>NZ_SJJZ01000002.1 GCF_004331345.1 Kribbella soli | reverse complement strand
CGCCAGCGCCGATGGTACTGCGACCGGGAGGTCGTGGGAGAGTAGGACGCCGCCGGACATTCACACTGTTAAGGGCCACCCCACTAGGGGTGGCCCTTAACATTTGTGGCCTTGAGGTTTCTGTACGGCATTGCGATCAGCCGGCTTTGCGTTCGGGCGTGTACGTCCACCAGGGCCGCGGCGGGTTGCCGTTCGCCTGGTCTACGGCGGACATGATCGTGTCCAGGAGACACGGGTCGTGGCGTTGCTGGTCACGTTCGCAGATCGTCTCGTAGATCTCGACAGGATCCCGGCCGGCCAGCTGGTCGTTCCGCGTGATCTCTGCGCGGCTCAGATAGTCGGCGACGGCCGGTCCGACGTTCTTGAGGCTCGTGAGTTCGGTCTTCGACATGGTTCGACCATGCCGCATCCGGCCGGTGCGGGTCTTGAACAAATCGGACGACCCGTACGGCGTGGTGGCCCTATGCTCCGGGGATGGCTGGGATGGTGTTGATCGTTGGGTTGCCGGGTGCTGGTAAGACGTCTTGGGCTCGACGGCTCGAGCAGGATCGGAAAGCGCTGCGGTTGACGCCGGACGAGTGGATGGACGCCTTGTTCAACACGAACGAGGTCGACGGACGGCGCTGGGTGCTGGAGTCCGAGATGCTCTGGGGCGTCGCGGCCAGGGCTTTGACGCTCGAGGTCGACGTGATCCTCGACTACGGCTGTTGGTCGCGGGAAGAGCGAGATCTGTTCCGGACCCGGGCGCAGGCGCTCGGTGCGAGTGCGGAGATCGTCGTACTCGATCTGCCGTTCGAGGTGCTGTGGGAGCGGCTTGAGCGACGCAATGCGAACCTGCCGCCGGCGACGTTCCGCGCGAGTCGGGAGGAACTGACCGAGTGGAGCGCCAAGTTCGAGGTGCCGACTGCGGATGAGCTGCAGCGCTGGGATCGGCAGCTCGTGGTGAAGGACTAGCTATTCCTCGGGCGCGATGCCGACGAGCGCGGCCGCTGCGCAGATGTGGACCGGTGTGAGGTCGATGGGGGAGACCGGCGCCTGCAGAAGGGTGCCACGTTCGTACGGCGTGAGCGTGATGTCGATGCCGGGAGCGCCGGCCACCATGCCCCGCACGTACGTGAGCCAGCCCATCATCGGGATCCCGCGCCGGAAGACACCGGCCGCCGCGGCGAGCTCGGTGTCGGCGATGCTCGCCCACTGCGGTTCCCAGATCGTGACGACCGCGCGCAGGACCTGAGCGAAGCGTTCCGACTGCTGCAGCGCGTCCTCGTCGCTCCAGTGCAGTGTGAGCTGGTCCGAGACGGTCGTCATCGTGCCGCCCATGGACAGGTCGAACAGCCACGGCAGTTCGCCGGTGCTCTGCAGGTGCAAGCGCGTCGTACTCGTGCCGTTCGCGAGCACCTTCGTCGTCGCCTCGACCATCTCCTGCAGCGGCGTGGAGCCGTCGGCCTCGAGGACGTGGTACCCCCAGCGCTCGTCCTGCGTCCAGATGTGGACGTCCGGGAACGCGACCGCCACCGCGGTCAGCGTCCGGCCGACCCGGAGCGCGCGGTGCTCGACGGACTCGTCACGATGTGGCCATTGGGCGCGCAGCAGCCAGGAAGCCATTCACGCCCTCCGATCATGATGAGGCGGCGGCAACACTGCGCCAGGTCGTGACATAGTGCCGGATGCAGGCGACGGTACGCCGTCATACGACCGCTTGACCAGAGCTCCGCCTACTCGGTGTGAGCAGGTGCGGCGCCTCTCCGGAAAAGTCACCGCACCAGTTTGCTGCACCCCCTGGTCACGGGTCAGCACCGGGGTCCGATTTTGGTAACAACACATCGAAATCTGGACAAGTGTCAAGCTCAGCCCCCCGGAGTCGCCGCCACCAATGCCCCCAGAGCGCTCGCCTGTGTGCGCCAGTCACGTGTGCCGCCACCCGCCCAGCGCTGACCGAGACGGTTCAGTGAGTCGCGGTCGTTCTGCCAGATCGAGTCGGCCTGCTGCTGGGTATAGGTCCGGTACGACGCATCGCCGGTGGAGTCGGCCAGGTCCATGAAGTACCGGATGAAGATGCCCTTGAACTGCTTCTGGTTGTCGTCACAGTTGCCGGCCGGATCACAGCTCTCGGTGAGGATCCCGCCCGGACTGAGCGAGGACATCGCCGCGTCACCCAACTGCCGAGCCCTCGCGAGGAGCGAACTGTCTCCGGTGGCCCGCCACAGCTCCAGCGCGCCGCCGATCGCGAGGCCCTGGTTGTACGTCCACACGGTCTGACCGTTGTTGGTGCACGCACCGGTCACACCGTCGTTCACCAGGTTCGAGGAGTTGATCATCCCGCTGCCGACGAACCAGTTCCACCCCGTGGTCGCCCGCTGCAACCAGACGGTGTCGCCGGCCAGCCGGTTGTGCAGCGCCGCGGTCAGCCTGATGTAGAGCCCGTTCGTCACCGCGTTCTTGTACGTGCGCTCGCGGTCCCACCACACGCCGCCACCACACGTGCTCGTGTCCCAGTAGCCCTGGACATAGTTGGCGATGGTGACCGCCATATCCAGGTACCGACGGTCGCCGGTCAGGTCGTACGCCTCGATCCATGCGATACCCCACCACTCGGTGTCGTCGATCGCGCGGCTGATGAAGTTCCCCTCGAGCGCGTCACCGCTCTTCTCGCCCGCCGGGAACACTCCCTTGTTCTTCTCGAACACCTCGTTCACGATCCAGCGCAGATCGGTACGGCGGGTGCGCTGCTGGTAATCCATCAGCGTCGTCACAGCCACCGCGGAGTTCCACCAACTCGACAGCCACCACGCGGTGTGCGGCTGGTACGACATCAACGCGTCGGCGGCTGCACCGATGCGGTCGGAGGCCGGCCGTGCCCACGCCGTACAGCTGCCGCTCTGGCCTTCGACGGCTCGCCCGCAGGCGCGGACTGCGCCGCCATACAGCTTTGAGACTGGATCGGCCACAGCGTAGAGACGGGTTGTGGCTGCGCCAGCGCCGGAGGCGACGCTGGTCCGGCCGAGTGATGAGCCGCCAGGCCAGGAGGCGCCTTCGTTCCAGGAGCGGTCCAGCCAGATCTCGTCGCCTCCCGTGCCGTTCTCTAGAGCGCCCCAGGCCATCCCGCGATTGTCGACGTGGAGCGAGATCCGCCGGTTGGACAGTGTGGTCGACTGCACCGGCTGGTTGTCGCCGGACGGACCGGAGCTGCCGTCGCAGGCCGCCGCGCAGACCGCGGTGTGGACCCACGCGGTGCAGTCGACGCCGGCAGCGTCACCGCAGGCGCGGATCAGACCCCGGCGGTGGCCGGCCGGGTCGGCGAGGTTGTACATGAGCGTGCGCGTGCCGGTCCACCCCGACGGGATCGAGGCCTTGCCGAGCAGGCCGTCCCAGGTTGCGCCGCCGTCCCAGCTGCGGTCCAGCCAGACCGCGTCATTGGTCGACCCGTTGTCGATGCTGCCCCACGCCATCGCGTCCTTGTCGGATACGTGCAGTACGACGCGACGCCCGTTGATCACCTTCTCCGGGACCGGGAATGTCTCCTCCTGCGCCTTCGAAGGATCGAGCGTGTCGCAGAAGACCGAGCAGACCTGCTCCTGCATCGGCTGCGCGTCGGCCGGGATCGCGGGTGCCAACGTCAGCACCAGGGCGAGGGTCAAAAGAACTCGCATGTCAGCCTCCGAGTCCGGGCTGGTCGGCCCACGTCGTGTCGGCGTCGTACGAACCGCCGCCGTCCCACGGGTTCGCCCCGCCGACAGTGGCGATGTAGACCAGCTCGCTGGCGTGCCGGACGTAGTACGTCGGGTAGTTGATCGACTGCAGGGACACGTTGCCGGCCCCGCCGGCGCGTGGGGGCTGGGCGCAGAACGTGGCGTCCTTGCGAAACGTGTCGGTGCCGTCGTTGGACGCCTTCTGCAGCCGGTAGTTGCTGTGCCGGAGGTACTGGCCCGGGAAGTTGAGCGACTCGAGGGAGTAGCAACTGCTCTCGGCCAGGCCGGCGCGGACCACGAAGCTCGCGTCCTGACGGTCCGTCAGCGACGAGTTGGCGTCGAGCGCGTCGGTCCGGGCCAGCCCGTCCCGATGCCGCAGTACCCGATCGGTGTAGCCGGGCGTGGTCACGCGGAACGTGCGGGTCTGGCCGACCGCGAGGTCCGCGCCGCTGCGCCACCAGGCCGGGACGAGGTTCCAGGTCGCGTCGTCGCGGTACGAGCCGCCGGTGTCGGTGTCCAGCCAAACCTCGGAGTCGCGGTGCCGCAGGTAGTACCCGGGCCGGGCGGCGGACTCCAACGACGTACCGCCGCCGCTCAGACCGGGATGGGTGCAGAACGTGGCGTCGGCTGCGTCGGGGTTGGCTTCCTTGTAGATCCGAAGGTCGCGCTGGCGCAGGTACTGGCCGGGGAAGTTGCGTGACTCGAAGGAGTAGCAACTGCTGTTGGACAGACCCGGCCGGACCCAGAACGTCGCGTCCTGCTTGAGTGTTTGGTTGCTGTTGGCATCGACGACCTCGGTGTTCGCCACGCCGTCGATGTGTCGCAGGTAGCGGTTGGTGTACGTCGGGGTAGTGACGCGGAAGGACACCAGCTTGCCGAGAGGAAGCGTCGTACCGTTGGCGGCGGCCAGGACCTGTTGGTTGACGGCCCGCACCCGCGCGAAGTCCATCTTCTGCACCTGGCGGTCGTAGGTGTAGAAGCCGTTGATCTCGTCCTCGACGTCAGTCGGTTCGGTGTAGACCGAGCCGGACAGCCCGGAGCCGGTGATCAGGTCCGGCAGTTGGCTGGTGATCTGCACGTACCGCGTCGTCAGCGCATCGCTCGTCGGGAGTATCTCGTATGCGAAGCTGTTGCCGCTCGGCCACTCGTGACCGGCGACGTGCAATCCGAGGCCGCCGTACTCACCGAGTTGCAATACGCGCGTTGTCGACGGCGTTCGCGCGATACCAGGACCGACGTACATGTGGTCGTCGATGACGTCGCCGTTGCCGGGATCGGGATCCGAGTCGCAGCAGTTCGAACCGGAGTTGTGGTTGACCAGGCGGCTCGGGTCGAGGCTCTTCACCAGGTCGGCGATTCGGCCGGCCTGGAACTCGCCCCAGCCCTCGTTGAACGGGATCCACTGCGTGATCGACGTGATCTGCTTGTGGTTGTCGACCATCCGGCGCAGCTCGGACTCGTACCGCGCTTCGCCGGTCGCGGAAGCGGTGCGTCCGGCAACCAGCGACGGCATGTCCTGCCAGACCATCAGCCCGAGTTTGTCCGCCCAGTAGAACCAGCGCGCCGACTCGACCTTGATGTGCTTGCGGACCATGTTGAAGCCGAGTGCCTTCTGCTGCTCCAGGTCGAACCGCAACGCCTCGTCGGTCGGCGCGGTGTAGAGACCGTCCGGCCAGAATCCCTGGTCGAGGGTGCCGAGCGCGTAGACGAACTTGCCGTTCAACGTCGGCCGGAGGAAGCCGCCGAGCATCGCCTTACCGACGGAGCGCATCCCGAAGTACCCGCCGACCGAGTCGTTGCCCATCGTCCCGCTGACGCCGCTCGCTTCACCGACGACCTGTCCGCCGGACAGCACCTGGGCGTGGACGGCCTGGCCGGGCGAAGATCCCTGCACGGTGAGATCCAGTCCGCCGGCCGCGACGTTCGGGATCGTGTCGAGCCGGGTGATCCAGGTGGGTTGCGTCGGCTCGAGCCAGACGGTCTGCCAGATGCCGGACGACGGCGTGTACCAGATTCCGCCGCGGTTGACGCGCTGCTTGCCGAGCGGGATGTCCTCGGTGTCGACCGGCGCCCAGACGCCGACGACGATGTCGTTGCTCCCGGCTCGCAACGCCGACGTGATGTCGTACGAGAACGCGTCGTACCCGCCCTCGTGCGTGCCGAGCAGCGTGCCGTTCACCCAAACCTTCGACTGCCACATCACCGCGCCGAAGTTGAGTTGCACGTGGCGTCCCGACCAGCCGGCCGGGACGGTGAACGTGCGTTTGTAGTACATCCGGTTCTCGTGGCGCTGGATGCCGGAGAGCGCGGACTCGATCGGGTACGGGACCAGGACCTCCTCGGGCAGGGTCCCGGTCGGCGGGTTGTTGAGGTCACTCGTCGGCGCGAACTGCCAGACGCCGTTGAGGCTCTGCCACTCCGTTCGCGTCAGCTGCGGCCGCGGGTACTCCGGGAGCGGATCGGTCACCGACACCTGGTTGGTCCACGGCGTGGCCAACGGTGGTGGCTTCGGGGTGAACGCGCTCGCCGCGAGCGGTGTCAGGAGTACGGCGAAGAGGCCGAGGACTGTGGTCAGCAGCAGGAACCGTCGCGACAGCATGGGGGGATCTCCCTGGGGCGGTAGGAAGAGAGCGCTCTCACCTGGTGAGTATGCGGCCCCACAGAGCCAGGTCAAGACCTCGCGTGATTGTTTCTGTCGGAAATTGTCGGACTACGTGAGCGTCGGCGAGGCCAGTTCCAGCGTCGGCGTCGAACCGCGGTACGACGTCATCCACTCGCGGAGCAGCTCGACCCGGGCCGCGTTGTCCTCGTTGCCCTTCACCACCGGCGCCTGGTTGTACGCCATGGTGTCCGAGCTGCGCCGGAGCTTGACGTACAGCCGGGACGAGGCCAGCGCGTACCGCTCCATGTCGTCCTGAAGCGCGCCGATCACGGTGATGTTCCGGTCGCGGCCGATCTGCTCGAACAGTGCCACCGCCTCGCGACGGTGCTGCGAACCGAGGTTGCGTCCGAGCTCGTCGAGGATCAGCAGCAGCGGACGGTCCGAACCGCCGGCGAGCGCGGCCGCGCACACCAGCTTCACCGCCTTCTCGTCCATCTGGGCGGTGTTGCCCTTGACGTTGAACGCGGAGAACGGGCCGCCTTCGGACCGGCGCCACTTCGGCGTGACCGTCCAGCGCCACGGCTTGTCGGGCTCGGCCGGCGGATCGGGCTCGGGGAACTCGAGCTTCGCGCCGTACCCGCCGTACTGCTGGTCGAGGCGGTCGAACTCCTGGGACACCAGGCGGAGTCGTGCCTTGATGCCGTCGGCGAGCGACGCGCGGTGGGCGCGGGCCGTGCTCTCCGCTTCGCCGAGGCCTTCGCGGGCGCGCTCGAGCGCGGCGTTCCGCTCGGCGCGCTGGCTGGCGATCTGCTGTTGCTGCAGGCTGTCGAACGTCTCGTGCTGCGCGAGGTGGCTGCTCAGCGTGCGTTGCAGCGCCGGCACCAGGCCGACGCGGTCGCCGAGGGTGCCGCTCGTCCAGCCGTCCGGACCGTTCAGGATCTCCCACAGCTCGGTCGGGATCTCTTCCCGCGAGCGGGCGTTCGGGAAGCAGCGGCGGATGACGTCGTCGAGCTGCGTACAGGCCTGGTGGTTCCAGTCGGCCGTCGTACGGCGTTGCGCGTCGTCGGGCAGCCCGAGGATGAACTCCTCGGCTTCGGCGGGCGTCCCGCCCCAGGCCGTGGTCCGGGTGGTGAGGTCGAGCGTGGTCTGCTCCTCGCGCAGCGCGAGGCGGCGGCCGGTCAGCTCGTCGAGGATCCGGTCGTGGTCGCGACGGGTCGCTTCGAGGTTCTTCAGCCGTTCGTCGCGGACCAGTTGCTGGCCGGCGGCGGTCTCGGCGGACTCCTTCGCTGCTTGGAGTTGTGGCGCAAGCGAGTCCCGATCGGTCTCATGCCGGTCGATGGTCTCGCGGAGGTGCAGGATCTGCTCCTGGACCGCGTCCGCGTCGGCCAGCGCCTGGGCGGCCGCGGTACGGCGCTCTGCCTGCTCGACCCGGGACCGCGCCTGCTCCAGCGCGGCAGATGCCACCGCGCGGGCCGCCTTGGCAGCCTCCACGCGACGCCCGGCCGCCTGGATCCGCGCGGTCCGGCCGGTGATCGGCTCGTCGAACTGCCCAACCGCGACGACGCCGGCGGCCTCGTCGATGTTCTCCTTGGTCGCGCGTTCGCCTAGTGCGGCGAAGAATCCGTCCAGTGTGAACCGCTTGTCCGCGGACTTCGGCCCACGGCGCGACTTCGGTGCGCCGGGGCGATTCGCCAGCACCAGCAGGAATCCGGGGTACCCGGCGTCGGCCAGCGCGGTCGTCGCGACGGTCGCGTCACCGGCGTCGATGACCACGGCCTCGCGGTACGGCGCGAGCCGCGGCTCCCACTCGGCCCGGTCCGACTCCGGCAGCTCGGTGATATCGGTCAGGGCGCCGCACTCGATGCCTGCGGTCTCCAGCACCTGCTGCTGGGTCGCGGAGACGGTCTGACCGCTTTCGGCCTCTCGAAGGTCGGCCTCTGTGTGCTCCACCGCCACCCGCGCGGCGTGGTCGCGGCCGATGTGCTCCTCCAGCACCTCGCGGGCCTCGGCCTGCTCGTCGGCGGCCGCGGCCAGGTCGCGACCGTCGGCCGAACGGCCCGCTTCCAGCAGCCGGCGGTGCTCCTGCCCGAGACGCTCGAGTTGCTCCCGCACCGACCGTTGCGCCAGGTCGAGCTCCCGGTCGCGGGCGTCGAGCTTGTCCCGTTCCTGGCGGGTCAGCTGGACGTCCCGGAGCATGCCCTCCTCGTTGCCAAAGGCATCGATGTCGGCCTCGATCGCTTCCTTCCGGGCCTCCTGCTCGGCGACCCGCTCGTCGAGAACCGTCAGCTCCTGAAGGATTTCGTCGTTCCGCGCGGAGCCGTCGATCAGGTGCCGCGCCGAGCGCGCCTGCCAGGACTCCTTCGCCGCGGCGAGTGCCTCACGCGCGGCGGCGCGCTGCAGGATGCCGGCCTCGACGGCCGCCATCTCCTGCTCCCAGCGCTGCAGGTCGGCGGTCGCTTGCTTGGTCGCTTCGCGCTGCGTGTGCTCGGCGGAACGGTGCGCCTGCTCCTGCTCGAGCTCGTGGTCGAGACCGGTGAGCGTCGCGATCGCGTTGAAGATGCGGGCCGGGCCGAGCTCGTTGAGCGGCTCGGCGAGCAGGTTCGCGGTCGGGCTGGAACGGACCGACGTCGACAAGAACGAGACGCACCGGACCTGCCCGCCGTACAGCACCTGGGAGAGCTTGTTGGCGTGGAAGTCGGTGCGGCCGTTCGAGTGCGGAAGGGTGGCCCATAACGCGTCGGCGCCGGCGGCCCGCTCGGCCTCGGTCGCGCCGTACGGGACGTGCAGGCCCTGCTTCCAGCGAAGGTCGATGTACGACGCCTTGCGGTTGATGCGGATCCAGACGGTGATCGCGGCCGCCTCGATCTCGTCGAGCTCGGTGAGGTCGGGGTCGGAGAAGACGCCGACGATGTAGCCGCGGTCAACGTTCGACCAGTTGCCTTCCTGGCCGGCCGCCTCGGCGGTGAACAGCAGTTCGGCCGCGCCGGGCGCTCCGCTGGTCAGGCGCCACTGGTCATCGGCGTGCAGGAGGCTGAGCGCTGCGATCCAGGACGACTTACCGGCGCCGTTCGAGTCGGTCGGGCCCTGGCCGGCGACCGTGATGAGGCCGCGGCCGATCATCGGGATCGGGTGCGTCGACAAGCGGGACAGGTCGACGACCTGCACACCGAGCAGCACCTTCGACCCCAGGATGTCGAACGGCCCGTCCTCAGTGCTCATGCGTCTTCTCCCGTAGTAGTGCTGACTGGGACGCCGTTGCGAGCGCGGATGGCTTCGGCGATCGGGCTGGCCGGGGCGGCGGCGAGGATCAGCTGATCCTGCAGACGGCGACGTGCAGCCGGTGTGAGTCGCTGCAGCTGCGGACCCGGGATGTACGACGGTCCACCCGAGTGATCGCCGGACAGCTGGATCAGCCCCGCGGCGCGCAACCGCTGCAGGGCAAGGCGCCGCTCCTCGCCGCTGATCCTGGTCGTCCGCAGCTCGTCGACCGTGGTGGGTCGCGCGGACTTCCAGCTGTCGCCGGTCAGGATGCCTTCGCTGCGGGGGATCGCGACGGAGTGGATCAGCACGAGCACCAGCACCGCGCGGTCGATGACGGACAACGGCTGCCAGCCTTGCGCCACGAGGCTGGCGGTGATGTCGTCGTCGTACCCTGCGGTCCAATGGGTGCCGTCGACGTGGACGAGGGTCCGGCCGATGAGCTTGAGCATGCGCTGCACCTGGCGCCGCAGCGTGACGTCGCGGAGACCGGCGAGCTGTACTTCGGCGACCGGGTGCGCGGCGTACTGCACCGCGCTGAACGCGGCGAGCACCTCGTCGCGGGAGCGGTCGCTGAGGTCCTGGAGCAGAGGGTCGAACAACGCGTGCTGCTCAGTCATCCGTCACCTCCATCTGCGGCTCATCCGCTGCCGACGGTTGCGTGGACAGCACCGCCGCGGGTGGGTCGGGGAGGTGGCGGCAGAGGTCGCGCAGGGTGGACAGGTCGGCCGCGGTCCAGGTGATGACGCGCGGGCCGAGGCGGACCTCGCCGGCCTTGTCGTCCCACAGGAGCCAGTGCGTGGCGTGCAGGCGGCGCAGGCTGCCGATGATGAGGGTGAGATCGCTCGACTGCTCGGGGCGGCCGCGCATCCCGGCGTACACGGACCTGATCTGCGCGAGTGTGCCGGTCGAACCGGGCCAGGCCGGCGCGCTGCGGTCGGTCCAGCAGCAGGCGACGCAGATCGCGAGGATGCGGGCCGTTTCGTTCGGCTGCTCGACGGCGACCGGGGGAGCGTCTAGCTCGTCGAGCACGCCATGACCCGCGCCCGACGGGAGCGTCGGCACCAGCCAAACCGTTGACCCGTCCGGTGCGGCTGCCCGAGTGAGTCCGGCGACGGCCGGCGTATCCGGGTCCACCTCGAGCGGGCCGGCGGACTGCACCTTCGCCCACCAGAGCGCGTTGTACAACCGTCGCTCGACCGCTTCGGTGCTCATCGGGTCACCCGGCGGAACACGCCCTCGGTCGCCCACGGCGTACCCGCGGTGGGATCGATCCGCATGCCGTCGGACCACACCAGCTCGAAGTCGAGCTCGTCGTGCAGGTGCGCCGCAGTCAGCTCGGCGAGCACGCGCCGAGCGGTGATCCAGTCGCCCGCCTGGTCGATGACCTCGACGATGTCGACGGACGGGCGCCCGGCCAGCACTCGCTCCGCCTCGGCGCGCAGGTCTTCGCGGTCCGTCGCGGCGGCGGACTCCGGAGCATCCGCGTCGGCGGTCGGGCGCGGTGGCGCCATCCGGGCGGTGCCGCTGCGGCGTCCTGTTTCTACTGCCTCGACCATCGTCTGCGCCGAGAAGTCCGGCGCGGCGGCGTCGAACAACAGACCGTCGAGTACGGCGGCCAGCGTGTCGGGCTCGCTGCTCCGGGAGAAGGTCAGCCAGGTCTCGATGGGCAGGAGGCCGAGCGCCCGCGTGGTACCGGCGCGCTCGACCAGGCGGCCGGCGGCGAGCTGGACAGCGTCGGCGTACGCCGCCAGCGCCATCCGGAGCGAGGTGCAGTCGCGGTGCAGCTCGGGCCAGCGGTCCAGGACCAGCCGGTGCACCTTCTCGGCCTGCTCGATCAGGCGCTCGTTGCCCCAGGCGAGCTGGGCGTTCTCCCGCAGCTGGGCGGTGGTGCTGGTCGAGACCAGGATGGCGAGCTCGTTGCCGAGCAGACGGAAGACCTTCGTCAGGCGGCCGATCGAGTCCTTGCCGTCGTCGGCCGTCGCCTGCGGGTCGCTGACGCTGTGCGCCTCGAGGGTGAGCAACTGGTGCAGCTCGCCCTGGCCGCCCTGGACGGACATCCGCCGCAGGAACATCAGCATCACGTACGGCGCGAAGGCGGCGCGGTGGCGCAACTCGTTCGGACGGTCGACGAGTTTGGTGATCGCGCCGTACTGCCGGAGGACGTCGAAGCGGCGGACGATCACGTCGTGCGGATACGCCCGGCAGGCGAGGGTGGCCTGCTCCACGGTCAGACCGTCGCTGCCGGCCTCGGCGAACGCGTCCAGGATCGCCTGGTCGGCGTCCAGCAGGTCCGGATCGACGATCATCGCGCCGGCCTCACGGGCGAGCACGGCGAACACCTGACGGTAGACCCGCAGCACGGCCGCGTCGGCCTCGGCGTCGAGCAGTGTCGCGTCCATCCGCCCTCCCTCCCGTGTGATAGCAGCCTCCCGTGTGATAGCGGGGCTATCAGAGAAAGGACTCTAACCACCCGCACCGACAGACCAAAACTCACCCGCCACCGGCCTGTGGAAAACCGGATGACGGCGGATGCGCGGCTGCCTACCATCCGAAGTGTGATGAGAATCCTTGGCTGACGCGGTCGATAGGCCGCGTCAGTACCACGGCACCCTCTGAAGGTGTCGCCCCGCCGGTATGGGCCCTGTCGCAGGGTCCCCGGCGCGCTTGCTGATTCTCTCCGTACGGAGCTTGCACATGACTGTGCACCCTTTTGTCCGCTCTATCGGCGCTCAACACCCCCGTGTCCGTGACCTGCTCGCGCTGCGCAAGGACGGTTCACCCGGCCGGATCATGGTCGAAGGCATCTGGGAACACGACCGCCTGCTGACCACGACCGCCACCATCGACGCCTTCTTCTGGTGCCCCGAGGCCGGTGCGACGGACGTCGACCGGATCGCGGAGCGCGCCACCGAGGTCTACCGGATCTCGGAGAAGCTGCTCGCCCGCTTGTCCCGCAAGACCCGCTCAGACGGCCTGATCTCGATCGCCCGGGTCCCGGAGTGGCGGCCGCAGACGTTCCGCTTCACCAGCCGCTCGCTGGTCCTGGTGGCCGACGGCGTCGAGTACGCCGGCAACCTCGGCACCCTGATCCGTACGGCGGACGCCGCCAACGCGGACTGCCTGGTCCTGACCAGCCGCCGCGCGCGCCCGACGCACCCCGCCGTGTACTCCGCGAGCCGCGGCACCGTCCTCTCGACACCGATCGTGGAGTTCGACGACATCCCGTCAGCGGCCGAGTGGCTGCGGAGCCACCGGTTCCGCGTCCACCTCGCGGACCCGGCGGCGACGGGCACCTATCGAGTTCCGCAGTACGACGGTCCGACCGCGTTCGTGGTCGGTTCGGAGGGCTCGGGGTTGTCGCGGGCGTGGCACGACGAGGGGTTCGACGCGGTGTCGATCCCGATGCTCGGTCAGGCGGACTCGCTGAACGTCGCGCTGTCGGCTGGGATCCTGCTGTTCGAGGCACGGGCTCGGAAGGAGGGTTGGTGACCCGATGGAATGGCCAGGCAGAATGGCACGGCAACCGAGCAGAAGGAGCTGTCGTGCCGTTCGAGCCAGGCGAGGTCGTCGCCCCGTCCGATCCGCGCATCGTCCTCGAAGGACAGTGGGGACAGCAGCCCGGCGTGGCGATCACCGTCAACTCCGGGTCGCGGATCTCGTTCTCGTACGCCGGTGAGCGGCTCCAACTGTTGTTCGACACCGACGGGCTGACCGTCGCGCCGCACCTGTGGATCACGGTCGACGACGGCGAGCCTTCGCTGCATGTGCTCGAAGGACCGGTCATCGAGCTGTCGGCGCCCGATGGCAGGCACCAGGTGTCGGTGGTGGTGAAGGATGTCAACGAGCACGTCAACCGGTGGAATCCGCCGTTCGAGTGCGCGGTCGTGTTCGCCGGTCTCGTGCTCGACGTGAGGTCGGCGTTGCGGCTCAGCGGCCGGCCGAGTGGTCCGCGGCTGGAGTTCTACGGCGACTCGATCACGCAGGGCGTGCGGTCGCTGAGCGAGCACCCGGAGTCGGAGGGGGCCGACGGTACGACGTCGTACGCCTATCTGACCGCCCGCGCGTTCGGCGCCACGTCGTACCAGGTCGGGTTCGGGAGCCAGGGGATCAGCAAGCCGGGGAACGGCGAGGTACCGGCCGGGGTCGACTCGTTCGGGTGGAACTTCGCCGGTTCACCGGCCGAGCGCGTCGAGCCGTCGGACGTGGTGGTGATCAACCTCGGCGTGAACGACCCGACGCTGGAACTCGAGGAGTACGCCGATTACGTACGCCGGGTGCGTACGGCGTACCCGTCCGCGACGATCGTGTCGCTGACCCCGTTCAACGGCAAGCACGCGGACACGATCCAGGCCGCGGTGAAGACCCTCGACGACCCGAACCTCGTCTGCGTCGACTCCACCGGCTGGATCACCGAAGACGACTGCACCGACCAGGTCCACCCCACAGTCGCCGGCCACACCAAGATCGCCACCCACCTGGCCAAGGCCCTCGAAGAGCAAACCTCCCTCCGCCGCCCCGCCTAACCCCTCCGAACGCGCCGCGCAGCACACCGTCCCTGCGTTTGGCCGATCACGGACGGATATCCCCTGCAGTTGTGGGTTCTCCGGTGGTGTAACAGGGGAGAACCCACAACACGAGGGGATATCCCCTCCTGCACGATGTGGCTCATCCGGCGGCCTTCGATTCACGTGCCGCCGGCAGCGTGCTGATCCGCCACTGGCGGGTTGTTTCATCGCTGGCGTGCTACATCGCGCCAGCGGCTCAACAACCTGCCAGCGATAGGGCTCTTCCTTCTATTTATGTCAAAAACGGGCGCTGCGCAACAGACTGTTTTTTCGGCGCTCGGGCACCGCAGACTGGGGGCGTCGAGAGGAGCGGTGTGTGGTGACGGCGGGCGATGTCGAGGTGGCGACCGATTGTGTGGTGGGGGCGCTGCGGCCGGTGGTGGATGCGGATTGGGGAGTGCGGGCCGGGACGATCGAGTGGAGTTGCCGGAAGACGGCCGAGCACATCGGGCAGGCGCACCTGCATTGGGCGTCGCAGCTCGCGGTGGGTGCGCGGACGCAGTACGTGCGCTGGTCCGCGCAGGCGCAACAACTCGCTCCGCCGGCCGGCGTACTCGATTTCGTCGAGGCCGCGGGGCGCATCCTCGCGTCCGTCGTACGCGCAAGTCCGCCTGGGACGCGGGCCTTCCATCCGTGGGGGATCGGTGATCCGGAGGGTTTCGCCGGTATGGCGTGTGTGGAGTTGCTGATCCACGGACAGGACCTCACCGACGGCCTCGGCTGCCCGCTCGACCCGCCCGCCGACCTGTGCGATCGCGTCCTCACGCGGCTGTTCCCGCACGAACCAGGCGCAGCCGACGACCCATGGCTGCGTCGACTCACCGGCCGTACGACGGTCGCGGGCGCACCGGCACCCGCCTCCTGGAAGTGGCGCCCAACCCCACTCGACGAACCCTGGGACGCGAACCCGGAGCCCGAACCCATGCCGTTCGTCCCACTGACAGCGGCAGGATAAGCCGATGGCGTTCGAGACCGTGGACGAGTACATCGCGTCGTTCCCCGCGGAGGTCCGCGAGGTGCTGGACGAGGTACGCCGTACGATCCACGCCGCCGTACCCGATGCGGGCGAGAAGATCAGCTACCAGATGCCGACGATCACCCTCGACGGCACCTCCCTGCTGCACTTCAGCGGCTGGAAGACCCACCTCGCGATCTACCCGATCCCACCCACCGATCCCGCCCTGACCAAAGCCCTGACCCCCTACCGCTCCGGCAAAGGCACCCTGAAGTTCCCCTTCAACAAGCCGATCCCGTACGACTTGATCACCCGCCTCGCCGAGGCTTTCGTCGCGGCGCGGGGCTAAAGGTCAGAGGAGGTCTTGGGGGGAGGGTGCGGGTGGGTGGGTGAGGGTCCAGTCGTTGAAGCTTTTGTCGAAGCGGTACCAGAGGTTGTCTCGGCCCAGGCGGAGTTGGATTTTGGCGGTGGTTACTCGGTTGGCTTCGGTGGTGGCTTGGGGGAGGGCTTCTAGGGCTTCGGCCAGGGCTTCTGGGTCGACGTCGTGGGGGTCGTCGACGGTGACGGCCAGGCCGCCGGGGCCGGCTTGGCGCCAGGCGGTGGCCCAGGTGGTGAGTTGGCGGGCGGAGATGCCGGCGCGGTGCGCGAGGTCGGCGAGTTCCGGCGTACCGAGGGAAGCTGCTGCTCGGCGTGCGAGGTCCTGCTCGAAGGTGAGGGCCAGATTGACGTCGCCCGAGGCCAGTTCCCAGGCTCGGCGGGAGGCGTCGGTGGCCAGGGCGACCAGATCACGTACGTCGACCCCGGACGATCGCGGTGGGTCCAGCACCTTCACCGCCGCCGGTATGCCGGGTGCCCCGAGCGGCCGAGGCGGCGCCGGCACAGGAACCACACCCACAACCTGCTCGTCGGGGGAGGTAGATAGGTGGCGGGCGAAGGCTGCGATTGCTGGGATGCCTGCTGGTGCTGGGGTGCGGGGCGCGGCAGGTGTAGCGGTGGTGCCGGTGCGGCGGGAGCGGAGGGCGGCTAGGAGTTCGTCCTTGCGCCGCCCGCGAAGCAAAAGCAACGCGAACGGATCGTCGTCCAGCGCATCCGCCACCAGATAGCAAACGGCCGCGGAATGCTTGCACGGTACGGCGAAGTCCGGGCAACTGCAGTTCGTCAGCACCTCGCCCGCGCCCGGCAACAGATCCAGCCCAGCTGCCTGTACGTCCTCCACGACCTCCGGCGGCAACTCCCCGTCGAGCAACGCCGCAACCCGCCCGATCTGCGCCGAGACAACATCGAGTACGGCGTCCCACTCGTCCGCGGAGAACGCACGGATCCGGACCGTCACCTGGTACGGCGTGACGCGGCTGCCCTGCACCGCCGCCTCGACCTGACCCGGGCTGACCGTCAGCTCCAGCACACTGCCGCGCCGCGCGTACGACCGTCCGCGTGACAGCCGCCCCGGATCGAGCCGTGCCCGCTGCTCGAGCGCCTCCAACCAGGCCCGCCCCCACCACGTCGCCCCGAACGACCGTCGGCTCCCCGCGCCCTTGGCCGCCGGCAACCCGGCGTCCTCACCCTTCCGCCGCCACCCCTGCCACGGCGTCCGATCCTCGTCAGCCATCGGATTTCCCCACCGCAGAAGGGTTGTACGCACTCGCCGACCCGGATCGCACTGGGCCGGTCGACAACTCGACGAGCTCGGTCAGCTCCGTGTCCGACAGCTCGCTCAACCACGCCTCACCCGACCCGACGACGGCGTCCGCGAGGTCGCGTTTCGCGTTGATCACCGTGGCGATCCGGTCCTCCAGCGTGTTTTCGGTGACGAGCCGATGGACCTGCACCGGCCGGTCCTGACCGATCCGGTACGCGCGGTCGGTCGCCTGATCCTCGACCGCCGGGTTCCACCACCGGTCGTAGTGCACGACGTGCGTGGCCTGCGTCAGCGTCAACCCGACCCCGCCCGCCTTCAACGACAGCAGGAACACCGGCGCCTCGCCCGACTGGAACTGCTCCACCATCTGCTCGCGCTTCCGCACCCCGATGCCACCGTGCAGGAACAACGTCTTGACCTGCCGCGCCGCCAGATGCGCCTCGATCAGCCGGCACATCTCGACGTACTGACTGAAGATCAGCACCGACTCGCCCTCGGCCAGGATCACGTCGAGCAGCTCGTCCAGCGCCGCGAGCTTGCCGGACCGCCGCTCGAGCGGACCGGGCTCGTGCAGGAACTGCGCCGGATGGTTGCACACCTGCTTCAACTGCGTGAGCAGACTCAGCACCAGCCCGCGCCGCGCGATGCCCTCGGCTTCCTCGATCTTCGCGAGCGTTTCCTTCGCGACGGCCTGATAGAGCGTGGCCTGCTCGGTGGTCAGCGGTACGACGACATCGTGCTCGGACTTCTGCGGCAACTCCGGCGCGATCCCCGGGTCGCTCTTGCGCCGACGCAGCAGGAACGGCCGGGTCACCCGACCGAGCCGAGCGGTCGCCTCCTCGTCGTGGAACCGCTCGACCGGTACGGCGACGTCGTGGCGGAACCTGTCGAGTGTGCCGAGCAACCCCGGCGCCGCCCAGTCGAGGATCGACCACAGCTCGGAGAGCCGGTTCTCCACCGGCGTACCGGTGAGGGCGATCCTGGTTGCTGATGGCAACGTTCGCAGGGCGCGGGCGGTGCGGGACAACGGGTTCTTCGCGTGCTGCGCCTCGTCCGCGACGGCGAGGCCCCACGCGATCTCACCGAGCACCCGGTGGTCCTGGCGCACCACGCCGTACGTCGTGAGCACGACCTCGTCGGGCGCGAGATCGCTGAGCGTCCGTCCGGTGCCGTGGTAGCGGCGGGTCGGTACGTCGGGGGCGAACCGCTCGAACTCCCGCTCCCAAGTGCCGAGCAGCGTCGACGGGCAGACGACGACGGTCGGGCCGCGGCCCTTGAGTTGCAGATGCAGCGCGATGACCTGGATGGTCTTGCCGAGGCCCATGTCGTCGGCCAGGCAACCGCCGAGACCGAGGTTGGCGAGCTGCGCCATCCACGCGACGCCGCGGCGTTGATAATCGCGCAGCGTCGCCTTGAGACCAACGGGCTCGGTGAACGGCGCCGGCTCCTCGGCCGTGCGCAGCCGGGCGAGCATCGCGGCCAGCGAACCGTCGGCGTCGAACGGGACCAGCTCGCCGTCGACCTCGATGGTCCCGGTGAGCGCTGCGCCGAGCGCTTCGGCGCCGGTGAGCCGGCGGGTGGAGCCGTTGCGCAGCCGTCGGACGAGGTCGTGATCGACCCGGATCCAGCGGCCGCGCATGCGGATCATCGGCCGCTTGGCCTCGGCGAGCGCGGCGACCTCCGACTCGGTCAGATCCTGGCCGTCGAGTGTGGGACGCCAGCGGAACGCGACGAGCTCGGTCAGACTGAAATCAGGCCCCGTGACGGCGCCGGGAGTCGGCGTCGCGACCGTGCCGCGAACGGCCAGCTCGCCTGCGAACAGCTCGGTCGGCCACAGCACCTCGATGCCGGCGCCCTCGAGCGCGGTGCTGCCTTCGGCGAGCTCTTCCAACGCGTCGTCGTCGATCGGGACGTCCTCCGGCGCGGCGTCGCGGAGGGCCGAACCGAGCGGCGGCCAGACCCGGGCGCCGCGGCGGAGGGCGAGGAGGAGATCGGTCTCGGCGCGTTCACCGAGGGCCGTGAGTACGGCGGCCGGTGCGTTCCACATGTCCGCGACGTCGACCAGCAGGCTCGGGTCCACCCCACTCCGCAACTGAAGAACTGCCCGGAAGTCGTCAGTGGAATCGGGTGGTTCGATGCGCAGGACGAGGCGGGTGCCGGCTTGTTCGGCCAGGGCGGTTTCGTCGAGCCAGGCGGTCGGACCGGGGAGGGCTGTGGGTTCCGCGGCCGCGAAGGGTGCAGCTCCGGGGCGGGCGGCGACGGCTGCTGCCGGGGTGCGGACCAGGGTGTCCGCGACCGCGTCCCAGAACGCGCGGACCAGTTGCTCCGGCTCGATCAGCCGGACAGGCCGGGTGCCGTCGAGCGGCAGTGCATGACCGTACGCCGGCATTGCGGCGCTGAGGTTCCGCAGCCAGGCGTGGTCGAGCGGATCGAGCGGCGCCACCCGCCAGGCGCCGTACCCCTCCGGGCTCCGATCCGGCACCAGCCGTCCGCGCCCGATCAGCACCAGCCCGGCAAGCCCAGCCGCCCGCCACGCCGCCCAACTGGCGGAGCCGTCCAGCCGATCGGAGTCCTGCTCGGCAAGGCGTGTCAGTACTTCTTGCATCTCCAGAAGGCGCGCAGGGACCGTGGTGCGGCGGACTGTCGTGCCGCGGGGGAGGACCAGGTCGACGGTCCCGTTGGCGGTCTCGCCCGAGCCGGCCAGGTCGCCGTACAGCGCCAGCCGGCCCGCGCGCGGCGGGTCGGCTGGCACGAAGACGGCGTCGAACATGCCCCGCACAGTACGCCGCGCCACCGACAATCCCGGACTTGACCTGAACCAGCGTTGAGGTTGCAGGCTCGGTAGCTCAAGTAGACAACCGGAGAGTGTGAATATGCGTGCAGCAGTAGTGACAGCGTTCGGCGGTCCGGACGTGATCGAGACCCGCGAGGTCCCGGCTCCCGAGCCCGCCGCCGGGCAGGTGCTCGTCGAGGTCGGCATCGCGGACGTGATCTTCGTCGAGACCGCGATCCGCCGGGGTCAGCACGGCGAGTTCTTCGACGTGCAGACGCCGTACGTCACCGGTAGCAACCTCGGCGGACAGGTCCGCGCGGTCGGTGCGGGAGTACCGGCGGACTGGATCGGCAAGACCGTCGTCGGTCGCGGCGTGGCCTTCGGCGCTCATGCGGAGCTTGCCCTGACCACCACCGATCTGGTCGAAGTACCGCCCGAACTCGACCTGCGGACCGCGGTCGCGGTGTACGGCGACGGCTTCACGGCCCTCATGCTCGAGGAACTCGCGCCGCCGATGGCCGGGCAGGACGTCCTGATCACTGCATCCGCCGGTGGCATGGGCCTACTGCTGATCCAGTTGGCGCACAAGGCCGGAGCCAACGTCATCGCGGCCGCCCGCGGCGAGGAGAAGCTCGAACTCAGCCGGGCCCAGGGCGCCGACGTACTGATCGACTACGGCAAACCGGGCTGGGAGAAGTTGGTGCTTGAGGCAACGAACGGCCAAGGTCCCGGCATCGTGTTCGAAGGCGCCGGCGGGGAGCTGGGTGCGGTCGCGTTCAGCGTGGTCAAGGACGGCGGCTGGATCTCCGCCCACGGAGCCCCGAGCGGCAGCTTCGCGCCGTACGACGCCGCCGAGGCCGAGCGGCGCGGCCTTACCGTGAAGGGCATCATGGATCTGCGCGCGGACTCGACGACCACGTCGGTCACCGGCGCCGCCGTGATCGCCCGCGCGGCCGCAGGGGATCTCAAGCCGGTGATCGACCAGGTCTACGACCTCGACCACGTAGCCGACGCGCACCGGGCGCTCGAGAACCGCACGCTGCGCGGCAAGGCGCTGATCGAGGTCAGTCGCTGACGGTCTGCTCGGCCGACGCCTCGGAGTGGTTCGGGCGGGCGACCACGATCTGGTTCCGCCCGGACCGCTTGGCCCGCAGCAGTGCGTCGTCGGCGGCCAGGATCAGCTGGTCCATCGTGTTCGCGACAGCTGGGTACACGGCCGCGCCGAACGACGCCGGTACGCCGTCGAGCGTCGCCGTACCCCCGTCCGTCGTACCGACCGAGACCGTGAGGGCCACGAGCCGCTCTCTGATCCGCTCCGCGATCTCCAGCACCTCGGACTCGAACGCACCCGGCAGCAGCACCGCCAGCTCGTCTCCACCGACCCGCGCGACCAGATCGCCGTTCCGGACCTCCGCACGGATCGCCTCACCGGCAGAACGCAGCGCCTCGTCACCAGCCGGGTGACCGTAGGTGTCGTTGATCTCCTTGAACTTGTCCAGGTCCAGCATCAGCAGACCGACCGTGCTGCGCAGTGTGTCCGCACGAGCGAGCTCTGCGGGCACGGCGCTCGCCCAGTACGACGAAGTGGCCAGACCGGTCGTGGAGTCGATGCCGGCGGCCCGCTGGTACTGCGGGAGCAGCAGGTCCCTGTGCAGCGCCAGCACCGTCACCATGAGCACCGGAACGACCCAGGGGTACGACGTCTGCACCGCAGCGATCGCTACGCCCAGACCGAGGCCGGCGCACACGACTATCTGGTCGGACAGCTCACCGAGCGCGTCACGCGCCGTGGCGTCCGGAGTGGAGAGCAGGATCGCTCCGATCACCAGTGCGTAGTTCACCAGCCACCAGGTCGCGGCCGCGGCCAGAACCACCAGCAGCGTCCAGAAACCGGTAGGTACGCGCGGAGCGTCCAGCAGACCGCCTGCACGCAGCACGGCGGCTGCTGCGGCGCTGGCCAGGACGTACGTCGCGGTGGAGAAGACTTTGCGGTGCGCGACGGTCCGCCCGTACACGCGGAACCAGGAGTAGGTGTAGGCCAGCACGACCAGCGGCACGACCAACGACAGGGGGAGCAGCAGCAGGGCCGCGAAGATCCACAGGCACTTCAGGTTGGTGTGCGGCGAAGTGTTGGCCGCCAGCTCGCGTCGGCGCTCGATTCCGCGGGCAAACTCCAGGTGCAGGGTCGAGGCCACGGCCAGGACGGCGAACGCCACCCACTCCGAATGCCGGACCCCGGAATTCGGGCCGCTCAGCGTGCTCCGGACCGCGAGTGTGGTAATCGTCACCGCAATCAAATCAATCGCGACCACATAAGCCAACGCGGTTCTCGGCAACGACCAGAGCTTCCATTGCCGAGGTAGCACCCAGCTGCTCCGACCGATCAGAATCATCGTCAGCCTCACATGCGGTCGATCTGAGCGGTTATGCGTTCATAGTAACGACCTGTTCACGTCAGGTCACCCGGATGCCCGGGCCATTCCACCAGTTGGTCAGCACCAAGAAGGGTCGAAAAACATGCAGATCTCAGCGCTTCCCGTCCGTACCGGCACCGACCGCCTCGGCGGCAACGACTGGTTCACCGGTGGCAATGACTGGTTCACCGGTGGCGGCAACGACTGGTGATCGCCGGTATTTCTTTACCTATTTCTTACATTCCAGAGAAATTGTTCACCGCTTAAACGCGGGAGCCCGGCAATTTACCGTACCGGGATTATCCACGGACTATGCCAATTACTATCCGTGGCGTAGTGCCTGCCGAGGGTGACCCCACCGGCGGCGGCGCGGCCCATCAGTGCCAGTTCGGCAACGAATCGGGGACCCGGTGGCGCGCGATTTGGGTGAACGTTCTACTCTGGAGATCTCCGGTAGCGGGGTCTGGGCGGGGCGGCCCCGACCCTGCTACCGGAGCTCTCCTTTGTGCCCCCTCTGCGCGGGCTGCGGCGGGCTCCGAAACTGTCGGTGGCGCCCGGTAGCGTTCTCAGTGCCAGGGGCGGCTCCTGGACGTGCTTCCTTCTCCTTCACCAGGCCAAGTAGCGCGTCCGCTCTCCGCCCCTGGCGCCCTCTTAGGACGTCAGTGGGGAGACGGCATGCCCGACCAACCAGCGGATCCGCAAGCTGCTGTCCTGCTGCGCCGCCGCCGGCTCGTCGACGCCCCCGCCCTGACTCCACCGGTACGGCGCTCCGCCTGGCAGTGGCTGCGCCGACCGCTCACGATCCAGGCGGGCCTGTCCGCGCTCCAGGCAGACCTGATCCAGCGCGGTCTCCTGCTCTCGGTCGGTCTCTACCGGCACTGCGCCTCGCTGTCGGCGCCTGCGCTGGCCGGTTTCGGCAGTGCGCTGCTGGATCTGCTCGACGCCGAGTCCGGGTTCGACGCCAAGCACACGCCGCTGTTCCGCGGCTTCCCGGAGAGCGTGCCGGGCAACACCGAGACCTTCTACGTGAACCGGGTCTTCGCCCGACTGTTGCAGGAGTCGGAGCAACCGTGCGTGCTCTGCGGCGACACGACCTCCGTGCACGCGGTCTCCCCGTGCGCGCACCTGGTCTGCCGCACGTGCTGGGACGGCACCGACCTCAGCGCCTGCCCACTGTGTCTGCGGCGCATCGACCCGAAGGATCCGTTCCTCAAGCCGTCGCCGGCCGAAGAGCCGCAGGCGCATGTCCGTTCGGATCGCCTCCGGCTGCTCTCGCTGGCCACGGCCGACTCGGTCCGCCAGACCGTCGGGGCCCTGCTGGCGCGGCGCGCACCCTTGTCCGCTGCGGACCGCGCGGACCTGCAGGTGCTGCTCGACGGCGCCAGTTCCGCCTGGGTCCCCGATGACATTCCGGTCCGGGAGACCCGTGCGCTGGTCATCGCGCATTTCCTGGCCGACGATCCCGAGCTGATCGATCGCGCCGACACCGCCACCGACGTACTGCGGCTGGTCTATGCCTTGATGGACGCCGACCCCGGGCTGCGGACACCGCCCGCTCGGCGGAAGTCGTTGCCGCGGGCAACTCGACGGCTCGTGCTGGAGCGTCTCGACCGGCTGCCGGTCGAGACGGTGGTGGAGGACATGCTGCGCCACGAGCGGGCCTGGAAACGGATCGGGGAGAACCTGCATCCGTTCGAGTTCGCCGCCCGCTTCCCGGTCGCCGCGCTGGCGTTCGCCGTCCTCCGCCGTACGGATCTGGATCTCGGGACGCCGGCCGGACGGGCGGTGGCGGGCGAGGCTTCGCGGCATCCGCTGGTGCGGCTGGAGGACGGGCGGCTCGTGATGAGCACGTTCAGTTCGCGCGTCGAGGGCGCCTTCACGCAAGAGCGGCCGGAGCAGGCGCTCGACCTGCTGCGGCAGCGTCCCGGCGAGTTGGTACGCCGCCTTGTACAGCTGGCGCGTGCGCTTCCGCCGGAGCAGCACGCGGAGCTCGTCGACGCCGTGACGACCGCGGTGTCGGACGTCTCTCCGGCGGTCATCACGGCAGCCCTGGGACAGGTCCGGACGCCGCCCGGCGATCTGCGGCTGTTCTTCCCGCGCGGTGGGACCGCCCGGATCTGGACGTCGGTCGACGACCGGGAGCCGTTGCCTGCCGCGCTCGCCGTCGAGCTGTCCGGCGTACTGACCGGGGAAATGTTGCGCCGGGCAACGGGATTGCCGCGCTGGCGGCGGGTGTTCCTGGACGAGGAGCTGTCCCGGATGGCCGCGCCCGGCTCGGAGCGGAACGCGTCGTCGAGTCTGCTGCGGATGACGCGGGGGAGTGCGGTGCCGATCCCGCAGGACGAGCTGCTGCGGTTGTTCCTGCACTGGGTCGAGCCGCGGGGGCGGCGGATCGATCTCGACCTGTCGGTGGCGGTGTTCGACGAGGAGTGGGCCTTCGTCGGCCTGTGCGACTACACCCGGCTGCGGTTCGACCAGGACGCGTTGGTGCATTCCGGCGATCTGACGTCGGCGCCGGGTCCCGACGGATCGACGGAGTTCGTGGACATCGATCTGCGCGCGGTGCGCCGCGTCGGCGGTCGCTATCTGCTGCCGGTGGTGTTCAGCTACAACGACGTACCGTTCGACGAGTTGGAGCGCGGTTTCGTGGGCGTGCTGCGGCAACCGAGCGGGCTGTTCGATCCGGCAGCGGTCGAGGACCGCTTCGACCTGGCCGGGGCGGCGAAGATCCTGATGCCGTTCGGCGTCGACCTGCGGACCAAGGAACTGCGCTGGTACGACGTGAACCTCGGCGCAGCCGGATACGGTCACAACATCGCGAGGTACGGCGGTCATCTCGGGTTGATGGCGGCGACGCTGGAAGAGGTGCACGGGTCGGGCGACCGGGTGAGCCTGTGGGAGATCTGCTGCTGGCACGCCGCGGCCCGGGCCGACGAGATCGCGGTGCGGTGTGCCGACGGGTCGGTTGTCGGCTACGTCCGTGACGCGTCCGAGGAGCCGGCAACGTTCGCGCGGCGGGTCGTCGCGCGACTGGAGCCGGACCGGAGCTGGGACGAGGACGCGGCGAAACGCGCCGATTTCGTCGCGGTTCTGACCGGCGACGTCGCGCCGCGCGCGGGCGCCGAAGTGTACGCGCTGCATCCGCGTCTCCTCGACGGCGCGAGCCTGTCGCTGATCGACGCGCCGTACCTGCTGTCGGGCCTGGCGCCCGACACGCGCGCTAGGGCGAGCCTCGGGGCAACGACTCCCGCTCCATGACCTGCGCTCGGGCGTGTCGAGGGAGTGTCGGATGGTTCCACGCCTACTGCGGGGCACTCGGTACGGCACCTCGCCCCCGCACGCCGAGCCACCGCACCGAGCACCTCCTCGCTACGGCGTGGAACCATCCGACACTCCCTGGCAGGAGCCTGAGAAGAAATTGACAATTCCGTGACGGACGTGGGGCCGGTGCTTTGGACCGGTCCCCGGCAGGAGTACAACGGAATTGACGCGAAGGGAGCCACGAATGACGTACGACGTGGTGGTGCTCATCGAGCGGGAGATGAGCGAGGGCGACGCGCGCCGCGTTGCCGCCCTGCATGCAAGGCGCGAGGACACCGTGGACTACCACGTGCTGGTCTCCAGTCATCCGGAGAGCGGGTTCGGCGGTCCGATGGCGTTGCTGGGGTCGACGTTCGCGGATGTGGCCGGTCTGACCGGCTCGGCGTCCGTGGTCGGCTCGGCGACGGTGGCGTCGGCGCGCATCAGACCGCCGGCAACGGTCGACCGGGCACAGAGTCGAACACAGCGTGGAACCCAGGGCGGACCACCGACGGCGACCCTCGCCGACCCGGCCGTCGATCTCGCATCGGTGATCGAGCATAGCTCCCGGCAGCTTCGGGCGGCGAGCGGCTACCCGGTGCACGTCTCCATCACGCACGGCGAGGTGCTGCTGGCGCTGATGCAGATGGTGAAGACCACCAAGAGCCAAGAGGTCGTGGTGGTCGCCTGGCCGGAGACCGCGGCATCGTTCGTGTGCTCCGACTGGACCACCAAGGCACGCAAGCTCCTGAAGGTGCCCCGAGTCCTCATCCTCGAACACGACACCTGATCCGCCACGCAGGCAGAACCCGTCAATTGGTGCTTGAAACCGGCTGATTGTGGGGTTCTGCCGGCGTGGCGGTACCCAGTCACCCCGGTGGTTGGTGCGGCAGGCGGACGCTTACGGTGGTCTCGCCCGGCCGTGACGTGATGGCGATCGTGCCGCCGTGGTGTTCGGCGACGATCCGTTGCGCGATGTCGAGGCCCAGGCCGGTGCCCTTGCCGACGTCCTTGGTCGTGTAGAACGGCTCGAACGCGCGGGCCGCGACCGCCGACGGCATCCCGGGACCGGTGTCGGTGAACTCGACCACGATCCGGTCGCCGTCGGTGCGGGTCGTGATCCGCAGCGTGCCGACGCCTTCCATCGCGTCGACCGCGTTGTCGATCAGGTTCGTCCACACCTGGTTGAGTTCGCCGGCGTACGCATCGATCCGGGGTACGGCGGCGTCGTACGCGCGAACCACCTCGACGCCGTCGCGGAGCTTGTGCCCGAGCATCACGAGTGTGCTCTCGATGCCCTCAGTGACGTCGATCGTCTGGATCGAGCCGCGGTCCATCTGCGAGTACGAGCGGACCGCGGCGACCAGTTCGGTGATCCGCCGCGTCGACTCCTTCACCTCGCTGAGCAGCGTCGCGACCGACAACGTGCTGGCCACCCATTCGAGGCCGGCTTCCAGCGCATCGCCGAGTACGTCGGCCGCACGCTCGCACCAGTCCACGCTCGCGCCGGCCGCGGCGAGTGGCGGCGCGATGAACCACGACCGGTCGACGCCGCGGTCGTCGAGCCAGTCCGCGATGGTGTTCTCGTGATCGGCGAGATCCACCGGATCCGGCACCGCCGTACCCGAGCCGAGCTCGAGCCGCAGCTCGTCGAGCGCACTGAACTGCGCGGCCGTCGCGTCGCCTTCCGCGAGTCCGCGCAGCGCCGACAGCAGCGTGACGCACGCGGTGTCGAGTGCGCTGACCGAGCGTGCCGCGGCCGCGGCGGGGTTGTTGATCTCGTGCGCCAGCCCGGCCGCCAACGTGCCGAGTGTGATCAGCGACTCGCGCTGCCGGGCGGTCGACTCGATCGCCCGCGCCGTCCCGTACACGCCCTTGATCAGATGCCCGGCGAGCGGGAACCAGTCGTCGATCCGCTCCCGCAGTACGTCGGCCGGCACCCGAAGGACCCGTCCTTCGGCGAGGCCACGACCGCTGGCGAGGTACAGGCCGTGCTCGTCCCATGCGCGGAACCCGCCGGCCCAGCGGCCCGGGACGTCCATCTTGCCCAGCACGGTGTCCTCGCGGCCGATCTTGCGGTGCAGCGAGATCGCGCCGTCGACGAGCACCCACCAGAAGTCGGCGGGTTCGCCCTCGTGGAACAGGTCGACGCCGCGCTCGATCAGTACTTCGGTGCTGCCGTCGATCAGCTCGTCGAGTTGCGCATCGGTCAACCCGGCGAAGAGGGGGATGTCGTGCAAGTCACCGGCGTACATCAGATGGTCGCAAGGTAGCGGTGGACGAGATAGATCGACATGGCGCCTTCGCCGACCGCGGACGCCACGCGTTTCATCGAGTCGAGCCGTACGTCGCCGGCCGCGAAAACCCCCGGCACGCTCGTTTCCAGCGCGTACGGCGGCCTCGGCAGCGACCACCGATTCTGAGCGATCAGATCAGGCCCCGTCACGACGAACCCCTTGGCGTCACGGACGACGGATTCGCCGAGCCAATCGGTCCGCGGGATCGCGCCGACGAAGATGAACAGCCAGCTGGCGAGCACCTCCTCGACCCGGCCGGAGCTGCGATCGGCGAACGTCAGGGCCTCGAGATGACCGTCGCCGCGGCAACCGACCACCTCGGTCCGGCACCGTACTTCGATGTTCGTGGCCTGGGTGATCTTGTCGATGAGGTACCTCGACATCGAGCTTTCGAGCGTGTCGCCGCGGACCAGGAGGACGACGCGTTTGGCGTAGCGGGCCAGGTTGAGCGCTGCTTGTCCGGCCGAGTTCGCCGCGCCGACGACGTACACCTCGTCGTCCTGGACCTGTATGGCTTCGCTCGCCGTCGCGCCGTAGTACACACCGCGGCCGGTGAGGTCGCCGAGGCCGTCGACGTCAAGGCTGCGGTACGAGACGCCGGTCGCGACGATCAACGCTCGGGCCTCGATCTCACCGGATTCTTCGAGCAGTACGGCGTGTACGGGGCCGCGCGACTCGAGGCCGACGACCGAGCGGGCGAGCACCATCTCCGCGCCGAAGCGGGACGCCTGCGCGACGGCGCGCTGGGCCAGGTCGGAGCCGGTGAGGCCGCGCGGGAACCCGAGGTAGTTCTCGATCGCGGCGCTGAGTCCGGCCTGTCCGCCGGGGGCCTCGCGTTCGACGATCACCGTGCTGAGGCCTTCCGAGGCGGCGTAGACGCCTGCCGCGAGTCCGGCCGGTCCGCCGCCGACGATGCAGACGTCGTACAGCGGTTGCTCGGCGCGGGTCCGCAGACCGAGGGCAGAGGCGAGGTCGCGGGCGGTGGGGGAGCGAAGTGTGTCGCCTTCCGGGATCAGGACCAGCGGGAGGTCGTGGTCGCCGGCGTCGGCGAGGTCCTTGAGGCGCTGGCCCTCGGTGTCGCGTTCGACGTCGTACCAGTGGTACGGGACGTGGTTGCGGGCCAGGAACGTCTTGATGTCGTGCGCGCGGTCCGACCAGCGGTTGCCGACGACGCGGACGTCGGAGGTGTGCTCGGGGTTGGCGTGCTGCCAGTCGCCGAGCAGGTCGTCGACGACGGGGAAGAGCTGGTCCTCGGGCGGGTCCCAGGGTTTCAGCAGGTAGTAGTCGAGGCCGATCTCGTTGATCGCGCGGATCGCGACGTCCGTGTCGGCGTACGCCGTGAGCAGCAGGTACTTCGCGCTCGGGGCGTGCTCGCGGGCGCGTTCGAGCAGTTCGATGCCGGTCATGCCGGGCATTCGCTGGTCGGTCGCGATCAACGCGATCGGTTGGTTGCGCAGGGCGAGTTTGGTCAGCGCGGCGAGCGCCTGATCGCCGGAGGTCGCGCGGACGACCAGGTAGCCGTCGCCGTACCGGCGGCGCAGGTCGCGCGAGATGGCCGCCGAGACCATCGGGTCGTCGTCGACTGTGAGAATCGCAGGTTTGCTCACGCGGTGCCCCCCACCAGTGAACCGATCCCGTCAGAATGCCACGGGAATCAGTCAGTCATCTATGAGCGCACGCAACGTTTCCTGCTCGGAGTCGGGCACGTACCCGGCGTAGTAGTCGAACATGTTCTGGCGGGCGATCCGGGCTGCGGCGTGGCCGTTGCCGGCGCGGATCGCGTCGACCACCTCGGCGTGGTGGTGCAGCGACTCGAGCATCAGGGCGCGGCTGTTGGGGGCGTGCGCGATCTTGTCGGCGATCAGTCCGAGTACGACGCCGCGGACGACCTCGTTGCAGGTCTGGATCAGCGAGTTCCGGCTGATCCGCGCGATCAGCTCGTGGAACGCGAGATCCGCCTCGCTGAACGCGGCGAAGTCGACGTCGATCGCGTCCCGCATCGCGACCAGGGTCGCCTCCAGGTCGTCCAGCTCCTCCGGGGTCCGCAGCCGGGACGCGACCTGGATCGCGGCGCCGTCCATGATCATCCGGAAACCGATCAGCTCACTCAGGGTCAGCTGGTCCACCCTGGCCAGCCTCGCCACCTGCTTGCGCAGCGCGGACGAGGAGTACGGCAGGATCTCCGGACCGTTCGGATCGCCGGGCCGGGAGCGGACCACGCCGTTGCTCTCCAGCACCCGCAGCGCCTCGCGAACGGTCGACCGGCTGACCGCGAACTGGGCGACCAGTTCACGCTCGCTCGGCAGCCGCTGGCCCGGTGTCAGGTCACCGCGGGCGAGCGCGTCCTCGACCTGCTCGACGATCCGCTGGTAGGCGCGCACGGGTTGTACCGGCTCGAACTGCGGACCCTTTGTCATACGGCACACCCCCATTCGCTTGACAGGCACCTGAGCAGGGGACAAACCTAGTGGCCCATTGAGACCTAGTCCACTGGTCAGACCAGTCGGCGCACCGGAGGAGTAGACGTGAAGCCGTCGTTTTCCACTCGAGCGGTCGCATTCCTCGCGGCCGCCGCGCTGCTGGCCGTGACGGCCTGCTCGGCCGGATCCGGTACGTCGTCCGGCAGCTCACCGGGAGGTGACCAGAACCTGGCGATCGGTCTGGTCGCCGAACCGGCCAGCCTGGACTTCACCACCACGGACGGCGCCGCGATCCCGCAGGTACTGCTCGGGAACGTGTACGAGACGCTGGTCAAGCAGGACGACTCCGGCAAGATCGTGCCGTCGCTGGCGAAGTCGTGGACGGTGTCGCCGGACCGCAAGACCTACACGTTCGACCTGGTCGACAACGCGAAGTTCACCAACGACAAGCAGTTCACCGCGAACGATGCGGTGTTCAGCATCAACCGGGTGAAGACCGCGTGGACGACGTCGCTGAAGGCCGCGATGGACGTGGTCTCCCAGGCCAAGGCCCTCTCGCCGACCCAGCTGCAGGTGACGCTGGCGAAGCCGAGCAACGACTGGCTGTTCCGGATGACCACCCGGATCGGCGCGATGTTCTCGGAGAGCGGTGTCAGCGCGCTCGCGACCGCTCCGGTCGGCTCCGGCCCGTTCAAGTTCTCGAAGTGGAACCGCGGCGACTCGATCGTCATGGTCCGCAACGACAACTACTGGGGCAGCAAGCCGTACTTCCAACAGATCACGCTGAAGTACTTCAAGGACGCGACCGCGCTGAACAACGCGCTGCTCACCGGCACGATCAACGTGATCGGCACGGTGCAGGCGCCGGAGGCCCTCAGCCAGTTCACCAGTAACGACAAGTACCAGGTGATCGAGGGCACCACGAACGGCGAAGTCCTGCTGTCCTTCAACAACTCGCTACCGCTGTTCAAGGACATCCGGACCCGGCAGGGAATCCGGATGGCGATCGACCACAAGGCGTTGCTGGACACCTGCTGGGCCGGTCGCGGCAAGCTGATCGGCAGCATGGTCCCGCCGACCGACCCGTGGTACGAGGACCTGACCGGAGTCGCGCCGTACGACCTCGCCAAGGCGAAGTCGTTGCTGCAGGCCTCCGGTGCGGCCGGCAAGACGCTCCGGCTCCGGCTCCCGACGTTGCCGTACGCAACGTCCTGCGGCCAGGTGGTGAAGAGCCAGCTGGAGCAGGCCGGCCTGAAGGTGGCGATCGACCAGCTCGAGTTCCCGGCGGCGTGGCTGACCACGGTGTTCAAGAACGCCGACTACGACATGTCGATCATCGCGCACGTCGAGCCGCGCGACCTGGGCGCCGTGTTCAACGCGAAGTACTACACCCGGTACGACGACCCGACGCTCCAGGGCTACCTGGCCGCCGCGGACTCCGGTGACGAGGCCGCGCAGGTCGACAACCTGAAGAAGGCGGCGCGTCGGCTGTCCGAGCAGGCCGCGGGGGACTGGCTGTTCCTGCTGCCGAACCTGATGGTCGCCGACAAGAGCGTGAAGGGCCTGCCGACGAACGCGATCACCGAGAACTTCGATCTCTCCAAGCTCGCCCGATGATCCTCCGCCTGATCGAGCGCACCGGCGTGTTCTTGGTCAGTCTTGCGGTGAGCTCGGTGCTGGTCTTCGCGTTCATGGCGGTGCTGCCCGGCGATCCCGCCCGGGTCGCGCTCGGGGTGAACGCCTCCGACGAGGCAGTGGCCGAACTGCGTCGGCAGTTCGGCCTCGACCGTCCGCTGCCGACGCAGTACTTCGACTGGCTGGGCGGGCTGCTGCACGGTGACCTCGGTACGTCGTACGTGTCGAAGGTGGCGATCGGTCCGCAGGTGTTCGACCGGCTGCAGGTCACTCTGTGGCTGGTCGTCGCGGGCATGGTCATCGCCTTGGTGGTCGCCGTGCCGGCCGGGACGGTGATGGCGGCGCGGCACCGCAAGATCTCCGGGTTAGCGCTCTCTGCGTTCTCCCAGGTGGGCGTCGCGGTCCCGGCGTTCCTGGCCGGGATCCTGCTGATCGTGGTGTTCGCGGTGCGGCTCGGTTGGTTGCCGGCCAACGGCTGGACGCCGCCGGCGCAGGATCCGGCGATGTTTCTCAAGCAACTGATCCTGCCGGCGCTGTCGCTCGGGCTGGTCCAGGGCGCCGTCCTCACCCGCTACGTCCGCAGCGCGGTGCTGGAGGTGCTGCGCGAGGACTATCTCCGAACCGCGCGGGCGAAGGGGCTGCGACCGTTCCAGGCGCTGTGGCGACACGGCCTGCGCAATGCCGCCGTACCGGTGCTGACCGTGCTTGGCCTGCAACTGGCCACGCTGTTGATCGGCGCGGTGGTCGTCGAGCGGGTGTTCGTGATCCCGGGCCTCGGGAGCCTGCTGCTCGACGGTGTGTCGAACCGGGACCTGCTGCTCGTCCAGGACGTGGTGATGGTCCTGGTTATCGCCGTACTGCTGGTCAACTTCATCGTCGACCTGCTGTACGTCGCCCTCGACCCGCGACTCAGGACGGCGTCATGAAGAGGCTGAACCCGAGTCTGATCGCCGGCGGCGTGATCGTCGCGGGGATCGTGGTGATGGCGCTGGTCTCGTTCGTGTGGACGCCGTACGACGCGACGCTGGTGAGTCCCGCCTCGCGGTTGCTGGAGCCGTCGTGGTCGCACTGGTTCGGGACCGACAAGTTCGGCCGGGACGTGCTCAGCCAGATCATGGTCGGCTCGCGGACGACGCTGTTCGTCGGCGTCGTCGCGGTCGGCGTTGCCGCGGTCATCGGCGTACCGCTGGGAATCCTGGCGGCGATGGTACGGCGGTGGCCGGGCGAAGTGATCATGCGGGGCAACGACCTGCTGCTCGCGTTCCCGGCGTTGCTGCTGGCGATCATGTTCGGCGCGGTGTTCGGCGCCAGCACGCTGACCGCGATGGTTGCCATCGGCATCGCCTCGGTGCCGAGTTTCGCGCGGGTGATCCGGAGCGGGGCGCTGCAGGTGATGCGGACCGAGTACGTTCTCGCGGCGCGCGCGGCCGGCCGGCAACCGTTTCCGATCGCTCTCCGGCACGTGCTGCCGAACGTGACCAGCCTGATCACGGTTCAGGCCTCGGTGTCCTTCGCGATCGCGGTGCTGGCCGAGGCGGCGTTGTCGTTTCTCGGGTACGGAACGCCGCCGCCGACACCGTCCTGGGGCCGGATGCTGCAGGAGAGCCAGGAGTTCCTGTTCAGCGCGCCGCGACTGGCGATCTTCCCCGGGATCGCGATCGCGATCGCCGTCCTCGGGTTCAACCTGCTCGGCGACGGCCTCCGGGACCGCTTCGATCCGAAACTGGAGGATCGCCGATGAACGACGTTCTGACTGTGCGGGGGTTGTCCGTGACCGTCCGGGAAACGGCGCTCGTGTCCGACGTCGATCTGACGGTCGGTGCGGGAGAGCGGGTCGGGCTGATCGGAGAATCGGGATCAGGCAAGTCACTGACCGCGCTGAGCATTCTCGGCTTGTTGCCTGAGGACGTGCGGGCCGGCGGATCAGTGCGCCTCGACGGTGTCGACCACGAACTGGTCGGTGCGGACGAACGGCGGATGTCCCGCGTCCGTGGCCGCGACATCGCGATGGTCTTCCAGGAACCGATGACCGCGCTCAACCCGACCATGCGGATCGGCGACCAGATCGCCGAGACGATGCTCGTCCACAAGACGCTCTCGAAACCCGCGGCCCGAACCGCGGCGGCCGACCTGCTCGAACGCGTGCAGCTCCCGGCCGAGACGCTTCGCGCCTATCCGCACCAGTTGTCAGGTGGCCAACGGCAACGAGTCGTTCTGGCGCTTGCTCTGGCCAACGATCCGGCCTTGCTGATCTGCGACGAGCCGACCACCGCACTCGATGTCACGGTCCAGGCCCTCGTACTCGATCTGATCGTCCGCGGCGTCGTGGACCGCTCGTCCGCGCTGCTTTTCATCACCCACGACCTCGCCGTCGTCGCCACGGTCTGCGAACGTGTCCTCGTCATGTACGGCGGACGCGTCGTGGAGGCGGGTCCGGTCAACGAGGTGTTCACGCGTCCCCGTCACCGCTACACCGAGGGCCTGCTCGCGGCCTCCGATCTCGAGACCACGTCGCGTCGGTTGACCACGATCCCCGGCAACGTGCCGCCCGCCGGACGGTTCCCGTCAGGCTGCGTCTTCCGGACCCGGTGCGCGCACGCAACCGCTCTCTGCGAAGAGACACCAGCCTGGTCCGGGTCTGAGGCCGAAGGCTTCGCGTGCCACCACCCGGCGGCTCAAGGCAGCCTCGAGGGAGTGGCTGATGCCTGAGCACATCCCGACGGTGCACGATGCCGAGACGCCGACCGCCATCCGGGTGGTCGACCTCGTGCGCGACTACCCGCGACCGCGGACGTCGCTGCTCCAGCCGGCTCCGGTCGTCCACGCACTTCGCGGTGTGAGCCTGGAAGTCAAGCAGGGCGAGCGGTTCGGCATCGTCGGCGAATCCGGCTGCGGCAAGTCGACACTGCTGCGCCTGATCGCCGCTCTCGACCGGGCCACCTCCGGGCATGTGATCGTCGAGGACACCGACATCACCCGTCTCCCGGAACGTCGGCTGCGGTCGCTGCGCGAGAACCTCCAGCTGGTGTTCCAGGATCCGATGAGCTCGCTCGACCCACGGATGCGGGTCCGCGACATCATCGCCGAACCGCTCGTCGTTCAAGGACATCCGGCGTCGGGAGAGCGCGTTCGCGAGTTGCTCGAAGCAGTCGGTCTCTCCGCCGATGCCGGCGACCGGTACCCGCACCAGTTCTCCGGCGGCCAGCGGCAGCGCATCTCCATCGCCCGCGCCCTCGCCCCGCGCCCGCGGATCCTGATCGCGGACGAGCCGGTGAGCGCTCTCGACGTTTCCGTCCGTGCTCAGGTGCTCAACCTGATCTCGGACCTGGTCGACGAACTCAACCTCACGCTCGTGTTCGTCTCGCACGACCTGTCCGTGGTCAAACACGTCTGCGACCGCGTGGCCGTGATGAACGCCGGCCAGATCGTCGAGACGGGCTACACCGGTGACGTGTACGCCGCCCCGCAGCATCCGTACACGCAGCGCCTGGTCTCGGCCATCCCGACGCTTCAGAGAGCGCTCTCTGGTGCGACCACCGCCGACTTACTCGCGAAGGGGGAACCAGCGTGAAGATCCAGCTCGATCGCGGCGGGACGATCACGATGCCGGCCGGCCTGCCGATCGGTGAATCCTGGGTCGAGGCACCGGCCACGGCGCCGGTGATCTTCCCGTACGACGGCTCGACCGTGGCGGACGCGCCGGTCGGGGACGTGGAGCTTGCCCGGGCAGCACTCGAGAACGCGCTCTCCGTGCGAGAAACGGTCGGCCGGCTGCCGTCGTACCTGCGCCGGAACGTCTTGCAGAGCGTGCATTCCGCGGTACTCGCCGAGCGGGACGCGTTCGTGGATCTGCTCGTGCTCGAGACCGGCAAACCGCTGGTCGACTGCCGGGTCGAGATCGATCGGACGCTCCTGACCCTGGAGACCTCGGCCGAGGAGGTCGCCCGGCTGCACGGTGAGACGGTGCCGCTTGACCTGCTGCCGAGCGGTGAGGGGCTGCAGGGTTTCTGGGTGCGCAAACCGATCGGCGTGGTCATCGGGATCACCGGGTTCAACTACCCGTTGCTGCTCGCGGCGCACAAGATCGCGCCGGCGTTCGCGGCCGGTTGCCCGATCATCGTGAAGCCCGCGCCGCAGACGCCGCTCGCCACGCTCTGGCTCGCGCACCTGATGCGATCCGCGCTCGCCGACGCGGGAGCACCAGAGAGCGCTCTCCAGCTGATCACAGGCGGAGCGGACGTGGGCGCCACGCTCACCACCGACGATCGGATCGGCGCCGTCTCCTTCACCGGATCCGCCTCCGTCGGGCATCGCATCGCGCGGGACGCGGCGCCGACGAAGGTGCTGCTCGAGCTGGGGTCCAACTCCGCACTGGTCGTTGCCGCGGACGCCGACCTGGACGCGGCCGCCGACGCGATCGTGCGTGGCGGGTACTACGCGTCCGGACAGGCCTGCATCTCGGTCCAGCGCGTGATCGCTGTCGAGTCCGTGCGGGAAGCGTTGCTGGACAAGCTCGGCGCGCGGATGCCTGGCGTGGTCGTCGGCGATCCGCGTGATCCTGTCACCCGGGTGTCCGCGCTGATCAATCCCGCATCGACTGATCGCGTTCGGCAATGGGTCGGCGATGCGGTCCACGCCGGCGCATCGATCGCGTACGAGGCGCCTGGCGACGTACTCGGGCCGATCGTGCTGACCGACGTACCGGATGGGCTGCAGGCGTGGGACGAGGAGATCTTCGGGCCGGTGATCGCGGTGCGGTCCGTTCCGGACATAGAGAGCGCTCTCCGCGCGGTCAACGAGACCCGGTACGGGCTGCATGCGAGCGTCTTCACGTCCTCGCTCGAGACGGCGTTCGCGGCGATCGATCGGCTCGACGTCGGGGGAGTGGTGATCAACGAGGTCCCCGGGTTCCGGTCCGACGTGATGCCGTACGGCGGCGTGAAGGACTCCGGTACCGGCCGCGAGGGCCCGCGCTTCGCGATCGAGGAACTCACGACGACCCGGATGGCCATCATCCGCCCGCGCCCATGACCAACGGATCCCACTTTGTGGCCCCGCCAACCACTTCGGGCCGTCGAAAACGGTTGGTGTGGGCACAAGGTCGAGACAGGAACATGAGGTGACACGGTGACTGACTACTCGACGTTGTTCCGGCTCGATGGCAAGCACGCGTTGGTGATCGGTGCCGGGAGCGGGATCGGCCGGGAGAGCGCTCTCGCCCTGGCCGCACACGGCGCCCGCGTGACGTGCGCAGACCGAGACCTCACCGCCGCCCGCGAGACCGCCGGTCCGGGGATGGCGGCGTACGGGCTTGATGTGCTTGATGACTCGGCGATCGAGCGGGCTGTGGTTGAGCTGGATCCTGTGGACGTGTTGGTGTTCACCGCGGCCACGAACGTGCGGAAGCGGATCCTCGACTACACCGGTGAGGAGTTCGACCGGGTCGTGTCGCTCAATCTGCGGGCGTCGTTCCAGTTGCTGCGCGCGTTCGGGCGGGGCATGGCGGAGCGGGGGAGCGGCAGCATCATCGGGTTCAGCTCGATCCGCGGCACCACGGTCGAGCCGGGGCAATCGGTGTACGCGGCAACGAAAGCCGGCCTCGTCCAGCTGTTGCGCACCATGGCCGCCGAGCTCGGCCCGTCCGGCGTCCGTGCGAACGCGATCGCCCCGGGCGTCGTCGAGACACCGCTCACCGCGCAGATCAAGGCCGACAAGAGCTGGTACGACGCCTACGCGCAGAAGGGCGCGCTGGGCCGCTGGGCCCAACCGAGCGAGCTCGCCGGCGCGGTCGTCTACCTCGCCTCCGATGCGTCGAGCTTCGTGACCGGGAGCGTTCTCGCGGTCGACGGCGGCTGGACCGCGGTCGACGGCCGCTTCAACCCACCGAACTGATCCGCTACCGAGGGAGTCTGCATGAATCTCGCTGACCTGACGGCAACCGAACTCCTGGCCAAGTACCGCGACGGCTCGGTGTCCCCGGTCGAGGTCATCGAGGACGTGCTGACCCGCGTCGATCAGCTCGAACCGCAGCTGTGCGCGCTCTACGCACCGGACCCGGCGGGTGCGCGGGCCGCGGCGCACGAGTCGGAGCTTCGCTGGCGGGACGGTACGTCGGGCGCACTGGACGGCGTACCGGTGACGGTGAAAGAGAACATCGCGACGCGCGGAACGCCCGTACCGCAAGGAACCGCAGCAACCGCTCTCACCCCGGCGACTGAGGACGCGCCGGCCGCGGCGCGGTTGCGGGCGGCCGGGGCGGTGATCTTCAGCAAGACGACGATGCCCGAGTACGGGATGTTGTCGTCCGGCGTCTCGACCTTTCACCGGTTGACCCGCAATCCGTGGGACGTGACGAAGACAGCCGGCGGTTCGAGCGCGGGCGCGGCGGCCGCGGCGGCCGCCGGGTACGGGCCGATCCACGTCGGCACGGACATCGGCGGGTCGATCCGCTTGCCGGCCGGGTGGTGCGGTCTGGTCGGGCTGAAGCCGACGCACGGGCGGATCGCGGTCGGCAACCCGTACGCCGGGCGCGCGATCGGGCCCCTGACCCGTACGGCGCCGGATGCGGCGCTCGCGCTGCAGGTGATGTCCGGGTACGACCCGCGCGACCACACCTCGATCCCTTTGGCGTCCGACGTCTTCGAGGTCGACGTCGAGGGTCTGCGCGTTGCGTTGCTGCTCGATGCGGGCGTCGGGCTGCCGGTCGATCCCGAGGTCACCGCGGCGGTTTCGTCCGCGGCCGCCGTACTAGAGAAGGCAGGCGCGATCGTCGACCCGATCACGCCGATCATCACCCGCGACATGCTCGACGGCCTGGACCGCTTCTGGCGGATCCGCTCCGCCACGGACATCGCCGCGTTGCCCGAGGAACGCCGCGCGAAGGTGCTTCCGCAGATCCGCGAGTGGGTCTCGACGGCGTCGGATCTCACCGCTTCGGATGTCTTCGACGGGTACAGCCAGATGGGCGCGATGGCGGCCGCGGTCGGCCGGGTGTTCACGACGTACGACGTGATCCTGTCGCCGGTCGCCCCGATCACGGCGTTCCCGGCGGAGCTCGCGTATCCGACGGACGATCCCGGGAAGCCGTTCGAGCACATCGCGTTCACGGTCCCGTACAACATGTCCCAGCACCCCGCGACCACGGTCAACGCCGGCTGGTCGACGTCCGGGTTGCCGATCGGGGCGCAACTCGCCGTACCGCATCACCAGGACCTGCGCGCGCTGGCCCTCGCCGACTACCTCGACACCCATCGCGCCGACACCCGCCCCTGGCCGACCCTCTGATCGGGCCGTCAGGAGGCGTGGACAGTCGGCGTACTGCGGAGCGAGACTGGCCGATGAGGTGACGACTTGGCCCGATGAACGGCTCCGGAGGTACGACGCCCCGCGCTGACGAGCTGCAGCGCGGCCTCGTCTCGCACTGCTACCGGATGCTCGGATCCATCACCGACGCCGTCAAGATCGCTGCTGTCAGCGCGGGATACGAGGACGCCACCCGTGCCTGTCTGCAGCAGGTCGGCAGCCGTCCGCTGCCGTCGGATCTCGCCGCACCGAGCGCTGATCCTGAGGGAGCGCTCTCCGAGCGTTCCGAGATTCTCTGGCTGGAACCCATTCCAGCGGACCTGATGGACGACCATCCGATCGATCTCGGCCTGATCGCCGCGCTGCAACGCCTCCCACCCCTCGAGCGTGCCGTGACCGTCCTGCACCTCGAGGGCCGGCCGAGCATCGCCGACCTGCTGAGCGACATCTCTCCAGCAGCGATGAACGCGGGCCCGCTCATCGCGCCCGACGAAGTCCTCCTGGCCCGGTACCGCGCGGCGTTCGAGCAGTACGACGTACCCGCGATCGTCACGCTCTTCACCGACGACGCGATCTGGGAGATGCCGCCGTTCACGTCCTGGTTCCGCGGCGCCCGCGACATCGGCCGCCTGATCAGCACCCACTGCCCGGCCGAACGCCCCGGCGACCAGTACCTCCTCCCGCTGACCGCCAACGGCCACCCTGCCTTCGCCGTCTACATGCGAGACCCGAAGGACGACATCCACCGAGCCTTCCAGATCCAGGTCCTCACCCTCACTGCCGCCGCAGTCGTCCACGCAGTCGCGTTCTTCGACCTGTCCCTCTTCCAGACCTTCCACCTGCCCGACCTCCTGACAGGCCTCCCACCCAACCCCTACGACGGCACCCCAAAACCCCACGTAGAACGCCTCCACAGACCCCACGGCTGAGAGACGAGAATTGGTCTGCGTTTTCGCACGATGATTGGGCGTGGATCCCGGCCGATTCGCTCCTAGATTGAGGGGCACGTAATCGGGCAAAGAGGACTGGACTGATACATGGAATACCGGAATCTCGGCAGGACGGGTCTCAAGGTCAGTGAGGTGTGCCTGGGGGCGATGCACTTCGGTGGACCTACCGATGAGCAGACCAGCGTCCGGATCCTCGACGAGTTCGCCGAGGCCGGCGGTACGTTCATCGACACGGCAGACGTGTACAACGCGGGTGAGTCGGAGGCCGTCCTCGGCCGCTGGCTCAAGGGCCGGGACCGCGACGCATTCGTGGTCGCCACCAAGGTGTACGGCGCGATGGGCGATGGGCCCAACGACGACGGTCTGAGTCGTAAGCACATCCTTGCCGCTGTCGAAGCGAGCCTGCGCCGCCTCGGCACCGACTACATCGACCTGTACTACACGCACGTCTGGGACACGGCGACGCCGATCGAGGAGACCCTCGCGACGCTCGACACGCTGGTCACGTCCGGCAAGGTCCGGTACCTCGGAGCGAGCAACGTCACCGGCTGGCAGCTGCAGAAGGCCGTCGACCTCGCCGGATCGAACGGCTACAGCCGCTACAGCGCCCTGCAGCCGCTGTACAACCTGCTCGACCGTGAGGCTGAGTGGGAGTTGCTGGCAATCTGCCGCAACGAGGGCCTCGGCGTGATGCCGTGGAGTCCGCTGCGCGCGGGATGGCTCGCGGGCCGGTTCCATCGCGGCATGGAGGCGCCGCCGGAGGACACTCGGGTGGCCGCCGCGGCCGAGCGTGGACTGCTGGAAGCGTGGGACTACTACAACAACGAGCGGACCTGGAACGTCCTCGACGCGTTGCAGGACATCGCGGCCGAGAGCGGCAAGAGTGTCCCGCAGGTCGCCCTGCGGTGGCTGATCCAGACCGATCCCGTCACGGCTCCGATCATCGGACCGCGCACCCTCGAGCACTACGACGACAACATCGGTGCCGCAGGCTGGTCCCTCACCGACGACCAACTCACCCGCCTCACCACGGTCAGCGAGAAGCCGGCCGTCTACCCCTACGATCTCCTGCGCAACTTCAAGCGGTGAGACCGGCGGCACCGCGTCATGACTAGGATCTGTGGTCATGGCGAAGCAGTCCACGCGCGCGGCTTGGACTGTGGTGCTGACGTTGGACGGCGACGGGAAGCTCCACCGGCAGGTCGAGCGCGCGTTGCGGGAGGCAATCAGATCGGGGCGCGTCTCGACCGGCACCGTGCTGCCGCCGAGCCGCGAGCTGGCAGCGCAGCTCGATTGCTCGCGGTGGGCTGTCACGCAGGCCTACAGCCAGCTCGTGACGGAGGGGTATCTGGCGACCCGGGTGGGCTCCGGGACCTGGGTCAGCTGGTCGGGCCCGACGCAGCGGACTGCCCGGCGTACGGCTGCCGCCAGCGTCGCGACGTACCGGTTCGATCTGGCTCCCGGCGCCCCCGACTTGCGCGCGTTCCCACGCACGCGGTGGGCCGAGGCGGCGCGGGCGGCCGCACGAACGGTACCGACTGCTGACCTCGGGTATCCGGACGAGCAGGGGTACCTCCCGTTGCGCGAGCAGATGTCCGACTACCTTCAGCGGAGCCGAGGAGCGATCGCGTCCGCCGCGGACGTGGTGATCCGCAGCGGAGTCAGCGCGAGCGTCGCCCAGCTCTGCGCCGGCCTGCGCGCGATGGGGATCGACCGCATCGCGGTCGAGGATCCCGGCTGGACGCGGCTGCGTGCCGTCATCGAGTCGACGGGACTGCGGCTGGAGCCGGTGCCGGTCGACGACCACGGTCTCCAGGTCGAGCGGCTCTCGAGGCGGGACGATCTGCGGGCCGTGGTGGTCACGGCGGCGCATCAGTTTCCCACCGGCGTTGTGCTGGCGCCGCATCGACGGTTGGGGCTGATCGACTGGGCGCGCCGGACCAACGGCGTGATCCTCGAAGACGACTACGACGCCGAGTTCCGGTACGACCGAAGCCCGGTCGGCACGTTGCAGGGCATGGCTCCGGAACACGTCGTACTCCTCGGCTCGCTGAGCAAGACGCTGAGCCCGGCGATCGGGATCGGCTGGTTCGTGGCGCAAGGCCAGTGGCGCAGGCTGCTGGAGGGGCCGGCTGTTCTGGGTCCGTCGACCATCAACCAGGCGACGTTCGCGGAACTGGTGGCAGTTGGTGCGTACGACAGGCACCTACGGGCAATGCAGCGTCGCTACAAACGCCGTCGCGACTGCGTCCTCACTGCACTCCAACACGAACTGCCAACCTGGACGATCGGCGGCGCTGCGGCCGGTCTTCACCTGACGCTGACACATCCGAGCAACCCCGACACAAGCCTTCTCACAACAGCCGCAGGAGACCTCGGAACCCGAATCGTCCCCCTCCGGGACTACCGAATCCACACCACCGAAACTCAAGACGGCATCGTCCTCGGCTACGGCAACATCGCCGACAACGACGTAGGGCCAGCCATCCGATCCCTGGCGAAGGCCTTCGCTAACTCACGGCGTCGAGCCGCGCAACCGCGGTCTTGAGGAACTGAACGAACGCGGCGTCGGTCGGGAAGGTGTCGCTGTCCGCGGTGAGTTTGAGCAGCGTGCCGCCTCGTGCGACGTAGGCGGCGTAGCCGGCGGACTTCGCGTCTCCGCTCCGCGTGACGATGCCGTCCTTCAGGCCGGGAACGGGAAGCTGACGCGCGGAGATCTGGTACGTCTCGCCGTCGACCGTTCCTGTGATGGTGGCGCAACGAGTGACGTTCGCGGCGATGCGCTGAACGACTGGCGGCCGCGGCGTCGGCCAGGAGTAGATGAACTCGGTGACGGATATCGAGTTGTCGCCCACGCGGAGGTAGTACTGACCGCGGATGGCTGTCGCTGGTACGCCGAGGTCCCGCATCGGATCCCGCACCATCCAGCAGTCCTCCGGGTCGTACGTGACCGGATTCGTCAGCGTCGGAGTCGGATCGGGCGCGACCCCGCCTTCCCAGCCCTTCGGCAGGTCGGCGACGGTCAGCGCAGCCTTGGATGCCTGCGCCACCGGAAGCGGGACGACCGTCGGTTGGCTGGGAGTGGGGGTGGCGTTGTCGGTGTGTGAGTTGCAGGCGGTCAGCAGAAACACAGCGACGACTGCCAGCCCGCGTTTCACCTAGTACTCGCCGTAGATCTGGACCTTGGTGCCGATCGGGGTGTCGGTGAAGATCTGGTGGATGTTCGCGGAGTTCGCCTGGCCCTCCTGCTTTGCCGTCGTGAAGGGGGTTGCTTGCGGCGTGCTCGCTTGCGGTGAGACATCTTGTTTCTAACAGGTTATGGCCGCATCAGGTGCGGCTTCAGAACAGACCAGGACCGGTTTCGAGATCGCCGTGATCGGTGGAGAGATGACTGCTGCTCCGTGCCTGCTCCGTGAGCCGTGCAGCTAGACGTGTGAGCCGACGATCGACCGCCTGAGGTGCGGGCCATCGACTGGTCCGTCGGCGTGTGCACCCTCCAGCAAACTGTTGCGAACAACGACGACAACGGCCGCTTTCAGTCTGGCTGATGCAGTCTTCGGCTCATGTGAAATGCCTCCTCGATGAACGGCGCGACCAAGACATTCTGGTGCTCTGCTCAAGCGTGCTGAAGTCTTGGGCCGGTGCCAGGATGTCATCGCCGATCCATAGGGCGACGCCGGCCTCAACGCCGCACATTTCACGAAGCAACGTAACGACATGCTTATGACCGAAAGCCGTCATGTGGTTGGGATCAGGTTCGCTCATCGCCGCCAGCCTGGTGGCTCAGCTGTGCTGTCGCGAGAGGTTCGTGCCACGAAGCATCGCGTGTGCGCTTGCGGGGAGTCAGCGCACCAGGGGGAGGAAAATCGTGTCGACGATCTCCTCAAGGACGTGTTCGGGCACCGGGGCGAACGTCGACAGGATCTCGTGGCGCAGCAGGACGAAGGGGAGAGTCTTGATGCGATCGGTAAGGCGCTCCGACCTGATCTCGCCGCGGCTTGCGGAACGCTCGAAGAGCATGTCGAGTGCTGCCGTGCGGCCCGTCGCGATGGGATCGAACAGGCTGCTGGGGCTTCTTCCTGTATCCCGGTGGTAGCTGGCCAGGTGCGCGTACATCACGGTGACCAACTGGACGTGGGAGGTGGCGATTTCCCGCATGAGGGTGAGGAGGTCTTCCCGCAGGCTTCCCGTGTCGGGAACGGCGGGACGGGACTCCTTGAGGATGTGGACGATGGTGGCCCGGATGAGTTCGTCGCGATCGGACCAGCGGCGGTAGAGCACGGGCGGGCTGGTGCCCGCGCGCTTGACGACAGCGTCCATGGTGAATCTGGCGTAGCCGTTGTCTGTGAGTTCGTCCCAGGCCGCATCGAGAAGTGCCTTCTCCAGTTCGGCCCCGCGGCGTCGCTGAGCCATCGTCCACCCCTCCAGATTAGATAGACTTGTCTTTCTTACTGTACCGGCATACCTTGAGAAGAGTAAGGAAGACCATTCTATCTTAAGGTGTCGATCGTGAGCACTTCCCGTGAGACCGCGCCCGTCTCCGCTGATCCCGGCCGGGTAGACCCCGCCGTGTTGCGCATGGCGATCACCCTGATCGTGGGTGCTCTCGGTGTCGTCTTCGACACCACGATCATCAGCGTCGCCCTGAACGATCTGTCCAAGGACCTCGACGCCCCGCTGTCGACCATCCAATGGATCAGTACCGGCTACATGCTGGCCGTCTTCATCACCATCCCGCTCGCCGGATGGGTCCAGTCACGGCTCGGCGGCCGTCGCCTGTGGGTCGTCGCTCTGGGTGGCTTTCTGGTCGGCTCGCTGCTGAGCGCGCTGGCCTGGAACGCCACCAGCCTGATCGCGTTCCGCCTCGTCCAGGGCCTCGCCGGCGGGATCATGCTGCCGCTGATGTACACCCTGCTCATGCAGGCCGCCAAGGGCCGCAACATCGGCAAGGTCATGGCCATCATCACCGTGCCCACGGCACTCGGCCCGATCCTCGGTCCTGTACTCGGCGGCCTCACCCTCTCTCTGGCCAACTGGCGTTGGCTGTTCTTCATCAACATTCCCTTCTGCTTGGTCGGCATGTGGCTCGCCTGGCGCAACCTGCCTGACGACCGACCCACACCCGGCCAGCCCCGCGTCAGCCTGGACACCGTCGGCCTGCTCCTGCTCTGCCCGGGTTCCGCGGTCCTGCTCTACGGCCTCTCCCAGGTCGATGGCAGTACAGGCTTCGCCAGTGCCCAGGTCCTCATTCCGCTGCTCGCCGGGCTCGCCCTGGTCGGTGGCTTCACCGCCTGGGCACTCACCCGGGTGACCGTCCCGTTGGTCGATGTGCGTATGTTCCGGCACCGTTCGGTGGCCTCATCGTCGACCCTGCTCTTTCTCGGCGGGATCTCCCTGTTCGGGTCGATGATGCTGCTGCCCCTGTACTTCCAGCAGGTCCGCGGCGCGACCCCACTCGGCGCCGGACTGCTGCTCATCCCTCAAGGAGTCGGCGCCCTCGTCGCCCGCGGCCTGGCAGGCAAGTACATGGACCGGGTCGGCCCCCGCGCAGTGGCCCTTGTGGCCTTCGCCTTCGTCGCCGTATCCACCGTGCCGTTTGCCTTCGTCACCGCCGACACCAGCGAAATCCTGCTCATGGCCGCACTGTTGGTCCGCGGCATCGCCCTGGGCGCTGCCATGATCGCGCCGATGGGTGCCGCCTTTCTCGGGCTGGAGCACGAGGAAATCCCTGACGCCAGCATGATTACCCGTGTCACTCAGCAGTTCGGCGGTGCAGTAGGCGTCGCAGTCCTTCTCGTCGTCCTCCAACGGAACATCAGCGATGCCCACACACCCGACGCGCTCGCAAGCGGCTTCGATCACGCGTTCTGGTGGTCCGTGGCCCTCACCGCCGCCGCTGTTCCGCTCTGCCTGCTCCTGCCCAGTCTCCCGGAGTCGACGGTCCCCGGCGACACCAGGACACAACACAGCAGCAAGAACATGGGCTCGACCACAAAGTGAGCGCGGCCGTGGCATCGCACCCGACAAGACGACGGGACGCTCGTCCGAGAACGAACGCCGCGTCATCCGCTGATGATGATCGATACCGTCCATAATGCATCACGTGTACGACGGGTTCTCGACGTCGATCGGACGCTCACGCGTCCTGGAGAGGTCGCACCTCTACTCGTCGGTTGCAGGCTTTCGACCCTTCGGCAGCGAGCGTGTGCGCCGCGCCGAGGTCTGGCGCCTCGATGATCCAGAAGCCGCCGAGGTACTCCTTCGACTCCAGGAAAGGCCTGTCGGTGAACACCGCCGTCGCGCGCCCGGGTTGTCGATGACGGCGGCGGTGCTGGGGTGCAGCCAGGCCGCCGGCGAACACCCAGTGGCCTTCTGCTTCAAGACGGCTATTGAACGCGTCAGGGCCAGCCACCTCGCCCGGGGTGGCGAAGGCAGATCATCCACTGTCAGGGGCGGATGCGGACGGAAGAGTAGCGGCTTGGGGGGATGCCGAAGCTGGCGGCGAAGACTCGCGAGAAGTAGAGGGCGTCGGGATACCCGACGGCGCGGGCTACTTCGCCGACGCGGAGGCCGGTGGTGGAGAGGAGGACCGAGGCGCGCTCCATCCGAAGGTCCTTCGACCACGACACGATCGACGATCCGGTCCACCGTACGAAGAGCCGTTCTGCGGTCGACGGGCTGCAGTTGCCGGCTCGGGCGACCTCGGCCACGGTGAACCGGCGATCCAGGTTCTGTTCCACGAACGCACGCATCTGCTCGAAGGCGAGGGGCGGCCGCGGACCGTTGTCCGATGCCGCCGTGGAAGCCCGGGTCAGTTCCTCCAGCAGCAGCCGGCCCATCGCCCGCAGGGACACGTCCGAGGTGAGACCTCGATCGAAGCGATCGATCGCGTACCCGCCGAGAGTGACGAGTTGACGTGCGTCCGCGTGGGCCAGCGGAATCTCGATCACCTCACCAGGCTCGCCTTGCCGGTAGTCGGCGTCGAGCAGCGGATCACCACGCTGCCACGGCACCTGCGGCTCGACCTCCACCTGCGCGGCATGCCAGGGAACCAGGTGCACGGTTCCCACCCGGAACGGATCACGCTGATCGGCTTCCCACCGCACGTCGTGCCGCCAGGGTAGGCACATGACGGACGCCTTGGTCAGCTCCAGGGTGAGTGGCCCGGTGCGAACCGTCCCCCGGCCGGACATCACCCAGACGATGCAGATACTCCCGACGAGGTCGTTCCGCAGTCGCTCACCTGCCCGGAACGCGTAGGGGTTGGCGCCGATCAGCGCGGGGCCACCGCGGCGACCTGCGGCGCCGGGAGCTGACTCGGCGAGCACTTCGTCCACGGCCCGAGAGTAGCCCGCTACTGACCGGATACTCCATGTTTTGATCACGGCTCCGCTGTCGTCCGACGGTTCCGCGCGCCTAGCGTGGACGCCCGATGACAGATCTGTACCTGCGAACCGAAGGACCCCGGATGACGATCGAGGTGACGCGGTCGGCGTGCGTCGGCGCCGGCCAGTGCGTGCTGGTCGCGGACGATCTCTTCGACCAGGACGACGACGGACTGGTCATGCTGATCGAGGAGGATCCGCGCGAGGACCGCGTCGACTCGGCCCGGCGGGCGGCGTCCCTCTGCCCGGCCCGGGCGATCCAGGTCCGGGAGTGATCGAGCGAATCGTGGTGGTCGGCGCCTCGACGGCAGGTCTCGCGACCGCGGAGTCGGTGCGCGACGCGGGCTTCCGCGGCGAGGTGGTCCTGCTCGGAGCCGAGCAGTGGGATCCCTACCGGCGACCGGCACTGTCCAAGCAGATCCTGCTCGGCACCTGGAAGCCCGACCAGGCACGGCTTGTCGAGGCCTCGACACTGCGGGCACTGGGGATCGACTTTCGCCCCGGCCATCGAGCGGTGCGGATCGACCGTCGATCCCGGACCGTCCAGACCGATCACCATGCCATCGGGACCGACATCGTCAGGTACGACGCCGTGGTCATCGCGACAGGGGCCTCGGCCCGGCGGCCGTCGTGGGCGCCGTACAGTGCCGAAGCCAATCGCCCGGCACCGGCCGTCCACGTACTCCGCACTCTCGATGACGCCCTTCGGATCGCGGGTCAGCTGGTTCGGCGCAGGCGGGTGACCGTGGTCGGCACGGGTGTCCTGGGCTCCGAGATCGCATCCGCCGCGACCGCTCGTGGTGCGCGGGTGAGCCTGGTCGGACGCAGTGCCGGCCTGAGCCTGGGCGCCGCCGGGCTTCGCTTCTCCGACCGGCTCCGTGCCCTCCATGCTGCCCGCGACGTCGAGGTGCGCACCGGTGCGGAGGTCGTGGCGGTGCGACCGACCGACGGCCCCAGGTACGACGTTCGGTTTGCCGACGGGACCAGATTGGGCTCCGACGTCGTCATCGCCGCCGCGGGCGCGGAACCGGCCGTCGCGTGGTTGGCAGACTCCGGGCTGCTCACGGATGGCAGCCTGCTCGCGGACAGCCACGGCCGTGTCGCCGATCGCGTGTTCGCCGTCGGTGATGCGTCGAGCTGGCTCGATCCGGCGACCGGCACGCACCGTGCCTGTGGACACCAGTTGACGGCGATGGAGCAAGGACGGTCAGTCGGCCGGCTGCTCGCCGCGGGACAGCTGTCGCCGTACCCGATCCCGTTCTTCTGGTCGGAGATCCACGGTGCTCGGGTGCAGGCGTCGGGCCGTCTCGACATCGCCGACTCCGTCGAACTCCTGGCCGGTGATCACGACAGCGACCAGGCCCTGTTCGGGTTCCGAGCAGGCGACCATGCCTGTGGTCTGGTCGCTTGGAACATGCCGAAGCCCTTCCGAAACCACCAGGCGGCGTTGCTCGCAGAGCTGTCGGCCGCCGGCTCCGCTGCTCACCTGCTTGAAACGAGTTGATCATGACTGACCCGTCCAGCCCCGCAGACCACATTCGATGCCCGGTCACCGGGTACACGCTTCCGTCCGACGGCACCCCGCTTCAGCCGTCGCCCTTCTTCGCCGAGCGCAGACAGGACGGCAGGGTCCACCCGCTGAGGTACGCCGACGGTCATGTCGGCAAGCTCGTCACCGACCATGCCCTCGCGCGCGCCGTGTTGTCCGATCAGCGCTTCAGCCAGCTGCCACGGCGGTTCCCGTTGGGCCCAGCCGATCCGGCACCGCCGTCCGTCACGGCCGATGACCTGCGCGCGCTGGCGAGTGGCGATCTGCTGATTCTCGATGGTGCGAAGCACGACCGGATCCGGAAGACGATCAGGAGCCGGTTCACGGTCAAGGCGGCACGCGGCCACCGCGAGACGATCCGCGCCATCGCCGCCGAGCAGGTGGACATCCTGCTCGCTCAGCCGAAACCGGCCGACCTCACCGAGCATGTCGCCGAGCCGATCTCGGCGCGCGTGCATGCCCATGTCCTCGGTATTCCGGCGGAACGGGTCCAGGACTACATCCAGCACTATGTCCACGGCAGTTCGGCGCAGGCGACCGTCGACTTCGTGCGCGAGATCGTCGGGTACCGCCGTACTGAGCCAGGGGACAACGTGATCAGCGACCTGGTCGATTCGGGGCTGACCGACGACGAGGTCGTCGGGCTCGCTGCGGTGCTGATGTCGTCGGGACGGGACTCGGTCGCCTACACCATCGCCACCACGACGGTGGCGTTACTGACCCATCCCGAGCAGCGGCAGCGGTTGACCGACAATCCGTCTGTGGCCCCGGCGGTGATCGAGGAGTTCATGCGCTACTCGACGATGTTCGTGGCCCTCTTCCCCCGGACCGCGACCGAGGACCTCGAGATCGACGGCGTGCGCTTCCAGGCCGGCGACAGTGTCTCGGTGTCTCCCGTGTCGGCCAACCGGGATGCCGAGCGCTTCCCCGAACCGGAGCGTTTCGATCTCGGGCGGGACGCCTTCGGCCACCTGGCGTTCGGGTTCGGGCCGCACGGATGTGCCGGTCAGCAGCTCGCGCGGGTGGAGATCACCGAGGCGATCGGCGCGCTGTTCAGCCGGGTGCCTTCCCTCGCCCTCGTCGACGCCGAGCAACTCCGGCCGCTTCCGTTCGCTCACGTGGTTCCCACCTACCGGGCAGGAGCGGTGGTCGTCGACTGGTGACGGCCACCGCCCTGGCTAACCCTTCACCGCGCCGTTGACCATGCCCTCGACGATCTGGCGGTTGAAGAAGAGATAGAGCACCAGCGGTGGAACGGTGATCAGCAGGATGTCGGCGAACAGCAGGTTCCACTGACTGAGGGTCTGGCTCTGGAAGTTGAACAAGGTGGCTTGCACGGTGGCGTTCTCCTCACCGGGCAGGAAGTAGAGCGGGCCGGTGAAGTCGTTGAAGACGGCAACTGATTGCACCACCACCATGGTGACCACGACGGGCTTCAGCAGCGGCAGGATGACTCTGAAGAACACTCGCAGCGGGCCGGCGCCGTCCAGGGCGGCTGCCTCGTCCAGTTCTCGCGGGATGGTCGCGACGAAGGCGGAGCAGAGCAGAACGCAGAACGGCAGCCCGCCGGTGACCTCGATCAGGATCATTCCGAGCATCTGCTTGTAGAGGCCGAGCGCCTGCAGGACCCAGATGGTCGGCACCACCGCGGACGGGACGATCAACGCGGCCAGGACCAGCATCCTGGCCGCGCTCGTGAACAGGCCTGTACGGCGCTGGACGACGTACCCCATCATCGCGGCCAGGACGACCATCACCGCGACGCTCGACACCGTCAAGGTGGTGCTGTTGATGAAGGCGCGCACGATGACGAAGTCGCGGACCTTGAACACTTCCGCGATGTTCTGCAGCAGGACGAAGTCGCCCGGCCAGCTGAACTCGAACCGCGACGCGTCGGCCGAGGTCTTCGACGCGGTCAGCACGATGAAGGCGAAAGGGACCAGGAACACGATCGTGGAGACGGCGAGCGCCACCAGTCCGCGGACGATGTGGCTGTGCGACCTCATTGCGCGACCTCCCGGCGCCGGAACCAGCGATACAGCGGAATCGTGATCGCCGCCACGACGACGAACATCACCACGTTGCCCGCGGTCGACAGGCCGTACAGGCCAGCCTGGTACTTCTTGTAGATCACCGAGGCGAGCACGTCGCTGGTGAATCCGGGACCGCCGCCGGTCATCGTCCAGATCAGCTCGAACGAGCGCAGGCCGGAGATCACGTTGAGAATGACCACGGTCATCGTGGCCGGACCGACCAGCGGCAGGGTGATGAACCTGAACCGCTGCCAGTCGGTTGCTCCGTCGATGTGCGCCGACTCGTAGTAGTCCCTGGGAATCGCCACCAGGCCGGCCATGAAGATCAGCGTCGATACCCCGACGCCCTTCCAGATGTCGACCATGGCGACCGAGGTCAGCGCGAGATCCGGATTGGTGAGCCAGCCGGGGCCGTCGATTCCGACGATCCCGAGGACACGGTTGATCAGCCCGTCGAACGGGTCGAACAACACCTTGAACGTGATGCCGATGCCGACCGCGGAGACCAGCACCGGGAAGAAGACGACGGCCCGGAGGTAGCCGCGGGCAATGATTCTGCCGTTCAGCAGGATCGCCAGCGCCAGCCCCGACAGCACCTTGCCGACGCTGGTGATCACCGCGTAGACGAGGGTGTGGACGAAGCTTCCGAACAGCTGTGGATCCTGGAAGAAGGTGGCGTAGTTCTCCAGGCCGATGAAGGTCGAGTCGAACAAGGTCCACCGGGTCAGGCTGAAGTAGAACGACGTCGCCGTCGGTACGACGAACAGCAGGACCAGGAGGCCGCCGCCCGGCAGCAAGAACCACAGCGGGTACCGCGATCTCGTCGATCTGCCGCGTTGTCGGCGTGGTGGCGGATGCTCGGACGGGGCCGGAGCGGCTGGTGCCACCGCCGTCGTGCCTACTGTCATGTGCGAACCTCTCCTGGGCAGCGGGGCCACGATGGACGACCGCGTCAGACGCGGCCGGCAGTCACCAGCCCGGGAGCCCGAGCTGCTGGGCCTGCTGCAACACGTTCTGGTCGTAGAGCTTTGCGCCGCTGTCCGCCGTCCGGATCCCCGAGCCGACCTCGACCGCGAGCTGCGGCAGATCCGGACCCTTGATCGGGCTCACGGACTCCAGGGCCGGTCCGGTGTTGCCGGCGGCAACGTAGGTCTGCAGTTCCTTGATCGCCGCCGGAGCATCCGCCGGCACCTGGCACAGCCGGTTCACGAAGGGCCCGTACGAACCGCTCTGGATGAGCAGTTCACAGCCTTTGGCCGTCTGGGTGAAGGCGACGAGCTTCTTCGCCGCGTCGAGCTTCGCGCCGGTCGACGTCTTGGGGATGTAGTAGCCCGACGGCAGGAACAGCGTCAGGTGGCTGTCGGTCCCGGTCGCGGTCGGCATCGCGAACATGCCGATGTCCTTGAGGTACTGCGGGTGGTTCTGACGTACGGCATCGATCACGCCGGCCAGCATCGGGTAGTTCGCAGCCTTACCGGTGGCCAGCGCTTCCACTCCCTTGTCGTACGTCGCCGACGCGAAGTCCTTGTTCAGCAGGCCGTCGTCGTGGAGCTGCCGGAGATGCTGCCAACTGCCCAGTGCCGGCTGGTCCACGTTGTGTGCCTTGTTCGCGGTGTAGTCGGCGGCCCACTGCGGAGCCACTGCCGCGATGTTCGCGAAGTCGGCCAGGATCACCAGTTGCGCCGTCCAGGCATCGCCGAACGTCTGCTCGACCGGTGTCGCGATCCCGCTCTTCTTGATCAGCAGGTTGTTGGCCCGGAACTGGTCCCACGTCTTCGGGATCTTCAGCCCGAGCTTGGCGTAGACCGCCTTGTTGTAGACGACGCCGCCAGGCGTGGTCCCGCCGGTCGGAGCCCCGTAGAGTCCCTTCGCCGTGCTGACCGCGGGCAGGTAGGACTTGTCGAGGTCCTTGACCCAGCTCTGATCGGACAGGGACACCAGGTACTCGTCCGGACGGATCGCCTGCAGCAGTGAGCCCGAGTTGTACGAGAAGACATCACTCATCTCGCCGGTGCTCAGCCGGGTCTTCACGACGTTGTCGCCGTCCGACCCGGTCGGCATCGTGTCCAGCTTCACCTTGATCGCCGGGTTGTCCTTCTCGAACGCCGCGATCAGCGCATTCGCGGCTTTGACGGTGCTGGGTTCGTTGAACACCAGATAGGTGATGGTCGTGTCGCCGTCGGCCTGCTCGCCGGTTCCCAGGGAGCCGACCGAACACGCCGCCGAACACAGCACGACCACCATGGATCCGATCAGGGCGACCAGGCGCCTCGGAGCGTTGGATGACTTCATCTGCACTTCCTCGTGATCGAACTGCCAGCCGTCCGGCGCTTCTGATTTCCATCTGGAAGAGGACGGTTCGAGGACCGGGCTGAGGTGCCGCGGCTTCTCGGCAGTCTAGGAATCAGCACAGATGGCAGGGCAGGGACAAGCTCGTCAAAGTATGGAGAATCGGGTCAGTGGCGGTGTCCTCGTCCCGGTTTCCACAAGCTTGCCATCAGCAACTAGGTTGCCGGTGTCCAGATGCGGACACCTTGGCAGTGAAGGCTTGTCAGCCTCCCAGGGGCTCGGCACTCTGTGTAGCCGTGATCTGACGCCGCCCTGGGAGGAAACACGATGCACACCAGAAGAAGATGCCGATGGGCTGTCGTTGCGATCGCGACGACAGCCGCATTACTGCTGAGCGGTCAGACAGCGCAGGCTGATGTGTCGGTGCTCGATTCGGTGGTGCGAACCGATCATCGGACGGCGGCGGCTGCCGAACCTGGCATCGCTTCGGTCGCAGTGGCGGACGACATGATCACGGTCTCCGGCTCCGTCGATGCGGCCCAGGCGGGCGCTGACGTCGAGGTGTTCGTCTCCGGTGCGCAGTCGTCGGCCACCGCAGCGGATGCGAAGTCGTTCGGACGGGCCGTCGCCGGCGCCGACGGTGCGTTCTCGGTGCAAGGCGCTCGGGTCGACGCCACTGGGACCGACCAGCTGTTCGGCCAGTTCACGCTCGCCGTCGGCGGCGTTGCCGTCGGTACGCCGCACTTCGCGGACGACCTGCGGTTCACCGCGCCCAACACGGCGCCCTTCCCCCAGGTACTGGACAAGAAGGGCCTGCAGGTTCAGATGTCGGACGACGCCGAGAGCCTGGGCGTCCAGCACGCGGCCATCAACCTCGATCTCGCCAAGATCATGCTGAACAAGAAGACGAGCGAGCAGAACATCACGTTCGCCAGCGGCGGGACGGACTACTACTTCGACGCGGCCGCGGTGGCCGCGCTCGACACGCAGATCAAGGCGGTGTCCGACAACGGCACCTTGGTGAACCTGATCGTGTTGCTGTACCGGCACGACAACGAACCGAACAGCGCGGCCAACATCCTGATTCATCCGGACGCGTCACGCGAAGCCGGTGCTGGTCCGGTCTACGGCTTCAACACTGTCACGGACGAAGGTATCCGCTACACGACCGCCGCGATGGAGTTCATCGCCAGTCGCTGGGCGCGCCCGGACGAGAAGTTCGGCCGCGCGGTCGGCTTCATCGTCGGCAACGAGGTGGACGCGCAGTGGATCTGGTCGAACTCCGGCGAGAAGACGATCGACCAGTTCCTGAACGGCTACTCACGGGCGCTGCGGGTGATGTCGCTGGCCTCGAGGAAGTACTACGACAAGGCGCGCACCTACACCACGCTCACCCAGCACTGGACCGTACCGGCCGGCGGGAACTCCAGACGCTTCTACCCGGCCAGAGACGTGATCGACCGGCTGAACGCGATCTCGAAACAGGGTGGTGACTTCCCCTGGTTCCTCGCCTACCACCCGTATCCGCAGGATCTGTTCAAACCCGACTTCTGGAACGACACCAGGGCGACGGACTCGGTCGACACCGAGATGATCACGTTCAAGAACATCGAGGTTCTGCCGCAGTACTTGTCGTCGCAGGAGCTCCTCTACAAGGGCGAACCGCGGCGCATCATTCTCTCCGAGCAGGGGTGCCACACTCCTGGAGCGGGCAGCAACCTGACCCTCGATGCGGAGAAGCTGCAAGCCGCTTGCTTCGCCTACGCCTACTACAAGATCCGCTTTCTGCCCTCGATCGACAGCTTCATCCTGCATCGCCACGTCGATCACAAGTTGGAGGGTGGACTGAATCTCGGGCTGTGGGCAGTGGACTTCTCGATCGACGACCCGAACGCGCCGCTGCGCGAGAAGTACAGCTACAACGTCTTCAAGTACATCGACACCGCGCGCTCGCTCGAGGTGACGGACTTCGCCAAGTCGATCATCGGCATCAAGGACTGGGCCGACGTGATCGACGGGTTCGATCCGACGGCGCTCGACCAGCGCCCGATCACGACGACGGTCGGGACCCGGCTCGACGCGGTGGCGTCCGGCTCCCGGCCGTTGGGCTCCTTCGACTCCGGCACCGATGGATGGCTGCCTTCCGACAACGTGTCGTCGGCGACCGCGGCCGGCGGTGTCCTGCAGGTCGCCGATGCGCCCAACACCTTCGCCAAGCAGTTCCGCGGCGTCGTCAGGAAGTTCACCGCCACTGATGCTCCCCGCGCGCGGGGCTGGCTGAACGCGGCCGTGAGGATCCCGAGCGCGACGGGACTGGGGCCGGACACGATCGCCCGGATCACCGCCACGACGTCGTCCGGACGGATCGTCGAGGGCGATGCCCACGTCCCCGCCGACGGCAGGTCCCACTCGGTGGCGCTGCAGCTACCTGCCGCGGTAGCGGCGGACAGGCTGGCCAAAGTGAAGGTCCGCATTCGGGGGACCGGGACCAGCGAACCGCAGAACTCGTTCGAGCTGGATTCCGTAACGCAGTCCGACGGGGTCACCCGTTCTCAGTCGCCCAACGTGCTGATGACCGCCGCGACGGACAGCGCAGACGTGGTCGGCTCGAAGCTGACGGTCAGCATCACCAACCTGGACATGGACGTGCTGCAGGGCGCCGCGCAGATTCCGGACGACTGCGGCGACTTCGACGTGGAACCGAACGGCGTGACAGTTCCCGCGACGCCGTTCGGCGGCGTGGCGAAGGTGACCTTGCAGGTGACCGCCGTACGTGGCAGCCACACGACTGCCTGCGTGCAGCTTCGCGACCAGATCGTGAAGGTCCCGGTGACCGTTCCGCCTCCGCCCGAGCATCTCGTCTACGACTTCGAGACCGACGTCCAGGGATGGAAGGCAGGCGCCGGGGTCAACTCCGTCGCTCGGGTGACCGGGTTCGCCAACGGGCCAGGCGCTCCGCGCGGGGGAGCCGGTGCGCTCGAAGCGACGGCCGCGGTCGCCCCGGCGACGTCTTCCCGGACTGTGGGCGTGACGCCGAGCACTCCGCTCGACCTGAGCAAGGCCACAACGGTGTTCGTGTGGATGGACTCGTACGGCGGGGCTCCCGGCGCCACGGGGTACGTGGCGACCTTCACGCTGACCGCGGCGGACGGCACCACGAAGACCACGACGGACCCCGAGTTCTCGCCCGACTCGTGGAACAAGCTCTCGATCGACGTGAGCCAGTGGGCGTCTCGAGCCGCCGTGACTTCGGTCCAGGTCTCCTTCGCGGCCGTCGGCACCACCTACCCGAACTGGAGCGCCAAGTTCCAGGTCGACGATCTCGGCTATTTCACCAACTGATCCAGCCGCACCCGAAAGGCACAACGATGAGAGCAATTCCCTCAGCATCCAGGCGTCGCGGCGCGGCACTGGGGATCGGGCTGGCCGTGGCGATGACGACGATCGCGGCCTGCGGCGGCTCGAGCGGATCCGGCGAGTCGGGTGACGAGGTCACCATCACCATCTCCGGACCGAACCAGTGGAACAGTTCGGGGTCGAGCTTCGGCAAGCCCTGGGAGGAACTCGTGGCCGCCTTCGAGGCGAAGGAGCCCAAGATCAAGGTCAAGACCGTTGTGCTGCCGTTGAACAGCTTCGGTCAGACCATCTCCACTCAGCTGGCCGCCGGCACCGCCTCCGAGTTGGTGTTCAACCAGGCGCCGCACAAGCCGGAGATGGTCGTCGCGCTGGACGACTACCTGAAGAAGCCCAACCCGTACGTCGAGGGCAACAAGCAGTGGATCGATGTCTTCCGCAAGAAGTTCTACGGATTCGGCAACGGCCACAGCCGCAATGCCGCTGGCGCCATCGAGTTCGTGCCGTTCAACCTGGTGGGGATCGGCCTGTTCACCAACAACGAGGCGTTCCAGAAGGCCGGCGTACAAGCGCCGTTCAAGGACTACGAGGACCTGATCGCGGGCTGCGGGAAACTCAAGGCCGCCGGCTACACGCCGCTGGCGATGGACGCGTCCAATCTCGGCCCCGGCTGGACGATGGGGACCATCAGCGGGATGTTGCTGGACAAGTACGCTCAGGAGTACAACGTCTATGCGCCGGACGGGTCGGCGGGTAAGGCCCCGACGGTGACCGAGAAGGGTGTGGCGCGCGCGGTGCTCTCCGGCGCCTTCGACAGCCGTAAGCCCGAGGTCACCGAGTCGCTCAACCTGCTCAAGCGGTTGTGGGACGCCTGTGTCGACAAGAACTGGTCCGGCGTCACCGGTGACAACGGGGCGGTGATCGGGCTCAAGGACTTCGCGGCCGGCAAGGCGGCGATGGCCTGGGGAGTGAACTTCGGCGTCAGCGCGCTGTCCGACGTGCCCTTCGAGGTCGGCAGCATGCCGTTCCCGAAGATCACCACCGCCTCCTCGCCGTTGGCGACCGACGCGCCCGCGCGGTTCGGCGCGAGCCCCGGCGGGACGAGCTACATGATCCCGAGCGCGATCAAGGGCGCCAAGCTCGATGCCGCCGTCAAGTTCCTGCAGTTCGTCAGTGCACCGGACAAGATCCAGCCCTGGCTCGCCGCGACCGGTGGCATCCCGGCGGTCGAGGGGGCGAAGGGCGCGGCCAAGACCAGCGCCTTCGCGGAAGGTTCCTGGGGTGAGGCGATTCCCTTCAGCTTGCCCGGTCCGCCGCCGGGGGTGACACAGCTGAGCCTCTGGGACGGTTGGCTGCTCGGTACGCGGTCCCTGGACAAGGAGCTCGACTACCTGCAGGACATGTGGACCAAGGCCCAGAAACAGGCCGTCGCCGACAACAAGTGGCAGTCCGAGCCCTGGGCGAAGAAGTAATGCCGATGACCGCACCAACTGTGGAGACGGCCGCCCCCGCCGCGCCGGCGCCGCCGACCTCGGCCCGGCGCCGTCGGCGGCGGGTGCCGTGGACCGCATACCTGGCCCTACTGCCGTTGTTCGCGGTCCTCGGTGTCTTCGCGTACTACCCGGCCGTATCGGGGATCTGGCACTCCTTCTCCGACTGGCAGCCCGGGTTCGATTCTCCGTGGGTCGGGTTCGACAACTACGTGGCGATGTGGCACGACGACCTGTGGTGGCAGTCCTTCCGCAACCTGGGCTACATCTTCGTCTTCCAGGTCACCATCGCGTGGGCGCTGCCGTTGCTGGCCGCCGAGTTGGTCATCTCGTTGCGCAGCGAGCGGTTGCAGTTCTTCTTCCGGACCGTGCTGATCGCGCCGATGGCCTTTCCCGGCGTCGTCACCGTGCTGCTGTGGTCGGCGATGTACGACCCGAACAACGGCGTGATCAACCGCGTCCTGCAATCGGTCGGGCTCGACTCGCTGGCTCACAACTGGACCGGTGACCCGAACACCGCGCTGCTGGCCTTGCTGTTCATCGGATTCCCTTTCGTGGCCGGGCTGCCCTTCCTGATCTTCCTGGCGACGTTGCAGGGCATTCCCAAGGAGGTCTTCGAGGCGGCGTCGCTGGACGGCGCGAACAGGCTGCGCCGGTTCTGGAGCGTCGACCTTCCGCTGATGGCGTCGCAGGTCAAGCTCCTCGTCTTCCTGGCGACCATCGGCGTTCTCCAGTACGGCTTCGCCGCCTACCTGCTGACCGGCGGCGGACCGGACAACGCCACCCAGGTACCCGTCCTGCGGATGCTCGGTGTCGCGTTCCAAGGCAGCCAATGGGGTTACGCGGCGACGCTGTCGAGCGCGTTGTTCCTGATCACCGTCGTACTGAGCATCGTCGTGGTCTTCATCAAGCGAGGGGACAAAGCAGATGTCAAGTCGCTCTGAGACCGCGACAGGTGGACGGCGGCGCAGCGGTCAGACCCTGGTGGTCCTGGCTCTCAGCTTGATCGCCTTCATCGGGCTGTTCCCGTTCCTGTTCATGCTGATGACATCGTTGAAGACCAACCAGCAGTACTACGCCACCTTCTGGCGGCCGACGCTGCCGCTGCGACTGGAGAACTACAGCACTGCCTGGCAACAGATCCAGCCCTATTTCGTCACGTCACTGCTCGTCGCCGCGGCTGCGATCGTCGGAACCCTGCTGCTGAGCACGGTGGCAGCCTTCGTCTTCGCCCGGTACGAGTTCTTCGGCCGCAAGGCGCTCTTCGCCCTCGTGGCCCTGCTGTTGATGGTGCCTGGGATCTCCAGCCTGATCCCGCTTTTCGTGCTGATGCGGGACCTCGGCATCCTGAACACCCGGCTGGTGCTCGTGATCCCGCACGTGGCAGGCGGAGCGGTCCTCGGAACGCTGCTGATGAAGACGTTCGTGGAGCAGATCCCGCAGGCGCTGTTCGATGCGGCCCGGGTGGACGGCGCGTCGGGGCCCCGGATGTTCTGGTCGATCATGCTGCCGCTGTCGCTGCCGGTGGTCGGGACGATCTCCCTGGTCACCGTCATCGGGGTGTGGAACGACTTCTTCTGGCCGCTGCTCACCATCGCCGACAACAACCTGCGGACCGTGTCGGCGGGGCTGCAGTTCTTCCAGACCCAGAACGCCACGGAGTACGGACCGCTGTTCGCCGGCTACGCGTTGGCCAGCATCCCTCTCCTGCTGCTGTTCCTGTTCATGTCGAAGTACTTCCTCGCCGGCCTGCAAGGCGGGCTCCCCGGCTCCGGACGCTGACCTCCGGCCGGCTGAACTCACAGCGCTGGGGTCAGCCCCTCGGAACGCACCACCCAGCGGTCGTCTGCCGGGAATCCGGGGGTGGGGCGGTCCGGTGCGCCGTGCCAGCCTGCGGTCATGAAGGCGATGGAGTAGAGCAAGGCGCCGTTGCTCGGGAAGTAGGGGAACGGCCCGCCGGTGGCGAGGCCGGCGTCGTCGAACTGGAAGCCATCGGAGGGGTGGAGCAGGAAGTCCAGCGCGTCGTCCGGGCGCCCGAGTCGTGCGGCGCACATCGCCAGCACCGGGAAGTCCCATCCCCAGGTACGGGAGAACCTCCAGCCGGTGAAGACCCGGTCGGCGGTGCGGTCCATCGTGGGGATGTCGACGCCGTCGCCCGGCAGCCAGCCGAACGCGCCGAGCAGCGCCGGGTGCTCGTAGTTCTTCTCCGTCCACATGTTCTCGACGCCCTCGTGCAGAACGTAGGAATCGTCCTGGACCGGCAGGGCCGCGAGCCCGTCGTGGACGCGCTGCCACTGGGGATCGCGGGGCAGGCCGAGACGTTCGCGCCACTGTTGTGCGACGCGGAGGCCGAAACGCCAGTAGGAGAGCTCGAAGGTGGGGTTCTGGGTGGCCTTGGGATCGGTGTTCTCCGACACGAGGTGCATCGGCGGGCCGAGCACGTAGCGGCCCGTGCTGTCGTCCCAGAATGCCCAGGAGGCGAGGAAGTCGGCGGTGTCGGCAACGATGTCGTGCCACTTCCGCAGCGTGGCCATGGTGGGATGTGCCTGGTAGTCCAGCTCAGCGAGAAAGATCGGGTGCGGCTGCTGCCACGTCAGCAGGGCATTGATGACGTGCGGCGCCTCGGTGCCGTCGGCCGTCGTGCACTTCGGCCACCGCGCTCCCCGGAAGCCCTGTTTCTGCGCGCGTTCGCGCGACGAGTCGTGGAAGCGGTCGAAGACGGTCAGGCTGCGCTCGAGGATCGGCCACCGGTTCCACAGCGCCCAGTGCGCGCCGTGCCACCAGTACATCTCCATGTGGAACTTGCCGTGCCAGCCGTTGTTGACGAGGCCGGACTCCTGCGGTGGGAGTGAGCCTGCCTCGTTGGCGCGCAGCAGGTACTGCGAGAGCACGATCCGCCGCTCCAGCTCACGCCAGCGCGGGTCCTTGCTCTCGGACAGGTCGATCGCGCCGCCGGACAGCCAGTACTGACGCCAGCTGCGGACGCTCGCCGCGAAGGTCGCGCTCGAGGTCCCGGCCGGCGAAGGCGACTGTGCCGAAGAAGAGTGGGCCGAAGAAGAGTGGGCCGAAGAAGAGTGGGCCGAAGAAGAGTGGGCCGGGGGAGCCGGCGCGAACGTGCAGACGAAGTGCAGCCGATCGGTCCCGCCGGCCGCGGCGAGCCGGTAGCGATGCCGGGCGGCCGCGGCGCCGATCGCGAGGGTTTCGTTGTCGCGGACAACGATCTCGAAGTCCCGGCCGCCGTAGGTGTAGGCGAGGACCAGGCGCTTGGCCTGGCCCGGAGCCGGGTCGCCGAGGAGGCGGTAGTCGACGAGCGCGGTGAGCGAGTCGTCCACGACCAGCTCGGAGAGCTTGCCGGCGACGTCGGCCCAGTGGCCGTCGGCGCCGTATTGGGCGGTGCGGATAACGAGCTCACCGCCGTTCACGTCCACGCTCGCGAAGACGCCGCGACCCTGCCAGGTGACCTCGACGTGGTACTCGGTGGCGTCCATCCGGTGGGTGATCTCGGCACAGTTGCGGTCCGTCGTCGCCGTCGTCTGATGGGCGTCCGGCTCGCCGTAGGTCCCGACGTGCTCGGCGAACTCCTGCTGATCGGCGTACGGGAAGTGGAGGAAGACGGCCAGCCGGTCGGCCGCGACGAGTGGCGAGTCGATCTCCACGGCGACGGCGTCCTGGTCGGGGTGGCAGCAGGTGCGGACGTGCACCGGTTCACCGGCGAGCTCGAAGCGGCTGTCGATGATGCCGGTCCACAGATCGAGTTCCTGCCGGATGCCCGTCAGGTCGTCGGCGGCGGCGGTGCGGCCGTCAGGGAGGGTGAGCTCCAGACCGATGCGGCCGAGGTTGATGCGTGCCGGGTTGGCGTAGAGCCAGCGGGACAGTTCAGGTTGGGTCGGGTTCGGGATGGGGTACTGCACCGCACGGCCGTGGGTGTCCCACACCTCGCCGTGGAAGTCCGAGGGCTGCTGTCCAGGTGGCAACGCGAAACTGTGCCATCCCCACTCCGACATCGTGTTGAACGGCACGAACGTCTGCAGGCCCGTGACGTCGACCCCGAACGCGAACCGGCCGTTGCCGACCTGGAGGGGGCTGTGCGTGTTGATCGCGTCGCGCACCACCCGGTGCCGGGCCACAACTGCCTGCCTGTCGATCGGACGGTTCGGCGCGGCGGCCGATGCCTCGGGCGACGTCTCGGCCGCGGCAACGCCCGTTAAGGCTGCGGCAGCAGACCCGGACACGAACGTTCTAGGCGTGCTCATGATGTCTTCCTATCAACGCGATCCATCGAGGTCCACGAATCTGCCTGCCGCTGACCGGAAGCGGTCGTCGGTCGGCAGATGACCGCAGTCGGACAGCTGGGGCTCCGGCGGTTGACAGTGCCGGGCTCGTCTGTGACTCTACCTGAAAGCTTTCAATTCCTCAGTGATTGGCGTTCCGACGCCCCTTCCGACGCGGTCATTGTGGCTTTCGGCCTGCCACCGATCACTCCGCGAACGAACGACTGGAGACCCCATGGCCATGGGCAACAAACGCTTCCGTCCGAGTCGGCGCCTCTTCCTCCAGGGGGCGGGCAGTGGCCTGCTCCTGACCGCGAGCGGGATGGCACGACCCCTCCAGGCCAGCGCGACCACGGCCGAGACCTACCAGCTCGAGAACGGGTTCATCAGTCTTTCCGGCGAGTACGGAAAGCTCACCCGGTTCGCCTGCGATCCGACGGGCTCCGGCCAGTACCAACCCACGTCGTTCGGCTCGGTGTTCCTCGGCGCGACCGACTTCTTCGACGCCGGGTTCAACAAGGACGTCACCTGGACGGCGACCGGGACGTCGCTGAGCCTGGCGGGCATTCAGTTGCCGTCGGCAAAGAGCCTCAAGCAGGCGCAGACCAACTCACCCGTCCCGCTCAACGCCGGTCACACGATCGGCCAGTCGTTCACTGCGTCGATGTACCGGTTCACCCGCGTCGGCGGCCAGTTTCCCACCTGGAGCAGCAACAACGCAGGGCTGCGGATGACGCTCTTCGCGGGGACTCCGGCGGCCGGCCTCACCGAGATCGCCAGTCGCGAGGTGAACCCGCTGAAGGACAACGGATGGGCCTACCTCGATGTCCCGGATCAGCCCCCCGGGTCCTACTACCTGGAGATCTCCCACACCGCGGGAACCCCCGGCTGGTGGAGTCAACTCGGCGCGACCATGGTCAGCGTCGGCGGCTCGGCGTACCAGGACCGTCAGGTGCAGGCGGGTCGCACCATGACGATCGACGTGGCGGGCTTCGACGTCGACGGGATCGCGTCGTGGAAGCTGGACCTGTCCGGCCGGAACCTGGCGATGGCCTACGACATTCAGTGGAATACCGTCCCGCGGGCTGATCCCGGCCTGACGCTGACCACCTCGTGGCGCCGCGACGGGTACTCCGTCGCCGCGGCGGACGGCGTACTGTTCAACCGCTTCTACGGCGACCAGGGCATCTACATGCCGTCGGAGCAGCTGAAGCGCCGGGACGCCTGGACGAACCCGGTATCGGGGTCGCAAGCTGTCACGGCCGGGGGCAACGGCCCGTACGACCTGCGGTTCACCGGTGACGAACCGGTCATCGACGGCACGATGACCGCCCAGTCGATGGTGATGTCGCTCAACTCCGGAACCGCGGACGCGGCGCAGACCGTCTCGCGATCGCTCGCGGTCGAGGTCCAACCGCATTCGGAGGCACTGCCGGCGGTCTTCCCCGTGTTCACTGCCTCCGATCAGCGCAGGGCATCGCAGGTGTCCTCCTTCTACTGGGAGCGTGCGCTCAGCTTCCGGTTCAGCGGGCACGCGATGGACTGGGCCGACTGGAACGGGCGCATCCTGGACTGGACCGCGACGGCGGGCCGCGGAGCGCAGGCCGACTCCCTGTTGAGCACCAAGCTCGAGCCCGACGGATACGTCTGGTCCTGGCCGAACTCGGCGGGATGGCCGTTCCCCGATCCGAAGCAGTTCGACGCCCGGCATTTCACGTCCAACGCGATGTACATCCTCGGCGCCTGGCGGTACTACTCGTGGACCGGTGACGCCGACTTCCTCGCCACGATGCTGCCGCGGGTGCGGCAGGCGATGAACTTCTACCTCGACTCGCTCGACGGCAGGAGCGGGATCGTCACGATCGACTCGCCCGACCACAGCGGCCGGGACGGCTATCTGCCCTCCAACTACTGGGACGTCACCTCGTTCGGGCATCAGGACGCGTTCCTCAACGCCTACTTCTACGGCGCGCTCGAGGCGATGGCCCAGCTCGAGGAGCACGTCGGAGGCGCGGCGCGAGCCGACGAGCTGCGGACCGTGCGCAAACTGACGCGTCAGCGCTACAACACCTTGTTCTGGAACGGGACGGATGGCCGGTACGTGCAGTCCGTCGACGCCGACGGTGTCGCGCACGACTACGGGTCGACCTACGTCAATCTCGAGGCGGCGTCGTTCGGCCTCCCCACCCAGGACCAGGCAGCGCGGATTTTCGACTGGCTGGACCACGGCCGGACCGAGCTGCAGGAAGCGGTCGTCCAGATCGAAGAGGGCGGCCTGGCTCCGAAAGTCACCGCCGGCCACACGCTGGGGCAGAGCTTCACGGCAGACGCCGAGTTCGTCAGCGTAGCGGCGCGGTTCGCCACCTACGCCGAGCGCGGCGCCGCGTTCACCATGACGCTCTACCGCGGCCTGCCGGGGGAGGCGCCGGTGAAGATCGCGGAACGGATCTTCAGCGACTGGTTCGACGGCCGGGTGGCGCACCTCGACCTGCCGAAGCAGCCACCGGGCGTGTACTACCTGGAGGTCTCCCAGGTCACCGGCACGCTCGCCTGGTGGTCGACGGCAAAGAGCGTGCCCGGTGCGAGGGCGTACGCCGACGGGAATCCCGCGACCGATGCGTCGAACAGGTACGTGGTGGCACTCGGCGAGTACTTCGAGGGACCCGCCGACATCTACTCGAAGTGGGTCTTCGCTCCGAGGTCGACGACGCGCCGCAACAGCTACTGGTTCTTCCTGACCCACCTCACGACGCCTTGGGGAGAAGAGGTGCAGGACGGCGGAGCCATCCTCTACACGTCGGGATTCGATGTGATGGCGCGCGCCCGCTACCGATCCGCCGACGACGCGTGGGCCCGGATGACGGCCATCCTCGATCGGTGGAGCGAACCCGACCACATCGGCGGCGGTGCACCGCTGTACCGCGGCGAGGGTACGGTCGACGCGCCGGGCGGAGCACACTCGGTCGGAACGGACGTCCCGTTCCCCGAGAGCGGACTGGCGCCGGCCAGCTTCCTGTACGCCTTCGTCGGGGTCGAGGCCGAGCCGGAGGCTCTCGTCATCACTCCGAACCTGCCGTCGGCCCTGTCCAACGCCGGCGTCCGCAATCTCCACTGGCGCGGACGGCAGCTCGAGGTGCAGGTCACGCGCGACACGGTCACCGTGACCGGCAAGGGCGTGGCGGTGAGGCGCCGGTACAGGTCAGGCAAGACGGTGCGGATCGGTTCAGACGAGCTTTAGCACCGAGTCGAACGTGTGGTTGCCGTGGCCAACTTCCATCGAGGTGGACGAGCCCGGCAACCACACGTCGGCGCTCACGCCGTACGGCGTCGTCAGCGACAGCTCGAACCGGTCGCCCTCGCAAGGCCACCCGACCGCGATCTCGCCGTACGGCGACAGGTGCCTGGCGGCCGCGCTCGACAGGTCACCCGTCACGACCGGCCGCACCTCGATCGTGCGGTACCCCGGTGATGTCGGTGCGAGTCCGGCCACCCGCCGGTGCAGCCAGTCGGCGACCGCGCCGTAGGCATAGTGATTGAACGAGGTCATCTCGCCCGGATTGATCGATCCGTCCGGCAGCATCGAGTCCCAGCGCTCCCACACCGTCGTCGCGTCCATCGCGACCGCGTACAACCACGACGGGCAGGACTCCTCCAGCAACATGCGGTAGGCAAGGTCCGGCCGACGACAGCGCATCGAGGATGACCGGCGTCCCGACGAAACCAGTACTCACCTGGTAGCCGGCGGCACGGACGAGCTCCGCGAGCCGATCGCCCGCACCGACGCGCTGGCGCTCGGTGGCGAAAAGGTCGTTCACGATGGCGAGCGCGTACACGGTCTGGCAGTCGCTGCGCACCAGGCCGTCCTTGCCGACGTACGCCGCGATGAACGCCGCGCGCACGTCCTGCTCCAGCCGCGTGTAGTCCTCGGCATCAGCGTGCCGTCCCAGCAAGGTGGCCGACCGCGCGAGGATGCCTGCGGAACGAGCGAAGTACGCGGTCGCGACGACGGCCGGGTCGGCCTGGGCCTTCGCCGCGTCGTCCGGCGGAGCCGTCGGGTCGAGCCAGTCGCCGAACTGCGGGCCGGTGGACCACAGCAGGTCCTCGCCGACGATGCCGCGCACCTTCTCGACCCAGGCCCGCATCGACGGGTACTGACGCTCGGTAACACCGCGGTCGCCGTACGCCAGATGCACCGCCTCAGGAACGATCGTGGCCGCGTCGCTCCAGGCGGCGGCCGCGGGATCGGGTACGCCCAGGACGTCCGGGATCACGAAGGGAACGCCGCCGTCCGCCTTCTGCTCGGCGGACAGATCGCCGAGCCACTCCGAGAGGAATCCGGCGGTGTCGAACAGAAAGGTCGCGGTGGGGGAGAAGACCTGGATGTCGCCGGTCCACCCGAGCCGCTCGTCGCGTTGCGGGCAGTCCGTCGGCAGCGCGAGGAAGTTGCCCCGCATGCTCCACACCACGTTCTCGTGCAGGCGATCGACGCGGTGGGCCCCGTGAGTTCGGCTCGGCCGAACAACAGGGGAGCGCCGTCCGCCAGGCCGCCGATGGTCGACGGGCTGATCAGGTCCTGCTGCCACTCGCGGTGGTCGAGCAGGCCGGCCTCGATGGTGAGCCGCTCGCTGGCTTCGGTCCAGGCGTCACCGCTTCCCACTCGCACGCTGACCCGGACGCGCTCACGGGAGCTCAGCGGCGGGAACGGCCACGGTACGAAGAGTTGTTCTCCGGAGTCCACGACCACGGACTCCACGCTCGCATCGGCCCTCTCGATCCGGACCTCGTACCGATCCGACCGCCACCCGTCCGGCACGGACCCGGGGCCCCATGACAGCCGTGGGGTCGCCGAGCCGATGCCGAAGGCAACGTCGTAGTACTCGGCACGCAGCCGGGTGACCACGGCCGATTCTCCGGACCGACGGCTCACTCCAGCCCCGTTCCGACGATGCCCTTGAGGTACCACTTCTGGAACACGATGAAGACGATCAGCACCGGCAGCATGGCGATCACCGCGCCGGCGAGACCGACGGACGGGGAGATCATCGAGTTCTCACCGCCGGCCAGTGGCGCGAGCGCGACGTTGATCACCCGGTTGGCCGGGTTCGGGGCGATGACCTGCGGCCAGATGTACATGTTCCACGCGGTCAGGAAGCTGATCGAGCAGAAGGTGGCGAGCGCGGGCTTGGCCAGCGGAAGGCCGATGGCGGTCAGCACCCGCCCCCAGCTCGCCCCGTCGATGCGCGCCGCCTCGATGAGACCGACCGGCAGGCCGGCGAAGAACTCCCGGAACATCAGAATGGCGAACGCACACTGGGCCGCCATCGGGATGATGAGGCCGGCATAGGTGTTGAGCCACCCCAGCTGGAACGTGACGACGAACAGGGGGATCAGCGTTAGGTTGCCCGGGATGAACAACGGTACGACGAGCGTCGCGACCACCGCTGCCGCCCACTTGAACGGGATCTTCGCGAGGGCGAAGGCGGCGGGGAGCGAGAGCACGAGCTGCAGACCGACGATGCCCAGGCTGAAGACGAAGGTGTTGAGGATGACCCGGGGCGTCAGGTAGTTCCAGGCCTCGACGAAGTTCTGCCAGATCGGGGTCTCGGGCAGCAGCGGCGGGGGGAAAGCGTTGATCTCCGCGGCGGACTTGAGCGAGCCGGAGACCATGAACAGCAGCGGGGTGGCCATCACCAGGCCGGCGAGCACGATCGCCAGGTAGCGAAGGACGCTGTGAGAACGGGGTGTACGCATCAGCTGCGCTCCTTCCGGAATCGCACGATCCCGCGCACGAGAACCACGATGGCGATCATCAGGACGAGTTGGAACAGCGACAGAGCGCTCGCGTAGCCGATGTCGCGCTGGCCGAAGGCGACCTTGTACGAGTAGAGCGCGATCGACTGCGTGGAGCCGAGCGGGCCACCGTCGGTCATGATCAGCGCGATCTCGAACGAACCGCTCACGAAGCTGACGGCCTGGAGCACGGCGATGAGGACGGTCGTGCCCCAGACGTTCGGCCACGTCATCGACCAGACCTGCCGCCACTTGCTCGCGCCGTCGAGGGACGCCGCAGCGTAGATGTCGTCCGGCACCCGCTGGAGCCCGGCGAGGTACAAGATGATGACCAGCGGCAGGCCGCCCCAGATCATCATGATGACGAGGGCGGGGCGGGCCCAGGTCAGGTCGGACAACCAGTTCGGTCCGTTGACGCCGATCCAGGACAGCGCCTGGTTGACCAGCCCGTTCGTGCTGTACAGGTTGACCCAGATCAGCGAGGAGACCGCGGCCGAGGCGATCATCGGCGCGAAGTAGAAGACGCGGATGGCCGCAATCCCCGGGAGCTTCGTGTTGACCAGTACGGCCAGGACGAAGCCGATCAGGATCGTCGGCAGGACGCCCATCAGGACGAACAGGGCGGTGACCCCGAGCGCCTGCCACATCTCGGCGTCACCGAACAGCCGGATGATGTTGTCGAGCCCAACCCATCGCGGTGCGCCGAACAGATCCCACTGGAAGAAGGTCAGCACCAGGCCGCCCACGGCCGGGAGGATCACGAAAAGCGCGAAAGCCAGCATTCCCGGCGTGAGAAACGCGGCGGCCGTGAGCGCATCGACGCGTCTGCCGCGCCGGTAGCCGTAACTGCGGTCCGGGGTCCGTTTCTCCTCGTCCTGCCGAAGCGGTTGGGTATCCAGGGCTGGGGTCGACACTACGATCTCCCGATGCTAGGGAGACCCGGGTGGGGCGGCCCGGGTCATCCGTCAGTTACTTGGCCTGCTTCGCGATCGCCGCGTTGACGGTCTTCTCCGCTTCGGCGAAGGCTTCCTCGACCGAGCGGTGCTTCAGCAGGACCTCCTGGGTCGCCTTCTTCGTGGCGTCGGTCATGACGGTCGAGGTCGAGCCCGGCATGGCGGTGAGCAGAACCGCGGTCCGCGCCGACTGACCGAAGATGGCGATGTTGTCCGGCGGGGTGCCGTCCTTCCACGTGCCGTTGTCGATGCCGTCGTCGGTCGGCGGAATGACCCCACCGACATCCTGGGCGACCTTCATGCCGGTCTTGGTGTCGTAGAACCAGCTCAGGAACGCCCACGCGGCATCCTGGTTCTTGCTGGTCTGCGCGATCGACAATCCGTACGATCCGCCGCCGGCGGTCGACTTGCCCTCGATCGTCGGGAGGACCTGCACATCCCACTTCGCGTTGACGAGCGCCGTCTTGACCTGCGGAACCGAGCCACGCGAGGCGATGGCCATCGCGACCTTGCCCGAGCCGAAGCTGAGCTTCGGGTCGTCGGTCGTCGTGGTGTACGCGCCGGAGGCGGTTCCGTAACTGCTGAGCATGAGCTTCCATGCCTTGATGGCTTCCGGCTGGCCGATGCCGGACTTGCCGGTCTTCGGGTCGTAGACCGAGCCGCCGAACGCCTTGATGACAGGGCCGTAGACGATCTGTGCGCTGCCGTCACCGAGCGGAGCGGCCAGGCCCGTGATGCTGCCGCCTCCCTTGGCCTGGAGCTCCTTCCCGACCCGCACCATGTCATCCCAGGTCCAGTCGGCCTTCGGATACTCCTTGACCCCGAGCTGGTCGAACAGGGACTTGTTGTAGAAGAGCCCCACTGAGTCGGCGCTCACCGGCAGGCCGGTGATCTGCTCCGGCTTCGCGAGCGGCCGGTACTGGCCGACGAACTGCGGAAGGAAAGAGTCCGCGGTGAGGCCGGCGAGCTTGCCGTCCTTCAGCCCCGGAGCCAGGTCCAGGGTGACGTTGTTGGTCGCCAGCGTGTCGGCCAGGAAGTCCACGTTGAAGAAGACGTCCGGCAGTTCACCGCTCAGACGCGCGGTCGCCAGTTGCTGCGCGTACTCGTCGGCCTTGTCCGTCGTACTGCGGACCTCGACCTTGCGGTCGGGGAACTGCTTGGTGTACGCCTCGGCGTACTTCTTGAACTGCGGTTCGAGCGCGGTGATCGTGGTGAGGACGATGGAACTACCGTCGACCTTGCCGGCTTCTCCGGAACTGGTGGCGGCGTTCCCGCCGCACGCCGCGAGCACCGCAGCCATAGCTGCCGAGGCGGCAACGAGCACACGGCGGCGCGCTGTGCGTGACGTCATGTCAGCCTTCCCTCCTTGCTGTGAATGCCGAACGAAGGCCGAACCCAGTCCTCGACGAGCGAGTGCTCCGACTGCGTCTGAGCGCGTCTATCGGGCATTGAAACCTTTCAGATGAAAGCTTTCAAGCTATGATGTGTGGGTTGCGTCACGGTGTCAAGGGTGCGTGCCGCGAGTCGGCTGGACGACCGCGGAACCCGACCGGAGACCCTGGCTGCGACAGTTCCGGTCCAGGCTGCGGCGGATCAACAGCGAAGGGTTCCACAGTGACTAGTCCGACACCGACAACGCTGCGCGTGGACGGCCGTTGCGCCGCCACCGCGCAGGCAGCTCCCGGTGAGTCCGCGATCAGGGTGGACGACCGCTTCGTCGCGCTCGCCTCCGAACGCCGGCCCCGGCTCTCGTGGGTGGTGCCGCTCGAGCGCAACGGTCAGCGCCAAACCGCCTTCAGGCTGCGCGTGAGTCCGGGAACGTCGGATCCTCGCAGTGATGACACCTCGCTCGTCTTCGACAGTGGCGAGGTCGAGGCTGCTGAGCCTTTCGTTGAACTCGGCATCGATCTCGCAGCGGACTGCCTGTACTCGTGGACCGTTCGAGTTCGCGACGAAGCCGGCGAGTGGTCGCAGTGGGCAGCTCCGGCGAGCTGCGAAACCGGACCATGGCAGTACGACGACTGGTCCGCCGACTGGGTCGCTCACCCCACACTCACGGTCCTGCGGCGGAGGGTGCTTCTCGAGCAGCCGACGGAACGGGCCCGACTTCACCTCACCGCTCAGGGCCTGGTGCGGGCATCCGTCAACGGAGTAGCCGTCAACGCCGATGCCTCCGATCCGTCGCGCACCGACCTGAGTCGAGCGTTGTATCGCACCTATGACGTCACCGATCTCCTGACCGTCGGGGAGAACACCATCGAGTTCGTGCTCGGTCTGGGGGATTGGGAGCGTTCGGGCGAGGACCCGCGCCTGCTGGCCGAACTGGTCGCACACGCCGCCGACGGCACGATCGTCCGCGCGGGTACCGGCGCAGAGATGGAGACCGCCGGCGCCGAGGTCATCCGACAAGAGCCCTTCTACCTCGAGCGCCACGAACGGATCGACGACACCGGGATCTTCGGCGCCTCTGATGCGTTGCGCGTACTCACGCCTGAGGTTGACCCGGTCTCCTTCGCGACGCCGCCGGCCGCGATCGCACCAGACCCTTCACCGGCGCTGCACCGCGTCGCACGCCACGAGGTGACCGAGCTCAGCCGGTCCACCGCCGGCCGGGTGTACGACGTCGGGACCAACATCGCGGGTCGCACCCGGCTCACGGTGGCTTCGCCGGTTCCCGCCGGCACCGTCGTACGAGTCGTCCACGGCGAACACCTCGACCAGGCCGGCAGGCTCGACACGACCAATCTCACGATGCCGTTCGACCACGGACGGGTACGCCAGGCCGTCGAATACGTCATCGAGGGGACCGTGCGCGAGGTTCTCGAGCCCTGGTTCGCCTACCACGGATTCCGGTACTTCGAGATCTTCGGGCTGCCCGCCGACGCCGACGTGGTGGTGGAGGCCTGGAGCCTGCACTCCGATCTGGTGAGTGTGAGCGAACTCGAGACCGACGACCTGCAGGTCAACGCCCTCGTCCGGGCGGCTCGGCGTACGTTGCTGAACAATGTGCACGGGATCCCGGAGGACTGCCCGACCCGCGAGCAGGCGGGATGGACGGGGGACACCGCGTCGGTGACCGAGTTCGAGTTCTCGGCTTTCGACCTGCAGACCTTCTTCTCGAAGTGGCTCGCCGACCTGCGCACGAGCCAGCAAGCTGACGGCAGCATCCCGGCCATCTCGCCCGACATCCGGGCCGACCGGATCAGCCCCGACCCTGTTTGGGGCGCCGCGCTGCAGCGAGTGCTGCTCGGCCATTGGCTGCACTACGGTGACGAACGGGTCGTGCGGGAGACACTTCCGGCTCTGCGGCGCTGGGCGGACTACCAACTGACGCTCCGGACCGCGGACGGCGTCGTCGGCAACGCTCCGATCAGCTACGGATCGGACTGGCTTGCCCTCGAGCAGACTCCGCCGCCCCTGCACCACACGGCCGCGACCATCGACAGCCTGGAATCACTCGCGACGCTCGAAGAGGCCACCGGGAGTCCGAACGCCGCCGCGGAACGACGTACCCAGGCCGACGAACTGCGGACAGCGTCGCGTACGGCGAACTACGACGACGAACGCGACGTGTTCGGCAACGGCACCCAGGCGGCGAACGCCATCGCCGTGGAATCTCGCGCTCTCACCGGCGCCGAGGCAGAGCGTGCGGCAGGGCGGATCGCTGACGACGTACGCGCTCGCAACGATCGCCTGACCTCGGGCTTCGCCGCGACGAGGACGACGATCCGAGCACTCGCACGCACCGGCCACTCGCAGACCATCTTCGACGCCCTTCACCAGCCCGCCGAGCCGGGAATCGGGGCGATGCTCGACCACGGCCCCGGCACGTTCTGGGAGTGTTGGTGGATCGATCCGCGGAACACCGGCACCGGGTCGCTCGATCACATCGGCCTCGGTGGACCGTTCGCGGGCTGGGCCTGGCAGTGGCTCGCCGGCGTACGGCCGATCGCCGCCGGCTGGTCACGGTTCGAGGTTGCGCCCCAGTTCGTCGACGGTGTCGACTCGCTGTCCCTGAGGTCGCGGACGGTGCGGGGGACTCTCGAGCTGCGATACCGGGTCAGCGGAGCGGAGACAGTCCTCGAGCTCACGGTTCCGGTGGGCTCGGAGGCGGTCCTTCGACTCGCTGAACGGGACAATGACATCCTCGGTCCCGGGTGGCACCGACGCACAATCGCTACCGCCCTGGTTCGTACGACGAGGCGCCGCAGGACGTACTCCGCCGAAGAACCCTGGCAGCCGCCGTCCCGGCCGTCGCCTTCCCCGGATGTCGTCGGCGAGCGCGATTGGCTCCAGCGGGCGCTGGCCGAGAACACCATCACGGCACAAGGCAGCGAACCCATCGTGGTGCTGCCGGACGGCCTGCGCTGCATGCCCGTGCCTCACGAGCAGCCGGGCGGACCCGTGGCGCTCGTGCGTGGCAGTGAACGCACCGCTGCCGGAGAGGGCGCGGCGCTGTCGGTACGCCTTCCCGTCGTTGCTACAGGCACCGATCGGTCCGGTGCGAAGTTCGTCTACGCGATGCTCGACCTGTGTGTGGAGAATCCGCAACGGCCACTGGAGCCGTTCCTCGTCGTTCGCGGTGCCGACGGCAGCACGAGTGAGGGCACCAGCACGATCTGGCCCGCCGGCTGGAACCGGGTGAGTGTCGACGTCTCGGCTCTGGCCACGCGGACCGCGATCGAGTCGGTCGAGGTCGGCGTACGCGTTCGGGCGCCAGCGGCGGATTCGCCGCCATCCGCGGACGACGACGTGCCCCTGGCGTTCCACCTCGGGGACGTCGGCTACAGCATCGTCCGCCGAACCTGGTGAATCAGGCCGACGTCGTACTGGCTCGAACGACGAGTTCAGGGGGTAGCAGCAGGTGCTCATGGACGTGCGCCTCGGCCTTGAAGGCGTGGTCGAGAACCAGGCGAACCGCCTCCTCCGCCAGCGCTTCCTGCGGCTGCCGGACAGTGGTCAGCGGCACGATGGCGGAGGCCGCGTAGTCGATGTCGTCGTAGCCCACGATGGAGATGTCGCGCGGGACGTCGATGTCGTCGGCGATCACGAGCGACTGCATGAGGCCGAGGGCCAGCAGGTCGTTCGCCGCGAAGACCGCGTCGGGCCGAGAGCCGGCAGGCAGCACGGCCAGTTGGTCGCCGATCGCTCTGCCGTCGGAGATGGTCTGGTCGAGTGTGTCGATGTGGGTGAGGCTCGCGCCGTCGATCTCCGCGACAGCACGCAGCGCGCCCTTCCACCGGTCGTCAACCTGGTGGAGCGGACCACCGAGAAAGGCGATCCGCCGCCGCCCGGCGTCCAGCAGGTGACGTACCGCGAGATAGCCGCCGGCGTTGCCGTCGAGTGCGACGGAGCAGAAGTCTCCCTCGTTGGCATGAATGTCGAAGAGCACGACAGGCATCCCGCGCCGGATGACGCGTTCGATCCGCGCGGTGTGGCCGTCCAGTGGCGCGATGATCATGCCCCGGACACGTTGCTCCTCGAAGAGGTCGATGTAGCGGTCCTCGCGTCCGTCCAGCTGATCGCTGCTGCCGAAGATCACGGTGTGCCCGAGAGCTTCTGCCGCGGCCTCGCAGGCGTGAGCCAGACCAGCGAAGAATGGATTGGCCACGTTGAGCACGATCATGCCGAGCGTCGTACCGCCGCCCATCTTGAGCTGCCTGGCGAGGTCGTTGCGCACGAAGCCGAGCTCGTCCATCGTGGCGAGCACCCGCTTCAGCGTGGCGGTCGAGACCAGCTCCGGCCGGTTCAGGACGTGCGAAACCGTACCGACGGAGACCATCGCGCGGGCGGCCACCTCACGAATACCGACTGGCCCGGCCATCTGCTTCTCCCACGCCTCGTGCACAACACAGATCCCCCATCATAGGTGCGCCAGACAGCGGACGTCCTCAGGTCTTGCCGATGCAGGGTGTGGCGGTGAGCGAGGTTGAACGGGGCCAAGCCCAGCTCGCTGCCGGGCCGACCTTGGCCTACGCCGAGACGAGCAGTGGGGTCGATGGGGCGATCCAGCCGGGCTGGACGGTCTTGTGTTGCGCCCAGCTCAGTTGACGGACCATCATCACGCATGGTCGTTGTGACGTCTGCCGCCGCCGATGGGAGTCGGCCGACTGTGACGACGCCGGCTTTCGTAGGGCGCGACCGGGAAGTGGCAGCCCTGACGGGCGCTGGCTCAAGCCCCGGCAGTCGTGCTGATCGAGGGCGAGGCCGGGATCGGCAAGAGCCGCCTGCTGCAGGAGTGGATGGCCGACACCTTCATCGACGCAATGCCCTGACGTCGGTGTGTCCGCCCCTTCGGGAGTCGTTGACGTTGGGGCCGATCGTCGACGCGTTCCTCGGAACCCATCAGCCGGTGGCCGACCTGGGACTCACTGACCTGGCCGGCACGCTGCGGCCGTTGTTCCCGGAGTGGTCCGCCGATCTACCACCTGCTCTGGAGCCGTTGGACGATGCCAGGACGGCGCGACACCGACTGTTCCGGGACCTCGCCGAGCTGCTCCGGGCGTTGCACGTGGATCTCCTCGTGGTCGAGGATGCGCACTGGGCGGACGAGGTGACCCTGGAGTTCCTGCTGTTCCTCACCTCCCGCCAGCACAGCGGCGGACCGAGCCTGGTGGTCACGTACCGGCCGGAGGAGGTGGACGACCAGTCGCTGTTGCTGCGGTTGTCGTCTCGCTTGCCGGCGGGCGTGACCCAGCTGCGGGTGGCGTTGACGCCGCTCAGCCGGGACCAGACCGCGGCGCTCGTGTCGTCGATGCTCGACGGTGAGCCGATGTCGGCCGAGTTCAGCTCGTTCCTGCATGAGCGGACCGATGGCGTGCCGCTGGCGGTGGAGGAGTCGGTGCGCCTCACGTGCGATCGCGCGGACCTGGTGTTCCGCGAGGGGCAGTGGATGCGGCTGAGTCTCAGTGAGCTTCAGGTGCCGCCCACGGTGCGCGACTCGACGAGGGAACGGGTCGGGCGGCTGTCACCGGCGGCTCAGCAGGTGCTCCAAGCGCTGGCGGCCCTCGCCGAACCCGGCACCGAGGTCACGCTGGCCGCGACCGCCGACGTGGCGGTCGAGGAGTGCCGGGCGGGAATCACCGAGGCGTCCGAGGCGGGCATGGTGGTCGGCGACGACCTCGGGCGGTGGCGATACCGGCACATGCTGGTCGCCGCCGCGGTGTACGAGGCGATCCCCCGGACCGAGCGCCGGTTCCTCCATCTGCGCGCCGGCCGAGCCCTGGAGGAGGTCGACCCGCCGCCCGTCGCGCAGCTCGCCCGCCATTTCCGGGAGGCGGGCGAGACCGAGCCGTGGACGCGGTACGCCGAGCAGGCCGCGCATCGTGCCTTGGCATCCGGCAACCACACCACTGCGGTCGTCCTGCTCGACGACCTGCTGTCCGCCGCACAGCTTCCCGCGCCGGACATGGCACGGATCGCCCGAACAGCAGCGGTGGCGGCGCTGGGCCGCAGGGACTCGCCCATCAGTCGATGGAGTGCCCTGGTGCGGGATGGGCAGTGGTGGTGGCAGCGCACCGCGGACCTGGTCGTCGGTCACTCCTACGGCGGCACCGTCATCGCCGAGGCCGGCCGGAACTCCGCCGTCGCGCACCTGCTCTACGTGTCGTCCTACCTCCCGACCTCGGACAGTCGCAGAGGGCGATCATGAGCGGCGAGAGCGACCCGGTCTCGATCGGCGACAACGGGGACGGCACGCTAAGTGTGTCCGGCTACGACGCGGCCTCGTTCGGAGAGCGATTCCTCCAGGACGCCGACGAGGCGACCCGGCACCATGCGTGGGAGCGAGTGACGGCGCAGTCGGCCGCGGCGTTCATGACGCCAACCAGTGTGGCCGGCTGGCAGGGGATCGACTCGACGTACCTAGTGTGCGCGCAGGACCGCAGCACGTCGGTCGAGCTGCAGCGCCCCCACGCGGGCCGCGCGACGTGCTCCGTCGAGCTGCCGACCGGGCACCACCCGTTCGTGACCCGTCCCGACCTGGTCGTCGACCACGTCCAGGCGCGGTCGGACCGCGCGTGAGCACGACCAGGAGAGGCACATGACCGACCACACGCCGCTGATGGCGGTGACCGATGCAGAACTCGAAGACCTGCGCGCGCGGCTACGGGCCACCCGGTGGCCCACCCGGTGGCCCGTCGATGGCTGGGAAGCGGGTACCGACACCACCGAGGTGCGCCGCCTGGCGGAGTACTGGGCCACAGGCTATGACTGGCGCACCCACGAGGCGCGGATCAACGCCCTGCCGCACTACATGGCCGCCATCGGCGGCTCGCCCGTCCATTACCTCCGGTTTGACGGCGAGCAGCCCGGCGCCCTGCCGATCGTCCTGACCCACGGCTGGCCCAGCACCTTCCTGGAGCTCACCGACCTCGCCCGGCGTCTCGCGGAGCCGTCGAAGCACGGCGGCGACGCGTCCGACGCGTTCACGGTCGTCGTCCCCTCGCTGCCCGGCTACGCGTTCTCGCCGCAACGACCGGCCCTCCCGCCGACGCTCCAGACCCACCAGATCTGGCACCGGCTCATGCGGGACGAGCTCGGCTTCGACCGGTACGCCGCCCATGGCGGCGACCTGGGCGCGGGGATCACCTCGCGTCTGGGTGAGGCCTACCCGGAGTCGCTGGCCGGCATCCACCTGCTCGCCGTCGCCGCACCCCAGGAGTACGACGCCGCCAGCCTCACCCTGGACGAACAGGCCTACCTCGACCAGGGCGCCACCTGGAGCGCGGAGGAGGGCGGTTACCAGCACCTGCAGAACACCCGCCCGCTCACCCTGGCCCACGCTCTGTCCGACTCTCCGACCGGCCTGCTGGCCTGGATCGTCGAGAAGTACCGCGCCTGGAGCGACTCGGGCGGCGACCTGTCGTCCCGGTTCACCGACGATTTCGCCCTCACCCAGGCGTCCCTGTACTGGTTCACGGGCACGATCTCGACGTCGTTCCGGCCCTACTACGAGTACGCCCGCGGCCTGACCCGGCGCGTCGAAAAGGTCGAAGTGCCCACCGCCGTCGCCGTCTTTCCCGCCGACCTCACCCAGCCCCCGCGCTCCTGGGCCGAACGCACCTACAACATCACCCGGTACACGTCGATGCCACGCGGCGGACACTTCGCCGCCCACGAAGAGCCCGAACTGCTCGCCTACGACATCACCGAGTTCTTCCGCCAACTGCGCTGAGACCGACCCGCAGCAGTCGGAGCGGCTCCGCGGACGTCATGTCTGCGGAGCCTATGCCCATGTACAGCCTGTGCACGGGTGCCCGCCGAGCGCCATCCTCAGGTCACCAGGCCGCTGCGGTAGGCGTGGACCACCGCTTGCACGCGGTCGCGCAGACCGAGCTTTGCCAGAATGCGTGACACGTACGTCTTGACGGTCTCCTGGCTGATCACCAGCGTTGTGGCGATCTCGCCGTTCGACAGGCCGTTGGCGATAAGGCGAAGCACCTCGAGCTCGCGCGGCGTCAGCGCGGTGTCGGCAGCTGCGCTCTCGGCGGGGCGGATCCGCGCCGCGTACCTGCCGACGAGCTTCCGGGTCACCTCGGGCGCCAGTAGCGCAGCCCCGGTCGCGACCGTGCGGATGCCGTGCAGCAGCTGCGCCGCCGGGGCGTCCTTGAGCAGAAACCCGCTGGCCCCCGCGCGCAGCGCCTCGTAGACGTACTCGTCGAGGTTGAACGTCGTCACCACGAGCACCTTGATCGGGTGCGCGACCCCGACGCCGGTGAGCAGGCGGGTCGCCTCGATGCCGTCGAGCACCGGCATCCGGACGTCCATCACCACGACGTCCGGGTTCAGCCGGCCGGCGAGGTCGACGGCGGCCCGCCCGTCCTCGCATTCGCCGACCACCTCGAGGTCGGGCTGGGCGTCGATGATCGTCGCGAACCCGGTGCGGATCAGCGCCTGGTCGTCGCACACCAGGATCCGGATCGGCGCACTCATGATCGGCTCCCGGTGGGGATGCGCGCCAGAACGACGAATCCGCCATCGGCCCCGCGGTCCGCCGCGAACTCGCCACCCAGGGCATCCACCCGTTCGCGGAGCCCGACGAGCCCCCGACCGTTCCCGCCGGGCGAACGCGGGCGGGCGCCGACGAGGGCCTGCCCAGATCCGGTCCCGGCAGTGCTGATCTCCACGGTGATCTCCCGTTCGTCGTAGCGCACGCCGACCGCCGTCGGCCTGCCGTGTGCATGCTTGAGGGCGTTCGTCAGGGCCTCCTGCACCACCCTGTGGGCGACGAGCTCGGCGCTTCCGGCGGATTCCGACGGCGTGCCCTCCTCGGTGAGCTCTACCGGCTGCCCGGCCTGACGGGTCTGCTCGACGAGCGTGTGCAGGTCCCGGAGGGACGGTGCCCGGGCCGCGCCGTCGTGGCCGGGGTCGAGCAGGTCCAAAAGGTTCCGGAGGTCGCCGATCGCCCGCCGGCCCGTGTCGGTGACCGCATTCAGCGTCTCGTCGAGCCGGTCGGGGGCGCCTGTCAGGTACCGGGCCGCCTCCGTCTGCACGACCATCGCCGTCACGTGGTGGGTCACGACGTCGTGCAGCTCGCGGGCGATCCGGGTGCGTTCCGCGGTGCGGGTCTCCTCGGCGACCCGGAGACGCCGTTCGGTCTCGGCGGCCCGGGTGGAGCGCAGCCAGGAGCCGACGGCCGACACGAGGACCAGCGCCAGGTAGAACGTCAGGTACCCGTCCGCCCGCTCGGTCCCGCCGGCCAGGTCGAGCGCGAGCGCCAGCACCACGTAGGCACCCGAGAGGAGGATCGCGACCGTGCGGCGACGGCGTTCCAGGTAGGCACCCGCGCTCAGCAGCGCGATAACGAGCCCGGCGCCCGCCAACGTGTGGTAACCCCGGAGCTGATCGAGGGCGAAGCCGAGGAACACCAAGACGAGGCAGGCGGCCGGCCATCGCCTGCGAACGGCGAGCGAGAAGCACTGGAGCACGATCGCGACGACGGCCAGCGCGTCGAAGGGACGGGTCGGCAGCGCGCCGACCTCCGTCCCCATCCCGTGGAACGCTGGCACGAACGATGCGACCGCCGGCAGCAACGCGAGCGGCAGGTCCCGGACCGTGACATCGAGCTGCCGCCACCGGTCCAGGGCCCGCCCGAGATCGATCAACGGGAGAGCCTAACGGCCACGTCCGCGCGGGCCGAGCGACGGACGGGAACCACGTGCCCACGCCGGTAGGCCAGCCACATGAACACGCCGGTGGCCAGCACGCCGAACACTACCGCGTAGATACTGCCCTCCGGTCCGAAGCCGCCGCCCGTGACCAGCGCGGGACCCGACATCGTCGCGTCCAGCAGGCCCTGCGCGGTGTTGCTGCCGGACACCTCGGTGCTGAAGATGGCGCTCGCGGCGATGTTCCAGCCGAAGTGCAGACCGATCGGCACCCACAGCTTGCGGGTGGCGATGTACGCGGCGGTCAGCATCCCGCCTGCCTCGATGGCGATAGCGATGGCACCCCACAGGGTGGCGTTCGCGTTGAGCAGGTGGATCAGGCCGAACAGCGAGCCGGTCAGTGCGAGCGCGATCCAGGTTCCGGTCCAGCGCTCGACGTTCCGGAACAGGACACCGCGGAAGACCAACTCCTCGGTCACGGCGGCACCCGCCATGATACCGAGCAGGGCGACGGCGCTCGCGGGCGTGCCCAGGCCGTTGATCGTGTAGTCACCGAAGAAGGCGATGTTCGCGATGACTGCCCCGAACAGCGCGATGCCGAGCAGCGTGCCCGAGCTGACTCCGGCACCTGCTCCCTTCAGCGACACCTCGACGGGGGCCCGGTGCTCGGTCCGCCGCACCACCCAGCCGTAGACCAGGACCGCGACGACGGCCGTCAGCAGGCCGGCGACGAGTGCTAGCCAGGGGTTGCCCTTCACTGCAGCCGTCCCCAGATTGCCGAGGATCCAGACCGCCGCAACCGCCGAGAGCTGCCATACCAGACGCACGATGACTCCTTTGTGAGAATCCGTGGCCGGAGCGCCGCGGGCTACCCCGAACGCTATGGATCCGCCCGCCCAAAGTCGTTACCGCACGGTTGACACTCGCGGGTAGCTCGCACGGGGGACAGAATGGGGGAAGGAACAAGCAATGGAACTGATTTCCGTCCACCGAGCGTTGGTGCGTGACGGGCAGTGGTGGTGGAAGCCAACTGCAGCCTTCTGACGGAACGTACCGGAATCCGAGGACCGGGCGCGGAGGTCAGTGAGGCGATTCCTCAGCGCTGATGTCGGTGACAGCCGCGCCGTAGGCGGCGACCAAGGCGTCCGCGTCGACGAAGGCGAGGCGCCCGCCCGTCCCCGCGCCCACGGCGATACGGCGGCCGACTATTCGCTCGTCGGCGACGACCGGCCAGGCCGTGGTCGACCCGATAGGCGTGACGCCGTGCCGGTAGCCCGTCGCGTCGAGGGTCATTCCCTCGTCGGACATCCGCAGTTTGTTGACGCCCACCACCGCGCGGAGCTTCGGCCACGAGATCTGGCGGCCGCCGGGGATCAGCGCGAACAGGTAGCTTCCGTCGTGCCGCTTCACGACAAGCGACTTCACGATGTCGCCCGGCTCGATGCTGAGCAGCTCGGCTACGTCTGCGAGACTCTGCGCCTCCAGATGCTCGACGATCTCAACGTCGAGTCCGCGCGCGTCCGCGTCCGCCTCGAACCGCTCCGCGCCGTCCATCACACGATCTGCGTCGCTCATTCCTCCACCTCTCGGGCTTGAGCACGCAGGCATATGACCCTCAGCACGAGCAGGTACGAGCGGTCGGCCGCCCCCGCCGGGCGGGCGAGGGACAGTAGGTGCTTGAAGAAGATGGTGTTGAACGCTTTCACGAGCATGGCGTCCGGGACGTACCGCAGCAGCAGCAGCAGCTCGCTCGAGGTGAGCGACGTGCCGTCGCGCTCGGGGATGTGCCTGTCACGATCGGGGCCGTAGGTGCACGTGTCGATGACTGTCTTCCCCGCCAGCGGTCCGGCGGGGACGTCGGGGAACGCCGTGACCGGCACCGTGACCACGACGATTTCACGGGCCGCGGCGGCTTCCTCCCGCGTCGCCGCGGAGGCCCGCGGCCCCAGCTCCGCGACCGTGTCCGCGAGCGTCTCGGGGCCGCGCGAGTTGCTGAGCATGACCTGGTGGCCGGCCGCGACGGCGAGCCGCGCGATTGCGCTGCCGATGGATCCGCTTCCGATAAATCCAACAGTCGTCATGTTCTCAGCGTCCCTCCAGAAGAACGTTGTCCCGGTGATGGCCGGACTGATTCGCGATGGGGTCCCTGCCGTCAGCCGGCGGGGAAGTAGTGGCCGTTGTCCAGATCGGCGAGCAGGCTGGGCTGAGCGGGAGCCCAGCCGAGCGTCCGGCGGGTGACGAGGTTGGACGTCGGGTAGCTTCGATTGACCACGTTCGCGAGGAATCCGAAATATCCCGGCAGCATCAGTTCGTCCAGGGGCACGCTCACGGCGGGCAGGCTCAGGCGGCTGCCGATGGCCTCGGCGATCTCGCGGAACGGGATGCCCCCGTCCTCAACCGCGTGCCAGTACTTGCCGGCCGGGCCCTTCTCCAGCGCCAGGCGGAACAAGGAGGCGAGGTCGCGGGCGTGTACGGCGTTCCACAGGTTCGTGCCGTCGCCGGGGTAGCCGGCGACGCCTTTGTCCTTCGCAAGCGCGATCAGTGTGGGCAGGAAGCCGGCACGATCGGTCGTGTCGTGCGCGATATTGGCAATGCGCACGACCGACGACCGCACTCCCCGTTCGGCGAGGCCGATTACGGCGGTTTCCACGACGTTGCGGGCCCGCAGGGTGCCCTTGTGCTCTTCGCCGACGGGAAGGGCCGGGTCCTCCTCGGTGGCCGGCCGGCCCAGGTCCCGCCCGGTGCCGGGCGAGCCGATGCTCCCCGCCGCGACGAGCGGTTTTCCAGTTCCCGCGAGCGCCTCGCCGTACGCGAGCATGATCGGGATCTCTGCGGCGGCCACGGCGTCGATCCCGCCGGACGGCAGCAGGTCTTGCCGGTGCGCGACGTGGATCACGCCGTCGGAATCCGCCGCCGCCTCCTTGAGCCCGTCGAGGTCCTGGAGGTCGCCGCGGCGGACCTTCGCGCCGAGCGCGGAGAGTGCCGCCGCGGCCGTGTCCGACCGGGCCAGTCCAGTGACCTCGTGCCCGGCGGCGATGAGCTCGGGAATGATGTACGAACCGGAATGGCCGGTCCCGCCAGTGACGAAAACGCGCACGCTACTGCTCCTTATGAGTGATGCGGCGGAAGTATTGGTGGTGTGAGGTGCGCTCAGGCGGGGAAGTCGACGCCGAGGGCGACGTCGAAGGTCCCCGCGCCGTGGCGGGCCAGGCCCATCAGCAGCGGCCCGACCCCTTCCAGCCAGCGAGCCATCTCCAGGCCGCCGACGTCGAGGGGACGCAGTCCGAGGCTCTCGATGAACACCGACACACTCGCCTTGGCGCCCGCGTCATCTCCGGCGAAGAACACGTCCAACGGACGCTCCTGGACCAGGACGTGGCCGAAGACGGTGTTGAATGCCTTCACGACGTAGGCGCTCGTCGGGGCCGCCTTGGCGATCTCCTGCGCACCGGACGTGCCCTCAGGAGTGAGCAGCCCGGTGGCGTCGGCGTTGAAGGTGTTGGAGATGTCGATGATGACCTTGCCGGCCAGCGCATCCCCGTACCGGGCGACGACCGGCACAGCGCTGGTGTACGGCACTGCGAGAACGACGATGTCGCCCACGGGGACCGTGCCGAAGGTCCCCGTCGTGGCCCCGGCGCCGAGTTCGGCGGCCAGGCCCTTGGCCTTGGCCGGGTCCCGGCCGATGAGTTCGACGGAGTTGCCGCCGGCGACCGCGCGGGCGGCGATGGCGTGGGCCATGCCCCCGAGGCCGATGAAACTGATGCTGCTCATGGTGAGTGCTCTCTTCCTTGGGTGGTCGTTTCTTCGGTGGTCACAACCGGCCTGTACGGTCGATCACCTGGCCGGCGAAGTCGAGCAGCTGGTCAAGGCTGGTGAACATCGCGAAGGCATCGACGTACGCCTCATCAACACCAGAGTCGGCGTACCGCTTCAGCTGGTGTGCGACCGAGTCGACGGACGTGCCTGGCTCGAGGTTGATCCGCATGGCCGTCTTCAGTGCGTCGGGATCGCGGCCGGCGTCCTCCGCCGCTCGACGCGCGATCGACCACAGGCGGCCGGCGTCCTCGTCCTGACTGCTGATCGACGCGGCGGGCGCCGGCCCTTCGACCCCGAGCCAGCCGACCCCGCTGCGGCCGACTCGGCGCATCGCGGCCTCGCTGGCACCGCCGATCCAGATGGGTGGCCCGCCCACCTGGACCGGACGGAGGCCGGCGTGGACCGGCGGCATTGTGAAGAACTCGCTGTCCCAGGACACGGGACTGGTGGTCCACCACGCGTGCAGGAACGCCAACATGTCATCGAGCATCTTGCCGCGCCGCTGCCAGTCCGCGTTGCGGGCGATGTCGTACTCCTGCTTCATCCACCCCAGCCCCACACCAACGCCGAGGCGGCCGTCGCTGAGCACGTCGAGCGTGGTCAGCTGCCGGGCCAGGTGCGGCGGCTCGTAGTAGAACGTGCTGAGCGTGCTGGTGTTCAGGCGCATCCGGCTGGTCGCCGCCGCGGCGACGGTCAACAGCAGCACCGGATCGAAGGAGCGGCTCATCTGCGGCCCGCGGCCCAGATAGTTGCTGCCCACGTCAACCGGCGTGACCAGGCGATCGCCGACCCATAGGGCGTCGTAGCCAAGGTCCTCGAGTCCGCGGACGAAAGCGCTCAGGGCGGGGGCGTCACTGACGGAGGGCCCGACAAGGGGAATCATAAAACCGAGCTGCATTGCGGTCAGCCTCCTTAGGCGAATTTTCGCCACTGTTGATTTCCGACATCTGCGAGTCGGTGGTCCATCAACCCGTCAGAGCGCACGGCGCTCTGTCCGCCGGCTGCTCAGCCCGGGCGTCAGTCCGTGAATTCGCTGACGCCCATGGCGAAATTCCCGTGGCCGATCCCGTTGCCTGCGAGGCCTACCGTGAGCACGCCCGCGCCTTCCAGCCAGTGCGCCATTTTCAGGCCGCCGACGTCCAGCGGGCGCAGCCCGAGGCTCTCGATGAACGCCGCCACGTCCGCCTTGGCCTGCGGGTTGTCGCCGGCGAAGAAGACGTCGGGCCGGCCCTGCTCCAGGACGCTACGGAAGATGGTGTTGAACGCCTTCACCACGCTGGCGCCGGCCGGGGCGATCTTGGCGACTTCCTGCGCGATCGAGGTCGGCTCGCTGTGGGCCAGTCCGTCGAACGTGGCGTTGAAGGGGTTGCTGATGTCGACGATGACCTTGCCCGCAAGGGCGTCTCCGTACTCCGCGACGACCGGAACGACACCGGCGTACAACACGGCCGTGATGACGATGTCCCCGGCCGGGACGGCACCCCACTTACCTGTCGTGGTGCCGCCGCCCAGAACCTCGGCGAGGGCATCTGCCTTGGACTGATCGCGTCCCATGACCTCGACGGTGTTGCCGCCCGCCACCGCGAGCGTGCCGATGGCACGAGCCATGTTCCCCGTACCGATGAGGGTGATGCTGCTCATAAGGTGTGCTCTCTTCCTGTTCACATTCCTGGTGGGTGGTTCAGATGGCAGTGGTGCCGCCGTCGGCGACCAGTTCCAGGCCGTTGACGTAGCTGGAGTCGTCGGAAGCGAGGAACAGGGCGACGGTGGCTATCTCGTCGGGGCGGCCCATCTGTCTGCGGGGGATGAGGGACTCGAATGCGGCCTTGGTTGCCTCGTCGAACAGTCCAGCCGGGGAAGGCGCCGAGGGAGGCGTTGGATCCGGTCATGAAGATCGAACCGTTGTCGTTGATCAGCGGCAGTGCCTTCTGCACGGTGAACAGGGTGCCGCGCGCGTTGAGCCAGAAGGCGCGGTGGAACTGTTCCTCGGTGATCTCGCCGAGGACACCGGCTTCACCCGTCCCGGCGCTGGCCCACAGCATGTCGATCGAGCCCTTTTCCCGCTTGACGGTGTCGTATAGGCGGTCCAGGTCGTCGAGGTCGGACGCGTCACCCTGAACGGCGGTCACTCCTTTGAATTGATGGTTTCCGAACGGGAATGGAGAGGGTCAATTCTTGATGTGCTCATCCTGGTGTTGGGCCCTGCTATCAAATACCGATCCCGAATTCTTGTACCGAATTCTTGTACCGAATTCTCCCGGCCCGATGAACGATGCCACCGGCCTGAGCGGGTGTCCAAGACCTGTTTCAGCCGTGGTGATACCTTCGAGGCATTGCCGGACCGGGAGGGCGCATGGATCTGGACCTGCGCAAGCTGCGTTACTTCGTCGCCGTCGCCGACAGGCTGCACTTCGGCCGCGCCGCCGATGAGCTGCACATCGCGCAGCCGGCGCTCAGCCGGCAGATCCGCGCGCTGGAACAGGATCTCGGCGCCTCCCTGTTCACCAGGGACAGCCACGGCGTAACGCTGACTGACGCGGGCCGACAGCTGCTGGACGACGCCGGTCCGCTACTCGCCTCCGCGCACGCGGTCCGCCGCCGGGTGTCCGTGGCAAAACGCGGCGGCCAGCGGCTGGTGGTCGGCTTTCGGGCCGGCATACCTGTCATCCCGGCGACGCGGGTGTTCGAGGCCCAGCATCCGGACGTAGTCGTGGACGTGCAGCGAATGGAATGGGACGAGCAGGCCCCGATGCTGCTCGACGGCCGCGTCGACGTCGGCTATGTGCGGCTGCCCATCGACGAGGCCGGCCTGCGCCTGACTCCGCTCTACACCGAGCCCCTCATGGTGGCGTTGCCCGCCGATCACCGACTGGCCGGCAAGGATGAGGTCACCGAGGCTGACCTAGCCGGTGAACCGCTGGTCTGGCATGCCGACGCGAGCACGCAGCCCACCAGGCGCCCGCACCCCGACTCCGGGCTCCGGGTGCGCGGGGTGGAGGAGAAGCTTGAGCACGTCGCGGCCGGCCGGGGCATCTCGTTCGTGGGGCGTTCGGAGACCGTGTTCTTCTCACGCCCGGACATCAGCTACGTGCCCGTCCCGGACCTGGCGCCCGACCAGGTATTCGTCGCGATGGCGGCGTCGCGCACCTCGCCGCTGGCCGACGAGTTCTTCGCCGCGGCTCAGGCGACGGCTGAGATCACGGCAGAATGCGGGAACTATGAAATGTGGCAGCTTGCGAACGACACCGCTTCAAAGCGCGGTTGAGCAGCTCGGCTGACAACAGCCGAACCCGACCTCCAGTACCCGCATGCCCTGTTCGATCCTGGCCTGATGCAACATTCTGGCTTGTCACGGCGCGCTGATCGACGACGTGGCGCGCCCTGTCTCCTCACTCCAAGTGCGGACCACAGAGTCCGCGTACGCGTCCCAAGGGCGTGTCGGGCGGGGCAGAACGGGTGCCGTGGCACCGTCCGGCGTCCGGCAGCTTGACTTCGGGAATCCGCACCGTCGCCACCTGGATGTCCGGTCGCTGCTAAGGCTCGCAAAATGTCCGGCGATACCTGACGGGGATCCGCGACCACCGAGCCCCATCGAATTGGTGGGGGCCAGACCCAAAGGTTTCGATGGTCAGCGCTGGAATCGCCGCAGAGCTGCTCGCGTTGGGTCAGAACTGTAAGGCTCACTACGCTTTGACTGGAAGGCAATCATGTCGTCAGCGACGAACGAAGAAACCCTCGTCAGCGAGAAGGTGCGGCTCCCGTTGGCGGGCCTGCTGGCCCTGTTCGCGGCGGGCTTCTTGGGAATCATCAACGAGACGATCCCCGCGGGCCTCCTTCCGGCGATGTCCAAGAGCCTCGGACTGTCGGAATCTGTCGTCGGCCAGACCATCACGGTGTATGCGCTGGCGACAGCGCTCACCGCGATCCCGCTCAATGCTGCCCTGAAGAATCGAGGGCGCCGCTCCGTCCTGATTGCGGCTCTGATCACCTTCGGTGTGGCCAACGCGGTCGCGGGACTCGTCGACAGCTTCGCGGTGATCCTCGTTGCGCGCGTGGTGGCCGGTGTCGGAGCGGGACTGATCTGGTCGAACATCGGCGGCTACGCAGCCCGGATCGTCGGCGAAACCCTTCAGGGCAAGGCGATTGCTATCGCGATGGCAGGCATCCCCGTCGCGCTGGCGCTAGGTCTTCCGGCGGGCACGCTGCTGGGAGACGCGGCCGGGTGGGAGGTGACCTTCATCGCCACGGCGGTGGTCAGCGTCGCCTTGATCGCTTGGGTGCTTTTCTCCCTACCCAATCTCCCAGGCCAGCCGGCGGGTGGACACGTTCCCATCGCGACCATCCTCCAGACCCGTGGTGTGGTTTCGATCCTGTGGGTCGTCGCGGGATTCATGGTTGCCCACAACATCTTGTACACCTACATCGGTCCGCTGACGGCGGCCGCGGGCGTCGGCGGCCAGATCGAATGGGTTCTCCTGGTCTTCGGCCTTGCGGCGCTGCTCAGCATCTGGGCTACCGGAACCTTCGTCGACCCGCACCACCGCCGGCTGATCGTGCTGAGCACGGTCGTTGTAGGCGCCGGCGCTCTCGTCCTCGGGTTCGGGCAGGTGAACCCGGTGATCCTCTATCTGGGCGTTGCGATCTGGGGCCTCGGCTTCGGCGGTTCCGCGACTCTCTTCGTCACAGCCGGCGTGCGTGCGGCCGAGACGGACGCGGTGCAGTCGATCCTGGTGACGGTCTTCAATCTCAGTATCGCGGCCGGGGGGATCCTCGGCGGGCTCTTGCTCGCAGGCTTCGGTATCAGCTCAATTCCCTGGGTGACCGTAGCCATCATGATCCCCACGGCGATCACGACGATCGCCGGGAGACAGCACGCGTTCCCTCGCTGGGCGCACGCCTGAATTCAGAGCTCCACCCAAAAGAAATTCAGGAAGGAAAATGACATGTCACGCGCGTTTGTCACGGGCGGTTCGGGGTTCATCGGTCGGGTGTTGGTACGCCGACTCGTAGCAGAGGGCCACTCGGTTCGCGTTCTGGTGCGAAGCGAGGCGTCGGCCGAAGTCGTGGCCGGCCTCGGTGCCGAGCCCGTCCGAGGTGTGTTGCCTGACGCAACTACCTGGCAGGACGAGGTAGTGAGTAGCGACGTCTTGTTTCACCTTGCTGCCGAAACCGACATCTCTGCGGATCGTGAACGGCAGGAATTGGTGTCTGTTCGCGGCACCCAGGCGGCGGTGGACGCAGCGCGCTTCGCGAAGATTCCCCGGTTCGTCCACTGTGGGACGGAAGCTGCGCTCCTCGCGGGCGATCCGCTGGTCGAGGTCGACGAGACAGCACCACTGCGGCCGGACTCGGCAGCCGTGTATTCAGCCGTGAAGGCCGAAGCCGAGAAGATCGTTCTCGACGCGAATGCCTCGGACTTCGCCACGGTGTCGATTCGTCCGAGGTTCGTCTGGGGCCCCGAGAGCATGCTGATCGAGGGTCTGGTGGCGGCAGTCAAGGCCGGCCAGTTCGCGTGGATCGAGGGCGGACGGTTCACCACCGACGTGACGTTCGTGGACAACGTCGTCGAAGGCCTGATGCTCGGCTGGCAGCGCGGTCGGCCGGGCGAGGCCTACTTCGTGACCGACCAGCACCGTGTCGTCCTGCGCGAGTTCTTGGAAGCCCAGTTCGAGATCTACGGAGTGGAAGGGCCGATTCCGGAGCTCGATGCCAAGACGGCGGCTCAAGTGGTTCCGGTACCGGCCCGGTGGTTCCTGGGGCAGACGTGCACCCTGCGGACGGACAAAGCCGTATCCGAACTCGGTTACGCACCGGTCGTTTCGCAGGTCGCAGGACTTGACGCCGTCCGGGCTGCCGCGGCTGTCCGGCAATGACTCACAGATGCAACGAATGTAGGAGGTAATCCAATCATGGCAAGCATCAGCATCATCGGCCTCGGGAACATGGCAAAGGTCCTGGGCGCCCGAGCCATCGCCGGTGGGAACACCGTCGAGTTCGTCGGTCGCGATGCAGACAAGGCGTCGGCCTTGGCTCGCACCGTTGGCGGCGGGTCCACTTCCGTTTCCATGGACGCCGCCCCGAGCGGGGACATCGTCATCCTCGCGGTTCCGTGGGAGAGCGCCGTCCCGGTGGTTCAGCAGTACGGCGCAGCGTTGGACGCGAAGATCATCATCGACATCTCCAACACCTTCGACCTCAGCGAATACGGCGGCCGGCACGTCCCGGCCGACACGTCCGTAGCGCAGGAGATCGCTGAGGTCGCCGGGGAGACCGCCCAGGTCTTCAAGGCCTTCAACACGATCTTCGGCACCGTGTTCTCCCGCAACGAGCAGGTGGATGCGCTCTTCGCCGGCAACGACGGGCGGGCGAAGGAGGAGGTTGCGGCTTTCATCAAAAGCCTGGGGCTGCGGCCGGTTTATGCCGGTCCGCTGGTGATGGCCCGCGCCTTGGAGGAGGCCGGCCTGCTGGTCATGGGCCTGGGCCGTTGGGGCGAAAAGAACTACGAGTTCTCGCTCGCGGTCAGAAAGAGGAGCGACGCCGGTGTATGACAAAGTGAATTGGCCTGAGCGGTACGACCCGAGAACGTCGGCGATCTACGCGCTCAACGACATCGATGTGTCGGCCCGGCCTGAAGTGGTGTGGAAGCTTCTCGTCGACGCCGAGAACTGGTCCGGCTATTTTCCCCTCGAGGACCAGGTCAAGATCTTGAGTGGTGAGCGGGAACTGGCACTTGGAACCAAGTACAGCCGGGTCACGGTCGGTTTTCCGATGAGTCTGCACGTGACGGAGTACGAGCCCTTCAGCAGGCTCTCGTGGGAGACCGTGGTCGACGGCGATGAAACCGGTTCGCGCGCTTACCACGGCTGGGTGATCACGCCGACGGACGATGGCTGTCACGTGCTGACCGAGGAAACTCAGCAGGGCGCCTTCTTCCTCGAGGAGCTCGGCCGCAAGCATCCCGGTGCGCTGTATCGCTACCACCAGGAGTGGGTCGAATCCCTCGCCCGCGCCGCGGAGGCGGCTGGCGCATGAATACGGGGCTACTTGGGAGAACCTGGCGCGTCGCTGTCGCTGAGTTGAGCCTTGACGTCGCGGGGCACCCGAACGCCGCGGGTGCTCAGGCTGGTGACGAACCGAGCGGCGAGCGGATCCAGGGCGCCAGGTGACACCGCGATCAGTTGCCTGATCCAGCGTGGTGAGAACGATCGAATCGCTCCGGGCAGCCCGGCGCTGACCGCACTGATCGGGGTGACGGCGACGCCCAGGCCAGCGGCGGCAAGTTGGGGCGCTGCTGCCGTGACCGAGGTCCTCATCACCGTTTCGGGACGAACGCCGGCTCTGGTCAGCGATCGGTCGAGCCAGCCGCTCAGACCGTTGTCCGCGGCGAAGTGAACGAGCTGTACACCGTCGAGGTCGTTCAACGTCACTGACGGCAGTTGGGCCAGGCGATGGTTGCCTGGTGCCGTCAGTACGATCTCTTCCTCGGTGACGGGAGTTGTCGTGTAGCGCTCGGACACGGGACCCGGCACCAGCAGGATGTCGACTTCGTCGGAGTCGATGAGTCCGAGGAGCTCCCCCGGTACAGCGGACTCTCGGAGGCTGATCGCTACCTGCGGGTAGCGGCGGTGCCAGTCGCGGATCACCGGGGCGAGCATGGACACGGTCAAGCTCTGTGCGCAGGCCAGGCGCAGCGATCCTCCGGTCGCGTCACCGGCGGCACGTGCGAGGCGCACAGCTGATGCAGCTGCCTCGATCGCTCGCCGTGCATCGGTGACGGCGGCTCGGCCGGCGGGCGTGAGCTTGACGCCTCGGGGCTCCCGGCGAATCAGCGCGGTCCGGGTCTCCCGTTCCAGAGCGGCGAGCTGATGCGACACGGCAGGTTGCGACGAATGCAGCATCCGCGCGGCCTGGGTGATGGACCCGGAATCCGCGACTGCCACCAAGCACTCCAACGCCCTCAGCGAAGCCATTCGCAAATCCTATCGCAGATCGCCTAACTATGAAGGTCATGGAGGTCACCGTCGGCGTAACGTCATTTCCAGGGACAGAGTTGACCCCGGAGGGTGACCAGGAGTTGCGGCACGTCAGGTACTTCATCGCCGTGGCGGAGGAGTTGAACTTCAATCGGGCCGCGGTTGCGCCTGCACATCGCTCAGCCGCCGTTGAGTACGCAGATCAAGGATCTGGAAAAGGAACTGGGCGTCAGGCTGTTCGACCGGACTGGACGGGGCACGTCCTTGACCCGCGAGGGTGAGATCTTCCTGCTGGAAGCGCGCGGTGTGGCCTTGTCGGTCGAGGGCGGTAGCAGTTCTCTGCGCAGGACGCGGGCGACCGTCGTTACTCGAGCGGCCGTTGCCTGCGCCCGCCTGTTCTCGGCTCCGTCACTGCTCCGTGGGACAGTGACAAGTTTCGGTCATCGGTGAGTGATGATGGTCAAGATCCCGCAGGTCAGGGGTCTGATCAGCCAAGAACCGGGGATCAGGCCCCTGGTTTGCCGGGGCAGCATGCATCGGACGCCGGCAAAGCCCTGCAGGAGCGTCGTCAGTACTCGCCGTAGATCTGGACCTTGGTGCCGATCGGGGTGTCGGTGAAGATCTGATGGATCTCGGGGCGTACGACGCGGACGCAGCGGTGGCTGTCGGGGTACGGCTTGACGAGGGAGTTGACCCGCGAGCCGTGCAGGGCGATGCCGGGGCGGTCCTTGAGGAAGTAGAGGGAGTCGTACATGTACGCGTCCTCGTACAGGCTGCTCTCGTGCGCGCCGGCCCACTTGCGCCAGACCTTCCCGATGCGGTTCGGGGTCTCGTACCCGGGGCCGCCGGTGGAGATCCAGACGATCCGCTTGTAGGTCTTTCCGACGATCTGGTACAGGATCTGGCAGGTCTTGTTCACGTAGATGCCGGGGGAGCGGGTCGGCGCCGGGCGACTGGTTGCGTTGAGCACCGAGTACGCGTCGTTCAGGCTGAGTCCCTTGCGGCTGACCGGCAGCCCGTTGGTCTCGCGCCACGCGCACAGCGCCTGCTTGGCGCGGGCGGTGATGTCACCGTCGATGTCGCCGACCGGGTACCCGAGCTTGTCCAGTTGCCGTTCCACGCGCAGCGCGTAGTACTCCGGCTTCTGCTTCACCTTGGGCTTCGGCTTGACCGTCGGCTTCACGGTGGGCTTGGCAGTCGGAGTGGCGCTCGGCGTCGTACTAGTCGTACCGGCCGTGCTGCTCGAAGCCTGTGTAGGAGAAGGCGTCGTCTCACTCGCGGCCACATCGGAACAGCCGGCGACTACGAACGACAGAACGACCGCACCGGCAACGAGACCACGTCGACGAGACACGAATTCCCCTCTCCCTCAGCTTTTTCAGCGTCGCAGAACCACGCCGGGTAAGCGTGCAGCGACCCGCCGAGACTAATCTGCGAGAGGTTCCTCAACGGGTGCCGCGCCGGATCCCGTCACCGAACCGTTGCCGAGTTCCGGCGCCGGATCGTCCCGCAACCGGCTGTACAGGTACCCGTCCCGCAGTCGCCCGGCCCGGAACTCGCACCCGCGGATCACCCCTTCGAGCCGGAAACCCGCCTTTTCCAAGGACTTCTGCTCGGCCACGTTCTCCGGATGCGTCGCCGCCTGGATCCGGTGCATCGGCGTGTGCTCGAACAGGTACGCCGTCAGCAGCGCCTGCGCCCGCCACCCGATCCCACGCCCGCGGTATTCCGGCAGCAGCGCGATCCCGATCTCCCAGTACGTCGTACGCCCGTCGAACGACCCCGATCGCCAACTCACGAGCCCCGCCGTCTCGGATCCGGTGCGCACCATCAGCCGCCCGTCGTCCTTGCCCAGGAACCCGTCCTCGGCATACCGCCGTACCGGAGCCTGCGCATCCCGGAACCCGTTCCAGTCCAGCCCGATCAGCCCCGGCTCGACCAGGAACCGCTGGAACAACGCCACATCCTCTTCCTGCACAGGCCCCAGCAAGACATCCATGCCTGCCAGACTAAAGGCGATGGAGTTCCACATCCTCGGCCCGCTCGAGATCGTCGTCGACGGACGTGCGGTTCCGGCGCCGGCGCCGCGGTTGTGCTCGTTGCTCGCGATCCTCCTACTGCGTCCGCACCGTCAGGTGCAGGTGGGCGAGCTGATCGATCGGCTCTGGCCGGACGGCGCGCCCCAGCCGGCGAACCCGACCGCCACCGTCCACACCTATGTACGGCGCCTGCGCGACATCGTCGGCGCCGACGTACATCTCGGTGAGTTCCGTGAGGCCGTCGCCTGCATCACCGAGTCGCTGCAGTACACCGGGCCCACCAGCAACGACCAACTCGTTGCCCTGGTCAACCGGTCAGGTGCGTACAAGGAACTCGGCGAGCTGGACCTCGCGGCGGCGGATCTGCGGACTGCCGAGCCGCTGGTGGACAACCGTCTCAACCGGGTCCAGTGGGGACTGGCCAGGGCCGGCGTCGAGAACCGGCTCGGCCATTACGAACAAGCGCGCCGGATCGCAACCGACGTACTGCGCGAGAGCCGCGAGATCGGCAACGCGTATGACGCCTGCGTCGCCCTGCAGGCACTCGCCGAGTCGGAAGCCGTCGAGTACGGCATCGGACGGCAGTGGTCTCGCAGCCTCCTGGCCCGCTGCTGCACAGCCCTCGACCGCCCCGCCGAAGCAGCCACCCACCAAGCCGCCGCCAACACCTTGTGCCACCAAACAGGCTACGTCCCCGGCTGACCCCGGCGTGAGGCTCGGTTGCCCCGGCTTGCAGGCGCGGCTGACTCGGCTTAGAGGCCGAGGTCGCGGAGGAACTCGGGCTTGTAGGCCTGCATCACGACATACCGCGGGTCCGGGACCTCCATGTCCGCGTTCTTCGCGGCGTCACCGGCGGCATCGTGCGGGCCGACCGGCGCGTTCGGGTCGGTCCAGTCCTGCTCGGCCGGATTCCACCGCGTGACCGTGTACGTCGCGTCGAGGTGCTCGTCGGCCACCACATCCTTGGCGGTCCGCGCGGCCTCCTGCGCGTCGTCGAGCGTGTGCGTGTACAGCAGCATCCGGTTCCCGTCCCGGGTCACCGTCACCTGACTCCCGAGCCGCTCCCGCGCGTCGTCATCCAGATCCAACGCCCGCAACCGATCCCAGAACGTCAACCTGTGCCCCTCGTCACTGAGCACAACCTCAACCCGAAACTCCTCATCCGCCATGGGCGACACCATACCTACTGACATTCGACGCGGGCTCAACGCGTGGCAATGGTCCGCCACAGCACTTCTTGTATTTGACGCCAGATCCGCACCAGCACGGTTGATTGCGCGGCGGTGGCCATGCGGTCCTTCTACCGTCAGGCAGTTCATCGTGCCGGACTGTGACATCGCGCAGGCAATCGACCAGGCCGCCGTACGTCCAGGTGGCGATCGTGACGCGCTGAGCCTGGGCGCGCAGCACACGCTCGACCCGGTGGCAGTAGCCGTCCGCGTTCTCGCCGATCAATTGTCTGCGCCATCGCACGGCGTCGTCGAACTCGCTGCGATCCCAGACCTGGATCGTGCCGGCGATCACCACCGGATTGCGCAGCAGATCGCGCAGCTCGGCCTCTCTGTCCGCCTCCTCGTCCTCACCCTGGGCGCCCATGAGATCGAGGCCGTCGAGCGGCAACTGCAACGCCCACTTCACGCGTCGACGACCGGTCACCAGATCCTGGATTCGGTGCGAGCCGGTGCTCACGTCCTCGGCGGTCAGCTGGTCGGCCGCGATTTCGTACCAGAGCAGAGCTTCGTCCAACTCATCGCGTTTCTCGAGCAACTCGGCTGCGCTGCACCAGGCGAAGCTGTAGATCCGATTGCTCGCCATCACGGCGTCGAGCTCGCTCCGTGCTTCGTCGTTCCTGCCCGCTTCGAACAGGAAGTCGGCATAGTCCACCCGGGCGTCGTCACCAGCTGTGCCTCCCTCATCAATCAACTGCTGCCAAATCGCCAACGCTCGCTCAGCCCGTCTCATCTTCACGTGCTCCTGAGCGGCAATGAGCAAGGTGAAGGTCCGGCCAAGGCCGATATCTGTCCAGTGATCGCGGAGCTCGTCCGCCAGCGGATCGTCCATGCCGGGGAACGTATTCGGAACGGCCCCGCCGTGAGCGCGCTGTTTTCGACCTGTGGATATCTGGGTGCTCGCTCCCCGTGCGGACCTGCCGCACTCACCAAGCGAGTGGGTTCGGTCGTCGCATCGGGCTGCTGAGCGTGTCGAACGAGCGCGACACCCGGTCCTGTCCGAGTTAGTGAGTGGCGCAGGTCCGCTGGGTCGGCTCGTTCCGGACTGCCAGGCCATCACAATCACGCGGCCGGCGCCGTTCGCCGCCTGGAGCGAGCGGCAGGGCACCATTTGTGATGGCCTGGCGGTCCGCGATGGCGGGCCGAGTGGTCGCGCCAACATGCAGGACAGGTGAATCGATTTCCTTCGATCGACTACAGTTCTTAGTCATGGAGCTGAGGCACTTGGAACACTTCGTGGCGGTGGCCGAGCAGAAGCACTTCACGCGGGCCGCCGAGGCGATGTCGATCTCGCAGTCGGGGTTGTCCGCCTCGATCCGCGCGCTCGAACGTGAGCTCCGCGCGAGTCTGTTCGTCCGCAATACCCGCAGCGTAGAGCTCACCGAGGCGGGGCGGGCGCTGCTGTGCGAGGGACGACGTACCCTCGCCGCCGCCGAGGCCGCGAAGGACGCGGTCGCCGCGGTCCAGGGGCTGCTGCGTGGTCACCTCACGGTCGGGCTCGAGCAGTGCCTCGGGGTGGTCGACGTACCGGCGCTGCTCGCGAAGTTCCGGTCCGCGTACCCGGGCGTCGAGATCGAGGTCCGCCAGGCCGGCTCCACGCCGATGCTCGACGAACTCGCGTCCGGTCGGCTCGACGTCGCGTTCGTCGCGACCGCCGGCGACCCGGTCGACGGGCTCGACCTGCGCCCGCTGTCGCGCGAGTCGATGGTCCTCGTCTGCGCTCCCGACCACCGGCTCGCGAAGGCGTCCGGCGTGACTCTCGACGACTTGGCGGGGGAGTCGTTCGTCGACTTCGACCCGACCTGGGGCGCCCGCGCGATCTCCGACAGCGCCTTCACCACCGCCGGCGTCGCGCACCCGGTGACGATCGAGGTCAACGACGTACACACGCTCCTGGCCCTGGTCGCCCACGACCTAGGCGTAGCGCTCGTCCCCGAACGCATCGCCGCCAAACGCGGCGACCACGTCACCGTCTCCCTGGCCCCCGGCACCGCCTCCGACTGGCAGGTCTCCGTCGCCGTCCCCACCGGCCCCGCCGCCTCCCTCGCCGCCGACGCCCTGATCGGCATGCTCCCCACCACCGCCGTCCACGCCTGACCTCACAGAAGCGTTGCCCCGACTGGGGTGAGCTTCGCGAGTACGGCGTCGATGCGTTCGAGCGTGTCCGGGTGCAGGGTGATGTCCGCGGCCGCCAGGTTCTCGACGATGTGCGCCGGCGTACGACTGCCGGGAATCGGCACGATCGCCGGATCCTGGTGCAGCAACCACGCGAGCGCGAGCTGACTCCGCGTGATCCCGAGGTCGGCGGCGAGCGCCTGAAGCGCGTCGTACGACGCGTTGTTCGCCTTCAGGCTCGCGGCATCGAAACGCGGCGCGTTGTTCCGGAAGTCGTCCTCGTCCAGCGTCTGCACGGTGCCCGTCAGGAACCCTGCGCCGAGCGGGCTCCACGGTACGACGCCGACCCCGAGTTCCCGCGCCACGTCGAGGAGTTCGGGGTCGATCGGCCGCCACATCGACCACTCGGTCTGGACGGCCGCGATCGGATGTACGTCGTACGCGCGCCGCAGCTCCTGCGCCGTCACGTTGCACACTCCGAGGTGTCGAACTTTGCCGTCGGCAACGAGTTCGGCCATCGCGCCGACGGTGTCCTCGATCGGCACCTGCGGATCCGGGAAGTGCAGGTAGTACAGGTCGATCACGTCGACGCCGAGGTTGCGCAGGCTGGACTCGGCGTACCCGCGCACGTGGCCCGGCTCCGCGTTCACCAACAGCTCCTCGAACGCGAACCCGACCTTCAGCCGATGGGGCTGCACACCGTCCTGCAGGGCGAGCCCGAACTTGGTCGCCACCGTCACCTCGTCGCGCCGCCCACGGATCGCCCGCCCGATCAGGTTCTCGTTGTGCCCGTTCTCGCCGTACGCGTCGCTGGTGTCGATGAACGTCCCGCCGGCGTCGATCGCCGCGGTCAGCGCCGCGAGCGCACGGTCGTCGTCGATCGCGCCGTACATGCCGGGGGAGAGCACCATCGCGCCGAATCCGATCGCCGGTACGTCGAGCCCGCCGAGGTTGCGTGTCTTCGTCATGCGCCCAGCATCGACGCGCACCCCGCCGCCGCACCAAGACCTGCTGATATAACCGTTGGTTATGGATGCGCACCTGCGCGAGCTCCGGTACTTCGTCGCGGCCGCCGAGGAATCGACCGTGACGGCCGCGGCCGCCCGCCTGTTCGTCTCGCAGCCCGCGCTGTCCAAGCAGCTCCGCGCCCTCGAACGCCGCCTCGGCTTCGACCTCTTCGACCGCCGGCCGCGCGGACTGACGCTGACCTCGCAGGGGTCGGTCTTGCTCCCTGTCGCGCGGGAGGTGCTCGCCGCCTGGGACCGCGGGTACGCCGAGGCGCGGGCAGCTGCCCACCCGCATCAGCTGGTCGTCGGTATGCAGACTGCTGTCGGTCGCGACCTGCAACGCCCCGCGGTCGAACGCTTCCGCGCCACGCTCCCCGGCTGGACGGTCTCGCTGCGCCTGGTCGGCTGGGACGACCCCACCGCCGGCCTCGCCGACGGAACCAGCGACGTCGCCTTCGTCTGGCTCCCGATCTCCACCGATTTCGCGACCCGTGTGCTGATCTCCGAACCCCGCTGGGTCGCTCTACCCGCCCAGCATCCCTTAGCGGACCGCGCCGAGATCCCGTTCGAGCTGCTCCTGGACGAGCCCTTCGTGGCTCTTCCCGCGGCAGCCGGACCGCTCCGCGACTTCTGGCTGGCCGTTGACGCCCGACCCGGTCCGCCTGTCGTGGCGGCCGAGGCCACCGCCGCTGACGAGGTCCTCGAACTGGTCACCGCCGGCGTCGGCATCGCCCTCCTAGCCGAAGGCAACACGGGTCTCTACCAACGCCCTGGCCTGGTCTGCCGCCCGGTCCCCGATCTCCCGCCGGCTGAGCTAGCGGTCGCGTGGCGCCGTATCGACAACCGCGACGCCGTACGTGCGTTCCTCGACTCGGTCCAGCCCTGAATGCCGCCGTACACGTGATCGTGTACGGCGGCACTTGGGACCTACCAGGCGTAGTCCTCCGGGGCGGTCTTGTAGCCCGGGAAGATTTCGTCGAGGCGGGTCAGCGACTTCTCGTCGAGCTTGATATCGACCGCGCGTACGGCGGACTCCAGCTGCTCCATTGTCCGCGGGCCGACGATCGGGCCCGTCACGGCCGGCTGGTGCAGCAGCCACGCGAGCCCGAGCTCACCCGGCTCGTGCCCGAGCTCGTCCGCGAACGCCTCGTACTGCTCGATCTGCGGCCGGAGCTTCTCGAGCGTCTCCTTGGCGCGACCTTCAAGGCGCCGTACGCCCTCGTTCTCCTTCCGGATCACGCCACCCAGCAGCCCACCGTGCAGCGGCGACCACGGGATCACGCCCAGCCCGTACGCCTGCGCCGCCGGCAGCACCTCACGCTCGATGTCCCGCTGTGCGAGGTTGTACAGCGACTGCTCGCTGACAAGCCCGACATAGTTGCGCCGCGCCGCCGCCTCCTGCGCCTGCGCGATGTGCCATCCGGCGAAGTTGCTCGACCCGGCGTACAGGACCTTCCCCTGCTGTACGGCGACCTCCATCGCCTGCCAGATCTCTTCCCACGGCGTGTTCCGGTCGATGTGGTGGAACTGGTACAGATCCACGTAGTCCGTCTGCAACCGCTTCAAGCTCGCGTCCAGCGCCCGCCGAATGTTGAGCGCCGACAGCTTTCCTTCGTTCGGCCAGCCATCGCCCATGTCGCCGTACACCTTGGTCGCCAGCACCGTCTTCTCACGGTTCTTGGCGTCCTTGGCGAACCACTCCCCGATGATCTCCTCGGTCCGCCCCGGGTAGATCGACCGCCCGTACCCATTAGCCGTATCGAAGAAGTTGATCCCCTTGTCATGCGCCGCATCCATGATCGCGTGCGCATCCCCCACCTCAGTCAGAGGCCCAAAGTTCATAGTCCCCAACACGATCCGACTGACGTTCAGTCCCGTACGCCCAAGCTGAGTGAAGTCCATACCTCCTAACCTCCATCGACTGTTGACAGATGTCCAACAGGGGAATCCGCACAGTCTGATCGGCTGGACTTCTGAGCGCGCTGTGCGCCCTTTGCTGGAGTGCAGTGTCTGGGCGTGCCCGGAAAGTAGTTGGGGCCAGGGTCGGCCTGCGTCCCGCGACAGCGTGCGGGCAGGCGCTAAGCTCTGCCTGTTCGATCCCCTGGCAGAGCGGAACCTATCGGCATGAGATGCGCCGAGTCGAAGCAGCGCAAGGCTCGAGGTCTGGGCTGGCCTAGCTCGACTCAGCCCCTTGCCGCGAATCTGCCCGCGGATTTGACCGGGTTCGAAGCTCATCTCTACACTCGAACAAATGTTCGAACTACGGGGGAGGTCTCGTGAGTTCATTGCGAGTAGTAGAGATCTGCGCAGGAGCAGGCGGTCAGGCTCTCGGGCTTGAGCTTGCTGGTTTCGAGCACGCGCTGGCTGTGGAGCTCGACCCCATGGCCGCGGAGACCTTGAAGCTCAACCGGCCGAAGTGGGACGTGCGCGTTGGTGATGTCGCCGATCCCGCAGTCTGGGATCCGGAGCAATTCCGCGATGTGGACCTCCTGGCCGGAGGCGTACCGTGCCCTCCGTTTTCCATCGCAGGCAAGCAACTCGGCGCGAACGATGAGCGCGATCTATTCGCGTGGGCAGTCGAGCTCTGCGGCATCATGCGGCCGCGCGCTCTGATGCTTGAGAACGTTAGGGGCCTGTCCGCGCCACGCTTCTCGGCGTACCGGCAACACGTTCTCGACCGCTTGAATGAGCTTGGGTACGTCGCCGACTGGCGCCTGCTGCACGCATCGGACTATGGGGTTCCGCAGTTGCGTCCCCGCTTCGTGCTCGTCGCCCTCAGAGAGGAGGACGCGCCGTATTTCATCTGGCCAGAGGCCTCGCCAGTTGGACGAACTGTTGGCGAGGAGCTTGTAGACCTCATGGCCGCGAATGGCTGGAAGCACGCCAGCCACTGGGCAGGCCGGGCGAACAAGATCGCTCCCACCATCGTTGGCGGTTCCAAAAAGCACGGTGGAGCCGACCTTGGCCCAACTCGGGCCAAACGAGCTTGGCGCGACATGGGCGTCGATGGTCTCGGGGTTGCGGACGCGGCGCCGTCGGCCGACGCTCCAGAGGATCACGACCCGAAGCTGACCGTCGAGATGGTTGCGCGGCTGCAGGGCTGGGACGAGAAGAAGTGGCATTTCGCTGGACGAAAGACCTCGAAGTACCGTCAGATCGGGAACGCGTTCCCGCCTCCGGTTGCGAGGGCGATTGGCCGGCAGATAGTCGCTGCCCTCAACCACGAAGGCGAGCCGCGCGTACATACCGAGGCCGTCGCTCACGATGAGGTCTACCGAGTCCTGCGGGCCGCTACCGATCCGCTGACGATCGCCGAGATCTTCGAACGTATCGATGGATCTCTGACACTCGAAGAGATCGAGCTGCGCCTCAAGCACCTGATGCGCGACTTCAATATGCAGCCCATCGACTCCGAATCCGGCGAGCCGGCCTACAAGCTAGGCGACTTCCGAGCCTTCATCGGCCAAGACGATCACGTCCGTCATGAATATCTAGCTCAGATGCGCTCGAAGGTCAGCTAGCTCCGATCCTGAAGAGCGCTCACTACCTTTTCAACAGCTTCGTCGAGGGCTTCGTGCTCCCAGATGCGGACGACCGACCATCCATCGTCGTCCAATGCAGCATCGGCAAGGCGATCCCGCTCGACGTTGCGCTGGAGCTTGGGCGACCAGTACTGCGAGTTCACTGATGGCTGCCGTCCATGCTCAGGACAGCAATGCCAGAAGCACCCATCAATGAACACTGCCACCTTGCGTGCCGTGAACACAATGTCCGGCCGTACTCGGCGTGATGACGTATAGATACTGAGGTCCTTGCGGAAGCGATAGCCAGATCGGTGCAGGGCTGAGCGCAGCAGGATCTCGGGTTTGGTGTTCGTCCTTCGGATGGCTTGCATGTTCCGCGATCGTCCGGGCGTTGTGGGCGTGTCCACTAGGCTGTCGTCTCCCATGTGCCTGGCTCACTCTTAGGGCTCGGTCGTTCGAGGCTTCCGGTCTGCTCTCTGGTGGCTGAGGGAGATGGACTGCTGCTGCGCTACTTCGCCTTGCGTACGTCGGGAAGTTTCGGAGCTGGTTCGACCACCGGCTCGTCCCCACGCGCGAGGCGCCAGTGCCGCCCCTCGAGCTCCACTGTCCAAGGCGCTCCGGGCTCGGTGGGAACAACCCGCAGGCTGATCACCTCACCTGGGCCTGGGACCTCGACTCCGAGCTGCCTGGCGACTGTGCGATGAGCCTCATAGTCGCCGCCAGGGATCAGGTAGCCCTCCTCCCGAAGCCTCGTCCGCGAACCGTTTCCGTTGTCTCGGAGCCGAGCCATGTAGTCGTCCTGCTGGGCCAGAGTCGCGATCGTGTTGCGGCCGATCCGCCGCTTCCTCACAAGTCTGAGCAGCTCGGTCACTCGAGCTTGCCCCGACTTCGGAGCGACGATCTTCCGGAGTGTCGCCGCGTCCAGCCCAAGAAGCACGTTGGGCGGCAGGCTCGCCTCGTAGTGCAACCAAGCGATCTGCTGCCGGCCGATCAAGCTCAGCTGAGTTTTGCCGTCCCGGTTCACGCTGGATCGCCGGTTGGTATCAGTCGCTCTCACGACTCCAAGGCACCACGTCCCACGCTGATCATCAGCCCAAGCCACCAGCAGCAGTTGGCCGAAACACTCAGGCGGCAGCATCCACCCGCCGAAGCTCTGCGAGAACTTGCAATCGACGTCATATCCACAGATCGAGTAGTCGAGCGCGTGACCCTCAACGGTGTCGTCGATAACGTCATCAAACTCCCGCCGCAGATTGATCTCCAGCAGCGTCCCGTAGTGAGTCTTCTCAGTCTTGTACAACTGATCCCACCGAAACCGCCCAGTGTGCTGCCCGTCGTACAACTGGTCGTACGTCGCCCGAAACACAGCCGCAGCCCGCGACCCATCCGGATCGGCCTTACCGAAGGCTTGAACGACCTCATCGCGCGCAGGGTCGGACTCCAGTTGCACAGTCGGCATACCAGGCAGCACCGAATCACTCACGAGCACCGAGGATACCGGCCAAGGTACCTTCGGGAACTCTGCTCTGGTTACCGCGGGACGACCGGCGCAGGCACGACCGGATCGTCTGCGGTTGCCTGCCGCCACCACGAGCCCTCAATTTCGGCGCCGACGGAGTGCTTCGACGGGACGACTCGGCATACTACGAACTGGCCTTTCGCCGGCACGGGCAAGCTGAGTGCCCGCGCGACTGCGGGATCGTTGTCCTGGTGACCGAGGACGAGCAGGCCTTCCGGACGTAGCTTGTCGCGGGCACCACCGTTCGAGCGCATCCGCTTCATGGGATCGTCGAGTCCCCATCCGACCGTCTCCACTGTTGTCCTTCGGAGGATGACGCCCGGCAGTTCCCGACAGAGTTGGAGCAGCCGTGCCTGCCCATGCTGGTTGCCGGATCGCGCGCGGGCTGAAAAGATCCGCTCGCGATGCGCGGCGGGCATCTGCAGCAGCTGGTTTGGCTCCAGGCCAGGGTGCTCGGCCCAGAGCCACCGAATTCGCCCGACGCCGTCCCGAGTCAGCCTTCGCTTTGCGTCCCTGTTCCTGGATTCTCGGAGTACGTCGGCTGTTGCGCGCACGATCCCGGCACGCCATGCGCTGTTCTGGTCATTGGCCCACACGACGAGAGCTAGATGGCCCTCCATTTCCGGCCCGAACTCCCAGCCGCCGATGGACTGGGAGAACTTGCAGTCCACCTCGATGCCAGCGATCCGATAGTCGGTGACGTCGCCATCCGCGAACTCGAACTCGCGGTGGAGATTGATCTCGACCAGCGTGCCCATGTACGTCTTCTCAGTCTTGTGGAGAGCGGAGTAGCTCCAGCGCCCCCGGCGTCGGCCGTCAAGGAGTTGATCGAGCGTTTCGCGTAGTACACCTGCGACTTGATCGCCGCTTGGATCGAGCCGGAGAAGCTCTGCTGCGACTGCGTCATTCTCTGAGGATCCTGATCGAGGTGACATTCCTGGCAGCATGTCCGGCATTCTCTAGCAGGCTCCCTCGATCCGTCGTGGAGCCGCGAGTTTAGTCTGAGGTGGCCGTCGCCGGCCTCTCGATTGCCTCAGTTGTTGCCGAATCGAGCCTCGAGCTACCGCCGGCCCGGCGGACTATAGCTCCGTCGATCCCGGCGCGAGATAGCCTGCAGTCGTGGCTGGTCCTATCTATCCCTTTGTTGGGCTTGAGTCCGCAGATCTGGTCGTTGATGCCGTTTATGCTGGAGGGTCCGCGGGATCTGCGGCAGATGACGCACTTGCGCGTCTGTTGCCTGTGGGCAATCAAGGTGGCTTCCGGCCGAAAGGATCTCCGCGCGACGGAACGGCACGACTGGTCGCGCTGTACACGTCCGGGACCGAGGTTGACTGGCCGGACATTCTCGACCCGCGGACCGGTGTGTTCACCTACTTTGGAGACAACCGGCGGCCGGGGCGCGAGCTCCACCAGACTCAGCGCAGTGGGAATCTCTTGTTGCGGGATGCGTTTGCGCTCGGACATGGAACCTTGAACGATCGCCGAGCCGTCCCGCCGTTTCTGCTGTTTCACAGGGCCATGCCTGGTCGGAGCGTTGCCTTCAATGGCCTGCTGGCACCGGGCGCTGCATCGCTATCAAGCGATGACGATCTCGTTGCTGTCTGGCGCTCCACCGGTGGCCAGCGCTTTCAGAATTATCGTGCGCGATTCACCGTATTGGATGCCGGTCATATACCGCGAGCGTGGATCAATGACGTGCTGGCCGGCCGGGCATATGAGAGCGAGCACTGCCCGGCGGTCTGGAAGGCGTGGGTGGACGGGAGGGTCTATGTCCCGCTGGAGGCTCCCGCGACCACCATCGTCAAAGCCAAGGCTCAGCAGCTCCCCAGCGATCCAGTTGGGCAGGCGATACTGGCTGCGATCCGCGACCACTTCCAGGGACGTGAGCACGAATTCGAGCCCATAGCTGTTGAGCTGTGGCGTCTGGTCGCGCCCGCTACTGGGCGATGTGACGTCACACGCCCCAGCCGCGACGGCGGCCGAGATGCGGTTGGGCAGTACATGATCGGGCCAGAGTCTGATCGGATCGCCCTCGACTTCGCGCTTGAGGCCAAGTGCTACAGCGCTGACACGTCGGTCGGGGTCCGCGACGTCGCCCGGCTGATTTCGCGGATCAGGCACCGTGAGTTCGGTGTGTTCGTTACGACCTCGCACTTCGCGACGCAGGCGTACTCGGAGGTGCGCGTCGATGGACACCCGATTGTGATGATCTGCGGTCAGGACATAGTCGATGCGTTGAAGGCTCATGGGTACACCGACGTAGCGCGCGTTCGCGCGTGGCTAGGCCGGCTATCAACCGACGCTCCGCGTTAGTAGCCGCCGCACGCACTCACGGCCTGAACCGTCAGAGTTCCCGGCTTGGTGGGCCGTGTCGTTGAGTGACCCGTGGGTTCCGAATGTGCGGTCCGCTGCGGACCGCGCCTGAGGCAGGGGCGACGCCGGATGCTGCGGCCAGGGCAATGCGGAGGTCTGCTGGAAGGCTCTGGCGGATCGGGGCTATGTCGGATGACGCGCCGTACGACTTGAGTGTGTTGCGCCGGACGGCCGCCTCGCGGCCCAGGCGTTTGGCGGCGACCTCGAACGGGCGGTCGTTCTTACGATGCTCGAAGCAGACGGCCTCGCGGTAGGGCGGGCCACCATCCTCAGGCTGGAACTCGCGATACACCAATCGGTGCGACGCGCCGAGTTCCTGGCTTCCGCGGGTCTCGGGAATGACCGGCAACTTGATCTCGGCGCAATCACTGAGGTCGTGAGTGGCGAAGCGAAGGCGTTTGCCTTCGAAGTCAGCTTCATCACCGTTTGCGATGGCGCGAAGGCCAGCCCTGAGTGCACGCAGTTCCCGGGCACGCAGGCCATCGGGTTGAGTGGGGGCGGCTCGCTCGAGCTCGCGGAGGTAGAGCAGCAATTCGTGATTGACGAGGAGCCGGTACTGACTCATTTCGGCTTGCGAAACTCGGAGTCGTCGATCTCTTCATCGAGATCCCAGCCGAACTCGGCGGCGACCTCCTCAATGGGAACAGAAGGCCCACCAGGGTTCTTCAGGCGGTGCCGAACGAGTGAGTACGAGGAATCGAAGCCCTCCACGTCGGTGGCTGCCTCGGTCAGGGCTCGCCAGACCTCGAACGGGATGACCGCAGCCTCGGGCTGGCCGGCGTCGCCGAACACCAGAGGCTCGGCTGCGCCGGACCGGAACATTTGGAGGAGGGCGGGCAGGTTCTTCGAGGCTTCTGCGGTTGAGAGGACCCAGACCGTTCTCCCGTCGGGGAGCAGATGTTGCGTTTCTTCGGGGTCCATTCGTGGTCCTTTCGGGTGGTGGGGTCCTGTTCAGGATAGGAGTTTGGTGTGGGCTGCGAGGTGAGTTATCCACAGGGCTTCGGAGCGGTTGTCGGGTGGGTGGGGTGGGCGTAGTTTCGGAAGTGGGGTGAGTGGGGGTGCGCGCCGGCTGGGGGTGTTGGCCGGTGGAGGAGGCTCTGCCCGGACGTCCCTCCAGATGGGTGGAGCTCAAAGGAGCCCGGGGTGCTTTGGCGCTCCGGGCTCCCTGTTTGTGCGGCACCGGCGCGGTTGGGTGGGTGCGGGTTGGAGGTGGGTGGCTACTTACCGTTGCGGAGGGGTGGGGTTGTCGAGGACTATTAGCGCGAGCTTGGGGAGGGGTGGGTTGTGGGGGCTTGGGTTGATGTGGTGTTGGTGGATGTCGATCCGGAGGTTGCGGATCGGGGGATTCGGCAGTTGCGGCGGGAGTTGCAGCAACAGTTCGAGACACGTGACGTGCCGACGTCGGCGCCGGACCGGGCCAAGGGCGATGCGGCTGCGGTGGGGGCGGTCGCGGTTGCGTTGGGTGGTGCGGGTGGGATGGTGCCGTTGCTGATTGCGGTACTGCGGGACTGGCTGGGGCGGCGTACGGCGGGGCAGCGCGTGAAGCTGACAGTGGGGGACGAGTCGATCGAGGTGGATGCGGCCTCGGACGAGGAGCAGCGGCAGTTGATCGAGGCGTTCCTGCGCAGGTACGAAGCGAGCTGAGCGATGGGGCAGCGCCGGGCTTTGCTGGTGGCCACGTACGAGTACCAGGACGCCGGGTTGCGCCGGTTGGCGGCGCCGGCTCAGGACGCTGAGGCGTTGGCCGAGGTACTCGAGGATCCCGCGGTCGCCGGGTTCGACGTACAGGTGCTGATCAACAAGCCGACGCATGAGGTGGGCAAGGCGATCGCGGACTTTTACGCCGCGGGTGAGCGTGACGAGCTGACGCTGCTCTACTTCAGTGGACATGGCCTGAAGGACGACAACGGACGGCTCTACTTGGCGATGAAGGACACCGTCCGCGACAGTCTGCGATTCACTGCGTTGTCGGCGCAGCTTGTGGACGAGGCGGTGTCGGAGAGTACGTCGCGGCAGAAGATCCTGATCCTGGATTGCTGCTACAGCGGTGCGTACGCCGTACAACGGTTCGCAAAGGCGGACTCGGCGGTGCATACGCAGGAAGCGCTCGGCGGTCGTGGACGTACCGTGCTGACCGCGTCGGACTCCACGCAGTACGCCTTCGAAGGTAGCCAGATCCACGGTGACGCGCCCCGTTCGGTGTTCACGCACCACTTGATTGAAGGGCTGCGTACCGGGGCCGCCGACCTGGACGCCGACGGCGATGTCACCACCGACGAGCTGTACGACTACACCTACAAGGCAGTCACCGCTGAGCAGCCGGGCCAGCGTCCGCGCCAGTTCGCCGAGACGGAGGGCCGCACGGTCGTTGCCTCCAACCCGCGCTGGACGCTGCCCGAGTATCTTGCGAGCGCGATCAACAGTCCGCTCGCCGAGATCCGTCAGACCGCGCTAGCACCGCTAGGTCAGTTGCTGCAGGCAAACAACGAGCTGGTACGCCGTACCGCGCGCGAGCAGCTCGAGCTACTCCGCGACGACGACAGCCGGAGCGTCGCGACCGCAGCGCAGGCGTACCTCGACAACCCGCCACCACCTGTCCGCCCGCAACCGAGCACCACGCCAACGCCCAGACGTACCACCGGGCCGACGTTCGGAGCGGCGGCGCGAGCGACCGCCAGGCGATGGCACGGCCGTTTCCGTCTGCCGGACCTGGACTGGCCGATCCTGGCTCTGACCGTGATCGCCGCCGCCGCGCAAGTCGTCTGCGCGGTCGTCGCGACACCGCACATCTGGGAAATGATTGTCGTAGCAGCGCTAGCGGTTGGCGTCGTCCCGGCGGTCATCAGGCTGCGCGCAAACGCGACCGCCTTCGTTGTCGGACTGGCAGGGCCGGCGCTCCTGGCCGCTGCTCTGGCGACCGGCTGGATCACGCGTGAACTGCCCGCAGGCCTGCACCCATTGCCAGCGACCTGGTACTTGATTGCGTCCGTGGCGTGGCTGGCCGCCGGCGTCGTCGGCCTGTTCCGGTTGCGCCGTACGCCGCCACTGAGAAACCCACCGCACAAGCTGCTGATCGGGCTCGGCGCCGTGGCTGCAGTCCTGGTGCTCGTGATCCTGCTGTACTTCGATCGACACAGCAGAGTGCATCCGCTCAACGTTGTGCTCCTCTACCTACTGACAGCTGAGGTCGCGATCGCGGGGCCGCTGATTCATTTCAACCGTCAGTTCCTGGTCGGCTGGGTCGTGAGTGGGTTCGTGGTTCTGTTCGGCTTCCTGCGGTTCCAGAGCAGAACCGACGTGCAGCAACTCGCCGCAATCGCGCTGCTCGCGGTCTGGCTCGTTCTCGGCGTCGCAACCGTGATGCTCCGGACCGGTAAGCCACTCCGCCGCTGGATCACCACGGCCGCCCTCTTTGCCCCCGCGGTCCTCGGTATCGTCGCGATCAACGTCGTACCGCCTGCTCCTCAGGCTCCGCTCGCGGTCGGTCTCGCGATCAGTCCGGACGACCGGTTCCTGTACGCGACCGACGTCGAAAACGGCCGCGTGATGAGGTTCAGTACGACGACCCAGGAACGCGTCGGCGATCCGCTCGAGGTCGGTGAGTTCCCGAGCAACCTGATCGTCGAGCCCGACGGATCCCGGCTGTACGTCGCCAACTCCAATTCGAACTCGGTCTCGGTGATCGATGCCGCCAACTGGACAGTGGTCGGTCAGCCGATCGCCGTCGCGCCGGGGCCGACGAAGTTCGCACTGAGTACCGCCACGCATCGCTTGTTCGTGCTCAGTCAGACGGCGGCGACGATCACCGAGATCAACACCGAGACGCTGTCGACGGTCGGCGGACCACTCGTTGCGGGATCCACCCCGACGGATGTCGCGATCGACGACCGCGGCCGGCTCTATGTCTCGTCCAAGGACGCGGACACCGTTGCGGTCATCGACGCGAAGTCCCGGCAGCCGGCCCGGAGTCCGATCAATGTCGGCGACGAGCCACGTGACCTCGTCCCGGGCCCCGACGGAGCGCTTTATGTTGTCGGGCGTGCGACGTACGACGTCATCAACACGAAGGTCGAGAGGTCGCAGCCAACGTCGGTCGACATACCGGCGGAGACCGCAGCGGGTGCCGTGAGTAACGATGGGAAGCATCTCTACGTCTTCGGGCGGTTGGGCAACGACGACACGGTCCGAGTCGTGGACGTCGGGAGTCGCGAGGTCGTCGGCTCCCTGGTCGGGAACCTGGGACTGCCATCGCGGATGGCGGTCAGCCCGGACGGGCAGCGGATCTATCTCAGCCGGTTCTTCGAGCCCGGGATCGGCGTACTCGACAGTTCGGGTCCGAAGCAGATCGGCGTTATCGACACCAACGGCTGAAGGCCGGCCCGGTGGGCCGGCCTTTCCAACCAGAATCAGAGGTTGCGGAAGAACTTGCGGAGGTCTGCGGTGACCTCTTCGGGGCGCTCGAGGGAGGCGAAGTGGCCGCCCTTCTCGAAGTTGGACCAGTGCACGATGTTCGTGTTGTCGCGATCGGCCAGCGGGCGGATCGTCTTGAAGTCGTCGGCGAAGACGGCGACGCCGGTCGGGGCGTGGTTGACCTGCGGCTCGGCGCCGGAGTTCGCTTCCTCGTAGTGGTACCGGCCGGCCGCGGCCGAGGTGTTCGTGAACCAGTAGAGCGAGACCTCGGTGAGGATCTGGTCCTGGGTGACCAGGCTGGTGCCGTTGCCGAAGTTGTTGAAGAGCTCGTTCCAGGCGAGCTGGCCGACCGGTGAGTCGGAGATGCCGACGGCAACGGTCTGCGGACGGGTCGAGTTGATCGCGTTGTACCCGCCGACCGACTGGAACCACTGCAGGTGCTCCAGCGCCGCGTAGTCCTCCGGCGTGAACTTCTCGAACTCGGCCGGGTCGCCCGACGGGAACGAGAACAGCTGCAGGACGTGCAGTCCGAGGAAGCCTTCAGGATTGAGTACGCCGAGCTCACGCGAGATCATCGCGCCGCCGTCGGACCCGTGCGTCCCGTACGAGTCGTACCCGAGCCGCCGCATCAACGTGTCGTAGGTCCGCGCCACCCGGGCCATCGTCCAGCCGCGGTCGACCAATGGTGTGCTGAAGGCGAAGCCCGGCATCGACGGTACGACCACCGAGAACGCGTCTTCGGCGGATCCGCCGTACGCGACCGGGTCGGTCAGCGGGCCGATCATGTCGAGGAAGTCGACGAACGAGCCCGGGTAGGTGTGCAGCAGGAGCAGCGGGGTGGCGCCCTCGACCGCGGACGGTACGTGGATGAAGTGCACGGTCTGCCCGTCGATCTCGGTCAGGTAGTGCGGGAACTCGTTCATCCGGGCCTCCTGCGCCCGCCAGTCGAACCCGTTCTGCCAGCGGTCGACCATGTCACGGAGGTAGTGGTTCGGAGTGCCGTAGTCCCAGTCGTCGCCCGGCGCGGCCTCGGGAAGGCGGGTCCGCGCGAGGCGGGCGTTGAGGTCGTCCAGGTCGGCCTGGGCGATCGTGACGGTGAAGGGCCGGATGCTCTCGTTCGTGTTCATGGCTCTACCGTAGAATCCGTATAGGAACATTAGATTCCTAATTGGGAGATTGATTTGCTGGAAACTTCGCAGCGTCTGCTAGCACTGCTAGCGCTCCTTCAGACACGTCCGGCCTGGACCGGTTCCGAGCTGGCAGTGCGGCTCGAGGTGACGACGCGGACGGTGCGGAACGACATCGATCGGCTGCGCGAGCTCGGGTACCCGGTCGACGCGACACGCGGTCCGGCCGGCCACTACCGGCTCGGCGTCGGCGCGAAGCTCCCGCCGCTGCTGCTCGACGACGAGGAAGCGGTTGCGGTCGCCGTCGGTCTGCGGACCGGCGCGGGTGTTGTCGGGATGGGGGAGAGCAGTGTCCGCGCGCTGACCAAGCTCCAGCAGGTGCTCCCGCATCGCCTGCAGCGCCAGGTGAATGCGATCAACGAGGCGATGGACAAGGGCCCCGACAACACGCGCTCGAACGTCGACGCCCCCGAGATCGATTCCGCTGTACTGTCGACGATCGCGGCGTGCATCCGGGACGAGCATTACCTCCGCTTCGAGTACGTCGTACCGGATGGCGTCTCCATGTACAAAGCCGGGTCGGGCGTCGGGCGGGACCTGCCGATCCTCGTCGAGCCGTACCGGCTGGTGAGCTGGCACGGGTACTGGCATCTCGTGGCGCGGGACGAGGAGACGGTCTGGCACTCGTACCGGGTCGACTGGATGTCGTTGCGGATGGCAACAGGTCGGCGGTACCAACCGCGGCCGATGACCGACGAGGCGTACACCGATTTCGTACTACGTGACGTCGCGTCGACTGGGTGGAAGGTGCATGCGCGGATCACGGTGTATGCGCCTGCGCAGGAGGTGGTGTCCCGGATCCATGCTGCCGTGGGGGTTGTGGAGTCGGTCGACGACAACACCAGCGTCCTCGTCACCGGCGCCGATTCGCTCGAGGTGATCGCCGTCTACATCGGCATGCTCGGCCTCGACTTCCACGTCGACGGTCCACCTGCCCTTGTTGCCCACCTCCGAACTGTGGGCGAGCGCTACCTGAAGGCGATCGGCGTACCTAAGAACGGGTAGTGGTCACGAGGTGCGCTGCCGGGCTGGGCGCCGAGAGGCGGGAGAAGGGCGGGGCCGGGGGGACTACCCGTTCTTATGCACGCCGAGCGCGCTTAAGGACAGGAGGTAGTGGGCAGATCTGGGGGCGGGAGGGGGAGTTTAGGCGGGCGCTGGTGCCGGCTGGGCGACTACGTCCTGTCCTTAGGTACGCCGAGGCCGGCGTTGCGGGCCTGGATTATGGCGGTGGCTCGGTCGGCGGTGCCTAGTTTGGTGAAGATGGTGGAGACGTTGTTGGCGACGGTCTTGGGGGCCAGGTCGAGGCGGGTGGCGATCGCGGGGTTGGAGAGGCCGGCGGCGAGGAGGTCGAGGATCTCGCGTTCGCGGGTGGTGAGTTCGGGGAACGGGGCGGTTGGTGGTGGGGCGGCGAAGAAGGTGAGGACGCGGCGGGCGACGCCGGGGCCGAAGATGGCTTCGCCGGCGGCTACGGCTCGGATGGCGCGGGCGATCTCCTCCTGTTCGGCTCCTTTGACGAGGTAGCCGCGGGCGCCGGCGCGCATGGCGGCGAAGACTGAGTCGTCGTCCTCGAACATGGTGAGTACGAGGACGGCGACCTCGGGTGCGGCGCGGGCGAGTTCGCGGGTGGCGGCGAATCCGTCCAGGTCGGGCATCTGGAGGTCGAGTACGGCGACGTCGGGGCGGGTCGTGACGACCTCGCGGATCGCTTCCCGGCCGGTCGCGGCGACGCCGACGACCTCGATTCCGGGCAGCGAACTGAGCAACGCCGCCAGCCCGGCCCGAACCACCGGATGGTCGTCGGCCAGCACAACCCGAATCACCGCACCTCCAAGGAAGAGTCAGCCGCCGGCCCGACGCCGGCGTCGTCAGCCGGTCGCGTGGTGCCGGTTCGGGTCGTTGGGGTGTCGCCAGGTGGCGAGTCAGCGTGGTGCGGGATCGCGGGGGCGTTGGCTGGGGCAGGTGATTCGCTGTCGGAGTCGGAGTCGGTGTGGGGGAGGGGGAAGTGGGCTTGGACTTGGCCGCCGGTGGGGGTTGGGCCGGCTTGGAAGGTGCCGCCTAGTTCGGCGGCGCGTTCTTGCATGGCTTGTAGGCCGACGCCTGGGCGCCAGGGGTCGGTCGGTGGGCCGTTGTCGGTGATCTTGATCTCCAGTTCGGTTCCGCACCGCAGTGTCAGTACGGCGGACGTTGCCCGCGCGTGCCGTACGACGTTCGTCAGCGCCTCAGTCGCGATCCGGTACGCCGCAACCTCCAGAGCGGCAGGCAATGTCGGCAACCCCGACGCCGAGACCACGACGCGGATCGCCGTCCCGTCGGCGCGGATCGACATCTGGTCGGCGCGTTGCTGCAGGGCTCCGAGCAGGCCGATTTCGTCCAGCGCCGGAGGGCGCAGATCGTCCACCAGGCGGCGGACGTCGGCGATCGCGGAGCGGGTGTCGGCACGCAAACGCGCGAGCAGTTCGACGGCTCGCGAAGCGTCGGCGGAGAGGGCCTTGTCGGTGGTGATGAGGTTGGCGGCAGCGTCCGCGGAGAACGCGACGCCCGTAAGCGTCGGCCCCAGACCGTCGTGCAGGTCTCGCCGCAGCCGCCGTCGTTCCTCCTCGCGCGCGGACACGAGCTTCTCGCGCGACGACTGCAACTCCGCCGACAATCGCGTCGCGTGCACCGCCACTGCCAGCGGTACGGCGACCAGCGCGAGCACGCTCCGATCGGCCGACGACAACCCCGACTCACCCGACCGCACCCCGACCTCGAGCACCCCCACTACTTCACCCCCATACGACAACTCCAGCGGTACGACGGACCTCCCAGCAGAACCACCCGCGACACCGCTGCGATCAGCACCCGCTCCGCCCGCGACACCGCGACCGTCAGCGGCCGTAGCGTCCGCGATGGCGCGGCCGGTGCCAGCAGCACCGTCGGCGATGGTGCGGCCGTCGACTATTAGGGCGGCGTAAGGGAGGCGTAGTGCGGAGCGGATTGCTGCGACCACGCCCGGCAGGCCGGCGGAGAGTTGTTCGCCGACGCGGGACGCGACCCGTGCCGGATCGTGCCGGTCGCCGTACAGGGCTCGATCGACCAGCTGCTGGAGGCGGGGCAGTACCGGCGCGATGATCAGCGCCACGAACACGGTCACCGCGGCCGACCGGCCGACCTGCGACGCGATCAGCGAGTCGAGCAACGCGACCAACGCCGCATAGCTGCCGATGGCAACCAGCGACAGCAACGCCCACGTCAACGCCCGCGACACGACCAGCCGGATATCGAGTAGCTGGTAGCGGACGATCGCCACCGCGACCGCGATCGGGATCAGCGGAATCGCCAGCAGGACAAGGATCGGCGTACCGGCGACGAACGCCCAGGGCGTGACGAAGAGCAGCGCGATCACCGATGCCAGGAGCAACCACAGCAGTTGCCGGCGGCCCATTTCATCGGCGCGACGGTAGCGGATGGCGAGGCAGATCAGGGCCAAGAGGATCGCGACGAGGTTGCGTACCTCGGTCGCTGTCCACAGTGGTTGCAGGGCGTCGAAGCTGGGCAGGGTCAAGAGGCCGCGAGGAAGGTCGGGCGAGACCGGCTCGCCGCTCCCGGCCATCTCCAGGACGAAGAGCGGCGCGGTCGCGATGATGCCGATCGCGGCCCAGCGCCAGCGCGGGGACAAAAGCCGGCCGTCCGGGAACAGCAGTAGCGAGAGCGGCAGGAACAGTCCGATCGACCACGGCCAGGCCGCCAGCGAGACGGTGACGAGGATCTGCTGGGCAAGTTCGCCGTGCACCAGGTACGCGAGGGCATCGGCGAACGGTGTCGTGGCGTGGCCGATCCCGTCTGCGAGGAACAGCCAGCCGATCGGGTTGGCCGGCCGGTGCCAGGCGATCACCGCGCCGCACAGGCCGAAGGTGAGGCCCATCAGGCCGTTCGTCACGACGAAGTTGTCGACCAGTTCACCCCAGCCCCAGCCCGCGGACAAGGCGTAGACGACAGCGAAAGTCACCTCGGCGATCACCAGACCGGCCAGTGCGCCGGCCAGGCCGCGGCGGTTCACAGAGGTTGTCATACCGGCAGTGTGCGCCCGGAAGGTTCCCGGCGTCTCGGGAACGCGATCCCGGATCGCCCGGGGAACCGCCCGCCCGGGTGGGATCCGGCGCCCAGGCGGACGGTACGGCGCACGGGCGACGGTGGTGCCCAACGCTGAAACAAGGGGGTAAGGAAATGTACAGATTCGGGCTGGTGCTGCTCGGGTTGCTCGCGCTGATGGACGTGGCGACGCCGCTGCTCACCGACGGGGACCACCCGCCGATGAGTATCGCGATCGGGTCCGCGGTGGTCGGGCTGATCAGCCTGGTGCTGGTCGGGTTCGCCTGGCGCGGGAAGCGGTGGGCGCTGGCGCCGTTGATCACGCTGCGGTTGGCTTCGGCGCTGCTCGCCGTACCGGCGTTCTTCGCGTCCGACGTACCGGCGGCTGCGGTCGCCGCGGCCGGATTCGGAGTCGGAGCGACAGTCGTCGGCGTCATCGCCGTACTGCTGCCGAGCCGTGAGCTGGCAGGTGCGCGATGACGGAGACGATCAGCCGTACGCCGGTTCGCGCTGACATCCGCCCGGTCTGGCGGTGGATGGCCGCGTTGATCCTGCCGATCGGGCCGGCGGCGGTCGCGCTGCTGCGGTTCCTGTTGCCGTACGACACGACGGACGACGCCTCGACGATCACCAGCAAGATCGTCGGCGATCTCGATCGCAGTTCGTTGGTGCTCTGGCTGGGCTACCTCGCGTTCGTCACGCTGGTGCCGGGCGTGTACTTCGTCGGCCGGCTGACGCGCCGCAGTACGCCGTGGCTCACCGGGATCGCGGTGTGCCTGATGGTTCCTGGCTACCTGTCGCTGCCGACGACCGCGTCGAGCGATGTGTTCGCTTGGTCGGCCGGGACGGCCGGTCTCGACCAGGCGTCGATCACGAGGGTCGCCGAGGTCACACACGGCTCGGTGGACGTGGCCGCAACGGTGTTCGTGATCGGTCACGTGCTCGGCACCATCCTGCTCGGGATCGCGATGTGGCGCTCCGGGGTCGGCGGCCGGTGGGCCGCGGTGGCAGTCGCGATCTCGCAACCGCTGCACCTGACCTCGGTCATCATCAGCAGTCACACGCTGGACCTGGTCGGTTGGGGACTGCAGGCAGTGGGGTTCGCCGCGGTGGGGTGGGCGATCCTCCGGATGTCGAACGACGAATGGCAGCCACTGCCGTGAACCGTGCCTGGGCCTGGCCGGAGTTGGTCTCGGATCGGAGGGGGAGATCCAGATGACCGACCTACCGGCCGGGCCCGGGTTCGTCCGGACGCTCGCGGAGGCGGCCGATCGCGGTGCGTTCCAGCTGTCGTTGACGATGTACGCCGTGAGCGCCGTCAAACCCTGAAGAATAACCGCACGGAATGCAGGACTACCGTCGCGTACCGTGAATTGGTCGCGTTTCTCCCAACCTCGTGACAGCATTCTCGGATTGGGGGACGGTGCTTATGTCGAGAGCAAGACGGGCAATACCTCAGGCGCATCGCGCGCTGTGGCTGGCCGTCGGGATCGTCGCCGCGCTGACCGCCGCTGCATGGGTGGCGATCGCGCAGGTCGGCTCTGGCTCCGGGAGCGGGTCCGCGGAGCCGTCGACGCAGATGCCCACACACTCGGCACATCAGACAACTCCGACGCTCAGTACGCCGCCTGCGACCGAGCGCAACGTGGTGAATCCGGGCGTGGCCGCCTGTACCAAGGAAATCCAGGCGGCCGAAGCCGTTGTGGCCGCCGCAGGCAATGCCACCGCGCATTGGCGTGAACACGTACAGGCACGGACCGATTTGCTGGCCGGTAAGAATACCGAGGAACAGACAAAGGCAATCTGGAAGCGCACCCGGCTGCTCGGTCCCGCGGATAAAGTCTCGGTGAATTCAGCTGTTGCCGAGCGCGCGGCTACGAAGGGTGGCTGCAACGCGGTACCGGGCAAGTCGGCTGCGTTCTGCGAGCAGCGGCTCGCCGCGCTCGATGCCGCGGGCACGGCAGACCGCGCCGCCGCCGGAGACTGGGCAGCCCATTTGCAGGCGATGGCTGCTCACGCGGCGGGGGACTTCGGCGCCGAGCACGCGCAGGAGCTCTGGGTCGCCGCCTGGTCCGGCGCGACGCGGAACCTCAACGCCGCAGCGCGGGCCACCGCGGCCCTCGCAGACGCTCCGGCCTGCAAGCCTGCCTGACGCGACCGCTGCAAGCCGGCTTGACGCGGCCTCTTCCATCTGTCGTTGAGTGCGTTCAAACCCCGTGCTGCCGGAGGAAGCTGACTGTTCGGGCCATCGACGTCGGCCAGGCTGGGCCGAAGGCGTGCTCCTCGCCGGGGTAGGTGAACAGCGTCGCGTCCTTGCCGGCTGCCTTGAGAGCGGCGAGGGTCTCGCGGGACCAGGCGATCGGGCAGGTCGAGTCCGACTCGCCGTGGTGGATCAGCACCGGCTCGGTGACGCGGCCGAAGAAGTTGACCGCGGACAGGTTCTTCCAGAACGACGCGTTCGTTGCCGGTTCGCCGTACTTGCGCAGGATCTGGGTGGCGACTGGCCGGTCCGGTCGCGTCCAGCGGTTGAAGTTGTCGACCGCGTCCGAGCTGACCGGCGCGAACACGACGGCGGCCTTCACGAGACCGGGCTTCGTCACGAGCACGTTGTAGGTGATTCCGCCGCCCATCGAGCGGCCGAGCAGCGCGATCCGCGACGGGTCGACGTACTGCGAGGTGCGGAGTGCGAGGACGGCGTTGACGACGTCCTCGGTGTAGCCGAGTCGCAGGTTGACCTCGGAGCTCGGATCCTTCGAGGACTCCGCGTGGTTGCGGTAGTCGGTGTGCAGGACGACGTACCCACGGCTGGCGAGGTAGTCCTGCTCACGCATCAGTCCGCGACCGTTCGTGTAGACGTCCGGGTCGATGTAGCCGTGGTTCAGGACGAGTGCTGGATGGGGTCCTGGTGTCGACGGGACGTTCATGATCCCCGAGATCGTCAGCGTCCCACTGCGATAGGTGACGTGATAGCGCGTGTACGCCGGGTTGCGGGCGAGCACGTTGCCGAGTCGAAGGTCGCCGCCGTTGTACTTCTTCGTCGTCAACGCCTGCAACGACACCGGATGTGGGGCGGGCAACGCGGTCGAAGGCGGGGCGGTCGGTCGCGGCGACGTGGTCGGAGGAGCGGCGGACGGCGTGGGGGAGGTCGCGCTCGATGACGGCGCAGGGGGTGCCGCGTCGTCGTTGGTGCAGGCGATCGCGGCCGTCGTCATCAACGCGACGACTCCCGCCCACGCCATCCGCCGGCTCATACCGCCAAGTCTGCCGTCGCCGCCGGAGAAGTCCGCGAAAGTTCCGGCAACGATTGGCGACGAGGCCGACGAGGCCACTGCACGATCAGCACGGCGGACAGGACGAGCGCACCGCCCAGCCACTGCACGGCGCTCAGGTGCTCGCCGAAGACGACCGCCGCGGCAGCGACGGTCACCACCGGTTCGAAGATCGACAGGATCGAGGCGACCGACGGACCGACCCGGGCCATCCCGGCAAAGAAGAACAGGATGGCCGCGACGGTGCTGATCAGCGCGACGGCGGCCAGCCACAGCCAGCCGATCGGGGCAAACGTCAGATGAGTTCCGCGGAACAGACCGAGGACCAGGAAGGTGCCGAAAGCTCCCGTACACACCAGTGCCGTCAACGCGAGCGGCGGTACGTCGGCGGTCAGCGAGTCGCCGACCAGGATGTAGCAGGTGTAGACGATTGGTGCGCCCAACGCCAGCAGGACTCCGAGCCAGTCGAACCGCCCGGTCATCGCCCCGCTGAGGACCAGCCCGATCCCGACCAGCGCGACGGCGAGCGCCCCGATGCGCCGGCGCGACGCGCGTTCGCGGCGCAGTGCGATCGCCCCGACCATCACGAGGACCGGATAGAGGTACAGGAGCAGCGCGACCAGTGATGCGTCGAGGCGGGCCAGCGCGGAGAAGTACAGGCCGGATTGGGCGGCGTACCCGAAGACGCCCATGCCGAGTCCGGTGAGGACGGCCCGGCGGGGCAGGTTGCGCAGCGAACCGCGGGCGAGTGCGAGGGCCATCAGTAGCGCGCCGGCGAGGCCGAAGCGGACCAGGAGCAGGGCGTCCACCGACACGCCCGCGTCGTAGGCGAGCTTGCCGAAGACGGCCATGACACCGAAGGTGGCGGCGGACAGAAGGCAGAAGAGGCGTCCCACGTCATCGATGGTCAGGGGAGCGGACTGTTCACGTCCATCACGGCTTCACGGACAGCATTGTGAAGCTAAGCTGAACGAATGATGGATCTGCACCGACTGCGGTTGCTGCGTGAGGTCCACGGCCGTGGCACCGTGCACGGCGCGGCCCGTGCGCTTGGCTACTCGCCCAGCGCGATCTCGCAGCAGTTGGCCGTCCTGGAGCGCGAGACCGGGACCCGATTGCTCGAGCGGGTCGGTCGCAACGTGCGGCTGACTGCCGCGGGCGAAGTACTGGTCCGGCACGCGACGGCGCTACTCGAGGGAGTCGAAGCAGCTGAGGCGGAGTTGGCCGCGGTTGCGGCGGGCCGGGTTGCGGGAGTGGTGCGAATCGCGTCGTTCCAGTCCGCCTTCATCCGCGTGGTCGCTCCGGCGATTCGCAGCCTGGCGACAACGCATCCCGATATCCGCGTCGAGGCGGCCGAGCTCGAGGTCGAGCAGGCTGCGCCCGCGCTCCGGCTGCAGCAGTTGGACGTCATGGTCGGCGACGAGTACGACGGCCAGCCGCGCGCCGTGCACACCGACCTGCATCGCCAGCACCTGCTCCGCGAGCAGATCCGCGTCATTCTCCCCGAAGATCATCCCGAGGCCGCTGCCGACCGCGTCCCGCTCAGGCAGCTCGCCGACCTGCCCTGGGCCGCCTGCCAACCCGCCACCGGTCACCGCGAGATGCACGTCCGCGTCTGCCGCGAGCTCGGCGGGTTCGAGCCGGACATCCGCTACAGCTCCGACGACTTCCTCATCCTGCTCGAACTCGTCCGTACGACGGGCGCCGGCGCACTGCTCCCGGATCTGGTCATCGGCGCAGGCGCTCCGGGTGTCGCCGTACGTCTGCCGGCCGAAGGTGATGTCGGGCGGGCGGTGTTCCTGCTGACCCGCCGTACCCGAACTCCCGCGGTCGCTGCAGTCGCCGATGCGCTGGCCGCTGCGGCCTCCGAGCACTGATCAGACCAGGTCGTGGCGCAGCAGCACGGTCCGGTTGTCGAAGGACCGGGTCTCCGCCAGCCGGAGCGTACGTCGGCCGGTCGGCTGATGTACCGGCTTGCCGCCGCCGAGCACCACCGGGTGCACGATCACGTGGTACTCGTCGAGCAGCCCGAGCTCGGTCAGCGCCGCCGCGACGGTCGAGCTCCCGGTGAGCAGGATGTCCTTGCCCGGCTCGGCCTTGATCGCCGCCAGATCCTCGGCGGCGCGGACGATCCGGGTGTTCCACTCCGCGCTCTGCAGCGTCGTCGACAGCACGACCTTCGGCGTACGGCGCCAGACCGGTGCGAACTCGATCGCGTGCTCGTCGGGGTTCATCGCCTCGGCGTTCGGCCAGTACGACGACATCATGTCCCAGACCGTCCGCCCGTACAGGAACAGGTCGGAGCGCTCGGTCAGCGCCATCGAGTACGCGCCCAGCTCCGGGCCGAGCACCGGCCAGTCGAACTCGCCGTTCGGTCCCTCGATGAACCCGTCCAGCGACTGGTGCACGTAGTAGATGATCTTCCGCATGATGTCCTCCGGGTGATGGCTCCTTGTGCCTCCTGGTCGGAGCCGGTCGCCCGGGTTTGACATCGGTTCAGGAAATCCAGCCCAGACTGTCGAGGGTGTCCGTCGTCGGCTTGTACTCGCAGGCCGCGACGCCCTGATATCCGGCACCCTTCAACGCGTCGAGTGTCGGGTCGATCGGCAGCGCCCCGGATCCGGGCTCGCCGCGCCCCGGGCTGTCGGCGAGCTGGACGTGCGCGACCGGAACCTTCGACGCCGTGGCCAGCAGATCAACCCCGTTGCTGCCGAGGTGGAACGTGTCGAACAGCAGCGAGACGTTGTCGACGTCCCGCAGTGGGCCGCTGAGGAGCCGCAGGACGTCGTCCGCGGTGAGCAGGGGATAGCGGCCGTTCAAACCTTTGGTCAGTGGTTCGATCAGCACCGTGCCGCCGACGGCAGCCACGGCCGAAGCGGCGGAACGGATCGCGGCTGTCGCGGTCTTCTCCTGCTCCTCCGGTGACCAGCGATCGTCGAGTTGCCCGTAGAGCAGGTTGAACAGCTGGCAACCGGTCCGCTCGGCGATCCCGACCATCACACGCACATTGGCGGTCAGCTGCTCCTGCCGATCGGGATGTGATGCGACGCCGCGCTCCCCGGCCGGTATGTCCCCGCCGTAGAAGTTCAACGCGCCCAGTGACACCCCGGCTGCCGAGACGGTGCGCACGAAGTCGTCGACCTCGGCCGGCGACGGATCGGGTACGGCGAACGGCCACCAGGACTCCACGACCCGGAAACCGGCCCGCGCGGCCGCGGCGAACCGCTCCGGATACGGCAGCTCGGTGAACAGCATCGAGACGTTCGCACTCAGCTCGTGGCCGCGGTACTTCATCGCCGAAGACTAACATCAGCTCTTGCCAGTCGTGCATTCTTGTCTAACAATCTGAGGAATCCCACGACGCCGGAGGTGCGATGCACACCGAGCACGAGAACCGAGTAGCCGACTCCGACCCGGACTGGCCGTTGGCGGCGACCCGCTGGGCCCAGATCACCTTGGCCGAGGACGATCCCGCGCACTTCGACGCCGACTTCTGGCTACGGCTGATGCGCGACAGTTCGGCCAACGCGACCTGCATCAGCGCGGGCGGGTACGTCGCCTACTACCCGACGCAACTCGAGTACCACTACCGGAGCAAGTTCCTCGGCGATACCGACCCGTTCGGAACGCTCGTCGACGGTGCCCGCAGCCTCGGCATGAGTGTGATGGCGCGGGTCGACCCGCACGCGATCCACGCCGACGCCGCCGCGGCGCACCCCGAGTGGCTGGCCCGCGACCGGGACGGCAACCCGATCGAGCACTGGGCGTACCCCGGTATCTGGCTGACGTGCGCGTTCACGCCGTACCACCGAGAGTTCGTCACCGAGGTGATCCGCGAGATCGTCCGCGAGTACGGCGTCGACGCGGTCTTCGCCAATCGGTGGGAGGGGTACTACGGGATCTCGTACAGCGAAGGCGCCCGCAGGTCGTTCCGGGACGAGACCGGTCTGGAGTTGCCGGCCCAGGAGCACGGCGAGGGCTGGCCGGAGTACGTCGCTTGGCGGCGCCGGCGACTCGGGGATCTGGTCGGCATCTGGGACCAGGCGGTCCGCGACCTCCGCCCGCATGCCCGCTTCGTCCCGAACATGGGGGCGCTCGCGGCCCGTGACCTGGCCCGTGATCTGGCCGAGCCGGTGGCGCCGCTGTTCATCATCGACAAACAGGGCCGGCACGGGATCGAGGCGCCGTGGGCGGCCGGCCGGAACGGGAAGCGCAATCGAGGGGTGTTCCCGGACCGTCCGGTGCGGCTCATCACGTCCGTCGGGCCCGAGCACAAGTACCGCTGGAAGGACTCGGTCGCGCCGCCGGAGGAGACGAAGACCTGGATCGTCGACGGGTTCGCGCAGGGCGCGCTGCCGTGGTTCACGAAGTTCAACGCGAGCGTGCCGGACCAGCGGTGGGTGCAGCCGGTCGTCGAGGCGTTCAACCTGCACGCCTCCGTCGAACCGGTGCTCAAGGATCTGCGGATCACTGCCGAGGTCGCGCTGCTCGACCCGACCCGGACCGGCCAGTTGCGGGCCGGCGACAACGACCACGAGGACGGCTTCTACCAGGCGCTCGTCGAGGCGCGCGTGCCGTTCGAATTCGTCTCCGACCAGGCGATGACGGTCGAGCGGCTGAGCGGGTTCAAGGTCGTCGTGCTCGCGAACGCCGAGCAGCTCAGCGACGACCAGTGCGCGACCCTGCGGTCGTACGTCGACGGTGGCGGGTCGCTCGTGGCGGCGTACCAGAGCTCGCTGTACGACGAGAACGGGCACCAGCGGACCGATTTCGGGCTGGCGGATGTACTGGGCGTCCGGCTGACCGAGGTGAGCCGGCCGGTGCAGAACAACTACATCGCGTTGACCGACGCGCATCCGTTGAACGCCGGCTTCGAGGGTACGACCCGGATCATCGGTGGCACCCACATCATCGGGGTCGAGTCGGATGCGGTGACGCCGTTCCGGTTCATCCCGGACTTCCCGGACCTGCCGATGGAAGAGGTCTACCAGCGAGAAGCTCCGGACAAGCCCGCGGTGATCTGCACCGAGAACGCCCAGGGCGGCCGGACGGTCTACTTCCCGTTCGACCTCGGAGCGATCTTCTGGGAGGCGTTGCAGTCCGACCATGGCCGACTGATCGGGAACGCGGTCTCCTGGGCGCTCGGCAAGACGCCCGAGGTGACGGTCGACGGCGCGGGGCTGGTGGACATCGCGGTCCATCGGGGCGAGCACGAAGTCGCCGTTGCGTTGGTCAACCTCACGAATCCGATGGCGATGCGAGGGGCGATCCGGGAGACGCTCCCGTTGCCGCCGCAGACCGTGTCGATCGCCGTACCGACGGATCGGCCGAAGGTCCGGCTGCTGGTGGCCGGGGTGGACCTGGAGCCGACAGTCGTGGACGGGCGGGCCGAGATCGTGATTCCGACCGCCGGGCTGCTCGAGGTCGTGCACGTCGATTGGAGCCGGCCATGAGGATCGGGTTCATCGGGCTCGGAGTGATGGGCCGTCCGATGGCGGACAACTTGATTGCTGCCGGCCACGAACTGTCTGTGTATCGCGGCCGGACCGACCTCGCGGCACACGTGTGTGCGTCGGCCAAGGAGGTGGCCGAGCGGTCCGAGGTCGTGATCCTGATGGTGCCGGACACCCCGGACGTCGAGGCGGCGTTGTTCGCGCCGGGCGGAGCCGCCGAGGGGCTGCGGGCAGAGTCATTGGTGATCGACATGAGCTCGATCTCGCCGACCGCCACCATCGGTTTCGCACAGCTGATCGACAAATTGGGCTGCGACTACCTGGACGCACCGGTGTCCGGTGGCGAGCTCGGTGCGCGGGACGGGACGTTGACGATCATGGTCGGCGGCCGGCCGGAGGTGTTCGAGCGGGCGCGGCCGATCTTCGACGTCCTCGGGAAGAACGTCACGCTGATCGGCGGTCCCGGTGCCGGGCAGACCGCGAAGGTCGCGAACCAGATCATCGTCGGGCTGACCATCGAAGCGGTGGCCGAGGGACTGCTGTTCGCGGAACGGGCCGGCGCGGATCCGGCCGTCGTACGGCGGGCGCTGATGGGCGGGTTCGCGAGCTCACGCATTCTCGAGGTGCACGGCGAGCGGATGGTCAACGAGGCCTTCGAGCCGGGGTTCCGGCTCCGGCTGCACCGTAAGGACCTCGGGCTCGCCGCTCAGGCCGCGGCCGAACTGGATCTGGCGCTGCCGAACACCGCCGCGACGCAGCAGTTGATGAACGCTGCCATCGCGGACGGGGACGGGGAGCTGGACCACTCCGCGCTGTACCGGACGTTGCGCCGGGAGCACTCATGAGGCTCTGGTGGCAGGACCCGTTCCGGATGTTCCAGACCAACCTGCGCGAGATCGACGCGGGGCTGGACGTCGAGTCGGTGCTGGACTACCTGGAGGAGTTCGGTGCGGACACCTGGTTGCTGAGCGTCGGCGGGATCCTGTCGAACTACCCGACCGATCTGGAGTTCCAGACGCGCAACCCGTATCTGGCGGAGCGGCCGTCCGGAGACCTGGTCGGTGACGCGGTGAAGGCAGCGGCGCGGCGCGGCATCCGCGTGATGGGGCGGATGGATTTCTCCAAGATCGACCATCGGCGGGCGGAGGCGCATCCGGACTGGTGCTTCGTCGGACCGACCGGGGCGCGGCAGGTCTACAACGGGCTGACGAGTGTGTGCCCGAGTGGTGACTACTACCAGGTGAAGCTGTTCGAGGTCCTCGACGAGGTGCTCGATCGGTATCCGCTGGACGGCTTCTTCTGCAACTGGATGTCGTTCAACGAGGTCGACTACAGCCGCGTCTACCACGGGGTCTGCCACTGCGTGGCATGTCAGGAGCGGTACGACGGTCCGCTGCCGGACGACCGTGACTCACCCGGGTATGCGGACTGGCAACGGTTCTCGAAGGACGTGCTGGCCGATCTCACCGGGAGGATCCGGGATCACCTGGCGGCTCGACGTCCAGAGGCACCGTTGGTCCTCGGTGATCAGGCGGACATCGTGTTCCACGAGGCGAACAACGCGGTCGGCCGGCGGTTGTGGCATCACCGAACCAGCGAGAGCGTGAGCGCGGCGAAGACCTTCCGTCCCACGGTCCCGGTGCTGACCAACTCGGTGGGCTTCGTGGACATGCCGTACCGGATGGCCAGTGAGGATCCGCATCACTTCGCGCAGTACCTGGTGCAGGCGATCGCCCGCGGCGCCAACCCGTCGACGTACATCATGGGGACGCCGGAGACCACGCCGTACGCCTGCCTGGACGTCGCGTCCCGGCTCACGCGGTTCCACCGTGACCACTCGGAGGTCTATCGCGACCTGGTACCGGCCGCGCAGACCCTTCTGGTCAGGTCGGAGCGCTCGCGGGCGGAGTTCGAAGGCTTGTACCTGGCGCTTCTGCAACGCCACGTGCCATTCGACGTCCTTCCCGAACACCGTCTCGCCGACGTCGACTTGAGTCGCTATCAGGTGGTCGTGCTGCCGGACCTCGGGCCGGTCGACCTCGGCACGTACGACGGAGCGGTAGTTGCCACCGGCACCACAACGGTGCCGGCGCTCCCGATCAGGCCGCTTGCCCGGTACGAGACCGAGGCGGAGGTGCGGTCGCTGCACCTCGAGGGTGGTGTCCCGGTGTTCGGGACCTTCGAGGTCGTCGAGGCACCGTCCGACGCCGAGGTCGCGCTACGAGCCCTGTCGAGAGCGCCGTACGGCCCACCGGAGAAGTGCCACGGACACGTGCTGCTCGACCGTCCCGGGATGGTCAAGCAGGGCAACGTGGTGCTCTTCCCGTGGACCATCGGACGGGCCTACCGAGAGGTGGGATTGAGCGTTCATCGCGATCTGTTCGTGGATCAGGTGGGCGGAGCGGTGCAGACGGACCTGCCGGAGCAGGTCGAGATCGTGGTGGGGCGGTCGGCGGCGGGGTTCGTCGTGCATCTGCTGAACAGATCGGGGGACACCGACCAGCGATTCGCTCCACCCGTACGGATCGGGCCGGCCCGGTTGCGGGTGCCGGCCGGCGTACGCGAGGTGCGGGCGTTGGTGGCGCAGGAGCGCCTGCAGGTGAGCGACGGGTGGGTGCAGGTGCCGGAGATCGGATTGTTCGACGTACTCGTCTGTGTGTGAGGAGAACGAGATGGATCGGCGAGGATTTCTCAAGGTGTCACTGGGCACGGGGCTCGCGGCGGCCGCGGTCGCCGGCTGCGGCGGGAGCGGCGGCGGACCGTCGGGCGGTGGCGGGGACGTCACCCTGCGGTACGCGTGGTGGGGCAACAACATCCGTCAGCAGAACTACACCAAGGCCCTGAAGCAGTTCAGTACGGCGAACCCGGCGATCACGATCGAGCCGGAGTTCGCCGACTACACCGCCTTCCAGGAACGGATGACGACGCAGATCGCGGCCCGCGACGTACCGGACATCTTCTGGATCGCGTCGCCGCAGGTGATGACGTACCACAAGAGCAAGCTGTACCGGAAGCTCGACGACATCCCCACGCTGAAATGGGACGACTACAGCAAGGAAGACCTGGAGACCTTCAAGCTCGACGGGCAGCTCAACACGCTGCCGTTCGGCATCTTCACTCCGGTGATCCGCTACAACGAGACCGTCGCCAAGGCCGACGGCGTGACCGTTCCGGTCGAGGGGCCGGGCTGGACCTGGGACAGCCTGGCCGAGCTCCTCGTTGCCTACAGCAAGAACAATCCCGGGAAGCGCAAGGGTACGCCGTACGCGCCCGACCACGACCTCACCTTCGAGGCCTGGCTGCGGCAGCGGGGTGAGCAGCTGTGGACCCAGGACGGTCAGGTCGGGTTCACGGCGGACGGTCTGGGCAGCTGGCTCGACTGGTGGGAGAAGCTGCGCAAGGCCGGCGGTGCGTTGTCACTGAGCGAGCAGGAGGGGATGGGTCCGGACTGGGCTCAGGTGGGGAAGAAGGTCCTGGTGAACTTCGGCAACTCCAATCACATCATCGACGACGCGAAGATGTTCCCGAAGGAGAAGTTCCGGCTGCGGGCGGCCCCGATCGCCGCGGGCGCGCCGGCCGGGCACAAGTACCTGTACTTCCCGCGGATGGCGATCTACCAGCGGATCGACGACGGCAACCTCGAGGCGGCCGGCAAGGTCCTCGACTACAACGTGAACAACGCCGAGATGCTGAAGACGGTCCGGCTCACCATGGGCGCGCCGACGAACCCGAAGGTCGCCGAGCAGGCTGCCGCGTTCGCGAGCCCGGACGAGAAGGAGATGCTCGCGGTGGTCGCGAAGGAACGTGCGGCCGAGCGGAAGCCGCGGTACGAGGCGCCGCCCGGGTCGAGCACCTGGCGGACCACGATGGCCCGGATCTGCGAGGAGATCGCGCTGGGCAAGACGGCGGTGCCGGCCGGCGCTCAGAAGCTGGTCGACGAGATCGGCGCCGGGATCAAGCGGGCCGCATGACGTCCCGCTCGAGGTTCTACCTCAATCGCCAGGGGCGGGCGGCACACGTTTTCCTGATCCCCTGGCAGTTGGGGTTCCTGCTCATCACCGCGGTGCCGTTGCTCGCGTCGCTGTATCTGGCGTTCACGAACTACGACATCCTCAATCCGCCGGAGTGGACCGGGTTGGAGAACTTCCAGCGGATGATCCACGACGACCAGTTCTGGGCCTCGGTCCGCGTGACCCTGATCTACGTGCTGGTGTCGGTGCCGCTGCAGCTCGCCTTCGCCTTGCTGCTCGCGCTGATCCTCGACCGCGGCCTGAGTGGGCTGGCGTTCTACCGCAGCGCGTTCTACCTGCCGTCACTACTGGGGTCTTCGGTGGCGATCGCGATCCTGTGGCGGGAGATTTTCGGTGACGAAGGTCTGATCAACAAGGGGCTGGCGCTGATCGGGGTCCACGGCGAGAGTTGGTTGCAGAACCCGCGGACGGCGTTGGCGACGCTGATCGTGCTGAACGTGTGGACCTTCGGGTCGCCGATGGTGATCTTCCTGGCGGGCCTGCGGCAGATCCCGGACGAGCTGTACGAGGCGGCCCGCGTCGACGGCGCGGGTGTCTGGCGGCAGTTCACGCACGTGACGGTGCCGCTGCTCACGCCGATCATCTTCTTCAACCTGATCCTGCAGACGATCGGCGCGTTCCAGACCTTCACCCAGGCGCACATCATCAGCGGTGGTACGGGCGGTCCGGCGAACTCGACGCTGTTCTACACGCTGTACGTGTACCAGCAGGGGTTCGTCGCCTTCGACATGGGCTACGCGTCCGCACTCGCCTGGGTGCTGATGGTCGCGATCGCCGTGGTGACGGCGCTGCATTTCCTGGTCTCGAAGTACTGGGTCTTCTACGGAGACAGCTGATGGTGAGTCTGACCGCAGGAAAAGTGATCAGCAGCCCGGCGCCGGCCCGGCAGCGGCGGCTCCGGGCCGTTCTCAAGCACACCGGGCTCCTGGTGTTCGTGGCGTTCATGATCTATCCACTGGTGTGGATGGTGGTGAGCGCGTTCAAACCGCCTGAAAAGATCCTGACCGAACCGGGCATCATCCCGTCCGAGTGGACGTTCCAGAACTTCAAGGACGGCTGGCACGCGCTGAACCGGCCGTTCTCGGTGTTCTTCGTGAACTCGCTGGTGGTGACGATCGCCTCGATCGTCGGCAACCTGTTCTCCTGCTCGCTGACGGCGTACGCGCTGGCCCGGCTGCAGTTCCGGATGCGGAAGGTGTACTTCGCGATCACGCTCGCCTCGGTGATGCTGCCGTTCCACGTGCTCGTCATTCCGCAGTACATCTTCTTCTCGCAGCTCGGCCTGGTGAACACGTACTGGCCGCTGCTGATCCCGAAGTTCCTGGCCACCGACGCGTTCTTCGTCTTCCTGATGGTCCAGTTCATCCGGACGCTGCCGCGCGAGCTCGACCGGGCGGCCTGGATCGACGGCGCCGGCCCGTTCCTGACCTTCTGGTACGTCGTGCTGCCGCTGATGCGACCGGCGCTGGTGACGACCACGATCTTCACCTTCATCTGGACCTGGAACGATTTCTTCGTACCGTTGATCTACCTGACCAGGACGCAGGCGTTCACCGTGCCGGTGGCGCTGAACTCGATGGTCGACTCCGAGACCCAGAGTGGGGTGGGCATGCTGTTCGCCATGTCGTTGCTGTCGCTGGTCCCGATCCTGATCTTCTTCGCCGTGGCCCAGAAGTACCTGATCCGCGGTATCGCGACGACGGGACTGAAGTGATGATCGTTGTAGTAGGCAAGGAATCGCCGGTGTACGTCGAGGCGGCGGGGGAGGTGGCGGTGCGCTTCGTCGACGCGCTGGACGACGCCTCGGACGTCTTCGCTGAGATGGAGGGAGTGGTCGGTCGCGTGCCGCCGGAGGTGCTGGTGAAGGCACCGCGGCTGCGCTGGGTGCACAGTCCGTCGGCCGGTGTCGACGCCGACCTCACGCCCGGGATGCTGGCGTCGCCGGTCGTCCTCACGTCGAGCGCCGGCAACGGCGGGATCTCGCTCGCCGAGCACTCGATCCTGCTGATGCTGATGCTCAATCGCGACGTACCGCGGTGGATGCGCGCGCAGGCCGAGCACCGCTGGGACCACTACCGCCACGGCGAGTTGGCCGGCCGGACCGTGGGTATCTACGGTCTTGGCAACTCCGGCCTCGATCTCGCGTTGAAGGCGAAGGCGTTCCACATGCGAGTTCTCGGCGTACGGCGGCGTCCTGGGCAGCCGTCGCCGAATGTCGACGAACTGTGCGATCTCGACCGGTTGCTCGCGGAGTCGGACTTCGTCGTGGTGACGACACCGCGGACGCCCTCGACGGTCGGTGTGTTCGGGCGGGACGCGTTCGCGCGGATGAAGCCGACGGCGTACTTCATCTGCATCTCGCGCGGCGGGATCGCCGACGACGAGGCGCTCCTGGAGGCGGTGCGGACCAGGCAGATCGCGGGCGCCGGCCTGGACGCGCACGGGGTGGAGCCGCTGCCGCCGGACAGCCCGTTCTGGTCGCTGCCGAACGTCGTCGTCACGCCGCACAACGGCGCCACCAGCGACGGCACCGTCCGGCGGCACCAGGAGATCGTCGCGGACAACATCCGCCGTTTCGTCGGCGGCGAGCCGTTGCGGAACGTGGTGGACAAGGCCGCGGGTTACTAGGCCAGTACACTTGCCAGACCAGTTCGTTGTTGGAGGGGGTGCTGTGAGTACCGAAGCGCGTCTTGAGCTCGGGCCGTCCTCGCTGACCGACGCGCTCTACGAGTCGATCCGCAAGCGGATCGTGAACGGTGAGATCCCGCAGGGGGAGAAGCTCACCGAGGTCCGGCTCGCCACGGAGTACAACGTGGCCCGGCCGACCGCGAAGGCAGCGCTCGAGCGGCTGACCGCGCTCGGCCTGTTGCGGCGTACGGCGCACAAGACAGCGGTCGTTCCGGTGCTCGACGAGGCCGAGATCCGGGACCTGTTCTTCAGCCGGATGACGATCGAGAAGGCGGCGGTGTCCGCGCTGGCGGCGACCGGCGAGGTGCCGGCCGACGCCGCCCGGGCGCAGGTCGCGATCGAGTACGCGGCGCGCGACCGGCTGTTCGAGAACCAGGTCGAGGCGGACATCGCGTTCCACACGGCGTTGGTGGCCGCGGTCGGCAGCCGCCGGCTGACCCGGATGCACGAGCTGATCATCGGCGAGGTGCACCTGACCATGGGCCAGTACCAGGCGCACCGCAAGGCCGCGCCGACCACGGTCGCCGAAGAACACGCGGCGATCCTCGAGGCGATCCAGCAGGGTGACTCGTCGGCCGCGGCCGATCACCTGGCCTACCACCTCGAGCAGGCTCAGGGCCGCTTGCTCAGCACTCTGTCTGGGGATTGACGAAAACAGTCCTGCTTGGGAAGGTCGGGGAGGAACGGGTAGGTCTGGGGGAGGGCCGGCTGCCCGTCGGGGGTCGGGCGCTCTCTGGGGTGAAGTCTCGCGCCGGCTCACCGGCGACGACCGGTCTGCGCGGTGCGTTGTGTGCGTTCTGCACGCGCGCGCCGCTCTGCGACAGGGCGACAGTGGTTCGGGGAGCGGACAATGATCGACGATTTGAGAGAACGCACGCGCGGACAGGTCTTCACGCCGGGCGACGAGGGGTACGACGAGGCGCGCAAGGTCAACAATGCGATGCACGACAAGCGGCCGCAGGCGATCGTCCGGTGCGAGAACGCCGGTGACGTCATGGCGGCGATCGACTACGCACGGACGAACGAACTCGAGCTCGCGGTCCGCGGCGGCGGGCACAGTGTGCCGGGGTTCGGCACGGTCGACGACGGGCTCGTCATCGATCTGAGCGGGATGCGCAACGTCCGGGTCGACCCGGTGAACCGGACGGCGCGGGCCGGCGGCGGCGCGACGTGGGGCGACTTCAACGCGGCCACGCATGCGTTCGGGCTGGCCACGACCGGCGGGATCATCTCGACCACCGGCGTCGGCGGGCTGACCCTCGGCGGCGGGATCGGGTACCTCGACCGGGGCCTCGGGCTGTCGTGCGACAACCTGGTGTCGGCCGACGTGGTGACCGCGGACGGGCAGTTCCTGATCGCGAGCGAGAAGGAGAACGAGGACCTGTTCTGGGCGTTGCGCGGCGGTGGCGGCAACTTCGGTGTGGTGACCGCGCTCGAGTTCCGGCTGGCGCCGGTGTCGACGATCTACGGCGGCCCGATGTTCTTCGAGATGTCCGACGCGGTCGCCGTACTGTCGGGATTCCGGGAACTGATCAAGGACGCGCCCGAGCAGCTCGGTGGGTTCCCGGCGTTCCAGATCGCGCCGCCGCTGCCGTTCATCCCGGAGAACCGGCACGGCGAGCCGTTCGCGGCGATCGTCGGCTGCTGGGCCGGCGACCTCGACGAGGGCGAGACGCAGATCTCGAAGTTCCGCGAATTCGCGCCGGTGATGGCCGAGCACGTCGGGCCGATGCCGTACCCGGCACTGAACAGCGCCTTCGACGCGCTCGTGCCGCCCGGCCTGCAGCACTACTGGAAGGCGAACTTCGTCACCGAGCTGACCGACGAGGCGATCCAGGCGCACGTGCGGCACGCGCCCGGTCTGCCGGCGGTGAACTCGACCGTGCACATCTACCCGATCAACGGCGCCTGCCACCGGGTGACGCCGGACGCGACCGCGTTCGCCTACCGGGACGCGAACTTCGCGACCGTGATCGCCGGCATGTGGCCGGACCCGGCCGACAACGAGGCCGGGATCGAGTGGGTGCGGTCGTACTACGACGATGTCTCTCCGCACTCCGAGGCGGGCGGGTACATCAACTTCATGGCCGACGACGACCAAGGCCGGATCCGCGACAACTACCGGCAGAACTACGACCGGCTGGCCGAGGTCAAGCGCAAGTACGACCCGGACAACGTGTTCCACCTGAACCAGAACATCGCGCCCTAGGCAACGAACGCCCGGCGGCCGGTACGACGTCGTACCGGCCGCCGGGCTCTGCTCACAACGTCACAACGTCAGCAGGCGCTGGAAGAACGCGCGGTACCGCTGCAGCGCCGAGCGGAGATCCTCGGTCGACGGCTCGCCGCTCGACCACTGCTGCTCGAGGCCCTGGTGCTGGCGGTCGAAGCCGTCCGCCAGGTGCTTGAGCACGTCGTCGACGAGCTTGTCGGCCTCGCTGACGGCGTTGCGCGGGTCGTCCACGAATCCTTGCTGGACGACCTCCCAGCGGGCGCGGTAGTCGACAGCCGAGTCCTCGGCCACCAACGGCTCATCGTCCACGGCCGTACGGCCGTTCGGCTCATCGGTCGTCGTCGTAGGGCCGTTCAGGTCATCAGCCGCCCTGGTACGGCCGTTCGGTTCGTCCGTCGTACGGTCGACGTCCAGGCCGAGGCCGCGGTTGCCGGCGAGGTCGGGATCGGTCTCGAGGTCGTCGTGGTCCAGCGTGCGGTCGTCGTCCAGAGAGACGTCGCGACGGTCGGGCGTGGTCATGCTTGCTCCTTGGTGTTCGTATGGCGGGGTGCGTTCTCGCTGTCGTCCAGCAGGGCGTCGACCAGCTGGCGGTACGCCGTGACCGCGTGCCGCAGGTCCTCGGTATCGGCGTCGCCGCGTGCCTGCGCAACGGCGATCCGGTGTGCCTCGCGGTAATGCATGGCGACGTCGGGGTGCTCGACGGACACGTCGTCGGCCCGCTGGTCGAACTCGTCGACCGGGTAGCCGGCCTCGCGCATCATCCGCAGCACCAGCCGGTCCGCGTCGGTGACTGCTCCGGCAGGACGGTCGACGAAGCTCTGTTGCACTTCGGCCCACTCGGCGCGGTAGGTCTGGGCGGACTCACGGCTCAACGGCGTGATGTCCAGCCGCGACACGCGGCGTTCCCGCCCACGCAGCTCACGCTCGGCGCTGCGACGATCCCCCGACTCCTCGACAGTGCGCTCGTACTCCGGGCCGAACCGCTGTTGCAGCTCGTCGGAGCGTCTGCGCTGGTACAGGTAGAACAACGCCGCTGCCGCGAGCAGCACCACGACGATGATCACGATGGTCAGGACGGTACCCATCAGAACTCCAGTCAGATCGCACGTGTGGATCCGCGATCCGCATCGGCCGATCGCGTGGATCCCTGACAGACGGTCCCCAGCGCCGCCTCATCCCCCATGGCCCCGACCGGTACCCACGGGCTCGCGCGAACAAGCCTCCGGCCGGCCACCCTGCTGCGGGTGACCGGCCGGATACATGACCGAGGTCAGGCCTTCGGTGCGAGTTCAGTCGCTGTCGTGGCCGGTGTTGTCGAGCCAGTGCTGGGCGAGGTCGAGGTCGCCGTCGACGGTGATGCCGGTCGCCGCGCGGTCGGCGAGCGGGCGTCGGCGGGTCAAGGTCAGGAGCAACGATTGCGCCGGGCCGCTCACCGTCACATCGGCCTGCTGGGTTTCGGGCCGCCACGTCGCCCCCTCAGGGCGCCGTTCCACGAACCAGGCACCGGTGTCGGTAGCCAGCCACTGCAGTGTTTGCCCGGTGCCCCGGATGGCGTGCGCGGACTCGGTCCGCCGCAGCTCCCACGTCGGGGAGGTGAGCATCGTGAGGTGGTTGCTGATGAGTGCGGCGGCGACATCGGCGTCGATGTCGGCCGGCCGGTCCGCCGCGGTGGCCGCGTCGACGCCGTGGACGACCGACTCGTTGAGGGCGCTGGTCATCCAGAACTGTGTCCCGGAGCGCTCGTCGCCCGAGGCGTTGAACACCGGCGCGTCGAGTGCGTCGTCGGAGCACGCGGTCGCGACGCGCTGCGCGGACTCCGACAGCCAGGTCGGCCATTCGCGCGGGTCGGCAGGGAGCACGGCCACCTCCATGGGTAGCTGGGCGGGGTCGGTGATGCGCCGCTCGATGATCTCCGCGATCCAGTTGTGGGTCTGGCCCACGTGCTCGACCAGGTCGGCGACGGTCCACTTCGGGGCCGTCGGCACGACGGCGTCAGGTCCGGCGGCGGCGGCCGACTCCGCCAGCCGGCGGGTGTGTTCGACGATCGCTCGCCGGGTACGTTCCGCGTTGAGCTCGGTCATCGGCTGTCTCCAGGTTCGTTGTGTGACCTCGCGACCGGTACGTCGTCGACGTACCGGCCGCAGATGGGTCAGGCCTTCGGTGCGAGCTTGTGGACGACGATGCCGGACTTGAAGGTCGTCGTGCCGAGCAGCTCGAGGTGGGTGATGTCGATGCCGGTGCCCTGGAACATGGTTGCGCCCTCGGCGACCACCGGGAAGATCCAGAAGTGGTACTCGTCGACGAGCTTGTTCTCCAGCAGCGTCTTCGAGAACGACCCGGTGCCGTACTTGATCAGGTCGCCGCCCTCGGACTCCTTGAGCTTGCGGACGGCCTCGGCCGCGTCGCCCTCGAGCGGCTGTGCGTTCCACTTCCACTCGGTGACCGTGCGGGACGCGACCCACTTCGGCATCGCGTTGAAGATGTCGGCGAACGGGTCGCCGGCCCGTGACAGCCACGCGTCCGCGAAGCCCTCGTAGGTGAGCCGGCCGAGCACCTGTCCCTCGACGCCTTCCATCAGCGACTGGTTGTAGGCCATGTGCTCCTCGTCCCAGTACGGCGGGCTCCAGTTCTGCGGCTCGTCGATGACGCCGTTCAGGGTGACGAACGTGGATTCGATCAGCTTCCTCATGGGTCTTTCCTCTCAGGGTTGGTACGGACGCTTCGTGCGCGCGTCCTGAAGCGCTTCGGCCCACCAGACCAGCTGGTCGAGCATGAGTTTGGCGGTTGCCTCGTAGCCGGCGGAAGACCGTGGCCAGCCGCCATCGGCGGTGAACTGCTCCCAGTAGCAGGGCAGTGCGACGGTATTGCGAATCGTGATCGCTTGGAGTTCTGTGAAGACCTGCCGCAGTTGCGCGGTGGCGTGGCAGCCGCCGCTCTCCCGGCCGTAGCTGACGATCGCTACCGGCTTGGCGTGCCACTCCTCGTAGTACCAGTCCAGTGCGGTCTTCAGCGTGGCCGGAAAGCTGCAGTTGATCTCCGGCGTGACAATGGCGAACGCATCCGCGGCTGCCAGCCTGCTGCTCAGTACGGCGACCTCTTGCGGTGTCTCGTCGTCCGCGTCGGGCAGCGTGGTCGGCAGGTTCGCAGCTGCCAGGTCGACCAGGTCGACCTCGAACTGCTTGGCTGCCTGCTCTGCGAGCCAGTGCGCCACGGTCGGTCCGAACCGGCCTCGCCGGGTGCTGCCGATGATCACTGCCAGTCGCATCTGCATCCTCCTTCCGTCTGACACAGACTCTGCTGGAACGGGTTTACGGTTTCTTTCCGGTCCTTTCTGGCAGACCGGAATAAGGTGCCGTCATGCGCTTCGGGGTACTGGGACCAGTGACGGCGTGGACGGACGCGGGGACGCCCGTGGTCATCCAGGGGCTCAAGGTGCGTGCGCTGCTGGCAGACCTGCTGGTGCACGAGGGCCGACCTGTGCCCGCGGACCGACTCATCGACGACCTCTGGGGATCGGAACTGCCCGGTAACCCGTCCGGGACGCTGTCCGCGAAGGTTTCTCAACTACGGCGGGCTTTTGAGGACGCAGAGCCCGGCAGCCGCTCGCTGGTGCAGTCCGGTCCGGCCGGCTACTCGCTGGTGGTTTCTGCTGGGACGTACGACGCTCTGCAGTTCGGTGAACTGCTGTCCGCCGGCTCGGTCGACGAGGCGCTGGTGTTGTGGCGCGGTCCCGCGTACGCCGACTTTGCGGACGACGCGTTTGTCGAGACAGCTGTAGCCCGGCTGACCGACCTGCGGCTCACTGCTCTCGAACAGGCCGATCTACCTGTCGTGGACCTCGCCGGGTTCGTGAAGGCGCACCCGCTGCGTGAGGGGCTCCGTGCGGCGCACATGAAGGCGCTCTACCGTTCCGGAAGGCAGTCCGAGGCACTCGAGAGTTTTGATGAGCTACGGCAGCTGCTGTTGGAGGACCTCGGTCTGGATCCCAGCCCGGAGCTGGTGGCGCTGCAGCAGTCGATCCTCGCTCAGGAGCTGCCGCACGCACGGAGCAACCTTCCCGCTCAGCTGACTGAGTTGATCGGTCGCACCGATGCGTTGGCCGACATAGGTGCCTGTTTGGGCACATCACGGTTAGTCACGCTGACTGGTCCGGGAGGCGTCGGCAAGACTCGCCTGGCGCTGGCGGCCGCGGCTGATGTTGCCGACCGGTTCGCGGACGGTGTCGTGCTGGTCGAGCTGGCTGCCGTGACTCCTGACGCGTTGTCGGTCGCCAACTCGCTCACTGACGCAGTGCAGGCTGCTCTGGACCTCCGCGACACCGAGGGCACACCTGTGGTCGATCGGTTGGCGTCAGTGATGGGTTCCCGGCTGCTGGTGCTGGACAACTGCGAACAGATTGTCGAGGAGGTCGCCGCACTGACGGACCGCTTGCTGGCCACGGCTCCGGGTCTACGGGTGCTGGCAACGAGCCGCGAGCCGCTGGGCCTGGCTGGTGAAGTGGTGTGGAGTGTTCCGCCCTTGTCGGTGCCGCCTGTGTCGGCGGGCGTTGAGGAGGTTGGCGAGTGCAGTGCGGCGCAGCTGTTCGTGACACGTGCGGCGGCCGCGTCACGTGGCTTCGCCCTGACGGACGAGACCGTTGCTGATGTCGCCGTACTGTGCAGGCGGCTGGACGGGATCCCGCTCGCGTTGGAGCTCGCTGCGACGCGAGTACGAGCGCTCGGCGTACGTGGGCTCGTAGCACGGCTGGACGACCGCTTCCGGTTGCTGGCGACAGGGCACCGCGGTGCTGCGCCACGACAGCAGACATTGCACGCGATGATCGACTGGAGCTGGGAGCTGCTTGCCCCTTCGGAGCAATCAGTACTGCGGCAGCTCGCCGTACATGCGGATGGCTGTACGGCGGACGCTGCGGCGGCTGTGTGCGGTGAGGACGACGTACTGGATGTGCTGGTGCGGTTGGTCGACCGGTCGCTCGTCGTACCGGTCGATGGCGGTCGCTTCCGGTTGCTCGAGTCAGTGGCGGCGTACTGCGTCGAGAAGCTGCGGGTGTCGGGTGAGCTGGAGTCGTCTCGTCAGCGGCACCTGTCCTACTACGTGTCGCTGGCTGAGGCGGCGCGGCCGGGGCTGTTCGGTGACGAGCAGAGTAGGTGGCTGCAGTTGCTGGACGAGGACTCCGCCAACTTCCGGACCGCACTGGATCGTGCGGTGACCACGGGACAGCTGGACCTCGCTGAACGGCTTGTGGATGCGCTGTCCTGGTACTGGTTCCTGCGTGGTCGGCATGTGGAGGCCATGCGGTCTCTGGACACTGTGCAGGGGTCTGCTCGGGCTGGGGTGTGGCGGGCCGGGTTCATGTACCTGCTCGGGCACCCTGACGCTCCCGCGGAGCGGGACCGTTGGCTGGACAGCGCCGATGCCATGGGGCTGTGGTGGATCGCCCATGCCGCCAGCGATGTCGGTGACCTCTCAGCATGCCTGTCGATGCTCGACCAAGCCCTGAAGACCTTCGAGGCCGACGGGAACCAGTGGGGCGTGGCGGCCGTGCTGGCTGCGCGCGCGAAGCATGCGCATGTACGGGCGGATCTGCCGGCCTTGTACGACGACGCGTGTCAGAGCATCGCGATTTTCCGGTCGCTGGGGGACAGGTGGGGTGTGCTGCAGGCGACGGGCTGGTTCGGGGCGCACGCCGAGCTTGTCGGTGACTTCGACGAGGCGGAGCGGCTGCACCTCGAAGGCGCCGCGGCTGCGGAGGAGATCGGGCTGTGGCCTGAGGTCGCCAACGCGTTGGGCATGCTCGGGTGGACGGCGATCCGGAGAGGACACTACGAGTCGGCCCGGGCGTACGGTGAGCGTGCGCTGCGGCTGGCGACCGAGCAAGGGCAACGCGCGTCGCAGGCCCTCGCGGAGTTGGTACTCGGCTTCGCGGCCCGTCGTACTGGCGCTTTGGACGAGGCCTCGGAGCGGTTGCAGGCGTTGATCGACGCCGCCCGCTTGCAGACGGAATCGGTGCTGTATCTGTCGATCGTCCTGGAGGAGCTCGGGTTCGTCAGGGAGCTCCAGGGCCGGCCGGGCGATGCGTTGGAGCTGCACATGGAGGCCTTCCGGGTCTCGGAGGAGTTCGACTCGCTGCGCGGCATGTGCTGGGCGCTGGAGGGGATCGCGGGCTCGCACCCGGACAAGACCCTCGCTGCGACCCTGCTGGGGAGCTCGGCCGCGACGCGGGCCACCGAGAGCTATCTGTTGGCCTCGACCGAGGCGGAGGATCTCGCCCGGGCGGTCGCTGCGGCCTCGGGTGCGCTGGGTCCGGATGCGTATCAGGCGGCGTACAGGCGCGGCGAAGGTTTGAGTCCGGCCGAGGCGTTCGGGTTGCTCGTCCGGCAGTAGATGTTCTGTAGTTGAGATTATTCGTCTATCGAAGTAGTTTTGCTCCCGAACCCACTTCGAGAAGGTGAATCATGGATTACGGCCACGAGCTGGTCTTCGGCACGTTCCTGACCCCCGCGGTCGACACCCCGGACCGCGTGATCGCGATGGCCCAGCTGACCGAGCAGGTCGGCCTGGACCTGGTGAGCTTCCAGGACCATCCGTACCAGCCGCGGCTGATGGACGCGTGGACGCTGCTGTCCGTCGTCGCAGCCCAGACCGAGCGGGTGAAGGTCACCACCAACGTCGCCAACCTGCCGCTCCGGCACCCGGTCGTCCTGGCGCGCAGCGTCGCGACGCTGGACCTGATCACCGGCGGGCGGGTCGAGCTCGGCCTGGGCGCCGGAGGGTTCCTCGACGCGGTCGCAGCGAACGGCGGGCCGCGGCTGACCACCGGACAGAGCATTGCCGCGCTGGAAGAGGCCATCGCGATCATGCGCGAGGTCTGGACACCTGGTGGCGGTGGCATCCGGCTGGCCGGCAAGCACTACACGGTGTCCGGTGCGAAGCGCGGTCCGGCGCCGGCGCATGACGTGTCGATCTGGCTGGGTGCGTACAAGCCGCGGATGCTCGCACTCACCGGACGGCTGGCAGACGGCTGGCTGCCGAGCAGTGGGTACGCCGGACCGGATGAGCTGGCCGCGATGAACAAGGCCATCGACGAGGCCGCTGTGGAGGCCGGGCGGGACCCTGCTGCGGTACGGCGGCTGTACAACATCTCCGGTGCCTTCAGTGGCGGTGGCGGGTTCCTGCAGGGGCCTGAGGAGCTGTGGATCGACCAGCTGACCGAGCTGACGCTGGGGGAGGGGATGAGCACCTACATCCTTGCCTCTGACAACCCGGACGACATCCGCCGGTTCGCTGAGGTGGCGGCCGGTGTGCGCGAGGCCGTTGCGGTGGCTCGGTCGGGCGCTGTCGTTGCGCCTCGGTCCGCTGCGGTGGTGTCAGGTGGGTTCAGCGTCGTACCGACTCCACCTCCTGCTGTACGACGTAGCGACGTACAGCTGCTGGATGAGTCGGCGCGGCCGACCGGTCCGGCGCAGGACCCGTCCCGGACCTACACGCCGTACCAGCTGCAGTCAGGTCAGCATCTGATCGACGTACACGACCACCTGCGTGCTGAGCTCGACCAGGTGCGTGATCTGGTCGAGCAGGTCGCGGCCGGGACGCTGGGGGTTGGTGCGGCGCGGTCGCACATCAACACGATGACGATGCGGCAGAACAACTGGACGCTCGGGACGTACTGCGAGTCGTACTGCCGGCTCGTGACGACGCACCACTCACTCGAGGACGCCTCGCTGTTTCCGCACCTACGTCGCGCCGACCCTGCCCTGGTGCCGGTCGTGGACCGGCTGCAGGAGGAGCACAAGGTCATTCACGACGTACTGGAAGGTGTCGACAAAGCGCTGGTCGCGCTTGTTGACGGCTCAGGTGATATCGACGGTCTGCGAGCGGCCGTTGATCTGCTGGACGACACGTTGCTGTCGCACCTGTCCTACGAGGAACGTGAACTGGTCGAGCCGTTGGCGCGACTCGGCGTTCTGTAGGTCCTACTACTTCGCCTCGGTTCTACTTCGCCTCGCCCAGCAGGGAGGCGAGGATGTCGAGGAGGCGGAGCGTCGGCACCTCGCCGAGCAGACGGGCGGCGCTGGTCGCCGGCTCCGCGGTCAGGCGGACCTGCAGCAGCTTGAAGTCACGGACGTTGGCCGGGTTCACCAGGTCCTCGCGGACTGCCTTGAGGAACTCGGCTCCGGCCGACGCCGAGCCGTAGGTCATCCGGATGAAGCTGTCGGTCACCGGGTACAGGTACGGCCGCTTCAGGTGCAGCAGCTTCGACTTCTTCGCGTGCCCGAACCCGCGGTGGCCGGTGAACTTGTCGTCCAGCGCCATCGCCGCCTCGAACAGTTCACTCCCCGGCGCCGCGTCCTCGAGGCGCGCGTCCACCGGAATCGCCGCGAGCTCCTTCTCGGCTTCCACCTCGAGCAGCCACGGGATGTCCAGCACCCGCAGGTCGGCGCCGATCACCATGATCCTGCCCAGGTCCTCGAACGTCACCTGGTTCGGGTCGGAGCCACCGACGGTAGTCATACCCGGCAGCCCGTCGTAGTACTGCAGCACGGCGCCGTTCGTCTCGGCGTACAGCCGCAGTTGCGCGATCGCCTCGTCGACGACGATCTTCCGGGTACCGATGTTCATGAGCCACACCCTCACACTTGTGGTGGCAGACCCGCCAGCGGGCGGACCATCATTCGAACGTTCCTCACCTGTTTCCGCAGATCGTAGCGACTCCGCGGCCCCCCGCACGCCAAAGTCACTGCCCGTTATCCACAACCTGTAACCATCCGCTCTTTTCGCAGGCCAATCTCCGTAAACTCTCTGTCACAAGGCCACGACTGAGCGGAGGCGAACTATGCGGAACAGGCTTGTTGCGCTCGTCCTCGCGGTCCTGCTCCTGCCCTTCACACCGGTCGCGTACGCAGCGAAGCCGGACGAGTATCCGTGTCTACATCCGGACATGACCGTCTCTGCGAACGGTGAAGTCCTGAGCACCGGCACCGAGATCGCCCTCGACGGCGGCATGGCTCATGCGGGCACCGGGCTCACCTTCACCTTCCAGGCCCGGACGTTCAACCTGACGATCGACCTCTGCTACCTCCGGATCACCGACACCCGCACGTGGCAGGTCAACCACTGGCCCTGCGAGAACGTGCCCAAGCCGAAGCCGGCGCGGACCCAGTCGCTGAGCTGGTCGGTCTTCGTGCCACTCGACTGCAAGTTCGTCGGCTCGCCGAACCTGCTGAGCGTCTCCTTGACGAATGGCAAGGGTTCGGCGTCCGCCTCGGTGATGATCTACGCCGGTGCGCCCGGGTTCGTGCTCCCGGACAAACAGGCGCGGGCGTTCTTCGGGCCGTTCGCCATGCAGTCCGATCCCGTCAACTCCCTGACAGGCGCGCTGGCCGCGGTCGAGACGGACGCTTCGGTGACGGCGCTCGGCGTACCACTCGCGGTGACGCGGACGTACAACTCGAACGACGGATCCACCGGCACGCTCGGTGCCGGGTGGCGGGCGTCGTACTCGGACCGCCTCGAGCTATCGCCGGCCGGCGCGCGGTACCTGGCGTCCGATGGGCGGGAGATCGGGTTCACGCGTCGCGGGACTGGGTTCGCCGTGGAGCCGGGGGCCGCGCGGTTCACGCTGGCACGGTCGGGGTCGACGTACCTGCTGACGAGTGTCGACCAGGTGCGGATGCAGTTCTCGGCGGCCGGTGATCTACAGGCGATCCGGGATCGCAACGGTCAAGGGGTGACGATCGGGCGGGTCTCGGGGCGGGTGCAGGCGGTCGCGAACGGGCGGCGGTCGCTGTCGTACGACTACAACGAGCAGGGGCAGATCGCGTCGGTGCGGTTGTCGGGGCCGGGCGTTGCGCCGCGGACGGTGCGGTACGAGTACGCCGACGGTCGGTTGGTCGGGGTGACGTCGCCGGGTGGGATTCGCACGCGGTACGAGTACTCCGGTGGGCGGCTGACGTCGGAGACGGTGGGGGATGCGGCCAAGCCGGCGTACGTGACGGAGTACGACGCCGACGGGCGGGTCGTCGCGCAAACCGATGGCAAGGGCGGTCGGTCGACGTGGTCGTGGGAGACCGAGGGCATTCGCGGTACGTCGACGATGACCGACCCGACGGGCGGGAAGTGGATCAACGAGTACGAGCGGAACTGGCTGATCCGCCAAACAGATCCGACCGGCGCCACGGCCACGTTCCATTACGATGCCAAGGGCAACCTCATCCGGGTGTTCGACAGCCTGGGGCATGGCGCCCGGCACGAGTACGACGCTCTCGGCCGCGTTGTCGCCTCGACCGACGCGGTCGGTGGTGTGACCCGACGTACCTACAACACCCGCAACGACGTCGTCGCGACGGTGGATCCGCTCGGGCGGCGGACGACCTACACCTATGACGTCCGCGGGAACCTGATTGGTACGGTGTACGCCGGTCGCACCTCGTCGGTGAGCTACGACGCACGTGGGCTTGTCACCGCGTCTCGCGATGCTTTGGGTCGTGTTGTGCGGTACGCGTATTCCGCCGACGGTGATCTGACGACAGTCACGGACCCGTTGCGTCAGGTGACCCGCCTCGAGTACGACGGCTGGGGGCGGCCGATCAAGACGACCTCACCGCGCGGTGCCGTCAGCACGGTCTCCTACAACGACGACGACCAGCCGCTCTCGCAGCATGGGCCGCTTGATGTCTCCACGAGCCAGACGTACGACGGGCAAGGTCGCGTATCCACGCTCGTCGACGCCCGCGGCGGCACGACCAAGCTGCGCTACGACGACGCCGGCGCAGTGGTCGGCGTCACCAGACCGTCGTTGCCCGAGGCCACCACGACCTTCGACGCATCCGGCCGGGTCACGGGGATCGTCGACGCCAGCGGCCGTTCGCAGACCTTCACGTACGACGGCGCGGGCCGGACAACTGAGGCGACGTACGGCGGTCGCACCTGGAAGTTCGCGTACGACAAGGCCGGCCGCCTGATCCGCACCACATTGCCCTCAGGCAAGACGGCGTCCTTTGTTTTGGATGCGCGCGGTGCGCCGCTGCGGATCTCGTACTCCGACAAGACACCCACGGTCAGCTACACGTGGGACGCCGCAGGCCGTCGTACGTCGATGACCGACGGCCTGGGCCTCACCCGCTTCGGATACGACGCTTTCGACCAGCTCACGTCAGCTGGTGCCGTGTCCTACCGCTGGGATGCCGTCGGCAACCTCACCGGACGGACGGCAGCCGGCCACGCCGAGTCGTACACCTGGGACGCCGGCAACCGTCTGACCTCCGCGGCAGCTGATGGCAAACCTCTGGCCTCGTATCGCTACGACGCTGCCCGCGGCACGATCACCACGACCCAACCGGGCGGGCTGATCAAGACCGAGCAGTTGGACGTCCGCGGCCGCACCACGTCCCTAACCGTCGCCCAGAACGGGCGCCCGCTACGCAAGACGACCTCCGTGTACGACGCCGCCGACAACATCACCCGCTCCGACGACTCCGTCGCCGGCAAGTCGTCGTACACGTACGACCCTCTGAACCGCCTGACTGCAGCCTGCTACGGCGTTGACCAGTGCACAGACGAGGCAAGCGACTACATCCGCTACGACTACGACGCCAACGGCAACCGCACCTGGGAGAAGCGCCCGACGAGCAGCACCTGGTCCCTCTACGGCCCCGCCAACGAACTCCAGGCCTCGCTCACCACCCCCGCCAACTACCCACTCGACGTACCAACCACCCGCGCCTACACCTACGACCCCGACGGCAACCGAACCTCCGACGGCACCACCACCTACACCTGGTCCGCCGCCGGCAAACCCACCACCTCCACGACCGCCGGCGCCACGACGACCTACACCCACACCGGCGACGGCCGCCGAGCCACCTCCACTACAGGCCCCCAAACCACCCGCTACCTCTGGGACCCCCTCTCACCCCAAATCCTCAACACCACAGAAGGGTCACGACCGACCCGCTACCTGTATGGCTCCGGACTCCTCGCACAACAGACCCCGAGTACGTGGACTCCCCTCACCACCGCCCCGAACGGTTCAGTTCTCACGGCAACGGCCGCCAAGCCCGCTCAACAAAACTACGAGCCTTACGGCCTGACCCGAGCCGGCCCGTCAGCGCCGCCCACCCCGACCAAGCCAACCACCCAGCAGACACCCGGCTACATCGGCGGCCTCCAACTCCCGTCCGGCAACTACCTCCTGGGCCAACGCGAGTACAACCCCACCACCGGCACCTTCCTCACCACAGACCAAGCCGGCTCCGCCAACCCCTACGCCTACACCAGCGGCAACCCCCTCAAAACCACCGACCTACAGGGCCTAGACGACATCGAGGGCACCCTCACCGACGTCTCCCACATCTCCGGTTACATCTCCGTAGCCGCCCTAACGGGAGCCGTAGTCTGCACAGTCGCCCGAGCCTGCGCCCCCGCAATCCCCATCTTCCTCCAAATCTCCTCAGCCACCGGCGTAATCTCCGCCGGCGCCTCCGGCATCCTCGACTCCCAAGCCTGCGTACTCAAGGGAAACTGTTCCCAACTAGTAGCCGACGTAGCAGTCGGCCTCGTATCAAGCCGCTTCCCCGCGCTCGGCAGGGCCAGAAGCAATAGTCTTGCTCGGTCAATGGGGCAGACGTCGAGCGGCAATGTTCTAACTACATATGGCATTCCGGACGAATCGCTCGCTGTGATGAAGAGTATTCGCAAGGATGGTGTTATCGTGCAAGGGGAGATCCTCGGTCCGGCTGTACCGAAGATATTCAAGAACGACGGGAGGAACGGCGGCGCGATTTTACCCCGTACCGGGCGTGATGGTTCGCCAGTCACATATCGCGAGTGGGGAACGGTTCCGTCGGCTGCGAATCCCAAGCCTGGGGGAGAGCGGATCGTGACTGGATCTGATGGCTCCGTTTACTATTCGCCTGACCATTATCGAACATTCATAGGGTGGACGGAATGATCGACTTCACCAGTCCTGGTGGTCCGTGGGTTCATGAGGTCGAACAGGCGACCGTGAATCAGTTACTGGCTCCGATCGAGTCTGCGGATGGAATGGTCACGCGCTTCGACGGGCGGCGGATGAGGACGCTCGACGCGCTCTTTCAGGAATACGTGAGGGAATTTATGTTGCCGGAGTATTTCGGATGGAACTGGCCGGCGTTCGACGAGTGTATGACTGACCTGGAGTGGATGCCTGCGAAGCGGTATCTCACGATCGTCGACCACGCGGGCGAGGTGTTGAAGGAGGACCTCGGAGAACTACCGACGTACCTCCGTCAGATGGAGGACATCGGCCGACACTGGTCGCGAGCCTTTGCTCTAGGTCCGGACTGGGGTGGAGGCGAGGTGCCGTACCACACCGTGCTCGTTCGTGCCGACTAGACCTGATCGAATTCGAACCAGATGACTGATGAGCGTCGCATCGCAGGAGATGCCGAGGTGACAACAGACTCTGCCGCGTTCCGGACCGAAGTTCTGTTGTCCGTCCAGCGCGCTCTGTGGGATCTGGTCACGCCGAATCTCAGAACTGTGGCAGTCCGACCGATCTCCCCGGTCATCGAGGCAAGGTTCATCTACGAGGCAGTAGGCGACGATGAGCGCCTGTTGGCGGCCGAGGCTGAGGCCTATGTCGTTGCCGACTTCTCGCCTCCCGTCGATGTCTGGTTCGAGGCTGTGGTTGTGCCGACCTTCCAGTCGCGGGAACTGTTGGCCGGCCGGCGACGGTGCGGTCGCGACGTACGAGCCGGAGGTTGCTGTCATCCTCGGGGAGTCGTGAGCTGGCCTGCGGTGGGCGAGGGGAGTTGGCGGTTCGTGGTCGACCGGTGCGTTGGATGCGTTGGTCGGGCTCGGATGGCGGGTTGTTTCAGTAGTGGCGGGTTGTAGGGCGCTAGTGGTGCAACAAGCCGTCAGCGGTTCGGCGAGGCGGCGGTTGAGGTGTGCGTAGGGGCGTCGGCGGACCTTGGGGTCTTTAGGGTTGGGGGATGGAGGCTGGGGTGTTGCGGCAGGTTCGGGTGTTGTATGACGGGGCGTCGGTGGCTGTGTATCAGGCGTATTCGGCGGAGATCGCGGAGCCTGCCTTGCGGGCGGGGACGTTTGTGGAGCCGTTTGGGATGGGGCGGATGACTTGGATCAAGCCGTCGTTCTTGTGGATGGCTTATCGGTCGGGGTGGGGGACGAAGCCGGGGCAGACTCGGGTGTTGCGGGTTCACATCTCGCGTGAAGGGTTCGAGTGGGCGTTGGGGCGTGGGGTGCTTTCGCATTACGAGGCGGGGTTTCATGAGTCCGAGGCGGCTTGGAAGGCGTCGTTGACTGGGGCGCCGGTGCGGATTCAGTGGGATCCGGAGCAGACGGTGACGCTCACGCCGCAGCCTCGGGTGCGGTCGATCCAGATCGGGTTGTCGGGCGATGCGGTACGGCGGTATGTGAACGAGTGGATCGTTCGGCTGGAGGATGTCACCGCGGAGATGCAACGCGTGCGGGATCTCGCTCAGGTGTCGCGGAGTACGGCTGAGGCGGAGCTGCCCGCGGAGCGGCCATACCCGATCAGCGAGGAGCTGGCAGCCAAGGTCGCTGCGACTCCGGGAGCCCACCTGGCGGGCTGATGCGTTGGCCTGGTGGAGTCTGGTTACGACCGAAGGGCTGGAGGGCATGGCGATGATTGCTGGGTACCATCTCGTTCTGGCTAGTTCGGTTGGTGAGCGGGACGGCCTGGGGCTGGAGCTTACGCGGAGCTTGTTGGGGCGGCGACTGGTAATTGGGTTGAGGGGGTCGGGGTGGGTGCTCATGATGGGGGCATGACTACGACGACCTTTGGAGTGTTGCTGGTGGGAGCTTTGGCCTTGGTGGCTGGGGTTCTGCAGCAGCAGGTTGGTCGTGGGTGGGGGTCGATCTCCGGTCAGTTGTGATCGGGGTTGTGGTCGCGGGGCTTTTGGCTGGGTATGGGGTTGCTATGCCGGTCGGGCCTGTCGGGACCTATTTGGTGGCGTTAACGGCGCGGAGTTCGTTGCGGGTCGGGGCGTTTGCGGCGTTGGGGGTTGCTTCGGCCGACGGCGGGTACGCGGCGGTGGCTGCGGGTGCCGGGTCGGTCTTGGCTCCGTTGTTGGTGCCGGTTGTCGGGCCGTTGCGGTGGGCATCGGTTGTGGTGCTGATCGGGCTCGCGGTGATGGGGGCGGCCAAGGCGGTACGGCGGTATCGCGAGCGGCGGATCGTTGCGCTGCAGCAGGAGACGCCGGTCGGCGCGTGGGCGGCGTACTTCGGGATGCTTGGGATGACGATGCTGAACCCGTGGACGGTGATCTACTTCGCGGCGCTCGTGCTTGGTGGGTCGGGTGTCGCGGGACTTGGCGAGCGGATCGTGTTCGTGGTGGCGGCGTTTGTGGCGTCGGCGAGTTGGCAGCTGTTGCTTGCGGGCGGTGGCGCGTTGCTCGGGCGGTTGCTCACCGGGCCGCTGGGGCGACTGGTGACTGCGTTGGCGTCGGCTGCGGTGATCGTCGTGCTGGCCGTTCGGATCGTTGCCTAGGGCACCAGCGATTGCCTAGAGCACCGGCGATTGCCTGAACGGGCCAGCGATTGCCTGGACGGCCAGGGTTTGCCTAGGGGACCTGGTGTTCGATGGCTCCGCTGGGGTTCAGGAACAGGAGGATGGGCGGGGCCGTGTTCGGGAGGATCTCGGCGTACGCGTGGAGCTGGGGTGCGTAGTACGCGACTCGGCTGTCCAGGGCGGCGGCGGGGATGGCGTCGGTTTTGTAGTCGACGATGGTGAGGCGGCCGTCGTCCTCGCGGTAGATGAGGTCGACGAAACCTTCGAGGACAGTGCCGTCGGGTTGGACCGTGCCGACGTACGACTCGCGCCAGTGCTCGCGGGCGGCGGCCCGTTTCACCACGTCGGACGCGAGCGCCGAACGGACGAGTGCGGTGACTACGTCGGCGTACTCGAGGACGCCTTCGGCCAGGCACTGTGTCGATACGGCGGCTTCGAGGCCGGCGCCGGTGGAGAGGTCGACGACCTGGAGTACGGCGTGCACGGCGCGGCCGATCGCGGTGCCGTAGCGACCCTTGGACCACGGTGGGAGCTCGAGGTCGCGGGCGCCCTTCGCGGTTCCGGGGTCGATGGCGGCAAAGACCTCGTCGTCGACGGGCAGCTCGGCGGTTGGGGCGGACTGCGCTATGAGGGCGAGTTCCGGGCCGGTGCCTTCCAGGCCTGAGGCCGACTGAGCCGAGCGGGCACGGCTTGCGGCCTGGGCGGCGGCGGCTCGGGACTCCCACTCGGTGCGGGAGATCGGTGGGGTGACGTCAGGGCTGCCGGTCGGCTCGCGGTCAGGGACCGGCGGGCCTGTGAAGAGTGTGGCGTGCGGTGCGTCGACGCCGCCGGCGGTCGCGAGGAGTTCGGCGTTGCTCGTGTGGCGGCGGTTGCCGGAGCGGTGCAATGAAACGACCAAGTGATCGCGGGCGCGCGTCGCAGCGACGTAGAGGAGCCGGCGGCGCTCGTAGTCGTCCATCTGTTCGTCGACGGGTTGGACGAGGTCGAAGTCCTCGGTTTGGACCGACGCCTTGAGCTTCACCGCGTAGCCGCCGGGAAGCGGCCACAGGACCTGGACGCCGCGCTGGCGGTTCGGGGAGGCGGTCATGCCGGAGAGGATGACGATCGGGAACTCGAGGCCCTTCGCGGCATGGATTGTCATCACCCGGACCGCGTCGGCGTCGGTCTCGGGGAGGACGGCCTCGGCGACGCGGGACGTCTCCTCGCCCTGGTGGGCGGCCCAGGCGAGGTAGGAGCGGAGGCCGCCGTGCTCGACCTCGGACCAGGCGCGGGCCTGGTCGACGACGAACCTGATCCGGCGCCAGGCGTCGCGGGCGCGGGGGCCGATCGCGGCGACTTCCAGCATGCGGCGGTCGGCGACGATCTTCGCGAGGACCTCGCTGGGGGTGAGCCAGCGGGCCGCGTAGTACGTCCGGCGGAGCCACTCCATCGCCTCGCCGATCGGGTGCGTGAGCAGCTGGTCGGGCACCGGGGCGGTCAGCGTGAACGTGCCGCCGTTGCGCTTCCAGGTGTAGAGATCGTCGTCGCCGCAGCCGAACAGTGGCGAGCGGAGGGTGGTGACGAGGGCGAGTTGGTCGCTCGGATCGCCCAGCGCGCGGGCGCAGGCGAGCAGGTCACGGACCTCGGCGGTCTGGTAGACGAGGGAGCTGGCTTCCGCGCGGTACGGGATGTCGGCGCGGTCGAGGGCGTCTTCCAGGAACGGGAGCGAGGTACGAGCCGGCACGAGTACGGCGATGTCGCCGGCCTCCGCGGGGCGCCAGGCTTCCGCGCGGTCGTCGTACACCAGCCAGCCCTCGCGGAGCGCTTCCTCGATGACAGAGGCGACGTCGGTGGCTTCGCGTTCGCGGAGGACGGAGGCTTGCGCGCGCGGCAGGTCGTCGTGCGGGGTGGCGCCGAGGATCGTGACGGCGGGGCCGGCCGATGGGTCCTCGGGCTCGTCCGGCGGTGGCTCGAGCAGTACGTCGGCGCCGCGCCGACGGAACGGGAGGACGGCCGCGAGGTCGCTGACCTGCTCCTCCGAGTCCGCGGACGTGTCGAAGAGGGTGGGTTCGTCGAACATCGAGAGTTGGTCGCCCTTGACGGGTGCGTCGGGCGGCGGGGCGCTGGGGGCAGTGCGCGAGGTCGCCAGGCCGGCGGAGGTTGGGTTGGTGCGATGGGGGGAGAGGGACTGGTACGACGGCTGGGCGGACTCGTGGGCCTGGATGAGCGTTGCGAAGACGGTGTTGATCCAGCTCAGGATCGGCGGCACCGTGCGGAAGTTCGTCGTGAGGGCGACGGTTTCGCCCAGTAGCTGCTGCGCCGTCAGGTACGTCGCGATGTTGGCGCGCCTGAACCGGTAGATGGACTGCTTCGGGTCCCCGACCACGAACAGCCGCCCCTCCGGGACCTCGACGTCGTGCCAGTCGGTGGCGTCCGCCTCGGCGCCACCGGCGATCCGCACTGCGAGCTCGATCTGGATCGGGTCGGTGTCCTGGAACTCGTCGAGCAGCAACCGCTCGAAGCGCTCCTGGAGATCCGCGCGTACCTCGGGGTCGCGCCGCAGCAGATCGCGCGCGAGCACGAGCAGATCGTGGAACTCCAGCCGTCCTTCGGCGCGCCGGAGCTCGGCCGACTCCAGCACCCGCTCCGCGATCCAGTGCGAAAGATGCCGGAGGCAAGCGTCGAGGAGCAGCTCGACGAGCGATCCGGCGACCTCGACGACCTCGGTGCAGTCCGCGCGGACCTTGGCGATGTCCGGCCAGTTCTCCTTGCGCCCGATCCTGCCTACCTTCAGGCTCCGGAACGTCTGCAACAGTGCGAGCTGGGTCTCCTGATCGGACGCCGCGTCCAGCGTCAGACCGAGCTCGCGGATCTGCTGGACCTTCGGCAGCAGCCGGTCCTCGGGGTCCAGGCAGGTCTCGGCCGCGGTGCCGATCTGCGCGGCCGCGGCGATCAGGCCGCTGAGATCCGGCATCGCGACCAGCTCCGGTGGCTCGACCAGAACCCGATCCGCGATCAGGTCCCAGTCGTTGCCGAACAGGCGGGCGAGCGATCGGAGATGCTTCAGCTCCACGCCGACCGCCATCGCGAGCAGCAGCGGCTCGGCGATCGAGTCGTCGTCGAGGAGTTGCTGCTGCAGCTCGGCCCAGCGTTCCTCGAAGGCGACCGACGAGCCGACCTCGTCGAGTACGTCGATGAGCGGCGGCAGCCCGGCCTCGATCGGGTGCGCAAGCAGGATCTGCTGCGCGAACGCATGCAGCGTGCCGATCGACGCGGAGTCCAGATCGTCCAGCGCAGCGTCGGCGAGCTGCCGGTCCTCGCTCTTCCGCGCCCTCTCGAACTCGACCCGCAGCCGGTCCCGAAGCTCCGCTCCTGCCTTCTCGGTGAACGTCACGGCAGCGATCGTTCGCAGCGGTACGCCGTCCCGCAGCACCAGCGTGCTGACCCGCTCGACCAGCGCATGGGTCTTCCCGGACCCGGCGCCTGCTTCGACGAAGAGGGTGGTGTCGGTGTCCGAGCGGATCCGGTCCCGAGCGGCCCCGTCGAGCAACAGCTCACTCATCGACGACCTCCAGAGCAGTCGGGTCGATGAGCCGCACCAGCCGTTCGAGCACCGGGTCGTGGCGTTTGCGGTCCCAACGCGCCCGGACCTCGCTGTGGCCGAGGCTGTCGGGGTTGCAGTACGGGCACTGGACCCACAGGAAGTCCGGCACCTCGGGAGCCTTCGGCGGGAAGTGCCCGGCCGCGATCGACGACACGATCACGTCGAGCGTGTCGACGTACCGGGCCTCGACCTCGGGGGTCAGCGGGACCGGGATCCGTTTGCCGCCGCGCCGGACGAACCAGTACGACGCCTCGACCGGAGTGGACTGTTCGCCCAGCCGCGCGCGGGCCGCGTACGCGTACACGGGCAACTGCAGCTTCGTCCCACCCGCGACCGGATCCGCCTCGATGCCCTCGTACCGCGAGAAGCCGCCGGTCTTCACGTCCGTCACGTAGATGGTGCCGTCCGCCCCGACGTCCACCTTGTCGGCGGATCCGCGCAGCAGCACCCGCCCGGACGGCACCGGGATCTGCACCGGAGGCTCGCCGTCGAACCCGAACGTCAGCTCACTCGCCACAACCTTCGCGTCACGACCCGCCCGCCAGCGATCGTCGTCGGTGAGTAGCACCATCAGGTCGCCGAGGATCCGTAACCGCTCGCGCTGCCACAGCCGGGGATGCCCGGTCAGGCCCTCCGCCTCGAACTGCTCCGCGAGGTCCGCTCCGATCGCCAGCAGCAGCTTTCGCTGATCCTCCGTCCACGGCTCGCCGTACCCAGGCAGCGAACCGGCCAGTCGCGTCACGAACGCATCCAGGCTGTTGTGGATCAGGTTCCCGACCTGGATCGGTGAGATGACGAGCAGATCCTCGGGCGCTTCCAACGGCTCCACCTGCAGCAGCCGCTCGACGAAGTACGCGTGCGGACAGGTCGCATACGACTCCAGCGACGTCGGTGACGCAATCCGATCCTCTACAGCGAACTCGGGCAGCCCCGACACACCCGACAAATCCCCGTCGAAGCGCGTGAAGGCAGCGGAAGCACGCCCTCGCAGCAGCTCGCGGGCCCGCACGAGCACCCCGTCCTGAACCCACAGTCGCGCTGCCGCCGCACGCGTCTGCCACTCCTGCTCGGTCGCCGGCATCGTTGCTGTCGTCAACGAACCGGCGTACGACGCCGACGTCTGCAGCACCTCGCTGTACCGGTCCCATTGCGTCGCGGGCAACGCGTGATCACCTGTCAGCTCCCGCAACGACCCGAGCAGCCAGCGCGTCGGCAGTCGCCGCGACGACCGTCGCAGATCGCCGCGCGGGAACGACGCGACCACACGCGCACCGGCCGAGAACGCGACGAGCAGATGCCGCTGCTTCTCGTCGAGGCGATCCCGGAACGACGCCAACTCCGGCGCAGCCGCCTCACGCACCCGATGGGGGAGCAGCGCGTCCTCGTGGACCCGCCCCGGATACAGGTCTTCGGACAGACCGACGACGTACACGATGTCCGCCGACAATCCGACGCTCGCGGACAGCGGCGCGACCAGCACGCCTGTCCCGAACGTCCCGACCCGCGGCAGCGACTGCTGCAGTTCGAGATCGAGTACGTCGCGCAGCACCGCGAGACTCGCCGGCGTACCGAGCTCGTCGAGCGTGGACAGCCCCTTCAACGACCCCTCGACCGCGGCCGCGGCGTACTGCTCCTCGATGGGCAAGGACGAGTAGTCCCCGAGCAAATCGTGAAACAGCTGCAGCACACCTTCAGACAACGATGACCAGGTTTCAAGCTCCGCAAGAGCACTCAGCCGCGCCCGCAACGTCGACGCGAACGTATGCAGCCGCTCGGCCGTCGACGCGTTGTACTGCGCGCGCCGCACCGCGGCCGGCCGTGGATCCTCGGCCGCCTCCTCCTGGTCAGCGGTCCGTCGCTCCGACTGGGCATACCGCGCCAGTCGCGTGTCCCAGTCGTCTCCACGCACCACCCCGGCCACCCGCGACATCCGCTCCCACTGCGGGACCGGGATGCGTTCGCCGGTGAAGTCACGTGTCGGCGCATTCGCCAACGCGCGGAACACGTCCGCTCGCGGCAGATCCTGGTCGACGAGCGCGAGCACTTCGAGGAGCGTCCGCGCGATCGCGCGCTCGTGCACCGGACGCGTACCGGGACCGTTCACCTCGATGCGCGCGGCCGACAGCTGCTCGTGCAGCAGCCGTGCGTACGGCGAGGCTGCGGCGTACAGGACCGCGATCCGATGCGCCGGCGTGTGCTCCAGCGCCGAGACGACGTCCCGCACCACGCAATGCACCTCGTCGTCGGCATCGGACGCGTTGAGGATCTCGGTCGCGACCGGGTAGTTCTTCGAGATCGACGTCGGCAGATCGATCCCGATCCGTTCGAGCGATCGCCGGACGGCGCGGTCGGCACGGCGTACGTCGGTCAGTCCGACGATGACCGTGAGATCGGCGGCCGCTTCGCCGAGCGCGGCGACGAACGCGGCCTCGGACTGAGTCAGCTCTTGCGGGAGATACAAGACCAGAGCGCCCAGCTCATCGACTGTTGAAGGCGTGGCCGCGATCCGGGACGCGGCGGCGCGGAGCAGATCGGTCGCGTCGTACCAGTCCGCGGCCAGTTCGGCGGTGACGTGCCGATGCAGACGGACCAGATCGGGGCCGAGCGCGGACGCGTGCGCGACCTTGTCGAGCGCTGGTTCGGTGAGGTCGCGGAGCTCGCGATGGGCGGATGCAAGCGCTTGGATGGTCGAGGGGTGCTCGGCGACCTCGTCGAAGATGCCTGGCGCCTTCGCGAGCGCCGTACGCCAGGTGGCCGCCACGATCGGCCGGGTCGCGGGACGTCGCGGCGAAAGGAGCCCGGCGGCGACCTGCTCGGCCAGTCGCTCGAGGGTCGCCAGGTACAGACCACCGATCGAGGAGCGGGCGAGGTGGCGGCGGGCGATCACGCCGGCCAGGTTGTTCGGCAGGAGGAGGGTGACAGGGGTCATCGGATCGTCGGCCTTGAGCCGCGCGACGACGGCTTGCAGGCGCTCCAGAGCCGCGGCGCCGTACGCCGTGCTCTCGATCCGGGTGGTACTCACCACGAACCCCCGATCTATTGTCTGTCACCGAGACCGTAAACCCTCCCACGGACAGAAAGATGACCGGGCGCGAAACGCCAAGGTTTCTGCAGGGTCGGCGGCTGTCTCGCACACTAAAGAAATGACCAGGGAGACGAGGTTCGCACGGTTGGTGCTCGTGCTCGTCTTCGCGCCTGCCGGTGGATTGTTCGGCAAGGCCGTCGCCGAGGCCGCGCAGGTCCGGCCGTGGTGGCCGTGGCTGCTCGCCGCACTGGTCTGGCTGCTGCTTTCCGGCGCGATCGCGGCAGGAATCTCGACGGCCGTGTCGCACCATCACGCCGAGCACAGATAATGCTCCGATGGCTGCCGCGGTGCATCACATCGAGATCTGGGTCCCGGACCTGTCCCGGGCGGTAACGAGCTGGGGCTGGGTCCTCAACCGGCTGGGCTGGAAGGACGGTGACGGCTGGCCGGGCGGGATGACCTGGACCGCCCCGGACGGCTGTTACGTCGTCGTCGAGCAGAGCCCGGCGATGTCGGCCGCCGAGCACGACCGGATGCGTCCGGGGATGAACCACCTGGCGCTGAACGCGGCCGGCCGGGCCGAGGTCGACAGCATCGTCGCGGAAGCCGCCGAGCACGGCTGGACGCTGATGTTCGCCGACCGCCATCCGTATGCCGGCGGCCCGCAGCATTACGCCGCCTTCCTCTCCAACACCGACGGCTACGAGCTCGAGATCGTCGCTCCTGATTAGCAGGTGAGACTACTGATACCTGGAGTGACCACTGGGGCCACTGGTGTGACATGGTTACACCAGGCAATGAGTACGGTCGCGGGGCAAGTGTGGAAGGACGATGCTCGTGACGGAGAAGCCTGACGGGGGACCGGCCGCACCGGAGCTCCTGGAAGCGCGGATCCGCGGTTTGCAGCACGCGTTGGGGCAGTTGCTGGACAACGCACGGCGGCTGACGTACGGCGAGCATCAGCGCGCCGTGAAGCTGCATCGTCAACTGCAGGAGCAGACCGCCACCGCCCGGCGTGAGTCGCGGTCGCTGGTCGACGCGAAGACCGCCGAGGCGTTGTCCGACGCCGAGCCCAAAGCGCGGCTGCTCGCGGACCGGCTCGCACCGGGCCTGGCGTCGATCCCGCCGAACGACGCCCGCTGGCGTTCGCGTCAACTGGTCGGCGCAGGCGTCCCGGCATACGTGCGGGTCGGCGAGCTGGACGCCGGTACGCCGGTGGTCGCGCCGCTGCTCCGCACCAACGGCTGGAAGGTCACCGGCGACCGCAACGAGTCCGCGCGCCGTCTGCTGCAAAGCGTCGCGATGCGGCTCGTGGCGGCGGCTGAACCGTTCCGGCTCCGCATCGACGCGTTCGATCCGAAGCTGACCGGGATGATGGGGCTCCTCGGTCACCTGACCACCAAGTACCCGCAATTGGTGCCCAGGGCAACACACACCGCGGAGCAGCTGCACACCGTCCTGTCCGGCCTGGTCGACGTGTCGTCGCTGCGCGCGAGCCGGCAGGCGCAGCTCGGGCACGAGCGCTTCGAAGATCTCCTGAAGGAGACCGGACAGGTCACCGATCCCTACCGGATCGTCGTCCTGTTCGACTACCCGTTCGGGATCGACACGCTTGCTCAGCGGGACCTGCTCCGGCTGGCCGCGACCGCGGGTAAGCGTGGGATCTGCTTCCTGGTCCACTACGACGCGTCGACGGCGGCCGAGCTCGACGTCGACTCGAAACAGTTGCTCGATCTCCTCAATCCGGTGGCCATCGTCAACGACCGGGTCGAGGTCGCGCAGCTGCCGCCGGCCCGGCTCGATCCGCCGTTCGACGCGACCGTTGCCGCGGGCATCTGTGACGTGATCGCCGAGCAGGCGGAGATCGCCGTACTCCCGACCATCGACTTCGACAGGACGCTGCCGGACCGCTCGACCTGGTGGCAGCCGGTCAAAGACGAGGTCGGGACGGTCATCGGGTACGACGACCGCACGCCGGCGCTGGTGCGGTTGCGCAGCGGCAACCCGGCCCTGCCGCACGTGCTCGTCGGCGGCGCGGTCGGCCAGGGCAAGTCGAACCTCCTGCTCGTGCTGATCCACGGTCTCGCCGCGCGCTACTCCCCGGCCGACCTGGAGATGTACCTGCTCGACTTCAAGCACGGTGTCGAGTTCTCGGCGCTCGGGCCCGGTCCGGACCGGCCGCACTGGCTGCCGCAGATCCGCGTGCTCGGCGTCCATAGCGATCGCGCGTTCGGTCTCGCCGTACTGCGTCATCTGTCGGACGAGCTCGCGCGGCGCAGCGAGATCTTCAAGTCGCACGGCAATGTGGCGGACATCGCGGAGCTGCCTCCGGGTCCGGATCGGCCGCCGCGGATCCTCGTCGTATTGGACGAGTTCCAGGTGCTGCTCGAGGACGACGACGAGTTGGCGGACGAGGCGGCCAAGCTGCTCGAGCGGTTGGTCCGGCTGGGACGCGCGTACGGCGTTCACGTCGTACTGGCGACGCAGACGATCGAAGGCGTGAAGCGGCTGTCGACGCGGCGGGACTCGATCTTCGGACAGGTGCCGTACCGGATCGCGCTGAAAACGACGCCGGCCGATTCGCAGGCGATTCTGCGCAGCGGGAACACGGCGGCGGCCGAGCTGCAGTTCCGCGGTGAGGCGGTGCTGAACGCGAACTTCGGGTCGCCGGACGACAACCAGCACGTGCTCGTGAGCTACGCGGACAAGCTCGTGCTGGACTCGCTGCGGCGGGAGCTGTGGACGCGCGCGGGTACGGCGGTGCATCCGCCGCGGGTGTTCCATCTGGCCGAGCCGGCGCGGTTGACGGACACGGCAACGGCGGTGAAGCCCGAGTTGGGGCGGCCGTGGACCGGGTTGCCGATCGCGGTGACGGAGGAGCCGGTTTCCGTCGAGGTACGGCCGGAGCCCGGTGCCGGCGTACTCGTGCTGGGCGACAGTCCGCCGGATGCGCTCGGCGTACTGACCGGGCTGGCGGTGTCGACGGCCGCATCAGCTGTGGAACCGCCGCGGTTCCTCTTCGTGGACGGTACGGACTCGGCGCCTTCCGTTGCCGAGGGCAAGGATGCGCTGGTGCACGTGCTGCGGCAGCTCGGGTGCGAGGTCGAGACCGTGGACAAGCACGACGACATCGCGCCGCGACTGTTCGCGCTGCGGGACGCGATGCGGAACGGGGAGGCCGGCGGGACGTACCTGATCGGTTTCGGGTTCCACGGCGTACCGCGGATGCAGTTGCATGCCGAGGGGTTCTTCGAGAGCCCGGCGAACGCGTTGCAGGACATCGTGCGGGACGGGCCGGCGCAGGGCCTCACCACGTTCGGGTGGTGGAACCGGCTGCACGTGTGCACCGAGCAGCTCGGGTACGGGCGGGCGAACGTGGCGACCCACCTGTTCCTCCGGCACCCTCAGGACGGCGTACGCGCAGTGGCGGGTCCGCTGGTGCGATGGGCCTCCGAACCGCATCGGGCCTTGCTGTGGGACGGGCTGCATCCTGAGGCACAGGTCGTCGTACCGTTCGCCGCGCTGCGGTCGGACGAGGTAGATCGCGCGGTGGAGCTGGTACGTCGATGAAGACTGTGGAGCAGGAGTGGTCCGAGTACGTCCGCGCGCTGCGGACGGTCGCGATGGCGCGCGCCGACGCGCAGCAGGCACAGGACCGGGTGACGGCGCACAAGTCGAAGGCCGAGGCGACCGCGGCCGCCGAGGCTGATGCGATGGCCGAGCGAGGACGGAAGCTGCAGACGCGGCTGAACTCGCTCGCCGACAAGGCAGCGGAGAGTCTGCAGCGGGCCGGGCTCCCCGCGGAGGGGAAGCGGGCGAACCACTCGCTGCCAGAGATCCGCGCGCTCAACGACATCGAGACGGTCGCCGAGCGGATCACCAAGCAGCTCGCCGAGTCGGTCGACCAACTGGAGGAACTGCGGACGACGGCCCGGGCGCTCCAGGAGCAGCGCAAGCGGCGTACCATCAGCGCGGTCCTGGCGCTGGTCGGGTTCGTGCTGGTGTGGGTGCTCAGCGGATCGTTCCTGGCCGGTGTCGAGGCTGCGGCGATCGCCGCCGTCACGATGCTGGCCGCGTCGCGAGTGCTCGGACTGCCACGGCTGCCCGGCGCGCGCTGGTGGGGCTGGAGCGGTGCGGTGATCGTCGTCGTCGCGATGTCGGCCGGTCTGCCGTGGTGGCTCGGGATCGTGGTCCCGGTCGTCGTGGCGGGTACGGCGATCGTGCTGCCGAAGAAGCGCAACTAGATTTGGGAGTGGGTTGAGGTGTCCGACGTACTGCGGCTCAAGGAACAGCTGCACCAGGTCTCCATGGAGGCCAAGCAGGCAGCGGGTGGCCTGGCCGGGTTCAAGCTCCGGTTCACGCAGCACAGTCAGTTGGTGGAGAGCCTGATCGCGGGGACCGCCACCGGCATCGACCGCGACATCACCGAGATCCTGGAGGCCGCGAGCAAGGCCGTCGAACAGGCTGCCGAGGCGCTGGAGATCGCGTCCGCCGGCTGCAAGAACTACGCCGACCAGATCTGACGCTCGAGTCATCAAGGTGCCGTCCGAGCTGCAGCGGGTTGCCCGCGGCCTGGTCGACTGCTTCGACGAGATCCCCCGCGTCGTCGACCAACTCCTGCGTACGGCGGCGCGCTGCCGGGAGAACGCACAGGTAGCGCTGATCGCATCCCGCGGTCAGGCAACGGTCGCCGCACAGCAGCTCGACGCCGCGGCGCGTGCGTGTGAAGCAGCTGCGCACTTCCTGTCGATGGCGCCGCCGAAAGCACGCGGCTGGGCCGAGGGCCTGGTCGGTACGGCGGGACCGTCGACCAATCGCCCTTCGTCCGACTCCGCGGACCGCAACAAGTCGACCAGCGGCACCGGTGACGTCCAGGTCCGCACGAGACGTCTCACCGCGACGTACGACGACCTGGAAGTTGCTGAGGACAACGAGCCGCCGCTGGTCACGGTCGCCCGCAAGGCCTTCGAGAAATACCGCAAGGCCCACGAGAAGGACGAGGACGACCAGGAACGCGACGACGAAAACCTCCTGGAACTCGAAATCACGGTCACCGAAACCGGCGAGGTGATCTTCGAAGAACCCGACAAGAAGGAAGAGCAGAAACGCGCGGACCGCCTCACCCGCGACTTCGAATTCGCACCGGAGTCCGACGAGGCTCCCGAGTTCGAAGAACCGGACGAGAAGGAAGAGGAGAAGCGCGCCGAGCGCCTCACCCGCGACTTCGAGATCGAAACCGACCTCACCGAAGCCGTGCAGCTCCTCCTCGACTCCATGGCCGACGCCGAAGACCAGCAATGGCAACACGCCACCCTCACCATCACCACAGACCACATCGAAGCCACCTTCGACTACCCCGAGCACCCCCCCCCCCCCCCACTCATCGTCGACATCGACCTCCCAGACCTCCCAACAAAGGACCTGGACTTCGATCCTGCTTTGGATCTGCGCCCGATCGGCCGTGACTTCGCACCGGGAGTGCAAGACCCTGCGAACCGCTTCGTGCCGAAGGAGCGCGAGCTCGCGGATTTCCTTGAGCTGCAGGGCTGGCGCGTTGACGCTCGTCCGGAGAACCACACGATCCACAAGCAGAAGAACCCGGACGCGACCCTGCGCAGGAACGGATCCGCGGACGGGGTAGTTGTCGAGTTCAAGACCTTGGATCGGGCTTCGTTGTCATCGGTGAAGCGCAATATCAACGAAGCCTGCGACCAGGTCGGCGCCGCAGGCGAGGTCTTCATCGACGGCCGGAAGGTCGATCTGGACGAGGCGGCGGCCCTGCGGGGATTCCGGAAGGCGTGCGGCCAGCCCGGCAAGTCCGTCGATGCGGTAGTTCATGTCATTCTCGGTGACGGGCGAATGGTCACCTTCAGGAAGGAGCGGTGATGTCGACGAGCGACAACGTTTTCGTGGCTGCGGGTGATTCTGTTGCAGAGGTGGCCGAGTGGTTGGCCGACGTACTCGAGCTGGAACCTGTCGTGGATGCCGACCTGAAGGACGACGAACGCCTGTTCCGGCGCACGACGCGGACCGCAGCGGGGACGGTGGCTGTGCGGGTCCGTCCGAACGGGTTCGCCGTCGTAGATCCGGAACCGGACGAGATCCAGGCGATCGATCGGTACCCCATCGATCTCAGTATCTGGCTCGTCGGCACGAAGGACGAGGAGTGGCAGCTGCGCGAGACCACGGCGATCTTCGGCGATCTCGTCACCGCGCGCCCCGACGTACCTGTGCTGCTCGTCCATAACCTCGACACGTTGGTGTCGGCCCACCTTCCCGGTGCCGGCACGCACACCTTCGACCCGCCGATTACCCCCGACGTCGAGGACATCGACACCTGGCGGAGCTGGATCATCAGTTGACGTGCAGCTCGACAGGGGGTGTTGGTGGTGGGGTAGTGCACGTGGGCGTGAACGTGTGCGTGCGTACGGTGTCTCGTTGGTGTACTACCTGTCGAGTTGCCGGGGATCCGGCGGTGCTCGGGGTGTTTGGTGGGGTCGTGGGGGTGTGGGGATCTACGATACGGATGAGGGAACCATAATTCAGGGTGAGAGGTGAGTTCCGTGGCGCGTGCGGTCGGTCGGGAGGCGGGGCCGGGGACGCAGAGTGTCGAGCGGGCCTTGTCGTTGTTGTCGGAGTTCACCGAGGCGCATCCGCAGCGGCGGGTGTCGGAGTTGGTGGAGGCGACGGGGCTGGGGCAGTCGACGGTGTCGCGGTTGGTGGGGGCGTTGGTGGCGCTGGGGTTCCTGGCGTACGACCAGCGCAGTGGGCTGTACGGGATCGGCCCGAAGGTGATCACCCTGGCCGGCATCGGCCTGAACGAGCTGCCGGTTCACCAGCAGTCCCGTCAGGTGGCGCAGAACCTGGCCGCCGACCTGAACCTCGGCGCGAACGTCGCCGAGCGCCGCGGCGCCGAGCTGTTCTACCTGTGCCACTTCGAGGGCCGCGCCGCCGGCCGATCGTCCACGTTGGTAGGCCGGCGTGGGCCCCTGCATGCGACCGCGATGGGCAAGGCCCTGATCAGCGAGCTCCCGAAGGCGGAGCTGAAGGACCTGCTCGGCGACGACCTGGCGCGCTACACCCCGCACACCGTGACCGATCACACCGCGCTCGACAAGCTCCTCCGCGAGGTCCGCGAGCGCGGGTACGCCCTCGAGGTGGAGGAGCTGGCGTTCGGCCGTGCCTGCCTCGCCGCGCCCGTACGCGACCGGACCGGCGCGATCGTCGCCGCCCTCTCCGTCTCCGGCCCACTGTCGGCGATGGACCTCGCCGCCCGGGAGGAGTCGCTCGCCATGCAGGTCATCGAACAGGCTGACCAGATCTCGTCAGGTCTGGGGTACCACGCGTCAGCAGCCGTGAGCTGACCAGCACCGCACCCAGCGCAGCCGCCGCTGGACCGAACAGGAGCGCTGCCGGTACGACGTACCACGCGCCCACGCCGGCCGCGAGCAGCACGATCGCAGCGGCCACGGGTACGACGGGACGACGCCACGCGACGTGGATCGTGAGGAGCCAGATTTCCGTCGTACGGCGGGACTCGGCGGCGACCGCGACGGCTGGGAGCAGCCACAGCGTGACCAGATACCCCAATAGAACAAGGGACAACGGCACCGCCATCACGGTCTGACGCGCCACCGTGAGATAGAACCCCAACACCCATACCGTTGCCAACGGCAACCCTAGGACCACCTGTCCACGCACGAGCCACTCGCGCCACCCGGACCAGAACGTCGACCAGACGGGCGCATCGAAAGATGTCGAGATCACTCGATGAGCAGCGAGAGTCGAAGGCGCGATCCCAACCACGACAGCGCCCGCCACAACGCCTAGGATCCACAGCACGGAGACGAGCGCCAACCGCAGCGGCCAGTCGAGCCACCGATAGAGAATCGCCGTACGGCCCGTGAGCTCCATCAGTCGGCCTGCAGTCTCGCCTGGAGATCGGCCCGCCCGACCACCGCAGGCGACAGCACGGACAGCCCACCATCGACCGGCAGAACCACGCCGGTGATCGCGGAGGCGCGCGGCCCGGCAAGGAACGCGACCGCGTCCGCGACCTCGCGAGCCTGGATGGTGCGGCCCAGCGGATACCCGGTGGATGCATCCGGCAACTTCTCGCCACCGACCATCCCGGGCGCGACGGCGTTCACCCGCACCCCACGGTTCGCATACTCGACCGCGAGCTGACGAACGAGCGCATCCACTCCACCCTTGGCGGCCGTGTACGCCGCAGCCCATGGCGCGGCCACCAACGTGTTCACGGACGAGACCGCGACGATCGCGCCCGCATCGCTGGCCACCAAGTGCGGCAGAGCGGCCCGCACAGGGAAGAAGACGGTGTCGAGTGTGTTCGACAAGGCGTCGCGCCACTGCACGTCGCTGGTCCGATGCGCCGGCACGAGCGGCATCCGCCCGGCCGCCGTCACCAGTACGTCCAGACCGCCGAACTCCGCCGCGACCCGATCGACCACCTCGGTCGCTGCCGTGGGATCCGAGCAGTCCGCCGTCAGCCGGAGGTCGAGGCCGTCGACCGGATCGTCCTCCAGCGACACTCCCGCGACCCGGCAGCCGTCGGCCGCTAGCGCCGCTAGGATCGCGGCCCCGATCGGCGTCGTCGCCCCGATCACGAGCGCCCGGCGGGTGGCCCCTCGCCCGGCCGCGGCCGGATCAGCAGTCACTTGATGCACGCCGCGCGTACGGCGTCCTCGTCGACCTCCACGCCCAGCCCCGGCCCGGTCGGCACCGCGAACCCGAGGTGGCCGCGCTCGAGCGGTGTCGTCAGTACGACGTTCACCGGGTCGAAGAGCGTCGGATGGAACTCGTACGCGACGAGGTTCCCGATCGCCGCGGACGCATGGATGCTGGCGGCCATGACGACGCCGAGCCCGGAGGAGTGGTGCGGCGCCAACGGCACGAACCAGGTCTCGGCCACCGCCGCGAGGTCGATGGTCTCGGTGATCCCGGTCCGCCCGACGTCAGGCTGCAGAATGGCCGCGGCCCGCCCTTCCAGCCACGGACGGAACTCCTGCCGATGCCGCAGACTCTCCCCGATCGCCACCGGAGTGTCGATCCGGCCCGCGAGCTCCGCATGCCCGGTCACGTCCTCGAACCCGACCGGCGCCTCGAAGAACCACGCGCCCAGTTCGTCGAGTCCACGCCCGAGCCGCACAGCCTGAGGTACGTCGTACACACCGTGCACGTCGATCGCGATCTGCAGGTCGTCATGCACCGCCCGCAGAGCCTCGACCGTGGCCAGGTCCTCGCGTACGCCGTACCCGAGCCCGATCTTCACCTGCCGCACACCCTGGTCCACCCAGTCCCTGGCATACGCGACCCGCTCGCTGTCCTTCTTGCCCTGAAGACCGGACACGTACGTCGGCACGACGTCACGCTGAGCACCGCCGAGCAGTTGATGCACCGGTACGCCGGCGATCCGTCCGGCCAGGTCCCACAACGCCACGTCGATCGCGGCGATCGCGTCGCCCTGATGCCCGCCGAGGTGACCGCGTTCGCGCATCAGCGCCCGCAGCGCGGCGACGAGCGGCCGGACCCGGGTCGGATCGGCGCCTAGCAACGCGGGCTTCAGCAGGAGTTCGATGATCTTCGCCGGCACTTCCGGAGCGACCGGTGCGAGCGCTTCACCCCAGCCGATCGACCCGTCGTCGGCGGTGAGTCGTACGAGCAAGGCCTCGCGCGCTGAGCCGTAGATGCTCGGCCAAGGCGGTTTCGTGCTGTAGCTGCGTGGCTCTGCGAGCGCCAGCGGAAAGACCTGTACGTCGGTGATCGTAGGCATCAGTGGATCCCGGTCAACGGAGCGGATGCAGCAGGAAGGTCCAGCCGGTCGAGTATCGCGGTCAGGCCTGCCTTCGCGCGAGCGTCGAGGGCACGCGCCGGCACCCGGACCGTGGCGTGATCGATCAGGCCGCGGGAGACCAGGACTTCCTTGTGCACGGCCCAGGCGATCCCGGACTGGAGCCCGTAGACGAGCAGCGGTAGCAGCAGGTCGAACCGTGCGCGCGCGTCGTCGTACCGCCCGGCGCGCCAGTCGTTGACCACCGGAGCGAGGAGATCCGGGATCTCGCAGGCGGGCATCGTGCCGACTGCGCCGGCGGCGAGTTCGTCGAGAAGGAACTGCGCGTTCTGCCCACCGAGGACCACGAAGCCGGGCTGTGAGATCCGGTCGACGACGGCTGCGACCTTGGGTGCGGTCGGCGGGGCCTCGACCTTGACCGAGGTGACGCCCGGCACGGTCGCGAGCTCCGCGATCTGCAGCGGCGACATGGCCACGCCTGTGACTCCTGGCGCGTCCTGCACCATCACCTCGATCCCGACCGCGGCGACCTCCGCATAGAACGCGGGCAACTGCGCCGGGCTCGGCAGAACCATGTACGGCGGCAGCACCATCACCGCGGTGGCGCCGGCGGCCGCTGCCTCCGCGGCCTGCTCGACAGCCGTCACCGTCGACGTCGCCGCCACCCCGACGACCACCGGTACGGCGTTCGCGACCACGCGGACCGCCTCGCGCGTGACCAGGCGGCGCTCGTCGGCGGTCAGCGCGAACGCCTCGCTGGCCATCCCGAGGACGGCGACTCCGTGCACGCCGCTCGCGAGCTGGAACTCGGTCAGGCGGCGCAGACCGGGCAGATCGAGGCTGCCGTCCGGGCCGAACGGCGTGGCCAGGATCGGAACCAGTCCCTCGACGGTGGGCGGACTCTCAGTGTTCAGCATTCGGCATCCGATAGATGCTTGACGAGATCCATCATGTGCGTAAGGCTGCCACATAGTGGATGTATCCGTCCATCATTCACCGTCGAAACCCAGGAGTGCCCGTGGCGCCGGAGGCAGGGTCGAACCGCAGCGTCGAGCGTGCTGTCGCCGTACTGCGTGCCTTTGCGGTGACCGGGAGCCTGCGGGTCACGGAGGTCGCGAACCTGGCCGGCCTTCGCCAGTCCACCGCGTCGCGGCTGCTCAGCACCCTCGAGTCGGCCGCTTTCGTCGAGCGCGACGCCGACGGTCAGTACCGTCTCGGCGCCGAGCTGATCACCCTGGCCGGCGTGGCCGTGAACGGTCATCCCGTGCACCACGCGGCCCGCCAGCCGGCCCAATCACTCGCCGCGGCGACCGGGCTCGGCGCGAATGTCGCCGTACGGCGGGGGCACGAGGCCTACTACCTGTGCAACTTCGAGGGACGGCTGGCGCCCAGGGCGTTCTCGCTCACCGGGCGGCGGAACCCACTGCACGCCACCGCGCTCGGCAAATGCCTGCTGCTCGGTGTCGACGACCGCCGCGCGTTGCTGGGGGAGCTCGAGCGGTACACGCCACGCACCATCACCGACCACGACCTCCTCGACGCGGCGATCGACCAGGTGGCCTGGCAGGGCTACTCGACCGAAACCGAGGAACTCTCGCTCAGCCGATCGTGCCTGGCCGCCCCACTCCGCGACCGCTCCGGCCACGTCGTCGGCGCCCTCTCACTGTCCGGCCCGTCCAGCGCCGTCGACCTCGCCACCCGGGAGCACGAACTGTCCCGCCTGGTGGTGGAGACCGCCGACGCCATCAACTCGCACCTGGGCCACCACGGCCCCACCGATCCCCAGCTCACGGCGCCACCTGGGCGCCTCGACCAACGGAGCCGATCATGAAGATCCGCCCTGCCCTCACCGTGCTCACCTGCGCGGTGGCGCTCGCCCTGTCGGGGTGCAACCTTGTCGGCGGCAGCTCCGACTCGGGCAGCGCCGCCGACAAGGTCACCGTCACCGTGGCCCTCGTCCCGGACCCGCCCGGCGCGAGCGAGTTCTACCGGCAGCAGTTCGACGAGTTCGAGAAGGCCAACCCCGGTATCGCGGTCAAGGTGGTGGAGAATCCGTCCGACCAGCAGCTGAACGCCGTCGAGCTGATGTTCCAGCAGAACCGCGCACCAGATGTGTTCCGGGCCCAGGACGACGGCATGGATCGGATGGCCGCGCGTGGCTGGGTAGCGCCGCTGGACGAGTTCGTCACGCCGGAGTTCCTGAAGCGGTTCCCCGAGGGGAGCATGGATCCGGCCACGTCCGGCCTGCACCGGGACGGCAAACTGATGAGCCTCCCGCTGGTGTGGGGGCCGTGGTCGTCGCTGCGGGTCTTCCTCTACAACGAGGACCTGTTGAAGAAGTCCGGTTTCGACGGCCCGCCGAAGACCTGGGCCGACCTCGAGCGGATGGCGGCCAAGATCACCGCCGACGGCCACGGCAAGTACTTCGGGTATGCGCCGACCGCGGCCAAGGCACCCGCGGCCGAGATGCTCGCCGGCACTGCCGTTCCGTACTCCGTTGCGGCCAGCGGCATCGACTTCCGTACCGGTAAGCCCGCGACGTCGAGCCCGGGGCTGGTCGAGGCCGTCGAGCTGCACCGGCGGATGCAGGCCGCCAAGGTGATGATGCCGGGCTGGGAGAGCTGGGACGGCAGCCGCGCGTTCAAGGAGTTCGCGGCCGGCAAGCTCGCGATGTATCCGACCCCGCCGTGGCACGTGGCCGAGGTTCGGAAGCTGTCGCCGGAGATCAAACTCGGCATCACCGGACTGCCGGTGCCGGCCGCCGGGCGGGGCGCCTACCTGGCGCGGAACAAGTCGTTCAGCCCGCTGTGGTCGATGTCGTCGCAGTCCGCGCACAAGGCGGAGAGCTGGAAGGTGATGGACTTTCTCGCGTCGGACGCCTTCCACAAGGCGTACTACCAGAAGTTCGGCACGCTGACCGCGCTCGAAGGGGCCTGGAAGGCCGAAGCGGAGAAGAACCCGGACCAGGCCGCGATCCTGAAGGTGGCCGCGGAGACCCTGCGCCGTGCGCCGAACCCGGCACTGGCGAGCAAGGGCGGTCAGGCGATCACCCAGGCGCTCGCGGCGAAGCCGGACCTGAAGTACACCGACGCCGCGGTCAGTTCGATCGTGAAGAACCAGCCGTTCGCCCCGGCCGCCGCGCAGCTGGACAAGGACCTGCAGACCTTCCTGGACAAGACGTCGGCCGATCTGGCCGCGAAGGGGCAGGAAGGGTCGGCCAAGGATCTGACCTTCGCGGGCTGGGACCCGTTGAAGGACTTCACGCCGGGAGGCTGACCGGATGACGACGACGATCGAGCGCGTGGTCCGGAAGGCGCCGGTCCCGGAACGCCCGCGCCGGGGGCGGGGCGCGTTCCGCAGGCATCTGTGGAGCTACGTGTTCCTGATCCCCTTGGTACTGCTCTTCGGCGGGTTCACGGTCTGGCCGATGATCGCGAGCTGGTGGTACGCGTTCTTCGACTGGGACGGGGTGGGCTCGCCGGCCGACTGGGTCGGGCTGGCCAACTTCCGCGAGGTTCTGGCGTCAGACGCTTTCTGGCGGGCGTTCTGGCACTCCTTCGTGTTTTCGCTGGCCGCGATCTTCGTCGAGCTGCCGCTCGCGCTGGTCCTGGCGATCCTGCTCAACAACTCCTGGCTGCGGTTCCGCAACCTGTACCGGCTCGTGCTGTTCCTGCCGGTCGTGGCGACGACCGCCGTGATCGGCATCGTGATCGCGATCCTGCTCGACCCGGCCGGCGGCCTGGTGAACCGGATCCTGCTCGACTCCGGGCTGATCGACCAACCGGTCAACTTCCTCGGCAGTACGTCGATCGCGCTGCCGACCCTGCTCTCGATCGACGTCTGGAAGGGGTTCGGGATCACCTTGATCTACTGGCTCGCGGCACTGCAGACCGTGCCGAAGGACCTGCAGGAGGCGGCCGCGATCGACGGCGCCGGGTTCTGGCGGTCGCTGCGGTTCGTCACGTTGCCGGTCGTCATGCCGATCGCGATCGTCATCCTGCTGCTCGTGTTCCAGCGCAGCCTGAACACGTTCGACCTGGTGCGGGCGGTGACCGAAGGCGGACCGGATTACGCGACGGACGTCGTACCGACGTACATCTATCGGTATGCGTTCGACCCGTCGTTGCAGGCGCCGCGGTACGGGTTCGCGTCGGCGGCCGGTGTGGTGTTCGGCCTGCTGACGCTGGTCGTGACGTTGCTTCAGGCACCCTTCATGCGGCGGCGGGTGGGCTCGTGAACCGGCTGCTGCGGCGCAACGTCTGGCACCTGCTGCTCGTCCCGCTGTGCCTGGTCTGGGTGTATCCGTTCGTCTGGATGATCTCGGCCGCGTTCAAGACGCCGAAGGAGATGCTGCTCGGCGGCCTCTCGCTGCTGCCCGACCACGCCACTCTGGACAATTTCCGGCGGGCGTGGACGACGGCGAAGTTCAGTACCTACACGGCGAACACCGTGACGTTCTCGATCGCGGTCGTCGTCCTGGTACTGCTGGTCGCGTCGGCGGCCGGGTATGCGTTGTCGCGGCCCGGGCTGCCCGGGAAGAAGGTGCTGGTCGCGGTACTGGTCGCGACCATGTTCATCCCGCACGGGTACACGATCATCCCGACGTTCGTCCTGGTGAACGGTCTCGGCCTCGGCAACGGGCTGCTCGGCGCGGCGCTGGCCCAGGCGGGGCCGGCGCTCGTCGTACCCGTGCTGCTCTTCATGGGCTTCTTCAGTGGGATCCCGAAGGAGCTGGAGGAGGCGGCGCGGATGGACGGCGCCGGGTACCTGCGCACGTACTGGCAGGTCATGCTGCCGCTCGCCAAGCCTGTCATCGGCACGGTCGCGCTGCTGAACTTCATCGGCGCGTGGAACGCGTTCTTCATCCCGCTGGTGTTCACTCTCGGCAACCCGGACCTGCGGACGCTCGGTGTCGGGATGTACGGGTTCTACGGTCAGGACACCACCGACTGGACCGGCCTGGCCGCGGCTGCCTGCATCAGCGTCGTACCGATCGTGGTCGTCTTTCTGTTCCTGCAGCGCACTTTCGTCGAAGGAATCGCCGGCGCGGTCAAGAGCTGACCGCGCCGGCCCCTCCCGGGCAGGCCCAAAAAACTTTCTTCCAACTCGCGTCATGATCGCTCCGGTGGTCCGTCACTACCTGTGAACCCATCCCCACAGGGAAGTGGAAGTGATTGCCGTGAAGGGTTGTCATGCGAGGTCGCTGATGGGATCCGGCTCGAGTGGGCGCCGGGTGTATTGAGATGTCCGACGGTGGTGATCCGCACCCGGCCGCGGTCCGGGTGGAGCGTCGTCGGGTGCGAGTCTGGTTCGGGGACCATGTGGTCGCCGACTACCGGGCCGAAGCAGAGCTGGCCGAGCGGTACGCCGCGGCCATGTCGCGCAGGTTCGCCGGGTTGCGGGTGACCAGTGACCCGGTTCCGGACCACGATCCAGGACCGGAACGGAAGCTGCCGGGGGAGCGGCTGTGGGAGGTAACGCCGAAATGAGCTCCCGTCGCTTCCGGCTGATCCGTCATCAAGATGTCTCCGGTGTCAGCGGCACCGGACCCGTCGCCGAGGGTGTGCAGTTCACCGACGGCTCGGTCGCGCTCCGCTGGTACGGCGACTACCCGACCACGACCGTCTGGGACGGTATCGACTCCGTCGTCGCGATCCACGGGCACGGCGGGGCCACGACGGTCGAGTGGCTCGACCCCGAAAAGGGTCCCGATCCCGACCTCCAGCTGCCGCCCCGCGAGTCCCTCCCGCCCCGGCCGTGGCCGGATCTGCACTCCGCGCCCGAGCCACAGGACCCCGACCCGCTGCACTCCGACCGCGACCTCGGGTCGTACGGCGCCGCGCCGCCGTCCACCAGGTCGTCGTACCGCTGAGATCCCGATCCACCGGTGCCGGCTGACCCCCCTCCCGGCATCGGTCACCTCGGTACGGCGTACGCCCGGGCGAGCCGGCGTACGCCGTACCTGAGGATCAGCGGTACTCCATCAGAGCCATCTGGTCGAGGTTGTAGAACTTGCTGGGCCCGTCGCACAGCGCCATCATCTGCTCGGCGAACTCGGTGGTGTCGGCGCGCTGCGAGTTCTCCATCGCCTCCTCGTACGAGTCGAACTCGATGATCGAGAAGTAGCGCCCCGGCTCGTCACGGTCGGCGCAGCTCATGCCGCGGCTCGGGGTCGGCCCCTCGGCCTCGGCCTCGCGTTTCGCTTGGTAGTCCGCCAACAGTGCCGCGACCTCGTCCGGCTTCGACGTCCGGTACTCGATGATCTGAACGAATCCAGCCATACCTTCCCCCTGTTTCCACAGACACCCACCCCTGGGCGTCTTGCTGGTTCGACAGTCCTCCTGGATCGCCTGCCTGGCAAGGGGACGTCGATTACGGTGACGTGACGAGGGCAACGAATCACGCACGGGAGTTTCTGCCCTCGGCAGAGGTGCCTGGGAATTGTCGGCCGGGCCTGATTGGCTGGCCCGCATGGAGATTCTGATCCTCGGCGGTACGGCGTGGCTCGGTCGGGAGATCGCGACGCAGGCGATCGCGCGCGGCCACTCGGTGACCTGTGTGGCCCGTGGCGAGAGCGGCACGATCGCCGACGGCGCAACGCTGGTCGCGGCCGATCGCAGTAATCCGGACGCGTACGACGCAGTGCCTGCACAGGACTGGGACGCGGTGTTCGAGGTCTCGTGGCAGCCGGGTTTCGTGAAGGGCGCGCTGGCCGCGTTCGGTGCCCGCGCCAAGCACTGGACGTACGTGTCCTCGTGCAACGCGTACGAGAAGTACGACACGCCCGGCGCGGACGAGACCGCGGCGCTGCGGGAGCCGACCGCGGACGACGTGGCCGATCGGGAGCTGTACGGCGAGGCGAAGGTCGCGTGTGAGCTCGCATCGCGTGAGGCGGTCGGGGATCGGCTGGTGATCGCGCGCGCCGGGCTGATCGGCGGGCCTGGGGACCGCAGCGATCGCGCGGGTGCGTGGGTCGCGCGGGCGGCGCGGGCGCCCGAGGAGCCGTTGCTGGTGCCCGACACGCCCGAGCTGGCGACGGCGGTGATCGACGTACGGGACCTCGCCGGATGGCTGCTGGACAACGCGACCGAGGGGCGCACAGGGACGTTCGACACGTTCGGACCGGTGGTGCCGTTCGGCGAGTGGATCGAGTTGATGCGCGAGGTCGGCGGTCACACCGGGCCGGTGGTGCTCGCGCCGCGGGAGTGGCTCGAGGAGCAGAAGGTCGAGCAGTACATGGGGCCGGACTCGTTGGCGATGTGGCTGACCGAGCCGGGCTACGAGGGCTGGTCGTCCCGCAGTTGCGCGGCGGCGGCCGCGGCCGGCCTCACCCACCGGTCCCGCCGGGAGTTCGTCGAGGACACCCTCGCCTGGGAGCGCGAGCTCGGCCTGGACCGCGAGCGCAAGGCAGGCCTCAGCCCGGCCAGGGAGAAGGAGTTGCTGGCGGCACTGAAGGCATAGAGAGTGGGCGCATGCGGCTCCTGCTGATCTCGGACACTCATCTGCCGGTGCGGGCGAAGAAGTTGCCCGCGCCGGTCTGGGACGCGGTCGATGCCGCCGACGTGGTCATCCATGCGGGCGACTGGGTGAGCGTCGGGCTGCTGGACGAGTTGGAGTCTCGCGCGGCCCGGCTGGTCGGGTGCTGGGGCAACAACGACGGACCCGAGCTGCGGGCGCGACTGCCCGAGGTTGCTCGGGTGACACTCGACGGGTTGTCGGTCGCCGTGGTGCACGAGACCGGCTCGTCCAAGGGGCGCGAAGAACGCTGCGCGGCGGCGTACCCGGGGGTTGATCTGTTGGTGTTCGGGCACAGTCACATCCCGTGGGACACCACCGGCCCGGGTGGGATCCGGCTGCTGAACCCGGGGTCGCCGACCGACCGGAGGCGGCAGCCGTACTGCACCTACCAGACTGCGACCATCACCGTCGGCCGCCTGGAACAGGTTGCCTTGCACAACCTTTAAGTTGGGTGTTGCAACGACTACGGCCGGGCAGACGTGGACGGCGCCGTACCACCGAGCTACGGCGCACCACGACTGCCCGGCCGATCGTCGTCCGGGTCAGGCGTTGGCTGCTTCCTTGACCCGGGTCTTGAGGCGATCGCGGACCTCTTCCGGCGTGTACGCACGGCGCTTCCGCTCGCCCCGTGCGATCACGACTCCCGTCGCTGCGACGCCGACGAGTCCCGCAAGCCCTACCACCTTCCATACCTTCATGACGACTAACCTAGCGACGTGAACAGCCGGATTGCACTGGATGACGCTACGGAACTGACACGAACAGGTGACATTTGGCTGTTCCGCGGCGGAAGCGCCGCGGACCGTGCCATCCAGTTGACCACCAACAGCCCCGTCAACCACGTCGGTATGGCGGTCGTCGTCGAGGACCTCCCGCCGCTGATGTGGCACGCGGAACTGGGTCGCTCGCTCCCGGACATGTGGACCGGCCAGCACCAGCGTGGTGCGCAGTTGCACAATCTGCGCGACTCGGTGCTGGTGTGGGCGCGCAAGTACGGTCAACGGGCCTGGCTGCGGCAGCTCGATCACCCCGTCACTCGGGAGATGGAGGACGCAGTACTGCGGACCGTCGCTCGCCTGGACGGTACGCCGTTCCCGTCGACCGCCCGGCTCGCATCGCGATGGGTGCGCGGGCGGGTGCCGGCGATTCGTCGCGGATCGCGTGAGCTCGAGCTGGAGTCGGCGTACTGCGCCGAGGTGGTCGCGGTGACGTACGAGGAGATGGGGTTGCTGCGCGGGCGGAAGCTCAACTGGTACGACCCGGGGCGGTTCTGGAGTGGCGATGAACTCCAGCTGGCGCACGGAGCGCGGCTGGGCGAGGAGATCGAGGTCGACATTCCGTCCGATACCTGACGGAACCAAAACTGTCGGCGCCGTGTGATTGGGTTGTCTCAGTCGGTCAGCGAGCCGGAGGAGGCCTGGATGTACGCGGTTATCGACACCGAGACGACCGGTCTACTGCCGACCCATCGGCATCGGGTCATCGAGATCGCCGTCGTGCTGCTGGACGCGCGCGGGCGGGTCGAGCGCGAGTGGGTGACGTTGCTGAATCCCCAACGCGACCTGGGCCCGCAGCACATCCACGGGATCCTCACCGCCGACGTGCTGGCGGCGCCGGAGTTCCGGGACATCGCACGGCAGTTGGGGGAGCTGCTCGCCGGACGGATGGTTGTCGGGCACAACGTCGAGTTCGATCTCGGCTTCCTGCGGGCCGAGTTCGCGCGGCTCGGTGTCACTGTTCCGCTGATCACCGAGCGGTCGATGTGCACGATGGCGCTGGCCGGATACCTGCATCCCGGTGCCAAGCGGACGCTCGGCGCCTGTTGCGCGGCGGCCGGGATCTCGATCGAGGGCTGGCACTCGGCGCTGGCGGACACCCGCGCGACGGCAGAGCTGTTCGCACAGTATCTGGGCGCTTTCGCGGCGCCGCCACCCTGGCAGTGGGCCTACGAAGAGGTGCGGCGGTTGCCCTGGCCGGACCTCCCGGGGACGAACGTCGCGCCGACCGTGCGACCGGTGCATGCCGGTGGCAGACACGGCTGGATGAGCCGACTTGTCGACCAGTTGCCACGCGTCCCGGAGCCGCCGCAGGCCGACTCGTATCTCGTACTGCTCGACACGATCCTCGCCAACCGTGAGATCACGGCGGCCGACGCTGACCAGCTGGTGCAGGTGGCAACCGAGCTGGGCATGACCCGCCCGCAGGTCGACCACCTCCATCGGTGGTACGTGTCTGCGCTGGCCACTGCGTCGTGGGGGACCGGCGAGATCTCATCCGATCAGCGCAGCGATCTCGACCAGGTCGCGGTGATGCTCGGGCAGCGCGCGTCCGACGTCGACGAGGCGCTGCTTCGCGCGAGCGCCGGGCGGTACGTCGTACCCGATCGTCCTGGCGCTCGGAGGTATCCGCCGGGGAGCACCCTGGTGTTCACCGGCGACATGGTGGTGCCGCGAGAGGTGTGGTGGGACCGGGCAGTCGCGGCCGGGTTCATACCTCAGGAGGCGGTGCGCCCGGATACGACGTTCCTGGTCGCCGCCGACGTGGACAGCCTGTCGGTCAAGGCCCGCGCGGCCCGCGAGTTCAACGTGCCGATCATCTCGTCCGACGACTTCCGTCGGCTCCTCCCTGAGGACCAGCGCAAGGCCGGCTGAGCCCGGTCAAGGTGCTTGGCGCGGCGTGTCCTCGAGCGGGTGGGCGGGCTCGGGGTAGGTGGGCCGAGCCGGTGCCTGGGTGTGTGTCGGTCAGGTCCTTGGGATGAGGTGTTCCGGCGTGAGCAGGGCGTGGAGGGTCAGGCCGGCTTCGGTGAGTGGGTCCGGCGTGGTGGCGTTGCGGTTGATGACGCAGAGGGCGTCGGTGATCGTGGCGCCCAGGGCGCGGAGTTCGTTGGTGGACAGGACGATCTGGCCACCCGTCGTGACGACGTCCTCGACGATCGTGACCCGGCGACCCTTGGTCTCGGCGCCCTCGGCCAGCCGGCAGGTGCCGTAGGGCTTCGCCTCTTTACGGACGAACGCGCAGGGCAGGCCGGTGTGCCGCCCGAGCGCGGTGACCACCGGGATGCCGCCCATCTCCAGACCGGCCAGCACCTCGGTGCCTTCCGGGATCAGCGGGACCATCGCCGCGGTCACCTCGTCCAGCAGCACCGGGTCGGCCTCGAACCGGTACTTGTCGAAGTACTCCGTCGTCGTCTGCCCGGACCGGAGCAGGAACTCCCCGGTCAGATGTGCGGTCGCATGTACCCGACGCCCCAACTCAGCAAGCTCCACGCCCGCACCCTACCTGCCACCCGACCTCCGCCGGGTTGCCCGTCGGTCTGGAGGGTTGCCCCCTGAGATTTCGAGTGGGCGACCCTCCAGCTGAGTGGATATCCGCTGGTCGTGCGGCTCAGTCTTCGTCGGGGAGGGGTTCGATTTCGAAGCGGAGTTGTTTGCCGGAGCGGATGCGTTCGATCGCGGACAGGCAGGCGTCGTCGCTCATCTGGACGCCGATCTCGCCGAGCTTGTGGCGCAGGACCCGGGCCGCGTCCTCGGCGGAACGGGCGCTGGACTCGTTGATCGCCTCGATCGTGGTGGCCGTGAGCCGCTCGCGAATGTCCGGGTGCGTCTGGTGGATCTCGTGAGTGATCCGGAACTCGGTCATCGCGCTCTCCCTGGTGCTCTCCGAGGGCCGATTGTGCACCACCAGCCTAGGGGGTGTCGACGTCAGGCGAGGACGCGCTGCACGAAACTTTCCAGGCGCGTCGCGAGGCGTTTCGCCCGGACGTCCGGGGTGACGGTTTCGCCCTGCGGCAGGTCGAGGTCCTTCAGGCCGCGGATGTACAGCGAGCAGGCCAGGTCGGCGCAGATGTACATCCCGACCGTGTTCCCCTCCCGCCCGGCCGAACCCGCTCGCCGGGCCACGAACAGCGCGACGTCGCTGACGTGATGCGCGGTGTTGCACAGGTCGCACAGGCCGGCGAACCGGCGCGCGGCGCCCGACGTCTGGGTGCTCACCGCGATCCCGGTGACGCCGCTGTCCCGCCGTACGACGACGTAGCCACGGTTCGGCGCCTTGCCGTCGCGCCAGCCGAGGAAGTCCAGCGACTCCCAGGGCAGCTCGGTGAACTTCGGCGGCAGCGCCATCGCCTTGATCTGGCTCTTGGACGAATTGACGAACGAGCGCCTGATGTCGTCGGCGCTGAGCGGTTCCACGGTCGATCCTCCGATCTTTCGACCACCCATGAGACAAGCCCGGCCCGTCCCGGCGCAACCGGTTAACTCCGTTGCCGTAGGCAACTGTCAGTCCGTCGGTCTGTCCACTTCCTGGCCACCATCGAGTCCACGACTCGGACACGTTGGGTGTGGGGTGGACTTCTGAGCGTTAAGGGTGAACTCTTTACTATCTAAACTTCAACTATCTTTCTGGAGGAATCCGCGATGTCCAGCGAGTACGCCGCCCTCAGCGGTGATTACACCCTCGACGCCTCCCACACCCGGATCGGCTTCAGTGCCCGGCATGCGATGGTGACCAAGGTTCGGGGCGCGTTCGACGAGTTCGAGGGCTCGTTCCACATCGACGGCGAGAACCCGGCGAACTCGTCCGGGAAGGTGACGATCCAGGCGAAGAGCATCAACACCCGCAACAGCCAGCGCGACGAGCACCTGCGCGGCAACGACTTCCTCGCGATGGACGAGAACCCGGAGATCACCTTCGTGTCGACCGCGGTCAAGGCGGCCGGCGACGCCGAGTTCGTGGTCACCGGCGACCTGTCGATCCGCGGCGTCACCAAGTCCGTCGACGTCACCTTCGAGTACACCGGGACGGCGACCGACCCGTTCGGCAACCAGCGGCTCGGGCTGGAGGGCTCGGTCGTGATCAACCGCAAGGACTTCGGCGTCAGCTGGAACGCGGCGCTCGAGGGCGGCGGCGTACTGGTCAGCGAGAAGGTCACGCTGGAGCTCGAGGTCTCGGCGATCAAGAACGCCTGACTGTCTGCCCCAGGCCTCCAACGCGGGGCCTGGGGTCAGGCGTGGCGGGTGGTTTGTTGGAGGAGGGACTCGACGGCCTGGCGGAGTTCGGTGTCGTCGTGTGGGCCGGACCAGACCACGATGCGGCCCTTGTCGCCGAGCTTGGTGCTGATCAGGTCGCGGGCCGGCGTGGGGTCGCCCTGGTTCACGAGTACGACGAGACGCCGGCCGTCGCGCTGCAGCCGGTCCAGCAGCGGCGGGAGGGTCGAGCCGCGGAACAGGCCGGGGTCGCTCTTGACCTTGGTCTCGATCATCACGCCGCGGCCGCGGACCACCAGCAGGAAGTCAGCGCGGTCCCGGGTGAACTCGCGGTCGTGGTAGATCCGCGCCTTCGGCCACAGGCGTTGCAGGGCTGCGTCGACCTCGGCGTCGTACTGCGCCGCGAGCCTGCTGACCCGGGAGCTCGTACCGCGTGGCCGCAGCGATTCCGGTGTACGGCGGCGGCCGAGAAACGGCAGCCAACGCCCAATACTCGTGTCGATCATCGGTGGACCCCTCGACCTGTTCCGGCACTTGTCAGTGAGTCTGCCCGCGCCTGCGCAGGAGAATCCGGGGGCCGCGCAATCGTGATCCCACTGCCACAAACCCGAGGTGTGCAGGAGGCGTTGGGGGAGAGGTCGAGGGGTTCAGCAGGCGTTCGGGGTGGTGGTGCCGCCGTCGACGATCCAGGCGGACTGCTGGTTGACGACGCGCATCTGGTCGAGCCAGCGGGTCGGGGTGGTGTTCGGGAGTACGCCGCGACCGCGGATGTTGACGGTGCGGGCCGCGGAGGTGTCGTAGCACGCGCTGACGATGACGCCGTTCGCCGCCAGGGTGCGCTTCGCCCAGAGCACCTTGGTGTTGCCGGTGTTGCGCAGCTTGTGGGTCCGGAAGTACTTCGCCTGCGCGCCGATCGCCTGGAACATCGCCGGCGTCATCACCGGCTCCAGCTGCTTGGTCTTGCCGCCGCCGCTGCGCATCATCACGTCGAGCGCGGCGCGGTACGAGTAGTACGCGTTCAGTACGGGGTCGTCGGAGCCGACCGCCTCGTCGGTGGTCGTGGTCCGGGCCGCCTTGTGCGCCGCCGGAGCCGCCGCGGCGACATTGCTGTCGGCTTCGGTGCCGCAGCCGGGAAGCAGCAAAACCGGGGTCAGCGTGGCGGTCACAGCCAGGTTCCGCATGCGCATGGTGTCCGAGTACCTCCTGTTGGACTCACCGCTCGCGCCGACGGCGTAGCACACCGTTCGGCACTGACCGTGTAACGCCGCGACACGCATCGTGGTCACTGTGACCTGGGTCACAGACCACCCCCTACCGGGGTACTGGTCCCGGATTGGCTCCGCGGCTGGAGGTGCCGGCCGCCGAGAATTCCTAGCCTCGATCTCAAGAGTTGAGACCGAGGAGATGACGATGACGGACGTACTCACCCACCCCGCGGCACACAGCGAGGGCCGCGATCACAAGAGCCACTGGCTCAGGCGCCTGGGCAGTTCACTGGTGTACGACGCGTTGCTGGCGCCGGTCGGCGTACAGACGATGGCGGACGCGATGCTGGGCGAAGAGGAGACCGCAGCGAGGCGTTGGCGCCGCCTCGGCGTGCGTGGTGTGAAGCAGCCGATGAGCAACGCCCGAACCTTCGGGTACGGGTTGCTCAGCGCGGTGCTCGGACTGACGAGCTGGTTCGTGATGCTGCTGATGGTGGTGGCCGTGGTCCGCGGGCCGTTCTGGGGATTCGTCGAGCACGGTCCGGTTCAGCCGGGGACGTGGGGTGGGCCGACGCGAGCTGGAGCGTGGGTGGCGCACGGTGTGATCGCCGTACCGTGCATTCTTGTGTTCCTGTTCGCGCTGCGCGGCATCGCGGCACTGCACACGCTCCTGGTGCAGGGGACGCGCAGATGGGTGCTTCCAGCAACTATCGTGCTGGCGGCCGGCAGCCTGGCGTTCTTCTGGTCGTGGCTGCAGCAGCTGTGAGTAAGGTCCAACCGTGCAGATACCGATGAGGCGGCGGAGTTGGTTCGCCGGGGTGGGCGTCGCAGCGCTGCTGGTGCTGACGCTCATGGATTTCGCACAGCACTACGACGTACCGATCGCGGCTGTGCTGGCCCTGGCGATGGCACGGGCGCTGTCCCTCGGCCTGTCGTGGTTGCGGCCGCGGGCGGCGGTGGTGGTCTCGCTCGTGACCACTGCTGTCACGGCTGCGCTCACGACTCCAATCAGTTCGAGCGAACCCTGGCCGTGGGGTACGACGGCAGCGTTCGGGCACTCGTTCGTCATTGCGATCGCAGGCGCGCGTGGACTCGGTCGACGGGAACTGGTCGGCTGGTGGGTGGCGACCCAGGCGCTGGGCGTCGTTGCGGTCGCACTGGCACCAGACCGGGGCAGCTGGCTCGGTCTGATCACCATGGCCGTGCTGTCGGCCGTAGCGGTGGTGGTCGGCGACCTCCTCCGCTCGCGGGCCGACACGAACCGTCGACTTGTCGAGCAAGAGACGATCAGCAAGGCCGAGCGTGCCGAACGGGAGCGGCTGCAGGAGCGGACCAGGATCGCCCGCGAGCTGCACGACGTCGTGGCACACCACCTGTCCGTGGTGGTGGTCCGCGCGGACAGTGCGCCACACCGGCTGCCCGACGTATCGGACGCCGTACGTGAGGAGTTCACGGGCATTGCGGACGAGGCGCGGGCTTCGCTGACCGAGATGCGTCGCGTACTGCGGCTGCTGCGCGAGCCGGTCGAGCAACCGCAGACAGGACCGCAGCCGGGACTGGAGCAGGTGGCTGAGCTCGTGGAGAGCACTCAGCGGGCCGGAGCAGATGTGCGGCTCGTTGGTGACGTGCCGACCGGGTTGGACCCTGCTACCGAGCTCACGGCGTACCGGGTCGTTCAGGAGGGGCTGAGTAACGCGGTGCGGCACGCACTGCACGCGGCCGTGGAGGTCGCGGTACGGCGTACTGCGGGCGAGCTGGAAGTGATCGTGCAGAACGAGAAGCCGCCGCGGCCTGTCGTACCGGCGCCAGGAAGCGGCCATGGACTGACTGGTATGCGGGAGCGGGTGGCGCTCGTCGACGGGACCGTAGCGGCCGGTCCGACCCCGGAAGGCGGTTATCTGGTGCAGGCGTTCATTCCGGTCAGGGAGGAGGTGGCGGGTGGTGATCACGGTCTTGGTGGTTGACGACCAGGAGATGGTGCGGGCCGGGTTCAGCGCGCTGCTCGACGCGCAGCCCGACATCGAGGTGGTCGGACAAGCAGGCGACGGTGCCCAGGCAGTCGAGCTGGCCGCCGAGCTGACGCCGGACGTGATCCTCATGGACGTCCGGATGCCAGTGCTCGACGGGCTCGCCGCAACCCAGCGCATCCTCGCCGACTCGACACCTGGCCAGCCGCCGCGGGTCGTGATGCTGACGACGTTCGACCTGGACGACTACGTGTACGCGGCGCTCCGCGCTGGTGCGAGCGGGTTCTTGCTGAAGCACTCCACTCCGGACGAGCTAGCGGCAGCAGTACGGGTCGTTGCAGCTGGTGACGCGCTGCTAGCGCCGTCTGTTACCCGGCGACTGGTGGAGGACTTCGCCCGTGCGCAGCCTGTCGTATCGGCCACACCGGTCGGCCTGACGCCGCGTGAGACCGACGTACTGCGGCTTGTCGCACGTGGACTGTCCAACCGGCAGATCGCCGACGAACTGGTGCTGGCCGAGCAGACCGTGAAGACGCATGTCAGCAACATCCTGACCAAGCTGGACCTGCGTGACCGTGCACAGGCGGTCGTTTATGCGTACGAGGCAGGTGTAGTGATCCCTGGTCCGCGACACTAGGCAGATGGACGTTCTGGAACGCGTACGCAGCCTGTGCCTCGCACTGCCCGATGTGACCGAGCGGCCGAGTCATGGCGAGCCGACCTGGTTCGTCCGCGACAAGAAGACCTTCGTGATGTACGCCGACCACCACCATGACGACCGCCTCGGTGTGTGGATGGCGGCGCCACCTGGTGTGCAGGAGTCGCTGGTCGCGGAGCACCCCGACCACTTCTACCGGCCGCCGTACGTCGGGCACCGCGGCTGGCTCGGCGTATACCTGGATGTCGACGTGGACTGGGGCCACTTCGAGGACCTGGTCGAGACGGCGTACCGCCAGATCGCCCCGAAGACCCTGATCGCCCGCCTCGACGAGGTCTGACCGTTCTATAGGGTTACGTGGGTGCACATGGGTGAGGGTGGGCCGGTTGGTCAGAAGCTGGCGATTGCGCTGGCGTTCGGGAGTTCGGCCGCCGTCATGGTGCTGGAGCTCGTCTCGCTTCGGCTGGTGGCGCCGTACATCGGCCTGACGCTGGAGACGAACACCGCGGTCATCGGAGTCGCATTGGCGGCGATCGCGACCGGTGCGGCGCTCGGTGGGCGGTTCGCGGATGTTGCGCCGCCGCAGCGGACGCTCGGCCCGCTGTTCCTGCTCGGCGGGGCGCTGGTGATGCTGATTCTCCCGGTGGTTCGCTGGACGGGTGAAGCGCTCCGGGGAGGCGCGAGCGAACTGGTGTTCCTGGTCCTCGCCGTCACGCTGTTCGCGCCCGCGTCGCTCCTGGCGGCCGTCACGCCGATGGTGACGAAGCTCCGGCTGGACTCGCTGGCGCAGACCGGTACCGTTGTCGGCCGGCTGTCCGCATACGCCACGGTCGGCGGCATCGTCGGCACTGTGCTGACCGGGTTCGTGTTCGTGGCGACGGTCCCGATCAGCACGATCGTCCTGACTCTGGGCGCCGCACTGGTGGTCGTGGGAGCCGCACTGACCTTCTTGTTGCGTGGTGTGCAGGCAGCGGTGAAGCCGGTCGCTCTCGCGGTCGTCGGCGCCACACTGACCCTCGTCGCGCCACGGCCCTGTGAGGTCGAGACGGCGTACCACTGTGCTCGTGTCGTCGCTGACCCGAACCGGGAGAGCGGGCGGACGCTGTACCTCGACCAGGCGCGGCACTCGTACGTCGACCTCAAGGATCCGACCTACCTGGAGTTCGAGTACATCAAGAGCTTCGCGGCCGCCATCAACGGCACCTGGGCCGAGGGACGGCCGCTGAACGCACTGCACGTCGGCGGTGGCGGTCTGACCATGACGCGGTACGTGACGGCGACGAGGCCCGGCAGCCAGCACCAGGTCTACGAGATCGATAAAGCTGTGGTGGAGCTCGACAAGCGGGAGCTCGGCGTGCAGACCGGACCGGATCTGGCGGTCACAGTGCAGGACGGCCGCCTCGGCGTACGTGACGAGCAGACAGACAGCCGAGACCTGGTCCTGATGGACGCGTTCAGTGGGCTGTCCGTGCCCTGGCACCTCACCACGCGCGAGCTGGTGGCCGACGTACGACGAGTGCTGCGACCGGACGGGCTCTACCTGATCAACGTCATCGACTACGGCGCTGCCAAGTTCGCGAAGGCCGAGATCAAGACGGCGCAGGCGGTGTTCCCGTACGTCGCGGTGATCGCGCGCAAGGACGAACTGTCCGGCCACAGCGGCGGCAACTTCGTGGTGGCGGCGTCCGATAAACCGATCGACGTACCGGCGATCATGGGCCACCTGGAACCGTCGATGAGCGTCCTCGACCGGCCGGACAGCTTCGTCGGCGATGCCCCGGTGCTGACCGACGACTACGCGCCCGTCGACCAGTTGCTCACGCCGTACAGCGGCTGACCGTCTTGTGGTTGCATGTGGTCATGCATCCACGCGCAGGCCAGCCAGCACAGCCCGAGGACCTCGTCGACGTCGGCGCCATGCTGGCGGCGTACGGCGACCTCACCCCGGACGTGGACAACCCGGCCCAGAGGGTGGTCTTCGGTACGTCGGGCCATCGCGGCGCGAGCCTCGACAGCGCCTTCAACGAGGCGCACATCCTGGCGATCACGCAGGCGATCTGCGAGTACCGGGCCGGCCAGGGTACGTCGGGTCCGCTGCTCGTCGGCCGGGACAGCCACGGCCTCTCGGAGCCGGCCTGGCGCACTGTGCTCGAGGTGCTGGCAGGTAACGACGTCCAGACGCTCGTGGACAGCGCCGACAGGCTCACGCCGACGCCGGCGGTGTCGCACGCGATCCTGCGGCTCAACCGCGGCGCGGGAGCCGACGCGGACGGCATCGTCATCACGCCGTCGCACAACCCGCCACGCGACGGTGGCATCAAGTACAACCCGCCGCACGGCGGCCCTGCCGACTCCGACGCGACCAAGTGGATCGCGGACCGCGCCAACCAGCTGATCGCCGGCGACAACCGTGAGGTACGTCGCAAGTCGTTCGAGCAGGCCCGTGAGGAGGCAGGGAACTACGACTTCGTCGGGCACTACGTCGACGACCTGCCGTCGGTGCTGAACCTGGCGGCGATCCGCGACGCCGGCGTGAAGATCGGAGCCGACCCGCTCGGCGGTGCCAGCGTGGACTACTGGGCCGCGATCGCCGAACGGCACGACCTCGACCTGACCGTGGTGAACCCGCGCGTCGACCCGGCCTGGTCGTTCATGACGCTGGACCACGACGGCAAGATCCGGATGGACTGCTCCTCGCCGTACGCGATGGCCTCGCTGGTTGCGCAGCGGGACAAGTACGACGTGGCGACCGGGAACGACGCGGACGCGGACCGGCACGGCATCGTCACGCCGGATGCGGGACTGATGAACCCGAACCACTACCTGGCCGTCGCGATCTCCTACCTGTTCAGCAACCGCCAGTGGGGCCCGGACGTCGCTGTAGGCAAGACACTGGTCTCGTCGTCGCTGATCGACCGTGTGGTCGCGGACCTCGGCCGGCGGCTGTGGGAGGTACCGGTCGGCTTCAAATGGTTCGTGCCTGGTCTGGTGGACGGCTCGGTCGGCTTCGGGGGAGAGGAGTCGGCCGGCGCGAGCTTCCTGCGTTTCGACGGCACGGTGTGGACCACGGACAAGGACGGGATCCTGCTGGCGTTGCTGGCGAGTGAGATCACCGCAGTAACCGGTGAGACGCCGTCACTGGCCCACGCCAAGCTGGTGGAGCGTTTCGGTGCGTCGGCGTACTCGCGGGTCGACGCACCGGCCACCCGCGAGCAGAAGGCCAAGCTGGCCGCGCTGTCGGCAGACGCGGTCACAGCGACCGAGCTGGCCGGTGAGCCGATCGTGGACCGGCTCACTCACGCTCCTGGCAACGACGCGGCGATCGGTGGGCTGAAGGTCACCACCGAGTCGGCGTGGTTCGCGGCCCGCCCGTCGGGCACCGAGGACCTCTACAAGATCTACGGCGAGTCGTTCAAGGGCGCCGAGCACCTGGAGCAGGTTTTCGAGCAGGCCCGCGACGTCGTGTCGACGGCGCTCGAGGCCTAACGAACGAAGGAGTCGAGCAACCGCTCCAGATCCGCAGCGGGGTCCTCAGTGATCCCGCTGTGGATCGGGCTGGGATGTACGACGGTACTGCGCGGCGCCGCGAGCCACCGGAAGCGCTCGCTGATCGTGGTGCCCGCTGCCGGCCCTCCCGCGGCGTCACCTGCACAGATCGCTCGAATCTGATCCAGTGACGCACATACGACGTCGACGTCGACTGCAGGGTCCAAAGCCTTGAGACGTTCCGGATTCACATCCCAGCCAGCACCCAGGTAGTCCAGCGCCCGGCAGTAGAGCACTGCGCCCACGTTGATGAACTCACCCCGCTGAATGCGCGGCGCGGCCCGCAGGATCACGTAGTCGAAGGGCTTCACAGCGCACCTCCCGGCACCCATGCGGCCCGGTTCTCCAACCGCGCCAGCAGGTGACCCAGGTACCGCTCCCGGTCGCCTTCACCGAGCCACTCGTCCGGCACCAGCCCGATCACCTCGGTCAAGAGCTCCGGCGTGATCGCGGCAGCCAGCTCGGCATCCACCTTCGCCACACCAGGTATCGCAACGGAGAAGACGTGGTCGGAGGCGTCGTACGGCAGCGAAGCGAACTTCTCCGCCGGCATCCACGAGTGGTGGAAGTACAGCGCGGCCCCGTGGTCGATCAGCCACAGGTTCTTGTGCCAGACCAGCATGTTCGTGTTCCGCCACGACCGGTCCACGTTGGCGACGAACGCGTCCAGCCAGAGGATCCGGGCCATCGCGTCGTCACCGGGGTTGCCGGCCGATCCGTCGTACCCGAAGGAGCCCGGCAGGAAGTCGACGGCGAGGTTCAGCCCGGCGCTGCGGATCAGCAGTTCCTGGATCTCGAAGTCCGGTTCGGACTTGCCGATCGCCGGGTCGAGCTCGATCAGCTTCAGCTCCGGCACCCGCAGGTCGAGGCGGCGGAACAGCTCACCGACGATCACCTCGGCGACCAGCGCCTTCGGGCCCTGCCCGGCGCCGTGGAACTTGATCACGTACGTGCCGAGATCGTTGCCCTCGACAACACCGGGCAACGACCCGCCCTCACGCAGCGGCAGCACGTACCGGGTGGCAGTAACAACAGGCAAACTCACGCGGGAGACTCTAGCCGTTAGCGAGCGGGTACCGGTCCAGGGTGAGGCTTCCGTCCGTCGGAGTAGAAGAAGAGCTACTCCTCGTGTCCGCCACCGGTGATCCCCTGCCACGCAGCAAAGCTGTGGTCGCGGAGGCCGGAGAGCTGGACGTCGCGCTCGAACTGACCAGAGCGATGGTGGAGATCAACACGCCGGTCTGTACGACGGCGGACGAGCTCCGCGGCCACCTGCTCCGGATGCGCTCCCAGCTGGCCTCCGCCGCCGCAGGGGAAGGCGCCCGGTTGCTGGCCATCGCAGTGCCTCCGCACGGACGCGCCGCGCAGTCGATCACGAGGAAGCCGCGGTACCAGGAGCTGGCCCGTGAGTGGGGCCTACTGGCGCGAGAGCAAGGCGTGTGCGGTTGTCACGTCCACGTGGGTGTGCCGGACAGGGAGACTGCCACCAAGGTCAGCAACTATCTGCGTCCGTGGTTGCCGGTGCTGCTCGCTCTCAGTGCCAACTCACCGATCTACCTCGACCAGGACACCGGATTTGCGAGTTGGCGTTGGCTGATGACGACGCGGTGGCCGAGCGCCGGCCCGCCGCCGTACCTGGAGTCGGTCGAGCACTACGACGCGCTGGTGGCCATGCATCTGGCGGCCGGCACGTTGATCGACGAGCGAATGGTCTACTGGGACATCCGGCCGTCGTCGCACCTGCCGACGGTAGAGGTGCGGGTCAGCGATATCCCGCTGACGGTGGACGAAACGGTCCTGATCGCGACACTGATCCGCGCCATCGTGCTTACCGCGCTGGAGGACGGCGGACGAGGCCCGACACTGGAGCCTGAGGTACTCCGGGCCGCCTACTGGTTGGCTGCCCGGGACGGGCTCACCGCGCGGGGCCTCGACGTCCTGACCGCGGAGGCGATGCCGATGGCCGAGGCGATCGGGCAGCTCCTGCGGTACGTCGATCCGGCATTGCAGATGCTCGACGCCGTAGAGCTGGTGCGCGACGGCGTCGAACGGTCGCTGCGCGAGGGCAACGGTGCGATCAAACAGCGGAAGGCATTCCGTGAGGGCGACGACGTAGTCACCCTCACGGAGATCAAGCCTTAGCCCCGGAGGAAGTCCTCCAAGCCGTGCAGATCGTCGGTGTTGATGTAGTCGACGTTGGCGGCGACGAGTTCGCGCCACAGGGCCTCGCGGGCGGTGCCCGGTACGTCGGGGGTGGCCCAGAAGCGGACCTTGTAGCCGGCGTGGTGCGCGGCGACCACGATGTCGTGCAGCTTGGTCTTCTCGTTCTCGGGCATCGGGCCGACGCCCTGCCAGGTGAACACGTTCGTCCAGTTGTCGCTGACGAGCGGCATCAAGGACGCCGGCATCCCGGTCTGCAGGTCGGCGAGGCGTCCGTCGTACCCGGCGTAGCGGAGCTTCTGCGCCTTCATGTCGTCGAGCGGGCGGTTGCCGCTGATGACCGAAGTGACGGCGCCCGTGAGCACCCGTCCGTCGACGAAGATCGTGCTGATCCCGCGGTACTTCGCCAGCGCCTTGTCGACCGCGGCGTACGTCGACGGTCCGTCGCTCTTGATGTCGATCAGCAACTGGAATCCGCCACCGCGCTTGTACACCTGACCGTGGTTCTCGCGGACCCGATCCGCCAGCGGCTTCAGGTACAGGCTCTCCAGCGTGCGGCCGGGCTTCGCGTCCTCCAGGTCGTGCGCGACCCGGAGCTCACCGTCGATCAGCCACACGTCCGCCTCGACGCTGTTGAACCCACGGTCCAGCGCGTCCTGCAGCGGCCGCCGGTGGTCGTAGTCGTTGTGCGCGTGGGCCGACGGCAGCGCCCGGACGGCTGGAGCGTCGTACGACTTCGGGAGCTTGAAGTGGTTCGCCCGGGCGACGTCCCGCACCCGGTCCGGGTAGTCGCTGATGATCCCGTCGACGCCCTTGTCGATCAGCGACTGCATCGTCGCCGGGTCGTCGACGGTCCACGGGATCACCTTCATCCCGGCCTGGTGCGCCGACTTCACCATCTCGGCCGTGACATACGGCTTGTACGTCGGATCGGTGACCTTCCCGTCCTGCGGGAAACCGTGCACCGGTGAGATCGCGGACGCGCCGAATGACTTGGTCGCCTTGACCAGGTCACCGCCGAAGTCGTCGATGTCGATTCCGCCGAGCCACGGCGACTTGCCCGGCTGGCCGACCTGCAGGAAGTCGTAGTTCGTCAGCGCGACCAGTGGCAGCTGCGGCATCACCTGGCGCATCCGCATCAGCGAACCCCAGTCGAAGCTCTGGATCGTCACCTGCCGGGCGATGTTCGCCTTGCGGACCTCCTGCGCGACCACCTGGACGAACTGCTCGCGCGGCGCGGTCTCCGACGGCGCACCGGCCTCGACCTTGGTCTCCACGTTCAGCTTCACGCCGTACGCGTGGAAACGGTGCACGAGCGCGAACACGTCCCGCAGCTCGGGCATCCGGGCACCGGGGTCGGGCTGCTGACCGGGGAAGTTCGGCAGCGTCTGCGAGCCGCAGTCGAGCTGCTTCACCTGGTTCAGCGAGAGCGTGTTGATGAACTTGCCGACGTACGGGTACTCCGGGTCGCCCGGCGTGTACGGCGCGGTGTCACGGCACTTGCTGCCCGTGACCTTGCGGTCATGGGTCACCACGGCGTACCCGTCCTGGGTGACCTGGACGTCGAGCTCCAGCGTGCTGACGCCGAGCTGGAGACCGTGTGAGAACGACGCGATCGTGCTCTCCACGGTCAGGCCGAGACCACCGCGGTGGGCCTGGATGTCGAAGTCACCGCGCGTGGCGGCGGCCGGGGCGGCCGGAAGCAGCAGTCCGGCGATCAGCGCGCACGGGAGGAGTGCGCGGGGAAGGCGGCGCATGAGGGGGTTCCTTCCGGAGGGGTTTGTGGGCGGACACAGCCCGAGGCTGTCGTGCACAGGCATACCCACGTCCTCGCAAAGGTAGCCACCAAGCGGACCACCGGTTACCAGACGGCTACGGTGCGGAGGTGATCCGCCGTACGGATTGACTCTCCGCTGTGATGTTCCCGTCTTTGAAGGCTTCGTCCAGCGTGCCTGCGGTACGCCGGGTCAGCGTGACGTCGACCGGACAGGTCGTGGCCGGCTTGACGCCGGGCGTCGGCGTTCCGGTGACCGGCCGGAGCGAGCCGGTGGGGATGCTGACCGACGTACGGCCGGGCTCCAGCTCCAGGCTGCCGGTCTGGATACATTCGCCGGCCCAGCTGAGGATGGACGGCTGCTCGGACGGCTGGGTGTCGAAGCGGACCGGGATCGCGGCCCGACGCGAGTACGTCGTACCGGCCAGGGGAACGGTGAGCCGCACGCGTTCGGGCAGCTTCACGGTGGACCGCGGCGCGGAGTCGTCGTCCTTGCCGCGGGTCAGGTCGAACGTGATCTCGGTCCCCGCGTCCACCACGCCGTCCAGCTGACCGTCGTAGTCGGTGACCCCGGCGGAGCGGTGATGCTTGAGCTTGACGTCCTTGCCGCCGCCGGACGACGTGACCGACTCGCCGTCGCCGAGCTCGACGAAGGTCAGCGTGCCGACCCGGTACGACGCACTCACACGCGCCGCATCAGCCGTTTCGGGCAGCGTGACGACGTAGTTGGCGGTGATCCCACTGGTCCGGATGTCCTTCGAGTCAACCGTCGAACACCCGGCCAGGACCACGATGAGCGCTAGGGCGGCGATTAGCTTCACAGCCAGCGAAGCTAACAGCGGCAGGGGTTAGGGATCGTGCGTACAACTACTCATACTTACTCGTACTGCAGCGCCTGGAGCGGGTCGAGCTTCGCCGCGCGCCGGGCCGGCCAGATCGCGGCGACGATGCCGACGACGACCGAGACGACGGCGAAGGCGATCAGTTGCCCGGCCGGAACGGTGAAGCTGATCTCGTCCAGCCGCGCGGCCAGCAATGACGCGAGAACCAGGCCGAGGACGATCCCGATCACCGCGCCGATCAGCGCTGTCATCACGGACTCCTGGCGGATCATCCGCTTCACCTGCCCGCGGGTCAGGCCGATCGCGCGCAGCATGCCGAGCTCGCGGGTCCGCTCGAAGACGGTCAGGACCAGGGTGTTCACGATGCCGAACAGGCTCACCAGGACAGACAGCGCCAGCAACACGTAGAGCACGTTCAGCAAGCTCCTGATGCCGTCGGTCTGGTTGTCCTTGAACTGCTCGATGGTCACGGCCTTGGCGTTCGGGAACGAGGCCAGGGCGGCGTTCAGCGCGGCGGTGTTCGCCGGAGTCACTCCGCCTTCGATGTTCAGGAAGCTGTAGATGTTCTGCGGCTGGGTGGTCGTGGAGTCGAAAGTGCTGGTCGAGATCGTCACGTTGCCGAACGGCGACCCACCCGCCGGCGGCTTGAAGATGCCGCGCACCGTGAGCTGCAGCAGCTTCCCGGTCACCGTCTGCATCTGGAAGGTCGAACCCAGGACGAGCGAGTGCTCGTCCGCATAGCCGGAGTCGACGATCGCGCCGTCCGCCGCCAGTTCGGACAGCGAGGCCTGGGATCCGGAGCGCCAGTCGAACCGGAGCAGTTTGGGCGCCGTCTCGTCGATCGCGGTGACCGAGATCGTCTTGTCGAAGGCCTTGGCCTGCCCGGCGCGGACACTGGTCAGCTCCGTCACCGACGGCACCTTCGCCGCCGCGGCGGCCACCGTCGGCGGCAGCGGGCTGAAGTTGTTCTGCGCGGTGAGCGCGTAGTCGGAGCTGGAGATCTTGTCGACCGCGTCCTCGAACGGCTTGATGATCCCGGCGCCGAGGGTCGCGACGAGCGTGACCAGAGCGAGCCCGATCATCAGGGCCGCGGCGGTCGACGCCGTACGGCGTGGGTCGCGCCGGCTGTTCTGCCCACCGAGCGTGACCGCGGGGCCATCGGGGAGTACGCCGGGGAACTCGGCATGCCGCCCGAACAGCCGGCGGATCAGCCACAACGGGAACAGGAAGAACGGCCAGGCGATCGCCGTCAGGACGACGACCGACCAGCGCGCCACCGGATCCGACACGGCGGCCATCGGCCGGACGAGTCGCGCGGAGAACGACGCGATGCCGACGAACAGCAGCAGGACGCCGAGGCCGAGCAGGATCAGCAGCGTCCTGGTCGCCAGACCGTCGACGAACAGCCCGGCGAGGATCGTGCCGATGCCCACCACGGCCACCACCACGGCACCCGCCGACCGATACTTGTGGAACCGCCCCGGCGGCAGGGCTGCGCCCTCTCGGACGGCGGCGATCGGCGGTACGCGCGTGGCTCGCATGGCCGGCCGCAGACTCGCCAGCACGGTCACGACCACGCCGACCACGAGCGCGACGACAATGGTCCGCGTCCGGAACACCAGGCCGTTGTTCGGCAAGGTGAAGCCGATCGCGTCGAACAACTTGAACAGCCCGGTCGCGATCGCGAGCCCGAGGAACAACCCGGCGACGGCCGAGACGATGCCGGTCACCAGCGCCTCGAGGACGACCGTGCCGAGGATCTGCTTGCGCGCGGCGCCGAGGGTCCGCAGTGTCGCGAACTCGCGGGTGCGCTGGGCGATCGTGATCGACAGCGAGTTGGCGATCACGAACGAGCCGACGAACAACGCGATCCCGCCGAACACCAGCAGGAACGTCTGCAGGAAGCTCAGGAACTCGCTCGTCCCGGCGGCGTCCTCGGCGGCCTGGTCCTCCGCACTGCGGACCTGCGTCGCGGGCGGCAGGATCTTCTGGACCGCCGCGAGCAACTCCGGCCGGTCGACACCCTTCTTGGCGGCGATCAGGATCTGGTCCAGTTTCCCGGTCTTGTCGAACAGCCGCTGCGCCGTACCGACGTCGAAGCCGGCCAGGGTCGCGCCGCCGATGGACGAGACCGCCCCGAAGCTGACCAGCCCGGAGATCCGCATCGGCTCCACCGCGCCGCGGGCCTGGACGCCGATCGTGTCGCCGTCCTGGAATCCCTTCTCCGCGGCGGTTTTCGTGTCGATGACCACCTCGCCGGCCCCGGGCCAGTCGCCCTTGACCAGACTGAGCGAATTGAACTGCGGCAGCGACGGATCGACGCTGAAACCGAGGTTCGGTGCGCCGCCGAAGACGATCGCCTTGCCGTCCTTACCGATCAGTTGCGCCTCGCCATTCACGGCTCCGCCGGCGGCGCCGACCTCCGGAAGATCGCGGACCTTCTGCAGCAGGTCGGCCTCGAACGGCGGCGCCGTCTGGGTTCCGTCCTCGGACAAGTCGAACGCGGACTTCCCGGTGATCGCGGCGTCGGTGTTCTTGTAGTTCTGGCTGAAGATCGAGTCGAACGCACTGGAGATCGAGTCGGTCAGGACGTAGGTGCCGGAGATCAGCGAGACGCCGAGGACGATGCCGATCGCGGTCAGCGCCGTCCGTAGCTTGCGAGCGAGCAGTCCTTGCAGCGCGAACTTGATCACTGCAGGTCCAGCGTGTCGATGATCTGCAGGATCTCGTGCTGGCTGGACCGCCCGGTCTCCTTCACGATCTCACCGTCGGCCAGGTACAGCACCCGGTCGGCCATCGCGGCCGCCTTGGCGTCGTGCGTCACCATCACCGTCGTCTGCCCGTACGTCTCGACCGAGGACCGCATCAGGTCGAGGATCTCGCCGCTGGTCCGGGAGTCGAGGTTGCCGGTGGGTTCGTCGGCGAACACCACGGTCGGCCGCGACACCAGTGCCCGCGCGATCGCGACCCGCTGCTGCTGACCGCCGGACAGTTCGGCCGGCCGGTGCTCGAGACGATCGGCGAGACCGACCCGCTCGACCAGGTTGCCGAAGAACTCCGGATCCGCCTTCGCACCGGCGATGGTCAGCGGCAGCAGGATGTTGTCCCGCGCGCTGAGCATCGGCAGCAGGTTGAAGAACTGGAAGATGAAGCCGATGTGCTGACGACGGAGCTTCGTGAGCGCGTCGTCGCCCAGCGTCGTGATCTCGATCCCGTCGATCGTGACCGAGCCCGACGTCGGCCGGTCCAGACCGGCCAGGATGTGCATCAGTGTCGATTTCCCCGACCCCGACGGCCCCATCACCGCCGTCAGCTGCCCGGATTCGATCTCCACGTCCACTCCGTGCAACGCACGGACCGCGGTGTCACCTTCGCCGTACACGCGCACGACACCTTTCGCGTGCACAACTGAGACTGTCCCCTCCATTGCCGATCGCCCTCCCTGGCTGATCAGCGGCCCCCCAGCAGACCGGACTACAACTTCCACCGAGTCTGCTCGTCTTCGGGCCGGATCGATAGGGGGTTATCCCGGGCCGGACCCTGAGCTGCTCAGATGCAGCGGTCGGCGGGGTGGGGAGTCAAGGGGTGCCGGACCGGGAAGCGCCTCACGGCGCGTGGCCGCTCGTAGCGGCTTAATTTGGGACCCGGGGCTTGCACCGGCCCGACACCTCGAACAGTGTAGCGGGTGCTCAAACCCCTTGTCCTGTGGGGATTCCAGGCCGCGAGACGCTATAACACCGGTTGGCGCCGGGCGCAACTACCACAGGTTTCCGGCGCGTTCGGTGCGTGCCGCGGTCTGCAGCTGATCAGCGGTCTCGACCAGTTTCGACGCGGACAGCACCTGATCGTGGCCGTCGTCGGCGAGGTGCGCCCGTCCGGTCGCCACGATCCGCGCGAACGCGGCCGCCCGGTCCAGGGTCGTCGCGAAATCACCGGTCGCGACACCCCGCAGTACGGCGTCGACCATGTCCCGCACCTCGGCCGGACCGGGCGGTTCGGCGACGCCTGCGACGACCGCGTGCACCTCGGCGTACTTGCGCCCGGTGGCGAACTCGCGGGACACCGCCTCGGCGTTCGTGTGCACCCAGGACCGCAGGACGTACAGCCGCCAGAGCGCTCCCGGGAGCGAATCGGCGGGGGAGTCCGACCACAGTTCAGCGAGCTCGTCGAGCCCGTACTCGTCGGCGAGTTTCACCACCCGGGCGTGCACCTCGGCGTCCTCGGACTTGCGCACCCCGCGGACCAGCAGCTCGGCGGTCCGGTGCGCGGCCTCGGTCACGGTGGCCGGATCGGCGGCACCGGGCAACGACTCGAACAGCTTGTTACCGGGCAGGATCGGCCGGCGCGGATTCGGGGTGCTCACGGCCTCCATGGTGCCTGACCGCACGAACCTCCGCATGCCGACCCGCTCCGGAGGACCGTCCCGTACATCTGGAAGCCTGTCGACCGGCAACGCAGCTCGTTACGATCAATTGGTGAGGCAGAGGGTCGGCTACTGCACGGCGCCGGATGCGGTGAAACTGGCGTACGCCGTGCACGGGGCCGGCCCGCCCATCGTCCGAGTCGCGACCTGGATGACGAACCTGGAGTCCGACTGGGAGAGCCCGGTCTGGCGGCACTGGCTCGACGCGCTCGGGGACGGTCACACCCTCATCCGGTACGACGAACGCGGCTGCGGGCTCTCGGATCGCGACGTCGACGACATCTCGCTCGATGCCTGGGTGGCCGACCTCGAGGCGGTGGTCGACGCTGCGAGCCTCGACCGGTTCGCGCTGCTCGGCGTCTCGACCGGTGCGCCGGTCGCGGTGACGTACGCGGCCCGTCACCCCGAACGGCTCACGCACCTCGTCCTGTACGGCGGCTACGCGCGCGGCCGGGCCCTACGGGGTGAGAGCGAGCGCCGGTTCCAGGACGCGCTGGTCGCCGCGATCTCGGCCGGCTGGACCGATCCCGATCCCACCTTCCGCCATCTGTTCAGCATGCTGTTCCTCCCGGCCGGCACAGCCGAACAGATGGGTTGGTACGACGAGCTGCAACGGAACTGCACGTCGGCAGCGACCGCTGTCCGGATCTACAACGCGCGTGGCGGCATCAATGTGGTCGACGCGGCGGCGCAGGTGCGGACGAGAACGCTGGTCGTGCACCCGACGAGAGACCACGTCGTACCGATTGGTGAAGGTCGGCTGCTCGCCACCTTGCTCCCCGACGCGCGATGGGTCGAGCTGGAGTCGGCGAACCACATCCTGCTGTCGGACGACCTCGCGTGGCCGACCTTCGTCGCGGAGCTTCGCGACTTCCTGGGGACGAAGCCAACCACCGCTCGGCCGGGCGTCGAGGAACTCAGCCGGCGCGAGTTGGAGGTCCTGGAGCTCGTCGCGGCGGGTCTGACCAATGAGGCGATCGCGGAGCGGCTCAGCCTCAGCGTCCGTACGGTGGAGCGTCATCTGACGAACACCTACGTCAAGCTGCGCGTCTCAGGCAAAGCCGGCCGCGCCGCCGCGGCGGCCCGGTTCTCCGAGGCACGACGTACCTGATCTGCGTGTAGCCCGCCAAGCGGTCGTCCCGCTGATGCGTGCTGGCTCCGATGCCGGCGACTCCTGCCGCTACCTACCTTCGCAGGTACAGGACCAGCGCCCGGGCTCCCGGGCCGTCCGAGGGAGGCATTCGATGAGTCAGATGGTCACGAACGACACGGCATCGGCGGTTCTGGCCGAGCCGACACAGACGTACGACGTCGTTGGTGGGGGAGGCGTGCGGCTGCACGCCGCGGAGTGGGGCAACCGGCGAGGGCGCCCGATTCTCTTCCTTCACGGCTGGTCCGCCAGTCACGTCTGCTGGGCGCATCAGCTCGAAGGCCCGCTCGCCGAGGACTTTCGTCTGGTCGCGTTCGACAACCGGGGCCACGGGATGTCCGAGAAGCCGTTGGACCCGGACAGCTATCGCGACTCGCAGATGTGGGCGGACGACCTGGCCGCGGTCATCGACCAGCTGGGCCTCGACCGGCCCGTGCTGGTCGCCTGGTCGTACGGCGGGTTCATCGTCTCCGACTACATCCGGGCGTACGGCGAGGACCGGGTCGGCGCGGTCAACCTCGTCGGTGCCGCAGTGATGATGAAGCCGCCGACCTTCGACCACATCGGCCCCGACTTCCTCGCGAACGCACCGGAGGCGAGCCAGCCGGACCTGGCCACGAACATCGCTGCCATCCGGCGTTTCCTCGACGTCTGCACCGCCGAGCCACTCTCGCCGGACGACTGGAGCGCGGCGCTGGCGTGGAACATGGTTGTTCCACCCGCGGTCAGAGGCGCGTTGATCTCCCGCGAGATCGACAGTGACGACGTACTGGCCCGGATGTCGCTGCCTGTCCTGGTGACGCACGGCCGGTCCGACACGATCGTGCTGCCCTCGATGTCCGAGCATGTCCTCGACGTCTGCAGGACCGCTCGGCCGTCCTGGTACGACGGCGTCGGCCACATGCCCTTCAGTGAGGACCAGGCACGCTTCGACCGCGAGCTCACCGACCTCGCAGGGGCTGTCAGCTGACCCGTGGTCCGACCATCGGGTCAGTAGGCTCAAGTCATGGCGACTGCGGGGAAACCGAGCGGCAAGCTGGCGAAGAACTTGGTGAAGTACGGCGTGCGGTACGGGCCGCTCGTCGTCGAGGCGGTCCGGCACGGCCGGGAGCCCGCGCAGCAGGCGGTCCAGGCCGCGTGGGCGAAGCGGTCCGCGCGCCGGAAGGCGGTCGAGCACGCTCTCACCGTGCGCGAGGGCTCCTTGCTGAAGGTGATCAAGGATGGTCAGGCGATCTTCTTCGTGTTCTCCGGCGACGCGATCGTGACGACGTACCCCGCCGTACCGCAGAGCAGCTATCCCGAGCTGCTGCGGCACGCGGACCTCGACAGGCGCGAGTCGGCTGTCGTCCTGGCGGCGCGCAAGCAGAAAATCCTGCCCAAGGTCCACCGGAAACGTTGACGCGGGCGTAACATTCCGGACCCGGCCGGGCAACAGGCGGGACGCACAGTGGAAAGACGTTTCCACGAGGGAGGGCGTCCGCATGCTCTGGAAGATCAGGACCGAACTCGCCGACCGGCCCGGTGCCCTGGCCGAACTCGCTGCACGGTGTGGTGCGGACGACATCAACATCCTTCACCTGGAGGTCTTCGCCTCCGAGACCGGCGCGGTCGACGAGCTGGTCGTCTCGACCGGCGTCGGCTGGACCGCCGAGGACCTGACCGCGTTGGTCGCGGAGGCCGGCTGCGGCCGTACGACGGTCCGCCCGTGCCAGGCCGACGTACTCAATGACGCGCCGACGCGGTACCTGCGCGCCGTACTGCGGCTGATCGACGACCCGGTGTCGGTCGACGACGAGCTGGGCAACCTGCAGGGGTTCGACGAGTACACGCCGGCCGAATGGGCCCGTGCGGACGTGCTGGTCGAGATCGCCGGCCGGCTGGCCGAGCGGCTCGACACGCCGGAGGGCCCGCGGCCCGGTAGCGGCGGCGTACCCGAGCTGCGGACCGCGACCGTCGAGGACGCCGACGCCGTCGTCACGATGCACGAGCGCTGTTCGTACGAGAGCCGCACTCGGCGGTACCACGTGCCGATGCCGAAGCTCACCTCCCGCACCGCGCGGCACCTGTCCGCGCCGGCCGGTGGCGTGTCGGTCGTCGCGTGCGTCGACGACGCCGTGATCGGGATGGCGACGGCCGCGCCGTGGGAGGAGCTGGGCAGTACGACGATGGAGGTCGCCGTACTGGTCGAGGACGGCTGGCAGGGACAGGGTCTTGGCCTGCGGCTGCTGCGCCAGGTCGTGGGGGAGGCCCGTGCACTCGGCGCCGACCGGGTGGTCTGCATGGTGCAGCCGGAGAACCACGCGATGCTCCGCACGCTCGAGCGGCTGCGGATGCGGTCCAGGGTGGTTCGGGACGGCGACAGTCTGATGGTGAGTGTCGCACTGACCGACCGGAGCCTGTCGCATGCGGTGGATCGGCCGCCGGTGGAATATCGTCTGAACCGTGCCACCCCTTCCCACCGGTCGCAATCCGCACGGTCTGCTGGTCAACCTGCCCGCGAGCACACGCTCGCCGCTCTTTCAGCTCTTCAGCCGATTTCTGGTCGCGCTGGGGCTGCTGACCCTGATGGTGCTGATCGTGGTGGTCGACCGTGACGGGTACAAGGACAGTTATGACGGCCGCGTCGATCTGATCGACAGCATCTACTACGCAACCGTTACGCTCACCACGACCGGGTACGGCGACATCACGCCGGTGACGCCCTTCGCCCGGCTGGTGAACGCCTTCATCGTCACTCCGCTGCGGATCGCGTTCCTGGTGGTTCTGGTTGGTACGACACTGGAAGTGCTGGCCAACGAGGGTCGCCGGATCATGCGCGATACGCGCTGGAGGAAACGGATGAAGGACCACACCATCGTCGTCGGCTACGGCACCAAGGGCCGCGCCGCCGTGCAGACCCTGATCAGCAACGGGGTGAAGCGCGACCAGATCGTGGTGATCGACCCGCGCGCCACGGCGATCGGTGACGCGGGCAACGATCAGATGGCCGCGTTCCACGGCGACGCGACGAACCGGACGGTACTGCGTCGTGCCGAGGTGATGACCGCGCGCGAGGTGATCGTGACGACCGACCGGGACGACTCGGCGGTCCTGGTGACGCTGGCGGTGCGGCAACTGAACCCGAACGCGCATGTCGTCGTCGCGGTCCGCGAGGAGGACAACGTGCCGCTGCTGCGGCAGAGCGGCGCTGATGCGGTGGTCACCTCGTCCGAGGCGGTCGGCCGGCTGCTCGGCCTGACCTCGGTGAGTCCGAACCTCGGCGAGGTGATGGAGGACCTGCTCACCTACGGCGAAGGTCTCGAGGTCGCCGAGCGCCCGGTCCTCGGCCGCGAGGTCGGCAAGCCGCCGTCGGCCGTACCCGACCGGGTCGTGTCGGTGGTCCGCGACGGCAAGGTGCACCGCTACTACGACTCGAACGTCTCGGTGCTGGCCGCCGGCGACAAACTCATCGTCGTCCGCCCCGCCAAGGAAACCCCCTGGGCCGAACGCCCGGGAGCCGACGAGGACGACGAGTAACCCTTCCGCGCCGCCCACCCGCTGCCTAAAGTCGAATTGCCTGGGGGCCCGCGAGTCAGCAGGGGGCAGTGATGAGATGGAGCAGGGCAGTACGGACAGCCGCGGTGGCGGCGATGCTGGGTGCCGGACTGACGGGAACGCAGAGTCAGGCCTCGGGTCCGCCCGAGAGTGAGGCGTGCGTCTCGGAGGACAGCGTCGTCCAGGCGCGAGGTGGGCCGCGTGAACCGGCCCTCGGCCAGGTCGCGCAGGATCTGCCGGCGGCGGCGAAGGGCAAGGCGAAACCGGGGTTCAGGGCAACGGTTCCGGTCTACTTCCACGTGGTCACGGACGGTGCGATCGGCGCGCTCACGACGGCGCAGATCCAGACCCAGATCGACGTACTGAACACCACCTACGCAGGTGGCGAAGGTGGCGCGAACACCGGGTTCCGCTTCAGGTTGGCGGGAGTGACCCGGACCGACAACGCGGCCTGGTTCTACGCGAACCCGGGCGGCACGGACGAGCACAGCATGAAGCTGGCGCTGCACACCGGTGGGGCCGGCGATCTGAACCTGTACTCGACCACGGCCGGCGACTACCTCGGCTGGGCGTACCTGCCGGACATCGTGACCAAGCCCGGTCAGGCATACCTCGACGGTGCCGTCATCGACTGGGAATCCTTCCTGGGTACGTCGACCACGTACGCCAACCGCTACGACCAGGGGGAGACGACGACCCACGAGGTCGGTCACTGGCTGAACCTCGAGCACACGTTCTTCGGCGGGTGCAACGCGAAGGGTGACTTCGTCGACGACACCCCGAAGGAGAAGACTGCGACGTCGGGATGCCCGGCCGGCAAGGACACCTGCACGGCGCCCGGGCTCGACCCGATCCACAACTACATGGACTACTCGTACGACTCCTGCTACACCGAGTTCACCCCCGGCCAGTCCCAACGCATGGCCGATGCCTGGCTCCTCTACCGCGCGTAGACAACGCCGCACTTTGTGCACCCACCGACCATTTCGAGGCTCCGAAAACGGTCGGTGGGTGCACAAAGTCGGGTTGGGCGCGGGTCACGGTGCGGTTGCGGCGGGGGGTTGGGCGGTACGCGGTGTTGACGGTGTTTGTGTGGCGGTTTAATGTCGGGCTTGTAAACGATTACAAGAACGATTACAGGAGGTCGGCGTGAGTCGTCCGACGATCGCTGGGGTGGCCCGGGCGGCCGGGGTCTCGGTGGCGTCGGTGTCGCGCGTGCTGAACGGGCTGCCGGCCACCGAAGAGATGATCGAGCGGGTCCAGCGGGCGGTCGACGCGCTCGGCTACGTGCCGGACTCGCGGGCGCGGTCGCTGAAGGTCGGGCGGACGTTCCAGCTCACGCTGGCGGTCGCGGACGTCGGCAACCCGGTGTACGTGACGATGATGCGGGCGGTCGAGGAGGTCGTCTCCGCGGCCGGGTACCGGCTGGTGGTGACGACGACCGGGCCGGACGTGGTGGACGAGGTCGCGCTGGTTCGGGGGATGGCGCGCGGGTACGCCGACGGCTTGCTGATCAGCCCGATCCGCGTCGACGAGGACCTGGTCAAGTCGATCCGCGAGTGCGAGGTGCCGGTGGTGGTCGCCGGTAACGTCCCCGCCAAAGCGGGCGTCGACACCGTCCGGGCCAACTCGCCCAAGGGCATGCTGCTCGCCGTCGACCACCTTGTCGCGAAGGGCCGCCGACGCATCGCGTTCCTGAACGGCCCGGCCGACACGGTCCCAGGAGCCGCCCGCTCCAAGGGCTTCACCGAAGCCCTGAAAGCCCACGAGCTCCAGCCCGCCGCTGTCGCCGAAGCAACAGACTTCACCTTCGCCGCAGGACGTGCCGCCGCTCCCGACCTGCTGGCCGCCGGTGGAGTGTTCGATGCCCTCATCTGCGCGAACGATCTGCTCGCGGTCGGGTTGATGCACGAGTTGGCTGCTGCGGGGCTTGAAGTGCCACGGGATGTGGCGGTGGTCGGGATGGACGACAGCGAACTGGCCGAGCAGAGCTTTCCGCCGTTGACGAGCGTGAACCTGGGGTCCGCCGAGCGGGGACGCCGGGCCGCCGAGTTGCTGTTGGCAAGGATCGAGGACAACGAACGGGCCCCGCGACGGATCGTCGTACAGCCGTCGCTCAGCATCAGGAGGTCCACCCCGTGACGGCAACCTTGACGGCGCCGGCGCCGGTGAAGAACAAGGGCGGGAAGCCGAAGGCCAATCGCGAGGCGATCCTGCTCTTCCTGCCCGCGCTGCTGCCGGTGCTGATCCTGAGCGTCTACCCGCTGATCCGCGGGATCGCGCTCGGCTTCACCGATGCCCGCGCCGGGCTGCACGTCGAGACCAACTTCGTCGGCTTCGACAACTTCGGCAAACTCGTGCAGAACCACCTGTTCTGGGACTCGTTCCGGATCGGCGTGATCTGGACCCTGTCGGTGACGATCCTGCAGTTCGTCGCCGCCCTCGGTCTCGCGCTGCTGCTGAACGCGAACCTCAGGTTCCGCGGCGTCGCGCGCACCCTCGCGCTGATCCCGTGGGCGATGCCCCCGGTCGTCGTCGCGATCATGTGGCGCCTGCTGCTGCACCCGACCAACGGCCCGGTGAACGAGGTCCTGCAGAAGCTGAACCTCACCGACCATCCGATCAACTTCCTCGGCGACTTCAGTACGGCGCTGCCGGCCGTGATCGTGGTGGGGATCTGGGTCGGCATGCCGATGACGACCATCACCCTGCTGGCCGGCCTGCAGGGCATCGACCGCACCCTCTACGAGGCGGCCGCGGTCGACGGCGCGAGCACCTGGAGCCAGTTCTGGAACATCACGCTCCCGCAGCTGCGGACCGTGATCGTCGCGATCACCAGCCTGGACATGATCTGGAACTTCAACTCGTTCGGCCTGGTCTACGTCCTGACCGCCGGCGGCCCGGGCGGCAAGACGATGCTGCCGATGCTGTTCGCCTACAACGAGGCGTTCCGCTACGGCAACTTCGGGATGGCCGCGGCGATGGGTGACGTGATGGTGGTCATCATCATCGGGTTCCTGTTCTTCTATCTGCGGAACCGGCTGAGGAGCGAAGCATGAGAACTCGTTCCGGGGTCCGCGCCCTGCAGTACATCGCGGTGATCTGCTACCTGGTCTTCCTCGGCTTCCCGCTGCTCTGGCTGATCTCCAGTTCGCTGAAGTCGCCGCAGGAGTTCGCCAGCATCACGCCGAGCCTGCTGCCGAAGCACTTCGACCTGTCCAACTACACCGACGCGCTCAACGAACAGGGCCTGGTCCGCGGCCTCAGCAACAGCCTGCAGATCTCGATCTACAGCACGATCCTGGTGCTGATCGTCGCGCTGCCGGTGTCGTACGCGCTGGCCCGTTTCCGCAGCCGCCTGCGGCCGCTGACGAACGGCTGGATCCTGGTCAGCCAGGTGTTCCCGGTGATCCTGATCGTGATCCCGCTGTTCATGATCCTGCGTCCGCTGCACCTGACGAACACGATCCCCGGCGTCGTGATCGTCTACATGGTCTGGTCGCTCCCGTTCGCTCTGTGGATGCTGCAGGGGTACGTCGCCGCGGTGCCGCGCGAACTGGAGGAAGCAGCCTCCGTCGACGGCGCCGGCCGGATCCGGACGATCGTCTCGATCGTGATGCCGCTGCTTCGGCCGGGGCTGATCGCGACCGCGATGTTCACCTTCATCTCGGCGTGGAACGAGTTCTTCTTCGCCCTGGTTCTGCTGCAGGACCCACAACTCAAAACGCTGCCGCTGGTGCTCGCCCGCTTCGTCGGGGCCGAGGGCCAGGTTCAGTTCGGCCCGCTCGCTGCCGCCTCCGTGCTGGCCACCGTCCCCAGTCTCGTGTTCTTCGCCTTCCTGCAGCGCCGGTTGACCTCCGGCCTGCTGAGCGGCGCAGTCAAAGGTTAGGAGAGGTAATGAAGAAGGTATTGACCGCGTTGCTCGCGGCGGGAGCGCTGGTGACGCTCGCCGCGTGCGGTGGCAACAGCGACGACGGCGGTTCGGGCTCGTCGAACGAGAAGGTGACGCTCAAGTTCCAGAGCCTCGCTTTCCAGAAGACGACCGTCGCCGCGACCAAGAAGATCGTCGCGGACTGGAACGCCGCCAACCCGAACATCCAGGTCGAGTACGTCCAGGGCAGCTGGGACTCGGTGCACGACCAGTTGGTCACCCAGTTCCAGGGCGGGACCGCGCCGGACATCATCCACGACGAGTCCGCCGATATCACCGGTTTCATCAACCAGGGTTACCTCGCGGACCTCTCGCCGTACCTGAGTCAGGAGACCAAGGACGCCGTCTCGCAGGGCGTCTGGGACACGGTCTCCAAAGACGGCAAGGTGTACGCCGCCCCGACCCTGCTGCAGTCGTACGTCGTGTTCGCGAACTCGGCCGCGCTCAAGTCGGCCGGGATCACGGCGACCGGTGACTCGCTGAGCTGGGACGACCTGGCCGCCGACGCGAAGAAGCTCACCGCGGGTGGCAAGTACGGTCTCGGCTGGGGCCTGAAGAGCCCGACCGCGACGATGCTGAACCTCGGTGCGAACTTCGACGCGAAGTTCTTCGACGGCTCGGGCAAGGACGCCAAGGCGACCATCGGCGACGCCGAGCTCGAGGTGCCGAAGCGGATCCACGCGATGGCCTACGACGACAAGTCGATCGATCCGACCTCGCTGACCCTGAGCGGCACCGACGTACTGCCCGGGTTCTACGCCGGCAAGTACGGGATGGTTGTGGCCGGCAACTACGTCGCGCAGCAGATCCTCCAGGAGGCGCCGAAGACGTTCCAGTGGGAGGTGCTGCCGCCGCTGAAGGGCACCAGCACCAAGCAGGCCGCGAACCCGCAGACGCTGTCCGTGCCGGCCGAGGGCAAGCACATCGAGCAGTCGGCCAAGTTCATCGACTACTACATGAAGGCCGAGAACCTGGCCGCGGTCGGTCAGGGCGACTGGCTGATCCCGACCACCCAGGCGGCCCGGGACGCGGTCCTGAAGGCGACCGGCGGCAAGAACGGCTGGCAGCAGATCCTGGCCAGCGGCGCCGAGCTCACCAAGGCGCCGTTCCAGAGCGTGGAGAACTACCCGCAGTGGAAGGACCAGATCGCGACGCCGGCGTTCCAGCAGTACCTGGCGAACAAGACCGACGCCGCGGCGCTGGGCAAGAAACTGAGCGACGGATGGGGTCAGGTCAACAACTGATGCAGGACAAGACCAGCACCACTTTGGAAGCGAAGGCGGTCGGCGCGCTCGTCGGCTCCGCGGTCGGTGACGCGATCGGTGGAGCCGTCGAGGGCTGGACCCCGGAGGCGATCCGGGAGCGGCACGGCGGCTGGGTGACCGGCATCGTCGGTCCGTGGTACGACGACTGGCGGACGGCTCGCCCGATCGCGCCGTACCACAAGGGCGACGGGCACATCACCGACGACACCTTGATGACGCACGCGCTGGTCGAGGTGTACGACGAACGCCGGTCGCACCTGGACGCCTACGCGGTCGCCGAGTCGCTGGTGCCGAAGATGATCGACGGGACCCGCTGGATCCCCGAGCTCGAGGCGGACGCGCTGCTGCTGCAGCGGGTGTTCCTGGCCGAGAAGTGGCTGGTCGCCCGTCTGCACTACGGGCACGTCGATCCGCGCGAGGCCGGCGTCGGCAACATCGTCAACTGCGGTGCGGCGATGTACATGGCGCCGGTCGGGATCGCCAACGCGGGCGACCCCGAGGGTGCGTACGCCGAGGCGCTCGACGTCGCCGGTGCGCACCAGTCGAGTTACGGGCGGGAGGCGGCCGCGGTGTTCGCGGCCGCCGTCGCCGCCGCGATGGTGCCTGGGGCAACGGCTTCGTCAGCGGTCGAAGCGGCACTGCTGCTGGCCAAGGACGGCACTCGGAGGGCCGTCGAGGCAGTGGCAGGAGCAGCCGACGGACTGACTGATTGGGAACAGGCGATTCCCGTGCTGCGCAAGGCGATCGAGCCGTACGACACGGTCGGCCCGAACTACCGCGAGCTGTCGATGGACGCCCGCCGCCCGAGCCGTACCAAGGCGATCGAGGAACTCCCGGTCGCGCTCGGCTTCGTGCTGGTCTCCGAGGGAGATGTACGGCGGGCCGTGCTGGGCGGCACGAACTACGGCCGCGACGCGGACTCGATCGCGTCGATGGCCGGCGCGATCACCGGCGCGTTGAGCGGACAGGACGGCGTACCGGCGGACTGGGCGGGCGAGATCGCGGAGGCGAGCAAGACCGACCTGGTGCAGCCCGGTCTGGTGATGGCCTCGGTCGTGAAGGACATCCGGGCGGCCGATGCCGAGCGGTGGGCCCGGCGTTCGGCCGCTTTGGACGCTCTGGTCTGAATGTCAGTTGCTGTAAGCCTCGAGTTCGACGATGCGGGAGTAGCCGTGGTCGTTGGAGTCGTGGATGACGAGCTGGACGGCCTCGACAGCTCGGGGCTCGAAGGTGATCGTGACGCGTCCTGTGGTGTTGGCGCGGACCTCTTGGATAGTTGTCCACGGGCCGGTGCCGGTGCGGACCTGGAGGTCGAAGTCGCGGATGCCCATCACCGCCGCGGGATAGGTGGTCGAGTCGAGGGTCTGCAGTACGACCCGGCCGATCGTCGTGGGTTGGACGAAGTCGACGCCGTACGTGTCGGGGAAGACGCCCTTGGTGTTGTCGTGCCAGCCGCTGGCGCCCCACTGCGCGGAGTCGGCGTTGCCGTCGACGCCGCCGCACAGCCGCATGTTGCCGTTGGTGGACGACGCCACGGCCTGCTCGCCGAGCAGGACGTCGTCGCGGGCCGGGACGGGCTTGATCACTACCGGAACGTGCAGGCTCTCCTTGCCGACGGTCAGGTCGACGGTGTGGGTCGCGGGCGCGGTGCCGCGCGGGACGGTGATCTCGAGCGGGGCCTTCACCAGTTGGTCGACCGGCAGGTAGCTGGAGAACTGGTGCCGGGACAGCGTGAGTGCGGCGTCCCCGGACACGCGCATGTCCGCGATCGTGGGTTTGCGGCCGGTGTTGGTCATGCCGAGGGTGAGTCTGCCGGCCGGGAAGCACGGCAGTGGGACGACCTCGACCGGTTGGGGCGTGGCACTGATCTCGAGGTGGTTGTTGCCAGTAGCAACGGCAACGGCGGGAACGAGAAGTGTCAGTGGGACGGCGACGAGGGTGAAGCGTCGGAGCATGGTCGGGTCCGTTCAGGCGAGGTGGGTTCCGGGGCGGCCGTCCTCGACGACCAGGGTGGCGCGGGTCGACGCCGTACCGCCGGGTGTGACGACGCGGTCGACGATGCGGAACTCGGACGTCCACTGAGTGCGGTCGAGGCGGCAGCTGAGGTAGCCGCGCTGGACGTTCTGGTACTTGACGTGCGGGTTCTCGGCGAGCAGCGCGCGTCCGGTCGCGTCGGCGTCGACTCCGTCCTTGCCGGACGAGATCGACGTGGTCACGAACTCGGTCCCGATCGCCGGAGTGGACGGGTCCGCGAAGTTCACTCGCAGGTCGGAGGCGACACTTCGGTGCAGGTCTCCGGTCAGTACGACGAAGTTGCGCACGTCCTGGTCGCGAACGCTGGAGAGGACGCGGTCGCGGGATGCGGCGTACCCGTTCCAGGTGTCCATCGGCAGCTCGAGCTCAGGACCGGTCTTGCGGTCGAGCTGGGCCATCGCGACCTGTTGAGCGACGACGTTCCAACGGCTCGTCGAGCGTCCGAGCGTGTCCAGGAGCCAGCGTTCCTGGGCGTCGCCGGTGATCGTGCGCGCCGGGTCGATCGACACTTCGTCCGGCGGCAGCCAACCGCCGGTACTCGTCTGGTCGTCGCGGAACTGCCGCGTGTCCAGGACGCTCAGGTCGGCGGTTCGGCCGTACCGGAGATGGCGATGCAAGCGGATCGACGGGCCGTCGGGGGACTGGTCGAGACGCAGCGGCATGTGTTCCCAGTACGCGCGGAACCCGTTGGCCCGGCGTACCAGGAAGTCGTCGTGCGGAATGCCGTCCTCGGACACGTACCCGGCCCAGTTGCCCTCGACCTCGTGGTCGTCGAGCGTGACGATCCACGGCGCCGCCGCGTGCGCGGCCTGCAGGTCCGGGTCGGTCTTGTGCAGCGCGTACCGGGCCCGGTACTCGTCGAGCGTGAAGATCTCGCCGGCGAAGTCGACCGGCACAGCCTGGTTCCGGACGCCGGCCGTCGGGCCGACACCGACCTCGTAGATGTAGTCACCGAGGAACAGCACGACATCGTGCTCCCGGCGTACGACGTCTTGGTAGGCGGTGTAGAACCCGTCGTAGAAGGCCTGGCAGGACGCGACCGCCATCGTCACGGCCGGCTCGTCGGACGGCGCGGGTGCGGTCCGCGTACGACCGACCGGGCTGATCTGACCGGCGGCGCGGAAACGGTAGAAGTAGTGCCGCCACGGACGCAGCCCACGTACGTCGACGTGCACCGTGTGGGCGTACTCCGCACGGGCGTGCGCCGTGCCGCGACGTACCACTCTGCGGAACGTCGCGTCCTCGGCGACCTCCCACTCGACGTCGACCGTGCGGTCGTCCATACCGCCGAACGGTTCGAGCGGACCGGGTGCGAGCCGGGTCCAGATCACCACGGCGTCCGGCAGCGGATCGCCCGAGGCGACGCCGAGGGTGAAGAGCGGCCTTTTGTCGGTGCGATGCGATATTCCTGCTGCATCGACGAGATCGGGGAGGTTGCCGGACATCGCGAGCGCTGCGGCAGCGCCCGTGGCGGTCAGAAAGCTGCGGCGGGTGACCGTGGGCCGAAGTATCGGCCCGCGCCGAGAGAACGATCCAGGTGGGCGTTTCGCCTGGCGCAACAAGGGAAGGAAGCAGTCCGATGAGAATGACCTGGGTGCAGCCGGAGGATCTCCTCCCGCACCAACTGGTCCAGGCGCGGTCGGAAGGCGTTGACGTCACCGACGTGCAGGCCCGCTGGCTCGCCGCCGGCGGTACGACGGACGCACCGGTGTCCGGTGCCTCCGACGAACCGGCGACGCCCGCGCTGCGTGCGCTTGCTCGCGAGCTGCTCGACGTGCTCGACGCCAGGACAGGGGAGTGGCGCGAGCCCGCGATTCCGGACTTGCCCTCGCTGGGTGCACCGGTCGATCTCGAGGCCCGGACGTTGAACGCGTGGCTCGGGCGGATGGCCGGCAACCTGCTCGGCAAGCCCGTGGAGAAGATCCCGCGCGAGGGCATCCGGGAGATCCTGGCCAGTTCCGGACAGTGGCCGCTGACGCAGTACATCACCGCCGTCGGCGTACCGGACGACGTGCAGCAGCGGTGGCCGTGGAACCGGCGCTCGAAGGTGAACAGCCTGCGCGAGGTCATCGACGGTATGCCCGAGGACGACGACATCAACTTCGCGATCCTCGCGCTGCTGATGATGGAGCGGTTCGGGCCGGGGCTGACCACGGACGACGTGGCACAGAGCTGGCTCGGCGACCTGCCGGCCGGCCGCGTGTTCACCGCCGAACGTGTTGCCTACCGCAACCTTCTGGAAGGGGTCGAGCCGGCCCGCGCGGCCGTCGTCGGGAACCCGTTCCGGGAGTGGATCGGCGCGCAGATCCGGACCGACGCCTACGGCTGGACGCATCCTGGCGACCGGACCACGGCCGCGCGGCTCGCGCTCGTCGACGCCCGGCTCAGTCACACCGGCGCCGGTGTCGACGGCGCGCTCTGGGTCGCCGCGATGTCGGCAGCCGCTCTGGTGCTCGACGATCCGGTGAAGGCCGCGGTCGCCGGACTGGACGTGATCGGCGGACAGGGTGCGATCGCTCGCGCGGTCCGGTTCGGACTGACCCTCGCCGATGCCGAGCTGGACGACGCCCTCGACGCTCTGCACGCCGAGTACGGCGACCTGCATTGGGTACATGCGGTGAACAACACCGCACTCACCGCGTACGCGCTGACTGCCCCGGATTTCACCTCGGCGATCGGTCGCGCGGTGATGGGCGGCTGGGACACGGACTCGGCCGGCGCTACGGTGGGCGCGGTTTTTGGCGCGACGCGGGGGGTTCCGGCAGAGTGGTCTGCACCACTGGACAACCGGGTGACCACAAGCCTCCCGGGGATGAACCAGATCGCGATCGACGAGCTGGCGCGGCGGACTGTGGAGGTGGCCCGGGGTGGAGCCTGAGGTTGTTGTTGTCGGTAGTGCGAACGTGGACCTGGTGTTGCCGGTCCAGCGGATCCCGCGGCCGGGGGAGACGGTTCTGGCGGGAGCCATGACGCGTGGTCCGGGCGGCAAGGGAGCGAATCAGGCGGTGGCGTCGGCGCGCGCCGGTGCGCGGACGGCGATGGTGGTCGCCCTCGGCGACGACGAGGGCGGTGCGCTGTTACGGGCTGCGCTCGAGGGCGTGGACCTGACGCTGGCGACGACCAGCGACGCCCCGACCGGTACGGCGATCATCACGGTCGAGGAGAGCGGTGAGAACTCGATCGTGGTCGCGCCCGGCGCGAACGGTGAGCTGACGCTGTCGGCGGAGGCCGTGGCCGCCATCGGACAAGCGAAAATCGTGCTTTCCCAATTGGAGATCCCGTTCGCGACCGTCCAGGCGGCGGCCGCTGCATCGGCGTACTTCATCCTGAACGCTGCTCCGGCGGCCGAGCTGTCGGACGAGCTGCTCGCCGAGGTCGATCTGCTGGTGGTGAACGAGACCGAGGCCGAGGCGATCGCCGGGCCGGACCGGTCCGCACTGCTGAAGAAGGTGCCGGCCGCGGTCGTCACCCTCGGTGGGGCCGGCGCGGTGATCCTGACCCGGGACGCGGACGAGATCGCGGTTCCTGGCGTACCCGTGGAGGTGGTCGACACGACGGCCGCGGGAGACACGTTCTGTGGGGTGCTGGCTGCAACGTTAACTGTTGCATCAGCTAACGACTCGATCACTGGAAGCGACCTGACGAACGCGGTCCGACGCGCTAACGTTGCTGCTTCATTGAGTGTTCAGGCCGCGGGGGCGATTCCCTCGGTGCCTCACGGGGATGCAATCGACGCGCGTTATGCGGAGGTGTACCTGTGAATCCGCTCGAACCGCGGCCCATCGATCTACCCGGCAGGGTCGATCTCGGGCTCGGGACCGACTTGTCCTTCCTGGACGACGCCAAGATCCTCGGCGCGCCGGAGGACCCGGCCGACCTGCCGCGGTGGCGCGCGAAACTGGCCGAATGGCGGTTCGGCGCGATCGAACGGACCCGGTACGACGGATCGCACTACAACGAGCCCGGTCGCGAGTGGACCCAGACGGCGTACTCGGTGGCGCTCGTCTGGCTCTGGGACGACCTGCTCTACAACGTGGAGACCGGGAGGTTCACGCCGGAGAAGTTCGTCGAGCACGGTGTCGCCGAGTTCGGCGGGTACGACGCGATCGTGCTCTGGCACGCGTACCCGGTGATCGGGATCGACGACCGCAACCAGTTCGACTTCTACCGCGACGTACCGGGCCTGCGTGCGTTGATCGACGACTTGCACCGGCTCGGCCTGAAGGTGTTCTTCGACTACAACCCGTGGGACGTCGGTACCCGCCGGGCGGACCGCTCCGACTCCGACGAGTTCGCGACCCTGGTCACGGACTACGCGGTCGACGGCGTGTTCCTGGACACGCTGAAGGAGGGCGACCCGAAGTTCACCCGCGCGATCCGGCAGGCGAACCCGGCGATCGCGCTGGAGGGTGAGTCGCGGTTGCCGATGGCAAGGATCGGCGATCATGCGCTGTCCTGGGCACAGTGGTTCGCCGACACGCGCGCGCCCGGCGTACTGCGGGCGCATCTGTTCGAGCGCCGGCACATGATGCACCACACCCGCCGGTGGAACCGGGACCACAGCGACGAACTGCAGTCCGCCTGGGTGAACGGCGTCGGCATGCTGGTCTGGGAGTCGGTGTTCTCGGCGTGGGTCGGCTGGAACGCCCGCGACCGCGCGACGCTGCGCCGGATGGTAGCCGCGCAGCGTGCGTTCGCGCCGGTGCTGATCGCCGGCGACTGGATCCAGCTGACGCCGGAGATCCCGGAGAAGGCCCGCGACCACGGCGTCTACGGGTCCCGGTTCGACCTGGCCGACATCACGTTCTGGACGCTGATCAACCGCCACGACGAGGACTTCGACGGCATCGTGCTGCGCTCCGAGGACCAGGTCGGCGACTGGTACGACGTGACCTCGGGTGTCCCGATCACCGCGGACGACGACGGCGTACACCTGACCGTGCCGGGGCGTGGCGTCGCCGGGATCGTCCGGGTCGGCGCGACCGCCGGCGCGTCCTGCCGGGCCACCGCACGCAAGCTGGGCACGATGCCGCGGGCGCATGTCAGCGAGTCCGCGTTCCCGATGCGTCCGGCCGAGCGGGTCGTAGTGCCACCCGTTTCAGGACCTGCCGAGATCGGTCCGACGGTCGACGTACCGGCCGGAGAGCGGACGTTGACGGTCCGGCACCGGCGGCGCGAGACCGGGCTGTACGACACCGCGCCGTACGTCGAGGAGTGGAAGCCGCTGCCGCCTCGCCTGCACGACATCCAGACGGTCGAGCGTGAGGTCTCGCTGCCGGGCGGGTCGGTGGCGATCGCCGAGGTGACCAACGCGGAGTACTTGGCCTTCATGCAGGCGACGGGCTATCGGCCGCTTGTCCCGAACCGGTTCCTGCAGCACTGGGTCGACGGTGCTCCGGCGCCCGGGACCGAGGACCAGCCGGTGACGTACGTCGACCTGCCGGACGCGCGGGCGTACGCCGCGTGGCGTGGCGGCCGGCTGCCCACCGAGGACGAGTGGCAGATCGGGGCTCTCGAAGAGGGTTTCATCCGGCGTGAACCGCTGGTGTGGAACCTGACCGAGAGCGAACACCGCGACGGCCGCAGCCGGTTCTGCATCCTCAAGGGTGGTTCGCACTATGTTGCCGAGGGCTCCGACTGGTACGCCGACGGCGGGCCGCAGGACCCGGACGTCAGCTTCAAGCTGGTGCTGACCGGCGGCGGGCTCGACCGCTCGGAGAACATCGGCTTCAGGTGCGCCGGATGAGGCCTGCTCCGCTCGACGGGGTGAAGGTGCTGGAGGCGGCGACGTTGTTCGCGGGACCGCTGGCGGCGACCTTCCTCGGCGACTTCGGCGCCGACGTCACGAAGATCGAGCACCCGTCCCGCCCGGACGCGGCGCGCACGCACGGCTCCTCGAAGGACGGTGTCGGGCTCTGGTTCAAGACCCTCGGCCGGAACAAGCGGCTCGCGACGCTGGACCTGTCGCGCGGCCGGGACGTGTTCCTCGAGTTGGTGCGCTCTCACGACGTACTCGTGGAGAACTTCCGGCCGGGGACGTTGGAGCGATGGGGCCTTGGCCCGGAGGTGTTGCTCGAGGCGAACCCGCGGCTGGTGATCGCGCGGGTGACGGCGTTCGGGCAGGTCGGACCGTGGTCGCGACGTCCCGGGTTCGGGTCGCTGGCCGAGGCGATGAGCGGGTTCGCTGCGGTCACGGGTGAGCCGGACGGGCCGCCGACGTTGCCGCCGTTCGGACTCGCGGACGGGATCACCGCGCTCGCTACGGCGTACGCCGTCCTGGTGGCGCTGCGCGAGCGGGATCGGTCCGGGGCGGGGCAGGTGATCGACATGGCGATCATCGAACCGATCCTGATGATGCTCGGCGGCGGCATCACGGCGTACCAGCAGACCGGGTACGTGCAGCCGCGGCTCGGGAACCGGTCGTCGAACAACGCCCCGCGGAACGTGTACCGGACCGCGGACGGGCGGTGGGTCGCGGTGTCGACCAGCTCGCAGAGCATCGCCGAGCGGGTCGTGACGCTGGTCGGGCGCGCCGATCTGGTCGCGCAGCCGTGGTTCGCGACCGGACGCGAGCGGGCCCAGCACGCCGACGAGCTCGACGACGCGGTCGGCTCGTGGATCGCGGCGCGGTCGCTGGAGCTCGTGATGGAGGAGTTCGAGAAGGCCGAGGCTGCGGTCGGGCCGGTGCACGACATCCGCGGGATCATGACCGACCCGCAGTACGCCGCGCTCGGGACGATCGTCAGCGTGGACGACGACGAGCTCGACGGACCGGTGCAGATGCAGAACGTGCTGTTCCGGCTGTCCGCGTCGCCGGGGGCGATCAAGTGGGCGGGCCGGCCGCACGGCGCGAACACCGACGAGGTGCTCGCCGAGATCGGCGTCACGCCGGATCAGCTGGCGGCGCTGCGCGCAGCTGGAGTTGTGTGAGGGGGCGTTGAAGTGCTGACCGCACTGTATGTTCCGGCCAACCGGCCGGACCGGTTCGCGAAGGCTGTTGCCGCGGGCCCCGATCTGGTGGTGTTCGATCTCGAGGACGCGGTACCGGTCGCCGACAAGGCAGACGCGCGCGGCTGGGCGGTGGCCTGGATCGCGGTGAACTCCCACGGGCCGGTAGAGGTCCGGGTGAACGCGCTCGGCACGCCGTGGATCGCGGACGACCTGGCGGCGATCTCCGCCGTACCGCAGGTGCGGTTGCGGGTGCCGAAGGTCGAGAGCGCCGCCGATGTGCGGGAGGTGCTCGAAAAGGTGCCGTCGGCAAGGATCACGGCGCTGATCGAGTCACCGCTGGGTCTCGAGCGGGCGTTCGAGATCGCGACCGCCGATCCGCGCGTCGTCGCGGTCGCGCTCGGCGAGGCGGACCTGTCCAGTGCGCTCGGGGTGGACGGGCCGGAGGGTCTCGCCTGGGCGCGCGGCCGGCTGGTGTCGGCGTCGCGCGCCGCTGGCCTGGGTGCGCCGATGATGTCGGTCTACCCGCATGTGCACGACCTGGACGGACTTCGGCGTACGTCGCAGGAAGGCCGGGCGCTCGGCTTCGTCGGCCGTACGGCGATCCACCCGCGGCAGCTCGCCACGATCGTCGAGGCGTTCACCCCGTCGGAGATCCAGGTCGCCGAGGCGGAGGCGCTACTGGCGGCCGTCGAGAAGGCGGATGTGGCCAGCGGCGGCGTGATCGTGCTCCCCGACGGGCGCATGGTCGACCCCGCCATGATCGGCCGCGCCCGCGAGCTCACCACCCTCATGCAAGAGATCGAAGCCCGCTCCGGTTAGGCTCGAACCATGCTGCCGCGCAGTGTTGATGCCGTGGTGATCGGTTCGGGGCCGAATGGGCTGGTGAGCGCGATCACGCTTGCCGACGCGGGCTGGGACGTGCTGGTCCTGGAAGCCGCCGACACGTTCGGCGGTGCCGTCCGGTCGACCGAGGACGGCGGCTGGATCAGCGATCGTTTCAGTTCGAACTACCCGCTCGGGGTCGCGTCACCGGTGCTTCGGGCGCTGGAACTCGAGAAGTTCGGCCTGAAATGGGCGCATGCCCCGCTCCCGCTCGTCCACCTGCTCGACTCCGACGGGGCCGCGGCCACGATCCATCCGGATCCGGAGGACACCGCGAAGTCGCTCGGCGCCGAGCATCCGGGCGACGGTGACGCGTGGTTGCGCCTGTATCAGCAGTACGTGTCGGTCCGGGAGCCGCTGCTGAACGCGCTGCTCACCACCTGGCCGCCGCTCGGGCCGGGGCTGAAGCTGGCCCGGAAGCTCGGTTCGGCGGGGGAGTTGCTGCGGTTCGCGCGGTTCATGGCGATGCCGATGCACCGGATGGGTCAGGAGCTGTTCGACGGGCGGCACGGGCCGGCGATCATCGCCGGGAACGCGCTGCACGCGGACGTGCCGCTGTCCGGCAGCGTCAGCGGAACGATGGGCTGGCTGCTCGCGATGCTGGCCCAGGACGTCGGCTTCCCGGTCGCGGCCGGCGGGTCCTCGGCGTTCTCCGGCGCGATGGTCCGGCGGGCCGAGCGTGCGGGCGCGTTGCTCGTCCCGGGTACGCCGGTGACCGGGCTCGAGGTGTCCGGGGGCCGAGTGACCGCCGTACACACTGCCTCCGGTGAGACTGTGACCGTCGAGCGCGCCGTCGTCGCGGACACCTCCGCACCGGCGCTGTACGGCGAGTTGTTGCCGCAGGCACTCATTCCGGGCGGGCTGCGGCGGGACCTGGACGAGCGGTTCGAGTGGGACTACCCGACGGTCAAGCTGAACTTCCGGCTGAGCGGCCCGATCCCGTGGACGTCGGTGGAGGCACGTTCCGCAGGCGTCGTACACCTCGGAGGTACGGCGGACGACCTCGTGCACCTGTCCGCCGATCTCGACACCGGGCGGGTGCCGTCGCAGCCGTTCCTGCTGATCGGCCAGACCACGAAGACGGATCCGACCCGGTCGCCGGACGGAACCGAGGCGGTCTGGGCGTACGCGCACCTGCCGCGCGGGATCTCCGACGACGCTGCGGCGGAGAAGCTGGCCGGCCGGATGGAACGCGCGATCGAGCGGTTCGCTCCCGGCTTCGGCGACCTCGTCATCGACCGCGACCTGCAGCGCCCGTCGGCGCTGGAGTCCGGGAACGCGGCGCTCGGCTTCGGCGCGCTCGGCGGCGGGACGATGCAGCTCCACCAGCAGCTGGTCTTCCGCCCGACGATCGGCCTGGGCAGCGCCCGCACCTTCGTCGAGGGCCTGTACCTGGGCAGCTCCGCCATCCACCCCGGCGGCGGCGTCCACGGAGCCTGCGGCCACCTGGCCGCCCGAACCGCCCTCCGCGACGCCTCCCTCCTGGGCCCCCTGACCCGCAAACTCCCCACCGCAACCCTCCGCCACCTGCAGCGGTGAACCCCTCCCCTCACCCCGCCACAAACCGCACCTCTCCTCACCACCACATCTCGCCCGCCCCATTTCCCTGGCTGACCCAGGCATTTGGCTGGCCGACCCATGAGGTTGTGCCTTTGCCACCCATATTCAGGGTGACGAACCCCGAACTTCATGGGTGGGCCAGTCAAATTCCTGGGTGAGCCAGGCAAATGAGGTGGGGTGGAGGGGTGGGGTGGTGGTGGTTAGTGTCGGAGGGTGCGGATGGATGAGGGGACATGTCGGGCTCGGGTGGCGGCGGCTCGGGTTGGGCGGTTGGCGACTGTGGGGGTGGATCTGCGCCCGCACATCGTCCCGGTGACGTACGCCGTACATGCGGACGAATTGTTCATCGCCGTCGACCAGAAGCCGAAGTCGACGACCGCGCTCAAGCGGCTGCGGAACATCGCCGCTCATGAGCAGGTCGCCGTGCTGGTGGACGAGTACGACGAGGACTGGGCGCATCTGTGGTGGGTCCGGGTCGACGGGACCGCGCACGTGGTGCCCGAGCACGCGGCGGCGGTTGAGCTGCTGGTGGCGAAGTACCCGCAGTACGAGGCCGACCCGCCGCAAGGGCCGGTGATCGCGATCAGGGTCGAAACGTGGTCGGGTTGGTCGTTTAGCTGACCGGCAGCTCGACAGGAGGTGTCTGCCCGGCCAGGCCGCGGTCACGCTCAGCGGGTCGGCCGATCCGGCGTAGTGGACGTATACGTACTGTCGTGCTGCAGGCTGACGCGTAGGGTACGGGGGATGGACGAGCACGTGAGTGTGGAGGGCCTGCTGCGGGAGCTCGCGCCCCAGGTGCTGGGGTTTCTGGCTCGGCGGCACGGGCAGTTCGACCTGTGTGAGGACGCCGTACAGGAGGCGTTGCTGGCGGCGGCGACGCAGTGGCCGGTGGACGGCGTACCGGCGAATCCGCGGGGATGGCTGATCACGGTTGCGACGCGGCGGCTCACCGACGCTTTCCGGAGCGAGAACGCGCGGCGGCGGCGCGAGGACAACGTCGCGGCGATGGCCGGTCCTGAGGAGTTGGTTTCGCCTGGTGCCGATGTGGACGAGGCACCGGACACCGACGACACGTTGACGCTGCTGTTCCTGTGCTGCCACCCGGCGGTGACACCGGCTTCGCAGGTCGCGTTGACGCTGCGGGCGGTCGGCGGTCTGACCACCGCGGAGATCGCGCGCGCGTTCATGGTGCCAGAGGCAACGATGGCGCCGCGGATCAGCCGGGCGAAGAAGAGCATCAAGGCGGCGGGCAGCCGGTTCGTGATGCCGCCCGAGCCGGAGCGGGCCGAGCGGCAACGCGTCGTACTGCAGGTGCTGTACCTGATCTTCAACGAGGGCTACACGGCCAGCTCAGGCGAGGAGTTGCAGCGGGTCGAGCTGACGGCGGAGGCGATCCGTCTGACGCGGATGCTGCGAGCGGCGCTGCCCGACGACGGTGAGGTCGCGGGTCTGCTGGCGTTGATGTTGCTGACCGACTCACGCCGGGCAGCGCGGACGACTCCGGACGGCGGCCTGGTGCCGATCGACGAGCAGGACCGGTCGTTGTGGGACCGCGAACAGATCACCGAAGGCGCCGACCTGATCCTGCACACGCTGCAGCAGGGCGCGGTCGGGTCGTACCAGTTGCAGGCCGCGATCGCCGCCGTCCATGCGGAGGCGCCGAGCGCGGACGAGACCGACTGGCGGCAGATCCTCGCGTTGTACCTGCTGCTCGAGAAGCTCGCCCCGAACCCGATGGTGACGCTCAACCGTGCGATCGCGCTCGCCCAGGTCGAGGGTCCGCAGGCCGGTCTCGACCTGCTCGCGACCCTCGAGGACGACAAGAACATCACCGAGACCCATCGGCTGGACGCGGTCCGCGCCCACCTGTACGAGCGCGCGGGGGAGCCGGCCAAGGCGCACGAGCATTACCTCGCCGCGGCCCGCCGTACGACGAGCCTCCCGGAACAGCGCTACCTGCAGGCGAAGGCCGACGCGGTCACGGGATGAGTCGGTAGAAGCGGAACAGCGAGGTGTGGAACGGGAGGATCTGCACTTCCTGGAATCCTGCCTCGGTGGCGTACCGGCGGAGCGTCGCCGGCCGCATGACCGCGCCGGTCGCGGCCGATTCCGGATCGCCCATCGCGTCCGGCAGGCAGGACATCAGGCTCCAGCCGTAGTGGTACCGCTCCAGCTCCGAAGCCGGGGCGGTGAACTCGTCCTCGACCAGTTCGTCGAGGATCAGGACCGAACCGCCTGGTGCCAGCAGTTGCCGCGCGCTCCGCAGCGCGTCGACGGGTCGCGGTATGTCGTGCAGGGCCTCCAGGATCGTGACCAGGTCGAACCGGCCGCTCTGTGAGGCGTCGGATGCGTTCGCGACCGAGTAACTGACGCGATCACTCAGTCCTGCGCTTTGTGCATGCTGGGTTGCGGCGGCGATGGCGTCCTCGTCGAGGTCGAGACCGTGCACGGTGATGTGTGGATAGGCCTGGGCCATCGCGATCGACGACCAGCCGGTGCCGCAGGCGAAGTCGGCGACCCGGGCGGGTGGGTCGGCGCGGAGCCGCTCGTCGATCTCGGGAATGGCGGGCAGCCACTGTTTGCCGAGCAGGTTCAGGTACGTCGGCCGATTGAACTCGGCCCGTCCTTCTGGCTCCCACGGCTGGTGCGGCGGCGCGTCGCCGGTGCGGTACGCCTCGACCAGGTCGGGCAGCATTCGGGCCGCCCGGGCGAGCTCGACTCCCTTGTAGCCGTGGTAGTCGACGTGGTCCGGGTCAGCCAGCACCGGAACGTGCTCGGGCGGCAGGGTGTAGCGCCGTTCGGTGGGCGCCGCGGTGACGTCGTCGACGTCGACGAGTCCGCTGGCGGCGTGGTGCTCCAGCCATTCGCGGATGTAGCGCTCGTTGGTGCCGGTGCGTTCGGCCAGCTCGACCGACGTCGCCGGGCCCTGCCGGGCGAGCGACTGGTACAGGCCCAGGCGCTCGCCGAGGTAGATGGAGTAGAGCTCGAGCGCGGCTCCGGCGTTCCGGAAGATCCGCTCGACGAGTGCGTTGGTCCGGTCCATGAACGGATCGTACTGACGTCAAGCGGTGCTGACCCGCCGGCCGGTCTCGTGGGATTCGATGGTCGCGTGGGCGAGTGCAAGCGCTCGTCGGCCGGCGCGTGCGTGGACAGGTGGTTGCTCGCCGGCGCGGAGTGCGGTGAGCAGAGCGTCGACGTGGCGGTCGAAGGTGCCTGCGAAGTTGCGGGCCTCGTCGTCGAAGTACGTCGAGTGCCAGCGCTGCTCGACCGGGTCGCCGGCCTTGGAGAACGTCAGCGCGCGGACTGTGTCGTGGATGACGAGGCGGCCCTTCGTGCCGTTGACCTCGATGCGTTGCGTGTCGGGGTAGGCGTACGACGAGTCGTACGTGCCGAGCATCGTGCCGACCGCGCGGTTCTCGAAGTCGAGCGCGAGCGCGATCGTGCTGAACGCGCCGTACGTCTTGTCGGTCAGGTGTGCGGAGACCGCGGAGATCGGGCCGACGAGGTGTTCGAGCATGTCGAAGCCGTGGCACTGGGTCTCGATCAGGTTGGCGTGCGGGGACCGGCCGCGGTTCGCCTCGCCGCCGAAGCGCCAGGTCGCGAAGATCAGGTCGCCCAGTTCGCCCGCGTCGATGAGAGCCTTCGCGCGTTGCACGGGTTCGGCGTACCGGTGGTTGAAGTTGATCGCGAAGAAGTGGTCGCGGGCCTCGGCTTCGGCGAGCAGGGTGTCGGCCTCGGCGAGGTCGAAGACGAGCGGCTTCTCGACCAGCAACGGTACGCCGGTACGCACGAGCTTCAGCGTGACGTCGTAGTGGTCCTCGTTCGGCAGGCAGACCGTGACGAGCTCCGGGTGCTCGCTGCGCAGCATCTCGTCGAGATCGGTGTACGGCGTCGCGCCGTACCTCTCGGCCCGCGCCTGGGTCCGCGCCGGTGTGCGGCCGCAGACCGCCACCAGTTCGGTGTCCTCGCGCCGGGAGAAGATGCGCGCGTGGTGCTCGCCCCAGCCGCCGGCGCCGACCACCGCGACCCTCATGCGGCCCCTCATGCGACTGAGTCCTGCGTGACCACGACCTTGCCCGTTTCACCGGCCATGAACAGGCGGAACGCCTCTGCGATGTCCGCGACCGGGAAGCGGTGGCTGATCACGCGTCCGATGAGCTCCTGGTGTTCCTGGAGGAGAGCGAGGTTGCCCGGCATCTCGTCATACCGGAAGTACTCGCTGCCGAGGACGGCGTGTTCGGGGCTGATCAGGTCGCGGGACACGTCGAGCGTGACCGCTTCGCCGTGGCCGACGCAGATCAGGGCGCCGCGCTGGCTGATGATGTCGAGCGCCGCGCGGCGGGCGGATTCCTTGCCGGACGAGTCGAAGGCGAGATCGGGGTTCCCGGCCTTGGTGAGGTCGTCGGCCGGCACCGGGATCGCACCGAACGATTCAGCGAAGTCGAGGCGCCAGGGGGAGAAGTCGGAGATGTAGACCGGTACGTCGGCGCCGTACTTGAGCTTGCTCATCACCGTCAGGCCGAGCCCGATCGGGCCGGCGCCGGCAATGTAGACGCTCTCGACGTCCTGCCGGACCAGCGCCGCGCGCGGAAGGTCGGGACGGCCAGCGTCACGGTGCCGGTGCGGCCGGTGCGCAGCCGGCGGGCGGCAGTGTTCGGGCGGTAGCCGAGGGCGTCGAGGCTCGCCTGGACGCGGGCCCGGGTCGCGGGGGACACGTGGACGTAGTTGTTCACCACGTTCGAGACGGTCCGCTGCGAGACGCCTGCGTGCCGCGCCACGTCGGACATGCTGACCGCCACCGCTGCACTCCTTCTGAGCCTGGGTGCGTCAGGCTACCAACGGGAAAGCGTGACCTGGGTTGTAACTTCGGTTTACAGTAGCGGCATGAGCATTCAGGAGCGGACGCGCGGGCGGCGGGACGCGATCGGGGTCGGGGTCGCCCTGCTGAACCGGCTGGCCCAGTGGCGGGCGATCGACCGGCTCGGGCTGCGGAAGCCGGCCGAGCGGGCGGTGTTCGAGGCGACCAAGACCGGTTTCCGGACGGCGGGAGCGCTCTCCCGGCGTTTCTCGGCGGCATCGAAGCTCGCCGCGCCGTCCCGGCTGCCCGCGGCGAAAGGGACCGGACGGTTCGACCTGACGCCGACCGAGGACCAGCAGATGATGGTCGACGTCGTCCGCTCGTTCGCCGCCGACGTACTGCGTCCCGCTGCCGCCACCGCGGACACCGCGTGCGTCACGGAGCCTCAGGTCCTGGAGTCGTCGGCCGAGCTCGGGCTGAGCCTGATCGAGGTCCCGGAGGAGCTCGGCGGCATCGTCACCGAGCGGTCCGCGCTGACCGGCGTACTGGTCGCCGAGGCGCTCGCCCACGGCGACCTGGGGCAGGCGGTCGCGTGTTTGGCACCGTCCGCGGTGAGTACGGCGATCTCGCTGTGGGGCGACGAGACGCAGCAGGCGACGTACCTCCCGGCCTTCACCGGCTCGTCGGTTCCGGCCGCGGCGCTCGCGCTGCTCGAGCCGCGGCCGTTGTTCGATCCCTTTGAGCTGCAGACCCGGTTCACCGGTGGGCTGCTGAACGGCGTGAAGTCGTTGGTGCCGCGGGCTGCCGAGGCCGAGCTGTTCGTGATCGGCGCGCAGACCGACACCGGGCCGCGGTTGTTCGTGGTCGAGCCGGACCATCCGGGCGTCACGATCGAGGCCGAGCCGTCGATGGGGTTGCGGGCCGCTTCGTTGAGCCGGGTTCTGCTGACGGACGTGCCGGCTGTGCCGTTGGGGTCGGTGGAGGACTACGCCGAGTGTGTGCGGTTGTCGCGGCTCGGGTGGTGCGCGCTGTCGTTGGGTACGGCGCGGGCGGTGCTCGACTACGTCACGCCGTACGTCAACGAACGCACGGCCTTCGGCGAACCGATCAGCCATCGGCAGTCGGTGGCGTTCATGGTCGCGAACATCGGGATCGAGCTCGAGGGCATGAAGCTGGTGACGTACCGAGCCGGATCGCGTGCCTCGCAGGGTCTCCCGTTTGCTCGGGAGGCGGCCTTGGCACGGCGGTTGTGTGCCGAGAAGGGCATGCAGATCGGGACCGACGGCGTACAGCTGCTCGGCGGGCACGGGTTCGTGAAGGAGCATCCGGTGGAGCGGTGGTACCGCGACCTGCGGGCGATCGGCGTGATGGAAGGTGCGGTGCTCGTCTGATGATCAACCTCGAAACTCCTCGCAAGTTCAGGGCCTTCGTCAACCAGGCGCATCAGGTGGCGGCCGAGATGCTGCGGCCGAACTCGCGCCGGTACGACCTCGCCGAGCACGAGTACCCGGTCGAGCTGGACATGCTCGCCGCGATGGTCGACGGATTAGGTGCCTCGGGCACCGGTTCCGGCGCGGGCGCCTCCGGCGTACGGCGTACCGCTGCCGCCGAGGACGGCGTCGTGAACGGGTCGAACCTGTCGTCGGTGCTGTCGATCATGGAGATGTGCTGGGGTGACGTCGGGCTGCTGCTGTCGATGCCGCGTCAGGGCCTCGGCAACTCGGCGATCGCGTCCGTCGCGTCGGACGAGCAACTGCAGCGCTTCGACGGCGTGTGGGCCGCGATGGCGATCACCGAGCCGGGCTGCGGCTCGGACTCGGCCGGCATCCAGACCACCGCGCGGCTCGACGGCGATGCCTACGTGCTGGACGGCGAGAAGATCTTCGTCACCGCCGGCGGCCGCTGCGACGCGGTCGTCGTCTGGGCGACGCTCGACAAGTCGCTCGGCCGGGCCGCGATCAAGTCGTTCGTGGTCATGAAGGACACGCCCGGCATGACCGTCGAACGCCTCGAGCACAAGCTCGGCATCCGCGCCTCCGACACCGCGACGATCCGCCTCGAGAACTGCCGCGTCCCGGTGGAGAACCTCCTCGGCTCCGCGGACATCGACAAGGGCTTCGCGGGCGTCATGCAGACCTTCGACAACACCCGCCCGCTGGTCGCCGCGATGGCGGTCGGCTGCGCCCGCGCGTCCCTGGAACTCACCCGGGAGTTGCTGTCCGAAGCCGGTGTACAGATCGACTACGACCGCCCCGTCCACCTGCAGTCCGCCGCGGCCGCGACGTACCTGGCCATGGAAGCCGACTGGGAAGCCGCCTACCTCCTCACCCTCCAGGCCGCCTGGATGGCCGACAACGGCCAACCCAACTCCCTCCAAGCCTCCATGGCGAAAGCCAAAGCCGGCCGCACAGCCAACGACATAACCCTCCGCTGCGTAGAACTGACCGGCACCCTCGGCTACTCCGAACACCACCTCCTGGAGAAATGGTCCCGAGACAGCAAAATCCTCGACATCTTCGAAGGCACCCAACAAATCCAACAACTAATCGTCGCCCGCCGCCTCCTCGGCAAGACCTCCGCCGAGCTCAAATAGCCTTGCTTGCAAGGGCTTCCGCCATCCCTGGATCCCCAGCTAGGGCAGTTCGGGGCCCGGGTCGGGAGGCTCGAGCTCCGGGCCGATTTCTGTCCTGGTCCGTGACTGGTCCGTCAGCCGCCGCGCAAGTCGCGTTAGCCGCCGGTCGACGGCCTGTCGGGCACGGTCGTACGACGACGGCAGCATGTGCGTGTACATCTGCAGTGTGAACCCTGGGTCGTGATGACCGAGGTACTCGGAGAGCTCCTTGATGTTCACGCCGTCCGCGAGGGTAATGCTGGCGAAGTAGTGACGAAGCGCGTGCAGCCCGGTCGTACGGTCGGTTTTGAAGCGCCGGCGGCCGCGGCTGTCTTTGTAGGGCGGCGGGATCACGCCGACTGCTGCGAGAGCCGGCTTCCACACGAGCTCGTCATGCAGACGCGCCGTGAGGTGTCTGCCGTCAAGCCAGCTGAAGATCAGGTCATACTCCTGGATGTCGCCATCGAGCTTCTCCCAGGGCAGCGAGATGGTGGTCGTTCCGAAACGCTCGATGTGGCTCTGGACCGCCTTCGCAAGCACGGGTGCCATCGGAACGAAACGCTCCTTGTCGTTCTTGGGAAGGGCGAAGACGAATTCCTTCCCCAGGCGCTTCACCTGACGCCGGACTCTGATGAGCATGAGGCTGAAGTCGAAGTCGTCGACTGAGAGCCCGAACAGCTCACCCTGCCGCAGACCGGCTGCTGACGCGATCGTCGGAAGCAGCCGGAACCGCTCAGGGTGTGCCTCGACGATGCGCTCCACCGTCTCGTCCGACCAGGCAACGACCTTGGAGAACCGTCTACTGGGCTTCTTGACGATCTTCGACTGCCCTGGGTTGCGCTTGATGAGTTCGTCGGCGACCGCGAGCTCAAGACACCCGTTGAGCACCAGGAACGCGCTGCGAGCCGTCGACGGCCCATAGGCACCCATGATGTCGGTCAGCCAGACTGCGACCTCCGACGGCAGGATGCTCTTGACCATCCGCCGCCCGAACACCGGCTCCACATGGAGCCGCCACTTCGACTCGTACTGAATCTCGCTCGCAGGATCGATCGTCCGCGACCCCATCCACCGAGGCCAGATCTCCTCCAGCCGCACCTTGCCGGCACTCGGATCGAGGTAGTCCCCCCGATCCCGATCCGTCTCCATCGCGTTCGCGTACCGCAGCGCGGCCGTCTTCGTCTCGAACGCCCGGGACTTCTCCTTCCCCTGCGGATCGGTCCAAACCCCCAACCACCGCTTCCCCCCACCGCTCCTCGTCCCGCTCCCGCGTCACCTTCCCATCGGACTGCGTGACACCCGTCGTCCACTTATCCTTGGCAAACGCCACCGCCGCCTCCTCGACCCACTGACACAGACCGAGCTCAACGTTTGTGGTCTCAAGACTTCTGCGCTGGCAACTGCGAGTGACTCAGTCGATCGAGGACGTCTAGTCTGATCGACAGGCCGGACCTCGCCGTGACCGTCGAACCCCGAAACTGGTGATTCCCTTCCGAGTCGGGGTAGTTGTGCTCATCCCAGCTCGACGTTGCGGCCGACCTGGGAAGTCGCGCCTACCGGAGGTCCGCCCCGTGTCGGTTCATACTCATTGGTGCCTGTCTAAATCCGTGGGATAAGGCATGGGCCAACAGATCGTCGGGCGTGAGGTGGAGGACAGTTGGGCAAGCTCGGGTGGGCGATGGTTGCGCTGTCGATCGGTCTGACAACCGGGTGGTGGGCTGGAGCGTTCACGACGGCTTGCGGGCCAGCGGACTGCCACGCCAATTGGGACGCGATCGAGGCTATCGGGACATGGGTCGGCGGTATTGGCACTGTCGCCGCCGTGCTGTTCGCGGTCAGGGCCTTCAGAAGCGAGGAGGCGGCACGCCGAGATGAGCAGGCCACCCGTGTCGTCCAGATGCAGAGGGAGCAGGACGCAGAGTTCGAGAAGCGGTTGGCTGCCGCACGGGACCTGGACCGCATTCACACCGAGGCCAACATGGTCTTTGGTGTCGTCACGGCCTACGTGGGCAACAGGGTCGAGATTCAATGCATCCGTGTCTCGATCAGGAACGGCGCCAATGAGACCGAGACGTTCAAGATGTCTGGTGAGCTGCCCGGCTATGGCCAAACGCGGCTAGTGCACTCTCTCGCCGGCGGGCAGAGTGAGCAGCTCGCAGCGTTCGGACAACCGTTAGGTACGCCGACCGACCAACTTCCGAAAGCCGTCCCGGAGGCAGACAGGGCGAGGTTCTATGAGGAATTGACCGCAGCCTTGACCATCACCTTTGACATGAACGGCCGAAGCTGGCGGCGTGTCGGGAGGCGCGAGGCGGAATTGCTCTCCTGAAGCGACGGCCGGGGGCGGCTCGGCATGGGGACCCCGACGACGCGAGGCAATCTGTGCGCGCCGTGTGCCGTCCGATCGGGCACGCAACCAGGCTTCCCCCGCAGTCACAATCTGCCGAGCAGTTCGGCCTTCTTGGCCTCGAACTCTTCGGTTGACACCAGTCCCTTATCTCGGAGCTGGCCAAGCCGCTCCAACTGGGCGATCGGATCATCTACCTGTTGAGGTGCCACGGCAGTTGCGCTATGGGGAGCGGGCTGGTTCTGCGAGTGAAACCGGCGAACCACCGCGTCCGCCTGGCCATGCATCATCGACTTGATCTCAGCATGGTTGCCGGAGGCGAAGATTTTGAGGGTCTCGCCAGTCCTCGCCTTGTTCACGCTCATGGACGTGATCACTCTCAGTGGGAATTCCTCAACAGTCTCGCTGCCGAGGCTCTTCTCGAGGAAGAAGAGGCGTTCGGTCGTCAGAACGACGAGTCCTTGTTTGCCCTCGTATTGGCCCTGCCCAAGTTCCAGGACTCCCTCGCTTGCGCGCAGCAGATTCCTCAGGTGACGCACTTCCTTGAGCCCGAACAGCCTGCTCGCCCTGCCGAGACGCTCCAGGGCCGGAGCAACACCTCGATCGTCAAAGACGCCGTCGCCTACCGCTTCGGCAAGATCGCCCAGGACGGCGAAATGCTTGTTGCCGAGCATCTCGACTGTGCACGATGCCATAGTGTCGGCACCCAGCGGCTGAATCTCAACGGTGACGTCTGCCGCCCACCGGTTCTTCAACACGGACCTCTTGGTGCGCCCGACGATGCGACCAGGCTCGCCTTCAGGCCCCAGTTCGAGCTGACTGAATGCACGGCGTACAGCCGCGTCAGCCTCCTCAGGAGTGCAGACCAACTTCCACTCAACGACGCGTACGATGCCCATCGCAGCCCCCTGCGGGCATGTTGTTGCCCGACCTGTACCCGAATCTGCCACTCGATCTGTCGTATGTCCATGGCCCGGTCCCGCCGTGCGGGACCGGGCCATCGGCTGTCTGCATTTCAGTTCGACAGCGGCCCTCTGACGATTGAGGAGTGCCGTTGCCTAGCAGGTACCGATGTCGATCCCAGATCGCAACTGACGCCTGCTGTTGCGGTCCCGGTTGCGGTCGTCTCGAGTGCTCGCCCAGGACAGAATCGTGCGCTCAACAGAGAGGAGCGTAGGTCAGGCAGCCGCCGAATAGGCGGCGTCGGGTGCTGAGCATGAATGAATCGAGCCGCGCGGGCAGACGCCCGCTCATAGTCCTTCTGTGTGCTCGACTCCACTGCAATGCTCCATCCTGTCTTCACGCCGAAGAGACGACGCTTGCCCTACATGTCTGCGGTCTCCCACCTAGATCCAGGCCATTTGGCTTCGACCGTGGATCTGCTGCGTCTCCCGCACGTGTTCTCACAAGAGGACTTGCTCGACGAGCGCCGGTTCGGTGCCGAGGCGAAGAAGCGCGGTGTCAGTGTTGACCGCGCCAAATTGGAGCTACTTCACAGGCGGCGGCTGCTGGTGCCGCTCCTTCGCGTGCATCAGCGCCCCGTCGCGGCGAGTGCGGGAGTCAGCTCGGGTCGGGCATCACTCGTCGATGCGGGTCTGCGTTCTCCGAGGCTGGAGGGACGACTCGTGGTCGCTTCCGCTGGGATGCCTGAGCAGTGCGAGTGCGGCTGCGGGGAAGATGAGGACGGACAGGAGGCCGGCGCAGACCAGCGCTGCGGCGGTGACCGGTGCCATCAGGCGGGTGAGGACGCCGATCTGGGTCGCGGTGACGATGAACGGCAGCGAGGTCGCTTGCAGGAGCGCGACCGCTGCCGTCGACCGGGTGCCGAGAGTCCGCACCGACAGGTACGCCGGCACGCCGCGGACGATCAGCAACGCCAGCAGGAACAGCGGGACCCGCAGCAGCGCGGCCGGATCGTCGATGAGTCCCCGCAGGTCGAGGCGCAGTCCGCTGGTCACGAAGAAGACAGGGATGAGGAAGCCGTAGCCGAGGGCCTCCAGTTTGATGCGGAAGCGTGGATGTGAGGCCGCGTCGCGATCGACGAGACCGACCACGGCTCCGGCCAGGAAGGCGCCGAGGATCGTCTCCAGCCCGAACTGTTCTGCCAGGGCGACGAACGCGACCAGGAGTACGACGGCCGCGCGGACGCGGATCTCGGCCGTCGTGTCCTGCAACCGCAGCAGCACGCCGCCGATCCGCTCCGACCGGCCGGCTGTCGCGACGACGAATCCGGTGACGATCACGAGGAGGGCGAAGAGGCCGACCATCACCAGCCGCTCACCGGCGCTACCGCCCTCGGTCGAGAACACAAGCGACAGCACCAGTACGGCGGCGAAGTCGGCGACCGACGCGGCCGCGATGGTGAACTGTCCGACCGCGCCGTCGGCCTGGCGTGCATCCTTGAGAACGGGCACGACGAGCCCCAGCGACGTCGCCGACAATGTGACGGCGAGCAGCAGCGCGCTCTGCACCCACCCGGCCGCGGAGAATCCGACACCTGCGATGCCGCCGAGCACCAAGGTCACGAGATAGCCGAGCACCGCCAGGCGCAGGACCTGTCCGCGAAGCTGGTGGACGTCGATCTCCAGGCCCGCCAGGAAGAGCAGGAAGCCCAACCCCAACAGAGACACGATCTGCAGCGGCACGTCGAGGCTGACCAGTCCCAGGCCGTGTGGCCCGATCACGATGCCGGCCACGATCTCCAGCACGACAGCCGGCACGCGCAGCCGCGGAGCCAGCCCGAGCAGCAGCGGAGCGAGCAGCGCGATCAGCACGACGGCGAACAGATTGGTGAACTCCACATCTGGCATATCGATTCAGTGCCGGTGGAGCGGTCAGACGTTACAGCTCACTCGCGCGGGAAGGTGCGGAACGCTTCGAGCAGGCGATCGCGGGTCTCGTCCGAGAGGCTCTCAGGTTCCACCTGGCCGACTTCGGCAACGGTACGGCGCATCTGGTCGACGTACGTCTCGCAGCCGTCGCAGATCGCCAGGTGCTCGATGAAACGCCGTTCGGTGTCCGGGTCGAGCGCGCCTTCGAGGAAGGCGGTGACGAGTTCGACCAGCTCTGCACACGTCATGACTCGACTCCGGTTGCTGCGAAGTACCGCTCGAGGCGGCTGCGCACCGCTGCCCGTGCGCGGTGCAGGAGGACGCGCTGGTTCGCCGTCGAGATGTCCAGTAGAGCGCAGACGTCGTCGGCCGTCTGACCGTCGATGTCCCGCAGCGTCAGCACCACCTGCTGGCGGATCGGGAGACTCTGGATCGCCGCCGCCACGGTCGCTCTGACCTCGTTGGCCAGGACCTCGCCCTCGGTCGACGGCCAGCGCTCCGGAAACGCCAGCCATCCGCCCGGGTACTGGTCGTGCGGGCCACGGAACCGGCTCGAGTCGACCGTGGGGTCCCGGTCCGGGACCAGACTGGCCCACGGCACGGTGCGTTGCTCGGCGGACCCTCGTTTGCGGGCGATGTTGATCAGGATCCGGTAGACCCAGGTCTGCAGAGAGGACCGGCCCTCGAATCGCTCGATGCCCTGGAAGACGGCCAGCCAGGTGTCCTGGACGACCTCTTCGGCGCTGGCTGCGGTTGAAACGAACGACCGGGCCAGGCGGACCATCGACCCGGACCAGCCGTTCAGCAGGCAGGCGAACATCTCCTCGTCCCCGGCCCGCAGGCCGTCGACGAGGACGTCGTCCGTCGGCAGGACCACCCCCACAGGCCGACCGTACAGGAGAATGGTCAGCGGTACTCCGGGTTCTCGAAGTCGAAGCGGCAGCCGGCGTCCCATTCGGACCGCTGGTTGCCGAAGGCAGGGACGCCGCCCGCGTCCTTCAGCATCCTCGCCAGGTGCATCAGGTTCCAGGTCATGAACGTGGTGTTGCGGTTGGTGAAGTCGTTGTCCGGTCCGCCGGAGTCCATGTCCAGGTACGACGGGCCCGGGCCGGCCTCGCCGATCCAGCCGGCATCGGCCTGGGGCGGGATCGTGTAGCCGAGGTGCTGCAGCGAGTAGAGGATGTTCATCGCGCAGTGCTTCACGCCGTCCTCGTTCCCGGTGATCAGGCAGCCGCCGACACGTCCGTAGTACGCGTACTGCCCGTGCTCGTTGAGGATCGAGGAGTTGCCGTACAAGCGCTCGATCACCTGTTTGGTGACAGAGCTGTTGTCGCCCAGCCAGATCGGTCCGGCGATCACCAGGATGTCGGCGGCCATCACTTGGTCCTGGATCGCGGGCCAGGCGTCCGTGGCCCAACCGTGTTCGGTCATGTCGGGCCAGACGCCGGTGGCGATGTCGTGGTCGATCGCGCGGATCACGTCGACCCGCACGCCTTGTTTCTCCATGATCTTCCGGCTGACGTCGATGAGTCCCTCGGTGTGGCTGATGGCGGGGGACCGCTTCAGGGTGCAGTTCAGGTACAGCGCGCGCAGGTCGTCGTACTCGGGCATGGCTTTCTCCTAGAGAAGTTCGGCGTCCTGCTCGATGCAGAGCAGGGCCGGTCCGGTGGTGGCGAAGAGCTGGGTCATCGCGTCGTCGAGCTCGGCGCGGCGGGTGACGCGGATACCGGTGGCGCCGCAGAGTTCGGCGTACGCCGCCCACTCGGGGTTCTGTAGCGAGGTGTGCCAGACGGGGTAGTCGGCGGCGAGTTGTTCCTTGCTGATCTTGCCGAGCGAGTGGTTGTCGAGCAGCACGTGTTTGATCGGGATGCCGTACTTCACGGCGGTTGTCAGCTCGGCAGCGTACTGTCCGAATCCGCCGTCGCCCGTCACCGCGACGATCGGCCGGCTAGGTGCGGCGGCCCATGCGCCGAGCGCGGCCGGGTATCCGAAGCCGATCGAGCCGAGGTAGCCCGACATCAGCACCGGCTGGCCCTTCGACTCCAGGTACCGCCCGAGCGAGTAGGCGTGGTTGCCGACGTCAACAGTCAGCACGGCGTCGGCCGGCAGGTGCCGGGAGAGCGCGTCGAACACGGCCGCAGCCGAGACGCCGCGGCCGCGGTCGTCGTTCACCCGGCGTGCCTTCTCCGCTCGCCAGATCGCCCAGCGTTCGGCGAGGTCGGGGCGCTGATCCTCCGCCTTCGTGTCGGTGAGCCTGCCGGTCAGTGCGGCGAGGGCGAGTCCGGCGTCGCCGAGGACGTCGACGGTGACGGCGTCGAAGCGGCCGATCGCGGTGTGGTTGTCGTCGATCTGAATGATCGGCTTGTAGGCCGCGATGCCGGTGTGGTTCGAGAACGAGGCGCCGACCACGATGAGCAGGTCCGACTCGTTCATCAGCCAGCTGGCGACCGGCGTACCGCTTCGGCCGAGTACCCCGGCACCCAGCGGATGCGTGTCCGGCACCAGACCTTTCGCTTTGAACGTGGTCAAGACCGGTGCGTTCAGGTGCTCGGCCAGCTCGCGTACCTGGTCCTCTGCCCCGCGCGCGCCGTGTCCGACGACCAGTACTGGTCGTCGGGCGTCGCCGATCATCGCAGCGGCCCGAGCCAAGGTGTCGTCGTCGGGCCGGATCCGCCGCCGCGACAACCGTCCGGCAGGACCTTTCGCCGGGCTCTCGGATGGCAGGACCTGCACTTCGTCAGGCAGCACCAGGTGGGCGACGCCGCGGCCGTCGATCGCGTGCTTGACCGCCAGTGCAGCCAGCTCGGCGTGGTCACTGCCGGACTGCACCGCCGTACTGGAGACCGCGACGTCCTTGAAGACCGCGGTGAGATCGAGGTCCTGGAACGCGCCGCGGCCGAGGACCTTCGACGGGACCTGACCTGAGATCGCGACCACGGGCGCCTCGTCGAGCTTGGCGTCGTACAGACCGGTGAGCAGGTTGGTCGAGCCCGGACCGGCGATCGCGAAACAGGCCGCGGGGCGTCCCGTCAGCTTGCCGTAGGCACTGGCGGCGAAGGCGGCCGCGCCCTCGTGCCGGATGCCGATGTAGGTCAGCTCGCCGCGTTCCTCGGCCCGGCGCATCGCCTCGGCGAACCCGAGGTTGGAGTGCCCGACCATGCCGAAGACATGACTGATGCCGTGGGCAACCAATGTCTCGACGAGTACGTCGGCCACCGTCCGGACCTGCTGCGGTGGGTCCGGCAACTGCACGTACACACCGTCGGCGCGCTCGTCCACCGGGTACGACGGAACGCTGTCGGAGAATCCTTCGGGTGGCTGCCCGGTGATCGGGTCGTAGTCGTACCCATGCCACGGGCAGCGCAGCAGACCCTTCTCGATCGAGCCCTCACCCAGCGGCCCGCCTTGATGCGGGCACTTGTTCTCCAGCGCACCCAGCCGGACCCCGCATCGAGCGAGCGCGATGCTTCGACCATCCACCACGACACTGCGGACTCGTCCATCCGTCGGTACGTCGACCTCATCCACGCGATGCCAGTTCGCCGTCATGTAACGTCTCCCACCCTCCGCGACACGGACCTTCTGATGGGTCAGTGCCTGCCACAGGCCAGGCGTTACAGGAGGAGACTGCAGTCATGGACGAACGTTCGCTCGCCGTAACCCGACGCGCGCTGCACGGGGTCGCCGAGCTGATCCTCGCCGGATCTCAGCACCGCAACGGCGGCGGTATCAGGTTGCGGATCGTGCCGGGCGGATTCGGCACCGTCAACGCCCCGCACCTCAGGGTCGAGACCGACACACTTGTCACCCCGACCGGATCGATCCCGCTGATCGGCACATACACCGAGGTTGCGGCGGCAGCCGGAGTCGGCGTGCACCGGCTCGACGACGTCTACTCCGGCGGGCCGAAGATCTCCCCGGACGAGCAGGTCGAGGTCGATCCCGCGGCGGCCCGGCTGCTCGCTGACGCGTTCGTCCGCGGGGACGCTGCGCTGCGGACACTCAACCCGCTGCAAACGCCCGTTCTCTGGCCTGAGCACTTCGACGTCGGCATCACCTTGGACGAGGTCAACTACGGCGTATCGCCTGGTGACGACGACATTCCGGAGCCGTATGCATACGTCGGCCCCTGGACACCACGGACCGGCGACTTCTGGAACGCAACGTTCGGTGCCACCCGGCTGATGACCGAGCTCCCCGAGACAGCTGCTGTCACCAACTTCTTCACGACCGGCCGATCCCTCGCAGCCTTGCCCGCGAACTGATCCACACCACCACCGAGACGAGGAACACCAGCGAGAAACCGATCAGCAGCGGCCACACGAGGCCGGTGGGCCAACAGTCGGGACGAGGAGGGATGATGGCTGTCGACGTGTTCACCGAGGTCGTGATCGATCGGCCGGTGCTCGAGGTGGCGGCGTACGTCGGGGACCCGGCGAACGCGCCCGAGTGGTACGCGAACATCGAATCGGTCCAGTGGCGCACCGAGCCGCCGATCGCGGTCGGCTCGCGGATGGACTTCGTCGCGCATTTCCTCGGACGGCGACTCGCCTACACCTACGAGGTGGTCGAGTTGATTCCCTTCGAACGGCTGGTGATGCGCACGACGCAGGGGCCGTTCCCGATGGAGACCAGCTACGCGTGGTCGTCGGCCGGCGAAGCGATCACCCGGATGACGTTGCGCAACCGCGGCGAGCCGTCCGGCTTCGCCCGTGTCGCCGCGCCGTTGCTGTCTGCCGCCATGCGCCGCGCCAATCAGAAGGACCTCGCTGCTCTGCCTGACAGCAGTAGCCAGTGCGCGAGCCAACCGAAGGCGATGGCGACGGTGGTGGTGCCCCCGATGGAGACAACGGCTGCCATGCCAGTCAGAGTTCCGGTGTCGGAAACGAAGTAGTCGGCGTCTACGAGAGCGATGACTTGCGACGGGTCGTCGGGTTTGTAGACGATCCGTAGGGGGCTCGCGTACCGCGTTCCGGCCGCCGGTGCGTGGCGGCCGTCGGCGTTGCTTTCCGGATCGCCGAGGCTGTTCGAAAGGGTCGCGACATGCCGCTTGGTCGCCACGACGAATGTCACCTCGACCTCGTCGATGTAGCTTCCGCCTTTGCCGTCCTTGACCGCCACCGCGACCTGGTCGGCGCTCGTCTCGACACCGATATCCAGAAAGTCCTGTGCGAGGGCGCGTTGGTGACGGGTGTCGAGGAGGGCGACCAGGCCGAGAACTGTCGCCACGAGCGAGAAGGCGCCCAGCACGGAAAGCCAGCGGGGGAAGGCAGGCATATTTCGCCTCTTTCTGTCGACGACAACGCATGTCGCCGACCAGGCTTCCCGGCACACCGTGATCCGTCCCGCGAGACGGACTCACTCGTACTATCCGCAAACTGGGACTGAACGTTACAAGGCGATGCCTACCGGTCGAGTTGGAGGCGGTGCCAGGCGTGCAGGGTCAGGGCGACGGCGAGTACGACGACCGGTATCACGAGGGCCAGCTGGACGGGTGTCACGGCGATGTCGGTGTGGATCGCCCACACTGCGGGTGCGGCGAAGGGGAACCAGCCGCCGCTGCCGGCGATGACGCTGACCTGCGACAGGACGAGAATGCCGATCGTGGTTCCGATCCCGGCGAGCACCGACCGGCCGAGTGTCGCTGCCCAGGCCGCAGGGGTGGCGAGGACGATGGTGAAGACGGAGAGGCCGAACTGCCGGGCCATCGACGGTACGACGTCAGCGGGGACGCCGCCGAGTCCGCTGATGAAACCGAGGACGATGAGGGCGAGCAGGAGAGCGGCGGCCGTGACGAGGCCCCACGCGAGGTAGACGACGAGCTTCGCGGTCGCGATCGCGGGCCGGGAGACCGGGATCGCGAACAGGCCGGTGATCGTGCCGTCGGCGAACTCACGACTGAACAGCCAGCTGAGTACGACGCCGTACCCGACGAATCCTGCTGCGCCGGTGACCTGGATGGCGACGGTGATGTAGCCGGCCCATCCGCCGGGGTCGATCAGCGGCCCGAGCTTGGCGGCCAGTTGCGGATCGTCGGTGTGGACGGCGAACAGCATCGCCGCGCAGATGAGGGAGATCCCGAGCACCACAAGGATCGTGGTGACTCGGACCATGGTCGAATGGACGAGTTTGGCGAACTCGGTGACGAGGCCGATCGTCATGCGGCCACGTCGTCGCTGTGCACGAGGTCGAAGAAGGCGCGTTCGATGTCGACGCCGTGCGGGTCGAGGGATCCGATGACGCGGCCGGCGTTCAGGACCGAGATGCGTCCGGCGATGCGGGCGACCTCGTCGAGGTGGTGGCTGCTGACCAGCACGGCGGCGCCTTCGTCGGATCGACGCAGTAGCGCCTCCCGGAGGAGGATCACTCCGGAGGGGTCGAGGCTGTTGGTGGGCTCGTCGAGCACGATGAAGCGCGGGTCGTGCTGCAAAGCCGAGGCGAGGCCGAGACGTTGCTTGTTGCCGAGGGACAGCTTGGCGGCGCGCCGATCGGCGTACTGCGTCAGCTGGAGCTCGGCGATAGCGGCTGCGACCATGCCCGGGATCTTGGCCGGCGAGACACCGTGCAGACGTGCGCCCAGCGCGAGGTTCTGCCGGCAGGTCAGTTCCCGGTACGCCAACGGGTAGTCGACGAGGTGCCCGACTGCCGCCCAGTCGACGTGCTTCAGTGCCTGGCCGGCGATCGTGACCGTGCCGTCGGCCGGCGTCAGCATGCCGAGCAACAGCCGCATCAGGGTGGACTTTCCGGCGCCGTTCAGCCCGACCAGCGCGTGGATCTCGCCTGGTGCGACCCAGATGTCGACGCCCCGGATTCCGGTGCCGTCGTCGAACGTACGGACCAGCCCTCGGGCATCGACCGCGTGCTCAGCCACGCCGGTCCTCTAACAGATCCAGGGCGGTCTCGATCGCCTTCCCGAGGTCGTCGCCGTCGGTCAGGCTCCATTCGAGCAGGGCCGTGTTGAGTGCGCCCATCACTGCTCCCGCGGCGATCAGTGCTTCCCGTCGGCTGGTCCCGCCGCTGGTGAGGGCGTCGGTGATCACGGCCTCCGTCGCAGCCGTTCCGCCGGCGATACTCGCCCGCAGGGTAGGTGTCTTCGCGACGATCCGGAGCCGTGTCCGAACTTGCTCGACCGACGGTTGGGGAAGCTGCTGCCACGCCGAACGGATTCCTCGGGCAGCGCGGCTGATCGGATCGGGTCCGGGCGGCTGCCGGCGAATCGCGACACCGATCACCGGATCGTACGGATCATCGACCAGCACGCTCGCTTTCCCCGGGAAGTGCCGGAAGAACGTCATCTCGGTCACCCCCGCACGGGCCGCGATCTGACTCACGCTCGTGCCGTCGTACCCGCGTTCCGCGAACAGTTCCAGCGCCGCCGTCAACAGCCGGTCCCGCGTCCGCTCCGCCCTTGAGCCCACAGTGAATGTTAGTCGCTAACATTTGGCGGCCACAAGAGCGGGAACTTGCCAGCGGATTGAACGCGCGTTTAAGGTTTGAACGTGCGTTCAACCGCAGATTCCGGCGGCTCGGCTCCAGGGGCCGGGCAGGTGACGGCTGAGCGCATTCGGGACGCCGCGATTCTTCGGTACGGGCGGGACGGGTTCTCGGTCGGACTGCGTGCGGTGGCGGCGGATGCCGGGGTGACCGCGGGGCTGGTGGTGCATCACTTCGGGTCGAAAGACGGTCTGCGGAAGGCCTGCGACGCGTACGTGCTCGGTGTGATTCGGTCGGCGAAGCTGAAGGCGACGAGGGGTGGTCCGGCGGCGGCGATCGCGCAGTTGGCCGAGATCGAGGAGTACGCGCCGATGGCGCTGTACTCGTTGCGCAGCCTGCAGGCCGGTGGCGAACTCGCCGGCGAGTTCATGGAACAGATGTGCGCCGACGCGCTGGAGTATCTCGAGGCGGGTGTCGCGAGTGGCCTGATCAGGCCGAGCCGGGATCCGGCGGGGCGGGCGCGGTATCTCGCGATGCAGGGCATGGGGTCGTTGTTGTTGTGGATCTCGTTGCACCCGGGGTTCCGGGAGGTCGACGACTTCCGCAAGGAGTTGCGGCAGATCTCGGACGAGATCACGCTGCCGGCGCTGGAGTTGTTCTCGGAGGGTTTGTTCGTCGACCGGAAGATGCTCGACGACTACCTGATGTATGTCTGCGATCCGCCGGCCGGCGACGCGAAACCGTAAGCCAACCATGCGCCTGCGTCGAGGCGCTACTGACAGACGACATCACGCCGGGACGATCCCGGAATCCCATTGCGAAGAGGTTCAGCGATGACTGCTGCCCTGACAATTCAGCAATTGCACAAGTCCTTCGGTCAGGTGAAGGCGCTCGACGGTCTCGACCTGACGGTGGAGGCCGGTCAGGTGGCCGGTTTCCTCGGCCCGAATGGCGCAGGTAAGTCCACCACGATCCGGATCATTCTCGGCCTGCTTGGCGCCGATTCCGGGTACGTCGACGTACTGGGGCTGCACCCTTGGTACGACGCGGTCGAACTGCACCGCCGGCTCGCCTACGTACCGGGCGACGTGAGCCTGTGGCCGAACCTGACCGGCGGCGAGGCGATCGATCTGTTGTCCCGGCTGCGGGGCGGCGCGTCGAAGGCGCGCCGAGCCGAGCTGCTGGAGCGTTTCGAGCTCGACCCGACGAAGAAGGGACGCACGTACAGCAAGGGCAACCGGCAGAAGGTCGCTCTGGTCGCGGCCTTGGCCGCCGACGTCGAACTGTTAGTGCTGGACGAGCCGACGTCGGGTCTCGATCCGTTGATGGAGACGGTGTTCCAGGAATGCATCGCCGAGGTGAAGGCGGCCGGTCGTTCGGTGCTCTTGTCGAGCCACATCCTCGCCGAGGTGGAGAAGCTGTGTGACACGGTCACGATCATCCGTGCGGGACGCGCGGTGCAGTCCGGGACGCTGGCGGAGCTACGTCACCTGACCCGTACGGCGATCGCTGTGTCGCTCGACGGCGATCCGGTGCGGCTGGCTGCGCTTCCCGGCGTACACGATCTGCGCGCGGACGGCGGCACAGACGGAACGGTGACGTTCGACGTCGATCATGACGAGCTGGCGTCGGTGGTGCGAGAGCTCGGCGGGCTCGGCGTACGGAGCCTAACCAGTGCCCCGCCGTCGCTGGAGCAGTTGTTCCTGCGCCAGTACGGCGACGAACTGGTCGGGGTGGAGTCATGACGAACTTCACCGCGACCGGCGACCTGGTCCGGTTCGCGCTGCGTCGGGACCGGGTGAAGCTGCCGATCTGGGTCGGCGCGATCGGGCTCGGCATGCTGTACGCCGTGAGCGCGCTGCCGACTGTCTATTCGACGCCGGAGCAGCGTCAGGTCCGGGCGAGGCTGATGGATTCGCCCGCGGCGACGATGATGTCGGGGCCCGGGTACGGACTGGACAACTACACACTCGGCGCGATGATCACCAACGAGATGGTGCTGTGGCTCGCCGTACCGACCGCGATGATGAGCATCTTCCTGGTTGTACGGCACACCCGCGCGGAGGAGGAGACCGGCCGCGCGGAACTGATCCGATCGGCCGTCGTCGGCCGGCATGCGGCTCCGCTGGCCGCGTTGATCCTGGCCGTGATCGCGAATGCCGGAGTCGCGCTTCTGACTGCGTTGGCCATGATGAGCGGTGATCTGGCGGCCGGCGATTCGTTCGCCGTCGGTCTCGGGCTGGGCCTGACGGGTCTGGTCTTCGCCGCCGTCGCCACGGTGACGGCGCAGTTGACCGAGCACGCCCGATCGGCGTCGAGCCTGGCGATGGCGGTCGTCGGTGCTGCCTTCTTGCTGCGGGCACTCGGGGATGCGTCGCAGCGCGGCGGGAACATCTTGTCGTGGTTGTCGCCGTTGGCGTGGACGCAACAGTTGCGTCCGTTCGTCGACCTACGGTGGTGGCCGCTGTTGCTGCCGGTCGCGGTCACCGCGGCTGCTGTCGGCGCGGCCTATCTGCTGTCCGGGCGGCGTGACGTCGGCGCTGGGCTGCTGCCCGCACGGCTGGGAAGAGCGAACGCGGCGCCGTCGCTGTCCACGCCGTTCGGGTTGGCGGCGCGTCAGCAGCGGGCGAGCCTGATCGGCTGGGGAATCGGCCTGTTCGTGTTCGCGCTGGCCAGCGGTTCGTTGAGTGATTCGGTGTCCGAGGCGGTGGCTGAGAACCCGGACATGGGCGAGGTGTTCCGCGCGAACGGGCAGGATCCGACCGATGGCTTCTTCGGCGTGATGGCGTTGTTCTTCGCGTTGATGATCGCGGCGTTCGCGGTCACGTCCGTACTGCGACTGAGGTCCGAGGAACGCACCGGTCACACCGAGGCCGCGCTGGCCACCGCCGTCAGCCGCCGGCGCTGGATCCTCTCGTGGCTCGGGTACACCGCTCTGGCATCTGTCGTGCTGTTGCTCGTCAGCGGACTCGGAGTCGGTCTCGGCGCCGTCACCAGCGGCTCGGACGGCACCGTGGTCGCCGAGGTGTTGGTTGCGACCCTCGCCTTCGCCCCGGCGGTCCTCGTGGTGATCGGCGTCGCCGCGGCGTTGTTCGGGCTCCGGCCGGGCGTGTCGAGCTGGGCGTGGCTCGTGGTCGCCTACGCCTTCTTCTTCGGATTCTTCGGTGCCCTGCTGAGCCTGCCCGACGGATTCGCGAAGCTGTCGCCGTTCGGTCACACCACCGCGATGCCGCTGTCCAGCATCACGGCGCTGCCCCTCGTCGTCCTGACCGCAATTGCCGCCGTACTGACGGTTGCCGGAGGCATCAGCTTCCGCCGCCGCGACCTCGACCTGTCCTGAATCCGCCAGCCTGTCAGGTGCCGGAGCGGGAGGCTCCGAGGGTGGCCTGTGCCTTCTCCACCGCCGTTGTCGTGGCGCCTTCGATGTCCTCGGGCAGCCCGTTGATCACGGTGACGGCCACGACGACGTCGTTGACGGCTGCGGTGACCATGGTGACTTCGAAGCCCTGCAGCGAGCCGGCGGTCGCGGTGAAGCGGACGGCGACCGGTTGGGTGCCGCGGTATCGGCCGACGACCAGCACTTCGGGCATCTGCAGGGTGCCTGTGACGGCGCCGACGATTGCGTCCACTGTGTCGCGGTGCTTGACCTTTTAGAGGGCTGGATTCTGCGTCGTGCACTGTGGCGCTGAGGGGCTATTGCAGGTGCGCGACACGTCCGTGGAGTGCTTGGAGCATGGCTGCGTCATCGTTCGGCCGCATGTCTTCAGGCGACAGTGAGACGTCGCAGTGCTCGTGTGATACCAAATCGCTGTCTCGCAGGACTAGGTCCCAACGGACAGATCGACGCCTGGGCCTCAGGTGTGCCAGTTCGCCGTCTCGTGAGTCACGAAACCAAGGAAATTGCAGCTTGTTGCAATCACTTCCCCATGGACGCTGGTCGCCGGAGGGTGGTACCAGTGAATGCAGTACGGCGTGAGGTCGAATTTGGGACACGGATTCTATGTCCTTGCGGCTGGCCATACCGGGGGAAGCTGGCCAACACAATCGTTGTCTAAGAAGTGCCAGGGGGAAGCATGCGAAAAACTGGTGCAGCGGCAATTGCTCTTGTCTTGTGCGTCGCGGTAGGTGGTGTTCCAGCGATGGCGGCCGATAAACCACCGCCGATTCAGACTACGGACACAACTGATCAAGCCACGTTGCGTAGTGGAAGATCTTTTGAAAAGATCCGCGGATCGATCCCGGCCGACACATATGGGGGCGCTTATCTCGATCGGAACTCGGGTGCGTTGCGTGTCATGGTCACCAGGCTGCCGCAGCTTCCCAAACTGGATCCGCAGACTGACGCTCCGGTGGAACTGGTGCCGGTGCAGTACTCGTTGGAGTACCTCGAACGGCGGATGACTGAGGTCTTCGCCGCGGCGGGTCAACTGAGCGACGCCGCCTCTCGAATCGTCACCATCGACGCCAATGAAACGAAGAACACGCTGGAGGTGGGGGTGGATGGCCCGATCACTTCCACGCTGCGGGACCGCATCGCGCGAATCGCTCCTGACACTCCACTCGAGCTGGTGTCCGGGCCCCCGTTCGATTCAGGTTCAGGTGAGTCCCCCGCCCTCGTGAGCCGCGTCGACGACGAACCGGCGTGGGCTTCGGGATCGTTCATCTACAGTGAAGCCAACGCCATTAACGGCCTTCCCGGGCACTGCACCTCCGGGCCCGGCGTGAAGATCGGAGCGTCGAAGTACATGCTGACGGCGGCTCACTGTGCGGCTAACACGGGCCAGCTGATCCGGCAGGGGAACGCCAACGTCGCTGGTACGCTGCAGTCGGTTGGGACCGTGGCGAACAGATCGGGCTATCCGAATCTCGATGCGATGCTCGTCAACGGCACCACGGGGCCCACAATGTTTCGCTCCTGGTACGGCGTCGTCGCCGTCAGCTCGTTGCCCTGGGAGAGCCTGACAGGCCAGTCGGTATGCACGGGCGGCGCGTTCTCGGGCGAGAGGTGCAACATCAAGGTCTATGGGACCAATTTCTGCGACACGCGCCCTGGATGGAATAATTGCGGCCTGACCTTGGCCATCCGCGAGGATGGAGCGAATGCCGCAGGACAAGGTGACAGTGGGGGTCCTGTCTACATACTGGCACCGGGGACACGGTATAGCGGAATTGTGACGGCGGGGCAGGATTCGGCGTACGGCTTCCCTTGCCCGAACTACCCCGCCGGGCAGCTACCCCGGCGATGTTACTCGCGTATCTACTTCACGAGAATACAGAACACGCTGGGATACTTTGGCGCCTCATTGCTCTGAGGCGACACCCTCGTCATGCAGTCAGCTTGTAGATCTCCCCGGCCCATTCGGGGAGATCTATCTTTCGGTCCCGGGACCCGAGGCGTGCCTTCGCCGATACCATCGGTGGCGGCGCGCATCGGGCGCCACCGGCATCCCGGAAATAGCCGCGCCGGCTGCGTGACGACGCGCCGACGGGCGCCCGTTTCAGAGCCAGATGGCGACGAGCACAGGTTCCGACTGAACGCTGCCACTGCTTCGGCACTCGCCGGAACTACCACCGCCGGCGCCACCCAATTCTGTGGATCGGCCTGCCCAACGGGCAACGGGACCGGCGTGACCGGACGGCTGGATGGATCGGGGCAGATGCATGTCGGCAAGAGATGTGTAATCAGCCGTCAGATCCTTGGCACAAACGTTTGGCTGGAGGTGCGGCCAGCCGTGACATGTCGGATTGGACAGGCTGCGGCGTCACGCGGGGGCTGAGCCCCCTGCTGGCGAAGATGGCAGCCTGTCGGTATTCAAGACTTACTGGAACCTTTGGATGCTGCCAGCCTGTCTATATGGGTGAAGGGCTCTGAGGGGCAGGTGAGCGATGGCCGGGGACGCGGACTTTAGCGAGTATGTTGCCGCGCGCTGGCCCGGTCTGGTGCGCTCCGCAGTGCTCCTGGGGTGCACGCGCCCCGAGGCCGAGGACCTCGTGCAGACGACCCTCGAACGATGCCTGGTGAAGTGGGGCAAGGTCCGGGAGGCCGACGACCGGGACGCCTACGTGCACCGAGTCTTGATCAACGTCTTCATTTCCGCACGTCGCCGCCGCTGGACCGGCGAGAAGCCAGTATCGGATCCCCCCGAGCGGGCCAGCCGTGATGAGACCGCCGGCGTTGACGACACCGACGCGATGATGCGTGCGCTTGACCGGCTGGGCACCGACCAGCGCACCGCGGTGGTGCTGCGCTACTACGCCCATCTGACCGACCCGCAGATCGCCTCCGTGCTCGGCGTCGCCATCGGAACAGTGAAGAGCCGACTGTCCCGAGCTGTGAAGGTCCTGGCGGAGGACCCAGGCCTGGCAGAACTGCGAGGAACACGATGATCGAATCCAAGCTGACCGAACTCCTCGAACGCGCCGGAAACCGGACAAACGTCGGGCCACCACCGATCGAAGCCATCCGCGCAGGCGTTGCTCGCCGCCGCCGTCGGCGTGCAGGGGCACTCTCGGCTGTCGGCGTTGCAGCCGCGGTAGTTGCGGTGGGCGGGACGCTGCTGCTCGCGGGCGGCCCGATCTTCACGAACCCCGCGCCGCCGGCCGCCTCGACACCGCCGGCGAATGCCGCGACGCGACTGGTGGGCATCGGCCACGCCGCCATCGCCGTGCCCGAGCAATGGGGCACGAACCAGCTCGGCTGCGGAACGCCGCAGAAGGACACCGTCATCATCGACGCGGGCCCCCAGAACCTCTGTCTGGTAGATCGCCCCAAAGGTGTCGAGAGCGTACTGGTGCGTAGCGGCAAGCCAATCGGCTTCCGTGCCGACGAGACCTTCCAGCTCGACGGCGTGCGAGCTGAACGTCAGCGGACAACCTGCACGGGCGATTCGCCCCTGACGGTCTGTTCAGGCACGGTGTTCATTCCGTCTCTCGACGTAGCGTTCCAGGCGGAGTCCTCCACGAACGCTGGCGAGGTTCACGGCATCCTCGCCCGGATCATGATCGTTTCAGACACCATCGGTGTCCCAGAGCCCCTGTTCAGCGAATCGAATCCAGCCGCCCGTTTCAGCCAGCAATACGCGGACAGGCTCACCGCACTGGGCCTGAAACCCAACATCCAGACTAGGAAGTCCCCCGGCTCCATACCCGGCAACATCCTGGCCGTCTCCCCATCGCCAGGCACGATGCTCACGTCTGGAGCAACGGTAACCGTCACCGTCGTTACCCAACCCTGAGTCAATCAGCAGCTCGCCGGACATGACTCCAACCGCTGGCGTCGGGACGTCCAGCGCATCGGCCGGATATCCACCTCGCCGACAGCCAGGAGATCGAACGCGACAAACGAGGCGGGGTTGCGCCGGCGCCAAGTGCTGTCGCACGGTCGCCGCGGTGTTCGCATTGCGCAGTTGCAGTGCGTCGAAGTCGAGCCGATCTCCGGTCCACACCACCAACTCGCCGTCCAAGACGCAGTCGGTAGTGAGTTGGGCCTTGAGGGCTGCCTGCACATCAGGAAACTTCGAGGTGAAGTCCTTGCCGTTTGCGCGACCACAGCCGGACCTCACCGTCACGCCGGACGACTCCGGCGCGGCTAGTTGACTGAACTCTTCGGTGCGTCGATGCGCTGGCGAGGGTCGAACCAGCCTCACAATTCCTGCGCAAGCAGAGCGAAACCCTCCTCGGTCAGGTTGGCGGGGATGGGTGGGCTGGTTTACGGACCGATGACGGAACCGCTGCGGCCTGTCTTTGGCGCTACCGTCAGACCCTGGAACGCCTGAGGTTGGAGATGGTCGTGATGCGCACGATTGCCGTACTCACAGCGTGCGGATTGCCGTTGGCCGGCTGTGGAAGCGACCCTGCAGCGGGCTCGCAGCCGGCCGCGCCGACGCCGACGGCGTCTGGGTCTTCGGCACCTCCGGCTTCGCCGCATGCCAGCTCTGCTTCGCCGCGGACGCAGCCTACGGCCGTCAGATCCTCGCGTCGGGCTCCTGACCGCGAGCGGAGGCTGACGCCGTACGCGAGCAAGGTGAGCATCTCGGCGGCTCCGGTCTGGTCGGGCCACGGCGGAGCTCGCCCTTGCCTCGGGCAACTTCCAGATCCGCGGTGAATGCCGAACGGAGACCGGCGTGGTGCTGGTCGAGGAGCGCCCGAGCCGCCGCCGGGTCAGGACAGGACGAAGTAGCGCAGCCAGAGGTACGGCGCCGCGACGGCGATGGTGATCGCGGTCATCACCACGCCTTTGCGGGTGAATTCCCAGAAGCTGATCGGGTTGCCGGCGCGGAGCGCGATGCCGATGGCGACGACGTTGGCGCTGGCGCCGACGGCGGTCGCGTTGCCGCCGAAGTCGGCTCCCGCGGCTAGCGCCCACCACAAGGCTTGGGCGTGGGCCGGGTCGTTCATGCTCTTGGCGAGTTCGAGGACCACGGGGCTCATGGTGGCGACGTACGGGATGTTGTCGACGATGCCGGACAGGACCGCTGACACGCCCAGGATCAGCATCACGGCCAGCAGGGGTTTGCCGTTGGTCGCCTGACCGACCTGGTCGGCGAGGTCACCGATGACGCCGGTTCTGACCAGGGCGCCGACCATGATGAACAGTCCGGCGAAGAACAGCAGTGTCTGCCATTCGACGCTGGACATGTAGTCCCTGGTCGGCACCCCTGAGATCAGTACCAGCAGGCCGGCGCCGAGCAGTGCCACCACCGACGGGGCGACATGGAAGGCCGAGTGCGCGACGAATCCGGTGAACACGAGCAGCAGCACCGAGCCGCACTTGATGAGCAGGCGGGTGTCCTGGATCGCCTCACGCTCGTTCAGCCGCAGGACGTTCTCGACCTTGTCCGGGTCGACGTCGAACGATCCCTTGAACAGTCGGGGGAGGACCAGGGTGAACACGATCAGCTCGATGACGACGAGCGGGGTCAGGTGGACCAGGAAGTCGTTGAAGGTGAGCCCGGAGCGGCTCGCGATGATGATGTTCGGCGGATCACCGATCAGCGTGGCGGTGCCGCCGATGTTGGAGGCCATCACTTCGGCGATCAGGAACGGGACGGGATTGATCCCGAGCCGGTCGCAGACCAGCAGCGTGACGGGTGCGATGAGCAGCACGGTGGTCACGTTGTCGAGGAAGGCGGAGGCGACGGCGGTGATGAGCGTGAGCAGGATCATCACCCGCAGCGGCGATCCTTTGGCGCGTTTGGCGGCCCAGATGGCGACGTACTCGAAGACTCCGGTACGGCGCAGGATGCCGACGATGATCATCATGCCGAGCAGTAGGAAGATGACGTCCCAGTCGATGCCGGTGTCGTGGGAGTAGAACGCATGCTCGGAATCGGTGACCCCGAGTGCGAGCAGCACGGCCGCACCGCCGAGTGCGGCGAGGAGCTTGTGCGTCCACTCGGTCGCGATCAGCACATAGGCGGCCACGAAGACGACGACAGCGATCACTGTCACGTGAGCACCCGTCCGTCGGTCAGTGCGCCGCGACGACCAACTCCAGCAGCCTGGATGCGGTGATCGCGCCCAGGATCTCCTTGTCCTTCACGACCGCGACCAACGGGCAGCGCAGCCGGGCCATGATGGCCGCCACCTCGATGACCGTGTCGTCGTGATTGACCACTGGCAGCTCGACCGGCTCCCTCGGCAACAGCTTGCGGACGGTCACTCCGGCCAGTCGGTCTGCTACCTGGTCGGCCAGCGGCTCGTCCATCACTCGCGCCAGGGATGGATCGTCCTGCACGTACGTCGGAACCAGGAAGCGCACCACCTGCGACGCGGGCAGCACCGAATGGGGCCGGCCCTTCTCGTCGACCACGATGAGTCCCGGCAGGCGGCGCGAGGCCAGGAGCTCGACGGCCTGGCGCGCGTCCGTGTCCAGGGTGACCACTGGAAACGCCTCGGCCATCTGCTCTCCGTGCACACTTGCACGATACGCCGGAACCGTCAGGCTCACGTAACGTCAGCGGGCCTTGACCGTGGGATGCTTCCTGCGCCATGCCGCCTCCGGGGTCGTCGATCGACCCGCACCTCGGCTGAGGGCGGGTACTGCCGACCAGACTTCCCGGCGCTCCGCCGCCAAGCCTCTCCCATCCCCGGCCGTCGACGCAAACATCACCCGTTGTCAAAGGCAATCAGACGCGGCCGGTGATGTCTCACGTCGAGAGCAGTAGCGGCATCGTGAGTGCGTAGGCGGCGAGGAGGACGAGGGCTTCGATCCGGGTCAGGGCGAGACCTCGACGCAGCAGCATCCAGGCCAGCCCCGCCGTGAGGATCATCGTGACGCTCAGCGCGACGGCGGCCCGCCCGGGTGCGGCCGAACCGGATGCGAGTCCGACGACTGCGCCACCGATGAGGCTGTTGAACAGGTTGCTGCCGAACAGATTGCCGACGACAAGGTCGGACTCGCCCCGGCGCTGAGCCTGAACGGTCGTGACCAGCTCCGGCAACGACGTACCGAGGGCGACCAACGTGAAGCCGATGATGACCTGCGGTACGCCGAGATCGGTCGCGATGGCCGACGCGTTGGAGACGAGCAGCTGAGCTCCGGCCAGTACGCCGGCGAGTCCGAGGATCGCCCGTACCGGCTCGAACCAGGCCGGCAGCCGCGACGGTTGCACGGGCACATCCACGGTCGCGGTTGCCTGGGCGAACTCCGCGGCCTCGGTGGCTACCTCCTCGTTACTGCGCCCCTGCTTGGCCCAACGCAGCAGCACCAGCACCGCACACACGCCCGTGGCGGCGAGCACCACGCCCCTCAGCGGGCTGAGGCCTGCCCATGCCAGGAACGCGAACAGGACGACAGCTCCCACCGCCAGCGGCACCTCACGACGGATCACCTGTGACGTCACGGCAACCGACCCGGCGAGTGCGGCGATCCCGAGGATGAGAGTGAGGTTGAGGATGTTGGACCCGGCGATGTTGCCGACCGCCAGTCCGGTGTCCCCGCGTGCCGATGCGACACCGGAGACGAGGAACTCGGGTGCCGACGTACCCAGACCGATGACGACAACGCCGACTACGACTGGACTGATCTGCATCCGTTGCGCCAGCCGGGAGGATCCGAGCACCAGATGATCGGCCGCGAAGGTCAGCACAACCAATCCGGCAGCGGCAAGCAGAACCTGAATCACCACGAGAGACCCCCTCGGTCGACACACCACACCCTGTCGCCGACCAGGCTTCCCGGCACACCAACCAGCAACCTACACGACGGACCGCTCACCCATACGCCTCTGCGCGCGCCTAGTTGCGGCGTCGGTAGAGGCGCATGGAGACCGGGGCGAAGATGGCGGTGAGCGCGGCTGCGGAGAGGAGCACGCCGGTCACTTCGCCTGTGGCGGTGCCGGCCATCAGATGGCGTTCGATGGAGACCAGGCGGCTGACCGGGTTGAGTGTGACGAGACGGTCGAGCCAGCCGGGCATCGTGTCGGGTGCGATCAAGGTGTTGCTGGCGAAGAGGAGGGGGAACTGGGCTAGGAAGCTGAGGACTCCGAGCGCCTGTGGCGAGCGGGCCACGAGGCCGAGAGTCGTCCAGGTCGCGGACGATCTGGCGGTCCCGGTCGACGTCTAGCTCGGCAAGGCCGTTACGCGCACCCAACCTGAGGCGCAATGACCAGCAAGCCGAGGGCGACCACCGCAAACCCGGTCCGGACAACATCCGACGACCCTCGTGGCCAGACGTGCCATTGGCTGAGCGTCGACCTCACCAATGCTTGCCGCTGACCGCGCCGCGGGTCCATGACGCACGCTGCTCCAGCTATCGGATCTGGGCATGTGCGGCGAATCCGCCTCAAGGACCTTTGAGCGGTTCCCCGGTCTGCGCTGATTCGACGACCTCGTGGACAGATCGTACGCCGGTGTGGAAGTTGGTGCGCACTACTGCCAAGCGGAGCTGCCGGGGGAGGGCTGGTTGATGGTCGATCCCAAGGATGCCGCTCTGAATCGACCTGATCGACGTTCACTAGTGGTCGTCGCTGGCCATGAGCACCGCTACTACGCCTCCGACGGACGCCGGTTCGTTGACCGCGCAGGTCGTCGTGCGGGACCACAACCGGTCTCGTCAGCGGCGATCCTCGACGATCTGACAGTGGGCATCATCTGGGCAACGACAAACACCGACGTCGCGCTGTTGGCCGACGATGCACTGTTGATGAGCAGTCAAGCTCGGCTGGCGCACCACGAAGGACGCCGTACGTCGGATGTGCCGCTGAGCGAGGTCCCGACACTGAATGCGGTCGCGAGCCAGTGGTTGGGGTCCAGGTTCTGTGCTCGGCACATCACGCGGAACCTTGAGCGGTTGTCGGGGCAGCCGTTCTTCTGGACACGGGAGACACGCGGCGAGGAGGCTGCGTCCTGGCTGCTGTGGCGGCACAAGTACGACTACCTTCGCCGTACGTCGCGTTGGTTCCCGGGCATGCGTCGAGGTTTCTGCATCTCGGAGGCAGACGTCGCCGAGTCTCCGATGTATGAGCGAGTCCTACTGCTGCTCGCTGCGGCACTAATGGAGGCCTTCGGGATCATCGTCGAGCTGAGTGCCGAGCCCGAGCATGCAGAGGTCGAAGGCTTCGTTCTCGGCGAGGAGGCGATTGTCGCGAACTGGCTGGGCGGCTCTGGGCTGTGGTACGTCGACTCGAGCGTGCCACCGTCGCGTCAATGACAGGTGTCTGCGGAGTCTCTGATCGGCGAGACGACATCGGAGCGGCGGTTGGGGGCGCTCGCCGGCTATCTGAACGTTCCGTGGCAGTGGTTCCGCAGGCGTTGCGAGGGACTCGCCACCGTCGGCGTGGACGACATCGCTCACCCACGTAGCCGCCTGCTGTCGACGCAGGGCCTGAACACCGCGATTCGGTACGTTGCTTACATCAACGACATCTGAGGAGCTGAGCTTGCGCGCCGCTGAACTGACGATGGGCCGCACCTTCGCGGTCCAGTTCGACCATGGTGACGACTTCTATCCGGTACTGGCCGAGTTCTGCGCGCAGTACGGTGTACGACAGGGGTTCATCCCAATGTTCATCGCCGGCATGCGGGACGTCCAACTCGTCGGCACCTGCGAGAAACTCGAGGATCCGGACGCGCCGGTTTGGAGCGCCGTACACCTGGAGAACGTCGAGGCGGTCGGTGGCGGATCGCTCGCCTACGACGCGGAGTCCGGAACCGTCCTGCCTCACATTCACGTGTCGGTCGGCCTCAAGGCCCATTCGGCGACGGCTCACACCAGCCATCTGCTTGGCGCGAAGATCCAGTTCCTCACCGAGACGTACCTGGTTGAGGTGAAGGCGCCGGCCTTCTCGCGACCGCGCCAAGCGGACCTGTACAACGTCCCATTGCTCGCGTTCGACTAGGTCCTGGATTCTCTCTGCCGGGTTCAAGAGGCGTCCGCTGCTGATGACCCTCGTGTCATGGGTAGCAGCAATTGGGGAGCAGGGAACCGCTTTCGGGTGACCGTTGATGATCTCCGCAGAGCTGTCGACGCGGAGGTACGGCGGAACTGGTCTGACCGTCAGTGGATGCGCTGGCTGGGCGCGGCAGCGGTTCTGCATGGTCAGTCGTTCAGGAATGTCGTTCTGATCAAGTTGCAGATGCCTGATGCCGTGTGGGTTGATGGTCGGCCCGGGTGGCAACGTCAGGGACGTCGAATCGTGCGTGGTGCCTCCGGCATCAGGATTGTTGCGTCGGCGCGGGATGTCGATCGCGCCGCGGGGCCGGTGCAGGGGCACGGAGTTGCGACGGTCTGGGACGTCAGCCAGACAGATGGCGGCGCGATGCCTCCGATCGGAACGCTCGCGGACCTGCGGCCAGACGATGTGTATGCCGCGTTGGCGCGAGTTGCGCTCGATGCTGGGTACCGCGTCCAGCGACGGCCGTTGCCGGACGAACCGAATGGTGCGATGACTGACCGCCGGCGGCGGCGAGTCTTCGTGAGCGACGAGCTCGATGGCGCTGTTGCCGCGATGAGACTCGCTCATGAGTTGGCTCATCTCCGCATGCACAAGCTGTCTCGTGATTCAGGCTGCCATGGTCTTGCCAGGCTGGAGGCTGAGTCGGTTGCGTACACGACGCTCGCGAGATTCGGTGCCCTGCCAGCGCACCAGATGGCCAGCGCCGCCGGAACGATCGGCCGAAACCCACCGGTCCGGCTTGTCGAGACGCTGGGCGGCCGAGTTGCCGCTACTGCGGGACGTCTGATCGGGGCCACAGAGAGGCACTTGCCAACGCCGCAGGTGCTACCTGGCAAGGTGAGAACCGAGCCGCTGCCTCTCGACACGGAGGACCGAGAATTCGACCGTGGCTTGTGAGTGTTCCTGGATTGGCCGAGCGCCGAGAAGCGGCTGCGGGCGTAGTCTCGGAGGGCAGTGTGCGAGTGGCAGTGACCGTGAGCAGCGAGTTCGTGGCCTGCAGGCAGCGTGCATTGCCGATGAGAGGGAAGCTGATGGACGAGCTACCCACACCTTCAGTGCGGTCTGATGATTCAGGTAGAGCCGATGAGCGCGAGCACGACGCTGACTTGAGAGAGGCGGCGTTGGACACGCGTGAGAGAGCCGTCGAGGCCGGGGAGTCTGCGCAGGCGGGCCGTGACCAGGAGAATCAAGCCATCCTTGCGGCCGCCGACGAGCGCGATAGGGCGGCTGACGGCCGCGACGCGGTCGCCGATGAGCGCGACAAGGCTGCCAGCCTGGAATCATTTCTCCGGGACGCTGACTACAGCCCTGGACACAAGGCAAGGATGTCAGCCGGTATGGACCGGGTGGATTCGAAGGACGACCGACTCTCGGCCGCCGATGACCGCAGCAATCTGACCCGAGATGACCTGGTGAGGCCAGAGCCCGACGATGACTAGCCTGACTGGCCGGACACGTGAGTCGGTCGGGGATCGCCGGCCCTCGGTGCAGCTGTCCCGGCTCTGGCTTTGGCTTTCAGTGACCGCGGCAGTGCTCGCAGCAGCGGGCAGTGTCGCGGGGTTGGCAGTCCCCGGCAGCATCTATCACCAAGAGACGGCCGTGCTTGCTGATGCGTCCACCGCGCAGGACATCGTCAACCTCTTCCTGGTCGCGCCTCTAACGGCCGTGCTTGGGGTGTTGGCGTCGCGCGGTTCCTTGCGGGCCTACCTGTGCTGGCTGGGTTTTGTGGCGTTCACCGTCTACAACTATGCGATTTACGCGTTCTCGATTCACTTCGGACCGCTGTTTCTGGTGTGGGTCGCAGTGCTCGGTCTGTCGCTGTTCGCGATGATCGGCGGCCTGGCGACGCTGGACACCGCATCCGTGAAGGAACATTTCCGGGATCGAGGAGAGCCGCTGCCAGCCTGGTTCCTGATCGTGGTCGCGGCGCTGTTCGCCGTCCTTTGGCTGAGCGAGATCGTGCCGGACCTGCTGGCGGGAAATCCGTCGACCAGCGCGACGGAATGGAAGGTCCCGACCAGTCCGGTCCACGTACTGGATCTGGCCTTCTTTCTTCCTGCGGCCCTGGCCAGTGGGGTCCTGTTACTGCGCCGGCACCCCGTCGGCTACGCCACGGCTCCCGCTCAGCTCAGCTGGGTTGTACTGACGTGCCTGCCGATTCTGGTCGGTCCGTTTGTGGCCGACAGCCGAGGCCACAAACCTGGCTGGACGGTCATGGCGCCCTTGGGCGTTCTGTTCGTCATCGCGCTCATGGCTTTGGTGCTCCTTCTGCGGAGCGCCAGGGTGAGCCCCGCGGCAGGTGCGGTTGAGGTCCGGTGATGCGAGAGGTCGTGTGGTGCTGTTTCTTGCTGGCCTTCGCCCTCAGTTGGGCGTGGTGGCTTCCGATGCTCCTCCAACCTAACCAGCCGCAGTCGCTGCGGCGATGCGAACGTCGTCCATGAGGACGGCGAAGCGGCCGGGCTCGTCGAACGGCGGGGTGTGTCCTGAGCTCTCGAAGACCACGTACTTCTTGCTGGGTGCCGAGATGAGGTTGAACCACTCACGCGCCAGGGTTTCGCGGCCGGCGGCCTCGTGGCTGCCCTCCACGAGGTAGACCGGGACGCCGAGGCGCGGCACGTCGACACGGAAGTCACTGTTGCTGAGCTGGGGGTAGAGCACGTTGAACGTCTCGGCGATCGCGGCCATACCGCGAAGCTGCTCGACGAGCGTGTACTCCCCGACAAACAGGCTGGCCGGGTACTCCGCGGCGGCGTTGTAGTCCTCGCCATGCTCGAAGTCCATCCACTTGGCATTCGAGGCGATCGCGACGGGATAGTCGAGTGTGTCGGCGTACGGCGGCTCGCCGAGCTGACGCAGTGTGTCGGCCGTGCCGTCATCACCGCTGGCCACTGCGTCGGCCAGGCTTTCGGCGTACATCAGCTTGTCGGTCTCGAACGGGTCCACCATCTGACCGGTCCCGACGTAGGCGTGAAACAGCTCAGGTGAGCGCTGCACTGCGAGCGTGCCGATGATGGTGCCCCATGAGCTCCCCACCAGGTAGATCTTCTGCTCGTCGAAGCGGTCGCGCAGATAGTTGGTGACCGCCAAGGTGTCGTCGACCATCTGCTCCACGGTGAGGGTCGAGCGTGGCTCGAGCGCGTCGTAGGACTTGCCGGTGCCGCGTTGGTCCCAGGTGGCGACGACGAAGTTCTGTTCCAGGTCCTCACCGGAATTGCGGATTCGGCCGAGTGCGGTCCCGCCGGGACCCCCTTCGAGGAACAGGAGCACGGGGGACTGCGCGGAGACGCCACGCAGCATGATCGACTGGTCGTGTCCTCCGATCTGCACATCGACGAGCTCGGCGACGCTGCCCGTCAGTGGTTCGCCGTCCTCCCCGAGGATCGCTTCGGTGGAGGCCGGCCGCAGGATGCCGGCAACCAGCGCGACGACGGCCAGAGTGGGAAGGGCGAGGAAACCGCGGCGCAGCCAGTGGCGTTTGCGGACCGGCTCCGGCGGTCCTTGGAGCCGCTTCGCCAGCGCGATGCCGTAGACAAGACCCACGACCATGGGCAGCAGCACGAGGAGGGCGTCGACCCCCCGACCGGCGACCAGTGCCATCACGCCGTAAAGGTTGTCGAGACGGATGCCATCGACAGTTGGGCCCTGAACACGCATCCGGGCCAGCTCGAATACGAGCATGAACACCGCCGGCGCCAGTAGCATGGCCCAACGCGATCGCATCAGCCATCCGGCCGCGAACCCGACCGCAAGCGCCGCCACCACAGTGATGAGCGCCTCAACGGTTGTCACGGGACCCCGGGGAATCAGCCAGCCCGCGACCACGCCCGCCATCCCGGCGACTGCCCCCGCTTCTAACGCTCGAGTGCGCGTTTGGGCGGGACTGAGATTGTCGAACCCTTCTTTGCGGACGTGCATCTTCGCCTCCGTGGGCCTCATGTCGGAACGCGGTCCCAACTCCTTCACCGTCGCCCCGCCCCGGTATGGCGCGTAGAGGCGAAAGCCTCGTGAACGGAGGCACAACGGTGGGCCCGGCGTTCCGCGGCATGGCGCAGGAAGCGGAGACACAGAGCAGGCCGTCGTGCGCGCCCACCGATGCCGTCGAGCTGAGCGCCGCGACCCACGAGTTTCTGAAGGCCCTGTCGAGCCCGACGCGCCAGCGCATCATTCTCCTGTTCGCCCGGCGGCGCCGAACTCTCCGTCAACGAGGTCGCCGCCCAAGCCGGCATCGGCCAGTCCACCGCCTCCCAGCAACTCGACATCCTCCGCCGCGGCGGCATCGTCACCTCCCGCCGCGAAGGCAAAACCGTCCTCTACCGAGCCGACCGCGACGGCGCAACCACGGCACTGTCCGACCTCCAGGCCTACCTGAAAACCTGCTGCTGACCTCAGCCCAGCGTGAGCTGCTCACGGTGGAAGTCGTAGTGCTGGGTCGGGAAGTGATAGACGTCAGCCAGGGTCATGTAGTCCTTGAAGAACGGATCCCATCGGGTCGGGTAGTGCATCCCCCGTGCCAGGTCTGCGTCGCTTTCGGCGTCGAGCCGCCGGTGAAGCTTGTCGACGACATGGTCGAACATCACGACCATGCGAGCCGGGCTGACCGTGCGGCCGGCGGCGTACGAACCGAGGAAGTTGACTTCGTCGAACGGTCGGGTTCCTGCATTCAGCAAGCGCGCATACGCGCGACTTGCTCCGCGGGGCAGCCGACCGAAGACACGAACCAGCCCGAGCAGCGCGCGCATGATCAGGTAGCCCAGCAGCATGTGAAACAGCAGTTGGCGGTTGTTCCACCGCGTGCCGTTCGATTGCCTCTGCAGTACCTCGTCGTCGGCCGACTCGACCAGCTGGCGGAAATCGGCACGAACCCGCTCGAGTTCCTCGTGCACCGGAGTCCTGTCCACAATTCCATGATGTGTGCCAGGTGACCCCGGGCACCAGGATGCGGCGGCATTCCCGGTCGCGGCCCGCAAGAGTTCCGCGTGGTTGTTGTCGTCGATCGCGTCGGTGGCTCAGGTTGCGGGTTCCGGGGTTGTGAGGGTGGTGGCTATGTGGTGGGACCAGGTGCGGATGTCGCGCCAGTCTCGGGAGTCGCCGACCAGGCGTTCGAGGTCGTGGTTGTGTAGGACGGCGTCCGCTTGGAGGTTGCCGGCGAAGGTTTTGATCGGTGGTGCGTGGAACGCGCGGGCCAGGCGGTTCACGTCGGGTGGGACAGGTTGCTCCTCGTCGCGGCCGGCGCCGATCGGGCCGGAGTGGAAGAGCCAGACTTGGCGGGTGCGGAGCTGGCGCTCGTGCCGGCGGAGGAAGCGGACCGCCTCGGGCAGCCAGCAGCCTTGGTAGATCGCGCTGCCCAGGACGACGGCGTCGTACGGCGTGACGGCTTGAACCGCTCCGATCTCGTGGACGTCGACCTGGATACCCGCGGCGCGGAGTTCGGCTCCGACGGCGGCGGCGATGCTCGCGGTCGCGCCCATCTTGGTGGCGTAGGCGACCAGTACGTTCTTGGACATCAGATGCTCCTTGGATCCCCGAAGGTGTGACGGGCCGCTGGTATGGCGAAGGCCAGGGCGGGGATGCACCAGAGCCAGAAGCCCCAGCCGAACAGCATCAGCGCCACAGGCTTGTGCCTCATGCCTCCTCCTGAGCTGCTCTCCTTCGAGCATCGGCTGTTCGGCGGGCGCGCACACCTGCCGTTCGGTCCCTGCGATGCGGGACCTTTGGACCCTCGGTCTCGCATGTCGTCCGGATCACAGGGGTCACTCCGGCAGTGAGGTCTTTCGGCCCTATGGGTGTCGGCCGGGCAGGCGTTGGCTCAAAGGGGAAAGGCCCGTCGAGCTGAAGGAGGACCCGATGCCAAGCATCCGGATCACGGCCACCGCGGTTGCTCGCGAGGCGATCCGTCATCTGAGCGACAGCCGCGGCGCGCCGGTGATGTTCGTCCAGTCCGGCGGCTGTTGCGCCGGAAGTACGCCGATGTGCTACCCGGAACACGAGTTCCTGGTAGGCCCCGGTGACGTTCTGCTCGGTGAGGTCGAGGGCAGCCCGTTCTACATCGACCGGCACCTCGACCAGGCCTGGGGTGAGACGACCTTCCTGCTCGACGTTGCGCCCGGCGGGCCGGAGGGATTCTCCCTTCCTGCTGGGCTCGGAGGGCATTTCGTCACGCGCTCCGCCAGCTGTGTCCCCGAATCCATCACGCGTGTATCTGAAAGGACAGTCATGAAAGCAGCGGTCGTCACCGACTTCAGCAAGCCTCTCGAGATCCAGGAGCTGCCGATCCCCGAGCCTGGCCCGGGCGAGGTCCTGGTCCGGATGGAGACCAGCGGACTGTGTCACACCGACATCCATGCCGCTCATGGGGACTGGCCGGTGAAGCCGACGCCGCCGTTCGTCCCGGGGCACGAAGGGATCGGTGTGGTGGAGCGGTTGGGCGCCGACGTGACCGAACGCACCGTCGGCGACCGCGTCGCGATCGCCTGGCTGGGCTACGCGTGTGGCAAGTGCGAGTACTGCATCAGCGGCTGGGAAACCCTGTGCCTGGAGCAGCGCAACTCGGGGTATTCGGTGAACGGCAGCTTCGCCGAGTACGCCGTCGTACCCGCGGCCTTTGCGACCCTGGTGCCGGACGGTATTTCGTCACGGGACGCCGCACCGCTGACGTGTGCCGGAGTGACGACGTACAAGGCGATCCGGGTGGCCAATGTGGTGCCGGCCGAGACGGTCGCGATCTTCGGCGTCGGGGGACTGGGACACCTGGCCCTGCAGTACGCGCGGATCGTGGGCGGCATCACCATCGGCGTCGACATCGAGGACAGCAAGCTGAAGATGGCCACGGAGCTCGGCGCAGACCACGTCGTGAACGCGGCGAAGACAGATCCGGTGGAGGCGATCCAGGCCCTCGGTGGTGCCGATGTGGCCGTCGTACTGGCCGTGAACCCGCGGGTGTTCGATCAGGCGTTCCAGTCGCTGCGCCGTGGTGGGCGTCTCGTCTGCGTGGCGTTGCCCGCGGACGACGGTGCGATGAGTCTGCCGATCTTCGACACCGTGCTGAACGGGAAGAGCGTGATTGGTTCGATCGTTGGTACGCGCAACGATCTCGCCGACGTGTTCGCCCTGCACGCCGCGGGACGGACCCGGGTCATCGCTGTCGACCGCAAGCTCGACGACGTCAACCAGGCGATCACCGACGTCCTGGCCGGTGACATCCCGGCCCGTGTCGTCTTCCAGTTCTGATGAACCTGCTGATCGGCTGCCCGGCCGAGACCGAGTGGCACGAGAGCCGCGTAGCCGTCACACCCGAAGTGGTGGGGCGGCTGCGCCGGATCGGCCTCGACGTGGTCGTCGAGGCCGGTGCGGGACGCAGGGCCGGTTTTCCGGACGAGGCGTACGTCGCGGCCGGCGCGCGCGTCGGGGATCGGCTGGAGGTCTTCACACAGCCGGACATCCTGGCGGTCATCCACCGACCGGACTGTCAGCGACTGCGCGCCGGTCAGATCGTGATCGGTCTGCTCGGCCCGTATGAAGCTCCTGAGGAACTGTCGGAGGTTACGGCGCTCAGCTTCGAAGGGCTACCGCGCACCCTCAGCCGGGCGCAGTCGATGGACGTGCTCACCTCGCAGGCCAACGTGGCCGGATACAAGGCCGCAGTACTCGCCGCGGACACCTTCGGCGGCTTCTTCCCGATGATGATGACCGCGGCCGGGACGGTACGTCCGGCCAAGGTGCTCGTCCTCGGTGGGGGAGTCGCGGGGCTGCAGGCGATCGGTACGGCGCGGCGCCTCGGCGCGCTGGTGACCGGGTACGACGTCCGCGCGGCTGCACGCGCCGACATCGCCTCGACCGGTGCCGCCGTACTGGATCTGAAGGTCACAGCCGAAGGGGAGGGCGGCTATGCGCGGACGCTGACCGCGGACGAACAGGCGGAGCAGCAGAAGGCTCTGGTGGACGCGATCCGGGACTTCGACGTCGTCATCACGACCGCTCAGGTGCCGGGACACCGTCCGCCGGCGTTGGTACCTGCCGAAGCGTTAGCGGCGCTAGCGCCCGGTTCGGTCGTCGTCGACCTGGCATCTGGTCCGCTGGGCGGCAATGTGGCGGGTTCGGTGCCGGGCAGCCGGACGGAGACCGAGAACGGTGTCGTCGTGCTCGGCGCCGGCAATCTCCCGGCGCAGGTTCCACGTGCCGCGTCGTCCGCGTGGGCGCGCAACGTCGCGGCCTTGCTCGAGCACCTGATCCACGACGGTTCCGTCGTACTCGATCCCGAAGACGAGGTCACGGCCGGCCTGCTCGTGCGTACGAAGGAGGCAGTGTCATGACAGCTGTTCTGCTTGCTGACATCACGGTCTTCGTGCTCAGCGTGCTGGTCGGGTTCGAGGTCATCTCGAAGGTCCCGGCCACCCTGCACACCCCGCTGATGTCCGGCGCGAACGCGATCCACGGCGTGGTGGTGATCGGCGTGATGATCATCGCCGCAAGCATCGACACCACGATCGGCTACGTGCTGCTGTTCGTTGCCGCGGCGTTCGCGGCCGCGAACGTGGTCGGCGGGTACGTCGTCACCGACCGGATGCTCGAGATGTTCCACGCGAAGCCGAAGGGTCAACGATGAACACCACGACGCACCTTCTCTATCTGGGTACGGCGGTCTGCTTCGTGCTCGGTTTGCATCTGATGAATTCGCCGGCGACCGCGCGACGGGGCAACCAACTGTCCGCGTTCGGGATGGCGGTCGCGATCGCACTGACCGTCGTCGTGCTGGTCGACGACGGAACGATCACGGCCACCGCCGCGGTTGTTCTCGCCGTCGGCGTACTCGCCGGGGCAATGGCAGGACTCGTCGCCGCGCGGCGGGTGAAGATGACCGCGATGCCGCAGCTGGTCAGTTTGTTCAACGCGGTGGGCGGTGGCGCGGCGGCCCTGATCGCGTTTACCGACGCACTCCCTGGAGCGGCTGACGAGGCGATCAGCACGACACTCACCACGTTCCTGGACGTGCTGATCGGCGCGATCACGTTCTCGGGATCCCTGGTTGCCGCGGGCAAGCTTGCCGGCGTCGTACCAGGTCGTCCACTGACGTTCCGGGGCAGCCGTGCGCTCAACCTGTTGCTCGCCCTGACTGCCCTGGGCGCCGGTGTCCTTTACACGGCCCGCATCGGCGGACTGGGAACGCTCGGTGTTCTGACCGGTACCGCTCTGGTCATCGGTGTACTGATGACGCTGCCGATCGGCGGCGCCGATATGCCGGTGGTGATCTCCCTGCTGAACGCCTGCACCGGCACAGCTGTGGCCATGGCCGGGTTCGTGATCGGCAGTACGCCGCTGATCATCGCGGGCGCGCTCGTCGGCGCGGCCGGCGGCATCCTGACCAAGCTGATGGCCGTCGCCATGAACCGCTCGCTGCTGAGCATCGTCGCCGGCGGCTTCGGGACGGGTGACGAGCAGACTGCGCCAGCCATCGCGGCGACCGGCACAGTCCGCACCGTGACTGCCGATGACGCCGCGCTGCAGTTGGCGTACGCCGGGAAGGTCGTCATCGTTCCTGGTTACGGCCTCGCGGCCGCGCAGGCCCAGCACGAGGTGGTGGAGCTCGCCCAAGCGCTGACCGAGCACGGTGCGGATGTCAGTTACGGCATCCACCCGGTGGCCGGCCGGATGCCCGGGCACATGAACGTGCTGCTGGCCGAGGCGAACGCGCCGTACCCGCAGCTCAAGGACCTGGACGAGATCAACCCGCAGTTCGCGGCGACCGACGTCGTCCTGGTCGTCGGCGCGAACGACGTGACCAATCCGGCCGCCCGCCGACCGGGTAATGCTGTGTCCGGAATGCCGATCCTGGACGTGGACAAGGCCCGCAGCGTGATCGTGGTCAAGCGGTCGCTCGGGCACGGGTACGCCGGAGTCGACAACGAGCTCTACACCAACCCACGCACCGCAATGCTGTTCGGCGACGCGAAGGCCGTACTGACCGCGCTGATCCGCGAACTCCAGGCGTACGTTCGCTGAGTTCGGTCACCAGGATCGGCGGGCGCCTCTGATGGCTGCCTCGGAGCCGAGGAGGCCGTAGTGCCCGTCGTACCTCGCGTACAAGGCATGCAGGCGGCCGGTCGCCTGGTCTGTGAAGATGTCGAACGGTGCCCCGGTGAGGTCGAGCCGTGATGTCGCCTCGGTGACGCTTCGGCGCTCGGCCGCGGTGAGCGCGATCGGCGGCGAGGTGACCTCGAGACCGATCGGATTAGGTCGGGACTGAATGACGCGGTACCGACCGAATCCGCTCCGGACCACGATGCCGTCCTGGCGGCTGAACTTCTCCCGGAACAGATGAAACCGGTAGTCCATCGCGTTGAGCACGACGATGGCCTCGGCGACCGTCGTCGGAGCCGGGCGGCAGATCTTCCAGCGGGCCAGCCGGCGCCGTTCAGGAGGCAGCAGCTCCGGCGGAGAGGGCAGGCGATCAGTGACGACGTGCCCTCGGAGACATGCCGCCAGCGCGTGCGGGTACACCCGCAGTTGCTCGATCGTGCGCATCGCGAGCACGGCGACGAGCTCGGACATGGTCGCGGCGGCCGTCTGAGCCCGAACGCGGTGGCCGGCAGTCAGTTGTACGTCGATCTGCGCGACCAGCGGTCTGCGCAGACCGGGCTCCGCCAGCCGGGTGAGCCGGACTCGGCTGTGCGCCGCCCATGGACCGAGGATCGGCGCGAGGTGTTCGTGGATCACTGTCGCGGCGTCGGTCGGAACGATCCCCGTCGTACTGACCGGAATGATGGTCGGCGACCGCAGCGGCAGGACAATCTGGCCTTCCGTGCTCATAATCCCCCCGTAAAGGCGCCTCAGCGTCGGTGCCAATGGCTTCACGCTGCCACCACACACCGGAACCGGTACAGGTCCGTTGGACCCTGAATCAGGGCCGTTGGTCCCGCCGCGCCCGGCTCACGGTCGCCTGACGACGGAGCGGTGGATCTCCTCGGTGAGCCGGCGGATCTCACGGGTTAGTTCGGTGTTGGTCTTGAGTCGTGGACATCGCGACCGATCACGCCGTCGACGCCGAGACGACGGGCGTCGGCCAAGGCGTCGGCAGTGTCCACCGGCCAGGTGAGGACTACCTCGGCGCCGCGCCGGAGCTCGGTGACGACCTGAGGCGTGAGCAGCCGCCGGTGGACGCAGACGCCGTACGTCGATTGCCGGCGAAGGCGGGATCTCAGCCGCCGGAGTCCGAGGCGGCTACCGGCCGACAGAACGAGTCGTACGCTCGCCCGGTCACGGAATGCCGACAGCATCCACCAATGCTGCGTGCACACGGTGACCGTGGTCGTGGCCGGCAGGATTTCGGCCAGCCTGGGCGCGAGGCGCGGATGGAGCCCTTTGAGATCGAGCATCAGCCGCGGGTCACCAGCGGCCGCCGCCAGCAGTTCACGGACTTCGGGAACCTTGCGGCGACGGACGAGCTCGCCCCGTTCCCACAGCCACCAAGGCCCGAGGGTCTTGTGATGCCGGACCTCGAGGCGGCCGCGATAAGCATGCACGTCCGCCTCGACCAGGTCGGCGCCGTGGTCGAGCGCCGACCGCAGCGTGTCGAGGTCGTTGCCGGCGCGGTGCGCGATCACGAGCGGACGTCTCATGGCGTACCCGTCCGTGGTTCGGTGAACCAGCCGCGCCACCGCAGGAACAGACAGCTACCGCCCAGCAGAAGCGCGGGGACCCAGTACAGCAAGGCCGTCAGGGCGACCGCACCGAATGCGGCGGTCCACGACACTCCGATGGAGGCCAGGCCCGCGACGAGAGCACCCTCTCGGGGACTGGCTCCGTGCACACCCGGAAGTACTCCGGCGATCTGGCTGGCGCCGAAGACCGCGATCAGCTGGAGAGCGGGCACCGAGCCCCCGACCGCGTCGATGGACCCGAGCAGCAGGCCGAGGATCGTGGCCTGGTAGCCGATCGACAACAGGATGCCGAACGCGAACACCTTCGGCGACGGCCAAGGCCAGCGACCCGTGAGGCTCGGGCGGCGGCGCCGTACGACGAGTGCCACCACGAGTACCGCAGCGGCGGCACCGGCGGCGACCGCGATCACCGTGACCGGCAAGGTCACCCCGGTGATCACCACGGCGGCGACGAGGCCGACCGCACCGACGAAGCGGTCCAGCGCGACTTCGGCGGCGGCGCTGGACCGCCGTACGCCGATCGTCTCCAACCGGTGGACGCGCCACAGATCGGCTCCGGCGTGCCAGGGGGAGATGAGGCCGAGGACCTCACTCTCCGCGTAGGCGCGGAGGTGCCATCGCCGCGTTCGGCCGCTGGTCGAGATCGCATGCCAGCGCAACGGGCACAGCAGGTACTTGCCGATCGCGAACGGGAGCAGACCGACGACGGCTGGAAGTAGCGCGGTGTGCGGGACACGTTCGACGTTCCACAGCGAGAGCGCAACCGCAACGACCAGCGCGGCGACGCGAAGGCCACGATGGGTGACGAGCGCGCGCACACCGCGCAGGAGTTGTTGACGGCCCAATTGCATGAGGGGTTCCTTCCGGGCCTGGCCTTTCACTATCCGGAAGATAACCGGCCTGCGCAAGGCCTGCCGTTATGGACCTTTGCCGCGGATCGACGGGCGGTCCGGCCCTGTTCCGGCTCGCCCGTCCTCGCGAGTCTGGACAAGGAGTACCGACAGGACAGGGGGGCGACGGTGTTGCGCGTGAGCAGCCGCAGGCGGCACGTCTTCCGGGAGACGACGGTCATCACGGCTGCGATCGTCCTGTACTTCGGTGTTCGCGGGCTGATCACGACCCGGGTCGATGTCGCCTACCGGAATGCCGAGTACGTCGCGGATCTCGAACGCTCCGCGGGCGTGTTCGTCGAGCCGAGACTGCAGCGGGCCGTGACCGCGCACAGTTGGCTGGCCGAGCTGGTCGGCTACATCTACATCTACGGCCATTGGCCGGTGCTGCTGGCGACCTTGGGGTGGTTGCTCTTCCGGCATCGCGAGGCCTACCTGCGGTTTCGCAACGCGATGCTGATCTCCGGCGGGATCGGTCTGGTGATCTTCGCCGTGTTCCCGGTCGCACCGCCGCGGTTCCTGACGATGTACGGCTTCGTCGACACGGTCACCGAGCGGACCTCGGCGTACCGGGTGTTGCAGCCACCGGCGTTCGTCAACCAATACGCCGCCGTACCGAGCCTGCACTTCGGCTGGAACCTGCTGATGGGGATCGCGGTGGCCGGCCTCGGCGGTCATTGGCTCATCCGCTTGTTCGGTTGGCTGATGCCGCTGCTGATGCTCGCGGCGATCGTCCTGACCGCCAACCACTACCTGTTCGACGGCCTGGTCGGCGGCGCCCTTGCCCTCTTCGGCTTGTTCGTGGCGACCCGCATCGGCAGGCGTCCGCCGCGAGCTCGCGACGTGAGATAGCTCGCGTCCTGGTGCCGATGGGTCTTTCGGCCCTACGGGCGGCAAGAGGACAGGCGTTCGCTCGAAGGGCCTGGGGTCGGTCGAGTCGAAGGAGATGCATCATGCAGTACGTCGCACCTGGCAAAGAAGGCAGTCCGGTCGAGGTCAAGCCGCGGTACGAGAACTTCATCGGTGGTCGCTGGGTGGCGCCGTCGGAGGGGCGCTATCGGGTCGACCTGACGCCGGCCACGGCCGATCCGATCACGGAGGTCGCACAGTCGACCGAGGCGGACGTGGAACTGGCGCTGGACGCCGCGCACGCGGCCAAGGACGCCTGGGGTGAGAAGTCCGCGACCGAGCGGGCCGAGGTCCTGAACGCGGTCGCCGACGCGGTCGAAGCGAACAAGGAGATGCTGGCCGTCGCCGAGAGCTGGGAGAACGGCAAGCCGGTCCGCGAGACCCTGAACGCGGACATCCCACTGGTCGTCGACCACTTCCGTTACTTCGCCGGCGCCGTACGGGCCGAGGAAGGGCGGACGACGGAGATCGACAAGGACCTGGTCGCGTACCATTTCCGCGAGCCGCTCGGTGTCGTCGGTCAGATCATCCCGTTCAACTTCCCGCTGCTGATGGCGGCCTGGAAGCTGGCGCCGGCCTGGGCCGCGGGCAACTGCTCGGTGATGAAGCCCGCGTCGCCGACGCCGTGGTCGATCCTCAAGCTGGCCGAAGTGATCGGTGACATCGTGCCGTCCGGCGTGATGAACGTGATCACCGGACCGGGCGCCGAGATCGGCAAGGCGCTGGCCACGAGCGGGCGGATCGCCAAGATCGGCTTCACCGGTGAGACCGTCACCGGCCGGCTGATCATGCAGTACGCCGCGCAGAACCTGATCCCGTCGACGGTCGAGCTCGGTGGCAAGAGCCCGAATATCTTCTTCGGCGACGTGATGGCGCACGACGACAAGTTCCTGGACAAGGCGGTCGAAGGGCTCGTGCTCTACGCGTTCAACAAGGGCGAGGTCTGCACGTGCCCGTCGCGGGCGCTGATCCAGGAGGACATCTACGACGCGTTCATGAGCCGCTGCCTGGACCGGATCGCCGCGATCAAGCAGGGCAACCCGCTGGACACCGAGACCCAGGTCGGCGCGCAGGTGTCGCAGGGGCAGCTCGACAAGATCACGTCGTACGTCCAGATCGGCCGTGAAGAAGGGGCCGAGGTGCTGATCGGCGGCGAGCGGGCGAAGATCGAGGGCGACTTCGCCGAGGGTTACTACTTCCAGCCGACCGTACTGCGGGGTCACAACAAGATGCGGGTCTTCCAGGAGGAGATCTTCGGGCCGGTCCTCGCGGTCACGACGTTCAAGGACGAGCCGGAGGCGCTGGAGATTGCCAACGACACCCTGTACGGGCTCGGCGCCGGCGTCTGGACCCGCGACGGGAGCCGCGCGTACCGCATGGGTCGTGGCATCAAGGCCGGCCGGGTGTGGACGAACTGCTACCACCAGTACCCAGCGGGCGCGGCGTTCGGCGGGTACAAGATCTCCGGCATCGGTCGCGAGAACCACCGGATGATGCTCGACCACTACAGCCAGACCAAGAACCTCCTCGTCAGCTACAGCGACGAGCCCCTCGGTCTGTTCTGACCAACTGCCCGTCGGCCCCGTCATCGCGGGGCCGACGGGCCGGCCGGATCGGGACCTTAGGCCCTGACCTACGCAGTGGCACCGGGGTGACTCTGGCGGTACGTCGTTCGCCGGGTTGGGGAGGTTGTCATGGGCACCGGGAAGAAGCGGTCCGGGGAGCTGTGGGTGCTGATGCTGGCCCGTCGGCTGGGGTTCAGGCGGAATCCGCTCCGTCGCCGATCCGACCGGATCGAGATGGCCGTGCTGTGGTGCGCACTGATGGCCGCGCTGTTGCTGGTCCCGATCGGGGCGGCCGTGGGCACGTCGTACCGCAACGCGAGCGACGCCTCGGCGGAACGGCAACGCGTGAGTCTGCACGAGGTGCGGGCGCGGACGCTGGAGAGCACCGAGGGTCAGGTGCCGACGACTCCCGGCAATGTACTGACGCGGGTTCAGATCAGCTACGTCGATCCTTCGGGTCTCCAGCGCCAGGGATCGACGAATGTCGTGATCGGGACCAAGGCCGATGCGGAGGTGACGGTTTGGCTCAACCGGGCCGGCGACATCGTTGCGGCACCGCGATCGCGAGGCGACAACGCCGCGGTGGGCAGCTGGATCGGGATTCTCATGGTCACGGGCTCCTGGCTCCTCCTGTGGGGCGCTGTGCGCCTCGCGCGGGTCCCGCTGGACCGCCGTCGCGCGCACGACTGGGCCGCCGAATGGCTCGATGTCGCACCTCGCTGGCTCCGCGGCCAGAAGTAGAGGAGCAAGACCATGACTGACAATCGTCCTGCGGCATCTCCGGATGGCCGGCCCGTCAGGTCGGGTACTCGGTGGGCGATCGTGCTCGCGGGTCTGGCGATCGTCGCGGTCGCGGTGCTGACGGTCGTCGTGCTCAACAACGACGACGAGCCGTCCAGTACGGTGCCTGCGCCCAGCACGACCGTCACGCAGCCCGGCCCGACGGTGACAATCACTGCCACGCCGAAACCCACGCCTTCGCGGACGTCGACGACGAGCCCTGACCACCGGACATTCCGCTACCAGCCGTTGTGGCCGTTCACCTCCGAGAGCGCCGCGGCGGTCTGGCAGCAGGCGTATCGCAGTGGCGGCACGCAGCCCTGGCACCTGGACCCGGCACAGACCGCGCTGTCGTTCACGAACGGATTCCTGGGTTTCGACGAGATCGGGTTGGTCGTGTCGAAGTCCGTCCGCGGTGACGAAGCCTTCGTATCGGTCGGCTACCGGGCGGACAAGAACCCGCCGTCGGTCGCTGCCGTCATTCACCTCGCCCGGGTGGGCCAGGGCGACGACGCGCCGTGGGAGGTCGTCGGGACGCGCGACAGCAGCCTGACGCTGACACAGCCGCGGTACGGCACGTCGCCGGCTCGCCGTTGACCGTCGGCGGGCGGATCACCGGTGTGGACGAGGCGATTCGCGTCGACGTACGCCAGGCGTCCACGGGCGCACGGCTCGGGACGTTCTGCTGCGTGGCCGCCGGCGGCGAAGGACAGCCGTGGTCGGCACAGGTCACCTTCCAGGGAGCAACTGATCCGGCCGTGGTGATCGTCGCTTCGACCGGTGGCCACTACCAGGGCGTCGAGGCCTTCGCGGTCACGGCGATTCGCACAGCAGATTGAGCGATCCTGACCGACGCTGCGGATGCGGAGATGGTCGTGCTCGGCTCCCGGTCGCGGAGGCGGCACGGACCGGACAGTCGCTGAAGGTCGTCCATTGCTGGCACGCGCCGGACCAGCACATCTCACCGGTCGCGAGTACCAGGCAGCTGTTGAAGAACTGGCTCGTCGAAAGCCTCACGGCGTACCGGCAGAAGTACCCGACCGTCAACGTACGGGCGTCGGTGCTCAACGGCCGGCCGAGCCGGACTCCAGGTACTTCTTGAGCCCAACCCAGTTCCGGCGCTCCCAGCCGGGACCGATCAAGCTCAGCACCGGGGACAGCACCCGCATCGGGCCGAGCAGAACCATGTCCCAGTCCCACCTCAGGCGCGTCCCGCCCTCGATCTCGCCGAAGGTCAGCGTTCCGTCGACGCGCAGGTACGACGAGCGCACGACATTGTGCAGACGATGCGGTCTGTCGTACTCCACGATCTCCAGGGTCATCTCGCCCTTCGCGCCCATGCCCTTGGGTGTGGCCGCGAAGCGCGAGCCGGTGCCGATCGGTCCTTCGCTCACCTTCTCGGCCCGCACGATCCGAGGGTTGTACCTAGGCTCGTTCCGCTCGTCGGCGACCATGTCGAAAACCTCGTCGATAGGCGCCTCGATAGTGACCTGTCCGGTGATGTGAGTCATAGCGTCGCCGGCTCAGGTGTGGCTTGTGCAGGCATAGCGTTCGACCAGGTGGAAGGGCCCGCCGTCGACGGAGACCTCGTTGCGCCAGGTCATCGATTCGGCGTCGGCGACGTGCCAGAACAGGCGAGTGCGGACGCGCGGGCGGCCGACAGTCTCGAACGTGAGCAATCTGCCGCCGATGGTGCCGGACAGGAAGTTGAAGTGACCGTCGCTGTCGGCGGACGATGCGCGGTACTCGCGGGCCTCGGGATCCCAGCCGGCTACCCAGTGAAGCTGCGAGTGACGGACGAACGTGCCATCGGTCAGGTACAGGTCCTGATCGTGGTCGCCGACGATCCAGAGCCCGTCCTGGATGATGTGATACCGGGCCTGTCCGATCGCGGTCATCGCAGGACTGTCAGGGCCGGTGGTGCCGGCCTGGATCGTGCCGGTCCAGTCGACGTCGCGGTGGAAGCGGGCCAGCCTGGCCATCTCGGCACTGGGCCGCAGTGGGAGCGCGAGTGTGGTTGTCATGGCACGTGCCTCCTGTCTGGTCGATGAGGAGCGGTACGTCCTGCGCAGACATCTCCCGATTCCACCGTCCGCCGGCGGCGGCGTATCGGACAGCGGCGTACGTCCCTGAAGGAGAGGGCCGTTCGACTCCTGGAGCTGGGGTTGTCGCCCTGGCGCTGGTTGCTGCTGGCAACGTGTGGGGTCTGGGTAAGTGGTGGAGCGGTCTGGACTTCGTTCGCAAGTACCCCTGGCTCCGGTGAGCTCGACGTCTGTGAAGCCGGTTATCCACGTTGGGGTTGACGGCGCCTGGCGCGACACCGGTGCCCTGGAGTGGGCCTTGCAGGAGTCGTTGCTCCGGCGAGAGCCCCTCCAGGTGGTGCACGTCATCGACGACAAGCTCCGGCACGTTCCCGGATGGGAGGGTGACGCGGTCGACGACGCGTCGATGGAACTCGTCAACGATGTCCAGAAGTACCTGGACGAAAGCCCGGGTGCCCTGGACAACGAGGCTGATCTGATGGTCGGTCCGCCGGCCAGGAAACTGACGCAGGCAGCGGCTGACAGCCGGATGCTGGTCGTCGGCCGCCGGGGGATCGGGACTTTCAAGCGGCTGCTGATCGGATCGACCTCGGACGCTGTTGTGGTCCAGGCGACGGTCCCGGTCGTGATCGTGCCGGAGCATTGGAAGCCGTCCGATCACGCAGGACCGGTCGTGGTGGCACTGGACGACGTGGATCGCAACGTCGCGGTGATGGAGTTCGCGGTCGCCGCGGCGACCGCACGTGGACTGCCGATTCGGCTGGTTCACGTCTGGGATCTGCCGGCCCTGTACAGCTGGGACGCGATCAATGTCGCCGACTGTCCGCTCGCAGTCGTTCACGGCCTCGCGGACTGAGCGGGATCTTGGTCAAACGGTCCGCCGAGGACGGGACCGTGTGCCCAGGAGCGCTGGGCGCGGGGGTGCAACTGTGCTCCGGTGCCCGTCGTCGTACGGCGAGGAGCCCGCCGGCAGGTCCGTTCGGCGACCAAGTCGGGACGTTGGGCCCTGCTGCGGAGGCAGCCAGTGCCGGGATCCTCGTGGGGGAGGTGGTCATGCCCAGCGTTCAGGCACCGATCGTTCACGGCTTGTCTGCGGCGGAAGCGGCGCGACGGCTCGTCGCCGACGGGCCGAACGAGTTGCCCGCGCCGCGACGTACGCCGACCTGGAGGATCCTCGCCGGGCAGCTGACGCACCTGTTCGCGCTGATGCTGTGGGTTGCCGCGGGACTGGCGCTGGCCGCGGGACTGGCGCCGCTCGCGGTCGCGATCGTGGTCATCATCGTCCTGAACGGCGTCTTCGCGTTCGCCCAGGAGTACCGCGCCGACCGCGCTGCCGAACGACTGCGCGACTTGCTGCCGGCCCGCGTCCAGGTGATCCGTGACGGCGAAGTCACGAGTGTCGACGCGACACAGCTCGTCCTCGACGATCTTGTCGTGCTCAGCGCGGGTGATCGGGTATCGGCCGATCTGCGCCTGGCCACCGTGCATGCCCTCGCGGTCGACGAATCCATGCTCACCGGCGAGTCTGTTCCGGTCCGCCCGTCGTCCGGCAAACAGGTGTTCGCGGGGACGTTCGTGGTTCAGGGAGAGGCTGACGCTGTTGTGACCGCGGTCGCCGGGAACACCCGGTTGGCCGGGATCCAGTCTCTGACCGAGAGCGCGGCGCGCCCGCCGAGTCCGTTGACTGTCGAGCTGCATCGCCTGATCCGGGTCATCGCGGTGATTGCCGTTGCCGTCGGCATCTCGCTGACGGTGGCGTCGATGCTGCTCGGTCTGAGCGTCTCGAAGGCACTTCTGTTCGGCGTAGGTGTGATGGTGGCGCTCGTACCCGAGGGCCTGTTGCCGACAGTGACGCTGTCCCTGGCCAGGGGCGCGCAACGGATGGCACACGGCAACGCTCTGGTCAGACGGCTGGACGCGGTCGAGACGCTCGGCGCGACGTCGTACGTGTGTACCGACAAGACCGGCACGCTGACGATGAACCAGATGGAGGTGCTGGAGGTCTGGACCCCGAGTGGATCGGTCACCATGAAGAGTCACGGTTACGATCCAGAGAGTACGGCCGAGGGGGACCGGGCGGCGATCCAGGCCACAGCGAGGGCCGCCGCGTCGGCGATCGCCTGCATCAGGGGCAGGGCGGTGCGGTCCAAGGACCGCTGGGTCGCGGAAGGCGATCCGATGGAGGTCGCCGTCGACGTGCTCGCCCGCCGCCTCGGTGTGCCGCCGGTGGATCGGGCGACCATTACCCATCGGGTCACGTTCACCAGCGAGACGAGGTACAGCGCGGTAGTTGTCAGCGGCAACACTGTGGTGATCGGTGCTCCGGACGCGCTGATGCCGTACTGCCGGACGAACGGCGGTCCGGATGCGACGGCGGCGGTGGACAGTCTGGCCAGTCGCGGACGGCGTGTGCTCGCCGTGGCGCAGGCATCCGGCGTACTGGTGCACGACGGCCAGTTGGAGCTCAGCGCCGACGCTCTCGAACTGCTGGCCGTGGTCGGGCTGGAGGATCCGCCACGAACCGATGTTCACGCCGCCCTCGCGGCCTGCCGGCGGGCCGGGGTGCGGATCGCGGTGGTCACCGGCGATCACGCGGCGACCGCGGAGGTCATCGCTCGGGAGGTCGGCCTGCTCGGACCTGATGGACTGGTTGTCACTGGCAATGAGCTGCCGGACGACGACGAGCGCCTGGGTGAGCTGCTCGACCGTGACGACGGGGTCGTGGTCGCCAGGGTGACACCGGAGGACAAGCTGCGGATCGCGCGGGCGTTACGCAAGCGCGGTCACGTGGTGGCTATGACCGGTGACGGCGTCAACGACGCGCCGGCGCTGCGCGAGGCCGATGTCGGCATCGCGATGGGCGCCTCGGGCAGCGATGTCGCCCGCGCCTCGGCCGACCTGGTCCTGCTGGACGATCACTTCGCCAGCATCGTGACCGCGATCCGCCTCGGCCGCGCGACCTTCTCCAACGTACGGCGGTTTCTCACCTACCACCTCGCCGACAACGTGGCGGAGCTCGCGCCGTTCGTGGCCTGGGCGCTGACCGGCAGTTCGATTCCGCTTGCGATCGGCGTACTGCAGGTGCTGGCACTGGACATCGGCACCGACGTACTGCCGGCGCTCGCGCTGGGAGTCGAGCGGCCGGGGCCGAACGTTCTGGACGGCCCGGCACGTCATCACCGGCTCGTCGATCGGGCGCTGCTGGTCAGGGCGTTCGGTGTGCTCGGGTTGACAGAAGCCGTGGTGGCGATGACGGCGTTCGTCGTGATCTTGTCGGGTCACGGCTGGCACTTCGGGGCCGAACCGTCCGGCGCGGCACTGGCGGTCGCGTCCGGGACTGCGTTCGCGGTGATCGCTTTGATGCAGATGGCGAACGCGCTTGCGTGCCGTAGTGAGCGAAGCACGATCTTCAAGGTCGGCTTCACCACCAACCGGACCTTGTTGCTGGCACTTGCCATCGAGCTGGTCCTGCTGGCGGTCTTCCTCGGCGTCCCGCCGGTGGCCGACCTGCTGGGCGGCGGCTGGCCGTCCGCGCAGGGCTGGCTGTTCGCCGGCATGGGGGTGATCGCCCTCCTCCTCGTCGACACCTCAACCAAGCTCCTCCGCCGCAGAGGTAGTCGGGGATGACCGTCACACCGTCTGAAGAACCGTTCGCCCCGGCCGGCCCCGGCGGGGAAAGAAACCGTTGCTCGGTGGAAACTTGTATCCCCGCCGGCCGTCGAGCACCACGTCAGGGGGCTGGAGCGGGCGTGATGCGAAAGACGGGGTACTGGGCGCCCGCTGAGGTACGGCGATCCCGGTCGCGTACTGGATCGCACTGATCCGGTTCAGGATCCGCGCCACCCGGTTCGGCCGGCCACCGCGGTACATCCATCGGTCGAACTTGTGCGGCCACCGCGAACTCATCGCGGCTCAGAGCTCCGGTACTGTCAGCAAGGGCTCGGCGACGGTGTAGGTCACTACCGGGCCGTCGCGGCAGACCAGCAGGGGTCCGAGCTGGCAGTGACCGCACAACGCGATTCCGCATTTCATCGAGCGCTCGAGCGACACGTGGATCCGGTCGGATGGCATCTGTGCGCGGAGCAGGACGCGGGCGCTGAAGCGCATCATCGGCTCCGGGCCGCAGAGGAACGCGACAGTTCGCTCCGGATCGAGCCGGAGCCGGGCTAGCGGTTCGGTGACGAAGCCGACGGTACCGTCCCAGCCCGCGGCCGGCTGGTCGACGGTGAGCTCGACGTCGAGGTCGTCGCGTGCTGTCCAGGCATCCAGCTCGGCACGGAACAAGAATTCGTCCGGCGTCCGCGCCCCGGCGATCACCACGACTCTGCTGTACGCCGATCGCGCGGCGAGCGCGGACAGCACGACCGGACGCAGTGGTGCCAGTCCGACGCCGCCGGCCACCACCACGAGATCGTTGCCAGCAGCACCTTCTGGTGCCCACGTCGTACCGAACGGACCGCGGACACCGATCACGGTCCCGGGCCGTGCGTCGTGCAGTGCCCGGCTGACCGCTCCGACGGACCGGATGGTGTGGGTCAAGGTGCCGTCGTCGCCGATGCCGCTGATCGAGATCGGCACCTCGCCGACGCCGTACGCGTACATCATCGCGAACTGGCCCGGCCGGAAGCGATCCAGCGACCGGTCGATCGGCTCCAGCTGAATCGTGGCCGAGTCGTGGGTCTCTACCGTGCGGTCGATCACCCGGTAGCCGACGGGCAGCATTGGCTCAGTCATGGCTGTACAGGTCCAGCAACCGTGCCCGCGTGGATTGCAGCCGGTCGAGTACGACGGCCAGCAACTGCTGCGTCAGCAGGTAGCCGAGCCGCGGATCCTGGTCCGCGAGCACCTTCAGCTGTGCGGCGTCGAACACCGTCGCCTCGACAGTGCCGACCGCGCGGGCGCCGAAGTGCCAGCGGTACGGCGGGATCAGCCACGACCAGCCGAGCAGGTCGCCGGCTCCGAGAGTCTGGATCACCACATGACCGCGGCCGGGAACCGTCGTGTCGAGTGCGACGCGCCCGTTCCGGATCAGCCAGCAGTACCCGGCGTGGCCGCCCTCCTCGAACAGCCGGTCGCCGTCCTCGTAGAACTCCTCATGAGAAGCGCGGAGCAGTGCCTCCCGCTCAGTCGCGGTCAGACCGTCGAACAGGCCGGCGCTAGTCATGAGCGGACTCGGCGAGCCGGCTGATCTCTTCGGTCAGGTCGATTCCTACGGGGCACCAGGCGATGCAGCGGCCGCAGCCGACGCAGCCGGAGCCGCCGAACTGGTCGTACCAGGTGCTGAGCTTGTGGGTGAGCCACTGCCGGTAGCGGCTCTCACCGGAGCTGCGGACGCTGCCGCCGTGCACGTGGGAGAAGTCGAGTTCGAAGCAGGACGACCAGTGTTGCCAGCGTTCGGCATGGTCACCGGTGAGGTCGGTGACGTCCTCGGTCGTGGTGCAGAAGCAGGTCGGGCAGACCATCGTGCAGTTGCCACAGGTCAGGCATCGTTCGGCGACGTCCTCCCAGTGCGACGACTCGCGGCTACCGGCCAGCAGCGCTCGCAGGTCCACCTCCGGCATCGCGCGTCCCATCCGGTGCGCGGCCATCTCGAGCGCTGATCGTGCAGCGCCCGTCTCGTCCGTGGTCGCGTCGCGATGGTCGATCCGGGCGAGTAGCTCGCGTCCGGCGTCCGTACCTGCCTCGACGAGGAAGTGATCGCTCATCTCGGTGAGAGTCAGGTCCGCGCCCGGTCCGGCGGCGGGACCCGTGCCCATGGAGGCGCAGAAGCACACTTCGCCGGGTTCGGTGCAGTTCACCGCCACGATGAACAACGCCTGGTGCCGGGCCTGGAACGAGCTGTCCGGATACGTGCCGCCGCCGAGCACGTCGCGAAGCTTCCCGATCGCGGCCAGGTCGCAACCGCGGACACCGAGCAGCGCGTACCGCGGCGTCTCCTCGTCTGCACCCTGGAACGAGCCGTCCGTATCCGATGACCACAGCTTGCGGCGGGGCGGATGCAGGAACGTCTTCCAGGACTGCGGTCCGGCGGAGTGGGCGAACATCGCGTCGTCTTCACGCCGGTGGAGGCGGTAGTGCCCCGGACCTGTCTCGACACCCCAGCCGGCGGGCAGTTGGCCGGCATCGGTCAGCTCGGCCAGTTCGATCGCGCTGCCGGTCATGGTCGGCCCGATCACCTGGTAACCGTCGGCGATCAGCACCTGAACGAGCGTGCCGAGTTCGTCGGTGTCGATCGTCGCGTGACCCATGCCGTGATCGTGCTGCGTCCCGCCGTACCACTCCAGGGTCGAAGGTCCCGGCAGAGGCGGCCGTCGGTCCCTGGTGGACACGCCCGCCACCTGGTGTGCTCGCAGGGATGAACACTCCGACGCTAGCGGTCTTCAAACTCGCCTCGTGTGACGGTTGCCAGCTCACTGTGCTGGACTGCGAGGACGAGCTGCTCACGCTGGCCGGGAGGGTGCGGATCACGCACTTCCTGGAGGCGTCCAGCGCGGTCCGGCCCGGTCCGTACGACGTCACGCTGGTCGAGGGCTCGATCACCACGCCGGCGGACGCAGAGCGGATCCGGCAGATCCGGGCGGAGTCGCGCGTTTTGGTGGCGATCGGCGCCTGTGCGACCGCCGGCGGGATCCAGGCGTTGCGGAACTTCGGCGATGTCGCCGAGTTCGCGTCGGTGGTGTACGCCCGGCCGGACTACATCGAGACGCTGGCCACCTCGACGGCGATCGCCGATCATGTCCCGGTCGACTTCGAGTTGCGCGGTTGCCCGATCGACCGCCGCCAGTTGCTCGAGGTGCTGACGGCCTTCCTGGCCGGCCGCAAGCCGGACCTGCCGGACACCTCGGTGTGCACCGAGTGCAAGCGCCGCGGCCTGACCTGCGTGATGGTTGCGGATGGTACGCCGTGCCTCGGTCCGGTCACCCATGCCGGGTGCGGTGCGCTGTGTCCGGCGTACAAACGTGGTTGTTTCGGTTGCTTCGGCCCAATGACGAAGCCCAACGTGGCAGCGCTGATCCCACGGCTGCAGGAGTGCGGGATGAGCGAGGGCGATGTCGAACGGGTGTTCCTCACCTTCAACGCCGCGTCTGGAGGCTGGTCGTCATGAGTCACCGCGCGAGGCAGCTGAAGGTGAGCTCGCTGGCCAGGGTGGAGGGGGAGGGCGCGCTCCACGTCATCGTGCGAGACGGTGACGTGGAGCGCGCGGACCTGCAGATCTACGAACCCCCGCGGTTCTTCGAGGCACTGTTGCGTGGCCGGAGCTACACCGAGCCGCCGGACATCACCGCGCGGATCTGCGGGATCTGCCCGGTCGCCTATCAGACGAGTGCGTGCACTGCGATCGAGGACGCCTGCGGGGTTCCGGTCGGCGGCGCGATCCGCGAACTGCGGCGGTTGCTGTACTGCGGCGAATGGATCTCCAGCCATGCGCTGCACATCTACCTGCTGCACGCGCCGGACTTCCTCGGCTACCCGGACGCGATCGCCCTGGCGACCGACCATCGCGACCTCGTCGAACGTGGCCTGATGCTGAAGAAGGCCAGCAACGCGATCCTGGAGCTGGTCGGCGGCCGGGCGATCCACCCGATCAACGTCCGCGTCGGCGGCTTCTACGCGGCGCCGACGCGTGCCCAACTCGACCGGTTGGCCGAGCAACTGCGACCGGCGCTCGACGCCGCGATCGCAACGGTCCACTGGGTGGCCGGATTCGACTTCCCCGACCTCGAGCTGGACCACGAACTGCTTGCCGTTCACGATCCGGCCCGCTACGCGATCGAGGGCGGTACGACGCTGCGCCGCACCGCCGGCGCCTCCTTCGCGGTCGATGCCTTCAGCAACCATGTCGTCGAGGAACACGTTCAGCGCTCGACCGCGCTGCACGCCAGCCTCGACGACGGCCGGTATCTCACCGGTCCATTGGCCCGCTACACGCTCAATCACGAACGACTGTCACCGCTGGCGCTCGGCCTCGCGGCTGACGCGGGTCTCGGAGATGAGTGCCGCAACCCGTTCCGGAGCATCGTGGTCCGGGCGGTCGAGACCGTGTACGCCGTCGAGGAGGCGCTGCGGCTGATCGAGTCGTACTACCCGCCGGTGCCGTCGTACGTCGACGTACCGGCCAGGGACGGGGTGGGGCACGGTGTCAGCGAAGCGCCGCGGGGCCTGCTGTACCACCGGTACGGGATCGGGGCCGACGGCCAGGTCCGGTCGGCGACCATCGTGCCGCCGACCTCGCAGAACCAGGCCGCGATCGAGGACGACCTCCGGCGGACAGTGTCGGCCAACCTGCATCTCGCCGACGAGCCGCTGACCCGGTTGTGCGAGCGGACGATCCGCAACTACGACCCGTGCATCTCCTGCTCGACCCACTTCCTGGACCTCACTGTGGAGCGGAAGTGAGGACAGCTGTGGTGATCGGGGTCGGCAACGAGTACCGCCGCGACGACGGCATCGGGCCCGCCCTCATCGCCGCGCTCGAAGACCGCTGGCTACCCGACGTGAAGCTGCTCGTCTCCGACGGCGAGCCGGCAAGACTGATCGACGACTGGGTCGGTGTGCCGCTGGTGATCGTCGTCGACGCCGTCCTGTGCGAACCGTCGACACCAGGCGCGTTCTACCGCACCGACGTGCCCCTCCACGACCACGGTCACCAGGACGCCCCGGACCTCGAGAGCCACCCGCATACGGCTGGTTCGCACAGCCTCGGCATCCCTGACGCCCTGAGGCTCGGACAGGCGCTGGATCGCGTGCCACAGCGGCTCGTCGTCTATGCGGTCGAGGCAGCCGACGTCGCCTTCGGCACCGAGCTCTCAGCCCCGGTCGCGGCAGCCCTGCCCGGACTCGTTCACGCCGTGGTCCGCGAGCTGACGTCGCTGCCCCAATAGAAAGGAGCGGGGGAAACCAACCGCCGCTACAGCAGCGGGCCGAGATGTACGGTGAACGGCTGGGGAACCGCTGCTCCGGACCCTTATGCCTGACTTCCCTCGCCCACCTTCAGTACACCTCGGACAGCCGCCGCACCGGAGGGGCAAACGTCACCTCCACGGAGGACTTTCAGCCCGGGGCCGTCCAGGTGTGGGCGTCGCCCGGCTTGAGCAGTCGTGTGTGTCCGTAGCATCGGACGGCGATGGCAAGGCCCGGCCCCGGATCGACGGTGACGGTGACGGCCGTGCTCGAGACCTCCGCCACCAGCCTGTGGCCGCGGTAGCGCAAGGCCATGCGGAGTGTGCCGAGCTTGGCCGGCCAGCGGGGGCCGAATCGCAGGACGTCGTTGGACGTCGTCAGTCCGGTGAAGCAGCGCTGGATCAGGTCGGCGCTGCCTGCCATCGCGGCGAGGTGGATGCCCTCGGCGGTGGTTCCGGTATGCGGTGCGTCGCCGGCGTCACTGTGCAGGGCCTGCTCGAGGAAGGCCAGTGCGCGGTCGGGATCAAAGGCCGCCAGGCCCCAGGCATGGACGACGGCGCTCAGCGAGGAGCCGTGGCAGGTGCGCGCGAGGTAGTACTTGACCGTCCGGCGGATGAGGGCGGCGGACAGCGGGTATCCGAGCCGCTCCATCGAGCTGTAGAGGTCCCGGCGCGGCAAGAGGTAGAGCAGCATCAGGACGTCGGCCTGTTTGGAGACCTGGTACGACGACACATCGTGGCCTTCCGCCTCGAGGATCCGATCCAGCCGCCGGATGTCGCCGTACGTCGTCCGGTACCGCGGCCAATCGAGCTCGGCAAGTTGCTCGTAGCCCTCGAACTGGCTGATCACGCCGTCGTGGAAGGGCACGTACATGCGGCGGGTGAGCTCGTCCCAGTGGTTACGCTCTTCCTGCCGGAGTCCGAGTGACTCGACGAGTTCGATCCGTCGCCAGGCCGGCAGCCGATCCAGTGCGCGGGCGGCCATGCCGAACAGCCAGACAGCCATCACGTTGGTGTAGGCGTTGTTGTCGATGCCAGGACCCGGGCGGTCCGGGTACGACGTGTGGAACTCGTCGGGACCTACGACGCCCTTGATCACGTAGCGGTCGCGCGCCGCGTCGTACTCGGCCAGGTGGGCGAAGAACCGGGCTACCTCGATGATGACTTCGGCGCCATGGTCGCTGAGGAAGTCGACGTCGCCGGTGGTCTCGACGTACTGCCACATGCTGTAGGCGACGGCCAGGCCGACATGCCGCTGGCGGAAGGTCGCGTCCTCGGTCCAGTGTCCGGACAAGGGATTGAGGTGCAGTCGCGGGCTTTCCTCCCTGCCGTCGCTGCCGGACTGCCAGGGGTACATCGCGCCCGGGAAGCCTTCCTGCCGCGCTGCCAGCCGCGCGGCGGGAAGGCGGCGGTGCCGGTAGCGCAGGAGGGCGCGGGTGAGTTCCGGTGTCCGGAGCGTCAGGACCGGGAAGACGAAGAGTTCGTCCCAGAAGACATGTCCGCGATAGGCCTCGCCGTGCAGTCCACGCGCAGGTACGCCGGCATCCGCGTCGATGCTGTGCGGTGAGACCGACTGCAACAGGTGGAAGTTGTTCAACCGGAGCGCGGCGAGTGCCCCGTCGTGCGACTCCTCGAGAGCCAGCTCGAACCGGCGCCACAGCTGGGACCACGCCAGGACATGTGCCTCCAGCAGATCGCGGAAACACGGTGCGTTGCCCAGCGCGAGTTGCGCGGCCAGCTGAGGTTCGGAGATCCCCACATCACGCGAGCCGTGGATCGCTGCGACCTTCTCGACGGTGACAACGTCCCCTGCCGTCACATCGACCGTGAGTTCGGCGTACACGGAGGTGCCGTCGGTGGAGGTGCTCCAGTCGGGCCGGACCGATCCGTTGTGGGAGGCAACGGTTCGGGTGCCCACGGTGATCCGGTGGCGGGACTGGCTCGTCGTCGCCGTGACCAGAAGATTGCCATCGGCAATTAGTGGTGAGAGGTCGGTGAGGTGGCGGGCAGCCAGCTTGCGGTACCTTTCGACGCCGGAGTTCGTGATGTTTCCGCGCACCGCGGAGCCGATCCGGAGCCGGCCGGACCAGCCTACGACCGTGACAGCGAGCGTCTGGCCGGCGATATGTGGATCGGCCATGCTGGTGAAGCGTCGTTCGATCCCACGTACTTCCCGGCCGTCGCCGGCGCGGAGCCGGAACCGGCGGGTTGCGACGCCGCGCCGGACATCCAGCTCCAGGTCGTACTCGAGCACCTCACTGTTGTCCGGCGTCAGCCAGTTCCCGTCGTCGACGGCGACCACGAGCGGCAGCCAGTCGGGCAGGTTGACCAGGCTCTCGTTCTCGACACCCACCTCGTCGACCCGGTCGGTCAGACGGTTGTAGTAGCCGGCCAGGTACGTTCCCGGGTAGTGGTGGTCGCCCGCGACCGATCCGGCCCAGGCGCCGCGCGTGGCGACGTACCCGTTGCCGGTCGTGCACAGCGCCTCCCGCCGGCGCTCGTCCGCTGGGTCGTATCCGCTGAACGCGAGAATCCACTCAGGCGCGACGCTCATGCCTCGACTGTGCGCTGCCCTCCGGGACCCGCGTAGAGCCGAAGGTCCTGTTCCGGCCTCGCGGGCCTCAGGCGTGCCTCGGAGCGGTGAGTAGGACCACTGTCACGGACTGTGCGACCTTGACTCTAGAGCGACTCCGCACTAGTCCGATTTGGTGGGGGTCGAAGGCATCCGCTGCGAACGAATCGGATGGGCCCGGACGGCCGCACCGGCCGCACTGGTCGTCAAGAACAACGATTTCAACGGTGGCTGATCTGGATGCGCTTCGGTGGCGGCTGGAACGCGATGACCTCCGTGTCCGGGCCGGGCGACAACGGTGACGGTCACATGGATGTGCTGGCGCGGCAGAGCACGGGGCAACCGTGGGTCTGCCCGGGTAATGGCACGGACGGTCGTCAGCGAGCCGGACCGGCAGGGTAGAAGTGCCCGTGGTGCTGGACCGGACGGCCCTGGTCGTGAGGGTCTCGGGAGCGGAGGGTGGATAGAGGTTGAGTTGACTGAAAGGGGACGGCGATGGCTGGGACGAGACGATGGAGTGTCGACATCTTCATCGACGAGCACGAGGACGAGCGGATCACCAACGCGGAGGCACGTCTGCACACGAACGACAAGACTCATCTCGTCGGTCACGGCAGTGCGCACCGCCATCCCGAGGACGCCGAGGTCGCCGAAATTGGCGACGAGCTCGCGGTCGCGCGAGCTTTGTCGAATCTGTCCCACGAACTGATCCACGCCGCCGCGTCCGACATCGAGCAGATCACCAAGAAGCACGTCCACCTGAAGAGCTGACACGCGATGCTCGCTGCCGGCTGGACTCCTGCAGGCCCGACCGGGCGGCGGTGAGGACGAAGACCTGGAAGCAGCTCGAGCAGTCGTCGTCCGCAGCGCCGATCCACGTGACACCGAGCGGCAGGCTGCGTTCGACCGGAGTCGGCTACGCCGCCGGACCCGGACGGTTCCACGCTTGGCGGCTCCGGACAGTTGGAAGCCGTCGCACGTGTCGCGAGCGCGGCCACGGGCCGGGTCCGCGCGGGCGCCATGACGTCGTGCCGCACGCCCTCCGGGGCCGCGCGCTGTCCTTGGACTCCCGTCAGAAGTCCAGTAGCTGTGCCACGGTCAGCGCGACGAAGATCGCGATGACGGCGATCGCGATCAGCCGGATTCCGATCCGCACGGGTCGGCTCCACCGGGGGAGTTTCTCGGTGTCGGCGCCGGTTCGGTGCTTGTTCATCCGCTTCTCCTTCGATCGGCGGCGAGCGGCACCCGCCCGCCGCTGTACGACGAAGGTCACCGATCGCTCGATCGCCCCGCCGGCTTTTCGGACTCGGACTTGCCGGCCTCGTCGCCGGTCGTTCCCGGCGCAGGCTCGGCTTGGTGGCGTTCCTTGTAGGCCTCGACGCCGAGGTGGCGGATGAGTGCCTTCTCGGCTGCGGTCGGGCCGCTGGATCGGCGGCTTGCGGCGGAGCGTTGCGCGTCGCGCTGGGCGCGCCTGTTCTCGAGGTCGCTCATGGCCGACTCCTTCCTCTCACACCATCAGCACACACCCCGACGCGCTCACCCAACAGAGCAGAAGTTCCCGCCCCCAATGGACCGGACGGCCCTGCCCCGCGCTGGACGGACCCGACTTTGAGAAGCCACCAACCATCTCGGCGCCAGTGAAATGGTCGGTGGCTTCTCAAAGTCGGGTGGGGTGGGTGCGGGGTCAGTGTTTCGTGAGGCGTTTGCGGCCGGCACGCCACCAGGTCCAGGTGCGGTGGAGGCTGGTTCGGGCGGGGCGCATGTGCCAGCCGATCGCGGTGGCGAGGCCTGGTACCGAGGCCAGTGCAAGCGCGCACAGGATCTCGGTGACGTTCAAGACCTGCAGGCCGAGCAGGTCTCGCAGTGGTGCGAGCGCCAGCGGAAGCACCTGAGCAGCCAACGCGCCGGCCACCGCGAGGTCGAGGAAGCGCAGCCGCCTGCCGTCGGGCGGACTCGGCCGGCGGAGTGCGATGGCGACACCCAGCTGGGCGAGACCGAGTACGAGGTAGCTCATGGTCTGCCACGGTGCTCCCACGCTTCGGGCCCAGATGGCCGCTGTCATGGTGACGGTGGCAATGAGTGCGCCGGTCAAGGCGATTCGCTTCCACAGGCCCGCACCGAGGATCTGTTCCTGGGGTGAGCGCGGTGGTTGCTGCATCGTCTCGGGGTCGGCGGGCTCCGCGCCGATGGCGACGCCGGGGAGACCGTGAGTGAGCATGTTGATCCACAGGATCTGGCCGGGCAGCAGCGGTACGGCGAAGCCGAGCAGCGGACCGATCAACATCACCAGGACCTCGGCGAGACCGCCGCTCAACGCATAACGGAGGAACGTGCGGATGTTCGTGTAGATCCGCCGGCCTTCCTCGATCGCGGCCTCGATGGTGCCGAGGTCGTCGTTGGTGAGGACCAGGTCAGCGGCTTGCCGCGCGACTTCGGTACCGCCTTCGCCCATCGCGACGCCGATGTCGGCGCGGCGGAGGGCTGGGGCGTCGTTGACGCCGTCGCCGGTCATCGCGACGACGTGACCGTGGTCCTGCCAGGCGCGCACGATGTCGAGCTTCTGCTCCGGACGGATGCGGGCGAAGACGTGCCCGCTGGTCGGGTCCTTCCCGTTGTCGATGTCCGAGCCGGTGACGACATCGCCGTTGTGAACACCGATGCGGTTCGCGACCGCGAGCGCGGTGCCGGGTGCGTCGCCGGTGATGAGCAGGAGGCCGATCCCGGCCTCGCCGAAGGTGGCGACGACGTCTGCGGCGTTGCGCCGTACCGGATCTGTGATCGCGATCAGGCCGACGAGCCGCAGTCCGTTCTCGGTACGGGGAGCGCTCGGCGGCACGAGTTTGTCCGCGACGGCGAGTACGCGGTAGCCGGCTTCCGATAGCTCGGCCGCGACTGCCTTGGCGTGATCGAGGTCGCCGTACGGCGTGACGTCGGGGGTGAGCATCACCTCCGGGGCGCCCTTGCCGATCACGAGGACGTCGTCGGATCCGGGCGACAGGTGGAAGGTGGTCATCCGTTTGCGCGCACTGTCGAAGGGCAACTCGTGCGTTCGCGGGTACGCAGCGCGGAGGTCGTCGGGGTCGACGGCTCCGCGGTGGGCGAGCGTGAGGAGCGCGGCCTCGGTGGGATCACCGATCGGTCGCCAGGCCGGGTCGTCGTCCGTCGGCGCTCGCAGCGCAGCATCGTTGCACAGGGCAACGTCGCGCAGCAGATGCTGAACGTCGGGGGAGACGCCGGGTGGTACGAGGTCACCGGCGGGGTCGTAGCCGGTGCCGGTGGCGACTGCCGTGCCGGATTCGGTCCACAGGCGTTCGGCCTGCATGAGGCCTTCGGTGATGGTGCCGGTCTTGTCGGTGGCGACCATGGTGACCGCGCCGAGCGTCTCGACCGCGGGCAGCTTGCGGACGACCGCGGCTCGCTGCGCCATCCGGTGGGCGCCAATGGCGAGGGCCAACGTGACGACCGCGGGCAGCGACTCGGGTACGGCGGCCACCGTGAGGCTGACCGCGGTCACGACCATGCTCGGCAACGGGAGTCCGCGGACGAGACCGGCGACGGCGACGATCGCGGACAGTGCGACGGCCACGATGCTCAGCATGCGGCTGAGCGCGGCCAGCCTGCGTTGCAGCGGAGTCGCCCGCGGCCGCTGGTTCGACAGCAGCGCGGCGATTCGCCCGAGTGCGCTGCCCGATCCGGTCCGGGTAACGGTGCCGGCGCCGCGACCGCGGGTCACGACGGTTCCGGCGTACAACTCGTCCGTCGCGTCCTTCTCGACCGGGACCGATTCGCCGGTGAGGGTGGATTCGTCGGCCTGGAGCTGGATCGCGTCGAAGAGTTCGAGGTCGGCGGGTACGACGTCGCCGGCCTGGAGCAGGATCACGTCCTCCGGTACGACGTCGGCCGACGGGATGACGGCGGTGCGGTCGTTGCGCCGTACGGTCGCCTGCGGGGCGGCCAGCCGGTTGAGAGCGGCGAGTGCGTGCTCGGCACGTACTTCTTGGATGACGCCGACGGTGGTGTTGAGCACGACCACGACCAGGATCACGGCCAGGTCGGTGAGGTCACGGAGGCTTGCGGTAAGGACCGCGGCGGCGAGGAGGAGCAGGATCATCGGGTCCCGCAGTTGCATCAGCACTCGCCGCCAGGTCGACGGTGGGCGGGGAGCCGGAATCGTGTTCGGCCCGTGCTCGATCAGCGCGAGCGCGGCCTGGTCCGAGGAGAGGCCGCGCGGAGGCGCCTGCCGAACGGTCATCGGTCAGGTTCGACGTCGCGCCGCGACCCGGCGCGGTCGAGCAGAAGGACCGCAACGGCATCGCGAACCCGTAGTCTCACCGAACTTACCGCCGGCCGTATGGCTTGGGTCGCGGCAGCGACAGCAGGGTCCAGACGAAGACGAACAGGACCACCAGTGTGACCCGCAGCCCCTCGGACCAGTCGCTCGTCCAGACGGCCGTGGCCAGGACCTGGGGGAAGAACACGATCCAGGTGAGGATCTCGACCACGATCGGCAGGTCGCGAATCCAGGTGGCGAGATCGTCGAGCTGGCTCTTCTGCATCAGGACGAAGAAGACGATCCACAGTCCGGTCATCCAGACGAACCAGCTGCTGGAGGAAGCCGGAGCCCGACGGACCTCGGTGGTCGACGACTTGGACATGATGGCTCCTTCCTCGGCGTACGGAGGAGACTCCGCGCTTCGAGCATCTGTCGTGCCGGGACTCGGCGCACGGGGCGTTAGTCCTGCTTCGCACGGGCCGTTGCGCTCTGCGCCTGCAGGCTCAGGTAGCACAGGCCGGCCACCGGAACTGGTCCCCAGAACTGCACGAGACGCCAGGACAGAACCGCGAGTACGGCGGCCTGGCCGTCGACGCCGAAGCCGAGGAGGGTCGAGATCGCGATGCCCTCTACCACGGCGATGCCACCGGGCGTCAGCGGTACGGCGGCCGCCAGGTTGGCGGCGCAGTACGCGAGGAGCAACGGGATCGGGTTGAGCGGCTCGCCGTAGGCGGCGAGGAACGTCCAGAGGACGGCGGCGTCGAGCAGCCAGTTCAAGGTCGCCCAGATCAGGAACGCCCTGCGCACCTCGTGATCGGCCAGGAGGTCGCGGAGCCGGAGCGCGACCGAGGCGATCCAGGGTCGCGTCCGGCGGGGAAGCCGATGGAGCGAGGCACGCAGCAGGCGTGCGGCGAGTCGCTCGAGCGCGGATCGTTCGCGGACGGCGAGTACGCAACTGGCCATGGCGGCCAGGCCGATCAGGAACATGATCAGGTACGCCGAGGTCGCGTCCCGCAGGAACAGGGCGGGGATCGAGGTCAGCCAGGCGATCAGAAGCAGCGCGGCGTACGAGCCGATGGCTTCCGCCGTGATGGTTGCCGTGATGTTGGACGGTCGCGCGCCACCGGCCTGCAGCAGCCGGAAGCGAATGGCGGTCGCTGTTGCCGCGCCTCCCGGTATCACGTGGCTCACGCCGTACCCCGTGACGTCGGTGCGCAGGATCCAGGAGAACCGCACCTGCCCGCTGCCCAGCAGAGCACGAGTGAAAAGCGAGTAGCTGACCAAGCAGCAGGCCTCGAGCACGATCCCGGCGATGACCCAGGCCGGGTTGAGATGTGCGACGCGGGCGAGGGATTCGCGGGCCAAGGTGAGTTTCGGGAGGACGACGTACTCGACCACGGCGAACACGACCACGAGCGAAGTTGCGGACCAGACCCACCGGTGCCAGGCGGGCCTGGGCCCGGTCGCACCGTCCATGGGTCGCTCCCTTCCACGATGCAGCTTGCCTGGCCGAACGGCGGTGTGGGAGGGCCGAAGGTCCGGGGTGATCCGGTGCGGAAGGCCCTGCTGCTGTGACCCTGCGCGAGGTGGGGTGGAGGTGTAAGGACGGGCAACCGGAAGGAGACACGATGGTGACGACGATTCAGCACCGGGACACTCGGCGGCAGTTCGCGGATCTGTTCGACTGGGCCGAGGGCCTGCCGAATCTGTTCACGTTGCCGGCCACGATGCGCGGCGTCCGGATCGAGGAGTTCACCGACGACGACAAGTACGTCGTACGCGCGGAGCTGCCCGGTCTGGATCCGGAGAAGGACATCAAGGTCGAGGTCGCGAACGGGATGCTGACCATCTCCGCGACTCGTCTGCAGGAGGAGCACGACGCAGCCCGCTCCGAGTTCCACTACGGCACGCTCACCCGCCGGGTGCTGCTGCCGGACGGAGCCGACGAGCAGGCGGTCGTCGCGAAGTACACGGCCGGGATCCTCGAGGTGACCGTGCCGATCTCGGCGAAACCTGCTGAGGCGCGCGCGATCACGATCGAGCACACCGACTGACACACCCTGGCCCGGCCGGCCGCCTCCGGCCGGGCCCCGTCGTGAAAGGACGCGTAATGAAGCGGTTGGTGATCCTGGGCGGTGGCACCGCCGGCACGGTGGTGGCCAACAAGCTGCGGCGCCGGCTGGTGCTCGAGGACTGGCGGATCACGGTGATCGACCGGGTCCCGGACCACCTGTACCAGCCGGGGCTGCTGTTCGTCCCCTTCGGTGGCCGGGAAGATCTGCTGAAGCCCCGTCGCAGACTGTTGCGTGCCGGGATCGAGTTGCTGATCGGTGAGGTCGCGGCTGTCGACCCGGAACGGAAGTCGGTCAAGCTCCTCGACGGTGACGTGGTCTGCTACGACTACCTTGTCATCGCCACCGGCACCAGTTCGCGGCCGGACCAGACACCCGGCATGCTTGGCGCGGAGTGGCGTCACAGCATCCACGACTTCTACACGTACGACGGTGCGTTCGCACTACGCGACGCGTTGCAGGGGTTCACCGGCGGGCGGCTTGTCGTACACGTGGTCGAACAACCCATCAAGTGCCCGGTCGCGCCGTTGGAGTTCACGTTCCTCGCGGAGGCCTTCTTCCGTTGGCGTGAGATGCGGGATCAGGTCGAGATCGTGTACGTGACGCCGCTGGACGGCGCGTTCACCAAGCCGATCGCGTCGCGGTACCTCGGCCGGCTGCTCGACGAGCGGAAGATCACCGTCGAGACCGACTTCCTGGTCGAACGGGTCGATGCCGACCGCAAGACCTTGGTGAGCTACGACGAGCGCGAGATCGGCTACGACCTGCTGGTCACCGTGCCGCTCAACATGGGCGCCGACTTCATCGGCGCGTCCGGGCTGGGCGACGAGCTGAACTACGTGCCGGTGGACAAACACACCCTGCAGTCCCGCGCACACCCTGACATCTTCGCCATTGGCGACGCCAACGACCTACCGACCTCGAAGGCCGGATCCGTGGCCCACTTCTCGAGCGAGATCTTCGTCGAGAACTTCTTCCAGTACGTCGAAGGCCTGGCGATGACGCACCGCTTCGACGGGCACGCCAACTGCTTCGTCGAGACCGGCGACGGCAAGGGCCTGCTGATCGACTTCAACTACGACACCGAACCACTTCCCGGACGCTTCCCGTTCGGACGTCTCGGTCCGCTGTCCCTGCTCCATGAGACGAAGGCGAATCACTGGGGAAAGCTCGCCTTCCGGTGGATCTACTGGAATCTGCTGGTCAAGGGCCGCTGGTTGCCTATACCGAGCCGGATGTCCATGAGCGGCAAACACCGACCGGACGAGGAGGTCCGACCATGACCACGATCCACCGTGAGATCCACACCGACGCTGAGGGGTTCCTGACCGAGTACGACGAGTGGACCGACGATCTCGCCGTACAGCTCGCTGCCGGGATCGGGATCGAGCTCAGCGACGAGCACTGGAAGGCGATCCGCTTCCTGCGCGAGGACTACCCGACGCACGGCGAGACCGCCACACTGCGCCGGGTGTCGACGCTGGCCGGCATCCCGGTCAAACAGTTGTTCGCCCTGTTCCCCGGCAAGCCGGCCAAGAAGATGGCGTACGTCGCCGGCCTGCCGAAACCCCGCGGTTGCGTGTGAGAGAAGGAACCGACATGACCACGACGATGCCGCTGACCGTCCCGAACTTCGGCGACGAGGCAACCGAAGGCCGCAAACTGGCCATCATCTGCTCGAAGGGCAACCTCGACATGGCCTACCCGGGCCTGATCCTGGCCAACGCCGCCCTCGGCGAAGGGGTTGAGACGCACCTGTTCTTCACCTTCTGGGGCTTCGACATGATCACCAAGTCGCGGATGCACGACCTGAAATTCACTATGCTCGGCAACACGGCTACGCACATGCCACAAGGTCTCGGCGGGCTTCCCGGCATGACCGCGATGGCGACTCATCAGATGAAGAAGCAGATCCAGGACGTCGGCGTCCCCGACGTACCGGAGTTCCTGGAACAGATCGTCGCATCAGGCGGCCACCTGTGGGCCTGCCGGATGTCGGCCGACATGATGCATCTCGACGAGTCCGACCTGTACGACGACGTCGAAGCCATCATCAGCGCCGCCGACTTCATCGAGAAGACCGAAGGCGCCCAACTCCTCTTCATCTGATCGCTGCACTTGAGGGCCGCTGCCAAACCCGGTTGCGCCGTGGAGGGTGCCCTGGGCTCGCGGGTCGCCGGCGGGATTCCCGTCGTACGCGATCTGGCGGCTACGGAGGACGTACCGCCGAGGATGTCCTGATCACCGAGTACGCGGGTCAGGTGGTCCGGGGAAAACGGGACCTTGGGCCCTGACGACGAATCGCTCGTCGCGCGAATCTGGACATGCAGGGGGACTACCGGCTCGCCGGAAGCGGACCAGGAAGAGGTGGCCAGGGGCCACGAGACCCACCGTCGTCAAGACGGCCCCGCTCCGGAGAGCCGGTCCCCTGTATCCAGACTGGACGGCTTGGAGGAGGTCGCCATGAGCACCGGAAAGCAACGTTCTGGGGAGTTGTGGGTGCTCCTGCAGACCCGCCGACTCGGATTCGGACGCAACCCGTTGCGTCGGTGGTCGGATCGGGCCGAGACCGCTCTGTTGTGGTGTGCGGTGATCGCGGCGTTGCTGTTGGCCCCGGCAGGCGCGGCGGTCGGGACAGGCGTCCGGGACTCCCTCAACGCGACGGCAGCGCAGCAACGGGCCGTCCTGCACGAGGTGTCGGCGCGGACTCTGGGGAGCACAGAGCGCATGGTTCCCAGCGCCCCTGGGGACGTGTTGTCGCGTGCCCGGGTCTCCTACACCGACCCGCAGGGCGTGGACCGCGAAGCCACCGCGAGTGTCGCGATGGGAACGAAAGCCGGCGTCGAGGTGACCATCTGGATCGACAGCTCCGGGAGCATCGTGACCGCGCCGCGCTCCCGCTCCGACAGCGCCGCGTTCGGTGTAGCGGCCGGGATCTTCACTGTGCTGGGTTCGTGGCTCCTTCTGTGGGGCCTGTTCGGCCTGGCCCGGCTGCCACTGGACCGCCGCCGCTCCCGGGACTGGGACGCCGAGTGGGACACCGTGGCTCCCCGCTGGCTCCACGGCCAGAAGTAGGCGGAGCCGGCCACCGCCGGCTCCGCGCAACTTGTCACCGGTGGCGGGCGATGCGGTCCATGGTGGAGCGGATCGAGGCCTCGGTGGGTTGGGGCCAGAGCACGTCCCAGGTGTGGAAGACGATGCCGATGCCCCAGGCGAAGATCGGGAAGACCGGCCAGAAGAATCCGGCGCCGGTGACGTACCAGATGATCACCACGAAGGTGTTCACCAGGACGAACGCGAGCAGGTGACCGGCGAGCTCACGCCGCTTGCGCAGCTCTGTCACCGCTTGTTCGCGCAGGTCGTCGTCGGTGGGCGCCGGACCGGTCCGGTCGACCGCCGTCCCGTCGACCTTTGTCGTGTCGAGCACTGTCTTGTCGAGCATTGTCTTGTCGTCCATGACTGCCTCCTTGCTCGTCACTTCCACCGTCCATCGGTGGGCGTCGGCCGGTCAGGGCAGCAAGACGTGCCTTGTGCGGGACGTTCGGCCCTGCTCGCGCGGCCGATTCGGTTCGACGCTGGACTCGATGGACGAGTGACGGGAGAGCGTGATGAGTACGACGACGTCCGGGCCGATGTCGGAGCGACTGCGCCGGCGCTGGAGTGGGCGTGGATCGCCGTGCTGACGAGCGCGGGCCTGACGCTCCTGCTGGGACTGGTCCTCGTGACGCTGGCGGTCGTCCGGCAGCCGAAGGCGGGACCTTCGCCCCTGCAAGCACCACCACCGGCGCGGGTGGAATGAGTACGACGGATACCACCGACTGAAGGGTCGATCATGAGCGTACGGGTTGGGATCAACGGGTTCGCTCACCGACCTGTCGGTGGAGCTCTCGGAGCCGGTCACGGTCGAGCAGGTGAACCAGGCGTTCGCCGATGCCGCGGCCGGTCCGCTCAAGGGAATCCTGCGCTACACGACGGATCCGATCGTGTCGCGTGACATCGTCGGTGATCCGGCGTCGTGCATCTTCGAGGCGCAGCTCACCCAGGTCCAGGGCCACCTGGTCAAGGTCTTCGGTTGGTACGACAACGAGTGGGGCTACACGAGCCGCCTGGTCGACCTGACCGAGCTCGTCGCCGCCTCACTGTGAGCAGTTCAGGAGGATGAGATGAACAGCGAGTACGTCGTACGGCTCGACGGTGAACCGATGCGGTTCGAGGCGGACGTTGATCCGGAGCAGATCGGTGTGAAGGCAGCCCGGCTGGCCGAGCTTGCGCGTGAAGGCATCCGCGTCCCCGAGGGGTTCGCGGTGACCGCTAAGGCGTACCGCGAATTCGTCCACCACGCTGGGCTCGCCCCGACGATCGCCCAAGAGATCCGCAGATTCCGCGCCGGTCGCGACCTCGTCGTGGCAGCGGCCAAGATCCGCTCGGCCTTCTGCGACGCGTCGTTGCCCGCAGCAGTGGCCGACGAGATCCTCGACGCGTATGAGGAGCTGGGTGGTGACGGCACGGAGGTTGCGGTCCGCTGCAGCCCGGTGGCGTCCGCGGACGCCGTCCAGGACGACGTCTTCCTGCACCTCACCAGCGGCGCAGATGTCGTCGCGGCCTGCCGGCGGTGCTTCGCGTCGCTCTACAACGCCGTTGCCGTCGGCAACCGGGAGGCCGAGGCGATCGACCACCTGAAGGCCGTGATGCCGGTGACCGTGCAGCGGATGGTGCGTGCCGACGTCGGTGGCTCGGGCACGGCCCGCGGCGAGAACACCTTCGTCCGGGTCCGCGCGTCCTGGGGCCTGGGCGAACCACCGCAGGCCGATGCCGACCTGTACTCGGTCCACCCCGGCGCGCGTCCGCTGATCGTGCGGCACCGCGGCGCCAAACTCACCAAGACCGTGTACGCCGACCCGCGCGGGACGCGGCCTGTTCCGACGACGCCCGCCGAACGCGCCGCCCTCGTGCTGACCGACGAGGAGCTTCAGGAACTCGCCCGCTGGTCGGTCGTGGCCGACAAACACTTCCGCCGTCCGACGACGCTCGACTGGGCGAAGGACGGACACACCGGCGAGCTGTACCTGCTCGAGGTCCGGCCGGGTGTGGCACCCGCGGTGACGATCCGGTCCCGCGGCCGAGCTGTCTTCCAGCCGTCCGCGTCACGGCTCCGGTGAGCGCGATGTTCGAGGTGCGGATCCACGGCCGCGGCGGCCAGGGAGTGGTCACGACAGCCGAGCTGCTCTCCGTCGCGGCGTTCAACGAGGGCCGGCAGGCGCAGGCGTTTCCGACCTTCGGCTCGGAGCGGACCGGTGCGCCGGTGGTCGGCTTCTGCCGGATCGCCGACCAGCCGATCCGGAGCCACGAACCGATCGCCGCGCCGGATGCGGTGATCATTCAGGACGCGACGCTGATTCACCAGCCCGACGTCCTGGCCGGCCTCCGGGCCGATGGTTATCTGCTCGTCAACACGTCCCGATCGCTGGCCGAGCTCGGTCTGGACGCGGTCGACCGGCCTGACCGGGTGCTGACCGTTCCGGCCACCGAGCTGGCGCTCACTCACCTTGGCCGGCCGTTGCCCGGCGCCGTACTGCTGGGCGCTTTCGCCGCCCTCACAGCGCAGGTGCGGGTCGAGTCCGTCATCGCGGCCGTCCGGGAGCGGTTCTCCGGTTCCGTTGCCACTGGCAACGTCGCGGCGGTTCGCGACGCGTACGACCTGGCTCGCCGATCCCTTCAGGAGGCTGCTCATGCGATCACAGATTGAAGGCTCGCGCGCCGTCGCCGAGACCGTCGCACGGTGCCGGCCCGAGGTCGTCTGCGCCTATCCGATCTCTCCGCAGACGCACATCGTCGAAGCGCTCAGCGTGCTGGTCGCCTCCGGTGAGCTGGCGCCGTGCGAGTTCGTGAACGTCGAGTCGGAGTTCGGTGCGATGTCGGTTGCGATCGGCGCGTCCGCGGCCGGCGCCCGTGCCTACACGGCGACCGCCAGCCAGGGCCTGTTGTACATGGCCGAGGCGCTCTACAACGCCTCCGGGCTCGGTCTGCCGATCGTGATGACGGTCGCGAACCGTGCGATCGGTGCCCCGATCAACATCTGGAACGACCACAGCGACTCGATGTCACAGCGCGACTCGGGCTGGATCCAGTTGTACGCCGAGACCAATCAGGAGGCAGCCGACCTGCACGTCCAGGCGTTCCGGATCGCCGAGGAGCTGTCGCTGCCGGTGATGGTGTGTATGGACGGATTCGTCCTGACGCATGCCGTCGAGGGGATCGACGTGCCGTCGCAGGAGCAGGTGGACGCGTTCCTGCCGCCGTTCGGGCCGCAACAGGTGCTTGACCCGGACGATCCGATGACGATCGGGGCGATGGTCGGCCCCGATGCCTTCACCGAGGTCCGCTACCTGGCCCATGCGAAGCATCTGCGGGCTCTCGAGGTGATTCCCCGGGTGGCGGACGAGTTCGCGACGACCTTCTGGCGGAGCTCCGGCGGCCTGGTTCGGCCGTACGGCTGCCTCGGCGCCGACACGGTCGTGGTCGCGCTCGGATCTGTACTCGGAACGGTCAAGGACACCGTCGACGAGCTCCGCGCCGAGGGCGTGAGCATCGGCGTACTGGGGCTGACGACGTTCCGGCCGTTCCCGTACGACGCTGTTCGGGCAGCGCTGCGCGGTGCGCGACGGGTCGTCGTACTCGAACGGGCGCTCGCGGCCGGAATGGGTGGGATCGTCACGGCCGACGTCTGCGGCAGTGTGCCGGACAAACCGATCACCACGGTGATCGCGGGACTCGGCGGCCGGCCGGTGACGAAGAAGTCGTTGCGCGGCCTGCTCACCGATGCCGTCGCCGATCGGCTCGAACCGCTGACCTTCCTGGATCTCAAGCATGACGTGGTCGAGCGAGAGCTGAGCTGAGAGGACCGGACGATGCCAGTACAACGGATCAAGTTCTACCAGACCGGCAGCTTCGCCGTCGGGAACCGCCTGCTGGACCCGGATCAGCGGTCCGTGCAGGCCGACACCGAACGGACGAACTCACTCACCATGGGCCACCGCGCCTGCCAGGGATGCGGTGAGGCGCTCGGCGCCCGTTACGTACTCGACGCGGTGATGCGTGCCACCGGCAACCATGCGGTGACGGTCAACGCGACCGGATGTCTCGAGGTCTTCTCCACGCCGTTCCCCGAGTCGTCGTGGCGAGTGCCCTGGCTGCACTCGCTGTTCGGCAACGCGCCGGCGGTCGCGACCGGGGTCGCCGCGGCGCTGAAGGCGAAAGGGCGGACCGACGTTCGCGTCGTCGGCCAGGGCGGCGACGGCGGCACGGTCGACATCGGCTTGGGCTGTCTGTCGGGGATGTTCGAGCGTAACGACGACGTGCTGTACGTCTGCTACGACAACGGTGGTTACATGAACACCGGCGTACAGCGGTCCGGCGCGACGCCGCACGGCGCGGTGACCACCACGACGCCGGCGGGGAACTCGTTCCGGCAGGGCAAGAGCCTGCCGTTGATCGCGATGGCGCACCGGATCCCGTACGTCGCCACCGCGACCGTGGCGGATCTGCGCGACCTCGAGTACAAGGCGACCCGGGCGATGGAGTTCCACGGAGCGCGCTACCTGCACGTGCTCGTGCCGTGCCCACTGGGGTGGCGCACCGCCTCCAGCGAGACCATCCAGATCGCCCGGCTGGCCACGGAAACCGGCAGCTTTCCGGTCTTCGAGGCGGTCGACGGTGAGGTGACCGATGTGACCCGGATCCGGCGGCTGCGTCCGGTCGAGGACTACTTGCGACCGCAAGGGCGCTTCGCGCACCTGTTCGGCGACACGCCGCGCGGCGACGTGATCAGCAGTATCCAGGCGGAAGCGGACCGGAACATCCGGACGTTCGGCCTGGTCGAGACCACCGAGGTGAGTTAGATGCCCGAGGCAAACAGTCACCATCCGTACGCGATCACGCTGGACGTCGGCTCCAGCCTCGCGAACAAGACCGGATCGTGGCGCACCGAGCGCCCGGTCTACCTCGACCGGCTGCCGCCGTGCAACGACGCGTGCCCGGCCGGCGAGAACGTGCAGGAGTGGGTGGCGCGGGCCGAGGAAGGTGACTACGAGGCCGCCTGGCGGCAGATCATGGTCGACAATCCGTTCCCGGCGATCATGGGCCGGGTCTGCTACCGGCCGTGTGAGACCGCCTGCAACCGGGCGACCCTGGACGAGCCGGTCGGTATCAACTCGATCGAGCGGTTCCTGGGCGACGAGGCGATCAGCCGGGGCTGGTCGGTCGTGGTCGAGGCACCGCCGACCGGCAAGAACGTGCTGGTCGTCGGAGCGGGTCCTTCGGGGTTGTCGGCGGCGTACCACCTGGCGTTGCGCGGTCATCAGGTGACGGTGCGAGACGACTCGCCGGAGGCCGGGGGCATGATGCGCTACGGCATACCGTCGTACCGGCTGACGAGGGACGTGGTGGACGCCGAGATCCAGCGGATCGTCGAGATGGGTGTGCGGCTGGAGCTCGGTACGTCGGTGACCGACCTCGGTGATGCGCTCGTCGACTTCGACGCGGTGTTCCTCGCGGTCGGGGCGCACGTCGGGCGGCGGGCGGATATCCCGGCGGGCGACTCGGCGCGGATCGTGGACGCGGTCTCGATGCTCGCTGGTCTGGCGAAGGGCGAGCAGCCGCTGCTCGGTCGACGGGTCGCGGTGTACGGCGGCGGCAACACGGCCATGGACGTCGCCCGGACGGCACGTCGGCTCGGAGCCTCGGACGCGATCGTTGTGTATCGGCGTACCCGCGAGCGGATGCCGGCGCACGACATCGAGGTCCGAGAGGCACTGGACGAGGGCGTCCGGATGCGGTGGCTGTCGACCATCGTGTACGCCGGTGCCGACCGCGTCCGGATCGAGAAGATGCGGCTCGACGAATCCGGCTTCCCGCAGCCGACCGGGGAATTCGAGGAACTGGACGCGGACTCGGTGGTGCTGGCGCTCGGCCAGCAGGCGGACCTCGCACTGGTGCGCGACCTGCCCGGCGTCGAGATCGCCGACGGCGTGGTGCAGGTCGACGGGCGGATGATGACCGGGCACGCGGGCCTGTTCGCCGGTGGCGACATGGTGCCGGGCGAACGGACCGTCACGGTCGCCGTCGGGCATGGCAAGCAGGCTGCGCGGAATATCGACGCCTGGCTGCGCAGTGCGACGTACGAGCACCCCGAGCGGCCCGAGCTTGCGACGTACGACCGCTTGAACACGTGGTACTACGCGGACGCTCCGGCCACCCTGCGACCACAGCTCGACGTCGCGCGCCGGATCACCTCGTTCGACGAGGTCACCCAAGGGCTGACGGCGGAGAACGCGTTGTTCGAGGCCCGGCGCTGCATGTCCTGCGGCAACTGCCTCGAGTGCGACAACTGCTTCGGAGTCTGCCCCGACAACGCGATCATCAAGCTCGGCCCCGGCCAGGGCTACGAGATTGACCTGGACTTCTGCAAAGGCTGCGGCCTCTGCGCTGCCGAATGCCCCAGCGGAGCCATCACCATGATCCGCGAACGCTCCTGACCGCCTCTGGCTGCCACGGCGACCAGAAGACGCGCGCGACATGACTCCAGCGACGGGTCCGTTGGGGGTCGAAACAGGGTCGTTGGCCTCTGCTGCCTACCACGTCACGAGCGTCACTATCGAGAGCAGACGTACGCGCAGGCGAGAGGGGGATCCCATGGACGAGTCCGGTGTGGTGCATGCGGTGGGCGGCCGCCCGATCGTGGTCGGGTGCGACGGATCGTCGGAGAGTGATGCGGCTGCTCGCTGGGCGGCCGGTACGGCGCAACTCCTCGGGCGCGGCATCCGGATGGTCCATGTGATGCCCTGGCCGATCCTCCGTAGTGCCGGCGGTACAGGGGTGCTGGTCGGCGGAGATGTGCTCTGGCAGGCGGCGCAGCGGTTGGTGGACACGTCCTGCCTGCACGTCCGCACCGAGTATCCAGGCGTGGCGATCGAGGCCGAGGTGTCGCTCGGCGATCTCGTGCCGACTCTGTTGCGTGAAGCGGAAGGTGGGTCCTTGCTGGTCCTCGGATCCCCAGGCTGTGGGGAGATCCGTGAGCTCGCCGATGGAACGGCGACGGCGAGCATCGCGACCCACGCTTCCTGCCCGGTGGTCGTCGTGCCTGCGGGGTGGTCACCCCGGCGGGGCGACGTGGTCGTCGGCGTGGACGGATCGGAGCAGAGCCGGAAGGCGATCGATTCCGCGTTCCAGTTCGCAGAGCAGACAGGGGCGTCCGTCAGGGCCGTGCTCGCGTGGCACGACCCGCAGAGCGTGCAGCCGGGCGACATGCAGTTTCCTGTGTACGACGTCGACGCCCTCGCGGAGGACAGCGCCGCGGTTCTCGGCGAGGCGGTGGCGGGCCGGGGTGTTGATCATCCGGACGTGAAGGTCACTGAGAAGCTCGTCCACGGCATGCCGTCGAAAGTTCTGGTGGACGAGTCCCGCGACGCCGGATTGCTGGTCGTCGGCTCCCGCGGCCGAGGACGGATCCGCAGCCTCTTGCTGGGTTCAGTCAGCCGCGCGGTCCTCCACGACGCCGCATGCCCGATCGCAGTGGTGCGGTAGGACCTGGAACGTCGCTCGGCGCTGGTCGCGGAGGGGCATGCGTACCTCAATGGCGTGACGTCATGGTCGCTTCCGCTCTGGTCGGCACACGGTGGCCGAAGGTCCCTGTGGATCGAGGGCTGACGGCACTCCCTTGGCGGGCCTGGCAGCGTGAGATTGGTAATGGGAGATGATGATCATGCAGAAACGGGCATCGCTCAACGAGCTCGGCCTGAGCACCGGGAAGAAGGCCCGGCTGCGCAGGATCCTGTTCGACCACGGTCTGCGGAACGGCACGGCGTTGTTCCTGCCGTACGACCAAGGGCTCGAGCACGGGCCGCGGGACTTCTTCGCGAACCCGAAGGCGTCCGATCCGGCGTACATCATGAAGCTGGCGGTCGCCGGGGAGTTCAACGGTGTCGCGATCCAGATCGGGCTGGCGGAGAAGTTCTTCTGGGACTACGCCGGTGAGATCCCGCTGATCCTCAAGCTGAACGGCAAGACCGACATCCCGTCCGACGCGGCGGCGCTGTCGCCGGTGCACGCGAGTGTCGAGGACGCAGTACGGCTGGGCGCCGACGCGGTCGGCTACACGCTGTACGTCGGATCGCCGGCGCAGGAGACCGATTTTGCGCAGTACCGCCAGATCCGCGCGGACGCCGAGCGGCTCGGGATGCCGCTGGTCGTGTGGGCGTATCCGCGGGGCGAAGCGATCGAGGCGAAGGGTGGCAAGGACTCGTTCTATGCCGTCGACTACGCCGCTCGGGTCGCGAGCGAACTCGGCGCGGACGTGGTGAAGGTGAACTTCCCGCATCCGGCCAAGCGTGACAACGTAAAGCCGCCGTACGAAGAGATCTTCAGTCCGCAGCAGGCGATCGACGGCGTGGTCCGGTCCGCGAACCGCACGCTGGTGCTGGTGTCCGGCGGCTCGAAGGCCGGCGACGACACGATGTACCGCAAGGCCGAGCAGGCGATGGACGCCGGCGGTCTGGGCCTGATCTTCGGGCGGAACGTGTGGCAGCGCGGGTACGACGAGTCGCTGGCCTTCGTCGACGCGCTGAAGGAAATCCTCGTCCAGCACCCCAGTGAATGAAGGGAATCCGGCCATGACGAAGTACATCCTCGTCGGTGTGGACGACACGCCCGAGGCACAGATCGCGCTGCGCTGGGCCGTGGACGCGGCCGAACAGTGGGACCTGCCGGTGCGGGTCGTGCGGGCGTACCTGGATGATCTCAAGCGCTGGCCCGCGGTCGGCATGGACGGCTACGTACCGCCGCGGATGCCGCTGGGTACGTTGCAGCACGAGCTCGACGAGGCAGTGCAGTTCGCACGTGACCGGCTCGGGTACGAGGGCGGGTCCGGGTGGCTCGCGGCCGAGGACCCGCAGAACGCGCTCTTGATGGAGGCTGGCGGGGCCGAGATGGTCGTGGTCGGCTCACGGTCGCGGAGCAGGATGTCGGCTGCGGTGCTCGGCTCTGTGGCGACGGCGGTCGCGGCCAAGGCTGCGTGTCCGGTGGTCGTGGTGCGCGGCGAACGCCGTACCGGACCGATCGTCGTCGGCACGGACGGTTCGCCTGACTCCGAGGACGCAGTGCTGTTCGGGTTCGAGGAGGCATCGCGGAGCGGACAGCCGCTGCGGGTCGTGTACTGCTGGCAGCCGCAGGCGGAGCACGCGGCGTCGGTCGCCGGCGCCAAGGCTCTGCTGAAGACCTGGCTCGCCGAGAGTCTCGCGGCGTACCGGGACAAGTACCCGATGGTCGACGTACGCGCTTCCGTTGCCGAGGGCCGAGCCAGTACGCGATTGATCAAGATGTCGAAAACCGCCTCGCTGGTCGTCGTCGGCTCGCGCGGCCGTGGCGGCGTCGCCGGCCTGCTGATGGGTTCCGTCAGCCAGAGCCTTCTGCACCACGCGGACTCGCCTGTCGCGATCGTCCGCCGGCACGAGGAGTCATGATGCGCAACTTCCTGACAGTCTCCGACGTGATGACCCGGGACGTCATCACCGTCGAGAAAGACACGCCGTACAAGGCCGTTGCCGCGATCCTTGCCGAGCATCACATCAGCGCGGTTCCGGTCCGCGATGTGTTCGGCCGGGTTGTCGGCGTGGTGTCCGAAACGGACCTTCTGCGCAAGGAGGAGTTCCAGCGGTCACCGCGACATACAGTCCACTTGGCCCACCGCAAGGCGCACTCGAAGGCCGAGGCGTTGACCCCTGAGCAGTTGATGACCAGTCCCGCGGTGACCGTGGAAGGCGGCTGCACGCTGGACGAGGCCGCACGGCTGATGGCGGCCCGGGGGATCACCCGCCTGGTCGTGACCGACGGCGGCAAGCTGGTCGGGATCGTGGCGCGCTCCGATCTACTCAGCGCGTATCTCGCCTCGGACCAGGAGACTCTCGCCCGGGTACGGCGCGACGTCATCGAGCGTCACCTGTGGGACGACCCACGAGCCGTGGACGTGTCGGTGGTGGACGGCGTCGTGACGCTGACAGGCCAGGTGGAGAAGCGCAGCACCGCCGCCGTCGCCGAACAGCTCATCGCAGCCGTCGACGGTGTCATCGCCGTACGCAACCAGTTGACCTGGGCGTTCGACGACACAGCACGCGCTCCAGGCGGAGTCTTCTACTGACAACTTGCACCGTCCCTCACGGCAGCCGGTGAGTACGCCGACGTACGGTTGCGGCATGGTGTCGCGGCGGAGTTGGGTCGAGCAGATCATGGGGCTGCCCATCAGTGTGCTCGCCCGCGGGGACGGCGCCGAGTCGCTGCGGGCCGACGCAGCGGTGCGGGAGGTCTTCGCCGAGCTGACCGAGGTTGATCGGGTGTTCTCGCCGTACAAAGCCGGCAGCGCGGTGAGTCTGCTCGCGCGGGGCGAGATGACTTGGGATCGTGTCGATCCGGTGGTGCGGGAGGTCGCGGAGCGGTGTGCTGTCGCGCGGCAGTCGACCGATGGGCTCTTCGATGCGGACGTGCCTGGCGGTACGTGGGATCCTTCCGGGCTGGTGAAAGGGTGGGCGGTCGAGCGGGCCGGTGAGCGGTTGCGGGAGGTCGTCGACGTGGACTGGTGCCTGAACGCGGGCGGCGACGTGCTGGTGGTGTGCCCGAGCGGCGAGCCGTTCACCGTGGGCGTCCAGGATCCGCGAGATCCGGGAAGGGTGGTCGCGAGCGTGCCACGAATCGGCGGAGCGGTGGCGACGAGCGGGACCGCGGCGCGCGGAGCACACCTGTACGACCCACGGACCGGACAGTCGGTGGCGAGCCGATGGTTGTCGGTATCGGTCAGCGGCCCGTCTCTGGAGTACGCCGACGTGCTGGCGACTGCGGCTTTCGTCGCCGGTGACGACTGGCCCAAAATGTTGCTTGCGGGGTACGAAGGGCTCGGTGTTCTTGCCGATGGCAACCTGTCCGCGACGGCCGGCTGGGGCCGGCTGTGACGTCGAGCATCCTGCTGGTCGAGGACGACGCCGACCTGGCCCGGCTGCTCGACCGCGTGCTTACTGACGAGGGGTACGCCGTGACGCTGGCAGGCGACGGACACACCGGCCTGCACCTCGCCCTCACGCGGCCGGTCGACGCGATGATCGTCGACCGTGGCCTGCCGGCCGTCGAAGGCCTCGATCTGATCGCGCGGCTACGGAGCCGGGGAGTCGGTACGCCGATCCTGGTGCTGTCCGCGCGGAACAGCACGGAGGATCGGGTCGAAGGTCTCGATGCCGGGGCCGAGGACTACCTGACCAAGCCGTTCGAGCTCACCGAACTGCTCGCGCGCGTCCGTGCCCTGCTTCGTCGGCACCTGGATCATGCTGTCCACCTCGCCGTACCGGGTGGCTCCCTGGACCTGGCGACCCGGACGGTACGACGGATCGACGGCGGATCCGTGGAACTGTCGGAGCGGGAGGCGGCCCTGCTCGGCTTGCTGGCGGCACGACCTGGTGCTGTGTTCACCCGGGCCGAGCTGCTCGATCGGGTCTTCGGTGACGCCGAGTCGGAGACAGTCGTCGACACCTATGTTCACTACTGCCGCCGGAAGCTCGGGCGGGGAGTGATCAGTACGGTGCGTGGGCTCGGGTACCGGCTGGGGAAGTTGTGACCGGCCGGCCGATCGGCGACGAGGTGCTCGTACGTCGGGCCGCGCGCGGGGTCGCCGTACAGGCAGCCGCGTTGGTCGCGGTGGCGATGCTGCTGTTGATGGGCCTGGTCACCGTCGTGGTCGTGCGTGGGCAGGCGGGTGCAGCGGATGATCTGCTCCGGTCAGCTGTCGCCACAGCAGACGATGTCGGCGATCCGCCGGCCGGGGCCTGGTTGGTCATGACCGGTCCGTCGGGAACCACCAGCTCACCTGGGCTCCCGGCGGAGCTGCTACCGGAGCTGGCCGCGTTACGGGCGCGAGCCGCTGGACAGGTCAGGTTGGTCACCGTGGAGAACGACGACGGCGAGTACCGCGTTGCCAGTGGTTTGGTTGAAGGCAGGCCGGTGCAGGCCGTTCTGAATCTGGCGACTGCGCACAAGGAACGTGCCAGGCTGCTGCAGGCGATGGGATCGGCTGCGGCGTTGGGACTGCTGTTGGCCGGCCTGCTCGGCGTGGTGATCGGACGACGCGCCGTACGGCCGCTTGCGCAGGCGCTGACGTTGCAGCGCGCCTTCGTGGCCGACGCGGGGCATGAGCTGCGGACGCCGTTGACGTTGCTGAGCACACGAGCGCAGGTCCTCGGGCGGGCCCTGCGTCGCACTGGTGCCAGTGACGAGATCGTTGGCGACGTGGATGGCGTTGTGGCGGACACCCGCCGGCTCGCGGAGATCGTCGATGACCTGCTGGCCGCGGCCGATCCGCGCGGTGCCGACAGCCACGAGCCGGTAGATCTGGCTCGGATTGCGCGGGACGTGGCCGATGCTGCAGGAGCTCATGCGGCGCAGGCAGGAGTACGGCTCCACTGGGCCGCCGACGACGACGCTGCGCGTGCTCTCGGCTCGCCGAGCGCGATTCGGCGGGCCACTGTCGCGCTGGTCGACAACGCGATCGACCACACACCAGCCGACGGGGAGGTACGGATCGCCGTACGACGACAGCGCGGCGACGTGATCCTTGCGGTCAGCGACACGGGTCCTGGGATCGACCCGGAGGCGGCGCAGCGGGTCCTGCGCAGGTTCGACTCAGGCGGCCACCGAGCCGGGCGCAAGCACTACGGCCTCGGTCTGGCGCTGGCGCATGACGTCGCGAACCGGCTCGGTGGCCAGCTCCGGCTCGCCCCGAGCGAGATCGGTGCCACCTTCGAGCTCGTCCTGCCCGCCATCGCAGAAGGCGGTCCAAGGAAGCACTAAGAATCGGCGGTCATCGTCGGAGCATGACGTACCGCGGACCAGTACGAGAGGCGATTCGGCCGCGGACGATGCACGCCCGGCGGCGACCGCGCCCGACTCCGGTGTGGTGGCGCGACGTTGCCGGGGTGCTGTGCTGGTCCAGCGTGCTGGTGGTCGTTGCGCTGTGGGTTTCGGGCCGCGGGTTGCAGACACTCGTGACTGGGACGGCCGACTTGCTCACCTCGCTCGGGCGGCTGTCCGGGCTGGTGGCCGCGGATCTGTTGCTGGTGCAGGTGTTCCTGATGGCACGGGTGCCGATGATCGAGCGGAGCTACGGGCAGGACGAGCTGGCGCGTCGCCACCGGCTGGTCGGCTTCTGGTCGTTCAACCTTCTGCTGGCGCACATTGCCTTGATCCTCGCCGGGTACACGTTGCGCGATCACAACAACCTGCTGCGTGAGACGTGGACGGTCGTCACGACGTACGGCGGGATGCTGCTCGCGGTCGCTGCGAGTGCCGCACTGACGGTCGTGGTGCTCACATCGATCAAGGTGGCGCGAAGGGCGCTCCGGTACGAGTCTTGGCACCTGCTCCACCTGTATGCGTACGTCGGAGTCGGGCTGTCGGTTCCGCACGAGATCTGGACCGGTGCGGACTTCACGACCTCGCGCGTGGCGCGCCTCTACTGGTGGTCGGCGTACGGCGTCGCACTCGGCGCGATCGTGCTGTACCGCCTGGCGCTGCCGCTCTGGCGCACGCTTCGGCACGGGCTCACCGTGCGAGACGTGATCCGCGAGGCGCCCGGCGTGGTGACCGTGCTGCTCGGCGGGCGCGGGCTGCACCGGATGCCGGTCCGGGCGGGCCAGTACTTCGTGTTCCGGTTCCTCGACGGTCCGGGCTGGTCACGGGGCAACCCGTACTCGTTGTCGGCGTCTCCGGCGCCGGACCGGCTCCGGGTGACCGCGAAGTCCGCGGGCGACGGCAGCAGCCGGCTCGCCCGGTTGCGGCCGGGTACACGGGTTGCGGTCGAAGGGCCGTACGGCCGGCTGACCGCGGAGCGACGGGTCACCGACCGCGTCGCGATGTTTGCCTGCGGCATCGGTATCACCCCACTGCGGGCGCTGCTCGAGGAACTCGACTACCGGCCTGGCGACGCGGTGCTCGTGTACCGCGCGCACAGTGTGGCGGACCTGGTGTTCCGCGACGAGCTCGAGCAGTTGGCCCATCGTCGCGGCATCACCCTGCACTACCTGCTCGGCCCGCGACTGGCGGCGCGGGAGTCGTGGTTGCCCGAGCGCGCCCGCTTCTCGTCCGACGAGGACGCCGTACGGCGCCTGGTGCCCGGGATCTCGCAGTACGACGTCTATGTCTGCGGACCGGACCGCTGGATGGATGCGATGTGTGCGGCTGTTCTCGCCGCCGGGCTGCCGGCCGCGCAGTTGCACCAGGAACGGTTCTCGTGGTGAAAGGAGTAGGTAGGTGAGGCGCGGGATCAAGCTGCTGATGACGGTGGCGACCACGGCGGTGGTCGCGGTCGCGTTCCGGGCGAGTGCGCAGCCGAACACGACCAGCGGACAGGCGACCGTGGTCAGCTCGGGCCCCGCGAGAGACCCGTCGGCTCGACCATCGGAGTCCAGCCGCGACAGCAGACGAAAACCACCGTCCGCCCGTTCGAGCGCGTCCCCTCGGCGTAGCACGCCAACTGTCCCTCGGGCGAGTACCCCGACCCCGTCTTCGGTCGTTGTGGCGGGCGGTGTGGTCGACACCCAGTACGGGCCGGTGCAGGTCGAGGTGACCGTGCGCGGTGGGCGGATCGCCAAGGCACGTGCGCTGCAGCACCCGAGCGGAGGTGGGGAAACCGACCAGATCAACAGCTACGCGGTCCCGCAACTCGACCACGAGACCCTGGCGGCGCAGAGCGCGAACATCGACACTGTGTCCGGGGCAACGTTCACGTCCGACGGGTATCGCCAGTCGTTGCAGTCGGCACTCGACGCCGCGCACCAGGCCGGTGCGCGGTGACAGCGCATTCGGTGCGGCTGCGGCGCAATCTCGTGGTCGGCGGGAGCACCGGCGTACTGCTGGTGCTGTTGTTCCTGTACCCGACGAGCAGGAACCACGTGTCGGGCCCATCGGTGCCCGCAGCAACGCCTGGCGTCGTCAGTACTTCGCCGGGCACCAGTGACCTGACCGTGAACGGGACGTCGGAGGGTACGCGGTACGGGCCGGTGCAGGTCCGGATCACGGTCCGCGGCCATCGACTGATCACGGTGACGGCGGTGGTGTATCCCTCGTCTGGCGGCCGGGACCGGGAGATCAGCTCGTTCGCGCTTCCGCAGCTCGAGCAGGAGGCGATCGCGGCTCAGAGCGCCCGGATCGACACGGTGTCGGGGGCAACTTTCACGTCGGACGGGTACCGCCGCTCGCTGCAATCCGCGCTGGACGCCGCACACTTCCGTGCGGCGGGCTGAAGTCCTCCAAGAATTCCCCAAGAAGCGGCTGCCAGCCTGATCTCCCTGACCCGACTCGAAGGAACCCGCATGCAGACTGTCAACGGTCTTCCCGCCCACGTGCTGCTCGTGCACGCCATCGTCGTCCTGCTCCCGCTCGCGGCGGCTCTCCTGGTGCTCACCGCACTGTGGCCGCCGGCCAGGCGCCGCCTGGCCGGTCCGAATGCGATCCTGTCGGTGCTTGTCGTCGTGCTGGTGCCGATCACGACGAGCGCCGGCGAGTGGCTGGAGAGCCGCGTCTCACCGAACCCGCTGATCCATCGGCATGCCGAGCTCGGAGACACCGCCATCTACGCGGCCATCGGGGTCGCAGCCCTGGCGGTGATCCTGTGGTGGCGGCAGCGGGAGAGTACCGGGCGGACGCCGGCAAAGCGCACGTTCCTCGCTCCTGCCTCGAAGGTCTTCACCGCGGCGTTGACCGTGGTCGCCGTTCTGGTCGCGGGCGCCGCCATGTACGACGTGGTTCGGATCGGAGACTCCGGCGCCAAGGCCAGTTGGAGCAACTGGGCCGCCCGCCGCTGAGCGTTTCCGGCGAACCGGCATTGCTCTTACCCGCCGTGAGCGGTTGAGATGTCGCGGCCGTCCAGGGTTGGCAGGGCGAGGGCGAGCAGCAGTGCGGAGCCTGCGAGGAGCCAGAGGTGGGTCAGTTGGAGGCCGGCGCCGAGGGGGCCGTTGTGGAAGGCCTGGTAGATGGGGGAGTAGGGCTGCCAGGGCTCGAAGCGCGGCAGGATGAGGCCGGCGGCGTACACGACGTAGGCCGCGGTCGCTGCGGACGCCGAGAGGGCGATGGCGGTGGCGCGGCGGCCGGTGAGGGCGCCGACGGCCAGGGCGAGTACGCCGTACTCGAGGCCGAGCAATGTCATCGCGAGGGCCCCGCTGGCGGCGTCGGCTGCGGAGATGCCGAGGCCGAAGGTCAAGCTGCCGACGATCGTGGCGGTGAAGAGTGCGAGCCCGAGGACCGCGATCGAGGTCAGCAGGGCGAGTGCCTTGTCGATGATGATGCGGGCGCCGGAGACCGGGGTGACGAGCAACAGTTCGAGTGTTCCGCGTTCCTCCTCGCCGGCGATCGTCCGTGCGCCGTGGCCGATGCCGTAGACGAGGAACAGGCTGGGCAGCAGCAGCGTGAAGAGCTCGGCGTTGAGGAAGCCGACGCCGGTGGTCATCGCCTCCAGGTTGAAGAACTTGCGCAGCTGCTCGGGGAACGACTTGTACAGCTCTGCCAGGTCGGGCATGTCCCGGACCGAGGGCCACAGTGCGCACTCCAGCAGGACCAGTGCGGCGATCGCGACCGACCAGCCGATCAGTCCGCGGCGCGCGTCGTACAGCGACTTGAGATAGACGTTGCGGAACACGACTCTCACCCCTGTCCGTCGTAGTAGTCGAGGAACGCGGCTTCGAGGTCCGCCTCGTGGCTGACGACGTTCGTCACGCCGTACGCCGCGACCGTCTTGATCAGTTCGGCCGTCGATCCGGTGACGACGACGTGGGCGACTCGGCCGTCGATCGACAACTGCTGCACACCCGCTACGGCCCGAACGAGGTCCGTCGGCGGGGTCGTGGCGAACGTCAGGTCGAGCCGGCGCCGGGCCTTGTCGCGCAGCGCCTGCACCGATTGGACGGTGACCAGCCGTCCTGCGCGCAGGATCGCGACGGTGTCGGCGACCGCCTCGACCTCCGACAAGACGTGCGACGAGAGGAAGACGGTCCGGCCAGCGTCCCGGGTCTCTCGTAGCAGCTCACGGAACTCGCGTTGCATCAACGGGTCCAGCCCGGTCGTCGGCTCGTCGAGGATGAGCAGGTCGGGGTCGTGCATGAACGCCTGCACGATGCCGACCTTCTGCCGGTTGCCGCGGGACAAGGCGCCGATCCGGACGCCGAGATCCAGGTCGAAACGCTTGGTGAGGAGGTCGATCCGGGCCCGGTCCACGCCGCCGTAAAGATGGGCGAAGTAGCTCAGGTACTGCGCACCGGTGAGGTCCGGGTAGGCCACGAAGTCACCTGGCAGGTAGCCGATGCGCCGTTGGAGAGCGTCGTACTGGTCGGAGGCGTCGAAGCCGAACACGACCGCCGACCCGGAGGTCGGGCGGATCAACCCGGCCAGCAGCCGGATCGTGGTGGTCTTCCCGGCGCCGTTCGGCCCGAGGTAGCCGAGGATGATGCCGGCGGATACGTCGAGATTCAGCCCGTCGAGCGCGGTCCGGTGACCGAACCGTTTGGTGAGGTTGCGGGTTCTGATGACGTGGTCCATGTCAGGGCTCCGGGTGGTGTACGACGGCGACCGGGCAGTATGAGTGGTGGAGCAGGCCGCGGGCCACGGAGCCCATGCGTAGTTCGGAGAACGCCGTACGGCCGAGGCCGCCGACTCCGACCACGATCCGCTGGTGTGCGGCCGTCGCGGGGTTCCAGGTGTCGGGGACGACGATCAGGGGGACCTTCGTGGCGAGCGCCGTGCAGGTCTGGGAGGTGGAGCCGAGTACTAGTTCGGCGAAGCCGCCCATGCCGCGCCGGCCGACGACCAAGGCGATGGACCGTTCGGAGAGCTCGAGGAGGGCCTGTGCCGGATGGCCGTGGCGGACCTCGAGCGACGCGTCGCGGAATCCCAGCCGCCCGAGCTCTTGCAGGGCGTCGTCGAGGACCTCGCTGCCGTCGTCGGCTTCGGTGGGTGGCGGGCCGCCGCCTACTTCGCCTTCGTCGTCGAGGACGTACACGGCGTGGAGCGGTGCCTGGTGTAGTTCGGCGTACGCCGTTGCCCAGGTCAGTGCGATCAGGCCGTCGCGGGATCCGTCGATTCCTACCAGTACCGGCAGCTCTGCGGACATGACACCTCCCGGGCTTGTAGTCCTGCAGCTCCAGTCAAGTCGTACGGCGGAGGCGTGGGCAGGACAGAAGGTCCCGAGGAGGAGTACCGAAGGTCCCGGTGCACGGGTGCTGTTCAACCGCTGTCCCGGAGGGCCGCGGGGACGAGAGTCGAGGGTGGGAAGTCTCGTTCAGGGAGGTTTGTGATGAAGTACAACGGTCCCGGGCAGCGGACGAGCTGTGCACCCGCGTCGTACGTCCGGGCGGGACGGTCGCCGGCCACCACGGGAGCGCTGAAGGTCGCACTGTTCGGCGAGCAAGGGTTCTGAGCGCGAGAGAGCCGCGGTCCACGACGCGATTCCTGATCAGACCCTGACCCGCTCGAGGTGACTCGGCGTGACTGCGGTCCAGTCGAGCTCGTCGTGGATCCGGCGGGCCAGCTCGGCACGGGCGTGGTCCTCTCCGTGGACGACGTACACGGTTTCCGGTGCGCTCGGCACCGCCGACAGCCAGCTGATGAGTTCGTCGGAGTCGGCGTGGGCGGAGAATTCGGACAGCCCGACTACCTGTGCGCGGACCGGTATGTAGCGGCCGTGGATCTTGACCGAGCGGGCGCCGTCGAGCAGCGCCCGGCCGCGGGTGCCGGGGACTTGGAAGCCGGGGAGGATCACGGTATTCCGCTTGCTCGGCAGGAGCCGAGCCAGGTGGTACAGGACCCTCCCGCCGGTCGCCATACCGGACGCCGAGATGACGATCGACGGACGGCCGGGATCGCTGATCCGCATCGATTCCTCGACGGAGTGGACCAGGCGCAGGGTGCCGGGGTCGAACGGGTCCGGCCCGCCGAGGATCTCGGGACGGAGCTCGGGTGACTTGTTCGTGACGGCAGCGCGGTAGACGTTCAGGGCGGCCAGGGCCATCGGGCTGTTGACGTAGACGGGCAGGTGTGGAATCAGGTCGGCGCGCATGAGGCCGGCGAGCTCGTGCAGCAGGACCGCTGTGCGGTCGATCGCGAAGGCAGGCATCAGGACGACGCCGCCTCGCGTTGCGGTTGTGCTGATCAGGTGGCCGAGCTCGGCGTGGTCGAGGGGCTGGTGGTGCCGATCGCCGTACGTCGCCTCGACCAGGATCGTGTCGACGGCCGGCGGAGGCTCCGGCGGGCGGAGCAAGGGGTGCTCTTGCCGGCCGAGATCGCCGCTGACCAGCAGTCGTCGGCCGTCGATCTCCAGTTCGGCGAAGGCCGAGCCGAGGATGTGGCCGGCGCGGTGGAGAGTCACCGTTGCCGCGCCCAGCTCCGTGCGGCCGTCGGTGGGGCGGAACAGTCTGATGGCCCGTTCCGCGTCCTCGGTGTCGAAGAGCGGTTGCGGCGGATCGTGCCGGGAGTAGCCGCCGGCGCGGGCGTGCTGGGCGTCTTCCATCTGGAGGTGGGCGGCGTCGCGGAGCACGATCCCTGCGACGTCCGCCGTACCTGGGGTGCAGATCACCGGACCGCGGAACCCTTGCCTGACCAGGCTCGGCAGGTAGCCGCAGTGGTCGAGGTGTGCGTGGGTGAGGAGGACGGCGTCGAGCGAGGCCGGGTCGACCGGGAACGGGTCCCAGTTGCGGCGGCGCCACTGCGCCTCGCCTTGGAACAGGCCGCAGTCGAGCAGGATCCGCTGGCGGTCGTGCTCGAGCAGGAACTTGCTGCCGGTCACCGTTCCGGCCGCGCCGAGGAAGGTGAGCACGCTCATGAGGCGTTTTCGAGGCTTTGCTCGAAGCGGAGGGCGACCCGGCTGAGAGCGCGGAGCGCGGCGACCGTCTCGGCGATCTCCCGATGGGAACTCGTCGGGTGGACGGTCCGGAAGAGGTCGTTGCGGAGGTCCTCCAGGCCGTCGAGGAGATGCTCGATCTCGTCGACGACGATCACGTCGTACGGCCGCTGAGCGGCGAGCATCGGCAGGATGTGACCGCGGAAGGCGACGAGGGTGTGCTGCGCCTCGGCCAGCCGACGCTCTTCGAGGAACCAGTTGTCGGACAAGCTGGTCTCGGCGAGGTTCTCGAGGTCGGCCTCCCAGCGGTCGATCTCCTGACGCAACGTGCTCATGACTGCTCCTCCCACTTGTCTCACCTTCAGGCTCGCCCTGGGAAGGCAGATGGCGCTGCGGGCAACAGTCCCGACCTGGCGGGCCGTTCGGCTCATCGACGCTACTGAAATCGTGGTCGCTGTCCCCACGGCAGCAGACGCCGACCCTGAACAGACTCGATCCCGAGCCGAACCAGTCGCGGATCGTCCATCGGCATCCACGTGTGGAGCGGCAGCGTACGACGCAACTCGTCGGCCTCGTCGTCCGTGATGACCGACAGGTGTCCGATCGCCGTGACGGTCCAGCCGACATGACGTTCCCTGTCCGCTTCGTCAGCCTCGAATGCGATCAGGTCGCCTCGTTCGGCGGCCCGGAACTTGTCGCCCTGGCCCGTGCCGAGCACAATCGTGTCGTCGTCCAGGACGAAGTTCACCAGCCGGACCGCGGGCAGACCCCCGCCGTGTACACCAGCCGCCCGAGCGCAACCGACCGGAGCATGCGACGGCACTCGGCCTGTGCGAGGATCGCGAGCCGAGAACGGTCGAACCGCAGACGCGGAGTGGTCATCGGACATCCTTAATGCACCGCGCGGACCGGTAGGCGGACGATGGCGATGGGGGAGTGGGTGTGGGCCGTCCGACCTACACCGCGGCAGACGGCGATATCGCACTTGAGATCCGCCGCCTGGCAGCGGGCCTGCGTGGTCGGGACTTTCGGCTCTGCGGGAGTCAGTTGGCTTTGCCGGTGAAGAAGGCGGTCTCGCTCATGAATTCGGGCTCGACCTCGATGCTGATCTTCGCGAGACCTGACTTCGGGACCGAGAACGCTGTCGTCGCGGTCTTGCGTTTGCCGGGTTGCAGGCTGCCTTCGAACGGGTACTGCCCGCCGACGCCGTCGGTGTAGACATTCTCTGCCTGGATGCCGTCGGCGCCGTATGTGAGCCGCGCCTCGGCCCCACTCAGGTCGACGTTGGCCGACGTGCCATTGGTGATCGTCCAGGTCACCTTAACGGCCTTGTGCCCCGCAACCAGTCCGAAGGCGTAAGAGCCGGCGTTGAAGACCTTCACCGACACGACGCGGACGGCCAGGCCGGACTTGTAGGTCAGGGTCTTGCCGATCACCGCCGTGTCCTTTGCCGGCTCGGCGCTCGGCTCCTCGGTGGCTGCCGGTTCCTCGGTGGCCGGCGGCTCCGCGGTCGTCGGCTCGCTGCTCGGAGCAACGGTGGGCGCCGTCGTGACCTGAGTCGTGGGCGTCGCTTCGCCGCTGATCGGGTCGGCAACGGCGCCGCAGCCGACGAGCAACGTTGCGGCCATAGCGACGGCAACAGACATACGTTTATTCATGGATAAGTCCCCCGTTCTTGTCCCCGAGCCCCCCTCGGGATCAAGATCACCGTATTGGCCGTCACTCCCTGCGACTAGGGCCGATAGTCCCGAGCCGTCTCGTGCCTTAAGGCCCGGCCCACCTGTCGGTGCGCGCGCCCAGTAGTCAGGTGTGATCCGTGGTCAGGGTTTTCAGGCTTTGCCAGAGGAACTCTTCGCGGTCGGCGATCTCGTGCATGGGTGTGGTTGCCGGCTCCAGCAGGTCGGCAGGGTCCTCGAGTTCGGCAGCTGCGGAGAAGGTAGCGGCGACGTCTTCCCAGAGATCGCCGATCGCGTTCAGCTCATTGCCGAGTTCGTCGAGTCGGGCCTCGCCGGTGATGATGGCGGCTTCGCCGAGGAAGCGTGCGTACATGTACCTGAAGATGCCGCCGCCGGTGCCTCCGCGCGCGTCGATGAACATCGCTGTGTTGAAGCAGGTACGGCGTAGCGCGTCGGTGTCCAGCGCATCGGGCCACCGCAGTGTCTCCCGGATCGCCTTGCGGATCCCGCGTACGCCGAGATTGGTGATCGGCGGCTTCAGCATGCCGTCGCACACCTCGATGATCGCGGCGCGGACGTCGGCCGGGCGTGGCTCGCGTGCGTTGCTGAAGTCGAAGGTGTACCAGGTGTGCCGGGGTGGAAACGGCCGATAGGTGGATCCGCGCGCCTGCTCCAGCACGTCCCAGTCGACTGGATGAAGTTGCTGATCCCGGTCCGCGATCAGCACCTGCCCGGCCTGAGGGTCGTAGCCTGCCACGACCACGACATGGCCGCCGAAGTGGTAGTTGGCTGGGAGGTCAAAGTACGGCAGGAATCCCATGTCGACGTACACGAGTGTCGGCTCGCCGGCCTCCAGAAGTAGGCGCAGCTCCGCTTGAGCAACGCGCGTGCTGGACGTGGCGTGAGATGCGACGGCGACGCCCGTACGTCGGCCCGCTGTCTTCTCCAGGCCTTCTTGCTTGGGGCCGGCGGTGTTGGCGCGGCCACCGTAGAAGGGATCGGTGTCCTTGATGTGGAAGTACGCGAACCCGAGCCCCGTCCCGAGGCCGAACAGCAGGTCCTCGCTGATGCGATAGCCGTGGAAGTCGTACACGTGCTTCAGCGACCCGGTCACGCAATGGTGTGTTGGATAGCTGCGGACTTCCGGGAAGGGCCGAACCGCGGGATGCCCGCTGACCGTGGTCGCCATCTCAGTGCCTCCTGATCACCCGACTTCGCGTCCAGCGTGCTGTGGACCGAGGTACAGGCACAGTGCCGAAAGTCCCGTCATCGCGTCCGCCCTGGATTGCAGGGACGTCGTACCCCCAACTAATAGGTCTTCAGACTCTGGCGTGCGGCAGAGGTCTCTGCCGAAGGTGGAACATGACGCGGCCGGTCGTCCGGCAAGCGGAGGGGATCGGCCTGGGGCAGGGGGCTCGGCCATGGGGGCAGAAGGCTCCTCGTTCGAGGGTAGGGACGTGGTGGGTCCGCGATTGGCGGCCTACCGAGCCGTTTGGCGGGCCTTTCGAGGCGTGGCTGTTGCGCTCGGCGTCGTTGCCGCCGCGGTGTTGCTGCCAGCGGAGATTCTGGGCGTGGCACTCCTGGCGGTTGTCGTCGCTGCCGCGGCAGCTTTTGGTCTGTATGACGGCGGAGACGCTGCCCGCCGGACGAGAGGACAGGTCGTCACTGCCGTCGCTGCAGCAACTGCAGCGACTACCTTGGTCCTCGGCCTTACCGTCGTTCTCGGCCCGAGCGTGCTGTGGCTGGCCGTTCTCTTGGCGGTCACCTCGCCTGCTGCGGTGCACTGGTATGGCGTGCGACTTGGAACCAGTACAGCGATCGAGCGCCTCGACGTACCGCAACGCAGTACTGCGGACCTCTGCCGCCAATGGCGCGACAGCTACGAAGCACTGCGGCAAGCGAGGACAGATAACCAGCGTCTCCACATCGTCTTGGAGCGCCAGCGCTGCCTCGACGAGCTTGACCGGCGCGACCCTGAGGGCCTGCAGGCGTGGCTCGCGTCCTCCGCCAGCGCCGCCGGCGATCCATCCAGATTCCTCAAGAGTCAGTAGCTCCCATGACCGTCACCGGACCAGGAGCTCTTCGAGCCTTGGCCGAAGGTCGCCGTCGTCTCCCTCGACATCGGCGAGGGCAGAGCGTCTGATCCAGGCGGGACCTTCGGCCCTGTGGACGTCGTGCCGGTCGCTGGAGCCTGGGAGATGGAGGTGGCATATCCCATGACCGCAACGCTGACGACTGCCCGCTACGTGTTCGACTTCGCCGAAGGAAGCATGGACCAGAAGGACCTGCTCGGCGGCAAGGGCGCCAATCTCGCCGAGATGACCCGCCTGGGGCTGCCGGTCCCGCCGGGTTTCACGATCGGGACAACGGCTTGCCGGGCCTATCTGGAGAACGGCGATCTGCCACCGGGCGTGGCCGACGAGATCACCGAGCATCTCGGTCGCCTCGAGGCGACGATGGGCCGTCGGCTCGGTGACCCGGCTGATCCACTGCTGCTGTCAGTGCGCTCCGGCGCGAAGTTCTCCATGCCTGGGATGATGGAGACCATCCTGGACATCGGGCTGACCGACGCGTCCGTCCAGGGGCTTGCGAAGCACTCAGGTGACGATCACTTCGCGTGGGATTCGTACCGACGGCTGTTGCAGATGTACGCGCGGACGGTGCTCGACGTACCTGACGAGCTCCTGCAAGCGGCCGTGTCGACTGAGTACGCCCAGTGGGGAGTCGGTACGCCGGAGGAGTTGCCGGCCGAGGCGATCGAGCGTGCCTGTACGGCGTTGAAGCGGGCGATCGCCGATTATGCGGGCAGGCCGTTCCCGCAGGACCCGCTGGAGCAGCTCGACCTGGCGGTTCGTGCCGTCCTCCGCTCATGGTCGACGGAGCGGGCCCGTCTGTACCGGCGGCAGGAACACATCGCCGACGATCTCGGTACGGCGGTCAACGTGATGGCCATGGTCTTCGGCAACCGCGGATCCGACAGCGGGACCGGCGTCGCGTTCACTCGCGATCCGGCCTCCGGCGCGACCGGAGTCTACGGTGACTACCTGCAGAACGCCCAGGGCGAAGACGTTGTCGCGGGTGTCCGCAACACCGTTCCACTGGCGCAGTTGGCGGCGATCGACCCGGTGAGCGATGTCGAGCTGCGGACCGCGATGTCGACCTTGGAGCGGCATTACCGGGACCTGTGCGATATCGAGTTCACGATCGAGCGCGGCCGGCTGTGGATCCTGCAGACGCGGGTCGGGAAGCGGACCGCCGCAGCTGCGTTCCGGATTGCCGTCCAGCTCGTCGACGAAGGGCTCATCACCCTCGACGAGGCGCTGCTCCGGGTGAACGGCGCGCAGCTCGGCCAACTGATGTTCCCGCGGTTCGGCGAGGATCACGACGTACCGGTGGTGGCTCACGGCGTCGCCGCCTCGCCAGGGGCTGCGGTGGGTATCGCGGCGTTCGACTCCGCTGCGGCCCGCAGGTTCTGGGATGAAGGCCTGCAGGTGATCCTTGTCCGCCGTGAGACGAACCCCGACGATCTGCCCGGCATGCTTGCTTCGGTCGGAATCCTCACCACCAGGGGCGGCAAGACGTCACACGCGGCAGTCGTCGCCCGCGGGCTCGGAAAGACGTGTGTCTGCGGTGTCGACACCCTGACCGTCGATCCGGTCGCTCGCCGGGCCGTCACCTCCGACGGAGTTGTGATCGAGGAAGGGGACATGCTCTCCCTCGACGGCCTGGCCGGCGTCGTCTACCGCGGAGAGGTCCCGGTCGTCGCTTCACCTGTGGTCGAGTACTTCGAGGGGCGACTGGAGCTCTCGAAGTCGGACGATCTCGTACGGGCCGTGGATCGCCTCTTGCGTCATGCGGATGCTCGTCGAGTGCTCGGCGTACATGCTAATGCGGACACCCCGGCCGATGCCGATCGCGCTCGCCGGTTCGGTGCCGGAGGTATCGGTCTGTGCCGGACCGAGCACATGTTCCTGGGGGAGCGGCGCAAGCTGGTCGAGCGGCTCGTGCTCGCGGACGGTGCTGCGGAGCAGGAGGCCGCGCTCGAGGATCTGCTGCAACTGCAGCGTGCTGACTTCGTCGGAATCTTCCGTGCGATGGCCGGTCTGCCGGTGACCGTACGGCTGATCGATCCGCCGCTGCACGAGTTCCTGCCCGACCTCACCGATCTGTCGGTGCGGGTGGCCGTGGGTCGTGCGACGGACGCACCTGATCCTGAGGCCGAGCGTCTCCTCACGGCGGTGCAGCGGATGCACGAGAGCAACCCGATGCTCGGCCTGCGCGGGGTTCGGCTGGGGATCGTCATCCCGGGGCTGTTCGCCATGCAGACCCGAGCGATCGCCGAGGCGGCCGCCGCGGTGACCGCAGAGGGGCTGGAGGTGTACCCGGAGATCATGGTGCCCCTGGTCGCCGGCGAGGCGGAGCTGCGGTTGGTGCGGAACGAGATCGAGAGTGTGCTTGCCGATGTGGCGGCATCCACCGGGTGCGTGGTCGCGACCCGGATCGGGGCGATGATCGAGGTGCCGCGGGCGGCGCTCGGTGCTGAGCGCATCGCCCGGTCCGCGGACTTCTTCTCGTTCGGCACGAACGACCTCACGCAACTGACGTGGGCGTTCAGCCGCGACGATGTCGAGGCTTCGATCTTCCCGCGCTACCTGGACGCCGGCATCTTCGCGGTCTCGCCGTTCGAGTCGCTGGATGTCGAGGGCGTCGGCCGGCTCGTCGGGATCGCAGTCGCCGAAGGCCGCAAGGGCAACCCGGACCTGGTCATCGGCGTTTGCGGCGAACACGGTGGCGACCCTGCCTCCATCGCGTTCTTCGCCGGGGCGGGCCTGGACTACGTCTCGTGCTCGCCGTACCGAATCCCGATCGCCCGCCTCGAAGCCGGACGCGCCGCCGTCGCCCCGACTTCGTCCGGCAGCGACACCCGCTGAGCAGCCACGGCGCAACCGGTGGATTCAGTCGTCGTGGTGGTGATCTGTTGCGAGCGAGGTGGCTGGCGGGCGGTAGCCGAACGATGCCAGGAGTTGGGACTCGGTCCGGCTCGGCTGCCAGTCTCCGGTTCGTTGAGTGTCGGCGATCTTCTCGAACGCGTTCTGAATCGAGGCCTCGGCCGGTGCCGTGTCGCCGGCCGAGAGCTGAGTGGCGGCCTGGTCGAGGCGTGCCGCCGCAGATCGCAGCTCGTCGATGGCCAGCAGTCGCGCGTCGTCACGTAGCAGGTCGCCGAGGTGATGGAGCCGACTGACTCCGCTCGGCGCCGACGCGCTGGTGCGGGTAGGTGTGACCGGAGTAACCGGAAGACGTGGCTTCGCCGCGGTGGTCGTGGGGCGCGGCCTTGCCTGACCACGGCTCGGGCGCTGAGGTGTTGTCCTCGAGATCGGTCGCGTCGGCGGGGCGGCTTTCGGGGCCGGCCGGCCGGCTCTCGCCTGCGGTGCTGACAACGCGGTGTCCGACTGGTCGCCGTCCGTGCCGAAGAGGAGGGCACCTGCGACGGCCACGGTGATCGCACTGAGCACGGTTCCGGCGCCTGTCAGCCGCCGCACTCGAATCCGTCGCCTCTGGACGTTGTATCTCCCCGTGAGCTGCTGGTCGCTCACTCCTGCCTCCGTCTGTAGGGCACGGAAGTTAGCAGGTCACAGGTTGGTAACGCAAGCCGTCCGCAAAGCCGGACGAGCTCTGGCTTCGGCAGTCGACGGGACGGATCGTGATGTGTACCTTCGTCTCTGTTTCATCGGGGTCCCGACCGGTCAGGAGTTGTCGCCGGATGTCGTCTTCTCGGTCTGCCCCGATGCGCATGTACGGATTGGCTGCGCGGCTGCGATGGTTCGCCGCGTACCTGGCCGTCCTGCTGCTTCCGTTCTTCCTCACGTGGCTGATCCTGCACGACAGCCACATCAGGCCGGGTGAGGGACTGGCCCTGAGCGCGGGCATCGTGGGGTTCTCCACACTCGGAGTCGCCGTGGTGCTTCCCGCCCGGCTCCATCGGCTCGTCGCGACGTTCGGGATCGAGACCGTGCTGCGGATCCATCGCGTTATCGCGATGCTGGCGGGCGTCCTGGTCCTGCTCCATGCGGTCGTCGTGCTGTTCGTGGATCCGCGTGGTCTGCGGATCTTCGAGCTCTGGCACACCACCTGGGCGGCCCGGGCCGCGACGACGTCCACCGTCGCGCTGCTCCTGATGATCGGGCTGGCGGTACGCCGACGTCGTCGCCAGCCGCGCTACGAGGGCTGGCGGCTGGTGCACAACGCCCTGGCGGCGGTTGTCCTGACCACGGCATGGCTGCACGTGTGGTGGCTCGCTCACCTCGTCCGTCATCCGTTGCTGGGCGGGTGGTTCATCGCGATGGGCGCGCTGGCCGCCGGTCTCGCCGTCCGCAGATGGATCTGGCTGCCGCTGCGGGCGCGCCGCAACGCCTACCGGGTCGAGATGGTTCGCCTGGAACCCGGCGATGCCGTGACGCTCGTACTCCGGGCCGACCACCATCGCGGTATGCAGTTCCACGCCGGGCAGTTCGCCTGGATCAAGATCGGTTCTTCGCCGTTCGTGTTCGAGGAACATCCGTTCAGTGTGGCGTCGAGCGCCGAACATCCCGAGCGGGTCGAGTTCACGATCAAGGCGCTGGGGGACTTCACCGAGCTGGTGAGTGCGGTGCGGCCCGGCCGGCGGGTGTTCCTCGACGGTCCGTACGGCGGGTTCACGATCGAGGGACACGGCGCCTCCGAAGGCTTCGTGATGATCGCCGGCGGGGTAGGAATCACTCCGCTGCTGAGCATGTTGCGCACGCTCGCCGATCGCGGTGACGGCCGTCGGCACCGGCTGATCGTGGGAGCCCGCACCGAGGACCGGATCCTCCTGAGCCGACAGGTCGACGAGTTGCGCGGCAGACTGAACCTGAAGGTGATCGAGGTCGTGGAGACCCCGGACGCGGGGTGGCGCGGGGAGGTCGGGCGGATCGACCTCGACCTGCTGTCCCGGGTTCTGCCACGCCGTGCACGGCACCTGGAGTACTTCCTGTGCGGTCCTCCGACCATGGTGGCCGGGATCTGTCAGGACCTGCGGGACCTCGGAGTCCCACTGCGTCGCATCCACACGGAGCTGTTCAGCTCCGTCTGACCCATGACGAGTTTGTGTCGCCGGTCCGCCGGCGGACGCGGGCCTCCGTGAGAGTCGCGTGACAACAGTGTCATCCGGGCCCGCCGACCGGGTCGCTGCCGCACTGTTGCCGCTGACAGCGTGACGTCCGTGGGACGTCCGCCGGGGGACGCAAATGGGGGAGGGATCGTGACGTACCAGCAGAGAGCTGTGTCGCGGCGCTGGGTCCGGACGGTGGCCGGACTCAGCCTGATCGCGGCGATGTTGTCGGCCGGCCAGGCGGTGCGCGGTGCGGCACCTGCGGCGGCCGCCGGGCCGGGGAGCCTGACGCTGCATGTCGCCAGTGCCCGGTCGGTGAACTCAGGTCCCGGATTCGTGCACGAGAACGATCCGGTGCCGCACTACAAGTGGCTCATCAACGTCGACGACACCGGTGACCCCGGTACCCGGGCGAACCAGCTGACGGATCGATGCCTGCCGGCGACCGCTACCGGCGGCTCGTCGGATCCGGACTACGCCGACACGTGCCCGTGGCCGTCGACCCGCCCGACGTCGGGCTTCGCACCGATCGTTGCCCAAGGCACCGAGGCGGAGCTGAACGACGGCACCGCGCTGAGCAATCTGCCGCCGGGTAAGTACCTGATCTCGGTCACCGCGGACGGTTCCGCCGTCGATGTCGAGGCGACCGGACAGTTGCCGCTGCGAATAGTGGCCGTCCGGAATCATCCCGGTCCGGCCACGGTCACCGGAACCTGGGTCGTCCCGAGCAGCCTGCCACCACGTGCTGTACTCGTCTCCAACAGGCCGCTGACACCCTGGACCAACGCCGGCGCCACGGCTGTCGCCGTACTGTCCCTGGCCGTCGCGACTGTCCTAGGTGCCCGGAGCCGTCGCCGCACCGCGGACCTTGGACTCCCTTCCGAGCCCCAGGACCTCGCCGGCGCGGGGACGCGATCATGACTCGGCGTCGCCTGGCAGGACCAATGACCAGCTGAACGTGCCGTTCGACCCTGTGCCGGTCATGCCGGCCCGTGAACGATGAGGAGACCAGCGGAGTCGAGGAGCACAAAGTGAACACATTGAACGGCCTGCCGATGCACATCATCCTGGTCCGCGCAGTGGTGGTTCTCCTGCCGTTGTCGGCTCTGCTGCTGGTCCTCACCGTTGTCTCGCCCGCTGCACGTCGCCGCCTCGCCGGCGCCAACGCGCTCCTGGCCCTGTCGGTTGTCGTCTTGGTGCCGCTCACCGCGGGCGCGGGTGAATGGCTGCAAGACCGGGTCGCGTCGACGGCCCTGATCCGCGAGCACGCAGATCTCGGCAGTTCGGCGATCTTCGCCGCAATCGCGCTCGCCCTGATGCCGATCGTGGTCTGGTGGCGCGAGCACGAGGCGACCTCGATCGCGACCGCCGCCCGGGCACCGTCCGACGATCCTGATCCGGCCGGTGTCGCCACGATGATCAAGCAGGCAGTCGGGCGTCGTACTTGGTTGCGTCCGGCATCGAAGACGGTGACGCGCTGGATCGCGATCGCCGCCGTGCTGGTGGCGAGCCCCGCGCCGTACGTGGTGGGCTGATGTCTCACTCGGCAGAGGTGCCCGCACATCCCGGTGAACCGCACCGCGGGGGACTGGCCGGACGCCTGAACTGGTTGCGTGCCGGTGTACTCGGTGCCAATGACGGCATCGTCTCGACGGCAGGGCTTGTGGTGGGTGTGGCCGGTGCCACTACGTCCACGGTGGCCATCGTGACAGCGGGCGTTGCCGGTCTGGCGGCTGGCGCGGTGTCGATGGCGCTGGGGGAGTACGTCTCGGTCAGCAGCCAACGTGACACCGAACGCGCCCTGCTGGCGAAGGAGCGTGCCGAACTGGCCGCGTCACCAGACGATGAGCTGGCCGAGCTGGCTGCCCTCTACGTGCACAAGGGGCTGCGTCCGGAGACGGCGAAGCGGGTCGCGACCGAACTGACCGAACGCGACGCGCTGGTTGCGCATGCGGAGGCCGAACTCGGGATTCACCCCGACGAATTGACCAACCCCTGGCATGCGGCCGGTGCGTCCGCTCTCGCGTTCACGGTCGGCGCCTTGCTGCCCCTGATCGCGATCATCCTGCCTGGACCGGGGACTCGTGTCCCTATCACTTTCGTCGTGGTCCTGCTGGCCCTGGCCGGAACCGGAGCTGTGAGCGCCCAACTGGGTGAGGCCCGCCGGTGGCCGGCCACCCTGAGGCTAGTACTGGGTGGCGCTCTCGCTATGGCAGTGACCTTCGGCATAGGCCAGCTCCTTGGCTCGACCGCACTCTGACATCGCCCAGTCGCTCTGCGGCGACGTCCGCGCCCGATGCCGGAGCGCGCACCAGGTCAACCGGAAGCCGACCGCACCGCCCGGGTTCGGCGGCTGCAGGATCTCGTCCGCTGTCAACTCCTTGCCGCTGTTCTCCGGCATCATGCGATCCCTCCGTGTTCCTCGATGGCCCGCGGAGTGTCGAGCCCATCATCTCGGCGCTCGCCTCGACGGTCCGGACGGCCAGGGCCGGGCCGTCGCCTCCGTGTTGTTCTGCTGGCAGCGATTGGTTTGGGTGGGGAGGAAAGGTACGGCGGTGGGCGTGACACTGAAGAGGTATGTCTACGGAAGCTGTTGCTAATTCGGTGCAGTTGCCGCCGTTGGAGAATCCGAACGAGCGGGCGGCGGTTGGTGCGGAGCTGCAGGTGGTGCTGCAGGATCTGATCGATCTGTCGCTGGTCGGGAAGCAGTTGCACTGGAGTGTGGTCGGGGCGGCCGCTCATGGTCTTCATCTGTTCCTCGATGAGTTGGTGGGGGAGTGGCGCGAATTGGCGGATGTTGTCGCTGAGCGTGCGGTGACCTTGGGTTTCGTACCCGATGGACAGAGCTCGGCAGTGGCGGCTGGGTCGCGGGTCGAACCTGTGGCGGTGCGGTCGCTGGCTGATCACGTAGTGGTCTGGGAGCTGGGTCGGAGGGTGGCGGCGGTGGCTGAGCGGATCCGGGCGCGACTCGAGTCGATCGGGGCCGCGGATCTGGTGACGCAGGACGTACTGGTCAGGGTGGTAGGGGCGTTGGAGAAGCAGCAGTGGCTGTTGCGTGTGCAGCTTGGTGAGAAGGCCTGATGGCTGTCACCAGAGGGTTCGTCGGTCGGCGTACTGCGGATTCTTCGCGAGTACCGCCCGGGCAGTACGTCACGCGGGATTTCCCGGTGTTGTCGGCCGGCCCGACCCCGTATACGCCGTTGGACGCGTGGGACTTCACGATCCGTGGCGGCGTCGACAGGCCGGTCTCGTGGTCGTGGACCGAATTCCAGGCGTTGCCCCACGAGAAGTTCACGGTCGACATCCACTGTGTGACGAAGTGGACGAAGCTGGACATGGCCTGGTCGGGCGTATCTCTCGATACCTTCCTGGACGCGACGCCGACCCAGGCGGCCTATGCCTTGGCGTTCTCCGACGGCGGCTACACCACAAACATTCCGCTGGCGGACCTCCGCGGTGGGAGGGCCTGGGTCGTCGACGAGTACGACGGGCGGCCGCTTGATCCGGAGCATGGCGGGCCGGCGCGACTGCTGGTACCGCACCTGTACTTCTGGAAGAGCGCGAAGTGGATCCGTGGTCTGGACCTGCGCGCCGCAGATCAACCCGGCTTCTGGGAGATGTTCGGCTATCACAACTACGGAGACCCGTGGAAAGAGCAGCGCTACTACGGCGACTGACGTGGCAGACCGGCACGGTGATCTCGACGACCTTCGAGACGCCGCGGGTGAAGACCATCACGCTCGCAGTGCCTGATTGGCGCGGGCATCGTGCAGGTCAGCACCTGGATGTGCGGCTGACAGCACCCGACGGGTATCAGACGGAACGGAGCTATTCGATCGCGACGGCGCCGACGGACGAGTACCTCTCGCTCACCGTCGAGCGACTCGACGACGGCGAGGTTTCGCCTTATCTGGTGGACGAGCTGCGAGCAGGCGATGAGCTCGAGTTCCGTGGCCCGGTCGGCGGACATTTCGTCTGGGACAACGACTTCGGTGGTCCGTTGTTCCTGGTGGCCGGCGGATCTGGATTGGTCCCTCTGCGGTCGATGCTTCGGTATCACCGCGCGATCGGTAGCAGAGTGCCTGTTCGTGTGCTGTGCTCGGCACGCTCGCTCGAGCTGCTGATCTATCGTGAGGAGCTCATGGAGATGGCGACCTACGACCTCGTCGATGTTTCGATCACGTTGACTCGTGAGGCCCCGAGCAGCTGGCGTGGCTATCGCGGACGCATCGACCCGATGCTCTTGAGTATGGCCGGGTGGGCAGCCGATCAGATGCCGCTCACGTATATCTGTGGACCGACCGCGTTCGTCGAGACGGCGGCGGCCGGCTTGGTGGCTTTGGGGTACGACGCGGCGCGGATCCGGACCGAACGCTTCGGCGGGACAGGAGTGTGACGAAGATGGGACCCCTCGACGGCAACGCCATGGCGGGCGTCATGCATGACCTCCTCGCGCGAGACATGACGACCATGGGTTACAAGTGCGCGGGTTGTGGCCGTTCCGGGGTCATGGCGGAGATGGTCGTGTACATGTCAGGACCCGGCACGGTGGGGCGATGCCGGGACTGCGACACGATTCTGCTGATGCTCACCGAAGGCCATGGGATGTACTGCGTCGACTTGCCCGGAATGCCATAGACAGCGCATGGCCGCACCACGTTCACTGTGAAAGGCGCCTGATGACTATCCAGCACCCGCCCGACCCGACCGCCGCCGAGATGGCGATGCATTTACCACCGGCGATCACGAGGTACCTGCGCGAGGCCGATCCCCAGCACAAAGCGAACGCTCACGACCTGCTGGCCGCCTTCGCCGCCGACGCCACCGTGATCGACGACGACGGCACCACCTACACCGGTCACGACGAGATCCACCGCTGGCGGGAGACCGAGACCAGCGAGTACACCTATACGGTCGAGGTCAGCCACGTCGAGAGGTTCGACGACACCCATTACGTCGTCACCCATCACCTGGAGGGTGACTTCCCCGGCGGTGTCGTCGACATCATCTACCGGTTCACCCTCGCCGACGGTCTGATCACCAAGCTCGAGATCGCTCCGTGACTTCGACGCTTCTCATGGGGCACTGCCTCGCCTCATCGCGGTACCGAGGCGAGGCGGGACAGTCCGCTACGGACGAATGCTGATGATCGTCTTGCCCTTGAGCCGCTCGGTCGAGTTGAAGGTGGCGACGGCGTCGTCGAGGGTTGCGACGGTGCCGATGTTCGTCCGCAGCCGTCCGTCACGAACCCGCTGGACGATCTCGGTCAGTTGGGCGCGATCGGCCTCGACGACGAAGTCGATCGCCAGGCCGTCCGCCGGCCGCGCCTCGGGCGGGCCTACGATGGTCACCAGCGTCCCACCGGGTTTGACCCGGGCCGCGGAGCTCTTCTGGATGTCGCCGCCGATGACATCGAACACCAGGTCGACCGGGCCGACGTCGTCCAGCGAGTCGTTGGCGAGGTCAACGAACTCGTTCGCGCCGTAGTCGAGCGCCTTCTCACGGTCGGAGGCGCGTCCGGTTCCGATGACGTAGGCGCCGAACTCGCGGGCGAGCTGGGTCACCATCGTGCCGACTGCGCCGGCCGCGCCGTGGGCGAGGACGCTCTGGCCTGACTGAAGGCGGCCGTGCTGGAACAGTCCCTGCCACGCTGTCAGTCCCGAAATGGGCAGACTCGCGCCTACTGTGAAGTCGACGTCACCCGGGAGCGGCGCGAGGTTGCGGGCCTCGATCGCCACGTACTCGGCCAGCGTGCCGTCGCGATGCCAGTCCGCAAGGCCGAACACCCGCTGACCGACGGACAGTCCCGTCGTGCCATAGCCGAGCGTCGTGACCACGCCGGCCAGTTCGTGCCCAGGGACCGACGGTGATCGGTCACGGTCGGCACGGTCGGTCCAGGTCGAGGGCCACTCAAGCTCGGTCGGGACGTAGCCCGACGCATGAACCTCGACGACGACGTCGTTGATCGCCGCCGGCGGCTTCGGTCGCTCCGCCAGCGTCATCCCGGCCGTTCCTGCTGCCTGGTCCGTCACCACGATCGCCCTCATCAGGCACCTCCTTGTATCCAGTCTTTCGCCTACGCGGCACTTTCGGCTCGTAAGCATTCGCGGCACCGCACACTCGACGTCTTACCACGCGAGGGTCGGGAAATTGTTTCGATGCGGGCCGTAAGATCCGTGCCTGTCCAACCACCAACGGATATCTGGGCAGAGCGCCGACGGACAACCCCAGCTTTCTGATCAACAGGTAGAGGTGAAACATTGACCGGGTGGAGGGAGGGGCTCGAGCGATTCCTCGCCACCGACCCACGCGACGTCGGGTGTGATGAGGCCATGGGCGTTCTACACCTCTATGTCGAGCTACTCGCATCCGGAGTCGACGCTGCCGCGCACTATCCCGGACTGGCGTCGCACCTGGCTGCCTGTGGACCGTGCGCGGAAGATGCTGACGGACTGTTGGCCGCGGTGCGGGACCGGCCGAACTGAGATCGCGGTCACAGCGAGTTCCGCGGAACCCGGGACCAAATCAGCCGCCTGCGATGTTGTTACCGGTGACGGCGCAGCCAGCGACGTCAGAAAGGGAGAAACCGTGTCGCACGACTACAGGAAGACTCCGGAGGCGGTCAGTCGCCTCACCGACAGTCAGTTCCGCGTGACGCAGAAAGACGGGACGGAACCCGCATTCCGGAACGAGTACTGGGACAACCACGAGCCCGGGATCTATGTGGATGTGGTCTCCGGCCAGCCTCTGTTCTCGTCGACCGACAAGTACGACAGCGGTACCGGGTGGCCAAGCTTCACCAAGCCGATCGCGGCGGACGCAGTTCGCACAGTGACGGACAGGACGCTCTGGATGACCCGCACGGAGGCGCGGTCCAGCGGAGCCGATAGCCACCTCGGTCATGTTTTCGATGACGGCCCCGCCGCGGAGGGAGGCCAGCGGTACTGCATGAACTCCGCCGCTCTGCGTTTCATCCCGGTCTCGGAACTGGAGAACCAGGGGTACGGCGAGTATCGGTCGCTGTTCGAGACGGCCGACACGTCCAGCGACATCACGAGCACAGAGGAGCATGCATCATGACCAGTGGAACCGACGACACCGGGCAGGTCACCCGCAATCCCGGCACCGAGACAGCCGTCCTCGCCGGCGGGTGTTTCTGGGGTGTGGAGGACCTCATTCGCCGGCAGCCCGGCGTACTCGAGACGCGTGCCGGGTACACGGGCGGGCAGAACGACCATGCGACGTACCGCAATCATCCCGGGCACGCCGAAGCCGTCGAGATCGTCTTCGACCCGGCGCAGACGACGTACCGCGACGTCCTGGCGTTCTTCTTCCAGATCCACGACCCGTCGACGGTGAACCGTCAGGGCAACGACATCGGCACCAGCTATCGCTCGGCGATCTTTCCGCTCACGCCGGAGCAGGAGAAGGTCGCTCGCGACACGATCGCGGACGTCGACGCGTCGGGTCTGTGGCCGGGCAAGGCCGTGACGACGATCGAGCCTGCGGGTCCGTTCTGGGAGGCCGAGCCGGAGCACCAGGACTACCTGATCAAGTACCCCGCCGGTTACACGTGCCACTTCGCACGCCCGGACTGGGTCCTGCCACGGCGTGCCACCACCGCCTGATCTGACCCCGAGGGTGTGCCCATCGCCGACGCGACGGGCACACCCTCGCTTGTTCCGTGGCGCCGCGGAGATCCTCGCGAGTCGGTAAGCAGGGGCGGATCGGCGGTCACCAATAAGTCGAACGCAGTCGAGCGGGAGAGGGCGGGCGCGATGAGTGAGAAGTTGCAGGGAATCCAAGCCGAAGACGGTGCAGCAGTTGCGGCTGCCGACGTCCCGAAGGCGGTGACGGCAGCGCGGCTCGTGTACGCCGACGGTGCGACTCAGGTCTTCAGGATCGACGGGCGGACGACCTATACCGAACGAGGCGGCGACAGTTCGGGAGAGTGGTACGTCGATGACCAGGGCCGGTTCTGTTCGTTCTGGCCGCCGTCCTATCGAGCCTGTTACGCGCTTCGCTGGATGGTTGAGGCCAGGCGGATCGTCGGACTCCGATTCACCGGGCTCAGTGATGGCGTGACGTTCGAGGGCCGCTACGAACAGCGTCCGCGACCAGGGTCTGCAGAGCGGGAATCACGTCCGTCTCGAACCAGGGGTTCTTTGCCTGCCACCTGAAGTTCAGGGGGGAGGGGTGCACCAGTGGGATCCGGTCCGGAGCGTAGTGCCGATAGGCGCGGACGGTCTCGGTCAGGTTCTTCTTGGCGTTGGTCCCCAGATAGTGCTTCTGGGCGTAGCTCCCGATGAGAACGGTGAGACGAACGGCCGGCATCAACGTCAGGATCCTCGGGTGCCACAGCGACGCGAACTCCTTGCGCGGAGGGAGATCGCCGTGTGAGCCCTTGCCCGGATAGTAGAAGTCCATCGGGAGCAGAGCGATCGTGTCCGGGTCGTAGAACTGAGCCTCGGTGACGCCCAGCCACTGCCGCAGTTTGATGCCGCTGGCGTCGTTCCAGGGGATCTGGCTGTCCTGAGCATGCCGACCGGGCGCCTGGCCGATGACAGCGATCCTCGAGCGCGGCGATGCGGAGTAGATCGGTTCGTACCCACGCTCCGTCGCCCACTCGTTCGAGGCGTGGGCTCTGATCTCGTGGCGTATTGCCTTGAGTTCGTCCATTCGGATCTCCACTCGTCCATGAAGATCGGCGCCGCACCGTGTTTCGCGTTCGCTCATCGACAGGGAGTTCCCTTCTCTTGCCGGGGCCAGATGCCCCGATGCATATTCGTGTCAGATGACCTGGTCGACCTTCCGAGGCTTCTCGAGTTGGCGCCGCCGGACATCCTGAGGTCAGCACAAACAGGACTGGATCGGCCAGTTACTGACTGATCATCCGAACGGCCTGTGAACCACACCGGGATGGCTGTCAAGCCTGCTTCGAGTATGGAGCGAGTGGCATCGCTTGCCGTCGAGTGGACGGCGTCTTGAATGGACGGTATCGTCCATGTTGTTCCACCGTTCGACACAGCGAGGTGCCGGACCTGTGATCACCACGTTCCGCTGATCGCCGGAGATCCATGAAAAGCGAAGGTTCCGAGTCGTTGTCGCAGGTACGGGTCGTCTCCGCGGAGGTGACCCTGGAGAACCGTGCCTGGGTTCGCGACCTGAGTAGCGGTGGAGATCGGCGCGAGCTTGCGAGCCGACGTTTGTACGAGATTCTCCTGCGAGCCGCGAGGGTGGAGGTCGGTCGGCGGGCGGAGAGGCTACGACTCCTCGGACCGGAGTTGGACGATATTGCGCACCAGGCCGCCGCGGACGCCCTACTGGCGATCTGCGGCAAGGTCGCGACGTTCCGCGGTGAGTGCAAGTTCACTACCTGGGCGTACAAGTTCGTGATCTTCGACGTGGCGGCCAAGGTCAACCGGCACTTCTGGCAGCGGGCTGGTGTTGCGTTCGACGAAGAGGATTGGGACCGTCTTCCCGCACGGCTGGGGATCGAGCCGGAGGCGCATGCCGAGAGCCGGGATCTGATGAACGCCGTACATCGAGCCGTCGATGAGAATCTGACGGCGAAGCAACGGATGGTTTTCGTCGCGCTGGTGCTGAACGGGATGCCCACCGACGTGCTCGCTGATCAGCTCGGCGCGACTCACAATGCGATCTACAAGATGATGTTCGATGCCCGCCGGAAGTTACGCGCCGCGTTGGTCGACGCCGGCTACCTGCCGGAGCAGCAGATCGCATGAGCAGTGTCGGCGGACGGGCAGCAGGCGTGCTGCGCCGGGCGCGTCGGTCTAGTCGATGATTAGCGGGCTCGCCCCTTCCAAGGACAGACAGAGGGAGTCGGGCTCTCCTTCAAGGTGCCGATCGTCAGCGCCCGCTACTTGACGATCTCGTCGTAGAAACTGTTGATTCCGTCAACGATCTCGTGCAGGCAGTCCTCTGTCGCGAAGTGTCCGGAATCGAGGCGGACCAGCTTTGCGTCGGGGAGGTCACGCAGATATGCCTCTCCGCCGGCCGGGGTGAAGAAGATGTCTCCCCGGCCCCAGAAGATCAGAGTCTTGGGCTGGTCACGGCGCAGCCGTCGCTGCCAGGCAGGGTATTGGGCTGCGTTCGTCCGGTAGTCGTAGAAGAGATCCAGGTGCACCCTGCGCGCGTTCGGCCGGGCCAGGAAGTGCAGATCGAGGTTCCAGTTGTCCGGGCTGATCTTCGTCGGATCGGGATGGCCGGTCAGGTAGATCGCCTTCACTGTTTCCGGTTCGACCAGTGCCTCGAGCGGCGCCTCGGTCTGGGGGTTGCGGTCGACCCAGAGGACGCGACGAATCCCGTCCCAGATCTCGGTGAACCCCTCTTCGTAGATGTTGGAGTTCTGGATGACCTGCCACTGCAGCCAGTCCGGATGAAGCGAGATCAGTCGGTTCCCGATCTGGCCCCCGTAGTCCTGCATGTACAGCCCCATCGGTCCGGTGAAGTCGATCGCAAGCATCGCCTCGTCGACGATCTCCGCGAGGTGGTCGAAGGTGTAGTCCCACTCCGCAGGATCGGGCATCTCGGTGTTCCCGAAGCCGGGGTAGTCGATCGAGACCAGGTGGAATCTGTCGGCCAGTGCCGGCATCAGGTTCCGGAACTGGTGAGACGAGGAGGGGAATCCGCCGAGCAGCAGGAGTTTCGGTGCTCCGGGCTTACCCGCTTCGCGGTAGAAGACCTCCAGCCCACCGGCGGACACGGTCTGAAAACTCGTCATGGGCTCTCCACACTCATTCCACAGGGACCTGATCGAGCGCGGGCTCGTCGGTGGCATCGTTCGGATCACCTGATCCGTCCGGCGGCCGAGCTCGCACGAGTTGGCCGCCGCGACAGATCGGTTTCTTACCGGCTGTTCCGGCCAGGAACGCTGCTCGGCCGTCAGTTGCGTCCGGCCATCACGCCGCCGTCGACGTTGAGAATCGTCCCGGTGATCCAGCTGGCTTCCGGAGAGAGGAGGAAGACAATTGAGGAGGCGATGTCCTGGGCTGTACCAACCCGTCCCAACGGATGGAAGCCGTCGAATCCCTTCACGGTCGCCTCGAGTTGGTCGGCCGGGATGAAGCCCTCGTACAACGGCGTAGCCACCACCGCGGGAGCCACGGCGTTGACGCGAATGCCGTCGGCCGCCAATTCCATGGCCAGGTTGTGGGTCAGAGCGTGCAGGCCGGCTTTCGCCATCGAGTAGCCGGTCGCCGGCGTCGCCGCCACCGCCTGATGGGCCCACATGCTGCCGATGTTGACGATCGCACCACCAGAGCCGGCCGCCTTCATCCCCCGCACCACCGTCTGGGTCAGGAAGAACGTGGCTCGGTTCAGCTCCAGGTAAGCGTCGTAGTCCTCCTGGCTGTAGTCGAGGAACTCTTTGGGGATGAAGAATCCGGCCGCGTTGACCAGTAGCGTCGCGTCGGCGTGCTCTGCGGCGAGTTGCTCCTGTACGTCTTCTACCTGCTTGCGATCCGCCAGTTCGGCAGTGATCCCCCACGCCTCGCCCTTCTCACCGAGCTCGGCGACTGTCTGGTCGACTTTCGCCTTCTGACGCCCGACGATGACGGCCTGGCCCCCTTGCCCGACAATGTCCGCGGCAGTCTGTCGCCCCATGCCGCTGCTCCCACCGACCACGATGAGCTTGCGGCCTTCGAAATAACCACTCATGAGCTTCCCTCGATCCACGCCGGGCCCGAGTGACCCAGATGTCCCTACTTGTGTGGCGATCGGGGGTTCGGCCTTACTGCTTCCCGGGATCCTGATGAATGTGAGGTGTGTCGGTTCCGCCCGGGGAGCCGGCATCGTCGGGCGTTCCGAACAGATAGTGAGAGAAGGCCGAATGCCGATTCGCGTGCTCCGCCGGCTCGGTCGGAAGTCCGCGTCCTTCCAGTTCGTCCCAGGTCGAGTCGGCGATGCGCCACAGCTGGTGTGCGAATCGTCCGGCGACTCCGGCATGCGGCGAGTTGGGGTGCGGCCGCGTCGGCGAACTCCACTGCCGTTGCGCCAAGGCCCGGGCCAGATCTGTGGCGCCGTCGGCACCATGGAGTCGCTCAAGGCCGGACACGATCCGCGTCTCGGTCGATTCGTGCTCGGCCAGCAGGCGTTCGACCTCCCGCCAGGTCTCGGTTGCACTGAGATTCAGGAAGCGCGCGTCGCCGTACGCCCTGCCTTTGAGCACCCGGAGTGCCTGCTCGAACTGTTTGAGATTGTCGAGCAGGACCCCGGTATCCTCACCGGGCAACATCCTGGCCGCGGAGAGCAGGACATCGGCGACCGCGGCCGCATGCTGTGCGGCAACGGCCGTGAAATGGTCCGTGATGCGACGCCGTTCGAATCCGTCCATGCTCGGGTCCTGAGAACGCGCGGCGAGCTCTCTGAGCCTGGAGTGCTGGGCATGTACGAGCTGCTGCAGTGGGGCGGAGTGGTCCACTTGCTTCTTCTCATCTGCCGCACTCCTGGAGTGCGGATGGATCGGTGGGTGCGACGGATCGAGTACCACGACGTACTGCGGATGGTCTTGCAGGAAACGCTCGACTGCAGGGCAGTAGTTCGTCACCCGGACACCCGTGGCGAGGAGGTCGTCGAGAACTGCCTTGATCAGTGTCGTAGCGAGTCCACGTCCCCGCTGATCGGCCGCGATCTCGGTGTGCCCCAGAACACGCCGCCGGCCGACGACGCGGAAGTCGAGGGTTCCTGCCGTCGTGCCTGCGACGAGTAGCTCGTACCGCCGCAGCTCGCTGTTCTCGACCACGGTCAGCTCGCGCTGGACGTCGTTCACCACGGTCCTCATCAGTTGACCTCGTCGAGTTCCAGCGGCTCGTCGTCGACAACGTGGATCGCGGCTTCTTCGGCGCTCGCGGCGCCTCCGTCGATCCCGACGTCGGCCGCGACCAGCTCTTCTTCGAGATCGAAGTGCGACCCCTCGTCCCCAGCTACCAGACGTCCGGCCCGTTCCCGGCCGACCTCCGGACCGTCGACATACTCCGGCGGCACGGCGTACGGGTCGATATCAGGCTCCTCCTGGGCAAGCCGCTGTTCGAAGGTCTCACCCAGCAACGCCTCCGCCGCAGTCGTGCCGAACCCCTCACCGGCCGACCACTTCTCCGGCGGCGAGTAACCCTCGTCGAGAAGGTCGGGGACACCGCGCCCGTCGAGCGTGTCGGAGAACTGGAGCTGGTCCTCGTCGTCCACGCTGTAGCTGCCGTAATACTCCCGACTGACCTCGCTCATCCGTCCTCCTGCCGACCGGCCGGCGGCGTGCCGGCTCCTCACGGGGTTCGTGTCGGCCACGGCACGCGTACTTACCCGTCGAGCAGGACCAGGGCGATCTGGTGGGTATCCTGCCTTGATGGCGGACCGTTCATCTCCAGAAGCGGCAGCAATCGTTGCTCGGCCCCGATAAGCTCGTTTCGTGCCCGAGACAGTGAACGAGCTCGATCGCCGCCTGACCGCCCGCGGCGCGGCCACGCGAGCCCGGATCGTCGCCGCAGCCGACGAGTTGATGTCTCTCAAGGGTGCCGCAGCGACCACGCTCGACGAGGTGACCGCGGCGAGTGGGACGAGCAAGTCACAGTTCTACCGGCACTTCAGCGACAAGAGTGCCCTGGTCCAGGCAGTGATCGCACTGCGGGGCGGCCGGGTACTCGAGCGTGAGGAGCAGTATCTCCGCAGGGTCGACTCGTTCAGCGGACTGGATCGCTGGTGCCGGGCCATCCTCCAGCGAGTCACGGCGCGTCGTGGGGCGCTCGGCTGTGAACTGGGCTCACTGTCGACCGAGATCTCCGACCAGGACGAGGCAGCACGCGTCGATCTCGAGGCGCACCTGACGTCCTGGATCTCCCTGCTGGCCGGAGCGCTCGAGCGGATGAAGTCGAACGGCGCGCTGTCCAAGGCCGCTGATCCACAAGCGCTGGCGACGGGAATCATGGCTGCTCTCCAGGGTGGGTACGTTCTCGCCCAGGCCGCCCGTGACCCCGGACCGATGCAGGTCGCCCTCGATCTGGCGATGAACTCGGTCCGGGCGTACGCAAAGCCGGCCGGCAAGAAGTAGCACGCTTCCGCAACCGTCCTGGTTACGAGGTCGGGGCAGGCCGGGGCGCGCCGAGGATATCGGCGTACTCCGGGTTCTTCTCGATGAAGCGGCTGACGACGGCGCAGTAGTTCGAGACCGTCACGGACTGCGTGCGGATGTCGTCGAGAGAGCGGCCGACCAGGACCCACGAAAGTCCTCGTCCGCGGAATGTCTGTTCGATGACGGTGTGCGTGATGGACAGGCGCGAGCCGATCAAGTGGTAGACGAGGAGCCCGGCCTGTTGACCATCGACGAGGAGCTCGTAGTACTCGTCGTTTGCGTGGTGGACCACAGTGATCGTCGGAGAAGCCGGCGTGCTGCTGGGTGTTTGCGCAAGGGCCTCCGTGTCGTCGATGGTCAGCAGGTCGGCCAACGGAGCCAGCCAGCCTGTACCGAACGCCTCGGTGGGAAGACTGGCCTGCCAGGTCAGGCTCGATCCCGCGCGATTGCGGAAGTGAAGGACGAGCAGCCAGGCGCCCTCGGCTTGGGGGAGGCCTGCTCCGGCACGCAGTTGCACCCGCACCTTGCTCGGGAGCGAGTTGAGCATCACCGGCTGTGTCCGCAACGGCAGGACCAGGCGCCCTTCTTCCGACCGCACGCTATCCGGGTCGTCCGTCCGTGCGCTGCTCCAGCTGGCCAGCGTCAAGTCGATCTCGGTGTTGCCGAACAAGCCTGCGGTGACGCTGAAGTCGACCGGCGGAGTGCCGGTCATCGTCTGCTCGTCCGGGCCGGTCGAGGACAGCTCGCCACCGGCGAGATAGAAGCCCGTTCCGTCGGGCCTAAGAACCTGATCAGTCATCGCTACTTCCTCTGTGCTGCGCTCTGAACGGACTGCTGAGCTGCTCCGTCCATGAAAGGACTATATAGTCCTCCCTTGGATGGCGCATCGCGGCTACCTTCTTGCCCAAGAAGTTGTCACGAGTACTGATTCTCGGGACGGATCGCGCAAGACTGGCGGCTTGAAGTGGACTGGTTAGCCCTCTTTGCGGCATCGGAGGGGCCGGTGGCGCGGGGAACACCTCGATCGACAGGACGGCGATATGACAGTGATCATCGAGAGCGACCGGCTCATGATTCGGGAGTGGACCGAGGCTGACGCGGACGCCGCCTTGCGGATCTACGGGTCTGCCGAAGTGGCACGATGGCTGGCGCCCGCGATGGACCAGGTCCCGAACAAGGCGACCATGCGCCTGCTGCTCCGCGCGTGGATCGAGGCCGGCAAGAGTCTCGTCGTACCCGCCGGGCGATGGGTGATCGTCAGCAAAGCCGACGGTGCAGTGGTCGGCGGCCTGACGATCGGCTTGTTACCGCCGTACGAGGAAGACTTCGAGATCGGCTGGCAACTCGAACCGGCGGCCTGGGGCCGAGGGTTCGCGACCGAGGCGAGCCAGGCCTTGATGCGCTGGGCGTTCGCAACCGGGACGATCGACGAGTTGTACGCGGTCGCCCGACCGCAGAACCGTCGTGCCTGCGCGACCGCACGGCGTCTCGGGATGGCGTGGGTAGGCGAGACCGACAAGTACTACGGCCTGCTGATGCAGATCTACCGCGTCCGTGCGGCCGAACTCGAGTGAGTGGACGGAGGGTGAATCGATCCGCAGGATCTTGGTGATCGTGCCCTCGCGGGTCCGACCTCGTCGAGCACTCGCCGTACCATGGCGCCGGCGACGCCCTGGTGCTGATGACTCGGCTCGACTTCAGTGTGCCGGAGGGCGTACCGGTTGGGCCTCAGGCGGGTGTAGTAGAGCCATCCGACCAGATCGCCACTCGGTAGAGCTCGAAGCGGCCTTGCTCGGTGTTGTCGATCAGCTCCTCGGCCGCCGACGCCTGTTCTTCGTTGCTCATCAACTCAGCCTTTCACACTATGGGTCTGCGGATTACGTGCGGCGAAGACGGTGAACAGCGTGGCGATAAGGGCGAGTCCACCGTATCCGAGGGAAATTTGTGGCACGGAGATGATGCCGGCGAGCCGGGCGGAGATGAGGCTGGGGACGGTCGCGCCGGTGTAGCTGAGCAGATACACCACCGCAAAGATCGGTGCCCGGTCTGACAGGGTGCTGCCGTACAGCAGACCCCGGACGGCCGCGCTGATGGCGATGCCTTGACTGGCGCCTCCGACGATGGTTGCGGCGATGAACAGCACCAGCGTTCCGGTGGCGATCGCCGTGATGATGCCGATCCACCCGACCAGGAAGGTCATCATTCCGAGGCGTTGCGCTGCTGCCGGTGAGAACCGGCCGCCGATGGGAGCGCCCAGGGCGCTGGGGCCCATGTACGCGGCGAACACCAGGCCGACGATGAGTGAGTTGTCGGTGTGCAGTTGATCCTCTACCAGTGCGGGCACGAAGGCTTGGTAGAAGGCGCCGGTCGCCCAGGTGGCCAGGAACACGGCGGCCGCGACGGGCAGCAGATGCCTGACACGGACCGGTAGGCGAATGCTCGGGCGCAGTGATCGCCAACCACCCGGCGTTGAGATCACGGTCTCGGGGCTGATCGCGACGAGCGCGGCGGACAGCAGGAGCAGGCCGATGACTACCAGGTAGATGAGGTCACGTGGCCACGGCCCGAACTGGACCAAGGCACCGGACGCGATGGCCCCGACGGCCAGACCGAGCATGACTGTCTGGCTGGAAGCAACGGAGGCCAGCCAGGCCGGCCGGGTCGGCGCAGCGTCGACGATGTAGGCGGTGAGGGTGCTGCTTCCCAGCCCGGCGCCGAGGCCCATCAGGAGCCGTCCGGCAATCAGGATGCCGATGTCGTGCACGTTCAAGAGCAGCAGGCACGCCAGTACGAGCAGTCCGAGGCCGGCGATCGCGAGCGGCCGTCGGCCAACGTGATTGGACAGTCGTCCCAGGACCAACAGTGTGCTGAGAGTCGCGGCGGAGTAAGCGACGACGGTCAGCGAGACGTCGGCGTTGGTGAGCCCTTCCTCGGCGCGGTAGATGTTGAAAAGCGGGATCGTCGACCCCACAGCGGCGAACGTCGCCACCAGGGCGATCACCGCGGAGACGAACGCCAGGGTGAGCGTCCTGTCCCGGTGGTGCAGATTGATCACGGGTGCCACGTCGTGCATCGAGCCACGCCTCTCTCCAGATCGATTGCCCCGCGCCACGCAGTACCGCCATGGCGTCCTGGTACCTGTGATCAGCGTCGATCCCGTCGTGCTGTCTTACCGGCAGCTCCACCCCGATCCGAGCGGTCGACGAGCCGAATGCGGCGTACGAGTGTCCCTCCGGTGAACGCGACGGACCCTTGCGGGGCGCAGGTCAGCACCACCTGCTCGGTATCGGGGCCGGCGAGCAGTTCGCGGCAGAAACCTGAGGACGCCGAGTAGGAAACCACCTGATCTTGTGATTCGCGCGCGGCTGCTCGGCTCCTACAGTCAGGATCGATTACCTCACCGCCGAGGTACGGCCGAGTACTCCATCCTGTGGCAGGCGAGGTGGGCCGGCAATCGCAGCAGGGAGGCGGGCATGAGCAAAGACCTGATCGATCTCGTCAAGCAGGACCATCGGGAGATCGCGCGGCTGTTCGACCAGCTTGACCGGTACCGGCACCGCCGGCCCATGCTGCGCCCAGTCTTGTCCACCCTGCTGGTCGCGCACCACCGTGCCGAGGAGGACGTGATCTACCCGCGGGCACGCGACGCCGGTGGTGCGGAGGGAGTCGGCTGTAGACAGCGCGAACACCTCCGCACCGAAGACCTGCTTGTCAGGCTGGGACAGGTCGACCCCGACGACGCGGTCTTCGACAGCATCTTGACCGACATCGCCGACGGGACCGATCACCACTTCCGGCGCGAGGAGACCGAGATCCTGCCCGCCCTTCGTGACCGGCTCGCCGAGGATCAGCTGGTCGAGCTCGCGGGGCCGTTCATCCGCAGCCGGGAGCGCCACTTCGGCGAACGTCCTGGCGAGCGCCGGCTGACCGATCTGCACCGGCAAGCCGCCAACATCGGCCTGGCCGACTTCGCAGACCTGGCGAACAACGACCTGGCAGACCTCCTCCGCAAACTCGCCGACGAGTGAGTCAGCCCACGCCTGATGTTCCAGAACCGGGAGGAGGCCACGAGAGGTCCATCCGGCGAACCCGCCGTGGCGACTACGCATTCGGGGGATGCTTGCCCGCCGTACAGGTGGAACCGTTCGCGAAGAGGCCGCCGATCCCGGCAAGCCCTGACCATCGAGGTTGCCGAGGCATAAGCCGCCGGTAGCGGGAACGATCAGGAGCGAAGGTCGAAGCCGGATCCAGGTCGGAACGGAGCTGAGATGGTAGCCGCGCCGCAACTCGTCACATGTCCGAAGTGTCAGCGTCGCAACCAGGTCCCGGCGGCGGCGAAGGGCGCACCGCGCTGCGGCAACTGCCGCCTGCCGCTGCCGTGGGTTGTGGATGCCGGCGACGGCGACTTCGGTCAGATCGCCGACATCGCCACCGTGCCGGTGCTGGTGGACCTCTGGGTGCCCTGGTGCTCACCTTGGCGGTTCGTCAGCTCGGTGCTCGAGAAGCTGGCGATCGAGAAGGCCGGTGAGCTGAAGCTGGTGAAAGTCAACGCCGGCGACGCGCCCGCAGTGTCGCAGCGGTTCGAGACCCAGGCGAACTCCACCTTGATTCTGTTGAGCGGCGGGCAGATGGTCGCGCGGCACGCCGGCGCCGCGCCGGCCGCCGTACTGAGGCATTGGCTGGAGGATGCGCTGACCGGCCAGGTGGGTCGTGAACAGGGGTAGACCCGCACCTGGCACAGATCCGTCCGGTTGCGTCCCGCACCCCGGAGGGTTGCCGAGGGATCTGGCGGCCGCCTCGGCATAGCAGTAGCGGATCCGCTGTCAGAGCTACAGCAACAGGCCGAAGATGCGGAAGGCGTCTGCCCAGTGCGCTGTCTGCGGATTCTTGACCTCAGGGTCGATGACCTTGATGGTGCGAGCGAGCGCGACGCTCAGCCCTCCGACCACCTCGGGCAACCGAGATTCGGTCTCCTCGCTGACAGTCACGTCGAGCGGTGGCCATTTCGTCAGCTGCGCCAAGATCGGCTGCAGTTCGATCTCCTCGTCGACCTCGCGGAACACATGAATACTCTCCTGCAAGCCCTTGGTGATAGGTAGGTCGCGTGGCTGGAGGATGTCCCGGCCGTTCGCCTTCGCCGTGGCCTGGCCGATCATCAGGAGATCATGCAGTTTGTCGCTGACGAACTCGCTGTAGCGCTTGAGGTCGTCCTTGTCGACGTCCAGACCCGCCGTGGCGCGGAAGAAGCGCTCGAACCTGTGCACAGCCATGACAGTCATGGTGTCTCCTCTTGGTGTGGATGCTGGACGACCTGAGGGTTCGTCGAAGGCACGCCAACCTTCGCCATGCTGCCGCGACGAGATGCCCGCGTCACCACGCAAACGTGTAGAACAAGCGACCCCGATGTCTGCATAGGCGCGGTCGTTCAGTTCGCCCCATCAGATCTGTCCCAGTTCCTGGCCGGCCGCCGCTCGCTTGTCGCAGCTGGGGTCACGCGCCCGTCTGTGCTCGGGAAGCGGATCGGTACTGCGGATTCGACCACGTCGGCGCGTACCTTCGGCAGTGCGCCCGGGTGACGCTCTTGCACGAACCTCAGCAACTTCTCGCGTACCTCGCAGCGCAGATCCCAGTTGCTGGGCGCGTCTGCGGAGCTCACGAGCCCCCGGACGACCATCGTGGACGGAGTCGTGTCGACCACCTGCAGCACCCAGTCCAGGCCGTCCCACAACGGTGACTCCTGGACGAGGCGGTACATCTCGGCGCGGAGCTCCTCGACGGGAACGCTGAAGTCGACGTGCAACACGATGCTGCCGACCACCCGCGCCTCTTGCCGCGTCCAGTTCTGGAAAACGTTGGTCGTGAACCACGAGATCGGCAGGATGAGCCGACGGTTGTCCCAGGCGCGGACTACGACATAGGTCAGGGTGATCTCGTCGATGCGACCCCATTCATCGTTCACGACGACGACGTCGTCGATGCGGATCGGGTCGGTGAGCAGGATCTGCAGACCGGCCAGCAGGTTGCCGAGCGTCGTCTGCGCAGCGACACCGACCACGACGCTGAGCACACCTGCGGACACGAGGAAGCTCGCGCCGACGGAACGTGCCGAAGGGATGGTCATGACTGCCGTGGCGGCGGCCACTACGACCAGGATCGCGATTGTCATCCTGCGGATCAGGACGACCTGCGTTCGAATCTTGCGAGCTCGCCGGTTGTCGCTGATGCCGATGTCGAATCGCGCGACGGTGACGTCTTCGAAGACGCCGCTCAACTGAATGAGCAGCCGCAGGACGGCCGCGATCAGAACGAGGACGAGGACGTGCCGCCCGACCGGCACGAGTGTCCCGCCTGGCCCTGCGTACGGCAGCGCCAAGAGGATCGCGGCGACGATCAGAGTGATCCGGAACGTCCGTCTGCAACGCTGTTCGAGCGACAGCCACACCGTCGCCTCTGACCGCCGTATCCTGCGGCGTACGAATCGCTCCGTGGCAAATGCCGTCAGCCAGGCAACAGCCACCGCGATGATCAGCGTGAGCGCCGGCTGTCCGAAACCTCGATCCATGCTCAAGGCCCGCGACGAACGTGTGCCGTGAGACCACCCGTGAGACCGCTCTCGGCAGCTGCGGTCGCCGCGCGGGCGGACAGCGGCGTTGCGACTGCCTCCAGCGAGCGCTGTTCGGCATTGACGCCCCAGGCGAACTCGACGAGGCCACCGACGATCATCAGGATCGACGCGAGGGCGTAGCCGAGGAACACCCGTCCCCGATCGTCGCCGTCACCGATCAGCGTCGCGAACAGCCATGGTGCAACGACTCCGCCGACAAGCACTGCCAGGGCGAAGAAGAAGGAGATCGCCTGCGCCCGAAGTTCGATCGGGAAGATCTCGCTCACAGTCAGGTACGCCGATGACGCCGCGGCCGAGGCGAAGAAGAAGATGACGCACCACAAGATCGTCTGCGTGACCGCGGTGAGCGCGCCGTCGTTGAAGAGCCAGCCGGTGACCAACAGCAGCAGTCCGGACACGGCGTAGGTGCCGCCGACCATCACCCGCCGGCCGATCGTGTCGAAGTACTGGCCGAGAAGGATCGGTCCGAGCAGGTTGCCGACGGCGAACGGGAAGATGAAGTAGGCCACCGCGCCACCCCGGATGCCGTAGAAGTCGGCGAGGATCAACGCATAGGTGAAGAAGATCGCGTTGTAGAGGAAGGCCTGGGTGACCATGAGTGTCAGGCCGACCAGCGACCGGCGGCGGTAGTCCCGTAGCACCACACCCGCGAGCTCGCGGTAGTTGATCGCTCCCCGGGGGTCGATCATGATGACGCTGTCCTCGCCGACGGGTGGCACGTCGATGCCCTTCGCCTCGGTGTTTCGTTCGATCTCGCAGACGATGCGCTCTGCCTCGTCGACCCGCCCGTGGGTGAGCAGCCACCGCGGACTCTCCGGGAGGTGGCGCCGCAGTGGCCAGATCATCACGCCGATCAGGGGGCCGATGAGGAGAGCGATCCGCCAGCCGAGGTCAACGCCGAAGACGTTCTGGTTGAGGAAGGCGAGGTTCGCCGCCGCGCCGATCATCGCTCCCAGCCAGTAGGTTCCGTTGACGGCGAGGTCCGTTCGGCCGCGGTACTTCGCCGGAATCAGCTCGTCGATGGCTGAGTTGATCGCGGCGTACTCACCGCCGATGCCGGCTCCGGCGATGACCCGGGTCGCGGCGAAGAACAAGAAGTTCATCGACAACGCGGTGAGTGCGTTCCCGAGCAGGTACAGGCCGAGCGTCGCAAGGAAGAGCTTGCGGCGGCCGAGCTTGTCGGTCAGCCTGCCGAACAGCAGCGCACCGAACACCTCGCCGAGCAGATAGAGACTCGCCGCCAGCCCCACCTGCGAGGAGGAGAAGCCCAGGCTGTCCTGGTCGCGGAGACGGTCGGCGATCGTGCCGGCGATGGTGATCTCGATGCCGTCCAGCACCCAGGTGATACCGAGCGCGATGACCACCCGCCAGTGGAATCCGGTCCAGGGGAGCCGATCGAGACGGGCCGGCACACTGGTCCGGATCGGACCTGGCGCGGGCTGCACGTTTCCGGGATTCGTCATGGCAGGGACGCCGAATGCGCCTTCTCGGGCCGGGTCCTTCGCCAGGTGGCCCAGAGGGTGGCGATGCCCAGCAGCGCCACCAGAGCGAGGAAGCCGACGGACAGCACCGTGAACACGTGCACCTGTTCAGAGGTTGGCGACGGAGGATAGCCCATGGAGAGCAGCCGGTACTGCCACGGTGTACCGGTGAGCAGGAACGTCAGCGCGAGAGCGATGCTGTGGGTGTAGTCCCACAATGCGTGCAGCACCGAGACCCACAGATACATGAGCAGAACCACACGATTGAAGTGGAACCGACCTGCCCGCGCTTCCCGGAACAGCACTCCACCGAGGATCGCCGTCCACAGCCCGTGTCCGAACGGCGCCAGTACGCTCCGCAGCAGCTCGGTCTCGACAAGAGCAGTCAATGACAGGCCTTTGACGGTCAGCAACGCGTTGAACGCGTACCCGGCCGACTCGAACGCTGCAAACCCGAAGCCGACCGCGGCGCCGAGCACGAATCCGTCCCGGCCATGGCGCCGCGCCAAGTGGCGGGTGACGAAGATGAGCGCGCCGAGCTTGGCAGCCTCTTCGATCAGGCCGACGCCGAGGAACAACCACGGAGAGGGCTCCAGCAGGTAGGTCTCCAGCACGGCTGCCGCCAGCACGCCCAGCAGTCCGCCCACTACGAAGGCTTTGACGATGAGCTCGGCCGTGAGGTGCTCGTCCCGCCACCTTTCGAACGACCAGGCGACGAACGTGACGGGGATGAGAAAACTGCCGAGCAGGATCAGCGTAGGTACCAGGTTGGCGTTGGCGGTCAACAGCGTGACGACGAGGCAGGCGAGCCACAGTGTGAAGCCAGCGCCGAAAATCTGAGCCCACTCACGGCGGCCGCGTCGATGTGCCGATCTGCCGGTTGTAACGGCGGACATGCCGGTTCACGTCTTCCTGCGCATCCGGTCGTGGACATCGTCCACGACGAACGCGAGCCCGATGGCCAGCAGCCAGACATCTTTGGCGATCGGGATGCCCTGCTCAGTCGGGCGGAGACTGCCTTCCTGGCGCAGACCTGGGGTGCGCAGATACAGGCCGAGGAGGGCTCCGGAGAACGCGGTCAGGCCTGCGCCGACGAGAGCAGGCGGCACCATCGGGACCAGCAGTGCCGTGCCGAGTGCGATCTCTCCCGCCGAGAGCGCTGCCACGAACCAACGGGCATCGAGCCGGCGGAGGGCCGGATAGGCGCCTGCGGCGAATCCGTGGGTCTGCTTGGCGGCCGCGTCGTCCGCGCGGAGCTTGGCCAGGCCGGAATTGAGGACGAAGGCGCCCGCGCCGACCCGCAGCGGTACCTCCCAGGCCTTTACTTGCAGATCCACGGTCGCCTCCTGTCTCGGAGTGCCTCAGGTCAGGCGGGAGCGGTGATGGCGGGCTTGCGGTCCGCGCTCTCCTGCGTGACGCCGTTCTGTACGACGTCATCCTTCGTGCCGCCGCTCTCGGTGATCTGGAGCCTGCGCGGCTTTGCCTGTTCGGCGACCGGAACGACGAGCGTCAGCACTCCCTGGTCGTACGTCGCGGTGCTCCGACGGCACGGTTTTGAGTCTCGGCGAAGAGACTGGTGCCGTCATCCCGGAACCTTGTAGTCCACTACCCCTGGCCGTCACGTGGACGGCAAATTCGTCTGCCGCGAGATGAGGTAGTCTGCCGGGCATGCAATAGGTATCCGTGCCGAGTACCTATGCTCCAGCCATCAGGAGCCTGACCGGCGGCTGTTCGCCGGTAGAACGCGTGTCATCCCGGACCCAGAGAGATGCGTTCGTCCTATGCCTGATCGGCCTGTCTACAGCATCGGGGCCATCGTGCGGATGCTCGGCATCCCGGCGGCGACGCTGCGGACGTGGGAGGACCGGTACGGCGTCGTGGTGCCCGAGCGGAGTCCGGGCGGCCATCGCCTGTACTCGCGGTTGCAGGTCGAGCAGTTGCGCTTCGTCGGCGACCGATTATCGGACGGAATGGCCGCTAGCGACGCATACCGCCTGCTGCAGGGCCGCCTGGCCAGCGGCGTACCGCTGGAGCGTGCGAAGGTCCCGGGCGGCGACGGGCTGCTCGTCATGCTGGCCGAACAGGATCCGTTCGCTGCCGACTTCTCCGACTACTTCCTGCGGACGGAAGGATACGGCGTCACGGTTGTCTCCACGGCCGAGCAGGCCTTGGCTGAAGCCGTACGGAAGGTTCCCGATCTCGTACTGATCGATCTGCTGATCTCCGGCGCGCAGGGACTGCGGCTCTGTGCGCAGTTGAGACAGCAATTCGATGCTCCGGTGCTGGCGATCTCGACGCTCGATCTCCGGGACGCGGCGCTCGAGGCGGGCGCCGCCGCCTTTCTGAGGAAACCGCTGGAGCCACTGCGACTGGTGTCGGTCGTCCGGGATCTGCTGGGGCAAAGCGCCTACCTGCGGTCGGGGTCCACTTCGGATTCCAGCCCATGAACGACCGAATGACCTCTGGATCGGATCCGCTCGATGTCGTCCTCGGCGGCGGACTTTCCCGCGACGCGATCATCCTGGTGATGGGCGCCCCCGGCGCCGGCAAGACGATATTCGCGCAGCAATGGGTCTTCGCCAATGCCACCCCTGAACGGTCGGCCCTGTACCTGACCACGGTCTCCGAGCCACTGGAGAAGGTCCTCCGGTACGGTCAGACGCTGTCGTTCTTCGATCCGACTGCGGTCGGGCGCAGCGTGTGGTACGAGGACCTCGGGGGGACACTCCGCGACCACGGCCTGCCGGGAGTTCTCGAGCGCGTGCGCGAGCTCATCCGGGTCAGGCAGCCTGCGATGATCGTGATCGACAGTTTCAAGGCGATGCATCCCTACGCAGGCCGGACCGGTGCCTTTCGCCCGTTCCTCCACGATCTTGCCGGCATGCTGAGCGCTTTCCCGGTGACTTCGCTGTGGGTCGGGGAGTATCTGGAGGACGAGATCCAGCGCTCTCCCGAGTTCGCTGTGGCCGATGCGATCATCGCCCTGAACAGCGTTCATTCCGCCGAACGCACGTCCCGGGCTCTCCAGGTACACAAGCTCCGGGGCGGCGACTTCCTGGCGGGGAGGCATTCCTACCGCCTGTCCGAGGACGGCATCACGGTCTATCCCCGACTCGCGGACCCGGCGGACGCGAGGGACTACGAACTCCGCGGCGAGCGTGTTCCGTCCGGTATCCGGGCGCTCGACGACATGCTCAAGGACGGCTACTGGTCGGGGGCGTCGATCCTGGTGGCAGGACCTACCGGTATCGGGAAGACCCTGATGGGATTGCATTTCGTCTTCCACGCCGTCAACCAGGGTGAAGGCGCGATCATCGCGACGATGCAGGAGGATCCGTCGCAGCTGGAGCGAACGGCGTCGCAGTTCGGCTGGTCTGTGAAGACCGACAACCTGACACTCATGTACCGCAGCCCCGTCGACCTCAACGTCGACCAGTGGGTGTACGAGCTGCTCGACATGATCGAGACGACCGGTGCCAGCAGGGTTCTCCTGGACAGCGTCGCAGACCTGCAGGCTGCGGCACCTGATGAGATGCGCTTCAGGGAGTACCTGTACTCCTTGCTGCACAGGTCGTCGCGACAGAGCACGAGCCTGATGATGACCTATGAACTCCCTGAGCTGTTCGGGGTGTCGAAACTCTCGGACGTGGCTGCGTCGCACATGGCCGACAACGTCGTACTGCTGCAATACACAGGTGTCACCGCAAAGATGTCGCGCACGCTGACGGTGCTGAAGACACGAGCCACCGACCATCAGTCCGGGGTGAGGGAGTTCCAGATCACCGCCGACGGGATCATGCTCGTGTCCGCGCGGACCACTGAGTGACTTTGGGGCTGGCCAGAGTGCTCCGCAGGAGTAGTTGCCTTCCGCACTTCCTCGACAACCCTGGCGGTTCATCAGCTACCCGAGAAGGCTCCAGGTGTACTGCGACGCGCTCGATGAGTGAGAAGGAAAGGCTCCCATGTACACGCAAAGGCGTCCGGATGGTCGGCTTCGCGGTCGGTTGGGAGAGCTCAAGTCGGTTTCCTGCCTTCTCGAGTCCGTGGCGAGCGGGCACGGTGCGATCCTGCTGGTGGACGGTGCGCCGGGCATCGGTAAGACCCGACTTCTCTCCGCGGCCGAGGAGCGGGCAACTCACCATGGTTTCAGCCTCGCGAGCGCACATGCTGACGAGTTGCCGCGGCCACTGCCGCTGGCGCCGTTGTTCTCCGGACTGGACCTGGAGCCACCGGGCGAGCGACCTGCCCGGGCATCCGCCAGCCAGGGGCATATGCTCGCGTGTCTCGAAAAGTTGGCGGTTCACACCGGGAAGCTGGCCGCACGTGGGCCGGTCTTCATCACGTTGGATGATGTTCAATGGGCCGACGCGACGACCATCACGGCGTTGCGCGAGCTACCGACGTGGCTGGCGGAGTACCCCGTCGGTTGGGTTCTGGTGCGCCGGATGGGGATGCGGCAACCCTCGACAGAGTTGTTGTTCGGTGAGTGGGAGCACCTGGGAGCGTCTCGGATCGCACTCGGACCCCTGGCGGATGATGCCGTCGTTGACGTCATCGCCGACGTGCTGAGAGCGCGGCCGGACGGCCGCCTACTGGCCATGGCCCACGGTGCGGCGGGGAATCCGCTACTTGTCAGAGCACTCCTGGACGGACTGCACGACGAGGGCGGCGTCGCCATCGCCGGCGGCCGGGCACGGCTGCTGTCCGAGCAGCCACCAGGGCAGGTACGGGAAGTCGTCCACGACTGGCTCACGCGGCTCAGCCCCGGGGCGCGCCATCTCCTCGATGTCGCCGCGTCCTTGGATCGGTTGTTCGGCGTGGACGACTTGGCCGATGTCCTTGGGTGGTCGAACGAGCAAGTGCGGCCGGCTCTTCACGAGGTCGTGGCGGCGGACCTGCTCATCATCGTCGAGACCGATGTGCTGGCTTTCCACCACGATCTGGTCCGGCAGTCAGTGGCCGATGACGTTCCGGCGGGTGTGCGTCTCGCGCTGCGTGGTCAGGTAGCGCGGACGCGTCGGCTTTCCACGGCCCTGGCTGCGACCTTGAAGATCGACCGGCGCAGCGCAGCAGAAGGGGGCAGCGTGAAGGTGCGCCACCCACTGCAGTGGGCCGACGAATGTGCCGGGCCGCAGCGTGCCGTCGAGGCGTGGGACGCGCTGACCGGTACCGAGCGGACGGTGGCCGAGTTGGTGGCGCAAGGGCTGACCAATCGCGAGGTGGCGGCGCGCATCTTCCTCTCGCCGCACACCGTGTCGTTCCACCTGCGCAAGGTGTATCGCAAGCTCGGCATCCGAAGCCGCGTGGATCTGACCCGCGCGTCCGTCCACTGCGAACGCGATCGACGATCGGGCGCGATGACCTCACCGCCGACGCGCTGATGTAATGGGACGGTCGGCGCGGTTCGATGTCCGTAGTACGGCAACTTCCGGCATGCCGCACGGACCCTTGCACGGCCGGGAGACCGAGGTCCGCCGCCTCAGCGAATCCGTCATGGCGGCCGCGGCCGGCCACGGGAGCGCCGTCATCGTCGACGGTGCGGCGGGCCTGGGAAAGAGCCGGCTGGTCCTGGAGGCCGCGACCTGGGCGCGGCGCCTCGGGATCGCCGTAGCACCCGGCGTCGCCGACGAGCTGCCTCGGGCGTCGCCACTGGCACCGTTGCTCGAGGCAATGCGTGGCAGCAGTCCGCCGATCATCGGCGATGCGAAGCTCGATCCCGCGCACGTGCTGGACTATGGCGCCTTCTGGCTCATCGACCAGCTCGAGAGTGCGCTCAGGAGGACGACCACCCGTCAGCCTGTCCTGATCGCGCTGGACGACATGCAGTGGTCGGACTCCCTCACAGTGGTCGCAGTCAGAGCCCTGGCCGAGCGTCTGACGACCAGCCCGATCATGTGGCTTCTGAGCCGGCGTCCCTGGCCGTCCATGCCGACGTTGGACACCTTGATTTCCGACCTGGTCGGGGGCGGGGCGGTCCAGCTCCAGCTGGCGCCACTGCCGTCGGCGGCTGTGGCGCAGGTGGCCAGTGATCTGCTGGGTGCCGTACCGGAGAACGCGCTGCTGGGAATGCTGGACAAGTGCGCCGGCAACCCCTCCATGGTCGTGGATCTGCTCTCGACGCTCGCCGAAGACGACGAGCTGCTCATCGACGCGGGCTACGCCCGGCTTCTGCCCTCTCGGGAACAGCGGCTCCAGGGATGGCTCACGCAGGTGGGGCCGCTGACCCGGCAACTACTGAGCGTTGCGTCGATCTTCGGCCGAACCTTCGACGTGCCACCCGTCGCACAGGTTTTGCACTGCAAGGTTGCTGAGTTGTTGCCGTCGATCCAGGAGGCGCTCGGGGTGGGTCTGCTGGTGGAGGAGGGCGCGCAGTTGAGTTTCCAGCACGCCCTCATCCGCGAGACGGTCTATGGTGCGCTCCCGCCAGGTGCGCGGAACAGTCTGCACCGTGGGGCTGCTGACGCTTTACTCGCGACTGGCGGCTCGATCTCCGAGGTGGCAGCTCATGCGATCACCGGTGCTGAGCCCGGAGATGCCCATGCTGTCGGACTGCTGGTCCGTGCCTCCGACGAGGTCGCGGCCGATGCTCCAGGCACGGCGGGGGACCTGCGGCTGCGGGCTGTCGACCTGATGCCGGCCGCCGATGCTGACCGCCCACAGCGCGTCATGGAGGCGACGGGGCTGCTCTTCCGGGCAGGGCGGAGCGCGGAGGCCCAAACGCTCGCCGAGGTCGCGTTGCAGGGCTGCCTGCCAGTCGACGTCGAGGCGAGGCTTCGCTGCCAACTGGCCGACTCCCTCGGGATCGCGGGTTATTCGGCCTCCGCGCTGCACCACGCCACGGCCGCGCTCGGCCTCCAGGGCGTCGACGACTCGACGCGAGCACTGCTGTTCGCCGCAGCGTCGAAGGCGCATCTGATGGCCGGCGACGCCGCCGCGGCACTGTGGGCAGGCGAACAGGCGATCACCGTCGGCAGGACGCCGGTTCGCGTAGGCCGGGCTCTTCTCACGATGGGGGCTGCCGAGCGGGTACGCGGTCGCCTCATGAGATCGCTCGAGCTGGTCGATCAAGCCGTCGACCTGCTGGCCTCCGATGCGGCCGAGGCACATCGTCCTGAAACCTCTTGGACGCGGGGGCGCACGCTGCTGGCACTCGATCGTTTCGAGGAGGCGAAGGCCGCGTTCGATGCCGCGAGCCGGTGGGTGGGCGGGCCTGGAACGGAGTCGACGGACGTGCTCGGGTACACCTGCCGCGCCATGCTGCGGCTGCGCCGGGGCGAGCTGGACGATGCCGTTGCCGAAGGCAATGCAGGCCTGATCCGAGCCGACGAGCTGGAGTCGTGGACGCACGTACCCGAGTTGTGCGCCGTACTCGCGGAGGCCCACGCATATCGCGGCGAGTTCGGGCCGGCCCGCCGCCAGTTGCGGCGGGGGGTCAGCATGGTGTCTCAACCAAACAGCGTTGGGGCTCAGCGGCTGGCATGGGCGATGGCACTGCTCGACGAGACGGCCGGCGAGGACCCTTCGCGCGTGCTCGCAAATCTTGACTCGGTCTGTGATCAACTGCCGGATGGTCTGCAAGTACTCGCGTTCGATCCCATGGCAGGACCGTTCCTGGTGAGGCTGGCCACGCGAGCGAACGATGCCAAGCGCGCGGGTATGGCCGCCGAGGCGACGGAGTCCCTCGGTCGCGTCAACTGCGACGTGATCTCCTTCGACGCCGCGGCCACGCAGGCCGGCGGCCTGCTCGACGACGACGTCGACCGCCTGGTGGAGGCGGCGCGCGCATTCGAAGCGAGTCCCCGGCCTCTGGCCCGGGCACGTGCCGCCGAGGATGCCGCAGGGGGTCTGCTTCAGCGGCGTCGGCGTGCGGAGGCCGTTGAAGAACTCGAGTTGGCACTTGCCGGCTACGACGGCGCCGGCGCCGTCGTAGCCGCTCAGCGCGTCCGAGAACGGCTCGCGGATGTCACGAGCCCGGGAGGGGGACTGCCGACAGTCGGACAGCCCGCCTTCGGCTGGGCGAGCATTACGGCGGCTGAGCTCCGGGTCGCGCGACTTGCTGCCGCCGGACTCACCAACCGGGCCATCGCCGACGAGCTCGACCTGTCCCCGCACACGGTGGAGTCACACCTGCGGCACTCCTTTCGCAAACTCGACGTCCGGTCCCGAGTCGAACTGACCCGCGTCGTCCTGACCCGCGAACCGTCGATCGATGGATGAGCACGGGCGATCGCGCTCTACGCGGTCGCGGGATGCCGGCAGTTGAGGTGCTCGCCAAGATGAGGTGATCCCCTCTAGGCAGGAGTAGAGCTATGGAGCGGCAGGTTGTCGGACGAGAACTAGCCCCGCTGCTGATCGAGTTGGTAGATCTCGCACTGACCGCCAAGCAGGCTCATTGGAACGTCAGCGGCATGTGGTTCAGGCAACTCCACACGCAGCTCGACGAGCTCGCCGACGACGTCAGGCTCTGGTCCGACGACGTCGCCGAGCGTCTGACGACGATCGGCGTCGCCGCTGATGCGCGGGTTGAGACCGTTGCGTCGAGAACACCTTTCGCCAGCTTCCCCGGCGGCTCCGTCGACAGTACGAAAGTGGCACCACTCATTGTCGAGCGGCTGGGCAAGATCGTCGAGAACAACCAGACCAGGATCGAGAAGCTCGGCGCCGTCGACCTCGTCAGTCAGGAACTGGTCATCGGTATCACCGGCGGCCTGCAGAAGCAGGAATGGATGTTCGCCGCCGAGCAGCCCAGTCAGACGCCGACCCCTTGAACCAGGTACGGAGGGCCGTGGCTCGCGATTGACGGTGTGTCAGTCCCGTGTTGTCAGCCTCTGACACGGGACGACGCCGCGCGTCCCGGTTCCGCGCAGTCCTCGGCGCGAAGGGCGCGGTCGAGGTGCTGCTGGTACGCCGTTGCCGAGTACTGAGAGCTGGAAACCACCTGGATCAGGGATGTGCCGGCGGCGCCGTAGCGACAGTGTGGACGGGCCGACCCCGTCAGAAGGGATTTTCATGACCACGCCTCAGCAGACACCTGCCCTCATCCGCGGTCAGACCATCGCCACCTTCGCCAGTTACGCCGAGGCCCAGCGCGCGGTGGACTACCTGTCGGACAACGGCTTCCCGGTCGAGAACATCACGATCGTCGGCTCCGACCTGAAACAGGTCGAGCGGGTTGTCGGCCGGCTGACGAAATGGAAGGCAGCGCTGGCCGGTGCCGGGTCCGGCGCCTGGTTCGGCGCGCTGATCGGCCTGTTGCTGTCGCTGTTCGCAGAATCCGGCACCGGCGTAGTGGTGATCCTGCTCTGGGGCTTGCTCTACGGGGCGATCTTCGGAGCGGTCTTCGGATTCATCGCGCATCTGTTCACCTTCGGTGAGCGCGATTTCTCCACCTTCGGGATGACCGTGGCGACCCGGTACGACGTGTACTGCGTGCGGGAACACGCAGCCCGCGCCGCCGAGATGCTGATCCAGATGCCTACCCGTGGCACAGGGTGATCGGCTGGAGCGCCTGGCACCCCGAACCACATGTTCTGGGGATGTGCTGCCGGTCCCCGGGAGACCAGGTTGGGGTTTATCCCTGACAAGCCACACGAAGGCCCGGAGCACACAGGAGGCAGACCATGGCGAAAGCTGTCGGCATCGACCTGGGCACGACCAACTCAGTGATCGCGGCGATGGAGGGCGGCCAACCAACGGTCGTCCCGAACGCCGAGGGAGCCAGAACTACACCGTCCGTGGTGGCGTTCACGGACTCCGGCGAACGGCTGGTCGGCCAGCTGGCCCGCCGTCAGTCGGTACTCAACCCCAAGGGCACGATCACCTCGGCGAAACGGTTCATCGGCCGCAGGTTCGAGGAGGTCTCCTCCGAACTGTCCGCCGTCTCGTACGACGTGGTCGCCGGCCCGGACGGAGCGGTCAGGTTCAAGATCCGGGACAAGCTGCACGCGCCCGAGGAGATCTCCGCGCTGGTGCTGCGCAAACTGGTCGAGGACGCCGGCAAGTTCCTGGGGGAGAAGGTCACGGAAGCCGTCATCACGGTGCCCGCGTACTTCAACGACGCCCAACGCCAAGCCACCAAGGACGCGGGCCGCATCGCGGGCCTGGAGGTACTGCGGATCATCAACGAGCCGACCGCGGCGGCGCTCGCCTACGGTATGGACAAGCTGGAGAACGAGACGGTTCTGGTTTTCGATCTCGGCGGCGGCACGTTCGACGTCAGCGTGCTCACGGTCGGCGACGGTGTGGTCGAAGTCCGGGCCACAGCCGGTGACTCGCATCTGGGTGGCGACGACTTCGACCGCCGGATCGTCGACAAGCTGGCCGACGACTTCCAGCGCGAGGTGGGGGTCGACCTGCGCAACGATCCGCAGGCGTTGCAGCGGCTCTTCGAGGCCGCCGAGAAGGCGAAGGTCGAGCTCTCGTCGGTCACCCAGACGACGATCAGCCTGCCGTTCATCACGGCGAACGCGCAGGGTCCGCAGCATCTCAACACGACGCTGATGCGATCCACCTTCGAGCAGTTGACCGCCGACCTGATCGACCGGTGCCTGGGGCCGGTGGAGCAGGCGATGGCCGACGCCAAGACGACCGCGAACGAGATCGACGAGGTGATCCTGGTCGGCGGCTCGACCCGGATCCCGGCGGTGCAGGCCTTGGTCCGCCGGATGACCGGGGGCAAGGACCCCAACATGACGGTGAACCCGGACGAGGTGGTCGCTGTCGGCGCCGCCGTCCAGGCCGCGATCATCAAGGGCGAGGTCAAGGACGTGCTGCTGCTCGACGTTACCCCGCTGTCGCTGGGGCTCGAGACGATGGGCGGCGTGATGACGAAGGTGATCGAGCGCAACACCACCATCCCGGCCCGCCGGTCCGAGGTCTTCACCACCGCTGAGGACAACCAGACCGCAGTGGACGTGGTCGTCCTGCAAGGCGAGCGGGAGCTGGCGGCAGACAACCGGGTGCTGGCCCGCTTCCGGCTGGAGAACATCCGCCCGGCACCGCGCGGCGTACCGCAGATCGAGGTCACCTTCGACATCGATGCGAACGGCATCCTGCATGTGGCTGCCAAGGACAAGGACACTGGCGCGGAGCAGAAGGTCACGATCAGCGAGACCTCCAACCTGGACCAGTCCGAGGTCGAACGGATGGTCGCGGACGCCGAGGCGCACCGCAGCGATGACAGCCGGCTGCGTGAGCTGGTCGATGCGCGCAACACGCTGGACTCGGCCGCCTATCAGGTGGACAAGTTGCTCGCCGACCGCGGCGACGCGGTGGCCGAGCACGACCGGGCCCGGGCGGAGATGCTGGTCGGCGACGCGCGCGAGGCGCTGAAGGATCAGGAAGCGCCGCTGGAGCGACTGCGTTCGCTGACCGGGGAGTTGCAGCAGGTCGCGCAGGCGCTGAGCTCGAGCCCGCCGCCGCAGGACTCCAACGGTACGCCGCCGGCGGACGGTGGCGACGACGACGTCATCGACGCCGAGTTCTCGACGAGTTGATCGGCATGGCTGATCAAGAGACCAACACCGGTACGGCGCCGCCGGTCGAGGCGGATCTGGAGGAAGCCCGCGGGAAGGCCGCCGAGATGGAGGACAGGTGGCGGCGCACAGTGGCCGAGCTGGACAACTTCCGCAAGCGGGTCGCGCGGGAGGCCGGCCAGCAGCGGGAGACTGAACGGGCCCTGGTCGCCGCCAGTTGGCTGCCGGTCGTCGACAACCTGGAGCTGGCGTTGGAGCACGCCGACGCCGAGCACGACGCGATCGTCGAAGGTGTGCAGGCCGTGCGGGACCAGGCGCTCGGAGTACTTGCCGGACTCGGCTATCCCCGGTTCGACGACACCGGGAAATCCTTCGACCCCGGGCTGCACGAGGCGGTCGGCACTACGTCAGCTCCTGAGACACCGGCCGGCACGATCGTGCACGTCGTCAGGCCCCGGTACGGCGACGGGGCCCGGGTGCTTCGTCCGGCTGCCGTGGTGGTCGCCGCAGAGGAGCGCTGATGGCTGACAGGGATTTCTACAAGATCCTCGGGGTCTCCCGCGGCGCGAGCGCCGACGAGATCCAGAGCGCCTACCGTCGGCTGGCTCGCCAGTACCACCCGGACGTGAACAAGGACCCCGACGCGGAGGAACGCTTCAAGCAGGTCTCGGAGGCCTACGACGTACTGTCCGATCCGCAGCAGCGGAAGCGGTACGACGCATTCGGCGAAGACTTCCGGCGCGTCCCTCCGGACGTCGACCCCGACACGTACGCGCGTTCCCGCGCCGGTGCCGGTGCCGGCCGATCCCGGACGAGCGCCTGGGAGACCGGAGCGAGCCAATTCGATGCCGAGGGCATCGATCTGGACGACCTGCTCGGCGGGATGTTCGGCGGGCGAAGCCGGCGCGGATGGGGCCGGATCCCCGGCTCGGACCAGGAGGTCGAGCTGGAGCTGACTGTGGAGGAGGCCTACCGGGGCGGCAACCGGAAGCTGACCGTGCACGGTCCGACCGGGGCGGACCGGACCATCGACGTCAAGATCCCGGCCGGCGTGGTGAACGGTCAGCGGATCCGGCTCGCCGGCCAGGGCGGCCAGGGTTCCGGCGGCGCGGCCGCCGGAGACCTGTTTCTGGTCGTCCGGATCGCAGATCATCCGCGGTACCGGCTATCGGGCCGTGATCTCAGCGTCGACCTGCCGCTCGCCGCTTGGGAGGGCGCGCTGGGGGCCTCGGTGACTGTCGAGACGCCCGGCGGCGAGGCGACGGTGAAGGTGCCGAAGGGCAGTTCGACCGGACGCAGACTGCGGCTCAAGGGGCGCGGTCTGCCGAACCCGCGCGGGACGCCGGGCGACCTGTATGCCGAGGTCAGGCTGATGGTGCCCGACAGGCTCACCCGTGAGGAGAAGCGCCTGTTCGAGGAGTTGGCCGGTACGTCGAAGTTCGACCCGAGGAGGCGGTCATGAGCCATCAGCTGACCAGACCCAGCAGATTCGCGCTGGAGGACTTCGGCCGGCTGGCAGGAACACATCCGGAACTGCTCAAGAGGTTCGTCGCCCTTGGATTGCTCGAAGCCACGACCGACCGCAGCGGTGAGTTGTGGTTCAGCCCGTCGCAGCTGCGGCAGGTGGCCCGGATCCAGCGGCTGCGAGCCGGGTTCGCCCTGAACTATGCGGCGCTGGGTCTGGTGATGGATCTGCTGGACCGGATCGCCGTGTTGGAGGCGGAGCGCAGGCGCTTCGCCGGAAGAGGAGCCAGGACATGGATATGAACCGGCTGACGCAGAAGTCGCAGGAGGCTCTGCACGACGCTCAGACGAAGGCCCTGCGGTTCGGGCACAGTCAGATCGACGGTGAGCACTTGCTGCTGGCGCTGCTGGAGCAACCGGACGGTCTGGCCCCGAGACTCCTGGCGCAGGCCGGCGCGGATCCGGACGGGCTGCGGGACAGATTGGAACAGGAGCTGTCCCGGCGTCCCAAGGTCAGCGGTCCAGGCGCCGAGCCCGGCCAGGTGTTGATCACCCAGAGGTTGTCCCGGCTTCTTGACGCCGCGGACCGGGAGGCCAAGCGGCTCAAGGACGAGTACGTCTCGATCGAGCATCTGGTGATCGCGTTGCTGGACGAGGGCCGGCAGAGCACCTCCGGGCGGCTGCTCGCCGAGCAGGGGCTGACTCGCGACGGCTTCCTCTCGGCGCTGACCGCCGTCCGGGGGAACCAGCGGGTGACCTCGGCGATGCCGGAAGCCTCGTACGAGGCGTTGGAGAAGTACGGCCGGGACCTGGTCAAGGACGCGTCGGAGGGCCGGCTGGATCCGGTCATCGGCCGCGACAACGAGATCCGCCGCGTGGTGCAGATCCTGTCCCGCAAGACCAAGAACAACCCGGTGCTGATCGGCGACCCGGGCGTCGGCAAGACCGCGATCGTCGAGGGACTCGCGCAGCGGATCGCCAACGGCGACGTACCGGAGGGGTTGCGGGACCGAACTGTGTTCGCGCTCGACCTCGCTTCGCTGGTTGCCGGGGCCAAGTACCGCGGCGAGTTCGAGGAACGGTTCAAGGCCGTGCTCAACGAGGTGAAGGCGGCCGAGGGCGAGATCCTGTTGTTCGTCGACGAGTTGCACACTGTGGTGGGCGCGGGTGCGACCGAAGGCGCGATGGACGCGGGCAACATGCTGAAGCCGATGCTGGCCCGCGGCGAGCTGCACATGATCGGCGCCACCACACTGGACGAGTATCGGATGCACGTCGAGAAGGACGCGGCCCTGGAACGCCGGTTCCAGCCGGTGGTCGTCGACGAGCCGACGGTCGAGGATGCGATCTCGATCCTGCGCGGACTGCGCGAGCGGCTGGAGGTCTTCCACGGCGTGAAGATCCAGGACGCGGCGATGGTCGCGGCCGTGGTGCTCAGCCACCGGTACATCTCCGACCGGTTCCTGCCGGACAAGGCGATCGACCTGGTGGACGAGGCGTGCGCGATGCTGCGGACCGAGATCGACTCGATGCCGGCCGAGCTGGACGAGCTGACCCGGCGGGTCCGCCGGCTGGAGATCGAGGAGGCCGCGCTGGCCAAGGAGGAGGATGCCGCCAGCGGGCAGCGGCTGGACGAGCTGCGCAAGGAGTTGGCGGATCTACGGGCCGAGGCTGACGCGATGCACGCGCAGTGGGAGGCGGAACGGCAGGCGTTACGTAAGGTCCAGACGCTGCGGCAGGAGATGGAGCAGGTCCGGCAGGAGGCCGAGCAGGCCGAGCGCGACTACGACCTGAACCGGGCAGCCGAACTGCGCCACGGAAGACTACCGGAGCTCGAACGTCAACTCGCGGCCGAGGAGGAACGGCTTTCCAGCAAACAGCACGGCCAGCGGCTCTTGCGCGAGGTGGTGACCGAGGAGGAGATCGCCTCGATCGTGTCGCGCTGGACCGGCATCCCGGTCAGCCGCCTGCAGGAGGGCGAACGGGAGAAGCTGCTGCGGCTGGACGAGGTACTGCACGAGCGCCTGGTCGGTCAAGACGAGGCCGTCCAGTTGGTGGCGGATGCGATCGTCCGGGCCCGTTCGGGGATCAAGGATCCGCGCCGGCCGATCGGGTCGTTCATCTTCCTCGGGCCGACCGGGGTGGGAAAGACCGAGCTTGCGAAGACACTTGCGGCAGCGCTGTTCGACACCGAGGAGAACATCGTCCGGATCGACATGAGCGAATACCAGGAGCGGCACACGGTGAGCCGGCTGGTGGGAGCGCCACCTGGGTACGTCGGCTACGAGGAAGGTGGCCAGCTGACCGAGGCTGTGCGGCGCAAGCCGTACTCCGTGGTGCTGTTCGACGAGATCGAGAAGGCACATCCGGATGTCTTCAACACGCTGCTGCAGATCCTCGACGACGGCCGGCTGACCGACGCGCAGGGCCGGACGGTGGACATGCGCAACACCGTGATCATCATGACGTCGAACATCGGCTCGGCGTACCTGCTGGACGGCGTGACCGCGGACGGCCAGGTCAAGGAGGATGCGCGGGACGCCGTGATGGACGAGTTGCGGCGGCAGTTCCGGCCTGAGTTCCTCAACCGTGTCGACGAGATCGTGCTGTTCAAGCCGCTCACGATGGGTGAGATCGAGCGCATCGTCGATCTGATGTTCGACGACCTGCGGACGCGGCTGGCGGATCGCCGAATGACGCTCGAGGTCGAGCCGGAGGCGGCCCGGCACATCGCTGCTCAGGGCTTCGACCCGGTGTACGGCGCCCGCCCGTTGCGACGGTTCATCGCCCGCGAAGTAGAGACACGCATCGGTCGAGCTCTCCTCGGCGGCAACGTGCTGGACGGAGCGGTGATCCGGGTGACCGTCGAGGACGGCGACATCACCGTCACGCACGAGAACCCGGTGGAGGTGGCGGCATGAAGGTCGTGACCTGTCCGAATTGTCAGCGCCGCAACCGGGTGCCCGCCGCGGCGGAAGGCACCCCCCGGTGTGGTAATTGCCAGCGGCCACTGCCTTGGATCGTCGATGCCGGCGACAACGATTTCGCCGAAGTCGTGGAGCAGGCAAGCGTACCGGTGCTGGTCGACCTCTGGGCTCCATGGTGCGGACCCTGCCGAATGGTCAGTCCCGTGCTCGAGCAGCTCGCCACCGAGAAGGCGGGCCAGCTGAAGCTGGTCAAGGTCAACGCCGATGAGGCGCCGGGGCTGTCCCAGCGCTTCGACGTGAGATCCATTCCGACCCTGATGGTGTTCCGGCACGGCCAGGTGGTCGCCACGCAGATCGGCGCCGCCCAGGCGCCGACCCTGCGGCCATGGCTGGAAGGCGCAATGGCCAAGGAGCCCGCCCCGTGACCAGCGTGCCCGGACGGTCCCGATGAAGGAGACGCCCGACCTGTACGGCGCTTATCCCCGGCTGGAGGAATACCAACTGGCCGAGCTCACGCCGCTCGGCGAGCGGCGCACGACCAGTGCGGGCGAGGTGCTGCAGCAGGCGGGGGAGTCCTCGGACGAATTCATCGTCGTACTCGACGGGACGGTCGCCATCGTGCAGGACACGGCCGAGCCGGAGCGGGTCATCGCCGTCCACGGGCCGCACCGGTTCCTCGGCGAGATCGGCATGCTGACCGGACAGCAGTGCTTCCTCAGCGCGGTCGCACAGGAGCCGGGCGAAGTGCTTGCCGTAGCGCTCGACCAGCTGAGGGAGCTGGTACCGCGGGATCCGCAGCTGGCCGATCTGATCCTGCGGGCGTTCCTGATCCGCCGGTCGCTCCAGCTGACCCTTGGCGCCGGTTTCGCGATCATCGGGTCCCGGTTCTCGGCCGACACCCGTCGGCTGCGCGATTTCGCGGCGCGCAACCGGCTGCCACATCACTGGATCGATCTGGAGAACGACGCGGAGGCCGAGCGCCTGCTGCGCGAACTCGGGCTCGACCGGGACGATACCCCGGTGGTGATCTGGCGGGGCCAGGTGCTGCGAAACCCGGACAACGAGCGCCTGGCCGCCGCGGTAGGTCTGCGCCGTACGACGCCGGTGCGGTCGGTGTGCGACCTGATCGTGGTCGGCGCGGGTCCGGCCGGTCTCGCGGCCGCGGTGTACGGCGCCTCAGAAGGACTGGCCACTGTGGTCCTGGACTCCGTCGCCACTGGGGGCCAGGCGGGCACTTCGTCGAGGATCGAGAACTACCTGGGTTTCCCGGCGGGCATCAGTGGTGCGGAACTGGCCGACCGCGCCGAGATCCAGGCCAGGCGTTTCGGTGCCGATTTCTTGGTGCCCGCGACCGCCGTGGCGCTCCAGGAACGGGACGGGCACCACGTAGTCCAGCTGGAGAACGAAGCACGCATCAGCGGCCGGGCGGTGCTGATCGCGTCCGGCGTCCGCTACCGAAAACTTGATGTGCCAGGACTGGACGACGTCACTTCGACCAGCGTGTACTACGCGGCGACCGAACTCGAGGCGAACCTGTGCCGGCACGACCCTGTGGTCGTCGTCGGAGGCGGCAACTCCGCCGGACAGGCCGCGGTGTTCCTCGCCCAGCACGCTGCCCAGGTGGTGCTGGTCGTCCGGAGCAACGAACTCGGGCAGGACATGTCCCGCTACCTGGCCGACCGGATCGAGCGGACCGAGAGGATCGCCGTACTGGTGCACAGTGAACTGCGTGAGGTCCGCGGTGAGCGGATGCTGGACGACGTCGTGGTGGAGGACTTGAAGACGGGGCAGCGCCACGTCGAACCGGCCAAGGCCCTGTTCGTCTTCATCGGCAGTCTCCCGCACGTGCGCTGGCTGAGCGACCAGATCGTCCTGGACGATCGTGGCTTCGTCGTCACCGGAAGCCAGCTGCCAGGCGGGCGGCAGTTGCTCGAGACCAGCAGGACGGGGGTCTTCGCCGCCGGCGACGTCCGAAGCGGGGCGGTACGACGAGTGGCCGCCGCTGTGGGGGAAGGCGCCCTTGCCGTCCGGATGGTGCACGAGCATCTTGACCACTACCTGTAGCTCGTTGCTAGAGGCAACAGAAGCGTCGAGGCCTGGTCGGCTCCGGCCGATCCGCGTCAGGAGTCGGCGGACCGGTCGCGGGCCAGGCGTTCGCGGCGGTCCTGTTCGCGCTTGGAGTACGCGGCCGCGCGAATCGACTCGTCCGACTCCAGACCGGAGCCGAGGCCACCGCCGACAGTGGCGGCGGACGCCACGAACCAGGCCAGGACGAACAGGTCGCCAGGCCCGACCGGAGCGTTGAGCGAGCTGCCGACCAGATCGGGGTCGAGGATGAAGTAGGCCCACGCCAGGTTCACGATGTACAGGGCGACATAACAGATGAGCACGCCCACCGTCAGGGTCAGCAGCGTCGAAGCGTTGTAGAGGCGTGACCTTTCCCGCGCAGACGGGGAGTCGTCGTCGGGGCGGTCCCACAGTTCTCCGTCGATCACGAGCCACCCGACGACGAGGGCGACCGAGGCGACGGTTGCGACGACCAGACGCCACCACGACATCGAACTGGCCAGCAGCCAGACCGTGGAGTTGACCGTGGCCACGGCGCTGGTTGCCAGCGCTGCCACGAGCGCTGACTTCAGGCCGGGCACCAAGAGCCACGGCCGGTTGGCGAGCACCATGCCCGAGAGCAGGCGCCAGCGGCCGCGTAGGCGGGAGAGAGCCACCTGGTGCTCCTCCTGCGTGCTCGGGTCCGCCATGCCGGTGAGCAGCGAGCGCACCGCCCGACGAGCGCGGGAGTGCATCCGAAACCCGCCCAATGCGGGCAGTGACAGCACCGCGGCCTGTCGTTCCGGGTCGGCCTCGACCAGCAGGTGCCGGCCCTCACTATCGTGGAGGGGCAGTTCTGTCAGACCGATTACCAGGTCCCAGTCCTGCCGGCGGGCGTGGTCCTGCAGTCGGCCCACCGCGGCGTCGACATCCTCGGAGCCGGTGGTGAAGGGCTCACTCAGGACGGTGACGTTCCAGGCATTGCGGCCGTCGAGCGGCCTCAGGTCGGTCAGGCGCCGTGCGATCACAGTCGGCGCGGCGGGATCAGCCACGAGTCCGACGCGGATGGATTCCATGGACGTTCAGTACCCAGTCGTGCAACGACTACCCGATCAGGGGATGTCGGCCCCGGGCAGCGGTTGCGATGCTCGGAGTCCCAGCCCCTGACCAGCAGGAGACAGCCATGCTGCCCGTTCAGAGTGCTGCATTGAGTCGTCGGCCACGACAGATGGACCGACCGACAGGACGACCTGTGAGCTCGCCGAGGGGCAGCAAGGGCGCGGCCGGGGTGGCGACACTGGTACTGATGGCGGTCGTCGCAGTGGTGGCGCTCATGGTGGCTGCCGCGGTGGCGAATCGGAACGCCGACGACGACCTGCCGCAGGTCCAGCTCGGCCGGGATCCCGCGTCGCTGGACCCGGCGGCGGCCGCAACGCAACGAAGCTTGCTGGACTTCTGGAATGACCAGTTCCCCGCTGTCTACGGCAGACGGTTCGAGCAGCTGCGTGGCGGATTCCAGGCGAAGACGCCGCAGAGCCCACCCTTCACCTGTGCGGGTAAACGCCAGACCTATGAGGACCTGAAGGGCAACGCCTTCTACTGCGGCGGTCCGGACGACGACTACATCGCGTACGACGCCGTACAGCTGTTCCCCCAGCTGAACAAAGAGTTCGGCGGGATCGCTCCGGCCGTCGTACTGGCCCACGAGATGGGGCATGCGATCCAGCGACGGGCCGAGGTAGAAGCCCCGTCGGTGGTGACGGAACTGCAGGCCGACTGCTTCGCCGGCTCCTGGCTCCGGTACGCCGAGAAGACTGCCGACGATCCGGTCGACCTGAGCGTCGGAGCGCTCGACACCTCCATCAGTACGATCCTCGTACTGCGGGACCAGCCGGGCACACCGGCCACGAATCCCCAGGCGCACGGTCTCGGCTTCGACCGCGTGAACGCCTTCCAGACCGGGTACGAAGGCGGAGCGCGGGAGTGCGCGACGTTTCCCCAGGGCCGTGCGGTGACGACCGAACTGCCGTTCCGGACGGTGGCCGAGGCACGGACAGCCGGGAATCTGCCCTTCAGTGAGGCGGTGCGGGTACTGTCCGAGTCTCTCGACGCCTACTGGACCGCGGCAGTGCCTCAAGTTGCTCCCGGCAAGACTTTCGACCGGCCGGAACGCAAGCTGGTCGATCGTCGGCCTGAGGCGAATTGTGTCGTCGGGACCGGCTCGGGCTACTGCTCCGACGACAACGCTGTGGTCTTGGTGATGCCCGAACTTCTCCAGGCGCACCGGCGGATCGGCGATCTCGCCACTGGTGCTGCGCTCAGCGAGGCCTGGGGACTTGCGGTCCAGTTCCAGGCCGGGGTGACGTCGGCGGGCCGGGAGCCTGGCCTGCAGAGGGACTGCTTCACCGGTGCATGGCTCTCCGCCCTGGCCGGCAACGGTCTGGAGGGCGCTTCCCTTTCGCCGGGCGACGTCGACGAGGTATTGGCCAGCATTGTCGTCGGCAGTACGAGCCCAGCCGGTTCGCGGTCCGATCGGGGTGGTGCCTTCGAGAGGACAGCGGCGATGCGGCGGGGCCTGTTCCAGGGACTCCGTGCCTGTAGCTGAGCCGAATGGCGCCTCGTCGATGGATGGACAACCACCTGTTCTGGGGATGTGTGTCATCCGCTGGTGGACAAGATTTGGAAGGGACAGCAGCAGGACCCATGACAGCAGGAGGTCGAGCATGATGGATCCTCATCTGACCTTGATCCGGCCGGTCCGGCCACGCACGCCTCAAGGGTGCGAGGAGTGCCTCAGGCTGAACTCGCCCTGGGTGCACCTGCGGCTTTGTCTGAGCTGCGGTCACGTCGGCTGCTGTGACTCCTCGCCGCTGAAGCACGCGCGCGCCCACGCGGCGTACGACGGACACCCGATCGTGCAGTCGCTCGAACCAGGTGAGAACTGGCGCTGGTGCTACTTCGACGAGGCCTTCGTATGACGGAACGAACTCCCTGCTCCGACCAGGCCGCCCGGGCCGAACCCTTCCCTGACCAGAACGACCCGGCGCGCGGCGAGCCGGCCGAGCAACAGACCAGGGTCATCGAGTCCGCGACGGACTCCGCGCGTCCTCCGGACAACCGACCAGCTCGAGGTACAGCCCATCGCTTTCGAGATGAGTCGGCTTCCCCGGAAACGCCGTACGTGCCGGCCGCCCTTCGGCGACAGGGCTCTGAACATACAGCTGGTGCACGAGCAAGCTCGCCGACACCGGAACCACCCACTCATCCCGCTGAGGATCGGCTCATGTTCACCCACCGTCAAGACCTTCAGTTCACAACGGTTCCCGAGCATCCGGACGCCATGTACGCCCGCCGTCTGGAGGACGTGCTCGGAGGCCAGTACAACGAGATCGGGGTTGCCATGCACTACATGTTCCAGCCGTGGGACATGCACGTTCCCGGCAAGTATCGCGACCTGGTCTTCGCCCTCGGCTCCGAACAGGTGGCCAACATCGAGATGCTGGCCACGATGATCGCGCAGTTGCTGGAGCATGCTCCACCGAGTGTCCTCGACACTGCTGTCCGGCTCGACCCGACGGTCGCCGCGGTGATCGCCGGCACCGACCTCGAGCAGGCGATCGCCTCCGGTGCCGGACCTCAGGCTGCGGACAACCCGTGGAAAGTGGCCTCCAGCAACGTCAGCAGAAACCTTGCCGCCGACTTCCAGACCAATGCCACCGCCGAACTGGACCGCCGGATGCAGTTCTCGCGGCTTTATCGGCTGACCGACGACGCCGGCATCCGGTACCTGCTCTCCTGCTTGCTGGCGCGAGCCGCGGCCAACCAGCGGCTGTGCCGATCCGTCTCTGCAGAACTGAACGAAGGAGCCCCGCCCCAGGCCACCGAAAGCTGACGAGCTACCGCGACCGAACCGGCGCCGAGCGCCGACGAGCGGTCTACACCGACGGGCAGGCGCGACTGATGCACGGCGATTCCCTGGTGTTCTGTCCACGGACAGCGTTGTCGATCATCGCTCGTGGTGCGGCAGCAGGCACCGCCCCGCGAGCCTCAGCTGGACGGGTCGGTCGGACGACCTCGAGGGTCACGGTGCCGGTCCCGCTGGGGCCCGTTTCGGAGGGATCGTGTCGGGCACAGGGTGCCTCAGTCCAGCGAACCGACCAGAGGATGTGGTCAGCGATGCAAAGCAGAGTCAGGATGAGGAGCGATCGCGCGTCCTTGCCGGTGCCGGAGTTCGACCTCCTCCCGGCTCGTTGCCTGCCGTCACGCATTGAGGCTTTGGACATCCAGCAGGTGGAGCAACTGATCGGGTACGAACGCAACCACGCGCACCGGATCGAGGTTCTCAACGTGCTCGAGCGCAAACGCAGTCAACTCCGGTGATGCAACGCGACAGGCACCCGACGGGACGGATTCCAGGGCACCTTTGAGGTCAGCACTGCAAGCGGGCGCTGGACGGCGTGCAACTGGGCAGGTAGAGAGGAACCTCCGCGAAGCCGACTCCATCGTGTTGATAGGGCCGCCAACGGGTACTGGCGTCCGAACCGAGCCGGGACAAAGTGTGCGGGGATTCCCCGCCAAGCAGATTCGCGGCATACGCGACTCGACGATGTACGTCGTGCTCGCCGAATACCCTGACATGGTTCTGCTGGTCGAGTTCCGACCGCCGCAGCCCTACCCGCCCTCGGCGGAGGCACGCTGCCTACGACGTGACGACGTCTGGATCGCCGAAAGCTCGCCGGACGTCGTGCGCACGAGATAGCCATTGGCTCACCACTTGACGGCGGGAATCCCGAGCCGTCATCCCTACTGACCGTCAGAGTCGGCCGCTTGAGGCGTCAGGAGAACTCGCCGGCGAATACGACCCGATTGCCGTCGGGGTCGGCGAGGGACAGGATCCGCGACGAGGTCGCGTCCTGTGGCCCGTCGTGTGCGATGCCGGCCTGGTCCAGGCGCGCCGCGAGGGCGTCGAGATCCGACTCGTCGAGCACCATCGACGAGTGTCCGGCGCGGTTGGGCTCGGACCAAACCTGGACGCCGAACGTGTCAGCCAGATGCCATTCGAGCAGCCCCGGCATTGGTCGAGCGTCGGGTGCGCGGCCGAACAGTCGTGTGTACCAGTCTTCGGCCATCGTCAGATCGGTCACCGTGGAGTGAGCGAGTACTCGCGTAATCGCCATACCGTGTCCCTCCTCCTGTTGCCTGCCGACGATACTCGGTGCCGGCGCGCGATGACATCGCTCGGGACGCTAGGACGAAGCTGCTGAACCTGGCTCGGCCCCCTGTACGTATGGCCTCGGTCAGCGCGTGCTCCCGCTGGACGAGTTGGTTGCCTCCGGCACCAGGTGCCGCGCCGCACGCTGCTCCATCGGTCGGGCGTCGGCGAGGCCTGGTCCGACTACGAGCAGACGGGCGCAATCAGCTGCGGTCGCTTGAGTCGCGTTTGCTCGATCCGCTTGATTCACAGGATCTGTTCGTCGGCGGAGGCGGAGTATCTTGATGCGGCAGTGAGGGCCCTGACCGGCATTCCCGGCGTCACGGAGTTCGTGGTCAACCGCAGATCAGCTCGATGGGCCGGAGGTTTCACGATGACGACTTGATCTCATTCGCCAGAACTGACCAACACGGCCCCGCTGAACCAGAGGACCCTGAAAGTGTCGGTGGGGTGGCCGACAGTAGTGGCATGGACGGATTTCTCGAGGCGCTACGTCTCCAGATGGCGCTGATAGTGACGATCGGGACGCTGCAGTTCTTGTCGGTGGTTTTGCACGGCCCGGTCGTGCTGAATGTCCTGGCCGTCAGGTCGCGACAACGGCGGGGCCGCGCGCTCCGGTGGGCTGTTCGTCTGCTTCGGGCGAGTCTGATTGGGACATCGACGATGTTCCATGTGCTCGTGGCCTTGTCCGCCGGTGTGTTGATAGCCCAAGTCGACAAGGCGACCGGGGTCGTGGTCGCGCTGTCCGGTGTTGCATCCTTCACCGCGCTGTTCGTCACGATGGTTCGGGAGGGAAGGAGGGCCATGGACGAGCTGCCCTGGATCATGCCGTACGGCGATGGGTGGACGACCTATGTCGGCGCCGCGCGGCGGCAGGCCTACGGGTCCTTGGTCCGCTGCGCAGCCTTCGTTCTCTTTCTTATGCCACTGGTTGGCTACTTCACTGCGCCGGTTCACGGCCTTTGGGCTCCGCTGCAGGCCGCACTGGTAGGGATGCTGCTGATTGTCATGATGGCCATCCCGATCGGCATCGTTTACCCCCGCTGGTTCGGCCTGACAGACTTCCTCGAAACCGTCGGGCCGCTGTTTCGCGCGCGACCCACGCCGACCGCCCCTCCATGCCGGCGTGCGACCCGACTTCGTGAGACCTGGGAGATGGCGTGGGTGCCGTCTGACTTCACGCTGCGGGCCCGTGAAACGGGTGCCGTGTCTGATCAGACCCGGGTGCTGAGGGCTGTCCGCCCGCTGCGGTTTGCCATCATCCGCCAACGCACGGTGTTGCAGCCGCCGAGTCGGGATGCGTTTCTGTCCGCGGCGGACAAGGTGCTCGCAGAGTTCGCCGCGCTTGCCATCAAGCCAGGGGACATCAGGGACGCGCCCGCGCTCGACGCGGCCGTTCGGCTGGTGGTCGGCAAGGATGTACGGGTGCTTGATCCGGCCTGGGCGGCACCGCCACGGATCGCGGACAACCGCGCGTGGGGCGTGTGGCGGTGGGCAGCAGGCATGGGCGCCGCGGCCGTTGGGGTTTCCGTGGCGACCGGCCTCCTGTCCATCGCCAAGGAGATCGCCGATGTGCTGAAGTAGCCGATCGGGTTGGACGGACGTTGGCGCCGACGTTTAGGGACACCGAGCGCCGCATGGCTGACGGCGCGGGACAGATACTGTGGGCCATTGTGCGACCGTTGCGTAGTGTCGTCCGGCGACTGACCAGGTGATCGACGAGACTCTTGAGGACTTACGCCGCTGCAACGAACAGCCTCGTTGTCAACCTGCACGCAGACATCACGCCACACAAGGGGGACCGTGACGACTGAACTGTTCTTGCGGGATTGGCGATTCGGAGCAATCCAGGCCGAGCGTCTGTGCGCGGGGCTGCTCGCGATCAACGGGTACTCCGATGTCGATCCTCAAGCGCCGCTCGGCGGAGCCGACGGCAGGAAGGATGTTACCGCCCGACGTAATGGCATGACGTTCGTTGCGGCCGTGCACTTCCCCCCGACCACGCAGGCTTTCCACCAGATTCGCGCCAAGTTCGTACGTGACAGGGAGGGGGTTGCTATGAACGGGGCGGCAGGATTCGTGTTCTTCGTCAACCAGCCGCTGAGCCCCGCGCAGCGCGGCTCCTTGCTTAATCTCGGTGGTCCGCGCGACGAGATCTTTCACCTCGAGCGGATCAGGCACTGCCTCGATTCACCCGCGGGATACGGACTGAGACAGTTGTACCTAGGACTGTCCATGAGTCCTGAGGAACATGCGGCGCAACACAACATCAAGGAGCAGGCAAACCCTGAAGCGGACCAGCAACCCGAGGCCGCAGGACGGGTGCTGCCGGTGATGGGCTTTCCCGAGCTCGGGGAGGTCCTCATGCGACTTCCCGAGGTGTACGACGGCCGCCTTGAACTGGATGTCCTGGAGGGCGGGCTCGGTCAGCTGGAACTCGTCCTGTATGAGCTGCTGCGGATCGGTGGGCGTGGCGATCTCGTGCTCGACGCCGAGGCCAACGAGGCACTCGTACCTGAAGAACACCGATGGTGGACCGACCAGGATCCGCGCGCCTTGGCCGTGAGGGAGGACGCCGGGGTGGCCAGCGAGTTTCTCGCGACTGTCGAAACCCTCGGCGGTGTGCCGGTGAGAGGCATTGCAGAGTCGATCGATCCCGTTGTTTCCGCGTTGCTGGAGGTCGACTCCTGGCGGCACAGCCCGCAGTGGATTCTCAGCTCGTGGTTCCCCGGCGAAGGTACGGCGTACCTGGCCGTGGCGACTGCCTCCTTGGCCGCATGGACGAGCGAGACGGGCAGCGGTCTGCTGGTGTACGTCGATGGCACCGTGGTGGATCAAGGGGAGGGAACCCGGGTCGCTCCCGGACCGCTGCACAGCTACTTGCTGTGTATCTCTCGCGCCCCGGCGGGAACTGACGAGCTGGCCGCGATTCACCGGCTCGTGGTGTCGTGCCCGGGCGAAGGCTGGTGCCGGGTGGATGGCTGTTCAACCGTTGCCAGAGACATCGAGACTGAAATCGCCCCTCTTCTCGAGAGGGCGGTGCGATCGGCCGGAGTAGCGTCCGCCGCGCACCGGCACGCTGCCGGGTCGGTCTACCAGGAGATGTACGGCTCCGGCAGCGACTACGGCTATGCCGAAGGACTGCTTGACATCCTTGCCCACACGCTTGAATGCAGCGGGTGGGAAGAGATCGAACGCAGCGAATGGGAGGGCGGGAACGAGGAGTTGCTGGTACGGCGCGCGGATGACTTTCTCGTCCTCGAGCACGACCCGGTGACGCGGCAGATCCTGGTTGGGGACGGGACTTACGCCCTGAACGGGATCCTGGATCTTCTTGCTGGCGAAGGCCTGATTGCCGAATCTGGCGAGCACTTGATAGCCGACATCAGCGACGCCGTGGAGACGTGGGGCGCCGGCTACCTCTCTGCTGCGGCTGATGCGCTCTCTGGTCGTGTGGACCTCGAGCGCGACCCAGCCTTCACCTCGCGGCAGGCCACGTTGCTCGGATTGCACCCGGCAGGTCTCGGATATGTGACGACGGCGGACTGCGACGCACTCTGTGAGGCTCAGCTGGCCGGGCTGTTGCGCGCCGTTGACGCTGAGCTTCCCGCTTGGGTGAGGGATACGGATGGATCGGGTTCCGACTCCGAGCGGGTCTCCGGTGCACGCTCTGGAGGGTCGGTAAGGCTTGCGCCGCTGCTGCCCATGACGGAAATCTCGCGAGAGCCGGTGGCCGGCGGGGAGCTGGCGAACCTGGCAGCAGAAATCGAGTCGCTGCGGGAGTCGGCTTCGCCGCCTGCCCTCAACCCGCCGGAGTACTACCAGGTCGACGATCGGTTGATCGAGATCTGGAACCTGTCTGCCGGTCCCGCTGTCATCGAGTTCACACAGGTGGAGGTGCCAGGTGCCCGTGCGGCGCTCAAGGAGAAGCTCCATGAACTGGTTGAGCTCGGGCTTGACGTCGACCGTCTCCCACAGTGGCAGATCGAGGAGACGAGCGAGATCTCCAGGATCTTCACCGGCTATCTTACGGAGGACGAGGCCAGGGCGGACGGTCGACGTCTGCTGCTCGATGCCACGATCCGGTCTCCGGACCTGAGATTCATGACCGGCTGGGAGCGCGATGCATTGCTGCTTGTGCGGGGACTCGATTGGTACACCATCCGCACCCGAGCGGACGGATCGATCAGCTACAAGGTGAACGAGGAGCCGCTGAACGCACACATGACGTACGCCGAGATGGGTGGCCGTCTTGCGCGTGATGTCGAGTACGGTCCGCCGTTCGGTGACGATCTCGGCCCGTTCGCGAAGAAGGTCGCCTCGGCCTTCATACATCGAGAGGCCGCGGACGCACTGCTGGCACAAGCCCGGCATTCCCTGCGCGTGACGATGCAGGGAATCGATCGCGTTGAGCAGGCAGGCGGCGGTCCGATGAACCTCGGCGAACTGGCCCGCAGGCTCTACACGGACAGCAGTGAACTCGTCAACCTCAGGCTGGCGCGCCGGCCGCGCTAGATGGAACCCCAGTGTCGCGTGGGGAGCAGGAGCAGACGTCCCGGCCGGACCGTTCAGGTCCGTCACTGGTCCGTGGAACGCCGACAAGTGACGATTAGCAGCGGGTACCGATGAGCAGCGAATCCACAGGTCAGACGCCATATTGCCGCATCCTGGCCGCTCCTGGCGCTGAGCACCAGAGATCTTCGACATCGTCGGAGGCACCCAACAAATCCAGCAGTTGATCGTCGCCCGCCGGCTGCTCGGGAAGACCTCCGCCGAGCTCAAATAACCTTGTTTGTAACGGCTTCCGGCTTGCTCTGACCGCCTCTCAGAGAGCAGAGCACCGAGCGGACGAACTCGACAAGCATTTCTATACGCTTCTTGTTCGGTAGCGGCCCGGGGTTGTTCCGACGATGTTGGTGAACGCCGCGATGAAGCTGCTCGGATTGGCCCATCCGCAGGCATAGGCGGTTCGGGCGATGTCGTGGCCGTCGGCAAGGAGTACGAGCGCGTGGTAGATGCGTAGCTGCGTGCGCCATTCGTAGAAGGTCATGCCGAGTTCGTTGCGGAACAGTCGGCTCAGGGTCCGGGTGCTGGCCCCGATCGTCGTCCCGAACTCGGCCAGGGTGGCGTTGTCTGCCGGCGTTTCGTAGAGCATCCGGGCGATGGCCTGCAGTCGGTCGTCCTGAGGCTCTGGCAACTGCAGTGGCTGTTCGTCTGCTTCGTTGAGTTCGTCAACGAGAACTCGGTGGAGGCGAGAGCGCGCAGAGCGGCTGTAGCCGGGCGCGGAGTCGCCGTAGTTGCGAGGGCCGGTCAGGGCGAGTAGGACTTCGCGGGCGAGGTCGGAGGCCAGGAACACGGCGGGGTGGTCCGGTATGAGCCGGGTGAGGGCCGGCGCGAGGAAGACGATCCGCATGTCGGTGTCGCCGTGGGCGCGGTGGTAGTGCGGGAATCCGGCGGGGGTCCAGGCGACCCGGTTGGCGGGAACGATTGACGTGCCACGCTCGGTCTGGACTGTCAAAACGCCGCTGGCTGCGTACACCAGGTGTCCACGCGTGTGCGACTGCTCAGCGCTTTCTCCGCCGGATGGCCAAAGGTGGCGTCCGCCGGACGGCCAGATGTACGACGTCACACCGGCGATCGGACGAGGTTGGCTGCGAACAGGCATTGGTTGGCATTGTATCGGTAACAAGCCACGCCTGCTCTGGCGATACTTCCTGCATGCGGAGAGCACCGCACTGAGAAAGGAACAGAAACGCATGGCAACGTACATCCTCGTGCCCGGCGGGTGGCACGGATCGTGGACGTTCGAGGCCGTCGTCCCGCTGCTGGAGCGCGCCGGCCACACCGTCCACGCCCTGACCCTCACCGGCCTCCGGCCAGACGACGACATCGAGACGGTCGCAACCACCAACCTCGACACCCACGCCGACGACGTGTTGCGGATTCTCGATCAAGAACACATCACCGACGCGACGCTCGTCGGCCACAGCTACGCCGGCATGGTGATCGCCGCCGCCGCCGACCGCGCTGGTGGTCGGATCTCACGACTGGTGCACCTCGACGCCTACGTACCACGCGACGGCGAGTCGTGCTGGTCGCTGACGAGCGACGAGTACCGGCGGGCGTTCGTCGACGGCGCAGCGGACATCGGCTACGCCGTCCGTCCGCCCTTCCGTCCGCCGAACGGTGGCGATCCCCGCCGCCGGCCTCATCCGCTCGCCTCGATCATGCAAACGATCCGCCTCACCGGCGCTGTTGATCGCGTGCCGCGCCGGGAGTTCGTCTACTGCTCCGGATGGGATGCCCGGACACCGTTCGCCGAACTCCGCGATCGGCTCCGAGCCGATCCCGAATGGCAGGTCCACGAACTCCCAACCGCACACAACGCAATGCGCGAGGCCCCGGAGGCAGTCGCTGCACTACTGCTCGACGAGCGCATCGCCTGCTAGGCAGTGGCACGTTTCCTGTTGTTCACGTGGCTCGGTTTGCGTGGGGTCATGGAGCTGCGGCAGCTGGAGATCTTTCGGGCGATCGCCGAGGAGCTGCACTTCGGCCGCGCGGCGGAGCGGCTGTTTCTGGCGCAGGCGTCGGTGAGCCAGCAGTTGCAGCGGTTGGAGAGCCACGTCGGTGTGCGGCTCGTGGACCGCAGCTCGCGGACCGTGCGGCTGACGCCGGCGGGCAAGGTGTTTCTGGCCGAGGCCGAGCGGGTGCTGTCGGCGGCGGACCACGCCGTACATCGGGCCCGTGAGGCGGCGGCCGGCCGGTACGGCGCTCTGCGGATCGCCACCAACTACCCGGCCAGCCGCTTGCTGCTGCTCCCCTTGCTCGAGGACCTACGCGCCCAGAACCCGGGCCTGGCCACGATGCTGCGCGAGCTGGGCACCCCCGACCAGCTCCGTGCGCTGCGTCGCGGTGACCTCGACCTCGCACTCGTCTACGGGCCGGTCGACGTTCCCGGGGTCACCAGTGCACACCTGCTCGACGTCCCGGTCGTCGCGATCGTCCGGCCGGGACACCCGCTGGCGGGACGCGACCGGTTGCTGTACGACGACGTGCTCGGGTTCCCGACTATGACCGGATACCAAGGCGGGGGCACGATGATCGAGGAGGTCTTAGTCGCCACCGCGGCCCGGTACGGGACCCGGTTGCCGCGGACGCCGAGCACCACCGAGCCGTCGGGCTATCTGCTCGAGCTGGAGACCACCGACGCGATCGGATTCTGCTCGCTGCCGCGCGCGGAGCAGTACCGGGCGAACGGTTTGCACGTGTTCCGGCTCGACCCGGCCGAGCCGAGCCTGGAGATCCACGTGGCCTGGAGCGAGTCCGCCGATGAACCTCTGGTGAACAGCACTGTCGCCCAACTCGTCCGTCTGGCGGAGACCGTGCGCAAAGCCTGAGCACCGATCGTCCGGACCGATCGACCGATCGCGAATCGGTTGTTGATGGTGGCTCGCGATCCGGCCGAGCATGGGCCCGACGACGCCGCCCCGGGCGTCTCGGAGCGAGAGCGGTTCATGGACCTTCATCCCCTCGGAATCATGGCCGGCATGCCCGCCGGCGGCCACGCGAGCAGCGGCTACCTCGTGCGCGACGACGGCATCACCTTGCAACTCGACGCCGGTCCCGGTACGGCGCTACGCCTCGGAACCGTGATCGGGGCGGACCTGCCGGACGCCGTCGCCATCACGCATCTGCACTCCGACCACGTCTACGACCTGCTGCCGCTGGGCAAGCTGCTGCTGGGCCGCCGACTCCGCCGTACCGACGAGAGCGCGCAGCTCGAAATCGACGAATCGGTTCCACGGACGCCGCTGTTCGTCCCCCGCGGAGCCACCGGCGTGCTCCGGTCGCTGGCCGGGCTCTTCCCGGTGACCACCCACCCGTTGCTCGATCGCGCCTTCGACGTCGCCTTTGACGTCCACGAGTACGAGCCCGGCGAGACTGTTGCCGTCGGCCACCTCTCGGTCCGGTTCGAGCTGCTCCGGCACGCCGCCCCGAACTGCGGCGTACGGGTCGAGTCCGGTCCGGCCAGCCTGGTCTACACCGGCGACACCGGAGTCACCGACGCACTCCCGGTCCTTGCCGCAGGCACCGGATTGTTGCTGAGCGAGTGCACGCTGCGGGAAACCGACCGCAGCGGCCACGGGCACCTCAGCTCGCGTGACGCGGGTCGCGCCGCGGCTGATGCCGGGGTCGCCGAACTCGTGCTCACCCATTTCTCCTCGACCGACCGACTCGACCTCGAGTGGCACCGCGAACGTGCCGCCGGCGAGTTCGCCGGGCCGGTCCGGATCGCCGATCCCGGTCACCGCATCCCCGTCGTACCGACTCGAAAGGTCTCCGCATGAAGCGCCTGCACACCGTCTCCGCCGCAGTGCTCGCGGCCGGCACGCTGCTCGGTCTGGCCGCCTGTTCGCCGGACGGGCAGTCCGGATCGGCCGACGGCGCGACGGATCAGACGACCATCACCTTCACGTCGTACAACTACGGCACCCAGGGCGCGGCGGGCACCGGCACGCAGGCCCTGCTCGACCGCTTCGCACAGCTTCACCCCGAGATCACGGTGAAGCCGCAGGGGGTTGCGACCGCCGACGTCCTCACCAAGACCAAGGCCGCCGTCGCGGCTGGGGCGGCACCGGACGTGGTGCAGATCGGTTACAGCAAGCTCGCCGAGGCGTTCGAGACCCTGCCCACGCAGTCGTTGAAGTCCCTGGCCGGCGCCGACTGGGACGCCTCGGTCAAGGGCATCGCGCCGGTCTTCCTCACCACCGGGACCTCCGACGGTGACGTCCACGCGCTGCCGTACACGGTCTCGGTGCCGACCGTGTTCTACAACGCTGATCTGTTCAAGAAGGCGGGCCTGGATCCAGCGGATCCTCCAGCCACAATCGACGAGATCCGCACCAGCGCGAAGGCGATCGTCGCCGCCGGTCATCACGGCGTGTACTTCGGGATCGCCGACCCGAGCAAGTCGGACTACCTCACCCAGTCGGTGATCAACTCGGCCGGCGGCTCGCTGATCGGTGCGAACGGTTCGGTCGCCCTCGACTCCGACCAGGCCGTCGCGGGGCTCGAAGCCGTCCAAGGCCTGACCCGCTCAGGCCTCCAGCCCGCCGTCGGCGTGGAGGACGCGCTGAGCGACTTCGCGAAGGGCAACCTCGGCATGTTCGTCGCCAGTACGGCGGTCTCCGGTCAGCTCGCGGCCAAGGCCAAGGGCAAGTTCGAGCTGCGTAGCGCCGGGTTCCCGGCGTTCGGGCAGTCGGCGCCGCATCCGACCTTCTCCGGTGCCGGCCTGATGGTGCTGAGCAAGGACCCCGCGAAGCAGAAGGCGGCGTGGCAGTTCGTCAAGTTCCTGACCAGCAAGGAGGGGTACACGATGATCACCAAGGATCTCGGCTACCTGCCGCTGCGCGCCGACATCGTGGCCGACCCGCAGTACCTGGGCACGTACTTCAAGGACCACACACTGCTCCTTCCGCCGCTGAAAGAGCTCGGCACGGTGAAGCCGTACCAGTCCTTCTCCGGACCGAAGGCCAACCAGGCGACCGTGCTGCTGCAGGACGACGCGATCGAGCCGATCGTGTTGCGCGGGGCGGACGTGCGGTCCACTCTCGGTACGACGGCCGGCCGGATCCGCGACCTGGTCGGTCAGTGACCGTTCACGGGACCAGTCGTACGACGACGCGCAGCGGGTGGGGCTACCTCGCCCCGCTGCTCGTCGCGCTCGGGCTGTGGATCTACGGGCCCGCGCTGGTCACCCTCGCACTGAGCTTCTCCGACTGGCGCCTCACCGACGACCCCACCTGGTCCGGACTCGACAACGTCCGCGCCCTGCTCGGCGACGGCGATTTCATCCGCTCCGCGCTGCAGACCATGCTCTACGCGCTAGGACTGCTGCCGTTCGCGACCGTCGTACCGCTCGGCATCGCGACCATGCTGTGGATGCGTCCCGGGCGCTCCGCGCTCATCTATCGATCGCTGCTCTTCCTTCCGGTCATGATCGCCCCGGTCTCCGGAGCCGTGGCATGGCGCTTCCTGCTCAACCCGCTACAGGGGTTGCTGACCCGGATGCTGGAGGCCGCGGGTCTCCCGCCGGTCGACCTGCTGGGCTCACCGTCGACCGCACTGCTCACGATCGTCGTGATCACGGCCGCCCGCGTGACAGCGTTCAACATGCTCTTGTACGGCGCGGCGCTGTCGGGCCTCGACCGCCGGCTGCTGGAAGCGGCCCGGCTCGAGCGGGCGAGCACCTGGGAGACCATGCGCTTCGTGGTCCTGCCACAGCTGGTCCGGCCGACCATCGTGCTCGCTCTGCTCAGCCTTGTCCTGGCCGGCCAATGGACCTTCACGAACGTCGCGGTGCTCACTCAGGGCGGCCCCGACCACACCACGGACTCCGTGTACTACCGCATCTACACGCTCGGCTTCGGCTTCTTCCAGATCGGCCAGGCCTCGGCGGCCGCGATGCTCGTTCTGGTCGCGCTCGCCGTCGTCGGCGCGGCCGTGCTGCTGGTTCAGAGAGGACGCCGGTATGAGTGATCTGTCCACTGCTCGTCGGACCGTCCCGCTCGCTGCGGCCGGGTGGCACCTCCTGCTGATCGCGCTGTCCCTGGTGACCGTGTTCCCACTGCTGTGGGCGATCCTGACGTCCTTCAAGCCTGCGAACGAGGTGTTCGACCTCGCTCCGGTCAGCGCCCACCCGACGATCGCCAACTACACCGACGTGCTGACCCGCTGGCCGGCCGGTGAGCTGGTCGGAAGAACCGCGGTGATGGCGACCGGCGTCGCCGCGGGGCAACTGGTGATCGCCGTACTCGCTGCCTTCGCTCTCGCCCACGCCCGGCGGCGGGCGCGCTCGGTCGTCCTGCTGCTCACGACGCTCTCGCTCGCGATCCCGCCGCAGGCGCTGATCGTTCCGCAGTTCCTGCTCGCGGCCCGGCTCGGCTGGCTGAACACCGAAGCAGGACTCATCGTTCCGCAGCTCGGCTCATCGGCGCTCGCCGTACTGGTGCTGCTGCAGCACGTGGAAGCACTACCGCCTTCACTGACCGCGGCCGCGCGGCTGGAGGGCGCCCGTCCACACGAAGTGCTGTGGCACGTGGTCCTACCCGGCCTGCGGCCGGCGATCGCGGCGCTCGGCGTACTGGTCTTCATCACCACCTGGAACGAGTACCTGTGGCCACTGCTCATCACACCCGACTCACTGCACACCACCGTGCAGGTCGGACTCGCCCAGTTCGAGACGGCCGAGGGCATCAACTACGGCGGCCTGCTCGCCGCCGCCACCCTGACGAGTCTGCCCATCGTCGTCGTCTACTTCGCCGCCTCGCGCCGGATCACCGACGCCTTCCTCACCTCAGGACTGCGATGACCACTCTCACGTCCCCGCCCCGAACCACGCACACCGCGGCACAGGTCGAACTCGCCGGCGTCACCCGGACGTTCGGCGCTGTCGTCGCCCTCGCCGGCGTCGACCTCACCATCCCGGCCGGCTCCCTGACCGTGATCGTCGGGCCGTCCGGATGCGGCAAGTCGACCATCCTGCGGACGATCGCGGGCCTCGACTCCCCTGATGGCGGCGTACTGCGCATCGGAGCCGACGACGTGACGTCACGCTCGCCCGGCGAGCGTGACGTCACGATGGTGTTCCAGGACTACGCCCTGTTCCCGCATATGACCGTCGAGGGGAACATCTCGTTCGGGCTCCGCCTTCAGGCCCGGCACGACCGGCGGTCAGGGCCGAAGCGTGAGCAGATTCGTACCCGAGTCGGCGATGTTGCCGCACTCCTCGGGCTCGAAGACCTGCTGGGACGGCGTCCGGCCCAACTCAGCGGCGGTCAGCGGCAGCGGGTGGCGCTCGCCCGGGCCATCGTGCGTCGGCCCTCGCTCCTGCTGCTCGACGAGCCGCTGTCCGCACTGGATCCGCAGCTGCGCGCGTCGGCCCGCGCCGAGATCATCCGCCTGCACAGGGAACTGGGTACGACGCTCGTACTCGTCACGCACGACCAGCAGGAAGCACTCTCGACGGCGACCCACCTCGTCGTGATGGAACGTGGCGTTGTGGCGCAGAGCGGGAGCCCGGACGAGCTCTACCGGCGTCCGGCGAGCGAGTTCGTCGCCGCGTTTCTCGGCTCCCCGCCGATGAACCTGCACGACCGGGGCGGTCTGCGGATCGGGTGGCGGCCCACCGACGGGCAGTTGGAGTCCAGGTCGGCCGACGCGTTGCCGATCGAGGGCGTCGTCGAGTCGTGCGAGTACACCGGCGACGGGCAGCATGTGCGCTGTACTGGACCGGACGGCGGATTCATGCTCGTGCAGCGCGAGGGCGAACGGTGGCTCGTGCCCGGAGACAGTGTGCGCGTCGCGGTTCCGACCGAACGGCTGCACCGCTTCGGCCCTGACGGGACGCGGCTGTCGTGACCGACCGAAGGACGGTGGGCGTCGTGTGGTCCGACTTCGGCGGCGTACTGACACCTCCAGTGACGCAGGCTGCGGAACGGGTCGCCGCCGCGAGCGGTGTCCCGTGGCCAGAGTTGGCCGCGGCCGCGGAGCAGGTCGCGGGCCGGCTCGGCCTGCACGGACTGGGCCCGCTCGAACTGGGAGTCCTTTCTCAGCGCGAGTGGGCTGATCGGCTCACCGCGTGCCTGACGACGACGCCGCGCATCGACCTGGGTCGCTGGGACGAGCACTGGTACGCCGACCGCCCGGTCATCCAGGATCTCGTCGACGAACTGCGTCGCATCGCCGATCACGGCGTACCAGTCGGTCTCCTCACCAACAGCGTCGCCGAGTGGGAACCCCATCGCGCCCGCATGCTGGCCGGCCAGAAGCTCTTCACCGCGACGGTGAAATCCCACCAGATCCGGCTCGCCAAACCGGACCCAGCGATCTTCCGGTACGCCGACACTGTCCTGCCGCCACCGGCAGGACAGTACGCACTACTCATCGACGACGACCCCACCAACTGCGCGGCCGCCGAACACCACGGCTGGCTGACAATCCATCACCAATCGCCTCCCGACACCATCGCCCGACTCGGACGGATCCGATGCACGGCAACCGACACGTCCAACTGTCCGTAGCCCCATGTTCAGCTTGGATGCCTGGGGTCTCAGAAGATGAAGAAGCCGGTCGCTGCGGTCGGGATGGTGCCGAGTAGGAGCCAGAGTGACGGGAGTCGGCGGCGGAAGATGGCGAGGATGCCGGCGGTGGTGAGGATTCCGATGACGCCGGACATGATCCAGAGGCCGACGCCGCGGCCGAAGTCGTCGTGCGAGACGCCGATGCTGTAGACGGCCAACGTGACGGCCGGGACCGTGCCGACGTGGAAGAGGACGGCCGAGACGACCCAGCGCTGGACCGTCTCGATGTTCATCGGCCGAGGGGTCCGGCGGCGTCGTACCGGGGCGCGGTGCGCGTGTTCCATCAATCCTCCGAGTGGTTCTTTGCTGCCGCGATGACGCGGGTGAGGCGTTCGTGGAGTTGCATCAGTTCGTCGATGTCCATGCCGAGGCCGGCGACGATGGCCGGGGGGACCTTGAGCGCCTCGTTGCGGAGTGCGCGCCCCTTGTCGGTCAGTGCGACCGCGAGTGAGCGTTCGTCCCTGGCGTCGCGATCACGGCGCAGTAGGCCTGAGCTCTCGAGACGTTTGAGCAGCGGCGAGAGTGTCGCGGGCTCGAGTTGGAGCATTCCGGACAGGTCCTTGACCGAGACGGGTTCGAACTCCCAGAGCGCCAGCATGACGAGGTACTGCGGATGCGTCAGCCCCATCGGCTCGAGGATCGGCCGGTAGAGCGCGATGACGCTGCGCGACGCGATCGCCAGAGCGAAACACACCTGATGCTCTAGCGCCAGGGGGTTCTCCGGCACACGCTGTCTCACTTCTCCTGTAGTCACATAGTTAGTGTAGCAATGTTTAGTACACTAACGATTAGTGATCTAGCTAACGAAGGGGAGTGATGGCGGAGAGCAGGTACTGGTCGAGGACGACTGGCTGGAGAAGCAGCTCGACTGACAGGTAGGCCGACCGTTCGCGAGCCGCCACCACGGTGTCACCGTCGACCGCGACATGCAGTCGGCCGTTGGCGTTCGAGGCCGTGACAATCGCGTTTCTGCGATTGAGACTGGCGTCATCGGTCGGGGTCTGCTCGGTGCTTTTCGTGACTGGCAGGTCTCCAAATCGGTAGTGCACTGCCAGGGGGCAAGGGCACGTCACGACCGCGCGGTGCGCTGGTCTGTGGCAGGCAGTAGGTGGGGAACGGGGAGGTTGATCATGTCAGGTACGAACATGCCCGAACGCGGGTTCCAGATCAGTCGGCGTCAGGCTCTCGTGGCGCTCGGGTTGGCGGGAGTCGCCGGGGTGGACGCCGTCGCGAGCACGTCGAGCGCCTACGCCGGCGATCGCAGCGGCGCGCCGACGATCAGCGGCCGCGTCGTTGCCGTCGGCATTCCCGGCGCGTCGGCGATCGCGCCGGTCGGCACATTCCTGCCGGGAAGCCCGATCAATTCCAACCCGGTGCTTGCGGCATTCACGCAGCCCGGCCGGGTGTGCGATCCGACCCGCGTTCTGGTCGGGAGCAGGTCGAACTTCGGCGCCCCGAAGGCAAACGAGGACCAGGCGGCGGGGTCGTTCCTTTCCATCGATCCGGGCAGCGCCGATCTCGCCGTACCGGCCAGGTTCGCGGCCTCGGGAGGGCAGGCGTCCGCGCTGGGCGGGGCCGTCCAGATGTACAGCGCGCAGAGCCCGAACTGGCGCAACGGTGTCTACACACCCGGAGCTGTGACCGCGGATCAGACGGCAGTTGCGAACCCGCTCGGCATGTCGATCAACAACGCCTTCGGCCGGTTCTGGCCGGCCAATGCGCCGTACGGGCTGAACGGCCCGGGCTCGTCGTCGATCGCCGATCCGGACGGCCGTCCATTGAACAACGCCCTCAACCCGAGCACAGGTGGGGTCTATTTCGACGACGTCACCGGCCGCGCCCCGGCCCAGGTCATCGCGGGTGCGCTGTCGAAGGCGGCTGTCGGTACGGCGCTCATCGGGCGATCGCCCGACGGCAGCGGGCGTGCCGTGTTCGCTGTCGTCGTCGCTGACGGCAGCGTCGTCCAGGAGCACACGGTGAAGGCGCTCGACGGCATCGCTCCACCGCGTACGGTCCAGCCACTGGTCGATCGGTCCTGGGGTCATGACCACGGTCATCGCGGTCAGGTCCCGGTGCCGCGGCTCGGTGTTCTGATGAGCTATTCGCCTGAGCTCGTCCTGTTCGTGAGTCAGCCCTTCGACGATTCGATCAAGGTGATCACGCTGACGATCGGTGGCCCGGCAGGCAACGAGGTCTTCGTGCCCAGCGGAATGCGCACCATCAGGTCGTCCGGCTTGGATCAACCGCTCGACCTCGCTCCGGTGCGGATCGAGATCGTGCATCCCGACCGGGCCAGCAACACGACCTTGCAGCCGGGCAGTGACTTCTACGTCTGCAACCGTGGCAACGACACGATCGTCCGGATGCAACAGGACGGCACGATCGTCGGCGTCCGCAGGGTTCGCGTGGGGCCTCACTCGCTCGGTGTTGCACGGCTGAACGGCATCGCGACCTCGACCGACGGATCCAGGATCTGGGTGACCTACGTGGGCGCCCTGCCCGGCAGTGACGACGACCAAGGAGGCGTTCTCGAGCTCCCCACCTTCTGACCAGAGCCGCCGGTGTCGGTGCGGTTGCCGTTGGTGCCTGGAATCGCTTACTGGTAACAGATCTGGTGCCTTGGCCCGATTGAGAGGGTTAGAACGCCAGGAACACGACGGCTAGAAGGCTCGCGATGATCCACAGGACGACACTCATCGTCATTCGGTATCGGCTTCCAGGTTGTGGATCAGTCGGGTCGTGAGGTCCAGGTAGGTCACGATCTCGGCGTCGGTGAGGCCGTCGGTGGTGGTCGGCGGCCGGAAATGGGGCGGAGGCGGGGGCTCGGCGCGGCTAGCATTCGGCGCATGAACGAGCCGTACACAGATCCTGTCGCCCACAACCGCCGTGCTTGGGACCGCGAGGTGGAGAAGGGTAACGAGTGGTCGCGGCCGGTGACACCCGAGGTGGTCGCCAAGGCGCGGGCCGGTGAGTGGTCCATCGTCCTCATGGGGCACGAGCCAGTCGACCCGACCTGGTTTCCTCCGGACATCGCCGCCTGCGACGTGCTCTGCCTCGCCTCCGGCGGCGGGCAGCAGGGTCCGGTGCTCGCCGCGGCCGGCGCGCGGGTGACCGTCTTCGACAACTCGCCCGGCCAGCTCGCGCAGGACGAGATGGTCGCCGCGCGGGATGAGCTCGACCTACGTACCGTGCTCGGCGACGCGCGCGACCTGAGCGGGTTCCCGGACGCCTCGTTCGACCTGGTCGTGCACCCGGTCTCCAACCTCTTCATCCCCGAGCTGGCCCCGGTCTGGCGGGAGTGCCACCGCGTGCTGCGGCCCGGCGGGACCCTGCTGTCCGGCTTCGTCAACCCGGACGTCTACCTCTTCGACGCGGACGCGATGGACACGCGCGGCGAGCTGGTCGTGCGGCACCGCCTGCCGTACAGCGATGTCACCCATCTGGAGCCAGGCGAGCGGGAGCGGCTGTTTGGCGCCGACTCGCCGCTGGAGTACAGCCACACGCTCACCGAGCAGATCGGCGGGCAGACCGCCGCGGGGTTCGCCATCACCGGCTTCGCCGACGCGCCACACCAGTCGGAGGTAACGGCCGGCTGGCTGCCTGGCTACTTCGCCACCAAGGCGGTCAAGGGGACCGCAACGGTGTAAAAGAAGTGCTGGTTGTGGTGGCGGTCGTGTAGGTATGGGCCGGTGCAGATCGAGATTCGAGAGCCGTCGCGGGGAGAACGAGCATGCACGATGACCAGGTGGACGTGACCACCGAGATCGTTGCGGCCTTGATCCAAGCACAGTTCCCGCAGTGGAGCGGCAAGGCGATCCGGCTCGTGCCGTCGACCGGGACGGTCAACGCGATCTTCCGCATCGGGAACGACCTCTCTGCGCGTTTCCCACTGCGTCTGGTCGATGCTGCCGAGGCGCTGACGGTTCTGGAACAGGAAGCCGAGGCGAGCGCGGAGCTGGCACAGGTGTCTCGGTTCCCCGCCCCGGAACCCGTTGCCTTTGGCAAGCCTGGAGCTGGTTACCCCATGCCGTGGTCGGTCCAGACCTGGCTGCCGGGAACGATCGCCTTCGATGCCGACCCGAGTACGTCGGATGCCTTTGCCGAGGACCTTGCGGCCTTCATCGCAGCCCTGCGGGACGCAGAGACGCGGGGGCGGCTTTTCAGCGGCGAAGGTCGTGGCGGTGTTCTCGCTCACCACGACGACTGGATGGCGAAGTGCTTCGAGGAGAGTAAGGGGCTGCTCGACGTGCCGCGGCTGCGCCAGGTGTGGAGCCATTTTCGGGAGCTGCCACGCACGGGTGCAGACGTGATGAGCCATGGTGACCTGATTCCCGGCAACGTACTGGTCGCGGGGGACCGGCTCAGCGGCGTACTCGACACCGGCGGCTTCGGCCCGGCCGACCCCGCGCTGGATCTGGTCAGTGCCTGGCACCTGTTGGAGCCAGGCCCGCGGGAAGTACTCCGGCGGACACTGGGCTCTGACGATCTGGAGTGGGAGCGCGGCAAGGCGTGGGCGTTCCAACAGGCGATGGGTGTTGTCTGGTACTACGTCGAGAGCAATCCGACCATGAGCAGAATGGGGTGCCGGACACTCAACCGCATTCTGGAGTCGATGGTGCGCGTGCAAGGAGGCGGGTGGAGGTCGTGCTGAGCTGGTGGCGTCCGCGCCGGTCCGGGCTGATCCCTTTCGCTGATGCGCTCGAAGCCGTGGGCGATGAGGGCGCCATGGGAACCTACGACGACGAGGTCCCCCTTTCGCAGGTGATGGGCTCGGTGTCGCGTTCCGACGACTTCGACGACGACTTTCGGCCTCGCCGGCGGACGGACAGGTTTCAGGCCGTGCTCGATCGTTTTCGGTCGGGCAGCATCCCGCCGGCGGTAAGCCTCGTGCGGCTGGGGCAGATGTACTTCGTGGTGGACGGGCACCATCGAGTGGCCGCCGCGCGTGCGCAGGGCTGGACCCACATTGCGGCCCACGTACGCCGGATCTGCTCCGTGGCCTACGTCTGCAGCTGCATCACGGTTGCGGATCTGCCGGCCAAAGCTGCCGAGCGGCGGTTTCTCGAAGAGGTCCCGTTGCCTGAAGATATACGCCGTGGTCTCTGGCTCGATCGGCCGGCCGACTGGGCCCGGTTGGCCGACTCGGCCCTGGCCTGGGAGTTCCGCCAGCAGCGAGATCGCCGCGGCCGTGCCGACGTGGACGCGCATGGTCTTGCCAGCGCGTGGTGGCTCGAGGAGGTGGCTCCCACAGTCAGCCGGATCCGCGCGGACGCACCGACAGATCTTGTCGACGTCCAGCTCTACATCACCGAACTGGCTCGCCGTGACGGCGTTGCCGACCTGTCCTGGCCGAGCCCACACTGCTGCCCGGACCACACCCCACCTCCCTGAGGACGCAAGCCAAGGCGTTAGAGCGGGACCTTCCACTTCTGTGGGTCCTGGCCGTTGCAGTCGTAGATCTGCAGTTTTGTGCCGTCGGCGGTGGCGCCTCCGGGGCTGTCCAGGCACTTGCCGAACGAGCGGATGGTGCCGTCGGCCATCATCGTCCACTGCTGGCCTGGTACGCCGCCACACGTCCACAGCTGTACGGCGTTTCCGTTGACCGCAGTGTTGTTGCGAGTCGGGCGAAGCCTGAAGCCACGAGCGGTCTAGGCGCCGCGGACCAGGCGGTCGCCGAGGTCTGAGCGGCGGTAGAGGACCGAGCGGCCGTGGCGTGCGGAGATGAGCAGGCCGGCCGCGCGTAGTGCACGCAGGTGCTGGTTGACCGCGGTCGGTGTGACGTCCAGGCGCACCGCGAGCTCGGTCGACGATGTCGGCGTCTCGAGGAATCCCATCAGCCGGGCGCGGACACGGCCGATGAGGCCCACCAGGGCAAGGGCCGGCGTGCTCGTCTCGGTCTCCCAGAGCGTTCCGAGGCCGCGCGCCGGGTACATGATGTGCGGTGGTTCGTCGGGGGAGATCGGCGCCGTCGCGCGCCTGCTGAACAGCGACGGGGCGAGCGTCAGTCCGCGGCCGGCGGTCGAGGTGCGGTACGAGAGGTCACTGCGCAGGCGCACGCACACGACGTTGTCCTCGAGGCGAACATTCTGGTCGAGGTCGGCGAACATCACCGCGAGCCCGGATCGCGCTGTGACCCGGCCGCGGTGGACGATGTCGGCCTCGAGTACGGTCCGCATGCGTTGCCAGTACGGCTCGAAACATGCCTCCCAGTAGTCCCGCAGCGCCGCCAGGACGCGGGTGAGCACCCTGTCCGGTCGGCCTCGAAGGACCGGCGGCAGCGCGGCGACGTGGATCTCTGCCAGGTCCGCGCGTACGACGCTGTTCGGTGTGCCGGTCAAGGCTGCGAGCTCGTCATCGATCCTGCCGAGCGGGGTGTACGGCCGCGGGGTGAGGAAGTCCGGCGTCCACAGCGCTTCGTTCGTCAAGGCGCGGAGCAGGTCCAGTGGGAGCCCGGCACGCGCCGGCTCGGTGGCGCGCAGCCAGGGCAGCTGCAGCGGGAAGCGGCCCGGATCGCGAAGCGTCCGCAGCGACAGGACCAGCTCGTTCAGCGGCGAGATCGCGAAGCGCACCTCGCCGAGATCGTTGCCGACGAGCTCGTACTCGATCATGAAGCAATACGCTACATCGATGGTGGCGCCGAACACAGGATGCGACAACTGACCCGTGCCCGAACTCCTCCGCGATCCTGTCGAGCGCGCGCTCGCCTCCGCTGTTTCCGCGCTGTCCCTGTCCCGTGGGATGTTCTTCGCGGTCAGCGCGCTGTACTTCACCCGCGGGGTAGGACTGTCCCCAACCACCGTCGGGATCGGCCTCACCCTCGCCGGGGGAGTCGGCGTGCTGGCGTCGTACGCCGGTGGATGGCTGAGCGACCGGTGCGGCGCCGACCGCCTTCAGCAGTGGGCTCTCGCCGCGAACGGCATCGCACTGCTGGGATACGCGTTTGCGCGCGATGTCGTCAGCTTCGTCGTGGTGGCGGCGTGCGTCTCCGCCTCCCGCGGCCTGCAGAGCACCGCCCAGATGACGCTGCTCGCCCGATGGTTCGTCGGCCCGGAGCGGGTTGCTGTCCGCGCTCGGTTGCGCGTGGTGATGAACGTCGGGATCGGGATCGGCACCCTGCTTGCGGGATTGGCTCTGCTGGTGGACACGGCAACGGCGTACCGCCTGACGGTGGTGCTCGTCGGTGCCATCACCATCCTCGGCACGATCCCACTGGCCGGTTTGCGCCGGAGAGTCTCCGGGCTGGCGGAGAGCATGGATGCCTCTGCGAGCGCCGAAGCGCCGCGGGGACCTTCGCCTCTCAAAGATCGCACGTACGTCGTGTCGACGGTTCTCAACGCCCTGCTGGCGATCCACTTCGCGCTGACGTCGATTGGCATCCCGCTATGGGTGGCGGATCACACCGAGGCGCCGACCGTCGTCGTATCGGTGCTCCTGGTGGTCAACACGGCGTACGTCGCGCTCTTCCAGGTCCGCGCGTCCCGTGGCACCCAGGACCTGCGCACGGCCGGACGATCGGTACGCCGAGCCGGCCTGCTTCTGCTCGTGGCCTGTCTGCTCTTCGCCTTCGCAGGTCACCTCGGCGCCGCTGCAGCGACTGGCGTCCTGCTGCTCGGCGCGCTCGCCTCCTCCGCAGCCGAGACGCGCGGCGAAGCGGGCAGTTGGGGTATGGCGTTCGAACTCGCCGACCCCGCGCGCGCCGGCGCCTACCAGGGACTCAGCCAGACCGGCCTCGCGCTGGCCCTGATGCTCGGCCCCGCTGTCGTCACCACGACCGCCATCGACCACGGCACCCTGGGCTGGATCGCACTCGGTGCCCTCTTCGCGATCACCGGCACCGCAACCGCAATCGTCGCAAACCGAGCCGCAGCAACCAGACGCCAGCCCGTCAGCACCCCCAGCCCAAGCCACAGCTGACCCTGCCCACCCGGCCGGGCAGTGTTGTCGTCCGTCGACGCGCCGTGCTCGACATTGTTGGTGGGTGTACGACAATCGGCAGCATGCAGGACCAGTCGAAGGTCGAGGTGTGGGCGTCCAGTCCGGTCTGGTTTCGGCGGCCGGGCACCTTGCACGCCGGGTCCGCAGTGCTCATCGCAGTCTCGGCGTCGGTCGAGTTCGTTCGGATCATCGCGGACAGTGCCGGCCTGCTGCCGTTCGGAGCGCTGCTGATCACCGTCGCCGGTGCCGCGCTGGCGCGGTGGCGACCGTGGCCTGGACTGGTCGTCGCCGCGGCGGGCTGCTTGGTCTCCGCGCTGGCCGGGTGGGATCCGATCGTGATGTGGAGCATCACGGTCTTCGCGTTGTTCTCGTTCACGCTGCAGGGCATGCCGGCCGTGCGTGGTACGGCGTTCGTCGGCGCTGCGCTGTATCTGGTGACCGCTGTCGCGCAGGACTACAACTTCCTCAGCCTGCAGTCGTTCCCGGCTGTGGTGTCCGCGATTGCCGGCGGTGCGACCGGTAACGCGATCCGCATCCACCAGGAGTACTGGCACAGCCTCGAGCAACGGGCGGCCGAGGCAGAGGCGACCCGTGACCTCGAGGCGACGCGCCGGGTTGCCGAGGAGCGCCTCAGGATCGCCCGCGACCTGCACGATGTGGTCGGTCATCAGGTCGCGGTCGTGAGCATGCATCTCGGGGTCGCCGAGGTGAACCTGCCGTCTGGCGCCGATTCGACGCGTACGGCGCTCGACGCAGCCAGGACCGCAGTGCGGTCGGTGCTGGTCGAGACCCAGCGCATTCTCGAGCTGCTTCGTCGCGGCACCGACACGGATGAGTCGGCGGCACAGCCGGCACCGGAGCTCGGCCGGTTGCCCGAGCTCGTGGAGTCCTATCGGCAGATCGGGCTCCAGGTCGAGACGGCGATCGACGAGGTTCCGGCGGGGATCGATCCGGCGGTGAGCTTGACGGCGTACCGGATCATCCAGGAGGCGCTCACCAACGCTCATCGGCATGGAGACGGTACGGCGTCGTTGAGGGTCGTGGCTGAGGACGGGCAGCTGCTGATCGAGGTGGTGAATCCGCACGGAGCAGGCGGCACGGCCGGCGGTGGCTACGGGCTGGTGGGTGTGCGGGAGCGGGCCGAGTCGGCGGGCGGGCGGCTCACCGTGCGCGACGAGGACGGCAAGTTCGGGTTGTCCGTCGTACTGACCATTGACGGGAGCACCGTCGGATGACGCGCATTCTCATCGTCGACGACCAGGAAATGATCCGGGTCGGTCTCCGCTCGATCCTGCTGACACATCCGCCGTTCGAGGTGGTCGGGGACGTCGGCGACGGGCTGCAGGCGGTGCGCTTCGTGCAGGAGCAGCCGGTGGACGTCGTCCTGATGGACATCCGGATGCCGGGCGTGGACGGGGTCGAGGCGACCCGGCGGATCCGGGAGACGTGCCCGGCGGAGCGAACCCGGATCATCATCCTCACCACCTTCGAGCACGACGAACTCGTGCTCGCTGCGCTCCGGGCCGGGGCGAACGGTTTCCTGAGCAAAGCGGTGGGGCCGACCGAGCTGATCACCGGGGTCGAGGAGGTCGCGGCCGGTGGCGGCGCGTTGTCCGCTGCGGCCTCGGCCGCGTTGATCGGGCACGTCAGCGAGCAACCGTCGGTGACCATCGACGACGAGATGGCCGGCCGGTTCGCGGGGCTCACGCCGAAGGAGCGGGAGGTGGTGGTCGCGATCGCCTCCGGGCTGGACAACGCGCAGATCGCGGCCGGCATGTTTCTGTCGCCGTACACGGTGAAGACGCACCTGAATCGGGCGATGACGAAGGTCGGCGCGAAGGACCGGGCCCAACTGGTCGCCTTCGCGTACCGGGCGGGGATCGCGCGCTGATCTACTGCGATCGCAGTAGATCGGGCGCTGCGTGCGGACGATTCGGCGGGCGGCCGGAATCCCGAGGATGAACACGTCAACATCCTTCGTCCTCAGGAGCAGCAATGCCTCAGTTACTGGCCCGGATCGGCCGCTTCAGCGCGCGGCACCGGCTCGTCGTGGTCGCGATCTGGCTGGCCGGCTTCGCGATCCTCACCGGCGTCGTCGCGTCGGCGGGAGCGTCCGGCAGCACGGCCACCACCTCGATCCCGAGCACCCAGGCCTCGAAGGCCCTGGCTGTTGTCCAGCAGAAGTTTCCGGGGACCCAGAGCAACGAGAAGACGCTGACGCTGGTGCTCGAGGCGCGCGGTGCGACGAAGGTGACCGACCCCGTGGCCAAGGCCGAGATCACCCGGATCCTCGATCGGGCGGCGGCGCTGTCACAGGTCAGCTCGGTCAGCAACCCCTTCGATCCGAAGCATCCGTTCGTCTCCGCGGATGGCACGACTGTCGTGTCGACACTGTCCTTCGACGGAGTGACCGAGGCGAACCAGGAACAGGTGTACAACGCCGTTCTCGACCTGGCCGCGTCTGCTCGGACCGACTTCACCGCCGAGGTAGGCGGTGAGTTGTACGCCGACGACGTTCCCGCGTTCGGGGCCGGTGAGCTGCTCGGTGTCGCGGTTGCGTTCCTCGTGCTGCTGCTGACCTTCGGCTCGCTGGCGGCCGCCGGCGCGAACATGCTGGTGGCCTTCGCCGGCGTCGGTGTCGGCACTCTCGGTGTGCTTGCCTACGGCACCATCAACCCGTTGCAGGACACCACGTTGACGTTGGCAACCATGCTCGGTCTCGCCGTCGGCATCGACTACAGCCTCTTCATCCTGACCCGGTTCCGGGCCGAGCTGCGGGGAGGCCGCAGCGTCGAGGACGCCGTCGCCCATGCTGTCGGGACTGCGGGTACGGCGGTGGTGTTCGCAGGGCTGACCGTGATCATCGCGCTGGCAGGTCTGAGCGTGGTCGGCATCAGCGTGCTGCGTGACATGGGTCTGGCCGGGGCGTTCGGCGTACTGATGGCTGTGCTGATGGCGCTGACGCTGCTGCCGGTGCTGCTGCGGACGCTGGGCCGGCGTGCGCTCCCGAGGCGTGAGCGGGTCGCGGCCGTCGCCGACCGGAACCGCGTGTCGGTGCTGAACCGCTGGGCCTCGTTCGTCGTCCGGCGGCCGGTGCTGTCGTTCCTCGGCGCGATCGTTGTCGTCGGCGTCGTCGCCGTACCGATGCTGGACATGAAGACCGCGTCGAACATCCCCGGCGGCAACGATCCCGTCTCGACCCAGCGGCACGCCTACGACCTGACGGTGGAGAAGTTCGGTGGTGTGCAGAGCCCTCTGGTCGTGCTCGTGCAAGGCGACGACGTGTCCGGGAAGCTGCCGGCGGTGGAGAACCGGCTGCGTGGGCTCAACGACGTGCAGCTGGTCGTCACCAGTGCCGTCACAGCCCAGAACGACGCGGCGCTCGTCACCGTCGTCCCTCGCGGCGGCCCGATCGACGAAGCGACCAAGCAACTCGTCACCGACATCCGCGCTCAGGCCGGCACGATCAGTGCGGTCAGCCTCCAGGTCACCGGTGAGACCGCGATCGGCATCGACAGCGACGCGAAGTTGCACAAGGCATTGATCGAGTACGTGATCCTGATCGTCGGGCTGTCGATGCTGCTGCTGATCGTGATGTTCCGTTCGCTGCTGATCCCGCTGGTCGCGACACTGGGCTACCTGCTCTCTGTGGGAGCGTCGTTCGGCGCGAGTGTGACGGTGTTCCAGTGGGGCTGGTTCGACTCGGTGATCCCGGCGCCGCAGGGCGATCCGATGCTGAGCACGCTGCCGATCATCCTGGTCGGCGTACTGTTCGGGCTGGCGATGGACTACCAGGTCTTCCTGGTCTCACGGATCCAGGAGATGCACAGCCGGGGAGCGTCCCCGAAGGAAGCGGTGATCAGCGGCTTCTCCAAGTCCGCCCCGGTCCTGGTCGCGGCCGCCGCCATCATGGCCTTCGTCTTCGCCGGCTTCGCCTCGTCCCCGATGGCCGTGGCCGCGTCGATCGCCCTCGGACTTGTCGTCGGGGTCCTCGTCGACGCCTTCGTCGTCCGGATGATCATCATGCCCGCCACGCTCTCGCTCCTCGGCCGCGCCGCCTGGTGGCTCCCCGCCTGGCTCGACCGCCTCGTCCCTCACCTCGACACCGAAGGCCACACCCTCGCCACCCCGGCAGAAGACCACCGTGAACTGGTCCTCACCTGAACCGTCACACCCAGTGGCAATCGGTGCGACTATGGAGAGGGGAGTGGGAGGGGCTCATGCCACTGACAAGCTACGGAGTGCTGGTCGGGCGGTTGATTCGGTTTGCTCGGGAGGATCCGGACGACTTCGGGTCCTGGTACCACGGGAAGTTGTACGTCGCGGCTCCCGGGGGCGAGTACGAATGTGCGATCGACGTGTCGACGCCGAGCGGAGTGCCGGTGCAGTACCGCGAGGTGCGGAACGTCAACCCGCAACTCTTCGCACCGACCGCGGCCAAGAGCGACGGCTGGCATCTGTTGGCCAGCACACCTACGTCCGGTGCTCTCGACTATGTCCGATCGCCGTTGCTGCGAGGACGTGGCGGATGCGTCAGCGTTGTCTACAGTCCGCTCGTCGAACTGGTCAACACGATCCTGAGGTCGCCGAGATTCGGCTGGGTGGACAGCACGGCCGACAAGGCCTTGGATCTGCTGGAACAGCGGCTGCTCGGCTGCGAACGCGTGTACGTGTACGGCGCTCCGTACTCCACCGGGAACGGCGTGCACGACATCCACTACAACCAAGGCGATCCGCCAGGCCAGTTCCAGCACCTGGACGGGATCTGGCAAGACGGCGGCACCATCATTCAACAACCGGGCGGGGAACTGACCGCCTTCCTCACCAAGTTCAAACCCCAGTCCCTGAACACCGACGACCACGGCCTACCCGTGTGAAACTGCCCGCCGACTGCTTCAGCTGAGCTGGAACAGTCGGCGGGCGCCGGTTCAGTTGAAGGTGCGGTCGGGGCAGTTGAGGATGCGGACGGTAAGTGGTCCGTCGGTTGTGACGTTCAGGTCGGCGTCACAGGTGACCTTCGCCTGCTTCGGGTCGATCGTCACCGTGCTGATGTTCGTTGCGGTGATGTCGAGCCGGTTCGCGATTGGTGCGCTGACGGCGGCCGGCTTGGTCCGCTGTTCGGAGGTGTAGGCGTTGACAGGCACTGTCGAGCCGGTCGCTACGCCCGCGCCGGTGACGACGGGAGCGGCTGGTGCGTCCGCGAGGCCGAATCCGTGTGACCGTACGTCGATGGTGCCGAGGTCACCGGACCGGCTCTGGATGGCGCTCAGCCAGTAGGCGTGGTCGCCGACCAGTCCGGAGTCCGGGTCGTCCATCGTCGGGTTGCGTACGTACGTGACGTGGAACGGATCCTGCGTGCCGCGCATATCGCCGAGCCAGTCGGTCAGCACCTTCCACGTCGCGTTCGCGCACATCACCACGTGATCGGAGGATGCGCCGAGCCAGCTGTCGAAGGTGAAGTCGTACTGCGCACCGGCGATGTAGGCGTTGGCCCGCTCGCGGGGGATGTTGTACGGGATGTAGTCGTCCGGAAGGCCGGCCCATTCCATCACCGGCTGGTTGCGGCGCGACGGCAGGAGCGGGGTCAGGACCGAGCCGGGTTCGTGCTGGGTCGCGGTGTCGACGGGCAGGGTGTCGGCGATGCCGTTGATCCCCGGGAAGGACGGCGCCATGTTCAGGCCGTCGCAGATGAAGGCTTTGCTGAACACGTCGGGGAACTGCAGTGCGAGTTTGTTCGCGCCGTACGCGCCGCTGGAGAAGCCGCTCATGACGGTCCGCGTGGGGTCGAGCCCGAACGCGCGCCGCGCATCGGCGAGCGCCTCGAACACGGAGGCACCCGAGCGTCCGTAGTACCAGTTGTCGTTGCCGCGGCCGTCGACCGAGATCACCACGGTCGGGGCGGACGGACGGTTCGCGACCTGGTGGAACAGGTCGCGATCGCCGGCCGGCAGGAGGGCTCCGGTACCCGGGTCGCCGACCTGGTCGTTCGCGCTCTGCGCGTAGCCGGGGGTCCAGACCATGCTCGCGTACCCGTTGGCCGGGCGCGGCAGGGCGGGGACGTAGGCGACGTACCGTTGCAGCCGTCCGGGGAGGTCGGAGACGCAGTCGTCGCGGCAGATCCAGCCGAACTGGACGCTCGGCGTACCTTCACCGTCGAGTGTCGCGCCGTTCTGCTGGGTGAAGGACCCGAGCGGGGGCTTGCCCGTGTCTCCCGGCAACCGGCGACCCTGCGCGACCTCGCTGTTCGAGGCGTACAGCCGCTCGATGTAGCCCGAGGTCGGGACGGCGCTGTTGTCGGTCGTGTGTTGCGCCAGTTTGGCGAAGTCCACGTTGGCGTAGAACTTGCTGATGTTGCCGCTGGCAAGCGTTGTCTTCTGGTTGTCGTTGCGCCACGGCGAGTCGAACGGCTCCTGCCGGAACGCGACATCGAAGTACGCCGAGGGCCGCAGGCCGGCCGTGAGCGCGCCACCTGGGTGGGTCGCGTCGGCGACCGCCTGCGGGAGCAGGAACTTGTCTCCGGCACGGTCCCACAGACCGGCTGCGGCGGCTACCCGGACAGTCCGCGTTCCGGGGTCGTAGGCGGCGTGCGGGACGCGGACCTCGACCTGCCGGTGCGCGACATCGACCGAAACGGTCGGCGCGACGGGTGACGTCTGGCCGGTGGCCGCGTCGACGATGTCACCGGTCCCGCCGTGCACGGTGACGAACTTCTCGGCCGGCATCAGCGTGTTCGCGCCGTGCGGTGCCTGCCTCGGGAGCAGCGAGTTGCCGAGCGCGATCGTCGTACCCACCAGGTCCGGGTCGGTCATCGTGTTGAAGGTGATCCGGAACGCGGTCGCGTCGGCGAGCGGCTTGACGCGGACCTCGACGAGGTCGGCGGCGTTACCGCGGTACGCCGGGTTGGTCGGGTACTTGTACGCGAACGTGAGCGAATGCTCGGGCCAGTTGGTGGTGACGAGCTGGGCCCCTTGGTCGTCGTACACGCAGCCCTGGTTGAGGAACTCGCCGTCGCGGTAGGCGCTGCTGTGGCAGACCATCGTCGGCTGGGCCTGCCAGATGCCGGTGTTCTCGAGCTGTGCGGCAGTGGGCGGGGGAGCGTTGAGTACGGCGGGACCCGGGGCCGGTGGCGTTGCGGCGGCGGTTTGCTGGCCCGCGGCGGGATACGCCCACCAGGCGAGTAGCCCGCCGGCGGCCAGCACAGCAAGGGTCGATTTGATCGGTCTCATCGGCGGTGCCTCCAGAGCACGCGAGGGGGACGGCGGACCGGGGCCGGCGATCCTGTTCGAGGGTCTGGATTGAAGTACATCTTCACGCCGTTCGTCAAGAATTTGACACATGACAACGTTGCCGCGTCACTCTTCCTGACGAGTCAGGCGACGCGGTCGGTACCTGCTGCCTCGACGAAGAAGCCGTCGGCGGGCGCCTTCAGGGCCTCGTGGGCCTGGAGGAAGAGGTCGTGCGCCTCGCGGCCGTGCCAGCCGGTGGGGAGCAGCTCTTCGGGGAGATTGGGATCGCGGAACGGGAACATCCGGTAGTCGTGGACGAGTTTCATCCGCTCGACGAGCGCCTCGCGCGGCGCCAGCGAGCCGGCCCGGTACGACCGCATGCGCGGCCGGTAGGTGCGCAGCAGGGTCGCGTAGTCGGCGTCGAGGGAGTCGAGCTCCCAGCATCGCGCCGCCATCTCGCGGTCCCGGGACAGTCCGGACGAGGTGCACTGCAGCAGGTCGAGCTGGATCGACGGCTGATCGGCGAAGTGCTCCTGGATCTCGGTCAGCCGGTCGTGCGGACTCACCCAGGTCGACGACGTCAGCGGCCCGAACCCGAGCCAGGCGAGCTCCTTGCGCAACTCCTCGCGGAGCGCTCGCTCGCTCTCCGGGACCGAGTAGATCACCATCGACCACTGCCGGTTCCATGGCTCACGGGATCGTTCGAAGATCCGGGTCCGCCCCTCGTCGAGCAGTCGCCAGCTCTTGTCGTTGAGCGCGTACACCGTCTCGCGGCCGTCCCGCCGGGTGTCGAACCAGCCTTCGCGCCGCAGGCGCGCCATCACCACCCGCACGGTGCTCTCGCCCACGTCGAAGCACTCCAGCAGCGCGGTGAGGGTGCGCAGCCGGACCTCGCCGCCGTGATAGCGGATGTAGTCGCCGAACAGGTCGAAGACGATCGACCGAGGCTTCATCGTGTCTCCTCGGAGCCGTTCCCAATGGTTCGCAGCGCTCATCCTCTCATGATGCCATCAGAAGCGTGTCAAAGTCTTGACGGTCGTCCCTAGATCGTCCTATTTTCATCACATCCACCGTCAGCCCGGCACGAAACGAGGCCGCCATGACCAGTTCTCCCGCCACCACAACCCGGTCCAGGACCGGCCTCTGGGTGGTCGCCATCTGCTTCGTCACGATCGTCTTCGACGGTTACGACCTGATCGTGTACGGCGCTGTCGTACCGTCCCTGCTGAAGAACCCGGACTGGCCGCTCACGCCTGGTCAGGCCGGTGCGATCGGCAGCTACGCGCTGACCGGGATGGTGATCGGGACGCTCTGTGTGGGCGCCCTGACCGACATCCTCGGCCGCCGCCGGATCATGTTCGCCAGCATCACCTGGTTCTCGCTCGCGATGGGCGCGACCGCGCTGGCGCCGAACGCCGAGGTGTTCGGAATCCTCCGCTTCGTCACCGGTCTCGGGCTCGGCGGTGTGGTCCCGACCGCGATCGCCCTCACCGTCGAGTACGCCCCACCGCACCGCCGGAACTTCAACAACGCGCTGATGTTCTCCGGATTCTCACTCGGCGGCGTGCTGGCCGCCGTCCTGGCGATCAACCTCGTCCCCGTGCACGGATTCCGCATCATGTTCGCGATCGGCATGGCTCCGCTGGTCCTGGTGCTGCCGCTGGCGTGGCGGTTCCTGCCCGAGTCGGTCAGCTTCCTGCAGGCCCGCGGCCGGTACGACGAAGCGGCTGCTCTCGCGGCCAAGTACGGCGTACAACCGGAACCCGCTGAGCAGAAGCGGACCCCGCTCGCGGTGCTGTTCGGGCGCAAGCACCTGGCCGCGACGATCCTTTTCGGACTTGCCAGCTTCTTCGGCCTGCTCCTGGTGTACGGGCTGAACACCTGGCTCCCGCAGATCATGCGCCAGTCCGGCTACCCGCTCGGCTCCTCGCTGCGGTTCCTCCTGGTGATGAACGTCGGCGCGGTCGTCGGTGCCCTGGTCGCCTCGGCCCTGGCCGACCGACTCGGCTCCAAGGTGGTCACGACGGTGGCCTTCGCCCTCGCCGCCGTGTCGATCTACGCACTCAGTACGGACCCGGCCGCGTTCGTGCTCTACCTGCTGATCGCGATCGCCGGTGTCGGCACGGTCGGGACGCAGATCCTGGTCAACGGGTACGTCGCGACGTACTACCCGGCCGGGATCCGCGCGACCGCGCTCGGCTGGTCTCTCGGTGTCGGCCGGCTCGGCGCGATCGTCGGTCCGCTCTTCGGCGGATGGGTACTGGACTCCGGCCTGAGCCTGGACTGGAACTTCTACGGGTTCGCGGTCCCGGCGGTGCTCGGTGCGCTCGTGATCGCCGCCGTACCCCGGGGCGACCGGGAGCCCCGGCCGGAACCGGTTCTCAGTACGGCGCCCCAGACGTCCCAGGCCTGAAAGGAATGACGATGCGGATCGCGATTGTCGGCGGCGGGCCCGGTGGGCTGTTCCTCGCCACTCTGGTGAAGGCGAGTGACCCGGACGCCGAGGTGACCGTGTTCGAACGCAACCGTGCGGACGACACGTTCGGCTTCGGAGTGGTGTTCTCCGACGCCACCCTGGCCGGCATCCACGCGGCCGACCCCGTGGTCCGCGACGCGCTGACGGAGTACGGCGTGCACTGGGACGCGATCGAGGTCCGCCTCAAGGGGGAACGGTTCCGCTGCGGTGGGATGGGAATGGCGGCGATCGCCCGCAAGACGTTGCTCGCCGTACTGCAGGAACGCGCTGAGGCGGTCGGGGCGACCCTGCGGTTCCAGACCGAGGTCGAACTCGAGGACCTCACCGGCTTCGACCTGGTCGTCGCGGCCGACGGCGCCAACTCGCGGATCCGGGAGCGGCTGGCAGCCGTCCTCGAGCCGATGGTCGAGACGGCCGCGGCCAAGTTCATCTGGTTCGGTACGACGTACCACTTCGACGGACTCACCTTCGTCCACGAGCGCAGTGCCGACGGGGTGTTCGCCGTCCACGGCTATCCGATCGCCCCGGACGTCAGCACGTTCATCGTGGAGACCGATCGGGAGTCGTGGCTGCGGGCCGGACTGGACGAGTTCGACGTGTCGCAGCCGCCCGGGCCGAGCGATCTGAAGACCAAGCAGTACCTGGAGAAACTCTTCGCCGAACAGATCGAGGGGCATCCGCTGCTGGTGAACAACTCACGCTGGGGGAGCTTCCGGACCCGGCGGACCGGGCGCTGGTCGCACGGCAACGTCGTGCTGCTCGGCGACGCTGCGCACACCGCGCACTTCTCGGTCGGGTCCGGTACCAAGATGGCGATGGAGGACGCGGTCGCACTGGCCGCGGCGCTCGCTGCGCACGACGAGGTCCCGGCGGCGCTCGCGGCGTACGAGGAGTCCGCGCGACTGTCGGTCGAGAAGATCCAAGGTTCGGCACGGCCCTCGTTGTCGTGGTGGGAGCACTTCGGGCGGTACCACGACACGTTGGAGCCGTGGCAGTTCGCCTTCCACTTCCTCACCCGCAGCATCAGCGGCGGCAAGCTCGCCCGCCGCGACCCGGCCTTCGTCGCCGCGACACGCACGGAGTGGCACGCCGCGCACGGGCCGGCTCCGCTGGAGACGCCGTTCCGGTCGGGTGGGCTCAGCCTGCCGGGTCGGGTTGTGGACGTGGACGACGTTCGCGACCGGGGATTGTGGCTGGCGGCACCGGATTCGGAGTACGAGTTGCCGTCCGCGTTGGCCTCGCTGCACTCAGGTGCGCTTACCGGGCCCGCAGTGGTCGCGGTGTACGGCGGATCGCGGTTGACGCGGACGTTGCTGGCGGAGGAGGCGCGGCTGGTGGCCGGCGTCCCCGCGATGGTAGTTGATGACGAGCTGACCCCGGACGACGCGGAGACCCTCCTCCTGTCCGGCCGCGCCGACCTGGTGGGCCGGACCAGCGGCAGTCCGGACAGGAACCCGCTCGCCGGGGTCAGCCGTAGTGTGGGAGGGAGCGTGTGAAGGGCTTGGACGGGTTGTTTGCCCCTCGCGGGGTCGCGGTGATCGGCGCCTCGCGCAACCCGGCCAAGCTGGGCGCGGTAATGGCGCGCTCCCTCTCCACCTATGACGCGCCACTCGCGCTGGTCAATCCGCGCGACCCCGAGTTGCATGGCTCTGTCGCCGAGGCAGTGGACTCGCTCGGCGCGCCGATCGACCTCGCTGTGGTCTGTGTTCCGGCAGCCGCGGCAGCTGATGCGGTGGCTGAGGCCGCGAAGGCGGGCGCCTCGGCGGCTCTCGTGTGTGCCGGAGGTTTCGCCGAGGCCGGCCATCCGGAGTTCCAGCGTGCGTTGCTGGACGTCGTTGATCGCCATGGCATTCGGCTGCTGGGACCCAACACCTCCGGCTTCCTGGTGCCGGGCCGCGGGCTGACGGCCAGCTTCGTGCCGAGCGTCGGATCGGTACCGGCCGGCGGAGTCGCCGTCGTCGCGGCCAGCGGTGGCGTGAACCATGCGCTGTCGTTCCTCCTGGCAGAGGCCGGGTACGGCGTGAGCCTCGCGGTCGGACTGGGCAACGCCGCCGATATCGACGCAGCCGACGTACTGGACCATCTCCTGGCGGATCCGGCGACCAAGGCCGTTGCTCTGCACATCGAATCGGTGGCTGACGGGTCGCGGCTCGCCGGTGCCGTCGCCCGGCTCTCAGCACGAAAGCCGGTGGTGGCGTTGGTTGTCGGGCGCAACGATGTTGGCGCGTTCGCGAAATCGCACACGGGCGCACTGGCGACGTCGTGGCGGACTACTCGGGGCGTACTGCGGCAGTCGGGTGCCGTCCTCGTCGACGACGAACGTCAGCTGGTCGATGCTGTCGGCACGTTGTCGATGATTCGATTGGCGCCGGCTCTTTCGCCTGGTGTGGGTGTGGTGACAGCGCAAGCCGGTCCCGGGTTGTTGCTCCTCGACGGACTGCGTGGCGCCGGGATCCGAGTGCCCGTGCTTGCGGATGAGACGCAGCGGAGGCTTGGTGAGCTGTTACCGCCGATGACCTACCAGGCCAATCCGGTGGACACCGGTCGGCCGGGACCTGGTTTTGGTGAGGTGGTTCGGACGGCTGGCGACGACCCTGAGGTCGACCTGGTCGCGGTCTACGCGTTGACCGAGCCGGACAGCGTCGACCTGGTGTCCGAACTCTCCCCGCAGACCGCTTCGACGCCTACTGTGGTCGCCGTGGGCGGTTCCACGGCGGACGTCAGCGCAGTCCGGTCGGGCCTGCACGAGCGCGGCTACCCGGTAGCCACCAGCCCGGCCGCCCTCACCCATGCGATCCGAGCGCTGGTGGAGGACGCCTGCCTCAACAACCGGCGATCCGTGGACGAGCCGATCCCACCGGTTGCTGTGCCCCAAGGCCCCTGGGACGAACACCAAGCCAAGACCGTCCTGGACACCCTCGGCGTTCGTACCCCATCCCGCGCTGCCTGCAACACCCCCGAGGAAGCCCACGCCGCCCTGGACACGCTGGGTGGCCCGGTCGCACTCAAGATCCTCGACGCGACGATTCTCCACAAGACCGAGATCGGCGGAGTACACCTAGGAATCCGCACCCATGCGGAGCTCTCGGAGGCATTGGATGCCCTCGGGGTGCAACGGGTGCTGGTGGAGCGGATGGCTCCTGCGGGTGTGGATCTGATTGTCGGCGCGCGGCGGGATCCGGTGTTCGGGCCGGTGGTGCTGGTCGGGTTGGGTGGTACGACGGCGGAGGCTCTTGCGGATGTCGCCGTACGGGCGGCGCCGCTGTCCGCGGCCGAGGCGGCCTCGATGACGGACGAACTGCTCGGGCGTGCCCTGCTGGACGGCTGGCGCGGTGGACCTGTGCTGGACCGGAGGGACCTGGCTCGCGTTGTGCGGGCGTTGGGGCAGGTCCTGCTGGACGCACCGCAGGTGGACGAGATCGAGATCAATCCCCTCCGGCTGACGCGTGACGGTCTGGTCGCGCTGGACGCCGTGATCACGGGCAAGGAGCAGTGATGGTCAGTCCGATCGCCGATGGTGTGGTTCCCTGGCCGGCCGAGGAGGTGCAACGCTACGTCGCGGCCGGCTACTGGGAGGGGCGAAGCCTGCCGTCTCACATCTGGGAGCAGGCCGAGCGCACTCCGGACAAGGTCGCGCTGGTTGACGGCGACCTCAGGCTCACGTACGCCGAGCTCACCGCCCGCGCGGACTCCGCCGCGACGGCGTTGACCGACCTCGGGCTGCGGTCCGACGACCGGATCGTCGTACAACTGCCCAACGGGTGGGAGTTCGTCGTACTGACCCTCGCTTGCCTCCGTGCCGGGATCGTCCCCGTGATGGCGCTGCCGGGGCACCGGTACCACGAGCTGTCCTACCTGGCAGCTCATGCCGAGGCCGCAGCGATCGCCGTACCCGATGTCCTGCGCGGCTTCGACCATCAGGCGCTGGCACATCGTTTGAAGGACGAAGTCGAGTCGCTCGATCACGTCCTGGTCGTAGGTGCGGATCTGTCCGAGGGCAGCGTCGATCTGCGCGCCCTGTGCTCAGGCACCGATGCATGGCAAGGCGCCGAGCCGGACAGCCGCAGTGTGGCGGTCTTCCTGCTGTCCGGCGGTACGACGGGACTTCCGAAGCTGATCGCCCGCACGCACGACGACTACACCTACAACGCCAAGCGCAGTGGCACGGTGTCCGGGATGGACGCCTCCACGGTCTACCTGGTCGCGCTGCCGGCTGGACACAATTTTCCGCTCGCCTGCCCAGGTCTTCTGGGCGCATTGCTCGTCGGCGGGACGGTCGTGATGCTGCCGAGCCCGGAGCCGATCCGCACGTTCGCGACGATCGCTGCGGAAGGTGTCACGCACACCGCGGTGGTGCCGGCGGTGGCGCAGCGCTGGCTGGACGAGTACTCCGACTCGAACGACCTGTCCTCGCTGCGTGTCTTGCAGGTCGGCGGTGCGCGACTGGCCGACGAGGTGGCGCGCAAGATCAAACCGGTGCTGGGCTGCACGCTGCAGCAGGTGTTCGGGATGGCCGAGGGCCTGCTCAACTACACCCGCCTGGACGACCCGGAAGACGTCATCTGTACGACGCAAGGCCGCCCGATGTGCCCCGACGACGAACTCCTGGTGGTCGATCCGTTCGATCGTCCGGTTCCGCTCGGCGAACCGGGTTCGCTGCTGACTCGTGGACCGTACACGCCCCGCGGTTACTACAAGGCCGAGCAGCAGAACGCCCGCGCCTTCACGCCGGACGGCTGGTACCGCAGCGGCGACGTCTGCCGCATCGTTGCTGGAGGCAACCTGGTGGTCGAGGGCCGGGACAAGGACATGATCAACCGCGGTGGCGAGAAGATCTCCGCCGAGGAGGTCGAGAACCTGACCTACACCCTCCCCGGTGTGCAGCAGGTCGCCGCGGTCGCGATGCCCGATCCGAGCCTCGGTGAACGCGTCTGCGTGTACGTCGTCCCGCGCGGCAACACCGACATCACGCTCGACGACGTCCGGCACGCGATGGCTGACCTGGGCGTGGCGCCGTACAAGTTCCCCGAACGCCTGGTCCTGATCCCCGAACTCCCCACCACGAAGGTCGGCAAGATCGACAAGGTCGCCCTCCGCGCCGACATCGCCACCCGCCTGGAGGCCGGAGTCTAGGAGAGTGCGGTCGAGATGGCGTTCGCCGCGGTGGTGAGGGCGGGGGTGATGCGGCGGACGCGAGTGGGGGAGTAGCGGACGCTGGGCATCGACACCGAGATTGCGGCGACTGTGGCGCCGGTGGCGTCGGTGATGCCGTGGCCCATCGCGTTCAGGCCGCGTTCGGTGCGTTCGAGGTTGATCGCGATGCCGCTGCGTCGTACCGCTGTCAGTTCGGTGCGGAGTTTGCTGAGGTCGATGCGCTCGCCCGGCGGCGCGGCGTCGTACAGCGTGGTGATCTGCTCGTCGGAGAGTGCCGCGAGCATGACGAGGCCGCCGGTGGACTGGTGGGCGGGGAGGACCATGCCTTCGCGGCTGCTGACGCGCAGGGTCTGGCGGGATTCGACCGAGGCGATGAAGCGGATCGTGCGGCCGGTGCGGATGCTGAGGTTGACGGTTTCGTCGACCGTGTCGACCAGTGCCTGCATGGGGCCGAGGGCGGCGGCGCGGATCGTGCCGGTCCTGGAGTGTGCGGTGGCGGCGAGTTCGAGGACCGGACCGGCGTGGTAGCTGCGGTCGTCGTCCTGTACGGCGAAGTCACGGTAGACGAGCGTGGTCAGGAGCCGGTGTGCGGTGGATTTGGCGACGCCGAGACGCTCGGCGGCGGTCGAGACGGTGAGCGGTCCCTCGACCTGGAGGATGACGGCCAGTCGCAGGGCGTGGTCGACACTCGTCACGCCGTACGCCGGGGGGTTTTTCATCGTCTCGCTCCGTTCTGCTGTGCAGAATCTTCTGTTCCAGAATGGCCGCGGGAGTCACCGTAGTCCATATGAGCGACTCACCAGTGAAACTGACCGCGGAGAACGGCCCTGACCAGCCGCCGGCCACACCTGAGCTCGAGGATCTGTACCGCGGCTTCGAGAAGGAGTTGCTGGTCCCGTTGTGGACCCGGATCGGTGACCTGATGCCGCAGCAGCCGGTGTCGAAGGCGCAACCGCATCGGTGGGAGTGGAAGCACCTGGTCGAGTTGGCGGCCCGTTCCGGCGACCTGGTCCCGGTCGGCCGGGGCGGGGAGCGGCGGGCGATCGCGCTGGCGAACCCGAGTCTCGGCGGACGCCCGTACGCGACGCCGACGTTGTGGGCGGCGATCCAGTACCTGATGCCCGGTGAGGATGCGCCGGAGCATCGGCATACGCAGAACGCGTTCCGGTTCGTCGTCGAGGGCTCTGGAGTGTGGACAGTTGTCGAAGGTGACCCGGTGCCGATGCGTCGCGGCGACTTCCTGCCGCAGGCGGGGATGAACTGGCACGCGCACCACAACTCGGCCGAGCAGCCGATGGCGTGGATCGACGGCTTGGACATTCCGTTCCAGTACGACGTCGAGTCGCAGTTCTTCGACTTCGGCCGCGAGCACCTGTCGGAGGAAGAGCACGCGACGCCGGAACGCTCCCGGTCGGAGCAGCTGTGGGGTCATCCCGGGCTGGTCCCGGTCTCGCAGTTCAAGGCGTCCGCGGGCAGTCCGTTGCTGTGCTACCGGTGGGCGGATACCGATGCTGCCCTCGCGGATCAGCTGGAGCTGGAACGGGCGGGTCACCCGGGCACTGTCGAGCCGGGGCACGCGGTTGTGCGGTACACGAACCCGACCACGGCGGGGGATGTGTTGCCGACGATCCGGGTGCAGTTCCACCGGATCGCGGCGGGTGTCGAGACCGCGCCGCGGCGCGAGACGGGTTCGTCGGTGTACCAGGTGTTCGACGGTTCGGGGCGGGTGACGGTCGGCGAGTTCTCCTGGTCGGTGCAGCGCGGCGACCTGTTCGTCGTACCGTCCTGGATGCCGTTCTCAGTGGTGTCGGAGGCGTCCGGGTCGGACTCGGACTCGGGTGCGCTCGATCTGTTCCAGTTCAGCGACGCGCCGATCTTCAGCAAGCTGAATCTGTTCCGCGAGGAGGTCGGCCGGTGAAGCTGGCAACGGTCCGCGTCGACGGGCGAACGACGGCCGTGCGGGTCGAGGGCGACGTACTGATCGATCTCGGGGTGCCCGACGTCGGCGCCGTACTGGCCGGAGCTGAAGTTGCCGACGGCAAGGAGTATGCCCTGGCCGGCGCCGACTTCGCGCCGCTGGTCCCGCAGCCGAGCAAGGTCGTGTGCGTCGGGCTGAACTACCGCAACCACATCCAGGAGATGGGCCGCGACCTGCCCGAGTACCCGACGCTGTTCAGCAAGTTCGCCGACACCCTGATCGGTGCGTACGACGACATCGTGCGGCCGGCCGAGACTTCGGAGTTCGACTGGGAAGCCGAACTCGCAGTGGTGATCGGACAGCAGGTACGGCGAGCCGACGAGGAGACCGCGATCGCGGCGATCGCGGGGTTCACCGTGCTGAACGACGTCACGTGCCGGGACTGGCAGTTCCGGACCCGGGAGTGGCTGCAGGGCAAGAACTGGGACTCCACCACGCCCGTCGGCCCGTGGCTGGTCACGCCGGACGAGGTCGGCGGACCGCGACCGGCCCTGGACATCCAGTGCTCGGTGAACGATCAGATCATGCAGAAGGACAACACCGGCGATCTGCTCTTCGACCCGGTCGACCTGGTCCGCTACGTGTCCACGATGATCCGCCTCAACCCCGGCGACCTGATCGCCACGGGCACCCCCGGCGGCGTCGGCCACGCCCGCAAACCTCAGGTGTTCCTGCGCGGCGGCGAGATCGTCGTCACCCAGATCGAAGGCATCGGCCGCCTCGAGAACCACGTGACAGCCGGCTGATGCGCGCTCGCGAATGGGTCACCGAGGGTACGGCGCTCTGCCGCCGTGCGCTCGTCGACCTCGACGGCCCGTCCCTGCTCCCCGGCTGGACCCGACGACACGTCGCCGCCCACCTGTCCCTCAACGCCGAGGCCCTCGGCAACCTGACGCACTGGGCGCGAACCGGCGAGGAACGCCCGATGTACTCGGCACCCGACCAGCGCACCACCGACATCGAGGCAGGTGCTCTCCGTTCGCCGGACGACCTGCGCGCTTGGTTCGACGAGTCCGCGCGGAAACTGTCCGCCGCGATGGACGAGCTGACCGCCGAGCAATGGCAAACCCCGGTCCGTACCGCCCAGGGTCGCCAGGTCCCCGCCACCGAAATCGTCTGGCTGCGGAGCCGCGAGGTGATGATCCACGCCGTGGACCTGGGCACCGGCGTGACCTTCGCTGACCTGCCCACCGACTTCCTTGAGACGCTGTCCGGAGACATCCGGAACAAACGCGGAGATACGCCAGAAGTGCGTGGCCCCCTCCCGGAGACGACCGCCTACCTGGCCGGCCGCCAGTACACCGAGGTCCACACCCTCGACGGCGCTACCGCCCAACCACTCCCACCCTGGCTCTGACCAAGCCCCCTCTGCGGGCGCCGCGGCTGGCAGTAGAATTGGTGCGTGAGGCGCTCTGGTGCTCCTCACCCGCCCTTCCCTAGTTGTGGCTGAAGCTCGTGCTGCCGCCGGCGCAATGACGCGTCGCGCTTGTCTGCGCCGAGGCATGCCGCTCGCGTCGCCTGTCTGGAGACCGCATGACCTCGCTGACGCCTGAGTCAGCCACGCCCGATCCCGCCAAGTTGCCTGTGGTGGAGGAGGCCGACATCACGTCGGTCCGCGCCGCGCTCCGTTCCCCGCGCCGGTTGCGCGTCGAGGTCCTGGCCGGGCTGGTGGTCGCGCTCGCGCTGATCCCGGAGGCGATCAGCTTCTCGATCATCGCCGGCGTCGATCCACGGGTCGGGCTGTTCGCCTCGGTCACGATGGCGGTGTCGATCGCCTTCCTGGGTGGCCGTCCGGCGATGATCTCCGCCGCTACCGGCGCGGTGGCGCTGGTGATCGCGCCGGTGATGCGCGATCACGGCATCGACTACCTGGTCGCCACGGTGATCCTGGCCGGGATCCTTCAGGTGGTCCTCGGCCTGCTCGGCGTCGCCCGCCTGATGCGGTTCATCCCGCGCTCGGTCATGGTCGGTTTCGTCAACGCCCTCGCGATCCTCATCTTCCTCGCGCAGCTGCCGCACCTGACCCACGTCCCGTGGCCGGTCTATCCGCTGGTCGCGGCCGGAATCGTGGTCATGGTGTTCCTGCCCAGGTTCACCAAGGCCGTCCCGGCGCCGCTGGTCGCGATCCTCACGGTCACGGTCTTCGTAGCGCTGACCTCGGTGACGGTGCCGACAGTCGGTGATGAGGGCAAACTGCCGGACAGTCTGCCGTCGCTGTTCTGGCCCGACGTCCCGTGGAACCTGGACACGCTGCGGATCATTGCGCCGTACGCCGTGGCGATGGCGCTGGTCGGGCTGCTGGAGTCCCTGATGACCGCCAAGCTCGTCGACGACGTCACCGACACCCATTCCGTCAAGACCCGCGAGGCCTGGGGGCAAGGTGTCGCCAACGTCATCACCGGGTTCTTCGGCGGGATGGGCGGCTGCGCGATGATCGGCCAGACGATGATCAATGTGAAGGCCTCCGGCGCCCGGACCCGGATCTCCACCTTTCTGGCCGGAACGTTTCTGCTGATCCTCGTGGTCGGTCTCGGTGACCTGGTCGGCGACATCCCGATGGCCGCTCTGGTCGCGGTGATGGTCATGGTCTCGGTCGGAACCTTCGACTGGCACAGCATCCGGCCCAGGACACTGCGCCGGATGCCGCGCAGCGAAACCGTCGTCATGCTGGCGACGGTCGTGGTCGTCGTCATCACCCACAACCTCGCCATCGGCGTGGTGGTCGGTGTCATCGTCGCCATGATCCTGTTCGCCCGCCGCGTCGCCCACTTCACCACCGTCAAGGATGTCGACCACCCCGACGAGGACACCAAGGTGTACGCCGTGACCGGGGAGCTGTTCTTCGCCTCCAGCAACGACCTCGTCTACCAGTTCGACTACCGCGGCGACCCCGCCAACATCGTCATCGACCTGACCGATTCCCACATCTGGGACGCCTCCACCGTCGCCACCCTCGACGCGATCACCACCAAGTACGCCCGCTACGGCAAGACCGTCCGCATCACCGGACTCAACCCCTCCAGCGCCCAACGCCACGAACGCCTCGCCGGCAATCTCGGCACCGGCCCCTGATCCGGCCAAGCCGGAGAGCGTTCGGGAACTCGCTGTACGGGGGTTTGAGTGGCGCGGCCGGCAGGCCGACTGGCCGTGGGAGACTCGGTGGGTGGCGACATGGCGGGATGTCGAACGGATCGCTGGTTCTCTGGCCGGCGCGCGACCCGGCCGTGCGCATGAAGGTTCACCGACGGTCGACATCGGGCGTCATCCGTTCGCCAGGTTGCGGTGGGACGACGCGGGGCGCGAGATCTTGCAGTACTGGAGCCTCGACCTCGATTCCGGAGACGCTCTCGCCGACCGCCGCGACGTCTTCTTCGTCGTGCACACGTTCAAGGTCAAGGTGTCGATCTGGGCCTGGCTCGACCAGCTGGACGAGGACGAACTGACCGAGATCCTGACCGATTCCTGGCTGGCCCGCCGCGGCGTCCGGACCTGAGAACAGGCCGCCGCTCCATCTGCTGGTGCCGCCGCCCATCCGCTGGTGCGGCCGCTCCGAATGCCCACGGGCATTCGATGTGCCCACCAGCAGAGGGAGGAACAGTCATGAGTGACGCAACACGCCGGGGCTTCCTGGTGGTAGCGGGCGCGGGTACGGCGGCCGCGATCGGCGCGGTCGCGGTGCCGAAGGTCTTCGGCGACCGGTCGACGGAGGCCCCGCACCAGCCGCTGACGGCGGCGGACCTGGGGAACGCGGAGTCGTACGTCGTGCACGTCAAGGACGTACGTACGGGCCGGATGGCGATCCTGGTCGGCGACCGTGAGGTCCTGGTGACCGATCGTGAGCTCGCCGCACGGATCGCCGGTGTGACCACCACGCCCTGACTGCCCCTGACCGCCACTGCCGCAGTCCGCGGCCCCCGCACGAGTTCGAACTTCTCAGTGGAGGAAACCCGTCATGTCTTCGCACCGCGAGGCGCCCGAGATCTCGAAGGACCCGGTCGCCGACAACACCGATGTCTATGCTTTCGTCAGTCCTGACAAGCCGGACACCGTCACCTTGATCGCCAACTTCATCCCGTTCCAGAACCCGTTCGGCGGCCCGAACTTCTACGAGTTCGGCGACGACGTGCTCTACCAGATCCACATCTCGAACAGCGGGACCGGCAAGGCCGATATCTCGTACCAGTTCCGGTTCCGGGCCGAGATCCGCAACAAGAAGACCTTCCTGTACAACACCGGGCCGATCACCTCGATCAAGGACCCGGCGTGGAACCGGCCGCAGTACTACTCGGTCACTCGGGTGGAGCACGGCCGGTCCCGGGTGCTGGCCCGCAACCTGGCCGCACCACCGGTCAATGTCGGGGTCCGCAGTACGCCGAACTACGCCAAGCTCGCCAGGCAGGCGATCCACACCATCGGCACGAACCGCAAGGTGTTCGCCGGCCAGCGCGCGGACGGGTTCTTCGCCGACCTCGGCAGCATCTTCGATCTCGGTACGCTGCGTCCGTTCCAGATGGCGCACCTGATCCCGTCCGCCGGGGCGATGGGCGTCAACGGCCTGCAGGGCTCCAACGTGCACACGATCGCGCTGCAGGTCCCGATCAGCGACCTCACCCGCGACGGGAAGAAGCCGACCGACGTGATGGACCCGAAGTCGGTCATCGGCGTCTACGCTTCGGCGAGCCGTCAGTCGTCCAAGATCCTCGACGACGCGCTCGGGATCCCGGTCTGGCACGGCCCGCACAAACAGGTGTCGCGGCTGGGTAACCCCTTGTTCAACGAGGTCATCGTGCCGATGGCCGACAAGGACAGATGGAACGTGCTGCCCCCGCACGGGGACAAGCGGTTCGCCGCGTACGTGACGAAGCCCGAGCTGGCCGGGTTGCTGCCGGTCCTGTACCCGGGCGTGTTCCCGAATCTCGCGGCGTACAAGAAACCGCGGGCCGACTTGGCGGCGATCCTGCTGACCGGGATCCCGAAGGGTGTCGTCCCCGGGTTCCAGAACTACACCGGCCCGGTCCAGGCGGACCTGTTGCGGCTCAATGTCGCCGTACCGCCGTCGAAGTCGCCGAACCCGCTGGGACTGGTGGCCGGCGACGCGGCCGGGTTCCCGAACGGCCGGCGGGTCTTCGACGACGTGGTCACCGTCGAGCTGCGGGCGATCGCCGGGCTCACGATCCCGCTGGTGGACCCGTCGTTCACGCCCGACGGCGCGACGGCCGCGATCAAGGACGGTACGTCGAACACGAACGCCGACTACCTGACCTGGTTCCCGTACCTGGGCACGCCGGCCGGCGGGTACCAGTCAAAGCCCGGAAGGCCGGCCGCATGAGTACGAACCAGAGGGAGAATCCGCATGCCGGCAAGGGATCGTCGGTGCTGCTGGACATCGGCGGCGACGTCGGGGCGCTCGTCGTGGAGATGCCTGCCGTGCTTGAGGGGCAGGAGATCGAGCTGCGCGGAATGCACCACGATGTCGGTCATGGTCATGGACATGGCCGCGGGTTGCCGCATGTCGCCGTGGTCCCGCGGCCGGCGCCGGACGGGCAGATCATCCATTCGGCGGTGTTCTTCGAAATCCCTCAGGGCAGCTACGAGCTGTACGTGCGCCCGTCGGGACAGGTGCAGCTGACCGTCGAAGTCACTGGTGGGGCAGTCACCCACGCGAAGTGGCCCGTCTTGTCAGGGCCAGAGGGTTAGGAGGACCTTGCCTGAGAGGTTGGAGTTGGCGGCGGTGGTGAAGGCGTCGACGGCTTGATCCGCCGGGTACTCGTGGGTGATGACTTGGTCGAGGCCGGGGTTCGTAGCGAGGAGTTGGATCGCCTGGTCGATCTCGTCGTTGAAGCGCAGCGTGCCGCGGAGTTGGAGTTCGCGGGACACCAGAGGAGCGAGGTTCACACCGCGCGGCTCGTCGGCGGGGATGCCGACGAGTACGACGGTGCCCGCCCGGCGGGTCGCGGTGAGCGCGGCACTGATCGCGGCCGGTACGGCGGTGCACTCGAGGACGACGTCGAAGTACCCCGCCGGGATCTCGTCCGTGCCGACCTGGACCGTGCCGTGCACCCCGAGGTCCCGGGCCCGCTGCAATGGGCCCGGGAGTACGTCGGTCGTCACCACCTCGGCCGCACCCGCGGACAGCGCGGCCGACGCGGTGAGCAAGCCGATCGCGCCCGAGCCGGAGACCAGCACCCGCTTGTCCTTGACGCCGTCGGCGATGGCGATGGCATGCAGGGCGACGGCCAACGGCTCGGCCAGGGCGGCACGGCGAAGCGGCAGCGACGCAGGCAGGGTCCGCACCATGTGATTGCTGACGACAACGAATTCGCTCATGCCGCCCTGGGTGTGCGGCCAGGTGGAGGCGCTGCCGAGGTAGGCGCCGTTCGGCCACAGGTGCGGGCGGTCCTCGATGCCCGGCTCCGGGGTCCCGAAGGTGGCCGGGTGGATGGTGACCGGCGTACCGGGTGCCAGGTCTCCGGACGGGTCGAGGTCGACGGTGCCCGACAGTTCGTGACCGGGCACCAGCGGCTCGCGGACGACGTACGAGCCGTTCGCGCCCTCGTGGTAATAGTGCAGGTCGGATCCGCAGATCCCGCCGTACGCCATCCGGAGGCGAACCTGGCCGGCCTGCGGCTCCGGGGTGGGCAGCTCGGTCTCGACGAGGTCGAGCTTGCTCCGGATGACGATCGCCTTCATGGTTCTCCTTCAGGCCGTGGCGGTAGCGGGCGACGTCGCGGGTTCCAACGCCGGTGTGCGGTCGGTGGCGTTCTCGGGCGCGAGCAGGTCGCGGTCCCGGGTCTCGGGCGCGAACAGTGCGGCGCCGAAGGTGATCGCCATCGCGACGGTCATGTAGATCGCGACCGGCACCCAGGAGTCGAACGCGTTCATCAGCGCGACCGCGATGAGCGGTGCGAAGCCGCCACCGAGTACGGCGGCGAACTCGCGGCCGAGGGTGACACCGGCGTACCGGTAGCGGCTGCCGAACATCTCCGGGAAGTAGCTCATCGTCACCGCCACCCCGCCCTGGCAGGCGAACACGAAACCGACGATCATGGCCAGGTAGATGACCGTGAGATTCCCGGTGCTCAAGGCAACGAAGGTCGGGAACGGCAGGAGCAGCAGCAGCCCGGCGATGCCGAGGAACACCGACCGCCGCCCGAACAGGTCGGACAGGTAGCCGAGCACGACCGCGCCGATTCCTCCGAAGATCGCTCCCACCAGCAGGATCTCCGGCACGGTCTGCGCGTCGATCTTCACGGTTCCCTTGAGATAGGAGGCCATGAACACCTGGTAGGTGTACGACTGCACGCTCAACCCGACGGTCATCAAGGTGACCAGGGCGACGGCCTTCTTGCCGTTCCGGAACACCTCACGGACCGGCGCGGCAGCGGCGGTGCGCTCGGCCTTGATCTCCGCGAACACCGGCGTCTCCTTGAGCTTCCGGCGCAGGATGTACGCCGCGATCGTGACGAACGCACTGCTCAGGAACACCACCCGCCAGCCCCAGGACATCAACTGGTCGTCCGGGAGCAGTTGGACCAACGCCCACGCCCCGGCGCCGAGCGCCGTACCGGCCGCGGCGCCGGTCATGATCAACGCCGCCAGCCGTCCGCGCTTCCCGCGCACAGCCGTCTCGGTGAGCAGGGTCGCGCCACCGGACTGCTCGGCGCCGGCGCCGAAGCCCTGCAGGAACCGGCTCAGCACGAGCAGGATCGGTGCCCAGACGCCCACCGACTCGTACGTCGGCAGCACGCCGATCGCCATCGTCGCGACGCCCATCAGGGTCAAGGTGGCCACCAGGATCCACTTGCGCCCGAGGCGGTCGCCGTACCGCGAGAAGAAGAAGCCGCCGAGCGGACGGGCGCAGAAGCCGACCGCGTAGGCGCTGAAGCTGGCGAGCAGGCCGGCCGTCGCGGAGATGTTGGGGAAGAACAGATGGCTGAAGACCAGCGCCGACGCGGTCCCGTAGATGACGAAGTCGTACTGCTCGAGCGCGGTGCCGATCAGGCCCGCGAGCGCGGCCCGGCGGACCTCCTGCCGGGACGGTTCGGGGGACGAGGGGTTCGGTTCCATGGCGGATTCCTTCGGGGTCTCAGGCCGCGGGGGAGGCGTGCGGCCGGGACGATCGGGAGCGCGCGGCCTCACGGGCCGCGGCGCGGACGCCGTCACGGGTGATGACGGCGACGTAGTCGCTGACGCGCCGGGCAAAGTCATTGCTCTCGGCAAGTTCCGTGGCGAACACCTGGCCGATCGCCGACCGGACCAGGTCCTCGGTACTGCGGGATTGCGCCGCGAGCGCCCCGAGCCGCTCGCGGGCCGGGTCGACCATGGCCCGCGCATGCGGACCCGGATCGAACCCGGACAGGGGTACGACGCAACACAGCCACGCGGCGCATGTGAGCGCGAGATGCTCCGGCATCACGCCCTGACGCAGCAGCTGAAGTGCTGGCGCAGGGATGCGCTGCGGCAGCTTGACGGATCCGTCGCTGCCGACCTGCTGGGTCCGGTGGCCGAGCGCGTCGTTGGACCACCGTTCGAACAGCGAGGCGATGTAAGCGTCGACGTCGAAGTCACGTGGCAGCGTGATAGTCGGCAGGTACTCGTCTTCGAGGACGGCCCGGGCCGCGGACTCGATGAAGCCGGTGGCGCGCGCCTCGGGGATCGTCGCGTGCCCATCGAGCGCACCGAGGTACGCGATCAGCGAGTGTGTGCCGTTCAGCAGCCGGAGCTTCAGCAGCTCGTAGGCCTCGACCTCGTCGGAGAACACCGCGCCGCCCCGTTCCCAGGACGGTCGCCCGGCGGCGAAGCGGTCCTCCATCACCCACATCGTGAACGGCTCGGCCGGCACCGGGCTGAGGTCGTGCACGCCCAGCAGTTCGTACGCCGCCGCGCGGTCGGCGTCCGTCGTCGCCGGGACGATGCGGTCGACCATCGAGTTCGGGAAGGCGACGTTCTCCGCGACCCAGCTCTCGGCCTTGCTGCCCTGTCTGGTGCCTTGCAGGAACTCGAGCACCAACCGACGGGTCTGTGTCCCGTTCGACTGCATGTTGTCGCAGTTCAGGACGGTGATCGGAGCACCGTGCATCTCCGCCCGGCGTTCCAGGGCCCGCGCGATCTGCCCGATGACAGTGCGTGGAGTTGCGCCGGAGAGGTCCGCCACGATGCCCGGGTGATCCAGCGCGAGCCGGTGCGTACTCGGGTCCATGCAGTAACCGTGTTCGGTGACTGTCATCGAGACGATGCGAGTGTCCTCGGCCGCGATGGCGTCGACCACCGCAGCGGGGTTGCCAGCGGCAACGATCGCGCCCGTGTGGACACCCGGCACGCTGATCGACGAACCTCCGGGCGACAGCTCGAGCACCGAGTAGAGACCGTCCTGGCTGTTCATCGCGTCGGCGACCGTCGCCGAGCGGCTCGCGACGCCGAGGATGCCCCAGCCGTCGCCGGCCTGCGCGGTGTAGACGGCTTGGTGGGCCCGATGGAAGTTGCCGAGGCCGAGATGCACGATGCCGGTGCCGGCCGGTGGCCGGGCGGTCAGCAGCTGCCTGGAAACCGAAGCGCGGTTCAAGTCGCTCACCAGTCGGTCACTGAGCCGTCGAGGCGGCGCGCTACGGGCAGGTAGGCGGGTTCGTACGGGAACTTCGCGGCCAGCGCCTCGTCGACCTCGACACCGAGACCGGGTGCTTCGCCCGGGTGCAGGTAGCCGTCGCTGAACGACCAGGCGTGCGGAAACACCTCGTGCGCGAGGGCGTCGTACCCCATGTACTCCTGGATGCCGAAGTTGTGCGTCGACAACCCGAGGTGGACGCTCGCGCCGAACGAGACCGGCGAGACGTCGGACGGCCCGTGCGGCGCCGCCTTCACCTGGTACACGGCGGCGAGCGCGAAGATCGAGCGTAGGTGGCTGATCCCGCCGGCATGCGCGACCGCGACCCGGATGTAGTCGATCAGCTGCCCGGTGATCAGGTCCTTGCAGTCGTAGATCGAGTTGAAGACCTCGCCGATCGCGAGCGGGGTGGTCGTGTGCTGCCGGACCAGACGCAGCGCGTCCTGGTTCTCCGCCGGGGTGACGTCCTCGAGCCAGAACAGGTCCGCGGGTTCGAGCGCCTTGCCGAGTCGCGCGGCCTGCTGCGGCGTGAGTCGGTGATGGGCGTCGTGCAACAACGCCAACTCGGGACCGACGTGCTCACGAACCGCGGCGAGGACGGACGGAACGTGCCGCAGGTAGGAGTCCGTGTCCCACGACTCGACCACCGGCGCGGCTCCACGCTTCGCCGGCTCGTAGCCGGCGGCCTCGCGATGTACGCCGTACACGGTCTCCAGACCGGGTACGCCGGACTGCGCGCGGACAGCCCGGAATCCTTCCTCACGGCGCGCATCGACCTCGTCGAGCAGTTCGGGAAGCTCCCAGGCCGAGGCGTGCGTGTAGGCGAGGACGCGGTCGCGGACCGCGCCGCCGAGCAGCTGGTAGACCGGCATCCCGGCAGCCTTGCCCTTGATGTCCCACAGGGCGAGGTCGACCGCACTGATCGCGGCCATCGTGATCGGCCCGCGGCGCCAGTACGCCCCGCGATACAGGTACTGCCAGGTGTCCTCGATCCGCGCCGGATCGAGGCCGGTCAGCAACGGTACGACGTGGTCGCGCAGGTAGCTCGCCACGGCGAGCTCACGGCCGTTGACGGTGGCGTCGCCGTACCCGACGAGGCCGTCGGCGGTCTGCAGTTTGAGGGTGACGTAGTTGCGGCCGGGGCTGGTGAGAATGACCTCGGCGGCGATGATGCGATCGGTCATAAGAGTGCTCTCAGAGTCGGACGAGGTTGCGCAGTTCGTTGCCCTCAGCAAGGGCGGTTATGTTGGCGGCGATGTCTTGGATGCGGCCGCGGAACGTCTGCCGGGTGATTCCGGACAGGTGCGGTGTGAGCAGGACGTTGTCCAGCTCCCCGAACGGGGCTTCGGCCGGTTGGGCCCGGTCGCCGCCGGACGGGTACGAGTACCAGACGTCGAGGGCGGCGCCGCGGATCGTGTGGTTGCGCAGAGCGTCGTACAAGGCGTGTTCCTGGACGAGCGGGCCGCGGGCAACGTTGACGAGCACGCCGTCCGCGCCGAGTTTGCTCAGCTCGGCGGCGCCGATGATGCCGCGGGTGGCTTCGGTCAGCGGCGCGGAGACGACGAGGACGTTCGACTCTTCGAGCAGGCGTGGGAGTTGGGAGGTGTCACCGGCCCAGCTCAGGCCGTCGGCTTTTCCACTGGCGGTCACGGCTTGGGCTTGCGCGCCGAAAGGCTGCAGAACTCGCCAGGTGGCTTGACCGATGTGGCCGAAGCCGAGGAAGCCGACCTTCGCGCTCGACAGCGTCTGGGGTTGGGGGAGTGCTGGGTCGTAGACGGGCGAGCGCCAGCGGTTCTGGCGGAGGGCGGCGTCGGCTTGGGGAAGCTCGCGGCGCAGTGCGATCAGAGCCCAGACGACGTACTCGGCGATCGAGTCCTCGTGGTGATAGGTGTTCGCGACCGGTACGCCGGTTGCCTGGACGCGGTCGGTGCCGGCACCGGCGACCTGCACGAGCCGGAGGCCTGGCGCGGCATCCGCCATCTCCTGGGTGAACGCCGGGCCGACCAGGACCTCGGCGGTCTTCAATGCGTCGAGGAGGTCGTCCGGAAGCCAGATCAGTTCGTCATGAGGCAGCAGGACCTCGAGCTCGCCGCGCAAGGGCAGCAGGTTGGGGTCGGTGACGACGACTCTCATGCGTCGCTCCGATCGCGGCGCGCGGGTGTCCATCCGGCCACCGGGCCGGTGCTCTGGCGCACGACCAGCTGCGTCGGCAGTGTGACGGCGCGCGGCTCGGCGGGCGCCTGGCCGGGCTCTGCGGTCAGCTGCTGATGGAGCATGTCGATGCTCATCACGCCGGCTCGGGACATCGGGACCTGGATGCTGGTCAGCGTCGGTCGGCCGACCTCCGCGAGCGGGGTGTCGTCGATGCCGATGACGCTCAGCTCGCTGGGGACCTCGACTCCGAGCGCGACTGCTCCGGCGATGATGCCCAGTGCCATCAGGTCGTTGTGGGCGATCACCGCGGTGGCGCCGGAGGCGACGACGCTGGCCGCTGCGGCCTGACCGCCGGCCACCGTCTCCGCCTGCCAGCCGAGTACTTCCAGCTCGATGTCGGCCTGGTCGGCCAGCTGCCGGATCGCTTCCACTCGGGTTTGGTTCGACCAGGACAGCGGCGACCCCTGGGCGTAGGCGACATGCTCGTGACCGAGGACGCGCAGGTACTCCAAGGCCTGACGCAGCCCGTCGGCGGCGTCCGGTACGACGCTGCTCGTCTCGTCGCTCGTGCGGTTCACCAGGACCAGCGGGGTGTCACCGCACAGCTCGACGATGTCGTGTGCGGGCAGCCGGGGCGAGCAGACGACGAACCCGTCGACCCGCTCGTGCAGTTCGCCGATGATCTCCCGCTCGCGGTCCGGGCTGCCGTCGGTGTCGGTCAGGACGACGGTCTGGCGACGGTTCCAGCCGTGCGCCTGGGCAGCCTTGACGAAGCTCGCCCACACCGGGTTGCCGATGTCCGGGACGATCATCGCGACCGTGGCCGAGCGGGTCGGCAGCCCCGACCGGGAGCGGCGGCCGGCCGAGGCGACGTACCCGATCTCCTCCGCGGCGTCGATGATCCGGCGCAGGGTGTCGCGGCCGATCCGGTCCGGGTCGCTGAACGCCCGGGACGCGGTCGACAACGACACACCCGCGCGCTGCGCGACGTCGGTCAGGGTGGGATTCACGGCTCGCTCCAGAGGTTGCGGCAAGGTTTCGCCAAGATTGCGGCAAGTTGCGCAACTCTGTCAAGAGCTCGGTCAGCTCACCAGGAACTGGACCTCCGCGAGGTTGGTGAAGCCGCCGTGCGAATCGGCGATCCGGATCATCGGGTACGACGCCCGCGCCGCCAGCGGGAACGCGTACCACTGGTTGCCGTCGGTGATGCCGTTGATCGTGGTGAGCGTGGTCCAGGTGGCACCGCCGTCGCTCGAGCCCTGGACGAGGTCGCCGTTGGCTCGTGCAGGGAAGTTGCTGCGCGGATGGACCCGGACCGTGTCGAACGTGAGGTTCGTGCCGGCCGGGGGAGTGACGCTGACCCATCCGTTCCCGGAGGTGGTGTCGGTGAAGGTGTTGAGGTCCCCGTCGAACATCCGCCAGCCGTTGGCCTCGGGGGTGCCGACGCCGGGGAAGGCCGGACTGGAGGCGACTACCCAGCCTTGCTGGACTTCCACGGTTCGGACGCGGGTGTTCCAGAGTTCGAGCGCTGTGCCGTCCGTCGTATCGACGATCGTCGCCCCGGTCTGGCCGCTCGCGGTCGTGTAGTCGACGGTGAAGCGCAGCGGGCGACCGTAGCCGACGTCGTCGGGCAGCGTGACCGTCGCGGTCCAGCGCTCGCCGTCCTGGCTCGTGACCTGAGCTTCGCGCCCTTCGATCGAGGCGTCGACCTGGCTCAGCGGTTCGGTGGCCGTCATCGTCAGCGTGACGGTGTCGCCGTTCTGCGCGCGCTTCGGGTCGCTGCCGTTGGAGGCGATCGACACCGAGTTGATCGCCGTACTCATCTCCAGCCGCTGTCCGTAGATGCGGAACTCGCTGAAGCTCGACAGCCCCGGGTACGCCGGATCCGTGGGGACGCCGGGATGGTCGACCTGGATCTTGAGGAACCGGAAGCTGTGGTCAAGGACGTCGTCGCGGACCGGGATCCGCTCAAGTGTGAAGCCTTGATCGGAGGTGTCCGTGGTCTCGCGCGACGTGAGCAGGGTCCACGCCCGGCCGTCGTTCGAGCCGTACACATTCGCGCCCTGGGTGCGATTGGCGAAGTTGTACCGCGCCTGGAGCCCGAAGGCGTCGGCCGTGACCCGGAAGCCGGCGCCGACGTCGATGACCGCCGGCGCGGTCAGATCGCCGGAGAAGGTGTTGAAGTCTCCGTCGAGCATGTTGCCCAGGGCAACCTGAGACAGTGACGCCGAGGTCGCGCGACCCCAGTAGTCGAACGAGCCGTCGTCGGGCATCGTCGGTGTCAGCTTCTCGAGCCGGGCGACCGCGGCCTGCAACGCGACGAGATCCGCGGCGAAGGTCGCCGGGTCCGAGGTTGCGAGGTCTGCTTCAGCGGCCGCCTTCGCCGTGTCGACGGCGGAGCGGGTGGCTCGGACGTACGTCGTACCGGCGTCGTAGCCCGCGAGCGCCGCGGTCACGGCGTCCTGACGGGTCGCGCTGACGGTCAACCGCACACGGAGTACGGCGTCTGTGGCCGCGTCGGATGCGACGACGAAGGTGTTGTGATCACCGACCTGGCTTGCGGTGGGCTGCCAAGTCAGCGCGCCCGATGCCTGGTCGAGCGATGCGTCTGCGGGAAAGTTGGCTCCGGGAGCGTAGGAGAGTTGGTCGGAGTCGGCGGCCGAGAGCGTTGTGGACAACGGTTCGCCGGCGATCGCGAGCAGCCTCACGTCCGAGCCCTGCGCGAACTGTGGAGGCGTGAGCTGGGTCTTCGCCTGCAGGTTGATCGCGTCGACGTCGACCGTGACGTCGGGCGATCCGACGACCGTGTAGTAGGCGAGGGACTCGCCGCCGGCACTGCCGCGGAGCTTGCTCGTATCCATGTCGTACGTGACGTACCGCCAGGCGCCGTGCGTGTTCGGAAGCGTCAGCGTGTAGTACGGCGCGAGCCCTTGTTCCTTCCTGATCTGCAGCGTCGCCGTGCCGTTCGTGCGGATCAGCACGCCGACCGGGCTGTAGCCGTTCCGGTTGTCGTACAGCAACGTCCGTACGGCGAGCGTCGTACCAGCGGGGCGAGCCTGCATGCGGACGAACCCGGCGCCTACCGACGTACCGGCAGTGAGGGGAGTGGTTCTCGTCTCCGCCTGCACGAGGGCGTCGCGTTGGACCGGAGGTGCCGATCCGGCGACGGAGGCGGGAAACGACAGCCAGGAATCCGGGTTGAAGTCCGGGTTGCTGTTCCAGAAGTTGTACGACGACGTTCCCCAGTAGAACTGCGCGCCGGCGTCCTGGGTCGTGGCCAACTTGGTGATGCTCGGGGCGATCCCGGCGATGGCGGGGCCGAGCTTCTGTTTGTAGATGGTGTAGAGCTCGTTGGTCGGGTCGAAGATCCGGCCGCGGTACGCCTGGGACAGCACGCCGCCGCGCTGGGTGGTGTCGATCCACGGGATCGTCTTGCCCATCATGAACGCGAAGAACTGTTCGGAGCCGCGCAGCAGTCGGTCGCCGCCGAAGGCATAGACCGAGACCGCGTCCCGCCGCGTCGACACGGTGCCGCGGACCGGGTCCAGCTTGGTTCCCTGGATGTCGATGACGCGGGCGAGCTGGGTCAGCATCGTGACGTCGTCCCAGGCGTGGGCCTGGTCGCGTCCCATCTCCTGCAACTGGACGAACGTCTGGTGGTACGGGTTCCGCGGGTCGTTCTTCGCGATCACCGGCATGACCTTGCTGAGCGCGCCGTTGGTGTCGTCGTCAGGGTTGCTGGAGTTCACCGAGAACCACTCGACCGCCTCGCGGTAGCGCGGGAGGTTGTCGGTGAAGATGTAGCCCGCGATCGCACCGATGAGCGAGTAGCTGTGCTGATTCATGAAGTTGCGGTTGCGGTACAGGAACGTCTGCGTGAGCGGCACGATCAGGTTGCTGGTGAGCTCCGCGGTGTCCCTGTCGTTCCAGCCGAGGTCGTAGCCGTCGTCGGCCGGTGCGGTGACGGTCGAGTAGCGCACGATCTCGGCGGCCGCGAGCATCCGCATCAGCGGTGCGCCGCTGTGGATGTGCGCGTCGGGGTAGTAGACGTAGCCGCCGGGATCCATGTGTGCCCAGATCCGGATCAGCTTGAGGCTGTTCTCGCGGTAGACCGGGTCCCCGGTGATGAAGTACAGGATCGACTGGGTGTAGGCCCGGAACGCGTCGTCGATGAACCGCGCCTGGATGCCCTGGGAGTTGAAGGCGCTGCTCGACGGCCGGTCGACGACGGTGCCTTGGTTCTTGGAGCTGAAGGTCCGGGAGGCGTACGTCGTCGCGCTCATCGCGGCGTAGTACGACGCCCACGGCTCGACGCCCGCGCGGACCTGCTTGCGAGCGAGTTCCAGGGACGACGCGCTCACGGCCAGTCCTGGATGGACGAAGCCGGCGCTCGACGTGACCGGGGTCAGCTGTGGCAACGGGTCCGCGGTGGTCGAGGCCGGCGTAGCGGCGACCGGTGCGACTCCGACGACTGCGAGGAGCGCAGCCAGAGCAGTGGCCAGTGCGGACAGTTTCAGAACAGCCATCGGGACACTCCAGCGTTGTGACGGCTCGGAAGGGAGCGGTCGGAGCCTCGCATCGCACCGCGGCGGCCGCCAGCGTGTGGTCGCCTCCGAAATTTTTGATCCCCTGATAGTTAACGTTTTCTATGCCAGCCTGACGGCATGCCTCTCGTACCCGAAAAGCTGCCTGCGCTCGTCGTCATGTCCGCCGAGCACTGGCCGCGGCTGTTCCCGGCAGACGTCCGCCGGCGTCTGGAGCAGTTCGCCCTCGTCGATCCGGCCGATCCCGTCGACCGGTTCGACGACCCGCGAGTCGTGGATCGCCTGGCCGAGGTGGAAGTTCTGATCACCGGGTGGGGATGCCCGGTCGTCGACCGCCAGCTCCTGGAGGCGGCCCCGAAGTTGCGCGCCGTGCTGCACGCCGCCGGGAGCGTGAAGGGTCACCTGAGCCGCGAAGTCTGGGAGCGCGGCATCGCGGTGTCGTCAGCGGCAGCGGCGAACGGCGTACCGGTCGCGGAGTTCACGCTCGGCACGATCCTGCTGGCCGGCAAAGGCGCCTTCGACCTGCGGGAGCGCTATCGCCGCGAGCGGACCTTCGAGCTCGGCTACATCCACCCGGACGTCGGGAACAACGGTCGTACGGTCGGACTGATCGGCGCTTCGCGGATCGGCCGGCAGGTGCTGGATCTGCTGCGGCCGTTCGGGTTCCGGGTCCAGGTGTACGACCCGTACGCCGGGACTCTCGACGTACCGACGGTCGATCTCGGGACGCTGCTGAGGACGAGCGACATCGTCAGTGTGCACGCCCCGTTGACCGCGGAGACCCATCATTTGCTGGGGCGATCGGAGCTTGCCCTACTGCGGGACGGCGCGACGCTGATCAACACGGCGCGCGGGCAACTGATCGACACCGGCGCGTTGACCGCGGAGCTGGTCTCCGGGCGGATCACGGCGGTGCTCGACGTCACCGAGCCTGAACCACTGCCGTCCGGATCGCCGCTGTTCCGGCTGCCGAACGCGTTCATCACGCCGCATATCGCCGGCTCGCACGGCAACGAACTCGCACGTCTCGGTCTGTGCGTCGCGGACGAACTGGGGCGCCTCGTCGCCGGCGAGCCGCTGCATTTCGGGATCGGTGTCGCCGACCTCGATCGCGCCGCCTGATCGCAAAAGGCAACGATTGCCACGCCTTGACACGTCTGAAACCCAGCGCTACCTTCTCGGCAGATGGAAAGCGCTTTCTAGATCTGGTGCTGAAGGAGCTCCCATGAGTACTCGAACCCCCGTGCGCTCCAGCCTGTGGCTGGGACTGCTGGCGGTCCCCGCTGTCGCGTTCTTCCTGGTGTTCAGCTACGCGCCGATGGCCGGCCTGGTGGTGGCGTTCAAGGAGTTCGACATCAGCAAGGGCCTCTTCGGCAGCCCGTGGAACGGCCTGGACAACTTCCGCTACTTCTTCGCCTCCGGTGACGCGCAGCGGATCCTGGTCAACACCATCGTGCTGAACGTGCTGTTCCTCGCCGCGACGCTCGCCGCCGGCGTGACGCTGGCGATCATGCTGAACGAGATCCGCGGCCGCTTCTTCAAGCGAGCGGCCCAGTCGACGATCTTCTTCCCGTACTTCGTCTCGCCGGTCGTCATCGCGATCATGCTGCAGGTCCTGCTGTCCGGGCCGTCAGGATCCGGAGGCGTCGTCAACGACGCGCTCGCCGGCTTCGGGCTGCCGACGGTCAGCTGGTACACGGAACCGGGACCGTGGCCGTGGATCCTCACCTTCGTCAAGATCTGGCAGCTGGGCGGCTACATGAGCGTCATCTTCCTGGCCGCGATCACCTCGATTCCTGAGGACGTCTACGAGGCGGGCCAGATCGACGGCGCGAGCCGGGCACAGATGGCGCTCCGGATCACCCTGCCGCTGCTGAAGCCGACGGCCGCGGTCCTGCTGGTGCTCGGTGTCGGCCGCATCTTCTACGGAGACTTCGGGACGATCTACGCGATCGTCGGCGACAACGGCACGCTCTTCCCGACGACCGACGTGATCGACACCTACGTGTTCCGGTCCCTGCGCCAGATCGGTGACTTCGGCACCACCGCGGCGATCGGCCTGTTCCAGTCGGTGGTCGGCTTCGTTCTGGTGTCGACCGCGGTGCTGATCCAGCGCCGGTACTCGAAGGAGACGAGTCTGCTGTGACCACCATGACCTCGAGCCTGGCCAAGGCCGCCGGCCGGACAGCAGCCAAGCGCCGCTCTGGTGGCTGGGAACCGTTCACCGTCGTCAGCGTCATCGGCGTCGCGCTGTTCATGCTGGTCTGCCTGATTCCTTTCTGGGTGATCCTGTCCGGCTCGTTCACCGACGAGCAGACCCTGGCAGGCAAGGGATACAGCCTCATCCCGCAACCGTTCTCAACGGCGGCGTACAAACTGATCTTCACCGGGCCGACCCTCGTCAGCGCGTACGTCGCCAGCATCTTCATCACTGTTGTCGGCACGGTGTTGGCGCTGAGCATCACGTCCGGGCTGAGCTGGGTGATCGCGCGGCGACTGCCCTACGTCAGCCGGCCGTTGGCGATCTTCGCCTACATCCCGATGCTGTTCGCCGGCGGCCTCGTCCCGCTGTATCTGCTGGTCACCCAGTACCTCAAGCTGCAGAACAGCTACCTCGCGGTGATCCTGCCGTTGCTGGTGGCACCTTTCCTGGTCTTCATCCAGGTCTCGGCGTTCCGCCAGTTGCCGGAGGAGATCCTCGACTCGGCCCGGGTCGACGGTGCGGGGGAGATGCAGATCTTCTTCCGGATCGGACTGCCGCTGTCCAAGCCGATCCTGGCCGTCGTCGGTCTGTTCTACGCGGTCCACTACTGGAACGAGTGGTTCACCGCACTGCTGTTCATCTCGGACATCCACAAGTACCCGCTACCGCTGCTGTTGCAGAACCTGATCTCGAACGTCACGTTCTCGCAGATGCTGCCGACAGCCGCGGAACAGTCGACGCCGGTCTACCAGCTCCGGCTCGCCCTCACGGTCGTCACCATCGGCCCGATCCTGCTCGCGTACCCGTTCGCGCAGCGCTACTTCGTCAAAGGCATCACCTTGGGAGCCACCAAAGGCTGACGGTCTCCCCCCACAACTTCTGGAGGCACTGTGCCCGCCACATCTCCCGCCGGCCTCAGCAGGCGCGGCTTCTTGGCCGCCGGCGGCGGCCTGTCACTCGCAGCCATGCTCGGACTGAGCGGCTGCGGAGACTCGTCGTCACCGAGCTCCGGGAAGGCCGCAGACACCCTCGCCCTGCTGCTGCCCGGCGACGCACCGACCGGCTGGGAGGCGATCCTTGCCAAGGTCAACGAGAAGCTCAAGAAGGACCTGGGCTTCGCCATCGCTCCCCAGTTCGTCGCCTGGTCGAACTACCAGCAGCAGTCGCTGCTCAAGTTCACGGCCGGCGAGAACTTCGACACCGCGCTGCAAGCTCGCTGGCTGAACATGATCCAGCTCGTCGCCAGCAAGTCGCTGGTTCCCGTCGACGATCTGATCAGCAAGTACCCGAACCTGAGCAAGACCCTGGACCCGCAGCTGCTCGAGCAGAACAAGTGGTCCGGCAAGCTGTACGGGATCCCGCAGGTGAACTCGGCCGCACGGTTCCATCACTTCACCGTCCGCCAGGACCTGGCCGACAAGCTCGGTGCCGGCGAGCTCTCGACGTTCGACCAGTTGGAGAAGTTCTGGTACGACGTCAAGCAGAAGGAGAAGCTCACGCCGATCGGTATCTCGTCCAACATGCCGGATCTCCTGGTGGCCTTCGCACCGGTCGGCTGGCTGAACCAGCACGACTGGGAGAACCCGCACGTCAGCGTGCAGACCTTCAGCGGCGGTTCGCTCCCGTTCTACCTGGCGCAGGACGGGAAGAGCACCGGATCCGCGAAGCCGATCCCGTTCTGGGAGGCCCCGGGCGTCGTCGACGCGCTGCGCAAGGTCCGCAAGTACTACCTGGACGGCATCATCAACAAGGACGCGCTGAACGTGGACTCGAGCACGATCAAGTCCCAGTTCGAGTCCGGCCGCATCGCAACCCGGTGGGCGATGACGGACGGGCTGTCGTCGCAGTCGCTCACGCCGCTGCGCAAGGCCGTTCCGACCGCGCAGATCGCCAACGTCGTACCGCTGCGGGGCGGTAAGGACGCCAAGCCGAACCAGACGTTCCAGGCCGACAACTTCGTCGTACTCAACGTCAAGGGCCGGAGCAACGAGCGGGCGATGCAGCTGGAGGACTGGGTCTCGATCAAGGAGAACCACGACCTCCTCAGCTACGGGGTCGAGGGCACGGACTGGAAGCCGGTGGGCACGGACAAGTTCCAGCAGTTGTCGCAGTACAGCTTCCCCGGGTTCGCGTTGTGCTGGCGGCAAAAGCTCGAGCTCAAGATCAAGGACATCACGCCGACCGAGGAGGCGTGGTTCGACTGGGCGCAGAAGTACGACAACTTCACCCTGGACCCGTACGCGTCGTTCGTGCCGGACGTGACGCCGGTGAAACGTCAGGACAGCCAGGTCAACGCGGCGATGACGCAGTACGGCAATCCGTTGTGGATCGGGGCGGTCGACGTCGACAAGGGTCTCGACAACCTCAAGAAGGCGGTGGACAAGGCCGGCCTCGCCGAGCTGCAGGCGGAGATGGAGAAGCAGGCGAACACGTATCTCAAGGGCCAGTGAGGCCCTCCTCGATGTCCGCCCCACGGAGGAAGCTCGCGGTGGTCGCGCGCGAGGCCGGTGTGTCGATCTCGACCGTCTCGAAGGTCTTGCGCGCCTACCCGGATGTCGCCCCGGCCACCAGGACACGGGTACGTGAGGTACTGCGTCGCGCCGGGTATCCCTTGGATTCCGATGCCGCAGGCAACCGTCGCGAGGAGTCCGAGCTGGTCGACGTGGTGGTCGCCAGTCAGAGCAGCGGCTGGGCCGGTGACGTACTGGCCGGCCTTGCTGACGCCGCCCGTAAGCCGGGGCTGGCTCTCGTCGTCACGACAGTGAACGGGGGAGAGCCAGTACCCCGGCTCTGGCTGGAACGGCTCTTTGCTCGCGGCACACGCGGCGTGATCGGCCTCGACGTGGAGTTCACCGACACCCAGGTGGCGTACCTTGCCGCCTACAACATCCCGTCCGTCTTGCTCCCCGCTGACTCCAGCACACCGGTCTCAGAAGTGCTGACCACCATCCTCGACGGTACGCCGCCGTACCCCCACTCCATGGCCGCCGGCTGACTCAGTCACAAGAGCCGGTTACCCGCGCGTTGGGGCTTGAAATGTGGTGGTCAGGCGTGTCGGCTGACCGAGTTGCGGACGACGACGTGGGTTGTGAAGAGGCGGTGGTCTCCGGTCCAGCCGGGCTGCTGGTGCTGGGAGTCCAGCGCGATCTTCGCCGCCGCGCGGCCGAGTTCCTCGTAGGGGACGTGGACCGACGTGAGTCGGGGACGGAGGTCCTGGGCCAGCTCGACGTCGTCGTAGCCGACCACTGAGAGGTCCTCGGGGACTCTCAGGTCGAACTCGGCGGCCGCGGCGTACACGCCCGCGGCCACGACGTCGGTGGCCGCGAAGACCGCGGTGAAGTCCTGCCCGGCGGCCAGTCGGTTCTTCGTCAGTTGGTAGCCGGAGGCTCGGGTGAAGACACCATGCTCGACCAGCTCGGCCCCATCCGGTACGCCGTAGTCGTGCAGGGCCCGTCGATGTCCAGCCAACCGCTGCATACTGGTGCTCTGACGCTCGGGGCCGGCGAGGAAGAGGATCCGGCGATGGCCCTGGGACAGCAGATGGCTGGTCATCGCGTAGGCGCCTTGCTCGTTGTCGTACTCGATCACGGCGGTGGGTACGTCGTCGCCCAGCGGAGGTCGTCCACACAACACCAGCAGGGAGCCGGCGGAGTGAAGTGAGCGGGCCAGCTCGGTCATCTTCACGCGGTAGTCGGCCGCTTCGGTGGTGACACCACCGATCAGGATCACGGCGCCGGCGCGCTGCTCGCGCATCAGTTGCACCAGGGCGAGCTCCCGCTCCGAGTCGCCCTGGGTGGTGCCGATCAGGCTGAGCCATCCACGGCGCGACGCCTCCTGCTCGACGCCGTGCGCCGCGTCCGCGAACGACTGGCCGCGGACGTCGGCGAGGATGAAGGCGATCGTCTTCGTCTGCACTCCGGCCAAGGCCCTGGCATGAGTGTTCGCGGAGTAGTTGAGCTCGCGGATCGATCGCAGGACGCGCTGGTTCGCCGATCGGGAGACCGGGTAGTTGCCGGCCAGGACGCGGGAGACCGTCGCGGGCGACACCCCGGCGTGCGCGGCGACGTCGGCCAGCGTCGGTGAGCTCGAGGACTTGCGCCGCCCGGACCCCGGCGTACTGCTGTTGGCCATGGTTCTCCTAGCGCTCCTTGGGCGGAGCGGTCGACTTCCTGATCACCACGTGCGTCCCGAGCATCAGGTGCTGATCCTGCGCGTAGTCGTCCCGATGGAGTGCGAGCCGTACGGCGGAACGCCCGAGTTCCTCGTGCGGGATGTGGACCGTGGTCAGCGGGGGATTGAGATCGGCGCTCAGCGGAATGTCGTCGTACCCGGCGACCGAGATGTCCTCAGGCACCCGGAGCCCGGCGTCGTGGATCGCGGCGAGGACTCCGCTCGCGACGATGTCCGTGATGCCGACGACGGCGGTCATGCCGGTGTCGCGGCTCAGCAAAGCCTTGGTCTCCCGGTAGCCGGACTCGCGATCGAAGGTGCCGCCGGCAACGAGGCCTGGATCGACCGTCAGGCCGTGCGCCGCGTGAGCGCGGGTGAAGCCGTCGAAGCGTGCGCTGGTCGTGGTGTGCTCCGGCTCGGCGGCGCCGACGAACGCGATCCGGCGATGGCCGAGCGAGAGCAGGTAGTTCGTCACCGCGAACGCGCCGCCCTCGTTGTCGTACTCGACGACCGTCGCGGGTGCGTCCGGTCCGATCGGCGGGCGGCCGCAGAGCACCAGACGCGAGCCGACTCGCTCGAGGGACCGGGCGATCTGTGCCATCCGCTCGAGGTGTTCCGGCGTACGCAGGCCGCCGCCGACGAGCACCACCGCCTCGGCCTGCTGCTCACGCATCAGCTCGATGAGTTCGAGCTCGCGATCGGCGTCGCCGTGATGGGTGCAGACCAGACACACGCGGCCCTCGGCGGTGGCCTGCTGCTCGACGCCTTGCCCGATGTAGGCGAACAGCGGACCGACGAGGTCGCGGATGATGAACGCGACGGTCCGCGTCGTGCCGCCGACCAGGGCGCGGGCCTGCGCGTTGATCACGTAGTCGAGGTCCTGCACGGCCCGGAGTACTCGCTTCCGGGTCGAGGCGCTGACCGGGTAGTTCCCGGCGAGCACCCGCGAAACCGTCGTGGCGCTCACGCCCGCGGCCGCGGCGACATCCTTCACCGTCGGACGGCTCCCGAGGCTCACTCGCGCCACGCGCCAACCTCTCTGTCCGGTCGAAAATTTCTGTCCGGGTCTTGCCCTGACTCGGTGTAGAAAACGTTAACTATGCTGCCATCCATGGCGGCGAATGTCGAAGCCCGCGGGGTTCCGATCTGGCTGAGTGACACCGGTACGGGTGATCCGCTGCTGCTCGTCCATGGCTGGGGTGGTGACAGCCGCGCGTGGAGCGGCCTGAGGTTCGAGGGCCATCGCGTCATCACGGTCGACCTGCGCGGTCACGGGCGTTCGCCGGTACTCCGGCACGGGTATCGGCCGGCGGACTACGCGGCAGATCTCGCGATGCTCGTCGACCGGATGAACCTCGGGCCGGTCGTCGCGGTCGGGCACTCGATGGGCGGACAGATCGTCGCGGAGCTCGCACTGCAACGTCCTGACCTGGTCGCGGCGGTCGTGGCCATCGATCCGGCGTACGGCGCGGACGAGGCCGAGGCAGCCACCTTCGAACAGCGTCTGACCGCCCTGCGGAACGACGGACCTGAAGCGGCAGTCCGCCAACTCGGACTGTCTGCCGGCGCGATCCGCGACCAGTTGCTCGCGACACCGGGGCACGTGCTCGCCGAAAGCTACGCGGGTATGTACACGGACCCCGACGCGTTCGGCGCGCGTCCGGCCGCAGTCACGCGACTCGCCGGCTTGACCCAACCGCTGCTGTGCATTCGCCCGACGCCCGAGATGGCCGCGTGGGACATCGGCCTGTCGCTGCCCTACGGCTCACGGGTCGTCCTGTGGAACGGCTGCGGCCACTTCCTGCACCACGAGCGCCCGGCGCAGTTCGTCAACCTGATCGAGAGTTGGCTGACCTCACTGGCTCCGACCCATTGCTCGCATCAGAAAGGTGGAGGGTCGGGGGTGTCTGGCTCCTCTGAGATGGGGCCGCGGGCTGGCGGGACTGTTGTATAGCGGTGGCCGGTGGGTGCGGTGAGGGTGACGGAGCCGTCGGGGTGGGCGGTGCTGGTCCATCCCCACGCCGGCGTGTCCTTCACGACGTGGTGGTACTCGCAGTAGGGCACGAGCCCGGTGAGGGTCGTTCGGCCGGTTTGTGCGAAGGGTGTTGTGTGGTCCCGGTCGCAGTCGCGGGAGGTGCGGTTGCAGCCGGGCCAGGCGCAGACGGGGTGGCGGGCAAGCAGGGTTTCGGTGACGGCGATGCCGGGGTCGTGGCGGGTGGTGGAGGCCTCGAGGACGGCGCCGTTGGTGGGGTCGGTGAGCAGGCGTCGCCAGGTGCCGTCGGTGGCGATGCGGCGGGCCATGTCGGCGGGGATGGGTCCGTAGCCGGTGAGTTCGCAGGGGTTGTCGTCCAGCCCGAGCAGGGTGGTGATGGGGACGAAGATCTCGATGTGGGGTCGTCGGCGGTGGTGGTCGGGTAGGCGTCTGCCGAGCCAGTCGAGGCCGTTGTGCAGCATGTGTTCGAAGACGTCGACGATGGCATCGGCACGCCGCTGATCGGCGGTGCGATCGTCTCGTATCGGTTGCCCGCCTGCAGCATCACGAACCGCACCAGTCGTTGCCTCTGGCGAGCGATCGGCCGCACAGTTGCCGGCGGCATCGGTTGCTGCTGCACCGGCGTCACTGGCGGTCGGCACGGAAGACGTGCCTCGTTTGGCGAGGTCGGCCATGGCTTGGACGACGATCCACATCTGCTGGATCTTGTCGGCGGTGTGGACGACCCAGAGACCGGCCATGCCGTCGGCCAGCGGCACGATTTTGCAGGTGCGGTCTCGAACCGCCTCACGGTGCCGGTTGGCCTCGTCCGCGGCGCAGTGTTTGGCGACCTGTCGGCGGAGAGACTTGCACAGGTTGGCGTGGGTCTGGGAAGCGGCACGGCGCAGGACATGGGATTCGACGGCTTGGGCCGCGTCGTCGGGCAGGTGCCGGGTGGCCCCGGAGATCGAGAGGGCCTTGGACCAGGTCAGGGCACCGCAGCGCAGTGCGGTGTGAGTGGCTGCGAGTGGTCCGGTCAGATGCAGGGCGGTGTCGATGTGGCGAGCGGCGGTGTCCTTGGACAGGTGCAAAGCGGCACCGATCTCGGCGGCCCAGGAGCGCTCGGGATCGATGGGGCGGCCCGAGGAGTCGATCTGGGTCGGTCGGGGAATCTCTGTTGCCTGAGCCTTGCGTTGGCGGACGAACGACGCCATCGCGTCGGCCTTGATCGACTCCGCCCACGACACCATCCGGGACGCGGCCTTCATCAGTTCGATCAGCGCTGTGGGCGATTCGCACTGTGGTCGCACCGGCTCCAGCGCGGCGGCCAGCTCGGCGCCGGGTGGCAGGAACACCCACGCCGGCGCCTTCAGGCGCAGCATCTCGCGTTCGGCCTCGTCCTGATCTACCCCGGCCCACAACTCCCAGTCCAGGCGGTCGACCCGCGACATCGGCGGCAGGTCGTCGTACAGATCCTCCTCGCCCAGGAACCGAGGAGGATGAGGGTCCTCGGGGTCATACAGATCATCGGGCGGACCTACCGCGTCCAACCAAGCCGCCGGCGCCGCATCGAGCGAAGGCGTTTCCTCTTTCTCCAACCAAGCCGTGATCCAGCGTGGCGTGGCGGCGAACCCGGCGAGATCAGCGTCGCCAGGGTGCAGAGGTTCAACGATCACCGCCATGCCTCATATTAGAACAAATGTTCCCTTAAGTGCAAATCTGAAATCGGGATGTGTGTGATGGCCGGTGCGTCGAAGGTCGACCGCCACGTCACCAGCATCACCGAGCCGAGTTGGAGTTGGCGGCGCCAAAACTGCTTGCGTGGTGGCGCGGTCCGCAGGACGCTCATCAGAGTGACCACACGGGCGCTGCACTTCAAGAAAGCCTTCTTTGACCTGCAAGCCTTCTGGGTCGAGCGTGTCGTCGAACTTGCGGACGTTGATCGACTCACTGCATGGCATGACTGGACCAGCACGGCAGCGCTGGTGAACGCCGATGGATGGCATGCGATAGATGAAGCGGTGCACAACGGTGATCCGGCCGCGGTAGCACACCGATCATGGCTTACCCTCCGAGCGACTTTGGGTGCTGCGCAGCACGGGTGCTTCTGGTACGAGGTCGAAGACGAGGGCCGCGAGATCCGGACCAGCCCCGTACCGACCCGTTCGTCCGCGCTTGCGAGCAAGCCACGCATGTCGGCGACCTCATCGCAGCCTTTCCGCTGAAGAAGCTGACCGTAATCGGGGCCCTCGACGATGTCCTCGCCTGGGTCAACCGCCAGTGACCCAAGCGTCGATCCTCCAGATGGAGCATCAACTCCGAGACCCAGCCCTTCCTTGAGGTCCGTCTGAGGGGGTGGCGAAAGTTTCAGTCCGGGCAGGACGCCCGCGAACCGTTGACCGGTTGTGCCTGCCGCTCATTAGCTTGGCCGCTCGACCAGCGGTTTTCGAGAAGGAGCGCAGATGCCGGAGCCCGATGTCACCTCGTTGTCGACCATGAGCCGCCGTACGTTACTGGTCGCCTCCGGCGGTTCGGTGCTAGCGGCTCAGCTCGGATCCGCCGCCACGTCGACCGCGGCACCGACCGGTTCTGGGGTGCCGGCAGCGTTCAGGCATCCGGGGTTGCTGCACGATGCGGATGACTTGGAGCGGATGCGGCGGTGTGTCGCGGATCGTGTGAGTCCGGCGTACGACGGGTTCTTGGCGATGGCCGCGAACAACAGGTCGTCGTACGACTATGTCGTTCGGAACGTCGGGCAGATCACCTCTTGGGGGCGTGGGCCGGCGAACTTCATGAGTGAGGCGGTGAACGATTCGGGCGCTGCTTACCAGAACGCGTTGATGTGGTCGGCCACTGGTGATGTGCGGTACGCCGACAAGGCGCGCGACATCCTTGACGCCTGGTCGAACAGTCTGACGGCGATCACCGGTGCGGACGGCCAGCTCGGTGTCGGCCTGCAGGTCTTCAAGTTCGCGAACGCCGCCGAGATCCTGCGGCACAGCGGGTACGACGGATGGTCGCCCGCTGCCGTGAGTCGGTGTGCGGAGTCGTTCCGCAAGGTCTGGTACCCGGCCGTGTCCGGCAATGCGCTGTTTGCCAACGGCAACTGGGATCTCGCCGCTCTGCAGGCGATCCTGGCGATCGCCGTGTTCTGCGACGACCGGGTGATGCTCGAGAACGCAGTACGGTACGCCGTGGCCGGCGCGGGCAACGGCCGGATCGAACACATCGTCGTGTCGGCGACCGGCCAGGGACAAGAGAGCGGCCGGTCGCAGTCCTACGCACAGTTGGCGCTCGGCCTGCTCGCCAACTGTGCCGCGGTCGCCTGGAACCAGGGCATCGACCTGTTCGGTCATCAGGACAACAGGATCCTCCACGGCTTCGAGTACACCGCTCGCTACAACCTGGGCGACGATTCCGTGCCGTTCGCCGCTGACCTCGACCGGACCGGGAAGTACATCAAGACGGCGATCTCGACGGTCAATCGTGGTGCTTTCCAGCCGATCTACGAACTTGCCTACGCCCACTACGTCGGTCGGCGCGGATTGTCCGCGCCGAACGTCGAACGCGTGGTGTTCCGTGGCACCGGCGGCACGCGCTTCGTCGAGGGGAACAGCGACGACCACCCCGCGTGGGGCACCTTCACCCAGGCCCGTCCGGTCGTCTCCAGATCTGCTCCTGAGGCCGCGCCCGGCGCTCCGAGCGGACTGACGGCGCAGAGTTCCAACGCCGGCGTCATGCTGACCTGGGCGGAGTCGGTCGAACCGCGCAGCGGCGTGGCCGCGAGCAGCTACACGATCAGCAGGGCGACCGGCCGTTCGGGTGACTACGCGGTCGTGGCCGAAGGCATCCGGTCGACGACCTGGAGCGATGCCTCCGCCCGCGGACGGGCGACGTACTCCTACAAGGTTCGGGCAGAGAACCAAGCCGGCTCGAGCAGTGAGTCGCTGCCCGTGACGACCGCCCGCCTGGGTCCTTGGGTGAGCGAGGAAATCGGCCAGGTGGTGGTCCCGGGCGGTACCGGCTTCGACGGGGAGACGTTCACCGTCGAGGCCGGCGGTGCGGACATCGGTGGGGAGCAGGACAGTTTCCGGCTCGTCTACCTGCCGTTGCGTGGTGACGGGGTGCTCACGGCGCGGGTGGTGCACCCGGTGAGTTCGCAGTACGCGACCATCGGCGTGATGCTGCGGCAGAGTCTGTCGGCGTCCTCGGCGCATGCCTCGATGCTGATCAAGGGGCTGCCGCTCCACACCTGGAGCGGTGTGTGGACGGTCCGGCCCGTCGGCGGGGGCTCCACGGTCGCGACCGGCAGCACCGTCGTACCGCCGACCCAACAGCAGTGCATCACCGTCAACGCGGGCTTTCCGATCTCCGATCTCGGAACCCTCCCGACGTCCGCGACCCCGTTGCCGCCGCCGTACGTCGAAGCGGCGAGCGACGGCTACCGGCTGCGGCGCCCGTACTGGGTCAGGCTCGTCCGCAGGGGAGACGTCCTGACCGGGCTCATCTCGCCGAACGGCAGCACCTGGACCGAGGTCGGCACGTCCCGGATCAACCTCGGCCGCGACGTCTACGCGGGCCTTGCGGTCTGCGCGGGGATCGGCGTCGACCAGCCGTACGCCGAGTCGACCACAGCAACCTTCGACAACGTGACCGTTCAGGACTGGTCGGGCGAGATCCCGTCCGCACCGCTGGGTGAACTGCGGGCCGGCAGCGCCGGCAGTGCGATCGAGCTGGCGTGGTCCGACCCGGACGTGTCGGCGACGTACACCGTCAAACGCCGGCACGCCGGTGGACCGTACCGGGCGATCGCCTCGGGCGTGGCGCCGATCGGGTTCGGCGTGGAGACCCGCTACCGGGACGTCACGGCGGTGCCGGGCGAGAGCTACGACTACGTGGTGGCGAAGACGAATGCCGCCGGGACCGGGCCCGACTCGTCGAACCTGACGATGACAATGCCGACGCCGGCCGTGCCGTCGATCACGAGCGCCGGATCCGCGTTCGCGAACACCGGAACTGAGTTCCGCTTCCGGGTTGCCGCCAGCAACGATCCGATCAGCTTCGCGGTGACCAGCCTGCCGGACGGTCTGTCCCTGGACCGGAAGACCGGTGTCATCAGCGGCAGGCCGCTCAGGGCCGGCACGGCCAAGCTGGGCGTCTCCGCGCGCAATGCCGCCGGTGCCGGCTCCGCGGAGGTCACGCTCACCGTTGGAGCACCCCCGCCGGCGCCGTGGCAGTACGCCGATATCGGTGACTACGTGCTGGACGAGCGGCAACTCGGGAGCTTCAGCGCCGTCGCGATCAGGACACCGGGGATCACCAGCTACAGCGACACGTTGGGCCGGTTCACAGTTCGGGGCGCCGGCTCGGACCTGAACGTGATCGGACAGGGCATGACGGTCCAGTTCGCCTATCTGCCGGTGACGGGTGACGCGACGTTCACGGCGCGCGTCGTGAGTCGGGGCGATGCCGGTCGGGTGGGCGTGCTGATGACCAAGTCGCTGTCACCGTTCGACCAACTGTCGGGGGTGGTGCTCGACGGCGGCAAGCCGCAGTTCGTTCAGCGGCTGCGCGTGGCGACCGGCCTCGTGACCACGACCGGTACCGGTGCGCCCGGCTGGTTGCGCATCCGGCGTACCGGAAACACCTTCTCCGCGGAGGTTTCCACCGACGGCGAGAGCTGGGTCGCGGTCGGCGTACCGGGTCAGATCGAGACGTTCGGTTCCGCGCCCTTCTACGTGGGGCTGGCCGTTGTCTCGGGCGACCCCTTCTCCCTGAACACCGCCGTCTTCGACCACGTAGCACTGACCTGAAACGGACAGTGGCCCGGCCCTCGAGGGGGCCGGGCCACTGTGCGGACTACTTGGCGTAGGCCAGAGTGCCGAAACCGGTCTGGTCGAAGCCGCCGCTCGTCGAGCCGTAGTCGCCGCCTCCGCCCTCGGGGCGGACCTGAGCGGCCATGGCCGAGATGTACGGCACCGAGAGGTTCTTACGCCTGGTGTAGTGGAAGTGCAGGATCTCCCACACCGGCCGGATCTGGCCGCGGCTCGCGCTGGAGATGACCGTGTGTTCCTGATAGGCACAGTTCTGGCCGGTGCCCCAGGTGTACTTCGTGAACGGAACGTCCTGGCCGAGGTTGTACTTCGCGACGTACTGCGCTGCCTTCAGGAAGCGGTTGTTGTCGTAGCCGTACAGGTCGTCGCCCTGGTTCCAGGCCATCTCACAGAACGCTCCCATCTGGCCCATCCCCATCATGGTGTGGCCCTGATCGCGTCCCGACTCCTGCCACTGCGCGAGACCCTGGTCGTCGTACACGAACGGCACGGCGTGCTTGATCGAGCCGTTGCCGGCGCCGTTCTTGAAGTAGTTGACCGCCTGGTCGTACTTCGCCGCGTCGTCGCAGAGGATGCCGATGGCAAGGATCGAGTTCATCGTGCACAGATCCCAGTTGGCCCAGTAGTTCGTGATGCAGGCATCGTTGTGGTTGGTCAGGAACGAGTTGTTCATCGGGTAGAAGACGTTGAGCATCATCGTCTTGAACCGCGCCAGGTCGAAGCCCGAGTAGCCGCGCATCAGCTCGGCGACGGCCGCGAACTGGTACCCGTAGATGCCGGCCGCCAGGAACCGGTCTGCGTTGCCACTGATCGAGGTCAGGGTGGCCGACCAGGCGTTGAGGATGTTGCGCGCGCAGTCGCCGTGCGCGGTCGAGCCCTGGACCCACCAGCGGAGGGCGTTCTGGTAGGCGGCGTGGATGTCGTTGTAGAGGAGGGTGTAGTTCTCGCCGGTGCCGCCGCGGATGATCGTTGCCTGCGGCCTCGGTGTCCAAGTGGACTGCGCATGCGAGTTGGCGGTCAGGCGGTTCCAGCCGGACAGCCACGGGTCGTCGCCCGCCGCAACCCGGACCTTGGCCCGGTTGAGGTCGCCCCAGTTGTGCAGCCCTCCGGGGTGGGTAAAAGTGGTCGGTGCGGCGTCCGCGCGCCGATCGAGTGCGGTGACGCCGGCCATGGCCGCTACTCCCGCGGCGGCCACACCTCCGGCGGCTTTCAGAAGAGTACGTCGATCGATCTCCCTCTCGTGCATGTCCTTCTCCTTCGGGGCGGTGGTGGGTGTACGCAAGTGTTCAGCGCACGGTCAGGATGAGGCTCTTGGTGGTGGTCCCGGCGACGTTGGTGACGCTCAGGTTCGCGTTGTACGTGCCCGGGCTGGTCGGGGCGCCGGTGATGACGCCGGTGGTCTTGTCGACGGTGAGTCCGGCCGGCAGGTTCTGGACGTCGAAGCCGGTGGGGAAGCCGGTCGCACTGATCGTGAGGACCACCGGTACGCCCGCGGTGAGGTTGCCGGTGTCGGCAGTCGTGATCGTCGGAGGCGTTGTCGTCGGGGCCGTGGCCGCGTCCAGCCAGCGCAGGTTGGTCACGTGCTCGTTGACGTGCATGTCGACCATGTCGGCGACCGTGAACCACCCGGGCTTGCGCATGGTCGAGGCCATCACGGTGCCGTTCACCACGAGGTTCTGGAACGTCACGTCCTTGATGCCGCGCGTCTCGTCGTACCCGAGCATCATCGCGGTCTCGGCGTTCTTGCCCGTGTAGGTCAGGTTCTTGACGTAGACGCCCTCGATGCCGCGGCCGGCCGAGGTGTTGTAGGACTTGTTGTAGGCCACGCGCAGATGGATGAACTGCCCCCAGCGGAAGTCCTCGACCCGCACGTTCTCGATCCGCACGTTCCGGACGAGATTGCTGTCGCCGGGATTGAGCGCGATGGCTCCCTGGTACCACTTCTGCGGTTCGCGATGGTCGAGGATGTCGACGTTGCTGATCGTGATGTTCTCCAGCACCTCGGGATCGGCGGTGTTGCCGTGGGTCCCGATGTTGATCGGGTGCGCGACATCCGCCCAGAGGCTCGAGTTGGAGACGGTGATATTCCGGGTATCGCCGTAGTAGTCCCAGCGGTGCGTGTAGAGCGCGATGCAGTCGTCGGAACAGCGCAGGAAGCAGTTGTCGATCAACACGTCGGCACTGGAGAAGATGTCGATCCCGTCGCCCCACTGGCCCGCGCTGAAGTAGCCGAAGTCGGTGATCGTGACCTGTTCGGACATCCCCGCGGTGATCGCGTAGCCAGTCGTCAGATCGAGCATCGAGATGCCGTCGACGCGGACGTTCTTCGAGCCGACGATGGTGCAGCCGCCGCCGTTGGTGCCGTAGATGAGACCGCGTCCCGTCAGGCCGGCGTTCGTGACGTTCTTGAAGATCACCGAAGCCTTCAGTACGGCGCCACCGGCCAGATAGACCGTCTTCCCGCTCGGAACCTCCAGCTGTCCGGTCGCGGTCGTGTGCACGCCGGGGCCGTAGTAGATGACGTCCGGGTCGTCGGGGGAGGGGGCGTCGGTCTCGATCGGGCGGGCGAGCAGGTGCAGGCAGTCGAAGATCTCGCCGTTCACCTCGACCACGATCTTGCTCGGTTCGGTGAGGGTGAAGAGCAACGTGCTCTCGTCGTCGATGGTCGGCTCGATCCCCAGCGACAGCGGGCGGATCCGGGCGGTGTCGATGGTGCCCTTCGTGTACCTGACCCAGACCTCGACCGAATGGGCGAAGTCGAAGTACGCCATCGACGACTTCAGTACCTGGCCGGCGCCGGTCGTTGCGTTGATCTGCTTGAGGTTCACCGAGTACGTCGGCACCGTGGTCCAGGGACCGGCCGCCGTACGGACCTTGACCTCGAAGGTGGACGCCTGCGCGATCCCGGCAGGAATCGGGTAGCTGACCAGCGGTGGAACGGGCGCGGGGGTGGCTGTCGCGATCCCGGCCGCGGACGTGACGTAGCCGGCGGCAACGGTTGCGCCGGCTGCTTGGAGCAGGCGGCGTCGCGTGAGGTCTGCGGTCATCTTCAGGCTCCTTGGCATCTCCGGCGGAAGGCTCTGAAACCTTGTCCAGAGAACCTGGGCCGATCAATAGCAACCGCTTGCCACGAAAATTTCGCTCTTCCGTGATGCCTCGATCCGCCGACACTGTGAGAACACAGCTGCGGCTCGGATTGTGGGGTGGGAGGACATGGCTGGGGTGGTTGGTTGATGGGACGGTCGATGGAAGGACCCGTCCTGGAGGTGTGGAATGACTCTCCGTCCTGTTGTTTCGGTGATCGTCTTGCTGGCAGCTGTGTTGACCAGTCCGGTGTCGCGGGCTGAGGCTGCGAGCCTGGAGGAAGTGACCGGATTCGGTTCGAATCCAGGGAATCTGCGGATGTTCCGTTACGTGCCGCCCGGGCTTGGTGCCGGTCGGCCGGTGGTGGTGGCGTTGCACGGGTGTACTCAGTCGGCTTCGGCGTACGACGACGAGCCCGGCTGGGTCGCGATGGCGCAGCGGGCCGGCTTCGCGCTGGTGCTGCCGCAGCAGCAGTCGGCCAACAACGCGAGTGCGTGCTTCAACTGGTTCGAGGCGGGGGACACCGCGCGCGGCTCGGGTGAGGCTCTGTCGATCAAGCAGATGGTGGATCGCACCGTCGGCGATCTTGGTTCGGATGCGGGGCGGGTGTTCGTCACCGGTCTGTCGGCCGGTGGTGCGATGACGGCTGTCATGCTGGCGACGTACCCGGAGGTGTTCGCCGGTGGGGCGGTCGTGGCAGGGCTGCCGTATCGGTGCGCGACGTCGCTCGTCCAGGCTTTCAGTTGCCAGAACCCCGGGGTCGATCTGTCGCCGCAGCAGTGGGGCGACAAGGTGCGCGCGGCGGCGACGGCGACCCACCGGCCCAAGGTGTCGATCTGGCACGGTACGTCGGACTACACCGTTGCCTACCGCAACCTCAACGAGTCGATGGAGCAGTGGACCGACGTGAACTCCGCGGACCAGATCGCGGACTCCACCGAGACCGTCAACGGTGCCACGCACAAGTCGTACGCCGACGCGTCCGGTGCGACGGTCGTCGAGACCTGGTCGATCCCTGGCATGGGCCACGGCCAACCCATCGACCCAGGCACCGGACCAGATCAGTGTGGCGCCGCTGCGCCGTACATCCTCGACGTCAACCTGTGCGCCGCTGTCTACATCACCCGCTTCTGGGGCCTCACCTGAGCAGCGGCTCAGGCGGTCGGCGTACGGCGGGGTGGTGGGGCGGTTGATTCTCGGTAGATCAGGTGGTTGATGGTTTGCGGGGTCGGCTGCGGGATCGGTTCGCCGCGGATCTCGGCGAGGAGTTGGTGGATGGCGGCGCGGCCCTGGGCCTCGCGGTCGACTGCCACGGTGGAGAGTGACGGGGTGGCGAACCGGCCGATCTCCTCGTCGTCCCAGCCGAAGACGCTCAGATCGTCGGGCACGGTCCAGCCACGGGAGAGTGCGCCACGGATCACGCCCATGGCGACGACGTCGTTGGCCGCCACGACTGCGGTGACACCGCAGTCGGGCGGCAGGGCGGTGATCGCGTCGAAACCGGACTGGGCCGACCAGTCGCCGTCAACGGCTCCGACCGAGTGCAGTCCGAGGCGTTCGATCGTCTCGAGGTAGACGCTCTTCCGGTTGCGTGCCGAGGCGAAGTTCTGGGCGCCGGCGACGTGCAGGAACGTCCGGTGGCCCAAGGAGACCAGGTACTCGATGATCTCGCGGATCTCGGTGGCGTCGGCGAGCTCCGCCAGGCCGTGCAGCTTGTCGTCGTAGGTGCCGTTCTCGACGATCGGCACCCGATGTGCGTTCTTGCCCTTGAGGCCGATCGGCGAGAGGGCCAGGATGCCTTCGACCTGGCCGGATCTGGCCAGCTCGTCGATCCGGTCCGAACGCTCGCGGGCCCCGCCCTCGACGCTGACGATCTCGACCTGGTACCCGGCGTCGTGCGCCGTTCGGGATGCCGCGGCGAGCAGCCGCCCGGGGAAGTGCGCTCCCGAGGCGAGCACGATCGCGAGCCGGTTCGTGTGCCGCGTCCGCATGGATCGAGCGACCAGGTTGGGGCGGTAGTCGAGGGCCTTGACCGCGTACTCGACCTTGATCCTGGTCTTCGGCTTCAGGCTGTCCTTGTCCTGCAGATACCGGGACACGGTCGTGTGCGATACGCCGGCCAGGCTGGCCACTTGGTGGATGGTCGCCGGCCGTTTGGCTGCCGGGTCTGCCACGTTCCCCTCCTCGCGCCAGGCCGTCTGAGGCGGGGCAGTTTATCACCGCGGACCGTCGTAACCGGCTCCGGCCCGGCCCTTCCCGGACCTCGATCAATGCTGGACCGAGGTCTTGACACCAAAACGCGGCTGCGGTTAGCTACCGGCTCAGAAGTGGATCGATCACTTTTTATTCGAGTGACCAGGGAGGTGCCTGTGGCTGAAGCCGACACTGCTTCTCGTGTGCGTTCAACGCACGGAAATCCGGATGCCGCGAGTCTCGCGAAGGGCCGCAAGCGGTCCCTGTTAGCGCGGCTCAGACGTGACTATCCCGTGCTTTTACTGGCGATACCGGGACTGCTGGTCCTGCTGGCGTTCCAGTACTACCCGCTCTGGGGCAACATCATCGCCTTCCAGGATTATCAGCCCTATTTGGGAATCGGGAAGAGTCTCTGGTCCGGATTCGAGAATTTCTCCGTCATTTTCAGTGGTGACCCGGAATTCCTCAACGCCGTCCAGAACACATTGATTCTGACCCTGATCCAGGCCGTCATCGTGTTTCCGGCGCCGATCGTGGTGGCGCTCGTGCTGCACAGCCTGCTCTCGAACAAGCTCCGGCAGTTCGTGCAGACGATCATCTATCTGCCGCACTTCATGTCCTGGGTGATCGTGGTCGCGGTCTTCCAGCAGGTGCTGGGCGGGACCGGGATGATCAACAACTGGCTGCGCGGTCACGGTTACGACCCGATGCACATCATCGGCAACGTCGAGGCCTTCCGCGCGCTGCTCACGTCGCAGGTCCTGTGGAAGGACACCGGCTGGGCGACGATTCTCTTCCTGGCCGTGCTGTCGCAGATCGATCGTTCGCTCTACGAGGCGTCGGCGGTGGACGGCGCGGGGCGCTGGCGGCAGACCTGGCACGTGACGCTGCCCGGTATGAAGCCGATCATCATCCTGCTGCTGATCCTCAAGCTCGGGGACTCGCTGACGGTCGGTTTCGAGCAGATCATCCTGCAGCAGCAGGCGGTCGGCGTCGACGCCAGTGAGGTTCTCGACACGTACGTCTACAACAACGGCGTCCTCGGCGGCGACTGGGGGGTGGCGGCAGCGGTCGGCCTGGTGAAGAGCGCCGTCGCACTCGCCCTCGTGCTGTCCGCCAACAAGCTCGCGCACCGCTTCGGCGAGGAAGGGGTGTATCGCGGATGACTTCCGCCAAATCGCACCGCACGATGGTCGGCGGTATGCCGATGCCCGGTCTGACCGAACGCGTCGTCAAGGCGGTCTTCCTGACGATCATCTGCGCGGCGGTCGTGTTCCCGTTCATCGGCGTGATCTCCACCAGCCTCGCTCCGGCCGAGGAGGTGACCAAGGCCGGCGGATTCGTCCTGTTCCCGACGCATGGGATCGACTTCACGGCGTACCGCTCGATCCTGTCCGGTGGGACCGTCACGCAGGCCCTGCTGATCAGCGGCTTCGTCACCGTCGTCGGTACCGCGATCGCGTTGGTGCTCACCTGCACGCTCGGGTGGGCACTGAGCCGGCGTGGCACCATCGGCAACCGGCCGCTGCTGCTGCTCGTGCTCATCAGTCTGCTGTTCAACCCGGGCCTGATCCCGTCGTATCTCGTCGTTCAGCAGTTCGGTCTGCTGGACAGTCTGTGGGCGGTGATCGTGCCGGTCAGCGTCAGCGCGTTCAACGTCATCGTCGTCCGCGCCTACTTCGTCGGCCTGCCCGCCGAGATCATCGACGCCGCACGGATCGACGGCGCGTCCGAATGGAAGCTGTTCCGGCACATCGGCCTGCCCTTGTCCAAGGCGGTGATCGCCGTCATCGGGCTGTTCTACGGCGTCGGCTACTGGAACAGCTTCTTCAACGCGCTCCTGTATCTCAACGACAGCAGCAAATGGCCGTTGCAGCTGGTGCTGCGGACGTACGTCGTGAACGGCGTCGAGCTCGGCGGCCAGGACCTCGGGCTGGGCAGCGAGGCGGTGCCCCCGCAGACGTCCATCCAGATGGCGATCCTGATGATCTCGATCGTTCCGGTCCTCTGCGTCTACCCGTTCATCCAGCGCCACTTCGCCAAGGGCGTGCTCACCGGCGCCGTCAAGGGCTGACCCAAAGACCTGAAAAGAGGCAAATCCATGAGTGTCTACGATGCACGGCCGCTGGGCCGCCGGGCGGTCCTCGCCGGTGGGGCGGCGCTGGGACTGGCCGGCGCAGTCGGTTGCTCGAACGACGGCCGCGGCGGTTCGGGCGTGGCGAACGACGAGGCGTCCCGGTCGAAGATCCGGCCGGCGTACGAGCGGTACACCGGGGTGAAGCCCGACCTGGCCGGTGCCGAGTACAACATCCCGGACGCGTTCCGTCGCTACCCGGCCGACCCGGTGCAGGCGATCACGCAGCCTCCGGGTGACGGCAAGCCGATCACGGTGACGACGTACACGAACACGCCGATCCCTCCGAAGCTGGAGCTGAACACGTTCTGGCAGGAGTTCAACAAGCGGGTCGGGTCGCCGCTGCAGGTGAATCTGACGCCGTCGGTGGACTACAACAAGAAGTTCGCCACCGTGGTCGCGGGCAACCAGCTGGGCGATCTGTTCATGGTCGGCGCGGTTCCGCAGGTCCCGCAGATGCTGACCGCGAAGGCTGTCGACCTGACGCCGCACCTGTCCGGCGACAACATCAAGAAGTACCCGTACCTGGCGAACCTGCCCGAGGTCTGCTGGAACTCGGGCATCTTCGACGGCAAGATCTACGGGGTCCCGGTGCCGCGCGGCGCGATCAGTTCCTCGGTGCTCTACAGCCGCGCCGACATCCTCGAGGCGCAGGGACTGAAGGCCGAGGTGAAGAGCGCCGACGACTTCGTCGAGCTGTGCAAAGGGTTGACCGACCGGAAGCTGAACCGTTTCGCGCTGGCCACCGCGCCGACACAGTACGTGCGGAACATGTTCGACATACCCAACCAGTGGAGCAAGAACGGCGACGCCCTGGTCAGCTACCTGGAGCACGAGGCCCACGAGGAGGTCTTCGGGATCCTGCAGAAGCTCTGGAAGTCCGGTTACATCCATCCGGACGCGTACGCCGGGCAGAACCTGGACATGAAGACCCGGTTCGCGAACGGATCGAGCCCGCTCGTCCTCGACACGTTCAGCGGCTGGCCGACGTACCTGCAGACCATGACCGACAAGAACGCCGAGATCGCGATCATCGCGCCGCCGAAGCACGACGGCTCGGGGCAGGGCAAGACCTGGCTGGGATCGCCCGCGATCGGCGTCACCGCGGTCAGCAAGAAGGCCGAGGGGCGGGTCGAGACGCTGCTCGCGTACCTGAACTACCTGGCGACGCCGTTCGGCACGCAGGAGTACCTGTTCCGCAAGTTCGGGCTGGCCGGCGTCCATCACCGGCTGGTCGAGGGCAATCCGGTGCTCAACGCGAAGGGTTTCAGCGAGACCCAGCTGGGCCTGAACTACCAGGCGGACGGGCCGTGGACGATCTTCCTGCCCGAGCGGGAAGGGAGCGCCGAGACCCAGTTCAACGCGATGAAGTCGGTGTGCCCGACCGCCCTCGCGAACCCGGCCGCCGGTCTGTACTCCGAGACGAACACCCGCAAGGGCGGACAGATCGGCGATGCTGTCAACCAGGTCGCCGACGACATCGTTCAAGGCCGGAAGCCCGTTTCGGCCTGGGCCGTAGCGGTGAAGAAGTGGAAGAGCGACGGCGGCGACAAGATCGCCGAGGAACTCGCGCAGGCGCTGAAGTCGTCGCGCTGAGTTCGCCCGTCATCAGATCACACCGGAAGGAACACCCTTGAATTCCAGCCAACCCATCAGATTCGCCGTCGTCGGGCTCGATCACGCGCACATCTTCGGTCAGGTCGCCGGCCTGATCGAGGCCGGCGCGACGTTCGCCGGGATGGCCACCGACGATCCGTCGGCAGCGGTCGCGGTCACGGTCCGGGAGCGGTACCCCGACGTACCCGTGATCGAGGATCCCGACGAGCTGATCGCGCAGGACGGGATCGACCTGATCGTGACCGCCGCCGTACCGGACCGGCGCGGGCCGATCGCGGTCGCGGCGTTGCGGGCCGGCAAGGACGTGATGGCCGACAAGCCCGGGTGCGTCACCCTCGACCAGCTGGAGGAGGTCGAGAAGGCGGTCAGCCAGAGCGGCCGGTTCTGGTCGGTGACGTTCTCCGAGCGGTTCGAGGTCAAGTGCGTGGTCAAGGCCGGTGAGCTGGTCCGCGAGGGCCGGATCGGCACGGTCGTGCAGACGCTCGGGGTCGGGCCGCACCGGATCGGGGATCGCGGGCATCTCGCCGGTGGCGGCGGCCGCCCGGACTGGTTCTACGACAAGGCGCGGTACGGCGGCATCCTGACCGACATCGCCTCGCACCAGATCGACCAGTTCCTCTGGTTCACCGGTGCGCGCACCGCGGAGGTGGTGACCAGCGCGGTCGGGAACTTCGCCAACCCCGACGAGCCGGGCCTGCAGGACTTCGGCGAGCTGCTCCTGCGCAGCGGCAACGCCCAGGGCTACATCCGGGTCGACTGGTACACCCCGGACGGGTTGCCGACGTGGGGTGACGGCCGGCTGACCGTGCTCGGCACGGAGGGCTACATCGAGATGCGCAAGTACGTCGACATTGCGGGCCGCGACGGCGGCAATCACCTGTTCCTGGTGGACAAGGACGGCACGCACTACATCGACTGCTCGGACGTCGAGCTGACCTACTACTCGGACGTGCTGCGCGACGTCCGGGACCGGACCACCACGGCCGCGCCGCAGGAGCACACGTTCGAGACCATGCGGCTGGCGCTGACCGCCCAGCAGAACGCGGCCGTCCGCGGAGCCGCCGAATGACAGTGAGGGTCGCGATCGTCGGCTGCGGCAACATCAGTCACCGGCACGCGGAGGCCTACGCGAACACCGGCCGAACCAGCCTCGTCGGTGTCGCGGACATCGTCGAGGCGAAGGCCCGGACGCTGGCGGGGAAGTACGGCGCGACGGCGTACGCGAGTGTGACCGAGCTGCTGGCGGCGGAGGACCCCGATCTGGTTTCGGTGACGACGCCGCCCGGTAGTCATGCCGAGATCGCGATCGAGATCCTTGCCGCCGGCAAGTCGGTGCTCCTGGAGAAGCCGCCGGTGCTGAGTCTGGCCGAGATGGACGCGGTGGCGGAGGCCGAGCAGGCGAGCGACGGCTCGGTCTGGGTGGTCTTCCAGCACCGGCACGGATCCGGCGCACTGCGAGCGGCGGACCTCCTCGGCCGCGGCGCGCTCGGACGTCCGCTGGTGGCGGTCTGCGAGACGTTGTGGTTCCGGCCGCTCAGCTACTTCGACCCGGACTGGCGCGGCACCTGGGTCGGTGAGGGTGGCGGGCCGACCCTCGGCCACGGCATCCACCAGATCGACCTGCTGCTGCATCTGCTCGGGCCGTGGCGGACGATCAACGCCACCGCCGTACGGCTGGATCGCCCGGTCGAGTTCGAGGACGTGTCGATTGCGTCGGTGATCTTCGAGAGCGACGCGGTCGGGACCGTGATCAACAGCCTGCTGTCGCCACGGGAGCTGAGCAGGATCCGGATCGACACGGCCGGCGGGACGCTCGAGGTGAACCACGTCTACGGGTACGCCGACCAGGACTGGACGTTCCACTCGGCACCTGACGCGGCGAAGGCCGCGACGCTCGGTATCGATCCCGGCGTACGGAAAGCAGACGCGGCCGAGACCGGTGTGGAGGATGATCCGTGGACCGCGTCGGCCGGTGACGATGTGCCGAGCAATCACGAGGCGCAGATCAACCGCCTGATCGACGACCTGCTGGCCGGCCGGACCCACGACACCACCCTGGCCAGCACTCGGCCGACGATGGAGTTCGTCACCGCGCTCTACGCCTCGGCGATCACTGGCCGGCCAGTACGCCGTACCGACCTGACGCCGGACCACCCGTTCTACCGAGCCCTCCACGGAGACACCCCGAAAACCGAACTCAGCGAGTCGTTCCGCCCCTGAGAGGATTCTCTCGTGTTCTCGACGTTCAACGTCCCGGTTCTGCCCGATGGTGTGGTGAGTCGGTCGATCAATGCCGAGAGCCCGACCGGAGCGCCCGGCGCGGCTGCGCGGGCCGCGTCGGCGCTTGGGCCTGGGCTCGCCCGCTCTGCAGCTGCCCGCGGGGGAGACGCTCACCCTGGCCGAGATCGAGGGGCCGGGCGTGATCCGGCACATTTGGCTGACTGTTGCCGATCGCACCGATCAGGGTCCGGCGCCCGGTTGACGCTGGAGAATCAGCACGTGGGCGACGTGCCGTCGGTGTACTTCCAGGTCGACTACACGCTGGGCGACGAGCTTGAGGCGAGTACGCCGTACTTCCACGCCCAGTGGCGGCACTCCGACGGTACGGCGGCGTTGGGGACCGATCATGTGATCCTCGACGGGGTCTCGGGGCGGGGCACGTACGTCGGGACGTACCTCGCGCTGACCTCGCTGCACCGGTACTGGTGGGGTGAGGGCGAGGTGAAGTTCTTCGTCGACGACGATGACGAGTTCCCGACGTTGTGCAGCACCGGCCTGGAGGACTACGCGGGCGGCGCGTGGGCCTTCCTCTTCGAACGCCAGGACGACATCGCCACCACGGCGTACTGGTACCAACTCGCGCCCCACGCTCCCTTTCCACCTCTACCAGCACCGCACCTCCGCCATCCCCGCTGACTGATTCAGTAGCCGGTGGTGCCGTCAATCAGTTCACGCATGACGTCAAGGTGCCCGAGGTGGCGGGCTGTCTCCTCAATGAGGTGAGTGACGATCCAGCGCAGAGACACAAGCTCAATGCCCTCAGGAGCCCATGCCTCCAGATCGTCGAGCTGGTGGTCGGCAACGATCTGGCGGGACCGCTCACATTGCTGGTCGTACTCGTCCAGTAGGTGATCGAGAGAGGCCTCAGGCGGCTGTGAAAGCTTGAAAGGGTCTTTGGCGCCTACCTGTGGGACACCAAGGAAGCTGGTCTCGAACCACCCCAGTTCGACATGTCTGAGGTGCCCCACGAGTGTTTTCACGCTCATCCGTGGAGATGCCGGCAAGACGGCCAGTTCGGCCTGCTCTTCTGACAGGCCTGTGCACTTCCACCTGACCGTGGCGCGCTGGCGGTCCAACCAGCCCGAGAGCATGTCGCGTTCGTCGGCCTTGGGTGGCGGAAAGTGGCGGGGCACGCGACCGATGCTAGGCGGTTCAGTGACGGGGGCCCAGGGGGTCTTCTTCGGGTGGGGTGGGGGAGCGGCGGGTGGTGCTGGTGAGGGAGCGTTCGGGGAGCCAGATGACGAAGGTGGTGCCGATGCCCAGTTCGGAGTGGAGGGTGACGGTGCCGCCGTGGGATTCGGCGATCTGGCGGACGATGGCGAGGCCCAGGCCGGCTCGGCGCTGGCCGGTGGACGCGACAGTGGCCGGGGGTTGTTGCTGGCCGGCGCGGTAGAAGCGGTCGAAGACGCGGTCGGCGTCGTCGGGCGCGATGCCGGGGCCTTCGTCGCGGACCGCGATCCAGGCCCAGCCGTTGCGGCTGCCGACCGCGAGGACGAGTTCGCTGCCGCCGCGGGCGAGGCGGACCGCATTCGAGAGCAGGTTGTCGACCGCGCGCCGCAGCGCGGACGCGTCTCCGGCGGCGATGGGGCCGGGCGAGAGGCGTCGTACGACGTGCAGCTCGCGATCGGCTGCGAGCAGTTCGTACTCCTCGGCCGCTTCGCCCGCGATCGTGGCGAGGTCGACGTCGGCGTCGACGAAGGCGGGTGACGACCGGCGGGCGGACGCGAGGAGGTCCTCGACGAGGCGGGTCATCCGCTGGATCGCGCGGCCGACGATCGCGGTGGCCTGGGCGCGGTCGTCCGGTGGCGTGTCGTCGTGCGCGAGGACGGCGTCGACGTTCGCCTGGATCACGGCGAGCGGGTTGCGCAGTTCGTGGGATGCGTCGTCGACGAGTTGGCGCTGAGTCAGGAACGCCGTCTCGAGCCGGCCGAGCATGCCGTCGACGGTGTCGGCCAGGTTGCGCAGTTCGTCGCGCGGCCCTTCGAGGGCGATCCGGCGGGACAGGTCGGTCGCGGAGATCTCCTGCGCGGTCGCCGTGATCCGCCGTACCGGACGCAGCACGCGACCCGACAACCACCAGCCGGTACCGAGGCTGACCAGGAACAAAACACCCATGCCGGCCACGGAGTAGTTCCGCAGCGTTTGCAGCGTCTGGTAGTTCACCGCGGACTGCACACTCGAGAGCTCGGCGGCCTGGATCACCTGGCCCGGCTTGAGGTGGAACTCCCCGTGGGCGTCCTTCCAGTACTTCTGGACCTCGATCTGGTCCAGCGGTTTCGGCTCGAGGATCTGTGACAGCGCGACGTACACGCCGCCGAGCAGGAGCGCGGACAGCGCGATCAGTGCGGCGGAGTAACCGACGGTGAGTCGGAATCGGATCGTCTGAGCCCACGGCGGTCGTTTGAGATTCATCGGACTGGTTGCGGAAGGCCCGCCTTCAGGTGGGGGAGGAACCGCAACTGCCTCCCTTCAGGTGAAAACTGTCGGCGCCGCCTGATTGCATGCCTGTCGTGTCCCGCTACCGCCTCGCACCCACTCCGGCTCAGATTGCTGAGTTGCTGGAGCACTCGCGGTACGTGTGGAACCTGGGGCCGTGATCGCACGCGGAGAGACTGTCGTACTGGTCTCTGAGAAGCGTGAACCTCAACACGAACCTCCAACGGTCGCGTAGTTGGAATCCTCCGCGTTCGAGCGGAGGAGGACGTCAAGTGTCACCTCTGAGGCGGTAGCCGCGACCGATCACGGTCTCCAGGATGGGATCTTCGCCCTCGTGCGCGAGTTTGCGGCGCAGGGTGCCGACGGTCACGCGGACGGTCTGGGTGAACGGGTCCGCGTTCTCGTCCCAGACGTGCTCGAGGAGTTCCTCGGCCGAGATGACGTGCCCGGGGCGCGACATCAGGTACCGCAGGATGCCGAACTCCTTCAGCGTCAGCGGAAGCTCCCGTCCGGCCCGGGTGGCGAGATGGCGGGACGAGTCCAGGACGAGGTCGCCGACGTGCAGCTGGGTCGTGCCGTTGGTGACGTCGCGGCGGAGCAGGGCGCGGATCCGGGCGAGCAGTTCGACGAGTGCGAACGGCTTGGTCAGGTAGTCGTCTGCGCCTTCGTCGAGCCCGCGGACGCGGTCCGCCAGCGAGGCGCGCGCGGTCAGCATCAGCACGCGCAGCTCTCGTCCGGACGCCACCTCGATCTCGCCGCGGCGGACCGCGCGGCACAGGTCGAGACCGCTGGTGTCCGGCAGCGTGATGTCCAGGATCGCCAGGTCGTACGGCGTGGTCGCGAGCTTCTCGACCGCCTCGGCGCCGGTGGTGGCCGCGTCGACGGCGTACCCGGCCCGGCCGAGTCCCGAGCGCAGCGCGCTGACCAGGCCTTCCTCGTCCTCCACCACAAGTAGTCGCACGCAACCAAGGTAGCGGTGGACCCGAGCGCGGCCGGTCTGCTCTTTCGCCGGGCTTTCGGTCGGCTTTCCGGTCGTTTTCGCGGCGTCTTGATGAGCTGTGGCCAATCGAGTCGAAGGAGATCCTGATGAAACTTCCAGTAAAACGACTGATCCTCGGCAGTGCGGTGGCGGTCGCGGCGCTCGGTGTCGGCGGGATCGCGTACGCCGCCGGAAACGACCCCGCCGTTCCGGAGCAGGGCTATGCGACGGTCGAGGACGGCCCGACCACGCCGTCGCCGTCCCCGTCGCATGACTGCCCGGAGAAGAACGGTGAGAGCGCCGAGCAGAACCCCGCTGGAAACGCATGAATGCCGCAACGCTCGAACACGCCTTGTTCGAGGTGAAGCGGGTGGTCGTCGGGCAGGACCACCTGGTCGAGCGGATGCTCGTCGGGTTGCTGGCCCGCGGCCACTGTCTGCTGGAAGGCGTGCCGGGAGTCGCCAAGACGCTCGCGGTCCGCACGCTGGCGGAGGTGATCGGCGGGCAGTTCTCGCGACTGCAGTTCACTCCGGACCTGGTGCCCGGCGATATCACGGGCACCCGGATCTGGCGGCCGTCCACGGAAGGGTTCGACACCGAGCTCGGTCCGGTGTTCGCCAATCTGGTGCTCGCGGACGAGATCAACCGTGCACCGGCCAAGGTGCAGTCCGCGTTGCTCGAGGCGATGGCGGAACACCAGGTCAGCATCGGCGGTACGTCGTACCCGCTGCCGGAACCGTTCCTGGTGCTCGCGACCCAGAACCCGATCGAGTCCGACGGGGTGTACGCGTTGCCCGAAGCGCAGCGGGACCGGTTCCTGCTGAAGATCACGGTCGACTACCCGACGCCGTTGGAAGAGCTGACGATCCTGCAGCGGATGAGCGCGCACCGGCCGCACGCGAACGCCGTACTCACACCGGAGCAGGTCGCACAGTTGCAGGAGGCAACGGACGACGTGTTCGTCCACAACGCGGTCGCGGAGTACGTCGTACGCCTGGTGCACGCGACCCGGGTGCCGACGCAGTACGGGATCCAGGACCTGGCCGGCGTACTGGAGTTCGGTGCGAGCCCTCGTGCCACGCTGGGGCTGGTCGCGGCGGGCCGCGCGTTGGCGTTGTTGCGCGGGCGGGACTACGTGTTGCCGGCCGACGTGTACGACGTTGCGCTCGACGTGATGTCGCATCGGCTGGTACTCACGTTCGACGCGCTGGCCGACGGGGTCGATCCGCGGTCGGTCGTCGCGCGGATCCTGCAGACCATCGAACAGCCGCACGTGGTGCCCGCCGACGACGCTCAAGGGTCTGCGGCATGAATGACCTGCTGGCCGGCCGGGAGCGGGCACTGCGCGCCCTCGAACTGACGGTGAAGCGCAAGCTGGAAGGGTTCCTGCACGGCGAGATCACCGGTCTGCGCAGCGGTCCCGGCAGCGAACCCAACGAGGCGCGTCCGTACCAGGCGGGCCAGGACGACGTACGACGGATGGACTGGAACGTCACCGCTCGCTCGCTGGAACCGCACGTGCGAGCACCGCTCGCCGAGCGGGAACTGGAGACGTGGGCATTGCTGGACGCGTCGGCGAGCATGGACTTCGGGACCGCGCTGAGCGAGAAGCGCGACCTGGCCATCGCTGTCGTGGGGGCGGTCGGTCTCCTCTCCGACCGCCCCGGCAACCGGCTCGGCGTACGCATTGCCCTGGGCAACGACCTGCGCCGTCTTCCGGCCGCTGCCGGCGCAGTCCAGCTCCGCCGCACGCTTCGCACTCTCCTGTCGTTGCCCCGAGCAACACCAGGTGCTGTTCCGACGACAGATCTCGGCAAAGCGATCAGTCGACTTGACCGCGAACACGCACGTCCAGGCCTGCGCATGGTCGTCTCGGACTTCCACGAGGACGGCTGGGCAGACCCGCTCCGCCGCCTGGCCGCGCGCCACGAGGTGATCGCCGTCGAGGTCCTCGACCCACGCGAGCTCGAACTCCCCGAGGTCGGGCTGCTCACGCTCGTTGATCCGGAGACCGGCCGCCGCCGGGAGATCCAGACCGCCAGCCGCAAACTCCGTCGCCGGTACGCCGACGCGATGGCCGCGCACCGTGAACAGACCACCCAGGCGATCCGGTCCGCCGGTGCGGCACATCTCCTGCTGCGCACCGATACCGACTGGGTCCGTGACGTCGCGGCGTTCACGACCGCCCGCCGACGGGCCGGCGTACGGCGGAACCCGACTGCTGTGAGGACCAGATGAGATTCGAGCAACCCCTGTGGCTGTGGCTGTTGGTGCTGGTCGCCGCGCTCGTGGCGGCGTACCTGATCGCCCAGCGACGCAGGACGAAGTACGCCGTCCGCTTCGCGACCCTTCCGATGCTGGAGAAGGTCGCCCCTGTACGGCCCGGCTGGCGCCGGCACGCGCCGGCCGCGGCCTTCCTCGCCGCGCTGACCGTGCTGACGATCGCGATCGCCCGGCCGGTCGCTGACATCCGGGTCCCGCGGGAGCGCGCCACCGTGCTGGTCGCGATGGACATCTCGAACTCGATGGCGGCGACCGATGTCGCGCCGAACCGGTTCGAGACCGCCAAACAGGCGGCGGTCGAGTTCGTGCGGGACCTGCCGGAGAAGTTCAACGTCGGGCTGGTGTCCTTCGCGCGGACGGCGACCGTGGTGTCGGCGCCGAGTACGAATCATCAGGCGACGGTGGACGCGATCAACAGTCTGCAGTTGCGCGACTCGACGGCGATCGGGGACGCCGTACTCACAAGCCTGCAGGCGATCCGGACAATCGATCCCGACGATCCGCCGCCGAGCCGAATCGTGCTGTTGTCCGACGGCGGCAACACCGCGGGCAGTCCGGTCGACGACGCCGCCGAGGCGGCCACGCAGGCCGGCGTACCCGTGTCGACGATCGCGTACGGCACACCCGAGGGCACCGTGAACCTGGAGGGGCGCGACATCCCGGTCCCCGCCGACACCGAGGCGTTGAAGGGTCTCGCGGACGCGACCAGCGGGTCCTTCTACGAGGCCGAGAACGACGAGCAGTTGCGTGACGTGTACTCCGACCTGCAGTCCTCCATCGGCTGGACCACCGAACCCCGCGAGATCACCAACCTGGTCGCGGGCATCGCCCTGGCCGCGGCGCTCCTGGCCGCGCTGGCCTCGCTGCTCTGGTTCTCCCGCCTCCCGTGATCAGGAGCTGACATGCCTCCACACCTAGGCCACCCATTCCGCGGCCCCGACTACATCCCCGGCCCACCACCCGTCACCCCCGGCTCCGTCACCCCGGCCATCGCTCGGGAGAGGACCCCCTCATTTGTTCCCACCTCTCCCGCCGCGGCACCTCAGGCCGGGGTGACGGTCACACGCACTCCGGTTCGTCGACGCGCCGCGTTCGTGGTCGGCACGCTCGCACTCTCGATCGCTGCCGGGGGAGTAGCAGGTGCCGTCACAGGTGCGCGCGACCCGGCTGTGGACCTCCAGCAAGCAGCCCCGCCAGCAGCAGCTGCCCCTGGATCCATCACCGCAGCCGCCGCGAACGTCTTGCCAGGAGTCGTCTCAGTACGCGCAGGACGCGCAACCGGCTCGGGCTTCGCGATCGACCAGCAAGGGCATGTGGTGACCAACGCCCACGTCGTGGAAGGAGCGAGCGATGTCTCACTGGTCCTGTCGAACGGCCGTACGGTCGATGCCCGCGTCGTCGGCGCCGACGAGGACAACGACCTCGCCGTACTCCAGGTCTCGACCTCCGACGCCGCGGGACTGCGCGCGCTCACGCTCGGCCGGTCCGCGCAACTCCGGGTCGGCGACCCGGTGCTGGCCGTCGGATCCCCACTCGGCCTGGAAGGAACGGTGACCGCCGGCATCGTCAGCGCCGTCAACCGACAGGCCCGCTTCGGCGACAACAGCACCCGCCAGTCGGCCATCCAGACCGACGCCGCCATCAACCCCGGCAACTCCGGCGGCCCCCTCGTCAACGCCGCCGGTCAGGTAGTCGGCGTCAACACCGCCATAGCCACCCTGGGCACCACCCGCTCCGGCAACATAGGCATCGGCTTCGCCATCCCCGTAGACCGAATGACCACCATCGTCAAAACCCTCCTCGACTGAGCATGCAGTTGGACAGGAGGTGTCGGATGGCCGGGTAGTGCACCTGAGCGTGAACGTGTCCGTGCGTACAGCGTCTCGCCGGTGTACTACCTGTCGAGCTGCAGATCCCACGGCCGCGGAGCGCGCGAAAGCTGGTGGTGGGAGGCCCTCATGCTGGGTCGGCGTATGGCTGGTTCTCGTGGTGGGCTCGGGCGGCTTGTATTTCGGGGACGTGTTGTTCGGCCCAGAGTCGTACGGCGCGGAGGGGGACGAGGAGGGAGCGTCCTAGTGGTGTGAGGGCGTATTCGACATGTGGCGGGTTCTCGGCGTACTCGTGCCGGCTGATCAGGCCGTCGACCTCGAGGGAGCGCAGCGTCTCGGTCAGGACCTTCGGGGTGATGCCTTGGATGTGTGCTTTGAGGTCGGTGAAGCGGCGGGGGCCGTCGTCGAGGGCGTTGACGACGAACACGGTCCAGCGGGCGCCGATGCGGTGGAGCACGGTTCGGCTCGGGCAGGTCGCCGCCATCACGTTGTACGCCTTGCCCATGAGCGCTCCCAGTTCCGTTGAAGATACCGGTATCAAATCCATACCGTGAGATCCGATCCTACGAGAAGGAGTACGAAAATGGAGCGGATCCTGGTCATCGGCGGTGCACGGGCGCTGGGGGCGGCAGTCGCGCGGCGTGCGGTGAAGGACGGGTACGACGTTGTGATCGGTGCACGTGATCTGGCTGCCGCCGAGGCGCTGGCGGCCGAGATCGGCGCGACCGCGGTGCGCATCGATCTGCAGGACGAGACGACGATGGCGGCCGCGGCGACACAGCTCGCGGAGGGGATCGACCACATCGTGACGACCGGTTCGGCGCCGCACGACGTTCGGGCTGCCGCACTGGATCACGACAAGCTGATCGCCGCGTTCACGGCGAAGGTGATCGGACCGATGCTGGTCGCCAAGCACTTCGCGCCGGTACTGCGACCGAACGGGTCGATCGTGTTGTTCTCCGGGGTTGTCGGTTGGCGGCCGGGACCAGGCTCGCTGGTCAAGGGGGTGACCAACGGTGCGGTCGAGTACGTCGCTCGCCATCTCGCAGCGGACCTCGCCCCGGTGCGGGTCAACGCCATCTCGCCCGGCGTCGTCGACTCGGGTGCTTGGGACCGGTTGGGCGACGGCAAGGCCGGCTTGCTGAGCAAGAGCGCCGCGGGAACGCTGGTCGGACGGTACGGCGAGTCCGACGACGTCGTCGACACGGTGATGTGGCTACTCCGCGCAGGCTTCATCTCCGGCGAAACAATCCACCTCGAGGGCGGCGCCCGCCACAAGACTTCCTAATGCCAAGCACCTACCACTGTCCCGGAGGCGGGACCCTGTGGTCGTCGTACTGTGCAGGCCCAAACGGGAAGGGGAGTGGCGTGCGCCGTGCGAAACCTGGCGGCGCTGGCGGCATGCCGGACCGGCCGCACGACCCCCGCCGTACAGAGAGTTCGTTGGCTGATTAAGGCTTTCGCTTCATCTTCTGCTGGCGGGCGGAGGGCTCTGTCACACTCGCGGCATTCGTCAGATCGAACAGAAGGGTTCCGCCCATGCCCTCGAAACTGTCCGTGAGAATGTCCGCCGCTGCGTTGGCCGCGGCAACCGTCTTCGCCGTTGCGCCCACGGCGTCGGCGGCACCCCGCTACGCCGATGCGAACCCGAGTCCGGCAGCGGCCGAGGTGAAGTTGCCTGCTGAGGTTGCGGGCGTCCTCGGCGCCTCCGGCCGGAGTCTGGTCGACGCGGTCGCCGCCGACGCGTTGGGCCGGTCCCAGGACGGCCGGGGTCTCGCCCCATCCGTTGCCCTCGGCAAGCTTGCCGACCAGGGACGGAAGGTCGTCGTCGACGTCCGGTCGGCCACGCCGGGCTGGGCGCGGGGTGTCGCGTACGTCGAGGCTCCCGCCACCGAAGGCGCTCATCCGGAGGGCTGGCTGTACATCGCTCGCTACCTCGACGGTCACTGGGTCAGCGGAGTCGAGGGTGACAGCGAGTTCGCTGACTATTTCGCGAAGTCCCCGCTCGTCGGCGCCGCAGAGCGTCGGACCATGACGGCGTACGCGACGCACCAGACCGCGACGACCATGGCTACCACGGCCAACACCGGTGGGTTGTTGCTGCCGTGGATGCCGGACTACTACATGACCGTCACTGGTGGCCCGCACGCCAGTGATGGCGTGAACGGCTACTGGAGCAGCTTGGACCTTGCCGGCGGCAACGCCAGCGGGCGCGTCCGCTCCTCGCGCGACGGTACGGCCACGTCGATGTGCGGCGCTGGTGGCGGCTGGACGCGAGTGATCCACCCGAACGGCTTCTCGACGGACTACTACCACATGTACAACGCCACCTACTACAACGCGACCCCGGTGGGGACGAGCGCGTTGCTGGGCAACATCGGCCGAGACGTCTGCGCCGGTGGCTCCGCGACGGGCGACCACGTCCACTGGAGTCTGCGGACGTACGACGCCAACTACAACGGCACGTACACCTGGCTGCACGGCCGCACCATCGGCGGCTGGACCTGGTGGAACGGCTCGAGCCAGTACACCGGCTGCGCGACCCGCCTCGGCGTCACCGCCTGCCCGGGCAACGCGATCTACAACCGCACCAGCTGACCCCATGCTTACAATCGGCCGTGGCGCGCTATCAGCTGGAGCCCGGCGACTACGGACTGGTGCGCTTCGCGGTCTCGCCACTCACTGAGCTCGGCAACTCGCTGCGCGCGCTGCGGTCGCCCACCAGCTACCCGCTCCAGGCTCCCTGGTACGCCGCCGCCTGCCAGGTCCGCGACCAACTTCCGCTCGATGTGCTGAGCGGACTGATCGGCCCGAACTTCGACACACCCGACCTGTTCAATCCGCGGGTAGGCGTACCGCTGACCATCGACGCCCAGCTCGCCTACCTGCGGGACCAGGACCTGCGCACGCTCGGCGCGGACATCGAGTTCGCGGTCGGCGGCGTACCGCGTCGACTGGGATCCAGTGGGCGATCCTTCGGCGATCGGTTGGCGGATGCGCTGGCGGCGTACTGGCGACTGGCGTTTCAGCCGCATTGGCCGCGGATGCGCGCGATCCTCGACACCGATGTCGCGGTCCGTGCCAGATCGCTGGCGGCGGAGGGGGTGATCGCCACCCTGAACCGTTGCGGGCCAGGCGTTCGGGCCGATCCGACGTCCATCACGGCTCAGATCCTCAACGGTCACGACGATCTCACCCTCCATACGCGTGGGCGGCCGTTGTTCGTCGTACCGTCACTGTTCACCCTGAGCAGCTCGACGCCGCTGACCGACTCGGACCCGATGGTGATCTACCGCGCGACGAACCAGCGAGCGATGTGGTCCGACGCGACCGACGTCCCGGGCGGCGCGGGCTTGCTCAGCCCGCACCGCCTTCGCTATCTCCGAGCCATCGGTTCCGGCCAGTCGACGACCGCACTGGCGGACAGGTTCGGCGTGTCACCATCGGCCGCGAACCAGGCCCTCCGCGCAATGGCTGCACAGGGCCTGGTCCGGACACGCCGCAGCGGCCGAGCCGTCATCTACGAACGCACCCCACTAGGTGACCAGCTCTCCGACCTGCCGTGATCAGCCGGCGTCGGCGTACAGGATCGGGTTCAGGGGTGACTGGGGGACCTGGCCGACCTCTGTTCCTGGCATCCAGCTGCCGAGGTCCGAGGTCTGGAATTGGTTGGTCGGTTCGGCGGCGCGGATGTCGGCGTCGAGGTAGATGACGGTCATGACGCGGCGTGGTTGGGTGCCGCGGTTCGGGCCGGCGTGGTGGAAGGTCCAGCCGCGGTGGAAAGAGGCATCGCCGAGTGCGAACGGTTCCACGACGTCCTCGAAGTACTGCTCGGCCACGGCGTTCTTGAGTTGCTCCTCGGACTCGTCGGAGATCGGGAGGTCGCGGCCGAAGGCGAAGTTGTGGCTGCCGCGGGCGAAGGCGAGCGGGCCCATCTCCAGCGGGGTTTCCTGCAAGGGCAGCCAGAGCGTCACGCACCGGTCGGAGGACAGCGGCCAGTAGTACTGGTCGGCGTGCCACGGGGTGATGCCGCCGCTCGGCTCCTTGTAGAGCGCCTGGTCGTGGTACAGACGTACGGCGTGAACACCGAGGAGCTGCGCCGCGATGCCGGCCAGGCGGCGTGCGAACACGAGCTCCTTGACCTTCTCGTTCTGCCGCCACAGGTTGGTCACCTGCAGGAACGCCTTGCCGTACGTGTCGCGCTCGGCCAGCGGCAGGTCCTGGGTGTTCAGCCGGATCACCTCGGAGGTGATCGTCGGCTCGTATTCGGCGATTGTCTCGGGGCTGAGTACGCCGGACAGGTGCACGAACCCGTCGCGGTTGAAGTCGGCGGTGGCGGTCGGGGGCAGACCGTCGTACGGCGTCTCGAGCTCGTCGACGGAGATGTTCGTGGTCGTCATGGCTTCCACGATTCCAAGCGCAGACCTCGGGTGCTACGCCGCTGCTGCCCAGTTCTGGTACTCAGTTGCCCGCTTAGAATGTGTGGATGAAGCCGCGCTACGAACGGCCGGGAGTACCCAGCGGTACGACGTTCACGTGCTTCACGAGGCGCGAACGGTGCTTCGACTTCGCGTGGCATTTCCATCGGGAGTACGAGCTCACCCTGATCTCTGCCGGATCGGGCACGAGGTATGTGGGTACCACCGTCGAGCGGTACCTCCCTGGTGACTTGGTGCTGCTCGGCCCCGATCTGCCGCACACCTACGCGTCCGAGCCGTCCGATCAGCCGTCGGAGGCCGCGGTCACCCAGTTCCGGCACGACTTCCTCGGCGCGGGCTTCTTCGAGCTCCCGCAGTTCGGTGCCGTCCGCGACCTCCTGGGCGGCGCGGCCCGCGGGCTGTACTTCAGCGACGTGGCACCGGAACTGCAGGCGGACATCGCCGGTCTTCCGCATCTCACGCCGGCGGTCCAGACGACGCGGCTTCTCGACGTACTGCATCGACTTGCCGCCGACACGACGGCGACCCCTGTCACCGGCGCCGGGTACGCCGCGGCGCCGAGCACCGCCGTACGCGACCGGATCGATGTGGTGGTCCGGTATCTGCAGAAAGCTCATACCGAGCCGGTGCTCCTGGACGAGGTCGCCGCGCTCGTGCACATGTCGCCGACGTCGTTCAGCCGCTTCTTCCGCCGCGCCATCGGCTGCACGCTCACCGACTACGTCAACCAGCTGCGAGTGGAGACAGCCTGCCGTCTGCTCACGACGACCTCGCTCCCGGTGACCGAGGTCGCCGCGCGCAGCGGCTACCGGAACCTCGCCAACTTCAACCGCCGCTTCCGCGAGCTGAAGGCGATGCGCCCGACCCACTACCGAGCCGCACTGACCCGATGAAAGCGATTTGAAAGCGGCGTCGGGAACCCTGAGTCGACTGTGAACGCCGAACGGGCTCAGGAGGAACCGAGAGATGGCTGGTCAGCGATGGGACATGAGTCAGGGCGCGTTCGACCAGGCGGCGAAGGGCACCGCCGGCCGGGCGCAGGACCTGGGCGGACTGGTCAAGCAGCTCGTCGACGCCGCCGCGCCGCTGGAGGGGAAGTTCGGCGGTGAGGGCAAGAAGCAGTTCGACGCCTTCAAACAGAACGTCGACAGCATCGCCGCGAGCCTGAACGCGGGCATGGCGCACCTCGCCGTCGGCCAGCACGGCGTCGGGACCGCGATGAACACCGCGCAGAACGAGCAGGTGACCACGGCCAAGCAGAACATGGGCAGCGCCGAGGGTCAGTCGGACGCCGCCCGCCGGTTCAGCGGCGTTGTGCTCGGCCGCTATCAGCGACCGGTGGTCGGTATCCCGCTGTTGTCGATCGCCACCGGATGCCTCTCGATCGGGCTGGTGGTCTGGGCGATCACAGGCGGCTGGTCGGTGCCGATGGCGTTCGCGGCCGGTACGGCCGGTGTGGGAAGTGGCGCCGTACTGTTCGCCGGGGCCGGATTGGCCCGGGGCGGCGTGCTCGGCGGCTCCGTCACCGTGGCGTTCGCGGTGTGCTGGATCGGCGGTGTGCGGCTCGGCATCGATGCGGATCGGGTCGGCGTCGTGGCCGGGGCGTTGTCCGTGCTGATGCTCGGGTTGCTGCCGAGGATCGGGCTGGCGATGTCGGGCTTGACCGCGCTCGACGACCGACGGGCCCAGGGCGCTGAGGTCCAGCGCATCGACGTACATTCGGCGATCAACGCGGCGCACCTCGGGATCGCGCTGGCCACTGTTCCGGTCGCGATGTCGTCGGTCGCGTCGGCCGTTGTGATGCTGCGGACCTGGAACGGCTGGTCGATCAGTGCCGCGGTGGTGCTGGCGTTCCTGCTCGCGTCCCGAGCGCGGCTGTACCCGCTGCTGACCGAGGTCGCGGTCCTGTGCGCGGCAGCGCTGAGCATCATGCTGGTGCTCACGTTCGTCCTGTCCACCAAGGAAGCCGGGGGCGCGCTGATCGCCGTCGGCCTCCTCGTCGTGGTCGGTATGGTCGCTGCCTTCGGGATGCGCCCTGAGTCACCCCAACACCTCCAGGCCCGCGCCTCACAGATCCTCGACGCGATCGAGGTCGCCGCGATGGTCGCCTTCGTACCGCTCGCGTTCGGAGTCTTCGACCTGTATGCGAAACTTCTGAACGTCGCCTAACAGGAGGTATCCGCAGTGAGCGGTACTGCGGGTCTGCTGCTTGGCGGGGTTGTCCTGCTCGGTGCCTTCGTCCAGTGGCTCACGGGGATGGGGTTCGCGCTGGTGGCGGTGCCCGCGCTCGTGATGGTGCTCGGGCCGGCGGACGGTGTCTCGTTCGCGAACTGCGCGGCCGGAGTCGTGTGCGTCCTGGGCCTGTCCCGCGGGTGGCGCCAGGTGCGCTTGCGGGCGATGGTCCCGCTGGTGATCGCGGCCGCGTGTACGGCGCCGCTCGGCGCCTGGTTCTCCAGCGTCCTCCCCGAGCCGGTGCTCCTCGTGGTGATGGGCGGCCTGGTGACAGTGACCGCGGCCCTGCTGATGAGCGGTCTGCGCGTGCGAGCGCTGAAGGGACTCGCCGGTGCGCTGACAGCAGGCGCGGCCGGCGGTTTCATGAACACAGCCGCCGGCCTGGGCGGACCTCCGGTGTCGCTGTACGCCGTCAACGCGAACTGGACGATCCGCGAATTCGTGCCGAACGCGCTCTTCTACGGCACCCTCGTCAACATCTTCTCCCTCATCACCCGCGGCGTACCTCCACTTGCGGGCGACGAATGGCTCGTGGCGGCTGCCGGACTGCTCCTCGGCGCAGGCCTGGGCGCACTGCTGGCCGGGCGAATCCCGGACCGGGCAGCCCGGCTGATGGTCCTGTCCCTGGCAGTTGCCGGCGGCATCGTCACGGCGACCAAGGGCCTGCTGGCGGCCTAGGGCGTGGCGCCCAATCCCATTTGCCTGGCTGACCCACCAATTTGCCTGGCTGACCCACCCAGTGCGGGGTTTGTGACCCTGGATTTGGGTCACAAACCCCACACTTCGCTGGCTGACCAGCCAAATGGGAGGGCCGCGCTCAACCGGACCACCCGTGGCGTTCCCCCCCGATCCGCCCCCTTATCCCGACACCGGCATCGGTGGGCGTCGAGTCGTGGGTTTTGGCGGTCATCTGCAGCCTCGATCCACGACTCGCGGTTTCGAGGGGCAACCAAACGCCACGACTCGGCTCGCGGCCGTGCGATCTGCAGCTCTACAGGTAGTGCACCGGCGAGACGCTGTACGCACGAACGCGTTCACGCTCAGGTGCACTACCCGGCCACCTGACACATCCTGTCGAGCTGCAGATCACACCAGGCCGGCGCCGCGAATACCGCACCTTCTGGCGACGGCGTTAGAGGTCGGTGTAGCCCAATCGCGGCGAGCCGGTGAAGGTTGCTGTGGGGGTTTCGAGGACTTCTAGTTCGAGTACGACGAGGTTGTTGGTGCCCTGCTCCAGCAGGGGCGCGGGCACGTAGAGGGTCTCCTGGGGGCCGCGGCGCCAGTAGCGGCCGAGGCAGAAGCCGTTGATCCAGGCGAAACCCTTGCCCCAGGCATCGGTTCGCAGGAACAGGTCGGACTCGCCGTCGGCCTCGAACGTCCCGCGCCACGCGGTCGGACCGATGCCGAGCGCGGACGGCGTCGGGCCCGCGGAGTGCCACAGCTGCGGGACCCTGTCGAGGTCGATCCCGCAGGCCGTCCAGCCGGTGAGTTCCTCGGTGCCGACGCGGATCGGCCCGATGAGGCCCTTGGGCTCACCGATGCGGGGCCCGTAGTTGACCCGACCTTGGTCCTCGACGACGAGCTCGAGCCGTCCACGCGTGTGGGGGAGCATGATCGCGCGCTCGTGCCGTTCGCGTTCGAGAATGCCGACCGGTGCACCGTCCAGGAACACCTGCACGCGGTCACGGACCTCGGCGAACGTCAGCAACGCCGGCCCACCCTGACGCAGCTCGGTCCGGAAGATCGCAAGCCGCGCGTCCAGATCGTCGAGCGTCGGAAGTTCCTGATGTTCCGACCAGGATCCACCAAAGCCTGGGAGGAGCCCGACCGGATCGGACAGCGCGACGGTGAACTCCGGCGCGGCCGGCTGCGAGGTCGGCACGGTGTCCGGCACCGGCGCGTACCGCGAGATCACCTCACGGAACGCGTGGAACTTCTCCGTCGGATTCCCCGCCTCGTCGAGCGGTGCGTCGTAGTCGTACGACGTCACGGTCGCGCGGTACACGCCCTTGTCGTTGGCCCCGCTCGACAGTCCGAAGTTCGTACCGCCGTGGAACATGTAGATGTTGACCGACGCCCCGGCCGCGAGCAGCGTGTCGAGCTCCGCGGCGGCATCGGCCGCGCTCGTCGTGTGGTGGCGTCCACCCCAGTAGTCGAACCACCCGTCCCAGAACTCCATGCACATCAGGGGCCCGGTCGGCTGGTGCTTGCGCAGCGTTTCGAGCCGCGACGTGACACGGGACCCGAACGACGCGGTGCGCAGTACGCCGTCCAGTCCGCCGGCGGCGAGCATCGAGTCCGTCGGCTGATCCACCGTGACGAGCGGAACGGTGGTGCCGGCGCTTCGAATGACCTCGGCCAGCGCCTTCAAGTAGGTCTGGTCGTCCCCGAACGCGCCGTACTCGTTCTCGACCTGCACGAGCAGCACCGGTCCGCCCTGGTCGATCTGCAGCGGCCGGACGATCTCCAGCACGTCCTGCAGGTACTGCGTGACTGCGGACATGAACGTCGGCTCGTGGCGGCGTACCCCGGCACTGTCGTCGCGGAAGAGCCACGCCGGGAGTCCGCCGTTGTCCAGCTCCGCACAGATGTAAGGCCCGGGTCGCACGATCGCGTACAGCCCGGCGGCCGCGACCTCGCGGAGGAACCGCCCGAGGTCGAGCATCCCGGAGGTGTTGAAGACGCCGGGGCGCGGGCTGTGCGCGTTCCACGGGACGTAGGTCTCGATGGTGTTGAGCCCCATCAGCCGCGCCTTCTCGATCCGGTCCGCCCAGCAGTCCGGGTGCATCCGGAAGTAGTGCAGGGCGCCGGAGATGATCTGCAACGGACGGCCGTCCAGGACGAAGTCGGACTCACCGATGGCGAAGTCGGGCATGGGCTCTCATCTCTTGTAGGGCGGCCTTGTTTACGTACGGCCTTGTTTACGTAAACATCAATGACGGTAACTGGACCTGCTGGTGACTGTCCACCCGAAATCAGCGGCGGGTACGCCGGCGCTTGCGGGGTGCTGCTGTGCTCTGCCGGACGATCAGCGGCGCGGGCACCGTGCCGTGGTATCCGGTCAACTGCTCCCGCCCGCCGAGCTGCCGCATGATGACCTCGACGAGGTCGTGACCGATCTGGTGGAACTCCTGCCGGACCGTCGTCAGCGGCGGCCAGAGGTGGGCGGCGAGGTCGATGTCGTCGAACCCGACGACGCTCACGTCGTCAGGCACCCGGCGGCCGGCCTCGTGCAGTGCGTGGATCAGGCCGGCTGCCATCTCGTCGTTCGCCGCGAACACCGCCGTCACGTCGTCCCGCTGCGCGATCTCGCTCCCGATCGTGTAGCCCGCCTCCGCGGACCAGTCGCCGCCGAACGGCTCCTGAACCTCACGTCCGGCGCTGGTCAGCGTTTGTCTCCAGGCGGTCGCCCGCAGGTCCGCAGGGCCGGAGTCCGCCGGGCCCGCGATGTGGTGGACGGTCGCGTGCCCGAGATCCAGCAGATGCTGGACCGCGGCGCGACTGCCACCGATCTGATCGGCGCCGACCGCCGGATGGTGCCCGATGAACCGCGAGTCGGACACCGCGACCGGCATGGTCGGCGGCAGCGCCAGCGCCGCCGGGGTCGCGGTCTCGGCCCGGATGATGATCAAGCCGTCGATCGCCTGGTGACTGAGGTGCTGCACGGCCTCGCTGACGTCGCTCGACGACGGGGTCTCGACGTCGACGAGGCTCACCGAGTACCCCTCCAGCCGGGCGGCCTCAATGACCGCCTCGATGGTCTTCGACTCACCGGTCCGGATGACCTGGTGAGCGATCAGACCGATCGACCGGAAGTTGCCTTGGCGCAGCGCCCGGGCGGCGAGGTTCGGGGCGTACCCCAGTTGCCGCATCGCGTCGAGCACCCGCTCCCGGGTCTCGGCCTTGACCGGCTCCGAGCCCGTGGACACGCGTGACACGGTCTGCGACGACACACCGGCCAACCGCGCCACGTCGCCGATGGACGGTCCCGACTTCGGGTGTCCCTTGACCCCGCGGCGCGCACCCCTGACCTCGCTCGACATGGCATCAGCATAGGTGGGCGCTAGTTACTGCGGGCGATCATCAGCCAGCTGACCTGGATGTCGGGGGACCGGGTGGGTGCGATCGACACGACGATCTTGCCGTCTGCCCCGACTGTGACTCCGCCGTACGACGCCGCGACGCCGGTCGCGGTGAACAGGCGTTGCTGGTCGACGACGGACCCGTTGACGGTCACCTCGGCCGCGCGGTTGGCCCACGGCCACGGGTCGTAGTAGCCCGCGTGGACCGTGTACGTGCCCGGCTCGAGGTTCTCGAACGTGTAGACCAGCGGCTCGTGGTCCTTGGCGTACCGCAGCGTAGTGTAGAGGTCGCCAGTACCGGCCGGCGCGCTCGAACCCGTGTATCCCCACTGCGTGCCCGTGACGGGATCTGTCCCCAGCGCCTGTTCCGGTGCCGAGTTGAGCAGTGGCTGTTCGGTCGACGCGACCTGCGTCAGGCGTGTCCAGTCGGGCGTAGCGGTCCCGCCGGCGTTCACGGCGTACCGCAGACCGTGTGGCACCACCACGACAGAGCGAGTGAACGTCCTGCCGTCCGCCAACGTGCCACGCAGGGTCGCAGGCCCCGCTTGCGCGATGCTCGACGGATCCCAGGTGACGGCGACCTGCTGCGATCCGCGCGCGGTCGTCACGGTGACCGTGGTCGGCAGCGTGCTCGTGTCGTTGAGCCAGACGTTGTCCGGGATCGTGCTCGTGACGGTCCAGCGGGTGTACGGCGCCAGGTCGCCCAACGTCCACTCGGTGTCCGGGCCGATGGTGAGTGCGCCGCCTTCGCCGAAGCTCATCGGCATCCAGACGTACGGCGCGTTCGCCAGATCGTCCGGCGTCCACCGGTCACCCATGAAGACGAACTTGTTGTTCTTCTGGTCGACCGGGATCACGTTGGTGCTCTGCGACCGGTACGTGGTCGCCGCGCCGTCGCCGGTGATCGGGACCCCGCGGTCGGTGAACTGACCGAGGACGTTCTGCGAGGTCGCGTAGTGCGCCGGGTTCGGGTCCCAGCCGGTGGCTCCCGACGTCACCAGGTAGTAGGTGCCGTCCGACTTGAACATCGCCGGCGCCTCACGCTGGTTGCAGGCGAGCGTGCGGACGAAATCCTTGCCTTGTACAGCGTTTTCCGGCGCCGCGGACAGGTACGTGTACGACTTGTTCAGCTTGGAGATGTACATCGTCCGGTTCTCCTCGGAGGAGTAGATGATGTACGCCGTGCCGTCGTCGTCCACGAACAGGTTCATGTCCCGCGCCATCCCGCCGGCCGGGTCGAACGCGGACCCCGTACCGCACCACGGAACCGAATCGCTCGGCACCCGGTTCAGCCGGTACGAGTCGATCCAGCGGAACGGGCCCTTCGGCGAGTCGGCGATCGCCACCCCGGCCTCGGCGCGGGCGTACGTCGACGTACTGGTCGGCGACGACGGGCCGTCGGAGTGCACCCACATGACCCACTTGCCGGTGCTCTTGTTGTAGATCACCTTGGGGCGTTCGAGGATCGACGGTCGCGCCCAGCCGTCGGTGCGGACGCTGTTGGTCGACAGGTCGCGCCAGACGACATCCTTCTGCGCCGGCGTGTACTTCTTGTAGAGCTTGGCGAAGTACGGGTCGTTCACGAACTGGTCGGGGGAGTTCATCGCTCGGAGTGCGAGTCCCTGGTCCTTCCAGTTGTAGAGGTCGTACGACGAGTACAGATGCACACCCGGGCTGTCGTAGTAGCCGTTGCTGCGATCCTCGCCGTACCAGTAGTAGATGCGCCGACCGTCGTCGTCCTTCGACGGCACGACCTGGCCGCCGTGGGCCTGAATGACCTTGCCGCTCGTGTCCAGCCACGGCTCGCCCGGGCGGAAGGAGGTGTTCGCCGAGGGCTCCGCGGAGTTGGCCGGTGACGACAGCAGACTGAGCCCGACCGCGGCGAGCAGGACGCCCACCACGGCCCGAATATCTCTTCGCTTCATAGGGTTTCAACCTTTCAGACCGGTTTGCGCGACGCCCTGCACGAGATAACGCTGCAGGAAGACGAAGACCAGGACCAGCGGCAGGATCGAGACGGCTGCCGCCATGAACAGTTGCGGGATGTTGATCGTCTGCGCCGTGATGAACGTCGAGAGCGTGACCTGCACGGTCCAGGCGCTCTCGTCCTGGGCCACCACGAGCGGCCAGAGGAACGCGTTCCAGCTCTGGATGAACGTGATCACGGCGATCGCCGCGATGAAGTTCCCGGAGTTCGGTACGACGATCCGCCAGAACGTACCGCCGTACCCGAGACCGTCGATCCGGGCCGCCTCCTCGAGCTCCTTCGGGAACGAGAGGAAGTACTGGCGGAACAGGAAGACGGTGAAGCCGCTGAACAGCGCCGGGATGATCAGGCCGCGGTAGTCCGAGACCCACCCGAGCCAGGACACGATCACGAAGCTCGGGACGAACGTCACCGCGCCCGGGATCATCAAGGTGGCGAGCACCGCGTAGAAGATCTTGTTGCTGTGCGGGTGGTTGATCCGGGCCAGCGCGTACCCGGCCAGCGAGCAGACGAGCAGCGTGCCGGCCGTGGTCAGGACGGCGACGATCGCGGAGTTCCGCAGCGAACTGAGCATCGGCACCTCGGGATCGTTGAACAGGTCCACGAGGTTGTGCCACTGCACGTCCCGCGGGAACAACGTCCAGCCCGGCGCGGTGATGTCCTTGGTGCTGGCCAGACCGTTCCGGATCAACAGGTAGAACGGGATCAGGAAGAGCAACGTCATCACGAGCAGCACGGCCAGGCCGGCGCCGTTGGCGATCCGGTCGGTGACCGACCGCCGGTAACCGACGGCCGTCGGCTGATGGGCATCCATGGAAGTCTCTCCTAAGGTCTCGGTCAGTCGCCCGGTTTGCCGAAGCCGAGGATCTTGCCCTGCAGCACGGTGACGACGGCGATGATCGCGGCCAGGATCAGCGATCCCGCACTGCCGAGGCCGAAGTTCTGCTGACTGCCGAGCGCCAGGTGGTAGAGGTACACCAGCGGCGGGCGCGCGTACTCGACCGCGCCCAGCAGGTTGTAGAACTCGTCGAAGGCCTGGTACGCCGCGATCAGGCAGAGCAGGAGCACCGAGATCGAGGTCGGCCGGAGGAGGGGGAGCGTGATGTGCCGGAAGACCTGCCATCCGGGTTTGGCGCCGTCGACGTACGCGGCCTCGTAGAGCTCCGGATTGATGTTCTGCAACGCGGCCAGGAACAGGATCATGTAGAAGCCGGCCTGCAACCACAACCGCGCGGTCACGATCACGAGCCAGTACCAGGGCGGGTCGAGCGAGGCCAGCCAGCTGATCGGTTCCACGCCGATCCAGCCGAGCAACGTGTTCGCCATCCCGAACCGGACGCCGTTGAAGATCGACAGTTTCCAGATCAGCGACGCGACGACGTACGAGCACGCGGTCGGCAGGAAGAACACCGAGCGGAAGAACGCCCGCGCCACCCGGACCCGGTTCACGAGCATCGCCAGGAACAGCGACATCACGAACGTGGTCGGCACGATCAGCAGGGCGAACGCGCTGAACGTGACGAGCGACGAGACGAACGCCTTGTCGGTGAGCATCGTCGTGTAGTTGCCCAGGCCGACGAACTTCGTCGGGGTCACCGTGCCCTGTGCGTCGAAGAAGCTCAGGAAGGCGCTCCACGCGATCGGGAAGTAGACGAAGACGACGAGCCCGATCAGGAACGGTGCGATGAAGAGCCAGAACGCGCGCCGCTGCCCATGGATCGCGCGCGTGCTGTTGGCGCTCCGGAGGCGCCCGGTGGCCGGGCGCACTCCGGGGGCAGCGGTTGTCTGCTCCGACATCACCCGAAGATCTTGTCGAGCTCGGTGTTGATCTTCTTCACCGCGCCGGCCAGCTCGGCCTCGGGATCCGCGCCCTTGCCGATGATCCTGGTCACCGCGTCCTTGAGCGCGGTGTCCATGGCGGGCGTCCAGTTCGGGTTACCGGGTACGCCGTACTGCGTGTTGAGCGACACGGACTCGGCGGCCGGACCGGACTGGAGCTTGGACGCCTTCGCCGCGAGGCTCTTCCGCGGCGGGATGTGGAAGCCGTAGCTGAGGCACCAGTCCTCCTGGAGATCGGCCTTGTCCACCCAGAGCCACTTGGTGAGAGCCTTCGCGGCGTCGATGTTCTTGGACTTCGCGCTGACGAACGCCGACCAGCCGCCCGAGATCACCGCCGGCTTGCCGCCGGTCGCGGCCGGGAACGGGAACGCGCCGATCTCGTCCTCGCCGAGCGCCGTCGACATACCGGGCACGGCCCACATGCCGAGCCATTGCATCGCGGCCAGGTTCTGGTTGATCGCCGAGGGATCCCACCAGTCCGTCGGCGCGCCGAGCAGGAGGCTCTTGTCCGCGGAGAGCTTGCGGAGCTTGACGAGCACCTCGGCGACCTTCGCCGGCTCGAAGCCGACCTTGTGGTCGTCGGTCAGCAGGCGGCCGCCGGTCGAGAAGATCGCCGCCGGGTAGAGGCCGCCGCCGGTGATGTTCGCGTCGTTGCCGGCGAACAGACCCTTGGTCGTCTTGCCGGTGAGCTCCTTCGCCGCGGACACGAAGTCGTCGACGGTCTCCGGCGGCTTGATGCCTTTCGCCTCGAACAGGCTCTTGCGGTAGTAGAGCATCTGCGGGTCGTTGATCATCGGGATCGAGTACAGCTTCCCGTCGATCGAGTTGGCGGCGAGATCGCCCTCGGCGAAGTCGTCCTTCACGTCGGCGATCAGGTCGTCGAGCGGCACGACCTGTCCCGAGCTGACCAGCGAGCGCTCGAGGTGACTCTCGAACGCGTCCGGTCCGTTGCCCGACGGCAGACCGCTGGACAGTTTCGCGGGGTAGTCGCCGGGGATCCACTGGATCTGGACGGAGGCGCCGGTGTACTCGGCGGCGTACTTCTTCGCCGCCTCCTGCGTCCCCTTCTCGCCGTACTGGTGGTACCACTGGCTGAGCGAGACCTTGCTCCCGCCGCCACTGGCGGCGGCTCCGGTTCCCTTGTTGGAGCCGCAGGCGTCGAGCACTCCGGCAGCGGCCAGACCAAGCGCGCCGCCGAGGACTGCGCGGCGGGAGACATTGGCGGGCGGGGTCATTGTTACCTCCGGATGGCCAAAAATGTTTACGTGAACAGATTGCGTGCCCTGATTAGAGCGCCACACCGAACCGGCGTCAAGAGCGCATCTCCGGGAACTTCTACTGATCCGGTTAAGTGCCCACATCCCTTGTTTTGTAGGCATTCCTACGTTGTAGCGGGGGAGCGAAGCAACCGATCCAGATCTGGCGACGCTGCCCTCTTGACGTCCACGCCGTACCAGCGCCATGATCGGGGCGATCTGTCTGTTTGCGTAAACAGCTCAGGTGCCCGGAGCTGTGCCCTAGTCTGTTGCAATGATTGCAATAGTTGTCGCGGCGGTGTTCTTCGCCGGCATGGGGATCTATGGGCTCGTCCTGCCCGCAGCGCTGGTGCGGCCCTTCGGGATCGTGGCGTCAGGGCCGGACGCGCGCAACGAGGTTCGAGCCGTGTACGGCGGGTTCGGGCTCGCGATTGCCGGTTTGCTCGTCGCGGCTGCGCTCGACGACGGGATCCGGCGCGGGGCGGTGATCGCGGTTGCGGTCGCGCTGGGCGGAATGGCTGCGGGGCGATTGATCGGTGCGTTGCGCGATCGCCCCCGGGCGTTCTACCCGTCCTGGTTCTACTTCTGTGTCGAGGTCGTCCTCGGGGGAGTGCTGTGGTTCGCCGTGAGTTGAGCGGCGCACTCGGCGGCTATTGCTAGCGCGAGGGTCTCCGCGGTGTCGGTGCCGTGCTCGGGGACCAGGTGGTGGATGGTGCCGGAGGCGTGCAGGTCGGGGGCGGTGATGTGCTGGGCGGCGGCGAGCTCGGGGGCGTGGGCGGTGTCGCGGTACACGATCGCGCTCGCTCCCTCCGGCGGCAGTGGTGCGAGCCATGCGTGCTCCGCCGCGACGACAGTGGTTGCCGGGAGCAACGCAAGTGCTCCGCCACCGGTGCCTTGTCCGAGAAGGATCGACAAGGTCGGCACGGTCAGTGTTGTCATCGTCGAGATGTACAGCGCGATCTCGCCGGCCAGGCCGCCTTCCTCCGCGGCGCGGGAGAGTTCGGCACCGGCGGTGTCGATGACCGTCACGAGTGGGAGGCCGACGGTCTGAGCGAGGTTCATGCCGCGACGGGCCTGGCGCAAGGCGGCCGGTCCCATCGGCTTGGTCTGGGTACGGTCCTGCCCGACCAGTACGCACGGCCTGCCGTCGAGTCGAGTCAGGGCGAGCTGACCCATCCGCGTCACCAGCCCGGCAGCACTAATGCGGCCCAGACGAGCAACGGACCGGCGGCGACCACGATCACGCTGTAGGTGAGAATCTGCTGGTAGTACACGGGTTCTGCGATCGTGTCCGGCCGGTTCGCGAGCATCAGTGCACCGTTGGTGGAGAACGGACTGACGTCGACGATCGTCGACGCGATCGCGAGCGCCGCGACGAACAGGCCGGCACTGATCCCACCGTGACCGATCAGCGGTACGGCGATCGGGATGATCACAGGCAGCAGCGCGGTCGACGACGCGAACGCCGACACGACACCACCGACGTAGCACAGGACGAGCGCGCCGATCACGGCCGCGCCCAGCCCGGCGGCCCAGTTGCCGACGAACTGCGGCGCTCCGGATTCGGTGAGAATCGCGGCGTACGTGCTGACACCCGCGACCAGCAGGACCGTCGGCCAGGCAACCTGCTTGATCGCGTCCTTGTGCTCGGTCGGCGACAGGATCGCGAGCAGTACGGCGGCGGTGATCGCGACGAACCCGATGTTCTTGTCGAACGCGAGTGCCACCACGGCCACGCCGACGAAGGCGATCAGCGTCAGCAGTTGGTCCCGTCGTACCCCGCGAGCCAGCGTCCCGGTCGGGGCCGAGGCGCCGGTGCCGCGCGCGGTGACGGTGGCGCCGCCGTGATGCAGGTCTTCGGTCAGGCCGCCGGAGTCGTCCAGGCCGTTCGGGTCGACGCGCTGGTTCATCAGCTTCCGGCCGCCGAACAGGATGAACAGGATCGTCGCCATCACCAGGTTGACGACGAGGCTGGACAAGAAGATGGTCAGCTCACTGGACGGCAGCTTGGCGTCCTCCATCACCGAGTTGGTGATCGTGCCGTAGATGCTGATCGGCGAGAACCCGCCGCCCTGGGCGCCGTGCACGACGAACATGCCCATCATCAGCGGGTTGATCTTGTACCGCGCGGCGAAGCCGAGCGCGATCGGCCCGATGATCGCGCACGCGGCCGGGCTGGCGGCGCCGATCGCGGTCAGTACGGCGGTGACGGCGAACATCACCCACGGGATCAGCGCGACCCGGCCGCCGACGGCCCGGACCGCGCTGGCGACTATCAGGTCGACGGTGCCGTTGTTCTTCGCGATCGCGAACAGATAGGTGACGCCGATCAGCGTGAGGATCAGGTCGCCGCTGACGCCGGCCAGGATCTCCTTCTCACGCAGGTGCAACGAGAACAGGCCGACCAGCCACGCCGCGACGTACGCGAGCGCGCCCATGTTGATCGGCAGAACCGTACCGACGACGAACAGCGCGACGAGCGCCAGGATCGCAACCCACTCTGGTCCCATGACGAGTCCTTCTTCCGGGGGCGGGGGACTGTGTTGGTTGAGGCACAGATCACAGTGGTGGCTCAGTGGCCTAGCCAATAGCCCAATGGGCCACTTGTCAATAAGGTGTCTTGTATGGAGTCGCCGCCAGCTCGTCCCGCACCACCCCGACCGGTACCGCGGTCCCGCCTGTACGAGCAGGTCGCCGACCAGATCAGCACCTGGATCATCGAGAACGGCCTGCTTCCCGGCGACCGGCTGCCACCCGAGCGCGAGTTGGCTCAGCGGCTCGGCGTGAGCCGCGCGACGCTGAGCCAGGCGTTGGTGGCGCTCGAGGTGATCGGTGCGGTGGTGGTTCGGCACGGCGACGGCACGGTGCTGACCGAGCGGGCCAGGACGGCGCCGGTGATCGAGGCGATCCGTGCGCACGCCGACCGGCTGCCCGAGATCATCGAGGCCCGTGACGCGCTCGAGTCGAAGCTGGCCGCGCTGGCGGCATCCCGTCGTACCGAGGCCGACCTGGCGGCGATCCGGTCGGCGCTGGACATGATGGAGCGCGACGTCGAGGCAGGCGGCCGGGGCGTCGAGGGTGACGAGGCGTTCCATGGAGCGGTGACCGCGGCCGCGCGATCGGAGCTGCTGGCGCAGATGATGATCGCGATCCACGACCTGATCCGGGAGACCAGGCTGGAGTCGTTGTCCCAGCCCGGCCGGCCCCGCGAGTCGCTCGCCGGTCACCGGAAGGTCGCGGACGCGATCGCCGCCGGCGCTCCGGACGCTGCTGCCCAGGCCATGCACGAGCACGTGATGCTGGTCTCCGACGTGGCGTTGCTGCGGGACAGGCCGTGACCGGTGTCGAGCATCTGGCGATCGTCGCGGCCGGACTCGGAGCCGGTGTGCTCACGTCCACCGTCGGGGTCGCGTCGCTGATCAGCTTCCCGGCGTTGATCGCGTTGGGGATTCCGCCGGTCGTGGCGAACGCCTCGAACACGATCGGCCTCCTGCCCGGCGCGCTCAGCGGCTCGTTCGGGTACCGCCGCGAGCTGCGCGAGGTCTCTCGCCCCACGACGATCGCGGTCGTGCTGACGTGTGCGATCGGCGCGATCGGTGGCGCCGTACTGCTGCTTGCCTTGCCGCCAGGAGTGTTCGCCACGGCGGCACCGTGGCTGATCCTGTTCACCTGCCTGATCGTCGGCGTCCAGCCGTGGATCTCCCGCTGGCTGCGCTCCCGGCACGCGGAACCGCAGGAGACGCGCACGACGATGACCCCGACGACAACGTTCTTCGCGGCTCTGACGGGCGTGTACGGCGGGTACTTCGGCGCCGGCGCGGGCGTGATGATGATGGCGGTGCTCGGTCTCGGCCTGGACCTCGAGCTGCGCGTCGTCAACGCCCTCAAAACCCTGTCCCTACTGGCCGCGAACCTCGTCGCGAGCGTCATCTTCCTGTTCATCGCCGACCTGAACCCGACCGCGATCGTGCTGCTCGCGATCGGGTCCGTCGCCGGTGGGTACGTCGGTTCGCACATCGGCCGCCGGCTCCCGGGCGGACTGCTCCGCGCCTTGATCGTGGTCGCCGGTGTCACCGCCGCGGTGCTGATGCTCCGCTAGCTTCAGGAGTCCCAGATCGGGCCGAGCGTCGGAATACCGAGGCGCTCCAGGCCGTGCACCACGGACCAGGTCAGCTTCCGGTTCGACACGCAGATCACGGCCTCCGCCCCGGAGTCCTCGTACGCCGAGTAGGCGAGCTTCACCATGTCCGGTTTGCCGTACGCGTCGGTGTCCCAGATCAGCGCGTCCGGCTGCGCGGACAGGATCTCGTCGACCAGTTCCTGTCCGTACGTCTTCACCGGATCGCGTGTCACCCACACCAGTTTGTGCGGCACGCGAGCGGCCAGAACGTGCGCGAGCACCGGTCCGATCCCGCTGCCGGTCACCAGGTAGACGACTCGGCGGAAGACTGTCCCGTAGTTCGCCATACCTGCTGTCGCGACACCCCGGACCCACACGTGCGGCGGCGGATTGTCGATGAAGTCACCGGTGCCGGCAACAAGACGTCCGTCAGCATCGGATCACAACGAACCGCACTCATGAATTCCCCCCGAATTTCGGTACCACCCCCGGTAATGCAGGCTGAGACGCCTCGGCACACCAATTCGGTTGATCCACGGCACGGCGTCGGGGCCGACTGCAACAAAACCTCAACAAAGGCCCGATCGGGCACTGCGCCAGTGGGCCGACGGCCTGACCAAACGCCACAACGTGAGACCGCTGGGGAGCTGCTCACCACACTTCGGGTAGGTTAGGCTTGCCTAACTTATTGGAGTGATGATGAGGGATCTCCGCCTTGCTGTGGTCGGTGCGGGACCGGCCGGCATCTATGCGGCCGACATAGTGACGCAGGAACACCCGGGTGCGCACGTGGATCTGATCGAGCGCCTGCCCGCGCCGTTCGGGTTGGTGCGGTACGGCGTTGCGCCGGACCATCCCCGGATCAAAGAGATCGTCAAGGCGCTGCAGCGGGTCGTCCGCCGGGACCGGATCAGGTTCGTCGGCAACGTCTCGTACGGCGTCGACCTGAAGCTCGACGACCTGCGCCGGTACTACGACGCGGTCGTGTTCGCGACCGGCGCGATGGCCGACCGCCCGCTCGACATCCCGGGGATCGACCTGCCGGGCAGCTACGGCGCCGCGGACTTCGTGAGCTGGTACGCCGGGCATCCCGACGTACCGCGGGACTGGCCGCTCGAGGCCCGTGAGGTCGCGGTGATCGGGGCCGGCAACGTCGCGCTCGACATCGCCCGGATGCTCGCGAAGCCGGCCGACGAGCAGCTGAGCACCGAGATCGCGGGCAACGTCTATCAGGGGCTGAAGCTCAACCACGCGACCGACGTACACGTGTTTGCCCGGCGAGGTCCGGCGCAGATCAAGTTCACGCCGATGGAGTTGCGGGAGCTGTCGCACTCGCCGTCGGTGGACGTGATCGTGCACCCCGAAGGGTTCGAGATCGACGAGGCGAGCCAGGCCGCGATCAACGCCAGCAAGGGCACCCGGCTGGTCGTCGACACGCTGCTCAAGTACGTCGAGGCCGAGCCGACCGGCGCACCGCACCGGATCCACATCCACCTCTGCCACGCGCCCGTCGAGATCCTCGGGAGCGATCGGGTCGAGGGACTGCGGACCGAGATCACCCAGTTGCAGGGAGACGGCACGGCCAAGGGCACGGGAGAGTACGTCGATACGCCCGTGCAGGCCGTGTACCGCGCCGTCGGTTACCTCTCGTCCCATCTGCCGGAGATCCCGTTCGACCACCAGGCGGGCGTGATCACCAACGACCGGGGCAGGGTCCTCGACCTCGACGGCGTACCGCTGCCGGGCCTGTACGTCACGGGCTGGGTCAAGCGCGGCCCGATCGGACTGATCGGCCACACCAAGTCCGACGCGGCGGAGACGATCGCGAGCCTGCTCGCCGACATCGACTCGCTGCCGCCGCCCGAGATCCCTGATCCACAAGGGATCCTGGAGCATCTCGCGGGCCGCGGCGCGACCGTGATCGACTCCGACGGCTGGGCCCGCCTCGACGCCCATGAGATCGCCCTCGGCGAAGCAGCCGGCCGCGAACGCATCAAGGTCGTCCCGCGCGAGGACATGGTGAACATCGCAAACGGCTGACATCTCTGGGGCAGTGCACCCCGCGCGGTGCCTGTGGACAGGTAATAACTTGTTCACGGCCACCGCAACGCAGGCCCTCGACCGTCAGGGCCGCGGCGGCTGGGGGTCAGCGGGTGACGCGGTCGACGCGGCGGCCGGTGCGGTCGAAGAGGTGGATCTGGGAGGTGTCGAGGGCGAGGTGAATGCGCGTCCCGCGTGCCAGTTCGGTGTCGACCGGGAGTTCGACGACCAGGTCGGCGCGGCGGTGGGCGGCGCCGTGGATCTCCGGCGGGGGAGGGGCCGGCGTCCCGAACCCGAGCCGTGAGCGAAGCCTGCTCAGGAACGACGGCTCCGGATCGGCCGCGGGAGACGCGTGCGCCGGTGCCACGCGGCCGATCTTGTCGGGATCGACGACTTCGATCCCGCACTGGACGAACGCGATCGACTGCTGGCCGTGGAACTCGAAGGCGCGGATCGTTCCGCTCAGCTGGTTCGGCGCGTCCTCGGTCGTGATCAGACTGAACGCGCTCGAGCGGGCGCCGACGATGACCTCGGCGCCGTCGTGGTGCCGCAGGATCAGCGACCGGCGATCGGTGGGGTCGAGGCCGACCGACTGGCTGCCGAGGTCGAGGGCGACCCGGTGGTGGGCGGTGACGCGCACGGTCGCGGCCATCAGGTTGATCCGCGGCGTGCCGAGAAAGCCGGCCACGAAGGCGGTAGCGGGATCGTTGTAGACCTGCGTCGGCGTACCGACGTCCTCGATCCGGCCGTCCCGCATCACCGCGATCCGGTCGGCCAGCGTCAGCGCCTCGACCTGGTCGTGCGTCACGTAGAGCGTGGTCACGTTCAGGTCCCTGGTCATCGCGCCGATCTCCTGGCGGAGCTCGGTGCGCATCGTGGCGTCGAGGTTCGACAGCGGTTCGTCGAGCAGGAACACCTGCGGCCGCCGTACCAGTGCCCGGCCGATCGCGACTCGCTGCCGCTGACCGCCCGACAAGGTGCGCGGCATCCGGTCGAGCACGGACTCGATGCTGAGGATCTGCGCGAGCCCAGCCGCGGTGGACCCGGCCTGGACGTCGTCCTGCCCGGCGATCTGCAGCGGGAACATGATGTTCTCCTGCACCGTCCGGTTCGGGTACAGGGCACCGGTCTGGAAGACCATCGCCACGCCGCGCTCGCGGGGAGCGAGCCGGGTCCCGAGGGTCCGCCCGAACCAGACCTCGCCTGCGGTCACCCGTTCGAGGCCGGCGATCATCCGCAGCAGCGTCGTCTTCCCGCACCCGGACGGACCGAGCAGCACCATGAACTCGCCGTCATCGACCTCCAGCGACAGCTCGTCCACGGCCAGGTGTTCACCCTCGAACACCTTGGACACCGCGTCGAGCCGGATCGCCGTCATGTACGCCTTATACGGGAAGTTCCGGTTCACCGGCAAGCACTGGGCACTTTGCGAACTGATTGCAGACCGACGATCCAAAACTCAACTGTTGCTGCAGGCAATCAATCTGCCGTTGACAACGACGGTTGCGACGTCGCCGACGGCGCCGTCCGGGGTGCTGGTCAACTGGACCAGGTCGGCGCGGGCGCCGACTTCCAGGCGGCCGCGGTCGTGCAGGCCGAGGAGGTTGGCAGGGGTCGTGGTGGCCATGGTGGCAGCGGTTTCCAGCGGAAGCCCACCAGGGCCGGTGGCCCAGCGGAGGCAGTCGAGGAGCGAAGCGCCACTACCGGCCAGGTACGGCGTGCCTTGCAGGCGGAGACTTCCGTCGGAGGCGACGGTGACTGCGCCGCCGACCGCGGTCCGGTAATCGCCGGGAGCGCATCCGGCCAAGGCTGCGGCGTCGCTGGTGAGGACGCAGCGCGTCGGGCCCTTGGCGCGGACCAGGGCGGCGAAGGTGTCGGCGGGGAGATGATGGCCGTCGGCAATCAGCCCCGCGGTGAGCGCGTCCTCCGTGAGCTGGGGCCAGATCGGGTTGTGGTGTCGGTCGATCTGAGCGGGCAGTCCATTACCGAGGTGGGTCGAGAGCAGTCCGCCGGCGGCCGCGAAGGCGTGGACGTCGGCGGCGGTCGCCAGCGAATGCCCGACCGACGGGAGTACGCCGTTCGTCGCGAGGTGCCGGGTGAACTCGAGGGCGCCCGCGCGTTCCGGCGCGACGGTCATGATCGCGATCGCGCCGTCGGCCGCAGCCTGCCAGCGGTCGAACTCGTCGGCGTCCGGGTCCCGGATCACGGCCGGGTCGTGCGCACCGCGGGCGCCCTCCGCGGACGAGATGTACGGACCCTCCAGGTGCAGGCCCGGTACGCCGTACGCCACATCGGGATCGGTGGCTCGCGCGGAGGCGGCCCGCTTGACGAGCGTGGTCGTGGTCGCGTCGTCGGCGGAGATGATCGTCGGGTAGACCGTGGTCACCCCTTGGCCCCACAACGCGCGGACGAGGTCGGGCAGCTCGCTCGCCGGGCGGGACGGGTCGTTGACGTCCAAGCCGCCGTACCCGTTGAGCTGGATGTCGACGAGACCAGGGATCAGTAGCAGGTCCGGTGCGGACGGGTGGTCGGTGATCTCCTCGATGCCGTCGGCGGAGAACCGCACCCGCACTCCGCGCCCACCGGCCGTGCGACCTTCCAGCACGTCGCTCATGACACTGGCCTCCTAGGGCTTCAAGGTTCGGAGTTGGCGGCGGGAGGTGATGCCGAGTTTGGAGAAGGTTTTGCGGAGGTGCCACTCGACGGTTCGGGGGCTGATGAAGAGCTGAGCGGCGATCTCCGGGTTGGTCAGGCCGTCGCGGGCCAGGCCGGCGATCTGGGACTCCTGCGCGGTCAGATCGTTGGTGGTCTCGGGCGTGCGTTTGCGGACCGTCTCGCCGGTGGCGAGCAGCTCGTGACGGGCGCGTTCGGCGAAGGCTTCAGCACCTATCGCGGCCAGTTGCTCGTGGGCGGTGCGGAGGTGCGCGCGGGCGTCCTGGCGGCGGCCTTCGCGGCGCAGCCATTCGCCGTACAGCAGTTCGGCGCGGGCCGACTCGATGCGGAGACCGGTCCGGCTCAGGTGGTCGATCGACGCGCGGTACGCGTCCTCGTCGTTGCTGAGCAGCGCTCGCGCACGGGCCTCCATCCCGCGCCCCCAGTCCGACGGGGTGGCGGTGACGCGCTCGTTCAGCCAGGCCAGCGCGGTCTCGACCAGCTTGGTGTCGCCGGTCCGCGAGGCGGCCTCGGCCAGTTCGCCGATCACGAGTACGCCGTACGCGACGACGTCCTGCTCGAACACCTGCAGCGCCGCGTCCCGGGCCGTCTCGTAGCGGCCGAGGCCGTTGTTCAGCAGCGAGTTCGTGTACGTCGCGATCGCGGTCATCCGGCCCTGGCCCTGAGCGCGTGCTTCGCGGATCATCGCGTCGATCAGCGGTGTCGCCTCGGCCTCGTTCCCGCGGAGTGCGGCCAGCTGCATGCGGCCGATCCCGAGCACCCGGTTCCCGGTCGCGGCCGCGATCTGCCGCTCGTCCTCGACGTACGCCGCGGCGGCCGCGAGATCGCCGGTCATCGACACCACGTTGGCGCGGAAGTTCAGCGCCCACTGGAGCTGGACGAGCGCACCGCTGTCGCGGGCGATCCGGTCATGGCGGGCAGCAAGTTCGAGTGCCGCGTCGAGGTCCCACACGTCGATCGCGACGATGCCGCTGGCCCGGTTGCCGGCGAGCCACAGCCAGCCGCGGACGTCCTCGGCCTCGCTCTCGCTCTGCCGCGCCTGGTCGAGGGCTTTGACGAGCTGCGTTGCGGCCGCGGCGTACCCGCGGGTGAAGCGGAGCGCGAGCGCCTGCAGGAGCAGGTCGCCCGGCGGGTCCGACGGCGCCGGTGCGGGTGCGGCGGACGCGGCCTCTCCGAGGATCCCCGGGGTCTCCGGGCCGCTCGCCCAGATCGCGGCCGACATCGCCTCCAGGTACGCGACGCGCGCCTGGTCGTGGTCGAGCGGATCCAACTGCTTCGCGGCGACGACCAGCGTTCGGGCTGCCTCGGTGGCATGTCCGCGGTCGAAGGCGATCTCGCCGCGCAGGCGCATGACCTCCGCCTCCCGTACGGCGTTCGCGGGACCGGCGGACGCGGCGCCGAGCAGGTCCAGCGCAGCATCGAGCGCACCGGCGCTGCGCTTCGCCGTGGCGGCGGCGAGTACGCGGTCGGCTCGGAGACCCGGGTCGATCGTCAGCGCGGCCGAACGTTCGAGGAACGTGCCCGCCGCGAAGAACCCGCCACGTGCTTGGGCGCGCTGCGCGGATCGTTCGAGTTCGGCGGCGACGTTCTCGTCGGGGGTCATGGTCGCCTGCGCGCGATGCCAGGCCCGGCGATCGGGGTCGGTCTCGGGATCAGTGACGTCCGCGAGGACCCTGTGCACGGCCAGTCGTTGCTGCGGCGTGGCCGTCCGGTACGCCGCGGAGCGCACCAGCGGGTGCCGGAACCGGATGTGCTGGCCGAACGTGATCAGCCCGGACTCGATCGCGCCCGCGGCCGGGTCAGCGGCGAGCCCGAGTTGTTCGGCTGCCCGCCACAAGAGCGTCGGGTCGCCGAGCGGTTCGGCGGCCGCGGTCAGCAGGAGCAGCCGGGTGTCGGGCTGCAGCGCTTCGAGTCGCCGTACGAAACCGTCTTCGAGCCTGCTTGTCAGGGTGCCTGCGGTGAGGCCGTCGGCCAGCTCGGCTGCGGTCCACGCGCGGGGGAGCTCCAGCAGGGCGAGTGGGTTGCCGCGGGTTTCGGCCACGATCCGGTCGCGAACCCGAGGGTCGATCGGTCCGGGGAGTACGGAGTCCAGCAGGGCGCGGGCGTCGGCGTCGTCGAGACCGCGGATCTCGAGTTCGGTCAGACCGGTGAACGCGTGCTCGATGCCGTCGCGGACCGCGAAGACCATGACCACCGACTCGGCGGCGAGTCTGCGGGCGACGAACGCGAGGATCCGCGCCGACATCAGGTCCAGCCACTGCGCATCGTCGACCACGCACAGCAGAGGCCGCTCGTCGGCCGCGTCGGCAAGCAGGTTGAGGACAGCCAGACCGATCAGGAACTTGTCCGGGGCCGGGCCGCTCACGAGGCCGAAGGCCGTACCGAGCGCGTCTCGCTGCGGCGCAGGCAGTCGGTCGAGGTGATCCAGGAACGGCTGACACAGCTGGTGGAGACCGGCGTACGCGAGCTCCATCTCGGACTCGATCCCAGCGGTCCGGGTGATCCGGCAACCATCGGCCCCGGCGACCAGTGCGTCCAGCAAGGCCGACTTGCCGACTCCGGCCTCTCCGGTGAGCAACAGCACCTGGCTCCGGCCAGCCTTCGCCTCGCTGACCAGCCGGTCCAGTACACCGGTCTCCCGCCGCCGGCCCCGGAGCCCTCGATCTGCCATCCCCACGCCGGTCAGCCTAGCCGGGCCGGCTTGTGTGCACTGGTCAGGCGTCGAGCAGTTGGAGCGCCTGGGTGATCGAGGTGGTGACTGGTGCGCCTGTGGTTTGCAGGGCTTCCAGGGTCATGGCCCCGGTGGTGACGAGTACGCAGCGGGCGCCGGCTGCTTGGGCGGCGTCAGCGTCGTCGACGACGTCTCCGATCAGTACTACGTCGGACGGGTCGAGCTGCTGCGCCTGCAGGTGGCGGATCAGGCTGTCGGCCTTCGAGCCGCCGCCCACCTCGCCGGGCAGTCCGTCGACCCGGGTGAAGTACTGCGTGAGGCCGTAGTGCTCGACCGTCGGCGTGAGGCGCGAGTGGAACCACATCGACAGCAACGACTGAGTCCGCCCGCCCGCGGTGCAGGCCCGCAGTACGTTGTGAGCCCCGTCAGCGAGCTCACAGGTGGGCAGGAGCGCGTCGTACCGGTCGTGGTAGAGCTTGTCGACCTGCGCCCACTCCTCCTCGTCGAGCGTGCGCTGCAGGATCTGCTCGTACGAGAGCCGCATCGGCCGCGCGTACGCCGCCTGCCACTCGCCCCAACTCAGCTCGACCCGCCCGAACCCCGCACAAACTTCGTTGACGGCAGCCAGTACGGCGTGATTGTCATTGAGGAGCGTCCCGTTCCAGTCCCACACCACATGTTTCACCGGGCAACTCTAACGATCGGAAGGTAAAGCAGTGATCGAGTTCCGCCAGGCGGCCGATGTCGCAGACGGGTTCCATGCCGAGGTGATCGCGCCTCTGGTGGGGGACGTCGACTACGCGGCCGGGCTGTTGGGGTGGGGCTCCGACGTCCTCGGGTACGACACCGCGCGCTCGACGGACCACGGGTGGGGGCCGCGGCTCGTCGTACTGGTCGACGCGGACGAGGTCGAGCGGGTGCGTAAGGCCGTCGACGACGGGCTGCCGGACGAGTACGACGGGTACCCCGTCCGCTTCGGCTGGGACAGCCACGAGCCGCGGCACCACGTGACGGTCACGACCGTGGGGGACTGGTTGCGGGAGCTGCTCGGGTTCGACGCGTCGAAGGGGATCGCGGTCGAGGACTGGCTGGTCACGCCGCAGCAGCAGCTCCTCGGCGTGGTGGCGGGCCGGGTGTACGCCGACGACGGCCGGCTGGCACGGGTTCGTGACGCACTGGCCTGGTACCCGGACCAGATCTGGCGGTGGACGCTTGCCTGCCAGTGGTCGCGGATCGCCCAGGAAGAGGCGTTCGTTCAGCGCACGCACGAGGTGGGTGACAAGCTCGGGTCACGTGTCGTGGCTGCTCGGCTGGTGCGGGACCTCATGCGGCTGGCGTTGCTGCAGGCACGGACCTATGCGCCGTACAGCAAGTGGCTCGGTACGGCGTTCGCTCGCCTCGGTCACCCGGACGGGCTCGACGTGGCGCTGGCCGCTGCGGTGGCAGCCGAGTCGTACGCCGATCGCGAGCAGGCGCTCGTCACGGCGTACGAGCTGGTCGCCCGTCGCCACAACGCGCTCGGGATCACCGACGAGCTCGACCCGGCGCCGCGGCCGTACTACGACCGGCCGGCGCAGGTGCTCCAGGCCGGGCGGTTCACCGAGGCGTGCCTGGCAACGGTGACTGACGAAGCCGTATCCCGGCACGGGCTGATCGGCTCGATCGACCAGTTCGCGGACAACACCGACGTGCTCAGCAATCCGGTCGCGTTCCGGAAGCTGATCTCTGTCTATCGTTGACCGATGACCCTCGCCAGGCACGTCATCAGCTCCGTCACGACCACCGAGATCCACTACGAGTACCTGCGGACGATCGGCCACAACGCGTTCCTCGGGAGCCACGGGAACGGCGGCAGCTCCACGGCGTACGTCGTGGAGACCGACCGCGGCGCGATCGGCTGGGGGCTGCCGTTGTACGACGCGGATCCCGGGCTGCTGATCGGGCGATCGGTGGCGGAGCTGATCGATCCGGAGCAGGGCGTGATCGACCCGGCGGCGGAGTTCCTCGACTACCCGCTGCACGATCTGGCGGCGCGGATCCTTGATGTGCCGGTGTACGCGATGCTCGGCGGCGCCGGGTCGCCGCGGGTGCGCTGCTACACCGGCGGCATCTACTTCGACGACCTCGACGGCGGGATGGACGCGATCCGGGCGAATCTCGCGCAGGACCACGCGTTCGGGTTCCGCGACTTCAAACTGAAGATCGGCCGCGGCCACCGGTGGATGGACACCCGCGCCGGACTGCAGCGCGACATCGAGGTGACGCGACTGACCCGCGAGCTGTACCCGGACGCCGGGATCCTTGTCGACGGCAACGACGGCTTCACCGTCAACGGCCTCTTCGAGTACCTGGACGGTGTCGCGGACTGCGACCTGTACTGGATCGAGGAACCGTTCGCCGAACGCCGCCCGGACCTGGAGGCCCTGCACGAACACCTGGGAACGATGCCGTCCCGCCCGAAGGTCGCCGATGGCGAGTACGACCCGAACGAGGCCCACGTCTTGGAGCTGGCCCGCGAAGGCCTCGTCGACGTGGCGCTAATGGACGTCACCGGCCACGGCCTCACCGCCTGGCGCCGCACCATGCCACTCCTGAAGGCCGAAGCCTCACCCCACGCCTGGGGCCAGCCCCTCAAGACCCTGTACGCCGCCCACCTGGCAGCCGGCCTCGGCAACACCCCCATCATCGAAGGCGTTCCCGGCCCCGGCTACTACGTCCTGGAGGACGGTCACGTCGTACTGTCCGAAGACCCCGGCTTCGGCCTCACCCTGCCGTAGCTCGACGGATCACATGTCCAAGACGAGGTCGGTTGTTGGGCGGGAGCAGCAGATGAGGGCCTGGCCGTCTGGTGGTGGTTCTAGTGGAGTGGGGGAGTAGGTGAGGTTGCCTGAGAGCAGTGGGGTGATGCAGTTGTGGCAGACGCCGGTGCGGCAGCTCCAGCGGGCTGGCACGTCGCACGCCTCGGCCAGCTCGAGCAGACTGCCTTCGTGCATGGGTGTGGAGATACCGCTGCGGGCGAACGTGACCAGCGGTCCTGTGCCGGGCACATCTGGTTGGTGCGGCGGTCTGCTCGGTTGGCCGACCACACCTGGGTTCAGCGATGCCAACGCTCCGAACAGCTCCGTGCGGATCCGCGTCACACCTAGTGCTTTCAGGGCCTCCTGCATGTCCGCCATGAACGACTCCGGCCCGCAGACGTACGCCGTCGCGTCGGTCGGCAATGCCAGGCCGGCCAGCTTGTCCTTGGTCAGCCGGCCGTCGACCGAGCTGTAGTACACGTGCTCGTGAGCTCGAGGAAGCTGTGCGAGCATCTCATGTGCCTCTGCCGCGAACGCATGCTCGGTCGGCCCGCGGGCCGCGTGGATCCACCACACCTCGCGAGAACTACCGGCAAGGCTGTGGAGCATCGCGAGCACAGGCGTCACGCCGATGCCCGCTGAGATGAGCAGCACCGGCTCGGTCCCGTCGTCGAGGGCGAACTCACCACGTGGTGCCGCGACGTCCAGCACGCTGCTCGGCGTCAGTTGGGTGATGTATTGACTCCCGACACCGTGCGGTTCGCGCTTCACGCTGACTCGGTAGCCGCGCGAGGTGGAGAGTGAGTAGCTGCGCACCGCACCAGGCAACCGAAACGTCAGGTACTGACCAGCCCGAGTCGCTGGCAGCTCACCACTGTCAGCTGCTGCGAGGTACACGGAGAACACGTCGCTGGTCTCGGCAACAACATCAGTCACCCGCAGCGGCCGAAAGCCGTCCCAGGCCGGCTTCGGCGCGGCAGCCTGCTCCAGGAGATCGTGGAACGAACCCTGCCAGCCAGGACTCATCGCCGGGATCTGTACGGCGAGCCGCAGCTTCCCCATGTCCCGCTCGGGCAGATAGAGCAGCGCGTCCGTGTCGGACACACTCAATGCGCCAGGGCCGGTCGCTGTCTTGACGATCGAGTCACCGGCCGCGATCTCGCCTTCCGTGATCACCCGGCAGTAGAAGCCCGGCCGATGGTGGCTGACGAGCAGCGCGGGCAGCTCTGGCTCACCCATCCGCAGACCGACCCGGTAGCAGGTGACCCGCGGCTGGGTGACCTCCAGTTCCGCGCCGCCGATCCGGTACCGGTCGCCGATGCAGACCTCGTCGTCAGGCAGCCCGTCGACAGTCAGATTCTCGCCGAACTGTCCGTAGCCGAAGTCGTCCCGTCCGAAGTGCTTCTCCCAGTAGCGATAGGACTCGAGCTGGTACACGAGCACCGCGCGCTGCTCACCACCGTGGCCGGCTGTGTCGCCCTGGCCATCGCCCGCCAGGTTCAGCCGACGGACCAGCACCGGCCCGTCGACAGGCTGCTTCCAGACGCCGGTGTACACGGTCTTCCCGTTCCACTCGACGTTCTTCGGCAGACCGACGTTCACCGACAACACAGTCGCTTCACTCATCCGGACAGCTCCTTCATGGTCCCGTCCTTCATGGTCCCGCAGCCAGCTCGACCAGGTCCTGCCGCGCTGAGCCCTGGTTCAGGTCGGCGGTGGTTCTGTCAGGGTGGCACGACTGTCGAGAGTGTCCATTGCAGTGAGCGAGGCCCGGTACCACTTCACGCTGCGCTGGAAGACGGACTGGAACAGGTTGCTGATCACGGAGAACCGGAAGTCCCAGCGGCAGAGCTCCCAGCTGTAGTCCGGCCGGTCCAGCGCCTCCCAGTAGTACCGAAGCAGATCCTGGGCGGCAGGTTGCCTGGCCGGGACGGCACTGAGTGAGTAGGCCAGGTCATGTGGTCCGAGGCCGGGCTTCAGCTCGGACCAGTCGATGATCTTCGGCCGCGGATCGCCGTCGGCGAAGAAGATGTTCCCGAGAAAGTGGAAGTCGCCGTGGATCAGTGTCAGTGCCCGGCCGCAGGCGACACGGTTCTGGAACTGCCGCTCCCATCCGGTGATCACCTCGTCCAGGGCCGCACGCTCCGTCGGCGTCAGCTCAGTCGCCTCGGCAAAGAAGCTGTCTGCCTCGCTCCGTACCGCTGCGGCGTGGCGAGTGATTACCTCAGGCGGCCAGGCTTGCGCAGAGTTCGTCACCGACGGCTCGAGATCTGGAGCGGCGGTCAAGTCGTTCCAGAAACGCGAATGGAAGCCGGCCAGGACGTCGATGGCCCCATGGAGCTGTCGGTCCGTCACATCGGTTCCGACCACGCAATAGCCGGCTGCGCCCAGGTCCTCGGTCAGCAGCAGTACGCGGTCACCGGTGTCACTTGCTCCGACGAGCTGCGGGGCCGGATGATCCCACTTCGGCGCGAGCTGTTCGAAGAACTGCACTTCCCGACGAGCCGCAGCGCGTCCGGCTCCACTCGCGAGCTTGGCGATGACGGTGAAGCCGCTACCGTCTGCGCGACGTATCAGCAGGCGCGCGACGTCGGCAGCGGACGCTGCGAAGGTCTCGACGACCTCGACACCGTGCACAGGCGTACCGAGTGCGGTGCTCACCTCAGCAGCAGTGAGGTTCACGTGTCGGTCCGCTCCTTCAGACGCTCGGTGTACTCCGCTACCTGTCGCAGGGACTTCTCGTCTGCCCACGACCACGTCGGCGCCTCTGTCGATGGGCCTTCATACGGAAGATCCGCGTAGTGCGCTTGTAGCTGGGCCAGCTGGGTGGTCAGCGCTGCGCGGGTCTCGGCGTACGTCGGGTCGTCGGCTACGTTGACGAGCTCCTCCGGGTCCTTACGGAGGTCGTACAGCTCCCACTCGGACTCGAAGAGCCGCTCCGACGACCCCGGTACGCCGAGGCCGGCGCCGTAGTAGTGGATGAGCTTGAACTCCTTCGTCCGTATGCCGTAGTGCGCCGGAGCGTGGTGGATCGGGTCGTCGTGCTCCCAGTACCGGTAGTACACGGCGTCCGGCCAGTCCGGGACCTCCTCACCACTCAGTACCGGGAGGAAGCTCCGCCCCTGCGAGGTAGGTAGCACCGGCGCGCCGGCCATGTCGAGGAACGTCGCCGCGAAGTCCACGTTGGTGACCATCGCGTCGCAGGTACTGCCGGCCGGGATCACCGACGGCCAGCGGATCATCATCGGCATCTGCAGCGACTCGTCGAACATGAGCCGCTTGTCGAACCATCCGTGATCGCCGAGGAAGAACCCCTGGTCGGACGTGTAGACGACGACCGTGTTGTCGCTGACCCCCTCCTCGTCCAGTACGTCGAGGAGCCGCCCGACGTTGTCGTCGATGCTCTGGACGCACTGCAGGTAGTCGCGCAGGTAGCGCTGGTACTTCCACCGCATCCGCGCCTCCCGGTTCTCCGGGCCGCGAAGCTCGTCCGGCAGCTCCTCACCGAGCTCGTCCGCACCCAGGTCGTCCGCAACGGACATGCGGACGCCACGGACCGCCTGGCTCCGGTTGCTGTGGTCGTCGAACAGCGTGCTCGGCTCCGGGATCGAACCGACCGGGTAGAGGTGTTTGTGCTTCTCGTCCGGGACCCACGGCCGGTGTGGTGCCTTGTGGTGCACCAGCAGCAGGAACGGCCGCTCCGGGTCCCGCTGCCGGATCCAGTCGATGCTCTGATCGGTGACGATGTCCGTCGCGTACCCGGGCACGGTCTCGGCGCCGTCCGGTCCGAGCATCAGCGGGTCGACGTACTCACCCTGCCCGGGGAACACCCGCCACGCGTCGAAGTGCCGCGGCGCGGACTCCGGTCGCTCGCCCAGGTGCCACTTGCCGAACAGCGCGGTCTGGTACCCGGCGTCCTTCAGCACTTCCGCGAACGTCGGCACGCGGTAGTCGATCTCGGTGAAGATCGACGCGACCCCGTTCACGTGGCTGTACGTCCCGGTCAGGATGGACGCCCGGGACGGCGAACAGATCGAGTTGGTGCAGTACGTCGCGTCCATCCGCACCCCGTCCTGGGCCAGCCGGTCCAGGTGCGGTGTGCTGTTGACCTTGCTCCCGTACGCCGAGATCGCGTGCGCGGCATGGTCGTCGGACATGACGAAGACGATGTTCGGGCGCATCAACTCACCTTTCGGATGACGTGTGCGGACAACGCGGTGTCGAGCTCCAGCATCATCTCAGCGGTCACGCCAGGATGCGCAGCGAACACCTCGAGCAGGGGAGCGGTGGGAATGAGTCGACGCATCCCGGTGAGCCCTGCCGTCAGATGACTTGGCAGCACGTCCGGGTGGCCCTCCAGTACGTCGGTCAACGTCAATGTTCGCAGCGGAGAGTCCTCTGCGACCTCGCTCCGGCGTACCGACGGCTGGAGGGCCCGTTGTGCCTGCTCCCACTGGCGTTCGATCAGCAGATGCTCGGTCAGCACAGGCCCTGCGGCCGGCAGACCGAGGCGTTCGTACTGCTCGGCAGGTGCGTCGTTGGCGCGCATCAAGTCGACCATCAGACCGCACAGCTGCAGCTCCAGTTCGTCGTCTCGCAACGGGTGCTGCTGCTGCGGGTCGTTCTGTAGGTCGAAGAGCAGCGAACCATGCCACCAGGGGTTCCCGACCGGTGGGCCCGCGACTTTCAGCAGTGGGACGCCCTTGGTGAAGGTGAAGCCGTCGGTCAGCGTCGCGTCCTGGAGCTCTCCGGGCCGGAAGCGGGCGCGCATGTGCGTGGGCATCAGCGTGTAGTTGTAGAGCGGACCGTTGGACGGCTCGGCGCAGGCACGCATGTAGACGTAGCGGCCGTCCGTGACGTTGACATGGCCGCCGTGTGAGCCGAACAACGCGCCCGCACGTGTCTGATCACCTGTCAGCGGCAGGCCCTGCATATCGGCTGGAGCGTCGACAGCAAAGTAGTCGAGCAACGTCGGCGCGATGTCGACCGTCTGCACCAGGTCGTCCCGACGTACCCCTGCCGCCCGATCCCGCGGATCCCACACGAACAACGGCGTGTGGATCGTCTCGTCGAACCATGGCTGCACGCTCTTGCCCCACCACCCCCGCTCACCGAGCAGGAACCCGTGGTCGGTGCACACGATCAGCATCGTGTCCTCCCACAACCCGTGCTGATCAAAGAGATCGAGCACCCGGCCGAGCGAGCGGTCGCACATCGCCAGCAGCGACAGGTATTCACCGCGCGCCCGTTCGACCTCCTCCGGCGACTCGACCACCCGCCGGTACGACGGCCAGTCGAACACCGGCGCCTCGGTGTCGACCCCGAGCAACCGCCGGTACTCGTCGTAGCTGAAGAACGGCTCGTGCGGGTCGAACGTCTCGATCTGCACGAACCACTTGTCCTCGGCAACGTTCGTCTCGATGAACTCGATCCCCGCGTCGAACGTCAGCGTCTGCGGATGCCGCGCCTCGTCCTGCAGGTACTGCCGGTTCACCCAGTCCTGCCGGCTCAGGAACGTCGTCGCGTTCAGCGTCTCCGGCACCTCGGGATCACGGACGTGCCCCTTCCACCGGTCACCCTCCTGACCCCGGAAGAACTCGTACGTCGAGTAGCGGTTGTGGTACGTCGACCCGCCGTCCTCCCAGTAGTGCTGGTGATCGGTCGCCAGATGCGTGTGTACGCCGCTCTGTTGCAACAGCTCCGGCATCGAGTCGTCGAACGGCTCCAGTGGACCCCACGAGCGGTGCAGGAAGTTGTACCGGCCGGTGTGCAGCTCACGCCGCGCCGGCATGCACGGCATGCTCCCCGCGTAGCAATTCTCGAACAGCGCGGTCTGCTCGGCCAGCCGGCTGAAGTTCGGTGCATGCACGTTCTCCGCGCCGTACGGCGGCAGCATCCGCCGATTCAGCGAGTCGTACATGACCATCACAGCGCGTTTCATGCAATCGCCTCACTCGCCAGCAGGTCGCGGCGTTCCTGACGGCGCGCTGCCTGGCGGTCCGGGTCGGGAATGGGTGCTGCCATCAGCAGACGTTTCGTGTACGGGTGGTCGGGCCGCTCGGTGACGTCGAGAGCGTCGCCGTACTCGACGATGTCGCCGCGGTACAGCACCGCGACGCGATGGCTGATGTGCCGGACGACCGCGAGGTCGTGCGAGATGAAGAGATAGGCCACGCCGGTCTCCTCCTGGATCGAGATGAACAGGTCGAGCACGCGCGCCTGCGTGGACAGGTCCAGCGCGGACACCGGCTCGTCACAGACGATCAGCTTCGGTCGCAGCGCGAGCGCCCGGGCGATCGCGATCCGCTGCCGCTGGCCGCCGGAGAACTCCCGCGGCAGCCGGTGTACGGCGTCGTGCGGCAGACCGACCTGGTCGAGCAGCGTGCGCACCCGAACACTTGCCTGACGACGATCGACCGTACGGCGGGCGACCAGCGGCTCGACCAGGATGTCCTCGACGGTCATCGACGGATTGAGCGAGCTGTACGGGTCCTGGAAGACCACCTGGATGTCGTCACTCAATCGCCGGCGCTCCCGGCGCGGCATCCCGATCAGCTCCCGTCCGTCGAACCGGATCGACCCGGAACCGACCGGGACGAGGCCGAGGATCGCCCGCCCGATCGTGGTCTTACCGGAGCCGGACTCACCGACCAGACCAAGCGTCTCGTGCGGCTTGATGTCGAAGGACACGTCGTGCAGTGCCCGGAAGCCGTTCGATCGCCAGCCGCGGCCGGCGTACTCCACGACGACGTTGCGTGCCTCAAGCATGATTCACCTCCAGGCGGGTGCGCGGCGTGCTGTCCTCGAGCGTCGAGCCGAGCAACGTCTGTGTGTACGGGTGCTGCGGACTCGCGAACAACGGCCGGACGTCGTTGACCTCGACGATCCGTCCGTCCTGCATCACGGCCACCCGGTCGCAGATGTCCGCGACCACCCCGAAGTTGTGCGTGACCAGCAACATCGCCATCCCGAACTCGGTCTGCAGCCCGCGCAGCAGTTCGAGTACGTCGGCCTGCACCGTCACGTCCAGCGCCGTCGTCGGCTCGTCCGCGATCAGCAGATCCGGCTTGCCCGACACCGCGCCCGCGATCAGCACGCGCTGCGCCATACCGCCGGAGATCTCGTGCGGATAGGCGGCGAACGTACGACGGGGATCCGGGATGCCGACGCGCTCCAGCAGGTGCAGTGCTTCGGCGACGGCCGCCTGCTTGGACAGGCCGCTGACCGCGCGCAACGGCTCGACCAACTGCTCGCCGACCCGGAAGCACGGGTCGAGGTTCGACATCGGCTCCTGCGGGATGTACCCGATCCGCCGGCCGCGCAGCGAGCGCCGCTCGGACTCGGGCAGCCGGGCCAGCTCGGTGCCGTCGAAGGCGATGCTGCTGCGACCCAGCAACGTGCCGCCCGGTGACAACAGACCGAGAACCGAGAACGCGGTCTGGGTCTTGCCCGAACCGGACTCGCCGACCAAGCCCATCACCTCTCCGTGCCGTACGTCGAGATCGACGCCGTGCACGACCTCGCGGTAGCCGTCGCTGCTCGGGTACCCGACGGTCAGGTTGGTGATGCGGAGCAGCGGCAGCTCATCGGCGTCCGGGGTCGCGGGGACGAGCTCCGGCGGTTTCGGTGGCTTGCGGGGCCGCTCGGTGCGCTGGATGACGTCGCGGATCGCGTTGCCCAGCAGGACCAGCGAGGCGACGGTGAGCGCGATCGTCAGACCGGGCCACCAGATCGCGACCCGTGACGTGTAGATGTTCGTGAACGCGTCCTGCAGCATGCCGCCCCAGGTCGGCGTCCCCGGATCGCCGAGGCCGAGGAACTCGAGCCCGGACTGGACGACGATCGCGATACCGGCCACGACAGCGGCCTGGATGACGATCGGCGCGCGGACCACCAGCAGCACGTGGCGGCCGATGATCCGGGGATCACTCAGCCCCGAGACCCGGGCCGCGTCGACGTACAACTCGTGTTTGACCGCCATCACCTGGCTTCGCACCAGGCGGTGGAAACCGGGCGACAGCATCACGCCGAACGCGACCATGGCCAGGTAGATCGACGAGCCGAGCGCCTGGAACAGCGCGAGCAGCACGATCATCGTCGGCAGCGCCATCAGCAGGTTCGCGCCCCAGCCGAGGACGCCGTCGAGCAGACCGCCGTAGTACCCGCTGAGCAGACCGGACACCACGCCGAGCACCAGTGCGACCGAGAGAGCGATCACCGCGCCGGTCAGGGTGTTGCGGCCGGCGTACAGCAGGCGGCTGAAGATGTCCCGGCCGGCGCCGTCACCGCCGAGCAGATAGCCACTGCCCGGACCTGCGTTGATCTTGTCGAGCCGGAGCGCGGTCGGGCTGTGCGGCGCGACCAGCGGTGCGAAGATGCTCGCGAGCACGATGACCAGCAGAATCACCAACGCCGCGACCGCCAGCGGGTTGCGGAACACTTTGCGAGCTGTCACTGGACACGCACCTTCGGGTTGACCCAGCCGCTGACGACGTCGATGACCAGGTTGACGATGACGACCAGGACGACCAGCGTGACCACGACGCCCATCAGCACCGGTACGTCGCCCTGGAGCGCGGCGTTGACGGTGAGCGTGCCGAGACCGGGGATCGCGAACACCTTCTCGATCACCACGGCACCGCCGAGCAGTGCGATGAACTGCAGCGACAGCACGGTCAGCGCGGGAATCGCCGCGTTCCGCAGTGCGTGCCGGAACAGTACGGACCGCGGACTGATGCCCCGGGCCCGCAACGTGCGGACGAAGTCCTGACGCAGTACGTCGATGACCGCGCCACGGACCTGCTGTGCGGCTGACGCCGTACTCCCGATCACCAGGGACACCACCGGCAACACGAGGGCCGCTGCCCAACTGCCGGGTGACTCCGAGAGCCGCACGTAGCCGGTCGCCGGGAGGACTCCGAGGGTGACCGAGAAGAACACCACGAGGACCAGTGCGACCCAGAAGTTCGGCAGTGCGAACCCTGCGACGCTCAGCACCTGGATGACCCGATCCAGCCAGCCACCACGCACTGCCGCCGCCACACCGAGCCCGACACTGATCAGTGCGGTCAGGGAAACGGCCAGGACGACCATGGACAAGGTGACCGGCAGCCGGTTGGCGATCGCCTGTGCCACTGGCTCGTTGGTGAACCAGGAGATGCCCAAGTCGCCGCGGACCGCGTGTCCAGCCCAGGTGCCGAGCTGCGCGAGTAGAGGCTGGTCCAGACCGAGCTCGGCGTTCTTCGCAGCCAGTTGGTCCGGGGTGGCGCTCTCACCGAGCAGGTTGCGAGCGACGTTGCTCGTGCCGGAGAAGGCGAGCAGGAAGGTGATGCCGGCGATCACCGCGACCAGTACCAGGCACGCGACCAGGCGGCGTCCGATGAATCCGAACATGCCATCACTCCTTCGGGGAGAACGAGCTGATCGCGGGCGCCACGTTGTAGGCCTGCATGGCGACCGCGGTCTTCGCATCGCTCAGGTAGACGCTGTTCTCGCGGTACCACGGATCGAACCAGGCGTTGTCGACGAGCCACTTGCTGACCGCCTTCATCGCGGCCGGCAGCTGCGCCTCCGATGCGTTCTGGGCCGCGGCGAGCAGCTTGTCCAGCTGCGGGTCTCCGGCCTTCAGCGGGTTCCACGGCGACTTGCGGGTGACGGCCTTCTGGATGTCCTGCCACGCGGACTGGCTGCCCAGCGTCATGAACACCACCGGGTACTTGCCGGACAGGATTTCCGGAATGACCGCGTTGGACGGAACCTTGACCCATTTGACCTTGATGCCGATCGCGGCCAGTTGCTGCTCGATGATCGCGTTGTACTGCGCGAACCCGGGCGACTCCGGTATCGTGATCGAGAAACCTGATCCGTAGCCGGCTTCGGCGAGGAGCTGCTTGGCCTTCGCCGGGTCGTAGTTGTAGATGCTGTCGAGCGACTTGTCGTAGCCGTCGCCGGCGGCGTTGAAGATCTGGGTGGTCAGCGCGCCTTCGCTGTGCGAGACGTTCTTGAGGATCGCCTCCCGGTCGAACGCGAAGTTGATCGCCTTCCGCACCCGCAGGTCCTTGAGCGCCGGCACCAGCTTGCCTTCGCGGTCCAGCAGCAGCAGACCGTTCCAGTTGACCGGCGTCGTGTTGGCCGTCAGCCCGGTTCGCTTGGCGTCCGCGAGCGAGTTGGTGTCGGTCAGCGTCGCGTTCAGCTGCCCGGACTTGAGTGCGTTCAGCCGTGCGGTCACATCCGTCATCGGCTTGATGACGATCTTGTCGTACGGGAAGGCGGACGCGTTCCAATAGTCTGGGTTCCGCTTGTACGTATAGGTGCTACCGGCAACCGTCCCGGTCTTGTCCAGCACGTACGGCCCGCTGCCCACCGGCACGGTCGCGACATCCTTGGCTTTCAGCGACTTCGGGCTCGCCATCACGCCGCCGACGCTGGCCAGGTAGTCGATCAGCCCAGGGTCCGGCGCCTTCAGCTTCAGGTTCAGCTCGGTCGGGCTGACAATCTGGTACGTCGCGATCGACCGGCTCATGTACGCGTTCTGCCCGGTCCCGGCGGCCAGGTTGGTCAGGTTGTCCTTCACCACGGTCGCGTCGAACGGCGTACCGTCGGTGAACTTCACGCCGGTCTTCAGCTTCACGTTGAGCGTGGTGCGCTTGGCGTCGTACGTCCAGGACGTCGCGAGCCAGGGCTTCAGTTTGTTGTCCTTGTCGCGCGTCAGCAGGGTGTCGAAGACCGGCGACCAGTACTGCATCTGGTTGCCGATGTTCAGCTGGGTGGGGTCGAAGGAGTTGTTGTCGAGGACGTTCGCGATCGTCAGCGTCCTGGCGGCGGACGAACTCGCACCAGCGCCGGAACAGGCACCGGCGCCGACGACGAGGGCGGCAGCGGCGAGTAGCGCGCTGCAGCGGCGGATGAGCATGATCGGCTCCTTAACGTGCGGGTGCTGCGATCGGGACGTCTGCGCTGGGCTCGTGGCCGAGCCGCCAGGTCTTGACCCAGATCGGTGCGGATGGGGTGAAGGGGGCGGTGTAGAGCTGCCACCGACGGCGGTCCGCCGTGGGAGGGTCGGTTGTCCAGCCGATCGTGGAGCCGTCCGTCGTCCCCGTGAGCGCCACCAGGCCGTCTCGGTTGTCGACTTCAGGCTCCGCGGCTCGTGGACGTCGCCCGTCGGGACGCCAGCGAGCGAGCAGATCGCGCTCCGGTCTGGTCCCGAGATCGCCGACCTCGGCCAGCCACGTGTCGAGCGCGGAGTCGAGCCGCTCCTGTACGTCGGCGTACCCGGGCAACCCGGCGAGGTTGTGCTCCTCGTGCGGGTCGTTCCGGACGTCGTACAGCTCCTCCGGCGCACGCTTGCTTGCGGCAACGATCGAGCGTTGCAGGTCGGTGAGGATCGAGGGCGGTTCGCCGAACGCCAGCTGTTGCTGGGCTTCCTGGGCGAACAGCCGGCGGAGTTCCTTCCAGGTCCACAGGTTGTCCGGGTACTCGGTGTGGCCCATCGGCGACCGGTCCGGATGCAGATGGCGCGTGTAGCGGAACCGGCGGTCACGGATCGAGCGGGAGGTGTCCTCGGCCTCGCCCATCCGGTCCCGGGCGCTCACGACGTACTCGCTGCGGCCCTGGACCCGGCCGTCGGGCCCGAGGATCACCTCGCCGTGCATGTGTCCCGGCACGTCGAGGCCGCACATCGCGAGCATCGTCGGCGCCAGATCCATCAGCGCGACCGGTTCGGCGTACGTCGATCCGGGCGCGATCCGCTCCGGCCAGCGGACGATCAACGGCTCGCGGAACCCGAGCTCGGTCGCCCATCGCTTGCCGCGCGGCATCCCGAGCCCGTGGTCGCTCCAGAACACGACGATCGTGTTGTCGGCGAGCCCGTCCTCCTCGAGCTGGTCGAGGATGGTGCCGACCCAGTGGTCCATCTGGCTGATCAGCTCGAGATAGCGGCGCCACGACGTCCGGTACACCTCGGTGTCCGGGTGGTACGGCGGAACGTCGGCCTTCTGCACCCGCTGCGCGTCGGGCGTCCGTGCGGCGAACTCCTCGTCGCTCAAGTAGATCTGCGACTCGTGCGTGATCAGGCTGTGGAACGCCATGAAGAACGGCTGCTCCGGATCGTCCCGCAGCCGCCAGTGCGTGTGGTCGCCGAGTTCGTCGTACATCGGCTCGGGGACGTCGACCTGGAAGTCGGTGAACGCGGTGTTGCCGGTCCAGTAGCCCGCGGCCCGGAAGTACTCGGGCAGCAGCCGGACCTCCGGCGGGGGAGTGGCGCGCGTTCGCATGTGCATGGTGCCGATCGCCGGCGGGAAGCAGCCGGTGATGATCGCGCTCCTGGACGGCCCGCACACCGGGGCGGCGGCGAAGGCCTGCTCGAACAGCAGCCCGTCGGCGGCGAGCGCGTCGAGGCGCGGCGTGGACGCCTGCTCGGCACCCGGCCAGATCCCGGTGTAGCACCCGAGATGCGGGTTGATGTCGTGCGTGCTGATCCACAGGATGTTCGGCCTGGAAGTAGGCATAGCTGTGCTCCTGAGGGGGCAACTACCGTGGTCCTGCGGTCAGTCGACCGCGCGGATGCGCCGCTGGGAGCTGCGGCTCTGCAGCTCTTCGCGGAGCTCGATGCACCAGGCGACGTGCTGGTCCATGTAGAGCGAACCGAGCTCGTGCGTCCGCTCCTCGACCAGGGCCTGGAGCTCCGCGTCGTACGGCAGCTCCGGCTCCTCGGGAACGGAGCGGTCGCGGTCGCGGAAGCGCTTGATCTGCAGCTGCCGGGCGAGGATCTCCCGATCGAGCAGCTCGATCACCTGGTCGGGCTGGAGGAACCCGCAGAACGCGAGCCGCCCGTAGAACCCGGGATCCCGGGTGTAGATCGTGGTCGGGGAGTACGGCGCCGTGAGCCAGTCCATGAACACCGTGATCCCTTCGTCGGTGACCCGGTAGGTCTTGGCGTCCTGGGCACCCGGCCGGGGCTCGACGGTGTGCCAGACCCAGCCGCGCTCCTCCATCGACGACAGGCAGCGGTAGACCTGGCTCATCTGGGTGTTGGGGCGCAGGAACGTCCCGCGGGCGTCCATGTAGCGCTTGAGGTCGTAGCCGGTGCTGGGGCGCATCAGCAGCACGCCCAGAAGAATGTGCTCGAGCTTCATGATCGCCTCCAACTGGTATGACACAAGTGGAATACCCGAGAGGACACCACAAGTGGAATACCCCGTCAAGGGTTCGGCGCCTCGACCGGATGTGGACACCGCTCTCCGCCGGGTGCTTCGTGGGCGTAGGTTTCTCCCTTATGGCCATGTTCGACCTTTCCCTCGACAAGCTCCGCGAGTACCGGCCCGAGGTGGCCGCTCCCGCCGACCTGGTCGACTTCTGGCGCCGGTCCATCGAGAAGGCGCGCACCGACGACCTGTCCGCCACGTTCACCCCGATCGACAACAAGCTCGCGGTGATCGACACCTACGACGTCACGTACGCCGGCTTCGGCGGCTCGCCCGTGAAGGGCTGGCTGCACGTTCCGGCGGGCACGGACGGCCCGCTGCCGACCGTGGTGCAGTACCACGGGTACTCCGGTGGCCGCGGCTTCCCGCACGCGACCACGCTGTGGGCCCAGGCCGGTTACGCCCACTTCGTGATGGACACCCGCGGCCAGGGCTACAGCTCCGGCGGCCCCGACGGTACGCCGGACGACACGCCGTACGCCGGTCTGAACCACACGCCCGGCTTCATGACCGCGGGCATCACCGACCCGGACACGTACTACTACCGCCGCGTGTACATCGACGCGGTGCGGGCCATCGAGGCGGCGCGGACGTCGCCGTTCGTGGATCCGGACAAGCTGATCGTCAGCGGCGGCAGCCAGGGCGGCGGCATCTCGATCGCCGCGGCCGGCCTCGCACCGCTCGCGGGGATCGAGCTGCTCGGCTGCGCTCCCGACGTACCGTTCCTGTGCCACTTCCAGCGGGCGCTGCAGATCACCGACAAGGACCCGTACGGCGAGATCACGCGCTACCTGAAGGGTTTCCGGCACGACGTCGACGCGGCGCTGAACACACTCAGCTACTTCGACGGCGTCAACCTCGGCCGGCTGGCCACGGCGCCCGCGCTGTTCTCGGTCGCGCTGATGGACGCCACCTGCCCGCCGTCGACGGTGTTCGCCGCGTTCAACCACTACGGGAGCGAGCAGAAGGACATCGAGGTCTACCACTACAACAATCACGAAGGCGGGCAGACGTACCAGCAGCTGGCGCAGCTCGACTGGTTCGCCGGGATCTTCGAGGCTGCCGGAAAGTAGTCATCGATCGGCCGATGAGTTTTCGGTTCGTACGGCGTTACACGGTCATGGATGTCGGTCAGACTGGACCGACGGTGACCGCGGGAGGCCGCACATGGACTGGAAACTCGAGCTCGTGATCGTACCGGTGTCGGACGTGGATCGGGCGAAGAAGTTCTACACCGACCAGCTCGGCTTCGCCGAGGACGTCGACCATCGGGCGGGCGACTCGTTCCGGGTCGTGCAGCTCACCCCGCCCGGGTCGGCGTGCTCGATCACCATCGGCACCGGGCTGACCTCGGCGACACCCGGCACCTATCAGGGCACGCACCTGGTGGTCACCGACATCGACGCGGCGCGGGCCGAGCTGGTCGAGCGTGGCGTGGAGGTCAGCGAACCGTTCCACTTCGGCGCCCAGGGCAAGCAGGACGGCCTGCACCCGGACCGTTCCGACTACAGCACCTTCCTGTCCTTCGAGGACCCGGACGGCAACGGCTGGACGGTCCAGGAGGTAGGACACCGGCCGTGACGACTTTGGAAGAGGCGGCGTTCGCGGGTGACGAGACCGCGTTCGCCGCCCTGGCCGGGCAGTACCGGCGGGAGCTTCACGTGCACTGCTACCGGATGCTCGGGTCGTACGACGAGGCCGAGGACGCGGTGCAGGACACGTTCTTGCGCGCATGGCGTGCCCGTGACTCGTACGACGGCCGCACGTACTTCCGGGCCTGGCTCTACAAGATCGCGACGAACATCTGCCTGGACGTCGTACGGCGGCCGACCGCGAGAGACCTGGTGTGGTTGCAGCCGTACCCGGACCGTTTGCTCGACGAGATCGCTCCGTCTCACGATCGGCCCGACGTGGTCGCCGTGGACCGCGAGACGATCGAGCTGACGTTCCTGATCGCGCTCCAGTCGTTGCCTGCTCGACAGCGGGCCGCTCTGATCGCCCGCGACGTACTCGGCTGGTCGGCTGCGGAGACTGCCGGGTTGCTCGACACCAGCGTCGCCGCTGCGAACAGTGCACTCCAGCGAGCCCGGGTGACGATGCAGCAGCGCCTGCCGGCACGTCGGAGCGACTGGAATGCGCCGCAGTCGACGGCAGAGGAGCGAGAGGTGCTGGCGCGCTTCATCGACGCGCACCAGCGGTGTGACGCCGCTGCAGCGATCGCGATCGCGGCCGAGGATCTGCGGATCTCGATGCCGCCCGACCGGTTGTCGTTCGACGGCCTCACCGCGTGCCTTCCGCTGTTCGAACGAGGGCTCGGGCCGAACCGCGACGGCGAGTGGCGGCTGGTGCCGACGTCGGCGAACAGGTTGCCCGCGGCAGCGTCGTACCTGCTGCGCCCGGGGGACACCGTGTGGCGGGCGTTCAAGCTGGATGTGCTGCGGGTGCACGACGGGAAGATCGCCGAGATCATGACTTTCGGCTATTCCCGTTTTCCTGCCTTCGGCCTCCCGGATCGGTTGACCCCCTAGCGGCCGCTAGTGTGGAGAGCATGCTGGGACTACCTACGGGGATCCAGGCCTGCTTGTTCGACCTGGACGGTGTACTCACCGATACCGCGGCCGTTCATGCTGCCGCGTGGAAAGAGATGTTCGACGAATTCCTCCGCGACTACGCGGCGCAGCACGGGATCGCTTTCCAGGCGTTCGACGCGCGGGCGGAGTACGACGCGTACGTCGACGGCAAGCCGCGGGCCAACGGCGTCCGGGACTTCCTCACCGCGCGCGGCATCACGCTGCCGGAAGGCACCGCCGACGATCCACCGTCCGCGCTGACCGTGAACGGCCTCGGCAACCGGAAGAACGAGGCCGTGCAACGGCGGATCCGGACCGAGGGCGTGCACGTGTTCGAGGGCTCCCGGCGGTACCTGCAGGCCGCCGAGAAGGCCGGGCTCCGCCGGGCCGTGGTGTCGTCGAGCGCGAACACCCGCGAGGTCCTCGACGTCACCGGCCTCGCGCAGTACGTCGAGCAGATCGTCGACGGCGTGACGATCCGGACCGAGGGCCTGAAGGGAAAGCCCGCGCCGGACACGTTCCTCGCCGCGGCCAAGGGCTTCGGCCTCGAGCCGTCGCAGGCAGCGGTCTACGAAGACGCACTCGCCGGCGTGTCAGCCGGCCGTGCGGGCCACTTCGGGTATGTGATCGGAGTGGACCGCGTCGGCCAGGCTGCCGACCTGAAGTCCCACGGCGCCGACGTGGTGGTACAGGACCTCGCTGAGCTGATGGAGAACCAATGATCGACCGAGGCCACCACCCGATCGAGCCGTGGCGGCTGCGGGAGACCCGGCTCGCCATGGACAAGCTGGCGCAGGCGGAGTCGCTGTTCGCGCTGTCGAACGGTCACATCGGCCTGCGCGGCAACCTCGACGAGGGCGAGCCGTACGCGATTCCCGGCACGTACCTGAACTCGTTCTACGAGCAGCGTCCATTGCCGTACGCCGAGGCCGGCTACGGCTACCCGGAGTCCGGGCAGACCTTGGTCGACGTCACCAACGGCAAGCTGATCCGGCTACTCGTAGACGACTCGCCGTTCGACGTCCGCTACGGCTACCTGTCCAAACACGAGCGCTCATTGGACTTCCGGACCGGCATCCTCGAACGCGACGTGGACTGGACGTCACCCGGCGGCAAGCGGATCAAGGTCCGCAGCCGCCGCCTGGTATCGCTCACCCAGCGCGCGGTGGCCGCGATCGAGTACGTCGTGGAGCCCGTCGACCAGCCGGCCCGGTTCGTGATCCAGTCCGAGCTGGTCGCGAACGAGGCGCAGCCGAAGCTGTCCGACGATCCGCGCGTGGCCGCCGTACTGGACAACCCGTTGAAGCCGGTCAGCCATGACGGCGGCGAGCACGGGATCGTCCTCATCCACCGGACGACGCGCAGCCAGCAGTTGATGGCCGCGGCGATGTCGCACGAGGTGGACACTACGGCCCGCTTCGCGATGGACCAGGACGTCCGCGAGGACTGGGCGCGGACCACGGTGATCTGCCAGCTGCAGCCGGGCGAGAGCCTGCGCGTGGTGAAGTACCTGACGTACGGCTGGTCCAGCCTGCGGTCGGAGACCGCGATCCGGGACCAGGTCGCGGCCGCGCTCGCGAGTGCCCGCTTCTCCGGCTGGGACGGGTTGACCAAGCAGCAGGTCGAGTTCCTGGACGACTTCTGGGACGGCGCCGACGTGGAGGTGCAGGGACACCCGGAGCTGCAGCAGGCGGTGCGATTCGCGCTGTTCCACATCCTGCAGGCCGGTGCGCGCGCCGAGCGGCGCGCGATCCCGTCGAAGGGGCTGACCGGAGCCGGGTACGACGGGCACACGTTCTGGGACACCGAGGGCTTCGTGCTGCCGGTGCTGACCTACACGATGCCGGATGCGGCCGCCGACGCGCTGCGCTGGCGACATTCGACGCTGCGGATGGCCAGGCAACGAGCCGAGGAGCTCGGGTTCAAGGGCGCCTCGTTCCCGTGGCGGACGATCCGCGGCCAGGAGTGCTCCGGCTACTGGCCCGCGGGTACGGCGGCGTTCCACATCAACGCCGACATCGCCGAAGCCGTCATGCGGTACTACCGGGCCACCGGCGACGAGGCCTTCCTCGACGAGGTCGGGCTCGAGTTGCTGGTCGAGACCGCCCGGTTGTGGATCTCGCTCGGCCACCACGACCGCGCAGGCCGTTGGCACCTGCCCGGGGTGACCGGCCCGGACGAGTACAGCGCTGTTGCCGACGACAACGTTTTCACCAACCTGATGGCGGCGCGCAACCTGCGGTCCGCGGCCGAGGTCGCGGCGAAACTGCCGGCCAAGGCGCGGGAGTTCGGCGTCGACAGCGAGGAAGAGGCCGCCTGGCGGGACGCGGCGGCGGCCGTGTACGTGCCGTACGACGCGGACCTCGGCGTACACCCGCAGTCCGAAGGCTTCACCGGATATGCGGTCTGGGACTTCGAGGCCTACAAGGGCAGGTATCCGCTGCTGCTGCACGCGCCGTACTTCCAGCTGTACCGGACCCAGGTGGTGAAACAGGCCGACCTGATGCTGGCGACGTACTGGTGTGGCGACGCCTTCACCGCCGAGGAGAAGGCGCGGAACTTCGACTACTACGAGCGGCTCACGGTGCGGGACTCGTCGTTGTCGGCGTGCGTGCAGGCCGTGATGGCGGCCGAGGTCGGGCATCTGGATCTGGCCTACGACTACGCGTACGAGGCCGCGCTGATCGACATGCGCAACCTGCACCACAACACCGGCGACGGCCTGCACATGGCGTCGCTCGGTGGCGCGTGGAGCGCGCTGGTGGCCGGCTTCGGCGGATTGCGCGAGCGCGACGGCGGCCTGTCGTTCGATCCGGCGCTGCCGATCGGCCTGGCCGGGCTGAGCTTCACGATCCGGTGGCGCGGCGTCCGGCTGAAGGTGGAGATCGATCCGGTGGCGGTGAAGTACTCGGTGCACGACGGGCCGGACGCGTCGATGACGATCCGGCACGCCGGCGAGGAGCTCACGGTCTCCGCGAAGCAACCGGTGATCCGGACACTGGAGAAGCGCCGGCCGTTGCTGCCTCGGCCGCCACAGCCGCCGGGCCGCGAGCCGCGGTCGGCGATGGCGATCAACGAGGACGGCTGAGGGCCGACGCTTCGCCAGGAGTCAGGGGATGGTTGGTCAGTTCTTCTTGCGCGCGGCCAGCGACTCGGCGGTGCCGACGAGCATCACCGACGAGATCACCGCGACGATGAAGCCGAGCACGTTCAGCTCGAAGATGCCGCCGGTGCCGAGGAAGCTCGCGATGGTCCCGCCGATCACCGAGCCGGCCAGTCCGAGCAGCAGCGTGGCGAGCAGGCCGAGCTTCTGCCTGCCGGGCGTGAAGAGCCGGGCCAGCGCTCCGATGATGAGTCCGGCGATGATGAAGCCGATCATGGCTGATGTCCTCCGAGGGTCGAACGGTAGGACACCAGTCTGCCGTCGCGACCGGGCCTGCGGCAGTGGAGTTCCCCCTGACCGGACCCGGAGCCGACCCTGGGCGATCTCGGCCGGTCAGGGTCGCGCGGTGAGGGTGAACAGCTGGCTGTTGGCGAGCAGGCGGGGAGCGCCGCCGAGCTGCCCGATGACCGCGGCCTCGAGTTGCTCGGTCGCTACCGCGTCACCGTTCAGCAGGGCCTTGTAGCCGGCCCGGCACGGGTAGCGAGGCCCTAGGATCTCGACGTACACCTGGATGTCCGACAGCTTCGGGTATTTCTTGAGCACGCTCAGGGTGGCCTTCGCGCAGCGGATCAGCGCCGGGCGGGCCTGGTCCGAGCTCGAGCCGTTCCGGACGATCAGTTGGTCGGCCAGAGCTTTCGTGACGAAGTACTCCGCGGTGGACGACCTGTCGTAGAGGTAGCGCACGCTCGCCGTCTGCTTGACGTCGTCGGTGAGCGCGCAGAGCGCCCATCGCGGCGGCAAGTTGACCACTTGATTCAAGGGGACGTACTTGGGAATGCCTGTCAGCTTCGCGCCGCTGTTGTTGACGGCGATCAGCGCTGCCCGCGACGCGTGATCCTGCGGGTTGGCATACGGCGCGGCCTCCAGGCTGGTGCTGAAGTTCGCGTCCGGGATCACCACGACCGACAGGTTGCCGGTGTTCTTGATGAGCAACGACGTACCGCTTGAATCGGTGCTGAGCGTCAACTGGACGCCGTCGGTCTCCGCCTCCGTCGGGAGTGGCACGGTCGACTTGGCGCAGTCAGCCGCCGGTTTGAGAGACTTCTGCGTCTTCGGTACGACGGTCGTCGGCGTCGGCGGCGCCATGGGCGGCAGACCCGACCCTTCGGCGACTGAACAGCCGGCGACGGCCAACGACGCCAGCACCACAGCACAGGGCATGAGCGCCCGACCACGTAGTGCCACCATTACCCCCTGAACTCCGAGCATCAGGTCCCCACCCACTCGGCTACAACCACAGAATCACTCCCAGGGTACTGTCCGCGCCATGCCCTAGCCTCGAATCGTGACCGTTCATCGACTGTCGAAGCGAGATGCCAGGCGGCTGGCCGTGCGCGCGCAGCTGCTCACCAGCGAGCGACCGGCGGATCTGTTCGAGGTTGTCAGCGGTCTGAACGTGCTGCAGCTCGACCAAACGGCGTACGTCGCGCCGAATGCCGACCTGGTGACGTGGAGCCGGCTCGGCTCGTCGTACGACCCGACCGAGCTGGCCGACGCGCTGGCGTCGCTGGAGCTCCTGGAGCTGCGCGGGTTCGTGCGCCTGCCCGAGACGCTGGCTCTGTTCCGAGCCGAGATGGAGGCGTGGCCGAGCGACGGTGAGCCGCTCGACTGGCAGGAGTACCGGCGGGACTGGGTGCGGGCGAACGAGGGCTGTCGCGTCGACATCCTCGAGCGGTTACGGCAGGACGGTCCGCTCGTGATGCGCGAGCTGCCGGACACCTGCGTGCAGCCGTGGAGGTCGAGTGGCTGGACCAACAACCGGAACGTGTCGCAGCTGCTGGAGTTCATGATGCAGCGCGGCGAGGTCGCGATCGCGGGCCGCGACGGCCGGGACCGTCTGTGGGACCTCGCGTCCCGCGTCTACCCGGACGATCCGGCGGTGCCGATCGCGAAGGCGGCCCGGATGCGGGACGAGCAGCGGCTGCGTTCCATGGGCCTGCTGCGGGCGAAGGGACCGGCCTGCCCGGGCGAGCCGCTCGACGCCGGCGAGGCGGGGGAGCGGGCCGTCGTGGACGGCGTCCGCGGCGAGTGGCGGATCGATCCGGAGCTGCTCGACCGGCCGTTCACCGGACGTACGGCGATCGTGTCGCCGCTGGACCGCTTGGTGTACGACCGGAAGCGGCTGCTCGAGATCTTCGACTTCGACTACCAGTTGGAGATGTACAAACCGGTCGCGAAGCGCAAATGGGGGTACTTCGCGCTGCCGATCCTGCACAACGACCGTCTGGTCGGGAAGCTCGACGCGATGTCGGACCGCAAAGCCGGCATCTTCCGCGTCCACGCGATCCACGAGGACGAACCGTTCTCCAAGACGCTGTCCGCCGCCGTCCACCGCGAGATCCGCGATCTCGCGAAATGGCTGCGACTGGAACTCGTCCTGAGCTCTTGACCGGCGGCTCTGTTCACGTAAACATCTCGGGGTGAGATCAACCGTCCGCAGTCTCCTCGCCGTCCTGTTGTGCTTCTTCGCGCTCACCGCCGCCGTGCCCGGCGCCGGCGCCGCGAGTCCACCGCGCACGAACGACTTCCGTGGCGTCAACTGGGCCGATCCGCGCGACAACTACGCCGACGACGAGGTCGTCCCGTCGGGCCTGAGTACGGCGGACGACTACGCGACGACGTACCGCAAGGCGCTCGGGATCGTGGGGGAGTTCCGCAAGGAGCTGAAGGCGAACACGATCCGGCTCCCGATCAACCCGTCGAGTGTGGGCACCGACTGGTGGCGCTCCTACCGCGCGGCGATCGACGCATCGGCGGCCAGTGGTTTCAAGGTGATCCTCAGCTACTGGGAGGCCGACAACGCCAAGGACGGGCGGGTCGACGATCCGGCGGCGTACGCGGCCATGTGGGACACGGTGGTGCAGACGTACCGGCGGAACCCGCACGTGTACTTCGAGCCGATGAACGAACCGTTCGGGTACTCGCTGAACGAGTGGGTGTCGCTGACGTCGTCGTGGATCACGCGGCACAGCGACGTTCCGCGCGGACGGATCGTGATCTCCGGGACGGGCTACAACGACAACGTGACCGGCGTCGGTGCGGCGCCGGAGCTGAACGGGACGTTGCTGTCGCTGCACTTCTACGGCTTCTGGGCCTCCGACACGACCGAGGCCGCCTGGCTGGCGAACCTGCGGCCGAGAATCGGTTCGTACGGCTGGCGGACGATCATCGACGAGGCCGGCTCACCGATGACGATCGGCCTGAACTACGGCAACCACGAAGGGAACGTCTACACCTCGTACCTGGCCGCGCTCACCCAGGTCGCCCGCGAGCAGCAGATGGGAATCGTCTACTGGCCGGGTCTGCGCACCGGCGACTCGTACTCGATGACGACGCAGGTCGGGCCGGCTGACCTCCAGGTCAACAGCATCAGCGGGCGCGACCAACTGTGGTGGGGCTGGGGCCTCCTGCGGGACGAGCCGACGAACAGTGAGCCGCCCGCCCCGCCTGGTGAGCCCCTGCGAGGTGTCGCGAGCAACCGCTGCGTCGACGTACCGGGCTTCTCGACCAGCCCAGGTACGGCGCTCGACCTGTGGGACTGCAACAACGGCGGCAACCAGTCGTGGAACCTCACCGCTGCGAACCAGTTGACGGTCTACGCCGACAAGTGCATGACCGCAGGGCCCTCGGCCGTGACCATCGAGACCTGCACCGGCGCCGCCGACCAGGTCTGGCAGCTCAACGCCGACCAGACGGTCACCTCGACGGCAGGCTGCCTGACAGCCAACGGGACCGAGAACGGTTCGGCCGTCGCCGTTGCCGCCTGCAACGGTTCCCCCGACCAGAAATGGACCCGCTCCTGAGCGCGGGTGCACCCCCTGCAAGCACACAGTAAGCAGACGGAAAGCGCTGCACACTACCTTCCTTCGCATCCGGCGGGACATGACCGGGGAGCCTGCACACGTAGACGAGGAAGGAAGAGTCTCTTGAACACGAAAAGGTGGCGCCGACTGCGCCCGATCCGCCTGTTCTCGGTCGCGGCCGTCGTCGGCCTCATCGTCCTGTTTTCCAACCTGACCCCTGCCCAGGCCATGACCTGGAAGTCGTACACCGAAGACTTGTCGAGTGCCGAGGAGGCCAAGGACCCGGACGGCAACGGTGGCGAGGTCGGTCTGAAGCACTGCGACGTCGCTTGCATCCAGGACTATGTCGCGATCTTCTACGACAACGGCGAGATGCTGAAGGTCCGCGACAACCTGAGTGACGGTCACGCCGCCAAGGTTGTTGTGTCGGTCCAGAAGAACGGTGCCTCGCTCGACACGGACACCTTCTACGTGGGCACGAGCGAGTCGGGCAAGGTGTTCGATCTGGGCACGCCCGACGGGAGTGGTGACATCGCGGAGGGCTTGACCGTCGCGATCAAGGTCTGCATCAACGAGGTCGGAATCTGCTCGCAAACCTACTATTTCAAAGCCTGATCCAGACCAAGAGAGCTCGTGTACCTGCGCGGGATGCGTGTACACGAGCGCTCTTGTGCCTCACCGGCCCAGCAACCGCCGTACCTCGCGCGCCTCGGGCGACCCGTAGGCCTCGAACATGCGCAGCGCTTCCCGCAACCGCTCGTCACCCAGGCGAGCCTCGAACACTCGGTGAGCCTCGCCCAGCAGCCGATGCGCCCGAGCCTGCCCCAGAAAGTGACCGGTCCGCTGATGGATCGCGAGGGCTTCCTCGCCATGGCCGATCGCATCCGGCGATCGGTCGTTCGCGAGCTCGACCCGGCCGAGCGTGACGATCGCACCGGCCAGTTGGACCGGGTCCCGGTCTGCGGTCCGGGCCACCGCGACAGCGTCGGCCGCGTGGGATCGTGCCTTGGTGAGATTGCCCGCCGCGAGTTCTGTCTCGGCCAACCCTCGCAGTGCCGGAGCATGCCAGGTTGCGGTGTCCCGGGCTTGAGGGCGCGCGACGGCCCACTGGGTGGCTGACTCGAACCTGGTGCGGGCGGTGTCGAGCTCACCGTGCACGAGGTGACACAGACCCAGTTGGTAGTTGGCGTCGCTGTAGGCCTGCGGATGGTCCAGCTGTCCTGCCGATCTCTCCGCCGCCGTCGCTTGCTCGAACGATTCCGCGTGGCGTCCGGCGTCGCGATACCAGATGGCGCGATAGAGGCGCAGCAGGTGTCTTTTGATCCGGCTGTCGAACCGCGTGAGCGCGTCCTCGGCCTGCGCGATCAAGTCGTCGATGCCGTCCAGGCGGCCCAGCATCGCGCGGGCCCGAACCAGCTCGGGCAACGCCAGCGCAGCGACGCGGTCGCGGTTCGCGCCGGGGAGCTGGAGCACATCTTCGGAGCTCTGTGCGTACTTGTCGAGTTCGCCCCGCTGGTAGGCGATCACGCCGAGATTGAGCAGGGCGCGAGTCTGGGCTGCGCTGTCGTGATCCTCGCGGTGGAGCTCGAGCGAGCGGACGAGATTGCGCTCGGCGACCTCCAGCTCGCCGGAGGCCATGGATACGACCGCGGAAACGTTGAGGCAGTACCCGAGCAGCGGATGGTCGCCGATCTGCTCGGCGAGTTGCAGCGCCTCCGTGAGGACGTTGGGGTCCAGCGGCAGCTCGACTCGGTGCTGCGTCGCCGCGCTTTCGGCCAGCATGTTTGCCAGCGCGTGTCGGTCACCCGCCGCCCTGGCCGCGGCGATACCGGTGGCCGCCATCGCCTGAGCCGAGGTCTGGTATCCCCCTTCGGCCATCGGGAGCATCAGGCCGATCGCGAGCTGCCACGTCCAGTGGGCGTGCTGCCGGTGGCCTGCGGCGGCCTCGACCGCGGCAGCGAGGTTGACGAACTCGGCGCCTGCCCACGTCATGGCGTCCGAGAGGTCGGCGAACGTGATGTCGGCCGTTCCCGGCGGCAGGTCGGGCGGCGGCGGATGGTGGCGGATCGAGGCCCGCAGGTTCACCACGGCGATCTTCCCGCGGTAGTACCAGGCGAAGAGGCGCTGCAGGGCGTCGGCTCGGGCCTGCGCGGTGTCTTCGGTCTCGGTACGGCGGCGGGCGTCGTCGCGGAGCAGGTCGTGGAAGCGGTAGCGGCCGGGGGCGTGTTGTTCGAGGAGATGGGCGCTGGTCAGTTCGCGGATGGACTTGCGGGCCGCGGATGGCGTCGTACCGCTCAGGGCCGCGACCGCGTCGACGGTGAAGTCGAAGCCGGGCACGAGACCGAGGCGCCGGCACAGTTGGCGGGTGGCCGGAGCGAGACGCGCGTACGACAGGTCGAACGCGGCGGTCACGGCGGAGTGTTCGTCGTCGTCGAGTGCGAGGGTGACCGGGCCGTGTTCGGTCAGTTCGGCGAGGTAGTCGGAGAGCGGGCGCTGCGGCTCGTCGGCGAGCTGTGCGGCCGCGATCCGGAGGGCCAGCGGGAGGCCGGCGCAGGCTTCGACCAGGGCGGCCGCGGAGTCTGGTTCGCGGTCGAAACGGTCCGGGCCGGCCAAACGAAGCAGGAGAGCGTGCGCGGCGTCGGTCGGGAGTTCACCCACGTGGACGCGTTGCGCGCCCTCGCGGGCGATCAAGCCGGAGAGGTTGTTCCGGCTGGTGACCAGGGTCAGACAGCCGTCCGTTGCTGCTTGCAACGGACGAACCTGCTCCGCGCTCGCCGCGTTGTCGAGCAGCACGAGCAGTTTGCGACCGCTCAGCACGGAGCGGTACTCGGCGGTCGCGTCTGCCACGGACTCCCAGCCGCGCGCTGGATCCGCGCCGAGACCGCGGAGCAGTTGCGCCAGCGCGACCATCGGGTCGAGGGCCGGGCCGGAGGCGTGGCCCCCGAGATCGATGTAGAGCTGGCCGTCGCCGTACCGGTCCGCGACCTGGTGGGCGTAGCGCAAGGCCAGGCCGGTCTTCCCGATCCCGGCCATGCCGGTCAGCACGATCAGGTTGCCGTCACCATCTGTCGCGGCGAGCCGCTCGAGCTGCTCGAGTTCCGGATCCCTCCCGACGAACGTCCCGGGCACCGGCGGCAACTGCCCCGGCCGCACGGCGGTGGCAGCTGCCGCGGACCTGGTGACCGAGAGCCTGGCGCGTGCTGCCGGCTGGTGATCGAGGGTCGGGTCCTCGGCGCGGATCGCTTCGCCGAGCCGACGGAGGTCGCGGCCGGGCTCGGTGCGTAGCTCCTTCGCGAGTCGTTGCCGCGCCGCCCGATACGCGACCTCGGCCCTGGTTCGACGGCCGGACCTGTACAACGCGAGCATGTGCTGACCGACGATCCGCTCCCGCAACGGGTACTCCGCGACGAGCTCGGTCAGCTCCGGGACGATCTCGCGAGCGCGCCCGCGAGCCAGCTCGGCATCGAAGAGTTCTTCGTGAGCGATCAGCCGGACCTCGGCCAGCCGCTGCGCCTCCGGCCCGACCACCTCGGCCTCGTCGACATCGGCGTACGGCGTGTCCCGCCAGAGCGCCAGCGCCGCGCGGAACCGATCGGTGGCCTCCTCGAGATCGCCGGCCGCCACAGCAGCACGTCCCTCGGTGTGCATTCGGTCGAAGATCAGTGCGTCAAGTTCGTCCTCGCCGACCGTCAGCAGATAACCGTTCGGCACGCTGGCCAGCCGGTCCGGTTTGTCCAGCACCTGGCGCAGCCGGTGGACGTGCACCTGAATGCTGTTCGCCGGCCGGAGCGGGACATCGGCGCCCCAGAGCGCCTCGCTCAGCACATCGGTCGGCACCGCACGCCCGGCCCGGACCAGGAGCACCGCGAGCAATCGGCGGCGTAGCTCCGAAATCGGCCCGACGACTTCGCCGTCCCGCATCACCCGTACCGGCCCCAGCACCTCGAAGTGCATGCCCACCTCCCCGACGAACCCCTATCATCGGGTATCACCGGATCATCCCGCCGCTGCTGCGTCCGACCTGTGGATGCGCTCAGGTGCTGATTCGCGGTGGGTGCGTTCGATGGACTGGCCCCAGGTTGTGCCGAGCAGCATGAGGATCGCGCCGACGACGGCCGGGACGGTGAGGTGTTCGTTGCCGAGGCTGATGCCGATGGCAACGGCCCAGATCGGCTCGGTGCCGAGCAGGAGGCTGGCGCGGCTGGCGGACGTGCGCTGGACCGCCCAGGTCTGGGCGAGGAAGGCGAAAACGCTGCAGAACAAGGCGAGATAGACCATCTGCAGCCAGGTGCCGACACCGGCGTGCGTCGGCAGGTGCGGTACGGCGGGCACCACGAACAACGCCGTACCGACGAGAGTCTGGACTGTTGTCAACTGCAACGGGCGCACGCCGACGGAGAGCCGTCCGACGAGTGTGACGTGACCTGCCCGGACGACGGCGGCGGCCAGCATGAGCAGGTCGCCGACGCCGGGGGAGTGCAGGCCGTCGGCGGACATCAGCAGGCCGACGGCGACCATGCAGATCGCGGCCGCGAGATAGAACCGCGGCGGTAGGCCGCGACCATCGAGCAGCGGCGTGAGGACCAGGGTGAGGCTGATGATCAGTCCGGCGTTCGCGGCGCTGGTGTGCGTCACGCCGTACGTCTCCAGCACCAGGACCGACGCCTGCGTGAGGCCGAGGATCAACCCGGCCTGCAACTCCTTCCGGCTGATGCCGCGAACCAACGGGATCAGGGCGATCGCGGAGATGCCGTAGCGGAGGAACAGCACGGTCAGCACCGGCGCGCTGCTGGTCGCGGTCTTGGCTGCGAGATAGCTCGAGCCCCAGACGACGGCGACCAGGAGCAGGACGAGATCGGTACGGCGGGATCCGGGCACGGGTTCAACGGTGAGGGGTCATGACGTTGAAGCCAAGTACCAACGTCTTCAGCGACGCTGTAGGACGGCTAAAGTATCTGGATGGATGAACGGCAACTGCGGGTGCTCCGGGAAGTCGGTGAGTTGGGAAGCGTCACCGCGGCCGCGGAGGCGCTGCTCGTGACGCCGTCGGCGATCTCACAGCAGCTGCGGTTGCTGCAGCGGTCGATGCCGGTGCCGTTGACCGAACGCGACGGCCGGCGGGTCGTGCTCACAGCGGCTGGGCGCGCCTTGGCCGGGGCGGCTGCGGACGTGGAGTCTGCGCTGGCGCGAGCCCGGCAGGTGGTCGATGAGTTTGCCGAGCAGCCGGATGCGGTTGTGTCGGTCGCCGCGTTCCACAGCGCGGCCGCGGCGTTCTTCCCGTCGCTGTTGCGGGCGGGGGACGGGCCGCGGGTCAGCCTGCATGACGAGGATGTGCCGCAGGACGAGTTCCCACCGTTGACCCGGGAGTACGACGTGGTGCTGGCGCATCGGCTGGATCATGCCGCCGCCTGGCCGCGGACCGTCGCGGTCACGCCGTTGCTGCATGAGCCGTTGGACGTCGCCGTACCTGTCGAGCATCCGTTGGCGTCGAAGCGCTCGCTGTCGCCGCGGGACGTGGCGGGCGAGCCGTGGATCACGGTGCACGACGGGTTTCCGTTGATGGCGACGATCGAGGCGATCGGGGCGGCGGCCAACCATCGGCTCGAACTGGTCCACCGTGTGAACGAGTTCACCGTGGTCGCCGAGCTGGTTGCCGCCGGCGCCGGGTTGGCACTGATTCCGCGATGGACGGCCCGTTCGCATCCGGGCGTCGTGCTCCTTCCGATGCGGGGCGTGCACACGCGGCGGCACATCGACGCGCTGTATCGGCCGGAGCGGACTGCTCGGCGCGCGGTGCGCACGACACTCGCCAACCTTCAGGCCGCGTCGGCGACGGTGCGGAAGCCGAGCGCTTGATAGCCTCGCCGGAGTTCGCTGTCACCCCGCCCGGGGCAGTGGTTCGGGTCCGGAGAGGGAGACATGACAGGAACTGTGCGTGGCGTCCTTGCCGCGGTCGGCGTGCTGGGAGTCATCGGCGTGATCGCCGGGCCGGTGGCGGCAGCCCAGAACGCGGGACCGAAGCAGCCGCCCGGCGTGCCGCGGGGTGAAGTCGCGATCCCGGTGGCAGGGGAGTCCGACGTGGCGACGAGCAACGGCCCGCTGCGCGCGCTGGCGCCGCACGGGCCGTTCGAGCGTGGACGGGCGGTAGTCGTGATGGTGTCGCAGGGCGCACGAACCACCGTTCGCCTGAAAGTGACCGGAGTCGGGCGTACGGCGGCCGGCCGCACGTTCGGCGCCCACCTGCACACCGGCCCGTGCGTGGCAGGCGACGGCGCCGCCGCCGGACCGCACTACAACACTGACGTGTTCAACGGCCGCAAGCCGGTACGCGTCGACCGCGAGCGCGAGATCTGGCTCGACTTCACCGTCAGCCCGAGCGGCGCAGCGAAGGCGTCGACCGCCGTACCCTTCGCGCCGAAACCAGGCGACCGCTCCATCGTCATTCACGAGCACGCGACCGACCACCACGGCACCGCCGGCGCCCGCCTCGCCTGCCTCCCACTGACCTGGAACTAGCCAGAGCCGCCGGCGGACGGTTTGGTGCCGACACCGCCGGCGGGCGTGACGGAGCCACCGGCGCCTGGCAGGCGTGGCGGGGTGTCCCGGCGCCTGCGGGGTCGGGTTGTGGGGGCGAGGGTCAGGCCGGGTGGGCCAGGGCTGGGGGTGGGTCGGGGTCGGACCAGGTGGGGCGGTTGATGACCGGGTGGCCGTTGGTGAGGTGGACGGTGAGGTGGCCTCGGTGGACGTTGATGTGGTCGCGTTTGCAGAGGAGGGCGAGGTTCTCGAGGGAGGTCGGGCCGCCGTCGGCCCAGTGGGTGATGTGGTGGGCCTCAGACATGCTTGGCGGTGCGCCGCAGGCGATGCAGCCTTTGTCGCGGGCGTTGAGGGCTTGGCGGATGGCGCGGGTGACGAAGCGGTGTTCGGCCCCGACGTCGAGGGGTTCGGAGTTGGAGCCGAGGACCAAGGGGATGATGCCGGCGTCGCACGCGAGTCGTCGTACAGCCGCGGCAGAGAGCGTGTCGCCGTGGACCAGGTCGCCGCGGGCGCGGGTACCGGCCTTGAGGTCCTCCAGGTCGATGGTGACGGTGATGTGCGGCTTGATCTCGCCGTGGCCGGGCACGGCGGATCCGGCGCCGGCAGCGGTCGTGAGGATCGCCGTGAGGGCGTCGGCCTGCCGCTTGCTGCGCGGACGCGGGTCGCGCTCGCCGTCGGGGGTCTTGTGCGGTTTGGCGCCGGCGAAGATCAGGGTCTGGAAGAGTTCGGCGTTCTCGTCGGCGAGGTAGCCGCCGAAGCTGACGCCGCGATCGGCCGGCTTGATCCACAGTGCCTCGCGGGAGGACACTTCGTCCTCGTCGCGATGGGGTTCGGGACCGTTGGTGTCGAGCCGTTCGCGCATCTCCTTGCCGAGAGCGCGCAGGTCGGCCGGCGGGAGCAGGCCGGCTGCCTCGACCATGGCCTCCTCGGCGACACGCAGGTCCTCGACCGGCACGCCGGCCGAAGCCGGCACCTTCTCGAGTGCGGACACGATCGCGTCGGCCTGTCCCAGGTTCACCGTCGTCCGGGCGCTCTCGGAGTCGGCCGGCCGGCCGACTCCGAGAGCCGCGGTCACGGCCGGGTACTTGTGCAAGGCGCGAGCCAGGCGGAGGTCTCGGCGTACGTCGGCGGGATCCAGGCGGTAGCGGACCGAGAGCAGTTGCACCGTGTCGCGGGCGCCGATCTCCTGGGCATAGCCGTCGGCATCGAGGCCGGCTGACAGGTGCAGGCAGCGCACCTGGAGACGGGCGATCTCGGCGTGCGCCGCGTCGAGAGCCGACAGCTTCTCGCCGCTGCTCATCGACCAGACCGGTCGCTCATCCAGGATCGCCATACCCAAGACCCTAGACACACCCACGGACAGTTTTCGACCCGCGCATCCCTTATGTGCAAGGGCTCCCGCTATTGGCAACTTCCTGTCAACTTGTCCACAGGCGAAACAGATGCTAGGAGCAACCATTGTTTCCCGGATCGGGAGACCGCCAACGCGGCCCGGTGTGACCTGCGGTGGAGCTCGCGACCTCAGTTGGCGTTGATGATCCCGGCCGCGCCGGATCAATGACGCGGTCAGACGACTGCGGCCGCCGAGCCGCAGCCGCGTCTCCTAGCTACTGGCGTGCACGATGTGGGCGTCAGGACCTGGGAAGAACAGTGACTCGGTGTCGGTGTCGGTCCAGTGCACGAGGTACGGCGGTGCGCCGTTCGGATCGTGTACCTCGACGATCTGTCCTTCGCGCCGGTGTGCCGACAGGTGGCTGCTCTCCACCACGACATGGTCGCCTGCTACAGCTTTCACCACACCCACCTCCTCCACCCCAGCTTGGTCCACTCCTCAGTGGATGTCGATGGCGAGCCGAGCGGCAAGTCCCGCGAAGATCGCCGCCGTGACCCGCTCGAGCCGCCGCCGGATCCTGCTCCCGGTACGGAAGAACTTCTCGGTGAGCGTGCCGGCCACCAGCGCCGCGCCCGCGTCGACCGGGAAGCCGACCAGAATGAACACCACCCCGAGCACCAGGAACTGCACCGTCGCCGGCCAGCTGCCGCTCCCGGTCGTGATGAACTGCGGAACGAACGCCAGGTAGAACAGGATCACCTTCGGATTCGCCAGATTGGTGAGGGTCGCCATCAGGTACGTCCGGCGCAGCGTCCGCCGAGGCAGCTGCGGCGCGTCCTCGGGCGCCCCGAAATCCTGCCGGCTCGCACGCCAGGTCAGATAGGCCAGATAGAGCAGGAACGCCGCTCCCGCGATCCGCACGCCGTTCAGAACCTGCGGCGCCGCCTGGATCAATGCACCCAGCCCGAGTGCCGCCGCAACGCTGTGCACGGCCAGACCCGTCGACATCCCGGCCGCGGCCACGACCCCGGTACGTCGCCCGCCGGCCGCCGCGTTCGCGACGATGAACAGCATGTCCGGTCCCGGTACGACGCTGACCAGGAAGACCGCGACCAGGAACCCGAGCACCACCGAAACGTCCATGCGTTCCATCCTGACCCACGGGTGCCGCCGGGTCGCCCAGGATTTCGGTCTGTGGTCAGTTCGGGAGGGTGACGGTGGCTGTGGTGCCGCCGGTGGCCGAGGAGGTCAGGGTGACGGTGCCGTTGTGGGCGTGGGTGATTTCGCGGGCGATCGACAGGCCTAGGCCGGAGCCGCCGCTGGCGCGGGAGCGGCTGGTGTCCAGGCGGACGAAGCGTTCGAAGACGCGCTGCCGGTCCTGCTCGGGGATCCCGTCGCCGTCGTCCGACACCGTGATGATCGCGGACCCGTTCTGCTCGGCCGTGGCCAGGTGGACCGTGGTGTGTGCGGCGCGGGCGGCGTTGTCGACGAGATTCCGCAGTACCTGGCTCAACCGGCCGGGATCGCCGACGACCCGTACCGGATGTACGTCGCCGGTCACTGTGAGGTCGGGCGCCGAACTCCGCAGCCGCTGGAGCTCGGCCGCCACCAGGTCGTCGAGATCCACGTCGACCTGCCGCATCCGGATCCCGGTGTCGTCGGCCTTCGCGAGCAGCAGCAGGTCCTCGACCAGTTGCCGCATCCGGTCGGTCTCGGTCGCCATCACCTGACGTAGCTCGTGCCACGCCTCACCGGTGGTGTCCGCCTCGATCACCTCCAGTGCCGCCGTCAGCGTGGCCAGCGGCGACCGCAACTCGTGGCTGGCGTCCGCCACGAACGCCCGCTGCGTCGCCTGTCCGGCCTCCAGCCGGTCGAGCATCTCGTTCATCGTCACCGCGAGCCGCGCGATCTCGTCCCGCGTCTGCGGCACCGGGACCCGCTCGGTCAGGTCCCTGGTGCCGATGCGCTGCACGCGGCCGCGGATCCGTTCCACCGGTCGCAGTGCCTGCCCGACCATCAGCCAGCCGGCGACACCGACCACGATCAGCAACGCCGGGAATCCGATCGCCAGGTACTTCGCCACGGTCGCGACCGTCTGCCGCTGGGTCTCCACGGACGACGCGACCACGACGGTGTACGTGCGGCCGTCGTACGCCGCTCCCTGCGCGACGATCAGGAACGAGTGGTCGTCGTCGATCAGTGGCATGTCGCCGACCTGCGCCCGGAGCAGTGCGTCGGCCGGTGGGCGGAGATCGGTGAGCGGAGTGGTGTCGACCCGGGTCGACGAGGCCGCGACGACCCGGCCGGACGGGTCGAGCACCTGGATCAGTTGGCCGGCGCGCGTGGTCTCGGCGAGGTCGTTCGTGAGTCCCGCCGTACCCTTCGCGCTGACCTGCCTGGCGATGTCGCCGACGCGACCTTCGGCGGCGTCGGAGACTTCGGTGATCAGGGCGCGCTGCAGGAGCAGCAGCAGCGCGGCCGCGCCGAGCATCATCGCGACAGCGACCACGATCACCGCGGCCGCGGTCGAGCGGCTGCGCACGCTGGCCTGCCGCAGACCTCCGGCGGTCCGGTACCACCCGTCGACGCGACGTCGCACCACCGTGCTCACACACCTAGTCTGGCTCAGCCGCCCTCGGGGTTCAGCCGGTAGCCCATCCCGCGGATGGTCTCGATCGCGTGCCGGGCGAACGGGGTGTCGATCTTCTTCCGCAGGTAGCGGACGTAGACCTCGACGACGTTCGGGTCGCCGTCGAAGGCCGGATCCCAGACCCCGGCGAGGATCTCGGTCTTGCTCACGGTGTCCCCGCGGTGCCGCATCAGGAACTCCAGGAGCCCGAACTCGCGGGGCGTGAGGGTGATCTCCCGCCCGTCGCGTTCCACCCGCCGCCGGGCCACGTCGAGGGTCAGGTCGCCGGCCGTCAGCACGACAGGACGCTCCGGGCCGCCGCGCCGGATCAGTGCCCGCAGCCGGGCGACCAGGACCAGGAAGCTGAACGGCTTGGTCAGGTAGTCGTCCGCGCCGAGATCGAACGCGTCGGTCTGGTCGTACTCGCCGTCCTTCGCGGTCAGCATCAGCACCGGCGTCCAGATCCCGCGCGCCCGGAGCAGTTCGAGCACGCGGTACCCGTTCAGCTTCGGCAGCATGATGTCGAGCACGATCACGTCGTAGCTGTGCTCGGTCGCGGCCCACACCGCGTTCTCGCCGTCGTGCACCAGCTCCACCACGAAACCGGCGTCGGTCAGCCCACGGTGCACCGTGTCGGCCAGCCGCAGTTCGTCCTCGACCATCAGCACTCGCATCCTCACAGTCTCACCGCAGACCGCTGAGAATCCGCTGAGTGGCCCACAACTTGACGCCGTGAAGTTGGCGTACCTACGGTTGTCGAAGCGCTTCGACAACCCCCGCCCGAGAGAGGCTGTCCACGATGAAGTTCACCGATGGGTACTGGCAGTTGCGGGCGGGACTCACCCGGTTACGGCCGGCCGAGGTCGAGAGTGTGCAAGCGGGGGACCGGGACCTGACGGTGTTCGCGCCGGTCAAGCGGATCGAGCGGCGCGGTGACACCCTCAACCAGCCGATGTTCACGGTGACGTTCTCCTCGCCGGCTCGCGGCGTGATCGGCGTCCGGATCGCGCACCACCTCGGCGGATTGCCCGCGCGGCCGTCGTACCGGCTGAACACCGACGACGAGCATCCGGTGAAGGTCGAGGTCGGTGCCACCGAGGCACGGCTGACCTCGGGGGAGCTGAGCGTGGTGATCGCGCTCGAGGGGCCGTGGGACGTGCGGTTCGAGCAGGACGGGAAGCCGCTGACGAACTCGGGGGCGCGCAGCGTCGGTCTGATCACCGATACCGACGGCAAGCGTTACGTGCACGAGCAGTTGGCGCTGGGGATCGGCGAGGCGATCTACGGGCTCGGCGAACGGTTCGGTGCGTTCGTCAAGAACGGTCAGGTGGTCGACAGTTGGAACGCCGACGGCGGTACGTCGAGCGAGCAGGCGTACAAGAACGTCCCGTTCTATCTGAGCAGCAAGGGGTACGGCGTACTGGTCGACAGCCCCGCCCGCGTGTCGTTCGAGGTCGGCTCGGAGGTCACCTCCCGCAACCAGTTCAGCGTCGAAGGCGAAGAGCTCGGGTACTACGTTTTCGCCGGCCCGACGCCGAAGGACGTCCTGCGCCGCTACACCGCCCTCACCGGACGACCTGCCCGCGTTCCCGCCTGGTCGATGGGGTTGTGGTTGTCGACCTCGTTCACGACGGACTACACCGAGGAGACGACGAGCGCGTTCGTCGACGGGATGGCGTCGCGGGACCTGCCGCTGAGCGTCTTCCATTTCGACTGTTTCTGGATGCGGCAGTTCCACTGGTGCGACTTCGTCTGGGACCCGATCGCGTTCCCGGATCCGGCCGGGATGGTCCGCCGCCTCAAGGAGCGGGGTCTGCGGGTCAGCCTCTGGATCAACCCGTACATCGCACAGCGCTCGGTGCTGTTCGAGGAGGGCCGCCGGCTCGGGTACCTGCTGAAGCGCCCGGACGGTTCGGTCTGGCAGTGGGACATGTGGCAGGCCGGGATGGCGATCGTCGACTTCACCAACCCGGACGCGACCGCGTGGTTCCGCTCGAAGCTGCAGGCCCTGATCGACATCGGCGTCGACTGCTTCAAGACCGACTTCGGCGAACGTATCCCTACCGACGTCGCCTGGTACGACGGTTCCGACCCGGAGCGGATGCACAACTACTACGCGCAGCTCTACAACGCGGCTGTGTTCGGACTGCTGGAGGAGAACCGCGGCGCCGGCGAGGCGGTCCTGTTCGCCCGCTCCGCGACAGCCGGCGGTCAGCAGTTCCCGGTGCACTGGGGCGGCGACTGCGAGTCGACGTTCGAGGCGATGGCGGAATCGCTGCGCGGCGGGTTGTCGCTGGCCTCGTCCGGGTTCGGCTACTGGAGTCACGACATCGGCGGGTTCGAGGGCAAGCCGGATCCGGCGATCTTCAAGCGGTGGGTGGCGTTCGGGTTGCTCTCGTCGCATTCCCGGCTGCACGGCTCGTCGTCGTACCGGGTGCCGTGGGCGTTCGACGAGGAAGCGGTCGACGTACTGCGGAAGTTCACCAAGCTGAAGCTGTCGTTGATGCCGTACCTGGCCGCCGCTGCTGAAGAGGCGCACCGTGACGGAGTGCCGATGATGCGGCCGATGGTGCTGGAGTTCCCGGACGATCCTGCGGTGGCCTATCTGGACCGCCAGTACCTGCTGGGACCGGACCTGCTCGTCGCACCGGTGATGAGCTTCGACGGTGAGGTCTCGTTCTACCTGCCGCAGGGGCGCTGGACGTCGCTGCTGACCGGTGAGGTGCTGAGCGGCCCGGCGTGGGTGCAGCAGGCGCACGGGTTCGACTCGTTGCCGCTGTTCGTGCGGGAGGGCGCGGTGATCCCGATCGGCGCCGTCGACGACCGCGCCGAGTACGACTGGGCAGACGGCGTCGAACTGCGCTGGTTCGAGCCGTCCGAGGGACAGGTCACGACGGTTGCGCTCGGAGATGTGGTGATCGAGCTGGTGTTCCGGGCCGGGCAGGTGGAGTCCCGCGTGGTCGAAGGGACCTGCGAGCGCTACACGGTGAAGCTCTCGAGTACGACGTCGGTAGCGGAGAACACCGCGTAGAGGGTGTGTACTCCGGTCACCGGGGCGAGCTCACCCGCGATCGCGACGAGCTCGTCCGTCGGTGACACCTGCACGGTGCTCAGGAGCTCACCGTGCAGCGGATCGTCCACACGGAGCTCGACGGTGGCGGGTCGGTCGCCGCGGTTGGCAACCCGGGCCTGGTACGTCGTCGCTTCGAGCATGATGTCGTCGAAGGCCAACCAGGCTTGGGGTTCCAGCGAGCGGGCCGCGTCGCCATGGTCGCGTGATGCGGTCGTCAGCGTGACAGCGCAGTAGTCGTCGAAGCTGGTTGCGGCGAGGCGGGTGAGCGTTCGGGGCGGGATCTGCTCGCCGCGCACATCGAGGGTCGCCGTCAGGCGCAGGTCGGTGCTGGACCGGCCGACCATGATGCTGTGGCGCGCCGTCTCGACGCAGCGCCGGTCGCGCGTCACGTCCCAGAAACCGAGGTCCGCTGCGGCAACGGTCAGCTCGACCTCCACGTTCTCGCCCGGCTCCAGCGCCACTCGGCGGAAGCCACGTAGCTGCCGCAGCGGTTGCTTGACCCGCGAGCGCTGTTGACGGGTGTACAGCTGAGCGGTCTCCGTCCCCGGGCGATCACCGGTATTGGTGATCGTGAACCTGACACGGACCTCGCCGTCCGCCGGGACGGACGGTGTGCTCAGCTGCAGATCGCCGTACGCGAAGCTGGTGTAGCTGAGACCGTGGCCGAACGGGTAGAGCGGCGTGCCCCGGTAGTACAGGTACGTCGCGTCCGTCGCGATGATGTCGTAGTCGAGCAGTCCGGGCAGGTCCGCGGCCGAGTGGTACCAGGTCTGGGTCAGCCGGCCCGCCGGGTCGTGGTCGCCGAAGAGTACGTCGGCGAGCGCGCGGCCGTACTCCTGCCCGCCGTGCGCGGACCACAGGATCGCCGGGAGGTGCTGCTGCGCCCAGCCGATCGCGTACGGGTAGCTGCTGCTCAGCACGAGCACAGTCCGCGGATTCGCCGCGTGCACCTGCCGGATCAGCCGGTCCTGAGCGGGCGGCAGGTCCAGGGTCTGCCGGTCCTCGGTCTCGCGACCGTTCACCAACGGGTGGTTGCCCGCGACAACGATCGTCACGTCGGCGCGCGCAGCCAGCTCCGCAGCCTTCTCCGCGCCGTCGACCACCACCTCGAGCTCGAACGCGGTCCCATGATCGGCAAGGCCGACCGTCCCGTCCGAGTCGACTTGGAGGTACCGGCCGCTGTGCAGGTGCTGCACGAGGAGGGCGTTCGACGACTGCACGAGCCTGAAGGTCTGCTTGACCTCCCAGCCGTTCGGGCCGGGCTGGTCCGCGACCAGTTCGCCGTCGTCGGTCGCGGTCAGATGCCGGCCGTTCCGCACCGAGCGCAACGCCCAGGCGTCGCCACCCCAGTCGAAGAGATCGAACTCGCCGGCGTCGGTGCTGGTCCGCAGCACCGCGTCGTCGCCGACAATGAGGTACGACGCCGAGCCCGCGATTCGGAGCGTGATCCGATCGACGCCCTCGCAGTACTCGACCTGGCCGAGTCGTTCCTTGATGCCGTCCAGCGCGGTCACCTGGTAAGGCAGGGTTCCGGCGTACCAGTCCTCAGAGAGCGTGCCGGCGAGTGGGCCGACCACGGCGACGCGAGTCGATGCGTTCAGCGGCAGGACGTGGTCATCGTGCTTGAGCAGCACGATCGCCTGGCGGGCCGCGTCCTGGGCGAGTCGGCGGTGGGTCGGGCAGTTGACCAGTTCGGGTTCGAGCGCGCGGTACGGATCGAGCTCGGGCGGGTCGAATTCGCCCAGCCGGAACCGGATCGCGAGCGCTCGCCGTACGGCGGTGTCGAGATCCGCGACCGTGATCAGCCCGCGGTCCAGCGCCGTCGTCAACCGCTCCACGGTCGCGGTGGGGTCCGTGCCGTCCTGCGTGAAGCTGTCCACACCCGCCTTCAGCGCGGCGGCGTACCCGGTCGGCCCGTCGGGCAGGTACTGCTGCAGGCCGAACAGATTGGCCGGTGCGTAGGCGTCGCTGACGACCAGCACCTCGTCGGTGGTCCACGTGCGGAGTACGTCGTTGATCAGCGGGCTGAGATGGGCGGGCCGTCCGTTCACCAGGTTGTACGACGGCATCACCGCGACCGCTGCGCCCGCTTCGATCGGCGCGCGGAACGCCGGCAGTTCGTAGTCGTGCAGGACCCGCGGCGGCAGGTTGCTCGAGGTCGTGCAGCGGTCGGTCTCGTTGTTGTAGGCAAGGAAATGCTTCAGGGTCGGAGCGGTCTTCAGGTACGTCGGGTCGTCGCCGGCCAGACCGTGTCCGTACGCGGTCGCGATCACTCCGATCAGCCAGGGATCCTCGGCGTACCCCTCCTCGTTGCGGCCCCAGCGCGGGTCGCGCAACGGGTTGACCACCGGCGCCCAGACGTTGAGGCCGACGCCGGCCGGGTCCTTCCAGTGGAACACGCGGACCTCGTCGCCGACGGCCGCACCGACTGCGCGCACGAGGTCGGGACTCCAGCTCGTGGCCAGGCCGATCGCCTGCGGGAAGACGGTCGCCGGACCGTGCCAGGCGACACCGTGCAGGGCCTCGGTGCCGGTACGGAACGCCTCCAGACCGAGGCGCGCGACGGGAGGCTGGTGCTGGTGCAGGAACGCGACCTTCTCGTCCGGGGTGAGCTGGGCGAGCAGATCGTCGATCCGCTCGTCGAGCGGCCGGGCCGGGTCGCGGAACGGGGGAGGGGCTGGAGTACTCATCGGCGGTCGACTCCACGGGCTGGTGTCGAAGCGCTTCGATTCAACCGGGCGGCGGAAGCTGGTCGAAGCGCTTCGACAGACGGGCGTGAACAGAGGGTTGCATCCCGGGCGCTGACGGTCAAGACCTCGCTGGGAGGCGACCCCGGGTCAGCGGGGTGAGGGCGTGGGCGGTGGCGCCCAGGGGAGTGGCGGTGTGCGGGAAGGTCGACGCGGTGACGGTGCAGCCCCCGGCGTCGGGCGCGATGCTGGCTTCACGGAGAGCCTTGTCGATGGCCGGCGCCAGGTGGCCGGCGAGCAGTGCGTAGGCACCGCCGAGCAGTACGACCTCGGGATTGAGGATGTTGACCAGCGCCGCGATCCCGTGGCCGAGGTGGGTCCCCGCCTCGGCGAGCACCTTCGCGACAGCGGCGTCGTCGGCGTCGGCGCGCCGGATCAGCGTCTCGAGCTGGTGCTGCGGGTCGTCGTCGATACTGCCGTCGACCTGCTCCAGGATCGCCGGCAGGCTGGCGAGCGCCTCGAGACATCCGCGGCGTCCGCAACCACACGCCGGTCCGTCCGGGACCAGGCGCAGGTGCCCGATCTCGCCGACGTACCCGAGATGCCCGGCGAGCGGGCGGCCGTCGGCGATGATGCCCGCGCCGACCCCCGTGTCGCCGGTGAGCTGGACGAGGTTCGCCGTACCGGCGTACGGGCCGTAGAGATGCTCGGCCAGCACGCCCAGCGACGCGTCGTTGTCGACCGTCACCGGGATGTCGGGTCGCCCGAGCGCCGCCGCGAGCTCGGCCCGCAGCGGTACGTCGGTCCAGCCGAGTCCGGCGGCGAGCACGACGGCGCCGTCGCGATTGACCAGGCCGGGTACGCCGACCGTGATGCCGAGGACCTGACGGCCGGAGGACTGCACGGTCGTGATCGCCCGGCGGGCCAGCGCGACCACGGCGGCGATGGTCTTGGCCGGGCCTGCGTCGACGCCTGGTCCGGCGCGATGCCAGCGCAGGATCTGCTCGCCGGCAGCGTCGCAGCCGAGCGCGGTCAGACCGCGTGCGCCGACCTCGAGCCCGATCGTCGCGTACGCCGAACCGTCGAGCACGAGCAGCGTCGCCGGGCGGCCGACGTGGTTCTGGGTCTGCTGCGTCTCGCGGACCAGCCGGCGCTCCAGCAGGTCGCCGACAATGCTCGTCACGGTCGCCTTGTTCAGCCCGGTCCCGGCCGCGATCGCGGCCCGCGAGCACGGGGCTTCCCGGCGCAGGTGGCCGAGCACCGCCGCCAGGTTGGTGGCGCGGATGTCGGTGTGGTCCGCGGTCTGTGTGCTCAAGGTCCGTCCCGTCCGAGCTGTGCTTCCGAGATTTGGGTCTGGGTTAGTTCTACACCTTGTCGCGCTGTCGGCTCTGCGTTAATTTGTTTGGCTACTAGCCCAACTAAGTCTAGGGGATGCGACGTGACCGGACCAGTGATCGGCGGCACCAGCCGCCGCACCTTCATCTCCCTGCTCGGCGTCGGCGCGGCGGCGGCCGCGGGCGGGGCGACGCTGACCGGATGCTCGAACGGCGGTTCCGGGTCCAGTACGACGGGCCGCGCCGAGACCGAGGACAAGCTGTCCGGTCTGCTGCCGAAGTACACCCCGTACGAATCGGTCAAGCCGGACCTGCCGGGCGAGAACGGCGCCTCGCCGGGCTTCTCGCACTATCCGAGCGAGCTGCGCCGGGCGGTGCCGGACAAGATGGTGCCGAGCGGCAAGGAAGTAACGGCGATGACGCCGCTGTGGAGCCCGATCCCGCCGCTGGCCGGCAATTCGTACTTCGAGGCGAACAACGAACGGATCGGCGCGCCGGTCAAGTTCAACATCCTGAACGGCAACGACTACGGGGACAAGCTCGGACCGATCCTTGCAGCCGGCAACATTCCGGAGCTGCTCTGCATCCCGGGCTGGAACATCTCCAGCCTGACCCGGTTCGGCCAGGCCGCGGACAAGCTGTTCGAGGACCTCACACCGCACCTGGCCGGCGACAAGGTGTCGGCGTACCCGATGCTGGCGAACCTGCCGACCCGGGCCTGGGCGTACGGCGTCTGGAACTCGCAGCTGAAGGCGGTGCCGTTCCCGTCCGAGGGGTTCCCCTGGATGATGATGTACCGCAAGGACATCCTCGACCAGCTCGGCGCGGAGCCGCCGAAGAGCGCCGACGACCTGCTCGCGCTGGGCAAGCAACTGACCGACGCGAAGGCGGGCCGGTGGGCGTTCGGCTCGGTCGCCGACGAGGTCCACCGGGCGTTCGGCGCGCCGGGCGGCTGGATCAAGGACCCCAGCGGCAAGCTGGTCAACAAGATCGAGACACCGCAGTTCGAGGAGGCGGTGGCGTTCATCCGGAGGCTGTTCCAGTCGGGATACGTGCACCCGGAAGTGGTCGCGAACGCCGGAGCGGACGAGAACGCGCTGTTCGAGGGCGGCAAGTTCCTGATCCGGCAGAACGGGACGGGTGGCTGGCACGAGTCGCTGCAGCGGCAGCAGACGGTCAACCCGAAGTTCAACCCGCAGCCGGTGATGCCGTTCGCGCACGACGGAGGTACGCCGATCACGTGGGCCGGCGATCCCGCCGGCATCTTCACCTTCGTGAAGAAGGGGCTCGGCGAGGAGCGCGTCAAGGAGTTGCTCGGCGTGCTGAACTACACGGCGGCGCCGTTCGGGACCGAGGAGTACGTGCTCTACAACTACGGTGTCGAGGGCAAGCACTACACGAAGCAGCCGTCCGGTGCCCCGAAGCTCACCGCCCTGGGACAGAAGGAGGTCTCGCAGACCTACATCTTCCTGGGCGGCCGTCCGACGGCGATCACCGAGAGCGAGTACCCGGGGTACGTCGAGTCGATGAGCGCCTGGCAGAACACCGCGGCCAAGGTGCGTGAGAAGAACCTGTTCGACGGGATCCGGGTCGAGCAGCCGGCCAAGATGGCGGCGCTGAACCAGCCGTTCGACGACGCCCTGCAGGACATCTACCGCGGTCGCAAGCCGGTCAGCGAGTTGAAGACCGCCGTCAAGCAGTGGCAGGACAACGGCGGCAACGAAGGCCGCGACTTCTACGCGAAGGTCCTCAGTGACAACGGTCGGTAGGGTGCGGGTGCGTGGTGCCAGGGCGCGAACGGCCCGGGCCGGCGGGATGACTTTCCGGCACCGGCTGCGGCGGGACTGGCCGTTGCTGGTGATGGTTCTGCCGGTGGTGGTTCTGCTGGGCGTTTTCCACTACTTCCCGACGCTCGGGAACGTGATCGCCTTCCAGGACTACTCGCCGTACGCCGGGATTCGCGGCAGCGAGTTCATCGGGTTCGGGAACTTCCAGCGGATGTTCGCCGAACCCGCGTTCTGGAAGGCGGTCGCGAACACCGTCTCGATCACCGCGGTCCAGCTCGCGTTCTTCTTCCCGATCCCGATCGCCCTGGCGCTGCTGCTGAACAGCGTCCTGTCGTCGAAGCTCCGCAACCTCATCCAGGGCGTCGTCTACCTGCCGCACTTCTTCTCGTGGGTGCTGGTCGTGTCGCTGTTCCAGCAGATGATCGGCGGCGCCGGCCTGCTCGCCCAGACCTTGCGCGACCACGGGCACCAGGCGATCGACCTGATGACGAAACCGGACACGTTCATCCTGCTCGTCACCGCGCAAGCCGTCTGGAAGGACGCGGGCTGGGGGATGATCGTGTTCCTCGCGGCGCTGTCGACGATCAGTCCGGAGCTCTACGAGTCCGCCGCGGCCGACGGCGCGAACCGCTGGCGCCGGCTTTGGCACATCACGCTGCCGGGTCTGCGCCCGGTGATCGTCCTGCTGCTGATCCTGCGACTGGGTGACGCGCTGACGGTCGGGTTCGAGCAGTTCATCCTGCAGCGCAGCGCTGTCGGCGGCGGCGCCGCGGAGGTACTCGACACGTACGTCTACTACCAGGGCCTGCTCGTTGGCGACTTCGGCTACGGCGCCGCGGCCGGCCTCTTCAAGGGCGTCGTAGGCCTCGTCCTCGTCCTGGTGGCCAACCGATTCGCCCACATGGTGGGCGAGCAGGGGGTGTATTCCAAGTCATGAGTGCACGAGCTGTCTGGGAGGAAGAACCGACTCCGGTCGGGCGGTTCGGGAAGCCGGTGGTGCTGGCGTTGATCGCGTTGGCAGTCGCGTTCCCGTTGTACGTCGTGGTGGTGACGAGCCTGTCCACGACCGAGGCGGTGACCCGGGCCGGTGGACTGGTCGTCGTACCACGGGAGCTGACCCTGGCGGCGTACGTGCAGTTGCTGTCCGGCGGAGTGGTGACGAAGGCGCTGCTGATCAGCGTCGGGATCACCGTGATCGGTACGGCGTTCAGCCTCGGGATCACCGTGCTCGCGGCGTACGGGCTGTCGCGGCCGGGATCGTTGTTCCACCGGCCGCTGCTGTTCATCGTGCTGCTCACGTTCCTGTTCGGGCCGGGCATCATCCCGAGCTATCTCGTGGTCAACGCGCTCGGGCTGATCGACCACTACGCGTCGCTGATCCTGCCGGCCGCGATCTCGGCGTTCAACCTGATCGTGATGCGGTCGTTCTTCATGGGCATCCCGAGTGAGCTGATCGACAGTGCCCGGATCGACGGGGCCGGCGAGTTCGCGATCCTGCGGCGGATCGTGCTGCCGTTGTCGAAGGCCGTGGTCGCCGTGGTCGGGCTGTTCTACGCGGTCGGCTACTGGAACGCGTTCTTCAACGCGTTGCTGTACATCAACGACAACAGCAAGTGGCCGCTGCAGATGGTGTTGCGGACCTACATCGTGCAGCAGCAGCCGCTGCCGACGGGTGCAGGCGGAGTGGCGACCGGCATCGCGGGCCTGTCACCGGCGCCCGGTCTGGCGATCAAGATGGCGATCGTGGTGATCGCGATCGTGCCGGTCCTGCTGGTCTACCCGTTCATCCAGCGGCACTTCCAGAAGGGCGTCATCATCGGCGCGGTGAAGGGATGAGGTCACGATGAACCTGGCACGACGGCATTTCCTTGCCCTCGGCACCGGTACGGCTCTGGCCGCGGCGTCGACGACGACCGCATCGGCAGCGGGCGCAGCCGCGGCGGGCCGCTACCGGTGGCGGAACGTGGAGATCGTCGGGGGCGGCTTCGTCACCGGGATCGTCCACCATCCGGGGAAGCGCGGTCTGGTGTACGCGCGGACCGACATCGGCGGAGCCGTGCGGTTCGACAACCGCACCGGGCGCTGGGTGCAGTTGCTGCACTGGATCGGCTGGGACGAGTGGAACTGGACCGGGGTCGAGAGTCTCGCGCTCGATCCGGAGGATCCGCAACGGCTGTATCTCGCGGTCGGCACCTACACCAACGAGTGGTCGCCGATCAACGGTGCGATCCTGCGGTCGTGCGATCAGGGACGGACCTTCGAGCGCACCGACCTGCCGTTCAAGCTCGGCGGCAACGAGCCCGGCCGCTCGATGGGCGAGCGACTCGTCGTCGACCCCCGCGACGGCCGCGTGCTGCTGTTCGGTACCCGCAATCAGGGGCTGTGGCGTAGCGGCGATCGCGGCGTGACCTGGTCCCGGGTGGACGGTTTCCCGGTGACCGGGAACCCCGGCATCGGCATCGGTTTCGTCTTCTTCGACCGGCGCGACGGCACGATCTACGCCGGCGTCGCGGATCCGGTGAACCCGCTCTACCGCAGCACCGATGCGGGCCGCACCTGGGCGACGGTCCCCGGGCAGCCGACCGGGCTGTTGCCCCATCACGGCGAATTGGGGGCCGACGGCAACCTCTACGTCACGTACGGCGATCTCCCCGGGCCGTACGAGATGTACGACGGCGCCGTCCACAAGCTGAACACCGCGACCGGCGAATGGACCGACATCACTCCGCTGCGACCGAACACGGGTGGCGAAGCCGGATTCGGGTACGGCGGTCTCGCCACCGACCCGCGCAAGCCCGGCACGGTGATGGTGTCGACGATGAGCCGGTGGGGTCCGGTGGACGACATCTTCCGGTCCGTCGACGGCGGCCGGACCTGGCATTCCATCGGCGAGCGGATCGTGCTCGACACGTCCGGAGCGCCGTACCTGGACTTCCACGGCACCGCGAAGCTCGGCTGGATGATCGGTGACATCTCGATCGATCCGTTCGACTCGGACAAGGTCCTGTACGTGACCGGTGCGACGATCTTCGGCACCGACGACGTGACCGGGGCGGAGGCGGGCCGCAGTACGCACTGGTCGGTCCGCGCGCAGGGACTCGAGGAGACGGCCGTCCTCGATCTGATCAGTCCGCCGTGGGGTCCGCCGTTGATCAGCGCGCTCGGGGACATCGGGGTCTACCGGCACGACCGGTTGGACGTCGTACCTCCGGATGGGCAGGCGGCGAATCCGGTCAGTGGGACGTCGCCGAGTCTGGACTACGCGGCATTCGCGCCCGGATTCGTCGTCCGGCTGGCGAACGCGAACGCCGGCGAGCGGGGCGCGTACTCGACCGATGCCGGGAGCAGTTGGCAGCCGTTCGCTGGCGAGCCGCCCGGTATGACGCAGCCGGGTCGCGTCGCGGTCGGCGCCGACGCACGAACGATCGTCTGGGCACCGGGTGATGTCCTCGCGCACTACTCACGTGACCGCGGAGCGACCTGGATCGCCGTCGCCGGTCTGCCTGCCGGATCGGTGATCGTCGGCGATCGGGTCGACGGGAGCGTCTTCTACGGGTTCGATCCGGCGACCGGTACGGCGTACGTGAGCACGAACGGAGGCGCCGCCTTCACGGCGACGGCAACCGGTCTGCCGACGGGCGCCGGAAAGCTCGAGACCGTGCTGGATCAGGCCGGACACTGCTGGCTCGCGGCCGGCGCCGGTGGGCTGTACCGATCGGTCGATCGCGGGTCGACGTACTTACCCGTGACAACGATCGAGGAGGCGTACACCATCGGCTTCGGCAAGGCCGCGCCGCGACGCCGGGAGATGGCCGCGTACACGTCCGGGAAGGTCGACGGCGTCCGCGGGATCTACCGGTCGGACGACAGTGGCGCCTCCTGGGTGCGCGTGAACGACGACCGGCACCAGTACGCCTCCACCGGTGACGCGATCGCTGGTGATCCGCGGGTCTACGGGCGGGTGTACCTGTCCACGAACGGATTCGGGATCCCCTACGGTGAGCCGGTATGAGACGACTCTGGTACGGCGGCGACTACAACCCCGAGCAGTGGGATCCGGGGGTGTGGAAGGAAGACGTCGCCCTCATGCGGCAGGCCGGCGTGAACCTGGTGACCGTCGGGGTGTTCTCGTGGTCGTCGCTGGAGCCCACGCCGGGGCAGTACGAGTTCGGCTGGCTCGACCAGGTGCTCGACCTGCTGCACGACGGTGGCGTCAGCGTCGACCTGGCCACCCCGACCGCATCACCGCCGCCGTGGTTCAGTCGGTTGCACCCGGAGGCGATGCCGGTCACAGCGGACGGCGTACGCCTGACCCACGGCAGCCGGGACACGTACTGCGCGTGCGCGCCGGCGTACCGGGACGCCGCACGGGGGATCGCGCGGATGCTGGCCGAGCGGTATCACGATCACCCGGCCCTCGCGATGTGGCACGTGCACAACGAGTACGGGTCCACGTGTCACTGCTCGCTCGCAGCGGAACGTTTTCGCGGGTGGCTCCGGGAGCGGTACGGCGACCTGGACCGGCTCAACGCCGCGTGGACGACCGCCTTCTGGAGCCAGGGGTACGCCGACTGGACGGACATCGAGCCACCGCGGAAAACGCAGTATCTGGTGAATCCGACCCAGTTCCTGGACTACCGGCGGTTCTGGTCGGACGAGTTGCTGGCGGCGTTCCTCGAGCAGAAGGCCGAACTGCGGACGTTATCGGAGCTGCCGATCACGACGAACTTCGTCTTCGGCGGTTGGGTGCCGGTGAATCACGCCCAGTGGGCCGAGGCGGTCGATATCGTGGCCATCGACAACTATCCGGATCAGACCGGGACCGGTGCGGAGGAGCAGACGGCTTTCGCCGCGGACCTGGCCCGGTCGTGGGCCGGGGGCAGGCCGTGGCTGCTGATGGAGCAGGCGGCCGGAACGCTCAACGACGGACGCCGGTTGCAGGCGAAAGAGCCGGGCCGGATGGCACGGCACAGTTTGTCGCACATCGCGCGAGGCTCGCAGGGTGCGTTGTTCTTCCAGTGGCGGGCGTCGCGCGGCGGGTCCGAGATGTACCACTCGGCGATGGTCCCGCATGCCGGGCCGGACAGCCGGATCTTCACCGAAGTCGCGGAGCTCGGCGCGGTGCTGCCGCAGTTGGCTGAAGTTGCCGAGAGCACCGTCGAGGCCGAGGTCGCGATCCTTTGGGACGTCGAGTGCTGGTGGGCGATGCAGGGTACCCACCTGCCGTCGTCGGCGTTGGACTACCTGACCGCGGCACGATCCGCGCACCGGCACTTCTGGCGTGCCGGCGTGACGGTCGACTTCGCGTCGCCCACCGCGGATCTCTCGTCGTACACGACAGTTGTCGTCCCCAGCCTGTATCTGGTCAGCGACGAATCCGCAGCAGCGCTCACCGCGTATGTCGAAGGTGGCGGACACCTGGTGGTCGGGTACTTCAGCGGGATCGTGGATCCCGAGCTGCGGGTTCGGCTCGGAGGGTATCCGGGGGCGTTCACGGACCTTCTCGGCGTCCGGGTGGAGGGGTTCCACCCGCTGCCGATCGACGGCGAGATCGCCTTGTCGTCCGGTGGGTGCGGGCGGGTGTGGAGCGAGGACGTCCAGGCCGTGTCCGCGGAGGTGATCGATCGGTACGCCGGTGGCGTGCTGGACGGCAAGCCCGCGATCACGCGTCACGAGTTCGGCGCGGGTGTCGCCTGGTACGTGTCGACCGAGGTGGACGACGAGACCGCCGCGAGGTTGCTGGGCCGGTCGACGTCGCCGATCGAGACGGTACGGCGCCGGGCCGGCGACACCACGTGGACGTTCCTGATCAACCACGGTGACACGCAGGTCGCCGTACCGGCCGATGGGAGCGAGCTGGTCGTCGGCGAGCTGCCGTTGCCGCCTGGTGGCTACGCGGTGGTGAGATCGCGGTGAGGCGCCTGGCAGCTGCTCTCGCGGGCCGTCAGCGCCGGTGGCAGCAGGGTCAACGCCGGTACGTCGCCGCCCTCGAGCTTCGTGATCAGCGACTCGACCGCCTGGTCGCCGATGCGCTCCGCCGGGATCGAGACCGACGACAACTGCGGAACCTGCCGCTCGGCGACGTCGTCCGCGCAGATCGCCACCAGCGACATGTCGTCGGGGACCCGGCGGCCGAGCCGGCGCAGGACGTCCAGGAGCGGTCCGATGATCGGCTCGTTCTGCACCACCAGGCCGGTGATGTCCGGGTGCTCGTCGAGCAGCTCACGCACCGTGTGCAGGATGGCGTCGAACGTGTGCTCACAGGGCGTCTCGACGCCGACCACGCCGCGTCGTTCGGCGGCGTCCGCGAAACCGGTCAGCGTCCGTTGCGCGAAGCCCGTCTGCCGTTCGTACACCGCGGACGGCGTCCCGAGCAGGGCCAGCGAGCGGTGGCCGAGGTCGGCCAGGTGGTCGACACAGTGCGCGCCGGCCGCCACGAAGTCCAGGTCGATACAGGTGAGTCCGTCGGCGTCGTCCGGGTAACCGATCAGCACCGAGGGCATCGGCAGCTCCCGGAGGACCGGGACCCGTTCGTCGGCGAGCTCGATGTCCATGACCACGAGTGCGTCCACGAGCGAGCTCTGCGCGACCCGCTCGAGACCTTCCGGCCCTTCGTCGGCGGTCAGCAGCAGTACGTCGTGGTCGTACCGGCGGGCCGTGGTCACGACCGCGGCGGCGAACTGCATCATCACCGGGACGTGCATGCCGGTGCGGAGCGGGATCACCAGCGCGAGCACGTTGGACCGTTGGCTGGCCAGGGCGCGGGCGCTCGCGTTCGGGCGGTAGCCGAGTGCGCGGACGCTGCGCTGCACGCGCTCCCGGGTGTCGGTCGAGATCGTCCGCTTGCCACTGAGCACGTACGAGACCGTGCTGGCCGCAACCCCGGCGTGCCGCGCGACGTCGGCGATCGTGACCACGTCGTCCCCTTTCCTGAGCCTGTCCCAGTTCTACCCCAGTCGAAGCGCTTCGACACCCCATTTGTTCCCCTGCGTTCGCCCAAGGTCCGGCCGCCGGCCGGACTCGACGAGAGGAATGGAAATGCAGAGATGGTGGAAAGCAGCAATCGCGGTACTGACAGTACTGGCCGCCGGCCTGGTGACCGCGGCACCGGCCCATGCGGCCGCGTGGTCGTCGTCGGACAAGTTCGGTAGCTGGTCCAACGGCGGTTACACCGTCCGCAATGATGTCTGGGGCGGTGGCGCCGGACCGCAGACCATCTGGGCCAACTCCTACAGCAACTGGGGAGTCTGGGCCGACCACCCGAACACCGGCGGCGTGAAGTCGTACCCGCACTCCGCCCGCAACATCGGCAAGCCGGTCAGTGCCCTCGGCACGCTCACCAGCAGCTTCAACGTGTCCCGGCCAGGCAGTGGCTCGTACTCGTCGACCTACGACATCTGGGCCGGGAACAACGCCTACGAGATCATGCTGTGGATGAACAAGCAGGGCGCGGTCGGCCCGATCGGCAGCAAGCAGACCACGCTCAGCGTCGGCGGCCACACCTGGGACGTCTATCGCGGCAGCAACGGCGCCAACGCGGTCTTCTCGTTCCTCCGCACCTCCAACACCAACTCCGGCTCCGTCGACATCAAGGCCGTCCTGAACTGGATCCGCAGCCAGGGCTGGATGGGTGATGCGACCGTCGGCGAAGTCCAGTTCGGCTTCGAGATCACGTCGTCGTCCGGCGGCCTCAACTTCACCACCAACTCCTACTCCGTCACGTCCAGCTGACGCACCCGACCGAAGGGGGTCGGCGGGTTCACCCTGACTTGGCTGAGTGTGATGCCGAGCAGCACCAGGGCGAGCCCGCCGACCTGTCGCAGGTTCAGTACGTCCCCGGAGACCAGCACACCGAGTAGTACGCCGGTCACCGGGTTGAGGAGCCCGATCAGTCCGACGGTGGCCGCGGGGAGCCTGCTGAGGCCCGCGAACCAGGCCGTGAACGCGAGTGCGGTCGCGACGAGTCCGACGTACGCGAAACCGGCGACGGCCGGTCCGTCGAGTTGTGGTGGGGCGCCTTCGACGACGATCGCGAACGGGATCAGGACGACACCGCCGGCGATCAGCTGCCACGAGGTCGTCGCGAGCGGACCCGCACTGGCTCGGCCCCACTTCTTGGCCAGGACGTAGCCGCACGAGGACATCGTCAGTGCGGCTGCCGACGCCGCCACACCGCGCAGGTCGACCGCGGTCGATCCGGCGCCGAGCAGCAGTAGGACGCCCGCGATCCCGGCGGTTGCGCCGATCAGGATTTGAGCGGTCGGGCGTTCCGCGAGCAGGCCCCAGGCGAAGAGCGCCATGGTGAACGGCGCCGCGGACATGATCGTCGACGCGAGGCTGACCGGGAGCAGCTGGGACGCGAGGTAGATCAGCGCGAAGAACGCGCCCATGTTGCAGATCCCGAGCAACAGCGATCGCCACCACCAGACGCCGCGGGGGAGGCGGCGGGCGAGCGCGAGCAGGAGGAGGCCCGCGGGCAGTGCGCGGAACACCGCGCCGTACAAGGGATGTCCGGCCGGCAGGTACTCGTGGGTGACGAAGTAGTTCGTGCCCCAGGCGATCGGCGCGATCGCGGTGACGAGGCTCCAGCGGAAGGTATCTTCCATGGAAAACACTATATCTTCCCGGGAAGATATAGTGGAACCCGTGGACCACGTAGCGAGAATCCAGGCGGAGTGGCAGGTCGAGCGACCGGATGTCGACACCGCCCCGCAGGGTGTGATCGGGCGGCTGCACCGGATCGCGAACCAGCTCACCGGCGAGCTGACGCTGCTCTACGCGAAGTACGGACTGACCGAGGGGGAGTTCGACGTCCTCGCGGCGCTACGGCGTGCGGGAGCGCCGTACGAGCGGGCGCCGGGGGAGATTGCGCTGCACACGATGGTGACCACAGGTGCGGTCACCAAGCGGGTCGACCGGCTCGAGGAAGCCGGCCTGGTCCATCGCCGCCGCAGTGACGCCGACGGCCGCGGCCGGGTGGTCCGCCTGACCCCGGGCGGCCGGCGGCTGATCGACAAGGCCTTCACCGCCCACATGGCCAACGAGCAACGCCTCCTGGAGGCGCTCACACCGGACGAGACCGCTCAGCTGGAGAAGCTCCTCACCACCTGGCTCGCCCGCCTGGAACCGCCCGACTGACACGCGCACGAGGACGGTTGCGGGGTCCGCTGGTGACAGGTGGGTAACCTCTCCTGGTCGCCAGGTGGCCGATAGGAGATGATGCCCACCGTGACCGGACCACAACGCGAGCCCGCGCAGACGCCGTCGGAGGCTGATCCGGCCGTCGCCGGCCTGACCGTCGGGCTCGGTGGACCGTCAGGGCGGTTCGCCCGGCTCAGCTCGTCGTGGTGGACGCCGCTGCGGATCGCGCTTGCCGTGTGCACGATCACCTTCGGGCTCGGTGTGCTGCAGAAGGCGCCCTGCATGGAGGCCGGCTGGGACCGCCAGAGCTGGCGGCCGTTCAAGGCGCTCTGCTACTCCGACATCGGGTTCCTGTACCAGGAGCGCGGCTTCGCGGAGGGTAACCGGCCGTTCCTCGACACCGGCAACTACCCGGTGCTGGAGTACCCGGTGCTGACCGGCGGCTTCATGGAGGTCGCGGCGCAGCTCACCTGGGTGATCACCGGCGACCCGAAGAAGGACCTGACCGTCGAGCAGAAGCGCGACACGGCCGGGGTGTTCTTCCTGGTCAACACCGTGCTGCTGTTCCTCTGTGCGCTGCTGATCGTCGGCCTCACGGTCGCGACCGCGCGCGGAGTCGAAAAACGCCCGGGCGCGGCTCGTGGGCAGCCTTTGGACGCCCTGTACGTCGCCGCGGCCCCGGCGCTCGCACTGACTTCGACGATCAACTGGGACCTGTTCGCGGTCGCGTTGACCGCCGGGGCGATGTTCGCGTGGTCGCGCGGGAAACCCATCTGGTTCGGCGTACTGCTCGGGCTGGGGACGGCGGCGAAGTTCTACCCGTTCCTGCTGCTCGGCCCGTTGCTGATCGTCTGCATCCGTGGCCGGAAGCTGTGGCCGTGGATCCAGGCGACGGTGGCGGCAGCGGTCGCGTGGGGCCTCGTGAACGCGCCGATCTACCTGCTCGCGAAGAACGAGTGGTTGTCGTTCTGGCAGTTCAACGACGAGCGGGAGAGCGACTACGGCTCGATCTGGTACGTCCTCAAGCTGGCCAAGCACGAGGTCGCGGACGTCAATCAGCTGAACATCGTGATCTTCGCCGGGTTGTGCCTGTCGATCGCGATCCTCGGCCTGATGGCGCCCCGGCCGCCCAGATTCGCGCAGCTCGCGTTCCTGGTCGTGGCGGCGTTCCTGCTGATCAACAAGGTCTACTCACCGCAGTACGTGCTGTGGCTGCTGCCGCTCGTGGCACTGGCTCGGCCGCGGCTGCGTGATTGGCTGATCTGGCAGGCCTGCGAATGCTTCTACTGGATGCTGGTGTGGATGCATCTGGCGCAGTTCCTGGCGCCTGGTGATCCGCAGGTCCCGGACCGGATCTACTGGCTCTCGGTGATCCTGCGGATGGCCGGCACCCTCTGGCTGATGCTGGTGGTCGCCCGCGACATCCTCCTCCCGGAGAACGATCCGGTACGCCACGGTGACGTGGTCGACGATCCCAGCGACGGCGTCAGATCCCGCGCCAGAGCCGACCTCGCAACCGCCTAGAACCTCAGCTTCGCGACGTCCAGGTTGCCGCCGCTCACCACGGCGGCCGTGACTCCTTCGGGTCGGAGGCCTTCGAGCAGCGCCGCGAAGGGTGCCGCGGCAGCCGGTTCGAGGGCGAGCTTGGTCCGTGACATGACCAGGCGCGTCGCCTCGAGCAGTGCGTCTTCGGACACGCGGACGACGTCATCGACGTACTGCTGGATGAGCGGGAGGTTGCGGGTGCCGCAGACGGGTGCGGCGAGGCCGTCGGCGATCGATCGAGCGGTCAGGAGCTTCTGCGGTACGCCGGCCGCGAGGCTGCGGCTGACCACGTCGGCCTGCTCCGGCTCGATCCCGATCACGCGGATCGCCGGCTTCATCAGTTTCACCGCCGTCGCGACCCCCGAGATCAGTCCGCCGCCGCCCACCGGAACCAGGACGGTGTCGATGTCCGGGCGGTCCGCCAACAGCTCCAGGCCGAGGCCGGCGTGCCCCAGGATGACGTCCTCGTCGTCGAACGGGTGCACGCCGGCCAGCTGCCGCTCGTCCCGGATCCGCTCGTACTGCGCCATCAGGTCACCCCCGACGAGCTCGACGGTCGCGCCGTAGCCGCGGGCCGCGTCGATCTTCGCCGGTACGGCGGTCGCCGCCATCACCACCGTCGCCGGCACCCCGGCGTTTCGTGCCGCCCAGGCCAGCGCGCCCGCCGCGTTGCCCGCCGACACCGTGATGACACCGCGCTCGCGCTCCTCGGTCGTCAACCGCAAGAGCTTCGTCAGCAGTCCGCGGACCTTGAAGCTCCCGGTCTTCTGGAACAACTCGGCCTTGAGCACGAGGTCGGCCGCGAACCGTTCGTTCAGGGCGGACGAGGTCAGCATCGGGGTGCGTTGGATCCGTCCCTCAAGCTCCGTGGCGGCCTGGCGGATGTCTTCGAGCGTCGGCATACAGGCGAGGATAAAAGTCTAGTAGGTTGATCATATTTCGAGACAAAGACTGCGAGGGGTCGCCGGCGATCTACCGTCGGTGTCATGAGGCCGACGTTGACCGTGATCGTGGATCCCGCCGACCGCTGGATGAGCCGGGCCGCGTGTATCGGCCAGGCGCCGACGTACGACGAGGACGCGTCCCGCTGGGAGCAGCGCAAGGCCCGTGAGCTGTGCCTGACCTCGTGCCCGGTGCTCGCCGAGTGCCGGGAGTGGGCGCGGCGGACCAAGTACACCGGGACGGCCGCCGGCGAGACCCTGCTGTACGGGCGTCGCCGGGGCCACCCGGAGTCGGCCGCCAGTTAGACGCGCGCGGCGACCGCGGCTGCGAGCTTGCCGGCGGCGTCGGGGGACTGCGGCAGGAAGAGGTACGGCTCGATGAGCTCGATCTCCATCAGCAGGAACCGGTCGTTGACGACGACGCCGTCGACCCGGGCGTAGGTGGGTGTCGGGCCGGAGGCAGCCATGGCGGCCTGGGCGCTTTCGAGTACGGCGGGCGGCGGGTCCGTCGGCGTCGTCTGGCCGCCGTACGACTCCTGGACCCGGTAATCGCCGGACGCGGGACGCTTGACCACCGCGTGGCTGAACTCGCCGTTGAAGAAAAGTAGCGACCACTCGCCGTCGGACTGGATCTCAGGCACGAACGGCTGCACGAGGTACACCACGTCGGGCAGATCGCTCAGCGCCTGCTCGAGCTCGGGGGAGCCCGCGACGCCGCGCACCGTGTGCAGAGCGTTGCCGCCCACGGTCGGCTTCACGACGATCTGCTGACCGGCCAGTCCGGCCACGACCTCGCGCAGGCACGCGCCCGCCGCGACCTGGGACGGAACGATCGCGACGCCGCGCTCGCGCAGTTCGAGCAGGTACTGCTTGTCGCTGTTCCAGCGGACCTGGTCCGTGGAGTTCAGGACCGGTACGCCGGCCTTGTCGAGCTGGGCGAGCCACTCGGTGAATTCGGCGTACAGCCAGAAGTAGTCCCAGACGGTCCGCAGCAGGACGGCGTCGTACGCGGACCAGTCGACCGACGGGTCGGTCCAGACCTCGACCACCGGGTCGAGACCTGCGGCGCGGAGTGCGTCCAGGAGCGGGCGTTCGTCAGGGTGCAACTCAGCGTAGTCGGCCGAGGTTGCTAGGGCGATGCGTTTCGTCACGCTCGCCAGTGTTGGCGGGGAGGGGCGGTGCGGTCAAACCTGATTTCGCAACGAGTTGGTGACGGATCGTGAGGGCGCCGGCGACGGTGAGCGCGGCGGTCAGGTGGATGAGGCCCTGGCGGGTGTCGTGGCCGAAGCTCGCGTAGGCGAGGTACGACGCGAGCGGTACGGCGATCCACTCGGGGCGGCTCGCCAGCGCGGCGAGGGCGATCAGCGGGAGGCCGTACCACGGGTATGTCGGGGTGGCGATCAGGAGCGCCGCGCCGTACAGCCAGCAGCAGGTCAGGGCGATCGGGTCGCGTCGGGCCCGGTGGAAGGCTAGGGCGGCGAGGGCGAGCGCGAGGATCGCGGCGACGAGCTGGCGGGCCTCAGGAGGCAGTAGGAGCGCGAGAATCGCCGATCGGGAGCTGCCGTCCTCGAAGCCTTCCTGGTTGAGATAGCCGGGGAGGAAGCCGAGCACCAAGGTGCCGACGGCAAGGACGTGCGGGAGGTACGAGGCGATGAAGGTGCCCAGGGCAACGACTGGGCGCCGGTGGCGGAACGCGGGGAGCAACAGGAGCGGGAGGAGCTTGACGCCGCCGGCCGCTCCGAGGAGGACGGCGGCGAGTTTCGGTCGGCGGGCGGTGGTGACGACGGCGGCCGTGATGAAGAGCGCGGCGAGGACGTCGACGTGGGCGGCGTTGCTCGCCTCGAGAGCGACGATCGGTGACCAACCCCACAGCGCGGCCCAGCGCGGGTTCTGTACGGCGAGTAGCCAGGTGAGTGCGATCGCGATCAGTCCGGCCGCTATCTGCAGTCCGAGGGTGCCTGCCGACCACGGCGTGAACAGGGCGACCACGGTGAAGTAGGCCTCGGCGACCGGCGGATAGATGGTCGGCACGCCGGGGCGGTTGATCCGCGTCCTGACGTCGTCGACCGGGAGCTGCGCCGGGTCGTCGGGAATGCCTGTCACCCCGGAGCGCTGATCCGGCGCCAACCCCGGGAACAGCACCGGATCCCGCAGTCGCGCCAACGAGTCGTCCAGCGGCACATATCCGTACGGCGAATGCCCGGACAACTGCACGCGCCCGTCCCACACGTACCGGTAGGCGTCCGTACTGGTGATCGGCGCCTGCGTCAGCCCCGGCACCTGACACAACCCCGCCACGACCACCACAATCCCAACACCCAACCCGCGCCCGAACCGCCACACCAAGAGCCCGACCACGACGGACCCCACAACCAACACCACATCCGGCCACCACTGCCGCGCCGCCGCCCCAACCACCACCGCCGCCGAAGCCACCGCCGCCAGAGCCACCGCGGCACCCCCGACCCGGATGCGCTGGCGACTTTGTGCACCGGATCCGTCTTCGGACCGCGAAGTCGTGCGGATCCGGTGCACAAAGTGGCGGAGTGGGCCGGAGCCGCGCGGGAGCGGGAGGTGGGGGGAGGGGAGGCGGCTCGAGGCGGGGGGCGGGGTCGGGTCGGCCTGGTCGTCGCGCGTCATGCGGTTCGGCGGAGGGTCAGGAAGGCTCGGTGCGGTGTGCGCCAGTCTTCGGTGGGGTGGAGGTGGGTTGCGCGGGCGTGGCGGATCAGGGCGCGGGTGCCTACTCTTGCCCACGGCAACGGGGTCGAGTGGCGGCCGGTGGAGCTGCGGAGGACGATCGGCGATCTCTCGTCGAGATCGTCGTCCGGGTCGACCTCGACCAGCACGAGACCGTCGGGGCGGACGAGCTCGGCGCAGCGACGCAGCAGATCGGCCGGATCACCACCGATCCCGATGTTCCCGTCCATCAGCAGCACGCTGCCCCAGCGCCCCTCGCCCGGCAGCCGGTCCTGCACCGGACGATGCAGCGCGGACGCGCCCCGCGACGTGGTGAGTGAGACCGCCCGCGGCGACACATCGACCCCGAGCGCGGGGATGCCACGTTCGGCGAGCGCAGTCACGATCCGCCCCGGACCGCACCCGATGTCCAGCACGGGCCCCTCGCATCGACTCAGCGCGAGCCGATCCACGTCGTCCGCCGGCGCCGTCCAGCGATCCACGTCGGACAGCGACGGCACCGTCCGTCCATCGATGCCGGTGGCAACAACTCGCGCCGTACCGCCGAGCGCCTGCTCGAACAGCAGTCCCGGATGCGCCGCGTGCTGCAGCCGCCGGTACAGCCGCGACACCCGCAGCGACGGGAACTCGTCAGCGAGGTACGCCGCATCTCGCGGCGTGTCCATGTCCCGCAGCGTCGGCAGGATCCGCACCCGCAACCCCAAGGCCAGCAGCCGACGGAGCTGATCCCGCCCGGTGTGGTCTGTCGACATCGGTACGCCGACCAGCGCGCGCGGATCCGGCGTACGGAGCCCGAGGCACCAGTACCCGCCGTCCTCGGTCAGCCCGAGCACCGCGTCGTACCCACCAAAATCGTGCGCTGCCCATTCGAACCCGAGCTGTTCCGGCCGCAACTGTGGCGTGTCCATTCCGACGAGGAGCATCGGCGTACCGTCGTACGCGTCCTCGAACGCCGCCACGAGCCGCTCGTCGAGCCCGCCCCCGCGCTGCGCCACGACCTCGAAACCGGGCGGCAGCCAAGGCCCCGGTTCACCCTCGAGCACGATCACCCGCCGCGTCGCGGGCGCGAACTGGACCGCGCTGAGCGTGTCGACGAGCGACGCCCGTGCCAGTGCCGCCGCCTCGCGTGCCGTGAACTCGCTCTGCAGCCGCGTCTTCACCCGCCCCGGCACCGGCGCCTTCGCGATCACGATCACCGTGCCGCGCTTCATCTGGCCAAAACTTTGGACATGTCGAGTACGGCGCGCGCGGCACCGAGCGGCGTACCGGTGACCTTCGAGCGCCCCGAGCGCGGGAGGTAGTCGACGTCGACCTCCGCGATCCGCCAGCCGGCGTCGGCGGCGCGGACCACCGTCTCCAACGGGTATCCGGACCGTCGATCCGTCAGCCCGAGTCCGAGCAAGGCGGTACGCCGGGCAGCACGCAGCGGACCGAGATCGTGCAAGGCGACGCCCGTACGGCGCCTGATCCGCCGAGAGAGCTCCGCGTTGGCGAGCCGGAGATGCCACGGCCAGACCTGCCGTGACACCGGACGCCGGCGGCCGACGATCAGATCCGCGCGGCCGGCAACGACCGGCGCGGTCACCCGGACCAGTTGCCGCGGATCGAGCGAGGCGTCCGCGTCCATCACTGCCACGATTTCGGCGTCGGCGGCCTCCAGACCGGCGTGACACGCGGCGCCGTACCCCTTGATCTCGCACTGCACGACCGTCGCGCCCAGTCGTGCGGCGACGGCGGCCGAGTCGTCGGTGGAGCCGTTGTCGACGACGATGGCGCGGACGCCGGGCGGGAGCCGTTCGAGGATCCAGGGCAGGGCGGCCGCCTCGTTCAGGCACGGCAGGACGAGATCGACGGACATTCTTCGACGGTAAGGACGAACCCGCGTCGCCAGGGCCCGAACACGACTACGGGTCGCTTACGGCGTACTGCGTTCCGGCGCTGGTGCGGCTGCGGGACGGACTGAGGATCTACGCTCAGAGCGTGGCTACTCGTGTTCTTGTGGTGGACGACGACCCGACCGTGTCGAACGTCGTCTCGGCGTACCTGACCAAGGCCGGGTACGACGCCCGCGTGGTCGCGGACGGTGCCTCCGCGGTCGAGGTGTGGCAGCAGTGGAAGCCGTCGGTCGTCGTACTGGACGTGATGCTGCCCGGACTGTCCGGACTCGAGGTGCTGCGCCGGATGCGCGCGGCCGACGACGGTGCCGCGGTGATCATGCTGTCCGCGCGCGGCGAGGAGGAGGACCGGCTCGTCGGGCTCGAGGTCGGCGCGGACGACTACGTGGTCAAGCCGTTCAGCCCGCGGGAGCTGACGCTGCGGGTGCAGGCGATGGTCCGGCGGGAGGAGCGTCTGGCCGGGCTCGATCTGACGCCGAGCAAGCTGAGCGCCGGGCCGGTCGTCGTCGACACGGCGGCGCGGCGCGCGTACCTCGGCGAGGATGAGCTGTCGCTGACGCATCGCGAGTTCGACCTGCTGGCGTACCTGGTGTCGCATGCCGGCAAGGCGTACACGAAGGCCGAGTTGCTCCGCCGCGTGTGGGGCTGGGACTTCGGCGACTCGTCGACCGTCACCGTGCACGTACGGCGGTTGCGGGAGAAGATCGAGGCGGATCCGTCCGATCCGAAGCTCGTGCTGACCGTTCCGCGGACCGGGTACCTGTTCGCCGGTGACGCCTGATGAACAGAGACATGGCGACGATCCTGGCGCTCACCACGCTGTGGACGCTCGTGGTGGCGGCGGTCGGGGCGGTCGTGCTGTGGCGGTTCCGGCGGCGGTCGTTGCGGATCACGATGATCGTGGCGGCGCTGGCGCCGATGGCCGGTGCGCTGGCGGCGGTGCTGCAGAGCGTCCGAGCGATGTTCATCTCCGAACACGACTCGTGGGTGGTGCTGTGGACGCTGGCGTTCGCGGCGCTGCTCGGGCTGGCGATGTCGGTGCTGCTCGGGCACTGGATCAGCGTCGGGTCGCGCGATGTCGGACGGCGGCTACGTCACCTCGGTACGTCGTACGAGCCGACAGAGGCTGCGGGCGTAGTGGTTCCCGCGGAGCTGGCCGCGTTGACGAACGAGTTGGAGATGACGCGGAAGAAGCTCGCCGCGTCGCATCAGCGGGAGCGGGCTCTGGAGACTAGCCGGCGGGAGCTGGTCGCGTTCATGTCACATGATCTGCGGACGCCGCTGGCCGGATTGCGGGCGGTGTCCGAAGGGCTCGAGGACGGCGTGATCGACGACGTACCGGGCGCTTTGCGGCAGATGCGGTCGACGGTCGACCGGATGACGGGGCTGGTGGACGACCTGTTCGAGCTGTCGCGCTTGTCGACGGCGCCGCCGCCGCGCCGACGGTCGGCGGTGAGCCTGCGGGAGCTGGCCGAGGACGTCGCGGGGGAGAACAACGAGCATGCGCGGGCGGAAGGCGTTCAGCTGGCCGTTTCGACGCCGGGTGACGACGATCGGCTCGCCGTACAAGGGGATCCGGACGAGTTGACGCGTGCGGTCACCAACCTGGTCGGGAACGCGATCCGCCACACGTCGGCGGGTGGGACGGTGACGCTGACGGTCGATCGCGAGACCGACGGGCGGGTCCGGCTCGCGGTGACCGACGGGTGCGGCGGCATTCCGGCGGACGATCTCGAACGGGTCTTCGATGTCGGCTGGCGCGGCGACGAGCAGCGCACGCCCGATGCGGGCGGCGGCGGTCTGGGGCTGGCGATCGCGCGCGGTGTGGTCGAGTCCCACGACGGGAAGATTGCCGTCAGCAACGTCGACGGCGGCTGCGCGTTCGAGATCGACCTCCCGCCCGTACTAGCCAGCCGAGTGGAGTAGGTCCTCGAGACCGGTTTGCAGGTCGTACGCCGGTTTCCAGCCCAGCTCGTTCTTCAGGCGATCGGACGCGGCCGTGATGTGCCGGACGTCGCCGAGGCGGTACTCGCCGGTGACGACGGGCCGCGGGCCGCCGTACGCGCGGGCCAACTCGGCGGCGACCTCACCGATCGTGGTGACCGTGCCGCTGCCGACGTTGTACGCCGTGAACGGTGGCTGGCGGGGGAGCGCGGCTGCCGACAGTGTGACCGCGGCTGCGACGTCGCGGACATGCACGAAGTCGCGGCGTTGGCGACCGTCCTCGAAGACGCGCGGTATCTCGCCACGTTCGAGGGCGGACCGGAAGATCGCGGCGACTCCGGCGTACGGCGTATTGCGCGGCATGCCGGGGCCGTACACGTTGTGGAAGCGGAGTGCGGTGACGCGGCCGCCCGTCTCGCGGGCCCACGCGGCGGCGAGATGCTCACCGTTGAGCTTGCTGGCCGCGTAGGCGTTCCGTGGATCCAGTGCGGCGTCCTCGGTGACGAGGCCGGGCCTCAGTGGGGCGCCGCAGTGCGGGCAGGGCGGCTCGAAGCGGCCTTGTTCGAGGTCTTCGGTACGGCGGGGGCCAGGGGCGACCTGTCCGTGGTCGTCGCAGTCGTAGCGCCCCTCGCCGTACACGACCATCGAGCTGGCGTAGACGAGGTTGCGGATGTTGCCGAGGGACTTCAGGAGGACCGCCGTACCGAGGCTGTTCGAGGAGACGTAGTCGTCGATGTCGTCGAGATGGACCCCGAGGCCGACCTTCGCGGCCAGGTGAATGACGGTGTCGACGCCGTCCAGCGCCCTGGTCACCGCGTCCGCCCTGCGAATGTCGCCGACGACCAGGCCGGGGCTGCGCGCGGGGCGTGCGGCGTGCACGTCCGGGCGGAACGAGTCGAGAACGGTGACTTCGTGGCCCTCGGCAAGTAATTGGTCGTGGACGTGGGTACCGATGAAGCCGGCCCCGCCCGTCAGCAGGACTCTCATCGCGCCGCCTCCGTTCCGTCGAGGGAGTGGTGGCAGCTGCAGTCGGTGTCGGGCTTCGGGAGTTGCGCGATCACGTTCTTGAGAAGGTCCTGCAGGCGTTCGATGCTGTGCTTGAAGGCCTCGAACACCTCGGCCTGGGTGACCCCGGCGCCGCTCTCGACGCCCGCATCGTGGTCGGTGACGACGGCGATCGACGTGTAGCAGAGCGCGAGTTCGCGGGCGATGGCTGCCTCCGGTGCGCCGGTCATGCCGACGACCGACCAGCCCTGGGCCGCGTGCCACCGCGACTCGGCGCGGGTCGAGAACCTCGGTCCGTTGATCACCACCATCGTGCCCTCGGGTACGACGTTGCCGGTGGCAATCACCGTTGCGCGGCCGACGGGGCAGTACGGGTCCGCGGCGGAGGTGTGGACCACCGGCGCCTCGTCGTACACCGTGTGCGGCCGGCCCCACGTGCGATCGACGTACTGGTCGGGAACCACGAACGTGCCGGGCGTCAGCTCGGGCTTGAGCGATCCGACCGCGCAGGGGCCGAGGACCTGGCGGACGCCGAGCTCGCGCAGCGCCCACAGGTTCGCGCGATAGTTCACCCGGTGCGGCGGGAACCGATGGTCGGCACCGTGCCGCGGAATGAACGCGACCTCCCGCCCGTCGAGGTCACCAACGACCGGAGCCTCGCTGGGCGCGCCGAACGGGGTGTCGATCTCGATGGTCTCCGCACCGGACAGAAACGAGTAGAACCCGGACCCGCCGATCACACCAATATCCGCCATACGCCCGACGCTAATGCCGCCCCGACACCTGGATCACCCCATCCGCCCCACCGTCACCGCTCCGTAAGCGCCCACCCTCCACTCACCGCTCTTTGAGCACCCACCAACCACTGAGCGCTCTTTGAGCACCCACCAACCATCTTCCGGGGCTTGAAATGGTTGGTGGGTGCTCAAAGTGGGGCTGCAGCGATGGGTTGGTGGATGCGGCCTGGGGTTTGGCGGGTGATCGAATGGGGGTGTGGAGATCTCCTGGGTGCTGCTCGCGGTGGGCGCGGTGCTGCTGCTGTTCGGCGCCTACGCGAGCTGGACCGCCGGCCGGCTCGACCGGCTGCACCATCGTGTGGAGCTCGCCCGCGCGTCCCTGGAGACCGAGCTGGCGCGACGTTCCGCCCTGGTCGCGGAACTGGCCGGCAGCGACATTCTCGACCCGGCCTCCGCGCTCCTGCTCCTCGACGCGGCCCATCGCGCCCGCGCGGCCTCACTCGACGCGCTCGAACTCCGCGAACAGGCCGAGTCCGCCCTCACCCGCGCAATCCATGCCACCGGCACCGACATCGAACCGTGGGCCGGCGAGCTCGGCCTCGCGATGCGCCGCGTCCAACTGGCCCGCCGCTTCCACAACGACGTAGTGGTCTCCACCCGCGACCTCCGCCACCGCCGCCTGGTCACCTGGTTCCGCCTGGCCGGCCGCGCTCCCATGCCCACCACCATCGAACTCGAGGACGGACGATGAGCACCTTCGAGGAGGATGTTGAGCGGTATCGGCATGAGTTGCGGGTGCATTGTTACCGGATGCTCGGGTCGTACGACGAGGCTGAGGATCTCGTGCAGGAGACGTTTCTTCGTGCGTGGCGGGCGATCGGGGAGTTCGAGGGGCGGTCGTCGGTGCGGGCCTGGTTGTACCGGATCGCGACGAACGCGTGCATCGACGTACGGCGTCCTCGTCGGGTGCTGCCGTACCACCTGGAGCCGGCCTCGTTTCCCGCTACGGCCTTGCCGGCGCGGGAGGATGTGCCGTGGTTGCAGCCGTTTCCTGATGTACTGCTGGATCGGGCCGAGGAGCCGGACGCGGCCGCGATCCGGCGCGAGACGATCGAGTTGGCGTTCCTGATCGCCATTCAGCACCTGCCCGCGCGGCAGCGCGCCGTACTGATCTTCCGCGACGTCCTCGGCTGGTCCGCCCGCGAGACCGCAGCCGCGGTCGATCTGTCGGTGGCGGCCGTCAACTCCGCCCTCCAACGCGCGCGTCCGGTCCTCCGCGAGCACCTGCCACCACACCGTTCCGAGTGGTCGGCGCGCGACACCTCCGATGACGAACGCAAACTCCTCCAGCGCTACCTCACCGCCTGGGACAACGCCGACCCCACCGCCCTGGCCGCCCTCATGCACGAAGACATCCGCATCACCATGCCGCCGTACCCGTTCTGGTTCTCCGGCATCGAAGACGCAATTCGCTCGCTAACCCCCAACCTCAGCCCGACCTACCGCGGCCACTGGCAGTTCATCCCCACCACCATCAACCGCCAACCCACCCTGGCCGCCTACCTCAAACCCCCAGCGGCCCCCACCCACCACCTCTTCGCTCTAGACATCTTCCGCATAGAACAAAACCGCATCTCCGAAATAACCGCCTACGAAACCACAAACCACCAGCTGTACAACCTGCCCGAGACGGTCTGAGCTACTTCGCGTCCGCGTAGACCTCGACTGTGGCGGTGGTGAAGGTGAAGTTGGTGGGGGTGGGGCCGAAGGTCAGGGTGCCGGCGAGGTTGCTGGCTTGTTGGATGGCTTCGGTTACCTGGTCGGCTTCTTCGGTGGGGCAGTGGACTATGACCTCGTCGTGCTGGTGGAAGACGAGTTCGGCCTTGAGGGGCGTCAGGGACTGACGGAGGGCGGCCAGGAGCAGTAAGGCCCAGTCGGCGGCGCTGCCTTGTACTACGAAGTTTCTGGTGAAGCGGCCGCGGGCCCGGGCGTGGCGGGGGTCTGTGGTGGGGATGTCGGCGGGCGGGCCTTCGAGGAGGGCTTCGTCGAGGGGGTGGCCGCTGGGTGGGCAGGTGCGGCCGAGGTACGTGCGGACCAGTCGGCCTTCCTCGCCGGCTCGGGCCGCGTCGTCGACGTACGCGACGGCTTGCGGGAATCGTTTGCGCAGCATGGCGAGGTTCTTCAGGCCGTCACCGGACGTCTGCCCGTAGATCGCACCCAGTACGGCGATCTTCGCCTGCGCCCGGTCGCCGGAGAACGCTTGGTCTGAAACGGCTTTGTAGAGATCACCGGGATCGCTGGCGACCTCCATCAGCGCGCGGTCGCGGGAGATCGCGGCGAGCACCCGCGGCTCGAGCTGCGATGCGTCGGCGACGACGAGCCGCCAGCCGGGGTCCGCGACCACCGCGCGTCGGATCACCTTCGGGATCTGCAGACCGCCGCCACCGTTGGTGATCCAGCGCCCGGACACGGTGCCGCCAGGAACGAAACCGGGCCGGAAACGCCCGTCGTGGACCCAGTCGTTCAGCCAGCTCCAGCCGTTCGCGGTGTAGATCCGGTAGAGCTTCTTGTACTCGAGCAGCGGTGCAACCGCCGGATGATCGACGTGCTCGAGCTCCCACTTCCGGGTCGACTTCACCTGGTGCCCGGCCTGCTTGAACGCCTTCAGTACGTCGGCCGGCAGCTCGGGCCGCACGCGATGCCCGAACGCCGCGGAGATCTCGTCCGCGAGCTCGGTCAGCCGGCGCGGCTCGCCCGAACCGGGGAACCTTTCACCGAGCAGCTCGCTCAACAACTGCCGATGCGCGTCCGCGCTCCACGGCAACCCAGCCAGATCCATCTCCGCAGCGACGAGCATCGCGGACGATTCCGATGCCGTGAGCAACCGCATCCGGTCCGGGTACTCGGCCAGATCGTGCCGTCGGATCTGGTCGGCGTACACCCGGAGCAACGCCTCGAACGGGACCGGCTCGACGGAGATCTCGAACAACGACGACTGCTCACCCGGTACGACGGCGCGCAGGGGCGGATCGGGTGGGACCGGACGACCGCTCAAACGCGCCCACGCGGCGGCCGCGGACCGTGGCTCGCCGAGGCGGCCCTCATGACCGAGGAGCAGCCCCTCGGTGTTCTCGATGTCGTAGCACCGCTCGACCCGTACGCCGGCGGCCAGCAACCGCGGATAGATCTCGCTCGACGAACGCCACACCCACCGCGTGACCTGCGGCCGTGACGCGACGGAGGTGACCAGATCCGGCTCGCGCAGAATCTCCCCGGCCGGCTGCCCGTCCGGATGCAGGGCAACGAGCATCGCCCCGCCGCCCTCCTCCGCAGCGATCAGCCACCGTTCGTCCATGCACAGATCTTCACATCCGCCGCCGACACTCTGATCACCCCCACTTTGAGCACCCACCAACCGTTTCGCCGGCCCGAAAATGGTTGGTGGGTGCTCAAAGACCGGGGATCAGGCCAGTTGTGGGAGACTGGACTTATGTGGCGGGCGGGGGATCTGGAGGCGGCGGACGGGACCAAGACCGAGCAGGTCGAGGGACTCGTGCTGCGGCGGATCGAGCGGGGCGACCTGTCGATCGGGTCGCGGTTGCCGTCGGAGCGGGTGCTGGCGGAGCGGCTCGAGGTGAGCCGCGTGACCGTCGTACGCGCCCTGGAGAACCTGCGGCGTGACGGCGTACTGGAGACCAAGCGTGGCTCCGGGACCGTGGTGCGGCCGCTGGACCGGCTGCTGGACCCAGTGGCGCCGGCGTCGACGGTGACGGCGGGGGACCGGCCGGTGCTCGACCTGCGGTTCGCCACGACGGCCGCGCCGCATGACGTGGCTGAGGCGGCGGCGCAGATCGTGCAGGACGGGCTGCCACAGGCCATGGGAGGTGACGGACCGCCACCTGGTGGATCACAGGAGCTCAGAGCGGCGCTGGCCGAGCGCCTCACCGCAGAGGGCGTGCCGACCGAGCCGGAGCAGCTGACGCTCACTGTCGGCGCAGCAGCCGGTCTGAACGCCGCACTGGCCGGTCTGGACCTCGGACCGGGCGTAGCGATCACCGAGACCCCGACGTACCCGGCTGCCTTCGACCTACTCCGCAAACACCGTCTGGACGTAGCAGGCTGGCCCGCCGGCGTCTGGGACACCGACCAGCTCGCTCACCTCTGCCGGCGCCACCGCCCGAAGGTCATCTACCTGCAGGCCGACAACCACAACCCGACCGGCCTCAGCCTGCCCGCTGACCGGCGTCAGGCAGTCGTCGAGATAGCACGCAGGTACGGCGCTGCTCTGATCAGTGACGAGACGATGCGACCACTGTGGTTGGCGAGTGGGGACCAGGCCGAACCACTGAGCCGCTACCCGCGCACAGTGAGCGTTGGTTCGCTGTCGAAGACCGTGTGGGGCGGGCTGCGCGTCGGCTGGGTGCGTACCGGCAAGCAGCTCCGCAGGCGGATCAACACCGCGGCACAGCTCAGTGTGGCGTCGCCGAGTGCGCTGGACGACCTCCTGGCCCGGGCGATCGTGCCGAAGCTCGACAAGGTGATCGGCCGCCGCAGGACCCGGCTGCGCGCCAACCTGAACGCTCTGGAGGCCGGACTCCGGACGCTCGACGGTGTGGCGTGGCCCACGCCGACCGGCGGTATGACGCTCTGGCTCGAGCTGACCGAGACCAGGGCCCGCCGCGTCCTGGAGGCGGCCCGGGAGCAGGGCCTGCTGCTGGGCGCCGGTGACCTGTTCACTCCGGACGCGACCGACCGCCGCCACATCCGGATCCCGTTCACGGCCCCGCCGGCCACGCTGCGGCTCGTGGTGGCGCGGCTGGACGAGGTCCTTCAGTCCACTTGATTCAGGGTGGACTGAGGTTAGATGCTCGCCACCTCCTAATCTGGACAGTGAGGCCCCACGACCAGGAGGAAGCAGTGACGGAGAACCAGACCCCCCAGACCGGCACCGCCAAGGTGAAGCGCGGCATGGCGGAGATGCTCAAGGGCGGCGTGATCATGGACGTCGTCACCGCCGAGCAGGCCAAGATCGCCGAGGACGCCGGCGCGGTCGCGGTGATGGCGCTGGAGCGGGTCCCGGCCGACATCCGCGCCCAGGGCGGCGTCTCCCGGATGAGCGACCCGGACATGATCGACTCGATCATCAACGCGGTGTCGATCCCGGTGATGGCCAAGGCCCGGATCGGTCACTTCGTCGAGGCACAGGTGCTGCAGAGCCTCGGTGTGGACTACATCGACGAGTCCGAGGTGCTCACCCCGGCCGACTACGCGAACCACATCGACAAGTGGCAGTTCACCGTGCCGTTCGTCTGCGGCGCGACCAACCTGGGCGAGGCGCTGCGCCGGATCACCGAGGGCGCGGCGATGATCCGCTCCAAGGGCGAGGCCGGCACCGGTGACGTGTCCAACGCGACCACCCACATGCGCCAGATCCGCCAGGAGCTCCGCAAGCTGCAGAACCTCCCGGAGGACGAGCTGTACGTCGCGGCGAAGGAGCTGCAGGCGCCGTACGAGCTGGTCAAGGAGGTCGCCGCGCTCGGCAAGCTGCCGGTGGTGCTGTTCACCGCCGGCGGGATCGCCACCCCGGCCGACGCCGCGATGATGATGCAGCTCGGCGCCGAGGGCGTGTTCGTCGGCTCCGGCATCTTCAAGTCGGGCAACCCGGCGCAGCGCGCGGAGGCGATCGTCAAGGCCACCACGTTCCACGACGACCCCGACGTGATCGCCAAGGTCTCCCGCGGTCTGGGCGAGGCGATGGTCGGGATCAACGTCGACGAGATCCCGCAGCCGCACCGGCTTGCCGAGCGCGGCTGGTGACCTCCTCGAACAGCCTGCCGTCGGTGGACGAGCGGACCGCCCGGGAGCTGCGGGGCCTGGCCCGCGTCCTGGTGCGGTCCGGGTACGCCGACCACGCGGCGATCACTGCTGCGCTGACCGAGGCCGTCTCGGAGGACGCGCCGTCGATGGACGCGGCCGCTCTGGTACCGCTGCTGATCGGCGAGGCGGTCATGGACCTCAACGAGGACGCCTCCGCCTGGCCCGAGTCGACGGATCCAGACCGGTTGGACGCCGTACTCGCGGAGTTCGAGCGTCTCGGGCTGGTGGTGGTCCGCTACACATCGGATCACCACGCGGCTCGGCAGGCGCTGGAGGCCGCGGAGAGTCCGCAGGGGCTGGTGTTCTTCACCGACACCGACGTCTGGCACGCGGTCGACTTCGGGATGCTGGAGCTCAAGCTCTGGCACCCCGACACCGCCAACGTGGCTCCCGGCGAGCCGCTGCTGGAGGACGTGCTCGCGCTGCTGCGCCAGAACGACCTGCCCGCGGTGTTCGACGAAGGCCGCATCGAGGTCACCCTCGACTGGCAACGGAGGGTGACTTTATGACCGTCATCGGCGTTTTCGCGTTGCAGGGGAACGTGCGCGAGCACCTCGCCATGCTGGCCGAGGTGGGTGTCGAGGGTCGCGCCGTACGGCGTCCGTCCGAGCTGGCGGAGGTCGACGCGATGGTGCTGCCGGGTGGTGAGTCGACCACGATGGACAAGCTGGCCCGGGCCTTCGACCTGTTCGAGCCGCTGCAGAAGCGGATCGCGGACGGGATGCCGGCGTTCGGCACCTGCGCCGGGATGATCATGCTGGCGAACGAGATCACCGGCGGGACCGCGGACCAGGAGACGCTCGGCGGGCTCGACGTGACGGTCCGGCGGAACGCGTTCGGGCGGCAGGTCGACTCGTTCGAGGCGGACCTGGAGTTCGCCGCCTTCGACACGCCGTACCACGCCGTGTTCATCAGGGCACCGTGGGTGGAGCGCGTCGGGAGGGACGTCGAGGTACTGTCGACGGTGAGGTCGGGCCCCGCCGCGGGTAGGATCGTCGCGGTTCGCCACGATCGGCTGCTGGCCACGTCGTTCCATCCGGAGATGACCGGGGACGCCAGGCTGCACGGCTACTTCGCCGAGTTGGTCCGCGGCCTCTGAGACGTTGCAAGCGGTAGAAGGGTTGGGTTCGCCATGTCAGGCCACTCCAAATGGGCCACCACGAAGCACAAGAAGGCCGTCATCGACGCGAAGCGCGGCAAGCTCTTCGCGAAGCTGATCAAGAACATCGAGGTGGCCGCCCGGATGGGCGGTGGCGACCCTGGCGGGAACCCGACCCTGTACGACGCCATCCAGAAGGCGAAGAAGTCCTCGGTCCCGAACGACAACATCGACCGCGCGGTCAAGCGCGGGTCCGGTGCCGAGGCGGGCGGCGCGGAGTACCAGACGATCATGTACGAGGGCTACGGCCCGAACGGCGTGGCGATGCTGGTCGAGTGCCTCACCGACAACCGGAACCGGGCCGCCGCGGACGTCCGTACGGCGATGACGCGGAACGGCGGATCGCTCGCCGACCCGAACTCGGTCGCGTACATGTTCAACCGCAAGGGCGTGATCGTCGTCGCCAAGGACCAGGACGGCAAGTCGCTGTCCGAGGACGACGTGATGGAGGCCGTGCTCGAGGCCGGCGCCGACGAGGTCAACGACCTCGGCGAGTCCTGGGAGGTCGTCACCGAGGCCACCGACATGGTCGCGGCCCGCACCGCCCTGCAGGACGCCGGCATCGACTACGACTCCGCGGATGTCCAGTTCGTCCCGTCGATGACGGTCGAGCTGGACGCCGACGGCGCCGGCAAGATCTTCCGCCTGATCGACGCCCTCGAGGACAGCGACGACGTCCAGAACGTCTACGCCAACTTCGACGTCAGCGACGAAATCATGGCCGAGGTCGGCTGAAGCTGGGGGCCGCGGTGACCGCGGCCCCTTCGCTCGGACTGAAGTGTGTCAGATTATTGACGGGCGTCAGGTGGAATGGCACGATTCGAGGCACCTTGAGCCTTGAAGGAGTGCGCCATGGCTGGAACGTTCGTGTTGATCACTGGTGCCTGGCATGGCGGGTGGGCCTGGCGGCCGGTCGCCGAGCAGCTGCGGTCCGCGGGTCATCAGGTGCTGACTCCGACCCTGCCCGGACTGCAGGACGGTGCGGACCCGACGCCGCACACGCTGACTGATGTCGTCGACTCGGTCGTCGAGTTGGTCGAGAGCGAGGACCTGCGGGACGTCACGCTGGTCGGGCACAGCTGGGGCGGTTACGTGATCGCGGGCGCGGCCCCCAGGCTGGCACCGCGGTTGCGCAAGCTCGTGTTCTGGAGCGCGTTCGTCCCGGCCGAGGGCCGCAGCCTGTACGACGAGGTGCCGCCGAACTATCAGGCCTTGTTCGACGGACAGGCGCAGGCGTCCGGGAACAACTCGGTCGCGATGCCGTTCGAGGTGTGGCAGATGGCGTTCATGCCGGACGCGTCCGAGGACGTGCAGCGCGTCGTCCACAGCCTGCTCGTGCCGCAGCCCATGCAGTACTTCACCGAGACCGTCGCACCGCTGGATCTCGACACCCTCGGCGTACCGGTCGGCTACCTGCTCGGCGAGGACGACGTCGCCCTACCGCCCGGCGAATACGGTTGGAACCGATTCGCCGAGCGGCTCGGTGTCGCTCCCGTCCCGACCCCCGGCAGCCACGAAGCCTGCTTCACCCGTCCGGTCGAACTGGCCGAAGCCCTCCTGAAGATCTAGCTACATTCCGAGGGCTTTCCCGTCGATCACCTGGGCAGCTGGCGGGGCCTTCGGCGCGGTGACCTGGTTGTACTCGGTGAAGGTCAGCGCGTCGGTGCCGGACGACTCGAGGCGGACCGGGCGCGCGGTGGCGGTGTCGACCCATAGGGTGCCGTCGCTGTCCCGGAGACCGATCGCGCTGACACCGTCGACGGTCCGCGGCGCGGTCTTGCGGAGCGTGCCGGTCGGCTCGAACAGCGTGTCGAAGAACTTTGGCTTGCTGGCGAACGCCGCGAGCTCGCCGAGGTCCTTGTCGGTCAGCGGCGTCTTGATCCAGCGGCCCCCGACCAGCGCGATCACGGCGTCCGCGTCGGCCTTGTCCTTGATCTGGGCCCGCCAGAACTTGTCACTGATCTTCAGGTACGCGGTCCGGTCCAGGACGATCAGCGAGAACGCGGCGCCGTTGATGCTCATCGTGCCCTGACCGCCGGCCTTGCCGAGCCGGATGTCCAGCACGATCCGGTCGCCGTCGTCGGACATCGAGCCCTTCATCCGGACACTGGTCGCGGCCTTCGCGGCGGCCTGGGTCTTGGCCAGGATCTTCGTCGCGGACAGCCCGGCGATACTGCTCGCCGGCGTACTGGCCGGCGGTTTCGGCACCGTTACCACCGGAGACGGCGTGACGGACGTTGCCGTCGGGGTGGGTGTCGGCGTGGTCCCCAACGAGTCGCTGGTTGCGGGGTCGGATCCCCCGCAACCAGCGACGAGTACAGCCAGCACACCCACCATCGCGCCGGCCGCCGTACGACGTTTCAGCATCTTGCTCCCCCTCCCGCACTCCCCAGTGCAGATATCTGAGAGATGCAGGAAGCACCCGAAAAGTTGCGATCAGTTCCAGTAGCGCTCGTCGATCAGGTTCAGCGCGGCGAGGTCGGTCGCGACCAGATCGGCGTAGACGGTCGCGCCGTACTCGGAGGTGTGGGTGTCGTCGCGCTTCTCCCGGGTCAGGTACAGCGCCTTCGCGGCCTCCGGTCCGAGGGCCTCGACAACCGCCTGCGTACGGGCCGTGAGATCGATGAGGGCGACGTGCTCGGCCGCGGCGACCGAGCGCATCTCTGCGGGGAGGTCGACCCCCAGGCCGTTGACGATCAGACCGGTCGAGTTGAGCTTCGTCCCGGTGAACCATCTCCGCACGATCGGCGTGACCAGGACCGGTGTCGCACCGGTGGAGCGGATGCCGGCGACGATCTCGGTGAGATTGGCCCGGTACTGCGTAGCCGTCGTCTGCTTGTCGTTGTGGCCGAACTGTACGAGTACGACGTCGCGCGGCCGGAGTTGCGGTCGCAGCGCCGCCCACATCGCCGGCTCGGCCAGGAACGACACCGTGCTCTCACCAGATCCCGAATGGTTCGTCACCGACAACCCCTGACCGAACCGGCTGGGCAGTCGTTGGCCCCAGCCCGTGTACGGCGCTGTCTCCTGGTCGGTGACCGTCGAGTCGCCGGCCAGGAACAGCCGCCGCGTGCTCACCGGCGCCCGGGTCACGACGACGTTCAACGGAGCCGCCCCGGAGAACCGCAGCGTGAGGCCCGGCGTACCTGGTCCACCGAACCCGTTCTGCTGCCCCTCCGGATCCCGCACATTGACCGTGACGTGCAGTACGGGCGACGAGCTCCCTGACACCATCAACCGCCGCGCCTCCGCGAGTACCTCCACAGGTTCCCGCTCACGTCCCAGGACCACCGTCACGTTGTAGTCGCCCGGCGGGACGTCGTACGTGCAGGTGACCGGTGCCTCGCCGGTGCACTCCGACGGAACTCCTGCCGTGGCCGTCATTGGTTGGGCGCCGAGGGCCAGCACGACCCCAGCGGTGAGCAAACGCAGCATGGCGGCCACCTCACGGGTTCACGATCTGGTCGCCGGCCAGGGCGAGGGTTTGGATGGCGGCGAGGCCGTACAGGGCTGTGGTGTTGGTGGAGACCCACTTGGCGGCCTGGGTGGGGTTGAGGGTGGTGGTGACATCTTCAGCGGTCCAGGGGAGTGTCGGCGCGTAGCCGTCACCCGTGTAGAACTCCGACCAGGCGCGGGCGGCCAGGTCGTCGCGGTTCAGCCGGACCGAGGCGTACGCCGTGAGTCGCGCATGGCCCTGGCGGAGGATGAGGTTGCCGAAGTACGCACCGCACTCTTCCGTCTGCTCGGCCCGGGTGGCGTTGAAGAGCCGGCAGTACTGCAGCCACGCGGCCTCGAACGCGGGCATCTCCACCAGGTCGATCAGCTCGGCGCAGATCTCCACCTGGCCGAACATGGCGCTCAGATGAGACACGCTGACGATCTTCTCGGCCACAGGTGCGAAGCGACCCGTGTCGAGGTCGTAGAGCCCGCTGCCGGTGACGAACCCGTTCGGCATCGCCCCGATCGTCTCCATCGTCCCGAGCAGCTTGGCCTTCGCCGCAGCGGCCTTGGGGCCTTGCCGCTCCCACTCGGTCAGCCAGGCAGCAGCCAGACCGCTCCAGTCCGTGCCGAGACCGATGGACAGTGCATGCGGGTCAGGTGTGTACGGCTCGGTCCTGATCTTCCGCAGCGGGTCCAGCACCAGGAACGTCGTCTCCGACTCCACCAGCTCCGACAGCAGGTCGCCAGTGCGCTCGTCAGCCGTCAGGTAGTAGTAGAACCGCCTGTACGCCGCCGTACTGATCCGCTGCTGCTTCGCGCTGTCCGCCCAGTGCTGTACGCCGTGCCGCGTACCCAGGCCGGCCCACTGACCCAGGTGGTAGACGTCGACCTCACCAGTGTGTCGCGTCATCGCCTCCGCGAACCGGAAGATGTCCGCGCGCCCAGACCGCAGGAACGCGTACCAGAGCCATAGGTCCGGTGACAGCTCCGAGTTGTCCCACGCGTACCCGCCCACGTCGTACCGCCACACCAGCCGGTCCTCGTCGAACGTGTGCATGATGTCGCCGTAGTCCCAGAACCCGTACCAGTGCCGCGACTCGACCTGTCCGCGGTAGTAGTCGAACAGGAAGTCCAGGTGGTCCTCGATCGCCTTCTTCGCCGGCACGGACCGGTCCACCGGACTGAACAGCCCACCGAACACCCGGGAGCTCACCAGCTGGTCCACCGGGTTGATGAGCTGCGGTGGCGTCCGCACCTGGTCGGCCAGGTCACCCAGCCGTGCAGCCGACGGCGTCGCCTCCAGCGCCCAGAACGTCAGCTCAGACGTCCGGGCGATCCCGTACGGCGTACCGAACGCGGGCTCGTAGTCCTCATAGGTGATGTTGAGGCCCTCGAGCTGCTCCGGGTAGGTGTCCTGGCCCATGCCGTCGTGGTAGAACCGCGTGTCCATCGCACCGGCCGCCGGCGACCACAGCCACACGGTCACCTCGGCTTCCTCGGTCGCCGCCTTCCGGATGTCCAGCTGCGTCGGGTGCCGCTGCCAGAAATCCCTGAGCCCGAAGGCGAATCCGCCGCTCACGCCGCCGACGTACCCGAGTCCGGAGGCGCGTTTGCCCTGGTCGACCGAGACCCAGCCGTACCCCTTCGCGGTCCGCTTCTTCACCGTGAACCCGTCCGCGGTCAACTGGCTCAGCGAGTAGTCACCCCACTCGGGGATGTACTGCAGCCGCGTCGTCACTCGCTGGTCCCACGTCGCCGGATCCGGCAGCTTGGTCCCGGCGATCTGCGCGGCCCGTACGACGGCCCCCGGATCCCGCCGCAGACCGGTGATGCCCTTCACCGCCTCGGACACCATCCCGTGCCCCTCGCCGACGAACCGCACATGCCGGTCGTACGCCGCGTCGCGCAGCGGCACCGAGAAGCGCACACCGAGCCCGGCGATGTAGTCCTTCTGCCCGTCGCGGTCGTAGACGAACGTGTGCACCATCCGCACGTTCTCCGCGCCGGCCACGAAGTACAGCCGGACCGAGAACGGCAACCAGGTCAGGCCCTTGCGCGACTTGTGCCGGCCTTCGATCCGTACGACGGCGCGCACCGGGCCGGACTGCTCCACGGTGACCCGGGTGATGTCGCTGTCGTACCGGTCCCGGACAGCACCGCCGTCCTCGTCGTCGGCGATCTTGTCCTGCTTCAGGTTGATCAGCTGACCCTTGCGCGCGATCAGCACATCACCACGCCAGATGTGGCTGATCAGTTCGGTCCCGCTCTTCCGGATCCGCGCCTTGATCACGCCGGTGTCGACGTCGACGTACAGCTTCTCGTTCTTGACCGTGACGGGATGCGCCGGCGCGGTCGCCGTACCCGGGCCGAGCGTGTACGACTCAGCAGGTGCGTCCACTGCGATCGCGTGCGCACTCCACTTGAGGGAACCGTCCGGCCAGTACGCGGTCGGCCAGCTCTGCACCGGTACGTCGACGCCGTCAGCGGACTTGAGTGCGAACGACTGGTTCGCTGGTACGGCGCCCTTCGGCCAGGGCGTACCCCAGGTGGTGACAGCCGCTGTGGTGGGCCTGCCTTCGAGCCAGCTGAGTTTGACGTCAGGAGCTTCAGCAGCCGCGGCCGGTTGGATGTTGTCGAGCAGGGACACCGCAGGTACGGCGGCCATACCTGCTAGGACGGTACGTCGGGAGACCTCCATGCCGTTCCACCTCTGTCATTCCGGTGTTCGGGGATCAGGGACAGGTTCTGGATCGCTGCCAGCGCGTACTGCGACGCGCCGTTGGTGCTGATGAACGCGGCCTCGTCGACCGGCATCAGGGCGCCGTCGACGGGAGTGGTCTTCCACTCGGCTGTGTCCACTGAGAACTTGCGCCAGGCCAGCCGCGCCAGCTCCGGGTCACCGGTGCGCGCAGCGGCGTACGCAGCCAGTCGGCTGTGGGCCTGCTCCTGCGAGATGCCTTGCAAGGGTTGACCGAGCTCTGCGGCCTGCTCCTCGGGCGAGAGCAGGTACAGCCGGCAGTAGTCGAGCCATGCCTTCTCGAACCCCGGTACGTCGAGGTCCAGGTCGATGAGCTCGGAACAGATCTCGGGCAGCCCGAAGAGCGAGGACAGGTGGGACACCGCGATGGTGTCCCGGCTGGTGTCGAAGCGCCCGGTGGACAGGTCCAGCCGCGCACTACCGGTCAGGAAGCCGTAGTGCAGCGCAGCGATGTCGGACATCGTTCCCACGAGCCGTGCACGGGCACGCTCGTCGCCGTGTCGTTCCCATCGCGTGAGCCACGCAGCGGCCAGTGCGCCCCAGTCCACGCCAAGCTCGATGGACAGCGCGCGCGGGTCGGGGGAGTAGACGTCCGGTCGTACCTTGCGCTGCGGGTCGACGACGAGGAATGCCTCCTCGATGGTCGCCAGCTCGTCCATCAGGTCACCTGTCCGCTCGTCCGCGGTCAGGTAGTAGTAGAAGCGCCGGTAGATCGCACTGGAGATCCGCACCTGCTTGCAGCTGCAGCCCCAGTGCTGCACGTTGTGCCGCGACCCCAGGCCCTTCCAGCGCCCTAGGTGATGTACGTCGACCTCACCGGTGTGCCGTGTCATCGACTCGGCGAAGCGGAACACGTCGGCCCGCCCGGTCCGCAGGTACTGGTACCAGAGCCACAGGTCGGGGGAGAGCTCTGAGTTGTCCCACGCGAACCCGCCCACGTCGTACCGCCACGTGTGCCGGTCGCGGTCGTAGGTGTGCATGACGTCGCCGTAGTCCCAGAACCCGTACCAGCGGCGTTGCTCGCGCTGACCGACGTAGTACTGGAAGAGGAAGTTCAGCCGGGCCTCGATGTCCTGGTGGTCTGCAGTGGGCAGACTCCAGGTGCCGAACACACCTGACTCCAGCAAACGCGCAGGAGAGACCGTGAGCAGCCCAGGTGAGTTGAGCAGTGCTACGTGTTCCGACAGCTCCTCAGCTGACGGTGTGGTGTTGTGGACCCGCAGGCTCAGCTCGTGGGTACGGGCGACACCGTGTGCGTTGCCGAAGCCCGGTTCGTAGTCCTCGTAGGTGATCTCGAGTCCTTCGAGCTGTTCGGCGTACGTGTCCTGGTCCATGCCGTCGTGCCAGTAGCGCACGTCCATGGCCGGTGCGCTCGGCGACCACATCCACACTGTGGCCGTGGCGACGTCGGTGGCCGCGTTGCGGATGTCCAGCCGGGTCGGGTGCAGTTTCCAGAAGTCGCGGAGCCCGAAGCCCAGTCCGCCGCTGACACCGCCGACGTACCCGTAGCCGGGTGCTCTGGTGCCGGAGGGAATGGTGATCCACCCCTGTCCCGCGCCGGTTCGTTTGCGCAGCGTGAAGCCGTCCGCGCTGGTCTGGTCGAGCGTGTAGTCGTTCCACTGCGGGATGAGGTGCAGGCGGTCGGCCACCTCCGGGTTCGGGATCGCCTCGACAGCACCGCCGGCGACCTGGGTACGTCGTACCTCCTCGCCCGGATCGCGGCGCAGACCGGTCAGACCGCGCACTGCCTCGGTCAGGAACCCGGATGGACCGGCGAGCCGGATGTGGCGGTTGTGCGGCTCGTCGCGCATCACCACGTCCGCACTGAGCCCCAGACCGGCCAGGAAGTCCCGATCCGGATCGCCGTCCCAGACGAAGCTGTGCACGATCCGTACGTCGGCAGCGCCCGCGTAGAAGTACAGCCGCACCGAGAACGGCAGCCAGTTGCCGTGCTTGCCCTCGAGCCTGACAACGGCCCGCACCGGACCGTCCTGCTCGACGGTGATGCGATCCACCGTTGCCGTCGTCTGCTCCCGTGATCCGCCCAGGTCGTCGTCGGGAGCGTTCTGCCGCAGGCTCACCAGCCGAACGTCCCGCACGACTTCCTGACCGTCGTAGCTGATCGACGAAATCAGCCCCGGTTGCCGGAGCACCCACGCGACAGGCCCAGTCGTAACCCGCACCTCGCCGTCGTCCCGTTCCACCTGAACCGGCTGAGCCGGCGTCGCGGGTTCACCGACGACCACCTCGTACGACGGCTCGGGCTGCTCGGACGGCCCGATCGCGTGCGCGGACCACTTCACCGAGCCGTCCGGCCACGTCGCAGTCGTCCAGCTCTGCACCGGCGTACCGTCGGTCAACGCGAACTCGGTGCCCTCGGCAACCGTGCCTCGGGCCCACGGAACGCCCCAGGAAACGCCTTGTCGACATGGTGTTTCCAGCCATTGCAATGTCGTCATTCTTTCACCGACCCGATCAGCACGCCCTTCGCGAAGTGTTTCTGCAGGAAGGGGTAGAAGAACAGGATCGGCAGCGTCGCGACCACGACGACCGCGAACTTCAGGCCCTGCTCGGGGAACGTCACCGTCTCCAGTTGCTGCAGCACGTTCGCCGAGTCCGCGTTCGCCGCGGTCAGCTGGCGGACGATCATCTGCAGCGTCCACTTCTTGCTGTCGTCGATGTAGAGCAAAGGCGACATGTAGTCGTTCCAGATCCCGACCGCGTAGAACAGCGAGAACGTCGCGATGATCGGCTTCGACAACGGCAGCACGATCCGCAGGAACACGTTCAGCTCGTTGCAGCCGTCGATCCGGGCCGCTTCCTCGAGCGCCTCCGGCAACTCCTGGAAGAAGCTCTTCACCACGATCAGGTAGAACGGGTTGATCGCCAGCGGCAGCATCAGCGCCCAGTAGCTGTCCAGCAACCCCAGATCCCGTACGACGAGGTACGTCGGGATCATCCCGCCGCTGAACACGAGCGTGAAGATCACCAGGTTCAGCACCAGCGCCCGCCCCGGCAGGAACTTCTTCGCCAGGGGATAGGCCATCGTCAGCGTCAGCAGTAGCTGGATCACCGTGCCGACCGCGGTCACCCCGACCGTGGTCAGCAACGCGCGCACGAACGTGTCGGTGGAGAAGATGTAGTGGTACGTGTCGGTGACGAACTTGTGTGGCCACAGGAAGAACGGCCGCGAGCTGATCTCGGACTCGGTCGCGAACGATCCGGCGAGCACGTAGAGCAGCGGAAGCACCGTCACCACGGCCAGTGCGGTCAGCACCACGACATTCAGTACGTCGAACACGCGACTGCCGACCGAGTCGTAGTACCGGACTCGTTGTTTCATCGTGGTCCTCCTCTCAGAACAGACCGCGCTGGCCCATGCGCTTGGCCAGCAGGTTGGAGCCGAAGATCAGCACGACGCCGATCACGCCCTTGAACAGGCCGACGGCGGTCGCGTAGCTGAACGAGCCCTGGGTGATGCCGATGTAGTACACGAACGTGTCGAACACGTCCGCGACGTCACGGTTCAGCGACGTCGTCATCAGCCAGATCTGCTCGAACCCGGAGTCCATCAGGTGCCCGGACGTCAGGATCGCCATCACCACGATCGTCGGCCGGATCGCCGGCAACGTGATGTGCCAGAACTGCCGCCACCGCCCGGCGCCGTCCACTCGAGCGGCCTCGTACAGCTGCGAGTCCACCCCCGCCAGCGCCGCCAGGTAGATGATCGTGCCCCAGCCGGTCTGTTTCCACAGCAACTGCAGCACGATCAGCGGCCGGAACCAGTCGGCCTGCGCGACGTAGTCAGTCTTCTGCCCGCCGACCAGGCCGTGGATCCAGTTCGCGATCACGCCGAAGTCCACCGAGAACAGCAGGTAAGTCAGCGAGGCGACGATTGTCCAGGACAGGAAGTGCGGAATGTAGACCAGCGACTGCACAGACCGCTTCAGCACGTTGACCCGCAGCTCGTTCAGCAGCAGCGCGACCACGATCGGTGCCGGGAACACGAAGACGACCGTCAGCACAGCGAGCAGCAGTGTGTTGAACATCAGCCGGCCGAAGTCCGGTCCGGTGAACAGTTCCTGGAAGTGCTTCAGTCCGACCCATTCGCTCCCCGAGTAGCCGAGGAACGGCACGTAGTCCTTGAACGCGATGGTCAGGCCGTACATCGGCAGATACTTGAACAGCGCGAAGTACACCAGGCCGGGCAGCAGCAAGAGGTACAGCCAGCGGTAGCGCCACAGATCGCGGCCCAGGGTTTTCGTACGGCGTTTGCGCCGCGGGGCGGATGCCGGCTGCGAGGAATCCGCAGCCGGCTGCACCACCTCGGGCACGAGGTCGGTGGCCATCGATCAGCCGCCGGCCTTGGCAGCCAGGTCGTTGACCTCCTTGGCGATGTCCGTGCCGCCGCTGTCGTACCAGCGCTTGATCTGCGCCTTCAGCTGGTCCTCGGTGATCGCGCCGGACAGGTACTTGATCCGCGCGTCCGGGATGATCGTGTCGAGCGTCTGGCCCTTCGCCACCGAGGTCGGCGCGATGATGCTGAGCGCCGGGTTGAACACCGCGGTCTTCAGGTCCTCGTTCATCAGGACGTCGAACTTCTCCCGCATCTTCCGGCTGGCCTCGTCGTTCGGCCGCAGCGCGTACGTACCCAGCCCGACCGACGCCCGGGTGCCGAGCTGGATGAACGCCTTGTCCACGTCGTTCTGGATCGCCTTCACCTTGGCGTCGTCCTGGTTGATCGGTACGGCGTACTTGCCGTCGGCCTTGAAGTTGCGGCCCTCGATGCCGTTGGTGAGCAGGATCGAGCCCTCCTTGGACTCGAGCTTGTCCAGCGTCTGCAGCACCTGGTCGAGCTGCTCCTCGGTGCGCACGTGCTGCTTGGAGATCGCGATCACCATGTTGTAGCCGGTGAACGGGTACGAGTGCTTCTCGCCGTCAGGCCCCTTCAGGTTGCCGACCAGCGTGACCTTGTCGAAGTCCTTCGGGTTCTTCTCCTTGAACAGGTCGAGCAACTGGGTCGCCCGCACGTTCACGTCGATGATCATGCCGCCCTTGCCCTGCACGAACGGGTCGTTCCAGTTCGCGCTGTCCAGCGTGGCGAAGTCCGGGTTCACCAGGCCCTCGGAGACCCACTTGCGCAGCCACTGGTTCGCGGCCAGGAACTCCGGGGTGTCGAAGCCCGGAACCAGCTTGCCGTCCCGCTCACCCCAGCCGTTCGGCGCGCCGAACCAGGTCTCGATCACGTCGTACGGGCTGGCGCTGGCGTAGTTCCCCGGCCACTTCGGGATGATCAGGCCGTAGGTGTCCTTCTTGCCGTTGCCGTCCGGGTCCTTCTCGGCGAACGCCTTCGCGATCGTGTAGAGGTCCTCGACGCTCTGCGGTTCCTTCAGGCCGAGCTTGGCCAGCCAGTCCTTGCGGATCACGATGCCGGAGCGCAGCAGCGGCCGGACCCGGTAGATGCCGTACGTCTTGCCGTTGGTCTGCGTGTTCTTCGCGGTCTGCTCGTTGGCCGGCTTCAGGTTCTGGTACTTGTCGAGCTTGCCGGTCAGGTCCCAGAACGCGCCGGCCTCGGCCGCCTTCACGAACGACGGGCTCTTCTCGTTCGCGACCATCAGGTCCGGGATCTTGTCCGACGCGAGCGTGACGTTCGACTTGTCGCCGTACTGCGCGTTCGGCACCCAGGTGATCTGGAGCTTCTTGCCGATCAGTTTCTCGACCGCCTGCTGCAGTTCGCCGTTCGGATCCGGTGCGGTGCCGAACAGCGGCGCCATCACCGTCAGTTCGTTGCTGGCGGTCTCGCCGCCCTTGTTCTCGCCGCCGCCCGAACAGGCGGATGCGGCGAGCAGCGCTGTCGACAGGGCGGCAGCTACGGCGAGGCGCCGTGTGGAGAAGATGGTCATTGGTTCCCTTTCAGATGCAGGCGCGCGTCGTTCTCGGCGAAGAAGCGCAAGCAGAGCCAGGTGTCGAGCTGGATCCAGGCGCCGCCGGCCAGGACGAACCCGAACACCGGGAACTTCACTGACCCGAAGGCGATGGACACCGCGACGAACAGCAGGACCAGGGACGACGCGGGCCGCGCGAGCGCGACCAGCGATGCCTTGGGCAACAACAGGCGGATCCCGAGGTCGTAGTGCACGGCCATCGGAAGCGCGTACGCCGCGATCAGCCCGAGCGCGACGAGCGCCGTGAGGCTGGCCAGGCGGGGGAGTGCGGCCCCGAGCGCGGCGAAGTACAGGTAGTTGCCGACGAGAACGACGGCGACCGCGACCAGGGGGAGAACGACGAGCGAGCCGCGGCGGAACTCCTGGCGGAACGCAGTAAGGAAAGCAGGGAAGGCGTGAAACGATTCATCGGATGACCTGCGTCTGGCCAGCGAATATGCCGCGAGTGTGGCCGGGCCGATACCCAGAGCAATACCGCCGAGCAGCGTGAACAGGAACCACAGGGCGTTCAGCTTGATCACCCAAAGGACCTCGTCTGCAGCGTCGTACAGCTTGATGGCCCAGCCTGTGTTCATGCCGGTTCCTGCCTTGTTTCGGGGCGAAAAGTGATGTGACCGTATGGTTGAATCGTCTCAATGTCAAGGCTTGGGAAAGCGTTTGTCAGGGAGTGGTCACAGGGGTGCGCGAACGCGCGGGTCAGGCTTGGGAGACGCGCAGGTTCGCGTACTCGCCGATCAACGGCGCCATCTGCCGCAAGCCGATCCGGCCGCCGGTCAGAGGTTGCTGGTCGTGCCAGCCGAAGCTGACCAGGTCGTTGACCGCGAAGGTGATCTCGCCGTGCCGGACGGTGAGCCGCAGGCGGTACGGTCCGTCGGCGTCGGCGACGTCCGGGATCGGATCGGCGCCCTGCGCGACCAGGTGGAACCCGTAGCTCTTGCGCAGGTTGCAGGTGTGGAAGGCACGCTCGGCCGGCCAGCGTCTGCGGAAGTACGAGACGTGGTAGGTGTCGAGGTCGCCGTGGTGGTACTGCTCGTACGGCCCGGTGCGCGGCTGCAGGTCGAACAGATCCTCGCCGCGGCGGCCCTTGGCGTGGAAGAACAGGATGCACAGGCCGGGTTCACGGATCGGCCAGAAGTCCCACTCGACAGTCACGTCCGGCGGGAAGTCCTCCGGGCACCACAGCACGACGTTCGCGTCCTGCCCGTCCGCCGCCGGTCGCACACTCTCCAGGCGCAGCCGGCCGAGCGGGAACGACGTCGCGCCGTCGCCCTCGAGCCGGAAGCCGTCGAGATCGGCCGGCGACGCGAGCGGGTTCTCGTACAGGACGGTCATCAACGCCGGCGCTTGAAGTCACTGGAGTCGCGGACGATCAGGTCCGGCTGGAAGATCACCTGGCGATGCCGGTGCCGCTCGGCCGACTCGACCTCTTCCTGCAGCAGCTCCATCGCGGACCGCCCGAGCAACTCGGCCGGCTGCCGCACCGACGACAGCGGTACGGCGGCGGCGCGGGCGAAATCTATGTCGTCGTACCCGACGATCGCCATGTCCCGCGGGACCCGCAGGCCGGCAACCGCCATACCCTGCAGGAATCCGAGCGCGAGCAGGTCGTTGGCGAGGAAGGCCGCGGTCGGACGCGAGCGCGCCGGCAGCGCGGCGAGCTGTTCGCCGATCGCGCGACCTTCGACCACACCCATCACGTCGACCTCGTAGTGCTGCAGGTCGACGTCGCCTGTCTCCTCGACGATCGCGGTGATGCCCGCCTTGCGATCTGCGACCTGCTGCATCGTGAACGGCCCGCCGATAAAGGCGATCCGGCGATGGCCGGACTCGATCAGGTGCTTCCCGGCGAGGCGTCCGCCGAGCTGGTCGTCGACCGACACCGAGCACAGTCCGCGGTCCGCCGTACGGTCGACGAGCACCACCGGCGTGCCGCGATCGACCAGCGCGGTGAGCCGCGGATCGGTGCTGTCGAACGGCGTGATCAGGATGCCCATCACGCGCTGCTGCTCGAGCTGGTCGAGGTGATGTCCCTCGCGCACCGGGTCGGTCTTGCTGTTGCACAGCATCACCACGGTGTCGTGCTCGTACGCCAGCGCCTCGGCGCCTTCGGCCAGATCGGTGAAGAACGGGTTGGTCACGTCGAGCACTACGAGCCCGACGGTCCTGCTACGCCCCGCCCGCAGATGTCGCGCCGCCTCGTTGCGCACGAACCCGAGCGCCTTGATGCTGTCCTGCACCCGCTGGCGGGTCTCCGGCGCCACGATCCCCGGCCGATTGAGGAAGTTGCTCACAGTCCCCACCGAAACGCCGGCCCGCTGCGCAACCTCCTTGATGCTGGGCGTCGCCATCGTCCCCCGTCCAGCAGCCATTTCGGTCACCCGCAGTCTATCCAGACCCCAGTTGAATCGTCTAAATCGCCTGACTCGATCGGTCTGCGGGCCGATAGGGTCGCGTGGTGGCTCAGACAATGCGTGGACTGTTGCCCGGGGAACTGCTGAACCGGGTCCTGGGTGGTGCCGGGTTGGTGCGGCTGGCGCCGGGATTCGATGCGCGAGACGTGTGGAACGGTGTGCCGGCGGGAGATCGTGCGGCGCTGCTGACGGACGCCGAGGAGCAGGCTGCGGGGGAGTGGCCGGTACTGCTGGCGAGTGACTTCGCGCGGTTCCAGCGTGAGGGCGATCGCGACCGGTACGAGACGCCGTACTTCGAGCGGCGCCGACGGATCGTCACGAGCACACTGGCGGCTCTGCTGACCGGTGCGGAGCGGTGGGTCGCGGACGTCGTGGACGGCGTCTGGCTGGTGTGCGACGAGGCGACGTGGACTCTTCCGGCACATGCGAGCTCGGCGGCCGCGCGTGACGAGCCGTTGCCGCGGCCGGGGGATCGGGATCTGGACCTGTTCTGTGCCGAGACCGGCGGCCTGCTGGCCTGGGTGGATCACTTGCTGGGGCCCGTGCTGGACGCGGCGACTCGGCTGCGGATCGCGACCGAGGTCGACCAGCGGGTGCTGGCGCCGTTCCTCGAGATCCGCGACTGGCGGTGGCTGAAGGAGTTCACGAACAACTGGAACCCGTGGATCCACTCGAATCTGACCGCGTGCGCTCTGCTGCTCGAACCCGACCCGGGACGTCGCGCGAAGATCGTGGAGCTCGTGGTGGACGGGCTCGACGTCTTCCTCGATTCGTACCCGGACGACGGCGGCTGTGACGAAGGAGCGTCGTACTGGACACGAGCGGGCGGCTCCGTCGCGGACAGTCTGGTTCTGTTGTACGACGCAACGGCGGGGCAACTGGACGGGTTCGGTCATCCCAAGCTGCGGCCGATCACGTCGTACCTGCCGGCCATGTACATCGACGACCGGTGGTACGTGAACTTCGCGGACTGTCCGGCGCAGCTCACGGATCTGTCGGTGGCGTACCCGCTGTACCGGCTCAGCGTGCACACCGACGAGCCGGCCGCACGGCAGCACGCGCACGTGATCCGGCATCGCGACGATCCGCTCGTATCGCGGATTCCGTCCATGCTCCGGGTCGTCGGAACGCTGCTGGAGCCCGGACTGCGCACCGAGGAGGAGATGGTCGGCAGCCAGGACGTCTACCTGCCGGACACCGAAGTACTCGTGGCTCGCTCGAAGAATCTGCTCGTCGCGTTGAAGGGCGGGCACAACGATGAGTCGCACAACCACAACGACGTCGGCTCGCTGATCGTCGCCGTCGACGGCGTACCGCGGGTGATCGATCTCGGTGTCGGCACGTACACCCGGCAGACGTTCTCGGCCGATCGCTACCAGATCTTCACGATGCAGAGCGACTACCACAACCTGCCGCGGATCAACGGCTTCTCGCAGCAGCCGGGCCGCGAGTTCCACGCGACCGGCATGTCCGCGGAGCTCGGCGACCGCACCACCTGCGAGCTCGACCTCGCTCAGGCCTATCCGGCCGAAGCCGGCATCCACTCCTGGCGCCGCACCATCACTCTGGACCAAGCGGTCGAACTGACCGACACCTGGGACCTGGAGGACGCACCAACCGAACTCGTCTGGCACCTGATCCTCAACGGCCCGGCAAGCCAGGAGAACGGCACGATCCGGGTCGAAGGGCTGGCCATCTCGTACGACGCCGACAACCTGGCCGCCGTACTCGAGCCACTCCCACTCACGGACCCCAAACTCTCCGACATCTGGGGCAACCAGGTCACCCGCGTCGTACTGACCGCCCGGCCGTCCCTCCTGAATTCAACGGGCACCACTGCCGTGACCTTCACACCGGATGTGACTCGTGAGTAACATGTCGGCATGAGTCAGGTGCTGGGGTTGTGGGAGCGGTTGCGTGCGGTGCCGGGTGGGGAGCGGGTGTTCTCGTGGGGGTTCACCTGGAAGGCGCCGTACTTTCGGTCGGTGCGGCCGCGGTTCGTGCAGGTGAGCCCCAACTACGCGGCGCTGACGTTGCCCAAGCGGCGGGCGGTGCTGAACCACATCGGGACCGTGCATGCGATTGCCGTGTGCAACGGTCTCGAGGCGGCGATGGGGGCGTTGGCGGAGGCGACGGTGCCGGCCGGGAAGCGGTGGCTGCCGAAGGGGATGGAGGTCGCGTACCTCGCCAAGTCGACGACGGACCTGACGTGTTCGGCGGAGACCGATCCGGACACCTGGACCACGGGCCCCGACGTCCCGGTGCGGGTGAAGGCGACCCGCGACGACGGCACGGTGGTCGTCGAGGGGACGATTCACCTGTGGGTAACTGACAAGAAGTGAACACGCCGTACGACGTATTGTCTCGGCGTGACTGAACTGCGGGTGGTGGAGGTTACCGAGGAGCACTTGGACTCGGTGTGGCAGGTGCGGACGCGGTCGTTCGGGATGGGTGGTGACCGCGACGAGTGGAAGAAGACCGCGCGGTCGTTCATGGTCGACGGGCGGTACCTCGGTGTCCTCGACGGTGACGAACTGGTCGCGGCGGCGCGGATCTGGCCGCACGAGCAGTGGTGGGGCGGGCGCCGCGTGCCCATGGGTGGTGTGGCCGGCGTTGTCGTCGCACCGGAGTACCGCGGTCGGGGGGTCGGCAGCCTGTTGATGCGCGCCGTACTCAATCTGTGTGCGGCGAAGGGCTATCCGCTGACGGCGCTCTATCCGGCGACGACCGTGCTCTACCGGCACCTCGGGTACGAGTTCGCCGGAAGCAGGCACCTGTACACGTTCGAGGCCGCCGATCTGCGGACCCTGGGCGGCAGCGGTACGGCGGTGCGCAAGGCGGGCCGCGACGACGCGGACCTGTTCCTCGAGTTGGCGGCGAAGGCGCACGAGGCGCGACGCTCGAACGGCCCGTTGATCTGGCCGCGCACCGAGGTCGAGTCCTGGCTCGAGGACGAGGACAACTTCGCGTACGTCGCCGACGACGGCTTCGTCGTCTACAAGTGGGACGACCGCAACCTCGCGGTCGAGGAGCTCATCGCCGGTTCGGAGGAGACGGCCCGCGCGCTGTGGGCGACCGTCGGCTCGGGTGCGTCGATCGCGAAGACCGTGGAGGCATGCTGCGCGCCCTTCGATCCGATCCACCTGATGGTGGAGCACGAGGCGCGTGGCCAGTCGTGGCAGAACCGGTGGATGCTCCGGCTCGTCGACGTTCCGGCAGCCTTTGCGGGACGTGGTTTCCCGGACGGCGTCGTACTCGAGGCGGACCTGCGGATCGACGACCCCGAACTGCCGGCGAACACCGGCGACTGGCACCTCTCGGTCAGCAACGGATCCGCCACCCTCACCACGGCCGAGCCGTCGGCCGACGCTCTCCGCCTCGGCCCGCGTGGGCTGGCGGCGCTGTACGCCGGTATGCCGCTGGCCACCCTCCGTGGGGCCGGACTGGCCACCGGGGGAGCGGCCACCGCTGACTCGGCGCTCAACGCGGTATTCGGCGGACCTGCGGCGTACATGCTCGACGACTTCTGAGTCGGCGCGTCGATTTCTGAACTCCCGACGCCTCCGACTAGGGTTGTCGAACAAACGTTCGGAGGTATTCATGCGGGTGCTCGGCGTCGACCCGGGACTGACCCGGTGCGGCCTCGGCGTCGTCGAGGGGACACCGGGGAAGCCGCCGGCGCTGGTCGCCGTCGGGGTGATCCGGACGCCTGCCGACCTGGACGTCTCCAAGCGGCTCGTGCTGATCGAGGAGGAACTCGACGCGTGGATCGCCCGGCACCAGCCGGACGCGGTCGCCGTCGAGCGGGTGTTCGCGCAGCACAACGTCCGGACGGTGATGGGTACGGCGCAGGCCTCGGGGGTCGCGATGGTGGTCGCTGCCCGTCGCGGACTGCCGGTCGCCCTGCACACGCCCAGTGAGGTGAAGGCCGCGGTCACCGGATCAGGCCGCGCGGACAAGGAACAGGTGACCACGATGGTCACCCGGATCCTCAAGCTGAGCGAGCGTCCGACGCCCGCGGACGCCGCGGACGCGCTGGCGCTGGCGATCTGTCAGGTCTGGCGCGGTGGGGTGGCGAGCAAGCTGCAGGAAGCGGCCAGCAGCCGGGCCAATCTCGAGGCGGCGGCGCAAGCGCAGTCACGGCTGCAGGTGGCGAGGCTGCGGGCCGCGGTGGCGGCGCAGCAGGGCAAGCGGTGAGCACGGAAACGAGCGGGCTTGGAGGGTGGCGATGATCGCCTTTGTACGTGGACCGGTGGCGGCCATCGGGCTGGACAGTGCCGTGGTCGAGGTCGGCGGGATCGGTCTGCAGGTGTACTGCGACCCGGGCACGCTGGCCGGTTTGCGCCCGGGGCAGGAGGCGCGGATCGCCACGTCGATGGTGGTCCGTGAGGACTCGCTGACGCTGTACGGGTTCGCCGACGACGACGCGAAGAACCTGTTCGAGCTGTTGCAGACCGCCTCCGGTGTCGGGCCGAAGCTCGCCCAGGCCGCGCTCGCGGTGCTGAGCCCGGACCAGTTGCGCCAGGCGGTCGCGACCGAGGATCTCGCCGTACTGGTGAAGGTTCCGGGCATCGGTAAGAAGGGTGCGCAGCGGATCGTGCTCGAGCTGAAGGACAAGATCGGTGCGCCGTCGAGGACGGTGACTGGCCGGCCGCTGCAGGCGCAGGAGGCGTGGCGCGACCAGGTGCAGGCCGGTCTGGTCGGTCTGGGCTGGTCGGCCCGCGACGCCGAGGACGCGGTCACCGCCGTGTCGCCGCTCGCCGCCGACAACCCGAATCCGTCGGTTCCCGACCTGCTGCGGGCCGCGCTGCGCGTGCTCTCCAAGGCGTAAAGGGGGCGTAAGCGATGGAAGACAACGTGCGCCCACTGGTCTCCGCCGACGCGGTGGACCTCGAGGAACGCAAGATCGAGTCCGCGCTCCGGCCGCGCACCCTGGCCGAGTTCGGCGGTCAGCGCCGGGTCAGCGAGCAGCTCGAGCTGGTGCTGCACGCGGCTCGTGGCCGCAACCGCACGCCTGATCACGTGCTGCTGTCCGGACCGCCGGGGCTCGGCAAGACCACGCTGGCGATGATCATCGCCAGCGAGATGGCCACTCCGCTGCGGGTGACCAGCGGGCCGGCGATCCAGCACGCCGGCGACCTGGCCGCGATCCTGTCCGGGCTGAGCGAGGGCGAAGTCCTGTTCCTGGACGAGATCCACCGGATGTCGCGGCCCGCGGAAGAGCTGCTCTACATGGCGATGGAGGACTTCCGGGTCGACGTGATCGTCGGCAAGGGACCGGGCGCCACCGCGATCCCGCTCGAGATCCCGCCGTTCACCCTGGTCGGCGCGACCACGCGGGCCGGTCTGCTGCCCGGGCCGCTGCGGGACCGGTTCGGGTTCACCGGTCACCTGGAGTTCTACGAAGCCGCCGAACTCGAGAAGATCGTGAACCGGTCGGCCGCGCTGCTCGAGGTCGACATCACCCCCGAGGCCGCCATCGAGATCGCGTCCCGGTCCCGCGGTACGCCGCGGATCGCGAACCGGCTGCTCCGCCGGGTCCGCGACTACGCAGAGGTACGCGCCGACGGCATCATCACGCTCGCGCTGTCGAAGGCGGCCCTGGACCTGTACGAGGTGGACAAGATGGGCCTCGACCGGCTGGACCGGTCGGTGCTGGACGCGCTGTGCCGCCGATTCGGGGGCGGACCGGTCGGTCTTTCCACGTTGGCGGTTGCGGTCGGCGAGGAACGTGAGACTGTGGAGGAAGTGGCCGAACCGTTCCTGGTCCGGTCGGGCTACCTGGCCCGTACGCCGCGTGGTCGTGTCGCCACGCCCGCGGCCTGGCGGCACATCGGGCTCAAGGTCCCGAAGGGCGCGACGTTCGCGGACACGCTCTTCGACGCCGATGAGGACTGAAGGAGTTCAACCTCAACTGAACACGACGATCGCCGGGGAACCTCCGCCGGTGCCGGAACGTAGACACTGCGTAGCGACCAGTGTGAGTAACGCAAACGTGACCCGGCGTCATGCGGTAGTTGTTGACGCACGGCGTTAGACTCCCCGGTGGCCTGACCTCCAGGTCTTCCGCCGCGACCTGCGCATTCGCGCGGTGCACGCCTTATAACCGAGCCGACGAAGGATTCTGAGACCCGATGCAACTCCTCGCCGTACCGATGGCCTCCTCCGGGGGTGGCGGCATCACGCTGCTGCTGCCGCTGATCCTGATCGTCGGAATGATCTGGTTCATGAGCCGCTCCCAGCGTAAGCAGCGCGAGCGGCAGGCACAGACCGTAGCCTCGCTGATGCCGGGCACGAAGGTGATCACCACCAGCGGACTGGTCGGCATCGTCGAAGAGACCGACGACGAGTACGTGACGCTGGAGATCTCCGAGGGCGTACTGGTCCAGGTCGTCAAGGCCGCGGTCGGCCGGGTGGTCCCGGAAGAAGACACCTCCGCCGACGAGGCCGAGACCTCCACCGAGGCCACCGCCGCTGAGGAAACCGCCGACGCCGACACCGATGAAGCGGCGGACGACGACGCGGCCAAGGTCGACGTACCGGATGCGGGTAAGGCCGGTGACAAGGCCGACGGCAAGGTGCAGGACACGCCGAAGCTGCCGCCGACGCACACCGAGAACTGATTTTTCCGTCCCAACGGCCTGCGGCGCGGCGTTCGGCGTCCACCTGACGGTGCGGCGCGCCCAGAAGTACAAAGGTTGAAACTGACGTGGCAACGACTTCGACATCCCGCCCCGGGCGGAGCCTGATCGGCTTGCTGGTGGTCGTGGTTCTGCTGTTCGGGATCATGGCGCTGACCCAGACCTGGAAGCCCAAGCTCGGGCTGGACCTGCGGGGCGGCACGACCATCACGCTGACCGCCAGCACGATCGACGGCAGCGGCAAGGTCACCGCCGACCAGCTGAACGAGGCCAAGAACATCATCGGCCAGCGGGTCAACGGCGCGGGTGTCGCCGAGTCCGACATCACCACCTCCGGGGCGAACCACATCAACGTGGCCGTCCCGGGTGCCACGAAGGAATCCCTGGTGTCGCAGGTCGGTCAGACCGCGCTGCTCTACTTCCGGGTGGTGTACAGCTCGGACGCCGCCGCACCGCAGCCCACTCCGACGCCGACGACGACGCCGAAGCCGGGCACCACGCCGAAGCCCAGCGCGACGCCGACGCCGAGCACGAAGGTGACACCGAGCGCCACGATCAAGCCGAGCACCACGCCGAAGGGCCGGGCCTGGTCGAGCGCGCTCGGTGGCGCGACGCCGACGCCGACCCCGAAGGCCAGCACGACCCCGAAGGCCAGTACGACGCCGAGCGCCACGCCGTCGACGCCGGCCACCGGGGGCGACCCGTTGAACTACACGCCGGACGCGGCCACGCAGGCGGCGTTCGCGGCGTTCAAGTGCGGCGACAAGCAGCTCGACTACCCGGACCGGCCGATCTTCTCCTGTGACCGCCAAGGCACCTACAAGTACCTGCTCGGCCCGGCGATCCTGAACGGCACCGACCTCTCGGACGCCTCCGCGGGCATCCCGCAGAACGGCCTGCAGTGGCAGGTGAACCTGAAGTTCACCGGCGAGGGCGGCGACAAGTTCTTCAAGGCGACGACGGCGATCTCGAAGCGCGGCCAGGGCCAGAACCTGTTCGCGATCGTGCTCGACGGCGAGACCATCTCGACGCCGAGTGTGGACAGCCCGATCCCGGGCGGCCAGGCGCAGATCACCGGTACCTTCACCGAGGCCGAGGCCCGCGACCTGGCGAACGTGCTGAAGTACGGCGCGCTGCCGGTCAAGTTCGACATCTCGTCGGTCGAGACCGTGTCGCCGCAGCTCGGTGGCGACCAGCTCTCCGCCGGTATCTGGGCCGGTCTCGCCGGTCTGGCGCTGGTCGTCGTGTTCTGCTTCCTGTACTACCGCGGTCTCGGCGTGGTCGTGGTGCTGTCGCTCGCGGTCGCCGGCATCCTCACCGGATCGCTGGTGATCCTGCTCGGCAAGGCGATCGGGTTCACGCTGTCGCTGGCCGGTATCGCCGGTCTGATCGTGGCCGTCGGTATCACCGCGGACTCGTTCATCATCTACTTCGAACGACTGCGCGACGAGGTCCGTGAGGGCCGCAGCCTGCGCTCCTCGGTGGAGACCGGCTGGGCCCGCGCCAAGCACACGATCATCGCCGCCGACTCGATCTCGCTGCTCGCCGCGCTGGTGCTGTACGTGCTGGCGATCGGCAGCGTCAAGGGCTTCGCGTTCACGCTCGGCCTGACCACGCTGATCGACCTGGTCGTGGTGTTCCTGTTCACCAAGCCGTTGGTCACGCTGCTGGCCCGGACCGACTTCTTCGGCCACGGGCACAAGCTGTCCGGACTGGATCCGGAGCATCTGGGCGTCGAACGACTGCCCGGACAGACGAAACCGTCGGCCCGGCCGCGGAAGACGCCGTCGACGCGCAAGCCGGTCGGAGGGGAGGTCTGATGTCGAAGCTCGGACAGATCGGTGCCAAGCTGCACCGCGGTGAGGTCTCCTACGACTTCATCGGCCACCGCAAGCTCTGGTTCGGCATCTCGATCGCCCTGGTCGTGATTTCGCTGGGCGGACTGTTCGCGCGCGGCCTGGCGCTCGGTATCGAGTTCAAGGGCGGCGTCGAGTACGAGGCCAAGGTCAAGGTCACTGACAGCACCGTGCAGGACTTCGGCGACGCCGTGAAGGCGACCAACGCCAAGGACCTCGGCGACCCGGTCGTCACGACGATCAACGACGAGAAGGTCCGCGTGCAGACCAAGCCGCTGGCCCAGGCCGACATCGGCACGGTGCGCGCGGCGATCGCCAAGGAGGCCGGTATTCCGGCCGAGCAGGTCACCTCGCAGCAGATCGGCGCGTCCTGGGGCCAGCAGATCGCCGACAAGGCGATCCTGGCGCTGATCGTGTTCCTGGTCCTGGTGTTCGGGGTGATCTGGGTCTACTTCCGAGAAGCCAAGGCCTCGATGGCCGCGATCATCGCACTGGTCCACGACGTCACGATCACGGTCGGTGTGTACGCGCTGATCGGCTTCGACGTCACGCCGGCGACGGTGATCGGCGTACTGACGATCCTCGGTTACTCGCTGTACGACACCGTGGTCGTGTTCGACAAGGTCCGGGAGAACACCCGCGGCATCACCGGGTCGAACCGCTACACCTACTCGGACGCGACCAACCTCGCCGTCAACCAGACCGTGGTCCGGTCGATCAACACCACGGTCACCGCGCTGCTGCCGGTGGGCGCGATCCTGGTCGTCGGCACGGTCGTCCTCGGCACCGGCCCGCTCAAGGACCTGTCGCTGGCGCTGTTCGTCGGTATCGCCGTCGGTGCGTACTCGTCGATCTTCATCGCGCCGTCGCTGCTCGCGGTCTTCAAGGAGCGCGAGCCGGGCATGCAGGCGCTGAACAAGCGCGTGACCGCGAAGAAGGCGCAGCTCGCTGCCGCTGCGGCCGCTCCGGTGGGCGTCGCGACGGTCGGTGCCCCGGCGGGTGCCGCGGCGCGTTCCGACGTACAGGACACGCCGCGGAAGGCCGACCGGGCGACCGGGGCGGCTCCGGCGCCGTCGTCGCGGCCGATGAAGGCGGCGGCCGCAGGGCGTCCGCAGCCGACGCGCAAGCCGCGGTCGAAGCGCGGTAAGTGATGCGGTCGCTCGAGCAGGTCCTCGCGGACGGTATCCGCGACATTCCGGACTACCCGCAGGCGGGGGTGGTGTTCAAGGACATCACCCCGCTGCTGGCCGATCACACCGGCTTCGGCCAGGTCGTGGAGGCGCTGGCGGCGGTCGGGAAGGACGACGACGGCAGGCCGGTCGTCGACAAGGTGGTCGGGATCGAGGCGCGCGGGTTCATCCTGGCGGCCCCGGTCGCGCTCGCGCTCGGCGCCGGGTTCGTGCCGGTGCGTAAGAAGGGGAAGTTGCCGGCGGCGACGTACGAGGAGTCGTACGCGCTGGAGTACGGCGAGGCGACGATCGAGGTGCACCAGGACGCGTTCGCTCCTGGTGACCGCGTCCTCGTCATCGACGACGTCCTGGCCACCGGCGGCACGGTCGAGGCCTGTCTGCGGCTCATCCGCCGCTGCGGCGCCGAGGTCCTGGGTACGGCGGTGCTGCTGGAACTGTCGTTCCTCCCGGGTCGGAAGCGCCTCGAGGGCGAAGCAGTCACCGCCCTCCTCACAGTCTGAAATCGCGTCTGAATTCGGGCAAACTCTCCGTCGCCGCCGGCTTACCCGGCGTGTTGTCCACAGGCGGTTCTGCCTCGTTGGACGCTGGCCTCTAGACTGGTGCCCTGTCGGCGGAGGGACACAACGTGGGCGAAGACCCGGCGATGACATCTGCGGTGCCGGATGCCGTACCGCAGGAGCCGCCGCGCGCGCCGTCACCGGTGCGCCCGGCTCCCGTGTCGCCGCCGCCTGCGACCCAACCGCCGCGGATCGCGCCGGCCCGGGTCCGTGCCCGGCTGGCCCGCCTCGGCGGCACCCGGCACCCGAACCGGGCGCCGATGCTCGAACCGCTGTTCCGAGTGGTCCGCGCGACCCACCCGAAGGCCGATCTCGGCATGATCGAGCGCGCCTACCGGACCGCGGAGAAGTACCACACCGGCCAGATGCGCAAGAGCGGCGACGCGTACATCACGCATCCGCTCGCGGTCGCCACCATCCTCGCCGAGCTCGGTATGACCGCGACCACGCTCTGCGCTGCGTTGCTCCACGACACCGTCGAGGACACGCCGTACACGGTGGACGATCTGACCCGCGACTTCGGCGAAGAGATCGCCATGCTGGTCGATGGCGTCACCAAGCTCGACAAGGTGCGGTACGGCGAGTCAGCGCAGGCCGAGACGATCCGCAAGATGGTCGTCGCGATGTCGAAGGACATCCGGGTGCTGGTCATCAAGCTGTCCGACCGGCTGCACAACATGCGCACACTCGGCTCGCTGCGCCAGGAGAAGCAGGAGCGGATCGCCCGCGAGACGCTGGAGATCTACGCCCCGCTGGCGCACCGGCTGGGTATGAACACGATCAAGTGGGAGCTCGAGGACCTGGCGTTCTCGACCCTGCACCCGAAGGTGTACGACGAGATCGTCCGGCTGGTCGCCGAGCGCGCACCGTCCCGCGACGAGTACCTGGCGACCGTGATCGACCAGGTGCACGAGGACCTACGTCTCGCCAAGGTGAAGGCGACGGTCACCGGCCGGCCGAAGCACTACTACTCGATCTACCAGAAGATGATCGTCCGCGGCCGCGAGTTCGGCGACATCTACGACCTGGTCGGCATCCGGGTCCTGGTCGAGTCGGTCCGCGACTGCTACGCGGCGCTCGGCATCATGCACGCGCGGTGGAACCCGGTCCCTGGCCGGTTCAAGGACTACATCGCGATGCCGAAGTTCAACATGTACCAGTCGCTGCACACCACGGTGATCGGGCCGCAGGGCAAGCCGGTGGAGCTGCAGATCCGGTCGTTCTCCATGCACCGCCGTGCGGAGTACGGCATCGCCGCGCACTGGAAGTACAAGGAGGACCCGTCGTCGGTCGCGCCGGCCGCGCCGAGCACCGAAATCGGCGGGCCGAACGACATGCCCTGGGTCCGGCAGCTCGTCGACTGGCAGCGGGAGACCTCCGACCCGTCGGAGTTCCTCGACTCGCTGCGGTTCGAGATCAACAACGCCGAGGTCTACGTCTTCACCCCGCGCGGCGACGTGATGTCGCTGCCGACCGGGTCGTCGCCGGTCGACTTCGCGTACGCCGTGCACACCGAGGTCGGCCACCGCTGTATCGGTGCCCGCGTCAACGGGCGGTTGGTGCCGCTGGAGAGCACCCTCGAGAACGGTGACGTCGTCGAGGTCTTCACCTCGAAGGCGCAGGGCGCGGGTCCGTCGCGGGACTGGCTCACGTTCGTCAAGAGCCCGCGTGCGCGGAACAAGATCAAGCACTGGTTCTCCAAGGAGCGCCGCGACGAGGCGATCGAGCACGGCAAGGACGCGATCGCGAAGCAGCTCCGCAAGGAGGGCCTGCCGCTGCAGCGCCTGCTGTCGCACGAGACCCTGACCGCAGTCGCGAATTCCCTGCGCTATCCGGACGTCACCGGTCTGTACGCCGCGGTCGGCGAGCAGCACGTGAGCGCGCAGGCCGTCGTACGGCGACTCATCGAGACGTACGGTGGCGAGGAGGGCGCGGCCGAGGATCTCGCCGAGGGCATGCGGTTGCCGGCCACCAAGGAGCGGCGGAAGCGGACCGCCCGCGGCGACGCCGGTGTCATCGTCAAGGGCGCGACCGACGTGCTGTCGAAGCTGGCCCGGTGTTGCACGCCGGTGCCGGGTGACGAGATCATCGGCTGGATCACCCGCGGCGCGGGGGTCTCGGTGCACCGGGCCGACTGCGCGAACGTGGAGAACCTGAAGACCCAGCCCGAGCGCATCGTCGAGGTCGAGTGGGCGCCGACGGCGCAGTCCGTCTTCCTGGTCGCGATCCAGGTCGAGGCGCTGGACCGGGCTCGCCTGCTGTCGGACATCACCCGGGTGCTGTCGGACTACCACGTGAACATCCTGTCCGCGGCCCTCACCACGACCCGCGACCGGATCGCGAAGTCCCGCTTCACCTTCGAAATGGGCGATCCCACGCACCTTGGGCACGTGCTGAAGGCGGTCCGCTCGGTCGAGGGCGTCTTCGACGTCTACCGCGTCACGCAGTAGCTCCGGTGGGCGACTGGTTCCGCGGTTCGGCCGACGGTCCGGGCCTGAAGCTGTCCAACGGAGCGACCGCGGTCTTCTTGGACGTGCTTGCGCTGCCTGCGTGTGAGCTGGCGGAGACGGCGTTCGAGCGTGGGTTTGCGTTGCTGCTGTGCAACTCCCGGATCGGGCTGGGGAACGACGGGTTCGACCTGGACGAGCTGCCCTGGCCGGCTGCCGAGTGGGAGGCCGAGCGGGACTACCTGCTGCGCGTGGTTCGGCTGGCGGCGACGCGGTACCGGTGGGAGTTGCTGAGCTATGAGCCGCCGTACGCCGAGGGATATCTGGCGGAGTACGAGCGGCTGGTCCTGGACTTCAGGCCGTCGGCCGAGGCGGTTGAGTTGCCGCGGCTCTGGGATCTGGAGCCGGTGGAGGCTGCGTTCGTCCGTTGCCCGAAGCATGGGTTGTATCTCGGCGACTACACGGACTGCAGGCTCTGTTTGTGAGGGTGGGGACACTGCAGATATGAGCCGTGTCGGGCGTCGCGCGTTTCTGGTCGCGGGTGTTGGGTTGCTGGCTGGGTGCAGTGATTCGTCAGCTCAGAATCAGCCGAGCTCGACCCCACCGACTCCGACACCGACTCCGACACCGACTCCGACTCCGACTCCGACGACTGCACCTCCGTCGACTTCTGCTCCGCCGGCTACGACGAAGCCCACGGTTGTGTTGCCGTCAGTGCAGAGCTGGGTGCCGGGGCCGGGTGAGATTCAGCCGCAGGTGAAGCGGCTCGCGGTGGCGGCGGTCGTCAAGCTGCTGCAGCCGACGGAAACGCCGGCTGTGATCGAGGTGATTGACGCGCAGTACGGCGGTATTTTGAGCGACTCGGCAAGCGTTCTGGTGCCATGCCGCGTGTACTCGATCAGACAGAACCGCTTGATCAGCGGCGGTACGACGGTCGACGTACGACTGAGCAAGTCGTCGCAGGGGACCTGGCGGGTGACCGCGACGCACCCCGCTCAACCCGGAGCGCCGGTTGCGAGCCTGTCGGCCGCCGCGCGGCAGGTGCTGGCCAGCGAGCAGATCCTGTTGCCGCCCGCATCCGCCGCGGACATCCGCTCGGGGCAGGTGCATAACAACGTGCTCACCACGATGCTCGAGCTCGCAAAGACGTATCGGATCGGGGTCAGCGTGATCCGCTCCGGCCACCCGACCAACGTCTTCGGCACCGACCGCCCGAGCGACCACCCCCGCGGCCGGGCGTTCGACACCTGGCAGATCGACGGCCACCCGGTCGTATCGCCGTCAACGTCCCGCGCGCTCATCACGTCGTACATGCGCGCCACCGAGTCCCTGGGTTCCTACAACGTAGGCGGCCCCTACCAACTCTCCGGTACGGCGTACTTCTCCGACCAAACCCACCACGACCACATCCACGCCGGCTTCCGCACCTAACCCCACCGCACTCACCCCCACCGCACTCACCCCCACCGCACTCGCCCGCACCGGACCCGCGTCGACCCGCTGACCCGCACCGCACTCACCCGCACCGCACTCACCCGCACCGCACCCGCCCGCGCCGCACCCGCCGCGCGCCCGTCCGCCGTGCCCGCTCATCCACGCGCCCGGCGCCCGCCGCTGAGTGCGAATTTGGTGGGTAGACCCATCAGGTCGGGGGTTCTGCACCCTGAACCACGGTCACGAACCCAGCAGGTCATGGGTCTACCCACCAAATTGGTGGGTCAGCCCACGAAATTGCGGACGGCCGGGAGCGGGAGGGGGAGCGGGCTAGTCCCATTCCCAGGTGATTCCTACTGTGCCGGGGTCTGCGGATGCTTCGATGACGTGGACGCGGCCGTCGGGGGTGAGCATCAGTTCGCGGTGTACCAGGTTCGGGCCGGAGGTGTGGCGGCGGCGGATCTCGTGGACGCGGACCGGGAGCGCGGCCCGGTCGAACTGAACCTCCAGCACGCAGTGCATCCCGCCCCACTCGCTGAACCGCTGGTACTCCGTCGCCGGCAGCCCGGTGCGGTCCTCGATCTCGTAGCGCACGACGGCCGTCTCGCCGACCGCGAGGACCCGGTCGAGCAGCAGTTCGCCGAGCATCGCGCCGGCCTCGGGGGAGCGGGCGATCCGGCCGGTCCGGCAACCACTCAGTGCCCGCAAGGCGAGCTTCTCGGCGTCGCAGCCCGGCTCGCCCTGGTGCGCGATGATCAGCCGATCCACAGGCTGTACGGCGACCACGCTCTGGATCACCCGCCGGCAGTGCGCGCTCCGATCCGCGCCCATTCGGACCTCTTCGAGAACGGTCACGTTGCGCAGCCGGCCGTGGGCGTCGCGGCGGAGCCGGTCGAGCAGCCGGGTGAGCGCCTCGGCGTAGTCGACAACGGCGTACGGCTGCGGTGATGTCTCCGGCTCGGTGCGCGCCGGAGGGATCCGTCCGGTCAGCCAGCCGGGCGGCACCTGCAGGAGTTCCTCGAGCGCCGCAACGATCGCCAGCGAATCCTCGCAGGGCACCCGGCGTCCGCTCTGCCAGGTGCTGAGCGTCGCGACCCCGACGTGCAGCCCGCGGTCGGCCAGATGGGTCCGGATCCGGTTGAGGGCCAGCCCGCGGCGCGCGATCGCCTGCCGCAGCGCGTCCGCGAACGACGCTTCCGGGGTCACCGCACGGAGTTCGACCGGCTTGATCATGGGGCCCACGCTCCTTCAGGGCAGCAGTGTAAACATTCACAGCACCCGCTGACACTGCCTTGTCACGCATCGTTCACGCGCCGTTGCCGTTCACACCCCGGATCCGGGTTCTTGCCGCGCCGTGGTCCCGTCCCGACGATGGACTCCGCCCACCCCGCAGTACCTCTTGAAGGAGGACTCATGCGCAGGCTCCGCTCTCGGCCTCGTCGTAGCTGGTCGTTGCTCCTGGCCACGATCCTCGGTCTGGTGACGCTGGCACCGCTCGCCCCGCAGGCCGCGGCCGCACCCAGCAGTTACTACCTGAACGTCACCGGCCAGGCCCAGCAGAAGTCGAACTGGTGCTGGGCCGCGAGCGGCAACAGCATCGCCGCGTTCTACGGCCGCTCGTACTCGCAGAACCAGTTCTGCAACCTTGCCTTCGGCTACTCGATGAACGGCACCTGCCCGAACAACCAGGCCACGCTCGGCAACGACCAGAACGCCTTCCGGGCGATCGGGATCAGCGCCGGCAGTTACGTCTCGTCCACGCTCAGCTTCAGCACGCTCGTCACCGAGATCGCCGCCGGCCGCCCGGTGATGACGCGGATCGGCTGGACCTCGGGCGGCGGTCACATGATGGACATCATCGGGTACGACGCGTCCGACTCGACCATCGAGTACTACAACCCGTGGCCGGACGACCCGCGCTACAACTACTCGACCTACAACTGGTACCGGTCCAACTCGCAGTTCACCTGGACGCATTCCCTGTACCGGATCGGAGCCTGACATGCGCCGCCCGAAGAACGTCCTGTTGCGCTGCGCCGCCGTACTCGCTGCCGGTCTGGGTTTCACCTTCGCTGCCGCCGGTCTGGCCGGTGCCGCGGGTCCGCAGCCGGTCGCACCGGCGGAGTTGTCCAAGGCAACGAATGCCGCGCGTTCGTCCGAGGCGCTGAGCCTGCTGGGCAAGGCCGGAGGTACGGCGAAGGCCGCGGCGAGCGTCGCGCAGGACACGCAGCCGATCTACGCGCTCAACCCTGCGTTCGTCCGTGATGCGTCGGCGCCGGTCGCGACCTTCTGGTACGCCGCAACCACTGCAGCGCAAGGCGGCCGGACCTTGACCGTCTTCACCACCCCGGACGCGAAGGGCGCTTGGCATGCCGTCAACGTGGCCTCCGGTAACACCGAGGCGCGGATGGTGTCGGCTGCTGCGGGAGCAGTTGTCTTCACCGAGCCTCAGGTCGGTGCCTGGTACGCCCTGTCCGGCACGCAGGTGCGACCGCTCAACCAGTCGGCCGTCAAGTCGATCGGCGCCCGACCGATCACCGTCACCGCCTACCAGGACCTCGTCTTCGACCGGTACTCCGACAAACTCCCTGGCACGCAGTACAACGACGTCGGCATGGCCGGCGGCTACGGCCCCAGCAGCTCGGCTACGGCCGCCGCTGAGGTCGCGCCTGCCAACTCCCACCTCCTGCTGATCACGGCTTCCGGTGGCCTGCTCGTGCTGGCACTTCTGGTGCTCGCTCGCCGCTACAAGGTCCGCTACAACGACTGAGCAGCAACGAATGGCCCCTCCGGCCGTCGGTCGTCGGCGCCGGGGATGATCCCGCCGTACCGGACTGGTTGCCACCCGGGCGCCATGTCCCCGCCGGGGCGTGCGGGGTCCGTTCCGCCCGGTTCGCCGTACTAATCCATTGGTGCGGCGGACCGGGTGGTTGGGAGCATGGGCGAATGCCATTCCCGGATGAGCTCGGTCCCGCGGTAGCTGTCGTCGACTACGACCCGGACTGGCCGTCCGAGTTCAAGCATCTCGCCGGCCGATTGCGTGCCGCGGTAGGCGATCGGGCCGTCGCGATCGACCACATCGGCTCCACGTCGGTCCCCGGTCTCGCTGCGAAGAACTGTATCGACGCCCAGATCCGCGTACCCGCTCTCGCCCCGGACCTGGTCATCCTCTTGGAGTCCGCCGGTTTCCGCTGCCGCCCCGAACCGTGGAATCGCACCGAGACGTCGTACGGACAGCCGTGCGAGAAACTCGTCTTCGCCCCACCCGTCGGAGAACGCGCCACCAACGTCCACGTCCGCGTCACCACCGGCCCGAACACGCGCTACGCCCTCCTGTTCCGCGACTACCTCCGCGCCGACCGAGACGCCCGCCAGGCCTGGGGCGCCTTCAAACAACGCCTGGCCCAGTCAGTCCCCGACCTGGCCGACTACGGCCAAATCAAAGCCCCCGCCACCAACCTCCTCATGACCGCCGCCAAACGCTGGGCAACCCAAACCGCCTGGACGGTCGCCTGATACCTACAACTGGACTTGGTACGTGACGAGGCGCTGGGTCACCTGGAAACCGTGTCGCAGATAGAGGTGCTCGGCCCGGGTAGGACTCTCGCCGTCGACCGTGAGGCTGATCGGGTGTGATCGGGACTCTCGACAGCGCAGCAACACCGCTGACAACAGCGCAGAGCAGACGCCGCGCCGACGCCACGACGGGAGGGTGCCGATCGGCCCTAGCTCGATTCCGCCAGCGCTCTGGTGGAAGCCGAGAACGAATCCCGCGACTTGGCCGTCGGGGGTTACTGCCAAGGTGGCGAGATCGGTCGCGAAGTTGTCGCTGCCGGCCAGGAGATCCCACGTTTCGGGGGTATGTGGCTCGACAGGGCGCTGATCGATGTAGGCGTGTTCATAGGCTGCCTGAAACTCGTCGGGCGTGACGTCGAGCCAACGGGCGAAACGCAGAGGCACCGGTAGGTCCAGCTGCCGGTCCGGCCAGGTCTTGTTGTCGTGGACCATGGTCCACAGCGGGTAGGCGGGCTCGAACCGGAGAGCGCGGAGCTGATCCGCGTCGATGGTGCGCTCGGCAGGTACGGAGATCTGCAGCACGCGCAGGCCGGGCGTCGATTCGGCCAGTTGTACGACGCGACCGCCGATCGTGCCGAACCGGTCGGAGTCCGCGTCGCGGCGGGTCCACCAGGCGCCGTACCCTCTGCTCCGGCCCTTCGCAGGCGGAAGAACAGCTACTGCGGCTTCGGTGGCAAGCCCGTGGTCAGCAATCTCGACATACCAGGAGTCGAGGAAGGCCAACACCTGCTCCGCGCTGAACTCCGAGTCAGACGTCCGACTAGCCAGCTCAGCCAGCAGGACCGCGTCCTCTGCAGTTGCCGGTCGCCAGTTCATGCCAATCACCACCGCCGCGGCAAGCGCGGTTCCTGGCATAGGAAGCCGCCTACCGCCAGCTCTCGGGCTGGGTAGGAGCCCCAGAGGTCTGTTCGGCGTATGGAGATGATGTGCCAGCCGAGGGCGTCCAGTTCGGTGCGGCGCGTTTCGTCTTTTAGTTGTTGTTTGGTTGAGGAGTGCCATTGGTCGCTGTCGTACTCCAAGCCGAGCCGCCGGCCGTCGACCGGCAGATTCGGATATCCCAGGTCCAACCGATACATCCGGCCGTTGCCTTCGATGGGGACCTGGAGTTCGGGGCGGGGGAAGCGGGCGTCGAAGAGGCGCAGCCGGAGCCAGGATTCGCCTGGTGACTCAGCACGTCCGTCGGCGATCCGCAGGAGTTGGGCGGCTTGTGAGGTGCTGTGTTCCGCGAAGTAGGCGGCTGCTGCGGTCATGAGGTCGGTCATCGGCATGCCGGCGTGGAGCAGCCCGTCCACGGCCGACAACGCGAAGGGTCGTGGAAGGTGTGTGGCCAGCTCGATCGCCGTAGCAGCCGGCGTGGTGACCCTCAGCCCTTGGATCTCCGCGGACGGGCGCTCGGCGAACGTCCATTCGGGACGAAAGGGCTCCGGGGCAAGCGCGGTGGAGTCGATGCCGTGCAACCAGGCGGCCGCCCGACCGCACACCGTCGCCCCAGGCGGTACGACGAGATGCAGCGCGTCGGCCCTCAGCGAGATGGTCTCCGGCACCCGCACGTCGACGTACACGCCGCCGATCAACTGCTTGATCTCACCCCGTTCGAGTAGCCACTGGAGCTTGCGCCCGACCTGATGCGCGCGAAACGGGATGCCGCAGAAGTACAGCGGCAGGTCAGCAGGAAACATCCGCACAGCATCGCTGAATTCGGCGATTCCTGCGGAAAGTTGTCCACAGGCCCAGACCGAGCCCGCCTAACCCGCGTATTCACCGACGAGCCAGTGCTCGACCACTGACAGCGCCACGCAGACCGGACGGGTTGCAGCGAAGTCTTGGACCAGGAGCGCGGGAGCTGAGGGTTGGCGTGCTGGGAGGGCGGGGTGCATCGGGCAGATCGGCCCTGGTGTCCGGCCGCCGGTGTCGCGCCCGCCAGATATCCCATCGGTGGCCGTGTGTCCGACGATGCTGGAGCCGGATGAAGCGACGCTGTACCTGGTGTTCGATCAGACCGATGCCGTCCACGTCAGGCTCCCGGACTATGTCGGGAACACAGTTGGGATCGTTCACTGACACCGCCTCGTCGTCATCCCCTCCCTACCCCCAGGGAGAACCAGATCGCCGGCGCAACCAGCGCCGCACCAGACTACGAGTCACGGAAGCGCGTACCGCTTCGAGGGACTGATCGACCTGCGGGATCACACCCTGAGGGCAGCGGAGCACCCCCGGGCATGCCGGGGAGCCTCCGTGTTGATGGGCTGCTCCGTGCCTGGCTCGGTCCGTTCGTGACCCGTCCTTCGACTTGGTTGAGAGCCTCAGGAGTACCCAGGCTGATCCCGCGAGGCTCACCTTGCGATCAGATGGGCAGAGCGGAGAAGTCTCGAGTTCAATTCGTTCCGTACCAGCCTCATCGAGGCTCGGCGCATCATGGTCTGCGGTGACCGCACGCTGACGGCCTCCGATTATTGGGCCGGGATCCGTGTTGATGGGCTGCTCCGTGCGTGGCTCGATCCGTTCATGTCCTGTCTATCGAAGACAGAAGCCGTATGGTGAGTTTTATGCTGTCATCTGCAGTTCATCAGGTGCGCAGCTGAGGTCTCTGAGATGCTCTAGACATGCCTCAGGTAGCTGTCCAGCAGTCGCTAGGACTCTGAAGAGTTCAGTTGAACTGACAAATTGCCATCTAGGACCCGAAATGAGACCAGTTTCAGATGTCTCTGACCTGCAAGAATGATCGACCAAGTACTGCAGAGAGTTGGGGGATGGCATGGATCAGGCAAAAACTGTAATCCTGAGTGCTATTGCCAAGATTCGAGGTTGGGGGTTACGGTGGAGTTCATTGAGTAGAGGAGCGCAGGAATGAGTCGGTCAGTGGATCTCCCGTCGCTGAGTGCGAACCGCGAGGACAGCGATGACCGGGAGCGGCGCTCGGTGAGTTTCCCGTCGCTGGCCCTGACCGAGGCGGTGCGGATCATTCATGCCGCCGGTCAGCACGGCAAGGACTTCTCCCTCCCCGCCTTCGCGACGTACTGCGGTCACACCACGGATAAGAGTGGTCCGTTCCGATCCAAGATGGCGTCGTTCAAGGACTGGGCGATGGTCGACTCGAAGGGCGGGCGCGCGAGCCTGACGCCGCTCGGTCAGGAGATCGCCCTCGCGGACAGGCCGACAGAGGATCAGGAACTTCTACGAAAGGCGTTTCGGAGCTGCGCGATCTTCCAGCGCGTGTACGACGACAGCGCGAAGGGTGTGCCGATAAAGCTCGACCAGCTTGGAAAGCGTGCCCTGTTCGAGTTCGGCGTCTCAGCGAAGGCGCGTGACCGCTTCGTCGCGTCCTTCGTGCAGAGCGGCGCTGCTGCGGGCTTGCTCAAGGAAGACGGAGATGGCGCGGTGACATTCATGGCGTCCGTGGAGATTGGGCAGCAGGCTATGGAACCCGCGCGGACTCTGGATGAGAACCTCGTCGAGTCCGTCGCGCAGGCCGATCCGGCGCAACGGATATCACCGGCTCCGAGCAGCTATAGCGCAGCTGGCTCTCCGCCGGCCGTCATCCATCAGGTCTGGCCGACCGATGCTGGAGAAGTTGTGTTCTCGGTTCATTCGAGCGCCCCTCTGCCCGCGTCGGCCTTTGAACTGCTGGCGTCAGTCGTGTCTGCGGCCGCGGAGTTGGCGGACACACTCTCATCGGCGGGGGAGGCAACGCACAAGCCTGATCGCTATTGATGTTGGTAAGCCAGGAAGGCGCACCTTTCAAAAGGTGTCGCTCTCCCTTGATTGGGCGCCGTCCAAGAGCTTCATGAAACGGAGACATCAAGTGCTGCCACTGAAGACCGTGATCGAGGATATCGACGGGCTCGCCACCTACCTCAAGGGGCAGGTGGGGTGGGTGCCGCTCGACAAAGCTAAGAAGGCGATCGATAACAAGCTGGTCGATAACCGGAAGCTGGAAGCCACCCGGCGCATCGGCCTCCTCGATCGTGATGGCGTCAACGTCCGTCTGACAGAGGATGGAAGGTCGTTTGCGACTGGCGACGCGGCGCAGCGCGCAGCGATCATGCGCAAAGCGATTCGTTCCGTTTCACTTTATGCCGAGACCATCGAATGGATGCACCACAGCAAGGTCGCGAATCCGACCAAGGCGGAGGTGGGTAACTACTGGCACGATAAGCATCAAGACCAGTTGGAGGGAGCGCAAGGCGCGGCGCTTACTGACGCGGTCATCTTCTTTATGCGCATCGCAGGCGAGGCCGGTTTGGGCAAGTTCACGCGAGGAACCAAGGGGAGTCCTGACTCTTATCTGAAGACAGACGCGGCAGCGATCGCGGACTTCGTCAACACCAGTCCCGGAACGGCTACTGCCCAGCACACGAAGTCGGAAGCGGGCACAGAAACACCAACGCCGCAGAACGCCGTGCCGGCGACGGCTTCTGATCCGCCTCGCCCTTCGATAGACGTCTCTGCCAGCCCTGCGGTGCACGTAAACATCGAGATTCACATCGCGGCTAACGCGACAGCGGAGACGGTCGCCGAGATATTCAAGAACATGCGCAAGTACGTGCTGAATGACCCCCATGACCGCGACGCCTGATCCTGGTGAGGCGCGGTGGATCGCAAGCCTGGCGTTGTTTCAGGCTGCTCACCCGATCCCGGTCACTGACGCAGCGATTGAGTCACCGGCACAGGCTCTGCAATCGCTGGTCGATGCGCGGGCTACGGCGCCGGTCGAATACGCTGACTACCTGCGTGAAGCGGTAGCAGCGTATGAAGCAGGGTTGTACCGAGCGGCAATCCTTATGGTCTGGGCAGCGACAGTCGAACACTTGTACGGAGTTGTAAAACGGCGGGGTGGCGGTGTCCAGGCTGTAGAGGCTGCCAACCGGGCACGGTACGGCACCTCCAGGAAGTACCGTGAGGTCAAGAAAGTCGACGATCTCCTCTACTTGAGCGAGTCAGAGTTCTTGCAGCTGGGCGAGGACGCCGGCATGTTCAACCGAAATGCTCGGCAAGTACTTGCGGAGCGGTTGAATCTGCGTAACAGATGCGGGCATCCGACGGGTTACACCCCAGGGCGCGAGGAGACTGTGGTCTTCATCGAGAGTCTGACACTCAACATCCTCACGGGCAGTTGGTTGAACTGGTAGTTCCTGTCGAGCGATCCTGTCAATCGCACCAGGAGGCCAGTCGCTTCGGGATGGTTGCCGCGAGCAACACCGCATGAGCCTGCACTACAAGTCCGCTCACTGACAGCAGGTGGGTTGCGCCACGAGGCGGTCGCCCGTTTGGACAGGGAGCGCGCAGCCTCGCGTGGCGATGACCCACCGCAATCAGCTCTACTCACTACGGGGTCTGCAGGACTACGTGGCGGTCGCATGGGTGGGTGGGAGCGGCGCGTAGCACGGCGACGAAGGAGCCGCGCGTAGCACCGCGTTGGGGTCGACCCACCGCAGTCAGTCTGACCCACCACGAACTCGCACCACCGGGCGGCAGGGTGGAGCACCGCGTGAGGGAATTAGCTGAAGTCGGTGAGGGCGTTTTGGGCTTGGGTCAGCCATTCGCGGCGGGCGGCGATGGCTTCGCGGGCTTCGGTGGCCTTGCGGGTGTTGCCCTGGGCCTCGAACTTGGCGGCCTGCTTCTCCAGGTCCGAGATCAGGGACTGGAGCTGCTTGACGGTCGCTTCGGCGCGGGCGCGGGCCTCGGGGTTGCTGCGGTTCCAGACCTCGTCCTCGGCCGCCTTCACGGCCTGCTCGACGGCGCGCAGCCTCCCGTCGATGGTGCGCATCGAGTCGCGCGGGACCTTGCCGATCTGGTCCCAGCGGTCCAGGTAGACCCGGAGCTGCTCGCGGGCGGTACGGGCGTCCTCGACCGGCAGGATGGTCTCGATCTCGGTCAGCAGCGCTTCCTTGGCCTGCAGGTTCTCCACCTGCTCGGCGTTCTCCTCGGCCTGTACGGCGTCTCGCGCGCCGAAGAACAGGTCCTGCGCGGCCCGGAACCGCGCCCACAGCTTGTCGTCCACCTCGCGCGGTGCCGGCCCGGCGGCCTTCCACTGCCGCATCAGGTCCCGGAAGCGCCCGGATGTCGGGCCCCATTCGTTCGACGAGGCGAGCGTCTCCGCCTCGGCCGCGAGTCGCTCCTTCACCACGGCGGCCTCTTCACGCTTGGAGGAGAGCTCCGCGAAGTGCTGCTTGCGATGCCGCGTGTACGTCGTACGCGCGGAGGAGAACCGGTGCCAGAGCTCGTCGTCGCTGGACTTGTCGAGCCGGGGGAGTGCCTTCCATTCGTCGAGCAGTTCACGCAGCCGGGTCACGCCGTGCCGCCAGTCGGTGCCGGCCGCGATGGTCTCGGCCTCGGTGGCGATCTTGGTCTTGGCCGAGCGCGCCTCCTCGACCTTGGCGGCCCGCTCGGCCTTGCGCCGTTCACGCTGCTGCGCGACCAGGGGTGTGAGGGCCTCGAGGCGGGTCAGCAGGCCGTCCAGGTCGCCGACGGCCTGGGCGTCCTCGATCGAGCCGGTGACCTTCTTGACCGCGGCGCGGGCGTCGTCCGGGGACACCGTGCCGGCCTGGACCCGCTGTTCCAGCAGCTCGACCTCGAAGGCGAGCGCGTCGTACCGGCGGGTGTAGAAGGCGAGCGCTTCCTCGGGGTTCGCGTCCGGCCACTGGCCGACCGCCCGTTCACCGTCCTTCGTCCGTACGAAGACCGTTCCGTCCTCGGCTACCCGGCCCCAGTTCTCTCCGGCCACAACTCGCCCCTTCCGGCGGTATGCACTGCGCTCGTGCCCATTCTGGTCAGTCCCCGGTCCAACCGCGCGGACAGGGCCCGCCTGGGCGCGTCGAGCTGCCTTCCCGACGCTCAAGTCCTCGACAAGCGAAGGCTTATCCCTGAACAATCACAAACTCCCAGCTCAGGCGCAACGGGGTTGCATCACAATCCGGTTCGAAGTACGGCGAACGACCCGGGTAACCTTGGTGGGTCCCGAACCCCGTTCCAGGAAGGTCTGCCGTGCTCATCGCCGGGTTCCCCGCGGGGTCGTGGGGTACGAACTGCTACGTCGTCGCCACCGGCCAGGGCGCGGAGTGCATCGTCGTCGACCCCGGTCAGGACGCGACCGACGGCGTGGAGCAGGTGGTCCGGGAGAACAAGCTGAAGCCCGTCGCGGTGCTGCTCACGCACGGTCACATCGACCACATGTTCTCGGTGCTCCCGGTCTGCGGGACGTACGACGCGACCGCCTGGATCCACCCGGACGACCGGCACCTGCTCGCCGACCCGATGGCCGGGATCAGCCCGGAGACGGCGCGGATGCTGCTCGGCGGCGATCACACCTTCGCCGAGCCGGACGACGTCGCCGAGCTGAAGGACGGGCAGTCCCTGGAGCTCGCGGGGCTGCAGTTCACGGTCGACCACACCCCGGGCCACACCCGCGGGTCGGTCACCTTCACCACGCCGTACGACGGGCCGGAAGAGGTGCCCGCGGTGCTGTTCTCCGGTGACGTGTTGTTCGCCGGGTCGATCGGCCGGACGGATCTGCCTGGCGGCGACCATCCGGCGATGCTGCATACGTTGGCCACCAAGATCCTGCCGATGCGCGACGAGATCGTCGTCCTGCCGGGTCATGGTGGCCAGACCACGATCGGCCGGGAGAAGGCGACCAACCCCTACTTGCAGGACCTGGAGATTCAACCGAAATGAGTAAGGTGACCCCGCTCAGCGGGTTCCCGGAGTTTCTGCCCAATGACCGGATCGTCGAGCTGCAGTTCCTCGACGTGATCCGGGAGACGTTCGAGCTGCACGGTTTCGCGTCGATCGAGACCCGTGCGGTCGAGCCGGTCGAGCGGCTGTCCAACCAGGGCGAGGACGCCGACAAGGAGATCTACGGCGTACGTCGGCTCGCGGCCGGCGCGGACGAGGACGCGGCCCTCGGACTGCACTTCGACCTGACCGTGCCGTTCGCCCGCTACGTGCTGGAGCACAGCGGCAAGCTGGTGTTCCCGTTCCGGCGCTACCAGATCCAGAAGGTGTGGCGCGGTGAGCGCCCGCAGGAGGGCCGGTACCGCGAGTTCACCCAGGCGGACATCGACATCATCGACAGCGGCGAGCTGCCGTTCCACTACGAGGTCGAGCTGCCGCTGGTGATCGCGGACGCGTTCCGGAAGCTGCCGATCCCGCCGTTCCGGATCCAGGTGAACACCCGGCAGATCCCGGAGGGCTTCTATCGCGGCCTCGGCATCGAGGACATCACCGGAACGCTCCGGATCGTCGACAAGCTGGACAAGATCGGCCCGGACAAGGTGACCGACCTGCTGACCGCGGCCGGTCTGTCCGCGGAGACCGCGAAGCAGGTGCTGCGGCTGGCGGAGATCTCGTCGACGGACGCGTCGTTCGCGGATCAGGTCCGGGCGCTCGGCGTGCAGCACGAGATCCTCGACGAAGGCTTGGAGCGGCTGTCGCAGATCATGACGGCGGCGAACGAGCACGCGCCCGGTCTGCTGGTCGCCGACCTGAAGATCGCCCGCGGTCTCGACTACTACACCGGCACGGTCTACGAGACCCAGCTGGTCGGCGACGAGGGCTACGGGTCGATCTGCTCCGGTGGGCGGTACGACTCGCTGGCGTCCGACGGCAAGACGACGTACCCCGGTGTGGGGATCTCGATCGGTGTGTCGCGGCTGGTGCACCGCTTGATCAGCAAAGGGTTGCTGACCGCGAGCCGCCGTACGCCGACGGCTGTGCTGATCGCGCTGAACTCCGAAGACGACCGGGCCGAGGCGATGCGGACGGCGATCCAGTTGCGCGGCCGGGGGATTGCGGTAGAGGTGGCGCCGGCTGCCGCCAAGTTCGGGAAGCAGATCAAGTTCGCCGATCGCCGCGGGATTCCGTTCGTCTGGTTCAGCACCGAGAACGGGCCCGAGGTGAAGGACATCCGCAGCGGTGAGCAGCTGCCCGCGGATGCAGCTACCTGGACCCCGCCGGCTCAAGACCTACGTCCAAGCATCAACACGCAAGAGGAGAACTCGTGATCCGTACCCATTCCGCAGGCTCGTTGCGTGCCGAGCACGCCGGGCAGACGGTGATTCTGGCGGGCTGGGTGGCGCGGCGACGCGATCACGGCGGCGTGGCGTTCATCGACCTGCGCGACTCGACCGGCACCGTCCAGGTCGTGATCCGCGACGAGGAGGCCGCGCACGGCCTGCGTTCGGAGTACTGCCTGAAGATCGTCGGCGAGGTCTCGCCGCGTCCGGAGGGCAATGCGAACCCGAACCTGCCGACCGGCGAGATCGAGGTGATCGCACAAGAGGTCGAGGTGCTGAACGAGGCGGCTCCGCTGCCGTTCCCGGTCGAGGAGCACCACGCGACGCCGGTGAACGAGGAGATCCGGCTCAAGTACCGGTACCTCGACCTGCGCCGCCAGGGCCCGGGGTCGGCGCTGCGTCTGCGCAGCGAGGTGAACAAGGCCGCCCGCGAGGTGCTGTCGAAGCACGACTTCGTCGAGCTCGAGACGCCGACGCTGACCCGGTCCACGCCGGAAGGCGCCCGCGACTTCCTGGTCCCGGCCCGCCTGCAGCCGGGCAGCTGGTACGCGCTGCCGCAGTCGCCGCAGCTGTTCAAGCAGCTGCTGATGGTGGCCGGTATGGAGCGGTACTACCAGATCGCCCGCTGCTACCGCGACGAGGACTTCCGCGCCGACCGGCAGCCGGAGTTCACCCAGCTGGACATCGAGATGAGCTTCGTCGACCAGGACGACATCATCGCGCTGTCCGAGGAGGTCCTCACCGCGCTCTGGAAGCTCGTCGGGTACGACGTGCAGACGCCGATCCCGCGGATGACGTACGGCGAGGCGATGGCGCGGTTCGGCTCCGACAAGCCGGATCTGCGGATGGGTCTCGAGCTCGTCGAGTGCACGGAGTACTTCAAGAACACGCCGTTCCGGGTGTTCCAGGCGCCGTACGTCGGTGCCGTCGTGATGCCGGGTGGTGCGGACCAGCCGCGCAAGCAGCTGGACGCGTGGCAGGAGTGGGCCAAGCAGCGCGGCGCTCGCGGACTGGCCTACGTGCTGGTCGGTCAGGACGGCGAGCTCGCCGGGCCGGTCGCGAAGAACCTGTCCGAGGAGGAGCGCGCGGGCATCGCCGACCACGTCGGCGCGAAGCCGGGTGACTGCATCTTCTTCGCCGCGGGTCCGATCAAGACGTCGCGGGCGCTGCTCGGTGCGGCCCGGTTGGAGATCGGCCGTCGCGGCGGTCTGATCGACGAGTCGGCGTGGTCGTTCGTGTGGGTCGTCGACGCGCCGCTGTTCGAGCCGGCCGACGACGCGACCGCCGCGGGCGATGTCGCGGTCGGGTCCGGCGCGTGGACCGCCGTACACCATGCCTTCACGTCGCCGAAGCCGGACTCGCTGGAGACGTTCGACACCGACCCGGGATCGGCGCTGGCGTACGCGTACGACATCGTCTGCAACGGCAACGAGATCGGTGGTGGCTCGATCCGTATCCACCGCGAGGACGTGCAGAAGCGGGTCTTCAAGGTGATGGGCCTGACCGACGAGGAGGCCTCGGAGAAGTTCGGGTTCCTGCTCGAGGCGTTCAAGTTCGGCGCGCCGCCGCACGGCGGGATCGCGTTCGGCTGGGACCGGATCACGGCGCTGCTGGCCGGCACCGAGTCGATCCGCGACGTGATCGCGTTCCCGAAGTCCGGCGGCGGGTTCGACCCGCTGACCGCGGCGCCGGCGCCGATCACGCCCGAGCAGCGCAAGGAAGCCGGCGTGGACGCCAAGCCGGAGAAGAAGGCCGACTAGTGCCGCGTCGAGCAACGGCGGGGTAGATCTTCGGATCGGCTGATCCCAACGCCAACGGCGGCCTCCGTCAGGAGTGCACAGCCGGGCGCCGCGGGAGCTGGTGGGCTCACCCACCAGCTCCCGTTCCTGTGAGCTGCGCTGCCCGTGCGCGGCGTGGTGGTGACTCTCGCGGTTGCCGGGAGACCTTGTGCACGGTTCAACCGCCAACCGGGTTCTCCGACGGTTGTTCGGCGCACAAGGTGGTCGCCGAGGTGGGTGCCGGCTCCCCCTTGGCCAGAGCTACAGGTCCGGCCCACCCCGTGAGGTCGAGTCGTCCGCGGCCCAATTGGGTGGCGGCGAAACGACGACGGCTGACTTTGTGCATCAGATCCGTACGGCGTCGCGCGAGCTCTACGGACGCGGTGCACAAGGTCGGCGATAAGCGGCTGGTAGACGCCGAGACGGAATCGGATCGGGCCGACCACGGAAACAGCAGGACAGCTTGAATCGGTATGCGCAGTCCGTGTCCGTGGCCATGACGAGCCCAACGTTCTTGACGCGGATTAGCTTGCGCCGGGGTCGAAAGGCTTGAGCGCGACCGGGATCTGGAGGAAACTGGCGGCGTTGTGAGAATGCTTGGTTAGGTTTTCACAACGACCGCCCCCTCCTACCGCCCCAGGAGTTGTTCAATGCGTCGTTTTCTCCTAGCTGTTCTTGCCTGCCTCGGTCTGACGGCAGGCGCATTGGTCGCCGCCTCACCGGCGTACGCGGCCGTTTTCCAGACGTACGGCAGCGGCGTCAACGTCCGCGCCGACGCCTATCTCTCGTCCGCCGTCGTCGGCACGTTGAGCGGTCCCACGTCGATCGACGTGGACTGCCAGAAGAGCGGCGATCTGGTCAGCAACTCGGACGGGACCAGCTCGTGGTGGGCCTATGTGCCCGCGCTCGGCGGCTACGTGACCGTCGTGTACGTCGCGGTTCCCGAGGACAAGCTGCCCGGCGTACCCGAATGCGGCTCCGAGCCGCCTGCCGGTGACATCACGCTGGCCGACGTACAGGCGATGTTCGGGAGCCGGATCGCCAACCCGTCGCTTGTCGAGACCGGTCTGCCGTCGCTGAACCAGGCGATGCGGGACGCTCAGATCAACACGCCGTACCGGAAGGCGGCGTTCCTTGCGACGCTGGTGCACGAGTCGCGGCTGGAGTACAACATCCGCGAGATCGGCGACACCCGCCCGTACGGCGGGCGCGGGTACATCCAGCTCACCGGTGACTTCAACTACGGCCCGGCCGGCCAGTACTTCGGCATCGACCTGCTCGGCAACCCGGACCTGGCGATGTCGCTGCAGTGGAGCGCGCCGATCGCCCGCTGGTACTGGACCGTTGCCCGCGACATCAATCCGTACGCCGACAACCTCGATATGGGCCGCGTCAACGCAGCGATCGGCTACCCGGCCGGCACCGAGGACCAGCGCCGCTGCGACTCCTTCAAGGCCGCGGTGAACTACCTGACCGGTTCCGTCCCGTCCGGCGTCATCTGCACCCGCCCGTCCGCCCTGAACGGCGACACGAGCAAGCTGACCCGCACCCAGTTCGAGACCCTCGCCAAGCAGGGCTCCGGCCTCGGCTGACCCCTGCGGCCGGACCCCGCGCCCTGGGGGTCCGGCCGCCACTCTTTCGGCACCGGCCGAAAGTACCTAGGCTCGTTGAGGTGAGCGTCGTACCGGTGGAGCTGTTGCCGCATCTGCGGCGGGCGCGGGACGTTGCCGATCGCAACTATGCCGAGCCGCTCGACCTGGCCGCGCTGGCGGCCGCGGCGGGTGTGTCGAAGTACCACTTCCTGCGGTGTTTCGCGGCGGCGTACGGCGAGACGCCGATGCAGTACGTGACCCGCCGGCGGATCGAGCGCGCGACGGATCTGCTGCGGGCGACGAACCTGACCGTCACCGAGGTCTGCGGGCTGGTCGGGTACAGCAGCCTCGGGTCGTTCTCGCAGCGGTTCACCGAGCTGGTCGGAATGACGCCGACGCAGTACCAGCGGACGCAGACCGGGGCGCGGATCCCGGGGTGTTTCGTGTTCATGCTGGGACTGAACTCAGCAATTCCGGAGAAGCCGGCAGGGGAGTCCGGGGCCTAGCGTCGTACCCACGTCGGATTTGAGGAGGAACTTGTGATCACCAACGTCAGCCTGGTGACGGTCTACGTGAACGACATCGACGAGTCAAAGGCGTTCTACACCGAGAAGCTCGGATTCGAGCTGGGCGACGACATCACGCTCAGCGAGGACTTCCGGTGGTGCACCGTGCACCAGGCGGACCACCCGGAGCTGGAGCTGGCGCTGATGCTGCCGGGGCCGCCGATGGACGAGGAATCGGCCGGCTGGATCCAGCGCATCATGGCGAAGGGCTCGATGCACGGCGTCGGCCTCGCCACCGACGACTGCCGCAAGACCTTCGCCGAACTCACCGCCAAAGGCGTCGAGTACATCCAGGAACCATCGAACCGCCCGTACGGCGTGGAAGCGGTACTGCGCGACAACTCGGGCAACTGGCTGGTCCTGGTAGAGCAGCGGCCGTACACCGCGGAGGACTTCACCTGAGATGCTGACCGAATGGACATCACAGTCGATCCGGTCGGGCTGACGCCGCCGTACGAGCAGGTCCGCTCGCAGATCGAGGCGTTGATCCGGGGCGGCGAGCTGGCGCGCGGTACCCGGCTTCCGACGGTGCGCCAGCTGTCGCTGGACCTCGGGCTGGCCGTGAACACCGTCGCGCGTGCCTACAAGGAACTGGAAGCCGACCACCTCGTCGAGACCCGCGGCCGCAACGGCACCTTCGTCCTGGCTTCCCGCAGCCAGATCGACGACGCAGCAACCCACACCGCGGCCGTGAAGCTCGCCCAGGCTGCTCGTGAGGCCGGTATGTCGTTCGCGGAAGCCACGGAGATCCTTCAGCGCGCTTGGTAGGTGACGTGGAGGCCGCCGGCCGGGTTGGGCTCGATGGTCAGCTGGGCCCCGTGGGCTCGCGCGACGGCGGTGATGATGGCCAGGCCGAGGCCGTGCCCTTGAGACTGTGCCCGCTGGAACGGCTCGGTCAGCCGGCTGATCTCGTCGGGTGGGATCGTGCGGCCGGTGTTGGTTACGGTGAGTCGGCCGTCCGCGGTGGCTATGTCGACGGTGCCACCGGGGACGTTGTGGCGGATGGCGTTGGCGAGCAGGTTCGTGACCAGGCTGGCCGTCAGCGGTACGTCGCCTGTGATCGTGGCCGGGGTCAACGCGGTGCAGAGCTGGATGCCGCGGGCCTCGGCTTCCGGCTGGTGTTCCAGGACGATCTGCGACGTCAGGTCGGCGAGGTCGAAGCGTTCCCGCTGGTCGATTCCGTCGTAGCCGGTCGCCAAGGTGAGGAGCGCGTCGATCAGCTGCTCTTGCTGCCGGCCGAGATCCAGCAGTTCTTCGCACGCCGATCGGAGAGTGTCGGCAGACGCATCAGGGTCGGCCAGCGTGAGTTGGAGGAGCGTCCGCTGCACGGTGAGCGGCGTACGCAGCTCGTGCGACGCGTTGGCGACGAATTGCCGTTGTGCGGCGAACGATTCGTGCAGCCGTCGCAGCAGCCCGTCCAACGTGCCGGCAAGCTCGGTGAACTCGCTGTACCCCGGCGGTACGCGGAGCCGGGTCTCCAGGTCCTGAGCGGACATACTGCGCGCGGCGCGGGTGATCGTGTCGAGCGGACGAAGCGCCCGGCCGGCGATCATCCAGCCGAGGGCGATCGAGGCTACTGCCAGTGGTACGAGCGCGACGGCGGCATAGCGCAGTACGGCGGTGAGGTTGTTCGTCGACCCGCTCGTCGTGAGGCTGCCGTTGAACATCCCCAGCGCCACGACTCCCAGCACCACCACGCTGCAGACGAAGGCGAGCGCGGTGTGGAGCAGCGCGAGTCGGGTGCGGAGTCGGGGGAGGGCTGTCATGGGGCGTCGATCCGGTAGCCGCCCTCGCGGACGGTGTGGATGGCCGGCGGGTCGCCGAGTTTGCTGCGCAGCCGCCCGATCGTGGTCTTCACCGTTGTCGTGAACGGATCGGCCGCCTCGTCCCAGACGCGTTCGAGCAGCTCTTCGGCCGGTACGGCGCGACCGCCGGCGGCGAGCAGGTGTTCGAGGACCGCGAACTCCTTCGGGCTGAGCTCCAGCCGCCGTCCGGCCCGGAACGCGACCCGGCGGTTCGGATCCAGACTCAGATCGCCGTTGTCCAGGACGGGCGGCAGTGCCGGCGCGGACCGCCGTCCCAGAGCCCGTACGCGGGCCACCAGCTCCGCGAGATCGAACGGCTTCGGCAGGTAGTCGTCGGCGCCCAGGCCGAGCCCCTCGACCCGATCGCGCACCGTCCCGGCCGCGGTCAGCATCAGCACCCGCTCGGCCGCTCCGCCTGCCACGATCCGCCGGCAGACCTCGTCGCCGTGCACCTCGGGCAGATCGCGATCCAGGACTACGACGTCGTACCGCGTGACGGCCAGCCGCTCCAGCGCGTCCCGGCCGTCGAGAGCCGTGTCGACAGCCATCGCCTCGCGGCGCAGGCCGGTGGCGATCAGCCGGTTCAGCGTCTGGTGATCCTCAACCACCAGCACTCTCATCTGCCCAGCTCCTCTCGAGGTACGGCGGTCCACGATGCCAGGCGGCTGGTGACAACCAGGTGACAGCCGAGCGCACCGAGGCGTCACCGCGGTCCGCGTACAAACCATGCCATGACATCGATCGAGGTCGCGGAGTTGCGGAAGTTGTACGGCGGGACGACGGCGCTGGACGGGATGACGTTCACGGCACGGCCCGGGCGGGTGACCGGGTTCGTCGGGCCGAACGGCGCCGGGAAGTCCACGACCATGCGGATCATCCTGGGGCTGCAGACTGCCGATGCGGGACACGCACTGGTCTGTGGCCGGCCATACCGGTCGCTGAGGCACCCACTGCGTTCGCTTGGCTCGTTGCTGGATGCATCGGCTCTGCACCCGGCCCGAAGCGGCCGCAACCACCTCCTGTGGCTGGCACAGACACAGGGCCTTGGCACGCGTCGCGTCGACGAGGTGATCGAGCAGGTGGGGCTGGCGTCCGCAAGTCGCCGTACCGCCGGCGGCTACTCGCTGGGCATGCGGCAACGGCTCGGTATCGCGGCTGCGTTGCTGGGTGATCCACCCACGATCATGCTGGACGAGCCGTTCAACGGCATGGACCCCGAAGGCATCGTGTGGCTGCGTCGCTTCCTGCGCTCTCTGGCCGAGCAGGGGCGGGCCGTACTGGTGTCCAGCCACCTGATGAGCGAGCTACAGGACATGGCCCAGCACGTGGTTGTTGTAGGTCGCGGCCGGGTGATTGCTGACAGCAGTGTCGCCGAGCTGATCGCGGCGGTCTCGGGTGATCGGGTGCGGCTGCGTACCAGCACACCTGAGCCGGTCGCCGCAGCACTCACAGCTGCAGGCGGCCAAGTGGTGGAGGCCGACGGACTCGTCGTACGGCGTCTTGCGGCCGAGCAGATCGTGGCTGTGCTGACGGCCAACGGCCTACCCTTCTCCGAGCTCACGCCACACCGGGCGACGCTGGAAGAGGCGTACCTGGACCTGACCGGCGAGGCAGTCGAGTACCGGGGAGCGCCGGCGTGAACCTGTTGCGGGCGGAGTTCACCAAGTTCCGGTCCGTGCCTGGCTGGGTGCGGGGCGTTGTCGGGGCGGCGCTGCTGATCCTGCTGTTCCCTCTGACTGGTCTCGGCGGCGGGCCGGGTGACAAGACGTCTTCTGTGACAGGGCCGGACGGCCAGCCGGTCAACAACTCCTACTCCTTCGTGCACCGGCCGTTGGCAGGGGACGGTCAGATCACCGTTGCCGTCAGCAAGCTGTCCTCCGAGCAGGGCGGGCCGTGGGCGAAGGCCGGGCTGCTGATGAGGGCAGGGTCGCGGTACGCGGCGATCATGGTCACCGGCGGGCACGGCGTACGGATGCAGCACGACTACCTGTACGACAAGGCTGGTCCGGCGGCGCGTTGGTTGCGGCTTACGCGCTCCGGAGACACAGTGACCGGTGAGGCGTCGGCGGACGGCGCTCGGTGGACCGTGGTCGACAAGGTGCAATTGAGCGGCCCCGTGCAGGCAGGGCTGTTCGTTGCCTGCCCGTCTCGGATCAGGGGGATCGGCATCGCCGACGACACTGCGACCGCGGTGTTCAGCAGCCCGGAGCTGGCTGGCGCTTGGCCGGTCGCTGAGTGGGCCGGGAGCGTGGTCTCTTCAGGTGCAGGCTTCACCATGACGGGTCGCGGCGATCTCGGGCCGGCGACCCGCAGCGACGTACCAGTGGGAGCTGCCGCCGGCGACCTGCTCTTCGGTACCTTCCCGGCGCTGATCGTGATCGTTGTCGTGGGCACCCTGATGGTCACCACGGAGTACCGGTACGGGGTGATAAGGCTCAGCTTGAGCGCCGGCACCGGCCGGGTCCGCATGCTGCTGGCGAAGGCCGTGGTGCTTGCCGGTGCGACGTTCGCAGCTGCTCTCATAGCCACTGCGCTCGCAGTACCGCTGTGGTTGCGGGTAGTTCGCAGCCTCGGTGCTTACGTGTTTCCAGCTGGTCCGCTGGTACTGCTCCGGGCTGAGGTGGGTACGGCGGCAGTACTAGCCAGCACGGCTGTTCTGGCGTTGAGCGTTGGCGTCATTCTGCGGCGCAGTGCGACAGCCGTCACCACCGTGGTCGTTGTGACCGTTCTGCCGTACCTCCTGGCGCTCACGCCGTTCCTGCCGCCGTCGCTGGCGCAGTGGATGACACGGGTGACTCCGGCCGCTGCATTCGCCGTACAGCAGACGTTGACTCGCTACCCGCAGGTCGACAGCGTCTACACGCCGGCGAATGGCTATTACCCGCTAGCACCGTGGGCTGGTCTGGCGGTGCTGTGTGGATACACCGCGGTCGCTCTGACGGTTGCCGCCGTATTACTGCGCCGGAGGGATGTGTGAGGGCCGAGTGGACCAAGTTGCGTACGACGCCTGACGCCGCGTGGCTGCTGCTGGTCACGGTGATTGTCACTCTTGCCCTGGGCGCTGCGGTGTGTGCGGCTGCCACTACCTGTGGCACCAAGGTCCTGCTCAGCGGTGTGTACGCGGGACAGGCGCCGGTAGCAGTACTGGGCGTGCTCGTGGTCAGTGGCGAGTACAGCACCGGCCTCATCCACACAACGCTTGCTGCAGTGCCCAGCCGGGCGACCGTGATGGCAGCAAAGGCAGTGGTAGTCGCCGTGGCGGTTGCCGTGACCGGGACTGCGATGTCTCTGGTGGCGCTTGCCGAGGGCAGCGAGCTACGTGCCGCGGGCCACGCCGTCGCGTACCTGGTCCTCATCGCGGTCCTCAGCGTCGGAGTGTCCGCCGTCGTCCACGACTCCGCGGTCGCCATCGGCAGCGTGCTCGGCCTGCTCTATCTTCCGCCGATCCTCGCTCCACTGGTGGCAAACCCCCACGTGGTCGAAGAGCTTGCTCCGATGACGGCAGGTCTTCCTGTACTCACCGCGTGGTCTCTTGGTGCGCTCCTGGTCGGAACGCTCCGACTGAGATGACGTTGCCGCCGTCCTGTGAGATGACGCGCAGCCCGGCCCGCTCCAGCTCGGCACGGAGCGCGTCCGGACGCAGGTGGCGGCGGTGGGGGAGGTACCAGGTGTTGTCGAGTTCGACTGCGTCGGGAGCTGTTTCGGTGGATCTCTCGTAGCAGATGCCGGTGGTGGCGTCGTACCGGAAGTGGTCGTCGTAGACGCGGTCCGGGTCGTACATGGCTGTCGAGAGGATGTAGTGGCCGTTGGGTTTCAGGCGGTCGCGTACGGCGGCGAGGACGTTGGCGCGGTCGGGTCCGTGACGATCGACTGGAGGCAGTAGCTGTCGACAATCACGTCGTACTGCTTGCTCCCGGCAGGCATTGCGCACACGTCCTGCACGCTGAAGTTGACGGTCACGCCTCGTTGTCGCGCGAACCGGCGGGCGAGGGTGATCGCTTCCGGGATCAGGTCGATCGCGTCGACGCGGAACCCTCGTGCGGCCAGGAAGCACGCCGCGGCGCCGGTGCCGCAGCCGTATTCCAGTACGTCGGCCGACTCCGGGAGTTGGGGGAGTGCGTGCTCGAGGAAAGATCGGTTCGGGAAAGCGTCGAAGTCATCGGTGCGATCGTCCTCGAACAGGTCGTTCCACTGCGTCAGCCCTTCCCGCTCGAGCCGCTCGTAGGCCGCCTGGTGCTCGGCGTAGTAGTACCGCACCCGCTTACTATGTCCCGCCGTACTCCGGCCAACCACTGAATTTGCACACAATGGGGTTGTGACGACGGACATGACGTACTCGGCCGTGGGGGCGACGTGCGTTTCTGACCGCGTGTGGACAGCTGCGCCGGTCGGGTATCGACGCTTTGAGCGGACGACCTGCATCGGACAGGGCGTGGAGTGCTGGGACGTCGCGGCGGCCGCGATGGGGCGGTGGACCATCAAGACTCGCAGCGGATTCTCCGTCCAGCCCTCTATCGGTGGCGAACCGGCAGTTCGGGAGGACCAGGACTACACGCTGCTCGCAGCGCTCGGACCGTGCACGCTGAGAGAGCCGGTTCGGGTTGTCGCTGTGGTCGCTCGTCCTGACCGACGTGGCTTTGCTTACGGCACGCGCCAAGGTCACCCCGTCTCGGGTGAGGAAGCGTTCGTCGTGCACCGTTCACCCGACGGGGCGGTGTGGCTGACGATACGGTCCATGACACGGCCGGGCCGGGGTGCGTGGCGGTTGGCTTTTCCGGCAGTTCTGGTTGCCCAACGCTGGTATCGCCGCCGCTACCAAAGAGCCTTGGTGTCGTGACGGCCCGCGGCTCCGGGAAGATGTGCGCATGAACGAGGACGAGGACCTCCTGGTCGAGCAGGCGGCTCGCGAGGCAGCCGTGGCGCAAGCTGAGCTGATCGAGTCGGAGGCGGAGGACGCGAAGGCTGACCCGGCGGTTCAGGAGGAGGAGATCCGGCAGTCGAACCTGATCTACGGCGGACTGTCCGCCGCCGGACTGGTGGTCGTCCAACCGTTCCTGACCACGTCGCCGCTGGATCTGACCGCGACGATCTGCGTGGTCGCGTTCGCGGTCTCGATCCCGCTGCTGGCGGCGCTCCTGGTGCTGAACCGGCAGGAGACGTTCCGCCGCCAGGCGACCAGGTCCCGCCTTGTCAGCGTGGCCAAGGCGGCCGCGGAAGGGTCCGCGTTCGTCGGCCTCACCGCGGCCTTCTGGCACATCTCGACGATCGCCGGCATCACGTTCCTCCTGGTCGGTTTCTTCGCCGTCGGCGTCCACTCCGCCGGCTACACAAAACTCGAGTACGACGCCAACTTCCGCTTACGATTCCGCCGTCCCAAGCCACCCACGCCCTGACCGACGGTCGGTCTCCTGGGTCAACTTGCCGTCTCCGGCGGACTGCGGTTACTCGTGAGCGCGGTCAGCCGGTTGCCGGGGGAAGAGACACCTTTCGGGTGCTGCGGACAGGGAATACCAGGTACGAGCCCACCAGAACCTGTCTCACGGCCTCGCAGTTCACCCACACATCGGACAGAAGAGCCGCTATTGCCTGTTCACAGACCCGGTCGCCTGTCTCGAGTCCTCGAGCGCGTCCTGCGGAAACGATTCCAAGAAATCGGGCCAACGTTGTAACGAGCTATGTACACGCTCTCTTGGCGTTGCTAGATTCCGGGCTGATTTGACATCGATGTCAACCTCAGGGAGTGGTCGCGATGGTTTCGAGACGTGCGTTCCTGGCGGGCAGCGGTGCGGTGACGGTGGGTGGGCTCGGAGTAGTTCCGGGCTTCTTGTCGACAGCGCAGGCTGCGGTTTCATCGACGTCCGGCAGCCCCGCTCGGCTGCTGCCGGTGTTCAACCGCCCGAGACACCTGGATTACGGCGATGTGAGCAAGCTCAGCGGGGGAGACCAGACCCTGCTGACAACGTTGCAAGGCATCGTCAACCGTACTGAGCCCGAGTTGTACTTCCTGTACGACACCGGCACGGTGAGCGTGCCGGACGCCAAATGGCTGGCCGACATGCACCTGCCGACCAAGCTGTACAAGAACCCGCTGGACCTGGTCGCGAAGTACCGCGGCCGGATCCGCGGCGCGATCGTGCACGACCCCGCCGTACCGGACTCGCTGAACGTGGCGACGACGCTCGCCGGACTCGAGAACGCGGTCGTCGCCGACGCGGATCAGGCCAAGGCACACGGTCTGAAGATCGTGAAGGACCTGCGCGGGATGTTCGACGACGACCGCGTGAAGACGTATCGGTGGCAGCTGGACAACCTGTTCCCCAAGGTCACCCACAAGCTGCTCGCCGGCCTGCCGCCGACCCGCGTGGTCGACGTCGAGGGCGTCCAGTGGCAGGAGATCGCCCGCGAAACACAGCAGATCCGCGACTCGTCGAACCGCGGTACGTACGACCTGGACGTCTCGCCGAAGCTCGGCAAGGAGGCCGTGTACGTCCGGTTCGCGGACTCGTTCACCGACGACGGCTGGGGTGCTTCGGTGCTGTCGGTCTCCGTCAAGGCCAACGGCACCGAGATCGCCCACTTCCTCCCCAACACACCGGAGGAAGCGCCGTACCTGTTCGACGGCTCGCACTCCTCGATCGGCGGTGAGAACAACCGCTTCGCCGACGGCGGCAACTACTGGATCTACCGCTTCGAACCACCAGCCGGTACGACGTCCCTCGTCGTGACCGTGGAGATGTGGAACCAGTACCTGGTCTCCGCGACCGACACGTCGCCGACCCGCATCGAACCGTTCGCGTACTTCCGCGACTACGTGGTGGCCACCAAGGCCCTGGTGAGCTGGCTACCACCGGGTGGCGCGACGGGCGACCTGCTCATCGAGCACTACGCGAAGTACCCGACGCTGGCGCCGTACATGGGCTGGTTCGCGAACGACGTCTCCGGTGAGTGGGACGGCGTCGATCTCGCGAGCAAGGGCGGTTCGCCCGTGGTCGCGGCCGACTTCTACATGAACGGCACCGTGCACGCCGGCTTCACCGCACCGATCTCCGACAAGCCCCGGCCGGTACGCCGGATCGACAAGCCGAAGAACAAGGTCTACCTGACCCTGACCTTCGGTGAAGGCGACAACATCCAGTACTGCCAGCGCCGGCTGCGCGAGATCTGGGACGACCCGAAACGCGGGCAGGTGCCGACCAACTGGACCATCAGCCCGCTGCTCGCCGAAACCGGCCCCGGTATCTACAGCTACTTCCAGCGCACCGCGAGCTCCAACGACCTCCTGGTCTGCGGCCCGTCCGGCGGCGGTTACACGTACCCGGGTTCGTGGAAGCCCGCCGAGCTGACCGAGTACCTGAAGATGACCGGCGGCTTCATGCGCCGTACCGGGCTCGACGTCGTGTACGCGTACAGCAGCCGCCAGGACGACAAGTGGATCCTGCTGTCGCCGGAGATCGCCGGAGGGTACGCCGAGTACACGCCGACGAAGGGCATCATGCAGACCTGGGACGGAGACCCGCTCACCGTCCGCCAAGGCGGTCTGCCGATCACCGGACAGTGGGGTGCACCCGGTAAGGCTGCCGAGTTCAAGGCCGCGCTCGACCAGCGGATCGCCAACTGGGACGGTGCGAGCCCGCTGTTCATCTCCGGTGGGATCGGTGCCTGGTCCTGGACGCCGTCCGACATGGCCGAACTCGGAGCACTACTCGGCGACCCGTACGAGCTGATCCTGGCGAACAGCTTCTACGACCTGCTCAACAGAGTGCTGTAGCGAACACAAGGCGCGGCCGCCCGCGGGGAACGGGCGGCCGCTTTTGTGGGGGGCTTACCAGTGGTGAGCGACGTCGATCACCAGTCGGGAGTTCGAGCCCGGTCCCGCGAGCGTGAAGACGCGGAACGGGAGCCGGGCGCGGACGCCCAGACCGATCGTCGTCTGACCCTCGAAGCTCCCGGCGAACGCGAGCTGCCGGAACGTGCTGTACCCGGCCACGTTGGTCAGCGCCTTCGGGTTCTTCGGGCTGTACGTCGCCTTACCGGTGTCGATGTTGTACGACGGCGCGCGCACGACGATCTGCAGTTTCGCGCCGCCCCGCAGCGGGACGAGGAAGCCCGAGCCGTCCTGGTAGACGTTGCGGACGTAGCGGACGTCGTACCCTGTCGGTCCGCCGGTCAGGTCGACGACGAACCGGTCGTAGCAGGCGTGCCGTCCGGTGCGCACGTTGGTGACAGAGGTCGTCGCGGGCGTCGAAGCACGAACGTTGCTGTTTGCCTCGGGCAACGATCCCCAGCCGCGCGGGCAGGACGCGGTCGAGACTGTCGATGCGGTGCGGGGGGCGGTGGACGATCCGGTCAGTGCCGGCGCGGCGAACGCGGCCGCGGGGACGGCGAGCACCGCGAGTGCGGCGACGATCGTCTTGGGTATTTTGTGCTGGATCTTCATGATGCTTTTCCCCCTTGTATGGACACTTACTTGGACGACACCAGTGGCCAACTGGTTTACTTTCGAGCCCGGTGATTTCAGGTAGTCGATCGGGCACGATGTGCAGATGACCCCTGAAGAGCTGCTCGACGTTTTCCACCGGCGGATCCGGTTGCCGGACGCCGACGCGATCCCCGGCTGGAAGCAGGAGCACGACGGTCTCGTGCACCGTTCGTACGTCGAGGGCGCCGAGGGAGCCGGGTTCGTCGAGACACCGCGCGGGCTGGGCGACGACCCGGACGCGGTGATCGCCCAGGAGGTGGCGTTCTTCCGGGAGCGCGGCCTGCCGTTCGAGTGGAAGACATACGCGTACGACGAACCGGCCGACCTTGGTGAGCGGCTGGTCCGGGCCGGGTTCACGCAGGAAGAGCCGGAGACGCTGATCCTCGGCGAGGTGGACCGGATCCTGGAGCGGCCGTCCGCGCTGCCGTCGAAGGTACGGCTGCGGGAGGCCGACGGGCCGGACGACTTCCACCGGATCGGCGTACTCACCGACACCCTGTGGAACAGCGGTCTTGAACGGATCGTCGAGCGGCTCGCGGGGGAGGCGCGGATGTTCCCGGACCGGTTGTCGGTGTTCCTGGTCGAGGACGCGCTGAAGGGCCCGGACGGACCCGCCGTGTCGGCCGCCTGGATCCGGTTCCATCCGGGCACCGGGTTCGCCAGCCTTTGGGGCGGCGGCACGCTACCGGAGTGGCGCAGGCAGGGCATCTACAGCGCACTGCTCGCTCATCGCGCCCGCCTCGCGAAGGAGCGCGGCTACGAGTTCCTCCGCGTCGACGCGTCCGAGGACTCCCGCCCCATCCTGCAGAAACTCGGCCTGTACGGCGTAACTGTGACAACGCCGTACGAATGGACACCCTGACCTGACCTGCGGAACGACACACCGAGGCTGTACGTTGCCTGCATCATGGCCCTGAAAATCGCTTCTCGCTTCCGCCGGCTGCTGCAGCGCCCCGGCTCGATCGATCTCGGCCCGTACGAACGGCTCACCCAGCTGGTCGGCGAGGCGGAGGAATCGGTCCTCTCCCTGACCGACGAAGAGCTCACCGAGGCGGTCGCGGAACTGCGCACCACCGGCGGGCTGCACGAGGACGAGCAGATCGAGTTCCTCGCGCTGGCCCGGGACGCGGGGAACCGGGCGATCGGCGAGCGCGCGTTCGACGGCCAGGTCGTCGGCGCGCTGGCGATGCTGCAGGGCCGGGTCGTCGAGATGGCGACCGGTGAGGGCAAGACGCTGGCCGGCGCGATCGCCGCCGCCGGGTACGCCGTGGGTGGCCGCAAGGTGCACGTGCTGGCGGTCAACGACTACCTCGCCAAGCGCGACGCCGAGTGGATGGGCCCGGTGTACGAGCTGCTCGGCGTCACCGTGTCGCATGTCGGCCAGGCGTCCACGCCGGAGGAGCGCCGCGAGGCGTACCAGGCGGAGGTCTGCTACGTCCCGGTCAGCGAGATCGGCTTCGACGTACTCCGGGACCGCCTCGTCACCGACGTCGCGGACCGGGTCACCGTCGAGGCCGACGTGGCGCTGGTGGACGAGGCCGACTCGGTGCTGATCGACGAGGCCCGGGTCCCGATGGTGCTGGCCGGCGCGACCCGGAACGAGGCGCTCGACGACGACGTCGTACAGCTCGTCCGGACGCTGCGCGCGGGGGTCGACTACGAGATCGACGGCGACGGCCGGACGGTCGCGCTGACGGACCGAGGCACCGACAAGGTCGAGAAGGCGCTCGGCGAACGCGCGGCCGAGGAGGCAGCGGCCGAGGTCGGCGACGCGGCTGACGGCGACGCAGGTGACGTCGGCGAGGTCGACTCCGAGACGGGCGCCGACGACAGCGTCGGGACCGATTCCGACGCCACTTCAGACGCTGACGCTGACGCTGACGACGGGGCCGCGGCCGAGCCTGAGCGTCCGGGGTTCAACCTGTACGACGACGAAAACCTGGACCGCTTGACCCAGATCAACGTCGCGCTGCACGCCGAGGTGCTGCTGCGCAAGGACGTCGACTACCTGGTCCGCGACGGCAAGGTCAGCCTGATCAACAACAACCGCGGCCGGATCGCCAAGCTGCAGCGCTGGCCGGACGGTCTGCAGGCGGCGGTCGAGGCGAAGGAGGCCGTGCCGGTCAGCGACTCCGGTGAGGTGCTCGACAGCATCACCGTGCAGGCGCTGATCAAGCGGTACAAGTCGCTGTGTGGCATGACCGGTACGGCGGTCGTCGTGGGGGAGTCGCTCCAGGAGTTCTACGACGTCGAGGTCGCCGTCGTACCGCCGAACAAGCCGAACGTCCGCAAGGACGACCAGGACCGGCTGTACCTGACCGTCGACCAGAAGAACGAGGCACTGGTCAAGCACATCGGTGAGGTGCACGAGACCGGGCGGCCGATCCTGATCGGGACGCACAGCGTCGAGGAGTCCGAGCAGCTCAGCGACAAGCTCGAGGCGGCCGAGATCGAGCACGTCGTCCTGAACGCGAAGAACGATGCCGAGGAAGCGGCGATCATCGCGGAGGCCGGTGTGCCGGGGACGGTCACCGTGTCGACGCAGATGGCCGGCCGCGGTACCGACATCCGGCTGGGCGGCAAGGACGAGACGCACGACAAGGACAAGGCCCTCGAGCTCGGCGGCCTCTACGTCGTCGGCACCGGTCTGCACGCGTCGCGCCGGCTGGACGACCAGCTGCGCGGTCGCGCGGGGCGGCAGGGTGACCCGGGCGGGTCGCTGTTCTTCGCCAGCCTCGCCGACGAGCTCGTCACGCGGTACTCCGTTTCGTCGGGCCTCCGCCCGCACCCGGACGACACCGGCCGTCTCACGGACCGCAAGTCGGTCGGCATGCTCGAGCACGCCCAGCGGGTCGCGGACGGCGCGAACGCGGAACTGCACCGTACGACGTGGCAGTACAACCGACTCACGGGGCAGCAGCGGGCGATCCTGCTCGAGACCCGCGAGAAGGTGCTGACCGAGGATCTGGCCGCGGACGAGCTCGCCGAGCGCGCCAAGGAGCGGTACGACGAACTGGTCGACGAGGTCGGCGAGGACGTGGTGAAGGCTGCGGCGCGGCGGATCGCGCTGCGGCATCTGGACCGGCGCTGGACCGACCACCTGGCGTATCTGGCGGATCTGCGCGAGGGCATCCACCTGCGCTCGCTGGCCGGCGGGATCGTGCACATGAAGCCGATCGACGAGTTCAACAAGTCGGCGATCGCGTCGTTCGACACGCTGATCGAGGACGCCTGGAAGGACACGGCCGAGACGTTCACGGACGCGGAGATCACCTCCGAGGGCCTGAACGAGGAGACCAGCGGCATCCCGCGGCCGACCGCGACCTGGACGTACCTGGTCAACGACAACCCGTTCGGCACCGAGGCGGACCGGATCCTCGGCCGCCTCCGGAACGCGATCAAGCCCGAGTCGTCCGCCGAGTCCGAGGAAATCCTCCCGGAGGAGTTCGACGAGGACGACCTGCCCGAAGAGCTCCGCGACGCCGACGCCGACGACGAAGACGAAGCTGACGACGGGGTCGAGAAGAAGAAGGACTGAGACTTTGGTCTAGGTGCGGACAGCCGTCGGCTCGATGCCGGCCGGCGGCTCGGTGGGCGACGCTCTCGGCATGCCCAGCACGCACAGAGGTCCCTGGCTCCTCGTCGTCGACATCGCACTCCCGCTCGGACTCTTCTACGGTCTGCGGGCGCTCGGTGCGAGTGACCTGACCGCGCTGCTCGTCGGTGTGGTCCCGGGGCTGATCAGTTCGGCGGTGTCGCTCGTGCGCACCCGCCGTACCGACCTGGTCGGGATGGCTGTCGTGCTGAGTATGGTGGCGAGTTCGGTGGTCGCCGTGCTGGGTGGGGACGCTCGGCTGCTGCTCGTCCGCAACGCGTGGATCAGTCTGCCGTTCGCCGGCATCACGTTGTGGTCGCTGCGGCATCCGCAGCCGCTGACCTACATCGTCACGCTCGCGTTGATGCCGCGGCGGGCGCGCGCGATGGAGCAGCTGTGGGAGACGAACGCGCGGTTCCGGGACGCGTGGAAGTGGATCACGGTGTTCTGGGGGATCGCGACGATCATCGACGGGATCGTGCGGATCGTTGTGGCGTACACCTTGCCGATCTCCGTCGTACCGGCTACCGACCCGGTGATCACTGTCGCCACGATCGTCGTACTGCAGGTCCCGACGATCGTGCTGCTCCGGCGCAGCGGCACATGGCACCTCGTGTTCGCCCCTCGGCGGCCTACAGTCAGGTGAATGACGGACGACAAGCTGTCACAAGAGCGCGTGCGTGAGTTGCTGGACTCCGGAGAGGCGACGCCCTTGCTCGCCGGGATGGAGGTCGGTCCGACCTGGTACGCCGACCGCTGGTGGTACATCCCGGACGAGGCCGCGGACGATGCCGACTACCAGCCGGCGGGTCCGGAACTGTCCGAGGAGTTCGATCGGTTGCGCGTCCGGGCGCAGGCGATCGAGGACGTACAGGCCGAGCTGGACGGTCGCCGGTGACTGCCGGGGAAGACCGCGGTCGGCCCATCGCGGCGACACGGCAGGTCGTGGAGATGTTCGCCACCGAGGCGTTGCTCGCGCTCGACAAGTACGAGCGGTCGTTGCCGGCCGATGCGACGGACCGGGGCCAGCAGACGGCCGACCGGCTCGCGCACTGGTGGAAGCAGCTGAAGATGGACGATGCGTTGCGCGGTGGCGGCGGGACGGACGCGGAGCAGATCCTGGCGAAGGCGGCCGACCTGGCGCTCGATCCCCACAATCACGAGGGGTTGCGCGTCGAAGACGCGGCCGCGCAGGCGAAGATGATGGCTGACTTCCGCGGGCGCCCCACGGCGATGAAGGACATCGCCGACTTCCGTCGCGAGTTCGGCACGGCGTACGGCGGGACAGCCGACGTACCGGCCAGCGGCGACGAGTGGCTCGCGCAGTCCCTGACCCGACTCGCCCGGGCTTCCTTGCTGCGGGACGTGGTGACACGAGGCGCCAAGGCGGAGTTGAGTCGGCCGCTGCGCGACGCGGCCGATGAGCTGGTCCAGCAGGGGCAGAAGCTTATGGACGGCCAGGATGAGCTCGCCGTACGGCAGCAGATGTCCGCCGCCGAGGACGCGTCGTACCGGCACCAGGTCAGGCTCGTCGTGGGGAGCCTGGTGTACGCCGCCGGCGTGACCGCGAGCGGTGCGCCAGACCTGGCTCAGGCGGCGATGCTGGCACCCGCCGCCGCGGTGGCCATAACGCAAACCGTCAAGAGCTGGAATGCCAGGCAGAATCCTCCCGAGCCAGGCCTCGACCCCGCCCAGGCCCAGCTCCGCTCCGTCCGCACCGACCTCACCAACACCCTCGACACCCCCACCCCAGCCACTCGCCGCGACACCCGCGCCATCCGAAATGCCACCACCCGCCGCCCCGACCACGGCCGCTGACCTACTCACATCGTCTTTGAGCACCCACCAACCGTTCGACGAGCGCTGAAATGGTTGGTGGGTGCTCAAAGACGGGAGCTGGGCGGTGGCGTGGCTCCCCGGTGGTGCGAGCGGTCCGGTGTTCGGCGGGCTGTCGGTGGGGGTGGATAGGCTTCTGGGGTGAGTGATGGGTTGTTCGATCTTCCGGGTGCGCTGGCGCCGGCCCGTGGTGGTGGGAGTCTGGCGGACGCGGACCACACCGCGGCTCCGCTGGCGGTGCGGATGCGGCCGCGCAGTTTGGACGAGCTGGTAGGCCAGCAGCATCTGCTGGCGCCCGGCTCGCCGTTGCGCCGGCTTGTGGAGGGCGACCAGCCGATGTCGCTGCTGCTCTGGGGCCCTCCAGGGACGGGCAAGACGACGATCGCGGCCGTCGTCTCGCACCAGACCAACCGGAAGTTCGTCGAGCTGTCGGCGGTCACCGCCGGTGTGAAGGACGTACGGCAAGTGATCGACGGCGCGCGCCGGGACCTGTCCCGCGCGACCGGAACGGTCGAGACCGTACTGTTCATCGACGAGGTCCACCGCTTCACGAAAGCCCAGCAGGACGCGCTCTTGCCGGGCGTCGAGAACCGTTGGGTGACCCTGGTCGCCGCGACCACCGAGAATCCGTTCTTCTCGGTCATCTCGCCCTTGCTGTCCCGCAGTCTGCTGCTGACGCTCGAGTCGCTGACCGACGACGACATCGCGCTCCTGCTGGACCGGGCGCTGGCCGACGAGCGCGGGTTGAACGGCGAGTTCGAGCTGGCCCCGGACTCGCGGGATCACTTGCTCCGGATGGCCGGCGGAGACGCCCGCCGGGCACTCACGTACCTGGAAGCCGCGGCCGGCGGAGCCCGCGCCAAGCAGGAGCAGACCGAGCCTGGTAAGCCTGCGCTGATCGACCTCAAGACGTTGGAGACTGCGGTTGATCGGGCTGCGGTGCGGTACGACCGGGCCGGGGATCAGCACTACGACGTCACCTCCGCGATGATCAAGTCGATCCGTGGTTCGGACGTGGACGCGGCGATGCACTACCTGGCCCGGATGATCGAGGCGGGGGAGGACCCACGGTTCATCGCGCGCCGGCTGGTGATCTCGGCCAGCGAGGACATCGGCATGGGGGACCCGACCGCGCTCGGCGTCGCGATCGCCGCCGCCGAGGCAGTGCAGCTGATCGGAATGCCGGAGGCGCGGATCAATCTCGCCCAGGCGGTCGTCGCGCTCGCACTCGCGCCGAAGTCCAACGCGGTGATCATGGCCGTCGACGCGGCGATCGCGGACGTGAAGGCGGGCAAGGTCGGCCCGGTCCCGCCGCACCTGCGGGACGCGCACTACGCCGGCGCGAAGAAGATCGGCCACGGGTCGTCGTACCAGTACTCCCACGACGACCCGCGCGGCGTCCTCCCGCAGCAGTACGCCCCGGACGTGATCGACGGCACCGACTACTACAAGCCCACCCGCCGCGGCGGCGAAGCGGCGTACGCCGACCGCGTCGCCGCCATCCGCAAGATCCTCCGGGACCGCAAATGAGCCGCGGATGAGTCGTACGGCGGACCACGTCGACGCCTTCAACCTGGCGGTGACCACGGGCGACTGGCACACGTTCGCCGATCGGTTCGCCACCGACGCGACGATGCGGTTCGTCGGCGTCCCGGTCGGTCCGTTCGAAGGGCGGACGGCGGTTGCTGCGGCGTACCGGGAGAATCCGCCGGCTGAGACGATGACGCTGCTCGAGGACGGCGACGAGCGGGCGCGTTTTCGCTGGTCAGGTGGTGGAACCGGCTCGATGGAGCTGCGCTGGGCGCCGGACGGAGCCGTGCAGGCACTCACCGTGAGCTTCGATTGAAGCGTTCGAGTCGGTAGGCTGCATCTCGGCCTGGGGGCGGAAGGTATTTGGTTTTGAGGCAGCCCCATCCCCAGAACGGTCCACGGCATCTTCGTAAGCGTCCGCCGGTGCTCAAGCTCGGTGTGGCCGCGGCAGCAGTCGCTGTGCTGGCCGGAGCGGTGTTCCTGTTCCCGTTCAGGTCCCAGCACTCGGAGTCCGGCCAGGCACCGCAGGCCGGCAGCTCGTACAGTCCGACGATCGATCGGTCGGAAGGTACGACGCGATCGAGCACGCGGCCGACGTTCCCGGTCGGAAAGCCGCTGAACCCCCTCGCACCGCAGACGAGCGCAGGGTCCACGTCCAACACGCCGTTGACCGGCCCGAGCACGAACGACCCGACCACGAACGACCCGACCACCCCGGACCCCACGACGGGAACCCCACCCGGCACCCCAACAGCAAGCACCACGTCACCCACGACCACAGCACCCACCGCACCGTCATCAAGCACCCCGTCACCCATCACGCCGACGACGCCGACGACGCCGACGACCACCACGCCGGCCCCGACCACCCCGTCACCCAGTACGCCGACGCCGACACCGACCGCGAGCACCGCCGTACCGTCGGCCACGCCCAGCAGCACGCCCGCGGTCGTCTACCGGGACTGCGCCGAGGTCAGGGCCGCCGGCAAGGCTCCGCTGTACCGAGGCGACCCCGGCTACACCCCGGAGTTGGACAGCAACGGCGACGGAATCGCCTGCGAGCGCGGCAACTCCTGACCCTCACAACGCGGTTTGGTGAGGGACTGTGATGTGAGGGATGGTGTCCTGGAGCGGAGTGCTACAGGGGCGCGCGATAAGGTCGGGCGGTCCACAAGGTCGCACAGAGTTCGCGGCAGGTCGCATGAGGTCGCTACGGAAGGTGGATCGTTTCCATGAGCGTCGGTGAAGTAGCGGGGCTGATAGCCGCCTGCGCGCTGCTCATCCTGGTGGGCCTGCTGGCCTATCCGATCCTGAAGCTCGGCAAGGTGTTCGACGAGACCCGGATCATGGTGAAGGGCGTCTCCGACTCCAGTGTCCCGCTGCTCGGCGAGGTGACCACCACGGTGGCGACCACGAACGCCCAGCTGGCGAAGGTGGACACGATCACCGACAACGCGACCACCGTGACCACGAACGCGGCCGCGCTGATGTCGCTGTTCTCGGCTACCGCCGGCGGCCCGCTGGTGAAGGCGGCTGCGTTCACCTACGGCGTCCGCCGGGCGCTCGGTGAGCAGCAGCGCAAGGACGTGTCGCGGCGCGTCAAGGAAGAGATGAAGGCCGAGCGGAAGGCGCGGAAGCGGTGAAGCGGATCTTCTGGCTGATCGTCGGGATCGCCGTCGGCGTGTACGCCGTGACCCGGCTGAAGAAGCGGGCCCAGATCCTCGCTCCGGAGAGTGTCCAGGAGTCCGCGGCCAAGCTTGCCGCCGCGGTCCGGCACTTCGGCGACCAGGTCCGCGAGGGCATGGCCGAGCGGGAGACCGAGCTGCGCGACGCGCTGGGCATCGAGAACGCATCCCAGACTGATTCGACACAGCGTGAGGACTACCGGTAACACCCATGGAAACCAGTGAGATCAGGCGGCGGTTCCTGCAGTACTTCGAGGACCGGGGCCACACCGTGGTGCCGAGCGCGCCGCTGCCGTCGCCGGACCCGAACCTGCTGTTCAATGTCGCCGGCATGGCCCAGTTCGTGCCGTACTTCGTCGGCCAGCAGACCCCGCCGTACCCGCGCGCGACCAGCGTGCAGAAGTGTGTGCGGACCCTCGACATCGAGGAGGTCGGCAAGACCACCCGGCACGGCACCTTCTTCCAGATGAACGGCAACTTCTCGTTCGGCGACTACTTCAAGGAAGACGCCGTCAAGTTCGCCTGGGAGCTGGTCACCAAGCCGCAGAACGAGGGCGGCTACGGCTTCGACGAGTCCGTCCTCTACGCCTCGGTGTACTACGAGGACGACGAGGCGATCGACATCTGGAAGCGGGTCGCCGGGCTGCCCGACGACCGGATCGTCCGGCTCGGCATGAAGGACAACTTCTGGTCGATGGGCATCCCGGGTCCGTGCGGCCCGTGCTCGGAGATCCTGATCGACCGCGGCCCGGAGTTCGGCGCGGACCGGGACTGGGAGGCGGGCGACCGCTACCTGGAGTTCTGGAACCTGGTCTTCATGCAGAACATCCGCGGTGAGGGTGGCGGCAAGGACGGCTACCCGATCCTCGGCGAGCTGCCGAAGAAGAACATCGACACCGGTCTCGGCCTGGAGCGGGTCGCGTACCTGCTGCAGGGCGTCGACAACATGTACGAGATCGACGAGATCTACCCGGTGATCGAGAAGGCGACCGAGCTGACCGGCCGCAAGTACGGCGCGGAGCACGAGGACGACGTCCGGTTCCGGGTCGTCGCCGACCACGTGCGCAGCGCGCTGATGCTGATCGGCGACGGCGTCACGCCGGGCAACGAGCAGGGCGGGTACGTGCTGCGTCGCCTGCTGCGCCGGGCGATCCGCTCGATGCGTCTGCTCGGTTACGAGGACCCGAGCCTGGTCGAGCTGCTCCCGGTGAGCCTGGAGCAGATGAAGAAGTCGTACCCGGAGCTGGTCACCGACTTCGGCCGGATCAGCCAGGTCGCGTACGCCGAGGAGGAGGCGTTCCGCCGTACTCTCACGGCCGGTACGACGATCTTCGACGTGGCGGTGCGCGACACCAAGGCGGGCGGTGCGCACCAGCTCGAGGGCGCGAAGGCGTTCCAGCTGCACGACACGTACGGCTTCCCGATCGACCTGACCGTCGAGATGGCGGCCGAGCAGGGCCTGAACGTCGACACCGAGGGCTTCCGCTCGCTGATGAAGGAGCAGCGCGAGCGGGCCAAGGCCGACGCCCGTGCCAAGAAGGCCGGTCACGCGGATACCTCGGGCTACCGGGAGCTGCGGGAGAAGGGCGTCACCGAGTTCACCGGCTACCAGGAGCTCTCCAGCGACTCCCAGGTCCGTGGCCTGCTGCGTGAGGGTGCGGTCGCGCCGTTCGCCGAGCAGGGCGAGACCGTCGAGGTCGTGCTCGAGAAGACCCCGTTCTACGCCGAGTCCGGCGGCCAGATCGCCGACGAGGGCCTGATCGTCGGCGACGGCCTGAAGCTGAAGGTGCTCGACGTACAGCGCCCGGTCAAGGGCCTGATCGTGCACAAGGTCGAGGTTGTCGAGGGCGTCCTGCGTCCCGGCGAGGACGTGCACGCCGCGGTCGACCACGAGTGGCGGGTCTCGGCCTGCCAGGCGCACTCCGGTACGCACGTCGTGCACGCCGCGCTGCGCCAGGTGCTCGGCCCGAACGCGCTGCAGAGCGGTTCGTACAACAAGCCCGGTTACCTGCGGCTCGACTTCGCGTGGTCGTCGGCGCTGGACCCCGCGACCCGGTCCGAGATCGAGGAGGTCGCGAACCTCGCCGTACGGCAGGACCTTCCGGTGTCGGCGCAGTACATGACGCTGCCCGAGGCCCGGGACTGGGGCGCGCTGGCGCTGTTCGGTGAGACGTACGACGAGCAGGTCCGCGTGGTCGAGATCGGCGGGCCGTGGTCGCGTGAGCTCTGCGGCGGTACGCACGTGAAGCACTCGTCGCAGGTCGGTGCGCTGACCGTCACCGGTGAGTCCTCGGTCGGCGCCGGTGTCCGGCGGATCGAGGCGTTCGTCGGCATGGAGGCGTTGCACTACCTCGGCCGCGAGCGGGCCCTGGTCCGGCTGCTCAGCGAGAACCTGAAGGCCCGCCCGGAGGAGCTGCCCGCCAAGGTCGCCGACCTGGCCGAGCGGCTGCGGGTGGCCGAGAAGGAACTCGAGCGGATGCGCGCCGCGCAGGTGCTGGAGGCCGCGGCCGAGTTGGCGAAGGAGCCGAAGGACGTCTTCGGCGTCCAGTACGTCGGCCACCGCGCACCCGACGGCGTGAACGGCGGCGACCTGCGCAAGCTGGCGCTGGACGTCCGCGGCCGGATGCCGAACGACAAGCCGGCCGTGGTCGCCGTGCTGAGCGTGAACGACGGCAAGCCCGGCGTGGTGATCGCGCTCAACGACATGGCTCGTGAGTGGCGGCTGAAGGCCGGCGACCTGGTCCGGATCGCGGCCGAGAAGCTCGGTGGCCGCGGTGGCGGCAAGGACGATGTCGCGCAGGGTGGCGGCACGGACGCGGCCGGTGCCGACGACGCGCTGAGCGCCGTCGAGCACGCGATCGGCCACCAGGTCACCGGCTAGATGAGCCGGCGATGAGGACGGGCGTGCGGATCGCGCTCGATATCGGCGATGCCCGGATCGGTGTCGCGAGCAGCGATCCGCACGGAATCCTGGCTACGCCTGTGGAAACCGTCCGGCGTGGGCCCGGCGATCTGGATAGGATCGCGGCACTCGCTGCCGAACTGGAGGCGTTCGAGATCGTGGTCGGGCTGCCGCGCTCCCTGTCCGGGGGCGAAGGGCCGGCCGCGGTGAAGATCCGGGAGACGGCGGCGCAGGTGCGGGACAAGGTACTGGTAGTGAACTCGGGGACGACGGTGCGGCTGGTGGACGAGCGGTTCACCACGGTCACCGCCGAACGGATGCTGCGGGAACGGGGAAAGAAAGGCTCCAAACGGCGGGCAGTGGTCGACCAGGCCGCGGCCGTCGTGATTCTGCAACATGCGCTCGACCTCGAGCGCGAGACCGGCAACCCACCCGGGAGGCCCCTGTGAACGGACCATCGGTGGATGAACAGCTCAACGAGGGCGAGGACCAGCGCGACGACGACCTGGGCACCGGCCTCGGGCTGCGCCCGGAGACCCGGGTCGAGCGCCGGGCGAACCGCCGCCGCGCGCGCGGCCGGCGCGCCTTCGGCTGCTTCGCCGGCCTGATCTCGCTGCTCGTCGTCGGCGCCCTGGTGGCCGGCGCGGTGGTCGGCTTCGGCAAGGGCAAGGACGCGCTCGAGGGACTCTTCTCCGCTCCTGACTACGAGGGCGCGGGCACCGGCACGGTGGTCGTCGAGATCACCAAGGGCCAGGCGACCGCGTCGATCGCGGACACGCTGGAGAAGAAGGAAGTCGTGAAGAGCGCCCGCGCGTTCGAGCGGGTGGCCCGCGACGATCCGCGGTCGCTGCAGATCCAGGCGGCCACCTACACGCTGCGCAAGCACATGTCGGCCAAGGCCGCTCTCGACCTGATGCTGAACACCGCCGAGTCGGTCCGGGTGGCCCGGGTCAGCGTCCCGGCCGGCAAGACCAAGGCCGAGGTCGCGGTGATCCTGCAGAGTTCGAAGATGAAGCTGCCGGCCGGCGCCGCCGCCACGGCACTCGGCAAGCCGGCTTCGCTCGGTCTCCCGCCGTACGCGCACAACAACGCCGAGGGCTTCCTGTTCCCGGGGACGTACGACGTGCCGAAGAACGCGAACGCGTACACGATGCTCAAGCTGATGACCGCCCAGTACGCGAAGACCGCCGCGTCGCTGGACCTGACGAACACCGCGGCCCGGAAGAAGCTCGACCCGTATCAGGCGGTCATCGTGGCCAGCATCATCGGCGCGGAGACGAACCGGTCGGAGGACTACGCCAAGGTCGCGCGGGTGATCTACAACCGGCTCGCGGCCGGGATGCGGCTGCAGATGGACTCGACGATCCACTATGTGGTCGGCAAGGACGGCGGTGTCTTCACCACGCCCGAGCAGCGCGAGAACCCGTCGCGGTACAACACCTACAAGTACAAGGGCCTGCCGCCGACCCCGATCAACTCGCCGACCCGCGACGAGCTACGGGCGGCGATCAACCCGGCGCAGGGCTCCTGGCTGTACTTCACGCTGGTCAACCTGGACACCGGCGAGACCGCGTTCGCGAGCTCGGCCGAGGAGCACCAGGCGAACGTGGAGAAGCTGCAGACCTGGTGCCAGGCCCACAAGGGCAGGTGCTGATTTGACCCGTTGTGCCGTTCTCGGTTCGCCGATTGCGCACTCGTTGTCGCCGGCCATGCACCGGGCCGCGTACGCCGCGCTCGGGCTGGACTGGAGGTACGACGCTTTCGAGGTCGAGGAGGACGAGCTCCGCGGGTTCGTCGCGTCGCTCGGTGACGACGTCCGCGGGCTGTCGCTGACCATGCCGCTGAAGCGGGTCGCGCTCGATCTGGTCGACACGGTCGACCCGGTCGCGGAGCTGATCGGCGCGGCGAACACGATGCTGTTCGAGCCGGACGGATCCCGGTCGGCGCACAACACCGACGTACCCGGGCTGGTGAACGCGTTCGCCGAGCGGGGCATCACCGTCGCCGACTCCGCCGTCGTGATCGGCGGTGGCGCGACCGCCGCGTCGACGCTCGCCGCGCTGCGCGGGCTGCGGGTCAGCGAGATCACCGTCGTCGTGCGGGACCTGTCGAAGGCCGAGCGGTTGCTCGATCTGGCCGCGGAGCTGGGATTCCGGACATCGGTCGCGGACTTCTCGCAGGTCGAGCAGATCGGCGGTTTCGACCTGTGCATCTCGACGCTGCCCGGCGGCGCGGTCGACCCGTGGGCCGAGCACTTCGCCGCCGTCGCGCCGGTGGTCTTCGACGTGGCCTACCACCCCTGGCCGACCCGGCTCGCGATCGCCGCGCACCGGATCGGTACAGAGCTGTTGAACGGACTTGACCTACTCGTGCATCAGGCGACCCTCCAGGTGGAGATGATGACGGGTAGGTCGCCGGCTCCTCTGGCGGCCATGAGGGCTGCTGCGCGTGAGGAGCTGGGGGATCGTGAGCCTGCTTGACCGTCGTACCGTCCTGATAGCCGGCGTCGCTGTCACCTTGGCCGGCTGCGGTGACTCGAAGGACTCAAGCAGTACACCGAGCCCGTCGCCGACTCCTAGTGCGACTGCACCGAGTTCGACGACACCACCTCCCAGCACGACCGTCCCCACGACGCCGAGCAGCACCCCGAGCACGTCGGCACCCACGCTGACGTCGACCGCGCCGAACTGGAACACCTTCGCCAGTTCCCTGAAGGGCCGCGTCTACCTGCCCTCCACCTCCGGGTACGCCGCCGCGCACCAGCTCTTCAACCCCCGCTGGGACAGCGTCCGCCCGACGGCCGTGGTGAAGGCCGCGAACCCCGCCGACGTGCAGAAGGCGGTCAACTTCGCCCGTACCAACAAACTCGTCCTCGTCCCGAAGAGCGGCGGCCACTCGTACGTCGGTGCGTCGACGATCGCCAACGGCCTGCAGCTCGACGTCGGCGCGCTGAAGGGCATGAGCTACGCGAACGGCGTACTCACCGTCGGCGCCGGGGCCCGTCTGTACGACGTACACGCGTTCCTCGATCGCTACGGCCGCTCGCTGCCGACCGGCACCTGTCCGACCGTCGGCGTCGCCGGCCTCACGCTCGGCGGCGGGATGGGGATCCACACGAGGACCTACGGCCTCACCTGCGACCGCGTCGTGTCGATGGGCGTTGTCACCGCCGACGGCAAGGCGCACAACGTCAGCGCGACCTCTGAGTCCGATCTCTTTGCCGCGCTGCGGGGGAGCGGCGGCGGCAACCTCGGCGTGGTCACGTCGTTCCAGTTCGCGACGATCCCGGCGACCAAGCTCGGCTTCTTCCGGCTGACCTGGCCGGAGTCGCAGGCGGCGGCTGTCGTCAACGGCTGGCAGAAGTTCGCCCAGAGCGCACCGACCACGGTCTGGGGCAACCTGCACATCGATGCCAAGAGCAACGGAACGCTGTCGATCCGGGTGCTCGGCGTCTCCACCACCGGTGACGGGACCGCGGCGGCCGCGCAACTGGAGTCGTTCGTCGGTGCGAAGGCGTCGGCACGGACGCTCTCGGTGAAGTCGCATCTGGAGGCGGTCCAGTACCTCGGTGGCGGTACGACGAGCCCGCGCCAGGGGTTCCTCGCCGGTTCCGACGTACTCAAGGGGCCAATGGACGCGGCGACGATCACCGGCCTGCTCGGTGCGGTGAAGGCGGCCGCGCGCGCCGGGACACCGGCGTCGGCGATCCTCGACCCGCTCGGCGGACAGGCCGCGAAGGAACCCGCCGGTGGCTCGTCTTGGCCGTGGCGTAGCGCGCTGGCCGTCATCCAGTGGTACTCGTCGGCGCAGGGCACGAGCGCGCAGACCTTCATCTCGAACGGTCACCGCGCGGTCCGGTCCTCCTCGGCCGGCGGCTACGTGAACTACGTCGAGTCCGGGCGGGCGGTCAGCTCGTACTACGGCGCGAGCGCGGCCAAGCTGCAGGCCGCGAAGAAGAAGTACGACCCGGCGAACTTCTTCCACACCCCGTACACCCTTAGCTAGCTAGTGTTCGGCCCGTGAAGCTTTGGCGTGTGATCGCGGGTGTGCTGGCTGCCGGATTCGTCGTGGCCGGGGTGACCCCTGCTTGGGCGTGTGCGTGCGGCGGCTACCTGCCGGACGCGCAGTCGCAGGCCCGGGCGTACGGCGAGAACGCGCTGGTCCAGCACGCCGGGGGCACCGAGCAGATCACGCTCTCGATGTCGGTCCACGGCGCGTCGAAGAAGGCGGCCTGGATCATGCCGGTCCCGGCGGCCGCGAAGGTCGACCTCGCCGACGACAACTACCTGTTCTACCGGCTCGACCAGCTGACGAAGCCGAAGCGCGTGGTGAAGAAGACGTACTGGCCGTTCCGCGATCTCGGCCTGGGCCGCGGTCGGGGTGACTCGGCCGGCGCCCCGGCGCCGGGAACCGGGGTGAGCGTCAAGGAGCAGATGACGCTCGGCCCGTTCGCGGTCACCCGGCTCGGCGGGACCAGCGGTACGGCGGTCACGGACTGGCTGCGCACGAACGGGTACGTCGTACCGTCGACGCTGGCCGCGAACCTCACGCCGTACCTGACCGAGAAGTGGGAGATCGTCGCGGTGAAGCTGGCGCCGAGGAAGGACGGCGAGAGCCTGTCCGGCGCGACACCGCCGCTGCGGCTGACGTTCGCGTCGGACCGGATCGTCTACCCGATGCGGCTGAGCAAGGGCGCGACCACGACCCAGACCGTCACGGTGTACGTCGCGGCGGAGCACCGGGTCGACGCCACGAAGGTGCCGGACGCCGACGTGACCCCGGAGCTGCTCTTCGCCGGCCGGGTCGACACCGACATGCTCCCCAAGCCGACTGACTTCCTGACCGCCTACACGGCGACGTACCGCGAGCCGGGCAAGATCACGGACGACTTCACGTTCACCCAGGCGGCGAACGACGACGAGTACCAGCGGGTCACGTACGTCACCAAGAACGAAGGGTTCTGGAGCACGGTCGCGGTGCTCGTCGGTCTCTTGCTGCTGCTGGTCGGTGGGGCGTTGGTCCTCGCGCGGGTGCTGGCCCGGCGGGCGGCCGCGGGCGTCCGCAAGTAGTCGTCTAGGGTCGTGGATCGTGCCGGCTGACAACGCGTTGCTCGCTGCGGGGATCGGCGTGATCGCCTGCGGCGCCGCGGCGTCCACGCTCGGTCCGTGGCTGATGCGGCGCATCCCCGAGCCGGAGCTCGAGGACGGCGAGACCAAGGTCTTGTACGCGTCGCTGGCCGGACGGCGAGCGACGTACTGGTGCGGTGGGCTCGCCGCGCTGGCCGGAGGCATTCTCGGCTGGATGCTCGGTCTGGACGCCGTGCTGCCCGCGTGGCTGGTGCTCGTGGTGGCCGGCTCGGTGCTCGGGTACATCGACGCGCGCACGCGGTTCCTGCCGTCGGTGATCATCTGGCCGACGTACTTCGTGGTCGGTGCCGGGCTGGTGGCCGCGGCGCTGGCGACGGGGGAGTGGGGCTCGTTGCGCCGGGCGGCGATCGCCGGAGCGATCGGGTTCGCGGTGTTCTACGTGCTGTGGTTCGCGTTCCCGCGCGGGGTCGGGTTCGGTGACGTGCGGTTGTCCGGGCTGCTCGGGATCGCGCTCGGCTGGCTCGGCTGGGGCGAGTTCGTGTCCGGGTTGTACGGCGGGTTCTTCCTCGGCGCGATCGTCGGCATCGTGCTGATCGCGGCCCGGATCATGACCCGCAAACAGATGGTCCCGTTCGGGCCGTTCATGCTCGTCGGGGCGTTGGCCGGCGTACTGCTCGGTGCTCCGTTGGAGCGGTTGTACGCCGGATAGGGGAGTCCTGCACTCCACCAGATGGCTGATGTGCGGACATCGCCCACCTTCCTAGGGTCGAAGCATTTCGAACTCTCGGGAGGGAATGTCAATGCCAGTCAGTCGTCGTGGTCTCCTGGCCGGAACAGCCGTTGCGGGTGCCGCACTCGCCATACCTGGTACGGCGTCGGCCGCCGTCGTCACCACCAGCGCCAAGATCGGCCCGGGTGACGTGCGCTATCAGGATCTCGTGCAGCGCGGCCAGAACCGCCGTTTCGTCGGCAAACCCGACTACGCGCGGGTGATCCAGTCGACCGAGGACGCCGTCGCGGCCGTGCAGGACGCGGTCCGCAGCGGGAAGCGGATCGCGGTGCGCGGCGGCGGACACTGCTTCGAGGACTTCGTGGACAGCAGCGACATCGAGGTGCTGCTGGACATGTCGACGTACGACGCGGTGACGTGGGACCCGCAGTACCGGGCCTTCTCGATCGGCGCGGGGGCGATCCTCGAAACCGTCTACAAGGAACTGTTCTTCGGGTGGGGCCTCACGGTGCCCGGCGGCGGGTGCCTCGGCGTCGGCGTCGGCGGTCACTTCAGTGGGGGTGGGTACGGGCCGCTGTCCCGCAAGTACGGTTCGGTCGTCGATCACCTGTACGGCGTGGAGATCGTGGTCGTCGACGCCCGTGGACGGGCGCGATCGGTGGTCGCGACGCGCGACAACGAGCACCGCGACCTGTGGTGGGCACACACGGGTGGTGGCGGCGGGAACTTCGGTGTCGTCACCCGGTACCTGATGCGCACCAACGGCACGTCCGGCCGGTCGCCGGCGGAGTCGTTGCCCAAGGCACCGGCCGCGTTGCGGTCCAGCCTGCTGCTGTACGACTGGAAGACGACGACACCGGCCGGCTTCCTGCGGACGGTGCGGAACTGGTTCGACTTCTTCGAGCAGCACAACACCGCGGACTCGCCGTACGCGACGCTCTACGCGCCGTTCATCCTCACGCACTCGTCGGCCGGGCAGTTCCTGCTCTCCACCCAGATCGACGCGGCCGCGCCGAACGCGGCGGAGCTGATGAACGCGTTCAACGCGGCGATGGTCGCCGGCGTGGACCCGAAACCGCAGGTGATCGACGCCGGTGAGGGGCCGTTCCTGCACACCACGATGGAGCGGTCGATCGGCGAGACGGCGTCGCCGGGGCGCGGGAAGTACAAGGCCGGGTACCTGAAGAAGGGGTACACCGACGAGCAGATCCTGGCGATGTACCGCGGGCTGACGGACTCGACGTACACCGGCCCGACGTCGTCGGTCCTGCTGGTCCCGTACGGCGGCAAGGTGAACTCCGTGCCGTCCGACGCGACCGCTGCCGCGCAGCGCGACGTGGTCGCCAAGATGGTGCTCAGCGCGTCGTGGGACACCGCGGCCGACGACGCCAAGAACCTCGCGTGGGCACGGAAGGTGTACGCCGACATCTACCGCGACACGGGCGGTGTCCCGGTGCCGAACGCGATCAACGCGGGGTCGTACATCAACTACCCGGACGTGGATCTGGCGGATCCGGCGTACAACAAGTCAGGCGTGCCGTGGCACGACCTGTACTACCTCGGCAATTATCCGCGGCTGCAGCAGATCAAGTCGAAGTGGGATCCGCGCAACGTGTTCCACCACAAGCTCTCGATCGAGCCGCGCTGAGTCACCAGCCGGGGTAGCGGGTGGTCCACGCGGTGTGCGGCCCGTAGTCGCCGTGCAGCCGCTTCCCCTGGCTGAACTCCAGCGCGAAATCGTCGGCGAGTTGGAGGATCACCGGACGTCCCTCGACGGTGAAGACGAGCTCTGCGGGCAGAGCCGTCTCACCGTGGAGAGCGCCGAGAATGTTCCCGCAGATCGCGCCGGTGGAGTCGCTGTCCCCGGAGTGGGTGACCGACAGCGCGAGGGCATCGAGGAACTGCTCCGGCTCCGGATAGACGAGGGCCGCGTAGACGGCGATCGCGAGTGCCTCCTCCGCGATCCAGCCGCCACCGAGACGCTCGACCGTGACCGGTCCGGGAGGTGCCGTCGCGGCCAGATGCCTGGCGAAGGCAAGCGCCGTACTGGTCTCCTCGTGGCCCTCGTGCTTGGTCAGGAGGTTTGTGGCAGTGGAGATCGCGTCGTCGATGCTGGCGCCGCCGCACAGTTCGCAGATGATCGCGGCCAAGGCACCGGAGGCGAGCTTGCCGGTCGGGTGACCGTGCGTGTACCCGGCGGCGGTCGCGGCCGAGTCGAAGATCCACTCGGCCGGGAAGTACTCCGGCAGCAGCCCGAACGGCGCGACCCGCATCACGCCGCCGCACCCCTTCGAGTCGTTGACCGCCTGGTCGCCGTACTGCGCGATCCGGGCCGCACCCTTGCGAGCCTGGGTCAATGCGGTCAGGCAGGTGTTGCCCGGCGCGCGGCGGGCGTACAGCCACTGCTCGCCCAGCAGCCAGCCGTCCTGCTCGCCATTAGGCCCCGGCAGGTTCTGCGTGTCCAGCCAGCGGTCGTACGCATGCTGTACGACGGCCACGGTGAAGCCGAGCCCGCGGTCGGTCCGCACGCTGGCCCGGATCAGGCCCTCGACCGTGAACAGGGTCATCTGGGTGTCATCGGTGATCGTCCCCGCAGGCCACCCTCCGGCGACGAACGTTCGCAGACCGTCCGGGTACTTCGCCAGGATCGACTGCGCGTCCTCGAACTCCACCGGCCCACCCAGCGCGTCCCCGATCGCACCCCCCAGCAGACATCCACGCACCCGCGCCCGCCACGTCTCCTCAGCCACCCGAGTCATGCCAGGACCCTATCCGGGGTGGTGCCAGCGCTACCCCCAAGACGGGATCTGGAGCCAGTTCGCGCGGCGCTCGCAGCTTCTACGGTCGTTGGTAGAGAGCAACGGATCGTAGAAGGAGCGAACGATGACCACCGCATTCCGTCGTACCGCCGGGCGCCTGGCCATGGCGGCCCTCGCCACGACCGCCCTCACGGGCGCCGCGATCGCCGGCGGTCAGGCAGCCACGGCCAGCACCAGTTGCAAGGACTCCCCGATCGCCAAGACCTTCAACGCGGTCCTCGCCGTCCGCACCGGCCCCACCCAGGACAACCAGGCCTGCGACTGAGATTGAGAATTCTGTCCAGTCTGTCTAGACTGTTCCCGAGGTGATGGTCATGACGGTTACGGCTGGGCAATGGCAGTTGCAAGAGGCGAAACAGCATTTCAGTGAGCTGATCCGGGCAGTCCGGACCGACGGTCCGCAGTTCGTGACAAGGCATGGCCAGCAGGTCGCTGTTGTGCTGGACATCGTGGACTACCGGCGGATGATCGGGGTGGAACTGGTGGATTTCAAGAGCTTCCTGGCCTCGGCGCCAGATCTGAGCGGTCTCGAGATCGAGCGCTCGACCGAGCCGGCGCGGCAGGTCGACTTCGAATGAGCTTTCTGCTCGACACGAACGTGGTGTCGGAGTTCCGCAAGAAGTCGCCGGATGCCGGCGCGGCCGACTGGATCGGCTCGGTCCGGTCGAGTCAGTTGTATCTGAGTGTTCTCGTGGTCGGAGAGATCAAGCAGGGTGTCGAGCGGCTCGCGGCCAGGGACCCGAAGCAGGCCGCCTCGATCGAGGACTGGAGGCAGCGGCTGGTCCGGGGCTACGCGGACCGGATCGTCCCGGTGTCCCTGGAGGTCGCCGAGGCCTGGGGTCGTCTGAACGCGGCCGGCCCACTCCCGCTGGTCGATGGGCTGATGGCCGCGACTGCACTCGTGCACGACTGGACATTCGTTACCCGCAACGCCGCCGACGTCGAGCACACCGGCGTACGGTTGCTGAACCCCTTCGACAACTGAGACCGCTGTCTGGATGGTGAGCCCGGCGTGAAAGAATCGGCGCATGCTGCGCTGGCTTACCGCCGGCGAGTCGCACGGACAAGCGCTCGTCGCCGTACTCGAAGGTCTTCCCGCAGGCGTTGAGGTCACCACGGACGACGTGGCCGACGCCCTGGCTCGTCGTCGGCTGGGCTACGGCCGCGGCGCCCGGATGAAGTTCGAGCGGGACGAGGTGACGTTCGTCGGCGGCTTCCGGCACGGGCTGACCCTCGGCAGCCCGGTCGCGATCGAGGTCGGGAACACCGAGTGGCCCAAGTGGGAACAGGTGATGAGCGCGGATCCGGTCGACGCGGAAACGCTGGCCGGCCTCGCCCGGAACGCGCCGTTGACCCGCCCGCGGCCCGGCCACGCCGACCTGGCCGGTATGCAGAAGTACGGGTTCGACGAGGCCCGCCCGGTGCTCGAGCGCGCAAGCGCCCGCGAGACCGCGGCCCGCGTCGCGCTCGGCGAGGTCGCGGCCCGCTTCCTCCGCCAGGCGTACGGCGTGACGATCGTCAGCCACGTCGTCGAGCTCGGCACCGTCAAGGCGCCGTACGGCGTGATCCCGGCGTACGGCGATGTCGCGGCGCTGGACGCGGACCCGGTCCGCTGCCTCGACCAGGACGCGAGCAAGCAGATGGTCGCCGAGATCGACGCCGCGCAGAAGGCCGGTGACACGCTCGGCGGCGTCGTCGAGGTCGTCGTCGACGGACTCCCGCCGGGCCTCGGCAGCTACGTGCACTGGGACCGCCGCCTCGACTCCAAGCTCGCCGGCGCGCTGATGGGCGTCCAGGCGATCAAGGGCGTCGAGCTCGGCGACGGGTTCGAGCTGGCCCGGACACCGGGCTCCAAGGCGCACGACGAGATCGTCGCCGAGGACGGCTCGGTCCGCCGGACCAGCGGCCGTTCGGGTGGCACCGAGGGCGGGATGAGCACCGGCGAGACGCTCCGGGTCCGCGCCGCGATGAAGCCGATCGCGACCGTCCCGCGCGCCCTCCGCACGATCGACACCGCCACCGGCGAGGCCGCCGCCGCGCACCACCAGCGCTCGGACGTCTGCGCCGTACCGGCCGCCGGCATCGTCGCCGAGGCGATGGTCGCGCTGGTGCTGGCCGACGTCTCGCTGGAGAAGTTCGGCGGCGACTCGGTCGCCGAGACCGCACGCAATCACGAGTCGTACCTGGCGAACCTGCCGAAGACGATCACCCCGCGGGAGTGGGAGTGAGCCCGGTCGTCGTCCTGGTCGGCCCGCCCGGATCGGGCAAGTCCACGATCGCGGCGCTGCTCGCGAAGCGGCTCGGCGTACCGCACCGCGACACCGACACGGACATCGAGGCCGGCGCGGGGAAGCCGATCTCGGACATCTTCGTCGACGAGGGTGAGCCGCACTTCCGCGAGCTCGAGCGCGCGGCGATCGCGGCGGCACTGCAGGGCGACGGCGAGGTGCTGTCGCTCGGCGGCGGCGCGATCCTCGACGCCGGCACCCGCGCGGACCTGGCCGGCCACACCGTGGTCTTCCTCGACGTCAGCCTGGCGGAGGCGAGCAAGCGCGTCGGCCTCAGCGTCGCGCGGCCGTTGCTGCTCGGCAACGTCCGGACCCAGCTCCGCAACCTGATGGAGGCCCGTCGTCCGCTGTACGGCGAGGTCGCCAAACAGACCGTGCTGACCGACGGCAAGACCCCGGACCAGATCGCTGACGAGATCCTGGAGCAGCTCTCGTGAGCGCCCGGATTCGCGTCGAGGCGGCCGCGCCGTACGACGTTGTGATCGGCAACAACCTGCTCGGGGAACTGCCCGCACTGCTCGGTGACGGCGTGCAGCGGGTCGCCGTCGTCCACCCGCGGGCGCTGCGCTCGACCGGTGACGCGATCCGCGACGACCTGACCGGCTCCGGGTTCACCGCGCACGCGATCGAGATCCCGGACGCCGAGGAGGCCAAGACCGCCGAGGTGCTGGCGTACTGCTGGTCGGTCCTCGGGCAGGCCGGCTTCACCCGCTCGGACGCGATCGTCAGCGTCGGCGGCGGGACGACGACCGATCTCGCGGGCTTCGTCGCCGCGACCTGGCTGCGCGGCGTGAAGGTCGTGCACATCCCGACCACATTGCTCGGCATGGTCGACGCGGCCGTCGGCGGCAAGACCGGGATCAACACGGCCGAGGGCAAGAACCTGGTCGGCGCGTTCTGGGAGCCGGCCGGCGTACTGTGCGACCTCGCCTCGCTCGAGACGCTGCCGGTCAACGACTACGTCAGCGGCCTCGCGGAGGTCGTGAAGTGCGGCTTCATCGCGGACCCGGTGATCCTCGACCTCGTCGAGAAGGACCCGGCCGGCGCCACAAGTCCGTCGTACGGCGCGACCGAGGAGCTGATCGCCCGATCCATCCAGGTAAAGGCGGACACGGTCGGCGCGGACCTGCGCGAGCGGACCACCGCCGCGGGCGGGCCGATCGGGCGCGAGGCACTCAACTACGGGCACACGCTCGGCCACGCCATCGAACGCGTCGAGCGGTACAAGTGGCGCCACGGCGCCGCCATCAGCATCGGCATGATCTTCGTCGCCGAACTGTCCCGCGCCGCCGGCCGCCTGGACGACGCCACCGCCGACCGCCACCGCACCGTCCTGGAGTCCCTGGGCCTCCCCGTCACCTACCGCCCCGACGCCTGGCCCCACCTCCAAGACGCCATGAAACTAGACAAGAAAACCAGAGCCAACCGCCTCCGCTTCGTAATCCTGGACGCCCTAGCCAAACCCACCATCCTCGAGGCCCCCGACCCCAGCCTCCTAATAGCCGCCTACACCGAAACCACCTAACCCCCCACCCGCCGCGCCCCCGCCACGCCGGCAACCCCCCCGGGCCCGTTGCACAGAATCCGGTGCCCAAACACCTGCCAATCCCTGTCCCACACCCCCGCACCGCGCGCTCCGCCCCCGCACCGCGCGTTCCGCCCCGCACCGCGCGTTCCGCCCCGCACCGCGCGTTCCGCCCCGCACCGCGCGTTCCGCCCCGCACCGCGCGCTCCGCCCCTGCAGCCTGTGCTGTGCCCCGCCCCCCCGTCCCCCGGGGGACCGCCATTTGTGCCGTTGCACAGAATCTGGTGCCTGGGCACCTGGTATTTCCTGTCTCACGCCCCCGACCCGCGGGCTATGCCCCGACTTCCGTTCCGCGCCCCCGCACCCGCCTCCCGCGCCCATCTCCGCGCCGACTTTGTGCCGTTGCACAGGGACTGGTGCCCAGGCAGCTGCTATTTCCTGTCTCACGCACCCGCGCCGCGTGCTGCGCCCCCACGTCCTGGGCTGTGCCCCCGCGCCGTGTCCCCGCGACCCGTGCCCTGCCGTGCCGTGCCGAGCCGTGCCGAGCCGTGCTGAGCCGTGCCGTGCCGTGCCCGGTGGCGTGCCGCATGCCGCACCCCCGCGGGTGCCGGCTCTTGTCGCGTTGCGCAGGAACTGGTGGCTGGGGACCTGGTATTTCCTGTCTCACGCCCCCGCGCCGCGTGCTACGGCCCGACTCCCGTTCCGCGCCCCCGCGCGCATGTCCCGCGCCCAACGCCACGCGCCCATCTCCCGCGCCCGCGCGCGCCGACTCTTGTGGCGTTGCACAGGGACTGGTGGCTGGGGACCTGGTATTTCCTGTCTCACGCACCCGCGCGGTGTGCTGTGCCCCGGCGCCTGCTGTGCCCCGCGCCGTGTGGGTTGGGTGGGGGCTGGTGGGGTGTCCGGATGTGGTCAGATGGCGGGCGGTGGGTTGTGGGATGGGGGTGGGGCGCGGAGGATGCTGTCGATGCCTCGGAAAGGGCTTTCCATATGAGTGAGCGGAAGTATCGGATTGCGATTGTCGGCACCGGAGGGATTGCCGCCTCGCATGCGCGGGCCGTTGCGGCGCTGCCTGACCGGGCTGAGTTGGTCGCGGCCGTCGATGTCGATCTGGATCGGGCGAAGGAGTTCGCCGCCCAGTGGAACATCCCGGCGACGTACCCGAGTCTGACCGACCTGCTCGCGGCCGGCCAGGTTGACTTGGTGCACCTGTGTACGCCGCCGAACTCGCATGTCCCGCTGGCCGCCGAGTGCCTGGCCGCGGATGTCGACGTGTACATGGAGAAGCCGCCGACCCTGTCGCTCGACGAGTTCGACGCCCTGGCGGCCGCGGAGGAGAAGTCCGCGGCGCAGGTGGCGTGCGTGTTCCAGCACCGCTTCGGCTCCGGCGCGGTCCGGCTGCGTGAACTGCTGGCCGACGGCGTCCTCGGGCGTCCGTTGGTTGCCCTGTGCAACACCGTCTGGTACCGCGACGACGCGTACTTCGCGGTGCCCTGGCGCGGCACGTTCGACGTCGAGGGTGGCGGCCCGACGATGGGCCACGGGATCCACCAGTACGACTTGCTGCTGTCGATCCTCGGCCCCTGGGAGAAGGTGACCGCGCTCGCTGCCCGGCAGGCGCGACCGACGCAGACCGAGGATGTGTCGATGGCGCTCGTGACGTTCGAGAACGGCGCGGTGGCGTCGGTCGTGAACTCGCTGGTGTCCGCGCGGCAGACCTCCCAGCTCCGCTTCGACTGCGAGAACGCGACCGTGGAGCTGGAGCACCTGTACGGGTACAAGAACCCTGACTGGACGATCACGCCCGCTCCCGGCCACGAAGACATCGCCGCAGCGTGGTCGACCGATCTGCCGGATGTGGCGAGCGGTCACACGGCACAGCTCGCCGCGATCCTCGATGCCAAGGCTGCGGGCGCGCCGACCCCGGTCACGCTGGCTGAGGCACGCAACACGCTCGAGCTCGCCGCGGCCATCTACGCCTCCGCGTTCACCGACAAGCCGATCCGCCGCGGTGAGCTCGCCCACGGTACGCCGTACGCGCAACGCATGGGCGGCCCCGGCGCCCCCTGGAGCAACTAGCGTCCGAGCTCGGGCGGAAGCTCCCGGCTGTGCAGGATGTCCAGCCGGGACACCGCCCGGGTGAGGACGACGTACAGGCGATTGAGGCCGCGGGTCTCGGAGGCGACGATCTCGGCCGGCTCGAGTGCTATCACATGGTCGTACTCGAGCCCCTTCGCCAGGCTCGCCGGTACGACGGCCACCCGGCCGTCGCCGTCCGCCGCCGAGGTCTCGATTCCGGCCGCCTTCAACGCATCGCTCACCGCCGGCAACTGGTGATCGGCGGCGATAACGCCGATCGAGCCTTCGACAGAGAGCGCTCTCCGAATGTTCTCGACGCAGGCGACCGCAAGGTCGTCGACGCGGGTGATGGTCAGTTCGCCGTCGGAGCGGAAGGACGTGGTCGGTGGGACCGCGACATCAAGCGCGGTGAGCAGACGGTTCGCCAGTTCGACCACGGTCGCCGGGACGCGATATCCGGTGCTCAGGGCAACGATCTCCGCGGTGGCCTTCCCTGGTTGACCGAGCCCGAGGTGCGTGAGCTGCGTCGGCCAGTCGTTCGCGGCCCAGGCCGTCGTACCCTGCGCAAGATCACCGAGCACCGTGATCGAGGTGTGCTCGCTCCGCCGTGCGATCGCCCGGCACTGCATGGGGGAGAGGTCCTGCGCGTCGTCCACGATCACGTGGCCGTACGTCGGGGAGCGCTCCAGCAACGCGCTCACCTCGTCGAGCAGTACGGCGTCCGTAGCCGTCCAGCGCGCCGTCTTCGCCTTGCGCGGGCGCGGCCAGGCGATGGCTCGCTGCTCGTCCGCCGTCAGGACGCCCGCCTGACTGGGATCGCTCAGGTATTCGGCCAGCACCTCGTCGGCCTTGAGGAACGGCCAGACCTCCTCGACGTACGGCGTCACCGCACGCGCCATGCGCCGTAGCCAGACGCCGTTGCAGTTCTGCCCGCGCGCCTCGGCCTGACGTTGCAACGCGGCGACGAGTCGCGCGATCACCCGCTCGCGTCCGGTCAGGTAGGTCATCGCCTCAGCCTCGGCCTCAACCACCATCTCCGCGAACTCGTGCTGGTTGACCCGCCACTTGTACGACGCGTCTCGGACCACGACCGCCTCGTCCGGCTGCCCGATCCGGCCGTACACCGCCCGCCGCAGCACCTCGGCCATCCGTACGTCGTGCTTGACCACGGCCGCCGCCGGGTCGTCGACCGCGCGAACCTCGCGATCCAGCAGTTGCTCGATCGTGGTCTGCTCCACGTCGACCTCGCCGAGCGTCGGGAGTACGGCGGAGATGTAGTGCAGGAACGCCCGGTTCGGTCCGAGGACGAGGACCCCGTTGCGTTCGAGTCGCGACCGGTACGCGTACAGCAGGTAGGCGGCGCGGTGCAGGCCGACCGCGGTCTTGCCGGTCCCCGGTGCGCCCTGGATCGTGGCGACGATGTCCCGCATCGGACCCACCCGGGCCCGCTCGATCTCCCGCCGTACGAGCTCACTGGCCGACGACGGCGTACCCGTCCGGAGGTGTTCGTCCTCGAAGCTCGTCAGCGTGTTGGCCGACCAGCCGAAGCGGCGGCGGGTGTCGATCCCGCGTGGCTCGACGGCGGACGCCTGGTAGAACGTGGCCGACACCGGCGCGCGCCAGTCGATCACCATCGGCGGGCGGCCGATCGCGTCCGAGATGTGCCGGCGGCCGAGGTAGTACGTCTGGCTGCGGTGTTCGCCGGCCGCCGGGTCCGTGGCGCCGTACGTGATCATGCCGAAGAATGGCGGGTTGTCGCCCTCCTCGCCCATGTCCCGCGCCAGTGTCTTGAGGTAGAAGCCCAGCCGCTCGGCGGTGTACCGGTCGCCCCAGGTGTCCTCGCCGACAGCCACGTTCTCCCGCGCGCCGGCGACCATCCGCCGCAGTGCCTGCCGGCAACGGTCGGCGTACGCGCGTTCCTCGTCGAGATCCCTCATCCATCCCTCCGCAAAAGATTAACTCGGTCAATCTTTTGCCTAGGTTAACATGACGTTGTGACCGGACTCCGCGAACGCAAGAAGCAGCAGACGTACGACGCCTTGTCGCAGGCGGCGATCGCGCTGTTCCTCGAACTCGGCTTCGACGAGGTACCGGTCGCCGACATCGCGGCCGCCGCCGACGTGTCCAAGCCGACCCTGTTCAAGTACTTCCCGACCAAGGAAGACCTGGTCATGCACCGGATCGCGGACCACCGTCGGGAGGCGGCCCGGATCGTCCGCGCGTCGCCGGCGCCGCCGGTCGAGGCGCTCCGCGACCACTTCCGCACCGGCCTCGCCGAGCGGGAGCCGACGACCGGGCTGAACGACCACCCGCAGGTCGTTGCCTACTACAACCTCGTCTTCGGTACGCCGGCCCTCGCGACCCGGCTGCGCGCGTTCATGGACGACGACGAGAGAGCGCTCACCGAGGTTCTCGGCGGTGATCTCACCGCGGAGTTGCTGTCCGCGCAACTGCTGTCGACCCAGCGGATCCTGGCTTACCGCAACTGGCTGGCGATCTCCGGCGGGCAGCCCGCCGCCGAGCGCTACCCGGCCGCGGTCGCGGAGGCCGACGTGGCGTTCGCGCGACTAGAGGGTGTCTGATGGTTTCACGCGACACCCTCTAGGGTGAGTGCTGTGACGGATGTGAGCAGGCGGGTGCTGGTGCTGAACGGGCCGAACCTCGGGCGGCTGGGTTCGCGGGAGCCGGAGAAGTACGGTTCGACGACGTTCGCCGAGCTGGTCGGGGTGTGCGAGAAGACCGGCGCCGAGCTCGGGTTCGAGGTCGACGTACGGCAGACCGACGACGAGGCCGAGCTGGTCGGCTGGCTGCACGAGGCTGCGGACGGCCGGATCCCCGTCGTACTCAACCCGGCCGCGTTCACGCACTACTCGTACTCGCTGCGGGACGCCATCGCGCAGCGGACTGCCCCGTTGATCGAGATCCACCTGACCAACCCGGCCACCCGCGAGGAGTTCCGGCACACCAGTGTGGTCGCCGGGGTGGCGACCGGGACCATCGCCGGCTTCGGGCTCGACTCGTACCGGCTCGCGCTCCGCGCGCTCACCAGCCTCGATTCATAACCAATCTGCCCTTTCGGGCATCAGATGGTTGTGGGCAGCTTTCGAACCGCACTGCGGGCAGGTTTCACCGACTGGCGGCGCGATCGGGAGGAGATCGACGCATTGGGGGTTCGTGTGACTACGGGTTCGATGGGTTCCGTTCAACAGCGCTCTGGGGGAGTGACAAGGATGACGACACAACAGGTGGGGCAACCTCTGGGTCAGCAGCACCGCATTCCGGTCTGGGTCAAGGCGCTCGACCCGCTGTCGCAGTTCGGGCTGGTGCATACGCTGCGGCAGCGCCCGGAGATCAGCCTGATCGCTGACGCCGAGCTGGCGGCACAGCTGCCCTCGCAGTCGGCCGACCAGCGCACTGCCCCGCCAGTGGTCGCGTTGGTCGCAGTCGACTCGCTGGACGCGGGTGCTGTTCAGGTACTGCGGGCCGCGACGCAGCGGGGCTGCCGCCGGACCGTGCTGATCGGCAGCGCGATCGACGACGAAGCGCTGATGACCGCGGTCGAGCTGGGGGTCTCCGGCGTACTACGGCGTACCGAGGCGACCGGTGACCGGATCGTGCACCTGGTGCAGGCCGCCGCTGCGGGTGACGGCAGCCTGCCTCCGGACCTGCTGGGACGGCTGCTCGGTCAGGTGTCGCGGAAGCAGCGGCACGTACTGGAGCCGCGAGGGCTGTCCCACACCGGTCTGTCCGACCGGGAGACGCAGGTACTGCGACTGGTCGCGGACGGAATGGACACGCAGGAGATCGCCCGGGAGCTGTCCTACTCGGAGCGCACGGTCAAGAACGTCCTCCACGACGTCACCAGCCGCCTGCAGCTCAGGAACCGCTCCCACGCCGTCGCCTATGCACTGCGCGAGGGCCTGATCTGAGGCCCTGAACCGAGCTGTCGGTCGTAGCTGTGCAAACACGAGGGCTACCAGCACGATCAGGCCGCCGACCGCCTGCAGTGCGGTGAGGTGCTGGGCGAGGACCAGCCAGCCCACTGTGGTCGCTACTACCGGGCTCAGCAGCCCTAGGAACGTGACCTCGGTCGGAACGAGTTCCCGGAGTCCGCGGAACCACAACGTATAGGCGACTGCCGAACCAAAGAGCGCCAAGTATGTGTAGCCGGCGACATTCCGCAGTGTGAAGGCGGGGAATGCGCCCTCGACCAGGAAGGTCACTGGTAGGAGCACCAGTCCACCGGCGACGAGCTGCCAACCAGTCGTGGCGAGCAGGGGAGCAGGTGACGTCCAGCGCTTGCTGAGTACGACGCCGAACGCCATGACCACCGCAGCGCCGGCAGCCGCGAGTACGCCCAGCATGTCGAGCCGTGCGGTAGCCCGCAGCACCAGCAGTCCAACGCCGAACACGCCTGCTAGGGCAGTGAGAACGGTGCGCAGCGACAGGCGCTGCCGCAGCAGCCCAGCTGACAGCAAAGCGACCAGTAGCGGCTGGATGGCACCGACGGTCGCAGCCACGCCACCTGGCAGCCGGTACGCACCAACGAACAGCAGCGCGTTGAAGGCGCCGATGTTGAGCGTGCCGAGGACCAGCGAACGCCACCACCAGCTGCCGCGCGGCAGGACACGGGTGATCGCGACGAGCAGGAGGCCGGCCGGCAACGCCCGCAGGAGCGCGGCCAGCAGCGGGCGATGGGGCGGGAGGAACTCGGTGGTCACCACGTAGGTGGTGCCCCAGAGCATCGGCGCGATCGCCGTGGTCAGGAGGATGGTCGAACGTCGATTGCTTAGCACTAAGATAAAGTATCTCAGCGCTAAGGAACTTTCAAGTCCCTCACCGCTAAGCAATCTGGGGCTAGGCTGGGCGAATGGCAGATCACGTCGACCTGGTGCTGGAACAGTGGCGTGCGCGGCGGCCCGACCTGGATCCGTCGCCGATGGGCGTCATCGGTCGGATGAGCCGCCTCGGCGCGCTGTTCGACGCCGAGCTGCGGCGGAACTTCGGCAAGCACGACCTGGATCGCGCGTCCTTCGACGTACTGGCGACCCTGCGGCGCAGCAACGCCGAGCACAGCCTGACGCCGGCCGGGCTGATGCACTCGTCGATGGTCACGTCAGGTGCGATCAGCCAGCGCCTGGATCGGCTGGAGGCTCGCGGGCTGGTGACGCGGGCACCGAGTGAGACCGACCGCCGCGGCGTGCTGGTGACCTTGACGCCCGAGGGGCTCGAGCTGATCGACAAGGTGCTGCCGACGCACGTCGACACCGAGTCGCAGCTACTCTCCGGTCTGTCGCTGGCTGAACGCGACCAGCTGGCAGGTCTGCTGCGGACCTTGCTGGAGTCGCTCGGCGACAAGCGGGACTGACTGGTCATGACGGGTGTCAGCAGTGACTCAGCACCGGCGGAGTCGCTGCGGACTGCCCTCGTCCAGCAGCTGGTAGCTACCGGCACGATCCGCGACGAGCGGGTGGCGGCTGCTTTCGCAGCCGTCCCACGGCACCTGTTCGTCCCGCAGGCTTCGCTCGACATCGCGTACGCGGACGACGTCGTACTGATGAAGCAGAACGAGGCTGGTGTGGTGACCAGTTCGGTGTCGCAGCCGAGCATCGTCGCGCTGATGCTGCAGCAGGCTGCGATCCGGCCGGGGGACCGGGTCCTCGAGATCGGTTCCGGTGGGTACAATGCCGCGCTGATGCGGGAGCTGGCCGGTCCGCATGGCGCGGTGACGTCGGTCGACATCGATCCGGAGGTGACGGACCGGGCGCGCGAGTCTCTCGACGAGGCCGGGTACGGCGATGTGGCCGTGGTGCGGGCCGATGGCGCGTTCGGTGTTCCGGAGCGAGCGCCGTACGACCGGATCGTGGTGACGGTGACCGCCTGGGACATCGCGAGCGCGTGGATGCAGCAGCTGCGTCCGGGCGGGCGCATCGTCGTACCGCTGCGGCTGCGTGGGCAGACGCGGGCGATCGCGTTCGACCTGGTCGGTGACCACCTCGAGAGCCGGTCCACGACGGTGTGCGGGTTCGTCAGCATGCAGGGGGCGGGTGCGGACTACGAGCGGCTGGTTCCGTTGCAGGAAGGCGGTCTGACGTTCGACGAGGACCAGGAGGGCGAGCCGCATCCGCAGTACGACGTACTGACGTTGCCGGCTGAGCAGACGTGGTCCGGAGTAGAGGTGCATCGCGAGGAGCCTCTGCTCGACCTCTACCTGTGGCTGGCGAGCAAGCTGCCCGGGTACTGCGTTCTGTCCGGTGAGGAGTGGTCGTGGGTGGCAGCCGTCGCAACGGCGGACAGCCTGGCGTACCTCACCTCACGCAGCGGCCGCGACGAGGCGCACGTGGAACTCGGCTGCAGAGGTCATGGTCCGCACGCCAGTCAGCTGATCGGCCACATGCTCGACCAGGTGCAGAGCTGGGACGCCAAGCACCGCAGGGGTCCGGCGTTCCAGGTGCATGCCTCGAACGCTGTGCTGCCGCCCGGCTTCCACATCGCCCGGCGGCACAGCTACATCACTGTGACGTGGGAGGAGTAACCCGCGGCGGGTTGCTGACGGTCTGCCAGAGCTCCTCGATGTCGGAGCGATCCTCCGGCTCGGGTTCGTCGACCCAGCCGCTGGCCCACACGTTCTCGTCGCGGTCGTTGACGTTGAAGATCGACTCCGCGAACGCCGCCGAACCGACGTACCGCTCCTCGTCCCCATCAGGCTCGTCCAGTACGTCGGCACTCTGCTGAGCTGCCGGCGGCGCGACCAGCGTGCGAGCGTACTTCTGCGCCTCCAGGATCCCCAGCTCGCGCTCGTCGCTCAGCAACCGGACCGCACCGACCTCGTTGCCTGCGTTCATCAAGTCCCGCACCCTGGCGTCCAGGTCCTGCTTCGGCGTCGGCAGGTTGTTCTGCTGCGGCCGATGCGCCGGCGGCTGATACGGGCCCGGGTTGTACTGCACCGGGTATTGCGAAGGCTGATACTGCGCCGGCGGCTGGTACGGCGTACCGGTGCCGGGTTGCTGTGCCGCCTGGCCCGGGGAGTTCCGCTCGCCCAGGTGGCGTGGTTGTCGACCGTTCTGCAGGAGTTGCTGGAGAACAGCCGCGGCCTGCTGACTGCCCTGCGCACTCCCGGTCTGCATCTGCCCTGGTATCGGTGCCGGAGGCGGTCCACCCGGACCGGCGGCCTGCGTGAACTGGCCCTGGAACTGGACCGGCTGGTTGCCGCCCTGCTGGGCCTGGATCCGCTCGATCAGCGCCTGCATCCGGGCGTTCGGCTGGCCGTTGCCGCCCTTGGATCCCTGCCGGGCCTTGGAGATCAGGCTCAGCACGATCATCACGACGACGAAGATCACGAACTCCACCATGTCGGCCTCCTGGCGCCTCGGTACTGCCAGACTACGGCCGGCCGGGTCTAGCAGATCGGCGGAATCGGAGGAAAGCGGTAGTGACCGCTACAATCTGCTGTTACCGCTGATCACTTCGAAGGGCATACCCGCGTGGCAACGACGAACGACCTCAAGAACGGCATGGTGCTCGACCTGGACGGGCAGCTGTGGTCCGTCGTCTGGTTCCAGCATCACAAGCCGGGCAAGGGCGGCGCCGTCGTCCGGACCAAGCTGAAGAACGTGCTGTCCGGCAAGGTGGTGGACAAGACCTTCAACGCCGACGTCAAGGTCGACGTGGCCACGGTCGACAAGCGTGACATGACGTACCTGTACAACGACGGTGCGGCCTACGTCTTCATGGACAAGTCGACGTACGACCAGCTGCAGATCCAGCCCGACGTGGTCGGCGACGCCGCCCACTTCCTGCTGGAGAACCAGGACGCGATCGTCGCGGTGCACGACGAGCTCCCGCTGTACGTCGAGCTCCCGGCCTCGGTCGAGCTCACGGTCGAGTACACCGAGCCGGGTCTGCAGGGCGACCGCTCCAGCGGTGGCACCAAGCCGGCCAAGCTGGAGACCGGCTACGACATCCAGGTCCCGCTCTTCCTGACCACTGGTGAGAAGGTCAAGGTCGACACCCGCACCGGGGACTACCTCGGCCGCGTCACCTCCTGAGCCGCGCAACCTCTAGGGAAAGTCGACAACAGAAGATGTCTGCCCGGAGCAAGGCCCGCAAGCGCGCTCTCGACGTGCTGTTCGAGTCGGAGGTCAGGGGGTTGCCGGTCGGCGGGACCCTGGCCGACCGGGTGGCCGACAACGACCCGCCGGTGAACGAGTTCACCGTGGCGCTGGTCGAAGGGGTCGCGAAACACAGCGAGCAGATCGACGACCTGCTCGAGACCCACTCGGTCGGCTGGACGCTGGACCGGATGCCGGCGGTCGACCGGAACATCCTGCGGATCGGTGCCTACGAGCTCCTGTTCGACGACCAGGTGCCGGACGTGGTCGCGGTGAGCGAGGCGGTCGCGCTGGCGCGGGACCTGTCGACCGACGAGTCCCCGACGTTCGTCAACGGACTGCTGGCCAGACTGCTGCAGCTGAAGCCCACACTGGGCGTCTGAATCGCTGCTGGGAATTGAGGGGGGCGAGCCCCTCTTTGTCGGGCCCGGTGACCGTCTCGGTACGGTCCCGGGCCGCCGTTGCGTCCCCGTGTGCGGCCGGTGAGGTGTTACCTGCCGCTTGTACTGCGCTTGGTACTGCGTTCGGTAGTGCTCTGTTCCGTCTGCTGAGGAAGGCGGGCGGCCGCGGGCCAGCTGCTACAAGCCCCGACCGTCTAGTGCCTTCGCCAGATTTCTGCCTTCTCAGGCGTCAGGCGCCGGCGGCCTCGGACGATTCCTCGACGTCACCCTTCGCCTCCGGGTTCAGTACACCCCAGGAGATGAAGCGCTCGGTCAGCGTCGTCGGCGACTCGTCGTAGATCACCGCGAGTGTCCGCATGTCGTCCTGACGGATCGACAGGACCTTTCCGTTGTAGTCCCCACGCTGAGCCTGAATCGTGGCCGCGTACCGCGTCAGCGGACCGGCCTCGCTCGCGTCGAGGTGTTGCAGGGCCTCCAGGTCGAGGATCAACCGGGGAGGAGCGGCAGCCGCAGCAGCCGCACTGGCGGACCCAGGGAGCAGCTCACGGATCGGCACGCCGTAGAAATCGGCGAGCTCCGCGAGCTTCTGGACCGTGACGGCTCGATCGCCGCGCTCGTACGAGCCGACGACAACCGCCTTCCAGCGACCCTTGGACTTCTCTTCCACGCCATGCAGCGACAAACCTTGCTGCTGGCGGATGGCACGTAGCTTGCCACCCAGTGTCTTCGCGTATTCGCTCGGCACGCTGGTTCTTCCCTCCGACTAGTTTCGTCATGTCCGGCCCGCAGGGAACGGGTCGAAAGGTGAAACCCCCCTCGATTACACAGAGTAACAATATTCCGGGCCGGAGGCCAGCGTCAAGACGGCGTGTCACATCCGATACCATGTCAAGCGGTCCGAACGTCCTTTAAAGACCCGTCCAGAGAGGCGGGAAAGGAGGAACGGTAGCGATGAGCCCTGCCCAGAGCGCAGAGCAACCTGAGGCCGCGCAGCCGCCGAAACGCAGCAGCCGCGAGGTCCTCGACGCTTCCGACATTTCCCGGGCACTGACCCGGATAGCTCACGAGATCCTCGAGCGGAACCGCGGCGCCGACCCGGTCGTCCTGCTCGGCATCCCCAGCCGCGGAGTCCCGCTGGCCCAACGCGTCTCGGCCCGGATCCAGGCCGTCGAGGGGCAGAGCGTGCCGACAGGGTCACTCGATGTGACCATGTACCGCGACGACATCGGTCTCAAACCACCACGTGGCCTGGAACACACCGACATTCCGGCGGACGGTATCGACGGCAAGGTCGTGGTGCTCGTCGACGACGTGCTGTTCTCCGGCCGGACGATCCGCGCGGCCCTCGACGCGCTCGGCGACATCGGCCGCCCGCGCGCCGTCCAGCTCGCCGTCCTGGTCGACCGCGGCCACCGCGAGCTGCCGATCCGCGCCGACTACGTGGGCAAGAACCTGCCGACCTCCCTGGTGGAGCGCGTCACCGTCCACCTGACCGAGTACGACGGGCAAGACGCCGTACTGATCGCTGACAAGGGGGCGAAGGGCTGATGAAGCACCTGCTGAGCGCTGCGGACCTGAGCCGTGACGAGGCCCAACTGATCCTCGACACCGCCGAGGAGATGCGGTCGCTGGCCGACCGCCCGATCAAGAAGCTGCCCGCGCTGCGCGGGCGGACGGTGGTGAACCTGTTCTTCGAGGACTCCACCCGGACGCGGATCTCGTTCGAGGCAGCGGCCAAGCGACTGTCCGCGGACGTCATCAACTTCTCCGCGAAGGGCTCGAGCCTGAGCAAGGGCGAGAGCCTGAAGGACACCGCGCTGACCCTCCAGGCGATGGGCGCCGACGGCGTCGTCTGCCGGCACGGATCCTCCGGCGCACCGCACCTGCTGGCGAAGTCCGGCTGGATGACCGGGTCGGTGGTGAACGCCGGCGACGGGACCCACGAGCACCCGACGCAGGCGTTGCTCGACGCGTTCACGATGCGCCGGCACCTCGGCTCGCTGGACGGCCGCCGGATCACGATCGTCGGCGACGTCCTGCACTCGCGGGTCGCGCGGTCGAACGTGCTGCTGCTCTCGACGCTCGGCGCCGAGGTCACCGTGGTCGCCCCGCCGACGCTGGTCCCCGTCGACATGAGCAGGTGGCCGTGCGCCACGTCGTACGACTTCGACGCGGTGCTGCCGAAGAGCGACGCGGTGATGATGCTGCGGGTGCAGCGGGAGCGGATGAACGACGCGTTCTTCCCGAGCGCCCGCGAGTACACGCGCCGCTACGGCCTGGACAAGAACCGGATGGCGCAACTGCCGGACGAGGCGATCGTGCTGCACCCCGGGCCGATGAACCGCGGTATGGAGATCAGCGCCGAGGTCGCCGACTCCACCCGCTCGGTGATCGTCGAGCAGGTCACGAACGGCGTGGCGATCCGGATGGCCGTCCTTTATCTGTTGTTGTCGGGTAGTAACGAAGAGGAGCAGACCGCATGACCGCGTACCTGATCACCGGCGCAAGCATTGTTGGCGGTGAGGTGGCGGACCTGCTGATCGACAACGGCGAGATCGTTGCCACCGGCACCGGCCTCGACGCGCCTGCCGACGCGCAGACGATCGATGCGCAAGGACTGGTCGCGCTGCCGGGTCTGGTCGACCTGCACACGCACCTGCGCGAGCCCGGCCGGGAGGACGCCGAGACGGTCTTCACCGGCACCCGCGCCGCCGCGAAGGGCGGGTTCACCGCGGTCTTCGCGATGGCCAACACCGACCCGGTCGCCGACACCGCCGGTGTGGTCGAGCAGGTCTGGCGTCTCGGCCGCGACGCCGGGTACGCCGACGTGTACCCGATCGGCGCGGTCACGGTCGGACGGAAGGGCACGCAGCTCGCGGAGCTCGGCGCGATGGCGGACTCCGCCGCCCGGGTGCGGGTGTTCTCCGACGACGGCGACTGCGTCTGGGACGCCGCGCTGATGCGCCGCGCCCTCGAGTACGTGAAGGCGTTCGGCGGTGTGATCGCCCAGCACGCGCAGGAGCCGCGGCTCACCCAGGGCGCGCAGATGAACGAGGGAGCGCTCTCCGGCGTTCTCGGCCTGACCGGCTGGCCGAGTGTCGCCGAGGAGGCGATCATCGCCCGCGACATCCTGCTGAACGCGCACGTCGGGTCGAAGCTGCACGTCTGCCACCTGTCCACCAAGGGCTCGGTGGAGATCGTCCGCGCGGCGAAGCGCCGCGGTCTTGAGGTGACCGCCGAGGTCACCCCGCACCACCTGCTGCTGACCGAGGAGCTCGCCACCTCGTACAACCCGGTCTACAAGGTGAACCCGCCGCTGCGCACCAAGGAGGATGTCGAGGCGGTCCGCGAGGGCCTGGCCGACGGCACGATCGACATCGTCGCCACCGACCACGCGCCGCACCCGGTCGAGGACAAGGACTGCGAGTGGAGCGCGGCCGCGTTCGGTATGACCGGCCTGGAGACCGCTCTCTCGGTGGTCCAGCACGCGATGATCGACACGAAGTTGCTGACCTGGGCCGACGTCGCGGACCGGATGAGCTACCGGCCGGCCGCGATCGGTCAAGCCGCCGAGCACGGCCGCCCGCTGGAGGCCGGTGCGCCCGCGAACGTCGTCCTGTACGACCCCAGGGTCGAGCGGATCGTCGTTCCGGAGGATTCGGTGTCGCTGTCGCGGAACACGCCGTTCGAAGGGATGACGCTGCCGGGCAAGGTAGTGGCGACGTTCCTGCGCGGTACGCCGACCGTCTTGGACGGTGAGCTCACCCGGTGAGGGCGTTCCTCGGCATTCTCGGCACGCTGCTGGTGCTGGCAGCGGGCTACTTCGGCATGTACCGGGGCTGGCGGAACCGCCAGACCCGGCAGGCCGACCTGTCGCCTTTGCCCGCGGCGCCAGCGGAAACGACGCGCGGCATCGAGGGTGTCTACGTCGCGACGACGAGTGCCGGCGACTGGATGGACCGGATCGCCGTGCACGAACTGGGCGTCCGCGCCACCGCGGACCTGGCCGTCAGTGAGGCCGGCCTGATCTTCCACCGGCAGGGTGCGGCGGATGTCTTCATCCCCGCGGACCGCCTGACCGGGGTCCGGACCGACCGTGGCATCGCCGGGAAGGTGACCGCGGAGAAGTCCGGCCTGGTCGTGGTCACCTGGACCCACGACGGCCGTGAACTCGACACCGGGTTCCGTCCGCGTCGTAAGGCCGACACCGCCGCCCTGACCGCATCAATCTCGACCTTGATCGGAGCACTATGAGCCAGCCAGCGCTGCTCGTCCTGGAGGACGGACGGTCGTTCGCCGGTACGTCGTACGGGGCGACCGGATCCACGTTCGGCGAGGCGGTGTTCACCACCGGGATGACCGGCTACCAGGAGACACTGACCGACCCGTCGTACCACCGGCAGATCGTCACCCAGACCGCGCCGCACATCGGCAACACCGGGATCAACGACGAGGACGACGAGTCGCAGAAGATCTGGGTCGCCGGGTACGTCGTCCGCGATCCGGCCCGCGTGCCGTCGAACTGGCGCGCCAAGCGATCGCTCGACGACCAGCTGAAGGGTCAGGAGATCGTCGGGATCTCTGGGATCGACACCCGCGCGCTGACCCGGCACCTGCGTGAGCGCGGTGCGATGCGCGCCGGGATCTCCACCGAGATCCTGGACCCCGCAGAGCTCCTGCAGAAGGTCCTCGAGCAGCCGCCGATGGTCGGCGCGGACCTCGCCTCGGAGGTGACGACGTTCGAGCCGTACGTCGTACCGGCCGAGGGGGAGAAGCGCTTCACGGTGGTCGCGCTCGACCTCGGGATCAAGACGATGACGCCGAAGCGGATGTCCGAGCGCGGCATCGAGGTCCACGTCATGCCTGCGAACACCTCGTTGGACGAGATCCTCGCGGTGAACCCGGACGGCATCTTCATGAGCAACGGCCCGGGCGACCCGGAGACCACCGAGCACCCGACCACGCTGCTGAAGGAACTGTTGCAGCGGGGGAAGCCGTACTTCGGCATCTGCTTCGGCAACCAGGTGTTCGGGCGGGCGCTCGGACTGGGCACGTTCAAGCTCAAGTACGGGCACCGCGGGATCAACCAGCCGGTGCTCGACCGGGCGACCGGCAAGGTGGAGATCACCGCGCAGAACCACGGCTTCGCGGTGGACGCGCCGATCGACTCAGTGGTCGAGACGCCGTACGGAACCGCTGAGGTCTCGCACGTCTCGCTCAACGACAACGTGGTCGAAGGACTCAAGCTGACCGGCCACGACGGCCGGGTGCTCGCGTTCTCTGTGCAGTACCACCCTGAAGCGGCGGCGGGTCCCCACGACTCGGCGTACCTGTTCGACCGCTTCGTAGAACTGATGGAAGGGCGGAACTGATGCCGCGCAGGACAGACATCGATTCGGTCCTGGTGATCGGGTCCGGCCCGATCGTGATCGGCCAGGCCTGCGAGTTCGACTACTCCGGTACCCAGGCCTGCCGGGTGCTGCGCGAGGAGGGCTTCCGGGTCGTCCTGGTGAACTCCAACCCGGCGACGATCATGACCGACCCGGAGTTCGCCGACGCCACGTACGTCGAGCCGATCACCCCGGAGTACGTCGAGAAGGTGATCGAGAAGGAGCGCCCGAACGCGCTGCTCGCCACCCTCGGCGGCCAGACCGCGCTGAACGCGGCGATCGCCCTGCACGACAACGGCGTACTGGAGAAGTACGGCGTCGAGCTGATCGGCGCGTCCGTCGACGCGATCCAGCGCGGCGAGAACCGGGAGTCGTTCAAGCAGATCGTCGAGAAGCTCGGCGCGGAGACCGCGCGGTCGGTGATCTGCCACACGATCGACGACGTGATGGGTGCCGCCGAGCAGCTCGGCTACCCGCTGGTGGTGCGGCCGTCGTTCACGATGGGCGGCGTCGGCTCCGGGATGGCCTACGACGAGGCGGACCTGCGCCGGATCGCCGGCGCCGGACTGCACGCCAGCCCGACCACCGAGGTGCTGATCGAGGAGTCGATCCTCGGCTGGAAGGAGTACGAGCTGGAGGTGATGCGCGACAAGGCCGACAACGTCGTGATCATCTGCTCGATCGAGAACGTCGACCCGATGGGCGTGCACACCGGCGACTCGGTCACGGTCGCGCCGGCGATGACGCTGACCGACCGCGAGTACCAGGTGATGCGGGACCTCGCGATCGGCATCATCCGTGAGGTCGGCGTCGACACCGGCGGCTGCAACATCCAGTTCGCCGTCAACCCGGAGGACGGTCGTCTGATCGTCATCGAGATGAATCCGCGGGTGTCCCGCTCGTCGGCGCTGGCGTCGAAGGCGACCGGCTTCCCGATCGCGAAGATCGCCGCGAAGGTCGCGATCGGCTACACGCTCGACGAGATCCCGAACGACATCACCCGGCAGACGCCGGCCAGCTTCGAGCCGACGCTGGACTACGTGGTGGTGAAGGTGCCGCGGTTCGCGTTCGAGAAGTTCCCGGCCGCGGACGCCAGGCTGACCACGCACATGAAGAGCGTCGGCGAGGCGATGGCGATCGGCCGCAACTACACCGAGGCGCTGCAGAAGGCGCTGCGGTCGCTGGAGAAGCCGGAGGCCCGGTTCTCCTGGGCCGGCCAGCCCGCCAGCGAACTCGAGCCGTTGCTGGAGGCAATCAAGACGCCGCAGGACGGCCGGCTGCGGATCGTCATGGACGCGATCCGGGCCGGCGCCACCCCGGAGCAGATCTTCGACGCGACGAAGATCGACCCGTGGTTCGTGGACCAGCTGTACCTGATCCACGAGACCGCTCTCCAGGTTGCGGCCGCGCCGCGGATGACGCCGGACGTCATCAAGCTGGCGAAGCGGCACGGGTTCTCCGACCTGCAGCTGGCCGAGATCCGCGGGCTGACCGAGGACGTCGTCCGGGGTGTCCGGCAGGCGCTCGGGATCCGGCCGGTCTACAAGACGGTCGACACGTGCGCGGCCGAGTTCAAGGCGGAGACGCCGTACCACTACTCGTCGTACGACGAGGAGACCGAAGTGGCACCGCGTGACACCCCGGCCGTCCTGATCCTGGGCTCCGGCCCGAACCGGATCGGGCAGGGCATCGAGTTCGACTACTCCTGCGTGCACGCGTCGATGGCGCTGCGCGAGGCCGGCTACTGCACGGTGATGGTGAACTGCAACCCGGAGACCGTCTCGACCGACTACGACACCTCCGACCGGCTGTACTTCGAGCCGCTCACCTGCGAGGACGTGCTCGAGATCGTGTACGCCGAGTTGCAGGCCGGACCGGTCGCGGGTGTCATCGTCCAGCTCGGCGGCCAGACGCCGCTCGGGTTGGCGCAGCGGCTCGCGGACGCCGGCGTACCGATCGTCGGAACGTCGCCCGAGGCGATCCACCTGGCGGAGGAGCGGGGTGCGTTCGGCAAGGTGCTCGCGGACGCGAAGTTGCCGGCGCCGAAGCACGGTACGGCGATGTCTGCCGAGGCGGCCCACGAGGTCGCGGAGGAGATCGGGTTCCCGGTCCTCGTCCGGCCGTCGTACGTGCTGGGCGGTCGCGGGATGGAGATCGTCTACAGCTCGGCCGAGCTGACCGCGGCGCTGGACCGGCTGAGCGCCGGCTCGGGCTCGTGGGAGCACCCGGTGCTGATCGACCGGTTCCTCGACGACGCGGTCGAGATCGACGTCGACGGGCTGTTCGACGGCGAGGAACTGTTCCTCGGCGGCGTGATGGAGCACATCGAGGAGGCCGGCGTGCACTCCGGCGACTCGTCCTGCGCGCTGCCGCCGATCACGCTCGGGAACGCGGACATCGAGAACATCCGGAAGTCCACCGAGGCGATCGCCCGCGGCGTCGGTGTCCGGGGCCTGCTGAACGTCCAGTACGCGCTCGCCGGCGACGTCCTCTACGTGCTGGAGGCGAACCCGCGGGCGTCCCGGACGGTGCCGTTCGTGTCGAAGGCGACCGCGACACCGCTGGCCAAGGCCGCGGCCCGGGTGATGCTCGGCGCGTCGATCGCCGCGCTCCGCGAGGAAGGCATGCTGCCGGCCACCGGAGACGGCGGGACGCTGCCGCCGACGACGCCGATCGCGGTCAAGGAGGCCGTGATGCCGTTCAACCGGTTCCGGACCATCGACGGTTCGTCGGTCGACACGGTGCTCGGGCCGGAGATGAAGTCCACCGGCGAAGTGATGGGCATCGACGACACGTTCGGTACGGCGTTCGCGAAGTCGCAGGCGGGGGCGTCGCAGCCGCTGCCGATCAACGGCAAGGTGTTCGTGTCGGTCGCGAACCGGGACAAGCGGCACATGATCTTCCCGGTCAAGCGGCTGGCCGACCTCGGCTTCCAGATCTACGCGACCGAAGGCACGGCGGACGTCCTGCGGCGCAACGGCGTCGAGGCGGTCACGGTCCGCAAGAGCAGCCAGGGCCCGGGCCCGAACGGTGAGCCGACGATCGTCCAGATGGTCCAGGACGGCGAGCTGAACCTGATCGTCAACACGCCGATCGGGATCACCCAAGGCGGTTCGCCGCGGATCGACGGGTACGAGATCCGCAGCGCGGCGGTGGCGCGGAACATCCCGTGCATCACCACCGTGCAGGGGCTCGCGGCCGCGGTGCAGGGCATCGAGGCGCAGCGCGCCGGCGACATCGGCGTCCGGTCGCTGCAGGACTGGGTGCCGAGGATCCGCGGTGTATAGGCGAGTGGTCCGGCCGGTCCTGTACCGGCTGGGTCGCGGTGACGCGGAGGTCGCCCACGAACAGACGCTCAACGGTATGCGCCTCCTGGGGCGCGTGCCGGGCGCCGCCGCGGCCGGGGCCCGCCTGTTCGGCGTCCAGGGGCGAGGCGGCCGCGTCGCCTCGGCCTCGGCCCGCACGGTCTTCGGGATCCGGTTCCCGTCGCCGGTCGGACTGGCGGCCGGCATGGACAAGAACGGGATCGCACTGCGCGCGTGGCCCGCGATCGGTTTCGGCTTCGTCGAGGTCGGCACCGTGACGGCGCATCCGCAACCGGGCAACGAGAAGCCTCGCCTGTTCCGCCTCGTCGAGCACGAGGCGGTCATCAACCGGATGGGCTTCAACAACCTCGGCAGCGAAGCGTTGGCCGCGCGACTGGCGGCGTACGGCGATCTCGGCTACCCGCTCGGCATCTCGATCGGGAAGTCGAAGGTGACGCCGCTGGAGGAGGCGGTCGAGGACTACGTGACCTCGCTGCGCCGCCTCTACCGGTACGGCGACTACTTCGCGGTCAACGTCTCGTCGCCGAACACGCCGGGACTGCGCTCTCTGCAGGACGCCGGCCACCTCCGCGAACTGCTGACCGCACTGCACACCGAGGCCGCCTCGCTGACCGTCGCCGGGCTCGCTCCGAAGCCGATCCTGGTGAAGATCGCGCCGGACCTGACCACGTCGGCGATCGACGAGCTCCTCCAGGTCTGCACCGGCACCGGGGTCGCCGGAATCATCGCCACCAACACGACGATCGACCGGGCAGGCGTTGCGGGACATCCGCTGGCGGCTGAGACCGGCGGATTGTCCGGGCGGCCGCTCGCCGAGACCTCGGCGAAGGTCGTCGCGCACATCCACGGGGAAACCGGGGGAGCGCTCCCCGTCATCGGAGTCGGCGGGATCGTCGACCCGTCGGACGCGGCCCGCCTCTTCGACGCCGGCGCGAGCCTCGTCCAGGTGTACACGGGCCTGATCTACCGGGGACCCGGTCTGATCCGGCAGATCAACAGGAGATTGCCATGAGCAACGAGACCTTCGGGAGCGACATGCGTAGCAAACCGTTCGGCACCCGGTTGCGGGCGGCGATGGACACCCGCGGCCCGCTGTGCGTCGGCATCGACCCGCACGCGCACCTGCTCGACGCCTGGGGTCTGCCCGACACCGCGGAGGGCCTGGCCTCGTTCACGTACGGCGTGGTGGACGCGCTCGCCGACCGGGTCGCGGTGTTCAAGCCGCAGTCCGCGTTCTTCGAGCGATTCGGGTCTGCCGGGGTCGCCGTGCTGGAGCAGGCGACGATCCGGCTGCGGGACGCCGGGGCGCTGGTGATCATCGACGCGAAGCGCGGTGACATCGGTACGACGATGGCGGGCTACGCGTCGGCGTACCTGGCCGAGAAGGGCCCGCTGGCGTGTGACGCGCTGACGGTCAGCCCGTACCTCGGGTTCGGCTCGCTGCAGCCCGCGATCGACGAGGCCCGGGAGGCGGGGGCGGGGTTGTTCGTCCTCGCGCTCACCTCGAACCCGGAGGGCCCGCAGTTCCAGACCGCCCGCACCGCCGACGGCCCGACCGTCGCCGGGGCGGTCCTCGACGGTCTGCGGGAGTTGAACGCCGACGCCGACGGTCTCGGTTCCTTCGGCGCGGTCGTTGGGGCCACCATCAGTTCGACGGACGAGAACCTGGACATCAACGGCCCGCTGCTCGCACCGGGGCTCGGTGCCCAGGGCGGCACGGCCGAGGGCCTGATCGAGGTGTTCGGGTCCGCGGTGCGCAACGTCGTACCGTCCAGCTCCCGGGAGATCCTCGGCGCCGGCCCCGACGCCACCGCCCTCCAGGACGCCGCCGCCCGCACCAACGACGCCTACCGGACGGTCCTGGGGTACTGATCGGGGATGACCTCGGGCCTGGAGCTGTGCCGGAAGTTCTATGACGAGGTTGTGCGGCACGTGGTGGACGTGCCGCACAGCGCGGCGTTGCTCGGGCGGGGCTCGGAGGTGCTCGGGTTCGACGACGAGATGTCGACAGACCACAACTGCGAGGCTCGGGCGCTGGTGTTCGTCCCGGACGGCGTCGAGCTACGACTCGAGGTGCCGCCGACGTTCGAGGGGCGGACGGCGCTGGTCGAGGTCCACACCGTGCGCGGGTACTTCCTCGACCAAATGGGCTTCGATGTCGACGTCGCGTTGACGGTTCGCGATTGGCTCACCTCTCCCGAGTCCATTCTGCGGCAGTTCACCGCGGGCGGTGTGTTCCACGACGAGCTCGGTCTCGAGGACATCCGTGATCGGCTCGCGTACTACCCGGACGACGTCTGGCGTTACCTGATGATCACCGCCTGGTGGCGCGTGCATCCGGAGATGAACCTGGTCGGCCGGGCCGGGTACGTCGGGGACGACCTCGGGTCGGCGTTGATCGGTGCGCGAATGGTCGAGGACCTGATGCGGTTGTGCTTCCTGATGGAGCGGCAGTACGCGCCGTACTCGAAGTGGTTCGGGAGCGCCTTCGGCCGGCTGTCCTGCGGTCCGTCGATCGGGCCGCTGTGTCGCGAGGTGTTGCGGGCGGAGAGCTGGCAGGAACGCGAGAGAGCGCTCTCGGCTGCTTACCTGGCGGTGGGGGAGTTGCACAACCAGCTCGCGATCACCCCGCCGATCGAGCTCGGCGTCGTGCGGATGTGCGACCGGCCGTTCGAGGTCGTCTGGGGTGACTTCATCGGCGCGCTCACCGCCGACATCCAGGATCCAGATGTACGGCGACTTCTGGAGCGCTGGCCGGTCGGTGGGATCGAGCAGGTCCGCACTGTGCTGTGGCGGGTGGCGGACCGTCGTCAGCTGGTCGGGCTGCTCGACTCGCGGTAGAGCGCGATCAGCAGGTCGACGGCCGCCTGCGTGGCGGGATGTGGGTCCTCGCGATGCCAGATCAGGTGTACGTCGACCGGCGGCGCATCCCGCAGCGGGCGGTAGACCACCCCGTCCCGCCGGTACTGGGTCGAGGTCGCCTGCGGTGTCACGCCGACGCACCGCCCGGACGCGATCGCGGCCAACCAGTCGTCGACGTCCTGGGTGTACTCGAGAACCGGGCGAGCGCTCTCCGGCCAAAGATCCGCCGTGGTGCTCCCGGTACGACGGTCGATCACCAGCGTCCTGTCCCGGAGCTGATCGAGCGTCAGCGCCCGTTTACGAGCCAGCGGGTCGTCGGCGGGCAGAGCGCAGTACCGCCGCTCCTGTGTCAGCAACACGTGCCCGAATCGACGCAGCTCCAACTGGCTGCGGACGACCGCGAGATCGCACAGCCCTTCGGCGAGCCCGCCGGTCGCGGTGTTGGTGCGGACCAGCTGCAGCTCGATGCCGGCATGCTCCGCCGCCCACCGGCGCTGGAACTCGCGGGTGCGGCTCCCGAACGCCGACCACGCGTGGCCGACCCGCAGACGGGTGTGACCGCTCGTCGCCTCACTCACCAGCTCGTCGATCTCCGCCAGGATGTGCCGCGCCCGCGCGAGCACCCGGACGCCGGCCGTGGTCGGGGTGAGTGAACGACTGGTCCGGTGCAGCAGACGCACGCCGAGTTCGCGTTCCAGGGCCAGCAGGTTGCGGGACACCGCGGCCTGCGAGATCCCGAGCTCGATCGCGGCGTCGGTGAACGTGCCCGAGTCGACGATCTCCACCAGGCACCGCAGCTGCCGGATATCCATGACTCCAGCGTATAGATCGGCGGCCGGATGCATTTTGCGTAGGTCCACGCCGGGCGGACTCTCGTGATCGTGAGGCGAGAACGGTTGGTCGGTGTGATGATGATGCTCGGGAGCGGGCTGTCGACGCAGGTCGGTGCGTCGGTGGCGGCGCTCGCGTTCCCGGTGATCGGTCCGGCGGGCGTGGTGGCGATCCGGCAGTGGGTCGCTGCGATCGTGCTGCTCGCGATCGGGAGACCGCGGCTGCGGTCGATCACCGCCCCGCAATGGCGCCTCGTCGTCGGGCTGGCGGCGGTCTTCGCCGTGATGAACCTGTCCCTGTACACCGCCATCGACCGGGTAGGCCTCGGCCTGGGCGTCACGCTGGAGTTTCTGGGCCCGCTGGCCGTCGCACTCCTGGGATCACGGCGGGTGCTCGACCTGGCCTGTGCACTCGTCGCTGCGCCCGCTGTCGTCCTGATCGCCCGCCCGCAGGCGACGACGGACTACCTCGGGATCGGGTTGGGTCTGCTCGCCGCGCTGTGCTGGGCGTTCTACATCCTGCTCAACCGGAAGGTCGGGCGAGAGTTGCCGGGCGCAACTGGTTCGGCCGCGGCGGCAGCGTTGTCGGGCCTCGCGTACGTCCCGATCGGCGTGGTCGTGCTGCTGCATCACCCGCCGACGGTCGCCGCAGCGTCGTACGCACTGGTGGCCGGCGTGCTGTCGTCGGCCGTGCCGTTTCTTGTTGACCTGCTCACTCTCCGCCGCGTTCCGGCGCAGTTCTTCGGCGTTTTCATGAGCGTGAACCCTGTGCTGGCGGCGTTTGTCGGGCTGGTTGTTCTCGATCAGCAGCTGGCGCTCGTCGACTGGGCGGCGATCCTGGTGATCGTGTCGGCGAACGCCGTCGCCATCACGTTCGGCGGCGAGAAGTACGGCGTACCTGAAGTGGACTCGAACGACGACGCGGTAGATCACAACCCGGTTCCAGTCGGCCGGTGCGATGTTCTTCACGGCGTGCCGGAGCTCGCGGTGACCCCGGCGTTCGGAAAGGTGTCGGCGGACGGGGAGCCACGGACTTCCCGCGCGACACAGTGAAGGAACACGATGCGGAAGCTGGCAGCCCTCGCGGCCGTTGTGACGATGAGTGTTGGCGCCCTGACGGCATGCTCGGGCGGCGACTACTGCGGAGACCTGCAGGGCTACGTCGACTCGGCGAAGGACCTGGACATCAAGGACTCCAACGCGGTCGGCAAGATGCTGGACCAGGCGAAGAAGGTGTCGAAGTCGGCGCCGGACGACCTGAAGGACGACTGGAAGACCGTCATCGACTACGCCGAGAAGGCGCAGGACGCGAAGGGCGACACGAACAAGCTGATGGAGCTTGCCAAGTCCGACGGTTCCAAGATCCAGCCGGCGATGGACGCGATCACCAAGCAGGCGAAGGACACCTGCAAGATCGACCTGCCGGGCTCCGGTAGCTGACCTGCCGTTCGGCGCAGCCTGGTGGGACGGCTCTGCCCGTTCCGTCCCACCAGCGCGCCAGGTAGCCGGCCGGTTTCGCCCGGTAGTCCTGCCTACCTGTAGCGTGAAGGTCGTGAAGCGCTCTCTCGCCGTTCTCGCGACCATGGCCGCAACCGCAGGTGTGCTGACTGCCTGCACCGACGAGCAGGCGTACTGCGTGGACCTCGCCAAGTACGCCGCCAAGGCAGTCGACGTCGACCCGCAGAAGCCGGTCGACTACGTGAAGATCCTGGATGACGCCAAGAAGCTCCAGGAGTCCGCGCCGAAGGACGTGAAGGACGACTGGGGTGTCGTCGTCGCGTTCGCCGAGAAGGCCAAGAAGGCCGGCACGGACGCGGCCGAGATCGCGAAACTGAGCAAGCAGACCGGCAGCGTGATGACGGCGTACAAGAACATCACCAGCCAGGCCAAGGACAGCTGCAAGGTCGACCTTCCGGCACTGAACTGATCAACTGATCGTTCCAATCGCCCGCTTGTCCCGCGACTCTGTTCCACCACCACCAGAACTCGGGCTGAACCCGTGTTAGGTTCCCTTGCGAAGCCATACAACGGGACAGGTGAAACGGTGCCACTTCCTTCTTTGACGCCGGAGCAGCGTGCGGCCGCTCTGGACAAGGCCGCGGCGGCGCGGCGTGAACGAGCCGAGATCAAGAACCGGATCCGGCACTCGGGAGCGTCTCCGACGGAGGTGCTCCACGAGGGGCAGAAGAACGACGTCATCGGCAAGATGCGGGTCAGCCAGCTGCTGCAGTGCATCCCGGGTGTCGGCAAGGTCCGCGCCCAGCAGATCATGGCGCGCGCGGGGATCTCGGAGACGCGGCGGGTGCGCGGCCTCGGCTCGAACCAGATCGCCGCGCTCGAGCGCGAATTCGCCGAGTGAGCCAGACGCTGACCGGTTCGTTGGACACTGGTGTGACGATGACCACGGACCCTGGTGACACCCCGGCCCGGCTGACGGTGCTGGCCGGCCCGACCGCCGTCGGCAAGGGAACCGTCGCGGCCGACATCCGCGAGCGGTTCCCGGACATCTGGATCTCGGTGTCCGCGACCACCCGCAAGCCGCGGCCGAACGAGGTGCACGGCGTGCACTACCTGTTCGTCTCGGACGCCGAGTTCGACCGGATGATCGCCGACGGCGAGTTGCTGGAGTGGGCGGTGGTGCACAAGGCGGCCCGTTACGGGACGCCGCGGCAGCCGGTGCTCGACAAGCTCGCCGCGGGCCGGCCGGCCCTGCTGGAGATCGATCTGCAGGGCGCGCGCCAGGTCCGGGCGACGATGCCGGAGGCGCAGTTCGTCTTCCTGGCCCCGCCGAGCTGGGACGAGCTGGTCCGCCGTCTGCTCTACCGCGGCACCGAGACGCCGGAGGAGCGGGAGCGGCGGCTGGAGACCGCGACCGTCGAACTGGCGGCCGAGAAGGAGTTCGACGTGACGATCGTCAACGCCTCGGTTCGGGAAGCCGCCGATCAGTTGGTAAAGTTGATTCGATCACCCCACATCTCTGGAAAGGCCTGACCTTGTCTGGCAACCAGCCCGTCGCCATCGGCATCACGTCCCCGCCGATCGACGACCTGCTCACCCGCACCGACTCCAAGTACAAGCTGGTGCTGTACTCGGCCAAGCGCGCGCGGCAGATCAACGCCTACTACTCGCAGCTCGGCGAGGGCCTGCTGGAGTACGTCGGACCGCTGGTCGAGACGCACGTCCAGGAGAAGCCGCTGTCGATCGCGATGCGCGAGATCAACGAGGGCGTGCTGACCTGCACGGACATCGACCCCGAGGCCGAGGCGGAAGCCGCTGCCGCGGAGAAGTCCGAGTAGTCACCTAGAACAGACCGCCCGGGAACGGAGTCCGCGCAGATGTCCGCAACCGGTGACCAGACCCCCGGAACCGAGCACGGTCCGGGGGCTGACGTCGTTCCCAAGCACAAGCCCAACGTGGTGCTGGGCGTCGGCGGCGGCATCGCGGCGTACAAGGTCTGTGATCTGCTCCGCCGGCTGACCGAGTCCGGGCACAGCGTGCGCGTGGTGCCGACGGCGGCCGCGCTGGAGTTCGTCGGCGCGGCGACCTGGGCGGCGTTGTCCGGGCAGCCGGTGACCGCCGACCCGTTCGACAACGTGCAAGAGGTGCCGCACGTCCGGATCGGCAAGGCGGCGGAGCTGGTCGTGGTGGCTCCCGCGACCGCCAACCTGATCGCCAAAGCCGCCCACGGGCTGGCCGACGACCTGCTCACGAACACCCTGCTCACCGCGCGCTGCCCGATCCTGTTCGCAGCCGCCATGCACACCGAGATGTGGGAGCACCCGGCGACCCAGGCGAACGTCGCGACGCTGCGCTCCCGGGGGATCACGGTCCTCGAGCCTGCCGTCGGACGCCTGACCGGCGCCGACACCGGCCGCGGCCGGCTGCCGGAGCCGTCGGAGATCTTCGCGATCAGCCAGTTGATGCTCGCCGACGAGGCCGCCCGCGCGGCCGGCCAGTCGGTCGCCGACCTGACCGGCAAGCACGTGCTGATCAGCGCCGGCGGGACGCGCGAGCACCTCGACCCGGTGCGGTACCTGGGCAACTCGTCGTCCGGCAAGCAGGGCTACGCCCTCGCCCGGATCGCGGCCGCCCGCGGCGCCAAGGTCACCCTGGTCGCGGCGAACTCCGAACTGCCCGACCCGGCCGGAGTCCAGGTCGTCCCGGTGACCAGCACCCGCGACCTGTACGACGAGATCACCGGGCGGGCCGCCGACGCGGACGCGATCGTGATGGCCGCGGCCCCGGCCGACTTCCGCCCGGCCGACGTCGCCGAGCACAAGATCAAGAAGACCGCCGACGGCTCCGTGCCCGCGGTCAGCCTGGTGCAGAACCCTGACATCCTGCAGACGATCTCGCACGACCGGTCCCGCACCGATCAGGTGATCGTCGGGTTCGCCGCCGAGACCGGCGACGCCGACCACACCGTCCTCGAGCTCGGCCGCGCCAAGCTGGAACGCAAGGGTTGCGACCTCCTGGTCGTCAACGACGTCTCCGGTGGCAAGGTCTTCGGCAGCGATCTCAACGAGGCCGTCATCCTCGACCGCGCGGGCAACGCCCTCCCTGTCCCTTCCGGCAGCAAAGACGCCCTCGCCGGCGTCATCTGGAATCTCGTCGCCGCCCACTGGGCCTGAGCCGTGCTGAGGGTCAGGTCGGCGACCGAGGCCGACTTACCGGGCATCCTCGAGCTGGCCGGTGAGGTCGAGCACTGGTTCGGTCCGATGGTCGCCGAGCCGGGCTTCCATCGCGCGCTCCACAAGCACATCGCCGACGACCGGGCGCTGGTGGCTTCCGACGCGGATCAGCTGGCCGGAGCGGTGCTGTTCGGCGGGGCCGCACCGCGGTACGCGGTGCACTGGCTGGTCGTGTCCGAGCGGGCTCGAGGCCGAGGTGCCGGACGGCAGCTGATGGACGCGGTGATCGACCGGCTGACGGCGGGCCGGGGACTCGCCGAGGCGGAGATCGTCGAGGTCGTGACGTTCGGCGTGGATCATCCGGGGGCGGTGACCAGCGGGGCGCGGGCCTTCTACGAGCGGCTCGGGTTCGTGCCGGCCGAGGCCGCGGAAGACGGTCCGGAGGGTGGTTCGCGGCAGGTCTTCCGCTATCAGAGAGCTAGTCCCGCTTGAGCGGTAGCGGGGCGCGCATGCTGATGCTGGTGATGCCGTAGGTGAAGCCGAGGTGTTCGTTGAGGCGGCGCATCGCGTCGTTGCCGCGCTGCGTCCAGGTGTAGATCTCGGTGATTCCGTGCTCGGCGGCCCACGCCATGCTGGTGCGTTTGAGGGTCGCGGCGACCGATTTGCCGCGCCACTCCCGGCGTACGGCGGTGTAGGCGACCTCCGCGCGCTCCGGGCGATCGGAGTCGAGCATCAGCCCCGCCACGCCGACCACCTCGTCACCGGCGACGGCCACGAACATCGCGGCCGGGTCGTTGATCCATTCCTTCTCCCAATCGTCCTCGGAAACCTTCAGCGCGACCGGATGGTCCATGTCCGGGAACGTCGGCACCGCTACCTGGTGATAGGCCGCCGCCCACAGCTCCGGGCGTTCGGCGACCGAGACGATCGCGTACTCCGTCGGCGGCGCCGGCCGCGGTTCGTCGCCGATCTTCCGCAGTTGTTCGACCTCCCGATTCCTTTCCACGAAGCCGAACCGCTCGGCGAACAGCCGGGACCCCGCGTCGTCGACGCTGGCGCCCGCGACATCGTAGCCCTGGGCAACGGCATGGTCGGCGAGAACCCGGAGCAGGTCGGTGCCCACGCCGCGCAGGCGGAAGTCCGGATGGACGCGCGCCGCCAGTGCCGCCCGCTCGCCGTCGCCCGAGCGATCCGCCAGGCCGCTGCCGACCACCTCGCCGTCGATCTCCGCCAGCAGCATCAGCCGGCCGGGGCGGTCGAGTTCGCGGAGCTCGGCGACGCTCGGGCAGCGCTCGTACGGCATGATCGCGATCCGCACCGCGCGCCAGGCTTCGTAGTCGGCGTCGGTGATCGCGGTCCGGATGCTCGTGGTCATGACGACAGCTTGCCTCAGCTTGCTGCAAAGGGCTCCAGATTTTGCCCCAATGCATTCACTTGCACGCCTCCGCCGTGAACTGCTCGTAGGACTGCACGGCGTCCACGTCTCGGTCTTCGGCAGAGACGTAGGTCTGGGTAAGCACTTGGCCGGGCTTCAGCTTGGAAAGACGTTCCAGCGTGAAGTCGACATGACCCGTGTACCACGTGTTGTCGCGCGTCCACCCGTAGGCGGTGTAGACGACACCTGGCCTCAATGCCTGAGCGCGACCAACTCGGGACCACGACCGGGACGGCTCGACGGTGTTCAGCTTGGCATCGATCGCAGTCGATGGCGTCACCGGCGAAACCGCGTCCCAGCTAGCGATTGAGACTGAGTTGTCCCCTGGTGGGTCGGCCTTGGTGCGATCACGGAAGATCGTCGCCCCATCGATGTGGTCGTTGCACAGAGCGAACACGATCACCGGCCGAGCCTGCGCATCGACACTGATACCTGTCCTCCCTGCGCCCGCAACGGTCTCGCACCCGGCCAAGGTCGCGACGGCCGCGGACGCCAAGAAGCCTGCCGCGGCCACGGCTCGCCGGCGTGCCCGCGCCCGCTCCCGCTCCCGCTCCCGCGAATGAAGAGACCCCACGGGGCAAAACCTCGCACACATCATTCCGCCGCAGGACTGCCGTCATCGAACTGCAACGTCCGCTGCCTCGCCGGCAGCAGAGGTCAGAAGCTGTCCGCTTCCATCCCTAGGCTGAGGGCATGGAGATCTCCTGGGAGGCCGTGGTTGCGCGGCGGATGCGGCGGCATTTTCTGATCGAGGCTGCGGAGACGCCGGTGGATGCCGTACGGGCGATGTGTGGGGCGCATGCGCAGATCGCGGCGGCGGGGGAGGTGTCGGTGGCGCTGCGCGTCAACGGGGCGAACCGTGAGTCGGTGCAGCGCGACGAAGGCTTGGTGAAGACGTTCGGGCCGCGCGGGACCGTGCACCTCTTGCCGCTCGACGACCTGCCGATGTGGACCGGTGCGCTGACCGCGCTGCCGGCGGGCGGCCAGCAGCCGGAACCGATCCGAATGACGCCGGACGAGCTCGACCAGATCGTGGCCGCGATCGGCGAGGCCCTCGCCAACGACGACCTGACCGTCGACGAGCTCACTGAGGAAGTCGTACGGCGTACCGGTGAATGGGCCCGGACGCCGACGATCCCGGCGTTCCAGGGGGCCTGGGCACGCTGGCGGCAGGCGGTCCATGTCGCCGCGCACGCCGGTGTCCTCTGCCACGGGCCGATGCGCGGCCGGCTCACGACGTACTCGAATCCGCACCGGCTCCGCCCGTTCGACCCGATGCCCGCGGAGAAAGCGCTCACCGAACTCCTGCACCGGTACCTCTACTCCTACGGGCCCGCGACCCCGCAGCAGTTCGCCCGCTGGCTCAAGGCCACGCCGACCATGGTGAAGCCGTACTTCGACGACCTGCCGCAGGTCGAGCTCAACGGCCAGACCGCCTGGGTCGCTCCCGGCGACGACGAGTTCCCCGACGAGCGCGCGGAGGGCGTCCGGCTGCTGCCGTACTTCGATGCGTACGGCGTGGGCAGCTTCCCGCGTGAACTGCTCTTTCCGGGTAAAGCGTTCGACCGGGCGACCGCCCGCGGCCAGGCCGGCAACTATCCGCTGCTTCTCGTCGACGGCATCGTGGCGGGTGTCTGGCACCAGAAGAAGGCCGGCCGGAAGCTGGACGTGACAGTCGAGGCGCTGACCCCGCTGAATCGGCGCCGGCGCAAGCTGCTGGACGCCGAGGTGGACCGGTTGGCTGCGATCCTTGGTTGTGCGCCGTCGCTCACACTCGGCGACGTAACGGTCGGTGCGCACGCCTGAACCAGTGCCGACTGTCCAGAATGTGATCACGAATCTCGTATCCTGGATGAATTCGGAGCGTCACCGGGACGCGGGTGGAAACTGCTGGCATACTTCCCAAGATGCATCGCCAACCGCCGGTGCATGGGGGGATCGTGCGGCTGTGCCAACGCGCAACCGGGCGGCACAAGAGGAATCCGAGGGAGAACTGTGGCGAGGCGCCTTTTCACGTCCGAGTCCGTGACCGAAGGTCACCCGGACAAGATCGCTGACCAGATCAGCGACTCCATCCTCGACGCGTTGCTGGCCGAGGACCCGAAGAGCCGGGTCGCGGTCGAGACCCTGATCACCACGGGTCTGGTTGTCGTCGCGGGTGAGGTCACGACGACGGCGTACGTCGATATTCCGGGGATCGTGCGTGCGCGCATCCTGGAGATCGGCTACGACTCGTCCCTGAAGGGTTTCGACGGCGCGTCCTGTGGGGTGCAGGTCGCCATCGGGAGCCAGTCTCCGGACATCGCCCAGGGTGTCGACACGGCGTACGAGACGCGTTCGGACGCGTCCAAGGACGAACTGGACCTGCAGGGGGCAGGCGACCAGGGACTGATGTTCGGCTACGCGTCCAACGAGACGCCGGAGCTGATGCCGCTGCCGATCACGATCGCGCACCGGCTGTCCGAGCGGCTCGCCGAGGTCCGCAAGAACGGCACGCTGGCGTACCTGCGGCCCGACGGCAAGACCCAGGTCACGGTCGAGTACGACGATGACAAGGCGGTCCGGATCGACACCGTGGTGGTGTCCAGCCAGCACGCGGCGGACATCAACCTGGAGACGATGTTGCAGCCGGACATCAAGAAGCACGTCGTCGACCCGGTGCTCGAGCAGTTCGACATCGATGCGACCGACTACAAGTTGCTGGTGAACCCGACCGGCCGGTTCGAGATCGGCGGCCCGATGGGCGATGCCGGGCTGACCGGGCGGAAGATCATCATCGACACCTACGGCGGTATGGCGCGGCACGGCGGCGGCGCGTTCTCCGGGAAGGACCCGTCCAAGGTGGACCGGTCGGCGGCGTACGCGATGCGCTGGGTGGCGAAGAACATCGTCGCGGCCGGGCTCGCGGACCGGGTCGAGTGCCAGGTCGCGTACGCGATCGGCAAGGCCGCGCCGGTCGGCTTCTACGTCGACACGTTCGGCACCGAGAAGGTCGCGGTGGACAAGATCGCCGCCGCGGTCCGCGAGGTCTTCGACCTGCGGCCGGCCGCGATCATCCGCGACCTTGAGCTGCTCCGGCCGATCTACGCCCAGACCGCACGGAACGGCCACTTCGGCCGCACCGGCGAGGGCTTCACCTGGGAGCGCACGGACCGCGTCGAGGCCCTGAAGGCCGCGGTCAGCAAGTAAGTACGACGTACGCGCGCGGCCGGGCTGTGGTTTATCCACAGCCCGGCCGTCCGCGTCCCACGGAGTGTCGTCGCAGCCGACTAGAGTTTCCCGGTGACATCGAACGGAGACTCGCCGGAGCAGCTGACGCTGCTGCGCGACACCGTTCGCAAGTCGCGCACGAAGGAACCGGCCGAGATCACCACGACGTTGCCGGTGGCCCGGATCGCGGTCGATGTCTCGCTCCCGCACCTGGACCGTCCGTTCGACTACCTGGTGCCGGACGACCTGGCCAAGGCTGCGCAACCCGGTGCGCGGGTGAAGGTGCGGTTCGCCGGCAAGGACCTCGACGGGTTCGTGCTGGAGCGGCTCGATGAGTCGGACCACGACGGCAAGTTGGTCCGGCTGCGCAAGGTCGTGTCGCCCGAGCAGGTGCTGACGCCGGAGATCGCGGACCTCTGCCGGGCGGTCGCCGATCGGTACGCCGGGGTGCTCGCGGACGTCACGCGCCTCGCGGTGCCGCCGCGGCACGCGAAGGTGGAGGGCGAGGCGCTGCGCTGCGATCAGCCGCCGCGTCCGCCCGTGTCGACGTCCCGCTCGGAGTGGTCGCCGTACCCGACTGGATTTCTCGATGCGATCGAGCGCGCCGAGTCGCCGCGGGCGGTGTGGACCGCCGTACCGGGGGCTGATTGGCCGCTCGCGTTCGCGCAGGCTGCGGCCGTGTGTGCGGCCTCCGGTCGGGGCGCGCTGTTGCTGGCGCCGGACGCGCGGGACCTGGAGCGGCTCGCTGCTGCGTGTGCTGAGGTGCTGGGGGAGTCCGGGTTCGTCACGTTGTCCGCGGATCTGGGGCCGACGGCTCGCTATCGCGCGTTTCTGTCCGCGTTGCACGGCCGTGCGCGGGTGGTGATCGGGACGCGCGCTGCGGCGTTCGCTCCGGTGGCGGATCTCGGGTTGGTGGCGATGTGGGACGACGGTGACGAGTCGTACGCCGAGCCGCGGGCGCCGTACCCGAATGCCCGGGAAGTCCTGCTGCTACGGGCGTTCCGACAGAAGTGCGCGGCGTTGCTCGGTGGGTACGCGCGGTCCGCGGAGGCGGCGGCGTTGGTGGAGTCCGGGTTCGCGCACGAGCTGATCGCGGACCGGAAGGTGACGCGGGCGGCGGCGCCGTCGGTGCACATCGCGGGGGAATCTGACATCGATCTGGCACGCGACCCGTCGGCGCGCGCGGCGCGGTTGCCGTCCCGGGCGTTCGAGATCGCACGCGAGGGCCTGCGGACCGGACCGGTGCTCGTTCAGGTGCCGCGGGCGGGGTACTTGCCGAGTTTGGTGTGCCAGACGTGCCGGGCGCCTTCGCGATGTGCCACGTGTGGCGGAACGTTGCGTCGTACCGGAGGATCCGGGCCGGCGAGCTGCAGCGTGTGCGGCCGTCCGGCTGCGGATCACCGGTGCCCGGAGTGCGGGGACACCCGGATGCGCGCGGCGATCATCGGCGCGCGTCGTACGGCGGAGGAACTCGGGCGCGCGTTCCCCGGAGTCGTGGTGCGTACGTCGGGCGGGGACAACATGCTCGACGTCGTACCGGATGCGCCGGCGTTGGTCGTCAGCACACCGGGGGCCGAGCCGGTCGCCGAGGGCGGGTACAGCGCGGCGCTGCTCCTCGACACCTGGCTGATGCTCGCCCGCCCCGACCTCCGGGCCTCCGAAGAGGCCGTACGCCGCTGGTTCAACGCGGCTGCCCTGGTCCGTCCGGCAAGCGCCGGCGGGATGGTGATCCTGGTCGGCGACCCGTCGGCGCTGCCGCTGCAGGCGATCGTGCGGTGGAGCCCCGAGGGGTACGCCGCCCGCGAGATCGAGGAACGCCGTACCGCCCGCCTCGCCCCGGCCGCCAAACTCGCCGAACTCACCGGCCCGGCCGAATCCGTCAACGACCTCGTCACCCGCCTCCGCGACCTGATGCCACCGTCGGCCGGCCTCGAGGTCCTCGGCCCGGTCGACCTCGACGAAGAAACCGTCCGAGCCGTCGTCCGCACCCCCCGCGCGCACGGCACCACCTTGGTCCGCTCCCTCAAAGAGTCCCAATCAGCCCGCACCACCAAGAAGAACCCCGGCACGGTCCGAATCCAGGTAGACCCCCCAAGCTTCGGCTAGGCGGTTGAGGCCAGCGAGGTTGATGCCGTGAGGAGTTGGTGGCCCAACGGGGTGCGGTGGTAGAGGACGGTGCGGCCGTCGCGGCGGGAGGTTACTACGCCGGCGTTGCGGAGGATGCTGAGGTGGACGCTGAGGGTGGGGGCCGTGACGCCTAGCTGGTGGGCGAGATGGGTTGTGGACATGGGCAGGTCGAGGTGGCTGACGATCGCGGCTCTGGTGCGGCCGACCAGGTCGGCGAGTGGGGAGTCCGTGGTGTCCTGACGGTCCTCCCACAAGCGGCCGAGGCCGCGCGGCGGGTACGTGATGGTCGGGACGTGCGGCGCACCGGTGACGGCCAGCCCGGCCGGCCAGGCGAACACGCACGGCACCAGCAGCAGGCCCTGTCCGGTCATCGGTTCGCCGTCGCAGCAGAACGGCCGGTCGATCTCGATGCGGTCGCCGGCGTACTTGATCGACGGATGCAGGTTGCGGAACAACCGCTCGATCCCGCCACTCGCCAGCTCGTCCAGCCGGAACGCGAGATCCTCCTGCAGCAGCGACCGCATCCGCCGCCAGTCGGGTTCGATCGCCCGTCGCCAGTACGTCTCGAGCGCCTTGGTGATCAGGTCCAGCGCCTTCGCGGGGTGCACGATCAGCTCGGGCAGCACCGGGTCCGGGTTCTCCGCGTGCAGCTTCGCGATCTCGCCGGCGACCAGATCGTGCGGCGTCGCGGCGATCGCGGCGAGACCCGACTCCAGGCTCGTCGACCGGCGCGGCGGGGCCGGCGTCAGGAAGTCCGGGATATAGCCGTCCGACGGAATGAGGGCTCTGAGCAACCTCAGGTCGTCGCCCTCGATCGTCGGCCGGACCTTCTGCAGCCACGGCCCGTGCACGCTGCGCGCGGTGTTGTTGCTCAGCGCCCGCACACTCGTCACGGCCTCCCACACCGGCGACAGCGCGAACCGGATCCGCCCGACGTCCCCGGCACTCAGCCTGATCGTGATCACCGGGCCAGATTAGCCCTGAGCCTAATCGTCGACAATGCCGCGGCGACCCCGGACAGTTGACCCATGAGCGCAATCGCCGTCGGCAACCCCACGCCCACCGCACTTCCGCGGGCCTTCTGGGCGTTGTGGGTGTGCCAGCTGGTCAACCGGCTCGGCAGCTTCGTACAACCGTTCCTCGTCCTGTACCTGACCCACGACCGCCACCTCTCTGCAGGTACGGCGGGAGCCGTCGCGGCCGCTGTCGGCGCCGGAACTGTCTGCGCGCAACTCGTCGGCGGCTGGTTGTCCGACCGGGCCGGACGCCGGGTGACGATGCTGATCTGCTTCTTCGGTACCGGCGCCGCGCTGATCCTGCTCGGATCCGCCCGATCGATGGTGCTGATCTGGGTGACGGCTTTCCTCGTCGGCCTGCTGGGCGACTTGTTCCGCCCGGCGGTCCAGGCCACGGTCGCGGACCTGCTGCAGCCGACTGAGCGGGTCCGTGCGTACGGCCTCCTGTTCTGGGCGATCAACCTCGGCTTCTCGGTCTCGACAGTCAGCGCCGGCGTACTGGCATCTTTCGGTTATGGCCTGCTGTTCTGGGTGAACGCCGCCACGTCGGTGATTGCTGGTCTGGTCATCTGGATGATGGTGCCGGAGAGCCGCCCGGCACCCGAGGACGACTCGGCCGGCCGGTCGCTGTTGCCGGTGGTCGCGCGGGACACGGTGTTCCTGCTGATGGTCCTGATCCAGATCGGCTACGCGACCATCTACATGCAGGGCTATTCGACTCTGCCGCTGGCGATGGCCGGGGACGGTCTGTCGTCGCGGACGTACGGGCTCGTGATCGCGCTCAACGGCGTGGTGATCGTGCTCGCCCAGCCGTTCCTCGGCCGGTGGATGGCGAAGCTCGACCGGCCGAAACTGCTCGCCGCCTCGATGCTGGTGGTCGGTCTCGGGTTCGGCTTGGGAGCGGTCGTGCACACCTGGTGGGGGTACGGCGTTTCGGTCGTGGTGTGGACGATCGGGGAGATCGGTTTCGCTGCGGTCATCGGCGCGGTGTTCGCCGACCTCGCGCCGATCGACCTGCGCGGCCGCTACATGGGCCTGTCCGGTATGGCGTTCGGCGTCGGCACCGTGATCGGGCCGCTGGTCGGCACCAACGCGCTCGAGCACCTCGGTCCGACCGCGACCTGGCTCGGCTGCGCCGTTCTCGGCGTCGCGATCTTCATCGGCCAGTACGCACTGGCTCCGGCGTTGCACGCCCGCGCCGAGTCGAATGCGGCGAACGCATGAGGTGAGCGGTCGCGACCGTCACCACGACGACCGCGACCGCGACCCACGCCGCGCGATCGATCGTCGCCGGGTGGTGCAGGAAGATCGTGCCGAACACCGCGACTCCGAGCGTTCCGCCGAACTGTTGTACCGCGTTCAGCAGCCCAGCCGCGGACCCGGTCTCGTGTGGCCCTACCCGGTGCAGCGCCTCGGTGAAGAACGCGGTCGTGAACAACCCGACGCCGATTCCGCCGACGGCCAGTGCGGGCAGCAGCGCGTACGGCGCGGTCGCGAGGCCGACGAGCTGTACGCCGAGTCCGACGTACATCAAGCGGGATCCGAGTCGCGTGACCAACCACTGGCCGGCGACGAGTGCAGCGATCCCGGTTGCCGCGGACCAGGGCAGCAACGCGAGGCTCGAGCGCATCACGCTGTGGTGCAAGGTCAGCTGCTGATGGAGTACGACGACCAGCGTCAGGCCACTCATCACCGCGAAGAACAACGTCGACGTGACGAGCGCCGGCGCGAACCCGCGGTGTGCGAACAGGCTCACCTCGATCAGCCGCCCGTCCTTCCGCAGCAGGCACAGCCCGAGCAGCACGACTCCGGCCGCCAGCAGGAACCAGTCGCGTGATTGCAGGATCGGGTAAACGACCAGCGCCGTACCGCCGGTGAGCAGCAGCGTTCCGAGGATGTCGATCCGTGGCGGTTGCGGAGATGCGGACTCGGGGAGCAGGTGCGACAGGGCGAGTACGCCGATGCCGAGGGGCACGTTCACCAGGAAGACGACTCGCCAGGAGCTGGCCTCGGTGATGAACCCGCCGAGCAACGGGCCCGAGATGCCGGCCAGGCCCATCACCGGACCGATCGTGCCGAGCGCCTTCGAGAGAGCGCTCCCCGTGAAGCTCGACCTGATCAGGCCGATGGTCTGCGGGATCACCAGGGCGGCCGCGGCACCTTGGACCGCACGGAACCCGATCAGCTCGGCGGGGGCGGTGGCGAGCGCGCAGGCGGCCGACGTCAGGACGAAGACCGTGACACCGACGCGGAACATCCGCCGCCGGCCGAAGCGGTCGCCGAGCCGGCCGCCGGTGATCAGGAGGGCCGCGAACGGCAGCGTGTACGCCGCGCTGAACCACTGGATGTCCGCGGTCCGGCCGCCGAGGTCCGTGTGGATCACCGGCGCCGCGACTTGGACGATCGTCGCGTCGAGCAGGTTCATCGCTTCGGCGATCAGCAGGGCGATCAGCCCGATCCATCGTTTGTTCGTCATGGCGCCACCATCCGCGGCGGGCCGGATGATCTTCCACTCAGCGGGCAAGATCTGCGGGAATCTTCCATTCGAGCGGCGCTGGGGCGATGATCGTCACCATGGTGGATGCGATCGACCGGGCCCTGGTGCACGCGTTGCAGCTCGACGGCAGGGCGCCGTACAGCCGGATCGGGGAGGTGCTCGGCGTCTCCACGCAGACGGTCGCGCGGCGGTTCAACCGGCTGCGGGCCGAGGCCGGGCTGCGGGTGATCGGCCTGCCGGATCCGCAGGTCGCGGGACGATCGCAGTGGCTCCTCCGCCTCACTGCGGCCCCGCACGCGGCTCAAGATCTTGCGGGAGCGCTCTCCCGCCGTTCCGACACGAGCTGGATCAAGCTGGCGTCCGGCGGCACCGAGATCGTGTCGATCGTGCACAGCAGCCAGTCCGACGGGAACGCCCTGCTCCTGCACGACATCCCGCGGACCGCCGGCATCACCTCGGTGTCGGCGCACTACCTGCTGCACCTGTACGTCGGCGGTCCGACAGCCTGGCGCGGACGAGCCAAAAGCCTCACCGCAGCACAAGAGAGCGCGTTCCGAAGTTTCTCCTCGCCAGCGGCGGCTGCGACTCCGGATCGGGGATCGGTGCGGGGGTTGAATGCCGGCGACGGGAAACTGCTGGACGCGCTTGGTGCGGACGGCCGGGCGACGCATGCGGATCTCGCCGTACGGACGGGCTGGTCGGCCGCGACCGTCGCGAGACGGATGGACGAGCTGCAGCAGAGTGGTGCGATCTTCTTCGACGTGGACGTCGATCCGGCCGCGCTCGGCTTCACCACGAGCGCGATGCTGTGGTTGTCCGTGCCGCCCGCACACCTCGATGCGGTCGGGCGGGCGCTCGCCGAGCACGACGAACTGGGGTTCGTCGCTGCGACGACGGGCCGGACCAACCTCGTCGCGCAAGCGATCTGCGCGAGCCCGAACGCCCTGCACACCTACCTGACCGAACGCGTCGGCGCGATCGAGCACATCACCGCGATCGAGACCGTCCCGGTCCTGCGGACCGTGAAGGCCGCGGCGCCGTTCTCGCCCGGTCTCGTAGGGTTGCGGGTATGAGCGCGCGGACGATCGACGTAGTGGTGTTCGACATCGGTGGGGTGCTGCTGGACTGGAGCCCGACGTACCTGTACGCCGAGCTGATCCCGGACGAGGAGCAGCGGACGCACTTTCTGACCAACGTGGCCACGCCGGCCTGGAACCACAAGCAGGACGAGGGGCGTCCGTGGGCGGAGGCGGTCGCCGAGCTGACCGGCCTGCACCCGGAGCACGCCGAGTGGATCGAGGCGTACGACACCGGCTGGCTGAAGATGGTCAAGGGCGTGTTCGAGGACACCGCCGCGGCGCTCGTCGAGCTCCAGGCGCTCGGCGTACCGACGTACGCGTTGACGAACTTCTCCGGCGAGAAGTGGGAGGTCGCCAAGGAGGCGTTCCCGATCCTCACCCGCTTCGACGGTGAGGTCGTGTCCGGGGTCGAGCAGACGGCGAAGCCGGACGAGAAGATCTACCGCATCCTGATCGAGCGGTTCGGTCTGGACCCGGCGCGCACGTTCTACACCGACGACATGGCGTACAACGTCGACGGTGCGCGTGCGGTCGGACTCGACGCCGAGGTCTTCACCGGTGCCGCGGACCTGCGTACCCAGCTGCGTGAGCGCGGCCTGCCACTACAGTGATCCGGTGACTTCCGTGCCAGAAGACCGCTCGCCCGCGATCGGGGACGTGGACCGCAACGCCGCGGTGGAGCGCGTGCAGGCGGCGTACACCGGCGGGTACCTCTCCCACGACGAGCTGGAGCTGCAACTGCACCAGGTGCTGGCCGCGAGGACCCGCCAGGATCTCGAGGTCGCCGTCGCCGCGCTCCCGGCCGAGCAGCCGGGCCGCTCGTCGACGATCGGCGCCTCTGCCGGCCGGATCGTCCGGCGCGGCGTCTGGCGGGTGCCGAGGCATCTCAAGGTCGAGTCGATGCACGGGCGGGTGCGGCTGGATCTGTCGCAGGCGCAGTTCGAGCACGGGGACGTCGACATCGACCTGAACGTGATGCACGGCGGCGTCAAGATCACGCTGCCCCGCGACGCGATCGTCGACTTCGACGCCGTCCGCACCGAGTGGAAGGACACCCGGTACAAGCCGCCGCGGAACTCCACCGGCGACGGCCCGCGGATCCGGATCACCGGCGTGATGGGCTTCGGCCGCCTGAAGATCCGGCACGCCCGCCGCTAGAGCGCGTCTGTCTAGAGGGCGGCCGAGATGGTTTCGGTGTACGTCGGGGTGCTCGCGAGGTACGCCGCTTCGACGTACACCGTGTTGTCCTGGCATGTCATCGGAGTCAGGGCGACGCCGGGTTTGGCGCCGTACAGTCGTTGCGGGGCGGACAGACCGGAACGCCAGCGGTTGATCTGGTAGGTCTCCTCGCCGCCGGAACCGACCGTTCTGGTCTCCCACAGGATCCAGTTGCCGCAGGCAAGGATCGTGTCGGTGACGACCGTGCCGAGCGAGCGGGCAGGGGAGTCGCCGGACTCCCGGACGTAGGCCTTGCTCTGGTACTGGTCCGGGTCCGAGGCACCGACCTCGGACCAGACCGTCGCACCGCGTAGCGTCACGCCGCTCCACTGGATGCAGTTCGTTGCTGCGGGCACCGGTTGCGCGGCGCCTCCGGACAGGGGAGCGGTGAGGATTCGCTTGCAGCGGCGGGCGGTCTCCGGCGCGATGATCTCGCTGAACGTCACCGTGTCGGCGGACACCACGGGATCGGCCACGTAGCCGGGGGCCGCGACGCAGGTGACCGTGCGGGACTTGAGCGTCGCGAGGTCGGCCACGATCAGGCAGGAGCGGTTCTTCGCGTCGGTGGAGCTGTAGGCGAACGTGCCGTCGTACGCGCCGATCTCCGGCTCGGAGACGGTCGGGAGTGCGGTCGGAGTGGTCGCCTTGCCGGTCGTGAGGTCGTAGCGGACGACTTTGATCTGCGGGTCGGGGCCGTCGGAGCGGATGTCCTCGATCAGCGCCCAGTGGTCGTCGATGACGACGGGGGACTGGGCGATGAAGCCGCTCGCGGGCACGTGCCGTACGACGAGCTTCTTGCTGGCGCGGTCCGCGATGGTCGTCGTACCGGCTTCGTCGCTGCCGCGCGTCACGACGTACTTGCGTTGCTGGGTGACGAGGTGCTGCCCGTCGACTGGTTGGCGCAGGACGTTCGCCCAGGCGGGCAGCGCCGTACCGGTGTCCGACGGCCGAGTCGGCGTCGGGCTGCTGGTCGGTGAGGGCGTGCTGCTGGGTGAGGGGGTGCTGCTCGGTGACGGACTGCTCTCCGGTGTGTTGGAGGAGCAGCCCGCCACGGTCAGGAGCAGAAGGGTGCCAACGGCAACCGTACGACAGCGCATGACTGAGGGCATCACAGCCCGATGTTCTTGAAGGAGTTGGCCAGGGTGGCGTTGAACAGCGCGCTTGCGGGGATGTTCTTCGGGCCGTCGGTGACGTTGCCGCGGCTGTTGAAGCGGCGCTCGTTGAACACCTCGAAGATCGCGATCGTGCCCTTCGCCTTGTCGTAGCCGCGGCCGACCTGGTAGTGCCCGCTGTGGTTGAAGGCCAGGTACGGGAAGTACCGCTTGAGCAGTTGGACGTGCTCGATCACCGGGGCCTTGTACACGCCGAGGTGCTTCTGGTGCACGGTGAAGAAGGTCTGCGCGTTCCAGTTCGAGACGTTCTGCACGATGTACGTGCCGGCGGACTTGGGCCATGCGGTCTTCAGGTTCGTCTGCTTCACCATCGCGGAGATCGCCGTACCGGACGTGGTCGAACCGAGGTCCTTGGCCCAGGACGCCTGGGTGTCTTTCTGGTTGTCGTCGGCCCAGTCGATCGACTGGAACGTCGCGGGACCGCACCAGTACCCCTTCTCCTGCGAGGTCTGGAACCCCTTCATGATGTACGCCGAAGCAGGCGCGGCAACCGGCGCTACCGGAGTCGACGGCACGGGCGTCGACGTACCCAAGGTAGGAGCAGTCCTGGTCGGCACCGGCGTCGGAGTCGACGTCGGTGTCGGTGTCGGGGTCGGCAGAGGCGCGGCTTCCGGCGTGGGCTCGGGGTTGGGCGGTGGGGTTTCGGTTTCGGCGAGTTCGCGGAGTTCGCGGGCCTTCGCGCGGCCGTTCCAGGCGGCTTCCATCTCGTCGAGTTCCGCGGTGACGCGTTGGCTCTTCGGCAGCGCAGCACGCTCGGACACGAACGCGGACGGCGTCAGATCACCGGTGGCGATGTCCTGCTCGGCGCTGACCTGCCCGGTCTCGTCCGCGGTGCGGACGTTCGGTTCGGCCATCAGGGCGTGCCGCTGGGCGCCGGTCGGCACCTGGCTGACGAAGCCGAGGCCGAGGCAGTAGTTCTCGGTGTCGAGCTTGAAGCACCGGAGCATCGAGGCGGCCTGCGCGGACGTGTCCGCCGATCTGAGCTGCACGTCACCTGGCGAGCTCGCGGTGACCTGCTGCACCACCTCACTCCAGGACCGCGCGGGAGCCTCGCTTGGCACCCCGGAGGTCGGCGCGGAGGTAGGTGCAGACGTGGGCGACGACGTGGGGGTGGGCGTCGCAGAAGTCATGGTCGGCGGCGTCGCAGTGGGCGTCGCGGTGGGTGGCGGCGCGGTGGGTAGCGGCGCGGCAGGACCGGCGGGGTCGCGCGGTTGGTAGGCCTGGGCGGTGAGGGGTGCCTGGGCGAGCAGTGCACCCAGGAGGATCAGAGTTGCCCCCCGTGCTGCTGTGAGCATTGGGTCTCCCGAGCGGCGTGTGACGACAGTGACTGAGGGTACGCCTGGGACCACAGTACGTGCTTGTGGCAACAAACGGGAGGGCCCTCCCGTCGGGAATCCACCAGATGGGCCCCGTAGACTTGCCCGGTCCAGGTCCGTGGAGTGCTGTGGAGAGTCTGTGTCGGTCCAACCCATCCGCCTGTTCGGCGACCCCGTGCTGATCACCAAGGCCGACCCGGTCGTCGACTTCGACGCCGAGCTGCGCCGCCTGGTCGCGGACCTCACCGACACCATGCAGGACGCGCCCGGATCGGGCCTGGCCGCGCCGCAGATCGGCGTCGGCCTGCGCGTGTTCACGTACCACGTCGAGGGCGAGCTCGGGCACCTGATCAACCCGGAGCTGACGCTGTCGCTCGAGGACCAGTTCGGCCCCGAGGGCTGCCTGTCGATCCCCGGCCTGACCTTCGACTGCCGCCGCGCCCAGTCGGTGATCGCGAAGGGCTTCAACATGTACGGCGACCCGGTGGTGATCGAGGGTTCGGACCTGCTCGCCCGCTGCATCCAGCACGAGACCGACCACCTGGACGGCGTCCTGTTCGTGGACCGGCTCGACCGCGAGACCCGCAAGCAGGCGATGAAGGCGATCCGCGAGTCCGACTGGTCCGGCCTGAACGGCCCGCCGCAACTCAAGGTCTCACCCCACCCTACGAACGGTTTTGGCCTGTGAGAGTCGTCTTCGCCGGTACGCCGGAACCTGCCGTCATCGCGCTCCAGGCGATCGTTGCCAGTCGCCACGAACTCGTCGGGGTCGTCACCCGCCCGGACGCGCCCGCGGGCCGGGGCCGCAAGCTCGTGGCGTCGCCGGTCGCGCAGTACGCCGAGGAGCTCGGCGGGATCGAGATCCTGAAGCCGGTCAAGCCGAGCGACCCCGAGTTCCTGGCCCGGCTGCGGGAGATCGCGCCGGACTGCTGCCCGGTCGTCGCGTACGGCGGGCTGCTGCCGCAGGCGGCGCTCGACATCCCGCAGCACGGCTGGATCAACCTGCACTTCTCGGTGCTGCCCGCCTGGCGTGGGGCCGCGCCAGTGCAGCACTCGATCATCGCGGGCGACGATGTGGCCGGGGCGAGCACGTTCCGGATCGTGAAGGCGCTCGACGCAGGCCCCGTGTACGGCGTACTCACCGAACCGATCGGTCCCGAGGACACCTCTGGTGACCTGCTGCACCGGCTCGCGGTGTCCGGGTCGAAGCTGCTCGTCGACACGCTCGACGGGATCGAGGCCGGCGTACTGGAGGCCCGCGAGCAGCCGGCCGACGGGGTGACGCTGGCGCCGAAGCTCACGGTCGAGGACGCCGAGCTGGACCTGAACGCGCCGGCGCAGCGCGTCGATCGGCTGGTGCGCGGGTGCAACCCGGCGCCCGGGGCGTGGACGACGTTCCGTGGCGAGCGGCTGAAGGTGCTCGCCGTACGGCTGACCGACGACGAGCTGAAGCCCGGCGAACTGCAGGCGACCAAGTCGAGTGTGAAGGTCGGCACCGGGAGCAAGGCGATCGAACTCGTGACGGTTCAGCCGCAGGGCAAGAAGCCGATGGCGGCGGCCGACTGGGCCCGCGGCATCCGCCTCACCGACGAGGACTTCCTCGGGTGAGTGACCGGAGTCCACGCAATCGGGCGCCGCAGCGGCGCTCGGATCCGGTACGGCGGGTCGCGTACCAGGTCATCCGGCAGGTCACCGCTGAGGGCGGCTACGCGAACCTCGCGCTGAACAAGGCCCTCCGCGACGCCCGACTCGGCGGCCGTGATGCTGCGTTCTGCACCGAGCTGGTGCACGGCACGCTGCGCTGGCAGGGCACGTACGACGCGTTCCTGACGCGGTGTGTGTCGCGTCCACTCGCGGACCTCGACCCCGAACTCCTGGACGTGCTCCGTCTCGGCGCCCACCAGCTGCTCAACATGCGGGTGGACTCGTACGCCGCAGTGGACGAGATGGTCACGCTCACTCGGTCCGAGCTCGGGCAGAAGCGCACCGGCCTGGTCAACGCAGTACTCCGCAAGATCAGTCAGCGCTCGCTGGAGCAGTGGATCTCGACGACCGCGCCGCGGCCCGACGAGGATCTCCTGGGCTACCTGGCGATCGCCGAAGCCCATCCGCGGTGGGTGATCGAGGCGTTCGACCGGGTGCTCGACGAAGGCCTGGAGGACCTGCTCGTCGCGGACAACGAGCCTCCTCGCGTGACCTTGGTGGCTCGGCCGGGGCTGTCCGATGTGGATGAGCTGATTGATGCCGGCGCGGTTCCGGCGCGCTGGTCGCCGTACGGCGCGGTGCTCGACGGCGGTGGCGATCCGGGGCGTATCGCAGCGGTCGCGACCGGGCGGGCCGGCGTACAGGACGAAGGCTCGCAGCTGGTCGCGATCGCGCTGGCGTCGGCGAAGGTCGACGGCGACGACGCGAACTGGCTCGACCTGTGTGCGGGGCCAGGCGGCAAGTCGGCCCTGCTGGCCGCGCTCGTGCAGGACGGTCAGCTGACTGCTGTGGAGCCGCTCAAACACCGCGCGGAGTTGGTCCGCCAGAATCTGCGGGCGATTCCCGGCAACCACAAGGTGCTCGTCGGCGACGGGACGAAGCCGACCTGGCCGGAGGGCTCGTTCGACCGCGTGCTGGCCGACGTACCGTGCAGTGGTCTCGGTGCGCTGCGCCGCCGTCCGGAAGCCCGCTGGCGCCGTACGCCGCAGGACGTCGAGGAGCTCCGCCCGCTCCAGGAGGCGTTGCTCGACTCGGCGATCACGTCGGTCCGGCCGGGTGGAGTGGTCGCGTACGTGACCTGCTCGCCGCATCCCGACGAGACCCGCGCGGTGGTCGACGCGGTCCTGGGGCGCCGCGACGACGCGACCCTCGAGGACGCACGGCCGCTGTTCCCCGGCGTACCGGATCTGGGTGACGGACCTGATATCCAGCTCTGGCCGCACCTGCACGGCACCGACGCGATGTACCTGGCCTTGATCCGCCGGTCATAATCCGGACCTGCTGTCAGGCGCTATCAGACGAACGGTCATGATGGTGAGGTGACAACAACCGCCACCCGTCCCGCGCCCTCGACCCGGCGGCATCACGTCGTGGGTCTCGCCTCTGCGTTCGGGATCGGGATGCTGGTAGCGGTCCAGTCACGTCTGAACGGCGAGCTCGGCGGCATCCTCGGTGACGGGATCCCGGCAGCGCTGATCTCGTTCGGCACCGGCCTGCTGATCCTGCTGGTCGCGACGGCAGTGGTGCCTCCGGTCCGGCGCGGACTGGTCAAGGTCTGGCGCACGATCCGGCGGCCGATGCGCGGGTACGGCGGTCTGCGTTGGTGGCAATGTCTCGGCGGTCTCGCGGGCGCGTTTCTCGTCGCTACGCAGTCGATCACCGTCTCTGTGATCGGTGTCGCGGTGTTCTTGGTGGCGGGTGTGGCTGGACAGGCGATCAGCAGCCTCGTCGTCGACCGCCTCGGATTCGGTCCGGCCGGCCCGCAGCCGCTCACCGCCGTACGGATCGTCGGTGCATTGATCGCGCTGGCCGCGGTCGGCCTGGCCGTGTCGGAGCAGTTGAGTCACCCCGACGGGCTGATGCTGGCGATCCTGCCTGCGCTGGCAGGCGTCGGAACCGCGGTGCAGCAGGCCATCAACGGGCGGGTGGCGCGGTCCGCCTCGTCCGATGCGTACGGCGCGGTCGCGGCTGGAGTGGTGAACTTCCTGGTCGGATTCGTCGCTCTGCTGATCGTGTTCGCCGTCGATCTCGCGCTCCGCGGCGCGCCACGGCACCTGCCGAGCGAGCCTTGGCTGTACCTCGGCGGCGCGTGCGGCGTCATCTTCATCAGCGCCGCGGCCGCCGTGGTCCGAGTGGTCGGCGTCTTCGTCCTCGGCCTCGGCACAATCGCGGGCCAACTGATCGCCAGCCTGTTCATCGACGTCTTCCTGCCCGTCGCCGACAAGCCGATCACGACTCCAGTCGTCGCCGGCACCCTGCTCGCACTGGTCGCCGTGGTGGTCGCCGCCGTACCCAACCTCCGCCGCGATTGAGGAGGCGGATCTGCGCCACTCACCAACCGCACGCCGCCCAGGCGGCTCACGCTCAGCCAGGGCTGGCCGCACCCCGTTAGCGGGGGTTGGTGAGTGGCGCAGGTCCGCCGAACTCAGGTGATCGCTGGCGCGACGACGGTCGGCTTGCGGCGGAAGCCGCCCAGGACGCCCTGGGAGACTGCGACGCCCAAGAGGACGATGAGGCCGCCGACGGGCTGGTACCAGGTGAGGTCTTCGTCCAGGACGAGTACGCCGACGATGATCGAGAAGATCGGCATCAGGTACGTGACCATCGACGAGCGACTGGCGCCGATCAGCCGGATGTTGCGCATGTTGAGCACGAACGCGAGTCCGCTGCCGAGCGCGCCGAGGGCGAGAACGCTCAGCACCGTCTTGGCCGACAGTGACCACGGCGCCGGGGGAGCCTGCCCGGTGACCAGGGGAGCGACGACGGCCAGTTGGACCGTTGCGCACAGCAACAAGCTGGTCGACAGCGCGGTGCCGGACAACGTCGTCCCGGCCAGGAACCGTTTCTGGTAAGGGATCGCGAGCCCGTACGAGACAGCAGCCAGCATGCACAGGCCCTGGCCGAGGAGGTTCGCGCCGGCCTGCACCTGCCAGGCTCCGAGCACGACGAGCATCCCGAGGAACCCGATCAGCAGCCCGAACCCGCGCTGCGCCGAGAACCTTTCGGTCCGGAAGATCAGCACCGCGATCGGCAGCACGACCAGCGGGGTGATCCCGTTCCAGATGCCGGCGAGCAGCGACGGGATCCGCTCCTCGCCGTACCCGAACAGCGTCCACGGGATCGCCGAACCGATCGCCCCGACCACGAACGAGTGCGCCCACAGCCGCGGGTCCCGCGGCAGCGGCTCGCGCTTCAGGGCGAGGATCGCGAGCAGTACGACGGACCCCGCGACCACCCGTCCGAGCGCGAGATAGAGCGGCGGCAACTCGCGGACGCCGACCGAGATGAACAGAAAGCTGCAGCCCCAGATCGCGGCGAGGGCCAGCATGACGGGGAGCCAGGCCCGGACCGGGGCGGGGCTGGAAGTGCTGTCAGGAGTCGTTACCGTGCTCACTCCTGACATCCTGCACTACTGCGCGGACAGTTCGCGCATTTATATCCGCATTCGGGCAGGCAGTGGCGGCGACTGTCAGGAGCGAGAGAGGATGACGCGCATGAGTGCCTTTGATGTCGTCGCCGTCCGGAAGCAGTTCCCCGCGCTCGACGAGGGAGCGGCGCACTTCGACGGGCCTGGAGGTTCGCAGACCCCGCAGGCCGTCGCCGATGCGGTGGCTCGGACCATGACCTCGGCGCTCGCCAACCGCGGCCAGCTGACCGCAGCCGAACGCCGGGCCGACGAGATCGTGCTCGGCGCCCGTCAGGCGATGGCCGACCTGCTCGGTACGACCGCACAGGGGATCGTGTTCGGCCGCAGCATGACGCAGCTCACGTACGACTTCTCCCGCACCCTCGCCAAGACCTGGTCCACCGGCGACGAGGTGATCGTCACCCGCCTCGACCACGACGCGAACGTCCGTCCGTGGGTGCAGGCCGCCGAGGCAGTGGGTGCCACGGTCAAGTGGCTCGGCTTCGACCCGGAGACCTCCGAGCTGGACGACATCGCCCCGCTGCTCACCGACCGCACCCGCCTGGTCGCGGTCACCGCCGCGTCCAACCTCCTGGGCACGCGCCCCGACACGCAGAAGATCGCCGACCAGGTACACGAGGCCGGCGCGTTGATCTACGTCGACGGCGTCCACCTGACCGCTCACGCGCCGATCGACGCGCGGTACGCCGACTTCTTCGTCTGCTCGCCGTACAAGTTCTTCGGCCCGCATCTCGGCGTCCTGACCGCGGCGCCGGAGCTGCTCGAGACGCTGAAGCCCGACAAGCTGCTGCCGTCGACGGACGTCGTACCGGAGCGCTTCGAGTTCGGGACCCTGCCGTACGAGTTGCTCGCCGGCACGACCGCTGCCGTCGACTTCATCGCCGGTCTCGCGGGCACCGGCAGCACCCGGCGTGAGCGCCTGGTCAGCTCCCTCGAAAGCGTCGAAGCGCACGAGGACGCGCTCCGCGACGACCTCGAGGCCCGCCTGAAGGCGATCCCCGGCGTCACCCTCTACGGCCACGCCGCCAACCGCACGCCCACCCTGCTCTTCACCCTCGACGGTCACACGCCGGCGGCGGTCTCCGAGAACCTCGCGAAGGCGGGCGTGAACGCCCCGGCCGGCTCGTTCTACGCCTACGAGCCCGCCCGCCACCTCGGTCTCGGCCCGGCCGGTGCGATCCGCGCCGGTCTCGCGCCGTACACCGACCAGTCGGACGTGGACCGTCTCCTGGCCGCGGTCTCCGCCTTGACCGGCCCGAGAGGCACTAACTAAAGTCTCTGGGGAAATTAACTCCGAGGGAGCCAAGTGAGAGAACCGAGCGCTGTTTTCGTCCAGGTGGATCCCTCGGGAGAGTTGGTCTCCCCGCCGCGCGCCGGTGCCGAGATCCGCTGGAACGACGGAGCCGTCGAGGTCACCGCGACGCGGATCTCCCGGGTCGCGCTGCGCTGGTCGGAGAAGCTGCCGAGCGACGCGCTGATCCTCGGCGACGCGTGGGAGCGTTCGTACGGCGACCTGCAATGGCGTCACCAGCAACCCGAGCGTCTGCTGCCGTGGTACTTCCTGGCCCACTCGGGAGCAGGCACGTTCGGCATGGGCGTCGACGTCCAGCCGAACGCGTTCTGTGGGTGGACCGTCGACGGTGACGGGTTCACCCTCTGGCTCGACCTGCGCAACGGCGGCGGTCCCACGCTTTTGGACGGTCGTACGCTGACGGCAGCAGTCGTGCGACGATTCGACGACGCCGGCACACCCTGGCAGACGCTGAACGCAGCAGTCGCCTCCATGAGCACCCGACTACCGGCGCGACCTGAGCCCGCGCCGGTGGTCGGGGCTAACAACTGGTACTACGCGTACGGCGAGAACTTCGACGAGAAGGCCGTTCTGAAGGACGCCTCGACGATCGTCGAGCTCGCCGACGGCCACCCGGTGAAACCCTTCAGCGTCGTCGACGACGGCTGGTACCCGGGCGGCATCGCCTCCGGCGGCCCCTGGGACCGCGGTACGCCGGGAGTCTTCGACGACCTCGCCGGTACGGCGGCCGCGATCAAGGAGATCGGTGCGCGGCCAGGCCTGTGGTTCCGCCCGCTCCTGGTCCGCGAGCCGTCGACGTTGGCCTCAAAGGGCCCGCATGACAAGCCGGGGCGGGCGCTCGATCCGTCGTACCCCGAGGTCCTGGATGGCGTGCGCGCAGACCTGCAGCGGTTCAAGGACTGGGGTTTCGAGCTGGTCAAGCACGACTTCAGCACGTACGACGTGTTCGGGGCGTTCGGCCCCGCGATGGGGTCGCGGCTGACGCGCGACGGCTGGCAGTTCCACGACCGGTCGCGGACAACGGCCGAGATCATCCTCGCGTTCTACCGGGAGATCCGGGCGGCCGCGGACGACGTCGTACTGATCGGCTGCAACACCGTCGGCCACCTCGCCGCGGGGCTCGTTGACGTCCAGCGGACCGGCGACGACACGTCCGGCCGGGACTGGGAGCGGACCCGGAAGATGGGCGTGAACACGCTCGCGTTCCGGCTCCCGCAGCACAACCGGTTCTTCACGGTCGACGCCGATTGCGTGCCCTGTACGCCGCAGACGCCGTGGGAGCTGAACGAACGGTTCCTCGATCTGGTCGCGCGCTCCGGCACGGCGTTGTTCCTGTCGATCGACCCGGCGGCCCGGACCGAGCGGACGGACCGCGCGTTGCGCGACGGTATACGGTTGGCGCTCAATGGCGGTGCGGTGAGTGATTCAGGGATCGAGCCGGCCGACTGGCTCGTCAACACGACGCCGAACGTGTGGCGGGCGGGCGACGACACCATTCGTTACGACTGGTCGCAACCGTGGGGTGCGGATCCAATTGGTTAGACGGGGGACGAACCTCGATCGCGTCGGGGGATTCAACGATGCCGTCGTACTGGACGCGATCCGTCGCAGCGAGCAGCTGAGCCGGGTCGAACTGGCCGAGGCGACCGGCCTGTCCGGTCAGGCGATCTCCAACATCGTGCGCCGCCTCCTTGACGCCGGCCTGGTCCGCGAAGCCGGACGGTTGCGCGGCGCCGGCCTCGGCAAACCACGGACTCTGCTCGAGCTCGAACCCACCGGACAGTACGCCGTCGGCGTCCATCTCGATCCGTCCGTCGTCACCGTCGTACTGCTCGATCTCACTGGTGAAGTGGTCGCGCGGCGGCCGGTCGACCAGTACGCCGACGACCCCGGCGTACTCATCGACGGCATCGCGAAGACGATCGAGGAGGTGATCGCCGCGTCCGGCGCACCGCGCCACCGGGTCAGCGGTGTCGGGATCGCCGCGCCCGGGCCGATCGACGTCGAGCGCGGTGTGGTCGTCGACCCGCCGAACCTCTCGACCTGGCACCTCGTCCCGCTCCGCGACGAGCTGAGCGAACGGACCGGTCTGCCGATCGTCCTGGACAAGGACGTGACCGCGGCCGCGTCCGCGGAGAAGTGGGCCGGTCACGGCGGCAGCTTCGTCTTCTTCTACCTCGGCACCGGTGTCGGCGCCGGGTTGGTGATCGGCGACGAGGTGGTCCGCGGTTCGTCCAGCAACGTCGGCGAGATCGGTCACGTGATCGTCGACCCCGACGGACCGCTCTGCTACTGCGGGCGGCGTGGGTGTGTCGGCGAGGCCAGCCAGCCCAGGTACCTGGTGCAGCAGGCGGTCCAGGCCGGCGTACTTGCCGAAGGCATCGACCTCGACGATCGGCACGCCGTGGACGCGGCCTTCGCCCGGCTGTGCGCGCTGGCCGTTGACGGTTCCGATGCCGCGCAGGAGATCGTCACCACGCTCGCGGAGCGGATCGCCAAGGTGGTCGAGGACATCGCGAACCTCCTCGACCTGGAGCGCGTGGTCTTCGGCGGTCCGCACTGGGAGCAGCTCGCCCCGGTTCTGCACGACCGCGTGCGCACCGCGCTGGAAGGTCGTTTCCTGCTGGCGGCGGTGCACCCGTTCGACGTCACGGGTACGGCGCTCGGCGCGGACGTCGGCGCGATCGGCGCCGCGAGCCTGGTCCTCGACCGGACCTTCTCGCCCAACCCCTCCCTCGACCCCGCACTTGCCGCTGAAAGGTAGATGTTTTGATGATCGACCCCGAGGTCCTCGCCCGCGCCGCCGCGGCCGTCCGGGAGGCCACCGGTGACGACGTGATCGCGGAGATGTTCCAGCGCTCGATGGCCGGCAACCTGCCGGCCGTCGCCGAGCGGCTCCCGGACGGTACGACGTTCGTCCTGACCGGCGACATCCCCGCGATGTGGCTGCGTGACTCGGCCGCGCAACTCCGCCCGTACCTGCTGCTGTGCAAGGACGACCCGGGCCTGCAGGACGTCCTGATCGGCGTGCTGCACCGGCAGCTCGAGTACGTCGTCCTGGACCCGTACGCTAACGCCTTCAACAAGGAGGCGAACGGCGCCGGGCACACCTCCGACGAGACCGAGATGTCGCCGTGGGTGTGGGAGCGCAAGTACGAGATCGACTCGCTGTGCTTCCCGCTCGACCTGGCGTACCGGCTCTGGCGGATCACCGGTCGCGCGGACGTGATCGACAACCGGTTCCGGGCCGCGGCGGAGGCGATCGTCGAGCTGTGGACCGTGGAGCAGGACCATGAGGCGCGTTCGCCGTACCGCTTCCAGCGACACGACGACCGCCCGTCGGACACGCTCGTCCGCGAGGGACGTGGGCGGCTGACCCGGCCGACCGGGATGTCGTGGAGCGCGTTCCGGCCGAGTGACGACGCGACGGAGCTGGGCTTCAACGTGCCCGGCAACATGTTCGCGTCGGTGGTGCTCGGGTACCTGCAGGAGATCGCGACCGAGGTACTGCGGGACGAGCCGCTGGCCGATCGTGCGAAGGGGCTGAAGGCCGAGATCGACGAGGGCATCGCTTCGTTCGGCACGGTGGAGCATCCGGAGCACGGTCGCGTCTACGCCTACGAGGTGGACGGGCTGGGCGAGACGCTGCTGATGGACGACGCCAACATGCCGAGCCTGCTGTCGATCCCGCTGACCGGGTACGCCGCCGCGGACGACCCGACGTACCTCGCGACCCGGGCGCTGCTGCTCAGCCCGGAGAACCCGTACTACTACAGCGGAACTGCGGCCGCCGGCATCGGCAGCCCGCACACCCCGCCGCGCTACATCTGGCACATCGCCCTTGCTGTACAGGGGATATCGAGCACGTCGGCGGAGGAGCGCCAACGGTTGCTGGAGCTCCTCCGCGACACCACGGGCGGCACCGGCCAGATGCACGAGGGCTTCGACGTCGACGACCCCCGCCAGTTCACCCGCGAATGGTTCTCCTGGGCCAACGCGATGTTCTGCGAACTAGCCCTGGTACACGCCGGCATCAGGTGACGTCGCGGCGGCGGGTGGTCCAGGCCGCGAGTACTGCGAACACCGCGCAGTAGGCGAGCAGGGTCAAGAGGGCGCGGCCACCTCCGACGGCATCACGCACTCCCGGTGGCGCATCGGACGCCGCCATCCCTGTCACGCTGAAGACGAGGGAACCGGCGTTGGTGCCGGGCAGGACGTTGGCGAGCCACTTCAGGCTCGGCAGCAGGCTGCTCACGACGCCGGCCAACAGCGTCTCGATCCCGAGGATCCACACCACGCCGAGGCCGATCGGCAGTGCAACGTTGCGGAAGGCAATGGCCAGTACAGCGCCGGCCAGGCACCACATCATCAGGACCAACCAGCCGCCCGCGAGTCCTTGCAGGAGATCGCCGACGCCCGGCCAACTCGTCGAGCCGTCTTCGGCTGCGGCGATGCCGACGCTGCAGAGCGCGCAGGCGGCGAAGATTCCGAGCACCCAGAGCGCGATCATCGTGCCCAGCGCCAGGAACTGGGCGCCGAGGATCGTGCCGCGCCGCGGGCGCTGGGTGAGGATGGTCTTGAGCGTTCCCCAGGTGTACTCGCCGCCGATCACGATCGCGCCGAGGACCAGCGCGAGTGCACCGGCGAAGATCGGGTACCCGCCGATCGCGTTGTCGACGACGCGCGCCGGCAGCATGCCGCGGAGGATCTCGGCGCGCGGTACGCCGTCGGTCTGCGGGTTGTCGTCGCCGGTCGCGTAGCCCAGGTACGGCAGCAGGTAGCCGAAGATCAGACTCAGCACCAGGCCGGCGCCGAACAGCACCCAGACCGCGGATCGCTTGCGGAGCTTCAGGATCTCCGCGCGGTAGCTACCCAACATCGGTCTTCTCCTTCGCGGTCGTCAGCTCGAAGAAGATGTCCTCGAGCGCGCGTTCGGTGGTGTGCAGCTCGGACACCTCGATACCGGCCTCGACGAGTGCGCGGTTCACCTCGGCGGCCCGATCCGGATCCACCTGAACCCGGAGCGTGTCGTCGTACTGGTGAACGTTGCCGAAGCGGGTCAGGAGCCGCTGTGCATCGTCGCGAGGGGTGGCGCGGACGACGAGTTCCTGCTCACCGCGCAGTTCCTCGACGTTGTGCTCGGCAACCATCCGGCCGGCGTTGATGATGCCGACCCGGTCGCAGATCTGCTGCACCTCGCCGAGCAGGTGGCTGGACAGCAGCACGGTCCGGCCCTCGGTGCCGAGTTCGCGGATCAGGCGGCGCATGTCGCGCATACCGGCCGGGTCGAGGCCGTTGGTCGGCTCGTCGAGGATCACCAGCTCCGGGTCCTTGAGGAGCGCGGCCGCGACACCGAGGCGCTGCTTCATCCCCAGCGAGTACGTCGAGAACCGGTCCCTCGCGCGATCGGCGAGGTCGACGAGCTCCAGTACCTCGTCGATCCGCTGCCGCGACACCCCGGCGTACTCGGCCAGCAGCCGCAGGTTGTCGAGCCCCGACAGGTACGGGTAGAACGCCGGCGACTCGATCATCGACCCGGTTCCTTTGAGCACTCGGGCATCCCCCGGCCGCCCGCCCAGCACCCGCACGCTCCCACTCGTCGGCGCGATCAGCCCGGTCAGGATCCGGAGCGTGGTCGTCTTCCCCGCACCGTTCGGCCCCAGAAAGCCGTACACCTCACCCGGCAACACCGTCAGATCGACACCATCAACCGCCAAGGTGCCGCCATACCTCTTAGTCAGCCCACTGACCTCAACTAGCGCATCCATACGACGAGAGTGCCGTCCCAGCCCCACCTACCGCGTCGCCTCGGGGGAGTGACCCCACCTACCCCCGACGGAGTACTCAGCTGCTGGGGTTGGTCTCCAACCGACGCACACTCCCCGCCGCCAACGCCTCCGCGACGTGCACCACCCCACTCCGAATCAGGTCACCGTAGGCTCCCTCAGGCACACCCGACAGGAGCCCCCGCGCGATACTCAGGTGGTCCTCGGCCAGCTGCGTCTGCGACAGTCGTCGGTAGTCGTCGGCGAGGTTCAAGTGGAGTGAGGGAAGCCAGCCGTCGTCCTCCACGTCTTCCAACGCACGCAGGTCCCAGGACAGCTCGTCCTCGGTCTCGTCCTGTACGTCGGCCAGGTAGTGCGCGATCGCACACCGCGTCTGCGGGTCGTCGCACGCTTCCCATAGTGCGGTCAGTTGAGTACGTGCAGCTTCACGTTCCCCGGTGCGACCGAGCTCAACCGCCGCCGTCATCTCTTCGAGGTGCATCATGCGAGCACCTTCTGCCCTCGACCAGCTAGAAGGTCAATCCGGAAACAATGTTGCACCTGGTGGCAGAAATGTTCCGCAAAGCGGCAACCCGGCTTGAGCTGGGGCGGCCGGCGTCGGAGCTTGTGCAAGCCCGACAGGACGTATACGCCTACTGCCTCGCGATCGAACCAGCCTCACGCGTGCCGGCGGGCCCAGTGGACATATATGTCCTGTCGACCTTGCACACTCCGGCCCACCAACCAGAACGTCAGCCCAGCCAGCCTGGGCGTACCAGGCCGGTTTGGTAGGCGAGTACGACGAGTTGGGCGCGGTCGCGGACGCCGAGTTTGATCATGGCGCGGCTGACGTGGGTCTTTGCGGTGGCCGGGCTCAGCACCAGCCGTGCGGCGATCTCGTCGTTCGACAGGCCTTCGCCGACCAGCGCGACGATCTCCTTCTCGCGTTCCGTGAGTACGTCGAGTTCCTTGCTGGCATGCGGCTGCCGCGACCGCGACGCGAACTCCGCCACCAGCCGCCGCGTCACGCCAGGCGACAGCAGCGCGTCCCCGCGAGCGACCACCCGCACAGCCTGCAGCAGCTCGACCGGCTCGGTGTCCTTCACGAGGAACCCGCTGGCCCCGACCCGCAGCGCCTCGAACACGTACTCGTCCAGGTCGAACGTCGTCAGGATCACCACGTGGACGTCGGCCAGCTCGGGATCCGCGCCGATCTGCCGCGTCGCCTCCAGGCCGTCCGTCCCGGGCATCCGGATGTCCATCAGCACAACGTCCGGCTTCTCCCGCCGCGCCACCACGACCGCCTCGGCACCGTCCGGCACCTCGCCGACCACCGTGATGTCGTCCTCGGCGTTCAGCAACGACCGGAACCCGGCCCGCACCAACGCCTGATCGTCCGCCAGCAACACCCGAATCATGCGCTGGAGCTTATGCCAGCCCGGCGTCGTGGGCGAGCAGTGCGATCTGGGTTCGGTTTCCGAGTTCGAGCTTGGTGAGGATGTGCGAGATGTGCGCTTTGACCGTTGCCAGGCTCATGAACAGCTCCGCACCGATCTGCGCGTTCGCCTTGCCCTGCGCGACCGCGAGCATCACGTCGTACTCCCGCGGCGACAACCGCTGCAGCTTCTGTTGCGCGATCGTGTGCGCATCGGCCTGGGTCGCGGCGCGGTCCATCAGCCGCCGCGTGATCGCCGGCGACAGGATCGGGTCACCGGCCGCGACCCGCCGTACGGCCTCGACGATCTGCGCCGGCGGCGTGTCCTTGAGCAGGAACCCGCTCGCCCCGGCGCGGAGCGCGTGCAGGACGTTCTCGTCGGTGTCGAAGGTGGTGAGCACCACGACCTCGGGCGGATTCTTCCGCGCCCGCACCCGTCGCGTCGCGACGATGCCGTCCACCCGCGGCATCCGCAGGTCCATCAGCACGATGTCCGGGAAGTGCGCGTCGACCGCGGCCGGTACTTCGTCCCCGTCGGCGGCCTGCCCGACCACGGAGATCCCGTTCGCGCCGTCGAGCATCATCTCCAGGCTGGCCCTGACCAACGCGTCGTCGTCCACCACCAGCACCCGGATGTTCATGAGGGCCACGGTAGCGAGGCCTCCAGCCGGAACCCGCCACCGGGCGCTCGCCCGTGGTCCAGCGTGCCGCCCGCGAGTTGGACGCGCTCGGTCAGCCCGACCAGCCCGGTGCCGCTACCCGGCGCCAACGGCGTACCGTTCGACGCCGGATTCGTCAGCTCGATCCGCAGCCTGTCGCCCGCTCGTCCGGCCACCAGCACGGTCACCGGATATCCCGCGGCGTGCTTGCGAGCGTTCGTCAGTCCTTCCTGCACGACCCGGTACGCCGTCCTGCCGGTTGCCGGTGGCAACGACGCCGGATCCGCCACCTGGTCGTCGTACGCGATCGTCGTACCCGCCTCCCGCGACTCGTCGACCAGCGCGCGCAGGTCCCCGAAGGTCGGCTGCGGCCGCCCCTCGTACACATCCTCGTCGCGCAGGACGTTGATCACCTCGCGGAGCTCGTCGAGCGCATGGTGCACGCCGGTCCGGATCACGCCGGCCGCCTGAGCGAGCTTCTCCGGCGACGAGTCCGGCCGGTACTCGAGCGCACCGGCGTACGTCGCGAGCAGCGACAGGCGATGCGCGAGTACGTCGTGCATCTCGCGCGCCATCTTGGTGCGCTCGTTGGACCGCGCCTCGGCGACCCGGCGCCCCTGCTCGGCCTCCGCGCGACGGGCACGCTCCCGGAGCGACAACAGCAACTGCTGCCGCGCCTGAGTGCCCTGACCCCAACCGACCAGCGCGGCGTGCACGACGACATCCAGTACGGCGAACCACAGGAACGGCAGGCCGTGGATCGGTTGCCACAGGCCCTGAATGAGATGCGCGACCGTACCGGCGAGGGCGACCAGGATCGTCGTACGCAACGGCCGGCGCAACGCGACGGTCAGCGTGCCGACGGTGGACGGCGGAGTCGCGGCAGGGGAGAGGGCGGCGAGCACCGCCAGGGCGATCGCACCCGGCACCGGCCGCCGGGCCACCACTGGGATGAGCGCGACGGAGACGATGCCGACCGCGATGTCGAGCAGCAAGAACTTCCGGTGCTCCGGGTCCGGGAGCCGCCCGACGATCGTCATCGCGACCAGCACACCGATCGCGCCGGTCGCGGCGAAGTCCATCCATTTCGCCGGCTTCCGCGGCGCGCACATCTCCTCCATGCCGCCGAGACTAGGCGGCCGCGGCCGCATCCCACCACCGACCAAAGTCGAACCCACCCCAGCTTCCCGGCCGATGCCCGGTGTTCCCCCTCCGCAGCAAGGTGATCCCACAACCCCTTCACCTGAGGAGCCCGCAATGCCGAAGCCCAACCCCCTCACCGCGATGCCCCCGATGCCCGCCGCCACTCCTGACACCTCGTCGGAGACCGCTCAGGCGCCTCGCCGCGTGCCCGGTCGGAGCCGGCTGGCGGTCGTCGGTGTCGCCGCGCTAGCAGCGCTAGCGGACTGGGCGATCCTCGCCCCGCTGGCCGGCCTCACCTTGGAGGCCCGCCAGGGCGGTACCCAGCACATCGGCGCCATCGCCGTGGTCGTCTCGACGATCTTCGTCGGCTTCGCCGGCTGGGGCCTGCTCTCGATCCTGGAGCGCCGTACGCCGCGCGCCCGCAACATCTGGATCGTCGTCGCGACGATCGTCTGCGTCACGTCGCTCGGCAGCCCGCTGACGAACGGGATCGGCACCGGCGCCAAGCTCGGCCTCGCGTCACTGCACCTTGTCGTCGGCGCGATCGTCATCTTCGGCCTCCGCCGTACCGCCCTCACCGCCGCCGAACGGTGCTAATTGAGCTGCCTGGTAGAACCCCCGGATGTGCGCGGTCACGAGCTCGGCCGCGCGCTCCGGCTCACCACCGCGCACCGCAGCGAGGATCGCCCGGTGCTCGGACCGCAGGCCGACAGCCGTCGCCTCCCAGTCCGGCAGATTGGGTACGGCGGCCAGCACGTACCCATGGATCGCCGACCGCAACGACGTCATCACCGCGGCGATCAGCACGTTCCCGGCGAGCCCGGACAGCGCGACGTGGAACTCCGCGTCGAGCACATGGAACTCCTCGGGCGACAACCCGGCGTCGTCCATCCGGTCCAGCAGTTCCTCCGCGACCTTCAGTTCGCCCGCCCCGAGTTCCCGCGCCGCCGCCTCCCGCGCCGACCAGGACTCGAGCAGCAGACGGGTCTGCACGACGTCACCCATCGGCAGGTGATTGGTTGCCAGGTGCAACCGCAGTACGGCGGTCAACGGCGACACCGGCTCCGCCACGATCACCGCACCTGCCTCGGGACCGGACCCGGTCGCGGTCCGCACCACGCCCATCGCCTCGAGCACCCGGACCGCCTCCCGCACCGACGGCCGGCTGATCCCGAGCTGCTCGGCCAGCGCCCGCTCACCGGGTAACCGCCCGCCGATCCGCAGCCGCCCCGCCGCCAGGTCGGCCTCGACCCGATGCAGGACCAGCTCGTAGTTCTTCACGTGGACGACCCTACCTCTGTGGTCGGACCACAGGGTAGGGTGTGGTCCGACCACAGATTCAGCCGGGAGTTGTGATGACCGATCGCCAGATGCCCAAATGGTCCGAGTTGAAGCCGCTGCTGCGGCCGAAGCCGGTCACGGTGAACGCGACCGAGCGGCGGCTGGAGAAGGCGCTGACGATCGCGGACCTGCGGGCGATCGCGAAGCGCCGGACGCCGCGCTCGGTGTTCGACTACACCGACGGCGCCGCCGAGGCGGAGATCAGCCTGCGCCGCGCCCGCCGGCTGTTCGCCGAGATGGAGCTGCAGCCGTCGATCCTGCGGGACGTCTCGGACATCGACCTCGGTACGTCGATCCTCGGTGGCCGCTCCGAGCTGCCGTTCGCGTTCGCGCCGACCGGCTTCACCCGGATGATGAACCACGAGGGTGAGAGTGCGGTCGTGAAGGTCGCCGAGCAGGTCGGCATCCCGTACGCGTTGTCGACGATGGGCACCACCTCGATCGAGGACGTGGCGGCCGCGGCGCCGAACGCGCGCAAGTGGTTCCAGCTGTACGTCTGGAAGGACCGCACCGCCGGTGAGGACCTGGTGAAGCGGTCGGCCGCCGCCGGGTACGAGGCGCTGATGCTGACCGTCGACGTACCGGTCGCCGGCGCTCGTCTCCGCGACGTGCGCAACGGCTTCACGATCCCGCCGTCGCTGACCGTGAAGACCGTCCTGGACGCGTCCCTGCACCCGGCCTGGTGGGCGAACCTGCTCACCACGCGGCCGCTGACGTTCGCCTCGCTGTCCACGTGGGACGGCACGGTCGCCGAGCTGCTCGACAAGCTGTTCGACCCGACGATGACGATCGACGACCTCACCTGGCTGCGGTCGATCTGGGACGGCCCGCTGATCGTCAAGGGCATCCAGACCGTCGAGGACGCGCGCCGGGTGGTCGACGCGGGCGCCGACGCTGTCGTGCTGTCCAACCACGGCGGTCGTCAGTTGGACCGCGCTCCGACGCCGCTGCGCATCCTCCCGGAGGTCCGCAAGGCGGTCGGCACCGACGCGGAGATCTACCTCGACACCGGCATCATGTCCGGCGCCGACATCGTCGCGGCGATCGCGCTCGGTGCCGACGCCTGCCTCGTCGGCCGCGCGTACCTGTACGGCCTGATGGCCGGCGGCCAGCGCGGCGTCGCCCGCGCCGCGGACATCCTCACCAAGGAGGTCCGTCGCACGATGGCCTTACTCGGCGTCTCCAGCGTGGCCGACCTGAACCCGTCCCACGTCCGCCTGCCCTGATCCGAGCGTCGGCAGCATCAACCAGAACGAGGCCCCCGCGCCGAGGGCCGTGGAGAGCACGATGTCGCCGCCGTGCGCCCGTGCGATGGACCGCGCGATCGCCAGCCCGAGGCCGGTGCCTGCACCCGCCGAGTGCTTGCGGGCCTGGTCAGCTCGATAGAACCGATCGAAGACCCGGCCGGCCTGCTCCTCGGTCATGCCGGGGCCGTCGTCCTCGATCACCAGCACCGCGTGGTCGCCTTCCGTACCGACTCTGATGCGGACCGGCGTACCGGGTGGGGTGTGGGCGATGGAGTTCCCTACCAGATTGGTGACGACCTGTCGGAGCCGATCCTCGTCACCGTTCACGGCAGCTGGGCCGGGGGCGCCGCGACCTTGTGGTCCGGTGAGCGTGATCGACCGGGACGGATCCAGCGCACGGAGGTCGTGCCGTGCATCGTTGGCGATCGTCCGCAGATCCATCGGTGCGCAGTCGAGCTGTCCTTCGGGAGCCTCGTCCAACTGCGCGAGCAGGAGCAGGTCTTGGGTCAGCACGGTCAGCCGAGTGGCTTCGCGGTCGATGCGGCCCATGGCCTCGTCGACATCGGATCCGCCCATCCGGTACAGCTCGGTCGAACCTTTGATGCCGACAAGCGGCGTACGCAGCTCATGGCTGACGTCGGCGAGGAACGCCCGCATCCGCGTCTCGGCAGCGGCCCGGTCCGCGAACGCCTGCTCCAGTTGGCCGAGCATCGTGTTCAGCGACGCCGCCAGATGGCCGATCTCGGTCCCCGGCGCGGCTAATCCGGGCACGCGTTGGGTCAGATCGCCGTCCGCGATGGCGGCGGCCGTGTTCTCGATCCGGCGCAGCGGACGTAATCCACGCCCGAGTGCCCACGAGCCGATCGCGGTGAGCAGGACGAGCAGCGTGGCCCCGCTGATCAGGCTGGTGGTCCGGAGCTTCGCGATCGTGGCGTCGGCCTCGGTGAGGGGCGCGGCCGCGATCACCGTCCCACTCCAGCCGACCGCCGGTCGCGCGACCGCCCGCCAGCGGCCATCTTGGTTGGCCGCCTGCAGCACGCGGGCCGATCCGTCGACGGGCAGCGACCGGAGCTCGTTGTCCGCGGGGAAGGACTTGGCAGCTACTCGGGACGAGCGCAGCGTCCCGACGACCGCCCCGTTCGGGCCGAGGTACGCCAGGTACGGCGCACCGATCAGATCCAGCGCGGGGTCGAGGAGCTCTGGATGGGCGGGCTGTTCGCGGCTCGGGCCGCTCGGTGACACCTGCGCGATGATCTCGGTGAACGAGCGGAGCTGGCTGTCGAGCCGATCGAGCTGGTATCTCTCCAGCTGACTCGACACGACCGCGCTGATCAGGGTCAGCCCCGCGAGCAGCAGGCCCGTGGTGAGCAGCAGCAATCTGGCGCGCAGCGACAGCTTCACGATTTGGGCGCCCGCATCACGTAGCCCATGCCGTGCACGGTGTGGATGAGTTTCGGATCCTGGTCGTCGACCTTGCGGCGCAGGTACGAGATGTAGGTGTCCACGATGCTCGTGTCTCCGTTGAAGTCGTACCGCCAGACGCGTTCGAGGATCTGCGCCTTGGACACCACCCGGCCGGCGTTCTCCATCAAGTAGTGCAGCAGCCGGAACTCGGTGGGGGAGATGCGCAGCGGACTGCCCGCCCGCGTCACTTGGTGGCCCTCGGCATCGAGTGCGAGCAGACCGACTGTCAGTACGTCGTCGTTCGCGCGGCCGGTCGTCCGGCGTAGGACCGCGCGGATCCGGGCGATCAGTTCCTCGAGGTCGAACGGTTTGGTCACGTAGTCGTCCGCGCCGAGCGACAGTCCCTGGATCTTGTCGGCCTGCCCGTCGCGAGCGGTCAGGAACAGCACCGGCGTCGGGCGCAAGCGCCGTACGACCTCGAACCCGTCCATGTCCGGCAGCATCACGTCGAGCAGGACGAGATCGGGCGGCTCCTCGGCCGCGGCGGCGACCGCTTCGGCAGCGGTCGCCGCTGAGGTCACGTCGAAGCCGGCGAACCGCAGGGTCGCGGACAGCAGTTCGCGCACCGTCGCCTCGTCGTCCACCACGAGCAGCCGAGTCATGATCGCCAGAATACGGATGCGGTCAGACGTCGCGACGCCGGAAGACGACGAACGCGGCGGTCAGCACGACGGCGACACCCAGCCACAGCCCACCGAGATTCAGCCAGGGATGCGGGAAGTTCTCGTCCGGTAGGGTGCCGAAGATCGCTGCCGCTCCGAGCGTCGGCCAGAAGTCGAAGATCCCTTGCATCCAGTCCGGGAAGAGCCCCGATAGCGCCGGTACGAGGAACACGATCCCCACCAGCGTCGCGAGTGCGCCTGCCGTCGCGCGCAGAATCGCGCCCAGACCCACGGCCAGCAAGGCGATCGCGGACAGGTACAGCCCACCGCCGACAACCGCTTTCAGGACGCCGGTGTCGCCCAGGCGCGCGTACGGCACGTCCTGTCCGGCCAGCAGCGCCTGACCGATGAAGAACGCTATGAACATCAGCGCCTGTCCCGCCACGGCCGCGACTGCGGTGGCCACGATCGCCTTCGCAGCCAGCAGCCGGTTCCGGCGTGGGGTCGCTGCGAGTGTCGTCTGCATCAGTCCGGTCGCGAACTCCGACGTCACCACCAGGATGCCGAGCACACCGACGATCAACTGAGCCACGATGAACGTCTTCAAGCTCTGACTGGTCGGGTCCCATGCAGCACGGTCCGCGTCGGTCCCGCCCCGGTACTCCGTGCCGGCGCCGCTCATCGACAGCGCCGTGATGCCGAGCCCGAATACGAACAGACAGGCCACGGTGTACCAGGTCGAGCGCAGACTGCGCAGCTTGATCCACTCCGCGTGCAACGTATTCATGCGGCCGCCCCCTGATACTCGACGCTCTCCCTGGTCAGCTCAATGAACGCGTCCTCCAGCGACACCCGCTGCGGCGTCAGCTCACTCAGCGGCACACCGTGGTAGGCCGCCAGCTTGCCGATCTCCGTACTCGACAGACCGGACACGACCAGCGCGCCCTCGAGCCCGTCCCGGACCGTGCCGCCCGCTGCGGTCAGGTGATGGGCGAACGGTTCACCTGTGCGGACGAGGACGGTACCGTCGCCGTTCGCGTGCATCAGGTCAGCCATGCCCATGTCGGCGATCAGCCGGCCGCGACCGATCACGACCAGGTGGTCCGCCGTCTGCGCCATCTCGCTCATCAGGTGGCTCGACACCAGCACCGCCCGGCCCTCGGCCGCCAGCGAGCGCATGAAGTCGCGGATCCACCGGATCCCTTCCGGATCGAGCCCGTTCACGGGTTCGTCGAAGATCAGCGCCCTCGGATCGCCGAGCAGCGTCGCGGCGATCCCGAGCCGCTGCCGCATCCCGAGCGAGAACCCGCCGGCCCGCTTGCCGGCCACCCCTTCGAGCCCGGTCCGGGCGAGCACCTCGTCGACCCGGCGCCGGGGGAGACCGTTGCTCACGGCAAGCGCCAGCAGATGGTCGTACGCCGTCCGCGCGCCGTGCACCGCGCTCGCGTCGAGCAGCGCGCCGACCTCGGTCAGCGGCACCGGCAGGTCCTGGTACCGCCGGCCGCCGACGGTCACGATGCCGTGGGTCGGCGCGGCCAGCCCGATGATCATCTTCATGGTCGTGGACTTGCCCGCGCCGTTCGGCCCGAGGAACCCGGTCACCTGGCCCGGCGCGACGGAGAACGACAGGTCGTCCACCACGACGTCGGAGCCGTACCGCTTGGTCAGCCCGCGCACTTCGATCGTTGTCATGCCTCGCAGCCTGACGAACCGATCTGAGTGCTTACCGGGAGTTTCTGGGAGAACTCTGTGAATCCGCTCCGGCGCGAGTCCGGCGAGCGCCCGCATTCACAGGAAACCTACAGCGGCAGGGTGGCCGTGATCCGCAGACCGCCGGCCGGCGTGTGGTTCGCGGTCAGCGTGCCGCCGAGCGCGGTCGCACGTTCGCGCATCCCGGAGATGCCGTTGCCTTCCTTCGGTGCCGCGGTCAGACAGTCCCCGTTGTCGTCGATCTGGAGCACCAGCGTCTGCTCGCCGTACTGGATCCGGACCGTCGCCGATGTCGCGCGCGCATGCCGTACGACGTTCGTCAGCGACTCCTGGATGATGCGGAACGCGGCCCGGTCGAGCCCGCTCGGGAGCGGCCGCGGCTCGCCGTGAACGATCTTGTGCACCTCGAGACCGGCCCGCGCCGTGCGGCTGACGAGGTGGTCCAGGTGATCCAGCCCGGCGACCGGTGTACGGGGCGCGGACTCGTCGGACTGACGCAGTACGCCGACGATCGAGCGCAACTCGACCAGGGCCTCCTTGCTCGCGTCCTTGATCGCGGCGAGCGCAGGGGCGGCCTGCTCGGGCTGCCGGTCGACCAGGTGCAGCGCGGTGGACGCCTGCACGTTGATGAGCGAGATGTGGTGTGCCACGACGTCGTGGAGCTCCTGCGCGATCCGCAGGCGTTCCTCGCCGGCGCGGCGCAGCTCTTCCTCTTCCCGGGTCCGCGCCGCGGCCATGACGCGGTCGCGATGGGCCCGGAAGAGTTCGGCGAGGAACCCGAGTACGCAGAAGCACGTGCCGACGAGCAGGACCTGGTACACGCCCTGCTCGTTGATGCCGAGGATCATCCGGCCGCCGACATGCCCGACGTACAGCGTGATCAGCCCGAGCCAGCCCGCCAGCCGGTGACCGAGCCGGATCGTGGTGAACACGGCGATCACGAACGCGAACACGACCGGGCCCCACGGGTACTCGCGGAGCATGTAGATCAGCGTCGAGATGACAGTTGCCCACAGCACCGGGATCGGCTTGGTGCGCAGCCAGTAGAGGGAGAGCGCGCCGACCAGCAGCAGGACCACCATGAGCCAGTCGGGCTCGTGGCGGTCGGTCTGACCACGCGATGCGCCGAACGCCCCCACCACCGAGAACACGGCCAGCGCCACCGGCAGCAGGACGCGGCGCACGCGGGCCCCGAAGGTCGGGACGTGGACAGGTTCGCTCACACTACGAAACCGTAGAGGGCGGCCGGGGCGATGTCATCGTCGCCACGGAGTACTTGGGCCTGCGCCCGCTGCGGTAGTTCAGTACTTGACCTTGTAGATCTTCTCCTCGTACGCCTGCCCGTAGTACTCCTCGAGCGTCGCGAGGTCCTCGTCGGTGCGCTCCAGGGTCTGCGAGATCCGCGCCCGGGTCGTCACCGCGTCGGGCTCCCAGGTCTCGGGCTTCCACAGCTTCGAGCGCAGGAACGCCTTCGAGCAGTGGTGGAAGATCTCCTCGATCTCGACCAGCAGGGCGAGCTGCGGGCGGTTGCCCTTCACGATCATCTCGTCGAAGAACGGCGCCTCGCTGACGATCCGCGCGCGGCCGTTGATCCGCAGCGTGTCGCCGCGGCCGGGCAGGAAGTAGATCAGCCCGACGTGCGGGTTGGAGAGGATGTTGATGAACCCGTCCACGCGCCGGTTGCCGGCTCGTTCGGGGATCGCGATGGTGGAGCCGTCGAGGACCTTCGTGAATCCGGCCGGGTCGCCCTTGGGGGAGACGTCGCAGGTGCCGTCTTCGGCGGAGGTGGCGACGAGGCAGAACGGCGACGCCGCGAGCCACTCGCGATCCAGCTCGTGCAACTCCTTGCGAGTCTTGCCGGCTGCTGCGGCCAGCGGTTGCGGGACGATCTCCCGCAGCTCGTCCTGCGTAGTGATTTCGACCAGTCCGGGAATCTCCATCAGGCGGCGCTCTCCTCTACCAGCGACGGCGTGGCGTCCTCGTTGACGGCCCTCGTCCGCGCAGCCCATCGTACGGCGGGACCAGTTGCGCAACTGGTCCCCAGGAACAGTGCACCGACCACCAGCCAGCCGATCGGACCCCAGCCCAGGATGACCGTGGTGAGCAGCGCGGGGCCGAGCATTCGGGCCACCGCGGGGCCGGTGCCGAAGAAGCCCTGGTACTGACCCTGCTTGTCGGCCGGCGCGAGTCCGAAGCTGATCTCCCAGGCGCCGGACGCGAGCTTCATCTCGCCGAGGGTGAGCAGCGCGGCGGCGATCACAAGAACACCGGCGGTGGAAGCCGCGCCGAGATCGGCGGCCGTGACGGCGAACACCGCGCAGGCGGCCAGCATGGCAACACCGGCGTACCGGACCGAACGGGCGGCAGTGCGGAGATCCTTGACGCTCTTCGCGATCCGGACCTGGAAGAACGTGACGCCGAGCGTGTTCACGATCATCAGCGAGGCGACCACCCAGCTGGGAGCATTGGTCCGGGTGACGATCCACAGCGGGCCGACCAGGCTGATCAGCGGCATGAAGAGCAGCATCACCGCATTGATCAGCGCGAGAACGGCGTACGGACGGTCATGCAGCACCGCGAGCCGCGGCTCGCCCATGACCCGCTGGGTCGTCGCGATCGACGGCACCCGACGCAGCAGCCCGGCCGCGATCAGGAAGCTGAGCGCATCGATCCCGAACACGATCAGGTACGCCGCTTCGCTGTCGAACCGGAGCGCCACACCGCCGAGGAGCGCGCCGAGTGCGAGCCCGGCGTTCACCGTGGACTGCAGGAACGCGCGGATCCTGGTCCGCTCCGCCGGGGCGACCAACCCGGCCAGCAACGCCTGCCGCGCCGCGGTGAGCCCGGTCTGGCTGCACGCGTAAACGATGGCCGCGATGAGGAAGCCGGCGAAGCTCCTGACGACCAGGAACGACGCGACAGCCGTCGCGGTCGTGAGCGCCAGCAGGACCGCGGTGCCGCGTGCTCCGCGCCGATCCGCGAGGTTCCCGAGCGGTACGCCCGCCAGGAATCCGACCAGCCAGGCGATCGTCAGCCCGAGCCCGACCTCCGCGGTCGAGAGCCCGACGACGCGGGTGAAGAACAACGCCGAGGTGACGACGAACGCACCGTCGCCGACCGCGTTCGCCAACTGCGCCATCGCCAGGTCCCGCGGCGCTCCGGCCGGGGGAAGCATCTGCCCAAGTCTGCTGCTCATGTCCTTGAGCCTAGGGTTTCGGCGGCCCAGATGAGAGATCCATTTGCGCTGCGAAATCATGGGCCACTTTGCCCTGTGGACAACCCGGATCGGCGGCCGGAATCACGGCACCTTTACAGGCATGAGCTTCGAGAACCTCTCCGCGACCTGGGCCGACCAACCACTCACCGACCCCGGCGTTGCCGCCGACGCCGTAGACCTGATGGTCAGCCTCGGCGACCGCCGCCAAGGCACCTTCACCGTCCTCATCTGCGACCCCAACAACCACTACCGAGCCACCGTGGCCATCGACCTTCCCCCAGACTTCACTCTGGGCTCCAGTCCGAGCGGCAACCCCGCTTACCTCTGTGCGACCGCCCTCCACCCGATCATCCCCGCCGTCCACACCGCACCCGGCACCGCTCTCGTCCTCGCCCTGGGCCGCCCCGGCCCCGCCCGTATGGCCGACCTGGACGCCCAATGGGCCCAAGCCGCCGCCACCATCTGCCAAGCAGCCGGCATTCGCCTACTCGGCTTCTACGTAGCCACCAAGGACGGCATCTACCAACCAGCCCTCACCGAACCGGCTGCCGCCTGAACGCTGTCACCGCACCCCACGAGGCCGGAACTGAATGCTGATCCGCGGCCCAACGCGCCCCGTCGCCTTCGGAATCGCATGCTCCCAGGTCCGCTGACACGAACCACCCATGACGATCAGATCCCCATGCCCCAGCGGATAGCGCACAGTCGACCCGACCGGCCCACTCGACGCCCCCGGCCGAGGCCGCAGCGCGAGCATCCGAGGCTCACCCACCGACAAGATCGCCACCATCGTGTCCTCATGGTTCCCGCGCCCGATCCGATCCCCGTGCCACGCAACGCTGTCCTTACCGTCCCGGTAGAAACACAACCCAGCGGTCCGGAACGGCTCACCCAGCTCGTCCGCGTAGTGCGCACTCAAAGCTTCCCGGGCCTCATCCAGGATCGGCACCGGCAGCTCGGCGTTCTCCCCGTAAAAACACAACAACCGAGGCACATCGACCACCCGGTCGTACATCTGCCGCCGCTCCGCCTGCCAAGGCACCTCCCGAGCCAGCCGCTCGTACACCTGATCCGCCCCCGTCAACCACCCCGGCAGCACATCAACCCAGGCCCCGCGCCCCAACTCAGCCCGCGCCAGCCCACCCAAAGACCCCAACACAGGATCCGCAAAAGCATCCAGCAACGACCCCTGAAGCTCACCACCCATCCCCCCACCATACCCGACACTCGAACAAACGTTCCCCTACCAACCAGCCCCAACCACCCGGATCCCGCAGTGGTGGACCTGCGGATCGACAAGACTGCTGTACGTCGAGCAGCGCGCCGGGAGGATGAATGTCGCGAGTACTGATCCGCAATGTCTCCGTCCTGATCGTCCCCGAACAGGGGGAGTGCCGCGTCGACGAGGCGCAGGACATCTACGTCCAGGATGACCGGATCGTCGCGATCATGCCGACGTCCATCACGCTGGACGGAGGCGCTCCGGGGGCAGGTGAACCGGCGGCCGAGGTGGTTGACGGGAGTGGGCTGTTGGCAGTGCCGGGGTTGGTGAACTCGCACACGCACAGTCCGATGGTGATGATGCGGGGTGGGGCGGAGGATCTGGCGATCGAGGACTGGTTCAATCGGCGGATCTGGCCGATGGAGGTGAATCTGACGCCGGAGCGGGTGCGGGTCGGTGCGCGGCTGGCGTGTGCGGAGATGTTGCTGGCCGGCGTGACCACGTTCGTCGATCACTACTTCCACGCCGACCAGATCGCCGCCGCCGCGATCGAGTCCGGGATCAGGGCGGATCTCGCGCCGACGTTCTTCTCCTCCGCCGGCGAGGACGCGATCGATGCCGCGTTCGAGACGACCCGCGACCTGAGCAGCCGACATCCACGTATCACCGCGAGCCTCGGACCCCACGCGACGTACACGGTGACCGACGAGGATCTGCGGCGTACGGCGGACCTCGCGCGGGCCGAGGGGCGACGGATCCACCTGCACGCCGCTGAGACCGACGACCAGACGCAGGCCTCGCTCGACAAGCATGGAGTCACGCCGATCCAGGTGCTCGAGCGGACAGGTGTCCTCGAGGCCGGTGCCCTCATCGCGCACGGCTGCGGCATCCGCGCCGAGGACCTGCCGATTCTCGAGCGGTACGCCGACCGCACGACGGTCGCGTGCTGCCCGAAGGTGTACCTCAAGCTCGCGATGGGCGAGGTCACCCCGATCAAGGCCCTGCGATCAGCTGGCGTCGACGTGGGCGTCGGCACCGACGGAGCCGCCGTACACAACACTCTCGACGTCTGGGAAGCGATCCGCATGGTCGCCCTCACTCAGAAGCAGCGCGAACACGACGCCGAATGGATGACCCTCTCCGACACGCTCCGCCTCGCCACCCGAGGCAGTGCCGCAGCCGCCGGACTCGAGAACCAGATCGGCGTACTCGAGCCCGGCCGTCAAGCCGACATCGCCCTCGTCGACCTGAGCGCACCACACAACCAACCGGTTCACGACCCACGTGCCGCGCTGGTGTATTCCGTCCGCGCCTCCGATGTCGTGACCGTGCTGGTCGCCGGCCAGGTCGTGGTGCGCGACCGCCAACTCACGACCATGGACCTACCAGAAGTCCTGGTCGACGCGAAGGCCCTCGCCCATACCCTCGTAGACCTCTCCACGGGGGGTGCCGTCCAGCATTACGCCCCCTGATGCAGCAGACTTCTCGCCGTGAATGCAGAGCTGGGTTCCTGGCGGAGGGCGCCGTTCAGTGGCGGCGGCCTGACCTATGACTGCTTCGATAAGGGCGAAGGGCCCGGTGTCGTGCTGATCCCGGAGATCCCCGGGCTCACGCCCGAGGTGGCCGCGTTCGGCGAGCACCTGGTGAGCGAGGGGTTCACGGTGGTGATCCCGTCGCCGTTCGGTACGCCGGGACGCCCGGAGACCACCGGGTACGCGCTGGGCGTGATCGCGCGACTGTGCGTGTCGAAGGAGTTCCGATGCTTCGCGGCGAACGCCGAGCGCCCGATCACGAAGTACCTGCGGGCCGTCGCGACCGACCTGGCCGCGCGGACGCCGGGCCGTGGAGTCGGTGTGATCGGGATGTGCTTCACCGGAGGGTTCGCGCTCGCCACCGCGGTCGAGGACGTGGTGAAGGCGCCGGTACTGAGCCAGCCGTCGACGCCGTTCGCGGTGAGCACGAAGCTGCGCCGCGATCCCGGCCTGTCGGAGCGGGAGCTCGAAACGGTCAAGGAACGCGTCCGTACCGACGGGCTCTGCATCCTCGGGATGCGGTTCAGCAAGGACCGGATGGCGCCGGCGGAGCGGTTCGTCACGCTCCGTGCACAGCTCGGTGACGCGTTCGAGGTGATCGAGCTGAATTCGGCGCCGGGGAACCCGGACGGGTACGGGCGGAGCGCGCACTCGGTGCTTACCCGGGACCTGCGCGAGGACCCGCCGAACTCGGCGTACCACGCCCGGACACGGGTCGTGGAGTTCCTCCGGGAGCATCTGACAGCAACGGCCTGACGACGGTCCGTGTGGAAATGTCAAAACCACGTTGAGTAACCCGCACGGTGTGATTTGGTGCCCCCGCGGTAGGGAACTCTGGCTGTTGCCTGGGGGTTGATTGTTGCGGTCCGCATGCGCGGGGGAGCGGTGGGTGACGCCGTTGTTGTTCCTCTGGTCGTGGGTACCGCAGGCATGGCACGATCGGCCACCAGAGGCACTACAGGGGACGCGCAATGGCGGGTGTCATGCACTGGACGAGTGAGGCTGTATGAACGGGCGGACAGCGCAGGAAAGCCGAATCCCGATGAACGGGACCGGACCGGCCAACGGAGCCAACGGTCACGCTCCGCAATCAACCACTCACCTTGATCCACCATCGGAGTGGCAGACGGAGCAGCAGGTCGGTGAGATCCACCTGGACCAGCCGCAGGACGTCGTACCGCGTTCGGACTGGCTGTCCGAGGTGCGCGACCGGCCGCGGGAGTCCAGCGGTCCGACGCTGCGCCAGTTCAACACGCCCGTGCGGGTCGACGAGATCGCGGTCGCGGCGATGACGCTCGCCGAGGACCTGCACGCCGCGACGCAGAACATGCCCGAGTCCGTCGAGCTGCGGCGGTTCCGGCGCGATCTCGACCAGGCCGCGACCACCTTCCGCGACCTGGCGACCAAGCTGGAGGTCACCGCCGGCAAGCTCGTCCGGCTGGCCGCGAACGAAGGACAGGCCTGTGGCGTCGGCTGGGGCGTCTGTCCCGAGCACGGCCTGACGCTGATGAACGTCGGCGACACCGTCACCTGCCACGTCCTCGGCTGCGGCCGCGAGAACGAGGGCGAGGTGGAACGGTGCGTGCACCCGGTTGGATACCGGGTTGTCGACGCCGCCGGCCCGTCGCTGCTGACCTGCGCCGGCCACGCGATCGCCTGCCGTCTCTACTTCGACAACCCGGTGATCACAGCGACCGCCGACAGCATGGAACTCTTCTAGACGATCGGCGCCGTCGGCCGCACTGAGGTCAACGGCGCCTGTCCCTTGAACATGCGCCCGCCGTCGTTCGTCAGGCGGAGGTAGTAGTCGGACGAGCACGCCGTACCGTCCTCGTCGAGACTGCAGGTCGGGTTGAACCGCTGCAGCGCGACCGTGTCGCAGCCGTTCTGCTGCATCCACTGGAAGTGCGTGTTCACGGTCTGTTGGTCGTACGACGAGAACAGCCGAGCCGCTTGCCCGTTCGGGCAGGAGAGGTTGCGGTGAGCGTACAAACGGCTACAAAATCCTGCAATAACTTGACTGTTGCGAACTCTTGACCTGCCTCTCTGCCTGAACTTAGTTTGTTGGCTCAACAGACAAAATCTGGAGAGGGGTGCCCAGATGACGCTGACGGACGGCCGTCGCCCGGGGAGCCGGGGCGTTGCCGCCGATCACGTGTCGCTCCGGCGCAACAACCTCTCGGTGGTACTGCGGCACGTCCGCGATCTGGGCCCCCGGTCCCGGGCCCGGATCGCGGAGGAGACCGGCCTGAACAAGGCGACCGTCAGCAGCCTGGTCGCCGAACTCGTCGAACGCGGCCTGCTCCGCGAAGGCCTGGCTGACTCCAGCCGCGCCCTCGGGCGTCCGGGACAGCTCGTCGAACTCGACGGCACCGGGGTCTGCGGCGTCGGCGCGGAGATCAACGTCGACTACCTCGCGGTCGCGGCCCTCGACCTGGCCGGCGACGTCGTGCTCGAGAAGCGGGTCCCGGTCGACGTCGCGCATCTCGAACCCGGTACGACGCTCGATCGGTTGGCCGAGCTGGTCCGGGAAGCCGTCACAGCGGTCGACGTGAGGCACGGAGAGTTGGCCGGGGTCACGCTCGCTGTGCCCGGGCTTGTGCAAGTGGAGACGGGTGAGTTGAAGCTGGCGCCCAACCTGGGCTGGGGCGAGCTGTCCGTCGCGCAGGAGATGCGCAGGCGGCTGGGTGAGCCGACGTACCCGTTGCACGTGGACAACGAGGCGAACCTGGCGGCGTTGGCGGCGTACGCCGAACTTCGGCGGACCGAGGACGAATCCCTGCATGATCTCGTGCTGCTGACCGGAGCGGTCGGTGTCGGCGGCGGTGTGGTGGCCGGTGGGCATCTGATGCGCGGCGGGCACGGGTACAGCGGCGAGGTCGGGCACATGCCGGTCGCCCCGCCCGGGCGCACCTGCGGCTGCGGGCGGACCGGATGCTGGGAGACGGTCGTCGGACTGACCGCACTGTTGCACAAGGCAACGGACAGGGACGACCCGGTGCGGGATCCGTCGCTGGACGTGGAGCAACGGCTGGCCGGGATCACCCGGCGGGCCGAAGCGGGGGATCCGCGGACGCTGTCCGCGTTGAAGGACGTCGGCACCTGGCTGGGGATTGGGGGAGCGATTCTGGTGAACATCCTGAACCCGGACGTGCTCGTGCTGGGCGGCTACTTCGCCGTGCTCGGGCCGTGGCTGAAAGAACCACTGGAGAAGGCGATCCAGGACCGGGTGATCGCACCGGACGGCGGCGGCTGCCGGGTCGTCCGGTCGGAGCTCGGCTTCGCGGCGGCTGTCCGCGGTGGCGCGCAGATCTCGCTCGACCAGGTCTTCGTCGACCCGACGCGGATCGGGGCCACGCCATGACGGACCTGCTGAACATGATGGGCATCGTCAAGGAGTTCCCCGGGGTACGGGCGCTCGACGGTGTGGACCTCGACGTACGGGCCGGTGAGGTGCACTGCCTGCTCGGGCAGAACGGTGCGGGCAAGTCCACGCTGATCCGGGTGCTGACCGGCGCCCACCAGCCGGACGCGGGCATGATCCGGATCAACGACGAGCCAGTGCAGCTGAACAGCCCGACCGCGGCGATCCAGCGCGGCATCGCCGCGATCTACCAGGAACTCGACCTCGTACCGGACCTGACCGTTGCCGAGAACATCTTTCTCGGCCACGAACCGACCCGCTACGGCTTCAGCCGGACCCACGAGGCGAACACCAAGGCACGCTCGATCCTGCAAGGCCTCGGGCACCCCGAGATTCCCACCAACCGATCCGTCGGCTCGCTGCCGGCCGCCGGTCAGCAGGTGGTCAGCATGGCTCGCGCGCTGTCCCGCAACGCCCGCCTGATCGTGATGGACGAGCCGTCCGCGGTGCTCGATCCGGAGGAGGTGTCGAACCTGTTCCGGGTGATCCGCGGCCTGACCGAGAGCGGGGTCGCGGTCGTCTACATCTCGCACCGGCTCGAGGAGATCCGCGAGATCGGCGACCGGGTCACGGTGCTCAAGGACGGCGCGACCGTGGCGACCGGTCTCGACGCCCGCGAGACGCCGACCAAGGAACTCATCCAGTTGATGACCGGGCGCTCGATCGAGTACGTGTTCCCGCCCCGCAACGAGATGCCGGACGCCGCGCCCGTCGTGCTCGACGTCGTCGATCTGAGCCGCCCCGGTGAGTTCGCCGGGATCGGGTTCGAGGTTCGCGCCGGCGAGATCGTCGGCCTGGCCGGGCTGGTCGGCTCCGGGCGTTCCGAAGTACTGGAGACCGTGTACGGCGCGCGACGCGCGGCGACCGGATTCGTCCGGGTCGACGGTGCCGTACTGCGGCCGGGCCGGGTGCAGGATGCGGTGAAGGCCGGTGTCGGACTCGCACCGGAGGAACGGAAGAGCCAGGCTTTGCTGCTCGACGAGGCGGTGTTCAAGAACATCACGGTGTCGACGTTGGGCCGGTTCGCCAGTAGCGGATTCCTGAACAGTCGGGCCGAACGGGAGGCGGCCGGGAAGTTGGCCCTGGAGCTGGATGTGCGTCCCCCGGGCGTGGACCAACCGGTGCGCAACCTGTCGGGTGGCAATCAGCAGAAGGTGGTGCTCGCGCGCTGGTTGCTGCGGGACTGCCGGGTGCTGCTTCTCGACGAGCCGACCCGGGGTGTCGATGTCGGGGCGCGTTCGGAGATCTACGCGCTGATTCGGGAGCTGGCGTCCAACGGGGTCGCGATCGTGCTGGTCTCCAGCGAAGTTCCGGAAGTGCTCGGTCTGTCGGACCGGGTCGTCGTACTGCGGGAGGGGCGTGCCGTCCACACGGGGCCCGCGCAAGAGATCGACGAGCACCAGGTCCTGGACCTGGTGATGGAAGGAAGTGCGGGGTGATGAGTGAGGCCAACAGAATAGAAGAGGGTGGCACGACTCCATCGAAACAGGACACGGTCACCCAGCCGGCGAGGCCACGGTCGAGGACCGACCTGCTGAGGTCGGGCTTCGGTCGCAACCTCGGGCTCGTCGTCGCCCTGGTGCTGCTGTGCATCGTCGGCGTCGCGACCGCGGGCGACACGTTCGCGACCGGTGCGAACGTGCTGACCATCCTGCGGCTGGCCGCGGTCATCGGGGTGGTCAGCGTCGGGATGACGTTCGTCATCACCGGCGGCGGGATCGACCTGAGCGTCGGCGCGATGGTCGCGCTGGCGTCGGTCTGGGCGACCACGCTGGCGACCCAGCAGCTGGCCGCCGACTACCACTGGATCTTCATGGTCAGTACGGCGCTCGCGGTCGGAGCCGCGTGTGGTCTGGTCAACGGCCTGCTGGTTGCCTACGGCAAGATCGTGCCGTTCGTCGCGACCTTGGCGATGCTGGCGTCGGCCCGTGGTCTGGCCGAGATCATCTCCGACCGGAAGACCCAGATCATCACGGTCAACTCGTTCGAGGACTTCTTCGGCGGCTCGCTGATCGGCGTACCGGTGCTGATCTGGATCTTCCTGCTGGTCGCCGCGGCCGGCTGGGTGCTGCTGAACCGGACCACCTTCGGCCGCCGCACGTTCGCTGTCGGCGGGAACGCCGAGGCCGCCCGCCTGGCGGGCATCAAGGTCCAGCGTCACACCGTGGCGCTGTACGTCCTGGCCGGGCTGTGCTGCGGGATCGCCGCGGTGATGCTGATGGCGCGGACCACAACGGGGAGCTCGACCCACGGTCAGTTGTACGAACTCGATGCGATCGCGGCGGTGGTGATCGGTGGCACGTTGCTGTCCGGTGGCCGCGGCACGATCGTCGGCACCGTGTTCGGCGTACTGATCTTCACGACGTTGAACAACGTCTTCACCCTCAACAACCTGAGCATCTCCGCCCAGTCGGTGGCGAAGGGCGCGATCATCGTGGTCGCCGTCCTCCTCCAGCAACGGCTGGCGCGTCGTTCCACCAGCTGACAGAGGAGGACAACGATGTCCCGAAGTACCGCTCGAACACTCGTGATCGCAGGGTTGAGTGTGCTCGCACTCGCCGCCTGTACGAGCAACACACCCAAGGCCGAGGAGGACAAGGCCGCACCGGCCGAACAGGCCGCGGTGAAGAACGACGAACCCGGCAAGAAGGTCAAGATCGGGTTCTCCGCACCGGCCGCCGACCACGGCTGGATGGGTGCGATCACCAAGGCCACCCAGGCGGAGGCGAAGAAGTTCTCCGACGTCGAACTGATCGTCGCCGAAGGCACCAACGACGTGAACCTGCAGATCAGCCAGGTCGAGACGTTCATCAACCAGAAGGTCGACGCGATCGTCCTGCTGCCGTTCGACGGGGCCGCGCTCACCCCGGTCGCGACGAAGGCGATGGAGGCCGGCATCACGGTGGTGAACGTGGACCGCGAGTTCGACAGCCCGTTCGCCGCCCGTACGACGGTGCTCGGCGACAACCACGGGATGGGCGTGTCGGCCGGCACGTACGTCTGCCAGCAGCTGAAGGGCAAGAAGGACGCGGTGGTCGCGGAGATCGCCGGGATCGACTCGCTGCCGTTGACTCAGGACCGCAGCAAGGGTTTCAAGGAGGCGCTCGCCGACTGCGGCCTGAAGGTCAGCAACCGGGTGGCCGCCGAGTTCACCGTGGAGTCCGGTGAGAAGGCCGCGGCGAACCTGCTGCAGGCGGCGCCGAAGCTCGACGCGATCTGGAACCACGACGACGACCAGGGCGTCGGCGTGATGGCCGCGATCAAGAACTCCGGCCGCAAGGAGTTCTTCGTGGTCGGCGGGGCCGGTTCGGCGAACGTGATGCGGGACATCAAGTCCGGCAGCTCGTTGCTCAAGGCCACCGTCATCTACCCGTCCACGCAGGGCGCCGACGGCGTCCGGCTGGCGCGGCTGCTGGTGCAGAAGAAGGCCCTCGGCGACCTGGTGGAGGTCGAGGTGCCGCGCACCGTGCAGCTGTACGCGCCGGTGGTGACCAAGGACAACGTGGACCAGTACCTGCCCACCGCATTCGAGAGCTGATTCGAGAGAGCTAGGAGAGTCATGGAGAACCTGGGCATCGGCCTGATCGGCTACGCGTTCATGGGGGCGGCCCATTCGCAGGCCTGGCGGAGCGCGCCGCGCTTCTTCGACCTGCCACTGAACCCCGCCATGAACGTGCTGTGCGGCCGCAACGCCGAGGCCGTCCAGGCGGCCGCGACGAAACTCGGCTGGAAGGAGACCGAGACCGACTGGCGCAAGCTGCTCGGTCGCGACGACATCCAGCTGGTCGACGTGTGCACGCCGGGCGACAGCCACGCCGAGATCGCGATCGCAGCCCTGGAGGCCGGCAAGCACGTCCTGTGCGAGAAGCCGCTGGCCAACACCGTCGAGGAGGCCGAGGCGATGACCGCGGCCGCCGAGGCGGCCAGGGCCAAGGGGATCAGGTCGATGGTCGGGTTCACCTACCGCCGGGTGCCGGCCATCGGGCTGGCCCGCCGGCTCGTTGCCGACGGCAAGCTCGGCACGATCCGCCACGTCCGGGCGCAGTACCTCCAGGACTGGATCGCCGATCCGGAGGCGCCGCTGTCGTGGCGGCTGGACAAGGAGAAGGCGGGGTCGGGCGCGCTCGGCGATATCGGCGCGCACATCATCGACCTGACGCAGTACATCACCGGCGACACGATCGGTGAGGTGAGTGCGCGGCTCGAGACGTTCGTCAAGGAGCGGCCTGTCGCCGCGGAGCACTCGGGACTGGCCGGTACGGCGGGCACCGAGCGTGGACCCGTCACGGTCGACGACGCGGCCGTGTTCCTGGCCACGTTCCGCTCCGGCGCGCTGGGCGTCTTCGAAGCGACCCGCTTCGCGACCGGCCGGAAGAACGCGATCCGGATCGAGATCAACGGAAGCCTCGGCAGTCTGGCGTTCGACTTCGAGGACATGAATCTCCTGCACTACTACGACGCCACCGAGGACTCGAGGACGGCAGGTTTCCGCCGCATCCTCGCCACCGAACCCGACCACCCGTACGTCGCGGCGTGGTGGCCACCCGGCCACCTGCTCGGCTACGAGCACGGGTTCACCCATCAGGTCGTCGACCTGGTCACCGCGATCGCCGAAGGCGCCGATCCGGAACCGTCGTTCGCCGACGGGCTGCGAGTCCAGCGCGTGCTGGCCGCGGTCGAGGCCAGCTCGGCATCCCGACAATGGCAGGAGATTCCTGAATGAATGACTACACCCCGACCAAGGACGACAAGTTCTCCTTCGGTCTGTGGACCGTCGGCTGGGAAGGCGTCGACGTCTTCGGTACGGCGGTCCGCCCGAAGATGGACCCGGTGCACGCGGTCGAGAAGCTCGCGGAACTGGGCGCCGCGGCGGTCACGTTCCACGACGACGACGTCGTACCCGACGACTCCACCCGCGGACAGGTGCTGGAGCGGTTCAGCAAGGCGCTGGCCGAGACCGGCATGGCCGTCGAGATGATGACCACGAACCTGTTCGCCCACCCGGTGTTCAAGGACGGCGGTCTGACCGCCAACGATCGCCAGGTACGGCGGTACGCGCTGGCGAAGGTGCTTCGCAACGTCGACCTCGCGGCCGAGCTGGGCGCGACGACGTACGTGCTCTGGGGCGGTCGTGAAGGTGCGGAGTCCGGCGGCTCGAAGGATGTGCGGGCCGCGCTCGATCGCTACAAGGAGTCGATGGACATCCTCTGCGCGTACGTGCGCGAGCAGGGGTACAACATCCGGTTCGCGATCGAGCCGAAGCCGAACGAGCCGCGCGGGGACATCCTGCTCCCCTCGATCGGGCACGCGATTGCCTTCATCAACGATCTCGCCGACCCCGAACTGGTCGGGATCAACCCCGAGGTCGGGCACGAGCAGATGGCGTCGCTGAACTACGCGCACGGGATCGCGCAGGCCTTGTGGCACGGGAAGCTGTACCACATCGACCTGAACGGTCAGCACGGTCCGCGGTTCGACCAGGACCTGCGGTTCGGCGCCGGGAACTTGCGCGAGGCCTTCTGGACGGTCGACGTACTGCAGGGGTCCGGAAGCTACCCGGCGTACGACGGGCACATCCACTTCGACTACAAGCCGCCGCGGACCGAGGACGAGGAAGGCGTCTGGGAGACCGCTCGTGGCTGCATGCGGAACTACCTGATCCTGCGCGACAAGGTGCAGGCGTTCCGTGCCGACCCCGAGGTCGCGGAGGCACTCGCCGCCGCACGTGTCGCGGAGCTGTCCGAACCCACCCTGGCCGAGGGTGAGTCGCTGGACGACCTCCGCAACGCGACGTACGACCGGGACGCGCTGGCCGAGCGCGGTCTCGGATTCGAAAGGCTGGACCAGTTGGCGATGGAGCACCTGCTCGGCGTCCGTTGATCTAGCCGGTAGTACTCCCGCGCAGGGCAGAGCACGGGATCCTAGTGATGGAGCGCACCTTGCTGTGCCTTCTCGTGCTCGCCCTGATCGCGGCCTGATGAACCCGTCATCCGGGCCGGCGGCGGGAACGCCGGGATCCCCTGACAAGGAGAAGGACATGGCTCGACCTATCACGTTGTTCACCGGCCAGTGGGCCGACCTGCCGTTCGAGGAGGTGGCTCGGCTCGCGTCGTCGTGGGGATACGAAGGACTCGAGATCGCCTGCTGGGGCGACCATCTCGACGTACGACGTGCCGCCGAGGACCCGGCGTACGTCCGGGACCGGCTGGACATCCTCGAGAAGCACAACCTGAAGGTGTGGACGATCTCCAACCACCTGCTCGGGCAGGCGGTCTGCGACGACCCGATCGACCAGCGGCACCAGGCGATCCTGCCCGCGCACATCTGGGGCGACGGCGATCCGGAGGGTGTCCGGCAGCGTGCGGCCGAGGAGATGAAGACGACCGCGCGGGCGGCGCGGGCGCTCGGCGTGGACGTGGTGGTCGGGTTCACCGGTTCGTCGATCTGGAAGACGGTCGCGATGTTCCCGCCGGTGCCGCCGGCGATGATCGAGGCCGGGTACCGGGATTTCGCGGATCGGTGGAACCCGATCCTCGACGTGTTCGATGAGGTGGCCGTGCGCTTTGCGCACGAGGTGCACCCGTCGGAGATCGCATACGACTACTGGTCGACGACCGCGACGCTGGAGGCGATCGGGCACCGGGAGGCGTTCGGGCTGAACTGGGACCCGTCGCACTTCGTCTGGCAGGACCTGGACCCGGTCGGGTTCCTGTGGGACTTCAAGGACCGGATCTACCACGTCGACTGCAAGGACGCGAAGCGTCAGGTCGGCAACGGGCGCAACGGCCGGATGGGTTCGCATCTGGCCTGGGGCGACCCGCGCCGCGGCTGGGACTTCGTCTCGACCGGGCACGGGGACGTCCCGTGGGAGGCGTGTTTCCGGATGCTCAACTCGATCGGGTACGACGGCCCGATCTCGGTGGAGTGGGAAGACGCCGGCATGGACCGCCTGGTCGGCGCCGCCGAAGCCCTCCAGTTCGTCCGCTCCCTCGCTTTCGACCCACCAACCGCGTCCTTCGACGCCGCGTTCTCGTCCTAGGGGGATACGCTCGGTTGCATGAGCTGGCCGGTAGCGCCGGGGCTGCCGCGGACGCGGATTCTGCGGCAGCGGTGGCTGGATCTGACGTTTGTGCACTGGGCTTTCGCGCCGGCCGACGTCGCGTACTTCTTCCCGCCGGGGACCCGGCCGGACACCTTCGAGGGACGCACGTACGTCGGCCTGGTCCCGTTCCGGATGATCGACACCGGACTCCCGCACGGCCCGTCCGTTCCGTACTTCGGATCGTTCCTGGAGACGAACATCCGGCTGTACTCCGTGGACGAGACGGGCCGGCGTGGTGTGGTGTTCCTGAGCCTCGACGCGAACCGGCTGGCTGTGGTGGCAACCGCGCGCACGGTGTTCGGGCTCCCGTACCGCTGGGCGCGGATGTGCCACGAACGGCACGAAAGCCATCACACGTACGCGTCGACCGTCCGTCAGTCCGGCGTGCAAGCGCTCGTCGGCGTCGAGATGGGCGAACGCCTGCAGGCCGGGCCGTTGGAGGACTTCCTCACCGCGCGGTGGGGACTGCACGTCCACCGCGCCGGTCGCACCTGGTACCTGCCGAACGAGCACCCGCCCTGGATCCTCCACGCCGCAAGCCTTACGGCGCTGGACGTCGACGGGCTGCTGCGATCCGTGGGCCTCGTGCCGCCCGACCGCCCGCCGGACCATGTCGCGTTCAGCGCCGGCGTTCCCGCGGAGTTCGGCGTACCGCTCAGGCTATGAGCTCCGCGGTCTCCTGGATGATGAACGGGATGCCCAACTGACGGGCCCAGCGGTTGACCTCGGTCGCGAGCGCCCGTGAGCCCGCGGCGTCACCCTCGTCGCGGAGCAGGACGGCGAGCATGGTCTGCTGAGCAAGCGCGGGGCGCAGGTACCCGGCTTTCTGCAGGAGCTCGGTCGACCGCTCCCACTGCGTCCGCGCGAGCGCCAGATCGCCGGCTGCATGAGTGTGGTACCCGAGATGCCGGAGCGCCATCGACGTCAGCCACTCGTCGTCGCACTTCTCACCCAGCTCCAAGGCGGTCTCGTAGTACTCGATGGCCTCCGCGGGCTGCTCGTACACGTTGTCGGCCATCGCGCCCGCCCAGAAGTTCGCGGCGCCGCGTCGGCCGTCGTCGGGAGCCTCGTCGATGAGCGTGAGAGCGCGCTCACTCAGGTTCTTGCCGCCGGACTGGAACAGCGCGCTCGCATAGTCCTTGCGGAACTTCAGCATCGCGAGGTCCCACGAATCGCCGGGGACGGCTGCGAGCGCGGGAGAGGCGTGGTCGGTCTGCTGCCCGAAGTCCTGGTCGACGGTGACCTCGGCCAGTCCCAACGCGAGCACCTCACGCTCGGCGGCATCGTCAGGCCGGGCGGCGGTCAGCAGGTCGGTCGCAGCGGCCCACTGGCCGGCGCGTATCAGGTGGGTGGCGGCGGTGACGACATCGACGGCTGCGAGTTGGCTCATGCCCATCACAGTATTTCGACATCGAAATATTTGACAACTAACCTTCAGCGGCTGAAAAGTTAGTCGGGTGAAAGACTTCGTAGACGCACACGTCGACCTCTGGGCAGGGGAGCTCGACGACCTCGACCGGGACGTCGAAGGCATCACCGTCCGTCTGCAGGTGCTGACGCGGTACCTCGAGCGCCGGCGAGAAGCCGTGCTGGCGGCGTACGGGCTGCAACTGTGGGAGTTCAAGACGCTCCACATGCTGCGCCGCGGCGGCACGCCGTACCGTGCGACGCCCGGCGAACTGGCCCGGCAGCTCGGGATGTCTCCGGCCGCGCTGACCAATCGGCTGGACGCGCTCGAGAGCCGCGGGTACGTCGAACGCACGCACGACCGCGACGACCGCCGCAAGGTCGTCGCGACGCTGACGCACTCGGGGAGCGCTCTCTGGGAACGCGGAATCGACGACATCCTGCGGGTCGAGGAGGAACTGATCCACCACCTGCCCGCAGCCGACCGGACCCGCCTCGACAGCCTGCTCCGGCGCCTCGTGCTCGTCACCGAGAAGGATTCCTAGCTGCCGCATGTCGAGTTCGGCCGATCGGATCCGACGTCTCCGTGTAAGCACCGAGAGACCGGAGGACGGACCGATGGAACCGCTGAACCTGATGGTGTCGCTGAGCCACTTCGCGAACGCCGAGCGTGAGAACAAGCACGGCCTGAGCGAGCCGGCCGGGCGTGGCCGCCGCGCCGAGCGGAAGGCGTGGAAGTTCTCAGCAGGACGAAATGTGAGGCGGATCTGGACAAGGCATGCCAGAGTCCTCCCGTGACCGATGCTTTGAAGAACGACCTGCTCGCGGCGTACGACGATCAGCTGCGGGGGACCAGTGAGACGGCGGACGTGCCGACGAGCACCGACGGGCCGGTGATCCGGGTCGAGTACCCGAACCGCGGCTTCGTCAGCTACCGCTCCCTCGACGGTCTCGACGGCGCGGAGATCGACGCGCTGATTGCCCGGCAACGCGACTACTTCGCCGCCAAGAGACAGGCCGTCGAGTGGAAGCTGCGCGGTCACGACCAGCCGGCCGACCTTCCGGACCGGCTGAAGGCCGCCGGGTTCGAACCCGAGGAGCAGGAGACCGTACTCGTCGCCGAGAGCGCGGACATCGCGGAGCGCCTGCAGGGCCGCGACGCGGTCGACGGCATCACGATCCGGATGGTCGGCGAGCGCGCGGACTTCGAGCGCATCGCCGCAATGGAGTCGACGGTCTGGGGTGAGGACTGGTCCTGGCTGACCGACGACCTGGTACGCCGGCACGCGGGCGGCACCGAGGTCTATGTCGCCGAGGTTGACGGCCAGGTGGTCTCCGCCGCTTGGGCCGTCTACAAGAAGGGCACCGAGTTCACCGGTCTCTGGGGCGGTTCGACGCTGGCCGAGTGGCGCGGCAAGGGCATCTACAAGGCGCTGGTCGCGGTCCGTGCGGCGCGGGCGGTCGAGCTCGGCTACAAGTACCTCCACGTCGACGCCTCCGACGACAGCTCCCCGATCCTCCAACGCCTCGGCTTCCTCGCAGTCACCACCACGACGCCGTACGTCCACACCCCGGGTTAAACCTGGCCTCGGCTACGGTGACGCGCATGCCGACGCCGCCGCAGCCTGCTCTCGACCGGACGAGTCGCCGCCTGATTCTGCGCGACCACGTCGGGAACGCCGACGTACGTGCGTTCGTCGATGCCGCCGGCTGGACCTTCGTGGGTCAGATCGACCGCGATCTCGAGCACGGGATCGGATACGAGGCCAAGTGGTCGACTGACGGCGGCGATGCGCACTACGTCGTGGACGAGTTCGCCGACGTCGTCTATCTGCTGGCGCCGGACGCGGCGCACGCGTCCATCGAGAATGCGCTCTCCGTGTGGACACTCGACGAGCTGATCGAGGACAGCTACGTCCACGTCTATCCGGCCGGCTGGGCGAAGTCGGTACTGCGGCTCGGAGCCGGCGCGCCTGTCGTAGCCGACGAGCGGGTGTTGGACCACTTGGTGTTCTCGGCGCAGCACGCCGACGTCCCGGTACGGCGGGCTGCGCTGTGGGCCATGGTTTACGCGGCGTGGCCCGAGTTCACCGAGGCGCTGACAGCGTTGGCGCGTGACGAGGACCCGGGGATAGCGCGCGAGGCGCTGGACGCCCTTGAGTTGCTGAGTGCGGCTCAGGCGGGTGGGCGGTAGAGCGCGTAGTGCATCGGGCCGTTGTGGGGGAGTTCCAGTTCGGCGATGACGGTGAAGCCCAGTGATTCGTAGAAGCTGAGGTTCGCCGGGTCCTGAGTTTCCACGAAGGCGGGGGAGTGCGCGGCGTCCGCGGTTGCGAGACCGGGGCTGATGACCGCGCGACCGAGCCCTTGACGCTGGTGGTCCGGGTCGACGGCGGCCAGTGCGAGGAGCCAGACAGGATCGCGAGGATGGAAGAGCGCGATCGCCTGGCCGTACTCCGCTGTGAGTGGGCCTTGGGACCCAGCGAGCTCCTGGAACGCGGCCGCGTGGGGCGCGAACGCATCGGCCGGTAGATCGGGCGGGAGCCAGACGGCGACCGCGCTCACGTCGTCGGTGACCCAGACGCGACCGTGCGGCAGCCCGATGCCACTGACGAACAAGCGGTGGTACTCCGTGAGCCGATCGAGGTACCCATCCGGGTCGAAGCACGCGCGGCTCATCGGGTAGTCGGCCAAGGCACGGGTCAGTGTGGTGACGGCGGCGTCGACGTCCGAAATGGTTGCCTCGCGCACCTTCATGTGCGGAGGGTCCTGAGAACCAGGTCGGCGACGGCGCGCATGCCGACCGCGTTCGGGTGGTACGAGACGTGGCCGCCCAGATAGGACGGCCGCAGCGTGAATCCGGTGGTCCACGGCTCGGCCGATCCGATCGCGTGATCCCGGCTCGCCGCCGACGCCGCCACCAGGTCGGCCCCGGACGCGGCGGCCGCCTTCGCGAACGCAGCCGCCAGACCGTCGGCCATCAGCGCGATGCTCGGCAGCTGTTCCTCGTTCAGCGGTACGTCGAGGCGCGGCCGGGTCGCCGGCCCGACCAGGCTCAGGTAGTCGACCAGCAGGATCCGCGCCTCCGGAGAGCGCTCTCTGGCTCTCTCGACCACCGTGGTCAGAGAATCCGAGACGGTCTGGTACGACGCGTCGTCCTTGAGGTAGCTGACTCGCGCGCGGATCCGGTTCGCCACCCGGCGGCCGAGGATCGACGCCGGTTTCGCGACCGTGTTGAGGAAACTGCCGCGGAGGAACGTCCCGACGTACTCGAGATCGTTGCCGCCGACCGTGATCGTCACGAGAGCGGTCTCCGGCGTGAGCGCGTCGAGCTGCGGCGGCGCCTCGTCCTGCGGGGTGTCGAGCACGTGCGCGGTGGTCGCGCCGGAGTACGAGACGTCGACGAGATCGAGGCCGAGCTCGGTCGCGACGAGTCGCGCGTAGTTGTTGCCCGAGCGTCCCGCGGGCGGGTGCACGATCGGGCGGATCCCCGGCCCGGCCGCGAACGAGCTGCCGAGTGCGACATACCGACTGCCGGAAGCGATCACCGCACCACGATAGATGACCCGCCGTTGCCGCCGCGTGGCACTTCCACGATGGACTGTCCGTCGAGTCGTGGGTTTCGGCGGCCAGATGCAGCCTCATTTCACGACTCGCGGTTTAGGGGACCGACCAAACCCCACGACTGCCTGTTGGGACGGAAGTGGGTGCCCGGGGGTGCGTCATACTGCGTCGGTGACTGACGATGTGTTCGGTACTGCGGGGATTCGCGAGCGGGTGCTGGCTGGGTGGGCGGCGGCGCCTGTGCGGTTCCGAGAGGACGCGAATGCCGAGGAGGAACTCGCGCTCGGCGGGTACGTCGACCGGCTGGTGATCGAGCTCGCCCAGAACGCCGCCGACGCGGCCACTCGCGCGGGTACGCCGGGGCGCGTGCTGTACGAGTTCCGCGCCAACACCCTCGTAGTCGCCAACACCGGCGCACCACTGGACGCAGACGGCGTGGAGTCACTCGCCACCCTCCGAGCATCAGCCAAACGCGACGAGCGGGTGGCTTCCTCGGTGGGGCGGTTCGGGGTGGGGTTCTCTGCGGTGCTTGCGGTGACGGATGAGCCGGTCGTGATGTCGCGGACCGGGGGTGTTCGGTTCTCGAAGGCCGACACCGCCGCGGCGATCGCCGACCTCGGCAGCGCGTCCCTGGATACCGAACTCCGGCGTCGCGACGGCCAGGTGCCCGTCCTGCGGCTCCCGTTCGCGACCGAAGGCGAACCGCCTGCCGGCTACGACACCGCGGTCATCCTCCCGCTCCGCGACGAGGCCGCCGCGGACCTCGTCCGCCGCCTGCTCACCGAAGCCGACGACGCGCTCCTCCTGGCGCTCCCGGGCCTCGAACGCATCGAGATCGAGACCGACGACACCCACCGGATCCTCGAGAACGCGGCCGACCGCTGGCACATCCACCGCGCCGCCGGCACCTTCACCACCGTCGAACGCGAACACCTCCTCGCCGACCGCCCCACCGAAGAACGCACCCGCCCGACCTGGTCGGTCGTCTGGGCGCTCCCTCGCAGCCCTCTCACCGAACTACCGCCTGTAGTCCACGCACCCACACCCACCGACGAACCCTTCTCCCTCCCAGCCTTGCTCCTGGCAACTTTCCCGCTCGACTCCACCCGGCGCCACGTGGCAACGGGACCACTGACGGATCGCCTGGTCCGGGAAGCGGCGACGTCATACGGCGAACTGCTGCGCCAGCGAGCCGAGAACCGAGACGACGTACTGCCGCTGGTGCCAACCGGCCTAGCGGCGGGTGCACTCGATCGCATGCTCCGCGACGAGATCCTCCGCGTCCTGCCGAGCATCCCCATCCTGTCCGCCGTCGACGGCACCATGCTGCAACCGAGCGAGGCGGTCGTGGTGGACGGCGCCGACGAGGCGTTCAACGAGGTGCTGGCGCCACTCGTACCAGGGCTGATTCACGCGCGCCGCGAGGACCGGTTCGCGCTGGACGCCCTGCAGGTACGACGCCTCGAGCTGGCGGAGGTGGTTGATCAGCTCGGGGGAGAGGCACCGCCCGGCTGGTGGCGCACGCTCTACGCCGGGCTCTCGACCATGGTCACCGACCCACTGATCCGCGAATCGCTCGGGACCCTCCCGGTTCCGCTCGCCGACGGCCGGCTCGTCCGCGGCGCCCGCGGTCTTCTGCTGCCCGGACCCGAGATTCCGGTCGACACGCTCGCCGCATTCGGTGAGTACGGCGTCCGCGTCGTACACCCGGATGCCGTCGACCCCGTCCTCGAACGCCTCGGCGCGATCCCCGCCACCCCACGCTCGCTCCTCGAAGACGGCGCCGTCCGTGCTGCCGTCGAGCACTCCGCGGACGCCGACGACCCGGACGCGATCGCGCACGCCGTCCTCAGCCTGGTCGCCGCCGACCCGACCCAGGCGGAAGGCCTGTGGTGGCTGTCCGACCTCGTACTTCGCGACGCGGACGGCGAACTCGTTCCCGCGAACGCCCTGGTCGTCGAGGGTTCCGACGCGCAAGCAGTCCTCGACGCCGACGAGGTCGCATCCATCGCCGGCGACGTCCTCGACCGGTACGGTCTGCCCGCACTGGAGGCCGTCGGCGTCCTCGCCTCGCTCGGTGTCGTCGGCGCGTCCGACGTCGCCCTCGACCGCCTCCCCGAGGCCCTCCAGGACCTCGACGGGATCGAGGACTGGGCGCACGACGTCGCGCCCGACGGATCCCGGTACGGGGCCACAATCGGCGAGCTCGAAGCGATCCGCGACCTCGACTGGATCACCGACGACAGCTGGCCGAAAGCCCTGCAGATCTTGGGTTCTGAGCCCGAACTGCGCCGCGCGCTCGTCACCCAGGTCCGCGTCGTCGGCCCGGACGACCGGCCGCTCGGCGTACCGTCGTACGCGGCCTGGTGGATCCGTGAACACGTCCTGCTCGATGACGGCGAGCCGCTCGCCGGACGCGCGGATCCCGACGCCGAACCGGTGCTCGCGACGTTCCTCGACGAAGCCCCTGCTTGGACGGCCGGGCTCGATCCCGAGGTCCGTACGGCGGTCGGCCTGGTCCGCGACGTCGGCGACCTTGATGCGGACGGCATCGGCCTCGTTCTCGATCGGCTGGCCGACCCTGAGCGCGAGGTCGACGAGGCGTCGATCCTGCGGCTGTGGAACCGGCTCGGGACGCTTGCGCTGTTCCCGGGCGCCCCGCCGGCCCAGGTCCGCGTGCTCGACACCGACGGACGCGGGACCCGGGTCACCGACGCGGACGGCGCGATGGTGGTCGACGGGCCGATGTGGGTGCAGCGCGACGACCTCGGCGGGTTCGTGGTCGGATCCGGCGCCGCGGCGGACGGGCTCAGCGACCTGTTCGACGTACCGCTCGCCCAGGAAGTTGCCGAAGGCAAGATCAACGGCGAGGGTACGGCGGCCGACGTGCCGGCGATCGTCCGCGAACTCGTGCCCGAGGTCCCGGCGACGTGGTGGGAACACGAGGAGCTCACCGTCGACGGTGTCGAGGTCTCGTGGTGGGTGGACGCCGACGGTGTTCCGCACGCGGCGACGTTCGACGGGCTGGCGAAGGCCCTCGCGTGGGCCGCCGGGCGCTGGGACCGGCGGCATGTGATCCGCGCGGTTCTCAACGAACCGGACCGTTCCGTGGAACTTCTGGTCGACGCCGTCTACGACTGACCGGAACCGGCCGTCCTGGACCGGAACGTCTACGCGGCGTGACGTCGTTGGAAGCGTTTCCGCCTACGGGAGTCACGCAGAGCGAGCAACGTTGTCAAAGGTTGGTATATCGACTGAGCTGCGGATATGACGTCTCCGCTTCAACGTGGCAACGAACTCTTGTCAACGTTGTCAACGCTACTTATAGTCCGTGGCACCTCTCGGTCGGTGATCCGCCAGTCCACGCAATGTAAAACGGAGGTGACCTTCGTCATGAACGAAGCCCCAGCGCCGCGCCCGCAGTACGAAGATGTTGAAGACGTCGTCCGGTACCAGTTGACCCGGCGAAGCATGATCGGTGGCGGTGCCGCCGCGCTGACCGCCTTCCTGGCTGCCTGTTCCAGCGGCGGCTCCTACTCCGACAAACCGGCCAACAGCAACAAGCCGGTCGCCACCAAGTCCATCCAGATCGGCAAGGCCAACATCCCGGTCCCACGGGACCAGTCGGTGATCGTCGGTCAGGTCGAGTACACCGTCTTCGACAGCTTCAACGGGATGATCCCCAACGGATCACCGGGCGGCGCCGGCGTGGAGCTGGCCACCGAGCCCTTGTTCTTCCTCAGTTTCGCCACCGGCAAGCTCACGCCGTGGCTGGCGACCGAGTACAAGTACAACGACGACCACTCCGAGCTGACCATCAAGTTCGACCCGAAGGCGCACTGGAACGACGGGAAGCCGCTGGGCGCGAACGACTTCAAGTTCACGGTCATGGCGCTGAAGGACCGGGCCGACCTGTTCGGCGGCGGCGGCGACCTGAAGGAGTTCGTGAAGACCGTCGAGGTCACGGATCCGCAGACCGCGGTGGTCAAGTTCCTGAAGCCGACGCCGCGGTTCCACTACAACTTCATCGCGGCGATCGCGGGCGCGCCGAACAACATCATGCCCGAGCACATCTGGAAGTCGCAGGACCTGACGAAGTACAAGGACAACCCGCCGGTCCGCTCCGGTCCGTACAAGCTGAAGCAGGCGATCCGGAACCAGAAGATGTTCGTCTGGGAGAAGGACCCGAACTACTGGAACAAGGACAAGCTCGACGTCAAGCCGCAGTACGTGATCTTCCAGAGCACCTCGAAGCAGCTCGACCAGGCGTCGCTGGCGTTCGAGCGAGCCGAGTTCGACGTCGGCTCGATCGACGCGCAGCACGCCACGCAGCTGGCCAACACCGGCTACCCGAACCTGGTCACGACGCAGTTCCACGACCCGAACCCGCGGGTGATGTGGCTGAACTGCGACCCGGCCCGCGGCGTGATGGCCGAGGAGAAGATGCACTGGGCGATCAACTACTGCCTCGACCGGGAGAAGATCGGTACGTCGGTCTGGGACGTCAAGGTGCCGCCCGCGATCTACCCGTGGGCCGACTACCCGACCAACGACAAGTGGAAGGACGACGAGCTCGCAGGAAAGTACAAGTTCGAGTTCAGCCTCGACAAGGCGACTCAGCTGCTCGACGAGATCGCGCCGAAGAACGCGGCCGGCAAGCGCACCTACAAGGGCAAGGAGATCAACCTCGAGATCATCACGCCCGCGCAGGTCGACAAGGCCGAGTACGCGATCGCGAACGTACTGAAGGCCGACCTCGCCAAGGTCGGGGTGCCCGCGACGCTGCGCAGCCTGTCCGGCAGCGTGCACGACGAGAAGTTCCAGCGCGGCGAGTACGACATCGACTCGAGCTGGGCCGGGTTCGCCATCGACCCCGAGCAGCTGTACACCGACTGGGAGAGCGGCAAGGCGCAGCCGATCGGCAAGAACGCCGCCGGTAAGAACAAGATGCGCTTCAAGGACCCGGCCTTCGACGCGATCTCCCAGAAGCTGTCCGGGATGGACCCGGACAGCGAGGAGGCGAAGCCGCTGCTCAAGCAGGCGCTGGAGATCTACTTCCAGAAACTGCCGCTGCTGCCGGTGATCCAGACCGGGTACCCGCAGTTCTTCAACACCGCCTTCTGGAAGGACTGGCCGACCGACGACAACCTGTACGAGGTGCCGCTGAACTGGTGGCCGCACTTCATCCTCGTGCTCGGCAAGATCCAGGCCACCGGCCAGAAGGGACCGGCGTGACGGCGGATGCCCCGCCGGTGGTAGTTGTCGACGAGAGCCAGGACTCCGCACCACCACCTTCGGGGGTGCGGGTCTGGCTGTCGCGGCATCCGCTGGCGGCGTACGCGATCCGAAGGGTCGGCCTCTACTTCGTGGAGCTCTGGGGAGCGCTCACCATCGCGTTCTTCTTCTTCCGTCTGATCCCGGGCGACCCGATCCAGACGCTGATCCAGACGCTGCAGCAGAACTACATGTACAACCAGCAGGCGAGCACCGAGCTCATCGCGCGCTACCAGCAGGAGTTCGGTCTCACCGGGAACCTGTTCTCCCAGTACCTGAAGTACATGGAGAAACTCGTTCTGCACGGTGATCTCGGGCCGAGCCTCATCAACTATCCGACGCCGGCCCAGGACGTGATCCTGAGAGCGTTGCCCTGGACAATCGGTCTGCTCGGGATCTCCGCGGTGCTGGCCTGGATCTTCGGCGTGATCCTCGGCGCGATCGCGGGCTGGCGGCGCGGGAAACTCGGTTCCGCGATCGCGACCAACCTGTCGATCGCGCTCTCCCACGTTCCGTACTTCTTCGTCGCACTGATCCTGGTGTACATCTTCGCGTACTCGTTGGGCGTGCTGCCGGCGAGATCGGCGTACGACTCCAACATCACTCCCGGGCTCTCGCTGGAGTTCATCGGCAGCGTGCTCAAGTACGGGTTGCTGCCCGGGTTGTCGATCGTGATCATCGGGACGTTCAGCTGGATCCTGTCCACCCGGATGCTGATGGTTCCGGTCCTCGGTGAGGACTACCTGGTGTACGCCGAGGCCAAGGGCCTGAAGGGCTGGCGGATCCTGACCCGGTACGCGCTGCGGAACTGCTACCTGCCGCAGATCACCGCGTTCGGCATCTCGCTCGGCTTCATCTTCAACGGCAACGTCCTGGTCGAGCAGCTGTTCAACTACCCGGGTCTCGGGACGACGCTGGTCACCGCGATCCAGCAGCTCGACTTCAACACGATCCTCGGTGTCACCAACATCGCGATCTTCTCGGTGCTGACGGCCGTACTCCTCCTCGACCTCCTGCTCCCGCTGCTGGACCCGCGGGTCAAGTACTGGAAGTAGTGATGACGATGAGAATTCTGACCGCGGTGGTACGGACGATCCGGAACAGCCGGCGGCTGGCGGCCGGGTTGATCATCCTCGGGGTGATGGTCCTGCTGGCGTTGTTCAGCCCGTTGATCGTGAACGCGATCGGGAATGGCAAGGATCCGATCGAGGTGGCGGCGTACGAGAAGTGGCTGGTGCCCGGGCCGGGACATCTGCTGGGCACCGACCAGTTCGGCCGGGACGTGTTCGCGATGGTGATGAAGGCGCTGTCGGTCTCTCTCCAGATCGGGGCGATCGCGGGCATCATCTCCACCGTCGTGGGTGTGATCGTGGCGTTCGTGGCCGGCTACAAGGGCGGCTGGATCGACGGCATCCTGTCGACGTTCACCGGGATCCTGCTGGTGATCCCGACGTTCCCGCTGCTGATCGCACTCTCGGCGTACGCGAAGAACGTGACGCTGTTCCAGGTCGGGGTGATGATCTCGATCTTCGCCTGGCCGTTCGCGGCCAAGACCATCCGTTCCCAGGTGCTCAGCCTGCGGACCCGGCCGTACGTCGACCTGGCGCGGGTGAGCAAGGCCCGCGACCTGGAGATCATCGTCACCGAACTGCTGCCGAACCTGCTGCCGTTCATCGGCGTCGGGTTCGCGTCCTCGGCGCTCGGCGCGATCTTCGGACTGGTCGGCCTGGAGGTGATCGGGCTCGGGCCGGGCGGTGTCGTCGACCTCGGCCAGATCATCTACAACGCGATCACCACCGGCGCGCTGACGCTCGGGGCGTGGCCGATGTTCGTGGTCCCGATCGTGCTGCTGACGTTGCTGTTCGCGGCGCTCAACATGGTGAACATCGGGTTGGAAGAGGTCTACAACCCGCGGCTGAGAGGAGTGGCCGGTGAATAACGTCTCGGAAAGCGTCCTGGAAATCAACGGGCTCGAGGTCGTCTACTCCACGAACCGTGGCGACGTGAAAGCGGTCCGCGGGATCGATCTCGACGTACGCCGCGGTGAGATCCTCGGGATCGCGGGGGAGTCTGGCAGCGGGAAGAGCACGCTCGCGGTCGCACTGCTCCGGCTCCTGAAGGCGCCGGGCAAGGTGACCGGCGGCTCTGTGGTGTTCAACCCGGCCGGCCGTTCGCCCGTGGACCTGCTGAAGGTGCACGGCGAGGAACTGCGGGTCCTGCGGTGGAGCTCTCTCTCGTATCTCCCGCAGGGCTCGATGAGCTCGCTGAACCCGGTGATGCGCGTGCAGGACCAGTTCAAGGACGTGATCCTGGAGCACGCGCCGGATCGCAGGAACTCCTTGCACGAGATGATCCCGCGGTTGCTCGCACAGGTGGGTCTCGAGCCGCGGGTGGCCAAGATGTACCCGCATGAGCTGTCCGGCGGGATGAAGCAGCGGGTGCTGATGGCGATCGCGGTCGCGCTCGAACCCGACCTGGTGATCGCGGACGAGCCGACCACCGCGCTGGACGTGACGATCCAGCGGGTGATCCTGCAGTCGCTCGCGGATCTGCGCACCGATTTCGGCGTGACCCTGATGGTGATCTCGCACGACATGGGCGTGCACGCACAGCTCGCGGACCGGGTCGCGGTGATGTACGAGGGTGAGTTGGTCGAGGTCGGCGACGTACGGCAGGTGTTCAAGGATCCGCGGGATCCCTACACGCGGCAGCTGATCGAGTCCATCCCGAAGCTAGGACGGAGGGCATCGTGAAGTCGGAACTCGAACTTCGTGGCGTACAGCAACGATTCCACGCCCGTGGGGTCGCCGACGGCTACATCACCGCGGTGGACGACGTGAGCTTCAGCCTGGCCGCGTCGCCGCCGCAGATCATCAGCCTGGTCGGCCAGAGCGGCAGCGGGAAGAGCACGATCGCCCGCAACGTCCTCGGCCTGCAGAAACCCACGGCCGGATCCGTGCTGTACGGCGGGAAGGACATCTTCAAGCTGAGCCGCGCCGAGTACGACGAGTACCGGCGCGACGTCCAACCGGTGTTCCAGGACCCGTACGCGATCTTCAACCCGTTCTACCGGGTCGATCGCGTGCTCTGGAAGGCGGTGCAGAAGTTCAAGCTGGCGTCGACCCGTGCCGCCGGCCTCGAGCTGATCGAGGAGTCGTTGCGCGCGGTCCGGCTGGAGCCGGAGAACGTGCTTGGACGGTACCCGCACCAGCTCTCCGGCGGTCAGCGCCAGCGCATCATGCTGGCCCGGGTCCACATGCTGCGCCCGTCGTTCATCATCGCGGACGAGCCGGTGTCGATGCTGGACGCCCAGGTGCGTAGGCACTTCCTGGACATCCTGCTCGACTTCCAGACCGAGCACGGGATGACGACGCTGTTCATCACCCACGACCTGTCGACGGTGTACTACCTCGGCGGCGAGGTCATGGTCATCACCAAGGGCCAGATCGTCGAACGCGGCCCGGTCTCCACGGTGATGCACGAGCCGTCCCACCCGTACACCAAGCTTCTCCTCGACTCCATCCCCCAACCCGACCCCGACCAACGCTGGACCACCCGCATCGCCGTCGACGAGCTGGAACGCGTCGACGACGCGAACCCCGCCGACACGATGAAGCCGGAGGCGCCCATCCTCTAGACGACGGAGCACTTAGGGCGCTGTCCCGACGTACACAAGAACTGGTAGAACCACGCGCTGAAGGACGGGTCGGTCATCAGCTCGCGGTAGCGCGTCAGTTCGGCCGGGGCGGCGCCGACGGACAGCAGGAGGGCTTCTGCCTGCTGGTTGAGGTTGCGGTGCAGGAGGCAGCCGTCGGTGCCGCCCGCCGTCGTCTCGGAGTACTCCAGCGTGTGTACGTCGACCAGGCCGGCGGCAGACATCCGTGCCGCCGTACCGGCCGCCCAGCTGAAGCTGATCCCGCGGGCCGGGCTGGCGAGTTCGTGCGAGAGGTACTGCACGCGGGCCCAGAGCGCCTCGTCCTCGGCGGTCGGTGTGGTGATGGGGTGCAGGCGGCGGCCGGTGAAGTCGCCGACGACGAGCCGCCCGCCCGGTGCGAGGGCGTCGACCAGCTGGGCGAAGATCTGCTCACGCTCCGGGAGATGCATGAGGATCAGCCGCGCATGGATCAGGTCGAACGGCCCGTCCACCCCGAGGCCCTCGCGGAGGTCGTGCCGGCGAACCTCGACGTTGGCCGGCACGTCCGTCAGCTGACTGGTGTCGATGTCCACGGCAACGACCTCGGCCGTCCGGGCCGCCAGCCAGGTCGCGATCGCGCCGGAGCCGGCGCCGATCTCCAGGCAGCGGGCGGTGGGCGGCAGTCCGCGCCGTTCGAGGGACCATCGGCTCGGGGCGTCGAGGAGGTTGCCGAGATGGTCCAGATGGTGCTGACCGAGCTCGCTGCCGGTGTCGAAGATGTAGTCGTTCATCGCTTCAGCCTGCGCGGACGCGGGTGACCGGCACATCCGTGATCACCCGGATCGCGACAGCGCCCAGGCCACCACTTCGTACCGGCTGGTGAGTTCCAGCTTGTGCCGGACGTGCTCGAGATGGGTCTCGACGGTACGGCGGGAGATCGTCAAGGACCGCGCGATGTCGTCGTTGCTCAGCCCCTGTCCAGCCAGGTCGGCGACCTCCAGCTCACGGGCGCTCAACGGCCGGTCGCCGACCGTCGGCGGGGCGAGTGCCTCGACGATCAACGCGTCCTGCGCGAGTTCGCGGCCGGCGGCCATCAGGCGGCCGGCCGGGCGGGCCCCGATCTGGCGGCGCAGGCGCTCGACCGTCCCGTCGCAGAAGGTGGTCATGGTCCCGGACATCCGCCCGCCGCGCCGGCTGAGCGCGATGGCGGCGCCGGCGAGCCGGAGCGCCGCGCGGGTCCGTCCTTCGTTCGCAGCCAGGCTCATCGCGGCCCACAACCACTCGGGATCCTCGATCAGGCCGGAGGCCGCACGGATCTGATCCACGACGGCCACGAGTTGCTGCCGATGGACGCCGACATCGCCGGCCACCGCCGCGGAGAACGCGATGCCGAGCCGTGCGGTCACGTTCATCGCCGCGCCGCCGCCGTCCAGGCTCACCTCGAGCGCCTCGCGGTAGTGCGTCTCGCCTTCGGCCCAGCAGCCGTTCTCGAAGAGGGTCAGGCCGAGCACCGTGAGAGCCCAGCCGCGGCCGCGTTCATTGCCCGAACGCCTGAACATCGCGATGCTCTGCTCACACAGCTCGGCGGCGAGACCGGTGTCGCCGCCGGACGCCGTCGCGAGAGCGAGGTCCCGCAGGCTGCGCGCCGTACCGTCCTGATCGCCGAGCCGTCGGCGGAGGTCGAGGCTCTGCCGGTAGGCGTGCTGCGCGGCCGGATAGTCGCGTTGCCGCCAGGCGAGTCGTCCCAGCCGAGCCAGAGCGGCAGCACGGACCTTGGGCTCGGCCGGAGGGTGGTCCAGGAACTCTTCGATCCGGGTCCGGGCCTCGTTCACCTCGCCTCGATGCTCGGAGTAGTACCCGAGGACCGTACTCAACCGCAGCGCCAGGTCAGTGGGCCGGCTGCGGGCCCACGCCAACGCGGCCAGCAGATTGGCTTCCTCGCGTCGCAGGTCGACGAGTGCAGCGGCACGGTCCGGTCCGCGGAGGCGAGCGTCGTCATGGAGGGCAACGGCCAGGTAGTGACGGGCATGGCGGTCGCGGACCGAGTCCTCGTTGTCATCGGTGACGAAGACAGTCACGGCGTACTGGCGCACAGGCTCGAGCAGGCGGAAGCGCATGCGGCCGTCGGGCAGTGACTCGGTGAGAACGAGGGAGTGGTCGACGAGTGCGGTGAGGGCGGTGAGCAGGTCGTCGCCGAGGTCGGAAACTGCTTCCAGGGCGTCCAGGTCGAATCCGCCGGCGAACACCGCCAGGCGACCGAACAGCCGTTGCTGCGGTGGTTGCAGAAGGCAGTAGCTGGAATCCAGGGCGGCGCGCATGGTCGTGTGGCGGCCGTGCTTCTCATGCAGGAGCGGCGTCAGGCGGTTGAGGATCTGGCGCTCGGACAGCACGCGGATCCAGGCGGCAGCGAGCTCGATCGCGAGGGGGAGTCCGTCGAGTTGGCGGCAGATCTGCCGGATGGTGTCACTCGGATCGGCCGGGAAGTCTGCGTTGACGAGTCGCGCGCGGTCGGTGAAGAGCTCGATCGCGGTGCGGTGGGCGAGTGGGGGCAGACGGTAGACGTGTTCGCCGGCCGCGCCGAGCGGGGTACGGCTCGTGGCCAGGATCCGAACAGCCGGGCAGGTCGCAAGGATCTGGGTGGCGTACTGCGCTGCCTCGGTCGCGAGGTGCTCGCAGTTGTCCAGGATCAGGAGGAACGTGCTCGCCGGGTCGAGTGGCTCGCCGGCCCCGAGTCCGATCGTGTCCGCGACTGCAGTCGCCACCGAGTCGGCCGGTGCGAGTTCGACCAGGACGACTGGTGACGTCTGACGTACGGCGTACTCGCGGGTGAGTCGCGTCTTGCCTGCGCCGGGCGGACCGGCGATCGTGACCAGGCGGGACGCTGCGAGCAGGCGATCGACCCGGGTCAGCTCGGCCGCCCGCCCGAAGAACCGCGTCAGGTCACGAGCCGGGCGCTGCGGCGTGCTCCCAACTGCGGGCAGAGCGAGTAGGTCGTGGTGCAGTGCCTGCAGCTCAGGGGATGGGTCGGTGCCGAGTTCGTCGGCGAGGTGGCGGCGTAGCGTCTCGTAGCGTTCCAGCGCTTCCGCTCGTCGGCCGGCGTCGCGTAGCGCGGTGAGAAGCCTTAGCCACAACGTTTCCCGGAGCGGGTAGCGCGTGGTGAGCTTCTGGAGGTCGGCGAGGCCGGCGTCGGTCCGCTGTTCCCAGGCGGTCAGATAACGCTCGACGAGCGTGGGCGTCTCGTGCTCGTCGAACCACGGGGAGAGCGCGCTCCCGAACGGGTCTCCGCGCCACAATTCCAACGCCTGCTCGCGTTTCCCCTCGTCGAGCAGGCGATGGAAGCGCAGTACGTCGACACTCTCCACCGGCACGTCGAGGCGGTAGCCCGTCGGCTCGGTCGTCACCGCGTCGTCGCCGAGCACGCGCCGCAGTCGCCCGACGTACGTCTGCAGGCTGCCTCGAAGGCGCTGCGGCGGATCGTCGGCCCACAGCGCACGTCCGAGACCGTCGAACGAAACCGTCCGTCCGCAGTTCAGCGCGAGCATCGCCAGCAACGCCCGGACCTTGCGGCCCGGAACCCGAACCACCGCGCCGTCCTGACGGATCTCGAACGGGCCGAGCAGCCGAATGTCGAGATGTCCCATCTCACCCCCGAGAGATACGGCTACCTACTTTACCGATCGAACGGGTCGTCCCGGACTGACAGCGAACTGGCAGCGCTCGTCCGTACCGTCCCTTCGTGAACGGGCGAAGGCCCGGATCGGGGGGATCATGCCAAGCGGGACAACAGTCCTGTCCTTCTGCCTGGCGGCACTGGTGGTGCTCGTCGTACCGGGGCCGTCGGTCGCCTATGTGGTGGCGTGCAGCCTGCGCCACGGGCGCGCCGCCGGCCTCGCGTCGGTGCTCGGCCTCGAACTCGGCGCGCTCGTCCACGTCGTCGCGGCCGCCGCCGGGCTGGGCGCGGTGCTCGCGTCGTCACCTGACCTGTTCCGGCTGATCAGGTACGTCGGGGCCGCCTACCTGCTCGTGATGGGGGTGCGCGAGCTCCGACCGCCGAACGACAGCGCGCCCAAGCACCGCGCGGTGCCGAGGAGCCGTCTCCGGATGATCCGCGACGGCATCCTCGTCGACCTGCTGAACCCGAAGACGGTGCTGTTCTTCCTGGCCTTCCTCCCACAGTTCGTCCGTCCGGCGGAGGGGTCCGGACCGACGCAGATCCTCGTCCTCGGTGCCTGCTTCGTCCTCCTGGCCGTCGCCTGCGACGCAACCTACGCGACGATCGCCGGCACCCTGGCGCCCAGGATCAACCAGTCCCCGCAAGCCCGGCGCAGGATCAAACAGACCACCGGAGGCGTCTACCTGACCCTCGCCGGACTCGCGGTGCTGACCTAGACGGTCTTGATGGCTGGGTCGCTCAGGCTGGGGGTGCCGGTTTCTACGTGGCCGGCCAGGCGGCGGAGGTACGTCGTGTCGGTGGCGGTGGTGATCGAGACGTCGTACCAGCCGCTTGTCGTGGTGATGGTGCGGGTGGTGGTGCCCTTGGATAGGTCGAGGTTCTGGGTGGTGCCGGCGTACGTGTTGGTGATCGTGATGCGGCGGGCGGTGTCCGACGTCAGGGTCAGGTCGACGTTGCCGGTGGTGGCGTTCTCGCGGGCGGCGAGTTCCAGGCCGGTCGCGGGCTTGCCCTTGAAGGTGCGGAGGAAGCCGTTCGGGCCGTGGACGGTGAGGTCGGTGACGCCGGCCGAGTAGATCGGGTTCCAGCTGTCGGCGACGGTCTTGCCGGCCTCGGTGGTGTAGGTCCACGGGCCGTCGGTACGGTTCGCGGACGTGATCAGGAACTGGGCGCCCGCGTGCGCCCCGGAGCTGAAGGTCAGCCTGTACTTGCTGTCGGCAACGGCTCCGTCGACGACCGGTGCGTAGGGCAACGGCCGGGTACGGCGGCGGCCGCGTTCCTGCGCCGGGACCTTGCCGACCGCGGGCGGTGTCGGCACGTAGTCCGGGTGCCGCTTGTTGTCCGGCGGCTCGTACGCGCTGGTGTCCGGGAGCGTGGCCGGCCGCGTCTCCGCCGTACCGAAGTCGAACGCCGATGTCAGGTCGCCGCAGATCGCCCGCCGCCACGGCGAGATGTTCGGTTCGTGGACGCCGAAACGGGACTCCATGAAGCGGATGATCGACGTGTGGTCGAACACCTCGGAGCAGGTGTAGCCGCCGGTGCTCCACGGCGACACCACGAGCATCGGCACCCGCTGACCGAGACCGTAGGCGCCGTGCGCGGCCTTCGACCCGGTGTACAGATCGGGACCCGGGTTGACGGTCGACAGGCCCTGTGATGCGGACATCGGCGGGTACGGCGGTACGACGTGGTCGAAGAAGCCGTCGTTCTCGTCGTACGTGATGAACAGCGCGGTCTTGCTCCACACCTCGGGGTTCGCCGTGAGCGCGTCGAGGACCTGGGAGATGTACCAGGCGCCGTAGTTGGCCGGCCAGTTCGGGTGCTCGGTGAACGCCTCCGGCGCCGCGATCCAGGAGATCTTCGGCAGCCGGTTGTTCTGCACATCGGCGGTGAGCTGTGCGAACAGGCTCTCGCCGGCCTTCGCGTTCGTGCCGGTGCGGGCCTTGTCGTACAACGGGCTCCCGGGCTGCGCGTTGCGGTAGTTGTTGAAGTACAGCAGCGAGTTGTCGCCGTAGTTGCCGCGGTACGCGTCGTCGATCCAGCCCCACCCGTGGTCGCCGTCGAGGCCGTCACCGATGTCCTGGTAGATCTTCCACGAGACGCCGGCCTGCTCGAGCCGTTCCGGGTACGTCGCCCAGCCGTAGCCGGCCTCGTCGTTGCCGAGGACCGGGCCGTCGCCGGTGCCGTCGTTACCCGTGTAGCCGGTCCACATGTAGTACCGGTTCGGGTCGGTGGAGCCCATGAACGAGCAGTGGTACGCGTCGCACAGCGTGAACTTGTCCGCGAGCGCGTAGTGGAACGGGATGTCCTCGCGGGTCAGGTACGCCATCGTGGTCGACGTCTTCGCCGGGATCCACTGGTCGTACTTGCCGTTGTTCACCGCCAGGTGCGCATCGGACCAGCTGTGCGCGAGGTCCTGGATGAACTGCATCCCGAGGTTGTCGGCCTCCGGCCGGAACGGCAGGATCTCCTTGCCGAGGGCACTCTTCTGGTGCCACACCGACTGTCCACTGGGCAGCGTCACCGGGCGCGGGTCACCGAACCCGCGGACGCCGTTCAGGCTGCCGAAGTAGTGGTCGAACGACCGGTTCTCCTGCATCAGTACGACGATGTGCTCGACGTCCTGGATACTGCCGAACCGGCGGTGCGCGGGGATCGCGGCGGCCTGCTCGATGCTGTTCGCCATCGCGGCGAACGCGGCCGACGCTCCGGCCAGCTGCAGGAACCTACGGCGATTGATATCTGGCATGCAAAGCCTCCTGACGGGCGGTGGGGCGGATGGAGTCTGAAACACCAGCACTGCGTCGCAGGCACCCTAATCTGAACGATTAACCGACGGAAGATGAACTCTCCTGTCCACCCCAGGTGACTTCCAAACTATTCCGAGCACGACCTGGTGGCTCTTTGCCGAAGCGGGGCCGCCGGCGGCTGGGTCAGGTGTCGGTGCGCAGGCGGCCGTGGACGTGCCAGTCGTGCCAGCCGTCGGCGTGCTTGACCGCCTGCCGCAGCGTCCCCTCGAGCCGGTAGCCGGTGCGCTCGGCGACCCGGCATGACCCGGTATTGGCGGTGGAGTGGTGGATGTTCAGCCGGTTGAAACCGATCAGCCCGAACGCCCAGGCGGACAGAGCGTCCACTGATCGCGCGGCGACGGCTCGGCCCCGGGCCGCCGGGGTCACCCAGTAGGACAGTGAGGCTGACCCCTCGGCCAGAGAGATGTCGCGCAGTCCGACCTGGCCGAGCGGCTGGTCGTCTCCATCGACAGCCGCCCAGCTTGCCGCTGTCTCGCTGTCCCAGCGGTCAACCCACCCGGTGACCCACTCACCTGCCTCATCGAGAGTGTCGAGCCGCCGAACGTGCCAGTGCTGGATATCGGGACAGGCAAATGCAGTCCGCACCGTTGCGGCGTCGCTCCTCCGCCAGGGCCGCAGCGTCAGTCCGTCGGCTGCCAGACGCGGCTGCGCGACATCCCGCAGCGTTCCTTGAGGCAAGGCCGGATCTACGAGCAGAGGCATGCTTTTCATGCTAGCGCCGGCAACCCTCGGCCGTGGGAGTCTCCGCAGACAGCTCGAACGATAGGCCGGCGCGAGGGTAGATGGCTGCGTCAGATGCGCGTACGTCGCCTACGCCGCAGCGTTGTCGCCGCGGTCCGGGCCCGAGGCACTCCAAGGGTCCGGCGCGCGGCCGCTGTCCTGCGCGTCGCCCCAGGGGTTGAGGTGTGCGGTTTCCTCGGCTGTGATCCAGGGTGGATCGGTGTCTCTGGGCCAGGCGCGCGCGGGTGCTCCGGCACTGGTCGCGTCAGGTCTGCTTGAGCCGCGCGTGGTTGTTGGTGGGCGGTATCTGCCGCGGGGGACCGGGTCCGGGGTTGCCCAGGTGGGGCGGGCGACGTCGACGATGCCGTTGGCGATGTGGATGTTCCAGTGGCCGGCATGCAGGTCGCGGTGGCACCGTTTGCACAGGAGCACAAGGTTCTCGATCTTCGTTTCACCGCCGTCGATCCACGAGATCACGTGGTGGGCGTCGCAGTAGATCGGCGGGGCTCCGCAGCACACGCAGCCTTTGTCGCGGGCAATCAGGGCTTTGCGCATGGGGCCGGTGGCGAGGCGAACGGTGGTGCCGAGGTCGAGGGGCTGCGAGTCCGAGCCGATGACGACGGGCAGGATGTGCGCGTCGCAGGCGAGTCGGCGGATGGTGGCCGCGGACAGTGCTTCGCCGTAGATCAGCTGCCCGGTCGCGTCCGCGGTCGCGGCCTTGAGGTCGTTGAAGTCGATAGTGACGGTGATGTGCGGCGTCGAACCGTGCCCAGACGTGTTGGCGGCATTGAGGACTGTGATGAGGGCGTCGGCCTGGCGCTTGTCGCGGGTGCGGGGGTCGAGGGCGCCGTCGACTGTTTTGCGTGGTTTGGCGTGGGTGTGGATCAGGGTCCGGAACAGTTCGGCGTTCTCGTTGGCCAGGAACCCGCTGAACGCGACGCCGTTGTCGGCGTTCTTCAACTTCAGCGTCTCGCGGTCGTAGGCCTGCTGCTCGGCGGGTTCGGGGCCGTCGGTGTCGAGCCGGTTGCGGACCTGTACGCCGGCCTTGCGCAGGTCGAGCGGGCCGTGCGTGCGCGCCAGCTCCACCATTTCCTGCTCGGCGACGCGCAGATCCTCGGCCGGCACCGTGTTCGGCAGTCTGTCCAGTGCGGACACGATCGCCTCGGCCTGCGCTGGATGCACCAGCACCCCAGAACCCGCACCGCCCTCGTCGCCTGCCGTCTCCGGAGCATGGTCGGGATTGGGATCGGGGAGCGCGGCCGCGACAGCGGGGTACTTCGGCAGAGCGTTCGCCAGGTGTACGTCGCGGCGGGCCTCGGTGGCGTCGACGCGGTAGCGGAGGGTCAGGAACCTCGCGGTGGTGCCGGCCCCGACTTCCTTGGCGTATCCGATCGTCTCGAGGCCGGCGGTGAGCTGCAAGGCGTAGGTCTTCAGACGAGCGATCTCGGCATACGTGGCATCCAGAGCCGACACCATCTCGCCGCCGCTCATCGACCACACCGGTCGCTCCCCGAGAATCTCCATACCCACAGCGTAGACACCCCCTCCGACAGTTTTCAAAGCCAGATGCCCTTGTTTTCAAGGGAATCCAGCGATCCAGAGTTATCCACAGATCGCCAGGCGTGCGTACCGGTGCGATGATAACTGGGTAAGTCACCGAGCTGGTTCGTTGCTAACGGCAATCAGCCCGCTCCCGGAAGGGGCCTGATGGAACGCGTCTGGTACGTCGCCTACGGGTCCAACCTCGCCCTCGAACGCTTCACGTGCTACCTCGCCGGCGGTCGCCCGCACGGTGGCGCAAGGGTGTACTCGGGTTGTCGCAACCAGGACCCACCGCGCCAGTCCGTCGGCGTCACCGTCCCCGGCGGACTGGTTTTCGCCGGCGCGTCCAAGGTCTGGGGTGGCGGGTCGGCCTTCTACAACCCGTCTGCGTCCACGCAGCTGGCCGGCCGCGCCTACCTCCTCACCGCTGACCAACTGGGTGACGTGGTAGCCCAGGAGATGTGGCGCGCCCCAGGCAGCCCGTTCGCCCTCGAGGTGGCCGCACTCCTCCCCGCTGTGGACGCCATCCACACGATGGGGCCGGGCCGCTACGAGACGGTGGTTCGGCTGGGAGAGTTGGACGGCATGCCGATGTTCACGGTGACCCACGGAACGATCGCCGACCTCACCCCGGTCGCGCCCACAGCGCCGTACCTGCACTGGATCGCGACCGGCCTGATCGAGGCGCACGGCTGGAACATCCAGCAGGTCGTGGACTACCTGCATGACGCACCGGGTGTCCAGCTCGGCTGGACGCCCGGCGCGCTGCTGTCAGTGCTTGACGGCTCAGTGCTTGACGGCTCAGTGCTTGACGGCGATGCAGGTGGCGGTGGATGACTTGGTGGGGTCGCTTTCGGAGGTGGCGGTGAGGGTGATCTTGGCGAGCGGGCTGGTGCCGGCCTTCGTGTAGACGGGGACCGTGACCTGCTGGCCCGCGTTCGCGGTGGCGAGCGCGTTGGGCAGGGCGATCGGCCAGCCGTTGCTCTTCGCGGACAGCCGGTAGACGTCGCCCTTCACGTACTGCGTGACGTCCTCGGGCTGCGTGGACGTCGTACCCGCCTTGCCCGTGTTGGTAAGGCTGAAGTTGCAGGTCTGGACGCCGCTGCGGTCCGGCTTCGCGACCGTCGGCAGCAGCCGTACGCCGCGTTTCTGCGCGCCGGCGCCGTCGAGCGAGCGGATCGCGACCGTGTACGAGAGCTCGCCCTTCGCGTTGCGGTGCACGTTGGTGATGTAGAAGTGCAGGCGGTTCGCGGCGTCGGTGTACTCGTACTCGCTGCCGGAGTTCGTGCCGGCGTGGAACAGTGCGTCGGACAACTGCCGGTAGTCGCCGATCGTGATCGGAACCTTCGTGCCGTCGGGCAGCACGTAGTCGGTCAGGTTGATGTCCTGCGGGTTCGCGTCGACCACCCACTCGAACGGCGCGCGGTCCTGGTTCTTGGTCTTCGCGACCAGTACGCCGGAATCGGGCGTGAACGAGTCGGTGCCCATCCGGTCCACGACCTCGATCGTGTAGTTCTGGTACCCGCGGCCGTCGCACATCGGATCCTTCGTCGCGTCGCACGGCGCGTCGAGATCACCGGCGCCGCCGAGTTCGATGTTGACGCCGGACAGGTCGTTGGCGCCCGGGTTCACGCTGCGGGCCTTGACGTTCGCGATCACCACACCCGAGGTCGCGAGTGCCTCGCGGGAGAGTCTGAGCACGTTCTGCTCGTCGACCATCTCCAGCTTGATCTTGTTGCGCAGCATGTGTTGCGCGCCCATCGACGCACCACCGGTCGCCGGGATCATCCAGCGGCTGTGCGGGCCGCCCGGGCCGTTGAAGCTGCCCCGGCTGAGCATCTCCCAGATGCCCGTGTACGCGCGTCTCGGCGGTACGCCGTACGGGTTGTTGTAGTTGTCGCCGATGCCGAGGATGTGGCTGAACTCGTGCGCGAACACCGCCATCCCGGAGCTCTCCGCCTGCGTGGACGAGCCGCCGCCGGCGTTCGGCCAGATCGACGAGCCGGCCGCCCATGACGTCCAGTCGACGTACCGGGTCTCGGACCAGTTGCGCTGCGCGGGATCCGGCCCACCGAACTCCTCGGTGACGTCCTCCTTGGTCGGGAACTTCATCATCCCGAACTCCTGCCAGGTCGACGACTCGTCCTGGCCGGCGCTGAGGAAGAACACGAAGTCGTACCCGGCCGGTACGTCGGGACCTTGGTCGGCAACCCAGGCCGCCTGGCCGTCGGTGCGGATGTTCCGCGAGCAGTCGTCACCGGCGGGGCAGTCCTCGTCGCTCTGGAACTCCATCGCGTACTCGTGCGATTTGCCCGGCATCCGGTACGGCCCGAACGCGGTGAGGTCGACGCCGTACCGGCCGCCGGAGTCCTCCATCCAGTACTCGTGCAGCGTGTGACCGTGGTTCAGCGGCTCCGGGGTGTTCAGGAAGTTCTTGTAGAACTGCGCGGTCTGATCCCGCGGTACGCCGTTCGCTGCGGCACTCGGGTTGCCGAACGCCGTCGAGCCCTTGGGCTTGGTGATGACGAAGTCCTGGTTCGGGTAGTCGAGCAGCACGAGCGCACCCTTGAAGGTCCGCTCGGACCCCTTCACCGCGGGATCCGCCCAGCTGGTCCCAGGCGGCTTGACGTAGTCGTCCCACGTCATGTGGTCCGGGTTCTCCCAGTTCTGCGGGTCGATCGGGCCCGGCAGCCCGCTCGACAGGGTCTTCGCGACCCGGGTGTCCGGCCCCGACTCCTGCCAGGGCTGCTTCTGCGGCCAGTGCGGGTACTGCCAGGCGTTCACGGGGTCCGGGGGAGCACTCGGCGCGGCGAGTGCCATCGACGGCACCGAAACAACGGCCAGCACTGCGACCAGCCGCACAACACGACGAAACTTCCGTTGCTCAGACACGGGCGGGCATCCGATCAAAGAGGGCGGGACAACGGGACCAGCCATGAGCATGCCCCCATGACGCAAATGTCACAACCGCACACGGCGCGCTGCCCAGGACGTCTTTGAGCCCCCACCAACCATTCCGGGGCGCTCGAAACGGTTGGTGGGTTCCCAAAGTTGCTCGGCGACAGGCGTGGGGGATGCTGTATACAGTATGGTGATTGACGGTTCTGGATGGAGGTAGCCGATGTACTCAGTGACCGATCCGGCGTGTGGGGTGTTGGTGGAGGAAGTGGCGAACTCGACGGAGGAGGAGGTGCGCGCGGCGATCGGGCGGGTGCATGCGGCGTACCCGGACTGGCGGCAGCGGACCGTGGGGGAGCGGGCGGCGATCGTGGCGCGGGCGGCGGACCTGTTCGCGGAGCGGGCCGACGAGCTGGCCGCGATCATGACGCTCGAGATGGGGAAGCGGGTCAACGAGGGCCGGGGCGAGGTCGGGATCGTGGTCGACATCTTCCGGTACTACGCGGAGCACGGACCGGCGTTGCTCGCCGACGAACCGATCGACCTCAGGGACGGGAAGGCGGTCATCACCAAAGGGCCGATCGGCGCGTTGCTGGGGATCATGCCGTGGAACTTTCCGTGCTACCAGGTCGCCCGCTTCGTCGCGCCGAACCTGGTCCTCGGGAACACGATCCTGCTCAAGCACGCCTCGATCTGCCCGCGGTCGGCGCGCGCGATCGAGGAGATCCTGCACGCGGCCGGCGTACCGGAAGGCGTCTACGTGAACACGTACGCGTCGAGCCGGCAGATCCCGGCGATCCTCGCCGACCCGCGGATCGCCGGCGTCTCGCTGACCGGCAGCGAGCAGGCCGGTATCTCGGTCGCCGCCGAGGCCGGGAAGAACCTGAAGAAGACCGTGCTCGAACTCGGCGGCTCCGACCCACTGATCATCCTCGACACCGACGACCTGGACGAGACCGTCAACGCCACCGCGACCGCGCGGATGCGCAACTGCGGCCAGTCCTGCAACGCCCCGAAGCGGATGATCGTCCTGGCCGGCCTGTACGACGAGTACGTCGACCGGCTGACCAAGCGGGTCACGGAGTACTACGTTCCCGGCGACCCGGCCGATCCCGCGACGAAGCTCCCGCCGCTCGCCTCGGCCGCCGCCGCGGACGAGGTCGCCGCCCAGGTCGCGAAGGCGGTCGAACAAGGCGCGACGCTGCGTGCCGGCGGTCGCCGGATCACGCCCGGCGCGTACCTCGAGGCGACCGTCCTCACCGACGTCACGCCGGAGATGGACGCGTACTACGAAGAGATCTTCGGGCCGGTCGTGATCGTGTTCGAAGCTGCGGACGAGGACGACGCGGTCCGGCTCGCCAACGACACCCCGTTCGGCCTCGGCGCGTCGGTGTGGGGCACCGACCCCGTCCGCAACCGCCGCGTCGCCGACCGCATCGACGCGGGCATGGTGTACCTGAACCGCGCCGGGGGCTCCCAGGCCGACCTCCCGTTCGGCGGTATCAAACGCTCCGGCCTCGGGCGCGAACTCGGCCCGGCCGGCATCGAGGAATTCATGAACAAGAAGTCCATCCGGCTCGGATGACAGGAACCGGTCAGCGCGCTGCGGGTGGGGGTGGACGACGTCACAGTGGGTGGTGACACTTCGTGACTGAGAGCGATACAGATGACCTACGAGCAAGTGCCGCCCCCGCCCCCGCAGGGCACGCCGTACCCGGGACGACCGCCGAAGCGGCTCCGGCCGCACGATCCACTGGCCGTTGCCCTGGGCAACGCTTCGTTGCTCGGCCTCGGCTACTTCCTGATCCGCCGCTGGTTCTTCGGCATCCTCGGCCTCGCCGGTACGGCGGTACTCCTCGTCCTCATGTACCAGCGCAAGGACGCGGCGTACCAGTTCGGCCTGATCGCGTGGGGACTGCTGCAGGTGCTGCACGGCCTGTTCCTGGCGACCCGGGCACCGGAGCGGACAGCCAGTATTCCGAAGCGGATCGTCGCTGCTGTGATCACGCTCGCGGTCGTGGCGTCGGGCGTCGTGCTCAAGCGCGATGCCGCCGATGTCGCCGACCGGGTGACCGCAGCGCGGCGGGCCGGCGACTGCGCGAAGGTCGTGCAGGCACAGGGCGAGGTCTGGTTCGGCGACCGTCTCGTCTCCGGGAAGGACATGGACCGCGGTGACGGCGACGTAGAGACCTGCGGCAGGCTGGACACAGCGAGGGGGCACCTCTCGGCAGCCGCGGGACTGACCGACGTGTCGTCCCTCAGGCAGGGCTACGACATCCTCGGCCCGATCGCCTCCGACCCGCGGCAGCAGGCGACCGCAGGAGTCGTCATGGATCGGTTCGTCAAGGACCTGCAGGCGATGGAGCCGTGTGCGCAGATCACGATGACCGCCTGGTTGCGCACGCGCAAGCTGTCCAGCACCTTGCTCGATCGCGCCAATGCCGTCGTACCCCGGATCGAGCCGAACGCCCTGCTGGCCTGCGCCGACGGCTACGCGTCCCGCGAGAACTGGGTGACCGCGCGCGCGACGTACCAGCGGCTCATCGCGACGTACCCCAAGGCCAAGCAGACGGCGCGGGCACGGGCCGGACTCGTGAAGGCCACGCTGGCGATCGAGCTGGACAACGTCCGGAGCCTGCTGCTGGACGGGGCGTACTGCTCGAGTCCCGCGAAGTACAGCGGCGCGAAGCCATACCACCGCGGCTTCAACCCGGCGGTCTTCCTCGGCGACGGCTCGCAGTACGCCGACCAGTTGCCGGCCGCGTGGTCGATCGACGATCCGTACCGGGCGACCATCATCGTGTGCACCGACACGCCGGGGATGGGCGCGGCGGTGCAGACCTGCCCGTACGTACCGGAGACGAATCCGTACGGCGGCGAGGTCACGTACGTGACGTTCCGCAAGGTGACGGTCCCGACCAAGGTGTACGAGCTGCGAACCGGGCGGCTGGTGGCGTCCGCCACCGTGCAGATGTCGGGGGAGGCCTGCCCGTACCGCCTGAGCTCCAGCAGTACGGACGTAGAGAGCGTGACCCCGAGCGACGCGCAGGTCCAGGCGGCGTTCCGGCCCTTCGTGGTGCGCCCCTGAACGACCGTCAGGAGTTGCCGCGGTCGCAGGCCACGCCGTCACCGTTGCGGTCGAGCGCCGCCGAGTAGCCCGGATCCCCTCGGTGCAGCGGCGCCTTGCCCGCCGCGCGAGCCTCCGCACAGCTCCGGAACACGACCGTCGTGGGTGTCGAGGTCGGTGTCGGTACGACGGTGGGTGTCGGAGTCGGTGTGGTCGGTGCCGTGGTGGTCGCCTCGGACGGCGTCGGCGACTCGGTGGGCGTCAGTGTCGGTGTGGAGGTCGGTGTTGGCGTAGTGGCGACGACCCGTGCCGGCTGCTCGGTGCTACGGGTCGGGGCCTGTGGCACCGGTGTCGTCGCGGGCGCGCTCGGCCCGAACACCGGCGCCGTACTCGTGGAATCTCCGCTGCCGCCGAACGGGCTCAGCAACACGAGCACCATCAACGTCACGGGGATCGCGATGATCGCCGCGGCCGCCAGCGGACGCGGTCCGCCGTACCTCCCGATCGGTCCGCGAACCGGTCGTCCGTGCTTGTCGACCCAGAACGTCCATCCATCCGGTGCGGCCGGCCACGACTTCGGTGGCTGCCACCGTCGCGGTGGTCGCCAGTCCGGCGTCGGCGGGTCGGGCCAATCCGGCGGCGTATTGAACTGCCTCACTTCCATCCTCCCAGCAGCACCCTAGCCACCCTGCTGCGAAGAGAAACCCCTACCCTCCGAATCCCTTGTATTTCATACGTTTGTCCGCCTCCGCGCCCCCGGTCCCGGACGCGGTACGGCGTCCCGCGGAGGCCGTTGCACACCTCGCACTGAGTGCTAAGTCTCGTTGACAGACCCAGGTGGGCGGTGTGAGGCTCGGTCCATGACGGAGACTGAGCAGGCGACCCGGAGCCGGACGTTCTCCTGGGCGGATCCGGCCGAGACCGCGGCCCGGGTCGGCCGCTCGTCGGGGCTGGAGATGCTGCAGGCGATGCGCGACGGGGAGCTCCCGGCGCCGCCGATCCTGCACCTGGTCGGCGGGACCGAGATCGAGGTCGAGGAAGGCAAGGTCACGGTGCTGATGCCGGTGGCCGAGTTCCACTACAACCCGCTCGGCACGGTGCACGGCGGCGTCATCGCGACGCTGCTCGACACCGCCGCCGGCTGCACCGTCCACTCGACGCTGCCGGCCGGCGTCGGCTACACGTCACTCGACCTGATGACCCGCTTCATCAAGCCGGTCACGATCGACTCGGGCCTGCTGCGCTGCGAGGGCGGGATCATCAGCCGCGGTCGTCGTACGGCGGTCGCGGAGGCCCACCTGTACGACGAACGCGGCAAACTCCTCGCCCACGCAACGTCCAACTGCCTGCTCTTCGAACTACCTCACGCCTGATCGGCGAGCAGCTTCTCGCTCGCGACCAGCCGGACGCAGGTGGCGAGACCGGTGATCGCCGCCTCGACCTCGGGCAGCTCCGGGAACGTCGGGGCGATCCGGATGACCTGGTCGGTCGGGTCGTCGCCGTACGGGTGCGTGGCGCCGGCCGGAGTGATCGCGATCCCGGCCGCCTTCGCCTTGGCGACCACCTCGCGGGCGCACCCCTCGGGGACCTGCAGGCTGACGAAGTAGCCTCCGGCCGGTGCCGTCCAGGATGCGAGGCCGGTGCCGCCGAGCTCGGCGGTGAGGATCTTGTCGACCGCGTCGAACTTCGGCCGGATCAGCGCGGCCAGCGTGCGCATGTGCTCGTGCAGGCCGTCGGCGTCGCGGAGGAACTGCACGTGCCGGAGCTGGTTGATCTTGTCCGGCCCGATGCTCCGCTTGACCGTGTGGCTCAGCCACCACTTGATGTTCGCCGGTGAGGACCCGAAGAACGCGACGCCGGCGCCGGCGAAGGTGATCTTCGAGCTCGACCCGAACACGAACGCCCGGTCCGGGTTCCCGTTCTCGGCGCACAGCGCGAGCACGTCGGCGAGCTGCGCGGGGGAGTCGGTCAGGTGGTGCACGGCGTACGCGTTGTCCCAGAAGATCCGGAAGTCCGGCGCCGCGGTCTCCATCGCGGCGAGCCGCCGGACGGTCTCGTCGGAGTACACCGTGCCGTCCGGGTTGCTGTACTTCGGCACGCACCAGATGCCCTTGATCGCGGCGTCCTCGGCGACCAGCCGCTCGACGACGTCCATATCCGGGCCCTCGGGCGTCATCGGCACCGGGATCATCTTGATCCCGTATCGCTCGCAGATCCCGAAGTGCCGGTCGTACCCCGGGACCGGGCAGAGGAACGCCAGCCCCTCGACGTCGGCCCACCGCTGCTCGGCGCCCGGCACCTTGCCGAGCAGCGCGTACACGACCGCGTCGTGCATCAGCTCGAGGCTCGAGTTCCCGGCCGCGAGCAGCTGCTCGACCGGCACCTGCAGGTCCGCGGCGAAGATCGCCCGTACCTCCGGCAGCCCGTTGAGCCCGCCGTAGTTCCGCAGGTCCGTCCCGTCCGCGGACACCGGGTCACCGCTCAGCCCGAGCACGCCGTTCGCCGCATCCAACTGCTTGGGCGACGGCTTCCCCCGCGTCAGATCCAGCTTGAGCCCCTTGGCCACCAGCGCCTCATAGTCCGAACGCGCACGCTCAACCTGACCAACCAGCTCATCGACACTCACGGGGGGAGTCCTTTCCCAAGTACTAGGTGTTGACCCCCAGCCTAGTGATCACCCGACCGGCCTTTCGGGGCGGGTCAGCCGCGTTTGCACCTGGGGTAGCGCGGGTCCCAGGGTGGGCAGGTCGGGAAGCCGGGTGGCGGCTTGATGGTCGGCGGGGTCACGGGTGGGGTCGGCGGGGTGACCGGCGGCGTCGGTGGCTGGGCCTTGCTGCCGTTGGAGATGTACAGCAGGACCATCGCGCCTTCGGGTGCGCCGTCCTCCTGCCGCGGGTTCGTCCAGGCGACCGTGCCGAGCGGCGCATCCGAGTCGACCTGCGGGCCGTGACTCATCTGGACCTTGAAGCCCATCGACAGCAGCTTCGCGGCCGCGTCCGCGGGCGTCATGCCCTTCAGGTAGGGCAGGTCCTTCACGTTGCCGCGGATGATGATGTCGTCCGGCTTCACGAACTTCGTGGTCGGCAGCCCCTGCAACGCACCCTGCAGCGCGGCCTCCCAGATCGGGCCGGCGGTGCCGGAACCCGAGGCGTCCCTGAGCTTCTTGCCGTTGAAGACCTGGTTGATCAGGTTGTGCGCCGGCGGGTCGGCGTCGGCGACCACCGAAGCCGCCGCGAGCTTCGACGTATAGCCGGAGAACCAGACCGCCTTGTTCTCGTCCGTGGTACCGGTCTTGCCGGCCAGGTCGCTGGTGCCGAACTTCACCTTGGCGCCGGTCCCGCCCTTCGCCATCACCTGCTGCAGAACGTAGTTGACGCCGTCCGCGACGCCCGGCGACAGCACCCGGTGACAGTTCGGGCCGGGCGTCGGGATCGCCTTGCCGGTCTTCAGCGAGGTGATCGACGTGACGATCTGCGGGTTGCAGTACATGCCGCGGGCGGCGAACGTCGCGTACGCGTTGGACAGCATCAGCGGCGAGATCAGACCCGCCGAACCGAGGGTGAACGAGACCACCTGTTTCAGCGGCTTCAGGGTCTGCGCGTCGTACATGCCCAGCTTGGACGCGATGGTCGTGATCGGGCACAGACCGATCTGCTGCGACAACTGCAGGAAGTACGTGTTGGTCGAGGCGCGGGCCGCGTCGACCATCGACGGGTCGAGGACTGTCGTCGTCGAGTTCTTCGGGTTGTACGAGTCGTCCGAAATCGGGCCGTTGCAGGTGCTGAAGTTCTGGCCGCTGAGGCTGATCGTCTGCGGCGACCGGATCCGGTACGTCGTCGGCACGCCCTTGCCGATCGCGGCGGCGATCGTGAACGCCTTCATCGTCGACCCGTTCTGGAACCCGCCGAACCCGCCGGCGTAGGACTTCTCGACGTTGTAGTTGTACGCCGTCTGTCCCTTCTTCGCGCCGTACGGGCGGCTCTGCGCCATCGCCTTCACCAGGCCGGTGCCCGGCTCCACCAGCGTGACCGCCGCGACCACATCGTCGGTCGCCTTCGAGTGCTTCGCGACGGCGAGATCAGCGGCGGTCTGCATCTTGCGGTCCAGCGAGGTCTTGATCACCAGGCCGGCGGTCTCGATGTAGTTCTCGCGTTCCTCCGGCGTCTTCCCGAACGCGTTGTTCGCCTTGAGCTTGGAGACGACGTACTCGCAGAAGAAGGGGTACGTCGAGTTCGCGCAGCCGCTCGGGATGACGCGGACCTTCTTGGGGTCGATCACCGGGGTCTTGATCGCGTCCTGGGACTGCTTGGCGGTGATGATGTTCAGCTCGTGCATCCGGCGCAGGACGACGTCGCGCCGGGCCTTGGCGCGCACCGGGCTGTCGATCGGGTCGTACCCGGTCGGGTTCTTCACCAGGCCGGCCAGCATCGCGGCCTGCGGCAGGTTCAGCTTCGCGGCGTGGACGCCGAAGTAGTGCATCGCCGCGGCCTCGACGCCGTACGAACGGTCACCGAAGAAGGCCAGGTTCAGGTAGCGGTTCAGGATCTCGGTCTTCGGGATCTCCTTCTCGACCGCGATCGCGTAGCGCAGCTCGGCGATCTTCCGCTCGTAGGTCTCGGCGGTGGCGTCCTTGACCTCCTCCGGCGTGCGGGCCTTGTTGATCAGGCTCAGCTTCACGTACTGCTGGGTGATGCTCGAGCCGCCCTGCGAGACCCCGCCGGACGACTGGTTGCGCAGCAGCGCGCGCAGGGTGCCCTTGAAGTCCAGTGCCCCGTGCTCGTAGAACCGGTCGTCCTCGATCGCGACGATCGCCTTCAGCATCACCGGGCTGATCGCCTTCAGCGGGACCGGGGTCCGGTTCTGCTGGTACAGCGTCGCGATGACCTTGCCGTCCGCGGCCTGGATGATCGACTTCTGCGCCAGCGGCGCCGTCTGCAGGTCCTGGGGCAGGAACTGCACCGTGTCGTGTGCCTTGGCCGTGGTCACCCCGGCCAGACCGGCGAAGGGTAGGGCCAGACCGGCGGTCAGCGCTCCAGCCAGCGCGCTGACCGCGAGGAACACGAACACTGACCACACGACATTGGGCCGCTTGGCCCGCCGCTCGCCTCTGTGCATGGTTGGGCAGATTACGTGAGGAGAGTGCTTTCCGGGAGTCTCCTCGTTACGGAATTTACACATTAGCCCAACGATTTCACCGTCAGTGACCACAACTTCACTACCCGACGATCATGCCAGCCCCCAACCAAGCCCCCGCAGGGGGCCTCAGCGGTAGCCGCGGTTCTGGAGTTCGTAGAGGTCGGCGTACTGTCCCTGGCCGGCGAGCAACTCGGTGTGCGAGCCGTATTCGACGACTCGGCCTTGATCGAGTACGACGATCAGATCGGCGGCGGCGACGGTTGAGAAGCGATGGGTCACCAACACGGTGACTCCACCGCGCCGCCCGGTACGGCGGCTCGCTGCCGCGTAGCGTTCGAACAGCGCGTGTTCAGCGACAGGGTCGAGGGCCGACGTCGGCTCGTCGAGGATGAGCAGCAGTGGAGCGCGGCGCATCATGCCGCGGGCAATGGCGATTCGTTGCCATTGGCCACCGGACAGGCCGACGCCGCCGGTCCAGGCCGTTCCGAGTTGGGTGTCCAGCTCACTCGGCAGTGCCGCGACGATCTCTTCGGCCGTGCCGTCACGCAGTGCTTGGTGGACGCGCTGCCGGTCGTCGAGTACGGCGACGTCACCGGCGCCGACGGATTGCTGCGCGGTGAATTCGAATCGGACATGGTCCTGGAACGCCCCGGCCAGCCGGGATCGCCAGGCGACCGGATCCAGTGCGGACAGGTCCTGGCCGTCCACGAGGATCCGGCCCTCCGTCGGTCGGTAGAGTCCGCTCAGCAGCTTCACCAGGGTGGATTTCCCGGCGCCGTTCTCACCGACGATTGCGACGACAGCGCCGGTCGGGAGGTGCAGATCGACATCGGTCAGCGAGTCTCGTTGCGAGTCGCCGTACCGGTAGCTGAGGTGCTCGATCCGAATTCCGTCGGACAGCCGTGACGGCGGTGTCTCGCGGCCGGTCGAGATGCCGGCCGCATGGTCGCGAAGCCAGATGAACCGGGCACAGTTGCGTCCGACCTTGGTGATCCCTCCGACGACCCCCGCGAACGAGGAACTCACGGTCTGCAGGCTTTGAAGGACAGCGACCGCGACGACAACGGACTGGATCGAGACGGTTCCGGCGAGCGCGTCCTGGGTTATCCAGGCCAGCACAGCGCTCGCGGTGACGAAGAACAGGACGGTGTGACCGGCCGCGAGTACTGCCTTGCGGCTGGTCGCGTGCATGATCGGTCGTCGCCAAGCGGTGATTGCGCGACGGATCTGCCGCCGGAGCTCGTACTGGTGGCCGAAGACCCGGGTCTCCGCCCCCGCGGTGGGCGACGTAGTCAGTTCGATCAGGTGGCGGGTCAAGCGACCAGAGGAGGCGCTGGCCTCTTCGGCGGCCTTGTCCCAGCGCAGCGACCAGCGTGCGGTGACCAGGCGCGTCGCTCCCACCGCGATCAGGATCGACAGCCGCCAGTCGGCGGTGACTGCGACGAGCAGGACGCTGATGGCGAACGCCAGGGTGTTCAGCGTGTTGATCATCGTGTTGAGCGCTCCGCCGAGCACATTCTCGTTGTCCCGCAGGATCTGCAGTTTGTCGAGGTAGCGCGCGGACTCCAGATGATCGAGGGTCGGAATGCGTGCCGTGAGCTCGGCGACCTGTGCATCGAAGACATGACCGAGTAGTTCCATCTGCCGGACGCGGGCGTTGACCCCAACAGCTTGCAGAGCCGTGTTCGCCGCGGTCGATCCGACCAGCGCGATCGCGGCCAGCAGCATCCGGTCCAGATTCCGATGGACGGCGGCGTCGGCGAAGATCCCGACGTACAGCGGTGACAATGCCGCGAGCACCTTGCCGAGGGTCTCGAGCAGACACAGCAGGGACTGAGCCGGACTCGTTCTGACCGTCGTGGTGAGAACCAGCGCCATTCCCCGCAGGGCCGGGCTCATCGGGGCACCGAAACGAAACGACGCGCCTGGAGCGTGAAGAGCTCGGCATAGCGCCCGCCGAGGGCCGAGCAGTTCCTCGTGACTGCCGTCCTCGACGATGCCGGAACCTGCCAGTACGACGATGCGATCGGCATGCCGAACGCTCGACAGCCGATGACTCACCAGGATGGTGGTCACGCCTCGTGTGACTTCGAGGAACCGCTCGAACAGCGCAGCCTCGCTGCGGACGTCGAGCGCCGCCGTCGGTTCGTCCAGTACGAGCACGCCTGCTCCACCTGCCACTGCAGCCAGCGCACGGGCCAGGGCAACACGCTGCCATTGACCGCCGGAGAGGTCCGTGCCGCTGTCGTACTCTGCCGACAGGACCGTGTCCCATCCTCGGTCGAGCCGTTCAAGCAGTACGGCGCCGCCGGCGTCGGTCAGCGCTTGCTCAACCAGCGGATGATCCGCACTTCCGGCACCGAGTACGACGTTGTCGCGCAACGAGAGGTGATAACGGGCAAAGTCCTGGAAGATCACCGCGACCCGGCGACGGGCAGCCTCATCGACGGCTGGGTCGGCGTCGTCGACCAGTACAGTCCCTTCAGCCGGTGTGTACAGCCCGCAGAGCAGCTTGATGATTGTCGACTTGCCCGCGCCGTTGGCGCCGACGACGGCGATCGACTGGCCGGCCGGGATGTGCAGAGTGACCTGCTTGACTGCAGGTTCGGTGCTGCCTTGGTAGGTGAAGGTGACCGCGTCCAGGTGAACCTCAGCAGCACCTGCCGGGCGCCTTTGCGGCGACACTGAGCCGGCAGGGCGGACCGGAGCGACCGCCGGTAGTCCGAGATCGTGGCGGAGACCTACCAACGCCTGGAGCGTTGACGTGTTGCGTGCGAGCGCCGTACTCACGTCCCCGAGAAGGCCGAAGTTCTGCAGCCGGAGAATCGCCTGGACCATGGTCACGGTGGCCGCCAGCGAGATCGCTCCGGTTGAGACGTCGTACGCGATCAGGGCGAAGGCGCCACCGACCATGAGAGCCATGACCAGGCAGGTGAGGAGAACCGGACCGAGTCCTCGGCGTCGCTCCCGCCACAACGGCGTCATGGCGTCGAACCAGCTCGCCCGGTACACGTCGGTGAGCCAGTCCGTCAGGCCGAACAACCGAATCTCCTTCGCAGACTCGGTTTGCGTGAGGAGTCCACGGAGATAGGTGGCTCGGCGCCGACTGTCTCCGGGACTCGTGAGCAACTTGTCGAAGGCGAGGCTGATCCATCCGGTGAACACTTTGGAGAGCGCGAAGAACGAGGCGGCGACCAGGAGCGGAACCCACCATCGCCACGGCACCAGGACGGCGAGCGCACCAGTTCCCGCCAGGCGTGGCCCGATGATCGACCACGTGGCGTCGACACCAGTCACGAACGACCAGTCCCGCGTCGCGGTCACAACCGTCCGGAGGCAGCCCGCGAAATCGGGCGCCTCCAGATGTTCGATCCCATGCGGGTGCAGGCCGACCTCGGCGACCAGATCGGACACGTAGCGCAGGTACGCGACCGAACTGCGTGCCGTTGCCGCCGACAGACACGCTTGGAGCAACGGCCCGACGACAAGCAGCGCGGCGATCAGCAGAAACCATTGCCAGGTCGCGTACGTCGCCGATTCGCTGAGCGAGCCGACGAAGAGCCCGATCGCGATCATCAGGCCGGTCCGGACCACTGCCTCGAGCACGGTCAGCGCGAGTGCGAGCGTGGACCAGCCGGGCGCCGCCCGCCACAACACCCGTGCGTGTTGGAGGTAGCGACGCGGTCCATCGGTCCACCGATTCAGAAGCCTCACCTGCGCCTCAGCACGTCCGGGAGGTTGCCGAGGATTGTCAGGCGTTTGGTGGCTCGGGTGATGGCTACGTAGAGGTCGGAGAGACCTCGGTGGGATTCGTTGACGATGGTGGAGGGGTCGGCGATCAGGACAGCGTCGAATTCGAGGCCTTTGGATTGGGGTACGTCGAGGAGGGCGACGGTGCCGTCGAGTACGGACGGGTCGTGGCTGTGGGCAACTTCTGGGAGTACGGCGGCGAACTCGTCGTACCGGGAGGCCGGGACGATCACCGCGAGGTGTCCGTCGCCGATCTCCCGCTGCTCGAACTTGATCGCGGTGCGGATGGCGTCGGCGAGGGCTGCGGGCGGGACGGGGTCGATGAAGGGGTCGGTGCCGGTTTCGCGGACCGAGGTGGGTGGCTGCAAGGTCGGATCGATGGCGGCGAGGACATCGGCGGCGATCGTCATGATCTCGGCCGGGGTGCGGTAGTTGACCGTCAGTTCGGCGGTGCGCCAGCGGCGGGCGGCGTACCGGTCGAGGAGTTCGGCCCAGGACCGTACGCCGGCGGCAGAACCCGTCTGCGCGATGTCGCCGACGATCGTCATCGAGCGGCGCGGGCAGCGGCGCATCAGCATCCGCCAGTCCATCGCGGACAGCTCCTGGGCCTCGTCGACGATGACATGGCCGAACACCCAGTTGCGGTCGTGGGCGGTGCCCTCGGCGGTACTCGCCGGCCTGTTGAACACCCGCGTGCGTTGGGCGATCAGGTCCTTGAACTGCTCGATCTCCCACGGCTCGATGGTGATCCGATCGGCGGTCAGTTCGATGTCGACGATGCCGTGCGCGTACTCCCGGCCGGCCTCCTCGGCGGCAGCATCCTCGGCCGCCTGGCGCTTGCGTCCGACAACGACGTCCGCGGTCTCACCGAGCAGCTCGGCCGCTTCGTCGAGCAGCGCGACGTCCGACGCAGTCCAGTCCGCGGCGAGTGGACGCAGTACGGCGGAACGCTCGGATGCACTGAGATGCGGTGCGGCCGCGGCCAGCCGGTCGTCCGAGGAGAACAGCACTGAGACGAGGAGCTCAGGTGTGAGCTCAGGCCACAACTGGTCGAGGAGCTCCAGGACTTGGTCGTCGTCGAACAGTTCTTGCTGGATGTCGTCGATGTCCGCGTCTCCGACGTATTGCCGGCCGATGCGGTCGACCACCTGGTTGGTGAGGATCTTGAGGACGCGGCGGACGAACAGGGGCCGGGCGCGGTTGTGCTGGGGCTGGGTCGAGAGCGCGCCCTGCTGTGCTTTGCGGATCGCGCCCGGCCGAAGCACGAGCTCGTCCTGGTTCACCTTCAGCCGGATCGGCTTGGCCGGCACCACCCGGTAGCCGGCGATCGCCTGCGCGATCACGTCGGCCATCGCCAGGTTGCCCTTGATCCGCGCCGCCTCGGCCGGCTCCGCCGCGGTCGCGGCGACGCCCGGGAACATCTCGCTGATCGTCGCGAGCACGACATCGGTCTCACCGAGCGAGGGGAGTACCTGGTCGATGTAGCGCAGGAACGTGCTGTTGGGTCCTACTACCAGTACGCCGCTCCGCCCGAGCTGCTCGCGATGTGTGTAGAGCAGGTACGCCGCTCTGTGCAGCGCGACCACGGTCTTGCCGGTGCCGGGGCCGCCCTGCACTACGAGCACCCCGGGCAGGCCGGACCGGATGATCTCGTCCTGCTCGGACTGGATCGTCGCGACGATCTCGTTCATCCGGCCGGTACGGTTCGCGCCGAGCGACGAGAGCAGCGCCGCCTCGCCGATCAGCGTGCTGCGTTCGCCGTCGTCGATCGCGTCGGCGTCCAGGAGGTCGTCGTCGACCCCGACCACCGTTCGGCCCTGCAGCCGGATGTGCCGGCGGCGTTTGACGCCGAGCGGTTGGGCGGCGGTCGCCCGGTAGAACACTTGCGCGACCGGCGTCCGCCAGTCGATCAGCAGCGGGTTGTAGTCGTCGTCGAACAACCCGATCCGGCCGATATGGAACCGTTCGCCGGCGGTCTGGTCGATCCGCCCGAAACACAATCCGCGTTCCACCGACGACAATTGCGAGAACCGCCCGGAGAACAGATCCGTGAACGATTCCCGCTCCGACCAGGACTGATCCGTCCCCGTGGTTTCCTCGACCTGCACCCGGCCCAGTTCACCGCGTGCCTTTTCCCGCAGCACATCGAGCCGTTCGTACATGATCGTCACTTCGCCTTGCTCTGCAGCGATCTCCTGCTCCAGCACCCCTGCCCCCGATCCCTTGCACAAACCCGGAGAGTTTGATAATCTGAACCTAGAAGCCCGAAGAGGGCTTCTTTTTTGTTTTACGGCACAAACACCCCACGGTACCTTTCCGGGGGTATTCGCCGCAAGAGATTCAGAACGCGCCGGGTGTTCGGAGATCGGCTGAGGGGCGGCTTAGCCTGCTTTCCAGATGACCGCGTCGAAGGTGGCGCGGGATTCCAGGGCGCCGCCGGCGCCGAGCGCGGAGACCTTGAGCCTCGCGATGTTGCGGTCACTGGTGCGTACGCACAGCACGGTCTTCTTCGTGAGCTTCACCTTGTCGGTGCTGCCCAGGGTGCCTACGACGTTCGAGCAGTCCTGAAGTCCTGGCAGGTCGCCGGGCCCGGTCCACTGCGCGATCAGGGTGCCGTTCCAGCCGCTCATCTCGTTGTTGAGCAGCATGTACACGTCGCCTTCGTCGGCATAGCCGACTGGTTCCGGTGGCACGGCGTCCAGATCCTTCGCCGTGGTGTCGAGCAGCAGGGCCCCTTGCCAGAGTTGGCTTCCGGCAGCAGTGGTGCTCGGAGACGGGGTCTGGCTGGGCACCGGGGTCGTGGTCGGTGCCGATCCGGACATGGATGCGGCCGGCGACGGGGTAGACACGACGGCGTTGTTGTCGTCGCCGGAGGAGGCCAGGACTGGCACCAACGCCGCGATCAGAGCGGCGACAACTGTCGCTCCGGCAGCGATCCAGGCACCCTTCTGGTGTCTGCCGAACCAGCCTTCGCCGCGAGTGTCCGAGGTGTTTGCGTCAGGTTCGTCGTCCGCCACGGTGCTCATCGCCCCCACTACTCAAGACGGTCCAGGTAGGCCGCAGAGATTAGCAGTCCGTGAGAGCACGAGCACGCCCGCGTTGTCCGGGGTGCTCAGACCCCGGACAACGCGGGCAGACGGCTTAGCGGCTGAAGCCGGCGGTTAGGCCGCTGAGGAGTTGGCGGCGGCTCACGGCGTACAGGATGACGATCGGGAGGGTGGTCAGGACTACGGAGGCGAGGACTGCCGGGACGTTCACGCTGTACTGGCCCTGGAAGGTCCACAGCGCCAACGGCAGGGTTCGCTTGTCGGGGCTCTGGGTCAGGATCAGCGGCAGCAGGAACCCGTTCCACACGCCGAGCCCGTTGTAGATGCTGACCGTCACGAGCGCCGGCCGGGTGAGGGGCAGCGCGAGGCCGCGGAGCATGCCCCATTCGGTGGCGCCGTCCACGCGCATCGACTCGAACAGTTCCTTCGGTACGTCGCGGATGAAGTTCGTCAGCACCAGGACCGACAGCGGGATCGAGAACGCGATCGACGGCAGCATCAGCGCCAGCAGACTGTCGTAGAGATGCATCTTGATGATCAGCAGGTAGACCGGGATGATCGTGGCCTGCAGCGGGATCGCCAGCCCCATCAGGAACAGACCGTTGACTCCGGCAAGGAACTTGCTGCCGGCGCCGCGGATGATCGCGTACGCCGCCATGAACGAGATCCCGACGGCCGGGAGGATCGTGCCGACGGTGACGATCACGCTGTTCAGGAAGTACCGCGGGAAGTCGGACTCGACGACCAGCCTGTAGTTGTTCGTCGTCGGCGCGGACGGCAGCGCGAACGGGTTCTGGGTGAAGTACGCGCTCTGGTCCTTGAAGCTGGTGACGACGATCCAGTAGAGCGGCACGAGCACGATCGCCAGCCAGATCCAGCCGGCGAGTCCGCCGAACCAGTTCAGCTGCAGCAGTTTGCGGGCGCGGAACGAAGGGCTGCGCACCGGGCGGGTCGTCGTACCCGAGTTGCTGGTAGCCACAGCCATGTCACGCACCTTCCTGCTGGCTTGCGGTCGCGCTGCCACCCAGTCGGCGCAGCAGCAGTGCGAGCGCCAGGCCGAGCAGCACGATGAGGGCGGCGATCACGCTGGCCGGGCCCATCTGGTTGGACATGAAGCCCCGCTTGTACATGTCGAGGGCGAGGACGCGCGTGGCGTCGCCGGGACCGCCCGCGGTCAGGACGAAGATCAGGTCGAAGAACGTCAGCGAGCCGACCACCATCAGCGTGGACGACGTGATGATCGTGTACTTCAGCTGCGGCACCGTGATGCTGAAGAACTGCCGGACCCGGCCGGCGCCGTCGATCGAGGCCGCCTCGTACATCGTGGTCGGGATCTGCCGGACGCCGCCTTGGTAGATCAGCGAGTGGAACGGGATGAACTGCCAGGACACGATGAAGATCACCACGCCGACCGCGAGGTCGCTGCGACCGAGCCAGTCCTGGGTGAGGAAGTCGAGGTGCAGGCCCGGGCCGAGCCCGAAGTTCGGGTCGAGCAGGGCCTTGTAGGTGATCGCGATCGCGGCCGAGCTGAGCAGCAGCGGGATGAAGTAGAGGACGGCGAGGAACGCGCGGTACCGCTGCCGCCCGGCGAGGAACGTGCCGAGCAGCAGGCTCATCGGGGTCTGCACCAGCCACGACAGGATCATGATCTCGAAGGTGACCAGGATGCTGTGCGGCAACTGGGAGTCGGACAGCACCGACTTCCAGTTCGACAGGCCCGCGTTGTGGATCGCGCCGAGGCCGTCCCACTGGGTGAAGCTCAGCAGGAGTACGCCGACCAGTGGGACGACCCCGAACACGATGAACAGGACGAGCGCTGGCAGCACCATCCAGGCGACCGGACCGCTCCGCCCGACCCCGGACGAGCCGGCGCCGGACGAGACTTTTCGGCCGGTCTCCGGTGCAGCGGGCGGGGCGGTCACAGTCACTGGCCGATCACCGCGTTCATGTTCGTCGCGAACTGCTGCGGGGAGATCGACAGCTGGAAGAGCTTGGCGATGTTGTCGAGCAGCGTCTCGGCCTGGGTCGGGCTGAGGGCCTGGTCCCAGGACTGGGCGAAGTTCTTCGCGTTCGCCGCCGTGTCGTAGACGAAGTTCAGCCACGCGGAGTCGTTCTTGTCGGTGATCGACGAGAGCTTGTCCTTCGCGCTCTTCACGACCGGGATGTTGCCGGACTTCACCCAGGCCTCCACCGTGGCGTCGTCGAGGGTGTTGTTCGCGATGAACTTCTTCGCGGTCGCCTTCTCGGCGTCGGTTGCCTTGGACGAGATCGACATGTACTGACCCGGGTTGCCGACCGTGTCGCTCGGGTCGCCCTTGCCGCCGTCGACCGGCGGGAAGTTCATGTATCCAAGGTGCCCGCCGGTCACGAAGTCGCCACCAGACGACTTCATGTTGCCGTAGGTCCAGGCGCCGTGCAGCATCATCGCGGCCTTGCCGGTGAACAGCAGCGCCTGGTCGGCGTTGGAGTCGGCGGTGATCGAGGAGAAGCCCTTGACGAATCCGTTCGCCTTGATCAGCTTCTGCATCTCCTCGAGGGCCTTGATCGCGGACGGGTCGGACCAGCCGTCCTTCTTGCCCTCGAAGATGTTCTGGAAGACCTCGCTGCCGCCGATCCGGTCGAACAGGAACTCCAGCCACATCATGTTGGTCCAGCGCGACTGGCCGCCGAGCGAGAACGGCGCGATGCCCTTGTCGTTGAACTTCGGCACCAGGTCCATGATGTCGCCCCAGGACTGCGGGGGCTCCGCGCCGATCTTCTCGAACGCGCGCTTGTCGTAGAACAGCACGATCGGCGTGACGGTCTCGCCCGGCACCGCGTAGATCTTGCCGTTGACGGTCGCCGCCGTGAACGCGGACGGGAAGATCGAGTTCTTCAGGTCGGCCTGCTCTTTGGTGAGCCAGTCGGTCAGGTCCTCGACCTGGTTGGCTTCGACGTAGGCCTTCAGGCCGCCGCCGCCCCAGCCCCAGATCAGCGTCGGGCCCTGGCCGGCGCCGATGGCGGTCTTGATCTTCGCCTTGAACGCGTCGTTCTGGAACTCGGTGGTCTTGAGTTTGCTGTCCGCGTTCGCGTCGTTGAACCTCTTGACCTGTGCCTCCCGGATGCCCTGCTGCGGCTGTCCGGTGAGGAACCAGTACGTCGCCCCGCCACCTGCGCCGCCGGCTCCGGTGGTTGACCCAGGCGTGCTCTGCGGGCCGGAACTGCCGCAGGCGCCGAGGCCGGCAGCGAGTGCGCCGCCACCGACGAGACCAAGGAAGGTACGTCGGGATGTCGTCATGGGATCCACAGTGATCTCCGTACTCCGTGCTGCCCCCACAGGTTGCGGAAGCACCTGCCGATATGACTTGTTTTCGAAACATAGATTTCGGAGATAGTGCTGTCAAGACTTGAACTAAGTAGACTTTGGGGTCACAGTGAGGTCACGTAATCACCTGTCGGTACAGGGGATTCATCGATCTACGGCGGATCGGCCGGGTCGACCGGAGAGCATCGAAAAGTTTTCGATAATTGCTCACCGAATGGAACGTTCATCAAGGGAGATTTTCTTGTCCATCTCGACTGACCGGCCCTGGCGCGACCCGGCGCTGCCCGCCGCGGAGCGAGCCGGGCTGCTGCTGGCGGCGATGACGCTCGAGGAGAAGATCGCGCAGCTCGGCAGCCGCTGGGCCGGCAACGACATGGCCGACCACGACCTGCCCGAGGACGAGACGATCAACGTCGCGCCGATGGAGGACGTCTTCTCGGTCGGCGGTTCGCTGTCGCTGGCGGACGCGAGTCGCGACGGGCTCGGTCATCTCACCCGGGTCTGGGGCAGTTACCCGCAGACGGTCGAGCAGGGCATCGCCGAGGTCGTCCGGCAGCACGAGGTGGTGCTGAAGGAGTCCCGGCTCGGTGTGCCGGCGCTGGTCCACGAGGAGTGCCTCACCGGATTCACGACGTACGGCGCGACTGTCTACCCGGCCTCGATCGCGTGGGGTGCGACGTTCGACCCGTCGCTGGTCGAGCGGATGGCGGCGGCGATCGGGCGCGACATGGCGGCGGTCGGTGTGCATCAAGGGTTGTCGCCGGTGCTCGACGTCGTGCGCGACTATCGCTGGGGTCGCGTCGAGGAGACGATGGGCGAGGACCCTTACCTGGTGGGGATCCTGGGTTCGGCGTACGTGCGTGGTCTGCAGAGCGCGGGCGTCATCGCGACGCTGAAGCACTTCGCCGGGTACTCCGCGTCGCGGGCCGGCCGGAACCACGGGCCGGTGTCGATGGGGCGCCGCGAGTTGCTGGACATCATCCTGCCGACGTTCGAGACCGCGATCGCGACGGCCGGCGCCGGGTCGGTGATGAGTTCGTACGCCGACCTCGACGGGCTGCCTGCGAGTGCGGATCCGTGGCTGTTCACCGACGTACTGCGGGAGGACTGGGGCTTCGAGGGGACGGTCGTCTCGGACTACTGGGCGGTGCCGTTCCTGGCGTCGATGCACCGGGTGGCGGCGGACAACGCGGACGCGGGGGTCGCCGCGTTGACCGCCGGGACCGATGTCGAACTGCCGGACACGATCGGGTACTTGAGCCTGCTCGACAAGGTGAAGGCGGGGGAGGTGTCCGAGGACCTGATCGACCGCGCGGCGCGGCGGGTGCTGCTGCAGAAGGCCGAGCTTGGTCTGCTCGACGAGGACTGGACTCCTGAGGGTTCGGTGCAGGCCGGCGTCGACCTGGATTCGGCGGAGAATCGGGCGATCGCTTCGGAGCTGGCCGAGAAGTCGGTCGTGTTGCTGGACGCCGGCTCGGTGCTGCCGCTGTCGGGTGTTGCGAAGGTCGCCGTGGTGGGTCCTTGCGCTGACGATTCGCGGACGCTGATGGGCTGTTACGCGTTCCCGAACCACGTGCTGCCGCGGTACCCCGAGCGTGGGCCGGGGATCTCGGTGATCTCGCCACTCGATGCCTTGCGCAACGAGTTGGCCGACGCCGAGGTCTCGTACGCCAAGGGATGTGAGGTCGTCGGCGACGATCGCTCCGGGTTCGCATCGGCTGTTGCGGCGGCCGAGGACTCGGATCTGTGTGTGGCCTTCGTGGGTGACCTGTCGGGGCTGTTCGGGCACGGGACCTCGGGCGAAGGATGCGATGCCGAGGATCTGCGGCTGCCTGGGGTGCAGGGGGATCTGCTCGAAGCGTTGCTCGACACGGGGCGACCCGTTGTCGTCGTGGTGGTGTCGGGGCGGCCTTATGCGCTGGGGTTGTTCGCGGATCGGGCTGCAGGGTTGGTGCAGGCGTTCATCCCGGGACAGGAGGGTGCGGCGGCGATCGCCGGTGTACTGAGTGGGCGGATCGTGCCGAGCGGGAAGCTGCCGGTGCAGATCCCGCGGCATGTCGGTGGGCAGCCCGGTACGTACCTGCAGCCGGCCCTCGGGAGTGTCGAGAGCGCGGGCATCAGCGGGCTCGAGACCCGGCCGCTGTATCCGTTCGGGTACGGGGCGTCGTACACGGACTTCACGATCGCCGATCTCCGGTTGAGCGTGCCGGAGATCGGCAGCAACGGCGAGTTCACTGCCACGGTGCGGGTGGCGAACACGGGTGACCGGGGCGGCGACGAGGTCGTGCAGCTGTACCTGCGCGACGTCGTCGCCCGGGTCGCGCGGCCGTTGAAGCTGCTGACGGGGTTCGCGCGGGTGTCGCTCGAGCCCGGTCAGGCGGCCGACGTCACGTTCCGGGTGCACTCCGATCGGACGGCGTACACGGGTCCCGATCTGCGCCGGATCGTCGAGCCCGGAGACGTCGAAGTGATGGTGGGCACGTCGTCGCTGGACCTGCCGTGTCGTGCCATGCTGCGGATCACCGGGGATGTGAGGGTGGTCGGACACGACCGAGTCCTGACGACGCCGGTGACGATCAGCAAGGATCCTGGAGGAGGGTGATGATGAGATGTCGCCGTTGAAGGGTCGTGTCACCCTGGCCACAGTGGCCGGATCGGCCGGTGTCTCGGTCGCCACGGTCTCCAAGGTGCTGAACGGGCGCAGCGACGTCTCGGCGTCGACCCGCGCCCGGGTCCAGGACGTCCTCGAGAAGCACGGGTACGTCGGGCGCCGCCCGGAACCCGTCCAGCACGAGACGGTCGAACTCTTCTACCAGGGCGTACTGAACAGCTACTCGGTCGAGGTGATCCAGGGCGTGCTCGACGCGGGCGCGGCGGCCGGGGTCGAGGTCGTGCTCAGCTCCCGGCCGCCGCACCCGAGCCGGCACTCGGCGGGCCGCGCGGCGCCCTGGGTGCGGGACCTGATCGCGTCCGGCCGCCGGGCCGCCGTCGGGATCACCAGTGAGCTGTCCGACGCCGACCTGGCCGCGTTGTCCCGGGCGCGGCTGCCGTTGGTGATCATCGATCCGGCCGACGTACCGCAGCCCGACGTCACGAGCGTCGGGTCGACGAACTTCGCGGGCGGGATGTCCGCGACGCAGCACCTGCTCGATCTCGGGCACCGGCGGATCGGGTACATCGGCGGGCCGCCGACGTCGGCCTGCAACCAGGCGCGGATGAGCGGGTTCCGGAGCGCGATGGACGCCGTCGGCGCCGAGGTACCGAAGGACTACATCTGGCTGAGCAACTTCCTGTACGACGACGGCCTGGCCGGCGGGTCGATGATGCTCGACCTGCCGGACCGGCCGACGGCGATCTTCGCCGGTTGTGACGAGATCGCGGTCGGCGTGATGGAAGCGGCGCGCGCCCGCGGTCTGCGGATCCCGGACGACCTGAGCGTGATCGGCTTCGACGACACCCAGGTGGCACGGCATGCGTCTCCGCAGCTGACCACGGTGAAGCAGCCGCTGCGCGAGATCGGCGCGGTCGCCGTACGCACCGCGCTGCAGCTGGCGGTGGGGGAGCCGATCGCCTCACACCACGTCGAGCTGGCGACAACCCTGATCGTCCGCGGCTCAGCCGCCCCCCACGGGTTGTCGTCGGTGGCCGCGTCCTGACTGTTCCTTGCTGTTCCTTGCTATTCCTTGCGGTCGGCGAGGACCTTCGTGGCGAGGACGGCGGCCGTCAGCAGGATCGCGGCGAGCGCGGCCAGCAGGGTGAGCGGTACGGCGTTCGTGGCGGCGGGCTTCTCGTTGGACAGCACGGTCATGATCGGGCGGATCGGGGAGATCCAGCGGAGCAGCAGGACGGCGAGGATCGCAGCGGCCGCGGTGAGCATCGCGACCCCGATCCGCGGGATCACGAGACGCGAGCAGAGCAGGCCGATCGCGATCCCGATCATCGCCGCGCCCAGTTGCGCGGCCGCACCGACGGCGAGGTCGCCGGCGGTGACGACGTGCTTGCCGGTGACGATCGGGTAGACGAGGCCGATCAGCAGGAGCGGTACGCACCAGGTGATCACCACAGCGACCGTGATCGTCAGGACGCGCAGCGAGTCGCCGATCATGACCAGCGTGATCTGCCGCTGGGTCGGGTCCTCGTGGTTGACGATGCTGACGGTGAGCCAGGTCGTGCAGACGAGCATCGCGAGGACGCAGAACGAGTACGACGACTGCAGCGGGCCGTTGTCGGACGTCGTACCAACGGCCATCGCGGCGAGGAAGATCAGCGTCGGCGGGAGGTACCGCTGGGAGAGCAGGACGCTGGTCAGCAGGTAACGGTAGAGAGCGCTCACTCGGGTTTCACCTGCCGTACGGTGACGACCGACCAGCCGTGGTTCAGCGCGGTCAGCAGCGCGGCGTCATGACGACCGGTCGGCAGCAGCACAGTCACGCCGGCCTCGGTACGCCGTACCTCGAGGACGTCGGGGTGGCGTTCCCAGTCGACGCCCGCGCCGTTGAGGTGTGTGCCGGCGGGGGTCAGGTGGAGCTCGGTGAGGGCGGTCTGTTGGCGCAGTGTGGCGAGTCGGCCGTGATCGAGTTCGCAGACGCGGGTTGCGGTTGAGCGGACGACTTCGGCGGAGTGTTCGGTGAAGGCGACTGCGGCGCCTTGTTCCGCGGTCTCGGTGAGGAGCTCGCGCAGGGTCGAGTGAGCGGTCGCGTCGAGGCCGGCCCAGGGTTCGTCGAGAACGAGCAACTGTGGCGGGTCGAGCAGTGCCTGCGCCAGCGCGACCTTCTGCGCGTTGCCTTTCGACAGTTTGCGCATCGGGGTGTCTGCGCCGCCCGAGAGTGCGAGGCGGTCGAGCAACTCGAGAGAGCGGCCTCTCGCCGTTCTCGTGCTGAGTCCGCGGATCCGCCCCATGTGCCGCAGGTACGCCGCGGCCGAGAGGCGGTCGTGGGAAGTGAACACGTCGGGCACGTAGCTGACGACGTCGGCGTTGCGCTGCACCGATCCCGCGGACGGTCGCGACAGGCCGACCAGCAGCCGCAGTACGGTCGACTTGCCGGAACCGTTCGCGCCGACCAGAGCCAGTAGTTCCCCTGCGTTCAGTCTGAGGTCGACGTCAGCCAGGATCTCCCGGCGTCCGTACCGCTTGGAGACCTTCTGCAACCGGACTACTTCCATGCGGCGAGCCTATCCAGAGTGCAGGCCTCATCACGCGGGTCAGCGGGCGGCTGAGGACGATCGAGACCAGCAGCGAGGCCGCGGCGAACGCGGCGATCGCCGGGGCAGGCGCGGTCAGATCGGAGAGCGCTCCCGCAAGGATCGCGACCACACCGAAGGTCGTCATCCGCAGCGCGGACTCCAACCCGAGCACCTGGCCCCGCAGTTCGGTCGGGGTCAGCTCGACCAGGACCTCCTGCTGCGCAAGGGAAGCCGAGTAGCCGCTGCTCCCGAGAGCGACCAAGATGCACAGGATCGCGATCGGCAGATCGAACAGGAAACCGAGAAACGGTACGGCCAGCACGAACCGGAGAACCTGTCCCGCGATCCGGCGACCTGCGGGCGTCAGGAAACGGCCGACCACGAGATCGCCGGTCATCATCCCGGCAGCGCCGGCGGCGAGCAACCAGCCGGCGCGGGAACCGGCGTACGGGACGAACAGCGCCTCGCAGCCGACGATCAGGCCGTTCGGGAGCGCGAGTGCGAGCAACAGCGGGCGGATGCGGCTCAGAGAAAGGAGAGAGCGGTTGCCGCGCCACGTCTCGGCGAGTCCGGTCCGCGCGACTCGGCGTGGTGCGCGGTCGTGCAGGCCGAAACGGATGACCGGTACGACGACGGCGGCGCAGGCGGTCGCGATCCAGAGCACGGTCGACGGCGGGACCGACTGCAGGAGGACACCTGCGACACCGAAGCCGGCGATCTGCATTGCGCCGACCGACAGGTTCATCGCGGACCGGCCGAGGACGAACTGGTCGGAGTGCACGACCTCGCCGAGCAGCCCCCAGCGGACACCGGCCCCGATCGACAGCCCGTACGCGACCGCAAGCGACAGGACGAGCCGCAGACCGGGGGAGAGCTCGACCGCGGCCTGGATGCTGACCACGACGGCCGAGAGAACCGAGAGCAGCGTGAGCACTCGGCGGGGACGCGCCGTGTCCGCGGCGGACATCAGCGTGGAAACGCCGAGAACCTGCGCGAGCGACGGTCCGAACATGATGGTCGCCGCGAGTAACGCGGATCCGGTGGCGGCGTCGACCAGGATCGCGAGGGTCAGGCTGGTCATCGTCGAGGACGCGTTGCCCAGCGCGCTGCTGATCCACAGGTTCCGGAACTCCCGGTTGGCGAAGATCGCCCGGTACGTGCTCATGGTCCGCAGCATCGACCGCCGTTCTCGCGTCGCCTACAGTTTCGGGTGGAGGCGAAACGTTGTCCGAGTTCCTGGTCGATGCCGACACGCTCGTGAACGCGCGATTCGGTACGTCGCAACTCACGGAGACCGTGTCCGCGCTGAAGCTGCTCCGCGCGCCGGTCGAGCCGTGGTTCCGGCCGTGGAAGGACCTGCACAGCGCGGCGTTTCAGGCTGCGGTGGCGGCGAACCCGATCTGGTCAGCGCTGCTGGAGAGCGCTTTCGGACGTAGCTGGGTCGCCGATTTCCTGACCGTGCCGCCGCTCGAGCCCGACCTCACGCTGGACGCGGAACTCGAGTACCTGACCTCGCTCTCCGACGACCACATCCGCGCGGACCTCAGCGTCGTACGGACGCCGTTGCCGTCGATCCTGCTCTCGTCGTCCGGGCAGTCGCCGGGGCTTGCCGCTGAGGCAGCGGGGTTGCTGCGGTGGGTGTGGCGGACGACGGTCGAGCCGGACTGGCCGCGGCGGCTGCGGGTGCTGCAGGCCGACATCGTGTCGCGGACGTCGCGCCTCAGCGAGCAGGGGTGGTCCGGCGTACTGCGCGGACTCGGACCCGATGTGCGGTGGCTCGGCGACGGACGGATCCAGGTGAACCGCTGGGACTACCCGGTGACCGACGTACGCGGGCGCGACCTGATGTTCATCGCAGCGCACACCCAACGCGTCAACGTCAGCTGGCGGCTGCCGGATCGCTTCGCACTGACGTACCCGGTGACCGGGATCTTCGCGACCACCGCAACCCCGGACGAACCGCTGGTGCAGCTGCTCGGCCGCAACCGCGCCCGCATCCTGGTCGAGGCCGCCGAGCCCGTGAGCACAACGTTGCTCGTGGCCACCACCGGCCTGTCGCTCGGCACCATCTCCGACCACCTGCGCGTGCTGACCGACGCCGGATTGCTCGAACGTCGTCGTTCCGGCCGATCGGTCCTCTACTGGCAGTCCGACACCGGCCGCCGGGTTGTCCGCCGGCCGGCGCCGAACCGCTCCTAGCGCCTCAGCGGGGTCCCGTCCGTGCCCTCTGCGTCGCGGCGTCGCGGGTAGTCGGCAGGCCTTCTTCGTCGAGGCCGATCGCAACGTGCTCGTTCCATCGGTCGTCGGTGTGCGGGTGGTCCGAGCGCCAGTGGCAGCCTCGGCTCTCCTCGCGCGCGGTTGCCGCCACGATGACGGACCGTGCCACCGTCGCGAGCGGTCCGTTGCCCAGGGCACTCAACTCGTCCGCGGCGGCGTTGAGGCCGGCGCCGTCGCGCCGGATGCCCGCGTACTTGGTCAGGATCGCCCGGATTCGCTCCGGTTCGCGGTCCTCGGTCAGCACAACGTCGTACGACCTGTCAGTGGTCGCCGGCAGGTCCAAGGTCAATGCAGTCGCCACCCGCCGCCCGAAGACCAGCCCTTCCAGCAGGCTGTTGGAGGCGAGCCGGTTCGCCCCGTGCACACCCGACGCTGCGACCTCGCCCACGGCGTACAGGCCTGGTACGCCGGTTGCGCCGTCGCGGTCGACCTGGACGCCGCCGCAGAGGAAGTGCTCGGCAGGCGCCACCGGGATCTGCTCGGACAGCATGTCGACACCGATCGACGCACACGAGGCCAGTACGGTCGGGAACCGTCGGCGGAGAACGTCCGGCTCGATGCTTCTGGCGTCGAGCCAGACATGATCGGTGCCGTCCCTGCGCATCGCTGCCTCGATCTCCCGGGCGACGATGTCACGAGGAGCCAGATCGGCCCGTGGATGCCGACCGGCCATGATCAGGCGGCCACGGAGGTCACGCAGTACGGCGCCTTCTCCCCGGACCGCTTCGGTCACCAACGGCAATTGCCCGCGGGTCTGTCCGGTGAAGAGAGCGGTCGGGTGGAACTGGACGAACTCCATGTCCACCAAGGACGCCCCCGCCAGCAGCGCGAGCGCGATGCCATCACCGCGCACCGCGGACGGGTTGGTGCTCGCCAGGTAGGCGTTGCCGATGCCGCCGGTCGCCAAGACGACGGCGCGGGCGTCGATCCGGACAGTTTCGCCGCCCGTCTCGACGAGCACACCACTGACCCGCCCCGAGGTCGACTTGGTCAGACCGATCACCCGCCCGGCCATCGTTTCGACACCGGCGGCGCGGACCGCGGCACGCAGCGCGCGATCAACTTCCGCGCCAGTGGCGTCACCACCGGCATGCACGATCCGGGGATGGCTGTGGCCACCCTCGAGAGTCCTCGACAGGGAGCCGTCCTCGCGCCGGTCGAAGAGCGCACCGTGCGCGATCAGTTCGGCCACCCGCTGCGGTCCCTCCTCGACCAGGGCACGTACGTTCCGCGGATCGCAGAAGCCTGCCCCCGCGACGTGGGTGTCGTGTGCGTGGTCGAGCGGATCGTCGTCACCGAACGCGACGGAGACGCCGCCTTGTGCCCACGGCGTACTGCCGTCGCCGGCGCTGAGCACGAGCACCTGACGGGTCGCGGCCAGGCCGAGCGCGGCCGAGAGTCCGGCCGCGCCCGCACCGATCACGACGACATCGACGGCCCGCGTCATCGCGCGCCTGCCGGCTTGCCGATGGCAACCATCCGCTGGACGGAACGCCGTGCGCGCTCGGCGAGGTCGGGCGGCAACTGGATCTCGTCGCGGCCCTCACGCAGGCAGCGCAGCAGCAGCTCCGGCGTGATCATCTTCATGAAGCGGCAGGAGGCCTTCGGGTTCACCGGCAGGAACGTCGTCTGCTGGTTCACCTTGCGGAGCTGGTGCAGCATGCCGATCTCCGTCGCGACCAAGGCGGTCTTCGCCGTCATGCCGCGAGCGCTCTCCAGCATGCCCGCGGTGGAGAGGATATGGGTCCGCTCCGCCGGCAGGTCACCGCGTCCGGCGAGCCAGATCGTCGACGAGGCGCAGCCGCACTCGGGATGGACCAGAACCTCCGCGTCGGGATTCGCCGCCACCTGGGCGCGCAACTCGACCGGGCTGATGCCGGCGTGCACATGGCACTCGCCCATCCACACTTCCATGTTCTTCCGGCCGGTCTGCCGCCGGACGTGTTCGCCGAGGAACTGATCGGGCAGGAACAGCACCGGCTGGTCCGCCGGAATCGAGTTCACCACCTCCACCGCGTTGGACGACGTACAGCAGACGTCCGCCTCGGCCTTCACCGCGGCGCTGGTGTTGACGTAGGCGACGACCGCCGCGCCGGGGTGCTGCGCCTTCCAGGCACGCAGCTGGTCGGCGTCGATGGTGTCCGCCAGCGAACACCCGGCCTGTGCGGTGGGGATCAGCACGGTCTTGTCAGGGCTGAGCAGCTTGGCGGTCTCCGCCATGAAGTGCACGCCGCAGAACACGATCGTCGACGCGTCGGTTTCAGCGGCGATCCGGGACAGCGCGAGTGAGTCGCCGACGTGATCGGCGACGTCCTGGATCGCCGGTTCCTGGTAGTTGTGGGCGAGCAGGACCGCGTCTCGCTCGCGGGCGAGGCGGCGTACCTCGTCCTGCCAGTTGCGCACCGTGCTCTGGCCAACAGTCACGACGGGACCCCTTCCGGAGGTTTTCGCTTAGCAGTCGATAACTAGGGACGACGCTACCATCGTCGACGTGTCCACTGCCAAGAAAGGTGATCCGGTTAACTGGCCGAGCTATCCGCACGAGGTGCTGGCGGTGGTCCTGTCCGTCCGTGACGGCCGGCTGAGCGTGCTGCTGTGGAAGCGCGCACGGAATCCGTATCGCGGCCGCTGGTCCTTGCCGTGCGGTGGCGTCGAGCCGACTCAGCGGCTTCGCGAGGCCATCACCGCGCACCTGGCACGGAAGGTCGACGTCCGCGAGGTGGCGCATCTCGAGCAGTTGGCCACGCACAGTGCCATCGATCGCGATCCACGAGAACGCGTGCTCGCCACGGCGTACCTCGGCCTGGTCCCGTCCGACGTACAGCCCGAGCTTCCGGCCGACACGGCGTGGTATCCGGTCGACGACCTGCCGGACACTGCGTTCGACCACCATCACTTCATCGACGCCGCGGTCGGCCGGCTGCGCGCCAAGTTGTCGTACACCAACATCGGCTTCGCCCTGGCGCCGCGCGAGTTCACCATTTCCGAGTTGCGCGACCTGATCGGCGCGGCGCTGGGCTACGAACTCGGCGCCACCAACCTGACCCGGGTGCTGACTCGGCGCCACGTGATCGACCCGACCGGCCGGATAGCCCGCCCCGGCCAGTCCGGCGGCCGACCCGCCACCGTGTACAAGTTCGCTGCCCGCGAACTGACCGTCACGGATCCCTTCGCCGTACTACGTCCGCCGCGCTGAAGCGTGCGGCCGGACAGCTAACGGACCTGGAGCTCCGTGGAGAGCGGTAGGTCCGAAATCGACGAGCCGGCCCGGATCGTGAAGGCGCCGGGTTCCGTCGCCCATTCGTTGTCCCAGTGCTCGAAGGCGTGTTCGTGCAGGCCGACCGTGATCTCGCGGGCCTGACCCGCGTCGAGGCGTACGACGGCGAAACCGGCGAGCCAGCGGACGGGACGGTCGAGAGCGCTCTCCGGGCGTTCCACGTACACCTGAACGACGTGCTTGCCGGCGCGGTCGCCGGTGTTGCGCACGGTCAGTGCGACGGACGACGGGTCGTTCGCGCGCAGGTCGGAGAGCTCCCAGGTGGTGTACCCGAGGCCGTGACCGAACTCGTACGCCGGCTCGGTACCCGCCTTCAGCCAGGCGCGATACCCGATGTGGATGCCCTCGTCGTACCGCACGACGCCGTCCTTCGGCGTCACGTTGATGACCGGGACGTCCTCCTGCTCACGCGGCCACGTGGTCGGGAGACGACCGCCCGGCTCGGCACGGCCGAGGAGAACGTCGGAGAGCGCGTCCCCGTATTCCTGACCGCCGAAGTACGTCGCCAGCACTGCGGCCACCTCGTCCCGCCAGGGGAGGAGGACCGGGGATCCCGCGTTCACGACCACGACCGTCCGCGGGTTCGCTGCCGCGACCGCACGGACCAGGTCGTCCTGCCGGCCCGGGAGCGCGAGCGAGGTCCGGTCGTAGCCCTCGGACTCGACCTTCGAATTGGTGCCGACGACAACCAGTGCCACATCGGCGGCCCGGGCTGCGGCGACGGCCTCGTCGATCAGGGCCTGCGGGTCGTCGTTGCTCGGCTCGACACCGACCGTGATGCTGAGTGCGTTGCTCAGACCGCCCTCGAGCTTGGGCACGTCGAGCTCGACGCGGACGTCGATCGGGGTGCCGGCGGTGACCTCGAGTGGTGTGGAGATCGACGGTGGCGAGAGCAACGCGGCGCCCAGGTCGTTGCCGACCGGAACCGCGGTGTCCTCACGGAGGAGCTTGCCGTCGGCAAAGATCCGGCCGCGGCCGACCGACGCGAAGCCGAGCTGGATCGCGCCGGACTCGCTCGGCGTCCAGGTGGTGCGGAACTCGAAGACCGCCGACTCTCCGATCGGCGCGTTGCCGCCGAGGTACACGAGCGCGCTGGAGAACCGGTCCTCGGCGAACAGTTCGGACCCGTCGGCGCCGAGGAACCGCACGCGGGCGCCTGGCTCACCGGCTTGCGGGTTGGTCATCGTCGCCGGCGGAAGCTCGGCGACACCTTCCTGAACGACCGCGCCGATCGAGTACGTGATCTCGGCGTTCGGGAGCGCCGTGCGCAGCCCGGAGAGCGGCGAGATAACGCTCTCTGGGATGACCGTCGCGCTCCCGCCGCCCTGCGTTCGCGCGTCGCGGGCGTTGTGGCCGATGACCGCGACCTTCGTCAGTTCGTCGGAACGCCAGGGGAGCGCTCCCTCGTTGCGGAGCAGGACGGTGCCTTCCGCGGCCGCCGTACGGGCGAAGGCGATGCCGTCGACCTGTGGCGGGTCGGCCGGCTTCTCGTAGCCCTCGAGGGCGCCGACGCGGGCCGCGAGTGCGAGCAGGCGACGGACCTTGCGGTCGATCGCGTCCTCCTTGATCTCACCGGACCGGACGGCCTCGACGAGCGCGTCACCCCAGGCCCCGACCGGACCGGGCATCGCCAGGTCCTGAGAGTGCTTGGCGCTCTCGAGGCTGCGTACCGCGGTCCAGTCGCTGACGACCACGCCGTCGAAGCCCCAGTCGGTGTTGAGCGGGGTCTCGAGCAGGTCGTTCTCCGACGCGGTCGCGCCGTTGATCGAGTTGTAGGCGCTCATCACCAGCCACGCCTTCGACTCGGTGACCGCCTTCTCGAAGGCCAGCAGGTACACCTCGCGCAGCGTGCGTTCGTCGACCACGACGTTCGCGGTGAAGCGGTCGGTCTCGAAGTCGTTCGCCACGTAGTGCTTCGGGGTGGCGCCGACGCGGAGCTCCTGCACGCCGGCGACGTACGCCGCGGCCAGGTCGGCGGTCAGGACCGGGTCCTCGCTGAACGCCTCGAAGTGCCGGCCGCCGAGCGGGGAACGGTGCAGGTTGATCGTCGGGCCGAGCACCACGTCGACGTTCTTACGCCGCGCCTCGAGCGCCGACACCACGCCGTACCGATGGGCGATGCCGACGTCCCAGGACGACGAGAGAGCGGTTGCTGACGGGAGATTCAGGGACGGATCGCGCTCGTCCCAGACCGCGCCCCGGACGCCGCTCGGGCCGTCGGACAGCACCATCGAACGCAGCCCGATCGCGGGCAGCGGATGGGTGGACCAGAAGTCCTGGCCGGTGAGGATCCGGACCTTCTCCTCCAGGGAGAGGCGGCCGAGCAGGTCGTCGAAGTTCATGGCGACGACTGTACGTGCGAAAACCAAGTGATGCTAGGTTTTGAACATGGCTAGTTCTCGGGGTCCGTACGCGAAAGGCGTCGCCAAGCGCGCGGAGATCCTGCGGGCCGCGCTGGAGGTGATCGCGCGGCACGGGTACCGGAAGACCTCGACGCGCGAGCTCGCCGCCGCGGCCGGGCTCAGCGAGGCCGGGATGTTGCACTACTTCGGCTCGAAGGAGCAGCTGTTCGAGGCGGTCCTGCGGGCGCGTGACGAGGCCGACATGGCCCGGTTCGAGACCGGCGACTCGATCGACAACCTGACCGCGATCATCCGCCACAACGGATCGGTGCCGGGCCTCGTGCAGCTGTACTCGACGTTCTCCGCCGAAGCGGGCGACCCGGAACACGGCTCTCACGAGTTCTTCGTGGAGCGGTACGCCGGGATCCGCGCGGCCCTCGCCGACGCGGTCCGCGCCCGCCAGGCCGCCGGCACCCTCAACGCATCGGCCGACCCGGAGACGATCGCGACCCTGCTGATCGCGCTCTCCGACGGTCTCCAGGTGCAGTCGCAGTACGAGCTGCAGGCCGACACCGCCGACCTCTTCAGCCACCTGCTCGATCTGCTGACTGGTCCCACGCGGGATAGTTGAACCATGACGACCCCGGCTGACGTTCCGCCCGCAGCGTCTCCTCCGGTCGGCGTCAGTCGGTCGGTGCTCTCGCGGGAGATCTGGCTGGTGCTGGCGCTGTCGCTCGGAGCGTCCGGTGTGGCGGCGATCATCTCGTTCACGGGTGTACTGACCTCGTCGAAGCCGATCAGCGGGCAGACCGCCGTGATCGTCGGTTCGCGCGCGCCCGGCCGGCCGTGGCTGGATCTGGCGTGGCAGGTCTTCGCGGTGGTCACCGCCTTGGTGCCGGTCGCGCTGGTCGGTCACCTGCTCGCACGTGGCAAGGAGTCGTTCCGGACGATCGGGTTCGACCTGCGGGACAGGATGCGCGACCTCGGGCGCGGTACGGCGATCGCAGCCGCCGTAGGGGGAGCGGGGCTGCTGTTCTACATCGGTGCACACGCGACCGGCGTGAACCTGACCGTCGACCCGTCGCAGCTGCCCGACGACTGGTGGCGCATCCCGATCCTGATCGCGGTCTCCGCGCAGAACGCCGTACTCGAGGAAGTCATCGTGCTCGGGTACCTGAACCACCGGCTCGACCAACTCGGCTGGTCGGTACGCCGGGCGACCGCGACCAGCTCGTTGCTGCGCGGTTCGTACCACCTCTACCAGGGGCTCGGCGGGTTCGCGGGAAACGTGATCATGGGCGTGATCTTCAGCTACCTGTACCGGCGGTGGGGCCGGATCATGCCGCTCGTCGTCGCGCACACCCTGATCGACACCGCCGCTCTGATCGGGGCGACGTACCTGCTCGGCAAGGTGTCCTGGCTGCCCAGCTGACAATTTGGTCAACTGTAAAGACTGACACGTAACCGATCGGCGTCCGAACGGGTTGAGGATGACGTGACAGTCAACGGGGAAATCACGAGTCCGCCTGAGATCGACGCCGGACTCGCGGCCGCGGCGCTTGCCGTGTTCGCGCACCGGCACGAGGTCGTCCATCTGCTGTACGCCGCCACCGACGAGCCGGACGCGCTCGCCCGGATCGGCGGCCTGCTGAAGGTCGACGAGGCAGCCATCGCACGTGTTCTGGACCAGCCGCTGCGCTGGATGCTTCCGCAGTTCCGCGCCGAACTGGAGACGATCGCGGCCACACCGGGCTCGCCCGGCTCCGCAACCACGAGCGTCGCGACCAGGTCCTCTGCCGGGGCTCCGGCGGGCGGCTCGGAGAGCGCTCCCTCGGATCTCCAGTCGGCGGCGACCACCTGAGGCCGCAGCACAGCGGCAACACCAGCAGGACGCACCGCTCCATCGGTAGGTTGGAGCGGTGCAGACGCATGGGCGGGACATTCTGGAGATCGCGGACGAACTGACCACGGCGTACGTCGAGGTGTTCACGGCGCCGCCGTTCGAGCGCCGCGATCCCGAGGAGACCCGGATCGCGTTCCGCAAACGGCTCGAGACCGATGCGGAGCGGGACGGGTTCCAGGCGTGGATCGAGCGGTCGGAGGACGGGCGGATCGCCGGGTTCCTGACCGGTTGGACGACGCCGGCGCCGTTCCGGACCGACCGCTCGTACGGGAGCGTCCTCGACCGGCTCGGTCGTGAGCAGGTCGAGGAGCTGCTGATCGGCGCCTACGAGGTGGACGAGCTCGGCGTACTGCAGCACGCCCGCGGCACCGGCCTGGCCCGGCGCCTTCTCGAGACCGCCACGCGCGACAACCACCGCGCCTGGCTCCTCGCCTGGAACCAGAACCACGACGCGATCGCGTTCTACCGCCACCTCGGCTGGCAGGAGCCCGAGGTGCGCGGCCCCGAAACCGACATCCTGGTGTTCGTCGCCGGCGCAGTCAGAGGCTGAAGAGGGCGGTGGCGTTGCGGTGGGTGACGGCCTCGTGTTCGTCGGGGGTGAGGTCGGCGGCCTCGAGAGCGCCGAGGGCGATCGAGGGGTCGATGAGCGTGGCGTCGGTGCCGAACATCATCCGGCCGGGGTCGATCCGGTCCAGGATCCAGCGGATCCGGTTGGCCTCGGGCGCGGACCAGCACGGCTCGAACCAGATCCGGTCGGTGCGGTCTGCCGCTTCGGGGACCCGGGGCCAGCCGTTCGCGCCCATGTGACCGGCGATCACCCGGGCGTCGGGGATCCGGACAGCGACGTCGGCCAGGTCGACGACGGTGTCGCCCCACGTGTGCACGAGCGTGGGCAGTCCGTACTCCGTCGTGAGCTCGATCGCGGCCTGCATCGCGGGCGAGGTCATCGGCGTCCGGCTGTACTCGGTGTGGATCTTGGCGCCGACCCACCGCGTCCGCCCGTCCCCGGCGAGCAGCTCGTCGAGGTCGGCGCGGGCCTCGTCGAGGCGGCGCGGGTCGACGACGATCATCCCGCGCAGCCGCGGATCGGCCGGGAGTTGCTTCGCGAGAGAGCGGTTGCCGAGCGGAGCGTCGTACACGATGGCCTCGATCGCGGAGACCAGTTGGAGGTCGATGCCGAACCGGTCGAGTCCGTCGATGTTGGCGTCGATGCTCGCAACGTCCATCGAGAAGAACCACGGTCCCCAGTGGGCGTGTACGTCGATCAGCATGCGGGCTCCAGCAGGGTCGTGAGACTGCGGCTTCCGGCCTGGGCGATCTCGTCCGGGCTGAGCTTGGAAGAGAGCAGCCGGCGGATCACCGAGCGGGTCTCGTGGAACGGCGTCCGGCACCCGAGCACGAGCCGCTCGGCGCCGACCTCCGCGGCCACGATCTCCAGCGAGTCCGGTCCGGTGAGCATCCGAGTGGAGGTGTGGAACCCGGGCTCGGACCGGGCCAGCACCACGAAGTCGCCCAGGTAGTAGAAGTGAGTGTCGAGGAACACCACGCGCGCTCCGAGTCCACGCAGCGCCGGGCCGACCTTGCGGACGTCGCCCTCGGCGAAGATCGTCAGCCCGGCGTTGACGAGCAGTTGCACGACATGACCGAAGGCCGGGTACGTCGGCTCGACACTCTGCGAGGTCGGCGCCAGCCGGATCGCCCGCGGCGGCGTGTCGCTCGCCAGCTGACGCTCCAGTTCCTTCTCCGCGCCGAGCGGATCACGCAGGTCGAGCACCGGGCACGTCGTCCAGCCGTTGCCGTCAGCAACCTGCCGCGCCTCGTTGTTCCCGGACGGTACGTCGAAGTGCACCGCCCGCAACCCGGACACGACTCCGCCGGAGATACCGCTCTCCGCGAACACCTTCGCGACGTTCTCGGGCCGCCCCCAGCGCCCCGTCGTCACGTCGTGCCCGACCAGGATGTCGCAGTCGAGCAGCAGGGGGGAATCGGTCATGATGCCTTCCGGGACAGGGCGTTGTGGACCTTGCGGATCGCCGCCACGATGTCGTCGACGTCGGACTCGGTGTAGTTCTCGTTCCAGGCGAGGACGAGCAGCCGGCGGTCGATGAGTTCCTCGGCGTTCGGGCACAGGCCGGCCGGGTACGAGACGTCCTGCAGCGGGAACCCGGACCGACCGTACGTGATCCGCTCGCGGACGGCGGGTGCGGCGTACAGCGGGCTGGTCAGGTACCCGCCGTTCGCCGGCACGCCCTCGGCGGTCAGCGCCACGGCCCATTCGCGCATGTCGCCGGCCGCCTCGGAGATGATCAGCGGGTACTGCCAGTACACGTGGTCCTGCCCGTCGGGCGGGGCCGTGACCCCGGCCAGGTCCGCGATGCCTGCGGTCGCCCGGAGCGCCGCCGTACGACGATCCTGTACGACGCCGCGCAGCCGGTTGAGCTGCGCTCTCGTGACCGATGCGACGAGTTCGGTCATGCGGTAGTTGAGCGCGAGGAACAGGTAGGTCCGCTCGTCGGTGTCCCGCGGCCAGCCCTTGTCGGCGAACAATCGCATCCGGCGGGCGCGTTGCGCGTCGTCGGTGACCGCCAGCCCGCCGTCGCCGGCGCTGATGTGCTTGGTCTGCTGGAGACTGAAGCATCCGATGTGGCCGATCCGGCCGACGAAGGTGTCGCCGACCGGGGCGAGATACGCCTGCGCGCAGTCCTCGATCAGCAGGATGCCGTGCTGGTCACAGAGCTCACGCAGCTCCCGGACGGCGGCCGGCTTTCCGAACAGGTGCACGACGATCACGGCCTTCGTGCGCGGCGTGATCGCGGCGGCCACGGTCTCGGGCGTCAGGTTTCCCGTGATCGGGTCGACGTCCGCGAACACCGGAACGGCGTTCTGCATCATGATCGGAAACACGGTGCCCATGTCGCTGATCGGCGTGGTGATGATCTCGTCACCGGGATCGGGGTTCACGGCGGCGACGGCCAGGTGCAGTGCCGCCGTTCCCGAACTGCAGGCCACCGCGTGCCCGGCGCCGAGCAGCGACGCGAACTCCATCTCGAGCGCGGGAACCTCCGTTCCCCAGGTCGCCGAGAGCATGCCGCTGCGCAGCACCCGCTCGACCGCCTTGACCTCGTCGTCGCCGAAGCGCCGGCCGCTGGCGTTCATCACCGACGGCAGCGGGTCCGTGCGCACCGGCGTACCGCCGTCGCGGGCGAGCTGACTGTTCTGCATCGCAGCAATCCTCCGATATTTGCTTACGGCAACGGCAACTGGACGAGATCGCGGTCGGCGAGACCCCAGACCGCGTGCTGGGCGCCGGGGACCGGGGTCAGCTGCGGCACGGTGTACCACCCGTCGCCCAGCCTGTTCACGAGCAGCTTCGCGCTGCTGAGGCCCGGCCCCAGCTGGTACAGGTTCCCGCCGAAGTTCGTTTCACAGTAGACGCCGGTCCGGTCAGTGTGGATCTGGCCGTACCCGGACAGCTTGTTCGCGCCGCGGACGACGGCGCGGGTGCGCAGGTCGTACGTGAACCAGCCGCCGCTGGTGCGCTTCAGGACGCCGTACAGGATGCCGTCGTGAACGGCGACGCTCTGGATGGAGCGCTCTCCGGCGAGCGGCTCGGCGGTCCAGAGCAGTTCGCGGCGGCACAGGTCGAACGCCGCGATCGCCGCCGAGGTGCGCGTCGGCGGGATGCCCCCGCCGCCGACCACATCCCCGCCGAGGTACGCGATGCCGTCGACGATCGAGACCGACAGCAGGCTCTGGTCGGGGAGCACGCCGTAGTGCACGTCGAGTGCACCGGTGCGTACGTCGAGCAGGGTGAGTGCGCCGGTCAGCTTCCCAGTACCTGGTGCGGATGCGATCGCGAGCAGCTTCGACTTCGGGTCGTACGCGGCCTGCCACGGCCGGATCTGCTCGTGACCGATCGCGCCGAAGCTGTGCACCTCCTTGGTCCGCGGGTTGATCCGGACCACCTCGGTGCTCGGATATAGAGCGGAGTACAGCTCGCCCCGTACCCAGCTCAGCGTCTTGGCCTCACCGGCGACCCGGAGCCGGCGGGTGGCGCCGGTGTCGATCACGTGCTCGGTGACGACCCAGTGCCCACCGACGTACACGTGCGGGTCGCCGATCACGATCGACTGCGGCTTGTCCGGCGCGGGCGTGAACCCGGCGTCGACGAGATCGAGCAGCTCGAACTCACCCGTTCCGACGTCGAGCCACCACAGCACGCCGGACCCGGTCGAGCCGAGCAGCGTGCTCGGGTCGAGCATCACGAGACGGCGATGCTCGTCCGCCGGCGCCGGCGTCGCCACCTCGGTGAGGCTGGTGTCCTGCGGTCCGCACGACCAGACCGTCCCCGACGTCCGGGTGGTCAGGTACGCCGTGCCGTCCGCGGCGACCGTGATCGCGTCGACGCTCGACTCGCCCTCGGGCAACGGCACGCTGCGTACGTCGCTGCCGTCGAGCGCCATGCTCAGCAATGCCCGGCTGCTGCCCACGTAGATCCGGTCGCCGGCGCCCGCGAACGGGCCGAAATTCTGCCCGCGGGACGCCTCGGGCGTGAGGTCACGGAAGGCGCCGGCACTGCGGTCGTACCCGACCAGCTGTGACGGCGTGTAGATGCCGGCGAACACGTGGTTGCCCGCGGCGCCGACGTACCGGCCGTACTGCGCTCCGGTGACCGGGGCACCGAGCCGAGTGGCTGCGTTCGTCGCGGGATCGATCTGCCAGACCGCGCCGTTCGGGTAGCTGACCGCGAACACCTGGCCGTCGGGGGCAGTCGTCATGTCCCAGACGAAGCCGCCGGGACCGGCCAGCGCTCCTACGTGGGTCACGGATCCGTCGGCCGGGTCGAAACAGTAGACGTCGGCAGTCGGATAGAGCCCGCAGTAGACCTTGCCTGCGGCAACCGTGATTCCCCAGCCGCCTTCGCCGGTCGGCAGCTCGACCGTCCTGGTCACGCGGCGCGTGGTCAGGTCGACCTCGGTCAGCCGGGGCGGCACGATGCCGCGGCTGATCACGTAGGCATGGCCGTCGTGCACCGCCATCGCGACGACGGCCGCCGTGACGACCGCGGGACCGGACGTAGGCAGTGTGGAACCGTCGATCGGATCGTCCGTGAGACTGTCCATGGTGCTGTCCTCCGCGTGGGCGGTCGTGGAGAGAGCGGTCAGCGCGCCGGTCGCCACAGCGCCGGCGAGAGCGGTACGGCGGGAGATGATCATCGGAGCCCTCCGATACGGACGAGATCGCGGCCCTTGATCGTGTAGAGCGCGTTCCCGTCGTACGACGTGGTGATCAGCGGGTAGCTGTAGATCTGCGCGTCCAGGCCGTCGACCACGGTGCTCACGGTCGGGGCGCCGGTGGGGTTCGGCATGATCTTGAAGACGCGCTTGTTGTCGGTGCCGTAGAGGCCGGAGCGGGCGATCGTCAGGCGGCTCTGACCGGTGCCGAGCGTCGCGCTCGTGACGAGCTTGCCGGTCCGCGGATCGAGGACGGCCAGCCGGCCGTCGTCGGTGGTCGCGTACAGCCGCCCGCGGTAGAGCACGAGATCGCTGTAGGTCTGCGCGAGAGACAGGGGAGCGGTCTCCCACAACGCCCGGTTGCGGCGCAGGTCGAACGCCACGACGGTTGCCTCGGGCAAAATCGGGTCGGTGCCGAGGCTGTTCCGGGCCGCTCCGCCGAGGAACGCGATGCCGTCGGCGGTCGTCACCGAGCGGACCGACTGGTGCGGTACGACGCCACGGTGCACTTCGCGGTCGCCGCTATCCAGGTGCTGTTCGACGAGCGTGCCGTCGTACTTGCCGTAGTCGGGCTCGGTGGAGACCAGCCACGTCTGCGAGCGGTCGTCGTACGCGGCGTCGGTCGGTCGGGTCTGCTCGTTGCCGATCTGGCCGAGTTCGTGCAGGTCGGTGCCGTCGGGCTTCATCTGCCAGAGACGGGCCAGCGTGTAGACGCCCAGGTACACGTTCTTTCCGACCGGCGTCATGGTCTTCGCCTCGCCGGGGAGGAACGTGCGGGTGCTCGTGCCGGCGGCGAGATCGTGGATCTGCACGCCGGCCTTGCCGCTGACCAGGACGGACGACGGCGTGGCGGCGAGCGCCATCACCTGTTCGGGCGCGGGCGGCAGACCGGCCTGGCCGAGATCGGTGCCCGTGAAGGTCCCGCTCGCCTCGTCGAAGTCGACGACCTGGCTGGTCAGCTCGGCGCGGATGGTCGAGCCCTCGACGAAGATCCGGTTGAAGTAGGCACCGTCGTACGGCGAACCGAGGCGCGTCACCGCGTTGTCGCGGTACCGGTAGAGCGTGCCGGACGGGCGGGTGCCGAGGTAGATGTCGTCGCCGTCGAGGGTGATCGCGGTGACGTACTGGTCGCCGCCGGGCGTCTGCACCTCGACCGGATTGCTCAGGTCGGCGGTGTCGAAGACGAGCATCGTGCCGGTGGGGGAGAGGCCTGCGGCGAGCTTCGTCCCGTCGAGGGCGAGCGTGGCGACGAACGTGCGGTCCGCGTACTTGGCGGGCAGTACGTCGCGGCGGGTGCCGGTCGCGCGGTCGATGGCGATCAGGTGCGCTTTTGTGCCCACGCCGGCGTAGATCGTGGTGGCGTCGGCGGCGATGCTGCGGACGTACTGCTCACCGGCGATGGCGGCGCCGTACGACTTGGTCGCGCCGGTGGCCGGGTCGTATTCGTGCACCGCGCCGTCGGGATACGTGCCGGCGACGATCTTGCCGTCCGGGGTCGCGGCGATCGACCAGACGAACGAGCCGAACTGCGCGACCTTGGTCGCGGTGCCGGTGGTCGTGTCGACCTTGTAGACGTCGCCGGGGGTGTAGAGGCCGATGTACAGGTCGGTGCCGATGTGGGTCATGGCCCACGCTCCGGCGCCGGTCGGCAGCGAGAACTTGCGGTCGACGGTCTTGCCGACCGGGTCGAACGCGCCGACCTGGACAGGCGAGACGCCGGAGGTGATGGTCCAGATCCGGTCGCCGACCTGCTCGGCGACGCTGGTCGAGGTCACGGCGGACGCCGGACCCAGGCTGGTAACGGTCGGAGTTTCGGTCCCGACCGGAATCGAGGCGCCGGCCGGAGCGGCGGTGCTGGTTGGAGAAGAAATGCTCACCAAACCTGCGCAGATGACCAAAGCAACGATCATTCCCCGTGCGAATCGCTTGTCCACAAGGCCTCCCGGGACAGTACGCACCGAATTACGGTCATGGCTGAAATTAGCCGGACGTGCGTCAGCACGTCAACCGTTGAGAACTAATCAGAGATGAACGCGATAAACGACCAGCGGGCGACCGCTGCCGGTGCCGAGCTGGGTGCCGGTGGCATCCGCCAGTCCGGCGCGCTCGAGGCGATTCAGGACGCGGCGTGCGGTCCGCGGCTGGATGCCGAGGTAGTCGGCGACGGAGCGCGTGGTCAGCCCGTCCTCCGGGGTGGCGCGGACAAGCTCCTGCAACCGTTCGAGCGTCGCCTTCGAGAGGCCGGCGCGCTGCGCGAGCAGCTGCAGTTTCGAGCGCTGCTGAGCCCGTGGCGGCGCGCCGCCGACCAGCACGAGATCGATGTCGTTGCGCAGTGACACGACGGCCGCCGTACGTCCGGCGGTCTTCGCCCGGCCGAGTGCGCGGCGGGCCAGCGCTTCGGTCTCGGTCCCGGATCCGCCGATGCCGAACCCGATCCGGACCGGACCGAACTGCTCCTTCAGCCGGGTCAGCATGCCGAGTTCGGTGAACGCTGCGGTTGCTTGTTCGAGCGGTCCGCGGGTCGCAATCACGAGCCAGCGCTTGTCGTCGTACCGGATGACGCTGCCGCCGAGAGAGCCGGCTTCGCGCTGGAGAGCGCTCTCTGCGTCCGGAGACATCTCCACCAGGCCGAGCGCGATCTGCGCATCGTCACTGCGCAAAGCGTCGTGGACCAGGAGCAGTCTGTTGACCGCGGCACGTACCGAGTGCACCGACGGGGCGAGGCGGAGCGTGGTCTGCTCGGTCCGGAGTTTCTCGTACGCCGACCGCAGACAGGTGATCGCGACAGTCGCGCCGGCCTCGTGGTGGAACGCGACGATCTCGTCGAGGCTCAGGCCGGGCCGGTACGGGAGCACGCGGACACCCCGCATCGGGAGCCCGACCTCGTCGAACGTCTCCCGGACGTCGCCCTCGTCGAGTACGTCGATGCTGAGCGACGTCACGTCGTGACCGTCGCGGAGCAACTGGACCAGGGCACGCATCAGCGTCGCGCCGGTGTACTCGACGTGCGCGGCCGGACGGTCCAGCAGGTCCTGCGCGGCGGCGATCTGGTACGGGACGACGCCCGTGAACAGCCACGCGTCGACGCTGCCCGGCGCGTCGGCCATCACCTTGGGAGTGTCGGTCTCCCGGCGGTACCGGAGCGGGACCACCTCGACGCCACGCAGTCCTTTGATGATCCGGCTGGTGGAGGTGACCAGGTCCGACGGTCCCACTACTCCGATCGTCGTCACCACGCGCGATCCCCCTCCTCCATGGGGGTCAGTCTCACCACAACACCCCACTGCTGCAAGAACCCGCGCCGTGGTCGGCTACGTTCGCCTCATGGAGCGCGTTCTGGAGTGGATCGACGAGGGTACTGCGCTGTGCCGCGGAGCACTGGGCGACCTGGAGGCGCCGTCGTCGCTGCCGGGCTGGTCGCGGCGGCATGTCGCGGCCCATCTGTCGCTGAACGCCGAGGCGCTGGGGAACCTGGTGCACTGGGCGCGGACCGGTGAGGAGCGGCCGATGTATCCGTCGGCTGAGGCGCGGAACGCGGACATCGAGAAGGCCACCGCGCGGCCGGCCGACGAGCTGCGGGCGTGGTTCGACGAGTCCGCGGCCGGCCTCGTCGCGGCGATGGCGGCGCTCACGGACGAGCAGTGGCAGACGCAGGTCCGGACCTCGCGGGGCGCCCCGATCCCGGCGTCCGAGATCCGGTGGATGCGCTCTCGCGAGGTGCTGATCCACGCCGTCGACTTCGGCGCCGGGCTCACGTTCGCCGATCTCCCCGCCGACTTCCTCGAAGCGCTGTGCGAAGACATCCGCACGCAGCGCGGCGACGTACCGGAGGTGACCGGCCCACTCCCCGAGCTCGCGGCATACCTGGCAGGCCGACCGTACTCCAGCGTCACCGGGCCGGAAGGCACACCCGTGGCTCCCCTCCCGCCCTGGCTCTGAACCGGAGTGCGGGCGGGGTTGGGGAGGATTTCCTGCCCGAAACGGGAAACATTCCTCCCCAAGTTCACATCTTGCCGCCTGCAGTTAAGACTGCACCCTTGCGAGAAACTTGGCTCAGGGCGATGGGTCGTGCTGCGGCCGGCTCCGGACGTAGGCCATCCAGGTGTCCCGGTCGATCTCGCCGGTGATGCGGGCCCGGTACATCCGCAGGTACTCCGGGTCATCCGGTGACATCGGATCGTTCGGGCGGCTGCCGACCCGGCCGTCGGTCAACTCGCGCACGAGGTCGGCGTGGCCGGCGTGCCGGGTCGTGTCGAGCAACACGGTCAGCAGCATCTCCCGCAGCGTGACGGCCGAGCCGGAGTGATGCGTGCCCACGGTGTCGAGATCCAGCTCCTCGATCGCCCGTGCACCGTCCGCACACGCTCGTCGATAGGCGGCCACGAGCTCGTCGGTCGACTCGTCCGGTGTCGCCCACAGATCCAGCCCGAACCACAGTTCCTCGTCGTACTCGTAAGACGGCACCTCCCGGTCCCGCCCGAACGCCGAGCACAGGTAGCCGCCGGTGATGCCGGTCAGGTGCTTCACGATGCCGATCAGGTTCGTCCCGGTCGGTGTCATCGGACGACGGAGTTGGTCGTCGCTCAGTCCCTCGACCTTCCACAGCAAGGATTGCTGTACCTCGGTGAGGTGCTTGAGCAGTTGGGCTTTCTCGGGGGTCATTTCACGACACGGTAGCGGAGGTGGGTGACGTCGCGGGCGGGGAGCTGGCGGACTTGTTCGAGTTCTATGTACTCGGCGGGGAGGTTGTCGAAGAGGCGGCGGCCCTGGCCGAGGAGGACATTGACGACGTGTAGTTCGAGCTCGTCGAGGAGACCGGCGCGGAGGAGGGCCTGGGCCGCGCCGGCGCCGTGGACCATCACGTCCCGGTCGCCGGCGGCCGCCAACGCCTGGGCGGCGCAGTCGGCGACGTCGGAAACGTAGAGAGCGCTCCCCGGCGGTACATCGTCCTCGTCGACGTGGTGGGTGAGGATGAACATCGGTACGCCGTTGTGGTGGTCGCCGTTCCAGCGGCCGGCGTGCTCGTAGGTACGGCGGCCCGCGATCAGCGCGCCGGTCGCGAGCGACTCGCGGACCACCTGCCCGCTCGGTCCGTCGGAGTTGCGGTCGTCGAGCCAGTTGAACAGGCGGAACCCGCCGCGTCCCATCGGCTCCTCGGGACTGTCGTCGGGGCCGACCACGAAACCGTCGAGTGACATGGACATGTAGAGCCGGATCATCGGGAACCTCCGAGGGATTGGGGGAATGAGAACACGTTGCCGGGGTCGTACTTGACCTTGAGGTCGCGGAGGCGGGGGTAGTTCGGGCCGTGGTAGGCGGTGGGCCAGTCGGTCAGGTCGGGGTCGGGGAAGTTGGGGTAGACGGCCCCGGAGGCGTACGCGTGGGCGATGGACCAGGAGCGGCGTACGGCGTTCCGGTCGGGGCCGGCGTGTTCCAGGAGAAAGCGCTCTCTGCGGTGCGCGAAGGCTGTTGCGTCGACGGGGATGCGGTTGTAGGCGCCGCCCATCGGGGTGAAGTTGAGTTCGCAGCCGGCGTTGAGAAGTTGGGCGACGGCGTCCGATGGCAGCGGGGAGCGGAAGAACTCGGACTTGCTGTGGATGATGCGGTTGTCCGGTTCGCCTTCGGAGAGGCTGGCCTTGAGCGCTGGCCAGGTGAGGTCGGCGCGGAGGTCGATCTCGGGGGCGAGGGCGGCGAGGGGGCCGGGATCGAACGCAGTGAGGGTGGCGCCGAAGACCTGCACTTGGTCGGCGTTCACGGTCAGGCTGGCGGTGAGGTCGTCTGGTGCGTCGGGGGCCCAGGACTGCCAGACGGCGATCACCTCTGCGGCGTGAATGCGTGGCCAGGTGAGTTTGAAGCGGGTCGCGGCGGGTGACGGTACGGCGGCGAAGACGAGCGACGTGACGACGCCGAACTGACCGCCGCCCGCGCCGCGCAGCGCCCAGAACAGATCGTCCTCGCGCTCCGCGTCACACGTGACGACGTTGCCGTCTGCAAGGACGACGGTTGCGGCGACCAGGCGATCGCAGGTCAGCCCGTACCGGCGCCCGAGCAACCCGAGCCCGCCACCCAACGTCAGCCCCGCGATCCCAACCGTCGGCCCACACCCCGCCGGAATCGTCAGCCCGTACTCGTGCAACCCCCGGTAAACGGAAGATAGCCGAGCCCCCGCCCCAATCGTCGCAAGCCCTGTGGGCTCGACCGAGATCGTGGAGAGCGGGGACAGGTCGAGCATGAGGCCTGTGGTGGAGGAGCGGCCGGCGAAGCAATGGCCACCGCCGCGAGGGGTCAGGGAAAGGTCGGTGGAGCGGGCATACGACAATGCTTCGATCACGTCCTCGGTCGAGGAGCACCGTGCGATCGCCGCAGGGCGGATGTCGTCGTACTGCGGCAGCGCCGGCCTCCGCAGTACGTCGTACAGCGAGTGGTCAGGCCTGATCAGGTCCATGGACCGACGTTAGGACGCGGCGACCCGACTGCGCTTGAACGAAACGGGCGTACCACTCGGCGAGGAACGGCCGGTACGACGCCGAGTGGTCGTGACCGCAGTCGCAGCGATCAGCCTTGTCGCCGAGCAGCTCACGCGGTGTCACCCCGGTCAGCCGCACGCACTCCCGGGTCAGATGCGCGTGGTCGGCGTACCCGGTCTCGGCCGCGAGATCCGACAGCCCGCTCCCGAACCCGGCCTGCGCCAACGCGAGATACCCCTGGAAGCGCAGCGTCCGCTGCAACGTCTTCGGCCCGACCCCCGTCGCCGTCAGGCACCGCCGCCGCATCTGACTCTCCGACAACGCCAACTCGTCCGCCAGAGGAGCGATCCCGGTCGGCTCCCACGGCATCAACCGCCGTACCATCTCCGCCACCACCGGATCCGGCCGAAGCTGCCGGCCGGCCAGGTATCGCTGCACCGCGAGCAATGCCGCCTGCGGACCAGCCGCATCGGCCACCGCGGACCCGAGAGCGTCCGCCGCAGGACCCCACAGCTCCACGGCGCAGTCCACCAGTTCGTCCGCCGGTACGCCGAGCATGGGCGTCCCCGCGCCCGGCATGAACCGCACGCCGACGATCGTCGTCCGCGGCGGAATCACCTGCAGATGCGCCCGGGTCAGCGGCCCGATCAGCCGCGGTACGCCGCCGACCGGGCAGTGCAGTTCGACGCCACCCGTCGGCAGATCACGTTGCGGGTAGGGCTGCGATCCGGTGCGCTGGATCCAGACTGTACGGACGAGACCGGCCAGTGCGGGCACCGGCGCGCTCTCGTCGTACGTCTGCTCCATGCGTCTAATCCTCCATGGGTCTACAACTCGATATGGGAGCCGATGATGACCGTGCGGTCCTGGGGGAGACCGAAGTGTTCGGCGGCGTCGGCGGTGATGTGCGAGGTGGCGAGGAACAACTGCTTGCGCCAGCCCGCCATCGTGGCGGCCTTGCCGCGGCGGAGCTCGATCTTGGACAGGAAGTACGACGCCTTGTCGAGATCGAGCGGGCCTTCGGAGTCGGCCGGGTCCAGCCGCGCCAGGGCGGCCGGTACGTCGGGGGACTCCATGTACCCGAACTTGATCGTGACGTGCGTGATCCCGTCGTCGCCGTACCCAAGGTCGTCGACCGTGACCCGCTGGTCCTCGGCGACCCGCGGCACCGGCTCCGTGGCGATCGCAACGATCACCACGTGCTCGTGCCGGACCTGGTTGTGCTCGACGTTCGCCCGCAGTGCGAGGGGAGCGCTGACGCCGCCGCGGTTCAGGAAGATCGCCGTCCCCGGAACCGTGCGGATCGGCATCGTGCCGGCGCGCATCTGGTCGATGAACTCCTGCAGCGAACCCTCGGCGCGTTCCCGCTCGGCCGTCACGACCTCGCGGCCGCGCTGCCAGGTCGTCATCACCGTGAATGCGATCAGCGCGATCAGCAGCGGCAGCCACGCGCCGTGCACCAGTTTGGTCAGGTTCGCTCCGATGAACAGCAGGTCGACCGTGAGCAGCGGCACCGCTCCGAGCGCGATCAGCCACCTCGGGACGTTCCAGCGGTAGTGCGCGACGTAGAAGAACAGCAAGGTCGTGATGCTGATCGTGCCGGTCACCGTCATGCCGTACGCGTACGCCAGGGCGCCCGAACTGCGGAACGCGAAGATCAGCGTCAGTACCGAGACGAACAGCAGCCAGTTGACGAACGGGACGTAGATCTGGCCCACCGTCGTCGCCGAGGTGTGCGTCACCCGGAGCCGCGGCAGGTACCCGAGCTGCGCGGCGTGCGACGCGACCGAGTAGGCGCCGGTGATCACCGCCTGCGACGCGATCACGGTGGCCGCGGTCGCGAGCAGTACCAGCGGCAGCCGGGCCCACTCCGGGACCAGCAGGAAGAACGGGCCGCTGACGTTGTCGTGGTCCTTCAAGATCAGCGCGCCCTGACCCAGGTAGCTGAGCGTGCAGGCCGGGAAGACCAGGAACAGCCAGCCGCGACTGATCGAGCGGCGGCCGAAGTGGCCCATGTCGGCGTACAGCGCCTCCGCGCCGGTGACCGCGAGCACGATCGCCGCGAGCGCGAAGAACGCGATGTGGAAGTGCCCGGCCAGGAACGCGATCGCGTACGTCGGGGAGAGCGCCTTGAGGATCGCCGCGTCCTCGACGATGCCGCCGATCCCGGCTGCGCCGATCACCGTGAACCAGGCGATCATCACGGGACCGAAGACCCGGCCGACCGATTCGGTCCCGCGACGCTGGACCAGGAACAGCACGGTGATGATCACCGCGGTGATCGGTACGACGTACTCGGCCAGCGACGGTTCGACGGTTTTGAGGCCCTCGACCGCGGACAGCACCGAGATCGCCGGGGTGATGATGCCGTCACCGAAGAACAGCGACGCCCCGAACAGGCCGACCGCCGCGAGGACGGCCGCGGCCCGGCGGCCCGGATGCGTCGAACGCCAGCGGCGCAGCAGCGTGATGAGCGCCATCACGCCGCCCTCGCCGTCGTTGTCGGCGCGCATCGCGAGCAAGATGTACGTGACGGTGACGATGATCATCACCGACCAGAAGATCAGCGACACGACGCCGTAGACGTTGTTGTCGCTGACCGGCACCGGGTGCGGGTCCTCGGGGTTGAACACCGTCTGGAGGGTGTAGATCGGGCTGGTCCCGATATCGCCGAACACGACACCGAGTGCGCCGACGATCACTGCGAGCTTGGCCGTGTTGTGGGCGTTCGGCGCGGGTGTCTCCGCGGCCTCCGCCGTCTCCGCCTGCTGATCCGTCACGTCCCGGCACGATACCCGCCCGGGGAGCGAGCGCAGCGCATGTCGAGCCGTCCGCCACGGCTCCGACGTACCTGATATGACAGCCGAGCGAGTACTGCGGACCTACCTGACGCTGGTCGCGGTGTCGACGGGGGCGTCGTCGATGATCTGGGGCATCAACACGTTGTTCCTGCTCGACGCCGGGCTGAGCATCGGGAAGACGTTCGCCGCGAACGCGTTCTTCACCGCCGGCATGGTGCTGTTCGAGGTGCCGACCGGCGTTGTCGCGGACACGGTCGGACGGCGTACGTCGTACCTTCTCGGCACAGCCACCCTGATCGGGACCACCCTGCTCTACCTGGTGCTGTGGCGGACCCACGCGCCGTTCGTGCTCTGGGCAGTGGTGTCGATGCTGCTCGGTCTCGGGTTCACCTTCTTCAGCGGCGCGACCGAGGCCTGGCTCGTCGACGGGCTGCACGCGACCCGGTACGAAGGGTCGCTGGACGCGGCGTTCGCGAAGGGGCAGGTGGCGAGCGGGATCGCGATGATGGGCGGCTCGATCGGCGGCGGAGTGCTGGCGCAGCTCACGAACCTGGGGACGCCGTACGTCGTTCGCGCGTTGTTGCTGATGGCCACGTTCGTGGTCGCGTGGCGGTCGATGCGGGACATCGGCTTCACCCCGGCGCCGCGGACGTCGGTGCGGGTCGAGATGGCCGGGATCGTCCGGGCGTCGCTCCGGCACGGGCTGCTCAACCGGCGGGTCCGCTGGGTGATGCTCGCCGGGCCGTTCACGGCCGGGGTGAGCGTCTACGGCTTCTACGCCGCGCAGCCGTATCTGCTCGAGCTCTACGGGCACACCGGCTCGTACGCGATCGCCGGTTTGTCGGCGGGCATCGTCGCCGGTGCACAGATCGCCGGTGGCGCGTCCGCGTCGTACCTCTCGCGTCTGATCCACGATCGGATCGGGATCCTGATCGGCGCGATCGCCGCGTCCGGGACGGTGATCGCGGTGATGGGCGTGGTGACGTCGTTCGGGGTGGCGCTGGTGCTGCTGATGGTGTGGGGCACGCTGTTCGCCGCGATGTCGCCGGTGCGGCAGGCGTACCTGAACAGTCACATCCCGTCGGCGCAGCGGGCGACGGTGCTGTCGTTCGACAGTCTGCTCGGCTCGGCCGGTGGGGTCGTGATCCAGCCGACGCTCGGTCGCTCCGCGGACGTCTGGGGCTACGGACCGGCGTACCTGGTGTCGGCGGGGATCCAGGCGCTCGCCCTGCCGATCCTGGGGCTGGCGCGGCGGAAATCTGTCGAGGACGCGGCCGGTAAGGCCCTAGCCTTGCGGGCGTGACGGCTCGACTGATCATCATCAACGGTGGGTCCAGTTCCGGGAAGACCGGGATCGTGCGGTGTCTGCAGGCGGTGCTGCCGGAGCCCTGGCTCGGGTTCAGTGTGGACGACTTCGTGGACGCGCTGCCCGCTGTGATGGACGGCGGCATCGAGATCGGGCCGGGCGGCGAGGTGTCGGTCGGGCCCGCGTTCCGGGAGCTGGACGCGGCCTGGACCGCCGGGATCGTGGCCATGTGCCGGGCCGGCGGCCGGGTGATCGTCGACGACGTGTTCCTCGGCGGCGCCGGTTCGCAGCAGCGCTGGCTGGACGCGATCGGGGACGTCGAGACCGTCTTCGTAGGCGTCCACTGCGCCCCGGAGATCGCCGCGGGCCGCGAACTCGCGCGCGGCAACCGCGCCCGCGGCATGGCCGAGCAGCAGGCGTACGTCGTCCACGAGGGCGTCACGTACGACGTCGAGGTGGACAGCTCGCACGCCGAGTCCGTCGACTGCGCCCGGACGATCGCCACCAACCTCGCTCCGTAGTGGATCCGTAGTCGCCACGGATGCCCGCTGCGGGCAGCCGGCGAGATCTTCGTCGTACCGGAAACACGACGACGAAGGAGAAGCTCATGAGTACGACGGTGACGACCCGCCGGACCGTCCGTCCGCGGACCGTGGCGCTGTGGGTGGTGCAGGCGGTACTGGCCGTGCTGTTCGTGATGGCGGCCGTGCCGAAGCTGACAGGCGACCCGCTGATGGTCGACATGTTCGCCGAGATCGGTGCCGGGCAATGGCTGCGGTACGTGGTCGGGACGCTCGAACTCGCCGGGGCGATCGGTCTGCTGATCCCACGACTGTGCCGGCTGGCCGCGCTCGGTCTGGTCGGGCTGATGGTCGGCGCGAGCGCCACCAACGTGTTCCTGTTCGGGGCGTCGCCGGCGATCCCGCTGGGCTACCTGGCGGTCGCCGCGGCCGTGGTCTGGTTCCGCAGGCCCGCGAGGTGACCGTCGACGACGGCGAGGGCGTGAACGGTCTGCGCGCGGTGGTCCGCCGCCACGACCGTGTCGTCCTCGCCGTCGAGGATCCGCCGTACCGCTGTCAGATGGACGGTGCGGTAGGCGGCGACGGCGAGCGCGGCGGTCAGTTGCGGCTCGGGGACGGCGGTGCGCGCCATCGCGGCGGCGATCGCCTGCTCGATCTGCTCGAGGAGCTCGCGGGCGCGGGACTGGAGCGCCCGCGACTCGGCGACGACCTCCCAGAAGCGGCGGAACTGCCCGCGGATCGTGGACAGCGGATGGCCCTCGTCGGCGAGCCTGACGAGCAGATCGGACAGTGCCTGGACCGCGGACGTGCCGTCCGGACGGTCGCTGATCGCGGCAACCATCAGGGCCTCGGCCTCGGGGTACCGGTCGAACAGCAGGTCCTCCTTGCGGGCGAAGTGCGCGAACACCGTCGGCCGGGCCACGTCCGCCGCCTCGGCGACCTCGGACACCGACACCGCGTCGAACCCGCGCTCGAGAAACATCGCGGTCGCGAACTCCGAGATCCGGGCCCGGACCTCGGCCTTCTTCCGCTCCCGGCGCCCCAGTTGCTCCATGACGCCAACCATACTGGATAAAAAGATGTACTGAGTATGACTTTGATTGCTATCGTGCTGGGCATGCTTTCCATCGGGGTGAACTACGACACCGGTCTCCGGTACGACGGCCGCAGTACGCGGGAGCGCTTCGAACCGGCGGCGGTGCGCCACGACCTGACGGTGATCGCGGACGAGTTGCACGCGCCGGCGGTCCGCGTGTCGGGGAACGATCCGGACCGGCTCGTGCTGGCGGGTGACGCGGCGCTGGCGGCCGGGCTCGACCTGTGGTTCTCGCCGGTGCCGATGGATCTGGACCCGGACGAGTTCGTCGCCTTCCTGACCGACTGTGCTCGCCGCGCGGAGACCTTGCGGCAGTCGGGGCGAGGCGAGGTCGTCCTGGTGCTGGGGTGCGAGCTTTCCGTGTTCTGCAAGGGATTCATCCCTGGTGAGACCTCGGGGGAGCGGCTGGCACTGATGGCCGATCCAGCGACCTGGACCGATCCGGCCAAGCTCACTCAACTGCAGGCAGGGCTTGCGCGTTGGGGCGACGTACAGGAACAACTGTCGGCCGCCGCGCGGAGCGTCTTCGGCGGCCGGATCACGTACGCCGCAGGAATGTGGGAGGACGTGAACTGGGACCTGTTCGACATCGTCAGCGTCGACGCGTACCGGGACGCGGCCAACGCGGCGACCTTCGCCGACGAACTGGCCGGACGGAAGAAGTGGGGTAAGCCGGTCGTCGCGACCGAGTTCGGCTGCTGCGCGTACCGCGGCGCGGCGGACCGCGGCGGGACCGGCTGGATGATCGTGAACCGCAGCGTCGACCCGCCGGCGATCAACGGCGCGTTCGAGCGGAACGAGGAGGAACAAGTGGAGTACCTGTTCGAACTCGTCGAGGAGTTCGACCGGATCGAACTGGCCGCGGCGTTCTGGTTCAGCTTCGCGGGTTTCGCGTTGCCGCACCGGCCGGACGACCCGGAGCATGACCTCGACCTCTCGTCGTACGGGCTGGTCGCAGTCGACGACGACGGGCACTGGGAGCCGAAACCGGTGTTCGCTGCGCTGGGCAGCCTGAATGAGTCGCGGAGCTGAACCTGCGGGTACATTTGAGGGCGTGCTGACGGCGAAGGGTGCGGCGACGCGGGAGCGGATCGTGGCGGCGGCCGCGGCCGAGATCCGCGAGCGCGGGATCAGCTCGGTGAAGCTGGACGACATCGGCCGGCGCAGCCGGACCGGCAAGAGTCAGCTGTTCCACTACTTCCCGGACGGCAAGGAACAGTTGCTGCTCGCGGTCGCCGAGCGCGAGGCCGAGCAGGTGCTCGAGGATCAGGAGCCGCACCTCGGGCAGCTGACCAGCTGGGACGCGTGGCACGACTGGCGTGACGCCGTCGTCGAGAAGTACCGGCGGCAGGGCGTGAACTGTCCGCTCGGCGTACTGATCACCGAAATCGGCCGGCACACTCCGGCCGCGCAAGCGGTGACCGCTCAGTTGCTCGCGCAATGGCAGCACCGGCTCGAACTCGGCATCGAAGAGATGAAGGCCGCGGGCGAGATCCGTGCCGCTGTGGATCCCGCCCGCGCCTCGGCCGCGCTGATCGCCGCGATCCAGGGCGGCGTCGCGATCTTGATGTCGTCGGGAACGTCGACGCATCTGGAGTACGCGCTCGACCTGTGCCTGGACTACCTGCGGACTAACGCCAGTTGACGACCGGCGGCCGGTAGCCAGCCGGTTTGTCGGCGACCTTCGCGCCCGGGTTGATGATCCAGTTCTGGTACTCCGGCGTGAACATCCGGTAGACCGACGACGGCGGTACGGCGCTGGCGTCGTCGAGGGCCGCGCGGAGCTCGCCCGGCAACTCGAACCCGAGGGCCGCGATGCTGGACTCCAGTTGCTCCGGACGGCTCGCGCCGACGATCGCGGACGCGACGCCCGGCTGGGTGGCGGTCCAGCTGACGGCGACCTGGGCCATTGTCACGCCGAGCTTCTCGGCCACGTCGCGCACGGTCGTCAGCAGGTCCCACTCGCGGTCGGACCAGGTCCGCCCGGTCGCGCCGTCGCCGGTGAGACGGCCTTCGCCCGCGATCTGCTGGGCGTCGTCGCGCTGGTACTTCCCGGTCAGGAAGCCGCCGCCGAGCGGACTCCACGCGGTGACACCCAGTCCGAGTTGCTGGGCGACCGGTACGTGCTCGGTCTCGATCGTCCGCTCGATCAGCGAGTACGGCAGTTGCAGGCTCACCATCGGGGTCAGCGAATGCGCGTCGGCGAGAGTCTGCGCGCGAGCGGCGTACCAGGCGGGTACGTCGGACAACCCGGCGTACCTGATCTTGCCGGCGCGGGCCAGGTCGTCGAGGGTCCGCAGTACCTCGTCGACCGGGGTGATGCGGTCCCAGGTGTGCAGCAGGAACAGGTCGACGTAGTCGGTGCCGAGCCGGCGCAAGGACTCGTCCAGCGCGCGGATCAGGTGCTTGCGGCTGTTGCCGCCCGCGTTCGGGTCGCCGGAGTCGACGCTGTTGGTCGCCTTCGTGGTGAGAACCATCCGCTCCCGGACACCGGCCTCGGCGATCAGCCGGCCGAGGATCCGTTCGCTCTCACCCGCGGTGTAGAAGTCGGCGGTGTCGATGAAGTTGCCACCGGCATCGATATAGGCCCGGAAGATCGCCCGCGCCTCGTCCTCGGTCTTGCCGTACGGCGCGTGGAACCCGGCTTGCCCGAAGTTCATGGTGCCCAGTGCGAGCCGGCTGACACGCAGCCCCGACCGCCCGAGCAGGTAGTAGTCGTCAAGTGCCATACCCACAGCGTTCCTCGCGAAAAATGGACCCGCAAGTACAAAGCTGCGGGCGGCGGTGGTGCGTGAAAGGATTTTGCTCGTGCGCTTGTCTGAGGAGCAGCGGAGTGAGTTGGGGCGGTTGGCGGAGATCGTGCTGCCGGGGGAGGGATGGGCGGCGGCGGAGTTTGTCGAGCGGGTGCTGACGGAGGATCGGCCGGACTGGGCCGGGCGGGTCGAGCGTGCGCTGGCGGACGAGGCGGGTGCGGACCGGGCCTGGCTGGTGCGGCTGCTTGCGCAGGGGTACTACGCGGAGCCGGCGGTCTGGGAGACGGTCGGGTGGCGGAGTGGGGAGTTCGGCTCGGTGCAGACCGAGTTGCGCGTGACGCCTCGGGACGAGTTGGGGGAGCGGTACGACTGCGTGGTGGTCGGCTCGGGTGCCGGTGGGGGTGCGGCGGCCCAGGTGCTGGCGGAGTCCGGGCGGTCGGTGCTGGTCGTCGAACTGGGCAGCTACCCGTCGACGGAGTCGTTGGCGCGCGACCACCTGCGGAATCCCCGGTCGGTGGCTGGTCTGCCGGCGGTGACGGATCCGGACCCGGCGGGGCGGCCGAGGGTGTCAGTGGTGGACGGTGTGCGGAGCGAGGTGCTGCCGCCGGACGGCGGGTGGGGGAACAACGCGTTCACGGTCGGCGGCGGCACGCGGGTGTACGGCGCGCAGGCGTGGCGGTTCGTGCCGCAGGACTTCCGGATGGCCACGACGTACGGCGTACCGGAGGGAAGTGCGCTCGCCGACTGGCCGATCTCGTACGACGAGCTGGAGCCCTACTACTCGTTGGCGGAGCAACGGTTCGGGGTGAGCGGTGGTGGCGTGGACCCGTGGCACGGGCCGCGGTCGATCCCGCTTCCGATGCCGCCGCTGCCTAGAACCGGTCCGGCTGACCTGTTGGCGGGAGCCGCCGAGCGGCTCGGCTGGGGCACTCTCGACGTACCGCTGCTGATCAACTCGGTCGACTACCAAGGCCGCTCCGGGTGTGTGCGGTGCGGCCTGTGCGTCGGGTTCGCCTGCCCGGTCGAGGCGAAGGCCGGGACGCACAACACCGCGCTGCCCGCAGCGCTCGCGACCGGGAACTGCACATTGGTCACGGAGATGACGGCCGAGCGACTCGTCACCGACGCGACCGGCCGGGTCGTCGGCGTCGCGCTGGTCTCGAGCGACGGGTATGGCGGGATCTGGCGACGGACCGTTTCGTGCGAAGAGGTGGTGGTCGCCGCGGGTGCCTCGGAGACGCCGCGGCTGCTCCTGAACAGTGCACACGACGCCGAGCCGAACGGGATCGGCAACAACCGGGATCAGGTCGGCCGGCATCTGCAGGCGCACGTGTACGCCGGTGCGGTCGGGCTGTTCGAGGACGAGGTGGTCGATCTCCTCGGTCCCGGTGTCTCGATCGCGACCTGCGACTTCCGGCACGGGAACGACGGGATCGTCGGCGGCGGCATGCTCGCCAACGAGTTCGTGCCGACGCCCGCGTCGGCGTACGACTATCTGACCGGTGCCGGGCTGATCCCCGCGGCCGGTGCGGAGAGCGTGCAGGCGATGCGGCGTGAGGTACGGCGGATGCTCCGGGTGGTCGGTCCGATCCAGGAGGTCACGTCGGCGGAATCACGTGTCCGCGTCGATCCGTCCGTCGTCGACCGGTTCGGCAATCCGGTGGTGGTGACGAGTGGGTCGATCCATCCCGAGGACGTCCGCTCCCATCGCTTCATGAGCGCCAAGGCCAAGGCCTGGCTCGAGGAAGCGGGCGCGATCCGCACGTCCGTCGGCGAGGTCGGCACGGTGGGGTCCGCCAGCACCGGTCAGCATCAGGCCGGAACCTGCCGGATGGGCGACGACCCGGCCCGATCGGTCACCGATCCACGCGGCCGCGTCTGGGGCCACGACAACCTCTGGATCACCGACGCGTCGGTCCACGTCACCAACGGAGGCGTAAACCCAGTCCTTACTGTCCTGGCAGGCGCCCTGCGCATCGCCGACCACATCGTGCGTGGTTGAGGGTCAATTGACCCGGGAGATGCCTACTCCGCTGCGGGCCTCGCGGCCGTACTTCGTGATTTCGGCGGGGAGGTTGAGGCGGGAGATGCCGGTCTTGCTGCGGTCCTCGTCGGTGAGGAGGTCGGCGGGGATGATCCAGACGATCTCGAACTCGAGGCCGTCGGGGTCCTTGCCGTACAGGGATTTCGTGGTCCCGTGGTCGGACGCGCCGACCAGGGCGTCGTGCTCGCTGAGCGCGCCGGCCAGGTCCTCGAGGTCGCCGAGGGTGTCCACCTCCCAGGCGAGGTGGTAGAGGCCGACCGTCGTCCGCCCGGCGCCCGACGGTCCGGCCTGCGACCCGATCTGGAACAGCCCCAGGTCGTGGTCGTTGCTCGACCCGGGCGCGCGGAGGAACGCCGCGCCGGGGATGGCGTCGCCGGTCTCGGTGTAGCCGAAGCCGAGGACGTCTCGGTAGAACGCGACGCTCGCCGCGACGTCGCGCACGTACAGGACCGCGTGGTTCAACCGGAAGATCGCCATACCACCGATGTTAGTTGAAGCCTCAACTTATTTCCAGTGCTCAGCGTCGGCGACGGGGCTTCTTCGGCCGGGCCGGCTGCTTGGGAGCCTGGGCTGCGGGCTTCTTCTGCCGTTTGGGCGTCGCGGGACCGCGGGTGCTGTTCGCGGTCCGGCCGCGGACGATGCCGATGAAGTGCTCGACCAGTTCGCTGGTCTCGTCCTCCGGCCAGCTCAACGCGACCTGCGACTCCGGTACGCCGGTCAGCGGGCGGTAGGTCAGGTCCTTGCGGTGGTGCAACCGGGCCAGCGACTGCGGTACCACCAGCAGCCCGGTGCCCATGGCAACCAGCTCGATCGCGTCGCCGGTCCGCACCGGGCGCTCGTCGATCAACCGGCCGGGCGGGCGGTCCCAGTCGAGTACGTCGTCCTGCGGGTGCAGCATCAACTCCTCGGCGAGGTCGTCGACGGTGACCTCCTCGGCCGCGGTGACCAGGTGATCCTTCGGCACCACGACAACCGTCTGCTCGACGTACAGCGGGATCGCGTGCAGTCCGGTGCGGTCGATCGGGAGCCTCAGCAGGACCGAGTCGACCTCACCCCGGCGTACCAGATCGGGGGCTTCGGCGGCGGAGACCTGGACGAGTTCGAGCGGGACGCGGGGGAGTCGCTCCGTCCAGATCCGAACCCATTTGGCGGGTGTCACGCCGGGAACGTAGCCCAGCCGGAATCCGGTCACGGCTCTGAGGTTACCGGGCGTTACGCTGCTGCCATGACGGCGCGCAAGACACCCCAGACGATGAAGCCAGCAACGGCGGCGAAGAAGCTGGACGTGTACCTCCCGGCCACGCCTGCGGAGTTCCAGGAGGGCGTCGTGTCGCGGGACGAACTGAACGCGCTCCAGGCGGACCCGCCCGAGTGGCTGCGGGAGCTCCGGCGTACCGGGCCGCACCCGCGCTCGGTGGTGGCGGCCAGGCTCGGTGTCTCGATCAGTGGGCTGGCCCGGGCCGGGATCACCGAGGCGCTGACCACGGACGACATCGAGGCCATCCGGGACGAGAACCCGGACTGGCTGGAGCACGAGCGCGCGACGCAGGCGGAGGTCCGCCGGCAAGAGGCCGAGCTGAAGAAGAAGCCGCGCCAGTAATCCGGGCCGCCGTCAGGTGATCCGGACGCGGAGGCGGCGGAAGCCTCTGCCCTTGCTCTCCATCTTGACGACCTCCATGCGGCCGATGAGGGCGGTGGAGGCGACGTGCGTGCCGCCGTCGGCCTGGGTGTCGAGGCCGGCGATGTCGACGATCCGGACGATCTCGATATCGGGCGGCAGCAGGTTGGTCGCCGTCCGGATGATGTCCGGGATCGCGAACGCCTCCTCCCGCGGGAGGAAGCTGGTGGTGATCCGGCGGTCGGTGCGGATCTCCGCGTTGACCGCCTCGGCGACCCGGTCCTTGAAGTCCGGCGGTACGTCGGCCAGATCGAAGTCCATCCGCGCCGACAGCGGTTCCATGTTCCCGCCCGTGACGAGGGCGCCGAAGTCGCGGAACACCACGCCGGTCAGCACATGCAGCCCGGAGTGCGTCCGCATCAGCTGAGTACGCCGTTCGTCGTCGAGTGCCCCGCGCACCGCCGTACCGATCGGAGGCACCGGGTCGCCGTCGTGCGGCACCAGATACGGGTCGTCACCGCGGACCGTCCCGACGATCCGCGTCCTGACGCCGCCCCACAGCAGCACGCCCTCATCCGGCGGCTGTCCGCCACCACCGGGATAGAACGCCGACCGGTCGAGCACGATCCCACGCTCCGGATCCATCCCGACGACCGTCGCATCCCACTCCCGCACCGACGCATCGTCCAGATCCAGCCGATGCGTGTGCCCGTGCTGATTCCCCTCGCCGCTCATGGTCCCGAATCTAGCAACCCTTGTCGCCGATCATCTAAGTTTGTTAAGCTACCGAACACAGCGAGGAGATCGATCGGGAGTTCGCTGGTCTGAATGTCCGCAAGTAGGGGGCTCTCCTCTCTTGGGGACCAATCAAGGGTTCGGTGATCGAACGATGGCAGCTGCCTCGCCCCATCCGCGGGAGATCATCGGCGTGGACGTCGGAGGCACCAAGACCCACCTCGCGCTGGGGTACGGCGAGAGCGTCACGAAGGAACGGACCGTGAGTACGCCGACCTGGCGAACACACTCGCTCCGTGACAACGCAGTAGCCCTGCACCGCCTCATCAGTGAATGGCTCGGCCCGGAGGCGCTGCGTGTCCCACTGGTCGTCGGCGCGCACGGCTGCGACAGCACCGAGCAGTGCGATGACTTCGCAGCCGCCCTCCGCAAGTACTTCGTCGGCGGTGTCCTGGTCGTCAACGATGCGGAGCTGCTCGTCCCGGCCGCGGCTCAGCGCGACGGCATCGGGCTGATCGCCGGCACGGGTTCGATCGCGGTCGCGCGGATGGACGGCGGGCTGGTCACGGCCGGTGGCTGGGGCTGGGTGCTCGGCGACGAGGGCGGGGCGGCCGGGCTGGTACGGGAAGCCGCACGCGCGGTGCTCGGTCAGCTGGACAGCGGTGAGCCGGCCGACCCCCTCGGCAGGCGACTCCTGACCGCCTTCGAAGCCACCGACGGCGCCCAGTTGGCCATGGCGGTTACGGCTTCGGCCTCGCCTGCGTGGCTCGGTGAATGGGCCATCGAGATCTTCGACGCCGCCGACGAAGGTTCGGCCTTGGCTGTCGAGGTCATCGGCGAGGCCGCACGGCAGCTGGCCGCTCTCGTCGATCGGTTGTTGCACCGCGGTGTTGCCGCCGACCAGGTCGTTGCCGGAGGCAGCGTGTTACTCGGGCAACGTCGACTGCAGGACGCGTTCGTGGCTGCTCTTCGCGGACACCACCCAGACGTGACCGTCCACCTTCTTGATCGTGCACCGGTCCTCGGAGCTCTTGCTCTCGGGGACAGCCTGACAGCACCGAAGGGATCTTGATGGACTACTACGAAGCGGTCGCCGGTCAGCCGTCGGCGTTGGAGCGCTCGGCCGCCGCCGTACGGACGCAACTGCACGAACTCGACCTCGACGCCTGGCGGCAGGGAACGTTCGGCGTGGTGTCGATGGGGGCAAGTACCCATGCCGGCAATGCTCTGGTCTTCCGCCTGGCGCGCGACGGGCGGCGATCGGTCAACCTGGCCGGGTCGGATGTCTTCGCGCTGGCTCGTGCGGGTCTCTTCGCGGGACCGGCGGATTCCTACCTGTTCATCTCCGAAGGCGGTCGCAGCCGGGAGACGATAGCGGCTGCGGATCTGGTTCCGGTCGGCGCCAGGCTTGGGCTGACCAACGTTCCGGACGGCCCGATGGCTGAGCATGTCGACGCGATCGTGGCGCTGGAGGCCGGGGAGGACAGCCGCGTCTACACGGTCGGCTACACCACAACGTTGCAGGCGTGCGGGCTGTTCGCCGATGCGTTGGCCGGACGGGACGACGGTGACGACTGGCATCGGTTGCCGGAGCTGGCGTCGCGGACCTTGGACCGGCAGGCGTCGTCGGCGGCAGAGGCGGCGGCGGTCTTCGCCCTGGCGGAATCGATCGACGTCGTCGGTGCGGCCGGGTCGTACGCGGCGGCTGCGGAGGCAGCGTTGTTGTTGCGCGAGTCCACCAGGATCTGCACTTCGACGTACGAGACGTATCAGTATCTGCACGGTCCGATGGAGCCGCTCAGGCCGTCGGCGAATGCCTGTCTGCTGATCGGCCACGGTCGCGAGGTCTCCCTTGCGCAGTACCTCGCGCGTGCCGGGATCCCGACCGTCCTGGTGACGCCTGCAGCGGTCGACGAAGAAGACAATCTCGTCGTGATGATGGTGCCTCAGGCACCCACCATGTCCCGAGCGGTGCTGGAGATCCTGCCGGTGCAGTTGCTCGCCGGTGAGATGGCGCGCCTGCGCGGACTGGGGATCGACGGATTCCTCCACCACCAGGACGACACCAAGGTGCCGGCGCGCACATAGGAGATGCGATGGCGAGCAGTCACCCGCTCGACCCGGTTTCGGCCGACGAGTACACAGCAGCACGCGCCGTACTGGACGATGCCGGTCTGTTGAGGCCGAGCACTCGGTTTGCGTACGTCGGCCTCGAGGAACCACCGAAGCGCGAGGTCCTGGACGGTACGTCGAGCGAGCGCAGGATCCGGGCGTACCTGATCGATGTCACCACTGGCGAGGTTGCCGATGTCGTGGTGTCTCTCAGCCGCGGTGAGGTAGTCCGCGAAAGCAAGCTCGATCCCGCGCGGGACGGTCAGCTGCCGATCCTCGACGAGGACTTCGCCCGGGTGGACGAGATCGTGCACGCGGACCCTGAGTGGCAGCAGGCGGTACTGCGTCGTGGCGTGACCGACCTGTCGACGGTACGGGTCTGCCCGCTGACAGCCGGTTGGTACGGTCACGCCGGCGAGGCAGGTCGCCGGATCGTTCGGGTGCTCGCGTTCGTCCAGGAGCATGACTCGGATCTCGCGTGGGCGCATCCGATCGACGGCTTGGCGGCGTACGTCGATCTGGTCAAGGGCCGGGTGTACCAGCTGGTCGACGAGGCCGACCTGCCGATCCCGGCGGAGTCCGGTGACTACTCCGATGTCGAGCCGCGGACCACGCTGAAGCCGATCGAGATCACCCAGCCGGAAGGGCCGAGCTTCACTCTGGACGGCCACCTGCTGGAGTGGCAGAACTGGTCGCTGCGCATCGGCTTCGACGCCCGCGAGGGCCTGACCCTGCACCAGATCGGCGTCGACGGCCGACCGGTGATCTACCGCGCCTCGGTCCCCGAGATGGTGGTCCCGTACGGCGATCCCGGGCCGGCGCGCTACTTCCAGACGTACTTCGACAACGGTGAGTACCTGATCGGCAAGTTCGCCAATTCGCTCGAGCTCGGCTGCGACTGCCTGGGAGAGATCGCCTATCTCGACGCGATCGTTGCCGATGACAACGGCCGGCCGAAGACGATCCGCAACGCCGTCTGCATCCACGAGGAGGACGTCGGCATTCTCTGGAAGCACACCGACATCTTCAACGGATCGTCCCAGACGCGCCGGCAGCGCCGGCTGGTGATCTCGTTCTTCACCACGGTCGGCAACTACGACTACGGCTACTACTGGTACCTGTACCTGGACGGCACGATCGAGCTGGAGATCAAGCTGACCGGGGTGATCTGGACCTCCAGCTACCCGCAGGACTATCCGTACGGCGCGGAGGTCGCGCCTGGGCTCGGCGCCCCGGCACATCAACACCTGTTCGGCGTACGGCTGGACATGATGGTGGACGGGACCTCCAACGCGGTCGACGAGATCGACGTCCAGGGCCGGCCGATCGGACCCGACAATCCGTACGGCAACGCCATCACCCGGACGATCACCCGGCTGTCGCACGAGACCGACGCGACCCGGCTGGCAAGCACCGAACGCGGCCGGGTGTGGAGCATCGTCAGCACCCAGCAGAACAACCGGCTCGGCCGACCGACGGCCTACACACTGCATCCGCAGCCGGCGCCGCCGCTGCTCGCGGCTGAGTCATCGACGCTGCACCGCCGGGCCGCGTTCGCCACCAAGCATCTCTGGGTCACGCAGTACGACCCGGACGAGCGCTACCCGGCGGGCGACTACGTCAACCAGCATCCGGGAGGCGCCGGACTACCCAGCTACGTCGCGGCCGACCGCGCCATCGACGGCGAGGACATCGTCGTGTGGCACACCTTCGGGCCGACCCACTTCCCGCGCACCGAGGACTGGCCGGTCATGCCGGTCGAACGCTGTGGATTCACCCTGCGACCATCAGGGTTCTTCGACCGCAACCCGACGCTCGACGTACCGGCGCCCGAGAGCGGGCACTGCCATGACCACGTCAGGTAAGGCGGTCCAACGCCCGTGTGATGGCGATGTGCACCGCGCCGAGGACCGTGGCGTGCTCGCCGAGGGCGCCGACGGTGATCTCGGTGTCCCAGGCCAGCGCGGTCGTTGCCCGCCGTACGCCGGGGAGGAGCAGTTGGTTCTGACCGACGCCGCCACCGAGTACGACGAGACCGGGGTCGAGGACGCTCATCACGCCCACGGCCAGGCGGCCGATATCGGTGGCGTGCTGATCGACGAGCCGCCGTGCGGTCGACTGGCCGCGCGCCGCGGCCTGGAACAAAGCCTCCGCGTCCTTCGGCACCGGACCGTTGCCGCTGGTCCACACCTCCGCGCACCGGGCCATCAGCGCCTCGGACCCGAGGTACTCCTCGAGGCCGGCACGGGCCGGCTCCTCGCCCGGCGACCAGGGGAACGGCATCATCGCGACCTCGCCGGAGGCGCCGTGCGCTCCGTGCATCAGCTTGCCGCCGACCACGATGCCGAGGCCGATCTTCACACCGACCTGGAGATAGACGAAGGTGTCCTGGTTCTGCGCGGCCCCCAGCCGGTGCTCGGCGATGGCGGCGCAGTTCACGTTGTTCTCCACGATGACCGGTACGTCGTCCGGCACCGGCAGGGCGGCGGCGAGCTGCTCGACGCCGTCGGGCTGCAGACCGCTGGTGCTGACGGCCGTCGGCTTCGTGCTCGGTTTGGTCGGTGCGGCCACGACGACGTCGCGCAGCGGGCCGTGACCGTCGCCGACCTCGGCCAGCACCTTCTCGCAGAGCTCCATCGTGGTGGAGACCGCCGCGTCGGTGATGTTGCGCCGACGGGCCGAGATGCGCTCTTCCCGGGCGGCGATCTGCTCGCCGTCCAGAGAGTGGGCGACGACCCGTGCACGGGTCGCGCCGACCTCGACACCGAGAACGTGACCGGCGCCTGCGGCCAGCGAGTACAGCACGGCGCTGCGACCGGTGGCACCGCGCGAGGAGCCTCCGCTGCTGACCAGTTCGAGGTCCATCAGCTCGGGCATGACCGCCGACATCGTCGGACGGGACAGGCCGAGGACCTTGGCCAGCTGCGGCCGGGTCGCCGGCCCGTGCGTCGCCAGCCTCCGGAGCACCCCACGCGAACTCTCCGGCAGGTCCAGTCGGCTCGGGGGCGTCGGCGCTGGGTTCACAACAGGCTCCTGACATCGAACGTGATCACGCACAGCCCATCCATGTTAACGCAAGAACAGGCTGTTGCTGCGACAGCCTGAGTTTGTTAATCTACCGAACACAGAATCCCAGGAGGCTTGTATGAAGACCGGCGTGTTCCTGGAGTGTCTCCGCGGCTGGGCGCTGGACGACGCGCTCACCTTCCTTTCCCGGCTCGACGTGCAGTGCCTCGAGGTCGGGACGTTCGGCGAGTTCGTCGCCTTCGAGTACCGGCTGGACGATCTGCTCGCCGACGGACGGCAGCGCAAGGAACTGCTCGCCCGGGTCGAGGCGGCCGGCCTCGAGATCAGCGCGTTTGGTTGCTACGGCAACCCGTTGCATCCCGATGCCGGGCGAGCCTTGCGTCAGCAGGACCGGTTCAGCAAGACGGTCGAGCTCGCCGCGCTGCTCGGCGTATCCACGGTGACGGAGTTCGCCGGTTGCCCGGGTGACTCCGAGGAGGCGCGCTATCCCAACTGGATCTCGATGTTCGCGCTCGACGACTTCGCGAAGATCCTTGACTGGCAGTGGTCCGAGCGGGTCCTGCCGTACTGGGAGCGGGCGGCGACGTTCGCCGCCGATCATGACGTACGAGTCGCCCTCGAGCTGTATCCGGGCAGCGTCGTCTTCAATCCGCGAACGCTGATGCGACTCCGGGACGCGGTCGGTCCGGCGATCGGCGCGCTCGTTGATCCGAGTCACTTGTTCTGGCAGCAGATCGACATCCCGGCCGCCGTGCGGTACCTCGGCCCCGCAGTACATCGCATCCATCTGAACGACAGTCAGCTCCGTCCGCAGAACCTGGCCGAGGCCGGGGTACTCAATCCGGTCGCGGGTCTGGCCTGGACCGACAAGACCTGGGTGCACCGCACCGTCGGTTTCGGGCACGGGGTCGACTTCTGGAAGGACTTCGTCGCCAGCGCGATGGAGATCGGCTACAGCGGCGACCTGTGCATCGAGCAGGGCGATCCGCTCTTCGCGGACGACGACGGCATCGCCAAGGCGGCCGCACTGGTCCGATCCATTGCCCCCAGCAACGACCGGTGACCGCGGCCCTCGGATCGCGGAGGATACGGAGAGACGCGTGACGATCCAGAACCAGCACTGGCAGCAGAGTGTGTTCGTCAACGGGGAGTTCCGGCAACCGGCGGGCAAGGCCGGGATCGACGTCCGGGACAAGGCGTCGGGTGAGGTGTTCGCGATCGCCGGACTCGCCGATCCGTCCGACGTGGACGAAGCGGTCGAGACGGCAGTCGTCGCGCAGCGGGACTGGGCGCGACGGACGTACGCCGAACGCGCGGATGTGCTCAGGACGGTGGCCGCGGTGCTGACCGACCGGGCGCCGGACTTCCGCGAACTCCTGATCCGGGAAACAGGTTGTATTGCTGGGAAAGCGGACTACGAGATCTCCGCCGCGAGCAGTGAATTGATGGCCGCCGCGAGTCTGGCATCCCGGCCGGTCGGTGAGGTGCTGGCTTCGAACCATGCTGATCGGCTCTCGCTGTCGGAGCGGATCCCGGTCGGTCTCGTCGGTGTCATCACCCCGTGGAACTTCCCGCTGGTGCTGGGTATGCGCGTGATCGCACCGGCGCTCGCGCTCGGCAACGCCGTCGTACTCAAGCCGTCGCCGGAGACGCCGATCAGTGGCGGGCTCGCGATCGCGGACCTTTTCGCCGAGGCGGGCGCTCCGGCGGGGATCCTGAACGTCGTACCGGGGGAGGAGAAGGTCGGTCGCCGGTTGGTCGAGCATCCCGGGATCTCGATGATCCACTTCACCGGATCGACCAAGGTCGGCCGCGAGATCGCCGCCACCGCCGGAGGCCTGCTGAAGAAGGTGTCGCTGGAGCTCGGCGGCAACAACGCGCTGATCGTCCTGGACGACGCGGATCTCGAGCAAGCCACGATGATCGGAGCCTGGTCGAGCTTCCACTACCAAGGCCAGACCTGCATCACAGCCGGCCGCCATATCGTCCAACGCGACATCGCCGAGGAGTACGTCGCCGGTCTGTCCGCCCGCGCCGAGGCGATCACCGTCGGAGATCCGCTCGACGCGACGGTCGGTCTGGGCCCGATGATCAACACCAGGCAACGGGCCAGGGCGCACGAACTGCTCGTCGAGGCAGTCGCGGAAGGAGCGCGGATCGTCACCGGAGGATCCGGTACGGCGCCGTACTTCCGGCCGACCGTGGTCGTGGACGTGACACCGCGGATGCGGCTGTGGACCGAGGAGATCTTCGCGCCGATCGCGCCGGTACTTGTGGTCGACGACGACGCGGAAGCGCTGCAGGTAGCCAACGACACCAGCTATGGCCTGGTCGACTCCGTGCTCACCGCAGACCTGGGCCGTGGCCTGGCGATCGCCCGGGAGCTGTCCGCGGGGATGGTGCACATCAACGATGCGACACCACAGGACGAAGCGTCGGCGCCCTTCGGCGGGACGGGGCAATCGGGTCTCGGCGGGCGTGCCGGTGGTGACTCCAACCTCGACGAGTTCACCGAACGCCGCTGGCTGACCGTTGCCGGCAGCCCTGTCCACTACCCCTACTGACCCGGAGCAGACATGGAGTACCGAGCGCTCGGACGGTCCGGTCAGCTTGTCTCGGTGGTCGGCCTCGGCTGCCTGAACTTCGGCAGCCGGATGGACGTCGACGCCGGCCGGTCGGTCGTGGATGCCGCGATCGACCTCGGCGTCACCCTGTTCGACACCGCCGACATCTACGGTCCGGACGGTGGCTCCGAGCGGGTGCTGGGGGAGGTGCTCAAGGGCCGTCGGGACCAGGTCGTGCTGGCGACGAAGTTCGGTCATCCCGGGGTCGACATGGGGTTCGGCCCCGCGGCCGGAGCGAAGGGCGGGCGGGCCTACATCCGGCGTGCGGTGGAAGGTTCCCTGCGCCGGTTGGGTACCGACTACATCGATCTGTACCAGATCCACATGCCTGATCGCGCCACGCCGATCCTCGAGACGCTGGCGGCCCTGCACGAACTCGTTGTCGAGGGCAAGGTTCGCTATCTCGGCCATTCGAACTACGCCGGCTGGGAGCTCGCCCAAGCGGATCATCTCGCCCGCGAGAACGGGCTCACGCCGTTCGTCTCCGCGCAGAACAACTGGTCGCTGCTGGTCCGCGACGTCGAGTCCGAACTCGTCCCGGCCGCCGAGCACTACGGCGTCGGTGTCCTGCCTTACTACCCACTCGCCGAAGGCATGCTGACCGGAAAGGTCCGCCGCGGCCAGCCGTTGCCCGATGGCACCAGGATCGCGGATCGCAGTCACCTGGTCACCGAGGAACGCCTCGATCGAGTCGACCGCCTGACGAAGTGGTGCGAGGCGAACGGCCGCACCCTGCTGGAGCTGGCGATCGGTTGGCTGGCGGCGCAGCCCAGCGTGGGTTCGGTGATCGCCGGAGCGAGTTCGCCGGCGCAGGTGCGCGCCAACGTCCACGCGGTCCGATGGCGACCGGACGAATCGGAGCTACGGGCCATCGACAACGTTCTGGGAGTTTGTTAAGCTACCGAACACAGCGACGAATGGTTGATGTCACTTCGACGTACCTCGTCGCGATGCCAGGGAGGACCGAATGCGTTATCTGGCTCGGCGCTTCGCCTTTTACCTCATCACGGCGTGGGCAGCGCTCACGCTGAACTTCCTGATTCCCCGGTTGATGCCGGGTGATCCGGCGCAGGCGCTGCTGTCCCGCTTCCGCGGCCGGCTGGACCCGCGGGCCACCGAGGCACTGACCGCGATGTTCGGCCTGAACAACGAGTCGATGTGGTCGCAGTACCGGACTTATCTGGCAGACCTCGGCAAGGGCGACTTCGGGCTGTCGTTCACCTTCTTCCCGACTCCGGTCGGCACGGTGATCATGGACAGCCTGTGGTGGACGATCGTCCTGGTCGGCATCGCGACGGTGGTCAGCTTCGTCGTCGGGACACTGCTGGGAATCGTCGCCGGCTGGAAGCGCGGTTCGCGATGGGATCAGCTGCTGCCGATCACCACGTTCTTCTCGTCGATCCCGTACTTCTGGTTCGGGCTGATCGTGCTGTTCGTCCTCAGCGGCGAACTGCGGCTGTTCCCGCTCTCCGGCGGGTACTCGTCCTGGCTGTCGGTCGACTTCTCCTGGGCGTTCCTGTCCAGCGCGTTCAAGCACGCGATCCTGCCCGGGCTGACGATCGTGATCGCCTCGATCGCCGGCTGGCTGATCCCGATGCGGAACATGATGGTGACGACGATGTCGGACGACTACGTCGTACTGGCCGAGGCGAAGGGGCTGGCACCGCGGCGGGTGATGCTCAACTACGCGGCCCGCAACGCGATCCTGCCGTCGGTCGCGACGTTCACGATGTCGCTCGGCTTCGTCGTCGGCGGCGCCGTGCTGACCGAGATCGTCTTCGGCTATCCGGGGATCGGCAACAACCTGTACCAGGCAGTGATCAACGAGGACTTCCCGCTGATGCAGGGGATCTTCCTGATCATCACGTTCGTCGTCCTGCTGGCGAACTTCCTGGCCGATCTGGTCTATGTCTGGCTGGATCCGCGGACCCGGGTGGAGGCGTAGATGTCTGCTGAGGCCATAGCGGACGCGGTGCCGACCGCGCAGCCGGGTCCGAAGGCATCCACGCGCTCCCGGTTCGCCGGACTGCGGTCGGCGAAGACGATGACCGGTCTGGTGATGTTCGGCGTCTTCGTCCTCGCGGGCGCCTTCGGCCCGCTGGTGTGGCGGAAGGATCCGTCGGCCCTCTCGAACGACATCCTCCAGCCGCCATCGGGCGCGCACTGGTTCGGCACCACCCAGACCGGGCAGGACATCCTCGCCCAGGTGCTGGTCGGGACCCGGGTGTCCTTGCTCGTCGGCGTGACCGCGGCCGTTCTGGCGACTGTCCTCTCGTTGCTCGTCGGACTGACAGCCGGGTACGTCGGTGGTCTGACCGACGAGCTGTTCTCCGCGCTCGCCAACGTGTTCCTGGTGATCCCGGCGCTGCCGCTGGTTGTCGTGCTGGCCGGCTATCTGCCGACGCGCGGCTCGCTGACCGTGGCGGTCGTGATCAGTCTGACCGGCTGGTCGTGGGGCGCGCGGATCCTGCGAGCCCAGACGTTGTCGATCCGACGGCGTGACTTCGTCGAGGCGGCGCGGGCGACCGGTGAGCGTCCGATCCGGATCATCCTGTTCGAGATCCTGCCGAACGAGTTCGCGATCGTCGCCTCGAGCTTCCTGTTCACGATCGTCTTCGCGATCCTGACCCAGGCCGGCCTGGCGTTCCTCGGTCTGTCCGACGTCACCACCTGGTCGTGGGGCGGCATCCTCTACTGGGCACAGAACAACCAGGCGCTGCAGTCCGGCGCGTGGTGGTGGTTCGTTCCGCCGGGGCTGTGCATCGCCGTGATCGGCATGGCGCTCGCGCTGATCAACTTCGGCATCGACGAGTTCGTGAACCCTCGCCTTCGCGTCCAGAAGCTCGGCCCCAAGCGCGCCCGCCGGATGCCCATGGCGAAGTCCAGGCCCCTGCCGGCGTCACGACGTACCGACGTGGTGCTCGAGGTGACCGACCTGCACGTGAACTACGGCGAGGGGCCGGACGCGGTCAAGGCCGTGGACGGTGTGGACCTGGTACTGCGTCGCGGTGAAGTGCTCGGCATTGCCGGTGAGTCCGGCTCGGGCAAGTCGACGCTGGCCTACGCGATCACCCGGTTGCTGCGCCCACCCGGTGAGGTCGTGTCCGGCTCGATCCACTACTGGCCTCGGGGCGAGGAGCCGGTCGACGTACTGCGGATGTCGGCGGACGAACTGCGCGCGTTCCGATGGGCTGAGCTGGCGATCGTCTTCCAGAGCGCGATGAACTCGCTCAACCCGGTGCTGACGCTGCGGGTGCAGATGGCTGATGCGCTGACCGCGCATCGACCCGGGACGACCAGCCAGCAACGGGATGCACGGGTCGTCGAGGTCATGACGATGGTCGGTCTGCCGGCCGATCGCGCCGACGCGTACCCACATGAGCTGTCCGGCGGTATGCGCCAGCGCGCGCTGATCGCGATGGCACTGGTCCTGGAGCCGGATGTCCTGGTGCTCGACGAGCCGACCACCGCGCTGGACGTCGTCGTACAACGTCAGATCCTGAACCAGATCATGGCTCTGCGCGAACAGCTCGGGTTCGCGGTCGTCTTCATCACCCACGACCTGTCGCTGCTGATCGAGGTCGCGGACCGGATCGCGATCATGTACGCCGGTCGCGTCATCGAGACCGGCTCGGCATCGGAGCTGTACCGATCACCGCAGCATCCGTACAGCGACGGTCTGCTGCGCTCGTTCCCGCACCTGCACGGACCGCGCAAGGTCCTGACCGGTATCCCCGGCACGCCTCCGGATCTGCGGATCATTGCACCGGGCTGCCCCTTCCAGCCGCGCTGCGGCCAGGCGATCGCAGCCTGCACCACGACCATGCCGTTGCTGTTGGCAACAACGGAGGGCCACCAGGTCGCGTGTCTACTGACTCAACCGAGGAGTAGCGATGACGATGAGCTCTGAAACGCCGGCCTTGGAGGCCCAGGGTCTGGTCAAGCACTTCCCGGTGCACCGGATCCGGCAGCGGCTGCGTGGCCGCGGTGAGGTCGTGCACGCCGTCGACGACGTCTCGCTGACGCTGCGGTCCGGAGAGGTCACCGCGCTCGTCGGCGAGTCGGGTTCCGGCAAGTCGACAGTGGCTCGACTGCTGGCCGGCCTCTACCCGCTCACCGACGGAACGATCGCCATCGGAGGTGCGACCGTACGGGCGACACGGGGCCGGCTGTTCCGGGAGCACGTCCGTCGCGTGCAGATGGTCTTCCAGGACCCGTTCGGCTCGCTGAACCCGGTTCACACCATCGCGTACCACCTGACCCGTCCCCTGAAGGTGCACGGCCTCGCGAAGAGCCGGGCCGCGACCCGGGCAGCGACGGTGGAGCTGCTCGAGCAGGTCAACCTCACCCCGGCGGAGCAGTACCTGGCGAAGTACCCGCACGAACTGTCCGGCGGCCAGCTCCAGCGGATCGCGATCGCCCGCGCACTGGCGGCCGAACCCGAGGTGCTGCTCGCCGACGAACCCGTCTCGATGCTCGACGTGTCGATCCGGCTCGGCATCCTCAACCTGCTCGCCGGCCTGGTGAAGTCGCTCGGCCTGGCGATGCTCTACATCACCCATGACATCGCCTCGGCCCGGTACTTCGCGACGACGACGCTCGTCATGTACGCCGGCCGGGTGATCGAGGGCGGGCCGTCGGAGGAGCTCGTCCGCAACCCCGCACATCCCTACACCCAGTTGTTGCTCGCGTCCGCCCCCGACCCGGATCGCGCCGGCCGCGATCCGGAGCTGCTCGACGCGGGTGAGCCGCCGAGCCTGGTCAACCCGCCCGAGGGTTGCCGGTTCCATCCGCGATGTCCGCACGCGATGGACATCTGCCGCACCGAGGCGCCCGGCACAACCGAGCTGCGCCCCGGCCATTGGACGAGGTGCTGGCTGTACAGCGCAAGCGCCGAGACCTCCTCAGCAGCCAGCAAGGAGCACCTGACATGAAGATTCGATCTGGGAGAGCGATCGCCTGCCTGGCCGCCGCGGTCGCGCTCGTCCTCGGCGCCGCCGCGTGCACGGAAGAGGCGCCACCGGCCAAGGCGGGTGAGCTGCCGACCCTGGAGATCACCGGGACCGGCGGCGGCCCGGCCGCCAACTTCAACCCGTTCCTGCCGACCAGCGCGCTGAACGCCTACAGCGCGGTGAACATGATCTACGAGCCGTTGGTCCAGTTCAACATCCTGAAGGAGGGCAGCACCTATCCCTGGCTCGCGACCGCGTGGACCTGGTCCGACGGCGACAAGACGCTGACCTTCAAGCTCCGCGACGGGGTCAAGTGGTCCGACGGCCAGGCGTTCACCAGTGCCGATGTGGTCTTCACCTTCGAACTGATCAAGAAGTACGCCGCGTTGAACGTCAACGGGGTCGACTTCGCGACGATCACCGCGCCGGACGACAGGACGGTCGTGATGACGTTCAAGACGCCGGCGTTCACCCAGCTGTACGCGATCGCGGGGTTGACGCCGATCGTCTCCAAGCACGAGTGGTCCGCCGTACCGGATCCGGCCAAGTTCCTGGATCCGAATCCGATCGGCACCGGTCCGTTCGTCTACAAGTCGTACAACCCGCAGCTCCTGGTGCTGACCAAGAACGACAAGTTCTGGCAGCCGGGCAAGCCCGAGGTGCAGCAGCTGAACTATCACGGCCTGAGCTTCGAGACGGCCGGTATCCAGCTGCTGTCGGGTGAGCTGGACTGGGCGGACTACTTCTTCACGACCGGCAGCAACAAGGAGTTCGTCAACAAGAACAAGGACAACCACTTCTGGTACCCGCCGACCGGCGTCGTCTCGCTGGTGCCGAACAACACCGTGTGGCCGTTGAGCGAGCTGCCGGTGCGGCAAGCGATCAGTGCGGCCCTCGATCGGCAGCAGATCTGCGATCTCGGCCAGTACACGTTCAACCCACCGGTGAAGACACCCACGGGGCTGCTGCTGCCGAACTACGAGTCGGCTCTCGACCCGAAGTACAAGGATCTCCAGATCGTCGAGGACAAGGCGAAGGCCAAGCAGTTGCTCGAAGGCGCCGGCTTCACGCTGAACAAGTCCGGCGTCTACGAGAAGGGCGGCAAGCCGATCTCGCTGACGCTGACCGTTCCGTCGGGCTACAAGGACTGGATGAACAGCTCCGGGATCATCGCCCAGCAACTCAAGACGGTCGGCATCTCGGTGACCGTCAAGGGCGTCTCCGGCGACGACTGGTCGCAGCGCGTGGCACAGGGCCATTACGACCTGACGCTGGGCTCGTCCAACACCGGCGCCTCGCCGTTCGTCGCGTACCAGGGCTGGCTCGACAACAGTCAGTCCGGACCGGTCGGTTCGAACGCCACGACCAACGTCGAGCGGTTCAACGACCCGGCCACGCAGAAGTTCCTGACCGACTACGAGTCCGCGGCTACCGACGACGCCCGGCTGACCGCGTTGCACGGTCTGCAGGCCACGATGGTCGAGAAGACGCCGATCATTCCGCTCGTGTACAGCGTCGACTGGGCCATGTACCGGTCGGCGAAGGTGACCGGGTGGCCGACGCCGGAGGATCCGTACGCGCCGGCCGCGCCGTACACGCCGGGGGCGGAGATCGTCGTCCTGCGGCTGAAGCCGGCGGGGCAGTGAGTGCCTTGCGGGTGACCGTGTGGAACGAGAACGTGCACGAGGGCAAGGACGAGAGTGTCCAACGGGTGTACCCGGAAGGCATTCACGAGGTGGTTGCTGACGGCATCAGAACCGGGTTGGGACCCGATGCCGTCGTCACCACCGCCACACTGGACCAGCCCGAGCAAGGTCTGCCGGCGGACGTCGTCCGGCAGACCGACGTCCTGGTCTGGTGGTCGCATATCGCGAACGATCAGGTCTGCGACGAGGTGGTCGACCGCGTGATCACCCGAGTGGAGCAGGGCATGGGACTCGTCCTGCTCCACTCCGCCCTCTACTCGAAGGTCAGTCTCGAGCTGCTCGGCACCAGTTGCGCCCTCGATCACTGGGCGCCGAACAACGAGCAGCGGGTCTACACGGTCAAGCGCGGGCACCCGATCGCCGAAGGTGTGCCGTCGCCGATCGTCATCCCCGCGGACGAGTTGTACGCCGAGCCGTGCGACTTGCCGGAGCCGGATGAGCTCGTGTTCATCAGCTCCTACAGTGGTGGGGCCGTCTTCCGCAGCGGGTGCTGTTTCCGCCGCGGGGACGGCAGGATCTTCTACTTCAGTCCGGGAGATCAGCAGTACCCGGTGTACCGGCAGTCCGAAGTACGCAAGGTGATAGCCAACGCGGTCGCGTGGGTAGCACCGGCCGACCCGCGCGCGGGAGCAACGGAGGATCGATGACGGAACTTCGGGTCGCACTGGTGGGCTTGGACCATTGGTATGCGGCGCTTCCACTCGCGGACGGGGCACGGTCGCGAGCCGGGCTGAGCCTGGCCGGTGTGTGGGACGCCGATCCGGCTCGCGCCGCGTACGTCGGACAGCGGTACGACGTCGGCCGGGTCGAGGCGGACTGGCGCGCGCTGGTGGATGATCCGGGGATCGACGCGGTGTTGAGCTTCGTCAGCCCGGACCTCAACCCCGAGGTGTGTGTCGCCGCGGCGAAGGCGGGCAAACACATCATCGCCAACAAGCCGCTGGCGCTTCGGTCGGAGGATGCTTCGCGCGTGGTCGAGGCCGTCCGCGGTTCGGGCGTCACCTTCTTGCCGGCCGAGTCCCGGCAGCGGCTGGGGCCGAATGCGCAGTGGCTCCGGCGCTGGCTGCAGGACGGCCGGATCGGTCAGCTCACCAGTGCGGCGATGACGACCTGGGCGGGGCTGCCGGCGCAATGGCCGGACGACCGCACACCGGGATGGTTCGTCGATCCGGCGCGGACCGTCGGCGGCGGGTGGGTCGATCACTCGATCTACCAGATCGACCTGCTGCGCTGGCTCCTCGGCGAGGAGGTCGTAGCGATCAGCGGGCAGACGGCCAAGCACGCCCACCCCGAACTCGAGGTCGAGGACTACGGGGCGGCGACGGCGACGTTCGCCGGGGGAGCGGTGGCCACGCTGGAGAACACGTGGACCGCACCGGACGGCGGGTTCCAGTCGAGCTACACGGTGGTCGGCAGCGGTGGCGCCGTACGGATGGACGGCATTCAAGGGCGGCTTCTGGTCAGCGGGGAGGTCGAGCCCTTCAGTGGATGGGTGGAGGTCGCGCCGCCGGGCAGACATGACCAGGCTGCTGACCTCGATCACTGGGCCGCTGTCATCCGTGGGGAATCGGATCCGGTGGCAACCGTCGAGGATGCCTGGCACAACCTGGCCGCGTGTATCGCCTTCTACGAATCGGTCAACGCCGGCCGGACCATCAGCCCACGGGAGGATCCGGCATGAGCCCGTTGCGGATCGGCGTACTCGGTGCGGGGATGATCGCGACCGGGGGCGGGGGCGTGCTGCCCAACCTGGACCCGATCCGCCACAAGGCCGAGGTCGTCGCGATCGCGGACGTCGTACCTGATCTGGCCAGGACTGTTGCGGAGACCTTCGGCATCCCGCACGCTTTCACGAATCTGGGCGCGATGCTGGACGGTGTCGAGCTGGACGCTGTGGTCAACCTGACGCCGATTCCGGTGCACGGCGCGACCTGTGCCGAGATCCTTGCTGCGGGCAAGCATCTCGCGACCGAGAAGCCGCTCGCGACGAGCATGGAGGACGCCGACCGGATCTGTGAGCTCGCTGCCGAACACGAGCTCACCGTTGTCTGCGCGCCGTTCAACATGTTGTACCCGGATCGCGCCGAGGCTCGCCGGCTGGTCCGGGAAGGTGCTATCGGCAAGGTTGCGTTCGCGCGGGTGCGGTCGTCGCACGGTGGACCTGCTTCCGGAGCGTGGCCCGCGGACCCGACCTGGTTCTACCAGAAAGGTTCCGGGCCGCTGTTCGACATGGGCGTCTACGGGATCCACGAGATCACCGGGATCCTCGGTCCGGCCAAGCGGGTAGTCGCTTTCGCGGGGATCACCGAGCCGACCCGGACGGTTCGCGGCGGGCCGTTCCAGGGGAAGACGATCGACGTCACCGCGGACGACAACGTGCTGATGCTGCTCGACTTCGGCGAGTCGACGTTCGCGGTCGTCGACGGCACGTTCAACGTGAACGCCGCCCGGGGCCCGAAGCTGGAGATCTACGGCCGGGAAGGGACCATCAACCTCAGCGGACGGCCCTTCGGCGGCGACGGACCGCCGCTCGAGATCTTCCGGCTGGACGCGGTCGGCGGCTTGCGGGGATGGATCGCTCCGGACATGCCTGACGGCGATGCGCCGATGCGACGGCTGGTGGGCCTGCACCGCGCAGTCCTGGTCGATCACCTCGCGGACTGCGTCGCCACCGGGACGCGGCCGCTGCTGAACCTGGAGCACGCCCGGCACGTCCTGGAGATCATGCTCAAGGCCGATGAGGCCGCGCGCACCGGTCAAGCACAGGAGCTGACCACGACCTTCTCCCTGCCCACATGAGGCGGCCGATCGCAGTACAGCTCTGGTCGGTCTTCACACTGGACGATTTTCCAGGGGTACTTCGGCAGCTCAGCGAGATGGGGTACGCCGGGGTCGAGGCGTTCGGACTGCACGACCTGTCGCCAACCGCTGTTCGGCAGCTGCTCGATGACCTCGGACTCGAGTTGTGCAGCTCGCACGCACCGTTCCCGGCCGGACCGGATGCGCGGCGCGTCCTGGACGAGCAGAGCGAGCTCGGCGCACCGGTACTCGCATGGAGCCTCGAAGCGGAGGAGTTCGCGACCGAGGACAGCATCGCGCGCGGAGTCGAGCGGGTGAACGAGGGCGCCGTGAACGCGAAGGCCTACGGGATGCAGATCGCGTATCACAACCACTGGTCGGAGTTCTCTCGGTTGGCCGACGGGCGGCGTGCGTACGACGTACTGCTGGATCGGCTCAGCCCGGACGTGCTGCTCGAAGTCGATGTGTACTGGGCGGCGGTGGCGGGTGTTGATCCGGCCGCTGTGGTGCGCGAGCTCGGTGACCGGGTCCGGTTTCTGCACGTCAAGGACGGGCCGGCGAAGGAGCCAGAGGACGCGATGGTCGCGGTCGGTCAGGGCAGCCTGGACGTCCCGGCGATCCTCGACGCGAACTCGTCGGTCGCCTGGCACATCGTCGAGCTGGACCGCTGCGACACCGATGTCATGACAGCGCTACGAGAGAGCCGTGACTACCTCAGTGCGCTGTGACGAGCTCGGTGAAGGCGTCGAGCGCCTTGCGGATGTTCTCGACCGAGTTCGCGTACGAGAAGCGCAGGTGGTTCTCGCCGTAGATGCCGAACGACGTACCGGGCAGGCAGGCGACGCCGGCCTCGTCCAGCAGCCGGTCCGACAGCGTCGCCGCCGACACACCGAGCTCGCTGATGTTCGGGAAGGCGTAGAACGCTCCACCCGGCTCCACACACGACACACCCGGTACGGCGTTCAACCCGGAGACGATCACCTCGCGCCGTTCGCGGAACGCCTCGAGCATCCGATCGACGTCGTCCCACGGTCCTTCGAGGGCGGCGATCGCGGCGTGCTGGCTGAACGCCGACGTACACGACACCGAGTTGATCATCAGCCGCGTCACCGGCTCCACCAGCGGCTCCGGGAACACGCCGAAGCCCAGCCGCCAGCCCGTCATCGCGAACGTCTTCGACCAGCCGTCGAGCAGCACGGTCCGCGACGCCATGCCGTCGACGTCGAGCACGCTGTGGTGCTCCCCGTCGTACCGCAGCGCCCAGTAGACCTCGTCGCTGAGGACAACGAGGTCGTGCTCGATCGCGATCTCGGCGATCGCCTGCAGCTGTTCGGGCGTCGACGCGCTGCCGCACGGGTTGTGCGGGGAGTTGAGGATCAGGAGCTTGGTCCGGTCGGTCACCAGCGACCGCAGTTCCTCGGGGTCGATGACGAAGCCGTTCTCCTCGCGCAGCGGCACCGGCACCGGCTTCGCGCCGGCGAAGGACGCGATCGACGCGTACATCGGGAACCCGGGGTCCGGGTAGAGGACCTCGTCGCCCTCCTCGCAGAGCGCCAGGATCGTGAAGAACATGATCGGCTTCGCGCCGGGCGTGATCAGCACCCGGTCGGGGGTCGTGCGCAGCCGGCCGGTGCGGCCCAGGAAGTCCGCGACCGCGGTCCGCAGCTCGGGAATGCCGGGCGCCGGCACGTAGTGCGTGAACCCCTTGTCCAGGGCCTGCTGCGCGGCGGCGATCACGTGCGGCGGCGTGTCGAAGTCCGGTTCGCCGATCTCGAGATGCACGATCTCGCGGCCCTGGGCCTCCAGGGCCTTGGCTTTCGCGAGAACCTCGAACGCAGACTCGGTCCCCAGCCGATCCATCCGGCCAGCAAGTTTCACGATGTGTCCTTCCGAAGTGGCATGTCACACCCTAGTGCGATGATCCGAGGGTGAACGAAGCGAGGCGGGTTGCGGTCACCGGGAGCAGCGGGAAGCTCGGCAAGGCCGTTGTCGATCATCTGACGGACCAGGGCTGGCACGTCGTCGCCCTCGACCAGGCTGCACCAGCACGCGCCGACGTGACGTCGACGCGGCTGGACCTGACCGATTTCGGCCAGACCTACGAGGCGATCGCCGGGATCGACGACCGGCACGACGGCGTCGACGCGGTCGTGCATCTCGCCGCGATCCCGGCGCCGGGGCTGCGGCCGAACGCGGCGACGTTCCAGAACAACATGACCGTGACGTACAACGTGTTCTCCGCGGCGCTGCGGGCCGGCGTCCGGAACATCGTGTGGGCGTCGAGCGAGACCGTGCTGGGGCTGCCGTTCGACGAGTTCCCGCCGTACGTGCCGGTCGACGAGGACTACCCACCGCGACCGAACAGCACGTATTCGCTGGTCAAGACGCTCGAGGAGGAGCTGGCCCGGCAGCTGTGCCGGTGGCATCCGGACCTGAAGCTGATCGGGCTCCGCTTCTCCAACGTGATGTACCCGGAGGACTACGCGCGGTTCCCGGCGTTCGACGCGGATGCCCACGCCCGGAAGTGGAACCTCTGGGGCTACATCGACGCCCGCGACGGCGCACAGGCCGTCCGTAAGGCGCTCGAGTACGACGTGACCGGGACGGACGTCTTCATCGTCGCGAACGCCGACACGGTGATGTCCCGGCCGAACGAGGAGCTCCTCGCCGAGGTGTTCCCCGGCGTACCCGTGAAGCGCCCGTTCGGCCCGAACGACACACTGCTGTCGATCGAGAAGGCCCGCCGCCTGCTCGGTTACGAACCGGAGTTCTCCTGGCGCGGCCCGAACGGGAAGAGCGTGTCCGGGTCGTAGGTCGACCGTACGTCGGCCAGCCGCGCGAACGTGTCCGCCGGCCACGACCGCTCGTACGACCCCGGCAGCGCGAAACCGCCGGAGAAGTTCACCGTGGTCTCCTCGCCCACCCACGGCTCGAGCCGCCCGAGGATCCCGTCAACCGTTGCCGGAAGGACCTTTTCGAACAGGCTCGGATCCGGTACGCCGATCAGCGTCAGCGTGCACGCCCCGCTGCGGCCGCCGACCGCGCTGCCCTCGGGGACGTCGCGCTCGGTCGCGCCACCGAGGTGCCGGAGCTCGACCGCGATCAACGGGATCTGCTGCTCCGGGCCGGCCACGTCCAGGAACGCTCCGATGAACTCGGCGTCCAGTTCGTCCAGCATCAGCCCGCGGTCCCACGACGGCGTCGGGTCCTTCGGGTCGTTGTGGATCAGCGCGATGTCGCCGGCCGGCATCTCGCCGACGGCGTCGATCAGCGTTGGAGCGGCGGCTCGGATCGGCCGGAAGAGCTTCTTGCCGTCGGCCGCGTCACCGACGTACGCGAAGCGGACGCTCAGCACCGTCTTGCCGCGCAGCGGTTCGGGGATGAACTCGAGCGGCGGCAGCCGCAGGATCACGACCGACGAGTTCGCGCTCTCCGGTAGTGAGTTCGTCCACTCGGACCAGGTGGTCAGCGCGGACGCGATGTGCTCCGCGTCGAAGAACACCGAACCGCCGTACAGGGTGCGCAGCTCGACCAGCGCGAAGTCCATCGCGGTGACGATGCCGAACCCGCCCTTGCCGCCGCGCAGCGCCCAGAACAGGTCCGGGTGCTCGGTCTCGTTCGCGGTCACGACCTCGCCGGCCGCTGTCACGACCCGGAACTGGCGGGCCCAGTCGGACGAGAAGCCGTACGTCCGGGCGAGCGGGCCGAGGCCGCCGCCGAGTGTGTACCCGATGCAGCCGACCGCGTCGGACCCGCCGGTGATCGGCGCCAGCCCGTACGGCGCGGCCGCCGCGATCACCTCGGCCCACTGGGTACCCGCGGCGATGTGCGCGACCTGTGCCTCGGCGTCCACGCTCACGCCGGTCATCCGCCGGGTGGTCACCACGATCCCGCCCTGCATCGGGTTCGGGATGCCGTGGCCGGTCGCCAGCACGCGGACCGGCGTACCGGTCTCGGCCGCGGCGCGGACCACCGCGACGGCGTCGTCCTCGGACGTCAGCCCGACCACGACGTCCGGTGTGTGCGTCACCGCCAGGTTGAACCCGGACAGCTCCTCGTCGTACCCCTCGTCACCCGGTGTCAGCACCGGTCCTGCGACCTCGCCCCGCAGCCGGCCGATCAACGCGTCAGTCACGTTCGTCATCCCCTCCCAGAAACCCTGCCCTGGAGGTTTCCACACGCCAGGGTCAGGGTGGAAACACGCCTGATTGGGGGGCCGACTCGACGGTAACGGCCCTGGGCTGAAAACCTGTGCCAGCAGCTGGCGATCCCAGCTGCACAAGGCAGGGTGAGACACGGAGGCGGTCGATGTTCAAGCGTATCGCAATAGTGAACCGGGGTGAAGCCGCGATGCGGCTCATCAACGCGGTCCGCGAAGTCAACGCCGAAGGCGGTGACCCGATCGAGACCGTGGCCTTGTTCACCGACGGCGAGCGCACCGCGACCTTCGTGCGCGCGGCGGACATCACGTACCCGCTCGGCCCGGCGTCGGCCCGGCCGTACCTGGACCTGGAGGTCCTGGAGCGCGCGCTCCGCGAGACCGGGGCGGACGCCGCCTGGGTCGGCTGGGGGTTCGTCGCCGAGGACCCGGCGTTCGCGGAGCTGTGCGACCGGATCGGCGTGACCTTCATCGGCCCGTCGGCCGAGGCGATGCGCAAGCTCGGCGACAAGATCGGCTCGAAGCTGATCGCCGAGGAGGTCGGCGTACCGGTCGCGCCATGGAGCCGCGGAGCGGTCGAGTCGCTGGACGCGGCGCTCGCGGCGGCCGACCGGATCGGGTACCCGTTGATGCTCAAGGCAACGGCCGGCGGCGGTGGCCGCGGTATCCGGGTGGTCCGCTCCGCCGACGAGCTGTCGGACGCGTACGCGCGGACCAGTGACGAGGCGGCCCGTGCGTTCGGCAGCGGCGTGGTGTTCCTGGAGCGCCTCGTCACCGGCGCGCGGCACGTCGAGGTCCAGGTGATCGCGGACGGTGAAGGTACGGCATGGGCGCTCGGCGTCCGGGACTGCTCGGTGCAGCGCCGCAACCAGAAGGTGATCGAGGAGTCCGCGTCCCCGTTGCTGTCCGCGTCCCAGGTCGACGACCTGAAGGCGTCGGCCGAGCGGCTGGCGATCGCGGTCGGGTACCGGGGCGCCGCGACGGTCGAGTTCCTGTACCACCCGGGGGAGAAGTCGTTCGCGTTCCTCGAGGTGAACACCCGGCTGCAGGTCGAGCACCCGATCACCGAGCTGACCACCGGGTTCGACCTGGTGAAGGCCCAGCTGCACGTCGCGTCCGGCGGCCGCCTGGAGGGCGCCCGGCCGCTCGAGAACGGCCACGCGGTCGAGGCCCGGCTGAACGCCGAGGACCCCGACCGCGACTTCGCGCCGTCGCCCGGGCGGATCGTCGTCCTCGACCTGCCCGCAGGACCCGGCATCCGGGTCGACACCGGCGTGAGCGCGGGGGACAGCATCCCGGCGGACTTCGACTCGATGATCGCGAAGATCATCGGGTACGGACGGACCCGCGAGGAGGCCCTGGCGCGGCTGCGGCGCGCGATGCAGGCCACGACCGTCCTGATCGAGGGCGGCGCGACCAACAAGAGCTTCATCCTCGAGCTGCTCGACCAGCCCGAGGTGATCGACGGCAGCGCCGACACCGGCTGGATCGACCGCGTCCGCGGTGAGGGCCGTCTGATCTCGCACCGGCACTCAGGCATCGCCCTGGTCGCGGCCGCGATCGAGGGGTACGAGGACGCCGAGCAGGTCGAGCGCACCCGGTTGTACGAGACCGCGCACGGCGGCCGCCCGCAGGTCCAGCACGAGGTCGGTCGCGCGATCGACCTGAAGCTGCGCGGCGCGAGCTACCGGGTGACGGTGGCGCGGATCGGTCCGGAGCGGTTCCGGGTCGGCGTCGGCAACGGCAACGACCACCTCAAGGTGGTGGACGCCGAACTGGAGCGGCTGGACGAGTACACGAGCCGGCTGGTCGTCGGCGGGCAGCGGTTCCGTCTGGTGACCGCGACCCACGGCCCGGTGCATCTGGTCGAGGTCGACGGCGTCACCCACCGCGTGAGTCGCGACGAGGGCGGCGTACTGCGTTCGCCCGCACCGGCGCTCGTGGTGGCGACGCCGGTGCAGACCGGTGCCGAGATCGAGGCTGGCGCTCCGGTGCTGGTGCTTGAGAGCATGAAGATGGAGACGGTGCTGTACGCGCCGTTCAAGGCGACCGTGAAGGAGCTGCTGGTCTCGACCGGCAGCCAGGTGGAGACGGGTGCACCGCTGCTCCGGCTGGAGCCGGTGGCGGACGACGCCGCTGCCGAGGAGGCCGCTCCGGTGCAGAACGGCGTACAGCTGGATCTGCCGAACGGGACCGGGGAGAAGTCCGCGGCCGAGCGGGTGGAGCGCGGGCTGGACGACCTGCGGAGCATGCTGCTCGGGTTCGACATCGACCCGCGGGACGAGGGCGGCATGCTGGCCGACTACCTCGCTGCGCGGTCCGAGCTCGCTCATCAGCGCTCCGGACCGCCGGTCGGTCCGGAGATCGAGCTGCTGACGGTGTTCGCGGACTTCGCCGAGCTGAGCCGCAACCGGCCCGCCGGGACGGACACCACCATCGAGAACCGGGTGCACAGCCCGCGCGAGTACTTCTACACGTACCTGCAGAGCCTGGATCCGGACCGCGGCGCGCTGCCGGGCGAGTTCCAGGCCCGGTTGACCCGGGTGCTGAGCCACTACGGCGTGACCGGGCTGGAGCGGAGTCCCGAGCTGGAGGAGGCGGTCTTCCGGATCTTCCTGGCGCAGCAGCGCTCGAGTCCCGACGTAGTGCTGGTGACGTCCGTGCTGCAGCGGTGGATCGCCGAGTCGCTGCCGGAAGCGCCGCTGGACGAGTGCGTGCACGAACTGCTGGACCGGCTGGTGCTGGCCACGCAGCTGCGGTTCCCGGTGGTCGGTGACCTGGCCCGGAGCGTGCGGTTCCGGTGGTTCGACCAGCCGCAGGTCGACGCCGAGCGGGCGTCGATCATCGCGGGCGTGGGTGACGAGGTCGCCGACCTGGCGACGCATCCGGACTCGCCGGAGCGGCAGCGGCGTATCGACGCACTGGCCGCGATCCCGGAGCCGATCGTCCGGTTCCTCGCCCAGCGGCTGGAGGGCGGCTGGGGCGAGCGCGAGCCGATGCTCGAGGTGCTCGTCCGGCGGCACTACCGCGAGTACGAGCTGCACGACCTGCGCGAGTTCGCCGTCGACGGGCGGCCGTTCGCGACCGCCGACTACTCGATCGACGACCGCCCGAGCCACCTCGTCACGACGGTCGGCACGGTCGCCGAGCTGGCTGACCGGGACAGCGGCCTGTCGCGCGCGCTGACCGATCGGATCGACGCCCGGACGGCGGGACACGAGGCCGTCCTCGAGCTCTACCTGTACGGCCCGGACCTGCCCGAGTCGCAGCAGGACGCCTCGGACCTGTACCGCCGGATGGTCGCCGACCTGCCGGTCGCCCAGCGGCTACGCCGGATCTCGGTCGCGGTCGCCCCGGGACAGGGCCGACCGGTCTCGTACTTCACGTACCGCCCGGCCGGCGGATCGATGACCGAGGACGACAATGTCCGCGGCGTGCACCCGATGGTCGGCCGCCGCCTGAACCTGTGGCGGCTGCGCGACTTCCGCATCACCCGCCTCGACGCGCCGGAGGACGTGCTCCTCTACTACTGCGTCGCCCGCAACAACGAGGCCGACCGGCGGCTCGTGGCGCTGGCACAGGTCCGCCAGTTCGTCGTGGTCCGTGACGAGGACGGGCAGGTCACGTCGCTGCCCCATGCGGAGCGCGCGATCTCGAACTGCCTGGAGGCGATCCGCCGGGCCCGGACCGCCCGCGGCGCGGCCGGCGCCAAGCTGGACATGAACCACGTCTGGGTGCAGATCTGGCCGGCGGTCGACGTCCAGGTCGACGAGGTGACCGCGCTGCAGCGCAACATCGCCCCGATGACCGCGGGCGCCGGGATCGAGGAGGTCCTGGTGCAGGGCGACGTGGTCGCGCCGGACGGCTCGATCAACCCGGTCGCGGCCCGGTTCTACTACCAGCACGGCGCCGGCGTCGTCATGTCGATCGAGCAGCCGCCGACCGGGCGGTTGCTCCCGCTCGACGACTACGCGCAGAAGGTGCAGCGGTCCCGGCGGCGGAACACGATCTACCCGTACGAGGTCAGTGGCATGGTCGCCGGCCAGGGCGGCTCGTTCGTCGAGCACGACCTCGACGACGCCGGCCACCTGGTCCCGGTGGACCGGGCGAAGGGCCTGAACAAGGCCGGCATCATCGTCGGCATCGTCACCACGCCGACCACGCGGTACCCCGACGGCGTCACCCGGGTCGCGATGAGCGGCGACCCGACCATGGCGCTCGGTGCGGTGGCCGAGGCGGAGTGCTCGCGGATCATCGCGGCCCTCGACCTCGCCGAGCAGCTGCGCGTGCCGGTCGAGTGGTACTCGCTGTCCGCCGGCGCCCGGATCTCGATGGACTCCGGCACCGAGAACATGGACTGGGTCGCGAAGGCGCTGAAGCGGATCGTCGAGTTCACCCAGGCCGGCGGCGAGATCAACGTCGTGGTCGCGGGCATCAACGTCGGCGCGCAGCCGTACTGGAACGCCGAGGCGACGATGCTGATGCACACCAAGGGCATCCTGGTGATGACGCCGGACAGCGCGATGGTGCTGACCGGCAAGCAGACGCTGGACTTCTCCGGCAGCGTCTCGGCCGAGGACAACTTCGGCATCGGCGGCTACGACCGGGTGATGGGCCCGAACGGGCAGGCGCAGTACTGGGCTCCGGACCTGAAGGGCGCCCGGGACGTGCTGATGACGTACTACGACCACACCTACGTGGCACCGGGGGAGCAGGGGCCACGGCGGGCGCAGACGTCCGACCCGGTGGATCGCGATGTCACGCCGTACCCGCACGACGTCGCGGGGAGCGACTTCAAGACGATCGGCGAGATCTTCTCGGCGGCGACGAACCCGGACCGGAAGAAGGCGTTCGACATCCGCACGTTGATGCGGGCCGTCACCGACCAGGACCACCCGGTGCTGGAGCGCTGGGCAGGGATGGCCGACGCCGACACCGCGGTCGTGCAGGACGCGCGGCTCGGCGGGTTCCCGGTCTGCCTGGTCGGGATCGAGTCGCGGTCGGTGCCGCGGCGCGGCTTCCCACCCACCGACGGGCCGGACACCTACACCGCCGGGACGCTGTTCCCGCGGTCGTCGAAGAAGGTCGCGCGGGCGATCAACTCGGCCAGCGGGAACCGGCCGCTGGTGGTGCTGGCGAACCTGTCCGGGTTCGACGGGTCGCCGGACTCGATGCGGAACCTGCAGCTCGAGTACGGCGCCGAGATCGGGCGGGCGATCGTGAACTTCCGCGGGCCGATCGTGTTCTGCGTCGTCTCGCGGTACCACGGCGGCGCGTTCGTGGTGTTCTCGAAGTCGCTGAACCCGTCGATGACGGTGCTCGCGGTGGAGGGATCGTTCGCCTCGGTGCTCGGCGGCGCGCCGGCCGCTGCGGTGGTTTTCGCGGCCGAGGTGGACGCGCGGACCGCCGCGGATCCGCGGGTCGCGTCGCTGGCCGAGCGGGTCGGCGAGGCCGCCGGCGCGGAACGGGCGGCGCTGGCCACGGAGCTCGCGGACGTGCGAACCGTCGTACGGGCAGAGAAACTGGGCGAGGTCGCGACCGAGTTCGACCGGGTGCACAGCATCGAGCGGGCCCGCGAGGTCGGGTCCGTCGACGCGGTGATCAGCGCCCGTGAACTGCGGCCGAAGTTGATCGAGGCAATCAATTCCGGGGTACCGGGAGTTTGATCTCTCGCCTACCCTGGACGAGTGCGTACCGACAGGGGCGGTCGCAGCTGGGCTCGGTCGTTGATCACGTTCATCGGCGTGAGCGCGCTTTCTGGTGCGCTGGCGGCGGGGCTCGTGGTCCCGTTCGCCGGCTTCGCCGGACGTGGCGCGGCTGAGGTCGCCGACAGCGTTCAGAGCCTGCCACGGGAACTCGAGATCGATCCGGTGGCCGTTCGCAGCCGCATCCTGGCCGCGGACGGCACCCTGGTCGCGACGCTGTACGAGCAGAACCGGGTGCCGGTGCCGCTGACCGCGGTCAGCTCGATCATGCGCAAGGCGATCGTGGCGATCGAGGACTCCCGGTTCTACGACCACGGCGCGCTCGACCTGAAGGGCACGCTGCGCGCGATGGTGCGCAACCAGACCGAGGGCGAGGTGCAGCAGGGCGGGTCGAGCATCACCCAGCAGTACGTGAAGATGAGCCTGGTCGAGAAGGCGCGCACCGCGGCCGAGCGGCAGCAGGCCACCGAGGTCTCGTACGAACGCAAGCTCGCCGAGCTGCGGTACGCGATCGCGGTCGAGAGCGAGCTGTCCAAGGACGAGATCCTCGAGCGGTACCTGAACCTGGCGAACTTCGGCGACGGCACGTACGGCGTGCAGACCGCGGCCCAGCACTACTTCCGGACCACGGCCGACAAGCTCACGCTCCCGCAGGCCGCGCTGCTGGCCGGGCTGGTGAAGAACCCGTCGGGCTACGACCCGACCAACGACCTGACCCGGGCCAAGGCCCGCCGGGACGTGGTGATCAAGCGGATGCTCGAACTCGGCGCGATCACGGTGGGTCAGGCGAACCGGGCGCTCCGGACGCCGGTGATCGACCTGGCGAACGTCGAGCCGGTGCCGAACGGGTGCGCCAACTCGCGGTACCCGTTCTACTGCGACTACGTGGTCTCCAAACTGCTCGCCAACCCGGAGCTCGGCGCGACCGTCAAGGACCGTGACCACTACCTGAAGACCGGCGGCCTGCTGATCCGGACCTCGATCGACCCGAAGACCCAGGCCGCGGCGCAGGCGTCGATCGACGAGCACACCAAGCGCAGCGACTCCGCGATCGCCGCGATCAGCGTCGTCGAGCCCGGCACCGGCCTGGTGAAGGCGATGGTGCAGAGCCGCCCGTACGGCAACGGGAGCTTCCACACGAACTACAACTACAACGTCGAGAAGTCGTACGCCGGCGGGTACGGCGGGTTCCAGAACGGCTCGACGATGAAGGCGTTCACGATCGCGGCGGCGCTGTCCAGGGGCATCCCGATGGACTACCGGATCAATTCGCCGGACCAGATCGACCTGCGCTCCAAGAAGTTCCGGACCTGCAAGGGCTGGACGCGTGACCCGACGTACCAGCCGCAGAACTCGACGCGCAGCGGCAACCTGACGATGGTCGAGGCCGCGCGGTACTCGACGAACACCTACTTCCTGCAGCTGTCGCAGCGGACCGGGCTGTGCTCGATCGCGACGATCGCGGCCAAGCTCGGGATGTACAACGCGCAGACGCTGCAGCCGCTCGACCAGGTGGTCTCGATGACGCTCGGGGTCGGGTACGTGACGCCGCTGATGCTGTCGAACGCCTACGCGACGTTCGCGGCGCGCGGGAAGTACTGCGAGACGATTGTCGTCACGTCGGTGCGGGACAAGTCCGGGCGTCCGGTCCCCGGTCCCGGATTCAACTGCAAGCAGGTGCTCCCGCGGGCGGTCGCCGACGGCGTGAACCGGGTGCTGAGCGCCGTGATGATGCCGGGCGGGACCGGCGGCCGGCTGCGCTTCGGCACCCGCGACATGGCGGGCAAGACCGGAACGATCCAGCAGAACCTGGCCGTCTGGTACGCCGGTTACACGCCGAACCTGGCCGCGGCCGCGGTGGTCGCGGACGCGAACCTGCCGTACACGAACCTGATGTACCGGCACACGCTGAACGGCAAGGACATCGCCGACCCGACCGGTTCCGGCACCGCCGGCCCGCTCTGGCAGACCGCCATGCAGGGCGCCCTCCGCGGCCTCCCCGTCGAACGGTTCGTCGCGCCGCCGAAGAAGCTGATCGGCGACCCGAACCCGAAGCCGGCCGAACCCGAGAAGAAACCGAAACCCAAGCCGCGCTAGAGGGGTCGGAGGTCTGTTCCCGGGACCCAGGTGATCTGACCGTCCTCGTCGCGGAACCGCCCCAGCCACACCCCCTTGTCGCGGATCCAGACGTCCAGCCGGCCGGTCGACCAGGTCGCCCGCTGCACCGGCTGCGCAGGATCGACGTGCCGTACGGCGTCCGCGGCGCGGGGGCCGTGGGCGTCGTACTGCACGTCGAGATCGGCGGCCAGCTCGCGCGCCTGCCCCTCGTCGTCGATCCCTGTTGCACGCCACCCGTTGACCGCACCGTCCCAGACGCCGAACCTGTTGGATCCGTCGTCGGACGGCCGAACCGTGAACCGACCAAGCATGTTTTCAGATTACCGCTTCATCGAACATATGTTCTAGTCTTGATCCCGGCGGACGGTGTGTGCGATAGGAGGTCAGTTCCGGTAGCGGAAGACGATCCTGCCCCGGGTCAGGTCGTAGGGGCTGAGCTCCACGAGGACGCGGTCCTCGGGGAGGATCTTGATGTAGTTCTTCCGGATCTTTCCGCTGATGTGGGCGAGGACCTTGTGCCCGTTGGCGAGCTCCACCCGGAAGTTGGCGTTCCGGAGGCACTCGACCACGGTGCCCTCGACCTCGATGCCGCCTGCTGCTCTGGACATCGTCAGGCCGCCTTTCCCGGCCGGCGGACCAGTTCCAGACTGCTGCCCGTACGGCGTGCGCCGAGCCCCTCGAACAGTGCCAGCGCGGCCGTGTTGGTCTCGTCGACCTCCGCCGTGGCGGCTTCGAATCCCCAGCTGTGCAGACCGTCCAGCACGTGATCGAGCAACGCCCGGCCGATGCCGTGCCGTTGCTCGGCCGCCAGTACGGCGACCAGGCCGATGCGCGGGCGCCGGGTCATCGTGGCTACCCGGACCAGTCCGACGTACCGGTCATCCCGGACCGCGACCGTGTAGTTCGACGGGTCGATCGGCCTCGTGCCGCCTTGCCAGGGCAGCACCTCCGCGGGCATCGTGTGCCAGCCGACGGTGGACTCGATTTCGTCGCGAATCGCCTGGTCCAGCTCACGCAGTGGGGTCTCGGTGGCGGTCGTGATGGTGACCCCGGACGGCACGGTTGCCCGGGTTGGGGCGGTGGGTACGACGAACTCCGCTTCGCGACGCGATGTCGTGAATCCCGCGAGTACCCAATTGGTCATGAGGTTGTGGTCGGTCTCGTCGACCACCGTGTACTGCGGCTGGTCGGTCGCCATGGCGGCGGCGAGCCGACCGAAGACAGCGTCGCGCCAGGTGTCGATGCTGAGGAAGGTCCGGCCGTCGAGTCGCCGCGCTGCGTGACCGCGGCCGACGACCAGGTCGTTCTCGATCGCGTGCCACTGGTTGTCGGCGACGCGAGAGATCGTGAAAGGCAAAGTGTCCATAGGTGTTTCCTCTCGGGAGTGCTTCTCGAGGCGCTCCCGGCGACACCTACGTCAATCGCCCGCCCGTGACCACGGGAAGGGGAGCACCCACTGCGCTACTGCGTTCATCGGGGCCTCACCTCCAGGCGTGAATGTCACGGACCACGGCACGGTACCAACCCGCTCGTCACACCGGCCAGCCATTTACTTCAGACTGGGTTGCCGGGCCGATTCGAAGAAGGAGATCAGCTCGTCAGCGAGAGGGCTCGGGGCGACCAGCGGGGCGAAGTGGCCAACGCCCGGCAGTTCACGGATGTGTACGTCGGTGACGTACTGGGCGATGTACCGTGCCGCGTCGGTGAACCAGCTGTCGAGCAGAGTCTGTCCGCCCCGTAGGAGCAGGACCGGTACGCCGATCGTCCTGAGCGCCGCGGGGTCGGTGGATCGGAGTCCGTCGTAGGCCGCGTCGGCCTGGATGAACCGGAGCATCCCCAGGGTGCAGCCTGCCCATCGCGCGGAGAAGTCCGTCTCCGCCAAGGCGGCGATCTCGTCGTCGGTGCAGATCCACGGGGCGAACGCGCGCATGGCGTCCACGAACCGCCCTTCTGCGGTCGCCGTACCCATTGTCGCCAGGGCCGCGAACGTACGGGCGCGGTCTTCTTCTCGCATCACCGACATCACGCCGGGCTCGTAGGCGGCGACAGCAGCCACCGATCTGCTGCGCGCGGCCGCCCCGAGCACCCATGCTCCGCTGCCCGACCAGCCGACCAGGCAGACGGGCGCTCCGATGCTCTCCACGAACGCGGTGACGTCCTCCTCCAGGCGCACGGGCGAGTGGTCCGGGTTGTCACCCGACAGCCCGCGGCCGCGGGTGCTGGGCAGGTAGCAGGTGAACCGGTCGGTGAGGTGGGGGAGGAGCGCCTCCCAGGCGAGGTCGCCGTCACCGATCCCGCCGTGGACCAGCACCAGCGCCGGCCCCCGGCCCTGTACTCGTCCGGCGATGTCGGTGCCGTCGGCGGAGACGGCTCGGTGGATCCGCTCGTCAGTCATGATGATCTCCTCCTGAACAGGTGCGTGTACCGAGACGCTAGGTCGCGCGCGGCAGCCTCGGCATCCGTGCGATTGACCAACTGCCGGCGGTCGATCTACGCGGTTGTGCGTAGCCGCGTCACCGACCGGCTGTCAGCCCGTGGTCGATGGCGTAGCGCGCGGCCTGCGTCCGCGAGGCGACACCGATCTTGTGGAAGGCGTTCGTCAGATGCCGCGCGACCGTGCGGTCGCTGATGTGCAGCGCCTGGCCGATCTCCCGGTTGGAGCGGCCGTCGGCCACGAGTGACAGCACCTCGCACTCGCGCCCGGTCAACCCGTCGGGCGAGCCCGGCGCCTGCCGGTAGGCTCCCAGTCGCTCGAACGTCGTCTCGGCCCGCGCGACCTCCGCAGCGGCGGACGTCTCGTCGCCGAAGGCCCGATAGGCGACAGCGAGCCGGACACAGATCGCGGCTGCGTCGTACGCCGCGCCGAGTCCGTGCCAGCGCCGGCACGCGTCGCGAAGTACCGGAAGGGCCTCCTCGGCGCGATCCTGGGCCAGCAACACCGCGCCGCGTGCCGCGGCCGCCATCGCCTCGAGCCCCGATGTGGCGTACGTCGATGCCGTCGCTGCGAGCTCGGAAGCTGCGGCCGACGCATCGTCCAGCCGGCCCGCGGCGATCGCGATCTCGACTGCGGCAGACCAGAGCGGGGCCCGGCGCAACGGGTCAGGACCGACTGCGGCCAGAGCCGAGCGCACCGCCGTCGCGGCGGCCGCAGGCTGATTCTTCCGGAGTTGCAACAGCGCACGTCCCGGCTGCGGGTCGCGCCCGCGGGCATGTGCCTCGTCGTATGCATCGGCGGCGCTCGGGTCGCCACGCAGCCGGCGTACCTCGGCCACGACGTACCAGGCCTCCGCGGCGTAGTCGATCCGGTTGACGTCCAGTTCCACCGCGACCCGCAGCGCGGTTCGCTCGGCCTCGTCCCATTCGCCGCGGAGCAACTGAAGCTGCGCCCGGTGCACCGCGCACAGGCCTCCGAACGCGACGGCGGCGGGGAAGGTGGCCAGCCACTGCTCGGTCAGGCCGATCCAGTGGCTCATCCGGCGGATGTCGGCGACCTCGTGACAGGTCGCGATGGTGTGGCAGTAGAGGGTGCCTGATGCGAACGGGTCGAGCCGGCCGTCCAGGACGGTGACCATCGCCTCGTCGAGCAACTTCAGCCCATCGGCCACCTGGCCGGACCTGATCAGGGCGCGGCCTTCGCCGTTCAGGCCTAGAGCCACCAGGTCCGGCTGGCCGAGCCAGCGGCCGAGATCCTGTGTCCGGCGGGCCGCATCCGCCGCCGCTCCGGGCCGGCCGGCCTGCAGGTTCGTCTCCACCTCCGTCAGGTGCAGCAGGTACCCGTGCACCTTGCACTCAGGTACTCCCTGCAGCAGACGTCCGGCACGGCCGATCCAGCCCATGCCCTGTGGCTCGTCGCCGCGTCCCAGGTGGAAGATGCCCAGCACCATGGCGGTCCATGCGGCCTCGACCGGCCGGGAGTCGGCCAGGAAGGCGTCGCACGCAGCGGCGTTCAACCGCAGGGTGTCCTCGATCCGGCCGAGCCACCACGCGGCATCGGCGTACGCGGCGAGGTCGTCCGCGGTGAGCCGCTCGGTCGCGATCACGTCGAAGAGCGCCGCGGCGGTGGCCCAGTCCGTTGCCGCGTGGGCCTGCCGCGCCAGGGTGAGGTTGTCCGTGTGCTCGTCCACCCGCCGCGTCCCCTCGACTTACCAGCAGGCTACCTCCCGGGGTCCGGGCTTCAGTCGAACCTATGTTCTAATATGTTCCCAGGTGATGTTCGGGAGCGGCGCATGGGATACAACAATCCGCCGATCAAATGGTCGGAGCTGGAGCGCAAGCTGTCGGATCGCTCGCGGCCGGGCAGCCACGGTGGTCGCCCGGTGACGGGCGACGGCGGTGACAGTCCGGCGTGGTCGCAGCATCGCGGGCCGTATGTGCCTTCGAAGACTCTGGCCGTCAGGCCGGAGCACGCGGTGCCGTACGCCGAGCTCCACGTCCACTCGAACTTCTCCTTCCTCGACGGCGCCTCCCAGCCCGAGGAGCTGATCGAGGCAGCCGTCCGGCAGGGGCTGCACGCGCTGGCGTTGACCGATCACGACGGGTTCTACGGCGCGGCGCGGTTCGCTGAGGCCGCGGCGGCGTACTCGCTGCCGACCGTGTTCGGGGCGGAGCTGTCCCTGGGGCTGACCGGCCCGCAGAACGGGGTGGCGGACCCTGAGGGCAGTCACCTGCTGGTGCTGGCCGAGGGGCAGGAGGGGTACCACAAGCTGGCCGGTGAGATCACCGAGGCGCAGTTGAAGGGCGGGGAGAAGGGGAAGCCGGTCTACTCGCTGGAGCGGTTGGCCGACAAGGGTCGTGACCACTGGGTGATCCTGACCGGGTGCCGTAAGGGACTGGTCCGGCAGGCGCTGGAGCTGGGCGGGCGTGCCGACGGTCCGGCGGCGGCCGGTCGCGAGCTGGACCGGCTGACCGCGCTGTTCGGCAAGGACCGGGTGGTCGTCGAGCTGATCGACCACCACGTCCCCGCCGACACCACGCGGAACCGGGTCCTGGCCGGCCTGGCCGCCGACCGCGGCCTCCCGGTAGTTGCCACGAACAACGTTCATTACGCGACCCCGGCCCAGCACAAGCTGGCTGCCGCGCTGGCCGCCGTACGGGCGCGTCGCGACCTGGACGCGATGGACGGCTGGCTGCCGTCGAGCGGGATGGCGTTCGTGCGTTCCGGCGCGGAGATGACCGCCCGCTTCCAGCGGTACGACGGGGCGGTGGCGCGCTCGGTGACGCTGGCGGACCAGCTCGCGTTCGACCTCGCCCGGGCGAAACCGAAGCTGCCGCTGCGCGACGTACCCGACGGTCATGACCCGATGTCGTGGCTGCGGGAGCTGACCTTCACCGGCGCCGCCCGGCGGTACGGGACGCGTGCGGCGCGCCCGGACGCGTACGAGCGGCTGGAGCGGGAGCTCGACGTCATCGAGGAGAAGGGCTTCCCGGGGTACTTCCTGATCGTGGAGGACATCGTCCGGTTCGCCCACCACAACGGGATCCTCTGCCAGGGCAGGGGATCGGCGGCGAACTCCGCGGTCTGCTACGCGCTCGGGATCACCGCGGTGGACAGCATCCTCTACAACCTGCCGTTCGAGCGGTTCCTGGCCACCACCCGCGCCGAGGAGCCGGACATCGACGTCGACTTCGACTCCGGACGCCGCGAGGAGGTGATCCAGCACGTCTACACCAAGTACGGCCGGCACAACGCGGCCCAGGTGGCGAACGTGATCTCCTACCGCCCGAAGTCCGCCGTACGGGACATGGCCAAGGCACTGGGGTACTCCGTCGGTCAGCAGGACGCGTGGTCGAAACAGGTGGACGGCTGGAGCCCGGAGATCACGTCGACCGAGCACGACATCCCGCCGCAGGTGGTGGGGATGGCGACCGAGCTGCTGAAGTTCCCGCGGCACCTGGGGATCCACTCCGGCGGGATGGTGCTGACCGAGCGTCCGGTCGGCGAGGTGGTGCCGATCGAGCACGCCCGGATGGAGAACCGCACGGTCCTGCAGTGGGACAAGGACGACTGCGCGTGGATGGGGCTGGTGAAGTTCGACCTGCTCGGGCTCGGCATGCTGGCCGCGCTGCAGTACTGCCTGGACATGGTCCGCGAGCAGCTCGGGGAGTCGTGGGAGCTGCACACGATCCCGCGGGAGGAGGCCGGGGTCTACGACCAGCTCTGCCACGCGGACTCGGTGGGCGTGTTCCAGGTGGAGTCCCGGGCGCAGATGGCGACCCTGCCGCGGCTGAAACCGCGGCGGTTCTACGACCTGGTCACCGAGATCGCGCTGATCCGGCCCGGCCCGATCCAAGGCGGCGCCGTGCATCCGTACATCCGCCGCCGGACCGGCGAGGAGCCGATCACCTATCTGCACCCGAAGCTGGAGCCGGTGCTGGAGCGGACCATGGGCGTCCCGCTGTTCCAGGAGCAGCTGATGCAGATGGCGATGGCGGTCGGCGAGATCGACGGCGACGAGGCCGACCTGCTGCGCCGCGCGATGGGCTCCAAACGCGGCATCGAGAAGATCTCGTCCCTGAAGGACAAGCTGTACGCCGGGATGGCGGGCAACGGGATCACCGGGGAGCTGGCCGACGAGATCTACGCCAAGATCGAGGCGTTCGCGAACTTCGGGTTCGCCGAGTCGCACTCGATCAGCTTCGCGCTGCTCGTCTACTCCAGCACGTGGCTGCGGCTGCACTACCCGGCCGCGTTCCTGGCCGCACTGCTCCGGGCGCAGCCGATGGGGTTCTACTCACCGCAGTCCCTGGTCGCCGACGCCCGCCGGCACGGTGTCGAGGTACGACGTCCGCACCTGCACCTGTCGGGGGTCGACGCGGGGCTCGAGTTGCTGGTCGACGGGCAGCAGCGGACCGGGCCGACCGGGTTGGACGAGTGTTTGGCGGACCCGCAGCCGTTGGTGGGTCCGTTCGATCCGAAGGCGCCGTTCGACACCACGGTGCATCGCCGGGACGGCGTGTTCGCGGTCCGGCTCGGGTTGTCCGAAGTACGCACGGTCGGGGAGAAGGGCGCGAAGCTGATCGTCGAGGAGCGGGAGCGGGGCGGGCCGTTCACCGAGATGGCCGACCTGGTCCGGCGTACCGGGATCACCGCGGCACAGGTCGAGGCGCTGGCGACCGCGGGGGCGTTCGACTGCTTCGGGCTCGACCGGCGGCAGGCGTTGTGGGAAGCGGGCCGGGCCGCCGAGGAACGTCCGGGTCAGCTGGCCGGGATCACCGCGGCCGGCCCGCCGCCGACGCTGCCCGGGATGAGCGACATCGAGGCCGACATGGCCGACCTGTGGTCAACCTCGATCACCACCGAGAGCCATCCGATGCAACGGGTCCGCGACCGGCTCCGCGCCGACGGCATCCTGTCGGCGGCCGAGTTGAAAGCGGCCCCGAACGGCGCCCGCGTCCGGGTCGCCGGCGTGGTCACCCACCGCCAACGCCCCGCGACTGCCTCCGGGGTCACGTTCATGAACCTCGAGGACGAGACCGGCATGGCGAACATCGTCATCACCGTCGGCTGCTGGCACCGCCATGCCGCTGTGGCCCGCAACGCCGCCGCCATGATCATCCGCGGCCGGGTAGAACGCGCCGGCGAAGTAACCAACCTCTCCGCCGACCATCTCCAACGCCTTCCCCTGGCCGCCCGCACGAAATCCCGCGACTTCCGCTGACCAATCCACAGCCCTCGTGGCGGCTACGGTCTGGGGATGGATGTCGACTGGGGTGCCGAGGTAGTTGATCAGATCGACGCGCACTGGCGGGAGCGGCTCAGGCCCCGGTTGGAGGGGCTGACCGACGACGAGTATTTCTGGGAGCCGGTGGCCGACTGCTGGACGGTGAGTCGGCGCGGGCGCAGTTCGGCGGCGATCTCCTTCGGGGCGGGCGAGTTCACGATGGACTACGCCGAGCCGCCGTACGAGCGGGAGCCGGTGACGACGATCGCCTGGCGGATGGCGCACTTGATCGGTGGACTCGCGTCGACGAACGGGAAGCAGTTCGGGCGTACGCCGGTCAGCGAGGAGACGTACTGCTACGCAGGGACTGCCGAGGAGGCGTTGCGGCAGCTTGATGCGGAGTACGGGATCTGGATCGACGGCGTACGTCGGCTCGGAACGGCGGGACTCGCGGAGCCTCAGGGGGAGCCGCCCGCGTTCGCCCACGCGCCAATGGCGAAGAAGATGCTGTACGAAAACGTCGAGCTGATCCACCACGGCGCGGAGATCTGCCTACTCCGGGACCTCTACCTGCACACCGGTGTCGGATCGGCTGTGGGGAGTTCGTAGACGGTGGAGGGTTGCGGCCGCCGGCCTGGTCGACCGCGTTCAGATGACGGTGTTCCCGGCGATCACCGGCCGGACCGGGGCGGATTCACGCCCGTACGCCCGTACGCGCGTCGAGTCGTGGCGTTTGGTTGGTGGTGGGAACGGCGAGTCGTGGATCGTGGTCGGTTTTCGCAGCCGCATCTCACGACTCGGTGAGCGGTTGTCGGGATCAGGCTGGGGTGGGGAGTTTTCGGCGGGTCCAGAAGGGGGTTGGGTGGGGGAGGGCTACGTCGTAGTAGTCGGCGCGGGTCGACAGGTAGGTGGTGCACTCGGTGTTTCGGGTGGCCTCGTACGAGGTGAGAGGGGCGGCGTCGGCGGGGTGGAGAAGCAGGCGGGCGGCTGTTGTTGCGGCGGCTTCGGCGGTGCGGAGGGCTCGGGGTACGCCGCTGCCTGAGATGGGGTCGACGGCCAGGGCAGCGTCGCCGACTGCGAGCCACGGGCGGGTGTCGCCGTGCCGGACCAGTCGATGACTGGCCGCCGAATACACCCGCGGAGCGGTGGGCAGGCGTGCGCCGTCGGACGTAGTTGAGCGGAGTGCGGTGTCCAGGCGGAGTGCGGTTGCCGTGGTGGCTTGCAGGTGGGTGCGCCATGGTCCCGAGGCAGCCAGGTTGTGGTGGCGGCAGATGTCGGCGTCGGTCATGAACATGCCGACCATCACGTCCCCGGGGAGCGGTGCGGTGTACCACCAGCCGTCGCGAACCGACTCGATCAGCAGGTACTGCTCGGCAGTGACGTCCACGCCGCTCCATTGCGCGGTGATCCCGACCAGGCGGTCGAAGGCGATGCGACGAGCGCCCAGCGACCGCCCGATGGTGGCCGAGCGGCCGGTCGCGTCGATCAAGAGGCGGCCCGTGACGCGACGGCCGCCGGAGCAGGTGAGTTGCCACCTGCCGTCGTACCGGCAACCGATGAGGGACGCGCCGAGGGACACCGCTGCGCCGGCCGCGGCTGCCGCGTCGCAGAGCATCCGGTCGAACAACCGGCGATCAACATGCCAGCCGCTGTCGTAGCCGCTCTCGAGATGCGAGTGCGCGGCCGGTTCCGTGCTGCTCCAGATGCTCCGGGTGCCCCACGACGGCAACGGGCCCAAGGCAACGAACTGTTCCCAGACTCCGAGGTCGCGCAGCAACGGCTGGATGCTGGGGGCAAGCGTTTCGCCGACGCGAGGACGGTCGAAGCGGCTGCGCTCCAGCAACGCGACGGTGTGTCCGGCCCGCGCCAGTCGCAGGGCGGTCGCTGCGCCGGCGGGGCCCCCGCCGGCGACAACGACGTCGTACGCCGTGAACATGGTCAGCAGCCGCAACCGCGCAGGCACTTGCGGAGTGCGTCGAGGTCGAACCCGAGCCGCCGCAGCCGCTCGATCAGCTTCTCGTCGATGACCCCGCCCTTGAACAGGCAGGACAACAACTCGCAGAAGGAATCACTGACCGGAGGAGCCTGTGGGTTGTCGCCGCCACGCCACACGGCCGCGGTGAGCGTACGTTCCCGGGTGAACGGCCGTCCCACGCGAGTACGGCCGCGGGCGCGCACGCGGATCCGGTAGACACCGGGCAGCGTCGTACGGAAGCCGGCCGCGAACTCACCGGCCGCGACCTCGTCCAGAACCAGCGTTGCCAGCGATCCATCCGGGCGCGTGACGTCGGCCCAGACAGATGGATCGCCGTCGACCGGTACGCCGGACTGAGTGAGCGTGGCGTTGATCGTCACCTCGGCGCCCGGCTCGAAGGATCGCTGGTCGGCCGAGGCGCGCAGCGACACGTTCGAGTAGGAGTGCACCACCAGGCTGTACGGAAGACCGCGCCGCCCCGGCTGCTCGCCGCCGGCCGGCTCGTTCGCGACCGCGAAGGCTCGCTCGAACTCGAACGGCCGCCGCGTGGGTGGAGCCGACCGCACCGGCTGGTTGGCACGGCCGCGGAGGATCGACAGGTCGACGCCATCGGAGTCATCAGGGGTCCTCCCGGTATGCGGTCGCCCGATCGTCAGTAACGCGTGCCAGGTCCCAGCCTGGTCGAAACGGCCCGGCCGAAGCTGGACGGGCAGCGTGATCCGGTAGTACGCGACGCCGTCGCCGGTCACGTACCGCATCGCCGGCTCCGCCTGTGCCCGCCACGGTTCGATCAGCAGGCCGTTCGGTGTCTGGAGCCGGAAGTCGACGGCCTCCGGACGCGGCGTCAGCAGTACGACGTCCACACCTGAGTCCCCGTCCGAGAGCTGGAACGGGATGCGGTGCACCGCGCCGACGCCCAGCTCACCGTCCGGGTCGAGCACCACCTCTGCGTTGCTGATCCCCGCCAGCACCTGCAGGAAGTACTTCTGCAACAGGAACCTGTTGTCGGTGGTGATCGCGCCCGTCACCAGCAGGTACCCGCCGTTGTTGCCGGAGATCGTCTGCAACGCGGGCACGCTGATGTTCTGCGGCTGCCCGAGCCCGACGGCGTACGTGCGCTCGTTGATCTGCGCGGCGACGTCCGAGATCGCGCGCGGACTGTTCTCGATGCCGTCGGTGAGGACGACCAGCGATTTCACGTCGTACGGCGGTGCCGCGTCGAGGAGCGCGCGGCCCTCGAAGATGCCGTCACCGATGGAGGTCGCGCCCTGTGGATCGAGGCCGGTGCCGTTGATCGTGTCGTGGGTCGCGTTGCGGTTCACGTCGGACAGCCCGCCCGCGCCGAGCTCGAGGACGGACTGCAACGGCTGCGCGTCCTCGTTGTAGCGGACGATCCCGACACCGTCGCCTTCGAGCATCAGGTCGACGAAGATGTTCGCGGCCTGCTGCAGCGCCACGTGTTTGCTCTGACCGTCACCGCGGTCCTCACTCATGCTGCCCGAGCGGTCGAGCACCAGCGCAGTGGCGGCCGTCGTACGCGCAACTGTGTTGCCGGTGACCGTCACGTCCCAGGTCTGACCGGACGCGGCCTCGCGGACCGTGAGTACTTGCGGCGGGATGGACGACGGCGCCGCGCCGGTCCGGTACACGACCCACAGCCGAGCAGTCGCCACGCCGTTGGGTGCGGTCGGGCCGACGGTGACCGAGGTAGTGGCGGCGACCAACTGAGGATGCGCCGGCGCACCACCGGGCGCGTAGTCGAGCGTGACGGCCGATCCGGGCGACAGCACCTCGAAGCTGATCGCCAGCGCGGCCTCGCGCACCATGCCCATCGGCCCCTGAGGTACGTCGATGAAACGCAACTCCGGCGTGAGCAGCGTGATCGACGACTCGTCGCAGTGCTCGACCTCGACGTGCTCGGCCCCTTGCTCGACGACGAACCCGAGTGTGTGCCACAGCGTCACCATGTCGTCCATGCTCGCGACGTCGCGATCCCAGCGGGCCTGGCTGCCGGTGTCCTGCGCGATGACGTCGTTCGGCCGGGGGACCGGCCACCAGTTGTCACCGCACGCCTTGAAGTCGGCGTGCCACGGCAACGCCATCGCCTGGCTGATCGTGCCGGCGGTGATGGTGGACGCGATCCGGAACGCTTCGGCGTACGACGTCTCGATGATCGGCCGGTCGCCCGCGGACAGTCCGCCGGCCTCGATACCGGGGAAGAACGCGCCGCCGACGCAGGCCTCGAGGGCCGCGCGATCGATGCCGTCCGGGGTCAGGTCGGTCTGCGGTTCCGGTACGCCGGTCCAGTCCGCGGCGTAGTTGCCGGCCTGCCAGCGCTGCATGTGCGCATACTGGGTCGGCGTCAGCGCGGAGTCGCCGCCGTTGAGCCGAGGCATGTCGCCGGGCGGTCGCAGCCGCGCGAAGATCGCGTCGACGAGCGGCTGCGACGTGACCGGGTCCGGCCAGCTGTGCGCGCCGAAGATCCCTTCCACCCATCGCATGTCGCGGGCGCGCTGCAGGATCGGATAGACGTCGTTCGTGTACGACGTCGTGGTCGGCGCCGCCACGAGTCCGAGATCGATCATGTGCTGCAGGACCCGGTCGTAGAGCGTAGTCACACTGTCCTGGTGCGGCGCGAACTTCGGCGGCGCGACGATCGCCCAGGCGCCCTCGACCGGTGGCGTCGAGTTGTCCGACCGCAAGGTGATCGTCGCGGTCACCGGTCCGTCCGACACATCGTCGTACCAGCCGGCGTTTCCCCAGAAGCTGCCGATCACGTTGCCGGCCGGTGAGGCGGCGGCGCCGTGCCCGCCGAGGACGAGCAGGTGGTTGTCGTCGTCGCTGCGGATCTCGCCGAGCGGCACAGTCACCGGCGGCTCTCCGGAGAAGTCGATCGTGCCGGTGTCGAAGAGCTCGCGCTGATCGGGCCCGGTGAGGGTCCGCGCGCCCGGGTCGATCGTGAGCTGACCGATCGGCTCGCTGTTGCCGCGGTTCGGGTGCGCGGCCTTGGCGTTCACCAGGTGAACGGTCCACGAGATCTCGGCGGAGGCGTCGTCGAGCTCCTCGACGCTGCCGTCGTCGTGGTGCGCGAAGATCCGGAAGCGTGCCGCCTGCCGTTTGACGCGGCACTGTGCGTCCTTGAATCCGCCCGGCGGTTCGGGCCGTTCGCCGAGGTGCTCCGGTCCGACGAAGAACTCGTCCGGACTGTTGCCGACCCGGGCGATGCCGATCGCCGGATGGATCTTGTACGTCGTGGCCATTCTCTTCTCCCCCTGAGTAGTGCCCTGGCTGGTCCTAGCTGGTGCGTGGACGTGCACCGCGGTCGAGCATGCGGCGGAGGCGGCGCAGGACCTGGTCGGTGAACAGGCCGGCCAGGCAGCCGGTCAGCACGAGTACGGCGATCGCGGCGCTGGACGTGCTGTCGTCGCCGATGCTGAGCAGACCGGTATTGACCGCGATCACCGAGACCGAGCCGAGCAGGGCGGACCACAGCGGCCGCATGATGTACCACGCGACCGGATGATCCGGCGCGGCGTTGCGAGCGAACGCCATACTCTGCTGGATCACGCTGCCGACCGCCCCGGCGGCCGCGCCGACGATCAGCAGACTCATGTTCAGCGTGATCGCGAGGTGCGCGACCGACTGGCTGGCGACCCGGTGCGGTCCGGCGGTCTCCTGCGCCGCGACGAGCCGCTCCGCCAGGCCGTACGCCGCGACGAGACAGATCAGGGCGACGACAGCCTCGGTGATGTTGATGGCGACGATCAGGCGCCGCGTGGACCGCCGTACGGCGGTGGTCCGCTTCCGCTGTGGCCCAACTGTGTTGCTCATGACAGTTCCTCCCCTACACGGACGGAGGCCTGAACATGCCGCTGCGATACATGGTTATTGTCGACGGACGTCGAGAGCAGAGGTGGTGGGCACGTGTACGCGTGTGTGGCGCATGGTGCGGGGGATCTGCGGGTCGAGGAGCGTCCGGAGGTCGATCCGGGCGTGGGGCAGGTCGCGGTGCGGATCGCGTACGGCGGGATCTGCGGGTCGGACCTGCACTACTTCCACGACGGCGGGGTGGGGGACTTCCGGATCCGGCAGCCGCTGGTGCTCGGGCACGAGGTGGTCGGGCGGATCAGCGCAGGCGACCTGCCCGTCGGTACGCCGGTCGGGATCCACCCGGCGACACCGTGCGGCTCCTGCCCGGAATGCCTCCAGGACCAGCGGAACATCTGTGCCTACAGCAACTATCTCGGGAGTGCGGCGCGGGACCCGCACATCCAGGGCGGGTTCGTGCAGGAGCTGATCGTCCGGGCCGACCAGGTGCGGGTGCTGCCGGACGACCTGGCGTTGCGGACCGCCGTACTCGCGGAGCCGCTGTCTGTCGCGATCCACGCCGTACGGCAGGCCGGCGAAGGTGCTGTGGACGGCAAGCGGGTGCTCGTCACCGGCGCGGGACCGATCGGGCTGCTCGTCGTCGCGGCGCTGCGGCAGTCGGGTGCGAGCGAGGTGATTGCGACCGATCTGCAAGAGGCCCCGCTGGCGCTGGCGCGTGAGGTCGGGGCGACGCAGACCATCCAGGTCGGCGCGGCGGATTGGCCGGACGAGATCGACGTCGCGATCGAGGCGTCGGGGACGGCGGGTGGGTTGCGGACCTGTCTGGAGCGGGTACGCCGGGGCGGCACCGTCGTACAGGTCGGATCGTTGCCAGGGGGCGACACGGCGTTCCCCGGGAGCCTGCTGATGACCCGCGAGCTCACGCTGACCGGTGCGTTCCGGTTCGACCACGAGTTCGACACCGCGATCGCGTGGCTGGCCGGCGGGCTGTACGTCGATCCGATCGTCACGCACACGTTCCCGCTCGACGAGGCGCGCGCCGCGTTCGACCTCGCGACCGACCGCACCGTCGCGTCGAAGGTGCTGCTGGATCTCAGAGGGTGACTGAGGACCCTGCGCTGAGGTTGCCCTCGGGATCGACCGATTCGAGGATCGCGCCGGTGATCTCGGCGAGCTGGGTGATCTGCTCGGGCGTGAGTACGTCGATCACGTGCTGCCGGACCGTCTCGACATGGCCGGGCGCGGTCGCGCGGATCTTCTTCCAGCCGGCCGCGGTCAGTCGCGCGTTGGTGGCGCGGGCGTCCTCCGGGCACGGAAACCGCTCGACGATCCCGCGGTCCTCGAGGCGCTTCACCACGTGCGACAGCCGGGGGAGCGTGGCGTTCGTCCGCCGCGCCAGCGCGGTCATCCGCAACGTCCGTTTCGGCGCCTCGGACAGCATCGCCATCACGTAGTACTCGTAGTGCGTCAGTTCGGCGTCCCGTCGCAACTGCGAGTCGAGGACACCGGGCAGCAGCTCGAGTACGGCGGCCAGCCGTACCCAGGCCGTCATCTCCGCGTCGTCCAGCCACCGTGTGCTCACGGGAAACATTCTGCCACACATGGTTGTAGCTACAACTGAATAGCGCTATCGTGATGGTTGAAGGTACAACCAAAGGGAGCGAGAACATGACGCACGTCAGCATCATCGGCAGCGGGAACATGGGACAGGCGATCGCGGCCGTCGTGGCCAAGGGCGGCAACACGGTCGAGCTGTTCAACTCCACCGACAAGGACAAGCCGGTCACCGGTGAGGTCGTGATCCTCGCGACGCCGTACCCGGCCTACGACCAGGTGCTCGCCGACCGGGCCGACCAGTTGGCCGGCAAGATCGTCGTCGACATCAGCAACCCGCTGAACTTCGAGACCTTCGACTCGCTGGTGGTTCCCGCGGACGGTTCCGCGGCCGCCGAACTGGCCGCGCAGCTCCCGGACTCCACGGTGCTGAAGGCCTTCAACACCAACTTCGCCGCCACCGTCGCGACCGGGAACGTCGGGGAAGCCCCGACGACTGTTCTGATCGCGGGTGACGACGCGGACGCCAAGGCGCTGCTGGGCGGCATCGTCTCCGCCGGTGGCCTGAAGGCGGTCGACGCCGGCTCGCTCAAGCGCGCCCGCGAGCTCGAAGCCACCGGCTTCCTCCAGCTCACCCTCGCCGTCGGCGAGAAGGCCTCCTGGGTCGGCGGCTTCAGCCTGGTCTAGGTCAGCTTGGTCTAACGCAGGAGTGCGAGGCGGACGCCGAGTCCGATGAAGATGCCGCCGGTGGCGGTGTCGATCCGGCGCCGGGCGGTACGGCGGGTGCGCAGCCAGTTCCCGATCCGCCCGGCCAGCAGGCCGACCGTCCCGTCGACCAGGAACTCCAGCACGATCAGGATCGCCCCGAGGATCGCGAACTGCAGCCACACCTGCCCCCGGGCCGGCACCACGAACTGCGGCAGGAACGCGATCGTGAACGTGACCATCTTCGGGTTCAGCAGGTTCGTGGTCAGTCCGGTCAGGTACGCCTTCCGTCCGGACATCGCGGCGTCGCCGGCCGGCCCGTCGTCGACGGCGTCGTTGCGGTGCCGGATCATCTGCACGCCGAGATAGACGAGGTATGCCGCGCCGACGATCCGGACCGCGGTGAACGCGACCGGCACCGCCGCGAACAACGCGGCCAACCCGGCCGCGGCCACCGCGACATGGACCGCCTCACTCGTCGCCACGCCGGCCGTCGCCAGCAGACCGGCCCGCGGCCCGCTGCGCATCCCGCAGCCGAGGATGAACAGCATGTCCGGTCCGGGCGTGATCATCGCGATCGTCGTGGTCAGCAGAAACGCGAGCAGAAGGTGCTGGTCGATCGGCATACTCCCGATCCTCGCACCGCTCGCGATGCGGGGAGCCGTCGTCTCAGCTGACCACATGCTGGCAAGCGCTTACCCATGCACCAGGTTCCCTGCCACACTGGGTGGCCATGGATGCGGCTCGGGTGATCAACGACAACGGTGCTTGGTGCTGGTTCCAGGATGAGCGGGCGGTGGTGGCTCCGGAGGGCGGGGTGCTCGTCGTCGGGTCGATCGCGGCTCCGGAGGGGCCCGGGGGAGACGCACGGGCCGGCAATGTCGAGCTGACCGTGGTGGAGTTGCGCACCGGTTCGGCGGAGGTCGTCGTACTGCATGAGCGGTTCGAGGCCGACGACCATGATGTGCCGGCGTTGTGGCGACGCAGCGACGGGCGCTGGCTGGCCGTGTACACGAAGCACAAGACCGACAACCTGACGCGGTGGCGGGTGAGCGAGCCGGGCGATCCGCGGAAGTGGGGCCCGGAGCAGTCGTTCGACTGGAGTGAGTTCACCGGCGGTCGCGGTGTCACGTACTCGAACCTGCACGAACTCGACGGCCGGCTGTACTGCTTCGCGCGAGCGGTCAACGACGACCCGTGCGCACTGGTGTCGGACGACGAGGGTGATACCTGGACGTACGCCGGGAAGCTCTTCACCCGCCCGAAGATCGGCTATGTCAACGGCTACACCCGTTACGTCTCCACGCCGACGCGCGTGGATCTGATCACGACGGATCATCATCCGCGCGACTACAACAACTCGATCTACCACGGGTACCTGGAGGCCGGCGCGCTGCACCGGACCGACGGGACCGTGGTGGACGAGATCGCGCTGGACGCCGACGCGCCGTCGCAGGTGGAGCTGACCACGGTCCTCGCCGCGGACTCGGTCTGGGACGGCGAACCGATGACGCACTGCTGGACCGTCGACATCCGCCGCGCCGACGACGGCACCCTCGCGGCGATCCTGCTCGCCCGTCACGACACCCCGGAAACGTCAGAGAGCGCTTTCGCGCGCGACCACCCGGTGCCGGATCACCGCTTCTTCTACGCACGTCTCGCTCCGGGCGGCACCTGGCAGGTGCATCAACTGGCCAAAGCCGGCCACGGTCTCCTGCCGCACGAGAACGACTACACCGGCCTGGTCGCGATCGACCCGTACGACCTCGACTCGCTCTACGTCTCGACCCCGATCGACCCACGCGACGGCACTGCGCTGAAGCACCACGAGATCTTCCACGCCCGTACGACGGACGCCGGGACCACGTGGACGTGGACACCGGTCACCGAGAACTCGACCGCCGACAATCTCCGCCCGATCGTCGCCCCCGGCGACCCGAACCGTGTACCGCTCCTCTGGTTCCGCGGCCACATGACAGCCTCCCAGCACTACAACTGCGAAATCGTCCTCCTCGACCAACCCAGATAACACCCGCGGCGCCGGCGGGGCGGCGCGACTTTGGGCTCCGGCCAACCACGGAGCGGCGACCTTGGGTGCCGGTCAACCAAATGACGGTGCTGAAAATGGTTGGTGAGTGCTCAAGGTCGGGTTCGAGGAGCGCAGGGTGCGCGCGTGCGAGGAGATGGTAACGAGCGGTACTATCTTCGGGTGATGGTTCCGGTGCGGCGGTTGTGGGTGGCGGTGCTGTGTGGGTATCTGGCGTTTGGGGCGGCCTTGCAAGCCTTGCCGTCGTACGTGCCGGAGAGGTTTGGCGGTGGGGCGTTGGCGAGTGGGACCGCGGTCGGGATTGCGTTCCTCGCGACCGCCTGCGGCCGGCCGTTCGCGGGGTGGCTGGCCGATGCGGGCTGGTCGCGGCCGGTGGTCATCGCCGGGGGAGTACTGGCGGCTCTTGGGGGCCTCGGGCAACTTTTGGCGCCGAACTTGGGTGTGTTGCTGCTCGCTCGCCTCGTGATGGGCGCGGGTGAGGCGGCGCTCTTCTCAGCCGCCTTGCCCTGGGTTCTGGCGGGTACGCGGGTGGCCCAGCGTGGTCGGTTGGCGGGCTGGTTCGGTTTGTCGATGTGGGGCGGCCTCGCCGCCGGCCCGCTGCTCGGGACTCTTGTTGGAGACGGGGTTTGGTGGGCGGTCGTTGCCCTGTCTGCCGCGTCGGCCGTGCTGGTGCTGACGACGCGGCGTGATCCGGGTCGGGGTGAGCCGTTGGTGCGGATCCGGAACCTGGTGCCACGCGGGGTCCCGTTGCCGGGGGCAATTATTGGGCTGGCGGCTTACTGCTACGGCACGGTCGCTGCGTTGCTCGTACTGCGGTTGCGGGCCGGCGCGATCGGCGTCGACAATGTCGCGCTGGCGGTGTTTGCGGCGGCCTTCCTGGTGGTGCGGTTTGCCGGGAGTCCGTTGGTCGATCGGTACGGCGGACGCGTGGTCGCGGCCTCGACCGTCGCCGTGGAGATCGTCGCGCTGGTCGGGATCGCTCTCGCGAACGGGCCGGTCGGCGCAACAATCTCCACCGCGCTGGCCGGTCTCGGGCTGGCGTTGGTCTACCCGGCCTGTGTCTCGATGACGTTGGACCGGGTGCGGGGTTTGCGGCCCGGGGTGTCGATGGGGGTGATGACGTCGTTCTGGGATCTCGGGGTGATGGTCGCGGGCCCGCTCGGCGGATTCGTCGCCGAGCAGGCCGGGTTCCGCGCGGCGTTTCTGGTGGCAGCCGGAGCGGGACTCGCGTGTGTCGTCGTACTGCTCAGAATGCCGCGTCGAGCAGTGTCTCCACGATGACCCGCGCCTCCGCGCCCAGGCCGGGATCCTGGTCCACCGCGCTGATCAGCGTGGCACCTTCCAGTACGACGACCAGTTGCCGCGCGGATGCCTTCGGGTCACGCGCCCCGGCCTCGCTCAGCAGTCGCTCGAAAAGCGAGCGGTAGAAGGCGAGATGGTCCTGCGCGAGCCGTCGCGGCGCGCCCTCCTGACCGCGGTCCTCGGTGGCCGCGTTCATCATCGCGCAGCCGCGGAACCCGGCTTCGGCGTACCAGCTCGCTACCAGGTCGAAGACCACGAGAATGCGCTCTCTCGCGTTCCCGCCGGCCTGCTCGACGGCCTGGTGGTGCCACGCCCGGACCCGCTGCGTGCGGTCGGTGAGAACCGCCTCGACCAGCCCTTCCTTGGAGCCGAAGTTCTTGTAGATGGTGAGTTTGGATGCGCCGGCCGCCTCGACGACCTCGTTGATCCCGGCCGCATGGATCCCGCGCCGGCCGAACACGTCCGCCGCCGCCTTCAGGATCCGGGCCTTCGTCGCCTCGGGATCCAGCCGTTCCCCAGCCTTGACCGGCATCGGGCCACCACCTCCACGTTCCACCATACCGAGCTGGACCAACTTAAGAACGATCGGTACTATCTGATTCCATGTGGACAGCAGCGGGATACGAGGACGTCGCCGAGGCGTTCGAGCGGAACTTCACCGAGCGCGGCGAGCTGGGCGCGGCGTTCGCGGCGTACCACCGGGGCGAGTTGGTGGTCGATCTGTGGGGCGGTACGGCCGACCCGGAGACCGGCCGGGCGTGGGATCGCGACACGGTGCATCTGATGTTCTCCGGGACCAAGGGCCTCACCAGCGCGTGCATCCTGCTGCTGGCGCAGCGCGGCCGGCTGCAACTGGACGATCCGCTTAGCCGCTACTGGCCCGAGTTCGGTGCCGAGGGCAAGGAACGTACGACGATCGCGCAGGTCCTGTCCCACCAGGCCCGGCTGCCGTGGGTCGAGGCCGGGTACGCCGACCTGTACGACCACGACGCGATGGCGGCGCACCTGGCCGCGCAGGCGCCGGCGTCCGATCCCCGCGCCGGGTTCATGTACCACGCGGTGACGTGGGGCTGGCTGCTGGACGAGCTGGTACGGCGAGTGGACGGACGGACCGTCAGCCGCTTCTTCGCCGAGGAATTCGCTCAAGCAATCGGGCTCGAGGTGTGGATCGGCCTGCCGGAGGAGCTGCACTGGCGGGCGGCGGCGATGATCGCGCCGGACGGCGTCCTCGTCGACGGGCCGTGGACTGAGCTGAACCGGCCGAACCCGCTGTGGATCCCGGGCTCGGAGAAGATCTGGAACAGCGTCGAGTACCGCACCGCCGGACTGGCCGCGGTCGGCGGCTACGCGACGGCGCGCGGGATGGCGCGTTTCTACGCGTCGATGCTGGGCGAGGTGGACGGCGTCCGCGTCCTGACGCCGGCGACCGTCGAGCTGGGCCGGCGCGAGCTCCGGCGTGGCGCCGAGCCGACCTGGGGAACCCCGATGGCGTACGGCGCCGGCTACGAACTGCAGACCGGTGACGGGCGGATGGGCGACCAGCCCGACGCCTTCGGTCACGCCGGGGCGGGCGGCTCGCGACACGGTGCCTGGCCGGGTCGCGAGACCGCCTACTCCTACTTGATGAACGAGGTGCGTATGGGTCCGGACGACCGATCGCTCACGCTCTTGGGAGCACTCAGCCGAGGTAGTCGCGCCACGGGCCGGTGATGGCCAGCGTGATGCCCGGCGTCTGGATGTTGACGAAGAGCACCTTGCCGTCGGCGGAGAACGTCGGGCCGGTGAACTCGGAGTCGTTCAGCATGTTCCGGGCGATGGCGTACGTCGGGCCGCCCGGCGTCGCGCTCAGCACGTGGCTGCTGGCCTGACCGTCCTCGGCGAGGATCAGCGAGCCCCACGGCGTCACGGTGACGTTGTCCGGGCCGTCGAAGTTGAGGTCCTGGAACTTCGACTCGACGGAGTTCGCGGCGGCGTTCTCCGGGAAGTACGTGACCAGCTGGATGGTCTTGGCGTCGTAGTTGTAGAACCAGACCATGCCGTCGTGCGGGACCGCGTCGGCGGGCAGGTCGGCGGTGCCGGACTCGGCGTACGAGTTCACGACGTACACGCCCTGCTTGGTGCCGTAGACGCCCTCGAACTTCTTGCCGCGGGTGATCTGGCCGTCGGTGAACTGCTTGCGCACCGAGGTCGTGGCGCCGTCGCGGTCCGGAACCGGAACCCACGCGACCCGGAACGGGCGGAGCAGCTGAGCTGACGTCAGGTACGCGACATCCGGGATCGGCTTGCCGTCGTCACCGAGGATGGCCAGCGCCTCGAGGGTGCCGAAGTCCTTGTTCTGCAGGTCCTGCCAGCTGCGCGGGCCGAGCTTGTAGCCGCGCGGCGCCGACCAGCGGTAGAAGGTGCCGTTCGGGCCGGAGGCGTCCTCGGACAGGTAGATGTGGGTCCGGTCCTCGTCGATCGCGAGCGCCTCGTGGGCGTACCGGCCGAGGGCCTTCAGCGGCACCGGGTGCGCGGTCTTCCCGTCGCCCCAGACCTCGAAGACGTACCCGTGGTCCTTCAGCCGGGTGGTGCCGTTGGCCTTGTTCTCGGTCTCCTCGCAGGTCATCCAGGTGCCCCACGGCGTCGGGCCGCCGGCGCAGTTCGTCAGGGTGCCGGAGATGCCGACCCACTCGCCGCGGTTGGTGCCGTCCTTGTCGACGTCGATGACGGTGCAGCCGCCGGCCGCGCCGACGCCGGTGTCGTACACGGTGCCCTCGATCTGCGGTACGCCGAGCGGGCCGTCGGCACTGATCTCGTGGTTCTGGATCAGCCGGTACTTGTTCCCGGTGCTGAAGACCGCGGTGCCGTCGTGCGCGTTCGGCGTGACCTGGCCACTCGTCAGCTTGGTCTCACCGGCCTGGGTGACGACCTTGTACTTGAATCCGGCCGGCAGCGCGAGGAGGCCCTTCGGGTCGTCGAGCAGCGGCGGGAAGGGCTTGTGCTGCGGGAACGGCGAGCGGTCGCCGTGCGAGGCCGGTGCGGCCTCGGCGAGCGTCGGTACGGCGCCGACGGTGGTGAAGCCGACTCCGGCGGCGCCGACGGCGGCACCTCGGAGGACGGAACGACGATCGACAGACATGGCTGACTCCTTGGACGGGACGTTGTCGCGATCCTTCACGCCGACGGCTGACGGACGGCAAACGGAACTTGAACAAAAGGTCTGCAACGAACCGGCCGGGGGCGACGTCTACTGTGGGAGGTGATCATGATGCGCAGTGTGACGACCGTGCTCGCGGCAGCCGTACTTCTGGTTGCGTGTGGCAACGAATCGGTGACTGGAGGACAACCGTCGATGACGCCGAGCAGCAGCGGCAGTAGTAGCAGTAGTTCCGAGCCGGCGAGCCCGGGTGGGAGTGTGGTCGACCAAGCCAAGGCTGACCTCACCAAGCGGCTGGGAGTCGATGCGGCACAGGTGACCGTCGTCAGCTCCGAGGACGTCACCTGGCCCGACGGCAGCCTCGGCTGCCCGGAGCCGGGGATGCACTACACCCAGGCGCTGGTGCCGGGGAACCGGACGGTCCTCGAGGCCGGCGGGAAGCAGTACAACTACCACTCCGGCGGTCACCGGGCGCCGTTCCTTTGTGAGCAGCCGCAGCCGCCGAGCCGTTGAAAACTTTCTTGATAACGGGGTGTATCAACCCGCACCGAGGGTGACTCCGCAGAAGTGGGGGAGAGCCTTCAGGCCGCTGCAGGGGGGAGGGCGGCACGAGGGCACGCAAGAGGGGGAGCTGACGCGGTGCGAAGGTCCGGGCGGTCAGGCCGAACATCCGCACCGCGTTGGCGCGTTGCTCAGTTCTGGCCGAGTGACGCGAGCGCGTCGCCGGCTCGCAGGACCGGCCCGGTGCCCGGCTCGGGCTGCGTGAGTGCGAACGCGAGGAGCGCGTCCGCGGCCTGCTTGGCGCTCTCACCGGTGACCGACATCCGGCCGGCGATCAGACCGGCCACGAGCGGCGTCGCGAACGACGTACCGCTCCACCGGGCCATGCCCGCGAACGAGCGCAGCTGGCCGGTGTTCGGCGGTTCGGTGCACTCGTAGTCGCCGGTCAGGAACGCGTTCACCAGGTGCTCGCCCGGTGCGTAGACGTCGACCCAGCCACCGAAGTTGCTGAACCACGCCCGGTCCCGCCCGTTGTCCGCCAGCGCCCCGACGCCGACGGCCTCCGGGAACGCGGCCGGCCAGAAATAGTCCCTGGTCGACTCGTTGCCTGCCGCGGCGACCAGCGTGAGGCCGTTGACGCGGTTCAGCCGGGTCTGGACGAAGACGTCCAGAGCGAGCGGCGCCAGGTCGAACCGCGTCCTGGTGCCCGCCGACAGGCTGATGATGTCGGGCGCCAGATCGAGAATCTCGTCGAGTGCCTGCGCGAGATCGAACTCCCACATCGCACCGGCCGCGGTGAAGTAGCTCTTGACCACGATCTCCACGTTGGGCGCGATCGCCCGCATGACACCGGCGATGAAGGTCCCGTGACCGGCGTACGGCCGGATCCGCCCGGACCCGTCGAACGCGTTCTCCGGATCGCCGGTCACCCCGGCCAGCCAGTACGCCGCGGGCGCGTCGGACCAACCCACATCGAGTACGACGACCTTCACTCCGCGCCCGTCCGCGGCGCCCGCGGACAGGTACGGCGTGGGCAGCAGCGGCGCCGGCGGAGCGCCGGGCGTCATCTCCTCGGGCTCGGTCGCCGGGCACGGGCTGACGCTCGGCGTCACGTAGAACAGGTGTTCCGGTGTGGCCACACCGCGTCCGAGCCGCAGGTCGGCGTACTTGAGGAATCGTTGGGTGAGCGAACGGTCTTCCGGCGCTTCGGGCGGCACGCGGTCCGGCAGCAGCAGCCGGGTGACGCCGCCGATCCCGCCCTCGTCCGGGCGGCCACCCTGGAAGAGCTCGACGACGCGCGGAACGTCCTTGTCGCGGACCAAAACCACTCCGGTGCGGTACAGGTAGTCGGCCCCCTCCGGCCGCTTCTCCCAGTCCTCCGGAAACACCGCGACCTGACCCCTGAATGCCTCCAGAATCAGCTCGATCTGAGCAATGTACTTTCGTTCGGTCGTTTGATTTTCCATTTCCTTACGTCCCCCCTGAGAAGTCGAAATGACCGATATCATTCCAGCATGCCGATGGCAGGGGGGAGTGCCGAGGCAGTAGAAAATTTACTGCCTCTTGCATTGTCGCGTCCGCACGACGCGATCGCGTCGGCGCGGACGCTGCTGGCCGGTGCGCCGGCGACGGTCGAGGCGTCGATCGCGCACCAGGCCTGGGGCATCGGTCTGCGGCAGCTCGGCGACGTCACCTCAGCGGTTCGCGAGTTGCGCACCGCGCTGCGGTTGGCCGAGCAGTCCGGGCGGTCCGAGCGGCAGGCGGATGTCCTTGCCACGTTGGGCGCAACGCTCGGCCGGGCGGGCCGGAGCCGGGAGGGTTTGGCGCGGCTCGATCGTGCGGTCGACCTCAGCCGCGGTGCGCTGACCGGGCGCGTGCTGGTACGGCGCGCCGACGTACTGCTGGTGCTCGGGCGGCATCGCGAGGCGCTCGACGATCTGCGGTCGGCGATCACGCGGTTGCGGCGGTCGGGCGATCAGGTCTGGGAGGCGCGCTCGCGAAACTATCGCGGATTCATCCAACTTGCTTTGGGCGGTACGAAGCGGGCGGATGCGGATTTCGCGGTCGCGGAGAAGTTGTACGCTGCGACCGGGCAGGAGTTCGAGTACGCCGAGGCCCGGCAGAATCGCGGATTGGTCGCGTACTCGCGGGGCGATCTGCCCGCGGCCTTGCGGTACCTGGACGAAGCCGGCCGGCGGTTCGCCGCAGTCGGTGTGGTGTGGCCGGACCTCGCGATTGACAGGTGCGGCGTACTGCTCGCCGCCGGGCTCAGCACAGAGGCGCTGGCCGAGATGGATCAGGCCATCGCGGCTGAGGTCGGTACGGCGACCAAGCGCGGGGAGCTGTGGTTCGCGGCGGCAACTGCTGCGTTGGCGGCAGGAGATCCGGCCGCGGCACGGGAGCGGGCTGATCGGGCACGGCGGTTGTTCTCGGCGCAGCACAGGCAGTGGTGGGCGGTGCGTTCGTCGATGGTGCTGCTGGAGGCGCGGTATCAGTCGGGAGAACGCGGGGAGCGGTTACTTCGACGCGTGAGTGCGGTCGCTGGTCGGCTGGATGCGTTGGGTGCGTCCGAGGCCTCGGCTGCGCATCTGTTGGCGGGGCGGTTGGCGTTGGCCGAGGGGCGGGCTCGGGCGGCGGATCGTCAATTGGAGTTGGCCGGACGGCACAGCAAGGACGCGCCGCCGATCGCCCGGAGTGCGGCGTGGTTGGGGAAGGCGCTGCGGGCCGAGGCGCGTGGTGAGATGCGGGGGATGTTGTCGGCGTGCGCTCGCGGGCTGGATGCGTTGGACGAGCATCGGCTGGCGATGGGTGCGACCGAGCTGCGGGCGTTGGCGACCGGTCACGGCGCCGAGTTGGCGGAGCTCGCGCTGCGGGACGCGTTACGGCGCGACGATCCGCGGCGCTTGCTGAGTTGGGGCGAGCGGTGGCGGGCTACGGCGCTCGGGGTGCCGCCGGTGCGGCCGCCGGACGACGAGCAACTCGTCGGCGAGCTCGCGGCGTTGCGGGACGTCGTACGGCGGTTGGACGGGTCGCCCGACCCGTCGCTCGACAAGGAACGCCGGCGCCTCGAGAAGGCGGTCCGCGATCGAGCACTGCGCGCCCAGGGCGGCGCGATGGGTGGTGGCGCGCGTCGGTTCGATGTCGACGAGTTGGTCGCGGCGCTCGGCGAGACCGTGCTCGTCGAGCTGGTCGAGGTCGGCGGTGTGCTGCACGCGGTGGTGGTGCGGGACGGGCGGATCACGAAGCATGAGGTCGGTCCGCTGGCTGCGGCGGCGCTGGAGGTCGAGCGGTCGCGATTCCGCCTGCGCCGGCTGGCTCATGGTCGGCCCGGCGGTCGAGCGCAGGGCGGGGCCGCGGGGGGCGCGCAACTGGGGCCTTCGCTCGACGTGCTGGGTGCGCGGTTGGGGGACGCGATCCTTGGGGCTGCGCAGGAGTTGCTGGGGGATCGGCCGGTGGTGATGGTGCCGCCGGGCAGGTTGCATGCGTTGCCTTGGGGGCTGGTGCCGGCGTTGGCTGATCGGGCCGTGAACGTGGTGCCGTCGGCGGCGACCTGGCTGCGCGCGCGGCAGGTGCGACCGCCGTCGGATCGGCGCGTCGTGCTGGTGCTCGGGCCGGGTTTGTCGGCGGGCCGCGCCGAGGTCATGCAGCTGGCGAAGCAGTACCCGGACGCGACCGTGCTGGCGGACGGCGACGCGACCGCGGAGAAGGTATTGCGGGAACTCGACGGTGCCTGGATCGCACACATCGCGGCGCACGGCACGTTCCGCTCGGACAGTCCGCTGTTCTCGTCGTTGCGGCTCGACGACGGGCCGCTGACCGTGTACGACTTCGAGCGGCTGCGCAGGGCGCCGTACCGGATGGTGTTGTCGAGTTGCGATTCCGGGCTGGCGAAGCCGGTCGGCGCGGACGAACTGCTCGGGTTGAGCAGCAGCCTGATCCCGTTGGGCGCGGCCGGCATTCTCGCGAGCGTCGTACCGGTGAACGACCCGGCAACCGCTCCCTTGATGCTCGCGGTGCACGAGAACCTGCAGGCAGGTCAGTCGCTCGCGGCAGCGTTCGCGGCGGCGCGCGTGGAGACGCGAGGTGATCCGGTGGCCGATGCCGCCGGCCGTTCGTTTGTTGCTCTGGGGGCCTGATGTATCAGCAGTCGTCCGGATTGCTCTGTACCAGTAAGAGGCAGAACTGAGCGGTCCGGTGAAGAAAGGGGGACGGCGTGCGGGACGATCCGACAGTCGTCGACCTGGTCACCAGGGCCAGGGACGGCGAGAAGAATGCGTGGGACGAGCTGGTGGAGCGGTATGCGCCGCTCGTCTATTCCGTGTGCCGGCGGTGCCGCCTGGCGCAACCGGATATCGATGACGTCGGACAGAGCGTGTGGCTGCGGCTGGTCGAGCATCTGCCCGGTCTGCGCGAGCCGGCCGCGTTGCCGGGCTGGATCGCGACCACGACCCAGCGCGAGTGCTTTCGGCTGATCCGCGCGACCAGCCGGGTCGAACCGGTGGACTTCGTCCAGGCGCCCGACGTCCCCGAACAGGCGATCGCCGAGGAAGAAGTACTGCGGCACGAACGCAAGACGATCCTGCGCACCGCGTTCGCGGAACTCTCGCGGCGCTGCCAGGTCCTGCTCGGGCTGCTGATGCAGGACCCGCCGGCGCCGTACGACGAGATCAGCCGGCGGCTGCAGGTGCCGATCGGCAGTATCGGCCCGAGCCGGGCCCGCTGCCTGACCCGGCTACGACAGACTCCCGCGCTGGCACGGCTGGCGGCGGACGGACCCGATGACAGGACGAGGGGGTGAGAGAACCGTGATGGATCCGGACTGGCACGACGACGAGAAGCTGATCGAAGCCCTACGGGACGCATTGGCGTCCGCGGACGAAGTTCCGTCCGCCTTCGTCGAAGCCGGCAAGGCGGCTTTCGCATGGCGGACCATCGACGCCGAACTGGCGGCGCTCACCTACGACTCCGCACAGGATCCGCTGGACGCGCTGGCGATCCGCTCGGAGAGCGCGATCTTGCGTTCCCTCACGTTCGCCTCGGACGGCTGGACGGTCGAGCTCGAGCTGACGCCGGACGCGGTCCTGGGCCAGCTCGACCCGCCCGAGGTCGGTACGGTCACGGCCCGCGGCGACGGCGGCAAGCTGGCGACCGCCGAGATCGACGAACTCGGTTTCTTCGTTCTCGGCCCGCCGCCGAACATTCCCTACCGTCTTGTCTGCACGACGCAGTCCGGTACGACGATCCTGACCGGCTGGGTCACGCCCTAGGCTCACATCCTGGAGTCGCTGCCTCAGGCGGCGAACACCTGGGAGTCGTCCGCGAACGCCTTGAACTCCAGAGCGTTCCCGGCCGGGTCGAGGAAGAACATCGTCCACTGCTCACCGGTCTGGCCCTGGAACCGCACGTACGGCTCGATGACGAACTCGGTGCCGGCCGCCTGCAACCGCTCGGCGAAGGTCTGGAACTCGTCGACCGTCAGGATCAGCCCGAAGTGCGGCACCGGTACGTCGTGACCGTCGACCGGGTTGTGGATCCGCTGCGCGCGCTCGGGCGCGACGTGGGTGACGAACTGGTGGCCGCGCAGATTCCAGTCGATCCAGGTGTCGGAGCTGCGGCCCTGTTCGAGGCCGAGCACCTCGCCGTAGAAGTGCCGCGCCGCGTCCAGGTCGTCGACCGGCATCGCGAGATGGAACCGGGGGATGGGCGAGTCGAGAACAGTCATGCAGCCCATCCTTCCCCACCCCGCCCGGAGGGCGGCGACGGCACGGGGTCAGGCGGATGTCTCGTTCCGCTGGTCGGACTCGACGTGCGGGCGAGACTGCCAGAGCGCCCACTCCGCGCTGACGTCACCCGCCGAACGCAGCAACAACGGCAGATGGTCGTGCAGCAGCGTGTCGACCGAGGTCTCGGCGGCGTGCACGGTCACGTTCATCGCGGCCCGCACAGTACCGGTGCCGTCGCGCACCGGTGCCGCGACCGAGCGAACGCCCGGCGCGAGCTCCTCGTCGGCCAACGCCCAGCCGCGCGCCCGGATCTCGGTCAGTTCGTCCCGCAGTTGGTCCGCGGTCCGGCCGATGTACGGCGGGAGTCCGGCGCGGCTCGGCTGCGCGAGAACCTCGACGAGCGCGTCGGGGGAGAGCGCCGAGAGCAGCACCTTGCCCTGGGATGTCTGCGCGGCCGGGAACCGGGTGCCGATGTCGACCCGCAACGCGATCAGCTTCGGTACCGACACGCGGGCGACGTACACGATGTCCGAGCCGTCGAGCTGCGCCATCGACGAGGATTCGCCGGTGCGTGCGACGAGGCCCTCGAGGTGCGGCTTCGCGATGTCCCACAGGCCGAGCGAACCGACGTACGCCATGCCGAGCGTCAGCACCTTGGGCGTGAGCTGGAACGCGCCGCCAGTGGTGCGGACGAAGCCGAGCTCCTCCAGGGTCAGCAGGAGCCGGCGGGCGGTCGGCCGGGCCAGGCCGGCCGCGGCCGCGACCTCGGTGAGCGACATCGTGCGATGGTCCACGTCGAAGCAGGCGAGCACGTCCAGCCCACGAGCCAGTGACTCGACGAAGTCCGGACCTGCACCACGGCCTGCCATCTAACGTCCTCCTGTTGGTTGACTACGGCTCACCGAAGATGGTGCCACGGGCCTCGCGGGTCGAGTCGGACTTGTACGCCGTGTACTGGTACGGGTTGTCGAGTACCTCGCCCTCGGGCAGCTCCGGGTTCATCCCGCTCCGCCAAGCTTCCTCGCCGAGCGCGGACCGCAGGTGGTCGACGGTCGCCTCGACCTCCCGTCGTACGGCGGGCAGGTCGCAATCGACCAACTGGTGGTTGTGCTTGACCACGCGGCCGTCGACGATCACCGTGTGCACGTCACCGCGCTGGGCCTGGAACGCGACCTGGCCGTACGGGTTGATCAGCGGGAACGACACCGGTGACGCGTCGTTCTTGATCAGGATCACGTCGGCCTTCTTGCCGGGTTCGAGGCTGCCGAGGTCGTCGCGGCCGAGCGCCCGGGCGCCGCCGCGGGTCGCCCAGTCGACGACGTGTTCGGCCCGCAGGTGGCTGTGCGTCACGGTGGCGCCCTTCATGTGCGCCTCCAGGTGTTCGCGAGCGCGGTCCGCGCCGAGCGTGGTGCGCATCGCGCTGAACAGGTCGCCGCTCCACCACACGCTGGTGTCCATCGAGAGCGACACCGGAATGTTGTGGCGGCGTACCTGCCAGGTCGGCGGATAGCCCTGGCCGGCGCTCTGCTCGGACTCGGTGGAGACCGAGATCGAGCCACCGGTCGCGGCGATCCGTTGGTACGAGTCCGTGGTGAGGGTGGCCGCGTGGACGTAGATGTTCTGCGGCGTCATGAAGCCGTTCTCGTGCATCAGCTTGATGCCGTTGTCGTTGGTCGCACCCCAGACACCGGCATGGGTGGTGACGCCGACCCCGAGCTCGCGCGCGACCTCGAACGCTCCCCGCTCCGGGAACGCCGGATCACCGGTCACGTCGAACGCGAGTTGCAGTCCGAGCTGCCCGTCGTCCCGCAGCCGTTCGAGGAACGCGCGGACCGACGGGTCTGCGGTCCACTCCCACGGCCCGGCCTGGATGTTGCCGTAGGCAAGAACGAACCGCCCGGGTACGGCGCGCAACGCGTCCGCAGCGGCCTCGGCGTGGTCGACGCTCTGCAGCCCGTGCGACCAGTCGACTGTGGTCGTGACGCCGGCCTCCAGGGACTCCCACGCAGACGTCAGGTTGCCCGCGTGGATGTCCTCCGGCCGGAAGATCTTGCCGTGCTCGAGGTAGTACCAGACGAAGTACTGCGTGAGCGTCCAGTCGGCGCCGTACGCGCGCATCGCGGTCTGCCACATGTGCCGGTGGGTGTCGATCATGCCCGGCATCACGATGCCGCCGGACGCGTCGACGACCTGGGTTCCTTCGGGTACGTCGAGCCGTTGGCCCTGTTGCCCGACGGCCGCGATCCGGTCGCCGTCGATCAGTACGTCGCCGTCCGCGACGACCGTGTGCTGGTCGTCCATTGTCAGCACGGTCCCGCCCTGCAACAGCACTGTGGTCATCGATGCCTCCAAGGAGTTGCCCGGACATACGTCCGTATGACGGTCAACGGGGCGGTCAGGCTCACTATCTGAGCGTCGGTGAGCGGTGTCAAGGGTTCGCGACGAGCGGTTGACAGGCGGTTCCTGAACGATTGACACTGAGGCGGTCGGAGGGTGCGGACAGTTGTCCGCGAATGCTGCCGGGAGGTCGTGTGAAAGGTCCGCTGTCCGGGCTGCTGGTGGCCGACTTCTCGCGGATCCTGGCCGGTCCGTACGCGACCATGCTGCTCGCCGACCTCGGGGCCGACGTGGTCAAGGTCGAGTCGCCCGGCGGTGACGACACCCGGTCCTGGCAGCCGCCGGTCCGCGACGGCATCTCGACGTACTACCTCGCCGTGAACCGGAACAAGCGGTCGATCGCACTCGACCTGAAGGACCCGGCGGACCTGGTGGCGGCGCAGGAACTGGCGCGGCGCGCGGACGTGCTGGTGGAGAACTTCCGGCCGGCCGGGCTGGCGCGCTTCGGGCTCGACTACGAGACCGTTGCCGAGGGCAACCCGGGGCTGATCTACGCGTCGATCAGCGGCTTCGGGTCGGGGCCGGGCGGCGCCGAGTTGCCCGGGTACGACCTGATCGTGCAGGCGATCTCCGGACTGATGAGTCTGACCGGCGCTCCAGAGGGCGAACCGTTCCGAGCCGGCATCTCGGTGTTCGACGTGATGGCCGGACTGCACGCGACGATCGGGGTGCTGTCCGCCCTCAACCTGCGGCACGAGACCGGGCGCGGTCAGCACGTCGAGGTGAACCTGCTGTCGTCGGCGCTGTCCGGGCTGGTGAACCAGTCGAGCGCGTACGTCGCGGGTGGCGTCGTACCGCTGCGGATGGGGAACAGCCATCCGAGCCTGTTTCCGTACGAGCCGCTGCCGTGCGCGGACGGGGACCTCATCATCACGGCCGGGAACAACGGGCAGTTCCGCAAGCTGGTGGAGGTTCTCGGCGTACCGGAGCTGGCCGACGATCCGCGGTTCGACCGGAACGAGAAGCGGACCGCGCATCGCGACGAATTGCGGCCGTTGCTCGTGGCGCGGTTGATGACGCGGACGAAGCTGGAATGGTTCCGGGACATCATCGCGGCCGGGGTGCCGTGCGGGCCGATCAACACCGTCGACGGTGGGGTGGCGTTCGCCGAGGACATCGGGCTGGACCCGGTGGTGACGGTCGGCGAGATCCCGACGGTCCGCAACCCGATCACGTTCTCCGACAGTGCAGCGTCGTACCGCCTGCCGCCGCCCGAGCTGGACGAACACGGCGCCGAGTTGAGGAAGTGGTTGTCCGAATGAGCACCGAACCTGCTGTGCCGTCCTTCCCGACCTCGCTCGGTACGTCGACGGCCGACGAGATCCGGCTGCTCGGGCAGGACCTCACCGCCGATCTGATGGGCAAGGTCGGCTTCGGCGAGCTCGCGTTCTGGCTCGTCGCCCTGCGCCGGCCCACGCCGTCCGAGACGCGGGTGTTCGAGGCAGTGCTGGTCGCGCTGGCGGATCACGGGTTCACGCCGACGGCGATCGCGGCGCGGCTGACGTACTTGTCCGCACCGGACTCGCTCCAGGGCGCGCTCGCCGCCGGTCTGCTGGGCGGGGGATCGCGCTTTCTCGGTGTGACCGAGGACTGCGGAATGTTCTTGCATGAGGCTCTGGAACGACACGACCTGCCGACTGATGAGGCCGGGTGGGACGAGTTCGCGCTCGAGGTTGTCCGCGGGGTTCAGGGGAAGTTCATCCCGGGGCTCGGTCATCCGGTGCACAAGGTGCAGGACCCGCGGACTCCGGTACTGATCGGGATCGCCCGCGAGGAAGGTCTGGAAGGCCCGCACCTCAAGCTGTTCCAGGCGATCGGGCGGGTGCACGAGCAGGTGCTGGGTCGCAAGCTCCCGCTGAACGGCGCCGGCGTGTGCGGCGCCGCGCTGGCCGACCTCGGGCTGCCGGTCGAGCTGTTGCGTGGATTCGCCTTGCTGGCCAGGGCTGCCGGGCTGCTCGGCCAGATCGCCGAGGAACGCCGCCGGCCGATCGGGATGGACGCCTACCTGACTGTCGACCGCAATGCCGTGTACGTCGATCCGGAAACCTGAAGGAGCACCACATGGCCACAGTCGCAGCGGTGATCGCCTCCACACACCATCCGTTCTACTACCGGGCCAGTACCGCGACAGGCGCCGATCGCCCGCCGTTCGCCGACGCGTGGGTGGCGAAGATCGAGGCCTTCCGGGAGACCCTGACGAAGGCGCGCCCGGACATCCTGGTGATGGTCGGCAGCGATCACTTCCACCAGCTGTGGCTGGACAACATGCCGCAGTTCCTGGTCGGCAAGGCGCCGTACTTCGACGCGAACTGGTACAACGAAGAACGCGAGTTCGGGCTCCCGCGGATGCGGCTGGCCGGGGACGAGCAGCTCGCCGGGCACATCCTGCGGAACGGGCTGGACGCCGGGTTCGACCTTGCCTTCAGCAACGAACTGCGGATCGACCACAGCATCACCTGCCCGATCATCACGCTCCGCCCGGAGGCGGATCTGCCGATCGTGCCGATCTACACCAACATCTTCGCGCCGCCGCTGCCGCGACCGGGACGGTTCGTCGAACTCGGACAGACGATCCGGCAGCTGGTGGAGTCATGGCCGATCGACAAGCGGGTCGCGATCATCGGCACCGGGCACCTGTCGCTTGAGCTCGGCGGGCCGCGGCAGTTCGGCGCACACGGACCGGACCCGGAGTTCGACCGCAAGGCGGTGGACTGGATCGCGAGCGGCGATCTCGACGGGTGCCTGGCCGAGGTGACGCTCGACAGCCTGCATCTCCCGGGCAACGCAACGCACGGCTTCATGGACTTCATGTTGATGATGGGCGTCGCGGGAGCTGGGGCGAAGGCTGATCACGTGGACTCGCTCGACCTGTTCCACACCATGGAGGCGTACTTCACCTGGTACCCGAACGGAGTGCCGGCATGAGCAAGTACTTGCTGAACAAGTTCCTCTACACCGTCGACCGGGATCCGCAGCTGGTCGAGCGATACCGCACGGACGCGGCGGGGACAGTCGAGTGGTGGGAGCGCGAGCTGGCCAACCAGGTGCTGAACTGTGTGGTCGCGGAGAAGTCCACGTGGCTCGTCTTCACCGACGAGGAGCGTGCGGCGCTGCGGGAGCATGACCACGTCAGGTTGTTCGAGCTGGGGGCGCATCCGTTCCTGACGCTGACGTTGTTCATTGCGATGTTCGAGCGTGACCACGGGCCGCTCGAGTACCAGAAGGCGTACGGGCGGGCGCTGCAGCAGCACGCGCTACCGTATCCGGACATCGCTACCTGAGGAGACCGCGTGCGAGCCGCTGTCCTGCACACCCACGGCGAGCCGCCGTCCCACGCCGAACATCCGGATCCTGTGGCCGGCGAAGGAGTCTCGGTCGTCCGCGTCACCGCAGCCCCGATCGTGCCACTCGACCTGCTCTGCGCTTCGGGTACGTCGTACTTCGGGCCGCCGGCGCTGCCGTACGTCCCGGGCGTGCAAGGCGTCGGCGTGGTGGAGGAATCCGAGACAGTTGCCCCCGGCACGCGAGTGTTCTTCGCAACCTCGGCCGGGATGGCCGCGGGGGACGGGAGTCTCGCGGAGCGGGCCGCCGTACCCGATGGCGACCTGATCGTTCTGGACGCACCAGTGCGGGATGCGGCCGTTGCCGCTATCGGCCTGTCCGGGGTGGCCGGGTGGATGATGTTGACCTGGAGAGCGCGGATGCATGTGGGCGAGCGGGTGCTCGTGCTCGGCGGTGGTGGCGCGGTCGGGCAGGTGGCGATCGGGGCGGCTCGCGTGCTCGGGGCCTCGCAGGTCGTGGCCGTCGTACGCTCGGATGCGTCGCGGGAGCGGGCGCTGTCGGCGGGTGCTGACGAAGTGATTGCTCTGAGCACCGATGTCGACGAGTTGACGGCCCGGCTGGGTGAGCCGACGTACGACGTGGTGATCGACTCGGTGTTCGGCGTCGCCGCGACGGCTGCCTCGCGGGTGCTCGCTCCGGGCGGCCGGCTGGTGAACCTCGGTGGTTCGTCGAACGACGAGGCGGTCTTCTCGTCGGCCGTACTACGGAGCAAGTCGGCGAGCATCCTCGGCTACACGAACAACGCGCTCACGAAGGACCAACGCCGCGACGCACTCACCGCCGTACTCCAGCACGCAGCCACCGGCGAGATCACCGTCGCCTACGAAACCGTCCCCCTCGCCGACGTGGAAAGCGCATGGCAGCGCCAGACGACCGGCACCATCCCCGGGCGTCTGGTCCTGACCTTCCCCTGATGTGGGAATAGCCCCCGGTGACTGGGGACAGGCTATTGCCTATCTCCAGTCACCGGCGGGTATGCCGTCTTAGCGGAGGCGGGTGATCAGGCCGTAGGTTCGGGCGGCTTCGGCGGTGAGGACTCGGCCGGTTTCCAGGTCTGCGGCGACTTCGTCGGCGGAGCGGTTGGTTGCTTGGGCGATGAGGTCTCGGAGGCGGGCGGACTGGTGGTCGTGTTCCTCGGAGAGGGTGGCCAGTTCGTCGGCGGTGCCCTCGGCGGTGAAGCGGGGTGCGGACAGGACGAACGTCGTGTGGCGGTGGGCCTCGCGTTGTTCGGCGGCGGCGAGTACGGCGATCGCGGGGCCGCGGACCGTGCCGCGGGCGACGGCGTGGACGGGGGCGGTGATCAGGTCCATCGCGGCGGCGACGGAGAGAGCGGCCTCCAGGTCGGAGTCCGTCGACGACAGGTGCAGCGTGACCGGGTCGTTGCCCTGGGCATTCAGTAGCAGCAGCTGCGACGCGACGTGGTTCGCCAGTGTGTCGTCGAGCCGGCCGCCGATCAGGATCACCCGCTCCGCCAGCAGCCGATCAGCCAGCTCGCGCTCGAGCGTGATCGACGTCGGCTCGTACCAGGACGGCAGGATCGGCTGCGGTGCGGGCCGCTCCGGTGCCCCCGGCCGCGGCACCCCAGGAATCTCCGGCCACGGGCGCCCCGGAATCCCGGGCTGGCCCGGAACGGTCGCGTCCGACTGCTTCTCGACGTACATGTGTGTCCTCCTTCGACACCTCCACCCTGGGGCAGAAGGCAGCCGGGGAGAAGGCTCTTCCGCTGTCAGCAGACGGAAAGCCCGGCGATCGCGGCGATGACCTTGTCCCAGAAGGCGTCCCGGTCGAGGCCGACGGCGATCCGCGCGTTCGCGGGGCGGCCGGTGTAGCCGTCCAGGTCCACGACCGTGGCACCGGCGGTCCACTCGCCGGCTGTTTCGATCACCAGGTTCGCCTCGACGCACCGGACGATCGCAGGATCGATGACCCGCGCCACCGCGATCGGATCGTGCAGCGGCGGCGCCTCGAACCCGAACAGCTCCCGGTACGTCGACGCGAAGAACGTCATCCACTCGCTGCAGATCCGCGCCAGCGGCGTCCCGATCTGCTCGAGCCGCGCGAGTACGTCGTCCGTCACCAGAGCCTGATGTGTCACGTTCAACCCGCACATCGTGAACGGAACACCCGACCGAACCACCACGTCCGCCGCCTCCGGATCGACGTACGCGTTGGCCTCGGCGAGCGGTGCGATATTGCCGCGCTCGGTGGACCCACCCATCCAGACGATCTCGGTGATGTTCGCGGCCAGACCAGGTTCGTCGGCGAGCAGGCGCGCGATGTTCGTCAACGCCCCGGTCGCGACGATCGTCGCCGGTCTCGAGCGCAGTACGTCGACCAGCAGCTCGTGCGCCGTGTACGGCGACTCCGGGACCGATGGCTCGTCCGTGAAGTGCGGGCCGTCGAGCCCGGTGCGGCCGTGGACGTCATCTGCGATGCGCAACCGGCGTACCAGCGGCCGGTCGGCGCCGCGCGCGACCGGGATGTCGGAGACGCCCGCGAGGGAGAGGACGCGGCGCGCGTTCACGGTGCATTTGTCGACGGTTTGGTTGCCGGCGACGGTCGTCACGGCGAGCAGTTCGACGGCCGGGTCGGCGACCGCGAGCAGGATCGCCAGCGCGTCGTCGTGGCCGGGATCGCAGTCGAGGATCAGGGGCGTGGCCATGCGACAGGGTACGACGTCCACGCAGCCAGAGCGGGGAACCCTACCCACCTGAATCAGCCAGCAGAGTTCCCCGCTCCTAACTTGGCGCTTATCCGACAGAGACCGTCTGCCCTAGGTCGTTGTAACCGGTGCCCGGCTGCCAGGTGCCGTTGTTGGCGAGGCGGATCGAGTACTCGGGACGAGAGGACAGGAGCGGGTCCGGCAGGTTGATCAGCAGGCGGTACTTGCCGGGGACAGGCGGTGCGGCGACCTTCCAGTCGAGGTTGGTCGTCGTACCGGCTCCCCAGAGTCGGGGCTCGGCCGGAACAGTGACCTTGAACGTGTGCTTGTCGTTCTGGAAGATCAGCTGCACCTGGTGCGGGTTGTACGGCGCTGCCCACCCGTCGTTCCGGATCTTCACGCCGACCTGGACCTGGCCGCGCGGCCTGGTCTTGGACGTGACCGTGCTCTGGGTGAGTGCGAACCGGTAGCCGAGCTTCTGCTTCGCCACCTCGAGGTTGTCACCCCAGGTGTCCAGCACGTCCTGGTTGTAGTCGGTGTTGAGGAACGAGAAGTGCAGCCGGGCCATTTCGGCCGAGGCCGACTCCCAGTCCGACCGCGGTGAGTTGACTGCGCACGTCTCGCCGCCCTCGGGGACGTAATTGGTGTCCTGGGCAACGAAGTCCTTGTCCAGCTCGATCGGGTCGCTCAGATACGTCCCGAAGTCGTCAGGGCTGGCCAGGAAGCAGTCGTTGTGATGCCCTACCCGCGCCAGCGCCGAACCGTCGTACGCCTGATCCTCGGAGAGCGCTCCCTCCTTTCCCGTCGGTACGCCGAACATCCGCTGCTTCATGTACGGCGTCCGGACCTGGACCATGCGGTCCTTGGGGAGCGCTGTCAGCAGGGCCGTCACGACGGCCTTGCGGTCGGCCCAGTTCTGGTCCGAGACCTGGCTCGGGTCCTGCGGGTTGCTGAAGTAGTCGGTGTAGTACCCCTCGCCCCACAGTCCGACGAAGCCGGACTGGACGAGTTCGATCACGTCGGCGTTCTGGCGCAGTACCGGCGTCAGTTGCTGGATGTGCTTGAGCACGCGGGCGACCGGCGCGTCGCCGTACGGCGTCGGTGGCGGCCAGCCGTCGCCGGGAAGCGCGTAAGCGAACCGGACGATCACCTTGATGCCGGCCGCGCGGGCGGTGCGGAAGTCGGCGCGGACCAGGTCGAGGTACTGCTTGTCGATCACGTCCTGGCTCGCGAACTTCTCCAGGTAGAACACGCGGAGGATCTGCGTGATGTGTTCCTCGGTACGGAAGTTCCGCAAGGTGGTGAGGTCGAGCGGGACGTAGCCGGTGTTGTCGGCTTTGTAGTGCGTCTCGGTGTGGTGATAGAACCCGCGCTCTGGGTTCGCGATCACCTCGTCGCTGGTCGTGTAGGTGCGGGTCGTCGTCGGCGGTGCGGCGATCGCCTGCTGCGCAGGGAGCAGCAGTCCAATCGCACAGACCGCTGCAGCAAGCCTTCTCATGGTCGTCTCCTAGCTGATGCTGACGGTGTGCAGGAGCGAGTTCATCCCGGTCGCCGCGTCCCACGTGCTTTGGTTCGCGAGGCGGATCGAGTACTCGGGGCGAGTGGACAGGAGCGGATCCGGCAGGTTCAGCAACAGGGCGTACGAACCGGCCGGAAGACTGCTGGGCACGGTGAGGGTCTGCGACACCGTGGTCGACGTACCCGCGGTCCAACGGCGTGCGTCGGAGGTGATCGGGAGCTTGTAGGTGGTGCCGGTCGAGGTGTTCCGCAGGACCAGCTCGAGGTTGCGCGGGTTGAACGGTGTGGCGTAGCCGTCGTTGTGAACGGTGAAGCTGATCGGCAGGCTGCCGCCGGGGGAGGCGGTGGCCGGGTAGGTGCCGGACTCCAGGCGGAAGCGGTACCCGAGGTTCTTGCTGACGGTCGCCAGGCAGCCGCCGCTGTTCCACGAGTTGAGGACGTTGGGCTCGTAGTCGGTGTTGATGAACGACCAGTGGAACTGCGCGAGTTCAGCGGTCGCGGTCGGGCACTGGGAGCGCGGTGCGTTCACACCACAGGTCTCGCCGCCCATCGCGACGTACGTCGTCTCGGCATGCAGGTACGGGTACTCGACGGACGGGTTCTCGTACGTGCCGAAGTCGTCCGCGCTGGCGAGGAAGCAGTCGTTGTGGTGACCGATCCGGGACAGGCTCGATCCGTTGTAGGCGTCGCCGGGCTGGACCGGGGTGGTCGAGTACATGGTCCGCTTGAACTTCGGCGTACGGAGCTGAATCATCCGGGTCGACGGCACGACACTCAGCAGCTTGTCGGTGACTGCCTTGCGGTTCGCCCAGTCGGTGGCGGAGACGACGCCGGCGTTGCCGAAGTTCTGCGTGTAGTACCACTCACCCCAGGCCCCGATCAGACCGGTCTGGACGACGGCGATCACGTCCTTGCCCGCCTGAAGGTACGGCGCCAACTGGTCGAGATGCGCCAGGACGCGGTCCTTCGTGGCGTCGTCGCCTGTGGTGGAGGTGGTGTACGCGAGGCGCAGCACCATCTTGAGACCGGCCGCGCGGACCGTGGCGAGCTGCTGCTGCAACTGGTCGAGGGCGGGCTGGGCGATCGGGCCGTTCTTGTACTCGGCCAGGTAGAAGACGCACATCACCAGCGAGATGCCCTGACTGGTGCGGTAACTCTCCAGGGTGGACTGGGAGAAGTCGGCTTTGTCGCAATCACCGGTGTGGTGGTAGAAGCCGCGCTCGGGGTTCGCGAAGTTCTCGGTCGACGGGGTGTAGGTCACGTCTCCGCCGCTGCTGCCGCCGGTGTAGGTCTGCGTGTACTTCGCGGACGTTTCGAGCGGGGCCTCCGCCTGGAAGATCAGGTCGGCGTCGTTCGGCGTGGCGGTCTCGCTGAGGTCTGCTCGGTCGACCGTCCACTGGGCGACGCCGCCGGTGTTGGAGAACGTGACGGACCGGACGAGCGTCCAGCTCCAGCCGGTGCCGGTGTGCTGGTAGAGGCTGCCGTTCTCGAGCAGGTAGTCGGCGCCGGTGCCGCCTTGGGCGAACCCGGTCGACGGGTTGCGGTCGGTGTCGACGTACACGCGGAGGAACTGCGGGGTGCCGGTGTAGGTGAATCGATAAGTGACGGTCGTGGCGGTGTTGGTCGCGGTGGCGCCGCTGATCGTCGCGCTGGCGGGGGAGACCAGCAGCGTGGCGAGCAGGGCGCCAGTGGTGGCAAGTGTGGTCAACAGTCGGAACGGACGCATCACGATGCTTCCTCTCGCTGGGCGGGGCGATGGGGATAATCATGGAGTCCAGGAAAATTATGTCAAGGTCTCAGGCCGGTGGTGATGGTCGACTCGACCTCGTCGAGCGCCAGCCGGACGGCGCCGAGCGCGACTCCTTCGTCGGCGAACGCCGACACCCGGATCTCCGGCGTCCGCAGGCACCACCGGTCCAGCTCCCGCCGCAACGGCTCCACCATCACGTCCGCCGAGCGCGAGAATCCGCCCCCGATCACCACCAGTTGCGGATCCAGCGTCAGCACCAACGCCGACGCCCCCACCGCGAGGTCCTGCACGTAGGCCTGAACCGCCGCCAGCGCCTCCCGATCACCCGCCCGGGCCGCCACGAATACCCGCTCGAACCCGTCCGCGCCGCGCCGGGCGTCGGGTGGTGTGGTCTCGAGCCAGGTGTGCAAGTGGTCGGGGGCCTGCTGCCAGCCGGCGGCGGGTAGGGCGCCGATCTCGCCGGACCAGTTGGCGAAGCCGCGGTGGAGTTTGCCGTCGATGATCAGGCCGGCGCCGGTGCGCAGGCCGGCGAGCAGGAACACCACGTCCTTCGCGTAGCGCGCGACCCCGCGCCAAGTTTCCGCTAGCGCTGCTAGCTTGCAGTCGTTCTCGACGCGGACAGGACCCGGCACGAGCCGCCGTACATGAGCACCCAGGTCGACCCCGGTCCACTCCGGCAGCGAGTCGGACAGCATTACCTTCCCGGTGCCGTCGACGAGCCCGGTCGTCGCCACCCCCGTCGACCAGATCTGCCTCGCGTCGACGCCCGCGCCCGCCAGGGCCTTGCGGACGCACCGATCCAGCACCGCCAGCCGTTCGCGCCGCCCGAGCTCCGGGTCGACCTCGATACGGCTCTGGTTCAGCACCTCGCCGTCCAGGTCGGTGACCAGCGCGAGTGCCTTGTGCCCGCCGATGTCGATCCCGAGCAGTCGCCCGGCCCCGGCGTTGAACCGGTACCGCCGGGCGGGCCGCCCGACCGACCCGGACGCCGGCGCCACCTCGGTCAGCCAGCCGCGCCCGAGCAGGTCCCGCGCCACGTCCTCGGTCGAAGCGCGCGACAGTCGTGTCCGCTTCGACAGTTCGGTGAGCGTCAGCGGCTGATCGCCGCGCAACTCCCGCAGTACGGCGGCCGCGTTGAGCTGGCGCAACCGCGAGAGATCCCCGCCGGCCGGCTGTTCACTCATCGCGCTCCTTCACCTATTTCCTGGACTCCTGGATAACTATAAGCATCCCGATTGCGCGCGAGTCTCACCGTGTGAACGGGCGCGCCGGAAGTCTGTTGCGCCCTCCTGACAACGTTGTACCGTGATCTGCCGACGGTCGAACAGAAACGTTTCCGAAGGTTTCCACTGAGGAGGACCCGCGTGTCCAACCCGTTGAAGATCGCGACGCTCAGCTTCTGGCACGTCCATGCCGGCGACTACTCCAGGCAGGCCCAGGCGCATCCCGGGACGGACCTGGTGGCCGTCTGGGACGACGATGCCGAGCGCGGCCAGGCCGGTGCCGACCAGTTCGGTGTGGAGTTCACCGGCGACCTTGACGCACTGCTGGCGCGGGACGACCTGGACGGCGTGGTGATCACGACGCCGACCGACGTCCACCGGGACATCATGGTCAAGGCCGCACAGGCCGGAAAGCACATCTACACAGAGAAAGTGCTCGCTCCGACGGTCGCGGAGGCCGAGGAGATCGTGGCCGCCACCGACGCGGCCGGCGTGAAGCTGACGGTCTCGCTGCCGCGGCTCGCGCACGGCTACACGACCGCGATCCAGGAGGTACTGGACAAGGGCTCGCTCGGGCAGTTGACGTACGGCCGGGTCCGGCTCTCGCACGACGGCGCGATCCCGCGCGACGGCAAGGAAGGCTGGCTCCCGCAGCGGTTCTTCGAGCCGAAGGCGGCGATCGGCGGCGCGCTCACCGACCTCGGCTGCCACCCGGTGTACCTGATCCAGCTGTTCCTCGGCGCGACGCCGGACACCGTGAGTGCGGCGTACCGCTCGGTGGCCGGTCGCGGGCTCGAGGACAACGCTGTCGTGGTTGCCGGGTACGCCGACCAGAAGATCGGGGTGATCGAAGCGGGATTCGCGAGCGGAAACCCGTTCACGATCGAGCTCTTCGGGACCGAGGGCACGCTCACGTACACCGACGCAGGCAACCTGCTGACCGTGAACGGCGAACAGGTGCCGGTGCCCGAGCACTCGCCGGATCCGTTCGCGCAGTGGGTGGATCACATCACCAACGGCACGCGTGCGGACGAGAACATCGAGCGTGCGGTCGAGCTGACCCGCCTGGTGGTCGCGGCGAACGCGGCGGCCGAGTCCAACCGAGTGATTTCCTACGGCTGAGAGGACGTCCCGATGATCAAGGTCGGTCTGATCGGCGCCGGGGGAATCGCTTCGGCGCACATCAAGGGTTATACGCAGCACGCGGACCGGATCGGTGTCACCGCGGTCGCGGACGCCGTGGAGGAGACGGCGAAGAAGCGTGGCGAGGAGCTCGGCGCCACGGCGTACACGGATTATCGCGAGATGCTCGCCAACGAAGAACTGGACGCGGTCGACATCTGTCTGCCGCACCACCTGCACCGGGACGCGATCGTGGCGGCCGCCGAGGCGGGTAAGCACATCCTGTGCGAGAAGCCGCTGTGCCTGTCCGCCGAGGAGGCAGCGGATGTTCGCAAGGCGGTGACCGAGCACGGCGTGACGCTGATGTGCGCGCACAACCAGTTGTTCATGCCGGCGGTCGCGAAGGCCCGGGAGCTGCTGCAGGCCGGGACGATCGGCACGGTGTATGAGGTGCGGACGACGGACAGCTTCTACAACGACTTCGACCCGAGCTCGATGGGCTGGCGGGCGAGCAGCAAGACCAGTGGTGGTGGCGAGCTCATCGACACCGGGTACCACCCCACCTATCTGATGCTGCATCTCGCCGGCGGGCTGCCGGTCGAGGCGACCGCGATGCTCTCCACGCACCGGCTGAAGTTCATGGAGGGCGAGGACTCCGCGCAGGTCCTGATCAGGTTCGACAACGGAGTCGTCGGCCAGCTGGTGACCAGTTGGGCGTACCAGCCGGCCGACGGCACCGAGCGGTTCTCGGCCGTCGGCGAGCTCGGCTCACTGGCCAGCGACGGTACGACGCTGTCCTACCGTCTCCGGTCGGGTGAGACCGAGACCTTCGAGTTCGAGCCGGTCGACACGTTCGTCGCCGAGATCGGCCACTTCGCCGACTCGCTCGCCGGCAAGACGCGCCCGCTGCACACCGAGGAGGAAGGCATCGCCGTCCTCGGCATCCTGCTCGCCGCGTACGAAGGCTCGAAGTCCAAGACCCACGCGCCGGTCCTGAAGGTTTAGAAATAGAACCCTTCGGCGAGGTCGTCCAGCAGGTTCGGACGGGTGGGCTGCCAGTTGAGCAGCTCACTCGTCCGGGCCGCGGACGTCGGGATGTCCATGGCCGCGAACCGCGCGAGGAAGCCCAGGTACTGCGGTGCCTCGTCGACGGTGACAGAGCGCGTCGGAAGGTCCAGACCGCGACCGATCGCCTCGGCGATGGTACGGAACTCGATGCTCTTGTCCTGGATCGCGTGCAGGCGGGTGCCCGCGGGGGCAGACTCGAGCGCCAGGCGATAGAGCCGGGCGGCGTCGAGCGTGTGCACCGACGACCATCGGTTCGTCCCGTCGCCGATGTACGCCGCGAAGCCGTTCTTCCGTGCGAAGGCGATCAGTGACGGTGCGAAGCCCTGGTGATCGAGCCGGCTGTGGGTGATCGGCGGGAGCCGGAGGACTGAGGAGCGGATGCCCTTGGCGGCCAGGTCGACGACGTAGTTCTCGGCATCGACGCGGTAGCCGCCGGACGGGTCGAAGTCCTCCTCGGTCGCCACCCGGCCCTGGACCACGCCGGCGAGCATGCCGGTGCCCGACGTACTCACGAGCGGCTTGTCGGTGCCGGCGAGAGCGTCGCCGATCGTCTGCAGTGCGGCGAGATCGGATTCCGCCGCACCGGCCAGGTCGCCTGCCTGCATGGCGTCGTGCCGGAAGGCGAGGTGTACGACGCCGTCCGCGGCGGCCGCTGCCGCGCGGAGCCGGTCGAGATCGTGCAGGTCGCCGCGGACGACCTCGGCACCCCACTGCGTCAGCCGCTTCGCCGACTCGTCGGAGCGGGCCAGGCCGAGGACCTGGTGGCCGTTGTGCAGGAGCTCCGGAACGAGGGCCGAGCCGACGTGTCCGGACGCTCCGGTGATGAAGACGCGCATGAAATTCCTCCAGTGATGTCATTGACTGACATCACCGATGCTACACCGCTGATGTCACTCGATGACATCGGCTAGGATCGACCGCATGGGACGGTGGGAGCCGGACGCGGCCGGACGGCTGCGGGAGGCGGCGATGGCGCTGTACGCCGAGCGCGGGTACGACGGCACGACCGTCGCCGAGATCGCCGACCGGGCCGGGGTCACCGCGCGGACGTTCTTCCGGCACTTCGCGGACAAGCGCGAGGTGTTGTTCGCCGGGTCCGAGCAGCTCGAGCGGCACATGGTCGAGGCGCTCGCCGCGGCGCCGGCGGACGCGACCCCGATGGAGGCAGTGACCGCGGCGGTCCTCGCCACGGCCGAGTTCTTCGACGACATCCGCCGGGACTACTCGCGCCGGCGCGCCGCCGTCATCACGTCGACACCGGAGCTGCGCGAACGCGAGCTGATCAAGATGGCCACGCTGACGACATCACTCACCGACGGCCTGCTCGAACGCGGCGTCGCCCCGGACGTCGCGGCGCTCGCGGCCGAGACCGGGGTCGCGGTGTTCCGGGTGTCCTTCGAGCGTTGGATCGCTGCGCCGGACGACGTACCGATCGCAGACGTCCTGCAGGCCACCCTGAAAACCCTCGCCACGCTCACCGCCTAGCGTTCCACGAGGCGACGGCGACGACTCCCACGCAGGTCGCGGCCGTCAGCGCGAGGTCCGCGACCGATCCGATGGCCGGCGTCGCCAGCGGCAGCGCGAGCAGGATCACGATGCCCGCGAGCGCCGTACCCAGATGGGCCTTGGATGGATCGGCGATGGATCGGTGCACGCCCCAGAGCAAGGCGATGAAGGACGCGGCCGGTACGGCGACTGCGTAGCTTGCGCCGGTGGGGGACAGGTGCAGTTCGTGGCTGGTCTGTTCGACCGCGACCTCGAGTCCGGCGCCGAGCGCGGCGAGCGCCGCGAACAGGCCGTAGTGACCGTAGCCCCAGCGGTACGAACGGTCCCGCCGGTCCTCGAGCCGCGGGCCGGCCGGGTGCAGGAAATACAGCCACCACGAGGCGAACAGGATCACCAGGCCGCAGCCCGCGACCGCGAACAGCTCGGCGTTCACGTCGGTCTCCTCCACGGCCCGCCGTACGGCGTTGGACGCGGCCAGCACCGCTTCGCCGAGCAGGATGATCGTGAACAGTCCGTACCGTTCCGCGATGTGGTGCGGGTGCCAGTGCGTGGCCCGCGGCCGTTCGGCCCACAGCGGCACGGACAGCTCCAGGATCGCCAGGACGATGAAGGCGACCAGCAGTACGCCGTCGGACGCGCCGGTGTCGGCGAGGTACAGCCGGCCGAACCAGCCGAGCTGCAACGCCCCGATCCCGATCGCGTAGCGGAACGCCGTACGCCGGGATGCCGGGTCCTCGATGCCCGCGCGCAGCCAGAGCGAGATCAGGCCGAGGCGCATGACGAGATAACCCGACGTGATCAGCAGGTAGTCGCCGTGATCCGCCGCGGCCGGGACGCCCGCAGCGAGCAGCAGCACACCGGCCATCTGCACCATGGTCAGGATCCGGTACGTGACGTCGTCGGTGTCGTACGACGACGCGAACCAGGTGAAGTTCATCCACGCCCACCAGATCGCGAAGAACACCTGCAGGAACGGCAGTACACCCGCACCGGCGTGGCCGTCGGCGATCATGTGCGCGAACTGCTCGGTGACGGCGGCGACCGCGACCACGAACGTCAGGTCGAACAGCAGCTCCAAGTTGCTGGAGGCCCGGTGCGGCTCGTCGATCGGGCGCGCCGTCATCCGCACGCGGATGCGGACCGTCGTTTCGGGCACGGGCGGTTCCTCTCGATCGGGGTCACAGATAGAGACCGGGCAAGTGCCGTGGATGTGACTGTCACAGGACCGGTGGGTGCCCTGTCTTACCTGGTGACAGCTCAAACAACCGAAGGGGTTCTGCGATGAAGATCGTCGTGATCGGCGGCACTGGTCTGATCGGCACGAAGCTGGCGCCGTTGCTCGCCGCGCACGGGCACGAGGTGGTGCCGGCCGCGCCGAGCACCGGCGTCAACACGATCACCGGCGAGGGCCTGGCGGACGTGCTGAAGGGTGCCGACGTCGTCGTCGACGTGGCCAACTCGCCGTCGTTCGAGCCCGGACCGGTGATGGAGTTCTTCAAGACCTCGACCGGGAACCTGCTGCAGGCCGAGGACGAGGCCGGTGTCCGGCACCACGTCGGCATCTCGATCGTCGGCACCGAGCGGCTGCCGGACAACGCGTACTTCGCGGCGAAGATCGCGCAGGAGGAGCTGATCAAGACGTCCGGACTCCCGTACTCGCTGGTGCACGCGACCCAGTTCATGGAGTTCGTCGCCTCGATCGCCGACGAGGGCACCTGGGACGACGGCAAGGTGCACATCGCGCCGGTGGCGTGGGCGCCGATCGCCGCCGAGGACGTTGCGAAGAACCTCGGCCGGGTCGCGGTCGGTGCGCCACTGAACGCGCGGATCGACATCGCCGGGCCGGACGAGTTCCGGATGGACGAGTTCTTCCGCACGGCCCTGGCCGAGCGCGGTGACACTCGTGAGGTGGTCGCCGACGAGCACGCACGGTACTTCGGCTCCGAGCTGACCGAGCGCAGCCTGGTCCCGATCGGCGAAGCCACCCTGGGTGAGCTGCACTACGACGAGTGGTACGCCGCGCAGGCGGGTCGATGACCATGGGCAAGGAGGACCCGTTCCTGCGCGAACTCGACGCCGAGGTCGAGGCGGACATCGAGCTGAACGCGGCCGGTACGCCGCCGGCGGACGAGCCGTCCAGCGAGTGGCTGCTCGATCCGTACGAGGTTCAGGCGGAGGCGGCCGACCTGAACAGCTTGCACAGCGCGATCGAGGCACTGGAGACGGATTCGGGGTCGTATCCTCCAGTTGATGACTGATCAGCTCGATGAGGCGGTCGCGGTCTTCGACGAGGTGCGGCCGCGGCTGATGGGGATCGCGTACCGGATGCTGGGCAGCCACACCGAGGCCGAGGATCTCGTCCAGGAGGTGTGGCTGCGCTGGCAGGCCGCGGACCGCAGCGCGGTCCAGAGCCCGGTCGCGTACCTGTCGACGGCGGTAACCAGGCTCGCGATCAACGCGAGCCAGTCCGCGCGTGCCCGCCGGGAGACCTACATCGGGCCGTGGCTGCCCGAGCCGGTCGACACCAGCGCCGACCCGTACCTCGGCGCCGAGCGCGGGGAGGCGCTGAGCTTCGCGGTCCTCCTCGTGCTCGAACGGTTGTCGCCCACCGAGCGGGCGGCGTACATCCTGCGGGAGGCGTTCGACTACCCGTACGACGAGTTGGCCGCGATGCTGCAGTCGACCGAGCCGGCGGTGCGTCAGCTCGTCAGTCGTGCGCGCAAGCGGATCCGGGCGGACCGCCGTACCGAGGTCAGCGGGAGCCAGCAGAAGACGTTGCTCACGGCCTTCGTCGCGGCGGCCCGGTCGGGCGACCTCGGTGCGTTGGAGCAGTTGCTGGCGAAGGACGCGATCAGCTACTCCGACGGCAACGGTGCGCGGCAGGTGTCGAAGTTCCCGGTGGTCGGGCAGGAGCGGGTGGCGAAGTACTACCGGGCGTTCCACCAGCACTTCTGGATCGGTGTCGAGGTCGAGTTCGGTACGGCGAACGGCCGCGCGGTCGCGATGCTGCGGCGCGACGGCGGCGACGTGTTCGCGGTCTGCACCGTGACCGCGTCGAGCGACGGGATCGACGAGGTGCTGTGGCAGATGAACCCGGCCAAGCTCACCGCGATCGCCTGAAGCGGGAGGTCGAGGTGTTCGAGCGGGGCGATCATGCCGTCGTCCACCGGTTCGCGACGGCGTGCCGGGCCGGCAGCACGGGCGGGATCCGGAGCCTGCTCGCGGCGGAGGTGGTCGCCGTCAGCGACGGCGGCGGCCAGGTGGCGGCGGAGCTCGAGCCAGTCCACGGGCCCGCGCAGGTCGCGCGGTGCCTGACCGACCTGCTGCGCCCGGAGCTGGCGTTGACGGTCGAGGCGGTGAACGGTCAGCCGGGCGTCGTACTGCGTGACACCGGGCGCGTTGTCGCGGTAGTCAGCCTGCGGGTGACCAGTGCCAAGGTGGCCGCGGTGTGGATCGTCCTGAACCCGGACAAGCTCCGACACTGGCGCTCCCGGGAATGAACCCCGGCCGGTCTGGTGTTGACGTGTCAACCTAGACTTGTAGTAGTGAGCGGACAGGAGAGTGCTGAGATGGCCGAGGTGGCCTTCGGGCTGGACACGTTCGGGGACATCCCGGTGGACGACAGCGGCGCGCCGGTGACGGCTGCGGCGGCGATCCGGCAGGTGGTGGACGAGGCCGTCCTGGCCGACCAGATCGGCGTGGACGCGATCGCGCTCGGCGAGCACCACCGTCCGGAGTTCTCGATCTCGTCCCCGGAGACGGTGCTGGCCGGTATCGCGACCCAGACCTCGAACATCAAGCTCGGGTCGGGCGTGACGGTGCTGAGCTCGGACGACCCGGTGCGGGTGTTCCAGCGGTTCTCGACCGTGGACGCGCTGTCGAACGGGCGCGCCGAGGTGATCCTCGGGCGCGGATCGTTCACCGAGTCCTTCCCGCTGTTCGGGTACGACCTGGCCGACTACGACGTACTGTTCGAGGAGAAGCTGCAGCTGTTCGTGCAGTTGCTCGACGAGAAGCCGGTGACCTGGGAAGGCACCGTGCGGGCGGCGCTGGACAACATCGAGGTCTACCCGAAGACCGAGTCCGGCCGGCTGCAGACGTGGGTCGGGGTCGGCGGATCGCCGCAGTCCGTGGTGCGCACGGCGTACTACGGGTTGCCGCTGATGCTCGCCATCATCGGTGGGTCGCCCGAGCGGTTCGCGTCGTACATCGATCTGTACAAGCGGGCGGCGCAGCAGTTCGGGACCGTCGCGCATCCGGTCGGGATGCATTCGCCGGGGTTCGTCGCGGAGACCGACGAGCAGGCGAAGGAGATCTACTTCGCGCCGTACAAGGTGATGCGGGACCGGATCGGGGCGTTGCGCGGCTGGCCGCCGCTGAAGCGCGAGGAGTTCGAGTCCGAGGTGCTGAACGGGTCCATGTACGTCGGGTCGCCGGAGACGGTCGCCCGCCGGATCGCGGGCGCGGTGCAGGCGCTCGGGGTGGAGCGGTTCGACCTGATCTACTCGGGTGGTCCACTGCCGACCAGCGCGCGGCTGAAGGCGGTCGAGCTGTACGGGACCAAGGTGATTCCGCTGGTCCGCGAGATCCTGGCGGAATCCAAGTGACGACGATCGCGATCCTGGGCGCCGGGAAGGTCGGGACGGTGCTGGCGCGGCTGGCGGTCGCGGCCGGGTACCGCGTGCTGATCGCGGGTTCTGGTGACGTCTCGAAGATCGCGCTGATCGTCGAGGTCGTCACGCCCGGCGCGGTGGCCACGACCGCCGCCGAAGCCGTTGCCGAGGCCGATGTGGTGATCCTCGCGCTCCCGCTGGGCAAGTACCGCACCGTCCCGGTCGAGGCACTTCGCGGCAAGCTGGTCATCGACGCGATGAACTACTGGTGGGAGGTCGACGGCATCCGCGACGACCTCACCGATCCGCGTACGTCGTCCTCGGAGATCGTCCAGGAGTTCCTCCCGGAGTCCCGCGTCGTCAAGGCGTTCAACCACATGGGCTATCACGACCTCGACGAGGGTGCGCGTCCCGCCGGTGCCCCCGGACGCAAGGCGATCGCGATCGCCGGCGACGAGACCGACGCGGAGCAGGTGGCCCGGATCGTCGACGCGCTCGGCTTCGACCCGGTCGTCGCCGGCCCGCTGTCCGACGGCGTACGCCTGGAACCGCACACCGAGATGTTCGGCGCCAACGTCACCGCCGCCGAGGTCCGCGCCCTCCTGGCCCGCTTCCCGCAAACCCCCCGCGGCCGACTCATCACCGAAGCCCGCGCCGCCTGAAGCCACTTTGAGCACCCGCCAACCAGAAATCCGCGACGGAAACGGTTGGTGGGTGCTCAAAGAGGGTGTTCAGCCGATGGAGATGCGGTCGAGGTCGGGGGCGGCGTTCTGGGTGTTGTAGATGCGGATGGTGTTGGAGCCTGCTGTGAGGTGGATGGGGAGCTGCGCGGTTTGGACGGTGGTGTTGCCGATGCCGGTGACCGAGACTTCGACCGGTGCGCCGTCGTTGGTGGAGACGAAGTAGGACTTGGTCCCGTTGACGGTGAAGTCGAGGTAGAGGGTGTAGTCGCCGGCTGTGGGGACGGTGACGTCGGGGAACACGACGTGGGCGTCGTCGGAGCCGCCCAGGTTGCGGACCTTCTGGCCGCCTGAGCAGCCGGAGCAGCTGGTCACGCCGGCCGAGCCGATCTGGTTCAGGGAGCTCTCGGCCTCGCGCATGAAGACGCGGTCCGCCGGGCGGATCTGGATCGGGACGGTCTTCGAGATCTTGTGGGGGAGACCAACGGTGTCGAAGGTGACGTCGATCGGGACCTGTGCGGCGGTGGAGCCGGTGAGGGTCCAGGTGCCGGAGATCGTCTGGCCCAGGCGGAGGCGGGAAGCCGTGACGGGATCGCCGGTGACGGTCCAGCCGGCCGGGACGGTGGGGGTCAGCTTCACGTTGTCGATCGCGTCCTCGTCCAGGCGGAGGTTCGCGGTGACGCTGACGGACTGCTGACCTGGACCGACCCAGACGATGCCGGCTGGTTGGACTGTCATCGTGGTCTTCGGGACGTACGACGCAGCCGGCAGCGGGCCGACTGTGATGCGGTCGAGGGCCGGCTCACCCGTGATCTGTACGACGTTGGCACCGGCCTGGAGTTGCACCGGAACTGCGATGCTCGTGGGCACCTCCGGGTTGCCCGGGTCGAGGGATGCCTGCACCGGCGCGGCGCCGTTGACCCGGACCCGGAAGGTGCGGTCCCGGGACGGCGTTCCGTACAGCTCCAGTTCGTAGGTCCCGGCGGTCGGCGCCTGGACGTTCTGGTAGGTCACCCCGCCGACCACCGCAGCGGATCCCGAGCACGCCGAGCACGGCCGCACGTGTGTCCCGCGCACCGACTCGGCTTCCAGCGGCAGTGGATTGTGCAGCGCCTGCGGGTAGGCATACCCGACGCGGATCTCGTCGATCTTCAGCTTCCCGAAGTAGGTGGGAGACTGCGCGCCGGCCCAGGTGTTCAGCACGTCCAGCTTCACGTACCGCGCGAGCTGATGGCCGATGTCGATGAACTGGACCCCGCGCCGGCTCGGCATCGCGTCGGCGCGGACCTGCTTCCAGTGCCGCCCGTCGACGCTGACCGACACCGTGTAGTCCTTGATCCGCGCGGAGTCCTCGGGCCGGCCGAAGGACTCGCGCGCATGCGTCGGGGACCACTCGGTCTGATTCACCGCCAGGTACGTCGCCGGCTGCGGCCGACCCAGATCCAGCGTCACCGTCGCCGGGAACTTCCCGTCGGCATCCCAGTAGCTCGGGTACACACCGTCGACCAGGCCGGCCGCCGGATGGTCCGCGGCAGCCGAGGACGCCGTTGCCTTGAGCATCGATTGCGGGTACAGCCCGAGTTGCCCGTCGGTCGTCACCTTGAACACGGTGTCGTAGGTGTCCCACGCCGTGACGCCGAGAATGCTCAGATACCCGCCCGACTGATTGAATCGGAAGGACTTCCCGGTCCGCACGTCCGTGACACCGGTGACGCGATATCCGTTGTCCCGCAATCTCACCAGGTCCTGCGACACCGGCTTCGTCAGCACATGGACGTACTGCGTGCCTCCGGCGAGCGTGATCACACCGTGCGCGCCGTCGTTCCAGAATCCGGGCTGCATCCCGCCGTACATGTACCCGCCGCCGTTCGTCCTGGCCAGCGACGACCAGATCGGCGGCAGCCACTCGGCCATGAAGTTGTTGAAGGCGACCTGCTGCGCCGGGAACTTCCCGTTCACCATCGCGGTCTCCGCCATCAACGACTTGATCGACGATCCGGCGTTCGCGACGTACCGGCCGACGCTCAGTCCGTAGTCGACCTTGCTGTCGCTGCCGTCGTACCACCACTGGCCGGTCGTCGGCAGTTTGTAGTCGGCCTCGGTCAGCCGCGGCATCGGCGTGAACGTCGCCTGCGGGTAGTCGTACGCCGGGGTGATGCCAGTCTTCTGCTCGTTGCTGACCGTGTCCATGATCGGCGTGTCCTCGTTGTTGTTGCTGAGCAACCACGACGGCCGTTGCTGCCGGATCTGTTCGTACAGTCCGTGCTGCTCCCAGTATTCGTTGTCGTTGTCGATCCAGAACCCGGACAGGTCGGGGTAGTTGTCCATCACCTCGTGGAACAGGTCGTAGCTGTACATCCCGAACCCTTGCCGCGTGGTCAGGTCGACCTGCTGACCCTTGTACGCCGAGTACGCCGCCGAGTCGAGGGTCTCGACGCCAGGTACCTCGTTGTGCCACTGCGGGTCGTCGGTCATGTAGAGCAGCACGTGCACGCCCTTGGCCTTGCCCGCGGCAACCAGTTCGCCGAGGAAGTCTCGCTGCGTGGCGCAACTACCGGGAATCTTGGACGGCCACGGCCGGGCGTACCCGAGCCGGCTGTGGAACGTCGCGAGCACGATGTACGACGCGTGCAGCTTGAGCGCCTCGTCGACCCAGTAGTCCGCACTCCACCCGCCGGCGGTCACGTCCCGCTCCCAGGCGGCGCAGTCGGTGTGGCGGGGTGCGGTGAACATGCCCCAGTGCAGGAACAGGCCGGCGGTGGAGTCGCGCAGCCACTGCTGTCGCGGATTCTCCACCTCGGCCTTGGCGGGGATCACTGAGAGGAGGGTCGTGAACAGGGCGAGTACCAGGAGGGCAGCACGGGACCGGAGGGCCATCGGTGATCTCTCACTTCCAGCTGGGCGGGAATTACGGCAACCAGATTGCCTATTCAGAGATCCGATCTTTCATCGCCGGGCCGCCCCGGTCAAGACCCCGGGACCGCCAAGAGCTCCGCGAGGACGGCGTCCAGCGCCATCCGGGCCGCGCCGAGGGCGACCGAGTCGGCGCCCATCGTCGAGCTGACCACGTCGATCGGGACCAGGCTGAGTTTGGCCAGCTCCCGCCGGAACGGCTCGGCGATGATCGCTCCGCCGCGCGACATGCCGCCGCCGAGCACGATCAGCTCGGGGTCCACGGCCAGCGCGAGCACCGCCGCGCCGCGGGCCAGCACCTCGGCGAACTCGATCAGCACCTCGAGACTCTCCGGATCCTGCCGGGCCGCCGACGCGATCACCAGTTCGCCCTCCCGCCCCGGCGCGACACCGTCCGCGGCGGCGAGCGCCGCACCACGGGCATGCAGCCGCTCCATCGCCGGCGCCCATCCGAGCGCCGGGAACACCCCGATCTCGCCCGCCGCCCCGTGCCGCCCCTGGTGCACCTGCCCGTCGATCAGCACGCCGGCGCCCGCACGATGACCGGCGAACATGTAGACGATGTCGCGGTGGTCGCGCGCCGCGCCCTTCCAGTGCTCGGCCAGCGCGGCCAGTTTCACGTCGTTCGCGATCGCGACCGGTTTGCCCAGCCCTGCGGACAGTTCACCCGCCACATCGATCTCGGTGAACCCGGGCAGCGAGTACGGCGCCAGTCCCGAGCCGACGGGTCCGTCGCGGACGTCGTGCACCCCCTCGGCGGCCCGGAGCGCACCGGTCACCCCGACGGCGACGCCGGTGATGTCCGCCGGGTCGATGCGCGCCTGTGCCCAGCTCGCGCGCGCGGCGTCGATCGCGGCGCGGACGCGGCCGGGGGCTTCGAGCGCCGGGTCGAGTTCGACGCGATGGGTGGCGAGCGTGGTGCCGCGCAGGTCGGTCACCACCGCCAGTGCCTTGTGTGCGCCAATGTCCAGGCCGGCGACGTACCCGGACTCGGCGCGGAACCGGAAGTGCCGGGCCGGCCGCCCGGCGCCGCGGGTCGACGAGGGGGTGCGCGGCGCGGAGGTTTCCTCGACGCGGCCCTCGGCGAGCAGTTCGGCGAGCAGGTCCTCGGCGGTCGGCCGGGAGACGCCGACGACGGCGCGGAGTTCGCGCAGCGTCAGTGACTCCGCGGCGAGGAAGGCGCCGCGGGCCGCGGCCAGGTTCAGCCGGCGCAGCAGCGACGAGTCGCCCATCCGGCCGCCGGTCGCTCGATCTTGACTCATCCGATGAATCGTCCTTATGCTCGCGCCGATATTGCTAACTAGCCTGCATATTTGATCCGATGGTACTGCCGTCGAGAGGAACCTTGATGAGATCACGGTTGACGGTCACCCTGGCGGCCCTTCTGACGGTAGCGCTCGCCGGCTGTACCCAGGGAGGCAAGTCGGCGAGCGGCGGGCCGAGCGGCAGCGCCGGCGGCACTGTCGAGCTGACGATGCTGACCTTCGAGACCCCGAACCTGCCGGCCGCGCTGTGGGACTCGGCGATCGCTCGGGTGGAGCAGAAGGTGCCGGGCGTGAAGATCAAGAAGCTGGTCACGCCGAACGTCGACCGGACGACGTACGCCAAGCAGCTGGCCAGTTCGGGACAGCTGCCGGACATCATGATCGCGGTGAACCCGCAGGGCTTCGCCGAAGGCGGTCAGCTGGCCGAGTTCAGCCAGGACGACCTCAAGGACTTCGCGGACCCGGCGTCCGGCGCGATCAAGGGCAAGATCTACCAGCTGCCGACGAACGCGCAGCCGCAGTCGCTGCTGTACTACAACAAGGACGACTTCGCGAAGGCGAAGATCGCCGCGCCGCCGAAGACCTGGACCGAGTTCCTCGCCGACTGCGCCAAGCTGAAGGCGGTCGGTATCACGCCGATCGCGGTCGGCGGTGGCGGCCAGGACACCTTCGCCAGTATGTACACCTGGGTCGGCACGGTCGGCACCGACGTCTACCTGACCGATCCGGACTTCTCGAAGGAGATCACGAGCGGCTCGAAGACGTTCGACGATCCGTCGTTCGTCAAGGCAACCGACAAGGTCGCGCAGCTGGCGAAGCTCGGGTACCTCGACAAGCAGGGCACCAGCCGGTCGTACGCCGACCACGAGAAGGCGTTCCGCGCCGGGTCGGCGGCGATGTACCCGATGGGGTCGTGGTTCGCGACGTCCGCGGACAACGACAAGCCGAAGTTCGGGGTCGGCGTGTTCGCGTGGCCGTCCGACGACGGCAAGGCCGTCGTACCGAATCTCACCGGTGGTGGGCTGAGCGTCAGTGCCAAGGCCGAGAACGTCGACCTGGCGAAGAAGTTCGCGCTGGAGTGGACGAGGGACAAGGAGACGTCCGACGCGTTCACCAAGGCCGACGGGACGTTCAACACGATCAAGGGCTACCAGCCGCCGGCCGACATGGGGCCGCTGTTCAAGGAGACGCTGGCGATCTACAACCAGGCCGTGAAGGACGCGACGGTGACGCCGGCGCTGTCGATCGAGCAGGGCGACAACGGACTGCCCGCGGACATGACGGTGCCGGTGCAGCAGATCGCGGTCGAACTGCTGAACGGGAAGTCCGACGCCAAGGCCGCGGTGACGAAACTGAACAAGGAATATGCGTCGCTCAAATAGTCAGTCGGCGCGGGAGTTCGCCGGCTTCGCCCTGCCCGGATTGTTCCTCTACGGATTGCTGGTGCTGGTCCCGATCGGCTGGACCGTGGTGCTGGGGTTCACCGATCGGAACCGCTTCGCCGCTGCCACGCACTGGGTCGGGCTCGAGCAGTTCCAGCGGTTGTTCGGCGACGACCAGTTCTGGCTGGTACTGAAGAACACGTTCGTGGTGACGGCGATCGTGGTCGTCGTACCGAATGTCCTCGGGCTCGCGATCGCGTTGCTGCTGGACCGCAACACGCTGCTGTACCGGCTGCTGCGGTCGCTGTTCTTCACGCCGGTGATTCTCAGCGGGATCGTGGTCAGCGTCATCTGGCAGAGCATGCTGCGGCCAGGCGGTGTCCTGAACCGGTTCTTCGGTGCGGTGGGCTGGCTGTCGGATCCCGGGATCGCGCTCTACTCGATTTCCGGGATCCTCTGCTGGCAGATGCTCGGCTTCTGCGTCGTGGTCTATCTCGCGGGGCTGAACGGCGTACCGCGGGAGCTGTACGAGGCGGCGATCGTCGACGGCGCCGGCTGGTGGCGACGGTTCGGATCGGTGACCTGGCCGATGATCGCGTCCGCGGTGACGATCAACACGGTGATGCTGCTGATCAGCGGTTTCAAGGTGTACGAGCACATCCTCGTGCTGACCAACGGCGGTCCGGGCCGCAACACCACCGCGTCGATCGCGTTCGACGTCATCGAGAAGGGGGTGCGTGGCGACCGGATCGGGTTCGCCGCGGCGGAGGCGACCGTGATGCTCGCGATCATCGTCGCGTTGAGTGGCGTCGTACTGCAGGTGCTCCGGCGCCGGGAGGTGCACCTGTGAGGACACTGCGACCGATCGGCGCCGTCGCCTTGGCCGCCCTGTTCTTCTTCCCGGTGTACGTCGTCGTGACGGGCATGCTGAAACCGGTCAAGGACATCCAGTCGTCGCCACTCGGACTGCCTACGCCGCCGACCACCGCGAACCTCGACGCGGTCCTGGGCCGGGAGGACGGGTTGTACTGGTCGGCGTTGCTCAACAGCGTGCAGATCACCGTGCTCTCGGTGGTCGCGCTGACGTTGCTCTCGGCGATGCTGGCGCACTACCTGGTTCGCTCGACGGCTCGCTGGACCCGGCCGGCTCTTCTGATGCTGCTGGCGGGTCTGATGATCCCGCCCGCGGTGATCCTGCAGCCGATCACACAGGTCCTCGGTGCGGCCGGGCTGATGAACTCGGTGATCGGTGTGGTGTGCGCTAACGTCGCGTACTACCTGCCGTTCGGCGTCTTCGTGTTCGCCGGGTTCATCGGCGGCGTACCGGTGGAGATGGAGGAGGCTGCGAGTATCGACGGGGCGAGCCGGTTCCGGCTGTTCTGGCAGGTGGTGTTCCCGACGCTCCGCCCGGCCGCGGCGAGCGTGATGATCTTCCTCGGGGTCTGGGTGTGGAACGACTTCCTCACCCCGCTGATTGTCCTCGGACCCGAGTCCGGGACGACCGTGACGGTTGGCGTCTACCGCTCGGTGGGGGAGTACTCGACCGACTTCGGCACGCTGTACGCGTTCTCGTTCCTCGCATCGCTGCCGGTCCTGTTGTTCTTCGTCGCGCTGCAGAAGCAGTTCGTCGCCGGCCTGACCGCGGGGGCTGTCAAGTGAACATCCACTTCGCCGATCGGGTCCTGCTGATCAGCACGCCGGGTACGTCGTACTCGGCGTACCTCGGTGACGACGACATCCCGATCCACACCCACTGGGGCGCGCGGATCACGGTGTCCGATGCGGAGCACCTCGCGCGGTCGACGGCTGCCCGGTTGGCGGGGGAGTGGACGAGCTTCCGGTCCGCGGCCAACGGGCATGAGGAGTATCCGATCGACGGGGGTCTGCAGTTCGGACGGGCGGCCTTGTCGCTCGGGGGCGGTGAGTGGTCCTTCGTCGGGCACGTGATCCGCGAAGGGCGCGAGCTGGAGTTGCTGTTCGCCGTCGGAGCGGTGCGAGTCAGCCTGCACTACCGGGCGAACGACGACAGCGACGTGATCGACCGGTGGGTCAGGGTGCGGAACGACTCGAGTGAGACGGTCGAGATCCATCGATTGGACTCGGCGGCGTGGGTCCTGCCGGAGCAGGCGTCGTACCGGATGTCGACGTTGACCGGGCGGTGGGCGGCGGAGACGCGGCTGAGCCGGCACGCGCTCGGCGAAGGGCGGTTCGTGCTCGAGAGCCGACGGGGGATCACGAGTCACCATGTGAATCCGTGGTTCGCGATCGACGACGGGACCGCGACGGAGGAGTACGGCGACGTCTTCAGTGCGGCCCTGCACTGGAGCGGGTCGTGGCGGATGCTCGCGCAGTACGAGATCGACGAGCCGGTCCAGGCCTTGTTCGGTTGGGGGCATGAGGATTTCGGACCGCGGCTGATGGAGCCGGGGGAGGAGCTGACGACGCCGGTGTCCTCCGGGCTGTTCAGCACGGGCGGCTTCGGTACGACGAGTCGCGCGTGGCACTCGTACGCGTTGAAGCACGTGCTGCCGCGGTCCGGCGACGTACGGCCGGTGGTGTTCAACTCGTGGGAGGCGACCGGCTTCGACGTGGACGAGGCCGGGCAGGTCGAGTTGGCGACGCGGGCGGCCGGCCTCGGGTGTGAGTTGTTCGTGCTCGACGACGGGTGGTTCGGTGGCCGCATCGACGACCGGACCGGGTTGGGCGACTGGTGGGTGAACCGGGAGCGGTTCCCGAACGGGCTGGGGCCGTTGATCGCACAGGTGCAGGCGCTCGGCATGGAGTTCGGCCTGTGGGTCGAGCCGGAGATGGTGAATCCCGACTCGGACCTCTACCGGACGCATCCGGACTGGGTCTACCACTTCGAGGGCCGGCCGCCGGCGCTGCGGCGGAATCAGCTGGTGCTGAACCTGGCCCGGCCGGACGTGGCGCGCTGGGTCCTGGAGACGTTGGACGCGCTGCTGTCGTCCAACGACCTGCGGTTCGTGAAATGGGACATGAACCGGCCGTTCGCGGACACCGGCTGGCCGGCGGCGCCGGAACGGCAGGGACGGATCTGGTTCGACCACGTGACTGCGGTGTACGGGATCATCGACGCCTTGCGGGACAAGCATCCCGGCGTCGCGATCGAGGCGTGCTCGGGTGGGGGCGGACGGGTCGATCTGGGCATGATGGCGCGCACCGATCAGTTCTGGACGTCGGACAACACCGACGCACTGGATCGCAGGTACATCCAGCACGGGTTCAGCCAGGTGTACCCGGCGCGGACGATGTCGTGCTGGGTGACCGACGTACCGACGTTCATCAACAAGCGGAACGTGCCGTTGAGCTATCGCTTCCATGTGGCGATGGCGGGTGTGCTCGGGATCGGTGGGGATCTGACGTCGTGGTCGGCCGGAGATCTCGCGATGGCAAGAGATCTGATTGCCGAGTACAAGGAGATTCGGGAGGTCGTGCAGTTCGGAGCGCAGTACCGGCTGGGCGATCCCGGGCGCGGGATGTCAGCGGTTCAGTACGTCGGTCCTCGTGAGTCCGTCGTACTCGTCTACCAGGAGGCGCAGCAGTACGACAGTGCACCGCGACCGCTCCGGCTTCGCGGCCTGAAGCCCGAGGCCACGTACTCCTACGAGAACCTCACTGGCGCCGCGCTCATGTCCCACGGCATCTTCCTCGATCTCACCGGCGACTACGCGAGCAAGCTCATCCGACTGAGGGAAGTGGATCACCCGTAGGAGGGAGCCCACCGGTAGCACCAGCTTCTACCGTCGAGACATGAGGAAGTGGCCGGCGTACGGAGTCGCAGTACTGATGCTTGGATACGCCGTCGGAAAGGCCGCATTCGCGGTGCAGGGACGACTGGGCTTTCCGACGGGCCCGGTGGTGTCCGCGGCTGAGCAGGAGAGGTACTTTCTCAACCCCTCGCTGGCTCAGTCGTTTGCTGCCGTGTCCGGGATTGTCGGTGCGATGCTGGCATTGGCCACGATCGGCGCGTTCGGGCGGCGGGTGCCGCGGCGGCTGATGCTGGTGGCGTTGGCTGTGCTCGTCGTCGGGGTGGGTGCGGGGTCGGTGGTGATGGTCCTGGACGGCTTCGTCGGGTTGGGCATCGGCTGGCAGTGGTACCACGGTGTCGTCGGGCTGATCACCTTCGTCCTCCTGGTTGCGATGGCTCGCGGCTACTTCGGCGCCGATGCCGGCGGTGACGACACAGGCGATGCCGAAGACCTGGAGGAGGCCCGGTGACTGGCTGAGGAGTAGCCGGCCGATCAGGAGAGCCAGGGCAGGCTCGAGGCGCATGAGGGTGCCGACCAGGTCGACCTCGCGCTGACCTACGACTACAACCTCGCACCCGCGGCCCTCGACCCCTCCCTGGAAGCGGTGTCAGGCGCCGAAGAACTGGGCGACCATCTCGGCGCGGCTGGTGACGTCGAGTTTGGCGAAGATGCGGCGCATGTGGGTCGACACGGTCCACGGGCTGATGTCCAGGGAGCTTGCGATCGCGCGGTTGGTGGCGCCGTCCGCGACCAGGCGGGCGACCTGCAGTTCCCGCGGGCTGAGCGTGTGCCGCGGGACCTGCGCCGAGACGACGAGGACGCACCGGACGTTGTCGTGTTCGAGCATCACCGACACACCGCTGTCGCTGGTCGTCGTCTCCACGGCGTACAGCTCGACGTGGTCGAGCATCGCCCGCAACGCGGCCACGATGCACTCCCGCAGAGCTACGTCGTCGGTCGTGTCCCCCGGACCGGCGTCGCGTGGTGGCGGCGAATGCGCGAAAGTACCGGACTCCCGGATCGACGCAGGTGTGACGGTAGCGGTCATCGTTCCTCCCCCTCGAGCTGCACCGGCCGTTCGCCGCAAGGAAGCTGCCGGATCTCTCCATGGTGATCCCTTCGCAGCGATCCCGGTACCGGGTCGCCCCGAATCGGCCGGGTCAATGTCCGGGTCAATGTCCACAGCAAGGTCGCCGACATCCGTACCGCGGCCGCCCATCCGGCGATGTCCAGCGACTCGTCGGGGCCGTGCGCGTTCCCTCCCGGAGGCCCGAATCCCAGCAGGAGTGGGCGAATCCGCAACGCGTGGGACAGTACGCCGACCGCCGGGATGGTGCCGCCGGACCGGACGTAGACCGGTGGCCGGCCGTGGACTGCGACACACGCTTGATCAACCGCTTGTCGCACCAGGCGATCCGGTGTGAGGTCGAGTGCCGGTGTTCCACGAGTGAAGTGCAGTTGTACGCGCGCACCTCGCGGAGCACACCGCATGAGCAGGCGGCGCGCACGACGTACGACGTCGGCCGGATCGGAGCGTGGTGGCAACCGCAGATCGAGTACGGCGGACGCTCGCGACGGCAAGGCAGCACCGCCGGTACCGGCGACGAGCCGAGTGACACCGATCGATCCGTGCAGGGTCACCCGTTCGTCCAAGCCCGCGCCGACGGTCGCGCGGCCGCGGGCGGCTTGTCTGACGGCGGCGTCGGTACGCGCGACAGCCGAGGGTGGAGTCGGCACGGACGTGGTGAAGAGCTCCTTGTGCAGAATCCGCAACGCATCGGCGAGCACGAGGCTCGGGTCGACCACGGCGCCACCGAGCCGGCCGGCGTGTACCGCCGTACCGCCGGTATCGACCGTGAGCGTGGCCGCGAGCCGGCCGCGCTGGCTGATTGTCACGGTCGGCGTGCCGTCGTCGTACCGCTCGGTGTCGGAGACGATCACCGCCACCGGCCGGAGCTGCCGCGCGACCTCGTGGACGACCTCGGCGAACCCCGTGCTGCCGACCTCCTCGGCACCCTCGGCGATCACGACGACCTCGGCCGGCAGCAGGCCCGGCCAGGCGTCCAACGCACACAGGTGCGCGAACAGTTGACCCTTGTCGTCGTTGGCGCCGCGCGCGTGGATGACCCCGTCACGAATCACCGGACGGAACGGGTGCGACGACCATCCGGCACCGGCCGGCTGTACGTCGTAGTGCCCGTAGATCACCACCTGCCGGGCACCTGGCCGTGCGGGCCAGCGCGCGACGACGACATCTCGTCCGTGGCGCGTGGGCCGCAGGTCCACCATCGCGCCGCGGGCTCGTTGCCAGGACGCGAGCCACCGGGCGGCCCGGCCGACGTCGGCGGTACGGCGTGGATCCGCGCTGACCGAGGGGATGGCGAGCCAGTCCAGCAGCTCGGTCAGGCGTCGTGCTTGCCGCTGCTCGGCAGCGGCAAGCACCTCCGGCAGGATCATCGTTCATTCACGGTCGCGTCCGGGCCGGAACGCCGCCCTGACCACCGCGATAGGTACCGAGTCCGCCGCGTTGCGGGTAGATGGGCCCACCGGCCCGAGCGGCCGGCATCTGGGACGGCGAGCGTTCGCTGTACCGCGCGGCGACGCCGGCTTGTCCCATCTGCTCCCACGGCATGACCCGGTCGGTGCCGGTACGCCGGGCGAGACTCATCGCCTGCGCGGACGTCAGCCACTCTTCGGAAGGTTCGGCGATCTCCATCAGCAGCGTCTCGAACTGACCGCGCCCGGTCTCCATCACATGGTTCCCGGACAGCCAGCGCAGTACCTCCCGGCCGTTCACGGCCATCCGCTGCCGCGGACTGCTCTGCAGGCGTACGTCGAAGTACCTGATCAGGACCTCGTCGACGACGTCCCACGCGTTCGCGGCACCGAACAGATCCTTGACGTCGGCGGAGCCGAGGATCGCGAAGCACTCCTCGAGCAGGTTCATGACCTCGACCCGGAGCACGTTCAGGTGACCGTACGAGGTGAACTTCAGGTTGTTCCGCAGGTCGAGGCCGGCCCGCCGGACGACGGCGATCGAGCCGAAGCTCGGGTCCAGGGCGCGTTCCCTGATCACGTCGCTGATCCGCTTGTCCCGCCAGAACAACGTGACCTGGTTGACGAAGTGCGAGAACAGCATGTGGAAGTCGGTGTTCGGCCGGCTCTGCCCGGCGCCGAGACCACGTCCGTAGCCGAGCACCCGGCGGTACGCCGCCGTCCGGTCCTTGGCCGTGTAACGCAGGACGTCGCGACGGTCGAACTGGTAGAGCCGGTAGGCGCCCTCGCCACCGGACAACCGGATCGCGCCACCCTCGAACAGCTGCTTCAACCGCTGCACGACCTTGAAGACGCCGATCCGCTCGTGCTGGTAGATGTAGTAGAGATCGCCGACCGCGACGACCCGCTCGGAGTTGACGTTCTCGTCGTACTCCGCGACACCCTGCGAAACCTTGACGTCGCCGAACTTCTGCGCCGCGTCCGGCCCGACGCCGACCAGCTGGGCCAGCCCGCCGTCCGGCGGCTGCGGCCCGGCCGCATCCGCCTCCCGCGCCGCCGTCACCAGATCTTCGAGCTGCCGGTTGATCTCCTCGGCCAACGCCGGATTGGAAACCAGACTCCCCGACAACCGCTCAGCCACCTGAGTCCGCAGCGCCTGCATCCGATCCAGCAAGTCCTGATAATCCCGCTCGGAAAGCATGTCAGCTCCTCCTCCGCGTCACTGCTTGCGGATGCGTTCGGCGTCGGCTTGCGCCCTGCGTTGGGCCTTCGCTGCGGCCCGCTGTGCGCGGACGACCTTCCGCAGGGCCTTCTTCTTGGCCTTCTTCGCCTTGTCGACCCTCTTCGTCGCCTTGCTCCGGCTCCGCTTGGCGTGCTTGAGCTGGTCGTTGGCGGCCTGCTTGTCGCTCTTCGCCGCATCGACGCTCTGCTCCAGCACATCCGCTTCGAGCATCAACTGCTCGTCGATCAGCGCGTTCTCGACCCGCTCCGTTTCGACCTTGGCGAGCGAGTTCATCAGCTTCTGCACCTTCTTGCCTTTGAGGGCGGACTTCATCCGCTTGCGGGTCCGCTTGTTGGGTGCGAACTCGGGCAGTACGGCGGCCGCGCGTCGACGTACGTTCTTGTTCTCAGCCATCGCCTGCCACCTCGGGATGCCCGGGTCGGCCGCTGTCGAGCCGGCCGACTGCGCGATGGTGCCGCCGGCTGTCTGCCGGGAACCGCCGAACTGGTCGTCATGGCAGCCGCAGTCGCAGTCCTTGCAGTCGTCGGAACAACCGTCGAGGCACTCGTCGTCGGTGACTATGGGATCGATCGGGTCGGGGGCGGACTGCGGGACGAAGCGTTGGTTGGGGTCGATATCGGTCCAGGCGGTGGGGAGGTCGTCTTCGGTATCGAGGTCCTGGTCGTCCGCGGGCCGGAGCCTTGGCCAGGTTGTCACGGCCGGCCCGCTGACCACGCGGCCGAGCTCCCCGTCGAGGACAGCCAGGGGGACCTCGCTTGCGGCAATCAGGACGCCGCCGCTACCGGCCTGCGGCAACAGTCCCGTGAGGCGTGCTGGAAGGGCATCCCTTTGGAAGATCCCGGACAGGTGGTCGTCATCGGCGCTGGCGCTGTCCTGGAGCGGGAGGACGAGGTCGGCGAAGTTCGCCGAGCTGCCGTTCTCGACGACGAACGCCGGGATGTACGTCGGACGGAGATGGAGACCCCGTACCTCGACGCGGATGAAGTTCGTGTTGCTGTCGAACGGGATCAGGGCGAGGTCGAGCAGTACTGCGCCGGCGTACCGGCCGATGCGGATCGCCTTGGCGGTCAGGCCCTGCATCAGACCGCACAGTGTGGAGACCGCGATCTTGACGCGTCCGGAGTACATGCCAGGCGGCAACGGCGTACAGCAGCCGAGTGGGATGCAAGTGACCTTGCGGCGGGAGCCGCAGTGGCAGCCGTTTGCGCAGGACGGACTGCCGCAAGGGACCAGACGAAGTACCAGCTTGTCGCGCAGTGTGTGCAGCAGGTCGATGGCTGTCGGCGTGAAGGTCGAGACCAGGCCGTCGCGACCGGTGTCGCGGATGATGTTGGGCCCGTCCTGGGTGACGAAGACTCGGAGCCACTGCACCACGTCGTCGAGGGTCAGGCCGCTGCTTCGGTCGAGCACGACGGTCTGGCGCTCTGCACCCGACACCAGAACCGAGTCGAGGACAGCTTCGAATTCGTCAACCTGCTCGGACGTTGCGGCGAGCAGACGGCTGATCTGTATGAGGTCGGTGCCCAAGAACCCGCTGCCGGCACCCAACGTGAAGCCGATCCGGCGATTCGACCAGGAGTTCTGGAGGTCGGTGACCAGCTCGACAAGAGTCCAGAAACTGGTCCGCTGCTTTTCCTCGTCGACGGTGTTGACGTGGTCGTCGTCCAGGCCGAACCGGTCTCGCAAGGCACCGAGCTGGCCGGGGATGGTATCTGGGTTGACCTCGGCTTTCGCGGCCGGGACCGTGGTTCGTTCGCGGTTCGCAGCGTTGACCGAGAACTGCGGACGGTAGGTCTTGAGGAGCCCCACGTCCGTGCCCTGCTCACCGCCTGCGGAGGCCGGCGCGGCCGGGTTGAAGCCTGTTAGTACGCCGAAGGCTGAGTCGACGAGGGGTACTCGGGGGCCGCCTTCGCGACCGAATTCGGTGACTATTCGTCGGACTGAGTCTCGGACGAGGGTTCGGTAGGCCTCGCAGTCCTGGGGGTCGGCGTCGGTGCGGAGGGGTTGGAGGCTGTCGAGCATTCGGGTGATTTGTTCGTGGGCGGCCTTGGCCCGCAGGTACAAGGACGCCTGGCCGCCGGTGACGCCGCCGAGGTCGGCCTGGACGGCCACGCCGCGCGGGACGTACTTCGCGATCACGTGGTCCTCGAACGTCGAGAGCTCGAAGGACGCCGACAACGCCGCGGTGAACGCCTGCGGGTCCTGGACGCGTGGCCGCCAGCCGAGCACGTCGCGGATGGCGGCGCTCACCGCCGGACCCTGGTCGCCGGAGCCGGAGGCGCTCGCCGGACGGGCGACCGAGTCCGCCGTCATCAGCGGGAAGGCCTGGTCGACCTCGACGACCGGGAGTCCTGGCTGCGATTTGTCTTTGGTCACGACGACCTCCTGGAGGTATTCGCCCGGGCCGTCGCGACGGACGGTTCGGTGACGAGCTCATGCCACGCGTCGCCGACGGCCACACCGGCCGCGACGAGCGGTTCTTCACAGCGTTCGAGGCTCTGTTCGACACCCGACCACCACGACGGCCAGGAACCACCCCGCCGCCTTGTGGAGCCGCGCAGTCGCCAGACCGCCTCATGGGCGCGCAGGTCGCGCCAGTAGATCAGGCTTGCTTCTCGCAGCAGCCGGTCGACCGTACAGGCCTCGCGCGTCGCGGACGGGTCGTCCGCGGCGGCGATGGCCTCGGCCAGCCGGCCTTGGATCTCGACGGTGAGTTGCGCGATGTGTTCCGCGGCGGCGAGGTCGCTCTCGACCGGCTGGTCGTCGTTCGCGGTCAGCACGAGTTCGGCGACCGCGAGCCACAGTGCGTGGAGCGCCTCGTGCATCGCCGTACGGCGGTCTGCGATGGTCACGTCCGTCACCGCCTGGCCAGCTGGATGTAGAAGTTGCGCATCAACAGGTCCGGCGCTGCGCGGTGCTGATCGAGCGCGGAGCGGACGGCGCCGATCAGGAAGCGTTCCGGGACGACACCGGGGTCGACGCCCTTGGCCAGCCGGGCGCCGGCTTCGTCGATCATCGCCTGGTGCCGCGGCTCGAAGAAGATCACCTCGCGCAGCGACTTGTTGCCGAGGCCCTTGAACCGGGTTTCGCAGACGGCGTCGACGACCGCGGGGATCGCGGTCTTGGCGGTGGCGAGCAGCTTGGGCGGCATCGTCGACTCGCGCGGTGCCGGGTAGAGCTGTGACCAGGCGCGACTGAACTCCGCGGCCCGCTCCGGGAACCCCATCCGGCGCAACAGCTCGCTGGACAGGAAGGTCCGCAGGTACGGCGTCGGGTGCACCGACCGTGGCGTGTACCCGAAGCTCTGCGCCGGCGCCCGCCCGATCACGTCCATCAACGACGACACGAACGCCTCGCCACCCAGCAGGCAGCCCACCATGTCGCCGAAGATCTCCCGGTTCCACCGCACCCAGATCGCGACGATCGGCGCGGGTACGCCGGCCGCGCGCAGACGGCGCTCGATCGACGCGGGCACGGCCTGCTCGAGCTGCAACTCGTTCTGCAGGTTGTGCGACACCTCGTGCAGGATCGCGCCGATGGTCCACGGGTTCACGAGCCGGTGATAAGGCAATTGCACCAGGGGGAACGGGTTCAGCTGCCGCCCGAGCCGGCGCAGCGGGATGCCCCGCCGGAACGTCGCCGGCGAGAAGCCTGTACGCATGTAGCAGAAGGGCGGCGGCGCGGGAATGGAGCGCTCGTTGCCGAGGTGCATGAACACGTGCTGGTAGCAGTCGAGCGTGATCCGGTCGCAGGCGTCCAGCCACTCGCCGAACGCGCTCTGCCGTTGTCCGAACAGCTCGAAGTAGAAGTCCCACACCCGTTCCGTCGCACGGACCAGGTCGTGCGCCTGCGTCTTCAGGTCGAGCGCGAGTCCGACCCGATGTGGAGACGGCTGGGCCTGGGCGGCGTCGGCCGCGCGGTCGAGCCGCTCGACGATGGTGGTGAGCGGGCCGCGAAGCGTGGCCAGCAAGGCGTTCACGGCCTGAACGTGTCCCTCGCTCGGTCGCGCGGGTTGCCCACCGAACTCGTCGCGCCGGAAGTCGCGGAGCGCCGTCACGTGCCGCCGTACGTTCAGCGCCTGGCCCGACAGGTACGCCGGAAGCACGTCGCGTCGACCGCGCGCCGCAGCCGGCCGGGCGATGGGTGTCGCGGCCGACTCACCTTCGAACCAGGGCAGCGACGGCAGCCACGAAAGCCAGGAGGACGTCGGCGGCGGCGTAGATGGTGCCGCTGGGGCGGGCGGTGGCGTGGTCGGCGCGGGCGGCGGGGGAGTGGTGCCGCCCAGCGCCGCGATCCGGCTGCGGAACGCGGCCATGTCGAAGTTCGGGTCGATCTTGCGGCCCGGCGGATCCGCGACTTCCTTGTGGCCGAGTACGACGTTCGTACTCAGTCCGAAGTGGTCGACCAAGGCGCGGCACAGCTGGGCGAACGCCTCCACCTGCACCTCGGGCCAGGTCGCGTCGGTACCGGTTGCCTCGGCCTCGATCCCGATCGAGTGGCTGTTGCCCCACGACGGGTCCCGGACCGTCCCGGCGTGGTTGCAGCGACCGGCCGCGATCACGTACACCTTGCCGGACCTCGACAGGCCGAAGTGCGACAACGGCCCGCTCAGATCCGGCCGCCCGTTGATCAAGGTGTCCAGCGACGGCATGTCGGCGGTCCGGTTCAGCGTCGCCGTGTGATGGCAGACCACCGCGCGGACGTCGCTCATCTCGCCCCGCCCGCGCGTCTGCCAGCCAGGTACCTCGATGACCTCGAGGCTGGTCTTGCGGGCGACGCCCGCGAGGTCCGTCAGGTACGGCATCGTCCCTCCCCACCTAGGCCGCGGATGGTCAGCGCCGGGACCGGCGCCGCCGCGAAGGCTGCGTTGCTCCGCCTGCCCGGCGGACCCGGCGGGCGCCGGCGGGCGATCCGGCGGGTGTCCGGCCGCGACGGCGGTACCGGCGGTCGAACGTGTTCACCGCACGCATCGCGCGGTTACGTTCAGGAGCCCGGCGGAACATCCGGCCCGCGATCCGGGTCATCGTCGACATCGCCGTCTCCGGAGACACCGGGCGACCGGACGAGGCCTGGTCCGCGAGACTCTGCGCGGTGCGCTGCAGGATCACCGGCATCGCTGTCAGGTACTTGCGGGTCGCCGGGTTCCGCCGCAGTCGCCGGCCGAGTGCCGACGTACCGCGGATCAGCGCCGGCGCGTTGCGGGCCAGGACACCTGCAGCGCGCGGGATCAGCTTGGACGCGAGCGGGACGAGCGCGCCGAGGAACGCCTCGGCCTCAGCCTCGCTGGACGTCTGCGCCGCCTTCGCGGACAGGTGCGCCATCAGCTCGGCGTCCGGGTAGAGGCGCCGGACCGGGTTGACGAACGCCTCGTCCTCGTACTCCTCCTCGGCCTCGTCCTCGGTTTCCGCCTCGGCCTCGAACTCGAACTCGGCTTCGTACTCACCGTCGCCGCCGAGCAGCCCGCCCAGGGCCTTGCCGATGCCGCCGATCGCGCCGAGGAAGTCCTCGTCCTCGTCTTCGGCCTCGAATTCGAGCTCGTCCTCCGACTCGGTCTCGAGCTCGGCCTCGTCCTCGAACTCGTCCTCCATCTCGAACTCGCCCTGGATGTCGGGGTAGCTGCGGTTCAGCGCGGATGCCATGGTCGATGTCCCTCCCACTCGGTTCCTGTTGGTGCACGTCAACGGCGCGGGCGGCGGCTGCCGGCGCTGGTCGGCCGTCCGGCGGGTACGGCGCCGCGCGGCACCCGTACGTCGCTGACGACCCGGACGACCCGCGCGGGGCGTCCGCCCTTCGGCGGGATCCGGACCGGTGTGGTGATCCGCACGAGTCCCGGACGCGGCCGCGGCACCCGTCCGGTGCTGACGGTCCGGCTGCGGAGCGGCTGGCGGCGGACGGTCAGCGCCCGTCCGCTGCCGGAGCGGCGACCTGGCCGTCCACGACCGGCGCCGGCACGACGCATCGAGCCACTACGGCCGCGGTAGCGCCGACGGCTACGGCTGAGTCCGCGGGCGTGCCTCCGCAGTACTGCCTGCCGCACTCGACCGGGCGTCAGCGCCCGGGTGGTCGCGGCGCCCATCACCTGGCCGAGCTCGACCGGACCGACCGGCTCACCGGCGGCGATCCGCCGGGCGATGGTTCGGGCCGCGCCGTCGGCGATCCCTGGCACGAGCCGCACCGCGGGCCGCGTGCTCCGGTTGCCGTGCAGCATCCGGGTGATCGTGGACGCGCCGCGCAGCAGATACGGCAGCAGCCGCTCCAGCTCACGACGGTCCTGCGCGTTGATGCCGGCGTACGCCGCCGCGCCGCCGAGGGCCTCCGCCTCTGCTTCGGACTCGGTGGCCGCGGCCTGCGCCGCGAGGTACTCGCCGAATGCCTGCGAGGGCGCGAGCGGCGCCGAGGCCATCTCCTCGAACTCGGCCTCGAACTCCTCCTCGTACTCACCTTCGAGCTGCGAGGTGACGGCCCGGGCGACGGCCCCGGCGGCCGGGCCGCCGATGGCGGTCGCGACCAACGGGCCGGCGGTCTTCGCGAGGGTCCGGAGGAACGGCGCGGCCTTCTTGAAGACGCCCTTCAGCCGCTTGAAGAACTCCTCGGCCTCTTCCTCGCCCTCGAGCTCCTCCTCACCTTCGTCCTCGTCCTCGTATTCTCCGTCACCCCCGCCACCGCCGCCGAGCAGTCCGCCGGCGATCTTGGCGATCGGGCCGAGCAGACCGAGGAACGCCTCGTCCTCGTACTCGTACTCGTCTTCGCCCTCGTCCTCCCACTCCTCCTCGCCGAGCAGTCCGCCGATCGCGTTGACCACTCCGCCGAGACCGGGGAAGAAGTCCTCGTCCTCGTACTCCTCCTCGAGCTCGGACTCGCCCTCGATCTCGTCTTCCCACTCGGCTTCGTCCTCGGTCTCGTACTCCGACTCCCACTCGGACTCGTACTCGACCTCGTCCTCGAAATCCGTGGCCCGACGCGCCATGGTGGCCCTCCTCGCTCGGCCGGGACAGCTTGCTGTTCCATGGCAGCCCGGATCGAGCCGGCGGGTCAGTCACCTCTCGGGGTGACGCACAACGGTGTTCCACCACCCGTGCGACCCGAACCGAAGTACCTCATCCGCGTGACGGGGTGTCTTTCACTCGACCAATTTGCCGTCGGTCGCGACGTGCCGCATCAGCTGCCGCAGCTCGCCCGGGATCGCCGGGATCTGCTCCTTCTCGATCGCGTCCGGACCCGACCAGACGAGGTTGACCTGCAACGATTCGTCGAGCTCCGGGTAGTCCGAGCGGTTGTGGCAGCCACGCGTCTCCCGCCGTTCCAGGGCGGCATCGAGTGTCGCCCGCGCGGCGAGCGCCGACGCCTTCAGGTCGAACGCGTGTGCCAGGTCCTGGAAGCCGGCGATGTCCGGATGTACGCCGACCTGCGTGATCCGCTCCTCGACCTCCACCAGCTCTGCGATCCCGGCCCGCAGACCGTCCTCGTCGCGGACGACGCCGGCCCGCGCCGTCATCGTGTCGCGCAGCGCGCGCTGCAGGGCGCGGACGTTCTCCGGCCCGTCGTTCGTCAGCAGGTGGTCGATCTCCGCGCGCGCCTCGCCGACGGCGTCGGCCGAACGCTGCTGGGCCTGCCGGCCGATCGAGTACTTCGCGGCTTCCTCGGCGACGATCCGGCCGAAGACCAGCAGCTCGATCAGCGAGTTGCCGCCGAGCCGGTTCGCGCCGTGCAGTCCGCTCGCGGCCTCGCCGATCGCCCACAGCCCGTCGACGCCGGTGCTGTGGTCCTCGGGACGGACCCACACGCCGCCCATCGAGTAGTGCGCGGTCGGCGCGATCTCGATCGGCTGCTTGGTGATGTCGAGCATCTGCAGTTCGAGCAGCGTCTGGTACACCCGCGGCAGCCGCCGCATGATCGTCTCGCGAGGCAGATGCGACACGTCCAGCCAGACGCCGCCGTTCTGGGTCCCGCGGCCTTCCTTGATCTCCGTGTACTCCGCGAGCGCGACCCGGTCCCGCGTGGACAGCTCCATCCGCTCGGCGTCGTACCGGGCCATGAACCGCTCGCCGAGTGCGTTGCGCAGCTGGCCGCCCTCGCCGCGGGCAGCCTCGGACACGAGCGTGCCCGCCGCGTTCTCGGGCTCGATCAAGCCGGACGGGTGGAACTGGACGAGCTCGGGGTCGCGCAGCTTCCCGCCCGCGAGGACCGCGAGCCGGAACGCGTCACCGGTGTTCTCGTCGCGGCGGGACGACGTACGGCGCCAGATCCGGGTGTGACCGCCCGCGGCCAGGATCACCGCGTCGGCATGGATCACGTACCGCCGGCCGGTCGTCAGGTCGAAGCCGTAGGCGCCGAAGACCGCGTTGTCCTTCACCAGGATCCGGGTCACGTAGACCGTGTCGAGGATCGGTACGCCGAGCTGGACCGCGCGGTTGATCAGCGTGCGCTGGATCTCCAGCCCGGTGTAGTCGCCGGCGAACGCGGTCCGGCGGTAGGTGTGCGCGCCGAAGAACCGCTGCGAGATGCGGCCGTCGGCCTCGCGCGCGAACGGCATACCCCAGCGTTCGAGGTCCTCGATCCCGCGCGCGGCGCCCTGGGCGACGATCTGCACGGTGACCGGGTTCGCGAGCAGGTAGCTCTCCTGGAGCGTGTCGGCCGCGTGCTGCTGCCACGTGTCCTGGGCGTCCATGGTGGCGAGCGCCGCGTTGATACCGCCGGCGGCCAGCGAGGTGTGCGCGTCGGAGCGCGGGCGCTTGCCGAGGGCAAGGACTTCGACCCCCTGTTCGGCCAGCTCGATCGCCGCCCGCAGTCCGGCACCACCGGTCCCGATCACCAGGACCGAAGTGGCGATCTGCTGCTCCGCGATGCTCATCTGTTCTCCTTCGCGAGTGTTGGGTGAACTCACTGACCAGGACACCGCAGCGTGGCGTTCTGTGACTGTCTCCTCGGTCACAACCTGACTGTCTGTCCGGTCTCATCCCGCGGAACCACGGGTTCGACCATGGGGTTTCCAGGGCGCGGACCCCGTGGTCGACGGCCGACGCTGGAGGTGTTGCCCAGCGTCAGGAGGCCGGATCGTGAGTACGGCGGGATTGGACGAGTTCCTGCAGGCGCGGCCGCGGTTGTACCGGATCGCGTGCCGGATCACCGGTAATCCGCACGAGGCCGAGGAGCTGGTTCAGGATGTCTGGGTGCGCTGGCAACGGACGGACCGGTCCACGGTCGCGGATCCGCAGGCCTTCCTCGCGACGGTGGCGTCGCGGCTCGCGATCAACCTCGTCCAGTCGGCACGGCGCCGGCACGAGACGGCGGTCGGGCCGTGGCTTCCGGACGAGCGGGTGGCCTCGGGTCCTGATCCGCAGGTGTACGCCGAGAACCGGGAGGCGTTCGCGGTCGCCGTACAGCTGTTGAAGGATCGGCTCTCGCCGGCGGAACGGGCGACGTACGTACTGCGGGAGGGCTTCGACTACCCGTACCGCGAGATCGCGGAGACGCTCCGGATCGGGGCGCCGAACGCGCGCCAACTCGTCAAGCGTGCGCGGGATCGGCTGGCCCAAGAAGTTCTGGCGCCCGAAGCGGTCTGATCCGGAGTTCCGGTACTCGAGGGTTCTGTACCCGTATCGCCGTTCCCACGTAGCCTCTGACGATGGGGTGGGAGCGATGACCAGCACAGCGCCGGAGCTGCGTGGGCGACGGGCGGAATCCGCACGACTGGACCACGTCGTGGCCGGTGTGCGCTCCGGTACGGGGCAGGTGCTGATCGTCCGTGGCGAGGCCGGGATCGGGAAGTCGGCGCTGCTCGAGTACCTGGTCGGCCGGGCCGAGGGCTGCCGGGTCGCGCGCGCGTCCGGGGTCGAGTCGGAGATGGAGCTGCCGTTCGCCGGCCTGCACCAGTTGTGCCTTCCGTTGCTCGATCTCAGCGACCGGCTTCCGGGTCCGCAGCGCGCGGCGCTCGAGGTCGCCTTCGGGTTGAGCGGCGGGGGACCGCCGGACCGGTTCCTGATCGGTGCGGCGACGTTGAGTCTGCTGTCGGCGGCTTCCGATCGGGAGCCGCTGCTGTGTGTCGTCGACGACGCGCAGTGGCTGGACCAGGCGTCGGTCCAGACGCTGACCTTCGTCGGGCGCCGGCTGTTCGCCGACCGCATCGGCGTGGTGTTCTCGCTGCGCGAGCCGGTGACCGGGCCGGAGTGGCGCGGGTTCCCGGAGTTGCCGATCGGCGGTCTCGCCGACGAGTACGCGGGCTCGCTGCTGGACTCCGTCGTACCGGGACGGCTCGACGGTCATGTCCGCGACCGGATCGTGGCCGAGACGCGGGGCAACCCGCTCGCGTTGATGGAGCTGCCGCGGGGACTGACCGCGGCGCAGCTGGCCGGCGGGTTCGAGCGGCCGGACGCCCGGCCGTTGGCGAGTCAGATCGAGCAGAACTTCGCGCGCCGCGTTCAAGCGCTGCCGCCGGACACCCAGCGTCTGCTGCTGACCGCGGCCGCGGAGCCCGTCGGTGACGTACCGCTGCTGGTTCGCGCCCTGATGCTTCTCGACGTGCCGATGAGTACGGCGGCGCCCGCCGAAAAGGCCGGGTTGATCGATATCGCAGCTCGCGTCCGGTTCCGGCATCCGCTGGTCCGGTCGGCGACGTACCGGGCCGCGGATCCGGTCGATCGGCGCGCGGTCCACCGGGCCCTCGCCGAGGCGATCGACCCGGAGCACGATCCCGATCGCCGCGCCTGGCATCGGGCCCAGGCTGCCGACGGTCCGGACGAGGCCGTCGCCGCCGAACTGGTGAGCTCGGCCGACCGGGCCCAACGTCGTGGCGGCATGGCGGCGTCGTCGGCGTTCCTCCAGCGCGCGACCGAGCTGACGCCGGACCCGGCAACGCGCGCGATCCGCGCTCTCTCCGCAGCCCAGGCGAGCCTGGCAGCAGGCGCGTTCGAGACCGCGTTGCGTCTCCTGAACACCGCCGAGCACGGACCGGTCAACGGCCTGCACCAGGCCCGGGTGAACCTGATGCGCGCCCAACTGACGTTCGCCTCCGGCCACAGCCTGGAAGCTCCGCCGCTGCTGCTCGACGCTGCCCGGCGACTCGAACCGCTCGACCTCGCTCTCGCCCGCGACACCTACCTGGATGCTCTCGCCGCCGCCCAGTTCGCCGGCCGCTTCGGCCAGGACACAGGGATCACGTATGTCGCCCGCGCCGCCAAGGCCGTGCCCCGGCTGGAGCAACCACGCAAGCGCGACCTGCTCTACGACGCCGTGACGACCCTGTTCGCCGACGGGTTCCCCGCGGTGGTCGCTCCCGCGCGGACCGCGATGAGCGCGTTCTCCGCGGAGAACGGGACGACGGATCCCGAGGATCTGACTTGGATGTGGCTGTCGGCCGTCCTGGCGGTGAACCTGTGGGACGAGGAGAGCTGGGACCTGCTGACGGCACGGCACCTGCGGATCGCCCGCGAGCTGGGCGATCTGAACCAGTTGCCGCTCGTTCTCCACCATCGCGTCATGCTGGCCCTGTACGCAGGTGAGTTGGCCAACGCCTCGGCGTTGCTGGCCGAGAGCCGGACCATCCACGACGCGACTGGTGCCGGGCTGGCGGCCTACGGCGAGATCTGCCTGGCGGCCTGGCGTGGGCGGCCGGACGCAGCGTCGCTGATCGCCACCAGCCTCGAGGACTCCTCCTCCCGCGGCGAGGGCGGCGCGGTCACCTTCGCGCACATGACGAACGCCCTCCTGTGGAACGGACTCACGCAGTACCCGGTGGCGTTGCAGGCGGGGTTGGAGGCCACGGCCTATCCGACGGAGCTCGGTGCGGCGAACTGGGCGTTGCCCGAGCTGATCGAGGCGGCGGCCCGCGTCGGACGTCCGGAGGCCGCAGACGAGGCCTACGACCGCTTACGGGAACAGGCGGTGGCCAGTGGGTCTAACTGGGGGCTCGGGGTCCTGGCGCGGGCGACCGGTTTGCGTGCGACGGGTGGCGCGGCGGAGACGGCGTACCAGGAAGCGGTCGAGCGGTTGAGCCGGACGCGGATGCGGATGGATCTGGCGCGGACGCATCTGGTGTACGGCGAATGGCTGCGTCGGGAAGGCCGTCGTCAGGACGCGCGCGGGCAGCTGCGGATGGCGTACAAGCTGTTCTCGGCGGCCGGTGCGGGCGCGTTCGCGGAGCGTGCCGGGCGGGAGCTCGCGGCGACGGGCGAGGTGCTCGACGAGCGTCGTACGGCAGACAGCTCCGGCCGCGACTCGTTGACCGCACAGGAGGCGCACATCGCCGACCTGGCCGGTGCCGGGCTGACCAACGCCGAGATCGGTGCGCAGATGTTCCTCAGTCAGCACACTGTCGAGTGGCATCTGCGGAAAGTCTTCGCCAAGCTGGGCATCACGTCCCGGAAACAGCTCCGCCACTAGCAATGTCACATCCGGCCCGGGCGGGGTGTCTTACCTTCGAGAAGTCGACGGACGGAGAGTGCAGTGCGCAGGATCTTGGTGGTGGGCGGCGGGTACGCCGGTTTCTACACGGCGTGGAGGCTGGAGAAGAAGCTGCGGCGCGGCGAGGCCGAGGTGGTCGTCGTCGACCCGCGGCCGTACATGACGTACCAGCCGTTCCTGCCCGAGGTGGTCGCCGGTTCCGTGGAGGCCCGGCACGCGGCGGTGTCGCTGCGCCGGAACCTGCGGCACACGCGGGTCGTGGCCGGCATGGTCACCGGCATCTCGCACGCGGACAAGACGGTGACGATCCACCCGGCCGACGGCCCGGACTACCAGCTGACGTACGACGTGATCGCGGTGACCGCCGGTGCGGTGACGCGGACGTTCGACGTACCGGGGGTGGCCGATCGGGCGATCGGGATGAAGCACGTCGAGGAAGCCGTGGCGATCCGGGACCGGTTGTTCACCGCGTTCGACGAGGCGGCCGGGCTGGAACCGGGGCCGCAGCGGCGCAAGCTGCTGACGGTCACGTTCGTGGGCGGCGGGTTCTCCGGCGTCGAAGGGTTCGCCGAGCTGCTGTCTCTGGCGCGGGCGTTGCTGAAGAAGTACCCGGAGCTGTCCGAGGACGATCTCGCGTTCCACCTGGTCGAGGCGACCGGGCGGATCCTGCCGGAGGTGAGCGACCGGCCCGGCGAGTGGGTGGTGAAGATGCTCGAGAAGCGCGGCGCGGTCGTGCACCTGAACACCTCGATGCAGTCGGCCGACGACGGGCACGTGGTGCTCTCGGACGGGACGGAGTTCGACTCGGAACTGATCGTGTGGACCGCGGGCAACGCCGCGACCCGGCTGCTGCGCAACCACACCGACCTGCCGCACAACGAGCGCGGACTGGTCCAGGTGCGGGCGGATCTGCGGATCGGCACCGAGAGCGAGGTGATCCCGGACGCCTGGGCGGCCGGCGACGACGCGGCCGTGCCCGACCTGGCGGCGCCCACCAAGGGTGCGTACACGGTGCCGAACGCGCAGAACGCCGTACGGCAAGGGAAGTTGCTGGCGAAGAACCTGCTGCGGTCGCTGCGCGGGCGGGAGCCGAAGAACTACGTGCACAGCAGCCTGGGTGTGATCGCGACGCTCGGCCTCGGGAACGGCATCTTCCAGTACAAGCGGATCGTCATCAAGGGTCTGCCGGCCTGGTTGATGCACCGCGGGTACCACGTGCTCGCGGTTCCGACCTGGGACCGGAAGATGCGGGTGCTGGCGATCTGGCTGGTGTCCCTCTTCTACGGCCGCGACATCGTCTCGCTGGCCTCCGTCCAGAGCCCCCGCGAGGCGTTCGCCAGCGAGGCGAAGGCGCGGACGCTCAGCGCGAGCCGGCCGGGATGAGCAGGTCGGTCAGGCCGAACCTCTCGCCGGCGGCCGGCAGGTTCGGCTGCCAGTCCGGTTCGAGACTGAGGTAGCTGGCCGGGTCGGCTCGGAGCAGCCCGATCAGTACTTCGGCGACGATCCGCCCGCCGACCGGCCCGAGGCGGTCACCGTCACCGAGGTACTCGGACTCCTTCAGGATGTAGAACCACAGCGGCGTACCGCCAGGCCAGGTGCCTTCGGCGAGCGGCGGTGCGCCGAGTAGCTTGGCGACCTCCTCGCCACTCGGCAGACCGGTCGTGTCGCCGCGCAGCAGATCGCGGACCGCGAGGGACTTGTACGCGGTCTGGTCGACAGCGCCGGTGACCTGCTCCGGCAGGCCGATCAGGCTTGCGGCGAGCCGGCCGTCGAGGCGCTTGGCCCGCTGCGCCGGTGGATGTCCTGGTACGTCGAACACCTGCGTGAGATCGAGCCGTTGCCGCACCGGCCCGAACCCGACCAGATCGGGGAACAACGGCAACTCGGGACCACCCTCGACCAATCGGTACGTGTGCCGGATCTGACCGTGCCCGTAGCGGTACGCCGCATCCGCGAACTCCAGCGGGATGAACGCCTGCAGGGACTCTGGCGCGAACCACTTCCCGCCGTCCTCGAGCACCTCGTCCACCAACCGCCGCCCGACGAGTCTCGGCAGGAAGTCGTGGACGACGATCCACTGGTAGTGCCACGTCAGCATGACGCGCGCCTGCTCGAACACATCCTCCTCAGGCACGCCGCCCGTCCGCAGACTGTCGACGATCCGGTTGTGCGCCTGCAGGAACGCCACGTGCAGGCTCAGCGAGAACAGGTGGACGTCGTTGCGCGGGTCGCCGATCAGCGCCACGCCCTGTGGATTCCGCGGTACGTCGTACCCGCCGGCGCCGAGCAGGAACTTGGCGGGGTCGTGCAGATCGAACAGGTACGGCGCACCGATCGGTCCGTCGGCGTACAGCATCTCGAGGTTGAGCCGCGGCGAGCGGGCGTTCCGCAACGCGTCGGTGCTGACTCCTGCCGCGATCGGCGACCGGTCCGCGGTGGTGTCGTGCGCCAGCAACTGCCCGAAGAACGGCCAGCCGGCCGCCTGCTCCGCGTCGTCCCCGTCGTTCCCGAGGTCGAGCGCCGCCGCGGCGTCACAGATCCCACCGTCGGCACCCGCCCGCATCAGCACGTGCGGATCCGTCCCCAAGGGCTCCAGGTCCGGAAACATCCGCCCGTACCGCGCCCCGCCAGTCGGCCGATCCACGCTGCGCACCAAACTCAAGCAGTGGTCCCGCACCGCCGGATGCCTACTCATCCATAACCTCCCGAAGAATCGAATCAACAGAAGAGACAAGGCAGGTGCGACGGTTGTGACCGGGTGCCGAACAGTGATCAGCTGATGCGGGTGAGGCGGCCGTCCTGCTGGACCCGGACGGTCGCCTTCCGGGTGCCGACGGTCAGGTCGACGAAGAACATGCCGCTGACGGTTCGGGTCTTGTAGGTGACGGTTTCGGTCGAGCCTGCCGGGACGATCGCGGACAGGATCGTCGCGTTCGTCCCGTTGCGGCCGAACTTGACCACGGGGGCCGGCTGGCGATGGAAGATGTCGGGGTAGTACCAGCCCTGGACCGGGTCCTGCTGGCCCTGGACGACGGTGATGCCGTCGGCGGGGACCTGTTGCTGGTAAGGGATCTGCAGCAGGTAGGTCTTGGACTTGTCGCCGGTCTTCGCAGCTGGGGTGGCAACTGCTGCCGTGGGGGACTGGACTGTCACCTTCTGGTCCGGTGCGAGGTGCCAGAGCGTTTCGTACCGCTGGGGGTCGGTCGCCTGGCCGCGGTCGAGCGTGATGATCAGGTCGGGATCCTTGAGCACGAGTACGTCGCGCTTCCGGCTCACGCCCGGCGCCGGTGAATCAGCGAGCGAGTACGACTCCCAGGTCGGCGTGATCGACGCGCGGACCAGCTGCGTCACCACGCTCACGGTGTCGGCCGACGGGATGGTCATCACGTTGTGCGCGGCCTGGCTCTTCGACCACGCCTGCCATTTGTCGAGCTGGTACCCGGAGTGCCCCGGGTCGATCAGCACGTCCCGGCCGTGCGACGAGTAGGTGAGCGACATGTGGTCGTCATGACCGTGCAGTGTCCGCGCCGCGCCGTACCGGATGCTGTACGTCGACTCCTGCGCGAACTGCCGTGTCTCGCCCCACCCGGTCCGGCCGAAGACGTAGCCGGCGTCGAAGACCGCGACCCGTTTCGACGGTCTCGTCCCGCGCTTCCCGAGCGAGGCGACGTAGTCGAGCGCGGTACCGGTCGCACCGGTCGGCTTCTGCCGTACGGCGTCACCGACCTGCTGCAGCTCACCCGTGGACTTGGTCGCGAGCGCCAGCCATTCCGACAGGGCCGCCCGCCGTTGGGCGATCACCGGTCCGGGGTTCGATCCGCACCGCTGCAGGGCGGTCGTCGCGCGACCCCACAGCAGGTAGTTGAACATCGCGTACCCGACCGACTGCTCGTTCGTCGAGCCCTGCGTGTCGATCGCCTTCGTGATCGCCTGCGACAGCCGGTCCACGGCCAGCGTCTTAAGCTCCTGCCGCTTCAGCGTGCACCCGACGCCGAACAGCGCGATGCTTTCGTCCGTCCCGTGGTTCGACGGCCCGCTCCAGTTCACGATCATGAACTGCGCATGGTCGACGAGCGCCTTGTCGAGCCAGGCGTACTGCGTGGGCAGCGACCTGACCTTCAGCCCGGTGAGGACGGCCTGGCGAGCGCACAGCAGCACGTTGGTGCGGTGCATCGTGGCCTCCCACGCGCCGACATCGCCCTTCCACGTGTACGGGTTGTCCTTGACCCAGTCGTGGATGATCGCCATCACGTGCGTCAGCGCCTTGCGATCACCGCGCTGCCCGGCGGTGATGCCGTTGCCCAGCCAGCGCAGTGAATGCAGCCACATGTACCAGCTCGGCTTGCGGTACGGGTCGGAGCGCCAGTTGATGTCGCCGCTCCCGTTGCCGACCTTGTACGGCGGGTCGGTGCCCCAGGAGAACGTGTCGCTCATCAGCATCGACAGCGGGACGTTCGACTCGATGCCGCTGAATCCGGGGCATTCGTACGTGCCGGTGTTCGCGACCGGGGTCGACGGCGGGGGAGTGGCCGGGGTGTCGACGCCCGGCAGCGGCTCCTCACTCGAGGTCGAGTCGGGGACGCTCGGACTCGGCATGGGTCGCGAGCTGGGGATCGACGGCGTCGTCGATCCGCTGGCCGAGGGCGTCGTACTGCGGTCGCGGGCGCCTGGCATCAGGACGAAGACGGCCCCGGCGAAGGCGACGCCGCAGACCAGGACGCAGGCAAGCGTCAGCGCAACCGTCGTCCCCAGCCGTTTCTTCGACTGCCCCTTCGACTGTGCAGCCACCCGCCCCCCTCTCCAGAATCAGAACGCTCCGAGCCACCCGATTCGTTGCGTCCGGCCCCCGGTTCGGTTGCAACGGGGACAAGCGATTTCTTCAAGCCAGGCCACCTCTGCCCCAGGAAAGCTACCTGCATGACCGAAACAGCGTTCACCCCGGCCCTGGGCCGCTTCCTGCCGAGCCGTTTCTTCGACGTGGTGGCGGCTCTGGTCCGCGAGAAGGTGTGGCGGGCGATGGTGGTGCGCTCAGCCGCTGTACGCCCGGGCGATCTGGTCATGGACGTCGGCTGCGGTACGGGCACGCTCGCGCTGATGCTGCACCAGGCGGAGCCCGCCGCGTGGGTGGTCGGCGTCGATCCGGACCCGGAGATCCTCGCCCGCGCGCAGCGCAAAGCTCCCGACTCCGTGGGCGTCGAGTGGCGGCTCGGACTGGGGGACGAGTTGGTCGACGTCGTCGGAGCGGGGGTTGTGGATGTTGTCGTGTCGAGCCTCGTGCTGCACCAGTGCCCGCTCCCGGTCAAGCGGGCGATCCTGGCCGCGATGTACGACGTACTGCGGCCTGGTGGGCGGCTGGTGATCGCGGACTACGGGCTGCAGCGGACCTGGGCGATGCGCCTCGGGTTCCGGATCGTGCAACTGGCCGACGGGAAGGCCGACACGCAGCCGAACGCGGACGGGATCCTCCCGTCGCTGATCGCCGCGGCCGGATTCGAGGACGTGTGCGAGGTCGAGGTGGTGCCGACCGTCACCGGGTCGATCTCGCTGCTCACGGCGTACCGCCCGCTCTGAGAGCAGGCAGCACCTCGGTCGGCGTGAGCCCCATCGCCTCGACCAGTCGCGGATCGAACCCGGCCGACGCCCGCGCCGCCGCAGCGTCGAGATCCTGCAAGCCGTCGACCGCCTTTACCACCGCGATCCCGTCGTACTCACGCAGCCGATCCGCGAACGCACACTGCGGCTCGATGAAGTAGGTCAGCAGCTCGTCCGCGGCAAGCAGCCGGTGCCAGGTCATCGGCGGTACGACGAGGGCCGGGCCGCGGTGGCACACGCCGGCGTCGTCGACCATCGCGACCTCCGGGCCGATCGCGAGCTGGAACGCGGCGTGCCTGTGCCGCGTACCACCGGCGACAGGCCCCTGGTAGCGCGCGTACCCGTCGCGGATCACGAATCGCATGCCGCCGAGGGTACGAGGACCGGGGTACGGCGGCCGAAGGCGGTGACGCAGAGGCCCGCGATGCTCGCGCCGGCAGCGACGATCGCGCAGGTGACGAAGCCGCTGGCGAGGTTGTGGGCGGTGCCGAGGAGCGGGCCGAACGTCGCGACGCCGATCGCTCCGCCGATCTGGCGGGACGTGTTGAACGCGGCCGAGGCCGCACCGTGAAGGTCGGGTTCGACCGCGGCGATGGACTGGGCGGTCATCGTCGGGACGAGCAGACCGGAGCTGAACCCGATCGGGATCAGCGCGAGCACCATCGGCCAGACCGCGGACGACGTACTGGCCCAGGCGAGCGCTAGCAGCGCTAGCGTCAGGACCGCCTGGCCGATCGCGAGGACCGCCGGTCGGCCGAGGCGGCGGGTCAGCGGCGCGGAGCCGAGGTTGGCGATCGAGATCAGGCCGGTCAACGGCAGGAACAGCAACCCGGTGACCAGCGCGCTGAGGTGGCGCCCTTGCTGGAGCAGCAGGCTCATCGAGAACAGCACGCCGTAGAAGGCGAAATTGAGCAGCGTGCCCTGCAGCGCCGCGGTCGCGAATCCGCGTTCGGCGTACAGCTTGAGTGGGAGCAGCGGTGCCCGGACGGAACGCTCGACCACGATGAAGGCGACGAGGCCGGCGACGGTCAGGGCGGCCGCGCCGAGCACAGCGGGATCCAGCCAGCCGCGCGTCGGCGCCTCGATCAACGCGAATACCAGCCCACCGATGAACGCGGTCGCCGCACCCATCCCGGCGAAGTCGAGTCGCCGGGTACGTCGTACGACAGCCGGCATCGAGCGCAGTGCCCAGATCGCGGCCGGGATGCCGATCACCACGTTGACCGCGAAGACGGCTCGCCAGTTCGCGAGCGCGACGAGACCGCCGCCGAGCAGCGGACCGGCCGCCATCCCGGCACCGCCCGCCGCGGCCCACCAGCTGACCAGGCGGTGGCGTGCGTGCTCGTCGGTCGCGGACGCGGTCGCGAGGACGAGTGCGCTGGGAAGCAACAGAGCCGAACCCGCGCCCTGGACGAGCCGGGCGAGGTTCAGCATCAGCATCGAACCGGCCACCGCGCAGACCGCCGACGACAGCGTGAAGACGAGCAGTCCGGTGAGGAACGCGCGCTTCGCGCCGAGGGTGTCGGCGATCGCTCCGGCGCCGAGCATCAGCGCGGCGAACGACAAGGTGTAGGCGTTCAGCGACCACTCGAGCTCGGCGCGGGACGCGTGCAGGTGGGTCGCCAGCTGGGCGAGGGTGACGTTCACGATCGTGCTGTCGACGAAGACCATGAACGAGGCGATCAGCGCGAGCGCGACGACCGACCGGCGGTGCTCAAGGGGCATGGCACCCACCCTACGACGTTGTTCGATATGCGTCGAACAGTATCCCGCCAGGCGGGACCCGTTGACCTCTGCCCGGGGGCTGGCTACGGTGTCGGAAATCGATTTCTCCCGCTCCGCCCGGTTAGGAGAACCGAATGACCACGCCTGATCTGCCGCCCGGTTGTGCGAATCGATCCTGTGCTGGTGACTGTCCCAGGGCGCACCTGAGCCGCCGTACCTTCATCTCCCTGAGCGCCGCCGCGGTCGGCGCGATGGCCGTCCCGGGCCAGGCGCTGGCAGCGCTGGCGGCGCCGCCGAAGCACGATCCGGCGGTGCTGTTCGATCGCGGTACGCCGACGACGTACACCGGTGCCGCGCTGCCCAGGATCGGGATGCCGGTCGGCGGCGGTACGACGGGACAGGTGTACCTGGCCGGCGACGGGCGCCTGTGGGCCTGGGACATCTTCAACCCGACCTCGTTCCCGCTCGGCGGCGCGGACTTCTCCGGGCACAACTACGCCGACCCGCTGTCCGCCGACCAGCCGGGCGCGTCGCAGTTCGGCCAGGGCTTCGCGCTCCGAACGACCACCCGCGGCCGGACGACGACGCGGACGGTCGACGCAGCCGGCTTCAAGGACGTCCGGTTCACCGGCTCGTACCCGATCGGCCGGGTTGCGTACAGCGACGCGGACAGCCCGGTGTCGGTGGAGTTGGAGGCCTTCTCGCCGTTCGTCCCGCTGGCCACGCTCGACTCGACGCTGCCCGCCACGATCATGTCGTTCACGCTGCGGAACACGTCGTCGGCCTCGGTCCGCGCGACGCTGCTCGGGTACGCCGAGAACCCGGTCTGCATCGACAGCCGCCTCCGGCAGCCCACCACGCTGCAGGCGCGGGCCTTCACCGGCGGGATCCAGTTCGGGGCGATCGACGACACGGCCGCGGAGCAGGGCGACCTTCTCTTCGAGGACTGGGAGAAGGACACGTACGACGGGTGGACGGTCACCGGTGACGCGTTCGGAGCGGGCCCGGTGCGACCCCTCGACGTACCGAATCTGATGAAGCGGTTCGGCGATCTGAACGTGTCGGGGACGCGGTTCGTCACGTCGTACGACTTCCGTGGTGGCGCGAACGACGGGGCGACCGGGAAGCTGACGAGCCGGGAGTTCACCGTCGAGCGCCGGTACGTCGCGGTCGGCGTGAGCGGCGGCCGTCATCCCGGCGAGACGTGCGTGAACGTACTCGTCGACGGGCAGGTCGTGGCGTCGGCGACGGGTGACGAGAGCGAGCCGTTGGTCGCGCAGATGCTGGATCTGGCTGCCTATCGGGGGCGGACGGCACGGATCGAGATCGTCGACGCGAGTACGGGCGCGTGGGGGCACCTGAGCTGCGACGCGATCGTGTTCACGGATCGGCCGGACATCGTGTTCGAGACCTGGGACAAGCCGACGTACGACGGATGGACCGTGACGGGTGACGCCTTCGGCGCGGGCCCGGTGACCGCCGCCGAGACGCCGGACGGGTTCCGGCGGCCGTTCGGGGTGCGGACCGAGTTGAACGTGAGCGGGCGGTTCGTCACGTCGTACAACTTCCGTGGCACCGGCGACCCGGACGGGTACACGGGCTCGCTGACCAGCCGGGCCTTCGTTATCGAGCGCCGGTTCGTCACGGCGTGGGTCGGCGGCGGGCACCACAAGGGCGAGACCTGTCTGAACGTCGTGGTCGACGGACAGGTGGTGGCTTCGGCGACAGGGACCGACATCGAGCCGCTCACCGCGGTCTCGATGGACGTGGGTGCGTTTGCGGGGAAGACGGCGCAGATCCAGATCGTCGACAACAACACCGGCGGCTGGGGTCACGTGAACGTGGACCGGATCCTGTTCAGCGACCGGCCGATCCGTCGGCAGCCGGTGGCGGAACGTCCCGACGGCGGCACGTTCGCACTGGCAGCGTTGACGCCGGGCGGAGTCGCGCGGCCGTCGATCGCGGACTGGTCCTCGGTCGAGGCACTCTTCGACTCGGCGACCGGTCCGGGCGACTCGGACGGGCCACAGGCCGGGACCGTCGCCGTCACGGTGACATTGCGCCCGCGGGAGTCGCGGACGATCCGGTTCGCGTACGGCTGGTTCTTCCCGAACCCCGAGCGCGAGTTGTTCGCCGAGCTCGTCGGCGCCTCGACGTTCCGCCGGCACTACGCGACCCGCTTCTCGTCGGCGCGCCAGGTCGTCGAGTACGTCGGCCAGCACGCGGACCGTCTCGAGCGCGACACCAAGCTCTGGGTGAAGACCTGGTACGACGACTCGTCGCTGCCGCACTGGTTCCTCGAACGGACCCTCGCGACGGCGTCCACGATCGCGACGAGTACGTGCTATCGCTGGGACGACGGGCGTTTCTACGCCTGGGAGGGGACGTACTGCTGCGCCGGCACCTGCGAGCACGTCTGGAACTACGCGCAGGCGATCGGCCGGCTCTTCCCCGACCTGGAACGCGACACCCGGGAACGCGTCGACCTCGGCATCGCGTTCCGGCCGAGCGGCGAGATCGGCAACCGCGGCGAGGCCGGTGACGCGTCGACCTCGTTCGCCGACGGGCAGACCGGGACGATCCTGCGGATCTACCGCGAACACCAGATGAGCAAGGACTCGACGTTCCTGCGCCGGGTCTGGCCACGGGTACGGACGGCCGTCGAGTTCCTGGTCACGCACCGGGACGGGCCGGACGAGGACGGGATCTTCCGCGGCAGCCAGTGGAACACGCTCGACACCGAGTGGTACGGCGAGGTGCCGTGGATCAGCGGGCTGTACGTCGCCGCGCTCCGGGCCGCCGCTGCGATGGCGGGTGAGGTCGGCGACAGCGCTAGCGCTGCTAGGTACGCGGCGACCGCCGATCGCGGGTCGGCGTACCTGTCTGAGAAGTTGTGGAACGAGGAGTACGGGTATTACGTGCAGAAGGTCGACCCGGCGCATCCGACGGCCGAGAACAGCAACCGCGGGTTGTTCATCGACCAGATGTACGGGCAGACGTACGCGGCCCAGCTCGGGCTGCCGCGGGTGTTCCCGGCCGATCAGGCGCGGACGGCGCTGGGACGGTTGTACGAGTCGAACTTCCGGGCCGATCCGGGGACGTACCGGCCGCCGGGGATCGGGGTCGGGCGGGTGTACACGACCGAGGGGGAGAGCGGCGTGATCATGGCGACCTGGCCGCACGGCGGGTCGTCCGAGACGCGCGGGCTGATGTACTTCAACGAGGTGTGGACCGGGCAGGAGTACCAGTTCGCCGCGCACTTGTTCTCCGAGGGCATGACCGCGGAGGCGCTCGCCGTCACACGGGCGATGTACGAACGCTACTCGGCCGAGAAACGCAACCCCTACAACGAGATCGAGGCCAGCGACCACTACGCCCGCGCGATGATGGGCTACGGCGTCTACCTCTCCGCGTGCGGCTACGAATACCACGGACCGCGCGGCCACCTCGGCTTCGCGCCACGCATCCACCCCGAGGACTTCCGCTGCGCCTTCACCGCCGCCGAAGGCTGGGGCTCATACCACCAGCGCCGCACGCCAGGCAGCTTGTCCGCCTCGGTCGAGGTCCGCTACGGCCGCCTGACCCTCAACACCCTCTCCTTCGAAACCACCAAGCCGGCACGTCAGATCGAGGTCCGCCTCGGCCGTGACCGAATCCCGGCCAGAGTAGTTGCCACCGGCAACCGCGCCGTCGTCACCCTGACCCGCCCGACAACGCTCGCAGCCGACCAGACCCTGCAGCTGACCCTCACGTAAACCCGCGCGTCGGTGAACCTGGAGGGAAATGCCCCCGTATACGCCTGAAACCCTCCTAGGTTCATTCAGTGATGCCGAAGAACGGATTGGGTACGGCCCCGGTTCCGAAGCCGAGGTGGGGGACGAGGATCTGCGTCAGCTGTCGGGCTCCGCGACGTGGCAGGCGGCCTCGTGGTTCTTGCCGAGGACCCGGAGAAGCGGTGTCTCCGAGTGGCAACGGTCCACGGCGAGGGGGCAGCGCCAGCGGAAACGGCAGCCGGGTGTGGGGTCGATGACCTTCGGCGGTTCACCGGTGTCGCTTTCGAGGCCGGCGGCCAGCGGTGCCCGCGGGTCGGGGACGGCGCCGAGGAGCAGGTCCGTGTACGGGTGTTTCGGGTTCTGCAGGACCGACTCGGTCGGACCGGTCTCGACGATGTGCCCGGCGTACATGATCATCAACCGGTCGGCGACGTACCGCGCGCTCGCGATGTCGTGGGTGATGTAGAGGAACGAGACACCCTGCGACTCCCGCAGTTCGGCCATCAGGTTCAGCAGCCCGATCCGGATCGACACGTCCAGCATCGACACCGGCTCGTCGGCGAGGATCAGTTTCGGCTTGTGCGCGAGCGCCTGCGCGAATCCGATCCGTTGCCGTTGGCCACCACTCAGCTCGTACGGGTACCGCTGCATGACGTCGCCGGCCGGCGACAGGCCGACGGCCTCGATGACGCGCTCCGCCTCGTCGAAGCGTTGCGCCTTCGTCGTCAGGTCCCGCCGATGCAGCTTCAGCGAACGCAGTACGCCGTGCTTCACCCGGAATGCCGGGTTCAGCGACGAGAACGGATCCTGGAACACCATCGGTACGTCGCCCCGGTAGGCGAGCTGGTCCTTGCGGGACCGGAAGGTCGACATCGCCCGGCCCTGGTAGAAGATCTCGCCGCTGGTCGGTTTGTACACGCCGGCGAGCAACCGCGCGATCGTGCTCTTGCCGCTTCCGCTCTCACCGGCGAGCGCGACGATCTCCTGCCGCCCGATCGAGAAGTTCACCTCGTCGACCGCGTGCAGCATCTGCGGAGAGAATCCCCGCCCGACCCGGAAGTGCCGGGTCAGTTCCCTTGCCTCGAGCAACGGCGCGGCGGCGGACTCCGTCACGCCGGCCTGGTTCGTGTCCATCGAGTCCACCGTCGTCATGATGTGCGCTCCCGGACGGGTTCCTTGACATGGAGCAGGCAGCGTGCCTGGACGGCGCCCACCTGGTAGAGCTCCGGCGCGATCTTCGGGCAGTCCTCGAACGCCTTCGGGCAGCGCGGCTGGAACCGGCAGCCCGGCGGCGGATCGGCGAGGTTCGGCGGGCTGCCCGGGATTCCCGTCAACGGCACCTTGGGCCCGCGGATCGACGGGAACGCGTCCAGCAGCCCGGCGCTGTACGGATGCTCGGGATGATCGAAGACTGCCCGGGTGTCGCCGAACTCGACGACCTGCCCGGCGTACATCACCACGAGCTTGTCCGAGAAGTGACTGACCAGCGACATGTCGTGCGTGACGAAGATGACCGCGAAGCCGAGCTGCTTCTGGAGTTCCTTGATCTGCACCATCAGCGACCGTTGCGCGACCACGTCGAGTGCGGACGTCGGCTCGTCCATGATGATCAGGTCGGGCGTGAACAGCAGCGCCATCGCGATCATCGCGCGCTGCCGCATGCCGCCGCTGAGCTGGTGCGGGTAGCTGTTCAGGTGGATCGGGTCGATCCCGACCAGCCGCAGTACCTCGGCCGGCCGCTCGTCGGCGACGGGTTCGTCGTGCGCCATGATCGTGTCCCGGAACTGCGCGCCGATGCTCTTCACCGGGTTGAGCGCGTTCATCGCGCTCTGCATCACGACGGAGAAGTCGCGCCACCGCAACGCGGACAGCTTCTTCTCGTTCATCGCCACCAGGTCCTGGCCCTGGAACGTCACGCTGCCACCGGTGATCGCAGCCGGCGAGCTGAGCAGCTGCGCGATCGCGAACAGCAGCGTCGACTTGCCGCACCCCGACTCGCCGACCACGCCGACGAACTCACCGGCGTGTACGTCGAGATCCACGTGGTCGACCGCGACGACCGGGCGGTCCCCGGTGTCGTACTCGACGGTCAGATCCCGGACTTCGAGAAGTGGCCGGCTCTCAAGACTTGGCACGTCGCCTCCGAACCGGCCGCAGCGCGGGGTTGCTGATCTCGTCGAACGCGTAGTTGAGCAGGGCGAACGACACACCGAGCAACGCGACCGCGAGACCCGGTGAGAGCGCCCACGCGGGCAGGCCGTTCACCAGGGCGCCCTGGTTCTGCGCCCAGTAGAGCATCGTTCCCCAGCTCAGTGAGCTGGGATCGCCGAGCCCGAGGAACTGCAAGCCGGCGGCGGTGAGCACGGAGTACAGCGCCGCGCCGAGGAAGTTCGCGACGATCAGCGAGATCATCGTCGGCAGCACCTCGACGACGATGATGTACGACGATCGCTCACCACGGACCCGTGCCGACTCCAGGAAGTCCCGGTTCCGCAGCGACAACGCCTGCGCCCGCATCTGTCTGGCCCCGTACGACCACCCGGTCAGGATCAGCACGATGATGATCACGGTCAGGTTGCCCTTACCGGCGTACGTCGCCAGCACGATGATCAGCGGGAACGTCGGGAGCACCAGGAAGATGTCCGTCATCATCGACAACCCGTCGTCCGCGAACCCGCCGAGGTACGCCGCCGAGACGCCGATGATCACCGACAGGATCGTCGCACCGAGTCCGGCGACGATCGCGATCACCAGCGACTCCCGGGTGCTGTAGATCAGCTGGGCGTACACGTCCTGACCGAGACCCGTCGTACCGAGCCAGTGGGTGCTGGACGGCCCCTGCAGCGGCAGGTCGCCGATCGCCTGCGGGTCGTGGAACTCCGCCGGAACGAACACCTGCGGGAACGCGGCGAGCAGGATGAACAGGAACAGCAGGACCGCTCCCACCATGGCCTTGCGGTTGCGGAGTACGGCCCGGAACAGGCCGCCCCGCGGGCGGCGGGTCGCAGTCGGGGTACCCGCCGCGGTGCCGGCAACTATGGCGCTCATCGGTTACCCCTTCGTCCGGGCTCGCGGGTCGAGCAGGAACACCGCGAAGTCGCAGAGCAGGACACAGATCAGCACCGCCAGCGTCACCAGCAGGAACAGTGCCTGCAGCAACGGATAGTCGGTGCTCACCGTGGCGTTGTAGAACATGTAGCCGAGACCCGGGTAGTTGAAGACGTACTCGACCAGGATCGTTCCGGAGATCACGAAGCCGAGCGACATCGCGAATCCGGACAGGTTCGGCAGGAACGCGTTCCGGCCGGCGTACCCGAACATGATCTTGCGGCCCGGAATGCCCTTCGCGCGGGCCATCCGGACGTAGTCCTCGGCCAGCGTCGTCACCATGTTGTTCCGCATGGTGAGGATCCAGCCGCCGACCGCGGTGATCAGGATCGTGGTGGCCGGCAGGATGCCGTGCCTGATCACGCTCAAGATGAACTCACCGGTGAACGCCGGGGTCATGCCCTGGTCGTAGTTGAAGTCGTTCGGCAGGATCGGATTGCTGCCGATCGCGAACAACGAGATCAGCAGCAGCGCCACCCAGAAGTACGGCAGCGCCGAGGTGACGATGAACACCGGCGGCACGATCCCGTCGATCAGGCCGCCGCGCCGCCAGCCCGCGACCGTACCGATCAGCGTGCCGAGGACGAACGCGAGGACGGTCGAGATGCCGACCAGCCCGAGCGTCCACGGCAACGCGTCACCGATCAGCGTGGTCACCGGTACGCCGAGGCTGCTGCCGATCGACACGCCCCAGTGACCGGTGACCATCGACCTCAGGTACTCGACGTACTGCAGCACGACGTTCTTGTCCGGATCGAAGCCGAACTCCGCCAGCACCGTGCGCAACTGCTCGGGCGTCACCACCGCTCCGCCCTTGCTCAGCCGTTGCCGCAGTGCGTCCTCGGGGCTGCCCGGCATCATCCGCGGGATGAAGAAGTTCAGCGTCATCGCCGCCCACAGCGTGAGCACGAAGAACCCGAGACGTCGTATCAGGTATCGCACTCCCACCAGCTCCTCGTGCTCACGCTTCGCAGCTCCCTACTTCTGGGCGGACTTACTTCTGGGCCGGCTAGTTCTGGGCGGACTTCGAGTAGAGGTTGGCCAGGACCTGTCCGGCGTCGGGGATGTTGTACGGCGCCGGCTGGGCATAGGGGTTGTCCTGTGTCGGCCAGCCCTCGATGTCCTTGGTGTTGTACTGGTACCAGTCGACCGACTCGGTGGTCGGGATGAGCGGCACGTCCTTGATCATGTAACCCGAGATCTGCTTGATCAGCTTGACCTGCGTGTCGGGATCCGCGCTGGCGTACTGGTCGAACAGCTTGTCGACCTCGGGGTTGCTGTAGCGCGAGTAGTTGCTGTTGGCCTGCTTGCCGATCGGGGCGGTGTTCTTCGAGTACAGCAGTTGGCGCAGCTCGTAGTACGGCGTGGGGCCACCGGACAGGCTGGAGTAGGCCAGGTCGTAGTCACCGGTGTAGAGCTTCTGGTTGTACGACTGCTGCTGCAGGTCCTGGACACTCAGCTCGACGCCGATCTTGGCCAGTTGCTGCTTCACGACCGCGAGCGAGGCGTCCCAGTCGGTGTAGCCGGTGACCGTGATGACGCTGAGCTTGAGCGGGTTGGACTCAGAGTATCCGGCGCTCTGCAGCAGTTGCTTGGCCTTGTCCGTGTTCGGCTTGTCGTACCCGGCCGCGGTGAGGGCGTCCTTGTCGAAGTACTTGTCGAAGGTCGGTGTCACGACGCCGGTCTGGTTCGCGGCCGGCTGGTAGCCGCTCTCTCCGATCTTCGAGATCTGCTCCCGGTCGAGCGCGTACGCGAGCGCCTGCCGGACCGCCAGCTTGCTGGTCGCCGGGCGGGACGGATCGTTGTTCGGCACGAGTGCGACGTTCGCGGTCGGCGGGAACCAGTAGTTGTTCTCCGGCGCCTTGGACTTGTAGAACTTGTCGATGTTCGGGATGTACTGGCCGCCCCACTGCGCCTTGCCGCTGGCGAGGTCGAGGTTGGCCGGGTTGTTGTCCAGGTACGCCGGGTACTGGACCTTCTCGATGTACGGCTTGCCCGGCTGCCAGTAGGAGCCGTTGGCGGCGTACGAGATGTTGTTGCTCGAGCAGGACTCGACCGTGAACGGCCCGGTGCCGACCGGTTTCGGGTCCGCCCAGGTGGCCGGCTTCGTCGCCGCCTCGCCGGTCGACCAGATGTGCTTCGGCACGATGCCGACCTGGTTGGCGAAGTTGAAGAAGTACGGTTCGGCCGCGCCCTTGAACTTCAGGGTGACCTTGTTGCCGGCCGCGGTGACGCTCGTCAGTCCGGCGCCGGTCCACAGCGCGTAGAGGTCCAGCGCCGGCTGCTGCTTCATCAGGTTGAACGTGTAGACGACGTCGTCGGCGCTGAACGGCTTCCCGTCGCTCCACTTCACGCCGTCGCGGATCGTGAAGACGATCGAGTCCTTCTTCGGCGACCAGGCGAAGTCGGTGGCAAGCATCGGCGTGGTCGCACCGGCCTTCAGTACGTTGACGAACGTCAGCGGTTCGTAGACGAAGCCGGACGCCACGCCGTTGACCGACGGGTTGAACGGGTTGAACTGGCACGGCCAGGTCTGACCGCCGACGTTGGCGATCGTGACGGTGCCGCCCTTCTTGTACTGCCCGGTGCCGCCGCCGCTGCTCGTCGAGGACGACGGGCTGCCGGACGAGGACGCCTTCCCGATCGGCTTGTCCCCGCCGCCGCATCCGGCGGTCAGTGCGCCGACCGCCAGGGCGGCGACGGCGATGCGTGTGATGCCCCTCATCGTCTTCTGCCTTTCGCTACTGGAAATCCTGCTCATGCGAATGCTTCGGCACCGAGGTCGACTCCTGCGGCCTCGACGCCGAGGGCGAGCGCCCCGATCAGCGGTGCGTCCGTGGGGAACCGTGCCACCGAGAGCTCCGGTGGAAACGGGACGGCTGCGTCGAGGGCGCGACGCAGGCCGGGTTCGAGCTGGTCCCAGGACCGGACCAGCCCGCCGCCGACGACGATCCGGGACGGATCGACGGCGATGGCCAGGTTGGCGAGGTGCGTCGCCAGTTCCCGGACGAACTCGTCGGTGAGGACGGCGGCGTCCTGGTGGGTCCGCGCCATCGTGAAGACGTCGGCGGCCGTGACCGGTCGCCCGAGCCGGGCGGTCCCGGTGGTCTCGAGCGCCTGGCCGCTGACGACGTGTTCCAGGATCGTGCGCTCCTCGCCGGCGACGTACGCGTCGGCGGGGGAGCGCAGGTTGTAGCCGATCTCGCCGGACGCGCCGTGCGCGCCGGTGATCACGGTGCCGCCGGCAACGATCGCGACCGCGAGACCGGTGCCGAGATTGACGTAGAGCCCCGGGTCGCAACCGGTCAGCGCACCCCAGCGCAGCTCGGCCGCCGCGGCCGCCTTGACGTCGGTCGCCAGCCGCACCGGTACGCCGGGAAACGCGTCCCGGATCAACCGCCCGAAGGGCAGTTCGCCCCAGCCGGGAAAGGTCGGAGCCAGTTCCACGCGGTCGTCGTACGGGATGCCGAGGGTCGCCGCGCCGACACCGGCCAGTTCGTGATCCGGCGCGACCTCCGTGAGGAGTTCGCGCGCCGTCGTCAGCCCGCGGGTCATCGCTTCCGCGGCACCGGCGCCGTCCCGGCTCTCGATGGTCGTCGCGCCCAGGCGGCGGCCGGACAGGTCCCCGACCGCGACGGCGATCTTCGTGCCGCCGAAGTCCAGCCCGAGGACGACGGGTGTCGAAACCACGGGGTGGCACCTCCTCGCGCCGACCAATAGAATCGATAGGAAACTAACTTAACTATCAGCGGCACCACAAGGGATCGCCAGAACTTGTTGGCCGAGTTGTCCGAGTTGACCGAATTGTTAAGTTGCCAGGGAGCGAGGGGGTTCGGCGTGACCGTTGTTGCCGGAGGCGCTGCGGCTGCGCGCCCGCAGCTGATCCGCGAGATCAACGAGAAGGTGCTGCTCGACCACATCCGACGGTCAGGGCCGATCTCGCGCACCGAGCTCGCCGGGCTCACCGGTCTGTCGAAGCCGACCGTGTCCGCGGCGCTGGGCTCGCTGGAGCGGACCGGTCTAGTGCACGTCACCGGTCAGCGGACCGGCGTACCCGGGCCTGCGGCCAATCTGTACGAGGTGCGGCCCGAGGCGGGGTTCGTGCTCGGGCTCGACGTCGGGCGCGAGTACTTGCGTGGTGGAATCGCGGATCTCGCGGGGACGGTGCGCTCGCGGTTGAGCGTGCGGACCAAGGCGGTTGACGCGATGGCCCGCATTCAGGAGCTGGTCGATCTGACAGCGACACTCGCCGCGGAGGTCGGCATCGAGGTCACGCAACTGACCCAGACCGTGCTCGGCAGTCCCGGTGTCTACGATCCCCGGCTCGACGCGCTGACGCTGACCGGCCGGCTGTCCGGCTGGGATTCGCCGGCGACACTGGCTGCGCTGCGGGAGCGTTTCGGCCCGTCCCTCATGATCGAGAACGACGTGGACGCGGCGGCCATCGCAGAGCGGGCGCACGGGCACGGTCGGGACGTCGACAGCTTCGCGTTCGTCTCGGTCGGCACCGGTATCGGGATGGGCCTGGTGCTCGACGGCAAGCTGCGGCACGGGTCGCACGGTGTGGCAGGGGAGATCGGGTACCTGCCATTCACCGAGGGCAGCGGCAGTGACCCGCGGGACGCGCGGAAGCGGGGCGGGTTCGATGCGTCGGCGTCGGCGGCTGCCGTCGTACGGGCGGCGCGTCGGGCGGGTGTCCGTGGGGCCTCGACAGCGGAGAAGGTGTTCGCGGCTGCGGTCCGGGGTGATGCGCTCGCGGCGGCGGTCGTCGCCGAGGAGGCGTTGCTGGTCGCCAAGGCGGTGTGCACGGTGATCACCGTTGTGGATCCCGATCTGATCGTGCTGGGCGGCGGTATCGGGCAGGCGCCGGGCTTCCTCGAGGCCGTGACCAAGCAACTGCATCAGCTTGCCCCGGTGATGCCAGAGGTGAAGGCGAGTGTGCTCGGTACGGAGACCGTGGTGGCAGGCTGCCTCGCCGCCGGCCTCGATCGCGCCTGGCAGACACTCGTCGGAAACTCGGCCGGTTAACCGGACGTAAACCGTCCGCAATGGCTACTAAGGTGCGAGCCATGGCTATCGCTAAGTACCCGAGTTTCGTGCTGGACTGCCCGGACGCTGCCGTCCTCAGCCAGTTCTACGGCGAGTTGCTGGGCTGGAAGGTCGAGGCCCGCGACGGCTGGGCCGACATCCGCCCGGAGGACGGGCGCAACTGCATCTCGTTCCAGCAGGTCAAGGACTTCAAGGCGCCCTCCTGGCCGAGTCAGGACGTTCCGCAGCAGCTGCACCTCGACGTCATGGTCGAGGACCTCGACGCGGCCGAGCCCGAAGTACTGGCGCTCGGCGCGACCAAACCCGACCACCAGCCCGGTACGTCGTTCCGCGTCTTCCTCGACCCCGCTGGACACCCGTTCTGCCTCTGCGTCGACTGACCGTAGGGTGAGGGGGTGACGAGCTGGCGGGAGGAGCGACGACAGGCTGCGGTCGAGCATGCGGCCGCGCTCGAACGCAAGAAGGCCGCCGAGAGCGCTCAGGCGCGACAGCTACTGGCCGGCTTCATCGAGACATTGAAGGAGCGCGGCGTCGAACCTGAGCCGTTGCGTGCTCAGGTCATCGGCTCGAACGCCAGCTACCGCACCGATCTCACCGGGTGGTACCTGCGCCGCAACCGCTCGCTCGCCGTGGACGTCGACGGGAACTTCTACATCCTCGGCGTACCCGCCAGCCTCAAGTCCCGCGTCGCAGGCGTCCGGGTGCTCCCGTCCGACCCGCCGCTCGTCGTCGGTCAGGGCGCCCGCGACGGCGAGTCGATGCCGCTCGCCGAGCTGCTACGCCTTCGGCTCGAGTCCTGACAGCACGCTCGCGATCAACGCCGTACCGGGAGCGGTCCGGCCGCCAGGGCCGGGCGAGGGTACGACGTCATCCACTGCCAGCGCCTCGCCACACTCCGAGCAGCACACCGTCGCCGTCGTGACCTTGCCGCACGACGTGTGGGTGAACCGCATCGGCTGGCCGGCCGGGGGAGTCGCCCACCGATCACCCCAGGCGGTGAGTGCGATCAGGATCGGCACGAGCTCCTGCCCCGCGTCGGTCAGCTCGTAGCTGTAGCGCACCGGGTTCTGCTGGTACGGCGTACGTCGTACCAGGCCGCCGTCGATGAGCGTGGCGAGCCGGTCGGTGAGCAGGTTGCGGGAGATGCCGAGGTCCGTGACGAACTGGTCGAAGCGGTTCAGGCCGAGGTAGAGATCGCGCAGCACCAAGGGCGTCCACCAGTCGCCGATCAGCTCCAGGGACTGGGCTAGCGAGCAGTGCATCGAGGCGAAGCTGGTGTTCCGCATGCCCTCGAGTGTAGTCAGTTGCGTCATTGAACTCACTATGGCTACGGTGGGCACATGGGGATCTACCACCGGATAGTGGGACGGCAGGTGCGGAACGCGTTCGCGCAGATCAGCGCGGGCAACTGGGAGGCGATGGTGGCCGGGATGGCGCCGTCGTTCACGTACCGGTTCTACGGCGATCACGCGCTCGGCGGCGAGCGGCGTACGCACGAGGCGTTACGGCGGTGGTGGGAGCGCTGCTTCCGCCTGCTGCCCGGGACGCAGTTCGAGGTGCAGGACGTGCTGGTCACCGGCTGGCCGTGGAACACGCAGGTCGCGACGGCGGTCACCGTGCACGTCAACGTCGTGGACGGTTCGACGTACGAGAACGTCGTGCACCAGTTCCTGCGGATCAAGTGGGGAAAGATCACCGACGTGCGCACTCTCGAAGACACCGCAGTCCTGCAGCGCACCCTCGACCGCTTGGCTGCCGCCGGGTACGCCGAAGCGCACGCGGAGCCCATCGTCGGCTGATACCCGCAGGTTGCGGTCACGGCCGGAAACTCGGGTGCGTTCTGTCGGTGGTCGCGACTACGGTCGGTTGAGTGCTGACGCTGCTGCGATACGGAGTGCGGGTTGCACCTGGAGGCACCCTTCTGACGATGGGTCTGGCCGTCCTCGGTTCGCTGCTGGGGATGGCGGTCACGTTGCTGACCGGCCGGGTCGTCGGGGCGGTTCCAGGCGTGATCGACGGTGGCCCGAACGCGATGCCGATCGGCGAGTTCAGTTGGCTGCTGGGCGGCCTGCTCGCGGTCTTTGTCATCGACAGCCTGACGCCCGCGGTGCAGCAGGTCGCGTCGCTGGTGATGGACGCCGGCCTGGTCCGCGCGATCGGCACCGGCATCACCGAGCCGCTGCTCAAACCGCGCCGGATCGAGCACCTCGAGAACTCCGAAGTACTGGATGTGCAGGAGCGCGCAAAGGGCAAGGGCGGCTTCCACCTCGCGCAGGGGCTGGGCCAGCTGCCGTGGTTGATCGCGAGCCGGGTGACGCTGGTCGGCTCGGCGGTGATCGTCGGCGTGATGTTCGCGTGGTGGGTGGCGGCGATGCTGGTCGCGGTCACGATCCTGCTGGAGTGGTACGGCGGTCGTCTGATCGAGCGCGAGGTCGACGTCTGGTGGGGCAACACCGAGGAGCAGCGCCGGGCGAACTACCTGTTCGACCTGGGCATGCGCGACGCACCGAAAGAGCTGCGCGTGTTCGGTCTGCACAACTGGCTCGTGGAGCGGTATGTCCGCGAGTGGACGGCCGGCTATCGCCCGGTCTGGGCCCGCCGCAAGCGGAACGCGAAGTGGTCGTTGCTGATCGGCGGTGTCCACCTGATCGCCAACGGCATCGCGATCCTCGCCGTCGGTCGCGCCGCCTACAACGGCACGCTCCCGCTCACGCAGGTCGCGACCACGCTGCCCGCGATCCTCGCGATCGGTCAGGCGAACAACGGGTACGGCGTGGCGCAGGTTCGCCGCGGACTCTCGGCGTACCGCGCGATGCGGGATCTCAGCGCAACGATCGACGAGCGGCACCCGGAGCCGGCCGTGACCACCAAGCATCGGATCGAGACGATGCCGACTCGCGAGATCCGGTTCGAGAAGGTGAGCTTCCACTACCCGGGCTCGGACGTCGCCGTACTGCGCGACCTCGACCTCACCATCCGCGCGCGGGAAGCGCTCGCGCTGGTCGGCGTCAACGGTGCCGGCAAGTCCACGCTGGTGAAGCTGCTCGGCGGCGCGTACAAGCCGACGAGCGGGCGGATCCTCGTCGACGGTGTCGATCTCGCGGACCTGGACCTGGCTGTCTGGCAGCGGCGGGTGGCGGCGATCGTGCAGGACTTCCTGCGGTTCCCGTTGTCGGTGACGGACAACGTCGTGTTCGGCGCCGTCGAGCGCGCGGGTGACGAGCTCACGCTGGCCAGGGTCGCGCGCGAGTCCGGGATCGACGAGGTTGTACGTCGGCTGCCGAAGGGCTGGGACACCGTGCTGGACAAGACGTTCGACGGTGGCGTCGACCTGTCCGGTGGAGAGTGGCAGCGGGTCGCGCTGGCTCGGGCGTTGTTCGCGGTGCATGCGGGAGCAGGCGTTCTGGTGCTGGACGAGCCGGCGGCGGCGCTCGACGTACGGGCCGAGGCCGAGTTGGTCGAGCGCTACCTGGAGCTGACGTCCGGAGTGGCGTCGCTGATCATCTCGCACCGGTTCTCCGTGGTGCGCAACGCGGACCGGATCTGTGTGCTGTCCGACGGCCGGATCGTCGAGGACGGCACACACGAGGAGCTGCTGGCGCAGAACGGCGAGTACGCCGGGATGTTCCGGCTCCAGGCCGAGCGGTACGTGACGGGACCGGAGGTAGTCGATGCGTAGCCTGCGGATCCTGTGGCTGTGGTTGTCCACGTCCTTCCGGGCCGCGCCCGGGCTGATGGCCATCTCGACCGTGCTGGTCGCGGCCCGCGCGATCACCGCACCGACCCAGACGTACGGCGTGAGCCGGCTGGTCGACGGGATCGCGTCGGACACGTCGAGCACGATCGCGCTGGGCATCGGCATCATCGTCGGCGGCCTCGCGGTGTCGTTCATCGCGGACGGCCTCGGGTGGCCACTGCAGGACACCGCGCAGGAGCGGATGGCGGGCCGCGTGCACGCCGACCTGCTCGATGTGACGACAGGGATCCCAGGTCTGTCACATCACGAGCGGCCTGATGTCGCGGACCGGCTGGAGTTGGTGCGCGAGAAGGCGTGGCGGATGGGTGTCGGCGCCGAGGTGTTGTTGTGGGCGTTCGCCACGGTGACGAACACCGCGACCGTGCTCACGCTGCTCGGGTCGGTGCATCCGCTGCTGCTCGTGCTTCCGTTGCTGGGCGGTGCGCGGATCTGGTCGGCGTACCTGAGCAGCACGCGGCAGAGCAAGGCGTGGGAGGAGTCGATGCCGCAGGAGCGGCTCGTCGACCGGTTGATCGAGGTGGCGAAGGATCCGCGGACCGGTCTGGAGCTGCGCGTGTTCGGGCTCGGAAAGGTCTTGCTGGACAGGATCTTCACGTTGCAGACGCAGCGGTTCGACCGTCGGGTCGAGGCCGCGCGCTGGGGCGGGAAGGTGGACGGCTCGGTGCGGCTCGCCTTCGGTCTCGCGTATGCCGCGGCGATTGTCTGGGTCGTCGCGCGGGCGCGGAACGGGCAGGCATCTGCGGGAGACGTCGTACTGGTGCTGCTGCTGGCGCCGCAGGTGGATCAGATGACCGGCGGTATCGCGCAGAACGTGTACTGGGTCGGTGAGGTCGTGCGCAGCTTCGGGCGGTACGACTGGCTGCGCGAGTACGCGAAACAGAACTCGTGGCGCTCCAGCGTCACCTCGGCGCCCGAGCGGATCAGCACCGGCATCGAGTTGCGGAACGTCGGATTCTCCTACCCTGGTTCGGATTCCGCGGTCCTGAGCGATCTGAACCTCAGCGTCCCGGCCGGGTCCGCGGTCGCGCTGGTGGGGGAGAACGGCGCCGGCAAGACGACGCTGGTCAAGCTGCTCGCCCGGATGTACGACCCGACGACCGGCCAGATCCTGGTCGACGGCGCGAACCTGGCGACGATCCAGCCGGACGCCTGGCGGTCGCAGCTGTCGGCGGGGTTCCAGGACTTCGTAAAGTTCGAGTTCACCGCGCGGGAGGTCGTCGGGATCGGCGACATCGAGCGGGCCGACGACGAGGACGCCGTACGGACGGCGGTCGTGCGCGGTGATGCCGAGTCGGTGATCGCCGGGTTGCCGCGCGGGCTGGATTCCCAGCTGGGCAAGAAGTTCAGCGACGGGGTCGAGCTGTCCGGCGGGCAGTGGCAGCGGCTCGCGCTGGCCCGCGCGTTCATGCGCGAGCGTCCGTTGCTGTTGTTGCTCGACGAGCCGACCGCGGCCCTCGACCCGGAGGCCGAGCACCGGCTCTACGAGCAGTACGCGTCCGCTGCGAAGATCGCCGCGACCGAGACCGGCGGGATCACCGTCCTGGTGTCGCACCGGTTCTCGACCGTGCGGATGGCGGACCTGATCGTCGTCATGCACCGCGGCCGTGTCGAAGAGGTCGGCACCCACGAAGACCTGCTCGCCGCCGGCGGCCGGTACGCCGAGCTCTTCGAACTCCAGGCCCGCGCTTACCGGTAGTGCAACTGAGAGGTCGCTGAGAGCTCAGCTGAAAGCAGTTCACCCCAGTTCGCCAATAGTTAACCTTCGGTCTTCACTTCTTAGTACATTGCTTTCTAATGTATTAACCATGGACGCACCGCCCTCTGTCCGCGCCCGCGGCATCACCAAGTACTTCGGTGAGGTCGTCGCACTCGACAGCGTCGACCTCGACGTCGCACCCGGCCAGATCCACGGCCTGGTGGGACCGAACGGAGCCGGCAAGACCACGCTCCTCGGTCTGCTGCTCGGCCTCGCCGTTCCCGACCGCGGCGAACTCGAGATCCTCGGTACGCCGGTCGGCCGCGCCCTCGCCGTCCCCGAAGGTGTCGCCGGCTTCGTCGACGGCCCCGGCCTCTACCCGTCGATGACCGCGAGGCAGAACCTGGCCGCGCTGGCCCAGTTGCGCGGTGACGGCACGATGAACATCGACGACGCGATCGACCAGGTCGGCCTCACCGACGTGGCCGACGACCGGGTCCGCGGCTTCTCCCTCGGCATGCGCCAGCGCCTCGGCCTCGCCGCCGCGCTGCTCACCAAACCGCGGCTGCTGATCCTCGACGAACCGTCCAACGGCCTCGACCCGGCCGGCAAGAAACACGTGTACGGCGTCCTCACCCGGCTGGCCGCGGACGGTACGGCGGTGATGTTGTCGAGCCACCGGATGGACGACGTCGAGGCGCTCTGCTCCGAGGTGACGATCCTGTCGACCGGACGCGTCGCGTTCTCGGGCCCGATCAGCAAGCTGGCCTCGGAGGACAGTGAACTCGACTACCGCGTCATCACCTCGAACCCGGCAGCAGCCCGTCGAATCGCCCGCGAGACCAAGGGCATCCGACTCCGCGATGAGGACGCCGTACAAGAAGGTGTCGAGTTGCTGGTGATCTCAGCATCCGTGCCGGCGCTGGACGAGTTCGTCAAGCGGCTGGTCCGCGACGACATCGCCGTACGGGAACTCGCACCGGTGGTGTCGCCACTCGAGGCCGCCTTCATCGCCCTCACCGAGCAGCAGGAGACCAACTGATGACGGCCACCGTGGCTGCCCCCGAGACCCGTGACAGCTCGGTCGCCCGCCGGGTGCCGATCATCCGCGGGTACCGCTTCGAGCTCGTCAAGCTGCTCACGCAGTGGCGGGTCCGCGTACTGATCGTCGCGTGCTGGCTGGCACCCGCCCTCTTCGTCGCCGTCATCAGCCAACAGGCGTCGCTTCCGGTCGACACGTTGTTCGGCCGCTGGATGCACGCCACCGGATGGGCCGGTCCGCTTGTTCTCTTGGGCTTCTCCGGTTCCTGGGCGCTGCCGTTGCTGACCTCGCTGATCGCCGGTGACGTGTTCGCGTCCGAGGACCGCCTCGGCACCTGGCGCCATCTGCTGGTCGCGGTCCGCTCGCCGCGCCGGATCTTCATCTCGAAGGCGCTGTCCAGCCTGACCGTGATCCTGGTCCTGGTGATCGGCCTGGTCGTGTCGAGCACGATCAGTGGCCTGCTGGTCGTCGGCAACCGGCAAATGATCGGCCTCGACGGTCACCTGCTCTCACCGGGCAGCGCGGCCGGCACTGTGTTCCTCGCCTGGCTGTGCGCCCTCGCACCGACTCTCGCGCTGGCCGCGATCGGCCTGCTCGGCTCGGTCGCGCTAGGCCGCTCGCCGATGGGCCTCCTGCTCCCGGCGGTCGTCGCCCTCGCGATGCAGATCGTCCAGCAACTGCCGGTCCCGGTCGCCTTCCGCCTCGCGCTCCCGGGCTACGCGTTCATCAGCTGGAACGGCCTCTTCACCAGTCCGGCACAGCTCGGCCCGCTGCTGATCGGCGTGATCGTCAGCCTGGTCTGGGCCCTCGTCGCGACCGGCCTCGCGTATTTCATCTTCGTACGCCGTGACTTCACCAACCCGTCGCACGACGGCTCCGGTCGCCTCGCGTTGACGGCCGGCCTGGTGCCCCTCGTCGTCCTGCTCGGGGTCACTACCGCGGCCGTCGCTCCGGTGACCGGGTTCGGGTCGGGGATCGACCAGGACAAGGTGCAGCGGGCAGTCGCGGTCGAGTTCGCGCACCTGTACCGGCTGCAGACCAAGCAGCTGAACCGGGCCGACGTGACCGAGGAACAGCTGCAGAGCGCGGCCGAGTGCACCAAGGGCGGCGACCAGGTCGCCGCGCGCGGGCCGGGCAACGACTGGCGCTGCGTCGTCAGCTGGCACATCCCCGGGGTGGAAGCGGCCGGCTCGGCGATCTACCAACTCGACATCAACCCACTCGGTCGGTACGTGTCCGACGGGGACGGACCGAAGGAAGTGAACGGCTTCTTCCTGGTCCGCACCCCGTCCGGGGACGAACCGAACCCCCTGTGGCAGTTCGACGGCAACATCGAACTGCTACCTGCCAACTGAAGCCCAACCCGAAGGGACAACTCCCATGCAGGTAACACGCCGCCGCAGGCGTGACACGGCACAGTCTTACGGAGAGGGCTCGCCAAGTCCCCGCCGGCGCAGGCTACCACTGGTGACCGCGGGGGCCACTGCGCTCGCGGTGACTCTGGCCGGCACCGCGGTCGCCTCGACGACCGGCTTCGGACACGACCAGGTCGGACAGGTCACCGACAAGGGCCAGGTCATCTCGTCCGACCAGTACATCAAGCCGATCGGCGACCGTCTGGTCCTCCAGAAGGGCAAGATCATGTCGTCCGTGGTCAGCCCGGACGGCAGCCACCTGGCGGCCTCCGTGACCGACGGCGGGATGGCGCTGGCGATCATCGACCTGAAGAACTGGAAGGTCCAGCAGTACATCGGCAACAACGCCGTGGCGGATCTCAAGATCCCCGGTAACGACGTCGGCCAGGAGGGTCCGACGTACTCGCCGGACGGCTCGCAGGTCTGGCTGGGGCAGACCGACGGCTACCGGAAGTTCACCGTGAATTCCGACGGCTCGCTGGCGAACCCGACGTTCGTCGCGATCCCGGCCGACGGCGCCAAGCACTCGCTGGCCGCGGAGGCCGTGTTCTCCGCCGACAGTTCCACCGTGTACTCCGCGGTGAACGGCCAGAACCGGGTCGTCGCGATCGACACCGCGACCGGTGCGATCAAGCAGAGTTGGGCGACCGGCAACGCGCCGCGCGACCTGGTCATGGTCGGCGACAAGTTGTACGTCAGCAACGAGGGCGGCCGGACCGCCAAGCCCGGCGACACCACGATCAACTCGTACGGCACCGACGTCGTGGCGAACCAGAACGCGGTGACCACGACCGGTACGGTCAGCGTGATCGACCTGAAGAACCCGAGCGCCGCGGTGGCCGGCATCCCGGTCGGTCTGCACCCGACCGCGCTGTACGCGAAGAACGGCGCCGTGTTCGTCATGAACACCGCGAGCAACACGGTCTCGGTGATCAACACCCAGTGGGACAAGGTCACCCAGACCATCGCGACCCAGCCGTGGCCGGAGGCCTCGGTCGGCTACGAGCCCGACGGCGCCACACTGACCGATGACGGCCACCTGCTGGTCTCGCTCGGTCGCGCGAACGCGATTGCGGTCTACAAGTACAAGAACCCGCTGGAGCCGGTCAGCTACGTCGGCCTGCTGCCGACGGACTACTTCCCGGCCGAGCTTGCGCAGGTGGGCAAGGACATCGTGGTGTCCAACACCCGGGGCGTCGACGCCCGCCGCGAGACGACGGCGGCGGGGCACAGCACGCACGACACCACGTCGAGCCTGACCAAGTTCCAGTTGCCGGATGACCAGGCGATCAAGAAGTACACCAAGACCGTCTTCGACCAGAACGGCTGGACGAACGGCTCGGCGCAGGTCGCCACGGACCAGGGCCGTCGCAAGCCGGTGCCGGTTCCGGCGAAGCTCGGCGACCCGTCGACGATCAAGCACGTCTTCCTGATCGTCAAGGAGAACCGGACCTACGACCAGCTGTACGGCGACATCCCGGAGGGCAACGGCGACCCGGCGCTGGCGCAGTACGGCGAGAACGTCACGCCGAACCAGCACGCCCTGGCCAAGCAGTTCGGGCTGTACGACAACACCTATGACATCGGCACGAACTCCGCCGAGGGTCACAACTGGTTGATGCAGGCCGACAACCCGGAGTACACCGAGTCCTCGGCCGGTGAGTACCTGCGCAGCTACGACACCGAGAACGATGCCCTCGGCCACCAGAAGAGCGGCTTCCTCTGGACCGGTGTCCAGGCGGCCGGCAAGTCGGTGAAGAACTTCGGCGAGTTCCTGTCGATCGAGCAGAAGCCGGCCGACGGGACCTGGCAGAACTACTTCTGCGACACGAAGAACATCATCGCGACCGGGGCGGACACCAAGTACCCGATCGCGATCGGGTCGGCGATCCCGTCCCTGAACAACGTGTCGGTGCAGGGCTTCCCGCAGTTCGACACCAGCGTCCCGGACATCTACAAGACCGAGATCTGGCGCAAGGACTTCCTGAAGAACGGTCCGGCGAACCTGAACATGTTCTGGTTGTCCAACGACCACACCGGTGGTCCGGCCAACGGCCCGGCGCAGGTTGCCGACAACGATCTGGCCACCGGCCGGATCGTCGACCAGATCACGCACAGCAAGTACTGGAAGGACTCGGCGATCTTCGTCGTCGAGGACGACTCGCAGGCCGGTCTCGACCACATCGACGGTCACCGGGCGCCGATCCAGATCATCAGCCCGTACGCGCAGCACGGTGCGGTGGACAGCCACTACTACACGCAGATCACGATGATCCGGACGATCGAGCAGATCCTCGGGATGAAGCCGATGAACCAGAAGGACACCGCGGCCACACCGATGTTCGGCGCGTTCACCAGCAAGCCGAACTACACGCCGTTCACGGCATTGCCGAACCGGGTCGCGCTGACCGACGGCCTGAAGACCCCACCATCCTGCGGTCTCGACGTGCCGGCGGCGCAGAACCCGGCCGTCGCGGCGGCGCCGGCGGTGACCGTCCCGGCCGGTATGGAATCGATGGCGGCGCAGTGGTCGGCGTGGAAGGACCAGCAGCGAACCACCGGCCCGAACGCCAGGGCCGACTTCGCGAACCCGGCCCAGATGAACCACTACAACTGGTACGAGGCCCACAACTGGTCCCTGCCGTACCCCGGTGAGGCCCAGATCTTCGCCCCGCAGAACGTTCCGGGCGCGGTGATCCCGGCCGCCGAGAACGACGGGTGACACGCGCAGGTCACCACAAGTTCAGAAGAGTCGTGTAGAACAACGACATGCCAGAAAGACCGCGGGCGTCGGCCCGGATCGAGCAACCCGCCGATCCGGCCGACGTCCGCGCGGTCGGTTACGGCCCGGACGACGTACCGGTGGTGCCGGACAAGTACGCCGGACTGCCGGTGCACAAGGAACAGTCCGGGCGGGTCGGCCGCTGGAACGCCGACCTGATGAAGCCCGAGCCGTCGGCCGTATACGTCGTCGACGACCGGTACCTGTACGCGACCGACAAGGCCGGGCGGGTGGCCCACGCCGAGGGCTGGCTCGGCTGGCTGCCGACCGACGAGAACGACGACCGCCGCAACGTGACCGCGCACGGGAGGCCGGCGAGCCCGATCGGCAACCCACCGACGACGGCGGTCACCTGTTCGCGACGGTGTTCGACGGTCCGGGCGAGGCGATCAACCTCACCGCGCAGTCGCAGGAGCAGAACCGGGCGCACGCCGGGAGCAACAACTGGCGCGCGATGGAGCAGACCTGGCAGGCGATGCGGGCCTCCGGCATCCAGGTGCACGCCGCCATCGACGTCCGGCACGCGAACGGTACGACGGATCGGCCGTCCTCCCGCAGCGTCGTCGACCGTCACAACGGCGAACACTCACCCAGGCGTATCTTCAGAGAGACCAAGCCGGTGTCGTCCCGGGAGCGTGCATGAGCGAGCTCGGCGCAATCGACAAGATTGCCCGCGCCCTGGTCGCGGACCTGCCGGCCGGGTGGCGTGAGGTCAGTGCGGTCTACCGGGCGACGACGTCGTACGCCGAACTGGACGCCGCCGTGCTGCTGCCGTCGGGGGAGACCCAACTGGAGACGCTGCCCGAAGGCCTCGAGGATCATTTCGAGGAGCTGCGGCGGGCGATGTACCAGCCCGGCAAGGGCGCCTGGCTGACGGCCAAGGTCACGGTGACGTCGACCGGGCACTTCGCGACCGACTTCGACTACGACCACGAACCGGCGTGGTCGATCCCTGTCGACCCAACGATCTACCCGGCCGATCTGGCCGCGTTCCCCCGGGACGCCGAGCACACGCCCGACTGGCTGAAGTAAATCGGTGGCTGCCCATCGACCTCGGTGGTAACGTCCCCGGTCTGTCTTTTCGGGATCGAATCGAACCGGATGGATCTGCTCCGGGGCGGGACCCAGCTCACGATTCGAGGCTCTCACCGATGGTCGAACCTGAATTAGCGTCCGAACGCGCCTTTCTCGGCGCCGCCCGCACTGCACTCAGCAAGATGTACGCCGAGGTCGTGGACCGTGACGTCCAGATCATCGGCGGCGAGGACAACGACGAACGCTTCACCAACGAGGCCAACCAGCGGGCCAAGGAGATGCGCACGCACGCGCTCCTCGACCTGCCCGACGTACCGCTGTTCTTCGGCCGGCTCGACTACGAGCACGGCACGATCGAGGACATCAACCAGATCTACATCGGCCGCCGGCATGTCCACGACGGGTCCGGCGTACCGCTGGTGATCGACTGGCGCGCGCCGGTGTCGGTGCCGTTCTACCGGGCGACCCCGAGCGATCGGCGCCGGGTGCTGATGCGCCGTCGCTACGGGTTCTCCGATCACGCCGACCTGACCGGGTTCGAGGACGAACCGCTGACCGGTGCCGTCGTGTCGGACCAGGCGGACAAGTTCCTGCGGTCCGAGATCGAGCGGCCGCGCACCGGCCCGATGCGCGACATCGTGGCCACGATCCAGCCCGAACAGGACGACCTGGTCCGCGCGCCGCTGCACCCGAGCGTCTGCGTCCAGGGCGCGCCCGGCACCGGCAAGACCGCGGTCGGTCTGCACCGCGTCGCGTACCTGCTCTACACCGAACGTGAACGCCTCGGCCGCGGCGGTGTCGTGATCGTCGGACCGAACCGGTCGTTCCTGTCGTACATCCGCAAGGTCCTGCCCGCGCTGGGCGAGGTCGACGTACGGCAGATCACGATCGACGAGCTGCTCACTCGCCCCACCGCGGCCACCGACGCGACGGAGGCCGAGCGGCTGAAGGGCGACGCGCGGATGGCCGACGTACTGCGCCGCGCGTTGTGGTCGTACGTCGGTACGCCGACCGAGGGAGTCCTGTACAGCAAGGGATCCCGGCGTTACCGGGTGCACGACTACGAGGTGGTCGACATCGTGTCGGACCTGCGCGAGTCGACCCGGTACGCGCCCGGGCGGAACGCGCTCGCGCAACGGATCGCGCACGTCGTGCTGGTCCGGATGGAGGAGCGCGCCGAGTCGCCGGACGACCGCGTGCAGAACGCGGTCGCACGCTCGAAGCCGGTGAAGGACGTCCTCGACTCGGTCTGGCCGCGAGTCGCCCCCGAGCAGGTCCTGCACCGGCTCTTCTCGGACGCGGACTTCCTGACCGCCGCGGCCCCGGACCTGACCGACGAGGAGCGTACGGCGTTGCTGTGGCCGAAGCCGCCGCGCTCGTGGAAGTCGGCGAAGTGGTCGTTCGCGGACAACGTCCTGCTCGACGAGCTCGAGGACCTGATCGAGCGGCGTACCGGATCTCTCGGGCACCTCGTCCTGGACGAGGCGCAGGATCTGTCGGCGATGCAGCTGCGGGCGCTCGGCCGGCGCTGCCGCACGGGATCGGCCACGGTGCTCGGTGATCTCGCGCAGGCGACGACACCGTGGGCCGCCGGATCCTGGGACCGCGTGCTCGGGCATCTCGACAAGGGTGACGGCGTCGTGGCCGAGCTCGACCGCGGGTTCCGGGTGCCGGAGCAGATCATCAGCTTCGCGGCGAGGCTGCTACCCGAGATCGCGCCGACGCTCGGCACCCCGAGCGGCGTCCGGACGGTCGCTGACGCGCTGAGCATCATCCCGGCCGACGCGTCCACCTTCGCGGACCAGGTGGTGGCCGAGTGCCGGGCGGCACTCGAGGGCGAAGGTTCGGTGGCGCTGATCGCGGCGGACGACCAGGTCGTGGCCCTGCGGGACGCGATCGCGGCGGCCGGACTCGAAGTGGCGCTGATCGGGGAGACCGAGGACGAGATCGACACCGTGCGCCTGGTGTGCGTGCCTGCCACGCTGGCCAAGGGCCTGGAGTTCGACGCGGTCGTGGTCGCCGAGCCGGCCCACATCGTCGCCGCCGAGCCCCGCGGCCTGCACCGCCTGTACGTCGTCCTCACCCGAGCGGTCAGCCGGCTCCAGATCATCCATGCCGAACCCCTGCCGAGTGCCCTGGCCTGATCCTCTCGCGGCGTTATCGTCCGGTGTGCAAGCAGCCGGATCGGGGAGGCACATGTGAGCGGTTTGATCGTCTTGATGGTGATCGCGCTGCTGCTGGTCGTGGCTGCGATCGTGTGGGGGATCGTCGCGCTCGTCCGCCGGCAGCAGTACATCGGTTCGATCCGAGAGCGTGGCTGGAGCTTCGTCAACAGCCCGACGTTCGACGCGGTCGCTCGGCTGAGCAATCCGCCGTTCGGGGTCGGGTTCGTGCGCAAACCCGACGACCAGATCACCGGGATGACCGCAACCGGCCGGCCGTTCCAGGTGATCGAGTACAAGTCGGCGTACTGGTCGGGCTGGGTCGGCATGGTGACGTTGTCGCGGCGTCTCCCCGAGCTGTGGATCACGGGCGGCGAGACGGCACCGCGGTACGGCATTCTCGCGCACGGCGTGGTCGCTCCGGCGCAGCTCGGGCCGGGGTGGCAGGTCGGCGCGATGGACCCGGCGTTCGCGCACGAGGTGATGACCTCGGAGCTGTGCGTGCAGCTGAACGCGCTGGCGGCGGGCCAACCTGGCGTGAACCTCGGCGTCGACGGCGACCAGATCGTCGTACTGAATCCGCCTCGCAAGGAGCTCGATCAGCTCGGTGTCTGGCTCGAGCAGCTCGGCGCGATCGCGGCGGCGATCGACGCGACGCCGCTCGACCACTGGATCCAGCCGGAGCCGGAGCCGCGGCTGAGGTTCTACCACCACCCGGACTGGTACTGGATCGGCGCCGACGACAACCTGCTGCAGTACACGCCGGTCAAGGGTGGCGGTTACGGTCACCGCACCGACGAGGTGATCCGCGGGCGGGACGGTGACGGGCCGCCGTTCGTCGCGTTCAAGCACCACTGGAAGACGTCGCACACCGAGTCGTACACCGACAGCAACGGCAACACGCAGACGCGGACCGTGGTCAACAACCACTCCGAGGCGATCCTCGGCTTCCAGTTGCCGGCCCGGATGCCACAGCTCAGCGTCGGGCCGAAGGGTTTCCGCAACGGCATCAGCTTCGAGAGCGAGGCGTTCAACGACCGGTTCGCGGTCAGCTCGGCGGACACCAAGTTCGCGTACGACGTGATTCATCCGCGTCAGATGGAGTATCTGATGGCGACCCCGGGTGCGCCGTTCCGGATCGTGGAGGACTGGGTCTGGTTCACGCCGGGGGAGCACAGCCAGCCCGCGATCGCGTTCTGCTCGGCATACCTGCGCGGTTTCCTGGGCTGGGTCCCGCGTTTCGTCTGGCGCAACCTCGGCCTGCCGGACACGCCGTACCCGTCCGCCGAGTCCACCCCCGTAAGCTAGCGGGAATGCGCTTCCCGTCCCCAGCGTTGGGTGTCCACGTGTTGATTCAACGTACCGTCGTCATCTTCGGCGCCAGCGGCGACCTGAGCTCCCGGTTGCTGCTGCCCGGCCTGGGCAGTCTGCTCGCCGGCACGCGCGCCACCGCTGTGCGGATCATCGGCACCGGCCGGACGCCGCTCGCGGCGGACGAGTGGACGGGCCGCGTGCGGACTGCCTTCGAGTCCCATGGGGAGATCGGGCCCGTTGCGGCCGAGACCCTGGGGACCACGCAGTACGTCGCAGGCGACCCGACGGATCCCGGGCACCTGCGCGCGCTCCTCGAGCTCGCCGGCCCGGCACCGGTGCTGTACTTCTCGCTGCCGCCGGCCGTGACGACCGCGATCGTCGAGACGCTGCAGCGGGTCGAGCTCCCGGAGGGCACCGAGCTGGCGTTCGAGAAGCCGTTCGGCACCGACGCCGCGTCCGCGGCCGCGCTGAACAAACTGGTCGCCTCGCTCGTCCCCGAGGAGAACGTGCACCGCGTCGACCACTTCCTCGGCCGCACCGCCGTCCTGAACCTGATCGGCCTGCGGTTCGCCAACCGGCTGTTCGAGCCGGTCTGGAACGCCGAACACATCGAGAGCGTCGAGATCGTGTACGACGAGACGCTCGGCCTCGAGGGTCGCGCGCAGTACTACGACAACGCGGGCGCGCTGGTTGACATGATTCAGAGTCACCTGCTACTCGTTCTCGCCCTGCTCGCGATGGACGCCCCGGCCACGATGGACGCGGTCGAGGTACGCAGCGAGATGGCTCGAGCGCTGCGCAGTACGCGCCTGTACCGCGGCTCCGCGATCGAGGCGAGCCGGCGGGCCCGGTACACCGCGGGCATCGCGGACGGTCGCGTGGTTCCGTCGTACGCCGGTGAAGCGGGCGTGGACCCGGCCCGGGAGACCGAGACGCTGGCCGAGGTGACGGTCGAGGTGGGCACGAACCGCTGGGCGGGTGTCCCGTTCACGCTGCGATCGGGCAAGGCGCTCGGCGCCGCGCGCAAGGAGATCGTGATCAAGTTCAAGCCGCTGCGGCACCTGCCGTCCGGCCTGCACGGCGGACGCGACGGCGAGACCCTGCGAATCGGTCTGAACCCGGGGGAGCTGTCGCTGTCCGTCCCGGCGCTCGGCGTCGACGGCCCGTACACGATGGGTCAGGTCTTCCTGGACGCGACGCTGCCGTCGTCGTCGGTGCTCCCGTACGGCGAGGTGCTGAACGGCATTCTGCGCGGCGACCCGCTGCTCTCGGTGCGCGGTGACGTCGCCGAGCGCTGCTGGGAGATCGTCGAGCCGGTGGTGGCCGCCTGGCAGGCCGACGAGGTGCCGCTGGAGGAGTACGAAGCCGGGTCCGACGGGCCCGCCGAGTGGCAGGCCGCCGGGGAGTACGCCGCCTGAAACCAGGGACTCTCCCTGGGGCGATGGGTGCTCGCGCGCTGAAGAGTGGTGGCGGTAACGAACCACTCACTCAGACGAGGTACCCCAATCGTGAGAATCACCCGTTCCCGGCGACCACGCCTCCTGCTCGCCGCCGCAGCGGCGACAGTGGCGGCAACTGCGGCCGCGACCCTGGCAATCGGCTCAGGCGGCCTGCCCACCGCCGACGCCACGACCTCCAACCCGGTTGTTGCTACGGGCAACGGTGCTGTCCGTGGTGTGGGAGCCGACGGCACCTACTCCTTCCGCGGTCTGCCGTTCGCCGCGGCGCCGACCGGGAATCTCCGGTGGCGGCCGCCGCAGCCCGCAGCCAGTTGGCGGGGCGTGCGCGACGCAACGTCGTACGGACCGGGCTGTCCGCAGGCACCAAGCGTCGTGACGCCTGGCCAACTGTCCGAGGACTGCCTCTACCTCAACGTCTCGACACCGGCCCTGCACACCGCCACCAAGCGCCCGGTGCTCGTCTGGATCCACGGCGGTGGCCTGGTCGGAGACAGCGGCTCCAACTACGACGGCACGAAGCTCACGAAGGCCGGCGCGGTAGTCGTGACCATCAACTACCGCCTCGGCGCGTTGGGCTTCCTGGCCCACCCGGCGCTGGCAACACGGCCCGGGGGACCGGCGGGCAATTACGGGCTGATGGACCAGCAGGCCGCGCTGCGCTGGGTGCAGCGCAACATCGGCCAGTTCGGCGGCGACCCGCACAACGTCACGATCGCGGGTGAGTCCGCGGGTGGCCTGTCGGTGCTCGCGCACGTCACATCGCGCAGCTCGAAGGGCTTGTTCCAGCGGGCGATCGTGGAGAGCGGCGCGTTCGCGCTGGAGCAGGAACCGCTCGCCAAGGCGGAGACGTTCGGCAAGGAGTTCGCCACCAGGGTCGGCTGCCTGGACCAGTCGGCGGACTGCCTGCGGAAGGTCCCGGTGCAGACGCTGGTCGACAACATCTCGACGGCGACCGCCCTCATCCCGGGCGTGGTCGACGGAGCGGTGCTGAAGGAATCGATCGGTACGGCGCTCGCCGCCGGCCGGTTCAACAACGTGACGATCCTGAACGGCAGCAACCACGACGAAGAAGCGCTCTTCACCCTCGGCGGCCGCGTCGTCAGCCGCGGGTACAACCTCCCCTACATCAGCCCGGTCACCGCGGCGAACTACGAGAGCAACATCGCCGGCGCGCTGCGGGTGGCGCCCGCACAGGCCGCCGCGATCGCCAAGGAGTACCCGCTGGCGTCGTACGCCACTCCGGACAAGGCGTTCGGCACACTGGTCGGCGACGCGACGTTCGCGTGCGGCGCGGCTCAGGTGAACAAGTGGACCGCACGGCGAGTTCCGACGTACGGCTATGAGTTCAACGACGACACCGCGCCGTTCCTCTTCGCCCCGGCCGGCCTGCTCTCGGTGGCCACGCACGGCTCGGAGATGTGGTATCTGTTCGACCTCCCGAACGCTCCCTTCCCGGTCCCGCTGAACGCCGAACAGACCGCACTGGCCGACTCCATGCGTGCCGCGTGGGTCAACTTCGCGAAGACAGGCAACCCCTCGACGCCCTCGACGTACTGGCCCGCTTCAGGGCACACCGGTCGGGTGCTGTCCTTGGTGCCACCGGCGCCGCAGCTGTCGACGGACTTCGCGGCGCGTCATCACTGTGCCACTTTCGCACAGAATCTTGACAAGGTTAAGTAATAGACCCAATATCCTATCCGATTCGGTTTTCTCCTGAGTTCTCTGGGAAGAGGTCACCGCCATGACCAGATCCGTTCGGAGCAGGGTGTTGCGGGCCGCACTTGCGGGGCTCGTAGTCGCCGGGCTGCTGCCGGCAGGTTTGAGTACGTCGACAGCAGCACCAGCAACCACCAGCGCGACCGCTGCGACCGAGCTACCAGGTCCCGCGGGAGACAAGGCCGCGCGGCCCTACATGGGCTGGAGCAGTTACAGCATGCAGGTGTACAACCCGAACGGCGGCAGCTGGATCACGGCGGATCAGCTGATCGCCCAGTCCGACGCGATGCACGCGAAGCTGCAGCCGTACGGGTACGAGTACATCAACATCGACGCCGGCTGGAACGACGGCATCGACGAGTACGGCCGGCCGACGCCGAGCAAGAAGCTCTACCCGAACGGCCTGCAGGCGGTCATCGACCACATCCACGCCAACGGCCAGAAGGTCGGCCTCTACACGATCCCGGGCATCAGCCAGGCCGTCATCGACGCGAAGCTGCCGATCTACGGCGCTCCAGGGTGCACGACCGGCGACCTGCCGGTGTTGCCGCTGCAGAAGGGCGACTACTGGGGCATCGGCTACCGCATCGACTTCTCGAAGCCGTGCGCGCAGAAGTACATCGACTCGATCGCGGACCTGTTCGGCTCGTGGGGCCTGGACTTCCTCAAGTTCGACAGCGTCACCCCGGGCTCGGGGATCAGCGACCTGTCGCTGGACGCCCGCGACGACGTGAAGGCCTGGTCGCAGGCCCTGAAGCGGAACAACATCTGGTTCGAGCTGTCCTGGGCGCTCGACATCAACTACGCCGACTACTGGAAGCAGTACGCGAACGGCTGGCGGATCGATTGGGACGTCGAGTGCTACTGCACAGGTACGGCGCTGACCGCCTGGCCGAACATCAACCGGCTGTTCCCGAAGCTCGCCGAATGGTGGCGGCACGCGGGACCGGGCGGCTGGAACGACCTCGACTCGCTCGATGTCGGCAACGGCCAGATGGACGGTATGACCAAGGACGAACGTCGTACGGCGGCAACGCTCTGGGCGGTGTCCGCGGCGCCGATGTACGTCGGCAACGACATGACCAGGCTGGACTCGTACGGCCTCGAACTGCTGACCAACCGCGAGGTGATCGCGGTCGACCAGGCCGGCCGTCCGGCGCACCCGCTGTCCATGAAGACCAACCGGCAGGTGTGGTTCGCGCTGAACTCGGACAGCTCGTACACCGTTGCCCTGTTCAACCTCGGCCAGACCGACGCCGACATGACGGTGAACTTCGCCGACCTCGGCCTGAACGGCGCCGGCAAGGTGCGTGACCTGTGGGCCCGCAAGGACCTCGGCACCTTCGCGTCGAGCTTCACCGCGAAGGACGTCCCGATCCACGGCGTCCGGCTGCTGAAGGTCACGCCGCAGAAGGGCGCCTCGATCAGCGTGAACGACGACGACCTCCGGGTCTCGTACGACGGCGCGTGGCAGCGCAACGACAACTACGAGGTACCCGCTGTTTCGCAGGCGCTGACCGTCGGTGTGACGGACTCGTCCGCGGCGAAGGCGGCCGACCTCCCGACGCGGACCGTCGAGGTCAACAACAACAGTCCGGAGATCGTCTACAGCGGCAACTGGAACTACAGCTCCGGTCGTGGTCTCGGCGACTACCAGGACGACGTTCAATGGACGGAGGGGAACGGCGACTCGTTCTCGTACAGCTTCGTCGGCACGGGTGTCGACTACGTGACCGAGACCGACGCGGGTCAAGGTGACGTCGACATCTACATCGACGGCGAGTTCAAGCAGACCGTGAGCACGTACCTCGATCCGGCGCAGGGTCACAACAAACCCCAGCAGGTCGTTTACAGCGTCTCGGATCTGCCGAACGGCAGTCACACGATCCGCGGCGTGAAGAAGTCCGGTCAGTTCATGCTGCTCGACAAGCTGAATGTCCGGCAGGAGAGTCTGCTGAACCCGGACACCGCGGTGTTCGACAAGAACGCGCCGGCCGATGTCAGCGTGCAGCTCGGGCGCGACCCGGCCGAGCTGGATGGGATCGCGAAGGCCGGCCAGGACCTGGTGAAGGGCACGGACTACACGGTCGACGGAAACGCGCTCACGATCAGCAAGGCCTACCTGGCGAACCTGCCGGTCGGGAACACGGCGCTCGACGTCCGGTTCCGCGGTGACTACCGCGACGACATCCACGCCACCAAGGCCGACGGCGCCTCGGTCAGCTTCACCTTCACCGGGACCGGCGTCGAATGGTGTACGGCGCTCGCACCGGACCAGGGCGACGCGGACGTGTACGTCGACGGCAAGCTGGTACGCCGGGTGAACCTGCACAACGACACCCGGGTGACGAACCGGACGGTGTTCTCCGCGACCGGGCTGAAGAACGCGCAACACGTCGTACGCATCGTCAAGGTGAACGGCGACGTACTCCGCAACGACACGATCCGCTACACGATCGCGAAGTAGACCGGGCAAGCAGCGGGTGGTGGTCCCGAGGGGCCGCCGCCCGCTGTTCTGTTGCGGGGGTCACAAGCTCTGACTGACTGATCAGTCAGTTACTTTGTTAGGCTTACCTCTGGGGGGATCGAGCGCGCATCCCTGTCGGATGAATGAGGTGCCGCCTATGTGGTTGAGCGATGTGACCGTTTCGCGCCGGCGAGGCCGCCGGCGGGAAGACTCCCGGCTTGCCGAGCATGTCGATCGGCTGGGCGAGGAGCACCCGCCGATCCCGCTCGGCAGCGTCGACTACACGATGAAGAAGCCCAGCCTGCTGGCCGAGCGGTTCGGTCCGGTGCTGGCCTACATGACCCGGGTCGAGCTCGAGGTCGAACGCAACGTGCTGGAACTGAACATCCTGCTGCCCGATCCGCCCGAGGTCGACCGGCACTTCTACGCGGACGTGTGGATGCCGCAGGAGACGCGCCACGGGCAGATCCTCGACAAGCTGCAGAACCTGATCGGCGTGGACCCGCACGAACCGAACCTCGCGGACGTCTCGTTCAGCCTCAAGTTCCTCGGGGCGCTCGGCCGGATGCCCGGCGTGCAGGACGTCAGCCGGATGCTCTATTACCTGACCGGGCTGGCCACCGAGCGGTCCGCGGTGATTGCCTACAACAAGTTTCATGCCGGGCTGGTCGGGCTGGGCGAGCGGGCCATCGCCGCAACGGTGGTCGCCCCGATCCGCCGCCAGGAGCCCGGGCACTTCGCGTACTACCAGATGGCCGCGCAGCAGCTGTGGGATCAGTTGTCAGGATGGCAGAAGTGGCTGACGCGCGGGCTGCGGAAGCGTACGTTCGAAGTGGTCGGCGCCTACAACAAACGTCAGGTAGCCGACTTCGGGGACGTGATGGAGGCGCTGAAGATGAGTGACGGTGGCGAGGCGGAACTGCGCGAGTACGCGCGGCAGGTCGGACGGGCCGAGCACGAACTGATGTGGGCGCACCGGCAGGGTATGCGGGTGCCGGACTATGTCTTCAAATCCCTGAAGCGAGCCGCCGTGCTCGCAGCTGAACGGAAAGGTGACGTCTGGCCTGCCGCCCAACCGGCAGGCTCATGACCGCTCCCGCGCACACGCGCCATGCCACGCGACCGTCCAAACGGCAGCTCATCATCGAGACCGCCGAGCGGCTGTTCGCCGAGCACGGGTACGACGCCACGTCGACGGCCCGGATCGCGACCGAGGCCGGCGTACCGTCGGGGCTGGTGTTCTACCACTTCGCGACCAAGCTGGACCTGCTGCTCGCGGTGGTGCAGGAGCGCCCGGCTCCCAGTGAGGTGCTGCGGTCCACGGCACGCGGACGAACGGTACGGCGGCGGTTGCGCGCGATCGTGGCGACGATGGCCGAGGAGCTGGAGCACGACCGCGCGGCCCGGATCATCGTGTTCCGGGAGGCGCAGGGGAGACCGGAGATCGCGTCCCGGGCAGCCGAGTTGTTCGCGGAGGCGACCGAGACCGTGGCCTGCGTGCTGGCCGGTGCCGAGGACGTGGTGGCCGATCGGGACCGGGTGCAGGCGGCCGCGGAGCTTGTGGTCAGCCGGGTGTTCCTCGACACCGTCGCGCTCGGGCAGGCCGAGACTGCCACCCATCGGCATGCCGCGATGATCGACCTGATCGCGGAGTCGCTGACGGACGGCGTGCGCGCCCAGGACTGAACGCGCACGCCTCCGTGATCTAGAGCGTCAGGCCCAGGGGTCGAAGGGGATGCCGGACGGCCTGGACGCGTTCAGCAGGTTGCGGAACCGGTCGTCCTTGTCGGTGATCTTGATCGTCGCGGACCCGAAGTCCGCGGTCATCAGGGTGTCGCGCAGCGACGTACTGGGGTAGCCGTTCCAGCCGACGAGCGGCGGGTAGCGCCAGTTGTGGTAGTGGTTCTCCGGCGGTTCGTCGTTGCTGTTGGCAAGCCGGAAGAAGTGCGTGCTCGCGCCGTCCTTGTGGTAGACGACCTTCGGGTGCGACCCGTCGAACCGGACCTGTGAACGTGTGTACGTGACCTGGCTCGAATGCTGCGTCGTGGTCACGTAATCGACCTGGTTGGTCGACTGGTTCACCCAGGAAATGACGTGCTCCCAGTCGTGCCGGTGGCCGCCGAGGCTGCTGCCCGGCAACGCCTGGTCCTTCTCGAAGTAGCTGGCGTACACGATCGCGCACCAGCCGTTGTTGCACTTCTCGCGGGAGTAGGTCTGGGAGTTGTCGAGGTCGGACTGGTCACGGCAGTTGCCGTTCACGTCGCCGGTCGGGTTGAGACCGGGGTTGAGCGTGCCGTCGGCTCCGATGGCGGGGGTGGCGTAGCAGCCGTCGGTGTCGTAGTCGTACGCCGGCGAGAACGACTGCTCGTACCCTCCGGCGTTCTGCGGCAGGCTCGGCGGCGGAGCGGCGTACGCCATCGCGGCCGAGGTGATCATCAGGGCGGCGGTTCCGAGCACGACGCCGAGGGTCCGGCGGAACGGACGTCTGGACGGGCCAGAGTCCGGCATGGGGTCCGGCATGGGATCGCTCCTTCGAAACTTAATTCAGGGCGGAAAGGAACGACACCGAGGATGGCAGAAAATCACCACTTCCGCCTATACGTCAGATGACTACAGTAGGAACGGACATCTGCCGCGGTGGGGAGACCGTGAGGAACGGCCGATGTCGTGGAGGACACGTGCCTGATGAGGAACAGGCGGGGCTCCAGCCTCCGCCGCCCGCACTGCCCGACGGATCGATGCCGACATACGGCGGTCACCCGTTGCCAGGAACCGCCGACCGTGAGTCACAGTCGGGCTCCTTCGGCTGGGGCCCGCATCTCGACCGCTTCGACCAACTCGACGCCGCCGACCCTGGCAAACCATCCGCCGAGAGCACGCTGCTGGTCGTTGCCTTGATCATCCTTGGCGGCGTGGCCGTGTCGGTGCTCGTCGCTGCGCTGTCGGTCCGCGTGTAGGAGCGCAAATCGGCGGGTACCGGCCGGGCGCGCGGGAAAGGACCGGAGCATGCGCCTGACCGAAACAGCGGACGTCTGGTGGAAGAACGCGGTCATCTACTGCTTGGACGTCGAGACGTTCTTCGACACCGACGGCGACGGGTGCGGAGACCTGCGTGGCGTGTGCCAGCGGATCGATCACCTGGCCGAGCTGGGGGTGACGTGCCTGTGGCTGATGCCGTTCTACCCGACGCCGGACCGTGACGACGGCTACGACATCACCGACTTCTACGGCGTCGACAGCCGGCTCGGGACCCATGGTGACCTGGTCGAGCTCATCACGCTGGCCCGGGATCGCGGCATCCGGGTGATCGCCGATCTCGTCGTCAACCACACCTCGGACCAGCACCCGTGGTTCCGGAGCGCGCGGGCGTCCCGCGAGTCGCCGTACCGCGGTTGGTACGTCTGGCGGGACGAGCCGCCGCCGGATGCGGACAAGGGCATCGTCTTCCCGGGCCAGGAGACGAGCCTGTGGCAGTACGACGAGCAGGCGGGTCAGTACTACCTGCACCGGTTCCGTAAGTTCCAGCCGGATCTCGACATCGCGAACCCGGAGGTCCGCGAGGAGATCGAGCGGGTGGTCGGCTTCTGGTCGGAGCTGGGCCTGTCCGGGTTCCGGGTGGACGCGGTGCCGTTCCTGCTCGACACCTCCGGCGCCGAGGACGCGGGTCGCCTGCCGGATCCGCACGACTACCTCCGGGACCTCCGGGCGTTCCTGGAGCGTCGGCACGGGCAGTCGATCCTGCTCGGCGAGGTCAATCTGCCCTATCCCGACGTACGGCGCTTCTTCGGCGACGAGGACGGCGACGAGCTGACGATGTGTTTCGACTTCATCGGGATGCAACGGCTCTACCTGTCGCTGGCCCGCAACGAGCCGGCCGAGCTGGTGAAGGCGTTGCGCGAGCGGCCGGATCCGCCCGAAGAGGGACAGTGGGGAACCTTCGTCCGCAACCACGACGAGCTGACGCTGGACAAGCTGTCCGACGCCGAGCGGCAGGAAGTGTTCGACGCGTTCGGGCCGGACAAGAACATGCAGCTCTACGGTCGCGGACTGCGGCGACGGCTGCCGCCGATGCTGGGCAACGACCCGGCACGGCTCCGGATGGTCTACAGCCTGTTGTTCTCGCTGCCGGGTACGCCGGTGCTGTTCTACGGCGAGGAGATCGGCCTGGGGGAGAACCTCGCCGCCGAGGACCGGCATGCGGTCCGAACGCCGATGCAATGGACCGCGGACGTCAACGGGGGCTTCTCGACGGCGGATCCGTCCCGGCTGCCGAGTCCACTGGCCGAAGGAGAGTTCGGTCCGGAGAAGGTGAATGTCGCCGCCCAGCGACGTGACCCCGACTCGCTGTTCAACTGGATGAAGCTGCTGGTCCGGCGGTACCGCGAGTGTCCCGAGCTGTCCTGGGGCTCGTGCACGATCCTCGAGACCGGCGCACCGTCGGTGTTCGCGCACCGCTCCGATCACGAAGGCGGCACGATCGTTGCCGTGCACAACTTCGCGGCCGAGCCGGCCGCCGTCACCTTGTCCCTGTCAGGTGCCGGCTCCGCAGACCGTGCGGTGAACCTGCTCGCCGAAGGCACGGCGACCGTCGACGACGGAGCGATCTCGCTCGACCTTGCGCCGTACGGCTGCTGCTGGCTGCGGATCGTGCGCCCGGGGGACCGCTATCTGGTGTGAATCGCCGGCCGGCTAGCTGTTCTCACGATTGCCGAATACGACGAAGGCGACGATCGCCAGCGCGGTCAGGCACGCCGGGATGAAGAAGACGTGCGGCAGGCCGATCGCGGCGACGCCGATACCGCCGATGGTGCCGCCGATCGCCGAGCCGACCGGGATCGCGCTCAGGAAGATGCCGGACGCGGTCCCGACGCCTTCGGGGTAGAGCCGTTGGGCGATCGAGACGCCGAGCGCGCCGACGCACGCCCACAACCCGGCGGTCAGCGCTTGGCCGACGAACAGGCCGACGACCGACGTACTGAGTGCGTAGGCGAGGTTGCCGGCCAGGCCGAGAACGGCGCCTGCTGTCATCGCGCGGATCGCGCCGAACCGGTCGGCCAGTCGCGCGACCACCGGGAGCAGCAGCAACTCGAGGAGCGGCTGGATGCCGATGACGACACCACGCATCGAGTCCGACACGTGCAACTGCTCGGCCATGTAGATCGGGAGGTAACCGAACTTGATCGTGTCGCCGGTCATCGCCAGAACACAGACCGCGGTGAAGACCAGCAACGGCATCATGTGGTCGATCCGGCGCCGCTCGGAGGGCGGGCCACCCTGCGGATCGTCGTACCGCTCGACGCGTTGCCGGCCGAGCGGAATCATCGCGGCGAACACGCACGCCGCTGTTGCCACCAGCAACGGACGGAGCCCGAAGGCGCCGCCGAACCAGCTGCCGAACACCGGGCCCAGGATCCAGCCGGTGGTGAACGCCATCCGGACGGTCGCGACGACCCGGTTCTCGGCCCGGGTCGGATGCCGACTCAACTCGTCACGGCAGGCCGCGAACAGCTGCGCCATCGAACCGCCGGCCACGCTCAACGCCAGCGCGCTGATCACGAACGGCATCCAGACCTCGGTCGCCGCCGCCATCGCGAGCCAGCCGGCCGCGCCGACGACCGAGCAGATCCGGAACCACAGGAGCCGGTCCTGGGTCCGGTCCGACCATCGCCCGACCAGGAACCCGGCGATCGGCGCGGCCAGATTCGTCACGTAGTACAGGCCGGCGACAGGCAGTGGGGTGTGGAGTTCCCGCACCAGGAACAGCGTGAGCTGCGGGGTCGCTGCCGAGAGACCGACCCCGGCGATGAGCAACGACAGGAACGCCGAACGGTAGAACTGCGACCGGAGCACAATGCCCAGCGCGGACTCCGACCGGTCCAGCATCCACCCCTCCACGGAAACGCCTACCGGCCAACGATAGGCGCACCCGAAGAATTCGACCGCCCCGTGTCACCCCTCGAACAGTTCTCCACGGCTGGTTAGGGTCGGGACATGGAACTGTGCGCGCTGCCTGCCGCTGCGTCGTGGACGCACAGCGGGGCTCGGGTCGGATTCGAGGTGCTGTTCGCCGACGCGGGCCGGTTGCGTGGTCGTACGTCGGCCCGCGAGGACGACTCGATCTGGTACGTCGGGTACGAGATCACCGTCGGCGCGGACTGGTCGACCGAGTCCGTGGAGGCGGTGAACGCGACGATCTCCGGTGATCATGAGGTTGCGTTGACACGTTTCCCGGGCGATCGCTGGACCGTGAACGGTGTAGCTCGGCCGGATCTCGACGGCTGCCGGGACGTGGACTTCGAGTCCTCGGCGGTCACGAACACGCTCCCGGTGCACCGGCTCGCGTTCGTTCCCGGTACGACGCTCGACGTGCCGGCTGCCTTCGTACAGGCCGACGATCTGGCCGTCGTGCGTCTCGAGCAGCGCTACACGCTCACGAGCTCCGACGAGCGAGGGCACGTGTTCCACTACGAGTCCGCGACGTTCGACTTCGAGTGTGAGCTGACGTTCGACGCTTCGGGTCTGGTGCTGGACTATCCGGGGATCGCGGTCCGCGATCGCTGATCTGGGTCAGCTCCAGATCGCCTGGCTGACGGCCGCGCCGAGGAACACGCTGCCGAGGCCCGCCACGATGCTCGCGGTGACGTTCGCGACCGCGAGGAAACGAGCGCGGTCCTCGTAGAGGCGGATCGTCTCGTACGAGAACGTCGAGTACGTCGTGAGCGCCCCGCAGAAACCGGTGCCGACGAGGAGCTGGACGTCGTGCGGGAGAGCGGAGGACGCGCCGACCAGGAAACCCAGGATCAGCGATCCCACGACGTTCACACTGAACGTTCCCCACGGAAACAGCGAGTCGTGCCGGGCCTGAACGGCGCGGTCGGCGATGTACCGCAGCGGCGCTCCGATCAGGCCGCCCGCGATCACGAGCAGCAGCCGCGTCATCGGGTCCTCCAGGTGATCAGCGCGCGCGTCGCGCTCACCGTGGCCCGGACCGCGAGCAGCGCGCCGAGAACGGTCGTGGCGAGGTAGAGCAACGCAATCCCGGCGTGCCGTCCAGTGACGAGCTGCTGGATGTCGACGGCGTACGTCGAGAACGTGGTGAACCCACCGAGCACGCCGGTGCCGAGAAACGGGCGGAGGAGCCGTTGCCGGGTGAGGACGTCGGTGACCAGCACCATCAGGATCCCGATCAGTCCGCAGCCGACCACGTTGATGACCAGCGTGCTCACCGGGAAACCGCCCGGCGGGGTGGGCCAGCCGAGCCCGACCAGGTACCTCGCGGCGGCGCCGATCGCACCGCCGGCGGCGATGGCCCCGAGGATGACCGGGTCGTATGCACGCTGGGCCCGGCCGTCGACCCGCAGGTCGACGTCAGAGTCAACCGGCCCTCTGGGCAAAGGGTTCACTCCGGTCAGGATAACTGTCGCCGTCGGCGGCCGTTTCAGTGGTCCACAGGCGGCGTCCCCCACTCCGAGGGCGCGGCACCCATCTGGACGGTGATCCGCCCGCCGCGCGTGACGAACGACTCGGGCAGCCAGGACTCGCCCCGCGCCCGGCCGTTCAGCGACAACCCTTGGACGTACTGGTTCGTGTCCGACGTTTCCGGTGCTTCGACCGTCAGCCGTACGCCGTTGCTCCGGTGTAGCTCGACCTTGGGAAACAGCGGGCTACCGACCAGCAACTCGGCCCGGCCCTGCGTCTGCGGGAAGAGCCCGATCGCGGCGAAGATGTACCACGCGGAGAGCGTGCCGAGATCATCGTTTCCCGGCAGCCCGGACGGACCGGTGCCGTAGACGGTGTCGACGATCTCCCGCGTGGTCGCCTGCGTCTTCGACGGCGCACCGAGACCGTTGTAGAGCCACGGCGTGTGCAGACCCGGCTCGTTCGTCGGGTCGTACCGCACCGGGCTGCCGCCTTTCACCGCCCAGTTGCCGTCGGCGTCGTGGAAGAACGCATCGAGCCGCTGCACCGCGGTCGTCGGTCCGCCCATCGAGGTGGCGAGACCGGACACGTCCTGCGGCACCATCCAGGTGTACGTCGACGTCGTACCTTGCGCGAATCCGACATCCGTCGACGGGCTGAACCCGTCCTGCCAGGTGCCGTCCGCCTTCCGCGCCCGCTGGTACCCGACGGCCGGGTCGAAGGTGTTCTTCCACCAACTGCCCCGGTCCTTCAGATCCGCCACATCCGCGCCGAGCCGGGCGCCCCACTGAGCGAGCGAGAAATCCGCAAGAGCGTTCTCCAGCGTTTCCGCAGCACCGCCCCAGCAATGGCAGGCGTCCTGCGGCGCGTAGTGCTTGGCGAGGTACGTGTTCAGCGCCGGCCGCTGTCCGGTGCACTGCCCTGGGCAGCCACCGTCGTTCTCCGCGTCCGCGTTCTGGACCCGGGCCTGGTGCACCAGCGAGTCGAAGGCGCCGCGGACGTCGAAGTTCGTGGCTCCCATCGCGACGAACGTCGCGAGCGTCGGCGCGGCAGGATCGCCGGTCATCACATGCGTGGCGCCGTTGTTGTGCAGCCAGCGGTCCCAGATCCCCTTGTTCTGCTGGGCGAACTGGTACATGGACTGCGCGTAGTCACCCGCGACGTCGGGCTTGAGCAACGCGAGCAACTGGATGTGAGCCCGGTACTGATCCCAGCCGGAGAACGTTCCGTACTGCGCTCTCTGGCCGCGCGCGAGCCGGTGGATCTTCAGGTCCGAACCGAGATAACGGCCATCGATGTCGTTGAAGATGTTCGGCTGCAGGAGCGTGTGGTAGAGCGCGGTGTAGAACGTGGTTCGTTGCGCGTCGGTCCCGCCGGTGACGCGGATCGCGTTCAGTTCGCGTCGCCAGTCGGCGTACCCGTCGGCTGCGATCTTGTCGGTGGCGGCGTTCGGCCTCAGCTCGGCGCGCAGGTTCTGCTCGGCGCCGGCCAGGCTGACGTAGGAGATGCCGAGCCGCATCCGTACTTCGGAGCCCGGCGCGAACGTGACGTACCCGCCGGAGCCGCGCCCGGCCCGGTCCGCTCCGGTGGCGTACCCCTCGCCGCCGGTCGTGTGCGTGCTGCCCGCAGCCAGCGTGCTGTCCTTCCAGGTGCCGTTGGCAACGATCGGCTGGTCGAAGGACGCGGTGAAGTACAGCCGGTAGTACGTCTTGCGGTTGTTCACGCCACCGTTCGCGCGACGCCCACAGAACGCGCCGGTCAGCACCGACCCGGTGACCTTGCGGTGGTTCGGGTCGATGGTGATCTCGGCGTCTTCGCTGCCGTTGAGCGAGTTCGACGTACGGAACAGCAGGTTCGCGGCCTGATCGGCCGGGAAGGTGAACTCACCGACGCCCGCGCGGGTGGTCACGGCGAGGTCGGTCTTCACGCCGGAGTCGAGCGTCACCGTGTAACGGCCGGGGAGCGCTCTCTCGTTCTCGTGCCGGAAATTGGTCGCGTACTTGGCGTCGGTCGTGTCGGCGGTCGGCGAGGAGTCGACCGTGCCGGCGTACGGCATGATCGGGATGTCGCCTGCGGCGCCCGGGTTGCAGCCGGCACCGCTGAGGTGGGTCAGGCTGAACCCGCGTACGCGCGTGACGTCGTACTGGTAACCGTTCGCGGCGCCGGTGCTGGTCTGGTCGCCGCGGGTGCTGGTCGGGCTCCACGAGATCATCCCGAACGGCCGCACCGCTCCCGGCCAGGTCGTCCCGTCCCGGGCCGATCCGATCAACGGGTCGACGTACCCCGCCGGATCGAACGTGGCCTGGTCGGGAGTGACGGGAGCAGCTTGGGCGGGAGCGGCGGGAGCCAGCAGAGCAACTGCGAGACCTAGGGCCACCAGGCGCATGCGAAGACCTTCCGTGGGCGGAACGGAGCGATCTCAGGGTAGGGGAGTTCGGTGACCAACGCCTGATGCACGGACGAACACCAATTGATCGGTGCGGGTCCCTGACCCGCTATCCCTGACGAGACGGAGCGACCCGGACCCTGATGTTCTTCATCAGGGGCTGGTCGCTCTGGGTGCTGTAGTCGGTGGCGGCGACGAGCACGTTCATCTCCGGCATGTACCCCGCGGCGTTGCCGCGGGGCATGTCGTACCGCAGGGCGCGGTACTCGCGGAGCACCCGGGTCGAGCCGTCCCGGGCGGTCGCGGTGATGTCGACGAGATCGCCCTGCCCGATGCCGCGGGCACTCATGTCGGCGGCGTTCATCAGGATCAGCGTGCGGAGGTTCTTGACGCCGCGGTACCGGTCGTTGTCGGAGTAGATCGTGGTGTTCCACTGGTCGTGCGAGCGCATCGTCTGCAGGATCAGGACATCGTCGTCGGTGGGCACCACGTCCGGCAGATCGGCGGTCGAGAACTCGGCGCGACCGCTGGGCGTCAGGAAGACGAGCTCGCGCGCGGGTTGCCGCAGCCGGAACCCGAGACGGTTGCGGACCCGCCGGTTGAAGTCCTCGAAGCCGTCGAGCGCCTTGGACATGATGTCGCGGATCCGGTCGTAGTCCTCGACGTACTCCGACCAGGGCGTCCGTGTCGCGGGCAGTGTCGCCTGGGCGATGCCGGCGATGATCGCGGGCTCGGAGAGCAGTGCCGGCGAGGCGGGACGTTTGCGGCCGATCGACAGATGGACCATGCTCATCGAGTCCTCGACCGACACCGACTGCGGGCCGGCGGCCTGTACGTCGAGCTCGGTCCGCCCGAGGCACGGCAGGATGAGCGCCTGGCGGCCGTGCACGAGGTGGCTGCGATTCAGTTTCGTACTGACCTGAACGGTGAGCTCGCACGAGCGCAGGGCATCACCGGTCGCGGCCGTGTCGGGCGCGGCGAGCGCGAAGTTGCCGCCCATTCCGACGAACACCTTGACCGATCCGTCCCGCATCGCGGCGATCGTGCGGACCGTGTCGAGGCCGGGTTCGCGCGGCGGATCGATCCCGCAGGCGGTGGCGAGCCGATCGAGGAACGTCGCGCTCGGCCGGTGGTCGATACCGCAGGTGCGGTTGCCCTGCACGTTGCTGTGACCGCGGACCGGCGACGGGCCCGCGCCTTCCCGGCCGATGTTGCCGCGCAACAGCAGCAGGTTGACGAGCTCGCGGACGGTGTCCACACCGTGCTCGTGCTGCGTCACGCCGAGACACCAACTGATCAACGTACGCCGGGATTGCGAGTAGATCGTCGCGGCCCGGCGGATGTCCGCCTCCGTCAGGCCGGACTGCCGTTCGAGGTCGGCCCAGTCGGTGTCCTCGCAGATCTTCCGGTACGCCGCGAACCCGTCGGTGTACCGCTCGAGGAACACCTCGTCGAGGGCCTTGCGATCGGTCCGCGCCTCCTCGAGGACCGCTTTCGCGATGCCCCGCAGCAGTGCGAGATCGCCGCCGACCCGGACCTGCAGGTTCAGGGTGCTCGTCGGCGTGGACCTGAACAGCGCCATGTCGACGAACTCGTGCGGCACGATCGTGCGCCCGGCCGCGGCCTCGACGAGCGGGTTGATGTGCACGATCTGCGCGCCGCGCCGGTACGCGTCCGACAGCGCGGTCAGCATCCGGGGCGCGTTCGACGCGGCGTTCACCCCGAGGACGAAGATCGCCTCGGCGTTGTCCCAGTCGCGAAGGTCCGCCGTACCCTTGCCGGTTCCGAGGGCGGCCTGGAGTGCGCGGCCGGACGCCTCGTGGCACATGTTCGAGCAGTCCGGCAGGTTGTTGGTCCCGTACTCGCGTGCGAACAGCTGGTACAGGAACGTCGCCTCGTTGCTCAGGCGGCCGGATGTGTAGAAGGACGCCTGGTTGGGGGAGTCGAGCGCGCGCAGCTGGTCTGCGATCAGGTCGAAGGCGGCCTGCCAGGTGAGCGGTACGTAGCGGTCCGTCGCGGCGTCGTACACCATCGGCTCGGTCAGCCGGCCGACGTCCTCCAGCGCGAAGTCGGTCCAGCTCTCCAGCTCGGTGACGGTGTGCTGCGCGAAGAACTCACGGCCGGCGCGCTTCGGGGTCATCTCCCAGACGACGTGCTTGACGCCGTTCTCGCACAGGTCGAGTTTCAGACCGTCGACCGCGTCCGGCCAGGCACATCCGGGACAGTCGAACCCGCCGTTCTCGTGGTTCATCTTCAGCATCGCGCGCGGCCCGGACACCACCGCGTGCTCCGTGCCGAGGACCCGCGCCACGGACATCGCCGCGCCCCAGCCCGCGGACGGGTGGTGATAGTCCTTCTGCGACCACTCGGCCTCGGTCTCCGGTCCGTCGCCGCCGGGGTTCACCGTCTCGCTCATGCTGTGCTGCTCCCTCCGCCTGGAGTCGCATCCTAGGAACGAGTCTGCGCCTGCCGGTCGGTTCTGGCGGTCACGTTGTCGGCGCCGACAGCGGGTGTCGTGAGCGGCAACAGCCGGACGGCGTACGCCGCGGCTGCGAGCTCGGAGGCCTGCCGCGGGTCTGACAACGATCGCCCGGTCAGCTCCTGCAGGCGGCGCAGGCGATAGCGGACCGTGTTCGGATGACAGTGCAGGACCTCGCCGGCTTGTTCGGCCGAACCGCCGTGGTCGAGGTCGGCGTCCAAGGTGTCGAGCACTACGGCGCGATCGTCGCCGGGCAGTGCGAGCACCGGGCCGAGCACCTGATGCGCGATCCGGCGGCCCTCGCGCGGATCCATCGCCATCATCCCGGCGAGCGGACTCGAGTCGAACACCTGTACCTCGGTGCGTCCGGCCGGCACCGTGACCAGCGCCGTCCGGGCGAGCTGCAGCGCCCGCGGCGTCTCGGACAGCGAGCGGTACGGCGGACTCACGCCGGTCCGCGCCGTCGCCGATTTCTGCAGGAGCGTCATGACCGAGCCGTCGGATTCGGCCGGCAGCGAGATCAGACCGAGCTGCAGCGCCGGAGTCAGCCGCCAGCCGGAGACGACGCCGCGGCCGGCAAGCTGCTTCTCGATACCGGGCAGGCTCTCCTCGGCCAGGCCACGGGTCTCGGCGGCGACCACGACCAATTGGCTGTCGGGTGGGAAGCCGAGCAGCGAGGCAGCCTCCCACGGGCCGCCCTCCGGACCCGGATGCCCGGTCAACAGGGCTTCCACGAGCGCCGAACGGCGTTGCTGCCGGGCCAGCAGGATCTCGGCCGTCGCTGCCCGGTACGACTCGGTGACAGCTATCGCGTGCTCGTCGGTGAGTTGCCAGATCAGGCTCGCCCCGGACAGCAGCGCGTCGGCCGCGGTCGGCTGCCGGTTGCTCCGTGAGTGTGCGACGAGTGCGTCCCAGACGGTCGCCCAGCAGACCCGGTACGCCTGCAGCACCTCGGGCAGCGGCGCCGACTGCTGCGCCCGTCGCCTGCCGGTGTCCTTGGGAGCGCGCAGGTCCAGCGGAGCGTGCGGATCGCGCAGAGCGGCGAGCAGGAACCGCAGGTTGTGCCCGACGGAGCGGCGCAGTTCGGCCACCGGGACGACCTGGGCGTCCCGGTAGAACGGGATCCGCGCGAGGATCGCGCCGCAGGCGTCCTCGGTCAGCTCAGGCAGCCGGTCTTCCGCCCACGCGGCAAGGTCTGCCAACTCGGTGCCACTCATAGGAAACCTCCCTCGGTGCCTCATCTCAACACACTCTCCGCTGACCTGGTGGCATCCGCGCGAGCGTGGTCTGGCGGCGCGGACAAGCCGATCTGTTCGCGCCGACAGACTTTGTGGTCGTCCACGGCCGGGCCCGTCACGCCGGGAATAGCGTGCCGACGACCAGGCAGGTGACCACTCGGAGGCTGATGATGAGTGACGAGCAGTTGCAGGGCGCGGTCAACACGGCGATCTTCTTCGATCGGACGGTCGACAGCGTCGCGATCGTGGCCGAGGTCGACGGCGGTGTCGTGACGTTGCGCGGGACGGTCGGGAGCGACCGGGAGAAGGAGCAGACCGAGCACGACGTACTGCGGGTCGACGGCGTCACCGCCGTCCACAACGAGCTGGTGGTGACGGCGCTGGACGCGGCGACCCGGGACGACGCCGATCTGCGGGGCGCCGTCCTCCAGGCGCTGGCGCTGGAGGACGGCGTACCGGAGTCCGTCGACGCGAACGTCGTGGACGGGTGGGTCACGTTGAGAGGCACCGCGACGCACGATCAGTGCGACCGCGCCGAGGCCGTGGTGACCCGGTTGGAAGCGGTCAAGGGCGTGACCAACGACGTACAGGTGGTTGCCTAGCCTAGTTGGCTAGCCGCCGTTCAGGACGTCGTACTTCGGGGCGATGCGGAAGTACTGCGGGTCGGAGAAGGTCAGCGGGACCTTGCCCAGACTCTTGATCACGGTGCTCGTGCCGTTGGCGTGACCAACGGCGTACAGGTAACCGGACTTGGTTTCCTTGTCGATGCCGAGCAACAGCGTGCCGCTCGCGCCGCACTTGGTCGCGATCAGCTGCTCGAAGCCCTGCCAGGTCGTGCCGCGGACCACCTTGCTGGTCGGTGCGGCCAGGTACTTCGTCGGCCAGGTGACGGTGACCAGCGCGCCGGACCTGGTGTTGGCGAGGAATGTCTCCGAGGTCGCGGTGCGGCCGATCAGCGCGATCCCCTTGACCGTGCTCAGACCGCCGACACCGGAGGTGATGCGCCAGCCGCTGCCGTCGGAGATCCAGCGCTGGGTGACACCGTCGGTGCGCTGGCCGTACAGCAGTGTGCGGGACGGATCCCCGGCGTTCGCCGGGCGCAGGACCGACTGCTCGATCCAGCGGTAGTTGGACCAGCCGCTGCCGATCCGGAGGTTGTTGTGCGGGTAGTGCGGATCGAGCTGGCTCTGGCTGTCGACGACGAACGAGCTGGAGTACAGCGCGCCGCCCATGACGGTGAGACCGGACCGCGACTCGCCGCTGCCGAGCGGCGTGCCGGTGAACGTGCTGATGTGCTGGACCTGGTTCGCCGGGAACACCCCGGCCGTCCCCCGGACCCCGCCGATGGTGATCGGTGCGGTGGCGTTGACCATCCGGCTGGTGAACGCGCCGGTCGACGTCACCGACCCGAGCCGCAGCGCGCACGCCGCGGTGGTTGCCGTCGTGCTGCCCGACGCGGACTGTGCGGTCGACTTGGCCTGGGCCGACGGCACCATGGCCGCCCCGAGGCCCAACGCGAGCACGCCTGCCGAGGCCAGACCTACGGTCTTACGAAACATCTGGATCGTCCTCCCCTGTACGCGGAGGCACCCCAGCCTCCGTCGTACCGCATTGGAATCCGGCCGCCGCCGAAAAGTTGCCGGTCGTGTTGGAGCAAAATCCCGGCCGGATCCGGGGCTGAGGTTGGGGCTGACCGGGGGACGGCAAGGGGCGTACGTCGAAGCCGAAAGTTCTCGCGGCGCGGACGAGTCCTTCCGGCCGCACGCGCCCCGCAGTCGTTCTCCGCGTCCTGGTTCCCGCCGTCCTCGTGCTGTCGATGATCCCGGACCTGTTGCTCCTGGCCACCAAGTTCATCCCGGACACATCGGGCACCGCGGTCGCGGGCCTGATGTTCATGCATGTGGTCGTGACGGCTGTCGGCGTACCTGCCTACCGGTTGGCCGGCCCGAAATGTAAGGGCGATGTGACGTCCGCGACAGCGCCTGGAGGGCTCGGTCGGCCGTGCTTCCTGGTAGACACGGGCGTGAGTACGTGTCGCCGACAGGGAAGCGGATTCGATGGTGATGGCGTGGCGGTTCGGTGCCGTTGACGTCGATGCCGTCATGTCGGTACTCCGTGACGCGGCAACCTTCGCGGACTGGATGGTCGCCGTACCGCCGGAACTTCGCGCCGGCCCGAACTGGCCACAGGTGGGAAGCGTCATCCTGCGCGACGACGGCCGCGAGCCGCGCGCACGGCACGCCTACAACCGCCAGCTGCTCGTCGCGGTCGTCGAGCGTTGGCGGCCCGACAGCGAGCTGGTCGTGCGTCTGCGCAGTGGGCTGGGCGGTTGGGTCCAGGTGGCGGTCAAGGTGCAACCGCGCCCCGGCGGTTCGTTGATCGAGGTCCGCTCCGAACCACTCACCGCCACCGCCCGCCTGCGCTACACCGGCACCGCACGCGGCCGCGCCGAGGAGCGCTGCGCGCAGGTCGCCGAGAACCTGATCGCCTTGGCCACCGTCGACGAACCCGAGGACTAGGCCGGCGTCAGGACGATCCGCCCGAAGACCTCGCCGTCCTCCATCTTCTGATGCGCCAGTACGGCGTCGTCCAGCGGCAACTGCTCATGGATCACCAGCGGCAGCCGACCGTCTGCCGCGGCGGCGAACTGCTCGGTTCTGACCGTACGGCGATCTGCGGGCGAGACCGTGTCCGCACTGAAGGTTGCGAAGGACAACGACTTACGGAAGTTGGCCATCAACGTGATGCCCAGGTCAGCCGGTGGTGGGCCCGCGATCGCTCCGACGGCGACGAGCCGGCCGTTCGGTCGTAGCTTGTCGAGGAACGCCGGCAGCTCCGGGCCGGCGACGACGTCGATGATCAGGTCGTACGCCGGGGGAGCAGTGGCATCGCCCGACCCGGACCGATCCAGAACGTGCGTCGCGCCGACCTCGCGCAACAGTTCACCGCGTGCCGCCGACGAGGTGGTGACAGCGACCGCCGATGCACCGCCCCGCGCGGCGAGGCGGACAGCGAGGATGCCGATGCTCCCGGCAGCGCCACGCACCAGAACGGACTCGCCGGGGCTGAAGTGCGCGTGCTTCAAACCGAAGTGCGCGACGATGCCGGAGCTGCCGAGCGTCACCGAGCCCGCCGCGGACAGGCCGGCCGGCAGCGGTACGACGTCCTCGACCGCAGCGATCGCTTGCTCGGCGTACCCGCCACCGAGGCCCGTGAACGCCCAGACCCGTTGGCCGATCCAGGAGCTCTCCGTGTCGGGGCCGACAGCAACCACGGTCCCGGCGACCTCCGATCCCGGCACGAGACCTTCGCGAAATCCCCACGTGGCAAGGGAACCGCTGCGAATCAGCGCGTCGACACCGCCGACCCCGATCGCCTCGACCGCGACCACCACCTCACCTTCACCGGGCTCCGGCGCCGGCACGTCGACGACGCTCAGCCCTTCAGGACCGCCGAACGCCTTGATCACCACTGCCTTCACTTCTCGTCTCCTCTCGACTGTTTCCGAGACTAAGTGGACGCACCCGTCCGGTTGGCTAGAGTGAGAGGAGTGAAGGATCGATTGCCTCAGAAACTGCGCGCCGACGCGGAGGACAACCGCGAGCGGATCCTGGCCTCGGCCCGGGCGCTGTTCGCGAGCGAAGGGCTGGCCGTGCCGATGCGCGAGATCGCCCGGCACGCCGGTGTCGGTCCCGCGACGCTGTACCGCCGTTACCCGACCAAGCAGGCGCTGGCGACCGCGGCCTTCGCCGAACAGGTCCGTGCCTGTCAGGCAATCGTCGAAGAGGGGCTTGCGGCAACGGATCCCTGGCAGGGGTTCTGTCTGGTGATCGAGCGGATCTGCGAGCTGCACGTCCGCAATCGAGGGTTCACCGATGCGTTCCTGGCGACGTACCCCGATGCGGTCGACAGTTCGGCGAGTCGCGAGCTGACGCTGAAGTCGGTGGCCACTTTGGCCCGGCGGGCGAAGGCGCGAGGTCAGCTCCGGCGGGACTTCGAGTTGAGTGATCTCGTCATCATGCTCACCGCGCACCGGGGTCTGCAGGCGTCGACGCCGGCTCGGCGGTTGGCTGCCTCGCGGAGGTTCGCCGCGCTGACCGTTCAAGCCTTCCGTGCTTGAAAATGCCTGAGGCGGCCGTGGGGAATTCCCACGGCCGCCTCAGTGCGCAGGCGTTCGATCAGCCCTGGTTGTCAGGGATGTCGTCGTTCTGGCCGTCCAGCCCGTCGAGCTGGTCCTTCGCCACGCCGACGCCCTGGTCGATCTTGTCGCCGTACTGGCCGCCGGTCTTCTCGTCGACGAAGTCGCCGGCCTTGTCCAGGCCGTCGGCGACCTTGTCACCGTGGCCGTCGACCAGGTCGGCCGCCTTGTCCTTCAGGCCCTCGGCAGCGTCCTTGATGTTGTCGAATACGCCCATGTGCGTGATCCCCGATCAGTTTCCGTAGTTGCTGTTGTCGTTGCTGTCGCCGTCGTTCGAGGAGCCGTAGCCGCCCTCCGACGAACGCTCGTTGCCGTCACCGGAGTCGTCCCCCGAACCGTAGCTGCTGCCACCGTCGTTGGAGTCGTCGCCGGAGCCGTCGTTGTTGCCGGACTCTTCGCCCGATCCGTAGCTGTTGCCGGACTCTTCGCGCTGGCCGTAGTCGCCGCCGCCGCTGTTGGAGTCGTCGCCCGAACCGTAGCTGCTGCCCGACTCGTTGCCGGATTCCCCTCCGCTGGAATCCTGCCCGAAGTCGTTGCCGCCGCTGTTGGAGTCGTTACCCGAGCCGTAGCTGTTGCCGGAATCCTCCCGACCGCCCTGCTCGCCGTACTGGCTCTCGTTGTTCTGCTCGTCGTAAGGATTGCTCATGCGATATCTCCCCGTGAGATATGAGTTGTCGACCGCCCAGTGCAGAACCAAGCCGTACGACGGGGCGGTCGTGAGCCGGATGGCACCCGCCCTTTCCTACCGGAACGTAGGATGCGGCGCAAGGACTCCGTCGCGTGTCTCGCGTGCCTTCACGAACCGGTCACTCGATGATTCGGCGCAGCCGGTTCGTCGCCCGGAACTGGAGTTGTTTGACGGCTCCGTCGGTGCGGTCCATCGCGGCAGCGGTCTCGCTGATCGACAGACCCGCGAAGAACCGCAGCAGCAGGCACTCGCGCTGGTCGTCCGGCAGCAGGGAGAGAGCGCCGCGCAGCGCGGCCTCGCTCACCGACGCCAGTGCGGCCTGCTCGGGTCCGATGGAATCGTCGACCTGCGGGTCGACCTCGTCGGTGACGATCGCCAGCCGGCTCCAGCCGGAGCGGTGATGGTCGATCACCACGTTCCGGGCGATGGTGACCAGCCAGGCCGCGAAGTTCAGGTGCGCCCGCGGCCGGCGGGCGATCGCGCGGAACGCCCGCAGGAACGTCTCGCTGGTCAGATCCTCGGCCGCGCTGCGGGACGAGGTCTTGCTGTAGGTGTAGCGGTAGATCGACGGCAGGTACCGATCGTAGAGCCGGCCGAAGGCCGCTCCGTCACCCGCTTGCGCGAGCCGGATCAGTTCGTCCTCGTCGTCGAGATCGTCGGAAACTGCGACAGTTGCGGCGGTGTGTATGGACATGTGTCGGTTACGCACCGCCCGGTGCGAAGTTATTGATGGCCATGCGCTTCCTAAGCCCCGTTCTCAGTCAGCTACGCGGTGAACATCACGAAAAGGTTACCGAAAGTCGCCCACCGTGTCATCACCTATCCGCTCAGTGTCTGAAAACTCAGTGATCGACGGTCCGGCGGCCGAAAACACCTCGATCGAGCTCGATGGCCGTCGAACCGCGGTCCGTGCTGGTGCCGGTCCTCTTGATGCTGTCGGTGACGCACCACTGCAATACGCTGGAGTCGGCCGGCCTGATCGAACGCGTCCGCCAAGGAAAGCGGATCCTGGTCCGCCGAACGACGCGCGGCGCCGGGCCGGTTGAACTGTTCACCTAAGTAGTTGCTGCAAGCAACGGTGTAGGAGCTATGGAAGACGTCCACCTCCGGCCGGCCACCGCCGCCGACGACGAGTTCCTGTACGACCTGCACCGGCGCGCACTGGGCGATGTCATCGAGGCGACCTGGGGCCCGTGGGACGACGACGTACAACGGGAGTTCCACCGGAAGTGGTTCGCGCCGGCGACCGTCGAGATCATCCTGGTCGGAGGACGGTCGGCCGGGATGGTGCAAGCAGCAATGATCGAGGCCGGCGTGTTCTACATCTCCCGGATCGAGATCGCGCCCGAGGTACAGGGCGGCGGCGTCGGTGCGACGTTGTTGCGCGGGCTCGTCGATCGCGCCCGCGCGTCGGGTGCGAACGCCGTCGAGTTGCACGTGCTGCAACTGAATCGTGCGCGTGACTTGTACGAACGCCTCGGCTTTCGGGTGGTCGAAGTGGAGCCTCCCAAGGTGCGGATGCGCTTGGTTCTGTGAGGCAGGAAGCTGCAGTGGGCGTGGCTGTGGGTTGGCGGGCGGTGCAAGATGGGGCGCATGGATCTGTCTCTCGCCACGTCGTACGACGCCTCTCCGGAGGAAGTGTTCGCGATGATCACCGACGTCACGTTCCAGGAGCAGGTGTTCCAGCGGTTGCAGGCGCAGACGTACGACGTCGTGGTGGGCGATGACGGTGACGACCTGGCGGTTCAGCTCCACTGGCAGACGCAGGTTTCCGACGTACCGGTGGTGGCCCGCAGGTTCGTCGGGAACACGCTGGAACTGGAGCAGTCGAAAGTCTGGCATCGCCCCGACATCGACGGCGCGCGGCTGGCCGAGGTCGGCGGTGCACTCGCCGGCGTGCCGGTGAAGCTGACGGGTACGACGCGGATCGTTCCGGACGGACGCGGGACGACGCAGGCGTTCGATCTGCACGTGACGGCGTCGGTTCCGGTCGTCGGCGCCCGCCTCGAGATCCTGGTGGCGGAGGCGGTGCGGGTTCGGCTCGAGAAGAAGTTCGAGGTCGCGTGGTCCTGGCTGTCCGGATCACTCTGAATCGAGACCTGACCAGTTCCAGGTGGTGATTGCCGTGCGCATCAGTTGGGCGGCGGTGGTCAGGCTGGCGTCGGCGCTCCAGAGCAGCGACAGGGTACGGCGGCACTCGGGGTGGTCGACCGGGATCGCGGCGACCGGGTAGCTGGGGATCGAGCGGCGGGCGAAGTCGGGGTTGAAGCCGATGCCGAGGCCCGCGCGGATCAGTTCCTGGATGGCCGCGGCCTCGTCGCTCTCGCAGACGATCCGCGGCGTCACTCCGGTGTCGGCGAACAACCGGTCGAGCAGCCGGCGTTGCCAGTGGCCTTTGCGGGCGATGACGAACGGCTCGTCGACGAGATCCTCGACCGCGACCGACGTACGGCTTGCCAGTGGATGGTCGAGTGGCGTCACCACCCGCACGGCTTCGTCGAGCAGGACAGCTGATTCCAGGCCGGCGCTCGGCACCGGCTGGGATGCGACGCAGAGGTCGATGTCCTGCGCGCGCAGCCGTCGCGGCATCTCGTCGGCCGACATCTGCTGCAGCTCGATCTCGATGGCCGGGTGGTCGCGTTTGAAGCCGGCGACCGATTCGGTGAGGGCGAGGAACGTCTCGGCCGCGAGTCGCACGCTGCCCGAACCCTGCACGGCCGCATCGGTGACGGCCCGTCGCCCGGCGTCGAGCTCCCCGAGTGCGCGTTCGACGTACCCGCGGAACAGGACGCCGGCCGGATTCAGCCGGAGGCGGGCGGCGCGGTCGAACAGCGGCGTACCGAGTTCGCTCTCCAGGCGGGCGATCGTGCGGCTCAGCGACGGTTGCGCGACGTGGAGTTCGTCGGCGGCGCGGCTGAGGTGTTCGAGGCGGGCGACGACGACGAACTGGCGGAGCATGGTCAGGTCCATCATGACCCTTCCGTCATAACGATATAGCGATATTGGTCTTGGACGCTCATAACTTGTGAATCATAGTGTTGCTCGCATGGTCAGTGGTTGGGTTCTGCGGGGCGTCGTCAGTGCGCACCTGGTAGCGGTTTTCGGTCAGCCGGTGTTCGCCGGTGTCTATCTGAGTGGTGACTTCGACGGGCTGCGTATGCATGCGGTGGGCGCGGACATCGTCACGTCTCTCGGGTACCTGCAGGTGATCGCGGCGGCGGTGGTGTGGGTGCGGCTGCGGCAGCTCTGGCCGTTTGTCGCGTCGCTGGGCGTAGTGGTGGCGGAGACGGTGCAGTACTTCGCGGGGCAGGACGGGGCGCTGTGGTTGCACCTTCCGTTGGGGGTGATGACGGTTGCGGCTGTTGTCGTGTTGTTCATCGGGGTCTGGCGGCAGCCCGTCGTACGGCGGGAGGTCGAGCATGCGTGAGCGAATGAGCCGGCGTCAGGTGCTGGGCATCGGGGGAGCGCTTGGACTGGTGGGACTTGGTGGGCTGTCGAGTGCGGCTGCACTGTCGCGGCGGCCGGCGTCGACGGGTGCAGTGTTGCGTAGCGCCGTGCCGTTGCCGCCGGCGTTCGTGGTGCCGTTGCCGATTCCGTCGGTGTTGTCCGGCGCTGATATCGAGATCGTGCAGCGCGAGGTCACGGCGGAGATCCTGCCCGGTGTGCCGACCCGGTTGTGGACATACGGCGGGACGTTCCCCGGGCCGACGATCGAGTCGCGGCGAGGGCATGCGGTCACGGTTGCCCATCGCAACGAGTTGCCGGTGCCTACCGTCGTACACCTGCATGGCGGGCGGACGCCGGCGGAGTCGGACGGGTATCCGACCGATCTCGTGCTGCCTGCCGGGTGGGGGCACGTGGGGCACGTGGGGCACGGGATGCATGATCCGCGGGCGGTGACGAGTGAGGTCACGCGGGAGTACAGGTTTCCGCTGGATCAGCGGGCGACGATGCTCTGGTACCACGATCACCGGATGGACTTCACCGCGCCGGCGGTTTGGCGCGGGCTGGCCGGGATGCATATCGTCCGGGACTCCTCGGAGGAGTCGCTCGGGTTGCCGTCCGGGGCGCGCGAGTTGCCGCTGATGATCGCGGACCGGGCGTTCGCTTCTGACGGGTCGTTGGCCTATCCATCGATCGACCCGACGTTACAGATGCAGCCAGGCGTTCAGGAGCCTTATATTGCGGGGGTTCTGGGGGATGTGATCCTGGTGAACGGCGCGCCTTGGCCGGTGTCTGAGGTCGACGCCGCGCGGTACCGGCTGCGGATCCTGAACGCGTCGAATGCGCGGCACTACGACCTCGAAGCGGTCCTCGACGACGGCCGCCGCCTTGATCTCGTGCAGATCGGGGCGGACCAGGGGCTGCTCCGCGCACCGGTTGTCCATCGCAATCTGCCGATTGCTCCGGCTGAGCGGTACGACGTGATTCTGGACCTTGCCCAGGTGTCGATCGGGAGTCGGGTGCGGATCGTGAACCGGTTGGGGTCCGGGCGCACGCGTGACGTGATGGCGTTCAGCGTCGTACGGAAGGCGGCTGACAGCAGCCGGGTCCCTGACGTGCTGTCCGACGATCTGCCGGAGTGGCAGCGGTCGGAGGCCGTGCGGGTGCGGGACTTCTCGTTCCGCGCCGGGCAGATGGGGGACGGGCACGGTTGGTTGATCGGCGGGCAGCCGTTCGCGCCGGACCGCACGGACGTCACCACACGGCTGGGTGATGTGGAGATCTGGCGGCTGGTTGCCGACGTCCACCATCCCGTACACCTGCACCTCGTCGGGTTTCGGGTGCTCTCACGCGGCGGGCATGCTCCCTTGCCGCACGACGCGGGTCTGAAGGACACCGTGTCGCTACGGCCGGGGGAGTCCGCCGAGATCATCACCCGCTTCGACGGCTACCGCGGGCGCTACCTCTTCCACTGCCACAACGCCGAACACGAGGACATGGGCATGATGGCCAACCTCGAAATCACCTGAGCACGCCAAGGGATATCCCCTGGAATGGTGGGTTCTCCCCTGGCATACGAGTGGAGAACCCACAACGCCAGGGGATATCCCACGGCGTTGCAGAACCGGCGCGGAGGTGTGGGGGTTATTCGCGCCAGCCGGTGAGGTCGACGGACTTGGCGGTGTCTACGCGGAACGCGAGTTTGACGGTGGTTTCGGCGTCGGGGGCTAGGTCGAGTTTCCAGGTGATGACGCCCAGGTCGGTGGTTTCCGTGGGTTCGGGGTCGGCGGTCAGTCGCTTCACGGTGATCTCGTGGTCGCGGGCGACCGGGAACTGGTCGAGCACCGTGATCCGCGCGGAGTGCGGCGTATGGTTCTCGATCTTCGTCTCGTACTCGACCTGCCGGCGGCGCGTCGACCCGAGCGTCGCCTTCGTCGCGTCCCGCCGTACCAGCTTCCGCTCGACCCGGATGCGGTCGTCCAGGCCGAGGGCGAGCTCGACGTCCTCCCCGGGTGCCCACAACGGCAACGCGGCCGAGCCGACGAAGTCCGCCTCGTGGAAGACCGCGGCCTTCCCGGCCGGCAGCGTGTGGACGGACGAGTTCACGACCGTGGCCCGCAGATGTACGTCGGTGGATCGCACCGGCGCCGTGATGTAGTCGAGGTCGGCGTCGAGCTCGACCGCCGCGATCGTCGCGCGGTGCGTCGCGCCGTCGGCGGGTACGGCGACTGGTCGGGGCGGGGTGTACGTCGCCGCGGTCACGCCCTGTTCGACGGTTGCGTCCTGGGCGACGAACTCGGCTGATTGGAGGCTCTCGGTGAACGCGGCCGGCCGGGCTGCGCCGCGGGACAGTGCGACGGCGGCCGGTGCGTGCGGCATCGGCGGGCGCGCGCGGTCGAGGTACCAGGCGTCGAGCTCCGGCACCTTCGCGGTCACGGTCGGCCGGGCCGTCGACAACGTGAGGTCGCACTCCGGCCAGTCCTCGCCCGTGCGCTGCGTGATCAGGCCGTACCAGCTCAACGTCAGCCGGTCGCCCTTGAGACGTACGTCGTACGAGCTGGTCCACCCGGCTGCAGGCACGACGTACGAGAGCTCGATCTCGACCTCCGCCTCGGACTCCAGCGCCAACGCGACAGCCGCGGTACGCCGGTCCGGCGCCCGCTTCTCCGTGAGCGCAGCGAGCCGACGGCCCACGGCAGCGAGACGCTCCTCGACCTCGCGTCGCTGCGCAGTCAGCTCCCGGCGTGTCGCCCGTACGGCGGACAACCGGCCCGCAAGCGACTCGGTGAACCCGCCGAGCTCCGCCCCCGGATCACCCGACGCCAACGTGCGCGCAAAGCTTCCACCGGCCCGCTTGGCCAACTGCGCCAGGAAGGTCTCGAGCTGCACCTGTACGTCGTCCGCGTCGGAGAGGGCCGCGACCTCGTCCTGCGCCGCACGCTGTGCCCGCTCGAGCTCGGCGACCGTTTCGTCCGGTGCCTGCGGATGATGCCGCGTCGCCACGTCCACCCCGAGCACCGTCGCCGGGCCCCGCCCCGACACCCGCACCGAGTCCTCCTCCAGCAACAGCGGCAGCGGCTCGACGTACACGACCTGATCCCCACCCGGCACCGTGATCCGCCCCCGCCGGGTAACCCGCGCCCGATCCGGATAAACAGTCACAGCAACAACCGGCGCATCCACCACTAGCTCACTCATGCCACGACAGTAAGCCCGCAAAGGAGTAACAGACCGCGCGCGCCTCAGCCGCTCGGGCAGGGGAGGCCTGAGCCGTCCAGGCCGTCGGAGGGTTTGGACGGTGTGTCGGTGAGGACGACGGTGCCGCCGAGGCCGCCGAGCAGCGCGGTGGTCAGGACTATGCAGGCGAGAGCGGTCAGGCCACGGCTGGATCGCAGGAGGGCGGCGCCGGAACAGCCGGCTGCCACCAAGCACATCGCGATGCCGATGAGCGTCACGGCGCCGACCCGGGGGAGTGGTGGGACGTGGCGGCAGTCCTGGGCCAGGACGGTTTCCAGCCAGTGTTGGCGGCGAGACCAGCGGTACCAGTAGGCAAGCGCGCCGACGCTCAACGCCAGTACGCCGCCGAGCACGAGTCCGAGGGAACGTCGCCTCATGCCTGCGGAGTGCCGCCGGGCGTTGTCGCGGGGAACAGTTCGACCAGCATGACCTCTCCCCGTTCTCCGCATTGAGCGCATCAGCCTAGGGCTCCTAGGGGTCGCATCAGCGTTAAAAGTTCTGCCCGTCCCGGGACGATCAGAAGGTGAGCTCGATGGGTGTCCCGGTGGGGACGCCAGGATGGCGCAGCCACACGACGCCGGCCTCCGCGTCGTACCGGACCTCGGCACCGGCGACGGCCGACGGCTCCGTCGGCACGCGCAGAGCTGTTGTGACTTGGACTCCGCGCGGTGCCTCGCAGGAGAAGCGGATCCCGGTCGGATCCTGCTGCCAGTTCACGACCCGGCCGGCGGATGCCAGCAGCGGCTCCTCGTCGTAGGTGAGGTCGCGGAGCCACGTCAGTTGGCCCGGGTTCAGCTCGCGGTGCCGGACGATGCCCAGCTGCGGATCGAGCAGGTCGAGATAGGTGCCATCGACAACATGTGATCCGCCGGTCTCCTCCAGTACGGCGCCGACGAGATACGGACCGCGCTGCACCGACAGCCAGTTGGTCGGCGTCCAGGTCTGACCGCCCGCTTCCGCCAGCTCCCGGATCGCCGCGACCAAGGCGGATGCGCTTTCAGGCGATTCGGTGAAATCCGCCGGACGAGACGGAAGGAACCGCACCCGACCCTGACCGATCGGCTGTACGCCGTCGCCCTTGCGGTCCGCCCCGAGTGCTTCGGCCAGATGGTCCGCGCAGGTGTCGTACCGGCCGGTCCACCAGGAGCGGATCTCGTGGTACGGGTCCGCGCCGTCGCCGACGTACAGCAGGCTCCCGCCGCGACTGACCCACCCGGCCAGCGCGTAATGGATGCCCGGGGCAAGCGGCTTCTGGAACTCGTAACTCAGGACGAGTACGTCGACATCGTCCAACGCATCGGGGGTGTCGATCACGTTCTCCAGCTGAACCGGACAGACCCGCTGCCCGTCGTACAGCGGCGGCAGCGCCAGACCGTAGAAGTCGGAGAAGTGCAGCTGCTCGCGGCCCTCCAGCGCCAGCGCGTCCTGCAGGCCGTCGTAATGCCCGCTCTCACCACCGGGTGCCCAGCGCTGGAACATGGCGGTGTCAGAGAGCGCGATCCCGATCCGTGCGCCTTCCTGAGCCCAGCGCACATCCGGCTGGTCGAGGTCGCGCAGGCTGTTCATCGCGATCAGGTAGCTGGTGGCGGTGTCCGGCGGAACGAGCTGCCGCTCGGTGGATCCTTCGCGCAGGTACGGGCGGTTGAAGATCCGGTTGGGCCACGGCGCCACCTCGTACCGCGAGACGCCCGGGTGCAGCAGCGACGCGATGAGGGTGCGCTGCCAGTTGGCCAGGTAGTCCTCCCAGGTGCGGTCCGGGTGGTCCTCGATCGGGTCGTGCAGGAACCACATCCGCCGGTCGGTGCCGCGGGTGAGGTCCTGCGCGATGCCGTACTCCAGGTACGCCGTCTCGAACGTGCGCTCGGCGACCTTCCCGGCGTACACGTTCGGCGTCCGGGACGTCCCGGTCCACACCTGCGCGATCGCGCCGTCGATCGAGGGCAGTGTCCGCAGGCGTGATTCGGGGCTGATGATCTGCCACTGTGTGTAGTTCAGGAGGCTGTGCGTCGGCACGTAGAAGCGCACCTGCCGGCCCTGCTGGAGGGCCTCGTCGCGTAGCACCGAGGTGACACGGTCCAGGCTGCGCGAGAGCAGGTGCTGCTTGAGTTGCCCGGAACGGAAGTGCGCTTCGGGAGTGCTGTGCGGAGGTTGCCACGGCTCGTCGAAGAAGGCCTTCCACTCGCGCTTGAAGGACTCCGAGTAGCCGGCCCGCGCCCAGAACTCCGGCTCCTCGAGGTGGATGCCTTCGACACCGAGCTCGATGATGGGGCGGAGTTTCTGCACCAGATACTCGGTGAAGTTGAAGGTCGGGACCATATACGGGATGTCGGTGCTCTCGCCGTGCAGGATCGGTGACCCGTCACCCGCGGTCTGCGCGTCGTCCCAATGGCCGGAGCCGTCCCACCGCCCGTCGAGGTAGTCCTGATAGGTACCCCAGGAGATCCCGGTCATCAGGTGCACGCGATACCCGGCCTCGCGCCAGCGCGCGATCCGCTGCGGTGTCGTGTCGTTGAGCCCGTAGACCATCACGAAGTCGGTGCGGAGGTCGATGGATTCGTCGTACGGCGCCTGCTCCTGAAAGCCCGTCAGCTCGCCGTCCTTGCCGGTGCTGTTCGCCATACGTCCACCCTCTACGGTCCGGCACGCCGGGCGCCACCATGGCGTCAGGAATCGGACAGCCGAAGTTCGTAGAACGTGCGGATGTCCTGCACCAGGAGGTCGGTGGCCTGGTGGGCGGCGTAGTGACCGCCTCGGTCGTGCGTGGTCCAGGAGACGATGTTCGCGTGGTCGCGTTCGGCGCAGGCGCGGATCGAGGTGAGGTCGTCCGGGAACTGGGCCAGAGCGAGCGGTGTGGTGGTCGGTTTGTCCGGCGTGATCTGCCGCTGGTGCTCGGCGTAGATGCGGGTGGCTGAGGTCGCCGTCCGGGTCAGCCAGTACGCCGTGACGTGGGTCAGGAGCGTGTCGCGGTCGAGACCGCGCAGTACCTGACCGTTCCAGGCGAGCAGGCCAACGGGGGAGTCGGTCAGACCGAACCCGAGGGTGTGTGGCTTCTGAGCGTGGACATGCGCGTAGGACCCGGACTCGCGTTGGAAGTCGCGCAGTTCCTCAAGGGCCGCCTTGTCCTCGGCCGACACTGCGCGGCCGCCCGGCTCGGTGCTCGGCGGATAGGAGAGCCACTCGCCGTCCGGGAAGGAGAACAGCTGTGTCACGTGGACGCCGACGACCGCGTCGGGTGCGATGCGGCCGAGCTCCGGAGCGACGTGCGAACCCCAATCGTTGCCTACCGCACCGTAACGGTCGTAGCCCAGCCGCTCCATCAGGACCGCCCAGGCCCGGGCGATGCGCTGCGGTCCCCAGCCGAGGTCCGGCGTCGGCCCTGACCAGGTGAACCCGGGCAGCGACGGGATCACCAGCTCGAAGGCGAGACCTTCGGCCGGGTCGGTCAGCGGTTCGATCACGTCGAGGAACTCGACGACCGACCCGGGCCACCCGTGGGTGAGGATCAACGGCAGCGCACCCGGCCGGGGCGAGCGGACGTGCAGGAAGTGGACGTTCGTGCCGTCGATCGTGGTCGTGTACTGCTGGTACCGGTTCAGCCGCTCCTCCCACGCGCGCCAGTCGTAGCCGTCCCGCCAGTAGCCGACGAGCTCCTCGATCCACCCGCGAGGTACGCCGTACCCGGTCAAGTCACCTTCCGGTTCCGGAGCCCACCGGGTGGTGGCCAACCGGTGACGCAGGTCGGCGAGTTCTGCCTCCGGCACGGCGATCGTGAACGGCCTCATCCGACGACCTCCGCGAGCCAGTCGAGCCCCGGCTCGGCGTGCTCGACGATCGTGAAGTGACTCGCGCCCTCGCACACCCGCAGCGTCGCGGTCGGGCAGTGCGCGGCCAGCCAGCGGCCGTGGTCCGCCGGGATGATGCGGTCCGCCGTACCGTGCAACAGCAGGACAGGCGCTGTGATCGCCTCGACCCCGCAATCCCACGGACGGGTGTACGACGCGTCGTCGTCGATCTGCCCGTACGGACCGGCGTCGAGCCCCGGACCGGCGACCTTCCCCAGCCATCCCCACGGACCGTCGAACATCGCCAGATCGTCGGCCGTGAATCCCGCGTCGTAGTCGAACCCCGAGTTGTGGAGCGCCTCGCGCACGTCGGCCCCGGCGGCCGCGCTGCTCAGCGCCGCGATCGAGGACGGCAGCATCCCGTCGAACCAGCCCAGACCGTCGACGCCGTACGGCGCGATCGCTGCCAGCGTGACCACCGCGCGGACGCGGGCGCCCAACGCAGCCGCCGTACCGAGCGCGAAAGTCCCGCCACCTGAGTACCCCGCGACTGCGAACTGGTCGATCTCGAGCGAGTCTGCGACCGCAGCCGCATCGCCGGCGACGGAGGCGACCGTTCGCCCCCGCCGGACCGTGGAACCGCCGTACCCCGGCCGATCGAACGACACCCAGCGCAACCCCAACCGGTCGGCCGCGGCGAACAGCGGCTCCGGCGGCGCGCCGACGTTCGGCGTGCCGTGGTTCCACATCACCGGGAAGCCGTCGCCGCCGGTGTCGTAGCTGTGCAGAATGCGGCCGTCGGCCAGGTGCAGGTCACGTTCGATCATCTCAGTTCGCCTTCCTTGGCTACCTCTGGTCGCACGAGACATCGGAGCCGACGGGCGGACCTCGACAAACCGGGGTCAGCTGAGAAGATCGGCGGCTCGGAGTTGCTGCCAGATCTCGGACTGGTCGACGACGGTGACGCCGAACTTCTCGGCCTTGGTGAGTTTGGAGGCGCCGACGTCGGCGCCGGTGATGAGCAGGTCGGTGCTGGCCGAGACCGACGAGGCGATGGTCGCGCCGGCCTTCTCGCAGAGTCGCTGGAAGGCAGGCCTCGCCACCTTCTCGCCGGAGCGGGGATCGCTGATGGAACCGGTGACGACGACTGTCTTGCCGGCCAGCGGTGCGCCGGCAGCCACGACCGGCGGCAGGTCTTCCTCGCGTACGTCGAGTGAGACGCCGGCTGCGCGGAGTCGCTCGAGCTCAGGCCGGAGGCGAGTGAGGTGCTCGATGAGTGAGGTCGCCACCTTCGGGCCGATGTCCTCCACGGCGACGAGGCCGTCCTCGCCCGCGTCGGCGACCGCTTCCAAGGAGGCGAACCCGGCCCGGCACAACCTGGCCGCGGTGCCCTCGGACGCCATCGGGATCGCGAGGCCGATCAGTGCGCGGCGCAGCCCGACCTGCCGGCTCGTGTCGATCGAGTCGATCATCCGGGCGGCCGAGACCTCGCCGATGCGGTCGAACTCCAGCAGCCCCTCGGCCGTCAGCTTGTAGAAGTCCGACGGGTTCTCCAGGATCCCCGCCTCGGCCAGGCGCTCGATCCAGACCCCGCCGATCGCGTCGATGTCGGCCGCCGCCCGGGACGCCCAGTGGATCAGCCGCCGTACGGTCTGGGCCGGGCACGAGACGTTGGTGCAGAACAGTTCGCGGCTGTTGCCCTGCTCGGTCAGCGGCTGCTCGCACGACGGGCAGGTGCTGGGCGGCACGATGTCGCGCTCTTCTCCGGTGCGCTTCGACGCGTCGAGCACGCCGGCCACGAACGGGATCACGTCACCGGCCCGGCGGACCAGGACCGTGTCGCCGATCTTGATGCCGCGGGCCTTGATCACCTCCTGGTTCGCCAGCGTCGCGCGAGTGACCGTCGTACCGCCGACGAACACGGGCTCGAGCCAGGCGACCGGGGCGATCTTGCCGGTCTTGCCGACGTCCCAGACCACGTCGGCGAGCACCGTGGTCTTCTCCTCGGCGGCGAACTTGAACGCCAGCGCGCCACGCGGAGAGCTCGACCGGGTGCCGGCGGCAGCGAAGGCGTCGCGATCGGCGAGCCGCAGTACGGCGCCGTCGAGGTCGTAGTCCAGGGCGTTGCGTTGCTGCTCGATCGTGGAGATCACCGCCTGCGCCGCGGTGGCGTCGTCGCAGTGCCGCATGTCGGCGACCGTGAACCCCATCGTCTGCAACGCGCGCTCGAGATCGGCGTCGGCCTGGTCGCTGAGCAGATCGAACGCCAGGAACTGCAACCGTCGCTCGGACACGGTGGCCGCATCCTTGGCGCGCAGCGTCCCGGCTGCGGCGTTGCGCGGGTTGATCAACGGCTTGTCCGGGTGCGCGGCGTTGTAGGCGGCGAACGTGGACCGCAACATGACGGCCTCACCGCGGACCTCGACCCGGTCCGGTACGTCGAGCCGGTCGGGGACGCCGTCCGCGAGCGCGCGCACGAGCGGTGTCACGTCGTCGCCGGTCGTCCCGTCACCACGGGTGATCGCCCGGGCCAGCCGACCGTTCTCGTAGACGAGGGCCAAGGACAGGCCGTCCAGTTTCGGCATGACGACCACCGGCTGGCCGGGGAAGCGGCCGAAGAAGGCCTCGACCTGCTCCGGGCGGGTCGCCTTCTCCAGCGACAGCATCGGTCGCGAGTGCCGGATCGGCGCGTGCAGCACCGCCGGCGCGCCGACCTGCTCCAGCGGGTTCGGGTCGGGCGCGAGCTCCGGGTTGGCCTCGACGAGCGTCCGCAGCTCGTCCTCGATCGCGTCGTACTCCGCGTCGGCGACCGTCGGCGTACCGCGGTAGTAGGCGTCACGCAGTACGACGATGCGCTCGGCAAGTTCCTGGATACGCTCCCCAATGTCCACCCCAGGACACTACCGAAGCCCTCCGACAAACCACGCGCGCGGTTTCACCGCATCGGTGGGTCGTGACGCGGTCCGTCGAGCCGCTCTGACGGGCGTTTCACTCGATCACGGCGTCCTTGCCGGCGAGATGAGTGACCTCGCGCTTGCGGGGGAGCATCAAGGCCGGCACCAACGTGAGGACCACCAGCACCCACGCCACCCAGTACGTGTGCGCGAACGACGCGGCGGCGTCGACCAGCCCACGCGCGATCGCGGCCGGGTCGAGGTGGAGCGCGGCAACGCTCTCCGGGCGGGTGTTGGACAGGATCGCCGCCTCTGTCTCGCGGATCCCGTCGCCCAGCCCGGGGATGTCCTCGGTGCCGGGAATGATCGGCGAGTTGTTGAGCTGGTTGGTGAGGATGACCGACATCGTCGCGACACCGACCGACGACGCGATCTGCTGGCTGATGTTGAGCAGTGTCGAGCCACGCGCGACCTGAGGTCCGGAGAGCGTCCGCAGCGCCGTCGTGAACAGCGGCATCATCGTGCCGCCCATCCCGAAGCCCATCACCACCAGCATCGCGATGATCGAGATGTACGGCGTCGTCGCGGTGATCTGGGTCAGACCGAACATACCGATCACGATCCCCACGAGCCCGAACGGCACGATCCGGCCGACCGGCACCTTGTCGACCAGCCTGCCCGCGATCGGCATGGTCACCATCGCGCCGAGCCCCTGCGGCGCGACCAGGAGGCCGGCGTGCAGCGTGGACTCGCCGCGGATCTGCTGGAAGTACGTCGGCACCAGCAGCAGCCCACCGAAGAAGGCGGCCGCGAACAGGAACATCGTGATGACCGAGATCGTGAGGTTGCGGTCGCGGAACAGCCGGAGGTCGAGCAGCGGATGCTCCGGCCGGAACGAGTGCCACACGAACGCCCCCATCAGGAGGACGCCGATCAGGATCGAGACCCAGACCCGCGGCGCTCCGAAATCACCGCCCTCGGCCGGCAGCGACGAGACGCCGAACAGGAACAACGCGAGTCCCGGCGACATCAGCACGACGCCGACGAGATCGAGCGACTCGTTGCGTGCCGCCGTGTCCTTGGCCAGCGCGAACCAGGCGTAGACCAGCGCGATCGCGCCGAGCGGCACGTTGATCAGGAAGATCCAGTGCCAGCTCGCCACCTGGATCAGCCAGCCGCCCAGGATCGGGCCGAGGATCGGGCCGAGCAGCATCGGTACGCCGAGGATGGCCATCAGCCGGCCCATCCGGTGCGGCCCCGCCGCCCGGGTCATGATCGTCATGCCGAGCGGCATCAGCATGCCGCCGCCGAGCCCCTGCAGGACCCGGAAGCCGATCAGCATGTCGATGCTCGACGCGGTCGCGCACAGCGCGGACCCGGCGGTGAACAGGAAGATCGCCATCATGTACAGCCGCTTGGTGCCGAACCGGTCGGCGGCCCAGCCGGTCAGCGGGATCACGGTCGCCAGCGCGAGCGTGTACGCCGTGACCGTCCAGGCGACGTGCGAGTACGCGACCGGACTTTCGGGCGAGCCGAACTCGTCCTGGAAGGTCGGCAACGCGACGTTGACCACGGTGATGTCGAGAATCGACATGATCGCGCCCAGCACCACGACACCGGCGATCTTCAGCACCGCGGCGTCGATGTGGTCGGGATACTCGGATCGGGTAGCGGGCTCGCTCACAGTCTGTCCCCCCTCGGCACGAAACATCCTGTGCAGACCCTACGCCCGCCGCCCCACCCAAAAGCTAGCCCTTTGACCCCTCAATACACCGCGCGTCGCGACCAAACAACGCACCGTATCCACCTACGCCGCCCCCGAGCTCGACCCGGACCTTACGTTCAGGGGCGTCTCGGTCGCTGAGATCGGGGAGGTTATGTCTAGTGGAACGGTAGACTTTAGGGTGTCGGATCGCGTCCCGGTGGGGTTCGTTGCCATCGGCCCCGTTCACCAGGCGGGACCGCAGGCGCCGGGGCGCGGTCCGGGCGACGAGGAGCTCGAGGGAGATGCCATGACTGCCGATGACGCCTATCGGCTGCGCTACGGATCGGGTACGGCGTCCGCGCCGCCGGCGGCGTGGAACGACGTACTGGCTCAGCAGCTCAGTCACCGGTCGGTACGGGCGTACCGCTCGGATCCGGTGCCCGACGCAACTTTGGCGGCGCTGATCGCGGCGGCGCAGTCGGCGCCGACGTCCGGCAACCTCCAGCTGTGGAGTGTGGTCGCGGTGCGTGACGAGGAACGCCGTACCCGATTGGCGAAGCTGGCCGGGGAGCAGGACTTCATCGCGCAGGCTCCGCTGTTCCTCGTGTGGCTGGCCGACCTCGCCAGGGCGCGGCAGATCACCACCGAGCTCGGGTCCGCGACCGCCGAGGCCGCGGACTTCGTCGAAGCAGCGGTGCTGGCGTTCGTCGACGTCGCCCTGGCTGCCCAGAACGCCGCGTTGGCCGCGGAGTCGCTGGGCCTGGGCACGGTCTTCGTCGGCGCGATCCGCAACCGCCCCCTCGATGTCGCGGACGAACTCGGCCTGCCACCGAACGTCTTCCCGGTCTTCGGCCTGACCGTCGGCCGCCCCGATGGATTCGAGGACACCGCGGTCAAGCCACGCCTCCCGCAGGAGGCCGTCCTGCACCACGAGCAGTACGCGCTCGCGCCGCAGGCGGCGTACGTCGAGACCTACGAAGAGGTGCTGAACGCGTTCTACGCCGACGCCGGACTCCCGGCCGGGTGGATCGAGCGCGTCGCCACCCGCTTCGGCACGGTCGCGGGTCTGAAGGGCCGCGAACACCTCCGCGAAGCCCTCCGCACCCGCGGCTTCGAACTGCGCTGACCGGGCTATTGGCCGTAGGCCTTGGCGGTCCAGCCGAGGGCGCCGAGTGAACCGCCCTTGATGTCTGTGCCGATCCCGTCGGTCCTCTTCGCGTCGAAGTGCACCGACGCCTTGCCGGAGGAGGTGGCGATCGCGAGCAACGGACGGCCGTCGGGGTGCGCGTTGCAGGACCCGGTGCTGAGGCTGGTGATCCCGCTCCAGCCGCTCGCCTTCAGGACCTTCGAGGTGATGTTCGTCGGCGTGGCCCGATTGATCCGCCACTCCTTGAGCTCGCCGTTGGCCTTGGTCCCGAGCAGCACGTCCACCGCGGCGTCGCCGGTTCCGCCGCTGCGCTCGTAGACCAGGGTGTTGACGGTGTCCCAATTGGTCGACGCGATCTTCACAGGCGACCCCAGGGCGCCCGTGGTGGGTGACTGCGTGTAGCGGTAGAGGGCGGTGCCGGCGACGCGGTAGAGGTACGGGTAGCCGTACGCGAGGATGCGGGTCCCGGCGAACCCCGCCTGCAGCCGGGTCGCGGTGCTCGACGTGATGGTCCAGGTGCCGTTCACCAGCTCGCCCTCACGTCTCACCAGGTAGATGTATCCATCGGTCGGGTGCGTGGCGTAGTCGGTGCTTTCGAAATGCGTGTCGTCACCGCCGCCGCCGCGCTGCTGCAGCGCGGTCGGGATCCAGCCGAGCTTGTCGTTCACAGTGGCCAAGATGCTGGTCTTCTGCTCGGAGTAGACGTAGGCCACGCGCTGGCCGTCCGAGCGGTACGCCGCGGTTGAGACACCGCAGTCCGCGGGTACGTCGCTGACGGCTGCCGTCGTCGGGAGAGCGACGGCGACGAGTCCAGCTGCGGCAACGGTCAGTGCGGTCGCGCCGGCCAGGATGGGTTTACGCATCGGGGGAGATCCTCCAGGTCAGTCCGGGAAGCGCCGAGCGTACGGGCGGCCGGCGACGCGACGCTGCCCGTACTCCGCCCGTACTCCACCCGTTTCGATCTACTGTTGCCGAGGGCTCGTAATCGGGCTGACCTGTCCGCTTCCGTAGGATCGTCCTCGTGCCCCGCAGGCGACAGGAGGAGCCGACGATCGGGTTCGGCGCGCTGTTGCGGCGATTGCGCCAGGACGCGGGAGTCACCCAGCGGGACCTCGCCGAGCGCGCCGGTGTCAGCATCGCGGCGATCCGCGACCTGGAACAGGGCAGGACCCGGAGCCCGAAAGACAGCTCGATCGAGGCCCTGGCGAAGGCGCTGGAGCTGACTGCATCGGACACCGAAAGCCTCCACTCCGCCGCCAAGACGCACCGGCCCGTCGCCCTCCCCAGCGCAGCCGGACCGGTGTACGTCGGCGTACTCGGCCCACTCGAAGTCCGCACCGGCGACCTCGCGGTGCCGGTCAACTCGGGTCCGCAACGGACTCTGCTGGCGCGGCTCGCCCTCACCGCCGGTACGACGGTCGCCCAGGACGAACTGGTCGATCTGCTCTGGCCACGCGGCGCACCCAGCAACGCCGTCAACCTGCTCCAGACCCGCGTCGCCAGGCTGCGACGACTGCTCGAAACAGGTCGGCCGGCGGACTCCGTGATTGTCGGCGGCCGCACCGGCTATCGACTGGCGCTCGATGACCTCGACCTCCTGCAGTTCCGCGAGCTCTCAACCGAGGCCGCACGCGCCGAGCCGGAGGTCGCGCTGGCCAAGCTCGCGAGCGCCGTGGAGTTGTGGCGTGGCGACACCGACGTGGACGCGATCGCTCACAGCCCTCTCTATGCGGCTGTCGTCAACGAGTACACGGCCGCCGTCCGAGCCTTCGCTGCGCTGGCACGCGACCTCGGCGAGCCGGAGCAGGCCCTCGAGCCGTTGCGCGGACTGGCTGTGCGGCATGAGTTCGACGAGCCGTTGCATGTCGAGCTGATCCAGACACTGGCTGCGGCAGGACGGCAGGTCGAGGCGCTGGCGGCGTACGACCGGATTCGGACCGCGCTCGTGGAGCACCTCGGCATCGACCCGGGGGAGCGGCTTCGCGCTGTTCATCTGGAGGTACTGCGGCAGCAGACCGGGTCTCCAGCGGAGCCGTCGATGCGCGTGGTCGTCCAGCAGGCACCGTCCGCGCCACCGGACTTCGTCGGTCGTACCAGGGAGCTGGAGACGATCCGTACGGCGCTCGGCGGGTCCAGCGGGGTGTCGTCGCGAGCCGTGCTGATCAACGGCATCGCAGGTGTCGGCAAGACCGCGCTGGCCCTGACCGCCGCGCACCAGCTCCGCGAGCAGTACCCGGACGGGCAGTTGTACGCCGACCTGCGCGGGAGCGATGCGACCACGCCTGCGCCGGTCCAGGTGCTTGGCCGCTTTCTGCGCGCCCTCGGCGTACCTGGTCGGCGTATTGGCACGGACGAAGCCGAAGCGGCCGCTTTGCTGCGCAGCGAGCTCGCCGACCGCCGGATGCTGGTCCTCCTCGACAACGCGCAGGACGCGGCACAGGTACGACCACTGCTGCCAGGAGCGGGCCGAAGCGATGTGATCGTCACCAGTCGGCGGAAGATGCCCGACCTGGTGGCCGCCGGCGTTGTCAGTCTGGAGCCGCTGCCTCACGAGGACGCTGTACGGCTGATCGCCTCCACAGCGCGGACGCCTCGGCTCGACGCCGACCCCGGCGGCGTGCGTGCGCTCGTCGAGGCCTGTGCCCGGCTTCCGCTGGCGCTGCGGATCGCGGGCGCGCGGCTCGCTACCCGGCAGGAGTGGACCGTCGCCGATCTGGCTGACCGCCTCGACGACGGCAACCGCCGGCTCACCGAACTCAGCCTTGGCGAGTCCAGCGTGCTGAACAGCTTCCAGCTCAGCTACGCGGATCTGAGTGCGGACGCCCAACGAGCGTTCCGGATGTGCAGCCTGCACCCCGGTGACGACTTCAGCGCCGACAGCACCGCGATCCTTCTCCGTACGTCGACGGCCGAGGCCGACCGCGTCCTGGAGTCGCTGCTCGAAGCGAACATGCTCCTCCAGCACTCGAAGGACCGCTACCGGTTCCACGACCTGCTCGGCCTGTACTCGCGGCGACTCCTCGCCGAGGACCCCGAACACGAGACCGCGAGGACCCGGCTGCACACCTGGTACGCCGAGGCCGTCACCGCCGCGATCGACTGGGCCTATCCGCAACTCCTGCGCCTCGAGGTCCATGGTGAAGCGGACTGGTACTTCGGTTCCGAGGACGAGGCGCTCGCCTGGCTGGATCACGAACTGCCCGCGCTGCTGGCGGTTGTGCAAGGTGCGGCGCAGTCCGGTGAGGCAGCGCTGGCCTGGCGCATCGTGGACCAGCTCCGCGGGTACTTCCTGCTGCGCCGGGACGCCGACGGGTGGCTTCCTGTCGCTCATGCCGGGTTGGACGCCGCGACTGCTGCGGGCGACGACCGGGTCTGCGTTGCCATGTTGATCAACCGGGCGCAGGCTTTCGGAGCGGTCGGACGTGACGCGGACGCGCTGTCCGACTGCCTGGCGGCATCGGCCCTTGCCGTCGGTGCCGGGTGGAACGAGGCCGCGGCCTATCTGGCCCATCAGATCGGGTGGCTGCAACTCGAGCGCGGCATGCTCGTCGACGCCGAGCTCTGGATGCGCCGCGCGACGGAGCTCACCGCAGACGATCAGCACGGCCACATCCGCGCCATCGTGGTCAACGGACTCGGGATGATCCGGCTCCACCAGGGTGAACTCGCCGAAGCGGCGGACCTGTTCGCGGCCGCGCTGAAGATCAACGAGACCGGTCGAGAGACGTCGGCGCTCGCCAACCGCGGCAATCTGGCGAGCGCGTTGCGGCAGCTGGGCGAGGTCGACCGTGCGGCCCTGCTGCTCGACGACGTGCTCACGTCGTACCGACGGCGCTTGCACGTGCGCGGCGAGTTGTCGACGCTGGACGAGCTCGCGCGGTTGTACAGCCAGCGCGGCGAAGGCGCGACGGCTTTGTATACGGCGCTGCGAGCGCATCAGCTCGCGATCGTCGTACGCGATCGCAAGGCCCAGGCGCAGACCGCGTCGGCGGTCGCCGAGGCGCATCTGGCTTTGGGTGACGCCACCGCAGCCATCGACTGGATCGAGGACTGCCTGACAATCGCCCGCGCAACGTACCCGTTCCTCGAGACCCACGCCCTACTCACCCTCTCAACCGCACAAAGCCGAGGCGGCAACCCAGCGGCCGCCGCCACCGCCGCTCAAGCAGCCTCGATTGCTGACACACACGGCTTCCATCTCCTCAAATCCCAAGCCACGGCCCTCCTCCCACTCCGCACCTGACATCGGTTGCTCCTGGGGAGCGGGTGGCTTATCGTTGCGCAAACGATTGAGCAGTTGGTGACGTGCGAGCGGGGGATGGGATGCAGGCGGCGGAGCTTCCGTTGGCGGGAGTGGTGGTCCTGGACTTCAGCCAGTTCCTGGCGGGTCCGGTCGCCGCTCTGCGGCTGGCCGATCTCGGTGCGCGTGTGATCAAGGTCGAGCGGCCGGTGACCGGCGAGATCGGCCGCACCCTCGCGTTCGCGGGTCGGTGGGCGGACGAGGACACGGTCTCGTTCCACGCCATGAACCGGAACAAGGAGGCGGTCGTGGCCGACCTCAAGGATCCCGGCGAACTCGAGCAGGTCAAGAGCCTCGTCGCGCGCGCCGACGTACTGATCCACAACTTCCGGCCGGGCGTGATGGAGCGGATCGGCCTCGACTACGAGTCCGCACGGGCGCTGAACCCGGGGCTCGTGTACGCGGCCGCGTCCGGGTACGGCGCCGACGGACCGTGGGCGAGCCGCCCGGGACAGGATCTGCTCGCGCAGTCCGTGTCGGGTCTTACGTGGGTCAACGGCGGCGATCGCCCTGTCACAGTTGGCCTCTCGCTGGCCGACCACCTGCTGAGCTGTCACCTGGCCGAGGGCGTGACGGCCTTGCTGGTCCGCAAACTACGCACTGGTCGCGGCGGTCTGATCGAGACAAGCCTCCTCGAAGGCATGCTGGACCTCCAGTCCGACCGACTCACCACCCACCTCAACAACCCACCGACCGACACCCCCACGGCCCACCGCCTCTACCCAACAGCTGACGGCCACCTAGCCGTCGCCCCAACCTCACTCAACAACCTCATCCAAGCCCTAACCAACAACCCCCCTTCGCCGGATGGGCATGGACTGGACGAGAGTTGGGTTGCGGAGCGGCTCTTGGCGGGTGGTACGGCGTACTGGCTGGAGGTTCTCGGTGGGTTCGGGATCGAGTGTGCGCAGTTGCGGACGCTCGACGAGGTGATTGCTTCAGAGGAGTTCGCTGCGATCGAGATGACCCAGACCGTGGAGCGGCCGCCGGCCGAGCCGGGTGGAGAGTCGCTCCTGTTGACGACCACCCGCAGCCCGATCCGCATCGACGGCGAGGTGCTCCGCAACCACCGAGCTGCACCACGCCTGGGAGCCCAAGGCCGCCTACGTGACGGCGCCGACCCACTCGCCGAGCCCGATCCCGTTGATGAGTGAGGTAGGTGGAGGCGGCGTGTCTGGGGGGAGTGCCAGCGTGCGAAGTGGAGGCGTCAGTAGGGTGGGCGGTATGGCCACCCTGGGTGACGTCGCCGCCCGTGCCGGCGTCTCGATCTCCGCCGTGTCCCGGGTGCTCAGTGACGCGCCGGACTCACGGGTGAGTGCTGCGACTCGCGAGCGGATCGTCGAGGCGGCGCGGGAGTTGAACTATCGCCCGAACTTCGCGGGCCGGGCGCTCAAGTCCGCGCGTACGCAGGTCGTCGGCCTGGTCGTCCCGGACATCACCAACGCGCTCTTCACCGAACTCATGCACGGCGCCGAGGACGAGGCCACCGAGCGCGGGTACACGGTCCTGCTCGGCCGCTCGGACGACGTACGACCGGGCGGCGAGGTCATCGCGCGCCTGATCGGCGAAGGCCGGGTCGACGGTATGGCGCTCCAGGTCGGCGACGCGGTGCAACCCGCGGGTCTGCGCGACCTGCTCACCACGCAGGCGCCGATCGTGCTGGTCAACTCCTCCAATCCGGGTCATGTCGGATCGGTGACTCTCGACGATCATCAGGGCGCGTTGATCGCGACGCGGCATCTGCTCGAGCTCGGGCACCAGCGGATCGCGTTCGCCAACGGACTGCCGCGGTCGTTCACCGCGAAACGCCGACGGACTGGCTACAAGCTCGCGCTCGCCGCGGCCGGCGTACGCGTGCCGAAGGCGTATGAGACCCGGATCGGTTACACCGTGGACAACGGACGTACGGCGCTGCACCGGCTGATGGCGCTCGACCCGAGACCGACCGGCATCGTTGTGGCCAACGTGAACGCCGCCGTCGGCCTGCTGGGGGAGGCGCGCAAGGCCGGGATCCGCGTCCCGGACGACCTGTCCGTCGTCACCGTCCACGACTCCTGGACCGCCGAGAACACCTGGCCGCCGCTCACCGCGGTGAAGATGCAGTTCTACACCGTCGGCCGGACCGCCGTCCGCAGCGTCATCCGCCGCATCGAAACCGGCGAAACCTCCGACGAGGTCATCACCGACCCGCCCCCGGAACTTGTAGTCCGCGAGTCCACCGCCCCACCCCGCTAGGACGTCCGGCGGCTGCCGCAGGGGTGTGCAAAAGTCCGTGCGCAAACGATTGACCAATCTGGGGTCAGCGGTTTAGCGTTTCTGCTCTAACGTTTGAGCAGTTGTTCGGTACGGCGCCTTTCTGCGCCGCGTGCTTCGGCTTGGATCGCCGCCCCGCTCGGGACACGAAGCGAAGGAGTTCGTTCATGAAGTCACCCGGAGTACGTCCCGGGACAGTGCGCACTGTGGCTGTTGCGGCGGCGGTGTGTGCGGTGAGTCTGCTGGCTGCTTGTGGTTCGTCGGGCGGTGGGGCGGGTGCCGATGTCAAGCAGACCGACTCCGGTGGTGCGATCACCGTCTGGGTCGATCCGCCGCGGGTGCCTGCCGCCAAGGCGTTCCAGAAGGCGCATCCCGAGATCAAGGTGACGCTGAACCAGATCGACGGGACTGTCGGCGGCAAGTCGTTGCAGCAGCAGTTCGCGCAGTTCAACCAGGCCGGCAAGGGCTGGCCGGACGCGATCTTCTTCCCGTCCAACGACGACATCGCCTGGGCGGCGGGTGCGCAGGTCAACTACACCGCTGATCTCACCGACCTGGTGCCGGACGTGATCAAGGGGTACGAGGACGCCGTGATCGCGCCGTGCAAGATCGACGGCAAGATCCGCTGCCTGCGCAACGACGCCGCGCCGGACATCTTCTGGTACAACAAGGCGTTCTTCACCCAGAACGGGTACCAGGTCCCCAAGACCTGGGAGGAGTACGGCGAGCTCGCGGTGCGCATCGCGAAGGAGCACCCGGGCAAGCTCAGCGGCTTCACCGGTGACGCCTACGCACCCGACCGGTACCTGTGGGCCGCCGGCTGCCCGACCAACGCGCGCAAATCCGAGACCGAGGTTCACCTCGACCTGACCGACCAGAAATGCGTGCGAGCCAAGGAGTTGCTCGCGAAACTCGTTCAGGCGAAGGCGGCTTCGACCGTCGGGATCTTCGACGCGGATGCCGCCAAGATCGGCAAGGACCTCGTCATGAGTCCTGGTGCCGCCTGGTGGGGCGACTACCTGTTCCGTCAGTCCTGGAAAATCCCCGCCGGTCAGATGACCGCCGTCGCGCCGTTGACCTGGAAGGGCGAGGACAAGCCGGCCACCGGCAATGAGGGCGGGGGACTGTGGGGCTTCTCGCGGCACATCACCGGTAAGCAGCTCGAGAACACGCTCACCTTCGCGAAGTTCGTTGCCACCGACCCGAAGTGGCAGGTCGAGCTGTCGACCGGTCTTCCGGCGTACGGACCGGTCCAGGACGCGTGGATCGCGAAGCAGGCCAAGCAGCAGTACTTCGCCGACAACGCGGTGACCTTCGCCGCGATGAAGGGCGCGAACGCGTACGTCCAGCCGGATCACTCGTACCTGCTCTACAACACGGGCAGCGTGTGGACCGAGACGATGGCGGCCGGCCTGGCGTCGGGCAAGAGCGTCGACCAGGCCTGGACCGGGTTCAACGACGAACTTCTCAAACAGGCCAAGGCCATGGGCTACACCGTCAAGTAGAGCAGGAGTTCCGCATGACGACCGCGACGGTCGACAAGCGCAGTACGAGTGTGCCGGTGCCGAAGCCCCAGCGATCCCGGGCGAAGGCGTCCCGGTCGAGTGAGACGCGCGGCGCCTGGCTCTTGTTGTCGCCGTATGTCGTCCTGCTGCTCATCGGCGGCATCGTGCCGGTGGGCTACGCGATCAAGACCGCGCTGGAGAAGCCGCCGACACCGCTGGACCCGAGCACCGGGTTCGGCGGCGTCGCGAGCTTCAAGACGGTGTTCACCGACTACCGGTTCGTCGACACGTTCCAGAACGTGCTCGCGACGCTGGTGATCTGGCTGCCGATCATGATGGTCGGCATCGTCGGCCTCGCGCTGCTGATCCACGCCAGCCCCGGCCGGTTCGGTTCGGCGATGCGGTTCGTCTACTACATCCCCGGCGCACTGGCTGGCATCGCCAACTTCGTCCTGTGGGTGTACTTGCTCAACCCGGGGCAGTCGCCGATCGAGGGGTTCTGGCACGCGATCGGTGTCGACACGATCAAACAGGCGGTCGCCGCACCGGGTCAGCTGCCGTTCATCCTCACCGCGATGATGTTCTTCCAGGGCGTCGGATCCTGGATCGTCGTCGTCAACGGCGGGCTGAACGGCATCCCCGACGACATCTTCGAGGCGGCCGCCCTGGACGGCGCGAACGCGTGGCAGCTGGCCTGGCACGTCAAACTCCCGATCATCCGGCCGTGGATCGGGTACGCGGCCCTGATGAATCTCGCCTACGGGTTCCAGCTGTTCCTCGAGCCGCAGCTCCTCGACCAGGTGGCAAGCAACGCGCTGCCCGACCAGTGGACGCCGACGCAACTCGGGTACGCGTTTGCCTTCAGCAACTACAACTTCCCGGCCGCGGCGGCGATGTCGCTGATCCTGCTCGTGATCACCCTCGGCATCGGACTGCTGATCGTGTTCCGCAGCGGGCTCTTCGGCGAGGAGGACAACTGATGGCAGCGCACACCAGAGGTATTGAGAGCTGGAGCCCCGGCCGGCTGGCCAGGGTGGTGTCGATGCTGTTCGTCGCCGCGATCTTCCTGGTGCCGATCGCCGGTTTCGTCGCGATGGCGTTCCGCTCCAACGACGGCGTGGAGAACGGCAGCGGCGGGTTCCTCGGCCTCGGAGACATTGCCTGGAGCAACGTCCGGTACAGCTGGTCCCAGGTCAACGGGTTCGGCCCGGACGGCGGCCTGTTCACCCGCTGGATGACGAACTCGCTCATCGTCGCCGCGGGCGGCGCGATCCTCGCCGTCGTCGCGGCGCTGCCGGCCGGGTACGCGATGGCACGGCTGCGGTTCCGGGCCCGCCGGGCGGTGCTCCTGATCACCCTGGTCACCATGGTGATGCCGAACACCGTGCTGGTGATCCCGCTGTTCCTCGAGGTGAACGCGGTCGGTGCGGTCGGCCAGCTGTGGCCGGTCGCGCTGATCATGGGGTTCTTCCCCTTCGGCGTGTACCTGTCCTACATCCACTACCTCATCACGATGCCGAAGGAACTCGTCGAGGCGGCCCGCCTGGACGGGCTCGGGGAGGTGTCGGTGTTCTGGTGGATCGGGCTACGGATCTCCAAGCAGGTCGTCGTACTCGTCGCGTTCTTCGCCTTCGTCGCGAACTGGACGAACTTCTTCCTGCCGCTGGCGTTGCTGTCGTCGAACCAGAGGAACCAGACCGTGTCGATCGGTCTGCAGCAGCTGATCGGCGCGAGCCCGCTCTTCAACCCGACCGTCGCGGCAGGCCTGGACGTCAAGCTCTACATGCCGCAGCTGGCGCTGGCGACGTTCATCTCGATGCTGCCGCTGCTGGCGGTCTTCCTCGGCGCCCAGCGGTTCCTCATCCGCGGCGAGACGGTCGGGGCGGTGAAGGGCTGATGACCGGCCTTCCTCAGTTCGCACCGCCGGAGTTCGCGCCGCACCCCGGCTACACCCTCGCCCGGCCGGCGAACCCGTGCCCGATCGTGATTGTCGGCGCCGGCGGCATCGTCCGCGACGCCCACCTGCCCGCGTACAGCAAGGCCGGCTTCCCCGTCGCGAGCATCACCGACCTCCAGTTCGACCGGGCAGAGGCCCTCAAAGACAAGTACGGCATACCGACGGCGTACGACGATGTCGCTGCCGCCGTCGCAGCCGCACCGGACAACGCGGTGTACGACGTCGCCCTCCCGCCTGAGGCGCACGTCGACGTCCTCGAACAGCTGCCGGACGGAGCCGCCGTACTGCTCCAGAAACCCTTGGGCAACCATCTCGCCGAAGGCATCCGCACCCGCGAGGTCTGTCGCCGCAAGGGCCTCGTCGCCGCGGTCAACACCCAGCTGCGGTTCGCGCCGTACGTCGCCGTCGCGCGGCAGCTGATTGCCGACGGCATCATTGGCGAGCTCTACGACTTCGAGATCCGCGTCTCGGTCCGTACGCCGTGGGAGATGTTCCCGTATGTCCTCGAGCTCGACCGGCTCGAGATCAACATGCACAGCGTGCACTACCTCGACCTGGTCCGCTCGTTCCTGGGCGATCCGACGGGCGTGTCCGCGGTCACCGTCCGGCACCCGGAGAAGACCCACGCGAACAGCCGCTCCGACATCGCTCTGACGTACGGCGACCGACCGGTGCGGGTCGTGGTGTCGACGAATCACGATCACCGGTTCGGTGAACGGTACGAGGAGAGCTACATCAAGTGGGAGGGCACGAAGGGCGCCGTACGGGTGCAGCTCGGGCTGTTGCTCGACTACCCGCGCGGTGGGGAGGACCGGCTCGAACTCGTTACTGACGATCGCCTGGAGGAGGGCTGGCGTCCGGTGCCGTTCGAAGGCTCGTGGTTCCCCGACGCGTTCATCGGCTCGATGAGCGTCGTCCAGCGCTACCTGGGGGGCTCGATCCCTTCGCTGCCCACGTCGGTGGAGGACGTCTTCCGCACGATGGCGGTGGTCGAGGCGGCCTACACGTCCGCCGCGAGCGGTGGCGAGCCGCCGCCGTACGGCGCCTGAACCGGCTGAGCCGCCTGAATCACCGATGCACGATCTGAGAGGAACAACGATGGGAACCGAGTGGTGACGGAACTTCCCCTGTCCGGGGTCACCGTCCTCGACTTCAGCCAGTTCCTGGCCGGGCCGGTGGCGGCGTTGCGGCTGGCCGATCTGGGCGCGCGGGTGATCAAGATCGAGCGCCCCGGCAGCGGTGACGCCGGGCGACAACTGGCGTTCGCGGGCCGGATGGTCTCGGGCGACAGCATGTCGTTCCACGCGATGAACCGGAACAAGGAGAGCATCGTCGCCGACCTGAAGGACCCGGCCGACCTCAGCAAGGTGCGGGCGCTGGTCGCGGCGGCCGACGTGGTGGTCACGAACTTCCGTCCCGGCGTGATGGAACGGCTCGGCCTCGACTACGAGACGGTCCGCCGGATCAACCCCGGCATCGTCTACGGCAGCGTCAGCGGGTACGGCGACTCGGGCCCGTTCAAGGACCGGCCCGGACAGGATCTGCTCGCCCAGTCGATCGCCGGCCTGCCCTGGCTGAACGGTTCCCGCGACGATCCTCCGGTGCCGGTCGGACTGGCCGTGGCCGATCATCTCGCCAGCTGTCATCTGGCCCAGGGCATCACGGCGCTGCTGGTACGACGGTTCCGCACCGGCCGAGGCGGACACGCGCAGACCAGTCTGCTGGAAGCGCTGCTCGACCTCGAGTTCGAGCTGCTGACGACGCGGTTGAACGACCCGTCGATCGCCGTACGACGGAAGGGCAGCCGCTCGGCGCACGCGTTCCTGCCGGCGCCGTACGGCATCTATCCGACCAGCGACGGCTACCTCGCGATCGCGATGAATCCGGTCCCGACCATCGGCCGGTTGCTCGACCTGCCCGAGCTCGCGGCGATGACCGATCCGCAGTCGTGGTGGGATCGGCAGGAGGAGATCGAGGACCTGCTGTCGGAACGGCTCAGCACCCGGACCCGCGATGAATGGCTGGCCGTTCTCGACGCCGAGGACGTGTGGTGCGCGCCCGTTCTCACCCTGGACGAACTGGTCGCGCACGACGGCTTCCGGGCGATCGCGATGACGCAGCAGCTCCATCGGGACGGGCTCGAGCTGACCACGACGCGGAGCCCGATCAGGATCGACGGTGAGCGGCTGACCAACTCGCGGCCGGCGCCCCAGCTGGGCGAGCACGATCCGGTCGAACCGCACTCGGTGGAGGAGATCGCATGACGACGTTGCGTGGCATGACCTGGGAGCATCCGCGCGGGTACGACTGCCAGGTCGCGGCGGCGAAGGAGTACGCCCGTCGTACCGGTGTCGACGTGCAGTGGGAGTACCGCTCGCTCCAGGCCTTCGCCGACGAGCCGATCGCGGGGCTCGCGGCCCGGTACGACCTGCTCGTCATCGACCATCCGCACGTCCCGCTGGCGGCGGCCGACGGACTGCTAGCACCGCTGGACGGAGCCGGTCATGACGAAGCGCTAGCAGCGCTAACATCCGACGCCGTGGGCAACAGCCACGCTTCGTACGCCCACGACGGTCACCAGTACGGACTCGCCACCGACTCCGCCGCGCAGGTCGCCGTACATCGGCCGGATCTGCTCCCCACGCCGCCGACGGACTGGGACGGCGTACTCGAGCTGGCCCGCGACGGCAGGGTGCTCTGGCCCGCGAAGCCGATCGACGCGTACTCGACCCTGTGCACTCTCGCCGCCAACCGCGGTACGCCGGTGGCGGCCGCGCCGGGCCGCTTCCTCGCCGATGACGACGCGGGCGTCGTACTCGACCTGATGCATCGGCTCGCGGAACGGGTGCCCGCGTGGTGCCTCGCGGCCAATCCGATCGAGGTCGCCGAAGCACTGTCGGGGGACGAGCAATGGGCCTACGTCCCACTGGCGTACGGGTACACGAACTACTCGCGGCTCGGCTTCCGTTCCCATCGGCTCAAGTACGTCGACATCCCGGCCGGGCCACGTGGTGTCGCGGGGTCGCAGCTCGGGGGAGCCGGCATCGCGGTCTCGGCGTACACGCAGGAGCTCGACGCGGCCCGCGCGTACGCCATCTGGCTGGCCTCGCCAGAGGTCCAAACGGGGGTGTACTACGACGCGGGCGGCCAGCCCGGGTACGCCTCCTCGTGGGATGACGACCGTCTGAACGAGGACTCGTGGGACTTCTTCCGCGGGACCCGGCAGACGCTGGAAGGCGCGTGGGTGCGGCCGCGGACGGCGGGCTACATGGAGTTCCAGGACGTCGTCTCGCCGTGGGTCACCGCGGCCCTGCGCGGTGAGCTGACGGATGCCGAGCTGGTACGGCGCGCGAACGCGCTGGCCGAGCGACTGTTGGGACAGCGATGAAGGTCGCGGAGCGGTGGTTCGAGGAGTACGAGATCGGCGAGAGCCGCACGACCGTCGGGCGGACGATCACCGAGGCCGACATCGTGCTGCACGCCGGTCAGACCGGTGACTTCTTCCCGCACCACCTGGACGCCGAGTGGATGGCGACGCAGCCGGCCGGGCAGCGGATCGCCCACGGCACGCTGATCCTCTCGGTCGCCGTCGGGATGACCGCGGGCGACATCAATCCGCGGTCGATGTCGTACGGGTACGACAAGATCCGTTTCATCAAGCCGGTGTTCATCGGCGACACGATCACGGTCACCGCGGCCATCTCCGAGAAGTCGGACCACAAGCGGACGCCGGACACCCACGGTTATGTTCACGAGCAGGTCAGCGTGACCAACCAGCGCGCGGAGACCGTCCTCGTCCTCACCCATCTCTACCTGGTCGATAAGCGAGGTCCGCAATGATCATCGACGCCCATCAGCACGTGTGGGATCTGGACCGCTCGCCGTACCGGTGGCTCGGCCCGCACGTACCGCAGTGGAACCGCACCTTCACCTTCGAGGAACTCAAGCCGCACCTGGTGCGTAATGGCGTCGATGCGACCGTGCTGGTGCAGTCCGACGATCACGACGGCGATACCGACCTGATGCTCGAGGTGGCCGATCGCCATCCTGAGGTGGCGGCGATCGTGGCGTATGTCCCGCTCGACCGCCCCGGCGTCGCTGCGGAGCGTCTCGCGCAGTTGCGTAAGGATCCGCGCGTGGTCGGCATTCGCAACCTGATCCACGATCTCCCGGACCCGGACTGGATCCTGCGGCCGGACGTCGACGAAGGGCTCGGCGTACTCGAGCAGGCGGACGTGACGTTCGACTACGTCGCCGTACTCCCGCGGCATCTCGAACACGTCCCGACGCTGTCGGAACGGCACCCCGGACTGCGGATCGTGATCGACCACCTCGCCAAGCCACCGATCGGCGAGGCCGAGCGCGAGCCGTGGTGGAGCCTCATCGCGGCCGCAGCCGAGAACCCGCGCGTGTACGCGAAGCTCTCCGGCCTCTATCCCGAAACCTGGACCCGGGACTCGTTGCAGCCCTTCCTCGACCGGGCCTTGGAGGTCTTCGGTCCGGAGCGACTCATGTACGGCGGCGACTGGCCGATCTCCACCGCAGCGGGTGGATACGACCGAGTCTTCACCGGCCTGTCCGATGCGCTCTCCCACCTCTCGGACAGCGACCGCGAACACATCTACTCGACCACCGCCCGCGACTTCTACCGAATCAACCCTTGTGCCTGATGTACGCCGGGAGTGCGAGCCATAGCGTCACGAACCAGATCAGTACGCCGGCGACTGTCGCGATAGCGGCGGGGCGGGGGAGGACGACGTCGAGTGCGATCAGTACGCCGCCGCACATCGACACGATCAGGAGCGCCATACCGCCCCGCGCCAGGCGGTCCGTAGTGGTGACCAGGCGGTCACGCAAACCGTGGCGGTACAGCAGCCGGTGCACCGCGACCGGCGCCAGGAACAGCCCGACCGCTAACGCCGCCGCGACCAGCGTGCAGGCGTACACCGCATGCGTGAAACCGTCCGCGTTGTGGAACTGGTTCTGAAACGCGATTCCGAGCAAGAAGGCGAAGAGGATCTGCGTCCCGGTCTGCACGAGCCGCAGCTCTTGCAGCAGCTCGTTCCAGTGCCGATCGAGGCGTTCCCCGGAGCTCTCGTCATCACGCTCGTACGCCCCCTGGTCGGAGCTCATCAGCCAGCCTTCCGTCGTACGTCGTCCTCCGGGTACCCATCGGGTGTTCTGATCAAGCGTTCGCGACGGGAGATCAACCGCGGGGAAGCGGCGGACGGGAGGCTTGGGATGTGACTTCTACGCGTGAATCTTCCAGCCTCGACACCAGCCCAGCACGGCCCGGGGCGCGGTCCGGGCTGGTGTCGTTGCTCGCCCTCGATCTGGGGATCTGCCTGCTGGTGGCGAGCGAGTTCCTGCCGGCCAGCGTGCTGCCGCGGATGGCCGCCGACCTCGGCGTCTCCGAAGGGACCGCCGGGTTGGCTGTCGCCGCCACTGCGATCGCCGGTGCTGTGACGGCGCCGTCGATCGCGGTGGTCCTGCCGCGCGCGGATCGGCGGCTCGTACTGATCGGACTGCTCGCGGTGGCCGCGGTGTCCGATCTGGCGGTGGCGCTGTCGCCCGGGTTCGCGGTCGTGCTGCTGAGTCGCCTGATCCTCGGCGTCGCGATCGCGGGTTACTGGTCGTTCGCGTTCGGCGCTGGTGTGCACGCCCTTCCGGGGCGCGAGCGGTTGGTGTCGACGAGCCTGTCGGTCGGGGTGAGTGTCGCGACGATCGTCGCCGTGCCGCTCGCGTCCATCGGCGCCGACACCGCCGGGTGGCGCGTGGTCTTCGGGGCGGCGGCCGCTTTGACCGTGCTGAGCCTGCTGTTCCTGCTCCTGGTGTTCCCGCCGGCTCCGGCGCACCCGGCGGCGGGACTCGCCATGATGCGGAGCGCGCTGCGCAATCCGCTGCTGATCGCGGGCCTGGTCATGATCGTGTTCGCCGCACTGGGAAACTTCGTCGCCTACCCGTACATCCGGCTGGCGATCATGCGCGTGGCACCGGACGGCTCCGCCTGGATGCTGCTCGTCTGGGGACTGGGCGGACTGGTGGGCAATGTCGCGGCCGGCGCCTTGGCGTCACGGTTGCGCGTCGCTGCCGCCGCGGCGCCGCTGTTGCTATCTGCGGGGCTTGCCGTGACCGGTTATGCCGTCGGCGTCCCGATGCTCGTTGCCGGCGTGATCGTCTGGGGACTCGCGTTCAGCATGATGCCGGTCGTGACGCAGCTGTGGGTCGCTGGTGCCGAACGCGACCACACCGAGTCGGCCATGGGCCTGCAGGTGACAGCTTTCCAAGCGGCGATCACCGTCGGATCAGCCGTCGGTGGCGCGTTCGTGGACGGTCACGGCGTCGCCGCGACGCTCGTGCTCGGCGCGGTCTGCGCGGTCGTCAGCGGGATCGGATTCGCGGTGCTGCGCAATCCCGGCTCCTGAAGGGTGTTGGCCCTCCACGACTGCGGTGACAGTCCATGGTCGGCCGCGAACGCCCGGCTGAAGGCCGCGATCGAGCCGTAGCCGCAGCGGGACGCGACGGCCTCGACCGGGAGGCTGAGGTCGGACAGCAGTTTCCGGGCCGCGCCCATGCGGACCTCCCGCAGCATCCGGACCGGGCTCCGACCGACAGCCTTCTGGAAACGGGCGCTGAGCGCGGACCGGGACAGGTGCACCAGGCTCGCCAGCGACTCGACGCTCCACTTGTTCGCCGGGTCTGCGATCACCGCTTCGAGCACGCGAGTCACCAGCGGGTCGAACGTCTGCGTGTCGGAACCCTGGTCCGCCAGCCAGGAGTCCGTCATCGCAGCACCGACGAGATTGCCGTACCCGTCCGCAAACACGGAGGCACGGCAGGCGCCGTCGAGCGGGCAGCCCCGGACCAGCTCGGCGACGCCCGCGTGCCGTGCCGCGAATCCGCGAATCACCATCGGGCTCGGGACCGGGTACGCCGCGACAGCGACCCGGAGGTCCGCGACCGCAAGCTCCGCGCGAGCATCTGTGGTCACTGCGAAGCCGGTGCGTGAATCGAGCCAGGCCGCGTCGCCAGGCACAAGCTGCGTAGTGCCGGCGGCTGTCCCGAGGTTCGCCGTACCGCTGAGCACCAGGAACCACAGCGGTCCTGGCGCGTTCAGTGACGCCGTACCGACGAGGAGCCGATGGGTCAGTTCGCTCAGGTCGAATCGGGCGGTCGTGGGCCGGTCACGAAGGTCAGATTGGGGCACAAACGGAAAACAGCCCTGGTCGCCCGGCGTATTCCCCGGGCGTCCGGCGAATCGGTGAGCTGATCTACTACAGGACCTCTTGAGCAAGTGCGACGGCGATCCGGGCCGCGACGCCGGCGTTGTTCCGGGCCAGTGCGAGGTTGGCCGGGATGCTCTGCCCGTCCGTCTCCTTCTCGATCCTCGCGAGCACGTACGGCGTGACGGCGGGACCCACGACCCCTTCCTGTGCGCTCGCCTCCAAGGCAGCCGTGAGTACGGCGTCGATGCGCGCCGCCGGGATCTCGTCGTCGACGGGAATCGGTACCGTCAGCAGGACGCCGGTCGCCGGCCTCGCCCGGAAACGGAGAACGTCGCAGACCACTCGCTCGTCGTCGACGCGGTGCGGGACCGGCAAGCCACTCGATCGCGTGTAGAAGGCCGGGAACCAGTCGTGCTGCCAGCCCAGGACCGGTACGCCGGCGGTCTCGAGATACTCGAGTGTTCGCGGCAGGTCGAGGAACGCCTTGGCGCCGGCGCAGACGGTGATGACCGGGTGGTTGGCGATCGCGTCGAGATCGGCGGAGACGTCGAGTTCTGATCCGCGGTGGACACCGCCGATGCCGCCGGTCGCGAACACGGAGATGCCGGCGGCGTGTGCCAACGACACCGTCGCCGAGACGGTGGTGACGCCGACGTCCCATCCCTGTGCCTGCGCTACTGCGAGATCGCGTTCGGCGACCTTGCGGGTGCCCAGCAGCACCCGCTTCTCTTCGTCCGGCGAGAGACCGAGTTGGGCCCTGCCGTCGAGGATCGCAGCCACGGCCGGCACCGCACCGTGGTCTCGTACTGCCTGTTTGCAGAGTTCGAGCGCATCGGCGTTCGCCGGGGCGGGCAGTCCGAGGTTGGAGAAGATCGTCGACTCGAGAGCGACGACCGCGCGGTGCTCGGCCAGAGCTTGGGCCACGTCGTCGGACAGGATGGGCTCAATCACACGCGGTTCCGTTCTCGTCGGCGGTCATGGACAGCGTGGCACCGGGCTCGCCGAGAACCCGTCTGGCAAGGGTATGGCCGGCGTTGACCGCTTCGACGGCGTCGGCGTCCTCGAGTACGGCGGACAGGAAGCCCGCCGCGAACGCATCGCCCGCACCGGTCGTGTCACGTACCTCGTCGACCGGCGGCACCGGGACAGTCGCTGACCCGTTGTCGCCGGCATGGATCTCGGTGGGCTCGACGCCGTTCTTGACCACAACCGTCGTACCGGAACCGGCGAGGTCGCGCAGGGCGCCGACGTCGGCCTCGATACCGTTTGCGAAGACGTACGTCGGTTGCAGCGTTCGGATCAGGTCGCGGAACGGCGCGGGACCGATCGAGTCGATGAGTGCGATCGAGGACGCGTCGATGGTGAGGATCGCACCTTCGGCCCGGGCGATGTCCGAGGCGCGGCGGAGGACGGACAACGACGGCCCGACGAGGGAGTACGCCGACAGGTGAACGACCCCCGCGCCGGACAACCAGAGGTCCGGTACGTCGGCCAACTCGGCCGCGGCGGCCCGATCTGGGTACATCGTGCGTTCCCCGGACGCGTCCACGATGATGACGATGGTGCCGGTCCGCCCTTGCCGCTGGACCCTCGCGTCAACCCCGGCCGCGGCCAGGTCTCGCACCAGAGCCGCGCCGACGGCGTCGTCCCCGACCCGCCCGACGAACCGCACCGAGGTTCCGAGGCGGCCGGCGAAGGCGGCGACGTTGGCCGCCGCGCCGCCGCGGGTCCGGCAGATCCACGCCGGGTTGTCGGTCCCGGACCGCGTCGCACCCGCCGCCCAGACCACCACGTCCTCGACGAGGTCGCCAACACACACGAGCGTACGGCGATCCCACACACCCACCACCTCCCGCACCACCTCCCGCACGACCTGAGCCGACGCTACGAGACCCCACCGGCCCCACGCGACCCCCGCGGCATGTCGAACCCGCAGGCCGCTGGCCCACTCGGCGGACGATGACCGGGGTCTCCGGGCCGGGCTACGACGTGGACGTGCGACTCCAGCCCCGGCTACCTCAGCGGCTCTTACGGCGCACGTATGGGTGGACTGAGCCGGGAGTCACCGGATGGCCGGCCCTCGGCGCACGGGACTGGATATCCCCTCGTGTTGGGGGTTCTCCCCTCTAGTACCAGCAGAGAACCCCCAACACGAGGGGATAACCGCTCTTCTGCCAGGTGCGTGGGCGGCTGCCTGTCGGCAACCGCCCTTGGGCTTTCGTCCGGCGATGCCCCGGCGGGCGAAGGGTGGCGGGCTCGTGGGTGGGCACGGGCGATGGCGGGTGGGGATACGGCGCGGTGGGTGGGGACAGGGCGTGGTGGGTGGGATAGGACGTGGTGGGGGCTGGGCTGGGGATGTCGGGGCTTGGGCCTTCAGGGGTTGGCTCGGGTCACGGGGTGTGGGCGCCATCACCGTGCATCGGACCGGAGAGGGCCAGGAGCTCGTCGAGCAGGTCTCGGCCGGTCGGCCAGTCGGCGAGATTGCTGGCGGAGTTGAGGTGGCCGGCGCCGTCCACCAGGTGACAATCTGCCTTCCAGGCAGCGGCGAAGGTGGTTGCCCGCGCCGCGGTGCAGTACGGGTCGTCCGTGCTGGCCACCAGCAGCGAGGGGCAGGGGAGTGGTTGCGTCGGGACGGCCTGGAAGGTTCCGGCGCGTTCAGACGGGAATGTGGGGAGTTGAGTGTCCGGAGGCGCTACGAGCAGCGCAGCTGTGGCGGACCCTCCCGCGGCGAGCCACGCGGCTGCGGCCCAGCAACCCAGGCTGTGAGCCACCAGCACCACGTCATCGTCGCGGCCGCGAGCGTCGTCGTACGCACGCTGGACCGCGGTGACCCAGTCGTCCAGTTCGGGCTCGCTCCACGAGGCCGGAACGATCCGAACGGCGCGGTCGCCCCAGGCCTGTTCCCATCGGCTTTGCCAGTGCGCACCATCGGAGCCGTCGATGCCCGGAAGGATGACGAACGCTGTCACTGCAGACCTCGCTTTCACTTGCGCAACCCACGACCGTGGGAGGCTTGAGGCTCTGAGTCTGATCGAATCAACAGACCCGCGACGGCGTGGCAAGTGATCACAAGGACATTGGCGGCGACAACCATGGAATCACTCGACGAGATCGACCGGCGGATCCTCGCCCTGCTCCAGACCGAGGGCCGGCTGACCGGCGCCGAGCTCGGCCGCCGGGTCGGGCTGTCCCAGCCGGCCGCGAGCGCGCGGGTGCAGCGGCTCGAGAAGACCGGCGTCATCACGGGGTACCGAGCGATCGTCGACCCGGCCAAGCTCGGGCTCGGCATCACCGCCCACATCCGCCTGCGGACCTCGCACGCGCAACTCGAACAGGCCCTCGCGCTGGCCTCGCGGACCCCTGACATCACCTCGATCCGTCGGGTCACGGGTGAGGACTGCCTGCTCTGCGACGTTCATTGCTCCGACGCGCGCCGCCTCGAGACCATCATCGACAGCCTCGCCCGCTTCGGCCCGGTGACCACCGCTCTCGTCCTGCACGACTACTCGGCACGCGCCTTGACCCCGGCCCCGTCGTGAGCCCGGCCGTGGGATGACGGTTGTGCATTGATGCGCGAATCTGCATCATAGATTCCACTATCACGCAGACGTGTGGGATGGCCCAGCTGCCGTTGCGGCGGCCTTCGAACCTGTCGGAAGGAGTGGTCCGAAGTGACCGCCAAGTGGGAGTTCGTGCTCTGCGATGCACTCGTGAAGGTGCACCCGGTGCGGGACCCGCGCCCCGTGTCCGCCGAAACCCGGTTCCAGGCCTTCCTCGGTGAACCGGCGTCGTTCCAGCTCGCGTATCGCCCTCCGCTCGAGTCGAAGTTCCGCGACGCGCGCCCGCTGCAGGTGCGGGTCGAGGGTGCAGCGGCCGACTTGGTCGCCGCCTCGAGTGTCGACCTCGTGCCTTGCACCTTCGTCGCTCTTCCGGGGCATGACGACGGCTACGAGTTCGACGAGCCCGGCCTGTATCCGGATGTGCTGCGCCCCGTGCCGAACGGCGAAGCGCCGGTGCGGTTCGGTAGTTGGGGTGCGCTGTGGTTCGACGTCACCACGACCGATCCGGCCCGCGCCGGCGTACACGAACTCACGATCGTGGTGAGCGCGCCCGACGGTTCCGAGCTGCATCGGGCGCCGGTCGCGGTCGAGATCACCGGGATCGAGTTGCCGCCGCTCGACATCGTGTCGAGCCACTGGATGCATCTCGACTCGCTCGCGGACCACTACGGCGTCGAGGTGTTCAGCGAAGAGCACTGGACCATCGTGGAGCGCTTCATGGCGTCCGCGGTGGAGATGGGTGCGACGTCGTTGCTCGCGCCGGTTTGGACGCCGCCGCTCGACACCGCGGTCGGTACGTACCGCACCGTGGTGCAGCTGGTCGACATCACGGCGACCGACGAGGGGTACGAGTTCGGGTTCGATCGGCTGCGGCGCTGGCTCGACGTATGCCGACGTACCGGGATCACCGGGGTCGAGGTCGCGCATCTGTTCACCCAGTGGGGCGCGAAGGCCACGCCCGGCATCGTGGTCGGCGAGGAGCGCGCCTTCGGGTGGGACGTGCCCGCGACCGACGTACGGTACCGGGAGTTGATGGAAGCGCTGCTGCCGGCGCTGCAGGCGGTACTCGACGAGGAATGGGACCGCGAGCACGTCGTCTTCCACATCTCGGACGAGCCGTCCGGGGAGGACGGGCTCGCGAGCTACCTCGCCGCGAAGGCTGTCGTCGCCGATCTCCTGAAGGGCTGGACGGTCGTCGACGCCCTGAGTGAGCACTCCTTCTACACGTCGGGTGCTGTCGAGGTTCCCGTGGTCGCGACCGATCATGTGGAGCCGTTCCTGGCCGAGCGGCCGGAACATCTGTGGGTGTACTACTGCGTCAGCCAGGATCGCGATGTCGCCAACCGGTTCATCGGGATGCCGTCGGCGCGGAACCGTGCGATCGGGCACCAGCTGTTCGCGTCCGGTGTGAACGGGTTCCTGCACTGGGGATTCAACTTCTGGTACACGCAGTACTCGATCCGGCGGGTGGATCCGTTCGCGGACACCTCGGCCGGCGGCGCGTTCCCGTCCGGTGACCCCTTCGCCGTTTACCCCGGCCCGGACGGCACGCCCTGGCCGTCCCTCCGCCACCGCGTCTTCGCGCAGGCAATGTGGGACCACCGCGCCCTCCAGGCAGTACGCGCGACCCACGGCCACGCCGCAGCCCTGGACCTCATCGACCCCGACCGAACCCTCCGCTTCAACCACCCGGTACTCGACCCGAACCACTACTACCAATCCCGCCAACGCATCACCAACGCACTGACACCTCCTGCGGGCTAGAGGTCCGGGGGAGTCCGGCACGTCGAGTTGCCGCAGGCACCGAAGGGCTGATCAAGACGGGTTCGGCAGGCCGAGTACGCCGCGTACGGCGCGGGCGGTGAGGGCCACGTCGTGTGGTGGACCGCCGACCGCGGCCGTGACGCCTTCGAGGGCGCCCAGGTACGCCGACGCGAGGGCCCGGGGCGGTGGTCCGGGCGGGATGCTGCCGACCCGTCGGCCCCTCGTGATGACCTTCGCCACGGTGGCCTTCAACGGTTCCATGAGTTCGGTCAGGGCGTGCGCCACGGCATGGTCCCGGCCGGCGAACTCCACCCGCAAGCTCATCAGCACGGCAGCGACATCCTTCCGGCAGTACCTGGCGTGCGCCTGCGCGGTCCACACCAACCGCTCGGCCGGATCCGCGATCGCCTCCGCGGGCTCGCCGACCTCGGCGCGCCAGGTGCGGCTGACCCAGTCGATCACGGCCAGCGCGAGCTCCTCCTTACCGGCGAACAGGTGATAGAGCGCTCCCCGGGTGTAGCCGGCGTCCCGGGCGATGTCGTCGAGACGAACGTTCCCGTACCCGTACGTCGAGAACCCGCGAGCCGCCGACTCGAGCAGCTTGTTCCGCGTGACCTCGATCCGCTCGGCCTGCGTACGGCGTACTGGTTTCGGCATCTCTTCCTCTCGACGGTCCACGCCCATCATACATACAGGCATGTATGTATGTGTGACCGAGCTCGCGTTGCCGGGACGATTCGCGCAGGCGTAATTTCCTGAACATGAACGAAGAACAGGAAACATCAACCGAGCTGAGGACGCGATGAACCTGACAGCGTTTCGAGTGGGAGCGGTGGCCTGGGGGTTCACCGGACTCGGCCACGACATCCTGGAGTTCGTCCTACCTGGCGACCCGGAGCTGGCCGCGACGATGCGCGCCTCGACCATCGACGTCGGACCGTTGCAGCTCAACGCGGAGTCGCTGAGCCGAGGTGTGAGTGTGGCGATGGGGCTGGCGATGATCGTCGTCGGAGCGCTGCTCTGGATGATCGCCGACGTACTGCGGAACGACCCGGACCGGCTGCGTCCGTTCGGGATCATCGCCCTGGTCGCGACTGTCCTCGCGCTCGGCCTCGCCGTGCTGTGGGTGCCCGGTCCGCCGCTCGTGACGTTCTCGGTGGCGACCGTCGCGTTCGTTGCCGCCTTCCTGCTGAAGAAGCCGCTACCTGCGTCAGCTAGCGGTAGCCGCGTTTGAGGAGGTACTTCGCTCCTGCTTCATAGCCTTTCGGGGTGAGGAGCTCGAAGCCGAAGGCGTCCGCGAGGCGGCTGGTCGTGTTGAACGCGGTGCACACCGCGAGCGCGTCCTTGACCTGCTGGGGTGAGACGCCGGCGGCCAGGACCTCGCGCAGGTCGTCGGCGTCGACGTGTCCGTCGCGGATCAGCTTGCCGAGCATGCGCAGCGTTGCCCGGAGCGGCTCATCGATCGACGCCGATTCCAGGTCGTCCAGGACCGCCGCCACCCGCGGACCGTCCTGGTAGGCGAGGCTTGCGGTCGCGGTATGGGCGCCGACACAGAACGCAGACTGGTTCAGCTTGGACACGTAGGCCGCCATGAGTTCGCGGTCGCCGACGGACCAGTCGGACGGCCCGCGCAGTGCCTCGTGGGTGAACTCCTTGGCCGGGTTGCCGTAGAAGTCAGACCTGTAGAAGGTCAGTTTGGCGGCGTCAGGGAGCGGCTGCCCGGAGAACAGCCGGATGAGCGCGAACATCAGCTTCGTTCCAGGCCGGTAGCCGTGGTTGAGGATGTCAAGATGCATGGCCTGGCGCCTCCTCGGAGATCGCTTCGGCCAGCGCCGCCAGTCCGGCTTCATACAACCGGGTCGATTGACCGACCGCGGCGCAGATCACCAACTCGAACACCTCGTCCTCGGTGCAACCCGCTACCGCCAGGTCCGCCTCGCCGATGCGTACCGGCGTACGAGTGACCTTGCCTATCAGCGTGCTCAACGGTGGGGCGAGGCCCTCGTTGTTGAACGCCCGCGAGCGCTGCTCGGCAGATGCTCTGCCGTCGCCGGTCAGGATCCGATCCACCAGCGCGCGGTGCGCTGCTCGTTTCGCGTCGTCTTCCAGCACGTGCCGTCACCTCCTCGGCGGACTCGGCTGTCCGCCTTCAGATGTATGACGATCAGCGCAGCACGAAATGCGACAGGTCGCCAGCGCTACTTCGTGACGAGCGAGCGGAGCAGGAAGCCGACGTTGGCGGGGCGTTCGGCCAGGCGGCGCATGAAATACCCGTACCAGTCGTCGCCGTACGGAACGTAGATGCGCACCCGGGAACCCTGCGAGCGCAACTGCTCCTGGGCGCTCGGCCGGATGCCGTAGAGCATCTGGAACTCGAAGTCGTCCTGGCCCTTCCCGTGCTGGGTTGCGAGCGCCTGGGCGATGGCGATCATGCGCGGGTCGTGACTGGCGATCATCGGGTAGCCGAGTCCGCCCATCAGAATGCCGAGGCAGCGGGCATACGCGCGGTCGACGTCGCTCTTCGCGGGGTGGGCGACCGACTTCGGCTCGGCGTACGCGCCCTTGACCAGGCGGACCCGGGACCCGGTGGTGGCGAGGTCGCGGCAGTCGGCCTCGGTGCGGTACAGCATCGCCTGCAGCGCGACGCCGACCCATGGGTGGTCCTTGCGTAGCTCGGCCAGGATGCTGAGCGTGGAGTCGACCGTGGTGTGGTCCTCCATGTCGAGGGTGACGGTCATGCCGGCTTCCGCGGCCGCGGCGCAGATCGCGTGCGCGTTCTCGGCGGCGAGCGCCTCGCCGTCGCCGGGCAGCGCCTGACCCATCGCGGAGAGCTTGAGCGATGCCTCGGACCTGGTCGCGAGCCCCTGGTCGGCCAGCAGTTCGATCAGCGTGAGGTACGCGTCCCGGGTGGCCTCGGCCTGCGCGCGGTCGAGCGTGTCCTCGCCCAGGTGGTCGAGGGTCACAGCGAAGCCGCCGGAGGCCAGTCGGCGGGTGGTATCGACGGCGGCGTACACGTCGTCGCCGGCGATGAAGCGCGTGACGACCTTGCGCGTCACCGGGGACTTGGTGACGACGGCCCGGACACGACGGCTGCGGGATGCGGCGAGCAGAGCGGTTCCAAGCACGGCGGACTCCTCCTGGTCAGGATGTGAGTGCACTGTAAGGACCGGTACGCCTCGTGGGCGTTATCCAGCTGACAGATCCGTCGAGCAGATCGTCATACAAATGTCTAAGCTGGTCCTATGGACCTCGATGACCTGGTTGGCGCGATCTCGGACGCGTTCGGTACGCCGGCCGTGCTCGAGGACCGCGACTTCAACCTGGTCGCCTTCAACACGCAGCCGGACGAGATCGACGCGGTCCGGGCCGGGTCGATCCTGCGGCGGCGTTCGACGTCCGACGTCCGGAGCTGGTTCGAGCAGTTCGGCATCGCGACCGCGGCCGGAGCCGTCCGAACGCCGGCCGAGCCGAGCCTCGGAATCCTGCCGCGGCTGTGCCTGCCCGTCCGGTGGAACGGCGTGACCTACGGCTACTTCTGGCTGCTCGACCCCGAAGGCGGATTGGGTACGCCTGCGCAACTTGAGGCGACCGCCGCGATCGCGCGGGACGCGGGTGCCCTGCTCGCTCAACGGGCCCGCGGTAGTCGCGACGCCTCGCTGCTGCTCACCAACCTGCTTGCGCCTGACGACGCAGTCTCGGCGCGGGCGGTCGAAGAGCTCGACAGCCGCGGGCTGGTCCAGCGGACGGCGTACGTCGTGGTCGTCCATGCCGAACAGCCGTCGCGTGAGGTCGTGCCGCTCAATCTCTGGTCGCTGCCACGCCATGTGCTCGCCACTTCGGGCGAGGGATTCACGACGTTGCTGGTCGACCTCGGGAACGAGCGGATGTCCCTGATCGACCAGGCGATCGACCGGCTCCGGCAGTTGCATGCCCAGCGCCTCGGCGACCAGGCCGCGGCCCGCCTGCTCGTCGGAGTCGGCGATCCGCAGCGGGGTGTGACCCACGCGCGGACCAGCCACGAACAGGCCCGTCGCGCCACCAAGATCCTGGCCGCCGTGCCGCGTCTCGGTGCGGTCGCTCATTGGTCGCAACTCGGCGTGCACCGGTTGATCTCCTGCGGTCCGCGGTCGGCCCTGGTGGACGCCGTACTAGACCCGCGGGCGCAGCGGCTGCTCGATGAGGGCGGTGAGCTGGTCCGGACGGCACAGGTCTTCCTGGACCGGGCCGGCAACATCCAGGAGTTGGCAACGGAGCTCGCCATCCACCGCCAGACGGCGTACTACCGGCTCCGCCGAATTGAGACCATCACCGGCTTCGACCTGCACCGCGGCGAAGACCGCCTCGTCCTCCACCTGGCGCTGACGATGGCACCCTTGCTCCTGCCGACCGGACAACCATCTCAAGGAGGACGACGTGCTGGTGAATGACGGCAGGTCCGTGCAAGGCACGCTCATCGTGACCAATGCGACTGTGTTCGACGGCGAGGAGCTCGTAGACGGGCCGGTTGCTGTCCGGGACGGGCGGATCGTCGCCGTCGGGGACAGCGCGGACCTTGGCGACGGCGCCGTTGTGGTCGACGCTGAGGGCGGCACCGTTCTGCCTGGGCTGATCGACGCGCATTGTCATCCGTACGGCATCAGCCTGGACATGGTCGACATCGAAGCGAGCCCGCTGAGCTACATCGCGATCGTCGCGGCCGGCCGGTTGCGCAACGCGTTGCGGCGCGGCTTCACGACGATCCGCGACGTCGCCGGTGGTGAGGCCGGGCTGGCGAAAGCGATCGCCGAGGGCCGGCTGGAGGCGCCGCGGTACCTGTTCACCGGTCCTGCGCTGAGCCAGACCGGTGGGCACGGCGACGCGCGGCCGGCGCACTGGGACACCTGTCCTTGCCACAGTCACACGACCGAGGTCGTCGACGGGGTGGACCCGCTGCGCCGCGCCGTCCGCGAGCGTTTCCGGCAGGGCGCGCACGCGATCAAGATCATGACGTCGGGCGGTGTCGTCTCACTGACGGACCCGATCCGGATCCCGCAGTACTCCGAGGACGAGATCCGGGCCGTCACGGCCGAGGCGGCCCGGCGGGGGAGTTACGTCGCGGCGCATTCGTACTCGCCGGAAGCGATCGTGCACTCCGTGCGGAACGGCGTCCGGTCGATCGAGCATGGCAACCTCCTCGACAGTGCGTCGGCTGCGGCGATGGCTGAGTACGGCGCGTTCCTGATTCCGACGTTGGCGGCGTACGACGCGATGGACCGGCGCGGAGTGGAACTCGGGATGGCTGCGGTGTCGCGGGCCAAGAACCGGGAGGTGCTCGACGCCGGCCGGCAGGCGATCGAGCTGGCAGTTGCCGCGGGTGTTCCGGTTGGGTTCGGCACCGACCTGATGGGTGAGCTGGAGGAGGAGCAGCTCAACGGGTTGCGGCTGCAGAGCGAGGTGCTCGGCATGCTCGGCACACTGCGCTGCGCGACGTCCGTGAACGCCCGCCTGCTCGGGCTCGAGGACCTCGGCGTGGTCCGGCCCGGGGCGATCGCGGACCTTCTCGTAGTCTCGGGCAACCCGTTGGAGCAGCCCGAATGCCTCTGGGATCCGGCCGCACAACGGATCGTCATCCAGGGCGGACGCGTCGTTTAGGAGATCCATGCCGGACAGCATCAGGTTCATCGACAGAGCGACCCTCGAGCGCACGCTCGGCTGGACGCAGGCGATCGACGCGCTCGATGACGCGCTGATCTCCGGCGCCGCGCCGGGGAACACGCCGCCGCGGACGTTCGTGGAGGTGTCGGGTGGCCAGCTCATCCTGATGCCGGGCGAGGTCGGGCCGCAGGCCGGCGTGAAGGTCGTCTCGGTCAGTCCCGGCAACGCGGCCCGCGGCCTGCCCCGGATCCAGGGCGTCCACATCGCTTTCGACGGACCGACTCTGCGACCGGTCGCCGTCATCGACGCCGAGTCGCTCACGTTGCGGCGTACGGCGAGTCTCTCGGCGCTCGCCGTACGCCGGCTGTCGACCACGGACTCGAACTCGTTGCTGGTGTTCGGGACGGGGCCGCAGGCGTTGAGCCATGCCCTGGCGATCAACGCGGTGCGTCCGCTGGACCAGGTCGTCGTCGTGGGCCGCCGGGCCGAGGCAATCGCGGCGCTCGTGGGTTCGCTGGAAGCACAGGGCCTCCCAGCTCGGCCAGGGGTCCCCGACGACGTTGCCGCTGTCGACCTGGTCGCATGCTGTACGACGGCGACCGTGCCACTGTTCGACTCCGATCTGCTCCGGCCGGAAGCGACCGTGGTCGCCGTCGGGTCGCACGAACCAGCGGTCCGGGAGATCGATACGAACCTCGTCCGCCGCGCCACCGTCGTGGTCGAGTCACGTGTGTCCGCGCTGGGCCAGGCCGGCGACATCATCCTCGCCATCGCGGACGGCGTACCCGACGGCGACGCGATCACGGCCGACCTCCACGAACTCGCCACCGGCCAGGGCGACATCACCGCCGGCGCACCCCGCCTGTTCAAGAGCGTCGGCGAAGCCTGGTGCGACGTAGTAACCGCCACCGCCGCCCTCGAGGCCGCGCAGTAACTGGGCGCAGATCGGTCTGGTTGATTTGCTGGCGAGCGCGCGCGAGCGCCCAGATGAGTGTGAAGTATCTTGGATCTCGCGTGTCACTGGAGATTGGGGACGAAATGCCGGATCGGTCCGAGCGGTTGTCGCCCGCGCAGACGAGTGCGGAGGGCGGATACCGTCCCGGATACGAGATCGCGGCGGAGCGGATCCTCGAGTACATCGTCCGGGCCCGTCTCGAACCCGGTGACCGGTTGCCGACCGAGAAGGATCTCGCGGAGGCGGTCGGCATGTCCCGGACCATCGTCCGGGAAGCGGTCAAGATCCTGTCCGCGCTCGGGCGGATCTCGGTGCAGATGGGCCGTGGGATCTACGTCGCCGAGCCGGAGGCGGCGTTGTGGCGGGAGTCGTTGTCGCACTTCCTGCCGACCGATCTTCGCCAGGTGGAGGAGATCTTCGAGTTCCGTCGCTTCGTGGAGATCACGACGACGCAGTTGGCCGCGCAGCGAGCGACTCCGGCGCAGGTGAAGGCGCTGCGTGAAGCTGCGCAGCTCACCGTGGACGCCGCGCAGGCGGGGGATCTCGAGGCGTTCAACCGTGCCGATGCGAAGTTCCACGGCGCGATCGGCGACGCGTCGTCCAACATGTTCCTGTCCGCGAGCGTCGAATCCGTGCAGCGGCTCCAGCGGCAGATCAGTGTGATCGGGCTGGCGGGCGTCGCGGGTGGTTCAACTGTTGTGGCCGCGCAGCAGCACGCGGCGATCGCGATGGCGATCGCCGCGGGCGACGAGCAGCAGGCGGTGTCGCTGATGATCGAGCACGTCGACACGACGCTCGAGCAGTTCAAGCAGGAGATCCATGGCCGTCTCTTTCCCATCGACGGCACCGCCTGACCGCACTATCTACCGTTGACGGCGACCTCCAGCAGGTCGATCGCCGGGCCGTTCGCCCCGCCGTCGAACGCCAACCTGACGTACTGAGCCTGCCCGTTCAACGGGTACTGGTTGTAGGTACCGAAATAGGCCTGGCCGGTCGGTCCGTTGACCGTACTGATCTCGTTCCAGCTCACGCCGTCGACGCTGGTTTGGATGGTGAACGTCTTGGGTGTGTTCAGGTACTTCTGGTTGAGCGTGTTGTAGGTCAGTTCCAGGTTCGACAGCTCGGAGACTGCCGGCAGCTTGAACTGGACCCAGGTCGGCGTGCCCGCGGCAACGGACCATTTCGCATTGTCGAAGTGCGTTGCGTCGATGATCTTCCCGTCGGAGAGATACCGCACCGCTTCTTGGTTGTTGCCTGCGGTGACGGTCGCCGACTTCGCGAGGTTGCGGTACGGCTGGAGGTCCAGGAACACCCGGTTCGTCGTGACGGTCTTGCCGTTCAGCGTGACGTCGGCCCAGACGACTCCTCTGGTCAACCGATCGACCTGAGGTGTGACGATCTTGTTCTGCTCGAACGTGAAGGTGCCGACCTCCTTGATGGCGACGGGCGTGTAGTTGTCGCCGCCGGCCAGGTCGACGATGCCGCCGTGCCACGTGACTTGAGCCGCGTCGACCCCGATCGCACCACCTGTGGCCGATCTGCCTTGAAGCTCGTACCGGAGCCCGTCGTTCAGGCCGAACTCGCCGTACGTCTCCTTCCCGTCGACCAGCAACGAGGCGCCGAGCAGGTCCTCGCCGACAAAGACGACGCCGCGCTTGACGCTGACCTTCAGCGCGTCCGACTTGGTGACGCCTTCATGAGTAGCCGTGACTGTGATCGTCGTCGTACCGTCCGAGACCGGCGTGACGATTCCGGAAGGCTGGACCACCGCGACCGCGGGGTTCGCGCTGCGGTAACGGATCGACGAAAGGCTCGCCTTGAGGGCTGGGAACGTCATGTACCCCTCGGCCTTGATCCGCAGGGCTTTCGATGCCAGTTGCTCGCCGGTGGCAACGACATCGGTCAGCCGGTACGTCCGCGTCGGGTTGTCGGTCTCGATCTTGACGATCGTGTCGATCGGGTCTTCCTCGACGTTGCCGAGGTTGATGGTCAGACTGTCGCCGGTCTGGCTGAACGAGGTGACCGGGACATTCTGATTCAGCCAGCGCACCGACGTCACGCGATCCTTCACCGGGCGGATGGTCAGCGACCGTCCGGCGATCGCGTCGAAGCCCTTCTTGCCGTCCGGTCCCTTGAGGACGTGAAGATAGATGTCGTTGTCCCGCGCGGTTGCGTACCCCCACTGCGGACCGGTCGTACTGTTCGGGAAGGCGAACTTCTCGTAGTTGCCGCGCCCGTCGTCGCCATACCCGTAGCCGGCCAGGAAGTACGGCGTCGTACCGGTCGTGGCCTCGTGCCGCTCCGGCAGCCCGGCCGGTGCGAACCAATCGGCAAGCCGCTCCCGTACGTCGATGAATTCCTGGACGCCCTTGGGATACCGGGTGGCGATCTCGGTGGGGGAGTTCCAGTTGGGCCCGCGGCTGTCGATCACCGACTGGTCGTTGTTGTCGACGTACCCGCGACCGGCGTTCATGATCATCTCCTGCGTGACCTGCCGGAAGTCGTCGCGCTGGCCGTAGTACGGCGACAGCTGGTTCTTGGTGCGGATCATCTTCCACGGTTCCATCGGTGTGCGCTTCACCAGGTGGTTCGCGCCGGCGTTGGAATAGATGCCCGATGCTTCGCCGGTCCTCAGGTCCGGGTCGCCGAACTCCTCGCCCCAGGCGTTCGAGTCGATGATGATGTCCTCGCTGTGATCCCGCACGGCGCTGTACATCACGTCGTAGTTCGCGTTGGGCATCGCCTGCGGGCCGTCGAAGTACAGGTAGGCCGGGTCGTAACGACCGAGGAGATCCTCGACGTTCTGCACGAAAACGTCGGTGGAGTAGTGCTGCAGGCCGCCTCCCTCGGTCGCGTAGTACAGCCCGAACTTCATGCCGTAGCGCTTCACCGCCTGCTCGTACTGCTTCAGGCCGTCGACCACCTGGCCGTTGCTGTCCTTGGGGAGGTAGAGCTGCCTGATGTGCTTCGGGTCGGCGAACTTGGACGGCCAGAAGTAGTTCTGCTGCAGAGCCTCGACCGACACGAGTGAGTGCCCTTGGCGCTTGGCCCGCGCCGCCCAGAGGTCGACCGAGTAGTGGGGGTCGACGAAGTAGTTGTACGTCGGCGTGGCATGCGTCAAGGCGCCGACCCGGCCCTCCTCGAACCACTTGTTCGGGCGTTCCTTCACCGTCGTCGTGAAGGTCTTCGTCGCAGTGGCGCCGGCGCTGTCGGTCACCTGCACGGTGAACTGGTAGTCACCGGTTGCGGCGGTGCGACTGATGATGCCCTTGGCGCTACCGAGGTCGGGCTTCCCGTTGACGAGGCCGTCCGCGATCGTGCCGTCTGCGTTCAGCTCCAGGCCGTTGGGCAGCCGGCCGCCGACGAGCTTCCAGGTATAGCCCGGTTGGCCTCCGCCGGCCATGAACTGGAACGCCGAGGCTGCCACGCCATGGTTCGCCGCACCGGTCGACCTGTTCCAGACGTACGGCCACTCTTTGTACCCGGTCGGCATGACGTTCTTCGGCAGCGGAGTTTTGACCGGATCGCCGGTGGACAGCCCCTGGGAAACGACCTGCAGTGACGTGGACGGTCCGGCCACGGAGTTCGCGAGCCCACTCACCGTGTTGCCGTTCTGATCTGCCACCCGGCCGTAGAACCCGAGGTAGGCAACGTTCTGATCCTTGCCGATCGGCACACCGTTCGAGTTCAGGTCCTCGGTGTAGGTGTGCTTGATCTGGATCATCAGCTTGTTCCAGCCCTGCCGCAGGTGTACGGCCTGTTTCGTCAGATCCTTCTGCACCTCGACCGGGGTACTCGGCGGCGTCAGGCAGCGGTCGTTCACGTAGATCCGGTACGACCCGCTCGCGCCGACGTCGAAGTACGCGTCCTTGGCCTCCGGGCTGTAGACGTAGCTGCTCGCGTAGACGTACTTGTTCCGCGTGTCGACGCCCTTCTTGACCGTGTAGTACCCGTACAGGTCCTGGTAGTCGTCGTAGTTGCGGTTGTAGATGCGGTCGTCGAAGTACTCCCAGGCGTGGTTCTCGCCGCCGAACCCGAGGGAACCGCCGAGCTTCGGCGTGATCTCGATCTTCCCGTCGACCGGCCCCGCCCGGTCGTACACCTCGACCTCGGACAGGCCGGTGATCGTCGGGTACGGCGTACGCCCCTTGTCGATCTCGATCTTCATCCCGACCACGTCCCGCAGCCCGGGGTCCGCGGAGTAGACCGTCGGCGTCGAGGGACTGGCGGACGCGCTGTCCACCTTGCCCGACTCGACGGAGCGTCCGTCCGCGAGCGTGAAGGTGAGGTGGTACCAGTTGTTGACGTGGCGCGAGTCGCCCCACTGGGCGATGCGTACCTCGTTCAGCGAGATCGGAGTGCTCCAGGCGAACTGCACCCACGGGCCGGCGTCGTTCTCCGTCACCCACTGGCGCGTCGTACTCCCGTCGACCAGGTACGCCGGGGGATTCGTTGTGAGGGTCGCGGACGAGGCGGTGATCGCCGAGGCCCGCGGGGCCGAGTTCACGGGTTCCGCGGCCTCACACTCGTAGGCCTTGTCTGCCACCGGCGAGTCGAACGGACCGGACACCAGCCAGGAGTTGATGAACGGGGCGCTGCCCGCCACCTGCTGCGCGTACGCCGACGTCCTGGGTGGTCCGAAGAGGACCGCGGCGGCGAGCATCGCCGCCATGGCCACCAACGCTGCGGTTCTTGTACGTCTCACTGTTGAGCTCCTTGCTCTGGCAGCGGCAGTCGGCGACCGTCTGCCGGCACGATGCATCCGATGCTTTTCGGCCGCGCACGGGCTGTAGTGGGGGAGTCGATTGCTGGGCGAAAATCCCGTGTGCGCGGGCCGTTCTCACGCTGCAGCGCTACCGCTGGGGGCCTTCGGGGTGGGTCGAGTATGTCGAGGCCGGTGTACTGCGTCAACCCTATGCATCTGCTCTAATCGCCGAAATCTGGACAAATAGATCTGAACTATCTGCCAGGGTCGGAAAGTCTCCTTCGCGGATTTCACCGATTGTCACGAGTTGATGCCTTACCGTGACAGGAGGGTTTCAACTCACTGGGGGTCAACAAGGAGGCAGTCGTGGAATCACCAAGTCCTGCGGCTCGGATCGGTGCGGAGTTTCTGGGAACCTTTTGGCTCGTGTTCGGTGGCTGCGGTGCGGCCGTCCTGGCCGGTGTCGTGCTCGACCCGGACAAGGTCTCTGTCGGCATCGGCTACCTCGGTGTGGCACTGGCCTTCGGCCTGACCGTGCTGACCATGGCGTACGCCGTCGGTCACGTCTCCGGTGGTCACTTCAACCCGGCCGTGACGATCGGCCTCGCGGTTGCCAAGCGCATCGAGTGGAAATGGGTGCCGACGTACATCGTCACCCAGATCGTCGCCGGTACGGCTGCCGGAGCGATCCTGCTGGCCGTTGCCAGCGGCAAGGACGGTTTCAGCGCCGTCGACAGTGGTTTCGCCAGCAACGGTTACGGTGACCGGTCGCCGGGCGGCTACTCGCTGCTGGCCTGCGCGATCGTCGAGATCGTGCTGACAGCCTTCTTCCTGTACGTGATCCTCGGCGCCACCGACGACCGGGCGCCCAAGGGCTTCGCGCCGATCGCGATCGGTCTCGCCCTCACATTGATCCACCTCGTCGGCATTCCGGTCACCAACACGTCGGTCAACCCGGCGCGGTCGCTCGGCGTCGCCTGGTTCGCCGGCGGCTCGGCGCTCGGCCAGGTCTGGCTGTTCATCGTGGCCCCGATCGTCGGCGCCGCAATCGCCAGCATCAGCTACGCCGCCATCACCGCCGCCCGCGGCCCCAAGATCGACGAGGGCGTAGCCAACAACCCGTAGCGGCAGCCGGGGCTGTGCGTCCGGGGATGCGTCGGCGGGATAGGGTTTCGCTCTGATGTCTCCGACTCGTGCTCGTCGTCCTCGTCCGGCTGATATGACCGTCCCCGTTGGGGCGCGCACCGTGTTCACGGACGGTGCGTGCTCACGCAATCCTGGACCTGGAGGTTGGGCCTGGGCGTTGTCGAAGACCGTGTATGCGTCCGGTCACGAGGCTAGTTCCACGAATCAGCGGATGGAGATCCGGGCCGCATTGGAGGCCGTGCGGGCGATCGACGGTCCGTTGCTGGTGGTGTCGGATTCGACGTACGTCGTCAACTGTTTCCGCGACGGGTGGTACACAGGTTGGCTCGAGCGCGGCTGGCTCACCTCGGCAAAGAAGCCGGTCGCCAACCGGGACCTCTGGGAGCCTTTGGTCGAGTTGGTGACCAAGCGCGGTGACGTCGCCTTCCAGTGGGTCAAAGGCCACTCCGGCCACGAAATGAACGACTTCGTAGACGCCCTCGCCGTCGCCGCCTGCTTCCCGGAGCACTGAGCTTCCGGTCAGGTGAGGCCTGCGTCGTGGATGCGGTTGGCGATCTGGACGCGGTTGGTGGCTTGGAGTTTGACCATGATGCGCGAGACGTGCGCTTTGACGGTGGCCATGCTCAGGTAGAGCTCTTCGGCGATCTGTGCGTTGACCTTGCCTTGGCCGACCGCGATGGCGACTTCGCGTTCGCGGGAGGTGAGAGTGTCGGCCAGCGATCGCGCATCGAGGACGTGTTGGGCTTCTGGCTCATCAGCACCGAGGCGGGCGATCAGCTGGGCGGTCACGGTGGGGGAGAGCATGTGTTCGCCGGCCGCGACCTTGTGTACCGCCTGGACGATCGCCACCGGCGGGGTGTGTTTGAGGAGGAAGCCGCTGGCTCCGCCGCGCAGAGCCCGCAGCACGTAGTCGTCGGCGTCGAAGGTCGTCAGCACGATCACCTTGGGCGGTGAGGGGTGACCCATGAGCTGAGCGAGAGCCTCGAGCCCGTCGAGTCGTGGCATCCGGATGTCCATCAGTACGACGTCGGGTGCTGTCCGGGCGATGAGGTCGAGCCCGGTCTGGCCGTCGTTCGCTTCGCCGGCCAGTTCGATCGTCGCGTCGTCGCGCAGGATCATGGCGAGTGCCGTGCGTACCAGCGCGTCGTCGTCGATGATCACGACCCGCACCGGGCCGTCGGCCGCGTCGCTCATGCCGGCCACGGCAGCCAGGCCCGGACCACGAAGTGCCCGTCCAGCCTCAGGTGCTCGAGGCGGCCACCGATCAGCTCGGCGCGTTCGGTCAGTCCGAGCAAGCCGAGCCCCGAGCCGGGCGTCGCACTCACGGCGGAGCCCAGCCGCAGCGGGTTCCGTACCTCGAGGACCAGTTGCCCGCCCGGGCGGCCGCTGAGGGTGACGTCGACGGCGGTGTCCGGTGCGTGTTTGCGAGCGTTCGTCAGGCTCTCCTGGATCATCCGGTAGGCCCCGCGCCCGATCGCGTCGGGCGGTTCCGTCAGGTTGTCGACCTGGTTGTGCAACCGGACTCTCGTGCCCGATCCGATGGCCTCCTGGACCAGTGCCGGAAGGTCGGCCAGCGTCGGTTGTGGACGCTCCGGTGGCGCGTCGGTGTCGAGGGTTCGCAGTACGCCGAGGATCGCGTGCAGGTCCTGCAGCGCGAGGTGGGCGCTCTCGCGGGTGATGGCGGCTGCCTGGGCCACCTCCGCGTCGCTCAGACTCCGGCAGTACTCCAGCGCACCCGCGTGCAAGGCGACCAGCGACAGCCGATGCGCCAGCGCGTCGTGCATTTCGCGAGCGATCCGGGCCCGCTCGGTGACCTGCGCCTGCTCGACGCGCAGACCCTGCTCGCGTTCGGCGCGATCCGCTCGCTCCCGCAGCGTTGCCAGCAGGTCGCGGCGAGCGCCGACGTACATGCCGGGAGCGATCACGGCGCTCACGAAGACGATCGTGAACAACAGCGAGAAGAGCAACGAGTCCTCGGCGCCGGGATGGGTCTCGAAGAAGACGATCGAGGCGACGAAGCCCACCACCGCGACCGGTACGATCTCGCGCCAGCGCCGGCGCGTGGCCAGGGACATGGTGGTGACGACCACCGCTCCCGACGCGGCCGTGGAGAAGGATCCGAAGATGTTGACGATCAGGGCAACGACGAACGGGTTGCGGCGCCGCCGGCGCATCAGGACCACGCTGACCGCTCCGAGTAGCAGGTCGATGGCCCAGAGCGCACCGATCTGTCCGGCGTACGTGTTGTAGTAGCTCGTAACCCAGAAGCCGAGGCCAGTGACGATGGCGAAGAGGTAGCGCCACGTCGACTGCCAGTGGCTCAGCGGAGGTGGTGGCGCGGCTTGGATGGCGTCCACCTTGCTCACGGTACGGGAGGTCTGTGGTTCCGGGCAGAGACCACGGTCCGGCCAGACCCCTACCGTGGGCTATGTAGCTCTATCCCGTGGCTCGCGGTCATGGCGCTGCGGCTGATGTGCCGGGGCAGCCGGTGGGCCCAGGCTCGACCTCATGATCACAGTCGAAGAACTCAGTAAGCGGTACGGCGCACACCAATCCGTAGACCGCGTGTCCTTCCAGGCGCAGCCTGGATCCGTCACCGGCTTCCTCGGTCCCAACGGGGCCGGCAAGTCGACCACGATGCGCATGATGACCGGGCTGACGCCACCGTCGGCAGGTCGCAGCACCATCCTCGGCGTTCCGTACGCCGAACTCCGCAACCCGGGCCGGCACGTCGGGGTCCTCCTGGACGCGTCCGCGCAGCACACCGGGCGGACCGGGCGCGAGATCCTTCGCCTCGGCGCCATCGTCATGGGCCTTCGCCTCCAGCGGGTCGACGAGATGCTCGAGATGGTCGGGCTGTCCGGCGACGAGGGCGACCGCCGGGTCGGCAACTACTCCCTCGGAATGCGGCAACGTCTCGGCATCGCGCACGCCCTGCTCGGCGACCCGCAGGTGCTGATCCTGGACGAGCCCGCGAACGGACTCGATCCCGCCGGCATCCACTGGATGCGCGGGCTGCTCAAGGGGTTCGCCGATCGCGGCGGAACCGTCCTGCTGTCCTCACATCTTCTGCACGAGATCGAGGTCATCGCCGACCATCTGGTCGTCATCGGTCGCGGCGTGATCGTCGCCGACGGCAGCAAGGCCGACATGTTGAACGCCGCCGGCACCTTCGTCCGTGGCCTGGACCCCGACGCGCTGGCACGCTGCCTCGACGTCGCGGGCTACGTGTACCAGCTCGAGCCCGACGGCGGGTACGTCGTGGATGCCACCCGCGAGCAGATCGCCACGGCCACCGCACGGCATGGCGTGGTCGTCACCGAGTTGCGCGGCGCCGACGGCTCCGGACTCGAGGAAATGTTCTTGCAGCTCACCGCCGCTGACGCACGAGAGAAGGTCATCGCATGAGTACCGCGACCCACCGAACTGAGACCCACCGAACCGAGACTCACCGAACCGAGCTGGCACCGGATCCGAGTGTGGCGTCCGTACCCTTCAGCCGCCTGCTGCGGGCCGAACTGCGCAAGCTTGTCGACACCCGGGCCGGCTTCTGGCTGCTCACCGCGATCGGTCTCATCACGGTCGCCGTCATCGTCGTGTTCCTGTTCGTCGCCGATCCGGATCAGTTGACGTTCGTCAACTTCGTCGGTGCGACGGCGACCCCGCAGAGCATCCTGCTCCCGGTGCTCGGCATCCTCGCGGTCACTGCCGAGTGGAGCCAGCGCACCGGTCTGGTCACCTTCACCCTCGAACCGAGCCGGCTCCGCATCGCCGTCGCCAAGCTCGTCGCGGTGGTCCTGGTCGGCCTGCTCGCGGTGGTCGTGGCGCTCGGCGTCGCGGCCTTGAGCAACCTGGCCGGGATGGCGTTCATGGACGGCGCCGGCGACTGGAACGTTGGCGTCGCCAACGTCCGCGACTTCTTCGCCGTACAGCTGATCGGCATCGTCCAGGGCTTCGCCTTCGGCATGCTGCTGATGAACACCGCCGCCGCCATCGTGCTCTACTACGTGATCCCGATCGCGTGGACCGTACTCTTCTCGATGGTCGGCACCCTCGAGAAGGCCGCTCCCTGGCTCGACGTCAACTCCGCCATGGCACCCGCCTTCGAACAGCGGACCTTCCAGGCCGGCGACTGGGCCCACATCGCAGTCTCCGGAACCATCTGGGTCCTCGTCCCCCTCGCCCTGGGCCTCCTCCGCCTCCTCCACCGCGAGGTCAAGTCCGCCTGATGCACCGACATCACCTCGGCAGCAGAACCTGAACCTGGTCTTTGATCTCCTGTACGACGTCGTCGACCGGGTTCGCGACGTTGATGGTCGCGGCCATGCTGACGAACATGATCGCGGAGACGATGTGCGCGAGCGCCGCCGCGTCGGCGGCGCTGATGCGCTCGTCTCGCTGCAGCACCTCGGCGATCGCCTTCTCGGTCTGGACGGTCAGGAGGAGCGCGTCGCGGTGGTGGGGCTCCTCGGGGTCGCCGAAGACGATCTCCCTGAGGTAGGTCCGCCCGTTGTCGACCTGTTTGCGATTGCACTCGACCACCGGGCGGACGATCGCCATCACCGCGTCGAGTACGTCGGGGATGCTCTCGGCAGCCGACGTACCTTCGGCGAGCGCGTCGGCGTACGTCGAGTTCTGCACGAGCAGGAGAAGTTCGCCCTTGGTCTTGGCGTACAGGAACAGCGTGCCCGCACCGATGTCCGCCTTGTCCGCGATCTCTTGAGTGGTGACCTCGTCGACCCCGCGCTCGGCGAAGAGCTCGCGGGCCGCGGCGGTGATGCGGTCGAGTTTCTGCTGCTTGTTCCGCTCGCGCCGTCCTACCGGTTGGGAGGCGAGTGGCATGGCTGCCGTCCTTGTCTGCTGTGCGGGCTCCTGCTGCCCGGAAGTTTACGACCTTCGGTGCATGGGGAGCCGAGTGACGACGCTATTGCTGGTACTGCGGAAGGGCTGCACCGTCTTTCACGAACGTGAGCGCCTCTGACACTTCGTAGGCGTGCACGGCCGACGTAAACGGAGCCAGCGCGTCGGACAGGCTCTGGAGCTCACGGCTCTTGAAGAAGGCCGCTCGTGCCGCCGGATCCGCGAAGCCCAGGATCAGCGACGCGTGGAACCGCTGGTCTACCGGGTTGTCGTGCGCAACGTTCGGCGTGTCCCAGAACTTCTCGATCCACGGCAGGAAGGTCTGGGTTCTGAGTTCCTTCAGCATGCCGGTGGCGGCGAGAGCGTCGGTGAGTTCGACGAAGTGCGTCCGGAAATCCGAGGCACGTACGCCGTCCCTCCGCCTGAGGTAGATCAAGGCGCGGGCGCCGACCGGTTCGCCGGGCTCGGCCAGGTCGTACCAGCGCGACGAGTACGGCGGCCCGAAGTAGAGCAGCGTCCGCCGGAAGACGTTCACTTCGTCCTTGAACGCGAGCCGGGTCTGCTTTCGGCCCCGCAGCGGCGACAATGCCGACTGGAACGTGATCTCCGCGACTCCGTCGATCTTGCGTTCGACGGGTATTTCGGTCTCGACGCCGCGGGTGGGCGGCCACAGTCCCGGGTTGACGTCGGCGAGGTGGATCTGCCGGTACTCCTGGAAGCCCTTGGTCGCCGAGATGATCTTCGAGTGCGGCCCCTTCCAGTAGCCCATTCCGGTTTCGCGAGGCTGATCGGTTCGTACCCACAGCGGGATGGAGGACGCGAACTGCTTCCTTGGTTCGACCGGTGCTGTTGACGTGCTCATCAGCGGGCGAGGAAGTCGACGGCGACGGGGGCGAACTTCTGGTGGTACTGGAAGATGCCGCCGTGGCCGGAGTCGGGGTAGATGATCAGATCCGAGCCCTTGATGCGCCGGTGCAGGTCCTCGGAGAGGACCGAGGGCACCATGCGGTCGTTGTCGCCGTTGGCGATCAGGGTGGGCTGGGTGATCTTCGACAGGTCGGCGGGGGTGGAGCGTCCCCACTTCTTGATCGCCTTGAGCTGGGTCTGGAACGCCTTGATCTTGATCTCTGCGTCGCGGTCGGCGGTGCGCTCCTTGAGCCGGTTGACGAACGCGCGGGCGGCGGGCTTGCCGGTGGCGTTGCGGTTGAAGAACAGGAACTCCTTCGGGTCCGACCGGGTCAGGGTCGCGCGGAGGATGTCGAAGTACGTCGTGCCGGCGACCTTGTCGATGTCCTTCCCACCCGCGGGGCCGGTGCCGGTGAGCACGAGCTTGCGGACCAGGCCGGGGTGCTTCACCACGAGAGCCTGGGCGATCATGCCGCCGAGGGAGAAGGAGAAGATGTCGATCTTCTCGAAGCCGAGCGCCTTGATGAAGGCCACGGCGTCGTCGGCCATCGCCTCGATGCTGTCGGGAACGCGGCCGGTGGAGGCGCCGACGCCGCGGTTGTCGAAGGCGATGACGTGGTGCTCCGCGGCGATGGGGTCGATGATGCGGGGATCCCAGTTGTCGAGGGTCGCGGCGAGGTGAACGAAGAAGACGACCGGGATCCCTCCCTTCGGCCCCAGCTCGCGGTAGGCGTACGTGACGCCGCCGGCGTCGACAGTGCGGGCGGGCGCGTCCTTGTAGGCGGTGATGACGGTATTCATAGTGATTCTCCTGGTTCGTAGGGGTTGTCAGGGCCGGCTGATGACGGTCTTGCCGCGGATGCCGCCCTTGTCGAGCGACTGCAGTGCCTGCACGGTCTGGTCGAAGTCGAAGACCCGTCCGACGACAGGGCGCAGCGCGCCGCTGTCGACGAGGGCAGTGATCTGGCGAAGCTGATCTCCGCTGGCGCGCATGAAGAGGAACTCGTACGTCACGCCGAGGCGTCGGGCCCGGCGACGTACGCCGCTGCTGAGGGCGGTCGTCGCCAGCCGGAGCAGCGGGTTCGCGCCCAGCTCTCGGGCGAACGCCGAGTCGGGCGGCCCGGCGATCCCGATCGCCTTGCCGCCGGGGCGCAGGACGCGGAGCGACTTCTCCAGGTTCTTCCCGCCGAGGCTGTCCAGCACCAGGTCGTAGGAGTCGAGGAGCTGTTCGAAGTCCTGGCTGCGGTAGTCGATGACGACGTCCGCCCCGAGCTCGCGCACGAAGTCGGCGTTGCCGGAGCTGACAGTGGTGGCGACGGTTGCGCCGAGGTACTTGGCGAGCTGGATCGCGATCGTCCCGACGCCCCCGGCGCCGGCGTGGATCAGGACCCGTTGGCCCGGCCGCAGATTGCCCCGCTCGACGAGCGCCTGCCAGGCAGTCAAGGCCACCAGGGGGAGTGAGGCTGCTTCCTCCAGGCTGACCGATGCGGGCTTGAGTGCGAGGTCGGCCGCAGCGACCGCGATGCGCTCCGCGAAGGTTCCGATGCGGTCCTTGCCCGGCCGGGCGTACACCTCGTCGCCGGGCTTGAAGCCCCGCACGTTCGCGCCGACGCCGAGCACTGTTCCGGCGACATCGTTACCGAGGATCTGCGGCAGCTTGTACGGGAGGATCTGCTTGAACTCACCCGCTCGGATCTTCTCGTCGAGCACGTTGAGCCCGGCCGCCCGGACCTGCACGAGCACGTCGTTCGCTCCGACCACGGGCTCGGGAACCTCCGCTTGCTGTACCGGCCCCTTGTACTGCTTGACGACGAACGCGCGCACGGCGACTTCCTTCTCGTTCCGATGACTTGCCCAGATCAACTAATCTGAGTTGCCTCAAGAATGAGCGCACTCAGTTAATTTGTCAAGCGAGCCCTCGGCGGAGGAGGTCGAACGCCCGGCGTCCGCGACGGGCGGACGCCGGGCGGGGCGCTCAGAGGATGCTGAGACCGATGGTGTTCGTGGCGAGTCGGCCGGTTGCGACTCGGTCCTTGCCGGTCAGGGTGTCGACGGTCAGTTGGTCGGTCGGTTCCGCGTCCGACAGCCGGACGTCGGCGCTCAGGCCCGAGACCAGCACGTTTCCGCCGGAGCCGGAGACTCGGATGCGATCCCTGCCGGGGGTGCCGGTGACGGTGATCGCGTCGACGGCCGAGTCGCCGCCGCGCGCGTTCAGTTGCGCGCCGAGGTCGACGTCGACCTTCCGTACGTCGGTACGGCGCAGATCGCCGACGGTGACCGTGTCGGCGCCGCCGAGGGCGTTGAGCCTGATCCGCTCGACGTTGTCGGTGTCCACCACGATGTTGCCCACGTCGCGGGTGAACCGCAGTCGCCGACCGTTGGCGGAGGCAACGAACTTCTCCGCGGCGGCCGAACCGTTGAACACCATGGTGTCCTGGCTGCGACCACCCTCGATCACGTCACTGCCGTCGCCCGGATCCCAGGTGAAGGTGTCGTTGCCGTTGCCGAGCAGCGCCGTGTCGCTGCCTCGGTTCCCGTCGACGGTGTCGTTGCCGGCGCCGGTGCGGAACAGTTCGTTGCCGCTGCCACCGAATGCGCTGTCGTTGCCCGCGCCGGTGTCGATGATCGTGAACGGCTGTACTTCGGCGCCGTAGTCGATCCGTACGACGTCGTTGCCGCCACGGCTGCTGACCCGGATCTGCCCGAAGTCGCTCCGCTTCACGGTGCGCTTCGCCGTACCGTCACCGAAGTCGACCTCGAGCACCGACGTGTCCGCGGCCGGCACGCTGAGAGCGATGTTGTCCGCGTGGTTCGTGCCGGTGACGATGAGTTGGCCGGCGTCGATGACGACACCGCCTGTGGGTGCCGCGGACGCCGTACCGGCCAGGCTCAGGGCGATGCCTGTGGTGACGGTCGCGACGGCTGCCGCGCTGATACCTCGCCGGAGACGTCTGGTCGCACTGGTCATGATGTGGTCCCTCCCTGGTCGTCACGGCTGCCCTTGGTAGACGCCGTGCTCGGTGTGTTGGGGGCTACACGGTCGCGACAGCCAACCGGTTCACGGCATACTCGATTCAAGTAGTTGCCTAGGGCATCAGAAGGCAGTGTCGCGAATATCTGTGACCAGATGTTGAACCGGATCGGCTCGGAGCCCGTGTACCGACCGTCGACGTGTAGCGTGACCGGCGGGAGGCACGATGAAAGAACTTGTCGGTCGGGTCGCGCTGGGCGTTGCGAGCTTCTCGTTCGCGCCCAGGGACCGCGCTGCCGATCTCGCGACGATCCGAGCCGGCATTGCCGCAGGTACGGCGATCCTCGACACCGCGCGCGCGTACGCACACGCCGATGCGCCGTTGTACGGCGAGGAACTGGCCGCTGACGCCGCTCGGGGTACGAGCGTGATCGTCGGAACGAAGGGCGGTCATTCGCGAACCGGCGAGTCCACCTGGGATGCCGATATCAGCCCGGACCGGATCCGGTCCGACGTCGAGACGAGCCTTCGGGTCTTCGGTCGTGAGCGCCTCGATCTGTACTACCTCCATCGAGTCGATCTCGCCGAACAGCCTGTGGAGCAGGCCGTGTCAGCTCTCGCGAAGCTGCGCGACGAAGGCAAGCTGGCCCGGATCGGTCTGTCGAACGTCAGCGTCGCTGACCTCGAGCGGGCGGCTGCGGTCGCGCGCATCGACGCCGTACAGAATCACCACAGCGCCATCGGACGCGAGTCGCTCGAGGTGCTTGCGTGGTGCGAGGCCAACGAGGTCGCGTTCTTCGCCTACTCGCCGCTTCGGCCGTCGGTCGCGACGCCGTCGCCACAGCTCGCCGCCCTGGCCGGCGAACGCGGCGTCTCGCTGCAACGCCTGCAACTACGTGCCCTGCTGGCATCGTCGCCCGTACTGTCCGTCGTCTCCGGCGCAACGCGACCAGAAACAGTCCTCGACTCCCTGGCCGCAGAGTCCGAGCCGTGGGACGACTCCCTGGCCACCGCCTACACGGCCGACCTCTCCTGATCGCCGTCCGTTCGCCGCCTCAGGTTGCTCGAGGTAGTTGGTCCTCGGGAAGTGGGCGAACGTGCACCCGGGATCCGGCGGCTGCGGCTTGACGGACGAGGTCGGTGACACCGGCGGCGTCGGTGACGGCCCGGGTAGGTGTGCGGTCGTGCGATGTGTAGGTCACTTCGTAGAGAGCGGCGGTCTCCAATGTCCCCCCAGACAGTGTGGGTCGTTCAGGTGTGTTGGCCGGTGTCCTCCGACGGAACGGTGATGCCGTTCTCGAGAGCTTGGTGGATGAGGCTGTCGAGTTCGCCGGAGTAGATGCGCTCGGCGTCGAGGTCTCCGGTGTCCTGGGCAGCGCGGAGGTGCTCCCGGGCGGAGGTGATCCGCTGGTGCAGTTCCGCGGCGAACGTGTCCATGGTGGACCTACCTTAGGCACGAGTTGCAGAATTCTTCAATTCGTGATCGCATCAATTTCGCACGGCTTGGAGCGAGTGGAGGGCGGAGGATGACGACACCGCTGCACCAGTTGAAGGCGGAGTTCTTCAAGACGCTGGGGCATCCGGCGCGTATCCGCGTCCTGGAGCTGTTGAGCGAACGCGAGATGGCGGTCAGCGAACTCCTGTCGGAGGTCCGCCTCGAGGCCTCGAACCTGTCCCAGCAGTTGGCGGTGTTGCGCCGGGCAGGGCTGGTGACGGCTCGCCGTGAGGGTTCGCAGGTGTACTACGCGTTGACCAGTCCGCAGGTGGCCGAGCTGCTGGCGATGGCCAGGGGCATCCTGACGTCGGTGTTGTCGGACCAGGCGGAGCTGCTGGACGGCCTCCGTGCGGGCTCCGTTCCTTCAGACCCACTACGACGAGCCAACCGGTGAGAGCAGCTCATCCTCGGCATCCTCCCGACCGCTGTCACCGGCTTCTACATCTTCTGACGGCGAGGGACGGCCAGCCGCCTGCGTGTAGGTGAGCGGGCTGATGGACGCTCTGAGGCGGCTGACCGTCGATCCAAGCTTTCCGGCTGACCATCAACTTGGGGGAGAGGCGCGCGACCACCAATCCCGAGCCCACACGCCTCTAGCGCCACAGAGCCGCGTCTGCTAGGTGTCTGTCCGAACTTTTGGGACCTCATTTGCGGAGTTTGGCGGCGTGGTCGGGGACTTGGGTTTGCATGTCGCGTGGGGGGCGCTGGTAGCCCTTGGACGGCGGTCGGGGCGGAAGTTCGAGGGGCAGTCGCTGGACCTGGTGGTACGGGATGCCCGACAGCAGGTGCGCGATCATGTTGATCCGGGCTGAGCGTTTGTCCTCGCTCTCGACGACGTGCCAGGGCGCCTCGGGGATGTCGGTGTGGACGAACATCTCGTCCTTCGCGCGGGAGTAGTCCTCCCAGCGGGTGATCGACTCCAGGTCCATCGGCGACAGCTTCCAGCGGCGCATCGGGTCCTCGAGGCGGCTGCGGAAACGGTTCTCCTGCTCGCTGTCGCTGACCGAGAACCAGTATTTGCGCAGCAGTACGCCGTCCTCGACGAGCAGCCGTTCGAAGATCGGGCACTGGTGCAGGAACCGTGCGTACTCCTGGTTGGTGCAGAACCCCATCACGCGTTCGACACCCGCGCGGTTGTACCAGCTGCGGTCGAACAGGACGATCTCGCCGGCGGCCGGCAGGTGTTCGACGTACCGCTGGAAGTACCACTGCGTCCGCTGGCGCTCGGTCGGCGCGGGTAGTGCGGCGATCCGGGCGACGCGGGGATTGAGGTACTCCGTGACGCGTTTGATGGTGCTGCCCTTGCCGGCGGCGTCGCGGCCCTCGAACACCACCACGACCCGGGCCTTCTCGACCCGGACCCATTCCTGCAGCTTCACCAGCTCGGCCTGCAGCCGCAACAGCTCCCGCTCGTACCGCTTCTTCGGCAATCGCTTCGTATCACCCATCCCCTGACGATGCCGCATCCACCGCCCAGATCACAGCAGTCACGCCGCGGAGGTCCCGGGATAGGTGGGCCGTTCGACTGCTGTGAGAGGTGACAACGGCCCTGCCGGGGGTCGCGTCGGCAGCCGAGGATCGAGGTGTCAGCACTCAAACGAAAGGACAACATCATGACCACCACGCCGCACCGGCGCGATCTCCCGGTTCCCGCGATGGAGCCGGACAGCGATCGGCATCCGATCATCACCACTGCGGCCGGCCGTACGCTCGCCGTACTGCGAATCGTTCTCGGGCTCTCCTTCTTGTGGGCGTTCGTCGACAAACTGTTCGGTCTCGGCTACGCGACCCCGTCCGGTAAGGGCTGGATCGATGGTGGCGACCCGACGGCCGGGTTCCTGGCCAAGGGAACCAGCGGCCCGATGGCGGACTTCTACCAGTCGCTGGTCGGTGACTGGTGGGTCAGTCCGCTGTTCATGATCGGCCTGGCCGGCATCGGTCTCGCGTTGACCCTCGGAATCGGCATGCGGATCGCGGCCGTCAGCGGCGCGTTGCTCTACGTGCTGATGTGGTCGGCGAACTTCCCGCCGGAGAACAACCCGGTCCTGGACGACCACATCGTCGGCGCCATCACGGTCGTCGCCCTCGCACTGGTTGCTGCGGGCAATGTGTGGGGTCTGGGCAAGTGGTGGAGCAGCCAGGACTTCGTCCAAAAGTACCCCTGGCTGCGGTGAGCCCGATGACTGTCAAGCCGGTCATCCACGTGGGAGTCGACGGCTCCTGGCGTGACACCGGTGCCCTGGAGTGGGCCCTGCAGGAGTCGTTGCTCCGGCAGGAGTCCCTCCAGGTGGTGCACGTCATCGACGAGAAACTCCGCGACGTCACCGTCTGGGAGCCCGACGCCGTCGACGACGCTGCGACCGACCTCGTCGACGAAGTACAGAAGCGTCTGGACGAGGGTCCCAGCCTCCTCGAGCACGAGGCTGAGCTGATGGTCGGCCAGCCGGCTCGGACGCTGAACGCGGAGGCTGCGGACAGTCGGATGCTGGTCGTCGGCCGGCGCGGGCTGGGCACGTTCAAGCGATTGCTGGTCGGCTCCACCTCGGAAGCCGTCGTTGCACAGGCGACGGTCCCGGTCGTGGTTGTTCCGGAGCACTGGAAGCCGTCCGACCACGCCGGGCCGGTGCTGGTCGGCCTGGATGAGGACGGGAGTGCGTCCGTGATGGAGTTCGCGATCGCCGCGGCGGCCGAGAGGAAGCTGCCCGTCAGGATCCTCCATGTCTGGGACGTGCCGGCGGTCTTCAGCTGGGACGCGATGGACACCGGCGGCATCAGCGCCGAGTGGGCCGAGAACGCCCAGCGGTACTTCGAGAACGTCGCGGCCGAATGGCAGCAGAAGTACCCCGACGTTGCGATCCAGGTCGACGTACGGCGCGGACACGTCGTCGATGGTGTCGTCACGACCGCTGAACAATCCGATGCCCAACTGCTGGTCGTCGGCACCCACCACCACAGCCGGCTGGCGGCCGTCCTCCTCGGCTCGGTGACCCGTGGCGTACTGCACCACGCGGTCTGCCCGCTGGCCGTCGTACCCGCTTGAGCTTGGAGTGAGCGAAATGAATGACTGGAACCGCACCGGGCCTGTCGTGGTCGAGGTGGACGGGACAGTGGAGAACCTTCGGGTGGTGGACTATGCGTCCGCCGAGGCGTTGCGAGTGGGCGCGGAGTTGGTGCTGGTCGCGCCGTACTCCGTGCATGCGTTGTACGCAGCGTCGCAGTCCACGCCGAGGTCGTCGGCCGAGCTGGCGGATGCCGCTCTCCGGTCTGCGGTGGCGCATGTGCGGCATCGTGACGGGTACGCGATGGAGCTGGTAGCGGTCGCCGAGGAGGGGTCGCGACTGCGGGTGCTGGCTCATGCGGCGCGGTCGGCGCGGATGTTGGTGGTCGCGCGGTCGCGGAGTCGTGGACCGGAGCGGCTGGTGCATACGCAGGCGAACCTGCGATTGGCGGCGCGGGCCGGTTGCCCGATGGTTGTGGTGCCGCTGTCGTGGAGGCCGTCGTTGCTCGACCGGAAAGTTGCCGTGGGCATCGATGGTACGGCGTTGTCGGCGGAAGCGCTGGAGTTCGCTTTCGGTGCTGCGGCGGGGCGCGAGGGTGATCTGATCGTTGTGCATGCGGGGCTGCCGTCCGAGCGTCCGTTCGCGGACGAGGATCCGGAGTGTTCGTGGATCAGCCGGGCGGACTACATGTTGTCGGAGACGCTGGCGCCATGGGCGAGTCGGTTCCCGGACGTGAAGGTGACGCGGTTCCTGAGCAGCCGGCCGGCGTCTGCGGCGTTGGTGCATGAGAGTGGTGAGGTCGGCTTGGTGGTGGTCGGCGCGCACAGCGGTCCGTTGGCGATCGATCCGGTCGCGCGGCGGTCGGTGGCGGCGATGACGTGTCCGGTGGCGATCGTGCCGCATCACCTGACGAACGCCGAGCATGCGGTGACTCGAGCGCAGACCGTCGTACCGAGTCATTGATGGCCGGGGTCAGCGTGGCCGCGCACCCGGGGTTCACCGGCACGGCCTTGGGCGACGTTCTGTTCGTTGCCGAACCGGCCAGGTGATCCGGGGAACCGAGATCGCCTGGCCGGTTGCCGGCCTCAGCGGGTGATCAATTCGGGGGAGTGGCGGAGCATTCGGAGGGCCCGCATGCGCATCGGGCCGATGCTGCCGACGGGAAGGTTCAACTTCTCGGCGATCTCCAGATAGGACGGGCAGCTGTCCGACATCAGCAGTCTGATCAGATTCTGGTAGCGAGCGGGCAGCCGGGACAGGGCACGCTCCGTGGAAGGCTCGTACTCGCCGTCCGCCGGGTAGACGTCGACCACGGCGGCGCGTTGACCGTCGCTGTGCTCGGTTGTCGGGTCGGCGTACAGAAGGTACCGCTTCCGGCTGATCGCCACCCGCAGACCCTCCCTGCGGGCCGTCGCAGCCAACCAGGCGGGAAGGCATTCTGGGTCGCGGATCTGACGGCCGTGTTGCCACAACCGCAGCCAGGTCAGCTGAGCGGCGTCGGCGGCGTCACTGTGGCTGAGACCGACACCGCGAGCGGTGTGCAGAAGGAGTGAACCGTAGCGCGTTTCCAGCTCCTTCCAGGCCGACCAGTCGGAGCCGAGTGCGCGGTTGAGAACATCCGCGATCGAGGGACCGGACTCGGTGTGGTCGCGGTTTTCCTCGAGCGGCCGTGCGGTTCTGCGTAGCGAGATCGTCGACACGCTCCACGTCCTTTCGCTGATTCGCGCAGCTGGCGACGAGACGCGAGGTAGCACAGGAGGATCTGGCCGACGGCCCTGTGCCTCACCACTTCCCCGTGGTCGTCGTCAGTGCTGCCTACGCGCCTATTCGATCACCGACGCCGTCACGGAGCCGTAGTCGATTCGTCACGAAATCGTGCTTGTGGCGTCACCGCTCGCATACGCCTTTTCCGGAGGCCGGCCGGTGGCGGTCCGGTGCAGCAGCGACGGGCCCAGCAGACGCAGCAACGGAGCGGCCATCATCGTGGTGACCAGCGCCATCATCACCATCACTGTGAAGGCGCTGTGGTTGATGATGCCGACACCGAGCCCGGCGGACAGTACGACGATCTCCGTGATGCCGCGCGCGTTCATCAGGACTCCCAGGCCCGCTGCGGACCGCGCGGGCAGACCGCCGGCAAAGGCCACCGGTACGGCTCCGGCCAGCTTGCCGATGACCGCTACGGCCAGCAGGAGAGCGCCGGCGGCGAGCACCTGCGGCTGGGACACCGCTGCGCTGACGTCGGTCTGCAGGCCGATGGATGCGAAGAAGACCGGCACCAGCAGTGTGCGGTTGAGCCGGCCGATCTGCTCTGCCACGGCCGCTACCGGCAGGCTGTCCTTCGGCAGCACGAGACCGGCCAGGAAGCCGCCGAAGATCGCGTGTACGCCGATCCGATCGGTCGCCGCGGCGAGACCGAGGATCAGCGCGAGTACCAGCAGCACCAGGATCGGCGTCGGCACAGAGGCGGCGTACCGGAGGGACAGACGTAGCAGCAGCGGTCGAAGGACCAGCAAGGAAAAGGCGCCCAGGAGAACCGTCAGGCCGAGTGCCAGCAGAGCATCACCGGGACCGCTCGAGCGGATCATCGCCATCGTGATCGCGAGGGCGCACCAGGCGAGCACGTCCGCAGCGGCCGCGCACAGCATCGCCAGCGATCCGAGCCGGGTGCCCTCCAGCCCGCAATCCTGAACGATTCGCGCGAGGACGGGGAACGCGGTGATGCTGAGCGCCGTACCGATGAAGACGGCGAACGGCAACCGGTCCACCGTGGGACCGGCCAATGTCGAGTAGAGCGGTATCGCCGCCAGCAGCCCGAGGGCGAACGGAACCGCCATGATCGCGAGGCTGGCGGCGGCGATCGCACCGCGCTCGCGGCCGATCCGGCCGAAGTCGGACCCGACGGCGAACATGAAGACGGTCAGCCCGGCCTGCGCCAGCAGACCGAGGTTCGGTCGTACCTCGGCCGGCAGTACGGCGTCGAACAGCCAGGGCGTCACCGATCCGATCACCGAGGGCCCGAGCACCAGCCCGGCGATGATCTCGCCGACCACGGCGGGCTGCCCGATCAGCCGGGCAAGCCGGCCGCACAAGGTTGCCAGCGCGCAGACGGCCGCGATCGCCAGCAGCAACCGCCACATCAACTGCGCCGAGCTCGGTCCAGCGGCCGGAGGTACGGACGTCGCCGTGGCCGCGTGCTCCGGCCGCAGCCAGCCGGCGGCGTACCCGATAACAGCCAGGGCGACCGCGCCGGCAACCAGCAAGGCTGCGACCACCGAGGCCCGGCCAGGCTTTGGAAGCAACGAACTGTCCTGCCTGGACATGGGCACGCCCCGTCAGGCGGGCACTGCGCCGTCGGCAGGCACAGAGACAGCGGTACGTCGCTCTGCCCCGGGCCGGTGCACGCCGTTGACTCGCTTGCCGGCACGATGGACGAGGATGTCCTGGGCGATGTCCGCGGCCCGGTTGCCGAGCACGCTGAGCAGTGAGTCGGCGATGCCGTGCGTCGCCTCGTTCACGCCTTGCAGATAGCAGGCCGCGTCCGACTTCTCGCCGAGGTCCAGTCGGTACTGCCGGTTGACCTCGATCCGGTCGAGCCCGATCGCCGCACCGAGCCCGCGGATCAGCCTGGGCATCTCCCGGACGAATCCGGTGCCGAGGAAGACCAGGTCCCGGCGGAGCTCGTGGACGTCGCCGGTCTTGCGGTCGGTGAGCTCGAGGACGATCTCGTCGCCGTCGGTGCGGGCACCGGTGATGTCGGTCATCGGCACCAACCGCCGCCGCTCGACGCCGGCCAGCCGATCCAGGTAGAGGCCGGTGTAGAGCTCCTGCAGGAGGTCGCTCTCGACGCCGGAGTAGTTCGTCAGGTGCATCTCCTGCAGGATCTGCTTCTTGCCGTCCGGCAGGGCCTCGAAGAACTTGTCGATGTACGACGGGTAGTAGAGCTCGTTGGTGAACTTGTTCGTGTCGTACGCGCGCAGCCCGATCGACCGCATCACCCAGCTCACGTCGCTGTTCGGCAGGTCGTGCTGCGTTGCCCGGAACATCTCGGCCGCGCTCTGCGCCGCACCGACCACTGCGATCCGGTACTGCTGGTCCTTGTCGAGTGTCGCGATCCGGCTGCGGTACCGGGTGCTGTGGATCAGCCGGTCGGCGGGCAGGTGGCTGAGTTCCGGCGGAACGTACGGGTCGCGCCCGGCGCCGATGACCAGGTAGCGGCTGGAGATCTTGCTGCCGTCGGCGAGCCGGGTCAGCCATCCGGTCAGGCTGCCGGCGGAATCCCGTACGGGTTCGACCGACGTACAGTCGCAGCCGAGCCGGAGCTGCACCTTGCGGAGCGATTCCGACACCCACTGGAGATAACCGGAGACCTCGACGCGGTACGGCGTGAAGCTTCCCATGTTGATGAAGTCGTCGAGCCGGCCGACGCTGCGCAGGTAGTTCAGGAAGGTGAACTTGCTGCGTGGGTTCCGCAGTGTCACCAGGTCCTTGGCGAAGGCGACCTGGCTCTTCGTCCAGGGCAGCAGCAGGCCGCGTTGCCACTCGACCGTTGGCCCGCGTTCGATGAGGAGCGAGCTCTCCGCGAGGCCGTCGGCGCCGAGTTCTTCCAGTGCGACCGCGAGTGCGAGGTTGGCCGGCCCGGCGCCGATCGCCAGCAGTTCGACGTCGTGGTTGGTCATAGCAACTCCAATGGGTCGTGGCTCACCAGGGCCGTCCGGAATACTCGGGCTCGTTCAGCGCGTCGTACTTCAGGTGGACCAGATCGGCCGCGGCGGTCAGCCGGTCGGCCAAGGTGGCGAGATCGTCCGCGCTGCAGACGACGTACGCGTGCCGGCCGATGTGCGCTCGCGGTGGCAGCCGGACGGTCACCCCGGATCCGACCATCGGATGGGCCTCCACCAGGCCCGGTGCCGACCCCGGCTCGGGGACGGTGATCTCCACGACGCGGCAGTCCTCGGGTGGGTAGCAGAACCGGATCCCGACGCAGGTCCGGTGATCAGGATCCAGCCGAGGACGGGTGCCCCGCGCCACGTCGACCAGGACCGCACCGGGGTCGATGCCGGTGGCCAGCTTGCCCAGGTACGGGATCAGGTCACCGCCGAGCCGGCCGTTGATCTCGATCACCACCGGTCCGCGGGAGCTGAACCGGATCTCGGTGTGGGTGATGCCGTACGGCGCACCGATCGCCTCGTGCGCTGCCCGGAGCAGCTCGCGCAACTCGGGGTCGTCCAGCAACGGGTCCGCCCCGTCGACGAGGTGGCCGACCTCCTCGAAGTACGGCGGTTCGCCGAGCTGCTTGTGGGCGACGCAGAACGGCAGGTACTCGCCTGCCACCACAGCACCGTCGACGCTGATCTCCGGACCGTCGACCAGCTCCTCGATCAGCGCTCCGCCGTGATACTCGGCCGGACCGTTCCGGCTGGAGCTGTCAGCGCGTTCGAACGCGTCGGTGATGCCGGCCGAATCGCTGACCACGGCGACGCCGATGCTCGCCGCCATACCGCGCGGTTTGACCACGACCGGATAGCCGATGTCCGCAGCCGCGGTGGCGGCCTCGGCAGCCGTTGCGGCCACCGCGAACCTCGGTTGCGGCAGACCGGCAGCGGTGAGCGCCTCTCTGGTCCGCACCTTGTCGCGACAACCCTGCGCACCCCGTGCGGTCAGGCCCGGCAGCCCGAGTCGCTCCGCAACCAGGGCGGTGGTGATCACCGACGGTTCGTCGTACGTGAAGACGCCGCGGACCCCGTGCGTACGGGCGACAGCCTCGGCGGCCGCGAGCAAACCGTCGTGGTCGAGTACCAGGCCGGCTCCCTCGAGAGGGACGACCACAGAGCTGCCGGCAATGTACGGCGTCTGCCAGGTGGCCGGCTCGTCGTCGATCAGCCAGAGCGGGCTGCGCGCGGCTGCACCTCGGATCAAGTACTCCCGGTACGGCTGGAAGCCACTGCCCAACTGCAGCACGACACCGTCGGTCTTGTCGTTCACGCCAACCTCCCGGGAGCCGTCACTGACGAACGAGAGGGGCTGATCCGGTGTGGGTGATACACCTACCGCGTTTGCAGGTGCGGGATATCCGTCGCGCCAACCGCTTGTACTCAAACAGGTGACGGCTCTACCTTCACGGGAAGGTAGCTCGGGAGCAACCGAACGAGAAGTCGCGATACCTGTACGACAGGGCCCGCCCGCCCGATACTTCTCGAGGTAGTCGAAGGTTTCCCGAACTGGGCGGGTCTTGAGGATTCCTACCCAGTGGGGGGAGATCGATAGATGCGCGCTCGGCCCGTAGCGGCGGACGATCCTGATCCGGACATCCCGCCTGCCGGAGTTCACCGATCGGTGCGGCTCCGCATGCTCGACGGCTTCTGGGTCGTCGACGGTCAACAGACCTTGTCGATCCCGCTCAGTGCGCGCCGCGTGGTGGCGTTCGTCGCGCTGCGCGGGCGTTCCAGCCGTGCCGAGGTGGCCGGCACTCTCTGGCCGGAGGTGTCGGACTCCAAAGCGCAGGCCTGCCTGCGTACGGCGCTGTGGCGGCTCCGCCAGCTGAGTCCACGGCCCCTCATCACCGGTGACGAGACGCTGCGCGTCGACGAGTCCGTCGACGTCGACGTGAACACACTCATCATCGCCATTCGCCGCGTGCTCCACGACGGCGAGTGCGGCGCCGACCAAGGGCTCCTGCCGACCCTCGCCGCGATGGGCGAGCTGCTCCCCGGCTGGTACGACGACTGGGTCCTGCTGGGGCGGGAACGCCTGCGCCAGCTGCAGTTGCACGCGCTCGAGCTGACGGCCCAGCAGCTGACCTGTTCCGGCCGGTACGCCGAGGCGATCGAGGCAGCCATGGCCGCCGTACGACTGGAACCGCTGCGGGAGAGCGCGACCCGGGTCCTGATCGAGGTTCATCTCGCCGAGGACAATGTGGTCGAGGCGATCCGCCGGCTCGAGTTCTTCCAGCGGAGCCTGGCCAGCGAAATCGGTGTCGAGCCCACCGCGGAGCTGGTGGACCTGGTACGCAGTCGGCAGATCGGAGCCGATCCGCGCAGGGTTGTGGCAGACATCTTCAAGCTGGACCGGAGCCGATCCCTGTCGCCCAGGACGACGCTGGCGTAGGGCTCCAGAGATCTTCCGGATCGAGTGCCTGCACGTGGTACTTGCCAAGAGCGCTGACGAGGAACTGCAACTCCAGTGCGAGGCACTCGACGAGGTTGACGAGCCCGTGGTCGGGGTCGGTGTCAACCGCGAGGAGCGCGGCCCGGCCCAGTCCGGCCGCGTTCGCGCCGAGGGCCAGGCACTTGGCGACGCGCGCGCCTTCCCACATCCGGCCGGAAGCCAGCAGGCAGGACGGGTCGGAGGGCGCTCGATCGTGCCCGATCCGCAGCAGGCACTCGCCCAAGGGAAGCCCGACATGGCGAAGGAAGGCCCGCGGAGCCCAGCCGGTACCTGCCTCGGCGCCGTCGACGGACACCGCGTCCGCGCCGGCCGCCCAGGCCACCTGCGCTGCCGTCGAAACGTCCCGTGCGGGCGGCAGTTTCACCCACACCTTGGCCCGTGGATAGTTGTTGCGCATCAGGCGGATCTGTTGCCGCAGGATCTCCTCGGTGAAGGTGCCAGGGCTGCTGCTGCGCAGGACCCGGTCGCCGCCGAGGACCGGGTCGAGGAGGTAGGCATCGGCCAGCCGTTCGGCGGCCTCCGCACCGACCAGCGTCATCCCGCCCAGCCCGGGTTTGGCGCCCTGCCCGACCTTGAGCTCGAACGCGAGCCGCCCGGACTCCAGCAACGGCAGGACGTTCGGATCGCTGTACACGAGGTTCCACACCTCGGCGTCGGCGTCTTCGGTGCTCTGCTGGACGACGATGCCGCCGTACCCGTCCAGCGCCTCGGCCTGGTACGCGCGGATCCGGCCGAGCAGCGAGCGTTCCGCGTCGGCCTCGAGCCGCCCGTAGCTGTTGACCGGCATCACGTTCTCGCCGATGACCATCGGGATACCGAGACGTCCGGCCTGACGGCCGGCGGCCAGGCCGAGTGCGACGCTTGCCGCCTCCGTCGAGCCGAACGCCGAGACGTACAAAGGCAACGCGGACCGGAACCCGCCGATCGTCGTCTCCAGCCGCACATCCCGGTACATCGGCTCCCGGGCCAGTTCGACGAGTTGGGCCAGCCGCTGCGGCACGAAGACCGGCGGCACCAGCCGCAGGCGGTCAAGGAGATCGTCCGCCGCAGCAGGACAGTCGGGGTCGGCGCCGAACAATACTTGCCCGTAGTCGTCCGGGGACGGGAATGCGTCGGCGGCGCCGGCCCGCGCGCGGCGGCGGATCGCGGCTTCGGGGAACCCCTCGGCGTACAGGATGCGCTCCTTCGGTCGGCTTCTGACCGGAAGAGGCATCGTTGGTACGGCGAAAATACGGCCCGTATCACTCGGCGTCGTCCGGTCCCTCTACCGCGTAGGAGCGATTGCCGGTTCAAGGGGGGACCACCATGAAATCCACGCGTGCAGTCACGATCTTGATCAGCCTGACGCTCGGCGTCGGTTCGATCCCGCAGCCGGCCGCCGCCGTCGCGACCGATCCATGCGGCTTGCCACGAGGTGTGCTGAGGGTGAGCGACCTGGCGTCGCGCACCGCGATCGAGTGCGGCGCCGTCGGCCGATTCGTCGACGCCGGGGACGGTGTACCGCTCCAGGTGCAACAGCCGGGTAGCAGCGTCACCCTGGACATGCTGTACCCGAACGAGGCACGGACCTACAGCCTGACCACTGACGCCGGAGGGGTGGTGACGACCGGCGTGCAGGTTGTGCGGGACCGGTTCCCGGATCTGCCCGGTCCGGGAGCGTGCGAGCGAGACAGCTACCTCCTCCGCCCGTACAAGTGGTACCGGCCATGGCTGTTCCGAACCACCAAGGGAACGGCCCTCACCAACGGCAGTCAGGCCGACTTCGACGCGGCCGCCCGCAGGTCCACGGCCAATATGACCAGGGGCCGCAACACCTGCGGGATGCGAGGCGATACTGCCGCGTCCGGCGGCCTGGTCGGCCACACCGCCGTACGCGGCAACTTCGTCTACGCCGACGGCCAGACGACGTGCGGTAACTCCGACGGCCACAACGTGATCGACGCTGGCGACCTGCCCGGCGGCTTCCTCGACGCGACGCTGGCCTGGACCTGCACCTGGGCCGAGACCCGCCACGGCGTGACACAGGCCGTCTCGGCCGACATCCGGATGAACAGCGGCGACTACAAGTGGACCTACGACCCGTCCCGCGATGCCGCGTGCGACCCGGCGCAGCCACCGGATCCGGACCGGTGGCGGTACGACGTGGAGTCCGTTCTGACCCACGAGATGGGCCACGTCTACGGGCTCGTCAACCTGAGTGCGGCCGAGGACATCAACCTGACGATGTACCCCGGCGTACGACGCTGCACCGCGCACATGCGCACCTTGGGCCGTGGCGATGTACTCGGCCTGCGGGCGCTCTACGGACGTCGCTGAACCCGTGGGCGCGACAGCTTCAGGTAGAGCAGCGCCGCCACGCTGACGAGCGCCGGCCAGAGCAGGTAGACCCCGGCCATCAGGAGCAGGACCACGACGGCTCCCTGCGCGACGAGCGCGGCGAGACGCGCGCGGCTGCGTCGCGGCAGCAACTTGACTGCCGCGGCGACGCCGACGGCGTACACGGTCACGAACAGCCCAGTGGTGAGCAGGACCAGCGACTGCGGCTCGAGTCCTGCCACCACCACGATCACGGCAGTCACCATCGACAGCACGCTCAGCACGGCGAGACTGCGGCGTGGGACCACGCCCGCAGAGCTGCCACGGGACAGCCAGGCGGGCAGAGCGCCGTCGCGGGCCAGGGCGGCGCCGAGCTTGGACGCGCCCGCGTAGTACGCGTTCATCGCACCGAAGGTGAGGAGGAGGGCGGCCGCCGCGGCCAGCACCCGGGCGTTACCGCCAAGGCCGATCGCTAGTAGATCGCCGAGTGGCGCGTCGGTGTCGGCGGCCCGCGGGCCCAGCACCGTGATGGTGGCGAAGGCGACACTGAGGTAGATCACGCCGACCACGATCACCGCGATCGCAGTTGCCCGCGGTACGTCGCGGGCCGGGTGGCGGAACTCGGCGGTGAGGTAGGTGACCGTTTCCCAGCCGACGAAGCTCCAGACCAGGAGCGCGGCGGCAGGGCCGATCGCCTGCCAACCGTGCGGTGCGAAAGGCTGCAGGTTGGACAGGTCGGCGTGCGGCAGCGAGAGCGCGACCGCGAGGCCCAGGAAGAGCGTCAGCAGCCCGGCGAGGCCGATCTGGACCCGTCCGGTCACCTCGATACCGAAGGCGTTGGCAGCCGGCACGACCGCCAGGAGCGCCAGCATGGTTGCGAAGACGACGCCCCGTCCGCCGCCCAGCGCTGCTTCGACGTACCCACCTGCCCACAGTGCGGCGGCGGGACCGCCGACCGGGACGGAAAGGTAGAAGCACCAGCCGACGATCGCCGCTGCCCGCTCGCCGAAGGCCAGTCGCGCGTACGTCGCGATGCCACCCGAATCCGGATAGCGCGCACCGAGCGCGGCGAAGGTGGCTGCCAGCGGAGCGGATACCACTGCCAGGCCCAACCAGGCCAGCAACGACGCGGGGCCTGCCACCTCGGCGGCGAGTGCCGGCAGCGCGATGACACCCGTCGCCAGTACGGCTCCGATGTACAACGCCGTACCTTGCGCGAGACTCAGCCGACCGGTTTCTGTCACGTGCGACATCTTCGCTGGAACCGGCGCTCAGGGCGAAGCGATGCCGGGCACCTTCGGGAACGCGCTGGCCTGCCAGACCGAGTCCAGCCCGGCGACGTACCGGGTGAACCGCTCGAGGCCGAGGCCGAAACCGGCGCTCGGCGGTACGCCGTCCTTCAGCATCTGCAGGTACCACGCGTACTTCGCGGGGTTCTCCGCCGTCTCCCGCATCCGCGAGATGATCGTGGCGTAGTCCTGCTCGCGCTCGCTGCCGCTGCACAGCTCGCCGTACCCCTCGGCGGCGATCAGATCGAAGTTCCGCAGCATGCCCGGCCGGTCCTTGTCCTCCCGGTCGTAGAAGCCGCGCGATCCCTTCGGGTAGTCGGTGACGAAGAACGGTCTGCTCGCCTTCGCCGACAACTTCGCCTCGCCCACCCAGTCGAGCTCGGCATCCGGGTTCTGGTCGTGACCCGTCGCCCGCAGGTCGGCGACCGCGTCGGCGTGCGTCCGGCGCCCGAACGGCGTACCGATCAACTCGGCGAACCCGGAGGTGTCCCGGCCGAGGGCCTCGAACTCGTGGGGGAGTTCCGCGACCACCTGCTGTACGACGTGACGGACGAGATCCTCCGCGATCGCCATGGCGTCGTCCCGGGACGCGTCCGCGATCTCGATATCGATCTGGTGGAACTCGGCCAGGTGCCTGCTCGTCGACGCGGTCTCGAGCGGTTCCAGCCGGATGTTCGGCGCGATGAAGAAGATCTTGTCGAACGAGGTCAGCGCGGCCTGCTTGTAGAGGATCGCGCTCGTCATCAGTTTGTAGCGGTGCCCGTAGTAGTCCACGTCGACCTGCTTGGCCCCGCGCGCGCCTGGGTCGGTGACCGGGCCGATCACCGGCGGCAGCAACTCGATGAACCCGCGGGCGCCGAGAAGCTCGCGGGCCGCGGTGAGCATCCGGTGCTGGATCCTGAGGACCGACCGGGTGACGGGTGAGGTGAGGTGCTCACGCGGACTGGCGGGCAGCCGGGCTTCGGTTTCCGGGATCCGGGTCTCGGTCATCTGTGCTCCCTGATGAGTGGTCCGATACGGCGTGAAACTCCTGCTCGAGGCTCGCGTTGTCGAAGGTCCGTTCCACGTACGACAGCGAGGCCAGCAGCCCGGCCGCCGTCAGCTTCGCGGAGTCGGTCGGGCCGACCACACCGCGGATCGGCAACGACCCGATCGACAACCACTGCAGCCGGCCGGTGCTGTCGAGGTAGCTGCGGGCCCGGCCGGCGTTGTCCGGATGCAGGCAGTACGGCACGTCGAGGTAGCCGCGCCGGAACGCGGTGGCCAGTGCCGCGCCGAGATCCGGACCGAGGTCGAGCACCGCCTCGATCAAGGCGCTGGCCTCGGCGTGGATGCCGGTGTCGACGGCATCGCCGGCGATCGTGAGGCACCCTTCGGCGGCCAGCGCCGCGGTCTCGAGGGCGGCGATGTTCTCGGCGAACGTGGGAATTCGGTAGCCCTCGGCAACCGTCTTCACGATCAGCCGGGCCGCGCCGGCCCGGACCGCCAGCCGGGCCGCTTCCTCCAGGAGCCCGGCGGCACCGGCAGGCGTCCGCGGATACACACCCATGTAGGTGTAGACGACGATGTGCCAGTCGACGTCCGGCAACCAGTGCGTGGCCAGCCGGCGCAACGCCAGCAGCGCTTCCGTGTCCTGATCCGAGTTGGTCTGCTGTGCGTAGCTCAAAGAGACGCTGCGGATTCCGTGCTGCCGGAAGAACAGGCACTCGAGCACGCTCAACGCGACCAGGAGGCCGGGCGGGCAGAGCTGACCCATCATGCAGCCGCCGAAGCTTTCGACGTGCGGTTCGGCCCCGGTCGATCTGAGCTCCGCCAGCAGGTCACAGCTGCGGGCCCAGTTCGGGATCGAGTCCTCCAGCGGCATCCGGCTGTAGGGCAGGCAGTAGGAGACCGGCCCGCCCTCGGTCGCGTGCAGTCCGGCCTGGATCAGCGCGGCCACGATCGGCTCGGGGCAGGGCGAACCGTGCCGGATCTGCACGGGGAAGTCAGGCCCGGCGACACCGTCCAGCACCGATCGGGTGACGGCCGGGTCGTGCGCGACGATGGGGTACCCGTTGAGCTCGATTCCGGCCGCGAGCGCGGCGCGCGCGTTCGCGTTGTCACCCATCCGGGTGTAGCTGTCGAGCGTGATCGTGCCGACCGCGGTCGCCGCCGCTTTCCGGGTGGCCAGGAGCCCGGCGCGCATCGCGGCGGGATCGCTGACACCCATCCGCGGTTGCACCACGAGCTTGCCCGATCGGTGCGCCCGGGCGACGAAGTCACCGAACGAGCCGGTATCCGGGACGCTCACGAAGCCTGGCCGATGGCGAGCCTGCCGACGTACGACTGGAAGGCGGTGAGGCCGGTGCCGTCCTCGAAGACCGCGCCGTACCCTGCCGCTGTCAGTTGGGCCCGGCTGCGGTCGCAGCCCGGCCCGGCGATCCCGAGCTTCCCGCCGATCACCATCGGAGTGCCGGCCAGTTCCGCGTGGCTCCGTACCTGACGGATCAGCCGCAGGCCGTCGTGGAAGCCGTGACCGTTGACACTGCTGACCACGACGAGATCCGGCCGCAGCCGCAGACACTCGGAGACCATCAGCTCGTCCGGAACGCAGGCGCCGAGGTTGTGCACCTGATGGCCGAGCTCCTCGAGAACCAGTTGCAGGACGACCAGATTCCAGGTGTGCGAGTCCGACGACACGCTGGTCAGCACCACGGACAAGCCGTCGGCGCTGACCTCCTTGCCCGCGGCGTGATTCATGACAAGCAGAGCGCGGATCGACGATGGTCTGATACATCCGGCCGATCAGCCGGAGGCGATCTCATCGAGCTCGGACACGCCGGTAGCGGCCTGCGGACCGTACCGCTCCCAGCGTTCGTGCAACCGGATCCGGCCGTCTGGCAGGAACTCAGGTGTGCTCTCGCAGTGCCCTGCGACCACTGCGCCGTCGGCGAGCACCATGCTGTAGCTGAACTCCAGTGTGTCGTCCGGCCGGCATACGCCGGTGAGCGCACCACGCCGGACGCGACCACCGCTGAAGTCGGCCCACAGCAGGTCGCCGCGCTGCCGGTACGACGCGACGGTGACGTCATGGCTTTCCGAGTGGTGTCCGGCGGGGGAGAACCTCCTGCCGTCGTAGTCGATCATCGGCCACCTGCCGGGCCGTGCAGCTCCAACGTGCAGCACTTCACCCCGCCACCGGCCCGCAGGAGTTCGGAGACATCCATGCCGATCGGGACGAAGCCCGCCTCCCGCAGCTTCGCGACCAGGTTGGTGGAACCCGCCGGCATCAGGACATGCAGGCCGTCGGAGACCGCGTTCAGGGCGAACACACCGGCGTCTTCGGCGGTTGCGATGATCGCGGACGGGAAGAGTTCGCGCAGGATCGCCTGACTCCCCGGGGTGAAGGCGCCCGGGTAGTACATGACGGTCTCGTCGTCCAGCACGGCCAGTGCGGTGTCCAGGTGGTAGTACCGGTCGTCGACGAGGGTCAGGCCGATCACCGGGCGGTCGAAGTACAGCTCACTCTCGAGGTGCGCCCGGCGGTCGGTGCGGAACCCGCTGCCGGCCAGCAACCAGGACCCGGCGGTCAGGTAGTCGCCTTCGCCCTCGTTCGCCGTCGAGGCCTGCTGGACGTGCAGACCGCGACTGGCGAACCATTCCAGGTACGACGCCGACTCCGCGTCCCGCTCGACGTGGCGGAAACGGGCGACGAGCGCACGGTCGCCCCAGACGGTGGCGCCGTTCGCGGCGAACACCATGTCCGGCAACCCGGGCACCGGTGGGATCACGTCCACGGTGTGCCCGAGGTCGACCAGCTGGTCGTGGATCCGCTGCCACTGCGCCGCCGCGATCGGCTGATCGGTCGGCTTGGCGGGATTCATCCACGGGTTGATCGAGTAGGTGACGTCGAAGTGGGTGGGCGGGCACATCAGGTACCGGCGGTGAGTGCTCCGCCGGATCGCGGCGTCGGACGGTACGTCGGCGGTGGCGTTGGTCGGCGTACCGACCTCGGAGATGAGTTCCATGCCGACAAGAGCGCGCGGGAGTCGCGATCAGATACTCGCGCCGGCCGGTGTATTTCCGGGCGACCGTGCCGGGCTCTGTCCGAGCAGGAGCGCTCTGTTCCGTCTTGCCCATGGAGGTCCCGAATATGCTGACCGGCCTGAGCCGAGCTGAACTCACTGCCCAGTACCTGGACGAGATCAAGCGCCGCGGGATCTCCGCCGCCGAACTCGTCAGCACCCACCCCGAGTCGATCGGATTGCAGTCGGTGTACGGCGGCCGGTACCTGGCGCGGCCGCTGTTCCTCGGCGCCGACGAGTGTGATCAGCTCGCGAACGACATCCTGACCATGCACGCTGCCCTGACCAGCCTGCCCGACAAGTTGTACGGCGGTGACCTGGCGGCGTTCGCCCGTTCGGTCGGAATGACCGACGTACAGGTCTCGGCCGTGCTGCGCAGCCGCGGCGCGACGGTGACGAAGCAGAGCCGCGCCGACCTGTACCTGGACGAGAACGGGTTCAAGCTGCTCGAGTTCAACATGGGCAGCGCGCTCGGCGGCATCGACCAGTCCGACATGGCCCGGGCCCTCCTGGATCAGCCGATCCTGGCGGAGTTCGCGCAGACGCACCGCCTGGCCTACGTGGACACGATGCGCGAACAGGTCAACAACATGTTCGTCGAAAGCGGGTTCTCGCACGGCTCCCGGCCGGTGCTGGCCACCGTCGACTGGCCGAGCAGCTACGAGACCCTCGAGCCGTACATGCGGCACTTCGCGACGCGCCTGCAGGACATGGGAATCGACGCCCACGTCGGCCACATCGGGCAGCTCGAGGTCCGCGACGGCGGCGTCTGGCTCGGCGACGTGAAGGTCGACATCATCCAGCGCCTCTTCATGCTGGAGGATCTGCTCGAGCACTCGGACGCGTCGGCGATGATGGACCCGATCCTGGATGCCGCCGCCCGCGGCGAGGTGAAGATCTTCACTCCGCTGGACGCCGAGATGTTCGCCAGCAAAGGAGCTCTCGCGGTGCTGTCCGACGAGGCCAACCGGCAGTACTTCGATCAGCAGACGCTGACCAGCCTCGACCGGATCCTGCCCTGGACCCGGATGGTGCGATCTGGGCCAGTGACGCTGGAGGACGGCAAGCAGGTCGAGTTGCTCGACTACGTGCTCGGTCATCAGGCAGAACTGGTCCTCAAGCCGACCTCGCGGCACAGCGGGGAAGGGGTGCTGCTGGGCTGGCGTGCCGACACCGACGGAGAGCTGTGGGAGGAGCGGGTCCGGGAGGCACTCGACGGCCCGTGGGTCGTCCAGCGCCGGATCCGGCCGGTGCCGGAGCTGTTCCCGATGCAGGACGGCGACCCGGCGCCGTGGATCGTGAACTGGGGCGTCTACACCGTCGTGAACGGGTTCGGCGGTGTGTATGCGCGGGCCATGTCTGTCGAGTCCGACGTCGAGGTGGTCCGGCTGGACGCCGGCGCGTCGGTCGGCTGCTGCCTGCATGCCCTGCCGGAGGACTCGGACGTCGAGCCGGGATCCGCGCTTCCGGTCCGCAAGAACTGAGAAAGGGGGCCGGTGCGACTGCACCGGCCCCCTTCAAAACGCGGATCCTCAGGTCGCCGCTTCGGGGTTGGCGCCCGGCGCCGCCTCAGCCTCAGAAGTCGCCGCATCGGCCGGCGCCTCGTCTGGCCGGCGCATTCCGATCCGGGCGCAGACGGCGGAGAGGACGGCCACTCCCGCCGCCCACAGCCAGAAGGTCTGGCCGATCTGTTCCCAGAGCCAGACGCCGACCGCCGGACCGACCGCGTTTCCGAGACCGAACACGCTCAGCATGGCGCCGGAGTACCGGCCCCGCAGATGCGGTGGCGCGACCATGCCCGGGTAGGCGAACGTGGTGGGTGCGCCGATGATCTCCGACATCGTCCAGATCAGCGTGCCGATGATCAGCAGCACCGGGACCAGTGCGATCGCGTAGACCCCGTAGCCGACCGCGACCAGACCGAATCCTGCGATCGCGGTCAGGCGTAGTGGCCAGGTCTGCACGTACTTGGTCGCCGGGACCTCGCAGACCGCGACGACGATGGCGTTCGCCGAGACGATCAGGCTGTACCACCACAGGCTGAGGCCGTCGTTCACGATCGCGAGCGGCAGCACCGCGATGTACTGGCAGTAGACGATCGTCACCAGGAACACGGCGGCCAGGTAGAAGTCGTACCGCCAGTCCGCCAGCACCGCACGGTAGCCCTGCTTCGGCTCCGCGGCCTTGGCCGCGCTCGCGGCCTCGTCCGGTGCGGCCTTCCCGGGCAGGAACTTCCAGGCGATCGCGCTGTAGACCACGGCGGCGAACGCCTCGGCCCAGAACAGCAGGTTGTACGAGACCGACACCAGCGCGACGCCGACGATCGGAGTGACCGCGGTGCCCAGGTTGATGGCCAGCCGGTACATCGCCATCGTCATCACGAGCTGACCCGGCTTGGTCAGCTCGGCCAGCATCGCCTGCGCGGCCGGCCGGTTCAGCTGGCTGACGGTGCTGACCGTGATGATCGCCAGCAGGATCACCCAGTACACGTTGATGTAGAGGATGGAGACGATCAGCGCGGCCGAGCCGAGCATGCTGATCAACGTCGCCGCCCGGGCACTCAGCCGGTCGGTCAGCCAGCCGCCGACGAACGCCCCCAGCACATGGCCGGCGCCGTAGATGCCGAGCGCGAAACCTGCCTGGCCGGCCGAGAACCCGCGGTGCGTCATGAACAGCACCAGGAAGATCTGCAGGAAGGCGCCCAGCCGGTTGACGAAAACTCCGAACAGCAGCGCCTTCGACGTGATCGACGTCTGGCGCCAGGTAGCGATGGCACCCAGGCCTTCGCCTGGCCGCTCGGCCGAACCCGGTTCGCGGTCGACTTCTTCGCTCATCAGCCCTCCACCCCTCTGTGCGTTCGACCCTGCACGTTATCGGTTGGAGCGCCGTACGGACAGCCCTCAAAGGCAACAAAACAAGGCGTATCAGGGCAGGCCCGCGGGCGCCTCTGATGAATGACGGCGACGCGTAGCGGAAGCGTACGTGCGCCCCTGTCGACATGCCTGCAGCCAGGAGGATCGGATCTATGACAACCGAAATGACGGAGGCCCTCCCGCGGATTCCGGACGACTTCATGCAGAGGCCGTACGAGATCCTCGAGCCCTACCGCAAAGCCGGCCGGGTGCATCACGTGGTCTTCCCGCACGGCGCCGACGTCTGGCTGGTGACCCGGTACGCCGACGTACGCGCACTGCTGCAGGACCCCCGGGTGAGCAAGGACGGCACGCGGATGAACGAGATGTTCGCCCGCCACACCGGTACCTACGTCGAGGACGAAAAGCCCGACGTCGGCTTCGATGACGAGCTGTCGCAGCACATGCTGAACAGCGACCCGCCCCGGCACACGCGGCTGCGTTCGCTGGTGAGCAAGGCGTTCACCCTGCGCCGAATGGATGAGTTCCGGCCGCGGATCGAGCAGTTGGTCGACGATTACCTGACCAAGCTCGAGGGCCGCGACGACATCGACCTGGTCACCGAGTACGCCCAGCCGCTGCCGATCAATCTCATCTGCGACGTGCTCGGCATCCCGTTCGAGGACCGCGAGCGGTTCCAGCAGTGGGCGGTCGAGCTGGTCGGCGCCGGGCACCCGCCGGAGGTGGTCGAGACCGCCTCGAAGAATGTGCTCGCGTACGGGCACCAGATCATCGCGATGAAGCGCAAGAACCCGGCCGACGACATGGTCAGCGCGATGATCGAGGGGAACCCGAACGGCGACCGGCTGACCGACGACGAACTCGTCGCGATGATCTTCCTCTACACGGTGGCCGGTCACATCACCTCCCAGCACACGCTGTCGAACGGCATCCTCAGCCTGCTCACCAACCCTGAGGCGATGGCGCGGCTGCGGTCCGACCTGTCGATCATGCCGCAGGCGATCGACGAGCTGATGCGGTACGACGGCGGCGTCGGAGTGGCCACGTTCCGGTTCACGGCGGAGGACATCGAGATCGGCGACGTCGTCGTACCGAAGAACAACATCCTGGCGCTGTCGATCCTGTCCGCGCACCGCGACGACGAACAGTTTCCGAACGCGAACACGCTCGACCTCGACCGCCGTCCGAACGGTGTTCTCGGGTTCGGCCACGGCCCGCACTTCTGCATCGGGCAGCCGCTGGCCAAGATGCAGACGGACATCGCGCTGACCCGGCTGATCGAACGCTTCCCGGACCTGCGGATGACCGCCGACCCGAGCTTCCTGGAGTGGGAGCCCAGCACCCTGCTGCGGGGCATGCACCACCTGCCGGCCTCGACCGTTCCGCCGAAGTCCTGACCTTCACCGAACAGAACACTGCCCCGGCCGGATCGGCCGGGGCAGTGTTCTTGTCAGGTCACTTCTCGACGTAGTACCAGTCCTCGGGGTTGATCAGGCCGTACGGGTTGACCGGCTCGACGCCGCGCAGGTTCTTCGCGACCTCGAACATCCGGTTCGGGAAGCCCGGCGACCAGATGGTCGGCACCTGCTCGGCGATGTAGTCCTGGTACTCGTACATCGCCTCCGGGTCGTCGCTGTGCACCGTCCGATCGATCAGTTCGTCGGCCTTCGGGTCGCTGTAGTCCCCGAAGTTGCTGCCGCCACCAGTGCGGAACAGCATCTCGCCGGTCAGGTGACCGTAGAAGGACCAGCCACCGTTCCAGGTGTTGATCTCCCACAGCCGTTTGCTCGCGACACCGGGGCTGTGATCCTCGGCCACCATCACCGACCCGTACACCGGCTCCAGCTTCAGCTCGATACCGGCCTTGGCGGCGTCCTCCCGGTACATCTCCAGCAGCCTGGTCAGCGCGATCTTGCCCTCGACGTACCGGATCGTGAACGAGAGCCGGTCACCGATGTCGACACCCTCACCGGCGCAGCCGGCCACCTCACCCGGCTGAACGCAGCCGGCCGGCAAAGTGCTGGTGTCCCAGCCGTGCGCCTCGAGCAGGTCGCGGGCGGCGTCGACGTCGAACGGCATCGGGTCCTTGCGCTGCTTCGGCGACACGTGCGGGTTGGCCGGCGACGGCGGCACCGGCCCGTCCATCCGGTACGCGTTGCCGTGGTAGATCTCCCGGATCGCGCGGTCCTGGTCCAGGCACATCTGCAGCGCCTGCCGGACGTAGGTGTGCTTGTAGATCCGTGCCGCCGTGGAGTCGTTGTCGAAGTTGAACGGCATGTAGCGCACCACGAACACGTCCTGCGGCACCAGCCGGTACGAGTCCGCGAGCGGATCCTCGCCGTCGTCGGTGAGGCCCATCCCGAACGGCAGATACCCGATCTGGATCCCGTCCGGCGCGTCCGGTCCGGCCTGCAGGCGCTCGTACATCAGCTCGTCGGTGTCGTTCTGCACCTGCCGGAACTCGTCCAGGTGCGGCTTGTTCGGGCCGGAGTACTTGTCGTTCGGGACGAAGGTGACGACGCCGTCGACGGTGTAGCTCTTCAGCCGCCACGGGCCGTTGACGACGCTCCACACCGGGCTCTCGGCCCAGCCGCCACGGAAGTGATTCGCCTCCATCGTCCACTCGCCGTTCTGCGACACCAGATAGTCGTAGACGGCGGGGATGTCGGCCACGTCGTACGACGCCTGCGCCGGGCCGCTCGCCGTCCGGTCCCAGGCCTTCGGCATCGGGGTGATCAGCGACAGCTGGTTCATCTCCACCCAGGTCCTGGAGTACACCTGGTCGAAGGTGAACCGGACCTTGTCCTCGGCAACCTTCTCGTACGACGCCAGGTTGTCCGGGAAGTACCCGGGGACGTAGTAGCCGAGCCGGTCGCCCTTGACCGCCATCATGTGCACCCAGAACATCACGTTGTCGGCGCAGATCGGCTCACCGTTGGACCACTGCCACGGCTTCAGCGTGACGGTGACGCTCAGCCCGTCCTCGCTCCACTCCGGCGGATAGGCCAGGCTCAGCTCGGGGTTCACCTCCGGCCTGCCCTCGCGGCCGAGCCAGTAGAGCGGGCGGAACATCAGCACCTGGAACTCGTACAGGTTGCGGATGCCGATCCGTTCCCGCGGCGTGAACGGGAAGATGGCGGCCGGCGGAAAGCCGGGGTTGCAGGCCCAGGTGACGGTGCCACCCTCGATCGGCCGGCCGGCCTCGGACGGCTGGTCGGACTGCTGTTCGGACAACACGGTGGACATCCGGGTCACCTCTCGTCGGGTTGGGTCAGGCGCGGGTAGCTGCCGTCAGGCGTACGTCGATCTGCCCGGCGAACTCGTACGCCGTCCGGATCGCCTCGTCGAACGTCGACCCGCTGGTACAGAGGAAGCCGAGGATGTTGTTGCCGTCCGGCGGGCGGCGGATCACGTCGCCGGGCTTGGCCGTGATCTTCAGGAAGAACACCCGGTCGGACCCGGCCACCGCGGGCGGCACGGTGATCTGTTCGACCCGGCCGGGCCCGCCGATCAGGCAGGTACCGGCCAGATGCACGCCGGTCGGCCGGTAGTGGTGCACGTCGGGCTTCGTTCCGGCGGCGACGGCCATCGTGGCGCGGATCGGGCAGTAGCCGGCGCTCAGCCGGGCGAAGTAGTCCAGCCCGCCGCCGCCGGGGCGGACGGCGATCTCCAGCAGGTGCGGCCGGCCTTGGTGGAAACGGACCTCGGCGTGCATCACGCTGCGCCGCAGACCTTGCGCGTGGGCGGCCGTCGCCACGACCTCGTGGACAGCGGCCAGCTCTCCGGCGTCGAGGGTCGTCGGCGCCCGGTGGGCGTCGTCGTCGAACGTGCTGCCCTCGACCGTGATCCGGTCCACGATCGAGCCGAGGTACACCTCGTCGTCCCAGGCGAGCGCCTCGATCTGCAGTTCCCGGCCGTCCAGGAAGGACTCGACCAGCAGTCCGTTCGGGCCGAGGTCGATTCCGTCGGCCTCCATCTGGAACCAGGACATCGCCGCCATCCCCTCGAGCGCCTGCGGGAACCGGGACCGCAGCTCGTCAGGGTCGTCGATCCTGAACACGAAGTTGCTCGCGGCACCTAAAGTCGGCTTGAGGATGATCGGGTAGCCGAACTCGTCCGCGGCCGCGAGCGCGGCGGTGACGTCGGCTGCGAGCCGGAAGCGGGGGACCGGTGCGCCACCGCGCAACTGGGCCTCGCGCATCAGCAGCTTGTTCCGGCTGATCCGCGCGGCGTCCAGGCCGACTCCGGGCAGGCCGAGGGCGTCGGCCACCGCGGCAACCGTGAGTACGCCGGACTCCGAGAAGGTGAGCACGCCGTCGAACCGCTCGTGCGCATGCCACGCGCGGGCGGTCGCGATGATGTCGTCGATGTGCCTGGAGCCGGCGATCCGGTACTGCGCGTCCGGCCAGTAACCGGGTTCACCGAGCCCGTTGAGAACGAACAGAGTGCCGCCGAACTCCTCGATCTGGCGGTAGCGGGACTGGTAGTAGCGGGCGTTCTGGACGGCTTCGAGGGCAAGTAGCTTCACGGTTCTCTACTCCTTCCCGGCCGCGGCGAGGAATCGCGGCCGGTCGACCGAGTCCAGGCCGGTCGGGCGCGGGGTCGCGCCGACAGCGCGATCGGCAATCGCGCGGGCGATCTGCGGTGCGAACTTGAAGGACATTCCGCCGCACGCGGCGTACGCCCAGACCGCGCCCGCGCCGTACGACGCCAGTAGCGGCCCGCCACGGGTCCGCTCGGACAGGTAGAAGCCGTCGAAGCAGTTGACCACCGCCGCCGGATCGAAGCCCGGGAGCACCCCGGTGAAAACGCTGATGAGGTGTTCGCGCCAGCGATCGGGGGTGACCGGGTCGGTCATCGCTGCGGCCGGCCGGCAGGCGCTGGCCGCGCTCAGCCGCAACGAAGCGTCCGAATGCGCCGGCGCCGACATCAACCAGGCGTCGCCTGCCGGACCGAGCCCGAGGACCGCAGGCATTCCGGCCGACTGCGGCCGGTACGACAGCACGCTCTGCCGGTACAACGTCAGATCGGAGGCGACGGCGGCCGGCACCAGCTCGCGGGACCATGGCCCAGCGGCCACGACCACCCGGTCGGCGGTACGAGTCGTGCTGTCAGCGAACCGGATCATTCCGCCCTGGTCATGCTGGGTCACCTCGACGACCTGCTGGTGCGGGTGCAGCCGAACCTGCGGCTGGCTGCCGAGCCAACGCGCCACCGCGACCAGCGCCTGGTCGGCGAGGACGACGCCGGCTGTCGCCTCCAGCACGGCTCCGGACCCGGGCGGGAACCGGATCCACGGATACCGCCCGGCCAGGTCGATCTGCGAGAGTCCCCAGGCTCTCGCACCTGCCGCGGTGAGGACGGCGAGCGTCGCCGCAACGTTCTGGTCCGGCATCGCAGTGAGCGCACCGGACGGGTGATAGAACCGCGAGCCGATCAGGCTCTCGACCTCCAACCAGCCGGCGTGCGCTCGGGCTGCCGCCGACGTCAGCGCCGGTTCGCCGCGATGCAGGGCCCGGACCACCCGGAGCCGGTCGTTCGAGGTGGCCATCGGTGACGGAATCGGACCGGCGTCGACGAGCTCGACCCGGGTCACGCCGGGCGCGCGAACACACTCGACGGCGGTGAGCAGGCCGACGACGCCACCACCGACCACGGTGATGCGCATCTGGGATCACCCGACGGCCACGTCGGCCGCCAGCAACGGAGGCGCGAACGGGGTGACCTCGGTGGCGTCGAAAGCTCCGGCGACCAGGGTTCCGGACTCTGGCGAGTCGTCGAAAACGCCGGCGTCGCGGGCCGCGGCGGCCAGGTCGATGAGGATCGGCGAGGCCAGTGCGAGCAGCGCCTTGACCTCGCAGAACAGGTCGCCCCAGGCCCCGGGCTGCTCGTCGAGACCGCAGCCGTCGAGGGCCGTCGCCTGTCGTCGCAACCGGTCGATCTGGACCAGCACGGTGTCCGCCGAACGGTTCAGGTTGAACGTCGGCATCTCGTAGCCGAGGTCGAACCGCTCGAGCATCAGTGCCACGCGCTGCCGTCCCGCGTCCGAGACCGGTAGCCGACTGCTGTCGCCGCCGGCGTTCGCCACGGCTTTGGCGAGGATGCCGGCCAGCTGGTTCCACGGGCCGACCAGCCGCTCCTCGGCCATCGTGTCGAGTCCCGACCGGCTGAAGGTGGACCGCTGGTACTCCGGTGCCGTCAGCGCCAGGTACAGCCGGGCAATATCGCGCGGCACCTCCTCGAGCAGCTCCTCGGGGGTCAGCACGTGTCCCTTGCTGGTGGAGAACTTCGAGCTCTCCAGCTCGTAGAACTCGTTGTTGATGATCGACTCCGGCCAGACGTACTTGTCGCCGTGCGCCATCAGCATCGCGATGTGCGGAAGGCAGAAGTAGTAGGCGTTGTCGAAGCCGAGGAAGTGGACGATCCGCAGGTTCTCGGCCTTGCGCCACAGCTCGCCGGGCACGGTGTCGCGGCCGAGTTTCGCGGCGGCGTACGACGTGGTGAACATGCCGGCCGGGATCAGTTCGAGCCAGGCGTTCAGCACCTGCCCCGGGACCTCCGGGAACTGGGCATCGATACCCCAGTTCAGCGGGAACGTGATCGGCACGTCCTGCAACGGCCGGGACAGCAGCTCGGCGATCATCTGCCGGACGTGTGGCCGCCGGTGCGCCGCCAGCTTGTCGTGGTACGCCGTCAGTTGCGCGCGGTACTCCTCCAGCGGCAGCACCATGATGGTGGCCTCGCGGTAGGTGAGCTTGTCGTCGGGGTTGATCGTCGAATGCGGGTTGATCAGCTGGTCGAAGTTGTTCGGGTGGCAGCAGGTTTCGCACAGGCCGCCGCGGCTGCTGGTCAGGCAGACCGGGCAGTCGCCCTCGATCAGGCCCTCGACCATGAACTCGCCGGTCCGTTCCAGGTATGGCAACCGGACGGTCTTCAGCCGGAACACGCCGGCGGAGTGCAAGGCGCTGAAGTACTGCAGCACGGTGGCGCGGTAGGTCTGGTCGAACGGGCCGAACCCGTCGATCGAGATGCCGGTCGCGCTCAGCGCCGACTGGATCTTCGCGGTCGACTGCTTGCACAACTCCTCGGGCGTGATGCCCGCCCGGCCCGCCGATGCCACCACATACGTCTGGCTGTCGTCGGTTTCCGAGGTGAAGATGACGTTCCGGCCGCGGGCCCGCTGGTACCGGGCGTAGACGTCGCCGGCCAGGTACGGCCCGGCGATGTGGCCGAGGTGCATGCCGCCGTTCGGGGTCGGGTTCGGACCGAGGACGAGGACGGGACGGTTGTCGTCGGACGGCAGCAGTTGGGTCATTGGCTGGCTCCTACTCGCTCGGCGGTCTCGGCGTTCTCAACGGCCTCGGCGGCCCGGGCGTTCTCGTCGGCGTTCGCGGCGGCCTCGGCGGCGAACGTCTCGGTGTCCGATCCGGCGTACTCGGCAAGGAACCGGTGGGCCATCTCCGGGTCCCACCAGATGCTGCAGAAGACGAAGTCCTCGTCGGTGAGGTTGTGCACCCGGTGCAGCTGGCCGGGCGTGAAGTACGCGACGTCGCCGGCCCGGAAGGGCTGCCGCTCACCGCCGCACTCGACCACGCACTCCCCGGAGACGGCGACGAAGATCTCCTGCTCGTGATGCGTGTGCAGCTTGGAGACCGTCCCCGCCCGGCAGACCGCATAGCTGGTCTCGAACGGCGCGTTCAGGACCGGCCACGGCTGCAGGCGCTGGGTGTCCACGCCGTATTCGTGCAGCAGGTTGTCGCGATCCAGCCGGGAGATGTGTACGACCATGGCTACCGTCCCGAAATCTGTTCGAAGGTGTTCGGACCGTCCTTGGAGTGCCGGGTCTCGATGACTGCCTTGTGCGGATCGCCCGCCAGGATCAGGTCGATGACCGGCGTACCGCCGCCGGTGCTCTGTACGGACCGGCTGTACAGCACGCGCAACTGGCTCGGTGTGAGTCCGCTGATCCGCTCCAGTTCGGCTTCCAGCGTGGGATCTTCGGCCGGACCGGCCAGCAGGCTGTGGATGTCGCTGATCCGCACGGACAGGGCCGGGTACTCGCGATCCAGGAACTGCTGGAGCCCGGCACCCTGTCCGGCGAAGGGGGAGTAGGTCATGCAGACCAGGTGCTCCTCGGTGAGCCCGAAGGTCGTCAGCGCGTACTCCTCGGCGGCCCGCCGCATCCGGACCGGTGCGTCCGGGCCGTCGTACCGGGTACGCATGATCTCGACCAGTTCCTCCGGGATGTCCTTCTTCCGCATCAGCCCGAGCGCGAACTCGACGTACTCGCTCAGACCCTCGTCGTACGAACGCTGGAAGAGGCGCTCGGCCTTGAGGCCGCGCAGGTGCGCCATCAGCGCCGGGTTCGCGCAGTCGGACTCGGTGAAGCTGAACGCGAGGTCGTCGAACTGGAAGCCGAGGAAGCCGGTCAGCAGCTCGAAGTGGCCCCCGGCCGCGTAGTCGGTCTCGGCGTAGACGGTGAAGAACCGCAGCCGATCCGGAACATCCACGCTGACCCGGCGCTCGGTGATCGCGGCGGTCGCGTCCGGGCCGTGGATGTCGGCGAAGTACGACTGGGAGATGTCGTCGAGCCTGCCGAGGATCCGGCCGAATCCGTTCCCGTTCGCGCGCGGCCGTTCCGCGGGGGCAGTGCGCAGTTTCTGGGCCAGCCGGCCGACCCAGAAGCTGTACTGACGCTGCTCCTGCGGTGAGTCGCCGGTGATGAGTACGTCGGCGCCGTCGCCGTACGCCGCCGCCAGCCCGAAGGCGTTGAAGACGCTGAGGTTGCAGGAGTTGCAGAACGTCGGCCGTCCGTCGGCGAACGTCCGGTGACCGGTCATCAGGATGTCGAGCCGATTACGCCGTACGACGTGTTCGCGCTGCGGGGAGTCGACGTCGAACTCGCTGATCTCGTCGCCGTCCACGAGCAGCAGCTCGCAGTCCGGGTCGTCGGTGAGCCCCAGCGCCTGGTACTCGCGGTCGATGTTTTCCAGCACGGCGCGCGGCATTCCGGCGTGCCGGTTGGTCGCCACCCGCATCCGGAACGTGCGGCCGTGGACGCGGTCCAGGATCAGCTGGATCGCCCGGACGAAGGCCAGCATGTACGCGCTGTCCTTGCCGCCGCCGAAGGCCACCAGGACGAGGTTGCGCTCCAGCTCCTGCCGGTGCGGCAGCTCGTCCAGGAGCCGCCCGCTACAGCGCAGCGCTTCGGCCATCAGGCCGGGCGGCATCGCCGAACGCAGCCCGGCGAACGTCCGCTCCCGGGCCTGTGCGACACCGTCGGCCGAGGATCGATCCAGTTCGAGTGTTGTCATCCGGTTCTCCTCGCGGGCTGGCCTTTTCTCATGGGCACAGGTCCCTCCCCTTAGAGCCCGGCCGGCTCTTCGGCTGATACAGCCGTCGCCGGGATCCGGCCCCGGTGCGCGACGATGTCCCGGCAGATCTCCTCGGCCCGCTGGGCCAGCACGCTGAGCAGTGAGTCGGAGATGCCGTGCGTCTCCTCGTTGACGCCCTGGAGATAACACGCTCCGGTGCTGTTCTCGCTCAGCTCTAGTCGGTACTCACGGGACACTTCGATGTGCTCCAGTTCGAGGTCGCTCGCGAGCTCGCGGATCAGCCGTGGCATCCGGGTGTCGAAACCGGTGCCGAGGAAGACCAGGTCGCGGCGCAGTTCGGTGACGGCTCCGGTCCGGCGGTCGGTGAGCTCCAGCACCACTTCGTCCCCGGCCTCGTGGGCGGACGTGATGTCCACCATCGTGACGAGCCGCCGATCGGTGCGCTCCTCGAAGCGATCGAGGTACAGGTCGGCGTACAGGTGCTCGAGCATCGGGGGAGTGACGACGGAGTAGTTGGTCCGGTACAGCTCCCGGAGGATCTGCTCGCGCGCCGCCGGCCGGGCGTCGTAGAACTCGTCGACGAACGACGGGTAGTACATCTCGTTGGTGAACTTGCTGGACTGGTCCGAGCTCAGCCCGATGGACCGCATCAGCCAGGTGATGTCGCTGTCGTGCAGGTCGTCGCGCAGTGCGCGGAACATCTCGGCGGCGCTCTGCGAGCTGCCGACCAGGGCGACTCGGTACGGCAGTTCGCCGTCGAGCTCGGCCACCCTTTGGCGGTACTGCGTGCTGTGGATGATCCGGTCCGGGGACACGCCGGAGAGCTCCGGCGGGATGTTCGGTTCGCGGCTGCCGCCGTACACCAGGTACCTGCTGAGGATCGTCGTACCGTCGGCAAGGCTGGTGACCCAGCCTGTGACGGCTCCGGTGTCGTCGCGTTGCGGGCGGACCGCAACGCATTCACACCCCAGTCGGATCCGGACCCGGGTGAGTGAGTCCGCGACCCAGCGCAGGTACTCCGCGAACTCGACGCGGTACGGCGTGAACGTGCTCATGTTGACGAACTCGTCGAGCCGGTCGGTCTCGAACAGGTGGTTCAGGAACGAGAACCGGCTGCACGGGTCCCGCTGGGTGACCAGGTCCTTGAGGAACGACACCTGACTTGTCGCCCACGGCATCAGCATGCCGGGCTGCCACTCGATCGTCAGGTTCCGGTCGATCAGCAGGGTGTTCGCCGCGAGATCCGGCGCCAGCTCCTCGAGCGCGACCGCGAGCCCGAGATTCGATGGCCCGGCACCGATCGCCAGCAGTTCGACTTCCACAGCACCCATGTCTTCGGACATCCAAGCCCTCGCCTCCGGTCGCCACCACCTTCCTTTCGAGAGCCCTACACCACGCACCGTTGATACACAGACGGCAGTTCGGCGGCGGCGAGCAGCAGGGCCCGGAGGGTGAGGTGGGCGGTCTGTCAGCCTCCGATTGCGGCGGCGGGGATGATCGCGACGGGGCAGTCGGCGTGGTGGAGGACGGTTTGGCTGACGGAGCCGATGAGCATGCCGGCGAAGCCGCCGCGGCCGCGGGCGCCGAGGACGATGAGACTGGCGTCCGCCGACAGGCGCAGGATGTGCTCGGCGGGGTGGCCGGTGATCTGGATGAGCTCGGCGTCATGGCCGCCGCGTTTGTGAACCGCCTCCCGGAGTTGGTCGTCGGTGATCCGGTGCAGCTCGGTCCCGGTGGGCTGGGCGGCGACGACGCGTACGGCGAGGTTGTGGCGGCGGGCGTACTCGAGTCCGTAGTCGAGGGCGGTGTCGCCGGCGGAGGATCCGTCGTACCCGATGACGACGCGGGCTCCGGTGAGCTCGGCGAGGTCCGGGCGTACGACGACCACCGGGCAGCGGGCGTTCGCTGCGAGGTCGAGTCCGGTCGCACCGACGAGAGCGCCGGCCATCACGCCGAGGCCGCGGCTCCCGATCACCACGACCTCCGCGTCGCTGGAGGCCTTGACCAGAACCGTTGACGGCGTGCCCTTGTCGATGCGGGTGTCGATCTCGATGCCCGGGACCAGTCCGCGGGCCAGTCCGACTGCGCGATACACGACATCGCCGGCGCTCGACGCCGTCCCATCGGCCGCGACGGCGTGCATCAGGCGAAGGTCGCTGCCCAACGACGCGGCTTCCGCGGCGGCCCACTTGACGGCGACGTCGGTGGCGGGCGATCCATCGATGCCTACGACCACAGCTTTGTGCCTCATGCCACCTCCAGGGCTCCTCGCCTTCCAGCATCACCTGTTCGGCGGCCGCGCGCACCGGCCGTTCGGTCCCTGCGCCGCGGGACCTTTGGACCCTAGGTCCCGCGTGTCGCCCGGATCACTCGTCGAGTAGGTCGTTCGGCAGGTGCGAGTGCGGGTCGAGTGGTGGGACATCGTGGGCTGGGTGGCTCTGCTCCTTGGGGACCGACGGCGACAGGCTTGAGCTGACAGAGAGGTAGGGACATGGACACTTGGAGCCGGACCGGGCCTGTGGTTGTGGAAGTGGACGGGAGTGCAGAGAACCTTCGCGTGGTGGACTACGCGTCTGCCGAGGCGTTGCGAGTCGGCGCCGAACTGGTGCTGGTCGCGCCGTACTCTGCGCACACGCCGTTCACGCCCATGCTGCCGGGGTATGCGCCGAAGCCGTCTGCGGAGCTTGCGGACGCTGCGGTGCGGGCTGCGATGGCACATGTTCGGCACCGCGACGGGTATGCGACCGAGCTGGCAGCGGTCACCGAGGAGGGACCGCGCGTGCGGGTTCTCGCACATGCGGCGCGGGATGCGCGGATGCTGGTGGTCGGCCGATCCCGCAGTCGTGGTCCGCAGCGGCTGGTGCACACCCAGATCAACCTGACGCTGGCAGCGCGGGCCGGCTGCCCGGTGGTCGTCGTACCGCTGTCGTGGAAGCCGTCGCAGCTGGACCGGAAGGTTGCCGTGGGCATCGATGGTACGGCGTTGTCCGCGGAGGCGCTGGAGTTCGCGTTCGGGATCGCGGCGGGGCGGGAGGCGGACCTCACCGTGGTCCACTCGGGCGTTCCGACGGGACACGGGACCGCGGACGAGGAGTGCTCGTGGATCAGCCGAGCTGACCACATCCTGTCCGAGACGTTGGCACCGTGGTCGAGCCAGTTCCCGGGTGTGAAGGTGACGCGGTTCCTGAGCAGCCGGGCTCCGGCCGCGGCGCTGGTGCGCGAGAGTTGTGAGGCCGGTTTGGTGGTTGTCGGTTCACACGACGGTTCGTCGCCGGTTGACGCCGTTGCACGGCGCTCGGTTGCGGCGATGACGTGTCCGGTAGCGATCGTGCCGCATCACCTGACAGGTGCCCAACATCCGGCGGAGCGCACTGAGTCCGCCGTCCCGACTCGCTGAGCGATCGTCAGCCGAGGAAGTCGCCGGCCGTGGGGGAGTGCTCGGCCGGTGGGCGGTGCCAGGTGCTGCGTTGAGTGGCTTCGATGGCGGCGCTGACGTCGGCTGACCACGCGCGGATCTTGTCCCAGTCGCGCGCGTCGCCGCCGAGGTTGCCGGCCGCGAGCCGACGGGCCAGGAAACCCTTCGCGGTGGCCGGTTCCAGTCGGCCCGCGAACGTGACGGCCGGTGTCGCGCCGATCTCGCGGGCGAGGTGGCGGACGGCCGGCGGCATCGTCTGGTCGTCGTCCTTGTCAGGTCCGACCGGCCCGCTGTGGAAGAGCCAGACCTGGCGCTGACGGAGCGCTTCGACATTGTGACGCAGGAATCGCACCGCGTCCCGACGCCAGCGGCGGATGTAGATCGCGCTGCCCAGGACGACGGCGTCGTACGGCGCGACGTCTTTCACGCTCGTCACCTCGGCAACGTCGACGGAGTGCCCGTGCGCGCGCAACTCGTCACCGATCGCCTCGGCAATGCCCGCGGTCGCGCCCATCTTGCTGGCGTAGGCGACCAGAACCTTCTTGGACATCGGAACCTCCTTGAGAGTCACGTCCAGCACACCAGGTGGCGCGCCGGGACGGCAGTGCCGAAAGACCCGGCAAAGTCCCCGGTGGGTCCGAGGCGGGACTTTCGGCCCATTGGCAACACGAGCGACGTGCACGATGGTGGAAATTGTGACGATCTCGGATGGGGACGAGGGATGACAGCTCGTGCGGAGCGGCGTACCGGGGACGTAGTGGGTTCGCCGTGGGTGATGCTGGCCTTGGCGACGGTTGGTTTCGCCGTCAACTTCTGGGCGTGGGCGCTGATCAGCCCGCTCGGTCCGTTGTTCCGGCAGAACGGGGCGCTGGGGGCGCTGAGTGAGTCGGATGTCGCGCTGCTGGTCGCGGTCCCGGTGATCGTCGGGTCGCTGGGTCGCATCGTGGTCGGTGCGCTGACCGACAAGTTCGGCGGCCGGGTGATGTTCCCGATCGTCTCCGCGATGACGATCGTCCCGATCCTGTTCATCGCGTTCGTCGCGCTCGACTCCTACGCCCTGCTGCTGGTCGGCGGGTTCTTCCTCGGGGTCGCGGGGACGACGTTCGCGGTCGGGGTGCCGTTCGTGAACGCATGGTTCCCGCCGGAGCGGAGGGGGCTCGCGGTGGGGATCTTCGGCGCCGGCATGGGAGGTACGGCGATCAGTGCGCTGACCACCGTGAAGCTGTACGACGGTCTGGGACCAAAGACCCCGTTCCTGATCACGGCTGCCGTCCTCGCCGTGTACGCCGTCGTCGCCTGGCTGTTCCTGCGGGACGCTCCTGGACGCACAGCGCCAACAACCTCGCTGGCCCGGCGCCTAGTGGCCAACGCGAAGCTTCCGATCACCTGGCAGGCCTGTGTCCTGTACGCAGTAGCCTTCGGCGGGTACGTCGCCTTCTCGGTCTACCTCCCGGCCTACCTCAAGACCGACTACGGACTGACGCCGGCTGACGCGGCGAACCGGATGGCGGGCTTCGTCTTGGTCGCGGTGATCATGCGCCCGCTCGGCGGCTGGCTGTCGGACCGGTTGGGGCCGGTTCCGGTGCTGGCGGTCGGGTACGCCGTCGTGGTCGCTGGTGCCGCAGTCGCCGCGACCCATCCTCTGCTCGAGCATGTCGGCACGATCGCGTTCCTCGGAATGGCAGCCGCGCTCGGCTCCGGCAGTGGCGCCACCTTCGCGCTGATCGCCGAGGTCACAGAACCGTCCCGGGTCGGTGGAGTGACCGGTTTGGTCGGTGCAGCCGGTGGGCTCGGTGGGTTCGTGCCGCCGCTGGTGATGGGTTATGTGTACGGCCGGACGGAGTCCTACGCGATCGGCCTGTGGCTGCTGTCGGCTACAGCGGCTCTGACCCTCGTCCTGACTCTGACACTGGTACGGGCGACGGAGCGCGCGCACCGGACATCGCCACCCGGCGAAGAGAAGGTTTCCAAGAACGTCGCCTGAGCCGTATCTGCGTCGAGGAGAGGATTGCCGGTGAGCACTGAGGTCCAGCCCGAAGGCACAGGAGCCCCTCACGAGGTGGGTCTGGATGGAGCCTTCAGTGACGCGCTGGTGCGTACAAGACGGTTCTTCACGAAGGGCACCGTGTCGGCTGATCTGCGGACCCTGACCAAGACCGGCGGCCGGGGCGCCGACGACTTCTACCGGGATCGCTGGAGTCACGACAAGGTCGTCCGCTCGACACATGGCGTGAACTGCACGGGCTCGTGTTCGTGGAAGGTCTACGTCAAGGACGGCATCATCACCTGGGAGACCCAGCAGACCGATTATCCGTCCGTCGGACCTGACAGGCCGGAGTACGAGCCTCGTGGTTGCCCGCGCGGGGCCGCGTTCTCGTGGTACACCTACTCGCCGACCCGCGTCCGTTATCCCTACATCCGCGGCGTGCTGCTGGAGATGTATCGCGAGGCGAAGCGCCAGTACGGCGGGGATCCGGTCAAGGCGTGGGCGCACATCGTCGACAACCCGTTGCGGGCGAAGGCCTACAAGGCCGCGCGTGGCAAGGGCGGACTGGTCCGCGCGACCTGGGATGAGGCGACCGAAATGGTCGCCGCTGCCTATGTGCACACGATCAAGAAGTGGGGTCCGGATCGGGTCGCGGGCTTCTCTCCGATTCCCGCGATGTCCATGGTGTCGCACGCGTCCGGTGCCCGGTTCACCTCGCTGATCGGCGGTTCGATGCTGTCGTTCTACGACTGGTACGCCGATCTGCCCGTCGCGTCGCCACAGGTCTTCGGGGATCAGACCGACGTACCGGAGTCCGGTGACTGGTGGGACGCCGGCTATTTGATCATGTGGGGCTCGAACGTGCCGGTGACGCGGACGCCGGATGCGCACTGGATGACGGAGGCGCGCTACCGCGGACAGAAGGTGGTCGTGGTCTCGCCGGACTACGCGGACAACGTGAAGTTCGCCGACGAATGGTTGCCGGCAGCACCCGGTACGGACGGCGCGCTGGCGATGGCGATGGGGCACGTGATCCTGAAGGAGTTCTTCGTCGACCGGGAGACGCCGTACTTCATTGCCTACACCAAGAAGTACACCGACCTTCCGTACCTCGTGGTGCTGGATCCCGGCGGCGACGGTACGGCGTACCGGCCGGGGAAGTTCCTGACGGCCGCGGACCTGCCCGCGCACGCGGGGGAGGAGAACGCGCACTTCAAGACCGCGCTGATCGACTCGCGAACCGACGAGGTTGTCGTGCCGAACGGGTCGCTCGGCCATCGCTTCGGCGAGGCAGGTGCCGGGAAGTGGAACCTCGATCTCGGTGAGGTCGATCCGCGGCTGACGTTGCTCGGCTCAGGTGGTGAGTCGGTGCAGGTAGAGCTGCCGCGCTTCGACGACGCTTCAACGTCGCTGATCCGTGGCGTGCCGGTTCGGCGCGTCGGTGACCAGGTGGTCACCACGGTGTTCGACCTGATGCTGGCGCAGTACGGCGTGGGTCGGCCGGGGCTTCCGGGTGCGTGGCCGGCGTCGTACGACGATGCGGACGCGCCGTACACGCCCGCCTGGCAAGAGACGGTCACGGGTGTGCCGGCCGTGGCGGCTGCCCGGATTGCGCGGGAGTTCGCTGCCAACGCCGAGGAGTCGCGGGGTCGGTCGATGATCCTGATGGGTGCCGGTACGAATCACTGGTTCCACTCGGACACGATTTACCGGGGCTTCCTCACACTGACCACGTTGACCGGATGCCAAGGGGTGAACGGTGGCGGGTGGGCGCACTACGTCGGTCAGGAGAAGTGCCGACCGATCACCGGTTGGGCCCAGCTGGCGTTCGGGCTGGACTGGTTGCGGCCGCCGCGGCAGATGATCCACACCGCGTACTGGTACCTGCACACGAACCAGTACCGCTACGACACGTTCTCCGCGGACACCGTTGCCGCGAGCACCGGTCGTGGCCTGTTGGCCGGGATGAGCACCGCCGACGTGATCGCCAAGAGTGCGCGGATGGGGTGGATGCCGTCGTACCCGACGTTCAACCGCAACCCCCTCGACCTCGCCGATGAGGCCGCGGCGGCGGGCCGACCAGCGGCTGAGCATGTGGTCGAGCAGTTGAAGTCCGGCGATCTGCGCTTCGCCGCGGAGGATCCGGACTCACCGGAGAACTTCCCGCGCGTGCTGGCGATCTGGCGCGCGAATCTGCTCGGGTCGTCGGGCAAGGGCAACGAGTACTTCCTCAAGCACCTGCTGGGCACCGACAACTCCCTGCGCGCCACCGAGGCGGGGGACGGCCAGCGTCCGCGGGAGGTGGACTGGCACGAGCAGGCGCCCGAGGGGAAGCTGGACCTGCTGCTGACCTTGGACTTCCGGCAGACGAGTACGACGATCTTCTCCGACGTCGTGCTGCCGGCCGCGACCTGGTACGAGAAGCACGACCTCAACACCACGGACATGCATCCGTTCGTGCACTCGTTCAACCCGGCGATCGCGCCGCCCTGGCAGACCCGTACGGACTGGGACGCGTGGCAGGTGATCGCGACGAAGTTCAGCGAGCTTGCCGAGGGCAACCTGGACACCCGCCGGGACATCGTCGCCGTGCCGCTCCTGCACGACACCCCGGACGCGATGGCCAACCCGCATGGCGTCGTACGGGACTGGAAGCACGGTGAGTGCGAGCCGGTTCCTGGGGTCACGATGCCGAAGATTGTCGAGGTCGAACGTGACTACACCGCGATCGGCGCGCAGATGCAGGCTCTCGGTCCGCTGCTCGACAAGCTCGGGACCACGACCAAGGGCGTGACGTACGACGTCGCCGCCTCGATCGATTTTCTCCGGTCCAAGAACGGCGCTGTCCGCGGCGGGCCCGCAGACGGGCGGCCCTCACTCAAGCGGGACGTGCACGCGTGTGAAGCCATCCTGGCGTTGTCCGGCACCACGAACGGGCATCTTGCGACTCAAGGGTTCAAGACCCTGGAGAAGCGGACCGGGACGCGACTGCACGATCTGGCGGCCGAGCACGAGGGCAAGCGGATCACGTTCGCCGACACCCAGGCGGCGCCGGTCCCAGTGATCACGTCACCGGAGTGGTCCGGTACAGAGGCCGGCGGGCGCCGGTACTCGCCGTTCACGATCAACGTCGAGCGGCTCAAGCCCTGGCACACATTGACGGGCCGGCAGCACTTCTATCTCGACCACGACTGGATGACCGAGCTCGGCGAGAACCTCCCGGTCTACCGGCCGCCGCTGAACATGGCTGCGCTGTTCGCCGAGACGCCTGTAGGCGATGTCGGCGGTGCGGCCGTCGAGGGCGTGACGGTTCGCTACCTCACTCCGCACAGCAAGTGGTCGATCCACTCGGAGTACCAGGACAACCTGTTCATGCTCTCGCTGTCGCGCGGTGGGCAGACGATCTGGATGAGCGACAAGGACGCCGCCAAGGTCGGGGTGCAGGACAACGACTGGATCGAGGCGGTCAACCGCAACGGTGTCGTCGTTGCCCGCGCGATCGTGTCCCACCGGATGCCCGAAGGCACGGTCTACATGCATCACGCGCAGGACCGGTTGATCGACGTACCGATCGCGGAGACCTCCGGCAAACGTGGCGGCATCCACAACTCGCTGACCAGGATCCTGGTCAAGCCGAGTCACGTCATCGGGGGCTATGCGCAACTGTCGTTCGCCTTCAACTACCTCGGGCCCACCGGTAATCAGCGGGACGAGGTCACAGTGATCCGCAAGCGCAGCCAGGAGGTGACGTACTGATGAAGGTCATGGCGCAGATGGCGATGGTGATGAACCTCGACAAGTGCATCGGCTGTCACACCTGCTCGGTCACCTGTAAGCAGGCCTGGACCAACCGCGCGGGGACCGAGTACGTCTGGTTCAACAACGTCGAGACCCGGCCGGGGCAGGGGTACCCGCGGCGGTACGAGGACCAGGAGGAGTGGCAGGGCGGCTGGGAACTCAACAAGCGCGGCCGGCTCAAACTCAAGGCCGGCGGCCGGCTGAAGAAGCTCGCCACCATCTTCTCCAACCCGAAGATGCCGTCGATCCAGGACTACTACGAGCCCTGGACGTACGACTACGCGACCCTGACCGACGCTCCGGCCCAGGAACACACGCCGGTCGCGCGGCCGAAGTCGCTGATCTCCGGCAAGGACATGAAGATCTCGTGGTCTTCCAACTGGGACGACGACCTGGGCGGGTCTGCCGCGACCGCAGAGCACGACCCGGTGCTGAAGAAGGTGGGCGACAAGGTCAAGTTCGAGTTCGAGCAGACCTTCATGTTCTACCTGCCGCGGATCTGCGAGCACTGCTTGAATCCGTCCTGTGCGGCGTCGTGCCCGAGCGGTGCGATCTACAAGCGCACCGAGGACGGCATCGTGCTGGTCGATCAGGACCGCTGCCGCGGCTGGCGGATGTGCGTGTCCGGTTGCCCGTACAAGAAGGTCTACTTCAACCACCGCACCGGCAAGGCGGAGAAGTGCACGTTCTGCTTCCCGCGCGTGGAGGTAGGTCTGCCGACGGTCTGCGCCGAGACGTGCGTCGGCCGGCTGCGGTACATCGGCCTCGTGCTGTACGACGCCGACCGGGTCCTCGAGGCCGCGTCGGTAATGCCGGAGAGCGCTCTCTATGAAGCTCAGCGTTCTATCCTGCTCGACCCGCACGATCCCGAGGTGATGCGTGCCGCCGAGCGGGACGGCGTACCGCGCGACTGGATCGATGCGGCTCAGCGCTCACCGGTCAACGCGTTGATCAACACCTACAAGGTCGCGCTGCCGCTGCATCCGGAGTACCGCACGATGCCGATGGTCTGGTACATCCCACCGCTGTCGCCGGTCGTCGACGTGGTCCGCGAAACCGGCGAGGACGCCGAGAAGCGGGAGAACCTGTTCGCGGCGATCGACGTGTTGCGGATCCCGATCGAGTACCTCGCCGAGCTCTTCACGGCGGGCGATGTCGCTCCGGTCGACGGGGTACTGCGGAAGCTTGCCGCGATGCGCTCGTACATGCGCGACATCAACCTGGGCCGTGATCCGGACGGCGCGATCCCGGCCGCGGTCGGGATGGGGGAGGAGGAGATGTACGACATGTACCGGCTGCTCGCGCTGGCCAAGTACGACGAGCGGTACGTCATCCCGCCCGCCCACGCGGAGCAGGCGCACGACCTCGAAGAGGTGGCGTGTTCACTGGACTACGAGGGCGGCCCGGGGATGGGCGGCTCGGGTCCGTTCGGCGAGGGATCCGGCGGAACGACGCCGATCGCGGTCGAGAACTTCCGGATGCTGCAGGACCGTCAGACCTCGGACACGCTCGCGTCACCGGACGACAAGGCCGCGCGGGTCAACCTCCTCAACTGGGACGGCAAGGGGAGTCCGCAGGGCCTGTTCCCACCGAAGGCGGACGAGTGATGAAGCTTCCCGCCGATCAACTGACGATCGCCTGGCAGTCCGCGTCGCTACTGCTCGCGTATCCCGACAGCCAACTGCTCGGCCGGCTCGAGCTGATCCGGCGAGCCTCGTACGATCTGCCGTCCAAGATCGGAGAGTTGCTGCGGGCAACGGTCGCGAATCTGTCCGGTACGCCGCTCACCGAGTTGGAATGCGACTACGTCGAGACTTTCGACAACCGTCGCCGCCACAACCTGTTCCTGACCTACTTCTTGTACGGCGACACGCGCAAACGCGGCGGTGCGCTGCTGCGGTTCAAGCAGACCTATCTCGCGTCGGGACTCGACCTCGACCCCGGCGAACTTCCCGACCATCTCTGCGTCGTCCTGGAGTACGCCGCGACCGTCGATCACGAACAAGGGAAGCGGCTGTTGCTCGAGCACCGGGCCGGGCTCGAGGTCCTTCGCCTGTCCTTGACCGATATCAGTTCTCGCTGGGCCGGAGCCGTCGAGGCGGTCACCGCCACGCTTCCACCGCTGCGGGGAAACGAGCGTCACGCTGTGCAGAAGCTCATCGCCGAAGGACCTCCGGACGAGGAGGTCGGCCTCACCCCGTACGGCGCCGCGTTCGACACCGGCCCCGCGTCGCCAGTCCCGCTGCCGATGCCGACGTACCGCGGAGGTCGCTGAGCATGGACACGTTCCTGTGGGTCATCGTCCCGTACATCTGCCTGACCGTCTTCGTCGTCGGACACTTCTGGCGCTACCGCTACGACAAGTTCGGCTGGACGACGCGGTCGTCCCAGTTGTACGAGGACCGGCTGCTTCGTTGGGGCAGCCCACTGTTCCACTTCGGTCTGCTCGCGGTGTTCCTCGGTCACGTGATGGGTCTCGGCGTACCGAAGTCGTGGACGGAAGCCGTTGGCGTGTCCGAAGGGCTCTACCACTTCCTCGCCGTCTCGGTCGGCGCAGTGGCCGGCTTCGGCACCGTCGTCGGCATGGCCATCCTCATCTACCGCCGCCGTACGGTCGGCCCGGTCTTCTCCGCAACCACCAAGATGGACAAGACGATGTACGCCGTCCTCGCGACGGTCATCCTGCTCGGGCTGGCCAACACCGTGTTCGCGAACATCTTCGCGCACTACGACTACCGCGAAGGCGTCTCCATCTGGTTCCGCGGCATCTTCCGCTTCCAGTTGCATCCTGAGCTGATGGCCGAAGCGCCGATCACCTTCCAGCTGCACGGACTCGCCGCGATGCTGTTGTTCGCCCTGTGGCCCTTCACCCGCCTGGTCCACGTCTTCAGCGCCCCACTCGGCTACCTGACCCGCCCCTACATCGTCTACCGCAGCCGCGACACCCAACTAGGCACCCACCGCCCCCGCCCCGGCTGGGACCGAACCCGCTGAATCACCAGCGACCGCGGGCTCAGACCGGCTGCTTCCACACGATGGAGCGGTGGATGCCGTCTCCGGCGAGGAGTAGTTCGCGGAGGCGGCTGACGAAGCGGGCGGCGGGGGCGCCGTCGACGATGTCGTGGTCGACGCTGACGGTCAGCTGGAGGAACTCGCGTTCGACGAGTACGTCATGGAAGAGAATCGGGCGCCGGGCGATGCCGCCGACCACCACGCTCAGGGTGTGGAGCTGGAAGCCGATGCCCCAGCCCGCTCCGGCGCCGAACATGCCGACGGCGGTCACACCCACCGTCCCGGCCAGAGCCTGTTGACGACGCGGCAGCCGGTGCAGCGCTCCGAGCAGCGCGACCCGGACGAATCCGGGCAGCAACAGGTACGCATGCGCCCACGGCGCCTTGCGGACCGACGGGCTCAGGTGTGGATCCGTCTTGACCGCGTGGATCTCGTCGTGCAGCTCCTCGACCGTACGCCGGCCTGCGTCGCGGAGCACGTGCGTGAAGGCGAACGGCTCCCCGTCGACCTCGACCTCGACCGGCAGGCCGACATCGACCTGGTCGAAGATGACCTCACGGCCCCGCAGGTCTCGGTACGCCTGGATGCTGGGGTCAGCGGCGACCGCGCCGGCGACGCAGTGGATCACGAACGCCGTGAAGAGCCGCGTGGCTCCGTCCGCCCGCAAGGCTGACCGCGCGGAGGTGACGTCGACCTCGAAGAGGCCATGGATGGCGTGTCTGCGTCGTGCCGCCCGGCCGGTGTCGATCACCAACTGCCGGACCCACGGAACCGCTCTGACCTGTGCGCCCACAATGACCTCCTGAGCCGATCTCATCTGAATCATCGACTGTCGGGGTCACTCTCCGCACCGGCCGATCGGTCCCTCTGTGGCGGGACCTTGGGCCCGCACTGTGCTGCGGACGGGTCTTTCGCCTCTACAGATGCTGGAGCGACCAGCCTCCACTGAGAGCATGACGAGATCGGAACTTCGTTCGGCCGACCAGGAGGCTCTGCTGCGTGCGGCGGTGCTGGCTCCGTCGATCCACAACACGCAGCCGTGGCGGTTCCGGTTCGTGGGGCGGAAGGTGCAGGTGTTCCGGGTCCGGGAGCGCGAGTTGCCGGCCGAGGATCCGTCGCGGCGGATGTTGTTCGTGTCGCTGGGGGCGGCGATCTTCAACCTGAGGGTGGCGGCCGCGGCGCGGGGGATGGGCTCGGAAGTGCGCCACCTCGTCGACCAGCGGATGCCGGACCTGGTGGCGGTTGTGGAGCTGGGCGATTCGCCGGGCGAGCCGTTGGCCGGACTGGCGCCGTACCTGACGAAGCGCCGGACCAACCGGGAGCCGTTCACCGATGAGCCAGTGTCCGCACAGGTCCGGGCGGAGCTCGATCTGTGTGCGCGGGTGGAGGGTGCTGTGCTGCAGTGGATCGAGAAGCCGTCGCGGCGTTGGTGGTTGCAGGTCGCGACGAATGACGCGGTGGCGGCGGACGACGAGGACGTGGCGCGGACTGCGGAGCGGCGGCGTTGGGTTGGTGGGAGCCGGGGGAGTGACGGGGTGCCGTCCAGTGCCCTGGGCTCGCGGGTCGCCGGCGGGAATCCCGTCGTACGCGATCTGGCGGCGACGGTTGCCGATGCGGTGCGTCCGGTGGCTGAGTTCGAGCGGGAGCCGCAGCTGGCGCTGCTGGCGACTCGGTACGACGGGCCGATCGAGTGGTTGCGGGCGGGACAGGCGCTGGAGCATGTGCTGCTGGACGCGACCGCGCGTGGGTTGTCGACGTCGTTGCTGAATCAGGCGATCGAGCACGAGGAGCTCCGGGTGCAGATCAATGATCCGCTGGGTCCGTGGCAGCGTCCGCAGGCGGTGATCCGGTTCGGGTACGGTCCGGCCGTCCCGCCGACGCCGCGGCGCACTGTCGAGGATGTCCTGGTGACCGAGTGAGCGAGGGCCGGGTGGTCCGGGGCGGTCGGGACCTTGGACCCTGACGGCGGATCGTTCGTCGCGCGACTCTGGAGGTACAGGGAGATTACCGGCTCGCCGGCAGCGGACCAGGAAGATGTGGCCACGGGCCACGAGACCCACCGTCGTCAAGACGGACCCGCCCGGCGAGCCGGTCCCCGTATCCAGACTGGACGGCGCTGACGGGAGGACGTGATGAGTACGACGACGTACCCGGTCCGGGTGGATGGGGCGCTCGACGATCGGCTGAATCGCTGGTTGTGGTTGGTGAAGTGGGTGCTGGTGATTCCGCACCTGTTCGTGCTCGCCGTCTTGTGGATCGCGTTCGCGCTGCTGAGTTTCGTGGCGTTCTTCGCGATCCTGTTCGCCGGCCGCTACCCGCGCGGGATCTTCGACTTCAACGTCGGGGTGATGCGCTGGACGTGGCGGGTGCAGTTCTACGCGTACGGCGCCTTGGGCACGGACAAGTACCCTCCGTTCACGCTGCAGGACGTGCCGGACTACCCGGCGCATCTCGAGGTGGAGTATCCGGAGCACCTGTCTCGTGGTCTGGTGCTGATCAAGTGGTGGCTGCTGGCGATCCCGCACTACATCGTGGTCGCGTTCTTCGTGGGCAGCGGAACCTGGTTCGCGACGCAGGCGGACGACCGGGCCTGGGCCTGGGGCGGTGGCCTGGTCGGACTCCTCGTTCTGGTGGCGGCGATCGTGCTGCTGTTCACCGGGCAGTACCCGCGGTCGGTCTTCGACCTGGTGCTGGGAATGAACCGCTGGGCGCTGCGCGTGGCGGCGTACTCCGGCCTGATGGTCGACCAGTACCCGCCGTTCCGGCTGGACATGGGCGGTGACGATCCCGGTACGACGAAGTTGCACGAGCCACCGCCTCCGGGCCCACCGCGCGCTGACCGGACGTCGTCGGAACCGACGGCGCATCCGGGAGCACAGAGCGCCCGGATGTCGGCCGGACGGGTCGTCGCCCTCGTCCTCGGCGTTGTGGTGACGCTGGCCTCGGTCGTCGGCCTCACGGTCGGCGGAGCGCTGGCCTGGCTCGACCAAGCCCGCCGGGACTCGGCAGGCTTCGTCACGTCGGGCCAGGTGGCCATGTCCACGTCCGGGTATGCGCTGACCAGTGAGAAGTTCACGATCGACGCCGGCGCCACGACGGTCCCGCGGAGCTGGTTCGGCGACGCCCGGCTGCGCGTGGCATCGACCGACGGCGGACCGGTGTTCGTCGGTCTGGCGAGGTCGGCGGATGTCAACGCTTACCTGGCCGGCGTCGGGTACACGACAGTGCAGGCGATCGGGCCGAACAACACGACGTACGACGATCACGCCGGCGGCGCGCCCTCGACGGAGCCGTCCGCGCTGCACATCTGGCGTGTCCAGGCGTCCGGACCGGAGGAGCAGACGATCACCTGGCCGGTCGAGAACGGTGACTGGACACTCGTCGTGATGGCCGCCGATGGCAGCGGGAACGTCAGCGTCCGAGCGGACGTCGGTGCAACCGCGCCGGCTCTCGAGTGGGCGTGGATCGTGGTGCTCGCGAGTGCGGGCGTGACGCTCGTACTGGGCCTGGTCCTGGTGGTGCTGGCGGTCGTCCGGCGACAGCAGCCGGGACCTTCGGCCCTGCAACGACCGCCACTCCCACCGGTGGAATGAGTACGACGGATACCACCGACTGAAGGGTCGATCATGAGCGTACGGGTTGGGATCAACGGGTTCGGGCGGATCGGGCGGGACTACCTGCGCTGCGTGCTCGAACGCGCATCCGGTGGGGTCGAGGTGGTGGCGATCAACGATGTCGCGGCGCCGGCGACGCTGGCTCATCTGCTCCGCTACGACTCGACGTACGGCCCCTTGAAGGAGGAGGTCGGTCACACCGACAACACGATCACGGTCGGTGGCCGGACCCTGAGGGCGACAGCCGAGCGTGATCCGGCCCAGCTCGACTGGGCCGCGGTCGGCGCCGACATCGTGATCGAGTCGACCGGCAAGTTCCGCACCCAGGAAGCCGCGGGTGCCCACCTGAAGGCTGGTGCCCGCAAGGTGATCCTGTCGGTGCCGGGCAAGGACGTCGACACGACCGTCGTTCTCGGTGTCAACGAGGACGACTACGACCCGGCGACGCACCATGTCATCTCGAACGCCTCGTGTACGACGAACTGCGTCGCACCGATGGTGTCGGTGTTGCACCGGGCGTTCGGCATCGAACGCGGTCTGATGACCACCATCCACAGCTACACCAACGACCAGGTGCTGCTGGACTCTCCGCACAAGGACCTGCGGCGCGGGCGCTCCGGTGCCGCCAATCTGATCCCGACGAGTACCGGCGCGGCCCGTGCGGTCGGGCTGGTGATCCCGGAGCTGGCCGGCAAGATCGACGGCGTCGCGGTCCGGGTCCCGATCGAGGACGGCTCGCTCACCGACCTGTCGGTGGAGCTCTCGGAGCCGGTCACGGCCGAGCAGGTGAACCAGGCGTTCGCCGATGCCGCGGCCGGTCCGCTCAAGGGAATCCTGCGCTACACGACGGATCCGATCGTGTCGCGTGACATCGTGGGTGATCCGGCGTCGTGCATCTTCGACGCGCAGCTCACCCAGGTCCAGGGCCACCTGGTCAAGGTCTTCGGTTGGTACGACAACGAGTGGGGCTACACGAGCCGCCTGGTCGACCTGACCGAGCTCGTCGCCGCCTCACTGTGAGCAGTTCAGGAGGATGAGATGAACAGCGAGTACGTCGTACGACTCGACGGTGAACCGATGCGGTTCGAGGCGGACGTTGATCCGGAGCAGATCGGTGTGAAGGCAGCCCGGCTGGCCGAGCTTGCGCGTGAAGGCATCCGCGTCCCCGAGGGGTTCGTGGTGACCGCTGCGGCGTACCGCGAATTCGTCCACGACGCGGGTCTCGATCCGACGATCGCGCAGGAGATCCGCAGGTTCCGCGCCGGTCGCGACCCGGTCGTGGCTGCGGCAGAGATCCGTTCGGCCTTCCGGGACGCGTCGATGCCCGCTGTGGTGATCGACGAGATCCTGGGCGCCTACCAGGAACTCGGTGGTGACGGCACAGAGGTCGCGGTCCGCTGCAGTCCGGTGACGTCCGCGGACGACGTACAGGACGAGTTCTTCCTGCATCTCACCACAGGAGACGACGTACTCGCTGCCTGCCGGCGCTGCTTCGCGTCGCTCTACAGCACTGTTGCCGTTGGCAACCGCGAGGCCGAGGGGATCGACCACCTGAAGGTCGTGATGCCGGTGACCGTGCAGCGGATGGTGCGGGCAGACCTCGGTGGCTCGGGCACGGCCCGCAGCGAGAACACCTTCGTCCGGGTTCGCGCCTCGTGGGGTCTCGGCGAAGGAGCTGACGCCGACCAGTACTCGGTCCACCCGGGCGCGCGGCCGATGATCGTGCGGCACCGCGGCGCCAAAGTGATCAAGACCGTGTACGCCGAGCGGCGCGGTACGCGGACTGTTCCGACGACGCCCGCCGAACGCGCCGCCCTCGTGCTGACCGACGAGGAGCTTCAGGAACTCGCCCAGTGGTCGGTCGTGGCGGACAAACACTTCCGTCGTCCGACGACGCTCGACTGGGCGAAGGACGGACGATCCGGCGAGCTCTGCGTGGTCGAAGTCCGGCCGGGTGCGGCGCCTGCGGTGACGATCTCCGCGCGCGGCCAATCCGTCCTCGAACCCTCGGCGGCACGGCACTGGTGACCGCGAGGTTCGACGTACGAAGGGAATCGGAGTGATGACGAAGTACATCCTCGTCGGTGTCGACAACACGCCTGAGGCACAGATCGCGCTGCGCTGGGCCGTCGACGCGGCGCAGCGGCGCGATCTGCCGGTACGGGTGGTGCGGGCCTACCTGGACGAACTCAAGCAGTGGCCCGCGGTGAGCATGACCGGCTACGTGCCGGCGGCGATGCCGCTGGGTGCGTTGCAGCACGAGCTCGACGAGGCGGTGCAGTTCGCCCGTGACCGGCTCGGGTACGAGGGTGGGTCCGGGTGGCTGGCTGCCGAGGATCCGTCGGACGCGCTCCTGTTGGAGGCCGACGGGGCCGAGATGGTCGTAGTCGGCTCACGGTCGCGGAGCAGGATGTCGGCTGCGGTGCTCGGCTCTGTGGCGACGGCGGTCGCGGCCAAGGCTCCGTGTCCGGTGGTCGTAGTGCGCGGCGAACGCCGTACCGGACCGATCGTCGTCGGCACGGACGGTTCGCCTGACTCCGAGGACGCAGTGCTGTTCGGGTTCGAGGAGGCATCGCGGAGCGGACAGCCGCTGCGGGTCGTGTACTGCTGGCAGCCGCAGGCGGAGCACGCGGCGTCGGTGGCCGGCGCCAATGCACTGCTGAAGACCTGGCTCGCCGAGAGTCTCGCGGCGTACCGGGACAAGTACCCGATGGTCGACGTACGCGCTTCCGTTGCCGAGGGACGAGCCAGTACGCGATTGATCAAGCTGTCGAAAACCGCCTCGCTGGTCGTCGTCGGCTCGCGCGGCCGTGGCGGCGTCGCCGGCCTGCTGATGGGGTCCGTCAGCCAGAGCCTTCTGCACCACGCGGACTCGCCTGTCGCGATCGTCCGCCGGCACGAGCAGTCATGATGCGCAACTTCCTGACCGTCTCACAGCACGCACTCCGGACGGAGTCTTCTACTAACAACCTGTACTGGCAGGTCCGGCGGCCGACGTGGTCCAGGTCAGGACTCCGGGTGGTGTACGACGGCGACCGGGCAGTGCGAGTGGTGGAGCAGGCCGCGGGCCACCGAGCCCATCCGTAGTTCGGAGAACGCCGTACGGCCGAGGCCGCCGACCACCACCAGGTCGGCGTCCCGGGACTCGCGGGCCAGGACGAGAACCGGATGGTCAGCGACGCCGCGGTGCTGGACGGCGACATCCGGGCACTTCGCGATCCAGCCTTCGAGGGCCTCCGTCAGTAGGTCGTCGGAGGTCTCGATCCACGGCTGCCTGGCCGGGTCGAACCAGTTGTTGGGGTCCGGGTGGGTCTGCCGAACCTCGGTCGCGTGGACGCCGAGGATCTCCGCGCCGGTCGCGGCCGCGAGTTCGAAGGCGAAGCGGAGTCCGTCCTGACTCTCCACCGATCCGTCGATGCCGACCACGATCCGCTGGTGTGGGGGTCCCGCGGGGTCCCAGGTGTCGGGGACGACGATCAGGGGGACCTTCGTGGCCAGCGCCGTGCAGGCCTGGGAGGTGGAGCCGAGTACTAGTTCGGCGAAGCCGCCCATGCCGCGCCGGCCGACGACCAGGGCGAAGGACCGTTCGGAGAGCTCGAGGAGGGTCTGTGCCGGATGGCCGTGGCGGACCTCGAGCGACGCGTCGCGGAATCCCAGCCGCCCGAGCTCTTGCAGGGCGTCGTCGAGGACTTCGCTGCCGTCGTCGGCTTCGGTGGGTGGCGGGCCGCCGCCTACTTCGCCTTCGTCGTCGAGGACGTACACGGCGTGGAGCGGTGCCTGGTGCAGTTCGGCGTACGCCGTTGCCCAGGTCAACGCGATCAGACCGTCGCGGGATCCGTCGATTCCTACCAGTACGGGCAGTTCGTTGGTCATCGCACCTCCTCCGGCACCTCCAGTCAAGTCGGCCCGAGCCGGTGCGGGCAGGACGGAAGGTCCCGAAGCGGAGCACCGAAGGTCCCGGTGCACAGGTGCTGTTCGGCCGCTGTCACGGGCGGTCAAGCGGACGAGAGTCGAGAGTGGAAGGTCTCGTTCAGGGAGGTTCGTGATGAAGGCATTGGTCTACAACGGTCCCGGGCAGCGGAGCTGGCACGAGGTGCCGGACCCGGTGATCCAGGATCCCGAGGACGCGATCGTGCGCGTCGACGCGGCGACGATCTGCGGCACCGATCTGCACATCCTGAAAGGTGATGTGCCGACGGTTCAGCCGGGGCGGATCCTCGGGCATGAGGCGGTCGGCACGATCACGGCTGTCGGCACCGGCGTCCGGGGCGTCGCGATCGGTGACCGCGTGCTGATCTCGTGCATCACAGCCTGTGGGCGGTGCGAGTACTGCCGGCAGGGTCACTACGGCCAGTGCCTCGGGGGCGGCGGCTGGATCCTCGGTCACTTGATCGACGGCACCCAGGCTGAGCAGGTACGTGTGCCGTTCGCCGACCGGTCGGTGTACAAGCTGCCGGACAACGTCAGCAACGAGGAGGCGGTGTTGCTCGCTGACATCCTGCCGACGTCGTACGAGGTCGGCGTACTCAACGGCAAGGTCTCCCCCGGCGACACCGTGGTGATCGTCGGCGCGGGGCCGATCGGGCTGGCAGCGCTGGCGACGAGCAAGCTGTTCACGCCGTCGCGGGTCGTCGTCGTCGACGCCGCGGACTCACGGCGTAAGGCGGCGCTCGAGCGTGGTGCGGATCTGGCGATGGGGCCGGACGAGGACGTCGAGGCGCAGGTCCGCGAGCTGACCGGTGGTCTGGGCGCCGACGTGGCGATCGAGGCGGTCGGCCTACCGGAGACGTTCGAGCTGTGCACGCGCGTCGTACGTCCGGGCGGCACGGTCGCGAACGTCGGTGTGCACGGCGCACCGGCGACGCTGCACCTGGAGGACCTGTGGATCAAGAACGTCACGATCACCACGGGTCTGGTCGACACGTACTCCACGCCGCGCCTGCTGTCGATGCTGGCGGCCGGTCGGTTGCAGCTGCCCGGTCTGATCACCCACCGCTTCGGCCTCGACGAGATGCAGGACGCGTACGACGTGTTCTCGTCGCCGGCCACCACGGGAGCGCTGAAGGTCGCACTGTTCGGCGAGCAAGGGTTCTGAGCACGAGAGAGCCGCGGTCCACGACGCGACGTCGTGGACCGCGGCTCTCTTTCGTGCTCAGTGGACGATGGCGATCGGGCAGTGCGTGTGGTGCAGAGCGCTCTGGCCGACGGATCCAATGAGCAGTCCGGTGAACCCACCTCGGCCGCGGGAACCCACGACGAGCAGGTCGGCGGACTCGGAGCGCTGTACCAACGCCTGTGCCGCGGAGCCCATGGCCAGCTCGGTCGACCACTCGACGTCCGGGTGCTCGGCCGCCGCGCCGGCCACGGACTCGGCGACCAGCAGGCGGGCCTCCTCGCGGACCTTCTCCTCGTCGAACTGCAGCATCGACGCGCCGTCGGCGTACGTGAGGAACGGACTGGTCCACGCGTGCACGGCGACCACCTTGGCGTGCAGCGACTCGGCCTGGTCGAAGGCGAAGTCGATGGCCTTCGCCGAGACCTTGGAACCGTCGACACCGACCACCACGGTCGGCCCTTCGTGCGCACGTGCCCGCAGGTCGTGCGGTACGACGACGACCGGGCAATTCGCATGCGTGGTCACCTGCACGGCGACCGAGCCGACCATCAGCCCGCTCCAGCCGCCGAGTCCGCGGGATCCGATGACCACGAGCCGGGCATCCTGCGCCGCCTCGACCAAGGTCTTCGAAGCGGAGCCGCCGACGAGGCTGGTTTCGACCCGCAGGTCGGGGTACTGCGTGCGGATGTCGTCGGCCACCTGGTCGAGGCCCTTCTGGCGTGCCGTTCGGACCGCGTCCAGCGGAACGATGTGGCCGGGCGACGGACGGGTGAGGATGACGATCTCGAAGGCCTCGACGATCCGGAGCGGGGCCATCGCGCGGTACGCCGTGACGGCGGCCCATTGCAACGCGGACCGGCTACCTCGCGAGCCGTCGTACCCGATCACGATCGGGGCGAGCTGTGTCGACATGATGTGACCTCCTGTGTGTTTCAGAACCACTGGTCGAAGGAACTGCGCCAGTCCAGCCGGGATGTGTGGCTGGCCGGCTGGGCCGGATAACCGACCCGGAGAACCATCTGCGGCCAGGACCGGCCGCCAATCAGCTCCCGCACGCGAGCGCGATCTGCCGGGCGTTCGAGGACTTGATTGAGGAACGAGGCCGTCAAGTCGTACGACGTGGCCACGAGGAGCACTCGCTGGAGCGCGACACCTGCCCCGATCCAGCCCGCGCTGTCCTCGTCCTCGGTGCTGAGTACGGCGATCGCCGGATGGGTCTCGTACTCGACCCGGTCGCGGTGGCTGGTGTCCAAGCCGAGCGACAGGTCGCGCACGAAGGCTGGGCGCGCCGGGAGCGGACCGAGAGTGTCTGCTGGGATTCCGTCGCCCGACGGGTCTCCGCCGATCCAGCGCAGCCGTTCGTGCAGACGGTCTTCGTCGACGAGATCGGCGGCATCGGTCTGGCGTTGTAGTTCGGCGAGCTGCGACATCGCCGTCGAGCCGAGCCAGTGCAACTTGGCGCCCTCGCGGCGCGCGGCGTCGTCGAGGTGGCGTTGCACCGGTCGCGGGATCGGGACGTCGAGCAATGGTCCACGGTAGGTGTGCCGCTCGGACACTTCGGCGTACAGCTTCCCGAGCTCCGGGACGGGCGTGTTGCGGTCGTCGAGGAACAGCCTGGCCACGACCTCGGGAAGGGCGGGATCCGGGTTCACCACGAGGCGCGACTTGTGGCCGAGGACGGCGGCGGCCACGCGGAGGTTGAAGGCCGCTGCGCCGATCGCGATGCAGGCGCCGCGCCCGGCCGGGTCGGCGATGGGGAGAAGACGCTCTTCGTCGGCCAGTATGTCGATGACCGGTCCGTGCACCTCGAACCGCCAGGGCTGCGTGTTGTACATCGACGGCGCGTGAGCCGCGGCCGTGAGCAGGACGTCTACCTCGTCGTCGGTCAGTACGGCGTTCATGATGCAGCCCTCTCTGGCGGCGGACGTTCCGCCCGATTCCAGCGTCTCCGTGTTGCCGAGCGACGGACAGCGGCAGACGTCCCGGGTCAGACGGGCCGTTCGACTCCTGAATCAGAGGTGACAACGGCTCTGCCGGACATCGCGGCGACATCAGACGATCGAAGTGTCAGACGTTCAAGGTGGTGGAGCAGCCTGGACTTCGTTCGCAAGTACCCGTGGCTGCGGTGAACCGAGTCGTTGATGCAGAGGTGAGGTCATGTCCGAGAGTGTGCGTGCGCTGATTGTGTACGAGTCGATGTTCGGTAACACCGAGCGGATTGCGCGGGCGGTCCGGGACGGATTGCGCCCGTACGTTCCGGCCGAAACGGTGCCGGTGAACCAGGCGCCTGATGTGGTGCCGGCCGACGTACGGCTGCTGGTTGTCGGAGGACCGACTCACGCGTTCTCGATGAGCCGGCTGTCGACCCGTCAGGAGGCCTGGAAACAAGGCGGTCTGGTGACGCCGGTCGAGGTCGGCATCCGCGAGTGGATGGCCGCGCTGAAACCACCTGCTGCAGATCGGGTGAAGACGTTGCGAGTGGCAACCTTCGACACCCGGATCGCCAAGGTACGGCGGTTGCCGGGATCGGCGGCGCGGTCGGCGGCGAAACTGCTGCGCCGGATGGGGTATCGGATGCTCACCACATCCGAGAGCTTCTTCGTGAACGACACGACCGGTCCGATCCGGGACGTCGAGATCGAGCGCGCTGAGCGTTGGGGCGCGGAGCTCGGCCGTCTGCTGACCGGGTCCGTGAAGGTCGCGTGAGGGGAGTGGCGTCATGATGCATTCGATGGCGGGAGCGGTGTTCTGGTCCGTGACCGTGCTTGTGCTGTGGGTTCTTGCAGTTGGCGGTGCGGGTTGGGCTGCGGTGCGGATGATCCGGCAGCCGCGGCGGCAACCTCCACCCAGCCTCCCGTCCCCGCTCGACATCCTCGAGCGTCGCTTCGCCGCCGGCGACATCACCCACGAGGAGTTCGACGAAGCCCGAGCCCGCCTACGCGAACACCATCTCGACGTCTGACAAGCCGCACTTTGAGAACCCACCAACCATCTCGCCGCCGCGAAAATGGTTGGTGGGTTCTCAAAGTGCTCAGACCCGTCGGCTACCAGGAGCGGATGCGGCGGCCGGTGGTGCGGTGGGGGTCGATGGTCATGTAGGTGTCGCGGGTGCCGCCGGCCCAGGGCTCTACGCGGTCGTGGACCGATTCGATCTCCGTGTCGAGGGCCGGGCGGACCGTGCCGTTGACCATGACGCTCCAGCCGTTGTGCATGCCCTCGTCCACGACGTCCAGCTCGAACACGATCGGTGCCAGGTCGTACTGCGCGACCGCGCTGTCGGCGGCGGTCCGGAACACGATCAGCTCGCCGAGCGTGCAGTAGTTCACCGGGATCACGACCAGACCGTCGACACCGTCGTACGCGATCCGTCCGACGCTGCCGGCCTCGATCAGCCGCCGGCACTCTTCCTTGCGCATCGGGTCGAGTACGGGGGCCGCGGGTGCTCGCCGGGCTGCTTTGGGCCGGTCGGCGGTGAGATCGGTGACGGTCAGGTCCAGGGCGTGCGCCAGCCGGACGAGCTCGGCCCCGGTGAGTGCGAACGGGCGCGTCTCGATGTGGTCGAGGCGGCCCGACTCCAGCCCGGTGCGATCGGAGACTTCGGCGATCGTCAGACCGAGGGCCTGCCGGCGGTGCCGGATCCGCGTGCCGAGGTCGTTACGGCGGTCGCGCGTCTCTGCGTCCATCGGAGTCTGCCTTCCTGTCGGGCTGTCCGTTCCAGACAATCAGCCGTACGGCGGGCGCGGGCAGGGCCCGAAGTCACCGGCGATCGGGCCGTACGGCAGGTCGTGCGGACGGAATGTGGTTGCCGGAGGCCGCCGAAGGTCCCGTGCAAGGCGGGACCGTGGTCCCTGGCGAGTAGCGTGGAGAGCGCGGGATGCTGGTGCGGCCCCGTACCGGCGGGCCGGGGCGAGAACTGGCTAAGGAGTTTCACGATGGCGATCAAGGTGTTTCTGCTCGACGACCACGAGGTGGTGCGGCTGGGCCTGCACCAGCTGCTCGACGCGGAGCCGGACATCGAGGTAGTCGGTGACGCCGCGACTGCAGCGGAGGCGATTGCCCGGATTCCCGCCGTACGGCCGGATGTCGCGGTTCTCGACGTACGGCTGCCCGACGGCGACGGGATCAGCGTGTGCCGGGAGGTCCGGTCGCAGATGGACGATCCGCCGGCCTGCCTGATGCTGACGTCGTTCTCCGACGACGAGGCGTTGTTCACCGCGATCATGGCAGGCGCCGCCGGGTACCTGCTGAAGCAGATTCACGGTCAGGCGTTGATCGATGCCGTACGTCGCCTCGCGGCCGGGGAATCGTTGCTGGATCCGAGCATGACCGCGAAGGTGCTGGAGCGTCTGCGCCATCCGGTCGCCGCCGAGGACCCTAGGTACGCGTCGTTGACGGAGCAGGAGCGCCGGATCCTCGCCGAGATCGCCGAGGGCAAGACGAACCGTCAGATCGCGCAGTCGTTGTTCCTGGCCGAGAAGACGGTCAAGAACTACGTGTCCTCGCTGCTGCGCAAGCTGAACTTGGAGCGCCGTACCGAGGCCGCCGTGTTCGCTGTCGAGCACGAGCGGAACCAGCGCGGCTAGCTCTCGACGGCTACATGCGGGATGACCGCGACCGGGCAGGGTGCCTGGTGGAGCATGGTTTGGCTGACGGAACCGAGTAGCAGGCCGGCGAAGCCGCCGCGGCCTCGCGAACCTACGACGAGCAGTTGTGCGTCGGCGGACCATTCGAGCAGCAGCTCCGACGGATGCCCGGTCACTTCGACGATCTCGGCCTCATGAGCGTGTGGACGGATCGCCGCGAGCAGATCCTGGTCGTCGTCATCGGCGTCGTCCAGGACCGCGACGATCCGGGCCGAGAGCTCGTGACGGCGGGCGTAGGCCAGCCCGAACTCGACTGCGGCGTCGGCGGGCGACGAGCCGTCGTACCCGATCACAACCCTGCTCCCGACGAGTGCGTCGTCACCGGGCCGTACGACGACCACTGGGCAGTGCGCGTGGGCGGAGAGCTCGATGCTGGCCGAGCTGACCACCAACCCGAGCAGGCGTCCTGTCACGCGACTGCCGAGCACGATCAGGTCGGCGGTCCGCGACTCCGCGTGGAGTACGGCGGACGGGAAGCCGTCCACCTGGCTGCCTGTCACCGGCACGCCGGGCTCGAACTTGCGCGCCAACGCGACGGCCTCCGCCACGATCTGGTCGGCCTGGGCGCGAAGCCCCGGCGCCAGGTCGCTCGGCCCGAGCGGAACCCGGAACTCGGCCCACACGAACGCGTGCACCAGATCGAGCCCGACTCCGCGCGCTGCGGCCTCGGCCGCGCCCCAGCGGATCGCGTTCTCGCAATCGGGTCGACCATCGATGCCTACGACAACTCTTCCAGTCATGCCGGCCCGCTCTGCCAGTGCCAGTTCCGGATCTCGGGCAGGTCTTCGCCGTGCTCGAGGATGTACTCGTGGTGGCGCGCCCGCTGGTCGACCAGCCACTGACGTACGTCGGCGGCACGCTGGCCGAGTCCTGGCACGCGGTCGATCACGTCGAGCGCGAGGTGGAACCGGTCGAGGTCGTTGCGCACCACCATGTCGAACGGCGTCGTGGTGGTGCCTTCCTCCTTGTATCCGCGGACGTGCAGGTTGTCGTGGTTCGTCCGCCGATAGGTCAGCCGGTGGATCAGCCAGGGGTAGCCGTGGTACGCGAAGATGATCGGCTTGTCCGTCGTGAACAGTGCGTCGAAGTCGGCGTCGGGCATGCCGTGGGGATGCTCGCCGGCCGGCTGCAGACGCATCAGGTCGACCACGTTGACGACCCGGATCTTCAACGAGGGCAGGTGCTCTCGCAGCAGGCTGGCCGCCGCGAGAGTCTCCAGCGTCGGTACGTCGCCCGCGCACGCCATCACCACATCCGGTTCACCCTCGTCGTTGCTCGCGAACTCCCACACGCCGGCTCCTCGCGCGCAATGCAGCTGGGCGGCCTCGGGATCGAGCCAGTCGGCCTGCAGTTGCTTCCCCGCGACGATGACGTTGATGTAGTGCTTGCTGCGCAGACAGTGGTCGGCGGTTGCCAACAGGGTGTTCGTGTCCGGCGGAAGGTAGACGCGGATGACTTCGGCCTTCTTGTTCACCACGTGATCGATGAACCCGGGATCCTGGTGCGAGAACCCGTTGTGGTCCTGCTGCCAGACGTGCGAGGTGAGCAGGTAGTTCAGGGACGAGATCGGCCGGCGCCAGGGGAGTGCGCGGGTGACCTTCAGCCACTTCGCGTGCTGGTTGACCATCGAGTCGACGATGTGTACGAACGCCTCGTAGCAGGAGAACCACCCATGCCGCCCGGTCAGCAGGTAGCCCTCCAACCAGCCCTGACAGGTGTGCTCGCTGAGGATCTCCATCACCCGCCCGTCAACCGCCAGATGCTCGTCGGTCGGGAGAACCTCGGCGTTCCAGGCCTTGCCGGTCACGTCGTACAGTGCGCCCAGCCGGTTGGAAGCGGTCTCGTCCGGCCCGAAGACCCGGAAGTTGCGGTACGGCAGGCTGGCGCGCATGACGTCGCGCAGGTAGTAGCCGAGGACGCGGGTCGGCTCGTGTTCGGACGCGCCAGGACTTTCGACGGGTACGGCGTACTCCGCAACCGTGGGGAGATCGAGGTCACGCCGGAGCAGCCCGCCGTTGCTGTGCGGACTCGAACCCATTCGCTGCTCGGACGTGGGCACCTGCCGCAGCAGGCGCTCCACCGGCCGACCCTCGGCGTCGAACAGCTCCTCCGGCCGATAGCTGCGTAGCCAGTCCTCGAGCATCCGCAGATGCTCCGGGGACGTGCGGACGCCGGCTAGCGGTACCTGGTGCGACCGCCACGTTCCTTCCACCGGTAGGCCGTCGACCTCGCGCGGACCCGTCCAGCCCTTGGGAGTGCGCAGCACGATCACCGGCCATGGCCTGCGCGGCACGTCCTGCTGCGAACGTGCCTCGGTCTGGATCGCCATGATGTCGTCGAGCGCCTGGTCGAGGGTGAGCGCGAGCGCCTGGTGGACGTGCTCGGGCTCCTCGCCGTCGACCAGATACGGCCGGTACCCGTACCCCTCGAGCAGGCGGGTCAGCTCGTCGTCACCGATCCGCGCGAGGACCGCCGGGTTGGCGATCTTGTACCCGTTGAGATGCAGGATCGGCAGCACCGCGCCGTCCGTCCTCGGGTCGAGGAACTTGTTCGAGTGCCACGAGGCGGCCAGTGGACCGGTCTCGGCCTCGCCGTCGCCGATCACGCAGGCGACGACCAGGTCGGGGTTGTCCAGTACGGCGCCGTACGCATGGCTGAGCGAATAGCCCAGCTCGCCGCCCTCGTGGATCGAACCCGGCAGCTCGGGCGCCACGTGGCTCGGGATGCCGCCCGGGAAGGAGAACTGACGGAACAGCCGGGCCATGCCGGCCGCGTCGCGCGAGACATCCGGGTAGGTGTCGCTGTAGCTGCCCTCGAGCCAGGTGTTCGCGGCAATCGCAGGTCCGCCGTGACCGGGGCCGATGACGTACATCATGGACAGGTCGCGGCGACGGATCACCCGGTTGAGGTGGGCGTAGAGCATGTTCAGACCAGGCGTCGTACCCCAGTGACCGAGGAGCCGCGGCTTGATGTGCTCGGCCTGCAGCGGATCGGTCAGGAGCGGGTTCCCGAGTAGGTAGATCTGGCCGACGGACAGGTAGTTCGCCGCACGCCAATACGCGTCGAGATCTGCGACTTCCTCGTCGGACAGGGGCTTTCCGGTGAGTTCGTGCACGAGTTGTCCTCCGAGAGGTCGAGTACGGCTGCGACCGCGTCAGGTCGATCCATGGTCCTCAGCCTCGCGGTTGCCGCCGGTCACGTCCTAGGGGCAAAGGTCCCGACGGCCCGGGACCCAACGGCACTGGCTCCGCGGACCTGCGCTGCGGTGAGCTGGTGGGGTGTCGGAAGGGGAGCTGTCATGACGGCGATCGAGCAGCCGGACGCCCGGCCTCGAGCAGGCTGGGACGTGCTGGCGGCAGACGGGTCCGTGGTACGGATCCGGCCGGTGCGTGAGGACGACGAGCCGGCTCTGGAGGCCATGAACCAGCGAGTGTCCGACGAGTCGATCTACCTCCGCTTCTTCGGCATCAGCCGGCACATGGCCGACGAGTACACGCACCACCTGGCCGCTGACCACGGCGATCACGTGGCGCTGGTCGCGGAGTACGGCGACGACGTGGTCGGGATCGCGAGCTACGAGACGCTCCGGGCGGGTGAGGCCGAGATGGCCTTCCTGCTCCAGGACTCGGTCCACGGCCGGGGGATCGGGACGTTGCTGCTCGAGCAGCTGGCCGCCACCGCCCGCGAGAACGGCATCGAGCGACTGCGGGCCGACACGCTGGGCGAGAACGGCAAGATGCTGCGGGTGCTGGCCGACTCGGGCTTCGAGCAGGTCCGCAAGCTCGACAGCGGGGTTGTCGAGCTGGTGCTCGACACCGCGTACCACCCACTGACACTCGAGAAGATGGCTGATCGGGAGCGAGCGGCCGAGAACCGCTCGTTGCGACGACTGTTCTCGCCCCGGACGGTCGCGGTGATCGGCGCCGGCCGCCGGCCCGGCGGCATCGGCCATGAGCTGTTGCACAACATCGTCAGGGGTCGCTTCACCGGCTCGGTGTACGCCGTGAATCCGCACGTCGGCGAGGTCGCGGAGGTGCCGGCGTACCCGTCGATCTCGGCGGTGCCGTCCACGGTCGATCTCGCGGTCATCGCCGTTCCGGCCGAGCAGGTGCTGGACGTGCTCGCGGAGTGCGGCAAGTGCGGGGTCGGCGGCGCGGTCGTGCTGACGTCAGGGTTCTCCGAGCTCGGGACGAGCGGCCGCGAACTGCAGCGAGAGCTTCTGGAGATCGCCCGTCGGCACAGCATCCGGCTGATCGGGCCGAACTGTCTCGGCCTGGTGAACACGGCACCGGAGGTGCGCCTGAACGCGACTTTCGCGGAGGTCTCGCCGATGCCTGGTGCGCTTGCCATCGCGGCGCAGTCCGGTGCGGTCGGTATCGCGGTGCTGGAGCATGCCGGCCGGACCGGTCTGGGGATCTCGGAGTTCGTCTCCCTCGGCAACAAGGTCGATGTCAGCGGCAACGACGTACTGCTGCACTGGTGGGGCGATCCGCGGACCGCAGTGATCGGGCTGTACCTGGAGTCGTTCGGGAACCCGCGGAAGTTCGGCGGTCTGGCCCGGATGATCGGCCGGACGAAGCCGATCCTGGTCGTCAAGGGCGGGCGCTCGATCGGTGGTCGCCGGGCCGGTGCGTCGCACACCGCGGCCGCCGCGACTCCGGAGACTGCCGTCGACGCGCTGCTCGCGCAGTCCGGCGTACTGCGGATGGACACCGTGGAGGAACTGGTGGAAACGGCCCGGGTACTCGCGGTGCCGCCGTTGCCGCGTGGTCGTCGGGTCGCGGTCGTGGGCAACGCAGGTGGCGCGGGCATCCTCGCGGCCGATGCCGCTGCGCGTCTCGGTCTGGAACTGCCGGAGCTGAGCGCGGACGTCCAGGAGCAGCTCGCTGCGGTCGGGGCGGTGGGTACGGCGAACCCCGTCGACCTCGGTGCGGCAGCATCGCCCTCCAGCTTGCAGGAAGCCCTGCGGGTGCTGCTGGCGAGCAGTGAGGTCGACAGCATGGTGGTGAACTACGCCGTGACGCGCGCCGGCAACGTCGACGAGATCTACGACGCGATCGCCGCCGCCGGTGACGCTGCAGGGCTTCCGATCGTCGTGAACTGCGTCGGGTCGAGGCACGCTGCTCCGGAGATCGCGTTGCCGGACGGGCGGCGGCTGCCGGTGTTCCCGTTCCCGGAGAGTGCGGTCCGTGCGCTGGCCCAGGCGGTTCGGTACGCCGAATGGCGCGCGCGGCCGCAGGGCGTCGTACCGGTGCTGGCTCAGGTGGACGCGGCAGGCGCTCGTGGGGTGGTCCAACGGTTCTTTCGGGAGTCGCCCGAGGGTCGATGGCTGGATCCGCGGCAAGCGAGTCAACTGCTGCGGTGTGCGGGTGTGTCTGTGATTCCGGTCGTGACCGCGGCATCTCAGGCCGAGGCGATCGCGGCGGCTGGGTATCCGGTCGCGGTGAAGACGGCGGCGCCCGGCGTACTGCACAAGACCGATATCGGCGGTGTACGGGTTGGGTTGGCGAATGCGGTTCAGCTCGGCAAGGCGTACGAGGAGATCACATCGGCTGCTGGGGATCCACGAGTGCTGGTTCAGGCGATGGCGCCGAAGGGGACCGAGTTGGCGATCGGTGTGGTGCGGGATCGGCTGTTCGGGCCGTTGGTGATGGCCGGCAGCGGTGGCGTGCTGACCGACGTACTGGCTGATCGTCAGTGGCGCGGGTTGCCGCTCACCGATCTGGATGCGCTCGACATGCTGCACTCGCTGCGTTGCGCCCCGGTGCTTGCGGGATACCGCGGTGCGCAAGCCGCTGACCAAGACGCAGTCTTGAGTGTCATCCACCGGATCGCGTGGCTGGCGAACGTGGTGCCCGAGCTCGCCGAACTGGACATCAACCCGTTGATGGCCGCCCCGTCCGGCGCATTCGCGGTCGACGTGCGGATACGCCTGACCCCGACGCCCCCCGAGCCCGACTGGTACGGCCGACACCTGCGGGGCGACGATTCCTGATCAGCACGGCTACACCGCGTTGCGGCGCTCCTGGCGGATTGCGCCGGCGAGGGCGTCGAGGATCAGGTTGAGGCCCCACTCGAATTCGTCGCCGAAGTTGTATCCGGGCTGGAGGTAGTAGCCGGTCGCCATCTCCACGAGGTGCGGGTACTCGCCGGTGGAGAATCTGTCCATGATCGGCTCGGCGATGTCGCCGACGGTGTCCGAGCCCTCGAAGGGCAGACCGACCTCCTGGAGCGCGAACCCGTACGTGTAGCTGTCGAGCAGGGCGTAGGCGTGGGCGGTCAGCGGGGGAGAGAAGCCGGCGGCACGCAGGGTGGCGATGACGGCGTCGTGGTGGCGCAGTGTCGCCGGGCCCGGACTGGTGCGTGACTCCATCAGCCCGATCGCCCACGGATGGGCCCGCAACACGCGACGGGCCGAGTCGGCTCGCCGGCGGATCTCCGCACGCCAGTCCCCTCCGGGCGTGGGCAGCTCGATCTCGCTGAACACGAGGTCGACGATGCCGTCGAGGATCTCGTCCTTGTTGGCGACGTAGTAGTAGACCGACATCGGCTTCACGCCCAGGCTGTTGGACAGCGAGCGGATCGTCAGGGCGTCGATACCGCCCCCGTCGGCCACCGCGACGGCGCCCCACAGGACGCGTTCCCGGCTGAGTCGGGGACGTTCCGAGCGGCTGCCTGCCGAGCGTTCGGACATCTCGCTCCTCTTCGTCGCTGCTCACCGGCCATAGTGCTTTCGTACTTTGTACTGTACCGTCCCGTACTAAGTACGAAACCCGATTGATCCGGGGGGATCCAATGAATCACCTCACCACCGAAGGCCATCCGGCCTCCCTGTCACCGGCTACCCACCAGGCGAGGCCTCGTCGATCCAGCGCGCCGGTCTCGTCGCCGGGCAGTGTCGCCACGGTCACCTTCCTCGGCGAGTTCCTCCTGGCGCTCTGGCTTGTTGTCCGCAGTCGCAGGGTCTCACTGGAAGCCGCTCGTCATGGTCACTGAGAAGGTGACCACCCAGATGTGGGCGGTGGTTCAGGACACGTACGGCGATGCCGGCGTACTGCGCCATGAGCGCATCGGCCGTCCGGAGGTCACCGGCAACGAGGTTCTGGTCCGTGTGCAGGCAGCGGGTCTGGACCGCGGCACCTGGCACCTGATGACCGGCAAGCCCTATCTGATGCGGATCGCGGGTCTCGGCTTCCGTGGTCCGAAGGTCCGGGTACTGGGGCGTGACCTCGCTGGAACGGTCGAGGCCGTCGGGTCCGCAGTGACGAGGTTCGCCGTCGGGGACGAGGTGTACGGCGCCGGCCGCGGCTCCTTCGCGGAGTACGCCGTCGCCGTCGAGGACCAACTGGCGCGCAAGCCGGTGAACCTCTCGTTCGAGCAGGCCGCCGCGGTCCCGGTCTCGGCTGCGACCGCACTGCAGGCCTTGACCGACCAGGGCCGGATCGAGGCGGGGCAGCAGGTGCTGGTGATCGGCGCGTCCGGGGGAGTCGGCAGCTACGCCGTACAGCTGGCCAAGGCTTTCGGAGCGGAAGTGACCGGCGTGGCCGGTACGGCGAAGCTGGATCTGCTGCGCTCTCTCGGCGCCGACCGGGTCCTTGACTACACCCGCGACGACTACGCCGACGGCACGCACCACTACGACCTGGTCCTCGACATCGCCGGGAATGCCGGACTGTCGCGGCTGCGCCGAGCGCTGACCCCCAAGGGGACGGTCGTGCTCGTCGGCGGCGAGGACGGCGGCGACCTCACCGGTGGGATGAACCGGTCGGTGCGGGCGCTGATGCTGTCGATGGTCGTGAGCCAGCGGCTGGCCTGGTTCGTCGCCAAGGTGCGGGCCGGCGACCTCGAGCGGTTGACCGCGCTCATCGAGGCCGGCGACGTGACGCCGAGCATCGACCGGACGTACCCGCTGGACCAGGCCGCTGACGCCATCCGCCACCTCGCGTCCGGGCACGTCCGGGGCAAGGCCGTCATCACCATCTGAGCACTACCAGGCGCCGTCGGGGTACAACCGCCGCTCAGGCGTCTCGACTGCGGAACGCGAGTAGGCCGAGGCTCGTGGCTACCGCCGTCCAGGGGAGGGCGACGAACCAGTCGGGACTGTCCAGCAGGTACTTCGCGAAGGGGACTCGGGGTTGGAGCAGCGGACCGACGATGAAGTAGTAGGCGAGTAGTCCGACCAGCGCCGGCAGCGTCCGCCGGGTCAAGCTCCCGACTGCGTGCGCGATCACCGTTGTGAAGGCGAAGTAGCCAGCCGCCTTCGCCTCCGACTCCCCGGACACGATGGTGCCGAGGGCAACGGTCACCGCGGCGGCCGGGAGGGTGATGACGACGAGCGCCCCGACCTTGGCGACGTACGTCGTGACCCGCCGGGGCGCCGCGACGAGAGTGGTCCGGATCTGACCACCCTGGTACTCCGAAGTCGCCGCGATCAGACCGAGGATCAGGAAGCCGGCCAGCAGCGGGCCGTACAACGCCGTACTGACGTCAGGTGCCGCAGCCGACAGGAGAACCGTGACCGCCCACGTCCCGATGACGGTGAACCGGATCGCGGGCAGCGTAGCGAGTTTCAGCAGCTCGGCGCGGAGCAGGTTCATGCGTCGCGCCTGACGAACGCGGCCGCGCCGATTCCGGCAATCACCGCGACCCACAGCCCCATCACCAAACCGCCGGCGACCGGGGTGAGGTCGACGGGACCGTCGGAGTCGCGCAGGAACAGATGCGTTCCTGCCAGGTCCGGGAAGTAGTACGCAAGGCGCGTCACCTTGGTCAGCAGGAAGCTCACGGAGACGACGGAGATGTTCACGATCAGGACGGACAGCGGGATGATCCCGCTGCGAGTGACCAGGGTGATGCCGGCGGCGAGCAGGGCGCTGAAGATCCAGTACGCCGCGATCCCGAGCACTCGGGGCAGGTCCGACGTACCGATCGACACGTCGGCCGACGTCAGGTCCGTGGCGGTCAAGGTGATCGCCGAGCTGATCAGCGCGAGGAGGCCGACCGTCCCGGCGACCGCGGCCGTCTTCGCGAGCAGGAACCTCGACCGGGACGGGACGGCGGTCAGGCTCGTGGTGATCTGCCGGCTGCCGCCGGACTCCTCGCCTTCCGCGAGGTATTCGCTGCTGATCGCCACCACTCCGATCACGATCGCGGCGACGACCCCGATCGCGAGCTCCCGGAACCCGGTGTCCGCACTCGGTACGGAACGGCTGTTCGACGCATTGAGCACGGTGACCCCGGCGGGCAGCACCAGGCCGATCGCGACCGCGATCCAGACGCCGGGGAGCGAGGTGAGCTTGGTCAGCTCCGCGCGGAGAGCTTTCATCGGGCGCCTCCGGTCAGCGCGAAGTACGCGTTCTCGATCGAGCCGTGATCACCGACCACCTCGGACAAGGAGCCTTGAGCAACGATCCGGCCGCGGTCGATGACCACCACGTCGTCGACCGTCGCGGCGACCTCGCCGAGGAAGTGGCTGGACAGCAGCACGGTCCGTCCGGACGCGGCCCGGTCGCGCAGGAACGTCCTGATCCAGCGGATCCCCTCGGGATCCAGGCCGTTCACCGGCTCGTCCAGCACGAGTACGTCGGGATCGCCGAGCAGGGCCGCGGCGAGTCCGAGCCGCCGGCCCATCCCGAGCGAGTAGCTGCGGACCCGGCGGCGGGAATCGTCGGCCAGCCCGACGAGTTCGAGCACCTCGTCGACCCGGGCCCGCGGGACACCGCCGGCCGCGGCGACCCACCGGAGATGCGCGCGACCGGTCCGGGATCGATGCGCGCCGGACCCTTCGAGCACCGCGCCGACCTTCCGAACGGGATCCGCCAGCCGTGCGAACGGCACACCGTCGATCAACGCCGTACCCGAAGTCGCCGTATCCAGCCCGAGCAGGATCCGCAGCGTCGACGTCTTCCCGGCCCCGTTCGGCCCGAGGAACGCCGTCACCCGGCCCGGTCGCGCCTCGAAGCTCAACCCGGACAATATCTCCCGCGACCCGCGCCGCTTGGTGACCTCATGAATCGAAAGCATGCCCCCAGCCAACGCGATCCAGCCGGCCGGCACATCGGACCCAGGTCCGTCGGACCTGAGTACTACGCCCTGCCCGCGCCCGGTGGGCGGGTTCTGAAAGGGTGGGGGCATGAGCGATCGCCCTGTGCTCGAGTCGGCCGCCGGTTCGCGCGGTGAGAACCTTCGAGTGTGCTACTCCGCAGCCCTGCACAATCTCCTCGACATCAACACGATCGCCGGCGCGGCCGCCGGTACGGCGTACCTGCGGGCCGGGGGAGGGTACTCCGATCCGTGGACGCGGGACGCCGCCATCAACTCGTGGCATGCGGCGAGTCTGCTGTCGCCCGAAGTCGCCAAGCACACGTTGCAGAAGGTCTGCACCGACGGCCTGATCTCTCAGGACAACCAATGGTGGGACCAGATCATCTGGATCATCGGTGCCAGGCACCATCACCTGGTGACCGGCGATGCGGGCTTCGCGGCCGAGGCTTTCCGGGTCGGCGCGGCCTCCCTGGACATCCTCAGGCGTGATCGCTTCGACACCAGGACCGGCCTCTACCGCGGCCCAGCCCTGATGCAGGACGGCATCGCCGGCTACCCGGAACCGCCGTACCAGCCGGACAATCCGTCGTCCTTCGTGCTGGACCATCCGGACAGCCGGGACATCCGCTGCCTGTCGACGAATGCCGTGTACGTCGGAGCTCTTGACTGTCTGGAACAACTCGCAGCCGAGGCCGGCGCGGAGCCGGAGCCGTACGCCGATCAACGGGCCGAACTCGTTGCCGCCATCAACGAGCATCTCTGGTCGGACGGGGTCGGCAGCTACGGCTACTTCCTCGGACCCGACGGGCTCGATCTCCATCAGGAGACCGCCGGGCTCGCGCTGGTGATCGAGTTCGGCATCGCCGGAGCGGAGCGAGTCGCCGGGATCGTCGAGGGCATCCATCGCGAGCCCTACGGCGTCGTGAACGTGTGGCCGCACTTCGCGCGTTTCGGGTCAGAGCGCCCCGGCCGCCACAATGCCATCTGCTGGCCGATGGTCATGGGGCTGTGGGGGTACTCGGCAGCAGCAGCTCAGCACGCGGCAGAGTTCGGCCGCACGCTCGACGACCTCGTCCAGCTCTTCCGCTCGAGCGGCGACGAGCTGTTCGAGGTCTACAACGCGACCACGGGTGAGGTGGACGGTGGCTGGCAGGTGGGCCGTCAGTGGGAGTCGCTCCCGCACCAGACCTGGTCTGCCACGGCGCTGCTCCGACTCGTCCACGAAGGCCTCTTCGGGCTCAGCTTCGGTGCCGACGGCATCACGATCCGGCCGACCGTGCCGACGCCGTACGCCGGTGAATGGTCGCTGCGATCGCTTCGGTACCGAGCAGCGACGCTCGACGTGACGCTACGAGGCGAAGGCACCCGCGTCCGGTCTGTCCACCTCGACGGTCAAGCGACGGCAGCGCCGTTCGTCCCGGCCACCCTCGTCGGCCACCACGACGTCGAGGTCGTGGTCGGCTGATCGCGACGACCGATCAGGCAGGAAGGATGCCGGTCAGCGGTTGGCTGCCTTGCGGCGGACGAATCCGATGGCGCTGGTGCCCAGGAACAGCACGATCGCGATGAACGCCAGCCACAGCAGACCTTTGATGGCGAACCCGACGATCGCCAGGACGAGCCAAAGGACGAGGAGAACGATCAGGAGTACGAGCATGACCCACCTCCGTTCGGTACATGGCCAGAATCCACCGTCGACTGCACGCTGTCCACTGAGCCCCGCGCCCGCCTGGTGCGCGCTCGGCCTGATCGCCTTCGGAACCCTGGCCGGCTAGGGCCCCGCTCGAAGATAGATTTGGGCGATGAGGATGACAGTTGTTGGTTGTTCTGGTTCGGCGCCGGGGCCGGATTCTGCCGCGTCGAGTTATCTGGTCGAGAAGGACGGGTATCGGTTGCTGCTTGATCTGGGGGCGGGGGCCGCCGGGCCTCTCCAGCGGTACTCTTCCGCGGACGAGATCGATGCCGTGATCTTGTCGCACGCGCACTCCGATCACTGGTCGGACGTGACGCAGCTCAGCTACTACCGGGCCAAGGCGATCCGCGACGGAAGCGACTGTGGACCGCTGCGAGTGTTCGGCCCTTCGAACATGAACTCGGTCCTGACGACCAACCCGGACGACTTCGCCACGACGGTGATGCGAGCGGGAGACCTCGAACTCGGTCCGATGCGGGTCCGCCTCGCCCAGGTCCAGCACGGTGATCTCGAGTGTTGGGCGACCAGGGTTGACGACGCCCTGTGCTACACGGCGGACACCGAACCGTGCGCGGCGATCGAGGCGTTGGCCGACGGCTGCGGAGTACTGCTCGCCGAGGCGTCGGGTTTCGACGCCGACAGTCCGATGCGTGGGCATCTCACCGCCGGAGACGCGGCCCGGCTGGCCGCGAAGGCTGGAGCGAAGCTGCTGGTCCTCACCCACCTGCGCGCTTGGCAGGACCACCTGCGCCTTCTCGACGAGGCAGCTCAGCTAGCAGGATGCCCTGTGATCCTTGCCCATCCCGGCCTCCGGGTCGCCCTGTAGACCTTGCTCCGCCCCGACTCGGGCGGAGGTGTCGCGCGACAGGCTCTCAGCAACCGTCGTGCGCCTAGGTCATATCTGGACGGTGCCTGGGTAGCCGGGGGCCTGGCGGCGTTGGGTCCAGCCGGCGCCCCAGTGGACGATGTCGAGGATGCCGGCGAAGATGATCCAGCCCCAGTCGAATCCGTGCAGGCCGCCGCCGGTGTGCAGGACGACGTACATGAGCGTCGCGAACGGCAGGAAGATGATGCCGAGCAGCGGCCAGAACCAGCCGTCGAAGGCCTCGTCCACGAATTTGGGGCGCGCGATCCACAGGATCAGCAGCGCGAAGCGCGGGAAGACACCGGCCATCAATGCGAACAAGCAGCCCATGTCGTTCCTCTCGCGCAGTCATGGTCGACGGTTGACATGGATCGTCGCGTGCGGACGGACGGTGAGCATCATCCGTGCGGGGTGAATTGACGGCGCCGATCGGAGCACCTAGTCCGCCCGGGGTGAGGCAGCACGCCGGAGCCGGAGGCATCGTGAGGAACCTCGGACTCGTGCGGCCGCGGCCGCCTGATCAAGAGGAGAGACCCGTGGGATCTGACATCAAGGCTCCAGTCGACCTGTACATCGCCGCGTACCCGGACGCGGAGGCGGCGCGAGGTGATTGGGACGCGATCAAGCAGGCTGCGTCGGACGATCTGATCAAGGTCGACGGGCTGGTCCTCGTCAGCCGCGGTCCCGACGGCAAGATCGCCGTCGACGACGACTTCCACACGGCCCGGAAGGGCGCTGTCTGGGGCGCGGTCGGTGGCGCGGTCATCGGCCTCATCTTCCCACCGAGCCTGCTGGCCGGTGCGGCGGTCGGTGCGGGCGCGGGACTTGGTATCGGTGGCCTCAAGTCCCACCGGGAGAAGAAGGCGATCAAGGCCGACGTCGAAGACACCCTGCCGGCGAACAGTTCGGGGATCGTGGCGCTGTTCGAGGAAACCTGGGTCACGGACGTCGACAAGGCGCTGTCGCATGCGCAGAAGGTGACCAAGCACGAGGTCGACGCGGACAGTGCGACGGAGGTCAAGAACGCGGCCAAGTAGTCCCGAGGAGAAGCCATGCCGCGAATCGGCGTACGCCGATCGGTCCTCGCCGCACTGGTGACCGTTGCCCTGCTCGTTGGGCCGACGGCTTGCAGTGACAGCTCGACAGAGGGTTCGACCAACCCGTCACCGACTGCAGCGCCGGCAGCAACAGGTACGCAGGCACCAGGTGAGCCCGCGGCCGACTGCGCTGCCTCCTCTGGCTTGGAGTCCTCGCTTCAAGCGCTCATGAGCGTGGAGCCCTTGCAGGACGGTCTCACCGCGTTGAAGACCGCCATGGCCAACGTCAAGAGCAGTCTGGGCGCTGCGGCAGCGTCGGCATCCGCTGCCCTGCAGCCGGCCGTCGCGAGTGTGAAGACGGCATTCTCAGAGTTGGAAACCGCGGCGACCGGGTTGAGCGCGGACACCCTGAGGCAGAAGGCGCCAGCGATCAATACAGCGCTCCAGCACGTCGGTACGGCGGCGTCGTCGTTCGCCACCACGTTGACACAGAGCTGTCCAGGAAGCTGACCCATCACGAGGAGAGCCGACATGAAGGACTACCCGCTGATCGCGGATCACGGCCTGATCGGGGACCTGCAGACGGCCGCCCTCGTCAGCACCGACGGCTCGATCGACTGGTTCTGTGCGCCCCGCTTCGACTCGCCGAGTGTGTTCGGGGCGCTGCTGGACCACGAGAAGGGCGGCCACTTCCGGATCCGCCCGGCCCACGGCACCTTCGAGACCAAACAGCTGTACTTCCCGGACACGGCCATCCTCATCACGCGTTTCCTCACTGAGGCCGGCGTCGGTGAGGTGATCGACTTCATGCCGGCGACGAGCAGCACGCACGCGACCCAGAACCACCGGATCGTGCGGCTGCTGCGCTGCGTCCGCGGCCGGATGACGTTCGACATGGAGATCGCGCCACGGTTCGACTACGGGCGCGAGGCTCATCAGTGGCACGCGACCGAACACGGCGGTGTCTGCACGAGCGACGGCTCGACGCTGACCGTCCACATCGTGCGTGAGCCCGAGGACGCGCGTCTGATTCAGCCGCGGGTGGACGACGGCGGCGACGTACAGGTCTCGTTCACCCTTGAGGCCGGGCAACAGCGCGGGGTGATGCTCGAGACCGCGGCCGACGGGCCGCCACGGGAGATCCGGGTCGCCGAGGCGCAGCAGTTGCTCGACGACACAGCCGGCTTCTGGCGGACCTGGTTGGCGCAGTCCACCTACACGGGTCGCTGGCGTGAGATGCTCCAGCGCTCGGCGATCACGCTGAAGCTGATGACCTACGCGCCGACGGGTGGACTGGTGGCTGCGCCGACGGCCGCGCTGCCGGAGCAGATCGGCGGTGAGCGGAACTGGGACTACCGCTACACCTGGATCCGGGACGCGTCCTTCTCCGTCTACGCACTGCTCCGGATGGGGTTCACCGAGGAGGCCGGCGCCTTCGCCGGCTGGCTGCGGGACCGCGTGCAGGAGAAGGCCGGCGGAGCCAGTGGACCGCTCAACATCATGTACCGGGTCGACGGGTCCTCCGACCTCGCCGAGGAGACCCTGGGGCACTGGGAGGGGTACCGCGGCTCCCGCCCGGTGCACATCGGCAACGGTGCCTCCGGCCAACTGCAGCTGGACATCTACGGCGAAGCACTGGACAGCCTCTACTTCGCCGACCAGCGCGGCCTGACCATGGGCCACCAGGGCTGGCTCGAGGTCCGGGACCTGCTCGACTGGCTGACCGACAACTGGGATCAGCCCGAGGAGGGCATCTGGGAGACCCGGGGCGGTCGCAAGGACTTCACCTATGGCCGGGTGATGTGCTGGACCGCGTTCGATCGGGCGATCCGGCTCGCCACCACCCGGTCCCGGCCAGGGCCGGTGGACCAGTGGATCCGTGCCCGGGACGCGATCTACGACCAGGTCATGGCTCGCGGGTTCGACTCGGAACGCGGTGCGTTCGTGCAGCAGTACGGCGGCAAGGTGCTCGACTCGTCATTGCTGCGCATGCCGACGGTGGAGTTCATCGCACCGCAGGATCCGTTGTGGCTGTCGACGTTGCGGGCGATGGACTCCGAGCTGGTCACCGACAGCCTCGTCTATCGCTACAACCCGGAGGCGTCACCGGACGGCCTCCGCGGCTCGGAAGGCACGTTCTCGCTGTGCACCTTCATGTACGTCGACGCGCTCGGCAAGGCCGGCCGGGTCGAGGAGGCACGGCTCACCTTCGAGAAGATGCTCACCTACTCCAACCACCTCGGCCTGTACTCCGAGGAGATCGCCCTGACCGGCGAGCAGATCGGCAACTTCCCGCAGGCGTTCACCCACCTCGCCCTGATCGACGCAGCCATGACCCTGGACGCCCAACTCGACCGAAAACAGCATTGATAGCCCGATGGGCGGCGTTATCGGCGAGATCCTTCCCCTCGCGCTGGGGGTCGCGATCAGCCCGATCCCCATCATCGCGGCGATTCTCATGCTGTTGTCGCCGAACGCGAAGACGACCAGCGTCGGGTTCCTCGTCGGCTGGATCGCCGGGGTCGTCATCGCGGTCGTCGCCTTCACTCTCCTCTCGGCACTCCTGCCCGAGGACGATTCCGACGCCTCGAAGCCGATCCAGGGCACGATCAAACTCATCCTCGGCGTGCTTCTGATCCTCTTGGCCGCCAAACAATGGCGGGCCCGTCCACGCGACGAGGTGGCGCCCGAGCTGCCGAAATGGATGTCGGCGATCGACACCCTGACCCCGGTCAAGGGCCTCGGCCTCGGCGTTCTCCTGTCAGCGCTGAACCCCAAGAACCTCATCATGGCCGCCGGGGCGGGCATCGCGATCGGCGGTGGTGACCTCGGCACCGGTCAGACCGTCGTCGTCATCGTCGTCTTCACGGCGATCGCCGCGTCCACCGTCGCGGTGCCGGTCATTGCCTACCTTGCGGCCGCCGAGCGAATGGCCGAACCGCTCGAGGCTCTGCGCGGATGGCTGGTCCGGGAGAACACGGTCGTCATGGCAGTTCTTCTCCTCGTCATCGGCGTGGTCATGATCGGCAAGGGACTGGGGAGCTTCTAGCCGCCGACTGTGCCTCAGGCTTCGTCGGCGAAGACTGTTGCCCAGTCGTTCTTGATGCTGACGACCGTCCAGTCCTCGGCGCGGGCCTGCTCGAGTGACGTCTCGGCGCCTGAGGTGTAGCTGAACTCGCGTTCCTCGTCGTCGTGCAGGATCAGCAGCCGTAGTCCGGGACGCTGGGGACGTCCGGCGTACCGGAGCATCGGGATGTCGCCGTTGGAGTTGCCGGCGGCAACGACAGGCCGCCGGCCGGTCCGGCTCCAGATGCGGACAGGTTTCATCGGGCCGTCGTCGAAGACGTCCATCTCGGCCTGGTACACGAGCGATCCTCCGGTGTCGTCATCCTGGTACCGCAGCCCGGCCGAGCTGCCGATGACGCGCTCGGCGGGAATACCGTAGATGTCGGAGGTGACCGGTCGCATGAAGTCGCGGTCGCCTCCGGACGCGATGTACGTCGTGAACCCGTAGGCCTCGAGGTAGCTCAACAGTTCGACCATCGGGAGGTAGGTGCAGTCCCGGAACCGCCGGCCGAGCGTCGGGTGGCGGGTAGTCAGCAGGAAGCGCTCGGCCAGCTCCGCGTAGGTGTCGACACTCATCGCTGCGAACGCCTGAAGGATGCCGCCCATGAGCACCTTCACGTCGCTGTCGTCGCCGTGGTAGTGCCTGGTAATCACGCCACCGAGCCAGGCGTAGTCCTTGTCCCGGGCGGCCTGCCACGGCTGCCGCGCTCGGAGGCTCGGGTCTCGTTCGGCCATCTCCGCGAGACGTTGCAGGATGAATCCGAGTTCGAGCGGCATCGGCTTCTCGCACCAGAGCGTGCCGTCGTTGTCGAACACGGCGATCCGCTCGGAGGGCGGAACGTACTGCGCCCCGCCCTCCTGCACTGCCCGCTCGACGTAGTCCACGATCGCCTGTCGAGCCGGCGTGTCCTGCCAGGACGTCAGCATGTCTACTCGCGCATCAGCATCAGGGCGGCCTCGCGTTCGAGGTCCAGGTACGGCTCGCCGCTGACATCGATCGCCACCCGGTTGATCGTGCCGCCGGTGAAGGCATGCGGGGGCTCACCCGGGTAGTCGTCAGTGATCGGCTCGCCGTTGTGCCTGCCGATGTACAGGCCTGAACCTGCGATGGCGAAGGCCCCGAGCTGGGTCTTGATGCGTCCCTCACCGACCTTCTCGTCCCCGTGGTACAGCGAGAGTGTTCCGGTCGCGGCGTCGGGGTCCATCCCTTGCTTCTCGAAGGAAGCCGACAGGAGCAGGTTCTCACCCGTCGGGATGTCCTTCGTCCCGACGACCTGCTGCTCGATCGCGCCGACGAAGCTGTTCACGTAGTGCAGCCGGTTGCCCTTCACGTACAGAGCATGGCCACCGAATCTGGCACCCATCGCGAACAGCACACCTTCGGCTCCCGGTGCCGGGATGTCGACGAGCGCGCCGATCGAGAAGGAGCGGTTACGGGTGTTGACCGCCTGCCACTCCGAGACCGGGGCGGTGTCCGGGTAGTACACGTACCGGTCCTTCGCAGCGCTCAGCTGGGGCCGGGGAGTGCTGAGGATCTCCAGCGCGGAGCGATCGTCGAGCGGGAAGGCGTTGTTCGCGCCGGCCTCGGCGAACCAGATGTTCACCAGCTCGCGCAGCCTGTCCGGCTGCTCTGCCGCGAGATTCGTGATCTCGGACCGGTCGACGTCGACGTGGTACAGCTCCCATTCGTCGGCGTTGAAGTTGGCCCAGCCGGACACGGTCGGGTGGGTGGTGACCGCCTTCCAGCCCTCGTGGTAGATCGAGCGAGATCCCAGCATCGAGTAGAACTGTGTCTTTCGCCCGGAGTCGGCGGACGCGTCGTCGAGGCTGCCGCGCATGCTGATGCCGTCGAAGGCGCTCTGAGCGTGGCCCTTGATCGCCTCGGGGGCTTCGACGCCGAGTACGTCGAGGATCGTCGGGACGACGTCGATCGCGTGGTGGTACTGGTGGCGGAGCTCGCCGCGTGCCCGCGCGCCCTTCGGCCATGAGATGATGCAGGGGTCCGCCGTACCGCCGTTGAACTCGTAGCGCTTCCACATCTTGAACGGGGTGTTGAACGCCATCGCCCAGCCGTTCGGGTAGTGGTTGTAGGTCTTCGTACCACCCAGCTCGTCGAGCTTGGCGAGGTTCTCGGCCAGATCGTCGGCGATCCCGTTGGCGAACTTCATCTCGTTGACCGAGCCGTTCGGGCCGCCTTCGCCGCTCGCACCGTTGTCGGACACGACGACGACCAGGGTGTTGTCCAACTGCTCGGTCTGCTCCAGGTAGCCGAGCAGCCGGCCGATGTGGTGGTCGGCGTGCCCGAGGAATCCGGCGTACACCTCTGCCATCCGGGCGAAGAGGCGCTGCTCGTCGGCGTTCAGCGTGTCCCATGGCCGGGTGTAGTCGAGCTCCGGGAACGGCTGGTGGTCCGGGCCGCTGCGCGTCTGGGGTGTGCCGATCGGGTTCAGCGGAGGCAGTTCGGTGTCTTCCGGCACCAGACCGAGTTTCTTCTGCCGCGCCAGGGTCTCCTCCCGCAGCGCCTCGTAGCCCTGATCGAAGCGGCCGGCGAACTTCTCGATCCACTCCTTCGGCGCGTGGTGCGGTGCGTGGCAGGCGCCAGGTGCGTAGTACAGGAGGAACGGCTTGTCCGGAGCGATCGCCTTGGCGTCCTTGATGAACTCGATCGCCTTGTCGGTGATGTCGTCGGTCAGGTGGTAGCCCTCCGCGGGCGAGCGCGGCTGATCGACCGGGTGGTTGTCGTAGACGAGGTCGGGGTACCACTGGTTCGTCTCGGCCCCGAGGAACCCGTACCACCGTTGGAAGCCCCGGCCGCTCGGCCAGTTGCGACGAGTCGACGCGAGGTTCATCTCGTCGGTGGGGCACAGGTGCCACTTGCCCACCATGTAGGTGTTCCAGCCGCGCTCTCCGAGGATCTCCGACAGCATCCCGTTCTCTGGTGGGATCGTGCCGCTCGCGTTCGGGAATCCGATCGCCGCCTCGGTGATGCACGCCATGCTGTTGCGGGTGTGGTTGCGACCGGTGAGCAGCGCCGACCGGGTCGGCGAGCACAGCGCGGTTGTGTGCCACTGGGTGAAGCGCACCCCGCGCGCGGCGATCGCGTCGATGTTGGGGGTCTCGATCGGGCCGCCGTAGCAGCTCATCGCCGAGAACCCGACATCGTCGAGCACGATGTAGACGACATTCGGCGCGCCCTCCGGTGCCTTCGGCGGCTCGAACGGCGTCCAATCCGGCACGGAGTCGCGGATATCGACATTGATCGTTCCCCGGAACGGCGCAGGCATGACGTTCCCTCCTCGCAGGTTGATGTGAACTCAGCTTGAATCGGGGCTTGACGCCGGGTCGTCACCCGCACGGGATGAACCGGCCTGGTAGGCGTGGAAGGCGTCCGCAAGGGTCGGGAAGATGTTGTCCTCGCCGATCGCGTCCACGGTCCCGTACGCGCGGAGTGTCGCGAGCAGTTGGGTATCCGGCCGGACGAGCACGAAGCGGGCGTTGTGCGCCTGGCTGTAGTTGACGAGGTTGGCCAGAGTCACCCCGGCCGAGTAGTCGATGTCATCGATCGCGCCGCAGTCCAGCGCTACCCAGCGAACGGGGTCCGGAGCGGCGGAGATGATCGACTCGAGTTGGTCGGCGAAACGGTTGGCGTTGGCGTAGAAGAGTTCCGCGTCGTAGCGGAAGACCACGAGCCCGGGCAGGCTCTGCGTACCGGGCACGGCCGGCAGATAGGTCGGTTCGCCGGCCGGGTTCTGACCGATGACGTAGTCGCCGGGTTTGTACTGCCGCCGGACGAGGTCGAGCAGCGAGAGCGCGACGGCGAGGATGATTCCCTGCTCGACGCCGACGGCGAAGACGGTGACCGCCGTGATCAGAGCCACCACGAACTCGTTCTTGCGTCGCCTCCACAACCGCTGCATGCCGGGCAGGTCGATCAGGCTGACACCGATGAGTAGGACGATCCCGGCGAGCACCGCCGTGGGCATGTCCGCAAGCAGCCCGGTGAAGAACAGCGTGAACAGCAGCACGACGGCCGCCATCGTCAGGTTGGCGAGCTGGGTGCGCCCCTTCTGCTCGTCGAGGATCTGCGTCTTGGTCGGGCTGCCGTTGACCACGAAGGTGCCGCTGAGGCCGGCGGCCAGGTTGGCGCCGCTGAGCCCCACGAGGTCGCGGTTGATGTCGACGGCGTCTCCGTGTTTGAACGCGAAGCTGCGGGACGTGGCGGCGCTCTGGGCGATGATGAGCACGAAGCAGGACAGGGCGGTCGGCAGCACCTTGGGCACGTCCGACCAGGAGAGGCCCGACGGCAGGCCGATCGGCGGGAATCCGCCCTCCACAGCACCAACTACGGCGACGCCGTGTGCGCCGGCGTCGGCCAGGGCGGAGATCGTGGTCAGCAGTACGACGGCGACGATGGCACCGGGAACAACCGGGATGAAACGCTTGAAGATCTCGATGATCACGATCGTGGCCAGTCCGAAGGCGAACGTGCCGAGACTGATCGAGGACAGCGAGGTGATCCAGTGCCACTGCTGTTCGAACCAGCCGCCTTTGCCCTTCGGGATGCCGAGCAGGTCCGGAATCTGCCCTGACAGCACCTGGATGCCGACGCCGGTGAGGAACCCGATCAGCACAGACGCGCTCAGGAAGTCTCCGATGAAGCCGAGCCGCAGCAGCCGCGCCACGATCAGCAGACCGCCGCAGACCAAAGCCGTGAGGCCGGCGAAGGCAAGCCAGTCCGGCGATCCGGGCGTGACTCCGGCGATGCCGAGACCGGTCAGACCAGCGGCGAGTACGGCGGCAGTGGCGGAGTCCGCGCCCACGACGAGCAGCCGCGAGGAGCCGAGCAGGGCGAAGACCAGAGTGGGGAAGATGATGGTGTAGAGCCCGGTCACGATCGGCGTACCGGCGATGGAGGTGTAGCCCATCACCTCGGGAATCGCGACAGCCGACAGCGTCAGTCCGGCGGTGATGTCGCGCGCCAGCCAGGCCCGGCGGTAGCCACGCAGGGACTCCGGGACGAGGTTCATGCCTTGGTGGTCAGACGTCCTGGATGGCTTCGATCCGGTTCGATGCGATGGCTTTGGAGAAGTCGGCGAAGTCCTGGTCGTTCTGGGCCGCGTAGCGTTCGGAGAAGTCGGTGATCGACTTGTCGAAGGCATCGTCGTCGCCGAGGTACGCCGCGATGGTCACCGGGTCGCCGGATCGTGCATGTGCCCTGGCCAGGGTCCACCCGCAGGTGCGGGCGTAGAAGGCCAGTTCCGCGGGTGCCATCAGCTCCACGAGTGCGGAGCCCTTCATGTCGCGCAGTTGACGCCAGTAGTAGTAGCGGTCGGCCTGAACACCTTTGGACCAGCCCAGGAAGATGTCGCTGCTGGCCTGCATCAAGCGCTGGCCCTGGACCACCCGCTCGCCCGGTTGCCTGAACGCGCTCTTGCGCAAGGTTCCTTCGAGCACCGACCGGGTGGCTTCCTTGACCTGGAGGAACAGCGGGTCGTCCTGGTCACGACCCTGCAGGAGGACGATGAACGCCCGAGTTCCGACGCTGCCGACACCGACGACCTTCCGCGCCCAGTCGACGATCTCGTAGCGCTCCAGCAATTGTCGAAGGTCGAGCCGAAGGGTGGACCGGTAGTCCCGGAACAGGTCGAGGACGACCTTCTCGAGCTCTCCGGGCGCGACGCCGTACGCCGTGTGAAGGTCGCGCGCGGGGACGATCACCGGCGGGACACTGGCGATGCGGTAGCGGCCGTCGACCTGTTCGCCGAGCTTGGACAGGGCCTGATCGCTGGTGCGGGAGTGCGACTTCTGTGCGTTCTTCGCAAAGCGCTTCTGAGCCTCCTTCACCTGCTTCCCCGTCATCCCGCTCATACCGTCGCCGGGGTCCTTTTTCTTGCCCTTCTTCGATCCCTTGCCTTTGTGCTTGCCGTTGGCTTCGGACAGGAAGGCGGTCACCGACTGCCTGATCTGGTCCTCGGCGAGGTGGGCGTACCACACGTCGAGAGTCTTGCTGGCGGCGAACTCGGCCATCGACTCCCGGTACGACGTGACACAGGCCCTCGTGATCGCACGGGCGTCGGAGTCCGAACAGCCGTTGTTCTGTGCCGCGACCATGATGCTCGCGGCCAGCCGCTTGACGTCGTACTCGAACGGGCCTGGAAGGGTCTCGTCGAAGTCGTTGATGTCGAAGACCAGGTTTCGCTCCGGTGAAGCGAAGACCCCGAAGTTCGACAGGTGGGCGTCACCACACAGCTGGACCTGGAGACCGGACGTGGGTGTCCCGGCGAGGTCGGCCGCCATGATCTTGGCGGCGCCGCGGTAGAAGGTGAACGGCGAGGCCACCATCCGGCCGTGCCGGACCGGAATCAGGTCCGCGTCCCGCCGGAGGTTCTGTTCCTCGATGAGTGCTACCGGGTCCGGCCGGTCCGCGGCGGGCTTCCAGCCGGCGTGACTGTCCGGCATCGCCCGGGTGCGAGCCTCCACGCCGCGTGCGTTGCGCTCGTCCAAAGTCAGATGCTCAACTTTCGTCGCCATGATCGGCCGCCCTTCTCTCCGTCGCAGGCCAGGCTCGTCGGACGAGCCGGTGTCCCCACCCTGCAATCCGCGTCCTCCGCCGACGATTCAGCAGGACCCGGCTCGCCGCATCATCCCTGTAGGACGATGAGGGTCCCGCGATGCGTTAGTTCATCGCCGGCGGTTCGTCACCCAGATCCACTGAAGCCACCTCGATGGCGACTTCGAGTGCCAGCGCGATGCGGCCGGTCGCAGCGGCGACCCGCGAGGTTCCGGCAATGGGTGCGATCGCCGCGAGGACGCCGCGAACGTCGTCGGCGTCGAGGCCGATCTCGGCATCGACGGCCAGGTTCAGCGCGTAGGACGCGGCGGGCGCGTCGCTGGCCACCAGGGCGGCCAGTCGCACGAGCGCGATGGATTGCGCGTCGAGGGTCGACGTGGCCACGGAATCGACGGTCATGCGCTCCAGGAGGTCGAGAACGGGGGTTTCTGATGTGGCGAGGTCCGACATGGCTTCTCCTCAGAAGGTCTGCTGCGACGGCGATTCCGACACAAGCCCACCCTGCATCGGCAGCCGGTTCGAGGCATCATCCAGATTGAATGAACCCAGCAGTCGGTTTCACCCCGGACGGAGGAGGCGGGAGGCTGCCGGCCCGGTGCATGCTGACGTTCTGGCTGAACTCGGTGGCGGAGCACGAGTTCGGGAACCGGGACAAAGGACTGAGAACGTGAGCGAGAGGACGCGGTCATCCGGCGCAGGTGGGCCTGATCCCGCCCGGTCCCACGGCACGGGCCGAGGCGTCCGGTCGTGGTGTGTCTACCTGACCACGACAGCCGGGCTCCTCTGCGCGATCGCCAGTTGGGGTCTGGGCGGGGTCGTCATCAGCGTGATCGTTGTCGCGACAGCGGCAGCCGTCGTCGCCTCATCGGTGTGGGGAGGGGACGGGTGGGGCGCGATGCGCAGGGTCGTTCGGGTCTCGTTCGCCGCCGGGCTGATCACACCGGCCGCCGTGGGTCTGATCGCGGTCCTCAAGTTCGCCGGCGTCTTGATCGTGCTGATCCTGGCCGCGACCACGCCGGCTCTCACCGCGCTCGTCCAGACGCGACGGCAGGCCAAGGGGGATCCACCAGTGGCACTGCCGCAGGCGGGGACACCACGCGAACCCGCGGCGTCGCTCGCCGACGGTTCTGCGGCCGGCCCGCCGCGAGAGCTCAGTTCCCTCGACGACGAGGCATTGTGCCTGGCCTGGCGCCGAAGCTTCCGCCGGCTGGAGACTGCCCCGACGGCGGTCGAACGCCTGTCCGTCGTCGAACAGCGGCAGCAGTATCTCGACGAGCTCCATCGGCGCTCGCCGCAGGGATTCGCCGCCTGGCTCGCCTCCGGCGCACGAGCATCCGGCAACCCGCTTCCGTACGTCGATGATGCCCGGCGCCGAGCCAGCTGAGTGCAGCGACTCAGCCGTCAGTCGCGGCGATCCTCGCGGCGGTCGCGGCGGTCCTCGCGGCGGTCCTCACCGTCGTCGCGGCGGTCGTCGCGGCGGTCGTGGCGACGATGCATGCCATGTGCGACGACCACGGCACCTCCCACGGCTGCAACGGTCCTGCGCCTGCGTCGGGCTCCAAGTGGCATGATGAACTCCTTCCTAGGCCTTCTTGATCTCTTCGGTCTCTGCGGCGTCGGCCTCGATGGCGGCGATCACAGCCTGGATCGGGATGCGTCCGCTGGCGACCAGCTGACCGCCGGCGTGCCGCACTGCCGTACCGAACGGCGCGGCCCACAGGTTCTCCCAGACGAGTACCGCGGCCGAGCTGCCGGGCTCGATGGTCACGGCGAGGTCCTCGACATCCTGCTCACTGAGCAGCATCGCGATCTCGGTCTCGAATGTCCGCAGCTGCCCGATCGCGCTCTCGTCCAGATCAGCCGCCTCGAACGCCTCGACGCTGCCGTCCACGTCCTTGATCAGGAACAGCAGGTCGAGGATCCGGATCAGGCCCCGGTCGACGTAGTCGGTCAGGATCGGTGCGATCTGTCCGGTCAGCTTCGTCTCCGGGAACTCGACGACGATCCAGTCGACCGGGCCCAGCTCATCGATGTTGACAGTCATGCTCTACCTCCAGCGGTAAAAGTTGTTGCGAAGTCCTCAGCCTGCAATCCCGGTACTCGGCCGACGATTCAGCAGAGCCCAGGGTCCGCACATCACCCTTGCCGGAGGATTGGGGTCGTCAGATGTCGACGCTCACCGGGAAGGTGGCGATCCAGGCGAGGGCGGTGACGAGAACGAGGCAGCCGATCCCAGCCAGGATCCAGCGCAGGCGGCGGTTGGTGATCTTGGTGCTCATACCGGCGAAGAACAAGACGACGGCATAGAGAACGACGGTGAGCACGTAGTTGCTGGACACCTGGAGGTCTCGCAGCACCTTGGCTGTGGAGGCCGCGGCGGCCGCGTCGAGCCGTTCGGCCTCCTGCCGCGACGCGAGCTGGTATTGAGGCATGGCGAAGGGTGTCGGCGGTGCATCCGGATTCGTCAGCGGGCGGGTCGCCAGCCAGGCGGTGAACGCGGGCCGGAACTCCGCGCGGAAGCGGTCGGCGTAGAAGTCGGCGAGGCCGGCGTCACCGCGACGATCCGCGTCCGTCCAGGCGATGAACGTGGCGACGTCCACCTGGCTCTGGGCCTGGGACAGACCTTGCGCCCGGGCAGCATCGATCCTGATCGCGTTCGCACGGCCGGCCGCCTTGGCCTGCTCGCCGTTCCACCGGGTGGCCTGGTAGCTGCTCCACGAGGTCCCGAGGGCAGCGACCACCAGCAGGACGGTAACGAGCACCTCCTGCCAGTTGCGGCCGCGCTCGGGCCGCTCGTCAGCGCCGGTTGCCACGATCGTCACACGGGGGTGTCACGTCGAGCCCGATCACCTGGAGTTGGGTATCGATCAGACCGATGGTTCGCACCATCGCGGTCGGCTGCAGCCTGCCCACCCCATCGCCATGCGGATGGTCGAAGAACACCAGCAGAAACAGCAGGAGCGTGATGACCACCGTCACACTGCCCATCAGGAGGCTCTGCGTCAGCGCGCCCTCGGTCGGATCTGCGAAGAACAGCAGGTACACGAAGATCACCACGGAGACGGCCGCCAGGACCAGCCACACGGGCGTCGGGATGATCCCCTCCGCGCCGTGCACCCTGTCGACGCGGGCCTGTTCCCGTTCGGCGGTCTGGGCCATCCATCGGTCGTACGCCGACTGCTCGACGGTCGTCTTCGGATCGACGGCGGAGATCGTCCGGAACATCTCCGCACCCCACGGATTGAAGGAGTTGCCGAGCGTGCCTGTGTTCAAGGCATCCCACTCGACCCCGGCCACGGACCGCGCGTAGCAGATCAACTCGCCGGTGAGCGCGGTCTTGCCGGGCAGGTACTGGGCCGTTTGAACCTGTTGCGCGACGATCGTCGCCTCGGACTCGGCACCTGCCCGCGACTGGTCGTACGACGTGAACGACAGGAAGATGATGAAACCGAGCAGCACGGAGAATCCGGTCGCGAGCACACCGAAGACGCCTGCGGCGCGGTCACCGTCGCTGAAGTAGCCGCCTTCCGGCGCCCGCCTGCGCACGAGGAGCATCGCCGTGACGGTGATCGCGGTGGCGAGGATCATGACCAGAGCGGCCCAGACGATGTTCATGCGCGCCTGACTGCCGCGGCTGTCACAGCCGCCTACTTCGCGGTTCCGGGTACGACTCCGGCCGGCGCGACGGGACGGGAGGTGGGTGTCGCCCTGCCTGCTCCGACCAGGACCTGCACGACAGCCAGCAACCCGACCACGAGTGCGAGTGACCAGAAGAGGCGCGACAACGAGACGTCGTTGCCCCAGAGCAGGACGACGACGCCCAGCAGACCAACGGCAACGCGCAACCACCGGGCGTTGGGCGCGACCCATCGACCAGCGGCGCCGACCGGGCTGCTGGCCAGGGCTCCGCCGATGCCTTCCAAACCGCCCGCGACTGCAGTGCGGACGGCCGTGCCGTACCTGTTGGGCCCCGCGAACCAGCCGATGACCACGAGGATCAGACCAAGCCACAGGAACACTTGCCGGCCGCGGTCGAGGTAGGAAAGCAGCCTGTCGTAGAAGACCGAGCTCGCCGGACCGAACGTCGTACCCGCCAAGGCGTCGATGAACAACTGCCGTCCGACGCTCAGCGCCAGCCCCACCAGCACCGCGTTCGCCGCGAGCACTGCCCCGATGATCACCGTCGTGCGTGGACGCCGGCGCGCGAGCACCAGCGCTGCCAGGTACAGACCCGCCACCAGGACGATCAGCCATTGAGCGAGCGGGTTCGCGAACGCGTAGATCGTCCGGAGTTGCTTCACTTTTGGTGCTTCCATCAACACGATCTGCTTGTCGATATCGGGGACCGGCACGTTCTGCACGATCGTGAGTCCCCGGTCGACCAGGCGTTGCTTGACCCGGTCGATGACTTCGGAGACATCGAGGACGACCTGATCACCCTGCAGCGACACGGCGCCGGACTGATCACCCTTCAGGACGCGCTGGAGTGACTGCTGAGCCCTGGTGTTGACGGCGGTCCAGAGGTCGGCGAACTCGTCCGAGGCGATGAACTCCCGGACCTGGCGGTCGATCAGACTGTTGATCGCGGCAGCCAGCGGCCCGACCAGTCGCTGCAGCCGGGGCCGGTCGGTGACGACACCGGAGAACACGTCGTTGAGGAGTGCCTCGATGTCGACCTGTTCCTCGATGGCGCCGGTGACTGTCGTCGCGATGGCGTCCTGTACCTCTGGCGAGTTCACCAGCGGGCCGACGGTGTTCACGTAGCGCGTGGTGTCGTTCAGCGTGCGTTGTCCCCAGTAAGCGATTGCCGCGGGCGTCGTCAGCAACGCTGCCAGCACCAAGCAGATGACCACCGCGACCGAACGCCCCCTGGATCGCTGCGTCACCGCGGGCGCTTGGACGGGCTCGCTGCGTTCCGGACCACCGGACAGCGTGGGGTCTGGGTCAGACATGCCGTGCCTCCTCGCCTGTCGGCCAAGGGCTCGATCGTCTCTGTCGCGGGCAAACGGAACCTCACCCCACACGGATGAACCGATCGGTCGGGACCTGCGGCGACAGCGAGTAGTCGGGACTCATCCGCGTGGGGTGAGGTGCACGGCCGCGGCGGGAGTCAGCATCCAGATGCGATCCGCCGCCGATTTCGGCGGTCGGCCGACGCATCGAGAGGAGATACAGAGATGGCTGCGAAAAAGGGCGCGGTGGTCATGACCGGCTTCGTCGTGTTCGCCGGCGCGCTGCTCATGGTGATCGGGCTGGTGAACGTCTTCGAGGGATTCGTCGCGCTGTTCTCCGACGAGCGTCTGGTGATGACGCCGACCAAGCTCGTCCTCGTGGACGTGACCGGCTGGGGATGGTTCCTGCTGATCTTCGGGTTGTTGCTGATGGCTGTCGGTGGCGGCCTGTTGGTGGCGCAGACGTGGGCCAGGATCACGGCGATCCTGCTCGTCTGCCTGCACGCTGTGGTGCAGGTCCTCTGGCTCGGCGCCTACCCTGTCTGGTCGTTGCTGATGATCGCGCTGGACACCATTGTGCTGTTCGCGCTGACCGCCCGGTGGCACGACGTACGCGACAAGCTCGGAGGGGCGGACCAAACGCCATGGAGCAAAGACGAGGAAGCCGAACTCTCGGCCGCCGAGCAGCGTAGACCTCCCCTCTGAGGGAGATCAGGGCTGGTCGCTTCGGCGGGGCACTGTGGCACCGAGGTGCTGATGCGGGGAGCGTCGTGCGCGAGGGCCGGGACCCGGACCGTCCTCTGCTTGCTCGAGTCTGACGTAACGACGTCCGAGCGGGCCGGCCGAGATCCCGTGCAGCACGACGCTCAGCAGCACGGTGAGAGCCACGGCGGCGACGGCGCGTTCGACCAACGCGCTCTCGCCGAGCTCTTCGATCGCCAGCAACGCGAACACCACCGATGCGAGACCGCGGGGGCCGAACCATCCCACGAAGATGACGGTGCGGCTGTCCAATCCCTTCCCGAGCAGGGCCAGGGCGACCGGAACGATGCGGACCACAGTCAGGCTCAGTACGGCGTACGCGAGGAGCGGCAGGTCGAAGTTGTGCACGAAGAACGGCACCAGCGCGGCGCCGAACAGGAACCAGACCGCGAACGCCAGGATCTCGCCGACGAGTTCCGGCAGCTCGATGACGGTGTCCGCGTCGACGACGTCCTCGTCGAGTCCCGCCCGGAAGGCGATGCCGGCCACGAACGCCGCGATGAAGCCGTTGCCGCTGAAGGCGACCGCCAGGGCGAAGCTGCTGAGCGCGGCGGCGAACGTGCCGAGCCGTCCCGCGCCCGTGCTGATCCAGTCGTGGCGGGAACCATAGGTCAGGAGCTTGCCGCTTCCGAGCCCGATCAGCAGGCCGACGCCGAGGCCGACCGCGAGCTCGAGCAACGCGCCGCCGCCCTTGGTGGAGGTGTCGCCCTCGTGCGCCACCCCGAGTTGTCCCGCGGCAACGGCGAGCGTGAAGGTGACGATCGGTGTGACGATGCCGTCGTTGAGTCCACTCTCCACGTTCAGTGCGCGACGCAACCGCATGGGTATCCGTTCGTCATTGACGACCTGTGCGCTGAGAGCGGCGTCGGTAGGAGCCAGCGTGGCGCCGACGAAGCCCGCGAGCGCCCAGGTGAAGTCGTCGAAGAGCCAGGCCGCCAGGAGTGAGCCGACGATCACCGAGAGCGGAAGTCCGATGCCCAGCAGCCGCACGGGCAGGTTGATGTCCCGTCTCAGCGTGGAGAGGTTGACTCTGGAGGCGTCCGAGAACAACAGCATCGCGAGGGTCAGCTCGGCGAGAACATGGACCGATGGGGCTTCGACGTGCACCTGGAGCGGTCCCCAGTCCGGGTTGCCCAGCACGAAGCCGGCGATGGTGAAGACCAGTGGACCGGTGATGTTCGCCCGGGCCAGGAGGTCCGAGGTCACCGCCCATGCCAGGACCAGCAGCGCGAGCACTGCGAACGTAGCCTCTGTCACTGGCCCGCCTCCGTCGTGAATCCGGCTGCCTGCACCGTGACAGTCCGCGCGGGTGAGCGCCTCATCCACCCGAGAGGGTTTCCACCTGGTGCGGGAGGAGCAGATCATCCCGGCTGTGGGATGTGGTGACGGGGGAGGACGGACAGGATGGCGTTGGCGTCGGGTCACGACGCCGAAGCGGACAGTCTGAGGGTGGGCCATGCAGCAGGTGGGGCGGGTTCCATGAGGCGGCGGGTTGCGGCAGTTGTGGCGCTGCTGGTGGGGACGGCGACGCTCGTGCTCGGCGTGGTGGTCTCTGTGAGCCAGTTTCCGCGTGGGCTCGGTGTGTTGACCTGTGTGGTGATCGCTGCCTGCGCGGCCTGGTACGGCGTGTTGCGACGAGGGTTCGCGCGTCTGGCCGGGCTGTACGTGGCCGGTCTGGCGCTTCTCGGTGCGGTGATCTTCATCGTCGTGGGTGGGAAGTTCGGCGTGGATCTTCTGGTCCTGGTGGGGCTTCTGGTCACTCTGGCCGCGACACGCGCCAGCTTTACCGCCCATGTGGATCTGCCGCGTGCGACGGCACCGCAGCATCCGGTGCTGTTCTACAACCCGAAGTCCGGCGGCGGAAAGGCAGAACGTTTCGCCGTCGCCAAGGAGGCACGCGATCGCGGGATCGAGCCGGTCGAGCTGAAGCTTGGTGACGATCTCGAAACCCTCGTTCGCGGAGCGGTCGCGCGCGGCGCCGACGGGCTCGCGATGGCAGGCGGGGACGGCTCGCAGGCGATCGTAGCCGCGATCGCCGCTGAGCTCTCGCTGCCGTATGCCTGTATTCCGGCCGGCACACGCAACCACTTCGCGCTCGATCTCGGGGTCGACCGTGACGACGTGGTCGGTGCTCTGGACGCCTTCGTCGACGGCGGCGAGCGATTGGTGGACCTGGCCGAGGTCAACGGCCGCGTGTTCGTCAACAACGTGTCGCTCGGCCTGTACGCCGAAGCCGTCCAGCGCACCGGTTATCGCGCTGCCAAGATCAGGACCATCCTCGACACCGTGCCCGACGCGCTGGGCGAGACCGGCAGCGATCTCGACATGCGCTGGACAGGCCCGGAGGGGCACGATCATCGCGGGGGCGCCGCCGTACTCGTCTCCAACAACCGCTACCGGCTCGGTCGTGCGGTCGGGTCCGGCACCCGTCCGCGCATCGACGACGGCCTGCTCGGTATCACCGTCCTGGGCGCACCCGCGGACGCCGATCAACACCGCCTTCAGCGTCCGTGGCGCGAGTGGACCGCTCCGACCTTCGAGGTCGAGGCCGATCGGCCGCTGCCGGCCGGCGTCGACGGGGAGGCGCTCGTCCTCGACGCGCCGCTGCGGTTCGAGATCCGGCCCGGAGTTCTCCGGGTGCGGATCGCGCACCAGCACCCGGGCTCGTCGCCGTCAGCGACCGTTCCCGAGGGCATCCGTGACGGACTGGCCGAGCTGGTGCGCATCGTCCTCGGCCGGGACCGGGAATCAGCAGGTTCAACCGCTGGGAGGCCGTAATGGATTTGATCGAGATCAAAGAGAAAGAGTCAATGAGCCGAGAGGCCGCTGCGTCCCGCTTGCACAGTCTCGCGGACATGCTCGCCAAGGAGAACGACGTCGAGTTCGACCGCGGCGGTCTGCGGGTCAAGGTGCACGTGCCTGACGAGGTGCATCTCAAGCTCGAGTTCGAGCTCGGAGACGACGGGAGCGAGCTCGAGATCGAGCTCACGTGGTGACGGAACCCCGCGCGTGACCACCTCGCCGCATCGTCTCGCTCGTTACGACCGTGCGCTCTACCGGTCGGTGGCGCGTCTGTCCACGCCGGTTCTCGACGAGCCGCTGCGGCAGGTGTCCGACTTCGCCGACTTCTCCAAGCCGTGGTTCCTGGTGGCCGGTGCGCTGACGCTGGTCGGCGGACCACGGGGCCGGCGGGCTGCGTTCGCGGGGCTCGCGGCGATCGGGGCCGCGTCCCTGGTGGTGAACCAGCCGATGAAGAAGGCGTCAGGGGTACGCCGTCGACCCGACCGCTACGGCCTCGGTGTACCCGTGCAGCGGTGGGTACGGATGCCCTCCTCGGGGTCGTTTCCGTCCGGGCACTCAGCGTCCGCGGCGGCCTTCGCGATTGCCGTCGGAGACGTCCTGCCCGTGCTCCGCCCGACGCTGCGGGTCGCAGCGTCGGTCATTGCCTTCTCCCGGGTCTATACGGGCGTGCACTACCCGAGCGACGTCCTGGTCGGCGCGACGGTCGGAGCGCTGTTCGGGCGATTGGCCGGCCGGCTGGCCCTTCAGTTGGATGACAAGGAGCAGACGTCATGACAGCTCAACCCACGCAAGGTGGCGCGCACGCGGTGGACGGCGGTCGGTTGTGGGCCGGAGGCGCGGCCACGGCCGTCGTTGCCGCCTTGATCGCGCTGGTCGGCATCCTGCTCGCCCGCGGTGTCTTCGACGTACCCGTTCTCGCACCCAAGGGCGAGGGCACCTGGGGGGACGCGGACACCCCGAAGTACGCGCTGTGGTGTGCTCTCGCCGCGCTGGTGGCCACTGGTCTCATGCACCTGTTGGTGATCTCCACGCCACGGCCCTTGCAGTTCTTCGGCTGGATCATGGCGCTGGCCACGCTCGCGGCGGCACTCGCCCCGTTCGTCGCCAACGGCTCGACGTCATCGAAGGTTGCAACCGCGTTGATCAACCTCCTTGTCGGGATCGCCATCGGCACGTTGGTGAGCGGAGCAGCGCGGTCGGCGATGCGGAATCGCCGTACCAGTCCGGGTGACCCGCAGACCCGCTATTGACCGGGGCTCTCCGGTCGGTGCCGGACTGCCCAGGCCTCGGCCTCCCGGAGCGCCTGCTCGGTCGATTCCCCGACCAGCTCGGTGGCCTCGTAGACACCGATCGGATCGGACCCGTCCGGCCGGTCGGTACGACGCAGCAGCTCGGCGAGTGTGGGGTCGACTCCGCTGAGGTACAACCGTCCGCCGACGGTCTCCAGGGCGGCGGCGTAGTCGTCCACGATCTTGACGAACGTCGCACCCACGGCGGTTCGGCCGCGCAGCCGCAGTACGACGGTTGGCGCCTCGGTGCCGGCCGGGTCGGGCAGCTTGACCCGCAGTGTGCGCGAGCCGGCGTACAGCAAGCTCCCGTAGACATCGAGGACGGTCGCCTGGTGACTGGGCAGACTCGCCGGGGCCGGTTGTTCGGTCCACCGGCCGCCGTTGATCGGCGTCAACTGGACGATTTTGAGGTCCATGGCCTCCTGGTTGAGCTGCAGTAGCAAGGAGAGCGACACCCCGATGCCGACCGCGGCCGAGACCGGCAGGAACAAGGTCGCGCAGAAGGTCGTGACGACCGCGATCTGAGAAGTCGGGCCGGTGCGCAGGATCGTTGCCAGCTCACCCGGCTTCAGCGACTTGACGGCCGCGTACACGAGGATGGCGGCCAGCGTCGGCAGGGCGACGAGCCCGATCACGCCGGCGCAGGCCACCAGGATCGCGATCATCCACAGACCCGACAGGATCGCTGCCCACCGCGTGCGGCCGCCGACCGTCTGGTTCAGGGCGGTCTGGCCGACCGAGCCGCCCACCGGTTGACCGCGGAAGAAGCCGGCCGCGAGGTTTCCGATGCCCTGGGCAACGAAGTCCCGGTTCGCGTTCGAAGCGGTCCCGTCGCGGTTCGGTGCGGCTTCGGCGACGCCGCTGCCCTGGACCAGGACGATCGCGGCGACTGCCAGTGCCCCGGTGACCAACGGGAACGACAGTTGGCTGAGGTCCGGCAGTTGCGGCGTCGGAACGCCGCGAGGAATCTCCCCGGTGTCCTTGACGCGGGTCACGGTGCCGGCGCCGGCGACGGCCAGGCCAACCGTTGGCACGACCAACGCAATCAAGGCACTCACCGCCGCCAGCCGGGTCCGGGACAGGCCGATGAGGATACCGAGCGCGCCGACCCCCGCGAGCAGTGAGGCGACGTCGATCCGCGTGGGATGGAAGACAACGTCCACCGCCTTGGTGAGGGCGAGTTCCCCGGTCGCGTCGGCACCGGTCAATCCAGGTAGCTGGCTGAGGACGATGTTGACCGAGATCCCGGTGAGGAAGCCGGTCATGACCGAGTGCGAGACGAAACGGGTGTAGCGTCCCAGCCGTGCGACGCCCGCCAGGATCATCACCACGCCGGCGATGATCGTCAACAGCAGAAGGGCTTGCGGCCGGTCTGCTGCGTCGACACCCTCCAGGGCCGATCCGGCGGCGAGAGCCCCGGCCGTGGTCGTCGTGACCACCATCAGCTGGCTGCTCGTCGCCAGCCCGCCGGCGACCGGACCGGCGAAGCTCGCGTACAGCCCGTGGATCGGGTTCACCCCGATGAGAGCCGCGGACGCCATCCCGTTGGGAACGCTGCTGATCGCCCCCGGCAGCCCCGCGACCACGTCGGCCCGCAGACTCCGCCTCTCCGGCCGAACCGACCGCAGGATTCCCATGATCGAGCGTCTCCTCACCCGGTAGTGGTTGGGAGCCTAGGTGCGAACCGGCGCCGGTATCTCACCCCGGCCGGACGATGTGGTGGCAGGGATCCCCGGGCATCGTGTGGGGGACGATGAGGGAGGCGGTGCGCGATGACGTACGGCGATATGGACGAACGGCAGGATGTGTCGAGTGGGGCGGTGGGCGGGATCGCCTTCGCCGCGAGCATGTTGGTCATGATCGGTGCCTTCTCGATGGTCGCCGGGCTGGCCGCGATCCTCGATGACGACTACCTGGTCGTTTCCCGGCGTTACGCGTTCGATCTGGACACCGTCGCGTGGGGATGGATCCATCTGGTGCTGGGTTTCGCGGTCGTGGCCGTCGGGATCGGCCTGTTCATGAACAAGGCCTGGGCCGGAGTGGTCGCGATCGTCCTCGCCGGACTGATCGCGCTCGACTACTTCTTCTTCATTCCTTACCAGCCGGCGTGGTCGCTCGTGGTGATCGCGCTCAGCGTGTGGGTCATCTGGGCTGTCACGCAGGCCCGAGCAGAACGCCGTACCTGACTCCGGGACGGCCGTCTACGGACGTCGGCGCACGGCTGCCGGGTGCCGCCGCGGCCAGCGCGTTCGGCGGCTGAGGGTGCGGACGAAGAAGTCGCCCAGCTGGTAGAGCGGGTCGGGCGAGGTGGGGAGGGACTCCGGAGAGCCGAAGGCGATGTCGGAGATGGTGAGCCGGGCGCCTCGACTCAGCGCATCGTGGTAGCCGACGAGTCGCCCGTCCACCCGCAGGTAGGTCTTGCCACTGGTGTGCCAGTCGAATCTCAGTTCCGCGAAGCGCGTACTGGGACTCGGTAGCTGGCCGATGTCGTGCCAGGCGCCGTGCAGCCGGATCCGGACCAGGGCCTGGAAGGTGGTCAACGGCTCGAGACTCAGGTCGAACTCGTCTCCGAGGCGAAGGATCCGCACAGACGAAGTGACGGCTCGACCAGGGTGCTTGAACCGCAACTGGCAGCTGACCCCGATGACATCGACGAGCGGTGTGTCGAGGACGTAGCGGAGACTGCGGCCCGGTGCGATCAGCATGGTGTCCCCGGACGAACCCAGTGCGAGCGATTCCGACGACCAGGTGCCGGGTAGGCCCTGCAGGGACCGGACGTCGTGGTCCGGGAACTCGTGCAGCAACACTGAGCGCCACATGGCGATCCCCCTATCTGACTTGCTCGGCTGCGACCGCGTCGGCAGCAGGGACTTCTGCCGGTTCCACGGCCGGAGCGTCTTCCGGGAGTTGATCGCCGGAGACGAGGCCGTTGAGCCAGCGGGTGGAGGGGTCGGCGTCCAGGAGCAGGGCCTTGACCAGGAGCGAGAGCGGGATGGCCAGTACGGCGCCCAGCGGGCCGAGGATCCAGGCCCAGAAGACCAGGGACAGGAACGTGAGGGTCGTCGTCAGCCCGACCGCCTCGCCGACGACTTTCGGCTGGATGATCGACTGGATGATGAAGTTGATGACGCTGTAGGCGATGATCACCCACAGCAGGGTCGCCCAGCCCTGGTCGAGCAGTCCGAGCAGCGCGGGCGGGAGGACCCCGATGAAGAAGCCGACGTTCGGGATGTAGTTGGTGATGAACGCGAGCAGGCCCCACAGCCAGGGCAGCGGGATGTCCAGCAGATAGAGGACGCCGACGTCGAAGATCGCGACGACCAGTCCGAAGACGGTGGAGACAACCAGGTAGCGCGTCGTACCGCGGGCGAAGTCGGTCAGGGCGAAGCTGATGTCCGGCCTGATGCGCGCCGCCTCCCGCAGCCGGTCCGAGAAGGCGCTCGCGTCGAGGCCCATGAAGAACAGCAGGACGATGACGAAGCCCAGGTTCGAGACGACCCCGAGGAGTCCGGACAGCCAGCCCTGCAGGACATCGAGGAACTTCCCGAGGTCGAGCTTCTGCAGGGCGGCCTGGAGCTCGTCGGCGCCCACGCCGCGGCCTGCGAGCCAGCCACGGACATCGTCGACCAGGTCGGTGAACTTGTCCTGGTACGTCGGTAGGAGCGTCCCCAGCCTGGCGACCGAGAAGGCCAACGCGGCTGCCACTCCCAGCAGGAAGGCGTTCACGACCACGAGTGCGATCAGCGACGCAACCCAGCCCCTGACTCCCTTCCTGACCAGTAGCCGGCGCAGCGGACTCACCGCGATCGTCAGCGTGAGCGCGAGGAAGACGGGTCCGACGATGTCCGAGAAGCTGCGCACGCCGGCGGCCGTCAGCACGGCGGCCCCGGTCCCGAGGAGGACGACAACCCCACGCGGCAGCGTGGAGGGTGCAGGCGTCGGGCCGGCCGGCGGCAACAGGCCGTCGGGGGACTCCGTGGAGCCTGCGGACATCGTCGCGCCCTCCCTCTCCAGACCCATCGTGGCTTCGAAGGTCGCTCAGATCGCACGGGGGAGCATCACCCGCCCAGGATGATCCGCGCCGCCGGCGCCCTGGGTCATCCGGTCAGGGTGAGGCGGCAGGCAGATCCATGCGAGAGGCTGCCCCGTGTTGGAGCGGCCCTGCGAAGGAGACCGGATGAGTGACGGGCCGACGGTGGACGCAGCCAGAACGGTCCCGGAGCGAGGGCCGTCCGACTACGCCGGGGCGATCTACGGGTCTCTGCTGGCGGCGTCGGTCGTTGCGGGAACCGGCCCGGGGCAGGAACCTCCGCAGCCTGGCCAGTTGATCGCACTCCTGCTCGCGACCGGTGTGGTGTTCTGGCTGTCGCATGTGTACGCCCACCTGGTCGGAGAGCGATCAACCGGAGCACTTCTGTCGCTGCGAGAGTTCCGGACCGCTGCGCGGCGGGACTGGCCGATCGTGCAGGCCGCCGTACCTCCCGCGGCGGCAGTCGGCATCGGTGTGTTTCTCGGGCTGTCGGACGCCGGCGCCGCCTGGCTGGCGCTCGGGGTCGCGGTCGGATCTCAGTTGGGCTGGGCGCTGTACGTCGCCGCCAAGGCGGGCGCCACCAGCAGCCGTATGGTCGCCGCGGGCGTCATCAACCTTGTCCTGGGCCTCGTGATCGTGGCGCTGAAGGCCGCGTTGACGCATTGACGTCGTCCGCCAAGGGTGACGCGCAGCCGGTCCATGCGGTCCTACTGTCGACGTGCAACTCGACGTCCGTCGAGGACCGAGCAGGAGGGGTGCACACAGATGACCGACAACCGCACGTTCGAGTCGCAGGCTGACTCGGGCTGGGCGATGAGCGGAGTCGCCTTTGCCGCCACGATGATGCTGATGATCGGTGCGTTCCATGTGATCGCCGGGTTCGCCGCGATCCTGAACGACGACTACTTCGTGCTCGTCCGGGGCTACGCCTTCGACCTGGACATCACCGCCTGGGGGTGGATCCACCTGATCCTGGGTCTGGCCGTCGTCGCGACCGGTATCGGTCTGTTCGCCCGGCAGACCTGGGCGGGAGTGGTCGCGCTGTTCCTGGTGGTGCTGAGCGCGATCGACAACTTCTTCTTCATTCCCTACGCGCCGTTCTGGTCGCTGCTGCTGATCGCTCTCGACGTGTGGGTCATCTGGGCGCTGACACGTCCGCGTGCGGTGCGTCACTGACGGCCGGTAGCCGTGTCCACGCCGCTGGTCCGTACCGGTGATCTCGGCCGGATCGCGGCCACCTATGTCACCTCGGTCCTGGCGCTGGCGCTCGCGGCGGCCGTGCTGCCCGGCCTCCGGTTCTCGTCGTTCTCGCAGTTGCTCGCATCGGCCGCGGCGGCGTTGCTGGTCGGTGCGCTGGTCCGTCCGTTGCTGGTCGCCGCGAGTGCGGCGATCGGTTGGCTCGCGGTCCTGCTCCTGGCGGTGCTCGGACAGGCCGTGATCCTTGCGGTGGCGCTCTCGCTGATCCCGGGAGTCGAGGCGGATTCCTTCTGGGTCGTGCTTGCCGCGGCCTGGATCGCTGCGGCTGCGACGACGATCGTGGCCTGGCTCTGCACCTCCGGTACGCCGGAAGCCTTCACCGCGGCCCTCGTACGGCGGACCAGGCGGCGGCGCATTTCGGTCGAGGATCCCGAGGCTCCCGGCGTCATCTTCGTCCAGCTGGACGGGGTGCCGTTCCCAGTCCTGCGCTGGCAACTCCTGGCCGCCACGCTGCCCACCGTCGGGCGTTGGATCCGCGATGGCGGCTATCGCCTGGTGGAGTGGACTCCGGTGCTACCGCCCACCACACCTGCCAGCCAGTTGGGCATCCTGCACGGCCGCATCGACGGCGTACCCGCCTTCCGTTGGTACGACCGGGCCCTGGGACGGGTGCTGGTGGCCAACCGGGCCGCCGACGCCGCCGAGATCGAGCGCCGCGCTACCAACGGTCGCGGTCTGCTGGCCGACGGCGGGGTGAGTATCTCGAACCTCTTCAGCGGTGACGCCGAGCGATCGGTGCTGACGATGAGCAAGGTCGAGCTCCGCCGTGGTCCGGCCGACACGCGTCGCCGGGTTGCCTGGTATCTCGCCAGGCCGGACGGGTTCGCGGGCAGCCTGTTCGGGGCGATCGCGGAGATCGGCCGGGAGCGGTTCGAGGCCCGGCGGCAACGACGTCGCGACGTACGCCCACGGGGACACCGTGGCTGGCTCTTCGCCGGCATGCGGGCGGTGACGAACGTCGTACTGCGAGATCTCAACACCGCCCTGGTAGCCGAGGAGATGATCCGTGGCACCCGGGTCGTCTACGTCGACTATGTCGACTACGACGAGGTGGCCCATCACGCCGGTGCTTTGCGGCCGGAATCGCTGGCCGCGCTCGATCGGCTCGATCACGTGCTGGCGTGCCTGGAGGCGGTCGCCAAGGCAGCGCCGCGGCCGTACCGGCTGGTCATCCTTTCCGACCACGGGCAGTCCCAGGGTGCGATCTTCGCCGATCGGTACGGCGTCGATCTCGCGGCCGTCTGCTCGCAGCTGACCGCGGCAAAGGTCGAAGCCGTCGAGCAGCCGGTCGAGGGCTGGGGCCGCGTGAACGGCCTCCTGGCCGACCTGTCGGGCGGTGACACCAGCACCGGACGGGCTGCCCACGGCGCGGCCGTCCGAGCGCAGCGCCGCTCCGCGCCGCCGACGGTCACCACCGGTTCGGACCTGGTCGTCCTCGGCTCGGGCAACCTCGGTCTGGTGTACGCCGCTGAGGAACGCCGACTGACGATGGAGGAGATCACCGATCGCTGGCCGGCCCTGATTCCCGGGCTGGCGAACCACGGCGGGGTCGGCTTCATCGCGGTGATGAGTACCGAGCACGGGCCGCTGGTGGTCGGGCCGTCGGGGGTCCACCGGCTGTCCGACTCGAAGGTGACCGGCGATGACCCGCTGGCGCCGTTCGGGCCGTTGATCCCGGCAGACCTGCTGAGAGCGGTCTCGATGCCCGAGGCACCTGACCTGTACGTCAACAGCTCGGTCGACCACGACACCGGCGAGGTCTCCGCGTTCGAGGGCCTGGTCGGTAGCCACGGTGGACTCGGCGGCTGGCAGGACCGGGCGTTGCTGCTCGCCCCACCCGATCTGGTGATCCCGGACCAGCAGATCCGTGGCGCGGACGAGCTTCACCGCGTGCTCGTCGGCTATCTCGAACAGCTCGGACAGCGCAGCGGGATCTCCCGCGACACCGCGGACGTGTGAAGTTGCTAGCGGTGGGCGGCAACACTCGACCGAGGGGGTCACGATGATCGACCACACTGCCGGGAAGTGGTTCCTCCGCCCGGACGAGCGCGGCAATCCCGGCACGGACATCGACCGGGTGGGGGACGTGGACGGATCCTGGGTCGACGGCAACCTGGTCCGGCCGCTGATCCACGGCTCAACGTACTTCCGCCGGCTGTACGAGGAGCTGTGCGCGCTGCGCGCCGGCGACCGGGTCTACTTCACTGACTGGCGTGGCGACGCGGACGAGAAACTACTGCCCGACGGCCCGACGATCGGTGCCGTACTCGCTGATCTCGCCCGATCGGGAATCGAGGTGAGAGGACTGCTGTGGCGGTCGCATTCGGACCACCTGCAGTTCAACGCGCGGGAGAACCGGCGGCTCGGGACGAAGCTCAACGAAGCCGGCGCCGAGGTGTTGCTCGACCAACGGGTACGGCGGCTGGCCTCGCATCACCAGAAGCTGTTCGTCGTCCGCCACAAGGGCCGGCCGGAGGTGGATGTCGCGTTCGTCGGCGGTATCGACCTGTCCCACCAGCGCCGCGACGACGCCGAGCACCTCGGTGATCCTCAGCAGGCGCCGATGGATCGCAGGTACGGCGACCAAACACCCTGGCACGATGCGGCGCTCGAGATCCGCGGGCCGGTCGTCGGCGATCTGCTCCGTACCTTCGTCGAGCGCTGGGACGACGGACACCCGCTCGACCGGCGTACGCCGTACCGGATGATCGTGCAACGGCTCGCCCGGATGCCGCGCCATCCGAAGTCCCTGCCGGAGACGTTCCCCGATCCGCCGCCGGCCGGGCCGCATGCCGTCCAGGTGCTGCGGACGTACGCCCACAAACATCCTGGCTATCCGTTCGCGCCGCTGGGGGAGCGGAGCATCGCCCGTGCCTACACGAAGGCGTTCGGTAACGCGCGGAAGCTGATCTATCTGGAGGACCAGTACCTGTGGTCCGAGCTGATCGCCCAGGGAATCCACGATGCGCTCGAGCGATGGCCCGAGCTCCGCGTGATCATCGTCGTACCGCGGTACCCGGATGCCGATGGTGCGGTGAGTGGGCCGCCGGCACGCTTCGGGCAGTTGCGCGCCGTCCGGATGCTGCGGCGGACCGCGCCGGACCGCGTCGGGATCTACGACCTCGAGAACGTCGCGGGGGCGCCGATCTACGTGCACGCGAAGATCTGCATCGTCGACGACGTGTGGTTCACCTGCGGCTCGGACAACTTCAACCGGCGTTCCTGGACCTGTGACAGCGAGCTCACCTGCGCCGTCCTGGACACGACCGTCGACGACCGGGAGCTCGTTGCCGAGGGCACCCGCCGGCTGGCCCGCGACCTCCGGCTGGAGGTGTGGTCCGAGCATCTCGGTATGCCCGCCCAAAGCCTGACCAAGCTCGACCCGCAGGCGGGCTTCGAGCTGTGGCGACAGACTGCGGCGGATCTGGATGCCTGGTACGCCGACGGCCGGAAAGGCGAGCGGCCACCTGGGCAGATCCGCCCGCACCACACGGAACCGGTCAGCCGTTTCCAGGCCCTCTGGGCGGAACCGCTGTATCGGATGGTTTACGACCCCGACGGCCGACCCCGCCGGATGCGCCGGAACGGGGAGTTCTGACATGAGTGTCGAGGTCGTGTTCTGGAGCGTGGTCCTCGCGCGGTTCGCGCTGCCGCTGCTGATCCCGCTGTTCCCGTTGCCGGCGATCATCGCGTGCCTCCTGCTCGACGGGGTCGACCAAACGATCTTCCAGACGTTCGGGTACGACCCGCCGTTCTACCAGAGCTACGACAAGGCGATGGATGTCTTCTACCTGTCCATCGCCTACCTGGCGAGCCTGCGGAACTGGACCAATCCTGCCGCGGTGAAGGTCAGCCGCTTCCTGTTCTTCTTCCGGCAGATCGGTGTGGTCGCGTTCGAGCTGAGCGGCGTACGGCTGCTGCTGTTGTTGTTCCCGAACACCTTCGAGTACTTCTTCATCGCCTACGAGGGGGTTCGCACCCGGCGGAACCCACTGCGGTACACCTTCAAGTTCTGGGTGATCGTCGCCGCTGCGATCTGGATCTTCGTCAAGCTGCCGCAGGAGTACTGGATCCACATCGCCCAGCTGGACCTGACCGACACGATCCGGGACGTCCCGTGGTTCCTCCCGACGCTCGTCGTCGCGGTGCTCGCGCTGCTCGCGGTCCTGTACTTCTTCGTCCGTCCACGACTGAGTCCCGCCGACTGGTCCTGGAGGTTCCGCGCCGATCCGCTGCCGGAGGGTATCGACGAGGCCTCCGAGCGTGCGGCGTACCAGGCCGCGCACCGGAAGGTCCTCGACGCGACGACGCTGGAGAAGGCCTTCCTGATCGGCTTGATCAGCATCATCTTCGGGGAGGTGCTGCCCGGGGTCGAGGCGAGCAGCCTGCAGGTGTTCCTCGCGATCGCGGTCTTCGTGGTGATCAACGCCGCGATCGGCCTGTGGGCGTCGAAGCGCGGCTATTCGTGGAACTCCGCCGCAGTGTCGTTCGGGGTCGTCTTCGCGACGAACGTCGTACTCGTGATCCTGGCCGACGTGCTGCTGTCGCGGGGACCGGGTCAGCTCCACCTGGTGGACGCGCTCTTCTTCATCTTCCTGTTCAGCATTCTGGCGACGCTCTATGACCGATACCGCCCGATCGCCGACTACCGCGCCGCCGGCGCCGACCGGGCAGGAGCGGGACGCTGACTGTCCAGGAGCTCAAGGTGATCACCCGACGGCTGGAGCAGACGTTCCCGGGCCGGTGTGCTGGTTCCTTCGTGGCCCTGCGCGGCGTCGACCGGGCGATGGTCATCGCCTCGCAGGCGCTGACGGCGCTCATTCCCCTCCTGCTCCTGGTCTCCACGCTCGCTCCGGCGGACCGCCGTGACCTCGTCGCGAAGGGACTCGTCCAGAGGTTCGAGCTGACCGGCAACGCGGCCGAGGCCGTCACGGAGGTGTTCGCGCGGCCCGCGGGTGGATCGAGTATCGGCGTCCTGAGCGTCGTGATCCTGGTCTTCTCCGCAGTGTCGCTCGCCCGCCGGCTGCAGCGGCTGTACCAGGACGCCTGGCGGCTCCCGCCTGCCGCGGGCGTGCGTGGCTCGCTGATGACGTTCGTCGGGCTGGCTGCGCTGCTGTTGCAGATCGCCTTGCTGTATCTGGCCCGCTCGGCGCTGCGCGCGCTGCCGATGGACTGGCTGCTCAGCGTCACGGTCTCGATCCTGACCGGCGTGTTGCTGTGGATCTGCGTTCCTTGGCTGCTGCTCGACGGCCGGGTCCACTGGCGACGGCTGGTGCCCTCTGGAGTACTGGCGAGCGTGTGCGGCGCTGCCTACAGCGTCGCATCCACCGTCTACATGCCCCGGATGATGGAGACGAACAGCGAGCGGTACGGCCTGTTCGGTGTCACGCTGGCCCTGGTCGGCTGGCTGCTGGCCGTTGCGCTGATCGTCGTCATCGCGACCGTGATCGGCGCGGAGTTCGACCGCAGTCAGGGGTGGCTGGCCCGTCGCGTGCGGTCCTGGCTCGGAACTGAACCAGACCCGGGTCGGACGGTTTCCCCCACCAAGGATGAGGCGGCCTAGGGCAGCCGGACGGAGCATGGTTGCGTGGGTACTTCAGAGCAGTCCGAAAACCCGCCTGACGTGCCGTCGCCGAGCCGGGACGCGATCCTCGTGCTCGACGCGGCAGTCGGGGCTTCCATGCTGGCGGCGGCCGCCGCGCAGACGGTCGGACGCCGGGTAGGGGGAGCCCTCACCCCGGTCCGGCGCCGGGTCGGGGGAGTCCTCAGCCCCGTCGCCGTCGTGATCTTGCGGCCTCCGGTGCTGGCGGAGCGGTACCAGGCAGCCACCTGGCTGGAGGCTGTCGGCCGGCGCGGTGGCCAAGGCCGCCAGGAGCTGGAGCGTCAACTGTCGGTCGTGCTCGACCGGCTGGTTCCAGCGGTGGCAGCAGAGGTGCTGAAGCGGATCGACATGGCCGAGATGGCCGAAGGGGTCATCGCCGAGGTCGATCTCGCCGAGATGATCCGGCAGTCCACCGGATCCGTTGCCTCCGACACCGTCCGCGGCGTACGCATGCAGGGCATCTCCGGCGATGAAGCCGTCGGCCGGGTGGTGGCCCGCCTGCGGCTGCGACGTGGCCGGACAGAACCCGAGACGGCACCCGCGCAACCATGAGAACGGATGCACCCGTGTCGATCGTCCCGCGGGAAGCCCAGCCGTACCAGGGACGACGCGCGGGTCTCGTCAGCCGGTCGATCGCCGGTGTCATCGACGGGGTCGTGGTGGTAGCAGTGCTGCTGGGCGGCTACCTGTCCGTGAACGGGCTGAGGTTCTTGATCAATCCACGGGGTTTCCAGTTCAGTGAGGCATCGCCGGTGCCGGGCGTGACGACCGGGCTGCTGATTCTCGTCGTCTACCTCGCGGTCGCGTGGTCGGCCACCGGACGGACCTACGGCTGTCACGTCATGGGCCTGCGGGTGGTCAGCGGTCGTGGGGGATTGCTGCGGCCGCACGTCGCACTGCTGCGTGCCGTCTTCTGTGCCTTGTTCCCGCTCGGGCTGCTGTTGTGTGCCGGTGGCCGGCAGCACAACTCCGTGCAGGACCTCGTCCTGCGTACGTCGGTCATCTACGACTGGCGACCCCGGGCAACCACGATGAGGAGTTGACCATGGCCGACACCGAGCAGGGCGCCCAGACGCCGAGGCATCAGGCACCGCAGCCACCGGAGGAGAGCGGCGTACGACTGCCTGGGCTGGAGCGACGGGGCTGGGTCGGCCCGATCATCTTCGCGGGCGTGATGATGATCGTTCTCGGAGCCTTTCACGTCTTCCAGGGATTCGTCGCCCTGGTCAACGACGACTTCTACGTCCAGAACGACCGTCTCGCGATTCACCTCGACTACACCGCCTGGGGGTGGGGGCACCTGTTGGTCGGCACCGTCGTCTTCGTGGCCGGATTCTGTGTCCTCCTCGGTCAGGTGTGGGCCCGGATCGTCGGCGTGATCCTTGCCGTCGTGAGCATCCTGGTGAACATCGCGTTCCTCGCCGCGTATCCGGGGTGGACCACGATCATGGTCGCCGTGGACGTCCTGGTGATCTGGGCGTTGACGTTCCACGGTCGCGAGGTGCGGCCACCGGGCACCGGAGGGAGTCCGTACCGGGGAGACTAGGCCTCCGGACGCGCGGGCAGCAGACCCAACTCCCATGCTCGCCGGACGGCCTCGTTCCGGCGGGATGCGCTCAGCTTGCGGAGGATGCTTCGGACGTGGCTCCGGACCGTGTTGACGGAGACGTACATGGTGGCGGCGATCTCTTCGGTGGTCAGCAGCTCCGCGAGGTATTCGAGCACCTCATGCTCTTTGCTGGTCAACGACATGGTGACGATCACCTCGGGCCGCGGCGCCGGCCTGCGACCGGCCGCGGTGCGGTCGCGTCGAAGAACACTCTCCGCGCGGAGCCACGGATGCCGTCTGACCAGGTCACCGGTCGACTCGAGCAGCCTTCCCAGCGACGGTGGCGCCTCGGCGAACGGACGGCGGAGATGCTCGGGGGCGGCCAGCCTGAGGGCGCGTTCCAGGCAGAGCCCGCTGCGTCCGGTGTCCCCGGTTCTGATCGACACGTCGGCTTGGATCAGCCAGCTGTCCACCTGAGTTTCGAGTGCGGCGGCGCGATCTGTGATGCGCGGTGATTGAGCGGGCTGCCGCTCGCCGGCCTCGGCAGCTGCTCGCTGCAGAACCAGGAGCGATCCGACTTGGTCACGCCCCTGGGAGTGCTTGATCACCGAGATGGCCTCCTGCGGCTGGTGCTGTGCGACGAGCAGCTTCGCCTCGTCGACGATCAGGGCCTGGCCGAGCCAGCCCTGTGCGCCGTAGCTGTAGCTCGCGGCCCGCAGTTCCGCGGCGGCCAGATCGAGGTCACCACCGGCCCGCAGCAGCCGGGCGCGAACCAGAGCGAGTGCGGCAGCGAGCACTCGCGTGTTGTGGGTCGGTGCGGCCTCTGCGGCGCGCTGCACCATGGCTTCGGCAGCGGGCAGATCGCCCTGTTCGGTACGTAGCCAGGCCTCGGCCACGATCACTGACTGAGGCATGGCCGGTTGTGAACCGGACTCGACCAGCTCGGTCGCGTACGCGACGAGCTCCCCGGCTCGTCGCAGATGTCCCCAGACCGCCTCCACCAGCGCGGCCATGCCGAAGAGGTGGCCCAGAGCCTCCTGGGCTCCGGCGTCCTCCGCGATCGCGATAGCTTCGCTCAAGGCCGCCTGGGCTGCTGGGAAGTCTCCGCGCTCGAGCAGTACCCGACCCTTGCAGGCGGCGACCAGCAGCCTCGATTCCGGCCGCGCGACAGCTGATTCCGGCGATGTCGCTCGCAGCCTGGCCTCCGCGTTCAGGACGACGCCCAGTGCGATCCCCGAATCCCTCCCGAGGCTCGCGCAGGCCCCTTGCAGCACGCTGATGGCCGGCTCGACCACCTGGCTTCGGCCGGATGCCTGCTGGTCGAGGCACGCCCTGGCCTTGCCGAGTTCCGCCGTACAGCGATCGACGTCGAACGCGGCCAGCGCTCGGGCGGCCCGGACGACCCCGGCCTCGGAACCGTCCAGCTCATCGGGGAAGCCGGCGAACAGCGGTGTCAGCCGGCGGCGCCGGCGCCCGACGAGGAGACCGGCAACGTCAAGATCCTCCACCAGGTACCGGGCTGCGTGCTGCCAGTCACCGGCCGCGACGGCGTGGCGGATCGCTGTGAGCGGCCGACCGTTCTCGGCAAACCAGGTAGCGGCGGCGACGTGCAGGGCACGAGCTGCATCCGGCATCTCGAACCGCAGGTAAGCGCGAAGAAACTCGCGGAACAGAGGCTGGTAGGTGTAGCAGTCCGCGGTCCCCGGAACAGGCCGGATGAACGAGTTGCCGTGGGAGATGAACTGCAGTGACCGAAGATCACAGGCGCGCCCGGTCAAAGCCGCGGCCAGCGCCGGCCTGACCTCGTCGACGATGCAGGTCCGGAGCAGGAACTCACGCAACTCCCGGGGCTGCGCGTCGAGAACCTCCGTCATCAGGTACGCCGAGATGTTCCCGGCGTCGCCGCGGAACTCGCGGATGCCCTGGGCCGCGTCGGCCTTCCCGGCGAGGTTCATGGCCGCGAACATCAGGCCGGCGGGCCAGCCGTCGGTCCGGGCCAGTAGTTCGGCGACCTCCGAGTCGGTCAGTTCGACCTTGTGCCGGCGCATCAGCTCCGCTGTCTCGTCCGTCGTGAAGGCCAGGTCAGCCGCCCGGATCTCGGCAACGGTGCCCGCCAACCGGTAGAGGTGCAGGGGCAGCGACGGGTCGGACCGCGTCACCAGGACCGCCCGGACGCGTCCCGCGTTGCCGCGGATGAGGCGATCGAGGCTCCGCCCCAACTCCGGTGTGATCGTGAGGTCGCCGCAGTCCACCACGAGGATCAGCACGTCGCGATCGTCGCCGCGCAGGTTGTCGCGCAGCGCCTCCACCATGGCCGCGGGCTGTTCGCCGCCGACCTCCAAGACGGCCCGCGTGACCACGGCCGGCCCTGCGTAGAGCTCCGCCCACGAGTCCACCAGTAGCGTCTTTCCGAAACCGGCGGGCGCACTGATCAGCGTCAACGGTCGCTGAACCCCTAGGTTCAAGCGATCGACAAGCCGCGGCCGCGGTACCGTCCCGGATGGGACCGTCGAAGTCCTGGCCGCTGAGGTCCCCCGACCTTCGAACGGCGCATCCGGTGAAGTACTGCGCCCGTCGCCCACCCTTGTGTTCTGATCGCCCGGCATGTCCCCTCCTAGCGATGTGCGGCATCACTCAACGCAGGGGCCGGACGCGGCGAGTCGCACTCTTCGAAGACATCACGAAAATGTCTGTAAAACCAGCGTTTTCCGTCCGGTTGCCGAACAATTCGAGACGTTGTGATTTCGGTTTGCGGACCGGCCCGGGAGTTCACCCCGCAGGGATGACGCCGCGGCTCCCGACCTTTGCGAGCGTCGAACGCACACGGTCGGGAACGGAGTGGGTTCGATGGTCGACGCGACGTACGAGATCCGTGTGGCGGGCGCCGTACCCGAACAAGATCTCCGGGACATGGGCGCGGTCACGCTGGCGGTCGACCAGGTGAACACCGTCGTCTACAGCATCCCGGACCAGTCGGCACTCTACGGTCTGCTGGCAAGACTGCGGGCCCTGGGCATCGAGGTCGTCGAGGTTCGCCGGATCCTCGACCCCGGCTCGGCATCCGCGGAGTGGGTCGAGATCGATCCGGACGGGGGACACGATGGAACAGCGTGAGCCGTCGTACCAGGTTGTCGTCCAGGGGGAGCTGATGCCGGCCGTTCTGGCCTTCTGCGCGGACTCGCCGGCTTGTCACCAGATGTCCGGAGTCTTTCGGGTGCGGGTCCGCGACGACCAGGGAATCGCCGGTCTGGTCGCGAGGCTCCAGGCCGGGGGTCTGATGATCCTGAGTATCCGGCAGGTCACACCGGCAGCCGGCCTGGTCTCCGCGAGCGGGCCGGCCTGAGCTCATCCCGAGCGGGTGATGACGCCGCCGGCGGCCCGCGGCAGTGTGGCGACGAACAGGACGCACGGTCGGCAAGACCTTGGCTGAGGGGTGGAGAGTCATGCCAGAGGCAGACGTTCATGGGCCCATCGACTACGTACTCATTGAGTTCACCGGCAACCGGCTGACCGGTCGAGCGGCCGAGGAACTCGTCACTCTCGTGGAGCGCGGCATCGTCCACGTGTACGACGTCATGGTCGTCGGCAAGGATGCCGACGGCTCCGTGTACTCGGTGGACCTCGCCGAAGCGTCAGATCAGGCCGGCGGCTTCAGGGACCTGGACGGCGCCCGCTCCGGGATCCTGGCCGAGGACGACCTGCTCGAGGTGGCCGGCGCGATGCAGCCAGGGACGCTGGCGGCGCTGATCGTCTACGAGAACACCTGGGCGATTCCTTTCGTTGCCGCGGCTCTCGAGTCCGGCGGCACGATGATCGCCGGCGGGCGGATCCCGGCCCAGGACGTGATGGAAGTGCTCGACGCCCTGGATTCCCTGGAAGCGACGACACAAGGAGCCTGAGATGCCGGGACTGTTGCGAGGACTAGCAAGAACCGCCGCCGTCGCGGGCACCGCGTCCGCTGTCCACGGCCGGATACAGCGGCGGCAGGACGCCAAGTTCGCCCAGCGCGACGCTGAGACAGCAGCCAAACGCGACCAGGCCTACGCGGAGCAAACCGCGCCGCAGGATACGCCGCAGGCTGCGCCGCCGGCTACTCCGCAGGCTGCGCCGCCGGCATCGGCCACCTCCGACCGCTTGGAGCAGCTCAAGAGCCTGGGCGAACTGAAGCAGTCGGGGGTTCTCACCGACGCCGAGTTCCAGGCACAGAAAGCCAAGATCCTCGCAGGCTGAGGGGCCGCCATGACCGAGGACACGGGCGGGGTTCCTGCTGGTACGAAGGCCAACCCGCGGCTTGCCCTGCTGCTGGCGATGGCGATGTTCGTGCTCGTCGTGGACACCTCGCTGATGAACGTCTCGATCTCCTCGGTGGTCCGTGATCTCGACACGACGGTGAGCGGCGTGCAGTCCGCGATCGCGCTCGAGGCGCTGGTGTCCGCGGCGTTCATCCTGATCGGAAGCAAGGTCGGCGACCTCATCGGGCGCAAACGCGCGTACCTGCTGGGGCTGCTCGGCTACGCGGTCGGAGCGACCGCGATGGCACTGGCGCAGAGCCTGACCGCGATCATCGTCTTCTGGGCGTTGGTGGGTGGCATCGGGGCATCGCTCCTGCTGCCGGCGATGCAGTCGCTGATCCACGGCAACTTCGAAGGTGTGGAGCAGACGAAGGCGTACGCCATGGTCGGGGCGGCTGCTGCGATGGCTGCCGCGGTCGGGCCGCTGCTCGGAGGCTTTATCACCACGTACCTGTCCTGGCGGGTCGGGTTCCTGCTCGAGGTCGCGGTGATCGCGGTCGTGGTCGCAGGTCAAGGCATGGTCCACGACGTGCCGTACACGGGATCCCGGCGCGTGGATGTGGGCGGCGCCGTCCTGTCGGTACTGGGCATGGGCGGTATCGTGTCGGGCATCCTGGTCTGGCAGGAAGGCGGCGAGTACGTCGGCCTGATCGTGGCCATCGGCCTCATTGCTCTCGGCTCGTTCGGCTACTGGCTGGTGCGGCGCAAGCGCCGGGGGGAGCCGACCCTCATCGACCCGGTCTTGTTCAGTTCCGCTGTCTACCGGCTCGGTATCTCCCAGCAGATGCTTCAGCAGATCGCGCTCGGCGGCAGCATGATCGCCCTGCCGATCTATCTGCAGATGGTTCTCGAGTACAACGCGATGGAGGCAGGCCTCACCCTCGCGCCGCTCTCGCTGAGCATGTTCGGCGCGGCGATCCTCGCCGAGAAGAAGGCTGCGGGGCGACGCCCGAGCAGCATCGTCAGGTTGGGATTCACACTGTTGACCGTCGGCCTGGTGGTGCTGATCCCGATCGTTCCTCGGGCGGACTCGGGCTGGCCTCTGGTCGCGCCCCTGATCGTCGCGGGAGTCGGCCTGGGTCTGCTGGTATCGCAACTGAACAACTACACGCTGGGACCGATCTCCGAGGAACGTGTCAGCGAGGCAGCCGGCGTCAACTCGGCGGCAGGCTCGTTCGGACTCTCCTTCGGGCTTGCCTTCGCCGGGGCGATCATGCTGGCAACGCTGTCCCTCACCTTCACCAACCGGGCGGAGGCCAGCACCGTCCTTGCACCGGCCGAGAAGGAACAGGTCGCCACGGCGCTGGAACACGATGCGGAAGTGATGACCAACACCGAGCTCGAGAAGGTGCTCGCCAAGCAACCGCAGGACGTTCAGGACGAGATCATCCGGATCAACACGGACGCCAGACCGCTCGCCTTGCAAGTGGCCCTGGGCATTCCGATTCTCGCCGGTCTGCTCGGACTGGTGAACTCCTTCCGGATGATGCGCCTGAAGGACTCGCCGCTCACTCCCCCCGATGACTGAGGTTGTGCTGGACGGCGCCGACGAGCGTACGGGCGACCAGGCCGACCATGACGAGATCCCCGAGCATCTGCACCGTGACGACCGCGCGGGCTGCCGCTGACTCGGCCGTGATGTCGCCGAAGCCGACGGTCGCGAAGACGGTCACCGTGAAGTACGCCGCATCGAGCCGGCTCAACTGCTCGGAGAAGTTCGCCGGCTGCGCACGCGCCATCAGGAAGTACGACGTACTGAAGACCGTGAGGAACAAGGGCACCGACGTCGCCAGCGCGCCGATCGCCCTGATCCGGGGGTAGGGGGAGCGGGAGATGTCGAGGATCTGCCGTGCCAGCAGGAGCCCCACGACGGCAAGCCCGCCGCCCAGAGCCGCTATGGCGACACCGCCGTCGAGGCGCATGGGCAGGAGGAAATAGCCGACCACGATCACCACGGACACGAACAGGGAACGCAGCAGCGACATCGTGGCGAGGCGGCGCCGGGTCTGCTTGGGGAGCTGGTGATAGTCGATCTCGGCGGTTTGCACAGCTTCAGTCAAGCGCGGACACCGCGCGGTTGGTTCATCCGGCCGGGGTGATGCTGGCCGGCTCGCCGCAGGTGTTGGGTGGAACTCTCGCGGATCAGCGCCAGATCACGCGACTCGCTCACGGGCCGGAGGGGGAAGAGCAACATGATTGCACGGAACGCGATGGTGACTCCGACAGCCTCACCCACACCGGGACGAGCCGCACCCACCACGGGATCAGGTCGCGCCAACGGTGGATCGGTGTCCGCTGTCCGCCGGCTCGCGCCGGCAGACCGGGCCCGCCTGGGGCTCGCCGCGCGGGTGGTGCTGCCACCGCGCGAGCAGGCGGAACTGGTGCTGTCCTCGGACCGTCCGGATCCGGTCGCACTGCTCGAGGCGCAGGCCCGGTCCCGCATTCCCGAACTCGTCCCGGTGCGGCACGGCCGGATGATGGTGTCGCCCTTCGCCTTCTTCCGGGGCAACGCCCTCGGGATGGCAACCGACCTGGCCGCGGCGCCCGTGTCCGGCCTCAGAGCGCAGCTGTGCGGTGACGCCCACCTGTCGAACTTCGGAGTCTTCGGATCGCCCGAACGGCGGCTGCTCTTCGACATCAACGACTTCGACGAGACCATCGCCGGTCCGTGGGAGTGGGACGTCAAACGTCTCGCCGCGAGCATCGCGGTCGCCGGCCGGGACAACGGCTTCTCCCGGAAACATCGTGGCAAGGCCGTTCTGGAGACCGTACGACGCTATCGCGACGCCAGCGCCGAGTTCGGGACCATGCGGGCTCTGGACGTCTGGTATGCCCGCGCCGACATCGACGAGGTCGAGCAGACCCTGCGCAACAAGCCGACCTCGAGCCGCCGCAAGAACGTCGATCAGACCTTGCTGAAGGCACGCGCCGGCGGAAGCCTCAAAGCCTTCACCAAGCTCTGCGAGATGACCGACGACGGCGTCCGGTTCAAGGCCGATCCGCCGTCGCTCGTTCCGATCACCGAGCTCCTGCCCGATGCCGGCCGGCAAGCGCTCGAGACCGGGATCAAGGCCTTGCTGGACCAGTACCGCCGGTCGCTCCCGCACGAGCTGCGGACGCTGCTCGACCAGTTCGAGTTCGTCGATCTGGCCCGCAAGGTGGTCGGAGTGGGCAGCGTCGACACGCGGTGCTGGATCGTGCTGCTGCGCGGCCGCGACGACGGTGATCCACTCTTCCTGCAGGTCAAGGAGGCTGGTCCGTCGGTGCTCAAGACGAAGGTCCCCGTGCCGTTCCGGCAGCGATCGGCACTCCGCAACGAGGGGGAGCGGGTGGTGCTGGGGCAACGGCTGATGCAGGCGACCAGTGACATCTTCCTCGGCTGGCAGCGGGTCGAAGGGATCGACGGACAGATCCGCGACTTCTACGTCCGGCAGTTGCGGGACATGAAGGGTTCGGCCGCAGTGGAGAAGATGGACCCGTCCGGCATGACGATGTACGGCCAGCTGTGCGGCTGGACGCTGGCCCGGGCGCATGCCCGATCCGGCGACCGCATCGCTCTGACGACGTACCTCAACAGCGATGACGCGTTCCCGGAGGCGATGGTCGAGTACGCCGAGGCGTACGCCGACCAGAACGAACGCGATTACCAGATGTTCCTGGATGCCATCAAGAGCGGCCGCCTGGAGGCCGAAAGCGGGCTGTAGCCGCGGTCAGGCCGGCGCGCGTTCGTACGGCGGACAGCGTCGTCCGCCAGACGACCCGCCGGCTCGCGGGTCGTCTGGCGGTTGCTGCTTGCCGGCCACCTCGGTCTCAAGCCGGGCGACCTGCTCGCGAAGGCGTCGTACCTCGTCGTCGGCTCACTCGTCGTGGGGCCTCCTCCGCTGTCGATGACAAGGTCAGACCGCCAGCGCCTTCGCCTTCAGCGTGTCGAACTCCGACTGCGAGATGCTGCCCTTGTCGAGCAGCGCACTGGCCTGGGCGATCTGGTCGGTCGGACTGGCCGAGCTCGCGACCTGCTTGATGTAGTCCTCCTGCTGTTTCTGCGCAGCGGCTCGGCTGGTCATCGTCCGCTCTGCCATACCTTTGCCGCGGGCGATGACATAGACCAGCGCCGTGAGCAGGGGCAGGAAGAGAAGGGCGACAAGCCAGATGGCTTTGACGAACCCGGAGGTTTCGGAGTCGCGGAACAGGTCCCCCACGATCGAGAACAGCATCATCAGGTAGGCGACGAACGCAAAGCTGATGATGATGAACCACACAACGTCCCAGAAACTCATTGCAGCATCCTTTCTGCGAGCGCGAAAACGCCTCTGGTCAACCCTGGCGTCTCGTGAGCGGAGCGTCCTCACCTCTGCGGGATGATCTTCAGCGTCCCGATCCGGAGAATCATGAGGCTGATCGCGCAGTCTGTGCTGCGCGCAGGCTGTGGTGTGCGGAGGCCGGGGAGGTCGGGAGATGGATCGGGAACTGTTCACGTCGAGCTGGAAGATGATGGTGGTCCGCGGAGCCGTCGGCATCGTGTTCGGGATCCTGGCGATCGCCTGGCCGACCGAGACGGCGATCGGGTTGATGCTGCTGTGGGGGTTCTGGGCGCTGGCAGAAGGCATCAGCTTGCTGGTACAGGCGATGCGGTCCACGTCGCAGGGGAACCGGCTGGGGCCTGCGACGCTCGGCGTCATCGCGGTGATCGTGGCGTTCTTCGCGATCTTCAGCCCAGGCGTGACGGCCCAGACCCTGACCTGGATCGTCGGCATCTGGCTCATCGGCCGTGGTGTGGTCGAAGTCTTCACGGCCTTCAGCAGTTACCGGCTGACACCCCGCTGGATGCTCCTCGTGGGTGCCGGGCTGTCGATCCTCCTGGGCGTGTTCTTCGTCGCCAACCCCGGCCGCGGCGCCGTTGGGATCGCGGTCTGGCTCGGCCTGATGGCGCTGTGCTGGGGCGTGGTCCTGGTCGTGGCGGGTCTCACGTCACGCCGCCAACACGCCTGGCCGCCGGCGCCGGCGGCTACTCCTGATGCATCCCCTTGGTGACACAGCCCGTCGACTTCGGTCACGGTCTGTGAGGAACCGACGACCGGAGGGGTAACTGGTCCTGTCCAGAACGGGACCTTCGTCCCTGGGCAGCGCGCGCCATCGAGCGCACCCTCCAAGCACCGCTGCGATCCAGCGGTGCAGACGAGGGGGGACAGATCGATGAGATTCAGGAGAACTGCCGGTGTGGCTGTGGGGATTGCCGTACTGGTTGCCGGGGCCGGAACGTCGGCGGGGGTGAATCGCGCACCCGCGGCAGATCCGCCCGGTATCACGATCGTACCGGCGCCGGACAGTCCGGACGAGGCACAGTTCGTGCCAGGTGCGAGCAACGTCGTACCACCGACGGCACCGCCGGCGACGGACATCGGGCAGAGCCAGGTCCAGTCGCTCGCGGCGCCGTCCTACGCGTGTCCGGGGTTCAGCGGGATCGAGAAGACGAACCCGTTGGCGAACCTGTACAGCGACAGGTTCGCGTGGGGGCCGTACCCGTGGGTCAAGGTCGGCACCGGTCGCGGCAACATCAACTGGGCGTCGAATCCGTACAAGAACGCCAGTTGGTACATGTGGTTCCACTCGCTGCGCTGGCTCGGACAGGGGATCGTTGCCGCGGGCAAGGGTGATCTGGTCGCGATGACGCGGGTGAACACGATCGCGTACGACTGGTACCGCGACAACCCGTACTCGTGGAAGGGCAACATCGGGGCGTGGGAGTCCACGATGCACCGCACCAACGTGCTGATCTGCTTGCGGCAGGCAATCATGTCCGGGCTGAAGGTCACGGCGCTTCCGATCCGGTATGCGTGGGTGGACTCAGCGCTGCTGAGCCATGCGCGGTTCCTCACCTACAACTGGAGCGGCGCTTGGAACCATGGCACCGACGAGAGCATCGCCTTGTTCGGCGTGGGGGTAACGCTGAACCGCAGCGACTACAAGAACCTGGCCGTGCAGCGACTCGGGGCAGGTATCACCACGTCGATCGATGCGCAGGGGGCGACCAACGAACAGTCCACCGGCTACGCATCCTTCAACTACACGCTCTGGGGTCGCGCGATCGCCGTGCTGCAGAACGGCGGGTACAGCGCGGGGACGACGATGGTGACGCGGCGTGCGCTGCTGGGGAAGTTCCTGGCGTTGGCCACGAACTCGATGGGCATGCTGCCGCAGATCGGTGACACCGAGCTCCGGCCGATGTACCCCTGGCCGGGGACGCCCATGGAGTACGCCGGATCGCTGGGAACCAAAGGTACGGCGCCATTGTGGCGGGTCGGGATCTACTCGGCCGGTTACGTGTTCGGCCGCACCGGGTGGGGAACTGATCCCACCAGAGGCTTCGCCGGTGAGTCGGCGTACAGCATCAGGTACGGTCCGGGGCGGGCGTTCCACGGGAACTTCGACCACACCAGCATCACCTACACGGCACGCGGCCGGGACATCGTGGTCGACGGCGGGTACGCGGCGTACAACGCCGGCGCCTATCGCACGTGGTCCGTCGGTCCGAGCGCGCACAGTGTGATGACGACGCCGATGTCGACGTACCTGAATCCGGTGACTCGGCTGACCGCGTCGTCGGTGAGGTCGAACGCGGAGTCGTACCTGTTCGCTGACGCACCAGGGAGCGGGATCAGTCGTCTCCGCTCGGTCCTGGCGCTGAAGGACCCGGATCTGCTCGTGGTGTGGGATCGCGCGTCGGCGAAGACCGCCCAGGCGTTCCAGACACTGTGGCACCTGCCGTCGGACCAGCGGGCGAGCGTGTACTCCCGGACCACCGCGGTCGCGATGGCACCAGGAGACGCGACGAAGACGATCGTGTTCCAGGTGCCGTTCAAGCAGGCGCTGCCGGCCGGCGCGATCCTGATCAAGCAGGCACAGACCAACCCGATCCAGGGCTGGCAGTACCCGAGCAGCTTCGTTCGCAAGTCTGCTCCGACGCTGATGCTGGCCCGCTCCGGCAAGACGGCCTCGATCCTGTCCTTCGTGGTCCCCGTGCGTGCCTCGGGCACGGTCACCTACAGCGTGCGGCAGTCCGGTACGACGTTCATCGTCTACCTCAACGTAGGAGGCAAACGAACAGCGATCGCCATCTCCGGCGGCGGCTCGCTCTACCGCGCTGGATAGGAAGTCACGTCGTCCCGGCGCTGTCGGTAGCGCCGGGGCGACGTTCTCAGTCGATCGGGGCCTGGAGTTCGACCACCGTGCCGCGGGGTTCGTTGCCGGTGATCCGGACAGTGCCGCCGAGTGCCTGCGCGCGTTCGGTGAGGTTCCGGAGGCCGCTGCGGTGCGCGCCCGGGCCGATGCCGACGCCGTCGTCGGTGATGCGCGCGACGACGACGCCATCGCCGACCGAGACCTCGACGGTCGCCTCTGAACCCTTGGCGTGCCGGACGATGTTGGACAGGGCTTCGCGCACCGTGGCGAGGATCTGCGGCCTGGCCGCGGCCGGTACGACGGTGTCGATCGGGCCGCTCAAGGTCAGCCGCGGCCGGAACCCGAGCGGCCCGGTGTACTCGTCGACGAGTGACTGGATGTCGCCGCGCAGCGAACTGGCGCCCGGAGCCTGCTGGAGGCCGAAGATCGCGGCCCGGAGGTCGTGGATGGTGGAGTCGATGTCGTCGACGGCCTGGGCGAGCCGTTGCTGGTGTTCGGGGCGTGCCAGGCGATGCATTCCCTGGAGCTGCAGCCCGGTGGCGAAGAGTCGCTGGATGACCAGGTCGTGCAGGTCCCGGGCGATCCGGTCGCGGTCCTCGAGGACCGCGAGCATGTCGCGGTCGCGTTGCGACTGAGCACGCTCCAGCGCCAGCGTGGCCTGGCCGGCGAACATCCGGATCAGGTTGGCACCGTCGGACATCCCGGTGTCCGGGCCCTGCTCGGAGGCCACCACGAGCAGGCCGCCGGTGCCCGTCGTACCGGCCGGCAGCGGTGCCATCGTCGTACGGCCGAGCCGCGCACCTTCGGGGAACTCGGTCAGGCTGCCGTGGTCCTTCAGCAACTCGGCCAGGTCCTCGATCGTCACCTGCTCGCCGCCGGTCACGGCGCGGCCCAGGACCGGAAGGTCGTCGGGGATGCGCTGGCCGAGGAAGCGCTGGAACTCCGGCGGCCCGTCGACTGCCCGGACGACCAGCTCGTCGCCGTCCGCGAACAGTACGGCCGCGACGTGGGTGCCGGACACCTCGCGAGACCTGCGGGCGATCAGCTGGAGTGCTTGGTCCGGATCGAACTCACCGAGCATCAGTTGGGTGATCTCGGCGGTCACCTCGTGCCAGCGCCGGCGTTGTTCGGTGTCGGCGTACAGCCGGGCGTTGTCGATGACGACGCCGGCCGCGGCGGCGAGGGCGGTGACGGTGCGTTCGTCGTCCTCGGTGAAGTCGGCGCGGCCGGTTTTCTCGGTGAGGTAGAGGTTGCCGTAGGCGTGTTCGCGGGTGCGGATCGGGACGCCGAGGAAGCTCTTCATCGGCGGGTGGTTCACCGGGAAGCCGTACGACTGGGGGTGCTCGGCGAGATCGTGCATCCGGATCGACTCGGGGTGCTCGATCAGCAGGCCGAGGATGCCGTGGCCCTCGGGGTACGGTCCGATGGCGGCGATCTCTTCGTCGGTGACGCCGTGGGTGATGAAGCGGACGAGTCGTTTGCCGTCCGGCCCGACGACGCCGAGTGCGCCGTACCGGGCACCGGCGAGCTCACAGGCCGCCGACACGATGCGGTCCAGGGTGCTGTTCAGATCGAGATCTGCACCGATCCCGACAACCGCGTCGAGGAGCGCGCGCAGGCGTTCCTGGTACTCCATGATCTCGTCGACCCGGCCGAGCAGTTCCTGCAAGAGCGCATCGAGACGCACCCGGGACAGGCCGGCGTATTCCAGCGCACCCTCGTCCCAGCCCCCACGCCCTGACCGCGAACCGTCAGTCACACAGCAACACTACGTGACGTGACCGTCCCGGTGAACCAGCAACAGGTACGGAGCAGTGAGTAGGACCAGCGTCACGCGCTGTTGGGACCTTTGACCCTAGAACAGCTCCGCACTAGTCCGGTTTGGTGGGGTCGAAAGGCATCCGCTGCGAACGAATCGGATGGGCCCGGACCCGGCCTCTGCGGTATGCCGCCGAACCGAGGGACGAGGGGGAATTTCCATGCGTGGACGCTTGCGCCTTGGAGGACGAGCGGGACTGGTGATGGTGGCGGGCATGAGCCTGCTGCTGGCCGGTACGTCGATCTCCTCCGCAGCCGAGCAGAAGGCGACAACGACGGCCTCACCGGCCGCACTGGTCGTCAAGAACAACGACTTCAACGGTGACACCAACTCGGACGTTCTGTCCGTCGACACCACCGGACGTCTGTGGCTGTACCCGGGCAACGGGGCGGCCGGCTGGCTGCCACGCATCGGCTACAGCCAAGGCTGGGATGCGATGACCGCGATCCTCGCGCCCGGGGACTTCGACGGCGACGGGAAGGCGGACCTGATCGCGATCGACAGCGCGGGCTACCTGATCCTGTACTCCGGCAACGGCCAGGGTGGATGGCTGCTCTGGAAGCGCTACGGGAGTGGCTGGAACACGATGACGTCGATCTTCGGGCCGGGCGACTTCAACGGTGACGGTCACATGGACGTGCTGGCCCGGCAGAACACAGGGCAGCTGTGGCTCTACCCAGGTGATGGCAACGGTGGCTGGCTTCAACGCGTGGGGTACGGGACCGGCTGGAACGCCATGACCTCGCTGCGAGGGCCTGGTGACTTCGACGGCGACACCTTCGTGGACCTGACGGCTCGCGACGCGGGCGGCAGCCTGTGGCTCTACCGGGGCGACGGTCACGGTGGTTGGTTGCCGGGCCGGACCCTGATCGGGTCGGGTTGGCAGAACCTGACGGCGATCGTGAGTCCGTGGGACTTCAACGGCGACGACAAGGTGGATCTGCTGGTTCGCAACGCGTCCGGACAGCTGTACATGTACCGCGGCAGCGGTACCGGCGGCTGGACCCTGCCCGCGGTACTCGTCGGCTCAGGCTGGAACAGCATGACCGCGATCACCGCCTGACCTCCAAACCGGCTCGCGCCACACTGTGGCGCGGGCCGGCGCCAGGAGAGCGGCTCGGGTACGGGCCGGTGGTGTACCTGTTGAACTCGACCATGGTGCCGTCGATGTCGCGGATGATGTGGCAGAGGCCGTTCCACCGGGCGACCTCGACGCCGATGGCGATCAGCCGGACCCGGCTGGGGCCGGAGGCGAACGGCTCGGGGGAGTCGCAGCGACGCGTGTGCCACGCGTCGTTCTGGTAGTAGGTTTCCACGTCGGCGTGGAGTGAGGTGTCGTCACTCAGCCCGGTGTCGTCGCGCGTTGTCATCGAGGCCGCCTCCCATCGCCGGCGCCGGGCAAGCCCCAGAATCTGGCCACACGAAACCGGCTGGTTCTACTTCTGACTGTGCCGTGCGCCCGGGCCGAGTGAGCGGGCCAAAAGTCCCGAGTTCGCCGGGCCGTCGGTCCTGCTCCGCGGCTGTCGCCGCCCGTATCGGAGTGATAGCCTCCAATCACCATTGAGGTGGCCCTGGACCCTGGCAGCCAGCGATATCGCGCTTGGGGGTTGGGGCGGGTGTTCCGGAATTTCGTTGTCTCTGTCGCGTCGAGATCATGACGATGGTTGCCGGGTATCTGGATCGTCTGGCCCGCTCAGCGCATTTCGACTCCTGGCGGACCGACGAGCTGAGTGACGCGCTGGCGGCCATCGACGATGCGCTCGGTGACAGATCCCCGCCACCTGACGGCGGCCCGGGAGTACTCAACATTCGGTTCCAGATCTATCGGCAACGGTTGCAGCGCGAGTTGGACCACCGCGCAGCAGCAACCGATCGCTGACCCAGTGGCGCGGCATGACCGCGCTCGGGCTGGTGAGTATGTTTCAGTTGTTAACGTGTCCAGCGTTGGGTGATGACCTTCTGCGTTCCCCATCTGGCGGTCGCAATTGGCGGGACGCCATGCCGCGTTGTGTGCGGAAATCCTTTGCCTGAAACGGGTTTCGGTGATGCGTCGACGAGGTCCGGCGAGTTTGCCGTTACGAGACCGTGACGCGCGGATGTCTGGTTGATGTATTGACCAACCTGCATGTGAGCGCAAACATGTGAGCGCTAACAATTCGATCGGGCCAGCGATGTGGGAGTGACACGTATCCCGGAGGGGAAGTGTTCGTGAAGAAGAGGTTTGTGGCCACTCTGAGTGGGGCCTTGCTGGTGCTCGGCCTCGCGGCGTGCGGCGGACAAGGAGCGGGCGGGACCACCGACACCGCGAGTCAGCAGCCCAAGGATCTGACCATCGGGGTGTCGATGCCGACCCAGACGTCGGAGCGCTGGATCGCCGACGGGAAGGCGGTGAAGGAGAAGCTCGAGGCGAAGGGGTACAAGGTCGATCTGCAGTACGCGAACGACGACATCCCGACCCAGTCGCAGCAGGTGGATCAGATGATCACCCAGGGCGCCGACGTGCTGGTCATCGCCGCGATCGACGGCACCGCGCTCAGCAGTCAGTTGCAGGCGGCGGCCGACAAGAAGATCCCGGTGGTCGCGTACGACCGGCTGATCCGCGGCAGCCAGAACGTCGACTTCTACGTCAGTTTCGACAACTACAAGGTCGGCGTCGCCCAGGCCAAGGCGCTTCTTCGCGGGCTGGGCCTGGAGAACGCGGACGGCTCCAAGGGCACCAAGGCCGGGCCGCTCAACATCGAGGTCTTCGCCGGTTCACTCGACGACAACAACACGCACTTCTTCTTCCAAGGTGCGATGGACACCCTGAAGCCGTACCTCGACAACGGCTCGCTGGTCGTCAAGTCGAAGCAGACCAAGCTCGAGCAGGTCGCGATCCTGCGCTGGCAGCAGGAGGCGGCGCAGAAGCGGATGGAGAACCTGCTGACCTCGAGCTACAACGATGGCGGCAAGGTCGCCGGGGTCCTCTCGCCGTACGACGGCATTTCGCGCGGCATCATCACCGCGTTGCAGAACGTCGGTTACGGCACGGCGGCCAACCCGATGCCGGCGATCACCGGTCAGGACGCGGAGATCGCGTCGGTCAAGCTCATCAACACCGGTGTCCAGAGCTCCACGATCTTCAAGGACACGCGGCTGCTGGCCGAGCAGGCCGTCAACGCGTCGGTGGCGTTCCTGGAGAAGAAGCAGCCGGAGGCCAACGACACCAAGTCGTACGACAACGGCGTGAAGGTCGTCCCGTCGTACCTGCTGCCGATCCAGACCGTCTTCAAGCCAGACATCCAGAAGCAACTCGTCGACTCCGGTTACTACACGGCGGCCGAGGTCGCCGCCGGTCAGGCCAAGTGACGGACGGCCGGGCCCGGCATCACGATCCGCCGGGCCCGGCCGCCTGAGCTGAACAGCCTGACCGCGAAGGAGGATGTATGAACGAGGTGCTGCTCGAGATGCGGGGCATCACGAAGACCTTTCCCGGGGTCAAAGCTCTCGAGGACGTCTCGCTCGCCGTCCGGCGAGGGGAGATCCACGCGATCTGTGGCGAGAACGGCGCCGGCAAGTCGACCCTGATGAAGGTGCTGTCCGGCGTCTACCCGAGCGGGAGTTACGACGGCGGGATCAGCTTCGACGGCAGGCCCGTGCACTTCACCGGCATCCGGGACAGTGAGGCCGTCGGGATCGTCATCATCCATCAGGAACTGGCGCTGGTGCCGTACCTGTCGATCGCGGAGAACATCTTTCTCGGCAACGAGCGCCGCGGGCGCGGCGGACTGATCGACTGGAACCGGGCCAACGCCGAGGCCCGCGAGCTGCTGACATCGGTCGGCCTGGACGAGAACCCGGTCTCGCCGGTGATCCAGCTCGGCGTCGGCAAACAGCAGCTGGTCGAGATCGCGAAGGCGTTGTCGAAGGACGTCCGGTTGCTGATCCTCGACGAGCCGACCGCCGCGCTCAACGACGTCGACTCGGCCCACCTGCTCGACCTGCTCCGGCGGCTCCGGGACCGCGGGATCACCTGCATCATGATCTCCCACAAGCTGAGCGAGATCACCGCGATCGCCGACTCCACCACGGTGATCCGTGACGGTCGCACGGTGGAGACGCTCGACATGACCTCGGGGGAGGTCACCCAGGAGCGGATCATCCGCGGCATGGTCGGCCGCGACCTCGAGAGCTTCTACCCGGTCCGCGACTCCGACCCCGGACCCGAAGTACTGCGGATCGAGGACTGGACGGTGTGGCACCCGGTCCAGCCGCGCAAGGTCGTCGACGGAGCGAACCTGTCCGTGCGCGCCGGTGAGGTCGTCGGCATCGCCGGACTGATGGGTGCGGGACGCACCGAACTCGCGATGAGCGTCTTCGGGCGTTCGTACGGGCGCAATATCAGCGGCCGGCTGTACCTGCACGGCAAGCAGGTCCGGGCCCGAACCGTGGCCGAGGCGATCTCCAGCGGCATCGCCTACGCCACCGAGGATCGCAAGCGGTACGGGCTGAACCTGATCGCCGACGTCCGTGCGAACGTCTCCGCCGCCGCGCTCGGCAAGCTGGCCCGGGCCGGGTGGGTCAACGGCAACGAGGAGATCAAGGTCGCCGAGCGGGGCCGGCGGGAGATGAACATCAAGACGCGCACCGTGCTGGACACCGTCGGCACCCTGTCCGGGGGCAACCAGCAGAAGGTCGTGCTGTCCAAATGGCTCTTCACGGATCCGGACGTACTCATCCTGGACGAGCCCACGCGCGGTATCGACGTCGGAGCCAAGTTCGAGATCTACACGATCATCAACCGGCTCGTCGCAGAGGGGAAGGCGGTCATCGTCATCTCCTCCGAACTCCCTGAACTGCTGGGGATGTGCGACCGGATCTACGCGTTGTCGGCCGGACGGATCACCGGCGAGCTGCCGGTGGCCGGGGCCACTCAGGAAGAGCTCATGGCGCTCATGACGAAGGAGAAGGAGCTCGCCGGATGACCAGCACCAAGCCTTCCGTGTCAACGGAACCGGCATCAGCAGACAGCGCCTCCGCCGCGCTGCATGTCGGCACCAGCGATCCGCTGACCCTGATCATGCGGAACCTGCGGCAGAGCGGGATCTACATCGCGTTCGTCGTGATCGTGGCGCTGTTCGCGTTCCTGACCGACGGTGTCCTGCTCAGCCCGGGCAACATCACCAACATCGTGCTCCAGTACTCCTACATCCTGGTGCTGGCGATCGGCATGGTGATCCTGATCATCGCCGGCCACATCGACCTGTCGGTCGGGTCGATCGTCGCGTTGACGGGCGCCGTGTCCGCCGTACTGGTCATCCAGCACGGACAGCCCTGGTGGGTGGGCGTGCTGGCGGCCGTCGCGGTGGGCATCGCGGTCGGGGCCTGGCACGGCTTCTGGGTGGCGTACGTCGGCATGCCGGCGTTCATCGTGACGCTGGCCGGCATGTTGCTGTTCCGGGGCCTGACGATGCAGGTACTGGACAACGTCTCCTTGTCGCCGTTCCCGGCCGACTACCAGAAGGTGGCCAGCGGCTTCCTGAACGGCCTGCTGGGCGGGCAGGGCTACGATGCGTTCACGCTGCTCATCGCCGCGATCGCGGTTGCGGGGTATGCGGTCAGCGTGTTCCGCACCCGGTTGGCACGGATCCGCTACGAGCAGCCGGTGGAGTCGTTCCCGCTGTTCGTCGCCCGGGTGCTGGTGGTCGCCGCGATCGTCATGTACTTCGCCTGGCAGCTTGCCCACGCCCGCGGACTGCCGATCGTCCTGATCATCCTGGCTGTCCTCGTGATCGCCTACGGGTTGATGACGAAGAGCACCGTCTTCGGCCGCCAGGTCTACGCGATCGGCGGCAACCTGTCGGCCGCGATGCTGTCCGGTGTGAAGGTCCGCAAGGTGAACTTCTGGATCTTCGTCAACATGGGCTTCCTGGCCGGGGTCGCCGGCGTCATCTACTCGTCCCGGTCCAACGGCGCCCAGCCCGCGGCCGGCAACATGTTCGAACTCGACGCGATCGCGGCGGCGTTCATCGGCGGCGCGGCCGTCGCGGGCGGCGTCGGCACCGTGGTCGGGGCGATGGTCGGCGGCCTGATCATGGCGGTGATGAGCAACGGGATGCAGCTGATGGGCGTCGACCAGTCGACCCAGTCCATCGTGAAGGGCCTGGTGCTGCTGCTGGCCGTTGCCTTCGACATCTACAACAAGCGCCGCGCCGGCGCCACCCGCTAGGAGCACTGTGGATCGCCCCGTCGTGGGTCCGGGACCGGAAGATCTCGGGGCGGCCCGCTCCCTCGGTATGTCGGACGTCGCCGCACACGCCGGGGTTTCGCACCAGACGGTGTCGAGGGTGGTCAACGCGCACCCGAACGTGGCGGCGGCGACCCGCAAGAAAGTGCTGGAGGCGATCGCCGAACTCGGCTACCGACCCAACAGCGCGGCCCGTGCCCTGGTGACCGGGTCGTCGCGCACGATCGGCCTCGCAATCGCCAACGTGAGCCAGTACGGACCCGCACAGACCTTGCTCGGTCTGGAACATGCGGCCCGCGAGGCCGGCTACTTCCTCACCGTGTCAGTGCTCGACGACGACAGCGGCGGCAATCTGATCGAGGCTGTCGAGCGGCTGGCGACGCAGTCCGTCGACGCCATCGTTGCGTTGAGCACCTATGAGGGCGCTGTTCGCGCACTACCCGTCGTGAATCCGAGAGTGCCGCTGATCACCGTACAGGCAGAGCGTGCCGGGCAGGACCTCGCCGTCTGGGTCGACCAGGAGACAGGCGCCGCTCTCGCGACCAGGCACCTGCTCGACCTCGGGCACCACACTGTCCATCACGTGAGAGGGCCCGCCAACGCCCTCGAGGCGGATGCCCGGCAACGCAGCTGGCGGACCGAGCTCGAGTCGGTCGGCGCCGCTGTGCCGCCGGTGCTGCACGGTGACTGGTGGCCGCCGACCGGTTACCTGGCCGGCCGCGAGCTGATCGCACGTCGTCGTGGGGGAGAGGAAGTCACAGCCGTTTTCGTAGCCAACGATCAGATGGCGCTCGGGCTGCTCAGCGCGTTCGACGAGGGTGGGATCCGGGTTCCGGACGACATCAGCGTCGTCGGATTCGACGACGTACCCGAGGCGCCGTACTACGCACCACCCCTGACGACAGTTCGGCAGGACTTCGCCGAACTGGGCCGCCGCGTCGTCCAGGCGGTCCTCGCGCGAATCAGTGGTAGGCCGTTCCAAACAGAGCCGGTTCAACCGCGTCTGATGGTCCGCAGCACGACCGCCCCGCCACCGGCTGCTCGGCCGGTCATCCGGGGATCAACGGTGCCGCGCACCTAGTATTTCCCCATGGCGAGAGTGAGCGAGGGGCTTGGACGAGCTCCGAGCATGACCGATGTGGCCGCCGCGGCAGGCGTCTCGCACCAGACCGTATCTCGGGTGCTGAACGGATCGGAGCTGGTGAAGGACGAGACCCGCACCCGCGTGCTGGCGGCGATCGCCGAGCTGGGCTATCGGCGCAACAACGCGGCTCGGCTCCTCGTCACGAACAGGTCGCACCGCATCGGGATGATCTCGGCGCATCTGGTCCTCCACGGGCCGAGCATGATCGCTGTGTCGGTTCAGGACGCCGGGCACAAGGCGGGGTACGACGTCTCGCTCGTCGCGGTCGAGGACTTCACGGCGCGGTCGCTCAGGGAGGCCGTCGATCGCCTCCTCGACGAGGCGGTCGAGGCGATCGTCGTTGCCGTCGCCCATCGCGAGGCACGCGAGCAGGTCAGGTCGCTCGAGATGCCGGTGCCCCTGGTCATCGTCCAAGGGGTGAGTGACGGGCAGCGGATGGCGGTGGGAATCGACCAGGAAGCGGGTGCCCGCCTGGCGGTGGAGCACTTGCTCGACCTCGGCCATCGCCACGTCGCCCATGTCACCGGGCCGCAGGAGTGGGTCGAAGCCGGCCAGCGGCGTGCGGGCTGGCGGAGCGCGCACGAGCATCGCCATGTGCTGCCGGGACCGGAGCTCGGCGGCGACTGGTCGCCGCAGAGCGGGTACGAGGCCGGTCTGCGGATCGCCGAGGATCCGGACGTGACGGCGGTCTTCGTGGCCAACGACGGGATGGCCATGGGGCTGATGTACGCCCTGCACGAGAAGGGCCGCGACGTCCCGGGTGAGATCAGTGTCGTCGGATTCGACGACGTGCCCGAGGCGCGGTTCCTCTGGCCGGCTCTCACGACCGTCGACCAGGAGTTCTCCCTGCTCGGCCGGCGCGCTGTCGAGCTGACCCTGCGGGCGCTCGGCGGTGAGGTCGATCCGTCGGCCGAGCTGATCCGTCCCGCACTCGTCGTACGCGACTCCACGGCCGCACCGCGGCACTGAGAGTTAGCGCTAACAGCCACCGTCCGGATGGTCGTGGCCGTTCTTGACAACCTAGAATGTTAGCGTTCACAATCTCGACACTGATGCTGGTCCTGCACATCATCAGAGAGGAACTGTGCATGAGTCCCGAAGAGCAGTACGTCGTCGGAGTCGACTTCGGTACGTTGTCCGGCCGAGCCGTCGTCGTTCGCGTGTCCGACGGGGCCGAGCTCGGTACGGGCGTCCACGAGTACGCGTACGCCGTGATCGACGACCGGCTGCCGGCGACCGGTCTGCGGTTGCCGCCGGAGTGGGCCCTGCAGGTCCCCGACGACTACCGCGAGGTGCTCCGGACCGCCGTCCCCGCGGCGATCGCCGCGTCCGGGATCGACCCGGCGGGGGTGATCGGAATCGCTACCGACTTCACCGCCTGCACGATGGTTCCGTGCCTCGCTGACGGTACGCCGCTGAACGAGGCCGACGGGTTCGCGGACAGACCGCATGCGTACGTCAAGCTGTGGAAGCACCACGCCGCACAGCCGCAGGCCGACCGCATCAATGAGCTCGCCCGCGAGCGGGGCGAGGACTGGCTGCCGCGGTACGGCGGCCTGATCTCGTCGGAGTGGGAGTTCGCCAAGGCGCTGCAGTTCTTCGAGGAGGACCGCCCGCTCTACGACCGGATGGACCACTGGGTCGAGGCGGCCGACTGGATCGTGTGGCAGTTGTGCGGGCGCTACGTCCGCAACGCCTGCACCGCCGGCTACAAGGGCATCCTGCAGGACGGCCGGTACCCGTCGACCGACTTCCTCGAACACCTCGCGCCCGGCTTCGGGCCCTTCGTCGCGGACAAGCTGGAACACCCGATCGGGCAGCTCGGCTCCGAGGCCGGCCGGTTGACTGCCGAGGCAGCTGCGTGGACCGGCCTCCCAGAAGGCATCGCGGTCGCCGTCGGGAACGTCGATGCGCACGTGACAGCGCCCGCAGCGCAGGCCGTGGACGCGGGGCAGATGGTCGCCATCATGGGAACGTCGACGTGTCACGTGATGAGCGCGGACGCGCTGCGTGAGGTGCCCGGCATGTGCGGCGTTGTCGATGGCGGCATCATCGCGGGCCGCTGGGGCTACGAAGCCGGTCAGAGCGGTGTCGGCGACATCTTCGGCTGGTACGTCGACAACGCCGTGCCGCCGTCGTACCACGAAGCTGCTGCCGCCGCGGGGGAGTCGTTGCACGAACACCTGACAAGGCTCGCGGCCGATCAAGCGGTGGCTGAGCACGGGCTCGTCGCGCTCGACTGGCACAGCGGCAACCGGTCGGTGCTCGTCGACCACGAACTCTCGGGACTGATCGTCGGCCAGACGCTGGCGACTCGACCCGAGGACGGCTACCGCGCCCTGCTCGAGGCGACCGCGTTCGGTACCCGCGTCATCGTCGAGACGTTCGCGAACAGCGGCGTACCGGTGCAGGAGTTGATCATCGCCGGCGGGCTCGCGAAGAACGCCCTGCTCATGCAGATCTACGCCGACGTCACCAGGCTTCCGCTGTCGATCATCGATTCCGAACAGGGGCCGGCGCTGGGTTCGGCGATCCACGCGGCGGTCGCCGCCGGTGCCTATCCCGACGTCCCGGCGGCGGCCAAGAGCATGGGCAAGGTCCGACGCGGCGTCCACCTCCCGGACGAGGAACGGGCCAAGGCCTACGACGAGCTGTTCGCGCTGTACCTCGAGCTGCACGATTACTTCGGGCGACACACCAAGTTGATGCGGCAGTTGAAAGCGATCCGGCGCAGGGCGGTGGAGGCCAAGTGAACGCGATCGCCGAAGTCGCCGACACTCTGACCCGGCTGCGGGCCGAGGTCTGTCAGCTACATGCTCATCTGCCGGCCTACGGCTTGGTGGTGTGGACGGCGGGCAACGTCTCCGCCCGGGTTCCCGGGCACGACCTCATGGTGATCAAACCGAGCGGGGTCGCCTACGACGAGCTGACGCCTGGCAACATGGTCGTCTGCGATCTCGACGGCCGAGTCGTCGACGGTGAGCACGCGCCGTCCTCGGACACCGAGGCCCAGGCCTACGTCTATCGGGCGATGCCGGACGTCGGCGGTGTGGTGCACACGCATTCGCCGTACGCCGTCGCGTGGGCCGCGCGCGGCGAAGCGATCCCGTGCGTGACGACGATGTGTGCCGACGAGTTCGGCGGATCCATTCCGGTCGGGCCGTTCGCGATCATCGGGGACGACTCGATCGGCCGCGGCATCGTCGAGACGCTCCGCGGCTCGCGCTCGCCCGCCGTACTGATGCAGAACCACGGTGTCTTCAGCATCGGGCCGACCGCCAAGGCCGCGGTCAAGGCGGCGGTCATGTGTGAGGACGTCGCCCGATCGGTGCACCTCGCGCGGCAGCTGGGCGACCCGATCCCCATCGACCCGGCGTACGTCGACCAGCTCTTCGACCGCTACCAGAACGTCTACGGACAACGATGACCGCTGCTCTGTGCTGGTCAGATCCCGGAAGGACCGCATGACTGTGAACACCACTGAGACCGCTCGCGAGGTCTGGTTCCTGACCGGCAGCCAAGGCTTGTACGGCCCTGGCACCCTCGAGCAGGTCGCCGAACAGTCTCAGGCGGTGGCCAAGCGTCTCGTCGACGCCGGCCTGCCCGTAGAGATCGTGTGGAAGCCGGTGCTGCTCGATGCCGAGGCGATCCGTCGGCAGATGCTCGACGCAAACAGCGCGCCGGAGTGCGTCGGCGTCATCGCATGGATGCACACGTTCTCGCCGGCGAAGATGTGGATCGCCGGACTCGACGCGCTCCGCAAGCCGCTGCTGCACCTGCACACGCAGGCCAATGTCGCGTTGCCCTGGTCAACGATCGACATGGACTTCATGAACCTCAACCAGGCCGCGCACGGCGACCGGGAGTTCGGCTACATCCAGTCCCGGCTGCAGGTTCCGCGCAAGACTGTGGCCGGGCATGTCGAGTCGCGGAACGTCCAGGAGCGAGTCGGGCACTGGGCCCGCGCGGCGCTCGGTGTCGCCGAACTACGGTCGCTGAAGCTCGCGCGCTTCGGCGACAACATGCGCGACGTCGCCGTGACCGAGGGAGACAAGGTCGAGGCGCAGCTGCGGTTCGGCGTATCGGTCAACACCTACAGCGTCAACGAGCTCGTCGAAGCGGTCGACGGTGTCACCGGTGCCGAGGTCTCAGCCCTGGTGGAGGAGTACGCCGACACGTACGCCGTCGTACCCGAGCTGCTGCCCGACGGCGACCGGCACGAGTCGCTGCGCTACGGGGCACAGATCGAACTGGGCCTGCGGTCGTTCCTGACCGCTGGTGGGTTCGGAGCGTTCACCTCCAACTTCGAGGATCTGGGCGGGCTTCGCCAGCTGCCCGGTCTGGCCGTGCAGCGGCTGATGGCCGACGGCTACGGATTCGGCGGCGAGGGCGACTGGAAGACCTCTGTGCTGCTGCGTGCCAGCAAGGCGATGGCCGACGGGTTGCCGGGCGGCACATCCTTCATGGAGGACTACACCTACCACCTGGTGCCGGGGGAGGAGAAGATCCTCGGCGCGCACATGCTCGAGGTGTGTCCGTCGCTCACGACGGCCCGCCCGTCGCTGGAGATTCATCCGCTGTCCATCGGCGGCCGCGAGGATCCCGTCCGGCTGCGCTTCACTGCCGATCCGGGTGACGGTGTCGTGGTGGGGATCGCCGACCTCGGCGACCGCTTCCGGCTCACGGCGAACGTCGTACACCTCGTCGAGCCGGACGAGGCGCTCCCGCGGCTGCCGGTCGCTTGTGCGGTGTGGAAGCCCGAGCCGTCCTTGTCCACCTCGGCCGAGTCGTGGCTGGTTGCCGGGGCACCGCATCACACGGTCCTGAGCACGGCCCTCGACCGGGAGGTCTACGAGGACTTCGCCGACATGCTTTCCGTCGAACTGGCCGTCATCGACGCGTCGACCACCGTGCGGGAGTTCCAGCGTGAGCTCCACTGGAACGACGTCTACCACCGGCTCAGCAGGGCAGGCGCCCGCTGACACCGGTTGCCGGGGCACGCGAGACGGAGTGGCCGCGCGCCCGCCGTCGATCTGCGCCGTCAACAACCCGTGATGACTGCTGAAGTCCCGCAAGGGACGGATGCGACACTATGGTGAATCGCGTGGTGATGGGTGTCGACGGAGGAGTGTGGAGCGCATGGCTGGCAGGGCTCCCACGATCGCCGACGTCGCCAGGGTCGCCGGAGTGTCGGTGCCCACCGTGTCGCGTGTTCTGACCGGGGCGATTCCGGTGAGCGCGAAGCGGCGGGAGCTGGTCGAGCGGGCAATCCAGGAGCTCGGGTACCAGCCGAACGCGGCGGCGCGGGCGCTGGTGAGTGGGACGCGCTCCATGGTCGCGGTACTCGCTGCGAACACGTCGCGCTACGGCTATGCCAAGACCGTGGAAGGTATCGAGGAGGCGGCGCGGGCGGCGGGTTACATGGTGGTCATCACCGTCGTCGAGACTGCGGAGCAGGACGCCGTCCGGACAGCCGTCGCGATGGTCCTCAGCCATTCCGTCGCCGGTGTGATCGTGCTCGACTTCGACGAGCCGGGCCACGCCGCGCTCACCGCTCTGCCGCAGTCAGTGCCTGTCGTCGTGGCGGCCGCCGCCCAGTCCAGGGCGATCAAGCTGCCGCGCGCGTTCTTGGCCGACCAGCGTGGGGCCAGGGAGGCGACGGCATACCTCCTCGGCCTCGGCCACGAGACCGTTCATCACATCGCCTTGCCGAGTTCGGGCAGACGCGGCGGGCGCACTGCCGGCTGGAGTGCCGCGCTCCAGGCGGCGGGTATCCGCCCGCCGAAGCATTTGACGACGACGTGGAATCCGCTCGACGCCTACGAGCTCGCCAAGTCGCTGGCGGCAGACCCCTCGGTGACGGCCGTCCTCGCGGGCAACGACGAGGTGGCCGCCGCCGTCCTGCGCGCGATGACGGAGCAGGGCCGCAGCGTTCCAGGCGACGTGAGTGTCGTCGGTTTCGACGACCAGCCGATCGCGTCCCTGGTGACGCCGGCACTGACCACTGTTGCGCAGGACTTCGCCGAGCTCGGACGGCAGAGCTTCACCTTGCTCGAACGCTCGATCAACGGCCAGGAAAGTCAGCAGACAGTCAGCGTTCCGACGCAGCTGATCATCCGTGCCAGCACGGGACCCAGGCGCGACTGACCCTCGGGGTACCCGGACCTGACGCTGTGTCACGGAATCCCTGCTGACACAGAAATGATATCGCTATCAGAAATCTGCTCCGGCCTCTTGCGCTCCGGTCTGATCAACGTTTTCATAGCCGAAACACGATCGACCACTGGAGCGGGTTTTGACCTCGATCAGCATGGCGGGCACCGGCAGCGGCCTCGTCCTCACGGCTTCCTGGCAGGACACCGTTCCCGCCACCCTGACGGTTCGTGCGCCGGGCCAGGGTGACGGTGCGACTCCGGAGCGACCGTTGGTCGAGGTACTGACCTCGAGGCACGGACGTGACTGGGCGGGTCCGCGGTACGTCGCAACGAGCGTCGGGCAGCGGTTGCGCTATCGCAGCCACGAGCTGACCTCGTCGGGAAGCTGGCAGACGCTGTCGCTGACACAGACCGACGCCGTCACCGGCCTCGACGTGACGTCGTACCTGTCGATCCATGACGAGCACCTGGCCGTGCGGAGTTGGACGAGCCTGTACAACAACGCTTCTGAGCCGGTGACCCTGCACGCCGTGTCCTCGCTGATGTTCGGTGACTTCGGTGCCGCCGACATCGACCAGATGTACCTGTTGCGTGGGCGCAGTGACTGGTTGGCGGAGGGCAGGTGGTCGCGGGAGCGGCTGCGCGACGCGGGACTGCCCGATCTGACCACGCCGGGCCGGCCGTTTCGTACCCGCGGCTGCATCGAGGCGAGCAGCCTGTCGAGTTGGCCGACGGCACAAGAACTGCCGACGGCCGTCATCGGCGACGACAGCACCGGTACCCACTGGTCGTTTCAGATCGAGCACAACGGCGGCTGGCTGTGGCAGGTGGGGGAGGTTCCCGACGGCCTCTACCTGGCTCTGTTCGGTCCGACCGACGAGCATCACGGATGGCAGCTGGAGTTGTTGCCAGGGGCCACCTTCGAGAGCGTGCCGGTCTCGCTGGCGATCGAGGGCGACGGCACACTCGACGCCATCACCGGGTTCCGCCGAGCGTCGCGGGCGCCCGGCGGCGGGCCGGGTCTGCCGGTGGTGTTCAACGACTACATGAACACCGTGATGGGCGACCCGAGCGCAGACGTCCTGCATCCGCTCATCGACGCGGCTGCCGACAGCGGCGCGGAGTACTTCGTGATCGATGCGGGCTGGTACGCCGACAACGGTGACTGGTGGGACGCGGTGGGGGAGTGGCAACCGTCGACCCGGCGTTTTCCCGGCGGAATCGGCGAGGTCCTGGAGCACATCCGCCGCCGCGGGATGGTGCCGGGACTGTGGCTGGAGCCTGAGGTGGTCGGAACGAACAGCCCGATGGCGCTGAAGTTGCCGGACGCCGCGTTCCTGCAGAGGGGCGGAGAGCGCGTGACCGAGCACGGCCGCTATCACCTGGACTTCAGCAGTGTGCAGGCTGTCGATCACCTGAACGAAGTCGTGGACCGGCTCGTCAACGATCTCGGCGTCGGCTACTTCAAGTTCGACTACAACATCCGTGCCGGGGTCGGCTCGGACAGCGTTGCCGCCAGCGCGGGTCACGGGCTGCTGCGTCACAACCTCGCCTACCTCGCGTGGATCGACAGCCTGCGGCAGCGTCATCCCCAGCTGATGCTGGAGAACTGCGCCTCCGGCGGTATGCGGCAGGATTTCGCCACAGTTTCTCGGTTCGACCTGCAATCGACGTCGGACCAGGAGGATCTGTACGCCTACGCCCCGATCGCGGCGAGCGCACCGATGCTCATCCTGCCCGAGCAAGCAGCCAACTGGGCCTACCCGCAACCGGACATGACCGACGACGCCATCGCCTTCACGTTGTGTACGGCGATCCTTGGCCGGCTGTATCTGTCGGGCTGGCTCGACAAGCTCAGCGACGACCAGCGCCTGATGGTCGCCGCCGCGGTCCGGGCCCACCGGGAGCTGCGCGACAGCATCCCGCACTGCCTTCCGTTCTGGCCGACGGGGCTGCCGCGATGGACGGACCAATGGATCTCGCTCGGGCTGAGGGACGTCGGGGGAGACGCTCTCTATCTCACTGTATGGCGTAGGGACACAGAGCCGGGCCAGGTCGACCTGACGCTTCCACCTGCACCGGACGGGATGCGGTGGGACTACCCGTCGGCCGTCTTCCCGGTCGAGTCGCCGCTGCGGATCGAAGGCGAGCCGTCGGGCGGAACGCTGCGCATCGTCGACGTACGCGGCTCGCACGCAGCCAGGGTGGTGAAGCTGAGATCGGTGCCCGTCGAGTAATCCCGTCCGCGCCTTCCGGCGTACTGCATCACCATCAGACCAGCAAGGAGTTCTCGTGAGAAGAAGAGTCGGCTCGGCCGTCCTGGCACTGGCGTGCCTGGTCGGAGCAGCGGCCTGCACCAATCCTGGCACCGGCAACGACCAGACCTCGGCGGCGGTGACCTGGCCTGCGGAGACCGAGAAGCTGGACGGCGTCACCTTGACCATCTGGGCAGCGCAGAACAGCAACACGATCCCGAAGGCCGTCATCGGCGACTTCCAGGCCGCGACCGGCGCGAAGGTCAACGTCGTCACGATTCCGGATCCCTACGAACAGGGCGTACAGACGAAGGTTGCCTCCGGCGACAAACCCGACCTGGCCTTCTGGCAGCCCACCGCGTCGCAGCTGACCGCTCTGAACGCCTCGACCAACCTGCAGGTCCTGGACGGGGCACCGTGGGTCGACAAGTTCAAGCCGGCGTTGCGCGACATCACCGGCATGCTCGACGGCAAGCGCTACGCCGCGCTGATCTCGAGCCCGGCGGTGGAAGGCGTCTACTACAACAAGCAGGTGCTGGCGAAGTACGGCGTCACGTCGTTGCCGAAGAACTTCGACGAACTGATCGCCACCGCCAAGACGATCAAGGCCAAGGGCGGTACGCCGTTCTACGAGATGGGTGGCGACCGGTGGGCCACCCAGTGGTGGGTGCAGGTGCAGCTGGCGGATGCCGCCAAGGCCGGTCTGTGGGACAAGGTGAACAAGAACGAGGAGAAGTTCACCGACCCGACGATCCTCAACGCGATCAAGAAGTACAAGGAACTGGTCGACCAAGGCCTGTTCAACTCCAACATCACCTCGGCCACCTTCGACGACCAGGGCAAGGCGCTGCTGGCCGGTGACGCCGCGATGGTGATCCAGGTGAACTCGTTCTTCAGTCAGCTGCAGGCGAAGGCCAAGACCGACGAGCTGAACCAGAAGATCGGCTTCTTCCCGATCTCGCCGAGCGGCAACGTCGGCACGTTCATCCCGGACCAGTCCAACGCCCTCGTCGCGTTCAAGACCGGTGACGCCAAGAGGGAGGCCGCAGCCCGTCAGCTGATGTCCTTCTGGCTCGGGTCGGAGTACCCGAAGTTCCTGGCCGACCAGAACACCGTCTCGCTGGAGACCGACGTCCCGTCGCCCGGCACGGTGCCGGACGCGCTGAACTCGGTCAGCGACTCGCTCACCACCGCGGTCGGATCCATGCAGGCGCTGGCCGTCGCCAACCCCGACCTCTACCTCAACCTCGCGAACATGCTCGGCGGCAAGATGACGCCCGAGCAGGTGGCCTCGACGACGCAGGCCCAGTTCGCTCAGCTGGCCAAGGCCATGGGTACGTCGGGGTTCTGAGCACCCTGCCGGCCCCCGACCAGCGGAAGCGACTGTATTGATGAGTGTGTCCTCGATGATCGATCCGGCCGGTGTCACCGGCACTGCGACCCAGCCCCCTCCTGGGCGCAGTGCCGGCCGGCCGCGACCGGCGCAGCCTTGGTGGTTCCTGGCGCCGGCGTTCGCCGTCCTGATCGTGTTCTTCCTCGTCCCGACGTTGTACAACCTGATCTACGCCTTCACCGACTGGTCGAGTTTCAAGACGGCGATCAATCCGGTCGGCCTGGACAACTTCCGCGCCCTGCTGGGCAACGGAGTGCTGCTGACGGACCTGCGCACCACGGTGATCTACGCCGCGCTGGTGGCCCTGTTCCAGAACCTGTTCGGCCTCGTACTCGCGCTCCTCCTGGAGGCGGACACGAGACTGAACCGGTTCGCGCGGGTGATGTTCTTCATCCCGGTCGTCATGTCCGCGCTCGCGGTCGGCTACATCTTCCAGGCGTTGCTGAAGCCGAGCGGTGCGCTGAACTCGGTCCTCGGCTGGGTCGTCGGCCACGAGGTGCAGCACGCGTGGCTGGCCGACAGTTGGACCCTGCTGTACGTCGCTTTGATCCATTCCTGGAAATGGATGGGCCTGGCGATGCTCATCTACCTGGCGGGTCTGAAGACCATCAGTGTCGACGTCCTCGAGGCAGCGCGGATCGATGGCGCCGGCGCGTGGCAGACCTTCCGCCGGGTACGGTTCCCGCTGCTGGCGCCGGCCGTGACATTCAACGTGGCCACGGCGCTGCTCGGCTCGATGAACAGCTTCGACATCGTGCAAGCCACCACCGGCGGCGGCCCCGCTCAGAGCACCGAGATCCTGAACATCTTCATCTACCGCACCTTCGGCCAGGGTCTCTTCGCACAGGCCACGACGATGAGTCTGGTGCTCCTCCTGGTCATCGCGCTGATGGCCTTCCCGACCATCTGGCTCCTCCGGCGACGGGAGCAGGCACTGTGAGCACATCCATCACGTGGCGGGTGGTTCGTCCCGGCATCGTCGTCGCACTGTTGCTCGGCCTCCTCGGCGTACCGCTGTGGCTCGTCTTCATCACCTCGGCCAAGAGCCGGGGCGACGCGCTGAGCCCGAGTCTGGCGCTGCCCCGCGACGGTTGGCACCTGGCCGCCAACTACTCGGAGGTCTTCACCGAGGGCAGAGTGTGGAAGGCGTTCTTCGGCAGTCTGTCGATCGTGCTTCCGTCGACGGTCCTGCTCTTGTTGCTCGGAGCAATGGCCGGGTGGGTGCTGGCGCGGCGCAGTGGGCTTGTCATCGCTGTGCTGTACGCGATCGGTATCAGCGGCATCGTGCTGCCGCCCGCGGTGATCACACTCGTGCTGCTGCTGCGCCAGTTGTCGATCGACGGCACGCTGACCGGCATGGTGCTGGTCTACACCGGCATCTACATGTCCACCTCGATCTTCTTCATCACCGGCTTCATCCGCACCATCCCGGCGGAGCTGGAGGAGGCCGCCCGCGTCGACGGTGCCGGTCCGGTGCGGATCTTCGTCACCATCATCCTGCCGCTGCTCCGCCCGGTGCTCGCCACCGCGACGATCCTGATCTGCCTGTACATCTGGAACGACGTCTTCTACGCCTTCTTCGTCATCGGCGGGCGCAAGGACACCCTGCCGCTGAACCTGTTCCAGGTCGCGAGTGCAGGCCTGTACCTCAACAACTGGCACCTGATCTTCGCGTACGTCGTACTGATGAGCCTGCCGCTGCTCGTCGTCTTCGCCGTCGCTCAGCGGCGGATCATCTCCGGCATCACCGGCGGCGCTGTCAAGTAGGTGCGCTCAACCCACTTCAGAAGGAGACTCATGCCCAGAGACTCACGACCGAAGCACCACCGACCGAGGCCGGCAGCCGCCGCGACCGCACTCGTGTCTGCGCTTGCGCTGACGATCGGGGCCGTCACGGCCCAGCCTTCGACCGCGGCCGCCACAACGGAGACGTTGGCGGTCGACTTCTCCCAGACCACCGGCGACTTCCGCGGAGGGGCGAGCGGCACCCTGTACGGTCTCGGCGACGACGGCGTGCCCTCCCAGCCCGTGCTGAACGGCGCCCACGTCACCAATACGTCCCAGAAGCCTCCGGACGGAGCGCAGCACCCCAACGGCGACGTACTGGATGTCGAGAAGTCCTTCTTCGCCGGCGCCGGCAAGGATCTCCTCGTCTACGTTCCGGACATGTACCCGGACTGGCCCTACAACAAGGGAAAGCGTCCCGGCGACGACAACAACGACGGCGTCTGGGACTACCTGCCGATCATTCGTCAGGTCGCGGAGACGATCGCCACGACGTCGGCACATCCGAAGGACATCGTCTTCGTGCCCTTCAACGAGCCCGAAGGGCCTTGGTACCCGGTCGGCGACTGGGCGAACCAGAAGGACCTCTTCCTGGCGGACTGGTCAGCTGCGTACGACGCCATTCAGGCCGTGTACGCCGAGCACGGCCTCGGCCACGCCAAGATCGGCGGGCCTGGCTGGTACGCCTGGCATCAGCAGCCCAGCGCGGATCTGCTCGCCTACGGGAAGGCGCACAACCAGCTTCCCGACCTGTTCATCTGGCACGAGCTCGGCACCCAGAACCTCGCGACCTTCCGCGGCAACTACACGCAGTACGAGGCTCTCCTGACCAGTCTCGGCCTACCGCGGATCCCGGTGAACATCACCGAGTTCGGCATGCTGCGCGACATGGGCACCCCCGGTCAGCTGGTGCAGTGGATGTCGATGTTCGAGGACGCGAAGGTCGATGCCGAGACCGCCTACTGGAACTATTCCGGCAACCTGTCGGACAACAGCTCCCGCAACAACGGCGGCAACGGCGGCTGGTGGATGTTCAAGTGGTACGGCGATCTGGCCGGTACCAAGACGGTCAAGGTCACCCCGCCACGGTTGAACGCCGTCGACACCCTGCAGGGCATGGCCGCCGTGGACACCGTCAACAAGAAGGCAACGGTCCTGTTCGGTGGCGGCAGCCAGGACGTGAACCTCAGCCTCACAGGCCTCGATCCCCGCAGGTTCGGGAACACCGTCGACGTCACCGTCCGGGCCGACCGGCTCAACGGGGCCGAAGGTGCGTCGCTGCAACCGCCCGTCGTACTGTCCGAGCGGGTTGCCGTAAGCAACGGTCAGCTCCAGCTCACTGTGCCGAACAGCGACCGCTACTCGGCCTATCAGGTGCAGATCACGCCGGCGATCGCGGCACGGCAACCCGTCTCGACGGACCTGGTGAGCAGCGTCGAGGCCGAGAACACCACAGTCTCCAACGCCACCGTCTACTACGAGGACCCGACTCGTGAGTGGTCGTTCATGGCGTCGAACTCTCGCGACGTCGGCTCGTTCAACCAGGCCGCCTCCAGCGCGACCTGGTCGGTCACTGCCCCGCACAGCGGCTCGTACCGACTGTCGATCCTCGCCGGTACCAACGGAGTACCAGGAAAGCACGCGCTCTTCGTCGACGGTGTGTTCGCCAAGATGATCGACTACTCCGCGGGCCTGCACTGGACGTACCGGGGAACGACCGACGTCCCGCTCACCCTGAGCGCCGGCACGCACACCCTGTCCGTCCGCGGATCGAAGGACGGCACCACTCGGCTTCCCGGGCTCGACATCGTCCTGGACCGCTTCGACCTCTACGACAACGGTGCAGGGGAGAACGCCGTCTATCCCGCTGTCGACGCGCGGCTCGCGGGTGGGGCGAAGCTTGCCTACTCACAGGCCGGTACGTCGGGATACGCCGCGCTGAGTGGACCCGGTACCGCGACCGTCTTCGCGGCGACGGCAGCGACCGGGTACTACGACATCACCACGCACTTCGCCACGACCAAGGCGCACCGCCGGCTCAAGTTGACGGTGAACGGGCGACCCGTCGTACTGCCGGAGGTCGACGCTGTCGGCTCGTGGGCAGCCACTGCCCGGGTCTACCTGCCCCAGGGCATCAACGAGCTGACCGTGAGCGCACCAGCGGGCGATGTCCTGCTCGGTGATGTGGCCACGTCGCGAGGTGCTGCTCAACTGGCGGCGGAGGCTGATCCCGCCAACGTCCGTCGAGTCGAGGCGGAATCGCTGACACTCGCCGGAACCGCCGCTGTGGAGAGCTTGCCTGCCGCAACGGGTTCGAACGGCTCGGCTGATGTCGCGGGTGTCGTGCACGACGTCATCGACGTCGGCAAGGGCAGCGGGAACACCATCACGATGGCCCGGCCACAAGGCTTCGGCGCGGGTCAGTACCAGCTGGTCTTCTCGGCCGCCAACGCCGACAAGTCCGATCCGATCAACTACAACCCCCAGGTGATCAGCCGCTTCCTCGACGTGTCCGAGGCCGGCGGTTCGACGGTCCGTGGCGCTTTCCGGCACAACTATTCGTGGAACAGCTTCTGGGACAAGACGATCCCTCTGACGCTCGTCACCGGAACGGGCGCGCTGACGATCGGCAACCCCACTGGTCCCGCACCACACCTCGACACCGTGACGCTGGCGAAGTTCGCCGCGGGAAGGGCGACGATCTCCGCCGTACGGTGAAGCGCGGAGGCAGCAGCGGTCAGCGGGGCAGTTTGCGGGTCTCGATCAGCTGCTGGGCGACGTCGCGCAGTTTGGTGTTGGTGTCCTGGGAGTAGCGCCGCAGAACCGCGAACGCCTGATCATCGTTCATGTCGTAGCGTTCCATCAGGATCCCCATCGCCTGTCCGACCAGCTTGCGGGCATCCACCGCCTGGGCCATGGATACTTCATGCCGGGCGGTGGCCACCGCGACCGAGGCGTGCCGGGCCAGGATGTGCGCGATCGCCTCGTCGTCGACCGTGAACGCGTTCGGCTCGGCGTTGTACAGCGACAGGACGCCGGTCGTGTGTTCACTGATCTTCATCGGGACGTGGAGCGCACTTCCGATCCCGGCGCTCGCGGCCGCGATGTGCCAGCGTGGCCAGCGGTCGTCGGTCGCGACGTCGGGAACGGTGACGGTGTGGCCGGACAACGCCGTCAGCATGGGACCCTGCTCGGTCTCGATCTGGATCCGGTACAGCGTCTCCACGATCGGATCGGTGATCGCCCCGACCTCTGCGCGGCCGCCGCGGGCTGCGAGCGCGACGCCGGCATGTTTGCAGTTGGCCGCCTGTAACGCGAACTGCACGATCGCTTCCAGGGTTTCGTCCACTCCGGCAGCATCGTGCAACTCCAGCGCGAACTGCGCGAACGAACCGGCGTCGAACACCTGGGCGGGTTCTGACAGGGCCATCTCGGTCTCCAAGCGGGATGCGGTTGTCGGGTGATGCACCCCGGTGGCAGAACCCCACCGATGCCGTGGTGCTAGCTCTGGTCTCGCATTTCTTCGTTGATCCGCAGGGCTTCTGCGAGCTGATCTTCCAAGATGATGATTCGGCAGGCCGCTTCGAGAGCGGTGCCCTGGTCGACGAGCTCACGGGCCCTGGCCGCCAGTCGCAGTTGATAACGTGAGTAGCGGCGGTGACCACCGTCCGAACGCTGCGGGGTGATCAGTTTCGCCTCGTCCAGGCTGCGCAGGAAGCCCGGCGTGGTGTCGAGCATGTCTGCCGCCCGACCCATGGTGAACGCGGGGTAGTCGTCATCGTCGAAGCTGGCCGGCCCGTCTGCCGGATCTGAACTCATCGAAGTCTCCGTGTGCGTCTGGGGTCATCGAGCCTCCGCGCCGAAGAAGCCCCGGTGCGCTCGCACCGGCGCCTGGGGTGGTGAATTGGCAATCCCGTTGACTGCGTACGTCAGGTTCGATGTTCTTCTCTGTCAGCACCAGGAAGACTACCTCGGCCGACCCGCAATGTCTATGGTCGCCACCATAGATATTGCGAATCGGCCGAGGTAGGTTCAGCGGCTCGTCGTGCGCTGCCTCAGAGGTCGCCTTCGCTTTCGACCTTCTTCTTCAGCTCGTCCTTCGGCAGTCCCGAGGTGCCGGAGATGTCCGCGTTCGAGGCCTGCTGCTGCAGTTGGTCGCGGGTCATGTCCCCGGGTTGCTCACCCAGGTGCTGCGCGCGGCTGGCCGCGAACGCATCCGCGAGCTCGGTACGCCGTTGCGCGGACAGGTTCGCGCGCATGCCGGGCAGAACCTTGGTCTCCTCCTCCTCGACGTGATGCGAGATCGCGTCGACGAGGTTCTGCAGGACCTTGTCGAAGCCGGCCGAGGCCGGATCGGTCTCGGCGAGCTTGGCCAGGAGTTGGTCGGCTTCGATGTGCTCCTGCTGGCTGTGCGAGACCTCTTCCTTCTCCCCGGCCTCCGAGGCCGCGACCGGGTAGACCTCGGCCTCTTCGGCGCGGCTGTGCGCGGTCAGGAGAGTGGTGAGCACAGGAAGCAATGTCGGGCGCTTCTCCGGGTGGTCCTTGAGTTCGTCGAACAGGCGCTCGACCTCACGATGGTCCTGCATGATCAGATCGACAACGTCTGCCGGCATCTCGGTGTCCCTTTCAGGTGGATCGGATTGCCGTGCCGGTACCCACGCCGTATGCCCAGCTGAAACCAGGCAACGGATTCCGGGCTTGATCGGGTGGACCACGGGTACCGGATGGGTGCGCCGATGGAAGTAGCGCCGTCTGGGGGGCGGTCCCGTTCATCCGAAGCCGGTCTGTCGGCCGGCGACGGAACCGACGATGGGAGACACCAATGGGTATGGACGACAAGATGAAGAACGCCGCAGAGTCGGCGAAGGGCAAGATCAAGGAGAAGGCCGGGGAGGCGACCGACGATCGCGATCTGCAGGCCGAAGGCCAGGCGGAGAAGACGAAGGCCGACCTCAAGCAGGCCGGCGAGAAGGTCAAGGACGCATTCAAGGACTGACGCGCCGCCCCTGTCGCGCTCCAGGATCCCCGCTCCCTCGAGCGGGGATCCTGTGCGTCGGATTCCGCCGGGGTACCGGTGGCGGGTGAGCGAGAACGAAATTCTGATCAAAGCTGACCCCGCCGACGTGTTCGCGATCCTTACCGACGGCTGGTCGTACGGCGCCTGGGTCGTCGGCGCGTCCCGAGTGCGTGACGTCGATCCGCCCTGGCCGGAACCCGGCGGGAAGATCCACCATTCGGTCGGCGCCTGGCCGGTGCTGATCAACGACACGACCTCGGTGCTGGAGTACGAGCCGTTGAGTCGCCTGCGCTTGCGCGTCAGGGCCTGGCCGGCCGGACACGGCGAGGTCGAGTTCCGGGCGACGACCGTGGAGACGGGATGTCGTCTCGTCATGTTCGAGCAGGCGACCGGTGGTCCGGTGTCATTGCTGCCTGCGCCGGTGCAGGATCTGTTCCTGGGCGCCCGAAACACCGAGACCCTCCACCGCCTCGCCCTCCTCGCCGAGCATCGGACCTCATGACGTGACGCCAGCGGCCGATCTCGGGTGGGTCAGGACGGGCCGACCCAGCTCTGGTTGCGGGTTCCGACGCAGTCCTAGATCTGCAGTTGGCGGCCGTTGGTGAAGTCGGCCTCGGGCAGGTCCAGGCACCGCCCGGAGGCTTGATTGATGAGTGAGCCGAAGTTGCCTTGGCGCCACTTCTGGTTGCCGCCGCCTGAGCAGGCCGCGACGTGCACCAAGGTCAGGCTCGACCCACCCGACCTTGCTGCCCTGCCCGGTCGTCGTCCGCGAGTCAGTTGCCCAGAACAACCGTTGACAGTGGAACCCGCTTGGGGGTAGGTGGGGGACTCTGCCGTCTTGATCGGTTAGCGTCGGGGCGTGTTGCTGCCTGAGTCGTCGGTGCCGGGGGCGGACCTGCCTGTCCGGGCGGTTCTGCCTGCCACGGTCGATGCGGTGCGATCGCGCGGTACCGCTGTGCTGGTTGCGCCGCCCGGATCGGGGAAGACCTCGCTGTTGCCGCTTGCACTGGGCGACGCGCTCGGGGGCACGATCATCGTCGCCGAGCCGCGAAGGATGGCAACCCGCGCGGCTGCGACCCGGCTGGCGATGCTGGTCGGCGAACCGCTAGGGCAGCGGATCGGCTACGCGATGCGCGGCGAACGCAGCGGCAGCAAAGGACTCCGTATCGAGGTGGTGACGACCGGGCTCCTCGTACGGCGTCTGCAGCAGAACCCGGAGCTGCCAGGTGTCGCCGCGATTGTGATCGACGAGTGCCACGAGCGGCACCTCGACGCCGATCTGCTGCTCGCGTTCTGCGTCGACATCCGGGCGAATCTTCGGGAGGACCTGGCGATCGTTGCGACCTCGGCCACGGCGGACACGAGCAGGCTGAGTCGCGCATTGGGCAGCGACGTTCCGGCCCCAGTGATCACCGCGTCCGCGGCACTGTTCGACGTGGCGATCGAGTGGGCCCCGCCACCGGTCCCCGTGCCGCTGCTTCCCGGTGGGCGGGTCGACCCGCGATTGCTGGATCACATCGCGGCCGTCGTCCGGCGTGCACTGACCGAGAACGACGGCGACATCCTCGTGTTCGTGCCGGGGGAGGCCGAGATCAACGGCGTGACTCGCCGGTTGGCCGGTCAGAATGTTCTGCCGTTGTTCGGTCGCCAGTCCAGGGCTGAACAGGAGCGCGCGTTGACGCCGGCCGCCACTCGTCGGATCGTGGTCACGACGTCGGTTGCGGAGAGTTCGCTGACGGTGCCTGGAGTCAGGGTCGTGGTCGACTCGGGTCTTGCCCGGGAGCCGCGGACCGATCAATCGCGGGGCCTCGGTGCGTTGGTCACCTGTCGGGTTTCGAGATCGTCGGCCGACCAGCGAGCGGGTCGCGCCGGGCGGGAGGCGCCTGGCCGGGTCTATCGGTGCTGGTCTGCCACCGACCACTCGCATCTCGACGATCATCCGGCGCCGGAGATCGCGATCGCCGATCTGGCAGGCTTCGCCCTCGACCTGGCGGCGTGGGGTGCGTCTGCCGGAGCCGGTCTGACGTTGCTGGAGGCCCCGCCGGTGGTGGCGATGACCGCGGCCGCCGAACTGCTGCGCCGCCTCGATGCCGTTGACGACGGTGGCCGGATCACCGAGCGGGGACGGCGGATGGCGGCGATCGGGGCGCATCCTCGGTTGGCTCGTGCGTTGCTGGACGGGACGCCGCGGGTCGGCGCCGATCGGGCGCGCGAGGTCGTCGCGATGCTCTCGGACGACTCCGGTCGCGACTTCGGCGATGATCTGCCGGCCCGCTGGCGGGCCCTCCGCCGTGGCCAGGATCGCGGAGCTACGGCCCGCTGGCGAGAACAAACGAAGCGCCTGGGCCGAGGCGACCCGTTGGGTGGAGATGGAGTACGGCGGGAGACGGGCGCCGTACCGGATGATCTTGCGGTGGGGGTTGTGGTGGGGCTGGCGTACCCGGATCGGATTGCGCGGGTCCGGGGGGCCGATCTGGCGACGTACCAGATGGCTGGTGGTACGGGTGCTGCGCTGGATCCGCAGTCGCCGTTGCGGACGACGACCTGGCTGGCGATCGCGGCTGCTGACCGGGCACCCGGTCGCGCCGACGCCAGGATCCGTTCCGCGGCGCCGATCGATGAGCAGACCGCGCGAGACATCGCAGGCGACCTCGTCTCGACCACCGACCAGATCCGCTGGGACGACGGCCGGATCGTGACGCGGCGTGTTGAGGCACTCGGCGCGATCGTGCTCAACGACGTCCCGCTGGCAAAGCCCGACCGGCTACTGGTCCAAGCGGCTGTCCGCGACGGTATCCGGCGCAGTGGTCTGTCCGTACTGCGCTGGTCGGAGGCCGCACTCGCCTTGCGGGAGCGGCTTGCGTTCTGCCATGCCCACCTCGGATCCCCGTGGCCCGCGGTCGACGACGAGGCGCTCCTGGCCGATCTCGACGAATGGCTGGGTACCGAGCTCGCGTCGGTGCGAGGCGCGCGCGATCTCGCCCACATCGACGTGGCTTCGGCGCTCAGGCGACTACTGCCATGGCCCGCGGCAGCCCGGTTCGGCGAACTCGCACCGGAACGGCTTCGGGTGCCATCGGGCTCTGACGTGCGACTCGCGTACGACGGTGTCGAGCCGCCGGTCCTGGCTGTGAAGCTGCAGGAGGTATTCGGCTGGACTGCCACTCCAGCCGTCGCGGACGGTCGTGTCCCAGTCGTTCTGCACCTACTGTCGCCCGCACGGCGCCCGGTCGCGATCACCAGCGATCTCGCCTCTTTCTGGAAGCAGGGCTATCCCCAGGTCCGAGCCGACCTGCGAGCCCGCTACCCCCGCCATCCGTGGCCGGAAGACCCACTCACCGCCACCCCCACCAAACGACCAAAACCTCGCCAGTGAACCGGTGGCTGACCCCGGGCGGGATCACATCTTCGACGACTCAGCCGCACCCAGGTCGTAGCTTCCGCATTCTGCTGTGATCTCGGCTGTCGCTTGCGCCGCGGTGAAGAAGTCGTTGGCCAGCGGCGAGGTGCGCGATGCCGCCATCGCGAGGCACACCTGTTCGGGCGCGAGTTCCGGGATGGGGACGTAGCTGATGTCCGGACGTGAGTAGAACACTGTCTCCGAACGCGCCACGAACGAGATGCCCCGGCCGGCCGCGACGTGCTCGAGTTTCTCTTCCACGCCGCGCACGCGGAGCCCGGAGTCGGGGTGCGGGCGCCGGGTGGGCTGCGTGCTCGGGTCGGCATGCCAGACCAGCGGTTCACCGGCCAGGTCGGCCTCGGTGACCTGCTCCTTGCCGGCCAACCGGTGGTCTGCGGGCAGCACCACCATGAGCGGCTCGGTGTACAGCGGGGTCACGCGCAGGCCGGTCTCGTCGATGGGTAGCCGCACATAGCCGACGTCGATGCGGCCGTCGAGCAGCATCAGGGCCTGGTCGTCCCATTCGATCCGCTGCACGTCCAGGACCACGTCCGGATGTCGGGCCTCGAACGCCCGGGCCGCCGGGATGACCGGGATGCCGGTCCGGAAGCCGACCGCCAGCCGCCGGCTGCCGCGGGCGGCCACCGACACCCGGCGGCGGATCGCCTGCGCGGAGGCGAGCAGCGGACCGGCGTCGTCCAGCAGTTGCCGGCCGGCGTCGGTCAGCGCTACGCCGTGGCTGTCTCTGGTGAACAGCGAAGCGCCGAGATCCTTTTCCAGAGCGCGGATCTGCCGGCTGAGCGCCGGCTGCGCGATGTGCAGCTCATCGGCGGCGCGGCCGAAGTGCAGCCGGTCGGCGACGGTGACGAAGTAGCGCAACTTGCGCAGGTCCAGATCCATGGAGCCTCCCGGTCCGGCGATGCCTCCAGGGTATCGCCACGGCCGAAAGAGGTCTTGGACACCCACGAATACCAATGGCATCGTTAATGGGGCCCGAGCGAATTCGGTATAAGGAACCCTTTTCGTTAGCGCGTATAAGAACCGAATTGTTTCGGATATCCATCAATACCTATGGAGTGATCGTGGGAAAGCTCGATGGCAAGGTAGCCGTTATCACCGGTGGATCCACCGGCATGGCACTGGCCGGCGCCAAGCTGTTCGTCGAGGAAGGTGCGCACGTCTTCATCCAGGCCCGGCGGCAGGAAGCACTGGATGACGCCGTCAAGCTGATCGGCCGCAACGTCACCGCCGTCCAGGGCGACGCGGCCGAACTGGACGACCTGGATCGCTTGTACGACACCGTCAAGCGGGAAAAGGGCTCGATCGACGTGCTGTGGGCCAGCGCCGGGATGGGCGAACCGGCCGTCCTCGGCGAGATCACCGAGGAACAGTTCCACCGCGCCTTCTGGCTCAACGCGCGCGGCACCCTGTTCACCGTGCAGAAGGCGCTGCCGCTGATCAACGACAACGGCTCGATCTTCATGACCGGATCCAACGCCTCACTCGGCGCCTTCCCCGGCTGGAGCCTCTACGCGGGAAGCAAAGCCGTCCAGCAGGCCTGGGCCCGCGTCTGGCTCAACGAACTGCGCGACCGCAAGATCCGGGTCAACGTCCTGACCCCCGGCCAGGTCGCGACCGCCAAACAGGAAGAACTGTTCGACGAGGCAACCAAGGCCGCATTCGAGTCCCTCATCCCCCGAGGACAGATGGGCCGCCCCGACGAAATCGCCACCGTCGCTTTGTTCCTCGCCTCCGACGACTCCAGCTACGTCAACGGCCTGGAACTGGTCACCGACGGCGGCACCACCGCCATCTGAACCACACACCAGGAATGCCGTGGGCACACCACAACAGCCAGGAAGAGAGCACACCTCATGAGCAGCATCACCCTGATCGGTACGGGGAACATGGCCCGTACCATCGGCACGCTGGCGGTCGCGGGCGGCAACACCGTCGAGGTCATGGGCCGCGATCAGTCCAAGGCCGATGACCTCGCCAAGGCTCTCGGAAGCGGTGCGAAGGCGGGAAAGTGGGGCGCCGTACCGGCCGGGGACGTCGTCATCACGGCCCTGTTGTACAACGGCGTCGTTCCGGTCGTCGTCGAGTACGGAGACGCCCTCGCGGGCAAGGTCATCGTCGACATCAGCAACCCCTTCAACGCCACGTTCGACGGGCTGGCCCACAGCGAGGAGACCTCGATCGCGCAGGAAGTCGCCAAGGTCGCCCCGGCCGGCGCCAGCGTGGTGAAGGCCTTCAACACCGTCTTCCGTAATGTCCTGGAGCAGGGCCGACCCGACGTCTTCATCGCCGGCGACGACGCGCAGGCAAAGGCACGCGTGTCGACATTCATCGAGAGCCTCGGGCTGCGCCCGCTGGACTCCGGCGGCCTGACGATGGCGCGCTGGCTGGAGGGAGCAGGCCTGCTGACGATGGGCCTGGCCAGCAACGGCGTCGGGAACTTCAACTTCTCTCTCGGCGTCAGCGTTCTCAGCTGAGCCCACCCGCACCACCACTTCTCGTGCCACCTCATTCGCAAGGAGCAGTAGCGTGCGCGTTTTCGTCGCTGGCGGGACCGGCCATTCCGGTTCGTACATCATCCCCGAGCTGATCGCCGCCGGGCACGAGGTCACCGGCCTGGCCCGATCGGACACGGCTGCGGCCCTCACCCCAGCCTGCTCGCCGACCTGGACAACGGCCACTACTTCTCCGCCACCTGACGGCAGGATCCGAATAAGATCGACAGCAAGTCACTCACCTCGAGCATCGGGCTGGGATCCGGTCGAGTCGCGTGAGCAGCACAACGCGGCACCCGCAGGGCTACCGGACGAACCGTCTCAGTCGGCAAGAGCTTGAGGCCGACCGTGTGAATGAGTTGTGTGTCCGAGGAGGGACACGCACTTGACCACACGCATCGGCCTGGAGCGCCGGGCCATCCGATGTCCCAGTCGCCGGCCGTCGCTGTCGGATTCACCTAGTGCGAGCGGTCGTAGCCTGGTGCGTTCAGGGGTGGCGGAGGTAGTACTCGGTGAACTCGCGGCAGCGTCCTTCGTCGTCGAATTGCATGATGAAGCAGTTCGCGTAGGTGCGGACGATGGGGCCGTCAGGTACTTCGCGGTAGCGCGAGGTGCCGGTGGCCACCACGGTGTCGCCGTCGACCGCGACCGGCGAGTATTCGGCCTCGTAGGTGCCGGGTGCGTCGCGGGTGGAGGCGTCGTTCGACGCGCTCTGTCCTAGCCAAGATGCGACGACGGCGTCCCGGCCGGCGATCGCTTCGTCGTACGGGTGGTAGCGGTACGCGATGTTCTCGCTGAACAGGTCCGCAATGTCGCTCGGATCGTAGGACGTCCACGCCTCGACGTACCGGTCGAGCCAGTCCTGAGCCGTCTTATGATCCATTGGCCCACCTTAATCCGCGATCTCTCTGCGGAGAACGCGATGCAGTCGCCAGGTGGGGGTCGTCACGGGTTCGTTTGCGGTTGGGCTGGGTACGGGGATCTGGATGCTTATTGCTGAGCGGTACAGGTTGGGGCCGTCTGTTGGTCGGGGCGGCATGGGGGAAGTGTTCCGTGCCACGGATGAACTGCTGGGGCGGGTGGTCGCGGTCAAGTTGCTGCTGCCGTCTGATCAGAACGCCAGAGCGGGCGAACGATTTCAGCGGGAGGCGCGAGCTGCCGCGAGGTTGAGCGACCCGCACGTGGTCTCGGTGTACGACTTCGGTCCTCACGACGAAGGTTTCTTCTTGGTGATGGAGCTGGTCGAAGGCCGCACCGTCGCCGCGGAGCTCGCTCAACACGGACCGCTGCCGAAGGATCGTGCGATCGACATCGTCGAACAGGCGGCCGCGGGCCTGGCCGCGGCGCACCGGGAGGATGTCGTCCATCGTGACGTGAAACCGGGCAACCTGCTGGTGACGGCGGACGGGACCGTGAAGGTCGCGGATTTCGGCATCGCTCACCTTCCAGGAGAAGGGGCGAGCACGCTCACGGCGACGGGCCAGATCGTCGGTAGCACGCACTACCTCGCCCCCGAGCGGGCGAAGGGTGAGCAGGCGGGGAAGGCAGCCGATGTGTACGCGCTGGGTTGCGTGCTCTATCAACTGGTTGCCGGTCAGCCTCCGTTCACGGCGGAGCACCCGGCGGCGATTCTCTACCAGCACGTCGACACCGCTCCGACGCCGCCGAGTTCGGCCCGCCCCGAGCTGGCCGGATCGTTCGAGCATGTTCTGCTGCGGATGCTCGCGAAGGATGCCGCTGACCGTCCGTCCGCAGCCGAGATCGCGGGCGGCGCCTTGCGTGCTCAGCTGCCGGCAGGTGCTCTCGGCCTTGCCATGTCCTCGGCAGCTATGGCAGCGAACGACCCGGTCGTCACCGCCACGCAGCCACCACTCGACGTGCCGGAAACGCCGACCCGGACACGAAGGAAGTCACTTCTCGTCGGGGGGATCGCCGTCCTCGCGACAGGAGGGGCCGTGCTGGCCGGCGTCCTACTCAACGGCAACGACACCAGGTTGCCCCCGACGACCGAGGTCGGTCCTCAAAGCAGCCCCAGTACGCCGAAGCCGAACGCCACCGCGACGAGAACGGCATCGACCGGCGCGAACCAGCCGGATCGCACGAAGGCCACCTCGGCTCGCCCATCGCAAGGCACCTCTGAACAGGTAACGCCGAGCACTCCTACGCCCAGTACGTCGGTGACCGATACATCGTCGCCGGGTACGGAATCGCCGAGCGTGCCCACCCGGAGCAGCGCCACGCCGAGCGCTTCCACCCGAGGAACGCCTTCGACGGGAGACTCCCCGTCAAGCACGCCGACCAGCAGCACTCCCACGACGAGTACTCCGCCACCTGAAACCTCGTCGCCCAGCCCCCAGCGCACCGAAACCCCGGCGGCAGCCGACTAGCCACAGGACGCCTCGTGTTCTCTAACAGCCAAAAGCAGTATTGACTGTTAGGATGAGGCGCGGAGGTGGTTCCGGGTGACGTATCGGCCGGAGTTGATCGGCGGACATCTCGCGCTCGACCTCGTGAACACTGTGGCGTGGCGTCGCGATCCCACGCGAACGGTCGATCGGTTCGCCGACCTGCCGAATGTGGAGCGCTGGCTGCTGGCCGCCGGCGTCAGCAGGGATCAAGCAGTGGTGACGCGACGGCTGCGCGACGACCTGGTAGCTGCGCGAGACATCGCGTACGACGTACTGGCACGCCTCGCCGTCGGAGATCGGCCTGCGCGTGCGACGGTCGATGCGCTGCACGGCCTCATCTCCGGGGTCGTGCGGTCGGCATCCGTCGAGCTGAGTCCGTTCGGATGGCGAGCCGATGATCCGGGAGACGCCGTTCGGCTAGCGGTCTGGCGGCTCTTCGAGGACGAAGACCTGGGCCGGTTGCGCCAGTGCGGAGATGACGGTTGTGGCTGGCTGTTCCTCGACCGGAGCAAGAACGGCTCGCGCCGGTGGTGCAGTTCGGCAGACTGCGGCAACCGGGCTCGCGCTCGACGGCATTACGAGCGGGCGCGGGGAACGACAGCATGATGTCGCCTGACCGGCATTCGTTCACCCGTGGGCTTCGTCTCGGCATCGGGCCGGCGCTTGCGACCGGCGTACTGGCACTGAACTTCGGTGCCGAAGCGCGGGCGCGAGGATGGGGGACTGTGGTGCCGGTGGTGTTCTCCGCGTTCGCGTTCAGCGGCTCGGCGCAGTTCACGTTGCTCAGTTCGTTGTCCGGTGCAACGGTGCTGGCGGCGATCGTCGCGTCCATGGTGATCAACGTGCGATATCTGGTGATGAGTGTGGCGATCGCGCCGAGCCTGCGCGGCAGCCGGCTGGCACGCATGCTCCAGGCGCAAGCCATCGTCGACGCTTCGTTCCTGGCCGCGCACGACGAGGACGATCGGTACGACGTCTGGCGGATGATCGGAGTCAGCGTTCCGCAATGGATCTTCTGGACCGCGGGCACCGCCGTCGGCGTACTGGCCGCGCCATCGCCGGATCTCATGCACAAGCTCGGGCTCGACGTGGCGTTCCCCGCGTTCTTCATCATCTTGCTGATCGACGAAGTACGCCGATCCCGCCGCGCACTCGTTGCCTGCCTGCTCGGCGGGACGATTGCCGCCGGGCTGTTGTTTGTCACCAGTCCCAGCTACGCGTTGCTGGGCGCTGCTGCGGCCACCCTGATCGGACTGCGACGAAGGAGGCCTCATGAAGCTGTACCTGTGTGTACTGATCGTCAGCGCCAGTAACTGGTTGATGAAGGCCGCGGGCCCACTGGTCCTCGGGAAGCGCGATCTCCCGCCCGCCCTGGTCCGTGTCACCCAGCTGACCGCACCGGCGTTGCTCGCCGGACTGATCGTGACTGACCTCGGCGGCCGAACGGTCGACTGGACCCAGCTGGTCGGAGTAGGCGTTGCCGGCGTCCTCAACCTCGTCAGGATGCCGATGGTGGCAGCAGCCGCCGCAGGCGTAGCCACCACAGCCCTCGTCCGCCTCGTGTCGGCCTAGAACAGCGCAGACCGTCGATCACCTGACCGGTTGGGTACAGGTTTGTGCATGGAGCGCGGAGACCTGGAAGAGTTTTACCGGCGGTATCTGCAGCGTTGCAATGAGTACCGGTTCGAAGGGCTCGGCGAGTTCATCGACGACAGGGTCGAGGTGAACGGTGCGCCTCACGACGTACGACGTTACGCCGCGGGCCTGCGGAACGTCGTACAGGAATATCCGGACTTCCACTGGGATCTGCGGCACCTGCTGATCGACGGTGGCTGGCTGAGTGCGCACCTGATCGACACCTACACCGCACCCGCCGGACGGTCCGTGAGCCTGCAGGAACTCGCGATGTACCACGTGAAGGACGGCCGGATCGTCCAGGTCTGGGGCGACCTGGACCACGCCCGCCTGGCGAGGTAGGCGGGTCGATGCTCACTCGTCGGGCTTGGCCAGCGGGGCCGTCGCCGGGCCGTCGAGAACGGAGCCGTCGGGTGCGAAGCGGGAGCCGTGGCAGTTGCAGTCCCAGGTGGTGTCGCCTTGGTTCCAGCGCAGGGGACAACCGAGGTGGGTGCAGACCGGTACGACGGTGTGCGGGCGGCCGTCGTGGTCGCAGTACGCGCCGACAGTCTTGCCGTCGAGGTCGTACAGGCCGCCCTCGCCGACCTCGAGGTGGTCGAGCCCGTGGCCCAGGATGCGGCGGAGGTGTCCGGCGGCGAACTCCTTGCCGACCTTGAGGTTGTCCTTCACGAGTTCCGCGACAGCGTGCGCGTCGCCGATGCGACTGGCGTCGTACAGCTCGCTCCAGGGGTTCTCCCGGTCGAGGATCGTGTCGCGCAGGATGCCGGCAGCGACGGTTCCGTTGGTGAGGCCCCATTTGTTCATGCCTGTCGCGATCAGGATCGGTGACCCGGGAGCCTTGCCGACGAACGGGAGCAGGTCCGGCGTGCTGTAATCCTCGGCGGACCAGCGATAGTCGGGCTGCACATCGGTGTTCCAGAGCGAGCCGACCCAGTCGATGAGGCTCTGGTACGCCGCATCCGTGTCCTGCTCGGCGCCGGTCTCATGTCCGCCGCCGACCACGATGAGCCCGTTGGGGCCGCCTCCGGGCCATGGTCGAGTAGACCGCACTGGTGTGTCGGCCGAGATGGTCATGCCGGCCGGTGCTTCGACTGGCAGCCGGACGGCGATCCCGTGCGACTGGTTCGGTCTGGTGCGGGCGAAGTACCCGCCGAGGGTGCCGATCGGCAGCAGAGTGGCGACCACCGCATGCGCTGCGCTGACTCGTGGCCCGACGGCGGTCAGCGCCTCGACGCGGTCGTCGGTGGGATTCAGATCAGTGACTCGGCTGTGCTCGAAGATCTGGCCTCCCGCCTCGATGAAGGCGCGGGCGAGGCCCGCCAGATAGCGAACCGGATGAAGCATCACCTGGTGGTCGAAGCGCACAGCCGACGTGCCCTGACCCGGTAGTCCGGTCTCGTCAGGTCCAGCGAGCTGAGCCGGCAGACCGAGATCCCATGCGACATCTGCTTCGCGCTGCAGGTTGCCTGCTGAGTAGACGAACGACGGCCCTCTGATCAGTTCGCACTCGATACTGAGCCGGTCAACCAGCAGTGCGATCTGGTCGACGGCGCCTTGGTTGGCCGAGGCGTACCGCTCGGCTTTCTGACGTCCGTGCCGATCGACCAGGCTTGCGTAGATGGCACCGTGCTGCGAAGTGACTTTTCCGGTGGTGTTGCCGCTGGTACGTGCGCCGATCCGCCTCGCCTCGAGCAGGACGACATCCGTCCCCTCCTGCTGCAGGTACAGCGCGGTCGTCATCCCGATGATGCCGCCACCGACGACGAGGACGTCGCTGTGCAGATCGCGATCGATTGCGTCGTACTGCGGCATCGTCGCAGTCGCCTGCCAGACCGAGCGGTTCGTCATGATTGCTCGCCTCCCCCCGACACCGTCCTGGCTCGATCCGGGTACCCAGCCCACATTCGTCCATGCGCCTGGAGTGCCGCTCGAGGGTTGGCTTGCAGGCGGGAGGTAACAGGTGGGTCCCCACTCCGGACAGGAGGACCGCGTGACCAACGCAAAGTCCGCCGCCGTCGCGCTAGCTACCACCGCCGCGTGGGCCGCTCAGTGCCTGGTTGAGCGACCTGCTCACGGGCGCCCGCGGTGCACAGCGGACCATCGAGTTCGTGGGGTCCGGTCAGCCGTTCGCCGACGAGGATCTGCAACTTGCGCTATGGATCGCGTACGAGCTGCAGTACCGCGGATTCGACGACGTGGACCCCGATGCCCAGTGGGATCCGGGCATCATCGCTGACCGCAGCCAGTGGGAGCGTCCCTGGATCAACTGGCTGGAAGCCACCTGCCGGGTCCGTCCGACCGACGCACCGGTCGCGGAGCAGTTGCGGGCGATGATCGACGCCGATGACGGTCCGCGGCTGGCGCCGTACCTGCGTCGGCATGCCACCAGAGAGCAGTTTCGTGAGTTCGTTCTGAACCGGTCCGTCTACCAGCTCAAGGAGGCCGACCCGCACAGCTTCGGCATTCCACGTCTGGACGGCGCTGCCAAGGCGGCGCTGGTCGAGATCGAAGCCGACGAGTACGGTGGCGGCCGCCCGGAACGGATGCATTCCGAACTGTTCCGTACGACGATGCGCTGGCTCGGACTCGACGACAGCTACGGCCGGTACGTCTCGGAAGCCCCGGCCGTCACGCTGGCCGTCTCGAACGTGATGTCGCTGTTCGCGGTCCATCGCCGCTGGACCGGCGCCCTCATCGGCCACCTGGCGGCGCTCGAGATGACCTCCACGGTGCCCAATCGCCAGTACGCCGCCGGCGCCGCCAGACTCGGCGCTACGAAGGAACAGGCGCGATACTTCACCGAGCACGTCGAAGCGGACGCCGTCCATGAGCAGATCGCTGCCCACGACCTCTGTGGCGGCTACGTACGACAGCACCCCGACGCCATCAGCGACGTCCTCTTCGGCGCCCGCTGCTCACTCGTCATCGACAATCTCTTCGCCGAACACCTCCTGACCCGATGGAGGGCCCCCACTCGCTACCTTCGCGCGCCCCACGCCGCCGCGGGCTAGGGCGCGGACGGTTCGTACTCCCGTCGGTAGCGGTAGGAGTTGTGTTCCGCGATCGTTCCGTCGGGGTTGGTGATGATGTGGTCGACGCCGTACCAGCAGGCCACGATCGCACCTTGGCTGGATTGGCGCTGCCTTCCGCCGCCGGCTGCGAAGGGTTCGTCGCTGTTGCGCCAGCGGGTCTTCCAGATTCCGTTCTCGCAGTAGGTCTCGATGTCGTCAACGGCCATGATGAACGCCTCCGCGGCTGAACCTTGATCGTTGGGTCGGGGCTGGGCCGAGATGATCCGGCGGCCCGCCTGGCAAGGGGTGTGACCCGGCGGGCGGCCGCATCATCGGTCAGCGGAGGGCCGCGAGCACGGCCATCAGGCCGCCGCGGCAGCACCCGCCCGGGCGCACCGGCGCCCCGGCGCGCCCGTCGCGACGGTGGCCGTGCCGTCTGCCCACCGCCGGGTGGACAGGGCTTGTCGAGCGGTGGCTCGGACGGCGACTCCCAGCAGGCAGCGATCAGGGCGTCGAACTCGGCCCGCACCAGCTCGTCATCGGCGAGCGTCAGGTCGAGGAAGGCCTCGTCGAGTTGCTGTGTGTCCACCGTCATCGATCTCACCCCATCGACAACAACAAGCCCTGTCACCGGCGCCGGTCAGGCGTTGATCTCCTTGCGATCGCCGTCGGTGCTCGCGATCGAGATCTTGCGGGGCTTGGCCTGTTCGGCGATCGGGATCCTCAGGGTCAGTACGCCGCCCTCGTAGCGAGCCACGATCCGGTCGGCGTCCAGCGTGTCACCCAGGAACAGTTGCCGGGAGAACACCCCGAGTGGGCGCTCGGCAACCTGCATCTCCACGTCCTCACCGAGCTCGAGCGGCCTGCGCTCGGCCTTCACGGTGAGGACGTTGCGTTCCACGTCCAGCTCGATCGCGTCCGGTGAGACACCGGGAAGATCGAAGGAAACGACGTACTGATCGCCTTGCCGGTAGGCGTCCATCGGCATCGCGGTCGGCCGTGACCACGTGCCCGGCGCCTGGCTCCCGAGGACCTGCTGGGCCAGCCGGTCGAACTCCCGGAACGGGTCTGTGCGCATCAACATCGTCTGCACCTCCTGTGGCATCAAGTCAACTGTGGTGTCAATACGCACCTCCGGTATAACATGTCATCGAAACGATGACAAGTAGGGATGTCGTCCAATCGCTGACATCAAGATGATGAGGTGACGGAGTGGCTGCCGACTACCAGACAGACGATGCGCGGACTCCGGTGGCAGTCGCGCTCGCCGCCGTGGAACAGGTTGTTCGGCAGCTCGACGAAGCCCCGGGGTCCGGCGACAGCTCGGTGGACATTCTCGCGGCGCTGACCGAACTGCGGGCTGTGCAGGACCGGCTCGCGACCTGGGAGCCGTTGCTCATCGGTGCGGCGCGCGAACAGGGCAGCAGCTGGGCCGACCTCGCCCCAGCGCTCGGCGTTGCCAGCCGGCAGGCCGCTGAGCGTCGCTACCTGCGACTCAACCCCCACAGCACCGATCAAGCGGACATGACTGGGGAACAACGAGTGCAGGCGGCTCGCGACCGCCGCGCCGGTGAACGCGCTGTCACGCACTGGGCCCGGGACAACGCGGCCCAGCTGCGTCGGCTCGCCGCGCAGATCACCGCGCTCGACGACCTCGACGCCGCCACCCAGGAAAGCGTCGATCGCCTTCTGCACGCGCTCGGCGACAACGACAGCGCGACGTTGCTGGCGCCGTTGGCCGAGGCCGGAGCGCAGCTCGAGAACAGCAACCCCGCCTTGGCCGGGCAGGTCGCCGACATCAACGTGACCACCGACCAGCTACGCGACGAACACAGGACCTGAGCGCAGTAACGCAAGCCGAGCGTGGCACCGTACGTTCAGGGGCTTCGCGCCGGACCCAACCCCGGGGGCCAGGACGAGACCCGGCTTTCGAGCTTGGCTGCACTCGGCCTGGCCGTGTGCTGCCCGGCGCGAAGCGTTCTGTACTGCGGCGGTTCTACCGACTCGCAGACTGTTGGTGGATCAGCCGTCGCCTGTGGTGGCGCGGCGGCGTCCTGCTCGGGACCCCGACGTACCGCGATGCGATGCCCGCGTCGTCTGGTCGTCGGTGACCGCTGTCTCAGGTGGGTCGGGGGATATGCGAGCCGGATGGACCGGACCCCCGCCCAGGCGACGGAACTTCCACCGGCGCTCGTCGTAGTCGTAGTAGGTGTCCACCCCGCCGACAGACATAACCGACCTCCCACCCGTAGTGCGCATTTACGTTCGCTGCATTGGGGTTCCCAACGATCGCAGTCCTGAAACCTCCCGCGCGTGCGGCCACGCGCCGATTCGGCTGTCGAGCAGCAGCTTCTCGAAGTCCGTGGGTTTGGGCCGCGGGTACTTCGCATGTGGTACGGCAGTGTGCCATTTCGGTAAGTCCTTGTTGCGAGGCAGAAATGCTGCGCCCGCCGGCCCGAGCAGGCCGCCCCCTACAGCTTTGTTGCCGTCGTTGTCGTACGGCGGATGCGGCGCGGCGCCTCGTGACGTCAGTAATGCCCCGGAAAGGAGCCGTCACATGTCGCCAACGACAGATCATCGGTTGAACGCGGAGAGCCCACCGGCGGAAGGTGTGGCCGAGACCGCCCGGGACCAGGCCGGGCAGCTGAAGGAGACGTCGGCCGACGCTGCTCGCGAGGTCGCGGGTACGGCCAAGGAGAAGGTGTCGGACGTGACGTCGGATGTCCGCGCGGAGACCCGGCGGCTGGCGAGCCAGACGCGACAGGAACTTGCCGGGCAAGCGCGTCAGCAGCAGGACCGTGCCGCCACTGGCCTTCGTTCGGTGAGCGACGAACTGCGCGGTATGGCCGAGCACGGCCAGTCGGGCCTGGGTGCCCAACTCGCACGGCAGGGCGCCGACTTCACCGATCAAGCCGCAGATTTCCTGCAGCAGCACGAACCCGCCGACGTGCTGGACGAGGTTCGCTCGTATGCGCGGCGCAGGCCCGGCACATTCCTGCTGGTCGCCGCGGCGGCCGGCGTCGTCGCCGGACGCCTGACCCGTGCCCTGGCCTCGGGCGGCGCCGATGAGCGGAACAACACTGTGACGCCCATGAGTACGCCGGTCACGCCGCGGCCAGGACCGGAGCAGTGAGATGACTGTCGACGGATCACCACCCGGCAGCAGTCCGCAACGGATGTCGATGGACGAGTCGGTCGGCGAGCTGGTTTCCCAGCTGACCACCGACCTGGGTCAGTTGACGCGCCAGGAACTCGCGCTGGCGAAGGCTGAGCTGCAGGCGGAGGCGAAGAAGGCAGGCAAGGGCGCGGGCATGCTCGGTGGCGCGGCCTTCGCCGGCTGGATGGTCGCCCTCTTCGGTTCGCTCACGGTGATGTGGGCGCTGGACAAGGCAATGGATCTCATCTGGGCAGCGCTCATCGTCGCGGCCATCTGGGCGGTCGTCGCCGCCGTACTGGCGGTGGTGGGACGCAAGGAGCTCCAAGAGGTGCACCCGAAACCCGACCAGACGGTCGAATCACTCAAGGAGGACGCGAAATGGCTGAAGACCCGGAAGAGCTGAAGCGGGAGATCGAGCAGACCCGGCGCAGCGTAGGTCGCGACGTCGATGCCCTGACGGAGAAGGTCAGCCCCAGCCGCGTCGTCGGCCGGCGCATCGACCGGGCTCGTGGTGGGGTCCGTCGGCTGAAGGATCAAGTGATGGGTTCGGCGGGGTCGGTGAGCGAGACCGCCGGTTCGGCGATGTCGACGGTGCAGGACGCGGGTAGCAAGGTCGGTGAGGCGGTGGAGTCGGCACCGGACATGGCGCGGGCGCGAACTCGCGGTACGCCGCTGGCCGCCGGCCTGATCGCCTTCGCAGCCGGGTGGGTCGTTGCCGCGGCGCTGCCTGCGTCGACGCGGGAGCGCGAGCTGGCCCAAGACACCAAGGACAAGGCGATGGAGGCCGCCGGTCCGGTGAAGGAGCAGGCCGCACAGATGGCCCATGAGGTGAAGGACAACCTCCAGGAGCCTGCGCAACAGGCTGTCCACAACGTCAAGCAGTCCGCGTCCGAGGCAGTCGCCGATGTGGCGGACGAGGGCCGTTCCGCGGCTCAGCACGTCGCGGACGACGCGAAGAACTCGGCCGACAACGTCCGCCAGGCAGGTTCCTCGAGCTCATGACCGACGAACGACGACCGGCCGTTCCGGGAGTGGATGCCGAGAAGCCGACGCAGATCCCAGCCAGCGGCTGGTGGCAGGTGATCCGGCGGGCCTGGGCCGAGGCCAAGGCCGACCAGGTTCCGCTGCTTGCGGCCGGCGTCGCGTTCTTCGGTTTCCTGTCCCTGTTCCCGGCCGTCGTCGCCGGTGTGCTGGCCTACGGGCTGGTTGCGGATCCCGCACAGATCCGCAACCAGGTCGAGGATCTGACGGCCGCCATGCCGGCGTCAGGGCGTGATCTCCTGCTCCAGCAGCTCGACGCTCTGGCCTCGGCGCCGCGGCAAGGATTGGGTATCGGCGTCGCGATCGCCGTGATCGCCGCCCTGTGGAGCGCGTCGGGCGGTGTGGGATATCTGCTGACCGCGGTCAATCTCGCCTACGACGAGGAGGATTCGCGCGGGTTCGTCCGCCGCAAGCTCCTGGCGCTGGGGATGACGCTGGGCGCGATCGTCTTCGTCCTGCTCGCGATCGCGCTGTTCGCGGCGGGCGCGGCGATCGGGACAGGTGTCGTGACACCGGTCCGGATCCTGCTGGCGGTGGCGCGGCTGGTGCTCGCCGTCGTACTGATCTCGGTGGCACTTGCTGTGACCTATCGGCTGGGGCCGGATCGCGACGCGCCACGCATCCGGTGGGTGTCGGTCGGCGCCACCGTCGCGACCATCATCTGGCTGGTCGCGTCGATCGGATTCTCGGTCTATGTCGAGACGTTCGGCAACTACGCCAAGACCTACGGCAGTCTGGCCGCGGTCGTGGTCCTGATGCTGTGGCTTTGGCTGACCGCGTACGCCGTACTGCTCGGTGCCGAGATCAACGCGGAAGCCGAGCAGCAGACCGCACGCGACACCACCACGGGCGAGCCGCGCCCTCTCGGCCGGCGAAACGCCGTCAAGGCGGACTCCGTCCCGGAATAGTCCGAAGTAGCTGCGATTTCGGCGTGCGGGAGGCGGGGATTCGGGTACCGGTGGAGTCGTGAACGACGACAGGCTCCTGGCCATGGCGCAGCGTCTGATGACGACGCTGACTCCGGGCGACCTCGACCACACGCTCAGTCGCATCACGGCTGCGGCGGTCGAGGCGCTGCCGGAGACCGATTACGCGAGTATCACGATCCTGCACGCCGACGGCCGGTTGGAGACGGCCGCGCCGACGAACGACGTGTTGTGGGGCGTCGATGCGGCGCAGTACGAGCTGCGCGAAGGTCCGTGCTACGAAGCGGCCGCGGATGCGGTGCACGTCGCGTCGCCCGATCTTGCCCGGGACGAACGCTTTCCGCGGTACGCCGTGGCCGCGGTGGCCGCAGGTCTTCGCGCCCAGGCCGGGATCCGGCTCTTCGACGCTCCCAAGTCCCGCGGGGCTCTCAACCTGTACGCCGAGCACGTCGGCGCCTTCAGCGATCTGGGTGCGCTCGGCGAACTGTTCCGGCACCAGGCCGCGATGGCGATCGACTACGCCCGCGAGATCCACAATCTGCGCGAAGCGGTCCAGACCCGCACCATGATCGGTACGGCGGTCGGCATCGTGATGGAGCGCTACCACCTGACCGACGACCGCGCTTTCGCCTTCCTCACCCGCCTGTCCCAGGACGGCAACATCAAACTCCGGGAGATCGCCCGCCGCCTGATCGCCGCCACCCACGGATGAGACCCGCCGAAGCCGAAGCGGTGCGAGGTGTGAAGTTCGGCTGGGCGGGAACTGCGGGGTCAGGTCCAGTCGTCGGGCTCGAGATCGGGGGCTGGCCAGGCCGCGCGCGTTCACGAAGCAGCGCGCGCGACCGCCTACATCACCACCGGACCAGGCGACGCCGTCAGCGTTCTGGGTGTGGCAAGAGCAGGAAGCCCAGGATCATGCCGAGGAGGCAGGGGAGGCCGTGGTTGTCGTGCAGGATCGTGTCGACTACGGCCAGCACCGGTACGGCGAGCGCCGTGATCCGGAGCGGTACTGGCGGCATGACGCCGTACCGGCGCGGCGCCAGGAGGATCACCGTGGCCAGCCCGCCGATCAGGCCGGCGACGCACATCGAGTTGCCTGCGCCCACCGGGTTGAGCCAGATGTAGCTCATGAACTGGCCGAACCATCCGCAGACGAAGTACAGAACCAGCCACCGCCAACGGCCGAACACGCGCTCGGCGATCGTGCCGAAAATCGCCAGTAGGAGCAGGTTCGAGATGAGGCCGGACGCCCAGCCGTCCTGGAAGAACATGCCCGTCAGCAGTCGGTACCACTGGCCGTGGTCGATGCGAGAGGCGTCCCGTACGACGTGCTCGTAGAGCGGCCGGTGCACCAGTTGCGCGATTCCGCACGCCAGCGTCACCAGGAACACGGCACCAGTCAGCAATGGCCGTGGTGGCCCGAAGGCGAGTGCCGCGGGAGGGGTACGAGGTGCGGTGCGAGTGGTCACACCAGGAATCTAGTGTGTCGACGCAGCCGCACCTCGGACGTTTGTCACGATGAAGTCTGCCGTTTGTCATGTGCAGGCAGCGTGCGCCTACTCGCCGACGAGCGGGTCGATGGGTGGTGCCCAGCGGAAGTAGGCCGGGTCGTTGAACGTGCCGGGAACCTTACCGAGGCCCTGGATGACCGTCGCGGTGCCGTTGGCGTGTCCGACGGCGTACAGATAGGCCGATTGGGTGTCCTTGTCGATGCCGAGCAGCAGGGTGCCCTGGTTGCCGCACTTCTGCGCGATCAGGAATTCGAAGCCCTGCCAGGTACGGGTGCGTACCGGTTTGACCACTGGTTTCATCGGCGACGTGGTCGGGATGTGAATCGTGTAGAGGGCGCCGCCCCGGGTGTTCGCGAGGAACGTTTCGTAGGTCCGGGTCTTGCTGATCAACGCCATCGCCTTCACCGACGCGAAGCCTGAGGCCATACCGGTGATTTGCCTCCCCGCGCTGGTGGAGGTCCATCTGTGCAGCGCCCCGTCGCCGCGCAGTCCGTAGTTCGTGGTTCGCGGGACGGAGGTTCCCTCCCGATAGCGAGCCTCCTCGAACGCGACCATGTCACCGTATTCGCCGCCGTCGACCGGCAGGAGGCGGATCGAGGCCGTATCGAGTTCGCCGTTGACGAACGTGTAGACACTGCGGGCCAGGGTCCCGCCGATGATCACCTGACTCTCGACCAGATCTCCGCCTGGACTCGGGACGGTGAAGGTCGAACCGCTGATCCGTACCTGATCGTCGAACAGGCCGGGTGCCACAACGCGATCGTTCGTTCGCGTCGGCGGCGCGTTGGCAGTGATGCGCTGCGACCTGTGATCACCTCCAGCCGTGACCGACCCCAGATCCATCGTGCACTTGCCGGCGCTCGCAGTGCCGGTGGTTGTCGTCACAGCGTCCGCGGCTCCGGGGAACAACCCGACGGCCAACAGTGCAGCCGCACTCAGTACTACCGAACCTCGACGGACAAGCCTTTGCTTACCGTGCATTTCGCAACCTCTCGCGACCTGACCCCCCAGGTTGCGGGCTCCATGCCAGCACTAGATCGTTACCCAGCTTGATGCGGCTCAGCCCGTAAAAGTTGCGCCGTCGTGTGTCGGTGCGATCGTCACCGCGATCTCTGGTGGCGCAGCGACCTCTGCTGGTCTGCCGGCCTCTGCCCGGACCTCCAGCGGGCCATGCGGTGTCGGCACCGATGCCTGGGCCCACTCGAGACCGCCGAGCTGAGGAGCGACCGTGACTGCCGTCATTCCGGGCGCTGTTGGCCGGACACCGAGCAGCGTCGAGACGTAGTGGTACAGCGGATGCGCACCCCACGCGTGACAGTCGCTGCGGGTCGGTTCCGGGTGCTCGATCACGGTACGCAGTCCGCGGTCGAGCAGACTGAACCAGAGCCCGAGCCGGTCGAGCAGCACGTCGGTCCGCCCGATCCGGTGCAGTGCCTCGAACAGGTAGTGATCGAAGTACACGGTGGTCCGCGCCAGTGCCTCGGGCGGCTCCTGGAGCATCGTCTGGACTGCCGTCTCGCCGTACTTCGCTCCCGCGAGTAGCGCGAGCGATTGCGCGTGTTCACTGAAGGCAGTGTGCCCGAGGTCGTCGGCGTACAGCCGGCGGTCGGCGTCGTAGAAGGCCCCGTCGGCGGCTTCAACGAGGCGGTCGGCCAGCTGTGCGTATCCAGCGGCGGCGTGAGGCCCGCCCACCCACAACTCCAGGTCGGCGGTCTGCCGCGCGACCAGAGCGAGCTGTAGTTGCAGTACCGCCGTCACGCCGCGCCCTGGGCCGGGCCAGTCAGGGTGTTCTTCTCCGTCCTGGACGATCCCGGGCGGGGTGCCGGCGTCCCAACCGGGCACCCAGTCGGTGAAGTTCCAGCCGTGCAGGGCGTGGAAGATCCCGCGGTCGTCGACGGTACGGCGGTGCGCGTCAATGGCTGCACGGACTCCCGGCATCAGCTCGGTGACGAGAGCCAGATCGCCGCGCCACAACGCGAAGTCGTGCACCATCGCCACCCACCACAGCGTGAACGGCGGGATAGGGGACGCCTGCCGGGACGGCGTCCGGGACAGGACCAATCCGTTGTCGTCCTGGCTGCGGCCGAAAGCACGCAGTGCCTGCCGGGCGAGTGCGTCATCGCCGCTGGTGGCGTAGGCGACCAGGCACTGCAGTCGGGTGTCGCCGGCGTACTGAAGCTGCTCGTAGTAGGGGCAGTCCATGGTCGTCTCGTGGCTGCAAGCCTGCAGCGTCCGGAACGCGAGTACGCCGACCTGCGCAAGCCGCGGGTCGCTGGCGGTGAATCCGCTGCGGTCTTCGTACGGATAGTGGGTCTCACGGAACCGCAGGCCGGTGATCGTCAGCGGTTCGGCCGCGGTGGTGACGAGAACCTCGACATAGCGACCGGACTGCCACCACAGGGTGCTGTGGCACTCGCGGCCGCCGCCGGCGACAAAGAGGTCACCGATGCCGTCCTCGTCGAGCCCTTGCCGGCCGAACAGCTTGCCCGCGACAACATCGCGATGTCCCTTACCTGCTTCGGGTTCCGTCTCGTACAGCGACTCCTGCCAATGCACCCGCACTGCGGCATCGCGCCCGCCCTCGAGATCGAGGACGGGGTACGCGCACACGTACTGGTCGAGGTCGATCAGCACCCGCCGACAGGTCTCGGGCGGCAGCACCAGCGCCGTACCGTCGAGCAACCGTTGCCAGTCGCCGGCTTCACCGTCCAGGTGGTCCGCCGGATCCACGACGCGATCGCGCGTCGGCTCTCCTGCCGGATGACCCGCGAGATGGCGGACGCGGGCGCCCTCGGTCCACCGCTGTGCCGGTGCAGGCAATCGGGCCGGCACCAGCAACCGCGCTCCGTCGCTCGTACGTCCGAGGTCGCCCCTCGCGGCCGCCGACCAGTCGAGGTTGTCCGCGCCGGTCTGCCAACCCCACGGAAACGTACGGCCGTCACTGACGTGCCTGGCTCCGCAGCCATACCCGTCACCCTTCGGTCGCCGGCCATGGCCAGGCAGTGCAGCCGTTTGCCAGACCGCCCTACCGGTGCTCAGTTCAGGCAGCGTGCCGCGGACAGCTTCGGCTGCGAGGAGGAATGTGGGACCGTCGCCGAGGCTCAGCTGAGCCATCGGTGCATCGTCCCCGAGGCTCCACACGCGGGCAGCAAGCCAGTGCCCGCCGGCCGGCAGCCGCAGACGGTAGCTCTCGAACGACCAGTGGCCGACGTCGCCCCGCGAGGGCCCGCGGCCGACGAGGTCGCCGTCGAGCCACAGTTCGTACCGCTCGTCGGCGGACACGTGGACAACGACCTCAGCCGGCTGTGCGCACTCGACGCGCAGCCGGAAGCCGACCACATCGCCGCCCTCCGTCGCCCTGATCCAGTGCGCCGGCCAGTCGGCCGGTCCCACGAACGGGTCGTCCTCAAGCTGCAACTGCTGAACGTCAGCGATTTCCTGCATCGTCACAGCTGGTCCCTCTTCGGTATCGGCGACCGCGGATCACCCATCACCCTACGGCGACAACCTGCCGAGCACGGGCGGCCTGGCCCTTCCGCTGCAGTGCGTGCAGGCGCACGATGAGTCATGAAGACCATCGCTCCACTGCCCGGCGGTTACACCGTCCGTCCGGCTGAGCGGGCCGATGCCGAGGCACTGTTCGACATGCTCGCGGCCTACAACCAAACGGTGTTCGGGTACGCCGACACCACGTTGCAGGAAGTCGCCTACTGCATTGACAGGCCCGGCTTCGACCGCATGATCGACGGCTGGCTCGTGCTCGCCGCGGACGGCCTGCCGGCCGGGTATGCGACCACGCTCGGCACAGGTGACCGTCAGCTGATCGACATCGAAGTGGCAGCGAAGGACCCAGCGGTCACCGCCTGGCTGGTCGATCGGACGATGGAGCGCGCCCAGGAGATGGGACGCGAGCGTGGCCATGCCGAGGTCACTGTCGACGCGTTCGTGTGCCGGGCCGACGAGTCGCTGCGCGCGCAGTTGTCCGGCCACGACTTCACCACCGGTACGACGTTCCACCGGATGCGGATCGACCACACTGGACCGGCTGCCAGTCCGGACGGGCCGGCCGGCGTCGAGGTCCGCCGCGGCGCCTTCGACGAGGCCACCCGCTGGGCCGCACACGAGGCCATCAACGAGTGCTTCCGCGGCCAGTTCGGCTGGGTCGAAACCCCACACGAGGACTGGCTCGAGAGGCACGACGACGTACCGATCTTCGAGTGGGCCCAGCTGACGCTGCTCGAGGTTGAAGGCCAGGTGGTCGCGGTCCGCGAGTGCAACGACAAGTACGTCGAGACCGAGAACTGTGGTCACATCGGCATGCTCGGCGTGGTCGAGGAGTTCCGGGGGCGTGGTCTGGCGAAGTTCCTGCTGCGCGACGCCTTCGCCCTCGACGCAGCGACCGGCCGGGCCGGCACGATCCTGCATGTCGACACGAACAACCCGACACCGGCACTGGGCCTGTACCTGTCCGTCGGCATGAACCCCACCGTCGTCTTCGACGGCTGGCGCCGCGTCGTCCCCGTCACCGAACCCCCCCGCTGACCTCGCGCAACACGCACCTTGACCACATGGCTACAGCTCAGTGCTTGAGTGACGCGAGCGATGACGTCTGCGAGTTGTCGGCCTTGAGGCGTGGGACAGTTGCCAACGATGACGATCTTCACGTTCCACCTTGCGGAGCTCCGTCCGACGACGACAGCGGGGGCGCTGTGGAAGGCGCCGGCTGTGTCGTCTACGCCTGGGTTGCGGTACGCCGAGTGCTTGGCGCTGATGCGCCTCGGTGCACCGACCGTCTCGCCGGCCCGGATGCAGCTGCGTCGGATGGCGATGTTCGCGCGGTGGGAGGACGAGGCGGCGGTCATGGCGTTCCTGGTGGATGACCCTTTGGGCAGGGAGTTGGCGGCGGGCTGGCACGTGCGCATGCAGTTTCTGCGCCGGTGGTCGCGGCTTGCGGCGCTGCCCGACCTCCCGGCGAGAGCGGGCGAGTGGGACCCTGCCGAACCCGTGGTGGCGGTCACGCTGGCCCGGATGCGCCTTCTGGAGGTGCCGAGGTTCCTCAAGTGGGGCAAGCCCGTGGAACGGCTGGTTCGCGACCATCCGGGGACCACGCTGGCGCTGGCCGCGATGCGCCCGCCTCGGACGATCTCTACGTTCTCGGTCTGGCGGTCCGTGCGGCAGATGGAGGAGATGGTGCACGGCCACAGCACTGTCCCGGATCCCGATCGTCATGCCGTCGCAATGGCTGAACGGCGGCGCAGGGACTTCCACCACGAGTTCGCCACCCTGCGGTTCCGGCCGCTGTCGGAGCACGGCTCGTGGCAGGGGCGGAGCGAGATCGTTCCCCGGTAGGGCCAGCGTTGCGGCTTGTTTGCTGAGCGGTCACTGAGACGTTGCCGGAGTCGCGTGGGATGAGACCTCATGCGACGTCTGCTGATGCTCACCGGGCTTACGGTCATGTTGTTCCTGACCGGTGCCTCGTCGGCCTCGGCCCACGTCATTGCGTCGACGGGCTACTCGAGCGTCCGTCAAGAGGGCAATCGGGTGACCTGGCTGCTCAGCCTCGAGTACGACGTGCTCTCGCGCGCCGTCGCCCTCATCACCGCGGCCACGACCTTCACCAACGCGACCGATGCGCCGCTGACGGTGTGGGCCGCCGACGCGCTCGACCACGACGGCGCGGGCTCTCGCTCGGCCGTCTCGGGCAACGCTCCCGTCACCAGTGGCGGCCGTTCGCCCAGACCCCGGACGCCCAACGCTGGATCGGCCAGTCCGGAACGGGCGCCGACAACCAGACCTACGGCCTCGTCTACGACACCGCGAGCGGTCCCTTTACCGGGTACTCGCAGTCGATCTGGACCATGTCGAAGTTCAAACTCGACCTCCCGGCCGATGGCTCCATCACCCGCCGGATCGTCGCAGTCCCGAACGGCGGAGCAGCCGACAAGTTCGCCGTACTGAACCCGTTCGCTTTCTGACCCGAACCACCAGGGCCTCGACGTTGCCGGGGCCCTGGTGGTCAACCCTTCACGGCGCCGATCATGATCCCCTTGGCGAAGTGCTTCTGAAGGAACGGGTAGACGAACAGGATCGGCAGGATGCTGACCACGAGCATCGCCATCTGCAGCGACTGCTAACCTCAACTGACCCAGTCCAACGTAGCCTCTGCCCGCTCACCTCGCCGCGGGTCACCTCGTGTGGTGACAACTGCGATCAGGCGCAGGTGTCGCAGATCCCGTTGGCCGGGGTCTGCAGGTTGCACAGGGGGCACTTGTTGATCGGGCGCTCGGCGATCGCGGCCTTGCGGGCCCGCGCGCGGGCGGCGGCGAGCTTCGCCGGGATCATCGCGCTGCCACCGTCGGCGGGCAGGCCTGCCGCCTCGAAGTGACGGTAGCTGGCGACGCGCTCGTGCGAGGCGTGCACATCCGCGTCCGGGGGAGTGGTACCTGTTGCCGCACCCACGATCGCGGCGTACCCGTCGAAGACGCTCTCGTCGGGATTGACGCACAGCGCCGACAACATCGGCTCACCGCGCCGCAGGCTCTCCGCGGACACCTCGGCGAGCACGCCACCGATCCACTGCCGGGCCGGTTGCTTGGTGCGGATGCCGGTCAACTCCTGCACGCCCGCGGCGATGTCCTTCTGCTGCCTGAGTGCCTGGTACTTCTTGGCTGCGACGATCAGCAGCTCCCGCGCGGCGCCCGCCCACTCGATCCGGGCGGCGGCGACACCGACGTCCGACACTTCGCGCCAAGCGCGATCCTCTACATCCTGCACTGTGCGGTCTGACGCGGCGACATCGAAGCTGGACACCCGGCAGACCCTAACCGCGCCACCACCAATCAACGAAACCAGCCGACCACCAACCGCCGAAGCAAGGGTGTCGGACCGCGACCCGGGAGTCAGTGGCAGCGACAATATGATCGGCGACCTTGCCAAGACGGACTTGAAGCGACACCCGAAGGAGTATTTGTTGACCAGAACGCCCGAGCAGGGCGCCGGTTCGACGGTACTCGTGGTGACCGCCATGCCTCTGTCGAAACTGGCTCGGGCGGAGCTGAGCGAGATGCTCGGCCCGGGGTACGCCGTCGTCGACATGAGGTCCGCACCGCACTCCGCGAACATCGTGCTGACACCCGTCGTGAGCGGTTCGGCACTCGCCATCTTGCGGGGCCACTTTCCGCAGGCGCGCATCCTCTTCACGGAACTCCACGACGAGGAGCGCGGCATTAGTTTCGCCGGTCCGCTGTCACGGATCGTGGCCCAAGCGCCGGATGGCTATTTCGTCGCGCACTCCCTCGACGCGCTCAGCCCAGTCGTCCAGTCCGAGGCGAGGTTGCAACTGTCCGGCGGCACCGGGCGTACGCCGATCACGCTGTCGTTGACCCCGGGGACGTCGGTCACTCCGCCTTCCCCCGCGCGAGACGCACCAGGAAAGCCGGAGGTATCCGCCGCTCAGATTCCTTCTGCGCCACGGGATGCGGACGAGCCCGCCACGACCACCGTCCGCTGGATCGATCGCGCGGAGTCTTCCACCGTGCCACCCGGGCGCTGGTTGGATCTTGAGCCCATCGACGCGCTGGTTGTAAACCTGATCGGCGCGCATGAGCCCCGCCGCGATGCCTTGTGGCCGGCGCTGGTCGCTGAATGCGTCATCCGGCTCGCCCGTCGCCGACGCGAGGACGTGCTGGTCGACTCCGGCGGACTCGATCCTGCGATACGTGCCGAGCTGCAGATCCGGGTCGCGAGCGAGCAGGTCGACCAGGCGACGTGGCCATAGCGGTCAATGCCGGTAGGTTGTCGCCGCTGCCTCGAGCTCTAGCGGCGTGGATAGCCATAGCGATTCAGGGGCGGGCGAACCGCAGCTCGGCATATCGGCGTGCATCATCGACGATGCGTCGGAGCGCATGGGTACGCCACTCTGAGCGGAACCATTTCGGGCCCCCTCGTCAGTTGATGCTGAAGATTGCATGTTGTTGCAATGGATGTCACGTGACGTGTCGCCGGAACCGGGCATAGCGTTCACGACACTTTGTCGTGCCCGGAAACCCGCTGCGACGGTGAACCCCACCATCGCAGTTAGGTCAGTCTGGTTCCGCTCTTGGGAACTCGGAGGCCCGCGCATGACGAACCGACCTCCGTCCATCGCGATCACCGGACCTCGGTCGCTGCCGCCCCTCGTCACGACCAGACCGCTGTCGGCACCAACATGCACGGTGAGGCCTTATGGGGCCGGCTGATCGCGGTGTCGTTGGAGGAACTCGATGATGGCTTCGGCGGCGGGTTCGGGTTCTTGCTCGGCGGGGTAATGGCCGGATCGTTCCAGGACGAGGCCGGTGACGTCTGTGGAGAGCGTGCGGAGGCCGTCCGCGACGGCGGAGCCCATCGCGTATCGTCCTCCGATCGCGAGCACGGGCGTGTGGATCGGATTCTGTTGGAGCCGTTGGACGTCGGCGATGTCGTCGGCTCGGGATCGGTAGTAGCCGAGCCCGGCTTCCAGAGCATCGGCCGTCGTGTAGGCGTCGATGTAGGAACGGACTGTATCCGGGGCGAGCCCTGGCGGGCCGGCGCTCTGCCGGAGGAAGGTCCCGTAGTAGGCGTCTTCCCGGCCCGGGACGAGCTGTTCGGCGAGGCCGGGTGTGCGGTTGAACGGTCCGTGCCAGGACGGATAGTGCTCAGCGCCTGGTGCGGGGATGTCGATGTCGATCCCGGGGAGGATCTCCTCTTCGATCACGACCGCGTTCACCGCCTGGGGCATTGCAGCGGTCAGGAGAATCGCGACCGTTCCACCCCAGTCGTGGCCTACCAGCGAGAAGCGGGCAAGTCCGCGCTCGCTCAGATCGTTGCCGAGGCGGTGCGCAAGGTCGCTCTTCCTGAAACTTGGTGTGCTCTCGGCCGGCTTGCCAAGCCCCGGCAGGGTGACCGGAACGGATGTGAAACCGCTGCGACGCAGGATTGGCAGCAGGCCTTGCCAATGCGTCTCCGTGACCGGCCACCCGTGCAGGAGCACCACAGGCCAACCGTTCGACGAAGGGCTCATCGTCCCATCATCCCCACCACGTCGTCGGACTCAAGCGCTCGCCGGGCTTCAGGCCGTGGCGTTGTTGAGGAGTTGGATGATGGCTCGCTGTTCGAGTTTGGCTGCCTCGGAGCCTGAGCCGCCGCGGCCTGTGGTCCAGTGGGCGAGGTCGGCCGGAGTTGAGCCGTGGTCGTTCGCCAGGCGAGGATTCGCGCCCAGGCGCAGGAGTGTCTCGACGGCCGCTGAGCACCGGTTTCGGGCGGCTCGGTGCATGGGGGTGACCCCGCCCAGTGCGGCGGCGTTCGGGTCGGCTCCTGCTTCGATGAGGTATTCGATGATCGCCTGCTGGCGGAGCGGGTTCCAGTGCGTTCCGCCGGGTCCGCCGCTGACGGCTGCATGCAGAGGTTCGGCGCCGCGGCGGTTGCGGGCGCCGATGTCGGCGCCGCGCGCCACCAGGTCTTCGGCGAGCTCGACGTCGTACGCGAACGCTGCGACGTGCAGCGCCGTGTCGCCTTCGTAGACCTGCGCCTGACACTCGGTCATGAAGCTTTCTTCGCGTCGCGCCAACCGTGCCGTCGCCAACCGGGGTCCGGCGTCGAGTGATGCCTTGACGACCGTGCGGTCACCCGCCGCGATGGCCACCAGCAGCCCGGCGAGGTCGTCGATGGTGGCCATACAGCACGCTACCTCGGCCGCGCAGGGCGCAGCGCGTACGGTCGGTCCGGTCCTGCGGTGAAATCCGGTGGTCCGGCATCGCGGGTCCCCTTACCCTTGGATCGAACTGAGCGCCGCCGCGAGGGCAGGCGCTTTGACGAGTGAGGGGAGCCCGGCCGTGCGTTACCGCATCGCTGTGAGTGTTTCCCAGTCTCGGTACGACGTGATCCTGGTGTCTTCGTGTGTCAGGTGCCGGCTGCGCGGTCGGCCCCTGTCCGTGACGAACTGATCGAGCCTGCCCTGCCAGCGGCTGCATTCCGCGCCGCCGGGGATATGGCGCGTGGCCTGACACAGGTCGCTTCGTCCGCGAATCGCGCTGTCCCGATCCGGATCATCGGAAAGGCCATCGGCCCATGCGTACAAACCTTGACCTCCGACAACAGAACCACCCGCTGTCCGGCCTGCGCAATGTCGGCATTCTCGCCCATGTCGATGCAGGCAAGACCACCGTCACCGAACGGATCCTGTATCTCACCGGCACCATCCACAAGCGCGGTGAGGTCCACGACGGCACGACCGTCACCGACTTCGACTCGCAGGAACGCGATCGCGGGATCACGATCTTCGCCGCAGCCGTCAGCTGCGACTGGGACGGGCACTCGATCAACCTGATCGACACCCCGGGCCACGTCGACTTCTCTGACGAGGTGGAGCGCTCGCTGCGGGTGCTCGACGGTGCCGTCGCGCTGTTCGACGCCGTCGCGGGAGTCGAACCGCAGAGCGAGTCGGTCTGGCGCCAGGCCGACCGGCACGGGGTGCCGCGGATCGCGTTCGTCAACAAGATGGACCGCCCCGGCGCCGACCTCGACGCAGCGGTGGCCTCGATCCGCGAGCGGTTGCACGTGACGCCGCTGGTGGTCCAGTTGCCGATAGGACAGGAGGCCGGCTTCAGTGGAGTGATCGATCTGATCAGGATGCGGGCGTATGTCTGGAACGACGACACCTTTGCAGAGCGTCAGGTTCCCGATGCCCTTCTGGAACAGGCGAAGCGACGACGTCGGCTGCTCGAGGAGACCGTCGCCGAGCTCCACCCGGTCGCGCTGGAGGAGTTCTATGCGCGGTCAACGGTCTCGGCGGAAACGCTGGCTGCCGCACTGCGGGACCTGACCCGGTCTGGTACCGGCGTGGTGGTGCTGTGCGGGTCGGCGTACCGCAACCGCGGGATCGAGCCGCTGCTGGACGCCGTGGTCGCCTATCTGCCTTCGCCACAAGAGGTGCCTGCGGTGCGCGGCATATCGGACGGCGTCGTACAGGAGCGGATCGCCGACCCGAGGGCGCCGTTCGCTGCGCTCGTGTTCAAGGTCAGCTCGACCGCCACCGGGCGGTTGACGTACCTGCGGGTGTATTCGGGAACGATTCGGAAGGGAGACACGGTGGTGGACGCGGGCGCGGGACGTACTGAGCGGATCAGCCGGATCCTGCGGGTGCAGGCCGACCAGCACGCGGAGGTCCAGCAGGCGTTCGCCGGCGACATCGTCGCGGTCATCGGGCCGAAGTCCGCACGGGGCGGCGCCACCTTGTGCGCGCCGACAGCACCGTTGGTTCTCGAACCTCCAGCCGTGGCTGCCCCGGTCGTTGCCGTGGCAGTCGAGGCCCGCAAGAGCGTCGACTCCGACCGGCTCATGTCGGCACTGACGCGGCTGGTCGAGGAGGACCCCTCGCTGACGGTCCGGACCGATTCCGAGACCGGTCAGACGCTGCTGTCGGGAATGGGCGAGCTGCACCTCGAGGTCGCGGTGGAGAAGGTACGTCGCGCTCACGGGCTGGAGGTCGGGGTCGGCCGGCCGCAGGTGACCTACCGCGAAACAGTCGCGCGCGGGGTGTCCGGGTTTGTGTACCGGCACGTCAAGCAGGACGGCGGGGCAGGTCAGTTCGCCCAGATCACCCTCGACGTCGAACCGCTGGAGGTAGCTGATGACGACAGCACGGAGAACTTCGCGTTCCGGTCGGTCGTCGTCGGTGGACGGGTGCCGCAGGAGTATGTCCGCGCAGTCGAAGCAGGCTGCCGGGATGCTCTGGCTGAGGGGCCACTCGGCGGGCACCCGGTGACGGGGGTGCGTGTCACGCTGACGGATGGGGCCACCCATTCGAAGGACTCCTCGGAGATGGCGTTCCGTACGGCCGGCCGGCTGGGGCTCCGGGAAGCGCTGCGTGCCAGTGCGATGGTGCTCCTGGAACCGGTCGCCGAGGTCACGGCGACCGTGCCTGAGGATGCCATGGGCGGTGTGCTCGGCGACCTGGCGGCACGGCGTGGCCGGATTTCGGGTACGACGTCGCGACCCGGCACGATGGTGATCGTCGCCACCGTTCCGCTGGCCGAGTTGTTCGGTTATGCAACGCAGTTGCGCAGCCGTACCCAGGGCCGCGGAACCTTCACCACCCGAACCACCGGCTACGTCCCGGCACCAGGCGCGAGATCTGAGGAAACTCCGTCCCGGTAGAACCAAGCAACAGACCCCGCCCGCGGGCGGGGTCTGTTCGTTCCCAGTTGCAGTTCTCATGGGGGCTCAGGGCAAGCAAGCCGCCAAGCTCGGCCATCACCTCGATCACTGTCTACTCCAGACCGTAAGCTCGAACGGCGTTGCCGCGGCCCAGCATTTCGACGTAGCGACGCGCGTCGGCCGCGCCGATCAGATCGTCGGCCAGCCACTCGTCGAGCACCCGGCCGACGGCCCGGCGCCAGAGCCACGATCCGCACGCGTACAGCTCGGGCAGGCCGAACGCGTCCGAGGCGTAGAGCACCTTGTGCATCGGCGCGATCTCCAGCGACTCCCGCACCAGCGTCTGGCTGGACGGCCCGGCATGGCTGACGGCGGAGCTGGTGTCCAGCCAAACATGCGGGAAGAGCTGCGCGAGAATCGCGGCCTGACGGATGTACGGGTAGCAGTGCAGCAGCATCAGCCGAGCGCCGGTCGTACGTGTCGCGTGCGCGAACCCGGTGAGGTGGGACGGATCGCAGCGGTGCAGCACGATGTCCGGGTCGCCGTAGCCGACGTGCAATTGGATCGGTTGACGGAGTTCCACCGCCCGCCACAACAAATGCCGCAGCAGCACCGGGTCCGCGAGACGCGTCGGTGAGCCTGCCTCGATTGCCGTCAGCCAGCGGCCCGCGGCCGCGGTTACCTGCGCAGGTTCCGGTGGGGCCGGGTCGAAGTCGAGACCGTGCCGGTAGGCGATGATCGACTTGACGCCAACGGCGTTTGCGGCGGCCGCCTCCAGCGCGTCGTCGAACGCGCTGGCGAAGCCGGCGGCAGTACAGCCCGGCGCGATCGACTCGGCGAGCGCTTCCAGGCGCACGATCTCCTCGGTAGCCGCGCCGGTCAGGGTCGCCATCTCGTCCGGCGTCATGACCGTCGAAGCCCGGAAGCCGGTGTCGAGCAGGTACCGCTCGGTTCCGCTCGAAGCCAGCAGCCGCGCGCTGACCTCCGTGCCGCCCAGCTCGCCGCGGCGCCGAAGATATTCCTCTGCGGTGCAATGCCGCGGCAAGTCGAGCAACGGCGCGCACACCGAGCGCACCGTGATCCCGAACGGGTTGTCGAACACCGACGTGCCGGGTGGGGCAGGCCAGTTCGATTCGGTGGCCAGCAGCTCCACCTCCGCATCGGTCGCGGTGCCGGTCTGTACGCCGTGGCAGTGGTGGTCGATCAGCGGCAACTCGGCGGCCAGCTCGATGACGCTTTCACCAGCCCGCATGACCGGCCGGCTTCTCGTCGTCGAACCCGCCCGACTCGATGTCGGTGAGGGCCCGGTCCAGCAGGTCCAGCCCGCGCCGCGCCTCGTCCAGGATCGCTCCTTGATCGCTCATGCCGACCACGCGAACCGCAACCTGTCGGCCACTGCGGACGGATCCTGTCCTTCGAAGGCGGTCACCTCGTGCCGCCGTACGGCCAGCAGCGCGGACAGCAGGCCTGCGCCGAGTATGTGTTTGGCCTGGGCCGACTCCCGGAGCGCGTCCAGCGCCGCGGTCTGATCGGTAGGCAGTGTCCGGTGCTGCGCGTCGGCCGGATGAGTGGTGGCCTCGGCCGGCAGCGGGGTCCTGCGCCGCAGTCCGTCCACGATCAATCCGAGCACGACCGCGGTCGCGAGGTAGGGGTTGGCGGACGGGTCGACACATTTGACCTCGATGTTGGCGCTGCCTGCCTCGACCGCGCACAGACGCACTGCGGCCTCGCGGTTCTCCAGTCCCCAGCAGGCAAACGCGCCCGACCAGTGCCCGGGAAGCAGCCGCTGACCCGACAGCACGGACCCGGCGAGCACGCCGACCACGCCGGGCAGCCCGGCGAGGATGCCGCCGATCGCCGACTCGCCCTCCACGGTCAGCCCGTGCGATCCGGGCCCTCCGGACAGCATCGGCGTACCGTCGCGATCGAGCGAGACATGGATGTGGGCCCCGTTGCCGCTACCACCCGCGAACGGCACCGGCGAGAACGACACGGCAAGCCCTGAGCGCCGCGCCGCGCGGCCGATCACGATGCGCGCCAGTACCACCATGTCGGCCGCGGCGACCGGATCGGTGGGGGAGAACGAGATTTCGTACTGGTCGTCGCCGTACTCGGCATGGCACTGCTCGACGTCGAGCCCGGCGGTTCGGCAGTCGTCGAGCAGTCGCAGGAGGAAGTCCTCCCGGTCCAGCCCTGCGGTCAGGCCGTAGCAGTTCCACGGGCGTTCGGTCAGCGCCGCGCCGTCGGCGGCGGTGAGCACGAACTCGACCTCGCAGCCGACGGTAGCGGTCACGCCGAGTGACGCCAACTCGTCCACCGTTTCCCGTAGCCGCCCGCGTGTGCACAGCAGCGAGGGCGAGCCGGACTGTTCATGGAATTCCGCCGGCGCCCAGGCCAGGCCACCGCCGAGCACGCGCAGCGCGCGCAGGTCGGGACGCAGCCGCTGGTCACCGAGCACGCCCAGCTCAGGCGTGAACGCGATGCCGTTGTCGATGCAGAAGACATGCCAGCTCGGTGCCGCCCCCAGCCCGGACCGGTGCGTCTCCGCGATCTTCTCGCGCGGCACGAACTTCGCGCGAGGCACGCCACCGGGATCGACGGCGGTCACCGCGAGCGCGGTGACCGCGGCCCGGGTGAGGTCGGCGTCGAGCTCAACGAGCTCGCCATCGCCGAGGACGGGAAGGAGATGCGAGGCCATACAAGAAACCGTCTCACCTCACCCGCCGGTTGACCTCGTACGACCCGACGAGACGGCCCCGCGTGTCTCGTGGGGATGGACCGAAGTCGGACCGCTCGCGGCGGGCGGTCTGACCCGTGAAGTACTCGAGGCGTACGTCGACCGGCTCGGCGACGTCGCGCAGGCTTTGGACTCTGCTGAGCCGGAGGAGCTGAGTGAGGTCGACTCGTCATTTCGACTGTCGCTGACGTATCACCACACCGGCCAGATAGTCGATGTGGAGGTCGACCCGTCGGCCGACTGTGTGGATAAGAACCGTGTCCGAGGAGGAACACGCACCTTAACCACACGCCTGGAGTTCGGCGAAGAAGTCGTCGGACGGGGCTTTGTAGACCTTTGCTGAGCGGCACCGGGGCGAGCTGTTGCGGCGCATTCGCGAATGGGTTGCCGATGCGAGGACATGAAACACCACGTCGCAGACACGTCCGCGGCGCCCGTGTGGCAAGACACGCGAACGGCGGCACGACTCAGACCACCGAGTGGCCGGCGGGCAGACGCTAGCCTTCCGGGGACGAATCGATCACGGCCTCCAGAGGGAACATCGTGGCGAAGAAGCAAGCCGACCCATTGCCGCAACACACGGTCGAAGAGATTCGCGCCGCGTGCGAGGCTCCCGTACCCGCGGGCGTGACGATGGTCCTGATGAACAAGACCGTTACCGGACTGCATGTCCACGAGGGCGGCATCTCGGTCCTCGAGCGCCCCGACCGTCCGTGGCGTCAACTGCCCGCGGTGACGAGGGTGTCCCGCGCCGTGTTCATCCGCAGCCGCATCAGGCTCCGGTTCGCCGACTGGAGCAAGGCGACGGTGCGCCCGTACAAGCCGAAGTTCCGGTGTCTCCTCGAGACGGGCAAGCGCGACAGCTTGAACTTCTCCTCACCGAGCAGCGGCGATGCCCGCAGCAACGACTCGGCCCTGGACGGCCTCGCCGCTATCTTCGTGATCCTGGTGGCGATCGTGATGTTCCCGATCTCGCTGGTGCTGCTGGCTCGCGAGATGCTCGGTGTCTCCGCGCGGGCGAAGCAGGCGGCACTACTGCTGCCGCAGTTGCAGGCCGTCGCCCAGGCCAAGTGAACCGGCGGCCGCTCGCCCGTCGTCGTTACTGCTGCGGACGTCCTCGGACCGGGCTCGCCTCCTGCACCGGCATCTTGTTCGGCGGAACGCGGTAGGGCAGCCCGGGGCCGAGCGTGCCGAGCAAGATGTTCGCGTTGCCCGGCAAACAAGTCCGTGGTCGCGGCGGTCCGCTGCCATGGTCGTGTTTGGTCCGCTACCGGTCGTGCCTGTCAGTGAGGTCAATGGGATGCTGAGAGTTGCCCCCTTACACAGCCGGCTTTTGATACGCCGGCGATATGGAGGTCGGCTCGGCCAGGATCTCGACCAGTTGCGCGAAGCTCGCATCACGCTCAAGCTTCATCCGCTGGATCAGCTGGATGAGATTGGCGCGAACGCCCGGCGCGCTGAGGAGCGTCGCCACGTCTCGCAATTTTCCTTGCTCGGTTTGCTGAAAGTCGTAGCCGAAGCTGTTGAGTGTCACCATCAGTACTAGGTGCGCACAGACCAGTCGTTGGTAGCGAAGACGGCCATCCTTTGCATGCATACCGTCGAAGAACCGGAAGACATCGACATAAGGGTGCTCGTGCTGGGCTATCGCCGTTGTGAACTGCCGAAGGCTAAGCACCTTGCCGTCCTCGAAGAACGAGTCTGCCATGGAGGCGAGCGAGTCCTTGAAGAAGTGGTCCTCTGCTTCCTCGTCGTTGTAGGGCACCTGGTCGAACAGGGAAGCCATCCGCCAGACCAGCGCGTTGAGTTTGACGGCCTTCAGGAAGCTGAAGTCGTCATCACTGGCCACACTCGCGTCGATGAACAGGGCCTCTCGTTCCAGCACCCGCCCTGTCCCGAGCGCGAGCAGGAGGCGGTAGGCAAAGGTCTTCGGGTAGTAGGCGATCTCGCCTGTGTACTTCCCTTTCAACTCGAGCCAACCCCGCTGCTCGTGGACGTGGAAGTTCTGCAACCGCCCGCTCAATGCCTCGGCCGACTCCAGGAACGCTCCTTTGTGCCGTCCGATGTGGTCTTTAAGGGCCTTTCGTTGCTCGAACCGGTACGCCAGATCCAGCTTCCGGTTCTCCAATCGGCGGTCGAACGCGTACTTGACCGACGGAGCGATCAGCACGGTCGCGACCGTGGTCACCAGCGCAACGATCAACGAGACCAAAGCAGCAGCGGCAGCAGGCTGCAATCCGTTGAACCAGCCGTAAACATCACTCATCACATCTCACCCCTGTGGCCGGCCGACATAGCCGGAGAGTACTGAGAGGTGTGCGCCGGAACAACAGTCGTTGGCCCGCGACCGCAGACATCCCGCGATGTGATGAACTGTCGGCTGCCACGGATGACTTTCCTCAAGCACTGCCCGGTCCCTACCCCGCGGAATCATGCCGTCCTCCCGCGAACTGTCGGACAACGAGGTCGCCGAACAAGCCGACGCCGGTCAGTCGCATCTTCTCAATCGTCTTGCCCGAGCGCGCAAAGGTTGCTCCAGGCGACTTCCTGCTCCATCACAGCTCCGTGAAACGATGGCGGCGACGATCACCACCGAGGAACGCTGAGACACAAACGCGCAGGTCGGGCGTGGATTCCAGTCTTTCGGCTCGTAGCGGCCGTTAGGTTGGAAGAGATCTACACCATCTGGAGGAAGCGGTCGCCACCGCGATATCGACTCCGATCGAACCGACAGGTCTGCGTCCACGCGTCACCTCGATGCTTCAAGACTTCGGCAGCGCACTGCGGATCGCCGCGCCAGCCAGCGACTCGGCAACCGCCTGGGACCATTACGCACACGACTCATTGAGGAAGCTTCTGTGACCCCTGACGGGATTGCGCTGTGCCACTCCACGGTGATCGACGATGTGTGGAGCGCGCTGATCGAGGTGTGTGCCGACGTACGTGCGGATCAGCTTCATCTTCCGCACTACTCGGTTGAGCGCTTCGGGGAGCAGCTCGCGAGGCACGCTTCCGATCCCGGGTGGGAAGTTGTCATCGGCTACGACGCGGCAGAGCCGGTGGGTTTTGCGTACGCGAACGCCGTAACGCCCGACGATCGCTGGTGGCGCCGGATGACGACTCCGATTCCTGATGGCTGTGCCGAGGCGTCGACTGTGGCGGTGAAGGAGATCATGCTGCGCAAGCCGTGGCGGGGGCGGGGGATCGCCCGGCTGATCCACGACGACCTTCTTCGCGATCGTCCCGAGGTGCAGGTCTCGTTGCTGGTCAACGCGCTGAACGGCGATGGGAAGGTCAAGGCGCTCTACGAATCCTGGGGGTACGAGCCGATCAGTACGCAGCAGCCGTCCGTCGACGGCCCGGTCCTCACCGCCATGCTCCGGCTAACTCGTCCTGCATCACGGTCTGCAGGTTGAGTCGGTACGCGGGGACCCGTGGCGTTGGTTGAGTACAACGCGGCGGGTTCTGAAGTGGGCCGCGGAGATGATGGCGGCGCTAGAACAGGCGGATGCGAGCCACATGCGAGAGCTGTACGAAGCGCTGGGTCTGCAAGCGGTTACAACCACGAGACCAGATCGGCTGAAGTTTCCGTAAGCCCGCTCTGCGTGACTTAAGTTTGGTGTCCGAGGAGCAACACGCACCCTAACCACACGCCTCGACCTCAATCCTCACCCCGGCGGTCTGACCCTGTAACCGCTGATTCCAGCTGGAGTCGATCAGACTTGCTCAATCGGACCAGCCACCGTCCCGAACCAGCCCGAGCACGTGTTCGCGGGTGCTGGACGAGCACGAGGCGCCTACCCACGTCGGTACGCCGTTGGGGTGGTTCGGGTCAGCCGCTTGAACGCGGTGGCGAAGTACTGCGTGCTGGCGAAGCCGAGGGAGTGCGCGATCTCGGTGATCGGCAGATCGGTCTCGCTGAGCAAGGTGCGGGCGTGCTCGATCTTGCTGCGGAGTATGAACTCGCCCGGCGGCAATCCGAGCTCCTGGCGGAACTGTGCGTGCAGGCGGGCCAGTGACAGGCCGACGGCGCGGCTGAGCATCGGCACGGTGATCGTCTCGCCGAGATGTTCTGCGACGTACTGCCTACTCCGGTCTACCACCGCCGACACCGGCCGCGCCTGGTCGGCGGCGCTCGCCGTCACTGTCCGGACCAGGAACTGCGCGAGGGACATCGCCGCCTGGAGTCGGGCGAGCTCGGTTGACTGGCCGCTGAGCTGCGCGATCGCGTCGTCCAACAGGAACCCTGCCTCGGGGTGCGCTCGGAACTGCCGGGTCGGGATGCCCAGTAGCGCCTGGGTCAGCTGTCGTCGGCGGGTGCTGTCCAAGTAGAGCAGCGGCGAGTCACGGACGCGGACGATCAGCCAGTACAGGACGCCCTTGTCCTCGGGCTCGCCGGCACTGTCGTGCTGCTCGTCCGGGAGGGTGACGAACTGGTCGCCGCCGCTGAGCTGATAGACCCGGTCGCCCAGCCGGTAGCGCTGCCGTCCCCGGGCCAGGTAGCAGACCTCGACGCATCCGGGGTGGGAGTGCGCGCCGAGTACGTCGTGCGCATAGGAGTACCGATAGCGGCCGAGAGCGATGACTCCGGGCAGGCCGGGATCCTGCAGCTCGAGTCGGTCGGCCATGTTCGATCTTCTCTCGGGTTCGATTCCGGACGCATGCTGTCGGAGCCGTCCCTACCGTCGTGGTCATGCTGACAACAGACGATGTGGTCCGGTACCACGACCAGGGTTTCCTCGCGCTCGAGTCTTTCATCTCCGCCGAGGAGGTCGAGCGGATGCGTACGATCTACGACCGTCTCTTCGCCGAGCGGGCCGGACGTTCGGCCGGCGATCAGTTCGACCTGGCCGGTGCGGACGACGAGGAGAGCGAGGCCAACCTCCCGCAGATCCTCAACCCGTCGCGGTACGCGCCGGAGCTGCTGCGCAGCGAGACGCTCGATCGCGCGAAGGAGGTGCTGGCCGAGCTGCTCGGTCCGGAGGCGACGTTCGGGGGCGACCATGCGATCAACAAGCCGCCCCGGAACGGGGTCGAGACGCCCTGGCACCAGGACGAGGCGTACTGGAACCCGGCGGTCAGCTACCACGCGCTGAGCATCTGGATTCCGTTGCAGGAGGCAACGGTTGACAACGGCTGCATGCATTTCGTCCCCGGCTCGCACCGCGGCGAGGTGGTCCCGCACCGGCCGATCGGCGGCGACCCACGGGTGCACGGCCTCGAAGTGGAGCCCGGATCGGTCGATGTCTCCACCGCCGTGGCGTGTCCGATCCCGGCCGGCGGGGCGACGATCCACGCCAGCCGCACCCTGCACTACACGTCCCCGAACCGGTCCGCCGACCACCGGCGGGCGTACATCATCAGCGGCGGAGCCCCGGAGGAGCAGGCCGCCGCGCTGCGCGACTTCCCGTGGCAGGCCGCCCGGCGCACCGCACGCGAAGAGCGAGCCGGCGCCGCCCACCCCACGGACGGCTGACCGCCAGCGGCCCTGCCGCCGGGCATCATTCGTGCCTCGACGAGTGCGGTCCGCAGGTGCGTCCGAGGCCGAGCACGCACATGCATCGAGTTGGACTCCGACCTCGTCGGCAGTACCCCCGGAACTGCTGCCAGTCACCGCGGGCGGCCAGGTCCCTTCGAGCGATTGCTCGACTGTCAGCGTTTCGGTCTGTCGTTTGGCCCGAGGGGCGCGGGGGTGGTGGCAGGATTCTTGCGCTGGTGGTGGACCGGTAGGACATCACGGCCGATCGGGCTGGTGGGGCAGCAGCGGCGGCCTTGGTGTCGTGGTCGGACGCTGGGCCTGCGGGAAGGCAGCCAGCATTGCGGCGTGCCATGCTGGCGTGGTGGAGGATGGGTTGATTGCGGGGCTTCGGTTGCCGTCGCCGGTAGTTGAGATTGATGACGACCGGTTGAGGGCTGCGGGGGTGCGGGTTCTGCTGAAGCGGGATGATCTGATTCATCCGGAAGTGCCGGGTAACAAGTGGCGGAAGTTGAAGTACAACGTCGCGAGTGCTCGGGAGTTGGGGTTCGGGACGCTGCTGACGTTTGGTGGGGCGTATTCGAATCACATCCGGGCGACTGCTGCGGTGGGGTCGTACTGCGGCTTCGGCACGATCGGTGTGATTCGTGGTGAGGAGCATCTGCCGCTCAACTCGTCGCTTCAGTATGCCGTCTCGCGCGGTATGCGGCTGATGTACGTCGACCGGACGACGTACCGGGCGAAGGCCTCGGAGGCTGTGATCGGGGCGCTGCGTCGGGAGTTCGGCGACTTCTATCTGATTCCCGAGGGTGGCAGCAATGCCGACGCGGTCCGGGGATGTGCGGAGTTGCCGGCCGAGCTGGATGCGTCCGTCGACGTCGTGTTCTGTGCGGTTGGTACCGGGGGGACGCTCGCGGGTGTGGCTGCCGGTATGCGGCCGGATCAGCTAGTGATTGGGGTTCCGGTGCTCAAGGGTGGCGCGTTCCTTGAGGATGACATCGTTGCGCTCCAGGAGCAGGCGTACGGCGCGCGTACTGGGGCTTGGCGGCTTGAGTGTGATTACCACTTCGGTGGCTATGCGAAGCGGACGCCTGAGCTCGGCGAGTTCATCGACGACTTCGAGGTGCGGCACGGTGTGCGGTTGGACTGGGTGTACGAGGCGAAGATGATGTACGCACTGTTCGATCAGGTGGCTCGCAACGCGTTTCCGAGAGGTGCGACGATCGTTGCGTTGATCAGTGGGTCCGGCGAGGTGCCGGAGGTCTGACGGTCAGGCTTCTAGCCATTCGAGGTGCCAGTCGCCTGAGTTGACGATGAAGTTCTTGCCGAAGCCGAGCCAGCGGCCGTTCATGCCGCGGGCGTGAGGGCTGACGACTAGTTGGATGGTGCCGTGGTAGACCGCGCCGCGGTAGTAGCCGGTGGGCGCGGTTCGCTCTTTCCAGGTTCCGGTGGCGATGGCTCCGCTGACGGACAGATCGAGTGTCAGCCGTGATTCGCCGTCGGCGGGATCATTGGTGCCGTGGAGCCGGCTGCCGGTGTGGTGGAGGCGGATGGTGTGTTCGCCTTGCAGGCTGGCGTCGCGGCCGGTGGAGAAGTAGCTGTAGCGGGAGAGCCAGAGACCGTTGAGGTCGCCGCTTGTGGCTCGGGCTGTGTCGAGATTCGAGTAGTCGGCTAGGTCGATGACGAGGTCGGCGACAGAGCACTGGTAGAGCTCGGCCAGGCGAGCGAGGACGCCGGGTGGTGTGCGGTTCTCCTGCCCCGTCGCCCTGGCCGATCCAAGCGATGGCTGTGATCGGAGGACGGGGAAGTGGATTTGACCAGGCAGAGCGGACGCGAATGGCCGGTGCTCCGTTCTGCGCAAGAACTGGACTGCGACGCACGGAATCCCCGCACGGATGAACCGTGCCTCCTCGGCTATCACCAGGGTCCGCATCGGGACGCGATTGGCGAAGAGTGGCTCGACGACTGACCCGCGCCGGACAACCCGCTGACGTTGCGAAGCGTTGAGGACTGTGCATAGCTCGTGCGTTGAACACGCATGGAGAAGTCAGATCTCGGTGGACGATTCGATGCCGAGAACACGGTGCACGACATGGCGATGACGATCACGGGTGGCCTGTCGAAGTCGGAGCGGCAGCACGTGCAGCGTCGAGTTCGAGCCGCGATAGCGGCTCAGGTTCTGATCGACGGGAAGCATCAGGGCGGGCGTGCGCCGTACGGCTATCAGGTCGTCGACGCAGGACCACACCCGAACCCGCGGAAGGCGCAGGAGGGCTACCGGCTGCGAGTCCTCGCCGTCGACGAGGTGGCGGCGCCAGCCGTCGAACGGATCTTCGCGATATACCTCGAAGGTGTCGGTCACAAGGGCATCGCCCAACTGCTGAATGCCGAGCACGTCCCATGTCCGGCTGCTCACACTCCTCATCAGAACCGACGCCGTGCAGGCGACGGCTGGGAGAGCTCGACAGTCAGGGCAATCCTGTGCAATCCGCGGTACACGGGGTACGCGATCTACGGCAGGTGGCAGAAAGTCGAGGAGCTGCTTGACCCGGATGACGTCGCGGCGGGCCAAGTCGTCAGGTACAAGCGTTCGCCGGCGTCGAGGATCGTGCGATCACGCGAGCCTGCCCATCCGGCGATCGTGTCGGTCGAGGACTTCACGCGAGTGCAGCTGGAGATGTCCGCGCCGGGTCACCCGCGCTGCAGGACCATCCGGCGAACGTCTATCTGCGCGAGGACCACCTGACAGCCAAGATCAACGCGTGGATCGCCCGGTTGTTCGCCCCGGCGCACATCCAGCGCACTGTGGAGGCGCTGGCCGACGCCGATGAGCTGGCTGACAGGATTGAGACCCAAGCGCAATCATTCCGGCGCCGCATCGCGGCCGCGGAGTCGACGATGGAGCGCCTGCGGCGGGCGATCGAGGTGGGCTGGGATCCGGAAACCCTCACCGAGCAGTACAACGCGGCAGCGGCCGACAAGCGAGCTGCGGAAGTCGGTCCGAAGGCTGTCGATCCAGTGCCTCAACTGACCGCAGACGACATCCGCGCGCTGGTGACGCAGCTTGGTGACATGGCGAAGGCGCTGGATCTCGCGGACCGTAACGATTTGGCCGAGCTGTACGAAGCCTTGGGCCTCGCGATCGCTTATGACCACCGACTGCAGATGGCGGACGTGGCGATTACTCCCGCCCTGCGTGGGGTTAAGAAGGGTGTCCGAGGGGGGACTTGAACCCCCACGCCCCGCGAAGGGCACTAGCACCTCAAGCTAGCGCGTCTGCCTATTCCGCCACCCGGACGAGTGGTCTGACCGCCTCAGCGGTACCGACCGGAGAACAGTAGCAAACTCCAGGGGTGGAATTCACATCGGGCGGACCGGGGTGTCTGATGGGGCTGGACGAAGGGTGGGTGGAGATGACGGAGATCGATCTCTCGGCCGTTGAAGCGGATCGTGAGCGGCTGCGTACGGCGTACTTGAAGGGCGGCACGGCGTCGTCGGCGCGTGGGCTGCATCACACTGCGTTACTGTGCGCGGACGTCGAGCGGACGGTGCGGTTCTACCAGGAGGTGCTGGGTTTCCCGCTGACCGAGATGGTCGGGAACCGGGACTACGAGGGGTCGACGCACTTCTTCTTCGACATCGGGAACGGGAACCTGCTGGCGTTCTTCGACTTCCCGGGGCTGGACCTCGGGCCGTACGCCGAGGTGCTCGGCGGACTGCACCACCTGGCGATATCGGTCGAGCCCGGGCAGTGGGATCGGCTGAAGGCGAGCCTGGTCGAGCACGGCGTCGAGTTCCAGGAGGAGAGCGGTACGTCGATCTACTTCCGCGACCCCGACGGCGCCCGGATCGAACTGATCTCCGATCCGCTGGGGGAGATGTACGGCCTCAAGGTGCTCTGAAAGCCGTGATGGTTCCCGAGCCGTTGACCGGGTGCCGGGCGGGCGGGATCCTCGACTCGGGGTGAGACCGAGGCTCGGGGTGGGGCGATGGGGCAGCGTAGTCCGTTGGTGACGCTCGCGGCGACGGCCGTCGGGCTGGTCGGGTTGCTGGTGGTCAACAGCACGCAGACCGGCAGTCCGGCCGCCGCGCCGACCGCCACCCAGACAGCGACGGCTGACCCGACGCCGACGCCCACGACCGCGGCGCCGACCACTCCGGAGCAGACGAGCGCGACGCCGGAGCAAACGACGCCGCCGGCCGCGCAGAACCAAGTGGTGTACGTCGGCCGGACGGCAGCTCGGGAGGCGACGCTCGCCGTCGCCGTCAAGGGTGCCAAGGCCGTTGCCTACATATGCGATGGCCGCCGCGTAGAGGCTTGGCTGACAGGAACCTTCAGCTCAGGCCAGCTTGTACTGCGCTCGCGCACAGGGGAGCGCCTGACCGGCGTCGTCACCGCGAAGGCCGCCTCAGGAGAACTGACGCTGCGCGGTCGCCCCCTGCGGTTCACTGCGACCCTGGCACCACCACCCGCGGGCCTCTACCGGGCCAAAAACAGCACGTCGACGATCGGCTGGATCGTCCTCCCCGACGGCTCGCAGGTAGGCATCGACAACGACGGCACTCCCGCCGCCGCACCGCCGCTCGACCCCGCGACCCGATCCGCCACTGTGAACGGTGCCTCCGTCACCGCTCAATCCATCGCCGGCGACGAGACCTTCTGAGGTGGAGCAGATGGAGGTGGGTAGATGAGTACGACGTCCGTGGCGAGTCGCAGTGCCGTTGCGGTCCCGTTGATCGCCGGCGCTGCAGCGGCCGTCGCGTTGGGCGTCTACGGGCGATTGCACGATCCCACCGGCGTGGCGATCGACATCGCGGGCTTCTCCAGTTTCCAGGCGGTCAAGAGCTGGCTGGCCACGCTGGCCGCCGTACTCGGCCTGCTCCAACTGGCGAGCGCAGCCGCGCTGTACCGAGGCCGGCCGCAGCTCGCACCCCTGCACCGCTGGTCCGGGAGAGCTGCCGTCTTCGTCACCCTCCCCGTCGTCGCGCATTGCCTTTACGCGTTGGGCTTCCAGTACGGCGAACCGCGCGTGCTGATCCACTCCCTGCTCGGCTGCTTCTTCTACGGCGCGTTCGTCGTGAAGATGCTGGCGCTCACCCGAGCGGGCGCGCCGTCCTGGCTGCTCCCGCTCGCGGGCGGGGCTGTCTTCACCGGCCTGATCGGGCTGTGGCTCACCTCGGCGCTGTGGTTCTTCACCACGTTCGGCGTCATCCGTTGAAAGGACCCGCTGTGGACGCACCCAGCCGCCGTACCATCCTCACCGGAGCCGCCGCCGGACTGGCGACTGTGGCCGGCTGCGCGAAGTACGGCGAGCCGCAAAGTACGCCCGCGCCCGCGCCGGCCGACACCCTCCTCGGCCCGACCGCGGACATCCCGGTCGGGGGCGGGAAGATCTTCGCGCCGCAGCAGGTCGTGGTCACGCAGCCCGTCCAGGGCACGTTCAAGGCGTTCAGCTCGATCTGCACGCACCAGAGCTGCCCGGTCGCTAGCGTTGCTAGCGGGACGATCAACTGCGACTGCCACGGCAGCAAGTACGCGGTCGAGGACGGCTCCGTGCAGGCCGGCCCCGCGCCGCGCCCCCTGCCGCCGAAGCAGATCACTGTCTCAGGCGACGCGATCACCCTGACCTGAATCCCCCTCCGCAGCCGTGGTGGGAGAGGATGGGGCACATGACGACCTCCAGCGACCGTACGGCGTACACGCCCGATGCCGAAGTAGTGGAGCTCTGTAGCGAGCTGATCCAGATCGACACCACGAACTACGGGAACGGCAAGAGCAACGGGGAGCGCGTCGCGGCGGAGTACGTCGCCGCGAAGCTGGACGAGGTCGGGATCGAATCGACGATCTACGAGTCGGAGCCGGGGCGGGCGACGCTGGTCGCGCATTGGGACGGCGAGGACCAGAGTGCGGACCCGCTGCTCGTGCACGGGCACCTCGACGTCGTACCGGCGGATCCGAAGGACTGGAAGGTCGACCCGTTCGCGGGTGAGATCTTCGACGGGTGCGTGTGGGGTCGCGGCGCGGTCGACATGAAGGACTTCGACGCGATGGTGCTTTCGGTGGTGCGAGCGCGGCAGCGCGCCGGCGTGAAGCCGCGGCGTCCCGTCCGGCTCGTGTTCACCGCCGACGAGGAAGCCGGCGGCGTGTACGGCGCCCAGTGGCTGATCAACAACCACCCGGACACCGTTGCCGACTGCACCGAAGGTATCGGCGAGGTGGGCGGTTTCTCGATCACGGTCAAGGACGACCTGCGGCTGTACCTGATCGAGACCGCCGAGAAGGGCATGAACTGGATGCGGCTCAAGGCCCGCGGTACGGCGGGGCACGGGTCGATGGTCAACACCGACAACGCCGTCACGAACCTGGTCGAGGCGGTCACCCGGATCGGTTCGCACGAGTGGCCGCTGCGCGTCACGCCGACCGTCCGCGAGTTCCTGAAGACGCTGGAGGACGTGCTCGAGGTCGAGCTCGACCCGGAGGACATGACCGCGACGCTGGCGAAGCTGGGCAGCTTCAGCCGGATGTTCGGCGCCACGATCCGCAATACCGCGAACCCCACGATGCTGAACGCCGGCTACAAGGTGAACGTGATCCCGGGTGACGCGGAGGCACACATCGACGGGCGGTTCCTGCCCGGGCACGAGGACGAGTTCTTCGCGACCATCGACGAGCTGCTCGGCGACAAGGTGCAGCGCGAGACCGTCGTCCAGGACATCGCGCTGGAGACCGAGTTCAGCGGCGGCCTGGTCGAGGCGATGAAGGCGTGCCTCGCGGCCGAGGACCCGCAGAGCCGCACCGCGCCGCTGCTGATGTCGGGCGGCACGGACGCCAAGTCGTGGAGCCGGCTCGGCGTGCGGTGCTTCGGATTCGTACCGCTGCAGCTGCCGCCGGACCTGGACTTCATGGGCATGTTCCACGGCATCGACGAACGGGTGCCGACCTCGGCGCTCGAGTTCGGGTCGCGAGTACTGGACCGGTTCCTGGATCAGGCCTGACGGATGATCCTCGGCTCGGTCAGTAGGCCGGAGTTGAGGTAGTCGGCGGCGTGTTCGATGTGCTGGAGGTCGAACCGCCGCCCGTAGCGCGCGGTGACGTCTGCTGCCGCCTCGAGCAGGTGGTGATCGGCGGAGAGCGCGTTCGCGGCGGTGTTGTGTACGACGATGCGCAGCTCGTTCACGCCCGGTCGTGCGGCGCCTGTGAGGTCGACCTGGTACGGCGGCGCCCAGAGCGAACCGCAGTGGGTGTCGTTGAGCCAGATGTCGGCCGCGACGCCCACGGGCGGGGTAATGAGCGCGCGGTAGGAGTTGCCCGGGACGTAGGGCTCGCCGTCGGGTGCCACCGGTTCACCCGCGCCGAAGTCCAGGAGCAGGCGGCCTGTGGTGTCCAGGAGCTCGACCTCGGTCCGGTACGTCGCGGAGCCCGAGTACGTCGTCAGCGCCGGGTCGTCCTCCCAGCGGTGCGGGAGCGTGATCGGGCGACTGTCATTGCCAAAGGCAACCGACCAGCCGTCCTGAAGCGGGTCGACCAGCAGCCCCTTACCAGTGGCGGCCTCAGCTGTCGTCGCGGGTGTGGTGGTTGGGATGAGGACGGCTGACTCGTAGGGGTGAAGAGTGACGGTGTCCGTGAGTTCGGCGTCATCAGAGAGCGCTCTCCAGCGTTCCAGCGGCTGGTCGAAGGTGAGGGTGCGGATCTCCGGGCCGGTGTTGGCGACGAAGTAGAAGTCGCCGTCGTCGAGGCGCCGGTGGACCACGCCCACGTCCTGTTGGGGAGCGAGCGCCGGTGGCGGGAGCTGCTCGCCGAGGGTGCTGACGTCGGCGATCACCTTTCCGCCGGCCGCGACGACAGCATCCAGCCAGCGCTGGGTCTCCGGCGGTGTCGTGGTTCCTTCGGGTACGACGACCAGCGGTGCGTCTGCGGGATCGAGGACCGCGAGCGCGTCGTCGTCGATCAGGTCGAAGTCGAGTCCGGCCTCCCGGATCATCCGGGGAGCGCTCTCCGGGATCAGCCGGCGGGCGACGCGGTAGAGGTTCAGCGGCTCGGCGTGCCCCGTGCGTACGGCGGCGTACGCGTCGGAGGCCGGGATGTAGATCTTCACCGGCCGGACCGGCGTTCCCTGCTGGAGCAGCCAGGAGAGACGGTGGAGAGAACGGAAGAGAGCGGTTGCTGACGGCCACCATGGGTTCCGGTCGTCGAGTGCGCCGGCGGCGTAGAAGATCCACCCGAGCCCCGGCCCGTCGGACGGCGAGTAGGGCCAGCCGTGGCCGATGAGCTGGTTGACGCCGGAGAGAAAGTGTTCGTGGGCCTCGCCCTGGAGGTCCAGGGGCGTGGCGCGGAACGAGGGGGAGTGGACCCACGTCCACACCTCGGCGGACACGACCGAACGGCCGTAGATGTTCGCGGCCGACGACGCCCAGCGGGTCTCGGGGATGCGCGTCCATCCCCAGCCTTCGCCTTCGAACAGGTCGGCGTGCCGATAGCTGCTCATCGTCGCCGGCGGCTCACCGTAGCTCTGGATCCGGAACGGTACGCCGTACCCGGCGGCCCACTGCTGGAACACCTTCAGGAAGTTGTCCTCGTACAGCTCCGACAGCGTCCGCCCGAAGTCGATCCGCAGCTGCCGCGAGCCCTCGGTGTCCACGAGCAGCTCGAAGAGCCGCGGCCGCAGCTCGTACCCGCGGCGTTTCACGAACTCGTCGAAGATCGTCGGCGTCCAGTCCCCGCCGTACACCTCGAGGCTGTCGCAGAACACGGACCCGAGAAGCTCCGGCGTGGCCGCGAGCAGCAACGGCTCGGCGACCTGCTTGATGTGCTCGTTCGCGGCGGCGGCCGAGTAGTGGTCGAGCGTGTGTCCCTCGGCTCCCACCGCGGTCCGCTTTACCTGCTGCCCGGTCACGCGCGACGTCGCGATCAGCACCTCGCGCGGCTGGCCGCCGGCCGGTACGTGGATGATCCCGTCGCTCACGGGCACCTCGACGTACGACGACGGCGCGCCGCCCGACCCGTCGCCGACGTACGCCGCGACGAACTCGTCACCGGGCCAGGCGGCCACGATCGGTACGTCGTACGCCGCCGCACCGATCTCGCGACGGTCCCAGTGCAACTGCCGTGCCGCGTACTCAGGCCCAACGTGCGGACCGCCGTACGACCAGCCGCTCCCGAGCGTCACGTCGAACCGCAACCCGAGTCGTCGCGCGGTTCGCGCCGCGTGGCCGACCAGTTCGAGGAACTCGGGCGATCCGAACGGCGCCGTCACCGGTCCCATCGGGTAGACGAACGCCACCTCGGCGCCGCCGAGCCCGGCCGCGGCCATGGCTTCCAGCTCGCGGTCGATTTCGTCTCGCTCGATGGACGGTCCGAACCACCACCAGCGCATCATCGGCCGCCCCTCGGGCGGCGGGTTCCGGAACTGTCGTCGTACGTCGTCGACGGTCGCCATGCTGTTCACCCCACAGGGACCGGCGACCCGCGGTCAACGGCGATGACCACTACCGGTCAGATCGTCCTGCTTAGTGGTGACGCCCGAGGTCAGCAGGTACTGGCCGACGGCGTACGTCGACATGGTGAGCGCTCCCCGGCCGGGGAAGTCGCGGCCGGCGAGGCGGAGGGCGATGAGCGCGTCGGAAACGAGAAAGAGCGCTGCACCGAGTCCGCTGCGTGTGTTGTGCCAGCGGGATGCGACTGCGGTTGCTGTGAGCAACAGTGCGTAGGCGGCGACGGGGATGCGCTGGCTGCCGAGTCCGGGTGACAGGACCGCGATGAGGGCGGCCCACAAGGCTGCGTACGCCGCGAGTACCCGCCAGGATCGCTGCGCCGGATTGCTGAGGAACACTGCGAGATAGCAAGCGTGTGCCGCCGCGAACGCCGCGATACCGGCGAGTTGGAGGTCGGTCTCCAGTAGGAGGTCACCGGCGGCCGATGCGAGCAGTGCCGCCTGGAGGAGCGGCGGGGCGTCCTGCGTGCGCGACCACTGCCAGAGCAGCGGCATCAACGTGACCTTGCTGGACTGCTTGAGGATCTTGGCGTCGATGACGATCGCCGCAACCTGCACGACAGTCGCACCCCAAAATCCTGCCAGTACCCGGCGCCCACGCGCCAACCGCCCCAGCTTCATGCGCCCGAGTCTGCAACACCTGACGCCGCGACTCACCGCTGTTCACGACAAGTTCAACGTGGCGCGGAGGTGGGGGAGGTGAGCGATCAGGGGCTTGGGTGGGGTTGGGGTGGTGACTACGGAGAGGGTGAGGCGGTAGTGGAAGGGGGCGGGGGTGAGGTGTTCGCCAGGGCGGAGCTCGGTGGCCAGGGCGCTGCGGGGGACGAGGGCCAGGTGGGAGCTGCGGCGGGCCATCGCGACGGTGGTGCTGAGGGTGACGCCGCGGCGTGGGACGGCGCCTTGGGCGGCCAGCCGGGAGTGGATTTCTTCGGAGCCGCGGTCGTACGTGGAGAACGCGATCTGGCGATCTTTCAGGGGTCGGCGGCCGCGGCCGGGTGGGCGGGCGCCGGATGGGACGAAGAGGACGAGTTCGTCGCGGCCGACGCGGCGGGCGGCGGTGCCACGGGGGAGTGTCATCTGGTCGGCGATCGCGATGAAGGCGGCATCCATGGTGCCCTCGGCGACGCGTTCGACGAGGAAATGGCCGTGGTCGACCTGCTGCTGGACCTCCAGGTCGGGAAGGTCGGCGTCGAGGACCGGGAAGAGGATCGGCGCGAGGCTGGCGAACGTGCCGATCACGAGGCGCTGTGTGACGGCGGCCGCGCGCGCGGCGTCGTACACCTCCTCGAGGTGGCCGAGGATGTGGTCGGCGCGGCGGCCGAGTTCGGCGCCGGCGGGGGTGGGGCGGGCGCCGCGGGTGTCGCGCTCGAACAGCTTGGTGCCGCAGAGGCGTTCCAGCCGGGCGAGGCGTTGGGACGCCGAAGGCTGGGAGATGCGGAGTTCGCGGGCTGCTGTGCCGACAGCGCCGGTGCGGGTGACGGCTTGGACCAGCCGCAGGTCCTCGACCGAGGGTAATGAGGCCATAGGCTGAGCCTATGGCATGCGGGCAAACTGTGCAGGCTACCTGAGACCGCGGGAAACGCCAAGAATTAAAGGCGTGAAGGCGAGATCTGAAGCGTTGGCGTTGCTGGCAGGAAGCGGTACGGCGGACTTCGCGTTCCGGATTTCTCAGGTCGCGCTGCCCTTGGTGATCCTTCGGGAAACGGGATCGGTGGCGGCCACCGGACTCGTTGCTGGCGCGGCTGGGGTACCCGTGCTGCTGTCGCCGTGGTGGGCTCGAAAGGCGCGGCAGTGGGTGGACTCGGGGCCGCGGCTCGCGGTTGTGGCGCTGGTGTCCGCGATCGCGTTGGCGTCGGTACCGGCGGCGGCCGGGTTGGGGATCATGTCTGCGGAGTTGCTGATCATGAGCGGGTTGCTGCTCGGGTGCGGCGACGCCCTGGCGACCCCAGGACGGTCGGCATTGCTCGCCGACACCGGCGACCGATGGGGTGACGGTCGGGCAGTGCAGTTGCTGACCTGGCAGGACGGACTACGACGACTGGGGATGCTGATCGGCCCGACCGTCGGTGCGTTGGCGGTGTCGACCGGGTTGACGAGCGGGTTGCTGTGGGTCGAGGCCGCAACAGTTGCCGGCGCCGGATTGCTGGCGTGCAGTGTGCGGGCCGAGCGCGCCCCAGAAGGAGGGGTGACGCCGTCGATCCGCGGGAGCCTGCGCGGCCGGCCCGAGGTCGCGTACGGGTGGGTGGTCCGCGGAACCGGATGCGTTACCTGGTTCGCGTTCACGTTGGGGCTGTCGGTGCTGGGCGAGGAGCGCGGGCAGCCTGGGATTTACCTGGCGGCGGGGATGACCGGGTATGGCGTGGGGTCGCTCGTCGGGACTGCGGTGTCGTTGGCAGTGGTACGGCGTACCAGGCCGGTCGTGACCGCGTCGATGGCGTGGGCGTGGAGCGGGCTGTGCTGGGTCGGAATGGGGGTGTGGACGACACCTCCCGTGGTCGCCGTGATGGGCGCGTTGTCGGGAGTGACCGTGGTGATCGGGATCGCGGCGATCTCCGTTCTCATCACCCGGTCGTCGGCCGGCGCCGAGCGACGCGCGTTGCTCTCCGGGCAAAGCGTCGTCGTGAACGCCGGAAGCGCGGCGGGGATGCTCGTCGGAGGACCGATCATCGGCGCTCTCGGAGCCGAGATCGCGTTGATCGGATCGGGGCTCGTCACCGCGGCTGTCGCCGTACTAGTGCTGCTTCGGTGCCAGACTGCAGGTCATGTCCGAGATCGCGATCACCACCTTGGCCGAGCGGCCTGAGTACCTGGAGCGGATGTACGAGTTCGCTGACGCGTGGCCGGCGTTCATGCACAACGACCCCATCGGAAACGCGTTCTCTAGCGCGCCAGACGGCCCATGAGAGCGGCGGCCGCGCAGATGCCTGCGATGGCGGCGACGATCAGGACGGTGAAGTCGAGTAGGTAGTTGGTGGGCTGGCCGATGAGCAAGCCTCGGAGAGCGCTCACTTCGTACGTCAGGGGGTTGGCGTGGGAGAGGGCTCGGAGCCAGCCGGGCATGATGTCGACGGGGTAGAGGGCGTTGGAGGCGAAGAACAGCGGCATCGTGATCGCCTGGCCGATGCCCATCAGGCGGTCGCGACGCAGGACCAGGCCGGCGATCGTCATCGAGAGACAGGAGAAGAACGCGGCGCCGAGGACCACGACCGCGAGAACGGCGAGCAGCTTCAGCGGATTCCACGTGAGGCTGACGCCGAGCAGCGCTGCGACGATGAGAACGACGATCGCCTGGGAGATCGTCCGCACGCCGGCGGCGAACGCCTTCCCGGCGACCAGTGCGGAACGCGGTGACGGCGTGACCAGCAACTTCGTGAGAATCCCGGCGTCACGTTCCCAGATGATCTGGATCCCGTAGAAAATGGCCACGAACAGTGCCGACTGCGCGATGATCCCAGGCGCGAGATAGTCCAGGTACGGCACATCGCCGGTCGGGATCGCCCGGATCCGGCTGAACGTCTGGCCGAAGATCACCAGCCACAGCACCGGCTGGATTGCTCGCGTGATCAGCTCGGTCCGGTCGTGCCGGAGCTTCTGTAGCTCGATCAGGCAGAACGTGCCGATCCTGGAGAACAGCCGGAGCACGGCGCGCGGCCGCGAATCAACCCATGCGCTGGGCGGTGCGGCGGGTGCCACGGACATCGCGCAGGCCTCCCTTCGCCTGACCTTCGAGGCTCTCGCCGGTGTGGTGCCGGAACACGTCCTCGAGGCTCGCGTCCGGACCGAGCTCGGCCTTCAACTCGTTCGGCGTACCGACGGCGCGGAGCCGGCCGAGGTGCATCAACGCAACCCGGTCGCAGAGGATGTCGGCCTCCTCCATGTAGTGCGTGGTCAGCAGCACGGTCATCCCGTACCGCTCCTGCATCTCCTGCACCCGCGCCCACACCGAGTCCCGCGCCACCGGGTCGAGCCCGACCGTCGGCTCGTCCAGCACGAGCAGCGCGGGCCGGTTGACCAGCGCCTGCGCGAGTTCGAGCCGCCGCACCATGCCGCCGGAGTACGACGACGCGAGCCGGTCGGCCGCATCGGTGAGGTCGACGATCTCCAGTACCTCGGCCACCCGCGCGGCCCGTTCGCGCCGCGGTACGTCGTACAGCCGCGCGAACCAGGAAACGTTCTCTCGTCCGGAGAGCGCTCCCTCGATGGACAGCTGTTGCGGGACGTATCCGAGCAGGCGCCGTACGGACATCGCGTCGGTGTGGACGTCGAGGCCGAAGACGCGGACCGATCCGGACTGGGGCGGGTAGAGCGTGTTCAGCACGCGCAGCGTTGTCGTCTTGCCGGCCCCGTTGGGACCGAGGAGGCCGAAGCATTCGCCGGGGGAGACGGTCAGGTCGAGATCGTCGACCGCGACCTGGTCGCGGAACCGATGACTGAGCCCGGTGACCTCCACTGCGGGCGGGGGGTCTGCAGTCATGTGCGCACCTTCCGTTGCTGTTCTTCCAAGGGGTGCAAGCGTTCAGCCAGTACGGCGAGAACGGGCAGTGCCGACCTCAACGCCGCACGGTCGTCCGAGGTCAGGTCGTCGAGCGTCCGAGTGACCAACGCCGTCCGGCGATCGCGCCAGGCCTCGACCTGTTCGCGGGCCGGCTCCGTCAGCGTCAACCGCGCGACGCGGCGATCGGATTCGTCGGGGGTGCGCTCCAGCAGGCCGCGCTCGGTGAGTTGGCCGACGAGGGTCGACACGGTGTTCGCGACCAGGCCGAGCTCGGCCGCGGCCTCGGCGACGGAGATGCCCGGGTTGCGGCGGACGGTCCGGACCAGCTCCGCCTGGGAGTCGGTGAGCGCGGACAGTGGAAACGGCCGCCCGACGGATCGGCGCAGGTGCCGCCGCACCAGCCCGATCGCCGCCAGCAACTCCTCGGCGAGAACCTCGGTCACACAGTCGAGAATACCTCTGTTGCAGAGATAATTCACCAGCGAGAACCCCAACTAATCGGGGTACCGGCCGGACGGGGTCGCGCCGACGATCGATGACATGAGGATCGATGCGAGGAGCGCGACCATGAGTTCAGCAGACAGCAACAAAGCCGTCGTCAAGGACTTCATCGACGGTCTGTTCACCAAGGGGGATCTCGGCGCGGTGGACACCTACCTGGCCGAGGACTTCGTCAACCACGACCCGCCGTTCGGTGTCACGGCCGACCGTGAGGGTATGCGGACGGCCGGCGGGATGATGCGCGCCGCGTTCCCGGACTGGCGCAGTGAGTTGCACGAGCTGATCGCGGAAGGCGACCTCGTCGTCGAGCGGTTCACGGCCGGTGGGACGCACCGCGGCGAAGTGATGGGGGTGCCGGCGACCGGGAAGGTCATCAGCCTGCCGGGGATCAACATCTTCCGGCTCCGCGACGGTCTGATCGTGGAGCGCTGGGGACGGCTCGACGATCTCAGCTTTCTCAAGCAACTCGGTGTCGTACCGGCGTAGCATCGCAATCATGGGGGTGGGGGATCGCCTCGAGGTGCTGATCCAGCGCTGCGACGCAGGACTGGATGCCGATCAGTTGCGCTCCGAGGCGCTCGCGCGGCTGCGGGGCGTGCTGACAGTCGACGCGGCGTTCTTCGCGACGGTGGATCCGGCGACTGTCCTGTTCACTTCGGTGCTGGTGGACGAGCCGCTCGGCGCGGTCACCAGCCAGTTCATCGCGAACGAGTTCGGGCAGGACGACGTGAACAAGTTCGCCGTCCTCGCCGGTGGGCCGGAGCCGGTGCAAACGCTCGCTCAGGCGACGCGGGGCGACTGGCGGAGCAGCCCGCGGTACGTCGAGGTGATGCGGCCGCTCGGCCTGGGCGACGAGTTGCGGGCGGCCTTGATGTCGAACGGCCGGTGCTGGGGAGTGCTCTGCCTGCACCGGGAGGACGCCGACGCGGGGTTCTCCGAGCACGAGATCCAGCTGGTACGGCGGCTCGCGCCGCATCTCGGCGAGGGACTACGCCGCGGACTCGGAAAGAACCCTGCGACGACCGGGCAGGGCGAACAACCGGGGCCAGGAGTCGTGGTCCTCGACGCTGCACTGCGGGTGGAGTCGGTCAGCGTTGAGGCGGAGTACTGGCTCGATGAGCTCGGTGCCCCGGGGGAGTTGCCGGTGGCGGTGCGGTCGGTGGCTGCGCGGATGCACGTCGACCGGGCCACGACCCGGCTGAAGGTCAGGACGCGGCGGGGTGAGTGGCTCGGGCTGCAGGCGTCGAAGCTCGGTGAGAACGGGCAGACGGCGGTCGTGATCGAGCCGGTGACGCCGGCCCAGCTGGGATCCCTGCTGCTTGACCTGCACGGGCTCACACCTGCTCAGCAGCGGGTGACCGAGTTGTTGCTGCGTGGGTACTCGACGCGGCAGATCGTGGAGCGGTTGTGTCTGTCGCCGCACACCGTGCAGGAGCATGTACGGGCGTCGTTCGACAAGGTCGGCGTCGGCAGCCGACGGGAACTGGTAACCGTCCTGCTCAGAGGGTCCGCATCACGCGGATGATGCGGCGGCGCAACCACACGCGTCGGGAACCGTCCGGATAGCGACGCAGACGGGCCAGCTCCCACCCGCCGTACTCCGCGTGCTCGGTGAGCAGTTTGCGCACCGCACCGCGGGACTCCGTCCTGGATACCTCGAACTGCTGCAGCTCGTACTCGGCCATCCACACCTCCAACTACGACCTTCAGGAAACATCCTCCAGTGCCGCGGCGATGGCGGGCGGCAATGTGAGCTCCTCCACACCCAGTACAGACTTCAGTTGCAGTGCCGTCCGGGCCCCGACGATGGCCGCTGACACCCCCGGCCGGTCCCGCACCCAGGTCAGTGCGACCTCGAGCGGGGTCCAGCCGAGCCCGTCGGCGGCTCGTGCGACCGCTTCCACGATGCCTGAAGCCCGCGCGTCGAGGTAGGGGTCGACGAATCTGGACAGATGCTGAGACGCCGCCCGGGAGTCTGCGGGGATGCCTGTGCGGTACTTCCCGGTCAGCACGCCGCGGCCGAGCGGCGACCAGGCGAGGACCCCGATCCCGAGGCCGGCGGCCGCGCGGATCGCGTCCAGTTCGGCGTCGCGGGCGAGCAGCGAGTACTCGACCTGGTTGCAGACCGGGACCGCGCGGCCCGGCCACGCCTGCTGCCAGGTGACGGCGCGGGCGGCCTTCCAGCCGGCGTAGTTCGAGATGCCGACATACCGCACCTTGCCGGAGCTGACGGCGTGGTCGAGCGCCGAGAGCGTCTCCTCCAGCGGCACGTCGTCGGACCAGGTGTGCAGCTGCCAGAGGTCGATGTGGTCGACGTTCATCCGGCGCAGCGAGCCCTCGAGATCGCGCAGCAGCGCGCCGCGGGAGGTGTCGGTGACCCGCTCGCCCCGGCGGACGCTGAACCCGGCCTTGGTCGCGATCACCAGGTCGTCGCGGTCCACGACGTCGCCGATCAGCGACCCGATCAGCTGCTCGCTGTCGCCGTCGCCGTACGCCGCGGCGGTGTCGACGAGCGTGCCGCCGGCGGACACGAACGCGGCGAGCTGCTCGCGCGCCTCGTGCTCGTCGGTGTCCCGGCCCCACGACATGGTGCCCAGCCCGAGTCGGCTCACCGCCAGTCCACTGTGACCGAGATAGCGCTGCTGCATGTACCGAGCCTATTGCGGCCCACCGACAACGGCTCGCTAGGCTCGCCAGTCATGCGACTCGGACTCAACATCGGCTTCGTCTACGGCGGCGACGACCATCTGGACCACCTGAGGCTGGTGAAGGAGGCCGAGGCGCTCGGTTTCTCGGTCACCTGGGCTGCGGAGGCGTACGGCTCGGACGCCGCGACGCTGCTCAGCTGGATCGCCGCCCAGACCACCACCATCGACGTCGGCGCCGCGGTCTTCCAGATCCCGGCCCGGACGCCGGCGATGACCGCGATGACGGCGGCCACCCTGGACCGGCTGTCGAACGGCCGGTTCCGGCTCGGTCTCGGCGTGTCCGGGCCACAGGTGTCGGAGGGCTGGCACGGCGTGCGGTTTTCTCAGCCTCTGCTCAGGACCCGTGAGTACGTTGACATCGTGAACGCGGCCCTGCGGCGCGAGACAGTGGCGTACGAGGGCAAGTACTTCACCCTGCCGCTGCCGGACGGACCGGGCAAGGCGCTGAAACTGACCGTGCGGCCGATCCGCGACCACGTGCCGGTGTACCTGGCCGCGGTCGGCCCGAAGAACCTCGAGCTGGCCGGCGAGATCGCCGACGGCTGGCTCGGGATCCTCAACGACCCCGGCTTCCTTGGAGAGCAGTTGAACCACATCAAGACGGGCCGCCGAAGAAGGTCGGCGGAGCCTCGTCAGCAGGACCTCGACGGTTTCGACGTCGTCGTCACCACCCCGCTGATGACCGGTGACGACATCCAGGCGGCGGCCGACCCGGTCCGTGGGTACGCCGCCCTGTACATCGGCGGCATGGGCAGCCGGGAGAAGAACTTCTACAACGCGCTCGCGGTCCGGATGGGGTACGCCGAGGAGGCGAAGGAGATCCAGGACCTCTACCTGGACAAGAAGCACCGCGAGGCGATGGCCGCCGTACCGTTCGGGTTCCTGGATTCGATCTCGCTGCTCGGCAGCAAGGAGCGGATGGCCGACAAGCTCACGGCGTACGCCGAGGCCGGGGCGACGACGGTCGCACTGACGCCGTTCGCGTCGACCGTCGAGCAGCGGATCGCCGACCTGCGGACCGCTGCCGAGGCTCTGGAGCTCTCCGGAGTCGGCAACTGATATGACGATCTGGGACTCCATCATCCTCGGCATCGTCGAGGGCCTGACCGAATTCCTGCCGGTCTCCAGCACCGGGCATCTGACGATCGTGGCGAAGATGCTCGGGCTGCAGATCGACGACCCGTCGATCACCGGATTCACCGCGGTGATCCAGATCGGGGCGATCGCGGCGGTGGTGCTGTACTTCTGGAAGGACATCCGGCGGATCGCGATCGCCTGGGTCCGCGGCATCGCGAAGCCGGAGTACCGCGGCGAGTTCGACCACCGGATGGGCTGGTACGTGATCGTCGGCTCGATGCCGATCGTGATCGTCGGCTTCCTGGCGCGGGACCTGATCTCGGGGCCGCTGCGCAGCCTGTGGTGGGTGGCCGGCGCGCTGATCGGGTGGTCGTTCGTCATGGTCGCCGCCGAGCGGCTGGGCACGAAGGAGCGCCCGCTCACCCGCATCACGCTCCTCGACGCGATCGTGATGGGCGTCGTGCAGTGCCTCGCGCTGATCCCCGGCGTGTCCCGGTCCGGTGCGACGATCTCGGCCGGTCTGTTCTGCGGCCTCGACCGGGTCGCCGCGACCCGGATCGCGTTCCTGCTGGGCATTCCCGCGCTGGTCGGGGCGGGCATCTACGAGTTGAAGGATGCGCTCAACGGCGACGTCGGCGTCGTACCGCTGCTGGTCGGCACGGCCGTCAGCTTCGTGGTCGCGTACGCGTCCGTCGCGTGGCTGCTGCGGTTCGTCGCCAAGCACTCGATCGAGGTCTTCGCGTTCTACCGCGTCCTGCTCGGCATCGTGCTGATCATCCTGCTGTCGACGAGCACGATCACGGCAACCTAGAGCCAGCCGACCTTGCGGAAGAAGCGGTACATGGTGACGCAGACGACCGCCATCAGCAGCAGGATGGCGTAGTACCCGAAGTGCCAGCGGAGCTCCGGCATGTTGTCGAAGTTCATGCCGTAGATACCGGCCAGCATCGTCGGTACGGCGGCGATGGCGACCCACGCGGAGATCTTGCGCATGTCGTCGTTCTGCTGGACCGAGACGCGGGCGAGGTGCGCGTTCAGGGCGGACGTGAGCAGTGTGTCGATCGCCTCGGCCTGGTCGGAGACCCGGCTGAGGTGGTCGGCGACGTCGCGGAAGAACGGGCTCGCCTTCGGGCCGAGCCCGGCCACTCCGTGCGCGAACTGCTCCATCGGCTCCCGCAACGGGTCGATCGCGCGGCGCATCTCCAGCACCTCGCGCTTCAGCCGGTAGATCCGCTCCGCGTCGCTGGTCCGCTCGGGGGAGAACACCGAGGACTCGATCTCGTCGACGTCGATCTCGACCTGCTCGGCGACCCGCTCGTAGTCGTCCACGATCGCGTCCGAGATCGCCCACAGCACCGCGGCCGGGCCATGCCCGAGCATCGAGGCGCGTTCCTCGAGGTGGTGCCGGGTGGTGGCGAGTTCGCCGCCTTCCCCGTGCCGCACGGTCACGACGTACCGCGGTCCGACGAAGGCCGTCACCTGCCCCGTCTCGACGGCGTCGCCCTCGTCGACGTACCAGAGTGTCCGCAGTACGACAAGGAGCGTGTCACCGAACCGCTCCACCTTGGGGCGCTGGTGGAGCTGCAGCGCGTCCTCGATCGCGAGATCGTGCAGGCCGAACAGCCGCTGTACCCGCGCCATCTCGGCGTCCGACGGCTCGTGCAGCCCGATCCAGCCGAAGCTGTCGGCCCTCTCGTCGATGGCCTGGGCAACCGTCTCGGGATCCTTGGGCAGGTCCTGCCGCTCCCCGGCGGCATACACCCCGCAGTCCACGATCACACCCCCATCATGGCATCAGGACTTGCGCGGAGGAGATAACGTGCACTGCATGCCCACCGTGATTCTCGTTCGCCACGGTCGTAGTTCCTCGAACACGTCCGGCACGCTGGCGGGTCGTACGCCGGGCGTGAAGCTGGACGACACCGGCGTACAGCAGGCCGCTGCCGTCGCGCAGCGGCTCGCCGAACTGCCGCTGGCCGCGATCGTCACCTCCCCGCTCGAGCGCTGCAAGCAGACCGCCGCCGCGATCGCGAAGCACCACGCCGGGTTGCGTCCGGCAACGGATCGCCGGCTGACCGAGTGCGGGTACGGCGACTGGACCGGCGAGAAGATCGCCACGCTGGCGAAGGACCCGCTGTGGGCGGTCGTGCAGCAGCACCCGTCCGCCGTCACGTTCCCGAACGGCGAGTCGATGCGGGCGATGCAGCAGCGCGGTGTCGACGCCGTCCGGGCGCACGACGCGGAGCTCGCGAAAAGCCACGGGCCGAACGCGATCTGGGTCGCGGTCTCGCACGGCGACGTGATCAAGGCGATCGTCGCGGACGCTCTCGGTCAGCACCTGGACACGTTCCAGCGGATCGTCGTGGACACGGCGTCGACGACGATCATCACCTACACCGCGACCCGCCCGTTCCTGGTCCGGCTGAACGACTCCGGCAGCGAACTCGCATCGCTGATCCCTAAGCCGTCAGCGAAAGGCAAGCCCAAGAAGCAGTCGTCCGACGCTGTGGTCGGTGGACGGTAATTGAGAACATGCGCGGTTGCCCCGTGCCTACTGCGCGGCACCCGGCGGCGCATCTGGCTGCACTGGTGGCAAGGCCACGATGCTCCGCATCGAGACCTCGCCCCCAGCACACCCAGCTACACCACCGGGCACCTGCTCGCGACGGCACGGGACAACCGCGCATGTTCTAGGGTCTACGTATGGCGCGAGTTGTGCACTCCTTCGACGACCCTGAGCGGTTCGTCGCCGGCACCGTGGGGGAACCCGGTGCGAGGACGTTCTTCCTGCAGGCCCGGGCCGGGCAACGGCTCACGTCGGTGGCGTGCGAGAAGGAACAGGTGATGGCGCTCGCGGAGCGACTCGACGTGATGCTGGACGAGGTGGCCCGGCGCTTCGACCGCGACCCGGTCGCGCAGACCGCGGGGGACGACACCGCGCCGCTCGAGCAGCCGATCGAGGAGGAGTTCCGGGCCGGCACCATGACGCTGGCGTGGGAGGCCGACGCCGAGCGGGTGGTGATCGAGGTGTTCGCGGTCGTCACCGGCGAGCAGGCCGACCTGGAGGAGACCGACCCGGTCACCGCCGCGATGGAGTCCGACGACGCCGAGGTGTTCATCGTCCGGATCACCGAGGAGCAGGCCCGTGCGTTCGCCCGGCGGGCGGTCGCGCTGGTCGCGTCCGGACGTCCGAGCTGCCCGTTCTGCGGCCGGCCGATCGACGCCGACGGCCACATCTGCCCGCGGGCCAACGGCTACCGCAGGCATCTGCCGGAATGACGCCGGAATGACCACTGATCCGGAGCTCCTCGCTCTAGGGGAGCTGTCGTTGCACGGTCGCCTGGTCGCGGCGTCGAACGGTACGTACCAGGGTTCGGTCAGCCTGGCCGGCGAGACCGCGACCGTGGTCTACAAGCCGATCGAGGGGGAGCGGCCGCTGTGGGACTTCCCCGACGGCACGCTCGCCCAGCGTGAGTTCGCGGCGTACGTCGTGTCCGAGGCGCTCGGCTGGTCGATCGTGCCGCCGACGCTGCTGCGCGACGGGCCGCTCGGTGAAGGCATGGTCCAGTTGTGGATCGACGAGGCCGAGCTCGGACCGGGGGAGACCGAGCTGGTCGACATCGTGCCGCAGGGCCGCGTGCCCGCCGGATGGGTCGGTGTCCTGGACGCGCTCGACGGCCGCCACAACCCGGTCTCGTTGGTGCACGCCGACAACGACGCGTTGCGGCGGATGGCCGTGTTCGATGCCGTGGTCAACAATGCCGACCGCAAGGGCGGCCACGTGCTGAACCCGGGCGACGGCCGGGTGTACGGCGTGGACCACGGCGTCACGTTCAACGCCGACGACAAGCTCCGTACCGTCCTGTGGGGCTGGGCCGGTGACCCCATCCCGGCAGGCATGCTGGACGACGTACGGCGACTGGCCGATCAACTGGCCGGTGGCCTCGGGCAACAACTGTGTGAGCTCGTCACCGCCGTCGAGCTGACCGCGACCCGGGAACGCTGCTCGACGCTGCTCAAGACCGGGATCTTCCCGTACCCGAGCGACGACTGGCCCGCGATCCCCTGGCCGGCGTTCTAGGCCTTCGGCTGCACGCTGACGTTGCCGACCCGGCCCAGTTCGTCGAACTCGACGACGACCGTGCTGCCGTTCGGCGACGTACCGCGGATCGCGTTCGAACTCTCGTCGTACTGCAGGCCGAAGTGGTGGAAGTAGCCGCGGACGACCTGCCGGTGGTCGGCGGGGAAGACGCTGATCGCGGTCATCAGCAGCCGCGGCGTGGCGACCGCGTCGAACCCGGCCAGCGGCAGCTGCTCGTCGGCGACATGCAGGTACACGTGCCCGCGGCCCTCGTTGATCGCGGTCGACCAGACCCCACGGCCGCCGAGGACGGAGCCGGCGGTGATCGCGAGCGTGATCGCCGCCTGCGCCGGCTGGTCGAACCCGCTCAGATCCGGGCTCTCGGTGGTGAACTCACTGATCCCGTGGCGCTCACCGAACTCGCGGATCGCGAGCGTCGAGGCGACCGCGGGCGCGTCCGGCCCGAAGCCCGGGTTCGCCCAGCCCCACAGCCAGGTCCGGTCGAGCTCCGAGAAGCTGCCGAGCAGCGAGATCCCACGCAGTACGCCGCGCTCACCGCCGAGCGTCCGCGCGTCGAGATCGGCCTGCAGCGAGTCCGGTCCGACCACCTCGTTGAACAGGTCCTGCTGCTGAATCGCGGCCGCGGCGATCCAGCCGCCGTACGACTGGAGCTCGGGACTGAAGTCTGCACTCATCGTCCGCGAGGCTATCCGCAGGCGGGGTGCATGCCGGGTGCCGGACCACGGAGTGGAACCGTGTCGCGTCATTGAAAATCGGACTGGCATAAGCTCCGATACATGCAGGCGTGGACGAAACCAGACATCCCGGGCGTACCCGGGCCCGCCCGGCGGCTACGCCTCTACGACACCGCCTCGCGCGGCCTGGTCGAGGTGCCGCCGACCGACGGCGGGACCGCTCGCATGTACGTCTGCGGCATCACGCCGTACGACGCGACGCACATGGGTCACGCCGCGACGTACGTCACGTTCGACCTGATCAACCGCCTCTGGCGGGACGCCGGGTACGACGTCTCGTACACCCAGAACATCACCGACGTCGACGACCCGCTGCTCGAGCGCGCGACCGCGACCGGTGTCGAGTGGACCGACCTCGCGGCGCGGGAGATCCAGCTGTTCCGCGACGACATGACCGCGCTGCGGGTGATTCCGCCGCAGCACTACATCGGTGTGGTCGAGTCGATCGACCTGGTCGCGAGCGCGGTCGAGGACCTGCGCGCCGCCGACGCGGTGTACTCCGTCGACGGCGACCTGTACTTCGCCGTGAAGGCCGACCCGGCGTTCGGCGGCGTGTCCAACTACGACCGCGACACGATGCGCGAGCTGTTCGCGGAGCGCGGCGGCGACCCGGACCGCGAAGGCAAACAGGACCCGCTGGACAGCCTGCTGTGGCGGCACGAGCGCCCGGGAGAGCCCGCCTGGGACTCGGCGCTCGGCCGTGGCCGGCCGGGCTGGCACGTCGAGTGTTCCGCGATCGCGCTGAAGTACCTCGGGATGTCGTTCGACGTCCAGGGCGGCGGGTCGGACCTGATCTTCCCGCACCACGAGATGTCCGCGAGCGGCGCGCAGGTCGCGACGGGGGAGCACCCCTTCGCTCGGGCCTACGTGCATCAGGCGATGGTCGGTCTCGACGGCGAGAAGATGTCGAAGTCCAAGGGCAACCTGGTGCTGGTCTCGAAGGAGCGCCTCGCGGGCGCGGACCCGATGGCGATCCGGCTCGCGCTGCTCACCCACCACTACCGGACCGACTGGTTCTGGGCAGAGTCCGACCTGCCCGACGGGCAGGCTCGGCTCGAGCGGTGGCGTGCGGCCGTGGCGCGCGACGCCGGGCCGGATGGTGCGGCTGTCGTGGACGCCGTACGGGCGGCACTCACCAACGACCTGGACTCCGCCGGCGCACTGGCGGCCCTCGACGAGTGGGCGGCAACCGACGGCGACGATCCGCAGGCGCCCGCGCTCATCGCCCAAGCCTGTGACGCGCTACTGGGTGTGAAGCTCTAATCGAACGACTTGGGGAGGATCTTGTGCCCGATTCGGCACAAGATCCTCCCCAAGTTCGATGGTCAGCCGGTGACCGGGTGGTGGGTTTTGACCGGGGTCGGGACGGGGGCGGCCGGCGGGGTGTTGACCTGGGCCGGGGCCTCGTGGGGCGCCTGCGGTTGGGGCTTGGGCTTCGGCTTGGCGGCCGGCTTGGCGCAGGTCGCCGACGCCAGGTTGATGACCTCGGTCCCGCCGCCCAGGTTGATGCTCAGGCCGGTGATGGTGAACGCGCCGTCGGAGTGCTTGCCCTGACTGTTGACCGTGATGCTCGCCAGCGGGTTGGAGGGCAAGGAAGCGCTCTGCTTCGTGCTCGGCAGCTTGATGGTCTGACCGAGCAGCGTCAGCGAGCCGATGTCGACGCCACCCTCGTCGCCGGAGCACCAGACGTTCAGCGAGTCGATGCCGAGCAGCGACTTCGGCGGGTTCAGCAGCAGGTTGCACAGGTCCGGCAGGTTCTTGACCGGCAGGTCCTTGGTGCTCAGCTTCGGCAACGGCAGACCGAGGTCGGGCAGTGCGATGTCCGGGAGCGGCAGGTTGTCCGCGCCGGTCTTCGGCAGCGTGGAGCACTGCTGCTTCAGCTCCGGCGGGATCGTCACCTGGCTCAGGATGTCGGGGCCGACGACGATGTCGAACAGCTCGACCGAGGCCGAGTCGTTGCCCGCGGTCGCCGTACCGGCCCGGACCGAGATCAGCGGGTTCTTCGGGAGCTCGAGCGCGGACGTCGTGTGCCGCGTGCCGTCCAGAGACTCGGCGTACGGCGTCTTCGGGATCGGCACCTGGCCTTCGGCGCTCACGGCGTACGCCGAGGACGGGCGGGCCGCCGCGTTGCCGACGGGGGCGCTCGCGACCAGGCTGAACGTCACGACGCCCGCCACGGCCGCAGCCGTCAGCACGGTCGGAGTCAACTGTCGTCGCATCGGAATCTCCTTATTTGCTGTCGATCAGGACGAGCGTCCCGAGCGGAACCTTCTGCAGGTGGGCGAGGGCGGTCTTCGGCACCCGGACGCAGCCCGCGCTGATCGCGGCACCGAACACGCGCGGATTCGGCCAGCCGTGGATCGCGACCGTACCAGGTCCGCCACCGAACGTGTCCAAGGTGGGACTGTGTGCACCCAATGGCAGCACGATCGGCGACGCCGAGCGCTTGTGGTCGATGATCGAGCCGAGCAGGAACGTCCGTCCCGGCGGCGTCGGCGTCTTCGTCGCGCCGACCCCGGCCTTCCAGGTGCCGAGGCTCTTGTTGTTCTCGAAGAGCTCGAGCGTCCGCGAACTGGTGTGCACGCGGATCAGGTACGACGAGGTGGCCCGGTCGAGCCCTTCGTCCTGGAGCCAGCCGGTGGACCGGTTGGGCTTGGAGGGGAGCAGTACCCGGACCCAGCCGTCGGTCTGCTCGACCACCGGCAGCCAGGTCGGCCCGAACTGGGTCGGGCCGATCTTGCCGAACGCGTCCGCGTCGGGAGAGCTGTACAGCGCTTCCTCGGCGCGCGGGTGCACGACGAGCCCGGTGGTCCCGGCGTACGGCTCACCGTCGAGCGGTGCGGTGGTGATCGTCGTCGAGGTCGTCGAGGCGGTCAGCGTGGTGAGGTCGACGGTCTCGTGCTTCTTGTTGCCGAGGATCCCGACGGCGGCGACCACGCCGAGCAGCACGAGCACAGCCAGCGCAGGCACCGACGTACTGCCTCGCTCGTCGCGCATCCGATTGCTCCCCGTGGTCCCGGTGACGGCAGACCGTCACCCCCCAGTAGTCCGGTCGAGAATAAACCCACTGGTAACAACGGTCCACACCCTGTGGCGGTTACGGGCGCGGCGGGGATGCGAAGAGCTAGTCGCCGTGGTTCTTGTTGCGGCGTTTGAGGTAGCGCTCGAACTCGGCGGCGATCGCCTCGCCGGTGGCCTCCGGGAGGTCGGCCGTGTCGCGCTGCTCCTCCAGCGACTGCACGTACTCCGCGACCTCGGGGTCCTCCTCGCTGAGCTCGTCCGCGCCGCGCTGCCAGGCGCGCGCGAGCTCCGGGAGGTCACCTTCGGGCATGGCCATGTCGAGGAGCGCCTCGATCTTGCTGAGCAACGCCAGCGACGCCTTCGGGCACGGCGTACCTGCGATGTAATGCGGGATCGCGGACCAGATGGACACCGCCGGCACGCCGAGGGTGGTGCACAGGTCGGCGAAGACACCGGTGATGCCGGTGGGACCTTCGTACGTCGACGGCTCCAGGCTCCACGCCGCGGTCAGTTCCTCGTCGGACGAGGTCGCGGAGACCGGGATCGGACGGGTGTGCGGGGAGTCCGCGAGCAGGGCGCCCAGGACGACGACGAGCTGCGCGTTCGACTCGTCGACGATCTCCAGCAGTTCCCGGGAGAACGCCCGCCAGCGCATGTTCGGCTCGACGCCGCGGATCAGCAGCACGTCGCGGCCGGTGTCGTCCGGACGGGCCAGGTAGATCCGGGTGGTCGGCCAGGTCAGGTGCCGTACGCCGTCCTCGTCGAGGCCGACCCGGGGACGGTTCACCTGGTAGTCGTAGTAGTCCTCGGGGTCGATCGCGGTGACGAGCTCGGCCTCCCACTCGTCGATCAGGTGGTCGACCGCTCCGGTGGCCGCCTCGGCCGCGTCGTTCCAGCCCTCGAACGCGGCGATCACGACCGGGTCCCTCAGGTTCGCGAGGTCAACCACTCGCAGGCTCCCTGTCGTCTCTGTAGCGAATCCGGTGGGGTCACCGGAAACCGGACTGCCCAGCCTACGTGCTCCGCTGTTCGCGTGTGCCTGGTTTCACCCCAGGCGGAACGTGTCGCGCCGGACCAGGGAGAATGGACGGGACCTGAGCGGTGGAGACGACCACCGACAACAACAGAGGAGCAGTAGTTGCCGGCCCTGCAAGCGGTGCTGTGGGACATGGACGGGACGTTGGTCGACTCCGAGAAGGTCTGGGCGGAGGTGCAGCTGGAGCTGCTGGCCGAGCTCGGCGCGACCTGGACGATCGAGGACTGCATGACCTTGATCGGGAGCGACCTGCGCGACGCCGTACAGGTCTGGATGGCGCGGATCCCGGAAGGCGTGATCAGCGCCGAGGAGCTGGCCGACCGGATGTTCTCCGAGGTGGTGGAGGCGCTCCGCAAGGAGGTGGCCTTCCAGCCTGGTGCGCTCGAGCTGCTGCAGGCGCTGCGCAAGGAAGACATCCCGTGCGCGCTGGTGTCGGCGTCGTACCGGGTGATGATCGACGCGGTGCTCGGGCACCTGCCGCCGGATCCGTTCGCGGTGATCGTGGCCGGTGACGAGGTGACGCTGGGCAAGCCGAACCCGGAGCCGTACCTGACCGGCGCCGCCAGGCTCGGTGTGGACCCGGCGAACTGCGTCGTGATCGAGGACTCGATGACCGGCACCCAGGCCGGGACGGCGGCCGGCATGTACGTCGTCGCCGTACCGCAGTGGGTGACGATCCCGGACGCGCCGCGGCGGCTCGTGGTGAAGTCGCTCGAGCCGCTCACCCCGGAGTCACTGCGTTCGCTGCTCCGTTGACGAGCTACCGTCACTTGGTGCCCTCGGGGGCGTTGTTCGGTAGTGGGGTATGGGCTGGGGAAAGGTGAGACGGTGAGTGAGTGGGTGCGCCGGGTGTCGGCGGCCGTGGCGGTAGGTGCGCTGGGCGTGTCCTTGGCTGCCTGCGGTGAGCCGGACGACAACGCCCCGCACCCGGGGGAGCCGACGCCGAAGCTGATGCTGCTGCGGCTCGCGACCACGGACACGATCTCGTCGCTCGACCCGGCCGGGAAGTACGACGTGGGCTCGCGGACCGTCCAGGCGAACCTCTACCAGACGCTGCTGACGATCCTGCCGGACAAGCCGACCCCGGTGCCGGACGCCGCGGACTGCCAGTTCGACTCGCCGACGACGTACACGTGCAGCCTGAAGGAGCACCTGACCTTCCCGAACGGGCACGAGCTGACCTCGTCGGACGTGAAGTTCAGCTTCGACCGGCTGGTCCGGCTGAAGACGGCCGGGGGAGCGGCGGCGCTGTTCTCCTCGGTGAAGTCGGTGAGTACGCCGGACGAGCTGACGGCGGTGTTCAACCTGACCAGCCCGGACGCGCGCCTGCCGTACCTGCTGACGACGACCGCGTCCTCGATCGTCGACGAGGAGTCGTACCCGGCGAACAAGCTGCTCGACACGAAGGCGATCGGCAGCGGGCCGTACCAGTTGGCGGCGTACAAGCCGGGTACGGAGGTCACGCTGACGAAGTTCGCCGGGTACCGCGGTCCGCGGGCGGCGCAGAACGACGGCGTCACGATCAGCCTGATGAAGGACTCGAACGCGCTCTACCAGGCGGTGACGACCGGCAAGGCGGACCTCGCGTTCCACGGCTTCGGCCCGAGCCTGCTGGACAAGCTGCGCAAGTCCGACCAGGTCCAGGTCGTCGAGACGGGCTCCGCGGAGATCCGGCTGTTCGCGTTCCAGATGAAGTCGTTGCTGGCCCGCAATCCGGCCGTACGGCGGGCCGTGGCGCAGCTGATCGACCGCCCGGCGATCGCGAAGAAGGCGTACGGCGACCACGTGTCGCCGCTGTACTCGGTCGTGCCGCCCGGCTACGGCGGGCAGGCCGACGCGTTCAAGACGGAGTACAAGCAGCCGAACAAGACAGCGGCCGCGGCCATCCTCAAGGAGGCGAACATCGCCGTACCCGTGCCGCTGACGATCGGGTGGACCCCGTCGCAGTACGGCACCGGTGCGAAGGCCGAGGTGCTGGAGCTGAAGCGGCAGCTGGAGGCGTCCGGGTTGTTCCGGGTGACGTTGCGGGGCGCGGAGTGGCCGCAGTACCAGGCGCTGACGAAGGCCGGGGCGTACGACCTCTACCAGGCCGGCTGGACTCCGGCGTACCCGGATGCGGACGACTACCTGACCCCGTTCGTGAACGGCTACCGATCGGCGGCTGCCAGCAAGTTGCTGCAGCAGGAACGGACCGAGCAGAACGGTCTGAAACGCGACGATCTCATCGGGCAGTTACAGGGAGTGATCGCACGGGAGGTTCCGGTGATTCCCAGCTGGCAGGGTCGGGTCGCGGTGGTCGCGGGCAAGGATCTGGAGAACCTCAAGACGGCTCTCGATCCGCTCTCGTTCCTCTATCTTTCCGGTCTTCGACGGTGACATTCCAGCCTTCGGCTGTGTGACACAAAGATGCCATGGCAGTAACGGTTCGCGAGGTCCCGGCGACCGTGGGTGCGACGCCGTGGTTTACTGCGGAAAGTCCACGATACGGGACGATTTCCTGACGATCACGATCGGGCAACGCAGCACTTTCCGCGTTTGACTCCGGGCTGTAATGGCGGCAGGTTAAGGCGGCAGCCATTCCGGATTTCGTTCCGGTTCATCCGAACCAGGCAGGGGAACTCATCGCGTGAGCACGCCACTCGAGGTCGAGCCGGGATCAACCTCAGCGCAACCCGAGGCGATCCTCGAAGGCGCGGGCAAGATCGAGGGCCGGTCGCTGTGGCAGATCTCGTGGATCCGGCTGAAGCGTGACAAGGTCGCGCTCGCCGGCGGTGCCTTCGTACTGCTGCTGATCCTGGTCGGCATCTTCGCGCCGGTGGTCTGCAAACTGGTCGGTGTCACCCCGAACGATTTCCACCAGGATCTGGTGGACCCGTCGCTGCAGACCCCGATCGGCAAGCTCGGCGGGATCAGCTGGGACCACCCGTTCGGCATCGAGCCGGTGAACGGCCGGGACATCTTCGCGCGGATCGTGTACGGCGCCCGCATCTCGCTGCTGATCGCGTTCCTGGCGACTCTGCTGTCGGTCGTGATCGGTGTCACGCTGGGTATCGTCGCCGGTTACTTCGGCGGCTGGGTGGACACCTTGATCAGCCGGCTGATGGACATCTTCCTGGCCTTCCCGCTGGTGCTGTTCGCGCTGGCGATGGTCGGTGCGATCCCGGACCAGATCTTCGGGCTGAAAGGCAACACCCTGCGGGTCGCGCTGATCGTGTTCATCATCGGCTTCTTCAGCTGGCCGTACATCGGCCGGATCATCCGCGGGCAGACACTGTCGCTGCGGGAGCGGGAGTTCGTCGACGCGGCCCGGAGTCTCGGTGCGCGCCGCCCGTACATCCTGTTCACCGAACTGCTGCCGAACCTGATCGCGCCGATCCTGGTGTACGCGACCTTGCTGATTCCGACCAACGTCCTGTTCGAGGCCGGCCTGTCCTACCTGGGCTTCGGTGTCCGGCCGCCGACGGCCAGCTGGGGCGACATGCTGTCCGGCGCGGCGAACTGGTACCAGGTCGACCCGATGTACATGATTCCGCCCGGTTTGGCGATCTTCGTCACCGTGCTGGCGTTCAACCTGTTCGGTGACGGATTGCGCGACGCGCTCGACCCGCGATCCCGGTAGGCGTTTCGCATCAACCAGGGAGCCTGGCTCTCAACGATTAAAGGGGTGCAACAAGAGATGAGATGGAATCGCATCACGACGGTAACCGCCGTCAGTGCGGCCGTCGCCTTGAGCCTGGTGGCCTGCGGGGGACCGAAGGCTTCCTCCGGAGGGTCGGGTGGCGGCAGCAGCGCGGCGACACCTGAGTTCGACGCGGCCAACGGGAAGATCTTCAACCCGAGCGACAAAAAGGGCGGCACGCTCCGGATGGCGGCGACCGAGAAGTGGGACTCCACCGATCCCGGTGACACCTACTACGGCCTCTCCTGGAACCTGGCGCGCAACTACGTCCGGCCGTTGATGGTCTTCAAGTCGGCACCGGGCAAGGAAGGCGGAAAGGTCGTCCCGGACCTCGCCGAGGCTCCCGGTGTGCCGACCGACGACGCCAAGACCTGGACCTACAAGCTCCGCAAGGGCGTCAAGTTCGAGGACGGCACCGAGGTCAAGGCCAAGGACGTCATGTACGGCGTCGCCCGGTCGCTGGATAAGACCACGCTGCCGAACGGCCCGACGTACTTCAACGACTTCCTGGTCGACGTCCCTAAGGACTACAGCGTCGCCAAGGACCCGCAGATGAAGCAGTTGGCCAAGGCGATGACGACGCCGGACGACTACACGATCGTCTTCCACCTGAACAAGACGTTCGCCGGCTTCGACTACTTCGCGCAGCTGCCGTCGACCGCGGGGGTCCCGCAGGCGAAGGACACCGGCACGAAGTACCAGCTGCACCCGATCTCGAGCGGCCCGTACAAGTTCGAGAGCAACGACGCGAACAAGGGCTTCACGCTGGTCCGCAACGACCAGTACGACCCGGCGACCGACCCGGACTCGGGCCGCAAGGCGCTGCCGGACAAGATCACCGTCGCCTACAACGTGAACGGCGCCGACATCGACAACCGGCTGCAGGCCGGCGACCTCGACGTCGACATCGTCGGCACCGGTGTGCTGGCCGAGACCCAGGCGAAGGTCCTCGCCGACCCGAAGCTGAAGGCGCACACCGACAACGTGCTGTCCACGCGCCTGAACTTCACGGTGTTCAACAGTGAGGTCAAGCCGTTCGACAACGTCGAGTGCCGCAAGGCGGTTCTGTACGCCGCCGACCACGAGGGCTACCAGCGTGCGTACGGCGGTCCGATCGGTGGCGACATCGCGACGAACCTGATGCCGCCGTCGGTCGCGGGCGCGCAGAAGTTCGACGACTACGGCTTCGAGCAGGACAAGAACGGCAACCCGACGAAGGCGAAGGAAGCGCTGACGAAGTGCGGAATGCCGAACGGCTTCAGCACCAACATCGCCTACCGCGCGGACCGGCCGAAGGAGAAGGCCGTCGCCGAGTCGCTGCAGCAGTCGCTGGCCAAGGTCGGCATCAAGCTGACGCCGAAGGGCTTCCCGACCGGTGACTACACCAAGCTGTACGCCGGCAAGCCGGACTACGCGAAGGCCAACGGCCTGGGCATGATCGTCTACAGCTGGGGTGCGGACTGGCCGGACGGCTTCGGCTTCCTGAGCCAGATCGTGGACAGCCGGGTGATCCGGGCCGCCGGTGGTAACACCAACCTCGGTATCCGGATCCCGGAGGTCGACACGCTGATCGACAAGGCGCTGGCGACGACCGACGAGGCCGCCCGTAACCAGATCTGGGTGGACGTCGACAAGAAGGTCATGGAGCAGGCCGGCGTGCTGCCGGGTATCTGGGCCAAGGGCCTGCTGTACCGCCCGGACACGCTCGCGAACGTGTTCAGCAACGACGGTCAGAACATGTACGACTACGCGAGCATCGGACTCGCACAGAAGTAGTAGTCGGCAGTCGGTTGCCCTGACCAACAATCACCAGTAGAGGTAGGTGAAGGCTGAGGGTGGCCGGTGATCAGCGATGATCACCGGCCACCACGCCGAGCACGGTGTTCGCATATCTAGTCCGCCGGGTGATCGGAGCAGTACTCCTGCTCTTCATCGTCACGGCCGTCACGTTCGGGATCTTCTTCCTCGTCCCGAGACTCGGTGGTGCCACCGCCGACGACCTGGCCGGCCGTTACGTCGGCAAGAGCGCGGGGCAGGAGCAGATCCACAACACTGCGGTCCGGCTCGGCTTCACCGACCCTCTCTACGTGCAGTACGGCCGCTTCGTGAAAGGCCTCGTAGTTGGCCAGGACTACAACTACGGCACCGGAACCGAGCGATGCCCGGCTCCGTGCTTCGGCTACTCGTTCCTGACCCAGCAGCCGGTCTGGCCGGACCTGGTCGCGCGAATACCCGTGACTGCGTCGCTCGCCGGTGGTGCGGCCTTCATCTGGCTCATCACCGGCGTCGGCACCGGCATCGTCTCGGCACTGAGACGTGGGTCGGTGCTGGACCGATCACTCATGTCGGTGGCGCTCGCGGGTGTGTCGCTGCCGATCTTCTTCACCGGCCTGCTGTCGCTGTCGATCTTCAGTTACGGCCTCGGCTGGACCCAGCAGGGCGGCGTCAACCCACTCGACGAGACGAACCCGTTGTGGTGGGCGTACGACCTGATCCTCCCGTGGGTCACGCTGGCCTTCCTGTACGCCGCGGCGTACGCACGACTGACCCGGGCCGGCATGCTCGAGACGATGAACGAGGACTTCGTCCGGACCGCCCGCGCCAAGGGCCTCACCGAGCGAACCGTGGTGCTGCGGCACGGCCTGCGGTCGGCGCTGACGCCGATCCTGACGATCTTCGGTCTCGACCTCGGCCTCCTCATGGGTGGAGCGATCCTCACCGAGACCACATTCTCGCTGCCCGGCATCGGTCAGTACGCCGTCATCGCGCTGCGCGCCAACGACCTGCCGAAGGTGCTCGGCGTGACCCTGGTCGCCGCGTTCTTCATCGTGCTGGCGAACCTGGTCGTTGACCTCCTGTACGCCGTCGTCGACCCGAGGGTGCGGATCTCGTGACCGAGCCGATCGAAGAAGCCCAGGATTCCGCACAGCAGGATTCCGCACAGCAGGACTCCGTGCAGCGGGTGGAGCGAGGCGAAGCCTTCCTCGACGTCCGCGACCTGAAGGTGCACTTCCCGACCGACGACGGTGTGGTGAAGTCCGTCGACGGCATCTCGTTCCAGCTGGAGCGCGGCAAGACGCTCGGCATCGTCGGCGAGTCCGGCTCCGGCAAGAGCGTCACCAGCCTGTCGATCATGGGCCTGCACAAGCCGGGTGTCGCGAACATCAGCGGGCAGATCTTCCTCGACGGCCAGGACCTGGTGACGTCGACGCGTGAAGAGGTCCGGCTGCTGCGCGGCAAGCGGATGGCGATGATCTTCCAGGACCCGCTGTCCGCGATGCACCCCTTCTACACCGTCGGCACGCAGATCGTCGAGGCGTACCGGGTGCACAACCAGGTCAGCAAGGCGGTCGCGAAGAAGCACGCGATCGAGATGCTCGACCGGGTCGGCATCCCGCAGCCGGACCGCCGGGTGGACGCGTACCCGCACCAGTTCTCCGGCGGCATGCGGCAGCGCGCGATGATCGCGATGGCGCTGTCCTGCGACCCCGACCTGCTGATCGCCGACGAGCCGACGACGGCCCTCGACGTCACCGTGCAGGCGCAGATCCTGGACCTGATCCGGGACCTGCAGCGCGAGTTCAACTCGGCCGTCATCATCATCACCCACGACCTCGGTGTGGTCGCCGAGCTGGCCGACGACATCCAGGTGATGTACGCCGGCCGCGCGGTCGAGTACAGCACCGCGGAGGACATCTTCGACCGCCCGCAGCACCCCTACACCTGGGGTCTGCTCGGGTCGATGCCGCGGATCGACCGGGAGCGCTCCGAGCGGCTGATGCCGATCAAGGGCACGCCGCCGAGCCTGATCAACGTGCCGAAGGGCTGCGCGTTCAACCCGCGCTGCAACTACGCGCACCTGAACGGCGGCGCCAGCGAGACCGAGCGGCCCGAGCTGCTAGACACCGGTAACGGCCACCTGGTCGCGTGCCATCTCTCCCCGCAGGAACGCCAGAAGGCGTGGGAGACCGACATCAAGCCGAAGCTGTGAACGGGACGACTGTGAGCACTCCAGGGACTACTGCCGACGCCGAATCCACTCCCGCCGTTCCGAAGATCGGTGAGGAGATCCTGTCGGTCGACGGACTCGTCAAGCACTTCCCGATCCGCAAGGGCATCCTGCAGCGCCAGGTCGGTGCAGTGCAGGCGGTCGACGGGCTGACGTTCAACGTGACCCGTGGCGAGACGTTGTCGCTGGTGGGCGAGTCCGGCTGTGGCAAGACCACGACCGGCCGGTTGCTGACCCGGCTGCTGGAGCCGACGTCGGGCAAGATCGTGTTCGAGGGTCGCGACATCAGTCACCTGCGCGAGGGCCAGATGCGTCCGCTGCGCCGCGACGTACAGATGATCTTCCAGGACCCGTACGGTTCGCTGAACCCGCGGCACACGGTCGGCAAGATCGTCGGTGCGCCGTTCCGGCTGCAGAACGTGAAGACCGAGCACGGCGTGAAGAAGGCCGTGCAGGAGCTGCTCGAGCTGGTCGGTCTGAGCCCGGAGCACTACAACCGGTACCCGCACGAGTTCTCCGGCGGTCAGCGGCAGCGGATCGGGATCGCGCGCACGCTGGCGCTCCGGCCGAAGCTGATCGTCGCCGACGAGCCGGTGTCCGCGCTGGACGTGTCGATCCAGGCCCAGGTCGTGAACCTGCTGGAGGACCTGCAGGAAGAGTTCGACCTGACGTACGTGATGATCGCGCACGACCTGTCCGTCGTACGGCATGTGTCGGACCGTGTCGCGGTCATGTACCTCGGCAAGATCGTCGAGCTGGCCGACCGCGTCGACCTGTACGAGAAGCCGATGCACCCGTACACGGTCGCGCTGTTGTCCGCCGTACCGGTGCCGGACACCAAGCGGAAGGCCAAGCAGGAGCGGATCCGGCTGCAGGGCGACGTCCCCAGCCCGATCAACCCGCCGCCGGCGTGCCGCTTCCACACCCGCTGCTGGAAGGCGCAGGAGATCTGCAAGGTCACGGAGCCACCGCTGGTCGAGCTCGCCCCGGGTCACCAGACCGCCTGCCACTTCCCGGAGAACGTGGAAGCACCGGCCGCCAAGGCGGATTCGGCCGACTGATCATTCGGCCAGGTCGATGATCGGCCCGCCGGTCGGCAACGCGAACGGCGCGATCCGTGGCGGCGTCGTGCTGAAGATGAGCTTGGAGAAGTTCGGTACGGCGACCTTCACGGCGCCGGTCGCGGCGGTGACGACGAGCAGATCTGTCTCGGCCGCCTCCGAGAACCGGCGCTTGCCTGCGGCAATGAATCTGTCGTCGTCGAGCCACTGGCCGAAGAACAGGCTGTCGTAGGCGTACGGCAGCTTGATCTTCCGGCCGGTCTCCACCTCGTACAGCTTGGGGCCGGCCCAGCCCGGTTCGATGCTGATCAGGGCGTCGTCCGTCTCAGTGAAGAGGTACCTCGCGGCCGGCGAGAGGAACGCCTGCTGGCCGGAGAACCTTGCGGGAGCGGTTGCGGACACCGTCTTCGCGACCGCCAGGCTCACGGCGGGTGGACGCTGCTCGAGCGGTTGCTGGAACACGATCTGCCCGGCCGTCACGGCGCGGACCGCGATCGTCGAGACCTTGGCGATCAGTTCGCCCTGGTTCTTCCGGATGTCCCAGCGGTACAGGCCGTCCAGCGTGCCGAAGTACGCCGTGTTGCCGTCGAGGGCGACGATCTCCGGGCCGTGGGCGAGGCTGGCGTACTTCGGGAACTTGTTGCCGATCGGCGTCCGGACGAGTTCGCGGCCCGCGGCGACGTCGTACACGACCGACTCGCCCTGGTCGTTGTGGGTCTCGACCCAGGCGACCAGATTGCCGCGGTGGTCGGCGGTGAGTCGCCAGGCGCTCTTGCCGAGGCTCCGGACGCCGGCCCGGTCAGCCACGTGGATCGCGTTGTCGGCGTTCAGGAACACGAAGCCCGCGTCGGTCTGGACGAAGGCGGTCACCTTGTGCGGTGCCACCGAGATGACCTCGGAGCCGTAGTGGATCTCGTTGCCCAGTGCAAAGGTCGCGCGGCGCGGCGTGAATGGCCCGGGGTGGGCCGGCTGGGGTTGTTCGTTGCGGGGCCTCAGCACGCTCGCTCCGCCGACGGCCACGGCCGCGGTCGCGACAGCACCGCCGAGGATGCCGAGGGTGCGCCGCCGAGCGGCACGGTGGTTGCCGGCCGCAATGATGCCGTCGAGGTCGAGCGGCGGCGGCTCGGTGCCGGCGGCACGCTCGGCCAGGGTGTCCCTGAGGAGGTCGTTCATTCGGTGACTCCTGCCTTCAACACAACATCGGAGCCCAGGCGGGTCCGGAGCTTTTTGAGTGCGTCGGAGACCTGGCTCTTCACGGTCCCGACGCTGCAGCCGAGGATCTCGGCGGTTTGCGGTTCGGTGAGATCTTCGTAGTACCGCAGCACCAGCGCGGCCCGCTGCCGCGGTGGGAGCTTCTGCAGTTCGCGCCACAGCCAGACCCGGGCGGTCGCGTCGTCGGCGCTGACGGGCTGATCGGGTACGTCGTCGTACGGCCGCTCCGCGCGCCAGGACTTCCGGCGCCACCAGCCGATCGCGGTGGTGGTGATCGCGCGGCGGGTGTACGCCTCGGCGTTGTTCGGATCGCGGAGCCGGTGCCAGCCGACGTACGTCTTGACCAGCGCCTCCTGGACGAGGTCCTCGGCGAGGCCGCGGTCGCTCGTCAGCAGGTACGCGTACCGGAAGAGCGCGCCGTGCCTGCTGGTCGCGAACTCGGCGAACGCGGTCGCCTCGGCCATCTGTCCCCCTTGGTCCGTCTACCCTCCCTGACGTGGGGACGTAGGCAAAGGGTTGGGCGTTGCAGCAAGAAGCAACCGGGCGATCAGCGCGTGACCGGCCGCGTCCGGGTGATCACCGTCGGAGGCGAGCAGCGCGGTGATGTCGGCGCTGTCCTCGAACGGCGTGTAGATGTCGACGTACGTCGCATCGTCGGCCCGCGCCGCGGCGGCGATCGCGTTGTTGGTGCGGACGGTGAGCTGGTCGCTGGCGATCCGGCCGCTGGGGGTGTACTGCTGCTTGGCCACGTCGCCGTCCTTGAAGACGTTCCAGTAGCCGGTCATCAGGATCGTGGTCGGCAGATCGCCGCGGAGCGCGTGCACCCGGCTCAGGATCCGGCCGAGGTTGGCGGTCAGCTGCTCGTACTCGTCGGACACGCAGTCGCCGGTGCACTGTCCGCTGGTGACGTCGTCGTGGTGGTCGCCGAAGTCGTTCGCGCCGATCGTGAGCAGTACGACGTTGGCGGCTTTCGCGGTCTGCTCGACGAGGGAGTTGCGCTGGTCGAGCTCCTGCAGCAGACCGGTCGAGTCGAGGCCCGCGACGCCTTGGTTGTCGACCGTGACCGGTACGGCGGAGCGGTTGTGGAGCAGGTCGCCGTACAGCTGGGGGAAGGCGGCGCAATCACAGTTGGACCCGGAGGTGACCGAGTCGCCGAGGGCCACCACCCGGACCTCACCAGGCTTCGGTGGGAGGACCTCGCTGACCGTGTCGGCACCGGTGACCGCGCTGACGAACGCGAGCACGAGCAAGCCGGCAGCGAGCCGCCGCAGTGTCTGGATCACGCCGGTTTGGTGTGGCTCCCTTCGTGCTGGGGGAGGACGAGCTGGTTCGCGAGCCAAGGATAGGCCGACGCGAACGCGGGCGCGGCGAACTGCCACACGTGGGTGCCGGGGGAGATCTCGACCCGGGACCAGATGCCCACCTTGGCTCCGGCCTTGGACAGTTCCTCGGCCTCGTGCTGGTGGCGCAGCTCCTCGGTGCTGGTCAGGAACAGGCCGTTGACCCCGTGGTACTTGCCGTGGGCACGCATCACGAGGAGCGGTTCGTTGGCCTTCTCCAGCGCCACGTCGCCGCCGTACAGATCGTGCAGGCTGGCGGCCGGCGTCGTGGTGTACGGCGCGAGGTCGCCGGAGATGTCGACGAAGTGGTCGAACACGTCCGGGTGCTCGACGACCAGGTCGAGGGCGCAGGTGCCGCCCATCGAGAACCCCGCGACGGCCCACTGCCGCGGGTTGGTGGAGGCGCCGAACGTCTTCTCGACGTACCGCGGGATGTCCTCGTCGAGGTGGTCGGCGGAGTTGCCCCGCGGACCGTTCACACACTCGGTGTCGTTGTCGAAGCGATGTGTGGCGTCGACGAAGACCAGGATCGGGGCGAAACCGTGGTGCCGGTGGGCGTACGCGTCGGACACCTGTACGGCGTTGCCGAGCCGCACCCAGTCACCCGGCCCACCGCGCTCGCCACCGATCAACTCGACCGCCGGCAGCGCCTGCCGGTGCGCGCTGCGGACGAACCAGATCGGCGGCAGGTACACGAGCTCCTGCCGGTGGTCGAAGTGGCTGTATGTCGCGGGGATGTCCACCGCGACCAGCCGCCCCGCCGGCGGCATCTTCGTCGTACCGGCCGCGTGGGCGAGCCCCGACATCGACACCTGCCCCGGCAACGGCGTGTCGGTCCAGTCGTTCACCGCGGAGTCGATCGTCGGGTAGTACCCAACGAACTGGTTGATCCCATTCGCACAAACCACCCCCGCCAACCCCACCGCCAAAACCCCAGCCCCCCGCCGCCACCACCGAGCCGACCGCCACCCCACCCCAAGCACGATCAAGGCGCCCACACCCACCCCAAACCACAACCAAACAACAAACGGCAACGGATCCGTCAGCCCAACCACCTTGGCCCCCGGATAAGCCGCCACCAGAGTCACCAGCCCAGCCCCACCAGCCAACCAAGGCATCCGCCGCCGCCACCGCCGATCCCGCCATCCCACCGCCGCAACCAACACACCGGCAGCCAGCACCTCCAGCACCACCGGAAACCATCCCCCGAGCAGCGACACACTCATCCGACCCTCCAAACCAGCAGACCCACTGCCGAGACGCCCAACCGGCCAAACAGGTTGGCAAGCACCCGCCGCCCTCAGCTCCCTCTCAGGAACCGACGTACGCCCGCAACACCTCGAGCGCGTCCTGCCCGTCCTCAAGAGGCACGTCTCGGCTCGCGAGGTACCTCATGGCGAATCCGCCGTCGAAGTCCGCCCAGGTCACCGCCACGTAAAGCGCGTCTTCCGGAGCGATGGTCGCGAGAATCGGCTCATCGAGGCCGTCGAACATCCGCGGCAGGGGAAGCTCCGGAGCCCAGTGCGGCGGCTGTTCGATGCGAAGGTACGTGAGGAACTCCGGGGCGAAGTAGACGTCCTCGTACGGGGCGATGCCTTCGTCCGAGAGGCGTCGGTCGAGATCGAGCCGGACCTGCCTGAGCAAACCCCGCTCGGCTCCCGATGCCTGCTGCTCGGCATGCCAGAGCAAGGCAACGGCCGTCGGCGCAAACGCTGCCGTGGTCGCAACGATGCACTCCCGAAGCCCGGCCAGATCGTCGAGCAGCGACGGGTGCCTCGCGGCGATGGCTGCGAGTTCGACCCCAGAACCATCGACGTCGGGTGGCGGAATTGCGTGGCCCAGGAGGTTGCGGACGTAGTTTGTCGGGAGATCGGCGGCCGCCCGCGAGAGGAGCACCACGATTGCGCGCTTGACGTTCCCGTTGATGGGCGGGCGACCCGACACGATGGCGAGCAGACCCAAGTACCATTCGAAGTCATAAGGTAGTAGGTGGCCGAAGCGCGGCGTCCCCGTGCTGTCGAACTGGATCATCGCGATCTGCGAGATCGCGTCCAGATCTGCCTCTCTCCAAGGGTCGTCGCTCGAGCGCGTGACGTTGGCGCCCACCGTCAATCGCGCCTTGGTTTCGGGGTCGCCCACAAGCTCTGCCTCGTTGATCATCGGATCGTGGGTGGGCTCGAGGCGAAGGCAGACCCGAAACTCCCACCAGGGACGTTGCTCTTCAGAAGCCTCGATGGCCAGGACCTGCATGACCGTGTACCAGCCGACCATGTCCATGCCGGCGCGCCACAGGCGTACCATCCCGCGCCAGCCGTCGCCGTTGTTCTCGAGGTCGAACAACTCGAGCACCGAGACAGGCTCAGTGTCCAGCCCGACGCGCAGGATGGTGAGGTTGGCGGTGTAGCAGGCCCGGCGGCGTACCGGGTGGTAGGGGAGCGGGCGGTAGAGCTGGTCGTCGGGGTCTGGGCGGGTTTGTTCGCGGCGTAGGAGATGGCTGATCGTGGCCTGGAGGGACGGGTGTTGTCCTTCGGGGAGCTGCTCCGCGAGCTCGGCGATGAAGATTCGGACGGGTGCGCGGGTGCTGATTGGTTGGTGGCTGAGGAGGCGGCGGAGGAGGGTGTCGTCGAGGCCGGTTGGCTGCGGGCTGAGTGAGGTGGTTTCCAGGTCGCGGTGGCGCATCAGTTGGACCAGGAGTTCCAGGACCAGTTCCGCGACCAGGAACTCGCCGAAGGTGGCGTGGAGGAATTCGTAGGCGCTGCGTTGTTCGCGGTCGGCCCGGGGGTTGTGGACGAACATGAACTCGCCTAGGACGCGGTCGGCCGCGCTCAGGGGCTGGAGTCCGGCGGCGGTGCCGGTGGGTGGGTCGAGCGCGGCGAGATCCGCGTTCAGTTCGGTGTCGGTGATGTGCTGGCGGCCGCGGTTGAACATGCCGATGGCGGCGTACTGCAACTGACGGCGTTGCTGACGTTGCAGCAGCTTCTGTTCGGCGTCCGAAGCGTCCGGTGCCGTCTTCTCGGTGATCTGGCGGGTGATGAAGCGGTCCATGATCCGCTGGTACAGCTCGCTCTGGGTGAGGTCGGCGCCGCCGAGCTGGTTCGCGCCGAGCTCGGCCAGGTAGACCGCGAGCATGAGCAACAGCAGCGGCTGGCTGCTCAGCTCGGTGATCTCGTCCGAGGCCGTCATCTCCTCGATTTCGAGCGGCACGAACTCGGCGAGCCCGGCGTGCGCGGCGTTCCAGGCGGCGAGCCAGCGCTCGATCCGCGGCCGGTCGAACTCCCGCAGCTTGATCATCGGGGTGTCCGCGGCGATCTCGGCGCGGTCGGCGACGACCGTCCGGGAGGTGACGATGACCGAGGTCGGCGTACCGAGGGTTCGGGCGCGCTTCTGGAACTCCTCGATCTTCGACAGGTACGCCGACTGGGTGACGCCGGTGGCCTGGACGAGTTCGTCGAAGCCGTCCAGCAGTACGACGAGATGACACTGGTGCGGGCAGCTGCTCACGTCATTGCAGGACTCGCACGCCCCGCATTCCTGACGTAGCTCGTCCAGATCGGCGTTCGGCCGCTGAAGAGTCCGCTGCAGCTCCTTGTTGATCTGGAGCGTTAGGTCGTCGTCGGGATTGACCGAACGGAGCGGTACGCGGACGACTGCGAACGCGTCGTCCGGCAACTGGGCCGCGAGCACCTCGGTGAGGAGCGACTTTCCAGCCCCGGGATGGCCGAGCAGGAGCAGTGGCCGACGGGCGCCCTCGGGACTCGCCAAATAGCTCGCGACGTACTCGACCAGCGACGAATGCTCCGGCTGCTCAGACCACCAGTCCTCGTCTGAAGGCCGCGATCGGCCGTCCGCGACGGCGTAGTGGAACGACGGTTCGACGAACCCGTCCCGGACCATCGGTGACGCGACGGACTGCGTACGCGACCGCAGCAACGGCTCGTCGAGGACTTCCCGGGCCGCGAGTGCCAACTTCTTGCGGTAGCTGTTCCGCGGCGCGGGACTGCCGGGCATGACCATCTTGAGCATGATCCGCAGCTCGCCCAGCGCCGCCGCCTGTACGTCTCCCTGCGTGCGGATCAGCTCGCGGGTCCCGGAGAATTCGTTCAGCGTCACCCACAGACTGAACGGCGCGGAGGTGCTGAGCTCAAGCATCCGGCTCCTGTACAGCGACGCCGCCCGTTCGACGATCACATCCAGCAGCGCGGCCGCCGGCACCGGCTCGAGCCGGCTCCAGGCCTCGAGTCCGGTGAAGAAGTCGAGGCAGCGTCGCCCGAGCCGCTCGTAGTACGGCTTGAGGTTGCGGTCGAGGTTCTCCTCGAGCCCGAGTTCCGGCGACGACAACGGTACGACTGCGTCGAACAGGTCGTCGGGGTCGGTTCCAGGAACCGCGAGCAGCCGGCGCCGCTCCTGGTCGGTCAGGCCGAGGTCGCGGTACTTCGGCCCGATGATCTGGGGCAGCGCGTCGAAGAACGACGAGACCGCTGTGATCGTGTGGGCGGCCACGACGAGCTCGAGCTGGTTCTTGTCCTTCGTGCCGCGCAGTCGCTTGGACACGTTCGTCACGATCGTGTCGAGCAGGCTGACAGCCTCGTTCTTGGGGTCGATCAGTGCCAGCCAGCCCGCTGCGGTGATGCCGACCACCGGGCCGCCGGCGACGAAGGCGGCGCCAGCACCGACGAACAGGGCTCCGCCGAAGATCTTGCCGAGGACGTTGCCGGCTTTGCGGTCGGGGTCCAGGAGCTCCAGCGCGCCGGTGAACGTGTAGGGCGAGCGGGCCACAGCGGTGCTCCTTGGGTGAGACGAAACCGGAGACCAAACCTACCGAGTAATTGTGGCCTTGGTGGTAGGAGGATTTTCCTGCGATAGGGGCCAGAATCCCTCCACCGATGGGCTGGAAACTCTCCACTAAGGGCGAGTCGTGCCGGCGAGCGGGCCCTGAGGCCCGTGGTGGGCCGGAGACGGCCTGTTGCTGTCAATCTCGTCGTACGTCGAGAGTCGTAGGGTCGGGGCATGTTCGATCATCTGGTTCTGGCTACTGACGATCTTCGGAAGAGTGTGGCGGAGTTTGCTGCGGCTACTGGGGTGGAGCCTGTTGAGGGTGGGCGGCATGTGGGGCGGGGGACGCGGAACTATCTGGTCGGGTTCGGTGCTGCGTCGTACCTGGAGATCATTGGGCCTGATGTGGAGCGGCCGGTTGCGGGGGCGATGCCGTTCGGGATCGAGGGGCTTCGGGGTGCGCGGCTGGTGACGTGGGCGGTTCGGGCGGCGGATCTCGAGGCCGCGGTGGTTGCGGCGCGGGTGGCTGGTGCGGATCTCGGGTCGATCGAGCCGATGAGTCGGAGGACGCCCGCGGGGGAGTTGCTGAGTTGGCGGCTGACCTCGACGTACCCGGCGCCGTACGACGGGATTGTGCCGTTCCTGATCGACTGGGGGACGAGTCGGCATCCGGCGGGGTCGGGGTTGCCGTCGGTGGAGCTGGTCGACTTCGGGGCGACGCACCCACGGCCGAACGAGGTCAACGCCGTACTCGAGGCTCTGGAAGTCGACCTGAGAGTGGCGGTGGGTGAGCCTGGATTGCAGGCTACGGTCGCCGGGCCGGGAGGTACGTACTCGCTGCGGTGAGTTCAGTGGGTGTCGCAGCCGGAAGTCCTGTGCGCTGCGTTCGACAATGTCGAACGATGGGCGTTGTGCCGCCTCACGATCGCTCCTACATTCCAGCAAGCCGTGGTCGTCACGGCGGGGAAGGGAGGTTCGGTATGGCTACGACCGAAGCGGTCAAAGCGAAGACCCTTCTGGGGGAGTGTTCGGCGGAACTGGCGGGCACGTTCATCCTGATCCTGTTCGGCGTCGGCGTGGTGGCGCAGGTGGTGGCGGGCGGGATCGGGGACCACGACTCGATCTCGTGGGCGTGGGGTCTGGGTGTGACCATGGGCATCTACACCGCGGGCCGGATGACCGGCGCGCATCTGAACCCGGCGGTGACGATCGCGCTGGCGGCGTTCCGCGGGTTCAGCTGGAAGAAGGTGCTGCCGTACGTGGTGGCGCAGTTCCTCGGGGCGTTCCTGGCGGCGCTCGTGGTTCGCTGGAACTACACCGAGGCGATCGGCAAGGTGGACCCCGGGCACACGATCAAGACCCAGGGCATCTTCTCCACCCTGCCCGGCAACGGCAGCCTGGATCTCGGCGTGCACATGTGGGGCGGCTTCCGGGACCAGATCATCGGTACGGCGATCCTGATGTTCGTGATCCTGGCGATCACCGACCTGCGCAACACGGCCCCGGCGGCGAACATGGCGCCGTTCCTCGTCGGCCTGCTGGTGGTCGGGATCGGGATGGCGTGGGGCACCAACGCCGGGTACGCGATCAACCCGGCCCGTGACTTCGGTCCCCGGGTCGCGTCGTTGATCACCGGCTACGGAGGAGCACTCAAGGATCAGTTCGGGGACTACTACTTCTGGGTGCCGATCGTGGCACCGATCATCGGCGCGCTGGTGGGTGCGTTCCTGTACGACCTGCTGGTCGGCCGGAACCTTCCGATCGCCGACGAGGACGAGGAGCCGGGCCGCATCCCGGAGGAGAAGACCGCAGCATGACCGCGCAGCGTGAGGAGAGGACTATCCATGGCTGACTTCGTCGGCGCCGTCGACCAAGGCACCACGAGCACCCGCTTCATGATCTTCGACCACTCCGGCAACGAGGTGGGCAAGCACCAGCTGGAGCACGAGCAGATCCTGCCGCAGGCCGGCTGGGTCGAGCACAACCCGGTCGAGATCTGGGAGCGCACCAGCTCGGTGATCCAGACCGCGCTGGGCTCGAAGGGTCTGCAGTCGAGCGACCTGGCGGCGCTCGGCATCACCAACCAGCGCGAGACGGCTGTGGTCTGGAACCGCAAGACCGGCCGGCCCTACTACAACGCGATCGTCTGGCAGGACACCCGGACCGACCGGATCGCCTCCGCGCTCGAACGCGAGGGCAAGGGCGATGTCATCCGGCAGAAGGCCGGCCTGCCGCCGGCGACGTACTTCTCGGCCGGCAAGGTGCAGTGGATCCTGGACAACGTCGACGGCGTCCGGGCGGCGGCCGAGGCCGGTGACGCCGTGTTCGGCAACACCGACACCTGGCTGCTGTGGAACCTGACCGGTGGCGTGAACGGTGGCGTACACATCACTGACGTCACGAACGCCAGCCGCACGATGCTGATGAACCTCGAGACCCTCGACTGGGACGACGAGCTGATCAGCTTCTTCAACATCCCGCGGCAGATGCTGCCGGAGATCCGGCCGTCGTCGGATCCGAACATGTACGGCGAGACGCTCGCCAACGGTCCGCTGGCCGGCGTCGTACCGCTGACCGGCGACCTGGGCGACCAGCAGGCGGCGACTGTCGGTCAGGTGTGCTTCAACCCTGGTGAAGCGAAGAACACCTACGGCACCGGCAACTTCATGCTGCTGAACACCGGCACCGAGCTGGTCCGCTCGAAGGCCGGCCTGCTCAGCACGATGTGCTACAAGTTCGGCGACGAGGCCCCGGTGTACGCGCTGGAGGGCTCGATCGCGGTCACCGGATCCGCGGTGCAGTGGCTGCGGGACCAGCTCGGCATCATCTCCGGTGCGAGCGAGACCGAGACGCTCGCCCGTCAGGTCGAGGACAACGGCGGCGTGTACTTCGTGCCAGCGTTCTCCGGCCTGTTCGCGCCGTACTGGCGGTCCGACGCCCGGGGCGCGATCGTGGGTCTGTCGCGGTTCAACACCAACGCGCACCTGGCGCGCGCAACACTGGAAGCGATCTGCTACCAGAGCAAGGACGTCGCGGACGCGATGGAGAAGGACTCCGGCGTGCGGCTCGACGTACTGAAGGTGGACGGCGGTGTGACGGCGAACGAGCTCTGCATGCAGATGCAGGCCGACATCCTCGGGGTACCGGTGAGCAAGCCGGTCGTCGCGGAGACCACCGCGCTCGGCGCGGCGTACGCGGCCGGTCTGGCCGTGGGGTTCTGGAAGACCAAGGACGAGCTGGTGCAGAACTGGAACGAGGACAAGCGGTGGAACCCGCAGTGGAACGACGAGCAGCGTGCTCAGGGGTACGCCGGGTGGCAGAAGGCCGTCCAGCGCACGCTTGACTGGGTCGACGTCGACTGATCAGGCAGTATCGGTAAGGCTGGCAACTAGCTCGGAAGGACGAACACAGTGGCTGTAGTGGCTCTGTCACCGCAAGCAAGGGCCGACGCGATCGACGCGCTGGCCGACGGGCGCGAACTGGACGTCCTGGTGGTCGGTGGCGGGGTGGTCGGCACCGGCGCGGCGCTCGACGCCGCGACCCGTGGCCTGACGACCGGACTGCTGGAGGCCCGCGACTTCGCGAGCGGCACCTCCAGCAGGTCCAGCAAGCTGATCCACGGTGGCCTGCGCTACCTGGAGATGCTCGACTTCCGGCTCGTGCACGAGGCGTTGCAGGAGCGCGGTCTGCTCCTGCAACGCCTGGCACCGCACCTGGTGAAGCCGGTGCCGTTCCTGTACCCGCTGCAGCACCGTTGGTGGGAGCGGTTCTACGCCGGCGCGGGTGTCGCGCTGTACGACGGTATGGCGGTCAGCTCCGGCCTCGGCGCCGGACTGCCGATCCACCGGCACCTGACCCGGCGCGGCGCGATGCGGCTCGTGCCGTCGCTCAGGAAGTCCGCACTGGTCGGCGCATTGCAGTACTACGACGCGCAGGTCGACGACGCGCGGCACACGATGGAGCTCGCCCGGACCGCGGCGTCGTACGGCGCCTTCGTCGCCAACCGGGTGAAGGTCACCGGTTTCCTGCGGCAGGGCGAGCGGGTCACCGGCGTCCAGGCGAAGGACCTGGAGAGCGGGCACGAGTTCGAGGTCCGCGCGAAGCAGGTCGTGAACGCGACCGGTGTCTGGACCGACGACACGCAGGCGATGGTGGGGGAGCGCGGGCAGTACCACGTCCGCGCGTCGAAGGGCATCCACCTCGTCGTACCGAAGGACCGGATCCAGTCCAGCACCGGGATGATCCTGCGGACCGAGAAGTCCGTGCTGTTCATCATCCCGTGGGGCCGGCACTGGCTGATCGGCACCACGGACACCGACTGGCATCTGGACAAGGCGCACCCGGCCGCGACCAGCAAGGACATCGAGTACCTGCTCGACCACGTCAACGCCGTTCTCACCACACCGCTTACCCGCGAGGACGTCGAGGGCGTGTACGCCGGGCTGCGGCCGCTGCTCGCCGGCGAGTCGGAGAGTACGTCGAAGCTGTCCCGCGAACACGTCGTCGCGCACGCGGCGCCGGGTCTCGTAGTGGTTGCCGGTGGCAAATACACGACGTACCGGGTGATGGCCAAGGACGCGATCGACGCGGCCGCGGACGCGCTCGACGGACGGGTGCCGCGCAGCGTCACGAAGAACATCCCGCTGGTCGGCGCGGACGGCTACCAGGCGCTGTGGAACCAGCGGCACCTGATCGCGCAACGGTCCGGCCTGCACGTCGCCCGGATCGAGCACCTGCTGAACCGGTACGGCGCGCTGATCCACGAGGTCCTCGATCTGGTCGCCGAGGATCCGTCGCTGGGCGAGCAGCTGCCCGGTACGCAGGACTACCTGAAGGCCGAGATCGTGTACGGCGCCAAGGCCGAGGGCGCCCGTCACCTCGACGACATCCTGGCCCGGCGTACCCGGATCTCGATCGAGGCCTGGGACCGCGGCGTCGGCGCCGCCGAGGCGGCGGCCCGGCTGGTCGCGCCGATCCTCGGCTGGGACGAGGCGACGATCGAGCGCGAGGTCTCGTTCTACACCCGGCGGGTCGAGTCCGAACGCGACTCGCAGGACCAGCCCGACGACGAGTCCGCCGACAAGGTCCGCCTCGAAGCACCGGACATCGTCTCCCCGGCCTAGTCCGGAGGGGTGGGGAGGGCTGCACTACACAGCCCTCCCCAAGTTTCGTCAGCCGTTGGCAACCGTGACGACGTAGTTGGAGCCGTCGTCGCTGAAGGTGTAGTCGCCGGGACCGTTGATGGTCTTGGCGCCGAGGTTGTCGTCGTCGTCCGGCCAGTCACCCTCCATCAGGGTCAGCACCTTGCCCTGCGGTACGGCGACGTTCTGGACGTCCTTGCTGTCACCGGTGGTCATCTGCACCGGCCCCCAGATGGTGCTGCCGTCGACCACCAGGTACGCGTCGTCCGCACCGGTGTTGTCCTCCTGCTCGTTGCACTTGATGTGCGTGATGACCAGGCCTGCCTGTGGGGTCGCATCGGCCGCGACCGGTGCGAAGGCGATGGTGCTCAGTCCGAGCCCGGCGGCGGCGAGAATCCTGCCTGCTGACAACATGAGCGTGCTTCCTCCCGAGTTGGAATTACCTGATGGCTCAGGACGCTAAGCAGGCGATGTATCAAGCGTTTGACAGCCACATCTCGGCTGAAGCTCTTCGGCTGTGCCCGAAAGGGTTGCTACAGGTCTTGGTCCTCGGGGCGGATCCAGTTGAAGGTGCGTTGGACGGCGGCCTGCCAGTTCGCGTACTCCGTGGCGCGGCGGGCCGGATCCATGTGCGGCATCCATTGGCCGGCGCGATGCCAGTTGCTGCGCAGGCCTTCCAGGTCGGGCCAGTACCCGACGGCCAGTCCGGCGGCGTACGCCGCTCCGAGCGAGACCGTCTCGGTCACCATCGGACGGACCACGCGGACGTCGAGCAGGTCGGCGATGAACTGCATCAGCAGGTTGTTGGCCGTCATCCCGCCGTCCACCTTCAACGCGGTCAGCGCGATCCCGGAGTCGGCGTTCATCGCGTCGACCACCTCGAGGGTCTGGAACCCGGTCGCCTCGAGGACGGCGCGGGCCAGGTGCCCCTTGGTGATGTAGCCGGTCAGCCCGGCGATCACGCCCCGCGCCTCGCTGCGCCAGTGCGGCGCGAACAGTCCGGAGAACGCGGGCACGATGTACGCGCCGCCGTTGTCCTCGACCGTCCGCGCCAGCGTCTCGATCTCGGCCGCGGTGTGGATCATCCCGAGCCCGTCCCGGAACCACTGCACGAGCGACCCGGTGACCGCCATCGAGCCCTCGAGCGCGTACGACGCCGGCTGGTCACCGATCTGGTACGCGACCGTTGTGAGCATCCCGTGCTTGGACCGGACGATCTCCTGCCCGGTGTGCAGCAGCAGGAACGAACCCGTGCCGTACGTGCACTTCGCCTCGCCCGCGCTGAAGCACGTCTGCCCGAACAGCGCCGCCTGCTGGTCGCCGAGCGCCGCACCGATCCGGACACCCGGGAGTACTTCGGTCGCGGTCGCGAACACCCCGGACGACGGCCGGATCTCGGGCAGGATCGCTCGCGGTACGTCGAACGCCTCGAGCAGCTTGTCGTCCCAGTCCAAGGTCTCGATGTTCATCAGCATCGTGCGGCTGGCGTTGGTGACGTCGGTGACGTGCCGCGCCTGACCGTTCGGGCCGCCGGTGAAGTTCCAGATCAGCCAGGTCTCCATCGTCCCGAACAGGACCTCGCCGCGCTCGGCCCGCTGCCGCAGACCGGGCGTGTGGTCGAGCATCCACTTGATCCGCGGCGCGGAGAAGTACGTCGTCAGCGGCAGACCGCACAGGTCCGCGAACCGGTCCGCTCCCTCGTCACCGGCCAGCTCGGTGACGAGCCGGTCGGTCCTGGTGTCCTGCCAGACCACCGCGTGACCGATCGGCTGTCCGGTACGTCGGTCCCACAGCAGGCTCGTCTCGCGCTGATTGGTGATGCCGATGGCAACGACCTGCGACGGCGCGGCGCCGATCTGCCGGATCGCGGCCGGCACGACGCGGGCCACGTTCCGCCAGATCTCCTCGGCGTCGTGCTCGACCCAGCCCGGTCGCGGGAACAACTGCCGATGCTCCCGCTGGGCGACCGACACCAGCCGTCCGCGCCGGTCGAACAGAATGCACCGACTCGAGTTCGTCCCCTGGTCCACCGCGGCCACATACTGCTCAGCCATGCCCCCACCCCCCACTCACCCGGTCCCGCTCCATCGCGCCAACAGTCATGTGTCGTCCCGGAGGTCCCGGGCGATGGCGTCGGCGGTGGCGCGGACCATGGTGACCAGGTCGCCGCGGTGCCGGAGCCGGCTGTCGCAGATGCGCTCGATCCGGCCGGCGAGACCGACCGCGCCGACGACCAGCCCGCCGAGTCCCCGGATCGGCGCCGCGATGCTCGCCAGTTCGACCGTGTGCTCCTCGAACTCGGTCGCCCACCCGCGCGACCGGACCGTCGCGAGCTCTTCGCCCAGCTGGACCGGATCGGTGATCGTCCGCGTCGTGTACGCCTCCAGGCTTCGTGGCCGGGCGCTGGTGTCGTACGCCAGGACGGCCTTGCCGAGCGCGGTCGCATGCGGAGGGAGCGTCGTACCGACGTCGAGGTCCTGGTCGCTGTCGTCGGGCCGGAAGACATGGTGCACGACCTCGACCTTGCCCTCGACGAGGCGGCCGACGCGCACCACCTCGCCGCTGCGCGACGCGAGCGAGTCGGCCCAGTTGATCGCGCGGCTGCGGAGTTCGTTCGGATCGAGGTAGCTCTCGCCGAGCCGGCCGAACGCGTCGCTCAGGTGGTAGTGCGCGCCGCTGTGGTCCTGTTCGACGAACCCGACCTGGTGCAGCGTCCGGAGGATCCCGTGCACGGTGGTCTTCGCCAGGCCGAGCGCGTTGCCGAGATCGGCGACCCCCAACCCGTCAGGCGCGGCGGCGAGCAGTCGCAGCACCGCCGCGGCCCGCTCGATCGACTGCACGGTCCCCGGCACACCGGCAGGCTACCTGTGAATCACTGGTCTGGCTCCACCTCACACGTCACGCCGGACGATCACTCTGAAGCGATCGCTTGCAGTACGTCGAGTCGGGCCGCGCGGCGTGACGGCCAGACCGCGGCCAGTACGCCGAACACGACCGCGAGCACGACCGCGATCACCAGCTGCAGCACCGGGATGTCGCGGACCGCGAGGCCGTCGTCCACCATCGCCGACTGCACCGCGGTGGCGAACGCGACGCCGATCGCCAGACCGAGGAACGCGCCGAGCAACGTGATAGCGATCGACTCGACCCGGAGCATCCGGCTGAGCTGCGGCCGGTCCATCCCGATCGCGCGCAGCAGGCCGATCTCTCGGGTCCGCTCGACCACGCCGAGCGCGAGCGTGTTCACGATGCCGAGCAGCGCGATCAGGATCGCCATCGCGAGCAGGAACCCGACCGCGATCAGGACGCCGTTCACGGGTTCCCGCGCGACCGCGGCGTACGCCTCCTGGTCGCGGACCTGGAGCGTCGGGTAGTCCTTGCGCAGCTGGTCCAGGATCCCGGTCCGGACCTGCGCCACCTGGTTGCCCTTGGCAACCTCGACGTACAGCAGGTTGTCGCTCGGCGACCCGCCGAGCGTCGCGTACGTCGGGAGCGAGACGACGACCGCGTTCAGCTGGCGGTTCGGGGCGACGATCCCGCCGACGGTCAGGCGATGGGTGCCGCTCGTGGTCTTCAGGTCGAACGGTTTGCCGACGGTGAGCTTGAGGGTCTTGGCGAGGTTGCGGGGGATGAGGGCCTGGCCGGCATCGAGTGCCGCGGCGGAGCCGGCGTCGAACGTGGTCGTGACCGGCCCGGCCAGCGTGCCGTCACTGACTCCGGTGACCTGGACGTTCGCTCTGCCGACCTCACCGGACTGCTGGCGGACCCGCTGCACGGCCTGGACGCCCGGGATCTTCGCGGTCCGGTCGCCGACCTCGGTGCTGAAGCTGGGGGTGCCGTCGTTCGTGATGAGGATCTCGGCGGTACCGAGCGCGTCGACCATGCTCTTGTCGATCGACGCCTTCACCGAGGCGCCGATCACCAGCAGGCCGCTGATCAGCCCCACGGAGATCATCAGCGCGGACGCGGTGGCCGACGTACGGCGTGGGTTCCGCTCGGCGTTGCGACGGCCGAGGGTGACCGGCGCCTTGCGGCCGAACGGGTACATCAACGCGCGGACGACGTACCGGCTGATGATCGGGTTGAGCATCACGATCGCGAGGACGGCGGTGCCCGTACCGAGCGTGATCAGGACGGCGCCGGGCAGTCCGCCGGTGCTCACACCGATGCCGAAGAAGAGGACGGCCATCAGCAGCATGAAGGCGCCGATCAGCAACCGGACGAGCAGCGAGCGTTCCGGGACGTGGACGTCGTCGCGCATCGCCGCGACCGGTGGGAGCTTCCCGGCCCGGCGGGCGGCGGGTGCCGCGGCGGCGACCGTCACGCCGATACCGATCACGTAGCTGGCGATGATCGTGGTCGGTGTGACCTGCAGCGACGCGGTCGGGATGCGCAGGTCGAGCAACTCGTAGCCGAACCGGATCCCGGCGGCCACGCCGATGCCCACCAGCAGGCCCAGCGTCGCTCCGACGAAGCCGATGATGACGCTCTCGGCGAGCACCGTGCCGGTGATCTGGCCGCGGGACGCGCCGATCGCGCGGAGCATCGCGAGCTCCCGGGACCGTTGCGCGACGACCATCGCGAACGTGTTGACGATCAGGAACCCGCCGACGAAGAGCGCGAGACCGGCGAACAGCAGCAGCACGGTGCCGAACCCGCCGAAGGTGTTGTCCAGGTCGTGTTCGCCGTCGGTCGTGACCTGCTTCGCGGTCCGGACCGTGACCGAGTCGCCGATGGTGTCCCCGATCGCCTTGCTGACCGTGTTCGCGTCGGAACCCGGCTTGAGCGAGACGGTGATCGACGTCCAGCCGGGCTTGCCGAGCAGCAGGAGCTGAGCGGTCGCGCCGTCGAAGCTGACCAGCGGCGCGCCGGCCGCCGCACCGGCTTGCGCGGGGGTTGTGGTCGCGGTCAGCGTCGCGGTGACGGCGCGGGCCGGCGTGACGATCCGGACCTGGTCACCGACGTGGTAGCCCGCGCGGCTCGCGGTCGACTCGTCGAGTGCGAGCTGGTCGCCGCCCCACGGCGCCGTACCGTCGACGAGCTTGAACGGCGCCGCACCGGGGTCCCGCGGCCAGGCCGCGCCGAAGGACGTCAGACCGTAGTTCTCCAGCAGCTTGCCGTCGGGGCCGAGGATCTGCACGTTGCTGACCAGGAGCTGCGGGACCGCGGCAGCGACCCCGGGTACGGCGGCGATGCGGTCGACGAGGTCGATCTGGAAGGTCGCGGGGCGGTCCGTGCCGGTCTCGATCGGGGATGTCGGCGTGACGGTGACTTCCGCCGTACTGACCGCGAAGTTCTTCTTCAGCGCGGTGGACAGGCTGTCGGTGAAGACCATCGCGCCGCCGGCGAACGCGACGCCGAGGGTGACGGCGAGCGTGCACAGCACGAAGCGGAGCCGGTGCGCGAGCACCGAACGGAGGCCGAGCTTGAACATCAGCCGGCCAGCTCGTCCGCGGTGTCCTGCTGGGTCTCCAGTTGCTTCATCGCGTCGAGGACGGTCTCCGCCGTCGGGTCGACCAGTTCGGACTGCAGCTGTCCGTCGGCCAGAAACAGGACGCGGTCGGCGTACGACGCGGCCGTCGGGTCGTGGGTGACCATCACAACGGTCTGGTTGAACTCCCGGACGGAGCGATGCAGGAAGTCGAGGACGTCGCCGGAGGACCGGGAGTCGAGGTTGCCGGTCGGCTCGTCGGCGAACACCACGTCCGGGCGGGACACGAGCGCGCGGGCACAGGCGACGCGCTGCTGCTGGCCGCCGGACAGCTCGGACGGTTTGTGGCGGAGGCGGTCCATCAGGCCGATCGTGTCGACGACCGTGGTCATCCAGTCCTGGTCGGGTTTGCGGCCGGCCAGGTCGAGGGGGAGCGTGATGTTCTCCAGCGCGGACAGCGTCGGGACCAGGTTGAACGCCTGGAACACGAAACCGATCCGGTCGCGGCGCAGGTGCGTGAGCTGCTTTTCCGGCAGCGTGGTCAGGTCGACGTCACCGAGGAACACCTTGCCGTCGGACGGCTTGTCCAGCCCCGCGAGACAGTGCAGCAGCGTCGACTTGCCGGAACCCGACGGCCCCATGATCGCGGTGAACCGGCCCTTCCCGAAGTCCGCGCTCACGCCGGCCAGCGCATCCACCTGCGTGAGGCCACCGCCGTACCGCTTCCAGACTCCGGCCGCCCGCACCGCCACATCGCCCACACTCATGCGACGAACCGTATCTACCCAGGGTTCCTCCGCCGGGGCGAGGTCGGGCCTAACCGTCGACTGTGATCAGGTCTATGCCTGCCGACTCGGCGGCGACTTCCTCCACCGAGCGGGTGGGGAGCGGCGGGGGTGTGCCGCCCCAGGCCGGGCAGATGGCTTTGTGGTCGCACCATTCGCAGAGCGGGCCCTTGCTGGGGCGCCAGTCGCCGGAGTCGAGGGCTCTGGTGATCGCGATCCACAGCGCGGAGACCTTGCGTTCGCAGGCGCGCAGGTCGGCCTCGTCGGGGACGTAGCGGACGATCTCGCCGTTGCCGAGATAGACCAGCTGCAGCATCGCCGGCACCACACCGCGCAGCTTCCACAGCACCAGCGCGTAGAACTTCATCTGGAACAGCGCCTTCGCCTCGAAGAACTCCGACGGCGAGCGACCGGTCTTGTAGTCGACCACCCGGATCTCTCCGGTCGGCGCCACGTCGAGGCGGTCGACGTACCCCCGCAGTACCAGACCGGAGTCCAGCGCGGTCTCGACGTACAGCTCCCGCTCGGCGGGCTCCAGCGCGTTCGGGTCTTCGAGCGTGAAGTACTTGCCGAGCAACTGGTGCGCCTCGGCCAGCCACTTCGCCAGCTCCTCGCCGCTCGCGTCCTCCGCGAACAGCTCCGCGACCTCCGGCTCCTCCTCCAGCACCCGTTGCCACTGCGGCTCGAGCATCTGCGCCGCCTGCTCCAGCGTCCGCTCGCCGCGCGGCAGGTCGAACAGCCGCTCCAGCACCGCGTGCACGACGGTCCCGCGCACCGCGGCCGCCGACGGCTTCTCCGGCAGCCGGTCGACCACCCGGAACCGGTACTTCAGCGGGCAGCTCATGAAGTCCGCGGCCCGGGACGGCGACAACGCCCCGCGCGGATGCACGTGTGGATCGACAGCAGCTGCAACGCTCATGCCCCAAACCCTAGGCACAACCACCGACAGTTCGCCCGCCCCCACCCCGAGCCTGTGGAAAACCGCTTCACAGCAAACTCCCAGCAGACTCACGGCCGGTCGCCGGGCCGCGTCGTCATGCTCGATGCATGACGCCACCGACGCAGCCTCCGCCGAACCACGACCGCGGTCTCGAGTACGACCTCGCGACCCTGCACCGCCGCCGCTTCCTCGGCCTGTTCACGGCCGCCGGCCTCGCCGTCGTCGCCGGCTGCGCGACGGACGACAGTACGACGACGAGCACGCCGAGCAGCACCGCCACAAGCGCGACGCCGTCGACCAGCTCGAGTACGTCGAGCGCGACGACGGATGCCTCCGTGGACGTGGACGAGATCCCGCAGGAGACCGGCGGACCGTACCCAGGCGACGGCTCGAACGGACCCAACGTCCTCACCCAGTCCGGCATCGTCCGCAGCGACATCACCAAGTCGTTCGGCTCCGCGTCCGGCGTCGCGACCGGCGTACCGCTGACCGTCGAGCTCACCGTCGTCGACGCCGACCAGGACAAAGCCCTTGAAGGCGCCGCCGTCTACCTCTGGCACTGCGACGCCCAGGGCCGGTACTCGCTGTACTCCGATGGCGTGACGAACGAGAACTACCTCCGCGGCGTCCAGGCGGCGGACGGCTCCGGCAAGGTCAGGTTCACCACGATCTTCCCGGCCGCGTACATGGGCCGCTGGCCGCACATCCACTTCGAGGTCTACGCCAGCGCCGCCGAAGCCACCAAGGCCGGCCAGATCACCCGGACCTCGCAGCTCGCCCTCCCGAAGGACGTCTGCAGCACCGTCTACGCCACCGACGGGTACGACGGCAGCGCGCAGAACCTCAGCCAGACGTCGCTGGAGACCGACAACGTGTTCGGAGACGACGACGGCGTACACCAGCTCGCGACCGTCACCGGAGACATCTCCAGCGGGTACGTCGCCACGCTGACGGTGGGTGTGTAGCAGCGAGTTAACACTGGCCAAGTAGCGTTGGCCTTGATGCCAGACTCGCGTGACCCTCAGAACCCCGCCCAGCCGGCCGGTCAACCACCGCCCGGAACGTGGGTGCTGGGGCGCGTCCGCGGCATCCGGCTGACCATGCGTTTCACCTGGCTGCCGGTGGCGATGCTGCTCGCGATCGGCTTCGCCGCGATCATCGGACAGCAGTTCCCGGAGCTCGGCAACTGGCGGTACGTCGCCGCGTTCGCCTTCGTGATCGCCTTCACGGTGTCGATCCTGCTCCACGAGCTGGCGCACGCGCTGATGGCGATGCGGTTCGGCATCGGCGTCTCGGAGATCAACCTCGGCTTCTTCGCGGCCGGCACGCACATCGAGGGGGAGCGGAAGTCGCCGCTCGAGGAGTTCGCGGTCTCGGTCGTCGGCCCGATCGCGTCCCTGATCGTCGGCGGCCTCGCGTACCTCGGGTCCCGTGCCATCGACGAGGGCGTCGGGTACGTCGCCCTGTGGGAGCTCGGCGTCGCGAACCTGATCGTCGGCGTCACGAACCTGCTGCCCGGCCTGCCGCTGGACGGCGGCTGGGTGCTGCGGGCGATCGTCTGGAAGCTCACCGGCAACATGCACACGGGCACGATCGCGGCCGCGTGGGCCGGGCGGGTGCTCGCGATGGCGGTGCTGGCGCTCCCGGTGTTGCTCGAGGAGATCTGGGACCGGCCGCCGTCGATGGTCGACTTCCTGATCGCCCTGCTGATCGGCTTCTTCCTCTGGTCCGGCTCGACCGCGTCCTTGATGCAGGCCCGGCTGCGGCGCAAGCTGCCCGCCCTGCAGGTCCGGACGATGGCCCGACGCGCCATCGCCGTACATTCCGGTACGCCGCTCGCGGAGGCCGTCCGGCTGGCCGGAGAGGCGCACGCCGGCGCGGTCGTGGTGATCGACGGCGACGGCAAGCCGCACGCCCTGGTGTCCGAGACCGCGGTCGCGGCGGTCGCCCCGAACCAGCGTCCGTGGACCACGGTCAGCGAGGTCTCCAAGCGGATCGGCGCGGGCCACATCATCGGCGTCAACGACACCGGCGAGGAGATCCTCGCCACACTCCGTGAGCATCCCGCCTCGGAGTACCTGGTCCTGGACGCCGACGGCGGCGTGTACGGCGTCCTCGCGACCGCCGATGTAGAACGCGCTTTCCGCGGCCGCTGATTCTTCGGTTCCGGTGACCGAAAGTTAAGGTGAGCGCCTTATGGCTGACTTGCGCGACTTTCCCGACCAGGCGTACTCCGGCGTTCATCACGGACCGCTGCAGGAGGGTGAGTGGATCACCCTGCAGGACTCCAAGGGCCGCCGGCACTCGGTCAAGCTGGAGCGCGGGAAGACCTTCCACACCACCAAGGGCGGGATCGAGCACGACGAGCTGATCGACGGCCCGGACGCCGTGGTGATCAGGTCCAAGGGCAACGTCGAGTACCTCGCGTTGCGGCCGCTGATGGCCGACTACTCGGTCTCGATGCCGCGCGGGGCCGCGGTGATCTACCCGAAGGACACCGCGCAGATCGTCACGATGGCCGACATCTTCCCGGGCGCGAAGGTGGTCGAGGCGGGCGCCGGTTCCGGCGCGCTGACCACCGCGCTGCTACGGGCGGTCGGGATCCACGGCCAGGTGATCTCGTTCGAGCGCCGCGAGGACTTCGCCGAGGTCGCGCGGAAGAACGTGACCGGTTTCTTCGGCGGCGAGCACCCGGCCTGGCGGCTCGAGGTCGGCGACCTGGTCGAGAAGCTGAACGAGCAGGACGTCGACCGTGTCGTCCTCGACATGCTCGCGCCGTGGGAGTGCGTTGACGTGGTCGCTGACGCACTTTCACCCGGTGGTGTGTTCTGTGCCTATGTAGCCACCACGACGCAGCTGAGCCGTGTTGTGGAGACGCTGAGGGCACACGGCGAGTTCACCGAGCCGCGCGCGTGGGAGTCACTCGTGCGAGACTGGCATGTAGAGGGTCTCGCCGTCCGTCCGGGCCACCGGATGCAAGGACACACGGCCTTCCTGGTCACCGCCCGGAGGATGGCGCACGGGGTGCAGGCACCCCGGAAGAAGCGCCGTCCGGCACCGGGCGCGTACGGCGACGACTACGCCGGTCCGCGCCGCGCGGAGCCGTCGTCCGATGCATCCGCAGAAACTTCCGGCGACATGCCGTAGGCAACGGACTCCATCCGCAACCGACACGTGATGGGATTCAGCTTGCCCGGCGAGGTTTTCTGGGTAAGGTCCATAGGGTCGAGCCCCACATGGTGAGGTGATGATCGTGGCTGGAGACGAGAGTCCTACCGCGGCAGAACTGCGTAACCAGGTCCGGTACCTGGAGGCCGAAGTCGCGGCGTTGCGACGTCGGCTGCTCGAGCACCCGGCGGACAGCCGGTCGCTCGAAGGCAGACTGTCCGAAACCCAGGCCTCCTTGGCGAGTGTCACCGCTCAGAACGAGCGGCTGGCGGACACGCTGCGGGAGGCGCGAGAGAAGATCATCGCCCTGAAGGAGGAGGTCGACCGGCTGGCGCAACCGCCGTCCGGTTTCGGCACCTTCCTCGGACGGAACGAAGACGACACGCTCGACGTGTTCACCGGCGGCCGGAAACTCCGCGTCGCGGCGAGCCCGTCGGTGGACCTGGACGCGCTCAAGCTCGGCCAGGAACTGATGCTGAACGAAGCACTCAACGTGGTCGAGGCCTGTGACTTCGAGGTCGTCGGCGACGTGGTGATGCTGAAGGAGCTGCTCGCCGACGGCGAGCGGGCGCTGGTGATCGCGCAGGCCGACGAGGAGCGCGTGGTGCGACTGGCGTCGCCGCTGCTCGACGTACCCCTGCGGGCCGGTGACTCGCTGTTGCTCGAGGCCCGCTCCGGATACGTGTACGAGAAGATCCCGAAGTCCGAGGTCGAGGAGCTGATCCTCGAAGAGGTCCCGGATATCGACTACACCCAGATCGGTGGCCTGTCCGGCCAGATCGAGCAGATCCGGGACGCGGTCGAGCTGCCGTACCTGCACAAGGACCTGTTCCTGGAGCACGAGCTCAAGCCGCCGAAGGGCGTGCTGCTCTACGGCCCGCCGGGGTGCGGCAAGACGCTGATCGCCAAGGCAGTCGCGAACTCGCTGGCCAAGAAGGTCGCCGAGCGGACCGGGACCGAGGGCCAGAAGTCGTTCTTCCTGAACATCAAGGGCCCCGAGCTGCTGAACAAGTACGTCGGTGAGACCGAGCGGCACATCCGCCTGGTCTTCCAGCGGGCCCGGGAGAAGGCTTCCGAGGGCATGCCGGTGATCGTGTTCTTCGACGAGATGGACTCGCTGTTCCGCACCCGCGGATCCGGTGTGTCGTCGGACGTCGAGAACACCATCGTCCCGCAGCTGCTGAGTGAGATCGACGGTGTCGAGGGGCTGGAGAACGTCCTCGTCATCGGTGCCTCGAACCGTGAGGACATGATCGACCCGGCGATCCTGCGGCCCGGCCGGCTGGACGTGAAGATCAAGATCGAGCGCCCCGACGCCGAGGCGGCGCGGGACATCTTCTCGAAGTACCTGACCGCGAACCTGCCGCTGCACGTCGACGATCTGGGTGAGTTCGGCGGCGACCGGCAGGGCTGCGTGGACGGGATGATCCAGCGCACGGTCGAGCGGATGTACACCGAGGCCGACGAGAACCGCTTCCTCGAGGTCACCTACGCCAACGGTGACAAGGAGGTCCTGTACTTCAAGGACTTCAACTCGGGCGCGATGATCCAGAACATCGTCGACCGGGCGAAGAAGATGGCGATCAAGGCGTTCCTGGACGAGAACCAGAAGGGTCTGCGGGTGCAGCACCTGCTGCAGGCCTGCGTGGACGAGTTCAAGGAGAACGAGGACCTGCCGAACACCACGAACCCGGACGACTGGGCCCGGATCTCCGGCAAGAAGGGCGAGCGGATCGTCTACATCCGTACGCTCATCTCCGGCAAGCAGGGCACCGAGCCGGGTCGCTCCATCGACACCGCGACCAACACGGGTCAGTACCTGTAACAGCGCCGTACGCGGACCGCCCTCGGACAACTCGTCCGAGGGCGGTCTGCTGCGTGGTGGGGGTAGGTCTAACACCCGGTGAGATCGGGGGGTTTCCCCGATTGGTACGCCGGTTGCGCGGGCCTACCGTGCTGATATGGCGACGGACGAGGTGCGGAAGGACCTGCGTGCTGCTGTGGCGGCGCGCCAGGAGCTGGGACCGGAGTACGAGGCTGAGATCATCGACAGCTTCCTGGAGAAGCTCGACGCGCGGGACCGGCATCGCGGCGCCGGGCTGCTGCCGGAGCCCGCGCCGCGACGGCACCCGAGTCGCGAGAACGACCCGGGCGGGCTCGCGCTGGCGATCGTGTCGATCGTCGCCGCGATCCCGATCACCGCGATCGCGGCCGGCATGATCGGGCCCTTCGGCGTCGTGATCTGCTGGGCGGGCCTCGTCGCCATCAACTTCGCCCGCACCATGGCCCGCCGCCGCTAGCCGACCGGTACCGGCCGGCCCAGGGCGTCGAACGCACGGACCTCGGTCTTGAGTGGCTGACCGAGCCTGAACTTCCCGTTCGCCTGGACCTCGACATAGGCGAAGCCGCCGTCGACGACCCCGTTCGTCCACGGGCCGGTCTTCCGGTCCAGCACGTAGCGGGCCTCGACCTTGGCGACGTCCGGATGCGCCCGGTAGAGCCGCCACGCCTGCAACGTGGTGAGGTTGTTCGTGAAGTCGCTGTCCGAACCGCCGAGTGCCACCAGACCGCGCTGCGCCGTTGCCTGGGTCCGCCAGGCCTTGTCCTCGACCCGTCCGACGGCTCCGACCGCGCCGAGTTCGCCGCTCGGTGGGATGCGTGTCTGGCAGAACCGGTACCCGAGCTTGGCGCTGGCGGGTGCTCCTCCCGACCCGGGCTTGCGACCACCGCGGGTCGCGGTGGGCGGCGCGCTGGTGGCAGTGGCGCGCTGGGTGTTCAGCGCGAGTGCCACCAGCGTGCTGCTGTCCTTGGTGATGCCCCGGACGTGACGGCTCCAGACGAGCTGGGCAGGACCTGTCTCGCCCGGGAACTGGCAGTCGGCGACGATCTTGGCCACGTCGCCCTGCGGCACCGCGCCGAGGTCGACCCCGACCTTGGCCTCGGGCGAGGCGAGCGGTGTCGACCCACCGGCCGCGCCCGGTTCATCGGGCGAGTTCTGGGTGACGACCAGCGTGCCGGCGACCACGGCCGCGACGGCTCCGACGCCGACCATCGGGGCGACCCAGTGCCGCGCCGGGCGCCGGGTGGCGGGCCGGGTCCGCTCCATCAGCTGGCTGCGCATCCGGGAGCGCTCGGCGGCGCTCAGCGGTGCAACGCGCGGCGGTTCGAGTTCGGTGTTCATGAGAGCTCCTCGTTGAGTGCGACCCGGGTGAGCAGGTCGGGGAAACGGCGACGGGTGCGATGCAGCCGGGCCTTGACGGTCCCGATCGGTACGCCGAGAGCTTCCGCCGCCTCGGAGGTGGTCAGACCGGACCAGACGACGAGCTCGAGCGTCTCGCGTTCGTGCCGGGGTAGCTTCGCGACGGCGCGACGGATCGCCGACATCCGCAGCTCGTCGTCCAGGCGGCGGGCGACGTCCGGCGCATGGTCGTCATCGGGTGCGGGACCGGGCAGGCGATCGACGAGGTTCCGCAAGCGGCTCGCCGTCCGGGCCAGCGTCCGGCACTCGTTGCCGGCCACGACGAGCAGCCAGCCGCGAGCGCTCGATCCGGTCAGCGGCCCCGGTGGATTGCGCTCGAACCGCCGCCAGGTGCTCAGGAACGTTGCCTGCACCACGTCGTCGGCGGTGCTCCAGGAGGCGGTCCGCCGGAACGCGAACGCCCGTACGGCGTCGGCGTACCGGTCGAAGAGCTCGCCGAGGGCGAAATGGTCCCCGGCGCGCAACCGCTCCCACAGCTCCTGGTCCGAGCCCGGATCGCTCGCTGATCCGCCGCCTGCGGATCCCATCGACGGCTCCGTATCGTCAGTCAGGATGATCTTCACATCACCTAATGACCGGCCGCATGCCAAGTGGTTGCATCACAGCGCGGCGACGATCTCCGCCAGTCCGGTCTCGACGTCGCCGGGCAGGTCGAGGAGCAGGCCGCGATGGATGCCGTACCAGGGGGAGAGGCGCGCCCAGTCCCTGGAGCGTTCGACCAGGTCGGGGGCTGGTTGGTAGACCTCGAGCACCCCGGCGGCCACGGCCTCCGGCGCGCCGTTGAGGGGCCAGCAGAGGTCGAGGGCAGGGTCGCCGATGACCGCGTCGGTCCAGTCGATGATTCCGGTGATCTGTCCGTCGGTCATCAGGATGTGGTCCGGACCGAAGTCGCAGTGGACCAACGCGGTTCTGACGTTCGCGACGCGGTCGAGCAACTCGAGCGCCGTGCTCCGGACCTCTACCGGGAGCAACGGCACGACCTGGTCGCGGAACTCGCCCAGAGCGGCCGTCTTCTCCGCTGTAGCGGTCGCTGCGTCCAATGCGCCGTACTCCACGGCCTCCGCGGTGTCGACCGCGTGCAACGCCTTCAGGAAGGCACCGAGCGCCCGGCCTGTCTCGACGCCGCCGTCGGTGAACGGTTCGCCGGGGAGCAGCAGGTGGCGTACGCCGTCTGCTGTCAGCTCAGGTACCGGGACCGGCAGCGGGAGCTGTGGCGCGAGCCAGGGGAGGAGCGTCGCCTCGGCGAGCAGCCGCGGACGGACCTCCGCGCGACGCGGTGCCCGGTGGATCCACGGCCCGTCGATCCAGGCGTGGCTGTCCCACCCCTCGACAATCGTCATACCAAGCTCCGCACGTACGGACCGAGCAGCGCCAGCGCATCCGGCATGAACGACCACTCGTCGAACTTGGCCACGAGCTCGGCCGGCGACATCCACGCGCCCCAGGCGACCTCTTCCGGCTGATGCCGCACCGGGCCGTCCCAGACACACGTGTACAGGTACGCGTGGTACCGGGTGTTCTCGTCGGCGTAGTCGCCCTCCGGCAACCGCGTCAGCTCCACACCGGCGATCCCGAGCTCCTCGTCCAGCTCCCGTACGACGGCATGGAACGGATCCTCACCGGCCGCGACGACCCCACCGGCGGCGAAGTCGTACCGGCCCGGATACACGTCCTTCGTCGCCGTCCGCCGGTGCACGTAGATCTGTCCGGCCGGATTCAGTACGACGACACCCGTCGCGGAGTGACGCAGGTTGTCGCGCCGCATCACCGACCGTGGCACCGCCCCGGTGACATGGTTGTCCTCGTCCAGAATCGCCACCATCTCGTCCACCCGCGCAGTTTCACGGTAACCCTGTGGACACAGCAAGCCCTTTAGTCGTCGGCACCGCGTAGGCTCGGCTGCATGAGTGTTCGGCGGATCATGGGTACCGAGACCGAGTTCGGGATCTCGGTGCCGGGCCAGCCCGGGGCGAACCCGATGCTGACCTCGAGCCAGGTGGTCAACGGCTATGCGCAGACGCAGCCGCTCGCGCGCAAGACCCGGTGGGACTTCGACGAGGAGCACCCGCTGCGGGACGCGCGAGGATTCGACCTCAGCCGGGAGGTGGCGGACTCCAGCCAACTCACCGACGAGGAGACCGGCCTGGCGAACGTGATCCTCACCAACGGCGCCCGGTTGTACGTCGACCACGCCCACCCGGAGTACTCGGCGCCCGAGACCACCAACCCGCGGGACGCGGTGGTGTGGGACAAGGCCGGCGAGCTGGTGATCATGGAGGGCGCGCGGCAGGCCCGCCTGATCCCCGGGGCGCCGCAGCTGAACCTCTACAAGAACAACACCGACAACAAGGGCGCGTCGTACGGTTCGCACGAGAACTACCTGATGCGCCGGTCGACGCCGTTCGCGTCGATCGTGCGGCACTTGACACCGTTCTTCGTGAGCCGTCAGGTGGTCACCGGCGCCGGCCGGGTCGGCATCGGACAGGACGGCGCGGCGCACGGCTTCCAGATCAGCCAGCGGGCCGACTACTTCGAGGTCGAGGTCGGCCTGGAGACGACGCTGAAGCGGCCGATCATCAACACCCGCGACGAGCCGCACGCGAACCCGGATCGCTACCGCCGGCTGCACGTGATCATCGGCGACGCGAACCTGTCCGAGATCTCGTCGTACCTGAAGGTCGGGACGACGTCGCTGGTGCTGGCGATGATCGAGGACGGCTGGCTCACCGACGACCTCAGCGTCGACCGGCCGGTGACGGCGCTGCACGAGGTCAGCCACGACCCGTCCTGCACGCACCTCCTGACGCTCAAGGACGGCCGCAAGATCACCGCCGTCCAGCTCCAGACGGAGTACCTGGAGCAGGCCCGCAAGTACGTCGAGGACAAGTACGGCGACGACGCGGACCGGCAGACCAAGGACGTGCTGCACCGCTGGGAGCAGGTGCTCGACCAGCTCGCCATCGATCCGATGAAGCTGTCCGACCAGCTCGACTGGGTCGCGAAGTACAAACTGCTCCAGTCCTACCGCGACCGCGACGCCCTCGAGTGGGACGACCCCAAGCTGCACCTGGTCGACCTGCAGTACGCCGACCTGCGCCCGGACAAGGGTCTGTATTACAAGTTGGTGAAATCCGGCCGGATGCAGCGGATCGTCACCGACGAGGAGATCCGGATGGCCGTCGCGCACCCGCCGACCGACACCCGGGCGTACTTCCGCGGCCGGTGCATGCAGCAGTACGCGCCGCAGGTCGCGGCCGCCTCCTGGGACTCGGTGATCTTCGATCTGCCCGGCAAGGAGTCGCTGCAGCGGATCCCGACCCTCGACCCGCTGCGAGGCACGAAAGCGCATGTCGGGGCACTTCTTGACCAATGCGACACCGCAAGTGACCTGGTTCGCACCATTACTGGGGGTGCCGCCGGGTAGGGTCGCTAGTGAGGGCCGGTTGGGCGGCCCTCCCAGCGGTTCTAGGAGGTGTGCCATGGCGAAGGACGGCGGTCAGCAGCACAAGCAGCCGAAGCGTTCGTCGACCGAGGAAGAGGTCGAGCAGGTCGAGGCGTCGGAGGACGTCCAGGAGCGGAAAGAGCGGCTCGACGAAGACGTCGACTCGATCCTGGACGAGATCGACGAGGTCCTCGAGGAGAACGCCGAGGAGTTCGTCCGCGGATTCGTGCAAAAGGGTGGGGAGTGAACCGCTCGATGACATCTGATGCCTCCGGCCGGCTGCCGGAAGCCTTCCTGACCCCAGGCGGCTCGTCGTTCATGGACTTCCTGGCCGGGCACGCGCCCGACCTGTTGCCCGGACGACGGTCCCTGGGGCAGGGTGACCTGTCCAGCGAAGTCCCGCACGGTACGACGATCGTCGCCGCCACCTTCCCCGGTGGCGTGATGATGGCCGGCGACCGGCGGGCCACGATGGGCAACATCATCGCCCAGCGTGATATCGAGAAGGTGTTCCCCGCCGACGAGTACTCGGCGGTCGCGTTCGCCGGCTCGGCCGGCTTCGGGATCGAGATGGTCCGGTTGTTCCAGGTCGAGCTGGAGCACTACGAGAAGCTCGAGGGCGCCACCCTCAGCCTCGACGGCAAGGCCAACCGGCTCAGCGCGCTGATCCGCGGCAACCTGCCGATGGCCATGCAGGGCCTCACCGTGGTGCCGCTGTTCGCGGGCTACGACGAGGACATCAAGGGCGGCCGGATCTTCTCCTACGACCCGACCGGCGGCCGGTACGAGGAGACCCACTTCTACAGCGTCGGTTCGGGCTCGCTGTTCGCCCGCGGCGCGCTGAAGAAGCTGTACCGCGAGGACCTGTCCGAGACCGACTGCGCGACGGTGGCGATCCAGTCGCTGATCGACGCGGCCGACGACGACTCGGCGACCGGCGGCCCGGACATGCTGCGCCGGATCTTCCCGGTGGTCGGCGTGGTCACCGCGGACGGTTACCGGCGGCTGCCGGAGGACGAGGTGGCGGCGCTCGTCGACGCGGCCTGGGCCCAGCGGCACGAGCGCCCCGACGGCCCCGCCGCGACGTCCCTGACCTGACCCTGCCCGATCGACTGATTAGAGGACGACACCTTCGATGAGCGTTCCGTTCTACGTCTCGCCCGAGCAGCTGATGCGGGACCGGGCCGACTTCGCCCGCAAGGGCATCGCCAAGGGCCGCAGCGCGATCGCGCTGCAGTACGCCGACGGCATCCTGTTCGTGGCGGAGAACCGCTCGCCCGCCCTGCACAAGGTGGCCGAGATCTACGACCGGATGGCGTTCGCCGCCGTCGGCCGGTACAACGAGTTCGAGAACCTGCGGATCGCCGGCGTCCGGCTCGCCGACATGCGCGGGTACTCCTACGACCGGCGCGACGTCACCGGCCGGGCGCTGGCCAACGCGTATGCGCAGACCCTCGGCGCGATCTTCTCCTCCGGCGGCGAGAAGCCGCTCGAGGTCGAGATCCTGGTCGCCGAGGTCGGCGTCGGCGTGGCCGACGACCAGATCTACCGGCTCACCTACGACGGCTCGATCGCGGACGTCCGCGGGTACGCCGTGATGGGCGGCGCGGCCGACACCGTCGCGGAGTACATCGGCGAGCACTACACCGAGGGCATCTCGCTGGCCGGTGCACTCCGGCTCGCGGTGGACGCGCTGGGCCACGACGGCACCGAGGTCCGGGAGCTGACGCCGGACCAGCTCGAGGTCGCCGTCCTGGACCGGACCCGGACCCAGGTGCGCAAGTTCAAGCGCATCTCCGAGGAGACGCTGGCCCGCATCCTGAGCGAGTCCAGCCCGGCGGTCGACGAGAAGTCCGACGCCGACACGAGCGCTGACTCGGACGCGGATGACTCCAGCGAGTCAGCTGCGGGTGACACCCCGGTCGCTCCGCCGGTCGACGACGCACCGATCGCGCCGCCGGAGGATCCCGACGACGACCGTCCGCTGTGACGGACCAGATCGAGAACTCAGCCGCCACCGACGAGGTGGCGGCTGAGCTTTCTCGGCCCGCCGATCCAGCGCCGTGGGAGTTGCTTGGGGAGGAGCCCGGGTTCCAGCGGTTCCTCACCGTGCGACTGCGGCGGTACCGGATGCCCGACGGCCGCGAGGTCGAATGGGACGTCCTCGGGCCCGAGGGCGGCATGGCGACTGGGATCACCGTCTTGCCGCTGACACCGGAAGGCCGGATCGTCACGATCCGGATGTTCCGGGCCGGTCCGGACAGCGTGGTCACGAACCTGCCCGGCGGCTTGGTGGAGGCCGACGAGGACGTGGCCGTCGCGGGTGCGCGGGAGCTCGAGGAGGAGACCGGCTACACCTGCGAGACGCTGGACGTGGTCGGCTGGCAGTGGTCCGGTGCGTCCTCGACGTACCGGAAGTACGTCGCGATCGCGCGGGGGTGCCGGCCGGACGGGAAGCAGCAGCTGGACGAGGCCGAGGACTGTGTCCCGGTCGAGCTGTCCGTGGACGCGTTCCGTGCCGAGTTGCGCACACCCGGTGCGATGACCGGAGTCGACGCGGCCTACCTCGCGCTCGACCACGCCGGCCTGCTCTGACTCGTCCCGCCGCTATTCTGTGCCGGACCGCGAATCCGATGCTGCACGACCGTGACGAACTTCCGGCGGGTGAGGACTCCATGGCCAAGGCGAATCAGACGATCAACGTCCGGACCTGGTCCAAGACGGTCCCTTCGTACGGCCTGCGGTTGAGTGACCTCGACCTGTACGTGCTGAAGAATCACGACGACGTTCTGCGCGTTCTCGGTTACGAGCGGGTCGAGGGCCCGACGCCCCGGGCCTTCCTCAGCTGGGCTGTCCACACGGCGTTCCTGTTCGCGCTCGTCGGCGGGGTCAGCACACTCGGCGGCGACATGTTCAGTACGTCCGGTGGCCGGACTGTGCGAACGGGCACGGCGGATCCGCTCGACAACGACCTCGGCGTACCGCTGACGTCGTGGTGTTTCGCCGTGGTGCTGGTCGGCGTCCTGGCGGTGGCCGTCCGGTGGTTGCGGACGGACCGTCACCGGGATGCCAAGGAGGTCGGCTATCTGGTGGCGACTGTCGCCTGCGGTGCTCTCGCTCTGGGGCAGCTCGTGAGCGAGCGAGGGGTCGACGCCTTCGCCGCGCCGTCGATCCCGGTCTGGGCAGCCGCCGGGCTCGCCGCCGCACTACTCGCCGCCGTGCTGCTCTTCTCCCGCGGGCGCCGGGTCCCGGTCCCGAGGAACTTTCGCCCCATCGGGACGCCGGACCTGAAGCTGGCAACCGGGCTGGTCGAGGCGCTCGAATCCAAAGAACGGGACAAGCTGCTCAGTGAGCGTCGACGGGCGATCGCACGCCTGCGCGAGCGCGGCCTGATCGATGCGGCTGAGGCGGCACAACTCGAGTCCCTGCCCTTGGGCGCATCCACCACGATCGCCCCTACCGACCCAGCACATCACAGCTGAGGCCGCACTCCGCGAGTGCCGCACCCCGCCAACTTTGAGAAGCCACCGATCATTTCTGGGGCCGCGAAATGATCGGTGGCTTCTCAAAGTTGGGCCCGATCCAGGACCGGATCGATGGCTCGCGGCCGTTCCGACGGGGCTGGGTCGGTATTCTGGCAGCGGACCGCGACTGGCGCTGAGGTGGACGACCACCGGGGAACGGTCTGCCATCCGGCTTCGCCGCGCGCCTGGGCACACTTCGAACGCAGAGGAGTGCGCAGATGAGCGCAGAACTGATGATCGGGACCGACCTCGCCGCCGACATGGTCGCCAAGGCCGCCGAACGAGCGCGGGTCCTGCAGGAGCAGTACGGCGTACAGCCGTGTCTGGCGACCGTACTGGTCGGTGACGACCCGGCGTCGGCGACGTACGTGCGGATGAAGCAGAACCGCTCGAAGAAGGCCGGGATCGCGTCGCTGAGCGTCGTACTGCCGGCCGAGACGACCACCGCGGAGCTGGTCGCGGAGATCACCAAGCTGTCCGACGACCCGGCCGTGCACGGGATCCTGCTGCAGCACCCGGTGCCGCCGCAGATCGACGAGCGGGCCGCGTTCGAGGCCATCGACCCGGCGAAGGACGTCGACGGCGTGACGATGCGGTCGTTCGCGGCGATGGCCTTCGGCGATCCCGGGTTCCGGTCGGCCACGCCCGGCGGGATCATGCGGCTGCTGGCGGCGTACGACGTACCGCTCGAAGGGGCGCACGCGGTCGTGATCGGCCGCAGCCCGATCCTCGGTAAGCCGGCCGGCATGTTGCTGCTGGCATCGAATGCCACCGTCACGTACGCGCACTCCCGGACCCGGGACCTGCCGGAGCTGGTCCGGACCGCCGACGTGGTGATCGCCGCGGTCGGCAAGGCGAACTTCGTCCGCGGCGACTGGCTGAAGCCGGGCGCGGTCGTGGTCGACGCCGGGTACAACGAGGGCAATGTCGGTGACGTGCACTTCGCGGAGGCGTCCGAGGTGGCCCGGCTGATCACGCCGGTCCCGGGCGGGGTCGGGCCGATGACGATCGCGCTGCTGCTGGAGCAGACGGTCGACGCCGCTGAGACGGCTGTCCACTCTTTGACTACTCTGGCCTAGGGTTGGGGGACAAGATCTAAGGAGGCGGACGTGGCGGTACGGGCGATCCGGGGTGCCACCCAGCTGGACGTGGACGAGCGCGAGCACCTGCTCGAGCGGTCCGCGGAGCTGGTGAAGGCGGTCCTGGAGGCGAACGATCTGGAGAACGAGGATCTGATCAGCATCCTGTTCACCGTCACGTCGGACCTGCGTTCGGAATTCCCCGCGGTCGCGGGCCGGCAGATCGGGCTCACCGACGTACCGCTGATGTGCATGCAGGAGATCCCGGTGCCGCACGCGCTGCCGCGGGTGGTGCGGCTGATGGTGCACACCGAGACGCCGCGGTCGCGGGACAAGATCCAGCACGTGTACCTGCACGGAGCGGTCGCGCTCCGCCCGGACCTGACCGGCGCCCAATGAGGGTGGCACAGTGAGCGAGTTGCGCGGCCCGGTTCGCATCGTCGGCACCGGGCTGATCGGTACGTCGATCGGCCTCGCGCTGGTGCGGCTCGGTGTGGTCGTGGAGCTCGTCGACGGGAACCCGGACAACGCGCTGATGGCCGAGCGGATCGGCGCCGGCTCGCGGGTGGTCGACATCGAGCCGCAGCTGGTCGTGGTCGCCGTACCGCCGGACCATGTCGGTGCCGTGGTCGCCGAGCAACTCCAACAAACCAACGCCATCGTCACCGATGCGGCCAGTGTGAAGTCGAAGCCGCTCGCCGACGCACGCAGCCTGACCGATGACGTCAGCCGGTACGTCGGCAGTCACCCGATGGCCGGCTCCGAACGCAACGGCCCACTGGCGGCGCGCGCGGACCTCTTCGACGGCGCCACCTGGGCGATCACCCCGCACGCGACGAGCGCTCCGGAAGCGGTCGATCTCGTACGGCGGCTCGCCGAGGCCTGTGGCGCGCGGACGGTGGAGCTGTCGGTGGAGGACCACGACCTCGGTGTCGCCCGGGTGTCGCACCTTCCGCACCTGATGTCGGCGCTCGCCGCGGGCACGTTGGCGGATGCGCCGTCCTCCCATCTCGAACTGTCCGGTCAGGGCGTCCGCGACGTGACCCGGATCGCGGCCGGCGACCCGCGGTTGTGGACCCAGATCGTGTCCGCGAACTCGACCGCGCTGACCGGCCTGCTGGAGCAGATCCGCGGCGAGCTCGACCGGTTGCTCGTTGCCCTCGGCAAGGAAGAGGCGGGCGACGAGCTGACCGCGATCCTCGGCCAGGGCGTGTCTGGCGCGGTCCGCGTCCCGGGCAAGCACGGTACGCCGCACATCGACCTGGTCACGGTCCTCGTCACGATCCCGGACCGCCCCGGCCAGCTGGCCCGCTTGTTCGCCGACGCGGCCGAATCCGGCGCCAACGTCGAGGACCTCCGCATCGACCACAGCCCCGGCCGCCCGGCCGGTGAGGTCGAGCTGGCCGTCAAGCCGGCTTCGGTGGACCAGTTGGTCGACGTACTGACCGAGCGAGGGTGGGTAGTCCACCGCTGAGCTGTCCCCGGGCGAAGGTAATCTTCGGGGCATGATCATCGCTGTGGACGGGCCGAGCGGCTCCGGTAAGTCGAGCACCGCCCGTGGAGTGGCCACCCGCCTCGGCCTGCGGTACCTGGACACCGGTGCGACGTACCGCGCGGTGACCTGGTCGGCCGTCGATCGCGGGCTGGACCTGGACGACACGGCGGCGGTCGCGCAGCGTGCGCGGGAGCTCGAGTTGGAGGTCAGCACCGATCCGAGCAACCAGTTCGTGATCGCCGACGGGACCGACGTCACGGCCGCGATCCGGGAGCCGCGGATCAGCGAGGTGGTGTCGAAGATCGCCACCAACCTGGACGTCCGCAAGGAGCTGATCCGGCGGCAGCGAGCCGTCATCGACGCCGCGCAGTCGAGCGGCGGGATCGTGGTCGAGGGCCGTGACATCGCCACCGTGGTCGCCACCGACGCCGAGCTCAAGGTCCACTTGACCGCCGACCAGGACGCCCGGATGTCCCGGCGGGCAGCCGAGCTCGAGTCCGGTTCGGTGACGGCCGAGCAACTCCGGGACCAGATCGTCCGCCGCGACGCCGACGACGCCACCGTTTCGCAGTTCCTGGTTGCCTCCGACGGCGCGGTCACTGTCGACTCCACCCATCTGACCCTGGAGGAGGTCGTCGACGTGATCAGCCGGCTCGCCAAGGAGACCGTCCCTCGAGGCCGGGAGCTATGACGGCTGAAGTCACCGGGCACAAGGACCTGCCCCGGACTGACGATCTACCTGCACTGCCGTACCGGTTCGCGCTTCCGCTGCGAAGGCTGGCGAGGCCGTACTTCCGCCGCAAGTACAAACTGACCGTGCACCACGAGGACCGGTTCCCGCTGACCGGTCCGCTGCTGATGGCGCCGAACCACCTGAGTCTGCTGGACGGCCCGCTGCTCGGGGCGATCGCGCCGCGGATGCTGCACCAGCTCGGCAAGATCGAGGTGTTCGGCGGTCTCCAGGGGGCGATCCTGCGCCGGACCGGTCAGATCCCGGTCGACCGGTCGACGTACGACGTACTCGCCGTCCGGCAGTCGATCAAGGTACTGCGCGACGGCCGGGTGCTGAACATCTACCCGGAGGGCACCCGCGGCCCCGGCGACTTCAGCCGGATCCGGACCGGAGTGGCGTACCTGGCGATGGTGACCGGGGCGCCGATCCTGCCCGTCGCGCTGATGGGGACGCGGCTGCCAGGGGGCGACGTGGAGGGCTTTCCGCCGGCCGGGAGCCGGATCGACGTGGTGTACGGCGAGCCTTTCGCCGTCGAGCGCGTACCCTTTCCCAGGAGACACTCCGACGTACAGGCGGTCGCCGACCGGATCGGCGACGTGCTGCGCGCCCATGTGAAGGCGGCCGTCGACGAAACCGGCCACCCGCTTCCGGGCTGGCGAGACCAGAAGGACCCCGATGACTGACCTGCCCACCGAACTACCGACGCACGACCGGGAGGACACCGGCCCGCTGCCGGTGCTCGCGATCGTCGGGCGGCCGAACGTGGGCAAGTCCACGCTGGTCAACCGCATCATCGGCCGCCGCGAGGCGGTCGTCGAGGACACCCCGGGCGTCACCCGGGACCGCGTGTCGTACGACGCCAACTGGGCCGGCCGCGAGTTCACGGTCGTCGACACCGGCGGCTGGGACCCGGACGCGGTCGGCATGGCCGCTCTGGTCGCCGCCCAGGCCGAGGTCGCGATCAACGCCGCCGACGCGGTGCTGTTCGTGGTCGACGCCGTGGTCGGCATCACGGACGCGGACGAGGCGGTCGTCCGGGTGCTGCGGAAGTCCGGCAAACCCGTCGTACTGGCCGCGAACAAGGTCGACGACCAGCGCATCGAGTCCGAGGCGATGAACCTGTGGAGCCTCGGCATCGGTGAGCCGTTCCCGGTGTCCGGCATGCACGGCCGCGGTACGGGCGACCTGCTGGACGCCGTACTCGAGGCCCTTCCGGAGGCACCGGCGGAGCGCGACGGCGAGCTGGGCGGACCGCGCCGGGTCGCGATCGTCGGCAAGCCGAACGTGGGCAAGTCCTCGCTGCTCAACAAGGTCGCCAAGGAGGACCGGGTCGTCGTGAGCGACGTCGCCGGTACGACGGTGGACCCGGTCGACGAACTGATCACGCTCGGCGGCCAGGAGTGGCGGTTCATCGACACCGCGGGCATCCGGCGCAAGGTGAAGAACGTCCAGGGGCACGAGTACTACGCCTCGCTACGGACCAACGCCGCGATCGAGCGGGCCGAGGTCGTCGTGGTCGTCATCGATGCCTCGGAGTCGCTGACGGAGCAGGACCTCCGGATCATGAACGCGGTCGAGGAAGCCGGCAAGGCGCTCGTGATCGCGTACAACAAGTGGGACCTGATGGACGAGGAGCGGCGCTACTACCTGGAGCGCGAGATCGACCGCGACCTGGTGCAGTTCCGCTGGGCGCCGCGGGTGAACATCAGTGCGCTCACTGGCTGGCACATGGACAAACTGGTGCCCGCCATCGAGGCCGCGCTCGAGGGCTGGCAGACCCGGGTCCCCACCGGGCAGCTGAACGCGTTCCTCGGCCGCCTGGTCGCCGCCCACCCGCACCCGGTCCGCTCGGGCAAGCAGCCGAAGATCCTGTTCGGCACCCAGGCCACCACGATGCCCCCGACCTTCGCCATCTTCACCTCCGGCCAGATCGAGCCGTCGTACCAGCGCTTCATCGAACGCCGTCTCCGCGAGGACTTCGGCTTCGTCGGCAGCCCCGTCCACGTCCAGATCCGAGCCCGCCAAAAGAACAAGAAACGCTGACCGAACCCTGTAAGAACCACCCGGTTGGATGGGGTATGGTTTACCCCGGTCCGCTTCGAGGAGCGGGTTCCGGGCTGTGGCCTAGTCAGGTAAGGCGCTTGTCTGGGGGACAAGAGATCCCGAGTTCAAATCTCGGCAGCCCGACCCAAAGAGGGGCACCGATTTGTCGGTGCCCCTCTTTACGTTTGTCCTCATGGCGAACACCGAGAACCGACGGACCTGGACCGATGCCCAACTGTCCGAGGCGATCGAGAGCAATCCGTCCTGGCGGGCGGTCGCTCGTGCACTGGGGTTGAAGGAGACCTCCACAGCAGCGATCAAGCGGCACGCACTGCGCCTCGAGCTGGACACGTCGCACTTCACGGGACAGCGGCGCTGGTCTGATCAGCGGCTCCGCGAGGCCGTGGCGAGCGCGAGCTGCTGGGCGGACGTGATCGTCGAACTCGGCATTGTCGACAACGGAGCAGAGCGGGTGCGGATCAAGGGTCATGCCGTCCGACTGGGCTTGGACTGCACGCATCTGAAGTCGCCGCTGGCCCAGCCGGCACCGATCGAGGTCTTCGACCAGCCGGTCCGGCCCGAGATGCTTCGATATTCGGCAGCTGCGCTGGCGATGGCGTGGTTCACCTTGCGCGGATGTGCCGTTGCACTGCCAATCGAGCCTCAGGAATATGACCTGCTGGTCACGACGCCCGACGGCGTCCAGCGCGTGCAAGTGAAGTCCTGTGCAGCGCCAACCAAGCGCGGCTACTGGCATGTCGGTATCGGTCGGCGTCCGTACGTGCTCGACAAGACAGCGGGGAAGATGCCCTACGACCCTGACTCGATCGACCTGTTCTTCATCGTTCTCGGTGACGGCAGCATCTACGTCATACCGAGTGCCGTGCTCGCGGGCCGCACGAGCATCTCGGCTGCGAACTACACGCCGTACCGGGTGGGCGATGCGTCGAGTTTGCTGGGTGGGGCGCCTGTTGCGATGGACGCCCCACGTCCGGTGTCAGCGTACGCTCGCGAGTTCCTTGGGATCCGGGGTCTCGTCGACCCGCAGGGTTTCGCCTTCGATGTCTACCCGGGGAGTGAGGCGGTCTAGCCACTTCGGGAACCACCAGGCTCGGTCGCCGAGGAGGCTGAGGATGGCGGGGACGAGGGTCATGCGGACCACGAAGGCGTCGATCAGGACGCCGATGGTGAGGCCGAAGCCGATCGCCTTGATGATCGGGTCCTCGACGAGGATGAAGCCGGCGAAGACCGACGCCATGATCAGGGCCGCGGCGGTGACGACGCGGGCGCCGTGGCCGAGGCCCTGGACGGTCGCGTCGTTCGCGTGCCGGCCGTGCACGAACTCCTCCCGCACCCGGGACACGATGAACACCTCGTAGTCCATCGCCAGCCCGAACAGGATGCCCATCATGATGATCGGCAGGAAGCTCACCAGCGGGCCGGGGGAGTCGATCCCGACCAGGCTCGCCAGATGCCCTTCCTGGAACACCGCGATCGTGATCCCGAACGTCGCCCCGATCGTCAGCACGAACCCGAGCGTCGCCTTCAACGGCACCAGCACGGACCGGAACGCCAGCAGCAACAGCAGGAACGACAGCCCGATCACGACGAACAGGTACGTCGGCAACGCGTCGGACAACTTGTTCGACACATCGACCCCGACCGCCGTGTTCCCGGTCACGGAGATACTCGCGTCGCCGGTGGCGAGCGGCTGCACCGCGGACCGCAGGTTCTTCACGAGATCAGCGGTTTCCTCGCTGGCCGGTCCGCTCTTCGGGATCACCTGCAGCAACCGCGTCGTACCGTCCTGACTCGCCGCGGCCGGCTGTGCCGCAACCACATCCGGAAGACCCTGCGCCTTGCCCAGCACCTGCTGCACCAGCGCGTTGGACGTGGCCGCGTCGTTGCTCTTCACAACAACCACGAGCGGCCCGTTGGCGCCCGGCCCGAACGCCGCGGCCGTCAGGTCGTACGCGACCCGCTGGTTGCTTCCGGCCGCCGCCGAAGCACCGTCCGGCAGCGCGAGCTGCATGTCCTTCGCCGGGATCGCCAGCAAGCCCAACCCGACGATGCCGACAGCAACGATCGGCACCCGCAACCGGGTGACCAGCCGACCCCAACGGAAGCCGAAGCCTTCGACAGGTGCGGCCGCAGCCGGCGCCTTGCGCAGCTTCCGCGGCAGCACCCGGTTGCCCACGAACCCGAGTAACGCCGGCAGCAACGTCAACGCCACCAGTACTGCGGTCAGCACGGTCGCCGCCGCGGCCAGGCCCATCGCGGTCAGGAACGGTACGCCGACCACGGACAAGCCGGCGAGCGCGATCACCACGGTCGCGCCGGCGAACAACACCGCCGACCCGGCCGTCGCAGTAGCTCGAGCGACGGACTCCGCCGGATCCATTCCCTCGCCCAGCTGCGACCGGTGCCGCGAGCTGATGAACAGCGAGTAGTCGATCCCCACCGCGAGCCCGAGCATCAGCGCCAGGATCGGCGCCGTCGACGACACGTCGGTGAACGCGGTCACGATGAACAACCCGGCCATCCCGGCCAGTACGCCGAGGAGCGCCGTCACCAGCGTCATGCCGGCCGCCACGAGCGATCCGAACGTGACGACGAGTACGACGGCCGCGACCGCGACACCGAGCACCTCGGTCGCACCGATCTCCGGGACTCCGGCCTTGATCTGTCCGCCCGGCACCACCTGGAGATCACCCGAGCTGAGTCCGCTCAGTCCGTCGTACCCGTCGCTGCTCTCGTGTGACAGCTCGTCGGCCGGCTTGTCGAACTGGACGCTGATCAATCCCGTCGTACCGTCCGGGCTGATCGCCTTGCTGGTGAACGGGTCGATCGCCGCGATCACCTCGGGCACCTTCGCGACCTTGGCGACGGTGGCGCCGACGGCGGCCTTCACGGTCGGGTCGGCGAGCGTCTTGCCGTCGGGCGCCTTCACCACGACCGTGGCGGACGCGCCGCTGGCGGCCGGCAGCTCCTGCTTGAGCGCGTCGAGCGCGCGCTGCGATTCGGTGCCCGGGATCGAGAACGTGTTCGCGGTCTTGCCGCCCAGCGTCAGCGCACCGACACCCAGGACGACGAGGAACAGCGCCCACAGCGCGGCGACCAGGCGCCTGCGCTGGTAGGAGAACCGGCCGAGCCGGTACAGCAGATTGGCCATCGTGAAGAGCGTCCGTTCAGATCGGTACGGCGTACGGGCAGAAGTGATCGCCCCGTGGCGGCGGGGAGTCGGGTTCGGTGCTCAGGCGCGGCGGAGGAGTCTCCGCAGGGCGATGTCGCAGAGCTTTCGGAGGTCGTCGTCGGTGCGTTCGTGCGCGTGCCGGCACTCGCCGAGGAGGCCGTTGATGGCGAACTTCGCCAGGTCCCGCTCGAGTGGGTCGTCGGAACCGGCCAGGTAGTCGGACAGCTGCATGCCGTCGGAGACCAGCTGCGCGACCTCGGGCATCTGCTCGATCACCGGGAGGATGTCCTGGAGCACGTCGACGACGCCGCGGTGCACGACGGCGAGATCGATGAAGCTCTGGATGGCGAGCTCCTGTGCGTCGGCCCGGGACAGCTCGGCGGCGGCCTTGACGAGCGCGGCCACGTCGGCGGCGGCGGGCTCGAGGACGGCGGCGAGTACGGCGGGCTTGCCGCTGAAGTGGTACAGCACGGTCGCCTTGGAGCAGCCGGCCGCGGTCGCGATGTCCTGCAGTGACGTCGCGTTGTAGCCGCCGGCCTGGAACAGGTCCATCGCCTGACGCACGATCTCGCGCCTGGTCCGCTCCCGCGCCGGGGTGGTAACTGCCATGTCATGCATCATGACTGACCGATCGGCCAGTTTTCAACCGATCGGTCAGTTTTGTGGTCCGCTTCACGCGGTTGTCTTCGGTGTAATGATGTAATTCAGGAGGCGAGAGCTATGGCTGACGAGATTGCCGGGGACGACGTCCTTGATGCCTACTCCCGAGTGGTCTCGGGCGTGGCCGCACACCTGATCCCGCGGGTCGCGAGCCTGCGGATCCACAGCCGGCGGGGCGACTCGTCCGGTTCCGCCGTGGTCCTGACCGGCGACGGCCATCTGCTCACGAACGCGCATGTGGTCGGCGACGGCGTCGAGGCGTCGGCCGAGTTCGCGGACGGTACGACGGCGCAGGCCCGGGTGGTCGGAGTGGACCGGCTGTCCGATCTCGCCGTACTGCGGGCCGACCGGGAGATCCCTGATCCGCCGGAGTACGGCGACGCGGACCTGCTGAAGGTCGGGAACCTGGTGGTTGCCGTCGGCAATCCGCTCGGCCTGGCCGGGAGCGTGACCGCCGGCGTGGTCAGTGCTCTTGGGCGATCCCTGCCGGTCCAGAGTGGCTCAGCTCAGCGCATCATCGAGGACGTGATCCAGACCGACGCCGCGCTGAACCCGGGCAACTCCGGCGGAGCGCTTGCCGACGGCAACGGGCGGGTGATCGGGATCAACACCGCGGTGGCCGGGATCGGGCTGGGCCTGGCCGTCCCGGTCAATCCGACCACGCGGCGGATCATCTTCTCGCTGCTGCACGACGGTCGCGTGCGGCGCGGGTACCTCGGGCTGGTCACCAAGCCCGCGCCACTGCAGCCGGCTCTCGCGCAACGCTTCGACCAGCGCACGGCGCTCCGGGTCGTCGAGGTCATCCCGGCCAGCCCCGCGGCGGCAGCCGGTCTACGGCAGGGCGACCTCGTCCTGGCCGTGAACGGCGTACAGCTTCGAGATGCCCAGTCGTTGCAGCGTCAGTTGTTCGAGGACGCGATCGCCCGCCGTACCGAGCTCACCGCGATCCGGAACAACGCGCTCGTCGACGTGATCGCGTATCCGGCCGAACTCAGCGATTGAGCCCGGCGTGCAGCAGGACGCAGGTGCCGGGTTTCAGAGGCGCGTTCGGGAAGGTGAAGTCGCGGGTGACCTCGCTGAACCCGAAGCGCCGGGTGAGATCGAGAATGGCGCCGTTGGCGAGATTGACGAAGGTGTAGATCTCGTCGGCGCGCTCGGTGGTCCAGCGCATCCGGTCCTGCGTGAGTAGGTCGCCGATGCCGTGGCGGCGCCACTCGCTCGAGACGATCAGCCCGATCAGGTAGTACCCGTCCGGAGCCGTCGTGGGCGGGTCGGCGGGGGAGGCCTGGTGCCGGATCACCGCGCCGTACCCGACGACTTCACCGTTGATCTCGGCGACCGCCGTGTAGCGATCGGGGTTCTGGAGATCCGCCTCCAGGCGGCTCCGCCGCTCGTCGACCGGGCCGCCGGTCCGCGTCACGATCAGCTCGGCGCAGGTCGTGAGATCCGCGTCCACGGCCGGGCGCACCAGGACGTCGACTGCTTGCCGGGCGGCCCCGGGCTGATATTCCGCGAAGCCGGTCATGCAGGCATCCTAGGATCGGCCGCGTGGACGAACTCATGCGGCAGGTCGACGAACTGTACGAGCGGGCGGTCTTCAACGGCGAGTACGACGGTCTGCCCGACGCGGACCGCGCGCTGGACGCGGTCGAGGCGCGGCTGCTCCTGCAACGTGGGCGGATCCTGCACTGCCGCTTCCTCGAGTCGCGCGTCGAGCCGCCGGACGAGCTGGCGTACTTCGAGCGCGCGGCGGACCTGTTCCGCGGCGTCGGCGACGAGCGCGGCGAGGCCGAGGCCCAGTTCTGGATCGGCTGCTTCCACCAGGTCGTCCGCGACGACAACCCGACGGCCGTCCCCTTTCTTACCAACGCCGCCGACCTGTCCCGCAAGACCGGCGACCAACTCACCCTGTCCTACGCCCTCCGCCACCTGGGCATCGCCGCCCACATGGCGGGCGACTACGTCGAGGCCCGCGAGCTGTTGGAGGAGTCCACAGCACTCCGCCGTACCCTCAACTTCACTCCGGGCGTCGCAGCAAACCTCGTCGGCCTCGTCTACCTGGCAATCGCCCAGGACCGTCCCGAGGATGCTCGGCGGCTGGCCGACGAGGCCGCCGAACTGGCGGCCTCGGTCGGCGCGGTGCCGATCATCGACCAGATCGAGGGCGCCCGCTCACGCATCTCAGGGTGATCGGAGCTCGTTCGCGGCGACGCGCAGGTCCCGCCAGTCGGTGACCGCGAGCCAGGCGCCATGCACCAGATTCTGGATGCTTCCACCCGCAACCAGGAGCAGGTCGTCGAGGATCTCGTCGGAGAACGTCGGCTCGTTGTAGCAGTCGTGCCAGGCGAGCTCGGTGAGTTCTATCAGTTCGAGCGCCACCGTCGCGTTGCGACCGAACTCTTGCTGGAAGCGCGCCCGGCGTGCCTCTCGACGTTGGTCGCGTCCGACTACCATCCGCGTTCGCGCCACACAGGGACGTTGGGGCGCTCGGTGCCGAGGGTGGTGTCGGAGCCGTGGCCGGGGTAGACCCAGGTCTCGTCGGGGAGGTCGCCGAAGAGTTTGGTCTCGACGTCGTTCAGGAGCGAGGTGAAGCGCTCGGCGTCACCCTGGGTGTTGCCGACGCCGCCGGGGAACAGCGAGTCGCCGGTGAACAGGTGCGGTGCGCCGTCGGGGTCGTCGTACACCAGTGCGATCGAGCCGGGCGTGTGGCCGACGAGGTGGATGACGCGGAGGCTGCATTGACCGACGGCGATGTGGTCCCCGTCGTCGACGAGCTGGTCGGTGGGGACCGGGATGCCCTCGGCGTCGTACCGGCCGGCGACCGTGGTGGCGCCGGTGCGGGCGACGACGGCGGCCAGCGCCTCCCAGTGGTCCTGGTGGCGGTGCGTGGTGATCACCCGCGCGAGGCCGCCGTCACCGATCAGCCGGAGCAGCGTGTCCGCTTCGTTCGCGGCGTCGATCAGCACCTGCTCGTCGGTCTGCCGGCAGCGCAGCAGGTACGCGTTGTTGTCCATCGGCCCGACCGCGACCTTGGTGATCATCAAGTGGGCCAACTCGTGGGTCTGCGCTGCCCCGCCGACCTTCACGTTCCCGTGGTACTCCGGCATGTTGCCTCTCCCTGATCTCGGTGACACGCCGATCCTCGCACCTCCGGACCACCGGCGCAGCGACCACCCTCGGCGATCGAATATACTTTCGAAACGGCCTCCGGATCCGGCGGCGGAAGTTTTTGTCGGTGGGCCTCGTTAGCATGACCGGGCAAGTCGGAGAACCACCTGGAACCCCTCGAGAACGGCTGAGAGTAGAGCTTGTGTCTGACCGTCTGATCGTGCGCGGAGCGCGTGAGCACAACCTGAAAGACGTCTCGGTCGACCTGCCGCGGGACGCCATGATCGTCTTCACCGGCCTCTCCGGGTCCGGGAAGTCCAGCCTGGCCTTCGACACGATCTTCGCCGAGGGCCAGCGGCGGTACGTCGAGTCGCTGTCGGCGTACGCACGGCAGTTCCTCGGCCAGATGGACAAGCCGGACGTCGACTTCATCGAGGGCCTGTCACCGGCCGTCTCGATCGACCAGAAGTCCACCTCGCGGAACCCGCGGTCCACCGTCGGCACGATCACCGAGGTGTACGACTACCTCCGGCTGCTGTTCGCCCGCGCCGGACGCCCGCACTGCCCGGAGTGCGGCGAGCCGATCGCGCGCCAGACCCCGCAGCAGATCGTCGACCGCGTGCTCGAGCTGGAGGAGGGCACCCGGTTCCAGGTGCTCGCACCGGTCGTCCGCGGCCGCAAGGGCGAGTATCTGGACCTGTTCCGCCAGCTGACCGGTCAAGGCCTGTCCCGGGCCCGGGTCGACGGCGAGACGATCCAGCTCACCGACCCACCGAAGCTCGACAAGCAGAAGAAGCACAACATCGAGGTGGTCGTCGACCGGCTCGCGGTGAAGAGCTCCGCCAAGCAGCGGCTGACCGACTCGGTCGAGACCGCGCTCGGTCTGGCCAGCGGGCTGCTCGTGCTGGACTTCGTCGACCTCCCGGAGGACGACCCGCACCGCGAGCGCCGGTTCTCCGAGAAGCTCGCCTGCCCGAACGATCACCCGCTCGCGATCGACGAGCTCGAGCCGCGGTCGTTCTCGTTCAACTCGCCGTACGGCGCCTGTCCGGTGTGCGTCGGTCTCGGGACCCGGATGGAGGTCGACCCGGAGCTCCTGGTTCCGGACCCGTCGAAGTCGCTCGACGAGGGCGCGATCCAGCCGTGGTCCGGGCAGAACGTCTCGCAGTACTTCGAGCGCCTGCTGGACGCGCTGGCGAAGGACCTGAAGTTCAAGACCAGCACACCGTTCGGTGAGCTGCCGGCGAAGGCGAAGAAGGCGCTGCTCACCGGCCACGACAAGCAGGTCCACGTCTCGTACCAGAACCGCTACGGCCGCGAGCGGTCGTACTACACGAGCTTCGAAGGCGTCATCCCGTACGTCGAGCGACGGCACGCGGAGGCGTCGAGCGACACCGGGCGGGAGCGCTTCGAGGAGTACATGCGCGAGGTGCCGTGCCTGGCCTGCAACGGCGCGCGGCTGAAGCCGATCTCGCTCGCGGTCACCCTCGGCGGGAAGAACATCGCGGAGATCAGTGCGATGTCGATCGACGAGGTGCACGGCTTCCTGTCACAGATGGAGCTGAGCCCGCGCGAGAAGCAGATCGCGGAGCGCGTAGTCAAGGAGATCGGCGAGCGGCTGCGGTTCCTGCTCGACGTCGGCCTGGACTACCTGGCGCTGAGCCGGCCGGCGGGTTCGCTGTCCGGCGGCGAGGCGCAGCGGATCCGGCTGGCGACGCAGATCGGCTCGGGTCTGGTCGGCGTGCTGTACGTGCTCGACGAGCCGTCGATCGGCCTGCACCAGCGCGACAACCGGCGGTTGATCGAGACGCTCGTCCGGCTGAAAGATCTGGGCAACACGCTGATCGTCGTCGAGCACGACGAGGACACCATCGACCACGCGGACTGGGTCGTCGACATCGGCCCGGGCGCCGGTGAGCACGGCGGCCAGGTCGTCGTGTCCGGCACGGTCGAGGACCTGCGCAACCACCCGGACTCGATCACCGGCGCCTACATCTCCGGCCGCCGGGAGATCCCGATCCCGGACGTCCGGCGGCCGCTCACCGAGGGCCGCGAACTGACCGTGTACGGCGCCCGCCAGAACAACCTGAAGGATCTCGACGTCACCATCCCGCTCGGGGTGTTCGTCGCGGTCACCGGAGTGTCCGGCTCGGGCAAGTCGACGCTGGTGAACGACATCCTCTACACGTCGCTGGCGCGGCAGATCTACGGCGCCCGCGCGGTGCCCGGGCGGCACACGAAGATCTCCGGGATGGAGCTCGTCGACAAGGTCATCCACGTCGACCAGTCGCCGATCGGCCGGACGCCGCGATCCAACCCGGCGACGTACACCGGCGTGTGGGACCACATCCGCAAGCTGTTCGCGGACACGCCCGAGGCGAAGGTCCGCGGATACCAGCAGGGCCGTTTCTCGTTCAACGTCAAGGGCGGCCGCTGCGAGGCCTGCTCGGGTGACGGCACGCTGAAGATCGAGATGAACTTCCTGCCGGACGTGTACGTGCCGTGCGAGGTGTGCCACGGCGCCCGGTACAACCGCGAGACGCTCGAGGTGCACTACAAGAGCAAGACCGTCGCGGATGTGCTGGACATGCCGATCGAGGAGGCGGCCGAGTTCTTCGCGGCGATCCCGGCGATCTCGCGGCACCTGAAGACACTGGTCGAGGTCGGCCTCGGGTACGTCCGGCTCGGGCAGCCGGCGCCGACGCTGTCCGGCGGTGAGGCGCAGCGCGTCAAGCTGGCGTCCGAGCTGCAGCGGCGGTCGACGGGGCGCACGGTGTACGTGCTGGACGAGCCGACGACCGGTCTGCACTTCGAGGACATCCGCAAGCTGCTCGGCGTCCTCAACGGCCTGGTGGACAAGGGCAACTCGGTGCTGGTCATCGAGCACAACCTCGACGTCATCAAGACGGCTGACTGGCTGATCGACCTCGGTCCCGACGGCGGGCGTCGGGGCGGCACCCTGGTTGCCGAAGGTACGCCGGAGGAGGTCGCGGCCAACCCCGCGTCGTACACCGGCCAGTTCCTCGCCGAGATCCTTGCCGGCCGCGCCGCCAAGCCGAGCGCCAAGAAGGCCGCCGCGAAGTCAGCACCCGTGAAGTCGGCACCGGCGAAGAAGGCGGCCGTCAAGAAGACCGCTGCCGCGAAGAAGACAGCGGCCAAGACGACGACGGCCAAGAAGACTGCGCAGAAGGTTGCGCCCGCGAAGAAGACGACCGCCAGGAAGCGCGTCGCCGGCTGACCGGCGACTCAGCGGCGGAAGAGTTGCTGCCAGAGGTGCCGGACCCAGGTGCGACGCGGTGACGGCAGCAACGCCGCCGGCAACATGACTGCCGGCGGCTTCGCGAGCGTGACCGGCACCTGAACCATGCGGTCGCCCTGCAACCAGTACAGGTCGGGGCTGCACTGGTCCGGCGCATCGCGATAGGTGTCGGCGACGTACTGCGCCAACCGGTCCGCGGCCTGCTGCCCCGCATCGGCGGCGCAGAACGCGACAGTGCTCAACCTCGGCACGCCGACCAGCACGCCCAGACCGATGGAGGCCTGGGGCAACAACTTCTCGCGGTCCACGATCGCCATCGACACGAGCGGATCGTCGTCCCTGGCGAGCACCGAGAAGCCGTCGTGCTCGACCGGCCGCAGGTCCGAGATGTGCTCCAGCGTCAACTGCACCGGCGACGGTACGTCGGGATCGCCGAGCCCCAGCATGGAGCGCCGTACGACGGTCAGCCGGCGGAAGTCCGCACCGGTGCCGACGAACACCACGACCTCGAAATGGTCACCGAACGGGATCAACGCGTCCGCCACCGGACCGGAGGTTCGCGCCGACCAGCCGCGCTGCAGCAGCATCGCGCGCTGGCGGACCGCGACGTCGCCGAACCGATGTTCCTCCGTGGCCAGCTCGCCCTCCGCGACGACCGCGCGCAGCCACGCCTCGATCTGCTCGGCCCACAGTTGCTGGGGGAGCTGACGGCACCGTTCGATGATCTCGCCGAGACCGACCACGGCCGACATCTGCAGCGAGCCGCGGCCCCAGCCGACCTCGACCGTACGTTCGGCGGTGTCGACGACGCACCCGGGCATCCACATCGGCGCCAGGTCCGCGATCGCCTTCAGAACCGTCGAATCATTCGTCGTACCAGTCATCTCCAGGCCTCTCCCACCCTCCAAAGTGTGCCGCGTGCGGGGTCGACGCGGACCAGCAGCCCCTGGTGGCCCGCACCGCACGGACCAGAAAGCGAACAGTAAGCGGATGGAAAGCACGGCCTGGTGAACTCGGGGTCGAAGCGTCGCCGTGCGAAGGAGAGAACGTGACCGGACGATGGGACATGGGCCAGGACACCCTGGGCCAGTTGGTGAAGAAGACCTCGACGGGAACCGAAGACCTGGGTGGGCTCGTCAAGCAACTGGTCGCGGCGGCGGAACCGCTGGAAGGAAAGATGAACGGCTCCGGCAAGGCGACGTTCGACTCCTTCAAATCCAATGTCGACAGCATCGCGGCCGACCTGAACGCAGGACTCGCGGCGATCACCGAGGGCCAGGCCGGCATGGATGCCGCCTTCCGCACCGGTGACACCGAGATGGCTGACACCGCCAAGAAGAACCAGGGCGCCGCCGACTTCACCGGCGCCAGGTTCGGAAAGCGCTGAGAGAGGATCCGACGATGGCGAACCGCAACAGCTACGACACCGCTGCCTCCAGCGAGGTTCAAACGACCATCAACAACCTCTCCGGGCGGATCTCCGGCCTGATCGAAGCTCACCGCCAGAACGTCGAGGGCGCGCTGTCGGACGCTTCGGCGAGTGGCGTGACCGAGAGCTACCGCGCCGTCGAGGACAAGTTCAACACCGCGGCCGACGCGACCCTGGCGATCATCGCCTCGCTGAAGGAGACGCTGGTGCAGAACGACGCCACCGCGGCCGCGACGCTGCGGAAGGCGTCGGCCGCCGTCGACGGCATCAGCGGCTGAACCGGCAGACCTGAGGAGCAGCAGTGGATTGGAACATCGACCTCGAGGGCTCGGGCCTGGTCCTCATGCGCACGGCAAATGCGGCGGCGCCGTTCAACAAGCTCGCGACGGATTACGGCGAGAGCCTGGCGGCGATCATGGAGGGGCTGAACTACGACATCTTCGCACTGGTGGCGACGGCCGTCGGCGAGTACTCCGAACACTGGGCGCCGACCCTGAACGCGGCGGCGACGCAGGTCGGTGCCTCGCTGACCGGACTGCAGAACGCTCTTCAGGCCTACGTGGACGGGCACGAAGAGATGGCGATGAACGCCCAGTACCAGGCCTCCATCGGATACATCCCCGAGCTTCCCGGGTCCACGGTGACGGACCCGAACGGCGGGGACACCGCGGTATGACCGGCCAGACGGCGGTACCGGACGGGGTCGCCCGGGCGGGCAGGGAGCGCCTCGCCGAGTGGCTGACTGCCCAGGCATCGGAGCGTGAGCTCGGTGCGACACCGGAGCAGTTGGCGGACTGGACGGCGTACCAGGTGGAGGAGTGCCTACTGTTCGTTCCGCCGGGGTACGCCAATCTGATGTTCCTGGTGGCGGATCACGGCATCAGTTCGTTCGCGCCGAGCGAGGAGACGGTTGCCACTGCGATCGCGGCGGCCCGAGCGAGGACCGAACCGGCATGATCAAACCCGAGGGCATCCCGGTCGAGGAAGTGGCCGCGGTCGTCGCGGCGCTCGACGAGAACGTCGCGGAGCTGAGCGGTTTGGGAGGCCACTTCAGCGATCTGGGCAACAGCATCCACAACACGTTCCAGGGGCTGAACGAGGTCTACGAGGCTCCGGAGCGCGAGCTGCTGGTCAGCTCGACGGTGAACATCCAGACCAATCTCACCGAGTTCGGTCCGAGCCTGCCGGCGATGGCGACGCACCTGACCACACTCGCCGACGAGGCGCGTGGCTGGTTGGGGATGCTCGAGAGCCTCCGGGACAGCGCCTACGACTGGCAGGGTCGCAAGGACGCCGACCCGGACTGGCAGAGCGATCAGGCCATGGTCGACGAGATGAACATGCTCGTCGGCATGGTCGAGGTGATCATGACGGACCGGCTCCCCGAGCTGTGCTTCACCGCTGCCAACGAGATCGTCAAGCTGCACGGCGGCAAGACGTGGGATCCGGAGACCGGCGTACGCGACGGCGAGGACCCGCCGGATGCTGAGGACGAGCAGATATCGGAAGAGCCGCCATGGGGGACCACCGAGAACCTGGACAAGCCGTGGTGGCGGGACACGCTCGAGTTTCCGGGGAACGTCGTACTCGGCGTACTCACGGTCGCCGGCGAGACGCTCGAGAGCATTCTGACTCTGGTACCGGTGCTGCCGTTGCTCGGTGAGATCGACGGACTGCGGGAGTGGGCGAAGGACACGCTCAACTACGACATACCGAAATGGGAGGACGCGGGTAACGCGTGGGTCGGGCTGGGCTTCGTCGCGGCGCAGGTCGCGACCGCTCCGATCCAGTTCTCGGAGTGGGTCCAGGAGACCGTCTTCGGCGTGGAACGGACCGAAGACATGAAGGAGTGGACCGAGTCGGGCCTGGACCTGGCCGAGGGCATCGGCAAGAGCTTCGTGGCCTGGGACGAGTGGAAGGAGAACCCGGGCAAGGCGTTCGGGATCACGCTCGCCAACGTGGTGTCGGTCGTGGCGAGCGGTGGTGCGGCCGGTGCTGTCAGGACTGCGGCGATCGCAGGGCGGTTCGGTGCGATGAGCACGACGGTGGCACGGGTTTCCAGGGTCGCCGAGATCGCTCAGAACACGCGGATCGCTCTGCACGACGGTGTTCTCCGCACGGTGACGAAGATTCCGACGGTCGCCGACGTGGTCAACGGGTTGTCGAAGATCCCGGTCTTCGGCGACGGATTCAAGCTGGAGGGCACCCCTCGGGTGGACGTCGAGGTGCCGTCGCCGGATGGTTCGGACTTCACGCACACCCCGGCCGGTCCGGACGCGCCGGTGCGTCCGGCCAACACGGAAGGAGTCGACGTACCCAGCAACACCGACAGATCGAACGTCGACACCCCGTCAACAGCAGAATCCCCGAGCAACCCTGGTACGACGACCCCGGTCACCCACACCGACCCGCCGACCACCACGCCCGCCGACCGCACCACCATCCCCGACCCCCGCACACCAACCCCAACCACCCACACCCCGGAGTCGACGCGGACGCCGGAGTCGACGCGGACGCCGGAGTCGACGCGGACGCCGGAGTCGACGCGGACGCCGGAGTCGACGCGGACGCCGGAGTCGACGCGGACGCCGGAGTCCACCCGGACGCCGGAGTCCACCCGGACGCCCGAGTCCACGCGCACGCCCGACTCGACGCGGACGCCGGAGTCGACGCGTACGCCGGAGTCCACCCGGACGCCGGAGTCGACGCGTACGCCCGAGTCCACGCGCACGCCCGAACCTGCCCGACCCCGGACGCCTGAGTCGACGCGGACGCCTGAGTCCACGCGCACACCTGAGTCGACCCGTACACCTGAGTCGACCCGCACGCCGGAGTCCACGCGTACACCCGAGTCCACGCGCACACCCGAGTCCACGCGCACACCCGAGTCCACGCGCACGACCGAGGGGAAGGCAGGTGGTGGGTATGGGGGTGAGGTGCCGGCTGGGCGGACCGGGGAACCGGTTGTGCCGGGGCATGTTGATGCGCCGCACCGGACCCAGAACAACCCGGCCGGATCCACGAGGACGCCGTACCAGGAGCCGGTGCGGCCGTTCGGGCCGGTGCAGCAGCATCCGTTCGGGCCGCCGCGGCCGGCGGCGCCGCGGCACACGCCGTACGACGCTGCGAACGACCCGAAGTGGGACAACCCGCTGCGTCGGCAGGTCGAGTTGGACAAGGTGAAACCGGAGTACCTGCGTCCGGAACCAGGCAAGCCCCGACCGGAAGTCGACCCGTTTTCGCACCTCCCGCCGGACGTGCGCGATCCGCGCTGGGGTGCCTTGACCGAGGCGGTCGGGAATGCGCCCTTGCGCAACGTGAATGCCTGGAAGGGCCTGGTCAACCCGGACGCCGGGAAGAGCAGGCATTACCTGATGAACTGCCCGGAGACGGGGCGCAACGCCGCCGACATCCTGAACGGTGGCCGCCCGCGGCTCGCTGCCGGGAACACGTTCAAGGCCGGCGAGAACCCGGAAGGCTCGCTCGAGTGGATGGATCTGGCGGACTTCAAGCCGGAGCACAAGCTGGCGGCGCCGAACGGAGCGCGCACTCCGGCCGAGTTCACCGATGGCGCCTACCGGACGCTGTGCGACGCATTGGCCGGCAGGAAGCCAGGCACCCACGCGAATGTCTTCGTGACCTGGGAGTCCGGTAATCCGCGCGTTCCGGGCGGAGGCCACGTCTTCAACGCGTTCGTCGACGAGCGGGGCAAGGTCAAGTTCCTCGACACGCAGCCCCCTGGCGGCAGGCTCGTTGACGCGTTCCCGGACGGCAGTACGGATCCGCGCCCGAACAATCCGTACCGGGACCTGCGTTCCGGGGACCCGATCGACATCAACTCCATGCAGTTCGCGATCCGGGAGCCGGGCGGACGGTGGGAGGGCGTCCCGAGGAGTCCGGACATGCTGCCGGGTTCGCAGTTGCAGTTCCTGCGTCCGCAGACCCCTCTCGGCGACCAGCCCCACGTGCCGGACCCGCACGATCCGAACACCCCGGAGTCGCGTACGCCGGACGCGGAAGACGCCGGTCGCAGCGAATGGGACGACCTGACAGAGCTGGTCCCGCCGTCCGCCCGACCCCCGGAGACGGCATCGCCGGATCCACGCCCGGTGGTCCCCGATGCGCCGTCGGCTCAGCCGCACCGGACGCCGTCACCCGACCCGACGCCGGACCCGACGCCGACGCCGACGCCGACGCCGTCACCGTCACCGCACGCTGAGCCGGTCCACGGCCGAGCTGAGCCGGTCCGCCGTCCGGCTGCTCCCGAGTGGCCGTCGTCGGAGTTGGCCGACCGCTCGTTCCGGGCGTCGCCCCGGGAGGAGGAGGCGTTCAACGCGACGTTGAAGAGCGAGAACCCGCGGATGTCCCAGCATCGCGAGGGCGGTCGGCGGCAGCTCGGAGACGTGATCGACGAGCTGTCGGACGCCGATCTCACGGCGATGGAGAAGATGCTGGGGATAGACCACCAGGACATCAACCAGCGCTTCCGTTCCGGCGATTCGACTGTCGAGCAGAAGCCGCTCGTCCGGGTCGCGACGTCGGCGATGAACAAGCTGCCCGACTACCAGGGCGAGATCCACCGCGGCATCACCTTCGACACGGCGGCGGACCGCGAGGCGTTCCTGAGCCGGTACGAACCCGGTGGTTCGGTGCGGGAACCCGCGTTCCAGCACTCGGCGAAGAGTGAGGCTGATGCCGAAGAGTTCAGTGGCAGCAAGTACTCGGCCGGCCGGGTCGTGGTGCACATCGATGCGCAGCACGGCAAGGACATGTCGTTCCTGGACCGCCCGGGCCGCATCGACGAAGTGATCCACCCGCCGCACACCGAGTTCTATCCGTACGAGAAGTACTTCGACGAAGCGGACCGGATTTGGCATGTGCGCGTCCGTGACCACAGCGGGCCGGTAGATGTCACGGACGGACCGGACCAGGGGAGCGGCAGTGTCAGGTAACTACGGGACGCAGGTCATCGAGTCGGTGGCCGTGCGGCGCCGGCGGCTGCGGGAGGCCTGGCTGTTCGGCGCCGAGCGGACGAAGAACACACTCAACGAGCAGACCGGCAAGGTCTTCGCGAGTGTGCTCATCGGCGCGCTCGCCTGCGCGGGTTGTGCCGGGGTGTCCTACTTCAAGTCGTCGATGGCCGAGGAGGAGCAGCAGAACCGGCCGGCACCGACACCGACACCGTCCGGACCGGTCAGTCTCTCGCCGAAGTCCCCCACGGTGCGGGGCACCGGTCGGCGGAGGAACCCCTAGTGGCAAGCCGGATCGTGCACCGCCCTGCGCGGCGGACTCCTGCTCCCGGGCTGCAGCAGGAACGTGTGATCGAACCTGCGCCGTCGCTCGGTGGTGCCGGCGGAGGTGGTGCCGGCGGTTCGCTGCAGATGTTGCTGCCGATGGTGGGCAGTCTCGGCTCTGTCGCGATGATGACAATGGGCCGGTCGGGCCCCACGGTGATGGTCGGCGTCGGGTTGCTCGGGTTGACGCTGATCGCGTCGCTCGGCGGCATGCTGGCGTCCCGTGGGAAGGGCGGCAAGGATCGCAAGCAGCAGCGGACCCGCTATCTCGAGTACCTCGAGCGGATGCGTAACGAGTTCTCGGCAGCGGAACGCAAGGCCCGCGCACAGGCGCTCGAGCTGAATCCGCCGCCGGACGCACTGATCGACTGCGTCGCGGACGTGTCGCGGTTGTGGGAGCGTCGACGTACCGACAGTGACTTCCTGCAGGCTCGCTGCGGTACCGGCCGGGTGCCGGTAGTCCCGGCGGTGGTCGGCCCAGGCGGATCCGCGATGGAGCCGCCGGACCAGTTCATGACGGCCGAGGCCGAGGCGTTGGTACGGCGGTTCACGCTGATGCCCGACATGCCGTTGACGGTGCCGCTGGACCACGTCGGCAATGTCAGCATCGTCGGCGACCGCGAGGGCGTCGTACGGGTGGCTCGCTCGCTGCTCGTGCAGACCGCGGTGTTCCACGCGCCCGAGGATGTCGCGATCGCGGCCTGCTTCCGGCCGGCTGCCTTGGCGGACTGGCAGTGGATGAACTGGCTGCCGCACGTCGTGGACCAGGACCGCAGGAAAGGTCCGGTGCCGTTTCGCAGGATCGCGGAGACGCCGCAGGAACTGACGAGGCTGCTCGCCGACGACCTGGGCGCGCGGGTCCGGTGGGCGTCCGAGTCGCGCCGTGGATCGGTGGCATTCGAGGATCGGCGCCGGCTGACCAAGAGGTTGCTGGTGCTGCATGACACGTACGGCGACGTTGCTGCTGAGGTGCGCCCTCAGGCCGACGACACGCTGGTACCGGGAGAGCTCGGAGTCACCGTCCTGCACCTGGTCGCCGACCGGGTGCAGGAACCCAGTGCGGTGACGATGCGGATCACGGTCTTCGGCGACGAGGTGCGCGTCGAGGACCTGCGCGGGCAGTACCCGATGGTCGCCGGCGGGCAGGTGGATCGGACGGGGGCCGCGGTCGCGGAGGGCATCGCCCGCGAGCTCGCGTCGTTGCGGCTGTCCGCGGAGTCGCTGGAGGAGGACGCGCAGCGCGGCGACGTCGACTTCATGGCGCTGATCGGGATCAGCGATGTCGCCCAGCTGGACTTCGGCCGGCTGTGGCAGCCGCGTCCGGATCGAGCGTTCCTGCGGGTGCCGCTCGGCGTCGACAGCCACGGCTCCGTCGTCCTGGTCGACCTGAAGGAATCGGCTCAGCTCGGTATGGGCCCACACGGGCTGTGCATCGGTGCGACCGGCTCCGGCAAGTCCGAAGTACTGCGGACGATGGTGATGGCGCTGCAGGCCACGCACTCTCCGGAGGATCTCGCGTTCGTGCTGGTCGACTTCAAGGGCGGCGCGACGTTCGCGCCGTTCGAAGGAGTGCCGCACGTGGCGGGCATCATCACGAACCTGCGCGACGACGCGAGCCTGATCGAGCGTGCGTACAAGAGCCTGGAAGGCGAGGTACTGCGCCGCCAACAGGTGCTCAAGGACGCCGGCAACATCGCCAACATCACCGACTACCGGCTGCTGCGTGCGCAACAACCGGAGTTGGATCCGCTGCCGCACCTGTTCGTCATCATCGACGAGTTCGGCGAGCTGCTCAACGAACGCCCGGACTTCATCGACCTGTTCCTCTCGATCGGCCGGATCGGCCGGTCGATCGGTGTTCACCTGCTGCTGTCCAGTCAGCGGATCGAAGCGGGCAAGCTGCGCGGGCTGGAGACGTACCTGTCCTATCGGCTCGGTCTGCGGACGTTCTCCGAGGAGGAGAGCCGGACGGTGCTGGACACGACCGACGCGTTCCATCTGCCGCCGCTGCCGGGATTCGGCTACCTCAAGGTCGACACGAGCGTCTACCAGCGCTTCAGGGCGGCGTACATCTCCGGGCCGTACGTCGCGGACACCGACGAGACGATCGAGGACGAAGGGACGGACGCCCGTCCGATGGTGCTGCCGCCGTACCAGGTGATCGTGGACGAGGTGCAGGCGCCGGTCGAATCGAAGGCGACCGAGCGTACGACGGGACCGACCGAGCTGACGCTCTTCGTCGACCAGGTACGCCGTGCGGCTGAGCCGGTGCTGAAGATCTGGCTGCCGCCGCTACCGGCCGCATGCACGCTGGATGCGCTGGCGGGCCGCGCTGACTTCGTTGACGGGCGTGGTCTGCAACTGCCCGCGTCGACGCCGCGGATGCAGCCGCCGGTCGGAGTGATCGACGACCCGGGCAATCAGCGCCAGGAGGTGTTCCCGCTCGACCTGACCCGCGCGGGCGGACATGCCGCGATCGTCGGCGGTCCGCAGTCCGGGAAGACGACAGCGTTGCGGACGCTGGCCACCTCGCTGGCTCATACTCACACTCCGCAGGAGGTCGCGATCTATGCGCTCGATCTCGCGGGCGGCGGTATGCAGGCGCTCGAACAACTGCCACACGTCGGCGGGGTCGCGCTGCGCACCGACCGGGAGAAGATCCGGCGGACGGTCGAGGAGATCCGGGGCATGATCGACCACCGCGAGCGTGTGTTCCGCAACCACGCCATCGACACCATGGACGCGCTCCGCGAGGAGCACGCGGCCGGCCGGATCCCCGAACTGCCGACTGCGGACGTTGTCCTGGTGATCGACAACATCGGTGCGATCCGGACCGCGTTCGACGAGCTGGACGGGCCGGTCACCGACATTCTGCAGCGGGGTGGCAACTACGGCGTCCATGTGGTGGCGTCGATGCTGCGGTGGAACGACGTACGGATGCAGAGCCAGTCGCTGTTCGGCACCATGCTCGAGCTGCGGCTGAACGATGCGTCCGACTCGAACATCGACCGACGCCTGCAGGAGGTACTGCGGAAGGCCGGCCCCGGACGGATGCTGGTTCCGGGCAGCAAGCTGTTCGCCCAGTTCGCGTTGCCGCGGGTAGACGGCGTCGCGTCCGACGAGAGGTTGTCGGAGGTCCTTGAAGCCCAGGCGCTGGCGGTGCGGTCCACCTGGCAGGGACCGCGCGCTCCGCAGGTCCGGATCCTGCCGCTGAAGCTGCCGCGGGCCGAGGTCGCCGACGAGGTTCGGCAGCCGGCCGTGCTGCCGATCGGGGTGGACGAGCGGGCGCTGGCACCGGTGTACCTGGATCTGGCCGGCCGGGACAGCAACCTCGTCGTGTTCGGCGACAGCGGTTCGGGCAAGACCAACCTCGTGCGGCTGATCGTGCAGCAGCTGCTCGAGCGGCACACGCCCGATGAGTTGGTGTTCGCGGTGATGGATCCGCGCCGCGGTCTGCGTGACGTCGTACCTCAGGCGTATGTCGGTGGCTATGCGCCGACCGGTCGGGTCGCCGCCGGGCTCGCGGCCGGCGTCGCCGAGGAGCTGGCGAAGCGGATGCCGGACGACACCGGCAAGATTCCGGAGGCCGGTCAGGGCGGGCCGCGGATCGTCGTACTGGCCGACGACTACGACCTGCTGACTACCGGCGGCCAGTCGCCGATGGCCGCGTTCCTTCCGTACGCCGCCTCCGGACGGGACATCAAGTTGCACTTCATCGTGACCCGGCGGGCCGCGGGCGCGTCGCGGCAGATGTACGAGCCGTTCCTGTCAGCGGTCCTGGAGTCCGGAGCGGCCGGGCTGGTGCTGTCCGGCGAACGGAGCGAGGGACAGCTCTTCACGGGTGCATACCCCGGCGACTACCCGCCCGGCCGGGGCTTGTTCGTACGACGGGGCGACGGGCCGCAGCTCGTGCACACCGCGCTGGCCGACCCGGTCACCAACGCAGAAGGAGCAACATGACCTACGACCTGGTCGCTCTCGTCGACGAGCCTCCGTCGACCGAAGACCTCCTGGCGGGCCTTGCCGCCGCGGGGGAGGAGCTGGGTGTCCGCGCAGTGAGCGAGGGCGCCGTCATCCAGCTGTGTGATGACGAGGACCAGCCCTTGGTGTCGATCGAACTGCCGCTGCTGATCCAGGTGCCGGGTGAGGTCGAGCGAATGCTCGGTACGGCGGTCGGCTCGGTCACGACTCCCGCGTGGTGGGTGGAGATCCGCGCGACGGCCCGGGACGGCGCCCGGGAGTTCGCGGAACGCTACGCGACCACTCTGATCAACCGGCTCGGTGGACAGGTCTGGACGTCGGCAGGCGTCCGAACCCTCACCGGCCTGGCAACCACCAGCGAGGGGAGCGAGTGAGATGCCGAACGCACTGACCTTCAGTCCTGGCGTCGACCTGATCACCGAGAAGGTCGCCGTCGTCATGCAGGATCGCCCGGTGGTCGGCATGTCGGCCTGGCTCAGTGATGCGGTCGCGTCGGCCACGACGGCCGGACGTGCGGTCCAGCTGGTCACGCCGAGAACTTCCCGGATCACCTGGCCGGTCCGGTCGACCCTGTTCAGCACCGCGTTCTCCAGGTGGGTGGTGACCGGCGACGACGGTGAGTACTTCGACGGGCTGAACGGCGTACGGCTGAAGTGGAACGGCGACCTGTTCATCGCTCGATCACCAGCAGTGCAAGGGGAGCAGAACGCGGACCTGCATCCTGACTTCGTCGTCCAGGAGCCGCCGTTCGGCCAGTTGCAGCTGACGGTGCGGGTGCGGCACAAGCCCGTTGCGAGCGTCGTTCTGGGGCGGGTCGCCGAGCGGTTGTTCACCGCGGCCTCCGGGTCCGGGCCGGCCGGTTGGTCGACGTCCGAGCCTGTGACTCAGCAATGGAGCACGGAGGCGCTGACCGAGTACTGCCGCGGCCGCGCTCCACAGCCGACCTGGCTGGTGTTGGCTGGTGCGCCCGAACCGGGAGTCGGGCCGTCGGTCGGCACCCTAGAGACCCGCCGTACGCGGTCCGGACTGGACGAGACCGTGACCCTGGCGGTCGCTCAGCCTGGACCCGAGCTCCCGGACGTCCAGCGGATCGGCGCGTGGGTCGACGAGATCGCCGACCACTTCGAACTGGTGTCGGCGATGGCGGTGGGTTCGTACGGCGCGGCGGACGGGACGTACGAACCGCGGTTCCTCGGGATGGCCTGCCCGATCGGTGTCGCCGCAGGGAACGAGGCGGTCCGGGCGTCGAGCCTCGAGAAGGTGCTGAAGGTCGAGGGCATCAGCCGCGCCTTGGCGATCGGACCCGCGCATACGCCGGCGGTCTGGTATCCGATCGGCGACGGGCGCAGCCCGCGCGACTGGCAGACCTACGCGAACCTGATGAAGAAGCTGATCCCTGGGGCCGAGCGAGGGCGGACATGAGTATCTACAGCCGGGTCACGGTGATCGGTCAGCGCAAGCGCCTGGATGCGGTGCTTCCCGCCGACCAGCCGCTCGGCGTACTGCTTCCGGATCTGCTGCGGATGCTGGACGAGCCGATGCAGCAGACTCCGCAACGCCGTTTCCTGACCACTGCCAACGGTGCGCTCGTGTCACCGGAGGGAACGCTCGCGTCCGCACAGATCATCGACGGCGCGGTACTGCGGCTCGCCGCCGAGGGTGAGGTGCCACCGACGCCGACCGTGTACGACGTCACCGAGGAAGCGGTCGAGGACCTGAAACGCCGGGGTGCGACGTTCACACCGAAGCACCGGCGCATCCTCGCCGGCGCGGGGCTGGGGTTCTCGATCATCGCCGGTGCGCTCTCGGTCCTGGTCATCGCACCGCATGCGGTGACCGCGGCGGCGCTGCTCCTGGTCGCCGCGATCTGTGCGTTCGTCGGTATCGCGATCGGCCGGGCCGGCAACAAGTTCGTCGCGGTCCCGTTGGTCACGGTCGCGACGGTCGTCGTCGCACTCGCCATCGGCTTCTGGGCACTGGACGCGGGCTGGGAGCTCGGTCTGGTGTTCACGGTCGGCGCGCTCTGCCTGTCCTTCGGCCCGATGCTCTACGCGGTCGCGGGGCTCGTCGGCGGCGGGGTGGTCGCTGGTGCGACGTCGGTGCTCTTCGTCGCTGTCTGGATGATCGGTGTCGGCACCGGGCTGGCTGCGGACCGGGTCGGCGCGCTCGCGGCGCTGCTGGCAGTCGTACTGCTGGGCATCTTGCCGCGGATGGCCCTCGCGCTCTCCGGGCTGCCGGGCCTTGACGACAAGCGTGCTGCCGGGCACGAGATCATGCGGACCGATGTGCGGAGTGCACTCAACGCGGCGCATCTGGGTCTCGCGCTCGCCACCGTGCCGATCGCTGTGTCGTCGGCGGTCGCCGGCATCATGCTGCTGCGGTACGGCTCTGGCTGGGCGGTCGGGCTGGCCCTGGTCCTGGCGTTCCTGCTCGCGTCGCGGTCGCGGCTGTACCCGTTGGCGAGCGAAGTCGCCGTCCTGTTCGCGGCGGCGTTCACGATCGTGTCGGGATGCGTGCTGATCGCCGCGGCCAACGGTCAGGGCGGTGCGCTGATCGCACTCGGGCTGCTGGTGCTCGTGGCGATGTTCTGCGCCTTCGGTCTCAGTTTCGCACCGGCGGAGCATGTTCGCGCGCGGCTCACACAACAGCTCGACTATCTTGAGGTCGGGGTGATCATCGTGATGGTCCCCCTGGCGCTGGGAGTGTTCGGCGTCTACGCCACCTTGCTGGACAAGTTCTGACGACCGGATGGAATGACTGATCCTGACTGGCAGCGCGACATGCTGCGCCGGATCTCGGCGGAGCAGCCGCCCGCGGAAGAGCCGGCTCACCCCGACGACGCGCCGCCCCCTGGGCAGCCGGTAGCACCTGCGCCCCGGCTCCAGCCGCAGCCACAGCAGCCGCCTTCGTACCCGCCGCCGGTGTACGAGCAGCAGCATCCGGCGTACCAGGAGAATCAGCCGCGTGCAGATTGGGGGCGGGCGGCGGGGGACAGTGGGGAGTCGGTGTTCGACAAGTTTCGGCGGGTTGCGTCTGAGGCGGCGTACTTGATCGGTGGATCCGGCAAGCTGCAGCATGACGTGGACCTGATCGCCACGTGTCGCCGTCCGATCGCGATCACCCGCCGGGTCGGCGTGACGAGCCCGGTGCTGGACGGTGGTACGTCGACGGTGACGGCGCTGCTGTCGACGACGCTGGCGGCCCAGCGCGCGGACCGGGTTGTCGCGGTCGACGTGGATCCGGGCGGTGCCGAGCTGTCGCGACGGCTCGAGCTGACCCGCGGCTCCGGCGCGATCGAGGGCGCGACCCTGGTCCGCAGCGACCCCACCGTTCCGGCGCTCCGCGCGACGCTCGCCGCCACGCAGAGCCAGGGCGCGCGCGACGTCGGGCTCGCTGTCGTGGACTGCCCGGGGAGCATGTTCGACGAGATCGCCACCGAGATGGCGACCACCGGGCACTGCACAGTGCTCGTCGTACCGTCGGTGCCGCAGGTCGCGAGCTACTGCCTGCAGCAGCTCGACCAGCTTGCGCCCGCCGGACAGGACGTGCTGCTCCATCGCGGCGTCGTCGTGATCGCGGTCGTCGACAGCTCCACGGCCGACACGGCCCGTTGGCTGCGCGACGCCTTCAGGCAGCGCGGACTGGACCCGGTGGTGGTGCCGTACGACCCGCACATCGCCGGAGCCTGGCCGCTGCACTCGAGCGAACTGGAGACCGAGACGCGGCGCGCCGTCCTGGAACTCGCGGCCCGCGTCGTCGGGATCGTGACGCAGACTGCCAGCTGATTCACAGCAAACCTTCAAACTGCGGTTCAATCCCGACGACGTTGAACCGTTCGGCCGATCCGGTCGTTTGACTCGGTATATAGCGTTCAACTATTTCGATCAGCAGGCTCTTGGAGGTCCAAATTCATGAGCGATGACACGATGGCACCACCCACCACCCCGCAGCAGGCCAACCCGGCGGCCGATGGTCTGCGCGACCGGAGGACAGTGCTCCGCTGCGCGGCGATGGCTGCGCTCGTGGGTGCCAGCGCGCCGATCCTCGCGGCCTGCGGTGGCGACGACGCCGCGGGCGGCGGTACGACGCCGTCCGCGAGCGGCTCGAGCTCGGCACCGAGTGCCAGCGGCAGCGCCTCGTCCAGTGCCCCGTCATCGAGTGCACCGTCGTCGAGTGCGCCGGCCGGTGGCGGTTCGGTGCTCGGCCCGGTGTCCGACGTACCGGTCGGTGGCGGGAAGGTGTTCACCGACGCGAAGGTCGTGGTGACGCAGCCGACCGCGGGTCAGTACAAGGGCTTCTCGGCGGTGTGCACGCACCAGGGCAACCCGATCGGCTCGGTGGAGAACGGCCAGATCGTCTGCCCGTTCCACCAGAGCCACTTCAGCATCACCGACGGCAGCCCGGTCAGCGGCCCGGCACAGACGGCGCTGCCGGCCGTGAACGTAAAGGTCGAGGGCGGCAACATCGTCGAATCCGCCTGACCCATTTGCTGGGCTGACCAGTCAAGTTGGTGGGTCCACCACGCAAGTTGGGGGTTCCCCACCCGGAATCAGGGTGGGGAACCCCCAATTTCATGGGTCAACCCATGAAATGGGTCAGGACTGGTCGGCAGCTCCGACGAACAGCAGCTTGTTCGGCGAGCCCGTGCCCGGGTCGCCGACCTTGTCCGCCGTCCCGTTGTCGACCAGCGCCTTGGCGACATCGGCCGGCGTGGCGTCCGGGTGGTCCGCCAGGTACAGCGCGACCCCACCGGCGACGTGCGGCGTGGCCATCGACGTACCGCTCATCTTCGCGGTGGCGTCCGGGTCGGTGATGCCGACCGAGGTGATGTCGACACCCGGCGCGAACAGGTCCACGCACTTGCCGAAGTTCGAGAAGTCCGCGCGCTTGTCCTGGTCGTCGGTGGCGCCGACGGTGATCGCCGAAGGCTCCCGGGACGGCGAGCCCTGGCAGGCGTCCGCGCTTTCATTGCCAGCAGCAACCGCGTAGGTGACGCCGGAGTCGACAGAGGCCTTGACCGCCGCGTCGAGGGCGTCGTCGGCGCCGCCGCCGAGGCTCATGTTCGCGACCGCCGGCTTCTTGGCGTTCTTGGTCACCCAGTCGATCCCGGCGACCACGGACTCGGTCGTGCCGGAGCCCTTGCAGTCGAGCACCCGGACGCCGAAGACCTTCGCACCCTTGGCCAGGCCGTACGTCGTACCCGCGATGGTGCCGGCCACGTGGCTGCCGTGCCCCATGCAGTCGACGCCGTTCTGGCCGTCGCCGACAGTGTCGGTGCCGACCGACGCGCGGTCGCCGAAGTCCTTGTGGGCGGCGTAGATACCGGTGTCGATCACGTAGACGTTCACGTTCTCGGCGGTGGTCGACGCCTCGTACTTCTTGTCCAGCGGCAGGTCTCGCTGGTCGGCGCGGTCCAGGCCCCACGGCGGGTCGTCCTGGCTGACCGTGATCTTCTGGTTCTGCTGGACGAACGCGACCCGCTTGTCACCGGCCAGCTTCTTCGCCTGGTCCTCGTTCATGCCGGCGGAGAAGCCCTTGATCGACGACTCGAACTGCTTGTGGACCTTGACGTCGTAGCTCGAGGCCAGGCTCTGTGTCGCGGCCCGGGTCTGGGCCCGCGAGTTCTGGCCGGCCAGTACGACGATGTAGCTGCCGGGGATCGCGTTCGAGCTGCCGGCGCCGCGGATGGTGACGGGAGCGGTTTGCGACGCGTCACTGCCGGCCGCGGTAACGGCGATTCCGGTGACGGCGAGCGCGGACGCAGCGACGGCACCCAGTAAAGCGCGCGGTCTGCGAAGGGATGGGGACATGGGCGGAACTCCCTCGAGTCAGCGCAAGGCCTTGTTGCCTCACGCAAAGGACCTGCGCATCTACCCTGGTCCACACGCTAGGGAGCGCGCCCATCCCAGCCGGGGGTCAACTCAGCCTTATGGGCAAACCCGCAATACGACCGCAATCTTCAGCTGGTTTGCCGTGCCTGGTGATTGGAATACTTGCGCGTCGCGAACTCGTACGCCTCCACGATCAGCGGGAGCAGCTGGTCCAGACCGGTCGGGTCGACGATCGCGACCCAGTGCTGAGTGGCATAGAACGGATGCGGCATCAACACGTCGCGGGCGGCGTAGTCGTGGCCCGAGTCGAGCACCCAGTCGGCGTCGCGCTCGGTCGGCACCGGTCCGAACAGCGAGGTGTACGTCGCCTTGCTGAGGCCGAGGTTGAGACGCCAGGAGCCGGGCTCGTCGAGCCGGGACACCTTCTCGTAGTGGTCACCGGTGACAATGGTGGCGAACGGCTGCTGCCGCTCCGGCGGCAGGACGCCCGCCGGGTCGAACAGGTAGAACAGGTCGTCCTGGGCCTCGAGCACCCGGACGCCGTCGTACGCGCGAATCAGTCGATCCAGTTCTTCAAGTCTCATACCTTCAAGTTTGTCATTGAAGCAGCAATGGAGACTTTCCTCGCTCGCAGCCTTCGTCGGCGGGTGCTGGAGGGTGTTTGTCGGCGGGCCGAACTAGGGTGGTTGAGTGGCTGATCCGTCCTCGTACCGTCCTGCTCCGGGATCGATCCCCGACTCGCCCGGTGTCTATCGCTTCAGCGACTCCGGCGGCCGGGTGATCTACGTCGGCAAGGCGAAGAACCTCCGCGCGCGCCTGTCGTCGTACTTCCAGGACCTGGTGAACCTGCACCCGCGCACGCAGGCGATGGTGACGACGGCCGCGAAGGTCGAGTGGACGGTGGTCTCGACCGAGGTCGAGTCACTGCAGCTGGAGTACTCCTGGATCAAGGAGTACGACCCGCGTTTCAACGTGAAGTACCGCGACGACAAGTCGTACCCGTGGCTCGCGATCACCCTCAACGAGGAGTATCCACGGGTGATGGTCGGCCGCGGCCAGAAGAAGAAGGGCGTGCGGTACTTCGGTCCGTACAGCCACGCGTGGGCGATCCGGGAGACCGTCGACCTGCTGCTCCGGGTGTTCCCGATGCGCTCGTGCAGCAAGGGCGTGTTCAACCGGCACCGACAGATCGGCCGGCCCTGCCTGCTCGGGTACATCGGCAAGTGCGCCGCGCCCTGCACGGGTCAGGTGACGCAGGAGGAGCACCGGCAGATCGTCGACGACTTCGCCGCGTTCCTCTCCGGGCAGACCGCGACGTACGTGCGCCGGCTGCAGAAGGAGATGCAGGCCGCGGCCGCCGAGCTCGAGTACGAGCGGGCCGCGAAGATCCGCGACGACCTGGCCGCCCTGGAGAAGGCACTGGCCAAGAACGCGGTGGTCCTTGGCGACGGCACCGACACCGACGTGATCGCGCTCAGCGAGGATCCGCTCGAGGTCGCGGTGCAGATCTTCTATGTCCGCGGCGGCCGGATCCGCGGAGAGCGCGGCTTCATCGCCGACAAGGCCGACGGTACGGCGAGCACCGGCGACCTGGTGTCCCGGTTCATCCAGCAGACGTACGCCGGCGACTCGGCCGACGCGATCCCGCGGGAGATCCTGGTCCCGACGATGCCCGAGGACGCGGCCGCGCTGACCGAGTGGCTCGAGGCGACGCGCGGCGCGCGGGTGGACATCCGGGTCCCGCAGCGTGGCGACAAGAAGGCGCTGATGGAGACCGTCGAGCGCAACGCGCTGCAGACGCTGACGATGCACAAGACCAAGCGGGCGAGCGACCTGACCACCCGCAACCAGGCGCTCGAGGAGATCCAGGCCGCGCTCGACCTGCCTGAGGCGCCGCTGCGGCTGGAGTGCTACGACGTCTCGAACCTGCAAGGCACCGAGGTGGTCGCCTCGATGGTCGTGTTCGAGGACGGCCTGCCGCGCAAGAGTGAGTACCGGCGGTTCGTGATCAAGGGCGTCGACGGACAGAACGACGTCGCCTCGATCGCCGAGGTCCTGACCCGCCGGTTCAAGCGGCTCCTGGACGAGCGCGCCACCATGACCGCCGACGAGGATCCGAACGGCGCCCTCATCGACCCCGAGACCGGGCGGGCCAGGAAGTTCTCCTATGCGCCGGGACTAGTGGTGGTCGACGGTGGTCCGCCGCAGGTCGCGGCGGCCCGGCAGGCGATGGACGAGCTCGGCCTCGGTGACATCCCGGTCTGCGGTCTGGCGAAGCGGCTGGAAGAGGTGTGGCTGCCGGACGAGGAAGACCCGGTGATCTTCTCGCGTACGTCGGAAGGGCTCTATCTGCTGCAGCGGCTCCGGGACGAGGCGCACCGGTTCGCGATCACGCACCACCGCAGCCGGCGGTCGAAGTCGATGGTCGAGAGCGTTCTCGACGAGGTGCCGGGTCTCGGTGAGGTCCGGCGCAAGACGCTGCTGCGGCACTTCGGGTCGCTGAAGAAGTTGCGGCTGGCCACGATCGACGAGGTGTCCGATCTGCCCGGTTTCGGGCGCCGTACGGCGGAGTCCGTCGTACTCGCGGTTAACGCTGCCGCAACGAAGGCGGAAACCGGCCGGGCTCCGTCGGTGAACACGGCCACAGGCGAGATACTGGGGGACGACGTCCCGGCGCCGGCCGGGACGCCTGACGGGGATCCAGGGAGAACTGAGAACTGATGGACGACACGGGCGGCAACCTCATCATCGTGTCCGGTATGTCGGGCGCGGGACGGAGCTCCGTCGCCGACGTACTGGAGGACCTCGGCTGGTTCGTCGTGGACAACCTGCCGCCGATGTTCCTGACCACCCTCGTCGAGCAGGTCGTCGGGACCGGCGCGGCACCGCGGCTCGCGGTCGTCGTCGACGTCCGGACCGGCCTGTTCTTCGACGAGCTGAGCTCGGCGATCCACGACCTGCGGCTGAAGGGGTACCGGCCGCTGACGTTGTTCCTGGAGGCGTCCGACGACGTGATCGTGCGCCGGCAGGAGAGCGTCCGCCGGCCGCACCCGCTGCAGGGCGAAGGCCGGTTGCTCGACGGCATCCAGCGCGAGCGCGAACTGCTCGGCGACATCCGGGCGGGCGCCGACCTGGTGATCGACACCTCGAGCCTGAACATCCACCAGCTCGCCGCGAAGATCGTGAACGCGTTCGGCGACGAGGAGAACGCCGAGCTCCGGGCGACCGTGGTGTCGTTCGGGTTCAAGTACGGCATCCCGGTGGACGCCGACGTGGTCGCCGACATGCGCTTCATCCCGAACCCGTACTGGCAGCCCGACCTGCGCCCGATGACCGGGCAGGACAAGCCTGTGTCAGACTTCGTGCTCGGCCATCCGCTGGCCCAGCAGTTCCTGCAGAACTACGTGGACGTGCTGGACACCCTGCGGACCGGCTACCTGAACGAGGGCAAGCGCTTCGTCACCGTCGCGATCGGCTGCACCGGGGGTAAGCACCGCAGTGTCGCGATGGCGGAGGAGATCGCCCGCAGGCTGCGCGAGAAGGGTTCACCGACGTTAGTGGTACACCGGGATCTGGGGCGGGAGTGACGCGATCGCCCCGGGTCGTCGCGCTGGGTGGGGGACATGGCTTGGCCGCATCCCTGTCCGCACTTCGCCATGTCACCGATCAGCTGACCGCGGTCGTCACGGTCGCCGACAACGGCGGCTCGTCCGGGCGGCTGCGCCAGGAGCTCGGAGTACTGCCGCCGGGTGACCTGCGGATGGCGTTGGCCGCGCTGTGTCGTGATGACGAGTGGGGCCGGACGTGGGCCAACGTGCTGCAGCATCGCTTCCGCAGCAACGGTGAGCTGCACGACCACGCGGTCGGCAACCTGCTGATCGTCGCGTTGTGGGAGCTACTCGGCGAAGCGGTCGACGGACTCGACTGGGTGGGCCGGCTGCTCGGCGCGGAGGGCCGGGTGCTGCCGATGTCCGCCGTACCGCTGGACATCACCGCGCGGGTGCTCGGGCTCGATCCGGCGCATCCGGAAGTGATCACGGAGATCCGCGGTCAGGCCGAGGTGGCGTCGACCGAAGGGCATGTCGTCGACGTCGCGCTGGACCCGGCCGACCCGCCCGCTTGTCCCGAGGCCCTGGTGGCGATCGCGGAAGCGGATTGGGTCGTGGTGGGACCGGGGTCCTGGTTCACGTCCGTCATCCCGAACCTGCTGGTGCCCGCGCTGTGCCGCGGTCTCGAGCAGACCAGCGCCCGCCGGCTCCTGACCCTGAACCTGGGGGAGCAGAAGGGAGAGACCGACGGGTTCTCGCCCGAGACGCATCTGGAGGTGCTGGCCGGGCACGCGCCGGATCTGCGGATCGACGTCGTGCTCGCCGACGCCGGTCACGTGCCCGACCCCGAGTCGCTGCGCCGTACGGCGGAGTCCCTCGGGGCCGAGCTGGTGATCGCCGACATCGCCGACGAGGACCGCGACCTGCACCACGCCCCGGACAAGCTCGCCAAGGTGTACCGGGAGATCTTCAGCTAGTCGAAGTCCGCGTCGACGTCCTTCTTCGCGGTGTAGACCTGCTTGCCGTTTGCGTCGTATCCGCGGATCCGGACGCTCTTGATGTCGGAGTTCCCGCCGGTCAGGCCCCAGATGTAGTAGCCGTTCGAGATCAGCGCGCGGGTCGGGCCCTGCTTCGGCAGGTCGACGACGAGCTGCGCGACGCCGTCCGGCACCATCCCGAAACTGAAGTCGTCGGCGAACTTCCCGTTCGCCTGGACGGCGCTCCGCGTGTAGTCGTACGGACCCTTCGCCGTGGCCGCCAGCATGTGGCACCACGCGTACACCTTCTTGTCGGGTGAGATCAGTACGGCGGTGAGCTTGTTGCCGGTGCCCGTCTTGAGTGCGACCTGCCAGTCCTTCGTGACTGGGCCGGCGGCCTTGTTCCGCGGATCCTGCGCGCTGCTTTTGCCGCTGAAGTAGATGTCGTCAACTCCACGGCATCGGGTGGTGATCTGCTCGTCGGTCAGCGGACTGACCGGCGGCGGGGGAGCGAGGGACTTTCCGGTCAGCGGGTCCTTCGTGAGTACGACGTTCGGTGTGATCGGCTCGGCGGTCTTGACCGTGACGTTGTCCGGCACGGACGGCCAGTGCGCGGTCGGGAGCGGCGGGCGCGTGTACTCGAAGATCTTGTGGCCTTGATCGTCGTACCCGCGGACCTGCCGGAGCCGACCGCTGGTCGAGGCGTCGAACCCGAGCGAGTAGAAGCCGTTCTCGCCGAGTAGTGCCTGCCGCGGTTCGATCTCGTCGTCGAGGTCGACCAGAACCTCGCGGACACCGTCCGGAACCCGGTTCACGGCCGTCCCGGTCGGGGTCCGGCCCGAGGTGGCCTCCGGCTTCGTGCTGCTCCGCCCGTAGGACTGCGCCTGCCCGACGCTCATCAACGTGCAAGTGCTGACGATCGACTGGTCCGGTGACAGGAACATCGCCTGCACCCGGTTGCCACTGCCGGCCTTCACGACGACCTTCCAGCGGGCGTCGAGCGGTTGTCCCTTGTCGAAGGCGTTGGCGCCGCGCTCGCGCAAGAAGTCGACGTACTCCTTGTCGGCCTGCTTGCACTGGTTGCGCAGGTTGGCGTCGCTCAGCTGGCTGACCGGCGGAGGCGCCTGGACGGCCTTGCCGGTCTCGTCCTTGATGATGCGACCGGTGCTCGGATCCATCGTGAGCCTCGGGCCGTCCGCGGGTTCGGTGCTCTCGTTGCGATTCGCCGACCACGTGGCGACACCAGCGATGATGACGCCCGTGGTGAGGACGGCGGTGGACGCCGTCGCGATCCGCGTCTTCCGCACGGAGCGCCGGGCACGCACGAGCAGATCGTCGATGTCGGTGGTCAGTGGCTGGTCGGTGTCGTCGGCGGCAGCGGCCAGCAGGCGTTCGATCTCCGTACTCATGAGGCGCTCCTCTCGGTCTGGTCGAGTAGTTCGCGGAGGCGGGTGAGGCCGCGGGACGTCTGGCTCTTCACGCCGCCGACGCCGATGCCGAGGATGTCGGCGGTCTGTTCGAGGCTGAGGTCGGCGTAGTGCCGCAGTACGACGCAGGCCCGTTGGCTCGGCGGCAGCGCGCCGAGCGCCTGGACGACGAGCATCCGGTCGTCGACGGTGCCGACCGGATCGGGCAGGGGCGCGGTCTTCTCGTCGGTGTCGACGAGCCGCTCTCGCCGCCACGGCTTCCTGGACTGGTCGAACACGGCCGTGACCAGGCATTGGTGCGCGTAGCCGTTCAGCCCTTGGGTGCGGTCGATCCGGTGCCAGCGGCGGTACACCTTCACGAGCGCGTCCTGCGCCGCGTCCTCCGCACGGTGCCAGTCGCCACACATCAGGTACGCCGTTCTGCGCAGCCGCCGGACCGTGGTCGCGGCGAACTCGGTGAACTCGGCGTCGTCCGGTGCCTTCATACCCCTCCTCTCGGAACGTCGTCGGGGTAACGCATTCAGTGCATCAAAAGGTTGCAGCTCTCGTAACGGATCCTCGCCACTTCCGTTGGAGTGATCGACGCCGAACGCGGCCTGCGGTTCGTTGCGAGGGCTGATGAAGCAACTAGGTCTGCGAGCGACCGGTGATTGTCGGTGGTCGATGGGAGGGTGGTGAGATGGCGAGGTTCAAGATTCCGGACGGTTGGGTGGTGCAGGCATACCGGTACGCGCTGGATCCCACGCCCGCCCAGGAGCGCGGCCTGGCCTCCCATGCTGGAGCAGCGAGGTTCGCTCGCAACCACATGCTCAGATTGGTGAAGGCGGTGCTGGACCAGCGGTCGGCTGAGAGGTCGTACGGCGTTGCCGAGGATGTCCTGACCCCAGTCCTGGGGTGGTCGCTACCGGCGCTGCGCAGGGTGTGGAACGCGCGCAAGAACTCGGCGGCGCCGTGGTGGAAGGAGAACTCCAAGGAGGCATACAACAGCGGCCTGGATTCCCTCGCGAGATCACTGGAGTCGTGGTCGAAGTCCCGTGGAGGCAGGCGTGCCGGGCGGCCAGTCGGGTTCCCCCGCTTCCACACCAAGCGTGCGCGCGCGAGCGTGCGGTTCACCACCGGTCCCCTCCGGCTCGAGCCCGACCGGCATCATGTCACCCTCCCCAGGCTCGGCAGGATCCGCACGCACGAGTCCACACGGAAACTCGCACTCCGCATCGAGAACGCGACCGCGCGGGTGCTTTCCGCGACGGTTGCCAGGGACAGTGATGGGCGTTGGTGTGTGTCCTTCCAGACACTCGTACAACGCACCACCACCCGTCCGGCGCACGCGGGCATACGGCACGCCGTGGTGGGTGTGGACGTCGGTGTGAAGGATCTGCTGGTGGTCGCCACTCCGGACGGCGCCGAGGTCGACCGGGTGCCTGCGCCCCGGAGCCTCGCCAGGGCAACGGTCCGGCTGCGCGCGCTGCAACGCAAGGCCTCACGCCAGCAGGGCCCGTACGATCCTCAGTCGAAGCACAAACGGTTGCCTTCCAAGCGGTGGCGACGCACCCAGGCCCTGATCGGGAAAGCCCACGCGCGAGCCGCGAGCATCAGGCGGGACACGGTGCAAAAGGCCACCACCCGGCTCGCCCAGCAGCACCTGACCATCACCGTGGAGACCCTCAACGTCTCGGGCATGCGGACGGCCGGCGGTGCGTGCAAGCGTGGCCTGAACCGCGCGTTGGCGGATGCCGCCCTCGCGCAGGTACGACGCATGCTCGCCTACAAGACGATCTGGTACGGGTCCAGGCTGGTCGAAGCCGACCGCTGGTACCCGTCCAGCAAGACCTGCTCGGGATGCGGAAGCCGAAAACCAAGGCTTCTGCTGGCCGAGCGCAGTTACGTCTGCGAACACTGCGGCCTGGTCATCGACCGAGACCTGAATGCCGCAATCAACCTCGCGCGACTCGGCGAGACTCACACCCTGAGTGAACGGAGTCCCGCCGGGAGTGGTCCGGTGGCCGGACGTGGAGCCATGCAGGAGACCGGACCCGCGCCAGCGGGCGACGCAGCAGGCTGTGAAACGTCAACCCCGCCCCAGCACCCGCTGGATCAGACGGGGACTGCCTCACCGCAAGGCGAGGCTGCCTGATGGAGCAAACCGACGTTCGCTTTCCCAGCAGGCAACGGTCTTTGACATGGGTGGGAGGATGGCCTTCATGGCGATGACAGCACAGGTGAAGTCCGAGTTGACCAGTATTCAGGTGACGAAACCGTGTTGCCGCAAGGCCGAGGTGTCGTCGATCCTGCGGTTTGCCGGCGGGCTGCACCTGGTGTCCGGACGCATCGTCGTCGAGGCCGAACTGGACAGCGGTGCCGCGGCCCGGCGACTGCGCAAGGACATCGCTGAGATCTTCGGTCACCCGTCGGACGTGGTAGTGATTTCCCCGTCAGGCATCCGCAAGCAGACCAAGTACGTCGTACGCGTCGTCCGGGACGGTGACGCGCTGGCCCGGCAGACCGGCCTCGTGGACAACCGTGGCCGTCCGGTCCGTGGCCTCCCGCCCGCGGTCGTGTCCGGTGCGTCCTGTGACGCGGTGGCGGCCTGGCGCGGCGCGTTCCTGGCGCACGGCTCGCTGACTGAGCCTGGTCGGTCGTCCTCGCTCGAGGTGACCTGTCCCGGCCCGGAGGCGGCGCTCGCGCTGGTCGGTGCGGCGCGGCGGCTCGGGATCGGTTCGAAGGCGCGTGAGGTGCGGAACGTGGACCGCGTGGTGATCCGCGACGGTGACGCGATCGGCGCCCTGCTCACCCGGCTCGGTGCGCACGAGTCGGTGCTGGCGTGGGAGGAGCGGCGGATGCGCCGCGAGGTCCGCGCGACCGCGAACCGGCTGGCCAACTTCGACGACGCGAACCTGCGCCGCTCCGCACGAGCCGCGGTGGCCGCGGGCGCGCGAGTCGAGCGGGCGCTGGAGATCCTCGGCGACGACGTACCGGACCACCTGCAGGTTGCGGGCAAGCTGCGGCTGGAGCACAAGCAGGCCAGCCTCGAAGAGCTCGGCCAGCTGCACGAGCCGGCTCTCACCAAGGACGCCGTCGCCGGCCGGATCCGCCGGCTGCTCGCGATGGCCGACAAGCGCGCCAGCGACCTCGGCGTCCCGAACACCGAGGCCAACCTCACCCCGGAGATGCTCGACCCCGCTTGATCGGATCGTTACCGACAACCGGCTGCCTGCTCCTTGCCGGCTCGGTTGGATTGCGCCCATGGGCACAGAAAACGAAGAAGAGCTGTACAAACGGCAGCAGATGGACGAGCGACTGAGGGTCGAGGAACAGACCCGGAAGCAGCAGGAAGCGCTTGCGAAGTTCCGCGAGGAGGAAGCGGCGCGAAAGGCGGCCGAGGACGCGGCGAAGAAGGTCAACATGGTCGCCGATCCGGAGTCGGCCGTCGCGAACTGGCCGGACGACGGGTTCCAGGCTGCTGCGCCGGGCCGGCTGGACGGGGTCAAGGGCGCACTCGGCATCGGCGCGGCCGGTGACGTGGCGTTCGCGCGGGACCTGCTGAACAGCGGTCAGGCACCCCTCGGCGGCGTGGCCCAGCCGGAGCCGACCGCCGACGGCGCGAAGGAAAGCGCGGCCGGGTCGCGGGCCGCGAAGCCGGCGCTCGGCCTCGGCTGACCGCACGGTGAGCCGGACTTCCGCCACTCACCAACCGGCCGGGTCGTGAGGTCCGCACGGTAGGCGACCGCTGGATGTCCAACCCGCGTGCGGGTTGGTGAGTGGCGGAGGTCCGGTCACCCCGGACCGAAGGTTTTCCCGGTGATTCCGGGGTTTTCGAGTCCGACCGGTTCCTTTTGGCGGAGGGCTCGCCGAGGGTGTGCGTGCCCATTCGCGCACGTCCTGTCCCGGATCGTGCGCGTCTCCCGCCCAAGGAGTAACGCATGAAGCGCATTCATCGCGCCGGTCTGGCCGCTACCGCGATCGCCGGTCTGGCCGTCGTCACCATCACCGTGAACGTGCAGGCCGCCCAACCCGGTGGCTCTGCCGCGTCTCCGGTCGCAGCCGCGCGGGCCAACGCCGCACAGCTCGGCATCGGCGACGGCGGCGACCTGGTCGTCCGTGACGTCGTCGTGGACGGCGACGGCAGCAGCCACGTCCGGTTCGACCGCACGTACCAAGGTCTGCCGGTCGTCGGCGGCGACGTCGTCGTCCACCAGGACAAGGCCGGCAAGGCCCGATCGGCGACCGGAGGGGTCGGCAAGCTCGCCCTGTCCGTGAAGCCTGCGGTCTCAGCGGCGTCCGCCACCGCCGCCACCAAGCAGAAGGCCGGCAAGCAGCAGCTCGTCGTCTTCGTCACGAACGCCGGCCAGTCCAAGCTCGCGTACAAGGTCGTCAGCGAGGGCCGCAAGGCCAACGGCGAGCCGACCGGCACCGAGACGTACGTCGACGCGCAGAACGGCAAGGTCCTCGACAGCTGGACGACGGTGAACGACGACCTCGGCAGCGGTACCGGCCTGTACGTCGGCACGGTCGGCCTGGACACCACGAAGTCCGGCACCAGCTGGACGATGGTCGACCCGGTCCGCGGCGGCAACGCGACGTACAACGGCGGCACGCTGTTCTCCGACGCCGACAACGTCTGGGGGACCGGCAGCAACTCGAACGCGCAGACCGCCGGTGTCGACGCCCACTACGGCATCGCCAAGACGTGGGACTACTACAAGAGCGTGCACGGCCGCAACGGCATCGCCAACGACGGCAAGGGCGCGAAGTCGTACGTCCACGACGGTGCGTACGTGAACGCGTCCTGGAGCGACTCCTGCTTCTGCATGAAGTACGGCGACGGCGACCCGAGCCAGGGGATCGGCCCGCTCGTCGAGCTGGACATCGCCGGCCACGAGATGAGCCACGGCGTCACCAGCCGCTCGGCAGGCCTGCGCTACAGCGGCGAGTCCGGCGGCCTGAACGAGTCCACGTCGGACATCTTCGGCACGGCCGTCGAGTGGTACGCCGCCAACAGCCAGGACACGCCGGACTACGTCCTCGGTGAGGAGATCTTCACCGACTACAACCCGGCGACGAACTACATCCGGCGGCTCGACAAGCCGTCGATGGACGGTGCCAGCGCCGACTCGTGGTCGAAGAGCGTCGGCCGGCTGAACGTGCACTACTCGTCCGGTGTCGGCAACCACTTCTTCTACCTGCTGTCCGAGGGCAGCGGCGCGAAGACGATCAACGGCGTCGCGTACAACAGCCCGACGGCCAACGGCGTCACGGTGAGCGGCATCGGGATCAGCAAGGCCGAGAAGATCTGGTACCGCGCGCTGACGACGTACATGACGTCGCGGACCGACTACCACGGTGCCAGGACCGCGACGCTGAACGCCGCCACGGACCTGTACGGCGCGAGCAGCGCGGAGCGGGCCGCGGTCGACAAGGCGTGGACCGCGGTGAACGTGCTCCCGTGATCGGGTGAACCTCACGTAGCCAGTGGTGCGAACGGCGGTTTCCGGAGAGACATTCCGGAAATCGCCGTTCGTCGTACCAGCAAGTGGTCTGGTCTGAAGCCGTGAAAAATAACCGGTGGTCTCATCTGGACGCTACCAGTTGATCGAGTGGGCTGTTGGGCTAGTCTTCGGGCTGTAGCGGCAGTGCCATAGCTAGTTCTGAGGAGACGCAGACCCGTGACCGTACGCGTAGGTATCAACGGCTTCGGCCGCATCGGCCGTAACTTCTTCCGCGCCGTGCAGGCGTCCGGTGCCGACATCGAGGTCGTCGCCGTCAACGATCTGACCGACAACCAGACCCTCGCTCACCTGCTGAAGTACGACTCGATCCTGGGCCGGTTCCCGGGTGAGGTCTCCGCCACCGACGACGACATCACCGTCGGCGGCAAGAGCTTCAAGGCGTTCGCCGAGCGCGACCCGGCCAACCTGAAGTGGTCGGACGTCGGCGCCGACGTGGTGATCGAGTCCACCGGCTTCTTCACCGACGCCACCAAGGCCAAGACCCACGCCGACAACGGCGCCAAGAAGGTCATCATCTCCGCCCCGGCGAAGAACGAGGACCTGACCGTGGTGATGGGCGTGAACCACGACCTGTACGACGCCGAGAAGCACACCGTGATCTCGAACGCGTCCTGCACCACCAACTGCATCGCCCCGCTGGCGAAGGTCCTCAACGACGCGTTCGGCATCGAAAAGGGTCTGATGACCACGATCCACGCGTACACCCAGGACCAGAACCTGCAGGACGGCCCGCACAAGGACCTGCGCCGCGCCCGCGCCGCCGCGCTGAACATCGTCCCGACCTCGACCGGCGCCGCGAAGGCGATCGGCCTGGTGCTGCCGGAGCTCAAGGGCAAGCTGGACGGCTACGCGCTGCGCGTCCCGGTCCCGACCGGCTCGGCGACCGACCTCACCGTCACCGTCGGCCGCGAGGTCACCGTGGACGAGGTCAAGGAGGCCTACAAGGTCGCCGCGGCGGAGGGTTCGCTGAAGGGCTACCTGACCTACACCGAGGACGAGATCGTCTCGAGCGACATCGTCACCGACCCGGCGTCCTGCATCTTCGACGCCGGCCTGACCAAGGTGATCGGCAACCAGGTCAAGGTCGTCGGCTGGTACGACAACGAGTGGGGCTACTCGAACCGTCTGGTCGACCTGGTGAACCACGTCGGCGCGTCCCTCTGACGTCTACTCCCATCACGTTGCGTCCGAAGAACTGTGGCCTCCAACGCACAGTTCTTCGGACGTTAGTGGTTGAGCTGAAGGAAGCTGAACTGTGAAGACCATCGAAGATCTCGGCGACCTGGCCGGCCAGCGGGTGCTGGTGCGCTCCGACCTGAACGTGCCGATCAAGGACGAGGTGATCGGCGACGACGGCCGGATCCGCGCGTCGCTGCCGACTCTGGTGAAGCTGGCGAAGGCGGGCGCGAAGGTGATCGTGACCGCGCACCTCGGCCGCCCCAAGGGCGAGCCGAACCCGAAGTACACGCTGGCTCCGGTGGCGAAGCGGCTCGGTGAGCTGCTGCAGCCGGAGGGCATCACCGTGCGGTTCGCCTCCGACGTCACCGGTGACGCGGCGCAGACCGCCGTACAGGATCTCGACGAGGGTGAGGTCCTGCTGCTGGAGAACGTGCGCTACGACCCGCGCGAGGAGAGCAAGGACGAGGCCGAGCGTGGCGCGCTGGCCGACGAGCTCGCGGCGCTGGCCGACGTGTTCGTCAGCGACGGCTTCGGTGTCGTGCACCGCAAGCAGGCCAGTGTGTACGACGTCGCGCGCAGGCTCCCGCACGCGGCGGGTGGGCTGGTGCTCGCCGAGGTCGACGTACTGAAGAAGCTCACCGAGGACCCGGCCCGGCCGTACGTCGTCGTACTCGGCGGCGCCAAGGTGTCGGACAAACTCGCGGTGATCGACAACCTGATCGCCAAGGCCGACAAGCTGCTGATCGGCGGCGGCATGGTCTTCACGTTCCTGAAGGCGCAGGGTCACGAGGTCGGCAAGAGCCTGCTCGAGGAAGACCAGCTGGACATCGTCCGCGGCTACCTGAAGGAGGCCGGCGACAAGATCGTGCTGCCGACCGACATCGTGGTCGCCCCGGAGTTCAAGGCTGACTCGCCGGCCACCGTGGTGGCCGCGGACGCGATCCCCGCCGACCAGCTCGGCCTGGACATCGGCCCGGAGTCCGCCAAGGTCTTCGCCGCCGAGGTCGCCGCGGCGAAGACGGTGTTCTGGAACGGCCCGATGGGCGTGTTCGAGATGGCGGCGTTCGCCGGCGGAACCAAGGCCGTCGCGCAGGCGTTGACCGAGGTGGACGGGCTGAGTGTCGTCGGTGGCGGTGACTCCGCGGCCGCCGTACGGCAGCTAGGCTTCGCCGACGACGCGTTCGGCCACATCTCCACCGGTGGCGGCGCGTCGCTCGAATACCTGGAGGGCAAGGAGCTCCCGGGTCTCGCGGTACTGGAAGAGGACTGAGATGGCCACCGACAACTCAGCTGCCCGTACGCCGTTGATGGCGGGCAACTGGAAGATGAACCTGAACCACGTCGAGGCCGTGCACCTGCTGCAGAAGCTGAGCTGGACGCTGCAGGACAAGAAGCACGACTTCGAGCGGGTCGAGGTGGCGGTGCTGCCGCCGTTCACCGACATCCGCAGCGTGCAGACGCTGGTCGACGGTGACCGGATGAAGATCAAGTACGGCGCGCAGGACGTGTCCACGCACGACTCCGGGGCGTACACCGGCGAGATCTCGGCGTCGATGCTCACCAAGCTCGGCTGCACCTACGTGCTGACCGGGCACTCCGAGCGCCGGCAGTACCACGACGAGACCGACCAGGTCGTCAACGCCAAGACGGCGAAGGCGCTCGAGGCCGGGCTGGTGCCGATCATGTGTGTCGGCGAGGGCCTGGAGATCCGGAAGGCCGGCGAGCATGTGGCGCACTGCCTGACGCAGGTCGACGCCGGCCTGGCCGGGCTGAAGCAGGACGACGTCCGCAAGGTCGTCATCGCGTACGAGCCGGTCTGGGCGATCGGCACCGGCGAGGTCGCGACGCCGGAGGACGCGCAGGAGGTGATCGCCGCGATCCGGGGCCGGATCGAGGAGACGATCTCACCCTCGGTCGCCGACTCGGTACGGATTCTTTACGGTGGATCGGTGAAGATGGCCAGTGCAGGTGGCATCATGGCCCAACCGGATGTCGACGGCTGCCTGGTCGGAGGTGCGAGCCTCCAGGTGGACGAGTTCGCCGGCATCTGCCGTTACCTGGACCTTCAGTTAGGCTACTCCTCGTGATTCTCGCTTTCTCGATCGTCGTCATCGTCTGCAGCCTGTTCCTGACGCTGCTGGTGCTGCTGCACAAAGGCCGCGGTGGCGGCCTCTCGGACCTGTTCGGTGGCGGTGTGTCGTCCAGCCTGGGCGGCTCGTCGGTCGCCGAGCGGAACCTGGACCGGATCACGATCGGCGTCGGTCTGATCTGGTTCGCCAGCATCGTCGCGGTCGGCCTGCTCTACAAGCTCGGCTGAGGGGTCGGTTCCCGTGGCTGGTGGTGGCAGTGCGATTCGTGGCAGCCGGGTCGGTGCCGGGCCGATGGGCGAGGCGGAGCGCGGCGACACCGCGCCCCGGCAGCGCATCGTGTTCTTCTGTGCGAACGGGCACGAGACGGCGACCTGGTTCGCGGTCGAGGCGGCGATCCCGGAGGAGTGGGACTGTCCACGGTGCGGTCTGCCGACCAGCACCGATGTGAACAACCCGCCTCCGCCGCCGAAGATCGAGCCCTACAAGACCCACCTGGCCTATGTGAAGGAGCGCCGCTCCGAGCAGGAGGCGCAGGAGATCCTCGACGAAGCGCTCGAGAAACTCCGCGCCCGCCGCGCCCGCGGCGAGGTCATCTTCTAGCAACTACGTCTGAGCCCGGACCGACCTGGTCCGGGCTTCGACGTTCCCGTACCCCCTGTGGTCGGGCGGGTGCAGCGCGCTAGGGTCGGCGCCATGAAGACGTCGATCGCGCCTGTTCGCTGGACCCCGCCGCCCGCACCGCCGGTGCGGCATCCGAAGGGCATCGACGTCGAGGTCGTCGCGCTACCGGGCGCGGGCCCCGAGGACACGCTGATCGACGACGACGGCAGCGTCCTCACCGGCTTGTACGACGGCCGCATCCTGCGCGTCAGCGCCGACGGCAAGACGATCACGACGTTGGCCGACACCGGCGGCCGCCCGCTCGGGCTGGAGTGGCTGCCGGACGGCAAGGTGCTGATCTGCGACGCGAACCGCGGTCTGCTGACGCTCGACAAGGACAACCGGATCACGACGCTGCTGTCCGAGATCGGCGGCCGCCCGATGCGGTTCTGCAACAACGCGGACGTCACCGAGGACGGCACGATCTACTTCACCGACTCGTCCACCCGGTTCGGTATCGACGAGTGGATGGCCGATCTCCTCGAACACTCCACGACCGGCAGCGTGTACCGCCGTACGCCCGACGGCGAGCTCACCCGGCTGGCGACCGGTCGCGGCTTCCCGAACGGCGTGGCGCTCAGCAGCGACCGCCGTAGCCTCTTCTGGGCCGAGACCGCGACGTACGGGCTGTACAAGCTCGATCTCACGACCGAGGGCGCCGAGCCGGTGCAGATCGCGGAGATCCCGGGCCTGCCGGACAACATCGCCCGCGGCTCGGACGGCCTGATCTGGGTCGCGGTCGGCTCGCCGCGCAACGCCGTACTCGATCTGCTGCTGCCCAAGCATCCGGTGCTCCGCAAGGTGGTGTGGGCGTTGCCGGACGCGCTGAAGCCGAAGGCCGCGGACATCATCGAGATCCAGGCGTACGACGAGACCGGCGAACTGATCCACGACCTGCGCGCCAAGCACCCGAGCTTCCACATGCCCACCGGCGTCCGCGAGCGCGACGGAAAGGTGTGGCTAGGAAGCATCGGCACGAGCTCCCTAGCCACGTTCCCGACGCCTACTTCTTAGGCACCTCGTCCTGCTTGTCGCCGTTGCCGCTGACCACCAGCGTGAAGTCCTCGCCGTGGTTGCTGACCCCTTCGATGACCGCAGCCTCGACCGCCTCCGAGCCGATCTCGCTGCGCAGCATCAAGGGATCCGTGCGCAGGTCCTTGGCCAGCGCGATCGCCAGCCCGACCATCACGACCGCGAACGGCAACGCCGCGACGATCGTGAGGTTCTGCAGGCCTTGCAAGGCGTCGGCGCCACCTCCGCCGGCGAGCAGCATGACCGCCGCCACCGCACCGGTCAGCACGCCCCAGAAGATCACCAGCGGCTTCTTCGGCTCGATCGCACCGCGCTCGGACAACGTGCCCATGACGATCGAGGCGGCGTCCGCACCGGACACGAAGAAGATCGCGACCAGCAGGACGACGATGACCGTCGTGACCGCGCTCAGCGGGATGTGGTCGAGCATGCCGAACAGCTGACCCTCGGTCGTCGACGCGCCGGCGATGTCCGTACCGCCACGCTGGATGTCGATCGCCGTACCGCCGAAGATGCAGAACCACAGCACGCTGACCAGTGACGGCACCAGCAGTACGCCGGTGACGAACTGCCGGATCGTGCGGCCGCGGCTGATCCGCGCGATGAACATGCCGACGAACGGCGTCCACGAGATCCACCAGGCCCAGTAGAAGACGGTCCAGCCGGACAGCCAGGTGGCCATCGCGTCGCCGCCGCTGGCCTCGGTCCGCGCGGCCATGTCGGCCAGGTCGCGGAAGTAGTCGCCGATCGCGGTCGGCACCAGGTTCAGGATCAGCACCGTCGGGCCGACCACGAACACGAAGACCGCGAGGACGACGGCCAGCACCATGTTGATGTTCGAGAGCCACTGGATGCCCTTCGCTACGCCGGACACCGCCGAGGCCACGAAGGCCGCGGTGAGTACGGCGATCACGCCGACCATGACGCCGTTCCCGGTCTTGTCCAGCCAGCCGAGGATCCGGACGCCGGAGCCGATCTGCAGCGCGCCGAGTCCGAGCGAGGCGGCCGACCCGAACAGGGTCGCGAAGATCGCCAGACCGTCGATCACCTTGCCGATCGGTCCTTCGGTACGGCGTCCCAGCAGCGGAGCGAACGCCGCGCTGATCAGCTGCGACCGCCCGCGCCGGAACGTGCCGTACGCGATCGCGATGCCGACCACGGCGTAGATCGCCCACGGGTGCAGGGTCCAGTGGAACAACGTGGTCGCCATCGCGGTCTCGAGGGCCTCAGGCGACCCGCCCTGGACGGTGCCGGGCGGGGGACTGGTGAAGTGCGAGAGCGGCTCGCTGACGCCGAAGAACATCAGGCCGATGCCCATGCCGGCGCTGAACATCATCGCGACCCAGGACACGGTCTTGAACTCGGGCTTCTCGTCGTCCCGGCCGAGCGGGATCCGCCCGTACCGTCCGGCGGCGAGCCAGATCACGTAGACGACGAAGCCGGAGGCCAGCAGGACGAACAGCCAGCCGGTGTTCTGCTCGACCCATCCGAGGGCCGAGGTGGACGCCGTACCGAGACCGGCGGCGTCGGCGATGCCCCAGGCGACGAAGGCCAGGGAGATGACCGCGGTGACACCGAAGGTGATGCGGTCGAGTCCGGCGCCGCGACTTCGGCTGCCGGGTGGTGGCGGGGTTGCGATCGCGGGATGTGGTGCGGGGTCTTGAGTGTCTGCCTGGTTGTCGATATCGATCGCCACAGGTAAGTCACGCCTCGCTTAGGCGCGCCTCCGTTCTGTTGTGTCGGGGACAATGCCTTACGACCGTGTCGGAGATCGTGGCAAAACGCAACAATCGTGGTTTCGGCCACACTCGGTAAGGTGCGGTCATGCGTTTCGGGATAGCGATTCTGCCGGAGTACCGCTGGCAGGACGCCGCGCCGCGGTGGCGGCGAGCAGAGGAGTACGGGTTCGACCATGCGTGGACGTACGACCACCTGACCTGGAGCGGTCTCCAGGACTCACCGTGGTACGGGACGACGCCGACGCTGACGGCGGCCGCACTGGTCACGTCGACGATCAAGCTCGGCACGTTCGTCACCTCGCCGAACTTCCGGCACCCGCTGGCGCTGACCCGCGACATCCTCGCGATCGACGACGTGTCCGACGGCCGGTTCCTGTGCGGGATCGGCGCCGGCGGCAGCCTGGACGCGACGATCCAGGGCGGGCCGGACCTGACGCCGCGGCACAAGCAGGACCGCTATCAGGAGTTCGTGCAGCTCCTCGACACCCTGCTCACCACGGACGGCGTCGACTTCAAGGGCGAGTACTTCGAGACGCGCAACGCCCGTACGCTGCCTGGTTGCGTCCAGCAACCACGCGTCCCGTTCATCCTGGCCGGCAACGGGCCGCGTTCGCTCAGGTTCGCTGCCAGGCATGGCGATGGCTGGATGACGACCGGGGGAGCGGGTGACGACCTGGACAGCTGGTTCGCGTCGGTCGCCGACCTCAGCCACCGCCTCGACGACCTCCTTGAGGGCCGCCACCTGGACCGGTACCTGTCCCTCGACTCCCGGGTCTACGCGCTGTCCAGCCCGGCCGCCTTCGAGGACTCCGTCGGCCGCGCCGCAGCCCTCGGCTTCACCGACGTCATCACCCACTGGCCCCGCACCGAGGGCGTGTACGCCGGCTCGGAGACCGTCCTCGAGCAGATCGCGACCGACGTCGTACCGCGGCTGCGCTGGGCAGCTCGAGGCACAGACCGAGTATGTGATGCTTGAGCGCCGGCACAGGCCATCACAGACAGGGCAGTCACATCCAGTGCTGCACCGATTGCAGCAGCCAGGGGACAACGTCGCTACTCACCCAGCGAATCACCGCCGCGAGGACTGCGCCGAGCGCGGTCTTGAGCAGCAGTTTGCCGACGAACTGCAGTCGGCTGACTGGTGACCTTGCGTGACGAGGAGTACCGTCACATCGAACCACCCGACGTCGGCGTGACGACAGTCTGCCTGGTCTCGAGCGTGTGGAGCGGGCGTTTGACTTGCGCCGCCTACAATAGACCACGGTGTTCTTCCCTCCAGGGGAGTCGCCAAAATGGAGTGCCCAGCCTCCGGTTGCCAAGCCAAGGTGGTTGGGCACTTCCTTATTTGCAATAAGGCATGTTTCATCGGCTCTCCGATAATCAAATATTGAGAGCGTGGCAGCACCGTAGGTCAGCAGGAGTGAGAACGACCTGCACCCACGGATATTCAATTATTGATCCTGTCCGTCAGATCTCCTTCCTCGCGATTCACCGCCGATCGATTCTACGCCACCAGGAGAGTTCTTATCACCCCCACGAGATCCTTTCCCCGGGCCAGCGCGCCGTTCAGGAGGGCATCGACTTCATCGCGGAGACCGGCTTGGGTCAGGGCGGCGCAGAACTCGGCGAGCTCCTCGCTGGACAGCTCGCCGCCGAGATGCCAGAGGGCGGCCACCCGATCGGTCGGCGAAGCGCTGAGGAGGCTGCCGATCAGATGGCGGTGCCTGCCCCGGCTGGCAGCGTGGACAACGTCCGGCACCGGCCGGTTGTCGTTGCGCCGGTACCCCCGCGCTGCTGGCGCGGTGTCGGCGGGGCCGTTGCGCCGGTCCCCCCTGCGAACCGGCGGAGGGGCCGCCGCGACCGGATCACGCGCTGGCCATCCTCGCGCGGCGGCTTCAAGTAGTCGCAAATCGCCTACGCTGTAAGGAAGCTTGGTCACGCCGCGCAGACTCTGACGGGCGAGAGCCAGATCGTACAGCTTCAGGATTACGCCTGTCGGCGGGATCCTGCGAGCGTGGAGATAATGCGAGATTGCGGCAGTCGAGTACTGGAGATGCTTGCCAAGGGCACGCATGTTGATCGGCTCGCTGGCGGCGTACAGGACACGCAGCGCGAGCGCTAGATCACACTGCTCCCGTGTCGCCTCCGCCGCGTATGACGCTGAGATTTCTCCTCGGAGTGCCACTATCCTCCCTCTGTCGGTTGTGGGCTGAGTCACCCACGAGAGCATCGTAGACCCTCCCGGGGACAAAATGCCTGGACGGCGCAGAAAGTGTGGCTACAGATTTGTAGTCAAGAATTTAATTACTTAGCTGAGTGTTTACGCCAGGTCCATGTTTACAGTCTCTTGCGCCGGTCGGGTGCAGTCTTCTATTCTCCTGAAGTGAACTATCAGATGGGCGTGCCGATCGGGGTGCGGCCGGTGATTGGCTAGTGGAGGATCGATGGTCTTGCCGTCGTGGCAGGACGATTCGCTGGGTACGATGAAGCGGGTCGCGTTGTGGCTAATCCAGGTGGTCGGCGAGGGAAACGACTTCACCAAGGAGTCGTTGCGAGACGCCTTTCCTGGTGTGTCGCAGGTCGACCGCCGACTTCGCGACTTGCGCGACTTCGGCTGGCGGATCGACACGAGCAGGGAGGATGTGGCGCTTGGCACGCACCAACAGCGCTTCGTTACGCTGGGTGTCCCGGTGTGGGAGCCTGGAAGGGCTGGCCAGCGTTCGAAGGGCCCCGCCGCGATCGGTGCGGGGCGGCGTCGGCAGGTGCTCTCGGCTGACAGGCACATGTGCCGATCGTGCGGTATCACTCCGGGCGATACGTACGCCGGCACCTACGAGACCGCTCAGCTGGACATTGCGCGGCGCAAGGTGGTGAAGCCGGACGGTAGCGTGGACATCGAGTTGGTGACGGAGTGCAATCGCTGCCGGGTGGGTGGCCGGGATCTTGAGGCGAGTCTCCCGGCGGTCGTCGCGGGCGTGACCGCCTTGAGCTCGGCCGAGCGCCGGGTTCTGGCCGGATGGATGGAGGCCGATGCCCGGGAGTTCAGCAGGCTCGAGCGGGTGTGGAGTGAGTACCGGACGCTGCCTGCGGAATCGCGGGAGGTCGTTCGGGCTGAGTTGGATCTGGATTAGGCGCAGCTGTGAGAAGCTGCGCTGATGCGTGATGAGGAGCAGGGATAACACGTGACTAAGGACTACGGCCGACCAGCCAACGCGGACGAGAACCGCGCACTTGTGAAGAGCCGGCTTGACGAGCTCGTCGACGGCAACGGCCCACGCGAGACGCTGACGGTCGACTGGCGCGGGACACCTAAGCATCTGGATGTCATCCAGATGCCAGTCGGCAACCTGCACTTCAACCCGGCGACGCATCGGGTCCGCGCTCAGCGAAGCTACGACGCTCACCGCGACGAGCTGCTTGAGGTGGATCCGTGGAGTTCAGGGAGCCAGGCGTACCTCGACAGTCTGCTGAAGGCGCAGCCCTCAGATCCCTCGCGGAGGGATCCAGAGTTCAACGAGTTGGCCGAGAGCCTGAGTGAGTATGGTCAGAGCGAACCCGGGCTCGTGACGCACGACGGTGTCCTGGTGAACGGCAATACTCGCCGCGCAGCGCTGCTGGAGATTCATGGCCCGAACCATCCGATGCGCGTTGCCGTTCTCCCAGCCTCGTGCGACTGGCAGGACATCGCGGACATCGAGTTGTCGCTGCAGCTGCGGAAGGAGCATCGCCGGGACTACTCGTACATCAACCGCCTCCTAGCTGTTCAGGAGCTGGTTGATGCCGGCGCGCCGCTCGCGACGATCGCGGCTACGTTCCGGACGACCGCAGCTCGGTGCAGGCAAGATCAGTGGGTCCTGTCATGCATCGAAGCGATGATCGCAAGGAGCGATGTGGATGGCGCGCGTTTGTCACTCATCTCGTTCGAGGAACACCAGGAGAAGCTGCGAGAGCTGCACCGCGCCTACGAGAAGCTCCAGGCCACAAACCCTGAGAAGGCGGAGCTGCTGCTCGAGAGCCGGATGACCGCGATCATCCTCGGCTTCTCGAAGACTGATGTTCGGCTCATCGAGCCGGGATTTGAGAACCAGTACCTGTCGGCTGTGTTACCTGCCGACGGCGCACCCAAGGCCGCCGGCGGCGGAGTGGTGATCCCTGGGCTCGGCCGGTCGGTAAAGCAAGAGTCAAGATCATTGGTGAAGGCGAAGGCGCTTACTGATGCGGCACTCCGGGCCCGCATGGTGACAAGCGGGGTACCAGATGCCGTGCAGAGTGACAGTGGTCCAGACTTGGCCAAGTTGAGGTCAGCCATGGACTCAGCAATCGAGCGCGCGGGCCGCGATAGCCGAGTCAGGAAGCGGAAACAAGCAGCACCGAAGCGCTTGCTGGATGCCACCGCGGACGTCAATGAGTGTGTTACCGATCTAGCTCAGTCGCGTGCGACGCAGAGCCTCGATGAGGAGGCGTTCGATGATGCGTTGCTGGATCTTCGCAAGAGCCTCGAGGCGTTGGCCCGTGAGACACGCAAGACTGTGAAGGATCCGGGTGACGGTGCGTCGTGGTTGCTCGAGGAGTTCGGAAAGGGATTCTGAGTGGAGCCAGGTCCTAATGCCGGGCTCGTGATCGGGTTTGACCTCACCCGCACGCAGGCATTGCTTCGGTGTGTGCCGGCGTATCGAGAGCCGCTCGGCCGCCTGATGGCGAGATTCCCGGCTGGCCGGATGGTGGACCAGCTGGCCGCTTCCATCCCGATCGATGGGTTCGTCGCCGGAATCGCCGCGCTCGCCGAGTGGCCGGATCCCGAGCACGTGCTCTGGGAGCCTGACTTCGAGGTTCTCATCGTAGACCTGCTGGATTCGGCCGATGACGTCGACAAGCTGCTGAGCGGTGCGCCTCCGGACCAAGTGATCAATCCCGCCGACGTACGCGGCATGCTTGGCGTGGATTGGACGGGCGATCTGACCAAGTTCCAGGAACGTGATGTGGCGCGCCTACTGTCGATGAAGCATGGCGCGAACTTCAGCGTTCCGGGCGCGGGCAAGACCAGAGTGTCGCTAGCGGTCTTCGCAGCCCTCCGCGAGCAGCGGCGCGTGTCCCGCATGCTGGTGGTCAGCCCGAAATCGGCGTACGAGGCCTGGGCTGAGGAGTCCCAGGTGTGCTTCGGCGAACCGCCGTCGGTACAGATCCTCGAGAAGCGGCCGGCCGCCAACGCCGACATCGTTCTTGTGAACTACGAACGTCTCGACCGGTCTCTCGGTGTGCTGTCTGACTGGTTGAAGGCCGAGCCCTCGATCCTTGTGCTTGACGAGGCGCACCGGATGAAGCTCGGGGGAGCGGGTGTCTACGGGGCTGCCTGCATCGCGCTTGGTCCGCTCAGCCGGGTAAGGATGATTCTCAGCGGCACGCCGGCTCCGAACGGCGCGAAAGATCTCGAAAACCTCCTTTCGTTCGTCTGGCCGGGGTTTGGGCGGCGAGTCGTCACGCAGGCTGTCGGCGGCGGCAACCTCGCGTATGCCAGCTCGGTATTGCGGCCGCTGTATACGCGCACGACCAAACATGAGCTCGGACTTCCTCCCGTGCAGACTCGCATCCGCATGCTTCCGATGCCGCCGTTGCATCGAGAGATCTATGACGCGCTCATTGGTACGATGTCGCCTCGGGCGGAGGCAGAGAGCAAGGATTTCGAGGCGCTCGGTCGCGCAGTTCTGCGGCTTCTCATGGCCGCCACGAGTCCGGCGCTCCTCGTGGAGGGCTCGAGCGCGTACGAGCCACTGTCGTTCCAGGTGCCGCCGCTCGACATCCCGGAAGGCGGTCCCCTCTGGCCACTGTTCCGCCGGCTACCTCAGTATGAGGTCCCGCCGAAGTACCAGGAGACGGTCTCGATCGTGGCTGCGAATGCCAAGGCCGGCCGGAAGACTCTGGTCTGGGCGAGTTTCGTGCGCAGCATCGCTACTTTGCAGACGCTCTTGAGTCCGTTCCAGCCGGCTGTGGTCCACGGCGGTACGGCAGACCGTGAAGAGGAGCTTCGACGATTCCGGGAGGACCCAGACTGCGCTGTACTCGTCTCGAACCCGGCAACACTAGGCGAAGGCATCAGCCTGCACCACGTGTGTCACGACGCTGTGTTCGTGGACCGTGACTTTCAAGCCGGCCGCTACCTCCAGAGCCTCGATCGAATCCATCGCCTCGGGCTCGCTGCTGGTACCAAGACCAACATCACAGTGCTCATCTCCGAGGGAACGGTTGACGTGATCGTCGCCGACCGGCTGGCTAAGAAGCTGACCTTCATGGGCGAGATCCTGGACGATCCGTCCGTCAAGAAGCTGGCTGACCCCGAGGAGGAGCCAGCCCTGTTCGCGGCTGGCATGGACCAGGATGACATCCATGCACTGCTTGCTCACCTCTCGGGGGCGGCGAATCGTCAGGAGCTGCTCTAGTCTCTGTTCGTGAAGCGATCAAGATGCTGCACTGATGGTGAGGATTTCGCAGCGTCGCATGCCGGCGGTCGTCATACGGCTGGCGATCGGGAGCAGGCCTTGTCGAGCTTGTGCCGATACCCGATCCGGTGGACGGCTCCAGCGCGAGAAACAAGCCGGCCTTGAGGGCCGGGACGACCATCGTCATGGCGAAGGCCGGTCCGGGCTTCTGCGCGACGGCGTACCGCGGTTGCGGTGAGACGGCGAAAGGGCCGCACACCTGGTGGTGTGCGACCCTCTCGTCAGTGTGCTGGAAGGGCGATCAGGAACCGATCGCGCGGATGTTCTCCGCCTGCAGACCCTTCTGGCCCTGGGTGATCTCGAACTCCACGCGCTGGTTCTCGTCCAGCGAACGGAAGCCCGACATCTGGATGGCGGAGTAGTGCGCGAACACGTCCGCGCCACCGTCATCCGGGGTGATGAAGCCGAAGCCCTTGTCAGCGTTGAACCACTTGACAGTACCGACAGCCATTTGTCTATCTCCTCGATGGCTATTAACAATCCGCGACCCACACCTCATGAGCCGCGCGTCGCCGAAAGGCCCCAGACGACAGACCGGCCATGCAGCACAGCAAAAGTCAGGGAGTCCAAAACTGCAACGCCATAACTGTAGCCGTTCTGCGGGCTGATGGTAGGGGTGACCACAAACACGTGTCGCTGACTGTCGCAGGTCGCTACCCTCCGTGCACCCCTGATTCTGGGCCGCACAGGGGCTGTCCGGAACCGGAAATCCCGCGCCGACCTGCTGTTTCGCGGCCGGAGGTGGGGACGCGACGTTGGCAACGAAGGACAATGGCCCGGTACGCCGGGTGATGGGCGCATGATTCTGATCGGAGTTCCCGGCGTGTCGCGCGGCTCTGGACAGTGCGTCTCCGGGCGCGGCAAACAACAGCGAGGAGGCAACAGTGATCGTCAGCGTGACCCGTAGCGGCGGCTTCGCCGGGCTGACCAAGCAGGGCGAGCTCGACACCAGCAGCCAGCCGGACGCCGACCGGCTGGAGGCCGCGGTCCGGGAGCTGGGAGCCAAGGACCTGGGTACCGGCCGGCCGCAGCCGGACCGGTACGTGTATCGGCTGGAGGTGCGTGACGCCGCCGACGCCACGGCCGCGGACGCCACGCACCACACGGTCGCCGAGCAGGACGTGGACGCGACCACGGCCTGGCTGCTGGACCGCATCCTCAGTTAGCGATCCTCAGTTAGCGCCAGTCGATCTCCGGTGCCCGGTAGAAGTTGACGCCGAGCACCTCCCACCGCGGCCCCTGCTCGGCCAGCCGGTCGCGGTACGTCGCCCAGTCGAGCGCGGACTCCGGCGACCACCCGAGCTCGGCGATGCCCGGCAGCCGCGGGAACACCATGAACTCGACCTTCTCCAGGTCGTCGAGCGTCTCCGTCCACAACGGCGCCTCGACGCCGTCGATCGCACTCGCCGGCACGTTCGGGACCAGCGTGGCCGGGTTCCAGCTGTAGGACTGCTCCACGCTGACCAGCCCGGCCCATTGCAGGCCGAGCGGCGTTTCCTCGTGGTACTTCATGTCCAGGTACGCCCGGTTCGCGGGGGAGAGGACCAGCGTCGCGCCCTGCTCCACCGCCTTCTGCGCCAGCACCTGAGCCTTGGCGTCCTCGGTGCCCCAGTACTGCACGACAGTGCCGGCAGGCAGCGGCCCGTCGGCGATCTCGTGCCACCCCATCACCCGCTTGCCGTGCTTCACGACCAGCTCGGCGGCCTTGGGTACGAAGGCGAGGTACTCCGAGTGAGGTGTTGAGTGGGCCTCGTCCCCACCGAGGTGCAGGAGCTCACCGGGCGTCTGCTCGGCCACCTCCCGGAACACGTCGTCGAGGAACTCGTACGTCACGTCCTTGTCGATGGCGAACGAGCTGAAACCGACCTCGGTCTCGGTGTAGAGCTCCGGCGCCTGGTCACCCTTGTTCAGCTCGGGGTACGACGCCAGCGCCGCATTGGTGTGTCCTGGGGTGTCGATCTCCGGTACGACGGTGATGTAGTGCTCCGCGGCGTACTGCACGAGGTCGGCGTAGTCGGCCTTCGTGTACGAGCCGCCCGTACCGCCGCCGACCTGCAGGCTGCCGCCGTACTCCGTGAGGCGCGGCCAGGAGTCCACCTGGATCCGCCAGCCCTGGTCGTCGGACAGGTGCAGGTGCAGCCGGTTGATCTTGTAGAGCGACACCAGGTCGATGAAGTGCTTCACCTGCTCGACGGTGAAGAAGTGCCGCGACACGTCGAGCATCACGCCGCGGTAGCCGTAGCGCGGGGAGTCGGAGATCCTCGTACCGGCGATCTCCCACGGACCCTCCTGCTCGGTGTCGGCCTCGGCCTTGGCGGGGAGGAGTTGCCGGAGGGTGGTGACGCCGCGGAACAGTCCCTCGGCGGTTGCCGCGGTGACGGTGACGCCGGACGCGTCGGCGCGGAGGTCGTAGCCCTCGGCACCCAACGACTCCGGGCCGCTCGTGGACAGCGTGATCGTGCCGGTGCCTTGCTGGACCGGCAGCGCGAAGCCGGTCGACCGGCGGAGCTGCGCGGCGAAGCGGTCGGCGATCGCCTGGGCCGGGTCTTGAGCAGAGGAGTCGTCGAGGCCGATGGTGGCGTCGGATGGCAGCGTGAACGTCTCGTCGGGGAGCGCCTGCTGCGCCGTGGGCTGCGGAATCATGATCGAAAGTGTTCGCGGCTCCCGGCATTACGTCAAGAGGCTTCAATACCGCCTGGCAGCCTCGATCGCCTGTGCCACGTAGCCCCCGCCGAACAGCACGACATGCACCAGCAACGGATGCAGCTGGTGCAGCCCGATCCGCTCCCGCCACCCGTCTCTCAGCGAGTGCGCCTCGTCGTACGCGCGCAGCACCCGATCCAGCCGGGGTAGCCCGAAGAGCGCGAGCATGGCGAGGTCCGTTTCCCGGTGACCGCCGTGCGCGGCCGGATCGATCAGGTGTACGCCGTCCGGCGTCCAGAGCACGTTGCCGGACCACAGGTCGCCGTGGATCCGGCACGGCTCGTCGGACGGGTCGTCGTACTCACCTGCCTCGAGGCGAGTGCAGACGCGCCCGATGACGTCCAGGTGGATGCCCTGGTCGTAGGCGGCCCGCAGGTACGGCCGGAGGCGCAGGTTCGCGTAGAACTCACCCCACGACCTCACTGGCTCCAGCGCGTGTGGCAACGGGATGGTGCCGATGTAGCCGTCTCCACTCCACCCGTCCGGCGATACGCCGAAGTAGCGGGCTCCGGCGTCATGCGTGACAGCCAACCGCCGGCCGAAGTCCTCGGCGGCAGACTCGGTCGGCGGAGACATGTCCAACCTGGTCGTCGTCAGTTGAGTGGGGGAGACATGGAGCGGCTCAGCGACCGGTACTCCGCCAGGAACGTCCAGCCAGCGCAGACCGGCCGCCTCGACCTCGAAATACCCCGTCGGCGCGTCATGCCGCCTCTTCACAAACCTGTCGTCGAGGGCGGTCATGTTCGCACTCTGCCAGCCGGACCGGGCGGCGGGCCAGCACCGGCTCGCTCAACGTCAGGAGGGTCGCGACAGCCAGCACCAGACCGCCGACGAGGGCCACACTGCGCACGGTCGTGTTGTCGATCAGCAGTCCGCCGATGAACGCGCCTGCTGCGATGCCGGCGTTGTAGGCCGAGTTCATCCCGGCTGAGGCAAGCTCTGTGCGCATCGGCGCGATCTGGAGTGTCCTGGCCTGCAGGGCGACGGCCATGGCGCTGTAGGCCAGGCCGGTCACCGCGATGAGCGCGACTGTGGGCACCTGCCACCGCCCGAATGCGGCGAGCCCGAAGAGGAAGGTGGTGAGGAGCGCAAGCGCCAGAACCAGTGTGCGCCAGGGGTTCCGGTCGAGGGCCCGCCCGACGGTCACAGCGCCCACCACACCGCCGAGCCCGCTGGCCAGCAGTATCGGTCCGAGCGCATTGCTGCCGAAGCCACTGATGTCCAGCAGGAACGGCGTGACGTAGGTGTTGAACGTCATGAAGCCGGTCACCCCGATGGCCGCCGTGGCGACCACTGCGACATACCGACGCACATCAGGTGTGCTGCCGCGGCGGGAGACGCCGCCCTGAGGCTCTGTTCGCGGCAACAGCGTCATAGCGCCGGCAAACATCGCGGCACCCAGAGCAGCCATCACCAGGAAGGGGATTCGCCAACTCGTGTGCTCGCCCAGCAAGGTGCCGAGCGGTACGCCGAGAACCGACGCCAGTGCGGCGCCGATCGAGATGCGGCTCACCGCCCGGCCGTGGAACTCCGGTGAGACCAGACTGGTCGCGATCGACGGAGCGATCGACCAGAACAGCGCCTGCGACAGCGCCGTGACCAGTCTGGCCCCGAACAGCACCTCGTACGTCGGTGCGGCGGCAGCCAGCAGATTCGCGATCGTGACGACCGCGAGGGTCCCACTGAGGACAGATCGGCGCGGCCATCGGCGCGTGAGCCGGGTCAGCGGGATGGACATCAGGACGACGATGACGGCGTACCCGCTGACCAGCAGGCCGATCTGTGAGCGGGACCGGTGCAGGTCGTCGGCCATCACGGTCAGCAGGCCGATCGGCAGTACTTCGATGGTCACGTACGAGAACGTGCCGACCGAGAGCATCAGGAGCGCTAGGGAGGTCCGGCGGGTCGACATGGACATGTTCTCACCTGTGATTCCAGTAAAAGGGCTTATGGTGGTAGCATCTCACTCATGACCGACAGCCGCAATGCCGAGCTCCGTATCGTGGGTGGACACCCTGCCCTCGACCTGGTGAACACGGTCACCCCGCGGCTCCGAGGCGGTGCGGTGGAGCACGACTACCTGACGTCGCCCGCCGAGCTCGTCGCCTGGGCCCGCCGGATCGAGTTGATCGATCTGCGCGACTACAGCGCCGTCGAAGGCACCTGGCGCTCGTCGCCGGAGCTGGCCACGAAGGCTCTCAACGCGACGCTGGAGATCCGCGAGGCGGCGTACGACGTCTTCGCACCGCAGGCGGCCGGCGCCGTGGTTGCGGCCGACGGCGTCAAGCACAGCGAGGGTTCCGCGTTCGAGCGGCTGATGCTGCGCTGGTCGGCCGCGGCCGCGCGTTCGATGCTGATTCCGGCTGCGGGCCGGGAGCGCGGCATCGCGGAACTGGTGGTCGGTACGTCGCCGGCACAGTTGATCCCCGATCGGCTGGTGGTCGCGGCGGTCGAGTTGGTGCGGACCGTCGAGCTGCGCCAGTTGCGGGCCTGTCCGGTCGACGACGGAGGCTGCGGATGGCTGTTCCTCGACCGCAGCCGGAACGGTTCGCGGCGGTGGTGCGCGATGGAGGACTGCGGGACGCGGGCGAAGATCCGCAAGCTCGGTGAGCGCCGGCGTGCTACCGGCGTACAGCAGCCTGAGGGGTAGCGCGCTCGAACCTTCACTGTCAGCGACCGGCTCACTGGCCGAGAACGCGTGTCGAAAGGTGCGAATTGTCCCCGCGACCTGTCATCGTAGGCGGCCGGGCCTTCCGACAAGAGGGCCTTGGCCGGACCTGCCCCTGACGAGGAGCAGGCTGACGAATCAGATTGTGGAGGACAGATGACGCAGGTGGCAGAGCAGCCGGGCAGTACTGCCGGGCGGCTCGGCTCGGTGGTTCTGGATTGCCCGGACCCACTCGAGCTCGCCCAGTTCTACTCGGCGCTGCTGGGGCTGGAGATCGACGAGAACGGTGACGAGGACTGGCGGAGCCTGACCGGCCCGGGGTCGTCGATGGGGTTCTCGACGCTGGCCTTCCGGCGCTCGGAGGAGTACGTGCCGGACACGTGGCCCGGCACCGACGCGCAGGATCTCCACCTCGACCTCATCGTCGAGGATCTCTCCAGCGGTCACGCGACCGTGGTCGCCCTCGGGGCCGAGCCGCTCGATCCGCTGGACCCGCCGCCCGCGGACAACGCGCGCGGCTGGCGGATCTACGCCGACCCCGCGGGGCACCCGTTCCGGATCTGCCTCGAGTGAGTCACCGAAGAGCCCGCCCCTCGCCGGGGCGGGCTCTTCGCATGCCCGGGGGACGTCTCAGGCGCCGGCGAACGGGAAGTGCCGGCCCTCGACGTACCGCGGCCGCGGCTGGTAGCTGTTCACCCCAGGCTCGCCGCGCAGGTGGAACGCGCTCGGGTACGGCGACTCCGGGTCGGTGATCCTCGTCGACGTCGGGATGTAGCGGATGGTCAGCCCGCAGCGCCGATGCGGGGACGTGTTCGCGCTGCTGCCGTGCACGATGTTCGGGTGGTGCACCTCGACATCGCCCGGTGCGAGCACCATGTCGACGGCCTGCGCCTCGTCGACCTCGACCGCGATCTCCTTGCCGAGCACGCTCTCCACGTCGGTGTTGTCCCGCATCCCGGCGACCTCGGCGCGGTGACTTCCCGGGATCACCCGGACGCATCCGTTCTCCGGTGTCGAGTGGTCGACGGCCAGCCAGAGCGTCACCACCTCCATCGGGTCGAGCGGCCAGAACGCGGCGTCCTGATGCCAGAGCACCGGCTGCCCGGAGTACGGCGGCTTGGAGATGTAGTGCGACGCGAACAGCGCGATGTCCGGCCCGACGAACTTCTCGGCGATGTCGACGAGCCGGTCGTCGCTCACCAGCCGGACCCAGAACGGGTCGTCACGCAGGTAGATGTGCCCGAGCTGCTCGGGCCGGACCTCGGGATGCCGGGCCTGCAGCCACTCGACATGATCGTTCACTTCCTTGATCAGGTCTTGGTCGATGACGTCACGGAAGATGACATAGCCGTCGGTTTCGAACATGCTCCTAGCGTCCGGGTTTGGCGTGCCCGGGGACTAGCAGCGGTACGACGAGAATTTGTACTGTCTTGATGTGGATCAGATCCTGCGCTTCGAGGCGCACGCGTTCGGCCGGCCGTACCACGCGGCGCGGGTGCGGATCCCGGCCCGTGCCCGCGACACCGAACTGCACACCCACGCGGACTTTCACGAGTTCATGGGAGTCGTGTCCGGCAGCGGCGAGCACCTGCTGACCAAGGGCGTCGCGCCGCTGCGGGCCGGCGACGTCGTCCTGGTCCGGCCGAGCGACCGGCATGCGGTCCGCGGCGCGGCACCGGACGGCCTCGAGTTCGTCAACGTGGCGTTTCCGAGCTCGATCTGGCAAGGCTTCCTGGACCTGACCCGCACGGCGACCTGGTCGTCCCGGGGCCCGATCAGCTTCCATCAGCCCGCCGCGGTACCGATCTTCGAGCATGCCCTCGACCGCTTCCAGGACGTGCCGACCGCCTACGACCTGCTGCGCTTCTGGATCGACCTCCTCGACCTACTGACGCCAGGCGACCCCGGCGGCTCCGGCGTACCGGACTGGCTGGCCAAGGCGTGTACGTCGATGCGCGCCGAGGAGAACCTCCGCGGCGGCGTACCGCGCCTGCTCGAACTCGCCGGCGTCAGCGCCGCGCACCTGTCCCGCTCGATGCGCGCGGCGTACGGCGTCACGCCGACGGCCTTCGTCACCGACCTCCGCCTGGAGCACGCCGCATCCTTGCTGGCAGCAACCAACACCACGATCGCCACCGTCGCGACCCGCTGCGGCTTCACCAGCCAGTCCTACTTCACCCGCTGCTTCACCACGGCCCACGACCTCACCCCGAGCGAGTTCCGCCACCGCTCCCAACGCGCGTTCGTCCCCTGACAACCGGCCGGCTTGACAGCCGGGACACAACAATCAGGGTCAACTGTGATGTCTCAGGACTTGGTGACAGTTCTGCATCAGGACATCGGTAACGGTTGATGTCTCAGGACTTCGGTGACGGTCGCGGCTTGTCGGTGCTTGGTCCGGGTGGTTTGGCGTTGCCGACGCAGGCGATGCCGGGTGCGGGGCGCCTGTGCTCGATGAGGATTTCGCCTTCGAGGTCGGTGACGGTGATCTTGTCGCCGGTCTTGTTGCCGTTGGTGATGACGAGGACCTGCTGGAAGCGGTGCTGGGCGCCGACCATGTATTGGAGCTTGTTCAGGTAGAGCACGCCGGCGCTGGTCAGCTTCTTGACGACGGTGTCGGGTGGCAGATCGGCTGGTAGTGGTGCGAGCCTCGGCCGGTGGGCGCGGGGGTGCTGGATGCGGGAGCGGGCGATCTGCTCACGGATGGGGCGGGGAGCCTCGGTCTTCGCGGTGGCCTGCCAGGCAGTCAGGGGTGTGACGCGACCAGGCAGTCCTTGGTGGGGCCGCTGGGTGTTGTAGATGTGGTCGAAGGCGTCGACCTGGGCCTGCAGCTGGGCCAGATCGGCGGCCAGTGGCTGCTTGTCGAGGTAGCGGAACAGGGTCTGGTGGAAGCGTTCGTTCTTGCCCTGGGTGGTCGGCTTGTACGGCTTGCCGGTGATCGGCTCGACGCCCAAGGCCATCAGGTGGACGACGAGCTGGCCCAGGAGGCCGCGCCGCGGCGGGTTGAGCGCGGACCCGTTGTCGGACAGCAGCCGTTGGGGCACGCCGTGGGCGGCCACGGCCTTGTCGAACACGACGATCGCTGCTTCGGAGGTCTCGCCCCACGCGACGTGCGAAGCGACCGCGTGGCGGGAGTGGTCGTCGATGAGCTGGAAGATCACGCATCTGCGCCGCGGGTGAGTACGTACTCGGTGGCGTCGAGTTGCCAGCAGGCGTTCGGAGCCGGATACACGAACCGGCGCCACGCCGCCTCGGCTTCTTCCTCGGTTCCAGCCGCGCCACGCCGGCCTCGCGGAAGATCCTGGCCAGCGACGCGATCGAGGGCACCACCTCCAGGCCCATCGCGTGCATCTTGTCGTGCACGCTGATCGGGCCGCAGTCCAGCCCGGACTGCTCGAGTGCAGCCCGGACCCCGATCGCCTGCCGCCTGACCTCATCGGCCAACTTCGACGGGCTCGACTTCGGCCGCCGCGATTTCGGCTCCAACGCCGCCGCGGGCCCATCGACGAGACTGCGCCGCCGGATCTCGTAGAACGTCTTGCGCGAAATGCCGTGCTCAGCACAGAACGTCGTCACCGCCCCGCGGGGCGCATCAGACGGCCACTGCGTGATCGCGAGACGGACACGAGGATCGATGGGTTCATTGGCAGCCACCGCCCGAGCCTCGGGACGGAAGTGTCACCACCAAGAACCCCTGCAGTGTCACCGATGTCCTGATGCAGAACCGTCACCTATGTCCTGCGACATAACACAATCAGGGTCAACCTGATTTGGCGGAATCGAACAGAGGTTCTAATATAAGAACCATGCGAGCAGGTGTTGGAACCGGGGCAGGCGGCGACCATCGGGTCACCGCTGACGCCGGCTCGCGCACCGATGCAGCCCCTCACCATGGCGTCGCGTGTGGTCAGTGCAGATGCGACGCTGAGCCGCTGGACGATGACTACGTCCCAGACGACCTGTACCACCTGACTGGTTCCGGGTTCCCGGATGATGCGCGCTTCGTCTCTGAGGAAGACCAGTTGGACGCCGAGCTGGATGAGTTGCTGGGCCGGAACCGCTACTCGCGGGTGGATGAGTTCGAGTGGCAGGAGTGGGACGGGCTAGAGCAGGACGAGGCGGAGCGGGAGATGTTGCGCCGGGAGGCGCCCGCGTGGGTGTTGTTGGCGCCCGGTGGTGCGCTCGCGGCCGCGTTGGAGGTAACGCGGCCGGGGGCGATGTCGCCGATGGCGCTGGTGGAGTTGATGAGGGCCGCGGACCGGCTGATCGGCTGGGGGGAGGCGATCAAGGCCAGTGCGATGGCGTCGTTCGTCCGGCAACGCCGTGCCGAGCATCGCGAGTCGCCCCGCCCGACGCAGATCGATTCCAGGGGCCGCCCGATCGACCCCGAGCGGTCCTGGTACGCCGAGATCGGGCTGGCGCTCGGGTTGTCGCCGGATACCGTCGGGCGGCGGGTCGAAACGGCGTTGCGTCTGACCTCGACGCTGTCAGCGACCCATACGGCGTTGCGGTGTGGTGCGCTGACGTGGGGCAAGGCTCTGGCCATCTCCGAAGCCACCGGCGACCTGCCGGAGGACGCGGCACGAGCTGTGGAGACGCATGTGCTGAAACGCGCCGCCAAGCAGACCCATCGGAACCTGCTGGAGTCGTTGCGCCGCCAGGTCGCCAAACACACCGCCGCTCGCGCGGCGGAGGATCACCGTGCCGCCGCGGCCGAGCGCACCTGCAAGATCGTCCCCCTGGCCAACGGCATGGCAGGGCTGTGGATCGTCCACACCGCCGACAAGATCCAGCAGATGTGGGTCACCATCCAAGCCATCGCCGCCCTCGCCAAACGCGACGCCCCCACCACCGACCCCACTGCCGACGCAGCTGGGTCCACGGCCGGCCCCACCACCGAGGGCGACACTGCCGGGGAGACGGCGCCGACAGCCAACGACACGGGGCCACCGACAGACAACGCCACCGGCACGGCCGCCAGTTCGGGTGCGGGAGCGGACAAGGACGCCCGTACCGCCGAACAGCGCCGCGCCGACGCGACCGCCGACCTGTTCGAGCACATCCTCCGCAACGGCCTGGACTGGCTCGGCCGCCGGCTGCCCGACCAGCACCGCCGCCGCCCGCACATCGAGGTCATCGTCCCCGCCTCCACCCTGCTCGGCATGGATGACGACCCGGCCGAACTCACCGGCTACGGACCCATCCCCGCCGAGATGGCCCGCCGCGTCGCCGCCGACGGCACCTGGCGCAGGCTCCTCACCGACCCTGCCAACGGCGCCGTGGTCGAGGCATCCACCACCCGGCACAATCCTGGTGCACTCGTCACCGAAACGCTCCTGGCCCGCCACCCCGTCTGCGCCTGGCCCGGCTGCAACCGCACCTCCCGCGAATGCGACCGCGACCACCTCACCCCATTCGCCCAAACCGGCCGTACGAACCTGTCCGGAATGGCCCCGTACTGCGAGTATCACCACGTCATCAAAGACACTTCCGCCTGGGGCTGGCACACCACCAGCCACCCCGACGGCTCCATCACCCTGACGACCCCGACCGGCCACCGCTACAGGACAATCCCACCCGCCCGCGGTCCCATCACCCGACAAGCCGACCCTGCACCCTTCTGAGCACCACCAGCGTCGGTTGGCGCAAGACTCACGTACGCACACGTCCTGATCAGACCGTTGCGAGATATTCCGCGGCGTCGGTCTGCTTGAACCATTGCGCCCATCCACGTACGTCGGCGTTGAATCGGGAGTCGGTCAGCGAAAGGTCCGCGCCGTTCTCCACCAGGAACCGGAGAGTGTTGAGGGAACCTGTTCCGGCCGCGAGGTGGGCTGCGGTGACACTGTCCGCCGTAGCCTCGTTCACGGCGAAGCCCAGATCCGCGAGTTGCGGGATGACCTCCCAGCGCTGCGCGGCGGCCGCCTCGGCGAGCAGTGCGGGGCGGTCGGCCGGTGTGAGGTCACCCGCAAGGGCAGCCGCGAACGGGTCTTCGGCGTGCGCACCGCGGTAGAAATCGCGGACGGTGCCCACCTCGGCGCCGTGGTGGATCAGTTCGTCGAGGATGTGCAGCGCGAACGAGGTGCCGTCGTTGTCGGCGTACGGGCCCGCGATCTCGCCCATCGGCCGGTCGAGGTCCTCCTGGTTGAGCGCGGCGAGGCGCCGACGCCAGATCTCGTACGCGTGATCCAGCGCCTCAAGAGCGGCCTCGGCAGACCCCGGAACCGCGGGCGCATCGTCCGTGGCAACAGGTTCGTGCCCGAACCAGGTCGCCGTACGCTCGGCCTGCAACAGGTCGGCGATGTGTGTGATCCGCCAGGCCAGAGTGGTGAACGGCGGGGGACCGGGCGGTATCCAGGCCCAGTCGGCGGCGTACCCGTTGTCGGCCTTGTGAACCGACCAGCAGCCGTCGAACGGCTCCCAGAAGTACTCCGCGTCGGTCAAACCTTCGACCCGGTCCCGCAGTCGTTGCCAAGCGAAGTCCGACAGGTCCAGCAGGTTCTGCGTGAGCGTCGTCATGTGATCACCGTAGGACGACCTGCGGACAGGGTCGGTCCGCAGGTCGAGGCAGAATGGACCCACGATGGATACCGCGGCCCGGCTGCTCCGTTTGCTGTCCTTGCTGCACTCGCGCCCTCAATGGGACGGCGCCGAGCTGGCCGCAAGGCTCGAGATCACGCCTCGGACCGTACGGCGGGACGTCACCAGGCTGCGGTCTCTCGGCTACCCGATCGACGCGGAGGCGGGGATCGGCGGTGGCTATCGCCTCGGCCCCGGTGGACGCCTGCCGCCGCTGCTGCTCGAGGATTCCGAGGCTGTGGCGATCGCGGTCGGCCTGCGCGTCGCGACGAGCACGACGGTGACCGGAGTCGAGCAGGCGGCGATCTCCGCGCTCGCGAAACTCCATCAGGTACTGCCCGTGCGGCTGCGCGAGCAGGTCGCCGCGATCGGCGCGCACACCACTCAGCTGCCACAGGGCGAGCTGCCGCCGGTGGACGGCGACGTGCTGGTCGTCCTGGCGGCCGGCTGCCGGCATGTCGAAGGGATCCGGTTCCGCTATCGCACCCACGACGGCAGCGAGTCCGAACGCAGCGTCGAGCCTCTGCAGATCGTGCACACCGGCCGCCGCTGGTACCTCGTCGCCCGCGACCGCGACCGGCAGGCGTGGCGAACCTTCCGGGTCGACCGCATCGAGCAGCCGGTGCTCACCGGCTCCCGGTACACCTTCGACGACCCGCCGGACCCGGTCGCACTCGTTGCCGAGGGCACCGGAGTGACGCCGTGGGACATCGTCGCCCGGATTCGTGTCCAAGCGGCCGCCGAGACCGTGACCAAGGTGATTCCGCCAGGCCAAGGCGTGGTCGAACCGATTGACGCGGCGAGCTGCGAGATCCGTTTCGCCGCCAACGACCTGGGTCCGCTCGTCGGACAGGTGACCCGTATCCGGTGGCCGTTCGAGATCCTCGATCCACCCGAGCTGCGCGCCGCCGTACACGACCTGGCCCGCCGCCTCCTCGACTCCTAACTGTCGGCCAAGGCCTTGCGGATGCGTTTCTCGGAGACCGGGTACGGCGTGCCGAGGGTCTGGGCGAACAGGCTGATGCGGAGTTCCTCGAGCATCCAGCGGACCTCGAGCAGTCCGGGGCTCGGGTACTTGCCCGTCGGCACCGCTCGGAGCCTCTTGCGGTACTCGTCGGTCAGCATGTCGACGACAGCCATGCCGGAGCGGTCGCGCGCGGCGTTGGCGCTGAGCTTGTCCAGGCGCTGCTCCATACCGCGCAGGTACCGCACCAGGTCGGGCAGCCGCTTCGCGCCGGTCTCGGTGATGAACCCCGGATGCACCAGGCCTTCGAGCTGGCCGCGGACATCCGACAGGGCCGCGAGCAACGCCGGGCTGGCCGCGCGGGAGATCTGCTTGTCCACGGTCCGCGCATGCCCGAGCACCTGCTCGACCTGCTGCAGGATCGTCAGCACGGTGTCCGCGAGATCCGACCGTACGGCGTCCCGCAGGATCGAGAACGCGGTCAGGTTCCACGCCGGCCCACCCGCCGCTGCCATCAGCTGATCGACAGCCGCCGCGATCGCATCATCGAGCAGCTCGCCGACGTTGCGATGCGGACCTGCCATCAACGTCATCTTCTGCTGATTGGTCAGATTCCGCTGTACGACGTCGATCACCGACGGCATCGTCAGCAGCAGAAGCCGCCGCGTCCCCGCCCACATCGCGGCGGCCTGGTCGCGCTCGGTCTCCTGCAAGCGGATCGCGACGCTCTTGCCGTCGTCGACGAGCGCCGGGTAGCCCGCGACTGTCAGCCCGTTGCGGTGCTCGGAGAAGCTGCGGGGGAGATCCCCGAACGTCCAGTCGGTCAGCCCGGACCTCTCCAGCCCGCTGACCGCCTTCGACGCGACCTGCGAGATCGCGGCCTTCGTCTTCGGCTTCAGCTTCTCCTTCAGCTTGGCGAGGTCCTTGCCCTCGGCCACGGTCTTGCGCTTGTCGTCCTCGACCCGGAACGTCATCCGCAGGTGCTCGGGCACCCGCGTCCAGTCCCAGTCCTCCGGCTCGATCACCACGCCGCGCAACTCCTGCAGGGCGCGCGCCATCGCGTCGGTCAGCGGCCCGGACGCCGGGTCGAGCTCGGGGAGGATCTGCCGCGCGTGGTCCGGCGCCGGCACGATGTTCCGCCGTACCGCCTTCGGAAGCGACTTGATCAGCGTCGTGACCAGCTCCTCGCGGAACCCGGGAACGCTCCACTCGAAGCCGTCCGCGGTCACCTGGTTCAGGACGAGCAGCGGAATGTGGACGGTCACGCCGTCGGCGTCCGTGCCGGGCTCGAAGGCGTAGGTCAGGTCGAACGTCATTCCGTTCTGCGTCCAGCGCAGCGGGAACTCATCCTCCTTGACGTCCGCGCCCTCGCGGACCACCAGCGAACGCTCGAAGTCGAGCAGGTCGGCGTCGCGCTGCCGTGCCGTCTTCCACCAGGTGTCGAAGTGCCGGCCGGTGACCACCTCGGGGCCGAGACGCTCGTCGTAGAACGCGAACAGCGTCTCGTCGTCGACCAGCAGATCGCGCCGCCGGGTCCGCTCCTCGAGCTCCTCGACCTCTTCGATCAGCTTGCGGTTCTCGTGGAAGAACTTGTGGTGGGTGTCCCAGTCGCCCTCGACCAGCGCGTGCCGGATGAACAGCTCGCGCGACACCTCCGGGTCGACCTTCCCGTAGTTCACCTTGCGCCGGGCAACGATCGGTACGCCGTACAGCGTGACCTTCTCGTACGCCATCACGGCGCCGGCCTTGCGTTCCCAGTGCGGTTCGGAGTACGAGCGCTTGATCAGGTGTGGGGCGAGATCCTCGGCCCACTCCGGCTCGATCTTCGCGTTCACCCGCGCCCACAGCTTCGACGTCTCGACCAGCTCGGCGGCCATCACGAACTGCGGCGGCTTCTTGAACAGCCCGGAGCCGGGGAAGATCGCGAACTTGGTGCCGCGCGCGCCGAGGTACTGGTGCTGGTTCGCGGGGTCCTTCATCCCGAGGTGGCTGAGCAGACCGGACATCAGCGCGATGTGCACACTCTGCGGGTCGGCCGGCTCGCCGCTGTTGAGTTTCACGCCGATCTGGGTGGCGACCTGGCGGAGCTGCGCGAAGATGTCCTGCCACTCGCGGACCCGGAGATAGTTCAGGTACTCGCTGCGGCACATCCGGCGGAACTGGTTGCCGGACAGCTCCTTCTGCTGCTTCTTCAGGTAGCCCCAGAGGTTCAGGTACCCGAGGAAGTCGCTGTTCGGGTCGCGGAACCGGGCATGCGCCTGCTGGGCCTGCGCCTCGGCGTCGGTCGGGCGTTCGCGCGGGTCCTGGATCGAGAGCGCGGCCGCGATCACCATGACCTCGCGGACACAGGCGTGCTTGTCGGCCTCGACGATCATCCGGGCCAGCCGCGGGTCGAGCGGGATCTGCGCGAGCTGCCGGCCGATCGGGGTCAGCCGGCCGCCCTTCGGGGTGTCGATCGCCCCGAGCTCGGTGAGCAGTTGCAGGCCGTCGGTGATGCTGCGCTTGTCGGGTTCGTCGATGAACGGGAACGCGGCGATGTCGCCGAGCCCGATCGCGGTCATCTGCAGGATGACGGAGGCGAGGTTGGTGCGCAGGATCTCCGGGTCCGTGAACTCCGGCCGGTTGGTGAAGTCCTCCTCGGAGTACAGCCGGATGCAGATGCCGTCGCTGGTCCGGCCGCTGCGGCCCTTGCGCTGGTTCGCGCTGGCCTGCGACACCGGTTCGATCGGCAGGTGCTGGACCTTGGTGCGGTGGCTGTAGCGCGAGATGCGCGCCGTACCGGGGTCGATCACGTACTTGATACCGGGGACGGTCAGCGAGGTCTCGGCGACGTTCGTGGCGAGCACGATCCGGCGGTTCGAGTGCGCCTGGAAGACCCGGTGCTGCTCCGCGTTGGACAGCCTGGCGTACAGGGGGAGGATCTCGGTCGTACGGCGTTCGTCGCGGAACTTGTCGTTGAGCGCGTCGGCGGTGTCGCGGATCTCGCGCTCGCCGGACAGGAAGACCAGTACGTCGCCGTCCGCCTCGTACTCGAGCTCGTCGACGGCGTCCAGGATCGCCTGGGTCTGGTCGCGGTCGATCGTGCGCGGGTCCTCGGGATCGTTGACCGGGCGGTACCGCACCTCGACCGGGTAGGTCCGGCCGGACACCTCGACGATCGGCGCCGGGGTGCCGTCGGCGGCCGCGAAGTGCGCGGCGAACCGCTCCGGGTCGATGGTCGCCGAGGTGATGATCACCTTGAGGTCCGGGCGGCGGGGGAGGAGACGCCTGAGGTAGCCGAGGATGAAGTCGATGTTCAGGCTGCGCTCGTGCGCCTCGTCGATGATGAGCGTGTCGTACCGCGTCAGGTCGCGGTCGCGCTGCAGCTCGTTCAGCAGGATGCCGTCGGTCATCAGCTTGACCAGCGAACGCTCACTGACCTTGTCGGTGAACCGTACGGCGAAACCGATCGTCTCACCGAGCTCGGTGCCGAGCTCCTCGGCGATCCGCTCCGCGACCGTGCGGGCGGCGAGCCGTCGGGGCTGGGTGTGGCCGATCATGCCGTGCACGCCGCGGCCGAGCTCGAGGCAGATCTTCGGGATCTGGGTGGTCTTCCCTGACCCGGTCTCACCCGCGACGACCACGACCTGGTGGTCCCGGATCGCGGCGGCGATCTCGTCCTTGAGCTGGCTGACCGGCAGCTCTTCCGGGTAGGTGATCTCGGGTACGGCGTTGCGCCGTACGTCGACCCGCCGCTCGGCCTGTTCGACGGCCCCGGCCACGCTCTGCAGTTCGGCGGCGCGCTTGCGAGCGTCCGTCGTACGGCGAACCCGCTCGAGCCGGCGCCCAAGGTGGTCCCGGTCGTACGCCGTCAGATCGTCCAGCCGCGCCAGCACGTCGGCAAGGTTCAGCTCGCCGTCGGGGCGCTCCGCACCGCCCGGGGCGGCGTCGGTTGCGGCTCCGGGGGCGGCGGCTTGCCGTCCCTTTCCGCCGCGCCGACGGCGCCGGCGATTGGCCGGGTCCTGCGAGGGGGCTGGGGATGGACTCGTGGACTCGGTCCGGGCATCAGGCATAACCACACCAGTTTAGGCGCCCTACCCCAGCACCTCACCTGGATTACGGGACCGCCAGGCCATCACAATCGACCCGCCGAGCGCGCGCCGAGCGGGCGGCACCGCAGCCGCGTCGAATTGTGATGGCCTGGGCGTCCGGGTCAGCCGTAGAGGCGTCCGGCCAGGCTCTCGAGAGCGGCGAGCTGCTCGGGGATCGGGGTGCCGGTGATGCTGAGGTCCCAATCGACCCGGGTGATGCCCTCGTCGGCGGCGCGTCGCAGGTCGTCCACGATCGTGGCGGGGGTGAAGCCGACCTGGCCTTCGAGCATCGGGTGGGGTTGCATCGGGCCGGCGCGGAGGTTGATCGGCCCGGTGCCGCCGGCCTCGTGGTACCAGCCGACGGCGGCGCGGGTGGATTCCCAGTCGCGGTGCGCGAGAGTCAGTCCGTCTGCGATCCGGGCGGCACGTTCGATCGCGGGCTGGGTCACGCCACCGCCGTACAGCGTCAGGGGAGCGACCGGCTTCGGTCCGATCCTGGCCATCGGCACTGTGTAGTGCTCGCCGCTGAACTCGACCGGATCCGGTCCCCAGCAGGCGCGCAGTACGGCGATCGACTCCTCGAACGCAGCTACTCGGCCGCGGCTCGGGACGCCGGTGGCGACGAACTCCTCGGGCAGCCAGCCGAGCGCGAGGCCCAGATCCATCCGGCCACCGGAGAGCTGATCGATCGTCGCCACCCGGCGCGCCAGCACCACCGGCTGCTGGAAGAGCGGCACGAGTACGGCGGTGTGCAACCGCACCCGCTGTGTCCGCGCCGCGACATACGTCAAGGTCTCCAACGCGTCGTACGCCGCCTGTTCCGGCAAGCCGGCGTGGTTCACCCAGTCCGGAGCCGCAGGCACCAGGAGCCGCTCGAAGACGGAGACCGCTGCGAATCCCAGCTCGTCAGCCGCTGTCGCGATCTCGACCACCGCGTCCGGTCCGCGGAGCCCGACCACCGGCAGCCCGACGCCCACCTCGGGAAGAGACATTCCCTGATCCTTCCGATCCCAGGGCACCCCGAAGGTGCCCACTCAGTCATCGGTCGGAGCAGACGTCCGGTTCTTGCGATCAGTCGTGGGGTGACGGGACTTTCACCGCGAGGACCGGGACGGGGGACTCGAGGAGGACGCGTTGGGCAGTGCTGCCGAGGATGAGTTTGCCGACCGGGCTGCGGCGGCGCAGGCCGAGGACGATCAGGCCGACGTCCTCGGCCGCGGCCGCCTTCAGGAGCGCGCCGGCCACGTCGCCCTCGGAGACGGCCTGCTGGATCGTCACCTCGACGCCGTGCTCGCGCAGCTTGGCCTCGGCGGCCGCCAACTCGTCGGCGTTGGCGTAGCGGGCGTCGATGTAGGCATCGCCCCGGCTCGTGTTCAGCAGCAGGATCGAGGCCCCGCGCAGCTCGGCCTCGGTCGCCGCGGCAGTCAGCGCCGCCTCACCCTCAGGCGTTGGTACGTATCCGACGAGAATCTTCACGGTCACACTCTCCCATCAATCGTCCTCGCCGAAGGTCAGGCGGTCGTGGGTGGGCTGGGTGCCGCGGAGGCGGGCGACGATCCGGGGCAGGTACGGGACGAACAGCGCGAGCACCGTCAGCACGATGATCACCGCGCTCAGCGGGCGGGTGACGAAGACGCTCGCGTCGCCGTTCGAGATCACCAGCGACCGGCGGAACTGCTCCTCCATCGCCGGCCCGAGGATCACGCCGAGGACCACCGGCGCGATCGGGAAGTCGAGCTTGCGCATGAAGAACCCGACCACGCCGATCACGAGCGCCATCAGCACCTCGTAGCCGGAGCCGGACAGCGAGTACACCCCGAGGCACGCGAAGACCAGAATCCCGGCGTACAGCAACGGCCGGGGGACCTTGAGGACCTGCACCCAGATCTGGATCAGCGGCAGGTTCATGATCAGCAGGATCAGGTTGCCGATGTACAGCGACGCGATCAGCGTCCAGACCAGCGTGCTCTCGTCCTCGAACAGCTGCGGCCCCGGCTGCACGTTGAAGATCTGGAACGCCGCGAGCATCACCGCGGCCGTCGCCGATGTCGGCAGACCGAGTGTCAGCAGCGGTACGAGCACACCCGAGAATGACGCGTTGTTGGCCGCCTCCGGTCCCGCCACGCCCTCGATCGCGCCCTCGCCGAACTCGTCGTGACCCTTCTTGCGCGCCTGCCGCCGCTCGATCGAGTACGACAGGAACGTCGGTACTTCGGCGCCGCCCGACGGGATCGCCCCGAACGGGAACCCGAGCGCGGTGCCCCGCAGCCACGGCTTCCACGACCGGCCCCAGTCCGACTTGTTCAGGTACCCGGTCCGCAGCCGGCCCTTCTCCAATACGGCGGGACGCTCCGGAGTGGACCGCAGTTTCGAGGCCACGTGCAACGTCTCGCCGATCGCGAACAACCCGACGATCACGATCACCACGTCGATCCCGTCCAGCAGCCGCAGCGTCCCGAACGTATACCGCGGGGCGCCGGACAGGCTGTCGAGACCGATCAGCCCGATGAACAGCCCGACCACCAGCGACAGCAGCCCGCGGACCAGCGAGTGCCCGATGATCGCGGTCACCGCGACCATCGCGAGCAGCGTGATCGCGAAGTAGTCGGTCGCCTGGAAGTGGCTCGCCAGGTTCCCGATCGGCTTAGCGACGAACGTCAGCAGCACGGTCGAGATCGTCCCGGCCACGAACGACCCGATCGCCGCGGTCGCCAGCGCCGCCCGGGCGCGGCCCTTCAGCGCCATCTTGTGACCCTCGATCGCGGTGGCCACCGAGGCCGACTCGCCGGGGGTGTTGATCAGGATCGACGTGGTCGAACCGCCGTACATCGCGCCGTAGTAGATCCCGGCGAACATGATGAAGGCGCCGATCGGGTCGGAGAAGTTGAACGTGATCGGCAGCAGCAGCGCGATCGTCAGCGCCGGGCCGATCCCGGGCAGGATGCCGACGAGCATGCCGAGCGTCACGCCGAGGATCGCCCACAGCAGGTTCATCGGCTCGAGCACGGCGCTGAAACCGTGCATGAGCTCACCGAAAACACTCAAGCCGATCACAGTCCCAGCACCCCTCCCGGCAACGAGATGTCGAGGAACTGCGTGAACGCGACGTACACGACAACGGTGAGTACGACGGCCACCACGATGTCCCGTACCAACTGCCGGCTGCCGAGTACGCGGGCCGCCGCGAAGAACAGCAACGCCGTGGCAATGAGATAGCCGAGCGGGACGACCAGCAGCGCGTACAGCACGAGCAGTGCGGAAAGTGCCACCGGCTCGAACCAGCTACGGTCGGTCGAGCGGGTGGTCCTAGGCGACCGGAGTCCTTCGATCAGGTAGGCGATCGACAGCACCAACCAGGCCGACGTCACGAGCAGCGGGAAGAACCGCGGCCCCGCCGGGTCGAAGCCCTTGGGGCTGCGGATGTCGAACACGCCCACCAGGAACGTCGCGCTCAACACGATCAGCACGAGCGCCGCAATGATCCGCACCAGGCGGGATGCCTCGACTTCGACATCCGAAGCTTTCACTGCTTCTTCGAGTAATTCCTCTGAGGTGCTCACAGGATCCCCAGCTCCTTCTCCAGGCCCTGGACACGGGTGGTTTCCTCGGCGATGAACTTGGTCGCGTCGTCACCGGTCTTGAAGAAGTCGGTCCAGCCGTTCTTCTTCCGGATCTCGGCCCACTCGGGGGACTGGTTCACCTTCGTCACGAAGTCGATCAGCCGTTGCCGGTCCGCGGCCGGTACGTCGGGTGGTGCGACGATCGCGCGCCAGTTCTGCACCTCCGCGTCGTACCCCTCGGACTTCATCGTCGGGAGTTGCTTGCCGTTGAGCGTCACCGGCTCGGTGCCGGAGGTGGCGAGAACCCGCATCTTCCCGGCGGTGATCTGCTCCTCGAACTCACTCAGCCCGGAGATGCCCACCGTCACGTCGCCGGACAGGATCGCCGCGGTCGCCTCGCCGCCGCCGGAGTAGCTGATGTACTTCACCTTCGACGGGTCCGCGCCGGCCGCCTTCACCAATGTGCCGGCGGTGATGTGGTCGGTGCCGCCGATCGTGCCGCCGCCCCAGCTCACCTGCGACGGGTCGGCCTTGTACATCTCCACGAGGTCCTTGAGGGACTTCAGTGGCGAGTCCGACTTCACCACCAGCACCTCCTGCTCGGCGGTGAGCGTCGCGATCGGCGTGGTGTCCGAGACGGTGATCTCGGACTGGTTCAGGGTGAGCGCGCCGACCATCACCAGGCCGGTGATCATCAGCGTGTGCGGGTCCTTGCGGTTCTTCGTGACCAGCTTGGAGATGCCGACCGCGCCGCCGGCGCCGGTCACGTTCACCACGGAGACCGCTCTCTCGCCGAGCAGCTTCTTCTCCTGGACCACGTGCTGGAACTGCCGGGCGGTCAGGTCCCACCCACCACCAGGTGCGGCGGGGACCATGATCTCGACGTTGCGGCTCGGGAAGTCGCCGGCGACGCTGCCGCCGTCGAGGGTCTTCTCCAGTGCCGAGCAACCGCTGACAAGCAGGCTGACAACCAGACCCGCGGCGACCAGCGCCGTCCTGGGTCGCGACATGAGCAGCTACCTCCTGAGGGCGAGGGAGTACTGCGGGCGACCGTAGCAGCATTCCACCAGGAGGTACAGAGATTCCGTTGTGTGGCACGGCGGGTTATCGTCGGGCCATGAGTGAAGGTGACGGAGTACGGAGTGTGCACCGGGCGCTGGACCTGCTCGAGCGGTTCGACGACGAGCATCCGACCTGGTCGCTGGCGGCGCTGACGGCGGCGAGCGGGCTGCCGAAGACGACGGTGCTCCGGCTCGTGACCACGCTCGAGCAGCGCGGCCTGGTCGCGGCGATCGGCCCGGGGAAGTACGCGATCGGTCCAGGCTTCCTGCGCTGGTCCCGGCTCAGCAGCGCGACGATGGAGATCCCGCCGGCGGTCCGCGCGGCGATGGGCAAGCTGTCGGCCGACACGGGCGAGACCGCGAACCTGTACATCCGCGTCGGCCGGACCCGCGTCTGTCTCGCGCAGGCGCCGGGCTCGCTGAGTGTCCGGCACATGGTGGTCGTCGGTTCGTCGATGCCGCTGTGGGGCGGAGCGGCGTCGAAGGTGCTGCTCACGGATCCGCCGGTGCTCGACGTCGATCCGTCGCTGATCGAGGAGCTCGCGCTGGAGGCGCCGCGGCAGCCGGGGTTCGCGAAGAAGTTGCGGGCCACGGTCACGGACGCGGCCGCGCGCGGGTTCGCGGTCAGCCACGGTGAGCGTGAGCTCGGCGCCTCGGGTGTCGCGGCTCCGGTACGGCGTACCGACGGGCGGGTCGTTGCGGCGATCGCGATCGGTGGGCCGACGACCCGGTTCAGCGACGACCGGTTGCCGCCGTACATCACCGCCGTACGGCGGTGCGCGGAGACGATCAGCCGGACGGGGTGGAGCGGTTTCAGTGCGTCCTGAGGTGCGGCGTGAGGTGCGGCCTGACGCGGATCTGCTGGCCGGGGTGCGGGTGCTCGACCTGACCAACGTGCTCGCGGGACCGTTCGCCGGCTACCAGTTGGCCCTGATGGGAGCCGAGGTGATCAAGGTCGAGGTGCCCGGGTCGGGCGACCTCGCCCGGAACCTCGGCGGCGACCCGGACCTGTCCAAGGACGGGTTAGGTATCTCGTTCCTCGCCCAGAACGCGGGGAAGCGCTCTCTCACGCTGAACCTGAAGAGCGCCGACGGTCGCGAGGTCTTCGAGCGGCTGGTCCGCGAGGCGGACGTGCTGCTGGAGAACTTCCGGCCGGGAGTGCTCGAGCGGCTCGGCTTCTCGGTCGACGTGCTGCGGTCGCTGAATCCGGGGCTGGTGTACTGCGCGGTGTCGGGGTTCGGCCAGACCGGGCCGATGCGCGGACGGCCGGCGTACGACCAGATCATCCAGGGGCTGTCCGGGATCATGAGCGTCACGGGAACGCCGGAGACCGCGCCGATCCGGACCGGTTTCCCGATCGCGGACACGCTCGGCGGGTACGCGGCGGCGTTCGCGATCTCGGCGGCCCTCGTGAAACGGGAACGGACCGGCGCCGGCAGTTTCCTCGACGTGTCGATGCTGGAAACCGCGGTCGCGGCGATGGGGTGGGTGGTCTCGGACTACCTGGTCGCAGGCCGCAAACCCGGTGCCATGGGCAACGAGAACGCGACGTCGGCGCCGTCCGGCACGTTCCGGACCGCGGACGGGGCGCTGAACATCGCGGCCAACAAGCAGGAGCAGTACGTCGAACTGTGCACGGCACTGGGCCGGCCGGAGCTGCTCACCGACGAGCGGTTCGGGTCCCGCGAGGCTCGGAAGGTGCATCGGGCCGAGCTCAAGGATGAACTCGAGAAAACGCTCTCTCAGCGTTCCGCGGCGCACTGGGACGAGTTGCTTGCGGAGTCCGGCGTCCCAGTCGCGCCGGTGCTGAACGTCGAGCAAACGCTCTCTCTGCCGCAGCTCGCCGAGCGCGAACTCCTGCACGCGGTGGAGATGCCCGACGGACGGGACCGCGAACTGCGGGTGCTCGGCAGCAGCGTGCACGTTGACGGCGGGCCGGTCGGACCGTCGACGCGGCCGCCGCGTCTGGGTGAGCACACCGACGAGATCCTGGCCGAGCTCGGCTACACCCCGGACGAGATCGCGGAACTACGAGCAAAGGGAGCTACATGAGCACCGAGGCCGCGGATTGGTGGGCAACCGGGATCTCGGACATTGCGCCCGGCGTGATCCGGTTCCACGGGTACCCGATCGAGCAGCTGATCGGCGGCGTCACGTTTCCCCAGATGATCTGGCTGATGATCCGCGGTGAACTGCCGACGCCGGGGGAGGCGCGGCTGGTCGAGCAGACACTCGTCGCCGCCGTCGACCACGGCCCGCAGGCACCCTCGATCGCCGCCACGCGAATGGCCGTCTCCTGCGGGCTGGCGCTCAACAATGCGATCGCCACCGGCGTCAACCTGCTCGGCGACGTCCACGGCGGCGCCGGCCAGCAGTGCCTCGAAGTCCTGTACGACCTGCGCCGCACGGTCGACGCCGGCACCGACCCGACGACGGCCGCGCGAGAGCTTGTAGCGTCGTACAAGGAACGCAAGGCGTACGTCCCTGGCTTCGGGCACCGCTTCCACCCGCGCGACCCGCGCCGTGACCCGCTGATCGCCGCCGCCCAGCAAGCAGTTGCCGACGGCACCATCAGCGGGCAGCACCTGGAGATCGCTCTCTCGCTGGAATCCGTCCTCGCACCCGTCCCGATGAACGTGGACGGTGCCACGGCGACCATCTATGCCGAGCTCGGCCTCCCCGCCGAACTCGGCCGCGGCCTGTTCATCCTGTCCCGCTCCGTCGGCCTGCTCGCCCACGCCCGCGAGCAGCAACAAGAACCGACGCGCATCAAGGGCCCCCTCCCGAAGGCCGTCATCCCCACGTACACCGGCCACCCACCCCGCTCACTCTGATCACCTCGGCGGTTAGGGTCGAGCACATGGTCGAACTCCAGGTGGTCCTCCCGGACGAGTCGGCGACGATGCCGCCCGAGCGACTGGTCGAGCTCGCGATCGCGGCGGAGGACCTGGGCTACGGTACGGCGTGGTTGCCCGATCACCTCCTCCCGCCGGGTGAGTTCGGCCCGACGTACGGCGGTGTGTACGAGCCTCTCGTCACGATCGGGTACCTGGCGGCGCGCACGAGCCGGATCCGGTTCGGGACCTCGGTGCTCGTGCTGCCGATGCGGAGCCCGTACGTGGTCGCGAAGCAGGCGGCGACGCTGCACCGGTTGTCCGGCGAGCGCGTCGTACTGGGGATCGGCGCGGGGTGGGCGAAGGCCGAGTTCGCGGCGGTCGGTGCCGTGTTCGAGGAGCGCGGCCGCCGGACGGACGAGTCGCTCGGGATCATCCGTGATCTCTTCGCGGGCCGGGACCGCGGCGGGGTGTTCGAGCCCAAGCTCCGGGCGCCGCTCCCGCTCATGATCGGCGGTACGACGGTGCCCGCATTGCGTCGCGCCGCGCGCTACGGCGACGAATGGCAGGGGCTCAACCTGGACGGTGCCGGATTCGCGGCGGCGGTGTCGCGGCTCAGGTCGTTCGGCGACCGGCCCATCAAGGTCGGGACGCGACTCGACTGGTCCGACGGCGATCCCGAGCCGGTCGTCGCCATGGCTCACGAGCTCGTCGACGCCGGGGCGGAGACTGTGGCGGTGTCGTTCGGGGACGAGAGCAGCGCGCTGGACCGGATGACGAGGTTCCGGAAGCTCTTCACGGTGGGCTGAGTTTGCCGCGCAGGACCTTGCCGGTCGCGTTGCGCGGGAACTCGTCGAGGATCACGATCTGGCGCGGCGTCTTGTAGCGCGCGAGGTTCGCCTTCACGTGCGTCAGCAACTCGTCCTCGGTCGCCGGCGCATGGAGTACGACGTACGCGATCAGCCGCTGGCCGAACTCGTCGTCGGGGACTCCGGCAACGACTGCTTCGGCGACCGCGGGATGTGCCGCGAGGCACTGCTCGACCTCGACCGGGTACACGTTCTCACCGCCGGACACGATCATGTCGTCCTCGCGGCCGTCGACGAACAAGCGCCCGGCGGCATCCACGTGCCCGAGGTCGCCGGTGCTCATCCGCCCGTCGACGACGGTCTTGCTGGAGCCGTCGGAGTACCCGCCGAACACCAGCCCGCCGCCCGCGAAGATCCGTCCGGTCTCGCCGGCCGGCACCGGGAGGTCCTGGTCGTCGAGGATCCGGATCGTGCTGCCGAGACAGGGCCGCCCAACGGTCCCGGGCGCGGCGAGCAGGTCGGCGGACGTCGCGATCGTGGCGATGCCGACCTCGCTCGATCCGTACGCGTCGCACAGCACCGGCCCGAACCGTTCGATGAACCGCTCAGCCAGCGGCGCGCCGAGCTGCGACGCACCGGAGATGACGGCTCGCAGGGAGCGCAGGTCGTACTCCGCAATGGCATTCGGACCGAGATCGAGCAGTCGGCGCAGCATCACCGGCACGGCGACGATCGCGCCCGCGCGGGTCGCCTCGACGTCGGCGAGCAAGGTGGGGGCGTCGAACCGCGGTCGCAGTACGAGCGGCGAGCCGAGGAACAATGCGAGCATCGAGGTGAGCAGACCGAGGCCGTGGAACAGCGGCGGGCCCACGACCATCGGCTCACCCGCCCGCAGCCCGAACCGGCTGAGCGCACTCCCGGTCAACCCCGCCAACCCCGCCGCGGTCGGCACCCGAGGCGCCGCCTTGGGAGTACCGGTAGTCCCCGAGGTGAGAATCGTGATGTGCCCAGCCGCCGACGGAGCAGGTGCCGTCGGCGCCGCACTCTCGGCAAGCTCAGCCAAATCAGAGACGACTGACGGAAGGCCTGCCGGTGGGGCGAACTCGGAGTCACGGACCAAGAGATCCGGGCGGTGCCGTTCGAGAACCGCTTGCAGTTGCGGCGGCGCGAACTCGGTGTTCACGAACAGGACGTCCGCGCCGACCCGGGACGCGGCCAGTGTCGCCTCGAGGAATCCGCGGTGGTTCCGGCACAGCACCGCCACCTTGCTCCCGGCAACGATCCCGTACTGCGCCTGCATCCCGGCCGCGATCCGCTCGCACCGCCGATCCAGCTCGGCGTACGTGATCTGGTCGTCCCCGGTGATCACCGCCGCCCGCTCCGGGTACCGGATCGCCGCGATCACCCCGAGCGCCGCCATCGACTGACCCCAGGTCCGCAGCGCCCGTTCGATCCGCACGAGCTGCGCCGGCCCCGCCGATCTCCATACCCCGGACTTGATCAGCGCGACCGACAACCCGCCGACCTCGGCCGCGCTCTGCATCAGCCACTCCGGCGGCCGCAGCGGTGGGATCGGGCGGATCGTCCTCATCGCTTCTTCCCGCCTCCGGTACGCCGGAAGTACTGCTCGAGCAACCGATCCGTCGGCACCCGCAACAGGTTGCCGAGGGCATCGGCCGGCCGGACGAACGGCGGCGTGATGTTGTGCGGGCGCTCCGCCACCGCCGTACACACCTGATCGGCCGCCTGCTCCGGCGTGAGCCCCGGCATCTTGTTGAGCAGCGGCGTCGGCTCGCTCATCCGCGTGTGCACCAGGCCCATGTAGACCGTCGACGTCGTCACCCCGTCACCGCGCACCTCCTGCGCCACACACCGCAGCCACACGTCGAACGCGCTCTTCGACGCCAGGTACGCCGACCAGCGCGCCATCGGCGGCGTACGGACGCCGGCCGTCGACACGTTCACGATGTGGCCGGACCCGCGTTCGCGCATCGACGGCAGCAGCTCGAGCACGAGCTTGGCCGGCCCGAGGTAGTTGACCGCGTTGGTCCGCTCGATGTCGTGGAACCGCTGGTACGTGTCCGCGATCGATCGCCGGATCGACTTGCCGGCGTTGTTCACAAGGACGTCGACCCGCTCGTGCTCGGCCAGCACGGTCCGCACGAGCTCCTCGATCGCGTCCGGGTCGGCGAGGTTCGCCGGGTACACGTACGCGGTCCCGCCGCGCGACCGGATGTCGTCCGCCACGAGCTGCAACTGGTCCGCCGTCCGCGCCACGAGCAGCACCGTCGCCCCGGCAGCGGCCAGGCGCCGCGCGGTCGCCTCACCGATCCCGTACGACGAACCGGTCACCAGAATCACCTTGTCCCGGACGGCCGCGGCCAGCCGTTCGTCGGAGATCCCGGTCCGCCCGTTCGTCAGCGCGACGAGCAACGGCCACCCCAGAGGACGCTTCCCAGCCACCATGCGCCTGACATTACCCGCTGGTAGCGATTTACGGCAGGCGTTGCAGCCATTCGCGGATCAAGGCGCCGAACAGGGCGGGTTGTTCGAGTTGGAGGTTGTGGCCGGCGACGTCCAGTACGGCGTACGTGGCGCGCGGGTAGTGGGGGAGCAGACCGTACAGATCCTCGTATCCCGTCACCGCGTCCTGCCGGCCGCACATGATGAGGGACGGTCCGTCGTACGGCGGACCGCTCTCCGGTGCCGTCGACAGTGCCCAGTTCTTCTGGATGCGGTCCATCGCCGCTGTGTCGGCGACCGCGAGACCCGGCGCCACGTCCGAGCGGTACGCGGCCAGCGCCGCGGCGGTCTGCACGACGGCGAGATCGGTGAAGTCCTCGCCCTCCTCGAGCGACTCGAGTACTCCCGGCTCGGTCCGCAGTACGACGTGGTCGGGCAGCTTACGGTCCTTGTGCCAGAGCTCGCCGGTCGGGCAGATCAGTCCGATGCCGAGGATCTGCTCGGGTCGCTCGGCGACCAGGCCGCGGGCGAGATACCCGCCGTACGACTCGCCGAGGAGCACGAACGGCTCGTCGCCGATCTGCTCGTCGATGAACGCGCGCACCGCCGCCAGGATGCCGTCGGAGCTGTCGATGTCGCCGGCCGGGCTCTGGCCCATCCCGGGCAGGTCGGGGTAGAGGCGGCGGTAGCCGGGCAGTTCGGTGAAGATCGGCTCCAGGCAGCCGGTCATCAGCCGGTGGTCCGGCGTCCAGCCGTGCAACGCGAGAACCGGTACGCCTTCGCCGAAGGACACATGGTGCAGGGTCATGGGGCAAGTTGTAGCAACCCCTCCCGACAGTTTTAGATTCAGGTATGGCCCGTCGCTCAGCACTCCCTCCCGTCCATGATGTCGCCGTCCTTCGTGCCCGCCTGGACCGTGCCCGCGAGGCCGCGGCCGGCACCGGTCTGGTGATCACGCCAGGCTCCGACCTGCGCTACCTGATCGGTCAGCCGGGTGGCTCGTTGGAGCGCCTCACTACGCTCGTGATCCCGGCCGACGGCGCCCCGGCACTCGTCGTACCGAAGCTGGAAGCGCCCGGGTACGCCGATCTGCCGCTGGCGGAGCTGGGCGTCGACGTGATCACTTGGGTGGACGGCGTCGACCCGTACAACCTCGCGGCCGAGCGACTGGGTGGCGCCGAGCGGGTCGCGGTCAGCGACTTCACGCCGGCGCTGCACGTCCTCGGGTTCCGGGAGGCGCTGCCGAAGGCCGAGCAGGTGCTGGCCGGGCCGATCGTCGGTGAGTTGCGGATGCGGAAGGACGCGGCCGAGATCGACGCGCTGCGGAAGGCGGGCGCGGCGATCGACCGCGTGCACGCCCGCGTCGGCGAGTGGCTGCGTCCCGGCCGGACCGAGGCCGAGGTCGGCGCCGACATCGAGGCCGCGATCGTCGAGGAGGGCCACACCGGGGCGGACTTCGTGATTGTCGGCAGCGGCCCGAACGGCGCGAGCCCGCACCACGCACTGTCCGACCGGGTGATCGAGGCCGGCGACGTGGTGGTCGTCGACATCGGCGGTCCGGTTGCCGAGGGCTACAACTCGGACTCCACACGGACGTACGCCGTGGGTACGCCGCGGGACGCCGACGTCGCCGCGACGTACGCCGTACTGCAGGAGGCTCAGCAGGCCGCGGTGGATGCCGTTCGGCCCGGTGCGACCGCCGAGTCGATCGACGCCGCCGCCCGGGACGTCATCGCAGCGGCGGGCTTCGGCGACTTCTTCATCCACCGGACCGGGCACGGGATCGGGCTGGACGTCCATGAGGAGCCGTACATCGTCGCGGGCAACGACCTGCCGCTGGCGGAAGGCATGGCGTTCAGCGTCGAGCCGGGCATCTACCAGGCCGGTCGCTGGGGCGCGCGCATCGAGGACATCGTCGTGGTGACCGCGGACGGCGTCGAGTCGATGAACAACCAGCCGCACGACCTGGTCGTTCTGACCTAGCCCGCCCGGAATGTCTTGCGGTAGGCGAGCGGGGAGACGCCCAGCTCGGACCGCAGGTGGTGTCGTAGGGAGGCCGCCGTGCCGAGGCCGGCCTCCTCGGCGACGCGGTCGACGGACAGGTCGGTGGTCTCGAGCAGCTGGCACGCGTGCCGAATGCGCTGCTGCAGCAGCCAGGTGCCGGGCGACTGTCCGGTCTCGGCCTTGAAGCGCCGGCTGAACGTGCGCACGCTCATCCGCGCATGCTCCGCCATCGCCGCGAGGCTGATGTCCTCACCGAGCCGTTCGAGTGCCCAGGCCCGCGTCGGCGACGTACCCTCACTGCCTTCCTCGGGTACGACGCGCTCGATGTACTGCGACTGCCCGCCGTCACGCCACGGCGGTACGACGCAGTGCCGGGCGGCCCGGTTGGCGACCTCGCTGCCGAAGTCACGGCGGATCAGGTGGAGGCAGAGGTCGACGCCCGCCGCCAGACCGGCCGAGGTGAGTACGTCGCCGTCGTCGATGAACAGCTTGTCCTCGTCGAGCTTCACCTGCGGGTACACGCTGCGGAACAGTTCGGCCCGCTCCCAGTGCGTCGTCGCCGGCCGCCCGTCCAGATAGCCGGCCGCGCCGAGGACGAACGCGCCGGTGCAGATCGAGGCGATCCGCGTGCCCGGGCGAATCGTGGCGAGCGCGGCGGCGAGGTCGTCGGGCAGCGTGCCTTCGTACCGCGGCTGGGGGATGTAGGTTCCTGGGACGATCACTGTGTCCGCTTCGGCGAGGGCCTCGGGGCCGTGGTCCGGGACGAGGTTGAACCCGGCGCCGGCCCGCACCGGTCCGCCGAGTCCGCAGATGCGGATGTCGTACAGCTTGGTGCCGTCGGCCTTGGTGGCGGCACCCAGGACCGTCGGCGGGATGGTCAGGTCGAACCCGACCACTGGCTCGAGGGCGAGGACGGCGACCACATGGGGACCGACGGCGGCCAGATGACGACTCATGGCCATATCTTGACACATGTTGGCTATCTGGCCACTAGTTCGATGACGATCGAACCCTCATTCTTGATCGGGTGACGCAGATTCTGGAGACGAAGAAGGCTCCCCGGGTGCACCTGGCCTGGGCGGTCGCTGTGGTCGGGTTCGTGACGCTGATCGGCGCGGCTGGGTTCCGGTCGGTGCCGAGTGTGCTGCTCGATCCGCTGCACGAGGAGTTCGGGTGGTCGCACGCGACGATCTCGGCCGCGGTGTCGATCAACCTGCTGCTGTTCGGCGGGATCTCGCCGTTCGCTGCCGCACTGATGGACCGGCTCGGGCTGCGGAAGGTCGTCAGCGGCGCACTGGTCCTGATCGCGCTGGGCAGCGGCTTGACCGTCTTCATGACCGCCTCCTGGCAGCTGCTGCTCTGCTGGGGGCTCCTGGTCGGCGTTGGCACCGGGTCGATGTCGATGACGTTCGTAGCGACGATCACCGGGCGCTGGTTCGTACACCGTCGCGGTCTGGTGACCGGGATCCTCACAGCGGCCGGTGCGACCGGTCAGCTGATCTTCCTGCCACTGATCGCGTCTCTGGCGTCGAACTACGGCTGGCGGGTGCCCGCGCTCGTAGCAGCGGGTGCGGCGCTGGCCGTCGTACCGCTGGTGCTGTTCTTCCTGCGGGACTACCCGAGTGATGTCGGGTTGCGTGCGTACGGCGCTCCGGAGGGCAGTACTGCGGGGCAGCGGGTGGAGATGACCGGTAGTAGCGCAATGCGAGCGCTGAACGCCCTGCGGATGGCAGCGCGGCGGCCTGCGTTCTGGATGCTGGCGGGCGGGTTCGCGATCTGTGGTGCGTCGACGAACGGTCTGATCGGGACGCACTTCGTGACGGCGGCGCACGATCACGGCATGCCGGTCACGACTGCAGCGTCGCTGCTGGCGCTGGTAGGTGTGTTCGACGTGGGCGGGACGATCCTCTCCGGGTACCTGACCGACCGGTGGGACCCGCGGTACCTGCTGATCGCCTATTACTCGCTGCGTGGCCTGTCGCTGCTGGTGCTGCCGTCGCTGCTCGGACCGACGGCTGCTCCGAGTACCTGGGTGTTCATCATCTTCTACGGGCTGGACTGGGTGGCGACCGTGCCGCCGACCGTCGCGCTGTGCCGCGAGTGGTTCGGCGAGGACGGGCCGATCGTGTTCGGCTGGGTGTTCGCGTCGCACCAGGTCGGCGCAGCGCTGGCCGCGACCGGTGCTGGTGTGATCCGGGACGCGCAGGGCAGCTACAACCTGGCGTGGTACCTGGCCGGCGGGCTCTGCGCGGCGGCCGCCTTGATGTCCGCGAGCATCGGACGCCGCCTCGTAACCGCCTGACTCCTTCCGCTAGCCTCGATATAAGTTGAGGTTGGAGGGATGGGCAATGGACATCGAGCCGGGTGAGTTGACGGTCGGGCAGCTGTCGCAGCGCAGCGGCGTGGCGATCTCGGCTCTGCACTTCTACGAGCGGCAGGGGCTGATCATCAGTCGCCGTACGTCGGGAAACCAGCGCCGCTACAAGCGGGACACGTTGCGGCGGGTGGCGTTGGTCAGGATCGCCCAGCGGGTCGGAGTACCGCTCGCGGAGGTGGCCGCGATCCTCAAGCTGCTGCCGGAGAACCGTACGCCGACGCGGGCGGACTGGGAGCGCATCTCGGAGTGCTGGCAGGCGGAGCTCGACCGCCGCATCGTGCACCTCGAACAGCTCCGGGACGACTTCAAGGACTGCGTCGGCTGCGGCTGCCTCTCGATCGACCGCTGCGCCCTGGCCAACCCCCACGACACCCTCGCCACCACAGGCCCTGGTCCCCGCCGCCTCGTCGCCACCAACGGAGAACCCTGCCACCCCGGCAAGTGCGCCTGACCCAATGCCGGCCGGGTTATCCACAGGTGGTGGGCTCGGGGGCCGCGGTTTGGGGGTAGAGGCGTCTACTGTCGTCGGCATGGGCGAGACTGCGGCGATGCTGACTCTGACCGACGACCGGGCGAAGGTTGCGGGTGACCTGATCCACGCGATCGCGGGGGACGACGCGCGGCTGCGGACGGATCAGGAGACCGCGGTTGCCGCGTTGTGCGAGGCGGCCGCGCGGGTGCTCGTCGTCCAGGCGACCGGCTGGGGAAAGTCTGCGGTCTACTGGGCCGCGACAGCGATCCGGCGGGCCGAGGGGTTCGGCCCGACGCTGGTGGTTTCACCGCTGCTCTCGTTGATGCGTGACCAGGTGGCCGCGGCGAGCCGTGCAGGGCTCCGCGCCGCGACGCTGAACTCGAACAACATCGACGAGTGGTCGAGCATCGAGCACGATCTGCGCTCCGGCGCGGTCGACGTCCTGCTGGTCTCCCCGGAGCGCCTGGCGAATCCGGGCTTCGGACGGCGCGTGCTGGACGGTCTGGCCGGGCAGATCGGTCTGCTGGTGATCGACGAAGCGCATGCGGTGTCGGACTGGGGTCACGACTTCCGCCCGGACTATCGCCGGGTGTCCGAGGTCCTGCAGCAACTGAACCCGAAGACGCCGGTGCTCGCGACGACAGCGACGGCCAACTCGCGCGTGACGGAGGACGTCGCGAAGCAGCTCGGTGAGTCGACGCTGGTACTGCGTGGTCCGCTGGCGCGATCGAGTCTGCAGCTCGCGGTCGTGGATGCGCTGTCGCCACTGGATCGATTCGCGTGGGTCGTCGACGTGCTGCCGACGCTTCCTGGATCGGGCATCGTGTACGCGTTGACGGTCGCCGACGCGCAACGCCTCGCCGCGGTGATCCAGGAGGTCCACGGGCAGGATGTACCGGTCGCGGCGTACACAGGCCAGCTGGAGGCGGGGGAGCGGGAGCGTCTCGAGGACGCGCTGCGCGCCAACCAGCTGAAGGCGTTGATCGCGACGTCGGCGCTGGGGATGGGGTACGACAAACCGGACCTCGGGTTCGTCGTGCATGTCGGCTCGCCGCCCTCACCGGTCTCGTACTACCAGCAGGTCGGCCGCGCCGGCCGCGGCATCGATCACGCGGTGGTGGCGTTGCTGCCGTCCGACGCGGACGCCGGCGTGTGGGACTATTTCGCGACCGCGACGATCCCGGTGCCGGAGAACGTGCAGCGCCTGCTCCGCGCGCTGGAGAGCTACGGGCCGGATCAGCCCGCGACCGTGCCGGCGTTGGAGGCCGAGACCGGACTGCGCCGGACCCGGGTCGAGCTGATGCTGAAGCAACTCGCAGTCGACGGAGCCGTCGACCGGGTCGAGCGCGGCTGGGTCCGGACCGGCGCCGAGTGGACGTTCGACGCGGCTCACTACGACGGGATCGTGTCGGTACGACGGCGCGAGGCCGACATCATGCGTGCGTACACCCGCGGCGATCGTTGTCTGATGCAACTTCTCCAGGAGTCGCTGGACGATCCGTCGGCCGAGCCGTGCGGCCGGTGCTCGGTGTGTCTGGGCGCGCTGCCGGAGCCGTTGGTGGAGCGGCCCGATCCGGAGACCGTCGCGACGATCACGCGGTCGCTGCGCGGCGAGGTCCACGTCCTGGAGACGCGGAAGATGTGGCCGGGCGGCGCGTTCGGCGCCCGCGGGAAGATCCCACCCGCCCTCTCCGCCGAGCCGGGCCGCATCATCGTGTACGCCGACGCGCCCGAGTGGCGCGAGGTCTTGCAGGGAGCGTTCGGCGGCTCGCCCGCGACGGATGCAGTCGAGGCGTTGCAGGCCGGTGCCGTCGCGGCGCTGTCCCGATGGCGGGGGTCGTGGTCCGCCCGGCCGGATGTCGTCGTACCGCTCGCTGCCGGGGGTTACCGGGACCTCACGTCCGCGGTTGCGGATCACGTTGCCGGCGTAGGACGGTTGGAGCGGGCGGAGCTGACCATCGACCGGACCGGCTACACCGACGACCTGTCGTCGGCCGAGGAGGCGAAAGTCTGGCGGGACGGTATCCAGGTGGACGGCGCCACGGCCCAGGCCGTCACAGCACGCACCGTCCTGCTACTCGTCGACTCCACGTCGTCGCAGTGGCCGGTCACGGTAGCTGCGGCCAAACTTCGCGAAGCAGGTGCGGCCGCGGTTCTCCCGCTGATCATCCACAAGCGTCCTTAAGAGGCTCGCCAGCTCTCGAGGGTGCTGGTCCAGTCGCGGTTCGCCTCGAGGAGTTGGGCGAGGACCTCGGGGTGTGAGCTCGAGAGGTCCTTGGTTTCGGCCGGGTCCTCGATGAGGTTGAAGAGGTGCTGGCCGGGCGTCTGCGGGGCGCCCAGTCGTTCGGCCGGGTCGGTGACGAGCTTCCACGGGCCGCGGCGGATCGCTTGCTGTCCGGCGTACTCCCAGGTCAGGGTGCGTTCGGGCGTGCTGGCGGTGAAGAGCGCAATGCCATCGACATCGGCAGGCGGGGTGAGGCCAGCGGCGGTCAGCACCGTCGGCGTCACGTCCATCATCATCGCGGGCTCGGCGGACGTGACAGCGGACGGCAGCGTGGACGGCCAGGACCAGATACCGGGGACGCGGATGCCGCCCTCGAACAGCGACCCCTTGTGACCGCGCAGCCCGCCGGTCGAGCCGCCGGCGTACGCGATCTCCTCGCCGCCGAGCCAGTTGCGTTCCTCCGCCGACGGCCCGTTGTCGGACGAGAAGAAGATGATCGTGTCGTCGAGCCGCCCGGTCCGCTCCAGCGCCTCGACGATCCGCCCGACGCCGTCGTCCACCCGGCTGATCATCGCCGCCATCACCTGCTTGTCCCAGGGCAGGTGCGCGTACTGCGCCATCGCGTCGGCCGGCGCGTGCATCGGGTAGTGCGGCGCGTTGTACGCGACGTAGCAGAGGAACGGATCGTGAGCGTCCGTGATGAACTCGACCGCGCGATCGGTGATCAGGTCGGTCAGGTAGTCGCCGTTGTGCCAGACCTCGTCGTCGTCCGACCACAGATCGTGCAACGGGTTCCGCACACCCCAGTACATGATGTGCGAGTAGTAGTCGACACAGCCGGCCCGGAACCCGAAGTGGTGGTCGAACCCGAACCGGAGCGGTGCCGACCCGGGCTCGACGCCGAGGTGCCATTTGCCGAACACCGCCGTACGCCAGCCGGCCGTCGACATCGCCGACGCGAGCGTGGACTGCGGTGGCAGACCGTGGGTGTCCCGCTTCGCGCCGAGGATCGACTCGACACCGGCGTGCGCCGGATGCCGCCCGGTCAGCAGCGCGGCCCGCGACGGCGAGCAGACGGGGGAGTTCGAGTACCAATCAGTCATCCGGACACCGCGGGAGGCCAGCGCGTCGAGATGCGGCGTCCGGATGTCCGGGCTGCCGTAGCAGCCGAGGTCGCCCCAGCCGAGGTCGTCGGTGTAGATGATCACGATGTTCGGACGGGGCACGCGGGACTCCTGCTACACGGTGGCGGCTGCGGTCTCCAGCAAGGATTTCAGGTCCGCCAGCAGTTGCGGCCAGCCGTCCTGGATCATGGTCCGGATCGTGCTGTCCGGTTCGAAGCCGCTGTGGATCACGGTGAGCTTCACCTGGCCGTCGACCGGCTCGAGCTCGAACGTTGCCGTCGACAACGGCTCGCGGCTGGTCCGCTCGTACGTCGCCTCGTCGATCCCGAACTTCTGCGCGAACTCGGGCGTGATGTGGTGCCAGGCATAGGACAGCCGCGTGTACGGCGTGTGCTCGACGACGACCTGCCCCGGTCCGGAGATCACGACGTCGCCCTGGTGCCACACCATCGGGGAGCCGGGCTTCCAGTCGGTCTCGTGGTGGAGCTGCCAGTACTGCTCAGTGAACGCCGGGTCGGTCAGCGCCTGCCACAACCGCTCGGGCGTGGTCCGGATGTACGTGGTGTAGACGAAGTCATTGTCTGTCACTTCAGCCTCCAAAGCCGTCTTGAGGTCGGCGAACAGCTGAACCCGCCGACGGTCGTACTGATGTATCCAGCGATCGGCGATGGCGTTGATCGGCTCCGCGTTCAGGTGGTGCAGCTTCTCCCGGCCGCGCCACACGGTGCTGACGAGGTTCGCGCTCTCGAGTACGGCGAGATGCTTGCTGACGGACTGCCGCGCCATGTCGAGCTCGGCGCACAGCTCGCGCAGCGTCTGCCCGTTGCGCACGTTCAGCAGATCGAGCAGCCGTCGCCGGCTGGGATCCGCGAGCGCCCGGAACACCTCGTCGTCCATCGCACTCCGATCGCTTCATGCAGCCGTCTGGCTGCCTTTCCAACATATGCAGCCAATCGGCTGCATGTCAACCACTGCATCGTCAAAGAAGGCGATTGACGGGTGGGCGAGGATGAGGAGGTGGAGATCACGAGCCTCGGCTATCGCACCGACCTGTTGCTGCTGGAGTTGAGTGGAAGCACCTTCCACGACACCGGCGAGTACGTCGTGATCCGTACGCCGGCCAACCCCGGCTTCTGGTGGGGCAACTTCCTGCTGTACCGCACGCCGTTCGCCCCGGACGACACCAAGATCCGCCTCGACGACTTCCGTCGGGAGTTCCCGGACGCGGACCACGTTGCCATCGGCATCGATACCGTCGACGGCGAGATCGGGGCCGAGGACGAGCTGACCGCCGCCGGGTTCACAGTCGACGGAAGTGTCGTGATGACGGCCGATCGGGTCCTGCCACCGCAACGGCCCAACGCGGACTCGACGTACCGCTTCCTGAACAGTGACGACGACTGGGAGCAGCTGTACCACCAGAGCCTCGCCACCGCGTCAATGAAGGTCGACGCGGCGTACGAGGACTTCACCCGGCGCAGGTTGGCGGCGAAACGCGAGCTGGTCGACGCCGGTCACGGGAAGTGGTTCGGCGCGTTCGACGGGGATCGGCTGCAGAGTGCGCTCGGGTTGATGTTCGACGGCAAGGGGCTGGCCCGGTTCCAGGATGTGCAGACGTCCCCGGACGATCGTGGTCGCGGGCTGGCGACCACGCTCGTCCACCACGCGTCGACGTACGGGCTGACCGAAGGCTGTGCGCGGACCCTCGTGATGGTCGCGGATCCGGAGTATCTCGCGATCCGGATCTATCGCTCGCTCGGATTCACCGACTCGGAGACCCAGCTCGGGTTCGCGAAGCCGCCTGCGTGACCCCACATGAAACAGTAGGCCCATGACTGAAGGACGTGGGGTTGTACTGGTCACCGGTGGAAGTCGCGGGATCGGCGCGGCCGCGTCGCTTGCTCTCGCGGCGGACGGCTGGGACGTCGGGGTCAACTACCGGACGCAGGCCGACGAAGCCGCGCGAGTCGTGAAGGCCTGCGAGCAGCGCGGCGGTCGCGCAATCGCCGTCCAGGCGGACGTTACGGAGGCCGATCAGATCGAGCGGCTGTTCGACGCGGTCACCGCGGAGCTGGGCCCGATCAGCGCGGTGATCAACAACGCCGGCGTCGTCTCGCCGGCCGGACGGGTCGCGGAGTACGACGCGGAACGGCTCGACCGGGTGTTCCGGATCAACGCGATCAGCGCGTTCCTCGTCGCGGGCGCCGCGGTCCGCCGGATGTCGACGGCGTACGGCGGGGACGGTGGCGTCATCGTGAACGTCTCGTCGCGCGCCGCGGTGCTCGGATCGGCCGGCGAGTACGTCGACTACGCGGCGAGCAAGGCTGCCGTCGACGCGCTCACGACCGGCCTGGCCAACGAGGTCGCGAAGGAGGGCGTCCGCGTTCTGGGGGTCCGGCCCGGCCTGATCCAGACCGACATCCACGAGCCCGGCCGCCTGGACCGCCTCGGCGCAACCCCGCCGTTGGCCCGCCCCGGCAAGCCGGAAGAGGTAGCCGAGGTCATCGCCTTCCTGGCCTCAACCCGCTCCTCGTACATGACCGGCACCACCGTCGACGTCTCCGGCGGCCGCTAGCACCACTTTGTGCACGGGTTCCGCGTTCTCGAGCGTCCGTCGTACGGATCTGGTGCACAAAGTCGAGAGGTAGGAGGTTGGGAGTGGGACTGCGGCCGGTGGATCTGGCGCGCCGGGCGGGCGTGTCGACGCAGTTGGTGCGGAACTACGAGGCGGCCGGGATTCTGCCGCCGGCGCCGCGGTCGGACACCGGGTACCGGCAGTACGGGCCTGAGCATGTGGCGGCGTTGCTGACGTATCGCGCGCTTGCACCCGGTTTCGGCGCCGAGACCGCCACCGAGATCATGCGCGCCGTCCACAACGGCGACGAGGCGCTCGCGTACAGGCTCGTGGACGCGGCCCACGCCGCCCTGCACGAGCAGCGACTCGCCACCGACGCCGCCAGTGAGGCGCTCGGTGCGCTGGCTGCAGAGTACGTCGACGAGCAGCCGGTCGCCGGACCGTCGCTGCTCGTCGGCGAACTCGCCCACCGCCTCGGCATCCGTACGTCGGCCCTCCGCGTCTGGGAGGCCGCGGGCCTACTCGCGCCGACCCGCGAACCGGGCACGAAGTACCGGCGCTACGGCCCGGAGGAAGTGCGCGACGCACGGATCATCCACATGCTCCGCCAGGGCCGGTACTACTTCGAGCAGATCAAGCCCGTCCTCGACGGCCTGCGCCGTACTGGCAGCACCGATGCCCTACGCACCGCGATCGCCGAACGCCGCGCCGCCCACGACCGCCAAACCAAGGCAATGCTCCACGGCGCCGCCCTCCTCTATGAGCTCATCGAGCAACCCCGACCTCTTTGAGCACCCACCAACCATTTGAGTGGCGCCGAAACGGTTGGTGGGTGCTCAAAGTCGGTGCGGGACAGCAAGACGCGTCGGCACCGATCGCCCTCGTACCGTGATCAGGTCGCTCTGCCGCCACTGATCGGACTCGGCCGGCGCGGCCTTCTCGACAGCGGTCATTGACGCGATCAGTCGGCCGGGGGCCGTCTTGGCGAGTTCGCTGAGCCGCGCCGCCTCGTTCACCGGGTCTCCGATCACGGTGTACTCGTGCCGCCGTACGTCGCCCACCGTGCCGGCCACCACGATCCCCGCCGTGACGCCGATCCCGGCGGTTGCCTCCGGCAACTCGTCGGCGAGCCGCCGGGCCAGCTCCCGTCCCGCGGTGAGAGCGCTGCCCGCCGGATCCGCCAGCTCGGCCGGCGCCCCGAAGACCGCCAGGACCGCGTCACCGGCGAACTTGTTCACAAACCCGCCCTGCCGGTCCACCTCGGCCACCACGAGCGCGAAGAACCGGTTGAGCAGCTGCACGACCTCGGCCGGCGGCCGCTGCGCCGCCAGCTCGGTCGATCCGACCAGGTCGACGTACAGCACCGCGGCGTACCGCTCCTCGCCGCCGAGGCTGTCGCTGGTCAGCGCCTCCTGGACGACGCCCGGCCCGACGTACCGCCCGAACAGGTCCCGGATCCGCTCCCGCTCGCGCAGCCCGTCCGCCATCCGGTTGAACCCGGCCTGCAGCGACCCGAGCTCGGTGCCGTCGAAGACCGGGATGCTCACGTCGAGCCGCCCCTCGCCGATCAGGTTCAACGCGTCCCGCACCGACCGGACCGGCGCCACCACGGACTTCGCCGACAACCAGGTGAGCAGGCAACCGTTGCCGAGCGCCACGATGCCCAGGGCAAGAATCACGACCGAGAGCCGGGTCGAGGTGACGTTGCCCTCGATCAGTGCGAGTACGGCGGCCAGCATCAGGCCCGCCACGGGTACGCCGGAGCCGACCGCCCAGAAGAACACCGTGCGGGCCTTCAACCCGGCCGCGAGCAGGCGGCGCGGCGGCGGGGAGTCGACGAGCGCCCGCGCGGCGATGGGCCTGAGGGCGAACTCGGTCAGCAGGTACGAGACCGCGGAGGTGATGATCATCCCGTCGATCACGGTGAGCGCGACCCGGAGTGCGTTCTCCGGCTGCAGGATCAGCGTCATCACCGTGAACAGCACGGCGGCACCGAACCAGAGCAGCACCTCGATCAGGGTGAGCCGCAGCGGCAGTTGCAGCGTGGCGATCTGCTCCCGCCGGCTGGCCGGCCGCTCCAGGTCGATCCAGTGGGTGACCCGCTTCGTCAGGCGGCTGCTCCAGATGTAACAGACCCCCATCGCGAACAGGAAGTACGCCGGGATGACGATCGCGTCGATGAGCTGGAGTTGGTCGACCAGCGACGGGCCCGGCAGCACGAAGACGGCGAGGACAAAGGTGACGAAGGCGCCGATCAGGTTGGTGCCGATCGAGAACACGGTGAGCAGCAGGTGGAGCCGGATCCGCAGCCGTTTGGTGCTCTGGTCGGCCGGACCGAGCAGCCAGGACCCGAACGGGCGCCGTTTCAGCACCAGCTCGAGGTTCCGCTGGGACGTCATGGCCCTAGTCTGCCAAGTCAGGACCGTCCGAGGGTTTTGGCACGGTGGTGCGTCTGGCCCAGATTGGTCGTCCGATCCGCCCGCGACGTGGGTACTGTTCCTCGGACGCCTCACTCGGGGAGCATCCCTTGACGCACGATCGCCACTCCTACGCCGAGCCGAATGTGGTTCGGACCACCCACCTCGAACTCGACCTCGCGCTCGACTTCGACGAGAACGTGCTGGCCGGTAGTGCCACGCACACCCTCGCCTGGACCGGTGCGACCAGCCGGCTCGTCCTGGACACCCGCGACCTCACGGTGCTGGGTGTCGAGGGACTGACCGCCGACGGCTGGGAGCCGCTGGAGTACAGCCTCGCGGTTCCGGACCCGGAACTCGGCTCCGCGCTCACCATCCGGACGGCGGGCAACCCGCGGGTCAAGGTCAGTTACCGGACCTCGCCGACCGCTACCGGCCTGCAGTGGCTGGAGCCGGCGATGACGGCGGGCGGCGTGATGCCGTTCATGTTCAGCCAGTCGCAGGCGATCCACGCGCGCAGCTGGGTCCCGGTGCAGGACACGCCGAGCGTGCGGTTCAGCTACGCCGCGCACGTGACGGCGCCGCCGGAGCTGATGGTGCTCATGAGCGCCGACAACGGTACGACGTCCCGCCGTACCGGCTCGTACGACGTCGTGATGCCGGAGCCGATCCCGTCGTACCTGCTGGCGATCGCCGCGGGCGATCTGGTGTTCGAGCCGCTCGGCGAGCGGTCGGGGGTGTGGGCCGAGCCCGAGATGGCGCGGCGGGCGGCGACCGAGTTCGTCGACACCGAGGAGATGATGCGGGTCACCGAGGAGCTCTTCGGCCCGTACCGCTGGGGTCGCTACGACCTGCTCGTGCTGCCGCCGTCGTTCCCGTACGGCGGTATGGAGAACCCGCGGATGACGTTCGCGACCCCGACCGTGGTGATCGGCGACAAGTCGCTGGTCAGCGTGATCGCGCACGAGCTGGCGCACAGCTGGTCCGGCAACCTCGTCACGCAGGACAGCTGGGACGACATCTGGCTCAACGAGGGCTTCACGTCGTACGTCGAGAACCGGATCGTCGAGGCTGTCTACGGGACCGAGTTCGCGGTGATGGAGACCGCGATCAAGCAGCACGCGACCGTGGTGAAGCTCGATCCGCTGACGCCGGCTGAGCTCGCGGTCGAGCTGCCGGGCCTGCACCACCGGTCCGAGTACCACGGGACGACGTCGACCGGCCCGCTGAAGGGGTCGTGGTTCCTGTCCTGGCTCGAGGAGCGGTTCACGCGGGAGGTGTTCGATCCGTTCCTGCGCGGGTACTTCGACCGGTTCGCGTTCCGCAGCATCAACACCGACAACTTCGTGGAGCACCTCCGGGAGCACCTGACCGCGCCGCATCCGGGCGTGGTGACCGAGGACGAGCTGACCGCCTGGCTGTACGAGCCGGGGATCCCGGCGTTCGCGCGGCGCGCGGTGTCGGCGCGGTTCCAGGTCGTGGACGAGGCGCGCGGCCTGTGGCTGACGACGGGCGAGCTGCCGCACGGCGCGGAGCGGTGGACGACGCAGGAGTGGTTGCGGTTCCTCGACGCGGCTCCCGACGTACTGAGTCCGCTGCTGCTGCAGCAGCTTGACCGTGCGTTCGGCCTGACCGGCACGGCGAACGGTGAGATCGCGCGGCGCTGGTACCAGATCGTTGCCGCGAGCAGCTACGAGGCGTCGTACGCCGAGATGGCCGAGTTCCTGACCAAGGTCGGCCGGATGAAGCTCGTCCTCCCGGTGTACCAGGCGCTGGCCGGCACCGACCGGGCGTTCGCCGCGGAGGTCTTCGCCAAGGCGCGCCCCGGGTACCACCCGATCACGACCGCGGCGGTGCAGAAGATCCTGGGCCAGTAGACTGGGTCTTATGATGACGCGAATTCCTGACGGGAGGATCGATCCCGCTGCTCGATGAGCGGGATCCGGGTGCGGAGCCGCAAGGACCTCAAGCACCAACGCCGCCGCAGGTCCCACTCGTGCTGGGACCATCTGCTGATCGCGCCGCTCTGGCCGATGTACGACGTGAACCTCGGGACGCTGCTCCGGACCTGTGACGCGGTCGGCGCGTGTCTCGCCGTACCGAAGCTGCCGTGGGTGCCGGATGCGCTTGCCAAGGGCAACACGCTGCGCAGACGGACCTGCGTGCACTGGACCGGCCACGATCCGGTGCGCTGGCTGATCGATCAGCGGAGCCGACCGGACACGACGGTGATCGGGGTCGAGTTGGCCGACGAGGCGATCCGGCTGGCTGATCTGCCGCCGGCGCGGAACCGGACGATCGCCGTTCTCGGGCACGAACGGACCGGGATCCCGCCTGAGGCGGTCGACGAGTTGGACGTCGTCGTCGAGATCCCGATGATCGGGACCGGCGCCAGCCTCAACGTCGCGGTCGCGGGTTCGCTCGTGCTGTACCGGCTGGCCGGGCTGCTATAGGTCGAGCGTCCGACGGTGCATCTCGTACTGCGGGCGGTAGCCGAGACGGTCGTTGGTACGCCGCATGGCCGTGTTGGTGTCGACCGTGTCGGTGAGCAGGCCGTCGAGATCGGGGAACCGGCGACGGGTCTCGTGGATCTGGGCGGCCTTCATCCACAGGGCGAGCCCGCGGCCGCGATGCTCGGGGAGGACGGCGGTGCCGTAGTTCTGCCCGTCGCCCTTCCCGTCACCTGCGACGACGACCTCGGTGAAGCCGGCGATGCGGCCCGTGCCGTCGACCGCCGCGACGACCGTGAGACGCTCGCCGCGCTGCTCGATCAGCTGTGCGGCGTGCCTGGTCCGCTCGACGTCCCAGACGTCGACGCCGGCGTCGATCGTGCCTGACGGCGCGTCGTTCATCCCTGCGCGCGCATCGGTGAAGGTCTGCAGCAGTTCCTCCGGCACCACGCCTTCCCAGGACACCAGCCGGTAGCCCGGGACCTCCGGTACGTCGGGAGTCCTTGTCGACAGATCGAGCCGCGCGTAGATCAGCGTCAGACCGATGACGAACCCGTGCCGCTGGAGGAAACGGTCGCCGACCGAGTTGACGTCGACGTCCGTGATCAGCGTCCGCACGTCGTGCTCGCGCGCGCCGGTGACGACGGCGCCGAGCAGCAGCGACCCGATCCCGCGGCCGCGCTCGGCCGGGTGCACGTTGATCTCCAGGTCGCCGAGGTGCGCCTGTGCCTTGCGGCTGTTGAGCCGCAGGAACGCGGAACCGACCGGCGTACCGTCAGCCTGTGCGGCCAGCCAGGCGATCCGGCGGCTGAACGGCTTGTAGTCGGGATCTGTCAGGGGAATCAGTCGGATGCTCAAGCCGTCAACATAACGCTGTCCCGGGATCACGTGCCGCGTGGCGATCGATCCGCTACCGTGGCGCGCAGGCCGAACGGGGAGCGGGGAGAGGAGCCAGGGTGGAGCAGCTGGACGAGGACGCCCGCCGGGACCGGATGGTCCGCACGATCGGTGCCGATCACATTGCGCTCCGCGAGCAGGTTCTCGCGGAACTGCGCCGGCGGATCGTGGACGGTGAGTACCACGAGGGCGAGCGGCTGACCGAGACCCGGCTGGCGGACGACTTCGGGGTGTCGCGGAATCCGGTCCGGGAAGCATTGCGGGTGGTCGAGGCCGAAGGCTTCGTGCAGATCCTTCCGCGCCGGGGCGCGGTCGTCGCGACCCTCGACGAGACTGCGGTCCGGGACCTGTTCGCCGTACGGCAGCAACTCGAGACGCTCGCTGCCGGCCTCGCGGCGGAGCGGGCCACGCCCGAGGGGATCGCGACGCTGCGCCGGCTGGTCGAGGAGGCGAACGTGGCCGCCAAGGCCGAGAACTTCGACCGGGTCGCGGAGCTCAACAGCGCGTTCCACCGGGCCGTGATCGAGGTCAGCGGGAACCGTTGGCTGCACTCGATCTCGGCCGCGATGTATCACCACGTGCACTGGGTGTTCCGGGTCGGCGCGGCCCAGCGGGCACCGCACTCGACCGAGGAGCACATGCGGCTGGTCGAGGCGATCGAGGCAGGCGACGCGGCGGCCGCGAGTACGGCCGCCCGCCTGCACGTCGAGGCCGCGGCGAAGGCAGCGCTCGGCCCGAAGGCCTGACTCAGCGTCCGACCGCGTACCCCTGCATACCGCGTGGGTTGGCCGCGGCAGCCAGGACGCCGTCCGCTTCCTTCCGTACGGCGCAGAGCCGGCCGAGGCTCCACGGATCGGACTCGGTCACGACGTGCCCACGTCGTACCAGTTCGTCGAGGACGCCCTTGCCGACCCGGCTCTCGATCACGAGCCCACCTGGTTCGGTGGCGCGCGGATAGAACGAGGACGGGAAGCCGGTCGTGTGCCACGCGGGCGCGTCGATCGCCTCCTGCAGGTCCAAGCCGGCACCCAGGTGCCGGAGCAGGAAGAGCAGCTGCCACTGGTCCTGCTGGTCACCGCCAGGCGATCCGCAGGCCATGATCGGCTCGCCGTCGCGGAGCACGAGGGTCGGCGTCAGCGTCGTGCGGGGCCGCTTGCCGGGCGCGAGCGAGGCCGGGAGCCCTTCCTCGAGCCAGAACATCTGCGCGCGGCTGCCGAGACAGAACCCGAGCTCGGGAATCGTCGGCGACGACTGCAGCCAGCCGCCGCTGGGCGTCGCCGAGATCATGTTGCCCCAGCGGTCGACCACGTCGACGTGGCAGGTATCGCCGCGCGTCTCGCCGACCGGGGAAACGGTCGGCTCACCGGTCGTCGCGTCGCCCGTCTCGTTGCCGGTAGCAATTGACGGCAGCTTCGGGGTGCGCCCGTCGGGGCTGCCCGGGCGGAGGTCCAGCGCGGCGTCCGAGCCGATCAGCTTCGCGCGCTCGGCGGCGTAAGCGGGGGAGAGGAGCGTGGCGAGCGGTACGTCGGCGCCGTCGCCGTACCAGGCCTCGCGGTCGGCGTACGACAGCTTCATCACCTCGACCGTCGTGTGCACGCCCTCGGCGGTGTCGAGGTCGACGTTGCCGAGCTCCGCGAGTACGGCGAGGGACTGGAGCAGGGCGGGGCCCTGACCCCACGGACCGGTCTTGGCGACGGTGTACCCGTTCCAGTCGTACGTCGCCGCGTCCTCCCAGGTCGCCTCGAACGCGGCCAGGTCGTCGCCCGTGATCAGGCCGGCGTGGTCCTCGCCGCTGGAGTCGCGATGTGGAAGTCGCGAGAACTTGTCGATCGCCTCCGCGACGAACCCTTCCCGCCAGGTCCTCCGCGCCTGCTCGATCTGCGCCTGCCGGTCGGCTCCGGCCGCCTCGCCCTCGCTGACGAGCTTCTCGAGCGTCGCGGCGTACGCCTCATTGCTGAACCGGCCGGTCACGGGGCTGCCGTCCTTGAGCCAGAGCGCGGCGGACGTCGGCCAGTGCTTCTCGAAGAGCTGCTGCACGGTGCTGATGGTGTCGGCGATCCGCGGCACGAGCGGGTGCCCGTTACGGGCGTAGTCGATCGCGGGCTCGAGTACGACGCTCAACGGCAGGGTGCCGTGATCGCGCAGCAGAAGCAGCCAGGCGTCGACCGCGCCGGGAACCGTGGCCGCGAGCGGACCGGAGCCGGGTACCAGCGTCAGGCCGAGTGACCGGTAGTGCTCGATGGTCGCACCGGCCGGCGCGACGCCCTGACCAGACAGCACCCGCGGCGTTGGGTCGTCGGCGGTCGCGATGATCGCCGGAACCTCACCGCCTGGGCCGTTGAGGTGCGGCTCGACCACGTGCAGCACGAACCCGGCCGCGGCACCCGCGTCGAACGCGTTGCCGCCCAGCTCGAGGATCCGCATGGCCGACTGCGACGCCAGCCAATGCGTGGACGAAACCATCCCGAACGTGCCACGCAGCGTAGGCCGGGTGGTGAACGTCATGGGGCAACTCCTTCAGTTGGTCGTACGTCGGGGCCGGTGCCGTCGTCGTTGACGAGGTGACAGGCGACCTGGTGTCCACCTTCGCCGATCGTCCGTCGTTCTGGGACGACTGTCCGGCATGTGTCCACCGCCACCGGGCAGCGGGTGTGGAAGCGGCAGCCGGGCGGCGGGTCGATCGCCGACGGGAGGTCGTCGCCGAGCAGGACAGGTCGGCGGGCGCGCTGCTCGGCAGGATCGGGTACGGGCGCCGCGGACAGGAGCGCCTGCGTGTACGGGTGGGCCGGCTTCCCGAAGATCCTCGCGCGGGGACCTTGCTCGACGAGCTGGCCGAGGTACATCACCGCGACCTCGTCGGCGAGGTACTCGACGGCGGACAGGTCGTGGGTGATGAACAAGCACGCGAACCCGAGATCACGCTGGAGGTCGGCGAGCAGATTGAGTACGGAGGCCTGCACCGAGACGTCCAGCGCACTGGTCGGCTCGTCCGCAACCAGCAACCGCGGTTCGGAGATCAGTGCACGGGCGATGCTGACCCGTTGCCGCTGACCGCCGGACAGTTCGTGTGGTGCGCGCTGCGCGACCTCCGGGCGGAGGCCGACCCGGCGCAGTGACTCGGAGACCTTGGTGGAGATGTCCTTGCGGCGCATCAGGCGGAGTGGTTCGCCGACGATGTCGCCGACGGACAGCCGCGGATCGAGCGAGCCGGCCGGGTCCTGGAACACGATGGACACGTCGCGGCGGTGAGGCCGGAGCTGGCGGCGGCTGAGGTGGGTGATGTCGGCGTCGGCAAGGCGAACGGTTCCGCCGGTCGGTTCGAGCAGCCTGACGATGCAGCGGCCGACGGTCGACTTGCCGGAGCCGCTCTCACCGACGAGCGCGACGACCGTTCCTTGCCGGATCCGGAGCGTCACGCCGTCGACGGCCCGCACAGGACCGAAGTGCATGACGAGATCCTCGACCTCGAGGGCGTAGCCGGTCACGGGGCCTCCCGGCCTGGACTGAGGAGCGGAGGGAGCGAAGCGACCGGAGCGACGAGGGAAGGCCGGGAGTCACAGCCCCGTGACCCCTGCGCCGGAGGCGCGGCGTTCAACACAGTCATCAGACCTCCACTCGTTCGCGCACAGGGTTCCAGCACGCCACTCGATGCGGACCGTCGGTGAGCTGCGGCTGGGACGACGTACAGGTGTCGATGGCTCGTGGGCAGCGGTCGGCGAACGTGCAGGCGTCGGGTTGCTCGGTGAGGACCGGGACCAGGCCGGGAATCTCGTTCAGTCGTTGGGATTCCGCGTGCCGGCCGGCGGCGGGGGAGGCGCCGAGCAGTCCGACGGTGTACGGGTGCTCCGGGTGTGCGAACAGGTCATGGACTTCGGCGGTCTCCACGACGCGTCCGGCGTACATCACCGCGACCCGATCGGCGAGATCGGCGACGACACCGAGGTCGTGCGTGATCAGCACGATGCTGGTGCCGAGCCGTTCGCGAAGACCACGCAGTACGTCGAGAATGCCGGCCTGGATCGTGACGTCGAGAGCGGTGGTCGGCTCGTCGGCGATCAGCACCTTCGGGTCGCAGGCGACCGCCATCGCGATCATCACGCGTTGCCGCATGCCGCCGGACAGCTGGTGCGGATAGTCGCCGACGCGTCGCTCGGCGGACGGGATGCCGACGAGCTTGAGCAGCTCGATCGCCCGGGCGTGCGCCGCCTGGCGGTTGAGGCCGATGTGCGTCCGCAGTACCTCGATGATCTGGTGGCCGACGGTGAAGACCGGGTTCAGCGAGGTCATGGGCTCCTGGAAGATGTACGCGACCTCGCGGCCGCGGATCGAGCGGAGCGTGCGCTTGTCGGCGCCGATCAGTTCGGTGCCGTCGAGCTCGACCGAGCCGTTGACGGTCGCCGTACGGGGGAGCAGGCCGGCGATGCTCATCGCCGTCACGCTCTTGCCACAGCCGGACTCGCCGACTACGGCGAGCACCTCGCCGGCAGTGACCTCGAAGCTGACCCGATCGACCGCCGACACCGGCCCGTCCTCGGTGCGGAACGTGACGGACAAGTCTTTGACTGCCAGAACTGGTTTCATCGGCGGCTCGCCTTCGGGTCGAGGGCGTCGCGGAGGCTGTCGCCGACGATGTTGAACGCCAGCGTGAGCAGCATGATCGCGACACCGGGCATCACCGCGGCCCACGGCGCCCTGGACGCGAACTGCTGCGCGTCGGCGAGCATCGTGCCGAGGCTCGGAGCGGGTGGCTGGATGCCGAGGCCGAGGAACGACAGCACGGCCTCACCGAGGATCGCCGCCGGGATGCCGACGGTGGCCTGGACGATGATCGCGGAGCCGGCGTTCGGGAAGATGTGCCGCCCCAGGACCCAGGCGTCACTCGCGCCCTCGACGATCGCCGCGGCGACGAAGTCGAGCGACTTGATCCGCAGCGTCTCCGACCGGACGATCCGGATCATGCCGGGGATCTGCGCGATGCCGATCGCGATCGCCGCGTTGCCGAGGCTCGCGCCGCGGATCGCGGCCAGCCCGACCGCGAGGATCAGGAACGGGAACGCCAGCACCAGGTCGGTGAGCCGGGAGATGAGCGCGTCGACGGTCCGGAAGTACCCGGCGATCAGCCCGAGCGGTACGCCGACGACCAGCGAGAACGCGACCGCGAGGACACCGACGTGCAGGGACGCCCGGAGCCCGAACATGATCCGCGAGAGCACGTCGCGGCCGAGGTCGTCGGTGCCGAGCAGGTATCCGGCGGTGCCCGGTGGGGCGAACGCGCGGTCGAGGTGGGTCTGGGTGGGTTCGTGCGGGGCCAGCCAGTTGGCGAACACGGCGAGGATCACCGCGATTGCTAGCACTGCTAGCCCGGTGAGAGCGAGCGGGTTGTGCAGGATCCGGCGTACCACTCGACGGCGGTTGCTGCGGAGCGGGGCCGTCACGGCCTCGGTGACTTCGGCGACTGCCATCAGGCCTCCCCTCGCACGCGGATGCGCGGATCGATGACGGAGTACAGGAGGTCGACCAGCAGATTGATGACGATGTACGCCGTCGCGGTCACCAGGACGACCGCCTGGATGACGGGGTAGTCGCGCTGGAAGACGGCGTCGACCGTGAGCTTGCCGAAACCGGGGAGCGCGAAGATCCGCTCGGTGACGACGGCTCCGGAGATCAGCGCGCCCAGCTGGAGGCCGACGATCGTGACGACCACGATCAGGCTGTTGCGCAGGGCATGCTTTCCGACGACTGCCTTGGGCGAGAGGCCTTTGGCTTCCGCCGTACGGATGTAGTCGGCGGACAGCGCGTCGAGCATCGATGACCTGGTCTGGCGCATGATGACGGCGGAGAGGCCGGTGCCGAGAATCAGCGCCGGGAGGATGAGGTGGTGGAGGTTCGCCACCGGATCGGTGAAGAACGGGACGAAGCCGGAGGCGGGGAAGAGACCGAGCGCGACGGACAGGTACAGGATCGCCATCAGACCCAGCCAGAAGTGCGGCACCGACAGGCCTAGCAGTGCTAGCGCGTTCGCGGCCCATTCCGCCGGCCGCCCACGGCGTACGGCGGCGATCACCCCGGCCCCGACCCCGATCACGCTCGCAATCAGGATCGCCAGCACCGACAGCTCGATCGTCACCGGCAGCGCGCTGACGATCATCGACCGCACCGGCGTACCGGTCCGGATCGACTCCCCGAGATCACCGCGCGCCGCGTGACTCACGAACTGCCAGAACTGCACGAGCCACGACTGGTCCAGCCCGTACTGCTGCCGGATCGCCCGCAGCGACTCCGGATCCCGATCCTCACCCGCAAGCGCCAGCGCCGGATCGCCCGGCAACGCCCGCACCCCGGCGAACACCACGATCGTCGCGAGCACGAGCGTCACCGCGGACTGCCACAACCGATTGAGGAGGTACCGCCTCACTTCGCGAATCCTGCGAAGGCCGTGCGGATCACGCCGTCCGGGTAGACCTGGATGCCGAGGAGCTTCTTGGAGACGCCGGTCAGGTTGCGCTGGCGGTACATGTAGATGATCGGGTCGTCCTGCTGCAGCAAGGTGGTGACCTGGCCGTACAGCTTCACGCGCTCGGCCTGGTCGGTGGACTGGCGCGCGTCGGTGAGCAGCTTGTCGAGAGCCGGGTTGCTGTAGCCGGAGACGTTCTGGCTGCCGGTCGTGCCGACGAAGTTGAAGATGTTCGCGTCCGGGTCGACCCGTCCCGACCAGCCGAGCTGCAGCAGCTCGAAGTCACCACGGTCCTGCTGATCCAGCAGAGCGGCGTACTCGACCGGCTTGATGACCAGGTCGAACCCGGCGTCCTTCACCATCCCCTGCAGCGCCTGCGCGAGCCGCAGACTGTCCGGGTTGTTCGACGTGACCATCTCGACCTTGTACGGCGTAGTCACGCCGGCGTCGGCGAGCAACTGCTTCGCCTTCGCGGGATCGTGCGCCGGGCACACCTGCGCCGCGTCGGAGGTGAACTCGCTCTTCGGCGAGATCGGCGAACAGGCGACCGTGTTGAGCCCGTTGAAGATCGACTTCACGAGCGCTTCCCGATCGATCGCCAGCGCCAGCGCCTGCCGTACCTTCGGGTCCTTCGCGATCGGGGTGTCGAGCTGCTTGAGCGGGTTGCCGATCCCGTTGGCGTTCCCGACGTTGATGGTCAGTCCCTGGTACCCGAGCGACTGCGACTGCAGCACGCTGACGCTGTCGTCCTTCTGCAGCGTCGGCGCGTCCTGCGACGACAGCGAGTCCGCGACCTGCGCGTCCCCGGACTTCAGGTTCGCCGAGCGGATGCTGGAGTCGGTGATGATCCGGTACTCGATGGCGTCCAGGTGCACCTTGGCGGCGTCGTAGTACTGCGGGTCCTTGACGACCTTGATCGAGTTCTGCGCGACCCGGCTGGCGAACTTGAACGGGCCGACGCAGACCGGCGCGTTGGAGAAGTTCGCACCGAGCTTCGCGACCGCGGCCGGGCTGAGCACCATCCCGGCCCGGTCGGCCAGCGCGGCGGTCAGCGGAGCGAACGGCTTCGAGAGCTTGATGACGACGGTCTTCGGGTCCGGCGTCTCGATCGAGGTGACCGGGCCGAGCTCGCTCTTGCGCGCCGAGCCGGCCAGCGTGAGATCGCGGTTCAGCGAGATCTTGACCGCGTTCGAGTCGAACGTGCCGCCGTCGGCGAACTTCACGCCCTCCTTCAGCGGGATCGTCAGGCTGAGCCCGTCGGACGAGATCGTGGGCAGCGCGGTCGCGAGCTGCGGGACCAGCTTGGCGTCCGGGCCGAGGTCGTACAGCTTCTCGCACATGGTGTGGAAGACGTACCGCGAGTACAGGCTGCGCGACAGTGTCGGGTCGAGCTTGTCGGGGTCGGCGGAGAGCGCGACCGTCAGCGTGCCGCCCTGCTTCACCTGCGCCGCGTCGGCGGCCTCGCCGAACACGTCCTGCCCGGCTGACGACTGCCCGTTCGACGGATTGTCACCGCCGCTCGGCTCGACCGGCGAGCAGGCCGTCCCGACGAGGGCCACCGCAAGGACGGCCGCGCCGATCCCAGCCGCGGTACGACGGCGGGTGCCGGAGATGAAACGGTTCAGTGGGAGTCGACGAGTCATCGCGGTTGCTCCTGGGTAGGCGGGTTCTTGTCGACTGTTTCATGTATACAAGCGTGGTGCGCAAGTGATTCGGCGAGTTTGACTGAACCTTTTACGACCGCCCGACGTACCTCGTGACGGACCGCTCTGTGCCGCGCCCTTGGCCAACCCTTCAGTTGGGTCGGCCAAGGGCGCGGCGGTGGTCAGCCGGTGACCGGGTAGGTGAGCGTTCCGGTCGGGACGGTGTGGTTGCCGAGAGCAATCGCCATCAGGTTCGGGCCGTCGTACTGCGGGTGATGGATGCCGAACCCGGTCGCCTGCCGGAAACCGAACCGTGGGTAGTACTCCGCGTGGCCGAGGACGACGGCCGCAGGCTCAGGCCGGTCACGCGCCGTCGCCAAAGCGGTCCGTACGGCGGCCCCACCGGCGCCTCGCCGTTGGTACGCCGGAAGCACGGCGACCGGTCCGAGCGAGAGGACCGGTACGTCGTCGACGTGACAACGCGTGAGGAGGGCGTAGGCGATCGGCTCGTCGTCGGACGTGGTGGCGACGAACGAGAGCCCGGGGATCCAGGCGACTGTGTCGGCGCGGAGCGCGTCCAGGAAGTCGACCTCGAACTGCCGGCCGAAGGCGTCGCGGGTCAGGTCGCGGAGAGGTTCGATGTCGGACTGTGTCTCGACACGGGTGTTCCAGGTGATGGACAACGAAGGTCCCTTTCGGAGGTTCAGTGGATGAGTTGACTGACCGATGGCGCTGTCGGACGTGCCGCAGCGCGGGCTGACGCGGTCATCAACTCACCTCCTCCTTCTCCTGAAGTCGCGGCCAACTTTAGCCGAGTGCGACGCGTCTATCACCTTGAATTCGTCAGCTGAACAAGGGGAACTTCAGTGAACCGTAAGTGTGCAGGCAGTTGGAGAAGGTACGCCATGGGGGCTGGTGTGGTCGCCGCACTCCTGACGAGCGCCGCGTGCGGGTCCGCCAATGCGTCGGACGGAAGCAAGCCCTCGGACCAGCAGAGCGCCACGACCTCGGCCAGCGCAACGACGTCGTCGAATCCGACCTCCTCGAGTCCGGTGGAGTCGACGAAACCGGCGGCATCGACTTCGACTGCGACGCCGTCGAAGAAGCCCACCGACGACGCCGGCGTCGACCTGTGCACCATGGCGGACCTGGCCTTCACCGTCACGAACTACGACGGGCCGGGCGAAGAGGTTCGGCACCTGATGCTCGTGGCGACCAACAAGAGCGCCAAGAAGTGCGACGTACAGAACTATCCCGAGGTCACACTCGGCGACGCCAAGGGCTACGCCCCGGTCAAGGAGGGCACCAACCCTGACGAGGCAGTCACCCTCGCTCCTGGTGAGAAGGCGTACGCCGGCATCCTCGCGACCGGCGGCAAGATGGACACCTATTCCGTGAAGTTCATGACCGTCGGTCTCGGTAGCCCCGGCGGCGAGGCCGAGGCGGAGAAGCCGGTCAAGGTGAAGATGCCTGTCACCTCGTTCGAGGCCGACGACGGCCAGCGCGTCACGTACTGGGCGGGCACCGAGGGCCTCGCCATGCGTCCCGTCACCCAGTCCTGACGAACTCCACCGGTCTCACCACTCGACAACCAGCGGATCCTTGGACGGCGGACCAGCCGGAATCCACACCTCGTCAACGAGCCGGTACGGATGCCAGCGACCGCCACGGTCCAGTCGGAGCTGGATGTCGGCGCCCAGCGTCAACTGGTTCGCCGACGTACTGATGGTCAGGTCGTCGTCCGCGGCGAGCAGCTCGGTCCGCGCTCGGTTGAGCTCGGCCGGGTCGGGCGTCCAGGTGTGCTCGAGTACGTCGAGACCGGGCGCGCCGCCGTACTGCCAGGCTTGGATGCCGGGGGCAAGGTTCCGGCCGGTGGACTCGGTCAGTGTCGTGACGAGTTGCGGGAAGTCCGTTGCCAGGCGGACGGCGTCCTGCCAGTCGTCGAGCTGCTGTGGTTCGGCGGTGCCGTGGAGGAGCGCGTTCAGGATCGAGCGGGCTCGGCGGGCGGCGTCGAGCACGAGCAACTGGAGCACCTGCGGGCCGAGGTCGCCGGGTGGTTCGATTCCCGCAACCGGGAGCTCGTCGAGGGCAACCCTCGCCGGGAGATCGGGTGGCTCTGGCAGATCGCCGGGCGTGCTGTCCAGTACGTCGGTGACGGGCACGCCGGCCTCGACGGGCTGGGTCGACGAGGCCTGCAGTTCGTCGAGGAGAGCTTCGCGGGTGCGGCCGCGGAGGAGCAGCAGGACGAACGGGTCGGCGTCGAGGAGCCACGCGACCTGGTAGCACAGGGCGGCCGCGTGCTGACAGGGGAGTTCCCAGGCGTCGCACGTACAGCTCGGATCGAGATCGCCGATACCCGGCAGCAGCGTAACGCCGGCGTCGGATGCTGCTTCGACCAGGTTGTGCGGCATCTCGCCGTCGAGCAACGCCGCGATGTGGCCGGCCCGCGAGGCAACTTGCTCGTGGAAGCGGTGCCAGTCGTCATCGCTCAGTTGGTCGACGTGGACCACGGACTCGTACGTGTCCTCGGGTGAGTAGACAGTGGCCGCGATCCGTCCGGGGCTGACGGTGATCGTGCCGACCTGTCCGGAGTTCGCGTACCGGCGGCCCTTGCGCAGCTGACCGTTGTCCAGCGACGTGTCCTCCATCGCCTGGACCCAGGCCTTGGCCCACCACGACCGGCCCCGAGTACTGCGGTGCTGGGCCGCGAAGGCCGGGAAGCCTTGTGCCTCAGTCATCGCGCACCTCCTCGCAGCTGCACCAGATCGGCCAGTTCGGCGTCGGAGAGCTCGGTCAGTGCCGCCTCGCCGCCGGACAGCACGGCCTCGGCCAGCTCGCGTTTGGCAGCGAGCATTCCGGCGATCCGGTCCTCGATGGTGCCTTCGGCAATCAATCGGTGGACCTGCACCGGCCGGGTCTGGCCGATCCGGTACGCCCGGTCGGTCGCCTGGTCCTCGACCGCGGGATTCCACCAGCGGTCGAAATGCACGACGTGATCCGCGCGAGTCAGATTCAGCCCGGTCCCGGCCGCCTTCAACGACAGCAGGAACACGCGTACTTCACCCGCCTGGAACCGGTCGACCATGTCCTCACGCCGGGCGACCGGGGTGCCGCCGTGCAGCAGTTGGGTCGGGATGCCGCGCTCGGCGAGGTGCCGTTCGAGCAGTCGCGCCATCGCGACGTACTGCGTGAAGACGAGCACGGCACCGTCCTCGGCGACAATCGTCTCGAGCAGTTCGTCGAGCAGTTCGAGCTTGCCCGAACGGCCGGTCAGCCGCGCGTCGGCGGGTTCCTTCAGGTACTGCGCGGGGTGGTTGCAGATCTGCTTCAAGCCGGTCAGGAGCTTCACGATCAGTCCGCGCCGCGCCATCCGGTCACTCGCCTGGACCTCCGCCATCAGCTCGCGCACCGTTGCCTCGTACAACACGACCTGCTCGCGGGTGAGCGACACCGCCTGGTCCGTCTCGGTCTTCGGCGGCAGCTCGGGCGCGATCCCTGGATCGGACTTCTTCCGGCGGAGCAGGAACGGTTTGACGAGTTTTGCGAGCCGCGCCGCGACCTCCTCGTCCTTGTCCGCCTCGATCGGCTGCGCCCACTGGTTGCGGAACGATCCGAGCCGGCCGAGCAGCCCGGGCGTCGTCCAGTCGAGGATCGCCCAAAGCTCGGACAGGTTGTTCTCCACCGGCGTACCGGTCAGCGCCACCCGCGCCTTGGCCGGCACAGTCCGCAGCGCCTTCGCCGTACCGGACGAGGGGTTCTTCACATGCTGCGCCTCATCCGCAACCACGAGCGCCCACGGATGCTCAGCCAGTCGTACGGCGTCCCGCCGCAGCGTCCCGTACGTCGTCAGCACGAAACCTTCCCGCGCGTCCTCGAGCGAACGTGACGTGCCGTGGAAGCGCCGTACCGGAGTGCCCGGAGCGAATCGCTGCACCTCGCGCTCCCAGTTGCCGAGCAGCGATGCCGGGCAGACGACCAGCGTCGGCCCGGCGGTATCGGCGGACTGCTGGCGGTGCAGGTGGAGCGAGATGAGCGTGATCGTCTTGCCGAGGCCCATGTCGTCGGCGAGGCAACCGCCGAGACCGAGCGACGTCATCCGGGACAGCCAGCGCAAACCGCGCAGCTGGTAGTCGCGGAGGGTCGCCTGGAGGCCGGCCGGCGCCTCGATCGGCTCGTCGGCGCGGTCCGGGTCGGCGATCCGGGCGCGGAGGTCGTCGAGCCACTTGGTGGGTGTGACGGTGATCTGCCGGCCGTCGATCTCGGTGGTCCCGGTGAGGGCGACGCCGAGCGCGTCGATCGCGGTGACGGGTTTGAGGATGCGTTCGCGGGCCTTGCGGGCGAGCTCGGGATCGATCAGCATCCACTGGTCCCGGAGCCGGACGACCGGGCGGGTCGCTTCCGCGAGCTGGTCGAGCTCGGCCTCGGTCAGAGGGTCGTCGCCGAGCGCCACCTGCCAGCTGAAGTCGAGGGTGCGATCGCCGCCGAAGAAGCTCGGGAGATCGCTGGGCGGCCCGTCCGCCGACGTGATCGCGGCGCGTGCGGTGAGCTCCCGTCCGAGGCTGCGTGGCCAGTGCAGGTCCACGCCTGCCGCGGCGAGGCGCTGCGCGGAGCCGGCCAGTAGCTCGGCCACCTCTTCGTCGGCGAGGTCCATCCGGTCCGGTACGGCGGAGTCGAGCAGGCGGCTGAGCGGTTGCCAGACGCGCGCTGCGCGACGGATCGCCAGGGTGGCGTCGATGCGTGCTCGCGGGCCGAACCCGGGGACGTCATCGGACCAGACATCGTCCGCGTCCCTGACGAGGGTGGGGTCCTTGAGGCTGTGCAGTTGGACCACGGCGGCGAAGGCGAGTGAGTCGGCCAGCTCGATGCGGAGCGAGATCCGGACGCCGGTGTCGAGTCCGGCCGACACCTCGTCGGCCCAGGTCCGCAGGCGGTCGGCGCGCTGGGGTGCGGTCGCGGTGAAGAGGTTGGTCTGATGCGCCTTCGCGGCGGCGGGGGAGCGAGGCATGCCGTCGGCCACGGCGTCGAGAAACTCCCGCAACAACTCCTCAGCAACAGGAACCCGCAAGTCGGTGAGTGGGAGTGCTCGGGCCGAGGCGGGCATTGCTTCGGCGAGGGTGAGGAGGCGGGTGACGTCGTCGGGGTCGAGGGGGCCGACCCGCCAGGCGTCGTGGCCTTCGGGGGTGACGCCGGGGAGGAGTTTGCCGCGGGCAACCAGTTGGAGGGCGACGAGGGAGGCACCACCCCAGAAGGCCGCCGCCGGGTGCGCTCCAGGCGCCCGCCGCATCCGCCCAAGGATCGGAACCGCGTCCGCCACCGGTAGCTCGACAGCCCGGACGGTGTGCCGACCCACATCGCCGACCAACTCTAGGTCGACCTGGTCGCCGACGCCGAGGGGGAGTGGGCCGTCGTCCGGATCCCAGAACGCCACTCGGCTTGTCCGCGGTGGATCAGCCGGCCGGAATACCACCGCACAACCAGCCAGCTCCTGCCCCGTGCCCACCAACCCGACAACCTTCCACTCGATAGGAACAACAACATCAGACCGGAACCGCTTCGGCGCCTTCCGTTCCAGGCTGGTCGAACTGGGTCCGGTGCAGTTCCTCGTACCGTCCGCCGGCCGCGAGGAGATCCGCATGCGTACCGCGTTCGACGATCTGCCCGGACTCGATCACGAGGATCTGGTCGGCAGCCCGAATGGTCGACAACCGGTGCGCGATCACCACCGCCGTACGACCGGAAAGCGCCTCGGTCAACGCCGCCTGCACCGCGGCCTCGTTCGTCGAGTCGAGCGCGGCGGTCGCCTCGTCGAGGATCACCACCCGCGGCTGCGCGAGCAGCAACCGGGCGATCGTCAGCCGCTGCCGCTCACCACCCGACAACCGGTACCCGCGCTCACCGACGACTGTGTCCAGCTGATCAGGCAGCGACCGGATCAACTCACCCAGACGGGCGCGCTCCAGCGCATCCCACAGATCGTCCTCCGACGCCTCGGGACGCGCGAGCAGCAGGTTCTCCCGGATCGAGTCGTGGAACAGATGCCCGTCCTGCGTGACCATCCCGAGCGTCTCCCGCAACGACTCCGCGGACACATCGCGTACGTCGACCCCGGCGAGCTTCACGGCTCCCGAGTCCACGTCGTACAACCGCGGAATCAGCTGCGCGATCGTCGACTTGCCGGCACCCGACGAGCCGACCAATGCAACCATCTGCCCCGGCTCGGCGCGGAACGAGACGTCGTGCAGCACCTCGACGCCACCGCGCGTGTCCAGCTTCGCGACCTCTTCGAGCGATGCCAGCGACACCTTGTCCGCCGACGGGTACGCGAAGCGGACGCCGGAGAACTCCACCGCCACCGGACCCTCGGGAACCCGCCCCGCGTCCGGCTTGTCCTTGATCAGCGGCTCCAGGTCCAGCACCTCGAAGACCCGCTCGAAGCTCACCAGCGCGGTCATCACCTCGAGCCGCGCACTCGCGAGCGCGGTCAACGGCGAGTACAACCGGGTGAGCAGCAACGCCATCGCGACGACCGCGCCCGCGTCGAGCTGGTCGCGCAACGCGTAGAACCCGCCCAGCCCGTACACGACCGCCAGCGCGAGCGCGGAAACCAGCGTCAGCGAGGTGACGAAGATCCACTGCACCATGGCGGTCCGCACACCGATGTCGCGCACGCGCCGCGCCCGGACCGCGAACTCGAGGGACTCGCGAGCCGGCCGCCCGAACAGCTTGACCAGCGTCGCGCCGGGCGCCGAGAACCGCTCGGTCATCTGGGTGCTCATGGTCGCGTTGTAGTCCGCTGCCTCTCGCTGCAGTCCGGCCAGCCTGGCCCCGAACCGGCGCGCAGGGATGACGAACACGGGGAGGATGACCAGCGCGAGCAGAGTGATCTGCCACGACACCCCCAGCATCACCACCAGTGTCAGCACCAGCATCACGAGGTTGCTGACGACACCGGACAGCGTGTCGCTGAACGCCCGTTGCGCACCGATCACGTCGTTGTTCAGCCGGGAGACCAGTGCGCCGGTCCGCGTGCGGGTGAAGAACGCGATCGGCATCCGCTGGATGTGGTCGAACACGGCGGTCCGCAGGTCGAGGATCAGTCCCTCGCCGATGCTCGCGGACAGCCAGCGGGTGACCATGCCCAGCCCGGCCTCCGCGACCGCGATGGCCGCGATCAGCAGCGACAGTTGCAGTACGACACTGAAGGCCTTGCCGCCGACGATCGCGTCGACCACTCGCCCGGCCAGCACCGGCGTGGCGACCGCGAGCACAGCACCGCCGATGCTGAGCACCAGGAACGAGATCAGATACCGCCGGTGGGGTCGGGCGAAGGCGAGGATTCGTCGCAGGGTCGCTCGGGAGAAGGGTCGCTTCTCGTCCTGGGCGTGCATCGCGTGGTAAAGCGAGTTCCACGCGGTCATTTCCATGCTCACAGCTGTGCTCCGCTGAATCGATCGGCTGGGACGGTCGATGATTCCGCACACCACCGACAAAACCTCACGCTAGAACCTCGACGGAACTTGAGGTCAACTGCGTACACTGTACGAAGAATAGCCGGTGAGAAGGAAACGCGCACATGAATCAGGAGCACAGCGGCAGCGGGGACCCCGCGAAGAGTCTCGAACTGCTGTGGCGCCGCCGTCCCGCGCCGACCCGCGGGCCGAAGCCGGCGCTGACCGTCGACGGGATCGTCACGGCCGCCCTGAAGGTCGCGGACGCCGACGGCCTGGTCGCGATGTCGATGCGCCGCGTCGCGGACGAGCTCGGCGTCGGTGCGATGACGCTGTACCGCTACTTCCCGGGCAAGGGCGAGTTGCTCGACGTCATGCTCGACACCGTGTACGGCGAGCTGCCGCGCCGCGTCGTACCGGGGGACTGGCGGGCAGCGCTCGACGAGGTCGCACGGGAGAACCGGGAGCTGTACCTGCGGCACCCGTGGCTGCTGCAGGTCGCGATCAGCCGCCCGCCGCTCGGCCCGAACGTGATGGCGAAGTACGAGTGGGAGCTGACCGCGGTCGAGGGGATCGGGCTCACCGATCTCGAGATGGACGCGACCGTCTCCCTCGTCAACGGCTACGTGCACGGCGCCGTCCGTACGGCGGTCGAGGCGCGCCAGGTGATCCAGCGGTCCGGGATGACCGACAAGGAATGGTGGCTGGCCCATGTGCCGCATCTGGATCAGATCGGTGACCTGGAGAAGTTCCCGCTGTCGTCCCGGGTCGGGACGGCGGTCGGGAATGAGTTCGACGCCCCCTATGACGCCGAACACGCGTTCGAGTATGGTCTGGAAAGGCTGTTGGACGGCGTGTCCGCGCTGGTCGGGAACCGGACTGCGCCGGAAGGGTAAATGTAGTTGTGAGTGAGTACTCACTCAGTTACCTTTGACTCCGTGAGCCCACGAGCGACCCCACTGCCCCCCGAGGAACGGCGCGCTGCCATCCTCGCGGCCGCGCTGCCGTTGCTGGAGGAGTTCGGCACCGAGGTCAGCACCAAGCAGATCGCCGAGGCGGCGGGGATCGCCGAGGGGACGATCTTCCGTGCGTTCGGCAGCAAGGACGCGCTGATCGAGGCCGCGATGGCGACGGTGTTCGACCCCTCGGACCTGATCCGGGCACTCGAACGGGTCGACCGGTCCTTGCCGCTGCGGGAGCGCACCGTGGTCGCGGTCGAGATCAGCCAGAAGCGGCTGCGCGGGGTGTTCAAACTGCTGTTCTCGCTGCGGATCCGCCGGCCACCTGAGTTCAAGCACGCGACACCGATGGACGAGGCCCGGCGCAAACGTCAGAACGACCTGGCCAACGCCGCGTTCGCGGACCTGCTGCGACCGGACGCCGACCAGCTGCGGGTGCCGCCGGAGGACGTCGTCCGGATGATCGGCCTGCTCACCTTCTCGGCCACCCACCCAATGATTTCCGGCGGCCACGTGCTGACCGCCGAGGAGATCGTCGACTTCGCGTTCGACGGTCTCCGCAAGCACCACACCGGTCAGCCACCGGCCTCCGAGGACATCGTCGGGTTCGCGCTCGACGGTGCCCGCCATCACGACTCTGGGGATGATTGATGTTACTTCGCGTCTTGCGTACGCACTTGCGTCCGTACGCGGGAAACCTGTTCCTGGTGGTCGTCCTGCAACTGGTCGGGACGATTGCCTCCCTCTACCTACCCAGCCTGAACGCCGACATCATCGACAACGGTGTGGCCAAGGGTGACACCGCCTACATCATGGACACCGGCGGCTGGATGCTCGCGGTCAGCCTCGTGCAGATCGCCTGCACGATCACCGCGGTGTACTTCGGTGCGAAGACGGCTGCCCTGTTCGGACGCGACGTACGCGCCGCCGTGTTCCACCGGGTCGGCGAGTTCTCGGCCCGGGAGGTGAACCAGTTCGGTGCGCCGACGCTGATCTCCCGCAGTACGAACGACGTCACCCAGATCCAGATGCTGGTCGTCACCACCTGCACGATGCTGGTCGCGGCGCCGATCACGATGGTCGGCGGCGTCATCATGGCGGTCCGTGAGGACGTCGGCCTGTCCTGGCTGGTGGCTGTCGCCGTACCGCTGCTGGCGATCTGCATCGGGTTCATCGCGAGCCGCATGGTCCCGCAGTTCCGGAAGATGCAGAAGAACATCGACGGGGTGAACCGGGTGCTGCGCGAGCAGATCTCCGGCATCCGGGTGGTCCGGGCGTTCGTTCGTGAGCCGCACGAGGTCGAGCGCTTCGGCGAGGCGAACCAGAACCTGACCGACACCGCGATCCGGGCCGGCCGGCTGATGGCGCTGGTGTTCCCGACGGTGATGCTGATCCTGAACGTGTCGAGTATCGCGGTGCTGTGGTTCGGCGCCTCCCGGATCGAGAACGGGACGATGGAGGTCGGCGCGCTGACCGCGTTCCTGAGCTACCTGATCCAGATCCTGTTCTCGGTGATGATGGGCGTGTTCGTGATGATCATGGTGCCGCGGGCCTCGGTCTGCGCGGACCGGATCTCCGAGGTGCTGAACACCGACTCGTCGGTGCGGCCGCCGGTCACGCCGATCAAGAGCTTCACCGGTCGTGGGCAGTTGGTCTTCGAGCGGGCCTCGTTCAAGTACCCGGGTGCCGCCGAGCCGGTCCTGCAGGACATCAGCTTGGTCGCGTCGCCGGGCCAGACGACTGCGGTCATCGGCAGCACCGGCGCGGGTAAGACCACCCTGCTGTCGCTCGTGCCGCGGTTGTTCGACGCGACCGAGGGACGGGTGCTCGTCGACGGTATCGACGTACGGGAGATGGAGCCCGAGGCGCTGTGGGAGCGGATCGGTCTGGTGCCGCAGCGTCCGTACCTGTTCTCCGGAACGATCGCCAGCAACCTGCGGTACGGGAACCCGGACGCGACCGACGAGGAGCTCTGGGAGGCGCTGGAGATTGCCCAGGGCAAGGACTTCGTCCAGGCGATGCCGGAAGGACTGAACGCGCCGATCGCGCAGGGCGGCACGAACGTGTCCGGCGGTCAGCGGCAGCGGCTCGCGATCGCGCGGGCGCTGGTCCGGAAGCCGGAGATCTTCCTGTTCGACGATTCGTTCTCGGCGCTCGACCTGGCGACGGACGCCCGGCTGCGGGCGGCGCTGCGGCCGGTCACCCGGGAGGCGTGCGTGGTCGTCGTCGCCCAGCGGGTCTCGACGATCATCGACGCCGACCAGATCGTGGTGATCGAGGACGGCGCGATCGTCGGCAAGGGCACCCATCAGGAGTTGCTCGACACGTGTCCGACGTACGTCGAGATCGTCGAGTCCCAGCGTTCCGCGGAGGAGGCGGCATGAGTGAGTCGGAGCAGCCTGCTTCCGGGAGCACGGCAGACGGGAAGACGGACAGCACGACAGACAGCAAGACGGTCAAGGCGACCGAGCGGCCGAACACCGGGCGCGCGTTCGGGCCTCCGGGAGGGATTCCGGGGGACAAGTCGATGGACTTCCTGCCCTCGGCGAAGCGGCTGCTCAAGCGGCTGCGTCCGCACCGGGTGCAGGTGTCGGGTGTCGTCCTGCTCGCGATCTTCAGCGTCGGCCTGTCGGTGCTCGGTCCGAAGATCCTCGGTCGCGCGACCGACATCATCTTCTCCGGCGCGATCGGCAAGCAGTTCCCGCGCGGCCTGACCAAGGAACAGATCATCGAGCAGACCCGCGCGTCCGGCAACGGCCGGCTGGCGGAGCTGCTGCAGGGGATCGACCTGATTCCCGGGGTCGGCATCGACACCGATGCCCTGCGCAACGTTCTGCTGCTGGCGCTGGGGTTGTACGTCGGCGCATTCTTCCTGTCCTGGGCACAGGGTTACATCCTGAACGGCGTCGTCCAGCGGACCATTCTCGATCTGCGGTCCGAGGTCGAGGAGAAGCTGAACAAGCTGCCGCTGAGCTACTTCGACGGTGCGCCGCGCGGTGAGCTGCTCAGCCGGGTGACCAACGACATCGACAACATCTCGACCAGCCTGCAGCAGACCCTGAGCCAGTTGCTGACGTCACTGCTGACGGTCATCGGGGTGGTCACGATGATGTTCGTGATCTCGCCGCTGCTGGCGCTGATCGCACTCGTCACGATCCCGATCTCGATGATCCTGACGGCGGCGATCGCCAAGCGGTCGCAGGTGCGGTTCGTCCAGCAATGGCGGCATACCGGCGCCTTGAACGGGCAGATCGAGGAGGCGTTCACCGGGCACGAGCTGGTGAAGGTCTTCGGCCGGCAGAAGGAGATCGAGACGAGCTTCGCGGAGAAGAACGAGGAGCTGTACAAGGCCGCGTTCGGGGCGCAGTTCATCTCCGGTCTGATCATGCCGCTGATGATGTTCATCGGGAACGTGAACTACGTGGTGATCGCGGTCGTCGGCGGTCTGCGGGTCGCCTCCGGCACCATGTCGCTGGGTGACGTCCAGGCGTTCATCCAGTACTCGCGGCAGTTCACACAGCCGCTGACCCAGGTGGCCTCGATGGCAAACCTGCTGCAGTCCGGCGTGGCGTCGGCCGAGCGCGTGTTCGAGGTGCTGGACGCCAAGGAGCAGGTGCCGGACGACGCGACACCGGAGAAGGTCACGGACTCGCGCGGCCGGGTCGAGTTCGAGCACGTGTCGTTCTCGTACAAGCCGGACGAGCCGCTGATCACCGACCTGAGCCTGGTCGCCGAACCCGGTCAGACGGTCGCGATCGTCGGCCCGACCGGTGCCGGGAAGACCACGCTGGTCAACCTGATCATGCGGTTCTACGAGCTGAACGGCGGCCGGATCACGCTCGACGGCGTCGACATCACCGACCTGACCCGGCACGACCTGCGCTCGCGGATCGGCATGGTCCTGCAGGACACCTGGCTGTTCGGCGGCACGATCCGGGACAACCTGCTCTACGGCAACCTCAAGGCCACCGAGGAGGACATGCTGGCGGCAGCGAAGGCGACGTACGTCGACCGCTTCGTGCACAGCCTGCCGGACGGGTACGACACGGTCATCGACGAGGAAGGCAGCAACGTCAGCGCCGGTGAGAAGCAGCTGCTCACCATCGCCCGCGCGTTCCTCGCCGACCCGCAGTTGCTGATCCTCGACGAGGCGACCAGTTCGGTCGACACCCGCACGGAGGTCCTGGTGCAGCGCGCCATGGCCGCCCTGCGCTCCGACCGCACCAGCTTCGTCATCGCCCACCGCCTGTCCACCATCCGCGACGCGGACCTGATCCTCGTCATGGAGAACGGCGCCATCGTCGAACAGGGCAACCACACAGAACTCCTGTCCCTGGACGGCGCTTACGCCCGCCTCTACAACGCCCAGTTCAGCGGCGCGGTAGTAGACATCGACGAAGAAGCAGCAGCCATCGCCACCCCAGTAGCCACCCCAGCCGGCCGCCCAATGGCCCGCTGACCACGAACGGGCGGGGACGCAGCCGAGCGTCCCCGCCCGTTCGCGGTGACCTGTGGATAACTTCCGCGGCGGCATCGTCAACTGTGCGGTACTTGATGCGTGCCCGAGAACTCAGCCCACGCACTTGAACGCAGCGCCCGGACCGCGCGCCGGGTTGCTGCGCAGTTGAGCATCTCCGACCTCGCAGACATCACGACGCTGCGGGACGCGTACCTCGTTGCCTACGAGTTTCCGGCCCCGCTGATGGTCAGGGTCGCCGACGACATGCTCGCCGACCTTCGCGACGACGTCGCTACGCGGAAGGTCGATCGGGTCGTCGCGCTCGGCCGCGACGGACATCATCTTGCGCTGGCGATGGAGCAACTCGACGGGCAGTTCTTCCGTCGGCACGGGTCGAACCTGGTCCTGTCACGGATCCTCGTCGAGAACGCGCTTCAGGATCTGGAGCGTCATCAGGGCCTGACGTTTCCCGAGCTGCAGACATTTCGGGGCGCGGCGCCACGAGTGAATCCTGCGAACACGATCGGTGGGCTTCGGATGCTTACCGACTACCTCCACGACGAGCAGGTGCCGGTTGGCCGGCCGGGGAGCCGGGTGGCTCTGGTCGACACGAGTTTCAAAGGCAGCGTGCAGGAGCTGCTCGCCGCGGTTTACCCGGAGACGGAATTCCTCGGGCGGTACGCCTTCTACGGCGAGTCGCCGGACGACCCGCATCCAGGGAGCAAGAAGGGATACGAGGTGCACCTGTCCGTGGCGGAGACGCAGCACGGGCGAGCTCTCGAGGTCCTCCCCGCCGACGAGTCGAAGACGTTCGCGCACCGGCTTGCCCTGCACAGCATCGAGAAGTTGCTGAACGGCCCGATGACAAGCCCGGAACGGATCGGCGCCCATGGACCTGAGCAGTCCGGCCAACGCCACGATCCGGAGCTCCTGAGGGGGTTGAGCCGAGTGCGGCTGTCGCCCCGGCTGCGTGAGCCTCGCGTACGGGAGGGCGTGAAAGTGGTGAATCTGAAGGCGGTCGCGGATCTGGCGCGGGATGTCGCCGTACTGCGTGATGCCGGGAGCAACTACCGGGGCTGGCTGGACGACTGGGCCGGGCGGTATCGCAGCGAGATCCGCGCGTGGATCAGAGGTGGATCGACCGATCCGCGGCTTGCGGAGATGCTCGACTCGTTCGTGTACAGGGCCGACAACCAGCAGGTGGAAGCACTGCAGAAGACGTTGGACCGCGCGCACGTACCGGAACGTGACAGGGAGGCGATCTGGGCCGCGTACGAGCGGTGCGGGAGTGACGGGGACAAACGGGTGTTCGTCGAGAATGTGTTCAACTCGATGCGAACGGGCGGAGGTGGGGATGGGCGAGGACAGCGAGAGGGATCCCGAGGACGAGTGGATGGCCCTCGCGTGGATGGACGCGACCTCTGACGAGTCCGGTCCGCTGCTCGTCGGCGGGCCTCCGCCTCCTTTCGGCGTGCCCGCGATTGCTCGGGCGCCGATGATCATCGACACGGACGCCGGTGGGGATCCCGACGACAGTGTGGCGTTGGTGGTGGCGGCTCGGTTGGTGCCGGAGTTGGCGCTGGTGGTCACGAGTGACGAGTTCGATGGGGAGCGAGCTCGGTTTGTGCGGTGGTTGCTGGATCTCGCGGGGCGATCGGATGTTCGCGTCGTGGCGGGGTCCGATGTGGGGAACCGGAGGGGATTTGTCGTCGGGGGGATGTGTCCGGCCGGCGTGCCTCGGCAGGAGACGGACGTTGTGGCGGCGGTGAGTGAGATCTTTGCTGGGCTGGATGGCCGGCTTCGGTGGGTGGGGATGGGGCCGTTGTCGAATCTGGCGACCGTGCAGCGGGAGCGGCCGGAGTTGGTGGCCCGGATGGTGGTCACGCAGATGGGCGGGGCGATCAACTACCGGGATCCGTTACGGGCCGAGCACAACTTTCGGGCGGATCCGGACGCGGCGATCGAGATCCTGCCGACCCTGGGGCGTTGGGGACCGCCGACGTTCGTGCTGTCCGACGTGACGTTCAATCCGGCCATCGAAATCACGGCCGAGTCGCCGCTCTACAAACGGTGGGCCGCGCCGGACGCACGGCCGTGGGAGCGGGTGCTGCGGGAGCATTTCGATCGCTGGATGGCGAAGTACCCGTGCATCCAGCACGACGCGCTGACGCTGGCGGCCGCGCTGCTCTGGCCGGGGGTGCGTTTCGTGCGTGAGCGCGTCGCGCTGGATTCCATCGCGCGGATGACGCCGAGCGCCGACGGGGTCGAGATCGCGATGTCGGTATCGGCTGACTACTCGGCTTTCATGGCCTGGCTGGACAAGGCGTTGAGCTGACGCCCTCAGTCCCAGACCAGGTTGAGTGCGCGTTCGAAGTTGACGTAGCCGGCGCGGGCGAAAGCCTTCGCCATGGGCACGTTGCCCAGGTCCGTCGAGGCCCGGATCCGGTCGACGCCCTCGGCGGCCAGGATGCGGGTGCCCTCGGCAAGGATCTCGTCGATGTAGCCGTGGCCGCGGTGTGCGGGGAGTACGCCGATGTACGCGATGATCGGGTGGTAGTTGTTGCGGGCGGGCACCACGAAGCCCACCGGACCGCCCCCGTCGGGGAGTTCGGCGATCTGCCACCATTCGTGCGGGCTCTTGAACCCGGCGAACTCCTCGTCGTAGTGCTGTTCCGCCGCCTCGCGCGCGCTCAGCCCGGAGGCCAGGTCCGCCTGGCCGTGGGCGTCGAGCGTGCCCTCCATCACCGGAGTCATGAGAGCGAGCAGATCCTCGCGGTCGGCCACCGGCCGGAACACAAGCTGGCCCTTGGACTCTGGGAGCAGGGACGACGGCGTCCACTCCAACCGGAGCCGCTCGACCAGCAGCCGCGCGCCCGTGCTCTCGAGGACGCGCGTGCGGGACTCGACCACCTCGCGGGCCGCGGGGTTCTCACGCCAGTCAGGCGGGACGAAGCGCCCGTACCCCGGCAGCTTCGCGCCAGCCGGAAAGACCGCCGCCCTGGCCGTCTCGAACAGCTGAAGGCCGATCTCGTCGCGGTCGGCTTGCGGCAGCGTGTCGTCGATGTCGAAGAAGTCGAACTGCAGCGGGACGTCGCCGCCCGGGGTCGTCCACCAGGCCAGCCGGGCGAGGACACGGTCGCCGTCGACGGCCACCCAGGTCCACTCGGGGCGCCGGCAGCCGTTGGCGAAGTCGTCCGGCAGTTCGTGGTCGAGGACATAGGTGAGCCGGCAGAACAGCTCGATCTCCTCAGGACCGGTCAGGTGTCGGTATGTCAGCGTCAAGTGAGCTCCTAGGCAGGGGTACGGCGGAGGCGGCGTACGGCGAGTTCGGCCAGGAGGGCCGCGCCGTCGGGGAGGACTGAGTCGTCGAAGTTGGCCAGTGGGGAGTGGTTGTCGGCGGCTGCGTCGGGGTCGGGGGAGGCGCAGGCGCTGAGGTTGAGGTAGACGCCGGGGACCTCCTGCAGGATGAAGGAGAAGTCCTCGGCGCCGCAGCGTGGGTTCGGGCGTTGGCGGAATCGGTCCGGGCCGAAGACGTCGACGATGGTGTCCCGAGCGAACTCGTACTCCGCCTCGTTGTTGACCGTCACCGGATACCCGACCCGGTACTCCGCCTCGACCTGCAGCCCGTGTGCGGCCGCGAGCCCCTCGGCCAGCTGGACCGACGCCTCCTGCACCTTCGCCCGGGCCTCCTCGGAGAACGTCCGCACGGTCGCGTCGAAGAACGCGTCGTCCGGGATGATGTTCTCCTTGGTGCCGCCCGCGATCCGGCCGACGGTGAGGACGACCGGGTCGAACACGTCGAACTGCCGCGTGATCATCATCTGCAACGCGGTCACGATCTCGCACAGCACCGGGATCGGGTCCTTACCGCGGTACGGCGTCGAGCCGTGGGTACCGGCGCCGACGACGCGCACGGACAACTGGTCGGCCGCGGCCATGAACGATCCGGGCTTGCTGCTCCACATCCCCAACGGCTGCGACGACGCCCCGACATGCAGCCCGTACGCCGCATCCGCCCGGCGGCCGGCCGCGTCGAGCACCCCTTCGCGGATCATGATCGGCGCACCACCCGTTGTCTCCTCGCCCGGCTGGAACATGAACACCACGTCCCCCGGCAGCTCGTCCCGCATCGCACACAGCACCTTCGCGGCGCCGACGAGCCCGGCAACGTGGAGGTCGTGGCCGCAGGCGTGCATCATCCCGGGATGCTGGGACGCGAACGGTACGTCGGTCCGCTCGGTGACCGGCAGCGCGTCCATGTCGCCGCGCAGGAGTACGACGGGACCAGGCCCGCCACCGCCCCGCAGTACGGCGGTCACCGACGACAGTTCCTTACCGAGCGTGATCTCCAGCGGCAAACCCTCGAGCGCGTCCAGGATCAACTGCTGCGTCTTCGGCAGGTCGAGGTCGTACTCCGGGACCTGGTGCAGCGCCCGGCGCAACATGACGATCTCTTCGCGGAACTGCTCCGCCAGCTCGCGCGTCCTCATGCTTTCGGGCCCAGGTCGAGGGCCGCCATGACGCGTTGGGCGCTACTGCCGAGCTCGAGCAGTTCGACGAGATCCAGCCAGCGTTCCGGGTCCTTGATGGTGCGCGGCAGCGTCGCGTCGTACGTTCCGACCGGTGCGTCCTTCGCCACCGCGACCACCTTCGGCGCGACGTCGAGGTAGTCGGCCGCGGCGACGATCTTCTTCTTCACCCCGGGCGCCATCGGCGTACTCGGGTCGGCGGCCGCGGCGCGGATCGCGTCCAGGTCGCCGTACGCCGTGACGAGCGAGGCGGCCGTCTTCTCGCCGACGCCCTTCACGCCGGGCAGTCCGTCGGACGCGTCACCACGCAGCGTCGCGAAGTCGGCGTACCGCTGGGCGGGGACCTCGTACTTCGCGAGCAGCGCCTTCTCGTCGTACACCTCGGCCCGGCCGACGCCGCGGGCGGCCGTGTAGACGACGCGGATGCCGCGGCTGTCGTCGATCAGCTGGAACAGGTCGCGGTCCCCGGTGACGACGTCGACCGGCATCGTCGCCTGATGCGACAGCGTGCCGATCACGTCGTCGGCCTCGTGGTCGGCCGCGCCGACGACAGTGATCCCGATCGCCTCCAGGCAGGCCCGGATGTACGGGATCTGCGCCTCCAGGCGGTCGGGCACGTCCTCGACCTGCTCGCCCTTCGCCGACACGAACTCGACCCGCTGCGCCTTGTACGACGGAATCAGCGCGACCCGCCACGACGGGCGCCAGTTGTCGTCCCAGCAGGCGACCAGATGGGTCGGCTTGTGGTTGTCGGCCAGCCGGGCGATGAAGTCGAGCAGCCCCCGGATCGCGTTCGTCGGCGTACCGTCGGCGGCCTTCATCGTGTCCGGGACGCCGAAGAACGCCCGGAAATAGAGCGACGCGGTGTCGAGCAGCATCAGCCGCTGTGTCTCAGCCATAGGGAGATGCTTTCATGCCGGGCGCTCGCGGCAGTAGGGTCTCCAGGATGGAGGACCTGGACCGCAAGATCGTCGGGCTGCTCGCGTCCGACGGCAGGATGAGCTTCACCGACCTGGGCAAGGCGACCGGCCTGTCCACGTCGGCCGTACATCAGCGGGTGAAGCGGCTCGAGCAGCGCGGGATCATCCAGGGGTACGCCGCCACCGTCGACCACACCGCACTGGACCTGCCGCTGACCGCGCTGATCTCGATCCGGCCGATCGACCCGTCGCAGCCGGACGACTCACCGGAGCGGCTGCGGGAGGTCCCGGAGATCGAGTCCTGCTACTCGGTGGCCGGTGACTCCAGCTACGTCCTCGTCGTCCGCGTCGCCTCACCGGCCGCGCTGGAGAACCTGCTGGCCGTGATCCGGGCCCGCGCGAACGTCTCCACGACCACGACGATCGTGCTGAGTACGCCGTACGAACGCCGCCCACCGGCGCTGTGAAGGTCCTGCTCAGCGACCTGTTCAGCACGCTGGTCTCGGGTGGGGACGCCGAGCGGGACGGAGTCAATGCGCGGATGGGCGCCGTGCTCGGGGTCGATGCCGTGGCGTTCCAGCGAGCGTTCGACGCGTCGTCGTACGAGCGGTTCATCGGTGCGTACGGCGATCTGCCGAGCACATTGCGGGTGATCGCCGAGCGGTGCGGTGGTACGCCGACCGACGAACAGGTGCAGGAGGCAACGGGCCTGCGCCGGGCGCTCGCCCAGCGGCTGCTCGGCCGAGCGCCTGTGGCGACGCTGGAGACATTGGCCGCGTTCAAGGCGGCGGGCTGGCGGATCGGGCTGGTCAGCAACATCACCGCCGAAACCCAGGTCCAGTGGCCGACCAGCCCGCTCGCTCAGTACTTCGACGCGACCGCGTTCTCCGCCGAGGTCGGCGCCGCCAAACCGGAGCCGGCGATCTACGAGACCGCCTGCGCGGCACTCGGCGCCGACCCCGGCGACTGCATCTACGTTGGCGACGGCAACGACAACGAGCTCCCGGCCGCCGCCTCCCTCGGCATGCACGCGATCCGCACCATCGAGCACGCCGACAGCGACCCGAGCTGGTCCGGCCCGACGATCACGACGTACGCCGAACTCACGACCTATCTCGCCTGACCTGGCTCAGGAACCGCCGGCGGCGACGACCTGGGACTCGAAGGACGCGACCTGGATCTTGCCTTTGCCCTTCGGCGGGATGACCAGCACGGCGTCGTGGATCGTCTCCGAGGTGAGGCGGTTGTAGTACATGACCGACTTCGGGCTGAACGCGTTCTCCGGCATCCCGTCCCACCAGTAGCGCCAGTTGACGCCCGGCACCAGCGTGTACTCGTGGTTGAGCGAGACGAACACCACCGCCGTACCGGACTTGGTGACGAACGCGGGCGACTGCTCTGGTGCCGTGAACGTGTCGCTGATGCTCAGGGTTGATCCGCGCTTCTTCGCCTTCGCGGCCCTGTTGCTCACGATGCCCGCAAGCATCTCCGTGATGTCCGCGTTCGGCTGGAACGCGGCGGCGCGCGGTGACTTGGCACCGCCGGTCAGGTACGTCGCCAGGCTGGTCGCGGCGACCTGCGGGGCGGCCGCGAGCCTGGTGTCGTCGGCCTTCGTCGCTGCGCGGAGGCCGGTGAAGTCCGGGAGTTTGACGGCCGTCTTCACACCTGCGGCGAACGTGATCATCCACGGGCTGCCGGCGGTCTCGCGCTCCCACACGCCGAGGTGGCGGTAGGCCTTGTTGGTTGAGATGCCTGAGTTGCTGACGAAGCTCATCGGATAGGCGGCGGACTGCGGCGCGCCGATCACCGGGTTGGTGTAGACGAATGGGCCTGTGGGCTTGTCCTTGGCGACGCGGTCGATTTCGTATCCGGCTTGGCTCTCGCGAACAAGGTTGCCGCCTTCAACGGTCGCGATGAGCTTGTCGTCGCGGGTGCTGTTCGCCTTGTTGTTCACGACGTTGTAGTGCTTGATCACCGCCACCGCGGCCGAGTCTGTGATCGCCGGCCGGGTGAGCGCCGTCACACTGTCCGCCTGCGGAACCGCCGCACAACCCGACACCAACCCGAACGCCAGCCCGCCAACAATCACCCGACGAATCGCCCCACCACCCGCAGGCCGCTGAGGCTGACCGTGGGGTGGTTGCTGGACAGGCTGGCCTTGGACTGGTTGGCCCTGGTGTTGTGGACCGGTCGGCATCGGGGGACGTGCGGGCGGTGCACCTTGCGCGGGCGGGTACTGGACCGGCGCGGGCTGGGTCGGTGGGTACTGAGCCTGCGGGGACTGAGAGTTGTCCTGGGCGTGGGGGAGATGCGCCGGCTCGCCGTGCTGGGGTTTGGCTGGACGGCGGCGGAAGAGGACGAGGAGGATGCCGAGGGCAAGCAGAACGATCCCGACGGCGAACACGCCCAGCGCGCTCGCAAACGCTTTCGGGATCTCGATGCCCAGGTCGACCTGTACGTCGGGAGCCGTCTTCCCGTCGGCGTTCATGACGACGACGTCGTACGGGCCGTCCTCGATCGGCCACGCGATCGACTGCGTACCGGTGCCGTTCGCCTTCGCGACCCACCAGTCGAGCGTGTCCGGCGCCGCGAGCGGACCCGCCGTACCCTTCTCGTCCTGCGTCGACAACGCGATCGGATACTGCACCTGCACGAGCTTCGTGTGCGCGAAACCCTTCAGATAGCTGCTGACGTCGAAGTCCCGAGCCACCCCGACGAACACCGGCTGATTCTTCGTCGACCGTACGTCGACGTGCAGTACCGGACCATGCCGGTTCAGCAGATCCGGCGTACTCGCGATCGCAAGCCCCTTGCTGCTCAGATGCTGTTCACCAGACTGAACCGTGTTGTCCGGCCCGATCAACCAGAACGCCGCCGCACCACCAACAACCGCGACGATCAACCCGATCAAAGCCAGCAGTACGCCGAATATCCTGCGGATCACCCGCACAAGAACTCCCGAGTTCGCGGCATGCCCCAGACACACCGCTCGACAAACAGACGCGTGATGCTAACCCCACCCCAGCCCACCGAACGCCCCGGGCCTACAACCCGCACCAAGTCCAGACGTCAGTACCCGCCCGTCTGACCAACGGGCCACATCGCGCCGAACCGCGAAGGCATCACATTCGCGTCGGTCAGCGTGAAGAAGGCGAGCACCTGAAGGTGTCCGTCACCGCGAGGATGTAGCGAGTGTCGACTGTCGCGTGGTCGGTCGCCAGATTCTGCTGCAGCTTGCTGACCTCTGGAGTTGGTGCGAACAACGTCGCGTCCGGCGACTTCGCACCGACCGTGAGGAGGCCTGCGAACTTCGTGGCCGCGACCGACGGCGACTCGACCAGTCCGGCTGCCGCAGTTGGTGCGACCTCTCTCACACTGCCGACGTCCGGCACCTTCTGCCCTGCGCTGGGCGGCACGATGAAGGTCAACCGCCAGCCGGCTCCGGCCGACGGCCGTTCCCAGACACTGAGCTGTTTGTTACTTGAGGCAACGAACCGCATCGGATAGCCGCTGTACTCCGGAGTAGATCGCCCGTCTGGACGTCCGTGATCAGGCGCTCCCCAGATCGGTTGACCGGACGATCGGAGATGCTAACGGTTGCCGTGTGCATCTAGTGGGTCACGAAGAGCGAATTGCAGGAAGTTGCAAGCCTTCGGTGCCATCCCCTGCATAAGTGGCACCGAAGGCGGCCTGGGGGTCAGTTGATGTCGAGGAGTTTCTGGGCCTCGGCGGCGGTGCGGGAGGCGGCGGCGCGGGCTTCGGCTTCGGCCAGGTGGTTGCCGGCGTGCTGGGTCCACCAGTCCTGGCCTTCGGCAGGGAGGGTGTCGATCGGGTCGTAGTACTCGTAGGTGCGGTTCAGCGCCTCAGGGTCCTGCTGTTCGATGCCGGTGCGGTAGTTCTTCTTCCAGTACGAGATGCCGCGGACCTCGTCGTACTCGGACAGCTGGTGCACCCAGCGCTTGCCGACGTACGGGACGTCGCACACGATCCGCGGGGTCGCGAAGCCGGGGAGGTAGCCGAGGATGCCGTGCTGCAGGTGCTGTGCGTCGCGGACCGACACCCGCCAGTGCTCCGAGAACGGGATCATGTCGCACATGTAGAAGTAGTACGGCGTGATGTTCGCGCCGTCGAGCAACGCGAAGCACAGGTCGAGCAGCTGCGGGATCGAGTCGTTGACGCCGCGCATCAGCACGCCCTGGTTCCGCACGTCCCGCAGACCGGCCTCGAGCATCGCCTTCGACGCCTCGGCGACCAGCGGCGTCACGGACTGCGCCGCGTTCACATGCGTATGCATCGCGAGCATGACGCCGCGATCCCGCGCGAGCCGCGCCACCCGCTCCACCCCACCCAGGACGTCGGAGGACAGCCAGTGCTGCGGCATCCCCATCAGCGCCTTGGTGGCCAGCCGGATGTCGCGGATGTTCTCGATCTCCAGCAGGTTGGTCAGGAACGTCTCGAGCCGCGGCCAGGGCATGTTCGCCACGTCGCCGCCGGAGACGACGACGTCCCGGACTCCCGGCGTACGGCGTAGGTAGTCGAGCATGTCGTCGAGCCGGGTCTGCGGCTTGGCGACGAACTTCAGCTTGTCGATCACCGGCGTCGAGTTCCCGACCAGGTCCATCCGGGTGCAGTGACCGCAGTACTGCGGACACGTCGGCAGGATCTCCGCGAGGACCTTGGTCGGGTAGCGGTGGGTCAACCCCTCCGTGGCCCACATCTCGTGCTCGTGCAGCGAGTCCCGGGCCGCGTGCGGGTGCGACGGCCAGTCGGAACGGCGGTCGCTGAACACCGGCAGCATGTAGCGGCGGACCGGGTCGGCGTAGAACGCCTCCGTGTAGTCGGCCGCACCGGAAGGAACGATCGTGTTCAGCATCTGCGGCGGCAGCAGCATCGACATCGTGGCGCGCTCGGCCTGGTCGCGGGTCAGATCGTCGTACAGCCGGTCCTCGAGCAGGTCGCCCATGACCTCACGCAACTGCTTCACGTTCTTCACGCAATGCGACCGTTGCCACTGCACCGAGCGCCACTCCTCGGCCGTGACGTCCTTCCAGCCGGGCAGCCGGGTCCAGTCCGGCTCGACCAGCTCGGCACGCCGGTACAGGTACGGCTGACCGTCGCCAGGCTGCTCCGAACGAGCCAGCTCCGGGGTGATCAGGTCGGTCACGGGTCCTCCGCGGGGCTTCGGGGGTATTGCTGTCTCATGTGAGGATAGCGATAGAACTTCCCCTATATGCAACAGTACGCCGCAAGAATTCCCGTCACGACGCGCTGTGAGTAGTATTTTGCCCGACCGCACAGCCTTGGCCGCACAGGAGGATCCGTGTCATCGAGCCCGGTAGGACTGCACCGTGTACTCGCGCCGTCCGGCGTGTTGCCGCAGGCGGCGGAGAGACTCGACGCACGTCCCGGGATCTGGCCCGACGAGGTCCGCATCGCCGTCGAGCGGCTGAACCTGGACGCCGCGTCGTACCGCCAGCTCGCCGAACAGCACGGCGGTGACGGTACGGCGATCCGCCGCGCGGTGCTGGACATCATCGAGGCCCGCGGCAAGATGCAGAACCCGGTCACCGGCTCCGGCGGCATGCTCGTCGGCGTGGTCGACGAGGCCGGCCCGGACTCGCCGCTCGGGGTCCGCAAGGGCGACCGGGTCGCGACCCTCGTCTCGCTCACGCTGACCCCATTGCAGATCACCGACGAACTGCGGGACTGGGACGGCAAGAGCGAGCAGGTACCCGCGCAGGGGCACGCGATCCTGTTCGCGCGGTCGATCGTCGCGAAGCTGCCCGACGACCTGAAGCCGGAGCTGTCGCTGGCCGTGATGGACGTCTGCGGCGCCCCGGCGCTGACCGCTCGGGTGGTGCGATCGTATGTCGATAAAGGCATAAAGCCTGTCGTGTCAGTAATTGGCGGCGCAGGTAAATCCGGGTCGCTGTCGCTGGCCGCCGCCCGCGCGGCCGGGGCTGCTCGCACGATCGGTGTGGTGCCGGTCGAGCATGAGCAGGATCGCCTGACCGCAGCCGGTCTGGCCGATGTCGTGACGCTGGCCGACGCCCGCGATCCGGTGGCTCTGGCGAAGGCGGTCGAGGAGGCCGGTGGACCCGCGGACATCACCGTGGTGTGCGTCGACGTACCGGGGTGTGAGCACGGAGCCGTCCTGTCGACGGCGGCCGGCGGCACCGTGATCTTCTTCTCGATGGCGACCTCGTTCTCCGCGGCCGCGCTCGGCGCGGAGGGGCTCGCCGCCGACGTCACGATGCTGGTCGGCAACGGGTACGTGCCCGGGCATGCGGACTATGCGATGGAGCTGTTGCGGACCGAGCCGGGTGTCCGTGGTCTGTTCGAGAGCAGGCTGGCGGAGGATTAGGCCGTGCGCACACTTCTGACGAACGGTTCCGTCTACTCGCCCGCCGACCCCCACGCGACCGCGATCGCGTTCGACGACGGGGTGGTGACCTGGCTCGGTGACGACACCGGCGCGAGTTCGTACGCCGACGGCGCGGACGAGGTGATCGACCTCGACGGCAAGCTGGTGACGCCGGCGTTCGTCGACGCCCACGTCCACACGGCCGGTGCCGGCGCGGTGCTGACCGGACTCGACCTTGCCGGCACGACCTCGTTGACGGACGCGCTCGATCGGCTCGCAGCATTCGCCGCGAACCTCCCGGAGGACGCGGTCATCGACAGCGCCGGCTGGGACGAGACCGCCTGGCCGGAAGGTCGCCCGCCGACCGTCGAGGAGCTCGACCGCGCAGGCGGCGGCCGCCGCGTCTATCTGTCCCGCATCGACGGCCACTCCGGCGTCATCTCGTCGGCCCTCGTCCCCGTGGCGAAGGATCAAGAGGGGTACGACGAGACCGGCCGCGTGGAGCGCTCCGCGAATCACGCCGTACGGGATGCTCTCGGCGACCTGATCGGACCGGATCAGCGGCGGCAGGACATCGAGGCCGCGCTGAAGGCCATGGCAGCCAAGGGAATCGGTGCGTTCCACGAGATGGCCGCACCGCACATCGGGCCGTTGTGGGAACTGCCGATCGTGCGCGAGACGGCCGAGCAGCTCGGTCTGGCCGCGACGCTGTACTGGGGCGAACCGGGCGCGTTCGAGCACCTCGGCACCTACGGCCTCGCCGGTCTTGCCGGTGACCTGAACGCAGACGGTGCCCTCGGCTCGCGTACGGCGGCTTTGCGGGAGCCGTACGCCGATCGCGCCGACCACCGCGGCCACGCGTACCTGACGGCGGAGCAGATCGCCGAGCACGTGATCGCCTGCACCGAGCGGAACGTGCAGGCAGGTTTCCACTGCATCGGCGACCAGGCGCTCGACAACATCGCGCGCGGTTTCGAGCTCGCCGCCGAGAAGGTCGGCGTGCAGGCGCTCGTTGCGGCGCGGCACCGGCTCGAGCACGTCGAAATGGCGGACGAGGCAACAATCGCGACGCTCGCGCGCTGCGGCGTGGTGGCGAGTGTGCAACCGAGGTTCGACGCCCTGTGGGGCGGCCCGGACGGCATGTACGCCGAGCGCGTCGGCGACCGCTGGCGCGGGATGAACCCGTTCGGTTCGCTGGCCCGTGCGGGCGTCGTACTCGCGTTCGGCTCCGATGCACCGGTGACGGAGGTGGGTGGCTGGGAGGCCGTGCGGGCGGCAGCGTTCCACCATGAGCAGTCGGAGCGGATCACCGTCCGCGCAGCGTTCCAGGCGCATACACGAGGCGGCTGGCGGGCCGCGGGGATCGATGACGCCGGAGTGCTCGCGCCCAGCACGGCCGCGACGTACGCGATCTGGCAGAGCGATGCCGACCTCGTCGTCCAGACACCGGACACGCGCGTCGCTGCGTGGTCGACGGACCCGCGTGCCGGTGTACCGGTGCTGCCGGATCTGACCCAGGGAACACCTACCTGCCTGCGGACGACCGTTGGCGGCCGCGTCGTGTACGAAGCCGAGGGATGGCCAACATGAAGAAGCTGGACCTCGATCCAGTCACTGTCCGGAAGGCGCGCAGCCTCGCGCGCAAGGCGGGCAAGCCGATCGTCAACCTCGCCCGGCAGCACACCACGGTGTCGGTCGAGCGAGCGGTACTGCGGCTCGCCGGGCTGACCGGTGCCGACACCGAAGGCATCCCGTGGGTGAACCGGCTCGCGGACACCGTGCGCGCGGACGTCGGCCTCGACCACGGGCTCGCGCTGCCCGTGTGGGATGCGCTGCTCCGTGGCGAGGCTGAGGACCTAGCAGTGCTAGCGCAGAAGGCCGCGTCGGGTTCCGTGACGTTCCGGATGCCCGAGGGCCGTGACGCCGTACGGGCTCGGTCCGCCGCACGCAAGGCGGCGGCCGCCGGGATGAAGCGGATCGACGGGCGGCGGCGCGAGCGGGACCGGCTGATCAAGCGCCACGGTGACCCGGAGCAGCGGCCGTGGATCTACCTGATCGTTGCCACCGGCGACATCTACGAGGACATCCCGCAGGCGCAGGCAGCCGCGCGCGAGGGCGCCGACATCATCGCGGTGATCCGGTCGACGGGTCAGTCGCTGCTCGACTACGTGCCGGAGGGCGCGACCCGCGAAGGGTTCGCCGGCACGTACGCGACGCAGGAGAACTTCCGGCTGATGCGGGCCGCGCTGGACGAGTCGTCGAAGGAGCTCGGCCGCTACGTGCGGCTGACCAACTACGCGTCCGGCCTGTGCATGCCGGAGATCGCGACGCTGGCCGGGCTCGAGCGGCTCGACATGATGCTGAACGACTCGATGTACGGGATCCTCTTCCGCGACATCAACCCGATCCGGACGTTCGTCGACCAGCGGTTCAGCCGCCAGATCCACGCCCGCGCCGGGATCATCATCAACACCGGCGAGGACAACTACCTGACCACCGCGGACGCGGTCGAGGCCGCGCACACGGTGACGGTCTCGCAGCTGCTGAACGAGTACTTCGCCAAGGAGGCCGGGCTCGAGGACTGGCAGCTGGGTCTCGGGCACGCGTTCGAGATCAACCCGGACATCCCGGACTCGTTCCGGCTCGAGCTCGCGCACGCGATGCTGGCGCGGCAGCTGTTCCCGAACGCGCCGCTGAAGTGGATGCCGCCGACCCGGCACATGACCGGCGACGTGTTCCGCGGGTACCTGCTGGACGGGTTCTTCAACCTGGTCGGTGCGATGACCGGGCAGGGCATCCTGCTGGTCGGCATGATGACCGAGGCCGTCGTGACGCCGTGGATCTCGGACCGCGACCTGGCGCTGCAGAACGTCCGCTACGTGTTGGGTGCCGCGGGCAACCTTCACGAGGACTTCCGGCCGGAGCCGAACGGGTTCATCGCGTCCCGCGCCCGCCAGGTCCTCGGCGAGTCGGTCGAGCTGCTGGACCGGATCGTCGACGACGGCCTGCTGAACGCGATCGGCGACGGCACCTTCGGCCTGATGAAACGTCCGCAGGACGCCGGTCGTGGTCTGGACGGGGTCGCGCGCAAGTCGTCGGCGTACTACAACCCGGCGATCGAGCTGTTGGAGGAGGGCCAGTGAGCATCATCCGGCCGTACGGCGACACCACCGGGGACGGGATGGTGCAGCTGTCGTTCACGTTGCCGGTCCCGCACGACAAGCGCGCCGAGGGTGCCGCGGTCCAGCTGGCCAACAAGATGGGCATGGATCCGGCCCTGGTCGTGCACTCGAAGCCGATCGGCCCGGACTTCACGTTCTTCGTGGTCTACGGGCCCGTGAACCACTTGGTCGACACGTCGAAGGTCGAGGTGATCGAGCGCGACTACCCGCTGCTGTCGCCGAAGGAGGTCAACCTCGCGATCCGCAAGGGCCTGCGCCGCCGGCTGACCGTGGTCGGCGCCTGCATCGGCACCGACGCGCACACGGTCGGTATCGACGCGATCCTGAACATCAAGGGATTCGCGGGGGAGAAGGGCCTGGAGTACTACCGCGAGGTGAAGGTCGTGAACCTCGGCGCGCAGGTCGCCGTACCGGAGCTGGTCCGGCGGGCCAAGGCCGACAAGGCCGACGCGATCCTGGTGTCGCAGGTGGTGACGCAGCGCGAGGCGCACGTACTCAACACCAAGGAGATGTCCGCTGCGTTCCGGGAGGCGTACGCCGAGGACGCGCGGCCTGTACTTGTTGCCGGCGGCCCCCGTTTCACCGAGCAGATGGCCGGCGAGCTCGGCGTCGACCGGGTGTTCGGCCGCGGAACGACTCCGGGTGAAGTGGCCAGCTATCTCGTCGACGCGCTGGTGACCCGGCGTCATGCCTACAGGCTGCATTCAACTAGAAGCGGGGTCGCATAAAGGTGTCTAAGGCAACCATTGGACTGACCGTCGCGCATCGCCGGTACGTTCCGTACAGCCATGCGCACTACGCCGGGAACCTGGTCGACGGCGCGTACGTGCTCGCGCTGTTCGGCGACGTCGCGACCGAGGTGTGCATCCAGGCGGACGGTGACGAGGGACTGTTCGCGTCGTACTCCGACGTGCAGTTCCTGCAGCCGCTGCGGGCCGGTGACGTCGTCGAGGTGAAGGCAGTCATCACCCGGGTCGGCAACCGCAGCCGCGACCTCGACTTCAGCGCGTACGTCGTGTGCCGCGGACGTCCGGACCAATCCGAATCGGCGGCCGAGGTGCTGGCCGAACCGTTGGAGATCACGAGGGCCAAGGGAACCGTCGTCGTACCGGTTGGGTGACGATTGGTTGCCCAGGGTAACGATCACGTGGAGTGCCGATACCGCTCTGTAACGTGACTCGGCTGAAGGATCCTCGTTTTCCCTTGTAGGGCAGGCGATAGTGTTACAACGGGCTCAAAGAGCCGGGGGAGAGGTTGACACCGTCGCCGCCAGCGAGCATCGTTTTGGGAGTCGTCATAACCCGTTTGTGCAACGGTCACACGAAGTTCGGCCGCCGGATGATCCCGCGACGCTGACCAGGCCAAAGCCAGGCTTGAGTCGACGGGGGCTGAGATCGCCGGCGGTGAGCCCCCCGCGGGGCAGAGGTGGAAGAGGCTCGGCGGCCAGTAGACAACAGCCCGACAGTGCGCAGCCAGCGCATCGACGGTTGGTCCGAAGGCACGCCGAGCCTCTTTCCTCCCTTCCGGCCCCCGCCCTCCGAATCCCAGGCGTGTAGTTCTCCGCCCCTCGGTCCGGACACCTTCTGGCTACTGACCGGATACATTGGCGTGCCCCGGACGTTGTACGGTCATGCGACCGGCGTCCGCCGGTGGAGTGAGGACAAGGGGTACGGCGTGGACCGGTTGAAGGCGCTGGGGCGGCTGCTGCCGCGGGTGGCGGTGGCCGTGGTCGCCGGCGGTCTGCTCGGCTTCGCGTTCGAGCCGCACGACCACCCCTGGCTCACGATCATCGCCGTACCGCTGTTCCTGGCCGCGCTGAACGGGATCTCGATGAAAGCCGGCTTCCTGGTCGGCGCCGGGTTCGGGATCGCGTACTACGCCGTTCTGGTCCCCTGGCTGAGCATCATCGGGGGCGACGCGGCGATCGCGCTGGCGATCCTCGAGGGGCTGTTCTACGCGGTCTTCGGGTTGTTCGCGACGCAGGTGCTGAAGCTTCGGCTGTGGGCGTTGTGGATCCCGTGCCTGTGGGTGGCGACCGAGTTCGCGACCGCGTCGGTGCCGTTCGGCGGCTTCCCGTGGGGCCGGCTCGCGTGGGCGTTCTCCGACGAGTCCCTGGGCAAGCTGGCCGCGTACGTCGGCATCCCGGGCCTGAGCTTCGTCGTCGCGTTCGTCGGCGTCCTGCTGTACGCCGTACTGCGCCGGGGGACCGCGCTGCGCCTGCGCGCCGTGGCTCTCGTCGCGGGGCTGGCGATCGTGTTCGGGAGTGCCTTGATCCACCTGTCGATCGAGGGCGACGGCAAGACCGTGCGGGCCGCGATGGTGCAGGGCAACGTGCCGGGCAAGGGGCTGGAGTTCCTCGGCCGCGCCCGGACTGTCACGCGGAACCACATGAACGCGACCCTCGACCTGCAGAAGCGGGTCCAGGCCGGCACCGAGATGAAGCCGGACCTGGTGATCTGGCCGGAGAACTCGACCGACATCGACCCCTACAAGGACGCGGAGACCCGCGCTGACATCGAGACCGCGGTGAAGGCGGTCGGCGTACCGATCCTGGTCGGCGCCGTCACCGAGGGGCCCGGGGAGAACGAGCGGCAGACGACCGGCATCGTCTGGGATCCCGCGACGGGGCCCGGGCAGCGGTACGCGAAGCGGCACCCGGTGCCGTTCGGTGAGTACATCCCGTTCCGCGACCAGTTGCTGCCCTACATCAAGCGGCTCGAGATGATCGGGGCCCAGACCGTGCCGGGCGTCGGTCCGGGCGTAATGCCGATCCGCGGGGTCACGTACGGCGACGTGATCTGCTTCGAGCTCGCGTACGACAACGTCATCCACGACGTGGTCAAGGGCGGCGCGCAGGTGCTGATCGTGCAGACCAACAACGCGACGTACGGCGGAACCGGTCAGCCCGAGCAGCAGTTCGCGATCACCCGGATGCGGGCGATCGAGACCGGGCGCACTGTGCTGATCGCGTCGACGAGCGGGATCTCCGGCGTGATCCGTCCGGACGGCACGGTCGAGCACAAGTCGGCGCAGTTCGTGCCGGACGTGTACGTCGCGACCGTTCCCGTGCAGGACGGTCAGACGCTGGCGACGATCCTCGGCGGCTGGCCGGAGTGGGTCCTCACCGGACTCGGTCTGCTCGGTCTCGCGCTGGCGCTGGTCAAGCGCCGCCGCGGGCGCACGGACAAGACCCCGCCGCCGGCTGCGACGCCCAGCCGCGAGAAGGTCCCGGTCTGAGTCAGGGTTCACTCAGGGTTTGCTGTGCCCACTCGTTCCGTACGCTGGTGTCTCAGGCAGGAAGGGGTAGGACATGCCGTGGTTTGTGGCGCTTGCGTTGCTGGTAGTGCCGATTGCGGAGATCTTCGTGATCATCCAGGTCGGACAGGTGATCGGCGGGTGGCCGACGGTCGCGCTGCTGCTGGTGGAGAGCGCGCTCGGCGCGTGGCTGATCAAGCGCGAGGGCCGGCGGGCGTGGCGGGCGCTGCAGAGCTCGTTCGAGACCGGGAAGATGCCCGGCCGGGAGCTGGCTGACGCCGCCCTGGTCCTGGTCGGCGGGACGCTGCTGCTCACCCCGGGCTTCATCACCGACATCTTCGGCTTCTTCTTCGTCCTCCCCTTCACGCGCCCACTGGCCCGCCGCGCCATGACCGCCTTCTTCGGCCGCCGCGTCGCCACCCAACTAGGCGGCCCCGGCCTCGGCACCTTCATCCCAGGCGCCGGCACCCCCGGCCCACAACGCCCAACAGATGACGTGGTCCAAGGCGAAGTCATCGACCCCGACAAGAAGTAGCCCCACATCCCGCGGCACCTGGGTTAGGTGCGGCAGGAGGTCAGCACAGCCAAGGGGCGTGACCGGCGGCGTTGGTTGGAGGAGACTGGCGCAGTCGGCTTCGAGGCTTCGGGCGAGAGGCGGGGTGCGGGGTGCAGCTGCTCGGTCGGCGTCTCGTCGCCTGGTTGCGGGGGCGGGATCCCGGGCTTGGTGCGACGCGCCGGGCCGCGCGGACCGCCGTTGTCATGCCGGTCCTGTTCGCGTTCTGCGCCGTGGTTCTGCAGGCTCCTGCGGTGGCGACGTTCGCGGCGTTCGGGGCGTTCGCGATGTTGCTGCTGGTCGACTTCTCGGGGTCGATGGTTCAGCGGATCCGGGCGCAGGTTCAGCTGGCACTGGCCTGGCTCGTGCTGGTCTCGCTGGGCACGGTCGCGGGCCGGTCCGTCTGGTCGGCGATCATGGCCACAGCTGTCGTGGGGTTCGTCGTCCTGTTCTCCGGGGTCGTCAGCTCGGTCCTGGCCGGCGCGGGTACGTCGTTGCTGCTCGCATTCATCCTCTCGGTCTCCACGCCGGCCCCGCTGTCGACGCTGCCGGATCGGCTGGCCGGCGTCTCGATCGCTGCTGTGGCAGCGGTCTTCGCCGTCTGGCTGCTTTGGCCGAAGCCGTGGGCCGACCCGCTCGCGGCGCCGGCGGCACGCGTGTGTCGAGCGGCGGCGGCGCAGTTGCGTTCGGAGGCGCGGGACTCGATCGAGGTCTGCGCCGTACGCACGGAACAGACCGCGACCCTGATCGACGAGCTGCGGCGTACGTTCACCGCCACGCCTTATCGGCCGACCGGTCTGTCGACCGGGTCCAGGGCGCTGGTGCGGCTGGTCGACGAACTGACCTGGCTGAGCGCGATTCTCGACGATCCCGGTCCTGCAGCTCCTCCTGTGGACGACGCGGAGTCCGCCGCCGTCCACCTCGCGGCCGCTGAGGTCCTGGAACGCTGCGCGGAAGTGCTCGAGGACCCGAAGCTCGACGGGCTCTCCGCAGCGAAGGACGTACTTCAGGATGCCGTGGCGTCCCTCGAGGAGCGGGCCGTAGGTCGGCTGCCGTCGACGTACGGATCGCCTGCCGACCTTCTCGGAAGACTCAACGTGCCGTTCAGAGCTCAGGAGATCGCCTTCGGCGTGCTGCTGATCGCCCAGAACGTGGAGACCGCCCGGATCGCTGACCAGCGCAGCTGGACGGATCGCCTGCTCGGCCGGGAACCACAGTCACTCGCCGGGCCGGTCGTCAGCGCCGCCGAACGGGCTGCCGCCCATCTCGAGTCGCATTCGGTCTGGCTGCACAACAGCATCCGCGGCGCGGCCGGTCTTGCCGCCGCGGTCGCGCTCGCGAACCTCACCGGGGTCCAGCACGGCTTCTGGGTCATCCTCGGCACGCTGTCGGTACTGCGATCGAACGCGCTCAACACCGGCCAGAACGCGTACCGCGCCGTCGGCGGCACCGTGGTCGGGTCGATCGTCGGCGCAGCTCTCCTGCTCCTCATCGGCGACAACCAGGTGGTCCTGTGGGTGCTGCTCCCGCTCGCGGTCCTGCTGGCCGGCATCGTGCCCGCGGCGATCTCGTTCGCGACCGGGCAGGCCGCGTTCACGGTCACGCTGGTCATCCTCTTCAACATCGCGCAGCCGGAAGGCTGGTCGTTGCTCCTGTTCCGCATCGAGGACATCGCGCTCGGCTGCGCGGTGAGTCTGCTCGTCGGCCTGCTGTTCTGGCCGCGCGGCGCGTCCACCGCGGTCGGGAAAGCGTTGGCGGAGGCGTACGTCGACAGCGCGCAGTACCTCGTCAGCGTCGTCGGGTATGCGGTCTCCTGCTGCGCGCCCGGGCCGCCGGCGCCACAGGACGGGCGACGGGCAGCGGCCGCGGCGCGTCGATTGGATGACACGTTCCGTACGTACCTCACCGAGCGTGGCGCGAAGCCGGTGCCGCTGAGCGAGATGACCGCGCTCGTCACCGGTGTCGTGGGCATCCGGTTGGCTGCTGACGCCGTACTCGAGCTGTGGGAACGGTACGCCGATGGCCGGCCGCCGTCCGACGACCGCGCCGCCGCGCAGGCCACGCTCGTTGCGTCGGCGGACCGGCTGCTGCAGTGGTACTCCGCTCTCGCCGCCGCCCTGGACGGCCAAGGCCGCGTGCCCGAGCCGCTGCCGCACGATCTTGTCGGCAAGCGCCGTCTGGTGGAGGCCGTACGGCAGGACCTGTACGACGCCGACGGGCAAGCAACGCCGACAGCGATCCGGATCCTGTGGACCAATGCGCATCTCGACGTGGTCCGCCGCCTGCAACCGAGCCTCGCGCTCGCAGCCGGCCGAACCAGCACAGCGCCTGTCGAGCAGCCCGACGCCCGCGGGACCAAATTGGTCAGGCGGTGAAGGGGCCTTTCGGGGTGAAGGCGTGCTGGGTGAACCGGTCTGCGATGAGTTGCTGGGTGGGGCCGTCGGGGTGGAGGTCGTCGGGGAGTGGATGGGCGAGGTTGTCCGCCTCGCCGTACAGCTCGCGGCCGTCGAGGTGGTGGAGGTTCGGGTCTGTCAGGGCGCGTTGAGTGAGGATGCGGGCGAGTTCGGCGCGGATGATCGACAGGGTGAGTTTGCCGGCCGGGATCTCGTCGGGGTTGCCCGTGGCCGTGAAGCGGAGTTCGCCGGCAGCCAGGGCTGACAGGTCCCAGCTGGTCGGTCCGGGGGTGTCCTCGTGGATCGGGCAGAGGATGGGGGAGACGACCAGCAGCGGCGTGTCGGGGTGGCCGTCGCGGATGGTGTCGAGGAAGCCGTGGACGGCCGGGGTGAAGCTGCGGAGACGCAGTCCGTCGCTGTTGACGATGTTGATGCCGAGTTTGAGGCTGATCAGGTCGGCGGGCGTGTCGCGGATGGTGCGGGCGATGAACGGCTGCAGGTACGCGCTGCCGCCGAAGCCCAGGTTGACGAGTTCCACACCGGCCTGAGCGGCGGTCAGGGCCGGCCAGGTGCCGGTCGGGTGGGTGGCGTTGGAGCCGTGGCTGATGGAGCTCCCGTGATGCAGCCAGACCCGGCGCGCGGCCGGCACCGGCTCGACCGGAGCATCGGTGCGCAGGGCAACGAGTTCAGTGGTCTCGTCGTGCGGCAACCAGATCTCGACGGTCTTCGGTACGGCGGCCAGCCCGGCGACTCGTAGCGTGTCGGGTTGACCGGGCCGGGTCTCGGTGGCGCCCGTCATCAGGTCGATAGTGATCACATCGCCGCCGCTGGCGGTGAGCTGCGTCACCAGCTGGCCGTCGACGAGTACGTCGTACACGCCGTCCGGACGTGGGGGAGCGCCGACGTAGTCCCGCTTCGTCGGCAGCGTCTCCAGCTCGACGACGGTGGCCGACGTACGGAAGACGAGGCGTACGCCGGAGGGCTGTGACTCGACCATCGACATCTGGCCGTCGTCGTACTGCGCTCGCGCCCAAGCCGGCAGGCGGTGCGGCAGGATGCCGCGGTCGGTCTGCTCGAGGTCGAGCGCACCGCGGAGAAGGCGGGGGGAGATGGGGGTGGTGATCATGTCAGCTCCAGCTGCGGAGGAGGGTGTCGAGGGCGTCGATGATGCGTGGCCAGCTGTCGCCGGCGCTGGGCTCGCTGTGCGAGAAGGAACCAGCGAGCTCCAGGGTGATGTAGCCGTGGATCGTGCTGCCGAGGAGCCGTACGGCGTCGGTCTCGGTGGGCTCGTCGAGGTCGTACCCACGGAGGACGGCGCGGACGAGCTCCGAGTGCCTACGCCCGGCAGCTACGTACTGCTCGCCCAGAACTGAGGCAGCGGCGGTGTGGCGGGTGGCTGTGTAGCGGCCTGGGTGGGTGCGGGCGTAGTCGCGGTACACGTCGGCGAGGGCGTGCAGGGCGTCGCGGCCCGCGCGCCCGGCCACGGCGGTGGCAGCTTGGTCGGCCAGCTCGGTGAGGGCGACTGTGGCGATGCGGGCCTTCAGGTCGTCGGAGTTGCGGACGTGCGAGTACAGGCTCGCCACCTGGACGCCGAAGTGCCGGGCCAGTGCGGACACGGTGACCTGTTCGAAGCCGACCTCGTCGGCCAGCTCGGCACCGGCCTGCGCCAGCCGCGCACCGCTCAACCCCGCTCTTGCCATAGCTCATTATGTAATTGCCTAAGCCCTTTAGGCAAATCAGAACAAGAAGAAACCCCCACCGCGCCGTTGCGGTGAGGGTTTCCCGATGGATCAGGCCGTGCGCTTGGTCCGGTGCAGGTGCGCCGGGCCGATCTCGCCCTTGCGGAGCAGCTCGACCCGCTCGGCCAGCAGCTCCTCCAGCTCCGAGATGCTCCGGCGCTCGCGCAGCATGTCCCAGTGCGTACGGGCCGGCTTCTCCTGCTTCGGCTCCGGCTTCTCACCGGTGGACCGGGCGGCCTCGCTGCCGCAGTGCGGGCACTCCCAGATCGCGGGCACCTCGGCGTCGTGCGCCATCGTGACCTCGACCACGTGGCCGCGGGGGCAGTCGTACGTGATCATCTGGCGCGGCGCGAACTCCACACCGCGGTCATCCTCGAAGCTGACCCCACCCAGCCCCGAACCACGCAGTACGCGATTAGACATGTCAAACCTCCGAGATCGTCATCCGAGCCAACGGTCGGCCAGCCCGGATCATTCCCATTTTGGCATGTCCGAGCCATATGTACGCACCTGACACCGACGTCGTGACCTGCTGTCATCGAGTGTTCACAGATCACGGTGTGTCGTGGACCGCCCGATGTACGACGCACCAAATCGATACCTGGTTCACAGCCTGTTGCCAGGAATCGAGGATCTCCTCCTCAGCAACCGACCTTAGCCTCAGCGTCCATGGTGCTACCCCGCCACAAGCTCCGTGGCCTCAGTTTCGTGAACGTGGCCCTGGTGGCCATCGTGCTCGCCATCGCCGTCACCGCCTACTTCCTGTTCTTCAAGAAGGATCCGCCGGCCGCCAGCGCGACCCGGCCCTCGGTGACCGTGCAGCGTGGTGAGGTGACCGCGAGCGTCAGCTCCAGCGGCACGCTGCAGAGCTCGCAGACTGCGTCCCCGCAGTTCGAGACGTCCGGCACGGTGACGCAGGTACTCGTCAAGGTCGGCCAGGTGGTGGCGAAGGGTGCCGCGATCGCGAAGGTCGACCCGTCCGCCGCCGAGCGGCAGTTGCGGATCGCCCAGCAGAACCAGATCGCGTCCGCGAACTCGGTCACCGCCGCCGAGGAGACGCTCAGCGACGCGGAGGACGCCCTCGAGGAGGCCGAGGAAGCCTCCGCCTCGCCCTCGCCGACACCCACCCCGAGCGACGGCCAGCAACAGCAGACCCAGCAGTCTCAAGGTCAAGGTCAGAGTCAGAGTCCGCAAGTTGCCGTCAGCAACGCCGAGGCGAGCCTGGCGAAGGCGAAGGCGGACAAGGAACAGTCCGACCAGAACGTCGAGGCAGCCCAGGCCGCGGTCGACGCGTCCACGCTGAAGGCGCCGATCGCCGGCACGATCACGGCGGTCAACGGCGCGGTCGGCTCGGTGGCCGGCGGGTCCAGTTCGAATTCGAGTTCCAGTTCAGGCAGCAGCGGGCAAGGCTCGACCTCAGGTCAAGGTTCAGCCTCGACCTCTGGTACGTCGACCACCTCCGGCACCGGCTTCGTGGACATCGCCGACCTGAAGGCGCTCCAGGTGGTGGCCGCGTTCGCCGAGGCCGATGCGATCAAGATCAAGGCCGGCCAGACCGCGACGGTCACCCTGAACGCCGAGCCCGGTACGACGCTCACCGCCGCGCTGGCGACCGTGTCGCCGACCCCGACCACCACCAACGGCGTGGTCTCGTACTCGGCCACCTTCAGCCTCGCCAAGCTGCCGGCCAACGCCCGGATCGGCCAGACTGCGAACGTCACGGTCCAGACCGCGAAGGCGGTAAACGCCCTCTACGTCCCGAGCACGTCGATCGCGACCAGCGGTACGACGTACACGGTCACGATGGCCGACGGCAGCGGGACGCGTGAGGTGCAGGTCGGCGTACGGGGTGACAGCTACACGCAGATCACGTCGGGCCTGAACGAGGGCGACCAGATCGAGCTGCTGCAGGGCGCGATCGGCGGCACCGGGACCCAGAACGGCCAGGGCCGGCAGGGGCAGCAGCCTGGCGGCGGCCAGTTCCCGGGCGCGGGCGTCGGCCAGGGAACGGGCGCCGGAGGCTTCCGTGGCCGCTGAGTCCCTGATCGAGATCCGGGACGTCACCAAGACGTACGGCCAGGGTGAGACCGCGGTGCACGCTCTCCGGGGCGTGTCGCTGCGGGTCGAGGCCGGCGAGTACATCGCGGTGATGGGCTCGTCCGGATCCGGCAAGTCGACGTTGATGAACATCCTCGGCTGCCTCGACGTACCGACCCGCGGGGAGTACTGGCTCGACGGCAGCGACGTGGCCCGGCTGAGCGAGGACCAGCAGGCGCTCGTCCGCGGCCGGAAGATCGGGTTCATCTTCCAGTCGTTCAACCTGATCCCGCGCACCACCGCGCTCGCGAACGTCGAACTGCCCCTCACCTACGCCCACCTGCGCCGCGGCGAACGCCGCAAGCGGGCCAACCGCGCACTCGAACTCGTCGGTCTCGCCGACCGCACCGGGCACCGGCCCAACGAGCTGTCCGGCGGTCAGCAGCAACGGGTCGCGATCGCTCGGGCCCTGGCGACGGGTCCGCGGATCCTGCTCGCCGACGAGCCGACCGGCAACCTCGACGCCCACTCGACCGACGAGGTGCTCGGCATGTTCGACGACCTGCACGCCGACGGCCGCACGATCATCGTGATCACCCACGAGCACGACGTCGCGGCCCGCGCCCGGCGGCTCGTGCAGGTCTCCGACGGCCGGATCGTCGCCGACGAGGTGACCCGCTGATGTCCCCACGCGACCTGATGGGCGCCGCGCTCCGCGGCCTCACCGCGAACAAACTCAGATCGCTCCTCACCGTCCTCGGCGTCTCGATCGGCGTCGGCGCGGTCATCGTCCTGGTTGCTGTGGGCAACGGCTCCGGCAAGGCCGTGCAGGCCCGGCTCGAGGCGATGGGCACCAACCTGCTCACCGTCTCCACGACCGGCGGCGGAGGCGGCTTCCAGCGTGGCCAGGCCGGACCGGCGGCCCAGCAGTACAGCCTGACCCTCGACGACTCCGCCGCGCTGGCCGACAAGCAGCTCGCGCCGGACGTCTCCGCGGTCGCCCCGGTGATGACGAGCAGCGGTGCGACGGCGACGAACGGCGACACCAGCTACACGGTGAACCAGGTGATCGGTACGACGCCGGAGTACATGACGGCCACCAACACGCCGGTCGGGACCGGGGCGTCCTTCACGCAGCAGGATGTCGACACCTCGCAGCGGGTCATCCTGCTCGGACAGACGACTGCTACCGAGCTGTTCACGCGGCCGGCGAGCGCGGTCGGTCAGACGATCAAGCTCGGTGCCGTGGACTTCGTCGTCAGGGGGGTGCTGGCGAGCAAGGACAGCACCGGGTTCAACGACCCGAACGCGACCGCCATCGTGCCGATCAGCACGCTGCGCGCGACCCAGGCAGGGTACGGCGCGCTCAGCCAGATCGTCGTACAGGCCGTGGACAAGGATCGCGTCGACACCGCGCAGTCCGAGGTCACGCAGCTGCTGACCGCACGCCACAAGGTTCCCGCCACCGAGACCTCGCCGTTCCGGATCACGAACTCGGCGCAGATCCTGCAGACCAGCCAGGACACCGCGGCGACGTTCACAGCCCTGCTCGCGACCGTGGCCGCGATCAGCCTGGTCGTGGGCGGGATCGGCGTCACCAACATCATGCTGGTCACGGTCACCGAACGGACCCGGGAGATCGGGATCCGCAAGGCGCTCGGCGCCCGGCGGCGGACGATCCTCGGCCAGTTCCTGATCGAGGCGACGCTGCTCAGTCTGATCGGCGGCGCGGTCGGGGTCGGGGCCGCGCTGATCGTCACTCGCTTCCAGCTGGCCGGCGTGCAGCCGGTGCTGGTGCCGTCGTCGATCGGGCTCGCGCTCGGCGTATCCGCGGCGGTCGGCCTGTTCTTCGGCAGCATGCCGGCGCACCGAGCCGCCGGTCTCCGTCCCATCGATGCACTACGTCACGAGTGAGAGGCACCTTCTGATGAGCAACCAGACGCCCGACGAGTTCGCGCAGATCGGGTCCGACGAGGAGGTCGACGCGGCGCTGAAGCCGAAGAAGACCCTCAACCTGCCGCTGGCCACGGCGATCCTGACCGGGATCGTCGTCCTCGCCATCGGCCTCGGCAGCGGCGCCGGGCTGCATGCGGCGTTCGCCTCGGACAGCTCGTCGAACCAGCCGCAGACCGGTGGTCGCGGCGCCGGCGGGTACGGCGGGTTCCGGGGCCAGAACGGGTACGGCCAGAACGCGCCCGGTCAGGGCCCCGGAGGCGCGCAGGGCGGTGGCGGGACGGTCGGCACGGTCGTCTCGGCGACGAGTTCCGAGCTGGTCGTGAAGACCCAGTCCGGCAACGTCACGGTCAAGCTCACCGGCGACACGACGTACGAGATCACGTCGAAGGGCACCGCGGCGGACCTGAAGGCGGGGGAGCAGGTCGTCGTCAGCGGTCAGAACGCCAACGGCACGATCACCGCGAACACGGTCCGCCAGGGCGCCTTCGGCGGCTTCCGCAACCCGTCCGCCACTCCGTCCGCACGCTGAGGATCCCCAGGCCATCACAATCGCACGCCCACCGCGCCGCTGAGCGCGACGCCGGTGTCCGGCGGCACATTGTGATGGCCTGGCGATCCGCACCTGCCGTGCGCCCGGCCAGCACCCCGGCCGGGCGCACGTTCACCTCCGGGTGGCGGTGAAGGTGACGGCGGTTGAGTCGAGGGTGAAGCTGCCGCCGACGGCGTCGATCGCTGCGCCGGTGCCTTCGAGTACGGCGTCGAGTTTGCCGGCGTTGGCGAGGGGTTTGGCCATGCCGCTCGTGCGGAGCTGGTCGAGCCACTCGTCGCGGGTGTACGTGCGCGACCAGGGGAACGTTGCGCGCGAGACATCGGTGAACGCGTCGGTCAAGCTGTCGGCTGTTCGATCGAGGAAGTGTTCGTACGCGCCGAGGGGCGAAGCGGCGGCCCGCGCAGCGGCCGGGTTGTCGGGCAGTACGTCGCGCTGCACCGCGGCGAACGCGGCACCGAGGTCGGCCGGCGGCTGCAGGACGTACCAGAAGACAGCGAACGTCCCACCGGGCCGGAGCACGTCGGCGGCCTTCGCGACGCCGACCGCGGGGTCGATCCAGTGCCACGTCATCCCGGCGACGAGCGCATCGAAGGTACGGCCGGCCGCATCCCAGGTCTCGAAGGGGGAGACCTCGACATCGACGCCCGTGGAGCGCGCGTATGCCGCCATTCGCTCGTCGACCTCCACCCCGAGTACCCGCCGCCCGGCTTCCTGCAGTTGACGCGCGACGATCCCGGTCCCACACCCGACGTCGAGGAAGTCCTTTCCGGGGGCCTTGGCAACAATCGCCTCGATCAGAGCACCGGGGTAGCGGGGCCTGGCACGGTCGTAGAGCGCCGCATCGGCGCCGAACGACTCCGCCATGTCCCGTCGCTGATGCGGGTCGGTTCCGGAGGGTGATGGTGGCGGTAGAGTGGGCATGTGCCCACGATAGTGGGCGGTTGCCCACTTGTGTCAAGGGACGGTGCGAATGCCTACCGGCGTGGCGATGCGGGATGCCCGGGAGCAGCTGTTCGACGCGGCCGAGCGGGTCCTGCTCCGGGACGGTCCGGAGGCCCTCACGAGTCGCGCGGTGACGACCGAAGCCGGGTGCGCGAAAGGTCTGCTGCACAAGCACTTCACGGACTTCGACGGCTTCCTCGCCGAGCTCGTCCTCGACCGGATCCGGCGCCTCGACGACCAGGCCGAAGTGCTGCTGAAGGCCGCGGGGCAGGGGAGTGTCGTCGACAACCTCACCACGATGCTGACCGACCTGTTCGGCTCGGTCGCCGTCGCGATCGTCAGCCTGACAATCTCCCGCGATGGCCTGCGCGCGCGGTTGCGGGAGGCCGTGCCCACTGGTGTGCCGATCCTCAGTGAGGCCGGCCAGGCCATCCGGGACTACCTTGCCGCCGAGCAGACCTACGGCCGCATTCGGTCGGACGCCAACACCGACGTACTCGGCCTGACGCTGATCGGGTCGACCCACATGATGTTCGCCGACCGCACGGGCACCCGCCCGACGGCCGACGAAGTACGCGCCTTCGTGAACTCCGTCGTACCGGCCTAGCCGCTCCCGCCCGAGCCAGCGATCCGATGAGTCATTGACTCGTTTGCCTGGAAAGCGCTATCTTCCGACGAAATGAGGCCCAAAAAGTACAAATGTGGGGGAAGTTGGCATGACAGTGTCCATCATTAGGTCATTCAAGACGGTGGCCGCGGGGGTGGGGATCGCCCTGACGCTTGCCGCCTGCGGTTCGGGCGGCGCCGGTGCCGGCAAGGCCGAGCAGGACCCGTCGGCTCCGCTGGAGCTGTGGGCCCGCACGACGCCCGGTGGCGACGGCGAGAAGGGGATGAAGAAGCTGGCCGCGGCCTTCGAGGCGGCGACCGGCAAGAAGGTCGAGGTCACGGCGATCTTCGACGACTTCGAGACCAAGCTGTCCCAGCGGGCGGCGCAGAAGGATCTGCCGGACATCGTCATGAACGACTCGTCCCAGCTGGGCACGATGGTGAGCCAGGGGATCGTCCGCGAGGTCGACCTGTCCGCGATCAAGGGCAGCGACCAGCTGCTCGAGCCGGCGCTGGCCGCCGCCCGTGCCACTGACGGCAAGACGTACGGCGTCCCGTACTCGGCGCAGGCCTCCGCGCTGCTGATCCGCAAGGACTGGCTGAAGAAGGTCAACCTCACCGCACCGACGAACTGGGACCAGATGGTCGCCCTGGCGAAGGCCTTCACCACCCAGGACCCGGACGGCAACGGCAAGGCCGACACCTACGGTCTGGCGGTGCCCGCCTCGACCAAGCGCGGATACGCCTCGTGGTACTTCTCGAACTTCCTCTGGGCCGCCGGCGGTGACTTCATCGCCAAGCAGGCCGACGGGAAGTACAAGCCCGCGATGTCGACCGCAGAGACGGTGGCCGCGACCAGGTGGTTCCGCGACCTCGCCTGCACCTCCAAGGTCATCCAGCCGGGCGCCGCGACCATGGACACGCCGCCGACCAACGAGACCTTCGAGGCCGGCAAGACCGGGATGTACGTCGTCGGTCCGTACCTGATGCCGCGCTTCGACTCCTCGCTCGGCAAGGACAAGTACGACGTCGTCGCGATGCCGAAGGGCCCGAAGGACTCGACGGTGCTCGCCGAGGGCGGCAGCGTCTACCTGATGGCCGGCTCCAAGAACGAGGCCGGGCAGAACGCCTTCGCCGGCTACGCGATCTCGGCCGAGGGCCAGAAGATCGGTATGGAAGGCGAGAAGGCCTTCATCGTGCAGCTGCCGGTGAACAAGACCGTCGACATCGCCACGGTCCGCCCCGACCCGCGGTGGAAGCTGTACGCCGACGTGTACCGCGAGCACGGCCGCTACGCCCCCTCGATCCCCAACTGGACACCCGTCCGGCAGAGCACCGCGGATACCGTGAACGCCTTGATCGCGGACTGCGGCCTGGACGTCGACGCAGAGCTGAAGAAGCTCGACCAGAAGCTGACCGACACGCTCAGCCAGCAGGGCATCAGCGCGTCATGAGTGTCCGGGAGGCGGCGCCGGTGACGGTCCCGGCGCACGCTGCGCCGGCGCCCACCGGGCAGCTCCAAAGGTCTCGCAGGAGCGGGCAGTGGTGGGTTCCGTGGCTGTTCCTGGCTCCGGCGCTGGTGCTGTTCGTGTACTTCAAGTTCATCCCGATGGCGCAGGCGATCGGCATGTCGGTACAGGAAGTCCGGCCGTACCTCGGCAACACCTGGGTCGGCGGCGCGAACTACACCGAGATCCTGAGCTCGGAGGGGTTCCGGTCCGCCGCGTGGAACACGGTCGTGCTCGCGGTCGGCCAGACCTTCGGGTCGATGGTGCTCGGTTTCTGCCTGGCCCTGCTGGTGGAGGGCCAGACCCGCAAGCTGACCTTCATCCGGTCGGCGGCCTTCCTGCCGGTCGTCGTACCGCTCGCCGTGGTGGCCGAGCTGTGGCGGATCATGTACCACCCGACCGGCGACGGTCTGATCAACCAGCTGATCGGCCTGGTCGGGCTCGGTCCGTCCGGGTTCATCAACGATCCGCACACGTCGCTCGCCTCGATCGCGGTGACCGGGATCTGGCGTGGTGCGCCGTACGACATGATGATCTTCCTGGCCGGGCTGGCGGGGATCGACCGCGGGCTGTACGAGGCGGCCACCGTGGACGGCGCCTCGACCTGGAAGCGGATCCTGCATGTGACGCTGCCCGGTCTCCGGCCGGTGTTCGCGATCTTGTTCGTGCTGGCGGCCGTGCGTGGGTTCCGGACGTTCACCGAGGTGTTCCTGCTGACCAACGGCGGGCCGAACGGCTCGACCGAGGTCGTGATGACGCTGATCTACAAGCTGGGGCTGGAGCAGAGCCGGCTCGGCGTCGGCTCGGCCGGTGCGGTGCTGCTGTTCGCCGCCACGCTCGTCCTGACCGTGTGCGTCCAGCTGCTGCGACGGAGGAGGTCCGCATGAGTGCCGCCACCGAGACCGCGCTGGGACTCACCGAGAGCAAGGGCGTCGGCGCCCGGATCGCGAAGTTCGTGATCTACGCCGGGCTGTTCACGGTCTTCGCGGGGCCGTTGCTAGCGCTGCTAGTGGGGTCGTTCAACCACGTGTCGGATCCGACGCAGCTCAGCGTCGTACCGAAGACACCGACCCTGGACAACTTCCGGATCGCGTTCGACCACGGCGTACTGCGGTATTTGCTGAACTCGTTCTTCGTGGTCGGATTCGGGCTGCTGCTGCAGGTGGCGGTCTCGGTCCTCGCCGGCTACGCGCTGGCCCGCAAGAAGTTCCCGCTGATGACGCTGGTGATGGTCGCGATCCTGGCCACGATGATGCTGCCCGAGGAGATCCTCGCGCTGCCGCTGACCCTGGTGCTCGCCGACCTGCCACTGGTGCACCTCAACCTGATGGGGACGCTGGCCGGCATGATCGTGCCGCTCGGCGCGTGGGCGTTCTCGATCCTGGTGATGACCGAGTTCATGAAGGACGTGCCGCCCGAGCTCGAGGAGGCGGCCCGGATCGACGGCGCCGGCGAGCTGCGGATCTTCGGTCAGATCATCCTGCCGCTGTGCAAGCCGGCGCTCGGCGTGATCGGGGTGTTCGGTTTCACGATGATCTGGGACCAGTACCTGCTGCCGTTGCTGGTGGCCCAGAACTCGTCGGCGTACACGCTCCCGCTGGCGTTGCGGACGCTGCGGATCGACCAGGCCGTCACGCCCGGCGTCGTACTGGCCGCGTCGTTGCTGGCGCTGCTCCCGTCCGTGCTGGTGTTCCTCTTCTTCTAACGTTCGTTCGCCCGAGGCCTGACCTCCGGCGCACTCAAGGGGTGAGACATGCATCGTCGTACCTTCCTCGCAACAACAGGTGTCATCGCGCTGACCACATGGCCCGCGCTGCCGGCGATGGCCGGCTCACAAGGCCGGCTGGTGCGCTCGCTGGAGGAGCTCCAGGCGGCGATCGTCCGCGCGACGCCGGGCAGTGTGATCACGGTTGCCAACGGCACCTATGAGGTGGCGGAGCCGATCGCGATCACCGGCAAGCGCGGTTCCCGCGACGAGCCGATCGTCGTACGGGCGGAGTCGGTCGGGGGCGTGGTGCTGACCGGTGAGCAGAGCTTCGTGTTCGCGTCGTCGTCGGACGTCACGATCAGCGGGTTCGCGTTCCGGCAGCGTACGACGCTCGACGTGCCGCCGGACTGCCGACGGATCCGGCTCACCCGCAACGACTTCCAGCTGGCCGATATCGAGGGTCTGCACTGGGTGATGGTGCGGGCGGACGACTCGACGATCGATCGCAACGAGTTCCACGGCAAGTCCACGCTCGGCATCTACCTCGGCATCGAGGGCGCCGGGACGGACGCGATGGCCCGCGGGGTGCGCATCACCCGGAACTACTTCCGCGACCACACGTTCCCCGGTGACAACGGCGGCGAGCCGATCCGGCTCGGAGTCAGCCCGCGGGCGCTGTCGACGGCCGGTGCGGTCGTCGAGTTCAACCTGTTCGAGCGCGCGAACGGCGATCCCGAGGCGATCTCGGTGAAGTCGTCGGGCAACACCATCCGGCACAACACGATCCGCGACAGCCTGGGCGGCATCGTGCTGCGGCACGGCAACGCGACCCGGGTCGAAGGCAACTATCTGCTGTCGGGTGAGAACGGGATCCGGATCTACGGCAACGACCACCTGATCGTGAACAACTACATCGAGCAGATCAGCGGCGCCGGCGTCGTACTGGGCAGCGGCAACGTCCGGGACCATTACCCCGGCGAGCCGGCCGACTCGCGGCGCGGCAACGACGCGCCGGACCGGGTGCGGATCGCGCTGAACACCGTGCTCGACTGCGAGTCCGCTGTCGTCGGCGAGAGCCACCGGACCCTGCCGCCGCTCGGCTGCGCCGTGACGGACAATCTGTTGGTGGCAGACAACGGGCAGTTGGTGAACATGCCGTTCCAGGACGGCATCACCTGGTCAGGCAACATCCACTGGGGACAGGGCACGGACGGCAACGCACCCGCCGCCGGCTTCACCCGCGTCGACCCACGGCTCGCGCCAGGACCTGACGGGGTACGTCGGCTCACGGCGGGCAGCCCGGCGATCAACGCGGCCTCCCGGTCGTACCCGGAGGTCGCCGCTGACCTGGACGGGGACCACCGGACCGGTCGCGCAGCGGATGTCGGCGCGGACGAGTACTCGGCCCGCCGTCCGACGTACCGACCGTTGACCTCGAGCGACGTCGGGCCGCACGCGCGATGAAGACAACGCAGAACGCGGTAGGGGAGCAGGAGATCATCCGGACGTATCTCGACCGGCTCCGGCTGGACCTGGTCGTCGCGGCCCGGATCACCAAGGTGCACCGCGAGTGGTCCCGGGCTCTGATGCCGGATCCGTTCTCCCGCCTCTATCTGATCCTGGAGGGGGAGGGGCGTCTCGTCGTAGGGGACCAGGAGCTCTACCCGCGGCCCGGCGAGCTCGTCTACATGCCGGCCGACGTGCCGGTTTCGTACGAGACGATCAGCGACAACGTTTTCCGCAAGCACTGGCTGCACTTCTCGGCGTTGATCGGCGACCGGGACATCGGCGAGATGCTGACGCTGCCGTACATCGTCCCGAGCAAGGCGCCCGAGGAAGCCGCGGCTCTGTTCGAGCAGGTCGGTGCGGCGGACCGGGATCCGCCAGGTCTCGCGACGCCGCTGCGGCTGCGTTCGGCGCTGACGGCGCTGTTCGCGCACTACCTGGACAGTGCGCCGCCCGGCTCGGTGCGGTTGTCGGAGCGGCAGACGAGCGAGTCCGAGATCGTGCAGTACATCCAGGACAACCTGTCCACGCTGCCGAGTGTCGAGGAGCTCGCGGCCGTGTTCGGCTACGACCTGGCGAGCTTCATGCGGCACTTCCGCACCGAGTTCGGGTTGTCGCCGAAGCAGTACATCAAGCGGGTCCGGATCGAATGGGCCCAACGCGAGCTGACGGCGACCGCGCGTCCGATGGAGGAGATCGCGGCCGCCGTCGGGATGGATCAGTCCTACTTCTCGAAGGTGTTCCGTCAGGTGAGTTCGGTGACCCCGAGCGCGTACCGAAAGTTGTACCGCCCACACAACTAGGAGCCTCGTCATGGACCGTCGTACCTTCTTGGCCGGCAGTGGCGCCGTCGCAATTTCCTTGGTGGGAGCGCGAGCAGCGCTTGCCCAGGAGACTGCCACGGTGACCTCGCTGGCCGAGTTGCAGCAGGCAATCAACAGCGCCACCGCCGGCACCACGATCACAATGGCGAACGGTTCGTACGCCGTACCGTCAGGGTCGCCGATCACCATCAGCAATCGGCACGGGAGCAGCAGCGGGCCGATCACGATCGTGGCCCAGACCCGCGGCGGCGTGACGCTGACCGGCGCGCAGAGCTTCGTGTTCTCGGGGTCGTCGGACATCACGATCAGCGGGTTCGCGTTCCGGCAGAGTACGACGCTGGAGATCCCTGCGGACTGCCCGCGGATCCGGCTGACCCGCAACGACCTCGCCCTCGCGGCGTCGACCGGCCACTGGGTCGTCGTCCGCGGCGACGACGCGAAGATCGACCGCAACGTCTTCCACGACAAGTCCACCGTCGGCGTGTACCTGGTGATCGACGGCCCGGGCTCGGAGGCGATGGCACAGCGCACGTACATCCTGCGGAACTACTTCCGCGATCACACGTACGGCGGGGCCAATGGCGGGGAGCCGATCCGGCTCGGAGTGAGCAGCCGGGCGCTCAGCACCGCCGACGCGACGGTCGAGTACAACCTGTTCGAGCGGTGCAACGGCGATCCCGAGGCGATCTCGGTGAAGTCGTCCGGCAACACGATCCGGTACAACACGATCCGCTCGTCCGTCGGCGGGCTCGTCCTGCGGCACGGCAACGACAACCGGGTCGAGAGCAACTATCTGCTGTCCGGAGAGAACGGGATCCGGATCTACGGCAACGACCACCTGATCGTGAACAACTACGTCAGCGGGATCGCGGGCGCCGGCGTGGTGCTCGGAAGCGGCACGGAACGGGACCACTACGAGGGCGAGCCGTCCAGTTCCCGGACCGGCAACGACGCGCCCGACCGCGTGACGATCACGCTGAACACACTCCGGAACAACGGACAGGCCCTCGTCGGCGAGAGCCAGCGCACGGTGCCTCCGCTGGACTGTGTGGTGGCCGACAACCTGATGGTCGGCGACAGCGGCGAACTGGTCGACATGCCGTATCTCGCCGGGCTGACCTGGGCGGGAAACATCGCCTGGGGCCAGGCCACCAACGGCAACATCCCGTCGTCGGGCGTCACCCGCGCCGATCCGAAGCTGACTGCGGGCACCGATGGCGTCTACCGGCTCGGCTCGGGTAGCGCCGCCGCGGACGCCGCCGCCGTCGACCACTCGGGTCACGTCAGCGACGACGTCGACGGGCAGCCCCGCACGGCGCCGTACGACGTGGGCGCCGACGAGTACTCGACCGCCGCGCCGGTCCGACGCCCACTCACCTCCGCGGACGTTGGCCCAGGCGCCGCTTAAACCACGGTCGGTTGGCTGTTGCCGGCCTCGTCGATGCCGCGGCGCATGTCGACGCGGACCAGCAGCGCGAGGCCGACGACGAAGAAGAGGCCGAGTGCGACGATCGCGGGACGGTACGAGCCGGTGAGCTGGTGGACGAGACCGAACACCAGCGTGCCGAGCCACGACGTCCCGCGTTCGCCCGCCTGGTAGAGCGAGAAGTACTCCGCCTCGCGGCCCTTCGGGATCAGCTGGCTGAACGCCGACCGGGACAGCGCCTGCGTGCCGCCGAGCACGATCCCGATCGCCATCCCCATCGCCAGGAACGGAACGATCTGGCGCTCGGGCAGCAGGAATCCGGCGATCACGATCAGGATCCAGATCACCAGGCCGCCGGAGATGGTGCGATGGGCGCCGTACCGCTGGGCGAACCGGCCGAATGCCAGCGCTCCGAAGAACGCGACGAACTGGACCAGCAGGATGGTTGCGATCAGCACCTGCGTCTCGAACCCGAGCTGCTTCTCGCCGTACGTCGACGACACCGAGATCACCGTCTGGATCCCGTCGTTGAAGAACAGGTACGCGATCAGGAACAGCATCGTCATCTTGTAGCTGCGCAGGTGCTTGAGCGTGGCGGCCAGCTGACCGAAGCTCTGGCGTACGACGCTGCCGCTGCGGACCTGCACGACGTTCGTCGGTGGCCGGTTCCGCAGCCGGAGGAACGGGAAGAACGTGAAGATTCCCCACCAGAGCCCGGCGCTGAGCAGGCTGAGGCGTACGGCCGTGCTCTGACTCAGCCCGAGAGCGTCGTGGGCGGTGACGACCGCCAGGTTGACCAGGAGCAGCAGGAAGCCACCGGCGTACCCGAACGCCCAGGCACGGGACGAGACGGCGTCTCGCTGGTCCGGTGGGGCGATGTCGATGAGGATCGAGTCGTACACGACCAGGGACGAGCCGAGGCACAGGTTCCCCACGAACAGCAGCAGCGCACCGAGTTGCCAGCGCCCGCCGTCGACGAACACCATGCAGCAGGCGGCGAGTGCTCCGGCCCAGGCGAATCCGCACATCAGCAGCTTCTTGCGCGACATCCGGTCCGCGATCGCGCCGACCACCGGCAGGAACAGCGCGGAGATCAGGGTCGCGACCGTCACGACGTAGAACGCGAGCGAGCCGGGGGAGATGCCGAGCCCGAGCACGTCCAGGTTCGTGTGGCACGGGTTGTCGCTGGTCCCGACGTACCCGCAGGCGGCGTTCTCCGCGACCGACGTCAGGTACGGCGCGAACAGGACGGTGCCCGTGGTGGTGACGTAGCCCGAGTTGGCCCAGTCGTAGAGACTGAATCCCCAGTACTCGCGCTTGTCGACCGCCGGCGGGGCGGAGAGGAATCCCATGCGCGGAAGTGTGTCAGGTCCGGGGTACGTCGTGACGTACCGGCGGATAACACTTCAGTGCCACTGACCTCGCTCGATCAGGACATCACGAAGCAGGTCGGTGCGGTCGGTGATCAGGCCGTCGACGCCGGCGTCGAGCATCCGGCGCATGGTGTCCGGTTCGTCGATCGTCCAGACGTGCACCTGCTTGCCGCGGGAGTGCGCGCGCTTGATCAGGCCGGGCGTGAGCACGTGAAACGCGCCGTACCCCTCGGGGATCTGCAGGCAGGCGCCGCGGGCCTTCAGCGCGAACGGCAGGAAGCGGATCAGGACGATCTCCAACTCGCCGTACCCGGTGCACAGTCGTGGCCCGAGCAGCTTGCGGATCCGGCGGACCCGCGACTGGGAGAACGACGACACGCAGACCCGGTCGATCGAGTTCGCGGCGCTCAGGACCTTCGCGGCCGGCTCGAGGCCGCCCTCGGCCTTGATGTCGAGGTTGAACCGGATGTCCGGGAAGTGCTCGAGCAGCTCGTCCAGGCGCGGGATCGGCTCGTGGCCGTTGATCTTCGCCTTGCTGACCTCCGACCAGGGCAGCTCCGCGATCACCCCGGTCCGGTCGGTGACCCGGTCGAGCTTGTCGTCGTGGAACGCGATCACGACGCCGTCGCTGGTCGCGTGCAGGTCGGTCTCGAGGTACCGGTACCCGAGGTCGACGGCGTGCTGGAAGGCGTGCAGCGAGTTCTCGTAGCCGACGTTGTCCGGGTGCTTGGCGCCGCCTCGGTGGGCCATCGCGATCGGTCCGTCGTGGTCGAGGTAGGGGTACACGTGTGCAGTATGTACCGTTTGGGTGGTGACAGTACTCCGCTCCCGCCCCGATCTGTGGACTCTCGATCCCGAGGTTGTGCATCTCAACCATGGTTCGTACGGCGCTGTGCCGCGCCGCACGCAGGAGGTGATGGCCGGCCTCCGCGCCGAGATGGACGCCAACCCGATGGTCTGGTTCCGTACCGTCGCCGACCGGCTGACCGCGAGCCGCCTGGCGCTCGCGGCGTACCTGGAGACCGACCCGGACGGATTCGCGCTCGTCCCGAACGCGAGCGCCGGCGTGACCGTCGCGCTCCAGACGCTGCCGATCCCGGCCGGCAGCCGGATCGTGCTGACCGACCACGCGTACGGCGCGGTCCGGTTCGCCGCAGAGCGGTTCGCGAAGGCGCACGGCGCCGAGGTCGTGAACGTCGAGATCCCGATCGAGGCCGACGACGAGACCGTGGTCGCGCTGATCGCGGACCGCTTGGACGGCGCGTCCGTCCTGATCGTCGACCAGATCACCTCGGGTACGGCGAAGGTGTTCCCGATCGATGCGCTGGTGGCGGCCGCCCACGAGCGCGGCGTACCGATCGTGGTCGACGGCGCGCACGCCCCGGCGCTGATCGACGCACCCGCCGCCGGGGGCGCCGACTTCTGGACCGGCAACTTCCACAAGTGGCCGGCCGCGCCGCGAGCAACGGCCGGGCTGGTGGTCGCCGAGCAGTGGCGTACGGCGTCCATGCCGCTGATCGTGTCGTGGTCCGAGTACGACGAGCGGATGCCGGAGCGCTTCGACATGCTGGGCACGTACGACTACGTGCCGTGGATCGCCGCGCCGGAGTCGCTGCAGGTCCTGGCGGAGCTGGACTGGCCGACCCGTCGCCCGCAGCTGACCACGTTGGTCGAGGAGGGCGCGAAGGTCCTCGCGAAGGCGCTCGGGACCGGCGTTGCCGAGGTGGCGCACCCGCCGGCGACGATGCGCCTGGTAGAGCTGCCGTCCTCGTTCGACCTGGCCGGCGGCCCCGAACTGAAGCTGCGCGTGTCCCGCGAGCTGAAGGCCGAGATCACTCTCACCGGCTTCGACGACCGGGGATTCATCCGCCTCTCGGCGCACGCGTACAACTCGATCGCGGACTACGAGAAATTGTCGGAGGGCCTTCCTAGGGTTCTGGCGTGAACGATATCCAAGGGTCGTACAACGCCGCTGCCACCGACTACCACGCGATTCTGCGCGACTATCACCGTGCGGATCCGTTCGAGAAAGGTGCCCTCGGCTACTTTGAGCAGCTCGTCCCGGACGGACCGGTGGGGGATCTCGGGTGTGGCACCGGGCGGATCACGACGTACCTGGCCGGTCGGGGGATGGACGTGTTCGGGGTCGACCTGACGCCGGGGATGATCGAGGTGGCCCGGCGAGAGTATCCGGAGCTGCGGTTCGAGGTCGGTTCGCTGTTCGACCTGGACCTGAAGGACGGTGAGCTGGCCGGGGCCCTCGCGTGGTATTCGCTCGTTCACACTCCACGCGAGGACCTTCCGGCGGTGTTCGCGGAGCTGTTCCGCGTCCTGCGCCCCGGCGGCCACCTCGTGCACGGCTTCAAGGTCGGCGACGGCAGCCGCAATCTGAGCAGCGCCTACGGTCACGACCTCGACCTCGAGGTCTACATGTACGACGTCGCGGACGTCGCCGGGCTGCTCGCGAGCGCCGGGTTCGCCGAGGTGGCGACCCTGACGCGCGCGGCGCTGCCCGCTGAGAAGGACGCGGCCCAGGCGGCCCTGATCGTCCGCAAACCGGCTACCCCTTGACCGCTCCGGACGTCAGACCCGCGACGATCTGCCGGTTGAAGAACAGGAACATGATCAGCGGCGGGATCGTGATCAGCAGGATGTCCATGAACAGCAGGTTGTACTGGGTGCTGAACTGGCCCGAGAAGTTGTAGAGGGTCAGCTGGACCGTCGCGTTCTTGTCGCCGGGCAGGAAGTACAGCGGGTTCACGAAGTCGTTGAACACGTTGACCGACTGGACCACGACGACGGTGACGATGACGGACCTGAGCAGCGGGAAGATGACCCCGAAGAACAACCGCAACGGCCCGGCCCCGTCGATGATCGCCGCCTCGTCCAGCTCCCGCGGGATGGTCGCCACGAAGGCCCGGAACAACAGGATGCAGAACGACAACCCGAACGCGATCTCGATCAGGATCAGCCCCGGCATGGTCTTGAACAGCCCGAGCTTCTGCAGCACCCAGATCGTCGGTACGACGGCCGGCGGGATGATCAGCCCGGACAGCACCAGGAAGTTGATGAAGCCGTTCCACTTGCTCTTCCGCCGCTGCAGCACGAACCCGGCCATGGCCGCCAGCACCACCATCCCGGCGACGCTGGCCACGGTCAGGATCGTGCTGTTGATGAAGGCGATGACGAGCATGTAGTCGCGGGCCTTCACCACGTCGACGAAGTTCTGCACGAACTGGAACTGGTGTGGCCAGGAGAAGTCCAGGTCGGCGGCCTGCTGCCGGTCCTTCACCGCGGTCAGCACCATGAACACGAACGGGATGATGAACACCACGATCGACGCCACGATCGCGACCACGCTCAGCGCCCACTTGCGGCCCGGCCGGTGGTTGACGAGTTCGGCGGTGCTCACATGTCCACCTCCTTGCGGTTCAGGAACCAGTTCAGCGGCAGCACGATCGCGGTGACCAGCACGAACAGGATGACGTTGCCGGCCGTCGACAGACCGTAGAACCCGGCCTGGTACTGCTTGTAGATCACCGACGAGATCACGTCCGAGGTGAAGCCGGGGCCACCGCGGGTCATCGCCCAGATCAGCTCGAACGACCGCAGGCCGCCGATCAGCGACAGGATGATCACGGTGACCGTGGCCGGCTTGCACAGCGGCAGCACGATCCGGCGGAACGTGTCCCACGCGCCGGCACCGTCGACCCGGGCGGCCTCCATGTACTCGCGGGGGATGGACACGATGCCGGCGATGTAGATCAGGGTCGCCAGTCCGACGCCCTTCCACACATCGACGGCGGCGATCGACATCAGGGCCCACTTCGGGTCGGTCAGCCACCCGGGTCCGTCGATGCCGATCACGCCCAGGGCGCCGTTGATGATGCCCCGCTCCGGGTTCATCATGACCTGGAACAGCAGGCCGACACCGACGGTGCTGACCAGCACCGGGAAGAAGACGACCGACCGCAGATACCCGCGGCCGACGATCTGCGACGTCAGCAGTACGGCGAGGAGCAGGCCGAGCACGACCTTCGAACCCGACGTCACCACGGCGTAGATCAACGTGTTGGTGAAGCCTTTGACCAGGGCCGGCTCCTGGAAGAACATGACGAAGTTGTCCAGCCCGATGAACTTCGACTCGAACAGGCTCCACCGGGTCAGGCTGTAGTAGAACGAGGCGAAGGTCGGGACCAGGAACAGCACGGCGTAGATCACCGCGGTCGGCAGGTAGAACCAGAACGAGTACGGCGTGTAGACCTTCCCCCCGGCCGCCTTGGCGGCCGGGGATGCCTCAGAGCGCGAACTTGGACGTGCCGAGGTAACGGTCACGGTCTCACCAACCCGCCAGCCCGAGCTGCTGGGCCTGCTTCTTGACGTCCTCGTCGTACCGGGCCGCGCCGTCCTTCGCCTTGCGGATGCCGGACCCGACCTCGACCGTGATCTGCTCCAGCGAGGGGCCCTTGACCGGCGAGAGGAACTCCAGCGCCAGGCTGGACGAACCCTCCTTGTCGAGGTACGGCTGCATGTCCTTGATCGCCTTCGGTACGTCGTCGCCGAGCGTGCAGCCCTTGACCGCGTACGGACCGGTCGGTGCGCCGGCCGTGTTCTGCGACTTGCAGCCGTCCGGGCTGGCGACGAAGGCCTGGAACTTCTTGGCCGCGTCCAGCTTGGCGCCCTCGGTGGTCTTCGGGATGTACAGGCCGCCCGGCGTCCACAGCGTGAGGCCGTTCTTGCTCGCGTCGTCACCAGGCAGCGCGAACAGGCCGACGGTCTTGGCCGCGTCCGGGTAGGTGGCAACCATGTTCGCGACCACGCCGGACAGGATCGGGTAGTGCGCGCCCTTGCCGGTGGCAAGCATCTTCAGGCCGTCGGGCAGCTTCGCCGAGGCGAAGTCCTTGTTCTCGTAGCCGGCGTCGTGGACGGCCTCGGTGTGCTCGAACCCCTTGAGCGCCGCCGGCGACGTCGCGTACTTCGCCTGGTTCTTGGTGTACTTGTCGGCGAAGTCCGGTTCGGCGGAGGAGACGTTGTGGAAGTCTCCGAGCACGAACAGCTGCGAGGTCCAGGTTTCGCCGTACGTCTGGATGACGGGGGCGACGCCACCGCCGGACGCCTTGATCTTGGCGTTGTTGGCCATGAACTCGGCCCAGGTCTTCGGGATCGTCAGCCCGAGCTTCTCGTAGACCGGGATGCTGTAGAGGATCGCACCGCCCTGGAAGCCGCCGACGGGTGCGCCGTACACCTGTCCGTCGGCGGTCACGGTCTTCTTGAAGTTCTCGTCCAGGTCCTTGACCCACGGCTCGTCGTTGACCGACAGCAGGTTCTTCTGCGGCGCGATCGCGTTGAACAGCGACCCGGTGTTGTAGTTGAAGATGTCGACCATGTCGCCGGTGGACAGCCGGGTCTTGATGATGTTGTCGCCCTCGGTGCCACCCGGACGCGTCTCCACCTTCACGGTGATGTTCGAGTTCTTCGCGTGGAAGTCCTTGGCGAGTTGCTCGGCCTCCTTCACGTCCTGGTCCTGGTTGGTGGTCAGGTACGTGATCTCGACCGCGCCGCTGCCACCGGCGTCGTCGCTGGATCCGAGACTGCCCGCGCTGCACGCGGCAAGGGTTAGGGAACAGACAGCCAGCAGTGCGAGACCGCTGGCTCCTGGGCGGAACCTCATCATGACCTCCAAGGGATGTACATCGCGGCAGCGGGGCGGTCGGTGAGTTGGGTTAGTGGGTGAGTCGTGCGTCGAGCTCGGCCTGCAGGGCCGGGGCGTCCGGGTTCTTGCGGAAGCGGCCGAGCACGGGGATCAGCTCCGCGGCCGGCATGTCGAGGTAGCGCTCCAGGCGGACGGTGAGGTCCGTGTCCGCCGTGACCACCTCGTCTTCGATGGCGGCCGCGACGATCGCGGTCCACGCCGGTGCGTTGTCGATGAGTTGGCGGATCGTGGCGTCGGCGGGCACGTCCGGCGTCTCGGCGTACGGGTCGTCGGCGGTCCACTCGTGTGTTCCGTGACCGACCTCGACCGGCTCGTCCTGTCCAGGTACGGCGACGCTGGCCTGGGATCCGACCGGCACGGTCACGGACAGCGTGACCTGACCGTTGTCGCGGGCCCACGCCACGGCTGCCTCGCCGTACGGCGTGACGTGTTTTGCGGAGGCCCTCGTCAGATGCTCGGTGACGAGTGGGCGCACCTCGAAGGTCCGGTAACCAGGATCGACCGCGGCCAGGCCCGCGACGCGGCGGTGCATCCAGTCGGCGACCGCGCCGAGGGCGTAGTGGTTGAACGACGTCATCTCGCCGGGATTGATGCTGCCGTCGGGCAGCATGCTGTCGTAGCGTTCCCAGACCGTCGTGGCTCCCATCGTCACTGCGTACAGCCAAGACGGGCAACCTGTCTGTAGCAGGAGGCGGTATGCCAGGTCAGGATGTCCGGAATCGGCCAGCGCGTCGGAGATCAGCGGCGTTCCGACGAATCCGGTACTGATCCGGAAACTCGACGTCCGGACGAGATCTGCGAGTCGTTCGCCGGCGCCGCGCCGCTGGGTGTCGGTCGGCAGCAGGGCCCACTGCAGGGCGAGGGCGTAGGTCGTTGCCGCGTCGCTCAGTACCCGGCCGCCGGCGGTGACGTACTCGGTGGCGAACGCCTGCCGGACGCCGTCGGCCAGAGTGGCGTACTGACGGGCGACATCGGGCTGGCCGACGATCTCGGCGGCCTGCGCGACCACCTCGGCCGAGCGGGCCAGGTGCGCGGTCGCGACCACGTCGGCGTCGGCCTTGGCCTTGAACGCGTTCTCCGGAGGAGCCGTCGGGTCGAGCCAGTCGCCGAACTGGAAGCCGCCGGACCACAGCAGGTTGCTGCCGGCCAGGTCGGCCATCTTGTCGACCCACGCGCGCATGCTCGGCAGTTGACGCGCGAGCAGGCCGGCGTCGCCCGTGCGCTGGTAGATCACCCAGGGCACGATCGTTGCCGCGTCACCCCAAGCCGCGGTCGCCGGGTGCTCGTCCTTCAGCACGTCCGGCACGACGTACGGCACGGATCCGTCCTTCTGCTGCTCGGCCGCCAGGTCGGCGAGCCAGTTGGTGAGGAAGCCGGCGCTGTCGAACAGGAAGGTCGCGGTCGGCGAGAAGACCTGGATGTCGCCGGTCCATCCGAGGCGCTCGTCGCGCTGCGGGCAGTCGGTCGGTACGTCGACGAAGTTGCCGCGCATGCCCCAGACCACGTTCTCGTGGAACTTGTTGAGCAGCTCGTCGGACGAGTCGAACCAGCCGGTGCGGCGCAGGTCGGTGCCGACGACGACGGCCACGATGTCGTCCTTCGAGAGAGCGCTTACTCCCGTGACCTCGGCGTACCGGAAGCCGTGGAAGGTGAGCGGTGAGTCGAGGGTCACCTCGTCCGGGCCGGCGAGGATGTAGGTGTCGGTCGCCTTCGCGGTGCGGAGCGGGCGGACGCCGAGCTCGCCGTTCTCCAGGACCTCCGCGTGCCGCAGGACGATCTCGTCGCCCTCGGCCTGGCCGCGGACCGTCAGGCGAACTCGGCCGACAAGGTTCTGGCCGAAGTCGATGAGGGTCTTGCCGGACGGGGACGTGGTGATCTCGAGCGCGGGCAGGACGTCGGTGATCCGGACCGGCGGGCCGTCGGGGGCCACGAGCAGGTTCAGGTCGGCGTCGAGAACGTCCACCAGAGAGCGCTCTCCGGGTTTCCTGCGCAGGTCCGTGGTCTGGCCGTCGTACAGGTCGTCGGCGAGGACGTTGCTCTCCCGGGAGGTCCACGTGCCGTCGCTCGCGAACGTGTGGACCTGACCGTCCTCGGTGGTGACCTCGAGCTGGGCGAGAACGGCGAGGCGGTCGCCGTACAGCTGCTTCTGGTGCTGGAAGCCGATGCGGCCGCGGTACCAGGCGTTGCCGACGAGGAACTCGAGCGTGTTCTCACCAGGTCGAACAAGCTCGGTCACGTCGTACGTCTGGTAGCGGAGCCGGAACTGGTACGACGTCCAGCCGGGCGCCAGCTCCTCGGTCCCGACCCGTTGCCCGTTGAGCTCGGGGATGTAGATGCCGTGCGAGGTCGCGTACAAGCGGGCCTTCACGACGCCGTCGGGGAGGTCCGCGGTGCCGGCGATCAGTGGAGCGGGGGAGCCGTGCGGGTTGTTCTGCGGGCTGACGAACCGGGCGGTCCAGTCGTCCGGCGCAAGCAGGCCGACCTCGACCGTCGCGGCCTCGCTCCAATCGCTCCAGTCTTCGTTTCCACGGACGCGGACCCGAACCTGCGCGGATTCACGCGACGTGAGCGGCGAACCCGGCCAGGGCACCAGGACCTGGTCGGGGGACTGGACGGTGAAAACTTCTGTGGTTCCGGTGGTGATCTCGACCTCGTACGCCGTCTGCGCGTAGCCGGCGTCCGCGGCCGGGACCTGCCAGGAGATCCGCGGGCTCGCGGTGCCGAGGCCCAGTACGGGCGCAGGCTGATGCTCGAAGCGGAGGGCGGTGGGTGCGGCGAGTTGCGACATGAGACTCCAACCAAGGCGCTGATCAGGACGGTATGTGAAACGATTCATTAGGTGCTCTGACAAAACGCTCGATCTTTGGCTGATGGATCGGCGAGGACGTTTCGCCTGTTCCCCGATCCTGCGACCGGCAGTCGCCGGCTACTAGCCCGATGTGCACTCGATCTAGCACGATCTGCACCTTGGCTCGTATCGTGAAGCGATGCCAGAGGACAGTTCGGAGATGGCCGCCGAGCCGGTGAGGACCCGCGGGACCGTGCTGCACTTCGTCGAAGGGACGGTCGTGCACGCGGGCACACACCTGCACGAAAAGGCGCATCCGCTGCACACGCACAGCTTCTTCGAGCTGCTTCTCGTCACAGGCGGTGAAGGCGTCCACCACAGCCTCGCCGGACGCCAGCGACTGCAGGCCGGCGACGCGATCCTGCTGCGTCCGGGGGTCTGGCACGAGTACGTCGAGTGCGACGGGCTCGAGGTCTACAACTGCTGCTTCTCCGCCGACCTGGTCCGGCGCGAGCTCGCCTGGGCACGCGAGGATCCCTTGCTGGGCTACCTGTTGTGGACCGGCCCGTTCTCGGCTCAGCGCCGCGGAATGATCGGCACGCATCTCGATCCGGCGACGGTGCAAGAGGCGGTCGGTCACCTCGACGGATTGCGCCGGCTACGGAACCAGCCGCTGAGCCGGCATCGCGGCGAAGTGATCGGCTGGCTGTCGTTGTATCTGAGTTGCGTCGCGCGAACCGTCGCGGAAACCGACGAACGCGGCGAGTACACCCACCCGGCCGTCGTCGATGCGATGCGCATGATGGAGGCCGACCCGGCCCGGCACTGGACGCTGACCGATCTCGCGGGGGAGTTGCACCTCGCGCCCGGGTACCTGGTCCGGCTGTTCAAGTCGGTGACCGGGCTGCCGCCGATGGCGTACCTGTCGCGGCATCGCGTCGAACTCGCGGCCGACCGCCTGCTGCACACCGACCTGCCGATCAACCGGATCGGTGAGTCGGTCGGCTGGCCCGACCAGAACTACTTCGCCCGCCGGTTCAAGTCCCACTACGGGCTGTCCGCATCGGCCTATCGGCAACGTTTCAATGGGATTCGACTCAGTCCGTCCGGCCACTGATCAGCAACTCGAGGCCGTCCAGGATCCGCTGCAGGCCGAACTCCAGACCCTGGTTCTCGCTGCCCGCCGACGTACGCATCGCGGTGGTCAGATGCGGGAACCTGTCGGCCTCGGTGGAGAGGATCTCGGCGAGCGACAGCTGCATGTCCTCCTCGGTCAGCCCGGTCGTGTGCCCGGGGAAGGTCGTGGACTGCTGCGCGATGTTCCGGACGTGACTCGTGATCACCAGGATCGAGTCCAGCTGCTCGCCGCCGCTCAGTCCGGTGCCGGTCAGCGCCGCGACGCCGCGCTCCATCCAGGCGAGCTCGTTCGGGCCGAGCAGGCGACGGCCGATGGTGGACTGCAGCAGCCACGGGTGTCGTGTGAATCCGTCGTACAGGTCGACGGCCCACGTGCGTAGCGCCTCGCGCCACGGTAGGTCGGGGCGGTCCGGTGGGCCGCCCATCGCCAGGTCGCTCATCACCGCGACCAGCTCGGTCTTGCCGGGGACGTATCGGTAGAGCGCCATCTTCGTGACCGGGAGCTCGCCGGCGACACGTTGCATCGAGACCGCGTCGAGGCCCTCCGCGTCCGCGATCGCGATCCCGACCTCGGCGATCGCGGTCAGCGTGATGGCCGGCTTCGGGCCGCGGGTCCGGGCCGGTTCCTTGCCCCAGAGCAGTTCGGTCATCGCGTTCCTTCGCTATCGACTTGAACTGTGTCTACCATACACATTACTGTGTCCGGCAGACACAGTTACTCTCGACGGAGGCAATGATGAAGGTTCTGGTTTCGGGTGCGAGCGTGGCAGGGCCCTCGGCGGCGCTCTGGCTGGGCCGTGCGGGGCACGACGTGACAGTGGTCGAGGTCGCGCCCGCGCTGCGGCAGGGCGGGTACGCGGTGGACTTCCGCGGTGAGGTGTTCACGACCGTCTTGGAGCGCATGGGCGTGTTGGAGGACCTGCGGTCGCTGCAGACCGGGGGGAGCGCGATGCGGTTCGTCGACGAGTCGGGACGCAAGCTGATGCGGCTACCCGCCGAGTTCGCGGGCGGGGAGCTCGAGGTACTGCGGGCAGACCTGTCGCGGGTGTTGTACGAGCACAGCCGCGAGCAGGCGACGTACCGCTTCGGCGACTCGATTGCGAGCCTGCAAGAGCACGCGGACGGCGTGGACGTCCGGTTCGAGAGCGGGATCGAGGAGACGTACGACCTGGTGGTCGGGGCGGACGGGATGCATTCCGTCGTACGGCGGCTGGCGTGGCCGGCGGAGCAGGTCCTCGAGCGGCACCTCGACTACTACGTGGGCGGCTGGGAGGTCCCGAACACGCTGGGGATCTCCGGCGACGCGCTGCTGTACAACGTGCCCGGGAAGCTCGCGAGCGTCGGCGCGGACCGTCGCGATCCAGGGCTCGCGCAGACGCTGTTCGTGTTCAAATCGCAGGTGCTGGAGTACAACCGGCGCGACCTGGACCAGCAGAAGGCCATCCTGCTCGAACAGTTCAGCGGCCTCGGCTGGCACGTCCCGGAACTGCTCGCAGCGTTGCCGGCAGCAACGGAGCTGTACTTCGACTCGATCAGCCGGGTTCGCGTGGACCGCTGGTCGACCGACCGGATCGTGCTGCTCGGCGACGCGGGGTACGGCGCGACGTTCGGAGCGCTCGGCACCGGGACGGCGGTGGTCGGCGCCTACGTACTCGCAGGGGAGCTGGCGCAGGCTGGCGACGATCTCCGGACCGCGTTCGACCGCTACGAGGAGCGGCTGCGGAAGGCCGTGTCGAAGACCCAGGACGGCAGCCGTTCGGGTCAGTTCATGGCGCCGGCGACCCGGTTCGGGATCGCGGCGCGGAACAAGATCCTCGATCGGCCGTTCTTCCTCAACCAGATGCTCAAGATGGCCCAGAACATGAGCGAGCTGATCGAGCTGCCAACCTACTCAGCCGAGCAGGGGCAGTTTGTGCAGGAATGACTCCCAGGAGTCGGGCAGCCAGCCCGGCACGCCGAGCACGGCCATGTAGAGCCAGATCGCGACGAGCACGCAGACGAACAGGGCCAGCGTGCCGAGCGCCTTCAGCCAGGCGGGCTGCTTGCCGGTCCAGGCGGTGAGAGCCTTCACCCAGTCCTTGACCCGGTACAGCAGCCGCTGGGCCCACTCGAACTCGCTCGCGAGCACGGCGAGACCCGCGATGAACAACGGGATCCCACCCGGTCCCGGCAACCAGCCGGTCAACGGCGCGGCAATGATCAGCAGTCCGCCGAGAACGCCCACGGCGATGCGGTAGAACAGCAACTTCTTCGGATTCTCGCGAATCCGTCTCCGCCATTCCCACCGGTCGTCCGCTGCATCGAGCGTGATGTTGTGATCGGTGCGGTCGGGACTCTGTTTCTCGGCCACGGCCCCAGCATACCGGGCGTTCAGGCAGTGGCCGGGTTGCCGAACTCCCAATGCCACGGCTCTTCCCTGTTACCGCCCTGGTCGGCCCAGGCCGGGTGCAGCCAGCCGTACGCCGACGCGTGTGACTTCATCCACTGGTACTGGGTGGTGCTGTACCTGTCGACGCCGCCGCACAGGTCGACCGCGACGCCCCAGCCGTGGTTGGACGTGCCCGGGAGCGCGGCCAGGGAGGGCTTGCGCTGGTAGAGGCTGACCTGGGACGCGTACGAACGGTAGGAGTCGGTGATGCACAGTGACTTGCCGAACTGCCCACGGTAGGCCGAGGCGAGCTTCAGGTACGCCGCGGCGGCGTCGCACCTGAGCATGTGACCGGATCCGATCGCGCACAGCTTGCCGGACGGGATCATGCCGTTGCTGTAGCCGCCCCACCCGGTGCTCGCGGACCCGGTCGCCAGGAACGGCATCGGGTTGACCGGGTCGCCGCCGAGCCGGACCTCGAAGTGCAGGTGCGGCCCGGTCGAGTTGCCTTCGGTGCCGACGGCACCGATCTGCTGCCCGGCCGTCACCTGTTGCCCGTCGGCGACGTCGACCCGGCTCAGGTGGGCGTAGAGCGTCTCCAGCCCGTTGCCGTGGTCGATCCGCACCAGGTTGCCGGCCCAGGCGGGGTGCTCGACGCGTGCGACACCGGAGGTCACGGCGCGTACCGTCGTACCGACCGCGGCCGGGAAGTCCTGGCCGGTGTGGACTCCGGTCGCCCACATGGATCCCGACTGACCGAACGGCGTACCGATGTCGTAGGTCTCGTCCGGCAGCGGCCACGTCCAGGATCCGGAGCCGACGTCGTACGACGTGGCCGTGTTGCCGCACCGGAACGCGTACGACTCGGACGTCGCCACCGGCGCGACCTGGGGTTTCGTCGGGGCGCCGAGCGTCGGGCGGAGTGCGGCGTACAGGTTGTCGGGGATCGTCGTGACGACGACCGAGCCCTTCGACTCGTCGGCGGCGATCATCTCGCCGTTGTCGAGCGCGATGCCGATGTGGACGAGGCCGAGGGACTTGCTGCCCATGACGAGCAGGTCGCCGGGCTGGATCTGGGCGTTCGGGACGGCCTGATAGCCCGGGTAGACCTTGCCGACCAGGTTCGGCAGCGTTGTGTACGGCTGCCACGCGACGCGGGCCGCACCGAGGCAGCCGTACGTGTCCGGGCCGGTCGCGGCAACGCCGTACGGCTTGCCGACCAGGCCGAAGGCCTGATTGACCGCCCGGATCGTCTCCGCCGACATCACGCGCACGGTTCGCCCGGCCACGGACACCGACGCGACACCGGGGACCGCTGCACCGCGGCGGGTCAGCGGCGCCAGTCCGGTCGGCAGCTTGCCGGGATTCTTGAGTACGGCGGCCGCCGGGGGAGTGACCTTCGTGGCCGCGAGCTCGGCCAGGTACGTCTGCCAGCGCCCGAGCGCCTGCTGGTTGCGCGCCAGCTGCAGCTGCTTCGAGAGCGCGGAGGCGACATCGAGATCGGCCGTCTGATCAGCCATCGCCGCGGAGGCGCTGGCGGCCTTGTGCTGGACCTGATTGCTGAGCTCCTGGGCCTTGGCCGCGGCCTCGTTCGCGGCGGCGCGCTTGGTAGTCGCGTCCGCCTTGAGCCGGTTGGACTCGGCCTCGGCGGCCATGGCCTTGTTGTACTGCGACACCTGGGTGTTGCCGAGCTGCGTGATCGCGGTCTGCCGGTCGGCGATCTCCTGGAGGTTCTCGGCGATCGGGGCGAGCGACCAGAGCATCGACTCGGTACCCATCACGGTCGGGACGCCCAACTGGTACGCCTGCGCGGTGATCACGCCGAGCCGGCGGCGCTCCTCGTCGGACAGGCCCTTGGAGGCAGCCGCACTGGACTCCGCCTTCTTCGCGGCCGCCTCGGCGGCCTGCGCCACCTTCAGCGCCTTTGTGTAGGCGATGGTGGCCTTGGCGAAGTCGGCCTGGACGGCGGCGGCTTCGGCCTGGAGCTGCTCCAGGGAGCGGTTGACGTCGGTGACGGAGGCAGGCGGCGGCGCGGTGGTCGAGGGCGTCGGGTCATCGGCGTACGCGGGCAGTGCCACCACTGCCAGCAATGTGCCGAGTGCTGCTAACCGCAGCCCCCGATGTCTCCCCAGATTCATCCGTCCCCCATGAAATTCGCCTCACGCGCCTGGCCAGAGTAGGCGGCGTACGGTCCGTGTGGAACCCCGGTGCACACACCGTGACCATGAGGCGAGCCACAGTTGCCGCCTCGGCGTCGGATCGGCTGGCCCGACCTATTAAAGTTCACTGCATGGCCTCGCACTTTGACGTTGTTGTCCTCGGCGCCGGTCCCGGTGGGTACGTCGCGGCGATCCGCGCCGCCCAGCTCGGGCTCAAGACCGCCATCATCGAGAAGAAGTACTGGGGCGGTGTCTGCCTGAACGTGGGCTGTATCCCGTCCAAGGCGCTGCTGCGGAACGCCGAGCTGTCGCACATCTTCCGGACGGAGGCGAAGACCTTCGGCATCAGCGGCGAGGTGACCTTCGACTTCCCGACCGCGGTGCAGCGCAGCCGGAAGGTCGCGGACGGCCGGGTCAAGGGCGTCCACTTCCTGATGAAGAAGAACAACATCACCGAGTTCGACGGCTGGGGCTCGTTCACCGACGCCAACACCCTCGACGTGACGCTGAACGACGGCTCGTCGGAGACCGTCACCTTCGGCTCCTGCATCGTGGCGACCGGCGCGACCACCAAGCTGCTGCCGGGCACGCAGCTCAGCGAGCGAGTGGTGACGTACGAGGAGCAGATCCTCACCGAGGAGCTGCCCGGCTCGATCGTGATCGCCGGAGCGGGTGCGATCGGCGTCGAGTTCGCGTACGTGCTGGCGAACTACGGCGTGAAGGTGACGATCGTCGAGTTCCTGGACCGGATGGTGCCGCTGGAGGACCCGGAGGTCTCCAAGGAGCTGGCGCGGGCGTACAAGAAACTCGGCGTCGACGTCCTGACGTCCACCCGCGTCGACTCGATCGACGACTCCGGCGCCTCGGTCAAGGTGACCGTGACCGGCAAGGACGGCGTACAGCAGACGATCGAGGCCGACAAGGTCATGCAGGCGATCGGCTTCCAGCCGCGCGTCGACGGCTACGGCCTGGACAAGATCGGCGTACAGCTCACCGAGCGCGGCGCGATCAACGTCGACGGCTTCTGCCGGACCAACGTTCCCAACATCTTCGCGATCGGCGACGTGACCGCGAAGCTGATGCTCGCGCACGCGGCCGAGGCGATGGGCGTGATCGCGGCCGAGACGATCGCGGGTCACGAGACGATGGAGCTCGACTACGCGATGATCCCGCGGGCGACGTTCTGCCAGCCGCAGATCGCCAGCTTCGGGTACACCGAGGAAGAGGCCCGCAAGCTCGGCCACGACGTGAAGGTCGCCAAGTTCCCGTTCACCGCGAACGGCAAGGCGCACGGCCTCGGCGACCCGACCGGCTTCGTCAAGGTGATCAGCGACAGCAAGTACGGCGAACTCCTCGGCGCGCACCTGATCGGCCCCGAGGTCACCGAGCTCCTGCCCGAGCTGACCCTGGCCCAGAAGTGGGACCTGACCACCAAGGAACTGGCCCGCAACGTCCACGCTCACCCCACCCTGAGCGAAGCCCTCCAAGAGGCCTTCCACGGCCTCGAAGGCCACATGATCAACTTCTAGCCGGGTTGGGGAGGATTTCATGCCGTTCTGGGCGCAAAATCCTCCCCAACTTACTAGGCGACGGCAGTGGCCTCGAGTTCCACCAGTTGGCCGGGGATTGCCAGGCGCGTGACGCCGAGCATTGTGGTGGTCGGGGTGACTCCGGCGGCCGCTAGGCGACCAGCCAGTACGCCGTAGTGGGGGAACAGCAGGTCGACGTCTGTGGTGTAGACGTTGAGGCGGACGAGGTTCGTGAGGGACATACCGGCCTCGGTGAGTACTGCCTCCAGGTTGTCCAGGCTCAGCGCGAGCTGTGCGGGGAGATCTCCGTCGTGCTGAGGTTTGCCGTCGGCGTTCATCGCGGTCTGACCGGAGCAGTACAGCGTCCGCGTGTGGCCTTCAACCAGTTCGCCTTGGTTGAAGCCCAGCTCCAGCGACCACGGCACCGGGTTGACTGCGGTTCGTTCAATCGTCATGGCGGCGAGCTTTCCAAGAAATCACGACACCCTTCGTCAGGTATTGTTTTCGGGTGCGCGCCGACCGGTTGGTCTCGCTGGTCTTGCTGCTGCGTCAACGCGGCCGGATGACGGCGGACGTGCTCGCCCGCGACCTGGAGGTGTCGACCCGCACCGTGCTGCGGGACATCGAGGCGCTGTCCGCGGCGGGCGTTCCTGTGTACGCCGAACGCGGCCGGCACGGCGGATTCGCGTTGCTGCCCGGGTTCCGGACCGAGCTCACCGGGCTGAATCACGACGAGGCGCTGGCGTTGCTGACCGCCGGCTCCGGGGTCTTCGGCCTGGGCTCGGCGCTTGCGTCGGCGATGCGCAAGGTGGTCGACGCGCTCCCCGAAAGCCATCGAACCACCGCGAGCGAGGCGGCGCAGCGAATCCTCGTCGACCCCGAGACCGACCTGCTCTCACGCCGCCTCGTCACCAAAGAAGTGCCCGACACCACGATGCTCGAGGTCCGCCGCGCGGTGCTGGCCGGCCGCAAACTGCGCATCCTGTACGCCGCCACCGACCGGGAGCCGCAGTGGCGCACGGTGGACCCGATCGGCCTGGTCACCGTCCGGGACCGGGGCTACTTGCTGGCGAGAAGGTCCGGCGAGGACCGCACCTACCGACTCTCGCGGATGCAGGGCGCCGAGGAACTCCCCGAACCGGCCGAGCGCCCGAACCAGGTCGACCTGGACCGCATCTGGCGCGACCGCTCCGCCCAGTTCCTCTCCGACGGCCACCTCACCGTCCTGGTACGGGTAAACCCGTCACGCCGCGAAGACCTCCTGAATGCCGCGGTCGCCGTCCGAGCCGAAGCCCCGGACCCCGACGGCTGGCTCCGCCTCGAGGTCACCTTCCAGGACTCCTGGCACGCCGAATGGGCCCTCTGGCAACTAGGCCTCAACGCAGAAGCCGTGGCCCCACAGTCCCTACGAGCTGCCCTCCACAACCGAGCCGCCGGCCTGGCCGCCCGGTACGAGTCAACGGTCGGCGACATCACCTAGCACGGGTTTGACGTCGACAATCGGAGTCCCGTCGAGGGCTTCCAGGTTGGCGACCTGCACTCGTAGACCATCCACCGCGAGCACGGTCACCCGATGCAGCCCGAGCGGATTCGGCCGGTCGGGAGACCGTGTGCTGAAGACTCCGGTCGGCGGGCGGGACTCGTCTCCGCGCGGATGGACCTTCTGCACACTCCGATCCGCCCGATCGAACCAGCTGATGAGGATCAACTCGTCACCGGCCGCAACGTCGGCGAGGGCATCCCGGACGGACCCGTCGAACACCACCCAAGCATCCGGCGCCCCTTCATCCCCTTGCCGCGGCGCATCCGCGCGCTCGCGCAACTCCGACTCCACCCGCCCGATCGCACGCAGTACAAGCTCATCCACGGTCACAGCTCCCGGCCCCGGTTGTCCACCACCCGAGAGTACGCGCCAACCGACCCCCGGAGACGGTGTTACCCAGCTTTAGGCCTCGTCGCGCCGCGTGGAGTCGTCGTTCGTGTTGCGCAGTATTCCCTTGTAAACAAGGGCTTCTGGGCCCGGGCTCAATTTGACCGAGACCGGATCGTGACATAAACTAGAACACATGTTCGAAGCGGATCTGGGCGAGCTCGACACCGCGGACCTGCTGGCCGCGGCGTCGGAGTACGGCCGGATCCAGGACCGGGCCGCGGTGCGGGTGCTGGAGGCGGCGCTGGTGTTTGCCGATCGGCACGCGGTGGTGTGGGGCGAGCCGCGGCCGGGCTACGAGCAGATTCATGTGTATGGCGGTGACGGTTGTCCGGGGGTGGCGGAGTTCGCGCCGATCGAGTTCGGCGCGGTGATGCGGATGTCGAGCGGTGCGGCTGCGGCGTTGATCGGGGAAGCGTTGGCGTTGCGGCATCGGCTGCCGAGGATCTGGGCTGCGGTGCTGGTCGGGAAGGCTGTCGCGTGGCGGGCGCGCAAGATCGCGCACGCGTGCCTGGCGTTGTCGCTGGAGGCGGCCGCGATCGTGGACCGGCGGGTGGTCGGGATCGTCGACACCGTCACGCCGGGTGCGCTGCAAAGGATCGTGAAGGCGGCGGTGTGGGAGGCCGACCCCGAAGCGGCGAAAGCCCAAGCGGAAGCGGCCGCCCGGACCCGGGGTGTGTTCGTGGCTCCGTCGGATGACCATGGCACGAAGCGGATCTGGGTCCGCGCCGCGGCCGGCGACGTGATCCGCTTCGACGCCACCATCGACGACCTGGCCCGCGCGCTGAAGACCCTGGGCGACACCGACGACCTGGACCAGCGCCGCGCGAAGGCGATCGGCTGGATCTCCGACCCCGCAGCAGCCCACCAGTTGTTGGAGGTCGCCCGCCACCTCGCCCGCACCCAGCCGGCCCGCACCCAGCCAGCAGACCCGACGCCAGCAGACGCCCAGCCCACCGACGCCCGGCAGGCCCTCACCCAGCCGGCGGACCTCCCGTCGGCAGACGCGCAACCCACCGGCGTCCGGTCGGTTGACGGCACCGCACAGTGCGGAGCTGCGGACGCCGGAGCGGAGGCTGTCCCGTCAGACGAGTCCCAGGTCGGTCCGTCGACGCCGGGCCGAGGCAAGCCCGCCGAGGGGCCCGCCGACGACCCGACGAAGGTCACGCCTGATCCGTGGACCGAGCCCACGCCCGGCAGCGATGATCCCGCGAGCGGCTGGGTCATCCAGCGAGACTGGGCCAACGCGGACGACTGGGCCAACGCGGACGACTGCGCCATTGCGGAGGGACGGGCCAGTGCAGATGGATGGACCTGTACGGAAGGATGGGTCGACGGTGGGCGAGATGCGGCGGCCGGCGTTCTGTCCGCGAACAGCGGGGAGGACGGGGACGCGTTCACGCGGCGGATGCTCGCAGGCGAACTCCCCTCGCGGCTGGCTGCGATCAAGCGCGAGGCCCACCGCAACGGTCTCGGCGCTGGGAGCGGGCGGCGGAACCGGCACACCCTGTACGTGCACCTCACCGACCGGACGCTTGCCAGCGGCAACGGCGTGCTGCGGGTCGAAGAACTCGGACCGCTGCTCGCAGGCCAGCTGAGCGAGCTGCTCGGTCATGACCAGATCGTCGTGAAGCCCGTGATCGATCTTCAGGATCAGGTCAGTGTGCACAGTTACGAGATTCCGGACCGGATCCGCGAACGGGTTCGGCTGCTGCACCCGGTGGACATGTTCCCGTACAGCGGCGCCGAGGCCACCAGCCGGATGGATCAAGACCACATCACGCCGTACGACCGCACCGGTCCACCTGGACAAACCACCGCCGACAATCTCATACCGCTAGGCAGACTCCACCACCGCGCCAAGACCTTCGGCGGCTGGCGAAGCCGACGCCTGCCCACCGGAGCCATCGACTGGACCAGCCCCCACGGATTCCGGTTCGTCGTCGACCACACCGGCACTCATTCATTCCCGTGCGCCTCCACCGCGACCGAACTCGACGCGGAGAGTCTTCTGACATGAGGATGTGCCGGCGGTATGCCGCGCGGGAGGCTCGCCGAAGGCGCTCCCTTGATTCAAAGGGCCAAGTCCGGCAGAGCATGGCCAGCCGGGTCACGTCGGTCGTCGCGGTTGTCAGCCATTCGCTTGAGGATGCGATCGAGCTGCGCGATGGCCGCGTCACCTGGTGACTGCACCGGGCGGAGGCGTCTGGGGGCCACGTCTGGCGCTGCTGGGCCCCTGCCAGCCGGGGCTTTTCAGCTCTCGCATGGAGGCGATCTGGAAGGACCATCGTTGTGCGAAGTGACTCGCGTTGGCGAGCCGACGTTCTATCGCGATCAGCTCGTCGAGGTGCTGGGGATCACCTAAGTCCATGCTGTCGTTGGCCTGCCGTCGCCAACCTTCGGATGCGACAGCTTCGCGCTCCCACCGCTCCATGTAGTCCGAGCGCTCCTCCTCGCACAATGTGAGGAACTCGGACACCGGCCGAGTTGCGTCCTGGCCCCTGAGCAACCACCGGGAGTGCATGACCCCGTTTCGCTCGGTCTGAGCCGCCTCTGCCTCATCCACAAACGCGACAAGCGGTCCGCAGTGCGTCGAGTCGAGCCGCTGCCTTGCGAGTGCCCGGATGTTGTCGCGGACCTTTCCAGCGTGGGCGCGCCGAGCCTTGAGCTCGTCGACCAGGTCGGGCGCGAGCTGAAACCAGAGCGCACCAAGGTCCGCGTCTAGGCGGCCGGCCGCAAGTGAGATGCGCCCAACCTCCATCAGGGTCCGTTCATCCGGATACATTGCCTGGATCACCGTTCCGTTGCCGCGGTTCGCGTTGCGACGCATACACAACTCGGTCCGTCTGAGGTCCATTCTCAGGCGTGGCTCGGCCACACGATCAGCTGCTAGCCCGGGTTGGGGAGGGTGCTGTGCCCATCTGGGTACAGGATCCTCCCCAACGCCGAAGCTCAGCGTGGGTACCTGTAGACGGTCTGGAGGGGCTCGCCTGGGACGTGGACGTGGAGGGCGAAGCCGGGTTCGGTGGTGGGGTCTACCAGGGTTCCGGTTGGGCTCTCGGGTTCGAAGGGGAGGGGGACCGATGAGCGGATGCCGGGAGCTACGCGGAGGGGGATGCCGGCGAAGGTTGCGGTGATGGCGTTGTGGACGTGGCCCGCGAGTAGTGCGGTGACCGGCTTGTCCTGGAGGACGGTGGCGAAGGGTTCGCGGGTGCGGAGCATCCACTGGTCCATCGTTGGGTGATGCAGGTTGAACGGCGGCTGGTGGAACGCGACGAACACCGGTCCGTCGAACGGTTCCCGCAGTACGCCGTCCAACCAGGCCAGCGACTCCTCCGGCAGCAGACCGTGGTTCTCGCCGGGGACCGTCGTGTCGAGCAGGACGAAGCGGGCCTCCCCGACCTCGCGAACCTGATGCACCGGATGCCCCTCACCGGGCGCGTCGATGAACGACGCGAGCCCGGCGCGGAACGGGGCACTCACGTCATGGTTGCCCGGCAGGACGAGCACGGGCACCGGCAGCTCGAGCTCGGCGGCGAGTTCGGCGTACTCGGACTCCAGCCCGTGATCGGCGAGATCGCCGGTGACCACGACGACGTCGACGGATCGGCGGAAGTCGTTGAGGTACGACGTGATTCGCCGGAGCCGCGACCGCGCCTCCTCCGAACCGTCTAGATGCGGATCACTGAGGTGCGCGATGACGTACATGTCAGCACACTAGTCAGGCCGGGTGCCGGAAGATGGTTTGGAGCGCGGCCCCCGGGGTGTGGATGTGCAATGCCAGGCCGGGGTGGGCGGTGGTGTTGTCGACCAGGCCGCCGCCGGGGGCCGGGGGCTCGAAGGGGAGTGGCGGGGTCGAGCGGACTCCCGGTGCGACCAGGAACGGCAGCCCGGCGAAGGTGGTTGCGAGGCCGTTGTGCACGTGCCCGGCGAGCAGGGCGGTGATTGGTTTGCCCCGGAGAACGGCCTCGAGTTCCGTGCCGGAGCGGAGCAGCCACTGGTCGAGGACCGGGTGGTTCAGCTGGAACGGCGGGTGGTGGAAGGCGACGAACAGCAGGCCGTCGACAGGTTCCGCGAGTACGCCGTCGAGCCAGGCGAGCGACTCCGCCGACAGCAGGCCGTGGTCCTCGCCCGGCACCGAGGTGTCGAGCAGGACGAACCGCGCGCCGCCGACGTCGTGCACCTGGTGCACCGGATGGCCGTCGCCGGCGGAGTCGACGAACGACGCCAGGCCGGCGCGCAAGGGCGCGCTGACATCGTGGTTGCCCGGCAACACCAGGACGGGTACGTCCAGCTTCAGCTCTGCGGCGAGTTCGGCGTACTCGGACTCCAGGCCGTGATCGGCGAGGTCGCCGGTGACCAGGACGACGTCGACGGGCCGGCGGAACTCTCGCAGGTACGACGTGATTCGCCGGAGCCGCGATCGCGCCTCCTCCGAGCCGTCGAGATGCGGGTCACTGAGGTGTGCGATCACGTACATAGGCAGCAGATTATCCGCAGAACCCCGGCGGCAGTGCACCGCAGGGGACGAGGCCGCCGCGCTCCAGGACCGGCCGGGCCTGGGTCGAGCGGACGTAGTCGAGGAACGCCGCGGTCAGCGACTTCGCGTCTGGTGCCCGGTACGTGTACGCGTGCTCGACCTCCCAGAACTTGTACGACCGGTCCGCCACCTTCGACGTGTCCGGTACGACGTTGTCGATGGTGACCGCCGCAAGCTCCGGGAACTTCCGCGCCGTGCCGAGCTCGGCGTACCCGATCGCGCCGTCGATCTCGTTCACCCGGGTGAGCAGCTCGTCCGTCGTACCGACCTCGCACCGGTGGTACTTCGCCACGGCCGCGTCGTCGTCGCGACGGCAGTCGTCCGAGGTGATCCCGAGCTCCTGATCGCCGCCGAGCACCTTCTCGCGGAACACGAGCCGCGAGCCGGAGTCCGGCCCGACGCGGCTGACCATCCGGATCGGCAGGTCCTTGCCGCCGAGCTGGTTCCAGTTGGTGATCTTGCCGGTGTAGATCTTGCGCAGTTCGTCCGTGGTCAGGTCCGTGACGTCGGCCGCCCGGTTGACGACGACCGCGAACACCACGACCGCGACCGCCTCGCCGCTGAGGTTGGGGGCGTCTGCGGCCGGCCCGTCGGACATGGCGATCACCTTGCTGGCCGCGGCCGCGTCTTTCGCGCCCAGGTCCCTGAGATCGCCCACGCCGCGCCGGCTGCCGTTCGCCGCGATCGTGATGTCCGCCTGCGAGCAGTCCTTCGCGTACGCGCTCCGCAGCTCCGTCATCGTCGGCTCCACCGCCGTTGACCCGATCACCCGCAGCTGCCCCGACGCGCAGTTGTCCGGCGGCTGCAGTACGTCGACCAGGAAGAACGCCACCAGCGCGCCGACCAGCACCAACGTCGTCGCGCCGAACATCAACGTACGGCGACCTGGTCCCCGTGGCCGTGGTTCGTGGTAGACGCCGCCGTTCGCCCCGCCGGCCAGGTAGCCGGAGTGCGTGACGTCCTTGCCCTTCCCCGACAGCACGAGCAGGAACTTGAAGTGGTCGCCGCGGTTGATCGCCAGCTTCGGCACGGTGAGCGTGTCGGTGTCGACGTACTCATCGGGTGCCATCTCGGCCTCGATCAGGCCGCCGAGGGTGTCCGGGTGCGACTCGACCACCTTCATCCGGACGATCTTGCGGTCCGGGAAGCTGAACTTCACCAGGCCCTGCATGTCCCGCGCCTCGATGTCGGTGCCGGCGTTGTCCAGCCGGAGCAGCACGATGCTCGGGTCCTGGACGACCTTCGCCTGGTGTACGACCTCGATGTCGACCATCTCCCGGGCACGGTTCTGCCGCGGGTGTACGCCGATCTGCGCGTCCACCTGGACCCGGTAGACGAGCCGTTTGCGGCGCCACAGGTAACGGTCGAGCAGCCAGACGATCGATGTACCGAGCAGTGATACGAGGGCGATGACCGTGCCGAGATCGATGCTGCCGAGCCCTGAGAAATCGAGCAACTCTGTCCTCACTTCTACGAGTACCGGACGCTAGTCGCCGGTGGTGAACGCCTCCTTACGGTGCGATGACGCGCCGGGTGGAGACTTGGCCGGTTCGGGCTGCTCTGAGAGATTGGGCGGCATGGCTGAACAGGTGGATGTCGTCGTGGTGGGGCTCGGGGTCGGCGGGGAGGAGACGGCTGGGAGGCTGGCGCAAGCCGGGCTGCGTGTGGTCGGGATCGAGTCCCGGCTGGTCGGCGGTGAGTGCCCGTACTACGGGTGCATCCCGAGCAAGATGATGATCCGGGCCGCGAACCTGATCGCCGAGACCCGTCGCGTCGACGGCATCGCCGGTACGGCGACCGTGCAGCCGGACTGGACGCCGGTCGCGAAGCGGATCCGCGAGGAGGCGACCGACACCTGGAACGACCAGGTCGCCGTCGACCGGCTGGTGAACAAGGGCGCGACCGTCATCAAGGACGTCGCCACCGTCACCGGGCCGAACGCGGTCCGCGCCGGCGACACCGAGTACGAGGCGGCCCGCGGCATCGTGATCGCGACCGGCACGGTGCCGTCCGTCCCGCCGATCGACGGTCTCGCCGGTACGCCGTACTGGACGAACCGCGAGGCGATCGAGGTCGAGACGCTGCCCGCGTCACTGGTCGTCCTGGGCGGGGGCGCGATCGGCATGGAGCTGGCCCAGGTGTTCGCCCGTTTCGGCGTCCAGGTGTCCGTCGTCGAGGGTGCTCCCGAGGTGCTGTCGATGGAGGAGCCGGAGTCGGGCGAGCTGGCCCGCGAGGCACTGGAGCGCGACGGCGTGACGTTCCGCCTCGGGGCGCACGCGCAGCAGGTCGGGTATGCCGACGGCACGTTCACCGTCACGCTCGCGGACGGGGCGACGGCCAGCGGCGAGAAGTTGCTGGTGGCAACCGGTCGGCGGGTGGCGACCGCGGACCTCGGACTGGACAAGCTCGGTCTGGATCCGTCGGCGCGGCGGGTCGAGGTCGACGAGCACGTCCGCGCGGGCGACAAGGTCTGGGCGGTCGGCGACGTCACGGGCGTCGGCGCGTTCACCCACAACGCCATGTACCAGGCCGACATCGCGGTCCGCGACATCCTGCAGGAGGCGGACGCGCCGACCGCGAGCTACCACGCGATGCCGCGGGTCACGTTCACCGACCCGGAGATCGGTGCGGTCGGGATGACCGAGAAGCAGGCGCGGGACGCAGGCTTGAACGTGCGGATCGGATCGACCCCGATCCCGGCCTCGACGCGCGGCTGGATCCACAAGGCCGGCAACGAGGGCTTCATCAAGGTCGTGATGGACGCCGACCGGGGCGTGCTGGTCGGCGCGACGAGTGCCGGTCCGACGGGTGGCGAGGTGCTCAGCGCACTGGCGGTCGCGGTGCACGCCGCCGTACCGGTGAACACACTCCGTCAGATGATCTACGCATATCCGACTTTCCACCGTGCGATCAGTGAGGCACTGAAGGAGTTGTGAGATCGCTTGTTGCGATTCGGTCGCAACAAGAACAAGAATGTGCAGGTGCATGTTCCTGACGGCTTCTTCAACGCGCCAACGTCCGTTGCCACCGGTCTGATCGCGGCCGGGGCGGTCGGCTTCAGCCTGCAGCGGGCGAACCGTGAGCTCCGCGAGACCGGTCCGGCGCTGGCCGGGCTGACCGCTGCGTTCGTGTTCGCGGTGCAGATGGTGAACTTCCCGGTCGGCGCGGGCACCAGCGGTCACCTGCTCGGAGGCGCGCTCGCGGCCGCGCTCGTCGGCCCGTGGACCGCAGTACTGGTGATGTCGACAGTCCTCCTGGTGCAGGGGCTGTTGTTCGCCGACGGCGGGCTGACGGCGCTGGGCACGAACATCACGTTGATGGGCCTGATCACGGTGCTCGTCGGGTACTTCCTGACGCGGGCGCTGCTCAAGGTGCTGCCGCGCCGGGTCGGCAGCGTGGTACCGGCGGCGACCGTCGGCGCGCTGGTGTCAGTACCGGTCGCGGCCCTGGCGTTCACCGGGCTGTACTCGATCGGCGGTGCCGTTGACATCCCGCTCGGCAAACTCGCGACCGCGATGGTCGGCTGGCACGTCCTGGTCGGGATCGGCGAGGCGGTGATCACCGCGGCCGTGCTGAGCGCGGTCGTCGCGACCCGGCCGGACCTCGTGTACGCCGCTCGGCACCTGCAGCAGGACCTGGTCCTGGTCGATGCCGACGGCAACACTTCGACGGTGTCCCCGGACAGGCCGATCGCCGCGAAGCCGGCCGGCCGCTCGCTCGGTGTGGGTATCGCAGTGACGCTGCTCGTTGCGGGCGGGCTGAGCCTGTTCGCGAGCGCGCATCCCGACGGGCTGGAGTTCGTCGGCGCCAAGCTCGGGTTCGAGGGTGCGGCGAAGAACTCGGCGGTCGCGGGCAGTCCGCTGGCCGATTACGGCGTCCACGGGATCGGCAACGCTCAGGTGTCCGGCGCACTGGCCGGGATCATCGGCGTACTGGTGACGATCGTCGTCGGCCTCGCGATCGCCAAGCTCGCCTCTCTCCGGGCCAACAAGGCGTCATGAGTGGTGACGGCCTGCTCGTCGCGGTGGACAGCCCGGTCCACCGGGTCCCGGCGCAGGTGAAGCTCGTCGCACTGTTCGTGTTCGTGCTCGCGGTCGTCTCCACCCCGGCCGCGATCTTCTGGGCTTTTGGCCTGTACGCCGTGATGCTCGTCGCGGCTGTCGTCGTCGCGAAGCTGCCGGCGACCGTGGTGTCGCGGCGGCTCGCGGTCGAGACGCCGTTCATCGTGTTCGCGTTGTTGCTGCCGTTCGTCGCGACCGGTCCGCAGGTCGACGTACTCGGGCTGCATCTGTCCCAGTCGGGTGTGCTCGGTGCCTGGAACGTGCTGGCGAAGGGCACGCTCGGCGTGATCGCGGCGATCCTGCTGTCGGCGACGACCGCCCCGCGCGAGCTGCTGGCCGGGCTCGAGCGGCTGCGACTGCCGGCGACCCTCGTGGCGATCCTGTCGTTCATGGTTCGGTACCTCAGCGTCGTCTCGGACGACCTGCACCGGATGCGGGTCGCGCGGGAATCCCGCGGGTACACCGGCGGCCGGGTCGGTCATCTGAAGGCGGTCGCCGGGGGAGTGGGCGCCCTGTTCGTGCGGAGCTTCGAGCGTGGCGAGCGCGTCCATCTGGCGATGCGCTCGCGCGGCTATACCGGACGAATGCCGCTGCTCAGCGTCTCGGGCGCGACCCGGACCCAGTGGCTCGAGGGCCTGACGATCTCCCTCACCGCGGTGGCGATCGCGGTCGCGGCTAGGGTGGTGAGCTTGTGAGCGGTCCTGCGATTCAGGTCGAGCGGCTGGTGTTCGCCTATCCCGACGGGCGGCAGGCGCTGTTCGGTGTCGATTTCACCGTGGAGCGTGGCGAGCGGGTCGCGCTGCTCGGCCCGAACGGAGCCGGCAAGACGACGCTCGTGCTGCATCTCAACGGCATCCTCGGGTCGGTCGCCGGCGGGACCGGGAGCGGCCGTATCCAGATCGGCGGCACCGGGCTGCACCGGGAGCACCTCACCGAGATCCGGCGCAAGGTCGGTCTGGTCTTCCAGGACCCGGACGACCAGCTGTTCATGCCGACGGTCCGCGACGACGTGGCGTTCGGTCCCGCCAACCTGGGTCTGCGCGGCTCGGAGCTCGACGATCGCGTCCACGAGGCGCTGGTCCAGGTCGGCATGCAGGACCACGCCGACCTCGCGCCACATCATCTGTCGTTCGGTCAGCGCCGCCGGGTCGCTGTTGCCACGGTCCTCGCGATGCGTCCCGAAGTACTGGTTCTCGACGAGCCGTCGAGCAACCTCGATCCCGCGGCCCGCCGCGAGCTCGCCGATATCCTGGCCGGGCTCGACGTCACGCTGCTGATGATCACCCACGACCTGCCGTACGCGCTGCAGCTGTGCGAGCGGAGCCTGCTGATGGACAGCGGCCGGATCGTGGCCGACGGCAAGACCCGTGACCTGCTCGGCGACGCCGACCTGATGGCCGCGCACCGTCTCGAGCTGCCGTACGGATTCGATCCCCTCTCCGTCCCTGGTCCGGAGCGTTCATGAAGATCACCGCGGTCACCGTCGAGGTCACGTCGGAGCCCAAGGCCCATCCCGTGCGGGACGCGATCCAGTTGCTCGATCGCAACGGCGTCACCAGGGTCCGGATCGACACCGACGAGGGCATCAGCGGCGTGAGTACGACGTACTTCGGTCGCGTCGAGAGCTCACCGGCCGTGCTGGCGAAGATCGTCACCGACCAGCTGGGGCCGGCGATCATCGGCGAGGATCCGGCTGTCATCCGGGGGATCCGGCAGCAGCTGCAGACGCTGACCGACTACCAGGGGACGGCGGGACTGTCGTCGTACGGGATCTCGGCGATCGACCAGGCGCTGTGGGATCTCCTCGGGAAATCGCTGGATGTGCCGGTGTGGAAGTTGCTCGGTGCGCAGCGGACCGCGATCCCGTCGTACGCGATGGTCGGCTGGCTCGAGCTCGACGTCGCCGGTCTCGAGCGCGTGTCCGCGCGGGCGATGGAGCAGGGTTTCCGGGGCGTGAAGATGAAGGTCGGCGGCGGGCCGCTGACCGAGGACGTGCAGCGGATCAAGGCGGTCCGGAACGTGATCGGGCCGGATGCGCCGCTGATGGTCGACGCCAATCAGGCCTTCGGGTACGCCGAGGCGCTGCGGCGCGGCCGGGTGTACGAGGAACTGGACTGCCGGTGGTTCGAGGAGCCGCTGCCGGCGGGAGACACCGACGGTCATGTCCGGTTGGCCGAGAAGCTGGACATCCCGATCGCGACGGGCGAGAACCGGTACGGGCAGGCCGCATTCCGGGACCTCATCGCGCGCGGCGGCGTCGGCGTCGTACAGCCTGACCTGCGGCGGGCCGGCGGGTTGACCGACTGCCTCGAGATCGGGTTGATGGCGGCCGGGTTCGGGGTTCCGTACGCGTCGCACGGCGGCGGCGCGCACATTCATGTGCTGGCGGCCCTGCCGAACACGATCTATGTGGAGAGCGGGCTGCTGCCCGCGGGCGTGCAACTTGTGGACGGTTGCTATCCCTTGCCGACGGGACCGGGTCTGTCGTCCTGGGACGGCTAGTTGGTGACAGTCACCTGGAATCTACGGTGAATTTGTTACCAGGACCTTGTTTGTTACTCGCGGGTCAGCGAAAGTGACGTTGAGTACTTCAGTCGTTACCTCCCGCTCAGGCAAAGGCGGTCCGCCCCCATGAAGTCATTCGCCAGTTTGCTCACTGCCGCGGCCCTCGGTGCCGCGATGCTGCTCAGCCCGGGTGTCGCGCATGCCGCGGCGCCGAACTACGTCGCACTCGGCGACTCGTACGCCTCCGGTGTCGGGACCCGCACCTACATCGAGAGCAGCGGGTCCTGCCAGCGCTCCACCAAGGCGTACGCGTACATCGACGCCGGCCGGCTCGGCGCGAACCTCACGTTCGTCGCCTGCTCCGGCGCCAGGGTCGCCGACGTCACCGCGAATCAGCTGTCGTCGGTGACGAGCTCGACCAACATCGTCTCCGTCCAGGTCGGTGGCAACGACGCCGGGTTCTCGTCGGTCATCACCGAATGCGCGAAGCCGTCGTGGCTCGGCGACTGCTCCAGCGCGGTCGCGAACGCGAACTCGATCATCAACAACACGCTGCCCGGCCGGCTGAACAGCCTGTACTCGTCGATCCGCAGCCGGGCGTCGTCGGCGAAGGTCGTCGTGGTCGGGTATCCGCGGCTGTTCAACGGCACCGACTGCAACGCCGGCACGTTCTTCAGCCCGGACGAGATGACCAAGCTGAACGCGACCGCCGACCTGCTGAACTCGAAGGTCTCGGCGTCGGCGAGCGCGGCCGGTTTCACCTTCGTGGACCCGACGTCGAAGTTCATCGGGCACGCGGTGTGCGGCAGCCCGGAGTGGGTCAACGGCCTGTCCAACCCGGTCAGCGAGTCCTACCACCCGAACGTGACCGGCCAGGCGGCGTACGCCGATCTGGTCGGGCCTGCGCTCTGACGACAGGCTCCAGCTAGGCGCCGCCCCGGTTCGCCGGGGCGGCGTCTTTCATTTGGGGATGCGCTCTCGCTCGGTTCGTGGTGTCATGCTGAAGTGGCGCGGAGGTCTGTGAATTGGCTACTGGCGGCCAGGATGCAGGCCAACTGCCTCGAGCGTCCGGTGAACGAGGCCGGCCCCGGAGGGGTGGCCGACGTCGTACGCCGGGCGGGGGGACTCCAGGCCCAGACCTGGCGAGGAGCGTCGTACGCCGTCCGCGCCCGATCGACCGCGACCACGCTCGCCGATGTCTCGACGGCCCAGGAATCCGACCGCTCCGTGATCCGCGGCTGGTTCATGCGCGGCACCCTCCAACTCGTCACGACCGAGGACGCCGGCCCGCTGCTCGGCCTGCTCGGCCCGAAACTGATCAAGGACACCGAACGCCGGTTCGGTGAACTCGGCCTGCCGGAACGCATCCGGGCCGAGGCTGCCGACCTTCTCGAGGACTGGCTGCTGACCCACGGTCCGTGCAACCGCGCTGAGTTGGCCGACGTGCTGGTGCGCGCCGGGCTGATCGCCGAGCCGAAAGGGCAGGCGGTCTACGCCCTCATCCGGTACACGGGCCTGCTCGGACGCCTCTGCTACGGACCCGGCGAAACCTGGGTCGCCGTCCGCGACTGGCTGGGCAAGCCACTGGTCCTCGAGGGCGAACCCGAGGACCTGGCCCGCCGCTACCTGACCGCCTACGGGCCGGCCACCCCACGCGACTTCGCGACCTGGTCGGGTCTGCCGGTCCCGCTCGCGCGCCGGGCCGTGGAGGCGGTGGCCACGACCTCCTTCGAGGTCGAGACCACCGAGCTCCACGCTGTGGACGACCTGCCCGGCTGCAACGACGTACGCCTGGTGGGCGAGTTCGACACGTACCTACTCGGCTATCAGAACCGACACGTCGACCTACCGAAATCGATCTTCCCGGGCGGTGGCATGCTGCGTCCCGCAGTCGTGCGAGCCGGCCGCCCGATCGGCACCTGGCAGCACGCCACCCTCGAGGTCGACCTCTTCGAGCCAGCGGATCTGGCCCAAGAGCTGGCCGACATCAACCGCTTCCTAGGCGACTGACACGTACTCGCGGAGATGCTCGGCAGTAATGGTCGGGCTGCTTTCGACCAGGTCCGCGGGGGTCCCGGTGAAGACGACCTGACCGCCGTCGTGGCCGGCTCCCGGGCCGATGTCGATGAGCCAGTCGGCGTGCGCCATCACCGCCTGGTGGTGCTCGATCACGATGACTGTGTTGCCTTGGTCGACGAGAGTGTCGAGCATGCCGAGGAGCTTGTCGACGTCGGCGAGGTGCAGTCCGGTCGTCGGCTCGTCGAGGATGTAGATCGACCCGGTCCGGCCCATGTTGATCGCCAGCTTGAGCCGCTGACGTTCACCACCCGACAGTGTGGTCAGCGGCTGCCCGAGTCCGATGTACCCCAGCCCGACCGTCGCGAGCCGGTCCAGGATCGTCCGTGCCGTACCGGTCCCGAAGAACTCGCGCGCCTCGGCCACCGTCATCCGCAGTACTTCGCTGATGTTCTTGCCGCGCAGCCGATATCCGAGCACCTCGGCCGTGAACCGGGCGCCGTTGCAGTCCTCGCACACCGACGCGACCTCGGCCATCATCGCGAGGTCCGTGTACACCAGCCCGATGCCCTTGCAGGTCGGACAGGCACCGACCGAGTTCGCGCTGAACAGCCCCGGCTTCACCTTGTTGGCCTTGGCGAACGCCGCGCGAATGGGATCCAGCAGGCCCGTGTACGTCGCCGGATTGCTGCGCTTCGACCCGCGGATCGGTTCCTGACCCGCGATGATCACGCCGTCCCGTCCGGCCAGCGAGCCGTGGATCAGCGAACTCTTCCCGGATCCCGCGACACCGGTCACCACCGTGAGGACGCCGAGCGGAACGTCCACACTCACATCGCGCAGATTGTGCAGCGTCGCATGCTCGATCGCGATCTCCCCGGTCGGCCGCCGTACGTCGTCCCGCACGGTCACCCGGTGATCGAGGTACTGCCCGGTGAGCGTCCCGGAGGCCTTCAAACCGTCCAGGTTGCCGGCGTAGCAGAGCCGGCCGCCGGACAGCCCCGCGCCCGGACCGAGGTCGACGACGTGATCGGCGATCCGGATCGTCTCCGGCTTGTGCTCGACGACCAGCACCGTGTTGCCCTTGTCCCGCAGTTGCAGCAGCAGGTCGTTCATCTGCTGGATGTCGTGCGGATGCAGGCCGACCGTCGGCTCGTCGAAGACATAGGTGACATCGCTCAGGCTGGACCCGAGATGACGCACCAGCTTCACCCGTTGCGCCTCACCACCGGACAGCGTCGACGACTCGCGATCCAGGCTCAGATAGCCAAGCCCGATCGTCACGAAGGACTCGAGCAGGTGCCGGAGCCCTTCCAGCATCGGCCCGACTCCCGAATGGTTGACCCCGGCAACGAACTCGGCGAGATCGCTGATCTGCAGCGCCGAACACTCACCGATCGTCCGCCCGTCCACGGTCACGCTCCGGGCAGCCGCGTTGAGCCGTACGCCGCCGCACTCCGAGCACGTCTCCTGCCGGATCGCGCGCTCGGCGAACGCCCGCGCGTGGCTCTGCATCGACTGCGGATCCTTGCTCAGGTACTGCCGTTTGAGCTTGCTGATGAGCCCTTCGAAGGTCAGGTTGCTCTTCCCGACCCGGATCTTCATCGGCTCCTGGTGCAGGAACTGCTGCCACGCCTCGGCCGGGTAGTCCTTCAGCGGCAGGTCCGGGTCGAACAGGCCCGAATGGGCCATCAGTTGCCAGTGCCAAGTGTCGACCGAGTACCCAGGCGCCTTGATCGGTCCCTGGTTGAGGGTCTTGTCGCGATCCACGAGCTCGTCGAGGTTGAACTCGGTGGTCCGCCCGAGACCCTCGCACAGCGGGCACATGCCTTCGGCCCGGTTGAAGCTGAAGACCGAGGGCGGTCCGGCGTACGGCGTCCCGGCGCGGCTGAACAGGACCCGCAGCATGGTGTGGGCGTCGGTCGCCGTACCGACGGTGGAGCGGGCGTTGGCGCCGATCCGTTCCTGGTCGACGATGATGGCGGCGGACAGGTTCTGCAGCGCGTCCACGTCCGGCCGGCCGAGGCTCGGCATGAAGTTCTGGACGAACGCGGTGTAGGTCTCGTTGATGAGCCGCTGGGACTCGGCGGCGATGGTGTCGAAGACGAGTGAGGACTTGCCGGAACCGGAGACTCCGGTGAAGACGGTGAGCCGGCGTTTCGGGATGTCGAGCGAGACGCCGCTGAGGTTGTTCTCGCGGGCGCCGCGCACCTGGATGACGTCGTGACTGTCAGCAGGAAGCATCCTTCAATGCTCTCATTGAACCGTTCATAGGAACTTTTGCTCGACGCTCAAGCAGAGGAGGGGAAGAAAAGTCTCAACGCTGTCCGGAAGGTTTGCGGGCCACCCGGGCGACCTCGTCGAGCAGATCCTGCAGCTGGGCCGCGAGCTGGGTGCGGGCGGTGGGGGACAGCGACGCGACCAGCTCGGCCTCCCGCGTGAGCACCTGGTCGACCGTCCGCTCGATCAGATCGTGGCCGGCCTCGGTGAGCGTCACGACGACCGCGCGGCTCCCGTCGTCCGCGGTCCGCCGCGTGACCAGCCCGCCGGCCTCGGCGCGGGCGACCCGCTGCGAGATCGCTCCGGCGGTGACGAGCGTACGGCGGGACAGTTCGCGCGTACTGAGCTCGTACGGCGTGCCCGCGCGCCGCAGCACGCTGAGCAGATCGAGCGTCGCGGGATCCACGCCGGCGTCCGCCAGCACGCGGCGCCGGTCGTCGGCGAACAACTTCGCCAGCCGCCACAGGGGAGTGACGATCTCGATCGAGTCGGTCGGCGTACCGGGGCGTTCGCGCTGCCAGGCGCGGGCGATCTCGGCGGCGGGGTACGGACTCGGGGAATCGAGCGGGTAGGAGTCGGCCACGGGACCCATGGTACGTTTAGGTCTAAACATTTAGAGCTAAACGTGAGGATTTCAGGATGAGGACGATCGTGGTGACCGGGGGAGCGACCGGGATCGGGCGAGCGACCGCGGAGCGGTTCCGCGCGGACGGTGACGACGTGGTGATCACCGGACGGCGCGCCGACGTACTCGAGAAGACTGCCGCGGACCTCGGGGCCAGGGGAGTGGTGTGCGACGCGACCGACCCGGCGCAGGTCGAGCGGCTGCTGGATCAACTGCCCGAGACGGTCGATGTCTTGGTCAACAACGCCGGCGGCAACACCGACTTCGGGCGGCCCGACGGCGATCTCGCGCAACTGAAGGCGAACTGGCTGGCGAACCTCGACGCCAACCTGATCAGCGCAGTCCTCACGACAACCGCCCTCGCACCGCGGCTGACCACCGCCGTCGTCCATCTGGGCTCGATCGCCGGCGCCCGCGGTGCAGGTTCGTACGGCGCTTCGAAGGCAGCGCTGGCGATGTGGAACGTCGACGCGGCGACCGAGCTCGGGGCCTGGGGCGTGACCTCCAATGTGGTCGCGCCGGGGTTCACCGCCGAGACGGAGTTCTTCCAGGGCCGGCTCACCGACGAGCGCCGCGCGACTTTGCTCCAGGCAACGTTGACCAAGCGCGAGGGCGAGGTCGCCGACATCGCCGGCACCATCCACTTCCTGGCGTCACCCGCCGGCCGCCACGTCACCGGTCAGGTCCTGCACGTGAACGGCGGAGCTCTCATTACGCGCTGATGCGTGACAACGTGTGCCAGGTGTGACAATGGGCGGCATGCGTCCCACCGTCAAAGATGTCGCCAAGCTCGCCGGGGTGTCGCCGAAGACGGTGTCGAACGTGATCAACGGCGTCGTGTTCGTGCGCCCGGAGACCCGGGCCCGGGTGGAGAGCGCGCTCGTCGAGCTCGACTACGTGCCGAACATGAGCGCCCGCGGTCTGCGCAACGGCCGCTCCGGCATGATCGCGCTGGCGCTGCCCGACCTGCTCCGGCCGTACTCCGCGGAGATCGTTCACCTGGTCGTCGAGCTCGCCCACGAGCGCGGCTGGGGTGTGCAGATCGAGCAGACCGCGGCGGAGCCCAAGCGTGAGTTCGAGCTGCTCTCGAAGGCCCGCGCGTACCTCGTGGACGGCCTCATTCTGAACCCGGTGAACCTCGACGACAGCGCGGTGATGACGGCAGGCCCGCTGCCGCCCCTGGTACTGATTGGCGACGTCGACCAGGACGTCGTCAGCCAGGTCGCGATCGACAATGTGGCGGCCGCGCGGGACCTGACCAAACACCTGCTGGCACAGGGCTGCCGGCGCATCGCAGCCGTCGGTACGCCGGAGATCCCACGCGGCTCGAGCGGCGCCGGAGTCCTCGGTGGATCGGCCGAAGCTCCGGGTACGGCGGCGTCGCGGCTGCGGACCGCGGGATACCACCAGGCGCTCGAGGAGGCCGGCGTACCGATCGATCCGAGCCTGGAGATCAGCCTCGACCGCTGGCGGCCCGAGGGTGCCGCGACCGTCGTGGGGAAGTACCTGGCCGAGCACGAGTTGCCGGACGCGTTCTTCTGCTTCACCGACACGCTGGCCTCCGGCGCCTTGTCCGCGCTGTGGAGCGCGGGCATCGACGTACCGAAGCAGACCCTGGTGGCCGGGTTCGACAACATCCTCGACAGCCAGTTCATGATCCCGCCGCTGACCACGATCGCCTTCGACCGGCGGGAGTTCGTCGCCGCGGCCCTCGACCTGCTGGCCGAGCGGATGGCGGACACGGGTGCGCCGCCGCGCAGGGTGATGATCCCGCACCGCGTGGTCGAGCGCGCCAGCACCGCACGTTAACGGATACGTTTCCACAAAATCCCACATCGGAGTCTTGTGCCGGTCATTCTAACGATGTAATTTTCGGTCCGCCCCGAAGGAGACCGAATGACTGAAGATTTCTCCCGACGCAGCCTGCTCAAGGCAGCGGCGGCGCTGGCCGGTGGTGGGTTGCTCGTCGGCTGCGCCCCCGGCGCGTCGCGTTCGACGACCAACCTGAACTACTGGCACCTCTTGACCGGTGGTGACGGCACGGTGATGGCAGGCCTGGTGGACGCCGTCAACGCCGCGAACCTCGGCTTTCGCACGACCCAGACGGTGCTCGCCTGGGGTCCGCCGTACTACACGAAGCTCGCGATGGCGTCGGCCGGCGGCCGCGCTCCGGACGTGGCGGTCATGCACGCGTCCCGGATCGCCGGGTACGCGCCGGGCGGCCTGCTCGAGCCGTGGGATCTCGACCTGCTCGCCGAGGCCGGACTGCGCAAGGAGGACTTCCCCGCCCGTGTCTGGGAGAAGTGTCAGTACGACGGGAAGCTCTACGCGATCGCCCTCGACACGCACCCGTTCGTGCTCTACTACAACACCGATCACGCCGAGAAGGCCGGTGTCACGGAGGCTCTGCACTCGCTGAAGAGCCCGGAGGAGTTCACCGAGGTCGCGACCAAGCTGCAGAAGGTCACCGGGAAGCACGGCCTGTCGTACGGCTACCTGGGTGACGGCGCGCAGATGTGGCGGCTGTTCTACACCCTGTACCGGCAGACCGGCGCAGACATGAAGCTTGTACCCGGTCAGCAGGCGGAGGTCGACAAGGATGCCGCGGTCAAGACCCTGACCTTCATCCGGTCCTTGCTCAACGACACGATCGCCTCGCGCAGCGGCGACGGCGGTACGGCGACCAGCGAGTTCCTGCACGGCGAGAGCGGCATGTTCTTCGGCGGTGTCTGGGAGCTCCCGGTGCTGAAGGAAGCGAAGCTGCCCATCGACGCGGTACCGATCCCGACCATGTTCGGGACGCAGGCCGCGTACGCCGACTCGCACACGTTCGTGCTGCCGCGGCAGTCGAAGGTGTCGCCGGAGCGCCGCAAGCACGTCTACACGATGGTGGCCGAGCTGCTGAAGCGGTCGGTGAAGTGGGCCGGCGGCGGCCACATCCCGGCGTACCAGCCGGTCGCGACGAGCGCGGAGTACCAGGCGCTGAAGCCGCAGTCGAACTACGCGGGCATTCCGGCGTACGTGAACTACGACCCGGACGTGTGGTTCAGCGGCGCGGGCAGCGACTTCCAGAACTACTTCGCCGAGAACGTGCAGAACGTGTTCCTCGGCAGTGGTGATCCAGCGGCCGGCTTCGACGGTTTCGTCGCCCGGCTGAACAAGCTGCTCGACCGCCCGCAGCCGGTGTGAGAGGAGAGGCGCACATGTCTACTGCTATCGATACTCCGGCCGCAACGACGGAGGAGGTCACCGCTCAGGGCAAGGCGAAGGCGAAGCGTGGGGAGACCCTCACTGGATGGGCCTTCGCGGCGCCGTTCGCCGTGCTGTTCGTGCTCTTTCTCGTGATTCCGGCGCTGTACGGCCTGTACCTGAGCTTCACCGGCGAGACGCTGACCGGTGCGGGCAGCGGCCTGGTCGGATTCTCCAACTACGCCGACGCGCTGCGCGACCCGGACATGTGGAAGTCGCTCGGAAACACCGTGTGGTTCACGGCGCTGAGCACGATCCCGCTGATCGTCCTGTCACTCGCGCTGGCACTGCTCGTGAACCTCGGCCTGCCGGGGCGCTGGTTGTGGCGCCTGTCGTTCTTCCTGCCGTACCTGCTCGCATCCACCGTCGTGGTGATGTTCTGGAGCTGGATGTACAACCCGAAGCTCGGGCTGATCAACGGCGTACTGGAGCAGTTCGGTGCCGGACCGGTGGCCTGGCTGCAGGATCCGAAGGTGGCGATGTTCTCGGTCGTGATCACCACGCTGTGGTGGACGATCGGGTTCAACTTCCTGCTGTACCTGGCGGCGCTGCAGAACATTCCCGAGCAGCAGTTCGAGGCCGCGGCGCTGGACGGCGCGGGCAAGTGGCGGCAGCTGTTCTCGATCGTGATCCCGCAGCTGGCGCCGACCACGGCGTTGCTCGTCACGTTGCAGATCCTCGCGTCGCTGAAGGTGTTCGACCAGATCTACATGCTGACCAACGGCGGTCCGGCCGGTACGACGCGGTCGATCGTGCAGTACATCTACGAGTCCGGCTTCACCGGCTACCGGTTCGGTTACTCGTCGGCCATCTCGTACCTGTTCTTCGCGCTCATCGTCCTGGTGTCGCTGGCGCAGTACAAGCTGATCAACCGCAGGAGCGCCGCATGAGCACCTACACCCTGAGCCGTGGAATCAGCCGCGGGATGAAACAAACGCACAAGCCAGGCGAAAACCCCTGGAGCGTGTCCAGAATGGCCGCGCTGCTCGTACTTGCGGTGCTGGCCGTAACTTGGCTGGTTCCGTTCGCGTGGGCGGTGCTCACGTCGCTGAAGAGCGAGGCGGACGCCGGTGCGTCGCAGATCACGCTGAACCCGCCGGACGGGCTCAGCTTCGAGGCCTACCGCAAGGTGCTGTCCGCGGGCGACATCCCGTCCTGGGCGTGGAACAGCCTGATCACGTCGGTGGCGATCACGTTCATCACGGTCGCCACGTCGGCGCTGGCCGGGTATGCGTTCTCGCGGGTGAACTTCAAGGGCAAGCGATTGTTGTACGCCGCGATCATCGCGGCGATCATCATCCCGCCGCAGTTGCTGATCGTGCCGTTGTTCCGGCAGATGCTGGCGTTCAACCTGGTCGACACGTACTGGGGCATCATCCTGCCGCAGGCGTTCGCGCCCGCGATGGTCCTGATTCTCAAGCGTTTCTTCGACCAGATCCCTGTGGAGCTGGAGGACGCGGCGCGGGTCGACGGCGCCGGGCGGCTGCGGGTGTTCTGGTCCGTCGTACTGCCGTTGTCGCGGCCGATCCTCGCCGCGGTGGCGATCTTCGTGTTCATCGGGGCGTGGAACAACTTCCTGTGGCCGTTCATCGTGACCACGGACGCGCACCTGATGACGTTGCCGGTCGGACTGCAGACGGTGAAGAGCGCGTACGGGCTGCAGTACGCGCAGAACATGGCGTCCGCGATCCTGGCCGCGCTGCCGCTGGTCCTGGTGTTCCTGTTCTTCCAGCGCCAGATCATCAAGGGCATTGCGACCACCGGCTTCGGTGGTCAGTAGCGCTTTCCTGGACAGGAGTTCCGGCACTCGGGATTCCGGTCACGATCCCTTGAAAACACCGTCACTCTCAGCGAGGGTTGCTTGGATGTATCACTCGGGGAGAGTAACGACGAGAAGGGGGAAGTGTGTCAGCGATGAGTAGGCTCGCCGAGCAGTGCCGTGATGTGAGGAGTCACGGCAACGCGGGACTCGGTCGGGCTTCGATCCAACCGGCGGTGTGTACCGGCATCCACGAGGTGAGCTCGTCGATTCCGTCGGTGCGACCGCGACGCGTGGCGATGCTCAGACTGAGCAACGGAATGTCGACCACGCTACGACTCGGCGACGGTGCCCAGGCGCCGGCGCCCGGCACTACCGTGTACGTCCAAGGTGGCCGGGGCATGGGTGATCAACCCGCCTCAGGTGGGGTCATCCTCGCGTCCAGCGAGCCAGTTCGGGCGGCAGCGGTCTGAGTCAGTGACTCGCCGGTCTCAGGTGTCCAACGCCCAGCTGAGGCCGGCAAGTCCCTGGACAGCACAGCAGGTCAGCTTTCCATCGGGTCGGTGTACTCCCGGATCTCGATCGGCGAGTACGGCGCCTCCGGCAGTCGCGCGGCGATCTCCGTTGCGCGATCCAGGCTCGCGCAGTCGACGATGTAGTAGCCCGCCAGCACTTCCTTGGCCTCGGTGAACGGTCCGTCCGTCACCGTCGGTACGCCGTCCCGCACCCGGACCACCCGCGAGTTCGCGATGGTCAGCGGTCTGTCGTCGACGTGCTCACCGCGCGCCTTCAATTCGTCGATGAGCTTGCCGTGCTGTTCCATCACCTGCTCCATGCCCGCGGCGTGCAACGTGTCCCAGGTCTGTTCGTTCCCGTAGATCAGCAGCATGTATTTCATTGCTTGCCTCCATTCACCAGGTACGTCGGAGCCCCGGACGTCTCCTCGACATCCGGGGCCCAGAGTAGTTACTACCAGGTGGCGCCGGCGGGAGCCCGCACCGTGGTGTTGAGGCGGTTGAACAGGTTGGTGAGCCCGATCATCAGGATGATCGCCGACAGTTCCTTCTCGTCGAAGTGGTCGGCGGCGGCGCTCCAGATCTCGTCGGTGACCGCGGTCGGGTTGTCGGCCAGCCGGGTCGCGGCCTCGGTCATCTCGAGGGCCGCGCGCTCGGAGTCGGTGAACAGGTCGGAGTCGCGCCAGGCCGCGACCTGGTGCAGCCGCTCGTCGGTCTCGCCGTTCTTCAGCGCCGACTTGACGCCGCCGAACACGCACGGCGAGCAGCCGTTGATCTGGCTGGCGCGCAGGTGCACGAGTTCGAGCGTCGTGCCGTCGGTCCCGGACTGCCCGATCGCCTTGTAGATGTTCTGGATGCCCTTCGTGGCGTCGGGCAGAACCATTGCGGGGTTGTTCATCCTTGCTTGCATGGGAGGGTCTCCAAAGCTGTGGTGTCTGTTGATTTCACTCCCTTGACGGATGCTGCGCGGCCGATGTGACAGCGAACCGCAGATCTTTTTCGAGCCGGGTTTCCACCGGTACGGCGGGATCGGAGTACTGACCTGTCAGGCAGATCGGGCCGGTGTACTTGAGCTGCCGCAGCGTCGCGAACACGGCCGGCCAGTCGGACAACCCGTCCTCGGCCTCGACGAAGTTCGTCTTCCAGCCGTCGCCTGTGCGGAGGTAGTGGACGTTCTTCAGGTTCACGATTCCGAGCCGGTCCGCGCCGAGCTCCAGCGTCACCGCGGGATGATCACCGGCGAGCGCGTCGTGCGCCGCGTCCCACACAAGCTTGAAGCGTTCGGGCAGCCCGTCGATCAACTGCAGTACGCCGAGCGTCGACGACACGTACCGCCCGTGGTGCAGTTGCACTCCGACCTGTACGTCGTACCGCTCGGTGAGTACGACGGCGTGTTCGAGCAGCTCGCGGTTGCGTCGTACAGCAGCGGCGTACCCGTCGGGACCGAGGTCGGCCATGATCCGGATCATCGGTACGCCGGACTCCGCGCACGCGGCGAACACCTGCTCGGACAGGTCGCTCGCGACACTGATCGGTTCGATGCCCTCGGCCCGTAACTGGGCGGTGAACTTCGGCAGCTCGGCCTCGGCGGTCGCCGGCGTCACGTACGCCGACTCGCGCACCGGGACCTCGGCGCCGGCGAATCCGAGTCCGGAGATCAGCCGGCCGAGCTCGTCACCGGGCAACCCGATCCACGGTTTGGTGAAGACGGACCACAGATAGGACATGTTCAGCGGCCTCCCAGCCCACTCATGGTGATACCTCGGATGAACCAGCGTTGCGTGAGGAAGAACAGGACGATCAGGGGCACGGTGGTGACGGTGGCCGCCATCAGGAGCAGGTTCCACTGGGTGCCGTTGGTGTCCTGGAACACCTGCAGGCCGACCGATGCGGTCCGGGTGGCGTCGCTGTTGGAGATCACCAGCGGCCACAGCAGGTTGTTCCACTGCCCGATGAACTTGAAGACCGCCAGCGTCGCGATGGCCGGCACCGCGAGCGGCACGATGACGCGGATGAACGCCTGCCACCGGTTGGCGCCGTCCAGCCGGGCGGCCTCCTCGTAGTCGCGGGGGATGCCGAGGAAGAACTGCCGGAGCAGGAACACGCCGATCGCGGTGAACGCGTGCGGCAGGATCATGCCCGGCCAGGTGTCGATCCCGTGCAGCTTCGCGACCAGTACGAACTGCGGGATCAGCGTCACCTGCGACGGGATCATCAGGGTCGCGAGGTAGATGCCGAACAGCCAGCTCCGGCCGGGGAAGTTCAGCCGCGCGAACGCGTACGCCGCGAGTGCCGCGGTGACCGTTTCGAGGAGCGTCGTACCGGCGGCGAAGTAGATCGTGTTCAGCAGGTACTTGCCGAGCGGGACGAGATCGAACGCGCGGGTCAGGTTCTCGGGGTGCCAGCTGCTCGGCCAGAACGACGGCTTCGCGGCCATCGACTCGCCGTCGGACTGGAACGCGACGAGCACCATCATCACGACCGGGACCAGCGTGATCGCGGTGACCAGGAAGCAGGTGAAGACAACGAGCTTCTGGCGGATTTCAGTTGTCATAGTGCACCAGCCTCCGCTGGAACAGGAACTGACCTGCGGTGATGAGCACGATGAAGGCGAACAGCACGAGCGACTGCGCGGCGGCGTACCCCTGGTCGTAGTTCTCGAAGCCGGTCCGGTAGATGTACATGACCAGCGTGGTGGTGCGGGTGCCCGGGCCGCCGTTCGTCATGATCAGCGCCTGGTCGAAGACCTGGAACGATCCGATCACCGACGTGACGATCACGAAGAACAGTGCGGGGGACAGCATCGGCAGTGTGATGTGCCGGAAGCTGTTCCACGGCGACGTACCGTCCACGCGGCCCGCTTCGTACAGCTGTTGCGGGATCGCCTGGAGGCCGGCCAGGAAGACGACCATGCCGAAACCGAAGCTTTTCCAGACGCTCATCAGGATCAGCGCGGGCATCGCCCAGTTGTCGGAGATGAGCCAGGCCGGACCGTTGATCCCGAACCATCCGAGCACGGCGTTCACCAGGCCGTCGTGCGGGATGTAGAGCCAGATCCAGACGAACGCGACCGCCACCGTGATGGTTGCGTACGGCAACAGCAGGAGCGATCGGAAGACGGCGATCCGTTTCACGCCCTGGTTGAGCAGCAGCGCGAGCAGCAGGCTGACCAGGATCGTCAGCGGCACGCTCACCAGCGTGAAGTACGCCGTACTGCCGAGCGCCGACCAGAACGTCGGATCGGGGCCGAGGCGGGCGAAGTTGTGCAGACCGGCCCAGGTGGGCGCGCTGAAGAGGTTCCAGTTCAGCAGCGAGATGACGCCGGCGGCGACCACCGGTCCGGCGGTGAAGATCAGGAAGCCGATCAGGCTGGGCAGGATGAAAAGCCAGGCAGTGAGCGCTTCCCGGCTGCGCCAGCGCGGCGGCGGAGCCTGCGTGGCCGGTGCCGGTGCGGTGGTGACGGGTGCGGTGTCTGCCGTGGAGATAGCCATCGCGCTCACCCCTTCCTGGCCGCGGCTTGGCGGGTGGTGTCGAGATGCTGCCGCATCAGTACGTCGAGACGCGGCGTCAGACCGCTGATGGCGTCCGGGACGCTGACCTGGCCGAGGAACGTGCGCGGGAGATCCTGACCGAGCAGCTGCTTGACCTGGTTCCAGTTCGTGGTGACGTCGAAGGCGTGCCCGCCGGCGATCTTGCCGGCCAGGATGTCCTGGACGATCCCGAGGTTGTCGGGCGGCGGCTGGAACGCGCTCCCCGCGCTGAGCCGGGCCGGGTTGTTGCGGCCGGCCTTGGCGTAGATGTCGAGCGCGCCGGTGCTGGTGAGCGTCTTGAGCAGCTTCCACGCGAGGTCGAGCTGGGCGCCCTCGCGTACCCCCGATGGAATCGCGAAGCTGGACCCAGAGACGCGCGGCGTGCTCCCGTTCGCACCGGCCGGGAACGGGATGATGTCCCAGTCGAACTTGGCCTTCCGGGCGTTCACGACCTGCCACGGCCCGTTCTGCATGAACGCGACGTTGCCCTGCATGAAGTTGGACAGCGAGCTCTCGGTGACCAGGTTCTTGATCGGCGGCGTCACCTTGTCCTTCACGAACAGATCGATGACGAACTGCAGCGCCTCCATCGCCTCGGGATCGCCGAGCGCGCTGCGGCTCGCGTCGGCGCTCATCACGTTCCCGCCGGCGCAGTAGATCCAGGAGACCAGGTCGTCGATGGCCGGTGCGCAGGTGAAGCCGTACTGCTCACCGGGTTTGGTGAGCTGCTTGGCGAGATCGCGGAACGTTGCCCAGGACATCGGTTCGGTCCGGGAGGGCAGCGGGATGCCCTGCTTCTTCAGCAGGTCCTTGTTGTAGTACATGACGGTCGGCGCGACGTCGAAGCCGATCGCGTACGTCTTGCCGTTGAAGCCCGAGATCTTCCGGCTGGTCTCGTAGAAGTCGTCCAGCTTGAAATCGGGATCCGCGGCGATCAGGTCGTCGAGCGACCGGTGGGCACCGCGGGCGGCGTACGTCGGGATCAGCGTGCCGTTGAGCGCGGTGACCAGGCTCGCCGTACCGCTGACGAGTTGCAGGTCGAGTTTGGTCGGGTAGCCGCTCGAGGGGGTCAGGGTGGCGACCGACTTCACGCCGAGCTGCTGCTCGACGTACTTGCCGAAGTCTTCCCAGACCTTCTTCTCGGCGGCGCTGCTCGACCACATCGCCCAGGTGGCGGTGCCGGCCGGTGGCCCCGACGAACAGCCGGCCGCGAACGCGATACCGGCCAGTCCGCCGAGCTGGAGCACGCTGCGGCGGGTCAGGTTGGTACTCATGGTTCTACTCACCTGGTTCTCCTCACCGGTAGAGCAGGTCGATCGACTCGGCGCGAATGCGCTCCTCGTCGACCTCGACGCCCAATCCAGGGGCGGTGGGGACCGTTGCGACGGCCTTGGTGATGCTCAGCCCGTCGACGTACAGATCGGTCAGCAGCTCCGGCCCGTTGAGCTCGGCGGGCAGGGCGAGCTCGAGCTGACTGAACACGTGCAGTGCGGCGGCGAACGCGATTCCGCAGTCGGTCAGGCCGCTGGCGAGAATCTCGAGACCGCCGGAGAACGCTGTCTGGGCGGTCTTGAGGGCGTTCCGCAGACCGCCCGACTTGCAGACCTTGACCACGACCAGGTCCGCGGCGTTCAGGCGGATCGCGCGGGCGAGGTCCTGCGCGGAGAAGCTGCCCTCGTCGATCGCGACCGGTAGGTCGATCAGCTCGCGCACACGTTGCATGGCGAGCGTGTCAGTGCTCGGGACGGGCTGCTCGACACAGTGGATCGTGCGGATGTGAGCTGTTCTGTCGAGGAGCTGCTTGAGTGCAGCCGGTCGGTAGGACTGGTTGGCGTCCAGCCACAGTGGTTTGCCGTCGGCAACTTCCGCGACGGTCTCGATCGCGGCCGTGTCCGCGTCCAGGTCGCCGCCGATCTTGACCTTGTACGCCGCATAGTCCGACGACTGGAGAGCGTGCTCGCGGACCGTTTCCTGGTCGCCGACTCCGATCGCGGAGCAGAGCGGGATCTCGTCGTAGATCTTGCCGCCGAGCAGTGCGTGCACGGGGACGCCGGCGAGCTTGCCGGCCGCGTCGTGCATCGCGACGTCGACGGCGGCGCGGGCGAACGGGAAACCGTTCGAGACGGCGGGGCTGAGGCGTCTGGCGGCGCGCTGGTGGAACAGCTCGACGTCGAACGGCGTGAGTTCGAGCAGGATCGGGGCGAGGTGGCGGCGGATGACGACCGCCATCGTTTCGGCGGTCTCGTAGCTCCAGCTGGGGAGCGCTCTCTGCTCTCCCCAGCCGACCACGCCGTCCTCGGTCGTGAGCTTCACGAAGATCACCGCGCCGGCCTGGTCGGGGGCGGCGTCGGGGGAGCCGACGGCGCCGCTGCCGAGTACGAACCGGCGCGCGAACGGCACCGCGACCGCAAAGACCTCAACCTGGGTGATGCGGGACATGATGATCGGTCCTCTCAGTCAGGCGGCGATGGACCAGAGGGTGGGGTCGACGAAGCTGGGGCCTCGGGTGCCGTTGTCGAGCCACTGGAGGGCGTCCTTCAGCACGTAGCCCGCGAGTGCGAGGTGGCCCTCGGCCGTGTCCCCGGCGATGTGCGGCGTGAGCAACAGGTTCTCCGCCCGGAGAGCGCTCTCGGCGAGTTCCGGCGGCTCCGGGTCGTAGACGTCGAGCGCCGCGTAGATCCGGCCGGCGACGGCGTGTTCCAGCAGAGCCTGCTGGTCGATCGCCGGACCGCGCGAGGAGTTGACCACGACCGCACCGTCCGGCAGCCGCTCGATCAGCTCGCGGGAGATCATGCCCTTGGTCTCGGGCACGTTCGGCACGTGGATCGTCAAGAAGGCGCTCTCTGACGTTTCCGGCAGCTCGGCCAGGCGGACCCCGAGCTCCGCGGCACGCTCCGCGCTGAGGTACGGGTCGTACACGACCACGTCGCAGCCGAACGGTTTGAGCAGGGTGATCAACGCACGCGCCGTACTGCTCGCGCCGATGATCCCGACCTTCGCGCCGGCCAGCTCGTGGCCGCGGAACTCGGTCTGCTTCCAGCCGCCGCCACGGACCGCGCCGTCGAACCGGGGCAGCCGCCGGGCCAGCGTGAGCATCGACGCCAGGCAGTATTCGCCGACCGACCACGCGATCCGCGGGCCTGCCGAGAACACCCCGACGCCCTGGTCGAGGATGACCGGGTCGATCAGGTTCTTCACGGTGCCCGCGGCATGCGCGACGACCTTCGGGCCGTTGCCGTCGGACCACAGTTCCTTGTCGAGGTGCGGCGTACCCCAGCTGCTCAGCAGCACGTCGGCGCCTTCGGCCAGCAGCGGTACGGCGGCCGGGTCGAGCGCCGGCGGCTTCGCGAGCGAGCCGGGGCCGGTGGTGTGGTCGGCGGTTGCCCAGACCACGTCGAAGCGGTCCTCGAGCAGGCGGCGGGTCTCCGGGTCGATCACGTCGGCGGCGCGTTCGGGGGAGAAGAGGGCGGCGAGTTTCGGCACCGTGTCGGCTCCTTCGGTGGGTGTGCTCCGACGGTAGGCGCTTTCCGTTATGCAGGTCCAAGCCCATTTACGTATGGACCGATACCGTGCTTGCATGGCCGCCATGGACCTGTCGCTCCAGCAACTCCGTGGATTCGTCGCCGTCGCCGAGGAACTGCACTACGGCCGCGCCGCTCAGCGCCTCAACCTGACCCAGCCGCCGTTGACCCGCCAGATCCAGGGCCTCGAGCGCACGCTCGACGTCCGCCTCTTCGATCGCACCGGCCGCGGCGTCCGGCTGACCGCGGCCGGGGGAGTCTTCCTCGAGCACGCCCGCCGGGTGCTAGCACTGCTAGAAGTCGCACCCGAGGCGACCCGGCGTGCCGCGGACGGGACGACCGGGACGCTCCGCCTCGCCTTCACCGCGATCGGCGCGTACGCCGTACTCGCGGACTTCCTGACCATGGTCGGGAAACGTACGCCGGGGGTGACGGCCGAGCTGACCGAGCTGGTGAGCCCGGCACAGTTCGAGGCGCTGGCGAACCTGGAGATCGACGTCGGCCTGGTGCGGCCGCCGATCCCGGCGCAGTTCGAGTCGCTGCTGGTGCACTCGGAGGACCTGGTCCTCGCCGTACCCACCTCGCATCCACTGGCCCTCGGTGACAGGGCGGTGTCGCTGGTGGACGTGACCGACGACTACATCGGGTACAGCCCGGAGGGATCGCAGTACCTGCATGACATCTGCGCGGCCATGATCGGCATGGATCGCTATGCCGTCAGCCAGTTGGCGTCGCAGGTGCCAACGATGCTCGCGCTGGTCCGGGCCGGCCTCGGCTGTGCGTTGATCCCTCGGTCGATCATGGCGATGGGCGTCGAAGGCGTCCGGTACCGCGAACTGGACGCGGCCGACGCGCACTCGGTCACTCTGCACGCCTGCTGGAGCCCTGACAACCCCAACCCGGCCCTGCAACGCCTGGCCGAATCCCTGCGACTGGACCCGCATCTCGCGACTTGACCTAGAGCGAACTCTAATTCGTAGGCTCGATCGCATGAGTGCACAACACAAGATCGGCTCGGGTTTCGGGCACGACAGCACCGCGGACGACGTACTCGCCGGAATCGACCTGGCCGGCAAGCTCGCGATCGTCACCGGTGGATATTCCGGTCTCGGTCTGGAGACCACCAAGGCGCTGGCGAAGGCCGGCGCGCACGTCGTCGTACCGGCGCGGCGGCCGGAGGCGGCGCGGGAAGCTCTGGGCGATCTCGCTGAGGTCGAGGATCTGGATCTGGGCTCGCAGGAGAGTGTGGAGGCGTTCGCCGAGCGGTTCCTGGCGTCGGGCCGGTCGGTCGACATCGTGATCGACAACGCGGGGATCATGGCGTCGCCGGAGACGCGAGTGGGACCGGGGTGGGAGGCGCAGTTCGCGACCAACCACCTGGGTCACTTCGCGTTGGTGAACCGGTTGTGGCCGGCCGTCGCGGCCGGCGGTGGCGGACGGGTCGTCTCGGTGTCGTCGGCCGGTCATCGGCGGTCGGACATCCGGTGGGACGACCTCGAGTTCCGGCTGGGGTACGACAAGTGGGAGGCGTACGGGCAGGCGAAGACGGCCAACGTGCTGTTCGCCGTCCAGCTCGATGCCCTCGGCAAGGACTCCGGTGTGCGCGCGTTCGCGCTGCACCCTGGCGGGATCCTGACCCCGCTGCAGCGGCACTTGGAGAAGCAGGAGATGGTCGACTTCGGCTGGATCGACGAGGACGGCAACGAACTGAACCCGGCGTTCAAGAGCCCGGCGCAGGGCGCGGCGACGCAGGTGTGGGCGGCGACGTCTCCGCAGCTCGACGGGCTTGGCGGCGTGTTCCTCGAGGACTGCGAGGTCGCCGAGGTGTCGGCCGACGATGCGCCGGGAGTCCGGCCGTACGCGATCGACCCCGCGTCCGCGGAGCGGTTGTGGACGGTGTCGGCGCAGCTCACCGGGGTGAACGCGTTCGGGTAGGCTGGCGCGGTTCTTGGGGGTTCTGTGTCTGTTTCTTCTTCTCCTGTCGAGCTCGGCCTCGTTGTCGAGCGGTTGCGCGCGTCCGGTTGCGTGTTCGCCGAGGACGAGGCGGCGTTGATCGTCGAGACCGCGCGGGACGCGGCCGAGCTCGCCGCGATGGTCGACCAGCGGGTTGCCGGGTTGCCGTTGGAGTACGTCGTCGGCTGGGCGTCGTTCCGCGGATTGCGGATCGCTGTCGATCCCGGGGTGTTCATCCCGCGTCGGCGTACCGAGTTCCTGGTCGGCGAGGCGCTGCGGGTCACCGTGGCGGGCTCGGTCGTCGTGGACTTCGGCTGCGGCTCCGGTGCCCTGGGTGCCGCGGTCGCGGCCGAGCGCGAGGTGTCGCTGTACGCCGCTGACATCGAGCCGGCTGCGGTGCGATGTGCTCGCCGGAATCTGGAGCGGTGGGGCGGGACGGTGTATGAGGGCGACCTGTTCGCGGCGTTGCCGGAGCGGTTGCGCGGTGAGGTCGACGTACTGCTGGCGAACGTTCCGTACGTGCCGACCGACGAGATCCGACTGCTCCCACCGGAGGCCCGGCTGTACGAGCCGCGCGTCACGCTGGACGGCGGACCGGACGGCCTCGCGACCCTGCGCCGCGTGGTCGCCGGCGCCGCGGACTGGCTCAAGCCCGGCGGTCATCTGTTCGTCGAGATGAGCGACCACCAGGCACCCCTCGCACGCGCAGTGATGATCGAACACGGGCTGGCTGCCGAGATCACCGTGGACGACGACCTCGGCGCGAACGTCGTCCACGGCCGCCGCGCTCAGGTTGTCGGGTAGTCGCCGAGCGAGGGAGCGAGTACGTCGAATGCGCGGTTGCCTTCCTCGGCGACGATGCCGGCGATTTCCGCGTTCGGAAGGCCCGCGAGCGTGAGCTCCTGGATGCGCTGGAACAGGATGCGGTGCACGGTGCCGAGCAAGCCGGCGGCCGTGCGTACGGCGATGTCGTCCGGCTCTGCGCCGACTGTCTCCGCGAGGGCAGCGGCCAGGGCCTGCTCGCGTTGATCGTGGAGGCTGCGCAGGCAGACGGTCAGCGTGGGACTGTTGGCGATCATCCGGGTGAACTCCGGCCCGGCGAATCCAGCCACCGGATCCTGTGCCGCGACCGCGGAGCCGAACGCGCGCCGCAGTGCCGCGTAGGCCGATTCGCCGGCCGGACGCGAGGTCACCGCGTCGGCCAGTGAGGCGACGAACGCGGCCTGATGGTCGAGGGCCAGATCCTCCTTGCGGGCGAAGTAGTTGGTGACGGTCTTCTTCGCGACCCGGGCTGCGTCCGCGATCTCGGCGATGGTCGTCTCCTCGAAACCCTGCGCGATGAAGAGCCGCGTCGCCTGGTCGGAGATCAGCTGTCGCGTCTCTTGCTTCTTGAGCTCGCGCAGCCCGAGCGGAGCGGTCGTCGTGGTGTCCATGAAGAAATCATACCCCCGACGTAAAAGTATGTTGACAGCACACTCGGCCTCTGGCTAAAGTTACTCCCGTCGTAAAAATACCCCGAAGGGAAGTAGTGGATGCGCACTCCGAAACACGGTGCAGCCGGCCCGGCGTTCGACCGCCGGGGCGACCAACGGCGTACAGCGCAGTCCCGCGTCGTGCGTTACCAGCAGCCGGTGGCCCGCCGCCTCACCACGCGGCGCGGCAACCGCTGAGCGCAGTCCGTCCGTACACCGAGTTCTCCGGAAGGAATCCCCTGAAGATCAACGCATCCACCCTCTCGCTCACCGTCGACGACGTCACCGCCTCGCACGCCTTCTTCACCAAGCACCTCGGGTACTCCGAGGAGGTCGCGGCGGAAGGTTTCGCGAAACTCACCCGTGACGACGACGCCGTCGACGTCGTCCTGCTGCAGCGCGGCATCGAGATCCTGCCGCCCGAGCAGCGTGACCAGCGCGCCTCGGGCCTCATCCTGGCGTTCACGATCACCGGTATCGAGGCCGAGGAGCAGCGCCTGCGGTCCGAGGGCGTCACGATCTCGATGCCGCTGCGCGAGGAGCCCTGGGGCGAGAAGCTGTTCCAGGTCACCGACCCCAACGGTGTCGTCGTACAACTCGTCGAATGGGCAACGCCGGCTTAGACCCGGCGCTGTACATGGAGCAGGTACTCCCGGCGGTTGAGGGGGTCGTGGTCCGTGCGTGGGCGGTCCGGGATCAGGCCGGTCGCCGGTTGGTAGCGCTCGAACGCCGACTCCAGGACGCCCTCGCCGCGGGTGAGGGCGGGGAGCTGCTGCTCGAGTTCGTACACGGCGGCCGCGGGAATTTCTCCTTCCAGGGTTGAGGTTTCCGCGGCCAGCGCCGGTACCTGCGGGATGGCGCGGAGCCGGGCGAGGGCCGCGAGTACGGCGCGGGTCGTGTCGGTCGGGATCTCCAGACGGAAGCTGTGCATCGGCTCGTGCACCGTCGTACCTGCTTCCTGGAGGGCGGTCATCAGGACCAGCGGGGTGAGGAACCGGAAGTCGCCGGCCGTGCTGGACATGCTCTTGTCGAACACGGCGTGGGCGTGACTCTGGCGGGCGGAGTAGCCCGAGTGCGTCATCACGACGCGGGCGTCCGGGATCTGCCAGCCGTGGATGCCCTGGTGCAGGGTTTCGCGGACGGTTTCCTCGACGGCCTTGATGAACGCGTACGGCATCGAGCCGAGTTCGACCTCCAGTTCGAAGGTGACGCCGGCGTTGACCGGTGCCGCTTCGACACGGAGCCCGACGGTGGCGAGGAACGGGTTCGCGTCCTTCTTGTTGAACTCGACCGCCTGCCCGGTCCCGGCGATCCGCTCGATGCAGATCGTGGTGGTCTCGCGGAAGTCGACCTCGATCCCGAAGTCGGTGGCCAGCGTGGACTCGATGACCTCCTTCTGCACCTCGCCGTACAGGGAAACGTAGGTTTCCTGCCGCAGATCGTCCTGGCGGAGGTTGATCAGCGGGTCCTGCTCGGCGAGCTGGGTGAGCGCGACGCGCAGGTTGCCTTTGTCGGAGCGTTTGCGTGGCGTGACGACCGTCTCGAGGGTGGGTGGGGAGAACGCCTTTGCGGAAACAATTGGGCGCTCCGTGCCAGAAATGTTCCGGAGATCGGTCAGGGTGTCGCCGATGCGGATGTCCGCGAGTCCCCAGAAGCGGCCGATCTGGCCGGCGTGGATCGTGGCTGCGGGGCCTTCGCCGATGACCTCGAGCGCGGTGATCTTCCCGTCCGCGTCGCCGTACCGCACCCGCTCGCGCACCTGGGTCGTGCCGGAGAACATCCGTACGTAGGCGATCTTCTCGCCGGCCGGTCCGCGTTCGACCTTGAACACGGTGCCGTCGAGCGGTACGCCGGTGGTGCGGGCGCGGGGGAGCAGTTCCCGGATGCCGTCGGCGAGGGCTTCCGTGCCCGCGCCGGTGATCGCGGATCCGAAGTACACCGGGTGGACGATCGCCTGGTGCGTCTGGGAGATAAGTGCCTCGTGCAACGACAGCGGTTCGTTGTCGACGTACCGCTGCAGGAGCGCGTCGTCGTGCCGGGTGAGGACCTCCAGCAGGGCGTCCTCTTGCACGATCGGTTTGAACATCGCCTCGGGCGTGCCAAGGTACGCCGCCTCGCCCATCGGGACGATCTCTCGGGTGAGTTTCGCGGCGATCTGCCGCAGTACGCCGTCGTACTGCGCGCCGGGCCGGTCGAGCTTGTTGACGAAGATCAGGGTGGGGATGCGCAGACGTTGCAGGGTGCGCATGAGTACGCGCGTCTGCGCCTGGACGCCCTCCACCGCCGAGATGACCAGAACCGCCCCGTCGAGCACGCTCAGCGCGCGCTCCACCTCGGCGATGAAATCCGGGTGCCCCGGGGTGTCGATCAGATTGATGCCGACATCGCCGATCGTGAACGCGGCGACGGCGGACTTGATCGTGATCCCGCGCTGCCGTTCGAGCGCGAGCGAGTCGGTCTGGGTGTTCCCGTCGTCGACGCTGCCGACCTCGTCGATGACTCCGGCGGCGTACAGCAGCCGCTCGGTCAGGCTGGTCTTTCCGGCGTCAACATGCGCCAGGATCCCAAGATTCAGTACTTCCACGCCGCTTCATGTCCTTAGAACAGGTGCCATCGGTCTCCGCAACAGCCATGAAGCGAGGTCGCATGACGGACTCCTTTACAAGACACCTGTTCGTTCGTACGCCCCGAGTACACCAACCCTCCCCACCCCCGAACAAACCATTTAGCCCCCACCTACACCCACCCGTAGGCTGACTCAGATGCTCGATCCGATCGCCCTCGCGACACCGCACGTGGGTCCCGTCGTCCGCGCGACCCCGGTGAATGGGTTCGTCGGCAATCAGACGTTCCGCCTGGAGACGCATGCCGGCGTCTATTACCTGAAGGCCGGCTCGACGGTTGCGGAGGAGGCCGACGCGTGTCAGCGTGCGCGATCGGTCGGTGTACCTGCACCTGAGGTGGTTACGTCGTCTGCGGAGTACCTGATCATGCGGGAGCTTCCTGGGCGGCCGCTCGCGGCGGACTCACCGGACCTCCGCGCGGTCCTGCGGATGGTTGGAGAGGGCGTTCGGCGCGTGCATACGGTCGCCGACCCGTCGGCTGCGTGGGGAGATCGTCTGCGGGGTGTGTTGGACGGGCTGGATGTGCTGCCGGATGGGCTCGCGGCGCGTGTTCGGGCGGTGGTGCCGGAGTTCGTCGAGAGTGTGGCGGGGGTGAGGCCTGCCTTGCTGCACGGGGATCTGCATCTGCGGCACGTGTACGCCGAGGATGCCGAGCTGACCGGGATCCTCGACTGGGGCGACGCGACGTACGGCGATCCACTGTTCGATCTCGCCCGGTTGTCCATGGCCGGGCCGGACGTGACGGCCGCGTTCTTGGCCGGGTACGGCGAGGTCGACGCACCGCCCCGGACGCTCTCGATGTACCGCGTGCTGTGGTCACTGATCGCGCTACAAGCAGAACACGCAGCAGGCGGCGACTGGATTCAGCCGCACCTCGACACGATCGCGCGGGAGATCGGTTGATGAGAGCCCAGGTGCGAATCCCGTATGCCAGGTGGTTAGGGAACCAGACTGACATGGCGAAGGGCTGAGAAGGCTGCAACCTTTGCCCGATCCTCAGCAGGATCGGCAGCGTTGCCCCGCCGCCAGAAGGCAATATCGCTGCGCAGGCGCGCACGGATCAGCGGTATCAGATCATTCGTCGGTCGGACCGGGCCGCCAGCCCGCCGGTACTCACTCAGAAACTCCAGCGCGTGATCCAGGTCCAGGGCATCGCCGGCGAGAGACCGACCGAACTCCCAGACCGACCACGCAAGCTCGTTGGTCAACGGCCCCCATTCAACCTCGTCCCAATCAACCAGGCCGACGATCTGACCGTCCCGCCACAGCACATTGCCCGGGAAGAAGTCACGGTGCATCCATCCGGCCTGTTGATCATCGCTGTGCTCCTGCCAGGACCGCAGCCATCGATCCAGATCAGGATCGGGAAGCAGCCGCTCGGCCTCGGAGTCATTACGTTCTGGAGGCTTTCCCTCGCTCAGACTCGGAAACGCACGCGCAGATAGGTGCAGCCGTGCCAACAGCCGAGCCGCCTGCCGAAGCTGGACAAGATTCCGTCTGTCCAGGCGCTCACCCATCACAAACGGCCAGACGGTGATCGGCCGTCCCTGCCATGAGAAGACCGCTTCCCCGTCAGACCCAACCAGCGGTGGAATCACCTCGGAGAGCTCACCGGCGAACTCGGCGGCAACTCTGCACGACCATTGCTGGTCCGGCAGTCGGTAATACTGCGACAACCTCACGACCACGGACGGTTCTGAATCCAGCCGCCAGAGCTTGCTCGCGGTCCCACCGCTGATCGCTTCCGCGGTGTCGGCCACAACACCGTACCGATCACGAACTTCCGCCAGGAGCGTTTCAGGAAGAGCCTGCATATTCATCAACCTCACCGGTCTCGGCCGCATGTCGGTGTGACAAGTGGATCAGTCCGCGAGCATCCCCGCAAAGGCTCCACAGTCAGCGGGGGGAGGGATGAATGGATCTCAGTTGATGAGGGTGCCCAGCGGAGTGCCGTTGAGGATGGCGGAGGCGGCGCCGGGGCGGTCTATGTCGAAGACGTGGAGGGGGAGGTGGTGGTCGCGGGCGAGGATGAAGGCGGTCTGGTCCATCACGCCGAGGCCGCGGTCGATGACCTCGGCGTACGTCAAGTGGTCGAACCGCCGCGCGTCGGGGTGCTTGTTCGGGTCGGCGTCGTACACGCCGTCGGTGCCGTTCTTCGCGACCAGTAACGCGTCCGCCTCCAGTTCGACGGCACGCTGCACGGACGGGTAGTCCGTGGTGGTGAACGGCTGCCCGTTGCCGCAGGCAAGCAGCACGATCGACCCCTTCTCCAGGTGCCGGAGTGCGCGCAGCCGGATGTACGGTTCGGCCAGGTTGTCGATCGGGATCGCGGTCATCAGCCGTACGCCGTGCGCCCCGAGGGCCGCGAGCCGGCCGCGCAGCAGCACCGCGTTGATGACGGTGCCGAGCATGCCGATGTTGTCCGCCTCGACCCGGTCGATGCCCCAGTCGTCGGCTCGGTTCCCGCGGAACACGTTCCCGCCGCCGACGACGACCGCGACCTGGACACCGGTGGCGCGCAGCGCGATCACCTCGGTCGCGAGATGGGTGAGCCGGTCGCTGGCGAAACCGAACTCGTTCGGGCCGGCGATCGCCTGACCGGACAGCTTGAGGACGAGCCTGCGGTACATGCCGCTCCGTTCTGAAGACGAGAGGCACGTCCGGTGGCGGCGTACCGACAGCAGATCTATCACGGACCCGTTCCTCCGCGACCCTGCACGCGGAAACTGTCGGTGTGGGGTCCTAGCCTCGGGTCATGGTGTCTGAAACTGGATTGCAGGACTGGCGGAAGCTGGCGCAGAAGCTGCACGCGAGGTTCTTGATCGATGCGTATGCAGATGGCGTGCGCTTCGTGGCGGCCGTGGGGGAGGCCTGCCAGGACGCCGTACCGGACGTGCGGCTCGGTGCGTCCTTCGTGGATGTTGCGACCCGGGACGCGGAGCTTGCGGGACGGATCAGTGCGATTGCGGCCGAGCACGGTCTGACCGCCGATCCGATGGCCGTGGCGCAGCTCGAGATCGGGTTGGACACGGCGGATCTGGTCGAGCTCGGTCCGTTCTGGGCCGCGGTGCTGACCGGCAGCACGGAGTCCTTCACGGGCAACGACATCTTCGATCCGACGGGGCGCGTCGCCAACGTGTGGTTCCAGGGCACGACACCGCACGAGACGCCACGCCAGCGGTTCCATCTCGATCTCTGGTTGCCACCGGAGGTCGTGCCGGGGCGGATCGAGGTTGCGCTAGCGGCGGGCGGCAAGGTCGTCTACGACGAGGAGGCGCCGGCCTTCATCGTGCTCGCGGATCCGCAGGGCAACAAGGTTTGTCTGTGTACGTCGGAAGGCCGCTAAAACGGGAGCGCAGTACGCCGTGCTCTGCTACGGTCGTGCTGAATCGAGGAGGTGTGTGATGGCTTGCAAGGTTATCCGGTTCCGCGCCATTCCCTCCTCGTGTGCTGCCCGCTGAGAGGCTGACAGCTCTTCCCCCGGACCGATTGGTGCGTCGCGGCGTCTGGCCGCGGGTCACGTGCGCCCTCGAACAGGTGCGCACTCCGTGCCGATCGAACCGGAGATCCCTCATGTCCTCCGTGGACATTCAGCTGCATACTGCCCTCGCGCGCGCCGTCGCCGGCGTACCGCATCACGAACTCCGCGGCCGCGTAGCCGCGCTCTCACACCGCTACCGCACCGAGCAGGTCGACGACACTGCCCCGGCGATACGCGACGCGCTCGATGCTCTCGCCTACGCCGTCGTACGGATGCCGGCGACCTTCCGCGCACTCCACGCGGTGCTCTCGATGGCCAGGCGTCACGTCGACTCGCCCTTCACCACGCACCTGGACTTCGGTGGCGGGACAGGATCCGCGGCGTGGGCCGCTGCCTGGCTGTGGCCGGCGATCAGGACCGAGATCGTCGAACGTCAGCCCGCCGCCATCCGCCTCGGCAAGCAACTTGCCGCCGGCAACTTCCCGTCCAGCTGGCGCTGGACATCCGCCGACCTCCGCGACTGGACCAGATCCGCACCGGTCGAGCCGGTCGACGTCCTCACGATCGGCTACGTCCTGAACGAGCTCGCCGCAGACGGCCGCCACGACCTGATCCACACGGCGGCCCGCTCAGCGACCACGATCGTCGTCGTCGAACCAGGCACCCCGAGCGGTCACCGCCGTACCCTCGACGCTCGTGAACTCCTGATCGAGCAGGGATTCACGATCGCGGCGCCCTGTCCGCACCACGGGCCGTGCCCGGTCGACTGGTGTCACTTCGCCGCGCGCCTCGCACGCACCGAGTTGCACCGGGTGATGAAGGACGGCACCCGCAACTACGAGGACGAGAAGTTCGCGTACGTCGTCGCGACCCGGTGCCCGGTTCGCTCTGCCGCGGCGCGGGTACTGACCCGTCCGATCCGTCGGAAGGGTCAGGTCGTCCTCGACCTCTGCACCGCGGCCGGCACGGCGGAGCGGGTCGTCGTACCGAAGTCCTCTCCGTCGTACCGGACCGCTCGCGGCGCATCGTGGGGTGACGAATCGCCCCCGATCAGGAGATGACGAGCCGGGCGATCCGTCCGTCGATCAGGGTGAAGGTGAAATCCAGGTCGGCGGTGCCGCCCGGGAAGTTGCCTTCGAGATGGTGGGTCGCGACGTAGGTCTGTTCGTCGACCTGCCGGGCGCTGGTGAGTTCGGTCGTGTAGCTGTATTCACTGGCCGAGCTCGCCAGCCAGGCGCGGATCTCGTCGTGGCCGCGATAGGTCTTGCCGTCATCGGTGACCTCGGCGTCATCGGCGTACCAGCGCATCGCCGCCGGGACGTTCCGGGCGACGTGGCTGATCAGGTACTTGGTAATCGTGTCAGGCAGCATGCTGACGATGCTGCGGTCTCTCGGTGGGGGAGACGCAAGGAGTTGACTCTCTCCCCGGGGGAGGGTGCAGGCTGAACCCCGTGCAGAGCGGACTGACGATCGGCGAGTTCGCGCGGGCGACGCATCTGAGTGTGCGCACGCTGCGGCGGTACCACGAGAACGGGTTGCTCGAGCCGGCGGCTGTCGACCCGTCCAGCGGCTACAGGTACTACGCGGTCGAGCAGATCCCGTCCGCTCAAGTCATCCACCGGTTGCGCGAGCTCGACGTACCGCTGGCAGACGTCGGCAAAATCATCGCGACCGACGATCCGGACCGGCGCGCGGAGCTCGTCGCGGTCCACCTCGAACGCCTGCAGGAGACGCTCGAGCGGACCCGAGCGGCCGTGACCTCGCTGCAACGGCTCCTCCGGCCCGCTCCAGGAGACCTCGAGGTCGAGCTCCGCTCGCAGCCCGCCACGTTGGTTGCCGGCATCACCGACATCCTGAGCCTCGACGAGGTTCTCCCGTGGTACGACGGCGCGATGGCCGAGCTGAACGCTGCCGTCGCCAAGCCGGCAGGTCCGCCCGGCGGGCACTACGACAACGAACTGTTCGCCGAGGGCCGCGGGACCGTTCTGGTCTACTACCCCGTGGCCGAGGCGCCGTCGTACGGCCGGGTGCGCCCGGTCGAACTGCCCGCCGCCGAACTCGCTGCCACGGTCCACCACGGACCCCACGACGACATCGACGTCACCTACGGCAGGCTCGCGACCTGGGTGCACGAGCATGCCTTGGCCGTTGCGGGCCCGGTGCAGGAGACGTATTCGATCGGCCCGCGAGACGACCCGGACCCGAGAGCCTGGCGCACCGGCATCGCCTGGCCGGTCTTCCGCGTGAGCTGAGCAGTCTCAGAGTTCGTAGCCGCCGGAGGCTTCCACGGTCTGGGCAGTGATCCAGCCGGCGTCGGGGGAGCCGAGGAACGCGATGACCTTGCCGAGGTCGTCGGACTCACCGATCCGGCCGAGCGCGGTGCGTTCGGCGATCGGCGGGATCAGCTCGGGGTGCTGGGCGAACGCGTCGTCGCCTAGACGCGTCCGAGTCACACCGGGAGCGACGGCGTTGACCCGGATCCCGCGGGCGCTGAGCTCCTTCGCGAGGTACCGGGTGAGCACGATCTGCGCGCCCTTCACGCTCGCGTAGACGGAGTACCCGGGCGACGGGCGCGCCGACTCGAGCGCCGACGTACTGGTCGTGTAGACGATCGAGCCGTGGTCGGCGATCAGCGGGAGGAGGGTCTGGGTGAGGAAGTACGGGCCTTTCAGGTGGACGTTGACCATCTGGTCGAACAGGTCCGCGGTCGTGTCCTCGAACAGGACCGGAGGTTGCCCGACGCCCGCGTTGCTGACGAGGAAGTCGAAGGACGTGCGGTTCCATCGCCGCAGTACGTCGGTCAGCGCGGTGCGGAACTCGATGAACGTGTCGGGGCGGCCGACGTCCAGCGGGAGCGCGACCGCCGTACCGCCGTCCTTCTCGATCCGCTCGACTGTCTCCAGGCCGCGTTCGCGACTGCCGCGATAGGTGAGGACGACGGCGGTGCCGCGTTTCGCGAGCTCGAACGCCGCGGCCTGGCCGATGCCGGAACTCCCGCCGGTGATCACAGCTACATGCATGATCGTGCACAACTCCTACTGGTCAGGAACAGGTACCTGACCAGTAGACGTTCGATTGCAGGTGAAGCGTTAGGCCAATGCTCGCGACGACTTGCCTGATCCTGCTCGATCGCGACTCGGCGGCGTACCGAACTCGCGCCGGTACTCGCGGCTGAACTGGGACGGGCTGTCGTAGCCGACGGCGTACCCGGCACTCGTCACGTCCTCGCCGAGGCCGACCACGCGCAGCCGCGCCTCCTGCAGGCGGATCTTCTTCTGGTACTGGATCGGGGTCAGCTCGGTCACCGTACGGAAATGACGGTGGAACGCCGACGTACTCATGCCGGCCATCGCCGCGAGATCCTCGACCCGGAACGGCTCGGTGTAGTGGTCGCGGATCCAGCGGATGACGCGCGCGACGTGCGACAGGCTGCTGTCGGCGAGTCCGATGTCGCGTACGGCGGCGCCTTGTGGACTGCGGAGCAGGCGCCAGAGGATCTCGCGCTGGACGAGCGGCGCCAGCACCGGCGCGTCCTCGGGTTCGTCGACCAGGCGGAGCAGGCGGACGACCGCGTCGACCAGTTCCGTTGACGCGCGGCTCACGGTCAGACCGCGGACCGGTACGCCCGGCTTCTCCGCCGCGTCGAGCAGCAGCTCGGCGATCACCTCCGGCTTCAACTCGAGACCGACACCGAGGCACGGTGCATCGGGCGATGCCTCGACGAAGTGGCCCGTGACCGGCAGATCGACCGACACGACGAGGTAGTCGCCGGCGCCGTACTCGAAGACCTGCTCCCCGAGCGCCAGCCGCTTGGTCCCTTGAGCCACCAGCGCGAACGTCGGCGAGGCCAGGCTGGACGTCGGCGGGGTGGGCGCCGTCACCACCGACAGCAACAGCCCGTCGACAGCGTCTTCACGTCCGACCGCGTCGACGATCAGCTCGCGCAGCTCCGCCAGTGCATCCATAGCGACTGGTCAGGCGTCGAGGAAGGTGGTGACGGTGTCGAGGACCAGGGGAGTGCGGGCGAGACCGGTGAAGTGCGTCGTACCGGGGAAGACCGCCAGCTGCGAGGCAGGTACGCCGACGAAGTCGCCGTTGACGTCGCCGCCGCGGAGCTGGTGGAAGCGGACGACGTGCTCGAGCTTCACCGCGTCGGAGTCGCCGAACGTCAGCAGCGTGGGCGCCTCGATGCCGCGGATGTCGTCGTCGCTCCAGCCGCTCATGCCGCGGTCGTAGGTGCCGAGCTTGTCGAGCAAAGTCTGCAGGTGCTCGTGATCGGGGTGCGGCGACTTCGCCAGATAGTCGGCCTCCATCGGCGTACCGGCGATCATCTCCACCTTCATCGCGCCGACCGCGTCCGCGTTCTCCGCACGGTCGCCGGACGGGTTGAACGACACCGACGAGATGACCGCCTTCCGCACCAGCTCCGGATACTCGATCGCGAGGTACAGCGCGACCGCGCCGCCGACGCTGAACCCGAACAGGTCGGCCTTCGGTACGTCGAGACGCGCCAGCAGCGCCACCACGTCCGAGGCCAGCTCCGCCGTACCGAGCGGGCGGTCGATGTCGTTCGTGTACCCGTGCCCTTGGAAGTCGGCGGCGATGACCCTTCGCCCGGCCGACAGCCCTTCGAGCAGTTCGCCGAACTGCAGGTCGATGTTGAACAGCCCGCCGTGCAGCAGGACCAACGGCGTACCGCCCTCGCCATGCACCTCGTAGTACATGCGCAGCCCGTTGACGTCGGCGTACCCAGTCTGCATGCTCACGCTTCTCCTACCAGTAGACAAAAAGGATGTCCTGCCGGATCCGCCAGTACGAACAGCGGCTCGCCCTTGTCGGCGGTCCGGTCGTACAGCAGTCTGGCTCCGAGCTCCTCGGCCCGCTGGCGATGCCGATGAAGTTCGTCCACCGACGGTACGGCGTAATCGAGGTGCATCTGCTTCGGCACGTCGGGCGACGGCCAGGTGGACGGCGTCAGCTCATCGACCTGCTGGATCGCCAACTGACGATCGCCGTCCTCGTCGACGAGCACGAGCCAGCTGGCATCGTCCTCCGTACCGTCCGCCGGCGGCTCGTCCCCCGGCCGGTACCGCAGCCCGAGCAGCACCCGGTAGAACTCGGCCAGTCCACGCCCGTCCGTCGTGTCGAGCGCGGTATGCATGCGACGCGGGTAGGTGTCCATGGCGGTAACCCTAGTCAGTCTCTGGGACAGGGGAAGTGGTGCGGAACGAACGGCGGTAGGTGTTCGGGGGTACGCCGACGACGCGTTGGAAGTGGCGGCGGAGGGTGGTGGCGGTTCCGAGACCGGTGGCGGCGGCAACCTTTTCGATTCCGTCGTCGGTGGACTCGAGGAGTTGCTGGGCCCGTCGGACGCGTTGGGTCAGGAGCCATTGGAGTGGCGTCTGGCCGGTGACCGAGCGGAACTGCCGGCCGAGGTGCCGCGGGCTGGTGCTGGCGCGCTTCGCCAGATCCGTGACGGTCAACGGCTGGTCCAGACGCTCCTGTGCCCAGGCCAGCAACTGCGCGAGCGAGTGATCGCCGTTGACCTGCACCGGCGTCGCCACGAACTGCGCCTGCCCGCCGGCCCGGTGCGGCGGTACGACGAGCCGCCGGGCGACCGTGTTCGCGATCGTCGCGCCGTGGTCGAGATGGATCAGGTGCAGACACAGGTCGACCGCCGCAGCCTTCCCCGCCGCCGTCAGCACGTTGCCGTTGTCCGTGTAGAGGACGTCCGGATCCACAACAGCCTCCGGGTACCGCGCGCTCAGTACGTCGGCGTGCCCCCAGTGAGTGGTGGCGCGCCGACCGTCGAGCAGCCCCGCCGCACCGAGCACGAACGCGCCGGTGCACAACGACGCGATCCGCGCCCCGGCCTCGTACGCCGCCCGCACCGCCTCGATCAGTTCGCCCGGCACCGGCTCGTCGACATCCGCGAGCGCCGGCACCAGTACGGTGTCGGCCCGTGTGATCGCGTCGAGCGGCTCGGTCGGCTCGACCACGAACGGCCCGACCTGTACCGGCCGCGGTCCGCACAGGCGTACGTCGTACCACTCGTCGACTCCGAGCGGTGGATTGCCGAAGATCTCGTACGCGATCCCGAGCTCGAAGTGGAGCAGGTGTCCGACGGTGGCGAGTGCGACGGTGTGCATGTCCGAAAGTGTACGGATGGTGTCGTTCCGGACTCTCACGCCGGTGGGTGGAAACCGGCGAGACTCGTGCCATGAACGCAATCGTGGTGTACGGCGCCACCGGTCACACCGGCCGCTTCGTCGTCGAGGAACTCCTCCGGCAGAACCTTCCCACCGCTGTCTCCGGACGCAACGCCGCGGCCCTCACCGCGCAATGGGGAGACCTCGACGTCCGCCCGGCCGCCGTCGACGACCCACAGGCACTCGACCTCGCGCTGAAGAACGCTGCGGCCGTGATCAACGCCGCCGGGCCGTTCGCCACGACCGCCGACCCGATCATCGACGCGGCCGCCCGCGCGGGGATCCCGTACGTCGACGTCGCGGCCGAGCTCGAGGCGAACGTGTCGACGTTCGCCAGACAGAGCGCTCTCCCGGTGATCCCGGCGATGGCGTTCTACGGCGGACTCGGCGACCTGCTGACGACCGCGGCACTGGGGGAGCGGACCAGTGCCGACGAGGTGCAGGTGGCTTATGGGCTGAGCAGTTGGCATCCCACGCCGGGGACGCGTGCCGCAGGTCAGGTTTCGCACGACCGGCGGAACGGGCAGCGGGTGCGGTTCAGCGGCGGCAGTCTGCAGTATCACCAGGACCAGCCGGTCCAGGAGGACTGGACGTTCCCGGATCCGCTCGGCCGGCGCCGCGTGATCGCCGAGTTCACGATGGCCGACGTGATCACGATCCCGACGCACATCGCCGTACCCGAGGTCCGCACCTACATGACGCTCGAAGCCGCCGGTGATCTCGCGAACTCGGACACGCCGGCACCGGCTGCGGTCGACGAGCAAGGCCGGTCGGACCAGACGTTCGTGGTGGATGTCCGGGTGCGGACCGGCGGCGAGGAGCGGCGGGCGACAGCGACCGGGCAGGACATCTACGCGATCTCGGCGCCGCTCGCGGTCGGTGCGGTACGCCGGATCCTCGCCGGCGAGACGCGGTCGTCCGGGGTGGCGTCGGCGGGCGCGATGTTCCACGCCGTCGACTTCCTCAAGGATTTACCGCTGACACTCGACCTGCCGTAAATCGCTTCCCTGCGGGAGAATGTTGCGCCTGCTGTGTTCTTCGATACCGCCCTTGAAGAGCTGGAGGCCGCCCATGCCCGACATTCCCCACAGCAATCTTCTTCGCCGTGACTTCCTCCGGCTGACGGCCGCCGGGGCTGTCGCGGGAACGGCGGGGAGCGCTCTCTCCGCGTTCCCGGCCTACGCCCGCGGCACCGCTGACATCGACTACACGGCCCGTAAGACGTTCGATGACTGGGACCGGCTGTTTCAGGAAGGTGGGCCTGGGCAGCCGGACCAGCCGAACGACAACACGAACCGGGACGGCCGGTCCGGCATGCTCGCCTGGAGTCAGTCGTACGTGCTGCTCGGTCTGGTCCGCATGTACGAGAAGTACCGCGACACCTACTACCTGGACCGCCTCATCGACAACGTCGACAAGGTCCTCGCGGTCCGCGACAGCGAACGCGGCGTCACGGACTACCGCGGCCTCTCGCTCCCCGCCTGGCGAGCCGACCACCCGTACACGACCGGCTACGCGACCCTTGCCGACAGCAACGGTCAGCCGCTGCTCGACCTCCGCGAAGCGCTGTCGTACGCCGAGGACACCACGGTCACTGTCACCGCCGGAACACGTCCGGACACGTTCACCGTCCAACTCGTCAATACATTCGTGAACCGCACGGTCACGCTCTCCGACCTCTCTCTGGATCCGGCCAGCCCCGACTACGCCGTGAGCCGCATCTACGCAGCCACACCCGGACCGCTCCAGCTCACCGCCGACGATCGGCGGCCGACACCGCGCGCGGGCGACGTACCGCGCCTCGGCACCTATGAGATGCACTGCAAGCCGGTGATCTTCGCGGTTCACACCGGGATGATCACGTACCCGATCGCGAGCTTCGTCCGGATCGTCGCCGGCTCCCCGGTTCTCCGTCGGCGCTACCAGCCGAAGGCGGCCGAGTACCTCACGGCTTGTCGCGAGGCGGTCGCCGTGCACGACTGGGAGTACGAGAGCGACCAGGACGGCGGTCACCTGATCTGGCCGAAGGGACAGCCGCTCCCGTACGACGGATGCGAGCAGCCGATCAACCAGTCGGTCGGCCTCGGGCAGACGCTCGTCGAACTCGCGCTGGCAACCGGAGAGAGCGGTTACCGGCGGAAGGTCGCCGCGCTGGGGCGGATGCTCACCGGCCAACTCACACCCGACGCTGGTGACGCCTACCTATGGCATTACTGGCCGGCGGGCGGCCGCATCTACGAGGGGTTCACGAAGACGGGAGACCCGGAGAGCGATCTCTCGATCTTCACGCCGTCGGGTGGACCGGCACGGCAGTTCGAGGACATCAGCCACGGTGCGATCGACGTCGAGTTCGCCGTCCGGGCGTTCCGTGCGCGGCTCGCGTTCACCGGCCGGGACATGGAGCGGCTCGCGCGTACGTTCACCCAGAACGTCGCGACGACCGACGCCGACGGCCTCCCCGCCGTACACACGACCGTCGCGGGCACCGCGATCGGCGCGGCCTCGGTCGCGCACCAGGCCCCGCGCTGGATGCAGGTGAGCCCGTGGGACCCCCAGGTCCACGCGCACTGTCTCGCGCTCTACAACCGCTACCAGCCGACACCGGAACGCGACGGACAGCAAGCGATCGGGTTCGGCTGGTTGCTGGCCAACGTCGCGTACCTCAACTGGGGAGCCCGATGACCGCGACATACCTGCAACAGAAGGGCACGCATTTCGTGTCCTGACATAGCCTGGTGAGGTGGAGGGGGAGCCGCTGCGGCGGCGGTGGGTGGGGGTCGTGATCGCCGGACTGTTGCCATGGGCATGGTTCGTGCTGCGCGACCGGTTCGGCATGGTCACCGACGTGATTGCGATCGTCCTGCCACTGGCTGTTATCGCCACCGTCGTCGTCGCCCTTGTCGTCGCGGGCGCAGTGGGCGCCCGGCTTGTCCCACCCGGCCGTCGTGCCTTGATGCGCAGGCGGCGCCGGGTGGCGGTTGTGTTCGCCATGTCGACGCTTCTGGTCGGGATCGTCGCTACGCTCGGGCCGTGGGTCCCGCATGGCACCGGCACCGTGGACAGGAGTCGCGCCGTGCGGATCGCCGCCGCCAATATCGGCAGCGGTGAGCTCGACGGCGCGGACAACCTGCTCGCGCTCAAGGCCGACGTACTCGTCGTCTCCGAGATCGGCCAGCCGCTGACGCAACGGTTGTCCGAGTCGTACCCGGAGCACGTCGCCGTGTGGACGGGCCCGTCGATCGGCGTGTTCAGCCGCTGGCCGCTGACCGTCCTCGAGCCGACCGGCCCGGATCTGCCCGGGTTCGTGCTCCGGGTGCACGCGCCGTCAGGCGAGTTCGACCTGATCGCGGCGCACGTGCCGCGGCCGTGGTGGACGTCGAGCGGGTCGACGTACGCCACGTCGACGGACAACGGGATGCCGTACGAGACGACCGTCGCCGGGCATCACCGGCTGATCGAGCAGCTCGCCACCCGCATCGCACGCGACGACGACCGCCCCGTCGTGGTCGCGGGCGATCTGAACACCACGGACCGCGGCCGCGACTACCGTATCCTCACCGAGCACCTCGACGACGCAATGCTCGACAGCTGGGGCCGCCCGTCGCAGATCGGCAAGTGGGAGGCGCTGCTGGTCCGGATCGACCACCTGTTCGTGCCGCCCGGCTGGTGCTCCGACGACAACGACTGGTACCCGATTCCGCAGTCGGACCATCATGGTCTCGTCTCGACGATCGGACCCTGCGTGTGACGACCGAACTCGAGCAACTGGTAGCCACCCTCGACGGCCTGCGCGCCGGCGTACTGAAGAAGCTGGCCGGCCTCAGCGAGACCGACGCCCCGGTGACCCGCAACGGCACGACGCACAATCTCCGCTGGGCGATCCTCGCCGTGATCGGCGAAACCTCCCGCCATGCCGGCCACGCCGACATCATCCGCGAACAACTCGACGGCACCACCGGCCGCTGACCCCACCCGTGTGACATCTTGTCGTCGCCCATCCGCCGGGACCAGACAAGGACGCCGATGTCGCAGCCGAACCCCGAGACAGGTTCGTACCGCAATCCCTCCGACGACGGTTGGTGGCGCCGAGCGCTCGACGCCACCGGAGCGACCATGCAGCTTCGTGCCTACGAGCAGAACGGGCAGGACGTCAACTGGTCCGACGCCGTGATGAACGCGAGCGCCGCGGCGAGCATGGGATGGCGCAACTCCACCAACGAACGCTGGGCCGACCTCCCGAAGGGCAAGCTCGGCGACCTGGCTGACGGGTTCGCCCAGCGGCTCGCCGAGGAGTACATCGACAAGGGACGCGTCGGATACCACATCGACAACACCGAGTTCCTGCCGAACGTCCGCGCGGAGATGGCCCGCGGCGACATCGACCGCACTCTCGAGTCCGCGGCCAGCTCCATCGTCACCTCCGCCGATCCGGGTGAGCGCGGCGAACGCTGGCACCACCCGGACCCGGAGCTGGTCAGCGACGTGCGCAACGCCATGAGCCAGCACCTGCTCGACGGCCGGTACGGGAACCCGCAGGTAGCCGGCAACGAAGCCATCGCCGACCAGAACTTCGCCTACCGCCTCGGGTACGCGACGGCCGATGCCGGTGTGCAGGCAGTGAACGCCGGCCTTGCCGCACGCCCGGACAGCGAGCTTGCCCGGAGCATTCAGCACACTCTCGGGGCGCAACCTGCGCCGCGCGGAGCAGCGGCAGGCGAGCGAACCGACGGTGCGGCCGAACGGCCGGCGAGCGCCGGTCCGTCGACCGGCGCAGCGAAGGTGACCAGCACCTCGCCACACACTCGTTAGCGAGGCGGCCGGCGGGCGGATGACTTCGGTCGGCTGACATGGCAGGATTCCTACGGTGAGTAGCGGTACGACGGAGGAACAGCGCCTGCAGGACCTGGCGCGGCTGCGCCGTGTGAAGGACCGGATCGACCGGGAGTACGCGCAGCCGCTGGACGTCGAGGCGCTCGCGCGGGGCGCGCACATGTCGTCCGGGCACCTGAGCCGCGAGTTCAAGCGCGCTTACGGAGAGTCGCCGTACGGGTATCTGATGACCCGGCGGATCGAGCGGGCGATGATGCTGCTGCGGCGCGGCGGAATGAGCGTCACCGATGTCTGCTTCGCGGTCGGCTGCCAGTCGCTGGGCACGTTCAGCACCCGGTTCACCGAGCTGGTCGGGATGCCGCCGAGCGTCTACAAGGACAACGCCGGCGACGCCACGCTCGGGATCCCGTCGTGTGTCGCGAAACAGGTCACGCGACCGATCAGGAATCGAGAAGCATCTCCTACGTCCGGCAGCTAGGTTGACGCCCATGGAGATCAAGATTCTGGCCAGCTTCCTGCCGCACACCGACCCCGAGGAGTCGCTGAAGTTCTACCGCGACATCCTCGGCTTCGAGGTCCGCACCGACGTCGGGTACGGCGGCATGCGCTGGATCACCGTCGGTCCGGCCGGCCAGCCGGACACCGGGATCGTGCTCTGCCCGCCGTTCGCCGACCCCGGCATCACCGAGGACGAGCGCCGCACGATCGGCGAGATGATGGCGAAGGGCACGTACGCCACCGTGGTGCTCCAGACCGACGACATCGACGGCCTGTTCGAGCGGCTGCAGGCGACCGACGCCGAGGTGATCCAGGAACCGGTGGACCAGCCGTACGGCGTCCGCGACTGCGCGTTCCGGGACCCGGCCGGGAACCACATCCGAATCAACCAGGCATCCTGAGCCCCTTCGCCGAGAGGTAAGAGCATGAACGAGCGCAGCGAGTTCATCACCAAGCACAGCGCCCTCCGTGCCTCATCCGCGCCCGGAGCGAAGCGAGGACGTGGATGAGCTCCGAGGAACACGTTGCCGACAGCCACGACCTGATCCGGGTGACCGGGGCCCGGGTGAACAACCTGAAGGACATCAGCGTCGAGATCCCGAAGCGCCGGCTGACCGCGTTCACCGGGGTGTCGGGTTCGGGCAAGAGCTCGCTCGTGTTCGGCACCATCGCGGCGGAGTCGCAGCGGCTGATCAACGAGACGTACAGCGCGTTCGTCCAGGGCTTCATGCCGAACCAGGCTCGCCCGGAGGTCGACGTACTCGACGGCCTGACCACCGCGATCATCGTCGACCAGGAGCGGATGGGAGCCAACCCGCGCTCCACTGTCGGTACGGCGACCGACGCGAACGCGATGCTCCGGATCCTGTTCAGCCGGATCGCGAAACCGAACGCCGGCCCGCCGACGGCGTACTCGTTCAACGTCCCGAAGCGGACCGCGACCGGTTCGATGACCGCCGACAAGGGCGCCGGGGAGAAGAAGGTCGTCCGCGAGCAGGTGTACGCGGGCGGCATGTGCCCGCGGTGCGAGGGCATGGGCGCGGTGACGGACTTCGACCTGACCGCGCTGTACGACGAGAACAAGTCGCTGAACGAGGGCGCGCTGACGATCCCCGGCTACAGCATGGACGGCTGGTACGGGCGGATCTTCCGCGGCGCCGGGTACTTCAACCCGGACAAGCCGATCAAGAAGTACACCAAGAAGGAACTGCACGACCTGCTGTACCGGGAAGCGACCAAGATCAAGGTCGAGGGCATCAACCTGACCTACCTTGGTCTGATCCCGGCGATCCAGCGGTCCATGCTGTCCAAGGACGTCGACGCCATGCAGCCGCACATCCGCGCCTTCGTCGAGCGGGCGGTGACGTTCACGACCTGCCCGGACTGCGAGGGCACCCGGCTCGGCGCCGAGGCACGGGCCTCGAAGATCAAGGGCAAGAACATCGCGGACCTGTGCGCGATGCAGATCACCGACCTGGCCGCCTGGGTCCGCGGCCTGAAAGAGCCGTCGGTCGCGCCGCTGCTGAAGGCGCTGGGCGACGCACTCGACGCGTTCGTCGACATCGGCCTCGGGTACCTGTCACTGGAACGGCCGGCCGGCACGCTGTCCGGCGGCGAGGCGCAGCGGACGAAGATGATCCGCCACCTCGGATCGTCGCTGACCGACGTCACCTACGTGTTCGACGAGCCGACGATCGGCCTGCACCCGCACGACATCCAGCGGATGAACGAACTACTGCTGCAGTTGCGCGACAAGGGCAACACCGTCCTCGTCGTGGAGCACAAACCGGAGACGATCGCGATCGCCGACCACGTCATCGACCTCGGTCCCGGCGCGGGCTCCGGCGGCGGCGAGGTCGTGTTCGAGGGAACGCTCGCCAAGCTGCGCACCAGCGGCACCTTGACCGGGCGGCACCTGGACGACAAGGCCTCGGTCAAGTCGTCCGTACGGTCCGGCTCGGGCGCGCTGGAGATCCGCGGAGCCTCGACGAACAACCTGCAGGATGTGGATGTCGACGTACCGCTCGGTGTTCTGGTGGTGGTGACCGGGGTCGCCGGGTCCGGGAAGAGTTCGCTGATCCAGGGGTCGGTCGCCGATCTCGAGGACGTGGTGGCGATCGATCAGGGCGCGATTCGCGGGTCGCGGCGGAGCAACCCGGCGACGTACACGGGCCTGCTGGACCCGATCCGGAAGGAGTTCGCGAAGGAGAACGGCGTGAAGCCGGCGCTGTTCAGCGCGAACTCCGAGGGTGCCTGCCCGGCGTGCAAGGGCGCCGGCGTGATCTACACCGAGCTCGGCGTGATGGCGACCGTCGAGGCCCCGTGCGAGGAGTGCGGAGGGAAGCGGTTCCAGGCCGCCGTACTGGAGTACAAGTTCGGCGGGAAGAATATCGCCGAGGTGCTCGCGATGCCGGTGTCGGAGGCGTTGACGTACTTCGCCGAGGGTGCGGCGAAGACGCCGGCCGCGGAGAAGATCCTGGAGCGCCTGGCCGACGTCGGGCTCGGGTACCTGTCGCTAGGGCAGCCGTTGACGACCCTGTCCGGCGGTGAGCGGCAGCGGTTGAAGCTGGCCACGCACATGGGGGAGAAGGGCGGCATCCTCGTCCTCGACGAGCCGACCACCGGCCTGCACCTGGCCGACGTCGAGCAGCTCCTCGCTCTCCTGGACCGTCTGGTCGACTCCGGCAAATCGGTCATCGTCATCGAGCACCACCAGGCCGTCATGGCCCACGCCGACTGGATCATCGACCTCGGTCCCGGCGCCGGCCACGACGGCGGCAAGGTGGTGTTCGAAGGCACTCCGGCCGACCTGATCAAGAAGCCGAAGACGCTGACCGGGAAGCATCTCGCGGAGTACGTCGCCTGACGCTACTTGGACTCGACGTCCGCACTCTTCCAGGCCGTGTCGTCGATCCCTAGCGCGTGCTGCAGATACGCCAGCGTCACGCGCCGGACCAGGTCGAGCCGTTCCGGACTCGCGTCGGTGGTCTCCCGGGCGTCGTACCCCGGGATTCCGCCGAGCGAGTGCTCTCCGCCGGGCACCATGAGCAGGCTCTTCGGGCCTGGGCTCAGGTGGTACGGATCCGTCATCCACTCCGGCCCGCGGGTCGAGAGCGGTGAGTTGTCGTTGTCCCCGGCAACGACGAGCGCGGGTGTGCGCATGCGGTCGAAGCGCGGGTTCATGAACGGGTAGTGCTCAGCGGCGTACGGCGTGAGCTCGGTCCCTCGTCCCGCGGTCGCGAGGAGCACGCCCGCCTTCACGCGTGTGTCCGACAGGGCGGTCTCGGTACCAGTCTCGGGGTCGCGGACCTGCAGGCCGAGCAGGTTGCCCGCGGTCTGGCCGCCGAACGAATGGCCCGCCACGGCTATGCGATCGCGGTCGACAGTGAAGCCCGCTTCGACCAGGGCGAGCTGGTCGAGCACGCGCCGTACGTCGTCCACGCGCATCCGCCAGCCCTGCGGGTCCGTGTCGTGGGTGTGGTTCGGTTGCACGACGGCGAGTCCGTGCGCAGCCCAGTAGTCCGTCAGCGGACCGTAGGCCTCCATCGAGGAGCCATATCCGTGGGAGAAGACCACCACGGGCAGTGCGCCGTCGCGCTCCACCGGCGCCGTCACACGCGCCTGCAGTTCGCCGCCGAGCGGCACCGGCTTGATCGAGATCACCTTGTTCATGTCTCGTACGCTAAAACCTCACGTTGACGTCAGAGGCAAGGGAGCAGTTGGATGCGGATCGGCGAACTCGCCGAGCGGACCGGGGTGAGTGTGCGGGCCCTGCGGTACTACGAGGAGCAGGAACTGCTCGCGCCGGAACGCAGTACCAGCGGCCAGCGGCAGTTCCCGGACGACGCGGTCGATCGCGTCGAGCTGATCCAGCAGCTGTACGCGGCCGGCCTGTCGAGCAAGGCGATCGTCTCGCTGCTGCCCTGCGTCGTGGACGGTGACGCCACACCGGAGCTGCTGGACGGCCTCGCCGTCGAACGGGACCGGATCGACCAGCACATCGAGGACCTGGTGAGCGCGCGGGACCGGCTCGACAAAGTGATGGCCAACGCCGGGCGAAACCTGCGCACCGGTGAGCGCTGCCGCAACTGATCAGGAATCGAGAAGCACCCGGAAGCCGCCCGGAATAGCGTGAGAGTCACTGAACGTCAGGGGCAGAACGCCCCAGAAAATGGGAGACGAAATGACTGGCACGCAAGGCGTCAACACCATCCTGCACCCCGTGACCGACCTCGAGAAGGCCAAGCCGGTGTACACCGCTCTGCTCGGTGTCGAACCGATGGCCGACTCGCCGTACTACGTCGGGTACGAGGCCGAAGGCCAGCAGATCGGGCTGGTCCCGAACAGCGACATGACCTCGCCGATCGCGTACTGGCACGTGACCGACATCGAGGCCAAGATCAAGGAGATCACCGAGGCCGGCGGCACGCTCAAGGACGCACCGAAGGACGTCGGCGCCGGGCGGCTCGTCGCCACCCTCACCGATCCTGACGGCAACGTCCTCGGCATCCTCCAGGACCCGTCCTGATCATGTGCCACGTCCCGGAGGAGTACCGCGCGGCGCTGTTCGGCGTACCCCGGAAGCCGGAGGAGCCCGTCGGCGTCGAGGAAATCCCCGTGTGCGTGAGCGAGCAGCTAGGGCATGATCTGGTGCATGGGCGACCCGATCCGGCACGTGCTGTTCGACGCTGACGGCGTACTGCAGGATCTTCCTGGCGGTTGGTACGCGGCCATGGAGCCGTATCTGGGCGACCGGGCCAAGGACTTCCTCCACGAGACCTGGTCCGACGAGCTGCCGATGCTCGCCGGGCGTGGTGACTACCTGCCGGTGCTCGCGGCGTCGCTGGAGAAGTACGGCGTGAGCACACCGGCGACCGAGGTGTACGACGCGGTGTGGAAGAACATCGTGCTGATCGAGGAGTCACTCGGCATCGTGCGGACCCTGAAGCGCAACGGGTACGGCGTACACCTCGGCACCAACCAGGAGTGCTACCGCGGTGCGCACATGCGCGAGGTGCTCGGGTACGACGACCTGTTCGACGTCAGCTGCTACTCGTACGACCTCGGCGTCGCGAAACCCGACCCGGCCTTCTTCACCCGCGCCGCCGAGCGCATCGGTGCCGAGGTGGACTCGATCCTGTTCATCGACGACATGGCCAAGAACATCACCGGCGCCCGCACCGCCGGCCTCCACGCCGAACAATGGGACTTCACCCAAGGCCACCCGACCCTCCACACCCTCTTGACCAAGCACGGCATCACGGCTGCCTAGCTCATTCGACGACGATCTCTACCGGGATGTTTCCGTGGGTGGCGCGGGAGTAGGGGCAGATGTTGTGGGCTGCTTCGATCAGTTGGCGGCCGGGTTCGCCGTGGAGGTGGTCGGGGAGTTCGATCCGGAGTACGGCGGCCAGGGTGAACCTCTGGCCGGTGGGGACGAGGCTGACCTCGGCGGTCACCGCAACGTCCTTGGCGTCGAGGTTCTGGGTCTGGCCGATGCGGTCCAGCACTGTGGAGAAGCAGGCGGCCCAGCCCGCGGCGAGCAGTTGTTCGGGGTTGAGGCCGTCGCCGGTGCCGCCGAGCTCCTTCGGGAGGGCGAGTTGGACGTCCAGTTGCCCGTCGGCGGTGACGGCGCGGGCGTCGCGTCCGGACGAGGTCGCGACGGCTGTGTAGGTGGGGTTCATCGTGGTTGTGTTCATGCGGACAACGATCCGGGGCGATGGGGGAGTGGCTCAATTACCTCCTTGTTAATGGATGCGCGGCGTGCGCCCGCCGTACGCTGATGTTGTGACCGTGCTGGAAGAGCCGCAGACCGCTGGGGAGTTGCTTCGCTTCTGGCGGACGCACCGGAGGCTGAGCCAGCTCGAGTTGGCGCTCGATTCCGAGGTGTCGACCAAGCACCTGAGCTTCGTGGAGACGGGCCGCGCGCAACCGAGCCGGCAACTGTTGCTCCATCTCGCGAACCATCTCGACCTGCCGCTGGCCGAACAGAACCGGCTGCTGCTCGCGGGTGGGTTCGCGCCGCGGTACCTCGACGAGCCGTACCACTCCGACGCGATGCTCCCGCTCCGCGAACCGCTGCACCAGCTCCTCGACGCGCACCTGCCGAACCCGGCGCTGATCGTCGACGGCCTCTGGAACCTCATCGACGCGAACGACGCCGCGTCGCTGCTCTGGGACGGCGTCGACCCCGAACTCCTGAAGCCGCCGATGAACATGCTGCGCCTGGCGCTCCACCCCGGCGGCCTCCCCAGCATCTCGTCCATGACCGCGGCGTGCAGCGTCCCGCTCATCCACCAACTCAAACGCAAGAGCCGCGACACCGCCGACAAACCGCTGGCGGACCTCCTCGAAGAACTCGAGCCCTACCTCCCCGACAAGCCGATCACGGGCCTGTCCCAACAGCCAATGGTCACCCTGGACCTCCAGACCCGCCTGGGCCCCGTCCGCCTCTTCACCCTGATAGCCACCCTCGGCGCCCCCTTGGAAGTAACAGCCGCCAACCTGGCCATCGAAACCTTCCTCCCCACAGACGCCATCAGCACCGAACGCCTACGCGCCCTGGCACAGTCCAAGACGCAATGACTGCCGCCCTGGACCAGGCCGTCCTGGACGCCGCCCGCGCCGCCCTCGTGGAACTCTGCGAGTCCGGCTCACCGGTCGTGCGCCCCGAAACCGTCGATGAGACCCTCGCAGTCGCCGTACGCCGCTGGCAGTCCTTCCACCGCCGCAACGACCGCAGTGCAGACGTCAACACCCGCACCAACGACCTGGCCAAAGGCCTCCTCAACACCTTCGAACCCGACCCGACCCTCGCCGGCCCCCTCAAAGCCGACTACCACCACCTCGCCGCAACCCTCGCGAACGTCTTCGCCACCGCGTAGTCCTGGGAGTCGTCGCCAATCGACCGCTTGCGACCAGGTCGCTCCCTTTCCGGAACTTCTTCGGCAGCAGATGACGGAAAAGTTCCGGAAAGCTACGGCTTGAACGTGCTGCCTGACGTCGCGAGCAGTTGGTGTGACCCCGTGCTGTGGATCCCCGAAGCCGCCCGACTGCTGCGGCCCGGCGGTCGACTCGTCTTCCTGCGCGACTCCGGATTCGCAGTCGACGAGCTGACCGAGTTCGTCGTATCGGCCGATGCTCGGTCGGACTACGGGTATGTCACCCCGGAGTGGGTCTCCACCTGGCCCAGCGTGGAGGTGTGGAAGGCGACGCGCGTCTAGTCCTGGGTGTGCTGCAGGAGCTGTTGGGATGACTCGAAGCCCAGGCGCTCGTACACCGGGACTGCCTTGCGGCCTGAGTGGACCGTCACGCGTAGGGCGCCAGCGCGTGACGCATGCTCCGTGGCAGCTTTCACGAGCGCCGAGCCGATGCCTCGGCCTCGCGCGTCGGGCATGACGAAGACGCTCTGGATGTCCGCGGACATCCGGCTGGTCGCCCCAGGTCTCGGAGGCCGCGGAACGAGCGCAACCCAGGCCATGCCGACGATCTCGGCCCGATCGAGCCGCGCGACGTATGCCACGTGCATGTCCTCGCGAGCGGCCCACCAATGCCCGAACTCGACTGCGAAAGCGTCGAACGCCCGCTCCTCCAGCTCCTCGTCACTGCTGTTCAACCACAGCAGCCGCGCGAGGCCCGCAACATCATCTGCATCAGCCTGACTGATCCGCACGACCCGAGTCTTTCACGGCACTGGACCCCCTGTCGGTCTCGAGCAGACGGAGCCAGATCTCGCTGATCGTCGGGTACGCCGGGACCGCGTGCCAGAGGCGATCCACCGGTACTTCACCGGCGATGGCGATCGTTGCCGCCTGCAGCAGTTCGGCGACGTCGGGGCCGACCGCGGTGAACCCGATCAGGATGTTGCGGTCGGCATCGACGACCATCCGCGCCTGCCCGCGGTAGTCGTCCGCATGCAGAGCCGCACCGGCGACCGCTCCGAGGTCGTAGTCGACGACCCGGATGTTCCTGCCGGCGGCCGCTGCGGCTTCGGCGGACAGGCCGACCGCGGCGACTTCGGGATCGGTGAAGATCACCTGCGTGGCGGCACGTTCGTCGGCCGTGACCGCGTGGCGCCCCCACGGACTCAGGTCGGGCTCCTCGCCACGCGCTCGTACGGCGATCGCGTCACCGAGAGCGCGACCCTGGTACTTGCCGTGATGGGTGAGGAGGACACGCTTGTTCACATCGCCAGCGGCGTACAGCCAACCATCGCCGACACGATCGCCGCCATCGTCGACAACGGCCAGGGCGTCATCGACACGCAGCCAGTCTCCCGGAGTGAGGCCGACGTGATCCAAGCCGAGGTCCTTCGTCTTGGGCGTCCGTCCCGTTGCGACGAGAACCTCGTCGGCTTCGACGGTCGCGCCGTCGGAGAGGGCCAGATACACGGCGCCGGAGTCCCGATGAGCCTCAGTGACCTCGACGTCCAGATGAAGCGACACACCCGCCGTACGGAGAGCGGTCGCCACCTGATCACTGGCGAACGGCTCCACTCCGGGCAGCAGCCGGCTCTGAGAAACGAGCGTCACCTGCGAGCCGAGCGCACTGAAGGCGGTGGCCATCTCGGAGCCGACGACTCCGCCACCGATGATGGCCAACCTCGTCGGGATGTTCTGTACGGCGGCTGCCTCGCGGCTCGTCCACGGTGCCACGTCGGCCAGCCCGCGGATGGGCGGCACGTGGGCGCTGCTGCCGGTGGCAATCACGACCGCGTGGCGTGCTTGCACGGTGGTCGTCGTACCGTCCGTTTGGGTGACAGTGACGGTACGGGTCCCGGTGATGCGTCCGTGTCCGCGGACGAGGTTGATCCCCGCATGGTTCAGCCACTCGACCTGGCCCGACTCGCTCCAGTTGGAGGCGAATCGGTCCCGCCGGGCGAGCACCGTGGCCGGGTCAAGGTCGCCGGTGACGGTTCGGCCGGCGGCCGGCAATGCGCGCGCGGCGCGTAGGGCCGCGGCGTCGCGGAGCAGGGCTTTGGTCGGCATGCAGGCCCAGTACGAGCACTCGCCGCCGACGAGTTCGTGTTCGACGATCGCGGCGGTCAGGCCGCCCTGCACCACTCGGTCCGCGACGTTCTCACCGACCGGTCCGGCGCCGATGATCACGACGTCGAAGAGCTTCTCCGTCATATCAGTTCACCTTCGCGGCAAGGCGCTGCAGACGGATCGCGGAGATCAGGAAGAAGATGCCGCCCAGGATCGCGTACCCGGCAACGCTGGTTAGCGAGGCCTTCGCACCACCGGCCATCACGATGAAGCTGCCGCCGGCGAGGACCGAGATTCCGCCGCTCAGGATCATCGCCCACTGACCACCGAGCCGGTAGCGCAGGATCGCGACGACCAGCTGGACGATGCCCGCGGTGATCGCCCAGGCGCCCCACACCCGCAGCACGCTCGGGATGCCGGACCCAGCCGCGACGGCCAGCCCGATGGCGGTGAGCAGGCTCAACACCATGTTGACGTAGAGCGGCGCCTTCGGGCGCGTCGTACCCGAGGAACGGAAGTCGACGACCGCCGCCGCGACGTCGAACAGCGGGTAGATCACCAAGAGAGCGGTTGCTCCCGGGTTGATCTTCTTGGCGATCGCCATCATCAGGACCGCCCAGACGATCGCGAACCCGAAGCGGACGTAGTACAGCGTGCGCAGGGCCTTCGTACTGTCGGCGGCGCCGGCCACCGGACCGGCAGTGGCTGCATAGGAACTGGACACCAGGTGCCTCTCATCAAGGTAGATAGAACGATCGGTACACCTGGAGCGTGCCGCAAGCTGTCTCCCGTTGTCAAGACCGATCGTTCTATCTGCTAATGTCGGAGTCGTTGACGAGTTCGGAAGGGGAGGCGGTATGTCGGAGGCACGGTCGCGACTGCTCAGCACGGCCACTGGGCTCTTCTACGTCGAAGGCATTCGCGCTGTCGGTGTCGACCGCGTCATCGCCGAGGCGCAGGTGACACGCGCGACGCTGTACCGGCATTTCCCGAGCAAGGACGACCTGATCGTCGCGTACCTGACAGAGGCCGACGACGCGATCCGGGCGCGGCTGAACGCCGCGCGAGCGCAGGACGCGAGCCCGGCCGACATCATTCGAGCTGTCAGCCGCTCGATCGCCGACGACATCCAGAGTCCCGGCTTCAGAGGCTGCGCGTTCCTCAATGCCGCCGCCGAGTACCCGGACCCGGCGTTCGCCGTGCACCAGGCGGTCCTCAAGCACCGGCAGTGGTTCCTGTGGACGATGGCTGAACTCTTCACTGGTCTCGGGAAGATCGATCCAGAACCCGCGGCCCGCCATTTCGTCATGCTCCGAGACGGCGCCATGGCCGCCGGCTGCCTGACCGACCCCAAGCCCGTCTGCGAAACCTTCCTCCGCGGAGTAGAAGGTCTCCTCACCTACCGCAGCCGCGAAGAACAAGGCCAAAAGGCTCTCGGATAGCGTCCTCGGGCCACTCTTAAGCCGGCTGTTAGGGTCGGCCGGGATGGATGGGGATCTTCAGGTCCCGCACTGGGTCGGTGCTGGTGGGCGACGCGAGGCGGCGGTGCGTTCGAGTCGTCCTGGCCACGTGACGATGCATGCCGTCTCCAGGTGAGTACGACAGCGTCGCCGGAAAGCACCGTACTGGTTGCTCTGGACAACGACCGCCTTCCGTCAGCTCGCCCACCGTCGAGCCCGCTGCCGCTGATCGAACTCGTCCACGGGGAGATCGACGCGTTCCTGGTCGAGCGCTACCACAAGTGGGATCACGCCCCGTGGATCTTGATCGTCGAAGAGGACGGCGGCCGTTTCACGGACCCCGCCGGCGGCAACTTGGGCGACCAGGGCGGCGGCCTGTACTCGAACGCCGGGCTCCACGACCATCTACTGTCCGCTCTGCGCTACCCATTGCATCCCTGACAGAGCACATCCGGCGTTACGGAACGAACCGTTCCGGGCGAAAGTCCGCGAGCATCTCGTCTCGCTTCCCAGCGACGATCTCCGACGCGAGCAACCGACCGATCACTGGTCCGAGTGTGATGCCGCTGTGGGATACGGCCTCGTAGTACCCCGGTACCGACGGAACGGCTCCCACCGAGGGGAATCCGTCGATCGGGATCGGCCGTTCGACGACCCGTGTCTGTGAGATGCGGGAGCTGCTCAGCTCGGGTACGACGGACCGGGCCGCTTGATGCAGCCGCCGGGCGAGCTCGGCAGGATCTTCGCCGGTGTCGATGAGCGCGTCGATCTCGCGACTGTGGAGGACCACCGAGTCCTTGCCGTCAGGGCGGATCTCGATGTGGGGCGCGTGCATGGCCCGGTGAACCGGGACCCGAGCACAGCTGAGCCGCGTGACGACGCCGGGTTCGCGTCGCATCGGCAAGCGCCGTGAGATGAGCCCGGCGATGTGGGCGGCGCTGGGGCCGGCCGCGTTCACGACGACGTCGACGTCGAGACGGGTCCCATCGGACAGCGCAACAGTCCGGATGCTGCCGTCGGCAACGATCTCACGGACAGCGGTGCCGAAGCGATGCTCAGCGCCGGATGCGACGGCGTGGCCGACCAAACGGCCGACGAGTTGACGTCCGTGCACCCAGGCTTCGTCGGGGTAGAACACGACAGGAGCCTCGTCGGGTATCGCGACCGCGGGTTCGAGGTGGCGGCGTACCTCGGCTCCTGTGTGCACCTCAACCCGGTAGTCCCAGTCGGCCAGCAGATCTGCTGTCTTCAGGAGCTGTGCCGGATCGTCTGCCCAGCGCAGGTGGCCGTTCGGGTACCACCATGAGTCTGGTCCGATGGCGTCGGCGAGTTCACGGTACGCAGCCATGCCCGCGACGTTCAGGTCGAAGTAGGACTTGCGTGCGGTCTTGTTGCTGGCGTTGACCCACGAGAACGACCAGTTCGTGACGCCTTCGCCCGGCTGGTCCGCGTCGATGAAGATCACCGTGGCGCCGAGCCGAGACAAGTTCCAGCCCACGCTGGCTCCGAGGATGCCCACTCCGATGACAGCGACCTTCATCGCCGACGCTCCGGCTCGTCCGCATCGCTCTTGTTCACAAGGGTTTTTGCCCAGCGATCAGCGTGGCCGCCGAGGAGGTTGTCGGCGAGCCACCCCACCGCAACGAGGAGGCCGATGGATCCGGCCGTGATGAGTACTGCGAGCAACATGTCATTAATCGTCGAGCGCATCGAAGCGCCGAGACAGTGGCAAGAATGCCGATCTCCGATAGATTCTGGTCATGCATCGGATAGCGGTCATCGCTGTGGACGGGATCCACAGCTTCGACCTGGCGATGCCGCTGCAGGTGTTCAGTACGGCGCATTCGCTGGAGAAGGCGCCGGGGGAGTTCTTCGGTCCGCGGCTCTACGACATACGGGTCTGTGGTGACGATCGCGACCTGCTCGTCGAGGGCGTCGGGGGAGTCGAGATGTACCGGTTCACCCCGCCGTACCCGTTGGTCGACGCGCTCGACGCGGACACCATCGTGGTCATCGGCGTACCCGGAGGCCGCGAACCACTGACCTCAGCGCTCGACCTGCTGCGCGAAGCACACCGGCGTGGCATCAGGATCGCCTCGATCAGCGCCGGCGGTGCCCGGGTGATGGCGGCGACCGGTTTGTTGGACGGCCGGCGGTTGGCGACGCACTGGTCGCGGGCGGACCTGCTTGCCGAGCGTTATCCGCAGGTCGTGGTCGACACCGACGTGCTCTACATCGACCACGGCGACGTACTCACGTCAGCCGGCGCGGCCAGCGGCATCGACATGTGCCTGCACATGATCCGGCAGGACTTCGGATCCGCGGTCGCCGCCGACGTCGCCAGGCACATGGTCGTGCCACCACAACGCGACGGCGGCCAGGCGCCGTACATCGCACACCCGGACCCGGGCGACGATCACGGATCACTCGAGCCGACGATGCGGTGGCTAAGGCAACAACTGGCAGAGCCGGTCACGTTGGCGGACATCGCGTCGTACGCCGGAACCAGCCCGCGCACCCTGAACCGCAGATTCCGCGAACAGACCGGCACCACGCCACTGCAATGGTTGCTGCGGCAACGAGTGCATCATGCACAGGAACTGCTGGAAACCACCGACCTGTCCGTCGAGGAAATCTCCAGACACTGCGGCTTCGGTACGTCGATCGCGATGCGCCAGCACTTCGCCAAACACATCAGAACCTCACCAATGACGTACCGCCGTACGTTCCGCGCCCGCAACGACGCTTGAGACCCGCTGCTGATGACGGAGCCCCGCCGCGGTGTGCGGCGGGGCTCCGTACCTGGACGACCTAGCGAGCGGTTGGCACCGGCTCGCGGTGGCCAGTGTCGATGGCGAGGTCACCGACGTAGTTGGCGCGCAGGGTGAAACGGTCCCGGCTGTTCGCCTTGACCCACTCTGCGGCCTTTGCGGCGGCCATGTCAGCGTGTGCCCGGGTCTCCCAGGTGCTGATGGAGACGAAGGCGTTGTTCTCGACCTGTGCAACCCCGTAGGACACGAACCCCTGGCTCTCCTTGAACAAGGGAACCATCTCGGCCTTCGCCTGGCCGACGACCTCGTCGAAGGTGCCGGTCTTGATGTCGTACAGAGCGACGCGCGTGCAGCGCATGGTGTGCCTTCCTGTGGTGGAGCGGCTCGCGTAAATCCGCGAACCAGTTCCACAACTGAACCTACGCTAGTAATCTAATACTGGCAATCCAGTTCCTAGATCTGTCCATCTAGTATGCTCTGTGTCATGGCCTGGGGTTTCCTGACGAACCACGCGCAAGCACTGCTGTGCATCGCGCACGATCCGGGCGTGCGGTTGCGGGAGATCGCGATCGCGCTCGGCATCACGGAGCGCGCCGCCTTCGGCATCGTCACCGATCTGGTGGACGCCGGATACGTGGTCAAAGACAAGAACGGCCGCCGCAACCGCTACGCGGTCCAGGTCGACAAACCGTTGCCGGAGGCCCTGCTCAATCGGCGAACGGTCGGCCAACTCGTAGACCTCCTCGCACACACCGAACTGGAGACGCACGACGACAGCTGACTCGCACCGAGGCCGAGGCGATCGCGCACCACGCAGAGCAACGGCGAGTTCAACCGGTCGAACCTCCTCCGTTGCCCACGCGGCTGCGGGTCCGGAAGCTGCCAGGGGTCAGGTGGGTCTGCCGACGGAAGTACGACGAGAAGTTCGACGCGTCATCGAATCCCAGTTCCTCGGCGATCTCGGACACCGACGCGTCACCGTGGCTCAGCCGGCGCTTGGCCTCGAGTACGACGCGTTCGTCGATCAGTTCCTTGGCGGACAGGCCGGTGTTCTGGCGGGCCAGGCGGTTGAGAGTACGGGCGGAGTACCCGAGCCGGTCGGCATACTCGCTGACTTTGTGCCAGCGGTGGAAGTGCTCCTCGATGTGGTCACGAAACCAAGTGAAGGCCTCGTGGGTCGGACCGGTCGACGTCACGTCTCCGGGCGTCTCGACCCGCGCCAGCTGGACGAGAAGGAGGGCGAGGCCATGCGCGAGCGCCGCCTCGTGCAGGGCGCTGCGTTCTGTCGCGGAGGGACCGATGCTGATGGTCAGCAACTCGACGACTCGGGGGACCGGCGAGGCCTCGAGGTCGCGAGCCGGCCAATGGCTCCGCGGGCGGACCGGCCGCGAGCGGATGAGGTCGCGGGTGTGATCGTCGATCGTGTGCGAGCCGAACATGACCACCGCCCCCTCGATGTCGTCGATCGCTCCCCACTGATGGACCTGTCCGGCGCGCACCCACAGGACGTCGCCCGCACGCAACGGATAGTCGGTGAAGTCGACGGTGTGTCCGGCGGTGCCGCTCTCGATGTGCATCAGCAAGTCGAAGTCGAGACGTTGCGGGGTGAGGAACTCGTGCGGCCCACCGCGGTCACGGATGCCGTTGATTGTGTTCACCTCGATGTCGCCAACGCTCGGGGCCGGAGGTAGGAACCGCACTCGCCGAATGGCGGAATGTCCCGTTTTCACCATTTGTCTACCCATCTTGACCGTGAGAATCGGTGCCGCCGAGCCTAACGTTACCGGCATGTCGAATCTTACGTACGCCGTCGTTGACGCAGCTGACTCATCGCTGAACAAGACCTCTGTACTGGTCACCGGAGAGTCCGAGGGCCTGGTGGTCGACGCCGCCTTCACCCGCGCCGACGGCCACCGGATCGTCGCTGAAGTGCTCGACTCGGGCAAACGGCTCACGACCGTGGTGGTGACCGCGGGCGACCCGGATTTCTACTTCGGTGCCGAGGTCATCGCCGACGCCTTCCCGGAGGCGGTCTTCCTGGCACCGGCCGATGTCATCGAACACATCCAGCACAGCTATGCCGGCAAGCTCCAGGCCTGGGCTCACCTCGGTCAGAACCTACCCACACGACTCGTCGACATCGCCGTCCTCGCCGACCCGACGCTCACGGTGGACGGGACGACGATCGAGGTACGCCGCGGTAGCGAGGTGCTCGGCGACCGGTCGTGGTACCTGTTCGAACCCGCATCACGGTCGCTGCTGGGCGGCGTACTCCTGTTCGAGGGCTTGCATGTCTGGACCGCCGACAGTGCTACCCCGGAGCTGCGGTCCGAGTGGATCCGAGTGCTGGACGACCTGTTGGCTCTCGATCCGGCGTACGTCGTTGCGGGTCACCGGATCGCCGGCGCGCCGACGGACCTGACCGCCATCACCCACACCCGCGAGTACCTCGAGCTCTTCGAGAAGACGATCGCCGCATCCGCAGACGCGGCCGAGGCCGAGGCCGCACTGCTGGCGGCCTATCCGGATGCCGGGCTGAAGATCGCCGCCGGCCTGGGCACGAAGGTCGCGAAGGGGGAGATGACGTGGGGCTGAACACGGAGCTCGCGCCGGCGGACGTCGTACGACGTCAATATCTCGCCTCCGCGGCGGGTGACCTCGAGGCGCTCCGCGCGACCCTGGCTCCGGACGTGGAATGGACGGAGATGGCCGGGTTCCCGCTGGCCGGCACCTACCGCACACCCGAGGGTGTGACCGCCAACGTGATGGAGAAGCTCGCCACGGAGTGGGAAAGCTGGGTCGCCCACGACGACACCTACGTCGTCGACGGTGAGAACGTCGTCGTCCTGGCTCGCTACACCGCGCACAACCGGGGAACCCGGAAACCCCTGGACGTGCGGGTGGCGCATCACTTCGTTGTCCGTGGCGGCCTCATCGTCAGGTTCGAGCAGTTCGTCGACACCGCCCTCGTCCGCGACGCCGCAACCTGAGGCCGCGACACCGGCGGTGCTCCGCGCGATGTCGGGGTGCGGTGACAACTTTGTCGGTCGCGGCGACGTCCCAAGTCAGTCGCACAGATGGTGCGAACCTGCCGACAGAAGGAGCGCTTGGGTGCCGAAGACCGATTACGACGAGTTCGCTGAGGCGTACTCCGCGGACAACGAGACCAATCTGCTCAACGGCCACTACGAACGGCCGGCGATGGTGAGCCTTGCTGGTGACGTGGACGGTCGTCGCATCCTCGACGTCGGGTGTGGCTCCGGTCCGCTGTCGGCGGCGCTCCGCGACAAGGGCGCGATCGTGTCCGGCTTCGACCTGAGCGCGGCGATGATCGAACTGGCCCACCGAAGGCTGGGGGAGGACGCCGACCTGACCGTCGCCGATCTGGCCAAGCCGCTCCCGTACGACGATGCCGCATTCGATGACGTCATGGCTTCTCTCGTCCTGCATTATCTGGAGGACTGGACCGAGCCGCTCGCAGAGCTCCGCCGGGTATTGAAGCCGGGCGGACGCCTGATCCTGTCGCTGAACCACCCGATCGCTTACACGGCGCTGAACCCCGACGCCGAGTACTTCGACGTCGCCGAGTACAGCTTCGATGCCGAGCACGCCGGCCGCACGGTCGTCTACACGATCTGGCACCGGCCGCTTCAGGCGATGTTCGACGCCTTCACGGCGGCAGGTTTCCGGATCTCGGTCCTCAGCGAGCCGCCGATCGACCCGGACACGCCCAGCGAGCTGCTTCCGCAGGAACTGAAGGATCTGAAGGACCTGCCGAGGTTCATCTGCTTCATCTTCTTCGTCCTCGAGGCGTGCTGACACGGGAGTAGTTCGGGTCGGCCTGCCGCGCCAGTCACGGTCGGAGCACCGCGGTGCCGGTAGGGTTTTGGCCGTGTCTGAAACCGACGTGCTTGTCCTGCGTCCGGCTGCGGGTCCGCGCCGCCAGGTCCTCACGATCGCCGGTGTGATCTCCGCGGTCCTGGTTATCGGCGGTGTCATGGCCGGAGGCCGGCCCGCCCTGATCACCTGCATCGGACTCGTTCTGTTGCTGGCCGCAACCATCGCCGTCTATCTGTGGCGCTCCCGGATCGTCGTCACTCCGGCGGGTATTTCGGCGCGCGGTCTGACGTTCCATCGCCGTCGTGATCGCGCGCTCGCCGCCTCGGTGATCCGGGCCACGGTCGTCCAGCCCGGAGCTGTTTCCGAAACCATCGTCGTACTCGACGCCGCCGGACACGCCCTGCTGAGCATCAACGGCGCTCTCTACGCGCCCGCCGATCTCGACCGGCTCGTTGCCCACCTCGGCCTGCCCACCGGCCGCCCGAACGGACCGGTCACCACAGCGCAACTGGCTCGCGAACGACCCGGCTCTGTGAGCTGGGCCGGACGGAACCTGATCGCGTTCACCTTCCTGTGCGCCCTCGGCTTCGCCGTTGCCGCCGTGGTCCTCGGAACCGTGATCGCAGCCCTGACTGACTGACGGTCAATCCGTTGCTAGCCGGACGGCGTTCAGGAGGCTCTGCAGGCTCTCCGGGTGGGCCATCTTCAGGTCCGCGAGTTCACTGGGCCGGAACCAGCGAAGATCGTCGTGCTCCTCGGGTGCGGCGTTGACTGGTTCTCCGTCCCAGCGCGTGATGAGGAACGCGTGTACGTCGAGGGTCGGGTCGCTGACCGTCATCGGGACGGCCTCAGGGTCGTGGACGTGGACACCGAGTTCTTCGAGGCATTCCCGGCTGACGGCCTGCTGAGGCAACTCGCCAGGCTCGACGTGTCCGCCGGCGGAGAAGCTCCAACTGTCGGGATACCACCGACGCGACGGATGCCGATGCACGAGAAGCACGAGACCGTCACGCACAAGAACAGCAACCGATATCGGAATCAGAGCGACCATGCAGGCACACTAGCCACGGCGTCCGACACTCACGGCTCCGGCGGCAGGCCGGATAGCGTCCGTGGCGTGACGCGAGATGAGGCACGGAACATGGTGGCTGCGCTGGCTGCTGGGCGGACACGATGGTTGGCGGACACTGTGTCGGCGCTGCGAGCCGAAGGAGTCTGGTTGGTTGGTTCACTCGGGTCCGGGAGGGGCGATGAGTGGAGTGATGTGGACATCATCGTTGTCGGCGGAGAGTGCCTGCTCAACGAGGCGCTCTTGACCCTTGAGATGCCGGGCAACGGACCTGTTGGCGGCGGGTATGTCGGGGCGATGTATGACATTGGGTCGCTCCCGCTGTGGGTTGACTGGTACCTGTGGCCGTCGGATGCGCCGGTGCCTCGAGAATCTCGGCTGCTGGCCGGTGCCGGGGTGGCTGGGAGCCTCGACCTGTCGGAGACGCTTGAGCTGGTGGGCCGAGGTCTGCCGGGGCCTGCGCCGGACCCGGATGTGTTCGCCCTCGCAATGCTGCCGTTGGCGGCGAAGCACATCGCTCGAGGCGACTTCGAGAAGGCCGCGGCGATGGCATCGATGCTAGACGCGCCCACGGACGTCGGACTCGGAGCCAGCCTGTCCGTCGTACTCTCGCAGATTGAAGGAAACGAGACAGCCGCAGCCGCGGTTCGCCGCTATCTGGAGGTTGTGGAGGCTATCGCCGGACCCGGTCCTTTGGGATAGCTCGTATCTGCAGGTTCTCTTAACTCCTATCGCGGGCCAAGGACCGTGGAAGTCATGGTTCAGCACTGCAGGGAGCCGTGCGCCGCCTACTGTCCGGCCAGCTCGGCCACGACCGGCGCGAGTGTGTCGGCGAAGTCGGCGCCGATGACGAAGTAGGAGAAGCCGATCTCCTCGCGACGTCGTTGGATTTCTCCGGCGGCTGCCGCGGGGTCACTCGGAAGGATGAGGAGCGAGTCGGCCGCGCGAAGCGCCGCGGTGTCGAGGGTGGGCGGCGCCATGAACGGAGCGACCCCGTCACCTACGACAGAGACGTGCTGGACGAGTTCGATGTCCCTGGTCCCAGCAAAGTCGCGTACCCGGTTCGTGGTTTCGACCCGATCATCCTCCGGTGAAAGTACGAACGTGACTGCGTCAGCGACTTCGAGCGCCAGCGCCTGCGACTTCGGTCCGCTCACTGCCATGACAACCGGCGTGTGCAGATCGGGGCCGTCGAACGTACGCAGGGTGGCCACGGTCTCGCGCATCCTGGCGCGACGCTCAGCGGGGGAGACGGCAGGCAGCCCCAGCTCGACCTCGATCCCGGGCCGGCCGGCGCCGATGCCCATTTCGAAGCGGCCTTCCGTGAGTACTGAGAGTGAGTGTGCCTCCCATGCCGTGCTCCATGGTTCGCGCAGCGCGGCGGCATAGACCCACGAGCCGATCCGCAGGTCAGTGAGCGCGGCCGCGGTTGCCAGCGTGGGGGCAAGTGCTGGTTGCCAGGTAGGAACGTCGGGCATCAGTAACGTTGAGTAACCGCTGTCGGCGATGCGGCGCACGCGGTCCCGCCACGTCGGCAGGTCAGAACCGATCGGCGCAACGACGCCGAACCGGAATGGTCTGGTTACTCGCCTGGCCTGGTCGTTCATCGTGGTTCTCCTCGAGTCTGGGACCTTGTTCGGTCCGGTTGCTCTATCCACGAACCCACCACCCAGAATCCGACAACCCGCCCAAGAACTCAGTCCAGCTCCAGGTGCGGGGTCGTGTAGAAGGTGGGTGCCCCGTCGGGCCCGAACTCGACGCCGGTGAACGGCGCGTGCTCCCCGAACGGCGACAGGATCCGGATCACCGTGCCATCGGGGTCCGGTACGTCGAGTTGCACTCCACCTCCCGGCCCACGGTCGAACAGCGGGCCGTGCTCCACGCCGAGTTCGTCGAAACGCTCGGCCAGCGCCTTCAATACGTCGACGGACGGCACACCGAGGCTGACGACGTCGAAGCCGGCCAACGACGGCTCGCCGGGCACGGTGTCGAGCCGCCGCAGACCGATGAGAAACCGCTCGGCGTCATCGGTCAGAACCGCGCCGGTGACGACGCCCGGCTCGCCGAACTCCCAGGCCAGCCGCAGCCCGAACACCCGCCGATACCAGTTGACACTGTGCTGGAGATCCGCCACCGGGATCTTCACCTGCAAGATCCGCTCGAAGCCCAGGTTCATTGCTATTCCCCTCGAAGTCGGCCTGCCCCGAGGATGACGGCCACCCGCCCGACTCGTCCACCGTGCCAACCTGGAGTCCTTCTGGCGGCATCCAGCGTTTGAGTGCTGGCCCGGTCGGGCGCCGGGGGAGGCCCATGGGCAGTCAGCTGGTTGTGAGCCAGGGGCCGACAGGATGCCGGGGCAGGGCTGAGCGCGGGTCATCGAGGATCGCCCTGGTCTGCGCCGCGTACTCTCGGCTTGCCCGCCAACATCCCTCCGGCGGGTGCAGGCCGTCGGCGAGTCGGGACCTCATCGCTTCGAGGGCGCCGCGCAGGGCTTCGATCACGGCCGCACCATGCCGGGCACGCCAGGTCCGTTCGACCTGAGTCACCCGCTCGGCGTAGGCGTGACGCTCCCGCAGCCCTGCCGGGGTCAAGGTGACAACCTTGCCGCGGCCTGTCTCGGCCGGACTTACAGTGATCATTCCCGACCTTTCCAGCACCCCGAGCGCCGGGACCACCGGCCGGCCGGTCACCCCGGTCCGCAAGGGCAGCTCCCGGACCCGGATCGGGTCGGCACTGAGGGCAGGCAGGAAGTTCGCGGCGATCGCCATCGGCAGCGGCGAATCCGTCTCAACCTCCCGTGCAAAGGCCTCCAGCGCGGCCGCAGGCGGATCAGCGATCGAACCTTCCGCGGCCGTTCCCGTGATTGCCGCCAGCGAGCTTCGCAGCTCACCCATCGCGTCCCGGCCGAAGCGTTCCGTCCACCGATCGTCCGTCGCCGCGATGATCGGCGGCCAGAGTTCCTTGGCGCGGCGACAGACAGCCTTCGGGACGAGCACCGAGGTGCCGCGCAGCCGGCGACTGCTGCCGTATCCGTCCCTCGACGGTTCCCGGATCGGCTCATCGGCCTCGAGCCGCACCTCGACGTACCCCCACCGCTCCACGCCGCCGATCATCGGGAACAGATCTTTCTCGGTCCAGCCCGTCCGCTCGAGCAGCGCGACGACCGTCGTTCCCGGATCGTCGACGTGGCGTAGCAGCGGCCAGAACACGACAGGCAGCTTGAACCCGGGGAATCCCGACCGCGCCAGTTGTCCCTCGAACTCGTTATCCAGCTCGATCCGGTACGCGATCAGCGCCTGCGCCAGCAAGGTCGACAAAGGAGGCTCCAGCTCCCGCCGCGAGTCGCGGCCGTCGTCACCGAGGGCCCCGTTGTTAGTCATACGGCGATGCTAGAAGCAGCCGCCGACAGCGGAGACCCCCGCTTGCTAGTCGTGGTCCGCGAAGGCGGGAAAGAGCCTCGGTGGGGGTTGGGTGGCGTCGGTCCAGCGCTCTGTCATGGCGTCGGCCAGTTCGCAGAACCAGCGCGCCAGGTCCGGCAGGGTGCCAGCACGATCGGTCAGCCGATTCAACACGCCGATCTGCTGGACAAGCTGTGCACGACGGCGCCAACTGTCGTGTGGGGTCTGGTCGGTTCGGGCGACCAGCGGAAGGCGGGTCACTCTGCTGGCGAGTGCTGCTGCCGCACCAACTGCGAGCATCTGGTCGTACCCGTGCAACGCGTCCGCAGCGAGGGAGGTTGCGAGCGTGTTGCGGTAGGCGTGGTCTGCGGCTTGGGTGATCGGTTCTGGTAGCACGGACCAGTTCGCGCTGTGGTGTGGGAAGGGGTAGTGCAGGAACGAGGCGTCGAAACCGATGTGCCCGAAACCAGAGCCTTCGAAGTCGACCAACAGGATGCCTCGGTCAGTGACCAGGGCGTTCGTCGGGTTGAGGTCGTTGTGCACCAAGGCGGCGTACTGGCCTGGTGCGTCCAGTTGTGAGCGGACGAAGGCGACGTCGTCCCGCGCGGTGCGGGCGTCTGGGAATCCCAGCTCTGCGCAGGCCTGTTCGACGAGGTGCCATCGGCGGGTGCCTCCTGTTCCGGCTCGCTCGCCTGTGGTGACGTCGGCGGAGCCGAACTCTGCCAGTGCCAGGTCGTGTTCGATGCGACGGTCCAGTGTGGTGGCGTGGAGCCGCCCTATGGTTTCCGCAAAGTTCACCATCGCGGTGGCTGCCCGCTCGGGGTCGTTGCCGAGCAGCACTGTCTCCAGGTTTGGCCACGTCCCGAGGTCTGACTGGACGACGACGCCGGCTTGGTCGTCGGTCAGGATCACACGTGCAGCCACGTCGCTGAGGACTGCGGTGCGCAGCCCGGCGGCCTCTCGCCGCAGATAGGCCGGTCCGCCGTGGCCTTCGCCTTCCACTCGCCTGGTTTTGACGATGACCGTTCGTCCTGGACCTCCAGCCGGATCGCTGCCCAGGCCGGACAGGTCACGGTCGAACACCAGCCGAGTGACAGGTGCCCAGTCGTGACCGACCTGCTGCGCATCGACGATCACGGGTCGCCGCCCACAGATGGACGTGAGTCCGTCCAGTACGGCGTTTTGTCGCTCGATCGTCAACGGGTAGCGCATACCGGACCTCTCGGGATGTCTTTTCGCGGCTGAGAGTGGGCCAGGGGAGGGGTTGTCAGTCGCCGGATGCACAGGCGATGCAGGTGCGGACCATCGGACGCGCCTGGAGCCGCTCGTTCGAGATCGGTTGGCCGCAGCGCTCACACGTTGTGTAGGTTCCGGCCGTAAGGCGTGCCAGTGCGGCATCGATCTCCGTGAGGGCCTTCCGGGCCTGCTCGGCCAGTGCGCCGAGCTGGGACCGCTCGAAGGCGATCGTTGAACCCTCGGGATCGTGTTCGTCGTCGGCATTGCTGTCGCGCGAGGCAGCCACGACTCTGTCGAAGTCCTCGGTCAGGTTCGCCAAGCGGTCGATCGTCTTTTGCCGCTCACGCTCGAGTTGAGCGCGCGGATCGTCCATCCATCAATTCTGAACCAGAGGATCCTTCTCGCACCAACCGAGCCGTCAGTTGATCAGTCAGCATCTCCCGGCTGACCGGCCGGGGTGTGCTGGTTCTCGCGGTGACCGTGCAGGGAGCCGGCGTGGGCCTTGGCGGTGGGGTCGTTGCGGGTCTTGATCAGGCTGGCGACCACGACGATCGTCAGGATGCCGATGATGACACCGAGGCTGATCGCGGTGGACACCTCCGGGATCCGGTCGTCGATGTCGACGTGAGCCCAGTGCAGGATCAGCTTGACGCCGATGAAGGCGAGGATGACGGCGAGCCCGGCGGACAGATAGACGAGCCGGTCCAGCAGCCCCTTGACCAGGAAGAACAGCGCCCGCAGGCCGAGCAGCGCGAACGCGTTGGCGGCGAACACGATGAACGCCTCCTCGGTGACGCCGAACACCGCCGGGATCGAGTCGAGCGCGAAGAGCAGATCGACCCCGCCGATCGCGACCAGTACGACGAACAGCGGCGTGACCACCTTGCGGCCGCCGACCCGTGCGGTCAGCTTGCCGCCGACGTAGTCGTCGCTGACCGGCAGCACCCGGCGCGCGGTCTTCACGATGACGTTGTTCTCGACATCGGGATCCTCGGCGCGATGCCGGAACAACTGCACGGCCGTGTAGAGCAACAGCAGGCCGAACAACAGGAACATGAACGAGAACAGCGACAGCAACGTCGCACCGAGCGCGATGAAGATCGCCCGCATCACCAGCGCCAGCACGATGCCGAACGTCAGCACCTTGTGCTGGTGCTCCTCGGGTACGGCGAACGTGGTCATGATGATCACGAACACGAACAGGTTGTCGACCGACAGGCTCTTCTCGACGATGTAGCCGGCGAAGTACTCCGCCCCGAACTCACCGCCGTACGCGCTCAGGAACCACAGGCCGAACGCGATCGCCACCAGGACGTAGAAGACCGACCAGGCGGCGGCCTCGCGGAACCCGACCCGGTGCGGCCGGAGCGCGGCGATCAGCAGGTCAGCGGCCAGCAGGACGACGATCAGGCCGATGGTGACGGCCCAGGTGACGGCACTGATCTCGAGCACGCACTCCTCCAGTTGTTGAGGGCAACCATCTGTTACCGAGCCTAACGACTGAAAACCCGGCTTGACGGGCTTCTTGTCACAACGTTGTCGAAGACCGGGGGAGTCGGTCGGACCGCAGGGAGCACCCACTAATATCGCCAGTGGGGCAGTGACACCCATCCGCACCACCAAACAGACGCTGGAATCGGCACAGGTGAGGGGGACGGCTATGTACGCAGTCGTCGGTGTATGGGAAATGGATCGAGCTAGGGATGAGGCACAACAGTCTGCCTTGGAAGGGATCGTTGCCGGCGTGAGCCAGTTGCCCGGCCTGACGAAGGGCTATTGGAGCGACTACGAGGACCCGGCGCGGTCACACACGTTCATCGTCTTCTCCGAACTCGATGCGGCCGTGGCCTTCGCGGACAGTGTTCGTGGCAACGCCGAGAACCAGACCCGCTCCGGAGTTCGAAACATCAGCCTGGACATCGTGGCAGTCAAAGCCACGACCTGAACTCTCCGGCGTGCACCCCCCCCCCCGTTGAGTAACTGGTAGTAGGCGGCGTAGGTGGTCGCGGCGATGAGAGGGCGCAAGCCTCCTGCGAGCAACCGCGCGGTCCGGCCAGGGACTGTGAGCCCGTTGTCTATACCTTGCTCGCCACCACCATGTAGTTCTCGGCCTCAGGGTTGTACGTGCTGCTTTCCGTCCGGAGTCCGACCTGGTGCAACTCGGCTGCGAGTTCGTCGTATCGGTAGGGCCAGCACGACAGCAGTTCCGAGCGGACAAGCACCGACCCAGCCGCATCAACTTGCGCGACCGCAATCTCGATGTGGTGCTCCTCCTCCCAATGTGACGCAATCTCCCAGCGATAGACCACGACGGCATTGCGGCCGTTCCGGCGGACAAGACGGTCGCTGATGTCCAGCCGGGAACCTCTGGCCCTCACGAGTTCCCAGGTGCGGGAGGTGAGTACCAAGCGCCCGCCACGGCGCAGAAGCCGTGACATCGACTCCAGAGCAGCAACCCTGCCTCTCGCGCCCACGGCATGGTGCAGCGAGTTGCCAACGCAGAACACCATGTCGAAGGTGCCGTCATCGAAATGGTCGGGCAACTCTTGCCAGTCCGCCCGCAATGTCCGGACAGGTGCCCTGAATTCCTCAGACAACTCCGCAGTCCGACGAACCATCGCTTCGCTGGCGTCAGTTGCGACCACCTGCATGCCAAGACCGGCGAGGCCGACCGCCAACTGTCCGGTTCCGCACGAACAATCGAGGACGTGAGCGTTCGGCGGCAGGAGACTGAGGACGTCGTCGAACGACGCAGCGAACTCGGCCGGGGTCAGCTTTGCATCCGAGATGAGCCACTCGTACACCTCGGCAAGCGCGTTGTAGCTCGTCACAACTACTACCTCCGACACGGGGCAGACTCACGGTCGGACATCAGTACATCAGCGGAGCAAGTCGGTTCACCAATGGTTTGCAAGGGCATCCCGCTCTGCGTGCGGTGCCGCACGCTACTGCCGCAACTCGCGAATCGCGTCGTCCGGCGTGCGAGCATCTGCGCGAGCGGTTGAACTTCTATGACATGTACGGGGAGCTCGCGCTATACGCGCACCACCCCCAGCCTGAAATACGCGCAGCGGCGCAGGACCGCATCGCTCGCCTCCTTTCCGGCCATAACCATCTAGACGGACTCGTCTGGTAGTAGTCGCCGGTGGCCAGGGTGGCGATGCGTGCGGCGGCACCAGATTCCGAACACCGGCGCCACGCTCGTTGTGGGTACGGTCGGTGGATCGATAGCCCTACCCGAGCTCCCGTGGGTTAACTGGCAGGGACAGGAGTTGATGTGCCGGGAGTGAGCGGGCGCGAGGGATCGCGGGACCATCATCTGGGGGTGTAGGGCAGCAACGGCTTCTCAACGGTTAGGAGGTTTTCGATCGGGCCTAGCCAGCTCGACGGGACGAGGAGCTTGTAGGTAGGCGAGTGAGAGACGACGCTCGACACGCGGAGGTCGGCGATCAAGCTGAGGAGGGCGTTGGCCCGCTCGAAGCCGAGTTGCTGGGTGAACCCGAGGTGGTGGACGGCGTCGGAGATTGCTTGGGTGTAGGCGTCTCTCTCGGTGAAGCGGCTGCAGAGGTGGATGATCGCATCGGGGGTGCGGACGATGGGACGGTGCGGGGAAGTGGCGGGGATCACCTCGACGGTGAGGTCGCACCAGGAGGCGATCTCAATGCCCTGGCCGCTGATTTCGCCATCGCCCATTGCGGCGTGCGCGTCGCCGATGACGAACCGGCCGGACCCGATGTCGTCGTGGAGATAGAGGGTCGAGCCGGGGGCGAACTCCTTGGTGTCGAGATTGCCGCCGTGGTCCCAGGGGTCGGCGATCAGTTCGGGCCGGACCAGACCGAGCCAGCCGAGCATCGGGGCAACTGGTACGACGTGTTGGCCGTCGAGGATCACCTGATCGCCGCGGAGTTCGGCGCGGCCGGCGTATTCCTGGTCCGCGGACTCGCGGAGGACGCCGCCCACGGCTCCCAGGGTTTGGTGGTGGTGGCGAAGCCGTAATGACCGACTGCGTCCAGTTCAAGAGCGTGGAGGTGGAAGGCGAGGGTGTCGCCAGGGCTTACGCCCTCGACGCGGAGTGGGCCGGTCAGGAAGGGGTAGTCCGAACCGGGCCAGGTGCGGATCCGGGTTCTTCGACCGGGCTGAAGAATCGCGGCGTCCGGGAGATCGTGGCAGGCCAGATCGACGGGCGGCGCAGCGATGGGGTCCATCACGGCACTGTAGGACCGTCGAAGTGATGACACAGGCGATTATCAGATCGAGCGTGCTGGTGGTTGCGTGGGTTAGCTGGTATCGGCGGGTGTTGGAGTAACGGGAGTTGGCACCGTTGGGGGCCTGCCCGTGATGTCCGAGGAGCCGCTCCTTCGGTGGGGTCGTAGCCTCGTTCCTCATGACAGAGCCAACTCAGGCAGTCCGCATTCGAGACGCAGCGCCCGGCGACGGCGATGCGCTTGCGGAGTTGCATGCCCGGTCGAGGGCTGTGTACTACGGTGCCGGCGGCCATGACGTCGCAGCGGTTCCTGACGAGGAGTACCGGGAGACGTGGCGCAAGATGGTGGTGGATTCTCGACTCGCCGTCCTGGTGGCTGTCTTGGGCGATGACATCGTCGGTGTGATCACGCTGGATGCCAACGGAGCGTTTCCGACCAATGCGCCTCACGAGACGCGCGTCCGGCTCGTCGGGATCTTCGTCGAGCCAGGCCGGTGGTCGAGCGGCGTTGGTAGCGCCCTGATGGGACGCTTCGTCTCCATCGCACGCCAGGCTGATGCTGTGGGCGAGGTGGATGTCTGGGAGCGGAACTCTCGTGCCATCCGGTTCTACGAGCGACATGGCTGGACCCGGGACGGAACTTCGCGTCCGGGGCCAGCTGGGGTGGACTACGTCGGCTTCGTACACCTGCCATGACCGGGCGTCTTCCGCGCCGATAATGGACATTATGTCAACTAGAAGTCTGCGTATTGCATCAGATGAATCAGGTGCGTAGCCGAAGACCACTACCCCGCACAACGCCACCTACGGGGCTCCTGCCACCGCGCGACCCACACCTGGCACGGTTCGAACACTGGATCCCTGCGAAGCTCGACGGGCTGCCCGACGAGGTCCGCCAGCCCGTCCAGCACTTCGCCACCTGGCATCACCTGCGCCGCATTAGGGCCAAGGCCGCCGCCGGTCACCCGACCCAGAGTCCGGTGCACTCGGCCAAGCAGGAGATCACCGAGACCGTCAGGTTCCTCGTCTGGCTCCACGAGACGTATCAGCGGACCGCAGCCACCTGCACCCAGCCTGACATCGACGAGTGGCTCGCGACCGGCCCGACCACGAGGACCGCGATCCGCACCTTCTTCGTCGTTGCCAAGATGTCCCGGCTCAACACTGAGCAGCCCGCACCAGCCCATCACTGACGCAGGATCAACGGCTGGCATGGATCCGCGAGCTACTCACCGGCACCAGCGAGTCCCTCCCCTACCGGGTGGGCGGAATGCTGCTTCTGCTCTACGCCCAGCCACTCGTCAAGATCGTCACCCTCGAGTTGCGCGTCGTCGACGACCGATCAGATGGCATGAGCATCACGCTCGGCCAACGACCAACCGAGGTGCCCGCGCCGTTCGCTCAACTCCTGCGCGACCACATCGCGCGCCGCCCGAACCTGCGCACCGGCTCCGGGCCAGACAGTCCCTGGCTGTTCCCCAGCACCCTCGCCGGACGACACCTCCACCCCAACACCGTGATGGACCGGCTCCGTGACCTCGGCGTCAACCTGCTCGGGGCGCGCAACCGAGCGATCGGCGAACTCGTGCTCGAGGCTCCGCCGTCAATCGTTGCCGACGCACTCGGCTACAGCGCCAAGGTCGCATTCCTGCACGCTGACAAGGCCGCCGAGCCATGGGCCCGCTACGCCGGCCGGCAGATTGACGGGCCTTGATCGGAGCGGTCGAGGCCACGGTCGATGAGCGTTGCTGGACGGACTACTTGCCCCGCGGCGGTCAGACGGCGGTGCCGGCGAATGGCGCTCAGCTGTCGCGTTCGGCGCTGACGATCAGGAAGTTCGGCAGTGCGACGTAGGACTCGATCGCCTCGATTCCGCTGTCTCGTGCGACCTGTGGATCAAGTCTCGGTTCGCACAGTTCAGTCACGCGACACCCGAGACCGACGACCTCGTTGATGTAGGCAGACAGCGGGCGGTGGAAGTCGGGTGCATGGCCCTGTGGCATCTCGTACTCATCCAGGTACCGATCAAGCTGGTAATGTCCGTGATCCCGCCACGTTGGGTAGAGATTCTCAAACGCCGGATGGGTGATCGAGAACACGAACCGGCCGCCCGGCTTCAGTGCGCCGACGCACGCCGCCATCGCCGACTGCCAGGCGGGTATGGCGAGCAGCACCATGCTGCAGACCACCGCATCGAACGGCTGACCAACCTCCGGCAACGTCGAGAGATCAGCCTGCACGAACCTGATGCCCTGACGCCGCTCCTGCTCGATCTTCTGAGCGCGCGCCAGCAGCGCGGCAGCCGGCTCCACACCAACGACCTCAGCTCCGCCTTCGGCCAACAGCCGGCTCAAATAGCCTTCGCCACTGCCTGCATCGAGGACTTTCCGACCATCGACGGGCCCCAGCATCCGGAGCAGGTTCCCATTCATCAAGTGGCGCTTGGGAAAGTCGCCCTGATCGTCGTACGCCTCAATCGCGTCAGTCGGCATCGCCGACCACGCTGCGATCGCCTGTGAGTTACTGATCGTGGACATGTGGACACACCTCTCCGACGACAGATGGGCAGGGACAGCCATGTAACCTACCGCCCCGCCAGCCAGCTCTGCATGCGGTTTCACCACCGGGCTGACGACCACCGGACGCCGAATGCGCACGATCTTGATACGCAGAGTGTCGGGTAATTCAGTAGACATTGTCCGATCCCCGCCTACTGCCAACAGCTAGCGACCTGTGCAATCCTTGGCGGCGGTCAGCGTCTTACACGACGCCGACGGGTGGTCGTTGCCCTATGTAGGGTGGCACTTCAAGGGGGCTTGGTGGCTGGAAAAATGGGGAATCGCGGGCGGAGTCGCAACCATAATAGGCTTAATAGTAGCCTTAGCGGCCTGGCAATTCCCTGTGACGTCATCATCAATGCCAAGTAATACGCCGACACCTCAGACCACAGCACCGGTATCCGAAACCGGTTCTCCGACGGCGCCGACACCTACAACACAGCCGTCGACCCCTAACTGTGTGTTGGGAAAGCCACTGCTGCGTAATAAAGTGATGAAATGGCAAGAGCACACACAGGCAAGATGCCGAATAACCAGGTTCTGCGCTGGGCGGCCGACGCGGTTGGCGGGACGAGCGTCGTTTCGTCCGAGGGCCTGACCCGCGGCGAGCACCGCCCTTCGGGCACGTTCCGCCTGGGAATCGAAGGACCGGCGGCCCGGACCAGGGACGTGATCTTGAAGGTCCCTGTCCGGGGATGGATCGCCGCCGCGTGGGTGATCACGAACGCACGCGCGCTTCAGCTGGCCGAGACTCATGGCCTGGCCGCGCCGCGGCTGATCGCTGCGGATCTCGACGGGAAGGCGAGCGGAACCGTCGCCACCCTGGAGACCTTCCTGCCCGGCAGCGCCGGTCTCTCGCCGACGGTTTCGGTCGCCCGGCTCCGCGAAGCGGGAGCGGCCCTTGCCAGGGTCCACGCCTTCAGGCTGGTTCCGCAGGCCCACCTGCCATACCGGCCCCGGCCGTGCGCCGTCGACGACCGCGCCGATGAACGCTGGCGGGGCCTGATGCCGACCACACCTTTGCTGCAGCAGGCCGACGAGCGGGTCAGGTCGCACGGGATGCCGGCAGTCGCGTCGGTGTTCGTGCATGGTGACGCCTGGGGCGGCAACATGCTGTGGGAGGGTGACCGTTGCGTTGCGCTGATCGACTGGAATACAGCCGGGGCTGGTAATCCGGGCGTCGATCTCGGCAGCCTGCGGATGCAGATGACCCTTCAGTACGGCCAGGACGCGCCGTCCCATGTGTTGGAGGGCTGGGAGCGGCAGGCGGGCCGGGAGGCAGTCGGCGTGCCCTACTGGGATGCCGTGGCCGCGCTGAACACGCCGACAGTGATGGACGGTTGGACGGGATTCGCCGACGACGGTAGCCTCCTGGGCGCCGCTGCCGTCACCGAAAGGCGCGACGCTTTCCTTCGCACCGCTCTCAGTCAGTGGTCATAAAGTGGTCGCGCGTGCCGAAATCGACGCTGCTCTCCACTTGGGGGCCTGTAAGACCACAGCGACGCCACCGGCACCCACTCAAGTACTTCACCTAGCTAGCACTGAACCGGCGAAGGTCGACTGCGACAGCTTTGATTACCACGACAATGACGGCGACGTGGTCATGAGTATCAACGGCAAGAACCACCTACACGTTGTCTCGATGGGGCGAGACGGCGATACGAGTGACGACGCACCTGGACCGTGCTCGCGAGAGTACAACCTAGGACGAAAGTACCGGCAAATGCGAGGAACCGTCGGAGTCGGTGACAACAGTGACTCCAGATTCAGTTGTCAGGTCGATATCTTCGTCGACGGGGCAAGTCGGTGGTCGTCAGGGGAAGTCAAGCTCGGAAAAACGAAGCCTCTCAATGTCAACGTGTCTGCGGGGTTGCGAGTAAAAATAGAGATGACCTTCATCGGTCACGGCACTGGGGACTGTGCATTAGGCGAGCTTTTCGTATCAACCTGATGGCCTAGGGTCGCCACTCTGCGCTTTGAGTCTGGCCGTGTACTGGGCCAACCGGCGCTCATCATCGGACGCCGACTGACACCGCGCGGTCGAGCGCAGGCCCTGACGAATACGCCGAACTCAAATACGCAGCGTCTCCGGTAACTGCCTGAGCACTGTCCCCTAGCCGGCGCTGAGGACGCTGCCACTGGCTGGGATGGGCCGGAGCTTGAAGAGCAGGATGCCGAGGTACTTGTTCATCCATGCCTGCTTGTGCGGGTAGCGGCGTCGGGCGTCCTCGGACAGTTGAGGCTCGATCGCGGCCTCGATCCACAGGCCTGCCGCACTGAACACGTTGAGCAGGGCAGAAATGGTGTACGGACGCTTCGTGAGGGTGATGTGGTCGTTCCAGCCGCTGACGTAGGAGAACGAGGCGGTGGAGAAATACTCTTCGCCCAGGGACGTCCCGTTCTGTTCGGCCCGTTCAACGGCGTACCGGATCGGTTGTGTCCTGGTCAGCAGGATGAATCCGTCGTCGGCCAGCATCGCGCGCGCTGCCTGCAGGGTGCGAACCGGATCCTTCGCATAGCCGAAGGACTGGAGGAACAGGATCCGGTCGAACCTGCGCCCGGCGAGCCCAGGCACAGAATCCAGCTCAGAGAGATCGCCTCGGATGAACTCCACGCCAGGCGGCGGGTCACTGAGGAAGTTGCCACTGACGTCCACACCTACGGACGCGGTCGCACCGTCTCGAACCAGCTCAGCGAGCTTGCCGCCGTTGCCGCAACCGAGATCGAGCACAGACCGTCCGGTCACATCACCCAGAAGGTCTCGCTGCGCAGGCCACTCGACAATCCGATCCAGTGAGTCCTCCCTGGTTCGGGCCCGCTCGTAGTCGGGAGCGAGTTCCAGCCACGGCCGGCTCGAATCCCCAGGACTGTCCGCCTGTGAGTCGTCTGACATCGCCACGAGACAGACCATAGTCGTCCCTTGGATCTCCAGGGCGTTCGTTGCTCCCACTCCCCTGTGCTGTCCGATAATTTTGATGCGCCGATGGACTGTGACGCCTAGATTGCGGTGCGTGAACCTTTCGCAGCTTGGTACGCCGGTTGGTCCGATGACTCGCGTCCACGGCGGGTTCGCCAATCGGATGTACCGGCTCGACACGGACCAGGGCTCGTTCGCGGTGAAGGAATTGAACCTCGCCGATCGCCGCTCGACCTACCACGTCGAGGACGTGTTCCGGTTCGAGCAGGCGGCCTTCGCGGCTGGCATCCCGATGCCGGAGCCGATCTCGGCCAGCGACAACACGCTTGTTCACCGGTGGGTGGACGGAGAGAAGTTGCCCGAGGCACCGGTGTCGGCGGCGTACGCGTTCGAGATCGGTGAGATCCTCGCTCGCGTCCACGCGCTCGACGTCGAGTGGCCCCACAAGTCGACCGAGGAACCGGCGTCACACGACTGGGCTGAGCTCGCCGAGCGGGCCGCGGCGACCGAACAGCCGTGGGCCGACGAACTCGCCTCCCACGTCGAGACGTTCCTCGCGATTGCCCACTTCGTCGACACCTGCGAACGGCCAGGACCCGTCGTACTGACCCACAAGGACATCCAACCGTGGAACCTGCTCGCTCGAGACGGTCGGCCGGTGGTGCTCGACTGGGAGCTCTCGGGAATGCTCGACCTGTCCAGCGAGCTCGGCTCGACAGCATTGAGCCTCGCGAAGGGACCTGGCTTCGACCACATCGAGCCCACCATCTTCCGCGCTGTCCTTGACGGGTACGTCGCAGGAGGCGGAACGCTGCCGCCGCCGGGTCCGAGCTGGTTCGTCTTCATGATCGGCGGCTGGCTGGGGCACACGCGATGGAACATCCTCCGCTGCCTCGCCGGCACGGAGGCGAACACTGGCCCTGACCTCGCGCTGTCGCAGGAGTCAGCGAGCAACGGCATCCGCGGACTCCCCGGGATGTTCGCCCGACTCCCCCAGTTCGAGACGCTGCTCGTGTAACTCAGTGGTTCGAAATGCAGATGCCTTGCAGCGGATCGTTGGGTGAGACTAAAGCGATGGTGACAACGCCTCGCTCGATCATCGACTCCGTGGTGCGGTCTGTCTGCGGTCGCGACGTCGAAGGCCTCGTTCCTCTCGCCGGGGGTGGGATGAACGAGACGTACCGCGTTGAGCTTGCCGGCGATGGTGCTGTGGTTGTCCGGATCGCGCGTCAGGATGTGCCGTGGTTCGTCGACGAGGCGTATCTCATGACGCAGGCGCGTGCCGTGGGCGTGCCGACAGCAGAGGTGCTCGGCCTCGAGCATCTGGAGCACGACGGCGAACTGCTGTCCTTCTCCATCCAAGAGTTCCTGCCGGGCCGTTCACTCGACACGCTCATCGCCGAGCTGTCTGCCGCTGAACTCGAGCGGGTGGTCCTGGACGCCGCTGAGATTCTGGCGCGGGTGCACAGCGTCGTCCTGGACGACCAGCGAGGCATCCGGCACGAACTGCGATTGCCCGAAGAGCGCGAAGTCGCGCGGGTCGCAGGCATCGTCGGGGACACGCTCAGCCCGGCGGCAGCAGCGGTCGTCGAGCGCGGTGCAGACTTTCTCTATAGAGAGGTCACGACCCGCGCGACTCCCCCGGTCTCGCTCGTCCATGGCGACTTCTGCCCGAAGAACCTCCTGATCCACGACGGGTCGGTCGCCGGCTTCATCGACTGGGAGTTCGCCGGCCGTACGGCGCCGTCGTACGACTTCGCCCAATGGGAGTTGGATGCCGGCGACGTACTGCATGACCGATTGGATCTCGTACGTCGTGGGTACGCGCGGGTCGCTGATCCCGAGTCGGCCGAGGCGGGGTGGACGCCGGCGTTCGCCATCGACTGGGCACTCGAGAAGCTCGGCTGGAGGAACCCTGCCTCGCCGGCGCAGGTCCGACGCTGCCTGGACGTGATCGCCCGCTACACCGGGGCCTGATCAGCACTCGCAGTCAGAAGGTAGGTGGCAGGGATGCTCATGGCCTGCTCCCCCAGGCCCGGGTACATCTCTGTGACGGGAGACTCCTGGAGCGATCGGAGGGTCAGGCCGGCGGTGAGGACTGCGGTAACTACGCTGCTGATGCTCCAGACGAAGCTGCGATGCGGAACGTCCGGAGTGCCTAGCGTTCGGGTGATTTCCGGGGCCTTCAGCGGGTCGGTGTAGCCGTCTCGGTCGCTGCCGAAATAATCGCCGCTGACGGACAATACGTTGTCTCCGCGGACCGTCAGGATCTCCCACAGTGGATGGTGTTCGCTGATCACCAGAAGGCCGCCGGGGTTGAGTCGATCGGCGACCAAGCGCGTCCATTCGGTGAGAGTGGGAACCCAGCACAGACCGCCCCACGAAATGTAGATGACGTCGAACCCGGTGATCTCCGAGTCCAGCGTCATCATGTCCTGCAGGACGAACGTGACGTCCACTCCCAGCGCCTCGGCTTTCGCTCGGCCGGTGGCCAGGTGTGACGGAGCAATATCCACGGCGGTGACGTCTGCGCCGCGTTGCGCGAAGCTCAACGCCTCATCACCCACTGAACACGCGAGCTGTAACACACGACGACCGCGAAGATCCCCGATAGCCGCGAGCTCGTCGTCCGTCAGCGCACTGCCGCCGTTCACGAAGAACTCGACCGGCTCACCGTGCCGATGTGGCGCCAGCCGCTCCCAGTACTCGCGGTTCTGGCTGACAACCTCAGACACGACGCTCAGCGTCCGACAAAGACAGGAATGCCCGGCACGCCTCGAGGTTGTGGAGTTGGATGTCGTTTCTGCGGCGCGGTTCCCAGTTTTCTCTGGTCAGGCGCCAGCGGTTGATGAGGGCTGATTCGCCTTGTCTGGTGTCCCAGTCCGAGCCGTTGGGCTCGTAGCCGAGCTCTCGCGAGATCGCGTTCGAGGCGTGGTTGTCCACGAAGGCGTCGCTGCTCGCTTCCTTTGCCCCGAGCCCATCGAATCCGAGGTGCAGGATCGCTGACCGCATCTCACGTCCGAGCCCGCGGCCGCGGTGATCGGCAGACAGCCAGGAGAACGTCGTGAATGTCCCGAAAGTAGAAAACCTCACTCCGCACAGGTCCTGCATGCCGACTGGCTCACCGTCGACCACGACCACGAAGTACAGCCGCCAGGCGTCGGCCTCGACCCTCGCCCTGCCCCGCCAGATCGCCTGCAGCCACTTGGCCACCCGCAGGTCGGGATCGGGCTCGTAGAGCGAGATCGGGTCGTCGTACGGCAGCGGGTCGGCGTGGGTCTTGCCCGCGCGCACGACCTCGGCGAGCTCGTCCAACAGGTCGTCCGTGGCGCCACGCAGCTCCAGCTTTGGTGTGCTGACGCGCACGGCGAGGGGTGGATAAGACCTCATCGTGCAGTCACTCCGCCTTCACAGTTGTCCATCGACACAACCCGATCCAAGCGCAATCCAGAGCGATCACGCACATGCTTTTCGGCGTATAGGCTGCCGCAATGCGATCCGAGGGGCGGCAGGGCGACTCGCCGTTGGCTGACGGCTGGGATGCCAATGCCGGGGCGTGGATCAAGTGGAGCAGACGAGGGCTCGACAGCTACAGCAGCCACAAGTTGGCTTTTCTGCCGTTGATTCCGCCGCCCGGGCGGCTCACCGTTGACGTCGGTGCCGGCGAGGGGCGGGTCAGCCGTGAACTGCGGGCGCGAGGACATCGCGTTCTGGCGGTTGATCGGTCGTCGACCATGATTCGCTCTGCGGCGACGCACCCCGAGGAACCGGTACCGGCCGTTGTTGCTGACGCCGTGAACCTCCCCGTGCCGGATGCGGCTGCTGACTGCGCCGTGGCGTTCATGAGTTTGCACGACATCGACAACGTCGTACCGGCGGTCGCGGAGATCGGCCGAATTCTCGCCGTCGGCGGCAAACTGGTGATGGCGATCGTGCACCCACTCAATTCAGCCGGCGATTTCGACCGAGATGCGGCCGGCCCGAATCCGCCGTACCTCATCCCGGATTCCTACACCGAAGCCAGGCATTACACCAACACGCGCAACCGGGACGGTCTGTCGATGACGTACTACGGAATTCACCGGCCGCTGCAGACCTACACCGAGGCCCTCGCGGACGCGGGTCTGGTGATCGAGCGACTCCGGGAACACGCCTCCGATGATCCCGCGAACAAGTGGTACCGGATTCCGCTGTTCCTGCACATCGTTGCCTCCCGCCCCTGAATCGCTCAGCGTCGAGGCCCACTGTGCACGTGGATGTGTAAGTGCTTGGAATCTTGGTATTCCCCTAGATTGGTCAGCACCGCGGCTGCCCCGGTGGTTCGCTCGGTCTCGGCGGCGATTGCTTGCACGACCTCGAGCAACCGACGTATGACGTGCTCGTCAGCCGAACTCACCGTGGTCAACGAGGCGATGTGTCGCTTCGGCACGATGACGATGTGGTTCGTCCAGAACGGCCGGGTGTGATGAAACGCCAGCACCAGTTCGTCCTCGTGCACAACATCGAGGCTGCCCGGATCAGGAATCGCCACATCGCAGTAGAAGTCGTCGCCACGGTACTGCGGGACTGATTGCACCACCCGAGGATAGCCACTCCCCCTTGTGAAGGCGATCACAAACCACGATAGGGTGATGCGATGACGCGCGACGGTGCACGGCGGCGTACGGCGCGCATCCGCGCGTGGCTGGACCGGACGAGCGAAACGGGCAACCCGGCAACCGCCAACGATCTCGCCGGCCCGTTCCGCTTCCTCTTCTGGCTCGCGCGGTCGCAGTCCCGACGGATCGCGTTGGGCGGAGTGCTGGGCACTCTCTGGATGGTTGGCCTCGCGGTGCCTCCGTGGGTGCTGTCCCGGGCCGTTGATGAAGGACTTGTGGCCCGCGATACCGGCGCCCTGGTCAGGTGGGCAGCGGTGCTGCTGGCCGTCAGCGTCCTGAACGCGCTGCTGGGTATCGCACGGCATCGAACGATGACCAAGGTCCGGATGGACGCATCGTTCCGCGCAGTCCGAGCCGCCGTCGGGCACACGTCTCGCTTGGGCGCCTCGTTGCCGGGGCGCGTCAGCACGGGCGAGGTCGTGACGGTCGGCATCGCCGACGTGTACACGGTCGCGATGGCGTTGACCGTCGCCGGTCCTGGCGTTGGCGCGGTCGTCGCGTACGCCGTTGTTGCCGTCGTACTGTTCACCACTTCGCCCCTGCTGGCCGCGGTGGTACTCGCCGGGGTTCCGCTGCTTGCCGTCGCGGTCGGACCGTTCCTGCAGCGCATCGAACGTACCGGCGGCGAGTACCGCGTGCACCAGGGACGGTTGACGACTCGCCTGGTCGATGTGTTGGCCGGGCTTCGCGTGCTCAACGGCCTTGGTGGGAAGGGCTTCGTCGCCGAGCGCTACGAGCAGCAGTCGCAGGGACTGGTGGGGCACGGCTACCGCGTCGCCGGACCCGCGAGCTGGGTCGGCGCGTTGTCGACCGGTTTGCCGGCGCTGTTTCTGGCCGCGGTCGTGTGGTTGTCGGCGCGGATGGCGGCCACCGGAGCCATCACGATCGGTGATGTCGTCGCCGTCTACGGGTACGTCGCCGTACTCGTCGTTCCTGTGTCCGCCTTCATCGAGGGTGGTGGCGACATCGCCCGCGCTCGCGTGGCCGGGCAACGAATCATCGACCTGCTCAACCTGCCCGCCGCCCGCGACGACCAGCGAGTGGACGGGGTCATCCCGAGCGGCTCCGGCCCCTTGGCCGACCCTGCCTCGGGAGTGATCGTTCGTCCCGGCCTGTTGACGGCTCTGGTTGCTGCCCGGCCGGCGGAGACGAGGACCGTGATCGAGCGGTTGGGCCAACTGAACACCGATGCCGACGCGAGTGCGACGTGGGCAGGGGTGCCGATCGATGACGTCGCGCGTGAAGAGTTCCGACGGCGGTTGGTTGTTGCCGACAACGATGCCGAGGTCTTCGCCGGCACGGTTCGCGACATTGTTGCGGGGCGTCTCGAGCCTGATGACAGTCGGATTCGCGCGGCTCTCCGAGTCGCTGTAGCCGAGGATGTTGTGGAGGCGCTTCCTGGCGGTCTGGACGCGACGGTCGCCGCGGGCGGGAGTGATCTGTCCGGCGGGCAACGGCAGCGGATCCGGCTCGCCCGTGCTGTCTATGCCGCGCCCGACGTTCTGCTCGCCGTCGAACCGACGTCTGCGGTCGACGCGAACACCGAGGCGGTCATGATCGACCGGATCCGCGAAGCGCGGCGCGACACGACAACGGTGATCACGACGTCGTCGCCACTCGTGCTGGACCGCGCCGACGAGGTCGTCGTGCTCGTCGACGGCAAGACGTTGTCGGTCGGGACACACGCGGACCTTCTGCGCAGCGATGCGTACTATCGCGACCTCGTCTCCCGTGCGCAGGACGACCGATGATCAACCAGCTGCCGGTCGCCGAGCCCGCCGAAGTCCGCGCTGCGGCGCGACGTGACCTCCGCGCGGAGCGACGTACCGTGGTCGGCCTTGTCCTGGTCAACGGGCTCGCGTCGGCGGCGGGGTTGATCGGTCCGTGGCTGCTCGGCCGCATCATCGACACGATCCAATCGGGCTCCGGGGACGTGCTCAGCGCGGTCGACCGTCTTGCGTTCGGCGCTCTGCTGTTCACCGTCGTGCAGACGGTGCTGGCGTGGTGGGCGCTCAAGATCGGGTACCGGTTCGGCGAACGTACGGCGGCGCGTGTTCGGGAACGATTCTTGCGGCGGACGCTGGCGCTGCCTCCACGCGTGGCAGACCATCTTCCGGCCGGCGATCTGATCTCTCGGGGAAGCACGGATGCCGCGGTGGTTGCCTTCACCTTGCGCTCGGCCGTGCCTGAGGTTCTCGTGGCGCTCGTCCACGCGCTGTTCCTCATCGTTGCGGTGCTCGCCCTGGACCTGCGGCTCGGGCTGTGCGGACTCGTGTCCTTGCTCGGTGTCGGAGCGGCGGTGCGCTGGTACGTACGACGCGCGCGGCCGGCCTACCTGGCCGTTGCGGCGACTGGTGCAGACATGGCCGACGTCGTCGCCAGCACTGCCAAAGGCGCCCGTACGGTCGAACTTCTCGGACTGGAGCGTCGCCGGACAGAGGCCACAGAGGCCGCCGTCACCCGAGCCCGCTCCGCACGCCTGGGCGCATTGTGGTTGCGGACGGTCCTGTTTCCGTGGGCGGAGGTGTCGCTGGCGCTCCCGGTGGTGGGAGTCCTTCTGGTCGGCGGCGCCTTGTACACCAAGGATCTGGTCAGCCTCGGAGTCGTGGTGACTGCGACGGTGTACCTTCGCCAGCTCGTCGGCCCGCTCGACACGCTGATGCTCTGGATCGAGCAGCTACAAGGCGCCGGTGCCTCCTACGCCCGTGTCGAGGGCCTGGCGGATGTCCCGACGACGGACGCCGAGCCGACCGCGGTCCCGAACGCCGACGGCGACCGGATCCGGGTAGACAACGCGCACTACAGCTACACGGGCGTCCGCGACGTACTTCAGGGAATCGACCTCGTGGTGCAGCCTGGAGAACGCCTGGCCATCGTCGGCACTTCCGGAGCTGGAAAATCAACCCTCGCACGTCTGCTCGCCGGTCTTGACCGCCCGCACACCGGGTCGGTGACCATCGGCGGTACGCCGGTTGCCGATCTGCCGCCCGACCAACTCCGCGAACACGTCGTACTGATCACCCAAGATCATCACGTCTTCCACGACACCGTGCGGGACAACCTGCTGATCGCGAAACCGGACGCGACGGACGAGGAGTTGTACGCCGCGCTCGCCGCGGTCGGAGCCATGTGGTGGGAGGACCTGCCGCAAGGACTGGACACCGAGGTCGGCGACGACACCGAACTCGACGATGCCGGCGCCCAGCAGCTCTCGCTGGCACGCGTCGTCCTGGCGGATCCGCACACCCTGATCCTGGACGAAGCCACCGCGCTCCTCGACCCCAAGACCGCACGGCAAACCGAGCAGTCGCTGGCCGGTGTCCTCAAGGGTCGCACCGTGATCGCGATCGCCCATCGCCTGCAGACGGCGCACGACGCCGACAGGATCGCGGTCATGGAAGACGGTGAACTCGTCGAGCTCGGCAGTCACGACGAACTCGTCAGCGCAGGACGCGTCTACGGCCGGCTCTGGCAGACCTGGCACGCGGAAACCCAGAACCCATAAACCGAGAACCTGTCCCGTGGGCCTCGTGGGCTGTAGAAACGTGACGTGCTGAGTAAGCAGGTGGTGGCGGGGCTGCGGCGGCGTGTGGCTGGGCTGTTGGAGGAGCATCGGGTTCCGGGGATTGCGGTCGGGATCTGTGATGGGACGTCGATGCTGTGGTCGGCCGGGTTCGGGAGTACGCGGGCCGGCGGCGGGGAGCCGGTTACTCCGGAGACGATGTTCGGCGTCCAGTCGTGTTCGAAGATGTACACCGCGACGGCGGTTCTCCTCGCGGTCCAGGATGGTCTGGTCGACCTTGACGTTCCGATCGTCGAATATCTGCCGGAGATTCGTCTCAACAGTTCCTTCGAGGCTCGCCCTGAGCGCGTGATCACGCTGCGGCATCTTCTCAATCACACCGCTGGATTCACGCACGAGGCGCCGGTTGGTTCGAGCTATCTCGTCGGCCGGGAGTCGTTCGAGGCGCATTGCCGCAGCATCTACGACACGTGGTTGCGGTTTCCTGTCGGCCACCACTTCCAGTATTCGAATCTCGGGATAGATCTGGCCGGCTACATTCTTCAGCGGCGCAGTGGGTTGCCGTTCGACCGGTTCGTACGCCGGACATTGTTCGAACCACTGGGGTTGACCCGTACGACGTTCAACGCGGCGGAGATCCAGCGCGAAAAGGATCGGGCGATCGGGCATTCCACGGGCTACCCGCGGATCCCGGTGCGGGTTCCGATGGTTGCTGCGGGTGGGCTGTACACGAGTGTGAACGACTCGTGCCGGTTCATGCAGTTCCAGTTGGGCGATCCTGTGCACCTGGCCGAGATGTATCGACTGACGGGGCGCGAGCGGGGGTACGGGCTTGGGATCGCGGTCACCCGTGCGCACGGGATCCCTGTGCGCGGGCATGGCGGTGGTGGATTCGGGTTTCTGTCGGACATCTACTGGGCGCCGGACGCGCGGATCGGCGTCGTCGTACTGACCAATTCGACTGCGCATCCGTTCCAGTGGGAGCTCGCTGCGGAGATCTTCCGCGAGGTTGTCCCGCACCGCACGCCGCGAAAGGTCGGCCCTCCCCCGGAGGTGTCCGCTGGATCGTTGGCCGGTTTGGCGGGGAACTACAGCGGGAGCGGGACCGACCAGGTCGTGTTCGAGGTGGAAGAAGATCGTGGCGTCCTGGTCCGGGGCGGTACCCGGCATCCGGCGCGATTCGTCGGTCCCCTCGAGTTCATGATCGAGAACGACGAGCGGTTCCGGTTCCGCGATCTCGACGATGCGGGACGTCCGGCGTACCTCGAGTGCATCGACGACGAGCACGTCCGGTTTCGGAACGACGTACCGGAAGCAGCCCCGGCCGCGGCGGACGGGCCGTGGAACCGGGATTACGCGGTTCGGGCATACGGCGTGCGCGAGGGGACCGCCAGGCTGCGTAAGGAGAACAGGGTGTATCTCTTCGACGACTGGCGCGGTGGGACCGTCCGCCTGCGCCGGCACCGTCCCGGTCTGTACATTTCCGCGACCGGTGAAGCCCTCGACCTGACCCGCACGCCCCCGACGTACGCGAACATCCGCCTCCACCAACTGTGACAGGAAAATGTGGTGGGGTGTGTAGGAATGGCGGGGTGGGGTTCGTTGGGTGGGTGTAGGCAGGGTTGAGCAGAGTGGACTGGAGATCGTCATGCAGTATCTGATTTCTGTGATTGACAACCGGACCGGGTCGTCGACTGCGGACGAGGACGCGGCGATCGACGCGTTCAACGAGCAGCTGGTGGCGGGTGGGCACTGGGTGTTCGCGGGTGGCCTCAGCGCCCCCAGCGACGCCACCGTGATCGACGCCCGGGGCGACGGCGAGCCGATCTTCACCGACGGGCCGTACCTGGAGTCGAAGGAGCACATGGCCGGCTTCTGGGTGTTCGAGGCACCGGACCTCGACGTGGCGCTGAAGCTCGCCGCTGCGGCGTCGAAGGCGTGCAACCGCCGGCTCGAGGTGCGGCCGTTCCTGTGAGCGACGTCCAGGAAGCGATCACCCGGGTCCACCACGAGGAATGGGCGCGGGTGGTCGCCTCGCTGACCAGGCGGTTCGGTGACCTCGACATCGCCGAGGAGGCGGCCGCCGAGGCGTTCGCGACGGCGGTCGAGCGCTGGCCCGCGGACGGCGTACCGCCCAACCCCGGCGCCTGGCTGACCACGACCGCCAACCGCAGGGCGATCGACCGGATCCGGCGCGAGAGCAAACGTGACGACAAGCAGAAGGAGGCTCAGATGTCGTACGACGAACCGCCCGAGCCTCTCGGCGTGATCGACGACGAGCGGCTCCGGCTGATCTTCACCTGTTGCCACCCGGCGCTCGCGATGGAGACCCGGGTGGCGCTGACGCTGCGGATGATCGGCGGCCTGACCGTGCCGGAGATCGCCCGTGGGTTCCTGGTCCAGGAGACCGCGATGGGTCAGCGGATCACCCGCGCGAAGGCGAAGATCAAAGCGGCCAAGATCCCGTACCGGGTCCCGGCCGCGGAGGACCTTCCGGGACGCGTGTCCGGCGTACTCGCGGTGCTGTTTCTCGTCTTCAACGAGGGCTATCTGGCGACCGGCCCCGACACCGATCCCGTCCGGCAGGAGCTGACCGCGGAGGCGATTCGGCTCACCCGGCTGATCCGGGCGCTGCTGCCGGACGACGGCGAGGTCGCCGGCCTGCTCGCGCTGATGCTCCTCATCGAGGCCCGGCGTACCGCACGGGTTTCGGCGACCGGTGAACTGATCTCCCTGCGCGACCAGGACCGCGGCGCCTGGGACACGGCGCTGGTTGCCGAGGGCCACCGTCTCGTCCGCGAGCGCCTCGCGACCCGGCAGCCTCCGGGCCGCTATCAGATCCTCGCGGCGATCAACGCCGTCCACACGTCGGCCCGCGACGCGGCCGACACCGACTGGTCGCAGGTCGTGGCGCTCTACGACCAACTCGTCCGCGTCGACCGCTCACCGATCGTTGCCCTCAACCGCGCGATCGCGGTCGCCGAGCTCGACGGTCCCGAGGTCGCGCTGGCGACGATCGATCGGCTGGACGACAAGCTGTCCGGGTACCACGCGTACCACGCCGCGCGCGCCGACCTGCTCCGGCGGCTCGGCCGCAGTCAGGAGTCGCGGGCCGCCTACGACGCAGCGATCGAGCTGGCCGAGAACACTGCCGAGGTCGCGTACCTGAGCCGTCGTCGCGATCAGCTGGTGAGCTGACGGCCGTAGCGCGCGAGGTAGTGCCAGACGTACTTGATCGACTGCGCCGGATGCGCGCCGGCCGCGCGGCCGAGCAGGTCGGGGGTGAGTTCCGGGCCGAGCGAGCGGGCGAGGTCGACGATCTCTGGGCCGCGGTACGCCGGATCGAAGGTGGCCGGGGTTGCGCGAAAGCCCGGGTGGTACTCGATCGGGCAGCCGAGTTCGCGGGCGGCGTCCTCGACGGGTGTGCTCACGAACGACGGGTCCAGGACCACTGCCTCGACGTCGGTGGCGAGGCTCAGCGCGCCGTGGACATGCGCTTCGACGTAGTCGTCCAGGTCGTCGAGACGTGCCTCGTCGGCCAGCTGACACAAGTGCGGCAGGACCCTCCGGTCGCCGACATCGGCCGGATCGCGGGCGGAGTCCGGGAAGCAGAACGTCGCCCGCTCGATCGCCTCGGGTTTGAGCCGGAGGTACGACGACCCGAAGCGGATCGCTCCGCCGTACACGTCACGCTGCCGGTTCCACACCCCGTAGATGGGCCGGTCCAGTTCCGGTTGGTCGTCGTACCGCCCGGAGAACAACCGGCTCTCCCACTCCCACCGGTCTCCCCCGCGGAACGCCGTCAGTCCGCCGTTGGAGATGCCCGTCGCGAACTGCGACCGATACACCCCGTCCGCGGCCATCGACTCGATGACCGTCCGCGCGCCATGCGGCCAATTGGGATGGAACTGCACGGTGATCATCAGAACTGCCCTGTCTCGCGGCCGTCGGCGTCGACCATGATGAAGCGCAGCTGCTCATCCTGCCGGCCGCAGGACAGCCAGTGCGCGAACGCGATCCGCGCGGTCGGCGGCATGTCGAGCGTCGTCGGGTCCATCGTCAGATCGAACCACCGCAGATCGCCCTCGGTGCATTCCGTCGGTACGGGCGCCGCGGGGCGGAGGTTGGCGGTGAAGTAGTACGTCGTACGCACCTCGTCGCCGGTGTCGCGTACGGCGACGTACCGGAGCGCGAGATCGGTCAACTGGTCGGCCGTGACACCGATCTCCTCGTCCAGTTCCCGGAGCGCGGCAGCTGTCGGGTCGGTGAGCTCGTGCGGCTCGACGTGGCCGCCGATGCCGACCCACGAGTCCGCGATCGCGCGCGATCCGCGGCGGTAGAGGAGCAGTACGCTTCCCTCCCGCACGAGGAAGACCGACGTCAGGTGCCGGGTCGAGCGGAGTGGCACGTCAGACGTTGATGTTGAAGCCGAGGTCCAGGTCGGAGGCGGCCTGGCCGCCGCGGATGCCCCAGTTCGAGGTGGGGTGGTCGCGAACGAGGATGGTGACGTGGTCTGCGGGGATGCCGAAGGGCTTCAGGTTGCTGATGATCTCGGTGTAGAGCTTGCGCTTGGCGTCGATCGAGCGGCCGGCGAAGCAGTCCACGGTGACGAGCGTGAAGAACTCGGGCTCGGTCAGACGCGGCGAGCACGCGAACCGGTGCGGCGCGTGGACGACGAGACGCACGTCCTTGTCTTGCGGCGGGATCTGGAACGCCGTGACCAGCGCACCGTGCACCGCCTCGATCAGGCCGGCCTCATCGGCTTCGGAGTACTCACGACGAACTTCGATCTGCGCGCTAGGCATCTGCAGAATCCTTCCACGATCGACGACAACACCCCCGACCCCACCACGAAGCCCACACTCCGGCGAGCGAATATTCAGCTCGTGCGACGCAGGGTCGGCGCCGCGCACCTCGGACACCGGGATGGATATCCACTGGTGTTGGAGGTTCTCCCCTCGCATACCAGCGGAGAAGCCTACACACGCGGGGATATCCGGTCTTGTGCTTGAGGCGCGGTTGATGGCGGCGCGGGGCTGGTGTGGGCGGCGGTGATGACTGGGGCCGGATACTTGTCGGTGGTGGCGGTCAGACTCTCTTGTCATGAGTGCGAAGATTCCGCGTGGGGCCGCGGTTGTGGTTGAGGCGGGCAAGGTTCTGGTGGTGAAGCGTTATCTGCGGCAGGGGGCGTCTGCGGAGTGCGTGATGTGCGAGTACGGCGACGTACCGGGGCCTCGGTGTGATGGGCATCGGTATGCCGTTCTTCCCGGCGGGCATGTGGAGGCGGGTGAGTCGGCTGCGGGTGCTGCGCTTCGTGAGCTCGAGGAGGAGACGACGCTCACCGGCGCCGTGGACCGGTTGCTGTGGACCGGCACGCACAACGGGCGGCCGGCGTACTACTTCCTCATCAGCGACGTGGACGGCGTACCGGAACTGTCAGGTGACGAAGCGGTGGAGCATTCTGCGACCAATCACTTCGAACTGCGGTGGGCCGACGCGGCGGACCTGGAGGAATTCGGGATTTACCCGGCCGCGCTCCGACAGCATCTGACGCGACTAATTGAGGCGGGCGACGACGCGGGTTAGGCCGAGGAGCTTTCCCTGGTCGGCTTCCAGTAGGTGTTCGTCGGGTTCGTACCCGCGGCCGACCTGTGCGCACGCCTGCAACCAGCGGAGCCAGTCGGCCCAGCCGTTCGGTACGAAGTCGGCGGTTTCGACGGTGACCAGGCCGGTGCGTTCCCAGAGGTGCCGCCACCAGTCCGGCGGCAGCCAGGTGCAGAGGTCCGGTCCCCAGCGATCCGCGACGTACGGCGGCGGGGAGAAGTCGGGCGCGGTCCGGATGCCAGGGGTGATGATGCCGAGTGTCCCGTTCGGGCGGACGAACTCGGCGAGGTACGGGAGGTAGTCGACGCCGGTCCCGAAGTAGTTGTACGCGCCGATGCTGACGACCGCGTCGAAGAACCCGTGTGCGAACGGGAGTTTGCGGGCGTCGGACTGGATCGGATGCACCCGGTCGGCCGCGCCGGCGTTCTGAACGCGTTGCCAGTTCTCGGTGGGGTCGACCCAGAGATCGGTGGCCCAGACGTCGACCTCGTACTCACGGGCCAGGAAGATCGACGTCAGCGCCGTACCGCAGCCGAGGTCGAGGACCCGCATTCCGGGCCGCAGTGTCATCGCCTGCAGCAGGCTTTCGGCGCTCCACAGCGGGTGCGGGCCCATGAGATTGTCGACGACCCATTGCTGGTCGTAGGTGTTCGATCGTGGATAACGGTCAAGGGTGAGCGCTTCGCGCAGGAGTTGACTGGACATGGCGCGACGATGCCAGCGTGCTCCGTGAGCTCACAACGCAATTTCGGCGACGGCTTCCGCGATCATTCGATGCCCTTGTTGCTCGAAGGCTTCATCCCCGACCTGGTGTGCCCACACAGCCGTGCTGATCGCCTCGCGGAGCCGGGCGCGCTGCCAGGCTTCCGGTTCGCGCGGGTCCGAACCGTAGCCGGTGATGAACGCCGGCTCAAGGCTTGGCTCGGAGCGGAACTGCTGCGCGGCCAGGCGGGCGAGGTCGGTGTACGCCGGGCGCATGGCCGCGCGGCCGAAGTCGATGACGCGGACGGTGCCGTTGTCGACGAGCCAGTTGCGGGGCTGCCAGTCGCCATGGGTCGGTACGAGCGTCGCGGGCGGTGTCGGCCAGGCCTCGATCGTTGCCCGGAGAAGGTCGGCGAGGTCCGGCGCGATCCGGTGCGGTTTGTCGAGCCCTGCAAGCGTGCGCTCGTTCTCGCGCGACTCGTAGTTGTCATCCGGTACGGCGGATTGCCGGTGAAATGCCGCGAGCAGTTCGCCGGCCTCGTGATAGGTGCCGGGCGCCCATTCGTACGGCGTGCCCTCGACGAGCTCACCGGGCAGGAAACGCGTCAGGAGGAGCTTGGCGTCCTCGTCGGCGTGGATCAGCTCGGCCGCTCTCCCCCGCGTGGTCCACGGCTGCAACCAGTTGCGGTGGGCACGGATTTCGCGGGCGAGATGATGGTCGGCGTCGTCGCCGGCCTTCGCGATGTAGCGCTCCCCGTGGTGCTCGAGCTCCAGGACGAGCGTTCCGATCAGACCCCAGCTGTGGTCACGCACGATCGCCGCGGATGGCAGCCACGTGTCGAGGAGCTGTTGCTGTCGCTCGGTGAGTCCCACGCGCATGAGAGTAGCGCAAGAAAAATGCGGGAAAAGGTGGACGAATTACTTGGAAGGATTTATCCTGGCCGAATGCAGAATTCACAGGAGAATGCGTCCCTACCAATTAACTTATCATCGGAAATTGCGGAAAGCAAGTCCGGCGAATTCTGGTCGCTCGGAGGGGTGCCGGTTCGGCGGATCGGGTTCGGGACGAAGCGGCTCGCGGGTGGTGACGGCGGCGGGGCCGACGTCCAGGACCGGGCGATCGCGCTGCTGCGGCGAGTCGTCGAGCTCGGGGTGAATCACCTCGACACCGCGGAGTTCTACCCGAGTTACGGACGGTCCGGCGGGACGGACTTCGAGAGCCTGGGCTGGGCGAACGACGTGCTCCGGCGCGCGCTGGCGCCGTACCCGGAAGAGCTCGTGATCGCGACCAAGGTCGGGCCGACGAAGCACGGGCTGGCGCGACCGGACCAGTTGCGGGAACTCGTGGAGAGCGATCTCCGGGTTCTCGGGGTCGATTCGCTGGACCTTGTGTACCTGCGGCAGGCCGGGTTGGAGTCGATTGCGGAGCATTTCGGCGCCCTGGCCGAGTTGCAGGCGAAGGGCATGATCCGGCACTTGGGTGTGTCGAACGTGCGGGTCCCGCACCTCCAGGAGGCGCTCGAGATCGCGCCGGTGATTGCGGTGCAGAACCGGTACAGCGTGGGATTCGGGCGGGCGAACGACGAGATCCTGCAGTTGTGCGGAGAGTTGGGGATCGCGTTCATCCCGTTCTTCACGCTCACCGCGGAGTCGCGGGAGGGGGGCGGGGTGCCTGATTCCGGGCCGGTTCAGGAGATCGCGGATCGTCATGGTGCGACGGTCGCGCAGGTGCGGTTGGCGTGGACGCTGAGCCGCGGCGATCACGTCCTCGCGATCCCGGGCACCTCGAGCGCACAACACCTGGAGGAGAACCTGCGAGCCGCCGACCTCGCCCTCTCCCCCGAGGACGTCGCCGTACTCGACTCGCTCGTCGACTGATTCCGGCCTCGGCCGGCGCGGCCGCGAAGGCCGGGCCGGCCCGGCGTCAGTCGTAGTACCGACGGACGCTCGAACCGATCCGGGTCACGTCGGTGCCGTAGATGTGCAGCGAGATCGCGGTCTCGTCGAAGGTGTTGTGGACCCGGTGGATGTCGCCGGGCGGCGCGAACGCGCTCACCTCGCCGACGTGGTTGTCGCTCTCACCGATCAGCCGCAGGTCGGTGTCGAACAACTCCTCGTGCTCGACGCCCTGCAGTACCCCGACCACGCACCACGTCACATGATCGTGGATCCGCGTCAGCTGCCCGGGCCGCCACACCACGGCGATGATCGAGAACGAACCGTCCGACTCGACGTGCAGTGTGTGGCTCTGGTAGCTGTCAGGGGATCCGAGGCGCTGTTCGGCGGTCAGTACGTCGGGGCTCGGAAAGTTGCGCCGCAGCCCGGCGCCGACGTGTTGAGCGGTCTGGTTCCAGTCCGAGTGCCGGTCGACGGCATCCCGGACGCTGCTGATCAGGGCGGTGAGTTCACTGGTTCTGGTTGCTGTGGTCGTCATGTCTTGAGATTGCGCCGGGTCAACCCATAACGTCTAATGCCAAGTTTCGTACTCATTGATAGATAGAATTGATACATGCTCGATGTCACGAAGTTGCGGGTGATCGACGCGGTCGCACGCCACGGCTCGGTGACCGCTGCCGCGCGCGAGTTGCACTACTCCCAGCCGTCCGTCACGCACCACCTCGGGCGCCTGGAAGCCGAGACCGGCGCGCAGCTGCTGCAGCGGGTCGGCCGCGGGATCCGGTTGACCGAGGCCGGACGGCTGCTCGCGGCTCGGGCGGCGGAGATCATCGGCCGGATCGACGCCGCGGATGCCGAACTGTCGGCGCACATCGGCCTGAGCGCGGGCCGGATCCGGCTGGCGGGCTTCTCGTCCGCGATCGGCGCGCTCGTTCCGGCCGCCATGGCCGAGCTGGCAGCGAAACATCCCGGGCTCGAGGTGAACCTCGTCGACACCCATCCCCCCGAGGCGTTCGAGCTGCTCCGCACCGGCAAGATCGACGTGGCGATCGTGTTCCGGTACGACGAGACCGCGCCCGAGCCGCACGGCGTACGACTCCACCATCTGGTCGACGATCCGCTGTACGTGCTGTCCGACGGACCGGCCACGGTGGCCGACCTGCGCGACGCGACCTGGATCGCCGGATGCGATCGTTGCCGAAGCCACCTGATCGCGCTGTGCGCCGCGGAGGGCTACGAGCCCCGGATCGGTTACACGTCGGACGACATGGTCGTGATGCAGGCGCTCGTGGCGGCCGGACTCGGTGTGACCACGATGCCGGGCCTCGCGCTGCGCACCCACCACGCCGCCGGCATCACCGCCACCGAACTGCCGGGCTCTCGACGTCACGTGTACGCCGCGACGTACGGCGAACCACCCGATCCACCACCCGTCGCCGCCCTGGTCAACGCCCTGCAGCAGTCAGCCGCTGAGGCAGTCAGAAGGTGACCTCGTCGGTCTTCTGGACGGCGGCAGTCCGTCCCGGGGCCCGGTGGTACTGCCAGTAGAGGTTGGTGTGCGCGATCACCTTGTCGGGCGTCGGTGCGCCGTACTCGCTCAGGTCCTCGGTGGTGTGGGCGTCGGCGACCAGTGTCACGTCGTACCCGCGGACCATCGCGCCGTGGATCGTCGAGCGGATGCACTCGTCGGTCTGCGCGCCGCTGACAATCAGGTGGCCGATGCCGGCGCTGGCGAGGACGTCCTCCAGGTCGGTCGCCTCGAAGCTGTCGGCGTACGTCTTGTGGACGAGCGACTCCGAGCCGTCCCGGGACAGTTCAGGCACGAGTTGCCACTGCTCGCTGTCCTTAACGAGGTTCTCGCTGGAGTGCTGGACCCAGACGACCGGGACTCCACCGGCGCGGGCCTTGCCGACGAGCGTGCTGATGTTGGCGACGACGCGGTCTCTCTCGAACGCCTCCCCCACGACACCGTTCTGGACGTCGACCACGAGCACAGCCGTGTGCGGCCGGTCGGACAGCGTGGACATCTCGGCACCTCCCTCTCGAACGTGTACGGCGAACGCTAGACCCGGCCGCCGACAGTTTCCGTCACGCCTTCGTCCAGCCCCGCAACCGCAGCCGCACGGTCGGTACGTCGCCGTCGTCGAGATCCTCCGCCCGCCGTACGGCGGCCTTCACCGGCAGGACGTACCGCCCGTCCTTCGGGAACATCGACGTGTCCCAGACGCTCGCGCCGATCTCGGCGGCCACCGGGATCATCCCCCACCCGTACGTGACGAAGTTCGACTCCGCCTCGAAGTACGCGCTCTCCTCGTCGGGGACCGTGATGAAGTACCAGGGCGCCGGCCCTCGCCAGTACCAGATCTCCCCCGAGAACTCGATGTCGTTCATCCCGCTTCCAGCCACTCGTCCAGCACTCCCATGAAGTCGTCGAGGTGTCCGTACCAGACCGAATGCCCCGCACCCGGCACCGACCGGACCCAGAATCCCAGCTCTTCCAGCTCACGGGCCCGCTCCGCCGACACATAGCGACTCGGATCGGCCCGAACCACCAGCGAAGGCACCACAGGCCCCTGGACCGCATCCCCGCCGAAGTACGAACGCTCGAGCGCAACCGCCGTCTCGACATCGAACCGAGCAGCCGCCTCCGCCTCAACTCGGCAATCCTCAGCAGACCAATCGGGCCGGATAGCTAGCCGCTCCACAGTGCGCGCGGCACGCGACGCCGTAAAGCGCTCGCGCAGCTCCGCGGCCGACGCCGGCGGGGCCGCGGACGGGGCAGAGAGGGGTACGTCGACATACACCGCCCGACCGGGCTGCAGGCGAGGCAGCGCGTGTGACAGCACGATCGCCCCGAGCGAGTGACCGATCGCGAGCGCAGGCGGCCTGTCGACAACCGAGAGGACCGCGTCGACGAACAGATCCATCGTCGCGTCCGGCGCCCGCGGTGCATCGCCATGACCGGGCAGATCGACCGCGACCGCCCGGTACCCGCGGTCCGCCAGCGCCGGGCCGACCGAGTGGTACTGCGAGGCTGCGCCGAGCATTCCGTGGACGAGGAGCGCCACGCGGTCTCCGGATCCCCAGGTGAGCATCAGTCGGGCGTGCTCGCGGCGAGCAGGCGTTGCGCGAGGATCTGGCAGGCCGCTTGGAGCTCGGGGCCGCCGACGATCCGGAACGGGGCGCGGATCTCGGACAGGTGGGCGGCGTACCAGTCGGGTTCGTCGGTGCTGGCGAGGAGGCGGGTGCGGTCCTCGTCGATGGGTTCCAGGCGGCCCATGCTGCGCGGGATCCAGCAGGCGGCGTCGTCGAGAGGCGCGTCGATCTCGACCTCGATCGGGTATCGCCAACCCATCGCGAGGTGTTCCTCCACAGCGGCCAGCGGATCGAGATCTTCGGGTGGCGCGAACGAGGCCGGCTGCGCCTCGACCTTGGTGATCTTGTCGACGCGGAGCACGCGCCGGGCGTCCTTGGCGTGCGACCAGCACAGCAGGTACCAGCGACCACGGCGTACGACGACCGCCCACGGGTCGACGTCCATCGGCCACTCGTCCTCGTGGCGGCGGTAGTGGATCGTCACGCGCCGGCAGTCGGCGCTGAGCGAGACGAGGGCGGCGGTGATCTCGGGATCAGGGGTCCGGGCGCCGGGATCGGGTCCGCGCGCGCTGACCCGGCGGATCGCGTCGGTCGACCGGGCGACGGCCTCGGGGAGCACCCGGACGATCTTCCCGAGCGCGTCCTCGACCGGATCCGCGGCGCCGCGCGGTCCCTCGAGCACCGCCATCACCAGGCCGAGCGCCTCGGTCGGGCTGAACATCAACGGCGGCAGCCGCAAGCCACGTCCGACCCGGTAGCCGCCGTACGGTCCGCGCACCGACTCGATCGGGATGTCGGCCTCGCGCAGGATCGCGACGTACCGGCGGGCCGCGCGCTCGGAGACCCCGAGCTTGTCTCCCAGTTGCTCCGCGGTGATGCCGGGGCTGTTCTGGATCAGCTCCAGGACCATCAGGGTCCGCGCCGTCGGGCTCACGTCGTACGCCATCAGTCACCATTCCGGAAGAAGGCCGTCCGGAACTGAGCGTAGCCCGTTTTAACTGCTCAGACGGTGAGCGGTTTGTCTGCGACGATCGGGGTCATGCGGGCGGATCGGTTGGTGGCGGTGCTGTTGCTGATGCAGGCCCGGGGCCGGGTGACCGCGGCCGATGTCGCGGCGGAACTGGAGATCTCGGTCGCGACCGCGCGCCGGGACCTGGAGGCGTTGTCGACCGCCGGCATCCCGGTTTATCCACAGCCGGGCCGGAACGGCGGCTGGCAGTTGGTCGGCGGTGCCCGAACCGATCTGAGCGGGCTGACGGCGACCGAGGCGCAGGCGTTGTTCCTGCTCGTGGGTCCGGCGGCGTCGATCGCTCCCGACGCGAAAGCGGCCCTGCGCAAGCTCGTGCGGGCCCTGCCGGACACTTTCCGCGAGCACGCCCAGGCGGCAGCCGAGGCGGTGGTGATCGACCCGGCCCGCTGGGGCGAGCACGTGAAGGAACGCCCAGAGCTGGTACGTCGCCTGCAGGACGCCGTCGTACGCCGGGAACGCGTCCGATTGCACTACTCCGGACGCGGCCGGGAGACGTCGGAACGGCTGGTGGACCCGCTCGGTCTCGTGGACAAGGACGACGTCTGGTACCTGATCGCCTGGTCGGAGAAGGGGCAGCGGACGTTCCGCATCGACCGGGTAGTCGACGCCGAGACGACCGGCGAGACCTTCGAGCGGCCGGACGGGTTCGAGCTGTCGGCGGCGTGGGTCGAGATCGTCGAACGGATGGAGGAACGACGATCGGGGCTGACGGCAACTGTGCTGATGGACGAGCGGTTCGTGTGGGTGATGCAGGACCGGCTCGGCCGCAACTGTGAGGTCGACGGGACCGACGGGGACCGGGTCCGGCTCAAGGTCACCGCGCCCACTCCGCTGATGATCGCGCAGCACCTCGCCGGCTGGGGAGGGTCGATCGAGGTCGTCGACCCGCCGTCGGTGCAGGCGGAACTGGCGCGACTTGGCCGGGAATTGACGCGGCGCTATGCCGCGGTGAACCACCGGGATGAGTAAGGTGCCGTGGGTCAACGTGTCCCGACACCCCCTCGATCAGCCTCAGGAACGATCCGTGACCACATCCCCTCCCCAGCCGCCGCAGAACCCGTACTCAGGTCAGCCGGCCGGCTACGGTCCGCCACAGCAGCAGTTCCCGCAGTACGGCGAGCAGCCGGGTCAGCCCGGTCAGCCCGGTCAGCAGCAGTACGCGGGCCAGCCGTACGGCGGCCAGCAGTACCAGCAGCAGCCGGGTCAGACGTACCCGCAGGACGGCGGCCAGCAGTACCCGCCGCAGGGCCAGTACCCGGGCCAGGAGTACCAGGGCCAGCAGCAGTACCAGCAGGGCCAGTCGTTCCCGCAGCAGGGCCACGCGCCGCAGGGCCAGATGGCCTGCCGCTTCTGCGGCGGCTACCCGGCGGTCGAGGCGACCGTGCGCGGCCACCAGGGCCTGATCATCATCATGCGGTTCCTGAAGCTGCAGGGCCCGTTCTGCCGGACCTGCGGGATCGCGTCGGTGCGCGACATGACCGCGAAGAGCCTCTGGCAGGGCTGGTGGGGTATCGGTTCGTCGATCATCAACCCGATCACGATGCTGATGAACATCGGCCCGATGCAGAAGTTCAAGGGCCTCCCGGAGCCCACGCCGGGTCAGGGCCGGCCGATGAACCCGGGCAAGCCGCTGTTCCAGCGGCCGGCGATCCTCGGTCTGCTGCTGCCGATCGCGCTGATCGCGGCGATCGTGGTCGCGAACCTGAACTCGACCGAGTCGAAGGCCAAGATCGGCGCCTGCGTCGTCAACCAGGGCACTTCGGCGAAGCCGGACGTGAAGGTGGTCGACTGCACGTCCTCGGAGGCCGAGTACAAGATCGTCGACAAGATCGACGACTCGACCGACGACAGCCAGTGCGGCGAGGACGCCGAGGCGTCGTACGTCTACCAGAGCGGCTCGACGAAGTACACGCTCTGCCTCACCCCGGTGAAGTAGCGAGTGCTGGGGTCCCGTCGCCGGGACCCCAGCCTCAGCTGTAGTACCCGTCCACCGGCACGCGCGCCTCGTCGTACAGCGCCGGGCCCTCCAGCGGTACGTCGGGGAAGCCGCCCGTCGACTTGAGCCCGTCGAGCTGCTCACCCGACAGCGCGAACACGACCTTGCCGAGGCCGGACCTCGCCAGCGCCCCCGAGCACATTCCGCACGGCTGGCAGCTGGTGTACATGGTGGTGCCGGCCGCGACCTCGGGCGACAGTTGCTGAGCCGCCCACACCGCGAGTTTCAGCTCCGGGTGGAAGCTGATGTTCCCCTCGGTGATCGTCGTGTTCCGCTCCTCGATCAGCACGGTGCCGTCGGGGCCGACCAGCAGCGAGCCGAAGGGCGGGTTCCCGTCCTTCCGTGCCTCCCCGGCGAGCGCGATCGCGCGGCGCAGGAATCCTTCTGCCTCAGGTGTCACGTCGTCTCCAGTCCACTTCGTTGCGTGGCGATCGTCGCCAGCGCCTGCCAGGCCGCTTCGGGCCGCTCGGTCTCAGTAGGGTCGCCGACGAACGGATCGAGTACGACGCTCTGCGCGCCGAGCTCCCGCAGTACGGCGAGATCCCGCAGCACCTGCTCGATCGAACCCTCGCCCGCCACCCGATCATCGTCGCGCAGCGGCTTGTCCGTCAGCCGGAGCAGGATCCGCGGCGCGAACCCCGGCACCGGCCGGTCCTGCGCCGCCGCAGCCGTCCGCAGGCGATCCAGTCCGGTCCGCAGCTGCTCAATCGTCTGCCGCAGCGGATGCCACGCGTCGCCGTACCGGACGGTCCGCCGGAATGCCGCCGTACTCGAACCGCCGACCCAGATCGGGATCGCCCCGGCGCCGTAGTCCGCCGTATCGGTCCACGCACGCCGCAACTCGGCGAGCACCTCGTCCGTACGCCGACCGCGGTCCGCATGTTCCGCGCCGAGCGCCTCGAACTCCTGCCGCGCCCAGCCGACCCCGACGCCGAGCACCAACCGGCCGCCGCTCAACGCGTCGAGGTTCGCCGCCATCCTTGCCACCAGCAACGGATGGCGGTACGGCGCGATCAGCACCGTCGTCCCGAGCCGGACCCGCTCGGTGATCCCGGCCAGCCAGCTCAGCGTGGTGAACGGCTCGTAGAACGGCGCCGGGTACTGCTCCGCGACGTCCGGCGTGATCACCACATGGTCGGACACCATCAGCAGGTCGTACCCGAGTCCCTCGACGACGCGTGCCCAGTCCCGCAGCCGCGCCGGATTCGTCCCCGGGCCGAAGTTCGGCACGTTCACTCCAATTTCCACGCCCTCAGGCTATCCAGGCGGCACCCCACTTCTGAAGACAATCCTCCCGGTGTACGCCGTGCCGCGCCGGGGAATCACCGGTAGATTGTGCGTATGACCGAGAGTCTCGATCCGACCGACTGGGCGATCCTGCACGAGCTGCAGGAGGACGCCCGGCTGTCGCTGACGCAGCTCGGCAAGCGGGTCAACCTGAGCGCCTCGGCCACCACCGAGCGGGTACGCCGGCTGGAGTCGATCGGCGTGATCTCCGGGTACCGCGCCGAGGTCGACCTGACGAAGGTCGGCTACCCGGTGCTGGCCGTCGTACGGCTGAAGTACCCCGGCAACAAGCACGAGCCGCTGCACCGGCTACTGGCCGAGCGGCGCGAGATCCTCGAGTGCCTGCGAACCACCGGCGACGACTGCTACACCCTGAAGGTCGCGGCCGCGTCGATGCCGCACCTGGAGGAGCTCGTCAACGAGCTCACCGACTTCGGCAGCACGACCACCAACCTCGTCTACTCACAGACCCAGCGCTATCGAGGCCCACAAAAGCCGGTGACCGATCAGGGCTGAGGATGAGAGCGTTGCCCGGTGCTGACCGTGCTGGGGATCGACGTCTCGCCTGACCTGCTGGATCGATGGGTTGATTGGCTCGCACCGGACGAGCAGCCGTTCTTTGTGACGAAGAAGCAGGCGACTGCCTGGAAGCTGGCGACGGACGATCGGGAGCCGAGCCGGGAGAATCGCGACACCTACCTGACGTATGCGGTCGACGGGAAGGCTGCTCGGACCGCTTGGCTGAGCGAGGCGGCGTACGGCGACCTGCCGCAGGCGACGCGGGCGGCGCTGGTTCGGGCGCAGGTCAACTACGACCGTGGCGCAGTGCCGACGGTGCGGAAGTGGGCGCGGATCGTCGGGCCGGAGGTTCGGCAGCAGGCGGACGGACATCGGTTCGTCTGGTGGAAGTCGCTGCTCCGGGAGCCGGCGCGCGTGCTGCCCGAGATCGTGAGCGAGGATCTCGGGCCGAGCCGGCATGCCGAGGTCCGGACCTGGCCCGCGGCGCTGCCACGCGTCCGCGAGTTGGCCGGCACGTTCCCGGACGGAAGCGGACCGAACTGCTTCGGCACCGTGATGGCCGCCTGCGGCGTCGAAGGCGCCGAGTCGGTCTGGATGGTGCGCGAACCGTTCGAGGAATGGCTCGCGAACCACACCGAACGCGGCGGCAAAGACGACGCACCAGGCACGGTGTTCGTCTGGCGTAACACTGCAGGGCTGGTCCAGCACGCGGCGCTCACCATCGGAGACGGCTGGATGTTGCACAAGCCATCGCAGTCGTGGATGACTCCGCGGAAGGTGCGGACGGTTGCCGAGGTGAAGCGCGCCACGCGGACCGCCGGCTGGCGACTCGAGCGTCATAAGCTGATCGGGTGAGATTGCTCGTCACTGGGGCCGCTGGCCTCCTGGGGCGTGAACTCCTGCGCACGGCCGGGCACGAGATGGTGCCGGCGTACTACTCGCAGGTCGTGCCGGGTGGCGTGCAGCTCGACGTACGGCGACGTGACGCGGTGCACGACGTGATCCGCAGCGTCCGGCCGGACGGGATCATCCACACCGCCTACAAGCAGGACGACTGGGCGGCGACGGCCGATGGTGCGGTCAACGTCGCCCTCGCGGCCGGCGGCGCGAGGCTCGTGTTCGTGTCGAGCGACGCCGTGTTCGGACCACGGGACGCGGCCTATCCCGAGGACGAACCGCCCTGTCCGACCACGCCGTACGGCGCGGCCAAGGCAGCGGCCGAGACGGCGATCCAGGCGCTCCTGCCCGACGCGGTCATCACGCGGACGTCGATCATCGTCGGATCGGACGGCCAGTCGGGCGAGGAACAACGGGTACGTCGATTGGCGGCCGGCGAACCCGGAGCCTTCTACAGCGGCAACATCCGCTGCCCCGTGCACGTCGCCGATCTCGCGTCGGCGCTGATCGAATTGATCACGTCCGACATCACCGGCATCACCCATGTCGCGGGACCGCAGGCATTGAGCCGGCTCGAGCTGGGCAGGAAGATCGCGATCCGCGACGGATTCGATCCGGACCAGCTGCCCTCGGAGCCGGGTGAGCCGTCGAACATCCAGCTCGACTGCCGTCGTACTCAGGAGCAGTTGAAGACGCGCCTCAGATCGGCCGACGAGTTCCTACTCCCCTGACCCCTGCAGGTCGAGGGCGAGTTGCTGCAGGGTGCGCGCGACCTCCGCGACGCGTGCGGGGTCGTCCGTGCCCAGCGCCGCGGCGAGGGCCGGTTCGATGCTGGTGGCACGGACCTGAGCCAGGCGGTCCGAGACGCCCGGCGCCTGACTGACCAGCGCCCGGCGGCGGTCGGCAGGATCGGTCGTCGTGATGACCGAGCCGGCCTCCTTCAGCCGGGCGATCGCGGTCGACACCTGGCTCTGCGGCAGACCGGTGCGGGCAGCGATCTCCCCCACCGCGCTCGCCGGATGCTCGGCGATGTCACTCGCGACGATCAGCACCATCCGCGCGCTGCCGGCGTACTTGGCCGCGCCGCCGGGCGGCTCCGGCAACGCCTCCTCGCCGATCTTCATCAGCGCCCGCCCGAGCAGGAAGAGCTCGACACCGTTCACAGCCCCAGAATCTACATCAAGTCCGATACATCTTGCTAGATGTATCGAATCAGATGTAATCTCCGATCCATGACCACGATCGACGTTCCCGGAGCAGTCCTCCACTACCAACTCGAAGGCAACGGGCCGCTGCTGCTGATCTCGCAGAGCGGTGAAGGCGATGCCGACCGCAGTACGGACCTCGTCCAGCAGCTCATCGACGACTACACCGTGCTCACCTACGACCGCCGGGGCCTGTCCCGGAGCAAGCTCGAGGAGCCGGGCGCCACCATCGCCGACCACGCGGACGACGTACACCGTCTGCTCGCACATGTCACCGACGAGCCCGTCGCCATGCTCGGCTGCAGCCTCGGCGCGGTCATCGGTCTGCATCTGACCGTGAAGCATCCGCCGCAGCTGCACACGCTCGTCGCGCACGAGCCGATCGCGCCGTGGCTGCTCGCCGAGCCCAAGCCCAAGCTGCACCGCAACGAACTCACCGAGCTCCGCGACCAGTACCTGGCCCACGGACTCGAGGCCACGATCCCGGCCATCGTCCGCTCACTCGGCATCGACCCGGCGAACGGCGAACCGGGCCGCACGAACTTCCCGATGGACGCCAACCGGCTCGCGAACTTCGACTACTTCATCCGCCACGACTTCGCCGCCGCCGCGGGCGACGATCTCGATCCGGCCGAGCTGTCAGCAAGCGGTGTGCGGATCGTCCCGGCCGCGGGTACGACGACTCCGCGCACCGTCTTCGACTACCAGTGCGCCGAGGCCCTGGCCGAGCTCATCGGCCAGGACCTGCAGACCTTCCCAGGCGGCCACAACGGCAACCTGAGCCACCCGAAGGCCTACGCACAGCGCCTTCGCGAACTGCTCAGTCGTTGACCGTTGTGGTGACCGGTGTGCCGAGCTCGACGGTGCGGCTGACCGTGCAGAGGCGGTCGTGGGACATCTTCACGGCGCGCGGCAGTGCCTCGCGGGCCTTGTCGCCGTCCTCGCCCTCCGGGAAGCGCACGGTGAGCTCGACCGCGAGGTTCTCCATCCGGTTGCCTTCCTCGGCGTCCCGGATCTTGTCGCCACGGACCACGGCGCTGAACTCGGTCGGCTCGGCCCGGCGGCTCACCACGACGTCGACGTCGATCGCCGAGCAGGTCCCGATCGCGGCCAGCAGCAGCTCGACCGGCGTGAAGTCGGTGTCCGCGCCGCCGGAGCCGATCCGGATGCTCCCGCCGCGAGCGTTCCGCACCTCGTAGCTGCTGTTCGCCAGGCGCTCGAAGGTCACCTGCCGCAGTGTGTCTGCCATATCCCGTCACATTCTGTTGCTTGTGGCAACGTCATAAGGGTCAGAGATTCTCGAGGGCCTCGGCGACGGGTGTGTCCCCGCCGATGAGCTCGAGCGTCCGGCCGATCGAGGCCGGAGCGTCACAGAGGCCGGCCAGCACCAGCGCGACGTCGTCGCGGGTGATCCGGCCGCGACCGGTCTTGTCGGCGAGGTACACCGTGCCGGTCCCGGGGTCGTCGGTCAGGCTGCCGGGGCGCAGGATCGTCCAGTCCAGGTCTCTGGCCCGGAGGTCCTCCTCAGCGGCCCACTTGGCCCGGAGATAGACCGTGAACGTCTCGTCGTCGGTCAGCGACAGGGCAAGTTCCGCGTTGATCGAGCCGACCTGGATGTGCCGCCGTACGCCGGCCTGCTCAGCAGCGTCGGCGAACAGCGCGGCCGCACCGCGGTCGACCGTGTCCTTGCGCGCGTTCCCGCTGCCCGGCCCGGCGCCCGCGGCGAAGACCGCCACGTCCGCGCCGGCCAGCACCTCGGCCACCGCGCCGACCTCGGCCTGCTCGAGATCCAGTACGGCGGCCTGCCCGCCGGCCGCGGCGATGTCGGCCTCGTGGTCCGGGTTCCGCACCACCCCGACCACCTGGTGCCCGTCAGCGCTCAGCAACCTCGTCAGCCGCAGCGCGATCTGCCCGTGTCCACCCGCAATCACGACTCGCATGCCTGCAGACTATCTCTGTGCCCAACGCAGCAGCCATCGACGGGACGAGGATCGCCTACCAGGTTCGGGGCGTCGGGCAACCACTTGTTCTCCTCGCCGGGCAGTCGAACAGCCACACCTGGTGGGATCCGGTCCGGGTGGACTTCGAGGCGCAGTACCGGACGATCACGCTGGACTGGCGGGGAACCGGCGAGAGCGACGCGCCGGACGAGGTCTACAGCACGGTCGGGTTCGCGGACGACGTGATCGCGGTGCTCGACGACCTCGGATTGGACAGCGCGCACGTCTACGGGACTTCCATGGGCGGGCGGGTCGCGCAGTGGCTGGCGATCAACCATCCCGAGCGTGTCGACGCACTGGTCCTGGGCTGTACCTCCCCCGGTGCGGCGCACGGGTACGAGCGCAGCCAGGAGATCCGCAAGGCGCTGGCCGATCCGGCGCGAACCGATCGCGTGCTCCTTGAGCTCATGTACACCCCGGAGTGGCTCGCTGAGAATCACGGCCCCTACTACGTGCTCGGTGACCCGACCATGCCGTCGTACGCCAAACGCAGGCATCTGGTGGCCAGCAACAGGCACGACGCGTGGGACGGCCTACCGTCCATCACCGCGCCGACCCTGATCCTGCATGGCACCGACGACATCTTCAGTCCGGCCACGAACGCGCAGCTGCTCGCCGACCGGATCCCGGGGGCACGGGCCGAACTCATCACGGGTTCCCGGCACGCCTATTTCCACGAGTTCCGGTCGGTCGCGAGTCCGGCGGTCCTAGCCTTCCTGACCGCCGCGCAGCACGGGGCGTAGCGCGTCCAGTACGGAGGGGTCCTCGATGGTCGACGGGACCGGCTCGTCGCGCCCGTCGGCGATTCCGCGCATCGTGCGGCGCAGGATCTTGCCCGAGCGGGTCTTCGGCAGCGCATCGACCACCGACACGTCCCGGAACGCGGCGACCGGCCCGATCTCCCGGCGTACGGCGGCCACCAGTTCGTCCCGCAGTACGTCGTCAGACACCGTCGCGCCCGCCTTGAGTACGACGAGTGCCCGCGGTAACTGCCCCTTCAACGCGTCGTGCACACCGATCACCGCGCACTCGGCGACCGCCGGGTTCGCCGCGACGACCGCCTCGATCGAGCCCGTCGACAAGCGGTGGCCGGCCACGTTGATGACGTCGTCGGTGCGGCCCATCACGAAGATGTAGCCGTCGTCGTCGATGAACCCGCCGTCGCCGGTCAGGTAGTAGCCGTCGTACTCCTTGAGGTAGCTGTCGATGTAGCGCTGGTCGTCGCCCCACAGCGTCGGCAGGGCGCCCGGCGGCAGCGGCAGCTTGATCGCGATCGCGCCCTCCTCGTGCGGCAGCAACTCCTTGCCGTACGCATCGAGGATCTGCACGTTCCAGCCCGGCATCGGCACGGTCGCCGAGCCCGGTTTCGTGGGCAGCGGCTCGAGTCCGCGCGGGTTGGCCGCAATCGGCCAGCCGGTCTCGGTCTGCCACCAGTGGTCGACGACCGGTACGCCGAGATGCTCGTGCGCCCAGTGGTACGTCTCCGGGTCGAGCCGCTCCCCCGCCAGGAACAACGTCCGGAACGTGTCCAGCGGGTACTTCGCCAGCTCGATCGCCTCGGGATCGACCTTCTTGATCGCGCGGATCGCGGTCGGCGCGGTGAACAACGCCTTCACGCGGTGCTCGGAGATCACCCTCCAGAACGCGCCCGCGTCCGGCGTCCCGACCGGCTTGCCTTCGTACAGGACTGTGGTCGCGCCGGCCAGGAGCGGCGCGTAGACGATGTACGAGTGGCCGACGACCCAGCCGACGTCGGAGGCGGTCCACCACACGTCGCCCGGTCCGATGTCGTACACGTTGCGCATCGTCCAGGCGAGTGCGACCGCGTGGCCGCCGTTGTCGCGGACGACGCCCTTCGGACGTCCCGTCGTACCCGAGGTGTAGAGGATGTAGAGCGGGTCGGTCGCAGCGACCTGCACCGGGCCGACCGGCTGGGCCGTCGCGGTCAGCCTGGTCCAGTCGAGATCGCGTTCGCCCAGTTCAGCCGGGGCTTGTTCGCGCTGGAAGACGATGGTGTGCTCGGGCTGGTGCGACGAGATGTTGAGCGCCTCGTCGATGATCGGCTTGTACTCGACGATCCGCGTCGGCTCGATGCCACAAGAAGCCGCAACGATCACGCGAGGCCCGGCGTCCTCGATCCGGGCCGCGAGCTCACGAGGCGCGAAGCCACCGAACACCACGGAATGGATCGCGCCGAGTCGCGCGCAGGCCAGCATCGCGACGACCGCTTCCGGGATCATCGGCATGTAGACGATCACCCGATCGCCCTTGCCGACACCCAGTGACGCCAGCGCACCCGCGAACGTCGCCACTTCGTCCCGCAGCTGCGCGTAGGTGTAGGACCGCCCGGTCCCCGTGACCGGTGAGTCGTAGATCAGCGCGGTCCGGCCGCCGTCACCTGCCTCGACGTGCCGATCGAGAGCGTTGTACGACGTGTTCAGCACTCCGTCGGGGAACCAGTGGAAGATCGGCGCATCGGTCGCGTCGAGCGCCCGGGTCGGCGGCCTCGTCCAGGAGATCGCCTCAGCCGCCTCGAGCCAGAACCCGTGCGGGTCGTCCAGGCTCCGCCGGTAGCTCTCCTCGTACGCGCCCATCCCATGGCCTCCGTCCGTCGGCTGGTATCCATCGTGGCAGTGTTGAGGCATGACGGTAAGCCTCGAAGACGTGAAGCAGGCCGCGGAACGGATCGCCGGGCGGGTACGGCGTACGCCGGTGATCGAGGTGGCGCCGGGGCTCACGTTCAAGCTCGAACTGCTCCAGCACACCGGCTCGTTCAAGCCACGCGGCGCGTTCAACCGGCTGCTCACCGCGAAGGACAGCGGCGAACTGACCGGTCAGGGCATCGTCGCCGCGTCCGGCGGCAACCACGCGCTGGCGGCGGCGTACGCGGCGCGCGAACTCGGCGTACCCGCCCGGATCTTCGTCCCCGAGACGACCCCGGCCGCGAAGCTCGGCAAGCTGCGGACCCTCGACGCGGACATCGTGCAGGTCGGATCGGAGTACGCCGAGGCGTACCAGGCGGCGCTCGCGGCCCGGGACGAGTCGGATGCGCTGCTGGTGCACGCCTACGACCAGCCGGAGGTCGTCGCCGGGCAAGGTACGGTCGGCCTCGAACTGCTCGAACAGGCGGGCATGTTCGACACGGTCCTGGTCGCGGTCGGTGGCGGCGGCCTGATCGCCGGCATCGCGACCGCGATCGGCGACAACGCGCAGGTCGTGAGCGTGGAACCGGCGCTCGCGCCGACGTTGCAGCGGGCGCTCGAAGCGGGCGAGCCGACCGACGGAGCCGTCGGCGGCGTGGCCGCGGACTCGCTCGGTGCTCGGCGCATCGGTTCGCTGGCCTTCGAGGCCGCCCAGACGTACGGCGTCCGGCCGGTGCTCGTCGACGACGAGGCGATCGTTGCCGCCCGCAATGAGCTCTGGCGGCAGTACCACCTGGCGACCGAGCACGGCGGCGCGACGGCGTACGCCGCGTTGCTCTCGGGGGCCTACCGCCCGGCTGCCGGTGAGCGCGTGGCCGTTGTGATCTGTGGAGCGAACACCGATCCGGCCACGCTCATTTGACGCGTTGCTGCTTGTCGTCGGCCAGGACCCAGGCCGCGAGCACACCGGCGATGCCACCGAACAGGTGACCCTGCCAGGAGATCCCGTCCTGCGGCAGCAGCCCGCTGAGCAGGGCACTGCCCCAGACCATCACGACGACGATGCCGAGCAGCACCTGGCCGAGCCGCCGGTTGAACAGGCCGCGGAGGATCAGGTACGACGCGTACCCGAAGACCAGCCCGCTGGCGCCGATCGTGATCGTGTTCGGCGGTGAGATCAGCCAGGTCCCGAACCCGCCGATCACCGTCACGATCGCGGTCACCGCGAACAGCCGGGTCGCTCCGCTGACCGCGATCAGCGCGCCGAGCGTCACCAGCGGCAGCGTGTTCGAGATCAGGTGCCCGAACCCGAGGTGCAGGAACGGCGCGGTCAGGATCCCGATCAGGCCGTGGGGCTCGCGGGAGACGATCCCGTACTGGTCGAGCGCGCCGTGCATCACGGTGTCGACGACCTCGCAGAGCCACATCAGTCCCACCAGGCCGACGAGCAGCTTCAGCCCACTACCGATCCGGGCGGTGTCCACGGCCCGCCCGGTCCGCTTGGCCGGAGTCTCGAAGCTCATACATCAACGATGCCGTACCGGCTCAAATCTCAGCCAGTGACAGGCGCGGCGACAGCGGACAGTGATCCCTGAGATACTGCGAGTGGCACTCGTCGAGGTGAGGGGGAACGATGCCGATAGCTGTCTATGTCCTCGGGCTGAGCATCTTCGCGCAGGGCACGTCCGAACTGATGCTCGCCGGCCTGCTTCCCGAACTCGCGACGGATCTGCACGTCACCATCCCCCAGGCCGGGCTGCTGATCTCCGCGTTCGCGATCGGCATGCTCGTCGGAGCCCCGGTCCTCGCGGTCGTCACGCTCACCTGGTCCCGGCGTACGGCGGGACTCGTCTTCCTGGCGATCTTCGCGCTCACCCATGTCGTGGGCGCACTGACGTCGAGCTACGCCGTACTGCTCGCCACCCGGATCGTCGGTGCCTTCGTGTACTCCGGGTTCTGGTCGATCGCCGCGGTGACCGTGGTTGCCCTCGTACCGGCGAGCAGCCGCGCGCGGGCGATGAGCATCGTCACCGGCGGCCTCACGATCGCGACCATCGTCGGTCTCCCGCTCGGAACGATCCTGGGCCAGCACTTCGGCTGGCAGTCGGCGTTCTGGACCGTGGCCGGGATGTGCGTGCTCGCGATGGGAGGCGTCTTCGCCACGCTGCCGGCCGACCGGACGGACCCCGCCAGTGCACCCCGCCTCGCCGACGAACTCCGAGTGTTCCGCAACGCCCGGCTCTGGCTCGCGTTCGGCACCACAGTGATGGTCACCGCGACCATCCTGGTCGTGTTCAGCTACCTGGCCCCGCTGCTGACGCAAGCCACCGGTCTGGCGCCCGGTGCCGTCCCGGGCGTGCTGGCTCTCTACGGTCTCGGGTCGTTCATCGGGATCACCATCGGCGGCAGATTCGCCGACGCGCTGCCGTTCCACACCCTCTTCATCAGCATCGTCGGGCTGATCGCGCTCTCCGCCGTACTGGCGCTCACGGCAACCGTTCCGGTGGCGGCGATCGGCGTGATCGCGCTGCTCGGCGGCTTCGGCTTTGCCGCGAACCCCGCCTTGAACGCCCGTGTGTTCAACCTGGCAGGTGACGCGCCGAGGCTCGCGACCGCGACGAACTTCTCCGCGTTCAACGTCGGCATCACGGCCGGGCCGTGGCTCGGCGGCCTGGCGATCGGCGCCGGTGCGGGCTACCCCGCACTCGGCTGGATCGCCGTCGGCACCGGCGCCGCGGCCCTCGCGACCGTACTGTTCGCTGCGTTCGTCCCGGTCAGTTCACCGGACCCTGCGGGTCGAGGTGCGACGGGTCGAAGTCGGCGTGCCGGTTGAACACGTACTTGTTCAGCAGCCAGGTGATGATCCACAACCCGACCCCGATGAGCATCAGCCAGCCGGCGATCTTGTAGTCCGCCGACGCCCGGCCGGACAGCGGGCTCGCCAGGTACACGCACAGGACGACACCCAGGACCGGCAGCGCGGTCGGCGCGTGGAAGTGCTTGTGCTCGACCCGGTCCCGCCGCAGGACCAGCACCGCGACGTTCACAATCGCGAACACGCACAGCAGCAGGAACGCCGTCGTACCACCGAGCGCCGCGAGGTCGGCGTACCCGATCAGGACGAACGCGAGCAGCGTGGTGAACAGGATCGCGATGTACGGCGTACGGCGCTTGCGGAGCACCCGGCCTAGCGGACCGGGCAGCACCTGCTCGTGCGACATGCCGTACAGCAGGCGGCTGGCCATCAGCATGTTGATCAGCGCCGAGTTCGCGACCGCGAACATCGTGATCCACGCGAACAGCTCGAGCGGGAACCCGGGCGCGCCGGCCTGGACGACCTTGAGCAGCGGCGTCGCGCCCTTGTTCAGCTCGTCCGGCGAGACCAGCGCGACCGCGGAGATCGCGACCAGCACGTAGATGACGCCGGTCGCGCACAGCCCGATCAGCATGATCTTCGGGAAGATCCGCACCGGGTCCTTGGTCTCCTCCGCCATGTTCACCGAGTCCTCGAACCCGACCATCGCGAAGAACGCCAGCGCGGTCGCAGCCGTCACCGCGCTGAACGGTGACTCGCCCTCGGGGACCTTGAAGTCGGTCAGCCGGGAGGTGTCGCCGTCGCCGCCGATCAGGGCCCAGGCGCCGATCCCGATCACGATCAGCAGACCGCTGAGCTCGACGCAGGTGAGCACGACGTTCGCCTTCACGCTCTCGCCGACCCCGCGCAGGTTCACCAGCGCGATCAGGGTCATGAAGGCCAGCGAGGTGATCATCAGCAGCGCGCCGCGGTCGGCGTCGATGTGCACGGCGGAGAAGAAGTTCGCCGCGAACGCCTTCGACGCGCTCGACGCCGAGGTCAGGCCGGAGCACATCACCGCGAACGTGAGCAGGAAGGTGAGGAAGTGGATCCCGAACGCCTTGTGCGTGTAGACCGCGGCGCCACCCGCCTTCGGGTACTTCGTGACGAGCTCGAGGTAGCTGGTCGCGGTCAGCAACGCGACCACGAACGCGCACAGGAACGGCAGCCAGACCGCGCCGCCGACCTCACCGGCGACCTTGCCGGTCAGCGCGTACACCCCGGTCCCGAGGATGTCCCCGACGACGAACAGCAGGAGCAGTCCGGGTCCCATCACCCGCTTCAGCTCAGGACGCTCACCAGCATGCGCTACGGCGGCGGAATCACTCATGAAGGCTCCCCGGAGTCGGTCTGACAACATGTGGCCCGTGATGCACCTTCGACTCATCGTCCCACCGGACCGCAGCGAGCGCGTCCTGAACACGCTCGTCGCCGACCCACGAGTCACCAGCATCGTCCGGCTGCCCGGCGCCGCCCGCCGTCCCGAAGGCGATGTCGTCGAGTGCGACGTGACCCGCGAGGCCACCTCCGACATCCTCAGCTGGCTGAAGGCACAGGGCCTGTACGACGACGGCGCGGTGGCGATGACCTCCGTGGACGCTGCGCCGTCGCGGAACGCCCAGGCCGCGGAGAAGGCGGCGCCCGGCGCACCCGACGACGCGGTCATCTGGGACGCGGTCGTGGACCAGGCGTACAACGAGGCCGGCGGGTCCTGGGTCTTCTACGCGTTCCTCACGCTGGCGACCATGATCGCCTCGGTCGCCGTGATCACCGACTCCGCGATCCTCGTCGTCGGCGCCATGGTGGTCGGCCCGGAGTTCGGCGTCGTCGCCGCCCTTGCCGTCGGCATCTTCCTGCGCAAGGGCGGTCTGACCCGGAGGTCGCTGTCGCTCCTCGTGAAGGGGTTCGTGCTCGCGATCACGCTGACAGCACTGACGGCGTTGCTGGCGCGCGCCGTCGGCTGGGTCGACGTCAGTGACGTCACGGCGGCGCGGCCGCTGACCGGTTTCATCTGGCGACCGGACGAGTGGTCCGCGGTCGTCGCCGTACTCGCGGGATGTGCCGGGGTGCTGTCGCAGACCGCCGGCCGGGGGAACGCGCTGGTCGGTGTGTTCATCTCGGTCACGACGGTTCCCGCCGCGGGTGACCTCGCGCTGTCCCTGGCGTTGTGGGCGCCGCACCAGATCGGCGGGTCCGCGGCGCAGCTCGGCATCAACCTCGCCGGGATGACCGCCGCCGGCGTCGTCACCCTGCTACTGCAGCGAGTGATCTGGCGCAGCTACCTGAAGGTGAAGCGAAGGACGGGCGCGCGCGTTGAGGCTTGACCAGACGTCCCCTGTCCGATCCGCGCGCGCCCGGCACCGTCAGACATACCCCACTTGAGGGGTCCCCGCACCTGACAGGGTGTTGACGTATCCCGGACATGGCGCGAAGTAGCCAAACCGGTCGAGCCGGTCCACGGGACGAGATAGCCTGATCGGATGCTGGAGTCGGTTGGGGTGGAGCCGTCCGATGAGGAGGCGTACCGCGCGTTGCTGTCGGCGCCGGGCTGCGGCGTCGGCGAGCTCGCTGACCGCCTCGGCCGTGACGAGCAGGAGGTCGTCGCGACGATCGGCCGGCTCGAGAAGCTCGGTCTACTGACGAGCACCTCCGACGACCCGGTCCGCCTGCTCCCGACCCGTCCGGACGTCGCGGTCGACGCATTGGTCGCCGTACGCCGGGCCGAGCTCGATCGTGTGCGCGCCGAGGCCCGGGTGCTGCTGTCCGAGCTGAGCACGCAGGAGCAGTACCGGCCGGAGAACCTGGTCGAGGTGATCGTCGGTCAGGAGGCGATCGCCGCCCGGTTCGCGCAGCTGCTCAACGGGACCAATCACCAGCTCCTCGTCCTCGACCGGCCGCCGTACGCCGCTCAGGCCGCGGAATCTGACAGCACCGTGCGCGGGCTGCTCGGCGACGGGGTCGTCGTCCATGGCATCTACTCCCCCGACTCGCTCGACATCCCGGGTGGCGTCGACGAGGCGTTCAGCGCCGCCGACGCCGGTGAGACGTCGCGGGTGCATCCGCAGGTGCCGATGAAGTTGGCCGTGTTCGACGGGAAGATCGCACTCCTGCCGCTGTCGGTGGACCAGCTGGTCGACAGCGCGCTCGTCGTCCACCCCTGCGCGCTGCTGGACGCGTTGATCGAGATGTTCTGGCTGCTGTGGGACCAGGCGGTGCCGGTGGTCCCGGCCGCCAAGGCCGACCCGACGGACGCCAGGCTGATGACGCTGCTGGCCGCCGGGTTCAAGGACGACGCGATCGCGCGGCAGCTCGCTCTGAGCAGCCGGACCGTCGGCCGCCGCGTGGCCGAGCTGATGGAGACGCTGGGTGCGCGGACCCGGTTCCAGGCCGGCATCCACGCCCAGCGCCGCCATCTACTCGAGGACTAACAGGTGCCGAGCATCTGCGTGAGAGCCGTCTTCTCCGCGGACTGCAGCGACAGCTGGTAGGTGTACTTCACCCAGATCCACTCGCGGGCGTAGATGCAGTGCACCGAGGTGTTCGGCGGCTTCCACTCCGACGGGTCCTTGTCACCCTTCGAGCGGTTGCTCGACGCCGTCACCGCGATCAGCTGCGAGATGGTCAGGTTGTTCGCGAACTCCTGACGCTTGGCCGTGGTCCACGCGCTAGCGCCCGACTTCCATGCCTCCGACAACGGCACGATGTGATCGATGTCGACGCCCGAGGAGTCCTCCACCCAGGTCGAGTCGTACACGCTGTACCAGCGGCCGGCGGTCGGCTGGCAGCTGCTGTCCACGGTCACACCGGAGCCGTCGCGCTTCAGCACCTCTTCGCGGGTGTCGCAGGTCCCGGACTGGTTGATCCAGTGCGGGAACTTGTCCCGGCTGTAGCCGTCGCTCGATCCCTCCGTCTTCACGGTCAGGCTCGCCAGCTGGGTCGCGGCGGTGCTCGCCGACGGCGGGGTCGGCGGGTACGCCAGCGCCGGTCCGGCGCTTAGCGTCCACGCGGTCGCTGCTGCTGCCACGGTGGTGGCAAGGGCGGTGATTCGCCTTTTAGTACGTGGCATCGGTCAGGCCTCCGAGGGTTAGGGCGGATCCCCCCTGACGTGCTGCCCTTCAGCCTTCCCCGATCACGCGCTGTAGGAAACCACTCACCAGTTACAGTCGCGTGAACGTGGGAAGCTGCCCATCCGGCGCTCGACGAGCGGCGCCTGCTCAGGGTGCGGCGCCGGCCGGCTCGAAGCCGGCGAGCATCTCCTCCAAGGCGTGCTGGTCCGGTCCGACGAACGCATCGGCCTGCGGCGCCGTCTCGAGCAGATCCAGGAAGTTCGTGGCGTGCCCCGGAGCCGGCGGCAGGTGGCTGCTGAGAATGACGTCCGGGTTCATCTCCCGCAACGGCTGGACAGTACGCCGGAACGCTTCCTGGTCGACGTTGTGCACCCACGGGCTGTCGAGCGTCGCCCACAGCAACTGCCCGCCACGCAGCGCGTCCCGCGGGGCGTCGCTGACATCGCCGCAGTCGGCGAGCTCCGAGGTCGGCATCGGCGCTCCGAAGCAGTCGGAGCTGAAGCAGGCCCGCGAGCGGTCGTCGTAGAACCCCACGGTCGCCGGGCTGTCGTACAGCGGGGGCCGGAAGGCGGTCACGGTGCGGTCCCCCAGCGAGAGCGACTGGCCGGGGTTCAGCAGGTACAGCCGGTCCATCGGCAGCGGCCGCTCGGTCGACATGATGCCGGCGCCGACGAACGTCGTGATCAAGCGTGCCTGCGGTGCCGCTTCCAGCAGGTCGAACAACGAGCCGGTGTGGTCGCGGTCCGGATGGGTCAGCCAGATCCACCGCACATCGGCCGGATCGACCACCGAGCCGAGCGCGTCCATGAAGCCGCGGCCGGGCAGGCTCAACCCGGTGTCGACCACCAGCGGTTCGGCCGCGAGGAGTACGAACGCGTTCACGGGCAGGAAGCCGATGCCCGGCACCGGCAGTTGGTCACTGAGCACGCTGATGTCAGCGCCGACACGATTGATCCGCATGGTTCCCCCTGTGGAGTGCCGCCGTCACCCACGGCGAGCGGCCCCGGAGATGGTCTTCTTCGGAGCGTCCGCCGCGATCCGGACCGTGTCAAGCGCGGGAGTGGAGGAGGTGCCGAGGGCAAGGATCAGTCGTGTTCCACCACGGTCAGCGTCCAGCCGGCGGCGGCGCGGTCGAGCTCGGCGTTCCAGCGTTCGCCGATCAGCTTGTGGAGTGATTTCGGCGTCCCCGGGTCCTTGCCGGACTCAAGCAGGTGCCGCGCGACCAGACCCCGGGTGTGCTTCGCGTTGTGCGAGACGACCGACCGCACACCGTCGCGTTCCCGCACCACGTTCACCGACACCCACTTGTCCGCCTGGTCGCCGGCCGGCCGCCACGCTGCGACGTACGTCGACGACCGGCAGTCCACGATCACGCCGTCGACGCCGGCCAGCGCGGTGTTCAGCGGATCGCGCCAGACCGACGCAAGCGGTCCGTGGCCCGGCAGCGTCGTACCCATCGACAGCCGGTACGGCGGGACGCGGTCAGCCGGCCGCAGCGCGCCCCAAGCCGCCGAGATGACGAGCAGCCGATTCGCGGCGCGACGCTTCGTGCCCGCGGAGAGCGTGGAGTAGCCGAGGGCGTCGTACAGGACACCTGAGTACAGCTCGGAGACCGGCACGGACGGTTCCGTGCGCCACCGGGTGTTCCGCTCGACCTCGTCGCGCAGCGAGGCGCCCACTTCGAGTACGTCGTGCGCGTCGGCGGACGCGGAGACCTTCGCCAGCGTCTCGAGCACCTGCTCGCGGACCGGGTTCAGCTCCGGGAACGACAACGTGCCGAAGTCCACGGCACGACCACGCGACCGCCCGGTCTTGCCCTCGGACGGCGGCAGGAGGATCAGGGTCACGTCAGGTCGTCCAAGGCAGCCAGGTCGGCGGCGGTCGGGTCCCATCGGCCTGCTGCGACGTTCTGGGTGATCTGCTCGGGGGTCGTGGCGCCGGCGATCACCGAGGCGACCGCGGGCTGTGCCGCGAGGCCGCCGATCGCGACGTCGATCATCGTCAGGTTGCGTTCGGCCGCGAACGTCTCGAGCGCCTCGATCTTGTCGAAGTCCGCCCGCGCCAGCCGCTCGGGCTGCGTCGCGAGCCGGGAGCCGTCGGGCGCCGCCGTACCGCGCTGGTACTTGCCGGAGAGCAGACCGGAGGCGAGCGGGAAGAACGGCAGGATGCCGAGCCCGAGGTGCTCACAGGCCGGGGCCAGCTCGTCCTCGACGTCGCGGTCCAGCAGCGAGTACTGGTTCTGCGCGCTGATGAAATGCTCCAGGCCGTTCGACCGGGCGGTCCAGTCGGCGTCGACCACCTGCCAGGCCGCGAACTGCGAGCTGCCGATGTACCTGACCTTGCCCTCGGCAACCAGTTCGGACAGCGCCGCCAGGGTTTCCTCGATCGGCGTCACCGGGTCCGGGAAGTGCAGCTGGTAGAGATCGATCCAGTCGGTGCCGAGCCGCTGCAGGCTCGACTCGACCGCCTTGCGGATGTACCGGCGGGAGCCGCGGACGCCCCAGTCGGGCCCGTTCACGCCACCCAGGTCACCGCCGAACTTGGTCGCGATCACGACCTCGTCGCGGCGCGCACCGAGCGCCTTCCCGAGCAGCTCCTCGCTGAATCCGTGCTCGCCGCGGTAGATGTCCGCGGTGTCGAACAACGTGATCCCCGCGTCGACCGCGGCGTTCACCACCGCGTCCGTCCGGCCCGCATCGAGCCGCCGCCCGAAGTTGTTGCACCCCAGCCCAACCACGCTCACCGTAAGACCCGAGTCACCAAGCTGCCGGTACTCCATATCCGCCATGTGCTCAGCCTAGTCTCGGCATACAGTGGCCCTCATGCCGAGTCTCACCGTCGACGGCGCCCGCACTCGGGCCGCCGCGCTTTCCGTCCAGTCGTACGACGTCGACCTCGACCTCACCCAGGGCGAGCGGACGTTCGGGTCCACCACCACGATCAGGTTCACTGCCTCGGAATCGTCGAGTTGGGTCGACGTGAAACCCGACGAGCTGATCTCGGTCACCCTGAACGGCACGGCCGTCGACGTGGCCGGCCTGAACGACGGACGGCTCGAGCTGACCGATCTGCAGCCCGAGAACGAACTCGTCGTGGTCGCCACGATGCTGTACTCCCACGACGGCGAGGGACTGCACCGCGCGGTCGACGCCGCCGACGGTCTCACCTACACGTACGCGATGTCGTTCCTCGACGCCGGCCCGCGGATCTTCGCGTGCTTCGATCAGCCCGACCTCAAGGCGCCGTACCGCTTCAAAGTGACGGCGCCGGAAGAGTGGCTCGTGCTCGGCAACGGCGCCGCGACGCAGGTCTCCCCCGGTCGCTGGGAGCTGGCCGAGACCAAGCCTTTGTCGACGTACTTCGTCACCGTCGTCGCCGGGCCGTACCACCAGATCACCGACTCGCACGACGGCATCGCGCTCAGCGTCGTCTCGCGGCAGTCGCTGAAGGACGCCCTCGACCGTGAGGCCGCGGACATCTTCGAGGTCACCAAGCAGTCCTTCGACGCGTACCACCGGATGTTCGGGTACCGGTACCCGTTCGGCGACTACCACCAGGCGTTCGTGCCGGAGTTCAACGCCGGCGCCATGGAGAACCCGGGCTGCGTCACGTTCCGGGACCAGATGGTGTTCCGCTCGGCGGTCACCGACGGCGAGCGCAGCCAGCGGGCCCGGACCATCGTGCACGAGATGGCGCACCAGTGGTTCGGCGACACCGTGACGATGAAGTGGTGGAACGACCTCTGGCTGAACGAGTCGTTCGCGGAATACATGGCGCACCGGGTGTCGACCGACGCAACCCGGTACACCGACAACTGGATCGACTTCGCCTACATGCGCAAGTGGTGGGGCCTGCAGGCCGACCAGCGGTCCTCGACCCACCCGGTCGCGGCCGACGCGGTCAAGGACGCGCTCGCCTCGCTCGACGACTTCGACGGCATCTCGTACGCGAAGGGCGCCGCGGTCCTCAAGCAGCTCACGGCGTACCTCGGTGACGACGTGTTCCTGGCCGGCGTCAACGCGCACATCGCCGCCAACGAGTTCGGCAACGCGACCTTCGCCGACCTGGTCGCGAAGTGGACCGAAGCCGGCGCGGTCGGCCTCGACGACTGGGCGCAGGCCTGGCTGCGGACGCCCGGCGTCGACACGATCACCGCCTCCCGGACCGCCACCGGCATCAAGCTGCACCGCAAGGCGCCCGAGGCCTACCCGGCGGCACGGCCGCACAAGCTGACCGTCGGCGGGTACGACGCCGAGGGCCGCCGTACGACGGTCGACGTCCTGATCGACGCCGACGAGGTGGACGTCGACCTGGACCCGTCGCTCGCCGTCGTGATACCGGACGCCGGTGACGACAGCTGGGCGAAGATCCGGCTCGACTCCGTGAGCCTGGAGAACCTGGCCGCGCTGCTGCCGAAGATCACCGACGGCGTGACCCGCGCCGTCATCCTGAACAGCGTGCGGGACGCGGTCGCCGACGCGGAGCTCGACCCGAAGGTCGGGTTCGACGTCGTGCTCGGGATGCTGCCGACCGAGACCAGCGACATCGCGGTCGGGACGCTGCTCAACTGGTCGAACACCCACCTGCTCGGCGTCTACCTGCCGTACGAGCCGTACCGCGGGCAGCTGGCCGAGGTACTGCGTGCGCGGCTGGAGACCGTCGAGACCGGAAGCAGCGTGCAGCTGTCGGTGGCCCGCGGATTCGCGCGGTTCTCCGACGACGTCGACCGCCTGAAGGGCTGGCTCGCGGGCAACGGCGTACCTGAGGGCGTCACGATGGACGCCGACCTGCGCTGGATCGTGACGCTACAGCTCGCCCGGCTCGGCGCGATCGGCGAGGCCGAGATCGACGCCGAGCTCGAGCGGGACTCGTCGTCCGAGGGCATCGTCCACGCCACCCGATGCCGGGCCGCATTGCCGACGGCCGCCGCGAAGGAGCGGGCGTGGACGCAGATCACCACCGACGCCGACATCGCGAACTACGAGCTGTACGCCGCGAGCGAAGGGTTCTGGCACCCGACCCAGGCCGAGCTCACCGCGTCGTACGTCGACCGGTTCTTCGCGGAGATCCCCGGCACCGAGAAGCTCCGCTCCGGCTGGGTGGTGGGGACCAGCTCGAAGCTCGCGTTCCCCCGTTACGCGGTCGAGCAGCGGGTGGTCGACCGGGCCGCCGACCTGATCGCCGACGAGTCTGTGGCGGCCGCGATCCGGCGGTCCGTCGGTGACAGCGCGGACGACCTGAAGCGTGCACTTGCGGTGCGTTCGGCCTTCTGAGTGAGCTACAGAGCTGACGAGTGGTTAGCCGTCACACCGTGTTGTGGCTAATGTGACTGGTGTGATCAGGAGGACCCTGGTGACCAGGCAAGATGTGGATTCGTGACGTAACCTCCACAATGACCGCGCGGCACGGCGCGCCGGTCTTGGTCAGGCAGCACGTCCCGGGAGAGACTGTCGAGAACCGCACAGGAGAACAAGGTCAATGCGCGAGGCGAGGCTCGTCGGTCTGAGCCAGGATGGAAAGCAGCTCATCCTGGCGCTGGCAGAGACGGGTGAGGAGTTCGCCGTACCGGTCGACGACCGGTTGCGTGCGGCCCTCCGCGGCGACCGTGCCCGACTCGGCCAGCTGGAGATTCAAATGGAGAGCGCGCTGCGCCCACGAGACATCCAGGCTCGTATCCGCGCCGGCGAAAGTCCCGAGGCGGTCGCTGCCATCGCCCAGATGCCGATGGAACGTGTGATGGCGTTCGCCGGCCCCGTTCTGGCCGAGCGGGACCACATCGCCAGCCTGGCGCAGCGCGCGTCCGTCCGTCGTCGCGGTGGCGGCGACGCCCCGACGAGGAACCTCGGCGCCTGGGTCACCGACCGGCTGCGGACCCGGCAGGTCGACCCGGCCTCGGCCGATTGGGACGCATGGCGACGCGAGGACGGCCGCTGGGCGGTCCGGGTGTCGTACTTCGTCGAGTCCGAGAACGAGGCGGAGCAGAAGGACGAGAAGATCGCGATGTTCGCGTACGACGCCCCGGGGCGGTACGCAGTGCCCGACGACGACGAGGCGCGGTGGCTTGTCGGCGAGCAGGCGCAGGTCACGACCACGACGCCGGTGCAGCCGCAGCCTGGTGAGCGGCGGCTGGCCGCGGTCGCGGACATCGACCCGCTGATCGCGCCCGACCACGGCGCCGACAGCTACGAGGCAGGCTTCGAGGACACCGTCGGCCTGCGCCGCCGAAACCACCCGGTTTCCGGCGACGGCCGCGAGTTCGGCCTCGAATCCCGCGACGGAGCTCGCGACACCGGACGTGACTCTGGCCGTGAGTTCCCGCGGGAGGCTGCCCGGGAGAGTTCGCGGGAGGCGGATCGTGGTCCGCGGCGCGTGCACTCGGTGCCGGACCCGGACGAGGAGCCGACGCTGATCGACGTACCGGTCGACCAGCCCCCGGCCCCGCGCCCCGCGGTGCGCGCCGTCGAACGCCCCGCCGACCCACCCGCATTCGCCTCCCCCGCCACCCGGGAGGACCGCCCCGAGGGTGCCCGCCCGGAGCGCACGGAACCAGCACCCCGTCCAGCAGCCCGTACGTCGGAACCTCGCCGCCCGGAGCCTGTCCGCGAGCCGGCCACCAGCTCCACGCCGGAGCCGCCGACCACCCCCGAGCAGACCCCAGCAGCCAGCGCACAGGCGGCTCTGCCCGACAACGCCGAGACCACCGAGCCTGCAACCGACGACGCCACGGCCGAGCCGAAGAAGAAGCCCGCCCGCCGAGGCAAGCGCGCCAGCGTCCCCAGCTGGGACGAAATCATGTTCGGCAAGAAGGCCGACTGAACCTGCGGTCCAGTAGGTTCGCGGACCGTGCGCACCGATCTCGAACTGTCTGCGCTGGCGGCCGCGGAACTCGCAGTACGACGAGACCCCGCCGCTGCCGACGCCGTGGAGAAGTGCCGGGTAGCCCTCGCGGATGAGGCACCGGACGGGCAACGGATCGCGCTCCTGGTCGGCTGGGGCTACCTCGCGCTCCGTGAACGGACCGAGGCCCGGGAGTGCTTCCGCGCAGCCGTCTCCTATGAGACCGAGCCGCACCTGACGGACCGAGCCGCACTCCTCGCCGGCCTGCTGGCCGCCCGGGACCTCGAAGCACCCGCACTCGCCGGCGCCTGGTACCGCGCGTCCGCCAAGCTGATCGCCGTCCTCGACCAGATCAACTTCACCGATGACCTGACCACTCAGTTCACGGACGACATGATCTGGCCCGACCACCCAGAACTGCGCGGCGACGTCCTCCCACACCTGGTGACAACGCTCGACGCACGGAGCCGATCCCTGACGGCCCTGACGCTCTACGCCTTGCACCATGCCCACGGTGACGCCGACGCTGCCGTTCGAGCAGCCTGGCAGGTCGTGCAGCTTGGCCATCCGACGTACCTGGCCGCCGCCTGGCTTGCGATCGCAGAGACCCTGATCAAGCAAGGCGACAACGCGACGGCCGCCAAAGCCTGCCAGGAGGCGCTCAGCGCTGAAGGACAGTTCAGCGCAAGGCTGCTGCTCGGACTGGCCGAAGGCCCGGAAGCCGACGTACAGACTCAGGCCGGGACCCTTCTCGGCATTTTGCAGCGCGACGCAGGCGACCTCGAGTCAGCCCTGGCGACCCTGACCGCCGCAGCACACGGTGATGATCCCACCGCGCTTCTCGCCCTCGCGCAGACCCACGACCTCGCGGGCGACCCGGCCGCCGCACAGCCCATCTACGCGAAGCTGGCCGAGCACGAGCTCTCCGAGCAGTACCAGGACGCGATCTTCAACCTCGGGCTGCACGCCAAGGAGCGGCGTGATCTGCCAGAGGCGACGCGGTGGTTCCGTCAGTACATCGAGGCGGGCTACGCGGCCCATCCCCTGGCGGCCGCGCATCTCGGCGAGCTGGCGTACTGGGTGGGTGACAAGCAGGCCGCGCTCCACTGGTACCAGTACACGCTGGACCACACCGACCTTCCCGTACTGGTGGAAGAGGCCGAGCAGCGCATGGCCGAACTGCTCAAGCCCTCAGGCGGCTGAGTGCCTGCATGGCGCCGCACTCGATCCGGGCGAGGTCGCCGAGGCTCGAGCTTGCCTTGACCAGGTACTGCGCATCTCCTGACTTGCCCGCTGTGTCGATCAGCCCCGCGACCTCGGTCCACAAGGCGGCCGCTTCGCCGTACAGCCGGTGCCCGGTGCGCAGTTCAGTGCTGTCGAGCAGTTGCGTGCATTCGCCGAGGAAGTCGCGGTAGAGGTTGCGGAACAGCGCGCCACCGGTGCCGGCCTTCTCCATCAGGAGCGCAGCTTGTGGCAGAACCCGTTGCGGATCGTCGGTCCGCTCGAGCCACCGGCGTACCTGCTTGCCGGCCTTCGCGATGCCTCGGTGACCGAGGTTGGCGATGGGCGGGTGGAGGAATGCGTCGGCGCAGGCGGTGATGGCGGGAACGATCTGAGCCGCGAGCGAACGCAGCCGTCGGGGAGCAGTGACGGTGAAGGACCGGTGCTTGGCAGTCATCGGGCCTCGCGCCGCCCTGGCCTCGGCGAGGCTGATCAGGGTGGTGGACACCGCTCCGCCTTGCTGGTCGGTGTCGACCAGGTACGCGTTGTGGTCGTCGTAGCCGTACATCGCGACAACATGACCGCCGAAGTGCACCTTCGAGCTGAAGTACTCCAGGTAGTAGCTGTCGAGCTGCAGTCCGACCGGGCGGCCGGCGTCGATCGAGGCCGCGACGTTCTCCCAGGCCCTCTTCGGCGAGGTGGTCTCCTGGACCAGGAGCTCGAGCTCGAGTGTCCCGGCCAGGTTCCTGGTGAGCTCGAACGGCTTCACCCGTCCGCCGGGGAAGGGAAAGCCCAGGCCTTTGCTGTCCCAATAGATGAAGGACAGGCCGGAGCCGAGTCCGAAGAGCATGGCTTCCGACAGCTCCACTCCTTCGTCGCGGAGCAGCACACCCAGGGCTGTCGTCTCGCAGTGCTCGCCGCCTCGGGCCTCGATGTCTGTACGCACACCCGCATGATGGACCCTCCGGCAGCGGGAGGGTCGAGCCCTCGCTGACACATCACGGACAGTTGTCCCACATCGCGGACGGTGTTTGGCGGTGGACCCCGGGTGCTGTCATGATCTTCGGCATGCAGATGCTGTGTTGTTGCTGTTGTCGCTGACGCGCGCCGACTCTCGGCGCACGAGGCCCTGACCTTTCCGTGGCCCGCCCGCCGACACAGCACTCACAGGAATTCGCATGAATCTCCCGGCTCTCGCCGATCTGCTCGCATCTCGTGGTCTCCGGCTCCTTCCCGGTTCGTACGCCGTACCGGTCGAGCTGCTCGTCCAGCTGCCTGACGCCACGATCGTCCAGTTCACCGCCCGCGGCACGACGCTCCGGTTGCGCAGCTACTCCCCCGATGCGCTGACCGCGATCACGATCCCCGCCGAGTGCGGCTGCGGCGACCACCACCCGCAGACCGGCCCGTCCCGCGTGATGCTGAGCCGGTACGCCGTACCGCTCGACGAACGCACCATCGACGGCGAACTCGAGTTCGGCTGGCACCACCACGAAGCCGGCCTCCTCCACCTGGCCGACGCCACCACCCACTTCCTAACCCTCCTGGAAACCCTCCGCACCCGAGACCTCGTCGGCGTCGCCTGACAACACGAACGGATATCCCCTCCCGTTGGGGGTTCTCCGTTGGTATGCGAGGGGAGAACCCACAACGCGAGGGGATATCCCCTCGCGTGTGAACGGGCGTGTCAGGGGCGGCGGTGGGCGGGTTCGTGGGTGTCGAAGGCTTCGCGGGCGGCTTGCACCTTGGTGAGGTTGGGCGACCATTCGGCAAGGGAGTGGAAGAGCGGGGCGAGACTGCGGCCGAGGGGGCTGATCTCGTATTCGACGCGCGGCGGGACCTCGGCGTGGTACGTGCGGGTGACCAGGCCGTCGCGTTCCAGTTGACGCAGGCGCTGCGTGAGGACCTTCGGCGTGATCACCCCGATCAGGCGCTGCAACTCGACGAACCGCTGCTGCCCGTACTCGTTCAGCGTCCACAGGATCGGCGTCGTCCACCGACTGAAGACCAGGTCGACAACCGGCGCGATCGGGCAGGCCTGCACGGGATCGACTGCCGCATCAACTGCTGTGCTCTCGCTCACAAACCCAATACTATCCTCTAGGTACCTACTATCCCGCGACCAGTAGCGTCATCACCATGATCGTGATCACCGGAGCAACCGGCAACGTAGGCCGCCCCCTCGTCCAGACCCTGACCGCCGCCGGCGAGGACGTCGTCCCCGTTTCGCGGCACGGCGACGGCCACCAGGCCGACCTCACCCGTCCCGAACCCCTCGCACCGGCCCTCGACGGCGCGAAAGCCGTCTTCCTGCTCACCTCCGCCGACTTCCTTGCCGACGGCAACCTCCGGCCCGTCGTCGACGTGATCCGCAACGCCGGCGTGCGGCGCGTCGTCCTGCTCTCGTCCCAAGGCGTCACCAGCGGGCGCCACCCTTCGGTGCACGAGGACGCCGTGACCGGATCGGATCTCGACTGGACAATCCTGCGTCCAGGCAACTTCGCCAGCAACGCCTTCGCGTGGGCCGAGTCGATCCGGACCCGGCGCGCGATGGCCGCGCCGTTCGCGGACGTCGCGCTACCGGCCGTCGACCCGCAGGACATCGCCGCGGTCGCCGCGGCGGCACTCCGCGACGCCGGCCACGCGAACGCCGTCTACACGCTGACCGGGCCCGCGGCCATCTCACCGCGCCAGCAGGCGGCGGTGATCCAGGACGTGATCGGTACGCCGATCAGCTTCACGGAGCTGAGCCGGGACGAGGCTCGGGCCGGCATGCTCACGTTCATGCCTGCGCCCGTCGTCGAGGCCACGCTCGATGTGCTCGGTACACCCACGCCGGCCGAGCAAGCGGTCAGCCCCGACGTCGAGAAGGTCCTGGGCCGCCCGCCCCACACCTTCACCGACTGGGTCACCCGCAACCTCGAAGCCTTCCGCTGAGCCGCAGCACAGCCTGATGCCCGCGCCGGCAGCACAGCCTGATGCCCGCGCCCGCAGCACAGGCTGTGCTGCGGCGGGCAGCCCAGGCGCCTGCCGCGGCGGCCGAGGCTCCTGCGGCGGCGGCACAGGGGTTACCCCGCGGGCGCGGGTGGTTTGTCGTGCCCGCGGGTTTCCCGTTCCGTGCCGGTGGCCTTGGACCTGCCCGTCACCTCTTCGGAGTCAGGCGGCGGGGCTGATCGGGTGGCGAGCTGGTCGCGGAGGGATTCGGCGAATTGTTCGGCAGCTCGTTGGGCGGCGGCCAGGGCGGCCACGCGGTCTTCGGTTGATCGTCTGGCGTCGGCCAGTTGGGCCTGGTGGTCGGCTCGCAGCTGTTCGCGGTCGGTGCGGTGTTCGGTGCGGAGGGCGTCCAGCTCTGCCCGGTGTTGCTCGCGCTCCTGGCGGAGCTCGGTGCGGAGTTGGTCCGCGGTCGCCTGTGCGGTGTGGCGTTCGGCCTCGGCTGCGGCCTGGGCGATTCGTGCGGCCTCGAGTTCGCTACGGGCCTGGCGGACCTGTTCCTCGGCCGTGGCCTGAAGGTCACGGATCCGCTGCTCGGTCTCGGCGCGTACCTGCTCCACCTCCGCAGCTGCTGCTTCGCGGACGACCGCCATCTCTTGCCGTAGCTGCTCCAGCTCAGCGGCGGCGCTCTCACGCAAGGCGGCCGCTTCTCGCCGGGCCCGTTCTGCCGCTTCCTCGGCAACCGCGACATCGACGCGAGCCTCGTCCAGCGCCGCGACGGCCTCCCGGGCAGCCTCGTCGGCCTCCTCCCGTGCGTCCTCGGCTTCGGCGGCCTGCTGCTCCGCCTTTCGACGCCGGTGCTCTTCCTCCCCACGCCGCCGCTCGAGGTCGGCCAGCTCCGCACGCGACTCCGCCTGCAACTGCTCCACCTCGGCCGCGACCGCTTCCGCGTCGCCGTACGTGCGGACCGCGTCCGCCAGCTGCGCGAGGTATCCCTCCAGCTCCTCCACCAAGCGTGGCAGGTTGCTCTTCATCAACTGCTCGAGGGTCATCCGGGCCGCCGTCACCCGGCCCGGCACCGGTTCGGAGCCGGCAGCGGCGGCATCACGGCGCACCGGTTGCCTGGCCAGGCGATTCTTCGCGGCCCAAGCGTTCGCTTTGTTGTGAACGACCGGCTTGCCGTCGACGCCTGCGCCTTCGCGGCCGCAGTACTTCGGCGGCCGCCCCGGCGTACCGGGATCAACCTGCTTCGGGTTCTCGCAAGTCACTCCAGGGAATTCGCACAGTCCCGGCCGGGTCCGCGCGAGGGGCTCCGCCTCTGTCGTCGTCATGACGCCACTCTAATGGATTGCGTCGATAAAGTTCCGGTTTGAGTATGGTTATTGTCCGCCAATTTTGACTGAACGAAACTGAACTGAACTAGCGCATAATCCCCGTTATGCGCTAGTTTCTCTTCTGTGGACGATCTGCCGGCGCCGCTCGTGTTTCACCAGATGGAGACTGCCGTCGAGCTCCCGAGGCCCGATGCGGCCACGGAAGCTGCCGTGCGCCGCGTCCTCGGCCGCCGACGGCCCCTCCACGATCGGGAAACGGCTCCCGTCGACCGGCTCGACCTCCTCGCCGAAGCCCTGACCCCGGAGCTGACCGCACTGGTCGTGCTGTGGCTCGGCGGCACCAGACGGGCAAGTCGTGACACGCGGATCGGGTATGCCGACGACCTGCTGCTGTGGGCCGACTGGGCCCGCCGTGAGCTCGGCCGGGAGCGGTTCGGCCTGGACCTGCACCGCGGGGAGGTGACGATGTGGCTGACCTGTCAGCAGGACGCGGGGGCGGCCGCGTCCTCGGTCTCGCGCCGCCTGTCGACGCTGTCCAGCCTGTACCGGTACGCCGCCGGCTGGGGCCTACCCGTGGTGTCCCCCATCTCCGACGACGACCACCGGCCGAAGTTCCACCGCGGACGGCGCGCCACGTCAGCGCGTGTCCTGGACGCTGATCAGGTCGCCGCGTTGCTCGCGGCGGCAAGTGACGTCCGCGACGCCCTGGCCGTCGGTCTCCTCTATACCGGCGCTCTGCGAGTCTCCGAGCTCTGCGGTGCGAACGACACCGACCGTCAGGACGAGGGCCGGCGAACGTGGCTCGTCGTGACCCGCAAGGGCGGGAAGTCGATCCGCATACCACTCGAGACCACTGTGGCCGAGCTTCTCGACCTGTACCGTGCGAGCCGTCCGGCCTGGACCGGGACGGGACCGGCTCCGCTCATCGCCGATGCCGACGGCGATCGGCTCGACCGGCACGACGTCACCCGGCTACTTCGCCGCCTGGCCAGAGCGGCCGGTATCCCCCGCCCGGAAACCATCGGCCCGCACTCCCTGCGTGCCACCGCTATCACCGACCAGAAGCGGCGCGGTCACAGCGCCGAGGACCTCCAGGAACTGTCCGGGCACGCGGACGTCCGCACCGTCATGATCTACATCGACGACGACGGCCGCGCCGAACGGGTCGCCGCGCTCACCGACGACCTCGGCCGGATCATGACCGCCGTCCCCCGGCACCTCAAGTCCCCCGGCTGAACCCGACGAGTGGCAGGAACACGTCGTCGACCAGTGCTGTGATGGTCGACGACGGCACTGGCGAGTGGCTGAAGAAGATCTCGTGCCTCATCAGATTCGTGGGTGCGGTCAGGACTACGACGGGTACGTCGGCCGTCGCGATCTCACCGCGCTCCGCGGCCCGCTTCACGATCGCCGCCATTACGCCGGTCATCCGGCTGTACACCTCCGGATCGAGGTCCGGCGCCTCGGCCATCAGCCCGTGGATGGTGTCCGGTCCGAGCTGGGTGAACCGGTCGGCCATCTGCTGCAGCACTCCGAGTACGTCGCCGCGCAGCGACCCGGTGTCCGGTACGTTCTCGACGATCGAGCCGGCGTGGTGCCGCATCGACGCGATCACCAGCTCGGCCCGGTTCCGCCAGCGCCGGTACAGCACCTGCTTGCCGGTCTGCGCCCGCGCCGCGACCGCCTCCATCGTCAGCTGCGCGTAGCCGGACTCCATCAACTCGGCCCAGGCGGCGTCCAGCAGGACGGCCTCGAGTTCGGCACCGCGGCGGCGTTCCATGAAACCTCCAGAAGAGACCTTGCGTCTCTTAATGATCCGAGCCTACCCTGAAACGCGTAAGAGACGCCACGTCTCTAAGGAGACTCTCGGATGAGCACTCAGACGGACCGCCTCGACCGGTCGGTCCTGAAACTCGCCGCCGTCCTCGTGCTCGGCGCGCTCGCCCCGCTGCTCGACAGCACGATCGTCACGGTCGCGATCCATACCCTGGGTGCCGACCTGCGCGCCTCGGTCGCCACGCTCCAATGGGTCAGTACGGCGTACCTGCTGGCGCTGGCGATGGCGGTCCCGATCACCGGCTGGTCGGCGAACCGTTTCGGCGCCAAACGGATGTGGATCGTCGCGCTCGGACTGTTCCTCGCGGGATCGATGCTGTGCGGTGCGGCGTGGACCGTCGGCTCGCTGATCGCGTTCCGCGTCGTCCAGGGCGTGGGCGGCGGCCTGATGCTGCCGATCCTGCAGACGTTGCTGCTGCGCGCCGCCGGCCGCGAACGGATCGGCCGGCTGATGGCGGTCGTCACGCTGCCCGCGATGGTCGGACCGATTCTCGGCCCGGTGATCGGCGGCGTCCTGGTCGGTCACCTGAATTGGCGCTGGATCTTCTACGTGAACGTGCCGATCTGCATCGCCGCGATCGCCCTCGCCGTAGGTGTACTCAAGCCCGACCCTCCGGCGATCGCGGCACGGCTCGACGTACTCGGACTGCTCCTGGTCTCCCCCGCGCTCGCCGCGATCATCTACGGTCTCAGCCAGGTCGGCGACCACGGCTTCGGCCACTCCGCCGTACTCCTTCCGCTCGCCGCTGGCGTGCTGCTGCTGACAGCGTTCGTACTGCGTCGCGCCGCCGAGCCACTCATCGACCTGGCACTCTTCCGCACGAGATCGTTCGCCGCGTCGACCGCGCTCATGTTCCTCACCGGCTTCGGTCTGTACGGCGCGATGCTGCTCCTCCCGCTCTTCTATCAGCAGGCCCGCGGCGAGACGGTGACTGCCGCCGGCCTCCTCCTTGTACCGCAAGGAATCGGCAGCCTGCTCGCGCGGACCGCCGGGGGTCTCACGGATCGCCTCGGCCCGCGCCCGGTCGTCCTTGCCGGCATCGTTCTGACTGCACTCGGAACCATCCCGTTCGCGATCGCGGAGGCGTCGTACTGGCTACTCGGGACCGCGCTCGTGCTTCGCGGCGCCGGGTTGAGCGCGGTCAATCTCGCGGTGATGGTCGGCGCCTTCCGCGACCTCGAGCCGGCGCAGATCCCGCACGCCAGCAGCACCACGCGGATCATGCAGCAGCTGGGCGGCGCCTTCGGTGCCGCGACGCTCGCCGTCGTACTGCAGAGCCAGCTCACCGGACACCACGCGTCGACGGCCTACGCGCACAGCTTCGGGTGGGCGATCGGGTTCACCGTGCTGGCCGCCGTACCAGCGTTCTTCCTGCCCCGACGCCGGGCTCTTGAATAAGTAACACGCTTGGTTTAACTTATCCGCGCAGTTGATCTTCCGGTCCGCCACCTGGAGGTTTCAGCATGTCCAGTCGCTTGCTCGCGCGTGTCCTTCCCGCCGTGCTCCTCATCAGCGTTCTCGCCGTACCGACGGCGCGCGCTGCCACCATGTATCCCAGTGGGGTCGGTGCCGATCTCGGCCCCACTCCGACCACGCTCGGCGTGCAGCCCGCCGCCGGCGACGACCCGGCCGGACTCCGGACCGGCACCGAGCAAGGCCGCACGTACTGGCAGACCAACCAGGCGGCCGGCACCGGCTACCTGGAGTTCGACGTCGACAGTGACTACGTCGACGAGATCGGCACCGACGACGTCCTGGTGACGGTGACCTATCTCGACAGCGGCTCAGGCACTCTCGAACTCCAGTACGACGCCAAGGCCGACCCGCAGCAGGACACCACCGACGTCCAACTCACGAACACCGGGCAGTGGAAGACCGGCGTCTTCTCGTTGACCGGCATCGCGTTCACCAACCGCCTCGGCGACGCCGATGTCCGCGTCTTCGGCAGCGCTGACATCACGATCGCCGGCCTGCGGATCAGTACGGCGGGAGCGTCGGTGCAGCTCGGCGCGACGCCCGTGCAGAACGGGATCAGCCCGCGGGCCGGCGACGACGCGTCGCACCTGGTGACCGGCGTCCAGGACGGTCGCCCGTACTGGCAGACCGATCACACCGCACCGGCGCCGGGGACGAACTTCTTCTACCTGAACGTCGCCGACACCTACCTGTACGACAACCGCGCTCTCGTGCTGGTCAGCATCGACTACTTCGACGAGGGCAGCGGCCAGTTCGGTCTGCACTACGACTCCCCCGGCGAGACGATCCCGGACAAGTTCAAGAACTCCGAGGTCGTTCGGTACGGCGACACCAAGACGTGGAAGACCTACACGTTCGCGCTGCCGGATGCGGTCATGACGAACCGCTCGAACGGCGGCGACCTCCGGATCCACAACGGCGACGGCGCGGTCGACCTCAAGGTCGCCGCGGTCCGGGTCGCCAAGGTCGCGACCACCCTCGACGTCACCGAGGGTCTCGTCGACCTCATCGGTCAGGCGACTCGTACCGAGAAGGCCGCCCGCGAAGGGACGCGCGACGGGCAGTACCCGGTCGGCAGCCGCGCCACGCTGCAGGACGCGATCGACAACGCTCAGGCGATCGCGTCCACTCCGGGCGTCACCGACGTACAGGTCAAGGCCGCGCTCACGACGTTGCAGGCCAAGCTGGACGCGTTCATCGCGTCGGTCGTGGACACCAACTTCGCGGACGACGGTACGGCGACCGCGAGCGGTGGGACCGGCGCTGCTCAGGTCAACGACAACGACCACCAGACGGTCTGGACCGGTGGTGCGGACTCGTGGCTGCAGATCGATCTCGGTGCGCCGCGGCCCGTGAACGATGTGCGGGTCGAATGGGCCGAGGCGTCCTCCCCTGACTACACCGTTCAGGTCTCGAACGACGGGCAGAAGTTCGTCAGCGTCGGCCGGACCGGATCGCCTGGCGGTAACCAGTTCGGCCGGACGCGGTTCGCGACGGTCAGCGCACGGTACGTCCGGGTTGCGATGACCGGGGCCGATTCCTTTGCCGTCAAGGAGTTGCAGCTGCGGCTGGCGCCGGTCGTGAAGCCGACGCCGCGGCTCGTTGCGACGAGCAACCCGACCGAGGACGGTGTGGTCGCGGACTTCGACGCGACGCAGTTCGGCGCCGACCGCAGCGGCCGGCGAGACTCCACGAAGGCGATCCAGCAGGCGATCTACGCCTGCCAGGACGCGGGCGGTGGCACGGTGTGGCTGCCGGCCGGGCAGTACAAGGTGACCGACACGATCGAGGTACACGCGTTCTGCAGTCTCCGCGGCGACCACGGTCAGAAGCTCGGTACGGGCACGGTGATCGTCGCCGACCTGCCATCGGGTGACGACGGGCCGAGTCTGTTCCGGATCGGCGGCAGCGCGGGCGTTCTCGGCGTGACGACGTACTACCCGCACCAGAACGCGAGCACTCCGGTTCCGTACAACTACACGTTCGAGATCCCCGGCGGGGCGTGGATCGGCAACGAGAACTACATGATGGCGACGGTCTCCGACGTCACCATGCTGAACTCGTACCGCGGTATCGGCGTCAGCACGATGCCGAACGACCACGGCAACGCCCCGAGCTCGGGGCAGGTGCACGAGTCGACGACGATCCGCAACGTCCGCGGTACGGCGCTGTTCGAGGGCGCCCGCGCCTACAACGGCGCCGACGTCGGCACCTGGGAGAACGTTGCCTTCAGCAACTCGTACTGGTCGTCCGCGCCGGCCGCCTACCACCCGCCGGCTCGGGCCACTCTCGACGCCTGGACCCGGGCACACGGCACCGGCCTGGTGCTCGGCGACCTCGAGTGGGACCAGTTCTACCGGATCGCGCTCTCCGACTATGCCGTCGGCATCCACGTCGTCGCGGGCCAGCGGGCCCAGTTCACCGGCAGCTTCCTCGAACCCGACGTACGCCGGGTCGGGACCGGGCTGCTCGTCGACGTGATGGACGACCGGTGGGGCATGACGCTCGCCGGCGGTCACGTTGAGGGCGGCATCACCAACAACTCGCGTGGCTACGTGAAGATCACCGGGACAGCGCTCTCTGGCGTTCTCTCGGGCATCATCCACCGCATGTCGGGCGCCGCACCGAGCTACACCCAGAGAGCGCTCCCCCGACCGGTGCAGAAGCTGTACGTCGTGGATGCGCCGTACGGGGTCGGGTACCTGCCGGCCGCCGACGCGACGCGCGAGGTGCAGAAGGTGCTCGATCGCGCCGGGCGTGAAGGTGGCGGGATCGTCTACCTGCCCGCCGGCTGGTACCGGATCAGTACGCATCTGAGCGTTCCGGCGAAGGTCGAGTTGCGCGGTGCGTCCGCCGTACCGAACCGGGACCAGGGCGGGGCGAGCGGCGGGACAGTCTTGCAGGCGTTCGAGGGACGCGGCGCGGGAGAGTCCGCAACCGCTCTCTTGACGCTCTCCGGGAAGGGCGCCGGCGTCCGCGGGCTGCGGGTCTTCTACCCGGAGAACAACCCGGGCAACGCCGAGGGCGTGGTGCCGTACCCGTACGCGGTCCGCGGGCACGCCGGCGCGAACTACGTCATCAACGCCGGGTTCCCGAACGCCTGGAACGGCATCGACCTCAGCGGCGACGGCGTCGTGGTCCGCAAGGTCGCGGGCGCGTTCTTCGACCACGCGATCGCGATCGGCCCGGGGCGCGACGGCCGCGTCGAGGGTGTGCTGTCGAACGGGAACGCGGTCACCCGGGTCGGGTACCAGCAGCCGTACTGGATGAACGAGGGTCGCATCTTCGAGCTCGTCATCGACAAGTACATGCGGAAGACCGCGAAGATCGTCACCGTCGACGGGGCGCGCGGACTGACCCTGCTGAACGTGTTCGCGTACGGGTTCCACGACGGCCTCGTGGTGAACTCCGGTCAGGTGGACGCGTTCAACCTGGGTACCGACAACCTCGGCGGCGACGGGCACACCGTGCGGGTCGTGAGCGGCGAGGTCGAGGCGACGAACCTCGCCCGCTACAACGGCGCGACGCTGAGCGGTCCGGCGACGTTGCACAACGTGATGGTGATCAACGTCGTCCAGCGCAGCATCGCGGTCCAGGCGAACGGGAACGGCACCGTGAGCATCGCGGGGAACGAGTCCGAGCCGGGAACCTACGAGGTCGGCGCGCAGGTCACCGTGACGGCAGCGCCAGGATCGGATAGCGTTTTCCGGGATTGGACCGTGGACGGGACCGTGGTGTCGACAGCGCCGTCGTACACCTTCACCGTCTCGGCGGACCAGAAACTGATAGCCAACTTCACACCGATGTAGGAGCGAGATGGCTGACACACAACAGCAGGTCGCGATCGTCGGGTGCGGCATCATCGGCCGCACCCACGCCAAGACCATCGCGGAACGGCCGGACGCGATCGTCACCGCCCTGGTGGACGGTGACGCCGCGGCCCGGGAGGCACTCCAGGCGCAGCTGGTCGAGCTCGGCCAGCCGGAGCCGAAGGTGTACGACGACCTGACCGCGGCGCTGGGTGGGTCGGACGTGTCCCTCGTCGCGATCTGCACCCCGAGTGGCACGCACGCCGCGCTGGCCGAGCAGGCGCTGAACGAGAAGAAGCACGTCGTGATCGAGAAGCCCCTCGACGTCGACCTGGTCCGGGCCCGCCGCCTCGGCGCGGCGGCCACCCGGGCCGGGAGCCATGGCGTGCAGTCGTCGGTGATCAGCCAGCACCGCTTCGACGCCGGCAGCGCCGTGGTCAAGCAGGCGATCGACGCCGGCCGATTCGGGCAGTTGACGTCGTCCGTCGCGTCGGTGGCCTGGTGGCGCAGCGACGAGTACTACGCGTCGGCGGGCTGGCGCGGGACGTGGACGCAGGACGGCGGTGGCGCGCTCATGAACCAGGGCGTCCACACCGTCGACCTGATGCTGTGGTTCATGGGCCGTCCGGTGAGCATCCAGGCCCAGGCGCTGCGGGCTGCGCACCACGCGATCGAGGTCGAGGACACGGTCGTCGCCACGATCACCTTCGAGAACGGCGCCGTCGGCACGCTGCACGCCACCACCGCGGCGTTCCCCGGCGGTCGTACTCGGGTCTCCGTCCACGGCACCGAAGGCGGCGCAGAGGTCGAGGACGACCGCCTCCGCCGGCTGAACGTGGACGGCTCCACCGACGACCAGCCCGTCGACGTCGGCGGCCCCGGCGGCCACAAAGCGCAGTACGACGACATCCTCAAGGCGATCGCCGACGGCACCCCGCCGGCCATCACCGTCCAGGACGCCATCGACGCGCTCGCCACAGTACGAGCCGTCTACATCGCCTCCACCCTCCAACGCCCGGTCAAGTTCGTCGACGTCCTCGAGGGCCGCTACGACGACGTAGACGTCTCCCGCGGCGTCGGTCTCCCGCCTGGCTGACTCGATCTCCAGGCCATCACAATGCGCCGAGCAGAACTCGGCCCAGCGTGTCCACGCTCGCCGACGGCGATTGTGATGGCCTGGGGATCACCTACGCGCCGGGGTCGCGGGAGTTCAGGATGCGTTGGTAGAGGTTGCAGTCCTGCCAGTGGCCGTCGATGTGGAGGTAGGTCGGGGCCATGCCGATCTGGGCGAATCCGGTGCGTTGCAGGACTCGCTGCGAGGCGACGTTGCCGGTGAGAGTGCTCGCCTCGATGCGGTGCAGCTTCAGCTCGGCGTCGGCGATCTCGGCGACGGCGTCGACGGCGCGGGTGGCAAGGCCGCGGCCCAGCACGTCGGCGGCCAGCCAGTATCCGAGCGCCGCGCTACGGAACGGGCCGGGGACCAGGTCGCTCAACGTGATCTGGCCGACGATGCGATCGCCTTCGGCCAGCACCCACGGCACAACCTGGCCGTTCTTGTAGCGCTCGAGCTGGTACGTCATCCGCTCGGCCTGTCCGACGGTGGTGAACCACTTCTCGTCCCGGACCGGCTCCCAGGGCCGGAGATGGTCGCGGCTCCGGGTCTGTGCGTCGGCGAGAGCAGGGGCGTCGTCGAGGGTCGCGATCCGGAGCTCGATCTCCGGCGTCAGCGGGCGGGGTTCGATCACTTCGGCAGCCTACGTGCCTGACTCGATCCCGAGACCCGAGGGGTGAACGCGTCGTGGAAGATCGTCGACGCCGCCCCGACCGCGGCCGCGTCGGTCTGCAGCATCGACTCCTCGACCGCGACCGGCCGGGTCTCCCGTGCCACCGGATGCGCGTTCACCGCGCGCCCGATCTCGGTCAGCAGGATCTCCGAGATCTCCTTGCCGTACGCCGGCCCGCCGAGGACCACGAGATCGATATCGAGCAGATCCACCAGACCGACCGCACCCTGACCGATGACGCGGGCGACCTGCGTGACCGCTTTCACCGCCGCGACGTCCCCGTCGGCCGCCGCCTTGCACACGGCGCGGTACCGCTTGGCCTCGTCGGTCGCGGCCGGATCGGTCTCGACGTACCCGAACTCGCCCGCGATCACCGGCAGCGACGCCGTCGGGTTGCACTCGGGGATCATGCGGGGTCCGTCGGCAGGGTCCCACTCCCCCATCCGCAGCGCCGCGATCTGCCCGAACTCACCGGCGTTGGCCGTGCCGCCGCGGTAGATCGAGCCGTTCAGGATCAGGCCACTGCCGACGCCGGTGCCGAGATAGAGGTACGCGAAGTCCCGCGCCCGCGCCGACCGCCCGATCCACCGCTCGCCGATCGCGGCCGCCGTACCGTCCTTCTCCACCAGCACCGGATGGTTCAGCTTCTGCTGTAGCAGCTGACGGATCTTCAACCCGCGCCAGGCCGGCTGCAACGGCAGCGCGAGCAGCGTCCCGTCCGCATCGATCGGGCCTGGTACGGCGACGCCCACACCGAGCATCGAGGCGAGGTCGATCTGGCTGATGCTGAGCGCCGCGTTCACCGTGGCCGCGGTCAGGTCGATCAGCTTGTCCGCCGCGAGGTCGTCGGCGAGGTCGACCGTTTCGCGCCGCACGATCGTGCCGTCCAGGTCCACCACGGCAACGGTGAGCAGTTCGGGATCGATGTGGATGCCGACCGCGTGCGCCGCTTTCGACCGCAATCGCACCGGCGTCCGCGGCTTGCCGAGCCGCTCCGCGCGCTCCTGCGCCTCCTCGACCAGCAGCCCCTGCTGGAGAAGGAGGCGCAAGATCCGCGACACCGACTGCTGGGTCAGGCCGGTACGGCGGGAGATCTCGGTTCGGCTGATGATGCCGGCCAGCCGGATCGTCTCGATGATCACGGCCTCGTTGAACGAGCCCAGGTCGTACTGGTTCGCGCCCGCGCGCCGCAGCTCGGCGAGTCCCTCGACCGAATCGCTCATCTCCGCCTCCCCGTCTCGTCCCTACTGGCCGTGATCGTACTGCCCAACGCCCGATGTCACGGAGCTTCGAGCGCTCCGTCGATGCGCCGTACCCCGGCCGCCCACTCGTCGTGACCGGACAGTTCCGCCGGATAACGAGCCGCTGCCTCCAGATCGACGTCGATCCCCCAGCCCGGCGCCTCGTTCGGGCGCAGCCAACCGTCCTCGATCCGCAGCGTCCCGGGGAACACCTCGTACGTCGCCTCGTTGTAGATGTGCCCCTCTTGGATGCCGAAGGCAACGGACGTCACGTCCAGCGCGACGTTCGCCGCGGCGCCGATCGGCGAGGTGTCGCCCGGACCGTGCCAGGCCGTCCGTACGCCGGAGATCTCGGCGAGATCGGCCAGCTTGCGGGCCGGGGTGAGACCGCCGATGTCCGAAACATGCGATCGGATGAAATCGACACCGCCGTCCCGGATCAGCCGGACCGCGTCACCGAACGACGTCGTGAGCTCGCCGACGGCCAGCGGCACCGGGGAGGCGGCCCGGACCTCGGGCAGCCGGTCCCACAGCTCCGGCGCGAGCACATCCTCGAGGAAGAACAACCGGTGCGGCTCGAGCGAACGAGCCAGCAGCACCGCCTCCTTCGGCGTCAGCCGCGAGTGCACGTCGTGGAGCAGTTCGATGTTGTCGGGCAGCGCGTGCCGCGCCTCCGCGAACAGCTCCGGCGTGGTCCGCAGGTAGTCCCGCACGGACCAGCCGTTGTGGTACGGCGAGTCCGGGTAGAGCGTCGGCACCTGCGGAGCGCCGTACCCGCCGCCGCCCGGCGTGGAGACCTGCAGCCGGATGTGCCGCCAGCCCTGCGTGATCAGTTTCTGCGCGTGGTCGATCGTGTCCTCGATCGTTCGCCCGCTCGCGTGGATGTAGGTGTCCGCGGCCGCGCGGACCTTGCCGCCGAGCAGCTCATACACGGGCATGCCGGCGCGCTTGCCGGCGATGTCCCACAGCGCCTGGTCGATGCCGGAGATCGCGTTGTTCGTGACCGGACCGCCACGCCAGTACCCGGAGTACGACGCCAGCCGGGTGAGGTCGCCGATGTCACCCGGGTAGCGCCCGACGAGGAGCCGGGACAGGTGCTCGTCGACGAACGTCTGGACGGCCTTCCAGCGCTGCGTGAACGTGGCACACCCGAGCCCGTAGAGGCCCGGTTCGGTGGTGTCGATCTTCACGACCACCAGCGGGATGCCTTGCGGTGCTGTGACGATCGCCTTCACCTCGCGGATCCGGATGTCGTCCCGCGCGGGCCACGGCTGGTCGAAGTTCGAGGGCATTCAAAGCTCCAGGGAGAGGGTGGGGAGGTCGAGTTCGTGCCGGGCCTCGAAGCCGAGCACGGTCCGTACGGCGGTCAGGTCGATCGGCACCTCGCGTCCGGCGAACCGTCGCGACCGTGGCACGTCCGGCGCGTACGCGTCGAGCAGGTCCTCGGTCGGGTACGGCGCGTTGGTGGTGCTCGCGGTCACGAAGAAGGTGTGGGCGCCCGACAACGGCGCGGTCAGTCCGAGCTCGACGGCGTACGCCGCGTCGCGGGTGTCCAGGTAGCTCCAGGCCTCCCGCAGTCCGCTGCCCGGATGCTCCCGGACGTGGTCGGACATCTGCTGCAGCACCTCCGCCGAGTTGACGTGCGGGAACCGGAACGCGACCACGTCGATCCCCCAGCGCCGCCACGCCATCCGCGCGGTGTTCTCGTCGTTCTGCTTCGACAGCGAGTACGCGTCGCCGACATCGCTCGCCGCCTGCTCGTCCCAGGGGAAGTACGGCGGCCGGATCTCGTGCGGGTTGAACGGTACGCCGGTCGCGTTGATGCTGCTCGCGATCACGGCCCGGTCGATGCCGAGCGCACCGGCCTGGGCGAGCACGTTGAACGTCGACACCACGTTGATCGAGTACACCTCGTACGGCGTACCGGCCGAGGGGTGCGGGAGCGCTGCCAGGTGCACGACGTACTCCGCATCCTCCAGCGCATGCGCCACGTCCGTCTCGGACCGGGTGTCGCCGATCAGCACCCGGTCCGCCTTCAGGTCCGGGTGCTCGACGTTCGACAGGGTGGTCACCTTCGCACCCAGCTCGTTCAGGTGCTCGACCGTGACCAGCCCGATCCGGCCGGCGGCCCCCGTCACCAACACCCGCCGACCGTTCAGTTCGTTCACTCCTTAACTCCTCCCGCCATTCCCACGCCGCGCAGGAATTGTTTCTGGAACACCAAGAACAGCACGACAGGTATCAGAACCGCGAGGAACAGCGCGCTCATCTGCAGGGAGATCTCTGTGGTCTTGGCCACCCGCGGCAGGGCGACCGAGATCGGCTGCAGCCGTGGATCCGGCAGTACGAGCAGCGGCCAGAGGTAGTCCTTCCAGGAGCCGATGACGGTCAGGAGCGCGACGACTCCGACGATCGGTTTCGACAGCGGCAGGATCAGTGCGGTGAACAGCCTCAGGTTGCCGGCGCCGTCGATGCGGGCGGCCTCGATCAGTTCGCGTGGGATCGAGTCGAAGTACCGCTTCATCACCAGGATGTTGAACGCGCCGGCCGCTTGCGGCAGCCAGACTGCCCAGAAGGTGTTCTGCAGACTGATCCCGAGCACCGGCATCTTCAGCACCGTCATGTACAGCGGGACGAGCGAGATGACACCGGGCAGGAACAGCGTCGCGAGTACGGCGCCGGTGATGATCAGGCCCCACTTCGGCCGCAGGACGCTCAGTACGAAGGCTCCCGTCGTACACACGAACAGGGTCGAGATCATCGAACCGATCGCGATGATCGCGGTGTTGCCCAGGTACGCGCCGATCTGCACGCGGTTCCAGGCGTCGGGGATGTTCTTCAGCTGGATACCCGACGGCCACAGCTGCATCGGGCCGCGCAGGATGTCCTGACTCGTCGAGACACCGGACTTGAGCAGCCACAGCAGCGGCCCGACACCAGCGATCACCAGGCCAATGAACAGCAGCACCTGGATGGCCGGCAACCCGTAGCGGACAACCGAAACTTTCCGGTCGGAGACGGAGATGATGCCTCGTTCGTCGCTCATGAGATGCTCCAGCGCCGCGTCAGGAAGTGGTAGACGACCGACAGCACGCACAGCACCCCGGCGAGCAGGACGCTGAGGGCGGTGGCGGCGCCGAAGTCGCCGTTGATGAAGGCGTACCGGTAGATCAGCAGCAGGATCGTCGTGGTGGCGTTGTTCGGGCCGCCGCCGGTGAACAGGAACGGCTCGGTGAACACCTGGAACGTCCCGATCAGCTGCAGCAGCATCATGATCAGGATGATTCCGCGGATCTGCGGCAGCGTGACGTGCCAGACCCGCCTCCAGATCCCCGCCCCGTCCAGCTCGGCTGCCTCGTACAACTCCGTCCGTACGCCGGTCAGCGCGGCCAGGTAGATGATCGACGTGGCACCGGCGCCGGCCCAGGTCGCCTCGAGCACGATCGCCGGCATCGCCAGGGTCTGCGAGTTCAGCCAGGCGAACGGCCCGAGCCCGAACCAGCCGAGGATCGAGTTGAACACGCCGGCCCCGCTCGGGTCGTAGAAGAACGTCCACAACAGGATCGCGGCCACCGGTGGTACGACGGCCGGCAGGTAGGAGAGCACGTTGTAGAGCCAGCCGGTCTTGCGCAGCTCGCTGATGAACACGGCCAGGAACAACGGCACCGGGAAGCCGAAGATCAGAGCCAGCAGGCAGAAGTACAGCGTGTTGAGCGCTGCCTGTGGGAGCTGCGGATCGGTCAGCACGTAGCTGAAGTTCGACATCCCGACCCACTCGGGCGGGGCGACCAGGTTGTTCTTCTGGAAGCTGAGCACCAGGCCGCGCACGATCGGGCCCCAGGAGAAGTACAGGAAGATCAGCACCAGGGGCAGGGCGAAGAAGACAGCGCTCAGCCCGCCGGAGCGGTACCAGGTGGCAACACTCCGGCCGGACTTCTGCGTTCGTTGCTGGAACATGGGCTACCGGGCCAGACGCGCGTCGATCTTCGAGGCCGTGTCGCTCAGTAACTTGTCGATGTCCGCGTCCTTCTTCGTGAGCACCTGCTGGACCACCGGGTCGAGCAGCGAGTAGACCTCCTGGCCCTTGTTCGACGGCTCGGGCAGCAGCTTCAGCGTCTTCGTCGAGTCGATGTACCCCTGGAACTGCTTCACCGGGACGTTCACGTACGGCTCACGCCACTTGTTGAACTGGTCGTACGTCTCCTGACTCAGCGGCGTGATCCCCGGCCGGCCGACGAACCCCTTGTCGGCGATCGTGGTCTTGGCGTCCTGCACCGCGACCGACTCGGTCGTGTACTTGTCGAACTGGTCGAACTTGATCCACTTCAGCGCCGCGACGACCTCGTTCTTGGTCGCCTTCGGGCTGATCATCTTCAGCGAGCCACCGGTCAGCGTCCCGTGTGGACCGCCGTCCTGCGGCAGCGCGCCCTCACCGAAGTCGGCGGGCTTCATGCCGAAGTTCTTCACGCTCATGTCGTAGGCGTCCGGCGCCTGCAGGACCATGCCGATCTTCCCGGCCGCGAAGTCCTGCCGGACCTCCTCCTGGTTGTAGAGGAACCTGCTGCCCATCGAGTTGTCGGTCCAGCGCATGTCCTTCAGCAGCTGCAGCGCCTTCTTGGTCGGCGCGTCGTTGAAAGTGCTCTTCTTGCCGTCCTGGCTCTCGACCGTGCCGCCCATGCTGTACGTCATCGTGGTCAGCATCCAGCCACCGGTGTTGTTCGTGGTCAGCTGCGCGTACCCGGCCTTGCCGGTCTTGTCAGCGATCTGCTTGGCGTACTGGCGGACCTCGTCCCACGACGTCGGCGGCTTGTCCGGGTCCAGGCCGGCCTGCGTGAACAGGGCGCGGTTGTAGGCGATGCCGACCGAGAAGACATCGATGGGTACGCCGTAGATCCGGCCGTTCGCGTCCTGGACGATCTTCAGGACGTTCGGGTTCAGGTCCTTGGTCAGGTCGACCAGCTTCAGCTCGTCGGTGATGTCCGGGAGCTGCTTGTTCGGGATCATGTTGGCCGGCTCGGTGAAGCTGATGTTCATCACCGTCGGCAGCGTGCCGCCGGCCACCTGGGCCTGGAAGGTCTGCGCCTCCCACTTCGTCTCGGTCGACTTCACCGTGATGTTCGGGTACTTCGCCGTGAAGTCCTTGACCTTCTGGTCGAACGCCTTGATGTCGTTCGGCTTGTCAGGGGTCGGGCGGTCCCCGATCGTGATGGTGACCGGCGCCTTCTCGTCGATGCCGCCGCCCGCGCCGCCGGACGCGACGGGCGTCGCGTCCTTCGCGCAGCCCGCGGCCGCGAGCACCAGCCCGGCAACCCCCAGGGCAGTCCCGCACCTGCCCCACCTGCTCACTCTCGTCATCGGAACTCCTCAGGTTTCCGGATGCCGCCGATGTGCTCTGAGCCACACACCGGCCAGGTCCCGAGTAAGTTAAACCAAGCGTGTTACTAACTCAAGACCTTGATCGCCATCCGTGCGGAAACGGTTTCGCTCAGGAGTTCAGATCACCAAGCGGCATGAACTTGGGCACCTGCGGATCGGCCAGGAAGTCCAGCAGGATCCGATTCACCAACCCAGGCTTCTCCAACGGCAGCCCGTGCGACGAACCAGGTACGACGGCCACCTGGGCGTCCGGGATCGCACGAGCGACCTCTGCCGTGTGCTCGATCCGCACACAGTCGTCGTCGCCCTGCATGAGCAGTACCGGCATCGGCAGGGTCTCGAGAGCGGCAAGCTCGACATCCGGGAGGGTCGTCCACATCTGAGTCCACTTGGCGAAGACGACGTCGAAGTGCTCAGGGCCATCAGGTGAGAGCGGCTCGTACTGCGGGCGAAAGGCCGTGGCGAGGAACTCCAGGCCCGCGGGCTCGAGGAGTGCCTGGTTGGCAGCTGTGCCGCCGGCGTGGGTCAGTTCGGTGCCGATCAGGACGAGCTTGCGGACGAGGTCCGGCCGGGACAGCGCGAGACTCATCCCGACCTTGCCGCCGTCACTCCACCCGACCACGTGCACCGGCCCGAGCTCGAGTGCCTGGATGAACGCGGCCGTGTCCGCGGCGAAGATCTCCATCGACACCGGCCCGTCAACGTCCGGGGTCCGCCCGTGCCCTCGGCGCTCCGGGATCAAGACCCGGTACTGCGCAGCCAACTCCGGCGCCTGCGCCTGCCAGCTGTCCGCCGTCACTCCCCCACCGTGCAACAGCACAACCGGCTCGCCCGTGCCGAGCTCGTCGTAATACGTCCGCACACCCCGTGCATCGACATCCATGACCGTCGAACGAACCGCACCGACTCCGACGTTCCCGGGAGTAAACCGGTAGTGGTGGTGGTCGGCGGAGGCGAGGATAGGCGCATGCATCTGCGACCGGCGACCGCCGCTGATCTTCCGTTCCTTCTCGAGATGTTGCTCGAGGCGTGCAACTGGGACGGGACTCCTTGGTACGACGAGGCGAAGGCGCGGGGCGACGATCACGCGTGGAGGTACCTCGACGCGTGGCCGCACGCGAATGACTTCGGGGTGGTCGCGGAGGTCGACGGCTCCCCCGCGGGTGCCGCGTGGGCGCGGTTGCTCACCGCGGACCGGCCAGGGTACGGGTACATCGCGGACGACGTACCCGAACTGACCCTGGGTGTGGCGGCCGGCTTCCGGCGGCGCGGGGTCGCCCGGGGCGTGCTGACCGAACTGATCGCACAGGCGCGCGCAGCGTCGTACGGGCAGCTCTCGCTCAGCGTGGACCCGGACAACCCGGCCCGGAACCTCTACGAATCGCTGGGGTTCCGGAAGGTCGGCGTCGTCGGCACCTCCGACACGATGGTGCTCGAGCTTTAACCGAAGCCCCGGACGCGGAACTGCATGACGCGGTACGGCCAGCCGTTGTCGGTGTTCCACTGACTGACCGACAGATGCATGTCCGAGAGCGTCGACCCCGGGATGACGTACCCGCCGTACAGCTGGGCGACATGGTTGTCGTCCTCCGACCCCCACGCGCCGCCGTAGATCAGTGTCTGCCGGTACGCCGTGTAGAGGTTGGACGTCGGCGTGTCCATGATGATGCCGTCGATCCGGTAGTCGCCGGCGTTGAACCACGTCAGCACCCACTTGCCGCCGAGCGGACGCAGGCTCATCTCGCCGAAGCTCCCGGTCAGGATCGGTGTCGCGGGATTGCCCCACGCCCAGACGCCGTCGCGGTACCCCCACGGTTCGTAGGCCGCCGGGTTCGCGATCTGCTCCTGGCGCACGCGCTTGAGGATGATCGGCTTGTTGCGCTGGAACCCGGTCGAGTAGACGTACACGTACCCGTCGTTCCCCAGCCCCCAGGTCAGCAGCTGGAACATCCCGCCGTCGATGTTCGGGTCGAACTTCGCGCCGGTGTGGTACCAGCTCGCGCCCGAGTTGTCGGAGCGCCAGATCTCTGTCCACACGACGTTTCCGAGGCCGTTGTTCACCATCGCGTGCAGGTACATCGACCCGCCGATCGTGATCACGTCCGACGGCAGCACGGTCGAGAACGTCGGATTGTCGTGCGGGTAGTCCCACAACTGCTGCGCCGCGTCTCCCCCGACCGCGCCGGACCACTGCACGCCGCCGTTCAGGTCCGTGGTCGTCGACCACAGCGCGACCGGTGACCGCCACCAGCCGCCGCCGACGTGTGCCTCCTCGAAGGTGTCGCCGAACATGAACAGCAGCCGCCCGTCCGGCGTCCGCGCCGGAATCCCGAGGTCGGTCGCGGCCATCCGGAACCGGTCGGTCAATCCGGGCCCGGTCAGATCGGCGACTTTGTTGGTCAGCACAGCCTGGCTGCTCCCGAAGGCTCGGCCCGGTACGGCGGCCAGTACGCCGGCGCCGACGGCCGCGCGCAAGAACGTGGATCGCTTCATCATCGACTGACTCCCAGGGGGCGGTGGATAGTGGGAAATCGATTGCTCGGCCACCATCCCGCGCCGCTCCGGCGAAGTCAACCCTTTCGTTACCCGTGCACGAGCACGCTGGCGAGCTGGGTGAACTGCTTGCGCTGCGTCGCGTTCAGCTCGTTCAGCAGCTCCGTGACCCGTCGGGCGATCTGCGCCTCCCCCACCTCCGCGAGCCGGCGACCGGCGGGCGTCAGCGCGACCAGGACGCCGCGACCGTCGTGCGGCGACGGCATCCGCTCGACCAGACCGCGCTTCTCCGCCCGCGACACGAGCCCGGTCATCGAGGACTTGTCGAGGCCGAGATGGTTGCCCAGCTCGAGCATCCCCGGCTGCCGGTCCCGCAGGATGCCGAGCAGCCGGATCTGGATGATCGACAGGTCGTGCTCGGCGCCGACCGCGGCGAGGATCCGCTGCACCCGGAAGGACAGCTGTACGACGGCGTCCACGGTGTTCATGCGTCGAAGTCTAGTTGACCTAGTACGTGAGACAAACTATCTTCGGGCAGTAGTACGTGAGTGGTGTTGGTTCCTTGAGCGGGTGACTCAGCTCACTTCGATCGGCTGTCACGGACGAGACCGCAGCGGCATCTCGTGATCGAACAGTCGTTTCCACAGAAGGAGCATGATGACGAACGCGGAGCGGACCACCGTACTGATCACCGGGGCGAACAAGGGCCTCGGCTACGAAACGGCCCGTCGGCTCGGAGAGATGGGCTGGAAGGTTTTCCTCGGTTCGCGTGACGAGGAGCGCGGGCGGGTGGCCGTCGAGAAGTTGGCGGCTGACGGCGTGGACGCGGTGCTGGTCCCGTTGGACGTCACCTCCGACGAGTCCGTGGCCGGCGCCCTGCAGATCGTGTCCGGGCACACCGCACGGCTCGATGTCCTGATCAACAACGCGGGCGCGTCAGGGCATGCCGTCCACCCGGGCGAGGCGACAGCCGACGAGCTGCACGCCGTGTACGACGCCAACGTGTACGGACCGGTGCGGGTCACGCATGCGTTCCTGCCGCTGCTGCAAGCGGCGAGCAACCCGCGGGTGGTGATGGTCTCCAGCGGCGGCGGGGCGTTCAGCGTGATGCTGGACCCGGAGCAGCCGGTGACCAAGATGCACGAACTCGCGTACAGCTCGTCCAAGGCGGCGCTGAACATGCTCACGGTCAGGTACGCGCAGGCGCTGCCGACCATCAAGTTCAACGCCATCACGCCGGGTGAGACCGCGAAGCACACGTTCGCCGCCACCGACATGAACAACCACAAGGGTCAGCTGACCGTCACCGAAGGCACCGACGTGATCATCCGCATGGCCACGCTCGGCCCGGACGGCCCCACCGGTACCTTCGAAGACCGCCTCGGTCCCCTGGGCTGGTGAGCGATCAGTCCTTGCCTGTGGCGACCGGGCGGGTGGGGTCGGTGATCCATTCGGACCAGCTGCCGATGTAGACGGTGGCCGGGAGGCCGGCGGATTCCAGGGCGAGGGCTTCGTGGGCGGCGGTGACGCCGGAGCCGCAGTAGACCGCGGTTTCGGTGGAGGGACTGACGCCGAGTGCGGTGAAGCGCGCCTGGAGGTCGGCGGGCGGGAGGAAGCGCCCGGTCTCGTCGACGTTCGCGGTCGTCGGGGCGTTGACAGCTCCGGGGATGTGGCCGGCCACCGGATCCATCGGCTCGACCTCACCCGCGAACCGCTCGGGCGCCCGTGCGTCCAGCAGGACGCCCTTCGCGGCCACCGCGGCAGCACCGTCGGCGTCGAGCACCGGCAGGTGGCCGGGGGTCGCTGTGAACGTACCGGCACCACCAGCCGGTGCTTCTACGGTGGCCTCTCCCCCGGCGGCCTTCCACGCGGCCAGTCCGCCGTCGAGGACGCGTACGTCGGTCAGCCCGAAGTACCGGAACACCCACCAGGCGCGGGCGGCGGACATCGAGTTGGCGGCGTCGTACACCACGACCGGGGTGTCGGCGGAGCTGATGCCGAGACGGCGGAACGTCTCCGTCACGGTCGTTGCGGAGGGCAACGGGTGCCGGCCGGGGCCGGGGGCGGCGGCGAGCTCGGTGTCGAGGTCCACGAAGTACGCTCCGGGCAGGTGGCCGGCGTCGTACGCCTCCTGGCCGGGCGGGCCGGCCAGGTTCCAGGTGACGTCGACCAGCACCGGAGCGGAGCCGAGCGCCCGCAGGTCGTCAACGGTGATCAACGGGCTCATGACGCAGCTCCTCCGAACGGCAGGACTTCGGGTGACAGGGTGGCGCGGGCGCGGGCCTGGGTGAGGCGGCGGCGGTGATGCCGGCGGCAGAGCACCTCGTACGCGACCTCGTGGTCCAGCGACACGATGTCGCCCACCACCAGTTGCTCGCCCTCGGTCACCATCTCCCCACCGATCGTACGGGCGTTGTGCGTGGCCCGTTCACCGCACCAGCACAACGCCTCGACCTGGAGCAGTTCCATCCGGTCGGCGAGCTCCACCAGCCGCGCCGACCCCGGGAACAGCGTGGCCCGGAAGTCGGTCAGGATGCCGAAGCAGAACACGTCGATCTGCAATTCGTCGACCAGCCGCGCGAGCTGCTCGATCTGCAGCGGGCTGTAGAACTGCGCCTCGTCGCACACCACGTAGTCGATCCGGCCGCCGCGCGTCAGCTCGTTCACGACGTAGTCCCAGAAGTCGAACTCCGTGCGTACCTCGACCGCGTCCGCGGACAGCCCGAGCCGCGACGAGAGCACCGACTCCCCTGCCCGGTCATGACTGGTGAAGATCCTCCCGACCCTCCCGCGTGCCTTGTGGTTGTGATCCATCTGCAGCGCCAGCGTCGACTTGCCGCAGTCCATGGTCCCGGTGAAATAGAGGAGCTCCGCCACGGGCGAACATCCTGCCAAGTCAAAGGTCCCCTGCGCACTCCGGGGTGCACTCCGGAGTGTGTCGGAGCGGTGGGTTGGGTTCTGAGCCTCCGTTCAGCTTGAATGGATTGTGCGCAAAGCCCTGTTCCTCGTCCTCGCGGCCTTCCTGGCCGTCGCCGCCGCCACCCTTCCGGCCGGTGCGGCGCCGGTCCGTTCCGAGGCGGGACTCCGGGCCTACTTCGTGATCACCGCGCCGAACCAGACCGGCAAGGTGACCGGCGCGATCACGCAGAACGGCGGCACGGTCTACGCGACGTACGACGCGATCGGGGTGATCGTGGCGCACTCGACGGCGACCGACTTTGCGGACAAGCTGCGCGGCGTCCAGGGCGTGCAGAAGGCCGGTGCGACCCGGACGACGGACCTGCCTGCGGCCGTCGCGAACCCGGCGATCCCGCCGGCGGTGCCCGAAGTCACGACGGCCCAGCCGGAGACCGACCGCGCCGACATGAGCCAGATCGGTGCGGATCGCGCCTGGGCGAAGAACCCGGGCTCGAAGAGCATCACCGTCGGCGTGCTCGACACCGGAGTGGACGATCAGCACCCGGACCTGAAGGCGAACTTCGACGCGTCGAAGTCGGCGTCCTGCGCGTACGGCAAGGCCGACACCCGGCCGGGCGCGTGGCGGCCGGTCGAGGAGCACGGCACGCACGTGGCCGGGACGATCGCCGGCGCGAAGAACGGCCTCGGGATGGTCGGTGTCGCACCCGGCGTGAAGGTGTCGTCGATCCGCGTGGCCGAGGCCGGCACCTCGCTGTTCTTCCCGGAGAACACGGTCTGCGCGTTCATGTTCGCCGCCGACAAGGGCGTGTCGGTGACGAACAACAGCTACTACACCGACCCTTGGCTGTACAACTGCCCGACCGACAAGGACCAGGACGCGATCGCCGAAGCGGTCCGCCGGTCCGTCGCGTACTCGGACAGCAAGGGTGTGGTGAACATCGCCGCGGCCGGCAACGAGGACGACGACCTGGCCAACAAGACCGACGACCCCTCCAGCCCGGACGACTCGACCCCGGCCGACCGGACCGTCACGAACGACTGCATCAGCCTGCCGACCGAGCTGCCGAACGTCGTCGTGGTCGCGTCGGTGGGCCCGACCGGCGCGAAGTCGCCGTTCTCGAACTTCGGTGAGGGCAAGATCAGCCTCGCCGCCCCGGGCCAGGCCGTGTACTCGACGGTGCCGGGCGGTGGCTACAAGCTCCTCGACGGTACGTCGATGGCGTCGCCGCACGTCGCCGGCGTCGCAGCCCTGCTCCGGAGCGTCGATCCGAGGCTCAACCCGGCCCAGGTCCGCGCCCGGCTCGCCCAGCAGGCCAACGACCTCGCGTGCCCGCCCGTGGCCTCCGGTGAATGTTCCGGGTCCGCGGGGAACAACTCGTACTACGGCGAAGGTCTCGTCGACGCGGCCGAGGCGGTCGGCGCCGCGGCCGCGCAGCCGCAGGGCGCGATCTCGGTCACCCAGCCGTCCGAGCAGCTCGGCGTCGGCGGCATCCCGGCGGTCCCGCTGCTGCTGAAGGGCACCGGCGGCACCGGTGACATCAGCTACTCGGCGAGCGGTCTGCCGCCCGGTCTCACCATCGACGCCGAGCGCGGCTGGATCACCGGCGTGCTGACACCCGGCGCCGGGCGGTACAAGGTGACTGTCACCGCCCGCGACGGCGAAGCGAAGACCGCCACCACCAGCTTCTTCTGGGACGTCTGGAGCTTCTAGTACCCCGCGTCGACGAGCAGCGGGATCTCCATCTCGTCCGGAGTCAACGAGCCGTGCAGGCCGATCAGGTCCGCCTCCTGTGCGTGGCGGCGGCTGGCGACCAGCGCGACCGGGCCGAGCGCCGCAACGATGACGTCCCCGAGTCGCGGTGCCACTCGGTCCTCGACAACCGAACCGAACCAGCCGCGCCCGATCGCCTCGGAGCGTGACAGGACCAGGGCTTTCTCGCCCAGCCGTTCCTTGTAGACGGCGAGTACGTCGGCCTCCGCGCCGGGAACGCAGTACAGGTGACGGAAACGCGACTCCCCACCGATGAGGGTCAGGCCCTCGGTCAGCGCGGGCTCGGCGTCCAGGTCCACGCGGTGCTCGGGGGCGACGTCGATCATGCCGTGGTCGGCGACAACGAGCAGTACGGCGTCACGCGGCAGCGCCGACCGGACCTGTTGGGCGAACGTGTCGGCTGCACCCAGTTCCTTCTGCCACTGCCACGAGTCGCAGCCCTGCTGGTGGCCGATGTAGTCGAGCTGCGAGTCGTACACGTAGACCAGCGACGACTGCCCTTCCCGACTCGCGAAACGGGTCGCGTCCAGACGGTCTTCGACAGTGTCGGCACCGCGGTGTGCGCTCCCCCGGAACGCGGCCGCTGTCAGCCCTGACGTGTCGAACCGCGCCTTGCTCACGTTGCGCGTGGCAACGCCGGCCGCCGCTACCCGATCGAAAACGGTCCCGTGCGGCTGCCAGCGTCGCGGGTCGACCGGCGCGTCCCAGGACAGCGCGTTCAGCAGGGCGCCGGTTTCCGGGACGATCGACGTGTAGCCGACGATGCCGTGCGCACCCGGCGGCAGACCCGTGCCGAGGCTCGTGAGGCTGACAGCAGTCGTCGACGGCACTCCTGCGGTCAGGCTGCGGCTCTTCGGAATCAGCGACGACATGTACGGCGCGGCGTCGCCGTACCGCTGCAGGAGCCTCCAGCCGAGTCCGTCCAGCAGGAGGACGGCATACCGGGAGGCGGGTGGCAGGCCGAGGAGGTTGGTCTCCCCCGGCACCGACAGCGCGCCGGCCACCGACGGCAGCACGTCCGCGAGCGCGCCGCCGCCGTACTGCGGCGAAACCGGCTGGATCACGGCGCTACCTGCTGGTGGTCGCGAACGAGAGTGCCTTCGCGAACTCGAGCACCTGCTGGATCCCGGCCGGACCGTCGGCCGCGGCGCTGATCCGCAGCGAGATGTCGTCGGCCGCGACCGAGCCGGTGTAGCCGTGGTCGGCCTCGCAGTTCGGGTCCGCGCACACGGCCGGCTCGAGATCGATCCGGTTCACCATGCCCCAGCCGATGGTCAGCACCACCTCACCGCTGCCCGCCACCGCCGGGTCGGCCTTGCCGGTGGCATAGCCCGCCGGGTTCGGTACGACGCGGTTCACGACGACGGCGTTCACCCGCTGCAGCGGGATCGCCTCGGTCGAGGTGGACGCGTACGGCGCGCGGATCAGTTCGTCGGCAGCGTGCTCGTCGGTGTGGCCGACGATCAGCCGGGTCGGGGTGAGCGCCAGGATCGTGATGTGCCGCCGGACCTCGTCGCGGTCGAACGTCGGCTCGTGCTGCAGCACATAGGCCCGGATCGGTTCGCCGGCGACCGCCACCTCGAGCGAGTCGGTCACCACGTCGGGGTAATAGCCGCACCGATCGATCGCGTCGCGCAGGTCCGCCGACGTGTCCGCGAGCTCCGGAGTATTCAGGTCACGCATGCCCTCATCCTCGCACGATCGCGCCCCGGAGCGTTTCACCCTTGTGGACAACCGCGATCAGTTCGCACTTGCCTTCCGCAGGACCGGTGCACCGGCAGCGCCTGCGACGGTGACCAGGGCGAGCCCCGCGACGACCTGCCCGAGCAGCAGCAGTACGCCGGAGCTGCCCTCAGTAGCGATCTTGCCGCCGCTCAACGCCAGCCCGCACAGCGCGCCGAACCCCACGACGGGCAGGCCGACAGCGACGACCGGTACGACGGCGGCGACTCGAGCCGCTCGCTCGATCACCGACAGCGGTACTCCGGACCGCCGTAGCGCCCGTGCAGGAGCTGCCTGGTCCAGCGCCGTACCCACTGCTCCCGCTGCGGTTGAGGCAGCCACGGTCAGGAAGACCAACGAGAGCAGCAATGCGACACCGATCCGCATGTCGTTGAAGGTCGGGTCGTCTTCGCCAGAGGGCATGAACACCGAGATGAAGCCAGTGACGAAGCCAGACAGCACTAGAGCGGCCACGGGTCGGAACGCAGCCTTTGGGTCGTCTACCAGGCGTCGACCGGCCAGCAACGTCACAGGTCCGTTTGCTGCCTTCGCCATCGCCTTACCCACCAACTGCACCGCCCACGGTCCGACCACGCGTACGGCGAGTGCCGCGAAGCCGACCGCGATCAGCAACGGCAGCACGGCTCCCCGCATCCCGTAGTACGCCAGCATGACCGGACCGATGACCAGCAACCCGATGCGCAGCACGCTGAGGCCCTTGCGCGTTTGGCCGCGTACGACGCCCAGCGGGGTGATGCTGACGCGTCCGAGGCCGATGAGCGCACTGATGACGGACAGAACGGGTACGGCGACCAGCACGACGAGGACTGTCCACCACTGCACTGTGATGTCACCGACGTACCAGCGTCCGCCACCGAGTGGGATCTGCGCAATCAGGGGACTCAGAACGGTGTAGCCGACCAGACCGACGACTGCACCTGCCGCAGCGAGCACGGCTTGTTCTACTGCGCTCAACCAGAGCACCTGGGTCCGGGTGGCGCCGGCGAGACGCAGTGCGGCCAGTCGGTGCTCGCGACGCTTGGCTGCGACACCAGCGGCCTGTCCGACGAGACTCAGGATCGGGAACAACACCAGGATGATGCCGAACGCCACCGCGATCAGCAGACCGAGCATGCGGCTGTCCCAGACGTTCTCGTTCCAGCTGCTGACGTACTGCGGGTGCTGGTCGGCAGTGATCGTCTGGACGCCGCGGATGATGATGAACTCTTCTGGCGACGAGAGGCCCTTGTCACTGATCACACCGGTCGGCTTGTCCATACCGTCATGGCCGTACTGCTTGCTGAGGCTGGACCAGCGTTTGGCGACCTCAGGCGAGACGAAGACCTCGCCGGGCTTGGGTGTGTGGTCGAAGCCGGGCGGTGGCGCGACCTCGTTGGGGCGGAGGACCGCGAGGTCGAGAACGCTGAGGCGGTGGCCGTCGACGCGCTGGTCGTCGTCCAGGTTCAGCGAGCCGATCGCGGTCGCCGGGTCAGCCTTGTCCGCACTCCGCCACCCGATCCGTTCGGATCGTTGCGACAAGCCGAGCGAGCCGGCAATGAGAAACGTGACCAAGAGCGCGACCACCGCAGTCGCGCCGAACGCCGCCAGGTTCGCAGCACGCCCGCCCGGCCCTGGCCGTCGTACAAACCGCAGGCCGAGCTCAGTCATCGGATTCATCGCACGGCTCCCATGGCATCGCTGACTCGTCCGTCGACGATGTGGAGGGCTCGGTGGCAACGGGCCGCTACGGCGTTGTCGTGGGTGACGACGACTACTGCGGCGCCGCGGTAGGTCGCGGCGCCTACGAGCAGGTCGATGACCTGTGAGCCGGTGGCGGCGTCCAATGCACCGGTTGGTTCGTCGGCGAACACCACCTGCGGCTCGCCGACCAGTGCGCGCGCGATGGCCACCCGCTGCGCCTGACCGCCGGACAACTCACCCGGTCGACGACCGACCTCAGCGGCCAGCCCGACCTGGGCGAGCGTCGCCCGCGCCCGTCCGATCGCCTCGCGCCGGCTCAGACCGTCCACCATCAGCGGCAGGGCGACGTTCTCGTCCGCGGGCAGTTCGGCGAGCAGCTGGTTGTCCTGGAACACGAAGCCGAGACGGCGACGGCGCAGCACCGTCCGGGCGGCGTCGTTCAGCTGGTCGACACGTTCACTGCCCAGCCACACCTCGCCCTGGTCCGGCGTGAGGATGCCGGCGAGCACGTGCAGCAGGGTGGTCTTGCCGTTGCCACTCGGGCCCATGACCGCGAGCGCTTCGCCGGACCGGACGGCGACGTCCACTCCGGCCAAGCCGACCACGCTGCCGTAGTGCTTGACCAGGCCGTGCCCGCTCAACACAACCTGCGACTGGGGACTCTGAAAGTTCATGCCCAGAGCCTGTCGCGATCCCCGCCCGCGATCGTCGGCCCGCAGACGGGTCTTGCGGTCGCATTCCGGTGCCTTTCGACAGTACGGCGTACGACCCAAGTCGTACGTCAATCAGTAGGAAACGCCGACGGATAGGCGTCGCGGTAGCTGGGGATCGTCCCGGCCGGGGTCTGCACCGACTCGGCGTTCAGCATCGCGTGCACGATCGCCCGCGACAGCGTCCGCGCGCCGGCGGCGTACACGGTCTCCAGCTGGCCGAGCGCGGTCGGGTCGGTCACGCTCAGCCGCGGCTCGTCCGACGTCTGGGTCGAGAGCGCGAAGATGCTGTCGCCGTCGACGAGGGTGTGGATCGGGTCGATCGCCCGCGCCAGCCCGTCGTGCGCGATCATCGCCATCCGGTGGGTCGCGGCCTTGTCCAGCGGTACGTCGGTGGCCACGATCGCGATGACCGTGTTCATCGACGGGCCCGGGATGAGGTTGCGTCCCGGCGCGGCGGGAGGCGGCGGCTCGACCGGGGTCCGCAGGTGCGCGAACTCGTCGCCGAGTCCGAGACGGGCGCCGTACAGGTTGCCGTCGGCATCGACCGTGGAGCCGGCCGCGTTCACGATCACCAGTGCGCCGACCGTCGTACCGTCGTCGAGCCGGACGCTCGCCGAGCCGACGCCGCCCTTCAGCGAACGGGCCCGGGCGCCGGTCCCGGCGCCATGGTTGCCCAGGGCAACCGGACCGTCGGTGGCGGCGGCGATCGCGTCCGCTCCCCAGGACGGCTCGGGCCGGGCCTTGAAGTCGCCGCCGCGGGCGAGGTCGAAGATCACCGCGGCCGGGACGATCGGCACCACGTCGTACTCGCCCTGGCCGACGCGGACGCCCTCGCCGCGCTCCTCCAGCCAGCGCATCACACTGCCGGCCGTGTCGAGCCCGAACGCGCTGCCGCCGGTCAGGACGATCGCGTTCACGCCGCCGTTCGAGTTCACCGGTGCGAGCAGGTCGGTCTCGCGGGTGCCGGGTGCGCCACCGCGGACATCGACCCCGGCGACGGCCGTTCCCGGCACGTGCACCACCGTCGTGCCGGTCAGGTACGGCGGGTCGACGCGTTCGACCTGACCGACCAGGACTCCAGGGACATCGGTGATCGCGTTCTGCGGTCCGGGCTGCATGCGCCCGATCTTTTCATGCCGATATCGGGTTGCGGTGAGCGTTAGCGTGAAAGACATGAACACCGATCAGCTCTGTGGTCTGCTGGCCGAACCGTCGAGGTTGCGGACGTACTCCGCCATCGTCCTCGGCGCCTCCACTCCCGGGCAGGTTGCCGGGAGCACCGGACTCCCCGAGCCGGTCGTGGTGAAGGCGCTGCAGCGGCTGACCAAGGGCGGGCTGATCACGGCGGACCGGGACGGGTTCACGGCTGACGAGGGCGCGTTCAAGGACGCCGTACGGGAGAGCCGGCCGGAGCGGGTTCCGCTGGATGCCGATCCGGCGCGCGACAACGTGCTGAAGTCGTTCGTCCGCGACGGACGGCTGACCCACTTCCCGACGTTCCCGGACAAGTACCAGATCGTCCTCGAGTACATCGTGCAGAGCTTCGAGGTAGGTCGCCCGTACCCCGAAGCCGAGGTCAACGAGCTCCTCAACCGCTGGCACCCCGACCACGCCGCCCTCCGCCGAGGCCTCGTCGACGCCAAGCTTCTCAACCGCGAAAACAGCATCTACACACGCACGCGATAAGCGGGTCGCTCTCCTCGGCTGAGCCTAGGTTTTGCAGGGCGACAGTACGTATACGTCCACTGTCGGGCGATTCGGTCTGCGACCCGGTGCGCGGTGACGGGTAGTAGACATATACGTACTGTCGACCTGCAGCTGTTGACGGACTGCACCTACAGGTGAGTGCGGGCGGTGAGCGAAGTTCTGATGGGCTGCGACCTGACGTTGATGGTGGTTGGTAGGAGGGTTTTTCCTGCGATAGCGCCAGAAACCCTCCACTGATTTGCTGGAAACCCTCCGCCAAAGCGAGCCAGGCCGCCGCGCCTGGGACCGACGAACAGTGGGTCGTGGTGGGTCCTGACGACGGGGTCAGGTGAGTCGGCGGGCCGGGGTGTCCTGGCGGGGCTTCTCGTTCGGGGCGATGCGGATCCTGGTGTCGAGGACGGTCGCACCCTGGGCGGCGACCAGGACCGAGCGGAGGTCCAGGCGGACGACCTCCTCGAGGTCGAGCGTCAGGCGGGACACCCGGTGCAGGAGGTCCTCGATCGCCGGGATGTCCACGGGGTCCGAGCCGCGGTAGCCGTACAGCAGCGGCGCGGCCTTCACCTCGCGCACCATCTCGGCCGCGTCGCGGGTGGTGAGCGGCGGCATCCGGTACGAGCGGTCGCCGAGCAGATCCGTCGCGACGCCGGACAGCCCGAACGTCACCACCGGCCCGAACGACACGTCCTCGATCGTCGAGATCACCACCGGTACGCCCGGCGGCGCCATCTTCTGTACGACGAACTGCGCCCGCCCCGGGTCCGACGCGACCCCGAACGTGTGCGTCATCTCCGCCCAGGCCGCGCGCATGTCTTCCTCGTCGTGGATGTGCCGCCAGATGTCGGCGAGGTCCGGCCGCATCCGCCACTGCTCTGCGGTCGCCTTCAGGATCACCTCGAACCCGAGGTCCGCGGCCCGGTCGACGGCCTCGTCCGCGGACAGCACCGGGAACGCCGGCAGCACCGAGATCCCGTAGAAGGTCAGCAGCCGCTGCCGGTCGGCCTCGTCGAGGTCCGCGCCTGATGGGTGCCGCTGCAGGAACTCCGCGACGAAGTCTTCTCCCCCGGCGGTGTCGATGTCCGGCAGGTCCGGGATCCGGCTGTCCGACCGGCGCCGCCACTCGGCGTACTGCGTCGCCTTCGCCAGCGCGCCGACGGCGTACTGCGGGTTGAGGAACGACGGGATCGAGCCACGCGCAGCGCCGCCGTCTTCGTCCGGGACCTGCAACTCGGCGGGCACGCTCCGGGACGCGAGGAACGTCGACACCACCGGCTTGTCCGAGCCCGCGGCGGCCGCGGCGAGCACCTGCGCAACCTCGCCGCCGTTCGACTGGACCGGCGGTGTGTAGATCACGACGACCGAGTGCACCTTGTCGTCGGCGAACACCTCGGACAGCGCGAGACCGAAGTCGGACGGAGTCGCGTCGGCGCTCAGGTTCCGCGGGTCCCCCGCGACGTCGAGGCCGCAGCCGGCCATGGTGTCGAGGGCGAGCAACGTCAGCGCGTCCGAGTTCGAGACGATCGCGACCCGGCGGCCCTTCGGCAACGGCTGGTGGGCGAGCAGCTGGGCGACATCGAACAGCTCGCCGGTGGTGTCCACGCGGATCAGGCCGCTCTGCCGGAACATCGACTCGATGCTCTCCGGCGGCAAATGGCTGCGCCGGACGAGCTGTCCGACCGGCACGCCCTGGGTGGCGCGCCCGGACTTCAGCGCGATCACCGGCTTCCGCCCGGCGAGCCGTCGCGCCACCCGGCTGAACTTGCGCGGATTGCCGAGCGACTCCAGGTACAGCAGGACGACCTCGGTCGCCTCGTCGGAGTACCAGTACTGCATCAAGTCGTTGCCCGAGACATCCGCCCGGTTGCCGGCCGACACGAAGCTCGACAGCCCGAGACCACGCCCGACCATGTCGGCGAGGATCGGTACGCCGAGCGCACCCGACTGGCAGAAGAACGCGACCCGGCCCTTGCTCGGCATCAGCGGTGACAGCGTCGCGTTCAGCGAGACGCCGCTCGCGGTGTTGATCAGACCGAGCGCGTTCGGCCCGATCACCCGCATGCCGTAGGACCGCGCGAGACCCACCAGGTACCGCTGCCGCTTGCGCCCCTCGTCACCGATCTCCGCGAACCCGCTCGACACCACGACCAGCCCGCGCACACCCTTCGCCGCGCAGTCCAGCACGACGTCGGCGACCATGTCCGCCTTGACCGCGACCACCGCGAGGTCGACGGTGTCCTCGACCTCCCGGATCGTCGGGTACGCCGGGACGCCCTCGATCTCGGGCGCTTTCGTGTCGGTGTTCACGGCGTACAGCCGCCCGGGGAAACCGCCGTCGCGGAGGTTGCGCAGCAGCGCGTTGCCGATCGTGCCCTCGCGGCGGCTCGCGCCGATCACGGCGACCGACGACGGGGTCAGCAACCGCGCGATCGACAGCGCCTCGGAGCGCTGCTCGCGGGCCTGCATCACCCCGAACGACGTGTCGGTCGGCGCGATGTCGAACTCGACCATGATCACGCCGTCCTCGAACTCCCGGGCGACCTTGTACCCGGCCTCGGTGAAGACCGTGATCATCTTCCGGTTGTCCGGCAGCACCTCGGCGACGAACCGGTGGATGCCGTTCTCCCGGGCCGCCTGCGCCAGGTGCTCGAGCAGGAGCTGCCCGAGTCCGCGGCCCTGGTGCGCGTCCTCGATCAGGAACGCGACTTCCGCCGTGTGCCGGCCGGTGCCCTCGTAGCGTCCGACGCCGATCATCTCGTCACCGACCGTGACGATCAGCGCCAGCCGCTGGTGGTAGTCGACCTGCGTGAACCTCGCCACGTCTCGGTCGGACAGTTCCGGGTACGGGGCGAAGAAGCGGTAATACTTCGACTGTTCGGACACCCGCGCGTAGAACGCCACCAGCAGCGCGGCATCGTCCGGCGTGATCGGCCGCAGGTGAGCGGTCGCGCCGTCCCGCAGGACGACATCGGCCTCGTACTCCGCCGGATAGCCGTCCGGAGGCTCGTGGTCATACTGGCCCTTGGTCATGGGGCCTCCCGGTCTGGACTGAGGAGCGCAGGGAGCGCAGCGACCGGAGCGACGAGGGAAGACCGGGAGCAACAGCCCCATGACCCGCCGCGACGGAGTCGTGGCATCGAGAGAGTCACGTTGACAGCGTACTCAAACAGCCACTGGAGAGGACCCGAATTTGGTCGAGCGGATCGCGCCGGTGCTGGTGTTCCTGATCGCTGTGACCGTCATCGCCGAGCTGGCCGACCAGGCCAAGGTGTTCGACGTCGCGGCGCGGGAGGCCGCGCACCTCGCCCGCGGCCGGGTCTGGCGGCTCTGGCTGCTGGTCGTCGCACTGGCAACCGGCCTCACGATCGTGCTGTCTCTGGACACCTGCGCGGTGCTGCTGACACCTGTGGTGCTGTCCATGGCCCGCCAGCTGGACATCCCGCCCAAGCTGTTCGCGTTCACCACCGTCTGGCTGGCCGGTACGGCGTCCCTCCTGCTGCCGGTGTCCAATCTCACGAACCTGCTCGCCCTGCACCCGTTCCGCCAGCTGGACGTCAACTACCTGTCCGTCAGCTGGCGGCCTGCGATCGCCGCGATCCTCATCACCGTCGTGGTGCTCGCCGCACTCTTCCACCGCGACCTGCCCCGTCGGTACGTCGTCCCGCCGACACCTGCGGTCGAGGACAAGGTCCTGTTCTGGGGCTGCGCGGCTGTCTGCCTGCTGCTCGGCCCGGCGTTCGTCTCAGGCATCGAGGTGGCGTGGCCCGCGAGTATCGGTGCGCTCGTGCTGGTCGTCCTGTTCGCAGTACGGCGGCGCAGCGTCCTCAGGTGGTCGCTGATCCCGTTCAAGCTGGTCGGAACCGTCGTGGTGCTGTTCACCGTCGTGGGGTTCCTGAGCTCCCACGGTCTCGAGGACCTGCTGCGGCGGGTCGCCGGCACCACCTCCGAGCTGCGACTGAGCGCGACCGCTGCTCTCGGTGCGAACCTGTTCGACAACCTCCCGGCGTACCTCGCCATGGAACCGGTCGCCGCGGACAGCCCGCACCGCATGCTCGCACTGCTCATCGGCGTCAACTGCGGCTGCCTGCTCACCCTGTGGGGCTCGCTCGCCACACTGCTGTGGAGAGCGCGCTGTGACGCCGCCCGCGTGGACATCTCCTGGTGGTCGTTCCTGTGGCGCGGACTGATTCTCACGCCACTCGTGGTGACCGGAGCCGTACTCGCCCTGAATAGGTAGTGTGCGGAGCATGGCGACGGAGCAGAGCACTTCGGAGGTCACCCGGGAGTTCCGGGACGCGCGCGACTTCTTGGTGGCGCATCGGGACGACTACGAGACGGCGTACCGGGACTTCAGCTGGCCGGCGTTCGAGCGGTTCAACTGGGCGCGTGACTGGTTCGACGCGCTCTCAGTCGAGCAGGCCGAGGTGGCCGCGCTGACGATCGTCGAGGAGGACGGCGAGGTCAATTCGCGGACGTACGCCGAGATGGGCGAGCGGTCCCGACAGGTGGCTGGCTGGCTCACCGCGGCCGGGCTGAAGCCGGGCGACCGCGTGCTGATCGTCCTCGGCAACCAGGTCGAGCTGTGGGAGACGATGCTCGGCTGCATCCGCGCCGGTGCGGTGATGATCCCCGCCACCACCCTGCTCACCGACGCCGACCTCGCGGACCGGATCACCCGGGGCAACGTCCGCGCCGTCGTCACCAGCGGCGCCGACGCCGGCCGGTACGCCGGGATCGCCGACAACTGCATCCGCGTCGCCGTCGGCTCAACGGCCGAGGGCTGGCTCAACTTCGACGACTCGACGACGTACGACGGTCCGGTGCCTGAGGTCGACACCGCGGCCGACGACTCGCTGCTGCTCTACTTCACCTCCGGTACGACGAGCCAGCCGAAGCTGGTCGAGCACACGCAGGTGAGCTACCCGATCGGCCACCTCTCGACGATGTACTGGATCGGCCTGCAGCCCGGCGACGTACACCTCAACGTCTCCTCCCCCGGCTGGGCGAAGCACTCGTGGAGCAACGTGTTCGCGCCCTGGAACGCCGGTGCGACCGTCTTCCTCTACAACTACACGCGGTTCGACGCGGAGAAGATGCTGCAGGTGCTGCAGGAGTACGGCGTGACCACGTTCTGCGCCCCGCCGACGGTGTGGCGGATGCTGATCCAGGCGGACCTGTCCGCGGTCGAGGTCAGGATCCGTGAGTGCATCTCGGCCGGTGAGCCGTTGAACCCCGAGGTGATCGAGCAGGTCCGTAACGCGTGGGGCATCACGATCCGGGACGGGTACGGCCAGACCGAGACGACCGCGCAGATCGGGAACCCGCCCGGCCAGCCGGTGAAGCTCGGCTCGATGGGCCGCCCGCTGCCCGGGTACAGCATTGCGCTGATCGACCCGTCCACCGACGAGATCGGCGACGACGGCGAGATCTGCATCGAGCTGGCGCCCGCGCCGGTTCCGCTGATGCGCGGGTACCGGGACGCGCAGGAGCTCACCGCAGAGGTGATGCGGAACGGGCACTACCACACCGGCGACGTCGCGAGCCGCGACGAGGACGGCTACATCACGTACGTCGGGCGCTCGGACGACGTGTTCAAGGCCAGCGACTACCGCATCTCCCCGTTCGAGCTGGAGTCGGTGCTGATCGAGCACCCGGCCGTCGCCGAGGCCGCCGTCGTACCGTCGCCGGATCCGGTGCGGCTCGCCGTACCGAAGGCGTACGTCGTTCTCGCTGCCGGGCACGAACCGTCACGTGAGCTCGCCGGGGAGATCCTGGCGTTCTGCCGTGAGCACCTGGCGCCGTACAAGCGGATTCGGCGGATCGAGTTCGCCGAGCTGCCGAAGACGATCTCCGGGAAGATCCGGCGGGTCGAACTCCGCGCGGACGAGGCAGCCAAGGTCGAGAGCGGCACCGGCGGGCAGACGTACGACGAGGCGGACTTCAAGTAAGCGCAATGTCGTTCCACACCGGACTCGGCTGGGCAGCCGTCGTCGTCCTGCCGTTGCTGATCGCCATCGGGGTCGGAGCCTCGCGGTACGCCGGGCTCCGGCACGACAAGGGCATCGTCACGGCGGCGTTGCGTGCGGTCGTGCAGCTCGCCGCGGTCGGGGCCGTGGTCGGGATTGCGCTGCAGCACACGCTCGGCGCGATCGCGTTCGTGCTGCTGATGTTCGTGGTCGCGACGGTCACGAGCACGCGACGGCTTCAGCACACCGTGGTCGTCCCGCGGCAGTGGCTGTACTGCGCGGCCGCGATCGGGAGCGGCGCGTTCGCCGTACTGCTGCTGCTGATCCTGCCGGGCGTCGTACCGCGCAATCCGGCGAGCATCCTGCCGATGGGCGGCATCATCGTCGGCGGCGCGATGACCGCGACCACACTCGCCGGACGGCGCGTGCTGAGCGAGTACGGCACCCGGTACGGCGAGTTCGAGGCCGGACTGTCGATCGGGCTGTTGCAACCGGACGCGTTCAAACTCGTCGTCGGCCCGGTCGCGGGCGATGCCCTGCTGCCGGCCCTGGATCAAACCCGCACCGTCGGCCTCGTCACGCTCCCCGGCGCGTTCGTCGGCATGGTCCTCGGCGGGGCGTCACCGACACAGGCAGCCGCCCTCCAACTCGTCGTACTGATCGGGCTGATCGCGGCCGAGGCGATCGCAATCCTGGTGGTGACGGAGCTCCTCTCACGCTCATCGCTTCCGGACGGGCGTACCGTTTCAGCATGAGCGACGACAAGAGCATCTTCAGCCGGATCGACGAACTGGTGGCCGAGGAGCACGAGCTGCGGACCAAGCACGCGGCGGGACAGGTGGACGACGCAGACGAGCAGACCCGGCTCCGGGCGCTCGAGGTCGAGCTGGACCAGTGCTGGGACCTGCTCCGCCAGCGCCGCGCCAAGCGCGAGTTCGGCGAGAACCCCGACGACGCCGCCGCCCGCTCCAGCGACACGGTCGAGGGCTACCTGAACTAGAAACCGCGCAGTTTCTCGGGGGTGATCCGGATCAGGACCGAGTAGGACGTGTGGAACTGGTCCGGAGTCATCCCGAGCCCGGCGATGTCATCGGCGTATTTCGCGTTGTACGCCGCCAGCGCGTCGCCGCTGATCGGGTCCGCGTCGATCACCGCCGTACCGGAGATGACGCCGACGTCTCCCCCGGTGTGGGTGGCGTTGAAGTTGACCGTGACCTGCGGGTGGCCGGCGATGTTGCGCAGCTTGGCCTTGTCCGGCTCGCTGCTGATCAGGATCTCGTCGTCGTGCCAGAGGAACCACACCGGGGTCGGCGCCGGTGTGCCCGACGGGGCGACGGTGGTCAGCCAGACCACGCGTTCGTCGTCGAGCTGCCGTGCGATCCGCTTGCCGAAGCCGGTGGACGTGTCGATCGTGAACATCAGAGCCCTTCGGAAGAGATCGGTCCGAGACGTCCCCACTCGATCGCCGGGCAGTGGTCCATCACCATCGTGAGACCCGCGTCCGTCGTCCGTGCGTAGGCGTCCTGATCCACTACATCCAGCTGGAACCACACCGCCTTCGCGTTGATTCCCACCGCCTGGTCCGCGATGTCGCCGGCCAGCTCGGACCGCACGAACACGTCCACGCAGTCCACCGGGAACGGGATGTCCGCGAGCGTCGCGTACCCCTGCTCGCCGTGCACCGTCTCCGCCGCCGGATGCACCGGCACGATCCGCTTCCCGTGACTCTGCAGGAACCGCGCCACGCCGTACGCCGCCCGGCCGGTGTTGTTCGACAACCCCACCACAGCCCAGGTGTCGCACTCGGCCAGGATCTTCCGAATCGCCTCGTCCATGACTAGCCCCTCAAATACGTCAGCACTGCGGAAACGCGCCGGTCCAACCCTTCGTCCAACCGCAGCTTGGCGAAGATATTCCCGACGTGCTTGCGGACGGCGGCCTCACTCACGACCAGCTGCTCCGCGATCGACCCGTTGACCCGGCCCTCCGCCATCAGCGCGAGCACCTCCAGCTCGCGGGGTGTCAGCGCCGACAGCGGACCGTCGTTCCGTCGCCGCGCCAGCAACTGCCGCACCACCTCGGGGTCGACAACGGTCCCGCCGTCCGCGACCCGGTCCAGCGACTCGAGGAACTCGGTCACATGCCCGACCCGGTCCTTCAGCAGGTACCCGATCCCGCCGGTCGTTGTCTCCAGCAACGACGAGAGGTAGGCGTCCGCGACGTACTGCGACAGCACCAGGATCCCGATCGCGGGCAGCTCGGCCCGGATCTCCGCCGCGGCCCGCAGACCCTCGTCGCTGTGACCGGGCGGCATCCGTACGTCGGTGATCACCATGTCCGGCGGGTCCTTCCGCACAACGGCCAGCAACGCGTCGCCGTCTCCGACAGCGTCCCGTACCTCGTGCCCGGCGCGATCCAGGATGCTGGCCAAGCCCTCCCGCAACAGCAGTGAGTCTTCCGCCAGCACGATGCTCAATCGCCGAGTCGGCACGGGCACTCCATCCTCAGTCGTGTCGGCCCACCGGGTGGGCTGTCGACGTCGAGTGTGCCGCCCAGAGCGTCCAACCGCGTCACCAGCCCGGTGAGACCCGTCCCGGCACCGAGCTGCGCGCCACCCACGCCGTCGTCCTGCACCGTGATGACGAGCCGGTCGCGATCCACCCAGCCGGTCACCTCGCACGTCGACGCCTGCGCGTGCTTGGCGACGTTCGCGAGCGCCTCACTGACGACGAAGTACGCCGCAGCCTCGATCGGCCCCGGCAACCGGGTCGGGATCGACAACTGCAACGTCACCGGCAGCGGCATCCGATCCGCGACTTCCCGGACGGCGGCCTCCAGCCCGTGATCCACCAGGACCCGCGGATGAATGCCTCGTACGGCGGCCCGCAGATCCGCCAGCGCTGCCTCGGCCTCACCATGCGCCTTGACGACCAACCGCTTCCCCTCGCCCTCCGGCAGGTCCAGCTCGGCCAGACCGAGCGTCATGGTGAGCCCGACCAGCCGCTGCTGTACGCCGTCGTGCAGGTGGCGCTCGATCCGCACCCGCTCGGTCTCGAACGCGTCGACCAGGTCCAGGCGGGAACGACGCAGCTCGGCGAGATTCCGCTGCAGCTCCTCCTGCCGTGGTCCGAGCATCGCCTTCGCGAGCGACGCCTCCGCGCCGGCGATCACCCCGAGCAGGTACGAGCTGACCACGTAGAACACCGGGCCGAACAGGACCAGGAACACCAGCCCTTCCCCCGCCGTGTCCATCGTCCACGGCCCCATGCCCATCTGGTCGCCGTCCGCGATCACCGGCGCCGCGATGGTCGTGAGCAGGACGGTCGCGCTGATCCCCGCGAACAAGGCACTCAACGGCCACACGAACACGCCGAGCACGAAGCCGTATCCGAGCGCCCGCATCGACGCCTGCTCGCGGCGCCGGAACGTCAGCTTCGCCCGCCGCGTGAGCCCGGCCGGCAGCTTCGCGTGCGGGCTTTTGATGCCGTCGACCAGCATCAGCCCGGCCCGCCGCCGCTCGACCCATCCGATCGCCGCGCCGATCAGCGGGAACGCCGTCAGCATCAGGATCCCGATCAGGATCGGGCTCAGCACCGCGCTCAGTGCGGCCGACCCGACGAGCACCACGATCGACACCGCACCCATCGGCACGGACGTGAAGAGGTACGCATAGCTCCGCCACGGCCACGACGAGATCACGTAGCGCGGCGACGCCAACGCAGCCCACACGGTCATGGCCCAACCCTAGGCGGGGCTCTGGTCTCTGGGCGGTAGCGTGCGCGCTACTGCAGGTCTCCCCCGTGGACCAGGGTCCAGATCGCCGTACGACGGTTTGCTGGAACCATGACCGCTACCGCGCCAACCTATCCGTCCACCGCACCGGCCGGGCCGCCTGCGCTGCTGCTGGACAGCATCACCAAGACGTACCGTTCCAAGGCCGGGGCGGTCGACGCGCTGCGCGGGGTGACGTACCACTTCGCGCGCGGCTCGTTCACCGCCGTGATGGGCCCGTCCGGCTCCGGTAAGTCGACGCTGCTGCAGTGTGCTGCCGGGCTGGACCATCCGACGACCGGGACCGTGGTACTCAACGGAGTCACTCTCCTCGGACTGAACGAGGTAGAGCTCACGAAACTGCGCCGGGCCGAGATGGGTTTCGTGTTCCAGGCGTACAACCTGCTGCCGTCGCTGACCGTGTACGACAACGTGGCGCTGCCGCTGCGTCTCACCGGTCGCCGCCCGGCACGGAACGACGTACAGCGAGTGCTGGAACAGGTCGGTCTGGAGGGAAAGGCGAAGCGGCGGCCTGCCGAGTTGTCCGGCGGTCAGCAGCAGCGGGTCGCGATCGCGCGGGCGCTGATCACCCGGCCGTCGGTGTTCTTCGCCGACGAGCCGACCGGCGCGCTGGACAGCGGCACCAGCCGGCAGATCCTCGGACTGTTGCGCGAGGCAACCGACCGTGCCGGGCAGACCGTCGTGATGGTGACGCACGACCCGGTGGCGGCCGCGTACGCCGAGCGCGTGCTGTTCCTGTCCGACGGGCTGCTCGCCGGCCACCTCGATCGCGCCACGCCCGCGCAGATCGCGGCGGCGATGAGCGACCTGGAGGGGTGATGTTCTTCCTCAGCCGGCAAACGGTCGGCCGGCACCGCTCGCTGTACGCCGGTTCGTTCGTGGCGCTCGCGGTAGGGGTGTTCCTGCTCGGGCTGGCCGCGACCGCGACAGCCGCCACGATCGCCTACCACGGACCGACCTCCGCGAGCATCAGCGTCACCACCCTCGGCGGCGACGGTACGGCGCCTCAGAACGTGAAGGTGCCGTTGTCGGACGCCGACGTGTCGGGTCTGCAGACCGTGCTCAGCTTGGTCGGGACGATCAGCGGGTTCATCACGATCTTCGTGATCGCCAGCACGTTCGCGTTCGCCGTCGCGTCGCGGCGCCGGGAGTTCGGGCTGCTGCGGCTGATCGGCGCGACGCCGCGGCAGATCCGCCGGATGGTGCTCGGCGAGGCGCTCGCTGTCGCGCTCGCCGCATCGCTGACCGGGGCGCTCGCGGCTCAGCTCGCGACACCGCTGTTGCTGCGCAGGGCGTCGTACACCGAGTTGGCGCCGGTCAAGCTGGAGCCGGCGTCGCCGTGGGTTCCGCTCGCGATCGCGGTCGCGGCCGGGTTGCTGGTCGCGATGCTCGGTGCCCGTTCGGCGGCGCGGCGGGCGGGCCGGGTCGGGGCCATCGACGCGTTGCGGGAGGCCGCTCTGGAGCCGCCACGGATCGGGCCGGTGCGGGTCGTGTTCGGGCTGCTGTTCCTGGCCGGCGCGATCGTGATGCTGACGCTGATCCGGCCGTCCAGCGGCGAGGGCGCCGTACCGCTCGCGATGTTCACGCCGATGGTGATGGTGATCGCGCTGACCTTGCTCGCGCCCCTCGTCGTACCGCTGGTCGGACGGCTGTGGGCGGTTCCGCTGGTCGCGTGGACGCAGGTGTCGGGGCGGCTGGCCCGGAGCAACGTGCTCGCCGCGCCGCGGCGCAGTGCGTCCCTCGCGGCGCCGATCCTCGCCATCTCCGCCATCGCGGGGTCCATGGTGCTGAGCCTCAGCTTCGCCGCGGACAGTGCGGCGGCGACCATCCGCGACGCGGTTCGGGCACCGATCGTCGTCACCGGAGCCGCGCCGGTTGACAGCGCTCAGGTAAAGGCGGTTGATGCGGGACTGCCGCTTCGAGTGGTGCGGGTCGCGGCCGACTACGCCGAACTGGAGGACGCCGAGGGGATCGATCCGGCCATCGCGGCGCAGACCCGGGATCTGACCGTGCGGTCCGGATCTCTCGCCGGGCTGACCGGCAATACGGTTGCTGTCAGCAAGGAAATGGCGGGGTTCGAGAGCTATCACGTCGGCGACGAGATCCCGGTGGTGTTCCCCGACCGGACACCGGTGAAGCTGCGGGTGGTCGCGATCGTGAAGGACGCGTTCGGCGTGAACCCGTCGTTCCTGATCCCGCTCGACCTGGCGCGCAAGCATGCACCGGAGGCCCAGACCGAGCGGAGCTTCGTGCTGCCCGCCGACGGGGTTGCTCCGGCCGACCTCGTGAAGCAGGTTCCCGGTGCGCAACTGGCCACCGACTGGGAGGCCGACCAGGCGGACGGCGTGCGGAAGGGAAACCGGCTCGGGCTGGTCATGCTGCTCGGACCGGCCGCGCTGTACAGCGCCATCGCGATCGCCAACACGCTCCTGATGGGCAGCCTGCAGCGCCGCCACGAGTTCGTCACGTCGCGGTTGCTCGGTGCGACGCCGGCGCAGCTGCGACGCATGGTCCTCTGGGAGTCGTCGCTGGTCGGAACGATCGCGCTCAGTCTCGGGACCGTCATCACGGTGACGGTCGGGGTGCTGATCCGGCACGCGATGACCTCGGGTGTTGCCGACGTACCGATGACCGTGCCGTGGGGCATCCTGCTGGGCATCGGCGCGCTGTGTCTGATCCTGGCGGTAGGGTCCGCTCTGGCCCCGACGACGTACCTCCTGCGCCGGTCGCAGCCCTCCGCAGCGGTGGACTAGTCCGCAACTGGGGAGGAGATCGGCGACAGGGTGGGTCGCGGCCGGGAGAATCGCCGTTCACCAGGGACAATGGGTGCGGCGCCGGACCGTCGCGGCGCGCGTACCGCTTGATCGAGGAGTTCGTAGACCCGCATGGCACGCCGTACCAGCACCGCCGAACCCGAGGACTTCGAGGAGCGCATCCTCGACGTCGACGTCTCCGACGAGATGCGTACCAGCTACCTGGAGTACGCCTACTCGGTGATCTACGCCCGGGCGCTGCCCGACGCCCGGGACGGGCTGAAACCGGTCCAGCGGCGGATCCTGTTCTCGATGGCGGAGAACAACATCCGCCCCGACCGCGGCCATGTGAAGTCGGCCCGCGTCGTCGGTGAGGTCATGGGTAAGTACCACCCGCACGGCGACGGCGCGATCTACGACGCCCTGGTCCGGACCGCGCAGCCGTGGTCGATGCGGGTGCCGCTGATCGACGGCCACGGAAACTTCGGATCTCTGGACGATGGTCCGGCGGCCATGCGCTACACCGAGTGCCGGATGGCGCCGCCGTCGATGGCGATGACGACCGGCCTGGACGAGAACGTCGTCGACTTCAAGCCGAACTACGACGGCCGGGAGACCGAGCCGTACGTCCTGCCGGCCGCCTTCCCGAACCTGCTGGTCAACGGCGCCGCCGGCATCGCGGTCGGCATGGCCACCAACATGGCCCCGCACAACCTGGTCGAGGTGATCCAGGCGCTCCGGCACCTGATCAAGACGCCGGGCGCGGACCTCGACGACCTGATGCGGTTCATCCCCGGACCGGACCTGCCGACCGGTGGCAAGATCGTCGGCCTGGAAGGCATCAAGGACGCGTACGCGACCGGCCGCGGCAGCTTCAAGATGCGCGCCACCGCCCGCGTCGAGAACGTCACCCCGCGCCGCAAGGGCATCGTGGTCACCGAACTGCCGTACTCCGTCGGCCCGGAGAAGGTGATCGAGAAGATCAAGACCCTGGTGCAGAGCAAGAAGCTCCAGGGCATCGCGGACGTCAAGGACCTCACCGACCGCGCCCACGGCACGCAGCTGGTCATCGAGGTCAAGAACGGCTTCGTCCCCGAGGCGCTGCTCGAGCAGCTCTACAAGATGACCCCGCTCGAGGACGCGTTCCACGTCAACAACGTCTGCCTGGTCGAGGGACAGCCGCGCACCCTCGGCCTGAAGGAACTGCTCGAGGTCTACCTCGCCCACCGGTACGACGTGACGCGCCGGCGCAGCGAGTTCCGCCGGAAGAAGGCCCAGGACCGGCTGCACATCGTCGACGGCCTGCTGATCGCGATCCTGGACATCGACGAGGTCATCCAGGTGATCCGGAGCAGCGACGACTCGGCCGAGGCGCGGGGCCGGCTGATCGAGATCTACGACCTGTCCGAGATCCAGGCGAACTACATCCTGGACATGCCGCTGCGCCGGCTGACGAAGTACTCGAAGCTCGAGCTGGAGACCGAGAAGGGCGAGCTGGAGCGCGAGATCGAGGCGCTGACCGCGATCATCGAGGACACCGCACTGCTCCGCAAGACGGTGTCCGACGAGCTCGCCGAGGTCGCGAAGACGTACGGGACGCCGCGGCGGACCGTGCTGCTGGAGTCGTCCGGCGCGACCAAGACGGCCGCCGTGCCGCTCGAGGTCAGCGACGACCCGTGCTGGATCCTGATGAGCTCGACGGGGCTGCTCGCGCGGACGAACGGTGTGGAGCCGTTCGGTCCCAGCGACTCGCGCGCGAAGCACGACGCGATCGTGTCCGCGGTGAAGAGCACCGCCCGCGGGCAGTACGGCCTGATCACCAGCGCGGGCCGGTTGATCCGGCTCGAGTCGCTCGACCTTCCCGCCGTACCGACCACCGCGAGCGCGCCGAACCTGCAGGGTGGCGCGCCGATCGCGGAGTTCGTGTCGCTGGACTCGGGTGAGAAGGCGCTTGCGCTGACCACGATGGATCCGGACTCGGTCGGTGTCGCCCTCGGTACGACGGGTGGCGTCGTGAAGCGCGTCGTACCGGATCACCTCAGCAACCGGGACTCGTGGGAGATCATCGGCCTGAAGGAGGGCGACGAGGTCATCGGCGCGGTCGAGCTGACCACGGGTGACGAGGAGTTGTGCTTCATCACGTCCGACGCGCAACTGCTGCACTTCCCCGCGTCGGCCGTGCGGCCGCAGGGGCGGACCGCGGGCGGTATGGCCGGCGTACGGCTCGCTGCGAAGGCCAAGGCGGTCTTCTTCGGCGCCGTGGACACCGGACGCGAGTCGCAGGTCGTGACCATCGCGGGCTCGTCGTCCGCGCTGCCGGGGACCGAGGTCGGTGCGGTGAAGGTGACGCCGTTCAGCGAGTACCCGGGCAAGGGCCGCGGGACCGGCGGTGTGCGTTGCCAGCGGCTGCTGAAGGGCGAGGACGGCCTGCTGCTCGGGTACATCGGCACGGCGCCGGTGAAGGCCAGCGCGAACAGCGGCGCACCGGTCGAGCTTCCGCCTGTCGACGTGCGGCGCGACGGCTCCGGCGTACCGGTTGCTCAGCCCATCGCTGCATGCGCTCCCGATCTGGCAGGCTGACCTCTGTGAAGAGAGTGCTCGCGCTGTGCGCGGTCGTGGTATTTGCGGTGGCGGGCTGCAGCGACAAGAAGGAGTCCGGCGGCGGAGGTCAGTCCGGTGGCGACGCGGTCGCGCTGCTGACCGACGTCAAGAAGACCATCGACGAGGCCGCCAGCGTGCACATCGTGCTGACCGGGCGTGACCTGCCGGACAACGCGCAGACGCTCGCCAGCGGTGACGGCGTCGCGACACACGCGCCCGCGTTCAAGGGCAAGCTGACCGTGCGGTCGTCCGGTTCGCCGATCGACGCCGACGTGGTGGCGGTCGGGAGCAAGGTCTACGCCAAGGTGTCGTTCTCCCCCAGCTACATCGAGCTCACGCCAACGCAACTGGCCGGGCTCGGCGCCCCCGACCCGGCGATCCTGCTCGATCCGGCGAAGGGCCTGACCGCCGTCCTGCCGACGCTCAAGGACGCCAAGGTGAAGGGCGAGACCCGCGAGGGCGCCAAGGTCCTCACCGAGGTCACCGGCTCCGTCGAGGGCAAGACGCTCCAGGGCATCTTCCCGAAGGCCCCGGCCGACCAGGACTTCCCGAGCACCTTCAAGATCGACAAGAGCAGCAAACAGCTGATCTCGGCGACCATCACCGGCCCGTTCTACGCCGGCGCCACCAGCAGCTACGACGTCACCCTGGACAAATACGGCGAGAAGATCGAAATCACGAAGCCGTGAGCTCGGTGAACAACCCGAGGACCCAGCTGACGCTGGCCTCGATCGCTGTTGCGTTTGCGGCGGCGGATACGTACGTCGTGGTGCTGGCGTTGCCGGACATGATGGCCGGGGTCGGGCTGTCTGCGGACGAGCTGCAGCGGGCGGCGCCGATCATCTCCGGGTTCCTGCTCGGATACATCGCCGTACTGCCGTTGATCGGGCGGATCGCGGATGTTGTCGGGCGTACGCCGGTACTTGTCGGGGCGCTGTTGCTGTTCGCGGTCGGGTCGCTGATCACGGCCGGCGCCTACGACCTGCCGCTGGTGGTAACCGGTCGGTTTCTTCAAGGGGTTGGCGGCGGTGGGCTGGTGCCCGCGACCCTGGCGTTGGTCGCGGACCTGTGGCCGTCGGAGCGGCGTGGGTTGCCGTTGGGTGTGGTCGGGGCGGTGCAGGAACTGGGCTCCGTACTGGGTCCGCTGCTGGGTGCCGCCGTACTCGCGGTGGCTGACTGGCGGTACATCTTCTGGCTCAACCTGGTCGTCGCCGTCGTCCTCGCGCTGCTGCTCCGCGGTCGCCGGCGGCCACGGATCTCGGACGCCGTCGGACTGCTCGCCTGCATCGCTCTAGGCCTGACGCTGACAGCACCGGATCGACTCGCGTCCGGGGTGACACTCGGACTGCCCTTCGTGCCCATCACCGGAACGTCCCGGCTGCTCACGCCGATCGGGCTCGTCACGCTCGTACTGGCGCTTGCGTGGCTCGGCCTCGTGCTCCGGCAGACTCGCGGCCACCTGGCGGCGGTGCTCTCACGAGTAGACCTCGTCGGCGCGCTGCTGCTCGCGCTCGCACTGGCTGGCGTCGTGCTCGCTTTCGCGACGGCAGATCCCGAGCGCGAACTGATGTCGCCGGCCGGGCCGTGGCTGCTCGTCGCGGCCGCTGTCTTCGCCGTCGCATTCGCGCTGTGGCAGCGTCGTACGGCGGCCGCGATCGTGCCTCGTGGTCTGTTGGGTGGTCGCCCGGCGTGGGGTTCGTTGGTGGTCAGTTTTCTGATCGGATGCGCGCTGATCGCAGCCCTGGTCGACGTACCGGTGTTTGCTCGCACGACGCAGGGCGGTGGGCAGCTAGCAGCAGCGTTGGTGCTGCTGCGGTTCCTGATCGCTCTGCCGGTCGGTGCGGTCGTCGGCGGATGGCTGACGCGGCGGCACGGGCTCGGGTTGATCACCGGCGCCGGGCTCGGGTTGTCCGGAGCGATGTTCGTGGTGATGGCGTTCTGGAGCCGTACGGCGCTGGACCACTGGCCGGCGACCGTCGTACTGCTCGTCTGCGGCTTCGGATTCGGACTGGCGCTGGCGCCGTTGAACACCGCGATGCTCGGCGCGACACCCGCCGACAGCCACGGCCTGGTGAGCGCGCTCGTCGTGGTCGCGCGGATGGTCGGCATGCTCGTCGGCGTCTCGGCACTGACCGCGATCGGCCTCCGCCGGTACTACGCGATTGCCGACGGCATCAAATCGCCCAACGAGCTCTGCCCGACCTCCCCCGGCAACTGCCGCCCGTTCGTGGACGCGCTCCGCGACGCGGCCGTTTCACAAGTTCACGCAATCTTCGCCGGGGCCGCGGTGTGCGCGTTCCTGGCCGCGGTCCTGGGCGTCCTGCTGCTCGGCCGGCGTGGCGCACCGCACACATGATGATCATCATGAGGGACAGCCGTCTCAGGTCGCGTACCGTGATGCTGTGACACCTGGGACCCCTGCTCCTGCCGCCGGCCTGTGCTCGACGTTCTGTCGGGTGCTGCAGGAGCCGTTGCCCGGTACGGCGGTGGTTGCGACCGGATGGGTCGTGGTCGAGCAGCCCGGTCCGTGGGGTGCCAAGGCACCGACACAGAGTCATCTCGACCCCGGATTCGGTGGGTTTTTCGACGACGAGTGCAAGAAGGTCGACGTACGGTTCGGCCTGATCCGCTCCCCCGGACGGCACGCGGACACGGTCGAGCGGTCGCATCAGGTTTTCGTGGCCTCGACGCGGCCGGGCAATTCGTGGCTGCTCGGCGGCCGGGTCGTGGATCCTTCCGAGCTGAACACTCTCGATCTCGGCGCTGTGGCCCGCGGCGACCGCGCGGCTGCCATTACGTCGCTGCCAGCGTTGACGCCTCTCGACGAGCCGATCGTGCTGGTCTGTACCAACGGGAAGCGCGACGAGTGCTGCGCCGTACTCGGACGGCCGCTGGTGTCCGGGCTCGCAGAGCGGGTCCCGGGTCGGGTGTGGGAGGCCAATCACCTCGGCGGACACCGGTTCGCCCCGACCGCGACGTACCTGCCGGCCGGCACCATGCACGGGCATCTCACGGTCGACACCGCTGTCGACGTACTCGCCGCGGCCGACCGGGGCGAAACAGTACTGACCGGGCTGCGCGGCCGTTCCACCTGGACCAAGCGCGGTCAGGCCGCCGAGGTCGCCGTACGCTCATTGATCGGAGATCTGTCACTGGATTCGTTGCTGGTCGTCAGCGAAGGCGCTGACACTGTCACTGTCCAGCATGTCGACGGGCGGTCCTGGATCGTGCCGGTGACCAGCGCACCAGCCGATCCACCCCGTCCGGACTCCTGCGGAAAGGAACCGTTCGCCATGTCGATTCTGCAAGCCGGTACCCCAGTGTCAGGTCCAGTGCGATGAGCGGCGGGTTCGACGACCTGCTGGCCGCCAACGCTGACTACGCCGCCGACTTCCACTACGGCGGGTTCGACGGGATCGCCCATGCCGGGATCGGCGTGGTCACCTGCATGGACTCGCGGATCCCGCCGCTGGAGATGCTCGGTCTCAAGCCCGGCGACGCGAAGGTCCTGCGTTCCGCCGGTGGACGGGTCACCGAGATCACACTCACCGGCCTCGTCCTCGGCGTCCAGCTGCTCGGCGTCCGGCGGATCATGATCATCCCGCACACCCGCTGCGCGATGGCCGCGATGTCCGAGGACGACCTCCGCCAGAAGGTTGAACTGGCCGCCGGGAAACCGGCCGGTTACCTGCCGATCTCGGTCATTCCCGACCAGCTCGAAGCCCTCCGCCGCGACGTCGCCGCCGTCCGCGAACACCCGCTGATCGGCGACGACATCCTCGTCGGCGGCTTCATGTACGACGTGGACAACGGCCGCCTCACCCAGGTCGACTGACCCACCTCGCCTGGCCCACACCGACTGATCCAGATCGGCTGACCCGTGCGTCAGCCGATCTCGGACAGCAGTTCCGCGCTTGCCTTGCGCACGTTCGGGTCCGGATCCTCCGCGGCCATCCGGGCCAGCATCGCGAGTGACTCCGCGTTCGACAGGTAGAGCGTGGACCAGGCAGCGGCGTTCCGGATGTCGGGATCGGGGTCGTGGGAGGCGCGCTGGATGGCGCCGAAGTACTCCGGGTCGTCGTCGGAACCCATCGCCAACGCGACGCGGAGGACCGCCCGGCCCTTCTCGCGTCCGCTGAGCCCGGCGGCATCGGCCAGCAGCTCGTGCCGCTGGTACGGACGGAGCTCGAACATCAGGGTCACCCGCCGGACGATCTCCGCGACCTCCGACCCGTCGGTGCCGAAGAACTCGATGGCGGCTGTCTGAGTGGTGCGGTCCTCCAGATACATCATCCAGAGCGCTGGCGTGACGCCCCACAGGAGATAGCAGCGATAGCTCTCGTCCGCTTCGCCGGCGTTGCTCTCCACCAGCGGCCAGTGCCCGGCGGTCGCGATCAGCTCGGCGCGTCCGCGCAGCGTGCCGTCCGTCGGCTCGCGGTGGATCATGCCGCCGATGGTCACCGGCCCGGTGTCGGTGTCACGCAGGACCATCCGGTGATGTTGGTAGAGGTCGGCCACGAACAAGCCTTTCGGAGCGGGAGAACAGGCAGCTCCAGAACCTATCGTCAGGTGACGGTCACCTTGCCGGTGTCGAGTTCGTAGTAGGCGCCGGCGAGTTGGAGGTTTCCGGACTTCTCCAGTGGGGCGATGACGGGTGACCGGCGGAGTTCGGCGAGGACGTGGGTGACGTTCGCGTGCACGGCGTTGGTCAGGCGGTCGCCGGATTTGCCAGCGATCTGGCGGACTGCTGGAGCGAGAGTGTCCACGAGGTAGCCGAGCTTTCCGGGGTGGTCGGTGGGCTTGTCCAGGGCCTTGAGGGTGGCGTCCAGGGCGCCGCAGCGTTGGTGGCCCAGGACGAGCAGGAGTGGGGTGTGGAGTTCGGCGACTCCGAACTCCAGGCTGCCGATCACCGACTGGTCGAGCGCTCCGCCGGCGCTGCGTACGACGACCAGGTCGCCGAGGCCCTGGTCGAAGACGAGCTCGATCGGTACGCGGGAGTCGACGCAGCCGAGAATCGTCGCGAACGGGTGCTGTCCCTTGCTCACCGCGATCCGCCGGGCGATGCCCTCGTCGAGATCCTGCTCCTGCGCGACGACGAACCGCGCGTTACCCGCCAGCAGCCGCTCGAGCGCCTGCTTGCCATCAGCAACCGAACCTCCGGTCGGCGGGACTGTTCCCACCACCGGCTCCTCAGACCGTTGACTCCCACATCCGACCAGTCCTGCTGCCAGAGTGGCGGTGAGGATGCTACGACGGGACGGGGTGTTCATCGGCGGGTCTCCTCACGCACGGACGGCGGGGCGGTGCCGTCTCATCGACCGTAGCAGATTGCATACAGTCTGCAGTACCCACGAACACTGAGCATCTCTCGGATCCCGCCCCGAAATCTGATAGACACCCCTTATGAGACTCCGCCCCAGCTCATTCCACCGCTCCCTGGTCGCCGGCGCCCTGGCGCTGACCGCCGTGCTCTCCGGCGCACCGATCGCTCAGGCTATCCCTGCCACCGCGCCCGCCTTCCGCGGTGGACCGGTCACCGGCTGCCTGGACCAGTCGATCGTCGGCACAGTCGAGGAGCAGCGGCTCAGCCGGGGCGTCAACGGCGGCCCGTCGGTGCCCGCGGAGATCCTGCGCCGCTCAGGCTTCGACCGCCAGGTCGACCTGTTCACGCAGCTCCTGTGCCGGGTTCCCAGCCGTCAGGCCGCAGCAACCCTCGTACGCACACAAGGCGAGGCCCTCTGGCGTACGGCGACCCAACGCGCTCAACGTGCGCCGCACGGCACCGACGCCCTGCCCGCAACAGACGACCGCGGCCTGTACTGGGCGCGCATCTCGATGGCCCTCGCCCTGCGCCAATGGCAACCAGCCTTCGGCCTCGGTACGACGGAACGCGCCAACCTGATCCGCGCCTTCGAGTACGCCTCCCGCGGCATCACCAGCACCCGCTTCACCCCGGGCGTCCGCAAGATCCTCGTCACCGGCTTCGACCCGTTCACGCTCGACGCGGACATCCGGATCGGCAACCCGTCCGGCGCCAACGCGCTGACGCTCGACGGTCAGCGCTGGCGGGTGAACGGTACGACGTACGAGATCCAGACGGTGATGTTCCCGGTCCGGTACACCGACTTCGACGAGAGCATGGTCGAGAACGCTCTCGCACCGCACTACCGCCCAGGGCCGCAGCACGCGGACCTGGTGATGACCGCGAGCCAGGGCCGCGTAGGCATCTTCGATCTCGAGGTCTTCAACGGGCGTCGGCGTTCGGTCAGTTCGATCGGCGACAACAACAACCTCTGGGGCGGCGGCACGATCAGCGCCCCGGTCGTCTCCCCCAGCATGCCTGCGGGCCCGGAGTGGCTGACCTCGAGTCTGCCGCTCGCACGGATGGCGCAGACCGAGGTCCCGCCGTTCCGGACCCGCGTCAACACGTCTGTGCTGGAGATCCCCGCCGGCGAGACCACACCGGTCCGCCGGCCAGACGGACCTACAGCCGGCTCGATCGCCTCCGAAGGCACCGGGGGCGGCTACCTCTCCAATGAAGTTGCCTACCGCAACACTCTGCAGCGCGACCTGCTCGACCCGTCGATGCCGGCCGGCCACCTGCACGTCCCGGTGCTGTCGTTCGACCTTGCGAACAAGACCGCGATCACCGACCCGACCTACGAGGCCAACCGAGACGCAATCGTCACCGGCGCGCATGCGATCCTGCGGTCGGCCCTCTCGTGATCAGAATAGTGGCCATGTGATCACTATTCTGATCACAGCTTGAGGATGTCGGCCGTCCGGACCGGCAGCCCGGTCTCGAAGGAACGGTTCGCGGCCAGCCCGGTCACCAAGGCGAGCGCCGCCTGCCGCGCATCGGCAACCTCAGCACCCTCGGTCTGTTCGCCGTCCAGCAAGGCGGCCAGCACCCGTGGATCCGCACCGCCGTGTCCCTCGTGCTCATGGTCGACGGTGTGGTCGACCGGCTCCGACCACAAAGGCCGCAGGGTAATGCTGGTAAATGTCGACTCTTCGACATTGAGTTCGAGTCGTCCGCCCGATCCGTTGAACATCACCCGGTAGCCCTCGGCCGGTGAGTACGCCGTCAGGTGGTAGGTCATCGTGGCGCCCGTGTCGTACGAGACCAGCACCGCCATGTCGTCCTCGATCGACACCCCGGGGGCGAACACGTTCCGGTCCCGGTAGTAGCCGTCCTCCCCCTCGGCATCCAGGTAGAGGTCGCGCATCGTCGCGTTGTCGGCCAGTTGCAGGGCGAACGGATCGTCGTCCGCGGCGCTGGATCCGTGTGCTCGTACGTAGTCCCGCGCGTACCCGTGCTCGGGGCCGGGCCCGTAGAACGCCAACTGTCCGCGCGCGTAGACCGTGTGCGGTTCGGCACCGAGCCACCAGTTCACGAGATCGAAGTGGTGACTGGCCTTGTGCACCATCAGACCGCCCGAGTTCGACTTGTCGCGATGCCAGCGCCGGAAGTAGTCCGCGCCGTGCGAGACATCGAGCATCCACTCGAAATGCACCGAATGCACCGTGCCGATCGCGCCGTCGGCCAGCAGTTGACGCACCCGCCGATGCACCGGGTTGAACCGGTAGTTGTACGCGACCGACAACGAGCCGCCCGTCTCGCGGACCGTGTCCAGGATGCTCTGCGCCTTCACCGCGTCGGTCGTGATCGGCTTCTCGCAGATCACCCGCACACCAGCCCGCAGCGCGGCCTCGATGTACCGGTCGTGGGTCGCGTCGACGCTCGTCACCACCACGAGCTCGACCCGCTCCACCCGCAACATCTCGTCGTACCGCGCCGGCGGCCACAGGTGAGCCGTACGGCGGCCTGCCGCGAGCAGCATGCGGTTGTGGAACGCCATCCGCACCGAGTTCGGGTCGCACAACGCGACCACGTCGTACCCGTCCCGCTTGGCCAGGCCCTCGGTGAAGAGCTGCGCCCGGTGACCGGTGCCGACGATCGCAGTTCGCACTGCTTGTGGCATGTGAACCCCCTATTGCTTGACCGCGCCGGCCAGGCCGTTGACGAAGAAGCGCTGCAGGAGAACGAAGAGCAGGATGATCGGCGCGAGCGTGATGACGGTCCCCGCGCAGAGCAGCGTCCACTCGGTCGAGTTCTCGCCGATGAACGCGTACATACCGATCGCCAGCGTGCGCAGCTCGGGCCGGCCGAGCGTGAACACCAGCGGGATGAAGAAGCTGTTCCACGCGGTGATCGCGGTGAACAGCCCGACCGTGGCCAGCATCGGGCCGGACAGCGGCAGCATGATCCGCGCGAACGTCTGGTGGAAGTTTGCGCCGTCGACCTGGGCGGCGTCCTCGAGCTCGCGGTCGACGGCCATGAAGTACCCCATGAACAGGAACGTTCCGAAGACCACTCCCCCGGACGCCTGGACGATGATCACCGACCACAGGCTGTTCAGCAGATGCAGCCGTTGCATCAGGTCGAACACCGGGATGATCGTGTACCCGTGCGGCAGGAACAGCGTCGCGGACACCAGCCCCAGACAGAACCCACGCCCCGGGAACCGGGTGCGGGCAAGTACGTATCCCGCGCAGGAAGTGACTACTAACGTGATCACTACCGTGCCTAAGGTGATCAGAATTGTGTTCATGAAGTACCGGCCGAACGAGGCCTCCCGCCAGGCGTTCAGGTAGTTCGCCCAGAGGAAGTGCGACGGCATCGGATTCAGCCCGTCGGTGAAGAAGTCGTCGTCGCTCTTCAGCGAGCTCCCGAGCGCCCAGAACAACGGATACAGCCACGCGAGCCCACTGACCAGCAGCGCGACATGCGTCATCGCGGTCACCGCCCGGCGGCGCGTCATGCCAGACCTCCGGTCCCGCGGCGCTTTGCGAGCGAGCGCAGTACGACGACCTGCACGACCGAGAACGCGATGAGCAGTACGCCGTACACGAAGGACGCCGCCGAGGCGAGGCCGATGTCCGGTTGTACTGCGTTCGCGTTACTCCCGCCGAACGCCAGGTGGTAGATGTACGTGTTCACGACCTCGGTGGCGAAGAACGGCCCGCCGCTGGTCAGCACCTGGACGAGGTCGAAGATCTGAAACGTCCCGATCACCGCGAGGATCACGATCACCACGCCAACCGCGCGCAGCATCGGGATCGTGATGTACCGGAACGTCGCGAACCGCCCCGCACCGTCCAACCGGGCGGCTTCGTACAGCTCCTCCGGGATGGTCTGCAGGCCCGCGAGGAAGTACACGAGGTTGTAGCCGAACGTGTGCCAGATCCCGACCAGGATGATGATCCCGAGCGCGAAGTGCGGATCCCCCAGCCAGTCGACGTGCTGGTGGATGATGTGCAACTTCAGCAGAACCGAGTTGATCGAGTCACCGAAGTTCGACACGAGCAGCTGGATCACGACACCGATCACCGCGGCGGACGTGACGACCGGCAGGAAGAACAACGTGCGGTAGAACGACGCGAACCGCAACTTCTTGTTGTTCAGCACGAGCGCCAGCGCCAACGCCAGTACCAGCTGGATCGGTACGACGAACGCGGCGTACACGAAGGTGTGTCCGAGCGACCGCCAGAAGATGCTGTCGTGGACGATCTGGCGGAAGTTGTCCAGCCCCACGAAGTCGGACGGATCGCCGATGCCGTCCCACTTGTAGAAGGTGTACCCGAGCGAGGCGATGATCGGGTACACCACGAACACCAGCAAGAGCACCATCATCGGTGCCAGGTACACGTACGACCACAGGTAGGTCCGGCGGCGCGCGCGACGCCGCCCGGCCGAGCGCGGTGGCTCGGAGCGGGCGACGTCCTCGCGGACCGTGGCGGTCATCACCATCAGGCGCCCGGCTTGGTGGTGTAGGGCTTGGTCAGGTCCCAGTCGGCGAACGTGAAGTCCTTCGCGCTGACTCCGGGCGCCTTCGTGATCGCGTCGCCGAGCGCCTGGTTCATCTTGTCCGTCAGCTCGTTCAGCGCGGCCTGCGGATCCTTCAGCTGGCCGGTGTAGACGCCGGCGAGTACGTCGTTGATGTCCGGCTTCACCCCGGGCAGCTGAACGGCCGACACCTTCGGGTTCCGGATCGTCGGCTGCGGCCCGACGACGGCCGCGCCGGACATCGCGACGTACTGCGCGAACGGCGCGAAGGTCACGCTCTTCGGATCGTTGTTCTTCGCGTACACCGAAAGCCCCTGCCCCTGCTCGACCCACCGCCTCCCCGCGTCGGGGCTGTACAGCCAGTCGAACCACGCCCATGCCTCGTCGGCATGCGGCGTCTTCGCGTTGACCGCGACGAACTTCCCGCCGGGCGGGCCGTAGAACAGCGCCTTCGGATCACCGGCCGACGGCGTCGGCAGCGTGACCAGGCTGTAGTCGGTGAACTTGTGCTTGGTCCACTCCGGCTGGTTCCAGACACCGCCGACGGTCATCCCGAACCGGCCGCGTTCGAAGAAGGCGCGTGCCTGCTCGTCGGAGATGCTCATCGAGTTCGGGTAGAACCAGTTCTTGTTCTTCCACTCGAGCAGCAGGTTGATGACGTCCAGGTAGTTCCGGTCCGTGCCGAACGTCCACTTGCCGACCCGGTAGTCCATCCCGTCGATCCCGCCGACCGCCGCGCCACCCGGGGTACCGGCGCCGCGGACGAACAGATCCAGCCACCAGGCCAGGGTCGTGTTCGTCGAGTTGCCGAATCCGAACGGCGCAACCTTGCCGCCGCTCTTCGACGCGATCGCCTCCGCAGCGCTGGTGACGTCGTCCCAGGTCTTCGGGAGCTTCACGCTGCCGTCGGCGTTCGTCAGCCCCGCGTCCTTGAACACACCGTGGTGGACGTACAGCTGCAGCGACGGAGCCGGCGCGGCGAACGGCGCCGTGTAGACCTTCCCGCTGAAGACATCCACGCCCTCGACGAAACTGTTCTCCGGGAACCGTCCCTGCCAGGAGTCGGTCGCCCACTTGTCGAGCGGCATGAGCCAGCTCTGCGAGATCTGCTGGCTGAGCTGCGGGCTCTTCGGCACCATCAGGATGTCCGGCGCGTTGCTGCTCCGGTACGCCAGCGACACCAGGTCGGCGTACTTGTCGCTGACCTGTGTGGTCTTCTTGACCGCGATCCCGGGATTGGCCTCCTGGAACAGCTTGATCTCCTTGTCGACCCAGCCGGCCTGGCTGGCGTACCAGTCCCAGTACGTGATGGTCGTCGCAGCCTTCGATCCCTTGGCGTCGCCGTCCGACGAGCAGCCGGCCAGTGCCCCGGCGCCGGCCAGGCCGGCCGCCCCGCGGAGCAGTGTCCGTCGTGAGATGCGTGATGACATGAGTGTTCCTCCAGTGACTTAGCTGCAGACCGGCGTGGTCGACGACGCGGTCTGGGTCAGTGCGCCGAGCCGCCAGGTGAGTGGGCTGCCGTCCCAGGTGACCGCCACGCGCCGCGGTCGCTGAAAGGGCAGAAACGAGACCGTCTGGCCGCGATCGGACGGTCCGGGGCTGAACGCGTTGTCCGCGCCGACGGGGACCGGGATGTAGTAGTTGTTCGCGTTGGAGTACCCGAAGTACGCCGTATACGTGTTGCCGCCGGTGTTGTGGACGATGCAGGCCGCGGTCGGCTGCACCGGGTTGAACGTGGTCTCCGCAGGGCCGGTGCCCGGATCGGTGACGGTCTTCGCCATCGGAGCGAAGGACGCATCGTCCACGAGCAGGTCGCCGGCACCGGTCGTCGTACTGACCCACCACTCGGCCTTGGTCAGCGTGCCGGTCCAGCTCACCTGGGCGTTGGCGGCCGACAGTTGGGTCCACCCGGTGCTTGTGACTGGAGCCGTGCCGAGGCGGACCGTGGTCGACCCGGTCGAGGTAGTGAGCTTCAGACTCACCATCGCGGTGTCCGAACCACTGGCCAGGCGCACCCATGCCGACGAGTCGTACAGACCGCCGTTCACCACCGACACACCCTGCGCCGGACCGGCCCACGCGGCCGCCCTGGCAGTCACCGAGAGATCACCACTGCCGGCCTGTGGAGTCGTCGACGCGTTCTTCAACGTGCACGTCCCCAGGCAGTACCAGCCCGTGGTGTTCGACTGGTTCTCCAACGACCCGTTGGCGAGCACCGAAGGCGTCGGCAGGTAAGGCGCTGTCGTCGGCGGACCCTGGGCCGGAGGTGGCGTGCCGTCCGTGGGTGTGATGGCGAGGTCGTCGAGGGTGCACTCGGTCGAGGTCGTACCGGGGTTCGACCAGGCGAACGCCTGGACCCACTTCGTCCCTGTCGGTGGCGTGAAGGCGGCCAGCTTCTGTGTGTAGGCGCGCTCGTCGGCATACGACAGGACGTATTGGAAGGTCGGCGTACCTGCGGTCGCACCCCCACGCACGCCGACGTAGCACTGGGTGCCGCCGCCGTTCAGCCTCCCCCAGCCCGACAGCAGGTAGCTCGTGCCCGGGGTGATGCCAGTCAGGTTCTGTGTGACGCCGGAGCCCGGGCTCAGCGACAAGGCGGTGTGACCGCTGTGTGCGTTCGTCGCGGTCGCAGGGCCGGTGCCGAGTGGCGTCCAGCCGCGGGTGCCACTCTCGAAGTCGCCGTCGCCGATCGGGTTCGGCTGATCCGTGCGCACGGTGGTGGCGATGCCGTCGGCGGTCACCTTGACCGACGCTCCGGCCGTGGTCGGCATCGCGACCTTGACCTGTTTGGACACGCCGTTCACGGTGACTGTCACCAGGTAGTCACCGAGGAAACCGCGCGTTCCGTACGTTCCGGCCGCGCTCGTCTGACCGCTCGCGCTCGTGTGCCACTGGCGAGTGATCAGGTCCTCCCACACGAGTGCGTTCGGCTTGGGCGACCAATCGTCGTTGTAGAGCGCGACCCGGGGGTTGTAGATGTTCTTCGTCCAGAGGCCGAAGTTGCTGATCTGGTTCACGTTCGGGTTCGAGAACATCGCGGTCATGAAGTCGCGGGTGTAGTCCGCCTGCAGCTGCAGGTCGTCGGTGTCCACGTCGAACTCCGTGATCGCGACCTTCACACCGAGCCCGGCGAACTGGTCCACGATCGACAGCAGGTCGTCGGGTGATGTCAGCTGCACCCCGTTGAAGTGGCTCTCGAAGCCGACGAGGTCGATCGGTGCGCCGGCGGCCTTGAGCGACTGCACGATGCCGTACACGTGGTCGCGGTGACGTGTCTCCCAGCCGTTGTTCTCGACCAGGCCGTAGTCGTTGAGGGCGAGCTTCGCGTTCGGGTCCGCCTGGTGCGCGAGCTGGAACCAGGACGCGATCTCGTTCGGCCCGAGGATGTCCTGCAGGCTGTGCTCCGAGTACGGCTCGTTCACCACGTCCCACTCGTCGACGATCCCGGCCAGCGCGCCGGCCTCGTCCAGGACGTGGTTGTTGACACGGGTCCGCAACGCGGCCGGGTCGTTCTGCAGCGTACTCAGGTCGGGTGGCAGGTATCCCCACGACGGCCACACCAGGTTGTGACCGCGGATCCGGAGCCCGCGTTCGCGCATCCACTGCATCGCGGGGAGCGTGATCGTGTCGCGTTCGGTCGGGTTCTCCCAGTGGTTCCACTTCAGGTTGTTGCCCAGGGCCCCTTGATTGAAGATCGTCGAGGCCTTGCTCTGGTACTGCGCGAGGTCTGCCGCACTGATCCCGCTGGACGGATCACCGATCAGCCGCGACCCGTCCGACGCAGCGCCGAACTTGAAAGCGCTGGTCTGCTGCACGGCGGAAACAGTCGCCCCGCTGACCGGGTTGCCGGCCGGGTCGACGACCGAGACCGCGAGATTCCCCTTCCGGTACTGGTCGATCCGCGCGTTGGCCGCCGTACGCCAGGCCGCGTTCGCGTCCCGGCCGTCGTACGTCACCTGCGGGTAGCCGGCCGGCGTACCGGGGCCCCAGTTCTGCACGGAGACGCCGGCGATCTGGAACGTCTGCGCGCCGTACCCGAGCCAGAGGTTCAGATGCGCCGCGGTCGTGGTCCCGGCCGTGTACGTCGTGGTGGCGCGGAACGGGAACTGGAACTTCTGCCATTCGGTGCCGTACCGCAGCGCGGCGTTGAGCGACTTCTTGTACGGCGACCCGTCGGTCTCGAACACCACGTGGGCGTTGCCGGCCGACGGCGAGATCGACCGTGCCCAGAGCGTGGCGACGAGCGCATCGCCTTCGGTCACGGTCGCTGCGGCCGGTACGCCGAGCGTGATCTCGTACTCGCCGTCGAGACCGGGACTCTGCGGCCCGTTCGGAACGGCGATCTGGAGGGCCTTGGTGAAGTTGGGGTTGCCGGTGATCGGGACCTGCTGGGTCGCGTCGGCCGGGAGGCTCTTGAACTCGGTGAAGTTGGCGACGGCATCGGTCGGGAGGACTTCGACGGGGGCGGCGTCGGCGCGCGCAGCGGGCTGGACCGCGACCACTGCGACGGCCGCGACCAGAGCGACGGTCACCCCGGTGGCCAGTTTTCTGATCACTGGACGTTCCTTCCAGAGGGCGCACAGCAGCGCGGACCCACCGGCGGTACGCCGGGGTCCTGAACGGGGACTGCTGCGATCGGGCGGTCGGGCGGGACCTCGATCCGGTACGGATCAGGCCTTGGAGGTCGTCTGCGAACGTCCGCGCGGGGATCGGGTCACGGGCACCGGCCCGCAACTCGCCCGGACGATCAAGCTGGTCGGCATCACGAGCCGTGGCCGCTCGTCTGCCGGCTCTTCTTCGGGTACGTCGTCTGCAGGGCCGATCGCCTCGAGCAGCATCTCGGCGGCGCGCTTGCCCATGTCGACGAACGGCTGCTGGATGGTGGTCAGCGGCGGCCGGATCTGGGCCGCCGACTCGATGTCGTCGAAACCGATCACCGAGACGTCCTCCGGGACCCGCAGTCCGGCCTCGGCCGCGGCGGTCATCACGGCGTACGCCGTCACGTCCGAGTGCGCGAACACGGCGGTCGGCCGCTGGTCCGGGGGCAGCGCGAACAGCTCCCGCGAACGGGCGCGGATCTGCTCGGGCAGGAAGTCACCGGGTTTGGTGAGCTCGGGATCGGGCTGGATGCCGGCCGACCGGAGCGCGTCCAGGTAACCGCGGTAGCGGTCCTGGCAGCACCGGTAGACCATCCGTCCCTGGACACAGGCGATGCGCTCGTGTCCCAGCTGGAGCAGGTGGTCCATGGCCGTCAGCGCGCCGTCGTAGTTGTCGGCGGTGACCGACGGCAGCGCGACATCGGCGTCGATGGTGTTCACGAGAACGACCGGCAGGCCGTCGGAGTGCAGCTGGACGAGCGGTTCCAGCGGCTGCTCGTGGCTGACCACGAGTAGGCCGGACACCATGCTCGACGTGAGGATGCGGTCGATCAGTGAACCGTAGTCCCGGTCGTTGGTCGCGGTGTACAGGATGATGTCGAACCCGCTGCGCTCGGTCACCGCGGCCACGCCGATGTTGATCGAGGCAACCATGTGCCAGGACAGGCCCGGCACGACCATCCCGATCAGCCGCGTGCTGCCCTTGGCCAGAGCGGTCGCCGCGAAGCTCGGGACGTACCGGTTCCGGCGCATCACCGCGAGCACGTGCCGCCGCGTCGCCGGGTCCACCTTCGGGCTGTTGTTCAGCACCAAGGAGACCGTCGACTTCGAGACACCGGACAGCGCGGCGATGTCACGAATCGTCAGCTTCGCCATCCGGCCACCTCCCTGAGGATCCGTTGGACTGGTCCAACGAGCTTGTGCACCGGAACGTAACAGCGGCCCGCAACCCCGTCAACACCTCGCCCGAAAACGGTTTCCCGCCAGGGGATTGCGCCGTACGACGTCCTCGTGCCACGATCGCCTCACCGTGTTGGACCGGTCCTACGCAGGCCGGGATCACCTGCCCGGACCGGTCCACCACGCCCGCCCCGGCGCACTCGGCTGCGGGCGGCTCGTGCTGTCGGCAGATCAGGAAGGCCGCCCATGCCGCCGTACTCGCTCGACGACTTCTCCTTCGACCTCCGCCGCGCGGCGCCGCCCGCCGAGCTCTGGGTGCGCAGCGCGACCGGAACCGTCACGCAGCTCGCGAACACCGTGTGCGGCGTGGGCGCCTGGTTCGCTCCCCCACTGGCCGCGCCCGACAGCCGGCTGACGATCTCGTTCGAGGTCGACGGCCGCCGGGTCGTCGACGCAGCGCGACCCGGTGCCGGGGATCGCGGACTGCTTCCGGCCTGCGGCACGTGGCGGCCGGACCGCCTGGTCCGCCACGGCACGTACCACCAGTACGCCGACGGTCGGCTGACGTCGCTCGCCGTCGAGTCCACGGTCGTTCCGGGCGCGGCCGGCTACGAGCTCACGCTGACACTGACCAATCGCTCCAACAACACGCACGAGGTGTCGATCCAGCCCGACCTCGCCCCCACCAAGACCCACCGGGTACCGCTCTCCGAATGGGGCTGGGTCCCACCCGGCCCCGGCACGGACGACGAAATCCCCTTCCACCACAGCGATCTGACCGCCACCCTCCCACCCCACGGCAAGATCACCTTCACCCTGACAGTAGGCCCCAGCGGACAAACGCCACCACCCGACACCCAGACAGGCCCCTTGGCCGATGTGCTCGGGCGGCTCCCGGTGCTCACCTCTGACATCCCAGGCCTCGAGCAGTACTACCGGCGTTCGCTGGCCAGCGGTCTGGTCTGCTTCTGGGATCACCCGGACTTCGTCACCCAACCGTTCATCGCGACCTCCGGCCTCGACGGTGGCGCGCTCTGCGCGTACGCGTGGGACACCGGCGGCTACGCACCCAACCTCCTCAGCCTGATGCTCGGCGACAGCTTGGTCGACACCATCGAGTCGTTCCTCGACGCCGACCTCACCGACCGCTACGCGATCGCGCCAGACGGCACCGGCCTCGGCGTCGCCTACGCGTACAGCGGCTGGTCTCTCGTTTCCCTCGCCCGCGCCGCCGCCGCGGAACGTCCACTCGATCCCACGCTGGTGTCACGGCTGTACGACGTAGTGATCGCGCTCGACAAGCGATTCCAGCCGGACGACCAGACCGGCGTACTGCGGGACTATGGCGATCAGAGCAATCTGCTCGAGATGCGAAGTACCGGATGGGAGCACGTGGTCGCGAGCCCCAACGCCGAACGTGCCTGGGCCCTCGACACCCTCGCCGACCTGTCCGACCTCTCCGGCGCCGCACTGCCGACCACCGAGCTCCGGGATTCCGCACAACAGATCCGCACCGAGGTCATCCGGCAACTGTGGGACGCCGACGCTGGTTGGTTCCGCAGCCGCTACCCGGACGGCCACACGGAGCTCGCGTACTCGATCCAGGCGTACGACGTACTTCGCGCCGGCGCCTGCCCACTCGACGTCGCCGCAGCACTGATCAGCCACCTGCGTCCGGGCGCGTTCCTCGGCGAGTACGGCGTCAGCAGTGTCAGCGCCGAGGATCCACTGCACTACGAGACGGCTGACATCGACTGGTCCGGGGCCGGCGCCTACACCGGCGAGGCACCGCAACTCGCACTCACCCTCTGGGAACAAGGCGAGCCCGACCGCGCCTGGGACGTACTACGCCGCCTGCTCTGGATGGGCGAGCACTACCCGTACTTCCCTCAGGACCACTACTCCGACAAACCCGGCGCACCCGCCACCGGCCGCCGCATCAACATCATCGCCGGTCTAACGGGAGCAGAATCTCTCCTCACCGGCCTCCTCGGCATCCATCCCCACCCCGACGGCTCCCTGACTATCACCCCAAGCCCAGTTGCCCCAGGCAACGTCAGGCTCAGCAACCTCAGCTACCGCGGCCACGCGATCGAGGTGGCCATCGAGTCCCGTCGTACGACGATCACCGTCGACGGCCGCGAGGTCGCACCGGGCCAGGTCATCCCGCCAAGATGACCGGGAACGCCTTCACTACCGAGTCGAACTGATGGTCCGCGACTGGGGCGTCGGGCACGTGGCGGCTTCCGATCTGGATCGTGTGGAGGCCTGCTGCGATGCCGCCGGCGATGTCGTGGGAGGGGTGATCGCCCACCATCCAGCCGTCGTCGAGGGTTGTGCCGGTTTGGGATGCGGCTAGTTCGAAGATTCGTCGGTCGGGTTTGCGGACGCCGACTGTCTCGGAGACACAGGCGTAGTCGATGGCGTCGGCGATCTGGGTGTACTCGAGTTTCAGGTTCTGCTGGACGGTGCGGCCGTTCGTCACCACCGCGATGCGCCAGCCGGCCGCGCGCAGGTCGACCAGTCCGTCGAGCACAGGCTGCTCGACCCAGGCGAACAACGGATGCTCCTCGTCGTACGACGCCACCAGCTCATCCACCGAAGCAGCGAGCCCGAACCGCGCCCGGGCCAGCTCGAACAGCTCCGCCCGCGGCCTGAACCCACCGTTGTCATGAGCAACCAACCACTCGACCGCGGACTCCCCCAGCCCATTCGAGTCCGCCCACCACCGACCCCACTTCAGAAACGCCCCGTCCCGATCGATCAGCGTGTTATCCAGATCAAAACAAGCCAGCCGAGGTCTCCGCTCCACGCCCCCACCCTCACACACGCCACCCGCTCCGCCATCAACTACCCTCGTCACGTTGCGTAGGGGTGCGCATCTTCCAAGAGAGGCCTCCATGAATCAGCCTGTGTTCGACAAGCAGGAGCAGTTCGACAAGATCGCTGCCGGCTTGCTCACCGGCGAGAGCATCGTCGCCGTGTACGACGGACTCGGTGTCGGCACCGGGTTCATCGGTCTCACCAACCTCCGGGTGATCGTGCAGGACAACTCGTTCGTCGGCAAGAAGACCGCATTGACGAGCATTCCGTACAGCAAGATCCAGTCGGTGTCCTACGTATCGGACAAGTCCATGTTCGGGAAGTTCGCGTCCACGAGCACAATCGCGGTGCACGTGAGCGGCACGACGTACGAGGTCCAGTTCCGTGGGGACGAGAAGGCCGCCCACGCGCACAACATCGTGCTGTGGAACATCATGCGGTAGCCGACAACCGTTCCCGCCGCAGAGCGAGCGGACGTCCAGGCCATCACAATCGACCGCAGTCGGCGCGCACAGGCGTGCGCGCCCCGAGCTGTTGGCAATTGTGATGGGCTGGACGTTCGTTGTGCGTGCGCTAGTCCTACCCATCACCACAGTCGCGGCGCCGCGAAGCGGTGTCCTTTCAGCTCCTGCGCAGTACTCCGCACCAACTCAGACGTCGATGCGGTTTTCGTCTAGTTCGTACGCGCCTTGGACGAGGAACTCCTTGCGGGGGGCTACGTCGTTGCCCATCAGGAGGTCGAAGACCTGGGCGGCAGCCTCGGCGTCGTCCACCGTGATGCGGCGGAGGGTGCGGTGCCGAGGGTCCATGGTGGTTTCGGCCAGCTGGTCGGCGTCCATTTCACCGAGACCCTTGTAGCGCTGCGGTGGCTCCTTCCAGCGGACGCCCTTCTTCATCAGTTCGGCCGTCTTCCGCTGGTACTCCGAGTCGCTGTACGTGTACAGGTACTTGTCCTGCCCCTTCTTCGGGTTCGTCAGCTCGAACCTGTGCAGCGGCGGTACGGCGGTGTAGACCCGCCCCGCCTCCACCAGCGGCCGCATGTACCGGAAGAAGAGCGTCGCGAGCAGCGTCCGGATGTGGGCGCCGTCGGAGTCGGCGTCCGCCATGAAGATGATCTTGCCGTAGCGCGCCTGCTCGAGGTCGAACGTGCGGCCCGAGCCGGCTCCGACCACCTGGATGATCGACGCGCACTCGACGTTCTTCAGGACGTCGCTGACGGACGCCTTCTGCACGTTCAGGATCTTGCCGCGGATCGGCAGCAGCGCCTGGAACTCCGAGCTCCGCGCGAGCTTCGCCGTACCGAGCGCCGAATCACCCTCGACGATGAACAGCTCGGACCGGTCGACGTCGTTGCTCCGGCAGTCCGCGAGCTTCGCCGGCAGCGCCGACGACTCCAGCGCGGTCTTCCGCCGCTGCAGCTCCCGGTGCTGACGCGCGGCAACGCGGGTCCGGGACGCCGCGACGATCTTCTCCAGTACGGCGCGTGCCTGCGCCTTGAACTCACGTTTCGTCGACGTCAGGAACGACTCGAGCTCGGACTGCACGACCTTCGCGACGATCCGCGACGCCGCCGGTGTACCCAGCACTTCCTTCGTCTGCCCGTCGAATTGCGGCTCGGCCAGCCGCACCGTCACGACCGCGGTCAGACCCTCGAGTACGTCGTCCTTGATGATCTCCTCGCCGCTCTTCAGCAGCCGGGTGCCGTCAAGCGCGTTCGTGAAACTCTTCGACAGTGCCCGCTCGAACCCGGCGACGTGAGTGCCGCCCTTCGGCGTCGCGACGATGTTCACGAACGAGCGCAGCTCGGTCTCGTACCCGTCGCCCCAGCGGACCGCGATGTCGACTTCCAGGTCCCGCTCGACGTCGGTCGGCGTCATGTGGCCGGCGTCATCGAGCATCGGCACGGTCTCGGTGAAGTGACCGGTCCCGGCCAGCCGGACGACCTCGGTCACCTTCTGGTCCGTCGCCAGGAACTCGCAGAACTCGCTGATCCCGCCGTCGTGCTTGAAGGTCTCCTCGGTGATCTCGTCGCCGCGCTCGTCGCGGATCACCAGCTCGAGCCCCGGCACCAGGAACGACGTCTGCCGCGCCCGGGTGACCAGCTCGTCGTAGTTGAAGGCCGCGTCCTTGGTGAAGATCTGCCGGTCCGCCCAGTACCGAATCCGGGTGCCGGTGACACCCTTCTTCGCCCGGCCGGCCTTGCGCAGCCCCTTCGCCGGGCTGAAGCTCGCGTTGGCGCCCTCGCCGTCGAACTCACCGGCCACACCGCGCCGGAACGACGTCGTCCAGATCACGCCGCCACGGTCGACCTCGACGTCCAGCCGCGCGGACAGCGCGTTCACCACCGACGCGCCGACACCGTGCAGACCACCGGACGCGTTGTACGACCCGCCGCCGAACTTGCCGCCGGCGTGCAGCTTGGTGAACACGACCTCGACACCGCTGAGCTTGGTCTTCGGCTCGATGTCGACCGGGATCCCGCGCGCACGGTCGACCACCTCGACCGAGCCGTCCTTGTAGAGCACGACGTCGATCCGCTCGCCGTGGCCGGCCAGGGCCTCGTCGACGGCGTTGTCGATGATCTCCCACAGGCAGTGCATCAGGCCGCGGCTGTCGGTGGACCCGATGTACATCCCGGGCCGCTTCCGGACCGCCTCGAGTCCTTCGAGGACGAGCAGATGGCGGGCGTTGTACGCCGGGTCGATCTCGGTACTGCGAGGCGTCGGGGCGGCCACAGGGCTCCTTCACTGGTTTGCCACACTTACACACCGCAGCTTATGCGGCCGCACCCCCAAAACGCGGCAGGCGGGGCCTGCGGAGGCCTGCGGCTGGGTATGGGAGATACGTGTCGCGACAGGTATCGATCCGGACTCGATTAAGAGTGGCGTACGACACTCCGATCCCGAGCAGACGGTAACGGCTTCATGGCTCACAGTGAGAGAAGTAGGACCCGCCTCCGTGGCTCACCAGAAAATCGCCCGCCGACGAAACGATTCCGCGTCAGCAAGCGTCATACGAAGACAGGTGGTTCGTCTCACATACGGACACGTTCTCCCCACCGGGAAGCGATCCGCATGTCAGGATGTTGCAATCTGGTGAGTACGGAACTAGATGAGATGAGGCCTCAATGACTACAGCACTCGCCCCGAGTTCGGCCCTGTCGGCCGCGGATCGTTGTGACCGCTGCGGTGCGCAGGCCTACGTCCGAGTCACTCTGACCAGCGGTGGGGAGCTACTTTTCTGCGCCCACCACGGCCGCGAGCACTCGGAGAAGCTGCGCGACATCGCGATCACCATCCACGACGAGACCGGTCGGCTCGAAGCCACCCCCTCCACGGTCGCCGTAGACGACGAGCGGTGACCCACACGCTGTTCTAAACGCGCCAGCGTCGGCGCCAAAGTCATCACAGGCTTCGATGGCGGTTCACCCGAGACGGTGAACCGCCATCCCTCTGTTTACCCGGCAAGTTGACGCGGCAGGTTCACACGCCAGGTCACACGACAGGTACGCCGGGACCGGGCCCGTGCCGCCGCAGTTCCTGCCAGGCCCGCGACAGCCGCGTGACCGCATCATCAAGCACTTGCTCGGAGTAGGCGAACGGCACCCGCAGGTAGTCGTTGTGCGCACCCGATGGGTCCATCGCCTGGCCGGCCACCACCTCGACGCCGTGCCGCAACGCCACCTGGGCGAACACCCGCGCGTCGGTGTCCGGCAACCGGACCCACAAGGCAGACCCGCCGGTCGGCGGCGACCATTCCCAGTCCGGTAGTCGTTCGGTCAGCAACTCCCCCATCAGCTTCTTCCGTACGGTCGCCAGTCGCGCCCGCGCCGACGTCAGCTCGGTGAGCCGCGGCAGCAGCCGAGCAGTCAGTGCCTGGTCGATGAGCGGACTCCCGAGGTCGGCCAGCGCCTTGTGCCGCGCCAGCCGCTCGGCGAGCGGCCGCGACGTCCGGATCCATCCGATCCGCAGTCCACCCCACACGGCCTTCGACACCGACCCGATCGTCAGCACTTCGGCATCGTCCGGCGCGTACGCCGCCAGTGGCGGCGGGATCTCCGGACCGGCCGGATCCCACGCCGAGTACGCGTTGTCCTCGACTACGACGACCCGGTGCCGCGCTGCCAGCTCCGCGACCTGCCGGCGGCGGTTCGCCGACATCAGCCGGCCGGTCGGGTTGTGGAACGTCGGCATCACGAACAGCATCGCCGGCTGATGCTCCGCGAACGCGGCCTCGAGCAGGTCGGGGCGGATCCCGGCGTCGTCCAGCGGTACACCGACCACTCGCCCGCCGGCCGCGCCGAACAGGTCGAAGCACCCCGGCCAGCTCGGCTGCTCGATGGCGACCGCGGCACCGTTGCGCAGGTACATCTGCGTCGCCAGCGCGATCGCCTGGTGCGCGCCGGTCGTCACCACGATCTCGTCGGGCGACGTCGGCAGCCCGGCCTCGGTGAAGTGTTCCGCGATCCGCTCGCGCAGCACCGGCAGACCGCGCGGGTGATACCCGACGTCGCCGAGCAGTGCGGGCAGCTCGTCGGAGGCCAGCTCGATCAGCTCCGACGACAGTTCGGGCAGCCCGGGATCCACGGCGTACGTGAGCGAGATGACCTCGCCTGGTCCGACGGTGATCCGGTGGAACAGCGACTCGCCGTACCCGGCCGGCATCTGCTTGTCCGATCGTGAACGACCACGTCCGGCGGCGCGCGCGACCGTCGTACCGCTGCCGCGTCTGCTCTCGACCAGGCCGCGGGCGCGGAGTTCGTCGTACGCCGCGACGACCGTCGAGCGACTGATCGCCAACGAGTCGGCCAGCCGTCGTTCGGCCGGGAGGCGGGAGCCGACCGGGAGCTCGGCGGAGCCGATCAGGGCGGCGATCTCGTCGGCCAGCCGCCGGTACAAGCCGCCGCTGCGGGTGCTCAGCCGGTGCCCGATCAGGTCGGCCAGCGCCGACGGGTCTCCAGAACGGTCCACTTCTCCTCATATTGGCTCGGGTGGACTGCTTCTCGCGCCGCCAGGCTAGTACCAGCAAGCAGTCCAGTTCGAGAGCAGGAGTGAGAAGACATGATGATCGGTCAGCTGCTGGGGTTCACCGGCGCGACGGTGGTGCTGGTCGGGATGCCGGGGCCGAACAACCTGTACATCTCGCTCCGCAGCCTCACCCAGGGCCGCCGCGCGGGCGTCGTCTCGGCGCTGGCCATCGAGACCGGGACGCTCGTCTACATCGTCGTGACCGCGCTCGGACTCGCCACCCTCGTGCAGGCGTCGCCCACGCTCTTCACCGCGATCACCGTCGCGGGGGCGCTCTACCTCGCGTACCTCGGTCTCAAGCTGCTCAAGGCCCCAGCGACCGACCACCCTGCCGATGTCCAGGCCGCCCCGCTCGGCCGCGTGTTCCGCGACGGCGTCGTGGTGAACCTGCTCAACCCGAAGGCCGCGCTGTTCTTCCTCGCGTTCCTGCCGCAGTTCGCGACCCGCGGCGCGGATCCCGCTCAGCTCCGCACCGAACTCCTGCTGCTCGGCGTCGGTGCCTTGCTGATCGGCCTCACCTTCGACCTCTGCTACGCGGTCGGCGCGGACGCCGTCGGCCGCCGCTTCCGCTCGGTCCGTACGACGAGCCGGCGGCGCAACCTGATCGTCGCGGCGATCTACCTCGGACTGTCCGCGTTCGCGCTGATCACAGCACTTTGAGGGGCTTCCACGATCACTACTGAGCCGTTCTCGAACCGCAGCGACAACGTCTCGCCGCCGACCCGCACCCCGTCGAGTTCGAGCACCTGCCAGGGCACCGAGTCAGCGGGATGGATCGTCAGCGTGCCGCCGGGTACGTCGGGCTCGATGCCGAACGCGGCGACCAGAACGGCGACCGCCGAGGCCGCTGCCCACGCCTGCGGGCGGCACGAGAGCGGGTACGGCGTCGGCGTACTCTCCGCGCTCGTCCCGCGGCCGCCGTACAACTCCGGCAGGCGGTAGTCGAAGGCCTCCGCCGCGCGGACCAGGCCCTCGACGTACGACGACGCGACGTCGGACTGACCGCTCGCGAACAGGCCTTGGACCGTCATCGCGGTGTCGTGCGGCCAGACGCTGCCGGTGTGGTAACCGAGGGGGTTGAAGCGGGTCATCGCGGTGGACATCGTTCGCAGCCCGAAGCCACTGTTCAGGTCCTCGCCGGCGAGCACGTCGGCGACCGTCTGCTCCTCGTCCGCGTCGAGCAGCCCCGTGCCGAGCAGATGGCCCATGTTCGAGGCACGGCCGGCGACCGGGTTCTTCGCGCCGTCGAGCGCGATCGCCGGGTAGCCGTCGACCCAGAACGCGGCGCGGAAGCGTTCCTGCAGCGCGGCCGCCCAGGCACGCCACTCGTCGCCGGACTCGCCGTACGCCTCGAGCAGTTCGGCGCCCTTCACGGCAGCGGCGTACGCGTATCCCTGCACCTCGCACAGCGCGATCGGCGCCGTCGCCAGCGTCCCGTCCGGCCACTGCACCGCGTCGTTGGAGTCCTTCCAGCCCTGGTTCGCCAGTCCGTGGCCCGACTCGTCGACGTACTCGAGGAAGCCGTCGCCGTCCGGGTCGGCGTACTCCTTCATCCAGGTGAGGGCGCGCTTCAGGTTCGGAAGCAGGTCGCGGACCTCGTCGGCCGGCATGCCCCAGCGCCACGCCTTGTGCAGCGTGACGATCCACAGCTGGGTCGCGTCGTGGGTGCCGTAGTACACGGCCGGGAGGACCAGGCCGCCGCCGTGATCGGCGACCTCGGCGCGTAGCTCGTGCGGGATCTTGCCCGGCTGTTCGGCCGACCCGGCGTCGACCTTCGTGCCCTGCCGGGCGGCCAGCGCCCGCAGCGTGCCGGCGGCGAGCGTGGGGTCGACGGGGATCAGCATGCCCGACGAGATCAGCGAGTCGCGGCCGAAGAGCGTGAGGTACCACGGCGGACCGGCGCCGAGATAGCGGTCGTCGTCCGCGGCGAGCTGGAGCGCGCGGACGTCCTCGAGCGAACGGTTCAGCCAGCGTTCGACGCGTTTGTCGTCACAGCGAACAGTGACGTCGTACGGCGTGCGCTCGGCCGGCGGCTCGATCGAGAAGCCGGTGTTCGACTTCGGGAACTCAGCCGTCACCCGCACGGTGACGGTGAACTCCTCCCCCGGCTCGACACGCGGCGTGGCCGAGACGCCGGGGTCGGCGGTGACGACGACGCGGGTGTCGTCCCTCTCCCAGCGTGTGCGACCGGGACCGTCCGGCAGCGGCGCGAGCTCCGGCAGACTGGCGGCGGCGCCACTGCGGACCGCGGCCGTGCCGGCGAGGTCGGTGCCGAGGGCAACATCCAGCCGGCATTCGATTGCCGACCGGGAACGGTTCACGAGGGTGATCCGCTCGGTGAGGCCTTCGGAGTCGACGGTCCGGGTCCGGTACAGCATGACGGTGGGGTCGTGCCGGGTGTCGCCGAGTCCCTCGACCATCGCGACGTACTGATGGGTGGCCGCGTCCGGCTCGTCGACATGCACCGGGAACGGTTCGCGTCCGTCGACCGTCACGCTCAGCCGGGACAGGATCCGGCGGTCCCGGGCGTACACGCCCTCGGCGCCGGAACCGGTCAGCTGACCGGACCGAGGCGACAGGACCACCCAGGGAGCGGCAAGGGCGGTGACGAGTTCGTGCAAAGGGGACATGTCTCCACCCTAAAAGGTCGGTCGGTGCGAGAGAGTGTGGGTATGGAGACAGGGGTGACCGTACTGGTCGGGATCGCGATCTTCGTCGGGATCGTGGGCATCGTCGTACCGATCCTGCCCGGGGCGATCCTCAGTCTGGCCGCGATCCTGGTCTGGGCGATCGTCGAGCGCAGCGCGATCGGGTGGGTGGTGTTCGCGATCGCGGTGGTCCTGATCGGTGCGAGTCAGGTGGTGAAGTACGTCGTACCGGAGCGGCGGCTCCGTGAGGCCGGCGTACCGCGGCGGTCGATGATCGTCGGGGTCCTGCTCGGCATCGTCGGGTTCTTCGTCATCCCGGTGGTCGGGATGTTCGTCGGTTTCCCGATCGGCGTCTACCTGTCCGAGTTGCAGCGCCAGCGCGACCACGCCGCGGCGTGGACCTCGACCAAGCACGCGCTGCGCCAGACCGGCGTCTCCATCCTGATCGAGCTCGTCGGCACCTCGCTCGCCGCCGCCGTCTGGCTCTCTGCAGTGCTGTTCATCGTCTGAGCTGTCTGAAGCTGTCTGAATTGCCAGGGACTTTCCAGTCCCGGCGGAGGGCCGTCCAAGGTCTGCCACGAACGGTGGAATGACCAGTGCCGGGCATCTCCCGGCACGCAACGGAAGGCACTGCAGTATGGCGTTGCATCAGAAGCCCAACGGCCAGCAGCCGAGCACCACGCCGACGAAGTAGTCGACGGCAACTTCTGAGGGGTCGACCCCGGAGAGTAGGGGGTTGACCCCTCAGAGGTCAGGCGGCGGGACGGATCGTCGCCCGCCACCGTTTCTCAGGTGATTGCCGGGCTGTTCTTATCCGCAGCGGAGGTTCGTCCAAGCTCTGCACGCCACCGTGAGAGGGAACAGTGCCGGGTGACGTCCCGGCACGCAGTACGGAAGGCACAGCAGGATGAAGCTCTCACAGAAGCGATGGCGGCTGCTCGGCACTGTGGCCGCCGTGGCCGTGACGACCACGGCCGGCGGGGTCGCCTGGGCGACGAGCAACGCGGACCCGACGCCGTCGCCGTCGGCCTCCCCCTCGAGCCCGTCGACGCCGGGCCAGCAGAAGCCGGGGGAACCTGGTGGACCGGGCAAGGGCGGATTCGGGCCGCGGGGCGAGTTCGGGCTCGGCGGGGCGCTGCACGGCGAATTCGTCGTACCGAAGGACGGCGGCGGGTACCAGACCGTCGCGACCCAGCGCGGCGAGGTCACCGCGGTCAGCAAGGAATCGATCACCGTGAAGAGCGCGGACGGATACAGCCGGACCTACACGCTGACCGAGGACACGTTGGTGAACGCGGCCCGCGACGGCATCGACGACGTGAAAACCGGGAACACCGTGACCGTGACGGCCGTGGTCACCGACGGCAAGGCGACCGCCAGCTCGGTGAACGACGGAACCGTCCGCGACGCGGCCGGCCAGAAGTGGGGGTTCAAGCACGGTCCACGCTGAGCCTGCTCGGGATCGCGGACGACTCACAGGCGATTGCCAGGAACCTTCCAGGGTTCACATGGGAATCACCTGCACACTGAGACCATGAGTCCGCATCTGCTGGTTGTCGACGACGAGCCGAACATCGTCGAGCTCCTGTCCGCGAGTCTGCGTTTCGCCGGGTACGACGTGACCACGGCGACCCACGGCGCCGAGGCGCTGCGCAAGGCGCGGGACGTGGAGCCGGACCTGGTCGTGCTCGACGTGATGATGCCCGGACTGGACGGTTTCGAGGTCGTACGCCGGTTGCGCGGTGAGGACCGGCACGTGCCGGTGCTGTTCCTCACCGCCCGGGACGCGGTCGAGGACAAGGTGCTCGGCCTGCAGACCGGCGGCGACGACTACGTCACCAAGCCGTTCAGCCTCGACGAGCTGGTCGCCCGCGTCCGCGCGCTGCTGCGCCGCTCCGGTCACCGCGAACAGACCACGACCGAGGCCGCCGTACTGCGCTATGCGGACCTGGAACTCAACGAGGACAGCTACGAGGTCTTCAAGTCCGGTCAGGCGGTGCAGCTGTCGCTGACCGAATTCAAGCTGCTGCGGTGCCTGCTGGAGAACGCAGAGCGGGTGATGTCGAAGGGCCAGATCCTGTCGGCGGTCTGGAACTACGACTTCGCCGGAGACGCCGGCGTGGTCGAGTCGTACATGTCCTACCTGCGCCGTAAGGTCGACACCGGCGACCAGAAGCTGCTCCACACCGTCCGCGGGGTCGGCTACGTCCTGCGTACTCCGCGAGGCCCCAACTGATGCAACTGAACCACCGGCGGTTCGCCGATCGGTACCCGCTGCGCGTCACCATCGTCGTGGTCCTGCTGGCGCTGGTCGCGCTCGCGCTGGCCGCGTCCGGTGTGCTGGCGACCACGATTATGCGCGGCTACCTCATCGACCGCGTCGACGACCAGCTGCAGCAGACGGCCTCGCAACTCGCCCACGTCGGGAAGGACCGGCGTCCGCCGCCTCCGGGAGGCTTCGGGGACCGCCGACCGCTACCGAGTGCTTTCGTCGTGCAGTTCAACGAGGCGGACGGGAGTAGCGCCGACGGTGCGTACGGTGCGCGGCTGGCCGATCCCGATCCGCTGCCGAAGCTGCCCGTTCTGAACCTCAACCAGGTCCGTGCGCGCGACGGGCGGCCGTTCGTGGTGGATGCAGTCTCCGGTGGTGCTCGGTGGCGGGTGCTTGCGGTCGAGAACGCCAACGGTGACGGATCGGTCATGGTGGCGCAGAGTCTCAAGGACATGGACCACACGATCCAGCGGCTCGTCGGGATCCAGGCCGCGGCCGGGGTGATCCTGCTGGTGCTGCTGGCAGGCCTCGGGACTTATGTCGTACGGCGGAGTCTGCGCGGGCTCGAGGATGTCGAGCACACCGCGGTCGCGATCGCCGGTGGGGATCTGAGTCGACGGGTACCGCAGCGGGACCCGCGGACCGAGGTCGGGCGGTTGTCGCTGGCGCTGAACCAGATGCTCGGGCAGATCGAGACCGCGTTCGCGCAGCGCACCGCGTCGGAGTTCGCGGCACGGCGGAGTGAGGATGCGGCGAAGCAGTCGGAGGAGGCTGCTCGGCAGTCCGAGGACCGGATGCGGCGCTTCGTGGCGGACGCGTCGCACGAGCTGCGTACGCCGTTGACGTCGATCCGGGGGTTCGCGGAGCTGGCCCGGCACCGGGGTGACGTGACCGACGCCGACACGATGCGGCGGATCGAGGACGAGGCCAAGCGGATGGGGCTGCTCGTCGACGACCTGTTGCTGCTCGCGCGACTGGACCAGCAGCGTCCGTTGCGCTCGGAGTCCGTCGACCTGCTCCCGATCGCGGCCGACGCACTGCACAACGCGCAAGCCGTGCAGCCCGACCGCCATATCTCGCTGACGATCCTGCCCGATTCGGAGGCGCCAGTCGTCTCGGGTGACGAGGCACGTCTGCGGCAGGTACTCGGGAACCTGGTCAGCAACGCCCTCCACTACACCCCCGTCGACGCGCCCGTCACCGTTTCGGTCGGCACCCGCGGCTCCGAAGCCATCCTCGAAGTCAGCGACACCGGCCCCGGCCTCACCGACGAACAGAAGGCCCGCATCTTCGAACGCTTCTACCGAGTGGACACCGCCCGAACCCGCTCCACCGGCGGCTCCGGCCTAGGCCTCTCCATAGTCGCCGCCCTCGTAGCCGCCCACCACGGCCACGTAACCACCACGGACACCCACCCCCACGGCGCCACCTTCACCGTCCACCTCCCGCTGAGCGGATAGCTGGACGTCCAGGCAGGCAGAAGTCGCTCCGGGAGGCGGTCTAACCGGCTAGATCCTGGGTTCTGCCTGCGTGGAGGTTCACAAAACCGGAAAGGTCCGAGTAGCGGACTCGCCGTGTTCCAGGACAAGGGCCGCGGGGCCGAGGATCTTGGGATCTGGGTGGCCTACCAGATCCTCGTCCTTGTCGGTGTAGTTGTAGAGGGAGAGCACGTGGCGCATGGCTTCCAGGCGGGCGCGTTTCTTGTCGTTGCTTTTGACAACGGTCCAGGGGGCGTGGGGTGTGTCCGTGTAGTGGAACATCGCCTCCTTGGCCTCGGTGTACGCCTGCCACTTGTCGAGCGACGCGAGGTCGGTCGGTGAGAGTTTCCACTGCCGCACCGGGTCGATCTGCCGGATCGTGAACCGCGTCTGCTGTTCAGCCTGCGACACCGAGAACCACAGCTTCACCAGCAGGATCCCGGACCGCACCAGCATCCGCTCGAACTCCGGCGCCTGCCGCATGAACTCCTCATACTGCTCCTGGTCGCAGTACCCCATCACGTGCTCGACGCACGCGCGGTTGTACCAGGAGCGGTCGAACAACGCCATCTCACCAGCCGCCGGCAGATGCGCGACGTACCGCTGGAAGTACCACTGGGTCTGCTCGCGGTCCGTCGGCTTCTCGAGCGCGACGATGCGCGCCCCGCGCGGGTTGAGATGCTCCATGAACCGCTTGATCGTCCCGCCCTTGCCGGCGGCGTCACGACCCTCGAACACGATCACCAGCCGCTGCTTCGACCGCTTCACCCAGTACTGCAGTTTCAGCAGCTCGATCTGCAACAGGCGCTTGTCCCGGTCGTAGATCTCCCGCGCGAGCCGTTCGCCGTACGGATAGCCCTCGCGCCAGGTATCCACCGGCGTACCGTCGGCCCGCAGCAGCACCGGGTCGTCGTCCTCCTCGTCCAGCACCCGGAAACCGAGCTCTTGCACCAGATCAGGCGTGTTCATATGCACAGGCTCGACCCCGAGGATGACGTCCAGGTGAACAAGGCTCAGTGACGTCGCAGCTTGACCGTGCAGTCGCGGCGGTTGATCGGTACGCCGTCGCGCAGCACCTGCGCCCGGTCGTGCACGCGGCTGACCAGCGTCTCCCACTCACCGTCAGCCAACCCCAGGCTCTCGATCACCTCGTCAGGCTCCGGGAAGTGGATGTCGGGATGCGGATTGTGCTCGCCGGGCGGAAAGCCCAGGTGGCCCTCGATCAGCAGTACGCCGCCTGGCGCGACAGCCGCCGCTGCACTACGCAGGATCCCGTCGCGCGGCAGTTCGGTCTTGGAGTGCAGGAACTGCGCGGACACCAGGTCGAACTCTCCGTCCGGGAACGACTTCCCCAGCTCGTGCTGCTGCCAATCGATCCGATCGCCGACTCCGGCCGCTTTCGCATGCTCGACTGCGCGACCCAGCGCGACCGTCGAGATATCGACCGCAGTGACCGTCCAGCCCTTCCGCGCGAGCCAGATCGCGTCGGCCCCTTCGCCGCAGCCGAGATCGAGCGCCCGGCCCGGCGTCAGGCCGGACACCTCGTCGACGAAGGCGGCGTTCGGCTTGCCGCTCCAGATCTGCTCGTGCTCGGTGTAGAACGCGTTCCAGTGCTCGTCAGGGAGCTGTTCGGTGGTCATGAACCGATGGTGCGCGAACCCGGCACGATGCGGCAAACAATGTTGCCGGGTTGGCAAACCCTAGCTGTCGCGGACCGGCAGCGGTTCGGCCTTCCCGACCACGAACGCGTAGGTCAGCGCGCCGATCACCGCCACCACTCCCGCGAGCGCGAACGACGGCAGGTACGACCCGTGGTAGATGTCGAGCAGCAGGCCGAAGACGTACGGGCTGATGATCCCCGCGATGTTCGACGCGAAGTTCTGGATGCCCCCGATCGACGCCACATGCCGCGACGACGGCGCCACGTCACCCGGCAACGACCAGATTCCCGTCGCCGCGATCGCCAGGCTCGCGTACGAGATCGCCAGGAACAGCAACGCGACGTACACCGACTTCGCCGGCGCCGCGAACACGATCGCCGCACCGCCGAGCAGCCCGCCGACCATCACGGTCTTCCGTACCCGCGTCACGTCCGTGCCGGCCCGGATCCGCCGGTCGGCGACGATGCCGGCGATCCATCCGCCGGCGATCGCGGTGATACCGGGCAGTGTGCCGAGCGTCCCGAGCTCGGCCAGGTTGAGCCCGCGGGCGTCCTTCAGGTACGACGGGAACCAGGTGAGGAAGAAGTAGATGACGAAGTTCAGGCAGAAGAAGCCGAGCATCATCCCGCGGATCGTCCGGTAGCGGAACAGGTCCCGCCAGCGCACCTGCGCCGCGGCCTCGGAGTCGTTCTCGTCGAGCCGCGCGCCGTTCGAAGCGATGTACTCGCGCTCCTCGGCGTTCGCGTGCTTGTGCTCCATCGGATCGCGGTAGTACCAGTACCAGACCGCCGCGAGCATGATCCCGAGCACGCCGAGGACGACGAACGAGAAGTGCCAGCTGACCAACGCGATCAGCCCGGTCACGACCGGCAGCGACAGCACCGTCCCGACCCGCGAACCCGAGTCGATCACCGCGCTCGCGAACGCCCGCTCGTGCGCCGGGAACCACCGCGACGCGGCCTTGGTCGCACTCGGGTAGGCCGGCGCCTCCCCCGCGCCGAGCGCGAACCGGAACGCGAACAACGACCAGAACCCACGCGCCAGCGGCGTCAGCGCGGTGACGACGCTCCACCACAGCGCGGCGAACGTGAACGCCTTCCGCGAGCCCACCTTGTCGGCGAACCAGCCCGCCGCGAGCATCGCCCCGTCGTACGCCCAGAAGAACGCACCGAGGATCAAGCCCTTCTCGGCGTTGCTCAGGTCGAGGTGCAGATCGTCCTCGATGAACGGCAGCGCGACGCTGAGGTTCGCGCGATCCAGGTAATTCAGTGAGAGCCCGACGAACGCGAGCCCTAGGATCAGGTACCTCGTACGGCTGGCTCCTGGTGGAGCTTTCACAGAGGTGACGGTCACTGTGTGCCTCCGATCGGGTGCGGATCGTGGCACGCTACCGTGCGCGTCTTCTTTGTGCAGACAAACGTTTCATCCAGCGGAATGAGGCTTCAGTGATCGAGGACGGCGAAGAGATTCCGCTGCTCGGCGGCGACGTGACCGAGGGCCTGGTGCGCGTCGGCGACACGGTACGGCGCCCGCCCGGCGAACGCGCCGAACTCGTTCAGGACGTCCTGCTGCACCTGGAGAAGGTCGGGTTCGACGGCGCACCGCGTTTCCTCGGCATCGACTCGGCCGGCCGCCAGGCGCTCACGTACGTCGAGGGCGAGGTCGCGGGCCGCCCGCGGCCGCCGTGGATCGCGGACGAGGAGCGGATGGTCTCGGTCGCGCGGCTGCTGCGTGCGTACGACGACGCGGTCGAGGGATTCGGCATCCCGGAGAACCTGCCCGCGCCGATCGAGCCGCCCGGTCTGCCGGACCTGAACGATCCGCCGGAGCTGGTCGGCCATCAGGACGTCACGCCGGAGAACGTGGTCTTCCGCGAGGGCCGCGCGTACGCCCTGATCGACTTCGATCTCGCCCGCCCGGTGAGCCGGGCCCGTGAGTTCGTGAACCTGATGCTGTGGTGGGCCCCGCTCGGTGCCGAGGCCGATCTCGACCCCGAGTTCCGCGGCCTCGACCGTCCCCGCCGCTGCCGGCTCCTCGCCGACGCCTACGGCCTCTCCCCCGCCGACCGCGCCCGCGCACTGGAGCTCACGATCGGTTTGAACGAGCGCGCCTGGCACACGATGAAGTACCGCGCCGACACCCTGGGCGGCGGCTGGCAACGGATGTGGAGCGAGGGAGTCGGCGACAAGATCCGCGCACGGCAGACCTGGCTCGAGGAGAACTCCGACTCCCTCACCACCGCACTAGTCAGCTGACGGCAACCTCGTCCTTGACCTGTTCCGGAACCGACGTCTTCCGGTCCCGCATGAGGACGAGCGCCAGCACCGCCGACCCGAGGACTGCCACCGCGCTCACCACGAAGGTGCCTGACATCGCCTCCGCAAAGGCCTTCCGGGCGATGTCAGCCAACCCCGCATCACCTACAGCGAGCGCCTCACCGATCGACCGCCGCGCCGCGGCGGGGACCGAGTCCGGCATCTTGGCGGTGAAGTTGTTCGCCAGCGTCGACCCCAGGATCGCGATCCCCAACGCCGCGCCGGCCTGCTGGACGGTGTCGTTCAACGCCGACCCGACACCGGCATACTCGTGCGGCACCGCACCCATCAGCGCCGCTGTCGCCGCCGGCTGAGCCAGTCCGGCGCCCACGCCGAACACACCGAGCGCCAGAGCGACCATCCCGAACCCGTCATCCGCAGACAGCGTCGACATCACCCAGAAGCCGCCTGCCAGCACGACCAACCCGGCAACAGTCATCGGCCGGTTCCCGATCTTCTGACCGAGCGTCGCCCCGACACCGTTCACCAGGATGACCGCCACCGCCATCGGCGCCATCGCCAGACCGGCCTTCGTCGGCGAGAACCCGAGCACGAACTGCAGGTACTGCGTCAGCGCCAGAATCAACCCGCCGTTGGCGATCTGCAGCAGCACCAGCGACAGGCTGCCACCGCTGAAGTTCCGGTCGCGGAAGAGCGCCAACGGCACCATCGGTACCGGCGTCCGCAGCTCCCACACCACGAACAACGTCAGCCCAGCAACGGCGACCGCCAGCATCGGCCAGGACAGACCGTGCTCCGGCAGGTCGATGATCACCCACACCAGCGCCACCAGTCCGACCATCGACAACAGCGCGCCGATCGGGTCCGGCTTGCGCCACGGCCCCTTCGACTCCGGCATCAGGATCACTGCCGCCGCAATCGCCAGCACCGCCACCGGCACGTTGATCAGGAACACCGATCCCCACCAGAACTTCGCGATCAACGCACCGCCGAGCACCGGCCCGCCGATCAGCCCGACCATCAGCACCGAACTCCAGATCGACATCGCCTTCCGGCGTTCGTCGTCGTCGAAGACCGTGATCAGCACCGACAGCGTGCTGGGCATCACGACCGCCCCGCCGACGCCCATCAGCACCCGTCCTGCGATCAGCATCTCCGGAGTCCCGGCGTACGTCGCCAGCAGGGACGCGGCGCCGAAGATCGCCAGGCCGGCGATCATCACCTTCTTACGCCCGTACCGGTCGGACAGACTGCCGGCCGTCAGCAGCAGGCCGGCGAACACCAGGATGTAGCTCGCGACGATCCACTGGATCTCCTGCGCGCTCGCACCGAGGTCCTCGGTCAGCACCGGGATCGCGACGTTCAGGACGCCGTTGTCCAGCACCAGGACCATCGTGCTCAGGCAGAGCACGATCAGAATCAGCCATCTGCGCGGATGCCGAGCGGTCATCGCGCACCTCCTCGGGTCGTTACTTGAACAGTGTTCAGTTTGCCTGAACAGTGTGCAATTAGAATTGAACGCTGGTCAAGTCCTGCACAGTGTTCAGTGATCGGCTAGGGTGGTTGCCGACGAGGAGGTACGACGATGGCGAGCGAGGAGTACACGTCGGTCTGGACCCGGCCGAAGCGTGGCCGGCGCCGTGAACAGCCCGCGCTGACCCAGCAGCAGATCGTCGCGGAGGCGATCAAGCTGCTGGACGCCGACGGGCTGGAGGCGCTCACGATGCGCAAGCTCGGCGCGGCGCTCGGCGCGGTGGCGACCGCGGTCTACTGGCACGTCGCGAACAAGGACGAGCTGCTCGAGCTCGTCGTCGACGAGGTGTACGGCGAGGTCGAGGTGCCGACAGTGGCCGATCCGTCGGCGTGGCGACCGGCGGCAGAAGCCGCGGCGCGCAGTGTGCGCGCGATGATCGTTCGGCACCCGTGGGTGGCGCCCACGCTCGCCGACGTGGGCATGAACTACCTCGGGCCGAACCTGATGCGGATCTCCGACGACCTGCTCGGCACCTACCTGGCCGCCGGCTTCGAGCTGATCGAGGCGGACCAGGCCGCCAACACCGTGCTCGGCTACGTGATCGGCGTCGCGTCCGTCGAGGCCGCGACCGTCAGCAAGCTCAAGCGCACCGGCAAGGACATGGCCGCGTGGCAGGCCGAGGTCTGGCCCGCCGCGGTCAAGGCCGCCGAGCCGTACCCGCACATGCGGGCGCTGTACGCCGCCAACAGCAACACCGACCTCGAAGCAGGCGGCGAGGACAACTTCAGCTACGGCCTCGCCAGGATCCTGGACGGCCTCGAAGCTCGCCTGTGACGCGGGCGGGTTGCCCGGGGTCATCACCACCCCGGGCAACCGACCAGGTCAGCGGGTGATCTTCACCTCGGCGCCGCTCTTCGCCGACTCGTAGATCGCCGACAGCATGCGGGCCATCTCCAGGCCCTGCTCCGCGGTCGCGTCGGCCGGGATCTCCCCGCGGCAGATCTGCAGGAAGTGGTCGATCTGGTTCGCGAACCCGACCCGGAAGTCGAACCCGAGCGAGTCGATCTGCGGCTGGACGTGCAGCAGGGTGTCGTGCCGCTCGGTGATCATCAGCAGCTCCGGCTCGATCTCCGCGCCGCCCTTGTCACCGTGGATCCGGACGCTGATCTCGTTGCGCGCGTGCAGCGAGTACGACGTTGCCACGTCGAGGACCGCCCCGCCCTCGAACCGGATCTGCGCGGTCGCGAAGTCCTCGACCGTGTTCGGCCGCGCCGCCGACGCAGCCTTGTAGCGGGTCAGGTTCTGGATGTTGTCGCGGGCACCCAGCAGCGTGAACGTCGCACCGGACGCGGACACCGCCTTCGGCATCCCCATCAGATACCAGCACAGGTCGATGATGTGGACGCCGAGGTCGATCAGCGGACCGCCGCCGGACAGCTCCACGTCACCGAACCAGCCGCCGGGGTTGCCGGCCGTCCGCAGCAGCGTGGCCCGGGCCGCGTAGATGTCACCGAACTCGCCCGCGTCCAGGAACCGCTTGGTCACCAGCGCGTTCGGCGCATACCGCCGTACGTACCCGATCTGCAGCGCCTTCCCGGTCTCCTCGACCGCCTTCACCAGCGACTCGGCCTCGGGCACCGTGACGGTCATCGGCTTCTCGACCAGAACGTCCTTGCCGGCCCGCAGTGCCGCCTCGGCGATCGGGGCGTGCAGCGTGTTCGGTACACACACGCTCACCGCGTCGATGCCCGGGTCCGAGAAGATCTCTGCGGCGTCGCCGGTCACCCGCTCCACGCCGAACTGCTCAGCACGGGCCTTCGCCCGCTCGAGGTCGACGTCGCACACGGCGACGAGTTCGGCCTGGGGGTTCTGCTGGTACGCCTTCAGATGCTCGACAGCGATCGAGCCGAGCCCGATCACTGCAATCCGCGTCGTCATGTCACGCCACGCTTTCGGTCAGTCGGATGATGTTCGCGAGCGAGCGCTCGATGGCCGGCAGCGGTGCCTCCATGCCCTCGAACTCCAGGCTCACCGGTACGTCGGGCTTGGTGGCGGCCAGTGCGAGCAGGCCCGGGAGGTCCACGTCGCCGTGCCCCGACACCGTGCCGAGCAGGTAGTCGCCGGCCAGCGTCTTCAGCCAGCCGTCTCCCGCCGAACGGCGGATGTGGAAGTCCTTCACGCCGATCGACGCCGCGACGTCGATCAGTCCGGCGGCGGTCTTGCCGGGCACCTCGCCGACGCACAGGCCGTTGCCGAGGTCGAGCGTGACCCGGAAGTTCGGGCGGTCCACGGCGTACACGAGCCGGGCCAACCGGTCGCTGCCGTTCATGAAGAAGCCGTGGTTCTCGATCGTCGACACGATGCCCAGGTCCGCGGCGTGGTCGGCGACCGCACGGCAGCCCTCGACGACCTTCTCGAACGTCGACTCGAACTCGCCCGGGTCCTGCTCACGCCACGCCCACGGCGCGACGTCGTGCCGGAAGATCCGGGCACCGAACCGGTGCGCGACGTCGAGCTGCCGGCGCAGGCGGTCGATCTCCGCGCCGTCGGCGGTCCGCAGATCGCCGCTGACCAGGTAGTTCACGATCGGTACGCCGATCTCCTCGGCGTGCTTCGCCGTGTCGCGGACGACGTTCTCGTTCTCCAGGTAGTACTCGCCGTCCATCGCGGCGACCTCGATGTGCCCGGCCGAAGAGGCCGCGACCCAGTCCAGGACCGCGATCAGGTCCATCTCGCCGCTCGTCATGAGCTGGCGGAAGCAATACGAGCTGACTCCTAGCTTCACTGCGTGGTCCTCTCGAGTTCGTGAGTGATGTCTGCCCACGGACTGGGGTAGTCGTGGACACCGTAGATACCTGAGCTGCACCGGTCGAACGCATTGCCGACCGCCCCGAGCACCACTGCCTCGCGCCCCAGCGCCGAGGCGACGAAGGGTGGGCGCTCGGGGAAGACCAATTCCTGCTCGACCGCTGCCGCGAGCGGACGAAGCAGAGCGCCGCTGTCCTGCAAGGCCCCGCCCCGCACGACCACGACCTCGGGATCGACGACCAGCAGCACGGTCGCGATCCGCCCGGCGATCTGCGCGCAGAAGTCCTCGACCTCCGCCTGCGCATCGACGTCGCCGGCGGCGGCCGCGCTCAGCACCTCCGCACTGGTCGGCCGCACGGACCACACCAGCTGGCCCCGCTGCGCATTGCGCGTCCAGCGCATGCCGCGTTGCGCGCCGAGCTCGCCCGCGAGCCGGTGGCGGCCTTGCCGAATGACTCCGTTCAGGACGATCGACACGGACAGCCGATGACCGATCTGGAGATAGACGACATCGGAGTACCCACGGCCGGCGCCGCCGCGTTGCTCCGCCAGCGCCGCTAGCTTGATGTCGTTGTCCACGACGATCGACTGTCCGAGATCCTTCGCCAGCAACTCCGCGACGGGCAGGCCGACCAGGTCCGGCATCGCAAGGCTGGCGCGCAGGCGACCGTCGGCCTCGACCACGCCGGGCAGGCCCACACCGACCGCACGGAGACGTCCCAGATCGATCGACCGGCCCGCGTCGGCTGCGGCCTCGAGTGCGCGTGGGATCAGCGAGAGATCCGCCTTCCGCTCGGGCTCCAGTTCGGCGTACCCCATCCGGCGACCGGACAGGTCGCAGATGATCGCGCGTGCTCCACGGGGACCGAGGTCGACGCCGGCGACCAGTCCGGTCTCGCGGGCGAACCGGAAGGCCCGGGCAGGCCTGCCCGGGCCGACCGTCGCCGGGCTGGCCGCCTCGACCAGCCCGATCTCGAGAAGGTCGTCCAGGACGGCGTGCACAGTCGGTCGCGACAGGCCGGTGCCCTCGCTGATCGCCCCGACCGTGCGCGCCTCGTCGGCGTCGGCGAGGAAACGCAGGCACGCGACCTGGTTCGCAGATCGCTCCGCCTGGGCGGCGCCGCGTGCAGTGTCCATCGACCCCAACCCATTATGGAACCGGCTTTAATAAAGACGGTAGCAGAACGCACGACCGCAGAGCAACGAACCTCCGGAACCAACCGCCAGCCCATCACAATTGCCGCAGCGCGAGGGGTCCCAGCGCGACGAGCGCCGCCGGCCCGGGACTGTGATGGCCTGGCGGTCGCCTAGCGCTGCAGGATCGTGCGTTCGGCGACTGTCCAGGTGGTGGTGGTCAGGAGATAGAGCCCGGCCGCCAGCGGTACGAAGGCGGCTGTCAGCAGCGTTCCGAACGGCAACAGTTGGGCGACCCGTCGTGACAACGTGGTCGCCGATGAGTCCAGCTGCCTTAGCTGGAGTCGTGCCGAGAACCAGGCGACCACAGCGAGTAGCACCGCGATCACGACGTACGCCGGGGTGCCGGTGAGGATCGGCCAGTGCACGCCGAGCGGGGCGCCGAGCAGGTTGCCGCTGATGAGCTGGTTCGACTCCCCCGCCACCATGGTCCGGGAGAACAGCGTGTACATCAGCCAGAAGAACGGCAGCTGCGCGAGCGTCGGCAGGAAGCCGGCGAACAACGACGTACCGGACTCCGTCTGCAGCTTCGCCACCTCACGCTGCAGGCGCTCCGGGTTGTCGCGATGCCGCTCGGTCAACTGCTTCAGCCGCGGCATCAACTCCGCGCGGGCCTTCAACCCGCGATGCGCGCGCACGCTCAGCGGGACCAGGGACAGCCGTACGGCGAGGGTGCACAACACGATCGCGATGACCGCGGCGTACGCACCGGCGAACGGTTCGAGAGTGGCGACGAGGGACGTGAGCAAATGATAGGCACCGGCGACCGGTGCCTCCAGAAAGGAAGGCACAGCAAAACTCCACGAGTGTGTAGGAACAGGTAGCGAGGTGGAGCGCTACTGTCCCGGTGCTCGTGGGCGTGGCCGACCGGCCGCGTCGGGATCGCGCAGCCGGAGGAAAACAGTCTGCTCGGCGCGATCCCGGACCGAGGTGGCCCGGGCGAGCAGCGGCGCGGCGGTGTGCACGGACCAGCGTGCGGACGTCCGCGCGACCACGACCAGCGCCAACAGCAAGGCCGCCGCCGTGAGCACGGCGGCGGCCAGTGAAGCCGTGTCGAACACAGGGATCACCGACGCGACCACGCCGGCGATCCACTGCGTCATGACATCAGTCCAGGTAATCCCGGAGGACCTGCGAGCGCGACGGGTGGCGCAGCTTCGACATGGTCTTGGACTCGATCTGGCGGATCCGCTCGCGGGTCACGCCGTACACCTTGCCGATCTCGTCGAGCGTCTTCGGCTGGCCGTCGGTCAGACCGAACCGCATCGAGACCACGCCGGCCTCACGCTCGGACAGCGTGTCGAGGACCGCGTGCAGCTGCTCCTGGAGCAGCGTGAACGAGACCGCCTCGGCCGGCACGATCGCCTCGGAGTCCTCGATCAGGTCACCGAACTCGGAGTCGCCGTCCTCACCGAGCGGCGTGTGCAGCGAGATCGGCTCGCGGCCGTACTTCTGCACCTCGATGACCTTCTCCGGGGTCATGTCGAGCTCCTTGGCGAGCTCTTCCGGAGTGGGTTCGCGACCGAGGTCCTGCAGCATCTGCCGCTGCACACGGGCCAGCTTGTTGATGACCTCGACCATGTGCACCGGGATGCGGATCGTGCGGGCCTGGTCGGCCATCGCACGGGTGATCGCCTGCCGGATCCACCAGGTCGCGTACGTCGAGAACTTGTAGCCCTTGGTGTAGTCGAACTTCTCCACCGCGCGGATCAGACCGAGGTTGCCCTCCTGGATCAGGTCCAGGAACAGCATGCCGCGACCGGTGTAGCGCTTGGCCAACGACACCACCAGGCGCAGGTTGGCCTCGAGCAGGTGGTTCTTGGCGCGCCGGCCGTCCTCGGAGATCCACTCGTACTCGTCGCGGACCTTCTCCTTGAGCTTGGCGGCCTCGTCGGCGATCTGCTCCTCCGCGAACAGGCCGGCCTCGATCCGCTTGGCGAGCTCGACCTCCTGCTCGGCGTTCAGCAGCGGGACCTTGCCGATCTGCTTCAGGTAGTCCTTGACCGGGTCCGCCGTGGCGCCGGCGACCATGACCTGCTGCTCGGGCTCGTCGGTCTCGTCGGCCTCGGAGACGATGAAGCCCTGGTCCTCGGTGAGCTCCTTCTCCAGCGGCTTCACTGCTTCCGGGCTGAAGTCGGACTCGTCCACCTCGTCGAGCGCGCGCGGCTTCCCGGTCTTCGGGTCGATCGACAGACCCGCCTCGGACACTGCCTTCTTCGCCGTAGCCTTCTTGGCAGCGGCCTTCTTCGCGGGGATACCGTCCTCCTTGGTGCCGGCGGGCTTCACCGCCGCCTTCTTCGCGGCCGCCTTCTTGGCAGCGGGATCGGTCACTCGGGCGCTGGTCCTCGGAGCCGTGCTCCGGGCCGTGGCGGCCACGGCGCGGGCCGGCTCGGCGGGAAGATTCTCGGACGAGCTGGACGACACGAATTACCTCTCGTCTGACGCAGGGTTTGTACGACGGTACGACGTTGTGTTGCTGAGTCTTGGGGTACTGCGGTTCGCGGCTGCTCGCTGGTCAGGCGGCGGCAACAGTCCATTGTAATCCGCGAACCAAGCCCAGGCGTCGCGCGACCCCCCGAGGACGTCATTTCAGGGGGCCGCCGCCGTCGATCGTCTCACCCGTTGCGGGTCTGCCGCAGTGGACGCGCCACCACCCGCTGCCGAACCACCTGCTGCTCCTGCTTGAACTGCCGCACCTTGACCAGCGACGCCACGTCGATCACGTCCGCGACCGACTTGAACGCGCCGTCCTCGCCGTACGGCTCGGAGGCCTCGCGCCAGCCGCGCGGCCGGACCTTCAGCTGCTTGCCGAGCAGCGCGACGAAGATCTTCGCCTTCTGCGCACCGAACCCCGGCAGTGCCGACAGCCTGGCCAGCAGGTCGTCCCCCGACTTCACGTCGGACCACAGGCCCGACGCGTTCCCTGCGTACTGGTCGTCCAGGTGCTTGGCCAGTGTCTGGATCCGGGCCGCCATCGCGGTCGGGAACCGGTGCACGGCCGGCGGACCGGCCACCACCTCGACGAACGCGTCCGGGTCGTAGTGCGCGACCGTGGCCGGGTCGAAGGGACCGATCATCCGCTTCGAGATCGCGACCGGGCCGGCGAACGCCCGCTCCATCGGAATCTGCTGGTCGAGCAGCATGCCGACCAGCAAGGCGAACGGATCTCTGCTCAGCATCTCGTCGGCGTCGGGCTGCTGCGCCAGGCACAGCTTCCTGCTGCGTGTCGAAGTCACCTCAGTCCTCCCCTTCCTCGGCCTTCACGGCCAGCACCGGACACGGAGCATCGAGCAGCACCCGCTGCGCGTTGCTGCCGAGGATGAGCTTGCCGACCGGGGAACGGCGCCGCAGGCCGATCACGATGAACTCCGCATGCACCTGCTCGGCGACGGCCACCAGGTCCTCCGCCGGGTCCAGGCCACGCACCAGCTGCCGTACCTCGTACGGCACACCGGTCGAGTCGAGCTGCTCCCGTACTTCCGTCAACGCGGCGTCACTCGCCGCAGCCTCGTCGCTGTCGAAGCTGCGCCCACCTCGGTGCGAGTTCACCACCACCAGCTTGGCGTCCCGCAGCGTTGCCTCCTCCGCTGCGCGCCGAAGGGCCGCACGGCCTTCCGCCTTCGGCACATAACCCACGACGATGGTCGTCATCGCCCTGCCTCACCTCCGGGTGTGTGTCGACCCGTCTCGAACGATACTGCTCCCGACCGCAGTCGGCATCCGCTGCATTTGCACCTGTTGTGTCGCACCGGTGACGGAGGGCTGCCGGTGCCCGGGTCCTACCCGCGGCGGGCCCGCCTAACCTTCCGGTGGCCACACCTTTGCAGGGCTGTCACCAAATGCGCCACCCCTGTAGTCCGGGTCGTTATCGAACTCGCCCGGAAACCGTCGATCCCGTTGCCTTGGGCAAGATCGAACGGGTTCCGCCAGAAGGACCGGGGTTCCGCGACCGCTGTCCTACGTTGTCCTACGTACAGCCGGCGTACGAACCGGTTCAGTCCACCGGCCATTCGTGCACCGGCGTGTTGTCGTGCATGTGGTCGCGGTACCGGCGGAGCATCCCGCGCAACGCGTCCTTGCGGCCGTGCGATCCCTTTGTATACAGGCGGTGGAACTCGTCGGCCTGCCACGACGCGCCGTTGCGGCCGGTCAGGCAGCGCTGCTCGATGATCCCGAGCAACCGGTCCCGTACGGCGACGTCCGCCCCCCAGGCGTCGAGGCCGCGAACCGCCAACGGCAGAAGGCGTCTGAGCACCAGCTCGGTCGCGCGCGCCGTACCGACGCCGGGCCAGAACACCTCCGCATCGATGCCGTTGCGGGCCGCGGCGTGGAAGTTCTCCTCGGCGGCGCTGAACGACATCTGCGACCAGATCGGCCGTTCGTCGTCGGCCAGCGCACGCACCAGACCGAAGTAGAAGGCGCCGTTGGCAATCGTGTCGACGACGGTCGGGCCGGCCGGCAGGACACGATTCTCCACGCGCAGATGCGGCTTCTCCCGGACAACGTCGTACACCGGCCGGTTCCAGCGATAGATCGTCCCGTTGTGCAGCCGCAACTCCGAAAGGGCCGGCGTGTCACCGCGGTCCAGGACGGCGATCGGATCCTCGTCCGAGGTGACCGGCAGCAGCGCCGGGTAGTACCGCGAGTTCTCCTCGAAGAGGTCGAAGATCGAGGTGATCCATCGTTCACCGAACCAAACCCGCGGCCGGACGCCCTGCGTCTTCAGCTCGTGGGTGCGCGTGTCGGCGGCTTGTTCGAACAACGCGATGCGCGTCTCGCGGAGCAGCTCCTTGCCGAACAGGAACGGCGAGTTGGCCCCGACCGCGAGTTGCACGCCGGAGATCGCCTGCGCGGCGTTCCAGTACCGCGGGAACGCCTCCGGTGTCACCTGGAGATGGAACTGCGTCGACGTACAGGCGGCCTCGGGGACGATGCTGTCCGCGGTGACCTGCAGCCGTTCGACGCCGTCGATGGAGATCTGCACGTCCTCGCCGCGGGCGGCGAAGATCTGGTCGTTGAGCAGTGCGTACCGCGGGTTGGTGCTGAGCGCGTCGCGGCGGATGTGCTCGGTGAGGAGCGTCGGCAAGATGCCGATCACCACCATCGACGAGCCGGTCCGGGCGGCCTTGTCCTCGGCGGCGTTCAGGCTCTCCCGGATGCTCGACTCCATGTTGTCCAGACCGAGTCCGTCGATCTGGCCGGGCGGCACGTTGATCTCGATGTTGAACTGCCCGAGCTCGGTCTGGAACGCGTCGTCCTCGATCGCGCTCAGCACCTCGGCGTTCTTCATCGCCGGGTCGCACTTCTCGTCGACCAGGTTCAGCTCGATCTCGATCCCGGTCATCGGCCGTTCGGGCGCGAACCGGTTCTCGCGCAGCATCCGCGCGAAGGCGTCCAGATTGCGGTGCACCTGTTCGCGGAACGCGGTCCGGTCCGCTCGGGTGAACTCGACCCGGTCGACTTCCTCACCCATCAGCGCCTCCCCTGGTGGCTCCTCCGCTCAGTGTGCACGAAGGTGCCCGTTGATGGGCGGTTCAATCGCGTGGTGGACTCACACCGGGTAGACGATGAAGTGGTCCCGCTCGATCCGCACCGGCTCCTCCCCCGCCCCGGCCAGTACGTCGGCGAGCTCGGACAGTACGTCGGGACGCAGCTGGAGCACGTGCTCGCCGGGGTGCTTGTCGGCTCCCATCTCGTAGTCCTGCCCTGGCTGACTCGTCAGCTCGATGTGCGCGCCCAGGACCCACTCCACCGGATTGCCGTCAGCAACAAACGCGGCCAGCCGCGCCACACTCGCGCGGAACGCGGGCCAGTCGAAGACGTACAGCCGCCCTGGATAGAGCGAGTCGCCGCTGAACAGGATCCGGGTGCTCCGGTCGTACGCCGCGATGTGCGACACGTGGTGTCCCGGGATCGGCACGACGTCGAGCAGCCGTCCGCCGAGGTCGAACTGCACTACACCGTTCGGCCAGTCGGCGAGCCCGAAGTACGCCGCGACCTCCTCGGCGGACCTGCCGACGGGCTGGTCGAACTCGCCGTCGCCGCCGACGTGGTCGCCGTGGCCGTGGGTGTGGGCGACGACCAGCTCCCGCTCCCCCGCCAGCTCCTCGATCAGCGGGCGGAGCGGCACATGCCCGGTGCCGGTGTCGAGCAGGAGGGCGCGTTCGTCACCGAGCAGCAGGTACAGGAACGGGCCCTCGAAGTTGGTTCGGAGCGATTGGCGGATGATCGCCGTGCGCTCGTCGTACCAATGGATCTGATGGTCGGGAGTGGACGGGTCGGTGCCGTCGTCCCAGTGGTCCGGGAAGGTCATGCCGAAATTGTCGGTGATGGCAGGGAGACTGGGGTGGTGCGAGGGGATCCGTCGGTGCTGCATGTCGATCTGGACGCGTTCTTCGCGGCGGTCGAGCAGCGGGACAAGCCGTCACTGCGGGGCAAGCCCGTGGTCGTCGGCGGCATCGGCGTGCGCGGAGTCGTGTCCACCGCGTCGTACGAGGCGCGCAAGTACGGCGTGCGCTCGGCGATGTCCACGGCCGAGGCGCGATCCCGTTGCCCGCACGCGGCGTACCTGGGTCCGCGCTTCGAGGTCTACCGGCAGAGCAGCCGGGCCGTGATGGCGGAGATGCGGGCGCTGTCGCCGCTGGTCGAGCCGCTGTCGCTGGACGAGGCGTTCATCGATCTGGCGGCGAGTGGGCTGACCGGGCTGACGGTCGAGGACGTGCAGGCGATCGCCGACGACCTGAAGGCGGCGATCCACAAGGTGTCCGGCGGACTGACCGCGTCGGTTGGTGCGGGTACGTCGAAGTTGATCGCGAAGATCGCCAGCGACCTCGACAAGCCGAACGGCGTGGTCGTCGTACCGGCCGGGACCGAGGCCGAGTTCCTTGCGCCGATGCAGGTCACGGTGATCCCGGGAGTCGGTCCGGCGACCGCGCAGCGGCTGAGCATGGCCGGCGTCCGCACCGTCGCGGACCTGCAGCAACTGGACGAGGACGAGTTGATCCGCCAGGTCGGGTCCGCGCACGGCAGCAGCCTGCACCGGCTCGCGGTGGCGGCCGACGACCGGCCCGTCGTGAGCGACCGGGAGACCAAGTCGGTCAGCGTCGAGGACACCTTCGAGACCGACATCATCGACCGCGCGCTGCTGACCGCGATCAGCGACCGGATGGCGCACCGCGTCGCCGAGCGCCTGCAGAAGGCGCAGCTGTCCGGCCGGACCGTGACGGTCAAGACGCGGATGCACGACTTCACCACGCACACCCGCTCGTCGACACTGGCCGGACCCACCGACGACGCACGGGTGATCGCGCGGGTCGCGCGCCGGCTGCTCGAGGAGAGCGACATCGGCGGCGGCATCCGGTTGCTCGGTGTAGGTGTCTCGTCACTCGCCGACTGGATCCAGGACGACCTGTTCACCGAAGGCGAGCACGCCGAGAACCCGGTCGAGGTGGTCGAGCTGCCGGCGAGGCCGCGCGACCAGATCGGATTCCATCCCGGTCAGGACGTCGCGCACCCGGACTATGGCCGCGGCTGGGTCTGGGGCTCGGGACGTGGCCGCGTCACGGTCCGCTTCGAGACCGCGGACACCCCGCCAGGCCCGGTCCGGACGTTCTCCGTCGACGATCCGGCACTGACAAAAGTGCAGCACACCGGTGCGGATGCAGACGAAGAACCCGAAACTGACCACAATGTCTCGAATGAATGAGGAACGGCGGGGGGTGTACCCGTTCTGCGCGCCGTGCACGGCGACGTCAGAGGCGTGGCGCGCGGCCGAGGCAGCGGGGCCGGTGGGTGGCCGGTTCTACGGGCACCGCGACGTGTGCGAGAACTGCGGGTCGTCGGTGCGGACGCTCTACAACACCGTGCTGTGGGTCCCGGTGTCGAAGGTCGGACGGTTCCGGATCATCCCGACCGGCGGGCGCACGTACGTCAGCCGCAAGGTGGTCGACGTCCTGGCGCCGGCCGTCGTACGGCGGGAACCGGTGTCGGCGATCGTGAACCACCCGGAGCTCGAGGGCGCCCCGGCGTACAAGCAGGCCGAGGCGTACTGGGACGAGAGCGAGCCCGGGCAGGCGTTGCCGTTCTACCAATCGGCGCTGGCCGAGCGGGAGATGGTGCTGGCGGCCGACGACCCGGCGACGTTGCGGGTCCGGTTGCGAGTGGCTCAGGGCTTGTTGGCGACCGCGAACTACGGGCGCGCGATCGCCTGGTTCGAGCTGGTGACGCCGCAATTGATCGAGGTGTTCGGGCCGCATCACGAGCTGACCCGGGCGGCGACCGAGGCGATCACCGGTGCGCGGTTGATGGTCGGTGGTCCGCGGTCGGAGGCGCAGTTGCTCGCGGACATCGTCGCGGCCGACGGTCAAGTGGACGACGACGCGCAGTTGTTGCGTGATCGGGCCGCACTCGGGAAGGCGCTGCTCGCGTGCGGCGACATCGCGGAGGCGGTCGAGGCGCTGATCCAGGTCGTCCGGGACGCCGCGCCCGGTCATCCGGATACGGCGATCTACCGCACGGCACTGGTGGAGGCGTGCGGGGTCGCCGAGGCGCGCGGGAAGAGGCGCGACGTGCAGCTCGCCGGAGCCGCGCGGCGGTTGCTCAGCGGCGCAGACGCACCGACAAGCACGTGACACAGCCCTCGAGCTTCTCGAACTCGCTGATGTCGACCACGACCGGCCGATAGCCCAGGCCCTCGAACAGCTGCGCCGACTTCGGCGCCGACGCCGCCATCAGTAGCCGGTCGTCATCCAGCAGTACGACGTGCGCGCCCGCTTCCTCGGGGACCGCACGGAACGCGTCAAAGGCGGCCGGGTCGTCGACGAGCGGCTCGTACCCGACGACCGTCCCGTCGGGCAGCGCGGTCACGGCCGACTTCAGATGCAGCACCTTCTGCACCGGGACCGCGCGCACCTCAGCACCGAGCGGTGCGAACGCGTCGCGCAGTTGCTGAATCCCGGCCGCGTTCGTCCGGCCGCCCTGCCCGACGTAGATCGTCGAGCCGATCTTCAGTACGTCGCCGCCGTCCAGCGTCCCGGGCTCGTTGATCCGTGCGATCCGGTACCCCTGCTCCAGGACGGTCGCCTCGGCCGCCTCCGCCTCCGCGCGTCGCTCATCCGCGCCGGCCCGGGCGATCATCGCGAGGTCGCCGTACACGACCATCGTGTCCTCGATAAACACGCTGTCCGGGCACTCGTCGATCGCCGGTACTTCGACTGTGCGCCAGCCGGTGTCGTGCAGCGCGTCGACGTACCGCTGCCATTGTTCGAACGCCAGGCCGAGGTCCACCGGCCGGCGCTCGATGTGCGTGACCAGACCTTCGGCAAGGCGCGAACTCGGGCGGCGGATCAGCGCTGTCGGCATGGTTGGCGGCATGGACGCAGAGTATCCGGGTACCGGCAGGCATCCGAGAAAGGAGACAACGGATGCCGAAGATCCTTCCGGCAGCAGGTGGTGACGTGGTCGAGATCATCCTTGCCGACCACAGGTGGTTCGAGGAGGCATTGCGCGAGCTGCGTGATGTGCGCAGCGACCGTTCTGCGGTGCTCGCCGACCTCGCCACCGTCCTGATCGCGCACGCCGAAGCGGAGGAGTCGAAGGTCTACCCGGCGCTGCGGAACAAGGACGCGATCGACGCCGAGGAGGTCGAACACTCCGAACACGAGCACGCCGAGGGCAACGACGCGCTGCTCGCGCTGATGGAGGTCGACGACACCGGCAGCGAGGAGTTCAGCGAGAAGCTGCACGAACTGTCCGAGGCACTCACGCACCACCTCGATGAGGAGGAGCGAGACGTCCTGAACCCGGCACGGACGGACGTCGCCGAGGACGTCCGCCGGAGGCTCGGTGACGTGTTCGCCGAGGAGCGCGCCCGGCTGATCGAGTCCGGCTGCGGCGACCTCGCGAACGTCCGGAAGGTCGTGGCGGCCGAACAGCAGAACTAGGCTGCGTCCGTGCGCGAACTCACCGCCGTGGCCGACCTGCCGGTCCCACCTGCTGTGGCCTTCGAGATCTTCACCGACGAGTTCGGTCGGTGGTGGCCGCCGGAGTTCTCGTGGTCGGGAGCCGAACTGCTGACCGACATGGGCCTCCTCGACGGCGTCTTGTACGAGCTCGGGCCGCACGGCATGCAATGGGACTGGGGTCGGGTGCTGAGGTGGGAGCCGGGTCGCCGGCTCGTGTTCAGCTGGCAGATCGGTCCGGACAGGGTGCCGGTCCCCCGTGCCGAGGACGCGACCGAGGTGGAGGTCACCTTCGAAGGGTCGACGGTGACCGTCGCTCATCGCGGCTGGGAGCGGCACGGCGAGGCCGGCGCCGAGTACCGGGGGAACTTCGAGCAGGTCTGGCCGTACGCGCTCGGCCGGTTCACCGAGTACGCCGCCAACCGTCCGAGCTAGATCAGAGCTGGATCAGAGCTGGAGGGTGAGGCCCTCTTCGGCCGCGATCACTTCTCCCGCGAAGGCCCGCTTGGCCTCTGCCACGGAAACGGATCGATCGGACCCCGGCCAGAAGTGCGTGAGCAGCAACCGCGACGCTCCCCGCGCACCCTCGGCTGCTTCCGTGGCAGTCATCACGTAGCGGGGCTGGGTCTGCGGTACCGGGCCTTGAAGCGTGGCATCTGAGACGAAGAGATCAGTTCCGGCAGCCAATCTCGCGAGGTCGGGCGATGGGCCGCTGTCCCCCGTGTACGCGACCGAAACTCCGGGAGCACTCAGCCGTACGCCGAGATTCGTCTTGTAATGCGGGAGTTCTACCGTCAGGACGTCGAACGGCCCGATCCGTTTTGTCGACGCCAAGTCATGGACGGCGAAGACGTCTGCCGGATCCGGGTGTGGCTCGAGTGCTCGCAGTACGTCGAGGACACCGGGTGCACAGTGCAGCGGGATCGGCGGTGCGTCCGGCGCCTCGTAGTACCGCACCCGGGCGAGGCCGCTCACGTCGACGCAGTGGTCCGGGTGTTGGTGGGTCACGACGACCGCATCGACCGCCCCCTTCGGACAATGTTCGAGCAGTCGCGGCAGGGCGGCGTACCCGAGATCGAGGACGACCCGGAATCCGTCGTACTCCAGTAGGAAGCCCGCGCAGGCGCGACCGGCCTCCGGCCAGGCGCCGCAGGAACCCAGGACGGTCAGGGACCTCACGCGAACGGTTGATTCGACGGCACGATGTCCTTGCCGAGCGGCACCAGCGAGACCGGGATCAGCTTGAAGTTCGCGACACCGAGCGGGATGCCGATCACTGTCAGGCACAGCGCGATGCCGGTGGTCAGATGGCCGAGCGCCAGCCACCAGCCCGCGACGACGATCCAGATCAGGTTGCCGATCAGCGCACCCGCCCCGGCGCTGCGCTTGTCCACGATGGTCCGCCCGAACGGCCACAGGGTGTACGCCGCGATCCGGAACGACGCGATCCCGAACGGGATCGTGACGATCAGCACGCAACAGATGATCCCGGCGACCGCGTACCCGACCGCGAGCCAGAACCCGGCGAGGACCAGCCAGATCAGGTTGAGGAGCGTCTTCATGTACCCCAGCGTGCCACCTGGCGGGTGTGTTGCAGGACCAACTGGGCGACAAGTCCGGGATCGTTCCGGGGCATCCAGTGGCCACCCCTGATCACCTTGACCGTGAGGTTCGGGGCCCAGCGTGCGATGTCGGTCTGCAGCGGGGTGGTGACGAACGGGTCGGCATCCGGTGACACCGCGAGCACGGGTACGTCGGTACGCCGTTGGGCCGGCCGGAGGAGTCGTGGGATGACGTTCGCGCGGTACAGCTTGATGCCGTTCACGTAGTCGCCGAGAGAGCGGTTGTCGTCGGGCTGCTGCTTCTCGAGGCGGTTGAACGCGCGGTGCGCCCAGCCTTTGCGCCAGCCGAGCTCCGGGAGCCATGGGAGGTGGAAGTAGAAGATGTACCAGGAGTGGAGCAACTGCCAGAGCGCCGCGAGAGAGCGCTTTCTGAGGAAGTACCCGGCGTGATCGAGTGACGGGCCGGAGATGGAGGTGAAGGAGGCGATGCGGGGTTGCAGGTCCGGGGCGGTGACGAAGTGCCAGGCTTGGATGGAGCCCCAGTCGTGAGCCAGCACGTGCACAGGCCGGTCGGGTGACACCTGGTCGATGACCGCCCGGAAGTCCTCCTGCAGGCGGTCCAGGGCGTACGCCGCGGTGCTGGTCGGGTGGTCGGAGTCGCCGGCGCCTCGGACGTCGTACGTGACCACCTGGAAGTCGTCGGCAAGCAACTCGGCCACCGGCTCCCAGAGCGACGCATTGTCCGGATACCCATGCACACAGACCAGCACCGGGGCAGCGGCGTTGTTGTAGGTGTAGACGGCGAGGGTGGTGCCGTCTCGGCTAGTAGCTGTCGACTTCGAGGGTGGCAAAGGTCATCCCCGCTTTCACCAGCCGCTCGCGCAGAGCGGGTCCCATGGCCGCGGCCGTCGTGGTCTGGCCGGCGGTCTCCGGCAGATCGTCGAGCGCCAGACAGAGAGCGCTCTCCCCGAGCATCTTGGCGGTCTCGTCGTACCCCGGGTCCCGGCCCGCGACCTCGGTGATCACCTGCTTGCCGCCGCCGCGACCGACGAACCGGACGTTGAACCACGACTGCGCCCGGCGCTCCGCGCTCGGTCCGTCACCGGGCTGGAGCCGCTTCAGCAGCGCGTTCCGGACCGGCGGAACCTGCGCGCCGGCGATCAGCAGGCTGACCCCACCGATGCCTGCGGCAACAGTCGGGAGATGCTTCACCGCGGCGTAGTGCGAGTAGCGGAAGTCCGGCCCGTAGCGATCGAGCAGCCGGCCCGAGTACCCGACGATCTGGGGATCGATCGTCGGCAACGGAACCGCCCAGAACCCTTGCTGGCGGTGGATCCTCCCAGCAACGGCTCGCGCCCTCCGGTCCGCCGGCCGGGTCTCGGACTCGCGCCGGGCGCGGTGCGCGTCCAGGTGCTGCTTCGGCCGTGAGAACGCGGTGATCGCGGTGTGGAACGTGCCGCCGGACGGGCGGCCACCGGCGCGGAGCAATCCGTCCACCTGGATGGGCACGCTCTGTGGCAGCTGCTCGACCGTGTACTGCACACCCAGGTCGTACGGGATCGAGTCGAAGCCGCACGCGTGGATGATCCGGGCACCGGTCTGCGTCGCGCGCTCGTGGTAGCGCACGAACATCCGGTCCATGAACTCCTGCTCACCGGTGATATCGAGGTACCCGGTCCCGGCCTCGGCACACGCGGCGACGAGCGGCTCGCCGTACTCGACGTACGGACCGACCGTGGTGGCGACGACCTTGGTGGATTCGGCGAGTTCGCGCAGCGAGCCCGGGTCGGTGACGTCCGCGACCAGGATGTCCCGGCCGAACCGCTCGAGCTTCTGTTTGTTGCGTCCGGCAACGGCCCAGCGCAGCCCGTCCGGCGCGTTCTTCTCCAGGTACTCCGCGGTGAGCGCTCCCGTGAACCCGCTCGCACCCAGCAGGACGACGTCGTACTCCCGGTTCACGTCTGCACTCATTTCTGGGCAGCCTCGGCGTCCGCGAGCCCACCGGCACCGCTCGGTCGCGAGGATGCCTCGGCGCCCCGCGCTTGGACGTCGGCCAGCGCTGCCGCGTCGGCCTTCGGCACACTGAACCGAGAACCGGCCTCGATGACATGCGGGATCACCCAGCGGAACACCTTCAGCGCCCCGATCCAACCAGGCACGTGAACGGTGCGTGAGCGCTTTCTGATGCCCTCGACGAACTTGTCCACCGCGAACTCCAGCGAGTACGTCTTGCCCACTCCCGGGATCCCGGTCCGGACCTTGCCGAACACAGGGTGCGCGTCGACCCCGCGCACCATGTCGGTGTCGACGAACGTCATGTGCGCGACACCGACCCGGACACCGAGGTGCTTCAGCTCCGGCCGCAGCGTGTCCCCCATCGCCTCGACTCCGGCCTTGGACACGTTGTACGACGCGAGGCCCGGGATGTGCACGATCGCGGCGAGGGACGAGACGAGCAGCAGGTAGCCCTTGCTCTCCAGCAAGTACGGCAGTGTGAGGTGCACAGTGCGCCAGACACCGACCAGGTCGACGTCCAGAACGCGCTCCCAGACCTTCGGGTCCATGCTCCGGCTGAAGCCCGGCGCGGCGATCCCGGCGTTCGCCATCACGACATCGATCCGGCCGTAGCGCTCGGCGATCGCCTCGACCGCGGTCCGGAGCGAGTCGGTGTCGGTGACGTCGGCCTCCCACCAGCTGGAATCCGGGCCGCAGTCCTCTGCGACCTTCTTCAGCTCGTCAGGCTCCAGGCCGACCAGCGCGAGCTTCGCGCCGTCCTGCGCCAGCTTCCGGGCGACCGCGGCGCCGATCCCCCGGGAGGCGCCGGTGATGAGCACGACTTGACCGGGCAACGGACGCATCTGGGACCTCCAGCTTGTTGAGTGGATACTCAACAGTAAGTGCTTGTTGACCGAATACTCAATAGACTGCCTGGATGAGTCAGACCTCTTCCGGCGCCAGGTTGCGGCCCGACCAGCGACGCGCGCAGATCCTCGCGGCCGCGCGCCGGGTGCTGCTCGCGGACCCGCACCGCGAGCTCACGGTCGAACTCGTCGCGGCCGAAGCCGGCGTCTCCCCCGCTCTGCTGTTCCACTACTTCGGCTCGAAGAAGAAGTTCCAGTACGCCGTCATCGAGGAAGCCGCCGCCGAGGTCATGCTGCGCACCGCCCCGGACCCGTCGCTGCCTCCCGACGAACAACTGCGTGCCGGCATTCGCGCGTTCGTCCGCGCCGTACTCGAGGCTCCCCAGCTCTACCGGGCGACCCTGCTGATGTCGGCCGCCGGAGACCCCGATGTCAGAGCACTGCACTCCGATCTGCGGCGCGTCTTCAGCGAGTGGGTGATCAGGGCGGTCGCCGAGCGTGGCATCGAGATCACCCCCGTTGTCGAGCTCGCCTGTCACGGCTGGCAGGGTTACGTCGAACAGACCCTGCTGCTGTGGATCGACAACCCGACCGTCTCGCCGGAAGCCCTCGAGCATCTGTGCGAGCAGTCCCTGGACGCCATCCTGTCGACAACCAGCCTCACGACGACCTCCGAGTGAGTGTGAATGAACAAGTTCTTCCTGACGGTTCATGTTCTTGCCGCGATCCTCTGCGTCGGTCCGGTCACCGTCGCGGCCAGCATGTTCCCGCCGATCGCGCGGCGCGTGCTCGGCGCCGAAACTCCGGACGCGGGCGGTCTCCAGGTGCTGCACCGGATCACCCGGGTGTACGCGTGGGCAGGCCTCGCCGTACCGGTCTTCGGGTTCGCGGTCGCGGGTGGCATGCAGGTGATGGACGAGGCCTGGCTGATCACCTCGATCGTCCTGACGCTGGCCGCCGCACTCGTGCTCGCGTTCCTGGTCGTGCCGGCACAGTCCGCCGTACTCGCGGTCGCCGACCAGTCGGCCGAGGCGCGGAGCGGGGTGCTTTCGAAGGCGAAACTGTTGTCGATGACGAGCGGGATCTTCAGTCTGCTCTGGGTGGTCGTCCTGGTGCTGATGGTGGTCAAGCCGGGGCACACCAAGGGGTAGGGTTTCCGCCGTGCTGACGGTTGCCACGGTGAATGTGAACGGGATCAGGGCCGCCTTCCGGCGCGGGATGACGCCGTGGCTGGAGAGCACGGACCCGGACCTGTTGCTGATGCAGGAGGTCCGCGCGTCCGACGACGTACTGCGGGAACTCCTCGGCGGCGACTGGAACATCGCGCACGCCGAGCCCGCGATCGACGGGCACAAGGGACGCGCGGGCGTCGCGGTCGCGAGCCGGCGGCCGATCAAGGACGAGCGCGGCGAGATCGGTCCCGAGCGGTTCGCCGGGACCGGGCGCTGGGTCGAGGCGGACGTGGTGCTGGACGACGGTACGACGTTGACCGCGGTCAGCACGTACGTGTTCACGGGCGAGTTCGAGACCCCGCCGCGGCAGGAGGAGAAGTACGCGTTCCTCGACGCGATCACCGCGCGGCTGGCCGAGCTGCGGGCCGACGGGCGGCACGTGCTGATGTGCGGCGACCTCAACATCGCGCACCGCGAGGAAGACCTGAAGGCCTGGAAGGCGAACCGCAAGAAGAGCGGCTTCCTGCCCGAGGAACGCGCCTGGCTGGACCGCCTGTTCGAGGCCGGCTGGGTAGACCTGGGCCGCCGGTTCGGCGGCGACGGCCCCGGCCCGTACTCGTGGTGGTCCTGGCGCGGCAAGGCCTTCGACAACGACGCCGGCTGGCGCATCGACTACCAGATCGCCTCCCCCGAGCTTGCAGCCGCCGCCACCGATTGCGTCATCCACCGAGCGCCGACGTACGCCGAACGCTGGAGCGACCACGCCCCAGTCGTCGCGACGTACAAGATCTAGCCCTGACCTACGGTTGGGCCATGCCTGATGATCCTGCCTTCGTCCTGCCGACGCCCGACGTCGCCCGGACGACGCACGAGGGACTGCAACTCAACCTCCCGGATACCTCGGAACCCGCGCCGGCCGTTCTGTTGATCCACGGCGTGCCCTACCGCGCCGAGGGCAGGCCGTTGCCGAGTGCGTGGCACATCTATCAGGGGTACGCCGCTCAACTCGCCGCGCACGGCTCCGTGGCAGCGGTCGTCGACCACAGTCCCGACGGGCTTCCCGACGAGGATCGCTCCATGACCGCGCTGTCGAAGGCGATCGCGGCCGTCCGGGCGCACCCGCGTGTTGACGGTAGCCGGGTCGCATTGTGGTTCTTCTCCGGTGGCGCGCCGCTGTCCGTCGGCTTCCTGCAGAGTCCCCCGGACTGGCTCAAATGCGTCGCGCTGACCTACCCGGTCGTCGGCGACTCCGAACTCGTCACGATCCGCGGCGTGCATCCGGTGGACGCCGTCAGGGGTGCGCGGGGGCTGCCGCTCGTGATGACCGTGGTCGGTCGTGAGCTGCCCGACGTGGCGCTCACGCAGCCGCCGTTCATCGACGCTGCCCGGGTGGCTGGCGTCGACCTCGAGCTGATCGAAGTACCGGATGGCCGGCACGGGTTCGACGTACTCGACCACACCGAAGAGTCGCGCCAGGCGGTGGCAGCCGCGGTGTCCGCGGTGACGGAACGCGTGCGCGCTTAGCCCTTGTCCGGGGGCGCAGGTAGTCTCGCGGCATGTCTGAGATTTCTTCTTCTGTGACGCCGCCGGTTGCTGCGCGGAAGCCGGTTGAGCGGGTGCATCACGGTGACGTGTTCGTCGACGAGTACGAGTGGTTGCGGGACAAGAGCGACGACGAGGTGCTGGGGTACCTGCGGGCCGAGAACGCGTACACCGAGGCGCGCACGGAGCACCTGGAATCGTTGCGTGAGGCAATCTTCAAGGAGATCTCGGACCGGACGCTGCAGACCGACCTGAGCGTGCCGGCCCGTCGCGGCGGCTACTGGTACTACTCGCGCACGATCGAGGGCCAGCAGTATTCACTGCACTGCCGGGTCAAGGTGGACGGCGATCAGCCGCCGGCCACCGACGGCGAGATCGCGGGCGAAGAGGTCATGCTGGACGGCAACGAGGTGGCCGGCGACTCCGAGTTCTTCTCGCTCGGCACCGTCGATGTCTCCCCCGACGGCCGCCTGCTGGCGTACTCGGTCGACCTCAAGGGCGACGAGCGGTTCACGCTGCGGATCAAGGACCTCGACACCGGTGAACTGCTGCCGGACGAGCTGCCAGAGGTGCACTACGGCTCCGCCTGGTCCGCCGACGGCTCGACGATCTTCTACACCAAGGTCGACGACGCCTGGCGCCCGTACCAGGTCTGGCGGCACACGCTCGGCGCCACGGCAACTGACTCTGGCGACGTGCTCGTGATGGAGGAGTCGGACGAGCGGTTCTGGATCGGCGTCGACCTGACCCGCAACGAGCAGGCGATCATGATCGCCCTCGGCAGCAAGCTCACCAGCGAGGTCTGGCTCCTCGACGCCCAGAACCCGACGGGTGACCCGGTCGTGGTCGCGGCCCGCCGCGAAGGCGTGGAGTACGACGTCGAGCACGCCGGCGATCAACTGCTGATCACGCACAACGCCGACGCGGCCAACTTCTCGCTGACCTCCGCGCCGCTCGACGCCCCCGGCGACTGGACGACGCTGATCGCGGGCGACGAGACCAGCCGCCTGCTCGGCGCGGACGCGTTCGCCGACCACGTCATCCTGTACCGGCGCCGCAACGCGCTCACCGAGCTCGCGATCATGCGGCGTAGCCAAGACGGTTTCGGCGATCCCGAGGTGCTGGAGTTCGACGAGCCGATCTACACCGTGTCCCCCGGCCGCAACGACGAGTGGCACGACACCCGCTACCGCTTCGGCTACACCTCCCTCGTCACCCCGGGTTCGACGTACGACGTGGATGTCGCGACCGGTGAGCGGCGACTGCTCAAGCAGCAGCCCGTGCTCGGCGGCGTCGACACGAGCGATTACACGCAGTACCGCGAATGGGCGACCGCGCCGGACGGCACGAAGGTGCCGATCTCGATGGTCGCGCGCAAGGACGTCGCGAAGGACGGGAACGCTCCGGTCGTGCTCTACGGGTACGGCTCGTACGAGACCTCGGTCGACCCGTGGTTCTCGATCCCGCGGCTGTCGCTGCTCGACCGCGGCGTCGTGTTCGCGATCGCGCACATCCGCGGCGGCGGCGAGCTCGGCCGGCACTGGTACGACGACGGCAAGATGCTCACCAAGCGGAACACGTTCACCGACTTCGTGGCGGCCGCCGAACACCTCGTGCAGGCCGGCTGGACCAGGCCGGAACGGATCGTCGCCCAGGGCGGCAGCGCCGGCGGACTGCTGATGGGCGCGGTCGCGAACCTGGCCCCGCAGGCATTCGGCGGAATCGTCGCGGAAGTCCCGTTCGTCGACGCGTTGACGACGATTCTGGACCCGTCGCTGCCGCTCACCGTGATCGAGTGGGAGGAATGGGGCAATCCGCTCGAAGACCCCGCGGTCTACGAGTACATGAAGTCCTACTCGCCGTACGAAAACGTCACCGCGCAGCACTATCCGCGCATCCTGGCGATCACCAGCCTGAACGACACCCGGGTGTTCTTCGTCGAGCCGGCGAAGTGGGTCGCGAAACTCCGGGCGACCGCGACCAGCGACTCCGACGTACTGCTCAAGACCGAGATGGACGCCGGGCACGGCGGCCGCAGCGGGCGGTACGACGCCTGGCGCGAGGTCGCCTTTTCGCTGTCGTGGGAGCTGGACACGCTCGGGCTGAGCTGACGCTGAGCCGGCACAGCGGGAATACCTGCCCCCGGACGTGTGTTGTGCAACACATCCGGGGGCACCGGAACACGATGATTCTGGACGAATTCTCAGCTTCCGCAGCGCGTGTTGTGCCGAATTGTCCCGTCAGCCTGAGGGACACCGGTTTCCAGCGCGATTTCGCTGCCAGGAACTCTCAGGGAACGTTCAGGGTGTTTACACACTCGTCCTGGAATCTTGAACCCTACTCGAGCGTTGCTCTCCATGTAACGACGAAGGGAGTTTCGGTGGCTCGCATGGCTCGTGTCCGCAGCACGGACGACGGTATCGACGGCAAGGACAGCGTAGGTCTCTACCTCGAAGAGATCGCGCGGACGCCTTTGCTGACGGCTGAGGAAGAGGTCGAGCTCGCTGAGACGGTCGAAGCAGGACTCCTTGCGGAGCAACTGCTGGCCGAGGGGCGGGTTGGACGTAAGAAGGGCGGAGCGCCCAAATATGCCACGGAGGAGGAGCTGGAGTGGCTGGCCGAAGAGGGCCAGCGCGCGCAGCAGCGGTTCGTGACCGCGAACCTCCGGCTCGTGGTGTCGATCGCTCGCCGCTACGGGCGTTCCCAGATGCCCTTGCTGGACCTGGTCCAGGAAGGCAACACGGGACTGATCCGGGCGGTGGAGAAGTTCGACTACCGGAAGGGTTTCAAGTTCTCGACGTACGCGACCTGGTGGGTGCGGCAGGCCATCACCCGCGGTATCGCGCAGCAGGCCCGGGTGGTCCGGCTGCCGGTGCACGTGGTGGAGCAGCTGAACCAGATCGGGTCGGCACGGCGCACGCTGGAGCGCAAGCTCGGGCGGGAGCCGGAGATCGACGAGATCGCAGCCGAGCTGAACCTGGATCCGGAGCGGGTCACGGAACTGATCCGCATCGGCCGGGACCACATCAGCCTGAACAGCCCGGTCGACGACGAGGGTGAGACCTCGCTGGGCGACCTGATCGCGGCCGAGACCGCGCCGGGTCCGGACCAGCTGGTCGCCGACGCGTCGGACCGCTCGGGACTGTTCAGTCTGGTCGACCAGCTCGACCCGCGGTCCGCGGACGTGATCCGGCGCCGCTACGGTCTGCACGACGGCCGCCAGGCCAAGCTGGCCGACATCGGCGCGGTGCACGGCATCTCGGCCGAGCGGGTCCGCCAGATCGAGCGCGAGGCACTGGGCCGCCTCCGCCTGATGGCAGACCCGACGCTGGCCGCGTAACACCCACCCCGAAACCCCTCAGGACCCCCCGAGCCACGATCTGGCTCGGGGGGTCCTTCGGTTGCCGGCCGGAGGTCAGCCCAGGTGGATCCAGGACTCCACCGGAAGGTGGTCACTGGGGAACTGACCGTCCTTGCTGAACGTGTTGATGTTCGCCTTCGAGACGCGCAACCCCGGGGTGGTGAGGATCCAGTCGATCCGGTCCCCGTTCGGCGTCAGCGGCTTGTACCCGTGGAACGTCGCGTACAGCGCGCTGCGGCGCTCGGCCGTCACCCAGCTGTCGGCGAACTTCCCGCTGGTCACGAGCTTGTCGTACACCGTCAGCCCCGGCTTGGCGGCCTCGTTGTAGTCCGCCGTGAGGATCACCGGCAGTGCGGGGTCGAAGCCGGCGATCCGCTGCAGGATCAGGTCCGCGGACTTGGAGCGCGCCGTCGCGTCGTACGCCTCGAGGTGCGTGTTGACCGCGTAGAACTCCTTCGACGTCGCCTTGTCCTTGAAGCGGACCCACGTCACCATCCGCGGGCAGCAGCCGCCCCAGGTCTGGGACCCGATCACGTCCGGGGTGTCCGACAGCCAGAAGTGGTCGTACTCGAGCGGCTGCAGGCGGCGCTGGTCGAAGAAGATCATCATGAACTCCCCCTTGCTGCCGCCCTCCCGCCCCAGCCCGATCGAGTCGTACGCCGGGCCGAGGTCGGAGGAGATGTCCTGGAGCTGGGAGTACAGGCCTTCCTGCGTGCCGATGAGCTGCGGGCGGGCCTGCCGCAACTGCTCCCGCATCACCGGTCGCCGGTCCGCCCAGGTGTTCGGCGGGGTGTTGCTGGCGTACCGCAGGTTGTACGACATCACGTGCAGCGGGCCTGCGGTCGCGGTGCTCGTGGGGGCGGTGGTGGCCTCGTCCGAGGACGGGGCGGCCTGCGACACACCGCTGGTGAGCGTCAGGCCGGCGACGGCCGCCGCGACAAGCGCGGCGAGCCGACGGCGCGTGGTGAGCATGTCAAAAACCTCCAAGGGCGGTTTGCAAGGAGGTTGGACGTTAACCAGGTCGGGTGTCCGGTCGCTAGCCGTAGCGCGTCGCGGACGTGACGTTAGAGGTCCCCGCGGGACCGGTTAGGCCGCTGCTTCGTTCCAGGAGTCGATCAGTGGGGGCAGCTCGGACAGGCGCTGGACGGTTGCGTCCGGCGTACCTTCCGTGTGCCCGATCTGCTCCATCGGGATCGCGCTGTGCGGCAGGTGCGCCGCGCGCATCCCGACATTCTGCGCGCCCCAGACGTCGTCGAACAGCCGGTCGCCGACGAACAGGCACCGGGACGGCTCGGACACCCCGACCGCCTGCATCGCGGCCAGGAACGCCTCCGGGTGCGGCTTGGTGTGCTCGATCTCGCTGGTGTAGACGGCTCCGTCGAGCAGGTCGAGTACGCCGTCGCGCGCGAAGACCTCCTCGTGCCGCCGACGCGGCCAGATCGTGTTCGACAGGACGCCGACCTTCAGACCGCGGTCCCGGAGTGCCTGCAGCGTGTCGACCGCGTCCGGCTCCAACTCGGTGTGCGGTTCCCACTGCCGCTCGTACTCCGCCAGCGCCGCGGGCGTCATCACGACCTCAGCCAGCGCGCACACCTCCTCCAAGGTGCTGCTGCGGTGCTCGTCGCGCGAGCGCCGCCAGACGGAGCCCTCGGCCGCGACCAGCCGGGCCGCCAACTCATCGGCGTTGTCGTGGTCGAGCAGCACGGACACGGCCCGCCATGTCTCGTGCAGAGAAATGTCGTGCCAGGTTGCCAGCGTGCCGCCCCAGTCGAACAGGACGGCCTCGATCTTCGCGTTCATCACCCGGCAAAGCCTGCCAGAGCGGACCGACAGTTCTCAGCTGCTTTTCAGCTCAGCCGGCGGATCTCCTGCCGGCGTGCCAGCCAGGTGACGGCGATCGCGTAGAACGCCAGGCACGGGATGTCCGCGACGAACAGGGTCCACGGGGCGCTTCCTTGCACGTCCCACTGATCGCCTTGTCCTGTTGCCGCCGGCAACAGGAAGGCGATGAGGTTGTTCAGCACGTGCAGCGCGATGGCGGCCTCCAGCCCTCCGGTCCGGACGGTCAGCCAGCCGACCACCACCGCGAACACGAAGATGTCCACCATCGCCCAACTGCTGTACCCGTGGGCCGACGCGAAGGCGACGCCGCCGACGACGATCCCCGGCCACGGCGAACGGAACAGCGTCCGCAACCAGCGCGCCCGCCCGTTCGGGTCGTCCGGTCCGTAGGCGCCGACCGCCTGGATCAGCCAGCCGCGGAACACGAACTCCTCGGCCGCCGACTGGAACGGCACCAGGAGCAGGATCACCAGCGCCGGTACGACGAACGCGCCGAAGCCGATCCAGTCGCCGCCGACCGTCCCGATCGAGTCGTCGGCCGGAAACACCGCGTCGACCAGCACGCCCATCGCGAACGAGAGAGCGACGTAGCCGAACGCGGGCAGGCAGCACCACAGCAGCCAGCGCCAGCGGATCCGGTTCAGCACGGAGGCGACGCTCCAGAACGGCCGCCGTTGGACCAGCCACGCGACGAGGCCTACGACCGGCGTCAGCACGCCGAGCATCACCAGCGTCACGGCGAGGTTCTCGGTGTCGCTCGGGAAGATGTCCGTGCCGCTCGGCGTCGGGAACGGTCCGGCCAGGATCCGGTGCGCGATCACCCAGATCACGACGAGCAGCGAGGTCAGGACGAACGCGAAGAGGCCGAGCAGGAGGGTTCCGACGAAGGGCCGCCACCAGGCGTGCTTCGACGTACGGGCGAGCCGGTGGTACGGCGTACCTGCAGGTGCGGCGACTGTCCGCGGCTCGCGAGACACGGGCGGCGACCCGTAGGCGCCGTACGGCTGTTGATACGGCGGTGGGTATTGCGGTGGGTATGGGCCGGGGTGGGGCGGCGGTGGCGGTGGCTGCCCCGGCTGGGAGTATGGGCCCGGTTGCGGAGACGGCCCGGGCTGCTGCGGGTCCATGACTGGACTCTAGAAGGTCGGGCCAACTGGACGGAGGGAGAACGCGATGGTTACTGAATCGACGCCGGCGGCCGACCGGCAGACGGACGCCTTGCCGCAGTCCGTGCTGATGCCGTTGAGCGGTTCCGCCATCTTCCTGGTCGTCCAGGTAGAACCGGGCGGCGAGGACCGGACCCGGGATCTGCTGGAGCGGCTGAGCGGTCTGGTGCGTTCGGTCGGGTTCCGCGTGCCGGACGGCAACCTCTCCTGCGTCACCAGCATCGGCTCGGACGTCTGGGACCGCCTGTTCAGCGGTCCGCGCCCCGCCGAGCTGCACCCGTTCGTCGAACTCAAGGGCGCAACACACCACGCGCCGTCGACCGCGGGCGATCTGCTCTTCCACATCCGGGCCGCGCACCAGGACCAGTGCTTCGAGCTGGCCGGTCAGATCATGAACGTGCTCGACGGCGCCGCGACGGTCGTCGACGAGGTGCACGGCTTCAAGTACTTCGAGATGCGCGACCTGCTCGGCTTCGTCGACGGCACCGAGAACCCGACCGGCAGCGAGGCGCACGCCGCCGTACTGATCGGCGACGAGGACCCGGACTTCCGCGGCGGCAGCTACGTGATCGTGCAGAAGTACCTGCACGACCTGAAGGCCTGGAACGCGCTGACCGTCGAGCAGCAGGAGCTCGCCGTCGGCCGGACCAAGCTCGACGACATCGAGCTCGACGACGCCAAGAAGCCCGGCAACGCGCACATCGTGCTCAATGTGATCGAGGACGAGGACGGCAACGAGCTGCAGATCCTGCGCGACAACATGCCGTTCGGCACCATCGGCACGCAGGAGTTCGGCACCTACTTCATCGGGTATGCCAAGACGCCGGCGGTGACCGAGCTGATGCTGCGGCGGATGTTCATCGGGGTGCCCGAGGGCAACCACGACCGGCTGCTCGACTTCTCCACCGCGGTCACCGGCTGCCTGTTCTTCACACCGCCCGCAGACTTCCTGGACGACCTGCCGCCGGCGCCCTGACGCCAGGTCCGGGTCCGCAGCGGCTTCACCGGGACTGTCGGTGGGTTGAGTGACACTTGGAGCATGTTGCTCACCGAGGTGGTCGAGACGTCGGCCGCGCTGGCCGGGACCCGGTCGCGGCTGAAGAAGGCCGAGTTCATCGCCGGCTTGCTGTCGAAGGCCACCGAGCCGGCCGAGATCGAGATCGTCGTGACGTACCTGTCGGGCGAGCTGCGGCAGCGCCGCACCGGGGTGGGCTGGCGGACTCTGATGGACGCGCCGGATCCGGCCGCCGAGCCGACGGTGACGGTCGAGGAGGTCGACGCCACGTTCGCGGAGCTGGCGGAGATGTCTGGAACCGGCGTGCAGGCTCGCCGACGGGCGACCGTGGACGGGCTGTTCGGGCGGGCGACAGCGGACGAGCAGCAGTTCCTGCGGCTGCTCGTCGGTGGAGAGCTGCGCCAGGGTGCGCTCGACGGTGTGATGGCGGATGCGGTCGCGCGGGCGACGGGCATTCCGCTGGACAAGATCCGTGCGGCGGCGATGTTGCGCGGGGCGGCTGCTCCGGTCGCAGTCGCCGTACTGACCGAGGGCGAGGCGGGGCTCGCGCAGTTCGGGCTCGAGGTCGGCCGCGGAGTGCAGCCGATGCTCGCGCAGTCGGCGACCAGTGTCGCGGAGGCGTTGGAGAAGACCGGTACGCCGGCCGCGCTTGAGTGGAAGCTCGACGGCATCCGGATCCAGGCACACCGCGACGGCGACAAGGTCGTCGTCTACACGCGGACGCTGGACGACATCACCACGCGGGTTCCTGAGGTGGTGACCGCCGTACTCGCGCTCGATGCACCTCAGGTCGTACTCGACGGCGAGCTCATCGCGTTGCGGGCCGACGGGCGACCCGAGCCGTTCCAGGTGACCGGGTCACGCACCGCGACCCGGGCTGCGACAGGGCCGGAGTCGGTGCCGCTGACGCCGTACTTCTTCGACATCCTGCATCAGGACGGCGAGGATCTGCTCGGGCTCGACGGGGCCACGCGACAGGAGTGGCTGGCGAAGCTGGTGCCTGAGGAGCGGCGGGTGCCGCGGCTCGTCACCGATGACGCGGACGCCGGTCAGGCGTTCTTCGCGGAGGCGGTGCGCCGCGGGCACGAGGGTGTGGTGGTGAAGTCGCTGACCGTGCCGTACGAGGCCGGCCGCCGCGGTTCGGGATGGGTCAAGGTCAAGCAGACGCACACGCTCGACTTGCTCGTGCTGGCAGCGGAGTGGGGTCACGGGCGACGGACGGGCTGGTTGTCGAACCTGCATCTGGGCGCGCGGGACGAGGAGACCGGCGAGTTCGTGATGCTCGGGAAGACGTTCAAGGGCCTGACGGACGAGCTGCTGCGGTGGCAGACGGAGCGGTTCCAGGAGCTCGCCGTACGACGGGACGACTGGGCCGTCTATCTCCGGCCGGAGGTGGTGGTGGAGATCGCGTTCGACGGCGTACAGACCTCGCCGCGGTATCCGGCCGGGATGGCGCTGCGGTTCGCCCGGGTGATCCGGTATCGCGAGGACAAGCGGCCTGCCGACGTTGATACCGTGCAGACGGTGCGCGAGATTCACCTCGGACCCGGTACTGCAGAAGAGAGTGTGGGCGATGAGTGAAGACCCGGATGTCGTGTCGCGGCGGATCGCGAGCGAGTCACTCGAACGGGACGACCCGACCGGCTGGTTCGAGAACCTGTACGCCGCAGCTGCCGAGGGATCCGCGGTCGTCCCGTGGGACCGCGGTACGGCGCACCAGTTGCTGGCCGAGTGGGTCCAGGAGTCCGTGCCTGACGGTGCGGACAAGACGGCGCTGATCGTCGGCGCAGGCACCGGGTGGGACGCCGAGCTGATCGCCGACCGCGGGTACGACACAACCGCGTTCGACATCTCCCCCAGCGCGATCGAGACCGCGCACCGCAATCACCCGGACTCGAAGGCGCACTATCGCGTCGCCGATCTGCTCGCGCCGCCGCCCGACTGGCACCACGCGTTCGATCTCGTGGTGGAGATCTACACCGTGCAGGCGCTCCCGATCGCGCTACAGCCCGAGGCTGTCAAGCACGTCGCGGAGTTCGTGGCCCCCGGCGGCACCCTGCTGGTCATCGCCGCCGCCCGGCCGGACGACCAGCCCGACGAGGACATCCAGGGTCCGCCCTGGCCGCTCACCCGCGCGACCGTCAAGTCGTTCGCCACCGCGGATCTCCGGCTCATCGAACTCAGCCAGTCCCCCAGCCCGGCTGACGCAAACGTCCTCCGGTGGCGGGCCGAGTACCTGCGCGACTGAGAGCTCATGGCCGACCTGCCCTCGCTCGTACAGCGAGCCCAGGACGCGGCCATTGCTGTGCGGATGCCGCTACGGCGGGAAGGAACCGGACCGTCCTGTTGCCTGCCTGCCGTCGGCCGATTTCTGGCCGTGCTGGCGGCTGGGTGCAGCGGCGGACTGATCGGCGAGGCGGGAACTGGCGTCGGCTACGGAGCGGCGTGGATGGCGTCGGCGATGCCGGTCGACCGCCGTTTGGTGACGGTCGAGCTGGACGACAAGCGGGTCGTTGCGGCTCGGGGCGTTTTCGCGGACGAGCCGCGAGTCGAGGTCGTGCACGGGGACTCGTTCCACGAGTTGGCGCGGCGGGCGCCGTTCGATCTGCTCTTCGCGGACGGCGGCAATCAGCCCGCCGGGATCGTCGACCTGCTGCGGATCGGCGGCCGGCTGGTGAACGACGACGTGACGCCAGTGGACGCGCTGCCGGCCGATTCGCCGTACCGGGAACACGATCCGAAGCGGCAGTTCTTCTTCGGCGATCCGAGGCTGGTAGCGGCCGAAGTGGTCCTGCCGGACCTCCAGAACTCACTGCTCGTGGGCACCAGAGTGAGCTGAGATTGCATGGGAACATCTGTTCGATAATGATGTAGACTCGCTTTATGGCGGGGCGAGGTGTGGTGGGGCCGACGGCGTTGCGGATGATGCTCGGGAGTCATCTGCGGGAGCTGCGTGAGCGCGCCGGCGTCACTCGCACCGATGCCGGCTGGGCGATCCGCTCCTCGGAGTCGAAGATCAGCCGTCTCGAGCTCGGCCGGGTCGGGTTCAAGGAGCGCGACGTGTCCGACCTGCTGACGTTGTACGGCGTGCAGGACGCCCGCGAGCGCGATCGGCTGCTGCAGCTCGCCCGCGAGGCCAACGACCCGGGCTGGTGGCATCGGTACGGCGACGTCACGCCCGAGTGGTTCGACTCGTATCTCGGGCTCGAAGCGACCGCCGAACTGATCCGGACGTACGAGATCCAGTTCGTGCCCGGCCTCCTGCAGACCGCGGACTACGCGCGCGCCGTCGCGCAACTCACGCCCGGCGGAGCCCGGACCGACAGCGAGATCGAGCGAGTCGTCGCACTGCGCACCCGACGGCAACGGGTGCTGGACCGCGAGCCGCCGCTCAAACTTTGGGCAGTCATCGAGGAGGCCGTGCTGCACCGGCCGATCGGCGGCACCGACGTACTGCGCAGCCAGCTCGGCGCGCTCCGCGAAGCGGTCACCCGCCCGAACGTGACCGTGCAGATCATCCCCCTCGAAAGCTCCGGCCATGCCGCGACCGGGGGCGCCTTCAGCCTCCTCCGGTTCCCGCAGCGCGACCTGCCCGACATCGTCTATCTGGAACATCTGACCAGCGCGCTCTACCTGGACAAACGCGACGACGTCGAGGCCTACACCCAGGCACTGGACCTACTGGCCTCCACCAGCCCGTCCCCCCAACAAACCGAGCAAGAACTCACCCGCCTACTGGCGCGCCTGCCCTAGAGACGCCCCCCCCCCAGCCCCCGAGCCCCCAGCCCTCCAGCACCGAGCACCGAGCACCGAGCACCCGTGCACCCGTGCACCCAACGCCACTCAGGCGGTCCCCCTCCCCCGCCAACACCAGGGGATATCCCTCGCAGTTGTGCCTTCTCCGTTGGTATACGAGGGGAGAACCCACAACTGCGAGGGATATCCCCTGGGGTGTCGTCGCCACCTCAGGAAGGCGCCGCACCGTGCACCTGAGGCTGCCGGCCGGCGGATTGTGCGACCGGTGGCGGGTTGTAGGACGGCAGCGGTGAAACAACCCGCCATCTGCGCGGAACCGAATGGCTTGGCTCCGACGGGATGTTGACGGGTCAGACCTCGAGCTCTTCTCGGTGGTCGGTGATGGCGAGGTCTGGGTGGTGGAGGTCGAAGGCTGGGGACTCCGAGCGGATTCGGGGCAGCTTCTCGAAGTTGTGGCGGGGTGGTGGGCAGCTGGTCGCCCACTCGAGCGAGCGGCCCCAGCCCCATGGGTCGTCAACCTCTACCCGTGGGGTGCGCCGCGACTTGTAGATGTTGTAGAGGAACGGCAGCGTCGAGATCCCGAGGACGAACGCGCCGACCGTCGACACCTGGTGCAGCACTGTGAAGCCCTCGTTCCCCCGATAGTCGGCGTACCGGCGCGGCATCCCCTCGACGCCGAGCCAGTGCTGCACCAGGAACGTGGTGTGGAAGCCGATGAACAGCAACCAGAAGTGCAGCTTGCCCAGCTTCTCGTCGAGCATCCGCCCGGTGAGCTTGGGCCACCAGAAGTAGAACCCGGCGAACATCGCGAACACCACGGTGCCGAAGACGACGTAGTGGAAGTGCGCCACTACGAAGTACGAGTCGTTCAACTGGTAGTCCAGTGCCGGCGACGCGAGGATGATCCCGGTCAGACCGCCGAACAGGAAGGTCACGAGGAACCCGACCGACCAGAGCATCGGCGTGTCCATCGAGACCGACCCGCCCCAGATCGTGCCGATCCAGTTGAAGAACTTCACCCCCGTCGGCACGGCGATCAGGAAGGTCATGAACGAGAAGAACGGCAGATTCACCCCGCCCGTCACGAACATGTGGTGCGCCCAGACCGCGATCGACAACGCCCCGATCGCGAGGGTCGCCGCGACCAGACCGTAGTACCCGAAGATCGGTTTGCGGCTGAACACGGGCAGGATCTCGGTGATGATGCCGAAGAACGGCAGCGCAATGATGTACACCTCGGGATGCCCGAAGAACCAGAACAGGTGCTGCCAGAGCAGCGCGCCCCCGTTCGCCGCGTCGAACACGTGCGCGCCCAACGTGCGGTCCGCCTCCAGCACCAGCAGCGCCGCCGCCAGGATCGGGAAGGCGATCAGCACCAGGATCGACGTGACCAGGACGTTCCAGCAGAAGATCGGCATCCGGAACATCGTCATACCCGGCGCGCGCATCGTGATGATCGTGGTGATGAAGTTGACGCCGCCGAGGATGGTGCCGAGGCCGGCCATCCACAGACCCATGATCCACAGGTCTCCCCCGATCCCCGGCGATCGCATCCCGCCCGACAACGGCGCGTACGCCGTCCAGCCGAAGTCCGCCGCCCCGCCCGGGGTCAGGAACGCGCTGAGCGTCATCAACCCGCCGAACAGGAACAGCCAGTAGCTGAACATGTTCAGTCGAGGGAACGCCACGTCCGGCGACCCGATCTGCACCGGCATGATGACGTTGGCGAACCCGACGAACAGCGGGGTCGCGAAGAGCAGCAGCATGATCGTGCCGTGCATCGTGAAGAGCTGGTTGTACACCTCTTCGTTCACGATCTGCAGGCCCGGCTCGGCCAGCTCGGCGCGGATCAGCAGCGCCATCACGCCGGCGATCAGGAAGAACGCGAACGACGTGACGAGGTACAACTGGCCGATCACCTTGTGGTCGGTCGTCGACAACAGCCGGCCGATCACCTGCCCCAGCGGCCGCCGCCCCACTTCGGCAGCGGTCGAGGTGCGCTCGGTGACGCCGGCATGCCCACTGACACTGGCCATGCGCTCCTCCGTATTACCGCATCCCTTCGATTAGACACCTATGGATCGTCATCAGCTAGTTCTGAGGACCGGCCGCGATCATGGCGCGTACGTCGGCCAGTCGCAGCGTCGCGGGGTCGACGTCCATCAGGCACCACGTCGCCCCGGCCTCGGCGTACGGGCGTGGATCGACCGACGGCTCCAGGGCTACCGCGATGTCGTAGTCGTCCAGATTGCCGCGCAGTTCCCGCAGTACGGCGGCAGGCTCGGCCACCTGGTCCGGTGACGTGAGGTTGACCGGGAAGAAGCCGTCGTACCGCGCCGCCCGCCGGACCGGCTTCGCGTTGCCCGGGAACCCGGCGAGCCACACGGGCACTCGGCCGGCCACCGGTCGTGGCAGGAACTGGACGTCGTCGACGAGGTAGTGCTTGCCGTGGTGGTTCACCGGCTCCCCCGTCCACCCGGCAGTGAGGATGTCGAGCGTCTCGTCCATCCGCTCGGCGCGCGCCCGGTCGTTGACCTCCTCGCCGGTCTTGGAGTACTCCTGCGCGAACCGGTCGCTGCCCAGCCCGACCCCGAGGATCAGCCGGCCGCCCGAGAGCCGGTCCAGGGTCGTTGTCTCACGCAACAGCTTCGTCGGCCGCCGGCGCGCGATCGGCGAAACCATCGGGCCGATCCGCAGCCGTTCGGTGGCCGTCGCCATCGCGCTCATCGTGATCCACGGGTCTGACACCTCGCGGATCGGTTCGCGCCACCACAGCTGGTCCCAGAGGAAGAACCCGTCCCACCCGGCCTCCTCGGACGCAGCCGCGAGCCGCGTGACCTCGACCGGATCGGACAACTTGTCGAACAGCGGCAGCCAGACGGCGTACTTCATGATTGCTCCCCAGCGTGCGCCGTGTGCTCGATGAGCTCGTCGACAAAGGTCTTCCAGTACGGCGCCGACAGCCCGTGCCCCATGCCCGCTAGCACTGCTAGCCGAGCGCCCGGCACCGCGTCGCGGATTGATTCACCGTGCGGCAACGGAAGCAACGGATCCGCGTCGCCGTGCAGCACGAGAACCGGCATCGTCAGGTCGCCGAATCCACCGTTCCGCGGTCCGTCGAACGTCATCGCGAAGTGGTTCGTCAGCGCGCCCTCGTAGTTCCTCGCCCGCGCCATGTCCGCCCGTACCAGCGCCCGCGCCTCGGTCTCGTCGAAGTTGCCCGCCGCTTCGGCTTCGATCGACCGTACGACGTACTCCTCGACCGCAGCGGCGTCGGCGAAGTCCGGCGTACCCAGCCGTGGCATGTCAGCCGATGGCGGCGGCAGGCCCTCGTCGCCGGTGCTCGTCGACACGAACGTCAGCGAAGCGACTCGCGACGGGTGGTCGACACCAAGTATCAACGCCGTACCGCCGGACATCGACTGCGCCACCACGTGCGCCCGATCGACGCCGAGTGCATCGAGCAGACCGACGGCGTCCAGCGCCAGGTCGCTCATCGCATAGCCCGGTGCACCGGTCGGGAACGACGTCGAGCGGCCGGTGTCGCGCTGGTCGTACCGGATCACGAAGCGGCCGCGCGCGGCCAGCTCGGTGCACAGCCGGGCGTCCCACCAGAGCATGGACGCGCCCCCGCCGTGGATCAGCAGGACCGCGGGCTCGGCGGGGTCGCCGTATGTCTCTGCGCAGATTTCGACGTTGTTGACTGGGTAAGTTGTCATGCTTCGACCGTAGAAGCCCGGCGATCATCGTGAAAAGCGATTGATTCTGATCAAAGCGATCGCCATCGGCGATAGAGTGCTGGCATGTATGAGTTACGGCATCTGGCGACGCTGGCCGCTGTCGCCGACGAGGGGTCGTTCGGCCGCGCCGCGAGCAGGCTCCGGTACACCCAATCGAGCGTCAGCCAGCAGATCGCGATTCTGGAGAAGGCGGCCGGCGGTCCGCTGTTCGACCGGCCGGGTGGGCCCAAGCCTGTCCGGATCACCCCGCTGGGCACCGTCGTCCTGCAGCACGGACGCGACCTGCTGCGTCGCGCCGACGAGATGCGCGACGGCATCGAGCGGTTCCGGGCAGGCGACAGCCGGATCGACATCGGCACGTTCCAGACGGTGTCGAACACACTGCTGCCGCAGGTGATTGGCGGACTCCGCGACGCGCATCCGGGCTGCGACATCCGGCTGTTCGAGGAGGAGACCGACGATCCCGACCTCACCGGGCTCGACCTGATGTTCTTCGACGGCCGCGGCAGTGACGGCATCGAGGACCTCAAACTGCTGGACGACCCGTACTTTCTCGTCGCGCGGCCCGGCGATTTCCCCGCCGGGCAGGTCCCGCTCGAGACGCTCGACGGACTGTCGCTGGTCGCGCATCCGGCGATCTGCCACCAGGCAGTCGTCGAAGACTTCCTGAACGCCCGCGGCATCAGTCCACAGGTCGTGTTCCGCACCGAGGGCAACGAGGCCCTGCTCGCGATGGTTCGCGCCGGCCTCGGCGCAGCACTGATGCCGCGTCTCGCCGTACTCCGGGACGACGAGAGTCTGGCGCTGCATCAGCTCGCGCCAGAACTCCCGCCGCGGGAGATCTTCTTGCTGTGGCAGGCCGGCCGCACGCACTCACCGCTTGCGGCGCACGCGATCGAGCTCGCGCGAAGTGCGGCGGCCACCCTGATTTAGCTAACCGTCAGGACCTTCGACGCAGTCTGCGTGCCCTGGTGGTCGGCGTCCGCAAGCCACACCACGCGGTACGTGTACGTGCCGCGCGCGGTCGGCTTGATGCTGAACGCGTACTTGCCGTTCGTCGTCAGCTTCCCGGTCGTCACGGCTACCCACGACGTACCGGAGCGACGCTGCAGGTACGCCGTCGTACCGGCGTGGGCCGGGTTCAGGTAGCCGTACAGCAGAGTCGATCCGCCGAGCGCGATCGCCGCCGGAGTCAGGTACGCCGACATCGCCGGATGGACCTGAATCAGTGGCGCTGCGCTCCGCGTCCCGAGCACACCGGTGGCACCGTTGTAGCCCCACATGTAGTACGTCGACACCGCCGGCTTCTGCGACGCCTTCGCCACACCATTCGCGTCGGAGGTGAACGTGCCGACCGTCGCCCACTTGCTGCCGTTCTTCGCCTTCGAGTACAGCACCACCGGTACGCCGGCCAGCTTGGCGCCGTCGAGCCGGGTCACGGCCGTCGAAAGCGTCACCGCAGTGGTGTACATGATCGACGCCGCACTCGCCCCGATCGTCGCCTTGGAACCGACCAGACGTACGTCGACGCCCGGTCCGATCTTGCCCTTGCTGTCCTTCACCCACACGCGGTACGCGTAGCTGGCCGAGTTCGCCAGCCCGGTGTGAGTGAACAGGCTCGCCGTGCCGTTGTAGATCGGCGTACCGGACGTCGGCAGCGGCGGCGGTGTCGAACCGGACGCGGCGCGGACCATGATCTGCCCGAGCGTCGTGTTGGCGGGCTTGGTCCAACGCAGCGTGGCGGCCGCGACCCCACCCGACACGGTGAAGCTGCTCACCGGTGGCGGCGGGGCGGTCAGGTTCAGGTAATTCTTGTCGATGTTCAGCGTCACGCCACCGTTGGTCTCAGTCAGGTTGGCGTACTGGTGCACCCGCTGGTGGTTGTTCCAGTAGGTATCCGGGATGTAACGAGTCGACCCGACGGGCGTATAGCCCCAGTGCGCGAACCAGATGTTGTCCGGTCGCGTGTACGCCGTGCTGGTGTACGCGCTGGCCAGATCGACGCCGCCCGAGGAGGCGCTGACGTACGCGCCGCCGAGGTACCCACGCGAGTTCAGTTCCTGGGTCCAGCCACTCAAGTACGAAAGGACGGACGCTTTGCACGCGGCAGTCGACGGATAGCCCTCGATGTCGCTGTAGATCGCGCTCCGCTGCGCGAACCCGAGCGCCTGTGCAGCGGCGACCGCGTTGATCGCGGCGTTCCGGCCCTGCGTGACCGCCGTCGACGGGACGGACGAAATCCGGCTCGCGACCGGGAACCTCGTCGTACACGGTGCCTGCAGGCCGACGTCCAGGAGCAGGAACTGCCACCCCTTCGCGGCATTCGTCGACACCCAGTCAGCGGTCAGGTTCGGCTGGGTGGCACACGTACGCACACCGCCACTGATGTAGATGCCGATGCCCTGGTACGCGGGGCGCCACGCGTCCATCGTGGACTGCGGCGGCGCATCGCACGCGTCGAACCCCTGGCCGGCGAAGTTGCCTGTCGCAACGATCGACGGCGTGACCGCAGCCTGCTGCGCGACGCGCGCCGACGGCGTCTTCGTCACCACGCGGCCGGTCGCGAGTACGTCGTTCGCCGTGGTCTCGTCGCCCGGTGCGTAGTACGCCGTCGCCAGCACGCCCGCGTCCGCGATCTCGCGACGGAGGAGTCCGTCGCGGGACGGCTGCGCCGTCGTCAGCGGCTCCAGGATCAGGCCGGAACTCCGGCCGACGAGGTGCGCCGGGCAGTTGGCCTGCGCCGTGCTGCGGCCCAGGTACACGGCCGGCTGATCGAGCCGCACACAGGCGGTCGGGTTCGCGGCCAGGTCGACCACCGGCCAGCTGGCCGGGACTTTCACTTGGTAACCGCGGTACGAAACGGTCTTGGTCTCTTCAGCAGTGGCCGGTCCGCTTAAAGCGACTCCGGCGACCAGGCCAAGGGCAAGAGCGAGCCCCCCAGGTCTGAACAACCTCACATTGCTCCCCAGTTCATCGTTGGACGGTGCCCCCAAGTGAAGGCGAGCGCCTGCGCTCCTGTCGAAGAGCTTCCGGCACTCGCCTCGATGGCCAGATGCTATCGGCGCAGGAAGTTCAGCCGCCGGGCGGCATGTTTTGGATCGATCAGTCCATAACGTGCTATGCTCGCCGACATGCCGAGACCGAGGACGTTCGACGAGGACCGTGCCCTGGATGCCGCGATGCGGGTGTTCTGGACCTCGGGCTACGAGGCGACCTCGACACAGGACCTCTGCGCGGCGACCGGACTCGGCCGGAGCAGCATCTACAACACCTTCACCAGCAAGCGCGATCTGTTCGACCGCGCACTGCAGCGGTACGTCGACCGCTTCACCACCGCCCAGCTCGAGGTCATCCAGGACGAGACGCTGCCGGTCCGCGAGCGGGTCCGGCGCATCCTGTGGACCGCGGTGGAGCCCGATCCCGGTGAGCCGGCCGGATGCTTCGTGATCAACACGATCGTGGAGCTCGGCCCGAAGGACGCCGAGGTCGTCGGTCGCCTCGATCGCGATCACGAGGTCAAGCTGGCCGCCCTGACGACTGCCATCCAGGCGGCGCAGGCGGCCGGTGAGATCGACCCGGAGCAGGATGCGGCCGGGCTCGCGACGTACGTCTTCACCGTTCTCGGCGGCCTGCGCGTGGCCGCCCGCCGTGGTGCGACCCCCGAGAGTCAGCGGGTCGTCGTCGAGGCAACCCTGCGCAGTTTCTGAATCCCACCACTCCTCGGTTCAGCACGCCGACGTTTTGAACCGATCGATCTAATACTGAGAGGCCCTCATGCCCCGCGCTGTCTATCTGCTCGGCCTGGCGATCTTCGCCCAGGGCACGTCCGAGCTGATGCTCGCCGGTCTGCTCCCCGAGATCGCGACCGATCTGAACGTGTCGATCCCCGCGGCCGGCCTGCTGATCTCCGCGTTCGCCATCGGCATGCTCGTCGGCGCACCGATCCTGGCCGTCACCACGCTGCGCTGGTCCCGGCACGCCGCGATGCTCGCCTTCCTCGCGATCTTCGCGCTCACCCACGTGGCCGGCGCACTCACCTCGTCGTACGGCGTGCTGGTCGCGACCCGCGTCGCGGGCGCCTTCGTGTACGCCGGGTTCTGGGCGGTCGCCTCGGTGACCGCGATCGAGCTGGCCGGACCGGAAGCGCGCGCCAAGGCGATGAGCGTCCTGGCGAGCGGTCTCACCGTGGCCACGATCGTCGGGCTGCCTGCCGGTACGTTGCTCGGCCAGCACCTCGGTTGGCGGTCAGCGTTCTGGGCGGTCGCCGTCCTGTCGGTCCTCGCGATCGGCGGCGTGGTCGCGACGATCCCGCGGGGACGCGCAGAGAGCGCTCCCCGGCTGCGTCTCGAACTCCGCAGCATGGCGAATCCGCAGCTCTGGCTCGCGTACGCGACGACGGCGCTGTCGACCGGCGCGATCCTGGTGATCTTCAGCTACCTCGCTCCCCTGCTCACCGAGACCACCGGTCTGTCCGCGGCCTGGGTGCCGGTGATCCTGGCGCTGTACGGCGTCGGCGCGCTGGCCGGGATCACGATCAGCGGACGCACCGCGGATCAGCGACCGTTCAGCACGCTCGTGATCAGCCTGACCGGAGTGATCGCAGCGGCGATCGTGCTCGCCCTCGCGACCGGCACACCATGGCTCGCCATTCCAGCGATCATCGGCGTCGGGACGTTCGGCTTCGCCACCAATCCGGCGGTGAACTCGCGGGTGTTCAGTGTCGCCGGGTCCGCGCCGACGCTCGCCGCCGCCTTCAACATCTCGGCCTTCAACGTCGGCATCACGGTCGGCCCCTGGCTCGGCGGCCTGGCGCTCGATGCGGGCGCGGGCTATTCCGCGGTCGGCTGGATCGGCGCCGCCCTCGGAGTGCTTGCCTTCGGCACCATTCCACTGGCCGTCCGGGCCGCAGGTCGCGCTACTCAGCCGACGTACGAGAGCGCGAGCTCGATGACGGGCGCGTAGGCCGCGCGACGGGCGTCCGTCCAGGTCGCGGCGCCCGCGGCGAGGTCGTCGGTCGTCATGCGGTAGATCAGCGCGCGCACGAGCATCTGGCCCCACTCGGGCAACTGCGCCCAGCGCGCCGCGAGCTCCGGTTCAGCGCCGTACCAGCACAGTGCATCGGCGACCGCGACAGCCGCCGCCCAGGACGGCGGTCGCCAGTAGACCGGCCAGTCGATGATCGCCGGCGGGAGACCGTCGGCGAACATCACGTTCCCCGGCAGATCACCCTGCACCACCTGCGCCACCAGGTCCACCGGCCGCCACGCGGCGACGAGCGGCCCGACGAGTTCGACGTACGCCGGACTTCCGTCGACCGACTGTTCTCGCCAGGCGACCCGGTCGCCGTCCGCCCACGGATCGTGACGGGTGTCGATGAACTCCGGCCGCGGCAGCCCCGCAACGGCCTCATGGAACGCGGCCGCAGCAGTGAGGACCTCGTCCTGCCGCCGAACGTCCGTCGCACCAACCAGCAACTCACTGGCCTCCCACCCGAACGCGACCCACGCACCGTCCTGGGACCGCACCGGCCGCGGCACCCGGAAGTCCCCGGACTCGGGCAGCGCACTCAGTACCTCGGCGCGCCATGCGGACTCCGCGTCGGCGCGCTTGAGTACGACCGCTCCGGAGCGCCAGGTCTCCCCTTGTCCGCCCGCCAACCGAACCGCAGGCTCAGCCATCCCGAACGCATCCAGCACCTCGTTTGACGGACCATGCATGCCTGCACCCTCTCATCGAGGGCGACCACGGACCGATGCCACCTCGGCTTTCAGATCCGCCCAGAACTCGGGCCCGGCAGCGATCCGGAACCCCAGCCGGTACACCGTCGTGGTCGCCGAGCCCCGCACCCGCAGATGCACCTCCGACCGTCCGGGATGCGCCGCCAGCAGGTCCCGCAACTGGTTCACCGTCCGCGGTACGACGTTGCTCTGCGCCATCTCCAACTCGACGACCCCGACCGTGGCCAGATCAGGAACCGTGACCTCGGAACCGATCAGCCGAGGTACGTCGTCCCGCTTGTCCAACCGCCCCTTCACGAACACCACCGCGTCCTGCTGCAGGCACCCGGACACCAGCTGGTACGTCGCCGGGAAGAACAGGCACTCGACCGACCCGGCAAGATCCTCGATCGTTGCCGTGGCCCACGGATCGCCCTTCTTCGTCACCCGCCGCTGCAACCCGGAGATGATCCCGCCGATCGTCACCACAGCTCCGTCGGACTGGTCCCCCAGCTGGGCGATCCCGACGTCCGCGCGCTCGGTGAGCACACCCTCCAGACCGAAGAGCGGATGGTCCGAGACGTACAGCCCCAGCATCTCCCGCTCGCGCGCCAGCAGCGCCGCCTTGTCCCACTCGTCCGCCGCGAAGCTCACGTCGAGCGTGAACACCGGCGATTCCGACGTACCGAACAGGTCGAACTGTCCCTCGGCCTCCTTCCGCTTCACCGCGACGGCGTTCTCGACCAGCTCCTCGTGCCTCGCGAGCAATCCCTTGCGCGTGTGTCCGACCGTGTCGAAGGCGCCGGCCTGGATCAGCGACTCGATCGCACGCTTGCTGCAGGCAACGGACTCCACCTTCGCGAGGAAGTCCGGGAACGATGCGTACCGCCCGCCCTCGCGGCTGCGGATGATCCCGTCGACGACCGCGGACCCGACGTTCCGTACGGCGGACAGCCCGAAGAGCACCACGTCCTCCCCCTGAGCGGCGAAGTTCGCCAGCGACTCGTTGATGTCGGGCGGCAGCACCTTGATCCCCATCCGCCGGCATTCGTTCAGGTACACCGCGGACTTGTCCTTGTCGTCCTTCACAGACGTCAGCAACGCCGCCATGTACTCGGCCGGATGGTTCGCCTTCAGGTACGCCGTCCAGTACGACACCAGCGCGTACGCCGCGGCATGTGCCTTGTTGTACGCGTACCCGGCGAACGGCACCAGGACGTCCCATACGGCCTGCGTCGCCGCGTCCGAGAATCCGTGCTGCCGGCAACCATCCCGGAACGGGACGAACTCCTGGTCGAGCACCTCCTTCTTCTTCTTGCCCATCGCACGCCGCAACAGGTCCGCCTGACCCAGGCTGTACCCGGCCAGGATCTGCGCCGCCTTCTGCACCTGCTCCTGGTAGACCACCAACCCATAGGTGATCCCGAGCACCTCCCGCAGCGGCTCCTCCAGCTCGGGGTGAATCGGCGTGATCTCCTGCTGCCCGTTCTTCCGGAGCGCATAGTTCGTGTGCGAGTTCATCGCCATCGGACCCGGCCGATACAGCGCGGTCACGGCCGTGATGTCCTCGAACTGGTCCGGCCGCATCAGCCGCAGCAGCGCGCGCATCGCCGTACCGTCGAACTGGAAGACGCCGAGCGTGTCACCGCGGCCCAGCAGCTGGAACGTCCGGGCGTCGTCGAGCGTCAACCGCAGCAGCTCGATCTCGAGGCCCTTGGTCGCCCGCACCATCTTCACCGCGTCGTCGATGACGGTCAGGTTGCGCAGACCGAGGAAGTCCATCTTCAGCAGCCCGAGGGACTCGCAGCTCGGGTAGTCCCACTGCGTGATCGTGACGCCGTCGGAGCGCCGGACCCAGACCGGGACGTGGTCGACGATCGACTCGCTCGACATGATCACGCCGGCCGCGTGTACGCCCATCTGCCGGACGAGGCCCTCGACGCCCTTCGCGGTGTCGATCACGGTGCGGACGTCGGGATCGTTCTCGTACATCGACCGGACCTCGGCGGCCTCGTCGTACCGCGGATGCTTCGGGTCGGTGATCCCGGTCAGATCGATACCCGACCCGCCGACGTCCGCGGGCATCGCCTTGGTGATCCGGTCGCCGGTCGCGTACGGGAGGCCGAGCACGCGGGCCGAGTCCTTGATCGCGTTCTTCGCCTTGATCGTGCCGTACGTGCCGATCATCGCGACCTTGTCGGCGCCGTACTTCTCGGTGACGTAGCGGATCACCTCGACCCGGCGGCGTTCGTCGAAGTCGATGTCGACGTCCGGCATCGAGACCCGCTCCGGGTTCAGGAACCGCTCGAAGATCAGCCCGTGCTCGATCGGGTCCAGGTCGGTGATGCCGAGCGCGTACGACACCAGCGAGCCGGCCGCCGAGCCGCGGCCCGGGCCGACCGCGATGTCGTTGCCCTTGGCCCACATGATGAAGTCCGCGACCACCAGGAAGTAGCCTGGGAACCCCATCTGGATGATGACGTCCATCTCGTACTCGGCCAGCTTCTGGTAGCGCTCGTCCCACCCGTCCGGGTACCGCCGGCGCATCCCCCGCAGCACCTCGTCGCGGAACCACGTCACCTCCGTGAACCCCTCGGGTACGGCGAACCGCGGCATCAGGTCGCGCTTCGTGAACATGCCGGTGGTGTCGATGCGCTCGGCAACCATCAGGGTGTTCCGGCAGCCGTCCTGCCAGGCGTCCGAGGTGTCGACGGCGTACATCTCCGCGGCCGACTTGAGGTAGTAGCCGGACCCGTCGAAGCGGAAGCGGTCCGGGTCGGCCAGGGACTTGCCGGTCTGGATACACAGGAGGGCGTCGTGCGCCTTGGCCTCAGCCGAGTGCGTGTAGTGCGAGTCGTTCGTGACCAGCGGTGGGATGCCGAGCGTGCGCCCGACGTCGAGCAGGCCGTCGCGGACCCGGCGCTCGATCTCGATGCCGTGGTCCATCAGTTCGAGGAAGTAGTTCTCCTTGCCGAAGATGTCCTGGTACTGCGCGGCCGCCTCGACCGCTGCGTCGTACTGGCCGAGTCGCAGCCGCGTCTGCACCTCACCGGATGGGCAACCGGTCGACGCGATCAGTCCGCCGGACCACTGGGCGAGGCTCTCCTTGTCCATCCGCGGCCACTTCTGCAGCCAGCCCTCCTGGTACGCGTCGGAGGACAGCCGGAACAGGTTGTGCAGACCGGTCGCGTCCCGCGCCCAGATCGTCTTGTGCGTGTAGCCACCGGATCCGGAGACGTCGTCGCGTTTCTGGTGCGGCTGGCCCCAGAAGACGCGCTCCTTGGTACGGCGGGACGCGGGGGCGACGTATGCCTCGATGCCGATGATCGGCGTGATGCCGGCCTTCTGCGCCTGATGGAAGAAGTCGTACGCGCCGTGCAGGTTCCCGTGGTCCGAGATCGCGAGATGGGTCATGCCGTGCTCGGCGCAGGCCGCGAACAGGTCCTTCAGCCGCGCGGCGCCGTCGAGCAGCGAGTACTGCGTGTGAACGTGCAGATGTGTGAACGAAGGCACCCGAGCTCCACAACTGTCAGTTGTCTGGAGCCCTCATCCAAGGATCGCTGTGCGCGTGGATCAAACAACCCTGTCACCGTCGCGGACAACGTGCGGTTGTACTGTCTGGTCGCGTGAATCTCGACAGCCTGCGCGCGTTCGTCGCCGTCGCCGAGGAAGGCCAGTTCCGGTACGCCGCCGACCGCCTCCGACTCAGTCAGCAGGCAGTGTCGAAGCGGATCGCGGCGCTGGAGTCCTCGCTCGGCGCGACGCTCTTCGATCGGGTTCCAACCGGTGCGACGCTGACCGCGGCCGGGCGGACGTTCCTGCCGCACGCGCACGCCGTACTGATCGCTGCGCGGCATGCTGTCGAATCGGTGCAGAACGAGGTGCGGCCGCTGCGCGTCGACATCCTCGGGAGCCGGCTGCTGCCCGCCGTACTCACGCTGGACTTCCACCAGGCGCACCCGGAGACCCCGCTCAAGACGCTCGTGCTGCGCGGGCTGGGAGCGGCGCTTCCAGCTCTTCTTGCCGGCGAGATCGACGCGACCTTCGCCTATCACCCCGAGCCGCTGCCGGCTGGGCTCGAGAGCATGGTTGCGTACCTGGAGCCGCACGAGATCATCGTCGGCGCGGGGCACCCACTCGCGAATCGGACGTCGGTGCCCGTGGACGAGCTACGCCGGTACACGTTCTGGATTCCGGGGATCATCGAGGGCAGCGAGTGGGGCGCGTTCTACCAGGAGCTGACGGCTGATTTCGGACTCACGATCGACTCGACCGGTCCGAACTTCGGGTTCGAGGATCTGGTCGGGACGATCGCCGAGTCGAGGTCGCTGATCACGTTCTGGGGTGAACGGACGCGGGAAGCCGGGCCGTGGCCGCGCGGCCTGCGGCGTCTTCAGGTCGTGGACCCGACGCCGGTCTATCCGTGGTCACTGATCTGGCTCAGCTCGAACAAGCACCCAGATCTCACGAAGCTGATCGAGCACGTACGACGACAGCCACAGCCCGCCGGCACCAGCGAACTGTGGCTGCCCCGACGACTCCGCAGCTAACCACACCCCCACCAACTCTTCTTTCTTTCCTTCCTTCAACTCAGCTGCGGGTGTCGAAGCGCGGTTGCCGGCCGGGGGCGCTCTAGGATTTCGCGGTGACTGATCTCGACCTGTTCGGCGACCTCGACACCGGGGCGCTTCCGGAGCGGCAGCAACGCATTCTGGTGGTGATCCGGGACTGGGTGACGCGCCACGGGTACGCGCCGAGCAGCCGGCAGATCGGCGACGCGGTCGGGCTGCGCTCCTCGTCGTCGGTGTCCAAGCACCTGGCCAGCCTGGAGGAGAAAGGGTTCCTCCGTCGGAGCCCGTCGGTCTCCCGGCCGATCGACGTCCGGATGTTCCTCCAGGATTCGGCTGCCGCGACGACGAGTGACGACAACGTTCCGGTTCCGGTGGTCGGCGACATCGCGGCCGGTACGCCGATCTCCGCGGTCGAGCACGTGGACGACGTACTCCAACTCCCCCGCGGACTGACCGGTCGCGGCACAGTGTTCGGCCTGCGCGTCCGCGGCGAGTCGATGATCGACGCCGCGATCTGCGACGGCGACATCGTCGTGGTCCGCCAGCAGTCCGAGGCCCACTCCGGCCAGATCGTCGCCGCGATGCTCGACGACGAAGCAACGGTCAAGGTCTACCGCCGCCGCAACAACCACGTCTACCTAGAACCCCGCAACCCCGACTACGAGGTCATCGACGGCGACCACGCAACAATCCTCGGCGTAGTCGTCTCAGTCCTCCGCAGCGTCTGATCCCGTCGCGCACAGACCAGCCACACCTGCGGGGTTATCCCGCGCTCCTGTCCGATGTGTGGCCGCCTGACGGGGCGGTCCGGGCCAAACCCGAAGAGCGGGGAGACAAAGTTGCATATGGCGACGATTTCTCTCCCCGGCACGACAGCACGAGAGCCGGATATCCGTGCCGGTGTCGGCGGGCTTCAGCCGGTTGGGGTCGGGCGTTTGACGCCGAAGAGTTGGCTGACCACCGGGGTGGATGAGAGGAACCAGGCTAGGAGCGCCGAGATGGCGAAGGCGGTGGGTAGGAGTGCGGCGTACTTGAGCCAGAGGTTGGTGTGCCAGGTGACGATGAAGTAGGCGAGCGCGAGGATTACCGGCTGGTGGATGATGAAGTACGGCATCGCGGCTCGGGCCAGGCGCGGGGGTAGCGGGCGTTGGAGGGCCGGTGCGCGGAGGCCGAAGCCTAGGACGGCGACCAGCCAGCCCCAGACGGCGAGGGTGATGAGCGGCGAGTACCAGACGTACGGCCAGGAATAGCCCGGGTTCGGCCACCAGCCGTCGAGGAAGTCGATGATGCCGGTCACCACACCGAGCACGAATGCGCCGACGCCGAGAATCAGTCCTGGTACGGCGTCCCGTCGTACCGCTGCCAGGAGTCGGGCGTCCGACATCACCAGGTACCCGACGACGAAGAAGTCGAAGAAGAACACGAACTCGCCCCACCCGTGCTCCGGACCGGGCGCGGCGAGCAGCAACAGGTGAATCGGCACGAGCGGTACGGCGAGGAGCAGGATCGACCCGCGCCGCTGACACCGTCGCGCGATCCAGTCAGTTCTACCGCGCAGCAACAGAAACACCGGCAGACCGAGTACGGCGAACTGGATCAGATAGACGAGAAACCACAGGTGGTACGTGTCGCGCAACCACAGCGGCGCATCGCCGGCGAGATCGCTGAAGAACGTCCGCACATCACCGAAGAACGAGGCCGTCGACCGGCCCTTGTGGTGCTCCTCGATGAAGTACTGCAGCGGTGAGAGCAACACGTACGCGACGAAGAACGGAACGAGCAACCTCAAAGAGCGCTCTCTGAGGAACTCGAGCGCGCTCCGCCACCGCAGCGCCAGCCACGCGGCGGAACCCGAGATCATGAAGAAGAACGCCAGCCCCCACAACCCCAGGAACGCGATCGCGACCGAGATCCCCTCACTCGTCTGCGCGTTCTTCACATGCCAGTCGCCGTCGTCGAACGGCCGCAGGGTGTGGAACACGAACACCCCGAACACCGCGATCACACGCAACCAGTCCAGAAACCACAGCCGTTCGCCCCGCCCCTCCACACCCATGGAGCAAGGATGGTGGCTCAGCGGGCCAGGCGCTCGTTGAGCAGTCCGAGCTGTGCCGGATTGGCGGTCAGCTCGGCGGCCCGCTCGTCGGCGTCATGGGCCTCGGCAAGGCGGTCGAGGTCGCGAAGAAGCTGGGCGCGGGTCGCGTGGAACAACGAGTACTGCTGGAGGCCGGCGGCCATCTCGTCGAGCTCCGCGAGGGCGGCCGCAGGTCCGCGTACGTAGGACAGCGCGATGGATCGGTGCAGGCCGGCGACGGATGTCGGCTGCAGCGTGAGGAGCATGTCGTACAGGACGAGGATCTGCGGCCAGTCCGTCTCGGGCCAGGTGGGCGCCTCGCTGTGGCAGGCGGCGATGGCGGCCTGCAGTTGGTACGGGCCGGGTGCGTGGTACCGCCGGGCGGTGCGGGTGAGGAGAGCGGTTGCGTCGGCGATCGCTGCGTGGTCCCACGCCGTACGGTCCTGGTCCTCGAGCAGGATCAGGTCCCCGGCTGGCGTGAAGCGGGCCGCCGTACGGGCTCGATGCAGTCTGATCAGGGCGAGTAGGCCGGCTACCTCGGGTTCGTTGGGCAGGAGTCCGTGGAGCAGTGCAGTCAGCCATTCGGCGTCGTCGACGAGATCGCGCGAGTGCGCGCGTTCCGCCGTACTCGACAGGTAGCCCTCGTTGAACAGCAGGTAGATGACCGTCAGTACTTCGTTCAGGCGCTCGGGGAGCTCGTCGTCGCGCGGGATCCGGTACGGGATGCCGGCATCGGTGATCTTGCGCTTCGCCCGCGTGATCCGCTGCGCGACGGCGGACTCGGATGCCAGGAACGCGGCCGCGATCTGGGCAGTCGTCAGACCGCACACCACCCGGAGCGTCAGCGCCACCTGGGCCTCACGCGCCAACGCCGGGTGGCAGCAGGTGAAGATCAACCTCAGCCGATCGTCCGGCGGCGACTGCTCCGGCGGAGGCAGGAGCGCGAGCTTCAAGCGATAGTTCTGCTGCCGACGCAGTACGTCGAGACCGCGGCGCTTCGCGACTGTGAACAGCCACGCGTCGGGCCGCTCCGGAATACCTTCGACCGGCCAGCGTTTCAGCGCGATCTCGACCGCGTCCTGGACCAGGTCCTCGGCCGCGGAGAAGTCACCGAGCAGCGACACCAGCGCCCCTGCCAACCGCCCCGCGTGGTCGCGCACCACGCGGGCCAATTCGTCCTCGGTACTCACATCTCGGCGACCGGCCGGATCTCGATCACCGGGCAGGCCGGCCAGGTCTTCACCATCCGCAGCGCCTCGTCGAGGTCCTCGACGTCGATCTCGGTGAACCCGGACACGACCTCCTTGCCCTCGATGAACGGCCCGTCGGTGGTCAGTTGCCCGCTGTCCAGCCGGACCGTCGTCGCGGTCTCCCGGCCCTGCAGCTTGCTCCCCCGGTTGGTGATCTTGTCCGCGTGGTCGTCGAACCACTGGTACACCCGCCGGTACGCCTCCTCCTTCTCGGCCGGCGACAGCGCCGCGAACTCCGTCGCGAATTCCTCGGTCTCGATGAACATCAGCACGTACTTCACCCGCATACCTCCTTGATGACAGTCTCGCTCAGGAGACGATCGACCCGGGCCACGATCCGACAGTCTGCGAGGGTGGGTTCATGAGACGTCCGTTGTTCGCCCGGCTGTACACGCGGGTGCGGCCCGCCATGGACGAGCAGGGAGCAGCCGAGCATCGGCGTCGGCTGCTCGCCGGGACGCAGGGCCGGGTGGTGGAGGTCGGAGCGGGCGACGGCGGCAACTTCGCCCACTACCCCACCGACGTCGTCAGCGTTCTCGCCGTCGAGCCCGAGCCCTACCTCCGCGCCCAGGCCCAGCGCCAGGCCGCCGCTGCCCCCGTCCCCGTCGAGGTCGTCGAAGGTACGGCGGACCACCTGCCGGCACCTGATGCGTCAGCCGATGCCGTCGTGGTCTCACTCGTCCTCTGCTCGGTCCCCGACCAGGCAAAAGCCCTTGCCGAGGTGCGACGGGTACTGCGACCCGGCGGCGAACTCAGGTTCTACGAGCACGTCGCAGCCGCCCCCGACCGCACCCTCGCAACCGTCCAACGCATCTCCGACGCGACCCTGTGGCCGCTGTTCGCCGGCGGTTGCCACACCCACCGCGACACCGCCGCCGCCATCACCGCAGCGGGCTTCGACATCGAGGAACTCGACCAGTTCGAGTTCCCGCCCGATCACAAGACCCCGGCCAGCCCGCACATCCTCGGCCGCGCCCGGCTCAGGGCATGAGGTCCATGGCCGCGGTGCCGTTCTGGAAGTTCGTCGGGACGGAGACCTGGTCGTGCACGATCAGCCACTGCCCGTCGATCTTCTGCCAGGCGGAGGTCCAGCGCAGCCAGTAGTCGATCTTGCCGCCAAGCTTCATCACGGCGTTCATGTGGTTCAGCGAGTACACGACCGCGAGATCGCCGTCGACGAGGACGGTCAGGTCGCGGACCTCGTACTCCAGCGGCAGCTCGAAAGCCTCGAAAACGAGCTCCCAGTTCTCCCATTTCGTCTCGGCGCCGAGATGCCGCAGCGGCGGCTGGATGTCGAACGAGACGATGTTCGGGGCGAAGATCGTCCTGACGGCGGCCCGGTCGCCCGTCCGGATAGCGTCGAGCAGGACTTCGATACGTTCCCGGATGTCGACTTCGGATACAGCGTTCTGTGTGGTCATGATCGGTACGACGAGACACCGGCACGAACTGTCAGACCTCACAGTTGAGCGGGCTGTTCCGTCGTACCAGGTATGAACGAGGAGAGGACCGATATGAGCGACCCGGGCCTGAGCGCGATCATGAGCGAGCGGCGGCAGCTGATCAACCTCGCGTACCGGCTGCTGGGGTCGCTGGCCGACGCCGAGGACGTGGTCCAGGAGACGTACGCGCGCTGGTACGCGATGACGCCGGACGAGCAGCAGGCGATCGACAACCCGGCCGCGTGGCTGACCAAGGTCGCGAGCCGGATCTGCCTCGACCTGCTGCGGTCCGCCCGCGCCCGCCGGGAACGGTACGTCGGTGAGTGGATCCCCGAACCGTTGCCGGAAACCACCGAGTGGCACGCCGGATCCACCGACCCGGACGATCCGGCCGACCGGGTGACGCTGGACGAGTCGGTGAACATGGCGTTCCTCGTCGTACTCGACGCGATGACGCCGGCCGAGCGGGTGGCGTTCATCCTGCACGACGTGTTCCGGTACCCGTTCCCGGAGGTCGCCGAGATCGTCGGCCGGACGCCGGCGGCATGCCGTCAACTGGCCTCGTCGGCCCGGCGCCGGATCCGGGACGCCGAGCATCCGGCGGCGCCGTCGGCACGACGGGCGGAGCTGGTCCGCGAGTTCAAGGCCGCCTGGGAGGCGACCGACATCGCTGCTCTCGTCAACCTGCTCGATCCCGAGGTCACCGCGGTCGCCGACGGTGGCGGCATCGTGCGGGCCTCGCTCGCGCCGGTGCACGGCGGCACCGACGTCGCGCAGTACTTCGCCGATCTCCCGGTGTTCAACCTCGGCCGTACCCTCATCGAGCGCATGGTCAACGGGCAGCCCGGGCTCGTGATCGAGTTCGAAGGTGACGTCGAGACTGTCATCGCGTTCGACGTGGACGGCGATCGCATCACGAACATCTGGGCGATCAGGAACCCGGAGAAGCTGCAGCCCTGGAAGAGCTGACCAGCGTCGTCACGGTCTCCTGGGCGCAGGCCTTGTTCACTCCGATCCCGCCGCGAGCGCCGCGTTTGATCCAGCCCGCCACGTAGTGACCCGGCCGGCCGACGACGGCGCCGCGGACGTTCGGGACGATCCCGCGGTCCGCGTCGAACGGCAGGCCGTCGATGGCCTGCCCCTCGAACCCGATCGCGGTGAACAGGTTGCCTGCCGCAATCGTCTCGCCGGTGCCGAGCGTCAGCCCGTCGGACGTCCAGCTCGTCGGGCGGGCATGGTACCGGAGCTCGACCCGGTCGCCGGCCGCGGCGAGCAACTCCTGCAACGCCGTTTCCGTGTACGCCGCCGTTTCGGGTCCGCGCCTGCCCAGCAGCACGACTTCCTTGATCCCGCTGGCCGCGAGCGTACGACGTACCTCCGGGGACACGTCCATCGACCGCAGTCGTTCCTCGTCGCTCAGCAGGAGCCGTGCGAGGTCGATCGCGACGTTCCCGTTCCCGATCACGGCGGCCCGCGGTCCGGTCAACTCGACCGGCAGCGACGCACCGGGCCGCCCGTTGCACCAGGCAACGAAGTCTTCCGCGGTGCAGGCCGCCTCCTCGCCGGTGATCCCGAGTCGTCGGCTGCGGCGCGCCCCGACCGCGTGGATCACCGCGTCGTACCCGCTGCTCATCGCGGCAGCGTCGGTGCCCGGCAGCCAGCGCACCCGGGAGTGCCCGATGATCCGCTCGAACGTGTCGATGATCTGCTTGGTCCGCGGGTGATCCGGTGCGACGCCGAACCGCACCAGGCCGCCGATCCGGTCGCTCCGGTCCACCAGCGTCACCTCAGCCGTTGTCCGCAGCAACAACTCGCGCGTCGCGTACATCCCGGCCGGCCCAGCGCCGACGACCAGCACCCGTCGCGGACCGTCGCCCCAGACCTGGTACGACGGCGGCTCCCAGCTGTCCAGGTCCGTCGCCTCGAGCGGCTCCTGCTCCGCGAAGTACGCTGCGTTCCGCTCGACATCCTCAGGCGCCGCCTGATCGGCCGGTTGCGCCGCGTCGACCGGACAGATGTCGGCGCACGCCCCGCAGTCGATGCAGGTCCGCGGATCGATGAACAGACTCACGCCGGCACCGAACCCGGGCTCGCCGGGCGACGGGTGGATGCTGTTCATCGGGCAGACCGCGACGCAGCTCGCGTCCGAGCAGCACTCCCCCGAGATCGCGTAAGTCACAGCAGACCGGTCCGCCGATACACCCGGGCGGCCGCGGGCGTCAGCAGCCCCACCGACCCGAGGAAGTCCATCAGGTTCGCGCAACTTGTCCGCAGCAACGACCGGTGGTGCTCGTTGCGCTGCGCCTCGCGTACGGCGCGCTCGGCATCCAGCCCGACGTTCGCGTAGACCTCGCGGCTCACCATGCTCGACACGATCATGTCGGCGGCGATCGCGATCACCAACGCGCTCACCCATCGCCGCCCGCGCCCCGCACCGGCCAGCCGTTCACGGGTCTCCTCACGCGCGAACACCATGTGCCGCGACTCCTCCACCACGTGGATGTGATTCACGGTCCGCACCAGCGGCTCGACCCGGCGGTCCCGCATCCAGTCGCGCTGCATGACATCCAGGACCTCTTCGGCCACCAGAATCGCGGCATACGCCGTCTCACCGGTCGCGACCGTCTTGAACATCCGGCCGAGCTCGCGCGCGAGCAGCCGCGGGCGGTACGCCGGCTCGACCAGGCGGCCGGACGCCTTCGCGAACATGATCGAGTGCCGGCACTCGTCGGCGATCTCGGTCAGCGCCCACTGGAACTCGGCGCTCCGCGGCGGCTTGTCGTAGACGTCCCGCAGGATCATCTGCTGCAGGATCAGCTCGAACCAGATCCCGGTCGACGCTACCGACGCGGACTCGTGCCGGGTCAGCTCGCGCTGCTGCGCCTCGGTCAGCTCGTCCCAGTACGGCGTCCCGTAGAGCGTGCTCCACTCCGGCGACATCCCGTACCCGTCGCCGACCGGCGCGTCCCAGTCGATCTCGGTCTCCGGGTCCCGGGACAACCGGCTCGCCGACCCGAGCAACCGCTCAGCGGTCTCGTCCATCGCGCACACCTCCGAGGCGATATGACATCGTCTATGTAACATAACCGATGTCCTACCGCCTGTCGAGCCTCGCTCGACTACCTCACGATCGCCGTGCGGCTCTTGCTCATGCTCCGCCCGGCACGAAACTGAACAGGCTCTGCCCCGTCACCAACGGCTCCGGCACGCCGGTGAAGCGGTGCGCGCCGACGCCGAAATCGGCGTCCGGATCGGATACCCACACCCGCTCGAAGCCGCGCGCCTCGAACCAGTCGCAGATCGTCGGCACCAGGTCGGGCTCGTCGCGATGGCGCGTCCAGATCACCGTCGCGCCGGTACGGCAGAGCTGCGGGCTCGCCGCGATCGTCCGCTCGATGTCCGCGGACGTGATGTTGCCGAAGATCCCGCACAGCAGCACCAACTCGGCCGGCACCATACCGACGTACTGATCGGTCAATGACGCGTCGCCCGTGACGACCTCGACCTGATCGAGACCGCTCGCCCGCTCCCGCGCGAACGCCGACAGCTCAGGGTCGAGCTCGACCAGGCGCGCATGGACGTCGGCGCGCCGCGGGTGATCCGCCAGTACGTCGATGACATCCCGGCCCTGCCCCGCGCAGAGGCTGACCACCGGCACCGGGCCGGCCGGGGCCTGATCGAGCGCCGCGCGTACCTGCGCCTGCACCGCCTCCAACCGCCGCGACAGCCCGGATTCTGGATCGTCGTACTTCGTGTGCCATGCCTGCCAGTCCATGTCAGGAGACATTAGAGATGCTGCGGTCCATCAGATCGAAAGCCTGATTGACCAGCGCCAAGGCGCGATCCCGCACCTCGTCGTCCCCGACGCCGTCCTGCGTCCACTGCTCGACCTTCCGGAGCACGAGTGGATGGACACTGAACACCTGATGCGCCAGCACCTGACCGGTCAGCTCACCCAGCTCGGATGCCAGGGCGGCAGCGACCGCGTCCTCATGCACCGCCCACATCTGCTGACCACGCGCCTGCAGCAACGCGCTCCCGGCCAGCACGCGGCGGAAGTGCGCCGTCGGACCGCCCGGATGATCCTCGAACCGGCCCAGCGACCGCCGGCGCAGCCCGGCGAGCGGACCCTCCCCCGGCTGCCGGTCGGCCACAGCCTGCAGCCAGCTCTGCTCGATCTCCTCCGACCGGTCGAAGAACAGATCCTCCTTGGCCGGGAAGTAGTTGAAGACGGTCTTCACCGACACGTCCGCCGCGGCCGCGACCTCGGCGACCGTCGTCCGATCGAAGCCGCGGTCGGCGAACAACCGCAGCGCCGCGTCCGCGATCCGCGTCCGGGTCTCGCGTTTCTTCCGCTCCCGCAGGCCTGGTTCAGCCATCTCTCCACCTCCTTGAACGCCAGCTTACATCGAGCTATATGTTTATAGAGAACTGTAAATATCGCTCGGACTGTAGGAGAACATCATGACCCGGACGTCGGTGCTGATCGTGGGAGGCGGGCTGGTCGGCCTGTCGGCGGCGCTGTTTCTGCAGTACCACGGCGTGGACTTCGTGCTCGTGGAACGCCGTACCGGTGCCTCCGTGCTGCCGCGGTCGCGCGGCGTGCACACGCGAACCGTCGAGCTGTACCGGCAGATCGGCATCGAGGATCGCGTCCAGGAGGCGGCTGCCACCGCCCTGAAGGCCGGCGCGTTCGGCGGTGCTCGCCATGGCCGGAACCTGATCGAGGCCGAGGGCCTGGACCTGAGCGCCCTGCACCAGAAGGGGATCGGCGGCGACCCGAGCCCGTCCACGTTCTGCTTCTGCCCACAGGTACTGCTCGAACCGGTGCTCGCCGACCTCGCCGGCGGCGACCTGCGCTTCGGCACCGAACTGACGGCGTTCAGCGCCGGCGCCGACACCGTGACCGCGACGATCGGCGACGAGCAGATCGAGGCGGACTACTTGATCGCCGCCGACGGCGCGGGCAGCCCGGTGCGGACCGAGCTCGGCATCGGCGGCTGGACGCTGCCGCCGACCCATCGGTACCTGAACGTCTTCGTGCACGCCGACCTGACCGCCGTCGTCGAAGGCCGCACGTTCAGCCAGTGCGATGTCGCCAACGACACGGTCCGCGGGATCATCCTCGCGAAGAACAACACTGACGAGTGGTCCTTCCACCTCGAGTACGACGGCACTCCCCCGGACAAGCCGCTCGAGCAGATCCACGCGGCGATCGGCCGCGACGACATCGCGGTCGACGTACTGGCGTCGAGCACCTGGGACACGCGCGTCCACGTCGCCGACGAGTACCGCCGCGGCCGGGTCTTCCTCGCCGGCGACGCAGCGCATCAGCACGCGCCGTGGGGCGGGTACGGCGCCAACACCGGCATCGCCGACGTACACAATCTGGCCTGGAAACTCGCCATGGTGCTGAACGGGCGTGCCGCGCCGGAACTGCTGGACACCTACGAGCCTGAGCGGCGGCCGCGCGCAGTACTCGCCGCGAAGCAAGCACGGCTGCGCACCGACTTCTTCGCCCGCTACGGCATCGAGACGGATACCAACGCCGCCGAGGTGGCCGAGCAGATCGATATCGGCGCGATCATGACGCGCTACAACTACACCGACGACGGGTACGTCGACGTACTGAGCGGTCAGGTGGGCACGCGGCTGCCGCACGTGGAGCTGTCCACCGGGCAGTCCACGCTCGACCTCTGCGGTCCAGGGTTCGTGATCCTGGCCGGGCCGGATGCGCCGGACTTCGGCGACGCGGTCCCGGTTGCACACTATTGGCAAAGGCACCGATGTGGACGGCGATTGGACCGAGCGAACCGGCCTGGCCGCGGACGGCGCACTGCTGGTCCGGCCCGACCAGCACGTCGCTGCGCGCTCCGACAGTGGCCTCACGCCCGCCAACCTGACCACGTTCCTGCCCTGACAGACGCAATCTGTAACCTCACGGTGACGGACAGGCAGGAACTTCCGGGGCCGATGGATAGTTGTTCTTCAGGAGCCTGCGCGCGATCAGAGGAGAGTCATGGCACGGCGTGTCGAACAGAAGGCTGCGGCCCGCGAGCGGATCGCGGCGCAGCTGGCCGCTCAGCAGCAGGCGGAGCGACGGCGGCGCCTGTTGCTCGCGGTCGGCGCGGTCGTCCTGGTCGTGGTGATCGTCGGCGGCCTGGTGACGATCCGGCTGGTCGGCGGCGGCAAGAAGACCGCGACCGGTCCGAGCGGCGCGGCCGACTCGGGTCTCGTCACCGCGCTCTCCTCGATCCCGGACTCGACGTTCGCCGCGGTCGGCACCAGCGAGGTCAAGGCTGCCCCGTCGGCGATCACCGCGCCGGCGCTGACCGCGGGCGGCAAGCCGAAGGTGCTCTACATCGGCGCCGAGTTCTGCCCGTACTGCGCCGCGGAGCGCTGGCCGGTGACGGTCGCGCTGTCCCGGTTCGGGACGTTCAGCAACCTCGGTACGACGCATTCCGCTTCCGAGGACGTGTTCCCGAACACGCCGACGCTGTCGTTCCACGGAGCGACGTACACCAGCCAGTACCTCGCGTTCACGGGCGTCGAGACGACCACGAACGAGATGGTCGGCAACGGGTACAAGCCGCTCGACACCCCGACGGCCGAGGACCAGAAGACGTTCGACACGTACAACAAGCCGCCGTACGTCGACAGCGACGGCTCGATCCCGTTCATCGATCTCGGCGGCAAGTACGTCGGGTCCGGGGCGACGTACAGCCCGGACCTGCTGGCCGGTAAGACGCAGACCGAGATCGCCGACGCGCTCAAGGACCCGTCGAGCCCGATCGCGAAGGCCGTCGACGGCTCGGCCAACGTCTACACCGCAGCGATCTGCAAGCTGACGAACAACCAGCCGGCCAAGGTCTGCTCGACCGACGCCGTGACCGCGGCGGCGGCCAAGCTCGGCGCGGCGAAGGGCTGAGCGTGACCGAAACCGCACAGCGCCCGTCCCGGATCTCGTTGGGCTGGATCCCCTGGGCCACGTTGGTGGTGTCAGTCGCCGGTCTCGCGGTGGCGGCGTACCTCACCTATGAGCACTTCACCGCCGGCACCACGCTCGCCTGCCCGGACACCGGGGTGGTCAACTGCGCCAAGGTGACAAGCAGCCAGTACTCGAAGGTCCTCGGGATCCCGGTCGCGCTGCTCGGCCTCGCGTTCTTCGTCGGTATGACCGCGCTGTCGGTCCCGCCGATGTGGCGTACGTCGTCCCCGTGGCCGGGCCGCTTGCGTGTGGTCGGCGTACTGACCGGAGTCGTGTTCGTCTGCTACCTGATCTGGGCCGAACTGTTCCAGATCAATGCCATCTGCCTGTGGTGCACGGTCGTCCACGCACTCACGCTGGTCCTGTTCGCCCTGGTGATCATCCGCCTGGCCCTGGTTCCGCCCGCGTCATGAAATAGCGTGACAGCGGGTACCGGGGCCACATGCGATGGCTGCGACTCCGTGGGCTGCTGCTGGCCAACCTGGTGCTGTTCTTCAGCTTCCTGGTCGGCCTGGCGTTCGTCGGCCACGCCCACGAGAACTCCGAACTCGCCGATCACGGCCAGGCGCCGCAGACCTTCGGGCAGTACGTCGGCTCGTCGTCGTTCGGCGAGGCGGTGTTCGAGAACTGGGAGTCCGAGTTCCTGCAGATGTTCATGTACGTCCTGCTCACGGCGTACCTGGTGCAGAAGGGCTCGGCCGAGTCCCGGCCCGTCGACGAGCCGGCACCGCAGGACGAGGATCCCCGCGACCACCGCACCGACCGGAACGCGCCTTGGCCGGTGCGGCACGGTTCCGCGCTGATTCTCAAGCTGTACGAGAACTCGCTGGCGATCGCGTTCGGGCTGGTGTTCCTGCTGTCGCTCTGGTTGCACGCGGCAACCGGCGCGGCGACGTACAGCGAGGACGAGGCGCTGCACGGTGGCGCGGCGGTGACGACCTGGCAGTATCTCGGGACCTCGCAGTTCTGGTATGAGTCGCTGCAGAACTGGCAGAGCGAGTTCCTGGCCGTCGCGGCGATCATCGGCGGATCGATCTACCTCCGGCAGCGGCGCTCGGCGCAGTCCAAGCCGGTGCACGCGCCACACTCCGAAACGGGCAGCTGATGAGCAAACATCCCGGAGCCGAGAAGTGGGTGCCGCACAAGGGCGGCATACGGAAGGTACGCGCGGAGCTCGACAAGTGCCGTGGTTGCGACCTGTGGAAAGACGCCGAGCGGGCCGTGGCGGGCGAAGGGCCGGTCCGGGCGCGGATGATGTTCGTCGGCGAGACGCCCGGCGATCACGAGGACAAGGAAGGGCACGTCTTCGTCGGTCCGGCCGGGCATCTGCTCGACAAGGCGCTGGTCGAGGCCGGGATCGAGCGGTCGGACGTGTATCTCACCAATGCCGTGAAGCATTTCCGCTTCGAGCTGCAGGGAAAGCGGCGGATCCACAAGACGCCGACGGCGAGTCAGATCACGGCCTGTCATCCGTGGCTGGTGCGGGAGCTCGAGATCGTGAAGCCGTCGCTGGTCGTCGTGATGGGCGCGGTCGCCGCCAAGGCTCTCCTGGGCTCCTCGTTCCGGGTCACACAAGAGCGCGGCAAGCGGGTGGAGCTACCGGGTGGCCTGCCGGCCGTGGCGACCGTGCATCCGTCGGCTGTCGTCCGCTCCGAGGAGTTCCGCCGGGACTTCGGACGCTTCGTCGACGACCTCCGCGTCGCGGTCGAGCTACTCGATCAGGCGATCGTGTAGTCGACCACCGAGACGGACTCCACGATCTGCCCGTCGGTCCGGGTCATCTGCTGGATCGGCATGCCCGGCAGGCTGGTCGCGAACCAGAAGATCTCGTCGGTCCCGCCGTGCCGCACGGTGTAGCGCAGGCAGTCCAGCGCGCCGATCCCGGTCTCGATCCGGTCCGGCTCGATCGTCGTGTCGTCGGCCGTGAACGAGGCGTGCCGCTGCAGGTCGAGCCAGGTCGCCTTCATCACCTCCGGCTCGCCGAGCGGAGAGCCGTCGAGCGACAGCCGCGAACGCTCCAGTGTGGCGCCGGCCTCGTCGCACTCGACGTACGTGCTGATCAGCAGGAACGGATCCGCTCCGGCCGATTCGACGCGGCGCGTGATGGACTTCCCCACCCTCGTCGCCATCCGGATCTCGGCGGCGGTGAACGGCGTCGGAGCCTGCCCGGCCTCCAGCACATGCGAATCCTCTGCCATCCGGCCTCCAAAGCTAGGACTCGATGCCACTTTAGAGGTCGGCCGCGTCGATGTCGCGGTCGATGTCGCAGTCGATTTGCTCCGGATAATGACTGGTTCGTGGTGCCGGTCTGCAACATTCTGGCGAGTGCGGGTAGCATGGGATCTCGATCGCGCACACAGGAGCGGTGCATTCTGAGCCGTGTTCCTGGGGGACCCTCTGGACGGCCCTCTGCACGTCATTGGGTACGTCACGGGGTCGCGCCTCGTCGGCGGGTCGGTCCCCGCGTGGTCCGGTATTCCGTCACGGCTCCGCCGTGGCACGACACAGGAGGAAATGTTGGCCCGACGAGGTCAGCGCCAGCCCGGCGCTACCCGTTCCGCTCCCCGTCGCCGGCGTCGCGTCCGTGACGGCGAGTCCGACGGTCTGATCCAGGTCCTCGCACAGGCTGTGCGCGAGGTCGAGGCCGCGGTCACCCGCGGCGCGATCAAGCCGTCGACCCGGACGAAGTTCCAGATCGTCGCCCTGCTGGTCCGCGAGGAGCGGTCCCGGGTGAACGGCGCCGAATCCGCCACCGAGGCGTACCGCACCGAGCAGCTCCGGCGGCTCGACGGGATCGCGACGATCCTGGCGAAGACCGCCGCGCTCGAGCCCTCGCTGCTCGGCCTGCTGGCCGAGGACGCGGTGATCTCCGAGGCGGCGGCCGCGCTCAAGCGGCAGATGCTGGAGGACGCCGGGATGGAGGCGCCCGAGGAGCCGCAGCCGGAGCAACCGGCCGCTCCCCCGGAGACGCAGACCCGTCGGGTGGTCCCGCAGGCCGTCGTGTCCCGGCAGCTCGCGAACCCGTTCCTCCCCCCGGACTTCTCGAACGCCCCGGCCCGGGCCGCCAAGCCGAGCCGGCTCGGCGGCTGGGAGCTGATCGGACCGCTCCTGCGCTCGTTCGAGCACGCCGCAGCCTCGGCCACCATGCACCTGCCCGACCCGACGCCGCTGCAGCTCGCCGGTGGCATCGACGCGCTTCGTCTCCGCGGGCTCGAGCTGATGCCGCACCAGGCCGGGCTGATCGAAGCCGCGGCGGAGGGCCACCGGACGTTCCTGCTCGCCGACGAGCCCGGTCTGGGCAAGACCGCCCAGGCGCTGCTCGCCGCGCAGGCAGCCGACGCCTACCCCCTGCTGGCCGTCGTGCCGAACGTCGTGAAGACGAACTGGGCCCGCGAGGCCGGCCTCTGGACACCCCGCCGTACGCCGACCGTGATCCACGGCGACGGTGACACGATCGACGGTTTCGCGGACATCGTGGTGGTGAACTACGAGATCCTCGACCGGCACGTCGGCTGGCTCGGCGACCTCGGGTTCCGCGGCATGGTCGTCGACGAGGCGCACTTCATCAAGAACAAGAAGTCGCAGCGGTCCCGGAACGTGCTCGACCTGGCCAACCGGATCCGCAGCCGGACCGCCCGGCCGCTGCTGATGGCTCTCACCGGTACACCGCTGATCAACTCGATCGAGGACTTCACCGCGATCTGGGAGTTCCTCGGCTGGATCGACGAGAAGGCGCCGCGGGCCGAGCTGATGGAGAAGCTCGACGCGACCGACCTGACCCCGGCCGACCCCGGGTTCAACGCGGCTGCGCGGGCCAGCGTCATCGACATGGGCATCGTCCGACGCCGCAAGGTCGACGTTGCCGCGGACATCCCGGCCCGCCGGATCGCCGACCTCCCGGTCGAGCTCGACGGTGCCGTCGGCCGCTCGATCCGGGCCGCCGAGCGGGAGCTCGCGGACCGTCTCGTCGCGCGGTACCGGACCGCGCTGGAGACCCGCCGTTCGGGTGTCGTCGTGGACGGCATCGACCACGACCTGGTCCGCCAGGTCGCCGGCTGGGAGCGGACCGAGATGGCGGCCAAGAAGACCGGCGACAACGTGTTCAGCCTGTTCCGCCGGATCGGTCAGGCCAAGGCGGGCCTGGCGGCCGACTACGCGGCGCAACTCGCGCAGAACGTCGGCAAGGTCGTGTTCTTCGCCCGCCACATCGAGGTGATGGACACCGCCGAGGAGCTGTTCGCCGAGCGCGGCATCCGGTACTCCTCGATCCGCGGCGACCAGACCGCACGGACCCGGCAGAAGAACATCGATGCCTTCGTCAACGATCCCGAGGTGTCGATCGCGGTCTGCTCGCTGCTGACCGCCGGCGTCGGCATCAACCTGCAGGTCTCCTCGAACGTCGTGCTCGCCGAGCTGTCCTGGACGAACGCCGAGCAGACCCAGGCCATCGACCGGGTGCACCGGATCGGCCAGGACGAGCCGGTCACCGCGTGGCGGATCATCGCCGCGCAGACCATCGACACCCGGGTGGCGGACCTGATCGACGCCAAGGCCGGTCTGGCTGCCAAGGCCCTCGACGGCTCCGACGAAGAGGTCGCCTCCTCGGCGGACTTCCAGCTGGAAGCGCTGGCCGCCCTCCTCACCCGGGCGCTGGAAGCCTCAGCCTGATAGCTCGCCCACCGGCAGCTCGACACCCACGGTGTTGGCTGCCGGTGCCAGCGGGCAGGTCCACTCCGGGCTGTAGGCGCAGGACGGGTTGTACGCGAAGTTCAGGTCGACGACGAACTCGTGAAGGTCGCCGCCCAGGTCCGCGCCCTTCACCGTGTCGATCAGGTAGCGGCCGCCGCCGTACGTCGACTTGCCCGCCAGCGCGTCCTTCACCGGGACGAACAGGCCGCCGCCGTACGACTCCAGCCACCACACGTCCAGGTCCCCCACCGGCAACTGGAGCACGCCGACGCGCGAGAAGGGGATCACCCCGTCGGTCGCGGACTGGAACTCCCAGCTGAACGGCTTCACGTCGGTCTCGATGGTCGCCTCGAACCGGAACTCCGGACGGTACGGCGCGACGGGCGCACCGGCGTACGTCGCGCGCTTTTCCGGCGGGACCGGTGAGGCGGGGTGGTTCGTCAGCAGCTCGTTGCGGGCGGCCTGCCATCGGGCGTGGGCGGCGGCGGGATCGTTCTCGGCGCGGACGTCTCGGTAGAGCGCGAAGACCTGTCGGCGCCAGTCGGCGACGGCCAGCGCGGGTGCCCCGAAGTTCCCTAGGTTCACGGTGTCTCCTGTCAGCTCTTGAGCGCTTCGGCGGATTTCGCCCAGTTGTCGTGCAGGCGGTCGACGTACGACTGGGCCTGCGAACCGGCCTTGCGGCCGCGGGCGAAGATCCGCATGTTGCCGCCGCCCGCGTTGTAGCCGAGGGCAAGCAACTCGTCCTTGGTGTAGAGATCGGCGCGTTTGCTCGGCAGCCGTTTCGCCAGGTCGTGCAGGTGCCAGGCCGCGGCCTGGATCGCCAGCGCGGGGTTGTCCGGGAGCTCCTCCCACTTCCGCTTCGCGAAATCGCGACCGCGTTTGGTCTCGTCGAACGCGGGCTTGTGCATGTTCGCGATCCCGAACGCCGGATCGGAATCGACTTCCGCCCACTGCCGCTCGAACTTCGGGTCGTGCGGTTTGTACGACTCGTTGTACAAGATTGCCATCAGCAACTGCGGGTTGATCCCGGCCTGCTTGGCGTACCGCCGTACGTCAGGCGCGAAGTGCGCCGGATCGTAGTCGTCGTACCACGGCTTCGCGCTGGACTCGGTTGGTTTGGTGGTCGTTGCCGGTTTTGTGGTGGTCGGCTTCGCGGTGGGGTCTGTTTTGGTGGTGGGGTCTGTTTTGGCGGTGGTGTCCTTGTCGGAACAGGCCGCCCAGACGCCTACGAGCAGTACTCCGACCGCCACCCACGACCAGCGTTTCGCCACGCCACCACCGTAGTCAGTCCGGGCAACGCGCCGTCCCGCGACACTTCCGGAAAGCGCTTGCTACGGTGGTGTGGTGATCTACGAGCTGAACCATGTCGGTGGTCGGGTACAGGATCTCGAGGCGAGCTTGTCGTTCTACGGCGGGCTCGGGGCGGAGGTGGTCGACCGGTTGTTCATGCCCGGTCCGCGCGTCAACCGGGTACACATCCAGCTCGCGACCGGCCTGGTCGAGCTGCTCCACCACGAGCAGCCCGACGCGCAGGCGACGTACGGGCTGAACCACATCGGCTTCATGACCGACGACCTCGACGGCGACTACGCGCGGCTGATGGACCTCGGGTACACCGAACTCTCGTCGCCCCGCGTGGCCGGGAGCGGGCAGGGCCGGCTCGCCTTCCTGTCCGACCCGAACGGCGTCCGCGTCGAACTGCTGCAGCGCTCGGAAGAGTTCCGCGTCCCACCCATCACGACGGGCCCGGTGCTCGCCTTCACGCACGTCGCGGTAGCGGCACCCGACCCCGAGGCGGCGGCCGAATTCTACGGCACCCACCTCGGCATGGAACGCATCACCGACGACACCTTCCGCCTAGGCCCCGACACCCTCAAACTCACACCCCCACCAGCCCCCGCCATCGCCCACCTAACCTTCACCACCCAGTCCCCCACCGCCGACACCCAGGACCCCGACGGCACCCCCATAACCTTCCTCCCCACGTAACCGGCCGCACCTCCCCCGCCAAACCGCGCGCCTCCCGCCTACCCGGACGCCCGCCCTCCCCGCCTAACCCGCCCCTCCCCGCGCCGCCCGCCCCGGGCACACCTCCCGCCCGGGAGGCGTCGGACAGGTAATGGAGGGGCGAGACACGGTATTACCTGTCTCCAGCCCCCGGCGCGCGGGTCCAGCCACCACCGCCGGCACCCACTGGGGAGTACAACCCACCTGAACCAACCAGCAAACCCCCAGCACTCAGACAGTCACCCCATCCGGAGACCTGGAGACAGGTAATGGAGGGGCGGGACACGGTATTACCTGTCTCCAGCCCCCGGCACGCGGGTCCAGCCACCACCGCCGGCACCCACTGGAACTGGGGAGTGCAACCCCACCTGAACCAACCAGCAGACCCCCAGCACTCAGACAGTCGGCCTATCCGGAGACTGGGGACGGGTAATGGAGGGGCGGGACACGGTATTTCCTGTCTCCAGGCACCGGCGCGCGGGTCCAGCCACCACTCGTGGGCAGCAGATGCGACGCCAGGCGGATCCGTCGCGCGGGCACGTCGTGGAGGTGGTGTTTGTTGGCGGAGCTCTAGCCTGGGGGCGTGTTCGACTATGACGGTGAGATGCGGTTCTTGCAGGGGCGATTTCGGGCTGCTTGTGGGGTGCGGGCCGGGGATCGGGTGCTTGATGTCGGGTGTGGGGGCGGGCAGACGACGCGTGAGGCGGCCGCGGATGCTGGGCGGGGGCGTGTGGTCGGGGTGGATGTTTCCGAGCAGATGCTTGAGCACGCGCGTCGGCGTACGGCGGAGGAACACATCAGCTATCTGCTCGCGGACGCGGCGACGTACGACTTCGGGGAGGCGGCGTTCGATGTGTGCATCAGCCGGTTCGGGGTGATGTTCTTCGCCGATCCGGTGGGTGCGTTCGGCAATTTGCGGCGGGCGTTGCGGCCGCGCGGCCGGCTCGTCGCGATGGTGTGGCAGCCGCGGGCGGAGAACGAATGGGCCCAGGTGATCCCGGCGACAATCGCCCGCACCACGGAGTCCGACCGCGCGGACGGGGTGTTTCGGGATGAGTCGCCGTTTGTGTTTGGGGATCCGGAGGTGACGCGGGGCATCCTCATGTCTGCGGGCTTTGGCGAGGTGACGTTTGCCGAGGTCCGCGAGCGGTTGTACTACGGGCCCGATGTCGAGACGGCGTACGAGAACGTGCTCCAGCTCCGCGAACCGCTAGCACTGCTAGCGGAATTGACTCCGGCCGACGCCGACCGTGCGAGAGCCGACTTGCGTGCGATGCTCGCGGCGCACGACAGCGGTGACGGTGTTCTCTTCGACTCCGCTGCCTGGATCGTCACCGCCAGCTGATCACGGACTGAAGACGGAGTGACCGGCGTCACATTCCACGAATGTCTTATCCGCCGGCGACCGCACGACGCACAGGCACAAGCACCACCCACCACTCATCAAGGAGCACCAGATGCGTTCCCTCATCACCACCGCGTTCATCTCTCTCGACGGCGTCGTGGACTCGCCCGGCGGCGAGGCGGGTTACCGCAACTCGGGCTGGACCTTCAAGGACATCGCGTTCGAGGAGGCGGCGTACGCGCTGAAGGGCGAGGAGCAGGACGCCGCCACCGCGCTGCTGCTCGGCCGGGTCAGCTACGAGGCGTTCTCGCCGGTCTGGCCGGGGATGACCGAGGACTTCGCCGGCTACAACGCGATGCCGAAGTACGTCGTCTCGACCACGCTCAAGGACAGCGACCTGGTGTCGAACTGGGGCGAGACCACCATCCTCCGTTCCCTCGACGACGTCGCGGCGCTGAAGGAGACCGAGGGCGGCCCGATCATCATCAACGGCAGCGCGACCCTCAACTGCAACCTGTCCGACGCGGGCCTGATCGACCAGTACAACCTGCTCGTCTTCCCCGTCCTTCTCGGCGCCGGCAAGCGGCTGTTCAGCGATGCCGACCGCGACAAGCTCAACCTCAACCTGACCTCGAGCGAGTCGTACGGCAACGGCATCCAGAAGCTTGTGTACGCCGTCCAACACTGAGCCCAACCAGCTTTGTCGGATCGCTGTACTACGGTTCGCGCATGGGTGTACTGGGGAGGCACGAGGACGAGGACTACTTGCCCGAGGACGGGATCCTCGTGGTGCAGGATGTGCGCGCGGGATCTTGGTACGAGGACCTCACCGCGACCGATGCGCATCCGGTCGGCACGCTCGGGCGGTCGGGACGCGGGTGGTTGTACGCAGCGGGCGGCGACGGGCCGTGCGTCGTCCGCCTGCAACTCCGCGACGACCGCCCGGCCGACGATGACCAATGGAGCGATGTCGTCGAGGTTCCGTACCTGAGTCCGAGCGGAACCGTCAGCCTGACAGGGCTCACGACCGGCCCCGGTGACGAGCACCTTCGGCTTGGTGAGCCCGGGATGTACCGCCTCCGCGCGGCGCACCGCCCGCTGCCGCCTGCGCCCGAACCTCCCCAGGACGAGGACGACCTCAAGCCGACCGACCTCTGGCAGCTGGACTTCTGGCCGGACAAGGAGCCCGCGGAGCCACCGCGTTGGTTCCGCCGCGACCGGCCGCCGGTGCGCAAGGCCGATCCGGGGTGGACGTCGGTGCTCGGGTTCCAGGACATCGAGGTAGCCAACGTCGTTGAGTGGGCCGGGCGGACCGGCGGGATCGACGGCACCGGCGGCATGACTCTCGACGACATCGACACCTGGGGCGCCGATCACCACCGCGGACCGAACTGGCTCGATCAGCCTTTGCGAGTCAACCAGCCTCGCGACGGTTGGCCGACACTCGCCGAGATCGCCCGGCAGGTCCGCGTCCCGGAGCCGAGGATCCGGCGCGACCTGCTCCCGCTGTACGTCGGGCTCCAGATGGTCACGTTCGACGGCACCCGGTACGCCGCTGTCGAGGACAAGCCCTTGGCGCAGGACGTGCTGCAACTGCCGGATCCCGTGAGCGCGTGGCTCGAACTATCCCAGGCAGTGAATCAGTACACCGCGTACGCCGCGGACCTGGTGTCGGTCGTGTTCTGGGGCGGCACCGAGCAGACGATCGCATCCCTCGCCGAGCGCACCTTGGCCTCGGAGGACGACGTACGCAACACTCTCCGGTACGCCGAGGAGCACAAGCTGCTCGAAGTTCAGCAGCGTGGTCCGGACGAGGTTTCCTTGACCATGTGTCCAGCAGCGAGGCCGAGGTAGATCCGTGAGTATCGACGTACGGCCCGCCAGTGTGTTCGACGACGTGCGGGCGGTGCTTGGGCCGAAGTCGCCGACGTCCAACGTGTGCTTCTGCTTGAGCTATCGGATTCCGTCCAAGCTCAACAACTCGCTTCGCGGGCCGGCGCGTGGGGCGTACGTCGAGGAGCTCTGCCAGGCGACGCCCGCTCCCGGCGTGCTCGCGTACGACGGTGACACGCCGGTCGGCTGGGCCGCGATCGCACCGCGTGCGGCGACAACGTTCGCGCGGAACCGGAAGATCCCGCAGGTGGACGATCTGCCGGTGTGGTCGTTGTGGTGCATCCGGGTCCGCCCGGGGCACCGCGGCCAAGGGATCTCGTATGCGCTGATTGCCGGCGCCGTCGAGTTCGCGCGCGAGAACGGGGCACCGGTCGTCGAGGCCTATCCTCTCGACAACGGCGACAGCAAGGTCGATCTCACGATGGCGTACGCGGGGATCCGCAAGAACTTCGAGCACGCCGGGTTCACCAAGGCCGCCGACACCACGTCGACACTCGCCGGGCATCCCCGCATCCTCATGCGTCTCGATCTCCACTGAGCCAGCGCGCGGCCGCGTGGTACGTGTCGTCCGGCCTGCTGTTGAAGGCGATGGCCGCGTCCGGAGCGTGCTGCCGCGTGAGGTTGACGATCCGTTCGAACAGCTCGAGCTGATCCTCGTTCTTCCGGATCCCGCCACCGATCACGACGCATTCCCACGGCTGCGCCGCCAACGCCGCGCTCACCACCGCCTCGATGTCGTCGCTGCCGTCCAGTCCGACCAGGCAGGTCTGTGCGCCGACGCCGTGCGACGCGAAGTCCGCCATCCCGATCTGGATCCCGGTCGCGACAGGCTCCGGATCCCACGGCCCGGGGACGCGGTACGGGTCGAGTCCGATCACGAGCACGCGTGCGTTGACGTCCATGCGCGCGACACTACTACTCGGCAGATCGTTACGGCCCTGGTCGAAAAGATGTTCAGCTCGTGCTCGGAGCAGCGGGCGCGCTGGCACTACCCGCACTGCCGGCAGGCACGTCGTACGCGGCCCCAACCGCGTCCTGTACGGCGTCACTCCTGGCGGCGCCCGCGGGTGCACCGGCCGGAGCCGGGACGCGGGTCGCGAAGGTGGACGACACCGGCAAGTACGTCGTCGGTCAGGTCGACGTGGGGAACTTCGACTTCCGCCCCGTGCTGTGGGCGAACGGCGTGCCGCAACTGCTCGACGCGCCAGGCGAGGTGTCCGACGTGCTCGACGTGAACAGCAGCGGGACCGTGCTAGGAGCCAGCCTCGACAAGGAAGGTACGACGTGGCTGCCGTGGGTGTACTCGAACGGCACGTACACGATGCTGCAGGTCCCGACGTGGACCGACGGCGTCTCGGCGAACGACATCAACGACGCCGGCGTCGTGGTCGGCGCGACGCACAACGACGAAGGCCGCGAGCTCGGGATCCGGTGGGAGTCCTGGGACGAGCCCGGCGCCTATGTGTACAGCCGCAACGGCAACCGCTCGTATTTGAAGGAGATCCGCGGGCACTGGACCGGCGGCGACGAGATCTACGACAAGCCGCTCAACACCTTCATCGGCCTGCTCTGGAACGACTCGACCGGCGCGCGGTACCCGCTCCCGACCGAGCCGCACTCGATCAACAGCACCGGCGACGCGGCGGTGACGAACGCCGACGGCGCTCACCAGGTCGTCACCGCGACGGGCACGGTCCGCTGGACGTTCCCGCGGTCGACGACCATCCGTACGCTCATGGATCGCCGCACCGACCCGGTCGGCACCGGGCCGGATGCGATCGGCGAGATCACCGACAACGGGACGACCTACGCGGTCGCCTGGGGTGGCTGCTCCGATGTCGTCGGCTAGCTGAGGTCGAAGGACAGCAGGGTGATGCTGTGGGGTGGGAAGTCGTAGCTCGCGTCGGTCAGTTCGACGGTGCCTAGGTCGCGCAGGCTCACGGCGTCCGGCGCGGTCAGGCTGTTGGACGCGAGTACGTCGTCCGCGGTTAGTTGCTTCACCGCAGCCCGTGCCGGCAGGGCGTCTTGGCTCGTGTCCAGGGTCAGGCCGGCGCGGATCGCTGTGTCGCGGTGGCGGTTGATGACGGCGATGCGGATCGAGCTGCCGTCGGCGGTCTGGGTCGCGGAGACGTCCAGATCCGGGACGGTCGCCGGGTAGGTGCGGAACTCGCCGTGGTGGTCGCGCTCGTCGCCCTGCCGTACGGCGGTCAGTTTGCTGGGCGACCGTACGTCGGCGGCGAGCGCGATCGGGCCGAGGTGGTTCTGGTACAGATCCCAGACGTGGTACGTCGCCGCGCGCACGGCGCCGTCGGGACGGGCGACGATCACGCCGTTCGCGTTCAGCAGGTTGACCGTGTTCGCCATCGCGACCGGGACCTCGCGGCCGCCGGCGCGGTGCAGGGCGTGGAAGACACCGGCGTAGAAGAGCGCGTCGGCGAGCGTTCTCGGACTCCACCGGTTCACCCGATGGGCGGGATGCGTCGGTAAGCCGTCGACCTCACGGGCGACCGTCCCGCCGTCGTCCGACGGCTGCGGCTCCGGCCAGGTCGCGGGCTCGACGTGCCGGATGTTCCACTCGTCGAGAGAGAGTGCCAGAGAGCGCTCTCCGGCGTTTCTCGCCGCGATCCCACCGACCAGGTCCGAGTACTCGACGATCTGCTGCTCGAAGTAGAGCGACTGGGCAACGATCGCGTCGTACTCCCCCGCGCCGTCGATCAGCTGCGTCGTCGCGCCGTACAAGTGGAACGACAGGTAGTCGATCTGGTTGCCGACGGCACCTAGTAGGGTCTCGGTCCAGCCGTCGCGGTCATCGGTCTTGCCGACCGCGATGAACTTCAGCGATGGGTCGACAGCCCGCATGAACCGGGCGTGCTCGGCCGCGTCGGCGGCGTACGCGGCGGCGCTGCGGTGGCCCATCTGCCAGTCGCCGTACACCTCGTTGCCGAGTCCCCAGTACTTCACGCCGTACGGCGCCGGATGGCCGTTGCGCGCCCGCCGCCGGGTGTACTCGGTGTCGCCGCCGTGGTTGGTGTACTCGACCCAGCGGACCGCTTCGTCGACGTCGCGGCAGCTGTGCGCCAGGTACGGCTCGGTCCCGACCTCGGCGCACCAGGCGAGGAACTCGTCGGTGCCGAAGCGGTTGCTCTCTTCCGAGCCCCAGGCCAGCTCCAGCCGCCGCGGCCGAGCGTCGCGCGGTCCGACGCCGTCTTCCCAGTGGTACGCCGACGTGAAGTTGCCGCCTGGCCAGCGGACCACGGGGAGACCGAGATCCCGGCAGAGCTCGATCACGTCGGACCGCAAACCGTTCCGCGCACCGTCCCGCGCACCGTCATGTGCACCGTCGCCGCCGTACGCGAGCGGTGAGCCTTCGTCGAAGACGCCGCCCTCGATGTTGCCGAAGAACGCAGACTCCAGGAAGTGCCCGTAGATCATCGGGTCGATGGGGTGTCGCCGGTCCCGGCGGATGTCGATCGTCGCGGCCGGAGTCACAGCGGCAGTACCAGCGGGAGTCACAGCGTCAGTCACGGGCGGGAGGCCTCCTGGTCGAGAGCGCTGAGAGCGGTGTCGTAGGCGTCGAGGTTCAGGAGCAGGATGTTCTCCGCCACTCGGGCTCCGCTGGTGTTGCCGTGAGTACGAGGGCGATGCCGCCGCGGGCAGCGGCGTCGGGGCCGAGCACTGCGCGGGTGACTCGTACCGTGCGGTGGACCTGGCTGTGGGTGAATCGCCGGAACGCGGCACCCAGCGGCTTGAACAGGTGGTCGCCGGTCTCGGCCAGTTCGCCGCCGATCACGACGACTTCCGGGTTGACGGTGTTGCAGGCTGCGGCCAGGACCTCGCCGATGCGTGCACCGGCGTCCGCCAGCAGGTCGCGTGCCTTCTGGTCGCGGGCGTCGAGGATGTTGTCGCATTGCGCTTGCAGGGTTGTCAGCGATACGTACCGCTCGAGGCAGCCGCGGCCGCCGCAGGAACAGGGCGGACCGTCGTGGTCCACGCTGATGTGCCCGAGCTCCCCCGCCGCGCCGCCGGCCCCCGCGAACAGCCGACCACCGAGCACGAGCCCGCCACCGACGCCGTACGAGAGCCGCAAATACAGCGCGCTGTCTACTCCCGAGCCTGCGCCCCACACTGCCTCCGCCAGCGCTGCTAGCCGCGTGTTGTTGTCCACAAACACAGGTACGCCGAACCGCTCGCGCAACGTGTCCCGCACCAACGCGACCCGGTCGGACGAGCGGACGAGCCCCGACGGGTCTGCGTCTGCTGGTACGGGGCCGACTACTCCGACGCCGATGCCGGCGAGTGAGTTCAGGGACATGTCGTGGCGGGTGGTCAGGTCGTCGACCAGGTCGAGTGCGAGCTGCAGGCGGCGCGCCCACGGCGTACGTTCCGCGCAGGCGACCGCGCCCGAGGCGACGAACTCGTGCGCGACGTTCGCAATCGTCACCTGGATCCGGCGCTGCCCGAGATCCATCCCGAGCGCAAGCCCACCGGCCGGATTCAACGTCACCACCGAAACCGGCCGCCCACGCCCCCGGACCGCCGAACCGGTTTCTTCGCCGCGTCGCTCGGTCAGGGTCTGGTTGCTCAGGAGGGTTTGGACGATCGAGGAGAGCGTCGCGCGGGAGAGGTTCGTGTGCTCGGCGAGCTGCGCGCGGGTCAGCGGACCCCGGGTGCGCAGCACGGACAGCACCCGTTCCTCGTGTGTTTCCCGGAGCAACCGCAGCGGCCCGGACGATTCCCTACCCACGGGATCCGACTCTGACCGCCGGACCGTCTTTTTGTCAACACCCTGGATTTAATACACTGATCCGCATGCGGCCGAACGTTCTGCTCCTCTGCACCGACCAGCAGCGGTTCTCCGCGCTCGGTGCCTCCGGCAACGACGAGATCGAGACCCCGAACCTCGACCGGCTGGCCTCCCAGGGCGTGCTGTTCGAGAACTGCTACGTGCAGAACCCGGTCTGCGGCCCGTCCCGCGCCAGCCTGATGACCGGCCGATACGTGCACCAGCACGGCCTGTGGGCGAACGGTGTCGGCCTGCCGGAGCACGAGCGCTTGTTCAGCAAGGACCTCGCCGAGGCCGGGTACGACTGCGGCCTGGTCGGCAAGTTCCACCTCAACGCCTGCTTCGGCGGCCGTTCCGAGAAGCGGCACGACGACGGTTTCCGCGTGTTTCGCTGGGCCCACGACCCGTACCCGGGCTCGTCGGAGAACGAGTACCACCGCTGGCTCCACACCCTTCGTCCCGACCTGGCCGGGGCGGAAGTCGACTACGACACGCTCCCCGCCGAGATCCACTACAGCCACTGGATCGGCGAGCAGACGATCGACTTCCTTACACAGTCCCGCGACCGCGACAAGCCGTTCCTGTTCGTCGCCAACTTCTTCGACCCGCATCACGGCTTCGGCGCCCCGGAGGACTACGTACGCCGCTACCGGGACAAGGCACTGACCCGCCCACTCCCCGACGACCTGGCCGGGAAGCCAGCGATCCAGACCGAGGCGTCCCACGAGTCGTACGCCGGCCACGCGCGCGGCTTCACGTCGTACAGCCCGGGAGAGCTGCAGGAGGTGAAGGCGGCGTACTACGCGATGGTGACGCTCGTCGACGACGAGGTCGGCCGGATCCTGGACGCGCTCGACGCCGAAGGGCTCAGCGACGACACGCTCGTCATCTTCACCAGCGACCACGGCGAGATGCTCGGCGACCATGCGCTGATGCTCAAAGGCCCGATGATGTACGACCAGGCCGTCCGCGTCCCGCTCATCCTGCGCTGGCCCTCGACGATCCCGGCCGGCACTCGCACCACCGAGCTGGTCCAGTGGATCGACCTCGGCGCCACGATCCTCACCGCCGCCGGGCTGCAGCCGCGCGGCGAAGGGCAGGATCTGTTGCCGTTGGCCACCAATCGCGCAGCGGGCCGCGGGTGGGCGCTGAGCGAGTACCGCAACAGCGGCCATCCGTACCCGACCCCGGTCCACCTCACGATGCTCCGGCGCGACCACTGGAAACTCATCGTCCAGCACGCCTCTCCCGCGACCGCCAGGACCGGTGAGCTGTACGACCTCACGGCCGATCCGGACGAGTTGCAGAACCTCTGGGACGACCCGCTGCACCGAGACATCCGCACCGAGCTCCAGGAGTTCCTCCTCGACGTCCTGGTCGCCACCGAGGACCGCAGCCAGGAACGCGTCGCGGACTGGTGAGAAATTCGTTGGCGGGTCCGCCGAGCGGGCGAGTACCGTACCGGCGGACGTGACTTCACGCGAGGAGGTGGGACCCATGAACGCTGTATCTCGACGGGTGCTCCCTCTCTCCGTCACGGCAGGGCGATCGGACTAGGTGTCGCCAGGAGCGCCGCAATCAGGCACTCCTGAAAGGGCACCACCATGACTGATCTGCATTTCCTCAGCACCACCACCACGAACGGCGTCCTGGAACGCGAGTTCACCCTCGGCGATGACATCCACGGCATGCTCTGGTCACCGCCCGCCCAGACCGGCCCGCTCGTGCTTCTTGGGCACGGCGGCGGACGCGACGCCAAGGCGCTCCCGATGGTCGGCCGCGCCCAGCGTCTCGTCGCGGAAGGCTTCCACGCCGTCGCGATCGACGCGCCCGGTCACGGCGAGCGGCCGCGTACGGCGCTCGACGACGAGCAGATCGCCGCGATGCAGGAGGCGATGAGCACCGGCGTACCGGTCGGCCCGATCGTCGTCCCGTACAACCTGCATCTGGCGGAACGCGCCGTACCCGAGTGGCAGGCAACTCTCGACGCGCTCGAGCGGCTGCCCGAGATCGACGGCCCCTTCGGGTACTTCGGGCTCAACATGGGCACCGCGGTCGGCGTACCGCTGACCGCCGGCGATCCCCGGATCGCGGCCGCGGTGTTCGGCATCTTCTGGTACGACGGGACGCTCGCCGAGCACGCCCGCCGGATCAAGGTGCCGGTCGAGTTCCTGCTGCAGTGGGACGATCAGCACATCCCACGCGACTCCGGGCTGGCGTTGTTCGATGCGTTCGCGTCGACGGAGAAGTCCCTGCACGCGAACGCGGGCGCACACAAGGAGGTCCCGCGTTTCGAGGTGGAGAGCATGGTGCGGTTCTTCAACCGCCACCTGCGCTAGGAGGTGGTGAAGCGCTGCTCGACGGTGTCGAGGAAGCCTTCGACCTGGCGGTACGTCTCGGAGCTGTACACGCCGATGCTGCGTTCGGTCCCGAGGGCTTCCCGCATCGCGTCGAGGTAGCGGCGCTGCAGGATCTCCATCTGTTCGCGCGTGTCCGCCTTGGTCTCCCGGAGCTGCTGGCTCCCGGAGACCAGGCGCGGCACGATGCGGTCCTTCAGCGTGCTGACCACGACCGGATCGAGGGGCTCGCCGTCGACGGTCTGCTCCTCGAGCGGGCCGACCGCGTCGATCGCGGCCTCGCCGATCTGCCGCATCAGCGCCTGCACCGAGTCGCGCTTGTCCTCGCTGCTCTCCGGACGGAACCGCATCTTCGCGATCACCGCGGGCAGCGAGATCCCGAACAGCACCAGCGTGATCAGCGCGACGATGAACGCCGCGAGCACGACCGTGTCGCGGTGCGGCGTGCCGGCCGGGATCGTCTGCGCGGCCGCGACTGTCACGACGCCGCGCATCCCGGCCCAGGCGAGCACCAGCATCCCGCGGCCGGTGATCGGTTCCCGCTTCTCGAAGTCCGCGTCCGCCCGGCCGCGCGCGAGGCGTTTGCGCGCCCAGGCAACGCGGTTCTCCTCGCGCCGATCGGACGGCTCCATCGTGTCGAGGTGCTCCTCGAACTGGTCCAGCTGGGCCTGGACCTGCTCATGGCGGTCCTTCCGGCCGAACCGGCTCTGCAGCCAGGGCCCGGCCAGCCCGAGGAAACGCAGGACGACCAGCAGGCCGACCACCAGCAGGACGAGGCCCGTGATCTCGCCGATCGTCGTCTCCGCGCGGGCGTCGTCGACGAGCTCCGGCAGCTGGTACCCCATCGCGAGGAAGACGCCGCTCTCCAGGATGAAGCTGATCGTCGTCCAGGTGGTCGCCTGCGTCTGCCGGTCGCGGGCACTGAACTTCCGGCTGCCGAGCGCTCCGGTCAGCAGGCCGGCGAGCACCACGGCGAGTACGCCGGACGCGTGCACCTCCTCGGCCGGGAAGTAGGCGAGGAACGGTACGGCGAACGAGATCGTCGTGTTGAGCACCGGGTCGTCGAGGCGCTTCCGCAGTGCGACGGTCAGCAGGCCGACGGCTACCCCGATCAGGATCGCGCCCACAACTGCCCAAGCGAAGTCGAGAGCCGTGTGGCCGAGGCTGAAGTGGGTGGTGACGGCGAGCGCGGCGACCGCCGTACGCAGGACCACGAGCGCCGACGCGTCGTTCACGAGGCTCTCGCCTTCGAGCACGGTCATGAGTCGGGGCGGGAGCCCAACCCGGTGCCCGATCGCGGTCGCCGCGACCGCGTCGGTCGGGCTCACGACCGCGCCGAGTGCGGTGGCGAGCGCGAACGAGATGCTCGGGAACAGCGCGTGGACGAGTGCCCCGATCACCAGCGCGGACACGATCACCATCACGATCGACAACCACGAGATCAGCCCGAAGTTCCGCCGTACGTCGAGCACCGGGAGCTGGACCGCCGACGCGTAGAGCAGCGGCGGCAGGATGCCCGCGAGGATGATCTCGGGCTCGATGTGGATGGCCGGCGTACTCGGCAGGTAACTCGCTCCGATGCCCAGGGCAACGAGCAGCAGCGGCGCGGCGACGCCGGTCCGGCGCGCGAACACCGAGGCCGCGATCATGATCGCGAGCCCGGCTCCGGCAATCAGAACGATCTGATGGTCCACGTGACAGCACTCTAGGGCCGGTGGCCGGTGCGCCCGGGTAATGACCAGGGATTCTCACTGGTGTCACGAGGGCGCCGAAGACGCACAGTGGAGGTCAGTGAACGAGTCGAATCCCCTGGAGGAAGTCATGAGCACCGATCTGAAGCTGGAAGCCGTCGTCATCCCGGTCGCGGATGCCGACCGGTCGAAGGAGTTCTACAGCGGCCTCGGGTGGCGGCTGGACGCGGATTTCGCGTTCGACAATGGGTTCCGGGTGGTCCAGTTCACCCCGCCGGGCTCCCCCGCCTCGGTCCAGTTCGGCACCCACATCACCTCCGCCAAGCCGGGCACCGCGCAGGGGCTCTACCTGGTCGTCACGGACGTTGAGGCGGCGCGGTCCGAGCTGCTGGCGCACGGGGCCAAGGTCAGCGAGGTCTTCCACCCGGCGGTTCCCGGCGCGCAGTTCGAGGCCGGCGACACCAGCGGTCGAGTGACCGGGCCGGCTGACGAGCGGTCGAGCTACGGGTCGTTCGCGACGTTCAGTGACCCCGACGGCAACACCTGGTTGCTGCAGGAGGTCACCAAGCGGCTGCCGGGCCGCGTGGACGATGCGACGTATGCCTCCGTCGACGACCTCGAAGCGGCCCTTCGGCGCGCCGCTGCCGCCCACGGCGAGCACGAGGCCCGCACCGGCCAGGCCGACGAGAACTGGCCGACCTGGTACGCCAGCTACATGCTCGCCGAGCGCACCGGCGCCGAACTCCCTCAGTAACTGAATTGTCCATGGGCACGGCTAGCGTGCCGAGCATGAACCGGATCGATCGGCTGTATGCGCTCGCCGAGGAGCTACGCGCGGCGGGGCCTCGGGGGCGTACGGCGCGGCAGCTGGCGGCACGTTTCGAGGTGAGCGTGCGGACCATCGAGCGTGATCTCAGTGCGCTCGGGCAGGCCGGCGTACCGCTGGCGACGAAACAAGGACGCACCGGCGGGTACTCCGTGGATCGGTCGATGAGCCTCCCGCCGCTGAACTTCACCGCGCGGGAGGCGATGGCGGTCGCGGTGGCGTTGAGCCGCAGCGATCACGTGCTGTTCTCACGCGACTCGCGGACCGCGCTGCAGAAGATCGTGGCCGCGATGCCGGAGCGGGACCTCGACGAGGCGCGGACGGCGGCGGCGAAGGTGCGGCTCCTGGTGCAGCCGGTGCCGGACCCGGACGGTGAGATCGCCGAGCAGATCTGGCGTGCGGTGCGCGACAACCAGGTCCTGCGGATCGAGTACACCGACGTCGGCGGTGTCGGGACCGAGCGGGAGGTCGAGCCGCAACACGTCGTCGTCGGTCCGAACGGCTCCTACCTGACCGCCTGGTGCCACCTGCGCCAGGAGGACCGGGTGTTCCGGATGGATCGGATCACCTGCGCCGAGCGCACCGCGACACCACCCTCCCGACCGCTCGCGACCGGCGACCTGAAGGTCGACGGCTACGAAACCAAACTGCCGGATGCCGCGCTGCGTCCCGAAGATCTTTTCCCAACTCCGACATAGGGCTGTCGCGAACCGCTGACACCGTGGGTCTCGTTGCACAGTCCACCTGATGTCCTCGGATGAAAGAGAGAGATCGATGAGTACTCCGGCCCCTGGCACGCTGGCCTGGTTCGAGGTCGCGACCGACGACCCCGAGACCACCCAGAAGTTCTACGGCAGCCTGTTCGACTGGACCTTCGAGTCCGACGGTGCCCTCGCCGCCACCGGCCTCGAGTACCGCAACATCAAGGCCTCCGGCGCCGACCGGCCGATGGGCGGCATCTTCGGCACCAACGGACAACTGCCGAACCACGCGGTGTTCTACATCCTGGTCGCCGACATCGAGGCCACCTGCGCCGACGCCGAACAGCTCGGCGGCACCGTGATCAACAAGCGCCTCGACGCCACCCCGGCCTTCGCCTATCTGCGGGACCCGGCCGGCAACCAGTTCGGGGTCTTCACCCCGCCCGCCGCATGACCCGACCCACGCACCGCACGTCCCCGCCGGCCGACGCCGGCGGGGACGCCGCGCGGGAGCTGTACGACGAGCTCACCGACGACCTGCTCTACGACCCTGCCATCGGCCACGGCACGATCATGGGACATCCGTGCATCCGTCTCGCCGGCCAGTTCGTCGCCTGCCTCGAACGGAACGGCACGGCCCTGATCCTCAAACTCCCCGCCGACCGAGTGACCGCGCTCATCAGCGCGGGCACCGGAACCCCGTTCGCCCCGACCGGCAACCCGATGCGCGAGTGGGTCACGATCCCCATCCCGGACCGCGCCCTCTGGCAGTCGCTCCTCACCGAAGCCGTCACCTTCGCCCGCCAGAACCTCCCCGGCCAGTCAGCGGGCTAGCCCCACGGTTCCGTAGGGTTCGCGGTATGGGTAGCAGTGTCTACGTAGCTTCGGTGGAGGGCACGACCGGGAAGTCGACGGTAGCTCTCGGGGTGCTCCACCAGATGTCCCGACGAGTCGGGCGGGTGGCGGTGTTCCGGCCGATCGTCCGCGCGGACACCGCGACGCACGGCGGACGGGACTACGTTCTCGAGCTGCTGATCTCGCAGGACGCGGTCAAGCAGTCGTACGACGACGGCGTCGGGGTCACGTACGACGAGGTGCACGAGGATCCCGACGCGGCGCTCGACACGATCGTCCAGCGGTACCACGCGGTCGCCGAGCAGGCTGATGCGGTGTTGATCGTCGGCAGCGACTACACCGATGTCGGCACGCCGACCGAGTTCTCGTTCAACGCCAAGATCGCGGCGAACCTCGGCGCGCCGGTGCTGCTCGTGCTGAACGGTTTCGGCCGTACGCCGCACGACGTACGGGCGATCGCCGACATGGCCGCGGCCGAGCTCGCCGCGAATCACGGCTCGTTGTTCGCGGTGATCGCGAACCGCGTGGACGACGGCGCAGGCAAGCTCCTCGTCGCGGCGCTCGACGGCATCGGCGCGCCGGCGTTCGCGATCCCCGAGGAGCCGGTGCTGAACCAGCCGCTCGTCGCCGACCTGATGGCGCCGATCGACGGCCGGCTCCTGAGCGGTGACCCGCAGCTGCTGACCCGCGAGGTCACCGGGCTGATGATCGCCGGGATGACGATGCCGAACGTACTGGACCGACTGTTCGACGGAGCCGCGGTCGTCACCGCCGGCGACCGCCCCGAGGTCGTGCTGGGCGTCCTGATGGCACACGCGTCCCGGACCTTCCCGCAGATCGCCGCCATCGTGCTCAACGGCGGCTTCGAACTCCCGGCCCAGGTGCAGAGGCTGATCGAGGGCCTCGGTGTCACGTTGCCGATCATCGAGACCGATCTCGGTACGCAGGCCACCTCCGCGAAGCTCACCGCCGTTCGCGGCCGACTCACGAAGGACGCGCCGCGCAAGATCGACACGGCGCTGGCGCTCTTCGACCAGCACGTCGACGGTACGGCGCTGCTCGACCAGCTCGCGCTCGCCCGCAGCAGCGCGGTGACGCCGCTCATGTTCGAGCATCAGCTGGTCGACCGGGCCGTCTCCGACCGCAGGCACATCGTGCTGCCGGAGGGCGAGGAGGAGCGGATCCTGCGCGCGGCCGACGTACTGCTGCGGCGGGGCGTCGCCGACCTCACCCTGCTCGGCGACCCGACCACGATCAGCGCGAAGGCCGCGGCACTCGGCGTGGACATGACCGCGGCGCGCGTCGTACATCCGGAGAACAGCGAGCTGGCCGAGCAGTTCGCGGCCGAATACCACCGGCTGCGGCAGCATCGCGGGGTCGACCTCGACCGGGCCCGCGAACTGGTCCGGGACGTGTCGTACTTCGGCACGATGATGGTCCAGCTCGGACTCGCCGACGGGATGGTGTCGGGCGCCGTCCACACCACCGCGCACACCATCCGGCCGGCCCTCGAGGTGGTGAAGACCGTCCCGGACGTCTCGGTCGTCTCGTCGGTGTTCTTCATGTGCCTGCAGAACCAGGTCCTGGTGTACGGCGACTGCGCGGTGAACCCGGACCCGACGGCCGAGCAGCTCGCCGACATCGCGATCTCGTCCGCCGCGACCGCCGTCTCGTTCGGGGTCGAGCCGCGGGTCGCGATGCTGTCGTACTCGACCGGCACGTCCGGCGCCGGCACCGACGTCGAAAAGGTGTCCAAGGCAACGAACATCGTCCGCGAACGCGCACCGCAGCTGCCGGTCGAGGGACCGATCCAGTACGACGCCGCGATCGACGCCGCCGTGGCGCGCACGAAGCTGCCGGACTCCCCCGTCGCCGGACGGGCCACGGTGTTCGTGTTCCCGGACCTGAACACCGGCAACAACACGTACAAGGCAGTGCAGCGCTCGGCGAACGCCGTCGCGGTCGGCCCGGTGCTGCAGGGTCTGCGCAAACCGGTCAACGACCTGTCGCGAGGAGCGACCGTCCGGGACATCATCAACACGGTCGCGATCACCGCGATCCAGGCACAGCAGGGCGGCGCGCGATGAGTGGACACGTGCTGGTGATCAACGCCGGATCGTCATCGCTCAAGTACAGCCTGGTCGACGCCAAGACCGGTGAGGCCGCGGCGACGGGCCTGGTCGAGCGGATCGGCGAGGAGCAGAGCCATCACGTGCACCACGGGCCTACGGGCGACTTCGACGACGACCAGGCGGTGGCCGATCACGAGGCCGCACTGGAGGCCGCCGTACGGGCGTTCGAGACGCATGGTCCCGCACTCGCTGACGTGGACATCGTGGCTGTCGGGCATCGGGTCGTCCACGGCGGCGACCGGTTCGCGGCGCCGGCGCTGGTCGATGACGAGTTGATCGCGGCGGTGACCGACCTGGTTCCGCTGGCCCCGTTGCACAATCCCGCGAACCTGGAGGGCATCGAGGTCGCGCGGCGGCTGTTACCGGACCTGCCGCACGTGGCGGTGTTCGACACCGCGTTCCATCAGACGCTGCCGCCGTACGCCTACACGTACGCGGTGCCGAGCTCCTGGCAGGACGAGTACGGGATCCGGCGGTACGGGTTCCATGGCACGTCGCACTCGTTCGTGTCCGGACAGGCCGCGGGGTTGCTCGGGCGCAAGCTCGAGGACCTGAACCTGATCGTGCTGCACCTCGGCAACGGTTGCTCCGCCACCGCCGTACGGGGTGGCAAGTCGGTGGACACGTCGATGGGGCTGACGCCGTTGGAGGGTCTCGTGATGGGGACCCGGTCGGGCGATCTCGATCCGGCGATCCACGGGCACCTCGCGCGCGTCGCGGGGCGGTCGGCCGAGGAGACTGACCGGGCGCTGAACTCGGAGTCCGGGCTCAAGGGGCTCACCGGCGCGAACGACTTCCGCGAGGTGTCGCGCCGCCGGGCGGCCGGGGACGAGCGGGCACAGCTCGGGTTCGACATCTACTGCTACCGCTTGCGGAAGTACATCGGCGCGTACTACGCCGTACTGGGAAGGGTCGACGCGATCGTCTTCACCGCCGGCGTCGGCCAGCACTCCGCCGAGGTCCGCGCCGCTGCCCTCAGCGACCTGGAGTCACTGGGCATCCATCTCGACCCGGTGCGGAACGCCGACCCGACCGACCAGATCGCCTCCACCGAGGACAGCGCCGTGGCCGTTCTCGTCATCCCCACCAACGAGGAATGGGAGATCGCCCGGCAAGCTTTGGACGTCGTACGCCGTTAGCGCGCCATCGCAGCGTCGATGAGACGGTTGGCCGCCCAGGCGAGGTCGTCCGCGGTCGCGCCGATATCAGCCATCTCCGAGGCCGACTGGAAGCGGACCGCCAACGCCAGCAGGTCGGTACGGGCGAGCTGCTCGCCCAGTTCCCAGCGCGGCGGAGGCGGCGGCGGGGTCGGGATCTTGATGATGATCGTGCCGACCACGATGACAGTGCCAGAGGGCGGGAACACGGTGGTCAGCTCCGGCGGGCTCGCGATCACACCGTTCGTGAAGGCGTCGAGTGCGTCCTTGATGTGTGCGCGTTCGGGTTCGCCCTCTGCGGCGTCCGGGCTCGCGGACCTCCCCCGGGTGACGGCCTGACTTGCCTCCATCGAGCACGCCAAGGACAACAGGGCAAGACGCTCGTCGACCTTCCGCCCGCCCTTGGGGACAAATCCGTTGCCGGCGTCCTCGAAGACAGCAGCGCCGGTCTCGACGAAGCCCAGCTGGTGGGCGACGCCGATCGGGTCGATGATGCTTCCTTCTTCACAAGGGAAGGGGAAGCTCTGCGCCGCGCACAGTTCAGCTGCGGTGAGTTCGATCAGGGCCATCGGAACCTCCAGGTGCAGTCTGGTCCTCTGCAGGTATGGAGCACCGCCCGCGGCCTGTGATACACGAACCCTCCTAGCTGTCCGGTGGCTGGTTGCGGAAGGCTTCGACCGCGGTGGGGAGGGTGTAGAAGACGCGGTCGGGGCCAAGGCGGTCGAGGAAGCCGGCGTTGTCCAGGTCGTCGCGGAGGTCTTGTTTGACTCGGGCGAGAGCCAGGACGATGCCGCGGGACTTCAGGTCCTCGCGCAGTGCGTCGAGGGCGTCGAGCGCGGTGATGTCGATCTCCACGTTCGCCTCGGTGTTCAGCAGGAACCAGCGCACCGGGGTCGTCGCCTCGTCGGCCGCCGCCAGCGCGCGGCGGTGGAAGTCCTCGGCGTTCGCGAAGAACAACGGCGAGTCGTACCGGTACACGACCAGACCCGGCACGGGCCGTGCATCCGGGTAGTCGTCGACGTCGTGCATCCCCGCGATCCCGGGCACGTAGCCCAGGATCCCGTCGTGCGGCCGGGCGACGCGCCGCAGTACGTCGAGGACGGACAGCGCAACCGCGACCAGTACGCCGTACAGGACGTCGAGCGCGACCACGCCGACGGTCGTTGCCACCGCCAGCAGGAACTCACTGCGACGGAACGTCGCGATGCGACGGAACTCCCCCAGTTCGATCAGGCGCAGCGCGGCGTACACGACCAAGGCGCCGAGCGCGGGGATCGGGAACGTCTCGAGCAGCGGGCCGGCGAAGAGCAGCGTCGCTACGATCGCCAGCGCGGCCACCAGCGAGTAGACCTGGCTCTTCGCGTTGGAGGCGTCCGCGAGGGCAGTACGGCTGCCGCTGCTGCTGATCGGGAAGCCGCGTACGAGGCCGGCAGAGACGTTGGCCAGCCCGAGTACGAGCAGCTCGCGGCCTGGGTCGATGCGCTCGCCTGAACCGCGACTCGCGAACGCGCGGGCGGTGAGCACCACGTCGGTGTAGCCGACCAGAGCGACGCCCACCGCGGGTAGCACGAGCAGGCCAAGGTCATGCACGGACAGCTCGGGTAGGTGCGGCACGGGCAGACCGCTCGGAATCGAACCGACCAGTGCCACTCCCTTGTCACCCAAATCAGCCGCCCAAGTCACTAGCGCTGCTAGCGCCACCACGACGAGCGGGCCAGGTATGCGCGGCGTCCAGCGAGCCAAGGCGAGCAGCAACGCCAGAGCCGCCACCGACAACAGCACCGGAGCGAGCTTCCAGTCACCGATCAGCCGGACCGCGGACACCACCTCCGCCGGGGGCGAGTCACCTTTGACGGGAGCACCAGTGAGCCGGCCCAGCTGGCCGGTCATCATGATCACCGCGATACCGGTCAGGTAGCCGATCAGGACCGGTCTGGACAGCAGATCCGCCAAGAACCCGAGCCGCGCCGCCCACCCGACCAGACAGATCGCTCCCACTAGCAGTGCTAGCACGGCGGCCAACCCGGCGTACCGCACCGGATCACCAGCCGCGAGCGGTCCGATCGCGGTGGCCGTGAGCAGCGCCGTCGTCGACTCCGGGCCGAGCGACAGCAGCCGTGACGACCCAAGGAAGAAGTAGAGCACCAACGGACCGAGCGCGACCCACAACCCGGTCACCGCCGGCAGGCCGGCGAGCTGCGCATACGCCATCACCTGCGGCACGAAGTACGCCGCGACAGTGAGCCCAGCGAGTACGTCGGCCCGCAACCAGCCCCGCTGATACTGCCGCAGCGTCTCGACTCCGGGAATCGTCAAACTCCACCCCCTCTCGGCAAACAGTGTCCTTCCTCCTCGGGACTTTCGGCCCTACTTCCACGCTCGAAGTCGCCGGACTGTTGATCCGTGGACACATTCGGGACAGTGCATCAGTTCGACAGATCCCGCCTGGAGATCATCGGGCCGGCGGACTGTCTGCGGCTGCTCGCGTCGGTTCCGCTCGGCAGGCTGGTCTACACGGATGCCGGATTGCCGGCGGTCCGCCTGGTCAACTTCGTCGTCGACGAGGACACGATCGTGTTCAGCACCGGCCAGGGCGACAAGTTCCGGGCCGCCGAGCGGGGTGATGTGGTCGCGTTCGAGGCCGACGAGGTCGATGGGGAGCGGCACATCGGGTGGACGGTGACGGCGATCGGGCACCTGTCCGTGGTCACGGACGACGAGGCCGCCGCGTTGCGCCGTACGTTGGCCCTGCATTCCTGGATGCCGATGGAGGAGCCGCAGCTCGTCCGGCTCGGCATCGAGTCCCTCCATGGCCGCCGCCTGGTCCCGTGGGGCCGGCGTCCGCGCTTCCGGTAGCTCACCACGGCTCGTGCCGTGGGCGGATGACGGCCGAACGGCCCACCAGGTCGGGACTCTTGCCCGCTGCGCCACCCACGCTTCTCCGGCGAAGCTGAAGCTGGAGGTGGACCTCATGACCGATCAGCTGCCGAAAGAGCACATCGACGTACTGCTCGCGGCCGCCGTGGCCGCGCCGAGCATGCACAACACCCAGCCGTGGCGGTTCGAGATCGACGGGCACGTGATCGACGTCTACCTGGACGGATCCCGCACGCTTCCCGCCGAGGACCCGACCGGCCGCGCGATGCGGATCGCCGCCGGTGCCGCCACCTTCAACCTCCGCTGCGCGGCCGAGACGCTCGGGTACGGCACCTGGTTCGGGCTGGCGCCGTACCCGAGTGAAGAACCCGATCTGCTCGCCCGCATCGTGATCGAGCCGACCGCCGCCCGGAACGACGAGCTGTGCGATCTCGCCGCTCAGATCCCCTATCGCCACACCGACCGGAACCCGTCGGATGCCACCGCGGTAGCCGAGGGCACGCGCGTCTCGCTGATGCAGGCCGCGTATCCCGAGGGCGCGCAGCTGACCTGGCTCGCCGACGACGATGTCCGGACGGTCCTCGATCTGGTGCTCGACACCGACCTGCGCGAGATCGGCGACTGGCACCGCCGCGCCGAACGCGCGCACTGGGTCGGCGGCGAACGAACCGACGACGGCATTCCCAGCTCGGCGCTCGGCCCGCGCTCCGCCACCTATCCGGCGGCTGTCCGCGACATGGCGACCCGGCCGACCGACCGCGTACGGGCAGAGCAGTCGTTCGAACAGCACCCGGACCTCGCCGTACTCTCGACCGACTTCGACGAGCCCTCCGACCAGGTAGCGGCAGGCGCAGCGCTCCAACGCGTGCTGCTCACCGCGACCCGGGCAGGTGTCAGCGCCTCGTTCCTCAACCAGCCGCTCGAGTTCGACGACCTGCGCGCCAAGGTCCAGCGCCTCACGGGACGGCCCGGCCACGCCCACATGATCATCCGCTTCGGCCACCATCGACCAGGCTCCGCGACAGCGCGCCGGCCGCTCGCCGACTTCCTGAAGGAGCAGTCATGACCACGATGCGCCAGGAGATCGACCGCTGGGAGGCCGACCTCGGCAACCTCGCCGCGACCAGCGCGTCCGACAGCTGGTTCCTCGAAGAGCGCCGGCTGGCCGAGGCCCAGCACACCCTCGTCGCCTTCCGCGGCCACATCCTGCCGCTGCTGACCGCTCAGCCGCCGTACGACGCCGTGGTGACCGAGATCGAACACCTGCTCGACGGCCTCGAGGACGACCGCGACGAGCTGTTCCGGACCGTCCACTCCAGCGCGTCGCATCAGCGGATCGCGGAGACGGTGGCCGCCCTGCGCGCTCTCGGCCGGGTCGCCCTCGGTATCCAAGTGTCGGCTGCCGACGTACATTGAGTGATGGTGATGCACCGATGCCCCAGGTGAGATTTCACAGCGACGAACTGACCGCCGTCCGGCGGGGTCACCTTGTCCCTGAACAGTTGGAGGACTGGGTTCCGTCGGCGTGTGCGGTCGTGGCCGAGCATCTGCGGCACCACGGCATCGCTCCGACCGGCTATCCGTTCGCCCGCTGGCACCCGCTGCCCGGCGGCGTGATCGAGGCCGAGGCCGGCTTCCCGGTCCGCGCGCCGATCGCCAACACCGGGGAGATCGAAGCTTCCTCCCTGCCTGCCGGACCGGTGCTCGCCGTCTGGCACACCGACCCGGACGAGAAACTCCCGCTCAGCTACCACGCCGTCCAGGACTGGCTGGAGACCGAGGAAGCGGTCGCGACCGGGGACAGCTGGGAGATCTACCACGACCTCCCCACCTGCTACCGCGTCGGAACCCGCATCGAGATCGTTCAGCCGATCCTCTTCCCCACCGCCTCACCACACCGCAACTGAGGCGGGCTCAGCGGTTGATGGTTTGGGCGGCTTCCGCCAGTTCGGCGAGTCGATGGGCACGGGCGGACTCGGCCGGGGTGAACGGTTCTCCCGGACGGCTGAACGCGAACAGGCCGGTCCACGGCGACGGCACCTTCAGTACGGTCCCGTCGTCGGGAAGCTGACCCGCCAGCGTCGCCCGATTCGTGACCAGCTGGGCACCGAGCAGCTCGGCGACCGCGTGCGGCAGCTCGCCCGGATCCGCCACCACGCGGGCCGACAGACTCAACGCCTTCGTCTGGCCGTCCACCAACGCCAACGCGGTCGTCGGCCACACGTGCGTCTCCCGCCCGCCGCCCGACTCGATCGCAAGCTCCAGGTCAGCGGCCGTGACGTCATCCGGCGTCGAGACCACCAGTTCGTCCCGCACTCCGTCGTCGACCGGATGAACGTGCAGCCCCAGGATGTTCGCGTCCAGGACGGAGAGCTGCCGGGCAACGCTCTCCAGCGTTCCCGCCCGATCGTCGAGCGTCACGCGAATCCGCCACAGCGTGCCGATCCCGTGCCGCGGCCGAGTCGTCGGAGCATGCAGCCAGGACCGCAGCAGCCGCATCGTCGACGGCTCGACCACCCAGATGACGAGTGCCGTCGTCACGCTCGCCAGAACGCCGACCGAGACCAGGTACGGCGGATGCGCGGCGAGCACCACCGCGTGCAAGGCCAGCTCCACCGGAGCGATCGCCACCAGCTTCGCCAGCGTCAGCCGGAGTCGCCGCGGGTGCGGCAAACGTCCGCACACGTCGCAGGCGGTCCCACCCGTGAGCGTCGTACGCAACGAGTCCATACGTCACAGCGTCCCCGGCGCAGATTGCCCACCTGTTGCGCCGGTGTGAAGTTCGCGAGGGTCCGATCAGGCCTGCGCAACGCTCCGCACGGCGTCGGTGACGCAGGCGAGGGCGAGCAGCCTGACGATGTCGACGTGCATGTCGACCTGACCGGTCGCCGCGGCGACGAACCCGTCCCCGTCGAACTGGGTGTGCGGCGGCGTGATGGACCGGGCGAGGCCGTCATGGGCGCCCTGGGCAACGATCCGGCAGCCGACCTTGTCGAGGCGGGCGTTCGTGACGACGACGCCGATCGTCGTGTGCGCGCGTCCCTCGCCGAACGCGAACGGCTCCGCGAGGATCCGGACCGCGTCGAACGACACGTCCGCGCTGCCGTCGTCGATGTCGCCGAAGGCATTCACCACGGCAAGGCAGGCAACCACGAGCTCGCCGAGCCGATGTTCGGCGTACCCGAGCCCGCCGGGCCGTCGACCGTCCGGCCCGCGCCAATGAGCGACGTACGCCCCGGTCCCTGCTCCCACCTGGCCGTGCAGAACCTGTTCCGCTGTGCACGCCTGCGCTGCCGCGTACCCGGCGGCGGAGTCGGGTGCCGCGGCGGGATCGCCCGCGGTGAGGTCGAAGAGCGCCAGCGTCGGCACGATCGGCACCGCACCCGCGGGGGTCTGCACGCCGCGCCCCTGCTCACGGTAGAACCGCATGACGCCATCGGCCGCCGCGAGGCCGAAGGCCGATCCCCCGGTCAGTACGACGCCGTCGATCGCGTTCACGGCCTTCCCCGGCTCCAGCAGCTCCAGCTCCCGGGAGGCGGGCGCACCGCCACGTGCTTCGTACGACGCGACGGTGCCGGCCGGCAGATCCACGAGCGTGCAGCCGGTCCGCCCCTCGAAGTCACTCCAATGCCCCACCCGGACTCCTGGCACCCCGAACGTTGTCATGCCGACCAAGATAGGCGTGCTCAGGCTCGGTCGGCGGAGAGTTCCTCGGCGATGCGGTTGCCGATGACGAGGCAGGCGGTGGCGGCGGGTGACGGCGCGTTCAGTACGTGCAGGGCGCGGCCGTCGCGGAGGAACAGGAAGTCGTCGACCAGCTTGCCGTCGCGGGTCACCGCCTGGGCGCGGACGCCGGCGCCGGAGCGTCGTACGTCGGAAACCTGCAGCTCCGGCAGCATCCGCCGGGCCTCACGGACCAGCGCACGGCCGGTGAGTGAGCGGGCGATCTCCTTCGCGCCGGTGCGGGCGTACCGGCGGGCGAGCTTCCAAGTGCCGCGGTACGTCGCCGACTCCCATACGTCCCGTACGACGATCTGGGACCACCGGTACCCTTCGCGGGCCAGCGCGGGGACGGCGTTCGGGCCGAGATGGACGCTGCCGTCGATGCCGCGGGTCAGGTGGACACCGAGGAACGGCAGGTCGGGGTCGGGCACCGGATACACGAGCCCTTTCACCAGGTACTCCCGCTCGGGGACGAGCTCGCTGAACTCGCCGCGGAACGGGAGGATGCGGACACCGGGCTCGAGACCGGACGCCCGCGCGAGCCGGTCGCTGTGCAGGCCCGCGCACACGGCCACCCGGTCTGCCTCGATCACGTCGTCGGTTGTCCGCACGCGCACGAGGGAGCCCGCGTTCTCGACCGCCGTCACGGACACACCGGTCCTGATCTCGCCGCCTGCCGCCCGAACGTCGTCGGCGAGCGCAGCGGCCACCAGTTTGAAGTCGACGCGTCCGGTCGAGTCGACGGCGAGCGCACCCTTCACCCGCAGGTGCGGTTCCCGCTCCGCGACCTCTTCCAGGGTGAGCCGACGTACCGGGACGCCGTTCTCGCGACCGATCCCGAACAGGCGATCGAGCTGTGGAAGTTCGGCCTCGGTCGTCGCGACGACCAGCTTGCCCGGTACGTCGAGCGGGATCCCCTTCTCCTCGCAGTACTCGCGCAGCGCCGTACCGCCCGCCACCGCGAACCGCGCCTTCAGCGAGCCCGGGCGGTAGTACAGGCCCGAGTGCACCACGCCCGAGTTGTGCCCGGTCTGGTGTGCGCCGACGGCCGGCTCCTTCTCCAGTACGACGACCGGCGTACCGGGATCGAGCCGCTGCAGGCTTCGCGCCACAGCCAGCCCCACGATCCCGCCACCGACCACCACCGCAGATCTCGTCACCTGTGAAAAGAGGGTGGACCTACGGTCAGAAATACAGCCACTTGCGCAACTCCGTCCCCTCATGATGGTTAGGCGGTGTGAGCGATCTGCTCCTGGATCCTGAATTCGAGGCCGTCGGCGACCGCCAGGTAGACGTCCTGGTCGACGAGATTGCCGTCGAGCCGCAGCAGTCCGCGGGGGCTGTCGTAGAAGTGGCCGCTCGGGAGGGCGGCCGACATCGCGATCGAGCCGCTGATCTCACCGAGGCGGGCGAGGAAGCGGATCGCCTCGTAGCAGGATTCACCGACCGCGTTGAGCGCGGGTGCGAAGGCCCCGAAGCGGGCGTAGTACTGCTGGGCGAACTCGCTGCTCTCGACGGTCGTGAGCTTGTCGAAGTACGCCGCGGCCGCGTAGACACCGTGGTTCGCGCCCGATCCGGCGCCGAGCAGCGTGTTCTCCTCGATCGCCGGGCTGAGACGCAGAAGCCTCTCGCTCAGTCCGCCGGCCGCGAACTGCCGGTTGAAATGCACCGCGTCCTGGCCCATCAGGAGCATGATCACCCCGTCGGCATCGGTCGCCCGGAGCCCGTCGATCACGTCCCGGAAGTCCGCCGTACCGAGTGGGACGTACGCCGAGTGCACGATCTCGGATCCCGTTCCCTGCAAGGCTTCCTGCGCCACCGAGCCGGTCACCCGCGGATAGACGTAGTCGTTGCCGACGACAACCCAACGCCGGGCGCCGAGGTGCTCGCGCAACCAGTGCGCCGCCGGCAGCAGCTGGTTGACCGGGCGCTCGCCGAGCATGAACACACCAGGCGTGTCGTCGCCGCCCTCGTGCATGGCGGCGAACGCGTACACGACCCGTCCGCCGATGCGTCGGGTCAACGCGACCCGGACCGCGGAGATGTGCCAGCCGGCCACCGCCTCGACGCGACCTATGTCGACGAGCCGGCCCACCTCCTCGGCGACGACCTCCGGCGGGCGGCCGGCGTCCACCTGGACGAGCTCGACCTGACGGCCGGCGATCCCGTTCCGTGCGTTCAGCTGCTCGACCGCGAGCTGGCCGCAGGACAGACAGGAGGGTCCGTAGATCCCGGTCGGGCCCTGCAGCGGCACGACGAAGGCGATCGGCAGTACGTCGGAGTGCCGCACCGTCACCTCCTCCCGCCGTACATCCGGTCCAGTGTTCTCCCGCCGTACATTCGCTCAAGTGTGGACGAACCGGAGGCGGAACATCGACCGAACGGCTATATTTCCCACCACCTGAACCGAGGAGGGGGTCCTGCGTGCTCCTCTTGCTGAAGCGGATCGAGCGGCAACTCGAGCTGGGTCTGCAGCCGTTGCTCGACGAGTTCGGCCTGACGATCGAGCAGTGGCGGGTCATGGCCGCGCTCCACGAGGAGCCCGGGCAGCCGATGTCGGTGCTCGCGGAGTCCGCCGTACTGCCGGCCGCGAGCCTGACCCGGCACGTCGACAAGCTGGTCGAGCGCGGGCTGGTGCTGCGGCGCATCCACCCCGACGACAAGCGCCGGATCGTCACGGCGCTCTCCCCCGTCGGCGGCACGGTCGCCGATCGCCTCGGGACCGTCCAGCGGGAGCTCGAGGCGGACCTGGCGAAGTACTTCCAGATGGAAATACACGAACGTAGCAGCTCGGCAACACACCGGTAACACAGCGTTCCTAGGTTCCTTCCATTCGGGTGCATCCACCGCCGGCAGCGTCGCCGGCCCGCCGGAGCACCGCTCGCCCGAAGGTGCCGCCAGGAGTTCGCCCATGTCTGTGGAACCCTCGCTCGACCACCGCACCACCGCTGAAGCCCCCGCACCGACCACCGCGACCCGCGAGACGCTGGAGGACTACACCCTCCGGTTCGCGCCGCGCAGCTACCGGAAATGGTCGACCGGCGTCGTCGCCGTCTCGGCTCTCGGCGGGATCGCCTACCTCGCCGACTTCGCGATCGGCGCGAACATCGGGATCTCGTACGGGACCACGAACGCGCTGTGGGGTATCGCGATCTTCGCCGTGGTGATCTTCGCGACCGGCCTGCCGCTCGCGTACTACGCCGCGCGCTACAACATCGACCTCGACCTGATCACCCGCGGCAGCGGCTTCGGGTACTACGGCTCGGTCGTCACCAACGTGATCTTCGCGTCGTTCACGTTCATCTTCTTCGCGCTCGAAGGCTCGATCATGGCGCAGGGCCTGCAGTTGGGGCTTCATGTGCCGCTCTGGCTCGGGTACGCCGTCTCGACGCTGGTGATCTTCCCGCTGGTGATCTACGGGATGAAGGTGCTGTCCACGCTCCAGGTGTGGACGACGCCGCTGTGGCTGATCCTGATGGTGCTGCCGTTCTGCTACCTGCTCGTGTCGCACCCGTCGTCGGTGTCGACGTTCTTCGACTACGGTCCGGACGCCGACTTCGGTTCGATGCTGCTGGCAGCCGGGGTGTGCCTGTCGCTGATCGCGCAGATCGCCGAGCAGATCGACTACCTGCGGTTCATGCCGCCGAAGACCCCGGAGAACTCGCGCCGGTGGTGGACCGCCATGCTGCTGGCCGGGCCGGGCTGGGTGATCTTCGGTGCCCTGAAGCAGGTGATCGGTCTGTTCCTGGCCGTCTACCTGATCGCGAACGTCGCCGACTCGTCGTCGATCGCGAACCAGCCGGTGCACCAGTTCCTGGAGATCTACCGCGGGTTCCTGCCCGGGTGGCTGGCGATGACGCTGGCCGTCGTACTGGTCGTCATCAGCCAGGTGAAGATCAACGTGACGAACGCGTACTCCGGTTCGCTGGCCTGGACGAACTCGTACACGCGGCTGACCCGGCACTACCCGGGACGGCTGGTGTTCCTCGGGTTCAACCTGGTGATCGCGCTGGTGCTGATGGAGGCGAACATGTTCGACTTCCTCAACACCATCCTCGGGTTCTACGCGAACTGCGGGATGGCGTGGATCGTGGTCGTTGCCTCGGACATCGTGTTCAACAAGTACCTGCTCGGGTTGTCCCCCAAGGCTCCTGAGTTCCGGCGCGGCATGCTGTACGCCGTCAATCCGGTCGGCTTCGGATCGATGGCGGCGGCCGCGGGCGTGTCGATCGTCGTGTTCTTCGGTGGACTCGGCTCGGGGATCAAGCCGTACTCACCGCTCGTCGCGATCGGACTGGCCCTCGTCCTGCCGCCGGTGCTCGCCGTGATCACGCGCGGCAAGTACTACCTGCGCCGCGTCGACGACGGGCTGGACCTGCCGATGTACGACGAGCACGGAAACCCATCCGGCGAGGTACTGACGTGCCACGTATGCCGGCAACAGTACGAGCGCCCGGACATGACCGCCTGCGAGACGCACTCCGCCGCCGTCTGCTCGCTCTGCCTCAGCACAGACAAGGTCGCCGACCACGTCCTACCGTCGCAAGCATGACTTCCGCGTGGGAGGCCGCCTCACCACGGAACATCGCGACCACCCGCCCCGTCGCGGTCTCCTGCCCCGTCGCCCCCTGTGCGCCGAATACCTGGAGGGTTTCTCGCTCCATACGCGGAAAATCCTCCAGGGTTCCGCGGAGAAACCTCCTACGTCGCCGATCCAAACCGCTGCCTCACCTCGTGCCGGCTGCCATGATGCAACTTGGGGAGGATTACTTCCCATATCGGGTAGAAAATCCTCCCCAACCCGGCGTGTGGAGCGGGAACTCGGCTCCATCCAGGCTGCTGTCTCTGCAGCCCCCGACCTGTGAAGGGAGTCAGCGGCGGTTGCTTCCCGCGTCGATGCGGCCCCGCAACAACACACCATGAACTTCACTCCCGCTGACGTCGAGAAGCTGCTGCTCTCCGTGGCCGGCATGGTCGCCCGCGACCGGCTGGCCCGGGGAGTGCTTCTCAACCACCCCGAAGCCGTCGCCCTCCTCAGCACCTGGGTGATCGAACGCGCCCGCGAAGGCGCCCGCGTCGCCGACCTGATGGAGTCCGGCCGCACCGTCCTCACCCGCGACCAGGTCATGCCCGGTGTCGCCGAACTCCTGCACGACGTCCAGGTCGAAGCCACCTTCCCCGACGGCCGCAAACTCGTCACTATCCACAGCCCGATCATTTGAAGGCAGAATCCATGGCCGACGACGATAGACTTAGCAAGGAAAGACAGGGCGCGGACAACCCAGCCTCCCCCACCGCCCCAACAACACCGAGCACGACCGCAACACCCAGCACGACCGCAACACCCAGCACGACCGCACCGGTATCGCTCAGCGCGACCGCACCCGCGACACCCAGTTCGACTGCACCGGCATCGCTCACCACGGAGGCGCCTGGAGCAGTCCGGGTGCGGTCCGGAACCATCACCCTGAACGCCGACCGCACCGACGACGAACGTTTGCGGCTGGTGGTCGTGAACGCCGGCGACCGGCCGATCCAGATCGGCTCGCACCTGCACCTGCCGGACGCGAACACCGCCCTCACGTTCGACCGCGAGGCTGCACAGGGGTTCCGGCTGGACATCCCGTCGGGTACGTCGCAGCGGTTCGAGCCCGGCGCCTCGCGTGAGGTGGCGTTGGTCGCGCTCCGCGGTCGGCGGCGGGTGCCTGGGATCCAGCTGAAGCCGGCACCGCCGGCCGAATCCGGCGAGGTGGATCGTGGTTGAGATCTCGCGGGCTGCGTACGCCGCCCTGTACGGGCCGACCGTCGGCGACCAGGTCCGCCTTGGCGACACCGATCTCTGGGTCGAGGTCGAGCAGGACTTCACCGTCGGCGGCGAGGAGGTCGTCTTCGGCGGCGGCAAGTCCATCCGCGAGTCGATGGCGCAAGGTACGACGACCCGCGCGGACGGTGCGCCCGACACCATCATCACCAACGTGCTCGTCGTGGACTGGTGGGGCATCGTCCGCGCCGACGTGGGCATTCGCGACGGACGGATCGTCGCCCTCGGCCGCGCGGGCAACCCGGACATCGCCGACGGCGTACACCCCGACCTCCAGATCGGGCCGTCCACGGACGTGATCGCGGGCGAGGGTCGCATCCTCACCGCCGGCGCGATCGATTCGCACGTTCACCTGCTGTCGCCGTCGCAGCTTCACGAGGCGCTCGCGACCGGGATCACCACGGTCGTCGGCGGCGGCACCGGCCCGAGCGAGGGTTCGAAGGCGACCACGGTCACCCCCGGCGCGTGGCACCTCGAGCAGATGCATCGCGCGCTCGACGCCGTACCGCTCAACATCCTCCTGCTCGGCAAGGGGAACACCGTCAGCGCGGAGGCCCTCGCCGAACAGGCGCTCGCCGGCGCCGCCGGGTTCAAGGTGCACGAGGACTGGGGTTCGACCCCGGCCGCGATCGATGCGTCGCTGCGTGCCGCGGACGAGTGGGGTCTCCAGGTCGCGCTGCACGCCGACAGCCTGAACGAAGCCGGGTACGTCGAGTCGACGCTCGGCGCGATCGCGGGCAGGGGCATCCACGCGTTCCACGTCGAGGGCGCGGGCGGTGGTCACGCGCCGGACATCCTCACGATCGCGTCGTACCCGCACGTCATCCCGGGCTCCACGAACCCCACGTTGCCGCACACCGTCAACACGGTCGCCGAGCACCTCGACATGCTGATGGTCTGCCACCACCTGAGCCCCGACGTACCCGAGGATCTCGCGTTCGCCGAGTCCCGGATCCGCGCCACCACGATCGCGGCCGAGGACATCCTGCACGACCTCGGCGCGCTCTCGGTGACGTCGTCCGACGCGCAGGCGATGGGCCGGATCGGCGAGGTCATCACCCGCACCTGGCAGGTCGCCCACGTGATGAAACACCGCCGCGGACCGCTCGGCGAGGTCGCCGACAACGAGCGGGTACGCCGGTACGTCGCGAAGTACACGATCAACCCGGCCATTGCCCACGGCATCGATCACGTCGTCGGCTCGGTCGAACCGGGCAAACTCGCGGACCTCGCGCTCTGGGACCCGCGGTACTTCGGGGTCCGTCCGAGCCTGGTGATCAAGGGCGGCGCGATCGCCTGGGCGGCCCTCGGCGATCCGAACGCGTCGATCCCGACGCCGCAGCCGGTGCTGATGCGGCCCACGTTCGGCGATGCGATCGGGGCGGATCTCTCGTACACGTTCGTGTCCCCGGCCGCGCTCGAGGACGGGCTGGCCGAGCGGCTCGGTCTGCGCCGGGGGCTGCTCGGCGTACGGCCGACGCGGGAGCTCACCAAGGCCGATCTGAAGAACAACGATGCGCTGCCGGCGATCGACATCGACCCGGAGACGTTCGCGATCAAGGTCGACGGTGAGCTGGTCGAGCCGGCGCCGGCGTCGGTCCTCCCACTCGCTCAGCTCTACGCGATGTTCTGATGGGCAACGCGGAGCTGGTCGCGATGATGCTCGCCGACGGCCGGCTGCCGACCGGCGGGCACACCCAGTCCGGTGGACTGGAGCCCGCCGTACGCGCGGGCCTAGGTGCCGACGGCAAGCAACTCGCCGACGTCGCCGCCTACGCCCGGGACCGCCTCCGTACGACGACCCGCGTCGAAGCCGCCGTCGCCGTGCTCACGCGCCACATCGCCACCTCATCGCACCTTTCCGGAACAAAACTGTCACCAGGTGACGAAAATGTTCCGAAGAACGGGCCACGACTCAGCGAGCGAGCGGCGACGCTGGGGCCGGTTGAGGCGGCTTGGGCGGCTCGGACGCCCAGTCATGTCGTGCGGGGCGTCTCGCGACGACAGGGGCGTCTGTTGTTGCGGCTGGCGCGCCGCGTCTGGCCCGACGTGTCGGCGTACCTGCCGAACGACGGCGAGATCGCGAGACCCGTGGTGCTCGGGGTTGTCGGTGCGGTGACCGGGCTGTCGGCGGAGCAGGTGGCGCGCACCATCGCGTACGACGACGCGCAGACCGTCATCTCCGCGTCCCTGAAGTTGCTGCCCGTGGACCCGGCCGACGCAGCGACCTGGCTGGCCGGCCTGCACGACGACATCGAGTGGCTCGTCAAGGACGTCGCGCCCCTGACCCGAATCGACGAGATCCCGGCCGACGGTGCGCCGCTGATCGACGTGTTCGCGCACAACCATGCCATCGAGAGAATGAGGTTGTTCCATGCCTGAGACCCGCTCCTTCCGTCTCGGTGTCGCCGGACCGGTCGGCACCGGCAAGAGCTCGCTGATCGCGACCGTCTGCCGCGAACTCGCCGGCGAACTCCGCCTCGGGGTCATCACCAACGACATCTACACCGACGAGGACGCGCGGCTGCTGCGCTCGGCCGGCGTACTCGACCCGGAACGCATCCGCGCCGTCGAGACCGGCGCCTGCCCGCACACCGCGATCCGCGACGACGTCACGCCGAACCTGATCGCGGTCGAGGACCTCGAACGCGACTTCGCGCCGCTGGACGTCGTCCTGGTCGAGTCCGGCGGCGACAACCTGACCGCGACGTTCTCCCCCGCACTCGTCGACGCGCAGATCTTCGTCCTCGACGTCGCCGGCGGCGGCGACGTCGCCCGCAAGGGCGGCCCCGGCATCGCCCGCGCCGACCTCCTCATCGTGAACAAGACCGACCTCGCGCCGTACGTCGGAGTCGACGTCGAGCAGATGGTCAAGGACGCCGAGCACGCCCGCGACGGGAAACCTGTGATCGCGCTCTCCCGCACGGATCCCGCCTCGGTCGCGCTCCTGACCGAATGGGTGCGATCGATGGCGCACGCCGTACGCGCGGGCGACCACACGCCCGTCGATCCCGGACCGATGGCCCCGCACTCGCATGTCGGCGAGGACGGCGAACTGATCACGCACACCCATGCCCACACGCATTGAGGTCGTCGCCGACCCGGTCCGCGACCGCTGTCTGCTGACGACCGACCACCTGTCACCGCGGCAACTGCCCGGTGCCGACGGCGTGGTACGCGTGGCCATCGTCGCCGCGGGCGCACTGCTGCTCGCCGGCGACGATGTACGCATCGAGATCGCGGTCTCCGGCTCCGTACGTCTGGAGATCGTGGAGACCGCCGGAACCGTTGCCTACGGCATGCGTGGCGGGTCCGCCCGCTGGGACATCGACATCCGGCTGACGGACGGCGCGAGCCTCCAGTGGTACGCCGAACCGTTCGTTGTCTCCGCCGACGCCGACGTCACCCGTACGACGACCGCACGTCTCGCGACCGGCTGCACCGCGCACCTTCGCGAGTCACTCGTCCTGGGCCGCCACGGCGAAACCGGCGGCATCCTGCGCACCGCGACCCGCGCCTGGCTCGGCGAGGACCTGCTCCTCGCCGAGGATCTCGACCTCTCCCCCGAAACTCGCACCGGCTGGGCAGTCCTGGGTACGAACCGTTGCCTCGACACCGTGACCACACTCGGCTTCCGGCTACCCGACGACCCGCAAACTCTGCAGCTCGAGGGCCCGGGCTCGATCGCTCGCCGACTGGTCCACGAACAGCATCAGAGCACCCTGAACCGCCCAGCCTCCGCGAGCTACGCCCGGTAAGCGCTCCACATGTTGCTCATCCGGGTGCTCTGGTTCGGGGTGAACTGGTTGTAGCAAGAGTCGTACGAGTAGTCCATGTAGTTGTGGATCGGGTCCAGGCCCGGCAGCGAGCACGAGTCCCGTCCGGTCGGGCAGCCGCTGCTCGGGCTGCTCTGCGCGGGCGTGTCGGCGACCTCGTCGTTCGTCGCCGTACACCCGCCCTGGAACGTGTGGTACAGCCCGAGCCAGTGGCCGGCCTCGTGCGTCGCGGTCTCACCGAGGTCGTAGTTCGTCGCCGACCCACCGGGCAGTGACGTGTAGTTCACCCGGATCCCGTCGATGCCGGGCTGCCGCGCGTAGTCCCACGGGAACGTCGCGATCCCGAGGTACGCGAAGTCGACCAGCCAGATATTCAGCGCGTTCTTGCCGCCCTGACGGGTCTTCTTGCGGTAGGTGCTGCTCTGCTTGTCCTTGTGCCACTGGCTGTTGTCGTACTTGTTGACGCCGGCCAGCGTGAACGTGAAACCGGTGTTCGCCGCCTGCGACGACTCCTGACCGCCGTACGTCTTGTTCAGTACGTCGATCTGCTGCGAGATCTGGGTGTCGGTGACGTCACCGCCGCCGCTGGCGTCCCGCATCACGTGAACGTAGACCGGCACATTCACCGACGCCGCGACATTGCGGGCTGTCTTTGCCTTCAGCAACCGCGCCGTCTGGGCCTCGATCGCCTTCTGCTCGGCGGCCGAGATGTCCCGGGTGTCGGCACCGTGTCCGCCCTTCGCGGACGCGCCGGCCGTCGGCGGCACGAAGCAGTCCGGCGCCTCGCCGACCGGTGTTCGCGCGGTGGCTTGACCGCTGAGCGGGGTCAGGAGCAGGGCCGAGCCGGCAACCAGGACCGCCACGGCACGGAAACGAGTAGCACGGGAACTTGGAATGAGAGATCGCATGACTGCGCTCCTCCGGGTCGGGCCGCTGGGCGGGCGGCCGGTTGTCCCGAATACTGCCCAGCACTTCCCTGACGCGGAAGCAGTCACGCCCCGAATCAGGGGAATCCTTCGATGCAATGACTCACTGGTTGATATATACCGATGAGCAGACTATGGTCGCGGTCATGTCCTCATCCGAGATGCGCGAGCCGACGTTCCTCGTCCTGGCCGCCCTCGCCGACGGTCGCAAACACGGCTACGCGGTGATCAGCGAAGTGGCAGGCCTGTCCAGCGGCCGCGTCACCCTCCGCCCGGGCACCCTGTACGCCGCCCTCGACCGCCTCCGCGACGAAGGGCTGGTCCGCCCAGCCGGCGAGGAGATCGTCGACGGCCGCCTCCGCCGGTACTACGAACTCACCGACGCCGGCGCCGAGGCGCTGGCCACCGAGGCAGCTCGCCTTCAGTCCAACGCCGACCAGGCTCTCCGCAGGCTCCGACTCCGGCTGGGTCCCGCGGCCGGAGGTGGTGTCGCGTGAGCGCCCTGTATCGCGCAGTACTGAAGTGCTACCCGCGCTGGTGGCGCGACCAGCACGGGGAAGAGGCTCTCGGCCTCTTGCTTGACTCCGCCGAGGCCCGCGGCCGCGCCGACTTCAGGGATCTGCTCAATCTGGCCGCCCACGCCGCTCGGCTCCGCCTGACCCAGGCAGGTCCGCCCACCCTGGTCCAGGGGATCCGCAGCCGTGTGTCGGTGATCGCGGTGACCCTGCTGGCCGCGATCAGCAGCACCTTCCTGGTCTTCGGCGAGTGGGCGCCGTGGGATCCGCGGACGAGTATGGAGGGCTCGCCGATCGGCAACGTGACCACCGGATCGATCTGCTTCCTCGCCGGGCTGCTCGCCGCGATCGCGATGGTCCTCGGTCGGGCGGCTTCGGCACGATGGCTCGCGGCCTTCAGTGCGCTGAGCGCGTTCGCGATCATGGCGCCGCCGATCGCGCAGTTCGCGCACGGCTACGGCTTCACCCGGCCGCCAGGCGGCATCCTCGCCTTCGTCACCATGGTCGGCGCCCTCGCCGCGGCCGGTGAACCGCTGCCACCCCGCAGCAGATCCCGCGGCCTGTTCACGCTGCTGGCGGCGGGTCCGACCATCGCCGCGATGCTGATACTCGCACCGTCACTCGGACCCGAGCCATGGTTCTACTACCGCCTGCCTGACCAGGTCGCGCTGCGGATCGGCCTCGGAATCCTGCTGGGCACCGGCCTGATCGTGCTCGCCACCGTCCTGCTGATCGCGGGTCACCGGGTCTGGGGAGCCGCACTCGCGGTGAACTCGGCGCCCTGGCTGCTCTTGTTCGCTCTCGCTCCGACGGCTCTCAGCGCGGGGGCCGTGCCGGTCGGCGGCCCGCTTCTGCTGGCCCTCGTGATCGTGGCCGCGTTGCTCGCCGGGCTGATCGTGGTCCGGATCAGCCGGCACCGTCAGCCTGAGACCTTCAGGCGCATGACCACGAAGTCCCAGGGATAGCGTGGATCGGTCGAGCTGCGGAGCTCGTGGCAGGCACCCGCGGCGAGCCCCAGCCGAACGTCTTGCGGAGTCGGCGGACGCTCGGATCGTCGTGCTAGATGAAGGTCGACAGGAGCAACGTCATGGCCAGGCCCATCACCGAGATCAGGGTCTCCATCACCGACCAGGTCTTGATGGTCTCGCCAACGGTCATGCCGAAGTACTCCTTGACCAGCCAGAAGCCGGCGTCGTTGACGTGCGAGAAGAACAGCGAACCGGCGCCGATCGCCAGCACCACCAGCGCGAGATACGTCGTACTCTCGCCGGTCGCGAGCGGCGCGACGATACCGGCCGCGGTCACCGTCGCGACCGTCGCTGAGCCGGTCGCCAGCCGGATCAGGACCGCGACGATCCAACCGAGCAGCAGCGCCGACACGTTCGCCGCGATGGCGATCTTGGCGATCGCCGTACCGGTCCCGCCGTCGACGAGGACCTGCTTGAAACCGCCGCCGGCGCCGACGATCAGCATCACGCCGGAAATCGGGAGAAGGCTCTCTCCGATCTTTCGGCTCAGCTCCGGGATGCCGAAGCCCACCGCCGTGCCGAAGGTGAACATCGCGACCAGTACGGCGATCAACAGCGCGACGACCGGGTCGCCGATGAACTGGAGAACCGGATAGAGCGCGTTCTCCTTGCTCATCCAGATGTCGGACGCAGCCTTGAGCAGCATCAGCGCCACCGGGAGCAGGACCGTCACGATCGTCGCGGTGAAGCTCGGTGTCCGGGTCCGGACCGTACCTGGCGGGGCGTCCTGCGGTGTGCTGTGTTCGCCTTCGATCTCGTGGTGCCCTTCGGCGACCTCGAGCGCCGCTCCCGCGGCCCCGATCGGGACCCATTTCGCCGCGAGCCGCCCGAACAGCGGCCCGGCGACGATCACCGTCGGAATCGCCACCAGCAGACCCAGCGCCAACGTGATGCCCACGTTGCCCCCGAGTACGCCGATCGCGGCCAACGGCCCCGGGTGCGGCGGTACGAAACCGTGCAGGACGGACAGGCCCGCGAGCGCCGGGATCCCGAGCAGCATGGCTCGCGCGCCGGTACGCCGTACCGCCAGGACCACCACGGGAATCAGCAGTACGAGGCCGATCTCGAAGAACATCGGGATACCGATGATGAAGGCGATCAGCGCCATCTTCCACGGGAGCGCGCCGGTTCTGCCGCGCAGGATCGTGTCGACCACCTGATCCGCGCCGCCCGAGTCGGCGAGCAGCTTGCCCACCATCGCGCCGAGAGCGATCAGTACGCCGACGTACCCGAGGACACTGCCGACGCCGATCTCGTACGACTTCGTGACCGCTCCGGCGCCGATCCCGGACGCGACGCCGACGAACAGCGCCCCGATCGTGAGCGACAGGAACGCATGCACCTTGAACGCCACGATCAGCGTCACAATCAGCGCGATCCCCAACACCGCAACGATCAGCACCCGGGTGTCATGCCCGTTCCACGGCGCGTTTACGTCCGCCTCGGCCACCAGCGGAACCAGACCGGCTTCGTAAGCAAGACTCATGCTTCACCGCTCCCCGGACGCCACTAGAACCTGACCGCCGCAGACGCCCCTCTTTTCGCAGTGTCCCACCGCGCCGCGGATTCCGACGACCGCCTGCGCGGCGAGCGATTCGCGACCGAGACAGAGCGCGCGAACTCGAGGTCTTGCGGTCGAATTATCGATCACTTACTGTCTGGGTGATCGATAACCCGGCTCCGTGACGCCGTCGCGGGGCAGCACTGATCGCCGTGTGACCTCCCCGCCCAGTGAGGACCCGCCGTCATGCCTCGAACTCCCTCGTTCCGCCCGATCCGCACCGGCCTGGTGGCGTTGCTGATCACCCTCGCGCTGATCACCGTCGCCGGGTCGCCACCGGTCGGCGCCACGTCCGCGAAACCCGTTGCCACCTACAACAATCCGTTGATGAGCGACATCGCCCAGGCGTTCTCCGACGTCGGGTTGATCCGCGCCAAGGACGGCGCCTGGTACTCGTACGCCACCAACACGAGCCTGACCCGCGAGAACGCGGACAACGGCGGCCCGCAGCACCTGATCCCGATGGTGCGCTCCACCGATCTCGTGCACTGGGAGTTCCTCGGCGACGCGTTCAGCGCCGAGAACCATCCTGAGTGGGCCCCCTGGCCGCAGAAGGGGTACTGGGCGCCGGACGTCCGGTACGTCGACGGCCAGTACTACATGTACTACTCCGCGCCGAGCTCCACGCCGCTCGGCGCCGCGATCGGGCTCGCGATCTCGTCGTCGCCGGCCGGGCCGTGGAAGGACATCGGTCACCCGGTCGTGGACTTCGTCGCCGACAGCGAGGTGATGGAGATCGACCCGATGATGTTCATCGACGACGACGGCACGAAGTACCTCTACTACGGCTCGTTCCGCCGCGGCGGGCTACACGTCGTACGGCTGTCGCCCGATGGCCGCACTACGGTCGGTGCGTCGCAGCAGGTCGTCGCCGGAGAGCGTGGCGAGGGCACGTGGGTGACGAAGCGCGGGCCTTGGTACTACCTGTTCTACTCCGGCTACGGCTGCTGCATGGGCGACGTCGGAGGCGGCGGGTATCCGGTGCTGGTCGGGCGCTCCGCCTCCCCCACTGGCCCGTTCGTCGACGAGAACGGCGTGTCACTGACCGCCGCGCAACCAGGCGGAACGATCGTGAACTCCTTCAACGGGAACTCGCTCTCTGCCACTGGACACAACGCCGTCACGGTGGACCGCTCCGGGCAGCAGTGGAACCTCGTCAACTCCGACATCCGCGCCGACCACACGTGGGGCGGCCGTCCGCAGTCGATGGATCGCCTCGACTGGATCGGCGGCTGGCCGACGGTGCGCGCCGGGGAATGGACCTCCGACCAGCCGCAGCCTGCACCCGCGGCAACCTCGACGGTCCCCAGTTCCTTCAACGAGTCCACCGACTTGTCGGACTGGCGCGCGCTCGCGGGCGAATGGACGGTCGGGCAGGACGCGTCGAGCGGCGGGTACGCCGAATCCGCCGGCGCCTCGTCGTTGCTGGTCAGCCGTACGAGCGGACCAGCCGACTACCGTGTCGAAGCCGACCTCCGTACGTCGGCCGGCAAGGCGGGGCTGGTCTTCGCCTATCACTCGCCGCGGAACTACTCCGTCGCCTGGCTCGACCCGGAGCGCGGCTCGCTCCGTGTGGAGCAGCGCGTCGGCGGGAGACTCGTCAGCAACTCAGAGAGCGCTCTCTACCAGGGTTTCCGGTACGACACCTGGCACTCCGTGAGCGTCGAGGTACGCGGTGACCGGGCCACGATCCAGGTCGCGCCGGCACTCGGCGACAACCCGTTGGGTGAGCTCAACGTGCGCTTGGCCAACGGGTTGGCTGGGCCGGCGCAGGTCGGTCTGGCGGGGGCGGCGCAGGGCGACAACGTTGGGATGACCAAGCTCTATCAGCCGGTCTCGCGGAAGGTCCCGGATCCGCACGTCGGTAGAGCGCTCTCTGCGTTCAGCGACGAGTTCAACGGTGCAGACTCCCAGTGGCAGTGGACCGGCGCCAACCAGGGTCACCTCGAGAACGGTCAGCTGGTCTGGGACACCCAGGCCACCGATCTGAGCAAGAAGGACAACCTCGCCACCGTCCTCCTGCGTGATGCACCGCAAGGCGACTACACCGTCGAGACGCGCGTGTCCTTGCCGTTCCAGGGCAGCACCGGCAACGCCCGCGCCGGACTGATCGCTTGGGCATCGCGAACACAGTCGCTGCAGCTCGCCCCGACCCGCACAGGCGCCGTACGGCAGGCCTTCCTGTGGCCCGGAGCGGACGCGAGTCCTTGGCCAGAGGCGATTCAGCTCGGGCCGAGCGCCGACACGATGTGGCTGCGGCTGCGCCACACCACGCAGCCGGGCACCGGTGAGCATCTGTTCCAGGCCGCCACCAGCCTCGACGGCCGGCACTGGCAGTGGGGCAGCTACTGGTACCTGCCCGCCGACGCCGGACCGCTCAAGCTCGGCCTCATCTCCATGGGCGGCACCGGCAGCACGGCCCGGTTCGACTACGTGCGGACGTACGAGTCATGACGGGGCCGCAGAAGCACCCGATCACTCGCCGGACCCTGCTCGCCAGCGGCGCAGCCGGGGCGCTCGCCGCCGGTTTGCTGCCCCGTTCAGCATCCAGTGCATTCGCCGTACCTCCCAATGAAGACGGCTACGACCTCTGGCTGCGCTACCACCTCGTGGCCGACAGCAACCTACTGTCGCGCTACCGCGACGCGTTCACGCACATCGTTGTGCAGGGCAACCACGTCGTACTGCGGTCCGCGGGCGCCGAGTTGGCCCGCGGGCTGTCCGGGCTACTCGGGCGTTCGATACCGGTGCGCGACCAGATCGGCAAGAGCGCCGTGGTCGTCGGTACCAAGGTCGACAACACCCTCGGCCCGGAGGGATTCACGATCAAGCGCCGTACGGATCGGGTCGAGATCACCGGGGCGGGAGAGCGGGGAGCGCTCTACGGCGCGTTCCGGTTCCTGCAGCAACTGCAGCGGCAGCGTCCGCTCGAGCGGCTCGACCTGACCGACCGCCCCGCGTCACCGCTGCGCATGCTCAATCACTGGGACAACCTGAACCGCAGCATCGAACGCGGCTACGCCGGCAAGTCGATCTTCGTCTGGGACGAGCTCCCGGGACTCCGCGAGCGGTACGTCGACTACGCACGGCTCCTCGCCTCGGTCGGGATCAACCACACCGTCATCAACAACGTCAACGCCAGCGCCGAGTTCCTCCGCTCGGAGCGACTGCCGGGTCTAGCAGCGCTAGCCGGCGTACTGCGGTCGTGGGGTGTGCGGCTGTGGTTGTCGGCCAACTACGCCGCGCCGATCACGCTCACCGCGGATCAGCCGTCGCCGATCACCGTCGCCGATCCGCTCGACACGCGGGTCCAGCAGTGGTGGCAGGACAAGATCGACGAGATCTACCGGCTCATCCCGGACTTCGGCGGGTTCCTGGTGAAGGCGAACTCCGAGGGACAGCCCGGGCCGCTCGACTACGGGCGTACGCATGCCGAAGGCGCCAACATGCTGGCCGACCGGCTCGCGGCGTACGACGGGAAGCTGGTCTGGAGATCCTTCGTGCACGAGGGGTTCGACGACTGGGCGGAGTACGAGTACCGGGTGTTCCATCCGCTCGACGGGCAGTTCCACGCGAACGCCGTCGTACAGACGAAGAACGGGCCGATCGACTTCCAGGTCCGGGAGCCGGTCAACCCGCTGTTCGGCGGCTTGCCGCGAACCAACCAGATGATCGAGCTGCAGGTCACGCAGGAGTACACGGGGCACTCGACACACCTGTGCTACCTCGTGCCGGAGTGGAAGTCGATCCTCGGTTTCCAGACCCACACCGGGACCGGCAGCGGTCCGACCGTCGCGGACATCGTCACCGGACTCGCGTACGACCAGGAGAACGTCGGCATGGCCGGTGTGGTCAACCTCGGTGACGACCGGGACTGGACCGGCTATCAGCTCGGCGCGGCCAACACCCACGGATTCGCGCGGCTGGCGTGGAACCCGAAGCTGTCCGCCGACGAGATCGTCACGGATTGGATCGAGCTCACGTTCGGCGGCGATCGCCAGGTCGTGTCGGTGCTCAAGGCAATCATGTTGCGGTCGTGGTCGACGTACGAGAGCTACACGTCGCCGCTCGGCATGGGCTACCTCACGTACCCGCTCGGCTCGCACTTCGCGCCGGCGCCGACCACCACGCAGAACCTGTCGCACCACACCACCGCCGAGGGGACGGGGTTCGACCGGACCGCTGCGACTGGTAGCGGATTCACCGGGCTGTACGCCGAGCATTGGCAGGACATCTACGGTTCGCTGGCGAACTGCCCGGATGAGCTGCTGCTGTTCATGCACTGGGTGCCGTACACGCATCGGCTGCGCTCGGGGAAGACCATGATCCAGCACATCTACGACAGCCACTTCGACGGATATGAGCGGGTGGTGGAGTTCCGGCGTGCGTGGGGCCGGCTGGCGGGGCGGGTGGATCAGGCGCGGTACGCCGATATCGCGGCAACGTTCGACGCCCATGTCATCGAGGCGGAGCGCTGGCGTGACACGATTGTCTCGTACTTCTATGGGTTTTCGCGGATCGTGCCGACCGGTACGGGATGGTTGCAGCTCGCGTATCCGAGCGGGCAACTTCTGTTCGGTGGACGTGCCAACAGTCTCGCTGTCGAGGTCACCAACGCTTCTAGCTCGGAGCGGTCGATTACCGCGGCTGTGCATCCGGTGGATTCGGGCTGGCAGGTTGGTGCGGCGAGTGCGACCGTCGGGGCGGGGGCGGCGGCGACTGTCGCGCTGCCGGTGACTCCGCCGCTGATCGCCGATCATTTCGAGCTGGCGATCGACATCGCTCCGGCGCAGATGGCGTTGAGTTCGCGGAACCAGACGTTCGTCGTCACGCCGGACGCTGCGCAGTGCCATCTCGCGTTGGACATTGGGACCGCAGACAGTCCGCTGGTGACGGGCTATGCGCGGGTCTCCCCCAGCACTACCTGGGACACGACCCGGGGCTACGGCTGGGTCGGTACGGCGCCGCAGGGTCGCGATCGCGGCAGTACGTGGGATGCGCTTCGGCGGGACTTCTGCGGTGACTATCCTGCGCGTACGCTGCGGATCACGCTGCCACCCGGTCCGGTCCGACTATCGGCGCTCGTCGGCGACGGCGGTCCGGACTGCCCTCCGACGATCATCGCCGAGGGCAACAAAGTCCTTGCCACGTCCACCGATCTTCCCGGCGGCATCTTCACGTGGCTGCACGCCGACCTCGACGGCGGCCCCACCGGCCGCACCGCAGACCTGATCCTCGACAGTGAACCCGACCGCTTCTGGCACCTGGGCGCCCTGGTCCTCACCTGACCCCACCGCCACCAGCCGACGGGTCAGGCGGACGGTGGGTGGCGGGGTGGGACTGTGGTTTCGCGGAACATGATTTCGGTGGGAGCTGCGGGGAGGGGGTCTGGTTCGGGTTCGTTGCGGATTGCTGCGATCAGGCGCCGCATCCCGTGCCGGCCCGAGGTCTCGCGGTCCACGCGGACCGTCGACAACGCCGGCGTTCCGTAGCGCACGAGGGTCAGGTCGTCCCATCCGGTGACGCTCAGATCCTCCGGCACCCGCCACCCCCGCCGGAACGCCGCGTGCATCACCCCGACCGCGATGTGATCGCTCGCCGCAACCACCGCCGTGACAGGCGTGTCGTCAGGCAGCGACTGCACTGCCTCAACACCCGTATCGGGATGCCAAGGACCGTCGTACACGCCGTGCGACCGCAGCCCCAGCCGCTCACACGCCTTCAGATACCCGGACTTACGGAGCTGCGCCGACCGCCAGTCCTGCGGCCCCGCCGCATGGAAGAAGTCGCGATGCCCGAGCTCCGCCAGCTTCTCCAGAATCTCTTCCATCGTCGCCTCGTCCGCCGCCACCGCCTCGACAGCGCGCAGCCGGTGGTCGAACTCGGCGGTCTGTACGACGACACCCGCACTGTGCGTGTCGACCGTCAACGGCGTCACCGACAGCACGCCGTCGACCTGACCGCGCGCCAGGATCTCGTCCGCCAGCCGGCTCAGCTCGGCCGGGTCCTCGTCGACCCCGATCACGATCTCCACCTGGTACCCGAGCCGCTGCGCCTCCTCGCACGCCGCGGCGACGGTCCGCTCCGGTCCGGTCCACCCCGGCAGGATGATCGCGACCGCCCCGGTACTGCGCGTCCGCATCGCCCGCGCCATCAGATTCGGCCGGTACCCCAGTTCGTCGACCGCGGCCTTGATCCGCACCGACGTGTCCGGCCCCACGGTCGGATCGGACCGCAGATACCGCGACACCGTCTGATGCGACACCCCGGCCAGCGCAGCCACGTCGTACATCGTCGGCCGCCGCTGCGCACTCATACCGCCACGATACTTGGATCAGTCAGGCTCATCGGTCAGCAGCCGGTCGAGCACGTCGCTCGCCTCGTCGTACCCGGCGTCCGCGATGCGTTGCAGCTCGAGGAGATCACGCGCGGCCGCCGCCCTGCGCGTCAGGAGCTCACCCGCGTGCAGGCAACCCTCGTCCAGCAGATCGCTCAACTCCTGTACGTCGCCGCGCGCCTCGGCCAGGTCGGCGAGCCGGTCCAGGGCTCGCTCGTTGCCGTCGTCAGCGAGCGCTCTCAGGGTTTCCCGATCGTTCTCGAAGCTCGTCATACCCCGATCGTGCGGCATAAGACGATCCGGGTCCACCACGAGAAGGGCGTGGGCCGGCCTTGGGCCAGGTCATGGAGCCTGGGTCGCGGGCCTCGCGGCGGATTCGCTTCTCGATGACGAATCTGCACGCTGTTTCCTTCACCAGCGCGCCCAAGCGGCCGGCGATGTAGAGGTTCACGGCGGAATCGTCCTTGCGCGCGAGCTGCCGGATGCCCGCGTGCCGGCCGAGGCTGACGCACGCCCCGGTGAACGCCAGATCGAGCGCAGCCGGTTCGGCCCCGGCGACCCGGCTGAGCACAGTGTTGGCGGCCTGGGCGCCGAGCGGACCAGCGGCGTACGTACTCATCCGCAACGCCTGCCCCGAAGGAGCGACCGCATCACCTGCCGCCACGATCCGCGAGTCGTCAACACTCGTCAGCGTCTCGTCCGTCAGCAACCGCCCAAGAGCATCTGTACGCAGCCCACTCGCCGCCGCCAGCTCCGGCACCCCGAACCCGGCCGTCCAAACAGTCAACGCACTCCCCCGCACGCCACCACCGGCGAGGACAACCCCGTCCGCGCGAACCGCCGTCACCGGCGTGTTCTCGAGTACGGCGACATCGTGGCGGGAGAGCCACTTCGCGACGTACCGGCGACCCTTGGCGCTCAAAGTGGACGCTAAAGCACCGCCACAGACCAGCGTGACAGAACGCCCCTGCTCGGCCAGTTCGGCCGCCGTTTCGATGCCCGTGAACCCGCCGCCGACCACCGTGATCGGCGCATCGCGCGGCAGGTCGTCCAACCTTGACCGCAACCGCTGCGCCGCCTCGAACTCGGCAATGTCGAAGGCGTACTCCGCCGCACCAGGAATCGCATCAGGAACTGCCGCCTTGCTCCCTACCGCATAGATGGCGTAGTCGTACTCCAGCGCCCGCCCCGACTCCAGGTGCACCTTGCGCGCGCCAGTGTCGATCCGCGTGACGCTGTCGACGACCAACGAGATTCCCTCGCCGAGGAGGGTGTCGTAGTCGAGCGTGGCGTCGCCGGTACGAGCCACGAACTGATGCAGCCGAATGCGTTCGACGAACTGCGGGCGCGGGTTGACGAGAGTGACCTCGACGTCGGCGCGCTGCCGCAAACGGTTGGCCGCGAGCGTTCCGGCGTACCCGCCGCCGATGACGACGACCTTGTGGTGCTCGGACATTGCGAACTTCCTTCCTTCGTGGATGCCTCACCAAGGAAGACCAGGTAGGGTCGCGAAACGTCAGGCGACCTCACATTTCACGACGCTGTTCAGTCAGGTAGTCATGGACGAACGACGGCAACTGCTCAATCTCGCGTACCGGCTGCTGGGCTCCCTGGCCGACGCCGAGGACGTCGTGCAGGAGGCCTACGCCCGGTGGTACGCGCTGTCCCCGCGGCAGCGCGACGCGATCGTCTCCCCCGGCGCCTGGCTGACGAAGGTTGCCAGCCGCATCTGTCTGACTGTGCTCTCGTCGGCGCGCGTTCGGCGGGAGACGTACGTCGGGGAGTGGATCCCCGAACCGGTACCCGAACCGTCCGAGTGGACCACCGCGGACCCGGCCGACCGCATCACGCTCGACGAATCGGTCAGCATGGCGTTCCTCGTCGTACTGGAAGCGATGACGCCGGCCGAGCGGGTCGCGTTCATCCTGCACGACGTCTTCCGTTATCCGTTCGCCGAAGTCGCCGACATCGTCGGCCGCACTCCCGCCGCCTGCCGTCAGCTGGCGTCGTCGGCCCGCCGCCGGATCCGGACGGCGCAGGAGCCCGCGCCCGTGCAGTCGCAGATCGTCCGGGACTTCAAGCAGGCCTGGGAGAACCGGGACATCGAGACTCTCATCGGTCTCCTGGACCCCGATGCCACCGCGACCGCGGACACCGGCGGCCAGGCCCCCGCGTTCCTCCGCTCACTCACCGGCGCCGAACAAATCGTCCGTGCCCTGACGACCTTCGCCGACAAGCTGCCCGCGCTGGCCTTCCTGGAACGCACAGTCAACGGACAGCCCGGCCTGGTAGCCCAGCAAGACGGCACCACCGTCACCGTCTACGCCTTCGAAACCACACCCACCCAGATCAAACGAATCTGGGCCATCCGAAACCCCACCAAACTCCACCCCTGGACCTGACTAGTTCGCGGTGTTGAACCAGGTCCTGAGTCGTGGGACTCGGCGGAGCAGGAGTTGGTCGAGGAGGAGTACGGCGGCCAATGTGAGGCCGAACAGGGGTAGGACGATGGCGAGGGCGGTGACGAGGACGGCCAGGGCGGGGGTTGCGCGGAGTGGGAGTCGGCCGCGGGGTGCGCCGAGGGACTTGTTCTTGGGGCGGCGGCGCCACCACATCAGCGGTCCGGTGACGCACATGAAGATCACGCCGAGGCAGAAGATCGTGGTCAGCCAGAGGTTGAGCGTGCCCAGGCGCCTGCCCTCGTGCAGCGCGATGCCCTGGGCAACGACCTTCGCCAGGGCCGGGTAGTCGCTGTAGCCGTACGTCGACACCACGCGGCCGCCGTACCGGTCGACGTGCAGCGTGCGCTCCTTGCCGGGGTCGTTGAACGCGTACCCGATCGCCGAGAAGACGCCCTCGTCGTCCGCAGGCAACGCGATCGTCATCGGGCGGCGCAGCCCGTTGCGCTGACCGACCTCGATCGCGGTGTCGACGGTGGCCACCGACCGTTTCCCGTCGGCCGGGTTCGACCGTGGTACTTCGGTCTTGCCCAGACCCCACGGCACCGAGTGGCTATGCGGGAGCGACTCGTCCAAGGTCGAGGTCGGGTTCGACAACGCACCGGGATCCTCGCCCCAGAACGACGTACCTTGATGGGTCGCGAGCTCCTGGGTCTTCGCACCCCAGACCCCGGTCCACGGTAGACCCGACACAATCAAGAAGAGCAGCCCGAGACCGAGGACCGCGCCGGTACGGCCGTGCCGTGAGCGCAGTACAGCGCCTGCCGCACCAGCGGCCCGTCGGCGCGCTCGCGCGACCCGTCCCCGGATGAACAGGTAGTAGCCGGTCAGCGCCATCACGATCGCCCAGCAGGCAGCGATCTCGATGACGTAATCGCCCCAGCGGCCGGCCATCAATTCGCCGTGCAGCAGGATCGCGGCGCCCGACAGCGTCGTGTCCGGGTTGAGCGAACCCAGCACCTTGCCTTCGTACGGATCGACGAACACGTCCCGAGGCCCAGCCGCAGTGTCGACGGAGAACACCGTCGAGCGGTCCGGCGCAGACGGCTCGGTCATCGAGACCACAGTCGCATCGGGGAACGCCTGGCGTACCTCGTCGAGCTGGGTCTCGTACGGCTGCGCGACCAGGCCCGCCGGCTGGTCGACCTTCATCACATCGGCGTGCAGAACCGGTTCGATCTGGAAGCGGAACAGGTAGATCAGGCCCGTCGCGGCGAGGATCAGCAGGACCGGGATCACCAGGAAGCTGGCGTAGAAATGCCATCGCCAGAACGCCCGGAACAACCCGGTGCCGCCGGGCCGCGCACCGTTGTCCGGCTTCGCAGGGGCCTCCAGTACTGCGCTCACGTCCACTCCTTCTCCGCACGGTCCACAACAGGAGTCGGTTGGCCCGAGCGATCAGTTCCACCCGTCCGATGTGGCGTGCGACACAGATGCGGCCGGAGGGCCTGTCCGAGCGGGATGCGACCATGGTTCGGCCATGCAGCAGACCTGGGGGTTTCGAGGGACGCGGGCCGCGATGTTCGCGGTCACCTGCGTGCTGCTCGCCGCCCTCGGGCACGTCCTGATGTCCGGCGCGGTTCTCCCGTGGTGGGCGATACCGATGGGCTTCGGCTGGATCGGCGGCACCGCGTGGATCGTCGCCGACCGGGAGCGCGGCGTACCGTTCGTCGTCCTGAGCACGCTGGTGGCGCAGGGCGCGCTGCACCTGGTGTTCTCGCTCGCGCAGTCGATGGCGATCCCGCACGCGATGCACACCGGCGCGGGCCATCACATGACCGGTACGTCGTCACTCGGCATGCTCGGCGCCCACCTGCTTGCGGCGCTCCTGTGCGGTCTGTGGCTCGCGTACGGGGAGCGGGCGGCGTTCGCCGTACTGCGATCCGTCGCCCGCCTGATCCTGCTGCCGTTGCGGCCGTTCGCGCGTCCACAGGTCACCGCGCACCGGCCACGCCTCCGGCCCGCTCACTCCCCCACGCCGTACGACGACCTGCTGCTTGTTCACGCCATCACCTCCAGAGGTCCACCGAGCGGAATCGCTGCTTTCTGACAGCACGATCCGCCCCGGGCGTTCGCCGTCCGGGGATCCGCCATGCCATCCGGCAGGCCTCCGCTCACCGGCGTCGCGTTCCCACGCGCCGCCGGATCTTCAGAAGGACTCAATCCATGGCTTCTGCCTTGATCGACGACCGATCGACACAGTTGGCGATCGCCGCACGCAACGGTGATCTCGTTGCCCTCGACAACTTCGTCCGCGCGCTGCACCACGACGTACGGCGCTATGTCGCACACCTGAGCGCCGATCCGCACTCGGCCGACGACCTCACCCAGGAAACGTTCCTGCGGGCGCTGCAAAGCCTGCACCGGTTCGAGGGACGGTCGTCGGCGCGGACGTGGCTGCTGTCCATCGCCCGGCGTACCGTCGCCGACGACCTGCGCCGCAAGGCCGCACGCCCGCGGATCTCCGAACACGACTGGCAGCGCGCGGCCGAACAGAGCCAGCCGCGGGACCTCCCCGGCTTCGAGGACGGCATCGCCCTGACCGACCTGCTCGACAAGATCCCCGGCGATCGCCGCGAGGTCTTCGTCCTCACCCAGCTCGCCGGCGTGCCCTACGCCCAGACGGCCGCCCGGCTCGGCTGCCCGATCGGCACCGTCCGCTCCCGGGTGTCGCGAGCCCGGACGACCCTCGCCGACCTCCTCACCGCCTGATCGACCAGGCTGCCTCCCGAGGTGTGTGGGAGGCAGCCTGGCCTAGGATCGGCGGCATGGCGACGCGGTTGGTACAGATCTCGATGAAGGCTCACGACAGCTCCGCTCTCGGCAGGTTCTGGGCGGAGGCGCTCGGCTGGGATCTGACCGCCGACAACGCCGAGGAAACGAACCTCGAGCCCGAGGGCTTCAACTATCCCGACCCGAGCGCCGTCTGCATCGACCTCATTCCCATCCCGTTGCCCAAGACGGTGAAGAACCGTGTACACGTCGACCTCGCCACCACCTCCGCGGCGCACCAGGCGGAGCTGATCGAGCGCCTCCAGAGCCTCGGCGCAACGCCCGCCGACATCGGCCAGGGCAACGTTCCGTGGACGGTCCTCGCCGACCCGGAGGGCAACGAGTTCTGCGTGCTGGAGCCTCGGCCGATCTACAGCGACACCGGTCCGATCGCCGCAGTCGTCGTGGACTGCGCGGACCCGCGAGCCATGGCGCGGTTCTGGTCGTCGGCGATGGACTGGACCCTCCACGACGTCGGCGATGAGTCCGCCGTACTGCGTTCCGCCAAGGGCGTCGGGCCGTACCTCGAGTTCATCCGCACCTCCGACCCGAAGACCGTGCTGGACCGCATCCATCTCGACCTCCGCCCGTACCCCACCGACGACCACGCGGCCGAGGCGGACCGACTGCGTTCTCTCGGCGCCACCGACCTCGACATCGGCCAAGGCGACGTCCCCTGGACCGTCCTGGCAGACCCCGAGAACAACGAGTTCTGCCTCCTCACTCCCAGGTGAGAGCCGTCAGGCTTGGAGTTCCGCGACAAGTTTCTCGATGCGGGTGCGGATCTCGTCGCGGACCTCGCGGACGATCTCGATCGGCTGTCCGGCGGGGTCGGTGAGTTCCCAGTCCTCGTAGCGTTTACCGGGGAAGATCGGGCAGGCGTCGCCGCAACCCATGGTGATCACCACATCGCTGGCACGGACGTCCTCGGTCTGCAGCACTTGAGGGACGTTCCCGGTGATGTCGATGCCGACCTCGCGCATCGCCTCGACCGCGGTCGGGTTGATCCGGTCGCGCGGTTCGGATCCGGCCGAGCGGACCTCCACGCTGTCGCCGGCCAGCTGCCGTAGCCACCCGGCAGCCATTTGCGAGCGGCCCGCGTTGTGAACGCAGACGAACAGGACGACAGGCTTGCTCACGACGCAACTCCAGAGTCGGTTTGGGGTACGGCGAGCTCCTCCGTGGAGTCGCTTGGGTCGGGGTAGAGCACGACGACCAGGCCGGCGCCGACCAGCGCGCCGATCACCTGGAAGAACACGAAACCCGGAACGGAACCAGGTGCGATCCCGGCGAAGGTGTCGCTGAACGCGCGGCCGATGGTCACGGCTGGGTTCGCGAACGACGTCGACGAGGTGAACCAGTAGGCCGCGCCGATATACGCACCGACAGCGGCAGGTGCGACAGCAGCGCGACCGGACCGGACGAGCGAGAAGATCAGCAGGATCAGCCCTGCGGTGGCGACCGCCTCTCCGATCCACAAGTGCCCGGCGGAGCGGTGCGTCGTCGACCACGACACCGCAGCCTGACCGAACATCACGTTGGCCAGCACCGCGCCCGCGACCGCGCCGACGACCTGCGCGGCGACGTACGCAGACAAATCCCGCAGACTCAGGCCGTCACCGTTTCGCCGGCCGAGCCACCAATCGGCGACCGACACGACCGGGTTGAAATGCGCACCGGACACCGGTCCGAACATCAGGATCAGAACAGTCAGCCCGAGCGCGGTCGCGAACGAATTCTCCAGCAACTGCAGCCCGGTGTCGCCGGGTGAGAGCTTGGCGGCCGCGATCCCCGAACCGACGACAACCGTCACCAGCAACCCGGTCCCAAGCCCCTCCGCAACAACCCGCCGCCACAACACCCGGCTCATCCCTTGCCCACCGCAACCACCAGCCGGTCGATCCGGTCGGTGAGTTCGGTATAGGCGGCTTCGAAGGACGCGTCGGTGTCGGCCGGGGCCGGGTCGGGGATCGACCAGTGCAACCGGGTTTCGTGCTCGAGCTGTTCGTACGCGTTGTCGCACACCGCGATCAGCAGATCGTCACGCCGTACGACGTCTCGCAGCCGGGCTGTGCGCCACGCGGCCGGGTCCAGGCCGTGCCGCCGGGCGATCTTCACGGCTCGCGGATGCACACGCTCCGCCGGCTGCGTGCCCGCGGACAACGCCGGGACCCGACTGCGCCGCGACCAGATCGCCGCGGCCAACTGGGAACGCGCCGAGTTCTGCGTGCACACGAACACCACTCGCTCCGCGCCGGTCAGCCCGGGTGTCGTGATCGACGCCAGCGCCTCAGGGCGGAGCCGCACATAGGTACGGCGCCTGTCGCCCTCGGACCGCGTGCGCGCGACGACACCGGCCGCTTCCAGGACCTTCAGGTGGTGGGCGACCAGGTTCGTCGGCAACTCCAGCGCCGCGCCGAGCTCACCCGGCGCCGCGTCACCGGCCACCAGGGTGTCCACGATCGCGAGCCGCGCCGGATCACCGAGCGCCGCATGAATCCGGGCCCGCTCCACGTGGGTAGATCTCTCAGCGTTCATTGACTCAATGATCACTGAGCTAATTCAGGGCGTCAAGCCGATCAGCTCAGCGGCGCCGGCACTGGCGTCGTGATGAGGGTGGCGATCCACTCCAGACGTTGTGGCACGGACCAGTAGTAGACCCAGGTCCCGCGGCGTTCGCAGTCGACCAGTCCGGCCTCGCGGAGCACCTTCAGGTGGTGCGAGATCGTCGGACCGCTGACCGCGAACTGTGGCGTCAGGTCGCACACGCAGATCTCACCGCCGGCCGACGTGATCATCGACAACAGGCGCAGCCGGATCGGGTCGGCGAGCGCCTTGAACACCCCGGCCCCTTCGGCGGCGGCGGCCGGATCGAGTGCCGCGTCGGAGATCGGCGTACAGCAGGCACCGCCGGAGACCGGCGTCAGAGTGATCTCCTGTTTCGACATACTTCTATCTTGACTGTTGTCGAATCAGGAGGCAAGGTGGGTGTCGTTGATTAGATGATCTTCAAGACAGGGAGTGGATCGTGAGCGAGCATCAAACGGCGCCCGTGGTGGTCATCGGGGCCGGTCCGGTCGGACTGGCAGCGGCGGCGCATCTGGCCGAACGTGGACTGGGCTTCGTCGTACTGGAATCCGGTCCGGGCGTCGCGGCGGCGATCGGGGAATGGCGACATGTGAAGCTGTTCAGTCCATGGCGCTACGACCTCGACAGCGCGGCACGCCGGCTGCTCGAGGCCAACGGCTGGAGCGCACCGGACCTCGGCACGCTGCCGACCGGCGGCGACCTCATCGACGCCTACCTCGAACCACTCACGAAGCTCCCGCAGCTCAACGACAAGATCCGGTACGACGCTGAAGTCGTCGCGATCACCCGCGTCGGATTCGACCGGATCCGCACCGCCGGACGTGAGGACGCACCGTTCCTCGTCCGGCTCGCCGACGGCACCGAACTGCTCGCGTCGTCGGTGGTCGACGCCTCCGGCACCTGGCGCAAGCCGAACGTCCTCGGCGGCTCCGGCATCCCGGCCCGCGGCGAGGCCTCCGCAGCGGAGCACATCGCTCACGCGCTGCCCGACGTACTCGGCGCTCATCGCGACCGCTACGCCGGACGCCGGACCGCCGTTGTCGGCGCCGGTCATTCCGCCGCGACCACCCTGCTGGACCTCGGTCGGCTCGCGGAGGAGGTGCCCGGAACCGAGATCGTGTGGGTTGTCCGCGGCACCGACCAGGCTCGCACGTACGGCGGTGGCGACGCCGACGAACTGCCTGCCCGCGGTGCGCTCGGATCGCGCCTGAAGAAGCTCGTGCAGTCCGGACAGGTCGAGCTGGTCAGCTCGTTCCGTGTCGAGTCCGTCGGTACGTCGGACGGACGCATCGAACTGACCTCCGGCGACCGGACCGTCACCGCCGACACGGTCGTGAACTCCACCGGGTTCCGTCCGGACCACGACGTCGTCGCGGAACTGCGGCTCGACCTCGACCCGGTCCTCGGCTCCACCCGCGCCCTCGCGCCGCTGATCGACCCGAACCAGCACTCCTGCGGCACAGTCCCGCCGCACGGAGTCGACGAACTGGCCCACCCTGAGCCGGGCTACTACGCGATCGGCGCGAAGTCCTACGGCCGCGCACCGACCTTCCTGCTCGCCACCGGATACGAGCAGGCCCGCTCCGTCGTCGCCGCACTCGCCGGCGACTGGGAAGCCGCCCGCGACGTCCAGCTCGACCTCCCCGAAACCGGCGTCTGCTCGTCCAACCTGGCGTTCGGCGGATCCGCCGATGAAGCCGGCGGCTGCTGCGGTCCCGCACCGCAAGCCGTCGAGCTCACCGCACCGACCGGCCGCGGCCTGGCCACCGGTATCAGCGGCGGCCTGCTCACCGTGATCGAGGACAAGCAATCCGGCTGCTGCAACTGATGTCTGCGCCCGCCACCACGACCGGCCTTGCCGGGTCGGGTCGTGGTGGCTTGCGACGCGAAGTCATCGCAGCGCTCGCGATCACCACCACGGCCAGCTACGGCGTCCTGTACTACGCGTTCAGCGCCCTGCTCGAACCGATGCGCAACGACCTGCACATCTCCCCCACCGCCGCGACCGGCGCCCTCACCCTCGCCTCACTCATCAGCGCCGTCCTGGCCGTGCCTGTGGGCCGCCTGCTCGATGCCCGCGGCGGCCACGGGGTCATGAGCCTCGGCTCGGTCATCGCCAGCGTCGCCGTCCTCGCCTGGTCGCAGGCCGAGAACACGATCGAGCTGTACGCCGCCTTTGTTGCCATCGGCATCGGCTCGGCGATGGTGCTCTACCCACCCGCGTTCGCCGTCGTCGTCGCAGTCACCGAACCACGACGCCGTACCGCCGCACTCCTGGCCATCACCCTCGTGGCCGGATTCGCCAGCTCGATCTTCATTCCGCTGACCGGCCAGCTCGTCCATGCCCTCGGCTGGCGGCGCGCTCTCCTCGTCCTGGCCGCCGTACTCGCCGTCACCACCATCCCCCTGCATTTCCTCGCCCTGCGTGGCACTCGACCAGACAACACGCGCCGCGCAACTCATGAACCGCACACCTCACCAGCCCGCGTCCTTCGCGACACCGGCTTCTGGCTGCTCGCAGTCGTGTTCGTCCTCCACAGTGTCGCCCTCGCGATCATCGGCGTACACCTCGTCACCTACCTCACGAAGCTAGGACACTCTCCCACCACCGCCGCCACCCTCGCCGGCCTGCTCGGCCTGCTCTCGGTCACCGGCCGGATCACCGTCTCCGTCCTCCGCCGATGGTTGCCGATGACATCGATCAGCGCCGCCGTCATCACCCTCCAAGGCATCGCCCTGGCCATCCTGCCTGCCGCCGGTCACAGCACGGCCGGCGCCGCCGGCTGCCTGATCGCGTTCGGCCCCGGGTTCGGGGTCGCGTCAATCGCCAAGCCGGCCATCCTTCTCGACCGGTACGGCGACCAGGGCTACGCGACGATCGCCGGCCTGCTCGGCACGCCGACCACCCTCGCCTTCGCCGTCGCCCCACTGGGCGCGGCTGCCCTGGTCACCGCGATCGGCTACACCCCACTCATCCTGAGCGCGGCCACCGCCTGCACCTTGGCAGGCCTCACCCTTGCCGCCATCCACTTCCTGCCTACGCGCTTCACGCCGGTCTCGCCTCGCCGGTCGCGTTCTTGCGAGCCCTAGGCTTACGGGGTTTGGAGTGGTTGCCGTTGCCGTTGCTCGCGGGCTCGGGTTCGGCCGCGAACGGGATGAACGGCATGGTCAGCGGGAGAGCTGCCAGCCGCATCAGGAGCAGGACGTTGTCGTCACCGGCGGTCTTGTTGAGGCGGAGACGCCCGCAATTGGTGCACCGGTGGATGAGGACCCAGCGGCCCTCACCGCGGACCGTGACCGCGATCGGCTCCATGCCGCCGGCACAGTCGGCCTTGCGATCACCCGGAACGTTGCGGTCGAGGTGACGCGACCACAAGCAACTCGGGCAATGATTGCGATGGGTAGTTCCGGGGGCGTCGAGGGAGACCTCTACGCCGCAATGTTCACAGCTGAACGAACGTGCGAATGCCAAACCGAAGAACCTTTCAGAGCAAAGCTGCAGGACAGAGCAGACATACGCTTCCCTCCTCCCGGTCCGCACCGGCTGATCCGGCGCACGTCCCCACAGCAGACCAGCCCGCGTCTGCCACCGTCAACCAAATAACCGCCCGGGGCAGCTTGACCTTGACGCTGGGTCAACCCTGCAGGCTGGTGGGCATGACAGTTCAATCGACCGCCGGCCCGGCGATTCGGGTGCAGGGTCTGGAGAAGGCGTACGGGAAGAAAGCGGTCCTGCGCGGCGTCGACCTCGACGTCGCGCGGGGAAGCATCTTCGCCCTGCTCGGCTCCAACGGGGCGGGCAAGACCACGACGATCAGGATCCTTTCCACCCTCCTCAAGGCGGATGCGGGGACGGCCGCCGTCAACGGTTTCGACGTCGCCACGCACCCGGCCGACGTCCGGGAATCCATCAGCCTGACCGGGCAGTTCGCCGCGGTCGACGAGATCCTCACCGGCCGGGAGAACCTCGTGCTGGTCGCCAAGCTCCGGCACGTCAAGGATCCCGGTGCGATCGCCGACGACCTGCTCGACCGGTTCTCTCTGACGGAGGCGGCCGGCCAGAGAACAGCGACGTACTCAGGCGGAATGCGCCGCCGCTTGGACATCGCGATGAGTCTGATCGGGAACTCGCCGGTGATCTTCCTGGACGAGCCGACCGCGGGGCTCGATCCCGAGGCGCGGATCGAGGTGTGGCAGACGGTCAAGGAGCTGGCCGGCCACGGTACGACGGTGCTGCTCACCACGCAGTACCTGGAAGAGGCCGAGCAGCTGGCCGACCGGATCGCGATCCTGCACCAGGGCCGGATCATCGTGAACGGCACCCTCAGCGAACTCAAGCAGCTCCTCCCGCCCGCCAAGGTCGAGTACGTCGAGAAGCAGCCGACCCTCGAGGACGTGTTCCTCGCAATCACCAAGGAACGAGCATGACCACCCACTTCTTCAGCGACACCGGCGCCCTCACCGGACGCAGTCTGCGCCACGTCACCCGCAGCGTGGACACGATCATCACGACCGTTCTCACGCCGATCGCGATGATGGTGATGTTCGTGTACGTCTTCGGCGGTGCGATCGACACCGGGACGGACGCGTACGTGAACTACATGCTGCCCGGCATCCTGCTGATCACGGTCGCGTCCGGCGTCGCGTACACCGCGTTCCGGATCTTCATGGACATGAAGAGCGGGATCTTCGAACGGTTCCAGTCCATGCCGATCGCAAGGTCGGGCGTGCTCTGGGCGCACGTGGTCACCTCGCTGGTCGCCAACCTGATCTCGCTGGTGATCGTCTCGGGTGTCGCCCTGCTCATGGGGTTCCGCTCGAGCGCGAGCGTGCTGGACTGGCTCGCTGTCGCCGGCATCCTGTTCCTGTTCACGCTGGCCCTGACGTGGATCGCCGTGATCCCGGGGCTCTCCGCGTCAACGGTCGAAGGGGCGGGCGCCTTTGCGTACCCGCTCATCTTCTTGCCGTTCGTCAGCTCGGCGTTCGTGCCCACGGAGACCATGCCCGGCCCGGTGCGCTGGTTCGCTGAGAACCAGCCGGTCACCTCGATCGTCGACACGATCCGCAACCTGTTCGCCCAGCAACCGGTCGGGAACGACATCTGGACCGCGATGGCGTGGTGCGTCGGCATCCTCGTCGTCGCCTATGCCTTCGCAGTGGCTGCCTACCGCCGGAAGATCGCCTGAGGCAGGCTGGGACCTATGCTCACGATCAGCCAGCTGGCGGCGCACGCCGGGGTGACGGTGCGAGCGGTTCGGCACTATCACAAGATCGGCCTGCTGCCGGAGCCCGAGCGCGACCACTCCGGGTACCGGGCGTACGACGCCGGCGCGGTCGTGCGGCTGATCCGGATCCATACCCTGGCGGACGCCGGCGTACCGCTCGCCCGGGTGCAGGAGCTCCTCGACGCCGCCCCGGACGACTTCACGGACGGCGTCGAGGAGATCGACAAGCAACTGCGCACCGAGATCCGGCGGCTGCAGGACACCCGCAAACGCCTTGCCAGACTCGCCGCCGGCGAACACCTGGCCCTCCCCCAGAGCGTCGTGGACTACCTCGACCGGCTCCGCGAGATCGGAATGCGAGAGCAGTACATCGAACTCGAACGCGACGCCTGGATCATGATCGCCGCCCAGGTCCCGCACCTGATCGACGACGTCATCGTCCAGAAGCACCAAGCGCTGGAGCATCCCGACATGGTGAAGCTCTACGGCATCGTGAACGAGGCGCTCGACTGGTCCGAGGACAGCCCGCGGATCGTCGAGATCGTCGACCTCCTGGAGAGCCTGATGGTCGCCGCCGTACACGCCGGTGCCACCGGCGGCTACGGGCTCGACGACGACCTGGTGCGCCTGATGGACTCGGCCATGCTCGAAGCCGCCCCCGGCGCCGAGCGAATCCTGGCGCTCCTGGAGGAACGAGGCTGGAAGGGCTGGACCCGCATCGAGCACGTGCCCCTGGACCGACTCTGACGGGTCAGGTGTTCCGGCCGATCAGATCCGGAGCGGCTGGAGTGTCGGAGCGCCCGATCTCGCGCCGCTCGGCAGCCGAGATCAACCCGACAGCGCCTGCGACAGGTGCTCGAGCGAGGAGCACTTCTTCAAGATCCGTGCCGCCGCAGCGATCACGTGGCAGACGAGCAAGTACGAGACGTACGACCCGGACGACCTCAAGTTCAACTGCAACGAGAAGTGAGGCCCTACGAAACTCGTGCGGCGGCGTGCAGCGCCAGGCCGTCCGAGGCGGCGACGTCAGCCCTGAACCAGCCGGACGAGTCGACGGTGTACGTCGGACCGGTGCAACTGCCCGCCGAGTAGTCGCCGTGGAAGACGTCGCAGTACACGCCGGCCGGAAGCTGGGTGTGGAAGCTCCGGCCGGTCAGCGCCGAACTCTCGTCGTTGAGGACGAGATAGCCCTTGTCACCGCGGCCGAACGCGATCGCGTCGTTGCCGTTGTCCCACCACTCGGTCACGGCAGTTCCTCGTACGGCGTTGTGGAAGCCGACCATGTTGGCGATCACCCGCCACTCGTGCTCGCACCGCCAGCGGTTGCTGAAGCAGGTCGTGTCGACCGTCTGTCCGGTACTCGTCGACGGCGGTCCCTCGTCGTTCGACGTGTACTCGTAGCTCGACATCACCTTCGGCGTCCCGTACGTCCAGGCCAGCATGAACGCGTTCGCCATCGCGTAGCGGCCGTTGTCGCGGAACGTCAGTACGCCGCTCCCACGCTGGGTGTCGTGGTTGTCGGTGAACACCACCGCACGATCCGACGCCAGCGGCTCCGCGAACGTCTTCAGATAGGCGAGCCGCTCGGTGTTGAAGATCTTGGCGAGGTCCTTCCCGTACCGGAACTCCAGTACGTCGCCGTTCCCGACGTACTCGTCCGGGGTGATCGGCTCACCGGCCCCATAGATGACCTCCTGGTACAGGTACGCCGAACCCGACAGCCGGGATTTGATCGCGGCGATGTCCTCGGCCGGCATGTGCTTCGAGGCATCCAGCCGGAACCCGTCGACGCCGATCGACAGCAGATCGTTCAGGTACGCCGCGATCCGGCCGCGCACGTAGTCGGTCCCGGTCGCCAGATCGGCGAGGTCGACGAGCTCACAGTTCTGCACCTCGTACCGGTCGCCGTAGTTGACGATGTCGTCGTTCCCGTTGCGTCCGCAGTGATGGAAGTCCTGCGTCTGGTACGTCCCCGGGTAGTCGTAGTGCGTGTACGACGACCCCGCGCTGCCGGTGCCGCCCGACGAGCCACCGGTCATGTGGTTGATCACGGCATCGACGTACACCTTGACACCGGCCGCGTGGCAACTGTTGACCATGGCAACGAACTGGCTGCGCGTGCCGCGGCGGGTGCTGTCCAGCTTGTAGCTCACCGGCTGGTAGTCCTGCCACCACGGATACCCGGACCCCGGCAGCACGACATGCTCCTGCGGAGGTGAGACCTGCACCGCGCCGTACCCCTTCGGCCCGAGCACCTGGCCGCACTCCCGCCCGACCGACGTCCAGTTCCACTCGAACAGCTGGACGATGACGTCCCGCTCCCCCGTCGGCGCCGCCTGCGCGCTCGCCCCGCTCAACCCGGCCATCGACAGACCCAGCAACAGGACCAGTAATTTGCGCATGATGAGGCTCCCTCGGGGCGGTGGGCACCCTCATCAAACCACGGCGGCCGGTGGCTCCGAGGGGTTCCCGTGTCGCACAGTCGCCGGGAACGGCGCATACTGGAGGTCTGATGCTGCCCTATCGCGCGACGACGCGTCGTCACCTGTCCACCAGTCCTTTCCAGGCCCGGGTTTCCGACTCGCTCAAGAGTTACGAAGTCGGTGAGCGGGTGTCTCACGACAGGGAGGGACTCGGCCGGGTCCACTCAGTCGAGGCCGACGGCACGGTCATCATCGACTTCGGAGGCGGACGACTCCTGCGAGTCGTCGCCCCCTTCGCCAAGCTCCACTCCCTCGGCCAAGCAGACGCCTGACCGCCGCGGCGCCGGCCATCCGCTACTGAGCGTTGGCCGACACCGCCTCAGGCTGGGCAGCGTGCGTTGTGAGGCGGCACCGTCAGCGACGCAAGGTAGTCGGCGACATAACGATTGATGCAGTCATTGCGGCCGACTGCGGTATGTCCCTGACCCTCCCAGGTCAGTAACTCCGCGTTGCCCAGGCTCGCGGCCATCGCGACAGCCCCGCCGTACGGCGTCGCGGGGTCGTGACGGGTCCCGACGACGACGATCGGATGCTCCGTGGCCGCGACGGGCGGTTGCAAGGTGTGCCGAGGCGACTGCCAGAACGCGCATCCGAACAGCTGCCACGATCCCCAGACCCCGAACAACGGGAACTGCTTGGCGAACCGGACGCCGGCCGCCCTGATCTCGCCCTCGCTCGGCCCCGGCGCGCTGTCATTGCAGTTGATGACCAGCAGGGCGTCGTCGGCGTCCTGGTCCCCGCGGCCGGCGTCGGCCAACTCCCGCAGAGTGCCCGAGTCACCGTCAGCGGCCTCCCGCAGTCCGTCGGCAAGATCGGCCCAGCGCGCGTCGTCGTACAGGGACGCAACCACAGCATCGATGACATCGACGCCGTACGTCGGTACGTCGTCAGCCGGCCGACGGCTCGGGATGGGCGACTCCTGCGCCTTGCGGACGAGCCCGCCGACGAACGTGCGCACATTGCCGAACCGGTCACAACTGTCCTGTGTCGCGCACCAGGCCGTGAACTGATCGAACGCCCCCTCGAAGCCGGCGAGCTGGCGTTCAACGGTCTCGATCCAGGTCGTGCCGGGGTCGGTCGGAGCGTCGAGTACGGCGGCACGCACCTTGTCCGGGTAGAGCCGCGCGTACTCTGCTCCGAGCTTTGCGCCGTAGGACCAGCCCAGGTAGGTGAGCGTCGACTGGCCAAGAGCTGCACGAATGCGGTCGATGTCCACAGCGGTCGCCGTCGTACTGAACAAGGCCGCCTTGGAGCCCAGCGCAGCAGCGCATTCGTCAGTGATCCCGCGCATCACGCCGGCAGCACGGGCATACCCCACGTCGGTCAGCACGTCTGCGAACGTCGGAGTACCGGTATCGGTGTGCTCACACCGGATGGCCTGCGAGCGCCCGACGCCGCGCGGATCGAACCCGACGAGGTCGAACCGGTCTAGCACGGTCTCTGGCAGCAGACCGGCCGCAACAACCGCGTAATCGACACCGGACTGCCCGGGCCCACCGGCGATCAGCAGCAATGGATCCTTGCTAGCGGCCCCTCCCGACCGATGAACCCGAATGACCTGCACCCCGACCGTCCCAGCCGCTTTGTGCGCAGGGTCGAGGTCGACCTCCACAACACCACACCGCAGCTCAAACCGGTCCGCAGGAAGATTCGTCCCGCCCGCGTCAGCAACGGCCGAGCAGTCCCCCCACTCGATGTCCGCTGACCCTGGATCTGACGAACACGAGCCGAGTCCCAGCACAGCAACCAAACCCAAGACCCCACCAACCCACCCCACGACACCAGTAGGCACCCGCCTCAACCAGCCGGCAAGACCGAAATCCGGCCGCAGGTCGGTCGGGCGTGAATGCGCGTGCTTCGTCGTAGCGGCCCCCGTCAGTAACCATTCAGCAACGAATTGTGCAGGCGTCCGTATCAGCCGCCGTTCTGCGGCCTCTCATGGGTGCGAGGAGTCATCTCGAGTGTCCGCACGCATTGGTGCTGATGAACCGGGGGTAGGGGAAATGGCGATTCTTCAGGATCCGCCGACTGGTGGACTCGAACCGGAGACGGATATCTCCTTTCACTACTGGCGGCGGGTGATTTGGCTGCTTGCGGGCATCGCCGTCCTCGTGCTGGGCGCAGTGTTTCTCGGCGACCGTACCGGGGACGACGTCGGGTCTCAGGCGCTCTGGGTCACGCTCCTCGCGATCGTCATCCTGCTGGTGGTCGTTCTGTTCGCGGCCCCTGATATGGAGCCCCGCGTGAGCGCCGGACTGCGCTGGCTTGCAGTGATCCTGGGCCTTCTTGTCGCTGCACACTTCGGTGATGCGGCAAGCCTCAAGGGTCAGGCGACGTCGATCGTCGAGATCGAGCTTGCCGGCAGCAACGAGGCATGGACGGCCTGCGCGTGCGACCAAGCTTTCACGAAGGCAGTCCAACAGGACTTCTGGTTCATCGTCTCCTACGTCGTCCTGCTCGCGTTCCTGGCGTCGTGGGCCGGCAAGTACTTCCGGCTGCCGGCACTACGGCGGGCGCGTACCACCGTGGTCATCGCAGTCGTCGTCGCGGGCGTCTTCGACGTTGCCGAGAACATCTTCATGCTCACCGCGGGGTCGTCGAACGGGTCGTGGCGGTTAGCCTCGGTCTGCGCCTGGGCCAAGTTCACCTTGCTCCTCGTCGTCATCGTCTACACCGCGGCAGGCGCCTTCGCGTGGTGGTCGACGCCACGCTGGGTCAGGCTCGCCTCTTGGGCGCTGCCGACGTACGCCCGGAAGGCGGCCGGTATGAAGGCGAAGCCTTCGGAGGAGGTCGACCGATCCGCAGAGGGCACCCAGACGGAACGCACCGCGCCCCCGCCCGGCGCTGCGAGGTATGGCATTGCCCTCTCCGGCGGCGGCATCCGGGCGTCGTCGATCAGCCTCGGCGCACTCCAGGCACTCGACGATGGTGTCCTCGGCTGGTCCGGGGCCCGCGCGGTCACCGCTGTGTCCGGTGGATCGAACATGGCGGCCGGCTGGAGCATCTCGCGATCCGGCCTCCCGACGCCGGATGCCGAGAGCCTTGAACGAGCGAGCCTCAGCCAGCTGGCACCTAGTCCGTGGCAACAGCAGGACAACGGATGGCTCACCCCCGAGGAGCGCCATCTGGTCGACAACCTCGGGTACCTCGGGTCGAACCAGCCTCGAGGATCCGACACGGATCCGGCCGCTGCGAAGGCGACCAGGCAATCCGGGCCCGAGGGCAGTCAGACTTCCACCAAGGCGTCGTACCGGCCAGCTGTGTTCGCGACGGTCATCGCCGGGCTGGCAGTCAATGTGCTGGTGCTGCTGAGCATGCTCTGGGCAATCACACAGCCTGTGGGCTGGGCATTGCGCAGCCTCACGGGCCAGGGCGGCGACCTGCCGAAGGACGCGATGCATGAGCTCGTCAAGGACCATTGGCTCGCGCTGCCCGGGCTCATTTTCCTCGCCGCCGGATTCGTCGTCCTGATGCTCTGGGTCCTCGCCGGTCAGTTTCTCGTCGGTTACGCCCAGAACCAACCGGTGGCGCGCGTCACGCTGCAGACGCTGAAGCGGGCGTCATACAGCGCGCTCGCCCTCGGGGCGTTCCTCGCACTGACATTGTGGGGCTTCGTCGAGCTAGTCGGCGCGGTCGCCCATCTGTCGTTGCCCACGCTGGTCGCTGCAGCCGGTGCGAGCGCCGGTGTCGTCGGCTCGGTCGTCCGCATTCTCAGGAAGCCGGCAGCGCGCTTCGCGCCCATGCTCGGCGGCATTGCCTTCGTCGTGGGCGCGCTGGGTCTGACAGCGCTGGCGACGTGGACCGCTGCCGAGCACGAGGTGACCTGGTCCAGGCACGATCTGGTCAGCTGGCAATCCGGCTGGAACTGGATCCTCGCGCTGGCGATCCTGACTGTTGTGATCCTGGGGCCCAGCTCGGAAAGCTGGTCGCTGGCGCCCTTCTATCGAGGCAAGCTGCGTCTGGCCTACGCGACGTACCGGACCGAGAACGCACAGGACGAACTCAGTGTCCGCCCGTACGAGAACGACGTCCCTGGTGCAGACGAGGCCAACTGCGAACCCGGCTTGTCCGCCTTCAACTACGACGAGACGGTGCCGCGTACGCCGCTGGTGGTGTGCACGACCAGCACCGTGACCTCGCGTGCGGTCCGTTCCCGCTACGGCACCCCGGCGCTGAGCGTGACGTTCGACCCCGAGCGGACGATCTTGCATCTGCCTCAGGACGGGCGCGGCAACACCCTGCAGTTCGCCGCGTCCACACGCGTGCTCGACCGGCTCGGCAAGAGCTTGCACAAACGGATCACGACGATGATGGCAGTCGCCATCTCCAGCGCCGCGGTCTCCCCCGCGATGGGGCGGTACCAGATCGGCCCGACCAGCATGCTGCTGGCCTTCTTCAACATCCGGCTCGGCGTGTGGATCGCCAACCCGCGTTTCATCACCCAGCTCGAGGCCGCCGGCCTGGACACGCAGACCGGCGTGGACACCGACCTGCCGTACGCCCGCACCGGGCTCGGTTACCTGTTCAAGGAGTTCTTCGGGATCCACGACCTCGACGACCCCTACCTCTACCTGACCGACGGCGGGCACTGGGAGAACACCGGACTCGTCGAACTGCTCCGCATCCCCGAAATCACCGAGATCGTCTGCGTCGACGCCGACTCCGGTCCGGGTGACGCGACGAGCTCACTCGGCAAGGCCATCGCGATCGCGCCCAGCGAGTGCGACATCCGGATCGACATCAGTCTCGACCCCCTCCGGGCAGCGCCGAGCGGCTCGCGCGTCCCGGCGTACTCGCCGCGGACCGTCAACATCGGGTTCTTCACCAAGGGCGCGGGATCCTTCACCGAAGAGACCCCGGTCGGCGTCCTCTGGTACGCCAAGCCCGGTCTGGCCAAGGAGATGCCCGCGTCGTTGCTCGCATTCCACGAGCGGTACCCGACGTACCCGCGGGAGTCGACCCTCAACCAGTTCTTCGACACTGCGAGCTTCGTTGCTTACCGCAACTTCGGTCGCTACAACGCCCGCCAGATCCTGCTGGCGCGCGAGAAACTTCAGGAAGCCCTGACCGAACTCCTCGCGATCCCCGACGACGAAGATCTCGATGAGATGCTGACAGCGATGGCCATCGACCCAGGAGGCCACTGGGCCATCGCCGAACTCTCCCGCGCCGCCCACAGCGCCGCCACCTCCAACGCCGCCGCCACCCCATCCCTGATCAAGTCCTACTGCAGCGCGGTACAGACCTCTCTCGTGTGACCCGAACGATGCCCCAAGTCTCAACCCAGTGTCTTCTCAGCGCGTGCCAGGTCGGCCTCGATGCGTTCGGGCTGGAAGCCTTTCAGGATGGACTCGTGCACCTGATCGACCATCCAGTGCGCCTCGTAGCTGCGTCTGGTCGCCGGGCTGAGCTGGGCCAGCTTCTCCTCGACCTGCTTCACCTCCTCGGCTCCGACTGTCCTCCGGCCGATGCTGCCCCAGTGCAGCCCGAGGAGCGCGTAGTGCCGATCGCCTCGGACAGCGCCGGCATTCCAGTCAACGACACCGCTGACATTGCCGGCGTCATCGAACAGCACGTTGCCCGGCGTGTAGTCGGTGTGCACGAGATCATCGCCCTGCATGCGAAACGGACGCCCACCGTCAACTTCAAGCAGTCGCCCCAGCAGCCGCCGACCACGCTCACCAAGATGGCCGACCGTGTGCTCGAACGCGCCGTACCCCAAGGTCACGTCGGGAAAGGCTCTCGGCCGCGGGACCTGTGGATGGTCACGTAGTACCCCGGCGAAACGCTCGTTCATCGCGACGAACGCGGCCGCCGTGGTCGAGTTGAGCGAGTCCACATGACGGCCGGGCAACCTCTCCTGCACAACAGCGACGTACCCATCAGAAAGCTCCAGCACGAGCTGATGCGCTGGAACGGGCAGTCCCTGCCGCCGAAGGTCGTTCAGCACACCCGCCGTCTGCCGCATCACCGCCAACGGCGTACGAGTGCGCGTGATCGCGGACTCACGCCCATCGGCCCACTCAACGAACGCCGCGCTGCTCGAACCGCCCACCTGATCGGCAAGCCCGGTCAGCACCAGCCCACTGCCCGTGCGCGCATTCACCTCTTCGATGACCGCAGTCGGCGCCCACGGATTCTCCGAAAACCGAAACTCAACCCTGTGCGACATCTCCACGCCCTTCCTGTCCGGAGGGACCTGAAGGAGGGCCTCTCTCATCTTGACATGCCGCCAGTCGACGGCAGGCGAAACTGACCCCTTCGGAAGATGCTGGCCTCAGCGCGAGGTCAGGAGGACGCGGGGCGGTCTGCCCGTACCTCAAGTGGTCACGTCATACCGAGCTCGGCGAGATTCGACGGAGGAGCACGGGCCAGGGTTCCGTCGCCGCGCCGGACGTGAACGCGAGGATGTCGAGGAGTGTCGCACTGCGCGGCGCCGCCCAGTTTCGATCCTCCGACGTGGACGGCTCCTTGAGGAGTCGTGCCAACGCCAGGTAGAGGTGGTACCAAAGCGCGTCGCGCTCGAGAGCCAGGTCACCGTCTTGGTCGTCCCCCGAGGGAGCGACCCCGAGCGCTGTTCGGTACCCGGACAGCAGGTCGGGCAGTGCCCGGATCGGCAGGCCGACGAGATCACGAGCCGGAGAACCCCATTCGGCACAGCCCCAGTCCAGCAGCGCCGTGACCCGCCCTTCGCGGTTGACCATCACGTTGGACGGGATCACGTCGCGGTGGAGCAGCGCCGGATCCGCCTGCGACGGACCTTCGGGATGCAGGAGGGCGAATCGCTCGAGCAGCCAGTCGTGCTGGGCACTGCCGATCTCGCCCGCCTCCGTGAGCCGGCGGAGCAACGCGGGTGGTGAGAACGTGAAGGGCGCCGGGATCGCACTGACGGGCCCGACACTGCTGAGCCGGACCTGGTGGAGTGTCACCAGGATTTCGCCGAGGGATCCGAGCACGCGCCGTCGCCCGCTCGGATCGGGCGCCTGATCCGCCAGGGTCGCGCCATGCACTCGCTGCAGGACCATGTATGGCACACTCCCGACCCGCAGGGTCGAGTCGTAGCTGACGAGTTCAGGAGTCGGCACGCCCGCGTCCTGGACCAGCGGAATGACCTCAGCCTCCTTCGAGAGCGACTCCGCTGCTCTGGTGGTGCGAGGGATGCGCAGGACCAGCTCACTGCCGAGGAAGACCGTCAGGTTCACCTGGCCCTGAGTGGGAGCCGGCACCACGTCCTTCACCGTCACACCGTAGTGCGCAGCCACGGCGCGCACATCGTCAGCGAACGGGCTTTCATTGATCACGTTCGTTGTCATGGACCTCCTCGTGGTCCGCGGGATCCTCGAGTCCCTCCGGTGGGCGGGTTGCGACTGAGCACGGCGATCGCGGGGCGCGCTCGATGTCGCAGCCTAATGCATGCGGCGCTGCCGCCCCGACCGTCATCCGGCGGGCGCTTGCCTTCGGCAACCACTCCTGCAGTTGGTCCCGCGGACTCACGCCCATCGGCCCACTCGAGAAACGCCGCGCTGCTCGAACCGCCCACCTGGTCAGGCAGCCCGGTCAGCACCAGCCCGCTACCCGTGCGCGCGTTCACCTCCTCGATGACCGCAGTCGGCGCCCACGGATTCTCCGACAACCGAAACTCAACCCTGTGCGACGTCATGGCCTCGCCTGCGACACGTTCTTGACCAGCCAGCGTGCCAGCGGACGTAACTGGTAGAACGCGGCGAGCACCTGGTCCGCCGCGGCGGAGGTGTGAATCCATTCCTCACAGCCGAGCGGCCGGGTTGCGATCACCGACTTGTGCCGCAACAGTTCCGCTCGCGGATGGTCAACGGGATAGCCCCGCAGCGGCCGCTTCAGCAGGTCGCCCGAGATCTCGAAACCCTCCCGCTCAAGCTTCCGCAGAATGGCGGCCAACCGCGGCCCAGACCCAGCATCCGCCACCGCAGCGCGATAACGCTCGATTTGTGCGGACGGCGCGTACCACCACGCCAAGCCGACCTCTAACCCATCCAGATCGAACCGAACCCCAAGCTCAACGTTCCGAGCCAGCCGCACAATCGCACTCTGCCGCTGCCAGGCCCTCACCAACACATCGCCGTACCCCCAGACCGAAAAGTCCTCGTACGCCGAATCCGCATCCGCCGCCACGTTCAGCAGGTCGATCATCGGCCGCCGAACCAGCTCCTCCCGATCCCGCCTACACTCCCGCCTGACTCCAGCCGAAGGCTCCCCCTCAAGCCGCAACAACACATCGAAAGCACCCCGCGGCCAGCCTTCGAAGTCCCCAGTCACAACAGCCAGCTTAGCCAGCGCAACCGCCGCGCTAGGGCTGGAAGCGGTAGCCGATGCCCGGTTCGGTGATGAGGTGATTGGGGCGCGAGGGGTCGGGTTCGAGCTTGCGGCGAAGTTGCGCCATGTAGACGCGGAGGTAGTTGGTCTCGGCCTCGTACGTCGGTCCCCAGACTTCCTGGAGCAACTGCTTCTGGCTGACCAACTTGCCGGTGTTGCGGACGAGGACTTCCAGCAGGTTCCACTCGGTGGGTGTCAGTCGCACCGGTCCGTCGGCGGTGGTGACCTGTTTCGCGGCGAGGTCGATGGTGAAGGCGTCGGTCTGAACGGTCGCGGTCCCGCTGGTCGTGGGCGTCGTACGGCGGAGTGCGGCACGGACCCTGGCCAGGAACTCGTCCATGCCGAACGGCTTCGTGACGTAGTCGTCCGCCCCGGCGTCGAGCGCCTCGACCTTGTCGGCCTGGCCTTCGCGGGCGGACAAGATGATGATCGGTGCCGTGCACCAGCCGCGGAGTCCGTAGACGACTTCGACGCCGTTCATGTCGGGCAGGCCGAGGTCGAGGATCACGAGGTCCGGTGGCCGCCGGCTCGCGGCGTCGAGCGCCGAGGTGCCGTCAGCCGCGGTCTCGACCTCGTACTGGCGAGCGCGCAGATTGATGGCCAGTGCCCGCAGCAGCTGCCGGTCGTCGTCGACGATCAGAACCTTGCTCATGGCATCAACGGCAGCTGAACGGTCATTGTGAGGCCTCCGCCAGGGGTCGACGACGGGTTGAGCGAGCCCCCGATCGCTTCGCTGAAGCCGCGGGCGATGGCCAGGCCGAGACCGGCGCCGGTGTCGGAGCGCTGATCGCCGAGTCGCTGGAACGGCGTGAACATCCGCTCCCGGTCCGCCGCCGGAACCCCCGGTCCGGAGTCGGCCACGCTGAGATGCGCGGAATCGTCCGCCCAGGCCATGACCCGAACCGGCACACCGCTCGGTGAGAAACGGCGGGCATTGTCGACAAGATTGGCGATCACGCGCTCCAGCAGCCCCGGATCGGCGAGGACCAGCGGAAGATCGTCCGGTACGTCGAGAACGACGGCATCCACCGGAACACCGACCAAGGACTTGGCCACGACCTCCTGCAGCACGACCGGCCGGACGTCGACCGACAGCGCCCCTGCCTGCAACCGGCTCATGGCCAGCAGGTTCGCGATCAGGTCGTCGAGACGATCAGCGGACTCCTCGATGGTCTCCAGCAACTCGTCGTGCTCAGCCGGGCTCCAGGTCACGTCCTGCTGGCGCAGGCTGGACACAGCCGCTTTGATCCCGGCCAGCGGCGTCCTCAGGTCGTGGCCGACGGCGGCGAGCAGTGCCGCGCGGAGCCGGTCGATCTCGGCGAGCTGCCGCGCCTGGGCTGCTTCACCGGCGAGCTGCTGGCCTTCCCACGCCCGTGCCGCCGCGGCGGCCAGCCGGGTCAGCAGCTTCCGGTCCTCCGCGAACAACTCAGGGCCTTCGGCAACCAGGCGCAGGCCGTCGCGGGCCGGGACCGAGATGACCGGGTTGCCGTGCAAGGGCCGCCCGGCGTACGCCGCCACGCGATCGATGTCGCCGTGGCGCTCCATCAACGCGACGGACTCCATCCCGAACGATTCCCGCACCTCCTCCAGCACCGCCATCAGCGAAGCGTCCGACACCGGTTCGGTCGTCAACCGGGACAGCACCTCCGCCTCGCTCCGGCTCCGCACGGCCGCGATGCGGGACCGCGTGGCCACCTCGACCGTCACGCTCACAGTCACCGCGACCAATACGAACACGAACAATGCGATGATGCTGTCGCGCTGGTCTACCACCAAGGTGTGGTACGGCGTGGTGAAGAAGAAGTTCGCCAGCAACACCGCCGCGAACGCCGCGGTCACACCTGGCAGGAGACCGCCGGTCACCGCGATCAACACCACAGCGAGCAGGTACAGCAGCAGGACGCTCTCGAGTGCAAGGCTGTCGCGGATCGGGACGAGCGCAACCGTCAGGGCCGGCAGGCCGGCCACAACCAGGCCGAGTCCTGCCCAAACGCGTCTCTTGAGACCCGAGGGTCGCGTCACCCGCCGTGCAGGCTCGTCCTTCTCCACCACGGCTCAACTCTGGCACAGCACGGCCCGAGACAGCGCCGGACGGGCACGACGCAGGCTCAGACACGCTCGGCCGGGGCGTGCTCCGCCTCCGTGTCCACGCGCCGCGACTCGAGCACCTCTGCCGACCCCAGTTGCCACGGGACGTTGATGACCATCACCCCCGGCTGGAACAGCAGCCTGGCCTTCAGCCGCAGCGCGCTCTGGTTGTGCAGCAGCGCCTCCCACCAGTGCCCCACGACGTACTCGGGAATGAACACCGCCACCAGATCACGAGGACTCGTCCGGCGAATATTTTTCACATAGTCCAGGACCGGCCCGGTCACATCGCGGTACGGCGAATGCAGCACCTTCAGCGGAACCGGGATGTCCCGCTCACTCCACTCCTGCAGCAACGCATCAGACGCGTCGATGTCGGTACTGACTGTCACCGCCGTCAGCGTCGTCGGGCGCGTCGCCCGGGCGTAGGCCAACGCCCGCAGGGTCGGTGTATGCAGTTTCGACACCAGCACGATCGCGAACACCCGCGGTGGCAGCGTGGTACCGCCAGGCCTCGGGCGGAGCTCGACCTCCACCTTGTCGTAATGCCGCCGGATCCCCTTCATCAACAGGAACAGGCCCGGCATCGCCAGTACGACGATCCAGGCGCCGTGCGTGAACTTCGTGATCAGGACGACGACCAGCACCACCGCGGTGAAGACGGCACCGAGCGCGTTGATCGCCCGCGACCGCGACAGGTGCGCGCGGACCGGCGACAGCACATCCCCGTGCAGCAAGCGGGTCCAGTGCACGACCATGCCGGCCTGGCTGAGCGTGAACGAGACGAACACCCCGATGATGTAGAGCTGGATCAGCCTCGTCGTACTCGCATCGAACACCCAGATCAGCAGACCCGCGAGCGCAGACAGGATGACGATGCCGTTGCTGAAGACCAGCCGGTCGCCACGCCGGGAGAACTGCCGCGGCAGGAACCCGTCGTGCCCGAGCAGCGACGCCAGGATCGGGAAGCCGTTGAACGCCGTGTTCGCGGCCAGGATGAGGATCGCCGCGGTGAACGCCTGCACCGCGAAGAACCCGATCGAGTGGTACCCGCCGAAGACCGAGCCCGCGACCTGCGCGATCACCGTGCGCTGCTCGTACCCTTCCGGCGTACCGGTGAGCCGGGCCGGATCATCGGCGACATGGACGTGCGAGACGATCGCCAGCGCGGTGATACCGGCGAACATCGCGACCGTGATCGACCCCATGATCGCCAGCGTGCCGGCCGCGTTCTTGCTCTTCGGCGGCCGGAAGTTCGGGACACCGTTGCTCACGGCCTCGACCCCCGTCAGCGCCGTACACCCGGACGCGAAGGCACGCATTCCGATCAGGACCGCGACCAGGCCGGTCGCGTGCGACGCCTGGGTGATCCCGTACGGCGCCGACTCCGCGCGCGGCGCGTCACCGGTGAGGATCTTCACCAGCCCGACAACGATCATCGTCAGCACCACCGCGATGAAGCCGTACGTCGGGATCGCGAACGCCGTACCCGATTCCTTCACACCACGCAGGTTCACCACCGCGAGCAGGGCGATCATCACGATCGACACCAGCACCGCATGCGGACCGAGCACCGGAACCGCCGACACGATGTTCTGAACACCCGCCGCCACCGAAACCGCGACTGTGAGCACATAGTCGACCAGGAGTGCACTGGCGGCCACCAGCGACGCGTTCCGCCCGAGATTCGCCCGGCTCACCGCATACGCGCCCCCGCCGTTCGGGTAGGCATAACAGGTCTGGCGGTACGACGCGACGACCACGATCAGCAACGCCACGACTACGGCGGCGATCCACGGAGTCAGGTGCAGCAGCGTCAATCCGCCGAGGCTGAGCATCAGCAGGATTTCCTCGGTCGCGTAGGCGTTCGAGGAGAGCGGGTCACTGCAGAACACCGGCAGTGCGAGCGTCTTGGGCAGCAACGTGTCGCCCAGCCGCTCACTACGCAGCGGTCGCCCGACCAGGAATCGCTTCGGCAGCTCCATGACCTTCACGCGACCAGCCAACCGTCGCCCGATCAGGTCGGCGCCCGGTCTTGACGCCGTCTTGACGCCCGGCACCTGCATCTTGACGCGTTCTTAGCGCCTGGGGTGGTAGCCCACCGGCAGGATGAGCACTGTGATGTTCCAACTGGCACCGCGGATGCGGCAGCGGGCGATCGGAGTCGCGGCCGCGATCGTTCCCTGCGCGGTGTGCGCGGCGATCGTTCCGCTGCGCGACCGGATCGAGAACACCAACGCCGCACTGGTGCTCGTGCTGCTCGTCGTCGCTGCCGCCGCAACCGGGCCACGCTGGGCCGCGATCGTCGCCGCACTCTCCAGCACCCTGTGGTTCGACTTCTTCCTCACCCGGCCATTTCAGCAGTTCACCATCACATCGCAGGCCGACATCGAGACCGCCGTACTGCTCACACTGGTCGGCCTCGCCGTCACCGAAGTCGCACTCTGGGGACGCCGGCAACAAGCCCGCGCCAGTCAGCAGGCGGGCTACCTGCAGGGCGTCGTCCAGACAGCCGGCCGGGTCGCCGCCGGCAGCTCGCGCATCGAGACCCTGATCACCCACGTCGCCGACCAACTCGTCGACATCCTCGGCATCGACGACTGCCAGTTCGACACCGACACCCGCGATGGTGCCCCTGCGGCGATCGTCCGCGACGGCACCGTCGTACGCCGGGGCCGCGACCTCGACGTCGAACGCCACGGACTCCCGACCGACTGCGAGATCGAACTCCGCACCCAGCACGACGGCATCACCCGAGGCCGCTTCGTCCTCGTCGCGTCCACCCGGGTCGCCCGCCCCTCAACCGCCCAACGCCAGGTGGCCGTAGCTCTGGCCGACCAGGTCGGCGCCGCCCTCGCAACCGACAACCACCTGCCCTGAGCCCGATCAGACGACGCCAGCTGAGCAGCTAGCGGTAGCGGCGTGATTTGTTCTCCGTCTTCGATTCGCCGGGCTGCCATTCGGCGATCCACGGGCCGGTTCCCTCGGAGGGATCCACGATGCCGTCCTCCAGCCAACTGTGTTTCCCATCGAGCACCTGCCGAGCCAGCCGTCGATCGGCGTCGTCAGTGTTGCTCCACAGCTGCTCGAACAGGTGGTCGACCCGCAGCCGTGACTGCTCGCAGAACACCGCCGCCAGCTCGTACGCCGACTCGCCCTGAGCGGCGTCCTTGGCGCGCAGCGTTTCGGCCCGCGAACAGGATGCGGCCATCGCGAACAGTTCGGCGCCGATGTCCACGATCCTGGCCAGGAAGCCCTGCCGGTACTCGAGCTTCGCCTGCCACCGCCCCATGCCGTAGAACGTCTGCCGCGCGAGCTTGCGCGACGACCGCTCGACGTACCGCAGGTGCTTCGCGAGCGGCCCGAACTCGCGGTACGACCTGGGATCAGATCCCTTGCCGACGGCGAGCTGAGGCAGCCATTTGGCGTAGAACCCGCTCGCGTTCACCGCAGCCTTCGCCTTGGCCTGGAGATCGGCGTCCGGTGAGGCCAGGTCGCCCGCCGCGGACAGGTGGGCGTCGACCGCCTCCCGGGCGATCAGCAGATGCATGATCTCGGTCGAGCCCTCGAAGATGCGGTTGATCCGCAGATCGCGCAGGATCTGCTCCGCCGGCACCGCCCGTTCGCCCCGGGCCGCCAGCGAGTCGGCGGTCTCGTACCCCCGTCCACCGCGGATCTGCACCAGTTCGTCGGCGATCCGCCAGGCCATCTCGCTGGCCCACAGCTTGGCCAGCGCCGCCTCGATCCGGATGTCCTTGGTGCCCGCGTCGGCCAGGTTCGCCGACAGGTCGAGCACCGCCTCGAGCGCGAACGTGGTGGCCGCCATGAACGAGATCTTCTCGGCCACGGCCGCGTGGGCGCCGATCGGCCGACCCCATTGGACGCGCGCCGCGGACCACTCGCGCGCGATCTTCAGGCACCATTTGGCCGCCGCAGTGGTGGTCGCCGGGATGGACAACCGGCCCGTGTTCAGCGTGGTGAGCGCGATCCGCAGACCGCCGCCCTCCCGTCCCAGCCGGTTCTCGACCGGCACCCGGACCTGATGGAAACGGGTCACACCGTTCTCGATCCCGCGCAACCCCATGAAGGCATTGCGATTCTCCACCGTGATCCCCGGCGAGTCAGCCTCGACCACGAACGCGCTGATGCCACCCCGCTGGCCGTCGTGCTCGGGTACCCGTGCCATCACCACGACCAGCTCAGCGATGACGCCGTTCGTCGTCCAGAGCTTCACACCGTCGAGCAGGTACGCCGTACCGTCGTCGGTCGGGGTTGCGGTCGAGGCGAGCCGGGCCGGATCCGAACCCACATCAGGCTCCGTGAGCAGGAACGCGGTCACCGCACCGGCAGCGCAGCGAGGCAGGAACCGCTGTTTCTGCTCGTCGGTCCCGAACATCTTCACCGGCTCCGGCACGCCGATCGACTGATGGGCGGAGACGAGCGCACTCACACTCGGATGCACCGACGCGACCAGCATCAGCGCCTTGCCGTAGTACGACATCGGCAGGCCCAGGCCGCCGTACTCGGTAGGGATCTTGATCCCGAAGACCCCCAGCTCCGCGAGGCCCCGCACGTACTCGTCCGGGATCTTTGCCTCCCGCTCGATCAGCAGGCCGTCGAGGGTCGCGCAGTACGCCGCCAGCCGGGCGATGAACTCCTCGCCCCGGGCAGCGTCGTCGGCCGCGATGGCGTGCGGTTGCGGGTGGATCAGGGACAGGTCGAAGTCGCCGAGGTACAGCTTCTTCGCGAAGCTCGGCCGGGTCCACTCGGTCTCCCGGGCCGCCTCGGCAACCTCTCGGGCCTCACGCTCGCCGACTTGCCGCGTCGTAGCCGTCACGGGTATCGCTCCTCGCCTGGGGACTCGTACTACCCGCTAGTACCCCAAACGAGCTCCTCGGAACTCACTCCGCGATCAGAGGCCGACCATCGCCATCCCGGCTGGGTTGTAACGGTCCCCCTGGACACCGATCCGAGCGGCGAGCGCGTCGAGATCGGCGATCTCGTCGGCGGACAGCGCGACCTGGGTAGCGCCGGTGTTCTCGTCGATCCGAGGGCGCCGGCGGGTTCCCGGGATGGGGACGATCCACGGGTGCTGGGCCAGCAGCCACGCGAGAGCGATCTGGCCGGGAGTGCAGCCCTTCGGCTCGGCGAGGGCGCGGACGTAGGCGACCAGGGCCTCGTTGGCGGTGAGGTTGCCGGCCTCGAAGCGCGGGACCCGCGAGCGGATGTCGCCGGCGGTGAACTCCGTCGACGTACTCACGGTGCCGGTCAGGAAGCCCTTGCCCAGCGGGCTGAACGGCACGAACCCGATCCCGAGCTCGGCGCACGCCGGCAGCACCTCCGGCTCCGGGTCACGCGTCCACAGCGAGTACTCGCTCTGCACAGCCGTGACCGGATGTACGGCGTGCGCCCGGCGGATCGTGTCCGCACCAGCCTCGGACAGCCCGAAATGCCGAACCTTGCCGGCCTGTACGAGTTCGGCCACCGCCCCGGCGACGTCCTCGATCGGTACGTCGGGGTCCACCCGGTGCTGGTAGAACAGGTCGATCACGTCGATCCCGAGCCGCTGCAACGACTCGTCCGCGACCCGCCGGATCTGCTCGGGACGCGAGTTCGTCCCGAGCATCTTGCCGTCCTGGATGTTCCACCCGAACTTGGTCGCGATCACGACCTGGTCGCGCAGCGGCGCCAGCGCCTCGCCGACCAGCTCCTCGTTGACGTACGGCCCGTACACCTCGGCGGTGTCGAAGAACGTCACGCCGGCGGACTCCACGGCGTACCGGATCACACCGATCATGTCGTCGCGGTCACCGGGGTTCGGTCCGTAACTCTGCGACATCCCCATGCAGCCGAGACCGACCGCGGAGACCTCCAGGCCTTGACCGAGCGTACGTGTGTGCATGATGCCTCCTCAGGCCTCGGGGATTTCGATGCCGCCGAACCCTCGCGTGATGGTCTCCGGTGCCGGGCCGCCGCGGATCCCGGTGTCGAGCGCGTCGATCGCGGCGAGCTGCTCGCTGGTGAGTTCGAAGTCGAAGACGGCGAAGTTCTCCGCGATCCGAGCCGGGGTGACCGACTTCGGAATCGGCTGCCGTCCCTCCTGCAGGTGCCAGCGCAACATCACCTGCGCGGGCGTACGGCGGTGCGCGGCGGCGATCTCCAGGATCGTCGGATCCTCCAGCGTCGACCCCTTCGAGCCGCCCCGGTAGAAGGTGATCCCGCCGATCGGCGACCACGCCTGGTTGAGGATGCCGCGCTCGTTGTCGTAGGCAAGCAGATCGGACTGCTGGAAGTACGGATGGATCTCGAGCTGGTTGACCGCCGGCACGACCCCGGTCTCGGCCAGCAATCGGTCCAGGTGCGGCGGCATGAAGTTCGACACTCCGATGGCCCGGACCTTGCCGTCGGCAAGCAACTTCTCCAGCGCCTGGTAGGCACCGATGGTGCGCTCGAACTCGCTGGGAACCGCCTGGTGCAGGATCAGCAGGTCGATCTGCTCGACGCCGAGCTTCCCGGCGCTCTTGTCGAACGCGTGCAGAGTCTCGTCGTACCCGTAGTCGACGATCCAGATCTTCGTCTCCACGAAGACGTCGTCCCTGCCGGAGCGCCGGATCGCCTCGCCCACTTCACGCTCGTTCCCGTACGCCGCCGCCGTGTCCACGTGCCGGTATCCAACATCCAGCGCGGTCCCGACAGCAGCAATCGTCTCGTCGGGCGGCGTTTGAAACACACCGAACCCGATGGCGGGCATCTCCACCCCGTTGTTCAGCTTGATCGTTGGAACGCTCATCCCGCCACCGTAGGCCCGCACGGCGCGTCCAGGGAGTCACTGCCGTTCCAGGTACTGCCAGTGCCTCCCTCCGCACAGTGGCTTGACGTAGCCCGATTTCCAGCGTCCCATGAGCCATGGGTGGGCGCACGCGAGCTTCTTGGACCTCGAGGCCGCTCAGGCTGCGCCTGCCGGCGGATCTGGGCCGCACTGCCGCGGCCATTGTCCTGGTCGGCGCGGCCTACTATCTCGGTGCGCGTCTGGGCCTGAGCCTGTCGCTGGTCGAGCGAAACGTCACGCCGCTGTGGCCGCCCAGCGGTATCGCGCTGGCGGCGTTCCTGGTTCTGGGAAGGTCGATGTGGCCGGCTGTCGCGCTTGCAGCACTGGCCGTCAATCTGCCGATCAGCGCCGGTCCGGTGCCCGCGCTGGTCACCGCCGCGGGCAACACCCTCGCACCACTGGTCGCGGCGATCGTCCTTGAGCGCATCGGCTTCCGGCGTCAGCTGGACAGCCGGCGTGACGCGCTGGCGATCGTCTTCCTGGGTGCGCTCGCGAGCATGACGATCAGCGCGACCATCGGCGCCACCACACTCGTATGGTCGAAAGCGATCGGCATCGATGACCTGGCCGGTGCGTGGGCAGTCTGGTGGACCGGCGACGCGATGGGCGTTCTCGCCATCGCGCCGTTCCTCTTGTGCATCCCTCTGTTCTGGGAGCTCGAGCCGTGGCCGGCTGCGCGCTGGCTCGAGGCTGGGGTAATCCTCGTGCTGACCACGGTGCTTGCATTGTGGACTGCGTCCAGCGGCCTGGCCCTGTTGTTCCTGGTGCTGCCGTGCCTGGGCTGGGCCTCATGGCGTCTGCAGCTGCGCGGAGCTGCACCTGCCGCGCTGATGGCCTCACTGATCGCAACCTGGTCGGCAACCCACGAGCTCGGCCCGTTCGCGGGTACGTCGCTGCTGGAGCAGATGCTGACCCTTCAGGCGTTCAACGCCACCGTCGCGCTCACGTCGTTCTTCCTCGCCGCGCTCGTAACCGAGCGTATGCGGTTCGCCCGCGCGCTGATGTCGGCAGCTACCGACCTCGAAGAGCGCGTCAACACTCGCACAGCGCAGCTCACGGCAACCAACGACCGCCTGCGCCGCGAGATCCACCAGCGGCACGAGACCCAACAGCAGTTGACCCTGGAGGAGGCACGGACCCGGCGCGAGCACCAGATCGCGGAAACACTGCAACGCAACCTGCTCCCGGACCGGATGCCGGACATCCCTGGCGTGGACGTCGCCGCCCGATACGTCCCAGCGACCGCGGACCTGCATGTCGGCGGCGACTGGTACGACGTGATCCAGCTGCGCGGCAGCCTGATCGGTCTCGTCATCGGTGATGTTGCCGGGCACGGTCTGCAGGCGGCGGCAGCCATGGCACAGCTGAGGATGGCGGTGCGGGCGTACGCCGTACGCGATCCTTCACCGATCGCGGTGATGAACGGCCTGCACGAGCTGGTCCGCGAACTGCCAATGGCCGAGATGGTCACCTTGCTCTACGTCCTGTATGACCCGGACACCGGCACGATCCGGTTCACGAATGCCGGACATCCGCCCGCCCTCCTGATCGACGACGAACACACGCGCTACCTGGAGGGTGGACTGGCCCCGCCGCTCGGCGTACTCGTGCAACACGACTATGCCGAGGCAACACACCAGCTGCGGCCCGGAGCCACCCTGCTCCTCTACACCGACGGGCTGGTCGAGGAGCGCACGCTGTCGATTCAGGACGGTCTCGATCGGCTGCTCGCCGAAGCGTCTGGCGTCGGGCAGGCGGACCTCGACGCTCTCTGCGACCAGGTCCTGTCGACCCTCCGAGAGAGCGGCGAGGTTGCCGACGACATCGCACTGGTCGCGCTCCGGCCTTTGGTGCTGGCCGGAGCGCCGCTGTCGCTCGACGTACCGGCCGATGCGCGCATGCTCTTTCAAGTCCGGCACGCGTTAGGTCGCTGGCTGCGCGAGTCAGGTGTCCGCAGGCAGGACGCCGGCGAACTCGCGATCGCCTGCGGCGAGGCCTGCAGCAACGTCGTACGACACGCGTACGGCGCCTCGCCCGGCGACATGCAGCTCGAGGCGCGACTCGTGGACGGCACAGTCGAGTTGACCGTGCGCGACCACGGTCACTGGCGGAGTCCAACGGGCCGCGGCGGCGGCTTAGGCCTGACCCTGATCCGCGGCCTCACCGACTCGGTGGACGTCGACACCGGCCCAGAAGGCACGACGATCCTCATGCGCCGCAACGTGGTGCTAGGGAACGAACAGTGACCGAGTACGCGGTAGCGGATGCCGGAACAACCAACGGCGTCCACGCCGTGCGACTCTGCGGCGAGGTCGACCTAACCAACGCCACCGACGTAAGAGAAGCCATCAGCCGCATCGCCTCCCCCGACGCCGCCGTCATCGTCATAGACCTGACCGAAACCGCCTACCTGGACAGCTCCGGCATAGCAATGCTCTTCCACCTAGCCGAACGCCTCACCCAACGCCGCCAAACCCTCCGCATAGTCGTCCCACCCAACTCCCCCCTCCGCGCCGCCCTCGACCTAACGACCCTCCCCCAAACCATCCCAATCCAACCCACCCTCGAATGACCCCACCAAGAACTTGCCGATAGCAACATTCGGAGCACAGCAGAGCCGTGTACTCAGGCGAGCACGACAAGTTAGACGGTCGCGCGATCCTCTGCGGTCTCCACGGCCGGGAGATCATCCGACAGCTTGTTGTCGACCAAGTCTTTGAACCATTTATCCATAGGAACGGCGCCGATTCCCTGGGTTCCGAGATGAGCGTGGCACGCGATCGCCGTATCGAGATAGCCCAGTCGAAGAAGCCTGACGGCAGCCGTACTGCCGACGGCGCTCAGCACGGTCTTGGTCTGGGCCGCGCGATCGGCGTACGTCTTCCATTCGTAGTCGGACCGTTCCTTGTTGAGGATGGCTCGCATCTCCAGCGCTCGGACCCGCACCGGATCCGCGTCAGTGCGTCCCTTCGCCAGGCGGTCAACGAGTTCGACCGGCGATTCGGAGATGTCGACGACGATCGGCCCACCTGGCGCGGACTGCGCCTCCATCAATCGCTGCATACGCGGCCGGAGCGTGTTTTCGTAGAGCACGGACATGATGCGCACCGTGGACGGGATCGTCCGCCAGACCAGTAGGCTTGAGATACTCGCCTTCTTCGAAGGTGACGAAGCATTGATGATCATCTGTAGGTCAACGTTCGGGATGATTGGCAGCGCCGGATCAGGAAGATAGATTTGGGCCGCTGAGTCGTTGGCAGCAAAGGCATCCGTGCCAAGGTTGTTGAAGACACCACCGTCAGAGAGCAACAGCCACTTCGGCGCTTCCTCGTCCCGTCCACCAGCCATGTTGAGGTTGGCCGACCGTAGGCGTAGCGGCGGGAAGCCTATGGGGAAGGCGGCTGAGGCATAGATCGCCTTGGCAAGCGCGAGATCTGATCCGCCGCGGCCATAGACGGGTGAGAATGCCATCTCGCGGCTCATGTACATCGGCTGACCGGACGTCAGCTCGGTCGCACAGAGGACATGCGCCACTGCCGAGGCGGGCAGCTCCGCCAGGCTGCGTCGGCGGTGTGATTTCTTCTCGCCGGTGGACATGTGCACCAGGAACTGGTGGTACGCCTCCTGCTGGATCCGTTGCCGGCCGACGATCGTATAGCCCAACAGAAAGACCGTCATGAGCCCGGTATACCAAATCTCGCCGAACCAGAAGATGTCCCAGGGCCAGCCATCTATCACACCCACAACGTTCATTAAGCCGATGAACACCGGCGCCCATAGCATGAAAATTATGATGCTGCGGGCGGCTTGTTTTAGTCCTGGCCAGAAGAAGACACCGCTCTTGGCCATGCGGTGGCTGGCGATACCAACGAGACGGTCAAACTCCTTAGGATCGGATTCCGAGAAGTCACCTGCCATCGCGACAGCCACGTTCACGATCGATCCGCCGGAGACCGAACTCACCAGCCGCACCTTGCGATTCAGCCCCGACCGGACGAGATACATGAGACCACCGAGCGCGTAGAATGCCGCTCGCACGCCGCCGCCGGAAAGCGCTACGCCAAGGGTTTCCCACGGACGGCCGGATTGCTGACTCGCACCGTCCCCAGGTTGCACTAACTGTTCCATCACAATCACTCCCCCTAGACGGATGATAGGCCCTCGCCGGCCGCATGGCACTAGAGAGAGCCCGTGCGCGCAGCCGCGTGAAATCAATCGAGCAAGGCAGGAACGCAGGTTCATCCCAGATCCATCGACGAATCCAGTAACGGGTTACATCGCGGCCGGATCCGACTCGGCGTTTGCCACATCCCGCAGATGAGCAGCTATTTGCCCCCAGCAACTTCTGTGCGGATCACACAGGACGTCGACGAGGCCCACGAGCTCGGTGAGCCGTCTCTCAGTGAGCAGCAGCCCGTTGGTCGTCACGGCTGAGCGCATGCCCAGCTCATGCGCATGCCTCAGCAGTGGCAACTTGCCGAGGAACCCGCCCACTCCCCTGATGATGGTCCGCCCGCACGAGGTTGACCGGGCCATACTGTTGCCGTGAACCGCTATCTGCTCGACAACCGCAAACCGGAGGCTGGCGAGCGGTTCGTGGCGCTCGCCGAGCTGTTCGATCCTTGGACGTTCCGCCACCTCGATGACCTAGGACTCGGCGAAGGGTGGCGCTGCTGGGAGGTTGGCGCAGGCGGCGTCTCGGTCCCGCGCGGCCTGGCAGAGCGCGTCGGAACGAGCGGGCGGGTGCTTGCCACCGACATCGACGTGTCGTGGATCGAGCCCGCGGCAGACGATGTCCTCGAGGTCCGTCGGCATGATTTGATCCGCGACCCACCGCCGCCCGAGACGTTCGACCTGGTCCACGCTCGGCTGGTACTGGTCCACCTCGAGGACCGCGCAGCCGCGCTGCAGGTCATGATCGATGCCCTGCGTCCAGGTGGATGGCTGGTCCTGGAGGACGCCGACCCCGCGCTGCAGCCACTGGCCTGCCCGGACGAGCGCGGCGCCGCCGAGGAGCTGGCGAACCGACTGCGGACTCAGATGCGCACACTGATGGCCGAGCGCGGCGCAGATCTGGCGTACGGCCGCACGCTGCCGCGACTGCTGCGTGAGTCAGATCTGAGGGACGTGACCGCGGAGGCCTACTTCCCCATCGCGTCCCGCGCGTGCTCGACCTTGGAGGCAACCACAGTGCGGCACGTCCGCGATCAGTTGCTGGCCGCGGAACTGGCGACGCCGGACGAGCTCGACACCCACCTCGAAAATCTCGCCCGCGGCGATCTGGACCTCATGCTCGCCCCGATGATCACCGCCTGGGGCCGAAAGCCAGAAGCGGCCAGCGTATGAACCCACCTGGAAGACGGCCTGACTACCCGCGATGGACAGACGACCAGACCTGACCGGCCTTGATTTGAGCGAGCTTGCGAAGGAGTTGCTCCGAAGCAACCGAATGGTCCTCTCGCCGGTGCAAACGGAGGGCTGTTGACAGTCCACGCTAGTGGGCCAGCCGCCGGATCGGCCGAGTTGCCTGATCGCGCGACGCGATGAGCAGCACGATCGTTGCGGCGACCGCGATGCCGACCCACCACACCCAGCGGTCGGGATCACCCGGGCCACCCGTGAACAGCGTGATATTCAGCGCTGGTTGAGCGATCAGTGCGCCGACTCCGAGTAGCACGATGGTCGGCGCCACCAGATTCCCCGGCTCCGGCTCACCCCTGCGGGCAGCCACGGCGGCCGCAGCCAAGGCCACCGACGCCAGGGCCACGACCTCGATTGTGAGGGCCGAGGTCGACGCTGTCGGAGACCGCCGGTTCAGCAATACGACGACGGCCGTCCAAGCCGCCGCGGCTACTGCCAGTCCGGCAAACAGCGTGGGCGCCCGCCGGCGCCAGAGCCCTTGGGGCGTGGTGGCCGTGACCGCGATCGCGGCGTCATCTAGCAGGTACGCCGTCCCCGAGGCGAGCGCCACTGCCGCCAGATGGACCACGAAGAGCGGGACGGCGTTCGACGGACGTACCACCGACAGCAGGGCCACCAATCCGGCCGACATCGCGGCGAGTAGAACCATCGGCCAGGGCGTCCGCAGCAGCACGCGGGGCAGGTTGGTTGCGTGGCGTGGTTCCAAGCTGGTCATCGGACAGCGAGCAACAACGCGCCGGCCGCTGCGACTGTGAGCACGCCCGCGACGGCAAACAGTTGCCGCCGACCGGTACCGTCCCGGAGCAGCGCCGCGACGACCGCGAGACAGCAGAGGCACAGGGCGTACGCCAGGTGCCAGCGAGGTGATAGCCACTCCGCCAGCCAGGAAGACCGCAGTTGTCCGTCGACGACCAATGAGTCACTGAAGACCTGGTACGGCGCGATGGCTGCCCAGCCGGAATTCCACCCATCGGCCACTGCGGTACCCACCACGAGCACCACAAGCGCGAGCAGCGCAGAACCGCGGAACGGCGCCCACCGGGCGACGGCCACACCGAGCAGGGACCCGCCGAGCGCAGCCACCGGCCCGCCCGCGACAAGTGCAGCCAGGATGTCGACAGCCGGCTCGTGTCCGAACCATGACACCGGGTCTCCTGCCGGGATCGCGACCGGCGGCCAGACGACGGCGGCAACGAGCGACCCCGCCATCATCGCCACTGCAACACCCGTTGGCACCAGGCACGCCAAGCAGAGCGAGATAGTGCGTCGGCGCTGATCGACCGGCGCGATCTCGGCGAGGTCAGGGGTACGACGCAGGGAAGTCGTCAGCCGATGGGCAACGACGAACCCGAACACGCCAAGGAAGAACGCCGGCGCGACAGTGCTCTCGAGCGGCGCCGGATCTCCACCGATGGCGACGGATGCCAGTAGGAGAAGGCACACCGCGACACCGAAGAGAAACAGTGGGTGCCGGGCAAACCGACGAGAGTCGGCACGCGCAAGGGCCGCCAGGGTTGACCTCGGCAGCGCGGCCGGCTCAGCGGTCAGCGGAACCATCGTGGAACTCATGCGACTACCTCCTTCTCCGTCTCCCGCGCACGGTCGCCGACCAGCAGCAGGTACGCATCCTCGAGCGTCGGGTCGACCACCTCGACATCAGCCGGCGCATCACCGACGTTGCGCCACCGACCGGTCCCGATCCGCCACGCGTGCTGGGCCTCCGGATGCCTGTCGGTAGCCAGCCACACCCGTCCGGCGGCCGAGCTGATCAGGCCCTCGACGGAGCCGTCGAAATGCACACGGCCCTGGTCCAGCACGATCACCCGCTCGCACAATGCCGCAACGTCCTCGGTTTGATGGGTCGAGATCACCAGGGTGGCGGTCTCCCCCGCCGTCGACAGGATGTCGCGCAACCGGGCGCGCTGCTGTGGATCGAGTCCGGTGGTCGGCTCGTCGAGCACCAGCAGATCCGGCCGTCCGATCAGCGCCTGGGCCAGCAGCACGCGACGGCGCTGTCCACCCGACAGTGCGTGCACCCGTTTGGTAGCGACAGCAGTGAGATCCGCGAGACCGACAACCCGCCGTACCTCGGCATGCCGGGCTGCGCGGTCGCTCCATTCCTTGAGAATGGCCATGTAGTCGACGAATCCGAATGCGGTGAAGCCACGCGGGAAGCCCGACTCCTGCGGCAGGTAGCCGAGCCGCCGCCGGATCGCGAGACGCCCGGCGGTGTCGGCCGGATTCTGGCCGAACACCCGAACCTGTCCCTCATCCGCGGCAAGCGCGGTCGCGAGGATCCGCAGCAGCGTGGTCTTGCCTGCCCCGTTCGGTCCGAGCAGCCCGGTCACGCCCGACGACAGCCGGAGATCAACACCCGTCAGCGCCGGAGCACGTCCGTACCGTTTGCCAAGTCCGGTGAGAATGACTGAACTCATGTCTGCCCCCTTGGCAGATCGAAGAGCCGAAAATGCGTGAGTATGGTCGTGACGGCGGCGGCGCAGAGCACCAGCGAACCGACCTGAACTGCTGGGCCGGCGAGATCCATCGGATCGCCGATCTTCGATACCGCGATCGCGATGGCGGACCAGGTGGCCGCGACTGCCCCACTGGAAACCGTCGCACCGACGAACGGTGCCGCCGCCAACGACAACGACACGAACGCAAGGCCAGGGATCAGCCAGGCGACCGCCAACCAGGCCGGACCCGGCAATGCCAATCCGACCAGCGCAGCGACCGGGAGTGACGTGGCCAGGACTGCAGCGGTCCGCAGCAACAGCAGCCGACCAGCCGAGTACGGCGTCGTCACGACCAGCTCGTGGGACGGGTCCGCGTCACCGCCGTACGCGGCCGCCACTCCCATCACCGGCACCAGCGGTGCGACCAGCAAGAACAAGGCGAGCCCGAAACCGCTGGCGAACAGCGCGGCGCCGCCGGCGAAGAGCAGCGCCGCCGTCGCGCCGATCAGCCATGCGCCCCGCATGGCTGGCACCGCCACCAGTAAGCGACCGGACTCGGCCGAGACGCCGAATTTTCGGAGGAGACGCTCGAACACACTCGGCCGGGGCGCTTCGACAGTCTCCCTGATTGCGCTCCACACCGAGTCCAAGAGGACGCCGTCCACGAGGTCGTTCATCCGCGCACGGCAGGCTCCGCATCGCATCAGGTGGGACTCGACGGATGCGCCGAGCGCCGGCCCGGCGACACCGTCCGCCAGTGCTCGCAGTTCAGCCTCGTTGGCGTGCCAGGTCCTTGGTTGCTGGGTCATGCGAGCTCCTCCCGCAGCCTCGTGCGTGCTCGTACCAGCCGCGTCTTGACGGTTCCCTGCGGGATGTTGAGCGCCCGCGCGGCCTCCCGGGTGGTCAGACCGTCCAACACCGTCGCCTGCAGTACTACGCGTAGCTCAGGCGACAACCGTGCCAGCGCGGTGCCCAGATCGGAGTACTCGACAGTGAGCAGCGCAGTTTCCTCCGCGGAGACATCGACAGCGTCGTACAGCTTCCAGGTCGGGGCCTTCGCGGCACGGCCGCTGGCCTGCCGGAGGCGACTGATCAGCCGACGGATGGCTATCCCCCACAACCAGGCGGCGACGTCGCCATCGCCGCGGAACTTGCCGGCGCCGTTCCAAGCCGCGACGAAGGTGTCTTGCAGGACGTCCGCGACCACGTCGGTGTCAGCGCACCGTCGCCGCAGCCGCGCGGAGACCCAGGCGGCGTGGCGGCCGTACAGCAGCCGAAGCGCGGCCTCGTCGTGCTCGGACATCGCGTTGATGAGGTCGGCGTCTGTGGAATCACAGTCAGCCATACCCTCACTGTCGCGCCTTGCGGCGAGATCGGTTCGGCAACGACGAAACTTTCTTCGGCCGCAGGTCCTCACCGAATGTTCGGGTAGCCGTCACCGGATTGTTCAGTCGGGCGGTACCTTGGCCAATCGCGCGCCCTTCCGGCCCGCTGGTGTTCCAGGTCCGCGCGCGACTGAGCGGCCGCGGCCGACGAGTGGTCTGGCCGTCCCTACAGTCCGGTGCGTGGCCAGATCTAGTGCGAGTCCGCTTGCCCGTCCCGGTCGGGCGGTACCACGGGGCGGGCGCCAGCCCGCAGCACCCGGCGCTATCCGGAAGTTGATGCTCAGGCGCTAAGCCGGGGGTCGGTGGGAGCGGGCGTAGCGGGCGCGGGAGGAGCGGAGCGACGGAGCGGCTGCGTAGCTCGCGCGGGTCGATCACGCTCCTCCCGGTCGGCAGTTACCTGATGCGCATGCCGGAGATGGCTCGGGCGATGACGAGGCGCTGAATTTCCGACGTCCTATCGAAGATGGTGTAGATCTCCTCGGTGCTCGCCAGAACAGCCCAGCCCGAAGCACCGATCCGTCCCTGACCTGCGGCTTTGCCACTCGGCATTTGCCGTCGGTTCCCACCGCTTGCCGACGTCGCACGGAGCTGTCACGGAACGCCGACCACCCCTCGTCGCGACGATCATTCGAACCCAAGCTGCCTCCAGCCCCGCCCCAAAGCCAGCCTCGGCACCGACCGCACCACCGACACCCCACTACCGCATGCTCCACGACATCTCAGACCCCGCCGGCAAACTCACCCTGCGCCGCGCCGGCCGCCTCCACCACATCCCCATCGGCAGCGAGCACGCCCGAACCCCCGTCCTCAAGCTCGTCGACGACCTCCACATCCGGATCATCAAGGCCGCCACCGGCGAACTCGTCCGCGAGCTCACTCGACCCCACCCGCGATTCCCAACCCCCTCGGCAGATCCCAGGCCCACCACCCAAAAACAGAAGACCGGACCCCGATAAGTGTCCGGTCTGTCCGGTATCTCCTGAGAGATCACAAGAGCCGGTGAGGGGACTCGAACCCCTAACCCCCGCTTTATCGGCCTAGGCCTGTCGTCGTACCGCACAACTACCCGAAAGTTGCCGTTGACCTGCTTACTCTCCAATGGAGAGTAAGCAGTTGTTGGCGACTGTGCTCAGCATGTTTCATCCAATCCGGTGAGTAAAACGGTGAGTTGCGGTGGGCATGAAACGGCTTAGAGCGGAGGTGACCGGGGGGCGTACTGGGGCGCCCCTGGCCTCGTCGTCTCCCATCCCGTCACCAGGCTCACGGACATCGAACGCGCTGTAGCACGACAGATACTAAAGAGATTGTCTGGCCGGGTTTGACCTCGGCCACAATGTGCATGATTTCGGCATGGGGAATGCTCCAGAGGACCTTGATAGCGCCGACCACTCCATTGAGTCACCGCACGGGCTCGTGAGGCCCCTACCTTGGGCGTCGCGTCTCTCGTCGATGCCGCATCTGCCAGGTGGCGGGGCACAACAGATCGTCGCTCTGCGCGAACTGCTGGAGGCCGTCCTCGCGAACGACGGCCTGATGACAGCCACCGTCACAGATGGCGGCGGCCAGGAGCGCTCCCTCGGGGATGCCTTGAAGCCGTTGTCGAGTGCCGGATTCGTGCAACGGACGGATCGCGACCACGTCGAGGTAACCGACGAGGCGCAGGCATGGCTGGAGTCGGCCGACGATGCCGCACTGCTTGCGATCTTCCACCGGCACATCAGGTACATGGGCGAGGTGCTGGACGTCCTTCAGAACGGTCCGCATTCGATGCGGGACCTCATGGAGGCGGCGCACCATCAATACGATCTCGCGTGGACCACGCTCGATCAGGCACGGCGGCGGGTGACCTGGCTTTCATGCATGGGGGCGGCCGAGTACCGGACCGCAACACTCGTCGAGATCACGGAGCGCGGCAAGGCTTTGCTGGCCGGGCTGGTGCTCGATGGACCTCCGAGTGTGGAACTCCTCGCATCCCAGCCGCTCGACAGAAAGGATCCACCGCCCGCTATCGCCGACCTCCTTGCCGGCCTGACTCCCACCACGCTCGCGGTGCGGCATTCAGTCTTAGGGTACGTGCCCCGCGGCAGCGGTGAGTCCGACATCGTGCAGGCGCTGCAGGCGCTGGTCAACGCCGCGTCTCCCTCCACCACCAAGGCTGACCTTCAGGCTTTTGCGGAGCGGCAGTTCCGCGTCAGCGAAGCGTCGTTCGGCCCGACACTCACAACGCTGACCAAATCCGGGTTCATCGAGCAGACGGCGTTGAACGTCTTCGAACCGACGCCCGCCGCCCGCGCCTGGCTGGAGACGGTGGACCCGCTCGACCTCGCGCTCATGATGCACACGCGCTACCTCTTCGTGCTCGAGATTATCCCGATGCTGCGCGAGTACGACCGTGCACCGGATCTGGCGCGCGCGGCTGTGGAGTACTACGGCCTCAAGCGTCCCGACGTGGGCGGAGTCCGCACACGTCTCCAGATCCTCAAGGCCGCCGGCCTGATCGTCGAACGGGCCAACGCGCGATATCAGGCCACACCGCTCGGCGAGCGAGTCGCTAGCGAATTCCTACTCCAGGCGCCGCGCGACGAGGTGGAGTCCAGCGGACGCAACGAGCCTGACCTGTCAGGTGAGCCGGACCAGCCAAGCGCGATCCGTCTCGCCCGCGATATCGGTCGCGATCTGGTTGCCGCTGGGACAGACTCCGACAACCCGACTCGGCTTGAGGAGACGACAGTGCGCGCCTTTCAGTTCTTGGGCTTCGAGTCTCGCCATGTGGGTGGCGGGGGCAAGACGGACGTCTTGGCGACTGTGGAGAACACGGATCTGAAGCCGGTGCGAATCATCGTGGACGCCAAGTCCGCGCGATCCGGATCGGTCAATGAGGGCGCGGTGTCGTTCGACACGCTGCGTGAGCACCAGACTCAGCATCGGGCCGATCACGTGGTCCTGATCGGTCCGGGCTTCGACTCCGGGCGCATCAGAACGCGTGCCGAGCAGAACGATGTCAGCCTCATCACGACGGTAGAGCTCGCACGAGACCTTGCACGCCACGCCGGCACGCCGCTGTCGGCCCACTACTACCTCGGCCTGATCACCGGCAAGGACGACGACCGCCGCGAACTCGAGGCGCGCGGTCCACCGCCGAGCGTCGAACGAACCTGCTGGCTCAGATCGTCACTGTGCTTGCGGAGGAAGCGCGCGACACAGACGAGGTGACGCATGGCGCATTGACCGGTGATCAGATCTATCTGATCGCTCGCGAAGGTGGCACCGGTGCACGTCCGCAACCGAAGGACATCGAGGCTGTTCTGAACTTGCTCCAGCACCCGCTGGTGGATTCGGTCCGAGTGACGGACCCCGATCGCGCACGGAGTGCCGCCTATTACCTGGTCGACGACCCCGCGCTCGTCCAGGCCAAGCTCGCCACGCTCGCTCGAGCTCTGGACGGACTGGGCACCGCGGTCGAGACCGCGGAATAGAAGCATCGACGGTGATCCAGCCGTCGTCTCCGGAATTCTCTCGCTCAGCCGATCTGCCGACGGTGAGTACCTCATCGATGTCTCTGTGGGCCCACACCTCGGAGCTCCGGAGGAGAGCGACTACGTGCAGTTCGTTCTCACAGCCGACCCCGCGCGAGCGCTACGAGAAGCTCTCCGTTGATTCCGCCGGCATCAGGCGCGCGGGATTGCAGCTCAGGAGGCGGAGGGGCGGCGAAGCCTAATGCTGCGCATCCTCAGCCATGCAGTCCTTGTGGACGAATCGCAGGGGTTCATTCAGGCGTTTCGTGCGCAGGTTAACGATGGTCCGGGCGTCCGGGTCTTCTCCGATGGAGTGCTTGCAGATGTCGCACCGCACTTTGGCCGCCCAGATCAGAATCGCCCGGCCGGCCAGGAAGAGAGCCGCCAGTGCGGGGAGTCCGATCCACCAGTGTTGGACGATCCAAGCGGCCAGTCCAACCAGGAGCGCGAACCACAGGAGCAGGCCGATTCCCCAGGCCATACAGAGGATCATCCACACGCCGCCGATGCCATATCCGATGTATCTGAGCGCGTTGAGGAAGCCGCCACCGAGTCGCCACCAGGTCCGTAGCGGCACGGATCTGAGCTTCTGCACGACCAGGTAGAACACGATCCCTGCGGCAACAGCGCCGAGCGTCACCAGCACATCAGGCAGGCCCATGTCTTCCCCCTCCCCCCCGTAATCGCTACATCCATCGGAGAGGGTTGCGCGTTACGCCTGGGGTGTTGAGAATCGTTCGTTCTCAACACTCCTTCCGGGGTGGGGACCTACTCGAGGTAGGCGGTGACTAGGCTCTCCGGCGCATCAAGCGGCCTGGTGAGGGACGGTGCGAGCTGGTTCGCCGCAATTCCTGGCTCGATGCGATCGCGGTCTGCAGAGGCGATCTGATCACACCGCGCGTCTAATAGGACAGCAAGTGGAGAGGGGACCCGCATGAAACCCGAATATGGTCGCACCATGCTTACCAGCAGCACCAGGTCCTGATCGTCAACCAGCAACGTCCAGCGCTCAACCAGCCCGTCTTGACCCAGCCGGCTGCCGCACCGCTCGCGGGGCCATCAGGCCGCGGAACTGGTCGACGTCGTGGTTGCGGGGATCGAGCCACTCGTCCCAGTGATCGGGCGCTATCGCCATGAGCATGCGGTCGTGGATCCGGCCGACGCTGTCGGTCGCGGTGGTGGTGATGATCGTGTACGTCGGCACGACCCGCTTCGGGTCGTCCTCGGGCAGCGACTTGTCGTGCCAGACCTCATACAGGCCAGCCAGCGACAGTGTCGATCCATCCGAAGGCCGCATTCTCTGCACCATGACTTCACACGTGGCCGGGGTGCGATACACAGCCTCACGCCCTGGACGTCTACCTCGCCCGCCTTTGGTCCTGCATACGGCCTAAGCGCCTCGCTAAATGGGTGCTGGCCCCGATGGTCACTGCGGCCGGTGTCGCGCATGGTGGAGGCAGGACGCAACTGGGGCGAACGGTGCATTTCATGTGGTGCCGTTGGCGGCAGCGGCGTCTACTTTCGCTCCCCAGCGTTCGTGAGAGGACGTACCTTCAGTGACCACCGTGGCCCGCTCCCCGAAAATGACCGTGCATGAGGCCCGCCAGCGCCTGCAACACGAACGCAACTCTCGTCTCACCCAACTCAGCGCCATCGAAGACGGTGCCGCCCTTGCGGACGGGGACCTTGCGACGGCGCAGACAGCCGCCATCCGGCGCGTGCTGACCGAGATCACGGCAGCTGAAGACCGCCTGACCGACGGCACCTATGGCACGTGCCAGGGCTGCAGCACCCGCATTCCGGTTGAACGACTGGAGATCCTGCCCTACGTGCGCTACTGCGTCAGCTGTCAGCAGCGCGCCACCTGATCGGCGCCTACCAAAATCGGGCCACGGACCCAGGTGGCGCTGCGCTGCTCCCCCGTGGATGGCCTGTCCAATCTGTTGTCTTCTGACGCCTTGTAAAGGGTGTGAAGTCTTGAGCTACACATTCGCCACTGTTCGCCGGACCGAACTGGGTCCCGAGGACCTGGACGCGCTGCGCGCATGCCTTCATGATGAGCGCCTGTTCCGGCTGGAGCAGCTGGACGGCCTCGGCGAGACCTGGCCGAGCCCCGACGATCTGCCGGCCTGCCAGCACGCGCAAGCGCGTGAAGAGGTGCTGACCGCTCTTGCCGCGGCCGCCCAGCAGGTGCTCACCGATGTCGATGCCGCGCTGAGCCGGATGGACGCCGGCCTGTACGGCGGCTGTCACCTCTGCGACCGGCCCATTCCGCTGGCGAGCCTGCGCATCCTGCCGCACGCCCGGTACTGCGGCCCGTGCCACCAACTCAAGGAGTCAGTCTCGTGGCGCCTCAAGAACGCAGTCTCGTGACTCCGGCCTCGCGTACACCGTTTTCGCGTACGGCGGCGCTACGGCGCCGCGGTACGTGGCCGGCCAGCCAGCGGTCGTCCGGCGTGGCGATCGACCTGGGCAGTGCCCGCACCAAGGCCTGGATGCCGGACCATGGTCTGATCGTCGACGAGCCCACGATCATTTCGCCTGGCGCGGACGGCGGCAGTCGTCCCGTGCACCGCGGCGTCGTCGTCGACGAGGCGGGCGCCGCTCGCATACTCGAGCGCCTCCTCGGCCATCGAGCCGGCCTCGGTCACTACTCGATGGTTGTCTTGACCACCCCGGTCCTGTGCGCCGGTCAGCATCAGCGCGTGGTCCGCGCCGCACTGGAGGTTCTCGATGCGCGGGTCGTGCTGACCATTGACGGTGTGAAAGCCGCCGCGCTCGGAGCAGGAGCTGACTTGGCCCGGCCACTGCTGGTGCTGGACATCGGAGCAGGCCTGACCGAAGTGGGTTTGCTAGTGGATGGTGGCCTGACACAGGCCCATCGGTTGGACGTGGGAACCTCCGATCTTGGCGCGACCACGACCGTTGCCGAGCTCGTGCAGTCGATCGTCGCAGTGGTGACCGATCTCCTGCGCCTTGACTGCGGTGGACTGGTTGTCGATGCCTTGGACCGTGGCCCGCTACTCACCGGAGGCGGCGCGCTGCGTCCGGAGATCACCTACCGGCTGGCCAAACAGCTGGCGGCGCCGGTGCGGCCTGCTCCCGCCCCCCAGACTGCCGCCGTCCGCGGCGCGGGTCTGGCCATGGTCGCCGCCGACCGCCACCCCACCCTGACCGGCCAGCCTCTGTGATTCCACGGCGTCTATCAGTTTGGCCGCCGGCACCGCCGCACCCGACTGCGTCGCGAAAACGGGGGATAGTGGGCATAGCAGTCATCGAGAAAGGCCGGCTGGGAATGGCGTTGTTCTGGCGAATCTTCGGACTCAATGCGGTGGTGCTCGGGGTGGCCACGGCGTTGCTGCTGTGGGCGCCGGTGACAGTGTCGGTCCCGGTGGCCCTGACTGAGGCTGTTGTCCTGATCGGCGGCCTGGGCGTCATGCTCGTGGCCAACGCCGTTCTGCTGCACGTCGGCCTGGCACCGCTGGAGCGCGTCACTCGACGAATGGCCACGGTGGATCTCCTCCGTCCCGGCCAGCGTGTGTCAGTGACTGGCGACGGCGGTGTTCCGGATCTCGTTCGCGCGTTCAACGACATGTTGGACCGGCTCGAGAACGAGCGGGCTACGAGCAGCGCGCGAGCGTTGTCGGCCCAAGAGGGCGAGAGGCGCCGCATCGCGCAGGAACTCCACGACGAGGTCGGGCAGAGCATGACCGCGGTGCTGCTCGAGCTGAAGCGCGCCGCCGACCGCACGCAGGATCCCGTTCTGCGAACCGACCTTCAGCACGCGCAGGAGACCACTCGCGCCAGCCTGGACGACGTACGTCGACTCGCGGTGAGGCTGCGTCCCGGGGTGCTGGAGGATCTCGGTCTGATCAGCGCTTTGACTACCCTGACGACCGATCTGTCCATCCACACAGGGCTGGCGGTGCACCGACACTTCGACGCCGACCTGCCCCAGTTGGACCAGCAAACAGAACTGGTGCTTTACCGAGTCGCCCAGGAAAGTCTCACCAATGTCGCCCGGCACGCTGAGGCCACAGAGGTCACAGTCGGCTTGCGCCGCGCGGGGGATGTCGTCCGCCTGCTGATCTGTGACGATGGCCGTGGGATCGGCCTCGCGCATGAGGGCGCCGGGATCCGCGGAATGCGCGAGCGTTCTCTGCTGATCGGAGCGTCCCTGGACCTCGAAGCCGCTCCTCAGGGCGGCGTTCAAGTGATCCTGTCCGTACCGCTTTCGCAGAGCGGCGGATGACGATGCCGGCACGGGCGCCTATTCGTATCCTGCTCGCCGACGACCACGCGCTGGTTCGTCGCGGAGTGCGGCTCATCCTGGACAGCGAACCTGACCTGACCGTCGTCGCTGAGGCCGGCGACGGCGCGGAGGCAGTCGCCGCGGCCCGGCGCCAGCCCGTCGACCTGGCGATTCTCGACGTCGCGATGCCACGGATGACCGGGCTGCAGGCAGCTCGGGAGTTGTCTGTTCTCCTTCCTGATCTGCGTATCTTGATGCTGTCGATGTACGACGATGTGCAGTACTTCTTCAAAGCACTCAGATCCGGAGCGTCCGGTTACGTCCTGAAATCGGTCGCCGACCGCGACCTGGTGGAGGCCTGCCGGGCCGCGATGCGGGGTGAGCCCTTCCTCTACCCGGGTGCGGTCACCGCCCTGATCCGCGACTACCTGGACCGCGCCCGGCGTGGTGAGGGTGTGCCTGAGCAGGTTCTCACCGTCCGCGAGGAAGAGGTCCTCAAGCTCGTCGCGGAGGGTCACTCCTCCAAGGAGATCGCGGAAGAGCTGTTCATCAGCGTCAAAACGGTCGAACGGCACCGAGCGAACATGCTGCACAAGCTCGGCCTACGCGACCGTCTCGACCTCACCCGCTACGCCATCCGCGCCGGCCTGATCGAACCGTGATGGTGTGACCGGGTGATCGAGTTCGAGGCCCGGTTGCCGATGTTCGGCAAGGAAGAGCGGCCGCCTTGGCCGGACACGGGTATGTCTACCGCAGGCGCGGGGCGGCATTGTGGGTCAGAGCCGGGACAGCGATCCGACAGGTCTCGAGGTTGCTGTGTGTCCAAGTGACCAGCCCGGTTGCCCCGTTGCGATGCAAGGAGGTCCCATGACCGAGCCCAGATCTGCGGTCCCGACTCGCGAATGCCGCGGCCGGGCGGACGTGGACGTGAATGGTCTCCGCGCGGATCTTGAGCAACTGCGGCGGTTCCGGGTCGAAGAGCTCAACGAGCTCACCGCCGACATGGCGACCGGATCCGATGATGCGGAGGACGGGGTCGCGTCCGCGTTGATGACAGCCGCGGCAACGGCCCTGGCCGTCATCGATGCCGCGTTGCACCGCATCGATGAGGACCGTTTCGGAATGTGCCAGGGGTGCGGCGACGACATCGCCGTGGACCGTCTGACGGCGCTGCCGATGGCCAGCCTGTGCATGTCCTGCCAGTACGCAACGGAGGCAAGCGGTTCCGGCAGCGAACAGTCTCCACGGCGACACAGCGGTCTGCGACCCGTCCCCGCACGGTCGGCCCGGAGTGTTCCGCGCCGACAGGCAAACCGCGAACCAGGTCCTCGAGACATTGTCGATGTGTGGGGCTATGACTCGTTTCCGGCCAGCGATCCGCCCGCGAACTGGTGAAGGGCGACACGCAGAAGCGCGCGCCTACGAAGACTTGATGGAGGAGCGGCCGCGGTGGCGAATCTGACCCATATGACCCTGCGTGGTACCGGAGCAGTTCGATGACCGGCCTCGCGGAACGGTCGACGACGACAAGAGTCGTCACAGCGGCAGGAGGGCGCCGCCCGCTGGGCCGTGCGGTAGTGCGTGTCCTCACCACCACAGATCACAAGTTGATCGGGCAGCTGTACCTGATCACGTCGTTCGCGTTCTTCCTGATCGGCGGTCTGATGGCGCTGCTGATCCGCGCCGAGCTCGCCAAGCCGGGCCTGCAGATCGTGAACGAAGAGGTGTACAACCAGCTCTTCACGATGCACGGCACGATCATGCTGCTGCTGTTCGCGACCCCGCTGTTCGTCGGCTTCGCCAACGTCATCATGCCGATCCAGATCGGCGCCCCCGACGTCGCGTTCCCACGGCTGAACATGTTCAGCTATTGGCTGTTCCTGTTCGGCGGGCTCATCGCCTTCAGTGGATTCTTCACTCCCGGCGGCGCAGCGAGCTTCGGCTGGACGGGCTACGCACCGCTGTCCAACGCAGTCCGCTCCCCGGGCATCGGCGGCGACCTGTGGATCATGGGTCTGTGGATGGCCGGCCTGGGCACCATCCTCGGTGCCGTCAACTTCATCACCACGATCATCAGCCTCCGAGCGCCCGGGATGACGATGTTCCGGATGCCGATCTTCACCTGGAACACTCTCATCACGTCGATCATGGTGCTAGTGGCGTTCCCGATCCTGGCGGCGGCGCTGCTGGTGCTGGAGGCGGACCGAACACTCGGGGCCCATGTCTTCGACGCGGCCAACGGCGGGCCCATACTTTGGCAGCACCTGTTCTGGTTCTTCGGGCATCCCGAGGTGTACATCATCGCGTTGCCGTTCTTCGGCATCGTGACCGAGGTCCTGCCGGTGTTCAGCCGTAAGCCGGTCTTCGGCTACATGGGGCTTGTCGGCGCGACGCTGGCGATCGCCGCGTTGTCGTTGACGGTGTGGGCACATCACATGTTCGCCACTGGCGCGGTGAGTTTGCCGTTCTTCTCGTTCATGTCGTTCTTGATCGCGGTGCCGACCGGGGTGAAGTTCTTCAACTGGATAGGCACGATCTGGGGCGGCGCAGTGTCGTTCGAGACCCCGATGCTGTGGTCACTCGGGTTCATGACGACGTTCTTGTTCGGCGGTCTGACGGGCGTCATCCTGGCCTCGCCGACCCTGGACTATCAGGTCACGGACACCTACTTCGTGGTGGCGCATTTCCACTACGTGGTCTTCGGAACCGTGGTGTTCGCGATGTTCGCCGGGTTCTACTTCTGGTGGCCGAAGATGACCGGGCGGATGCTCGACGAGCGGCTCGGCAAGCTGCACTTCTGGCTGCTGTTCATCGGGTTCCACACCACGTTCCTGGTGCAGCACTGGCTCGGTGTCGAGGGCCTGCCGCGGCGCTACGCCGACTACAGCCCGACCGAGGGCTTCACCACGCTGAACCAGATCTCCAGCGTCGGCGCCTTCATCCTCGGCGCCTCGACTTTGCCGTTCCTCTACAACGTCTACAAGACCTACCGCCGAGCGCCTTTGGTGGGAGTGGACGACCCGTGGGGCTGGGGCCGTTCCCTGGAGTGGGCGACCAGCTGCCCTCCACCGCGCCACAACTTCGAGAAGCTGCCCCGGATCCGATCCGAAAGCCCCGCCTTCGACCGACACCACCCAGAGGTGGCGCTCGTGGAGTACCCGGGCAACCGCGCGCCGGCGGACAATCTGCTGGATGCCGGCGACGACGAGGGACGCGTGGAGAACCTGGAAGAGAACATGCAACAACAACACCCCGACGGGTCAGGCCGAGACGTTGACTCGACAGAGTGACCCTGGATCCTGCCGTCTTCGACGTACCCCGTTCCGCGCTGCTGCGCGCAACGGGCTCGGCAGCCGTCACCACCTATAGACTCGTTGCATGACCTGATGCCGCGGCGCTTCCTGCGGCCCAGGGTAGGCGATGAGGATCGGGGCGTTATCGGGGCCACGGCCCTCAACGAGGGCGACCCCGTCGCGGCTTGACCGCCTCACTTGGCCCGACTGTTGCGTCAGTACCTGTTCACAGCGGTCCAGTTCGCTCTCGTTGGGCGCGGTCCAGATGGGGTACTGCACACCGATGTGGCCGAGACCGTGTGAGGCCCTGGAGCCTCGTCTGCTCAGACTCGGCCGGGGCCGGGCAAGCCCGCCTGGCGTGCGAGATAGGTTCAGCTGCGGCGGGCGTCGGTGCGTCGTCGAGAGACAGGCGGGGAGTCTTTCTCGCGGGTATGACCGGGTGTCGGCGGGACTGCCGCCAGGTTTGTCAGATTGGCCAGCACGTCTTGGTAGGCCTTGTTGAAGCTGGCGATGCCGTTGTCCTCCAGGGTGCGACCGACGGCGGTCATGTCGATGCCGACGGCTGCCAAGCGCTCCATCAGTTCGGCTGCCTTCGGCACACCGTTGTCGACGGTGCGAGTCATCGTGCCGTGATCCTCGAAGGCGGCGATGGTTGCTTCGGGCAAGGTCGTGACCGTTTCGGGGCCGATGAGTTCCTCGACATAGCGGGTGTCGCGGTCCTTCGGGGTCTTGGTGGACGTCGATGCCCACAGCGGACGCTGGACGTCTGCGCCCAGGCCGGCGAGCCGGTGCCAGCGCTTGGTAGAGAACAATTCGCTGAACAACCTGTACGCCAGCTTGGCCTGCGCGACCGCGGCCCGGCCGCGCAGAGCCAGGGCCTCGTCGGTGGCGAGGGCCTCCAACCGCCGGTCGACCTCGGTGTCGACCCGGCTGACGAAGAACGAGGCGACGCTGCTGACAGTCGAAGGATCGCCGCCGTTCGCGGTGAATTTCTCCAGCCCGGACAGGTAGGCCTCGATGATCTCGGCGTAGCGGGGCAAGGAGAACAACAGCGTGACGTTGATGCTGGCGCCTTCGGCGATCAGCGTTTCGACGGCGGTGACACCTTCCGCAGTTGCGGGAATCTTCACGAGCAGATTGGGTTGGGCGATACGACGGCGTAGCCAGCGCGCGGCGGCGATCGTGGCCGATGCGTCATGAGCCAGCTCTGGAGAGACCTCCACCGAGACGAACCCGTCGATGCAGTCACCCCCGTCGAAGACCGGTCGCAGTACGGTGAGCGCCTGGCCGGCGTCGGAGATGACCAGCTCCCAGTAGGCCTCGTCCACCGACTTGCCGGCGGCCATCAGTTCCGAGAACTGCTCGTCATAGTCGTGGGAGCCGGTGATGCTCCGGGCGAAGATCGTCGGGTTGGCCGTGACGCCGCGGATCCCTTCGGCGACCATGCGCGCCAGCGTGCCGTCGCGCAGGTATGCGCGGGTGAGGTTGTCCAGCCATGGGCTCTGTCCGAAGTGGCCATACAGGTGTTCCAGCTTGGTCATCGTGTTCTCGGCTCTCCCTGGCATCAGCCAGCTGCGGCTATCGGGGGCTGGTTCATTTGTCGGTGTCGTGGAGCAGGTCGTCCCAGTCAATGGAGGCGCGACCTGCCGCGCCGTCTCCCAGGACGAACCTGCTGGGGTCTCCGGCTGCGCGGGGTCCTGAGGCCAGCCACGCGGCCATGCCGTGGGCGGTGCGGCGCTCGATCTCGTCGAGATACGCCCGCCGCTCTTCGACGATCCGCAACCGCTGCGCCGGCGAACCGGCCCTTTGCAGAGCCGAGAAGCTGGCCCGCCACGCCACGCAGAGGGCCCCGTCGCTCAGGGCATCCGGCGCGACGTGAGGCTTCGGCGCCTGGTCTGAGTCTGTCCCCAGAATGGCTGCTATCGCCAACATTGCCGAGTCGTCGGCACGATCCGGCTGGCGAGGCTGAGGTGAAGACCTGGTCAGATGGCCGTGTTCGCTGAGCCAGCGAACACTGTAGCGAATCACGTAAGGGGATCCGCCGACGACGATGACCAGGAGCAGCACCGCTGTCGCAGCGCCCACCAGGTTGCCCAGGCCGACGAACGAGACCGTGCCACCCGCGGCGAGGGCTGTGCTGGTAGCCACGATCCGTCGTCGATCCCGCGGCGGTCGGCTGGGACCGTCGGGGTCTGCCAAAGCGACCATGGCCACGACTGCGCCCGTGAGTGCCGCGAGGATGAGCAGCATGATGACGTTCGTGAGTGACCAGGTGGAGGCCATGACTGCGCCTAGCGCGCCGAGCACACCACAGAACAACAACCAGGAGACTCGATAGGCCTTCATGGTGTGTTCACCTGTCCCGTAGCGTCGGACGCGTCGAGGCGGGCAGCGACTGATTGGTCCACGACAAACCTCCTTGCGGCGGCGGGGCCCTGCTCGTGCAGCTACGACTGTGCCGCGACGTCGCGATGACAGGTACGGCAACGATCGGCGAACCTGGGGCTGGGCTGTTGGCCGACGCCCGGCAACGACGGTCCCCCGGGAATCATGTCGGGTCGGTTAGGCGTGGGCCTCCGCGCCGGATGGAAGGTCGCGGGCGGGCCAGTCGAGGAGTCGTGCGCCGAGGACGGCGATGTGCAGCGTGAACCGTTGTGCCGGGTCGCCCGGGTCTTGTCCGGTGAGGATCTTGACCTTGTCCAGTCGGTAGGTGACGGTGCGAACTGACATGTTCAGGCGCCGGGCCGCCTCGGTGGCGACCTCACCGGTCGCGAAGTACGCCTCGAGTGTCTGCAGCAACGGCTCTGCGCCGCCGCGGGCCTGGGTCAGCGGGCCGAGCACGGCCTGGATGAGATCGACGATGGCGGCCTGGTCACGGATCAGAACCCGGTACACGAGCATGTCTTCTGCGTCGACGACAGCGGCGTCGAGCTGCAACCGGTCGGCTAGCGTCAGCGCTTCTCGCGCCTCTTCGTAGGAGCGGGCGATGCCGTAGGAACCGGGGTAGGGCCGGCCCGTTGTGACGCGCCATTCGCGGCCCGACCGGTGCCGGGTCAACGCGTCGTGGATCAGGGTTCCCACACCATGGTTGATGGTGCGGGGTGCCGTGCTGGGGGCTGTCGCCGGGATCAACACCACGAGCAGGCCTTCTTTGGTGGCGACCAGAACCTCACGGTCGCCGAAACGGTCGAGAATGAAGGCTTCCAGCATGTTCACGCTCGTGTCGCCCTCGGGGAGGCTGTCGGCGGGGCGGGCCAGGACCACCTGGTGCGGCCGGCCGAGGTCGAGCCCGAACGGTTCGGCGCGTTCCACGATTCCGGCGACGTCGGGGTCGCCGCGCAGGAGGTCGTCGACCAGTTCGCGGCGTAGCGACTCCTCCTGCCGGATCAGGTGCTGAGTGGCGATCTGGTAGCTGTCGACGAGGACGGCGATCGCTTCACCGACAGCGCGAAGTACCGCTTGTGCAGAAGCGCGGACGGTGTCGCGGTCGCGGTACGGCACGACGTCGGGCAGGTCGCGCCACATCCGCCATGCCGCTGACAGGTAGAGGTCGACGACGCGTCCGGCAGGGATGCCCTGTTCGGCGGCGCGGCGCCCGAGTTCGCGGACGATCGCCAATTCATGTTCACGGGGCCGTCGCCCGGAGATCGCGGCGTCCGCGAGCAGGGTGAGGTATTCGACCAGCAGCTCGAGCGGCGCCTGGGAGTCTCCAGCGGCCGCTTCTGCGATCGCCGTCAGCCATGCCTCATCCGCGCTGTTCGCGGCGGAACCGGGCCATCGCAGCCCCCCGGACTCGCTCATGCCGCTCCCCTCGCACTGGATCTACGCAGGTCTCGGGCCATGTCCCAGTAGAGCATCGTTGCCGGACGTCGGCCATAAGCCTGGTCACAGGTTCGCCGATCGGCGCCCTACCTGCCTGACCGCTGGAGCGGCACAGTCGAAACCACTGGGGTACCAAGAGCTGAAGCGGAGCGGTGACATGACCAAGACAACTGCTGTAGTGAACCGCGGCCGTCGGCCGGTCCTGGTGGGTGTCGACGGCTCGGTATCCGCGCAGGCCGCGCTCACCTGGGCGGCCGGCGAGGCGGCGTACCGACGCTGCCCGCTGCACATCGTTCACACCTTCACCTGGCCGATGATCGGCGACCCCTTCGGCCTGGACCTGACCGAACCGATGAACGACGGCCTCCGGGCCGCGGCCGGTTGGATCCTCGCCGAGGCGAAGGACCAGGCCCGCCAGGCTGCGCCCGACATTACGGTCACCGCCGAGTTGTTTGCTGCGGCCCCGGCGCCGACGCTGCTGAGCCAGGCACAAGACGCGCAGTTAGTAGTTGTCGGCAGTCGAGGTCTCGGCGGCTTCCGCGGCCTGCTGGTCGGGTCGGTCAGCTCCACCGTGGCCGCGCACGCCCCGTGCCCGGTGATCGTCGTTCACCCGCACCGAGACGGTACGGCGTTCCCCGCGTCGCCGACCGGCCGGGTCGTGATAGGCGTCGACGGGTCGGAGGTCTCGGCCGCGGCGATCCGTTTCGCCTTCCAGGAAGCGGCACGCCGCCGCGTCGGGATCACCGCCGTACATGCCGCGATGCCGACCCGTCAGCACCCGTCGCTGCGTGTCCCCGCGGACATCGTCGAGCAGGTCGACCGGCAACTGTTCGCCGAGGCGATGGAAAGCAAGCGGGTACTCATCCCCGGCATCGACGTGAAGACCAAACTTGTCCACAGCCACCCGGTCCAGGCGCTGCTCGACGAGGCTGACAGCGCCGAGCTGATCGTGGTCGGGTCGCGCGGGCGCGGCGGCTTCACCGGCATGCTGCTGGGCTCGATCAGCCAGGCCGTGCTGCACCACGCCGCCTGTCCGGTCGCGGTCGTCCACCCCCACCGAACCAAGTCTGACAAGCCAATGCCTGCGCAGCAGTCGATCCTTCAGATCGCCGCACCGCATCGTTTCGCGGATCTGAAGGAGCTGTCATGACACCGACACCGCAAGGCCTGCCAGAAAGCCTTGGTTTGCACAGTCAACTGCTCGACCTGGACCCGTCGGAGACGCAGGAGTGGCTGGAGTCGATCGATCAGGTGGTCGATCATGCTGGGCAGAACAGGGCGCGGTACCTGCTGCTCAGCATCCTGCAGCGAGCCCGCGACCGTCGCGTCGGTGTCGCGAATCTGCGCAGTACCGACTATCTCAACACGATCGCTCCCGATGCCGAGCCGGCCTTTCCCGGCGACGAGCACATCGAGCGGCGGATCCGGGCCTACAACCGCTGGAACGCCGCGGTCATGGTCCATCGCGCGCAACGGCCCGGCATCGGCGTCGGCGGGCACATCTCCACCTACGCCTCCGCAGCGGCGCTGTTCGAGGTCGGCTTCAACCACTTCTTCCGCGGCCACGACGCCCCCGGCGGCGGCGACCAGATCTATTTTCAAGGACACGCCTCCCCCGGCGTCTACGCCCGCGCGTTCCTGGAAGGACGACTCACCAGCGACCAACTCGACGGCTTCCGGCAGGAGATCTCCCACGCCGGCACGGGCGGCGGGTTGCCGTCGTACCCGCATCCGCGGCTGATGCCGGGCTTCTGGGAATTCCCCACGGTCTCGATGGGCCTCGGGCCGCTCAACGCGATCTACCAGGCCCGCTTCAACCGGTACCTGAACAACCGCGGCCTCAAGGACACCAGCCAGCAGCGAGTCTGGGCCTTCCTCGGCGACGGTGAGATGGACGAGCCGGAATCCCTCGGCGCGATCGGCGTCGCCGCCCGTGAAGAGCTCGACAACCTGACCTTCGTCGTCAACTGCAACCTGCAGCGCCTCGATGGCCCGGTCCGCGGCAACGGCAAAATCATCCAGGAACTCGAGTCGTACTTCCGCGGCGCCGGCTGGAACGTCATCAAGGTGATCTGGGGCCGCGAATGGGATCCGCTGCTGGCCGCCGACACCGACGGCGCGCTGCTCAACCTGATGAACACCACACCCGACGGCGACTTCCAGACCTACAAGGCCGAGTCCGGCGCGTTCGTGCGCGAACACTTCTTCGGCCGCGACCCGCGCACGGCGGCCATGGTCGAGCATCTGTCCGACAACGAGATCTGGAACCTCAAACGCGGTGGTCACGACTATCGCAAGCTGTACGCCGCGTACCGGGCGGCCACCGAGCACACCGGACAGCCCACGGTGATCCTGGCCAAGACCATCAAGGGATGGACTCTGGGTTCCCACTTCGAGGGCCGCAACTCGACCCACCAGATGAAGAAGCTCACCCTCGACGATCTCAAGGGTTTCCGCGACCGACTGTTCCTCGATATCCCCGACTCGGCGCTCGATGCGGTGAAGCCGCCGTACTACCGGCCGCCGGAGGACTCGCCGGAACTGCAATACCTGCACGAGCGGCGCCGCGATCTCGGCGGGTACCTGCCCGCCCGCAGAGTCACCAGCAGACCGCTCACGCTGCCGGGCGGGGCGGCGTACGCAGTCGCACGGCGCGGCTCAGGCCGGCAAGAAGTCGCCACCACGATGGCGTTCGTCCGGCTGCTCAAGGACCTCATGAAAGACCCTCAGATCGGTCACCGATTTGTGCCGATCATCCCCGACGAGGCCCGCACCTTCGGCCTGGATTCCCTCTTCCCGTCCAAGAAGATCTACTCCCCGCACGGACAGCACTACCTTTCGGTCGATCGCGGGCAGATGCTGAGCTATCAGGAAGACGTCCGAGGTGTCCTTCTGCATGAGGGCATCACCGAGGCCGGCTCCGCCGCGTCCTGGACAGCCGCGGGTACGTCGTACTCAACGCACGGTGAGCCGATGATCCCGCTGTACATCTTCTACTCGATGTTCGGGTTCCAGCGCACCGGCGACCAACTCTGGGCAGCTGCGGACCAGATGACCAGAGGGTTCCTGCTCGGGGCCACCGCAGGCCGAACCACCCTGAACGGTGAAGGCCTGCAGCACCAGGACGGCCATTCGTTGCTGCTGGCATCGACCAACCCCGCGTGCATCGCCTACGACGCCGCCTACGCCTTCGAGCTGGGCCATATCACCGCCGACGCACTCCGGCGCATGTACGGCGAACCCCGCCCTGGCGAGGCCCAGAACGTCTTCTACTACCTGACGCTGTACAACGAGCCGATCCTGCAACCGGCCGAGCCGTCCGATGTCGACGTCGAGGGCATCCTGGCCGGGATACACCGATACGCGCCCGCCCCAGCCGGCGACGGCCCGCAGGCACAAGTCCTTGCCTCCGGCATCGCCATGCCTTGTGCACTAGAAGCTCAAGGCCTGCTGAACACCGACTGGGGAGTCCAGGCCGACGTCTGGTCGGTCACGTCCTGGACCCAACTACGCCGTGACGCACTCGCCGCAGAGGAGTGGAATCAGTCCCACCCCGACCAGCGTCCCCGCCTTCCCTACGTCACGAGGCGGCTGGCCGACACCGTCGGTCCAGTCCTCGCGGTCTCGGACTGGATGCGCGCGGTGCCCGACCAGATCGCTCCGTTCGTCCGCAGGCCTTGGACGTCGCTGGGCACCGACGGATTCGGCCACTCCGACACCCGCGCCGCACTGCGCCGCCACTTCGGGATCGACGCGCAATCAATCGTCGTGCGAACGCTGCAGCAGTTGGCCGAATGCGGCGAGCTGGACGACTCGGTCCCGCGGTTAGCCAGGTCGACCTACCTGACTGGGCAGGAGCAGGCGGACACGGCGTCCAGGGGCGATGGCACCCCACAGTAGCCCCGCGGCGCCCACAGGACTGCGTTCCAGGAGGGATCATGCGCGTGTTCGTAGCCGGTGCAACCGGAGTCATCGGCCGCCGACTGCTGCCTGTACTCACCTCCCAGGGCCATGAGGTGATCGGGTTAGCGCGCTCGTACGGCGCCGCCGTCGAGGTCGAGATGCTGGGAGCTGTGGTCGCCGAAGCCGATGCGCTGGACTCCGACGCGCTGACCCGGGTCGTCACGGACGCTGCACCCGACGCGGTCATCCACCTGCTCACCGCGATCCCGGCCAAGATCAACCCGCGGCGGATGAGCCGCGACTTCGCGCAGACCAACCGGCTCCGCACCGAAGGCACCCGCAACCTGCTGTACGCCGCACAACAGGCCGGCGCCAAACGCATCATCACCCAAGGCCTGGCCTGCATCTACGAACCGAACACGTGGGTCCCGGCCACCGAGGTCACGCCGTTATGGCGGGATCCACCCCGGCAGTTCGCCCCGGTGCTCGCCGCCCTGCGGACGCTTGAACAGCGCACCAGGCAGGCAGATGGGCTGGTACTACGGCTAGGACAGCTCTACGGCCACGGCACGATCTATGGCAGACACGGATCATTCGTCCGTCAGGTACAGGCCGGGAAGATACCGCTCATCGGCTCCGGCGACGGCACCTTCTCCTTCACCCACGTCGACGACGCCGCCTCAGCCATCGCCGCGGCGCTGCACAGCCACGTCCGCGGCGCGCTCAACATCGTCGACGACGAGCCGGCGCCAGTCCGAGAGTGGCTGCCCATCCTGGCCGAACTGCTAGAGGCTCCCCCACCGAAGCACATACCCCTGGCCCTTGCCAGATTGACCGCCGGAGCCTGGGGACTCGCCTTCATGACCCAGCTGCGCGGCGCCGACAACACCCTCGCCCGGCGCACCCTCGACTGGGCCCCGCACTACAGCTCATGGCGACAGGGACTCGCAGCGGAACTGGCCCACGCCGCGCATCCCTGATCCCTGCGGCGACAACCGCGAACCGCGCGCGGCAACACACTTCTCGTCGGCCCCCGACATGCACCGGCGGGAACACGTTGGCTCTGCCAACGGTCCGGTGATCCGCGCGTTGCCGGACGTCGGCAACCAGACAGACGCCAAGTCAGCCGACCGGGGGCGGTGTCAGACCGCGGCCGTCAGACAAGCATGGAAGTACATCGACGCTCTAGAAGGAGCAGATTATGAGTACTGAGGGGCGCACCGCCCGCACACCAAGCCGGGAGACACTGTCCGACCCGGCCTACCAGGCCTTCCTGGCCCTGCGAACCGTCTTCACGGTGGCCCCGATCGTGTTCGGCCTGGACAAGTTCGCCAACCTGCTCACCGACTGGCCCGGCTACCTGGCCCCCTGGATCAACGACATCGTCCCCGGCTCCGGCCAAGACGCCATGTACATCATCGGCGTCATCGAGATCGTCGCCGGCATCGCCGTCGCCCTGATCCCCCGCTACGGCGCACTCCTCGTCGCCGCCTGGCTCGCGGGCATCATCATCAACCTGCTCACACTGTCCGGCTTCTACGACGTTGCCCTGCGCGACTTCGGGCTCCTCGTCGCAGCCCTCGCCCTGGCCCGCCTCGCCACCAAATACGCCCCAGCCCGCCACAGCTCCTAACGAGAACAACGAACAGTTCATGACCCCGTCGACAAAGGCTCCGCCCACCCGCTGATCTGGCCCTCCGGCGGTGTGATCCGCCGGTTCCGGCCGGAAATGGGGCAACTAGTTCCTGGCACATGTCCGTCAGTCGTCGAGTGTCTATCGACGAGACCGCGGGCGACGTCCTAACGGAGAAGAAATGATCGTCCTTTATCTACTACTCGCAGCGATGGCAGTGGGCCTGATCGGGTCGGCGGCGTGCGTCCGCGTGGTCAAGCAGTTCGAGCGAGGCGTCGTGTTCCGGTTTGGCCGGGTGCGCCCGACGATCCGGCCGCCTGGTCTTGCCTTGCTGGTGCCGATCGCCGACCGGCTGCAGAAGGTCAACATGCAGATCATCACGATGCCGGTTCCCGCACAGGACGGCATTACCCGCGACAACGTGACGGTCCGCGTCGATGCGGTCGTCTATTTCAACGTAGTCGATCCGGTGCGGGCGGCCGTCGACGTCGAGGACTACATCTCGGCCATCGGCCAGGTCGCGCAGACGTCTCTGCGCTCGATCATCGGCAAGAGTGACCTGGACGACTTGCTGTCCAACCGGGAGCGTCTCAACCAGGGGATGGAGCTGATGATCGACAGCCCGGCGTTGGACTGGGGTGTCCATATTGAGCGGGTGGAGATCAAGGACGTAGCGCTGCCGGAGACGATGAAGCGGTCGATGTCGCGCCAGGCCGAGGCGGAGCGGGAGCGGCGGGCACGCATCATCACCGCGGACGGCGAACTGCAGGCCTCGGAGAAGCTCGGGCAGGCCGCCGAGGTGATGACAGAGCACCCAGCCGCGCTGCAATTGCGTCTGCTGCAAACTGTCGTCGAGGTCGCTGCCGAGAAGAACTCCACGCTGGTACTGCCCTTCCCGGTCGAGCTGCTCCGGTTTCTAGAGCGATCGACACCGCCGGAGCCCGTCAAGGCAACCGGCGCCGAGCAAGCGACGCCGACTACAGCACCGGTCGCGAGGAACGGCTCGTCGGCGGCTGACATCGCGCCGGTCCGCGAGATCGAGCAGGCCCAGCGCACGAGTGGGCCGATCTCATTCGATTCGTTGACGGCATCCCCAGCGGTCACCGCCAAACCGCCGGCCCTGCCTGTCCCCGAAACGGCCGGGTTGGCACAACCTCAGTGGGGTGGACTCCACGCCGGTTGTGCCGACCCGGCGTGGCAACCGTGAGGACGCGCGATCGGCGTGCAGTTGGCGGTCGTCCGGCACGTATCTGCCGGTGAAGAAAGGAATCGTGACATGGCAACCGTCTCGTTCAAGGGAGCCACCCGGGTGTATCCGGGCTCCGACGCCCCGGCCGTCGACGGGCTGGACCTGGACATCGCCGACGGCGAGTTCATGGTCCTCGTCGGCCCGTCGGGGTGCGGGAAGTCCACGTCGTTGCGGATGCTCGCCGGGCTCGAAGAGGTCAACGAGGGCAAGATCTACATCGGCGACCGCGACGTCACAAACTTTCCGCCCAAAGAGCGTGACATCGCGATGGTGTTCCAGAACTACGCGCTCTACCCACACATGACGGTCGCCGACAACATGGGCTTTGCCCTCAAGATGCAGAGCCTGCCCAAGGACGAGCGGACCAAGCGCGTCACCGAGGCGGCCAAGCTGCTCGGCATCGAGGAATACCTCGACCGCAAGCCGAAGGCGTTGTCCGGCGGTCAGCGTCAACGCGTCGCGATGGGCCGCGCGATCGTGCGGAACCCACAGGTCTTCCTGATGGACGAGCCGCTGTCGAACCTCGACGCCAAGCTGCGGGTCCAGACCCGCACCCAGATCGCCGAACTCCAGCACCGCCTGGACGTCACCACCGTCTATGTAACCCATGACCAGATCGAGGCGATGACGATGGGCGACCGGGTCGCCGTCCTGAAGGACGGCCGGCTGCAGCAGGTCGACACGCCACTGGGCCTCTACGACCGGCCGAAGAACGTGTTCGTCGCGGGCTTCATGGGCTCGCCGGCGATGAACCTGATCGAGGCGGAGATCACCGACGGCGGGGCGAAGATCGGCGACTACGTGGTGCCGATCGAGCGTGGCCTGCTGGCGAAGGCCGGCAACGACAAGACGCTGGTGCTGGGCATCCGGCCGGAGGCGTTCCATCTCGCGGACGAAGGACTGGCGGTGAAGGTCGGGGTGATCGAGGAGCTCGGCTCGGACGCATTCCTCTACGGCATCGCGGAGCACTCCAGCCTGAACCAGCACATCATCGCCCGGATCAGCACCCGGATGCACAGCGAGACGGGCGCCATCGTGCACCTCGCCCCGCAGCCCGACAAGCTGCACCTCTTCTCGACCTCTACCGGGCTGCGTCTCAGCGCCTGACCGCTTCGTACTTTGCCGGCGGACCCGGGTCAGCCGTGGTTTGTATGTCCGGCCACACCCGCCCAGTGAGCTACGGCCAGGTTCGCCAACAGCACGCTGACCGAAAGCGGAGCGCCGTATCGGAAGCGGGCCCCCGGGCAACGCGGGTTCACGCGGTCCTCGCAACACCTCGATATGAGGAGTTGCGAGGACCGTGTCGTATTCGAAGGAGTGCGCTGGTCTGCTGCGGTTGGTGGATGCCGGGGTATCGGTGCCTGGTGCGGGGCTCTCGGGAGCGGCACGGCAACCAACTCGAGGCTTCGACACAGCCTGCTGCGCTGGTTCGGGTGACTGCTGGTGCGGCTCTCCGTTGACGGTCGTCCGCCGCGGTCGTGCTGGGTGTCAGTCGCCGGCGGCGTCGGTCTTCGACCCGTTGTCGCGAGACCCCCCGGCATCGCGCTCGGCCCGCGTGGCGAGGAGCCCTACGCTCGCCAGCGAAGCGATCACGGTGACGGTCAGGACGCCGGCGATGACGCTCAACGAGACGCCTGTGCTGATTTCGGGGACATCGACGGGCTCCGCGTCGTTGATGAACGGGAGGTTGTTCTCGTGCAGCGCGTGCAGGATGAGTTTGCCCCCGATGAAAGCCAGGATCGCGGCGAGGCCGTAGGACAGGTAGATGAGACGGTCCAGGAGACCGTCGATGAGAAAGTACAGCTGCCGTAGCCCCAGCAGAGAGAACGCGGTGGCGGTGAAAACGATGAAGACACTCTGGGTGAGGCCGAAGATCGCCGGGATGGAGTCCAGCGCGAACAGGACGTCGGTGCCGCCGATGGCCACCATGACCAGCAGCATCGGAGTCATCACCCGACGGCCCTGGTCGATGGTGAACAGTCGGTCGCGGTCGTAGGTTTCAGAGGTCCTCAGGAACCTCTTGGCGACGCGGACGATGACGTTGTTCGCCGATCGGCCGGTCGTGGTCCCGGGTTTGAGCATTTGGCCGGCGGTGACGAGCAAAATCAGCCCGAAGATGTAGAACACGAAGGCATAGGAGTTGACGAGCGCAGCGCCGAGGAAGATGAAGACGGTGCGCGCGAGGAGAGAGAACACGATGCCGAACAGCAACGCCTTCTGCTGGTCGGCGCGAGGCACTTTGAAGCTGGCCATGATGATGAGGAACACGAAGAGGTTGTCGACCGACAACGCCTTCTCCGTCAGGTAGCTGGCGAAGTATTCGCTGCCCAGCGTCGCGTCGCCCAGGAGCCAGACGCCGACGCCGAACAAGACGGCGATACCCACGTAGATGGCTGACCAGACTGCAGCCTCGCGAAGCGTTGGAGTATGTGCGGTGCGCACATGGAAGAGGAAGTCGAACAGCAGCAGGGCAAGGATCCCGAGGATCGTCAGGGCCCAAACGAGTGAGGGAACATGCATCAAGCATCGGTCGCTGTCACGGACGCCTCGTGGTGGTAATGCGCCAGGTGTTCAGCGCTGACGCGTTTCAGCTCGGCTGCCGGGAAGGGTGCCAGGAGTTGCCAGCCCACCTCGAGGGTGTCGGTCAGAGTACGGCGGGCTGGTCCTTGGCCGAGATAGGTGCGTTCGAAGGCGGCGGCGAAGGCCAGATAGCGCCGGTCCTCTGTGGGTAGTCCGCTCTCGCCGACGATCGACATCAGCCGTCGGACCTCACGGCCGCGGGCGTAGCAGGCGTACAGCTGGTCGGCGAGGCCGCGGTGATCGTCGCGGGTCTTGCCGACGCCGATGCCTGCGTTCATCAGGCGCGACAGTGACGGCAGTACGTCGATCGGTGGCTGGATGCCTTGCCGGTCGAGGTCACGCGACAGCACGATCTGGCCTTCGGTGATGTAGCCGGTGAGGTCCGGGATCGGATGCGTGATGTCGTCGTCGGGCATGGTGAGAATCATCAGTTGGGTCAGTGATCCGGCGCCCCCGCGGACCCGGCCCGCCCGTTCGTACAGCGAGGCCAGGTCGGTGTACATGTAGCCCGGGTACCCCCGGCGGCCCGGCATCTCCTCCCGCGCGGCGGCGATCTCGCGCAGCGCTTCGCAGTACGCGGTCATGTCGGTCATCACGACCAGGACGTGCCGGTGCTGTTCGAACGCCAGGTATTCGGCCATGGTGAGCGCGACCCGCGGTGTCAGCAGCCGTTCGATCGTGGGATCGTCGGCCAGGTTCAACAGGAGGACGCTGCGCGCGGCAGCCCCACCGATGAGGAACTCCGTGCGGAAGAACTCCGCCTCCCGACGAGTAACGCCCATGGCAGCGAAGATGACCACGACCTCGGCATCGTCGCCGGGCACCCGGGCCTGCGCGGCGATCCGGGCGGCAAGGCTGTTCGCAGGAAGCCCGGCGCCGGAGAAGATCGGCAACTTCTGGCCCCGGACCAAGGTGGTGAGTCCGTCGATCGCCGACACACCGGTTTCGATGAACTGGTCGGGGTGTGCGCGGGTGATCGGGTTGAGCGGCAGTCCGTTGACGTGGCGGTAGTCGTCCGGGACGGGTTGCGGGCCGCCGTCGCGCGGCCTGCCGGCTCCGTCGAGGACGCGGCCGAAATAGTCGTTGCCGACACCGGTCCTGGCGGCGCGGCCGCGGGTGAGTACGGAGGTTTCACGGCGTCCGATTCCGACGGTTCCACCGAAGACCTGGACGATCGCCGTCGACCCGTCGAGCTCGAGCACCTGGCCTTCCCGGGCCGGGCCGTCGCCGGTTTCGACCTCGACCAGTTCGCCGTACCCGACGCCGTCCATCCCGTCCACGACGATGAGGGGCCCGGCCACCCGGGTCACCGTGCGATGCCCGACGGTGAAGGGGGATTGGGCGTCGGTGGTGGTCACAGCGAGCTCATTTCTTCGGCGATCCGCTGGATGAGGCGGCTGGCGGATTCGTCGATGTTGTCGGCGGGCCAGCGACGCATCCGGCCGAGGTCGGCCAGCACACTCGCTGCCGTGATGTCGGTAATGGCGACGCCCTGCTGGAGCGCTGACCTCATCGCGGCGCCGGCCTCGTGGACAACGCGCAGCATCGCCAGCAGTCGCTGCGGTGGACAGGACGCGTCGAGGTCGTCGAACGAGGACTGTTGAAGCAGGTCTTCTCGCAGGGCTTGCCCGATGCGCAGGGTGATCCGTTGTTCGGCAGCCAGCGCTTCGACGCCGAGCAGCGACACCACCTCCTGTAAGACGCCCTCGTCTTGCAACGAGGCGGCCGCCCAGCGACGCAGTGGCGACCAGTCGGCGCTGATCTCCCTGTCGAACCATGCGTCGAGGCCGTACTGCGAGAAACTGCGCAGCCAGTTCACCGCAGGGAAATGACGTTGCCGGGACAGCGCGGTGTCGAGCGCCCAGAAGCAGCCCGCGAGCCGCAGGCTGTTCTGGGTGATGGGTTCGGAGAAGTCACCGCCGGCTGGTGAAACGGCGCCGACGACCGTCACCGACCCGGTGCGTTCCGGGCTGCCGAGGCACTGGACCGCGCCGGCCCGTTCGTAGAAGCCGGCCAGGCGCGTGGCCAGGTAGGCGGGGTAGCCGTCCTCGGCGGGCATCTCCTCCAGTCGGCTCGACACCTCACGCAGCGCCTCGCCCCAGCGGCTGGTCGAGTCGGCCATCATGGCGACGTCGTAGCCCTGGTCCCGGTAGTACTCCGCGATCGTGATCCCGCTGTAGATGCTGGCTTCCCGGGCCGCGACCGGCATGTTGGACGTGTTCGCGATCAGCACGGTGCGCTCCATCAGCGGGGCACCGGTGCGCGGATCGGTCAGTCCGGGGAACTCCTCGAGCACCTCGGTCAGTTCGTTGCCGCGTTCGCCGCAGCCGACGTAGATAACGATGTCTGCGGTCGAGAACTTGGCCAGGGCCTGTTCCAGCACGGTTTTGCCGGTCCCGAAGCCGCCCGGGATGATGGCGCTGCCGCCGCGGGCGACCGGGAAGAGCAGGTCGAGGACCCGTTGGCCGGTGATCAGCGGTACGGTCAGCGGCAGCCGGTCCGCGACCGGGCGGGCGCGGCGCAACGGCCAGCGGCGCAGCATCGCGATCGGATGCCCGTCGATGTCGACGACGGGGTCGAGGACGGTGGCTGGGCCGGGATGGATCGCGCTGATGATGCCGGCCGCACCGGCGGGCACCAGGATCCGGTGTTCGATGGCGTGTCCCTCGGGAACCGATCCGAGCAGGTCACCGGGCCCGACGCGGTCACCGACCTCCACGGCGGGCCGGAAATCCCACTGGCGGTTGCGGTCGAGCCGGTGCGGGTCCGCGCCTCTAGCGATGTACAGGTCGCCGTCGGTGCTCAGATTCGCCAGCGGTCGCTGGGTGCCGTCGAGGATGCCGCCGAGCAGCCCGGGGCCCAGTTCGGCGTACAGCGGTTCACCGGTCGCCTCGACCGGTTCGCCAACCTGGAGTCCCGTGGTGTCTTCGAAGACCTGCATCACCACCAGGTCGCCGTCGATCTTGATGACCTCGCCTAGCAGTCTCTCGGTCCCGACCCGCACCACGTCGAACAGGCGGGTGTGGGGCAGATCAGTCGCGCTGATCACCGGGCCGGAGATCCTGACGACTCGGCCGGTGTCGCTGGTCACCGTCCGGGCCAGTCCGGAGCGGCCCGGTGGTGCTGACTCGGTGTGTGGTCTGGTCGGGGTCATTGCTGGCCTCCGCTGGGGGTGAAGGTGATCTGGTAGCCGATCGCGCGGGCGAGCAGGTCGCGCAGCGCCGCGTCCTTGGCGGCGGAGACCTCGCCATCCTCGTCGGGGAGGCTCAGGATGAGCGGGGAGGCCTGTTTGGTCCAGGCCGCGCGGACCGACGGTCCGACGAGCGACCACAGTGCCCCGTGTACGGCGATCACCGCGGCTCGGCCGTCGGCGATCTCCTGGGTGACCGCGGCGATGGTCTGGTCGGCGTCGGCGGCGGTGATGGTTCGGGCGCCGCCGAGACGGAACCCCGTGGCGGTCGCGGGGGTGGCGATGACCAGCGCGTCGGTCATGGGCTTGTCCCTTCCGGGCGGCGCCGTCGTGTTCATCAGACGAGCAGGTCTCGGACGTCGTGAGCTGGAGCCGTGCCGGCGAGAAGGAGCCGGATGGTGCGCGCCTCGCATTCGACGGCCAGCACGTAGCCGACGGGCACGTCGGCTCCGAGGGGGTCGCCGCGTCGCAGGCCGCGCACGGCTTGGCGCCACAGGTCCACATCCAGGTCCCACCCGAGCGCGATGAGGTCCCCGTCGTGGAGGTGTCGTTCAAGGGGTTGCCGCCAGCCAGGGCGAGTGGCCGCTGCGGGTTGCGGATCGCCGCGCCGGGCGGCCAGCAGCGCAGGCACGGGGATCAGGCCTGCGGGCAGGAGACGTGGTGGCTGGGGTGCCGGATCGCGCAGTACGGCGAGCAGGTTGGCCCGATCGCATTCGGCCTGGATCAGCTCCAGGATCGGGCGAGCCGCCCGGCCGACCCATTCCAGCCGGTCGGTCCATCCGTCGATCGCGGCTGCCGCGATGGTGGTCTCGAGCTCATCGGGGTCGCCGGTCAGTTCGTAGCGTTCCCAGGCCGGCGGAAGAGCCCGGGCAGTCAGCGGGTCAGGCAGCCGGTGTGCCGCCAGCCGGATGACTGCCGTGGTGCCGTCGGGTGCTGCGGCGATGTCGGCGGCGGAGCGCTGGTCGAGCGCACCGACCCCCATCACCGCGTCGAGCCGGTCAGCGGCGGGCTGCCCGGTGCGCGCGCCCCGCAGCAGTGCAAGGGTGTCGTGCAGGTCGTGCCGGGCCAGCAGCACCCCGACCGCGGTGCCGGCGATGCCGCCGTACAATCCCCGGACTCCGCGCAGTTGGTCGCGCAGTCGGCGCGCGACAGCGTCGAGCAGCGAGCCGCCTGCCTGGTCGCGGTTCAGGTAGCGGCGGTAGGTCGACGTGGCCAGCCGTTCGGCGGCTGCGTCGCGGGATAGTCCGGCGAGCTGGTCGTAGTCGAACGGGGCGAGCAGGGCGGGGAGCCGTGCCCGCAGCCGGGTGTTGCCCGCGATGAAGTCGGCTCGGGCTGTCATGAGCCTTGCTCCCAGGAGCGGCTCAGCCCGACGCGGGCCTCCGGCCACAGGTTCGCGAGCCTGGTGGGAAAGGTGTTGTCGATGTAGCGGCCTCGGTCGTCCTCGGCGATGGCGCCGCCGGTCCCGAGGTCGGCGACCAGCCTCACCGACGGGTCTGGGCGTAGCGTCGCGGCGTCGGCCGGGTGGACGCGGAGCGTGGTGGCGTGAGGCAGCGCGGCGAGTATTTCGTCGACGCAGGCGACCGCGGCCTTCACGCCGACCTGGCTTCCCGGGAGTGTGAGCAGCTGCGCTCGGACCTTGTCGAGGACCTCCTCCAGCGCGTCGTCCCGGGCGGTCCGGACCGCCCGGCGCGCACCCGAGCGCGCTGCGGTCAAAAGGCTCTGTGCCTCCTGCCGGGCTGCGGCCTCGGCTGCCGTCACGGCGTCCGTCTGGAGCCTGGCTCCGCGTTCGCGGGAATCGGCGACAATCTGGGCTGCCTGCCGGCGTCGGTTCTGTTGGGCCTTCTCGTGCTCTGCTGCTCCTTCTTCCTCCAGTGCGGTGAGCAGATCGCGCAGCGCCATCATTTGCCGCCGAGCAGCAAGATGATCATCGCCGAGACCGCGAACCCGAGGATGACCAGCGTTTCCGGGATGGCGACGAGCAGGATCGCGCGGCCGGTCAGTTCAGGTTTCTCCGCCACAGCGCCCATGGCTGCGGCTCCGATGCGGGCCTGGGCGTAGCCGGTGGCCAGTGCGGACAGTCCGACGGCGAGGCCGGCTGCTAGGGCGATCAGTCCGAGTTCCATGATGTTTGTCCTTTCAGACCGGTGACCGGGCCGGGACCGGCTCGGGTGTGGTGCGGACGTGGGACGGGAGGCCAGTGGCGCTGTCGGGCTCGGAGCCGGTGGCCCCAGCAGCGCCGAGCGGCGCGAAGAGTCGGCCACCGCCCTCGTAGAACTGTCCGAAGAACTCCACATAGTGAAGGCGAAGTGCCTGGATCGTCGGGCTGAACGCCGCGAGGGCGAGATTCAGTGCGTGGAACAAGGTGGCCACCAGGAGTCCGAGCAGCAGCGGTCCCCGGGCGCCGAGTTGGTTGGCGACCTCAGCCAGGTAGGTCGAGGCGAGGCCGACCGCCGCCAGCCGCAGGTAGGACAAGACGTTGCCGAGGGCACCGAGCAGATCGAGCGGGCCCAGCAGCAACCCGAGCGCGCCCTGGGACACACAGGCCACCACGACACCGACAACGAGGGCGGCGACCGCAGGGGTCAGCACCCCCGCGGGGAATCCCGCGGCGGCGGCACCGGCCAGGCCGAAAAGCCCGGCCAGCACCAGCAGGGTTCCCGCCTTCGAGGCAACCTGTCGGCGGTGGTTTCCGCGGGCCGCCGTCCATACGCCCAGCAGCAATCCCAAGACGACATGGACCAGGCCGATGGCCAGGGCGAACAGCAGCAATGGTTGGAGCGCGGTCGGGCCACCCCGGTAGAACCACAGCGCCGGCATGCCGATGCTGTGGCCCAGGCTGCCGAGCGCTTCGCCGTAGAGGAAGCCGAAGAGAATCGTCCAGGCTCCGCCCAAAGCCATCACCCGGCCGACCTGGCCGACTGTGCTGTTCTTGGGCCAGTGCGATCTCAGCCACCACGCGCCAGCCAGCAGCAGGCCGCCGTAGACGACGTCGCCGACCATCACGCCGAAGAAGATCGGCAACACCAGCGCCGTCAGACCCGTGGGGTCCAGGTCGCCGCGCGCCGGCCAGGACAACAGCCCAACCAACCGCTGGAACGGCTGCCAGCCGGGCCGGTTGCGCAGCAGGACCGGCTGGTCCTCGACCGATTCGCTGGTGTCGAGGCGCTCGACGGCGACGGCCTGGCCGAGGCGGTCGGCCAGTGCGCGCTCGACCTGTTCGGTCTGCTTGGTCGGGACCCAGAGCCTCAGGATGAACGTACGCGAGGACAGGTCCGCCTGTGCGGCAGCGACAGCTCGTTCGGCTCGAGCCCGCAGCACGGCGATGGTTGCGTGCAGCGACCCCGCGACGGGAATGACCGTCGCGGCCAGCTCGGTCTGAACGCGGTTGCGTTCGCCGGGCAGCTTGGCGAGCCGTTCGCGCATCGCCTCGACGGTCGCACGCAGCGACTTGCCGGCGTAGGCGGCGGGGACCCCGACCTCGACGATGCGTTCGGTGCCGAGCAGGGCATTGACGTCGGGCAGGTCGGCGCGGCGAAGAACGAGCAGGCAGCCGACCGGTCCGCCGGGCGTCGCCGTCGAGGTGACCATCAGGTGCCCGCGGCCGAGCAGCTCGGCGAGTTGCCGGGTCAGCTCGGGGACGATTCGCAGGTCCGGGTCGTCGAGGACCAGCGCCATGCTGGCCAGGCCCAGGTTCGCCAGTTGCCGATCGTTGAGCCGGCCCAGTTCGGGCACGAGCGGCTGTAGCGCGTCGAGGGCGTCGATGGACCGGGGCAGTGCCTCGGCCTCGCCGCGTAGTTCCTCGTCTCCGGCCAGCAGCTTTGCTACCTGGGGTTCGAGGTGGTCGAGAGTGGTCCGCAGGGCGGTGTCGCTCAGCACGGTGCCGGTCGCGGACCTGCCGGCGAGCGGCATCATGGCGTCGGTGCGGTCGATGAGGTCCGCCAGGTCGGGCGGGGTCTCGCCGGGATCGACGATGGTCACGACTTCGGCCAGCCGCAGTTCCTGCAGGGCTGTCAGGGCGTCGTCCAGGCGCGGTCTGAGTCCGGCGACCTCGAGTTGGGTGAGTGGGACCATCATGGTCGGCTCACCTCGTCCTGTGATGACCGCGTCTGTTGCGGCAGCACCGCGGCGACAACAGTTGCGATGTCCTGGTCGCGGCGCCGGGCGGCGATCGCGGTCAGATCGGCGGCGTGGCGGATGCCGGCCTGGGTCAACCGGGCGGCCTCGGCGCGGGCGGCGGACAGGATCGCGGTTGTCCGTTGCCGCGCCACCTCCGCCGCCTGCGCTTCGGCCTCGGCGATGAGGTGATCCGCCTGCACTTGAGCTAGTGCCACCTCATCGCCGGCTTGGTTCGCCGCGGCCAGTCGGGCCGCGATCGACTTCTCGAGGGCCCGTACCAATTCGTGCGGCGTCGTACGGTCTGTTGTTTCGCCGTCGTGCGTGCGGCTCATGCGGCGCTCCGAGTGGAGTTCGGCTCGTTGCCGTTGGCGTCACGCGATGCCCTGCGGGTGCGGGCCCGTCTGAGCCGGGCGTGCTCCTCACGCTCGCGCTCGTCGAGTGTCAGCGCGATCCGGCGCGCTTCGTCGTGCAGTTGCGGGAGCACGATGTTGTCCAAGGCATTGACCTGCTTGGTGGTCCGTGCGATCTCCGTGGCCAGGCGTCGTACGCTGAGCTCGACCGCGCACAGGTCTAGTAGCCACTCGAGTTGCTCTTCGTAGGCCAGCGCGACGGTGTCGAGGTGGGCCGAGGCCAGGGCGGGTGCCCAGCCGCGGGTGGCTGTGTTGCGGCGGACGGGGTCATGGCTCAGGTCGAACACGTGGACCCCTGCCACGGTCCGAGACCGCAGCTCCGCGCCGATCCCTGTGGCGGCGGTCAGCGCGCCCGATGCGAGTGCCTCGGGGCCGCACACGGCGGTGGCCTCGTCAAGGCGTTGCCGGGCTTGAACGGCGAGGGTCCGCAGCCGTTCCAATCCGTCCAGCAGTTCGGTCTGGTGGTGCCGGAACTCCCGCACCAGCGCGGTTCGTTTGTCTTTGAGCAGATCGCGGCCTTGAGCGACGAAGACCACCCGCCGCCGGCGGTCCAGCAGTTCACTTCGGGTAGCAACAAGGGATTGCATGGCACACTCCCGGATGCGTGATCGGGTACCTCTGAGACTGCCGTTGCGACGCTTCGCCGGGTATTGGCACCTTCGGCGAAGGTCGCATCTCGTTGATTGCCGGGAACCGGCAATGGGTGTAGCTGGCCCGAAGGTCGTTCTCAACCGAACGTTTGTGGTGCGGCGCAACGCCTTGGGATGCGGGTTCGACGACCGGGGCGCCCTGCTCACGCCAGGTGGGCGGATGCGAGGCGCTGGATCTTGCTGCGGGCAGGCACGTCACGAGACGGGCGGGAGGTCCCGGAGGGCGAGAGCGGCCTGGATGAGGGCGGCGTGGGTCAGGGCCTGGGGGTAGTTGCCGAGATGTTCGCCGGTCGTCGGGTCCAGTTCCTCGGCGTACAGGCCGAGCGGGCTGGCTCGGTCCAGCAGTTCGGTGAACAGGTCGAGGGCCTCGCGCCGGCGGTCGTCAAGCGCCAGCGCTTCAACCAGCCAGAAGGAACAGGGCAGGAACGCGCCCTCGGTGCCCGGCAGACCGTCACGCCCCGGTGGGTATCGGTACAGCAAGGGACCCTCGGCACACAGTTGGCTGCGGATGGCGTCCAGTGTCCCGCGGACACGTAGTGATCCGCGCTCCTCGAGTCCGATCCGGGGCAGGATGAGGAGAGCGGCGTCGAGCTCCTGTGAGCCGTAACTTCTGGTGTAGCTACCGATGCCGGTGTCGAAACCCAGCTTCTTGACCTCGATGCGGATCGCCTCGCGGGCGGCCTGCCAGCGTTGTCGCTGACGGTCGGAGAGCCGGTGCGTCTCGGCGATCCGCAGGGCTCGGTCGAGCGCCAGCCAGGCCATCAGCTTGGAATGCACGTGATGGACCTGGTCCCCGCGGACCTCCCAGATGCCTGCGTCCGGCTCACTCCACCGTCGCGTCACAAGGTCGGCGAAACCTCGCATCGCGCGCCACGTTTCGGAGTACAACGGATGACCCGCCTGCACGAGGGTCCAGGCGGCGTCGAGCACCCATCCGTAGCCGTCAAGTTGATGTTGCTGGGCCGCACCATTGCCCACCCGGACCGGGACACTGCCGGCGTAGCCCGGCCAGTTTCGCAGGCCACGTTCTGGGGGTGCTTGTCGACCGTCCAAGGTGAGCAGGACCGGTAGCCGGGGACGTTGCACGCGACTGGCGTGCAACAGCCACCACAGGAACCCTCGGGCTTCCTCGACCATGCCGACACCGAGGAACGCCGCGATCCCGATGCTTGCGTCACGGGGCCAGGCAAAGCGGTAGTCCCAGTTCCGCACCCCGCCGAGCTGCTCGGGAAGTGAGGTGGTCGGCGCGGCCACCGACGCACCGGACGGCGAGTACGTCAACAGGCGCAGCGTCAGCAGGCTGCGAAGCACTTCCTCACGAAAGGGCAGCCCCTGGTCGACCCGAGCCGTCCAGGCACGCCACCGGCTCTCGTCCTCGGTGAGAAGCGCCCAGGCGGTGGCAGCCTGAACCTGGATCAGCGGTTCCCGATGCGCGATGGTGAGGACGAACGTGACTGGCCGATCAGGCGTGACCGTGAAGGGCGTCGGTATGCCGGGCTCGATGGCCGGCCCGGCATCGGAGCTCAGCGACATCGCCAGCGCGCCCCACGCGCACACGAGATCCTGACCGCGGCGTCGGTTGCGCGGCTGTGTGTGCTCCTCACCGCGGCGCGGGTCGAACTCGACCAGAGCCTCGACCGCGCCGCCCTCTGCGGACAATCGCCGCACGAGGACCGTCGCAGGCAACAGGCGTCCGGCTACCTCGGCCACCATCGCCTCGGTCAGGGTCAGCTTGCCGCGGGGGGTGATCCAGGTGGTCTCCAGGGTCGCGGTGTGGTGGCGGTACTTGCGCTCGACAACAGTGGCGGTGGCGGCTGGTCCCAACCGGAATCTGCCTGCGTCAGGACCGCCGACAAGTGCTCCGAAGATCGGGGCGCTGTCGAAGCGCGGCGCGCACAGCCAGTCGAGGGAGCCGTCGCTGGAGACGAGTGCCGCGGTGCGGGTGTCACCCAGCAGCCCGTAATCGGCGATCGGCTTCATCTCAACGGGCCTGGAGCAGCAGGCCGAGCACGGCACCGTAGACAAGGTGGGCGGCGATGGTTACGGCTGGAGTCTGCACGCCATAGTTGAGGGCGAGCAGACCCGGTGGCTCGAGCACGGCCCTGCTCGCGGGTCCGGCGCGGTGTGACGCCATCCGGGGATGCAAACCGGGGAGCACCGGAAGCAGCACCATCAGCGCAACTGCGACGTGCAGGAGGCCAAGCAGCCCGCCCAGCCACCAGGTGGTTCGATGCAGCAGGGCGAAGGCGGTCGCGTAGCCAAGCGCGAACACCTGGCCGACAACGAGGTGGATGAGGAACCCTGCGGCCCGGGCACGGTCGGGGTCCTCTGTTACCAGGGTGCCGAGCACGAGCGGAAGGTCCAGCCGGGTGAGGCCGGCCAGCTGCGCGGTGATCATCACGGCAGTCAGCGCGGAGGTGGCCACCAACCCGAATATCGCCCACCCGAACCAGTCCACGACGTCGCCTCTCAGGCTCGCCGGCTACGGATCAATCGAAGGCGCCGACAGTCGTCCGCAGAGCGGCGGCCGGCCAGGCGAGAAGAAGAGCACAACGGCGATCGCTGGTATGGGCCGCGCACTCCCCCGGTTTCACGAACCAAGGCGCACCTCCTCGCGCATCCGGCGCCTAGGGAGCGACCGCGCAGTTGTATCGTAACACGATATAGTTGGCTTGTGGCCGGGTTTCTCCCGGTGAAACCACTGAGGACGTGATCACATGCAACCCGACACGATGCACGACGAGCAGGCGGCAGAGCCGTTGACGAAGGCGGATTTCGAGGCGTTGGCTCGTTTCCGCTTCGGCATCCGCCGGTACCTGCGCTTCAGCGAGCAGGCCGTCCGCGGTCATGGCCTCACGCCGCAGCAGTACCAGTTGATGCTGGCGTTGAAGGGGTTTCCCGGCCGTGAGTGGGCGTCCCTGACCGAGTTGGCCGACCGTCTCCAGCTGCGTCACCACAGCGTCGTGGAACTCGTGAACCGTGCGCAGGCGCAAGATCTCGTGACCAGGGCGTCAGATCCGACGGACGCCAGAGTTGTCCGGGTGGAGTTGACGCGGCACGGCGAGCGGGCGTTGGCACGGCTGAGTGCGCTGCACCGCGATGAGCTTCGACGCTTGGGTACCGCCCTTGCAGTGCCCGATTGGAGCGACACTGCCGGCGGTGCCGCATGACACACCACACTGTCCGGGTCCGCAGGATCTACGATCATCCCGCAGCCGACGACGGCATCAGGGTCTTGGTCGATCGGGTGTGGCCGCGAGGGATCCGCAAGGACGCCGCCGCCATCGACGAATGGGCCAAGGACGTCGCACCGTCGACGGAGCTCCGCAAGTGGTACGGCCATGTACCGGAGAAGTTCGAGCAGTTCGAGGCACGCTACCGTGATGAGCTGGCAACAGAGGCCGGACGGACCGCGCTGGACCACCTGCGTACGCTGGCGAAACGCGATGCCCTTACCTTGGTGACCGCGACCAGGGACGTGGACCACAGCCAGGCAACGGTCCTGGCACGGCTGCTGAGCGAACCCCGCTGATTCCCTTTGCCAGCCGGACCGATAGACCGCGCTCCGCCGGTGGCACACCTCGCTCGCGTGTCGGACAGCTCCGGCCATGCTACTGACCGGGGCGGTTCCTGATTTGCAGGCCGGGACGGCGACGATGAATGGTCAGGTAGGACAGGCCGGTGGTGCCGGCGGTGATGTTGCGAGTCGAACCGCGGGGCAACCAGACAACGTTGCCGTCAGCAAGAGTCTGTTCTTCGTCGGGTGTACCGACTCTGCCGTCACCCGCGACGACGACGAGTAGCACGTCGAGATCCGGCTCGCTATGGGTGTCCACGCGCTGCCTGGCAGGCAGATGGATGAGGTTCGCGTCGAGCTGGCGCCCGGGCTCGGTGAGGGTCCACCGGGCACCCGACGGTACGGGCGAGTCATCGACGAGTTCGTGCACGTCGAGTAGGACCCGCGCCGGCGACTCCTCAGGCATCACTGGCGACCCGGCCGATCCGTACGTGCCATTCGTCGGGCCCGGCCCGCAGGTAGTCCCAGCTGAAGGCGCCGGCGTGAATGGCTTCGAACTCCCGGCGTAACGGCTTGGGGTCGTGACTATTGACCAGGATGAACGCCTCTCCCGGAGCCAGCCGGGCGTACCGGGCGAAGACGCGCGGATGGCGGCCGCCACGCGCGATTCGCCGTACGTCGATGACCGTCGGTTGTTCGACCTGTTCCCCCGCGAGGTAAGCCCGCAGGTCGGCGGCCAGCGACGACGGATCCACGCCAGGCAAACCGGCCAGCGCGGGGAGCAACACCGACTCCTCGATCTGAAGCTGGGCATCCAAGGCCGCCGTGATCATCATGCCGAGCCTCGCCACATCAACCGGGCCGGCAGCCGCGATTTCGTCGATCTGAGCATTGAGCGCTGCGGCTCCCACTCGGAGAGCCTCGACCAGAAGCCGTGTCTCATCATCCTCGGACGCGGGCGCATAGAGATTCCGATCCGCCGTGACCAGATATCGGCGCACTTCATGAAGGCAGAAGTCCACCAACTCCGCAGACCATGGCTCGGCGCCCTGGGTAACTGGCTGCGCCGTGGTCAGCTCCGCCAGTCCGGACATTAGTCGCTCGTGGGCCTCTTGGACGGCACCTCGAGCGATGACGTCCGGGTCGGTCTCGGTCGCCTGGATGAAGATCTCCGCAGCCGGCATCGTGCCACTCTCCTCACGTCGCTGTTTTCAATGATTATTACATGTGATATTTGTAGTAATTACAAGCGCTGGTGAGGGAGTCGGTTGTGACCTACGTGATTGCGTTGCCGTGCGTCGATCTGAAGGACCGCGCCTGCGTCGAGGAGTGCCCGGTCGACTGCATCTACGAAGGCGGGCGCTCCCTCTACATCCATCCCGAGGAGTGCATCGACTGCGGCGCCTGTGAACCCGTCTGCCCGGTCGAGGCCATCTTCTACGAGGACGATCTGCCCGAGCAGTGGAAGGACTACCAGGCCGCAAACGCGGGATTCTTCGACGAGCTCGGTTCTCCAGGCGGGGCCTTCAAGGTGGGCGCCATGCCCCACGACCATCCCCTCATCGCGGCACTACCGCCGCAGGAGCAGGCAAGCTGACCACCATGACCAGGACTGACCAGACCGCCGGCGATCAGCCCCGCCGACAAGCACTGCTCGAAGCTCTGCGCGCCGCCGACGCACCGCAGGGGGTCACCGAACTCGCCGACCAACTCGGTATCCACCCCAACACGGTCCGCTTCCACCTCGACGCCCTCGTGACGCAAGGACTGGTCGACCGCCAACTCCAGAAACCGGCAGGGCGAGGACGGCCGCGGACTGCGTACACACCACATCCCGGGATGGACCGAGGCGGCCGGCGTCAGTACCACCTACTGGCCAAGATCCTGCTCGGTCAGCTGTCCACGAATCCCGATGCCGGCGCCGCGGCCGAGGCCGCGGGCCGCAACTGGGGCGGCTATCTGGTCGAGCACATCCCCCCGTCCCATCAGATCGGCGTCGCCGAGGCCACCCAGCGGCTGAGCGCGATGATGACCGACCTCGGTTTCGCCCCGGAACCCGACGGCGACGCAGCCGCTCGCATCAGGCTGCGGCACTGCCCGTTCCTGGAACTCGCGGAGGAGTACTCGTCCACCTTGTGCCCGCTGCATCTCGGCCTGATGCGAGGTGCCCTCACCGAGATCCGCGCACCGATCACCGCGACAAGCCTCGAGCCGTTCGCCGAGCCCGATGCCTGCATCGTCCACCTCTCCCCCGCCCGCAGCACCGGCGTCGGCGCCCAGGCGCACAATCGTCGCAACAGGAGCACATGATGTACCTGACCAGGATCGGCACCACGCCCCGGCGCCGCGCGCCAATCCCCGGAGGTCCGACGATGGAAGTACTCGTCGCGGCCGAGACTTCCGACAACATCGCGATGGTCCAGGTATGGATCCCGCCCGGCGGCGGCCTGCCCGAACACGACCACGGACCCTCGGAAATCGTCCTGGTCCACGTCTCGGGCTCGATCGAGCTTCAGCAAGGCGACCAGCAGCACAGACTCGCCCCCGGCACCGTCGCACACATCGCCACAGGGGAACGCGTCAGCCTGACCAACCCAGGAACCGAACCCGCCGTCATGATGATCGTCGCCTCACCGCCCGACTTCGTCGCGCGAATCACGGGTTGGCCGGCCGCATAGGGGCCATCGGCAACCACGCCGGGAATCCGCCACGATCCCCCGAGCCCGGATGCAACGTCACGGATCCAGAAGGAGCAATAGTGAACGCCGCACCAGCCGCCGTTGCCACTGCCGCCGTCTTCATCTGGCTCGGCATGGTGCTCGCCATCTCGTTCCTGGAGACGCCACTCAAGTTCCGCGCCCCAGGCGTTGACATCCCCATCGGGCTCGGCATCGGCCGCATCGTCTTCAGGACGCTCAACCGTATCGAGATCGGACCACGCTTCTCGAACTCACCGAACTGGCCGGCATACGATCCCTCGCCGACGAGCTCGAGTGGGTAACCGCCCACGCGTTCAGGAAGACCACCGCCACGATCCTCGAGAGCGCCGGGCACGCACCACGACAGGTCGCCGACCAGCTCGGCCACACGCAGACCTCAACGACGATCGACGACTCCTTCCGCCGTCGGCGCCGAAATCCCGGGGCCGCTCAGCACCTGGAGGACGCGCTCAGACACATCCATGAGAAGGATCGCGAAGCGTCGGCAGGACCTGAGATGTGACGGGAGATCTCAGGCATCCGCCGAGGCAAAAGTGTGAGTAAAGAGTGAGTTGGGCCCCGGAAGTTCATCACTTCCGGGTCATATGGCCAGGTCAGAGAGCCGGTGAGGGGACTCGAACCCTCGGCGGGTTCGAGCGCGCCCACGAGGCACACCACCTCCCGGTCACGCCGCAGCGAACCCGCGCGATCACCTTCGACCGCGAGTCCGGGTACCAGGCAACCCGCGAACTGCTGGCCTGCGGCCAGAAGTTCACCGCCATCTTCGCCGCGACCGACGTCGTGGCCAGCGGCGTGCTGGTCGCGCTGCGAGAAGCCGGCCTCCGGATTCCCGAGGACGTCTCAGTCGTCGGGTACGACGACATCCCGCTGGCCAGAGACCTCACACCGGAGCTGACTACAGTCCACGTGGACCACGAGGAACTCGGCCGCACCGCCGTACGCTATGCCCTCAACCGCGACCGGCACGCCATGAGCCAGCACACCGTGATCGGCACCCATGTAGTCATCCGCAACTCCACCGGCCCAGCGCCCGAGCCAGCCAGGATGCATTCCCGGAAATGACCGATTCCCATCGCTGCTGGTCGGCATGGGTCTCTCGAACACGCCTGCCGGGTATCTCCTGGTACTGATCACCGCGGGCCTGCCGATCTCGATCCTGATCATGCGCAGCTTCTTCACCCGGCAACCGCAGGAGCTCGAGGAAGCCGCCGCACTGGACGGCTGTACGGCGTTCGGCACCTTCTGGCGGATCATGTTGCCATGGGCAAGGCCAGCACTCGCCGCACTCGCAGTCATCCAGGCTCTCTCGGTCTGGAACGAGTACCTGATGGCGTTGGTGCTCTTCAACAGTGAGGATCTGATGCCGGTCCAGGGCGGCCTGACGAAGTTCCTCTCGGCCGAGACGCCCGAGCAGCAGATCCTGCACGCCGCCGATCATCGCTCTCTACGTCTTCGCCCGACGCCGCCTGATCAAAGGGATCTCGCAGGGCGCGATCAAGTAGTACGCCGTACCCACACCGACGGAGCCCAGCAGCGCTGGGCACCTTCGTCGTTCCAACTTATCGAGAGGTCGAGTCGATCATGCCGAAAGAACGAGCCGTCGGCGTCCGCTGATCATGATGGTTGGAGTGGGCGCCGATCGAGCAACGCCGTACGGCAATCGTCGCTTATGGTCTGGAACTACCAGCACGTCAAAAACATGAGCTTCCGGACCACCATCGACATGGCGAAGCTACCGGTAAACCTCAGGCGTGGTCCGGTCGGTCCCGGGTCGGGCATCGGCCGGCCCGACCCGGGAGTGACCTACCTGATGGTCAGGTCGCGGATGTTCGTGCCGGCGCCGGTGAACACCAGATAGACGTCGCGGACGCCGCGGGTCAACCGCGGGTTGAGTTGGGTCGTCGTCGCGGCCCAGGTGTAGCGGTCGCCGGTGACAGGGACGGTGAGCGTGCCCGCGAGAGGCCCGGCCGGGCTGCCAAGGCGGATCTCCACCTTGCCGGTTCCTTCCGCAGCTCGCGAAACGGCGGCTTCCAGTCGGGTGGCGCCACTGCCCAGTTGGACATCCTGAAAAGAGATCCAGTCGCCTGCTGACGTCTTGCCGACTGCATCGCCGCGCACCTTGGCGGCGTCGATGAGCTCGATACCCGAGTAGTCGTCGAAATCCGCGGCCGCCGTACGCCTGCTCAGATCCCGAGGCGGGATCACCTCACCACGAACCGCCACCGTCGTACGGGCCCTGACGTCGGCCGAAGAACTGCCCACCTGCACGTCCTGGACAGCCGACTCGACCACCCACTTGTTCCGGGTCACGTCCCAGAACGCCAGGTCACTCGCCTTCACGTCGAAGGAGACAGTACGACGTTGGCCGGGCGCGAAGGCCAGCCGCTGGAACCCACGAAGCGTCTTGACCGGCTGGGCTACCCGCGAGGTGCGCTGGGCGGTGTAGAGCTGGACGACCTCCTCACTCGCGGTCCGGCTGGTGTTGGTCACATCGACGCTGACCTTGAGCCGTCCGTTCGCCGCGACGACGGGTGAGTCCACCCGCAGTCCGGAGTACCGGAAGGTGCCATAGGTCAGACCATGGCCGAACGGGTAGAGCGGAGTCGCCCGGTGGTACTGATAGGTCCAGCCGGCCTTGATCACGTCGAAGTCGAGCCGATCCGGCAACTCCTTGTCCGTGCGATACCACGTCTGCGGGAGCCGGCCCGACGGCGAGTAGTCCCCGAACAACACGTCCGCGAGAGCGCGGCCTGTCTCCTGGCCCGCGTGCGATGTCCAGAGGACCCCCTGCGCCCGTGACCAGTCTCCCGTCAACGGATAGCTGCTCTCCAGTACCACAACGGTCCTGGGATTGGCAGCGGTGACGGCCTTCACGATCGCTTGCTGGCCGGCGGCGAGGGCGGTGTCCTGACGATCGTCGTCCTCGCGCCCGTTGATGAACGGAGTACTGCCGACCACCACTACCGCCGTGTCCGCCTTCTTCGCGGCCTCCACCGCCGCGGCCGTGCCGCTGACGAGGATCTCTCGCGCGAACTGCGCCGCTGTGTCCTGGGTCGCCGCGCCGATTGCCAGCTTCCCGTCGGCCTGCAGCACGATGTACTGGTTGGGGCCGTTCCACGGCTCCTTGACCTCGTTGCCGCGGTACCGCAGTACGTAGTTGCCATTGGCAAGTTCCTCCAGGCCGAACTGCTGCTGCACGAACCAGCCGTTGGGCTTGTCCTGGTCGTTCACCAACCCGTTCCCGCTCCGCGAGACGTACTTGCCGTTGGCAGCCGAGCGCAGGGCGAGGGTGCCGCCACCCCAGTCGAACACATCCAGCGACTGAGCCGCTCCCGCCGTCGCCGCATCGGCGGTCAGGGCGCCACCGCCGGCACCGGCCGGCGCGGTCACATACTTGCCGGTGGCAATGGAACGGAGTGCGATCCGATCCACACCCTCGGTCGCGGTGACTGTGCTGCCGGCGCCGAGTCGTTCGGCGATACCGGCCCGCGGGGTGATCCGGTACGGCATAGTGCCCGAGTACCAGTCCTCGTAGACGGTGTCGGCCAACGGACCGATCACCGCGACGTCCTTGGTCCTTGCCGAATCGAGCGGCAAGGTCTGGTGCTTGTTCTCGAGCAGTACGAGTTGCTTGCGGGCGGCTTCGCGGGCGAGTGCTCTGTGAGCCTGGCTGTCGATGCTGTCCGGCCCGATCTTCTCGTACGGGTTCCGCCCGGCCGGGTCGAACTCGCCCAGCCGGAAGCGGATCGACAGCAAGTGCTCGACCGGCTCGTCGATGTCCGCCTCGGTGAGCAGGCCCTTGGCCAGCGCTTCCTTCACCGCGGCGACGGTCGGACCGCCGTTGGTGTCGTTCTCGGTGAAACTGTCCAGGCCTGCCTTGATCGCCGCGGCAGCGCCCTCTGCCGCGGTCGGGTAGTACTGCTGCAGACCACTGACGTTGCCCGCGCCCGAGGCGTCGCCGACGATCATCAGATCGTCGGCTGACCAGGAACGCACCGTCTCTCCGAGCTCGGGCGACACGTGGGTCGGCCTGCCGTTCAGAAGGTTGTACGACGCCATCACGCCGGTGGCAGCCCCCGCGGTAAGCGCCGGCTGGAACGCCTTGTACTCGTACTCGTGCAGCACTCGAGGCCGGACACTCGCCGACACGCGGGCACGGTCCGTCTCGACGTTGTAAGAGGCGAAGTGCTTCAGCGTCGGAGCAGTCTTGAGATAGCGCGGGTCATCGCCTTCCAGGCCGCGGCCGTACGCCGTCGCGATCTCACTCGTCAGCAAAGGGTCCTCGGCGTACCCCTCCTCGTTACGACCCCACCTGGGATCACGCAACTGGTTCACCACCGGCGCCCACAGGTTCAGCCCGTTCTTCGCCGGGTCGAGCTTGTTGAACGCTCTCGCCTCATCTCCGACCGCTGAGCCGACCCGCTTGATCAGGTTCGGGTCCCACGTGCTGCCAAGCCCGACGGCCTGGGGGAAGACGGTCGCCTTACCCAGCCAGGCAACCCCGTGCAGCGCCTCGGTACCGGTCTTGAAGGAAGCGATGCCCAGTCTCGGTATCGCGGGCTGGTACTGGTGCAGCAGCGAGATCTTCTCGTCCAGCGTCAGGCGGCTGGTCAGGTCGTCCAACCGGACTTTCAGCGACAGGTCGGGGTTCCGGAACTCCGGAAGGGGCTCGGCGCGCGCGGGCTGCCCTACCAGGAACGCGGGGACGAGTAGCAGCGCCACGAGGGCGCCTCCAACTCGATGGCGATAGGTCATGGTGACTCCCCTTCGGCAGTTATCGAAGCGCTTCGACTATCGAGTGAAGAAGCCGGGCCGTCAAGAGCGGGACCCCGCAGTCTCGCTGCCCGTCCGTCTGTTCGCGGAACGAATGAACCGGAGGTCGAAGATCTCGACACGGCCCTCGTGGCGCTGGCGGAGATCGTCGAGCAGGGCGAGGGCACCACCCGCAGCGAGGTCTGGGACGGCGATCAGGACATCTTTCACCCCTACCGGGACGAGGTTGCGCACTACTACCGCTTCGTCGAACTCAAGCTGGGTCGCCGCTATCGACGTGGCGACACTCCACAATCCGGGCCCACCGGCGAGACGCTCGCGATTGACTACAGGAGCGTCCACCCGATGCGTCGCAATCCACGACTGACGGACCATCCCGTCGACAGCCCGATCCGAGCCGCTCAGGCGGAGTTCAATCACACGTACTGCACACTGCTCCGATCGCTGGAGCAGGCGTTCAACGGCCGCCCGAAAATGCTCGGGGCAGCGGTCGGCACCATGTATACGCTCAAGGCACAGGCGCAGAGCCTGATGCAGATGCCCGGCGGGGACGACCGTACAGCCGGCCCGACCTTCGAGTACCTCGAACCCGAACTGCGCCGATGAGCCAGGCCGGGCGAGGCGGCGCTACGCGTTGAGGAGTGTGCCGGAGAGTTCCCTGCGGGAGCCGATTCCCAGCTTGGCGAAGACCTTGTGGAGGTGCCACTCGACCGTACGTGGGCTGATGAAGAGCTCCGCGCCGATCTCGGGGTTCGTGCGGCCCTCCGCCGCCAGCCGAGCGATCTGAGCCTCTTGAGCCGTCAATCCTTCCCTGGCCTCGACAGATCGCCGGCGGAGTGTCTCGCCAGTGGCGACCAGTTCGCGACCGGCTCGTTCGGCGAAGGCCTCCGCGCCTATCTCGGTGAGCAGGTCGTAGGCCGACCTCAGGAGGCTGCGTGCATCGCGACGACGGTTCTCCCGTCGCAGCCATTCGCCGTAGAGCAGCTGAGCACGGGCGTGCTCAACCCGCATGCGCGTCCTGCCGAGCCGCTCGACCGCCTCGACGTAGTAACCCTCGGCCACGTCGCCCTGGCTCACCTGTGCGCGAGATCGGGCTTCGATTCCCAATGCCCACTCGGTGCCGCTCGCGCTCGTTGTCCCAATCAACGACTCCAGTGCGTCCGCTGCGCGGTCGGGGTCGCCGCTACGCGCAGCAGCTTCGACGAGTTCCACCAGCGACCACGTCGAGAAGCCGAGCTCGTCTGGGTACCCAGCTCCTCGCTCTGCTGCCCTCATGGCTGCTCGGTGCTGACCCAAACCGTTGTGGAGCACGGCGGATGAGTAGTCGACGATGGTGAGTCCCATGCCCTCACCTCGCTCCACGGCTCCTGCAAAGGTGGTTCGAGTGAGCCCGGAGACGATGTCTTGCCGGCCCTGCCACGCTGCGAGCGCCAGAGCGCCGTACGGCGGCACCTGATTGCCCATGATCTCGTTGACCGTCGAGAGCTCGCTGACCAGTGCGGACGCCTCCGCGAACTCGCCGGCCAAAAAATGCAGGCCCATGCGGCTGTTGAGTGCGATCGGCAGCACCGCCAGGGCTCCGGCTTGCCGCGCGAGACGAAGATGGCGGGTACAGAACACCTCCCAGCTCTCGTCGTCCCAGATATCGTGGGCGGCGTGCGTAGCAAGCCATAGCCAGCGAAGCGCATCGGTGATCGGCACCTCGTTGGTTCGCCACGCGATTAGGGCGAGCTGCAGTGGCCGGACGCCTTCCGCATATCCATCGGTCATGAGCAGCGCCAAACCATCCAGCAGCAGATCGGCAGGACGAGCGGTCGATGGAGGTGCCCCGCGGGCCGTCCCGGCGACCTCGCGGGCGCCCACCTTCCCCGCCAGACGTCCGACCATCAGCCCCGCCGCCAAGGCATCGAGGTAGATGTCGCGGGCACTCGCTTCGTCGAACCCTTCCATCCGCCGGGCGGCGGACAGCAGCAAGGGCGGCGCGTCGCGCCCGTGACTGGAGAAGAACGCGATCTGGGCCCGGAGAACCTCGGCCCTGGCGCGAGTCGGCCCGTCGAGCGGCGCGGTCTCGACCTCCGCCAGAAGTGCCAGTGCCGCATCCGACGAGCCGGACTGGTGCCTGGCCCCCGCGGCAGCCAGAGTGCGTGCAGGACGTCGAGCAGGGTCGTCGGTCAATTCGATGGCACGTTCGAGAAATGCCGCCTGCGCCGCCAGACCTCCCCGGGCCCGCGCCCGATCCGCGGACTTTTCCAGTTCGACGGCGACTTCCTCATCGGGACCACTTGCCGCGTGCGCCCGGTGCCACGCCCGTCGATCGGGATCAAGCTCCGGATCGGTCTCCTCGGCCAGAGCCAGGTGCACGGCTCGCAAGTCGGTCACCTCTGCGGCCCGGGCAACGGCGGATCGCACCAGCGGGTGCCGGAACCGAACCCGCGCGCCCAGCTCGATCAGGCCCGCCCGAACAGCCGGCGCCGAGGCCGCGAAGTCGACATCGAGTCGCTGCACGGCTCGTCCCAGCAGACTCAGGTCCCCGACGGGTTCGAGTGCAGCCGCAAGCAAGAACAGGCGCGTCGGTCCGGGAAGTCCTGTCAAGCGCTGCGAGAAGCCCCGCTCCAGGTGAGTCTCCAACGGCACGGCGTCTGCCAGACCGAACCCGAAACTGAGCTCGGCCATCGAGAGGCCGCGAGGAAGCTCCAGCAGCGCCAACGGGTTGCCTCGCGTCTCGGCCACTATGGTCTCGCGTACCCGATGGTCGACATTGCTCGTCAGGACGGTGTCGAGCAGCTCGTGAGCATCGGCGTCCCTCAGCCCTCGAACATCCATCGTCGGCTGCCCGGCCAGTTCACTGTCCTCGTGCTCGCCCCGTATCGCGAAGACCAGCGCGACCGGATCAGCCAGCAGGCGACGTGCCACGAACGCGAGGGTCTGGGCAGAAATGTGGTCGAGCCACTGCGCGTCATCGATCACACACACCAGCGGCCGCTCTTCCGCCACGTCCGCAAGCAGGCTCAGCACCGCCAGTCCGACCAGGAACCGGTCCGGCGGGGGCCCCATGCGCATGCCGAAAGCAGTGGACAGCGCAGCACGCTGCGGCCCGGCAAGGCGATCGAGGTGATCCAGCATCGGCGCGCACAACTGATGCAAGCCGGAGAAGGGCAGCTCCGCTTCGGACTCGACACCCGCTGCCCACGCGAGCCGGCAGCTCGGCTGGAGTCCAGTCGCCAGATATTCCAGCAAGGCTGTCTTGCCAACGCCTGCCTCGCCGCGCAGCACCAGCACCTGACTCGCGCCGGTGCGTACCTGACCCACGAGGGCGTCAAGGGTCACGCACTCGCTGCGCCTACCGCAGAGCTCCGTGGACTGCCGGTGTGACGTCACAACGACGACCGGAGACCCAGGGAACCGCGGGTTGTCGTGCCCATCGAGCCTCCAGATGAGGTCGATGTCTCCCCAGACGGCCTCGACGACTCATGTCATCGTTCGGGAAACACACGCTGGGACGGGCGGGAACCCTTCGCCGGATCATCTCACACGTGCAGCACAACAGCTGGTGGTACGAACGCTCCACGAACCCTCGGAGGGGAACGAGCGCGGGTCGGACGTGGCACGCTGGTCGGGTGACCACTGACCGGTACGAGCTCGTGGGGATCTTCGGCGGCGCTGTCGATGCCGGCGTCGCCTCGCTGTTCGTAGGCGCCGGCCTGTCCGCGGCGGCCGGGCTGCCGAGCTGGGGCGACCTCCTCGGCCCGCTCGCCGCCGAGATCGGCGTAGCGGGTGAGTTCGCGGATCTACCGCTGCTCGCCGAGTACTACGAGCAGAACGGTCCCGGTCGGCGGCCGGCGCTGGAGAACCACCTGCGCAACGTGCTGTCGGAGTACCGGACACCAGCGGAGAGCCATCGTCTGATCGCGAAGCTCCCGATCGACGAGATCTGGACAACCAACTTCGACTCGCTCCTGGAAGCGGCGGCTCCCGATGCCAGCGTCGCCGTTCATGACAACGATGCTCTCGACATCGGCACTGGGCGCCGGACGATCATCAAGATGCACGGCAGCCTCAGCCTCGACACCCCATCGGTCTGGACCGCTCCGCCGGTGATCACCCGCAGCGACTTCGAACAATACGAGGAAACTCATCCTCGGATGTGGGCACTCCTGCGGGCGTCGTACCTCACCCGCACCATGCTCTTCCTCGGTTTCAGCTTCGCTGACCCCAACATCGACGTCCTGCTGCGACTCGCCCGCCGATACGGCACCACTGCCGCCGACCGGCACCTCACCGCCCTGCGTCGACCGGCCGACCCCAAGGACATCCAACTCCACGAGTTGCGCGTCCGCGACCTCGAGAACAGCGGTGTGCACGTCTGCGAGATGAGCGACTTCAGCGAACTCACCCCGATGCTGCGCGCGATCACCACCCGCACCCGGCCGGAACGCCTGTTCGTCAGCGGGAGTGGTGACACGTCACAGCTGAAACCGTGGTACGACAAGCTCGCGGTCGCGCTCACCGCTCGTCCTCCGTCGTGGCAGCTCGCCTCGCTCGGCGGACCGGCGGGATGGGGCGTCACGAGCCGGCTCGCCGAGCTCCTGCGCGCCAGTGGTCGCTACACGCCTGACCGGTTCCGCATCTACTTCGGCAAGAACCCCAGAGAGCACACGCCACTGATGGACGCGCACTTCGGCACCGCGATCTTCACCGACCTCGAGCGGGAAGAACTCGTCGGCAGCGTCCTCGACAACTGCCGCGCACTACTTGTCATCTGCGGAGGAAGCGGCACCACCGAGGAGGTGCGATTGGCGCTCGAGCGCGGTGTGAGCGTCATCCCGCTCGCAGCCAGCGGCGCGACAGCCCGCGCCGTCTGGGACAGCTCGGCCACGCCTCCGGACCTCGGCGGCCGTCCGTGCGATCCCCAGGTCTGGCACAACCTGGCCGACCCGGATCCGGACATTGCCGTGATGGCCGCGATCACCGCGATCGACCAAGCGATGTGCCGCCCCAGAACCTAGATCAGCTGTCGCGCAGGACCAGGACAGCGATGACCAGGGTCACGACGGCGAGCGGTCAGCCCATGGGCGATGGTGGAATGACAGGTCAGCGGCGCCAGGTCGCGAACAGGGCGTCCGGCTCTCCGTCCGAAAGTGTCCCGCCGTAGAACATCTCCTCCGAGACCTGGAACGCATACGGCTCCAGATCTGCCGGCCAGACCTCGACCACGTGCGTCGGGTCCATGCCGATCACGTCCGTGGTGCGGGGATTCGGTGTCGACACAACAACCCCGATGAGCGCCATCTGCTGCATCCGCTCGATCAGGTCGCGCCAGTTGGACAGGTGCTCGATGATCTCCAGGGCGACGAAGAAATGTGCCTCCCGTGGTGGCGTCCAGTCGTTCAGATCGACACCGTCGATGCCGCCGTCCACGGGGATGTACCGACCCCGCCACCCGAATTCCGCGCGCAGGCAGTAGTCCAGTTCGGTCATCCCGGCGCCGACGTCCACGACGGTCATGTCATGGCTGAGGCCGCTAGCTGTCAACCAGCCGGCCGCAGCGCGGTACCGGACGGCACGGAAGTCGTACTTGCCGGTGCGATCGTCCAGGTAGGAGTCGCAGGACTGAATGGTGGGAGTCCAGGTCATCCCCGAGCCACCCCTCTCGATCAACAGGTCTCAAGACTTCGATCAGTGCCTCTGGTCCAGGCAGTTCAACTGTCGGAGAAGAGCCCATGACCGCGCGCCTGTGACTACCCCTGCCACCCCCGGGTCTGCGGCCCAGGGGCCAGAAGAACCCCGCAGCGGGTCACCTACTGGAGAGCGACCCGGGCATTGACCCGGGACTACGCGGGCGCCCTGGGCCTGCCTTCACATCCAGAGTGGCGGCATCCCCTCAACACACACCAGGAGGACCCCATGCAGAGTCATCCCACACCCGAGAGCACGACGGCCCAACGCAGCCGCCGAAGAATTGCCGCACTCGGGGCCGCGGGGCTGGCCGTCCTGACCGCCGCCGTGTCACTCACCGTGCCGGCCGAGGCCGGCAACACCACCAAGCCGACAATCGTCCTCGTCCATGGCGCCTGGGCCGACAGCACCAGCTGGGACAAGGTCACCCGGCAACTCAAGGACGACGGGTACAGCACCGTGACCCCCAAGCTCGGCCTGAACAGCGTCGCCGAGGACGTCGCAATCGTCAGTACGGCGCTGAACAAGATCTCGGGCAGGAAGGTGCTGGTATCGCACTCGTACGGCGGCATCGTCACCGCCGGTGCCTCCCACGGCCGCACGGACGTCTCCGCATTCGTCTACGCAGCCGCCCTGGTACCTGACGAGGGTGACTCGATCGCCAGCCTCGGCGCCGATTTCACCCAATCGGAGGCCTTTGGGCACCTGATCTTCACCGGCGAACCCTTCGCCTCACCGGCCTTCATCGATCCGGCCTTCTTCCATCAGTACTTCGCTCAAGACCTGAGCAAACGACAGGCAGCCGTGTTGAACGCCGCCCAACTGCCGCTCAACTTCCCGATCGTCGGGACTCCATCCGGTCCGGTCGGCTGGCACAACATCCCGTCCTGGTACGCCGTGTCCGGCGAGGACCGCATGATCGACCCGGCCGAGGAACGTTGGATGGCAGCACGCGTCGGCGCCACCGTCGTCGAATTCCCCACCGCCAGTCACGCCGGCGGAATCACCCGGCTGGCGTCACGCTTCACCGAACTCATCGAACACGCGGTGTGCTCAACCCGAACGGGGTGACCGCGAGCCCCGCGCCACCTCAGCGGAGCAGCTCACTGGCCAGGCCTTCTTCCTCGGGCCTGGCCAGTGAGCGCGTGGCACTGTCCGCGAAGAGGTCGTCATAGATCCCGGCTGCGACGGGCCACGTAGACGGTATTGGTGGCCTCGTGGCCCTGCAGAGGGTTGGGAAACGTCACCACGTGCGCAAGCTGACTGTCGAACACCTCGGACAGAGCATCGCCGAACGCCACATCGGGCGGATCGTTCGACCACAAGGCGAAGACGCCGCCGGGATACAGGTGGTCGGCGAGACGACGCAAACCCTCTGGGGTGTAAAAGGCGGCGTGGCTGGGGTGTAGGACGTGGCGCGGCGTGTGATCGATATCGAGCAGTACGGCGTGGAAGAGCCGTCCCGGTCGTCCACGATCGAACCCGACGTCCCCGCCGGCCAGTGCGAAGAAGTCACCTTGCACGAGTCGACTGCGAGGATCTCTGGTGACCTCAGCGGCCAACGGAAGCAATGCCTGCCGATGCCAGCCGATGACCGCATCGAGTGCCTCGACGACAATCAGCGAGTTGACGCGTGCGTCCTGCAAGACCGCGTGGGCCGTGTATCCCAGCCCGAGGCCACCCACAACGACATCGAGTCCGGTGCCCGGCACAGCGGCAAGTCCCAATCGCGCCAACTCCACCTCGGCAACGGTGAAGAAGCTCGACATCAAGAATTCCTCGCCGAGCTTGACCTCATAGACCTCCGCATTCAGCGTCGGATCGTGGCGCCGCCGCAGACTGATCTCGCCCAGCTGCGTCTGCTGCCAGTCGAGTTCCTCGAATCGCGCGTTCACGGCCGAAGCCGTCCGACCAGAGTCGCCAGTTCTCTCACGAGACACACTCTCCGCCGAGAAGCGTTGCAGCACCAATCGGCGCCTTGGAGCGGAAAGTCAGGAGGCGGCTCTGCCCCGGCCATCCCCAGGGTGTAGGCCCGTGGCCTCCCTGGCGCGATCAGCACTGCGCGGCGTGACAGTTGACCCAGGCAAATAGACCGGCCTGGTCAATTTCAGACCAACTGGCGCATCGATGATTGAAGGAGCATCTCAATGACAGCAGTACAGAGAACCGCGCAGGTCGATTGGACGGGAAGCATCGCACGGGGCTCCGGGATCACCTCCGGAGGAAGCGGTGCGCTCCGGGAGCTGCCAGTCACGCTCGCATCCCGTTTCGGTGAGTCGGCCGGCAAGACGAGCCCGGAGGAGCTCATCGCGGCGGCACATGCAGGATGCTTCGCCATGGCGCTGGGTTCGGTACTCGCGGGGTACGGAACGCCACCGGAGTTCTTGCGGGTCGTGGCCACCGTGACGCTGGAGACGTCCGGCGTTCCTACGATCGTCTCGAGCCGGCTCGACGTCCACGCTGTAGCCGACCAAGTGGATGCCGCATCGCTTGAGCGGGCAGCTCAGGAGGCTGAACGAGGCTGTCCGGTCTCCCGAGCCCTGCAGGGAAACGTCGAGATCCGTGTCCACGCCGCGCTGGACCAGCCGCGTCGTCGGCCGTCGGAGGAAGTCGCATGAGGTGCTGGCGACAACCGAGGAAGTGCGCTGCAAAACATCAGCAACAGGCGTGAGGTAGCCCAAGCGCTTCTGGCAGCTCCGCCGGGGCAACGACCCGGGTCTTCACCGGGGCGATGGACTGTCCGATCCGCGACGGTTGCTGCAAGGTCGTCCACCGCGAGCAGAGGGAGCCGATGATGACGCAGCAGATCGAGGACTATGCGCTCATCGGCGACCTCCGCACCGCGGCCCTCGTGGGCCTCGACGGATCCATCGACTGGCTTTGTCTCCCCCGATTCGACTCGCGGGCCGTCTTCGCGACGCTCCTGGGCGATGCCCGGAACGGCCGATGGACCATGGCGCCGCACAGCGGCGGACGATGTACGCGGCGCCGGTACCGTGGCGACTCGCTGATTCTCGACACCGAATGGATCACCTCGGACGGCGCCGTACGCGTCACCGACTTCATGTCACCGACCAGCGCACGGCCGCACGTGGTCCGCAGTCTGGAAGGTCTGGCGGGCGAGGTTCCCATGCACACGTGCATCGACCTCAGGATGGACTACGGCAAGATCGTGCCGAGTCTCGACAGCGTCGGAGGACACCTCGTCGCAACCGCGGGACCAGACTCTGTCCGGCTGAGAAGTGACGTCGCTCTGACTGCCACACAGGGCACGGTGAGCGGTGACTTCGTGATCTCGGCAGGTCAGCGGCTTTCCTTCACTCTTGAACACTCGCCCTCGTCGGAGCTCGAACTCCCCACCGTCGATGCCGCCGACGACCTCGCGACCACCGAGAGGTACTGGCTCGAGTGGATGGGCAGGTGCACGTACTCCGGTCCCTGGGCAGACCCGGTCAAGCGATCGCTCATCACTTTGAAGGCACTGACCTTCGCGCCGACCGGCGGCATCCTTGCCGCAGCAACCACATCGCTCCCCGAGCAGATCGGCGGTTCGCGCAACTGGGACTACCGATTCTGCTGGTTACGCGATGCGGCCTTTACCCTGCGAGCCTTCCTCGCCACTGGATATGTCGAAGAAGCCCTTGCCTGGCGTGACTGGTTGGTGCGCGCGGTCGCCGGCGACCCGACCGGAACACAGATCATGTACGCCATCGACGGCACGTGTCACCTCCCCGAACTGACACTGGACTGGCTGCCTGGACACGCCGGCTCCACGCCTGTGCGCATCGGGAACGAGGCGGCAACCCAACGACAGAACGATGTTTGGGGCGAAGTCCTCGACGTCCTGCACGCGACCCGCGCCGCAGAAGATCCGCCGCACCCACATGACGCAGATCTGGAACGCGGCCTGGTCACACAGCTCGAACAGAACTGGGCCGAACCGGACAACGGCATCTGGGAAGTGCGCGGACCGCAACGACATTTCGTCCACTCCAAACTGATGGCTTGGGTCGGAGTGGACCGAGCCGTCCGCGTCCTCGAGAACCACCACACGCGTGAGTCCCTGGACGAACTCCGCGATCTGCGGGAGGCGATCCACACCGAAGTCTGCCATCGCGGATTCAGCCAGGCGCGACGTGCGTTCACCCAGTCGTACGGTTCCGTGCGTCTGGACGCCTCGGTCCTTCTCATGCCGCGCTACGGATTCCTGCCCTGGGCAGACCCGCGCATGGTGGCCACTGTCGACGCCATCCAAAAAGACCTCACCCGCGACGGACTCGTCCTCCGCTACGCCGTCGGCACCGAGGGCACGAACGTCGACGGCGTCCACGGTGAGGAAGGCGCATTCTTGGCGTGCTCTTTCTGGTTGGCCGACGCGCTGCACGGAATCGGTCGCACGGACGAGGCCGCCGAGTTGTTCGACCGCCTGCTGTCGTTGCGTAACGACGTCGGCCTGCTCAGCGAGGAATACGACCCGAGCACCGGACGGCATCTCGGCAACACGCCGCAGGCCTTCAGCCACGCCGGCCTCATCACGACGGCACTCCACCTCGCCGAGCCAACGGCCACAACAGTCCAGCACCACCCGCCGACCTGGCAGGAAGCCGTCAGCTGAGCCACGGAGATCGTCAGTCCGCAAAGACCTCGTGCGAGTGCGCCTACGAGGTAGCCGAGCTCGAGTCGGGCAGCGCGCGGCGCAGTTGCCTTCGGGAGGTGATGTCAAGTTTGGCGAACACCTTGCCAAGGTGCCATTCGACGGTGCGAGAACTGATGAACAGCTGGGCGCCGATCTCGGGATTCGTGAGGTCGTCGCGGGCCAGCCGGGCGATCTGCGCCTCTTGTGCGGTCAGTTCCTGGAGTGTCTCGATTGTCCGCCTGCGAACCGTCTCACCAGTGGCGAGCAGCTCGCGACGGGCACGCTCCGCGAATCCGTCTGCACCGATGCGGCTGAACGTGTCATGGGCACGGTGAAGGTGTTCGCGGGCCTCTACGCGGCGGTTCCCACGACGCAACCATTCGCCGTACAAGAGTTGAGCCCTGGCGAGGTGGACGGTGATCCGAGTCCGGGCGAGGCGGTCGACTGCCTCTCGGTAGAGGGCGTCGGCGGCTTGGCCGTCGCTCAGGGTCGCGCGGCAGCGGGCCTCGATTCCGAGCGCCCACTCCGTCCCGGCGGCGCGTGTTCGTTCCTCAAGTCGCTGCAGGGCTGTAGCGCCGATGTCGAGCCGATCGCTGCGCACAGCCGCCTCGACCAGCTCGGTCAGACCCCAGCCGAAGAGACCCAGGTCATCGTGTTCACAGACCCGTTGCGCGGCGGCGAGCGAGTCCTGGTAGCGGCTGAGACCGTTGTAGAGCACCGCTGTGGCGTAGTCCGCCAAGGCGATCGCCCTTCCTTCACCCCTGGCTGTTGCATCCTCGATGCTGGCCCTGATCAGCGCCGTGGCCTGCGCTTCCTGGCCCCGCCAGGCGGAGAGCACCAGCGAGGTGTACATCAACGGGGGGCTGCCTGTTGCCTCGGTGATCACGTCGGCCTCGTCGATGAGCTCTGCTGCGGAGGCGAACTCGCCCGCATGTACGTCAACGCCGGCACGATAGGTGAGCGAGATCGGGAGGGCGGTCAGCCAGCCCGCATCCCGCGCGTGCCGAAGCTGCCGGGTGGCCAGCTCATGCCACGACTCGTCATCCCACAGATCCGGGGCGATTCGGCATCCTAGCCAGAGCCATCGGGTGTCGTCCTGACTGCGGCCCTCGTCCTCGGACAATGCACCCAGCGCTCGCCGGAGCGGCTGCACCCCTGCCCCGTAGCCGTCGCTGAACCTTCTCACCAGACCGTCGAGGAGTAGATCGATCGCACGTGCCGGCTCCGGGGCCTGGGGCGCCGTGCGGGCTGCGCCAGCGGCGTCGGCCACGCCGCCACCGCGCTTGCTGAGGCGGCCGGCGAAGATCGCCGCCCCGAGCGCTTCGAGGTAAGTCTCACGCGCCGACGGTGTGTCCAGCGCCTTGAGGTGTTCGGCGGCGTTGAGCAGTAGCGCTGGAGCGTCGTTGCCGCGTCTGAGCAAGAACGACAGCTGTGCGCGCAGGCGCTCCAGTCCGGCCCGCCGGGTGCCGCCGAGCGGCGCCAGCTCCGCCGCCGCAAGCAGCGCCTGCGCCGAGTCTGGCGCGCCGGCCAGGAGCTTGGCCTGAGCGGCGGCGAGTGCACGCGCCCCACGGCGCGCGCGATCGGGCGTCAGCTCGGTCGCGCGTTCCAGAAACGCGGCCGCTGCGACCGCGCCGCCGCGGGCGCGCGCCCGGTCGGCCGAACGCTCCAGCTCGTCGGCCACTGCCTCATCCGGCCCTGACGCCGCACAGGCGAGATGCCAGGCGCGACGATCGGGATCGTGCACCAGATCAGTTGCTTCTGCCAGAGCACGATGCACCGCTTGCCGGTCGCCCACGGACACCGACTGGTAGACCGCCGAGCGGACCAGCGGATGGCGGAACCGGACCCGGGTGCCGAGTTCGACCAGTCCTGCAGCCACGGCAGCCGCTGCGGCGTCGGCTCCGATTCCCTGCAATTCGGCCGCGCGTCGCAAGAGCGTCACGTCGCCGATGGGCTCAGCGGCAGCAGTGAGCAGCAGCTGTTGAGTATCGTCCGGAAGCGATCGGAACTGTCGATAGAAACTCTGTTCGACGCGGCTCACCACAGCCGCCGTGTTGGGAAGGCCGAATCCGCCCGCCAGCTCGGTCGGCGTCAGGCTTCGCGGCAGCTGCAACAGCGCCAACGGGTTGCCGCGCGTTTCGGCGACGATGCGGTCGCGCACTTGTACGTCGAGCGGTCCACGAATCGCCGATGCCAGGACCAGGTGGGAGTCGCGCTCGCCGAGGCCCTCAACTTTGAGCTCCGGCAGGCCATTCAGCTCGTCGCTGGGCTCTCGTACGGCGAATATCAAGGCGATGGGATCGGCCATCACACGTCGTGCCACGAAGGCCAGGCATTGCACCGAGGCCCGGTCAAGCCACTGCGCGTCATCGATCAGGCAAGCCAGCGGCTGTTCCTCCGACGTGTCGGCCAACAGCGTCAAGACAGCAAGACCGATGCGGAAGCGATCTGGCGCGTCGCCCTCCTGTTGCCCGAATGCGACGCGCAGCGCATCGCGTTGTGGGGCCGGCAACCTCTCGACCCGGTCCAGCATGGGCGCACAGAGCTGGTGAAGGCCGGCATAGGCGAGCTCCATCTCCGACTCGACGCCCACGACCCGCGCGACACGGAAACCCGACGCGCGCTCGACCATGAAGTCGAGCAGCGCGGACTTGCCGCAGCCGGCCTCGCCGCGCAACACCAACACGGAGCTCCGCCCCGTAGGTACCGCGTCCAGCAGCCTGGTCAGTGCCTCGCACTCGCTGCGCCGACCACGCAACACTGACCGCGGGTGACCGCTGGACGGACCCATGGTCGATGGTAGGGAGCGCGCCCACTGGTTTGGCAAGCCTCTCGAGGCGATTGGCAGTCCTCTGCCTTGGCAGTTCGTGCCCTGGTCACGCAGACCGGGGGTCGGACCCGGGGCCCTACCGGCGCCGACAGACGTCGCTAGCCGCGAGCCTAGATCCGTCAGCACACCAGCTGACGACCAGCTCACGGTAGGAGCGACCAGTGTTCACCCATCGGAAGTCAGCCACGATCCATCGCCGGCGCCTCCCGCTCGCAGCGGCGTCCTTGGCAGCCGGCGCCTTGACGTTCACCGCCGCCAATTGCGGCAGTCCATCCGGATCGGCGCCAGTGCCCGTCCCGGCGGCGACCGGTGATCCGGTCAGCGCCCAAACCACCGCGCTCGGCACCATCCTCGTTGACGGCCAAGGCCGCACTATCTACCAGTTCGCCAACGACAGGAACAACCTGTCGAACTGCGCCGCTGCGTGCGTGATCGACTGGCCTTACGTGCCAGCGCCCGATTCACTGCCGAAGTCCTCGCCGGGCGTGACCGGCAAGGTCGGCTCCACCACCCGTGCCGACGGGCACCGTCAACTGACCGTCGCCGGCCACCCCCTGTACGTCTTCGTCGGCGACTCCACTCCGGGCCAGACCAACGGTCAGGGCATCAACCTCGACGGTGGCATCTGGACCGTCGTCTCCCCCGCCGGCGCTCCGCTGGCGAACCCGAGCCCGGCCGGCGCCGCAACACAAGACACAGTCGCACCCGGCTACTGAGAACGCTGGCCAACGGACAGAAGGCAGTCGCCATGACAACCGCAGCACACATCACCAGGTCCGTCCTTGCGCCGCAGAGCACAACAGACCTCACGTTCGATCCCAGGGAGACCTGCGCCCGCTGCGGACCCGGTACACCGGCCCAGTCCAAATGGGTGTTCCGGACGATCAGCGCGCGATCCCGCGAACACTGCGACTTGTACCTCTGCGCCCATTGCTCCCAGGCAGGTGAGGATCGCCTGCTCGCCGTCAGCATCCTCCGTCTGGATCGGCCGCATCACCAGCACTGACGATCTCGCGGTCCACCGTCACCCAGCACTGCATTCATCCACTGGAGGAGTAATGAAACGCAAGATTGCCGCAGGCGCGCTGGTTCTCGCTCTAGCAGGCGGTTCCGTTGCCTGCGGGGACGACGGAAGTACAGGCGCGGGGACCCAGGCCCGCGGCAGGATCACGATCTGGTACTCGAACAACGCCGAGGAAGTGGCCTGGGGCAAGCAGATGGTCGCGGCCTGGAACGCCGAGCACGCCGACCAGAAGGTCACCGC
>NZ_SJJZ01000001.1 GCF_004331345.1 Kribbella soli | reverse complement strand
GGCGGTGGAGTGAGGGTGGGCGGTGGAGTGAGGGTGGGCGGTGGAGTGAGGGTGGACGGTGGGGTGAGGGTGGGGTGGGAGGATGTGGGCATGCGGGAACTTACGGGCAATGTGGTGGAGGGGTTGCGTACGGCGTTTGCCGGGGCGGGGTACACCACGGACGGGGTTGCCGAGCGGCTCGGCGTACAGGCGAACGCGGCGTTGGCGCGGAACGAGACCGCGGCAGCGGCCCGTCGTACCGCGTCGGGTGATGCGCTCGACACGATGATCCGGTTGTTCCTGCTCCAGCGGGCCGTGCCGGAAGGCCTTGTAGACAAGGCGTTTCCGGGGATTGATCTGGTTGCCTTGGGCATCGTCACCCGTAGTGGGGGCGAGGTGCGGGCAGTGCTTGATATTCGGCCGTTTGCGGAGGATGCGCGGGATTGGTGGGTGGTGGCGGACCTCACGCCTGGGCTCGATGGGCGTCGGGAGCCGATGCGGTCGGACTACGTGCTCGGCATCGCGCCCGCCAGCCTGAGCCTCATCCACCTCACAGTCCCGATCAAGGCCGACCGGGCGCTCGACATCGGCACCGGGTGCGGCATCCAGTCCCTGCATCTCGCGGACCGCGTCAACCAGTTGACGGCGACCGACGTCAACCCGCGGGCCCTCCAACTCGCCAAAGCCACCGCCGCTCTCAACCACATCGATCTCGATCTGCGTGACGGAAGCCTGTACGAGCCCGTCCGCGACGAGCGATTCGACCTGATCGTCAGCAACCCGCCGTACGTGATCTCCCCGCCCGGCGGCGATCTCACCTACCGCGAAACCGAGTTCACCGGCGACGCCGTGGTCGAGCAGCTCGTCCGCCAGGCGCCGAACCACCTGACCGACGGCGGCTGGTGCCAGCTGCTCGCCAACTGGACCTGTGTCCGCGGCGAGGACTGGCAGGACCGCATCGCTACCTGGACCGCCGACCGCTCCGCCTGGGCAGTCCAGCGCGAGCAGCTCGACCCGTCTGAGTACGTCGAGCTCTGGCTCCGCGACGCCGGCCTGCACGGCACAGCGCAGTACACCACCAGGTATGACGAATGGGTGCGCTACCTCGACGAGCACAACGTCGAGGCGATCGGCATGGGCTGGATCACCCTGCACAACGTTGAAGGATCCCTCGCCGCAGAGGCCTGGCCGTACGAGATCGAGCGCCCGATCGGCCCACACGTCCTGCACCGATTCGAGCGTCTCGAAGGCCTCCCCGCCGATCTCACCGCTCTGCATCTGCATGTGGCTGACGACGTTATCCAGGAGACCACCGGGCAGCCAGGAGCCGAGGACCCCGCCACCATCGTGCTCCGACGGCAGCGCGGCATGCGGAGAGCCGAGCAGGTCGACACTGTCCTGGCTGGCTTCGTCGGCGCGTCCGACGGTGACCTGAGCGCCGGACAGATCCTCGCCGCGCTGGCCGACCTCATGGACCGTCCGGTCGTCGACGTACTCTCCGACTACCTCCCACAGATCAGAAACCTTGTAATCGAAGGCTTCCTGAACTACTGAGCGGCGCGCCGGCGGCGCTTCTCGGCGTACATGCGCCGGTCCGCCTCGGTCAGCAGCTCGGCAACCGACGTTCCGTCCGTGCTGCTCGCCTGCCCGACACTCAGCCGCAGCATCGCGAACCACGGCGCCTCGGCCCGCTCCGCCTCGCGATCCGCCGCGGACTTGATCCGCTCGACCAGCTCGGGCGCACCCCGCTCGTCCGGGTTGTCGAGTACGACGACGAACTCGTCCCCGCCCGCGCGCGCCACGACATCCTCCGCGCGGCACTGCTCCGTCAGCAGCGTCCCGACCCGCCGCAGCACCTCGTCGCCGCTGGCGTGCCCGTAGCTGTCGTTGATTACCTTCAGGTTGTCCACATCGATCGCGACCACCGCGATCGAGCGGCCGGAGTCCTGCGCCACCGACATCCGCTCGTCGAGCGCACGCCGGTTCCCCACGCCGGTCAGCGGATCCTCACGCGCAGCCCGCCATTCGGCATCGTGCCGGATCGAGAGCTCGTGGTTGGCCAGCGCGCTCCGTACGGCGTACAGCCCGCGCAACCGCTCCGCCCACCAGCCGCGGCTGATCGCCCGCGCGTACTGCAACCCGGAGGACGCACCAGTGTCGCCGGACTCGGCGCTGATCTGTACGGCGGTGTGCCGGATCAGCGCCTCCACGGGCGGATCCGACGTCGGCGGCAGGTCACTCGCCGCCCGGTCCGCGGCGTCCATCGCCTCGCCGATCCGGTCGCGCGCCATGAACGCCTTGGCCAGGTACGCGCCCGCGATCGCGGCCAGCTCGAGATCGCCGAGCTTGGCCAGCTGGTCCCGGCAGTCTTTCAGGATCACGGCCGCCTCGACCGCGTCGGCGTTGTCGTTGCTCGCCGCGAGCCACATCCGCCCGGCCATCGGCCAGTACCCGAGCAGGTCCCCGGCGAGGATCACCTCGACGGCCTCACCCGCCCAGCGGTGCGCGGCGCGTCGACGTTCCGTGATCTCCTCGTCGTACGACGTGTCGCCGAGCCGCTCGAGCTCGTGGGCCCAGCGCAGGTTCGACTCGGCCAGGTTCAGCCGGTTGATCGCCGGCGCCTCGGGCAGGCCGAGCGGGTCGTGGTCGCCCTCGGCGGCGAGCTCGAAGTGCGGGATGCACAGCTCGTAGAGCCGGAGCAGGTCGTAGGCGTAGCCGAGGCCGGTGTGCGCCCAGCCCGCCAGGCCGAGGTCGCGGGTCCGGGACAGTGCGTTCTCCGCGGCGACCAGGTCGGCGACCGAGTCACCACCCTCGCCGGTCCGGATCAGCGTGACGATCCGGAGCGCGATCGCGTTCGCCTCCCAGCCCGGCTCGTCGATCGCACGGGCGACCCGGATGCAGCTGTCGACGGCGTCCAGCGCCTCGACCGAATCGGTGGCGTGATGCGCCGCGACGGCCCGCACGTACTCCGCGGCGGCCCGTTCGTGAGTCGGCTCCGAGCCCAGCTCGGCGAGCAGCGCGTGCAGTTCGAGCGCCGCCTCGTCCGGACTGCCCGACTGCGCCCGTGTCATCGCCGCCGCGATCCGCGCCGTCACCCCGGACGTCTCCCGCACCACACCTCCCCACCCTTCGTCACTTCTTGCGGCGCTTCTCCCGGTACAGGCGCCGGTCCGCCTGTGAGATCAACTGCTCCACGGCGACTCCTTCGGCGGTCGCGGCGTACCCGAGGCTCAATCCGAGCCGGCGCAGCCACGGTCTGTCCGTCGTCGCCGCGATCGCCTCGACAGCGATCTGGATCCGCTCGGCCAGCTGGGCACCGCCCTTGGCGTCGGGCTGGTCGAGCACCACGAAGAACTCGTCGCCACCCGATCGAATCACGGCATCGGTCGCTCGCGCCTGTTCTACCAGGAGATTTGCAACAACCTGCAGCAATTCGTCCCCGCAGGCGTGCCCGAACGTGTCGTTCACGACCTTCAGATCGTCCACGTCGATCGCCAGCAACGTCACCGCCCGGCCCGAGTCCCGGGCCGCGGTCAGCCGCTCGTCCAGGGCCCGGCGATTCCCCACCCCGGTCAGCGGATCCTGCCGCGCCGCGTGCCACTCGGCATCGTGCCGGGCCGGCAGGTCGTGCGCGGCAAGCGCATGCCGTACGGCGTTCAGCGCGCGCTGCCGCTCCTTCCACCAGCCCCGCGCGACCGATCGCGCGTAGGTCAGGCCCGCCAGCGCACCCGCCGTACCGTCGGCCGCCTCGACCTCCGAACGGGTCTGCAGCACCAGGACATGGGTCGATGGGTCGGCCAACGGAATCAGGTCGTCGGCGGCCCGGTCCGCGGCGGCCTTGGCCTCGTCGGACTTCCCCTGCGCCTGCAGGGCCCGGGCAAGGTAGGCGCCCGCGAGCGCGAGTCGCTCGGTCTCGCCCAGCTTGCTGATCTCGTCGCGGATCTCGGTCAGATCGGCGACGGCCTGGTCCGGGTCCTCGGCGGTCGCGGCGGCGGCGATCCACAGCCGGGCGCTCAGTTTCCAGAACTCCTGGGTCTCGTCGTCGACCACCACCCGCTCGGCCTCGCGCGCCCAGTACGCCGCGGACGCCAGGCGCTCCTCGATCTCCCTTGTATACAAAGGATCGCCGAGGCGCTCGAGCTCGTGCGCCCAGCGCAGGTACGTCTCGGCGAGGTTCAACCGGTTGATGGCCGGCGACTCGGCCAGCTCGAAGACATCGACGTCCAGTTGGGTGGCCAGCTCGTAATGCGGAATGCACAGTTCGAAAAGCCGTAGGACGTCGTACGCGTAGCCGAGGCCGGTGTGCGCCCAGGCGGTCAGGCCGGCGTCCCTGGTGCGGTTCAAGGCGGCTTCAGCGGCGACCAGGTCGTTGACCGTGTCGCCACCTCGGCCGCTGCGGGCGAGGTTGATGATGCGGATCGGCAGGGCGTTCGCTTCCCAGCCCGGCTCGTCGATCGCGCGGGCGATCTCGATACAGGCGTCGACCGCGCGCAACGCCTCGTCGGCGTCGCTGGCGTGGTGCGCCGTCACGCCCCGGACGTACTCGGCGGCCGCCAGCCGGTAGCTCGGCACACCGCGCAACTCGGTCCGGATCGCCTCGATCTCCGCTGCCGCCGTCGCATGCCCACCCGACTGCGCCGCGGTCATCGCGGCGGCGATCCGTACGGTCAGCGCATCGTCCGCCGCCATCTCGCCATTCCCCATACCGCCGACGGCCCTTCCCTGTTCCGTCACCCGCACCTCGGGCCGGACCGCCCATTGTGACCACCCACCCCCGGTCCTGTCACGACCCGATCCGGCCAACGGCCACCTAGTGCCACATCAGGCGTACTCGGCGTACGGGTTTTCTCGGCTCTCCGGTCCGATGTGTGGGTGGTGATCAGCCCGATCCGGGGTCGCGCGACAGGTAGTCGTGGATCGCGCCGAGTCGTGGCGTTTGGTCGACCACTGAAACGTCGAGTCGTGGATCGAGGCTGCGTTTGGCCGCCGAAATCCACGACTCGAGGACCACGGGTGCCAGCCCAACCCGCCCACACATGCAACACAAGAGCCGTCTTTCTTGTTTGCGTTGACCCTGGGGACAGGGTTTTACGGTGCGGTGATGAGATTCGCGGTGAGTTACAGCACGCCGGCGTACGGCATGGATCCGGAGCGCCTGGTCAGGTTCGCACGACGAGCCGAGGAGTGCGGGTTCGAGGGGTTGTACGTACCGGAACACGTGGCGCTGTATCGCGGCGCCACCTTCGGCGGGTACGAGATGCCGACCGACCTGCCGTACGGCGATCCGCTGGAGCTGCTCGGGTTCGTCGCAGCGTCCACAGAACGGCTCCTGCTCGGGACAGCTGTGCTGTTGCTGCCGTACCACCACCCGGTGGTGCTTGCGAAGCGGCTGGCGACCCTCGACGTGCTGTCAAAGGGGCGGATGCGGTTGCTGACCGTCGGCGTGGGCAGTCTGCCCGGCGAGGCTCGGGCGGTGGGTGTGGACTTCGCGTCGCGCGGACGACGTACGGACGAGGCGATCGACATACTGCGGCTGCTGTGGTCGGGTGATCGCGTCAGCTACTCAGGCGAGTTCTTCGAGTTCGAGGACCTGAGCAGCTTCCCGCATCCGCTCGCGCCGCTGCCGATCCACATCGGCGGCTCCAGCCGCGCCGCTGCCCGCCGCGCCGGCACTCGGGGCGACGGGTACTTCCCGGGCGGCGCGTTGTCACCGGCCGAACGCGCGGCCCAGTGGGAGCTGGCCACGTCAGCCCGCTACAACCTCGAGTACACCCGCTGGGGATCCATCGACCTGACACCAGAAGCCGTGGCGTCCTACGGGTCCCAAGGCGTCACACGCCTGGTCGTCACTACACCGGACTTGGATGAGCTGACCCAATTCGCCAAACGGTTCCACCTGCCCTAACCCACGGGTCAGCCGGCGACCTGTTCGGCGGCGGTTGCGTGGAGGCGGACTGGGAGGGTCTCGACGCCGTACACGATCGAGAAGTCGCGGAAGCGGAGCTGCTCCTCGGGAACGGCGAGCGACAGGTCGGGGAAGCGGTGCGCGAGGGCGGTGAACGCGGCGCGGAGCTCCATCCGAGCCAGCTCGGCGCCGACGCACCGGTGCATGCCGTGGCCGAACGCCAGGTGCGCGGACGACACCGTACGACGTGGGTAGAAGTCCTCGGCGTCCGCGCCGAAGACCTGCTTGTCCCGGTCCGCGCCCGACAGCGACACCGCCACCAGGTCGCCCTTCTTCACCTGCTGGCCGAACAACTCCTGGTCGTGCCGGGCGAACCGCGGGAACGCGACCTGCACCACGGTCAGATATCGCAGCAGCTCCTCGACGATCACGTCGACCGCGCCCGGCTCGTTCCGGATCCGCTCGAAGTTCGACGGGTCGCGCAGCAGCACCAGCGTGCCCAGCGCCAGCATGCTCGCGGATGTCTCGTACCCGCCCAGGAACACCCCGTCCGCCAGTCCGCCGAGCTCGATGTCGTCGAGGTCGTCGCCCTGCTCACGGATGATCGACCCGATCAGCCCGTCGCCGGGGTTCTCGCGCTGCTTCCGGACGATCTCGAACAGGAAGTCCCGCGACTCCGACGCCGACCCGAACACCCCGATACCGCCGCCGGACAGGTCGAACCGGGCCGGTCCGAGCGCACGGAAGCGATCGCGGTCGGACTCCTCGACGCCGAGCAGGTCAGCGATCAGCAGGAACGGCACGTTGAAGGCGAAGTCCGCGACGATGTCGGCGACCGGGCCCTTGGCCTCCATCAGGTCCAGCTGGTCGTTGACGATCTTCTCGATCGCCGGCTCCAGCCGGGCCAGCTTGCGCTTGGTGAACTCGGGCGTCAGCAGCTTCCGCAGCCGCGTGTGGTCCGGCGGATCGGTGAACCCGAGACCCCCGATGCCCTCCGACGGCTTGTTCGGGTCCGAGCCGACCAGCGGCCGGATGTCGTTGCTGAAGTTCGTGCTGTCGGCGAGCACAGCCTTCGCCTCGGCATGCCCGCTCACGAGAAAGACGTTCAGCCCGAACAGATGAGCCAGCTTGTGCACCGGCTCGGTCTCGCGCACCTGAGCCAGTTCCGGGACCGGATCGAGCCCCTCGCGGCGCAACGGCATCGAAACCTGGCTGGGAAACATCCGCATCTTCGACAGGTCGAGACCACCCCTGCGGGTGGTCCTGCTCAGAATGCGGTTGCCGACCCATCTCTTCAGGTATGTCGCAACCATGACTTCCACGCGCCCTCTCTAGAACCCGCTGCCCCCAACGGCGTTGTAACTCCAAGCTAACCTCGCCGGGGACCAGATCTGATGGTGTTTGCACTACTTCGGTAGTGGCGTTGGCACCACCATGGGAGGGGGCCATGGCGTGCCAGCAGAGACCTTGTCACGGACCGAGCCTCCACTGCCACCTGAAACCACCTGTACTCCGCCCTGGACTGCGACATGCCGTTCCTCGGGGAGGATTCAGGGAAAGTGCAGACGAAAGTCGGATGCGTCCTACCCCACCAGGTAGTTGCCGCCGACCACTTCAGGCTCAGAGATAGTACGGCGTGACGATCCGGAGCACGTCCGCGAGCTTTGTCTTGACCTGATCGGCCTGCGGAATCCGTGTGAGTTTCTTCGCATCCCCGACCCGCAGACCGTGGTCGGCGAACACGTACAGCACCCGCAGGGTGCGGATCGTGTTCGTCACCTCCGGGGTGATTCCTTCGACCGGCGGGTTCGACAGCTGCCGGATCGCCGGGTCCAGCCAGTCGGTCGCCTCGCTGCCGGTCAGCTCGGCACGCGTCAGCGTGGCCGCGAGCGCGTACCCGAGCCGGTCGTCCTCCATGTCCCGCAGCACGTACGACGTCGGCGTCAGCAACCGCCCGATCCCGAGCCGCAGCATCTGCACCGGCTCCACCGCCGCATGCTGCCCGAGCGCCCCGAGCAGGTCCGCGCCGTGCGCCAGCGCGTGCAACCAGCCGAGCTTCTCGTCGTACCCCCGGAGGTCCTCCTCCGCGACGTACCAGCGCTCGAACGGCGGCACCCAGCTCGGTTCGAAGACGCCGGCGGTCACGATCGAGTCCAGGATCAACGGAGCGAACGTCCGCGCCTGGATCTCCGGATCCGTGAACCGCGGCACCATCTCGTCGCCGAGCGCCCGCAACTCGTCCGTCGACAGCACGCCGCGGCCGATCCAGGTCGCGAGCACGGAGTACGCCTGCCGATCCCGTACGACGGGATCCGGGGACCGCAGCATCCCGACCAGCTCGGCCACCAACTCACCCAGCGGCCGCCCTTCGGGAACCGCGAAACCCGCCTCACGCACCTGCGCCCAGTCCGTCATGCGCGGCACCGTAAACCGTCGACGGTCCACCCGGCCACCCCCGAACCAACATGGGAAACGGCCCGTGGTTCATCCGGAGACCGGATGCACCACGGGCCGTCGCGACCAGGACCCCTCAGCCCGGCCGGGCCCCTGCCCCGGTCAGGGCCCCTCAACCTCCGACCGGGGTGGACTTGTCAGGCGTCGCGCTTGCTCGCCGACACCAGGGCGATCGTCATCAGCGCGGCCGCCCAGCCGGCGAAGTACAGCAATGCCCACCACGGGCTGAGCGCGAAGTCGCTGCCGCCCGCGCCCTGTCCGGCCAGACCGAAGTCCTGGCCCTGGTTGAGGAACGAACTACCGTTCGCGAACGGCGCCCACCTGGCCAGGTCGTCGCCGACCTTCGGGATCAGGTTGACCAGGTTCTCGACCAGCAGCGGCCAGAGGATCAGGATCGCGATCGCACCGGCGCTCTGCCGGATCAGGATGCCGACCGCCACCGCGAACACCGCGGAGATCGAGAACACCAGGCCTTGGCCGGCCAGCAACCGCCACTCGGCGCCGGTGTTGATCGACAGGTCCGCGTTGCTCGCGAACAGGGTGCCGATCCCCCAGGCGCCGAAGGACGCGATCAGGCCGATGACGCCGGCCAGGAACGCGACCACGGCGGTCTTGCCGAGCAGCAGCGCGGCGCGCTGCGGAACGGCCTGGAAGCTCGTCCGGATGGTGCCGAACCGGTACTCCGTGGTGACGGCCAGCGCGGCCATCACCATCATCACCATCTGGCTGAGCTGCGCGCCGGGCTGGGTGATGAAGATGGTCGCCTGCTGCTCCTCGGCGCCCTTCAGGAAGCCGGTCGTCAAGGCCGCGAACCCGACGGTCAGCACGGCCGCGACGATCATGCACCACCACGGCGAGCGGGTGGAGAAGAGTTTGATCCGCTCGACTGCGATCACCGACATGTCAGTTGTCCTCCTTCGGACCCGCGGCCACCTCGGCGGCGTCGGGTGCGTCGAGCGAGGTCACAGCGGCGATCTCCTCGTGCGCGTGGTACTCGACCGAGTCACCGGTCATCTGCATGAATGCCTGCTCCAGCGAACCGCGCTGCAGCGTCAGTTCGTGCAGCACGATGCCGTGTGCGGCGGCCGCCTCACCGATCTGGTCGGTGCTGAGGTCGCCCTCGACGAACAGCACCTTGCCCTGGTCCTCGACGTCCTCGATCCGGGTGACCAGGTGCTGCTCGTTCAGCACACCGGCGAACTGGTCGAGCTGCGGCGTCCGCACCTTCACCGTCGTGCCGCTGGCGCGGTCGACGAACTCCTGGGTGGTGCTCTGCGAGATCAGCTTGCCGCGGCCGATGACGACCAGGTCCTCGGCGGTCAGCGCCATCTCGGACAGCAGGTGGCTGGAGACCAGCACGGTGCGGCCTTCGTCGGCCAGCCGGTGCATGAAGGTCCGGATCCAGACGATGCCCTCCGGGTCGAGACCGTTCACCGGCTCGTCGAACAGCAGCACCTCCGGGTCGCCGAGCAACGCGCCGGCGATACCGAGCCGCTGGGACATGCCCAGCGAGAAGGCGCCGGCCCGCTTGTTCGCGACCGAGGTCAGGCCGACCATGTCGAGCGCCTTGTCGACCGATGACTTCGGCAACTTGTTGGACGCGGCCATCCAGGTCAGATGGGCTCGCGCCGAGCGGTTCGGGTGCACCCACTTGGCGTCCAGCAACGCGCCGACCTTGGTCAGCGGCCGGTGCAGGTCGCGGTACCGCTGGCCGTCGATGGTGACTTCGCCGGACGTCGGGGTGTCGAGTCCGAGGATCATCCGCATGGTGGTGGACTTGCCGGCCCCGTTCGGGCCGAGGAAGCCGGTCACCCTGCCGGGTTTCACCTCGAAAGACAGGTTGTCAACGGCAACTGTTGCGCCGTATCGCTTGGTGAGGCCTTTTGCCTCGATCATCGCCGTGCTCCTCGTTCGGTGGCGTGAATTGTCCCCAGTCGGGCGGGTTGTGTCGTGATGAGATCAGTATCGAGGCCTGAGGGGTTCCGAGCATCGGACCCCGGGCGGATCCGGTGTGTCCACCCGTGGGTTGATTCTGCCGCCGGCCCGCGGGCGGCTGCTATCGGTTATGCCCCTGACCACAACCCCGACGATCCCCCATACCGCGGGTGAGCGCATCAGCCGAAAGTCGCCGTACGCCGTACTTCGGTCGGCCGTTGCTGGAAGTGACTACCAAAAGTTCAGTCGAGCGGAACGCCGTAGAGCACGAGGTTCTCGCTGTAGCGGTGCGCCGTACGGTCGTACGAGCCCGTGCAGGTCACCAGCGCCAGCCGAGGCTTCGCTGCACCGTGGAACAGATCCGCGGGCAGAGCCTCCTGCTTATAGGTACGGCGCGCAACGATCCGGTACCAGTGCTCGCCGCCGTCTCCACCCGTCACAGCGACCCTGGTGCCGACCGGTACGCCGGAGAGCGCTGCGAACACCCCGAGCCCTTTGGCAGTGTCCACATGACCAGCGAGCAGCACGGTGCCACCAACAGAGCCTGGCGCCGCGCCCGCGGCCCACCAGCCCACGTCTGCGGACGACTTGGGTACCTGCAGCTGGCCGTGGCCGCCGGTCGCAACCGGCTGCACCGAGGCCTCCAGTACGCCAGGCAGCTTCAGACGGACAGGCGGTACGGCGGCCTCCCGATCCGTGGACGACTTGCCCGCGTCCGGCACCTTCCCGGTGTTGTTGGGCTGTCCTCCGAACATCATCACGAGACCCGCTGCCAGGGCTGCGATCCCCAGGAGGCGCCGCTTCATCGAGATCGACTTGCCGACCAGGAGCAGCACCACTCCGATACCCATCAGGATCAGTGCGGCCCGGGTGCGGGCCAGGTTGGCCTCTGCTTGCTGGCCGCCGTCTCCGGTAGGCACCACCGGCGTGGTGGTTTCGACGTGACAGGTACCTGTGACCGCGCGCTGGTGCATCTGGATCACGGGCTTGGCGCCGTCCGCGAGTGCCTCGACGGCAGGCGAGGCACTGACCGGCAGCTCACCTTCTACCAGTGCCAGGTACGCCTGGTGCTCCTGGTGCTGCAAGGTCAGCCACGCCGCGTCGTACGCAGTCCCGGCCTTGGCTGCGAGTACGTCGAGCTGGCGGCGCTGGGCCGCCGAAGGTGCCGTCGGCAGCAGAATGTTGAGTCGCGTAGCGACGTCGAGCTCCTGCGCGGAGAGCTTGCGATGGTCACGTTCCAGCTGCGCGGCGACCTTCCGGACGCAGGAGGTCCGGCCCTTGGTCGTCGCGGTGTGGGCGGCCTCGATGATGGTCAGGTTGAGCTGGTGGGCGGTGTTGAGATAGGCGACATCCGGTTGCGGTGTCGCCGCGTTCGCCGGCTGCAGAGTTGCCAGAACGCCCACTACAACGAGAAGCAGCAGCGCGGGCACCCGGGCAATCCTCACATCATGACAGTAAGTGAGCGGACCTTCCGGGTCCAGCCGAACGAAACGGCCCGCCGGTCGGAACCGGCGGGCCGAATCGGGCAGATTCTGCGGTCAGGCTGCGGCGTTCACCTCGGCCGGAGTGTCGGAGATGACCGACTCCCGGCGCTTGGAGACGTACACGGCCGCGGCCAGGATCACCACGGCGACGACCGCGATGACGATCCGCAGCGGCGTGTTGGTGTCGTCGCCGATCGACGACATCCCCACCACTGCCGGAGCGATCAGCACCGAGACCAGGTTCATCACCTTGATCAGCGGGTTGATGGCCGGACCGGCGGTGTCCTTGAACGGGTCGCCGACGGTGTCACCGATGACGGTGGCCTCGTGCGCGGGCGAACCCTTGCCGCCGTGGTTGCCGTCCTCGACCAGCTTCTTGGCGTTGTCCCAGGCACCACCTGAGTTGGCCAGGAAGACCGCCATCAGCGTGCCGGCGCCGATCGCACCGGCCAGGTAGCCGGCCAGCGCCGCGGCACCGAGGCCGAAGCCGACGGCGATCGGCGCGGTGAGCGCGAGCAGACCCGGAGTGGCGAGCTCCCGCAGCGAGTCGCGGGTGCAGATGTCGACGACCTTGCCGTACTCCGGCTTGCCGGTCCCCTCCATGATGCCGGGGATGTCGCGGAACTGACGCCGTACCTCGTAGACGACCGCACCGGCGGCGCGGCCGACCGCGTTGATGGCCAGACCGGAGAACATGAACACCACCGCGGCACCGAGGATGATGCCGACCAGGGTGCCCGGGTTGAACACCAGTGCGTCCGCCTCGAACTTGGCGTAGTTGTCGGCCAGCGAGGTCCGGATCGAGTCGGTGTAGGACCCGAACAGCGCGGTGGCGGCCAGTACGGCGGTCGCGATCGCGATGCCCTTGGTGATGGCCTTCGTGGTGTTGCCGACGGCGTCCAGCTCGGTCAGGATCTGGGCCGCCTCGCCGTCCACGTCGCCGGACATCTCGGCGATGCCCTGCGCGTTGTCGGAGACCGGTCCGAAGGTGTCCATCGCGACGATGACGCCGACGGTGGTGAGCAGACCACAGCCGGCCAGCGCGATCGCGAACAGCGCGACCACACCGGAACCACCGACCAGGAAGGCGCCGTACACGGCTGCCGCGATGACCACGGCGGTGTAGACGGCGGACTCGAAGCCGACCGAGATACCGGACAGGATCACGGTCGCGGCACCGGTCAGCGAGGTCTTGCCGACATCCTGGACCGGCTTGTCCTCGGTGCCGGTGTAGTAACCGGTCAGGGCCAGGATGACCGCGGCCAGCACGATCCCGATGATCACCGAGACGGTGGCGATCAGCCGCGGGTCGCCGTCGAACCCGGCGATCGTCTCGGTGGCGCCGCTCAGGTCCTTGAAGCTGCTCGGCAGATAGACGAACGCGGCCACCGTACAGAGGATCGCGGAGACCAGCGCAGAGACGTAGAACGCCCGGTTGATCGTGCGCAGGCCGTTCTCGCCGGTCCGCGGGCGGGTCAGGAAGACGCCGATGACCGCGGTGATGGCGCCGATGGCCGGCACGATCAGCGGGAAGATCAGGCCCTGCTCGCCGAACGCGGCCTTGCCGAGGATCAGCGAGGCCACCAGCATCACGGCGTACGACTCGAACAGGTCGGCCGCCATACCGGCGCAGTCACCGACGTTGTCGCCCACGTTGTCGGCGATGGTCGCCGCGTTGCGGGGGTCGTCCTCGGGGATGTTCTGCTCGACCTTGCCGACCAGGTCGGCGCCGACGTCGGCGGCCTTGGTGAAGATACCGCCGCCGACCCGCATGAACATGGCCAGCATCGCGGCACCGAAACCGAAGCCCTCGAGCACGGTCGGGGCGTCACCCTTGAAGAGCAGTACGACGAGCGCGGCGCCGAACAGGCCGAAGCCCACGGTCGCCATGCCGACGGTGCCGCCGGTGCGGAACGCGACCCGCATCGCGGGCTCGCGGCCCTCGTCCCGCGCGGCCGCGGCGACCCGGACGTTGGCGCGCGTCGCGAGCCACATGCCCAGGTAGCCGATCAGGGCGGAGAAGCCCGCGCCGACCAGGAAGAAGACGGAGCGGAAGATCTTCAGCGTGGTCTCGTTGTCGCCGTCTGTGTGAGCAGGCAGCAGGAACAGCAGCAGAAATGCGACAACGGCGAAGATCGACAACGTCCGGAACTGCCGGCTCAGGAATGCCGAGGCACCTTCCTGGACCGCCGCGGCGATCGTCTTCATGTTCTCGGTGCCATCGTTCGCGGCAAGCACCTGGCCCCGGAAGACCATCGCGATGGCGACCGCGAGGATCGCGATCACCCCGACGACGATCACCAGTGTGGTGTTGCTCGACGAAAGATCCACCGCTTGTGCAGCAAGCAGCGCGGACATCCGTCCTCCTTGTAGGCAACCCATCCAGGCTTGACGGCCCCCATCTGCCGCAACCGAAGGGTTGGGGAAATACGACACAGCGCCAGTGGCCTGGCGCGGTGGGTTACTCTAACGGGTTCCCGACCAGACCTGACGACAGGGTGGTCTACGCCATACCCGGCCGCCCCGGCAAGTCCTGCACCGGTACCTGGGCGGAACGATCACCGACCGTAGTGAGGTGGACACCGTTTCGCTTCGTCAGATCGCCGAGGCGACGTCCGGGTGGATGTCGAAGACCTTGGTCAGGCCGGTGATCCGGAAGATCTTCAGCAGCCGTTCCTGGGTACAGACCAGGGACAGGGATCCGTCATGGGTGCGCACCCGTTTCAGTCCGCCGACGAGAACGCCGAGACCGGTGGAGTCCAGGAACTCCACGCGTTCCAGGTCGATGACCAGGTCGTAGACCCCTTCGTCGACGAGCGCGGCGATCTTCTCGCGGAGCTTCGGTGCGGTGTAGACGTCGATCTCCCCCGCCACCTCGATGACGGTGCGCCCGCCCTCGGCGCGCGCGGTCAGCGACAGATCCACTTCGGCCTCCGATCCCGTGAACTGCTGCATTCAACCATGTACGGACCGTGAGTGAGACCCGTTGCCGAAAACTCTTTCATCTCGCCCACCCGAAGTCGATTCCCCTCCGGAAAAAGCGCGTGCATCCGAACGTGCATCTCTCAGCTGGTCCTCAGTAAGCGACTGTCCGTGGCAGGGCCTAGGGTGCCGGTATGCGTGCAGGTGGTGAGGCGGCTGCCGTCCTGAAGCGCCTGGCCGCCGGTCGTGACGACAGGCTGACGCATGTCGAGTCGGTGCCGCCGCGAGTGGGACAAACGTGTGCTTGGCCGCGCTGGGTCCCGTCCGAGGTCCTCGACCAGCTGCGGGACGCCGGCATCACGGCCCCTTGGACTCATCAGGTGGCGACGGCAGAGGCGGCGTACGCCGGGAAACACGTGGTCGTCGCGACCGGGACGGCATCCGGCAAGTCGCTCGGGTACCTGCTGCCGGCCTTTGCCACCTTGAGCATCGCGCAGGCGGCTTCACCACACCGCCGTACCGCCTCTGTGTTGTACCTGTCTCCGACCAAGGCACTCGCCCACGATCAGCTCCGTGCGGTCTCGGCGTACACCGTGCCCGGTCTGCGGGCTACGACGCTGGACGGCGACTCGGAGCGGACCGAGCGCGACTGGGCGCGCGACCACGCGACGTACGTGCTCAGCAACCCGGACATGCTGCACCGGTCGGTCCTGCCGAACCATCAACGCTGGGCGCGCTTCCTGGGCTGTCTGCAGTACGTCGTGGTCGACGAGTGTCACCACTACCGCGGTGTCTTCGGTGCGCACGTGGCCGGCGTACTGCGGCGGCTGCGTCGGGTGTGTGCGCAGTACGGGGCGCATCCGATCTTCGTCTGCGCTTCCGCGACCGTGGCCGAGCCGGCGTTGTCCGGTGAGCGTCTGACCGGGCTGCCGATGGTCGAGGTGATCGAGGACGGCTCTCCGCGCGGCGGCATCGCGTTCGGCCTGTGGGAGCCGCCCCTGACCTCTTTGCACGGCGAGAACGGCGCACCGGTCCGTCGGTCCGCCACAGCCGAGGTGGCGGACCTCCTGACCGATCTGGTCGTGACAGGTGTCCGTACGGTCGCCTTCGTCCGATCGCGGCGTGGAGCCGAGTCAGTCGCAATGACGGCGCGCGAGAACCTGGCTGAGGTCGACCCGACACTGATCGACCAGGTGTCGGCGTACCGGGCCGGTTACCTCCCTGAGGAGCGCCGGCGGCTCGAGGGGATGCTGCAGAGCGGTGAGCTCACTGGCGTGGCTGCAACGAACGCTCTCGAGCTGGGGATCGACATTGCCGGGCTGGACGCCGTACTGCTCTCTGGCTGGCCAGGTACGCGCGCGTCGCTGTGGCAGCAGGCTGGACGCGCAGGCCGGGGCGGTGGGGACGCAGTGGCGCTTCTGATCGCACGGGACGACCCGCTGGACACCTACCTGGTGCGACATCCGGCCGCGATCTTCGGGCGTCCGGTCGAGGCGACGGTGTTCAACCCCGAGAACCCGTACGTGCTCGGGCCTCAACTGTGTGCCGCTGCCCAGGAAGTGCCGCTCACTCCCGACGACTTCGAGGTCTTCGGCGAGACGACATCGCAGGTGATCGCCCAGCTCGTGCGGCAGGGTGCACTGCGCGAGCGGCCGCACGGGTGGTTCTGGACGCGCCGCGAGCGGGCCGTCGACGCCATCGACATCCGGTCGGCCGGCGGGAAGACGGTGCAGATCGTGGAGGACCAGACCGGCCGCTTGCTCGGTACGGTCGACGGCGGCTCGGCCCATGCGTCGGTCCACGAGGGCGCTGTCTACGTCCATGCGGGCGAGTCGTACCTCGTGCGCTCGCTCGACCTCGAGGAGCACGCCGCGGTCGTCGAGCCGGCTTCTCCCGACTACACGACCTTCGCGCGGGACGTCACCGAGATCAGCATCCTCGCCACCGAGGAGACGTGCTCATGGGGTACGGCGGAGTTGTCGCGCGGCTGGGTCCAGGTGACGAGCCAGGTCATCTCGTACCAGCGCAAGCTGATCGCGACCGGCGACGTACTCGACGAACAGCCCCTCGACCTGCCGGAGCGCACCCTGCGGACCAAGGCCGTGTGGTGGACCATGCCTGACACCGTTGTCGAGTGCCTCGGGCTGGAGGACATACCGGGAGCGGCTCACGCCGCCGAGCACGCGTCCATCGGCCTGCTCCCGCTCTTCGCCACCTGCGACCGCTGGGACATCGGCGGCGTCTCCACCGCCCGCCACGCCGACACCGGCCAGCTCACGGTCTTCGTGTACGACGGCCATCCCGGTGGGGCCGGCTTCGCCGAACACGGGTACGCCGCAGCGCGCGAGTGGTTGACGGCGACACGCGAGGCGATTGCACACTGTGAATGCACAGACGGATGCCCGTCGTGCGTACAGTCGCCCAAGTGTGGGAACCAGAACAACCCACTCGACAAGAGCGGCGCCGTGGCGCTGCTCTCCGCATTACTAAGCAGTGAGGCCTGAGGGGCCGGCGTAAAGCCGGCAGATAGGCGGGGTCGCCATGGCCGTTCTCGGAATCGTCCTGGTCGTGCTGGTCGTGTTGTTCGGGCTGGGCATCTCGGTCTCGTCGAACGCTTCCACCAAGCTGGAGGTCTTCGGCGTCGACTTCGGCGTCTCGGTGCCAACTGTGTTCTTCCTCGGCGCGGTCACCGGCGCCGCCCTGGTCGCAGGCCTGTGGCTGCTGAAGAAGGGCCTCGGCCGCGACCTGCGCCGCCGCAAGGAGATGCGCCAGCTGCGCGCCAAGGTCACGGAGGGTGAAGGCGTCCCGGAGGTGTCCGCCGAGCGCGACGAGGCCGCCACCGCTGTGGACTCTGCCGACGAGCGCCCAGCGATCGAGGAGCGGACCGTCGAGGACCCCAAAGAGACTCACCAGCCCCACTGATCAACGCCGTTGCCCTTGGCATCAGTAGCTATCTGAAATCCCTTGCATTGCTGTAATATCTCAGAAGTCTCACAGCCTTCGCACGGTGGTCGCACGGCGACCCGGCAACCGGATATCGATGCCTTGCGCAACGACGTTCGGGTGGCAGTTAGTTGCCATTGGCATCAAGTTTCGCAAGATCGGCATAACCCCCTCGGTCACACCTGTGCCTTACTGGTTGTGGCGTCAACGTCGCGCTGAGTCACTGCCGGCATACCCGGCTCGCGCCACGGGGTCCCGACGACCTGACGCCATGAGATGGCACGACCTCTGGAGGTTGTCTTGATCATCCGAAAGCTGTTCAGCCGCACCGGCGTGGTGGTGCTCGCGGTCAGCGTGGCCATCGCCACCGCGATACCGGCCCAAGCCGCGAACCCGGCACCCAGTGGTTCGAAGGCCCCGGGCGTATCGGTGGGTGTGGCACAACAGATCGCCACTCGCTCCGACACGCGCTACTGCCTGACGTTCGTCGCGGCCGAGAAGGTCCCGATGGCGGTCATGATGGCGTGCGCCCCGGGCAAGGAAGGCAAGACCCAGGAGTGGATCTACACCGAGTCCGGCCAGCTGCAGGTCGCGATGAGCAAGAGCGTCGGTGGCGCCCTTGCGACGACCGGAGCCTGCCTGGACAGCGGCGCGGACCTGGCCAAGGTGCCGGCTTCCGCTCCACTGCTGGTCCTGCCCTGCCGTAGCGGCGACGGGCAGAAGTGGAACTACGACGAGGACACCGGCACGTTCGTGAACGCCGCCAGTGGGCTCGCCCTGACGTCGCTGCTTGGCAAGGGGAAGGCCAAGCAGGCACAACCGACCGGCACGATGAGCACTGCCGGCACGCCGATCCAGGCTTGGAGCGGCCTCCCGGTGCCGGGTCTGGACATTCTGGGCGCCGTGCTGGCCCTCGTGAACGCGCTGCTGGCATCGCTGGGCCTGGCCCTGCCGCTGCCGATCGCGGGCGCGGCCGCCAGCCTGCTGTCGCTGCTCAGGCCGCAGGTCCCGATCCCGGCCCAGATGACGACGCTGCCGAAGCAGATGATGCAGCTGGCTCAGAGCTGAGTCGATTTCGAACACTGACCAACGAGAGGACGGCCGGCCCCGACATCGTCGGGGCCGGCCGTTTTTCACTCCTTGTCTCTCGCGGTGTCTCTCGCGGTGGGCCGAGCGGTGGGCCGAGCGGTGCTCGGGGATGAGTTCCGGGAGGTCCCGCTGCTTGCGCGTCAGCGGGAGCCCGGTGTCGTCACCGCGCGGCCACTGTCACCACCAGCACCAGCAATGCCCGAGCAGGTCGTGGACAAGGCAAGCGACTCCATGGAGCACTGTCACGTCTTCACCTCCGATCCGCCGAATCGAACGGCTAGACAGTAGCTCCACTGATCACCCTCTGTATCTAGTCAACTACCTGTTGCCACAAAACCTTGAGCATCCTTTAACTCTTCCGCAACGCATCACGCGGGATCCGAACTTGACAGCCTGCGGTTGGTTGCCTATAGCACCTGACAACGTTCGCCCCGGTGTTGGGAAAAAGTCTTCACATAGTCGCCGGAGAGTGCCAATGTTTGACCGGCACTGTCGCTGGACCACTTCTGCAAGGAGCCCTGATGCGATCACTCTCGCGGTTGACCACCGCCGGCGTACTCGGCGCCGCGGCGCTCGCCCTGCTCACCGGATGCCTCGGCTCGTCCGATTCCGGCAGCGGCGACCAGGACGCGAACCGGAACGCCGACGCCAAGAAGGTCGAGCTGACCTTCGGGTCGAACTCGGTCAAGGGCGGCAAGAGCAGCGCCGGAGCGACCTTCATCTCCGACGTGCTGATCCCGAAGTTCGTCGCCGAGCAGAAGGGCAAGGGCGTCGACGTCACGGTCAAGTTCCAGGGCGACGGCTCCGACGACGAGGTCTACAAGCAGAAGCTCTCCCTCGACCTGTCGAACAAGTCCGGTCCGGACCTGTTCCAGATCGACGGCATCTGGGTCGGCGAGTTCGCCCAGGCCAACTACATCAAGCCGCTCACCGACACCGTCGGCGACGCCGCCAAGGTGGACGGCTGGGACGGCTGGAAGCAGATCCCGGAATCGGTCCAGGCGCTCGGCAGCTACAACGGCCAGCGGTACGGCATACCCGGCGGCACCGACGGCCGGGTCCTGTACTTCAACAAGAAGCTGTTCCAGCAGGCCGGACTGCCCGCCGACTGGCAGCCGAAGTCCTGGGACGACATCATCTCCGCAGGTCAGGCGCTCAAGAAGATCTCCGGCGTGACCCCGATCCAGATCAACGCCGGCACCGCGATGGGCGAGGCGACCACCATGCAGGGCGTACTGCCGCTGCTGGTCGGCACCGGCGCGACCGTGAACTCCGACGGCAAGTGGCTGGGCAACACCCCGCAACTGCGCCAGGTCCTGGACTTCTACCACCAGGTCTACTCGACGGGCCTCGGTGACCCGGTGCTGCAGCGCGAGGCCAAGGGCCGGGACAAGTCGTTCGCCGAGTTCGCCGCGAACAAGATCGGCATCCTGCTCGAGAGCGACTACTTCTGGCGTAGCGTCGTCGAGCCCAAGGCCGGCGTCGCGAAGATGGCCGACCGGGACGCTGCAGTCGGCTGGGCGCTGATCCCGGCGAGCAAGCCGGGCGCCGGCGTGAAGGGTCAGGACTTCGTCTCGATGTCGGGCGGCGGCGCGACCGTGATCAACCCGAACACCAAGTTCCCGCAGCAGGCCTGGGAGTTCATGCAGTTCATGAACTCCGCGGAGATGGTGAAGGAGTCGCTGGACGGCGCTGCCAAGATCACGCAGCGGTCGGACGTCAACAGCGAGGTGCTGAAGAGCGACCCGATGCTGAGCTTCGTCGCCGAGAAGGTGCTGCCGATCACGCAGTACCGTCCGGGCCAGGCCGAGTACCCGAAGATCTCTGCGGCGCTGCAGCAGGCGACCGCGGACGTGGTCGGTGGCAAGAGCACCGACGCCGCCGCGACGGCGTACCAGAAGGTCGTCGAGACCGCGGCCGGCGGCAAGGACAAGGTCACCAGCAACTGATGACTTCTGCTACCGCACCCGCGCGGGATCGTGCCCCCGCGCGGGACGTCGCGGGCCTCGGGGTCGGCCGCGCACTCGGCTTCGTCGCGCCCGCGATGCTGCTGATCGGCGCGTTCCTGGTCTTCCCCGCGCTCTGGACCATCTACATCGGCATCACCAACTACCGGTTGACCGGCGTCGAGGCCGTCTCGCCGTCGATCGTGGGGTTGTCGAACTACACGAAGGCGCTGAACGACGCGCTCTTCCACAACGCGTTGTGGCTGACGTTGTTGTTCGTGCTCGGCTCCGCGATCATCGGCCAGAACATCCTCGGCTTCACGCTGGCGTGGGTTCTTCGCCGTACCCGCCCGGTGGTCCGCCGTACGGTCGAGGCATTCACGCTGCTGGCCTGGATCCTGCCGTCGACCGTGGTCGCGTACCTGTGGGTCGCGTTCTTCGACCGGGACGGCGGCACGCTCAACGGCATCCTGGGTACGCCGGGAACCGCGTGGCTCATCGACTACCCGATGGCGTGTCTCGTGGTGTTCAACACGTGGCGCGGTACGGCGTTCTCGATGATGCTCTACTCGTCGGCGCTGCAGGCCGTCCCGCCGTCACAGCTCGAGTCGGCGCGGATGGTCGGGGCGTCGGGGTGGCAGACGCTGCGGGACATCGTGTTCCCGCACATCCGCGGGCATGTGCTGACCAACACGCTGCTGATCTCGCTGTGGACGGCGAACGACTTCTCACCGTTCCTGCTCACCAAGGGCGGGCCGAACCACGAGTCCGAGACGGTGCCGGTCTACATCTACAACGTGGCGCTGCAGGGCGGTGAGCTCGGGTACTCGTCGGCGATCTCGTTCCTGCTGCTGATCGCGAACCTGCTGGTCTCATTGGTCTACTTGCGACTGCTTCGGAGGCGCTCATGAGGCCGGCGTACGTCGTACGCCGGATCGGGTTCTACGTCCTGATCTGCGCGATCACGCTGTTCTTCGCGGTACCGATGCTGTGGATCGCGTCGGCGCCGTTCGATGCCTCGCCGGGCCTCGGCGTGCACTGGCCGGACTGGACGCTGGAGAACGTCCGGAAGACGCTCGACCATCCCTACGCGATGCACTCGATGGTCAACTCGTTGCTGATCTGCGTGACGACCGCTGTCGCGGTCACCGCGTTCGCCGCGTTGGCGTCGTACGCGTTGTCGCGGGTCCGCATCCCCGGCCGGGATGCGTTGCTGTACGGGTTGCTGCTGCTGTCCTCGGTCGTCACCGGGACGGCGGCGATGGTGCCGATCTTCGTGATGATGTACCAGCTCGGGCTGATCGACTCCCGGTTCGGCGTCGCGCTGGTGATGACCGGCGGGCTGTTGCCGGCGGCAATCTTCATCCTGAAGGACTTCGTCGACGCGGTACCCAAGTCCTACGAGGAGTCGGCGCGGGTCTTCGGCGCGTCCACCGGCCAGATCCTGCGCGACGTCGTACTCCCGGTCGCACGACCCGGGCTCGCGACCATCATGGTCTGGGCGTTCGTCAACTCCTGGGGCAACTTCCTGGTGCCCTTCCTGCTCATCCGGTCGATCGAGAAGCAGCCCGGTGCGGTGCTCATGCAGACCCTCACCGACGAAGGCGGCAGCGTGAACCTGCAGGTGCTGCCGGTGTTCTCGTTGCTGTTCTCGATCCCGGTCGTCGTGCTGTACCTGCTGGTGAACTCGCGTTACGGGTTCCGCTTCCACGGAGGGATCAAGAGCTGATGGCGGGCATCGACATCGAAGGCCTCGCAACCGTCTACCCGAACGGCGTCCGCGCCGTCGACGGGCTGGACCTGCACGTGGCCGACGGCGAGTTCTTCGCCCTTCTCGGCCCGTCGGGCTGCGGCAAGACCACGCTGCTCCGGACGATCGCGGGCCTGGAGCCCGCGAGCGAGGGCACCGTCCGCATCGACGCGACGGACGTGACCCGCACCGAGCCGGGCAAGCGCGGCGTCGCCATGGTCTTCCAGGACTACGCGCTCTTCCCCCACATGAGCGTCTCCGAGAACATCACCTACCCCTTGAAGGTACGCCGGGTTGCTGCCGCCACTCGCGCCGATGTCGCCTCTCGTACCGCCGGCGAGTTGTCCTTGGACGGACTCCTCGAACGCAAGCCCGGGCAACTGTCCGGCGGCCAGCAGCAACGGGTCGCCCTCGCCCGCGCGATCGCGTCCGAAGGCAAGGTCCTGCTGCTCGACGAGCCGCTGTCGAACCTCGACGCACGGCTCCGCCTCGAGGCCCGTACCTTCCTGAAGAAGCTCCAGCGCGACCTGGGCATCACCACGGTCTTCGTCACCCACGACCAGGCCGAGGCCCTCGCGCTCGCCGACCGCATCGCCGTGATGGATTCGGGCAAGCTCCGGCAGTTGGGGTCTCCGCGCGAGGTCTTCGCCCGTCCCGCCAACACGTTCGTGGCGAACTTCATCGGCTCGACCCCGATGAACCTCCTCCCGGGCAAGGTCACCACCGACGGAGCCGTCACTGTGGCCGGAGGTTCGTTGCCTGCGACAACCTCCTCGACACCGACGGACGCCGAGGTCACGGTCGGCATCCGGCCCGAGTACCTGACCCTGTCGACGGGCGACGTCGCCGGCCCCGCCCTCCGCGGCGAGGTCGTCGTCGCCGAGAACCTCGGCACGCAATCCCTCGTCAGCGTCGACTGCGCCGGCACCCTCATCGGCGTCACCGTCCCCGAGGAAACCGAGCCCAGCCCCGGCACCCCGGTGGTCCTCACCGCCCCCGCCTCCCGGGTACTCCTCTACACCCAAGACACCGGCGAACTCCTCACCTCCACAGACCGCACCGTCGGAGCTCGTTCGTGAGCAGGGAGATTGCCTGATGGCTGTCACGTCGTACCGTCGGCGCTGGACACTCGACGACCGCGCCGAGTCGGTCTGGCACTCACTGCCCGTCGACATCCCGGCCGACTGTCCCGGGCTGGTCGTCACCCTCACCATCCCGCCGGTCGAAGGCGCCGTCATCGACATCGGCTGCGAAGGCGCCGCCGGTTGGCGCGGATGGTCGGGCGGCGCCCGCCAGACCTTCGCGATCACCCCCGACGCAGCCACCCCCGGCTACGTCCCCGGCGAACTCGAACCAGGCACCTGGTGGGTCGTCCTCGGCCTGCACCGAGTACCGGTCGAAGGCGTCGAGCTCCTCGTCGAAGCAGTCACCGGCCTGGTCGGCACCATCCCCGGCCTCACCGAGTACGCCGACGCCTCGGCCGCAATCGCCGTACCCGCGCGACCACCGCGCCGTACCCTTCCCGCATCCTCCGGCCTGAAGTGGATCGCCGGCGACTTCCACGCCCACTCCCTCCACTCCGATGGCTCGACCCCGATCGCCAACCTCGCCGCACTCGGTGTGTCGGCCGGCCTCGACGTACTAGCCGTCACCGACCACAACACCGTCTCCCATCACGCCGAACTCCCCTCACTCAGCAAACGCTTCGGCCTCGGCCTCGTCCCCGGCCAGGAAGTCACCACCGACACCGGCCACGCCAACGCGTTCGGCGCCATCGGCGCGATCGACTTCCGCCAACCCGCCGCCACGTGGGTCACGGAGGTCGCCCGCCGCGGTGGTCTCCTCTCCATCAACCACCCACTCGGCGGCGACTGTTCCTGGCGCCACCCGCTCCCCGAACACCCACCGCTCGCCGAGATCTGGCACTCCTCGTGGCTGGACCACACCTGGGGCGGCCCCGTCGCGTGGTGGCAGGCCTGGGGCCTCGAAGGCACCACCCCCATCGGCGGCAGCGACTGGCACAACCCCACCTCCATCACGCCACCCGGCTCTCCTACCACCTGGATCGCCGTAGACGCCTCGGCCGAAGGCCCTGAGGAACTCCCCGCCGCCACCCTCGAAGCCCTGGCCGCTGGCCGAACCGCCCTCTCCTGGTCCTACACCGCTCCTGTCCTGGTCCGAGCCGGCGACGAACTCATAGCCCTCGACGCCGCCAACTCACTCGTCATCTCCCCCGACGGCACCCGCCACCCCGTCCGCACCGACAGAGCCCACCTCCCCGCCACCCCCGGCCCCCACCTCCTGATAACCCACACCGGCAAACTTCTCTCCACCTGCACCTAACCGACCAAGCGCCCGCAGCGTGGAGAGACTGCGTGGGTGGGAGCGTTAGAGGGGATCGGAGAGGGCGAGTGGTAGGCCGGAGAACTCGATCCAGGTGGCGTACGCGATGGCCGCAAGCTCCTCTGGATCCGGAGGACGCGACAGCTCATCGGATTGCTCGAAGAACCGCTCGAGTCCCGCCGGTGTAGTGATCACGAGCAACCGCCCCACCGAGTCGCCGACGTTCTGGAAAGCGTGCGGTACCCCACGCGGCCCGAACGCCAAACCCCCAGTCGAGGCCCGGAGCATCGCGTCCCCAGCCTTGAACCGGAAGTCCCCGTCGACGACGTACCACACCTCGTCCTCACGCAGGTGAGTGTGCGCCGGCGGACCGTCGTTCGGTGGTATCAACAACTCGAGCACAGTCAACGAGCCGTTCGTCTGGACGGTATCCGCCTTGACGATGACCGAACCGGAAGTTGGCGTCGCGTACTTCGCACCCTCACCGGCCTGCACAGCAAAGGGCCCCATGAACTTGGACATCACGCCTCCCCTACGAACCAGAGTAGGCCGATCGACCCCGAGGCTGAAGCTCACCTTGCGTCCGAGGAACTGTCACCTCCGCCGCTCGGATCTTCAGGCGCCAGGAATCCTCGGGTGCACGGGATCCTCGGGTGCGAGGGACATGACCTGGTAGGCGATGGACATGAGGGCGTCGGCGTCGTGCGTTGGCTATTCAGGTAGTGCGTCGAGTTGATCCAAGAGCCAGCGAGGTCCGGTCGTGCTGGCCCCGACGGGTTCGACTCGTTGCCGGAGCCCGCGATCTGCGGTGACCACAGTGACTGCCGGATGATGCGACTGCGCGACAACCTCCGCAGTCACGCTCACGATGGTGTCGTCACCGGACCCCGACGCCAGCACCACCCGAACACGACCTGTCTGGGGCGCGTCCTCCCCCGACACCGCCCGGCAAGCAGCACCCTCCAGCACCACGACCACATCCGTGTCAGGCAACCGCTCCTGCAACGCCGCCAGTCGCGTCAGCAACCGCCGAGCCGCACCAACGCGATCCCGCCACCACCCATCCGGCCGTGACCCAACCACGTTCGCAGCATCAACAACGACAACCCGATTCCGCCCGCCATCCACCACCCCAGTCTGCCCTCCCCGCAGACCAGCTGGACAGAACCCGTTCGCTACCCGGCCGCGCGCCGGCACCTAGTCGAGAAGCCAGCCATTTCGTTCCGCAATCTCGACGGCGTCGGAACGGGTGTGCGCGCCGGTCTTGCCGATGGCCGACCAGAGGCGGGTACGGACGACGCGCTCGGACACAGCGAGCTCCCGAGCCATGAGCGCAACTGATCCACCATCGCGTGCCGCGCGCAGTGTGTCGGTCTCGTCCGCGTTCAGCGGAGTCTCGGAGTACCTGAGATTCTCCGCCGCGAGATTCGCGTCGACGACGCGCAGACCAAGGTGCACGCGCCGTACCGCATCCGCCAGCTGAGGCGCCGGGCTGCCCTTCAACGCGAACCCTTTCGCCCCGGCATCGAGCCCGCGACGCATGTGCACCGGCCGCCCGTACGTAGTGAGCATGACGACCCGGCACTCCGGCATCGACGTACGCAACCTGGTGGTGACGGTGATGCTGTCGCTGCCCGGGCCACCCGCATCGACCAGCGCGACGTTCGCACGGTGCCGTTTGGCTGCACCGACGACGTCGTCAGATCGGTTGAGCTCGGCAACGATCTCCAGATCGCGCTCACGCTCAAGACCGCTGCGAAGCAAGCCTCGGCTGAGGATCTGGTCGTCGACCAGCAGCAGCCGAATCCGGTTGGGCAAACGAGCCTCCGAGGTAACCGTCCGGGCGCCGGGGAAGTACGTCCGGGAGATGAGCAGTACTCGGTTCCCGATCATGGAGCGCCCTCGCATACGTCGTCCACATCAACGCGGCATCTCTACCAGATTGCGACCAGATCGCGATCACACCAGAACCGAGCGCGCAACGAGTCGTTGACGAGGCGAGCTCATAGCGGCCCGGCACGCGCCGCCGCGGTCAGAGTTGGACGCGTCAGCCGCAGATCGAGCTGAAGCGACACTTCAACGGTCACTGCGTCGGAAGCGACGACACAAGCAGTGAGCTGCACCTTGTTGAGCACAGCTGTCCGTGCCGCTGCCACACAGGGCGCTGCCGGCGGGGCGGGCGGCGCGCCGTCCGCAGGCCGCTCAGGATGTGCGCGCTCGCCGCCGGAACCGACGGGCTGGTCCGCGCTGAGGGACTGGGCGGCGCTCAGGGCGGTTAGGTCGGCCGCGGCGGCGAGTTTGTGGCGAGCGGTGGAGATCGCCGACCAGAGGATTGCTGCGGTGAGGGCCGTGAAGAGCAGCACGGCTGCGAACAGGGTGTGGAGAGTGGCGCTGCCTCGTTCGGTGCGGGTCATGGCGTGTCCGGTTCCGCTTGGAGGGTTGCAGTTGCAGTGAGTCTCGTGGGAGACAGGAAGGCGAGGAGGGGTGGCTTGTGGGCAGGAATGGCAGTGACTGTCACCTGGATGTCTGATGCCTCGCGGGTGATGACGATCGCCCCCGCGGGGACGGTGCGGAGCCCGATCGCATTCGCGTGATCGAGCGACTCACCACGCGCAACCGCCCGGGCTACATCGCGGGCAGCATCAATGCACCGGATGTTCAGTACAACGAGGCCGATGGACCAAATCCCCAACAGCAAGAAGGAAACCAACACCGGAAGCGCCAACGCCATCTCAGCCGTAACAGCCCCACGCTCGGCGCGTGTCGCACGGTCAGCTCGGGTCGCGGTGGTTGTTTGTGAGGCGGGAGTGCGCGGGGCGGGCGAGTCCGGGCGGCGGGGCATGGGGCTCCTTTGGGTGGCGGCCGGTCGTGGAGGGGACATCGACCGGCCGCCGGATCGAGAGCGTCACCAACTCCACAGAATCGATCGACCTACTGGCCTGAACTGAACTGCTGGCTTGACGCATGGCCGGGCGCGTTGGTTGCTCTGGAGGGAACTGGGGCCGGGTCAGATGTGTACGCCTTCTACGCCGGCGATCTTCAGGCCGTAGTTGATGATCGCTTTGAGGGCGTTCTGCATTGCGGGGGATCTGAGGAGGGCGACCAGAACGCCGCCGATGGCGCAGGCGCCGACGATCATGATGGCGTACTCGGCGGTTACGGCCCCGCGTTCTGCGCGGTGGCGGAGGCGGTTGATGCCTTTGCCGCAAAGGCGGCGGATCCCTGTACCGCGGAGGACACGGATGCCTGTGCCGCGGGTGCGGCTGGATCCTGTCCTGCCGACGAGGTATGGGAGGGGGTGCGATGCGGCTTGAGGTTCGGTGGGGAGTGGGTGGTTGCTAGTGGCTGCTGCTGCCTTGGGCATTTGGGCCTCCTGCGGGGTGGGCTGGGGCGCTGCGAGGGCTTTGTCGATAAACATGCCGTTGTTGGATCGCCTTTTTTCAAAGGAGTTCTGGACTGTGGATAAAGGTTCGGCGTGAGTGCGTGGATGTGTCTCGTTCGGATGGCAGGTTGTTGCACCGCTGGCGTCGTACAACTCGGTATTGGTTACACAAGCCGCCAGCGGTCGTTCTGCCGATGCGTTCACCACACCGCTCCACCACCACGCCTCGGCTTGTTAGGGGTGGAGGAGGTATGGGATCAGGGCGTCGGCGATGGTTGGGACGATCGAGAGGAGTACGAACGCGGGGAGGAAGCACAGGCCTAGTGGCAGGGTGGCTCGGGATTCTGCGGTTCGGGCTTGTTGGTCGGCGGTGTGGTGGTGGGCTCGGCGGGTTTCGTCGGCGAGGTGTTCGAGGGTTCTGGAGAGTGGGGCTCCGGAGCGGAGTGAGCGGGCGATGGCTCGGGCGATGGGGGCGCAGGATGGTTCGGCGCGTAGGTGGGCCCAGGCGGTGGTCGGGTCGGCTCCTAACGCCAGGTGGTGGGCGATTTTGGTGAAGACGTCGGCTAGTGGGCCTGGGAGGGCTTCGGCTACGAGGGTCAGGGCGTGTTGGGGTGGGCGGCCGGCTCGGAGGCAGGCGGTCAGGAGATCGATCGCGAGGGGGAGGTCGCGGGCTATGCGGGCGTTGCGCTGCTTGGTGGTGGCTGGTTCGAGGCGGGAGAGGGCTCGGGGAATGGAGTAGTACGCGATCGCGGCTGGGATCAGGCCCCAGGGGAGGCCGATGAGTGCCAGTGCGGCGAGTGTCACTGCGGTTGCGGCTAGGCGGTGGGATCGGGGGAACTGGCTGCGGACACGAGGTCGCGGTGGGGTCAGTCGGCGGAGGTTGGGGTGGGGCGGGATCAGGAGATAGGTGCTTAGGGCAACCGCTGTGGCTGCGGTCAGTGCATGGAGCATGCGGAGTCTCGCGGGGTGCGGGTGCGGTGCGGGGTGTGTGTGCGTTGGGTGCGTCGCGGTGGATGGGTGGGGTCAGGTTTGGGGGGTGGCTATTTGGGTGGTCCAGTGGAGGCCTGTTGCGGTTAGGGATAGGCCTGTTGTCAGGCAGAGCCAGCCGGGTGGGGTGGCGGTTAGGAAGGTGAGGGGGTGGGCTCCTAGGAGGTAGCCGAGGGCTATGCCGAAGGCGGGGAGGGTGGCGAGGATCCGGGCCGTGGAGCGGGCGCCGGCGAGGCTGGATTCGGTTTGGCGGTGGATTGCCTCATCGGCTCGGAGGTAGTCGGCCAGGCGTTCGGTGAGGGTGGCGAAGGCGGCGCCGGATTCTTCGGTGACGCGCCAGGCTGCGGCTAGGGCGCGGAGGCTGGTTGCACCGGGCTTGGTGGCGGCTCGAGTGAGCGCGGCGGGGACGTCGGCGCCGAGTTTGGCTGCTGCGTGGGCTATTTCGAAGTCGGGGCTGATGGAGGCGGCGCCTTCCAGGGCGGCGATGGGTGGGCGGCCGGCGGTGAGGTCGGCGGAGAGTACGTCGAGGGCTTCGATGATGTTGGCTCGCCGGGTTGCGATTGATTTCTGGCGTTGGTGGTGGGCTCGTTGGTGCGCGATCAGAGCGAGGATGGCGGCTGTTGCTAGGGCGGTGACGAGTGCTTGGGTGCCGAGGAGGGCGGTGGCTAATGCCGTTGGTATGGCCAGGAGCCAGATTCGGGAGAGTGGGGATCTGAGGTGGCGGCGGGTTCGTTGTGGGCGATTGGCAGGAGTCAGGCGGTGGAGGCCTGGGGATCGGTGTGGGAGGGCGAAGGCGCACGTGAGGAGTGTCAGGAGGGCGGCCATGACGGCTGGGTTCATGCGGCACCTGCGGGGGTTGCCTGAGCGGGGGTGGTGAAGAGGTGGGATGGCGGGTGGAGGGTGAGCGTGTTGTCGGGGTGGAAGGTGACTGCGGGGTGGGTGGTCAGGGGGCCGTTGGGCGGTTTGGTGAGGGTGTGGATCTCGGTGATTCGGCGGTGGCCGGTGGGGCTTCGGGTCAGGTGGATCACGGCGTGTAGGGCGGAGGCTGCTTGGCTGTGGACGGCGGCTTGGGAGAGGCCGGCCAGTGCGCCTAGAGCTTCCAGCCGGGCGGGGACGTCCGAGGCGGAGTTGGCATGGATGGTGCCGCAGCCGCCTTCGTGACCGGTGTTCAGGGCGGTCAGGAGGTCTACTACTTCGGGGCCTCGGACCTCGCCTACAACCAGGCGGTCGGGGCGCATGCGGAGGGCTTGGCGGACGAGATCTCGGAGGGAGATCTCGCCGGTGCCTTCGATGTTGGGTGGGCGGGCTTCTAAGCGGACCACGTGTGGGTGGTCGGGGCGGAGCTCGTTGGCATCTTCTACCAGGACCAGGCGTTCGGCGGGATTTGCCAAGGAGAGCAGGGAATTGAGGAGGGTGGTCTTGCCGGTGCCGGTGCCGCCGCTGATGAGGAAGGCCAGGCGGGAATCCAGGAGGTCTTGGAGGATTGCGGCGCCTGCTTGCGGGAGGGCGCCGGCTGCCACCAGGTCGTCGAGGGTGAAGACCTTGCGGGACGGGACGCGCAGGGACAGGCAGGTTCCTGGGGCAGCGATCGGGGCCAGGACGGCGTGGAAGCGGGTGCCGTCGGGGAGGCGGACGTCGACGTACGGCGTGGAGTCGTCGAGGCGGCGGCCTGCTGCGGCGGCCAGGCGGGTGGCCAGGCGGCGGATGGCGGGCTCGTCTCCGGTGCGGATGGCGACGAACTCGAGGCCGCGGCCACGGTCGATGTAGACCTCGTCGGGGCCGTTGACCAGGATGTCGGTGACGCCGGGCTCGGCGAGCAGGCTGTCGAGTGGTCCGGCTCCTAGGGCTTCTCTTCGGAGGGCGGTGACGACCGCCAGGACCATGGCATCGCCGCAGATGGTGCCGTCGGCGCGGAGAGCTGCTGCTACGTGCACTGGTGTTGGCGCGGCGCCGGTGAGTGCGAGGGTGCTGCGGACGCGGTCGAGAAGACCTGCAGGTACGACGGTGTTGGTCATGCGGCACCTGTCCTCTGCGGTTGGGCTAGGCGGGGGTTAGTTGGGGTGGGGGGAAGAGGTCCAGGAGGGTGGTAGCGGTTCGGGCTAGAGGGCTTCTGGGGTGTAGGGGGAAGTGGCCTTGGTCCATGGCGGTGGGGAGGTTTCGGTCGTGGCCGAGTTTTGTTGCTAGGGGCAAGGAGAGATGAGTGGCGACGTCGATAGGTGCTAGGCCGGGGCGAGACTCTCGGGCTACAACGCGGACGTCGCCGGCGACGGCTCGGAGAGGGCCGGAGAGGCGTTTGGCGGCTGCGACCGAGCGAACATCGGAGGGGACGACGAGCAGGGTTGCCGTAGAGCGGATGAAGCCCTCTTCTACGGCGGGGTCCGCGCGGCGCGGTAGGTCGAGGACGACCAGGTCGGTGCTGCGTTGGGCGGCGCCGATCACCGAGCTCATCGTGTCCGGCGGCAGGACGGTGACGTCGGACTGATCCCAGGACAGGACCGACAATCCGTCGACCGACGGGAGTGCGGAGCGGAGAGCGGCGGCACTGACCCGGCCGGACGCGTTCAGGAGCTTGGGCCAGCGGTCGCCGGGGTCGTGCTCGATACCGAGGGCAAGCTCGATCCCCCCGCCGAGCGGGTCGCCGTCGATCAGCATCGTGCGAAACCCGCGCCGGTTGCCGAGGACGGCTACTGCAGCGGCGAGCGTGGTCGAACCCGCTCCCCCGCAGCCGCCGACGAATGCCAACGTGACGGCGGCGCGGTCGACACCGTCCAGGGCGTCCGCGAGCTTGCCCGCGAGCAGCGGCTCGTCGTCGGGTAGCCGGCAGACGGCATCGGCGCCGACGTCGAAGGCGCACCGGTAGAGGTCGTCGCCGTCCGATGTCGAGCCGACCACGACCACTCCTGGCCGGTGCGCGGGTTGAGCGCGTGCCAGCCGCTCGGCCAGGTCGCGGCCGATGACGACCAGCGAACAGGCATGCCAGTTGCGCCGGAGGGCGAGCAGATCGGACTCGACGTGGGGCGTGACGGATGCGGCCGCGGCCAGCCGGAGCAGGTCTTCGAGCAGGTCTTCGTTGGTAGTTGCCATCAGCACCGATGGGATTGGTGAGTTCGTGTCCATACCAAGAACATGCCGTTGCCGGGCCGCTTCCGGGAACGCGACCGGATCCCTGTGGACAAAGGGTTGTCGGATTTCCGTCAGCAGCGGGAACCCGCCACGACGAGCCCGCGACCAACCCGCCGGGAACGGTTACGGTTCCTTTCGAAGCGTCTTTAACTAAATTTCACCGGACCGCTTCCGCCCCATCGCTCCGGAGGAACAGATGAGTCGATTGCGCATGCTCGCCGCCACAGCCACCGTCGCGGCCACCGCCCTGATCACCGCCGCCGGCGTCTCTCTCGCGAGCTCGGACGCCACCACGGCCAACGCAGCCGTCGCGGCGCCACAGGCGACCAGCGGCGGCGTCAAGACGGCGTACTTCACCCAGTGGGGGATCTACGCCAACGCCTTCTACCCCAAGAACCTGATCACCACCGGAGCCGGCGCGAAGCTGGACTTCCTGAACTACGCGTTCGCCAACATCGATCCGGTCAACCACACCTGCTTCATGGCCAACAAGGCCGCGTCGCAGGACGAGAACAACCCGAACGCCGGTGACGGCGCCGGGGACGCGTTCGCCGACTACGGCAAGTCGTACGGCGCGGACATCAGTGTCGACGGGGTCGGCGACGTCTGGAACCAGCCGATCCAGGGCAACTTCAACCAACTGAAGAAGCTGAAGGCGAAGGTCCCGAACCTGAAGATCCTCATCTCGATCGGCGGCTGGACGTACTCGAAGTACTTCTCCGACGCCGCCTCCACCGACGCCAAGCGCAAGGCCTTCGTCAGCTCCTGCGTGAACATGTTCCTCAAGGGCGACCTGCCGGTGATCGACGGCTTCGGCGGTCCCGGTACGGCGGCCGGCATCTTCGACGGTGTCGACATCGACTGGGAGTACCCGGGTTCGCCCAACGGTCACGTCGGCAACCACTACAGCGCTGCCGACAAGCAGAACTTCACGCTGCTGCTGGCCGAGTTCCGCGCACAGCTGGACGCGTACGGCGGCCAGACCGGCAAGAAGTACTACCTGACCGCCGCGACCCCGGCAGGACAGGACAAGATCGCCACGATCGAGACCGACAAGATCGGGCAGTACCTCGATTACAACAACGTGATGACGTACGACATGCACGGCGGCTGGGAGGCCACCGGGCCGACGAACTTCCAGGACCCGCTCTACACGGCGCCGAACGATCCGAGCAACCCGATCCCACCGGGTCAGGGCAAGTACTCGGTCGACTCCGCGGTGAAGGCGTGGACCACCGGCGACTCGGCGTACGGCATCCCGGGCGGGTTCCCGGCGAACAAGCTGACCATCGGATACCCCTTCTACTACAGGGGATGGAAGGGTGTCCCGGCCACCGACAACGGTAAGTACCAGACCGCGACCGGACCGGCCGACGGGCACGCGCTGAGCGGCAACGTGCCGGGTGTCTCGTTCTACAAGGAGCTCACCGGCTTCGTGGACAACCCGTCCGCCACGTACTTCGACGACACCACCAAGTCGTCCTGGTTCTACAGCAACGGCACGTTCTGGTCCGGTGACAACGCCCAGTCGATCAAGGCGAAGGCCGACTACCAGCACTGCAACGGGCTGGCCGGCGCGATGATGTATTCGCTCGAGGCGCTGGACCCTGGTGTCACCCTCTTCAACAACGTGGTCGACTCCGTCAACGCCGACACGGCCGGCTGCAGCGGACCACCCACCACACCACCTACCACTCCGCCGACGACGCCTCCCACGACGCCGCCGACCACACCGCCCACCACACCGCCCACGACTCCCCCGACGACGCCGCCGACCACCCCGCCCGGCACGGCCACCCCGTGGGCCCCGAACACGACGTACGCGACCGGTGCGCTCGTGAGCTACGACGGCGTCACCTACAAGTGCATCCAGGGCCACACGTCCCTGGTCGGCTGGGAGCCGCCGAACGTCCCCGCACTCTGGGGCCGGGTCTGATCACGTACCGCCCACTGATCGGAGCATCATGAAACGCATCTCCTTAGCGCTCGCGGCCATCACGGCCGTGGTTGTCGCCCTGCTGACTGCCCAGGCAGCCAGCGCGGCAGGTGTCACTGCCAGCTTCACCAAAGTGTCCGACTGGGGCAGCGGCTTCGAGGGCAAGGTGACCGTCACCAACGGCACCACCAGCTCTCTCAGCACCTGGTCGGTCGCGCTGGACTTCCCGTCCGGCTACACCGTCAGCTCCACCTGGGACGCCGTCCACACCGGCAGCGGACAGACGCACACCTTCACGCCGCCGAGCTGGGCCGGTCCGCTGGCTCCTGGCGCGACTGTCACGTTCGGCTTCAACGGCAGCCCGGGTAACTTCCCCGGCCTCGCCGCGTGCCGCTTGAACGGCGGCTCGTGCTCAGGTGGCGGTGGCGGCACCGTCCCCGGTGCACCCACAGGCCTCACCGGTACGTCGTCCGCGTCGTCGGTGAGCCTCACGTGGTCGGCCGCGTCGGGTGCGACCAGCTACAACGTCTACCGGAACGGTGCGAAGGTCGGCAGCCCGACCGGTACGTCGTACGCGGACTCCGGACTGGCCGCGAACACGACGTACAGCTACCAGGTGAGTGCGTCGAACAGCGCCGGTGAGGGTGCGAAGAGCAGCACCATCTCCGTCAAGACCGGCACCGGTGGCGGGAACACGGGCACCAAGCAGGCCGCGCCGTACCTCTACATGGGCTGGGGCGACCCGCCGAACCCGGCGACCGTGATGAACGCGACCGGTATCAAGTGGTTCACCATGGCCTTCATCCTGTCCTCCGGTGGCTGCAACCCGGCCTGGGACGGCAGCCGCCCGCTGCAGGGCAGTGCGGACGCCAACGCGATCGCCCAGATCCGTGCGGCCGGCGGCGACATCGTGCCGTCGATCGGCGGCTGGAGCGGCAACAAGCTCGGCCCGAACTGCAGCACGCCCGAGGCGCTGGCCGGCGCGTACCAGCAGGTCATCAACGCCTACGGCCTCAAGGCGATCGACATCGACATCGAGAACTCCGACGAGTTCGAGAACGAGGCCGTGCAGGACCGGATCCTGAACGCGCTGAAGATCGTCAAGCAGAACAACCCCGGCATCCAGACGATCCTGACCTTCGGTACGTCGACGACCGGTCCGACGTACTACGGCAACCGGCTGATCGACCGGTCGAAGGAACTCGGCGCGAACATCGACGTGTTCACGCTGATGCCGTTCGACTTCGGCAGCTCGAACATCTACAACGACACGGTCGGCGCGTCCCAGGGCCTGAACAACAAGCTGAAGGCCACCTTCGGCTGGTCCACCACGGAGGCGTACGCGCACCAGGGCATCTCCGGCATGAACGGTCTGTCCGACCAGCAGGAGATGACCACGACCGCGACCTGGCAGAACATCACCAACTGGGCGAAGAGCAACGGGCTCAGCCGGCTGGCGTTCTGGTCGGTCAACCGTGACCGCGGCTGCGCCGGCGGCGGCGTGGTGTCCAACTGCAGTGGCATCGCCCAGGCCGACTGGGACTTCACCCGCATCACCGCGGGCTTCTGAGAAAGGGGACGGCTGGGTGCGGCGTCAGAGCCGCACTCAGCCGGCCTTGATCGCTTCGATGATCAGGCCGTTGCGGGCGTTCTGCCCGAGCGGGACCGACGGGTGCAGGCCGTCGCGGAGCAGACGGGCCAGGCGGTTGGGGCTGGAGGCCAGATGCTCGGCCCAGTGCACGATCCGCAGGTTGTCGTAGCGACGCTGGGCGTCGGCGAGCTGCAGGTTGATCCAGGCGCTGTTGCGCTGGTCCGAGACCTTGATGTCGGGGCCGTGCGCGGTGCGGGCCGCCTGCACGTTGACCCAGTAGACGATCCGCTCGTCGCCGACGATCCTCATGGTCCGATCGACCTGGGCCTCGACGGCCGGCGGCGTGAAGATGTCGTTGGACCCGACCGACATCAGGATCCGGTGCGGCAGGCCGTACTGCTGCGCCCAGAGGTCGAGCGCGTCGACCGCGGGGGTCACCGGCCGCCCGGCCCAGTTGTGGACGGCGATGCTGATCCCGAGCTGGGTCAGTTGCCTGGCGAGCGCCGGTCCGTCCTGGACGCCGATGCTGTCGCCGAACATGAAGACGCCGTCGGTCTCGCGGGTCCTGCGGATCTGGCCCTCGTTCGAGATCGCCCGCGCCTGGCGCTCCCAGGCACCGAGCACGCCCGAGCCGTAGGCGCCGAGGGACAGCAGTCCGCCCGCGGTGTCGAGGGTAGCCTCCGGGGAACCTGGGACCGCCTCCGCCGCGGTGGCGGCGACCGTCGACGCAGCAGCCGCAGTCCCGGCCGCGAAGAGCAGCCGGCGACTCGGCCGGAACGAACCCAGACGCTTCCTCACGCACGCAAGGGTGCGGGGGAAAGCCCTCTCTGTGCAAGTCGACACCGTGAAATTGGGACGAACGCTACGGAAGTCAGCGCTAATACAGTCAGCTTGTCGTCACTGGGCGCGATCGGACGAACGTCCGGAACCGCTCGGCCGCGGGCGTCAGCGGCAGGCTCAGCCGCCACGCCATACCGATCTCCCGCCGGGCCCGCACACCGGCCAACGGAACGGACACAGCGCCGCTGTCGTTCCCGCGAACCGCGCCGGCCGGCAGGATCGCCACACCGAGGCCGGCGCCGACCAGGCTGTCAATCGTCGCGAGGTCGGTCGCCTCGAACGCCAGCCGGGGGCTGAACCCCGCCTCCTGACACAGGCGGTCTGTCACCCGCCGGAAGCCGAACCCGGGCTGCAGACCGACGAACGCCTCGTCCCGGGCCGCCTCCAACTCGACCCGGCGCCGAGAGGCCAGCGCATGCCCGGGCGGCACGTGCAGATACAGCCGCTGCCGCTCGAGCAGGTGCCAGCCGAAGCGTGCGGGATCCGGCCGGGGCGCAATGATCGCGATCTCGGCCTCACCGCTCTCCAGGTCCTGGACGATGTCGTGCGCGGGCTCCTGCCGCAGCGCGAACCCGATGTTCGGCGCCACCGCCCGGAACGCCTTCAGCAGGTCCGGCATCAGGCTGGTCGCGACCGAGTGCAGGAACGCGAGCCGCACCGTGCCGGACTCGGGGTCGAGTAACGCGTCGATCCGCCGCTTCGCCGTATCCACCGCCGTCGTCGCTGCCCGCGCCGCATCCAGCACCAGCCGTCCGTACGGATTCAGCCGTACGCCGCGACGCTCCCGCTCGAACAACGGCACCCCGAACGCCCGCTCGACCCGCTGCAGCGAGCGGGACAGATTCGGCTGACTCGTCCCCAGCGCGACGGCCGCCTCGGTGAGGTGCTCGGTCTCCGCAAGTACGACGAACCACCGCAGATCCTCGACATGCATGCGAGAAGCGTATCGATTTCTGCCGAGATCGACATTTTACGTATCGCTCCAGCCGTGCGACCGTCGAAGACATGCACCAGTCCGTCGCCCGCCAGACCGGGTACCTGCCCGGAGACCCGGAGTACCGCAAGCTGTCCGTCGCACTGTTCGCGGCTGGGCTGGCGACGTTCGCTCTCCTGTACAGCACGCAGCCGCTGCTGCCCCAACTGGTCGACGCGTTCCACGTCTCGCCCAGCCAGAGTGCGTTCAGCGTGTCGTTCGCGACCTTCGGTCTCGGTCTGGCGTTGCTGATCGCCGGTCCGGCGTCCGAGGTGCTCGGGCGGACCAATCTGATGCGCTGGTCGGTCGCTGCGACGTCGGTGTTCGCCCTGCTCAGTGCGTTCGCGCCGACGTGGCACCTGCTGCTCGCGTTGCGCGGTCTGCAAGGAATCGCGATGGCCGGGCTGCCTGCGGTCGCTATGGCGTACCTGCGCGAGGAGGTGCACCAGGACAGCCACGCGCGCGCCAGCGGCCTCTACATCGCGGGTACGGCGGTTGGCGGTATGGCGGGACGCCTCATCGCAGGCGGGTTGTCGGACGTCGGCGGGTGGCGGTTCGCGACCGGCGGGATCGCCGTGGTCGGCGTACTGTGCGCGGCTGTCGTCTGGCTGTTGCTGCCTGCGTCGCGGAACTTCCACCCAAGCGCCGCGCGACCACACGACCTGTTCCGCGTACTGCGAGACCCGGCGCTGCTCGCGCTGTACGGGATCGGTGCGACAGCGGTGGGCGCATTCGTGGCTGTCTACAACGGGGCGGTCTTCCGGCTGTCCGGTTCGCCGTACGAGCTGAGTGCCGGCGCGGCCGGACTGGTCTTCTGTGTCTATCTCCTCGGGTCAGCCGGGTCGGCGACGGCTGGGACGCTCGCGGATCGGTACGGGCGGCGGGCCGTGGTTCCGATCGGGTGTCTGATCACGCTGGCCGGTGTGGCGATCACGCTGGCGGCTCCGCTGCCGCTGATCGTGCTCGGGCTGGCTGTGATGACCGCGGGCTTCTTCGCGGTGCACGGGGTGGCCAGCGGCTGGGTACCGGCCCGGGCGCATGCAAGCGGGGTCGGGACCGGGCAGGCGTCGAGCATGTACCTCTTCTCGTTCTACCTGGGTTCCTCGGTGTTCGGAGGCCTCGCGGGTACGGCGTGGAGCCGCGCCGAGTGGGCTGGGGTGGCGGCCGAGGCTGGAGCATTGTTCCTCGTGACGCTGGTGCTCGCGCTGCTGCTGAAGAACGTTCCCAGCCGGGTGCAAAACTAAGCGGGTGACCAAAGCGACCGATGCGGCTGATCAGTTGGGGCTCACCTACGAGGTGACCAGGCATGGCCGGGTGAACTCGTTGGAGGAGGCCGCGGCGGCGCGCGGTATCGAGCCGGCGCGGCTGATCAAGACGATCGTGGTGCGGCTGTCGGACGACGACTACCGCTTCGTCCTGGTGCCGGGTGACCGCGAGATCGCGTGGCCGAAGCTGCGGACGCTGCTCGGCGTGAACCGGATCTCGATGCCGGACAAGGACACGGCGTTCGACGTCACCGGCTACGTCCGCGGGACGATCACCCCGCTCGGAAGCACGCGCGACTGGCCGGTGATCGCGGACGAGCGGATCACCGGCACCATCTCGATCGGCGGCGGTGACCACGGCGTCGGGATCACTGTCGACGCCGAGGCACTCACCAAGGCCCTCAATGCCACGGTGGCTGACGTCACCGACTAGACGAGCAGCCCCTGCTGCCCGGCTCGGAGGCCGGCTTGGAAGCGGGTGGTGGCGTCCAGAGCTTTGAGGATGCGTTGCATTCGGCGTTCTACGGTCCGTTGGGCCACGCCCAGGCGGCGGGCGATGGCTTGGTCTGTCAGTCCGGCGGCAGCCAGGGACAGGAGCTGCTGGTCGTCCGACGTGAGTGGGCCGTCGGAGACCGACGGGGTCAGCGGGCTGGCCTGTTGCCACAGCAGGTCGAACAGGCGCAGGAGTGCGTCCAGGAGACTCGACGGGCCCAGCTCTACGACGACGTCCGGCCCGGTCGGGAGGAGCGCCGTGCGGCGGTCGACGACGACCAGCTTCAGCGGTACGTCGCGCAGCATCCGGCAGCAGCCCGACGATCGGGCCGCGACCAGATCGCCAGGCTCGGACAGCGACGCCATGTCGTAGATCGTGCGGTAGGTCACCCCGGGGGCGGCGAACACGGCGTACGGCAATCGGTCCAGCACGAGTACTTCGTCCTGCGCGCACTGCTGCGCCTGGTAGAACCGCTGGGCGATCGCCTCCGCGCCACGGATGACCGTGAACGCGTCCGGCTGTCTGAACTCGGCTGTCAGCGCCGCAGCACCCAGCCGGGCCTCCACGATCGCCGCCTGCTTCCGCAGCGCGAGCAGCTCGACAGCGGCCTCCGGTACGGCGGGCAGGTAGCGGGCCGGCCGGCCTGGCGTCCGGGACGCCAGGCCTAGCGACAGGAGCGACCTGAGGTGTCGGCCGACGCGGTTGGCCGGCCAGTCGACGAATGCGGCCAGATCGGTCGCGGTGGCCTCCGGGCAGGCCAGAAGCGCCCGGTAGAGCTGCTCGTCCTCCGAGCAGACACCGAGCGCCTCCAGCAGCGGAGCCGGTCGATAGTTGTGCATGATCAGGGCAGTGAATGGACGTGGCTGCCGACTTGGGTCGCGAACTGGTTGCCGTTCGACGCGTCCCAGTTGGTCGACCAGGTCATCGCACCGCGCAGCGACGGCCACGGAGTGCTCGGCTTGTAGTTCCCGCACCCGGTGCCCTTGGTCAGGCAGTCCAGTGCGTTGTTGACCACAGTCGGCGACACATACCCGCTCCCGGCCGCTTGCGACGACGCCGGCAGGCCGAGCCCGACCTGGTCGGGACGCAGACCGCCCTGCAGCATGATGCAGGCCTGCGCTGTGATGAAGTCGACCGAGCCCTGCGAGTACACCTGACCGTCACAGCCGTTCATCGAGCCTGAGTTGTAGTACTGCACGTTGACGATGGTCAGGATGTCCTTGATCGCCAGCGCGAGCTTGAAGTACTCGAACGACGTGCTCTGCATGTCGATCGTCTGCGGCGCCATGGTGATCACCAGCCCGCTGCCGAACTGGCTCTGCAAGCTCCTCAGCGCCTGACCCATGTACTGCGCGTTGACCCCGTTCTCCAGGTCGATGTCGATCCCGTCGAACCCGTACTCCCGCAGCACCGAGAGAGCGCTCGACGCGAAGTTGGACGCCGCCGTCGGGTCGGCGACCGAGATGGTGCCGTTCTGACCGCCGACGGACAGGATGACCTTCTTCCCGGCCGCTTGCTTCGCCGCGATGTCCGCCTTGAACTGCGCGACCGTGTACCCACCGAGCCCGGCGCTGTCCAGGTTGAACGTGATGCCGCCCGGCTTCGACGCGTCGGCGTCCGCGAAGGCGACCGCGATCAGGTCGTACGCCGCCGGTACGTCGGAGATCTTCTGCACCGTCGCACCGTTGTTGAAGTTCTGCCAGTACCCGGTGAGCACGTGCGCGGGCAGGCTGCCGACCGGCGGGTTGGTGCCACCGTCGGACGTGGTGCCCGACACGGCCGCGCCGTACGGCGAGCAGTTGCCACTGGGGTCACACGCCCGCACCTTGAACGAGTAGGTCGTCGAAGCGCTCAGCCCGGTCGCGGTCCAGCTGGTCACGTTGCCGACACCCTGCGCGGCACCGGTCCCCCGGACGACGTCGTAGTGGTCGATGCCGCTCGCGTCGGACGCGGCCGACCAAGTCAGCTTCAGCGAGCTCGAGGTCGGGCTGCCGACCGCCAGACCACCCGGGGTCGACGGCGGCGTGGTGTCCTGCGTCCCGCCAGGTCCGTCGAGTACGACGTCATCGGCCTGGTACGCCGGCAGCCCGTACCAACTGTGCAAGTAGACGGTCACCGAAGAACCGGTGGAGGTGAACGGGACGGTCAACTGGCTCCAGCCCGAACTGGTCGTCCACGTCGACGGACCACCGTCGACACCGAGGTAGACGTTCGATCCCTTCACCCACGCCGACAGTGTGTACGCCGTATTGGGCTGGACCGCTATCGATTGCGAACACCGGGCGATGTCACTCCCACTCGGCGTCGCCTCGAGGGCGTACGAACCGGAGTGCGGCGCGGACGTGGTGACGCCGCCGGCCGGACACGACCAGCCGGAGAGCGTGCCGGACTCGAATCCGGCGTTCGTGACGAGATTGGCGGCCGCGGAGGCGGAACCGGGGACCAGGAAGGCCATGACAACGGCGAGCAGGCTGATGACGACCGCTGCCTGGGGGCGGTGTGCAGGCGGTTTCATGCCTTACAACCTGTGACTGCTCAATTACATTGTCAAGACCCTGCATAAAGTGAGAACGCTCCCACGCGCAGGAAAGCGAGAATCTTTACGCTTACTTGGCTGACGGTAGAAAGGCGACGGCCCCCGGCGGGGGGGTGACCGGGGGCCGTCTTCGGCCACGGGCTCGGGGGGAGGAGCCGGGGGCCGTTCAGGAGGCGACAGTCTGCCACTGTCAGAGAGTTTGTACCCCCCGATTCCGGGCTTCACACATCTCAGTTCGATTTCAACCGAATCTGTGTCACCCAGGCGCCAGTCCCACCCGATCGGGCGTTTCCAGCCAGTGTCACTGTCACACTGCCGACCAGTCTAACGGGATACCGGCCCACGCAAAAGCCCGGGTCCCCCGGCGTTTCTCCTCAGCTCCTATCCTCGACTGCATGGCGCATCCCGGGACGGCTCGATCGGCGGCTTTCTTCGATCTGGACAAGACCATTCTGGCCCGCTCGAGCACGCTGGCGTTCTCGCGGCCGTTCTACGCCGGCGGCCTGATCAACCGCTGGACCGTTCTGCGCGGCGCCTACGCCCAGTTCGTCTACCTGCTCGGCGGCGCGGACCACGACCAGATGGAGCGGATGCGCGAGTACATCTCCGCGATGTGCACCGGGTGGGACGTCTCGACGGTGAAGGCGATCGTCGCCGACACCCTGGACCACATCGTCCGCCCGATGATCCACGCCGAGGCGGTGGAGCTGATCGAGCAGCACCACGCGGCCGGCCGGGACGTGGTGATCGTGTCGTCGTCCGGCGCCGAGGTGGTGGAGCCGATCGGCGCGATGCTCGGCGCCGACCGGGTGATCGCCACCCGGATGGTCGTTGCCGACGGCAAATACACCGGCGAGATCGCCGAATACGCGTACGGTCCACACAAGGTGACCGCGATCGAGGCCCTGGCCGCGACCGAGGGCTACGACCTCGCGAGCTCCTACGGATACTCGGATTCGATCACCGACGAGCCGCTGCTGGCCGCCGTCGGGTACCCGCACGCGGTCAACCCGGACAAGGCATTGCGCCGGGTCGCCGTCGAGCGCGGCTGGCCGGTCCTGGAGTTCGCGGAGCCGGCCGAGCGGGCAAGTTTCCCCGCCGTGCGACGCCCCGCAATGGCTGCCGGTCTGGTCGCGGCGATCGCCGCCGGAGCACTGCTGCTGGCCTCCCGGCGGCGGTCCCGGACGAGCTGAAAGCTGAAGCGAGCTTCATTGTTCTCAACTCCATGAAGGACTCTGCATCCCCTTCCCAGAAAGGGGTTTCAGGAGTACAAAGGAATCAACAAAGGGCCTTAGGGTCCGGTAGAGATTGCACGGCAACCCAGGTACCCACGCGGCGACCAGCCCATCCCAAACGGGCAGCGCGACCCAGGCCTAGTCCTGTGGCGGCAGACAGGTGCACGCATGGTAACCAGGGCAACGTGCCAGCGACGGCGTTCTCACTCGAGAGCGCCGTTCGCACGTTCCGGACGCGGCCCTCAGGAAGCCAACGGCGAGAGCTCGGCACCTTTTGTCACGACCTCGCAGGACCGCAGCAACCAATCACGAACCCCGGTCAATCCTCGCGCTGTGTAGTCGGTGAGACCGGACGCATAGGTCGCCCGCAACACATAGTGACCACCCTCCGGTACCGTGACGGCCACCGGGTCGATGCCCCGGGCAACCAACAGCAGGCGCTCGGCGGCCCGGGCAACCAGTCCGTTGGCCGCCGGGAACGGTCGCAGTACGGCGAGCTCGGCGTGCACGATCGCCGCAACGACCAGGCCGGGCGCCTTGGTCGGGCGGGTCAGGTTCTGCGCGAGAGCGCTCAACCGCTCCCACATCTCGTCGGCACCGGGCGCCGGCGGCAGTCCCGGGATGTCGTCCGGCAGCGGTTCCGCACTGGTCCGGAGATGGCCCAGCTGGTCCTCCGCTACCAGATCGGCGGCGGCCAACTGGTGCAGTCTGGTCCAGACCTGCACCGGAGCCTTGTCCACCTGCGGCGCGAGCGTCATCAGCTCGCTGGTCATCCGGACCGCGCCGGAGGCCAGCCCGTCGGCGGAACCCCGGCGTACGTCGTCCGGCGTCGCGGTGCTGCCGGCCAGCGCCGCGGACGCGTGCGCGCCCCGCAGCAGGGCCTCGGCCGTCATGTCCGAACCGACCCGGCGCAGACCGCGATCCCGGAGCAGTACGTCGACCGCGTCCCGGGCCGCCCGCGCCGCCGACCCGACCCCCTCGAGACCGGCCAATGGCTCGAACACATCAGTACTCATAGCAGCACCCTAGGATGACTAGGCATGGCGCTCGGCACCGTCCCCAGGTTCAGCATCGTGGTCCCCTGCCATGCCTCGCGGGCGTGGCTGCGGCCGTGTCTGGACTCGGTGCTCGGGCAGTCGTTCACCGACTTCGAGGTGATCGGGGTGGACGACGCGGACCCGGACGGCTCCGGCCGGATCCTGGACGAGTACGCCGCCGCGGACGCGCGGGTCCGGGCGCTGCACCTGGACGAGAACGTCGGCCTCGGGCTGGCCCGGAACGCCGGCCTGAAGGAGTGCCGCGGCGAGTACGTGCTGTTCCTGGACGCTGACGACGTCTACTCGCCGGGCTCGCTGGAGGCGATCGCGGGCCGGATCGACGCCACGACGACACACCGGGGTCAGCCGGACCTCGTGCTCTTCGACTACGAGCGAGTCTTCTGGGACGGCCGGGTGCTCGGCAGCCAGCGGCACGACGCGTTCGCGCGCGAGGGCGCCGGGGTGTTCACGGCGGCCGAGCGGCCGATCTTCCTGACCTTCCTGGAGGTCGTCTGGAACAAGGCATACCGCCGCCAGTTCCTCACCCGGCACGGATTCGCGTTCACGAGCGGCTTCTACGAGGACGCGCCCTGGACCTACTCGACGATGCTGACCGCGGAGCGGATCGCCACCCTGGACCGGGTCGTCGTGCACTACCGGCAGCACCGGACCGGCGGCAACATCCACGCCACCAGCGGCCGCCGGCAGTGGGACATCTTCGACCAGTACGACCGCGTGCACGCGTTCATCCAGTCCGACCCGGAGCTGGCCGGCTGGCGCCGGTTCGCGTTCGACCGGTCGCTGGACCACATCCTCGCCGTACTCGCCAGGCCCGAGCGGATCGACACCGACGACCGGGCCGAGTTCTTCCACGCGGCGCACGCCTTCGCCAAGCGCTGGAAGCCGGAGGGGTACGGCGCCGACCGGACCGCTCGCGGGTTCAAGCGCTGGCTGCTGATCCACGACGACTACGCGACCTACTCCACGCTCAAGCTGAGCGCGCGGATGCTGCACGTCCCGCGTCCGCGCAAGACGGTCGGCAAGCTGCTGCGGCGCAGCAAGCTCGAACCGAACCTGGTCGCGTACGCCGCCTACTGGTTCAAGCAGTACGCCTGCAACCCGCGCGCGATCTACGAGAAGGCGGCCGAACTGGCGCCGCACCTGCGCGGGGTCTGGGTCGTCGACAACGAGCACGTCGGCGCGATCCCGGAGGGCATCGAGTACGTCGTCGCGGACTCCCCGGCGTACGAGAAGCTGCTCGGCAAGGCGACGTACTTCGTCAGCAACATGAACTGGCCGAAGAACCTGGACAAGCGCGAGGGCCAGATCCATCTGCAGACCCAGCACGGTACGCCGCTCAAGACCGTGACCTTCCCGGACGAGGGCAAGGACGAGGTGATGCACGAGGTCGACCGCTGGGACTTCAACCTGTCCTCGAACCGGTACTCGTCGGAGATCTGGGAGCGCACCTACCCCGCGTACTACGAGGAGCTCGAGTACGGCTACCCGCGCAACGACCGGCTGCTGACGGCGACGCTCGACGAGGTCCGGGCGATCCGGGCCGGGCTCGGGTACGACGACTCGCACCTGGTGATCCTGTACGCGCCGACGCTTCCCGACCGGGTCGACCTTGACCAGCTGGCAGCCGCAGCAGGCGAGCACGCCCGCGTCCTGGTCGCGTCGCAGGATCCGCGGATCGAGGACCTGATGCTCGCGGCCGACGTACTGATCACCGACTACTCGTCGATCACCTTCGACTACGCCAACCTCGACCGGCCGATCCTGCTGCACCTCGACCAGAACAGCCGGCGTAGCACGTACTTCGATGTCGCCGAGTTCCCGCCCGGCGTGGTGGCACGGTCCGCCGAGGAGCTGTTCGCCGCGCTCCGGAACGGCACGTTCGCGGCGCCCGAGGCGGCCAAGCACCGGCACCTGTACCGCGAGAAGTTCTGCGAGTTCGACGACGGGCGCGCGGCAGAACGCGTCGTACGGCGGGTGTTCCTGGGCGAGACCGACGTACCGGCGATCGCGCCGCCGGCCGAACGGTCACCGGCACCGTCGGCGTACTTCGTGCATAATGGCTGACATGTCGATCAGCCTGAAGCCTGTCCACGCCCGGCGCGTGCGCTTCAGCCTGCGACGACGACGCACTGTCTGAACACCTCAGCCTGTTCCAGTCGCGCCAATCTGAACAACACTGTTGAAGGACCACGTCATGTCCGCAGTTCTGCCTGTCCTGTCCACCAGACTGTCCGCTGCCGCAGCGGCCGCCTTCGGTACGTCGTACGATCCCGAGCTGCGGTCGAGCACGAAGCCCGAGTTCGGCCACTACCAGAGCAATCTCGCGCTCCGGATCGGCAACGCCCTCGGCCGATCGCCGCGGGACGTCGCCGCGCGCCTGGTCGCCTTGTTGCAGGTCGAGGACCTGTGCCAGACACCAGAGATCGCCGGACCGGGGTTCATCAATCTGACCTTGCTGCCGGAGACCCTGGCGAAGGCGGTCAACGAGCCGGAAACCTTTAGCAGCAACGGTCAGCGCGTCGTCGTCGACTACTCGCAGCCCAACGTCGCGAAGCAGATGCACGTCGGCCATCTCCGGTCGACGGTGATCGGCGACGCGTTGTGCAACGTGCTCCGGTTCGCCGGGTACGACGTGGTCCGGCAAAATCACGTCGGCGACTGGGGAACGCAGTACGGGATGATGATCGAGCAGCTGCTCGAGGAAGGGATCTCCGCGGAATCCCTTGATCTGGAGGGATTGCAGAATCTCTACGAGCGGAGCCGGAAGCATTTCGATGCCGACGGCACCTTTGCGGACAAGGCTCGGCTGCGGGTCGTCGCGTTGCAGTCGGGCGATCCGGAGACGCGGGCGATGTGGCGGCACATGGTCGACGTGTCGCTGGACGACTTCGACAAGGTGTACGCCTTGCTCGGCAGCAACCTCGAGCGGACGGACGTCGTCGGCGAGAGCGCGTACAACGACGACCTGCCGCGGGTCGTGGCCGAGCTCGAACAGCAAGGTCTGCTGACCGAGTCCGCCGGGGCGATGTGCGCCTTCCTCCCAGGATTCCTCGGTCGCGACGGCGATCCGCTGCCGGTGATCGTGCGGAAGTCCGACGGTGGATTCGGGTACAGCGCAACCGACCTTGCCGCCGTACGGCATCGGGTGAGCACGTTGCACGCGGACCGGATCGTGTACGTCGTGGACCACCGGCAGGCCTTGCACTTCGACATGATCTTCACGCTCGCGCGGACCGCCGGCTGGCTGCCGGGGAGCGTGCCGGCGGAACACGTCTCGTTCGGCACCGTGCTCGGGCCGAACGGAAAGCCCTTCAAAACAAGGGAGGGCGGCACCGTCAAGCTCGTGGACCTGCTGGAGAGCGCGGTCGCCCGGGCCGACGGGCTGCTGGCCGGCCGGGAGGGCGTCGACCGGGCCGCGACCGCTCGTGCGGTAGGGATCGGTGCGGTCAAGTACGCCGACCTGTCGAGCGACCGGGGTAACGACTACGTGTTCGACCTGGACCGGATGGTCGCGATGACCGGCAACACCGGACCGTACCTCCAGTACGCGCACGCCCGGCTCACCCGGCTGCTCGCCAAGGCCGGCACGTCAGCAGGCGAAGTCACCACTCTGGAGGACCCGGCCGAGCAACGGCTGGCCCTCCTCCTCACCGGCTTCGCCGCGACCGTCGAGCAGGTCGCGCAGACGCTCCAGCCGCACAGACTCTGCACCTACCTGTACGACGTCGCGTCCGCGCTCTCCACCTTCTACGAGCAGTGCCCGGTGCTGAGCAGTGAGGGCGCGACCAGAGCAAGCCGGATCGCCCTCTGCACAGCGACACGGAAGGTGTTGCAGGATGGACTCGGCCTGGTGGGGATCGGGGCCCCTGATGCAATGTGAATGACTGGAGGACCAATGCTGCCGTGGTCGGCCGAGTTCAAGGGACGTCTGGACCAGACGACGTACACGAGTGAGTTGCTCCGCGGGAACCCGCTCGGCGATCCGCACGAGCGGCCGGTGCTGGTGTACCTGCCGCCGGGGTACGACGACCCTGACAACTCCGCCGACCGGTACCCGTCGATCTACGTGACGATGGGCTACACCGGCCACGTCGGTATGTGGTTCAACCGGGTCCCGTTCCGGCAGCCGTACCCGGAGTTGCTGGACGCGATGTTCCAGGACGAGAGCGTGCCGCGGGCCGTCGTGGTGTTCGTCGACTCATGGACGAAGTACGGCGGCAGCCAGTGCCTCGACTCCCCCGGGACGGGGCAGTACCAGTCGTATCTGTGCGACGAGATCGTGCCGTGGGTCGATGCGACGTACCGGACCATCCCGGACCGCGATCACCGGGCGGTCACCGGCAAGTCGAGCGGTGGCTACACCGCGATGGTGACGCCGCTGCTGCGTCCCGACGTGTTCGGGGCACTCGCAACGCACGCCGGGGACGCGCTCTTCGACGTCTGCTACCGGCCGGAGTTCCCGGAGCGTGCGCGGACGCTGCGGGACAAGTACGACGGCAGCTACGAGAAGTACTTCGAGGTGCTCGCGACGAAGACCGGTCGGACCACCAACGAGGACCTGCACCTGCTGGAGATGTACGGCTACGCGTCGGCGTACTCCGCTGAGCCCGACGGCACCGTACTGCTGCCGTTCGACGACCTCGGCGCGATCGTCCCGGAGATCTGGACGCGCTGGCTGTCCCGCGACCCGGTCGAGATGGTGAAGGAGCCGCAGTACGCCGACGCGCTGCGATCGCTGCGCGCGGTGTGGATCGACGCGGGCAGACAGGACGAGTACTACCTGGATCTCGGCGCGACCGCGTTCCACCGCGCTGCGCGGGAAACCGGCCTCGCGGACGAGCGGATCCACTTCGAGCTGTTCGAGGGCACCCATGGCGGCATCGAGTACCGCTACCCGATGGCGGTGCGCTGGCTGGCCGAGCAACTGACTAATTGACGTGCCGTCACGGCGCGAACGTCGTACCTTCGACGCATGAGCTGGCCGGAGGGGATCGAAGCGCGTCCGATGGAGAAGGCCGACGTCGAGGCGTGGGCGGTGTTGACGGCTGCCGCGGAGAAGGTCGACCAGGAGGGCGAGCACTTCAGCGCGGAGGATCTCGCCGAGCAGCTGGACCGCCCGAACTTCAACCTCGCCCAGGACACCATCAGCCTGTGGGCCGACGGCCGGATGATCGGCTACGGCATGGTTCACGTCTCGCCGTCCGTGGTGGACGTCGACCGGGTGCACGTCGGGGGCACCATCGATCCGGAGTGGCGCCGGCGCGGCCTGGGTACGACGCTGATGCGCTGGCTGATCAAGCGCGCCGGCGAACTGCACGCCGCCACCCACCCAGACTTTCCCGGCCAGGTCGGCGTCGGCGCGGCCAGTAACAACGTCAGCGCGATCAGCCTGCTGGAGAGCCTGGACTTCAAGGCCGAGCGGTTCTTCTTCGACATGCGGCGGCCGCTCGACCAGCCGGTGCCCGAAGCGTCGATCGCCGACGGACTGCGGCTGACGTCGTACGACCCGTCGTACGAGGAAGCTTTGCGGCTGGCCCACTTCGAGGCCTTCTCCGACCACTGGGGCTGGGCGCCGCCGGACCCGGCGGTCTGGCGATCCCGGAACGTCGGATCGCGGGCGTTCCGTGGCGCGCAGTCATACCTGGTGCTGGACGGTGAGACCGTCGCGGCGTACGTCAACGGCTACGAGTGGGAGGCGGACACCGAAGCGACCGGGGTCCGGGAGCTGTACATCGGCCAGGTCGGCACGCGGCGCGCGTACCGCGGCCGCGGTCTGGCCCGCGGAGCGATCGCGAAGGTGCTGGCCGAGGCCGCACAGGCCGGATACCAGCGGGCTGCGCTCGGCGTCGACGCCGACAACCCGACCGGTGCGCTCGGCCTGTACGAGAACCTCGGTTTCACCACTCACAACAAGTTCACCAGCTACGCGCTGCCCATCCCGTCAGACGTGTGAGTCCACGACGACCGGGGTCTCGACGAGCTCGGGCTTGCCGCGGAACCACTTCCACGGCTGGACCGTGAACACGATCATCGCCAGGCTCACCGCCGCGTAGACCAGCGATCCGACGAACGCGGCGTGGACGCCGTCGACCAGCACCTCCCGGGGGATCGTCGACGTCGAGTTGCGGCTCGCCGTACCGAAGATCGTGACCAGGATGCCCAGGCCGAGCGCGCCGCCGACCTGCTGGACCACGTTCAGCATGCCGGACGCGGCACCTGAGTCCTCCGGTGCGACGCCCGAGATGGCCCGGCCGACGAGCGGGATGAAGATCATCCCGGCGCCCGCGCCGAACAGCAGCAGCGGACCGACGACGTCGTGCAGGTAGGTGCTGTGCGAGTCCAGCCGAGTCAGCCAGATCGTCCCGAGCGTGACCAGTGTCGAGCCGGCCAGCATCAGTTTCGCGCCGTCGATCCGGGCAATCAGCTTCGGCACCACTCGCGACTGGGCGAAGAGCAGACCCGTCAGTGGCAGGAACGCCAGGCCCGCTGCGAACGGCTTGAGCCCGAGCACTCCCTGCAGGTACTGCGTGAGGAAGAAGAACATCCCGAACATCGTCCCGACGATCAGCAGCATGGTCAGGTACGACGCCGTCCGGGTCGCCGACCGGAACAGCCGCAGTGGCACGATCGGGTGGCTGACGCGGCGCTCGATCAGCACGAACGAGACCAGCAGCACCACGCCCGCGGCGAACGCCACCAGGACCTCGGTGGCGGTCCAGCCCTTCTCTGCCACCCGGATGAAGCCGTAGACGAGCGACGTGATTCCGAGGGTCGAGGTGACCGCCCCGGCCACGTCGAACCGGCCGGTCTCAGGCTCGGTCTCGGTCAGCACCTGGCGGGCCGTCAGGATCAGCGCCACACCGATGGGCACGTTGATGAACAGGCCCCAGCGCCACGACGCCCAGTCGGTCAGCATGCCCCCGAGCACCAGGCCGACGCTGCCGCCGCCGGACGAGATCAGGCTGTAGTAGCCGAGTGCCTTCATCCGCTCGGGACCTTCGCGGTACGTGAGCATCAGCAGCGTCAGGGCCGCCGGCGCCGCGATCGCACCGCCGATGCCTTGCAGAACGCGGGCGGCGAGCAGTAATTCGGCGCTCGGCGCGAGGCCTCCGAGCAACGAGGCGAGCGTGAAGACGCTGACGCCGGTGAGGAACACCCGGCGGCGACCGAGCAGGTCACCGGCACGGGCGCCGAGCAGGAGCAGGCCGCCGAACGCGAGCGCGTAGGCGTTCTGCACCCACGACAGGCTGGACGGGCTGAAGTGCAGGGCCTGCTGGATGTGAGGCATTGCGATGTTCACGACGGTCGCGTCGAGGATCACCATCAACTGGGTGACCAGGATGACCGCGAGCACGATCCCCGGCCGCCGCGCAGGCGTGCCCGAGGTGGCGCCGGCCGGCGCCGCGGATGTTGCCGACATATTGCTCCTTACCCCAGAGGGGCTACAGTTGAGACAGAAAGCGGAGCGCTCCTCCGGATACGATACGGAGGCATCCTCCGCTTTGCAAGCGATATGTTTGGCGGATCTGCGAGGAGGCTGGATGGCGCCACAACCCTTGCCGTGCGCACGTCCGACCCGTGCGGACGCGGCCCGGAACTACGACCGCCTGGTGACGGCCGCCCGGGAGACGTTCGCCAAGCACGGCACCGACACTTCACTCGAGGAGATCGCCCGCCGGGCCGGCGTCGGCATCGGCACGCTGTACCGCCGGTTCCCCAGCCGGACCGCACTGCTCGAGGCCGTTTACGTGGAGGAGATCCAGTCCGTCTGCGACCGTGCGTACGACTTCGACCGGGAGCTGGCGCCGTTCGACGCGCTGGCGGCGTGGCTGCGCAGCTTCCTCGGGTACGGACTGTCCAAGGGCAGCCTGGCCAGTGAACTGACCGTTGAGCTGGGCAAGGAATCGCCGTTCTTCCAGATCTGCAAGGCGAACGTGCAGGAGGCCGGACATCTTCTGCTGGACAAGGCGAAGGCGGCCGGCGAGGTTCGGGCCGATCTGGAGCTGATGGACGTCCTGCGGCTCGTCGGCGGGATCAACATGGGCCGCGACATCGCGCCCGAGCAGGCCCACCGCCTGCTCGACATCGTGCTCTGCGGGCTCAGGCCCGCTGCCTCCTGAGCTCTTCCAGCGAAGGGTTCCCGGCGTCGCGCTCGGTGTACTTGAGCTGCTCGAGCGGCCACGCGATCGCCAGCTCCGGATCGAACAGGTCCACGGCCACCCGCTCCGGCGACCAGTGCTCGTTCACCAGGAAGTTGTAGGTCGTGTGCGACGTCAGCGTGCAGAACGAGTTCCCGACACCACGGGGCACGTAGAGCGCGTCCGACGTACCGAGCTCGAACGTCTCCACCTGGCCGAAGCCGTCACCGGAGCGGAGGTCGACGATCGCGGCGAACACCCGTCCGGACGACGGCGACAGGTACTTGTCCCAGGGCTCGGCGTGGATCCCGCGGACGATGCCGGCCGCTTCGAAGTACGCGACGTTGTGCTGCACAACCTCCATCCCGAGCTCGGCCAGCTTCCCGTGATGGAAGTTCTCCTTGAACCATCCGTCGTCGTTCGGCTGCACCTCCAGCTGGATCCGCAGTACGCCGGGGATTCCGGTCTCCTCGATCCTCACCGGCGTACCTGCCGGCGGGCCTCGAGCTGGGCCTGGTCGGCAGCGGTCACGCCCGCGTTCCACCCCGCGCCGTTGGTGATCCGGGTCCGCCGGGTGGTCGTGTTCGGGAACAGCTGGGCGAACAGCGCGTCGACCTGCTCCTCCCGCTTGGCGAGCACCGGCAGGAGACGGTCCGCAGCCGCTTCGGGTACGGCGGCCTGGGTCGCCGCCGCGGTCTGCTCCAAGCGCTCGCCGATCCGCTGCGCGTAGGCCATCAGGAACGACTGCCGGAACGATCGCGTCCGGGACTCGCCCCGATGGCCGATGTGTTTGCCTGCAGCAAGCATCGCGCGGTTCGCCTGCACCAGCAGGGAGGTGCTGAGGATCTCGGTGTGCTGCAGGTCCACCTCGGCGCCGACGATGGTGACGACGGCCAGTTCGTCGATCACGACGGTGCGGCACCGATTCGCCGCCGCCACCGCGCCGACCAACTGCGCCTTGGCCGAGACATACGGCGTCTCGACCCACAACCGGCGGCCAGCGGAATCGTCCGGGATCTCCACCTCCGCCTCCACCAACGCACTGTCCAAGGAGAACTTCGCCATCAGCTCCTGCGCCTTACCGGACAGCGCTTCCGCCTCATCCGGGAACTCGGTCGCCTCCGCCTTCGCCAGCAGGCCGCGGATCCGCGCGAGCATCTTCCCGTTCGCCGGTACGGCGGGCTGCGTACGGCGGACCGTCGTACCGGGTAGCGGATAGAGCCGAGCCAGGACCGGCAGGGTCTGGAGGAAGCCTGCCAGGGACAGGGCGTGATGCAGCGTGAGGTAGCGGCCGACGCGGGCACCGGCCGCCCAGGCGGTCAGGCTCAACTCGGTGAAGGGCTGCGGCACGCCGAGATCTGTCAGTTGGCCGAGCCAGCGAGAGTCGATCGTGGCGGGCCGGTACCCGCGGTGTTCGGCCGAGATCGCAGCCAGCAGCAACGGCTCGACGCCGGCATCCAGCGTGCGGCGGCCGTGCTGGACCACGTCGATCGGCGCCCAGCCGCGCTCCCAGGCGGTGCGGAGCAGACCGGTGAGGAACGCCTGCACGCAACGATCCACCTGCGCCTGGTCGCGCTCGTCGTACGCACCCAGCTGGGCCAGGTGCGCGTCCGCGCGATCGTCGCGCACGGCAACGACCGCGGCCGTGATCGGTAACAACCGCAGGATTTCCTGGTCACTCACGCCGTCGAGTCTGACACCCACCGAAGTTCCCGCCCAAACGGGAATCCGTTCCCTTGTGGACAAACCCTTGCCTCTGGAGGCTGACTGGAGACACCACATCGGGGAGGGGAAGCAATGACTCAGCTTGCGGAAACCGGATTCGACGCGTTACGCGCGGCCCTGGAGGGGCTGGCACTCCGGCCGGGCGAGGACGGGTACGACGAGGCACGGCGGCTCTGGAACGCCGAGCACGACCGGCATCCGGCGGTGATCGTGCGGCCACGGTCGGCCGCGGATGTGCAGGCCGCCGTCCGCTATGCGGTCGCCGAAGGCTTGGAGGTCGCTGTCCGCGGCGGCGCGCACAGCATGGCCGGGCTGTCGTCGGTGGACGACGGCCTGATGATCGATTTGAGCCTGCTCAACCAGGTGTCGGTGGATCCCGAGGCCCGCCGGGCCCGCGCCGCCGGTGGTGCGCAGCTCGGGGATCTCGACGCCGCGACGCAGGAGTACGGTCTCGCCGTACCGGCCGGCATCGTCAGCCACACGGGTGTCGGCGGGCTGACGCTCGGCGGCGGCATGGGTCTGCTGACCCGGCTGCACGGGCTCAGCATCGACAACCTGGAGTCGGTCCAGATCGTCACCGCGGACGGCAGCCTCCGGCGCGCGGCGGCGGACGAGAACGCGGACCTGTTCTGGGCCGTCCGCGGCGGAGGCGGCAACTTCGGCGTGGTCACCGAGTTCGAGTTCCGGTTGCACCCGGCCGGGCCGATCGTGAACTACGGCATCGCGTTCTGGGGCGCGGAGCAGGGCGGCGAACTGTTCCGGGCCGCCCGCGAGGTGATCCCGGCGCTGCCGCGCGAAGTCAACGTGATGATCGCCTGCCTGAACGCGCCGCCGGCGCCGTTCGTCCCGGAGGAGCACCACTTCAAGCTCGGATACGCCCTGGTGGTTGTGGGGTTCGGGCCGCCCGAGCAGCACGCCGAGGCGATGGAACGGTTGCGCAGCACGATGCCGCCGCTGTTCGAGTTCTCGACGCCGATGCCGTACGTCGCGGTGCAGCAACTGCTCGACGAGCCGAACGCGTGGGGGGCGTACCACTACGAGAAGGGCACGTACCTCGAGGCGCTGACCGACGAGGCGATCGACGTGATCATGGAGCACTTCCCACGGAAGACGTCGCCGCTGTCGGTCTCGCTCTTCTACCACCTCGACCATGGCTACCTCGAGACCGCAGACGACGCGACCGCGTTCAGCGGGCAGCGCTCCGAGCGCTACGCGATGTTCGTGATCGCGACGACGCCGGTCCTCGAGGCGCTGGAGGCGGAGCGTACGTGGGTGCGGACGTTCTGGGACGCCCTGCGGCCGCACATGGTCAACATCGGCAGCTACGTGAACGGCATGGCCGAACCCGACGCGGCCCGGATCCAGGCGGCGTACGGCGACAAGTACGCAAAGCTCCTGGAGATCAAGCGGAAGTACGACCCGGACAACGTGTTCCGCCGGAACCAGAACATCAGGCCCTAGATCGAAGCAGCGCCGTCCACGACCAGCACCTGGCCGTTGAGGTTCGTGTTCTCCAGCAGGAGCATGCGGACGACCGGAAGCACGTCCTCCGGCTCGGTCAGGTGACCGGTCGGCGTGCGGCGGACGATCTGGTCGAGCTGGGTCTGGCCGAGAACCGCGGACATCTCCGAGGCGAAGAACCCCGGTGCGACCGCGTTGGCGAGGATGCGGCCGCCGAGTTCACGAGCCAGTGAACGGGTGGCCGCGTCCATCCCGCCCTTGGTGGCCGAGTACGCGACCAGGCCGGGATAGCCGCGCTGCGCGCAGATCGAGGTGATGTTCACGATCCGGCCCTTCAGGCCCTTCGCCAGCATCCGGCGCAGCACGAAGCGGGTGAGGATCAGCGGCGACGTCAGGTTCGTCCGGATGATCTCGGCCAGGTGGTCGGCCGAGGTGTGGACGTGCAACGAGTCCTGGCCGATCGCCGCATTGTTGACCAAGGCATCGATCGGGCCGAGCGTGCTCTCGACCGCCTTGACGAACGCCTGCCCGGCCGCAGCATCGTTGACGTCGACGGAGCCGTAGTGCAGGTGGTCCGGGAACTTCTCGCCGAGCGCGGTCAGCTCCGGTGTGACGGTACGGGCGAACGCGGCGACCTTGAGACCGGCCGCGAGCAGGTCGGTGACGATCGCCAGGCCGAGACCGCGGGAACCGCCCGACACCAGCACGACCGAGGCCGGCGGGACGACACTGGGGGCTTCAGACATCGCTCTTCAGGGTTTCCTTCTGCGGGATCTGGTCGAGGAACTTGATCCGTCGCGGTACGCCGTAGTCCGGCAACCGGGTCGAACACCACTGGACCAGGTCGGCGTCCGTGATCGGGCCGAGCGACCGGTTCGGGACGACCTCGGCCGCGACCATCCGGCCGACCAGCGGCGCCTTGCGGGCGAAGACCCGCGCCCAGGACACGCCCGGGTGCCCCATCAGCACGTTGCGAACCACGCCGGCCGAGACCTTGGACCCGCCGACGTTGATCTCGTCGGTGTCCAGGCGGCCGGTGATCAGCACGCGATCCCCGTCGTACTCGATCCGGTCGCCGGTGTGGACCGCGCCGATCTGGCCGGCGCCGTGGTGCGGCGAGCGGATGACGAGCTCGTCGCCGTCGACGCTCAGGACCGGGCGCTCCGGGTGCGGGTCGCGGTCCAGCCAGGTCCGGGGGAACCCGGCCTTGCCGTCGTGCACCACGATCGAGGCGCCGACCTCGGAGGACGCGTAGATCCAGGAGATCCGCGTCGTCGGGAAGATCTCCCGGAGCTGGTCGAGGATCGCCTGGTCGACGGGCTCGCCGCCGAGCGTGATCTGCTCCAGCGGTACGCCGGCGAGCGCGTCGGCGTCCCGGTAGATGGCCTGCCGCCAGAAGGTCGGCGTACCCGAGGCTGCCGTGACGCCGTGCTCGGTCGCGATCTTCGGCCAGTCCTCGAGCTCGTGCGGCTCGATCACGACCAGGCCCTGATCGGCCTGGGTCAGTGAGAGCGTGACGACCTGCCACCAGGCGTAGGTCCCGGGCGAGTACGGCAACAGCCAAGTGCGCGGGGGTTGGTCGGCGGTGACGGTCGTCAGGGACTCCAGGGTGTGGCCGATGCGCTTCGGGCGGCCGGTGGAGCCGGAAGTGAGCAGCCAGGCCCGGCCTGACTCCTCCACGCGCTTCAGCCGCGGGAGAGTGACTGCCCCATCGGGCAGGACGATCGCGAAACCGGACTCGCCCAGCTCCTCCCGCATGCGCTCGTCGACGCGGGACTCGGTGGCGACCAGCAACTCGGTGCCGTGCACAGCATGGTGGCGCAGGGCGGCGAGCGCGTCGGCGCCGTTGTCGACCAGGACGGCTGCGGGCGACGGCAGTTGCGGCAGTTTGCGCAGCGTCCGCCAGGTCAGGCGCTTACCTGCGACGACGACGGTGTTGTCGTCGCCGATCAGCGCGGTGGTGCGGCGCCGGCCGGCCATCGGGGCCGTCACGCCGACTGGAGTTGCTCGATGAAATCCAGTACGTCGCCGACCGTCGCGATCCGGCGCAGCCCAGGGGCATCGAAGTTCAGCTCGTCGCCGAGTTCGTCCTCCACCCGGAGGGCCAGCTCGGAGAAGTCCAGCGATCGGAACCCGATCTCGCGCAGGTCCGCCGTGTCCTCGGCCGGCAATGCCCGGCCCTGGGCCGTCATCACCTCACCCATCAACTCCCTGACCCGACTCCGATCCACCGAACTCATAGTCCCGCAGCCTAGCGCCGGACGTCCCGCCCTCACCAACCGTCTGCACCGCGGACCCGCCACGCTCAGCCGCGCCCGACGGCGCGTCCTCGCCGGACGTTGGTGAGTGCCAGCGGTCCTTCAACCGTTTGATCCGGCTGGTGATCTCCCAGCCGATCAGGGCGATCACCGGGCCCGCGGCGGCGAGTGCCGCCAGCAGGACCTCCTCCACCGGCAGGCCGGCGATGTGCTGCACGACCATCGGACCTCCCGAACACTGCGGGGGCTGGGAGATTACAGAGTGTAAACGTGATCTCCCTGTTGGTAAACGGCTCACCGGCCCCGATCCGGTCTCGTCCGCCCCATAGACTTCCCCGGTGATCAGACCGGGGAAGCGGCGTGCGGCCGGGCGCGGCAAGCGGACCGCGGCCTTGGTGAGCTTGCCTGTGCTGCCGTTGGCCTGGTTCGTGGCGCTGCAGGAGCACCCGCCGTGGATGCCGGCCGCGTACCTCGCCTATCTGCTGATCGTGATCGTCGTACCGGGCACGATGTTCTGGCGGCGGCTGACCGGCGGTGTCGGCTGGCTGTCGGCGGACGTGATCCTGGGTACGGCGTTCGGACTGGCCGTCGAGGCACTGCTCTACCCGCTCGGGATGCTGTTCGAGATGCCGTTCGCGGCTCTGCTGATGCCGGCGTTGGCGCTCGGAATGTGGCGGGCGCTGCCGCGTCGCAAACTCCCGGAGCGGCCGACGCCGTGGTGGTCGATGGCCGGCGCGATGGTCGCGGTCGGGGTCGCGGCGGCGTGGTTCGTCCGGGTCGGCTCGCAGCTCGTCCCGCTCGACGGATCGGACGCGCTGCGGCCGAACTCGGACACACCGCACAATCTCGCGCTGGCCGGCGAGATCACGCACCACTTCCCGCCGAAGATTCCGTACGCCGATGGCGGGTGGCTGACGAGCCACTGGGCGGCGTACGACCACATCGCGTCCACGCACTGGATCACCAGCGTGCCGCTCGACGTACTGACGCATCGGATGGTGCCGTTCGCCTGGATCCTGCTGACCGTGCTGGGTGCGGCCGCGGTCGGGATGCTGCTGACCGGTCGTGCGGTTGCTGCTCCGATCGCTGCCGGGCTCGTCGTGGCCGGAGGCGACCTGGTCGCTTGGCCGTGGGCCATGTCGGACCGGGTGTTCGCGGACGGGCCGTTCTCGCTCGGTGGGCTGACGAATCCGCCGCAGGCGTTCTCGACGGTGCTGCTGTTGCCGTTGATCGCGGTGACGGCGTTGCTGTTGCGACGGCGGGCAGGTACGACGCGGGGTCAGTTGTTTCGGCTCTTTGTCGCGGCGGGGGTGCTGATTGCCGCGTTGGCGTTGACGAAGGCGACGACCCTGCCTGTGTACGCGACGGGGCTGGCGGCCGCCTGGATCTATCTGACGGTCCGCGCGGGCCGGCTGAACCTGCGTGCGCTGGTGCTCGGCATCGGCGTTGCGGCGGCCTACACGTTGACGTTCTTCTTCGTACTGCGGGGCGCTGCGTCGAGTGTGCGGTTCGATCCGGGCGCGACGTTCGAGAGTCTCGCGGATCGGATGGGTGGTGGATCCGCGGTCACCGTGATCGCGGTCGTGGTCGTCGTCGGGTGGGTCATGCCGGTGGTCGGCGCGTTGCTGATCAAGCGGCGGGTGGCCCGGGATCCGATGGTGGTGTTCCTGGTGTTCGGGATCGTGGCGGCGGTGCTGGGCGCGTCGTTGCTGGCCGATCGTGGGGACACCCAACTGTTCTTCGTGCGGACCGGGTTCGTGTTCGGCGTACTGCTCGCGACCTGGGGGCTGGGTTCGCTGGAGCGCCGGCAGTACTGGATCGCCGGAATCGCGATCGCTATCGGCGTCGCCGCGATCTACTGGGGCCGCTACCGGTCACCGAGGTCGTGTACGACGGCCAACTGCTTCGGGCAGGGCCTCACGGTCGCGCTCGTGATCGCACTGCTCGGGATCGGCGTATTCGGGCTGGTCCTGCGCGGTTCCCGGCGTACCTGGGCTGTGATCGCGGTGGCGGTGCTGGTCGGTACGACGGTGTCGCCGACGGTGGCGTCCGTACGGCGGTTCGCGAGCCCGCCGCTGACGGCGTACGCGTCGATCGCACCGGGCGGGATCGAGGCGGCGCGCTTCATCCGGCGGAACTCGGGCTCGAACGACCGGATCGCCACGAACGTCCACTGCCACCAGGCGCGGGCGTCACACTGCCAGACGGGTTCGTACTGGATCTCCGGGTACGCCGAACGCCGCGTCCTCGTGGAGGGCTGGGCCTACCGCGCGCGCGTCGACGACACCTACCCCGCGGGCGTGCAGGGACCGTACTGGAACCAGGAGGAGCTGCGGCTGAACGACGAGGTGTTCAGCAACCCGAACCGCCAGCTGATCGAGACGCTGCGAACGACGTACGGCGTCCAATGGCTGCTGCTCGACGAGCGCGTCAGCGCCCCGCCGAAGAACCTGGACAAACTGACCGAACTCCGCTTCCAGCTGGGAACCGTCCGGGTCTACCAGATCTACCCGCCGCCTCCGGAGAACCCGTTCCCGACGAGGACGCCGTCTCCCACAGGCACACCAACCTCAGGCTTCCCGACGCAGACCCCCGGGTCCCCCACTCAGACCCCAGGATTCCCGTCCGCGACGCCAGGGACACCGTCGAGCACGTCCAGCTTCCCGACCGGCACGCAGTTGCCAGGCCAAACCCAGCCGACCCAGCCGTTCCCCACCGGCCCGCTACCGACCTCCACCACTCCGACGTTCCCCACCACCCCGGTCCCGACGCAGATCGCCACCACGCCGGGACCCAAGAGCCCGTAGCGGCTCAGCGCAGGATGACTGCAGGGATAGCGATGCTCTGGTTGGCGAGCCGGTCCAGCGCGGTCACGGAGTAGATGTACGCCGTACCGGGCGTTGCTGTGGTGTCCGTGTAGGACTGGGCCGCGCCAGTGGAGCGGACCGTGGCGACCAGGTTGCGGGCGTCGTTGTCGGGGCAGTGGTCTCCGCCGCGGAGCTCCCGGCGGTAGATCGCGTACGACGTGCTGTCCTTCGACGTCCTGGACCACTTGACCTGTACGCCGTCACTCGTCCGCGACGCGTGGACGGCGTGCACCGGGAGGGGCGCCCGCGAGTCGAGGGCAGGCATCGCCGGGATCAGCGCCGGCCGCGTGTACCAGGTGTTGTTGAGCAGCGTGGTGGCGCCGAGCCGGTCCGCACGGACGTCCTTCGCGGAGAAGAAGATGTTGCCCTTCACCTCGGGGATCGCGCTGTCGAACGCCAGGTGGTCGCTCAGCTCGGCCGGGTCCGACCAGTCCGGCGACTGCGTCGACGTACCGACCTTGTACGTCGCCTCGCCGATGTAGAGGTGGACGTGCGTACCGCGGACCTGCTCCGCCCACCACGGCACGATCTTGTTGTAGTCCGCCGGCGCGAACCCACCGGCCCAGTAGACCTGCGGGACGATGTAGTCGATCCACTCGTCGCGGACCCACTTCCGGGTGTCCGCCGCCAGGTCGTCGTACGTCTGCACGCCGGCCGTGGTGTCGGTGCCCTCCGGGTCGGTCGCCTTGTTCCGCCAGACGGCGAACGGCGAGATCCCGAACTTCACCCACGGCTTGGCCGCGTGGATCTTCCCGCCGAGCTCCTGGATCAGCAGGTCGATGTTGTTCCGCCGCCAGTCGGCGATGTTCGAGAAGCCGCCGCCGTACTGCGCGTACGTCGCGGCGTCGTCGAAGACCTGACCGGCGACCGGGTACGGGTAGAAGTAGTCGTCGAAGTGCACGCCGTCGATGTCGTAGTTCGAGACCGCGTCCATGATCGCGTCCTCGACCAGCTTGCGGGCCGCCGGGATACCGGGGTTGTAGTAGAGCTTCCCGCCGTACGTGACGACCCAGTCCGGGTGCTGCCGCGCCGGGTGCGTCGGGATGAGCGCGTTGATGTCGGTGCCCATCGACAGCCGGTACGGGTTGAACCAGGCGTGCAGCTCGAGGTTGCGCTTGTGCGCCTCGGCGACCGCGAAAGCCAGCGGGTCGTAGCCGGGGTCGCCGCCCTGCTTGCCGGTCAGGTACTGCGACCAGGGCTCGACCTTGGACGGCCAGAAGGCGTCGGCGGTCGGGCGGACCTGGAGGATGACCGCGTTGTGGTGCTGCCGGACCGCGTCGTCGAGCCAGCCGACCAGCTCGGACTGCTGCTGCGCGGCGCTCAGCCCGGTCTTCGACGGCCAGTCGATGTTCACCACCGACGAGATCCACGTCGCGCGGAACTGCCGGAGCGGGGTGGACGCGTTCGGCGCACACGCCTGCTGATCGGCCGGCGTCTGCACTGCGGACGCCGTACCTGTCAGACCACTCAGCAACAGCCCCGCTGTCACGCCCAGAACACCCATGGCTCGCCAGACTCTCATGTCACTCTCCGACCGTAGTTCAAGGTGAAGTCGAAAGATGTTTACACACCAAAGTGCTTCAAGAGAAGACGCTAGGTTAGGAGCATGCTGCGCGCCGCGACCGAAGACGATGTCGACACGATCCGGCGGTTGCGGAATCAGCAGGCGAACCGCGACGTCAGCCTCACCTCCCACGAGATCACCGCCGAGGAGCACGCGGCGTGGTGGGCGAAGATCTCGGTCGACCCCTCGCGGCGGGTGCTGATCTACGAGCGGGACGGCATCGCCGGAGTGGTGAACTTCTTCGACCTCGAAGGTTCGTCGGGCGCCTGGGGGTTCTTCCTCGACGCCGACGGGCTCGCGGAGCGCGGCGAGACGCTGCCGGCGTGGATCGAGATCATGCGCGAGGCCACGGCGTACGCGTTCGACGAGCTCGGCCTCGAGGTGCTCACCGGCGAGGTGCTCGAGCACAACACCGTGGTCCGGCAGATGAACCGGCGGTTCCGGTTCGCCGAGGGTACGCCGGAGACGCTGTACGCCGGCGGCCGCGAGATCACCGTGATTCCGATCAGCTTGCGTAAGCAGGACCGTAGAACTCAGGGGCAGCGTTGATAAGAGGTATGGCATGAGCACGATCGAGATCGGCGGCGTGCCGGTCGGACCGGACCACCAGCCGTTCGTCATCGCGGAGATGTCGGGGAACCACAACGGCGACCTTGAGCGGGCGCTGGACATCGTGCGCGCGGTCGCCGAGTCCGGTGCGCAGGCGCTGAAGCTGCAGACCTACACCGCGGACACGATGACCCTCGACCTCGACCTGCCGGCGTTCCGGCTGCCCGCGGAGCACGAGCTGTGGAGCGAGGCGCGGCTCTACGACCTGTACAGGGAGGCGCACACGCCATGGGCGTGGCACGAGCCGATCTTCGAGCTCGCGAAGTCCCTCGGCCTGGTCGCGTTCTCGTCCGCGTTCGACAGCACCGCGATCGACTTCCTGGAGAAGCTCGACGTACCGGCGTACAAGGTCGCGTCGAACGAGATCGGCGACCTGCCGCTGGTCCGGGGCATGGCGGAGACCGGGAAACCGATCATCATCTCCACCGGGTCGGCCACGCTCACCGACATCGACGCCGCGGTCCGCGCCGCGCGTTCCACCGGCAACGAGCAGATCATCGTGCTGTCCTGTACGGCGAGTTACCCCGCGCCGCCTGAGCAGTCCAATCTGCGCGGGATCCCGGTCCTTCGCGACGCTCTCGGCGTACAGGTCGGCCTGTCCGATCACACGATGGGCATCGGCGCCGCCGTGGCCGCGGTCGCGCTCGGCGCGACGGTGATCGAGAAGCATGTGACGCTGAAGCGCGTCGACGGTGGTGTCGACTCGGCGTTCTCGCTCGAGCCGTGGGAGCTCGAACTCCTCGTCGAGAGCACGCGGGTCGCCCAACTGTCGCTAGGCGAGCCGGTCATCGGCCCGAAGCAGGCAGAACAGAACGTCCTCCGCTTCCGCCGCTCCCTCTTCGTCACCCAAGACGTCCGCGCCGGCGACCTCATCACCTTCGAAAACGTCCGCTCGATCCGCCCGGCCGGCGGCCTCGCTCCTGACCTGTTCACGCAGGTCGAGGGCCGCCCGTTCCGCACCGACGTCAAGGCCGGCACCCCGCTCACCTGGGATTTGCTCTAGCTCAGCGTTTTCAAGCCGTCGCGCGTCTTCGCCGCGAACGCGAGGAACGCCGCCACCGGGTTGTCGAAGGCGTCGAGGCGGACGGCTACGACGTACTGGTCGGTGCGGTACTGCAGCGAGCGTTCGATGACGGTCTGCTCGCCGACCGGGAAGGTCCGGACGACGTACCGCGCCCGGACGCCGTATTCGGGAAGCGCACGCTCGACCACCGAGGCACGCTCCTGACCGTCGAGCAGGACATGCGCGCACTCGGGCGGAGTCGGTAGGCGCTGATCCATGAGCCGGTCGCCGAGCGCGGGGGGCAGCTCTACGACAGCCACACTGACTTGCTGGCTCTCGGTGACGGCGATCGGCCCCACGGTGGCGACCACCGCGGCCGAGGGCGTGCTGGGGTCGACGAAGTCGCCGGGGAGGCCGGGGATGCCCCGGTACCGGATGACGTTCCGGCAGACCTCCGGCGACACCTTCCACTTCGACAGCGGATCCCATCGGACCGTCGAGTTGGAAGGCGGTGGATAGACGTTGCGAGACTGGCTGAGCGGAGCCCCCTGGAAGGACGCCGGCAGCGCGTTGACCAACTGCTCGGTGGTGAAGTGGAACTTGGCCGGTGGCTTCGGGGTGGTCGAGGCCCGGGGCACCGGCGTGAAGACCGCGGTCGTCGGCGACGGGATGGGGTCGGCGGTCTGCGTCGTACAACCGGCGAGCGCCAGGCATCCGGCCGCCAGCAGCCAGCGCGTCACCGAGCCCCCTAGGATCATGTTCTGTCTGACGCATGCTACGCAGGAAAGGGTTGGCTGCTGTGGCCGAGTACTTGCTGTTTCCGGGGCGGCATCATGTGCTGACCCGGTTTCAAGGGGACTTTCTGCGGCAGTTCGCGGACCGGACTGTGGTGTGGGCGGTGACGTCGGCGAATCATCGGACCACGAAGCGGAATCCGGTGGCGTTCGATCGGCGGGAGGCGGCGATCGAGCGGTTCAGCGTGGCCGAGGGGATCCGGTCGCTGGTGGTCGGGGTGGTCGACACCCCGCCGACCGACGAGTTCGCCGAGGTGACGGTGAAGGCGATCGAGGCCGGGACCGACGATCTCGTCCGGTTGACGCCGGAGAACACGGTTGTGGCGTGCTCGACGCCCGAGGTGAGCAAGCTGTACGAGAAACTCGGGTACTCCGTGATCGGGGTCGAGCCCGACGGTACGGCGCGACCGTGGGACGTACTGCTGCTGATTGCCGCAGGCAACGAGCAGTGGAAGGAGCTCGCGCACCCGGCGACCGTGGATGTGTTCGAGCGCTACGCCCTGGACGCGCACGTCGCGCGCTGCGTGAACGACCCGGTGGTCGGCGACGACGGCGGACTGACCACGACCCGCGACTACAAGACGTACGCCGACGCGTTCGAGACCGCCGCCGACCGGAAATGGCTGCAGATCAAGGACTTCGTGCGTCCCGGACGGATCCTCGACATCGGCTGCGCGACCGGCGCCACGCTGCAACTCGTCGACCGGGACCCGCGGTTCCACGAGTCCGACCTGATCGGTGTAGAGGTCGCGCGGCACCTGTTCGCCGAATGCGAGCACAAGAAGGAGCAAGGCCTCTTCAGCAACCCGAACGTCTACTTCTACCAGCGCAACATGCTCGGCTCCGCCGTGTTCCCGCCGCGGTCGATCGACACCACGCTCACGCTCGCGCTCACCCACGAGATCTGGTCGTACGCCGACGGCTCGCGTCCCGATACTGTCCAGCGGTTCGCCGACGCGCTCTACGCGCACACGGCTCCGAACGGTGTCTGGATCAACTCCGACGTCTGCGGCCCCGACGAGCCGGACCGACCCGTCGTACTGCGGCTGGACGACAGCGACGGCGAGAACCCGGACGGCGTTGTGGAGCTCGAGGCGCTCGACGACGCGGCGGCGTACGTCGGCAAACTGTCCACGCGCGCACGGTTCTTCCAGTTCGCCCACGACTTCCGGCGGAACGCGAAGGTGCCGCTCGGGTACGACGTCCGCGCCGACGGGCTGGTGCTGCGGCTCGCCGACGCGATGGACTTCCTGACTCGGAAGGACTACGTCGACAACTGGCTGAGCGAGACCCACGAACAGTTCTGCGGCCTGAACTTCGCCGGCTGGTCCGCCGTCGCCGAACGCGCCGGCTTCACCATCGACCCCGCATCGACCGCCTGGCGCAACGACTGGGTCATCGCGAACCGCATCGCCCCAGTCGCCACCATCACCACCCCCGAAGGCGACCCCATCGACTGGCCAGCCACCCACCAACTGCTGATCGCCCGCCGCTAACCCCCACCACCCCGAGCCCCCAACCCCCACCACCCCGAGCCTCCAACCTCCACCGCCCCGCCGCACCGCCCCGAGCCCCCAACCTCCACCGGCCCCTCCGCCACCGCCCCGAGCCCAACCTGCACCGGCCCCGCCACCGCCCCGCGTCACCGGCCCGCCCCGCGCCAGCGGCCACCCGCGCGGCTACCCCGCCGCCCCGCGCCCCCATTTGCTGGGTAAGCCAGCGAAATGCCGGGTTCCACACCCTGATAACGGGTACCGAACCCCCAACTTGCCTGGCCCACCCACGAATTTGCCTGGCCTACCCAGCAAATGCGACCGGCCTGCGGCGGAGCGGGGCGAGGCGCAGCGGCCAGCCCCGCGGGTGGCCGCTGGCGCACGTGTGGCGAGGGCGCGCCGGGGGCGAGGGCGCGCGGGGCGGACCGTCGGCGCGAGGGCGCACATGTGGCGAGGGGCGGTCGGGACGTGGGCGCGGGAGTGGGGGTGTGCAGCTCGACAGGAGGTCCGGTGGTGGGTGGGTGGGCTCCACGCTCAGCTGGCCGGGTGTTGGGTCGTAGTGGGCGTATACGTACTGTCGAGCTGCCGGTTGGCTAGGTGACTTCGAGGTGGAGGGTTCCGGCGAGAGGGCGTACGGCGTAGGTGCGGCGGGCTCGGTTGACGATCAGGGGTAGGCGGCTGGACAGGAACGGTTCGCACTGGACTGCGTGGGACGTGCCGTCCGGTGCGGTGGCGAACAGGATCCACTCCGCCGCCTCCAACTCCGCCATCTCCACCACTGCGGCCCAGCCGTCGTCCGAGACGGTACGTCGGCATGCGACGTCCACGTGGTCGTCGGAATCCGGCAGGTACCGCCGCCAACTGAAGTCGACCTCACCCCAGTCCGGCCCGCGCACCACCAGCATGTTGCCCGCAGCAACTGCAGCGGTGGCGGTCATTCGGATCGGGGACTCGTGCAGGTTCACGTATCCACCGGTCGACCGGGTCAGCATCACCGCACGCCCGCTCTCGGCGTGTGAGACCAGCCGATCGCCCGCCGTCCACAGCAGCACCTGCTCCTGGCCCTCCGGCCCACGGACCCGGAACGCACGCGTCGTCCGCTGGCTGAACGGGTCGTCCGGATTGATCTCCGCGAGGATCGGCCCGATCGGCAACCACGCAGTGAAGTCCCGGCCATGTACGTCGAGCGGCACCGCCTCCTCACCACCCGACAACGGCCGGCTCACGAACAACGAGGGCTCGTCGAACGTCGACCGCCCGTGCAGCACCAGCGCGTCGGGGGTCTGCTCGACCGACGTCAACCGGCACGGATCCGACAACCGTCGTACGGCGAACGCGCCGTCCTTGCCCGGACCGGGCTGGATCCAGTTCGTCCCGTCGATCCACGCTCCCGGCGGCCACCCGGGGCTGCCGGCCTTCTGACCGCGCAGCAGGTCCCGCCGCCGGATCCCACCGACCCGCAGCCGTACGTCGAAGTGCGACGGGCCGGCCGTGCACTTGGCGAGCAACTCACGACTGACCCGAACCTCGAACCCCACCAGGCTTTCCTCGCCGCGGAGGTCCGTCGCCGGAAACCGCCGTACCGGAAGCCGGAAGTTCTTGCCTGCAATCACCAGATCGATCCGGAGGTTCGACGGCTTCGACTGCAGGTGCCGGATCTCGGCGGTGCCGCGGATCGACAGCTCGCCGTCGATCCAGGTCACCTCACGCACGCTGGTCGCCATCGTCAGGTCGGTCTTGGTGAGCTCCAGGTTCTCCAGGACCGTGTCCGGCTCGAGCGCGACCTTGTGCAGGAGCTCGAGATCGCCCGCCCGCAGCGCCGCGAACTGGAGCTGGGCGAGGCGCGGCGAGTTCACCAGCACGGCCTCGTCCAGACGGTCGAGGAGCTCGGTGGTGAGCTCGACCAGGTGCTGCTCCTCCTCCGGCGGGACCGTGCCGAAGGCCGAGAGGATCGCGTGCAGGTCGATCTGCCGGAAATGCGCATGCACCCGGTGCCGGATCGTCGGCAGTGCGTCCTCGATCTCGTCGAGCACCAGACCGGCCGAGACGACCCGGTCGCGGATGTTCGCGAGCTGGAACTTCTGCTGGGTGATCGAGTCGCCCGACTCGCGCTCGCGCCAGAAGTACACCGGCGCCGCGAGCGTGTCGACGGTGACCGCGTCGAGGTGCGCCTTCAGCGTGACCGGGTAGTCCTCATACCGGATCGCCGGGAACCGGTAGCCGTACTCGTCCCAGAACGACCGCCGGTACACCTTGTTCCACACCATCCGATCCAGCACCAACTGCGGCGTCTCGGAGATGTGCGTGGCCGGTCGATCGGCCGTGAAAGCCTGTGCATGCAACCACGACGGCCGTACGCCGTAACTGTTGTTGAACCGTCGCGCGTTGCCGCCGGCGAAGTCCGAACCGGTCTGGTCGAGCGACCGGACCAGCATCGCGAACCCGTGCCGGGTGACCAGGTCGTCGCTGTCGACGAACGTGATGTACTCCCCCGTCGCGTGCTCGACGCCAGTGTTGCGCGCCGGTCCGAGGCCGGCGTTCTGCTGCTCCACGATCCGGAACCGCGGGTCGCGGAGGCAGAACTCCTTCGCGATCACGGCACTGTCGTCCGGCGAACCGTCGTCGACCAGGATCGCCTCGAAGTCGCCGAAGGTCTGCCGCGCGATCGAGTCCAGGCAGTCCTCGATGTACGCCCCCACGTTGTAGAACGGCACTACCACGCTGAGTCGTGCAGGAGGGCGCGGCGTACTCACCGCTTCCTGATTCGACGGTCAATTTTACGGGCCAGCTTGCGGGCGACGACCTTCGGCTTGCGGACCTGGGCGGCGTGGAAGATCACCCGCGAGACGGCGTACGTGCGGGATCCGCGGATCCGCTCGTGGGCCGTGGTCAGCCGCTGCAGCTGTCCGCGGAGCTCGCGGATGCGGTTCTCGCGGGTCTTCATCGCCTTGTTGCGGAAGCCGAGTGTGCGTTCGAGGCCGTAGACGTGGCCCTTCAGCTCGAACAGCTCCTGCTTGGCCTCTTCGGCTTCCGTGAGGGCCGTGCGTACGTCGACCGTGGTGGTGCTCGTCTCCAGTACGGCGTCCAGCGCGGCGGCGAGCTCCTTGCCGCGGGCAACTTGTTCGGTGGTGGCGGGGAGGGTGTCGGGGCTCGTGGCCTGGGTCGGCTCCGGTGCCTCGACGCCGGACATGCCGAGCCAGGCGGAGACGAGGTCGTCGCCCAGCATCCACGGCGGCCACGGGTGGCGGCGGTGCTGTCCGATCAGGCGGTCGTGGAACCGCGCCCAGGCTGCGGCCAGCAGGTCCTCTTTCTCGATGGAGTCCTCGGCCACCCAGCCCGAGACGCCGTACGCGAAGGAGTCGCCGTCGTAGATCACGTCGTCCCAGCGGACGATCACCCGAGAGGTTGTCACCCACTCACCCAGGTCGGCGGCCAGCTTGCGGAAGGCAGGCACGTCCTCGGCGGAGGCCAGGCGGAACAGCACGCTCTCAACCGACACCCCCGAGGCAATCGTGCTGGGGACAACCGAAGGGTCGAACGCCAGCACGGAGGTGGAGTTGGGGTCGCCGGTGATGGTCGTGTCCCAGCCGGTGAGGGTTTGGGTGGCTGTGAGGACGGTGTCGGCGGTCTGGGTGTAGAGGTCGTGCGGGGGTTGTGCTCCTACGATTGCCAGCCAGGCGGTGGGGATGGCGGGGAGTAGACCGGCTCGGGCGGCGGTGTCCACGCCCTCGGCGGCGGGTGACAGCAGTGGGGCGTCCACCGACTCCAGCGCGGCACCGGCCAGGCGGGTGGGGAGTTCGCCGGGGCCGGCGGTTGCCGCGACGTCGGCCCGGACGAACGTGCGGGAGCCGAAGTCGGCGTACACCTCAGAGGCCCACGGGAGCGCGGACTTGAGCTGGTCGACCGAGACCGGGCGGGTCGGGTCGTCGTGGAGCGGACGCCACTCATCGTCGCCGTGGCGTTCGTCAGCAGGCCGGCTGTCCAGCAGGTTCAGCAGCGAGAACTCGTTTTCCAGCCCCAGTACGACGACCGCGTCCGGAGCAGCCAATGCGGAAACAGCGGCGAGGCGCGCGCTCCACGACAGGTCGCTGCTGTCGTACCCCAGTACTCGATCGAGTCCGTCGGAAGCGATGATCACGTCGTACGGCTCGGTCTGCAGACCGTCCAGCGCACCGGCGATCACCTGCAGGCACGGCCCGAAGTCCTCGCCCAGCTGCTGCGCATCCGCGACCGAGCGGACCAGGATCGCCACGTCCGCGGAATGCGCGAGCACCGATTCGATCAGCTGCGGGGCATGCGGCCCGAGGATCAGCGTCCGCCGATTGGCGGGTACGACGTCGGTCAGCAGCGCGGCAAGCGCCGGCCGCGGCGTCGTGTGATCGGTCCACGGCTGCATCTCGCCGCGTACGACCTGAACCTCAGACACGCTCTCTCCAATCGAACAGCGACCGCAGTTCCGCGGGCGGCATCATCCAGGGTTTGCCGAGCTCCAGGTCGGTGGTCGCCCGGGCCGCCTCGAGATCGACGGTCTTTCCGAGCATTTCCGGCCACAGCCGCTCGATCCGGCTCTGCCCGCCGAACAACGGGTTCTCGCCGTCCATCTCCATCGGGTCGCCGTACACCGCCGGCTCGCAGCCGGCCGCGATGCCGTAGAAGATCGCGGTCGACAGCCGGTTGGCCGCGACCCGCTTGTGCTTGCGCAGCTCGGCCAGCTGCTTGAACAGGAACCGCCGGTCGGTCCCCTCGTACGAGAACCCGCGCCGCCCGAACGACACCACCCGGAAGCCCGCGTCCTCGTAGAACCCGCGCACCTCCGGCCGGTCGTACTCGGTGTAGTACAGGCTGAACGTCACCGGGCCGGGCTCGGTCTCGCGGATCTCGTCGATCAGCCGCTGGTGGTCACCGTGGATCTTGCCGCCCTCCCACCCGTGGAAGAGGAACCACAGCGTGCCCTCGCGCTCGACCGGCTCCTCTTTCTCCGGCTCGAGCTCCATCAGGTACAGGAACGGCGCACCGATGCTGTGGTAGTTCCGCCGACCGAGCGAATGCCCTCGCCGCTTCGGCGCATCGCTCCAGGTGAACCGCCAGGCGCCGTCGTAGAACTCGTGCACCGGGTTCCACCCGCAGCCGATGTTCCAGCCGTGCTGCAGGTATCCACGCAGCCGCGGCGGGTGGTCGAAGTCGAACCCGGCGTACCGCGACAGGATGTGCGTCTGACCGTAGTAATGGTTGTGGTGATGCATCAGCGCACCTCGACGTGCAGAGTGCCGGCATGGGGTCGGACGGCGAGCGCGTGGGTCCCGTGAGTGATTGCCAACGGCAACCGGCTGCACAGGAAAGGCTCGCACTGTACGGCGTGGGCCGCACCGTCAGGAGGAGTGGCGAACAGGATCCAGTCGGCCAGCGCGGCCAGTGGATCGACCGAGACCTGCACCGCGGTCACCGGGATCAACGCGTCCACGTCGGCCGTCGCGGACCAGCCGTCGGCGGTCAGGGTACGACGGCACTCGACGTCGAGATGCTCGTCGGAATCGGCCAGGTACCGCCGCCAGCTGAATGTGACGTCGCGACCCTCCGCACCGCGCACCGTCAACTGGTTGCCATCGACAACCGCCGCCACAGCGGTCGTCCGGATCGGCGACTCGTGCAGGTTCACGTACCCGCCGGTCGAGCGGGTCAGTGTGACCACCCGGTCGTCCACGACCCGGGAGACGGCCGAGTCGCTCGCGGTCCACAGCAGCACGCGCTGCTGGCGCTCGGGCCCGCGCATCCGGAACACCCGCGTGGTCCGCTGGCCGAACGGGTCGTCGTGGTTCGCGGCCGCGAGGATGTCCTGGATCGGCACCCGGGCGGTGAAGTCACGCCCGTCGATCTCCAGCGGAACCTCTTCCTCGCCGCCGACGACCGGCCGGCTCAGGTACAGCTCCGGCTCGTCGAACGACGCCCGCCCGTGCAGCACCAGCTCGTCGGCCGTCTGCTCGACCGCGGTCAACCGGCACGGATCCGTCAGCCGCCGCAGCGAGAACCAGCCGTACTTCCCCGGACCGGGCTGGATCCAGTTCAGCTCGTCGATCCAGGCACCGGGCGGCCAGCCGGGACTCCCCGGACCCTGACCGCCGAGCATGCCCGTCCGCTCTCGCCGCCCCGAACGCATCCGCACCTCGAACTGCGCCGGCGTGCCCGTGCACTGACCGAGCAGCTCCTGGTCGAGCAGCACCTCGAACCCGACGAGCGTCTTGTCCCCGTGCAGGTCCAGCGCGTTGTACCGGCGTACCTCCAGCGGGTACGTCGTCTTGTCGACGGCCAGCGCGACCTCGAGGGTCGACGTACCCAACGTCTCCAGGTGGCGGATCTCCGCGGTGCCCTTGACCGACAGCTTGCCGTCGACCCAACCCACCTCGCGCACGCTCGTCGCGAGGGTCAGGTCCTGGTCGCGGAGCTTGTACAGCGCCTGAGGTACGGCGGACTCGCCCAGGCCGGGGTAGTTGTAGTCGAGCTGCCGCGACCGTCGCGGCCGCGGTACGGCACGTGCCCCGCCGCGGAGTCCGCCCGAGTTCCGGAACACCGCGAGCCGCCGGAGCAGCTCCACGTCGCCGGACCGGAGCGCGGCGTGCTGGATCCGGTCGTACCGGTGGGTGGCGGCCAGAACGTCCGCGTCGAGCCGGTCGAGCAGCTCGCGGGACAGGTCGACCAGGGCCTGCTCGTCGTCGGCCGGGACGGCGCCGAACGCGGACACCAGCGTGAGTACGTCGATCTGCGCGAGATGCGCGTGCACCCGCCGACGGACCACCGGTACGGCGTCCTCGACGAGATCGAGGACCATCCCGGCGGAGGTCACCCGGTCCCGGATGTTGCCGAGCTGGAACTTCTGCTGCGTGATCGACTCGCCGGACTCACGCTCGCGCCAGTAGTAGACGGCCTGCGTGATCGTGTCGACGGTCACCGCGTCCAGGTGCGCCTTGAGCGCGACCGGGTAGTCCTCGTACCGGATCGGGGGGAACGTGTAGCCGTACTCGGTCCAGAACGACCGGCGGTAGACCTTGTTCCAGAGCATCCGGTCCAGGACCAGATCGGGGAACTCGGTGACGTGCGTCGCGTGCCGGACGCGCGCGAACGGCTGCTTGTGCAGCCAGGACGGGCGGACACCGAAGCTGTTGTTGAACCGCCGCGCGTTGCCGCCGGCGAAGTCCGAGCCGGTGCGGTCCAGGGTCCGGACCAATGCGGCGAACCCGTATCGCGAGACCAGGTCGTCGCCGTCGACGAATGCCAGGTACTCGCCGGTGGCCTCCCGGATGCCCGCGTCCCGCGCCGGGCCGGGGCCGGCGTTGTCCTGCTGGATCAGCCGGAACCGCGCGTCCCGGGCGCAGAAATCCTTCGCGACGACGGCGCTGTCATCCGGCGAACCGTCGTCGACGAGGATCGCCTCGAAGTCGGACCAGGCCTGTCGCGCGATCGATTCCAGGCAATCCCCGAGGTACTCGCCGACCCCGTAGAAAGGCACCACCACGCTCAACCGCGGAGTCACTCCGGTGTGCCCTCCTCCGCGGTCGCTGACTATCTACGTAGCGGCAACGAGGTGGACCGTCAGGAGGTTATGCACAGGCTCGAACCCGTACCGTGACCAGACCCGCTGGATGCCGATCTGATGCGCCTGGGCGGTGACCACCAGGCGTCGCGTCGTACAGGCGTCCTCGATCGCGGCCAGCAGGTGACCGTACCGGCCACGACCCTGCTCGGCCGGTACGACACCGGCGAGCTGGATCTCGGTCCACGACCGCTGTTCGTCGACGGCCGCCAGCGCGAGCACCCGCCGGTCCGGACCCCGCAGTACGACGGCACCCGCCGCGTCGATGCGCCGCCGGGCCCACTCCTGGCGGCCGGCCAGCGCGAGCGCGCGGTCGAACATCGGGTTGGAGCAGTAGTGGTTGCCGGAGTCGCCGAAGACGTCCGCGACCAGGTCGTCCACCAGATCGTCGTCGACCTCCGGCTCCAGCTGCGCGGTGAACCCGGCCAGCGGAGCGGGTCGGCGGCCCTTCCCGACCGGCAGCGCCCAGCCGGTGACGGCGTCGGCCAGCAACGCGTGCCGCGGCCCGTCGGCCAGCGCGGCGAACCAGGTAGTCTCACGCGCCGGGTAGCGCAGCACGATCACTTCTGCGGTCGACTTCTCGACGGCGGCCAGCACCTCCGCGAGCGGCGTACCGGCGGAAGCGGACACCGACATCCGGTCGATGGAGACCCCGAACCGCTTCGCGGCTTCCACGGACGGCCGCACGGTCAGTTCACCGGCTTCGAGGGCGTCGTACCAACTCATAGGGCGCAGAGCTTAAAGCATCAGAGTTACCAGGGGTGTGGCGAGACCTACTCTCCGGGACCTCACAAGGAGTGACACGTTGCATTCGTGGCGCGACTGATTTCACATTAGTGTTACGACATGCGCGCGAAAGCGAGGCGGCGGGGGCCGCGGACTGCGGGGCCTTCCCTTTCCGGTCTGGTCGCCGGGCTCGCGGTCGTGCTGCTCGCGATCGTGCTGCTCGCGCTGCAGGCGACGGTCTTCGAGGTCGTCCGGTTCGTGCTGTTCACCGGCGTCGCTGTGGCGCTCCCCGGGTTCGCGCTCTGGCGGCTGATCGGCGGGTACGGGCGCAACCTGGTCGAGGACCTGTCGGCCGGGTTCGCGGTCGGCACGGCGGGCCAGGTTCTGGTCTACCTGGCCAGCGCCTCGATCGGGCTGCAGGCGTGGTCGTGGGTGTGGGCGCCCGTCGTTCTGGTGATCGCCTTCGTGGACGGCGACGCGCGGGCTCGGGTCTGGCGGCGGGTCGAGCGGCCGTTGCGTCCGCTGCAGGCCTGGCTGCTCGCGGCGGCAACGGCGGTCGTGCTGCTGATCGTGTACCGGCGCGGGCCGGGCCAGTTCCTGCCGGCGTACACCGACCCGCTGCGCGCGTATCCCGACCTCGCCTTCCAGCAGGCGCTCGCCGCCAGCGCGAAGTACGACGTACCGATCTCGACGTTGTGGCTCGGCGGCGAGCCGATGAGGTACCACACGTTCTTCCACCAGGCGACGGCCGCGACGCAGTGGGGGACGCGGATCGACCTGACCGATCTGATCCATTCGCTGAGCTGGCTGCCGCTGTTCCTCGCCGGGTGCGGGCTGGTGTTCGCGCTCACCAGCCGGCTGGCCCCGACCGCCGAGTCCGGTGCCACCTGGGCCGGGCCCCTCGCGGTGTTCGTCGCCGGTCTCGGTGGGGCCGTGCAGCCGTTGGCCGGCGCCGGGCTGGGCGGGATCTCGACCGCGGTGGCGGCGTACCTGAGTCCGACCCAGAACCTCGGGGTCCTGATCGCGCTGGCGCTCTGCGTGGTGGCGGTGGACCTGCTCCGGGCCGACGGCAGGCCGCGCGGCCGGTGGGTGTTGCTGGTCCTGCTCGCGCTGATCGCAGCCGGGGCGAAGTCGACGATCCTGCCGTTGGTGGGTGCCGGGTTCGCGTTCGCGTTCCTGCAGCTGGGGCTGGCGCGGCGGAATACGCGGCCGGCGTTCCTCGGCGGGCTGCTGTCGCTGACGGTGTTCGTGGCGGCGTTGATCGCGATCTTCGGCGGGAGCACGTGGGGGACGGAGATCAAACCGTTCGAGACGTTCGTCCAGTTGGCGCCGTACCCGATGCTGGTGTCGAACCCGCACGCGCAACTGTTGTCGGGGGCAACGACCCTGCTGAGCTGGGGGCTGGCCGCGTCGGGGTTGTTCTTCCTCGGCCGGAGGTGGCGGGACACCGGTGCGGTGTTCCTTGCCGGGGTCGCTGTCGCGGGTCTGCTGGGCACGTTGCTGACGACCCAGTCGGGAGTCAGTCAGCTGTACTTCCTGCGGACCGCCTTCCCGGTCATCGCCGTACTCGCGGCTGTCGGGCTGGCGAATCTGGTCGGGCGGCTCGGGGACCGGCGGGCTGTGGTGCTCGTCGGCGCGGCCGGGCTGCTCGGGCTGGTGGCACTCGCAGTTGCGCGCTCGCAGTCCGCTGACCTGCACGGCATCAAGGGTCCGTGGGTGTGGACAGTCGCTGCCTTGGCCGCTGTCGCGGTGCTGGTGGCTGTCGTCTGGAAACTGGCGCGGCGACCGGGCAACTTCTTCGTCGCGTTGCTCGGCGGCGCGGTGGCGGCGTGCATGATCGGCGCGACCCTGGTGCCGTTGCAGGGCTTCGTGTCGGACAAGGCGTCGAACCTGGTCTTCGCCCGCCCGTTCCGCGGCGGTGCGACGGCGGCCGAGGCCGGGGCGGCGCAGTGGCTGCGGCGGAACAGCGCGCCGGGCGACCTGATCGCGACGAACGCGCACTGCATCATCGAACGCGACGGTCTCTGCGACAGCCGGCACTTCTGGCTCGCCGCCCTCTCCGAGCGTCCGGTCCTGATCGAGGGCTGGTCGTACTCCAACCAGGCGAACCGGATCGCTCTCGCAGGAGACACCAACCCGAGTCTCATCCCGTACTGGAACAGCGAGGAGCTCGCCGCCAACGACATCGCGTTCAAGGCGCCCACGCCGCCGGCGATCGAGCGCCTGCGGCAGGCCGGAGTGCGCTGGCTGTACGCCGACAATCGGGCCGGATACGTGTCACCGGCGCTCCGCAACTACGTCCGCCTGCGGCACGCCACGCTGGACGCGACGATCTACGAACTCAGATGAGCTGCAGCAGGGCGTCGGCGACTCGCTCACGTCCGCGGCCGTCGACGAGCTCCCACCCGGCTCTCGCCAGCCGCCCACGCTCGGCCGAGTCGGTGAGCAATCGCTTGAGCATCGGGACCGCCGACGCCGGATCCGCCTGCAACGCGCTCAACAGACCGAGCCCGGCCGCCGCACCGGTGTCGATCGCGCGCTCGTAGCCCATCTCCTGGTTGTCCACCACGCACACCAGTCCCGCGGTCGCGCCGAGACACAGCAGCTCCCAGGTCGACGTACCGGACGCGCTGATCGTCAGATCCGCCGCGCGCACGCGGGTCGCGAGCTGATCCGTCGGCCCGATGACGTCGAGGTGCTGGTGCGGTTGCAGTTCGACGGCGGCGATCTTCGCGGCGAGGTCCGGCCCGGGTGCGACCACGGTCGCCTCGAACGGCAGACCGGTCGCGGCCAGCGTGCGGGCAACGTACGGACCGGCGCCGAAGGCATCCGTGCCGCCGAAGAACGCGAACACCGTCGGTACGGCGCCTTGCCGGTCGGCGGGTGGCGCGGCGGGACGGTGGTCGAGGATCTCGTCGCGGATCATCACGTACGGCAGGCCGGCGAGCCGGATCGAGTCCCGCGGCAGCGGCGGGTGGTCGAGCTCGGCCGCGAGGTTCTGGTCCACCAGCACGTCCGCCTCGGCGCCGCGGAAGTCTCCGTCGACGATCGCCAGCGTGGGCAGACCGGCCGCCCGGACGGCGGGGTAGACGGACGCGTCCAGGTCGTACGAGTCGAACACCAGCGCGTCGAGCTCAAGCCGGTCGACCAGCTCGACATGCTCGGCCGGTCCCCAGACTGCGGGCTGTACGGCGATGCCCCGGGCCGCGATCTGCTCCGCGGCCCACGGCACGGTATGCGCGTCACACACGAAGACGAGCTCGACGCCGCGGCGACGTACCTCCTCGGCCAGCGCCAGACAGCGCATCACGTGACCGATGCCCCGGGACGGACCCACATCACATCGCACCCCGACGCGTTTCACGGGCCCAGCGTACGTTTGATCACGGTGGGGTGAGACGGTGGATTGAGATGGTCGTTCACCGGGCAGCTATTGTTTCGAAGTCCGTACTGCGTGTGTGCAGTTCGGAACTGTCCGTCAGAAGGGTCCCGCTCGCGTGTCAATCCTTACCGGCTCCGACATCCTGGTCACCGGCGGTACCGGGTCGTTCGGCCGGACGTTCGTACGGCACGCGCTGAACCACCTGAACCCGCGACGGATCATCGTTTTCAGCCGCGACGAGCTGAAGCAGTGGGAGGTCCGCCAGTCGTTCGCCGACGACCCGCGGCTGCGGTTCTTCCTCGGCGACGTCCGCGACCGCGCCCGGTTGCTGCGGGCGATGCACCGGGTCGACTACGTCGTACACGCCGCCGCTTTGAAGCAGGTGGACAGCGGTGAGTACAACCCGTGGGAGTTCGTCCAGACCAACGTGATCGGGTCGCAGAACGTCATCGAGGCGTCCATCGACTCCGGCGTGAAGCGGGTCGTCGCGCTGTCCACGGACAAGGCGTCCAGCCCGATCAACCTGTACGGCGCGACCAAGCTGACCGCGGACAAGCTGTTCATCAACGGGAACCACTACGCGGCGGCGTACGACACCCGCTTCAGCGTCGTCCGGTACGGCAACGTGATGGGCAGCCGGGGCTCGATCATCCCGAAGTTCCGCGCGCTGCACGCGGCCGGCCAGTCGCTGCCGATCACCGACCTGCGCTGCACCCGGTTCCTGATCACGTTGCCGCAGGCGGTCGAGTTCGTGGTCGACTCGTTCGACCTGATGACCGGCGGCGAGCTGTATGTGCCGCGGATCCCGTCGATGAAGGTCACCGACCTGGCCGAGGCGATCGCGCCCGGCGCGACCATGCACGACGTCGGCCTGCGCCCCGGCGAGAAGCTGCACGAGGAGATGATCAGCCCGGAGGAAGGTCGCCGCGCGCTGTCCCTCGGCGACCGCTTCGTCCTGCAGCCCGATCTCGCCACGTGGGGCTACCAGCCGCCGACCGGTGGTACGCCGGTGTCGGACGGGTTCCACTACGCGTCGGACACCAACGACCAGTGGTACTCGATCGAGGAGATCCGCAAGATCCTCGAGAGTGACGCCTGACGTGCTTCCGTACGGGCGCCAGTCGATCTCGGAGGAGGACATCGAGGCGGTCACCGCCGTACTGCGCGGCGACTGGCTGACCACCGGACCCGCGGTCACCGCCTTCGAGAACGCGATCTCCGAACTCTCCGGCGGACACCGGGCGGTGAGCTGCACGTCGGGCACCGCCGCCCTGCACATCGCGTACGCCGCCCTCGGCGTCGGACCGGCTGACGAGGTCGTCACCACCCCCATGACCTTCGTGGCCACGGCCTCCTGCGCCGCGATGCTCGGCGCGAAGATCGTCTTCGCTGACGTCGACTACGACACCGGACTGATCGACCCGGCCGCCGTCGAAGCTTCTTTGTCGGATCGGTCCAGGGTCATCAGCGCGGTCGACTATGCCGGCCAATCCGCCGACTACTCGGCACTACAACCACTGGCGGACGCAGTCGGCGCCAAGACCTTGGCAGACGCAGCCCACTCAGTCGGCGGCTCAGCCGACGGCCGACCGATAGGCGACCTGGCCGACGTCACCACGATGTCCTTCTTCCCCACCAAGAACCTGACCACCGGCGAAGGCGGCGCGGTCGTCTGCAAGGACCCCGCGATCGCCCAGCGGGCCCACGAGTTCCACTTCATCGGCCTGGTCCGGGACCCTTCGCGCTTCGAGATCGCCGACGAAGGACCGTGGCACCAGGAGGTCCACGAGTACGGCGTGAACTACCGCCTGACCGACCTGGGCGCCGCACTCGGGCTGTCCCAGCTGCGCCGGCTCGCGGAGTTCAAGCGCCGCCGGACCGAAATCACCGCCCGCTACAACGCGGCGTTCGCCGACACCGACGGGCTGCGTACGCCGGTGCAGCGCGCCGGCGTCGACCCGATGTGGCACCTGTATCCGATTCGCATCCTCGGCGGCCGACGGCGGGAGATCTTCGAGGCGATGCGCGCCGCGGGGATCGGCGTACAAGTGAACTACATCCCGGTGTACTGGCACCCGGTCTTCGCCCACCAGGGCTACAAGCGCGGCCTCTGCCCGAACGCCGAACAGTTCTACGCCGAAGAACTCTCCCTCCCCCTCTTCCCGGACCTCACCGACAGCGACGTCGACCGGGTGATCGAGACCCTCCTGACCTTGGTTGGCCAGTGACTCCTGGATCCCTGAACAGTCCGCCCCGTAAGGTCGTCGGCCGGTTTGGTCGGGTGGGGAGTTCTGCTGGTCGTTTCAGGTACGTAGGACTCCCCAAGCCACTCGTCGCCGGTATCAATAGGGGCGCTCGCCTTGATCGGGCGGGAAGCTGGGAAACTATTCGCCACTGGGTGACGATTTCTTTCCCCGCCCCAAGGGCCGGTGCGGCCGCTCGATCCGGCGGATCGGCCCCGGGCAGGGCGAGCCGTTGACCCCCGAGGAACTTACAGCGCAAACCACGAAGGTGACGGATGTGACCCGGTCGAACTTGATCGGCGGAGAGATGCTCAACTGGTCGGATCTGCGCCCGGGCGACGCCCGTCCCGCGGCCGCTGGACCCGCAGCCACGGCAGTTCTGGCCGCCGCCCTCCGGCCTGACGACGCCGTCCTGATCGCCGGCCCGCATGCCGCCGAGCTGATCACGGCTGCGGTCGCGCAGGTCGCCTCGGTCGACCTCCTGCTCCGCTCGGCTCCTGACGCCGAGGAACTCGCCGAACTACTGGACGACGCCAAGGGGCAGGTCTTCTGCGGCTCGCTCGATCGTTGGTTGGTGGATGAGACGTACGACGTGATCGTCGCGTTGGATGGGTTGGAGCGGCTTGTTGGGCCTGATACTGCGAGTTTCCCGTGGGTGGAGGCGCTGGATCGGCTGCGTGAGCGCCTCCGGCCGGGTGGGCGGCTCCTCCTCGGCGCCACGAACTCGTTCGGATTCGAGCGGTTGATTCAGCCGGACATCACAGCAGGGATCCCACGCGACGAGGACTGGGGCCGGTCCGTCGGGGACCGGGCGCCCGCGGGCCTCAAGCCCCTCCTCTCTGTTCTCGGCACCTCGGACTTGCAGACCTTTGCCGTGTTTCCGTCGCTGGTCCAGGCGGACCTCGCGCTGACGACAGTTGATGGGTTCGCCGGGATCGCCGCCGCGCGGGCTGTTGCCTCACGCAACGACGGGCCGGTGTTGATGGATCCGTACCGCGTGGTGCTGGATGCCGCTGCCGCGGGGGTTGCCTTCGAGTTGGCGCCGGCTTGGTACTTCGTGATCGGCGCGGAGGCGCCCCCTGTGCTGCCTGAAGGTGTGGTACCTGAGGGCGAAGGCGTCCTGTTGGAGGAACACCTTCTGATGGCCCTGCGCTGTGATGATCAGGCGGAGCTTCGGCGGGTCATCCCGGCGTATGTGGCGTGGCTGGGTGCGGGTGGTGCGGGGTCGCCCGACAACGTGATCCTGGACGGGACGTCGTACCGGCTGTTCGGGGAGGCGCAGGAGCTGGATGTTGTCGAGCACCTCCAGCGGTTCGCGAAGCGGGCGCTGGAAAGTGGCTCGCGGCAGCCATGGCCCGCGGCGGCCGACCCGCATGCGCTGACGGCACGGCTCGCGGCGATGGCGGGGATTGCCGTGCAGGAGCAGGAATTCACTCCGGACGAGGTCGTCCGCCCGCGCGGCAGTGCCGAGCAGTTGACCACCGTCGCCCGGCTCGCCGACGAGCTCGCGCATGCGAGCGCCCGAGCGATCCTCTTCGAGGGCACGGTCAGCGGCATCCGCCGCTCGCTCCCCTATCGCGTCGGCCACGCCGTCCTCAACCCGGCCCGGGTGATCCGCCGCCGCCTCAAGCGGGTGCTGCGGAAGGTACGCCGCTGATGCACCACGCCAACCACTTCTACGGGCACGCCAACATCATGGCGACGTACGCCGGACTCCCGAAACCGCCGCGGATCTGGGGCTACCTGCAGCACGGCTGGAACATCCTCGACGGCTTCGCGCACGGCACGAACTTCGCGCCCGGGCTGCCGAAGTTCGTCTGGTCGGACAGCGTCCGCCGCCGCGGCCACGCGCTCGGCCTGCGCAACTACTCGGTGATCGGCTCGGTCTGGCTGTACCTGCTGAAGACCCACCCGGAACTGGCGACGCCGGAGAAACGGGCCAAGGGCACCATCTTCTACCCGTTCCACGGCTGGGAAGGCCAGCACGTGCTCGGCGACCACGGCCGGATCGTTGCCTCGATCAACGAGCACGAGACCGGCCCGGTGACCGTCTGCCTGTACTGGAACGAATTCGACAAGCCCGCGATCCGGAACGTCTACAAGGACGCCGGATTCCGGGTCATCACGCACGGCTACCGCGGCCTGCACTGGCGCAAGACCGACGCCAAGTTCCTGGTCAAGCAGCTGCGCGAGCTCCGCAAGCACGAACGGGTCGCCTCCAACCGGCTCAGCTCCGCCGTTCTGTACGGCGGCTCGCTCGGCCTGGGGGCAGGGGTCTACGGTGATCCCATGGTGCTGGAGAACGAGCACCCGTCGTTCGGCGGACAGGCGCGGATCAAGCGGCTGTGGCCGGAGATGGACCAGCCGTACGTCCCGCCGGCGGTCGCCCGTGAGTTCACCGACACCGAACTGGGCGTCGACCACGTCGCCGGACCCGCAGAAATCCGGGAGATGTTCCGATGGACCCCGTGACACCAGAGCTGAAGATCGGCATCATCACGCAGGTTCGCGTGACCAGCACCCGGCTGCCGGCCAAGGTGCTGCTGGCCGTTGCCGGGCGCTCCTATCTCGAGCACCACCTCGACCGGCTGAGCCGCACCGGTCTGCCGGTGATCGTCGCGACCACCACGAACCTCCACGACGACCTGGTCGTCCAGGTCTGTGAAGAGGACGGCATCCCGGTCTTCCGCGGCAGCGAGGACGACGTCCTCAGCCGGTTCGCCGGCGCCGCCCGCGAACACGACCTGGACGCCATCGTCCGGGTCACCTCCGACTGCCCGCTGATCGATCCCGAGATCGTTGCCGCGGGCGTCGATCGGTGGCGCGCCGAGAACGACCTCGACCTCTACATCTCGAACTGTCTCGAGCGCACCTACCCGCGCGGCATGGACTTCGAGATCTTCTCCACCGCCCGGTTGTACGACGCCGAGGCGAACGCCACGCTCAAGGCGGACCGCGAACACGTCACGCCGTACCTGCACCAGAACCGGTCCGGCCAGATGCGGCTGCTGAACCTCCCGTGGTCGGGTGGCCCGGCATCCAAGAACGCTGCCCAATACCGGCTCACCCTGGACACCGCGGACGACTGGAAGTTGCTCGATGCCCTCATCGAGGACTTCGGCGGCACCGATCTCGGCTGCGCCGAACTGGTCGCGATTCTGGACGAGCACCCGGAGCTGGCCGCGCTGAACGCGCACATCGAACAGAAGAAACTCGGCGAGTAGCAGGGATTACACGCTCCGCTGTGTCGTTCCCTGGGGCATGATTTACCGTGATGACCACCAATGATCCGGCCGGGGACTCCGCCGCTGCCCCGGAGAACGGCGCAGGCAACGGCGCGCAGGCCGCGCGGGCCCAGTCGTTCGGCGCCGTCGCGACCGCGTACGACGCGGGCCGGCCGACGTTCCCGGCCGAGGCGCTGATCTGGATCCTGGGCCCCGGCCGTGGACTGCAGGTGCTCGATCTGGGCGCCGGCACCGGCAAGCTCGCGGCGGTCGCCGCCGACCTCGGGCACGACGTGATCGCCGTCGACCCGTCGCAGGAGATGCTCGAGGTCTGCCGCCGGCGGCCCGGTATCGACACGATGGTCGGGGCCGCGGAGTCGATCCCGCTCGCCCACGCCTCGGTGGACGCGGTGATCGTCGGACAAGCCTTCCACTGGTTCGACCACGCCCGCGCGCTGCCGGAGATCGCCCGGGTGCTGCGGCCGGGCGGCGTCCTCGGCCTGCTCTGGAACAACGCCGACACCGTGGTTCCGTGGGTCCGCCGGATCTTCCAGGTGCTGCAGGGCGACGGCTTCGGTGGGACCGACCGGTTCGACCCGGTGCCGATCATCGAGCAGTCGAACCTGTTCACGCTGCTGGAGAGCGCCCGGTTCCGGCACTGGCACGACCTGAATCGCGCGGGCTTGCGGCAGTTGGCCCAGTCGCACTCGCGGGTCGCCGTCCTCAAGGACACCCGGCGTGATCAGGTCCTCGACCAGATCGAGCTGATCTACGAGCACACCGCGCGGCCCCCGGAGGCGTTGCGGATGCCGTACTTCACCGACTGCTTCCGGGCCCACCCCAGCGAGTTCGCGAACTATCGCCGTACGGTCGACGGCCCGGTGGCTCCGCACCTTTAGAACGTTTTGGTTGCGGTAGGTCACAAAAGCGCAACTAGGGGCTAACGTGCACGTGTTCTAGTCCACCGAAGGGGAACTCATGGACGAGGAAATGGTGCGCGAGCGGGACGCCCGCGCCTATGAGGCGGTGCACGACGCGGCCGACTTCAAAGAGCTGAAGCGGCGGTACAAGAACTTCGTCGTACCGTGGACGATCGCGTTCATGGCGTGGTATCTGGCGTACGTCGCCTGCAACAACTGGGCCCGCGGTTTCATGAATCACCAGGTGGTCGGCCACGTGAACGTGGCACTGATCTTCGGCCTGTTGCAGTTCGTGTCGACGTTCTCGATCGCGGCCCTGTACGGCCGGTTCGCCAACCGCAAGCTCGATCCGCTCGCCCACGGCCTGAACGCCAAGTACAAGAGGGAGCGCCGCCGGTGAACGTCCTTCTCCTCCCGCTGGCCGCTGAGCCCGGCAACCGGACGCTGACGATCTCGCTGTTCACCGCCGTCGTTGCCGTGACGCTGTACATCACCTGGTGGGCGTCCCGGCAGAACAAGACCGCGGCCGACTACTACGCCGGCGGCCGCTCGTTCAGCGGCGGGCAGAACGGCCTGGCAGTCGCCGGCGACTACATGTCCGCGGCGTCGTTCCTCGGTATCTCCGGCCAGATCGCCCTCTTCGGGTACGACGGCTTCCTGTACTCGATCGGCTTCCTGGTGGCCTGGCTGGTCGCACTGCTGCTGGTCGCCGAGCTGCTGCGGAACTCGGGCCGCTTCACGATGGCCGACCAGCTCGCGTTCCGGATGAAGCAGAAGCCGGTGCGGACGGCGGCCGCGACCTCGACGATCGTGGTCTCGATCTTCTACCTGCTGGCCCAGATGGTCGGCGCCGGTTCGCTGGTCGGGCTGCTGCTCGGTGTGAAGAGCGAGGGCGTGAAGGCCGCCGTGATCGTGCTCGTCGGCGCGCTGATGATCGTGTACGTGACGATCGGCGGCATGAAGGGCACCACCTGGGTGCAGATCGTCAAGGCCGTGCTGCTGATGGCCGGCACGGTGGTGATCACGTTCCTGGTGCTGCTGAAGTTCCACTTCAACATCTCCGACCTGCTCGGCTCGGCCGCCGACAAGTCCGGAAAGGGCGAGGCCTTCCTGCAGCCGGGCCTGCTGTACGGCAAGGACCTCACCGGCCAGATCGACTTCCTGTCGCTCGGCCTCGCGCTGGTCCTCGGTACGGCGGGTCTGCCGCACATCCTGATCCGCTTCTACACCGTGCCGGACTCGCGGGCCGCGCGCCGGTCGGTGCAGTGGGCGATCGGCCTGATCGGTGTGTTCTACCTGATGACGCTGGCCCTCGGGTTCGGTGCCGCGGCACTGCTGGACACGACCAAGGGGTCCGCGGTCGAGACGTCGAAGGGCAACGTGGCGTCGCCACTGCTGGCCGAGGCCGTCGGCGGCGGGGCCGGCTCGACCGGTGGGGCGATCCTGCTCGCGCTGATCGCGGCGGTCGCCTTCGCCACCATCCTCGCGGTGGTGGCCGGGCTGACGCTGACCTCGGCGTCGTCGTTCGCGCACGACCTGTACGCCAACGTCATCGCCAAGCAGAAGCCGACCGAGCAGCAGGAACTGCGGGTGGCGCGGTTCGCGGCGATCGGGATCGGCGCGGTGGCGATCGGGCTCGCGATCCCGGCGCAGAAGCTGAACATCGCGTTCCTGGTCGCGCTGGCGTTCGCGGTCGCGGCCTCGGCGAACCTGCCGGCGCTGCTGTTCAACCTGTTCTGGAAGCGGTTCAACACCTCGGGCGCCGTCTGGAGCATCTACGGCGGCCTGATCTCGGCCGTCGTCCTGGTGGTCTTCTCGCCCGTGGTGTCCGGCAACGGTGACAAGTCGATGATCACCGATGCCGACTTCCACTGGTTCCCGCTGTCGAACCCGGGCATCGTGTCGATCCCGCTGGGCTTCCTGTTCGGCGTGCTCGGCACGTACCTCGGCCGGGACAGGTCGAGCGAGACCCGCTACAGCGAACTCTCGGTCCGCGCGCTCACCGGCGCCGGCGCGGAAGGTGCCGCCAAGCACTGACGCAGTACCTCCAAGGGCCGGCTCGCATTCATTGCGGGCCGGCCCTTCGCTGTCACGAACCGTTGACGCACGGTTGACGGTGCCGTAACAATGAGCCAATCGCCGCGCAAGAATTGAGCAAGTCAGCGAAAGTTTTGGACTCCCGTGCGGCGGCTCTTCCCTGTCCCGCCCACCAGGAGAGGCCCATGCGAATTCCGAAGTGGCGGTTGCTGACCGCCTTGCTGGCCGCGAGTCTCGCGGCCGCTCCACTCGCCCAGCCGGCACCCGCCGCGTCGGCCGCCACACTCGCCGGTCCCAATCTCGCTGCCGGGAAGGTCGCGTCGGCCAGCAGCAGCACCCAGGACTACGCCGCGTCGAACGTGACCGACGGCAACCAGAGCACCTACTGGGAGAGCGCGAACAACGCCTTCCCGCAATGGGTCCAGGTCGATCTCGGTACGTCGGTCGCGACCAACCAGGTCGTACTGAAGCTGCCGACCGCGAACTGGGGCGCCCGCGACGAGACCCTCGCGGTCCAGGGCAGCACCGACGGGCAGAACTTCACCGACCTGTCCGCGCCCGCGACGCGCACGTTCAGCCCGCCGACCAACACGGTGACCGTCGACTACGGCACCGCCACCACGCGGTACGTCCGGATCCGGATCACCGCGAACACCGGATGGCCGGCCGGACAACTCTCCGAACTCGAGGTCTACGGACCGGCGACCGGTGACACCCAGGCTCCCACCGCCCCGGGCAACCTGGCCTTCACCGAGCCCGGCGCCGGGCAGATCAAACTCACCTGGAGCGCGTCGACGGACAACGTCGGCGTCACCGGGTACGACGTCTACGCGAACGGGCAGCTGCGGACCAGCGTGGCCGGCAACGTGCTCACGTACACGGACAACCAGCCGGCCAACGTCTCGATCGCATACACCGTTCGCGCGAAAGATGCCGCTGGCAACCAGTCCGCGAACAGCAACACGGTCACCCGCAACGGCAGCGGCGGCCCGGGCAGCAACCTGGCGCTGGACAAGCCGATCACGGCGTCCGGGTCGACGTTCACCTACGTCCCGGAGAACGCGAACGACGACGACGTGACGACGTACTGGGAGGGCAACGCCAACCCGGCCACACTGACCACGCAGCTCGGTGCGAACGCGGACCTCAGCTCGATCGTGGTGCGGCTCAATCCCGATCCGGCGTGGGGGCCGCGGACGCAGACGTTCTCGATCCTCGGGCGGGAGCAGAGCTCGTCGACCTTCACCACGATCGTCGCTTCGGCCGGCTACGCCTTCAACCCGGCGAGCGGCAACAGCGTGACGATCCCGGTCAGCGCGCGAGTGGCCGACGTACGGCTGAACTTCACCGGGAACACCGGCGCACCGGCCGGGCAGGTCGCGGAGCTGCAGGTGCTCGGCGTACCGGCGCCGAACCCGGATCTCACACTCTCGAACGTTTCGTGGACACCCACGTCACCGGTCGAGACCGACGCGATCACGGTCCGCGCGACGGTGAACAACGGCGGTACGGCGGGGTCCGCGGCGACCGACGTGAACTTCTACCTCGGTACGACCAAGGTCGGTACGGCGGCTGTCGGCGCGCTCGCGGCCGGGGCATCGACCACGGTCAGCACGTCGATCGGGACGCGCGACGCCGGCTCGTACGCGCTGAGCGCCAAGGTCGACGAGACCAACTCGGTGATCGAGCAGAACGACGGGAACAACACGGCGGCCGCTTCTGGTCCGCTCGTGGTGACCCCGGTGGCGAGCTCCGACCTCGTCGCGTCGGTGGTCAACTGGACGCCGGGCAACCCAGCGGCCGGGAACTCGGTCGCCTTCTCGGTCGCGATCAAGAACCAAGGCAGTGTCGCCTCTGCGTCTGGTGCGCACGGGATCACGCTGACGGTTCTCAACGGATCGTCCGCGGTCGCGACGTTGACCGGGACGTACAACGGGTCGATCGCCGCCGGTGCCACCACTCCGGCTGTTGCTCTCGGAAACTGGACGGCCGTCAACGGGCGCTACACCGTGCGTGTGGTGCTGGCGGACGACGCCAACGAGCTGCCGGTGAAGCGGTCGAACAACACCAGCGAGCGGCCGTTCTTCGTTGGTCGCGGGGCGAATATGCCCTACGACCACCTCGAGGCGGAGGACGCCGCGGTCGGCGGCGGCGCGTCCGTGATCGGGCCGAACCGCACCATCGGCGACCTGGCCGGTGAAGCCTCCGGGCGGCGCGCGGTCACACTCGGCTCGAACGGCGCGTACGTCGAGTTCACCACCCGCGCCAGCACGAACACGCTCGTCACCCGGTTCTCGATGCCGGACTCGTCGGGAGGCGGCGGGCAGACGTCATCGATCAGTGTGTACGTGAACGGCAGCTTCGCGAAGACGTTGCCGCTCACCTCGAAGTACGCCTGGCTGTACGGCGCAGAGGCGTCGCCGAACAACTCGCCGGGGTCGGGTCCGGCGCGACACATCTACGACGAGGCCAACCTGATGCTCGGCCAGACCTACCCGGCCGGGACGAAGATCCGGCTGCAGAAGGATCCGGCGAACAGCCTGACGTACACGATCGACTTCCTCGACACCGAGACGGCTTCCGTTGTCGGCAACCCGGGTGCGGGCTTCGTGACGCCAACCGGGTTCACCCAGCAGGACGTGCAGAACGCTCTCGACCAGGTGCGTCAGGACAGCTCGCTGCAGGGTGTGTACCTGCCGCCCGGTGACTACGACACGTCGTCGAAGTTCCAGGTGTACGGCAAGGCGGTCAAGGTCGTCGGGGCCGGGCCGTGGTTCACCCGCTTCCACGCGCCGACCACGCAGGACAACACCGATGTCGGGTTCCGGTCCGAGGCGTCGGCGAACGGGTCGACGTTCAGCGGGTTCACGTACTTCGGTAACTACACGTCGCGGATCGACGGACCCGGAAAGGTGTTCGACTTCTCGGGTACGGCGAACATGACCATCGACAACATCTGGGTCGAGCACATGGTCTGTCTGTACTGGGGTTCGAACACCGACACCTCGACGATCAAGAACTCGCGGATCCGGGACACGTTTGCCGACGGCATCAACATGACGAACGGGTCGTCCGGCAACACGGTCAGCAACAACGACGCACGATCGACGGGTGACGACAGCTTCGCGCTGTTCAACGCCACCGACAACGGTGGCGGCGAGGTCCGGGACAACGTGTTCGAGAACCTGTCCGCATCGCTGACCTGGCGGGCCGCCGGGTTCGCGGTGTACGGCGGGACGAACAACATCTTCCGGAACCTGTACGCCGCGGACATGCTCACGTACCCCGGGATCACGATCAGTTCCCTGGACTTCGGGATCCCGATGAACGGGTTCGGGGCCACTCCGCCGACACAGTTCCAGAACGTCTCCGTCGTACGTTCCGGCGGGCATTTCTGGGGCAACCAGGCGTTCCCCGCGGTGTGGGTCTTCTCGGCGTCGAAGATCTTCCAGGGGATCCGCGTCAATGATCTGGACATCGTCGATCCGACGTACAGCGGGATCATGTTCCAGACGAACTACGTCGGCGGCCAGCCGCAGTTCCCGGTCGCGGACACGGTCTTCACCAACACGACCATCTCCGGCGCCCGCAAATCCGGCGACGCCTTCGACGCCAAGTCCGGCTTCGGCATCTGGGCCAACGAACTCCCCGAACCCGGCCAAGGCCCCGCCGTCGGCGCAGCCACCTTCAACAACCTCACCCTCACCAACAACGCCAAAGACATCCAAAACACCACCACCACCTTCACCCTCAACCGCAACTAACCCCACCCCCGGGGGCCTGCCAGCCGGCGGCCCCCGGGGCACAATCCCCTTGTTTTACGTAGATCTGAGGCTTTGCCGGGCCAGGAGCGCCTACATTTCCGCAGCGAGAGCAACCAACGGCGGAAGAAGATCCTGCAGGTTGTCACCGACTTCCGGCTGCTGGTCGATCTGTACCCAGTTGGCAGGAACTCGCATGAGGCTCGGAAGCGATGTCTCGACGCGATCGTCAGGGACAGCGCGGCGTCAGCGGAGCGCTTGGTGGTTGAGCGAGACGACTCGACCTACGAACACGACCGCCGGTGTCTGCGGGAGGCTACGCGCCGGTTCGGGTGCCACGACACGCTGCGTTGGGACGTGTTGGTGGCCAAGGCTGATCCGCTGCTCTGGATCCCGGATGCAGTTGCCTGGAGCTGGACCCGGGGCGGTGCGTGGAAGGCCTCTGTCGCGACGTTCTGTCAGGTCAAGGAGCCCTGACAGCGCGAAACCCGGCTCGTCCACCGTCCGGAGGGCTGCCGGGTTCACTTCCGGGGGACTCTTGTCCCTCGACGGAATCAACTGTAGCGGGAAACTGGAGGACTTGGTCAGGAATTCGCTATCTGCCCCGGGATGCCCTTGCATGCCCCGGTCAGGAGGTTGTGGGCGGTGGGGGTCAGGGCGTGGAGGGCGGTGCCTTGGGTTCGGTGGGTGGTGATGAGGGCGGCGGCTCGGAGGACTCTGGTGTGGTCTGAGGTGGAGGCCAGGGAGATGCCTACTCGGCGGGCCAGTTGGGTTGTGGTGGCGGGGTGGGTGAGGGAGCGGAGTACGGCGGCTCGCGTGCGGCCCAGGAGGTCTGCCAAAGCGTCGCCGGCGGCATCGTCCGTGGTCGCGTCGGTCAGGTCGGCGCAGGGGTAGACGAGGACGGGGCGGCGGTCCGCGTTGTCCATCGCGAGGCAGTTGGAGACCAGCGGGGACGGGTAGAGCTCGAGCCCGCGGCCGTTCAGGTGGATGTCCGCGGTCCAGTCGTCGACAGGCCCGTACGTCGTCAGCACCGGAGTCGCCCACTCGACATCGGGATGCAGCGACGACAGCAGCGCATCGATCCCACCGTGCAGGACCGCGCGCGATCGGATCCCGAGGTCAGCGCCGTACCGCCGCTGCAACTCCCCCGACGAAGGCACCAGCACCTCCTGATGGAAGTCCCGGACCGCGCCGCCGAGCGCCCGCCGCGAGCCGGCGCGGCCGTCCAGCAATCCACGCATGTACCGGTCGACCTCCGGCGGCAACCACGGCTCCAGTTCGTCGCGGATGACGGAGGCCGGCGTCTCCATCAACGCCTCGACGGCCGGCTCCAGACCGGGTCCCGCCACCTCCGGGATCAGGAAGTCCGGGAACAGTCCGCCCGGCGAGATCAGCTTGAACAGCGGACGCATCGACCCCCGCACCCGCGGTGCCGCGGTACGTCGCCACCGCCGTGCGACCGGCGACATCGACCGGTCACCAAGCGCGCGGGCCGCGAGCGCGGCCTCCCACAGCGGGTGCGGCTCGGTGGGGAACGTGACCCGGCCGAGGTCCGCCGCGGTGAAGTGGACGCGGATCATCCCTCGATTGTGACGGCCGCGAGGTCACCCGCACAGACCTCTTCGGTTCAGACCGAATCCGGTCGCGACCGGCCGCCGTACGCTCCCACTCTGGCCCGATGAAACGTCTCGCAGTCCTCACCGTCCTGGTTCTCGCCGCGGCCACCCCGTCGGTCACCGCGCAGGCCGGCGCCGTCCACCGACCGACGCAGTACGTCGTCTCGACCACGCCCGGCGAGAATCTCGAAGGGATCGCGGTCACGCCCGGCGGCACGATGTACGTCACCAGCGTCGCCACCGGTGCGGTGTACCGCGGCAACACCCACTCGTCCCGACTCAGCCTGTTCCTGCCGGCCGGCAGCGACGGACGTACCGCGGCCACCGGCATCCACCTGGACCGCTGGGGGCGGGTCCTCGTCGCCGGCGCGAGTACGTCGAAACTCTTCCTGTACGACGCCCGCGGCCGGCTGCTCGACGTACGGAAAGCGGCGGACGGCTCGTTCCTCAACGACTTCACGATCGCGGGCAACGCCGTCTACGTGACCGACTCGGCGCACAACCAGATCTGGCGGGCGCCGCTCACCCGCGACGGTCTCGGCGAGCTCGAGCCGTGGATCACCCGCGACCGGATCCAGCCGACGCCGTACTTCCTGAACGGTATCGTCACCGACGGACGCGTGCTCCTGGTCGGCGAGCAGGGCCAGGACGTCACGTACCGGATCGACCTCCGCACCCGGCAGGTCACGGTCCTCGACGTCCCGGACGGCGTCCTGTCCGGCGACGGGTACCTCCTCGAAGGGCGCCGTCTGTACGCCGTCTACAACGCCGGCGGCGGGAAGTACGTCACCCGGCTCGCGATCCTCAACGAGGATCTGACCGCGGCGACCCTGGTCGCGGACTCGGGCCCGGGCGCGTCCGGTGCGACTCCGACGACGATCGCCCGCGACCACGGACGGCTGCTGTGGGTGAACAGTCAGCTGGACGTCGCACCCGGTACGCCGCCGTACACCGTGACCGTCGTACCGGGTCTGCGTTAGAGACCGTCGGTGACGCGCGCCAGGACCGCGCCCGCCTGCAGAACAAGGGTCCGGTCGGCGTCGTCGAGGCGGCTGAGGAGGTTGGCGAGTTCCTCGGCGGCCTGACGGCCGGACGCCTCGACCGTCTCGGCACCCAGCTCGGTGAGCACGACCGCGGTCGCTCGGCCGTCGACGGGGTCCGGTTCGCGCCGGACCAGTCCGGCCTCTTCCAGGCCCGCGACCGTCGTCGTCGCGGTGGGTTGCGAGCACGGGACGCGGGCGGCGATTTCGCCGATCCGGATCGGTTGCTCGTCGGCGATCAGCATCAGTGCCAGGAACTGCGTCGGGTGCAGGAGCGTGGTGGTCCTGCTGCGGCGCAGATGTCTGACGATTCGGTGCATGCTGACCAGCAGCTGCAAGGCCTCCTGCGCCATCCTGATCACCTCCGTCGGGAAGCGCAATCCTGGCACAGGCACCCAAACATCACTACGGCCCCGGTCTGGGGCGGCCTGGTCAGGAAGGGGGGAGCTCGCCGTTGGCCGGTGCGGCGACGACGCGATTCCGGCCGGCGTCCTTGGCCTTGTACATGGCCAGATCGGCGGCCATCTGGAGTTCGTCGAGGCTGGCACCGGACTCCGGGTACGTCGCGGCGCCGATCGAACACGTGATGGGGCCGCACAGCACGGGACCGTTGGGGGCGGCGACGGTGACCGTCAGACCCGCGATGCGGCGCCGGATCCGCTCGGCGGCCAGGGCAGTATCGGCCGCAGACGTCTGCGGGAGCAGGATGGCGAACTCTTCGCCGCCGAGCCGCCCGACCAAGTCGTTGTCGCGGACCTCGTGACGCAGCTCGGCCGCGACCGCTTTCAGGGCCTCGTCACCGGCGAGGTGGCCGTAGGTGTCGTTGATGGCCTTGAAGTGGTCGAGGTCGAGATAGAGCACGCCGAGTCGAGAGTTGGTGCGTTCGGCGCCGGCGAATTCACGGCGCGCGATCTCGTGCCAGAAGGCCGCGTTGGCCAGGCCGGTCTTGGGATCGGTGCGTGATGCCGTCTGGAACTGCTCGACCAGAAGCGCGCGGTGCAGACCGAGGATGGTGAGCAGCAGAACGGCGACGGCCCACGGTTGGCTGAGCAGCAACGCTGCGGTCGCGACTCCCAGTCCGAGCGAGCCGGCCACGATCAGCTGGTCCGAGAGCCGCCCCAGGGCGTTGCGGCCTGGGGAATCGGGGTTGGCCATCATGATCGCGCCCGCGACCAGGGCGTAGTTCACGAACCAGTACGCCAGGCCGGCCGCCACGACGGCAACGAGTCCGAGTGGGCCGGACGGGTAGCCCGGGTAGATACCGGGACGGATCGTGGCCAGGACGACCGCTCCTGCGGCACCAGCCAGTACGAGCGTCGTCGCGGTGAAGACCGACCGGTACGGCGGAACTCGTCGTACCCGGAGCCAGGAATGCACGTAGGTGCTGAGAATCAGCGCGACCGCCAGCGGCGGAGGCAGGATCAGGACGCCGGCGAAGGTCCACATTCCTTTGAGATTGACGTACGGAATGCCTTCGGCGCCGACCTTGCGCAGCCGCTCGATATCGCGGGCCGCTTCGAGATGGATCGCCGATCCGCCCGCGAGGACCAGCAACCGGATCCAGTCACCGGCGGTGACCGAGACGAGGTCGAACGTCGAAGCGACGACCACCACGGTGATGAGTTCGACCGCGAGGACGTAGCCGAGAATGCTCCGGGGCTGCGACCACAGCGCCCACCTGGCCGGGCTCCAGCCCACGTCCTGACGTCGGCGTAGGCGACGCCGCGCCAGCCGATGCCGGATACTCATGAAAAAGACCCCCGCCTCACAGTCGGTCCTTGTCACAGAGTAGCCGTGTTGTGCACGCAATGTCATGGCTTCCCTGTTATTTGCCTCGCTGCGCTCACCCCCGATGCGCCCAGATCCCGCGAGAGGAGGCGTCCGCCATGCAGAACAACGACTGGTGACCCGTCATGCAGGTTGTCGCGTGGCGCCGACGTACCCGTACGCAGCGCCCGCCGCGACCAGTAAGCCCAGAATTCCCGCGGCCGCCACGACCAGGGACGGCGCCCACCGATCCGCGGCGGCCCCGGCGACCAGCACCCCGATTCCCTGGGACACGATCAGCGCAGTGCGCGCCAGGCCGAACGCCTGGCCGCGCTGTGCGTCCGGCACGTTCAGCACGAACGCCGCACTCGCGGCCAGCTGGTACGACGCACACAACCCCGACACGAACCACAACCCGACGGTCACCCACAGTCCCGGCTCGGCGATACAGCCGATCAGCGGCGCACAGGACCCGATCGCGAGTGGACCCATCAGCTTGAGCCGCCGCGCCGGCGCGGCTCGCGTCAGCAAGAGCATCCCGACCATCTGCCCGGCCGGGTTGGCGGCGAGCAAGATCCCGACAGCGGCCGGCCCGCCTCCGACCACTGCGGCGTACGGCGCGGCAAGTCCTTCGATGCTCACGTAGAAACCGGCGACGCAGGCCAGCGCGACCAGGTAGCGCAGTTGCCGATCGCTCCAGACGAGCCGCGCACCGGCCGACAGCGACGGCCACCATCCCGGGCGCGCCTCGCTCGATCCCGGCAACGGGCGCTCACGAACTCCGAGCTTCAGCAGCAGCGCTGACAGCGCGAAGGTGACTGCGTCGGCCAACAGTGCGTTTCCGACGCCGAATGCTGCGACCAAGGTGCCGCCGGTCACGAACCCGGCCAGTTGGGACGCCTGCGCGGTGATGTTCGACACCGAGCTGGCCAGTACGTACTTGTCGCCGGTCAGGATCGACGGCAACAAGGCCGCTCTGGCGGATTGGAAGGGCGACGCGAGCAACTGCACTGCGACGAGCAGTACGCACAGGATCCACAGCGAGGCGCCGGGGATTGCCATCGCCGCGACCAGCACCGCCCGGGCGATATCGCAGCCGATCATGAGCCGGCGACGCGGATAGCGGTCGGCCAGTCCGGACAGCAGCGGGCCGCCGACGATGTCGGGCAGGAAGGTCAGCGCGTAGGTGACCGCGGACAGCCCGGCCGATCCGGTCCGGTCGAAGACGAGTACGGCGAGCGCGACCCGGGCCAACTGGTCCCCGACCACCGATCCGAGCTGCGCGAGCCACAGCCATCGGAACTCGGCTACGCCGAACACCTCGCCGTACGTGGCGGGTTGATCAGCGGGATCTGTGGACGACGGATGTGCGGGGCGGGTCACCAAGTCAAAATACCCACGATCCGCAACCGGCCGCGCACGCTACGGTGCGCCGTTGTTCCTCCGCGGGGTTCAGAGGTGCTCGGCGAGGACGCCCAGGGCGAAGGCCGTCCCCGCGAGACCGAGCATTGTCGTCGCGAGCGTGATGAGACGCGCCTGCAGCTTCGGCAGCTCGGCCGTGGTCGCGAACACGCGCTGCGGCCAGTGCTGCCAGGAGACGTACCAGAAGATCGCGGTGGCGATCAGCAGCAAGAGGCCTTTGACCGCGTGGATCCACCAGTGCTCAGGGTTGATCGCGAGCATCGCGCCGCCGGTGAGCGCGATCGCGGCGATCAGCCCGATCACCTTCCATCTGTTGCCCGAGGCAATCACCGTGGTCAGCGCCTCGCGGCCGTCCTGATCCTTCCCGAAGTACTTCTTCAACTTCGGCTGCACCACGAACAACGAGTACGCCATCCCACCCACCCAGGCCGCGGCGAGGCCGGCATGCATGATCGCCAGGAGCACAGTCATCCCACGACCCTAGAGCCATCGGGGTTGTCCACGTCACGTCCCGGGTAACACGCCGTTCACATCGAAGCAACAGGGCCGAAATTGCTGGTTGACACTGTCGAGGCAGGCTGGCCGGATCGCCCGACACGTCGGCCGTGACGAAAGGACCGATGGTGAGCTACAAGGCCGAGTACATCTGGATCGACGGGACCGAGCCCAGCGCGCGGCTGCGGTCGAAGACGAAGATCCTCGCTGACGGCGCCGCGCTGCCGGACTGGGGTTTCGACGGCTCGAGCACCAACCAGGCACCCGGTGACAACTCCGACTGCGTGCTCAAGCCGGTCTTCTCCTGCCCGGACCCGATCCGCGGCGGGGACCACAAGTTGGTGTTGTGCGAGGTCTACCTCGTGGACGGCACCCCGCACCCGACGAACAACCGGGCCAAGCTTCTTCCGGTCGCCGAGACGTACGCCGAGCAGGAATCCTGGTTCGGCATCGAGCAGGAGTACACCTTCTTCCAGGAGGGCCGCCCGCTCGGCTTCCCGGCCGTGGGCTTCCCCGCACCGCAGGGACCGTACTACTGCGGCGTCGGCGCCGACGAGGTCTTCGGCCGGGAGATCGTCGAGAAGCATCTGGACGCGTGTATCGAGGCGGGCCTGGCGATCTCCGGCATCAACGCCGAGGTCATGCCCGGCCAGTGGGAGTTCCAGATCGGCCCGGCGGGTCCGGTCGAGGTGGCCGACCACCTGTGGACGGCCCGCTGGCTGCTGTACCGCATCGCCGAGGAGTACGACGTGGCCGCGACGCTGGACGCCAAGCCGGCCAAGGGTGACTGGAACGGCGCCGGCGCACACACGAACTTCTCGACCAAGGCGATGCGCGCGGGGTACGACGCGATCATCACCGCCTGCGAGTCGCTCGGTGCCCCGGGCAAGGTCGACGAGCACATCGCGGGGTACGGACATGGCATCGAGGAGCGTCTGACCGGCGCGCACGAGACCGCCCCGCACGACGTCTACAGCTACGGCGTGTCCGACCGCGGCGCCTCGGTCCGGATCCCCTGGCAGGTCGAGGTCGACAAGAAGGGCTACATCGAGGACCGCCGCCCGAACGCCAACATCGACCCGTACGACGTGACGCGCCTGCTGGTGAACACCTGCTGCTCCGCACTGGAGAAGGCCGGCCAGGTCTGACGTCCCGCGCCTGAACAACAGCCCCCGGGAAAGCCCGGGGGCTGTTGTAATCTCGCGGCATGGACCCGTGGCAAACGCTGACCACTGACTACGAGCAGTCCCGGGCCCGCGAAGACTCCCTGGACCAATTGATGGAGTGGGACGCACAGCGCTCCCTGATCGGCTCGGTCGAGGGCAGGACCGTTCTGGACATCGGCTGTGGCAACGGCGAGAAGGCGATCGAACTCGTCCGCGACCACGGCGCGGCCACGGTGGTCGGCGTCGACGTCGGCGCCCAGTTCCTGACACCACCGGACGGCACCGACGTCACGCTGATCCCCGGAGACCTGTCGACCCTCGACGAGATGCCGGCGCTGAACGGTCGCCGCTTCGACATCGTGTTGTTCCTGCAATCCCTCGCCTACGCGCAGGACCGAGGAAGAACTCTCCGCGCGGTGCGATCGCTGCTGGCCGATGACGGCGTACTGGTCGTCTCGATGGCGCATCCCATCCGCTGGGCGGTGGAGCGCTCCGAGCGGGACGGCCTCGGACTCGGGGACGCCTATCACACGGTCGGCCCGTACTCGTACCGCTCGCGGTGGAACGAGGACGTGACCATCACTCACACCACCGACACGTTCTCGTCGATCCACAACTCCTTGACCGACAGCGGTTTCCGGGTCGAGAGGGTGCTCGAACCGCAACTGTCGGAGGAGAAGAAGCAGCAGTACCCGCACAAGCAGGAATGGCTCGCGCAGTACGTCGGAATCATCATCTTCCGCGCCACGCCGGCATGAATGTCCAGGTGTTGCATCGCAGCGGGCAGTGGTGTCGTGGGCTGCAGCGGGGAGAGGTGGTTGCGTACGACGTACAGATCCTGCCCGAGTATCAGGTAGCCGGGCGGCCCACCGTCGATCGCAGCTACCTGCTGCTCGGCGAAGGGGTTCAGCTCACCAAGCCTGCCGTGTTCGAGGGGCCGGTCGAGGGCTGGTGGTACGTCGACCTGGTGGAGATCGAGCGCACCGGCACCGGGCTCGTCGTGCACGACCTGTACGTCGACTTCCTGATTCCGCCCGCGGTGGATCGCTACCAGATCCTGGACCTTGACGAACTCTCCGACGCCCTGACCGCGGGCAAGATCACGACCGCTCAGTGCGCCGACGTACTCACCACGACGCAGCGGTTCGTCCACCGTTATGTGCGGCGCGCCGAGGAAGGCCCGAACGGTCCGTCCGCCGAGTTCCCGCCGCCCGACGTCACCGCCCTGGAACAACTCCCGGCTTTCTGAACACCATCTGAGGAGTCGGCGCGGCGCGAACGCCCATCACAGCCTGAACCGCCGACTGGGGAGGATTACCCGCCCGATCCGGTACACGACACTCCCCACTTGAGGCCACTTCAGCCGCCTCGTGGGGTTCTCTGCTGGTATACGAGCAGAGAACCCGACAATCGAGGGGATATCCACTCTTCTGCTTGCGGGTCAGTCCTCGTCGGACTTGCCGGCGGCCAGGTTGGTCTTGATGAGGTCCATGACCGTGGAGTCGGCGAGGGTGGTGACGTCGCCGACCTCGCGGTTCTCGGCCACATCGCGGAGGAGGCGGCGCATGATCTTGCCGGAGCGGGTCTTCGGGAGCTCCGAGACGACCATGATCTGACGCGGCTTCGCGATCGGACCGATCTCCTTCGCGACGTGGTTGCGCAGTTCCTGCACCACGTCCGGTCCGCCGTCGCCGGCCTCCGAGCGCAGGATCACGAACGCGGCGATCGCCTGGCCCGTCGTCGGGTCGGACGCGCCGACCACGGCGGCCTCGGCGACCTTCGGGTGCGAGACGAGCGCGGACTCGATCTCGGTCGTCGACAACCGGTGCCCGGACACGTTCATCACGTCGTCGACCCGGCCGAGCAGCCACAGGTCGCCGTCCTCGTCCTTCTTCGCACCGTCACCCGCGAAGTACACGCCCGGCCAGCGCGACCAGTACGTGTCGACGAACCGCTGGTCGTCGCCCCACAGCGTCCGGAGCATCGCCGGCCACGGCTTGGTGATGACGAGGTAGCCGCCGGAACCGTCCGGCACCGGCTTGCCCGCGTCGTCGACGACATCCACGCTGACGCCCGGGATCGCCTTCATCGCGGCGCCCGGCTTACCGGAGGTCACACCCGGCAGCGGCGAGATCATGTGCATCCCGGTCTCGGTCTGCCACCAGGTGTCGACGACCGGCGCGTTGTTCCCACCGATGTGCTCGCGGTACCAGACGTACGCCTCCGGGTTGATCGGCTCGCCGACCGACCCGATCACCCGCAGCGACGACAGGTCGAACTTCGCCGGGATGTCGGCGCCCCACTTCATGAACGTCCGGATCGCCGTCGGCGCGCAGTACAGGATCGAGACCTTGTACTTCTGGACGATCTCCCACCAGCGGCCCTGGTGCGGCGTGTCCGGCGTGCCTTCGTACAGCACGGACGTGGTCGCGTTCGCGAGGGCGCCGTACACGATGTAGCTGTGGCCGGTGACCCAGCCGATGTCGGCCGCGGTCCAGTAGACGTCGGTGTCCGGCTTGAGGTCGAACACACCCCACTGCGTGTACGACGTACCGACGAGGTAGCCGCCTGTGGTGTGCAGGATGCCCTTCGGCTTGCCGGTGCTGCCGGACGTGTACATCACGTACAGCGGGTGCTCGGCGTCGAAGGCTTCCGGCGTGTGCTCGGTCGACTGCTTCGCGACGAAGTCCTCCCACCAGAGGTCGCGGCCCTCGACCATCGCGGTCTCCTGGCCGGTGCGCTTCACCACGAGCACGTTGCGCACGTCCGGGCAGTCGACCAGCGCGGCGTCGACGGCCGGCTTCAGCGCGGCCGGGGCGCCCCGGCGGTAGCCTCCGTCGGAGGTGATCACGACGCGGGCGTCGCAGTCCAGGATCCGGCCCTTGAGCGCGTCCGAGGAGAAACCGCCGAAGATGACCGTGTGCGGGGCGCCGATCCGGGCGCAGGCGAGCATCGCGACCACGGTCTCGGGAATCATCGGCATGTAGATGGCGACGATCTCGCCGGCCGTGACGTTCAGCTCGAGCAGCGCGTTCGCGGCCTTGCTGACCTCGTCCTTGAGCTGCGCATACGTGATCTCGCGGGTGTCACCGGGCTCACCCTCGAAGTAGTACGCGACCTTGTCGCCGAGGCCGTTCTCGACGTGCCGGTCGACACAGTTGTACGCCGCGTTCAGCTTGCCGTCGGCGTACCACTTCGCGAACGGCGGGTTGCTCCAGTCCAGCGTCTCGGTCGGCTCGGTCGCCCAGGTCAGCCGCTTGGCCTGCTCGGCCCAGAACCCCTCGAAGTCGGCCGCGGCCCGGTCGTAGGCGTCGGCCTTGAGGTTCGCGTTCGCCGCGAGCTCGGCGGGCGGATCGAACCGGCGCTCCTCGTGCATCAGGTTCGACAGCGCCTCAGACTGGGCCTCGGGCTGGCCCTCGGACTGGGGTGACTCTGCATTCGTCACGTCGACGACTCCTCATCGCTGGCTTCGGCGCGCTGGAGCGCCCGGTTACCTTTCTACCAACGCCGACCCCGCCACGGGAACCGGCGTATCGCCCAGCCGCTCCGAATCTGCGCCGAACAGCCCCCGTCGGAGGACGGGCGGCCGCGGATTTCCGGCGTACGGCGGAACCAAACGGGCCGAACATGCATCGGACAGTACGTGAACCCGATGCAGCCGATGGTCCAGATGCCGACTCTCGCCGCCGAGGAACGCCCGAAGATCTCGCGGGCCGCGCGCCGCCGGGTGCACGCCCGTGAGCTGCGCGTTCGCCGGACGCAGAAGGCGGCCCGCGCCCAGCTTCCGCTCTGAGCTACTCCTGGTGGTAGGCGAGGAGCTTGCCGAGGATCGTGGTCAGCCGCGTACGGTCGGTGGCCGACAGCGGGGCGAAGATCTCCTCCTGCGCCTTGCCGACCAGGTTCGTCAGCCGACGGTACTGGCGCTTGCCGGCCGTGGTGATCGTGATGACGTTACGACGGCCGTCGGCCGGGTCGGCGCTGCGCTCGACGTACCCCTCGGCCTCGAGTTCGTTGAGCGCGGCAACCACATCGCTGCGGTCGATCGAGCTGCGGCGGCCGAGGGCCGCCTGACTGGCCGGACCGAACTCCACCAGCGTCGCGAGCAGCCGGAAGTGGTACGCCCGCGCACCTCCGGCGGCGAACGACTCGGTGACGATGCGGTGCGCCTGGGACGCACTCTGGGTCAGCAACCAGCTCGGCAATTCGGTCAGGGCGGTCGGGGTCTGCTCATCCACCCGCGCAGTCTAGGTCGTCAACGGTTCGCTTCCACCGACGTTGGCCTGACCTACGATTCGCGGGCGTCCAGGAGTTCGTCCCAGTGGTCCTCGGCCCAGGCACACATCAGCCGTAGCGGTTCGAGCAGGCTGCGGCCGAGGTCGGTGAGCTCGTACGTGACGCGGCGCTCGTACGCCGTCCGCTGAACGAACCCGTCACGCTCGAGTCCCCGCAGCGACTGGGTCAGCATCTTCGGGCTGATCCGGGCGAGCGGGACGCGCAGCTCGGAGTACCGGCGCGGGCCGTCCTCCAGGCAGCGCAGCACCATGCCCGCCCATTTGTCGGTGCCGACCCGGAACGGGAGCAGCGTCGACGGGCAGATCTCCTCGAACATGTCCGCTCGCAGCCCCGTCATGCTCACCAAGGTATCCAATCGGTAACCACGCTCCCTTCTACGGTCGCCGTACCACTTGTCGAGGAGGTTGCGGTGAGCAAGATTCTGGTGATCGGCGCCCGCGGACGCGCCGGGTCGGCGGCCGTCACGGAGGCCCAGAACCGTGGGTATTCCGTGGTCGGCGTCGCCCGTACGACCACTGCCGAGCGCGTCGCGGGGGATGCGGGGTTGGTTGTGGGGGATGTGACGGATGCCCGGCGGGTTGCGGAGTTGGCGGCGGGGTGTGACGCGGTGATCGCGGGGGTGTACGACGGCGGGAGCGACCCGGGTGAGTTCTTCCCGCGGGCTGCTCAGGCCCTCGTCGACGGGCTCGAGAAGGCCGGCGTACGGCGGCTCGTGTGGGTTGGTTTGGCGTCGATCCTCCCGACCGCGGACGGGACGTTGCTGATGGACACCGAGGGATACCCGCGGGAGTACCGGTCGTTCTTCCTGTCCCACCAGGCGGCGCTGGACGTGTTCGCGGCGTCGTCCCTCGACTGGGTCTCGATCGCGCCGACCGGGGACTTCGACCACGCCGATCCGTCCCAGAAGGGGCGCTATCGCGTGGCACCGGCCGATGCCCAGGAGCTGATCTCGTACGCCGACTTCGCGGTCGCACTCGTCGACGAGGCAGACCACCCGGAGCACCACCGCACGGCGATCGGGGTAGTGGTCTAGACGGGTGGGTCGCGGGCGTCGACGTACGGACGATAAGTTCGGCGTATGGCTGGGGCTGAGGAGTACTTGGGTAAGGCGTTGGCGATCGCGCAGCAGGCGGCCGAGACGCAACTGGGCGCGATCCGGGTGGCGGCGGGGCTGGTCGCCGACGCGCTCGCCGACGGGAAGACGTTCTGGGTGTTCGGGACGGGGCACAGCCACACGCTGGCCGAGGAGCTGTACGGGCGCGCCGGCGGGCTGGCCGACGTACGGGCGATCCTCGAACCGGGACTGATGCTGCACGAGGGCCTGCAGAAGAGCTCGCTCCTCGAACGCCTCCCCGGCCTGGCCGAGGTACTGCTGGAGATCAATCCGCTCGAAGCAGGCGACGTACTGCTCATCGCATCGAACTCCGGACGGAACGCCGTACCCGTCGAATTCGCCCTCGGCGCCCGCGAACGCGGTGTCAAGGTGATCGCCCTGACCTCACTGGCCCACTCGAACGCGACCACCTCCCGCGCCCCCGGCGGCCAACGCCTCTTCGAAACCGCAGACGTCGTCATCGACAACTGCGGCGTACCAGGCGACGCCCTCATCAAAGTCCCCGGTACGCCGGAACCCACCGGCGCCACGTCCACCCTGGTAGGCGCCCTGCTCCTCCAGGCCCTAACCGTAGAAGTAGTCACCAACCTGACCACCCGCGGCCAAGCCCCCAACGTCCTACGCAGCCTGAACGTCTAGCCCACGCGTGCTCCGCAGCCGCTTCCTTCGGTCCTCCGGGAACACCGCACCCTCGGTGGGGACTGGAGATACGGCATGACCTGTTCCAGGTCACCATTGCCTATCCCCAGTTCTTGATTCGCACCGACGAACGCTCAGCCATCCGCTGAACGCGGCACCCTCACCCGGCTCAGACTTGCTGGCCTCAGCTGCTGCGGTCGCCCGCACCACAGTTGGCAGTCGTTGGCGAGCGACTGCGTACAAGGCCGGGGCTGATCGCGGTCAGCCCATCGCCGCAGCTTGCTCAGGTGGCGCGGTAGGCGACTGTTATGTCGTAGCGGTCTGAGCGGTAGATGGAGCGGCCGAATTCGATCACCTGGTCCGTGGCGGTGCGGGGGGCCGAGGTGATGATCAGGCAGGGGGTGGAGCTGTCGATCTCCAGGAGTTCGGCGTCGCCGGGCTCCGGTGGGGCGGCGACGATCGAGGCGGAGACCATGCCGAGCGTGACGCCGTACCGCGTGGCGAGGACCGTGTAGAGGGACTTCTCGGCGAAGTCGATCTCGTCCAGGCCGGGGTAGCGGTTCAGGGAGAGGGCGGTGCGTTCGACCGCCATCGGGTCGCCGTCGGCGGTGCGCAGGCGGACCAGGTGCAGGACCGGTGCGCCGACGGCCTCTTCGAGTTCGCGGGCGAGGTGCTCGTCGGCCGCGCCGACGCGGTGTTCGAGGACCTTGGCGCCGGGCTCGATGCCGCGGTTGATCATGTCCTGGCTGAACGAGGACGCGAGCATCCGGGACGGGCGCGGTTCTGAGACGAAGGTGCCGCCGCCGGGGCGGCGGTTGGCCAGGCCCTCGGCCACGACGCGGTCGACCTCCTGCCGGACGGTCATCCGGGCGACGCCGAAACGCTCGGCGAGGACGCGCTCGGACGGCAGCACGGTGCCGACGGCCAGCGAGCGGGTGAGGTTCTCCAGAATCTCGCGAATCTGGTCACCCTTCGGACGATCGGTCCGCAGCTCGGTAGGGAGCTCGGCGAGGTCGCCTGGGTTGTTCCGTGGGCGGGCCATGAGGTCAGTATCCCTGGGAATTTGCCCGGCAAACCAGTGCCGGGGGGCGCGGACCGCGGTGTGTCGTACCGCGCAAGGGGCCCGCGACCACGTTGTCCCGGACGTCCTTGTCAGCCTGACTGTAACGTCCGGTGCCGCCTCACGGCCAGTGACGATCCACAGGCCCAGTCAATTCCCAGCGGGGGGTAGTTTTAGCGCTATGACCCTGGGGCAGTTCGTGCAGGAGACGTCGTCGACCGGCGAATGGACGCGGCAGGGCAACAGATTCACCGGCCGGATCTCCCGCGACTCGACGGCGGCGCCCGGAGAAGGACCGGACGACCAGGGCCGCTGGCCGGTCGAGCCGGGGCGGTACCGGCTGGTCGTCAGCCTCGCCTGCCCGTGGGCGCACCGCTCGATCATCGTCCGCCGGCTGCTCGGCCTCGAGGACGCGATCAGTCTCGCGGTCGTGGACCCGGTCCGCGACGAGCGCGGCTGGCGCTTCACGCTCGACCCGGACGATCGCGATCCGGTGCTGGGCATCCAGTACCTGTCCGAGGCGTACCTGCGCACCGACCCGTCGTACGACGGCCGCGTGACGGTGCCCGCGATCGTCGACACCACGACCGGCGAGGTGGTCACGAACGACTACCCGCAGATCACTCTCGACCTGTCCACCGAGTGGACCGCGTTCCACCGCGCCGACGCCCCGCAACTGATTCCGGCCGATCGCGCGGAGATGGACCAGTTGATCGAGGAGATCTACCGGGACGTGAACAACGGCGTCTACCGCTGTGGTTTCGCGACCAGCCAGGAGGCGTACGACGCGGCGTACGACGTACTGTTCGCGCGGCTCGACGTACTGGAGGAACGGCTCGCGGACCGCACCTACCTCCTCGGTGACACGTTCCGCGAGGTGGACGTCCGGCTGTTCACGACACTCGTCCGCTTCGACGCGGTGTACCACGGGCACTTCAAGTGCAACCGGCAGAAGCTCACCGAGTTCCCGAACCTGTGGGCGTACGCGCGCCGCCTGTACCAGCTCCCCGGCTTCGGCGAGACCGTCGACTTCGACCAGATCAAGCGGCACTACTACGTCACCCACGACAACATCAACCCGACCGGCATCGTCCCGAAGGGCCCGGATCCGCTGGCATGGATCAGCTAGCAAGCGCAGCCAGCGCCGCGTTGACCGCAGACCGCAACTGCGCCCGCGTCGCACCCGACCGCGAACGCAAGTTGATTGCATACGCGAGCAGCGTCAGCAACTCCGCCGCCCCCGACACCTCGACCCCGGACCGCAACTCCCCGTTGCCCTGAGCAACCTTCAGCGCGGCGGCCAGCGAATCCCGCAGTACGGCGTGATGCTCCGACAGCACCGCCCGTACGGCGTCCGGCGGGCTCTCGGCGTTCGCGTTCGCCATCATGCACCCCCAGCCGGCGTACTCCCCCGAACACCGCAACCGCAGCAACTGTTCGAAGAACGCGCGCACCGCAACGAGCCCGCGGCCGTCCGCGGCCAACTGGTCGAACATCGGCCGCGACCGGTGGTCGAGGTACCGCCGGGCGGCCGCCGCATACAGGTCGTCCTTGCCGCCGAACGCGTTGTAGAGGCTCGACCGACTCAGCCCGGTCGCCGCGACCACGTCCTGGATCCCGGTCGCCGCACTTCCACGGCGCCAGAACAGCTGCTCGACGGCGGCCAGTGCTTCCGCCTCGTCGAAATGTTTGACATCCGGCATACCCGGCATCATATCTTGGAACGACCGATCCAAGATAGCGAGGAGCCGTGATGATCGACGTACTGGTGCTCGACGTCAACGAGACGCTGACCGATATGGAGCCGCTGCGGGACGGATTCGCGGCGGCCGGGCTGCCCCGGCACAGCCTCGAGGCGTGGTTCGCCGCGACGTTGCGGGACGGGTTCGCACTGACCGCGGTCGACGGGTACGCCGCTTTCCGCGACCTGGCCGCTGGACTCCTGGAGGCGCAGCTCGTCGCTGCCGGGATCGAGCCCACCGAGGAAACCGTCGGGAACGTACTTTCCGGATTCACCCGCCTGCCGCTGCACGCCGACGTCGCACCGGGGCTGCACAAGATCCACGAGGCCGGCGTGCGCATCGTCACCCTGACCAACGGTTCGGCGGCGATGTCCGAAAACGTGTTCCGGGACGGCGGCATCCTGCCCTTGATCGAGCACCGGCTCGACGTGTCGGTGCCGCAACGCTGGAAGCCGCACGCCGATGCCTACCGGTACGCCGCCGAGGTCTGCGGAGTGCCCGTGGAACGGATGGGTCTGGCGGCCGTGCACCCGTGGGACATCGACGGGGCCCAGCGCGCCGGGCTCCAGGGTTTCTACATCGACCGCCGCACCACGCCGTACCCGAAGGTGTTCAGCGCACCGAACCACACTGTCGCGGACTTCGAGGCGCTCGCCGAACTGCTTCAGGAGTAGCGCTCGGGAGACGTTAGAATAGTGTTGGTGCGCCGGGAAGTCTGGTCGGCAGTCCGTCCGACCGACCCCGAATGAAGGGCCGTCCATGAGCGAGCACCCACGGATCCGGCAGCGTAAGCGCGCATTCCCCCGCATTCTCGGCCGTGAGCGAGCCTTTCTCGCCGACACGCTGCGCGCCGAGACGACCGGCGGTCTGCTGCTGCTCGCCGCGGCCGTGGTCGCGCTGGTCTGGGCGAACTCGCCCTGGCAGGACGCGTACCACCACCTGCGCGAGGTGCAGCTCGGCCCGCTGACCGTCGAGGCCTGGGCCTCCGACGGCGCGCTGGCGCTGTTCTTCTACCTGGCCGGGGTCGAGCTGAAGCGCGAGCTCGTGGTCGGCACCCTGTCGAAACTCAACGAGGCCGTCGTCCCGGTGGTCGCGGCGATCGCCGGAATGGTGCTCCCGGCAATCATCTACCTGATCACCAACCTGGTGGCGAACGACGGCAAGCCGCACGGCTGGGCGGTGCCGACGGCAACCGACATCGCGTTCGCGCTCGCCGTCCTGGCGATCGTCGGCTCGTCGCTGCCGAGCGCGCTACGGGCGTTCCTGCTCACGCTCGCCGTGGTCGACGACTTCGGCGCGATCCTGGTCATCGCCGTGTTCTTCTCGCACGGGTTCCACGTGTTCCAGCTGCTCGCCGCGGTCGCCCTGATCGCGCTCTGGTACGTCCTCCAGCGCCGCCGCGTCCGTACGCCGTTCCTCTACGTGCCGATCGCGATCGCCGCCTGGTGGTTCATGCACGAGTCGGGGATCCACGCAACGATCGCCGGCGTCGCGCTCGGGCTCGTCACGCGGGTGGTCGCGGATCCCGGCGAGGACGAGGCGCCGGCCGAGCGGATCGAGCACCGGCTGCGGCCCTGGTCCGCGGCTGTCGCCGTACCGCTGTTCGCGTTGTTCGCCGCCGGGGTGACGCTCAGCGGCAGCGCCGTACGGCAGTTGCTCACCGACCCGGTCGCGATCGGCATCGTCGCCGGGTTGCTGGCCGGGAAGACGATCGGGGTGTTCGGCGGATCGTGGTTGACTGCGCGCTTCACTCGAGCCGAGCTGAACTCCGATCTGGCCTGGCGGGACGTCGCCGCGGTGTCGGTGCTGGCCGGGATCGGGTTCACGGTCGCGCTGCTGATCGCGCAGCTCGCGTTCGGGTCGGACGCCGCCCAGGTCGAGCGCGCGAAGGCCGCCGTACTGATCGCCTCGGTGCTGGCCGCGCTGATCGCCGCCCTGCTCCTGGCTCGCCGGAACCGCGCGTACACCGATTGACCCGCGGGCACTGACGGTAGTGTCAAGGCAGGGACGTGCGGGAAGGAGTCGCGATGTCGATGAACGGGGACGAGCCCACGGTCGGCCAGCTGGTTGCGAATGCCAGCAAGGACCTGTCCAGCCTGGTCCGCAGCGAGCTCGAACTCGCGAAGACCGAGCTGAAGAAAACCGCGATCGCGGCCGGAACCGGAGCCGGGATGTTCGCGGCGGCCGCGTTCCTGGCGCTGCTCGCGGTCATCCTGCTGTGCATCTCAGCGGCGTACGGCCTGACCGCTGCCGGCCTGCACCCGGCCATCGCGTTCCTGATCGTCGCCGGCGCGTTCCTGCTGATCGGCGCGATCCTGGTCTTCATCGGGATGCGGGCGCTGAAGAGCGCGAAGGGTCCGACGCGGACGATCGAGACCTCGAAGGAATCGGTCGAGGCCCTCAAGGCGATCGGCAAGGGCGACGACGAGACGTACGCCTTGCCCGAGTCGGGCGTACGGCGCTGAGCCCGGCAGGAGTCGTCGACCTGCTGGTCGACGGCCCCTGGTCGCACTCCCTGGTCGCGGCCAACGGGGCCCGGTTCCACGTCGCGGAGTGTGGCGCGGCGAACGATCCGCTCGTCCTTTTCCTGCACGGCTTCCCCGAGTTCTGGTGGGCCTGGCGGCACCAACTGCCCGTTGTCGCGGCTGCCGGATACCGCGCGGTGGCGATGGACCTGCGGGGGTACGGCGCCAGCGACAAGACGCCTCGTGGTTATGACCCGTACACCGCGGCCGCCGACGTGTCCGGGGTGATCCGGTCGCTCGGCGCGACGGACGCGGTGATCGTCGGACACGGGTGGGGCGGGTTCATCGGGTGGTCTGCCGCCGTACTGACGCCACGGCAGGTCCGGGGACTGGCTGCCGTCTCGGCGCCGCACCCGCTGATGCTCACCCGGTCCGGGCAGACGAAGGCGCTGACGCGGAGCGCGTGGTTCCAGCTGCCGATCCTGCCCGAACGCCGGCTGCTGGCGCACGACGGGATTCACATCGAGCGCCTGCTCCGCGCCTGGGCCGCGCCCGGCGGGACGTTCCCGGACTCGGAGGCGTCACGGCGCTATCGGTCCGCGCTCCAGGTGTGGCCGGCGCCGCACTGCGCGCTCGAGTACCACCGGTGGTTCGCCCGGTCCCGGTTGCGGCCGGACGGGCGGAAGTACTCGGCCAAGATGCGTACGCCGGTCGCCGTACCCGTCCTGCAAATCCACGGAGCACAGGACGCAGCGGTCTCCCCCACCGTGACCACACCCCCGGACCTGGTCACGGCACCGCTGCGCCACGAACTCATCACCCCCGCCGGCCACTTCCCGCACGAAGAAGCCCCGGACCTGTTCAACACCCTTCTCGTGGACTGGCTGAAGGACATCCGCCCACAGGCAGAACGCCGGTGACACCGCCGACGGTGCCGGTGACCTTCCAGCTGCCGTCCACCTTCTCGATCCGGTAGGTCAGGATCGAGCCGCGGCCGCAGTCGTAGAAGATGCTGGTGGGTACTTCCTTGTGGTCGGCCTTGCTGGCCACGGGGCCGACCGTGACGGTCGCAACCCGTCGGGCGGTGCAGGACTCGTCCACGCCACCACCCCACGCGACCGGCGCCAGCGGCCGGACCGCTTCCTCGATCCGTGCCTTCGCGGCGGCGGAGAACGTCACGACCGGGGCCGGGGATGCTTTCAGCACTTGGGTGTGCGCACGCTGCCCTTGCCCGAACACCTGCACGACCTGCCAGCCGTCGGAGGGTTCGGCCAGGCGCGCGATCGAGACGACGGCGACAGCCCAGATGCGGCCGTCCTCAGAGACCGCCGGCGTGGCAGCCGGCGTCGCCGTCGGTGGCGGATCGGAGTGGCCGGGGCGGTTGACGCCGTACAGGACTCCGACGAGCACCACGAGGACGGCGGCGGCCGCGAGCAGGACCGGGCCGTGGCTTCGGCGCTTGCTTGCCTCGGGCAAGTGATCGGTCAAGGTCTCGTGCTCGGCGAAGGTTTCCCGGAGGAGGTCGCCGAGCTCGTCGTCGGTCAGCCGGGTCGGCTTCGTCATGTCAGGCCTCCTCTGCGGGCAGTTGGTCGCGAAGAGCCGCCAGGGCTCGGGATGCGTTGGAACGGACGGTGCTCGGGGTGACGTCGAGAAGCTTGCCGATCTCGTCGTCCGGAAGGTCCTCGTAGTACCGCAGGACGAGCACGGCGCGCTGCTTGCGGGGCAGCCTGGCCAGCAGCTGCCAGACGGCGTCGCGCTGGGCCTGACGGGTGCCGATGTCCTCGTCGGTTGGTACGTCGCGGGGCTCGGCGACCGGCAGCTCGCCGTGCTTCAGCAGCCGTCGCCAGCTGAGGAACTCGTTGAGCACCATTCGGCGCAAATAGGCCTCGGGCTGATCGACCTCGCTGATCCGGCTCCACTTGCGGTACGCCCGCGTAAAGACGGTCTGGACCAGGTCCTCCGCACTGTGCCGTCCGCCGGTCAGCATGACGGCGAACCGCAGCAACGGTTGCTCGTTCGCCGCTACCAACTCGTCGAACGACAACTCACGCCCCACCTCACTCGCAGTCACCGCCACAGTTCTTCAACGCGGTGACCACCGCGATCTGCTGCATCAGGTGCAGGACTGGGTGGAGACCTCTTGGGTGGCGGAGGTGCCGGCGCGGGCGTCCGCGGCGACCTGTTGGGCGGTGAGGACGTAGCCGGTGCGGTTGTCCTCGACGGAGGCCGCGAAGACCACGCCGTACACGACGCCCTTCGCGGACAGCAGCGGACCACCGGAGTTGCCGGGACGGACCGAGGCCCAGATCGAGAACGCCTCGCGGGTGACCGTCTTGTCGCCGTAGATGTCCGGGCCGCGGAGCCGTTCCTCGGAGCGGATCCGGGCCGGCTCGGAGTCGAACGGACCGTTCTCCGGGTAGCCGAGCACGACCGCCGGGTCGTCGGCCTTACCGGTGAAGTCGAAGGACAGCGGCGTCTCGGTCATCTTCGGCACATACAGCACCGCGATGTCGGTCTCCGGGTCGAACACCACGACCTTCGCGTCGTACTTCTTCCCGTTCACCTCGACCTGCGGCGAGCTGACCCCGGCGACGACGTGCGCGTTGGTCATCACGCGCTTCGGCGCGTAGACGAACCCGCTGCCCTCAAGACCGCGCGAGCAGCTGGCGACACCGGTGACCTTGGCGATCCTGGTGTACGCGTCGCGGACCGACTGCTGCCGGGCGATCGCGCTGTCCGGCGGCTGCGTCTCCCGGATCCGCTCCGGCACGAACGGGTCGAGGAACCGCGGGAACAGGTCCGTGTTGACCACGTCGTTGAACGACTGCAACGCGCGGTCGGCACTGCTCGGCAGTACTTCGTCCACCTTCGCGAGCACCTCCGACCCGCGGACGGCGGACGTGACGCTCGGGATCCGGGCACCGCTCACCGCGACGCCGAGGACCCAGGCCACGATCAGCACGCTCGCCGCTGCAAGTACTGCACCGCCGAGCGCGTCCAGGAACCGCACCGGCCGCCAGGACAACCGTCTCCGCACCTTGGCGCCGACCAGCGCCCCGAGCATTCGCCCGAGCGCGGCGAGCCCCACCACGAGCACCAGCGCCGCGAACGACACCGTCACGCTCGGTGAGAAATGGTCCAGCGCTTTCGGCACGCCCCAGACGCCGATGGCCGCGCCGCCGAGCAGGCCGAGGGTGGCGCACGCCCCGAGCACGAATCCTTCGACGTACCCCGAGATCGCCACAAGTGCCGCCGTACCCAGCACCGCCCAGTCGAGCCAGCTCATTCCACGCCTTCCGACTTGTCACCTGGCGCCCGGCCGAGATCGTGCTCGATGGCGGTCATCCGCCGCACGTCCTCCGGCCGTCGTCCCTCGCTCCGCCAGGCCGCCTCGACCAGTCGGTCGGGCAACGGTACGACGTTCGAGGGGTCCCAGTCGCGATACCAGCCGCCGAGCTGCAGCATTTTGTCCAGCAACCCGGCCGTGAACCCCCAGATGTAGAGGTCACCGACGGTGAACGCCGGGCCGGTGAAGCCGCTCGGATGCAGGCAGCTGATCCGGTTCGCCGGGTCGGCGAGCGCGCTGATCGGCACCTCGTGCACGGACGCGACCTCGGCCGGGTCGACCACCGCGACCGGTGACGGCTCCCGCCACCAGGCCAGCACCGGCGACACGCCGAAGTTGCTCACCGGTACCCAGAGCGCCGGCCAGATCGCGAACGGTACGACGCCGTTCGGGTCGAGGCCGGTCTCCTCCTCGGCCTCGCGCAGCGCGGTGCGGACCAGACCGCTCTCCCCGGGCCCGTCCTCCGGGTCGGCGCCGCCGCCCGGGAACGCCATCTGCCCGGCGTGCTTGCGCAGCGTCCAGGCCCGCTCGGTGAGCAGCACCTCCGGTCCGTCGTTGCCGTCAGCAAGCAAGATCAGGACGGCGGACTTGCGCACCGACGGGTCGTCCGGCGGCAGGAACCGCGACAGCACGTTCGGATCCACGTCCTCGGACGCCTTCGCCAACGGTCGCAGCCACTCCGGGATCTCCACGTCCATCATGGCGTCACCCCGAGCTTCTCCTTGAGCAACGTGTCGAGCTGCTCCTGGGACGTCAGTACGCCGCGGTGCACGTAGGCGACCTCGCCCTTGTCGTCGACGAACGCGGTCAGCGGCGGGCCGCCGACCTTCAGCGCCCGCTGGATCTGCTTGTCCTGGTCGATGACATGCGGATAGGCCAGGCCCTCCTCGCCGGCGAACTTCACCGCGAGCTCCGGCCGCGGGTCGTCGTAGTCGATCCCCAGCATCGTGACCTTGCCCGACTTCGCGAGCGCGGCCAGGTACGGCGCTTCGTCGCGGCACGGGCCGCACCACTGCGCCCACACGTTGATCACCAGCGGCCCCCGGAGATCGGCGAGCCGGACGTCCGGACCGCTGCCGAGACACGGCAGGCTGATGTCCGGCAGCCCGTTGCTGACCGGTGGTTTCGAGGGCGCCGCCGGGCAGGCCTTGAGCTTGTCCGCTCCCGCCACCGCGCTCCGCCCGGACGACGGCGTACCGCTGTCACCTGCTTGCTCCGATCCACACGCCGCCAGTGTCACCGACAGCACCAACGCGACCGCCCCCACGAAGGGCGATCGCGCGCTGCGGAACGACGTACCGGATCGAAGTTTCACGCCGGCGTCTTCACCAGCTTCGCCGCGGCCTGGTAGTCAGTGGGGCCGGTGCCGTACGACGGGCACCACTGGGCGATCGGGCAGGCGCCGCAGGCCGGCTTCTTCGCGTGGCAGCGCCGGCGGCCGTGGAAGATCAGCCGGTGCGACAGCATCGTCCAGTCCTTCTTCGGGAACAGGTCGCCGATGATGTGCTCGACCTTGACCGGGTCCTCCTCGGCGGTCCAGCCGAACCGGCGGACCAGCCGGCCGAAGTGCGTGTCGACGGTGATCCCCGGGACGCCGAACGCGTTGCCGAGAACCACGTTCGCCGTCTTCCGGCCGGTGCCGGGGAGCTTCACGAGCTCCGCGAGCTTGTTCGGTACGACGCCGTCGTAGTCGTCGACGAGCGCCTGGCCGAGCTTCATCACGCTGTTGGTCTTCGCCCGGAAGAATCCGGTCGGTTTGAGGATCGCCTCCATCTCGTCCCGGTCGGCCTCGGCGTACGCCTGCGCGGTCGGGTACTTCGCGAACAGCGTGGGGGTCACCTTGTTCACCATGACGTCGGTGGTCTGGGCCGACAGGATGGTGGCCACCAGCAACTCGAGCGGGTTGGTGAAGTCCAGCTCGCAGTGCGCGTCGGGGTAGGTGTCGGTCAGTACCTTGTGCATCTTCCGGGCCCGGCGGACCAGCTGGGTATGCGTCTCGTCGACGTACACCGGGGCCTTGCGGGGGAGGTTCAGCGAGACCGTCGGGAGGGCGCCCGGGACTGGTTCCGCGGCAAGCGGGGATGGCATGCAGGCCAGCCTACGTCCGCCCGCCGACAGCCCGCGCCGCCCGGCCAGGACGGGCGCTGGAGGGGTGCTCCGGCGAGTCGGGGCGAGCCTACATGGCGGTGCCGATACCCGAGGAGCTACGGTTTTGGGGCGACCGGGTGTACACATATCGGTCGACGGACGTGGCGGATCCCACGTTCGTAGTCGTGGTCGAAGGTCCTAGGAGGCCCAGAAGTGGATGCCGCAGTGCTCCGACAGGCACCGCTGTTCAGTCAGCTCGACGACGAGGCGGCCGACGCCCTGGCCGCCTCGATGACCGAGAGCCGGCTGCGCCGCGGTCAGGTGCTGTTCCACGAGGGCGATTCCGGTGACCGGCTGTTCGTCGTGGTCGAGGGCAAGGTCAAGCTGGGCCGCACCTCCGCCGACGGCCGGGAGAACCTGATCGCCGTGCTCGGGCCGGGCCAGATGTTCGGTGAGCTGTCGCTGTTCGACCCGGGACCGCGGTCCGCGACGGTCACCGCCGTCACCGACGCCCAGCTGATGTCGCTGACCCACGACGAGCTGCTCCGCTGGCTGGACGGCCGCCCCGCGGTCGCGCGCGGCCTGCTGCTGCAGCTGGCCGGCCGGCTGCGCAAGGTCTCGGACGTAGTGGCCGACCTCGTCTTCTCCGACGTACCGGGCCGGGTCGCGAAGGCCCTCCTGGACCTCGCGAGCCGCTTCGGCCGCACCGCCGACGACGGCGTCCACGTCCACCACGACCTCACCCAGGAGGAGCTCGCCCAACTGGTCGGCGCCTCCCGCGAAACCGTCAACAAGGCCCTCGCCGACTTCGCCTCCCGCGGCTGGGTCCGCCTCGAGCCCCGCTCAGTAGTCCTCCTAGACGTAGACCGCCTCCAACGCCGCGCCCGCTAACCCCCTCCTCATTTGCCTGGCAGACCCACCAATTTGCCTGGCAGACCCACCAATTTGGCTGGCTGACCCACCAATTTGCCTGGCTGACCCACCAATTTGGCTGGCTGACCAGCGAGTTCGGGGGTTCCACACCCTTGATATGGGTGTGGAACCCCCGATTTGGTGGGCTACCCAGCCTGGTGCGTCTCCCGGGACCGGGCGAAGGCCCGCCGGATGAGCATCGCCGTACGGGCCGGATGCGCGAGATCCTCCCAGGTGAGCCTGAGCACTTGCAGACCCAGAGCGCGCAGCCGGTCCTCGCGGGCCTTCTCCTGGATCAGCACCACGCTCGACCCATCGGCGTACTTCGACAGGCCGTCGAACTCGACGATCGTGCGATGCTCCGGGAAGTAGAAGTCGACCCGGCCGATGAAGCCGTCCGCGTCATTGAAGACCGCCTGAAGCTCCGGCACCGGGAGGCCTTGCTGATGGATCAGCACCCGCAGCCGCGACTCACCCACTGACTCCGCTAGCGGACTCGCGAAAGCCAGAGCGGACCGGACGGTCGGCCCACCGGGCCAGAACTCGGTCTGCGCGACCACGCTGCGCAACTGGGCATCGGGCACGAGGCGATTCCGCAGTACGGCGTCGGCGCTCACCACTGCAGCTTCGAAGGACGCCGTGGCCGCGGTCTCGACGAGGGATCGAGCGACCGAGGTGACAATCAGGTTGTCGAACTCGATGACGGCGTCGCTGGTCAGTTGGCCGTGGTGATGTCTGACGCCGGCAGCCGAGCCGCTGCGGGCCGAATTCGACCTCGTCAATTGCACCTCGTTGAGGTCCACATCCCAGACCGGCACATTGTGGACGACGAGCGCCGAGTGGTGGCTGACTATCGCCGTACCGGGCCGCATCGCGTTGACAGCCGCGTACACCAGCCGCCGGTGGAGCAGAAGTTGACGTTCCCATGGCGGCAGGTGCTTCAGGTCTGCGCGCTCGACGTACTGGCCGTGGCGAACTCGCTCCCATCGGCCGTCGCGCAGGCGGTCCTGGATCTGCTCGGGCGTGTACCCGGACCCGAGAGCCTGCCGACGACTGAACACGCTGCCCTGCTTGTCGGCGACCGCCTTCAGCCTGAGGTTCATGCCTCCAGCATCAACTGAGCCACGCGGTCCCGGGGCGCCTCCCGTCGTATCTGTGGATAACCCCAATTTGCCTGGCTGACCCATCAAATCGGGGGTTACTCACCCGGGTTCCGGGTCACAAACCCCCGATTTGATGGGTCAGCCAGGCAAATTGGTGGGTCAGCCAGCCAAATAGTCGAGTTGGGCGCGGACGGAGCGTTCGGCGGCGGGCCAGAGGGATTGGGGTACGTCGGCGTAGACGTGTTCGACTATCGACTCGGGGGTGGTGTGGCCTTCGGCGATGGCGGCTCGGACCTGGGCCAGGCGATCTTGGCGGTGGTCCAGGTAGTACGTGAGGACGTCGGAGGGGTCGTCGATCACGGGGCCGTGGCCGGGGAGTAGGCGGAGTACGTCGGCTGGGGAGTTCGCGAAGGCTCGGAGGCGTTCGAGGGAGTCGAGGTAGGGGCCCAGGGCACCGTCCGGGTACGCGACGACCGACGTACCGCGGCCGAGGACGGTGTCTCCGGTGAGGAGCGAGCCGTCCTGGGGGAGCCAGAAGCAGACCGAGTCGAGGGTGTGGCCGGGGGTCGGGAGGACCTCGATCCGGAGGCCGTCGGCGGTGATCACGTCGCCCTCCGCCAGGCCGTGGGCGTGGTCGGTGGGGATGCGGAACTCGGGATCCACCGCCCGTACGCCGCAGCCGGCCTGGTTGGCGAACCACGCGGCGCCCTCGGAGTGGTCCGGGTGCTTGTGGGTCAGCAGTACGACGGCGACCTTGCCGGCCGCGTCCAGGACCGCGCGGAGGTGGTCCTCCAGCATCGGGCCGGGGTCGACGACCACCGACTGCTCCGCGTCCGGGGCGCGCAGGATCCAGGTGTTGGTGCCGTCCAGCGTCATCAGGCCGGGGTTGTCGGCCCGCACCAGGGTGGCGTACTCAGTGACGTTCATGTGGTCTCCAGATAGGCCAGGTCGCCGTCGACACGCACGGTGGGCATGATCGCCCGGATCTCACGCTCGCCGGCGGCGGCCAGGATCGCCGCGACATCGTCGTACTGCGAGAGTTCGTGGCAGCAGATGTACGTCGGGGGCAGCATCAGCACCTCGCCCGCGTCGACGGCCGAGACCGCGTCCGCCGGGCGGATCCACGTGACCTGGTCGGACTCGCTCGTCACGTCTCGGGTGACCTGCCCCTCGGGGAGTGCGGCGACGAAGAACGCGGTGTCGTACCGCTTGGGCTCGAACTCCGGGGTGATCCAGTGCGCCCAGGGGCCGAGCAGGTCGGCGCGCAGGACCAGCCCGCGCCGGTGCAGGAACTCCGAGAACCCCAGCTCACGCGTTTCCAGGGCGACCCGGTCGGCCTCCCAGTCGGCTCCGGTGGTGTCGCCGACGACAGAGTCCTTCGACGGTCCGGCCAGCAGGACACCCGACTCCTCGAAGGTCTCGCGGACGGCGGCGGCGACGTACGCCGCTGCCGTCTCCGCCGAGCAGCCGAGCCGCTCGCCGAACCACTCCGGCGACGGCCCCGACCAGGAGTCCGCAACCGTGGAATCCGTCGCGTCGACCCGTCCCCCCGGGAACACGGTCATCCCGGCAGCGAACGCCATCGTCCGCTGCCGCCGCAGCAGGTAGACCTCCGGACGCGGCGCGTCGCGCAGCAGGATGACCGTGGATGCCGGGCGGGGTTCGGCCGGCGTGCGGGCGCCCGCGGCGTACTCGAGGGCGACCTCGGCCATCCGGCCGGTCATCAGCTGCGACTTCAGGTCCCGCACGAGTGGTCAGCCGACCTCGACGATCAGTTCGACCTCGACCGGGGCGTCGAGCGGGAGAACCGGTACGCCGACGGCGCTGCGGGCGTGCTGCCCGGCGGCGCCGAACACCTGGCCGAACAGCTCGGAGGCACCGTTCGCGACCTGCGGCTGACCGGTGAAGTCCGGCGTGGAGGCGATGAACGCGACTGCCTTCACGATCCGCTTCACGTTCGCCAGGTCGCCGATCTCCGCCTTGACCGCAGCCAGCGCGTTCAGCGCGCACTGCTGGGCGCACTCGCCGGCGACCTCCGCCGTGACCGCGTCGCCGACCTTGCCGGTGGCGATCAGCGTGCCCTCGCGCAGCGGCAGCTGGCCGGACGTGTAGACCAGGTCACCGGTCCGGACGGCCGGGACGTACGCGGCGACCGGCTTGGCCACGTCGGGCAGCTTCAGGCCGAGCTCGGCGAGCTTCTCCTCGGGGTGGCTCATTTGTCCTCGATCTCCCGCTTGAAGTAGGCGACCAGGTTCTCCGGGTTCATGCCCGGGACGACCTGGACCAGCTCCCAGCCGTCCTGGCCGAAGTTGTCCAGGATCTCCTTGGTCGAGTGGACCAGCAGCGGCGCGGTGAAGTACTCGAACTTCTTCATGAAGGGGACTGTACCGAGGCCTCCCCCACCCCACCGCCCCGGTCAGGAACGGTGTGTCGTGGAGCACGTCCTACCCTGGGACCTATGGCGCGACTGCACGTGGTGACCGGCAAGGGCGGCACCGGGAAGACCACCGTCGCGGCCGCCATGGCGCTCGCGCTGGCGGAGCAGGGCAAGCGGATCCTTCTGGTCGAGGTCGAGGGCCGTCAGGGCCTCGCCCAGCTCTTCGACGTACCACCCCTGCCGTACGTCGAACGCCGGATCGCGCAGGGCCCCGGTGGCGGTGACGTGTTCGCGCTGGCCGTGGACGCCGAGGCCGCGCTGCTGGAGTACCTCGACATGTACTACCACCTCGGCCGCGCCGGGAAGGCGCTCGAGAAGGTCGGCGCGATCGACTTCGTCACCACGATCGCCCCCGGGCTCCGCGACGTACTGCTCACCGGCAAGGTGTACGAGGCCACCCGCCGCAAGGAGCACGGGAAGCTCGCGTACGACGCCGTGGTGGTGGACGCCCCGCCGACCGGGCGGATCGCGCCGTTCCTGAACGTGAACACCGAGGTCGCCGGACTCGCCAAGGTCGGACCGATCCGCAACCAGGCGGACGCGATCATGGGCATGCTGCGCTCGGACATCACCCGGGTGCATCTGGTCACGCTGCTCGAGGAGATGCCGGTCCAGGAGACCCTCGACGCGGTCGGGCAACTGGAGGCACTGGACCTGCGGATCGGGTCGATCGTGGTGAACATGGTCCGCAACAGCCCGCTCGACGACGACGCGCTCGCCCTTGCGGTGAAGGAGAAACTGCCCACCGCCGAGCTGACCAGAGGCCTGAAGGCGGCCGGCCTGACGATCGGCGACGACCTGGTGAAGACCCTCGCGAGCGAGGCGCACGACCACGCGATCCGGGTCGGGCTCGAACGCGAGAACCGCGACCGGATCGATGCCCTGGGCAAACAGGTGACGGAGCTGACGCTGCAACCGGACGGCATCGACCAAGGCACCCTGATCGACCTGGCCGAGGAGTTCCGGGCATGAACCTGGATCTGGACGCACTCATCGACGACGCCGAAACGCGGATCATCGTCACCTGTGGTTCCGGCGGGGTCGGGAAGACCACGACCGCGGCCGCGCTCGGTCTGCGCGCGGCGGAACGCGGGCGGAAGGTCGTCGTACTCACGATCGACCCGGCCCGGCGGCTCGCGCAGTCCCTGGGACTGACCGAGCTCGACAACACCCCGCGCGCGGTGGCCGAGGTGAACGCCGAGAACGGCGGCCGGCTGGACGCGATGATGCTGGACATGAAGCGGACGTTCGACGACGTCGTCCTGCAGCACGCGACGCCGGAGAAGGCCGAGCAGATTCTCGCGAATCCCTTCTATCAAGCGCTTTCCTCGTCGTTCGCGGGGACGCAGGAGTACATGGCGATGGAGAAGCTCGGGCAGCTGCACAAGCAGGCCGGGCGGACCGGCGAGTGGGACCTGATCGTGGTGGACACTCCCCCGTCGCGGTCGGCGCTGGACTTCCTGGACGCGCCCGAGCGGTTGGCGTCGCTGCTCGAGGGCCGCTTCCTCAGGCTGCTGCTGGCGCCGGCGCGTGGCCCGTTCAAGCTGATGTCGGCCGGCGTGAACATGGCGATGTCGGTGCTGAACAAGGTCCTCGGCGCTCAGGTGCTGACCGACGTACAGACGTTCGTGGCGGCGTTCGACACGTTGTTCGGCGGGTTCCGGCAGCGTGCCGAGCAGACGGTCGCGCTGCTCCGCGAGCCGCACACCGCGTTCCTCGTCGTGGCCGCCCCGCAGAACGATGCGCTGCGGGAGGCGTCGTACTTTGCGGAGCGGCTGCGGGCCGAGGGAATGCCGCTGGCCGGCGTCGTGCTGAACCGGGTGACGAACACGCAGGCGCCAGAACTGTCAGCGGAGCGGTCACTCGCTGCAGCCGAGAAGCTGCAGGAAGCGGACAAGTCGCCGCTGACGGCCGCCGTACTGCGGTTGCACGCGGACAAGATGCAGCAGGTCGTTGGCGACCACAAGCGGGCCGAACGCTTCCGCCGAGGTCACCGCTCCATCAAGACCGTCGAGGTGCCCGCACTGGCGGACGACGTGCACGATCTGAGCGGTCTACGCCAGATCGGCGAGCTGCTGACCGCCTGATTTCACCGTCAGCGAACGCCGGGAATTACCTGCTTACACCCATGGTTGAGCCTGTCAGACTCAACTTGGAAAAGGGTGTGACAGCGTGACCGATACGTTGAATCTTCCTGTACTGCCGCTGGACGACGTCGTGGTTTTGCCGGGGATGGTCGTGCCGGTCCGACTCGCTGACAGCGAGGCCCGGGCGGCGATCGATGCCGCGCAGGCCGCCGGTCAGGACCAGGTGCTCCTGGTCCCGCGGCTGGACGGAAAATATGCCAAAGCCGGGACGCTCGGTGAGATCGAGCAGATCGGCAGGCTGCCGGGCGGTGCCCAGGCGGCCGTGATCCGCGGGACCCAGCGGGTCCGCATCGGCGCCGGGACCACCGGCCCGGGTGCGGCGCTCTGGGTGGGCGCGACGGTGATGCATGAGATCACCGACGACCGCTCTGTCGAGCTGGCCCGCGAATACAAGACCCTGACGACCTCTGTGCTGCAGCGTCGCGGCGCCTACCAGGTGATCGATTCGATCAAGCAGGTCGACGACCCGGCGGAGCTTTCCGACCTGGCCGGCTACGCGTCGTACCTGAACAACGGGCAGAAGTCCTGGCTGGTGGAGAACGCGAATGTCTCCGAGCGGCTGGAGAAGCTGATCGGCTGGGTGAAGGACCACCTCGCCGAGCTCGAGGTCTCCGAGACGATCCAGAAGGACGTCCAGGAGGGCATGGAGAAGCAGCAGCGGGAGTTCCTGCTGCGCCAGCAGATGGCCGCGATCCGCAAGGAGCTGGCCGAGCTCGACGGCAAGGCCGAGTCCGAGGAAGAGGACTACCGGGCTCGCGTCGAGGCGGCCGACCTGCCGGAGCACGTGCGCAAGGCCGCGCTCGCCGAGGTCGACAAGCTGGAGCGGACGTCCGAGCAGTCCCCCGAGGTCGGCTGGATCCGGACCTGGCTGGACTCCGTTCTCGAGCTGCCGTGGAACGAGCGGACCGAGGACAGCTACGACATCCGCGAGGCGCGGGCCGTGCTGGACGCGGACCACGCCGGCCTGGACGACGTGAAGCAACGCATCACGGAGTACCTCGCCGTACGGCGTCGTCGTGCGGACCGTGGTCTCGGTGTCGTCGGCGGTCGCCGCAGTGGCGCCGTACTGGCGCTGGTCGGTCCTCCTGGCGTGGGTAAGACCTCGCTGGGTGAGTCCGTGGCGCGTGCGATGGGCCGGAAGTTCGTCCGGGTCGCCCTGGGCGGTGTCCGGGACGAGGCCGAGATCCGTGGCCACCGGCGGACGTACGTCGGTGCGCTGCCGGGCCGGATCGTCCGGGCCATCACCGAGGCGGGTTCGATGAACCCCGTCGTACTGCTGGACGAGATCGACAAGGTGGGTGCGGACTACCGGGGCGACCCGACGGCCGCGCTGCTCGAGGTCCTCGACCCGGCGCAGAACCACACCTTCCGGGACCACTACCTGGAGGTCGAGCTGGACCTGTCCGACGTGGTGTTCCTGGCCACGGCGAACGTGCTGGACTCCATTCCGGCGCCGCTGCTGGACCGGATGGAACTGGTGCAGCTGGACGGGTACACCGAGGACGAGAAGGTCATCATCGCCCGTGACCACCTGCTCCCGCGTCAGCTGGAGCGGGCGGGCCTGACGGCGGACGAAGTGACCATCGAGGACTCGGCGCTCCGGGTGCTCGCGGGTGAGTACACCCGGGAGGCCGGCGTACGGCAGCTCGAGCGGTCGATCTCGCGGGTACTGCGGAAGGTGACAGCGAAGCTCGCCCTGGGCGAGGACGTTGGCAACCTGACGATCGACGGCGGTGGCCTGAAGGGGTACCTGGGTTCGCCCAAGTTCACGCCGGAGTCCGCGGAGCGTACGGCGCTTCCGGGTGTGGCGACCGGACTGGCGGTGACCGGTGCGGGTGGTGACGTGCTCTTCGTCGAGGCGTCGCTGGCCGACAAGGAGACCGGCCCGACCGGAGTCACGTTGACCGGGCAGTTGGGCGACGTGATGAAGGAGTCGGCGCAGATCGCCCTGTCGTACCTGCGCTCGCACGGCGCGGAGCTGGGGCTGCCGGTCGGCGACCTGGCCGAGCGGAACGCACACATCCACGTGCCGGCCGGTGCCGTTCCGAAGGACGGACCGTCGGCGGGTGTGACGATGACAACGGCGCTGGCGTCGCTGCTGTCCGGGCGGCCGGTCCGCTCGGAGGTCGCGATGACCGGTGAGGTGTCGCTGACCGGACGGGTGCTCCCGATCGGCGGGGTGAAGCAGAAGCTGCTCGCCGCGCACCGGGCCGGGCTGACCACGATCCTGATCCCGAAGCGGAACGAGCCGGACCTGGAAGACGTGCCGGCGTCCGTGCTCGCGGAGCTGACCGTGCACCCGGTGAGCGACGTCCGTGAGGTGCTGGATCTGGCGCTGGAGCCGGCCGAGGTCGGCGCGCACCAGTTCGCCGCCTGACCCGGCGTACCGAGGGCCCGGGCAAGTGCTCGGGCCCTCGTCCTTTTGGATGAACTTTGTCCAGAAGGAGTGACCGAACTCACACGCGCAGCGGTAACCCAGATCGGCGGTCCCGTAGTCTTAACAACCATGCGCGTAGGGGAAAAGGGCGACCGCGGTGTCGTCCAATCTGTGGTTCTGTTTCTAGGGGTGAGCGTGCTGTCGGGGGCCTTGGCCGCCGGTCTCGCCATCCCGTTCGCCGGCCTCGCCGGATTCACCACGGAGAAGACTTCCGACACGCTGCAAGACCTGCCGCAGCAGTTCGACGAGGTGCCGCTCAAGCAGAAGAGCACCATCCTGGCCGCCGACGGGTCGGTGATCGCCACGCTCGCCGAGCAGAACCGGGTACCGGTCAAGCTCAAGGACGTCGCGCCGATCATGCAGAAGGCGATCGTCGCGATCGAGGACGACCGGTTCTACGAGCACGGCGCGCTGGACGCGAAGGGCACGCTGCGCGCGCTGCTGCAGAACCAGTCGTCGGGCTCGGTGCAGCAGGGTGGTTCGAGCATCACCCAGCAGTACGTGAAGGTCAGCCTGGTCGAGAAGGCGAAGACGCCGGCCGAGCTCGCCGCTGCGACCGCCGACACGTACCAGCGCAAGATCGCCGAGCTGCGGTACGCGATCGCGGTCGAGAAGCAGTACTCCAAGAACGAGATCCTGGAGAAGTACCTCAACCTCGCGAACTTCGGTGACGGCGCCTGGGGTATCCAGGCCGCCGCCCAGCACTACTTCTCGGTGAACGCGTCCCAGCTGACGCTCCCGCAGGCCGCGATGCTGGCGGGCCTGGTGAAGAACCCGACCGGCTACGACCCGACCAACTCCCCCAGCCGCTCCAAGGACCGCCGCGACGTGGTGATCCGCCGGATGCTGCAGCTGAACGTCATCTCGGTCGCCCAGGCCAACTCGGCCCTCAAGACGCCGGTCATCGACCCCGCCAAGGTCCGCCCGAACAAACTCGGCTGCGCCAACGGCCCGTACCCCTTCTACTGCGAGTACATCGTCTCGCTGCTCGAGGACAACCCGGCCTTCGGCAAGACCAAGACCGACCGCGCCAACTACATCAAGACCGCGGGCCTGACCATCAAGACCTCCCTCGACCGGAAGATCCAGGCCGACGCGCAGCGCTCGATCGACACCCACTCCCAGACGACCGATCAGGCGGTCGCCGCGATCACGATCGTCGAGCCGGGCACCGGCCTGGTGAAGGCGATGGCGCAGAGCCGTGGGTACGGCAGCAAGCGCGGCCAGACGTCGTACAACTACAACGTCCCGAAGAGCTACCCGGGCGGGTACGGCGGTTGGCAGAACGGCTCGACGATGAAGGCGTTCACCATCGCCGCGGCGATCCAGAAGGGCATTCCGCTCAACTACAAGATCAATTCGCCGAGCCCGGTCCATCTCGAGGGCCAGACGTTCAGCACCTGCGACGGCCCGTACAAGATCACCAGGCCGTACGACCCGAAGAACTCGACGACGAACGTCCCGATCCCGACCATGGTCCAGGCGGCGCAGAAGTCGACCAACACCTACTTCCTGCAGCTCTCGCAGCGGACCGGCCTGTGCCCGATCGCCAAGATCGCCGCGTCCCTGGGGATGTACCAGGCCCAGACGGGCGAACCGCTCGAGCAGGTCCCGTCGATGACCCTGGGCATCGACAACATCTCCCCGCTGCAACTGTCGAACGCGTACGCCGCCTTCGCGGCCCGCGGTATGTACTGCCAGCCGTGGCTGATCACCTCGGTGAAGGACTCGGCCGGCAAGGCGTTGAGCATCCCCGGCGCGCAGTGCAAGCAGGTGCTGTCACAGGAGGTCGCCGACGGCGTCAACGCGGTACTCCACCAGGTCATGGAGACCGGCGGCACCGGCAGCAAGCTGAAGTTCGGCAAGAGCGACCTCGCGGGCAAGACCGGAACCATCAACGAGGCCAAGGCGGTCTGGTACGCCGGTTACTCGTCGAAGCTCGCCGCGGCCGCCACGGTGGCCGACGCGTCCCCGCCGTACCACGAACTGCAGGGCCAGAGCCTGAACGGCAAGCCCATCAACGACCCGTCAGGTTCCGGTACGGCCGGTCCGATCTGGGAGGCCGCGATGAAGGCCGCCCTGCAGGGCTACCCGACGACGCGTTTCGTCGCGCCGTCCAGCGTTGTCCAGCGAGGCAACGTGAAGGACCTGCCGTTCGTGAACGGCATGAACCCCGAGGACGCCGCGAACAAGCTCCGGCAGGCAGGCTTCGAGGTCGCGATCGCGACCGGCACCGTCAACTCCGAGGAGACCGCCGGCACGGTCGCCTACACCGATCCCCGGCAGCGCGACGGCGCCCCCGACGGCTCGCTGGTGACGATCTACGTGTCGAACGGCAGCAAGCAGACCAAGCCGGGGAAGCCGACGACCACCGTGAAGCCGCCGACCACCCCGACCACGCTGAACCCGAACTGTCCGCCGACGAATCCGAAGTACCCGAACTGCGGCCGCCGCGGCCGCTAGCCCAGCGGTCAGGCGCCGAGCTGGCGTTTGACCTCGGCGGAGACGACGCCGCCGTCGGCCTTCCCTTTGACCTTGGGCTGCAGGGCGCCCATGACCTTGCCGATGCCGCGCGGGCCGAGCTCGGCGGCGCCGGTCGCGGCGATGGTCTCGGTCACCAGGACCTTGATCTCGTCCTCGCTGAGCTGCTCGGGGAGGTAGTCGGCCAGGATGTCCGCCTCGGCCTGTTCCTTGTCGGCGAGCTCGGCGCGGCCGGCGTCGCGGTAGGCGACCACAGACTCGCGGCGCTTCTTGGCCTCGGAGCTGAGCACGTCGACGATCTCGGTGTCGGTGAGCTCGCGGGCCTCCTTGCCGGCCACCTCCGCCTTGGTGATCGCGGTCAGCGCCATCCGCAGGGTCGACTTGCGGATCTCGTCGCGCGCCTTGAGGGCGGCGGTCATGTCGTCGTGCAGGCGCTGCTTCATTCCGGAGTTGGACATGACCACAATTGTGGCAGGCTGGTGGAATGAGCTTGCGCAGGATCGCCACCACCACCCTCAAGACCACTGCGGTGGTCAGTGCCGTGGGTGCCGCCTGTGTCGCGTATGCGGCCGGTATCGAGGTGCGCTGGTTCACGCTGCGCAGAGTGACTGTGCCGGTGCTGCCTGAGGGGACCGCGCCGCTCAAGGTGCTGCACCTGTCGGACCTGCACCTGATGCCCAAGCAGGAGAAGAAGATCCGCTGGGTCAACGACCTGGCTGCGCTCGAGCCCGACCTGATCGTCAACACCGGCGACAACCTTGCGAGCGAGCACTCGGTCCCTCCGCTGCTCCGTGCGTACGGCGATCTGCTCGATCTTCCCGGGGTGTTCGTGTTCGGCTCCAACGACTACTGGAAGCCGCACTTCAAGAACCCGGGCAAGTACCTGCTGCCCGCGGACAAGCAGCGCCACAAGCCGCACGGTCCCGACCTGCCGTACGAGGAGATGCGCCGCGCGTTCAGCGGCGCCGGCTGGACGGACCTGAACAACGCCAAGGCCACCCTGAAGGTGAACGGCGTGCGCCTGGACTTCGCCGGCACCGACGACCCGCACATCAAGCGCGACCGGTACGACGAGGTCGCGGGCGAGGTCGACCCGACGGCGGACCTGTCGATCGGCGTCACGCACGCGCCGTACCAGCGGGTCCTGAACGGATTCGTCGGCGACGGTTATCCGCTGGTCCTCGCCGGTCACACGCACGGCGGTCAGGTGGCGGTGCCGTTGTACGGCGCGCTGGTGACCAACTGCGACCTCGACACGTCCCGCGTGAAGGGCCTGTCGACCTGGGGGTACGACGGCCGCCAGGCAGCGCTGCACGTGTCGGCAGGGCTCGGTACGTCGCCGTACGCGCCGGTCCGCTTCGCCTGCCGTCCGGAGGCGACATTGCTCACCCTCGTCCCACGCAATAACCCGATTTCGTCCGGACGCTGAGCCCATGTAAGCTACTCGCGACTTCGGGCTGTGGCGCAGCTTGGTAGCGCGCTTCGTTCGGGACGAAGAGGTCGCAGGTTCAAATCCTGTCAGCCCGACCACCATTGAGGGTCAGTCACTGCGGTGACTGACCCTCAGTGCGTTCTGTCGTGTCGCGGAGGTGCTGGGGTGAGCGGGGCCGATCACTACGAAGTGCTGAATGTCGAGCGCACGGCCAGCGCCGCGGAGATCAAGACCGCGTACCGGAAGCTGGTCCGCCAGGTGCACCCGGACCAGGGTGGCAACGCGGCGCTCTTCCGGCTCGTGCAGGAGGCCTGGAACACGCTCTCGGACCCGGTCAAGCGCGCCTCCTACGACCGCCTGCTCGCCGGCCAGTCGACGACGACCACCCGCGAGCCCCGCCGCGAACCCCGGCCCGAACCGGAGCCGCAGCCCGAACCGGAGCCCACGTGGACCTGGTCGACCGACCAGCCCTGGTCGGGCGAGTCGTCGTCGAGCGAACAGCCGGCTGAGCCCAGGACGACCGGCGAGAACGTCCAGCCGGTCGACGCGGGCCCGATCCACGCAACCCCGACCTTCGGCCGCTGGCGAACCCCCGCCCTGATCGCGCTGACCGCCTTCTGCGCACTGGTCGTCTGGATCCTCGTCACCATCGGCTACCACGGATTCTGGGATGTTGTCTTCGGCATCGGAACCGCCGCGATGATCGTGGTGGCGATGCCACCGCACTGGAGCAGGCGGGTGCCTCTCGGTGGCCTGTTCAAGGTGCTCGGCGTGCTCACCGCAGCCTTCTACCTGCTGGCCCTGATCCTGACGCTGAATCCGTTCGCGGCGAGCGGTGCATCCACGGTCGGCCGGATTCTGCTCGGCGGGGTAGTCGCCGGCCTGGTGGTCGTCCGGATCCTCACCGGTCGCTGGTCGAAGGCGCATGCGTTGGACCTGGCGATCGACCGGACCTCGGCGTACGAGTTCAACCTGTGGGGCCGTCCCGGCGAGCCGCTTGTCGACGATGCACTCGCCGCGCCGATCGCGGCGTACGACGTGCTGCTGCAGCGGCGTACGGCCAACCTCCTCGACCCTGTGGTCGGCGCGCTGCCCGCGGCGAAGCTGGTGCACGGTGCGCAGCTCGGTGCCGTCGCCGTCGATCACATGCTGCTCAACGGGCACCGCGTCGCGCTGATCGTGTCGCTGGTGGGACCGCCCGGCGCGTACTCCCTCGATGACTACGGGTCCCTCGTCTTCAACGGGCAGCCGATCGACAGCCCGGTGCCCGCACTGGAGGCCGCTGTCGCTGCCTGGAGCGGACGGCTCCGGACAGCTCAGGTACGCGGCTTCCTGATCGTTCACCCGACCGTGGAAGGCCAGGGCGGGATCATGACGCCGTCCGGCTCCGAGGCCGCCGTGACGTGTCTGTCGGCCCGGTCCGCCGATCGTGAACTCCTCAGCTGGCTGGAGCCGGAGGGCAACGTGCTCGACCGCCGGCTGCTGTACGACGTGCTGCGCCGCGCGCCGTACGGCCTAACCTGAACGCATGCAGCGGATTGATCTCGGCGAGGTGGAGTACGACGTCGCCACCAAGGACATGCGTGGCTGGGTCGAGGAGCGCGTCGAGGGCAAGGCCGAGGACCGCCTGTTCCTGCTGAGTCATCCGCCGGTGATCACCTACGGCCCGCGGACGGTCCTCGACGACCTGCCTGCGGAGGCGGCCGCGATCCCCATGGTGCAGGTCGACCGCGGCGGGTTCGCGACGTACCACGGCCCCGGCCAGCTGGTCGGGTACCTGGTCATCGACCTGCACCAGCGCGGCCCGGTCGACATCGTGCGCTGGCTGGAGAACGGCCTGATCGAGGCCCTCGGCTCGCTCGGTTTCCCGCTGGTACGCCGGGACACGCCGAAGGGCGCCAGCAGCCTGGTCGGTGTCTGGACCGAGGACGGCCGGAAGCTGTGCTCGATCGGCATGCGGATCCGGCGCGGCGTGACCAGTCACGGGTTCTCGGTGAACGTGGACCCGGACATGACCGTGTTTCACACGTTCACCAGCTGCGGGCTGGACGACGTCACGATGGTCTCGCTCGCCGAGCTGGCCGCTGAGCAGGGCCTGACTGCCCCCACCGACGCCGACGTGCGCGATGCCATCGCTAACTCCCTGGGAGCCCGATAGCCTGCCGCAATGAGTCAGGAGGACGACGGCGACCGGATGCCCGACGATCTGGAAGCCGCGCTGGAGACCGCCGACGACGAGGCGGAGGAGGCCCGCCCAGGGCGGTACGACGCGCCGCCGCTGCCGCCGGGGCTGATCCTGGCCGTCGTCGGGCTGCTGTGCGGGTTCGCCACCATCGCGCTGGTGTGGCTGAGTGAGCGCGGCTGCGAACGGTTCCGCGACACCACGAACTGCGGTGCCCTCGGGCTGCCGCTGCTGATCGTGATCGTGGTCGTCACGATGGTGCTCGGCGGTACGGCGCTCAGCCGGCTGGCGATGCCGCACCCCAAGCTGATCCCGTTCCTCGGCGTCGCGTTCATGGTCGCGCTGGTCGTGGCGTTCCTGACCGGCCACCTGGACTCGCCCTGGATCCTCGCCGTCGTGCCGGTGCTGACCGCCGTCACCTTCCTGCTCGCCAACCTTCTCGCCCGACTGCTGGAGCGCGCCGATGCCTGACCTGCCCGTCTACGAGTGCCCGCGGACCGCCACCATGCCGAACTTCGACGGCACCCTGACCGACCCGGCCTGGGAGGCCGCGCCGTGGACGACCGCCTTCGTCCCGATCCACGACGGTCCCACGCCACGGTTCCTGACCCGGGCGAAGCTGATGTACGACGACCAGTACCTGTACGTCGGCGGCCTGCTCGAGGAGCCGCATGTCTGGTCGACGATGACCGAGCACAACAGCAAGCTGTTCCACGAGAACAACTTCGAACTGTTCCTCGACCCGGACGGCGACGGGCAGAACTACTACGAGTTCGAGATCAACCCGCTCGGAACGATCTGGGAACTCACGCTGCCGAAGCCGTACGTCGACGGCGGCGTGCCGATCGACCCGACGAACCTGCCCGGTCTGGGGACCGCGATCCACGTCGACGGCACGCTCAACGACCCGTCGGACACGGATACCGGGTGGTCGGCGGAGGTCGCCGTACCGTGGGCCGACCTGGCGCCGTACAACAAGGGCCGGGCGACGCCCCCGAACCCGGGTGACGAGTGGCGGATGAACCTGATGCGCTGCGAGTGGCCGCACGAGGTCGTGGACGGTGCGTACGTGAAGGGCGACGACTGCGAGTTCTGGGTCTGGTCACCACAGGGCATCGCGGACATGCACCGCCCGGCGACCTGGGGCATCCTCCGTTTCTGACCCCGTGACACGGCGTTAACACGGGCGAGCGACAATGAAGCACGTGAACTTGGGGGGCTCCGGCGAACCACACAGTCTGGAGGCGGACCAGGTCGTCAGCGCGATCGAGCGCGCGTGTGAGAGCGACCTGCGGACCGCCTTGCGGCTGGTTGCGCGCTATTCGGCGTACTGGTGGTCGAACGGGCTCCAGGACGAGGCTGCGGCCGCGGCCGAGCGGGTGCTCAGCATGCTCGGCCGGACCGTCCCGGTCGGGCTGGACGAGGAGTACCTGCTGGCCGTCATCCACGGCGCGGCGTCGGCTGAGCAGGAGCAGGTGGAGCTGGCCCAGCAGATCGTGCTGACGACGGCAGGCCCGTTCCGGTACTCCGTGACGGTGCTGCTGTGGTCACTCGTCTTCGGGCCGTTCGAGCCGGCTGCCGTGGTCGAGGACGTGCTGGAGCGCAACGAGGCCGGTGACGCCTGGACACGCGCAGCCGTCGAACTGTGCCGTGGCTACCCCGGTCTGACGACAGCCGCGCCGGGTGACGCGGCACAGAGCCTGCGTACGGCGCTGGGCCGGTTCCGGATGCTGGAGGACCGGTGGGGCATGTTCCTGGCCCTCAGTGCGCTCCGACAGGTCGTAGACGAACCGCTGGACGCCACCACGGAGGCGCTGGAGCTCGCCGAGCACCTGTGCCTCGCAGAAGAGACCGCACTGCTGCTGTGCGAGCGTGCCGAGCTCTACCGACGGCAGGGGAAGCTGGAAGACGCACACGCGGACTACAGCCGGGCCCTGTCGATCGGGGAGCACGCCGACCAGCCGGAAACCATTGCGGTGGCGCGGGTCGGTTTGGCACGTACGGCGCGAGGCTCGGGCAATCTCCCGGCCGCTCGCGTGCACCTGTCCGCCGTACTCGCCATCCCTGAGCTGGACGACGCGCACTACGAGGCGCTGCACGAACTGGCGGCGCTGAACGCGTCCGAGGCATCCGCGTAGCACCTGACCACATAGCCGAGTGGTACCACTCACATCGCGGGACGCGGGTCGGCTGGTTAGAGTCGGAGCGGATCGGGCCTCGACACTGCAACGGAGCAGCTGATGGACAAGACGTACGGATCGCCGCAGGAAGCGGTGGCGGACATCGGGGACGGCGCAAGCCTCGCCGTCGGCGGCTTCGGGTTGTGCGGCAACCCGATGCAGCTCATCAGCGCTCTGCACGACAAGGGGGTCTCCGGGCTCAGCGTCGTGTCGAACAACTGTGGCGTCGACGACTGGGGACTCGGCATCCTGCTCGCCGACAAGCGGATCGCCAAGATGACGTCGTCGTACGTCGGGGAGAACAAGGAGTTCGCCCGGCAGTTCCTGTCCGGGGAGCTGGAGGTCGAGCTGACCCCGCAGGGCACGCTGGCCGAGAAGCTCCGGGCCGGCGGCTGCGGGATCGCCGCGTTCTTCACCCTGGCCGGTGTCGGGACGCAGGTCGCCGACGGTGGGCTGCCGCAGAAGTACAACGCGGACGGTTCGGTCGCGAAGGCGTCGGAGCCCAAGGAGACGCGGGAGATCAACGGTACGACGTACGTGCTGGAGGACTCGATCACCACCGACTTCGGGCTGGTGCACGCGCTCAAGGGCGACACCCACGGGAACCTGGTCTTCGACCGCAGCGCGCGGAACTTCAACCCGCTGGCCGCGATGGCCGGCCGGGTCACGATCGCGCAGGTCGAGGAGCTGGTCCAGCCTGGTGAGCTGGACCCGGACTCGATCCACCTGCCCGGTGTCTACGTCCAGCGCGTGGTTGCCGTCGGCAAGGACGTCGAGAAGCGGATCGAGAAGCGCACCGTTCAGCCTCGGAAGGACGCCTGAGATGCCACTCACCCGTGAGCAGATGGCCGCTCGTGCCGCAGCCGAACTCGAGGACGGCTCGTACGTGAACCTCGGCATCGGTCTGCCGACCCTGGTCCCGAACTACATCCCGGACGGCGTCACCGTCGTCCTGCAGTCCGAGAACGGCATCCTCGGCGTCGGGCCGTACCCGGTCGAGGGTGCCGAGGACCCGGACCTGATCAACGCCGGCAAGGAGACCGTCACGACGCTGCCCGGCGCCTCGTTCTTCGACTCGTCGCTGTCCTTCGGGATGATCCGCGGCGGCGCGATCGACGCGGCCATCCTGGGCGCTATGCAGGTCTCGGCCACCGGCGACCTGTCCAACTGGATGATCCCCGGCAAGATGGTCAAGGGGATGGGCGGCGCGATGGACCTGGTGCACGGCGCGAAGAAGGTGATCGTGCTGATGGAGCACGTCGCCAAGGACGGCTCGCACAAGATCCTCGCCGAGTGCGACCTGCCGTACACCGGTCGCGGCGTCGTCAACCGGATCATCACCGACCTCGCCGTCCTGGACGTCACCGACGACGGACTGCAGTTGGTCGAGCTCGCCGACGGCGTCACCTTCGACGAGCTCCAGGAGAAGACCGGGGCACCGATCAAGCAATGAACCTCGTCTCCGGCAGCGCGTGGGTCCAGTCGTACGGGCGGTGCCGGAGATGCTGGTCGAAGAACGCTGGGATGTAGGTGCGCATGGCGCGCAGCACCTGGTCCGCGTTCGCCGTACCGATGGTGTTCGCGATCAGCTCCGGCGGGACTGTGAAGAACCGCTGGAACCAGGGGATCAGCGCCTGGTAGTCGACGAAGCTGTAGTGGCGGCCGTTCGGGACGTTCAGGTCGCGCTTCCAGCCGGTCGAGTGATCCCAGAACAGTCCCCAGGACGGGTCGGTGCGGTGGTCGTGCGGGCCCGGGCCGGTCGCGCCTGAGCCCGTCAGGAGGAACGGGCGGTTCGTGCCCTGCGCGACGGTCGGTGCGTCTGCCGGGTCGTCGTACCCGTAGCCGAGCTCGGCGTCGAGGTCGATGGCGGCGCGGATCCGCGGGTCGGCGACCAGGAGGTCGATCGAGGTGAGCCCGCCGGCCGAGTGGCCGTACGACCCGATCCGGTCGAGGTCGAGGATGTTGCCGAGTCCGGCCGGGAGGCGGCGTTGTTCCGCGTCCGGGTTCTCACCGCGGGCGAGCCGGGTGAGGCTGTCCAGGACGAAGCGCAGGTCGGCGAAGCGGGTCGTGCGGGCGAGCATCGCGTACGGCGCGGGCGGCAGGGTCTGTACTTCGATCCGGTTGCCGGGGAACTCGACGCCTGAGACCTCGTACGTGTGGTCCACGGTGACGACGACGTACCCGCGGCTCGCGAGCTCGGCGACGCTGATCGACGCGAGCCCCCGCGGCACGCCGAATCCCGGCGAGAACAGGACGACCGGTCGCTTCCCCGGGCAGACCGGGGCGAGCAGGCCGGCGTGGCTCTTGGCGCCGACCCAGTCGATCGTCCCGACCGGTTGCTGCAGGGCGATCGCGGCGCCTTCGCCGAACACCTCGGCGGTCAACGGCGGCAGGTACGGCGCGGGCGCGGTGACCCGGCTCGCCGGGTACCAGACGCTGATCATCAGCTCGCGCGGGCGTCCGGGAACAAACGGGTCGTCACGACCGGCATCGACCAGGTGCAGCTCGGTCGTGCCCACCGGGAACGGACCTGTCGGCCGCGGAAGCCGAATCGAAATGGGCACCTCGGTGCTTGCTCCCGCTGATCGCAGGGCGGCGAAACCGGCGAGCGGGGCGAGGGCGGCGGAGGTGAGGAGAATTCGTCGGTTCAGCATGGATCGACTGTGCCTGGAGACCAACTATCCGTTCAGCTTGCGAAAGACACCTGTGATCCCTGGCGAAAGTCGGGTATTACGGGACGGTGGAGTTGGATGTGCTGGTGATCGGCGGAGTAGGCATCGACACGATCGTGCGGGTGCCGAGCCTGCCGTTGGCGGATGTGGACACGGTTCCGGTCGAACCGATCGAGTCGTACCTGGCGCACACCGGGCACGGCGTCGCGCTCGGCTGTCACCTGCTCGGGCTGAACGCCGGGCTGGTGGACGTGGTCGGCGACGATCCCGAGGGGGCGCGGATCCGCCGTGCGTACGACGAACTCGGCATCCCGCTGCGCGTCGTCCTGCACCCGAGCGGCACCCGCCGATCGGTCAACCTGGTCGCCCCGGACGGCCGCCGGCTCTCGATGTACGACGGCCGCCACCCGCGCGGTCTCCGCGTCGACCCGAACCTCTGGCGCCCGGTGATGCGGCACGCCCAGCACGTCCACGTCTCGATCATGGACTTCGCCCGCGACGCCCTCGGAGACGCGATCGCCGCCGACCGCTCGATCTCCACCGACCTGCACGACTGGGACGGCCGCAACGACCACCACAAGGACTTCGCCACCGCGTCCGACATCGTCTTCGTCTCCGCCGCCGCCCTGCCACCCGACGGCGTCGACTGGATCCTCGCCAACGGCCGCGCCGACGTCGTGGTCGCAATGGCCGGCGCAGACGGCAGCTACCTCCACGTCCGTGGCGAACCGATCCGCCACTTCCCCGCGATCACCTTCCCGGACCGCCCCGTAGTCGACACCAACGGCGCCGGTGACGCCTTCGTAGCCGCCTTCCTGGCCCGCTACCTCGACGGAGCCCCCTGGCAAGACGCCGCCCAAGCCGGCACAGTCGCCGCCGGCTGGGCCTGCACCTCCCCCGGCACCCACACCAACCTGATCACCGCCGAGGAGCTAGCTGTCCGCACCCGGAATCACCGCTGAAGCTTGAGTGATCCGCCGAGTCGGGCCTGGTCCAGTGATGAGGACGTGGGTCATAGGCGGGCTGGAGGTCAACCGCGGGTCATCGGGGGGTGCAGGGTGGTGGCGGTGCCGCGGTGGAACAGTTGGGCCGGGCGGCCGCCGTCGCGGGTTGTGGTGGTGCCGATCGGGGCTACGAAGTCGCGGGTCTTGGTGACCTTGCGGTGAAAGTTTCGGGGGTCGAGCGGGAGGCCCCAGACCGCTTCGTAGACGCCGCGGAGTTCGGAGATCGTGAACTCCGCGGGGCAGAACGCGGTGGCCAGGGGTGAGTACTCGAGTTTGGCGCGGGCGCGTTCCACGCCGTCGGCGAGGATGCGGTGGTGGTCGAACGCCAGCCGGCCGGAGTCGTCCAGTACGTCGGTGGCGTCGACCCAGCTCGCCGACGCGGCGTCGGAGCCCGCGACGGGTGCGGGCAGATCCGGCACCAGGGCCAGGTACGCCACGCTGACCACCCGGCCACGCGGGTCGCGATCGGGAGCGCCGTACGTCGCGACCTGTTCGAGGTGGATCCGCTCCGCGGACAGCCCGGTCTCCTCCGCCAGCTCGCGGCGGGCGGTCGTCTCCAGGTCCTCGTCCGGCCGCACGAACCCGCCGGGCAGCGCCCACCGGCCCCGGTACGGCGGGATGCCGCGGCGGATCAGCAGCACCTGGAGGCGGCCGTCGCGGACGGTCAGGATGACCAGATCGGTGGCCAGGCCGAGCGGCTCGAAGTCCATCACCCCACTCTAATCGTCACCTTGACGAGAAGTCACTCGACCCCTTATCGTCATAGTGACGACAAGGAGAACGAAGAGATGGCAGACATCACCCGGTTCCGCTTCATCAGCCACCTGCGGGCCAACCCGACCACCCACGTGCGGCACCTGCGCAACGGCAAGGTCGCGCACGACGGCGCCGGCCAGGCGTTCTGGTTCCGGGCCCTGAACTCGTCGCTGAGCGAGATCCCGGTCGACGACCGCGAGCAGCCGTTGCTGTTCCACGGCCGCACGCAGGACTTCCAGGACGTCGTGGTGCAGGCCACCGTCACCTACCGGGTGACCGACCCGGCGCTCGCCGCGAGCCGGCTGGACTTCGGCATCGACCCGGACACCGGTCTTTGGCGGTCGACCCCGCTCGAGCAGCTCGGCGGACTGCTGACCGAGCTGGCGCAACAGACCGCACTCGACCTGCTGGCCCGGATGACGCTCACCGAGGCGCTGTCCGAGGGCATGACCGCGCTCCGCCAGGCGGTCGGCACCGGCCTGCGGGAGGACCAGCGGCTGACCGGGCTCGGCATCGGCGTCGAGGACGTGCGCGTGGTCGCCGTACGCGCGGAGCGGGACGTGGAGAAGGCGCTGCAGACACCGACGCGCGAGATGGTGCAGCAGGCCGCGGACAAGGCGACGTACGAACGCCGGGCAATGGCCGTCGAGCGGGAGCGGTCGATCGCGGAGAACGAGCTGCAGAACCAGATCGAGCTCGCCCGGCGCGAAGAGCAGCTGGTCAACCAGCGCGGTCAGAACGAGCGCATGCGTGCGACCGAGGCCGCGGCGGCCGGTCAGATCGAGACGCAGGCCGCAGCCGGTCGTCAGCGCGCACTGGCCGAGTCGGAGGCGGACGCCAAGCGGGTGATCGGCGCGGCGGAGGCGGCTGCCGAGAAGGCGTTGCTGGAGGCGTACGTCGATCTCGACCAGGCGACCATCCTCGCGCTCGCGATCAAGCAGGGCGCGCTGCCGGAGATCGGCACACTGAACCTGACGCCGGACCTCATCACGCCGCTCCTGGCCAAGCTGGCCGGACAGGCATCCTGACCCTGGAGGTCGTCTCATGAGCCTGCCACCTAGGGCAGTGATCGTGCATCGTGCGACCGAGCTCACCGAGCTGGTCGCCCGGCACGGGACGCGGCAGCAGGCCGGGTTCTTCCTGGCCGGCCGCGGGCGGGATCTGGCCGAGCTGGATGCGCGGCACCAGGCCCAGCAGGACGCGCTCGCCACGGTCTCGGCGGCGATCCCGCTGGACTGGCGCCGCGCCATTGCCGAGCGCAACGACCTGGACCGGTTCGGGTTCGGTCCGGAGGATGTGGTGATCGCGGTCGGCCAGGACGGGCTGGTCGCGAACGTGGCCAAGTACCTGGACGGTCAGCCGGTGATCGGGATCAACCCCGAGCCGGCCCGCAACCCCGGCGTACTCGTGCCGCACGAGCCCGCCGCGATCGCCGACCTGCTGGCCGAACGTCAGGTCGTCGCCCGGACGATGGTTGCCGCGAGCACCGATGACGGGCAGCAGCTCGTCGCGTTGAACGAGGTGTACGTCGGCCACCGGACGCATCAATCTGCGCGCTACCGGCTGAGCTCGCCCGATGGATTGCCGGAGCGGCAGTCGTCGTCCGGGATCCTGGTCGGCACCGGGACCGGGTCGACCGGCTGGTGCCGATCGGCCTGGCAGGAGCGGCGCAGTCCGTTGGCCTTGCCAACGCCGATCGATCCGGTGCTGTGCTGGTTCGTCCGCGAGGCCTGGCCGTCGCCGGCGACCGGCACCGACAACACCGAAGGGTTGCTCAAGGCACCGGAGTCGTTGACGATCACGGCCGAGTCGGACCTGGTCGTGTTCGGCGACGGGATGGAGTCCCACACCTTGAGCATCGGCTGGGGTCAGCGGATCGAGATCGGCGTCGCCCCGGTCAAGTTGCACCTGGTGGTCTGAATCGTGGCATGCCACGCGGAGTACAGCCGCCGCGCCGACCCGCCGATCGGGCCGACAGCGTTGAACACCGCGCCCCGGCTGGCCGGCTTGGCGTTCTCGATCGCGTCGACGGCCTGCTCGGGCGCGTCGATCGTCGACGAGCACACGTCCAGGATGTAGTCCGGCACCTGCAGCTTCGGGTCCACGCAGCCGACCAGCGGTACGCCGACGGCCGCGACGATCGGGAACACCGTGCCGGGGATGCCCACCGCGCAGTCCACAGTGGCCGATTCCGGCACCGAACCCAGCGCGCTGATCTCGTACTGGTCCCAGAGCGTCCGGTCCTCGCGCGGATGCAGGCCGACCACGATGTGCTTGCGCGCCGCCTCCAACTTGGCGGCCGCGTCGAGCAGCAACTGCGTGCCGGGCGCCGCGTCGCCGGTCTGGTCCGGGTGCGTGACGCTGGTCAGCACGAGCACCCGGTCCTTCTGCGGCGCGTACGTCGGCAGGTTGTCTGTCTGCGCCGACCCAACCATCCGCACGCGATGCTTCCAGCCGAGGTACGCCGCGAACACGTCCGACTCGGCCGGCGACGCCGCCGTCACGAGCTCCAACCGCGACCGGAACTCCTTGGCCCGCGGCGCCTCCACCGGCTTGAGATACGCCAGCGAACTCGCCGCCATCGGCAACCGCTTCAACGCCGCCGCCACATCGGCCGGCCAGTCCGAGGCGCCGTTCACCACCAGCAGATCAGCCTGCGGTACGTCGTTCAGCGTCGCGACCGGGACCGGGTCACCCGGCTTGATCTGCGTCAGATCCGGAACGACCTGGACCAGCTCCCACCCACGCCGTACGGCCTCGGCCAGCAACGGTTGCGCGTGGTACGTCCCCCACGGCTCATTCGTTGCCAGCAGCACCCGAGTCCGCCGGGGCCGGGCAGCCAACGAGAGCCCCGGCGTCGCGGCAAGCCCGATCCCCAGAGCCCCGGCCTTCAACAGCGTGCGTCGCGTCGCAATCATGCCCGCGACCCTACGAACCCATGGTGAACAACCGCTAGCCCTCCTCCGACGACTGGATGATCAGGTGCGGCAGACAGAGGGAAAGATTAGAAGAGAGAAATGGCTCTTGTGACGGATGTGTGGGTCGGCTGGGTTGAGTTGGGAGTCACCTGGGTGGGTCGGGTGGTCGGGTGCGGGAGTGGATATCCCCTCGTGTTGGGGGTTCTCTCCTCGCACACCAGCAGAGAACCCCCAACACGAGGGGATATCCGTTCGTTTGCCAGATCCTCCACCAACGCGAACCTGGCCGGCGAGCGGGCGAAGGGCAGTGGGGTCGTGGCGGAGGTGACTTGGGGAGGATCGTGTACCCGATTTGGGAAGAAATCCTCCCCAGCCTCGGCTCCGGGCGCCATCGACGCAGTTGCCCCGCCGTATGCGTGCGCTCGTCGCGTCCGCACCACCCTGCCCCGCGTGCTAGATCTCCTTTGACGGCTGGATGATTAGGTGCGGGAGATTCACGTTTCGGGGGCGGCTGACGACGTACGCGATCAGGTCGGCGACCTCGGTGACCGGGACGGCGGGGAGGGTGGTGCGGAGGTCGTCGACCATCGACTGCAGCTCGGCGGGGAAGCTGTCGGCGAGTTCGGTGCCGTCGATCATTCCGGGTTCGAGACTGGTCACCCGGATCCCCTCGTTCGCGAGTTCTGCGCGCAGCGCCCGGGTCAGGTAGCTGACACCCGCCTTCGAGGCGCCGTACGTCGCCATGCCGGGAAGGAACTGCTGCGCGGCCAGCGACGACACGTTGATCAGGTCGGACGTCCTTGTCTCGGCGGACCGCTTCAACGCGGGCAGGAACGCATGCGTGACGTTGATGACGCCGGACAGGTTGACGTCGACGAGACGCCGCCAGTCCGCGGCCGGCGCGTCGCCGAACGGGATCAGCTGCATCAGGCCGGCGTTGTTCACCAGCAGATCGAGGTCACCCAGGCGGTTCTGCACCAGGTCCGCTGCCTCGGCCACGGACTGCTCCGAGGTGACATCGGCCGGGACGACGAGCGCCGTACCGCCGGCCTCCGCGATCTGAGCCGCGACCTTCTCGAGGCGATCGTGGCGCCGAGCAAGCAACGCGACGGACGCGCCGTCGGCAGCGAGACGAGTGGCGATGGCGGCGCCGATTCCGCTGGCGGCGCCGGTGACGAGTGCGATGCGTGAAATGCTCATGGCTCCACGTTCCGCCGTACGGCGCTCGCTCAGAAGATCCGCTTCGACCGTAGGTCTGGCAGTACCACCCAGTGCGTTGAACCTCGCAGGGATACTGGATCGGTGAGTGCGCTGGGAGAGTTCTTGCAGTCCCGCCGGGCCCGGGTACGCCCCGAGGACGTCGGCCTGCGGCCCGGGCCGGATCGCCGGGTCACCGGCCTCCGCCGGGAGGAGGCCGCGCTGCTGGCGAACGTGAGCGTCGACTACTACGTCCGCCTGGAGCAGGGCCGCGCCGCGAACCCGTCGGTCGCGGTGCTGAACGCGGTCGCGGACGCGCTGCGGATGGACCAGGCCGAGCGGGATCACCTCCGGTCGCTGGCGTGCGCGGCACCACCCGCCGTACCACCGAAGACGCCTGTCCGCCCGCAGCTCAAGGCGATGATCGACGCGATGCAGGACCTGCCGGCGATCGTCGTCGACCGCCTGAGCAACGTCCTCGCGTGGAACTCCGCCGCACTGGAGGTGGTCGCAGACTTCGAGGGGTCCGCACACCGGAACCTGGCCCGTTTGTACTTCCTGGACCCGGATTCGCGCGACTACTACGCCGACTGGGAGACCGTCGCCCAGGACGCGGTCGCCGTACTCCGGCGAGCATCGGCCGAGTACGCCGACGACACGGAGCTAGCGGCCCTGGTCGAAGAGCTCCGCGCCGCCAGCCTCGAGTTCGAGCGGTTCTGGACCTCCCAGGACGTCCAGAACCGCTCCCACTGCCCGAAGATCCTGAACCACCCCGTCGCCGGGCAACTCACCTTCTCCCTGGAGTCCCTCCAACTACCAGGCGACGACACCCAGTTCGTCATCACCTACACGTCTGCCGACCAGGCCACCGCGGCCTGGCTCAGCCTCCGTTCAGCGGGTCGTATGCGGGAGCGAAGCGGAAGGACTCCCAGTCGGTGAAGGCTCCGGGGGTCTTGCCTAGGCTCTTGATGACGGTTGAGGTGCCGTTGGCGTGGCCGACGGCGTACAGGTAGGCGGTTTTGGCGTCCCTGTCGATGCCGAGGAGGATCGAACCGGTCCTGCCGCACGGGGCCGCCACGAGCTGCTCGAAGATCTGCCAGCTCGACGTGCGCACCGGCGTGATGATCGGCTTCAGCGGGACGCTGGTCGGGATCTTGACCGTGTAGAGACCGCCCGCACGGTTGTTCGCCAGGAACATGTCGTACGTCGGAGTCGTGGCGATCAGTGCGAACGACTTCATCGTGCTCATCCCAGTCACGTACCCGGTGTTGCGGAAGCCCCGGCCGACATCGGTCCAGCGCCCGAACTTGCCGTACATGTCCTGCGAGTACAGCATCGTCCGCGTCGGCTTGCTGGTCGCGGACGCCTTGTACTGCGACTGGATCAGGAACCGCCCGCCCCACCCGTTGCCGATCCGCTTGAACACCGGCGTACCGACGATCTTGCCGTCGCTGCCGATCGTGTAGGTGCTCTCCATCAGATAGCCGGCGCCCCAGACGACCTTGCCGCTGCGGGTCGTCCGGCCGTTGCCCGCGGGCACCGCGGTGAACGCGGTCGGATTACTCACGGCGTACGGCGTCGTGTAGAGGTTCGGCGTGTTAAGGGCCGGGCTCACGGTCGGCGGCGCCGTGGCGCTGACGACCCGACTGTTGACGCCGGAGGCCAAGTCGAACGAGCCCAGCCCGAGCGCACAAGCCGCCGCGACCGCACTGTTGTTCGCGGGTGCGGCGGAGGCCGGCTGGAGCGACGGACCGAGGGTGAGCACAAGTCCGGCGGCGCCGGCGAGCCCGAAGGCCTTACGGAACATCAGATCGTCCTTTCGGAGAGACTCTTACACCCCTTGATACGACGCGGACAGCGAAAGTTGCGGGCGAAGTATTACCCCTGCTGTGTACGAAAAGTGAGCGAGCAGGTGAGTTCTGTGCACAGAATAGGTCTTCACCTACCGCCCATAGGGGGAGATCCACGCATGCGCAGAACTCGGTTACGTACCGGGCTGGCCCTGGTACTCGCGGCGGTGGTGGCCCCGGCCGCCTCGCTCACCGCGGTCGCCGGGCCTACCGCCGTACCGTCCAAACCCTTCGTCCAGGGCACTGAGACGGTGCCCGCCTACGACTACGACAACGCGATCCACGAGAAGGTGCAGGTCGACGTACCCCGGCTCGACGGGGACGCGAACGGGATCACCGACCAGATCACGGTCGACATCATCCGGCCGGGCGAGGCGGCCCAGGCCGGGATCGACGTACCGGTGATCATCCAGGCCTCGCCGTACTACGCGGGCGATCCGACGACCTACTTCGACGCGACCGGCACCCGGCAGGTGTTCGGGAGCTGGCTGGACAACTACTTCGTGCCCCGCGGGTACGCCGTCGCGTTCGTCGACATGCCCGGGACGTTCCGGTCGACCGGCTGCAGCGATGTCGGCGCGGATCTCGAGGTGCTCGGCACCAAGGCGGTCATCGACTGGCTGAACAACCGGACCACCGGGCACAAGCCGGACGGCAGCGCCGCGAAGGCCGACTGGTCGACCGGCAAGGCCGGCATGGTCGGCGTGTCCTGGAACGGGACGATCGCGAACTCGGTCGCAAGCACCGGCGTCCGCGGCCTGGAGACGATCGTGCCGATCGCGGCGATCTCCAGCTGGTACGACTACACCCGCGGCTTCGGGGTGCCGTTCTACGACGAGTACATGGGCTTCCTGCACGACTACGTCAGCAACGACGCCTCGCCGCGCTGCGAGCAGATGACCAACGAGATCGAGCAGGACTCCGACACCCGCACCGGCTCGTACAGCAAGTGGTGGGACCCGCGGAACTACCGGCTCGACGCCTCGAAGGTCCATTCCAGCGTGTACGTCGTGCACGGGCTCGGCGACGAGAACGTGAAGACCCGGCAGTTCGGCGAATGGTGGGACGAGCTCGCGAAGCGGAACGTGCCGCGGAAGATCTTCCTGCACCAGGGCGTGCACCTGGACGGGTTCAGCTTCCGCGACGAGTGGGTGGACAAGCTGCACCCGTGGTTCGACTACTGGCTGCAGGGCCTGAAGAACGGCGTGATGGACACACCGCAGGCGACGGTCCAGCGTGAGGACGGCTCGTTCGTCGACGAGGCGAAATGGCCGGCGGCCGGCGCCAAGCAGACCACACTGAAGCTCAGCAAGGCGGCCGGTGCGAAGGCCGGTGGGTTGTCGATCGCGGCGGCGTCCAGTGATCCGGTCAGCTTCACCGGGACGGACAAGGAGTCGGCGGACACCGTCGTACTCGATCCGACGACACCGCGGACCGATCGGGCGGTGTTCCTCAGCGACGAGCTGGAGAAGGCGGTCCGGGTCAGCGGAACCGGGAAGGTGTCGGTCCGGGTCAAGGTGAACAAGGTTGCCTCAGGCATCAAGGCGCGGCTGGTCGACTACGGTACGGCGAACCGGTACGTGAACGTCACCAACGTGCCGGACACGCGCGTCTGCTGGGGTGACGGCAACGCGCTCGACACCGGTTGCTACGCGAAGACGCAGATCAACACCGCGGTCTCCGACACGTCCGTCGTCGTACGGACGCTGGCCGACATCGGGCACTACAAGTCCATGTATGCCAAGGAATCGCTGCGCTCGGATCGTTGGTACGACCTCACGTTCGAGCTGAACCCGGACGATGTCGTGTTCGCCGCGGGTCACCGGTTGGGTCTCGTTCTCACGGTCGAGCCGGACAACCCGTCGGTTCCGTTCACAGGCGCGACGATCACGCTGGACCCGACCCGCTCGGCCCTCACCCTCCCGCTGACGGGCTACACCACGGCCCTCCAGACAGCCGAGGTACCGCAGGCCCGAGTCCCCTCCACCCGGTTGGCCCAACCGGAACCGGAGAAGAACCCGGTCGAACTGATGCGCCAAATGGTCGAGGCGTCCCGCTAGCCCATTTGCCTGGTCGACCAGCGAAATGCGGGGTTTGTGACCCTGAATGAGGGTCACAAACCCCGCATTTGATGGGTCAACCAGCCAAATTGGTGGGTCAGCCAAGCAAATTGGTGGGTCTGCCAGGCAAATGGGGTTAGTGGGAGAGGTCCGTGTAGGCGGTGACGAGGGTGGCGGCGTCGTGTTCCCAGTTGAGTTCTGCGGCGGCTGAGCGGACTCCGTCGGTGTACATGGTGTAGTTGTCGATCACCGTGCGGACCGCGGTCGCCAGCGAGTGCGCGTTGCCGGGCTCGTAAAGGCCGCCGAGCTTGTACTGCGTGACGACCGCCCGCAGCTCGGGGAGGTCAGCCGCCACGACCGGGACACCGGCCCGGACGGCGTGGAAGAGCTTGTTCGGAAGGGCGAGGCGGTGGTTCTCGCAGGTGTTGGTGAGCGTGACGAGCGAGATGCCGTACGAGCGCAACGTGTCGTCGACCTCGTCGATGGACCGCTCCGCGACGGTCTCCACCGGCCCCAGATCCAAGCGATAGTTGGGATCCACCGACCCCATCAGCACCGTCCGGAACGGCGCCAGCTCACGAGCCGCCGCGACTACGGTCGGCAGATCACGCCCGGCTCCGACACGTCCGGCGTACAGCAAGCCCTCGGGCTGCGAAGGTGCCGGCGGTACGTCGTCCGCCCAGGGGAACGTGTTCCGTACGACGCGCACATCGGCCAGTCCACGCGACCGCAGCCGCGCCGCGATCCCGTCCGACACCGTGAAGACGACGCGCGCCTTCGACGCCAACGCCACCTCGTACCGCCGCCCGCGCGCCCGCCACAACGGCGTCGGCCGACCCGGCAGCGCCCGGTCGAACCACAGCTCGTGGCTGTCATACACAAGCGAGGCAGACCATAACGAGGCGTACTCCGCAGCGAGCTCCAACGTGTTGAAGTCGTGCGCATGCACCACGTCGACCGGACCGGCCGCGGCCACTCGCGGGGCCGCGGCGATCCGCCACTGCTTCTCGGTGCGGTTGCGGTGCTCGGGCAGCAACAACCACCGCCCGAACCGCTTGGCCAGCACCTTGGGCCCGGAATGTCCGTGCCCGACCGTCAGCCCGCCGTTCCCGGCCCGCAGACCGGAAGAGCGGGAGACCGACTCCACCGTGATCCCAGGCCCCACCTCGAAGCCGTCAGGGACGTCCCGGCCGATCACATGCAGCGTGTGACCGGCCGCGGCGAGCGCCGTCGCCTCCCGCAGGATCCGCGAGTCCCCGGCGATCGGGGACTGCGCGATCATCAGAATCCGCACTTACTCGCTCTCGTCCTCGTACACCAGTTCGTTGTTGAGGAACGGCAGCAGTTCCGCGACCGACTTCCGCCCGTCGTGCAGGTCGCGCACGAACGACGGTCCCGCATCGGCGATCTTGCGGGCGGTGTCGCGCTCGGCGACCAGCCGCTCGATCACCTCGGACAGGTCGTCCGGCGTCGCCTCGGCGATCGGCAGGTCGGTCGGCAGCAGGTCCCGGACCGGGTCCGCGATGTGCCCGACGGTGACCCGGCCGGCCGCCATCGCCTCGCAGGCGAACACGCCGTACGAACCGAGCAGCAACTGGTCGACCACGATGTCGGCGCTCTTCACCATCTCGGCGAGCTCCGCGTGCGGCACACCCTGGACCCGCTGGTACGTGATCAGGCCTCGCGCATCCAGGTCCGTCAGCACCGGATCGACGTACGCGGAACCCTTCAGAGCTGAAGCCGACGGTGCGTGCAGCACCACCGGGACCTCGCGCTCAAGCACCGGCTGCGTCGACACGAATCCCTCGACGTCGACGGCGAGCGGCAACCAGATGCCGTTGTCGACGAACTCCAGCAGGTCCGGCGTGGTGACGAAGACCGGCCCCTTGTAGCCGTCGAGGTGGCGGCGCATCAGGTTGTTCGCGGCCTGCAGGCGCACCGTCAGCTCGTCGTCCGGGTTGCGGAACGGCGAGTACCGGTACTGCTCGCGGTGCTGCGCAGGATCGCGGATCTCCGACCCGTGGAACACCAGACCGTGCTTGATCCCGGCCTGGTCCAGCATCGGTACGTCGGTCGTCCACATCTGCCCGCGCTGCTGACCGAACATCGGCCGGCCCGCCTCGAACAGCACGTGGGTGACCTCACGCAACGCGTACGCCGTCAGCTCCAGCTGCCAGCGCAGGTCGGACCGGTACTGGCGATACGTGCCCGTGCGGTGCACGCGGAAGTCGAACGCGCCACTGCCCGTGGTGAGCGACTCCGCCTTGACGTCCGGCACCTCACGCTCGAGCGCGGTCGCCCACAACCACGCCTGGCCGGCGCTGTTGACGGGTCCGAGCAGCAGGTGCCGCCCGGTCTTGCGCATCTTGCCGCCCGGCCGCGTGATGTCGAGCTGCTGCCCGGTCAGCTCGCTGTACAGCTCACGGAGCTTGGTCGCCTGCCCGGCCCAGGACACCTCTTGCTGGTACGCCGGATCCGCGACCCGCTCGCGGTAGCTGTCCAGGTCGCCGAGCACCGTGCGGACCTTCGACGCCAGGTCGTGCGCGTCGGCCGCGGTGAAGACCTCGCCGATCTTGGTGCGGTCGACGAACGCCTTCATGCTCGGCATGTCGCTGACCACCACCGGCAGCCCCGCGAAGGCGTACTCGAACAGCTTGTTCGGCAACGCCATCTCGTGGCTCGGGTAGCGCAGGATCGGGATCAGCCCGACGTCGGCGGTCCGCAGGAACGCGACCACCTCGTCCGGCTTCACCGGGTCCAGGCAGTGCAGGCGGTCCTGCACCTCCAGCTGCACGGCCTGCGCCTGCAGCTCGCGGACCGCGTCCGTCGCCACACCAGGCACACACACGACGGCCAGGTGCGCGTCCGGCAGATCCACCAGCGCCTGTACGGCGGTGTGGATGCCACGCGCTCGCGTCACACCACCGCTGTAGACCAGCAGCGGTACGTCGGATGCCAGACCGATCTGGCTGCGAATGTCGGACACCTCGACCGACACGTCAGCAGGGTTCGGCGTGTTCATCACCACGGTCGGCTCTTGCCGCAGGTTGTGCTCGCGCTGCAACCGGGTCGCGATGGCCGGGCTGACGGTGATCACCCGGTCCGCGTCACCGATGTACTCACGCTCGTGGTTGGCCCAGGCCGCGATCGAACGCCGGGTACGCGCGCCGTACTGCGAGAGTCCGGCGACGTACTCGTGCGCGTCGTACACGACCTTCAGCTTGCGGCCGCGCAGCTTGGCGCGGCCGGCGGCGCGGGTCGCGACACCGATCACGTGCATGTCGTGGGCGTGCACCACGTCCGGCTCGAGGCGGTCGATCAGGTCGCCGAACGCGATCTCCAGGTCCAGCGCCTCCGGGTGCAGCTTGCGCCACGGCGCCGGCCAGGGCATCCGGTGCAGCACCCCGTCGTACGCCCGCCAGCCGAACTTGAACGGTCCGTCCGCCTTGTTGCCGACGCCCTTGCGGACATAGGCGGCACGCTCGGCGGCCTGCCAGCGCGCCCGGCGGAGCAGCCGGGTGGCGACGCCGGCCTTGAACTTGACCGGATTCCCCTGGCCCGCCTTGGCCCGCGCGATCGCGTGCCCGGAGTCCGCCTTGAGTTCCTTGAGCTCGGCTGCGATCCGCTGGCTGCGCGCCACATAGGTTGCTCGGTACCGGTACCCCACCATCGGCGGCCGCCAGTTGCGGCGGGCCGTGCGGCTTCGTTTCCGTTCCTCACGCAGCGTGAAAGGCACCGCCACCCGGACGATCAGCGCTCCGTCGAGCATCTCCCTCGACGGCAGACCGCTGGCCGAGACCCCGAGCACAGTCACCTCTGCTCCGGTCTCGGCCAGTGCTGCGGCCTCCTTGCGGACCCGGCTGTCGTTGGTGACGTCGTTGGCGACCATCATCACGACCCGCAGGTCGGCATGTGTCACTGGCTGACCGACCTTCCGATCACAATCCGACGCACGCCCGCCCACTTGGCCGGGTCGGTGCGGTCGCGACCGTCGACGAGTACCTTCACACCCGGCAGGTCGGCCGGGCTCAGCTGCGCGTACTCCGCGTGGTCCGCCTGCAGGACTGCCGCGTCCACCGGCGCGCCCAGCGTGTACGGCGTGAAGCCGAGACCCTGGAGCTCCTCGTCGGTGTACAGCGGGTCGTGCACGGACACCTCGGCACCGCGCGCCTTCAACGCCTCCACGGCCGGGAACACCCCGGAGAACGCGGTCTCCTTGACGCCACCGCGGTACGACGCGCCGAGCACAACAACCTTGGCGCCCTTGAGGTCACCGAACGCGCCCTCGAGCAGACCGATCGTGTAGTCGGGCATGCCGGCGTTCGCCTCGCGGGCGGCCCGGACGACGGTGGCGTCGGGATCGGTGTACAGGTACAGCCGCGGGTAGACCGGGATGCAGTGACCGCCGACCGCGATGCCCGGCCGGTGGATGTGGCTGTACGGCTGCGAGTTTGACGCCTCGATGACGGCGTGGACGTCGATGCCGTTCTGGCCGGCGAACCGGGCGAACTGGTTCGCGAGGCCGATGTTCACGTCGCGGTAGGTGGTCTCGGCCAGCTTCGCCAGCTCGGCCGCCTCCGCGGATCCGAGGTCCCAGACGCCGTTCGCGCGCTGCAGGTCCGGGCGCTCGTCGAAGTCCAGCACGGCCTCGTAGAACGCGGTGGCGCGCTTCGCGCCCTCCTCGGACAGGCCGCCGACCAGCTTCGGGTACTTGCGGAGGTCCTCGAAGACGCGGCCGGTGAGCACTCGCTCCGGCGAGAACACCAGGTGGAAGTCCGTGCCCTCGGTCAGGCCAGAGATCTCCTCGAGCATCGGCTTCCACCGGTTCCGGGTGGTGCCGACCGGGAGCGTGGTCTCGTAGCTGACCAGCGTGCCAGGCGTGAGGTGCTCGGCCAGCGAACGGGTCGCGTTCTCCATCCAGCCGAACTCGGGCTGACCGGTCTGCTCGTCCACGAACAGCGGCACGACCACGACGACCGCGTCGCTGTTCGGGATCGCGTCCGCGTAGTCCGTGGTCGCCCGCAGGCGGCCGTCGGCCACGGTCTCGGAGAGCAGCTCCTGCAGGTGGGCCTCACCCGGGAACGGCTCCTGGCCGGCGTTCACCAGCTCGACGAACTTCTCGTTGATGTCGACGCCGACGACCTGATGGCCCTTGGCCGCGAACTGGACCGCCAACGGCAGTCCGATCTTGCCTAAGGCAACAACACTGACACGCACAGGAACTCCACTAGGTAGTGATTCTTCATCGGGGGCCTCGGAGCTTCCGTTCCAGCGGGTGCTCGACAAGTTTGTAGAGCAGCGCCGAGGCGAAGATCGAGATGACCAGGACACCGGCGTACCAGGTCAGGTTGGACCAGCCGATCGGGCCGGCGATGCCGTGGTACTCCTTGATCGCGTACAGGATCGTGGCGTGGATCAGGTAGAAGGCGTACGACCACTGGCCCAGCGCCACCATCGGCTTGCTGCGCAGCACGGACCGGCCACCGCGCATGTCGCGGGCGGCGACCGCGAGGATCAGGAAGCCGTACAGGAAGGTGAGGACTTCCTTCTGGCACAGGCCCATCGTGACCGCGCCCGGAACCTGGGTCGGGTGCGAGCCGGAGTACCAGAGCAGGTACAGCCCGCCGCCGGTGACCAGGAATGCGAACCACACCGGGATCCGCGGCTTCCAGCCGGACCGCAGCGAGATCGCGAGGCCGATACCGAACAGGAACGCCACCGAGTGCAGCACCGGCTGCGGCAGCACCGGTACGTCGGCCTTGTAGTGGAACAGCGCCAGGCGGTACGCACCGCCGAGCACGAGCACCGAGACGCACAGGATCAGGCCGCCGACCGTCTTCAGCCGCTGCGTGGCCCGCCAGACGAACGGGAAGTACGCGTAGAAGAACGCCTCCACCGACAGCGTCCAGCCGGCCGGGTTACCGCCGTACAGGATCGTCGGGTTGTTCGACCAGCCCTGCAGCAGGAGCCCGGACAGCACCAGCACAGTCATCGAGACCGGCTTGATCCAGGCCATCCCGGTCGGCGGCTCGAACCGGTAGAAGACGAAGATCGCGGCGACCAGGGTGAGGAAGTACAGCGGGAAGATCCGCGCGAACCGGCGCCGGTAGAACGTGCTGATCTTCGTCCCCGGCCGGGACGACCAGGTGAGCACGAACCCGGACAGCACGAAGAAGAACGTGACGCCGGACGTGCCGTACTGCAGGAATTTGAAGATCGGCAGTGGCGCCAGCTGGGTCATGTGGTGGCAGAACACGAAGAAGGCCGCCCACCAGCGCAAGCCGGTGAGCGACTCGACTCGTGGCAACCTCCCGCCCGGACGCGGTGGGCCCGCGTCGGCGGGGGTCGTACTGACGGGCGCGCCGGGAGGTGGGGTCGTGACAGCGGCCGACCCCGGGGCTTCCTGGGTCGGCTGCGTCTTGTTCTCTTCGGCGGCCTTCGTCATGTAGTTACTCCGCGAGAGTGGAAACGACACGCTCTGCAGCGTGGCCGTCGCCGTACGGCATCGGGCGGTCCTCCGTGGGCGTCGGCCGGGCAGCCAACTGGGGCAGCTTACTCACGTCGGATGTCAACACGTTCCATCCGTCGTCCAGCGTCTCGACCCATTCGGTCTCGGTGCGCAGCGTGGTGCACACCCGGCCGAGCAGGAAGGCCTCCTTCTGGAGACCGCCGGAGTCGGTCACCACACCGGCCGAACCGAGCACGGCCGCGACCATCTCCGGGTACGCCAGCGGCTCCCGGACGTGCAGCGAACCGTCCGGACGCTCCAGCTTGATGCCGTGCTCCGCGCACTTCGCGACGAGCCGCGGGTGGGCGAGCAGCAGCACCGGCGTACCGGCCGCGCCGAGACCGTCGACGATCGCGGCCAGCCGCTCCGGGTCGTCGGTGTTCTCGGCCCGGTGGATGGTCGAGACGACGTACTCACCGCGCTTGAACGGCAGGTCGAGCTCGTTGTCCTTGACCGCGTCGCGGACCCGGAAGCACACGTCGGTCATCACGTCGCCGACCAGCCGCGACCTGTCCTTCAGACCCTCGTTCGCCAGGTGGTCCATCGCCACCTGGGTCGGGGCCAGCAGCAGGTCCGCCGCGTGATCCGTGAGGACCCGGTTGTGCTCCTCCGGCATCAGCCGGTTGAACGAGCGCAGCCCGGCCTCCAGGTGCGCCACCGGCAGGTGCATCTTCACCGCGGACAGCGTGCCGGCGAGCGTCGAGTTGGTGTCGCCGTACACCAGCACCCAGTCCGGCTTGTGCTCGTCCAGTACGGCGTCCATCGCGGCCAGCATCGCACCGGTCTGGACACCGTGGCTGCCGGACCCGACGCCCAGGTGGACGTCCGGGGCCGGGATCCGCAGGTCGGCGAAGAACACGTCGGACATGTTCTTGTCGTAGTGCTGCCCGGTGTGCACGATCACGTGCTGGTGCTCGGTGGCGGCAAAAGCCTCCGCCACCGGTGCCAGCTTCACGAACTGCGGGCGCGCCCCGACAACGCTCAGAACCTTCATGGTTACTGGGACTCCCCGGCGACCGTGACGGTTCGAGCCTCGGACGCCGACTGCAGAACGGCCTCGGCCACCTTGACGGTGGTCAGACCCTGCTGCAGCGTGACGATGTCCGCCTCCTTGCCGAGCACCGCGTCGCGGAACGCCTCGTGCTCGGTGCGCAGCGGCTCCGGCTTGCTGATCGCGTACCGGACCATGTCGCCCTCGCTGACACCACGGAAGTGCGCGACGTCGTCCCACGCGGTGACGACGGTGCCGTTCGCGTGGAAGGTCAGGTCGGCGGTCAGCGTGTCGGCGATGAATGCGCCCTTCTCACCGGTGACGACGGTGAGACGCTCCTTCATCGGGGACAGCCAGTTGACCAGGTGGCTGGTCACGGTGCCGTCGGCCAGCTTGCCGGTCACCGCGATCAGGTCCTCGTACTGCCGGCCCGACTTGTGCGCACTCTGCGCGGCCACCGTGACGAACGGCGACTGCGTCACCCACGCGGTCAGATCGATGTCGTGCGTGGCGAGGTCCAGGACGACGCCGACGTCGGCGATCCGGGCCGGGAACGGGCCCTGACGACGGGTGGTGATCTGGTAGATGTCACCCAGCTCGCCGGCCTCGAGGCGAACCCGTAGCGCCTGCAGCGCCGGGTTGTACCGCTCGATGTGGCCGACAGCGCCGACCAGACCCGCCGCCTCGAACGCCTTCGCGATCTCGGTCGCCTCGGACGAGGAACCGGCCAGCGGCTTCTCGATCATCGCGTGCACGCCGGCCTCGGCCAGCGCCTTCGCGATCTCGGCGTGGTACTGCGTCGGCACCGCGACCATGCAGTAGTCGAGCTTCTCGGCGATCAGCTGCTCGATGGTCTCGTGCACCGGACGACCGCCGGCCACGTTGAACTTGTCACCGCCCGGGTCGGCCACCGCGACCAGGTCGACGCCCTCGAGGGACGCCAGGACGCGGCCGTGGTGCCGGCCCATCATGCCCAGGCCGATCAGGCCCGCACGCAGGTTCGCCATGGTCACGCACCCGCCTTCGCCACGGTGTTCACCGCGGCCACGATCCGGTTCAGATCATCCTCGGACAGCGAGGGGTGGACCGGCAGCGAGAGCACCTCGGCCGCGGCCTTCTCGGTCTCCGGCAGGTCCAGCTCACGCTGGAACGACGGGAGCCGGTGGTTCGGGATCGGGTAGTACACGCCGCAGCCGACGCCGTACTCGGTCCGGAGCGCGTTCGCGAAACCGTCGCGGTCCTCGGTCACCCGGATCGTGTACTGGTGGTACACGTGGGTCGCCTCGGCGGCCACGGCCGGAACGGCGACACCCTGCAGGTTCGCGTCCAGGAAGGCCGCGTTCTCCTGCCGCTGCTTGGTCCAGCCGCCGACCTTGGTCAGCTGCACGCGGCCGATGGCGGCGTGCAGGTCGGTCATCCGGTTGTTCAGGCCGACGACCTCGTTCTCGTACTGCTTGAGCATGCCCTGGTTGCGGAACAGCCGCATCCGGCGCTCGAGGTCGGCGTTCGCGACCGAGTTCATGCCGCCCTCACCGGACGTCATGTTCTTGGTCGGGTAGAGGCTGAACATCGCGAACTCGCCGAAGGTGCCGACGGGCGCGCCGTTCCAGGTGGCACCGTGGGCCTGCGCGGCGTCCTCGTAGATGTGGATGCGGCGCTCGGCGGGCTTGTCGGCGCTGTGTTTATCAGCAATGGCCTGCAGCGCGGTGACGTTGGCCGGGTGACCGAACAGGTGCACCGGCATGACGGCCTTGGTCTTCTCGGTGATCGCGGCCTCGACCGCGGCCGGGTCCAGGCAGAAGTACGTCGGCTCGATGTCGACGAACACCGGGGTGGCCCCGGTCAGCGCGACGCTGTTCGCGGTCGCGGCGAAGGTGAAGGACGGGACGATGACCTCGTCACCCGGTCCGACCCCCGCGGCCAGCAGGCCGAGGTGGAGACCCGACGTGCCCGAGTTCGTCGCGACGCACGCCCGGCCGGAGACCAGCGCTGCGCCGAACTCCTGCTCGAACGCCGCCACCTCAGGACCCTGGGCGAGCATGCCGGACTGCATGACACGGTCGACAGCCTCGCGCTCCTCCTTCCCGATGATCGGCTTCGCGGCCGGAATCGGCTGCACCATCAGTTCTCCTCCATTGCTTCACCGGCCGGCCGCAGCCGTCCGTCGGTTTCGATGTACATCTCGCCCGTGTTCGGGCACTTCCACTCGCCGTCCCCGACGGAGAGCAGCGGGACCCCGGCCTTGCCGACCCACTTGAGCCGGCGCGCCGGGACCCCGGCGACCAGCGCGAAGTCTGGCACGTCCTTGGTCACGACCGCACCCGCGGCGACGGTCGCCCAGCGGCCGATGGTGACCGGGGCCACGCACACGCTGCGCGCACCGAGCGAGCAGCCTTCCTTCATCGTCACCCCGACCGGTTCCCAGTCGTGCCCGCTCTTCGGCGACCCGTCCGGGTTCACCGCGCGCGGGAAGTAGTCGTTGGTGAGCACCACCGCCGGGCCGATGAACACGCCGTCCTCGAGGGACGCGGGCTCGTACACCAGCGCGTAGTTCTGGATCTTGCAGTTGTCGCCCATCCGGACCCCGGTCCCGACGTAGGCACCGCGGCCGACGATGCAGTTCTTGCCGAGGACCGCGTTCTCGCGGATCTGGGCCAGGTGCCAGACCGACGAACCGTCGCCGATCTGGGCGCTGTCGTCGACGTCGGCGGATGGCGCGATGCGGGACGTCACAGGGTCTCCTTCGAAATGAGCCAACTTCTCAGTACTTCGGCCGAGCGGCGTCCGTCGTGCAACTCCGCCACGAAACCGGGGCCGGCGGCCGCCCGCTCGGCGGCGGCGTCACGATCCGCGATCAGGCCGGTGACGACATCACCCAGGGTGTCGGGATCCGCCTCCACGATCGGCACCTCTCGCCCGGCCAGACTACGCACCCGGTGGCGCACCGCGTCACCGACGTACGAAACCACGATCCGCCCGGCTGCCAGCGCTTCCGCGGCTGCCACGCCGTACAGGCCGATCCGGAGCTGATCGACGACGATGTCGGCGTCACCGATGACGCTTGCCATCTGCTCGTGCGGTACGCCGGTGATCCGCCGGTACTCGATCGCGCCGCTTTCGTGCAGCCCGGTCAGGACCGCGTCGATCTCCTCGGTGCCCTTGAGTTTCGCGTTCGAGGGAACGTGCGCGACGACCGGCTTCTCGCCGGAGAACAACGGCCTTGCGGCCTGCTGCCAGGGCTTCGGGTCGATCGCGACCGGCAGCCACTGCGCGTTCGGTACGTCGTCCAGCAGGTCGACCGTGGAGACGAAGACCGGAAGCTGCAGCAACTCGACCAGCTCGGCGTGCCGGCGTGCCTGCGGCTCGAGGCGATCGGTCAGCTCGTCACCCGGGGTGAACGGCGACCAGCGCTCGCGCTTCGCGTGCCGGCTGGGCAGGCGAATGTCGGAGCCGTGGAAGAGCAGGCTCACATTGATGCCCTTGGCGAGCATCGTCTCGATGTCGGCGGCCGCGTCCGAGAGCCCGCGGGCGCCGAAGATCGGGCGCAGCGACTCGACCATCACATGCGTGTAGTTCTCGACGACGTACTTCTCCTGGGCGCGCTGCCAGCGCGGCTGGCCGAACCAGGCCAGCGGTACGCCGTAGTCGTCGGCGAACTGGAACTGTCCCTTGCGGTGCAGGGCGAACGCGACGGCGCTGACGTCCGGCAGGGTCTTGGCGGCCTGTGCCCAGGCGTGCCCCTGACCGGCGGAGTTGGTCGGTCCGACCAGCATCCGCACCGGGGTCGTCGCTGCCGGCGGGAACGCCGGCAGCTGCGCGTACGAGTACCGCAAGCCCCGCAGGCGTCGCCGGACCGCTCCCGCGGTCCGGGCCAACGGCGCCGGCAGGTGCTCGTGGATCGTCATCGTCGTCGTGTCACCCATTACCTACTGGGGCCTTCATCATGTCGAGCTCCCGGCGGGCCGCCGGCAGACCGAGCACGACCGGGGTGCTGGCCTTCCGCTGACCGAGGTTCCAGCCGGCCCAGATGGCACCGGCGTCGAGCGCGATCACGACATCGGCCTGGTCGATGGTCGACAGCACGTCGCGACGGCTGAGCACCCGCTCCCAGTAGGTCTTGCCGAGATCGCTGGTCGCCCGCTGACCGCGCAGGAACTTCACCGGCGCCGAGGTCTTGATTGCCTTGGGCAACATCCGGCCGGCGACCTTCTTCGCCTTCCGGGCGCGCCACTCGACGGCCTTCACGACCCGCTTGGCCCCCGTGGGACGCGGCTTCGCAGCGGCAGGCGGCGCGGTGGCCGTGGTGGAGGCCGCCGCAACCTGCGCAGCCGCCGGAGCGACCTCCGCCTCGTCCTCGACGACAGTTTCCGGATCGGCGACGGCCTCCGGCGCGATGACCGCGTCCGGTGCCTCGTCCGTCGGCTCGTCCGTCGGCTCCGTGACCGACTCCGGCGCCGGCTCGGGCTCGGGCGCCGGCGCGGCCGGCATGCGACCCGGGCCGATCAGCGTGAAGGTGTTGACCTTGTCGGCCACCCAGGCCGACGGCGCCACCCAACCGACGACGTCGATGGTGATGTTCTGATCGCCGAGGTCCTCGCGGACCTGGTCGAAGTACGTCGGCGGCAGCTTGCGCGTGGACAGCAGAACGACGTTGCTCATGCCGCCACCACCTTCACACTCGCGGCCAGCGATTCGATCCGCGGATCCAGCTGCAGGTCCCGCCGGTACGACGCACCGAACTCGCGCGCCTTCGCCCGGATCCCCTCGTCCGCGGTGCGGGCCGCGTGCGCCGCCTCGATCAGCGCCGCCGCGATCGACTCCGGCGTCACGTCCGCGACCGGGAACCACAACGGGTGCCCACGCAGTACGTCGGACGCCGCGTTCTCCGGGTCGTGCACCGACACCACCGGCAGCCCGGTGGCGAGGTACTCGAACACCTTGCCGCTCGTCACGTACCGGCCCTTGCCCAGCATCAGCAGCTGCGCGTCGAACTCGTCGTACGCCTTGGCGATCTCCGCCTTGCCGACCGGGCCCTCGTAGCTGACCCCGTCCTCGGTGGCGGCGTTGATCGTCGCGAGCATGTCCGCCCGCGGCTGCGCGTAGTACCCGAGGTAGCCGTAGATCTTCGCCTTCGCGCCGGCGAGCTCCTCGGACTGCTCCTTGGCGAGCTGCCAGCCCTTGACGAAGTCCGCGAGCGGCACCTTCGGCGACACCGTTCCGACGTACCCGAAGACCAGCGGCCGGTCGATGACCGCACCCCGGTCCTGCGTGTCCGGCACCAGGTCGGGGTCGAAGCCGTTGGCGACCGTGTGCATCTTGCTCGCGTGCGCCGGGTAGAGCTTCTCGTGCCAGTCCTTGATCGGGTCGTTCACGAACCAGACCTCGCGGGCGGACTCGACCAGCTTCTTCTCCCACTTGGCCGCGCGGCTGTTCGGCTCGTGCAGCCGGTCACCGGTGAACACGTCCAGCAGCCACGCGTCGCGGTAGTCCATGACGTACGGCACCTGGAACTTCTTGTGCAGGTGGTACGCCGCGGTGAACGCGACGTGCGGGTTGGCGGTGGCGACCGTCAGGTCGACCTTGTGCGCCTGGTGGATGCGCTCCGCGGCCTTCTCGATCACCGAACGCCACGGCCCGTAGCCGCTCTCCGGGAACGGGATCTGGTCCTGCTTCGTGCGCCACTTGGCCCAGAGCTTCGGGTTCGACGCCCGGCGCTTGGACCAGCGGCGCAGGTCGGCTTCGAGGATCGGCCACTCGAACGGGACCCGGACGACCTCGACGGACGGGTCGACCCGCTCCTCGAGGGTCAGGTCCGCGCCGGTGAACCGGAAGAACGTGTCGCGGTCGGCCGTCAGCACGGTCACCTTCCAGCCGAGCGCGGCGAACCGGTTGGCCGTGGCCAGAGCCCGGTAGACACCGCCGCCACGGCAGGGCGGGAAGCCCCAGGCGACGTACAACAGGTGTGGGCGGGCGGTCATGCACGTCCTTTCAAGGAAGCAGAGTCCTTCAGCAGATTGAGAATCGCGTCGGCCAGGTCGTCGTACGGCGTGTTCGTGGGCAGATGGTCGGCCGCCCACTGCAGCGCGTGGTCGCGCAGCTTCTCCAGCTCACCGGGGTCCGCGGACCAGCGCCGCAGGGTCTCGGACGCCTCCGCCACCGAGTCCACCAGGACTCCGCCACCGGACTCCTCGATCACCTTGGTCTGCCGGGGCAGCCGGGTGGAAAGCACGGGAAGACCGCTGGCGAGGTACTCGTAGATCTTGGACGGCATCGCTTCCACGAACGCCGGGGTCGGCTGCAGCATGGCCAGGCTCGCCCAAGCTCCCTTGGTGAGCTGCCACGCGTCGGCCGGTGGCTGGCGCCCGTGCAGGCGGACCCGACCGGTCAGGTCGGGCCGCGCGATCCGGGCCTCCAGCTCGTCCCGGTCCGACGGTGCGACCGGGCCGATCAGGTCGAGAGACCAGTCCGGCGCCGCGGCGACGGTCTCGACCATGTCGAACAGTCCACGGCTCCGGCGCAGGTCCCCGACGTACACCGCACGCGGTGCGCCGGTCGGCGGGGACGGGGCCAGGAAGCCGCGGTTGGGAAGGTTCTGCACCACGATGCGGTGCTTCGCCTGGTGCGGTGCGAGATGCGAGTCGGCGACCACGGTGAGATCGGCGCCCGCGGCCAGCTTTGACCCGGCGCGCACGATCAGCCGGGCCGGCAGACCGGCCGGACCCTGGGCCCACGCACGATCGGCGAGCAGCCGCTCGTAGTCCTCGTGCACGTCGACCACGAACTTGCGCCGCCGCAGCGCGGTGACGAGCCGGGTGACCGGGATCATGTCCGGGTCGACCGTCATCACCACCTTTGCGTTGGTGCGCCACGGCAGTACGGCGGTCCGGGCCAGCCGCTGCACCAGGTTGCCGCGCGGTCCGGCGTGCACGTCCGCGCCCGCCGGCCCACCGTCGGCGTCACCGAGGCCCCACAGCTCGACCGACAGGTCACGCTGCTGCAGGGCAGCAGTGATCTTGTGCAGGCGCGCATCGGCCACGTCGTGGCCGGTCGTGATGATCCCCACGTCCGGCGCGGTGCTGCGTGACATTGGTCAGAGGTCCTCGAGTGAGACAGCTTCTGCTTCGCCGACCTGCAGGAACTTCGTGTAGGCCTGGATGACCTCGTTCGGCTCGCCACGCATCATCAGCTTGCCCTTGTGCAACCAGATGCAGTCGTTGCACAGCTCGCGGACGCTGCTCATCGCGTGGCTGACCAGGAACATCGTCCGGCTGTTGGTGACCAGTTCCGACATCTTGGCCGCGGCCTTGGTCTTGAACGACGCGTCACCGGCGGACAGCGCCTCGTCGATCAGGAGGATGTCCGGATCCATGTGCACCGCGACGGAGAACGCCAGCCGGCTGAACATGCCGGACGAGTACGTCCGCATCGGCATCTCCATGAAGTCACCGAGCTCGGCGAACTCGGCGATCTCCTCGTACCGGGCCTCGATCTCCTTGCGGCTCAGGCCCGCCGCGAGTCCACCGAGGACCACGTTCTCCTTGCCGGACAGGGCGGCGTTGAAGCCGACGCCCAGCGACAGCAGGGTGGAGACCCGGCCGTGCACCTCGATTCGGCCCGAGGTCGGCGGCAGGATGCCGGCGACCGCGCGCATCAGCGTCGACTTGCCGGCGCCGTTGGCGCCGATGATGCCGATCGTGGTCCCGTGGTTGACGTCGAACGAGACGTTCTGGACGGCCTTGACCTCACGGACCGCCCGCTCGCCGCGACCGAAACGCACCAGGGCGCTCTTGAAGGTCGGCACCCGCTCGAACGTGGTCCGGTAGGTGATGGACACGTCCTGCACCTTGACGGCCGGAATGTCCGAAGGGCTCTTCTGCATCGGCTTCTTCTCAGTGTCAGAGACGGACAACGAACTCACGCTCCCTCGACATGAAGAACAGCGAGCCGATCACGAAGGCGACGATCGCCCAGAACCCACCGCCGGCCCACATCTGCCACTTCGGGATGTCGCCACGCACCAGCAGGTCCGCCCAGCCGCCGATCAGCGGGTAGAGCGGGTTGTACTGGATGAAGCCCTTGAACTTCTCCGGGGCCTGCTCGGCGAACCACAGCACCGGTGACAGGTACAGCCAGATCCGCACGAAGTACGGCAGGAAGCTGGTGGTGTCCCGGAAGTACACCTGCAGGGCCGCGAAGATCATGCCCATGCCGGCGGCGAAGACCGTCAGCATGATCAGGAACGCCGGAGCCAGCAGCATCGCCCAGTGCAGGGGCTGCCGCATCGCCAGGTGGATGACCAGGTAGACGACCAGGGTCGGCAGGAAGCGGAAGAACGCCGTCCGCACCGCGGACAACGGCAACAGCATCCGTGGGAACGACTGGTTCATCAGCAGCTTGCCGCCACCGACGACGCTGGCCGCACCGGCAGTCATGGCACCGGAGAAGTAGTAAAAGGCGAAGAGGCCGCCGCACATGTGCGCGAACCGCTCGCCGGCGTCGATCTTGGAACTCCCACCGGCGATGATGTCGACCAGTAGGTAGTAGACCGCTGCCAGGAGCAGTGGGTTCAGCACCAGCCACACCTGGCCGAAGAAGGTGTTCGTGTTGGCGGCCCGGATGTTGGTCCGGGACATCTCCGCTGCGAACTCCCGCCGCTGCCACAGCGCCTTGAAGTACGGGCGCAGTGCCGGCAGACCGACCTTGTGTGGTTCGTACACGTGCACCGACGGGTTGAACTCCTCGTCGACGCTAGTCGCGTTCATTCAGGCGATGCCTCTCTCTGCCGGAAAGTTGGATCCACGATGGCCGACGCAGACCGGGAAGCAGAGTAGCGGATCGACACGGACGCCGACGACACAGCGGTCCTCCTTAGTGAGCAACGACGTACGGACGGCAACCAAACGTCGTACCCCGCTGCATCCACAACACCTGCGTCGTCCCTCGCCGATCGTTATCCGGAATATACATTTGACAGCCGGGGACGACCAAAACGCCTTCCAGCCAAGTCAAATCGCGGTCAATTCACGATGTACGACGCTACCCCGCCGTCCGAAGTTGACGTGACCTGTCACACCGGCCGCGTGACCAGAGAGGTCAACGGGCACGGAAGTTATGGGCGGGACCCCAGGAAGTGCGTCCTGGCCGGGGCGTGCCGGGCGGCGGACGTGACACGCAACATCACATCCGCGCTCCCCATGGACAGCCTCACCATCCACGGAGCACCCTTCAGCACCCCCTGGGGTTCCACCGTCGATCCGGGAGCACGTCCGCAATGGGCGGGAGCGGACAGCCGCGCCGGATCGGGCAGCACGATGACCAGGGCGGCGGTCATCGCGCCTCGCGTCCGTCCCCAGAGGTGCTGCGTTCGCCGGCAGGTGCGCGCAGCAGGTGTGGGGACGGACCGGAGACCGCAGGAGGACAACGCCTGTTGGGATCCCTGCAAGGACCCGCGGGCGCTGGGGACGGCGGCACCGGTACGGTCGGCGGCACAGGGCGGAACCGGTCGCATCGGGCACTCCTCCTCATCGGCCTCACGATTGGAGATGCCACATTTTGTACACCCTCCAGCACAGCCAGTGATGGCACGGAAGTGCGAGGGCACCGATGCGCCGGGATCGAGACCCAACCGAAACAGGCTCCGCTGACGAGACAGTCAACTCGGGCCAGAATTGGAACAGCATCCCGGCGGCGCTCAGGTGGTCCGTCGCCGGGATGCTGGACCTCAATTCTCGCTCACGACTGCGCGGAAAGGGTGGCCAGATGGTGACACGGCACAAGAATGCTGACGGGACAACAAATATCGCTGCGTGCATCTGCGTCGACACGTTCAGTGCCGACGCCTCTGGATCGCCCCGTCTAGGCTGGAAGGGCGGTAGCGGACGGTGACAGCAGCCGGAAGGGAGGGGAGCTTTGTGAGCACACCGGACACGGAGCGTGTCGGCCATTTGAAGGTGCTCGGGCTCAACGACGACGAGATCAAGGTCTACCAGCATCTGCTGCGGACCGGCCCGTCGTCGATCACCGAACTGGGCGAGGCGGTCCCCGACCGGGAGCGCTCGATCGACGCCACCCTGGGCGGCCTGGTGCAGGCCGGGTTGGCCAGGCGATCCGGTTCGGACCACTCGCGCTACCTGCCGGTGCCGCCGGACGCGGGCCTCGAGGCGATGACGCTGCGCCGCGAGTCCGAGCTGAAGCAGGCCCGGATCGAGGTCCTGAACGCGTACGACGAGTTCCGCCGGACCGTGCACAACGAGTCGACCACGCACCTGATCGAGGTGGTCACCGGCAGCGCGATCGTCGAGCGGATCCACCAGATCAAGAGCGGCGTACAGCGCGAGATCCTGGCCATCGACTCCCCGCCGTACTACATCGGCGGCCCGAACCAGGAGGAGATCGACCAGCTCCGCCGCGGCGTCTCCTACCGGGTCGTGTACTCGCCGGAGTCGGTCGAGGTGCCGGGCTACCTGACCGAGAACATCCTCCCCTGCGTGGAGGCCGGTGAGCAGGCGCGGGTGTTACCCGACGTACCGGCGAAGCTGACGATCATCGACGGCGCGATCGCGTTCGTGTCGATGTCCGCGCGCGACACCGACGTGAACCGGTCGCTGCTGATCATCCGGCCGAGCAGCCTGCTGTCCGCACTGATCGGGATGTTCGAACTGTGCTGGCGCAACGCGCTGCCACTGCACGCGTCGGTGGGCACCGAGGACGACCGCCTGGAGCCGATCGAGCGCCGCCTGCTGGCCCTGCTGGCGACCGGCGCCGCGGACGACACCATCGCCCGGACGCTCGGTATCAGCCGCCGGACGTTCTTCCGCTACCTGGAGCGCCTGATGAACCGCACGGGAGCCAGCACACGCTTCCAGCTCGCCCTGCACGCGGCCCGGGAGAACTGGCTGTAGCCCCGCTCAGGCCGTTGTCAGGTCTGCGGCGGGGATGAACTCCTTGGCGACGACCTCGGCGATCTGGGCGGTGTTCAGCGCGGCGCCCTTGCGGAGGTTGTCGCCGCAGACGAACAGCTCCAGCGCGTTCGGGTCATCGAGCGACTTGCGGACCCGGCCGACCCAGGTCGGGTCGGTGCCGACCACGTCGGCCGGCGTCGGGAACTCGCCCTCGGCCGGGTTGTCGAAGAGCAGCACGCCAGGAGCGTCCCGCAGTACCTCGCGGGCGCCGTCGGCGTCGACCTCCTGGACGAACCGGGCATGCACCGACAGCGAGTGCGTGGTGACGACCGGGACCCGTACGCAGGTCGCGGACACCTTCAGGTCCGGCAGGCCGAGGATCTTGCGGGACTCGTTGCGGACCTTCAGTTCCTCCGACGACCAGCCGTCGTCCTTGAGCGAGCCGGCCCACGGTACGACGTTCAGCGCCAGCGGGGCCGGGAACGGGCCGAGGTCGTTGCCGACCACGCGCCGTACGTCACCCGGCGTGCTTCCCAGCTCGCGGTTGCCGGCCACCTTGGTGAGCTGGTCGTACAACGCGTCGATCCCGGACTGCCCGGCACCGGACGCGGCCTGGTACGACGCCACCACGAGCTGCTCGAGCTCGTAGCGGTGGTGCAGCGCGCCCATCGCGACGATCATCGACAGCGTCGTGCAGTTCGGGTTGGAGATGATGCCCTTCGGCCGGTTCCGGGCCGCCTCGGCGTTCACTTCCGGGACCACCAGCGGCACGTCCGGGTCCATCCGGAACGCGCCGGAGTTGTCCACCACGACGGCGCCCTTGGAGGCCGCGATCGGCGCCCAGTGCGCCGACACCTCGTCCGGTACGTCGAACATCGCCACGTCGATGCCGTCGAAGGCCTGCTCGCTGATCGCGACGACCTCGACCTCCTCGCCGCGGACCTTGAGCCGCTTGCCCGCGGAGCGCTCGGAGGCGATCAGCCGGATCTCTCCCCAGACGTTCTGCCTGGTCGAGAGCAAGGTCAGCATCACCGACCCGACGGCGCCGGTCGCACCGACCACCGCCAGGGAAGGCAGACCTGTCCGGTCCTCGATCGTGTTCTCCACAGCGCTCACAGGGGTCACCGTCCCGTTCCTCCGTACACGACAGCCGAGGTGTGCTCGTCGTCCAGATCGAATGCGGTGTGCGCCGCGGTCACGGCAGCATCCACCAGGTTCTCGTCCACGACCACCGAGATCCGGATCTCCGAGGTGGAGATCATCTCGATGTTCACGCCGGCATCGGCGAGCGCGGAGAAGAACTTCGCGGAAACGCCCGGGTGTGAGCGCATTCCGACTCCGACGACGGAGACCTTTCCGATCTGGTCGTCGTACAGCAACTGCTCGTAGCCGACCTCGTCCTTCATCCGCGCCAGCGCGGACATCGCCCGGGCGCCGTCGGCGCGGGGCAGCGTGAACGAGATGTCGGTGCGGTTCGTGGCGACCGCCGACACGTTCTGCACGATCATGTCGATGTTGGTGTCGGCACCGGCGACCGTCTCGAAGATCCGGGCCGCCTCACCCGGCTTGTCGGGTACGCCGACCACCGTGATCTTGGCTTCGCCGCGGTCCTGCACGACGCCGGAGATGATCGCCTGTTCCATCTGATCCAGTTCCTTCGCATCGACGACCCAGGTGCCTTCCTTCTGCGAGAAGGAGGAACGCACGTGGACGGGGACGTTGTAGCGCCGCGCGTACTCGACGCAGCGCAGGTGCAGCACCTTGGCGCCGCAGGCAGCCATCTCGAGCATCTCCTCGTAGGAGATCTTCGGGATCTGCTGAGCGGCCGGCACGATCCGCGGGTCCGCGGTGAAGATGCCGTCCACGTCGGTGTAGATCTCGCAGTAGTCGGCCTCCAGCGCGGCGGCCAGCGCGACCGCGGTGGTGTCGGAGGCGCCGCGGCCCATCGTGGTGATGTCCTTGGTGTCCTGGGCGACGCCCTGGAAACCGGCCACGATCGCGATGTGGCCCTCGCCGAGCGCGTCCTCGATCCGGCCCGGCGTGATGTCGATGATGCGCGCGTTGCCGTGCGCGGCGGTCGTGATCACGCCGGCCTGCGAGCCGGTGAAGCTGCGGGCTTCGTACCCCAGGTTCGCGATCGCCATCGCCAGCAGCGCGGCGGAGATCCGCTCACCCGAGGTGAGCAGCATGTCCAGCTCGCGCGGCGGGGGCAGCGGAGAGACCTGCTGGGCCAGGTCCATCAGTTCGTCGGTGGTGTCGCCCATGGCGGAGATGACCACCACGACGTCGTTCCCGGCCTTCTTTGTCGCGACGATCCGTTGGGCCACGCGCTTGATGCAATCGGCGTCGGCGACCGAAGAACCGCCGTACTTGTGTACGACGCGTCCCACAGTGTTTCTCCTCAAACCACTGGTTGCGGTACGCCGTGCGGCGTTGCACCAGGCGTAGTCGTTCGGTTCATTCTAGCCGTGACCTGACCGTTGCCTACCGGCTGACCAGCAACCGGTCAGCGGTACTTGTCCATATAAGTCATCGCTGAAATACTGTACCGGTGCACGCGTTCGACATTCTCGGCGACCCGGTCCGGCGCCGGATCCTGGAGCTGCTCGCCGACGGCGAGCTGCCGGCCGGCAGTATCGCCGGCACGATCGGCGCGGAGTTCGGCATCAGCCAGCCGGCCGTGTCCCAGCACCTGCGGGTGCTGCGTGACAACGGGTTCGCGACCGTGACCGTCGACGGCACCCGGCGGCTGTACGCCGTCGACCCCGAGCCGCTGCGGGAGATCGACAGCTGGCTGGACCGGTACCGCAAGTTCTGGACGAACCGGCTCGACGCCCTGGAGACCGAACTGCACCGAGGCCGCCGGTCATAACATTCGGGGCGTTACCTGCATCTCAGTTGGTATGCGGAACATCGTGGCCAGGTTGTGCATGTCCGAGGACGGCATCGTCGAGCGGCCGGAGCAATGGCTGGCGCGACCGGCGATCGGGCAACTGATGCCCGAGAGCGGGACCGTGCTGTGGGGCCGGCGCACGTTCGAGCGGTACGCCGGTGCGGTCGAAGGACTCGAGCGCACCCGGAACCTCGTGGTCGGTTCCCGTCCCGTGGTCGCGCGCCCCAGCACCGAGATGCTGCAGGGCGACACGCGTCGGGTGCTGTCGGCTCTCAAGGCCGTGCCCGGTGACGACCTACGCGTGATCGGCAGCCTCACGCTGGTCCGCTCACTGCTGCGATGGCGGCTGCTCGACGAGATCTCCCTGCTCATCCACCCGGTCGCCGCGGGTCGCGGCATGCTCCTGGACCGGCGGCACCTGCAACTGATCTCGATGTGCGCCCGCGACGGCGGCGTCCTGGAGGCGAACTACCGCGTGCGCTACACCGCGACCGCGGCGTCGTCCACGGCGCTGGTGTCGACCGGCCGATGGGGCGGAACCCGGAGCAGGGACAGGGTTGCGAGCACGATGAGGCCCGCGGTCAGGACCCACGCGTAGCGAACACCGAACGCCTCGACCACCGCGCCGGCGACGGCGGACCCGATGGCCGAGCCGACCATTCCACCGCTCTGCGTCCACCCGAAGATCTCGGTGTGCGCGGAGGTCGGGGTGAGCGCGCCGACGCGTTCGTAGAGGGCGGCGACCGTCGGCGCGATCATGCAGCCGGCGGCGAACATCGCGATCGCCAGCGCGACCACGGACGACGTCACGAAGATGCAGACGGCGACCAGTCCGGCCAACAACAGCATCCGCCGCCACACGGCCGACGTACGCCCGCCGGGCAGGGCGCCGTTGATCACACCGCCGGTCACGCTACCGACCGCCGCGACCGTCTCGAGAATGCCGGCGATCAGCCGGTTCCCGTGCTCGTCCGCGACAGCGACCATGCCGAGTGACATCGACGCGAACCCCATCACCAGACACGCCCAGGCGAACAGGATCGGAGTACGGTGCGGATGGAACACCAGCTGCCGGGCAGTGGGACGCGGACCGGCGTCCTCGTCGTGCGGTACGCCGGACTGCTGGTTCAGACCGAACCACCAGATCGCTGCCGCCGCCGTGACCGCACAGGCCAGCAGACCGGCCCGTGGGCTCGCGAAACTGACCATGATCGCGCCGAGCATCGGACCGAAGACGAACAGCAGCTCCTGTGCTGTGGCGTCCAGTGAGTAGACCGCACGGAGGCGGGACCCGTGCACGATTCGCGGCCAGTTGGCGCGCAGCGCGGACGTGACGGGCGCGACGAACACACCAGCCAGCGCGGCCGCGATCGGGAGCAGCCGGTACCAGCTGTACGGCAGCAGTGCGAGTACTGCCATCCAGACGCCCCAGGCCATCCCGGTGCCGATCACTACCCTGCGCGCGCCCCTACGGTCCGCCATACGGGACCAGACGACGCTCGCAACCGCTGTACCGACGGAGTAGGCGCCGGCGACCACACCGGCCCAGCCGAAGTTGCCGGCCGCATCCTTCGCCAGGAAAGCCAGCGGGACCATCGTCGCCAGCACCGGCAACCGCGCGATCAAGGCCGAGGCGAGCAGCGCCATCACGCCTTGGGTCTTCCAGAGATCGCGGTACGCCGTCAGGTCCATAAGGCTCATTCTTTCCTGACATCGATGTCCGGCGCGTCGGGAATTCTCCCTATCTCAATTGCCCACGGTCTATGCGAACATATGTTCGTGCTCGAACTGCAGGCGGCGACCATCCTGCATGCCGACCTGGACGCGTTCTACGCGTCGGTCGAGCAGCGCGATGACCCACGCCTGCGCGGCCGGCCCGTGATCGTCGGTGCCGGCGTAGTGCTCGCCTGCAGCTACGAGGCCAAGGCGTTCGGCGTGCGGACGGCGATGAACGGCGGGCAGGCGTTGCGGCGGTGCCCGGGCGCGATCGTGGTCGAGCCGCGGATGTCGGCGTACTCCGAGGCCAGCAAAGCGGTGTTCAAGGTGTTCGAGGACACCACGCCGCTGGTCGAGGGGCTGTCGATCGACGAGGCCTTCCTCGATGTGGCCGGCTTGCGGAAGATCCGCGGTACGCCGCTGGAGATCGCGCGACGCTTACGTGCGGAGGTGCTGTCGCGGGTCGGGCTGCCGATCACCGTCGGGGTGGCGCGGACGAAGTTCCTGGCGAAGGTGGCGAGCGGCGTCGCGAAGCCGGACGGCCTGCTCGAGGTTGCGCCGGACCGGGAGCTGGAGTTCCTGCATCCGTTGGATGTTTCACGACTGTGGGGCGTCGGCGAGGTGACGGCGGAGAAGCTGCGGAACCGCGGGCTGACCAAGGTGGGCGATGTCGCGATGCTGCCCGAGGCGGCGCTGGTCGCGATGCTCGGCCGCGCCTCCGGACGGCATCTGCACGCCCTCGCGCACAACCGGGACCCGCGTCCGATCGAGGTGGGCCGACGGCGCCGGTCGATCGGATCGCAACGAGCCTTGGGCCGTTCGCCGAAGTCCCCGGCCACGCTGGACGCCGTACTCGCAGGTCTCGTCGACCGCGTCAGCCGCCGGATGCGCTCCGCGGGCCGCTCCGGCCGGACGGTGACACTCCGGCTGCGCTTCGACGACTTCACCCGCGCCACCCGGTCCCATACGTTGCCCCAGGCAACGGATCAGACGCGCGCGATCCTGGTCACCGCCCGAGCCCTCCTGCGCACGGCCCATCCGCTGATCACTGCCCAGGGCCTCACCATGATCGGCATCTCCGTCGGCAACCTGGAGAACGAGGCTGCGCTCCAGCTGGCGCTCCCCTTCGACAAGGCCGCCAACAACGAGCTCGACTCCGCTCTCGATCAGGTCAAGGACAAGTTCGGCACGAACGCCATCACCCGAGGCATCCTCCTCGGCAAGTCGCCGGGCCTGGAGATGCCGATGCTCCCGGACTAGAACGATTTGTCGTGGAGGTGGGCGGCGTACCAGTTGAGGGCGGCGCGGAGTTCGTTCACCTGGGTTCTTCGTCGGCTCTGGGATCCGCCGTGGGCTATCGGGTAGATGCGCAGCCCGCCGTGATGGTGACGGGAGGCCGGGAGCTGGTTCTGGTACGGCGGCTCGAGCCAGGCGACCAGCCACGGGCGCTTCATGTCTCCGCCGACGCGAAGCCGCGTGACGCCGTGCCACGGGACGGTGGCCTGCCGCCGCCTGCGGTTGACCGTCAATCCTGCTGACGACAGGCGGAGTACGACTTTTGGTCTGAGGGCGAGGATCCAGTAGCGGACAGCGAGGCAGAAGAAAGCGAGGGAGACCAAGGCGGAGAGCGATGAGAGGACAGGGTGGAGCGCTTTGACCTGCGGGTCCGCGGGGATGAACGCGAGCCAGAGGACGGTGCTGCTCGCTGCGAAGACGGTTGGTCGCGTCCGGCTGGTCTCGAACGTCGCCTCAACGAGCTGCGCCGGTGTCGTTTGCGGTGGCAGGACTTTGGTTGGTGGTGGGAGGACGCTCGTCGGCGGGTTCAGGGATGCTGCAGGTCCGAGGAGTTGCAGGACTTCGGCCGGCGTCGGCCGTTGCGCGGGATCGCGGGCGAGACACCGGCGTACGACGTCGCCCAGCGGCTCCGGTAGCGACGGGATGTGTGGTTGCTCGTTGACGATCCGATGGAGCAATGACGCCGGGCTCCCGGTTGCGTACGGCCCGCGCCCCGACGCCGCGAACACCAGCACCGCGCCGAGAGCGAACACGTCGCTCGCCGGCCCGACACCCGTCCCGGTGATCTGCTCCGGCGACAAGTACCCCGGCGTACCGATCACCATCCCGGTCGCGGTCAGGCTCGCCTCCTCCAGCGCCCGTGCGATCCCGAAGTCGATCACCCGCGGACCGTTGCCGGTCAGCACGATGTTCGACGGTTTGAGATCGCGATGCACGAGACCGCTCGCGTGGATCGCCGCCAGCGCCTCGGCCAGCCCGCTCGCCAGCGACCGCACCTGATCCGGCGGCAACGGCCCAGAAGTCTCAATCGCCTTCTGCAGCGTGGGTCCCGGTAGATACTCGGTCGCCAACCATGGCCGATCCGCGGACGGATCGGCATCGACGACCGGCGCCGTGAACGCACCATTGACTCTGCGCGCCGCGTCGATCTCGCGCGCGAACCGCGCCCGGAATCCCGAGTCTCCGGCGAGCTCGTCGCGGACCACCTTCACCGCGACCAGCCGCCCGCCCGGCGAGCGGGCCAGGAACACAGCACCCATCGCACCACGGCCGAGCCGCCCCTGGATCGCGAACGGCCCGACGACCGCCGGATCCTGCGGATGCGTTGTCATCAGGCGTCACGCTAACGCGCCTCAGGACCGCGGGTAACCGATCTCGGCGATGGTTTCCTTGAGATCGGCCAAGCGGCGCTGGCGATTGAGCGACGTGACGACGTACTCCGTCAGCGGCATCAGCGCGTACACGTGCCGGACGGCGTCGAGGTCCAGCGCCTGTTCGTAGTAGTCCTCGGCGAAGGTCAGGTAGGCCTCGGGCCGGCCGTCCGCGACCAGTTCGAACAGCCAGTCCGCTCCGTCGGCATCGACGTTCTCCACCGGGCCACAACGCCAGGCAGTGTCGTCCGTCGTGCGCCAGAAACACACCGTCGCCCGCGGCGCTTCATCCCAGAACGCCTTGTCGTCCCGCTGCGCGTGGAACACCTCGGGTACGCCGTCCACCAGCCCGGGCCAGGGCATCATCTCGTTCACGTACGGCGACATCGGCGACTCGTGATCGAACCCGTACGCGAACGTCCCGTCCGGCGAGAACACGATCGAGTACTCGTTCCCCGAGCCGTCCCGCATCAGGGCAGCTTCCTCGGTCGCCGACCAGCGCGCGTCGAACTCGTAGTACCTGGTCGACGCGTCCTCGTTCAGCACCAGATCGAGCACCGCGAGCGCCCGGCTCACCCGCCGTACGTCGTCCGGATCGGGCAACCTCCGGACCAGTTCGAGAACAGACATCGCGTCAGCGGCGCTGGACTGCCTCTTCGGCGACCTCGACGAGCTCACGGTCGGTCGCCTCGGTCTCCGGGTCGTGTGCCGGCTCCAGCCGGTCGTGCGCGATCAGCGACTGGATGGCCCGCAGTACGGCGCTCGCAGCGGCACCCCACGTGGACACGTACGAGAACTGCCACCACCACAGCGCCTCGATGACCCGGCCCTCCTCGTAGTGCGCGAGGCCGTGCACCAGGTCGGTCGCAATCGCGGTGAGGTCGTCGGAGAGCCGGTTGACGGTGATCTCCGGCGGAGCGGCGTACGGATCGAAGACCTCCGCGTACTCGTCCAGGCCCTCGAACAGCACCGCGAGCCGGTCCCGCATCGCGTCCAGGTCCGGGTCCGGGCCGGCGTCGCTCTCGAAGCGCTCCTCCGGCACGAAGTCCTCGAACGCGCCGAGCCGGCCGCCGGCGAGCAGCAACTGGCTCACCTCGAGCAGCAGGTACGGCAGCGAGGCGAGGCCTTCGTCGACCCCGTCCTCGTCCGGTTGCGCGGCGATGTCGCGCACCGAGATCAGGAAGCTCCGGACCTGGTCGGCGATCTGTTCAGCGAACTCCTCCAGGTCCTCGGAGTCCGTGCTCAGCGCCCGTTCTGCAATATCGGTTGGTTCAGTCATCGATTGATCGTCGCCCTTCAAACGCCCGTCCGAGGGTCACCTCGTCGGCGTACTCGAGGTCACCGCCTACTGGAAGTCCACTAGCCAATCGGGTGACGCGCAACCCCATGGGCCGCAGCAGGCGGCTCAAGTAGGTCGCGGTCGCCTCACCTTCGAGGTTCGGATCGGTGGCCAGGATGATCTCGGTCACCTCACCGCTCGCCAGCCGCTGCATGAGCTCCTTGATCCGCAGCTCGTCCGGCCCGATGCCCTCGATCGGCGAGATCGCCCCGCCGAGCACGTGGTACCGGCCGCGGAATTCGCGGGTGCGCTCGATCGCGACCACGTCCTTGGCCTCCTCGACCACACAGATCAGGCTCAGGTCGCGGCGCGGGTCCCGGCAGATCCGGCACTGCGTCTCCTCGGAGACGTTGCCGCAGATCTCGCAGAACTTGACCCGCTCCTTCACCTGCACGAGCACGTGCGCGAGCCGCCGTACGTCGGTCTCGTCGGCCGCGAGCAGGTGGAACGCGATCCGCTGCGCGGACTTCGGACCCACACCGGGCAACCGCCCCAGCTCGTCGATGAGATCCTGAACGGCCCCCTCGTACACGTCAGCCCGGGTTCTGGCCGGGCTCGCCGGCCGGATTCCCCGGGTTCACGAACCCGACGCCACCACGGTTGTCGCCACTTGCCGGCTTGTTCTGATCGGGGTCGTCGGCCGGCTCGGCCGCCTCGACCGCGGGCGGGGTGCCGGGCAGGCCGAAACCTGCCGGGGCCGCCGGGGCGTCACCGCCGAAGCCGGGGAAGCCGCCCTCGCCGAACGCGCCGCCCAGCCCACCGGCCAGCGGTCCCATCGCGGCAGCCGCAGCCTGCTTCGCGTTCTCCGAGGCATCCCGGACCGCGGCGACGATCAAGTCGGCCAGCGTCTCGGTGTCATCCGGGTCGACGGCCTCTTTCTTGATGTTCAGGCTGAGAAGCTCGCCCGTGCCGGACACCAGAGCGGTCACCAGACCGCCACCGGCGGAGCCTTCGATCTCCTGGCCCTCCAGGTCGGCCTGCGCTTCCATCAACTGGTTCTGCATCGCCTGTGCCTGCGCGAGCAGGTTGGACATGTCGAAGCCCCCAGCACCGCCACCGTCGAACACTGCGATCTCCTCGTCCGAACCGCTCAAACAACCGGAGCCTCAACACTAGCCGGTCCTCCTGACAACCCCACCCACCCCCAGAAACCGACCAGTCTCCCCACGCTTGTCCACAGGCCTGTGGACAAGCGGCTCGGCCGGGCTCAGTTGGCTAGGCGCTCAGTTGGCCAGGGGCTCAGTTGGGCTCTTCGGTGATGATCTGGGCGCCGAGGGTTTCGCGGAGCAGGTCGGTGTGCGAACGGGAGTCCTCTTCCAGAACGACGTCGTCCTCCCCGATCGAGTCCGCCTCCTCCTCCGGCGTCAGCGGTACTTCAGGAGCAGCCGCGGCCGCAGACGCCGCCTGCCGCGCCTGCTCAGCGGCAACCGCAGCCTCCGCCGCCCGACGCTTACTCCCCGCCTGTTCCCGCCGCTCCACCACAGACTGCGGCGCCTGCTGAGCCGGCTGCCCGTCCTCCCAAGGATCTTCAGGCGGTACGTCGTACTCAGAAGCAGGCGGCTCCTGCAAAGCAACCGCCCCCCGCCCATCCCCCCGCGCCGCCCCTTGAGCCGCACCACCCCCGCCACCCGCGTGTACACCCGAGCCATCAGCCCCACCCCCGGCCGCACCACCCGGCGCTCCAGGCACACCACCACCCGGCGAGCTACCCGCCCCCGCACCCGGACCGCCAGCAGCCGGACCGCCAGCACCCGGGCCGCCAACTCCTGGGCCACCCGCACCTGAGCCGCTCGCCCCCGGACCGCCGGCACCTGGACCGCTCGGACCAGGACCGCTCGTGCCTGCACCTGGATCAGCTGTCGGGCCGCCGGGACCTGCGGCGCCAGAGCCGCCGGCACCACCGGGACCTGCGGCGCCAGGACCACCGGCGCCACCAGGCTGCGGGCCGGGGCCGCCCGAGTTACCAGGTCCGCCGGACTGCGGGCCGGGCCGCCCAGCCGAGCCGCCCCCCGCTCCCGGGTCGGTCGACGGGTCGACGACAGCCTCGACTCGGCGATCGACGCCAATGGTGTCGATCATCGCCTGCCGAAGAATCTCGTCGCTGCCCGAACGCGCAAAGCTCTCCCGGGCACCGGCATTCACCAGGCCGAGCGTGAGCGTCTGATCGTCGATCGCAATCACCTGAGCGTTCTGACTCAGCATGATCCAAGCGAACCGCCGCTGCGCCTTAACAGCCTCCAAAACCTGAGGCCACAACCGCCGAACATCCCCCAACCCAACGGCCCCAACCCCACCAGCCGCCGCACCCTGACCGGCCTGTGACTGCGAACTGGGCTCCCGCTGCGACGTGGACTGTGGCTGCGAAGTGGCCTGTGCAGGCGAACTGGACTGCGCAGCAGATTCGTCACCCCAGGCACCCGTACGCGCCCCACCCCCAGAACCCTGTGCCGCAGCGCCCGCACCGCCACCAGACCGCCTGGCCCCGTCGCCACCGCCCCCAGCACCAGACGCAGCACCCACAGAGGCGTCACCACCGGACACACCCGCCGGGCCGCCGCCCGCCGACTCAGCACCACCCGCACCTGATCCACCGGCGGACTGGTCACTGCCCGCACGCCCTGCACCACCGGCCTGTCCTGCACCGGCGACCTCTCCGCTCGCGCCGGCCACACTGCTCTCGCCAGCCGTACTCCCCGGAGCGGTTGCGCCGTCTGGGCTGGGCGGATCTGTCGGGCCTGGGCGGTTGCCCGCGGTCGCGGCTGCTCGGGCGGCTGCTCTGCTCGTGGCGACAGCGCCCGGCGTACCAGCAGCTGCCTGCGCGGAGTCCGGCGTACCTCCGCCGGCTGACACGCCGTCTGGGGTGCCGCCGGGGACGCCGATCGCGAGGCGGCGTTCCATGCGGTCAAGGCGGGCTTGGATGCCGTTCGTGGAGTCGTCAGCGCCGGGCAGGAGCACCTTGGCGCAGATCAGCTCGAGCTGCAGGCGAGGAGCGGTGGCCCCGCGCATGTCCAGCAAACCCTCCGCGACGATGTCCGCCGCCCGCGTCAGCTCCGCCGGGCCGATCCCAGCGGCCTGCGTCTGCAGTCGCTCCGCCTGGTCCTCGGCGGCCTCGATCAGACCCGAGGTCACAGCAGTCGGTACGGCGGACAGCACCACGAGGTCCCGCAGCCGCCGCAGCAGGTCCTCGGCGAACCGCTTCGGGTCCTGACCGGTCTCGATGACCTTCTCGATCGTCTCGAACACCGTCGCGCTGTCATGCGCCGCGAACCCGTCCACACACGCGTCGAGCAGCGAGTCCGGCGTGAACCCGAGCAGCGCCACCGCCAGCTCGTACGTCACCCCGGCCGGCCCCGCGCCACCGATCAACTGGTCGAGCACGCTCAGCGAGTCACGCACCGACCCGGCGCCTGCCCGCACGACCAGCGGCAGCACGGCGGGCTCGATCGACACGCCCTCGGACTCACACAGGGTCGCCATGTAGTCCGCGAGCACCTTCGGCGGCACCAGGCGGAACGGGTAGTGGTGCGTACGCGACCGGATCGTCCCGATCACCTTGTCGGGCTCGGTGGTGGCGAAGATGAACTTGAGATGCGGCGGCGGCTCCTCGACCAGCTTCAGCAGGGCGTTGAAGCCCTGCGTGGTCACCATGTGCGCCTCGTCGATGATGTAGATCTTGTAGCGGCTCTCGACCGGCGCGAAGAACGCCCGCTCGCGCAGGTCACGGGCGTCGTCGACACCACCGTGCGACGCCGCGTCGATCTCGATCACGTCGATGCTGCCGGGCCCGCCGCGCGCCAGGTCGGTGCACGACTTGCACACCCCGCACGGCTCGGCGATCGGTCCCTTCTCACAGTTGATCGCCCGGGCGAGGATCCGCGCGCTGGTGGTTTTTCCACACCCGCGCGGCCCGGAGAACAGGTAGGCGTGATTGACCCGGTTGTTGCTCAACGCGTTCCGCAGCGGCGCTGTGACATGGTCCTGCCCGATCACTTGCGCGAACGTGTCCGGGCGGTACCGGCGATACAAGGCAAGGGGCGCTTCCACGCCGCAACCCTAGCGCCGCCCCCGGACAATTCCCCGCCCCCGCCCTGGTGCGCGTCCTAGGGTGGTGCGGGTGACGACTGGGGACGAGCGGCAGCAGGCGGTGATCACCCGCACGGGAGAGGTACTGCGCGGTGACGAGCGGGTGCTGGGGGTTTACCTGATCGGCAGCTACGCGACGGGCGCCGCCGACCGGTTCAGCGATGTCGACGTACATCTGGTGGTGACGGACGACAGCATCGAGTGGTTCGAGAAGCACTGGGACGACGTACTGCGGGAGCTCGCCGGGCCGACCGTGCTGGCGGATCGGATACCGGGGCTGATCGGCGGACTCGGGATCACGGCGGACTGGTTGCACGTCGATCTGATCGTGCATCCACTCGCATCGTTCGATCGGTTCCAGTACGACGGCGTGCGGGTGCTGTTCGACCGGTACGGGACCCTGTTCCCGGAGGGCGATCTCGCGCCGAAGGGTGGCCGGCCCGGGGAACCGTACTGGCCGGCCGCCAACGTGAACCTCTTCTTCTACTTCCTCGGGAACCTGGTCACGGTCCTCGGACGGGACGAGCGGATCGTCGGCAACCAGGGCGTCGGCGTCGTACGCGACCAGCTCATCGCACTCATGCTCGCCGAACGCGGCGTACGCCGAAACAGCGGAGCCAAGCGCCTGAACGCGTTCCTGTCCGACGAGCAACGCGCCACTCTGGAGTCCATCCCGGCCGCCGGCACCGACCCCGCCGAGATCATCGCCGCGAACCAGTACATCTGCCGCCAGTTCATCACCCGCGGCACCGCCCTGGCCGAACGAACCGGCGCCGAGTGGCCTACCGAGTTCGTGGAATCAACCCTCGCGCACCTCCAGAACCACTTCCAGACCAGCTTCGCCTGACCATTCCTTACTTCAAGTGGTAGTTGGCGAAGCGGCTGCGGAGGTCCTTCTTCGAGAACTTGCCGACTGACGTCTTCGGCACCTCGTCGATGAACTCGACCGCATCGGGCAGCCACCATTTCGCCACCAACGGCTGCAGGTACTCGAGGATCTCCTCGCCCGTCGCGCTCGCGCCCTCCTGAAGGACAACGCAGGCAAGCGGCCGCTCGTCCCACTTCGGATGCGGTACGCCGATCACCGCGGCCTCCTTCACCGCGGGATGAGCCATCAGCAGGTTCTCCAGCTCGACCGAGCTGATCCATTCGCCGCCGGACTTCACCAGGTCCTTCGTCCGGTCGACGATCCGCACCGACCCGTACTGATCGATGGCGGCGACGTCCCCCGTCTTCATCCACCCGTCCTCGGTGTTCAGCTGCACCCCGTCGTCCGGCCGGTAGTACTCCGCCGCGATCCAGGGCCCACGCACCTGCAGCTCGCCGGTGACGTCGTCGTCCCACGGCAACGGCGTGATCGAACCGGGCTCGACGATCCGCACCTCGACGCCCGGCAACGGCAGACCGGCCCGCGCCCGCAGGTGCGCCTGCTCCTCCTCCGGAAGGTCCTTGTTCCGCGCGGCAACGTGCGCCGCCGTCGCCACCGGGCTCGTCTCCGTCATCCCCCACGCCTGCAGGATCGGCCGACCGAGCTTGGCCCGGAACGCCTCCGACAGCGCCTCCGGTACCGCGGACCCACCGCACGGAATCCGCCGCAGCTTCGGCAACTCCACCCCGTCGAGCAGCGGCACCAACCCCTGCCAGATCGTTGGTACGCCCGCCGACAGCGTGACCTCCTGCTCCTGGAGCAGTTTGAGAATCCCCTGCGGGCTCATGTCCGGCCCGGGGAACACCAGCGACGCACCGGCCATCGGCGCCGCGTGCGCCAGGCCCCACGCGTTCGCGTGGAACATCGGCACGACCGGCATCACGGTGTCCGTCTCGTCGAGTCCGATCCCGGCGTTGGTCAGGACACCGATCGAGTGCAGCCAGGTGGACCGATGCGAGTAGACGACGCCCTTCGGGTTCCCCGTCGTACCGCTCGTGTAACACATCGCGGCCGCCTGGTTCTCGTCCTCGACGTGGAACTCCACCGGCTGGGCCGCGGCGACCAGTTCCTCGTAGTCATGGAACCGCGGGTCGTCGGGGATCTCCGCCGCCGGCGCACCTTGTGGCAGGTCGTCCATCACGACGACGTGGCGAACCTCCGGCAGCCGCTCGAGCAGCGGCAGGAACAAACCGAGCAGTGACCGGTCGACGAACACGACCTCGTCCTCGGCATGGTTCGCGATGTACACGACCTGGTCGGGGAAGAGTCTGATGTTCAGCGTGTGCAGCACCCGGCCGGTGCAGGGCGCGGCGAAGTACAGCTCGAGGTGACGCCCCGAATTCCACGCGAAGGTGGCGACGCGGCCGTCAGAGCTGATCCCGAGCGTGTCCAGCACCCCGCCCAGGCGTCTGGTCCGGTCGGCCCACTCGCCGTACGTCACCTTCGTCGGCGCCGGACCGCCTGTGTAGACGGTCTTGTCCGGATAGAACTGCTCCGCCCGCCGGAAGATCGTGTCCAGGGACAGCTGGTAACTCTGCATCAGACCCTTCATGCAGACACTGTGCCAGCCGCGATGTCACCTTGACCATGACCTCAACCGGACTTTCTCCGGCACTCTTCCGGAACTCTTCCAGAACTGTCGCCTCAGGCAACAGTCGGCAAGACACTCAGGACCAACAGATGACATGACACACGTGTCGTGTAATATATCTGGCATGAAGGTTGTCGAGGAGCTTCGTTATCTCGTGCTGGCGATCCAGCGTGAGGGGAACCGTCAGCTCGCGGCGGAGCTGCGCCCGCTCGGCATCACGCCTTCCCAGGCAGAGGTTCTGCGCGTGCTCCGCGACCACGGCCCACTGACGCTGAACGCCCTCGGCGGACTGCTCGTCTGCGAGACCGGCAACAGCCCGAGCCGGCTGGTCGACCGGCTCGTCGCGCAGGGCCTGGTGAAACGCGGCATCGACAAGATCGACCGGCGTTATCTCGCGCTCAGCCTGACTCCGCAGGGCCGCGCGCTGCACCGCCGCATCATCACCGCGGAGAACCGGCTGCACCGCACCATGGACGACCGTCTCGCCGGCCAGGCGCTCGACGAGACGATCTCGACCCTTCGCTCGCTCGCCGACGCCTTCCCGACCGGGGCTGCCCTGGCCCGCCGTCGGGGTCCCGCACTCGCCCACCAGGAGAACTAGTCATGGAAAAGGCCACCGAGACCATCCACGCCGGCCAGGCGGCGATCCGGCAGGTGCTGCTGGACGCCCTGGGCCTGCCGGAGTGGAACGAGGCGTTCATCGCCATCGACGGTCCCCGCGAGACGAACCCGGGGACCCGCTACGCGCTCCGCGTGCGTCCAGGCTTCTCCGGCGAGCTGCAGTACACCGTGGTCGAGGTGGACCGCATCGAGATCGTCTGGCAGGTCCCCGGCTTCCGTGAGGTCGGCACGTGGGCCATCGGGGCGGACAGCGTCGTCACCCACACGTTCGAGCAGTCCGGCCCGCTAGCGACCGTCCTCCGCCCGGCCTACCGGAACATCGCGACCATCCGCCTGGCCCGCCTCGCCAACCGCGTCCGCCAGCTCCAGCTGGCCCACACCGCCTGAGCCAGGCGCGCACTACGCTCCGGTCATGCTGACGGAGGTTCGCGACACCAGGCTGTACGTCGACCAGCGCGGCCGCACGGACGCGCCGCCACTGCTGTTCGTCCACGGCGGCCCCGGTGCGGGCTCGTACGACTTCATGGCGTTCCAGGGCGACCGGCTCGCCCGCGACTTCCATCTGATCGGCGTCGACCAGCGCGGCGTGCAGCGCTCCGACCCACTCACCGGTCCGGTCGACGAACAGGACCTGATCGCCGACTTCGAGGCGCTGCGCGAGCAGCTCGGCATCGAGCAGTGGTCACTGCTCGGTCATTCGTACGGCGGCCGCCTGGCACTCCGGTACGCCGTTGCACACCCGGACTCGATCACCCGGGTCGTCTTCGAGAACCCTGCCTGGGACATGGCGCTCGCCACCGAGAGCCTCGTCCGCGCCGCACTGCCGCTCCTCCCGGGAGCCGAGCTCCCGCCACACACCGGTCCGGCAACCAAGCAGATGTGGGACGAGCGGATCGCACTGCTCGCCCAGCTCGGCGACCGGCGCATGGAGATCTACCTCGGCCCAGAGTCCCAGGATCTGCAACTGCCCGCCGACACCGAGCTCCCCGACGAGTACCACCAGCGCTCCGGTCACTTCTCCAGCGAGATCACCAGGTCAGCCAGCTTCGTCGAGCCCGTCCTGCAGCACCTCGGTCAGCTGACCCAGTCGACGCTCCTGATCAAGGGCGAGCACGACCCGGCGACCAGCCCGCGGGAGATCGAGCTGTTCCGCTCCGACGTACCGGACGGCACGTATCACTACGCGACCGGCGCCGGGCACTTCCTGCACGCCGAGCAGGCGGACCTCTTCACCCGGCTAGTGACCGAGTTCCTCAGTTGAAGGCGAGGGGGACGGCTCGTTTGTGGGCCGTACGGCGGTGCGTCGCGATGATCGTGCCGGCGGCCTTCTCGTCCACGTCGTGGCCCTCGAGGAAGCTGTCGATCTCGTCGTACGTCACGCCCAGCACGGCCTCGTCCGGGACGCCCGGGTTGTTCGTCTCCAGGTCCGCGGTCGGCACCTTGCCGGTGATCTCCGGCGACGCGCCGAGCCACTCGCCGACCGCACGGACGCGGCGCTTGGAGAGCCCGGACAGCGGCGTCAGGTCGCACGCGCCGTCGCCGTACTTGGTGAAGAAGCCCATCACGGCCTCCGCCGCGTGGTCCGTGCCGACCACCAGACCGCCGCGGGCGCCGGCCACGAGGTACTGCGCGACCATGCGCTGACGTGCCTTGATGTTGCCGACGTGGAAGTCCTCACGGTCGCCGAGGCCGGAGTGCCGCACCGCCTCGACCATGGCGTCGGTGGCCGGCTTCACGTCGACCGCCAGGGTCTCGTCGGGCTTGATGAACTCGAGCGAGCGCTGGGCGTCCGCCTCGTCGGCCTGCACGCCGTACGGCAGCCGCATCGCGACGAACGTCGCCTGACCGCCCTCCGCCCGGACCCGCTCGACCGCGAGCTGGCAGAGGCGGCCCGCCGTGGCGGAGTCGACGCCGCCGCTGATCCCGAGCACGTACGCCGTCGCGCCGGTCCGCCGGAGCCGGTCCGCGAGGAACTCCACCCGCTGCTCGACCTCGGTGTCCACGTCGAACGCCGCGGGCACACCGAGCTCCGCGATGATCAGTTCCTGCAGGTAACGGCTCTCGGGGTTCATCGGGCTCCTCTGTCTCGGGAGGACCAAGCCTAGACAGTGCCCGGACATGAGGATTCCCCGCGCACCCGGAAGAGCTCACTTACCCTTGCTGCCTTCCGGCCCTGGGGGGATTGGGCGAGATACCGCCACGCGGGGAACCAGCCATGAGTGTACGGGATCCCATCACCGCGTCCGAAATCCACCGGCTGTTTCGCCGGCCTCTGAGCTCTGAGCGAACAGGGGTGCGCGGCCCGGTCGCGAGGGTCAAGCTTGATGGGTGACGGATCATCAATTCGGCCCCTTCGGCATCACGACCGGGCTCGACAGCAGTGCGGAGTCCATCGCGGCGGCGCGGGCGGCCGAGGAGCTCGGGTACCCGGCGATCTGGCTGTCCGGCGGACCGCTGCCCGGGCTGCAGACCATCTTCGATCTGGTGGGCGCGACGACGGCGATCAAGTTCGTCAGCGGGATCCTGGCGGTGGTGAAGTACAGCGCGGGCGACGTGAGTACGACGTACGCCGCTTTGGAGGCATCTGCTCCGGGACGGTTCACGGTCGGTCTGGGCGGGGCGCACGGGCCCAAGCCGATCGAGACGCTCAACGCGTACCTGGACGAGCTGGACGTACCTGTGGAGCATCGCGTGCTCGCCGCGCTCGGTCCGCGGATGCTGAAGCTCGCTGCGGACCGGTCCGCTGGTGCGTACCCGTTCCTGACCAGTGCGGCGTACTCCTCTGAGGCGCGGAAGGTCCTGGGGCCGGACAAGCTCCTGGCCGTCAGCCACCTCGTCGTACTGGAGACAGACGCGGACAAGGCCAGGGCGATCGCACGGGACACCATCAGCTTCTTCACGACGATCCCTGGGTATGTCAGCTCGCTGAAGCGACAGGGGTTCAGTGAAAACGACCTGTCCTCGCTGCCTGACCACATGATCGATGCACTCGCCGCCTGGGGCAGTCCGGCCGACATCAAGGCCAAGCTGACCGAGCACTTGGACGCCGGCGCGGACCACGTCGCCGTCAACGTGATCACCGGAGTCACAGGACCCCAGCCGATCGAGCACTGGCGCGCGCTAGCGCCGGCGCTGGTCGGGTAGCTCCTTCTCGTTCACGCCCCGATTTCGGATTCCCGCGTGCCCTCGGTATTCTCTCGCCTTGGAGGATTCGCCTAGAGGCCTAGGGCGCACGCTTGGAAAGCGTGTTGGGGGCAACCCCTCACGAGTTCGAATCTCGTATCCTCCGCCACTCTGCCGGAGTAGAGAAACCGCAGGTCAGAGCGTAGTTTCGGCTCGCCCGGAGCGCGAAGTAGAACCGGCCCGGTCGCATCAGCAACCGGGCCGGTTTCGTCTGTGGTCTCATTTGGCCCGATCTGCACCCTCGCCCGCGCGGGCGTAGCAGGTGTTAGAGGCGAGCACTGAGTAGGGCCGGAGGTGATCCCCGATCTACCCAAGACGCGAAGCTCGGCAGCTGCGGGACGAGCTCGGCCGGGTGCTCGACGAGGTCGGCGCACCGTGACCGGACCCGCGGTTGCGGCTGGTGCCGCCGGCCGCCGGTGGATCCGTCCCGGCCCATGCGCCCCGCCACCTGAGGCAAGGTGGCAGGACCAGGACAATGTGTCTCACTCGGTGTGGTGGCCCCAGAAGTCGACAGCCAGATCCACTCCGTGGGGAGTGCAGTAAGCCACAGGGAACGCCTGCCCGTTCTTGGTCTCGGTCTTCACGGTGAAGTGACCCGAGCTCTGGTAGCCAGTTCGCGGCATATTGCGACCGCCCCCGCCGGCAGAGACCTGCCTGCGGAACGGGTTGATTTCCACGAGCCAACTGGTGAGGGTCCGGACGTTGTGCTCAGGATGTCTGCGACTTCAGTCATGCCGATGAGACCATCAGCATTACAGTAGGCATCCCATTTGCCGGCCTTCGGCTTGGCGGCCTCGAGTTCCTTGGTGAGCTCCTGCTGCCGTTCGAGGACAGCGACGTACTTTCGTGCCATCTCCAACTCGTCCATCGGCTTACTTGTCGCAGCCTCGGCCTCGCGGGTACGAACCGCGAAGTAGGCCTGTGCTGCGGCGACTGGTGGCTTGTTCGGGTCGCCGTTCATCGCCACCAGGTAGGCGGCGTAGCGGCTCAGCCGATAATCACTGCGCGGTGCGCCGTCTATACCTTCTTGCCGACGCTGGGAGAAAGCCTAGTCGGAGTAGGTAGCGGTGTTCTCCGATGACCGGATCGCCCGATCGATCACCGGCTGAAAGTTGTCCCACTTGTCGTACCCCATCAATGGCTGCATCTCGCGTGCGAGCCAGTATTCGTCGCCGTACTCATCCTCCCGCCGGATCCGGTCGAACGGTGATGCGCCTTCTGATCCTGCGTTTGCCGGTTCTGACACAGCTGATTCCCCTCCACGTTGTGGGGGTCACATCGCTGGCCAAAGGCTCGGCGTTACAGAAAGCGCGCAATCGGGACGCGGGCACAGGGGCCTGCGTCGCACCGAGCAACAGCGCTGTTCACGGGGCAGGTCGCGTCAACGGGGGCGAGTGCCCTTATCGTTCAATCGCTTTGCTCGCCCGTTGCGGCGTGACCGGTCGATCCGTCAGCAATCGAAATAGGAGCGGCCCACAAAGGCCCCCGACCCGGTCGGCGACGTCTCGGCGGACAGCCTCGGTGATGTGCTGATACCGAGCTGCCATAGCCGTTGTCGGCCAGCCCATAATCCCCATCACCGCGCGCTCCGGTACGCCGAGCAGCAGCGGCACCGTCGCGGCCGCGTGCCTCGCATCGTGTAGCCGGCCGTCGCGGACGCCAGCAGCCGACAGGAGCGCCTTCCACTGGTGATAGTCGGTGTTCGGGTTCAGCGGTCGCCCGATCTCCTACGCGAACACCCAACCGCCTTCCTCCCAGAGCTGCCGGGCAGCGATCCGCTCGGCGTCCTGCTGGAGCTTGTGCGCTCGCAGCAACTCGACCAGCTCGTCGGGCAGGCCGATGCTCCGCCGGCCGGCCTTCGATTTCGTGCTGGCCACGTCCGGCCTCATCTGCCGTCGCTCCGGGCAGTAGCCGGCGTGCGCTCGACCGCACGAGCCGCAACCATGCTCGTACTTCGGCCTCACCCGACCCCGGCGGACTCTCTGCACACCCCTGTCGAGGTCGACGTCAGACCAAATCAGCCCGAGTGCCTCGCCTTGCCGCAGTTCGAGCGCAAGTGCGGTCGCCCATCGGCTGCTGTTGCGGGACTTCTTCGCCTCGTCAAGGATGAGCTGCACCTCGGCCACGCTGTACGGCTCGACCTCGTCGTCCTCCTCGTCGATCCGTGGCGGCTTCGCCATTGCAGCCGGGTTGTTGGTGATGCGCCTCCGCCGATGCACCTCCCCAAGTGCCGTGCGAATCGTTCGGTGGGCTTGGCGCCCAGTCGCGGCCTTGCTGCCGGCACGCTCCATGTTGGAGTAGAGCCGCTCGAGGTGTTCCGGCTCGAGCTTGTCCAGGAGGTGCGCGCCGATACGGGGAATGAGGTGCTTTTGGACCGCCCCCTCGTAGACCGAATTGCCCCTCGTAACAGATCTGCGTGTTCGGCTGATAGACGACTCGGCAAACTGCGCGACATTTCCATTCCGACTTGCTCACCAGGATGTCGTCTAGTGACTGAGCGAGCCGGTCGTTATCAGATTGGTGATCGTGAAGCCTTCCGCGTGTGGCCGTGGGCATCCACAATCAGTGCATGCGCGTCGCTGGAGTGAGCATCAAGTCCGGACAGGTCTATGTGGCGGTCGCGGAGCAGGCCAATGAGCCGCACCTATTGTCGCTGCCGATACAGCCGCCAATCCGAGTGCTCGCCAACGACGGCTTGGATCAAGCCCACCGATTAACTGACCTGGCGGATCGACTGCAACAGGACTTCCACACACACAATGTTGAGCGTATCGGCCTAGTAGCGACGCGAATGCACGCCAACTGGAAGTACACATCTGCTTACGAACGTGTCCTGGCGATCAGTGCCGTAATGCTGGCGGGAGTCGAGCTCGATATCCCCTACGAAGAGATAAAGACCGAGCGCATCGGCAAGGCGGTCGAGCATCCAGCTAAGGACCTCGAGCACATATCTCCTACTGCCTTCGGCTGGGATAGCCCGCCGAAGTATTGGACTGCCGGAGGCGCCGAAGCCTTCGGGGCGACCGTGCCGCTGCTCGCATCATGACGGGGCACAATGCGTTGACCGAAAGCTCGGACCCTGATGATCACACCAGACGAGAGCGCGAACGAGTGCTGTCGCTCGACTTCGAGTGCCTCAAGAGCATCCCAGAAGGGATTAATGAGGTTCGCGTTTGGTGGGATAAGTTGCTCGATTGCTACCGCGTCGGCAAGCGGTTTGACATTTCGTCGCTTGATCACGGAGAAGTACTACCTGAACCTGCCACACTGCAGAAGATCAGGCACAAGCATGTCGTTTCGGTGCTTGCCGCGGTAAATGTTAAAGGCTTTTCAGCCCCACTTCGAGTGATCGAACTGATCACTGAATACTACCCACGCGGGAGCATCACAGACGCCCTTCTATCGGGCGAGACCTTCACTGCAACAGAGGCCGTTCGCATCACGCAAGCCGCCCTTCGCGGCCTAGCAGAGCTCCACGAGGTCCACGGCATCGCTCATCGCGATGTCAAGAGCGGTAACATCCTACTAATGCAAGACAGTTCGGTAGCCAAAATCGCCGATCTTGGCTTGGCTGGTGAATTCGGCGCCAATGGCACCGTGCCGGCGCTCGAAAACCCGACTCTCTATAGCCCACTGGAACTGATAACGACAAAGAGTCTCACTAGGGCGAGCGACATATATCCCTTTGCTCTCATACTTCGCGAACTGCTCGGCGGAGCCTTGCCCTATGAGAAGTACTCACGTAGCGATGTCGTGTCCCGCTTGTCTCGTAAAATGTCGCCGGTTTCGGCTGAGGACGCGCGGTTGCCAGTTTGGACACCTAGAGATCTGCGGCGAATAATTACGAAGACCGGCCAGCGAGCGCAGCAGAATCGATACCAAACCGCTAGAGAGATGGACCAAGCCCTGAGCGCTGCAATGATCGCCGACTGGCGAGAGACCGAGCCACTCGTCTGGGAGGCGCCATTCCGGCATGTTCCCGGGCGCCAGGTTCAGGTTTCTGCCAAGAAGAAGCGGAACGGAGATTACGTCCTGTCGACAAAGGTTCGACGGAATGCGGGCTGGCGAAAGAACGCCGACGATATTTATGCACCCAAGCTAGAGTCAGCCGACGCTCGCCGAGCCTTTGACCAGGCAACTGTAATCGCTAATGCCCGATGAGCAGCAGTATCAATACCATTCGCCTCCCATAAGGTGAGGCGTTGCCGAAGTAACGTAACATCCAACCGCTCGGGCGGCAGAGTCCATCGCGCTACAGGTCCCTGACCGACAGGGAGCAGACGACCTTCGGTTGTGAGACATTCAGTGACTTGCGCTACTCGATAGGTCGTCACTCCTCGACCAGGCGCCCAGAACCATCTCATCGCGGCTGCCGCTGAAGAGTTGAGAGGCAGTTCACGCAGGAGTTGCTCTGCCAGCACCTGCACAGCCCACTCTCGCCTCGGGAATGACCCAACGCCACCGTCCGCCACGCAGGCAGCGTCGATGCCCAGCAGTAGGACATCCGACGCACCGAACAGGGCTGACTTCATAGGTTCATGTTACGCGTTACCTGTAACAGATAATAGATAACAACGTACGATCGCTCAGTGACCTTTGCTGACGACGATCGGCTGCAATCGCTGTCGAAGACTCTCTTCGGACAGCGACATCGCCTCGCCGTCATGTTGGCCGTCGCAAGGGGTGACGGTGTGATCAACCCCAGTGATCTCACGGAGCAACTCGGGTTCCGTGCACAAAGCAGCGTTCAGGCTCCGCTACGTGACCTCGCAAGCGCCGGCCTGATCACCCGAGTGCCGACCTCGAGCGGCAAGACCTACTACCGCCGTAACTCGAGCTTGGCCTGGGCGTGGGCCGAGGAAATCGCGCTCGCTGCGCGAGATGTCCCATCGTCTGATCGGGCGAGCGCCGAGCCCGACGTTCGGTAGATCGCTCGGCGTCCTCACTCGTAGCGCAGGCAAGAGGACCGAGTATCGCCGGTCTCAGTTCTGGTCTCATTCGCTGGCGTTCGCAGAGGTTCACAGGCAGCCACGGGCAGGTCGGGGTACGCGGGCCAACGCCCCAACGACAACCTGCGAACTCGATCCCGAGGAATTGGAAAGCGTGTTGGGGGCAACCCCTCACGAGTTCGAATCTCGTATCCTCCGCCACTCACTGAGAGGCACAAACCCGCAGGTCAGAGCGTGGTTTCGGTCCTTCGGGAGAACGACAACAGCCGGGGCGGCTCCCAATCCGGGAGCCGCCCCGGAGTCGTTCCGTCTCAGCCTGCGCAGGCACATCCCGCACCGTAAACGAGTTGCGAAGCGTGCCCAGAGGCCAGACCCTGCCGACGTGCAGACAAACATCGAACTCCGCGAGTGTGCCGACGAACATCTGCCGGAGGTTCTCAAGGCGCAGGTACTGTCGTTCCTGCGCATCATCTGGCCGGCGGGATTCACCGGACCGAACCAGTTCCGTGACTGGACCTCTCATCCTGACCTGAGGCCTCACCACCTGCTGTACGCGGCTGGTTCCCAGCTCGTCAGCCACCTTGAGATCATCACTACGACCGTCTCAGTTGGCGCAGAGCACTACGTCGTGCAGAGCCCGACAGCGGTGATGACATTTCCTGCCTTTCGAGGTGAGGGCTGGGCCGGACGGCTGGTTGCCGCTGCGGTTGCCCGCATCGACGCCGGCCAAGCAGATGTGGGGGTCCTGACTTGTGGCCCGCACCTTGTCGAGTTCTACAGTCGGGCCGGCTGGGAGCTTGCCCCCGGTGCGACGATCCTGGCCGGAACGGATGGGAGCACCTGGATCTCCGATGACCTCCTCCTGACACGATCGGTCGGTCCTCGCAGCGCCGCATTCAGAGACTCCCTGCGCAAGCATCCAATGCGCGTAGCCGACGAGTGGTAACCGAGCCATCAGCTGAAAGCCGAGGGCCTCACCATTCACGGTGAGGCCCTCAGGCGTTGCTGGCTTTCTCGTGTCGGACTGCCATAACTCGCATCGAGCCGCTGGTGACGCGGATTCGGCGGGTTCGTAGGCCGCGGAGGCGCTCGATGGGTGGGATCAGGCGGGAGACGGGGTCCAGGAGCTCACGCATGCGGGTGGCCACGAACGGGAGTGCGTAGTACTGGTAGGCGCTGTCGACGGCGCGGACGGAGAATCCGGCGCGGTTCAGGAGAGCTGTGATTGTGCGGGGGTCGTAGTAGCTGACGTGTTCGGGGATCTTGTAGGACACCCATCGTCGGCCGGACGCCCGCGAGAGCACGCTTCTGATGTTGGGCGTTACCAGGACGAGCAGACCGCCCGGCCGGAGCAGGCTGCCGGCGCGCTCGAGGAACGCGCCCGGTTCGGTGAGGTGCTCGATGAGGTGCGATCCGAAAATCACGTCGTACTGCTGTTCCTGGATTTCCGGCACCTCCTCCAGCAAACCGCAGAAGACCCGGTTCGGCAGCCGCTCCGACGCCCACTTGATCGCAGTTGGTGAGAGATCGATGCCGTAGGCGTCGTACCCGGCTTGCAGGGCGCACTGCAGGAAGTAGCCGTAGCCGCAGCCGACCTCAAGGATCTTGCCGGACGGGACGAACTCGGCGATCCGGCGGACATCCTCCCGGAAGGTTGCGAGGTACTCCGATTCCTGGCTCTCGTACTCCGAGTAGCCCGAGCCCCCGCCGCCGAAGTACGAGTCCGTCTCGTACAGGGCACGGAGGGTTTCCGGTGTCGGCGTGGGCTGGAGCTGAACGAGGCCGCACGTCAGGCACTCGGCGATACCGTAACCGTCCTTGGCGAAGCGAGAGCGGAAAGGCCCCCGCGCCGCACACAGAATGCATACCGTTTCGTCACGCATGGCCACAGGTCCCCCGCGATTGAGAAGGTGGCGAATCTAGTTGACCCGGAAGCCAATCAGCAAGGGTTACCGGTCTCCGGGGGTGACCAGGCCGGTTTCGTAGGCGAGGACTACGGCTTGGGAGCGGTCTCGGAGGGTTAGTTTGGCGAAGATTCGGGCCGCGTGGGTTTTGACGGTGGCTTCGCTGAGGGTGAGGGCGGTGGCGATCTCGGCGTTGGAGAGGCCTTGGCCCATCAGGGTGAGGACTTCCAGTTCGCGGGGCGTGAGGTTGGAGAGGTCGCGGTGGATGGCGGGTTGGGCGGCTGCTGGGGTGGCGAAGCGTTCGACCAGGCGGCGGGTGATGGAGGGGGACAGGAGGGCGTCGCCGGTGGTCACCAGGCGGACGGCTGCGGCGAGGTGTTCGGGCGTCACGTCCTTGAGGAGGAAGCCGCTGGCGCCGGCGGCCAGGGCGGCGTACACGTAGCTGTCCAGATCGAACGTGGTGAGGATCAGGACGCGGCAGTCGGTCGGGGTGGCCAAGATGCGGCGGGTGGCTTCCAGGCCGTCCATGGTGGGCATGCGGATGTCCATGAGAACGACGTCCGGGTTCAGGCGTCGTACGGCGTCGACTGCTTCGGCACCGTCTGCGGCCTCGCCGACGACCTCGATGCCGCGGGCGGTGAGGATCATCCGGAAGCCCGTGCGTACCAGGGCCTGGTCGTCCGCGATCACCACGCGCGTGGTCATGGGCGCTCCAGCGGGAGCTTGGCGCGGACGCGGAAGCCGCCGCCGAGGCGCCGGCGGGCGTCGAGTTGGCCGCCGTACACGGCGACTCGTTGCTTGAGGCCGAGGAGCCCCCGGCCGTCTCCGTCGGAGACCACCGAACGACCGCTACCAGTCAGGACGCTCGGGCCGGAGTTGAGAACTTCGACCCGCAAGGCGTGCGGCGCGTAGCGGACGGTCACCTCGGCCTGGACGCCGTCGCCGTGCTTGAGGGCGTTGGTGAGCGCCTCCTGGATGATGCGGTACGCCGTGACGTCCAAGCCGGTCGGAAGCGGGTACGGGTCCCCAGAGATCCGCACCTCGACAGGTAGACCCGCAAACGCGATGCGATCGATGAGCTCGCTCAGACGCGTCAGACTCGGCTGCGGCGCCAGGGCGTCGTCTTCCTCACCTGAGGCCTTCGGTGCGAGTAACCCGAGCAGATGGCGCAGCTCAGCCATGGTGTCGCGACCTGCGGCTTCTACTGCGAGTAGCGCAGCCTCAGCCTGCTCCGGCTCGGCTGCCAGCACCTGCCGGGCCGCACCGGCCTGGATGACCATGACACTGACGTTGTGGCTCACGATGTCGTGCAGGTCGTGCGCTATCCGCGCCCGCTCCGCGTCGACGGCGTTCCGCGCCGCTGTCTCCCGTTCGCGCTCCAGCAACCACCCGCGCTCCTCCAGCGCCCGCGTGTGGGCACGCCGCGCCCGGACGTACGCGAACGCGAGCAGACCAGCGGCCACGGCCGGCAACGCCACAAGGAACCACATCACGAGCTCCACTGTCCCAAAGCCGTTCCCCCAAGCGCATCATCCGTCAGGCGCACGCCGTACATCTCCAGGATGACAGGGCACGGATATTCGCCCGGCAGGGTGACGTCAGCGGGCGCCTTCCGCCCCTAGCGTGAGCAGCATGACGGACGACAACGGACAGGCGGTCGTACAGCTCACCGCCGTACGCAAGGAGTACGGCGAATCCGCCGCACTCGATGGAGTGTCGCTGGAGATCCACGCCGGTGAGGCGGTCGCGGTGATGGGACCGTCCGGCAGCGGCAAGTCGACGCTGCTCAGCATGGTCGCCGGCCTGGACCGGCCGACGTCAGGGTCCGTCGTGGTGCACGGCGACGACCTGGGCAAGCTGGACGAGAAGGGGCTGGCGCTGTTCCGGCGGCGACGGATCGGGATGATCTTTCAGTTCTTCAACCTGCTGGACGACCTGTCCGCGCTCGACAACGTCGCGCTGGCCGCACAGCTCACCGGTACGTCGGCAGCGCACGCACGGAAGCGCGCACTCGAGCTGTTCGACGAGCTCGGTATAGCCGGTCGCCGCAACACGTACCCCTCGCAGCTGAGTGGTGGCGAGCGGCAACGAGTCGCGGTCGCCCGCGCGCTGATGAACCGCCCGGCCATCCTCCTCGCCGACGAGCCGACAGGTGCTCTCGACACTCGTGCCGGCGAGCAGGTGATGGACCTGCTCCTGGACCTCAACCAGATCGGCCAGACGCTCCTGCTGGTGACACACGACCAGCAACTCGCGACACGCTGCGCCAGCCGGGTCATCGACTTCGTCGACGGGCAGATCGCCGGCGAACGCAGCCTGGAGCGTACGGCGTGAGCGCCGTCTGGCCTGTAGCGCGAGCGGCCGTACGACGGCGCCGTGTGCAGACCGTGGTGATCGGCGTGGTCGTACTGCTCTCCACCACGATGATCGTCGTCGCACTAGGCCTGCTGGCTGCGTCGAGCGCTCCGTTCGACCGTGCTTACGCAAAGCAGAGCGGTTCGCAGCTGACTGCGTCGTACGACCGCAGCAAGGTGACTGATGCGCAGCTGACCGAGGCGGCACGGAGTGCGGCGGCTGTCGGCGGACCGTTCCCGCAGGCGACGCTCGAGCTCGCTCAGCCCCAGATGATGGGGTCACTCGTGACTGTTGGGCGTGCGGATCCCGGCGGCTCCGTCGACCGGCTCAACGTGTGGAAGGGCCGCTGGGCGGACAAGCCCGGCGAGATCGTGCTCAACCGGAACCCGACCGAGTCCAGCGGCCGCGGTACGCCGCAGCTGAACGGGACAGTGACTGCCAACGGTCAGACGCTCACCATCGTCGGGTTCGCGTACAGCGTGAGCCAGTCGGCCGATGCATGGGTCACGCCGGAGCAGTTGAACGCACTGCATCCGACGTCGACGCAGATGCTCTACCGCTTCACCCACGCCGCCACCAATGCCGAGCTCACGGCTGGGCAGAAGGCTGTGACGGCCGGTCTGCCGAGCAATGCCCTCATTGGTACGCAGTCGTACCTGGCGCTGCGGGCAATGGCTGCGGGCGAGCCCAACACGTTCGTGCCGTTCCTGATGGTGTTCGGGTGGCTAGGGCTCGCTGTCGCCGTACTGATCGTGGCTAACGTCGTCAGTGGTGCTGTGGTCGCAGGGTTCAAGCACATCGGTGTGTTGAAGGCCCTGGGGTTCACACCGACACAAGTGATGACGGTGTACCTGGGGATGGTTTCGATCCCAGCTGTCGTCGGGTGTGCCGGCGGCGTTGCCCTAGGCAACATACTCGCCACATCCTTGCTGACAAGGGCTTTCGAGAACTACGGCGCCGGCGGTACGGGTGTACCCGCCTGGGTCGACGTAGTCACGCTGTTCGGCGTACCTGCTCTGGTCGCGCTGTCTGCCCTGGTGCCGGCGTTGCGGGCGCGGAGCCTGTCAGCGGCGCAGGCGATCAGTGCTGGGAGCGCACCGCGCGCTGGGAGAGGTCTGCGGGTGCAGCGGTGGCTGAGCGGGACCCGGCTGCCCCGGTCGGTCAGTCTGGGTCTGGGACTGCCGTTCGCTCGTCCTGGGCGTACGGCGTTGACGCTGGCGGCTGTAGTGCTCGGTGTCACCAGCGTGACGTTGGCAGTGGGGCTGGGGAAGTCGCTGACGACGTACCAGACAGCGGCTAGTCGAGCAGGTGCTGTTGACCTGACGATCTTCGCTGGTCCGAACGGCTCCGGGCCAGAAGGGCCAAATGCGCCACCTGGTGCGAAGCTGACCGATGCTGAGGACGAGGCCGTACTGCGTTCGGCGCCGGGCGTCACGTCGGTGGCGGCGATGGCGGACCTGGAGATGCGGCTGGCTGGTACGCAGACCGACCTCCGCGTGTCGTTCTACCGCGGGGACTTCGATCAGATCGGCTACCGGATACTCGCCGGACGCTGGTTCGACGGTCCGGGACAGGTGGTGGTGTCGGAACGCTTCCTGAAGCAAAGCGGTGTGGCAGTCGGCGACACGATCACGCTGCAGTCGAAGGGCAAGAGCGTACGGGCGCAGATCGTCGGGAAGGCGATGTACAACTCCGGCGAGGAGGTGCTGTCCAACTGGGCGACGCTCGCGCTGATCGCACCTGACCTGCGGGCGAACATCTACGACATCAACGTGAAGCCCGGGACGGACCTGGACGCGGTGGTCAAAGCCGTGCAGGCGAAGGACTCCGGTTTGCAGGAGGCGGACGGTCAGGACGCCGGCACGTTCGTGGCCGTCGTACTCGCGACCGTCGTACTGCTCACGCTGATGCTGGGGACCGTTGCGGCGCTCGGTGTGTTCAACACCGTCATACTCAACACCCGCGAACGCCGCCGCGACCTGGGCATGCTCAAGTCGATCGGTATGACGCCCGCACAGGTCACGCTGATGGTCGTGACCTCGATGATCGCGCTGGGAGCCCTCGGCGGCCTGCTGGGCATCCCGGTCGGCATCATCGCCCACCGCCTGGTCGTCCCCGCCATGGCCAACGGAGCCCAGATAGAACTCCCGGACTTCATGCTCGACGTCTACCCGGCCGGCCTACTCGCCCTCCTGGTCCTCGCCGGCATCCTCATCTCCGCCGCCGGCGCCTACTTCCCGGCCCGCACGGCCGCCCGCACCACCATCGCCGAAGTCCTCCACAACGAGTGAAATGCGCTTGCTTGACGGCGGTCAGTCGGGCTGACTGTGTGTATGGATGAGGTCGTGGCGGGTAATCGGGTCGTTTGGGAGCGAGCTTCCACGAAGCATGTTGTGGAGTACGACGAGCTGCTCGAGGAGGCTCGCGGGGACGACGGGTTGTTCGCGCGGGAGCGGGAATTGTTGGCGCCGGTGCTGGCAGAGGGGCCGGTGGTGGTGCACTTCCAGAGTGGACATGGGCTCGACGACGTGGCCCTGGTGAAGGCCGGAGCCAGGAGCGTCGTGGGCGTGGACTACAGCTCCGTGGCGGCAGGTGCTGCGCAGCGCAGGGCGACAGAACTTGGCATGGCCTGTCGGTACGTCGTGGCCGAGGTTCCCGGCGTACCGGTGCGGGACGCGTCCGTCGACCTCGTGTACACGGGCAAGGGCGCACTGATCTGGATGCGCGACATCGACGCTTGGGCGCGCGATGCGGCGCGTCTGGTGCGGCCGGGTGGACACCTCTTCGTGTACGAGGCCCACCCGGCCGTACCGCTGTGGACCTGGGACGAGGACGAGCCGCGGGTCCGGCCGGACCGGAGCTACTTCGCCGAGTCGCACATCAACGACACGTTCCCGGGCAACGGCGCCCAGGAGTGGCAGTGGACGCTCGGCCAGATCGTCACCGCGGTCACCAAAGCCGGCCTACGGCTCCAGGTCCTCGAGGAGTACGCCGAACCGTTCTGGCGCCCGCAGGGCGACACGAACGCCGCGGCGTGGTCCGGCCGACTCCCCAACTCCTACGCACTGCTGGCCCAAAGGCCCCTATAGATAAGGCAGAAGTGCTGCCTCCTCGCGGTCCAGGTGGGCGTTGAGCTGAGCGATCAGCTCGTCCACCTGGTCCAGGACGTTGGTATCGACCAGCTGCTCGAGCTCGGCGAGCAGCACTGCGATCTGGTCGTGCTCCTTCTGCAGTACAGCGATCACGTCCGCCAGCTCCGGGTGCTGCTCGACCAGGGCCGGGAACAACCCGGTTGATTCGCCGGTGTGGTGGTAGTGCAGGCCCTGACAAACAGTCAGGCAGTTGATGCGGAGTTGCGCGCCCAGCGTCCCGGATGTCGCGATCTCGTGCCGGATCAAGGTCAGTTCGCGCCGGAACGCGGAGTGGATCGTCTTCAATGCATCAGCGAAAGAGCCGCGACCGTGTGCCGGTGGCCCCGGTTGCTGGACGAGCGCCACAACCGGAATGGTCCGCGTAGTGCCCTTCTGGTACTCGCCCCACCCCGCGTCAGCCTCGACGAGTCGGGCGAAGACCTCGTCGCGCTCGGTGCCACGCAGTACGACTGCCGTTGCCGGATAGTCGAAGAGCCCGAGGTCGATGCTGACCTTCGGATTCGCGAGCAGGTTGTGGTACCAGTCCGGGTGCTTCGGACTGCCGCCGGCCGAGCCGACGACGAGGACGCGGTCGCCGTCCGGGTAATACCCGAGGATCGCGGTGCGCGATTGCCCGGTCCGCGCGCCGGTGGTTGTCAGGAGCAACAACCTGGAGTTCTCGAAAGGCCCGCCGACCCGGCCGTCGTTCGCCTTGAACTCCGCAATGAGTTGTGCAGTGAAATCGTTCAGGATTCGCTTCTCTCTGGTGTCGTGAAAAAGGGTTTTGCAGACAGAGAGAAGCGGGCGGCGGGGCCCGCGCGGCGCTCAGAGCGCAGCCGGGGACCCAACTCGTGAATGGCTCAAGGCCGACCCGGCAGTCACGTCCGAGATCGTACCCGGGCCGTGGGGCCAACCCAAGCAGGAGACAATGTCTACGTGACACTGCCCGATCGGCTCGTCGAGGCCGGGGTCGAACTCCTCGAGGAGGACGGCCTCGCCGACCTCACGCTGCGCGCGATCGCCCGCCGTACGGGCGTCTCGCACGGCGCACCGCGGCGCTACTTCCCCACCCACGACGCGCTGCTGGCCGCGATCGCCGCCACCGGACTGCAGGATCTCGCCGCCCGGCTCGGAACGACGACCGACGGACCGCCCGAAGAACAATTGGTAGCGGCTGCCAAAAACTACCTGCAGTTCGCCGCCGAACGCCCCGGCATGTTCGACCTGATCTTCCGCCACGACCTACTGGCCGGCGCCGGAGGCAACCTCCGCGCGACATCGCTCCCGCTGTTCCAGAACTTCGTCGACCTGGTCGCCCGGATCCACCCCGCCGACGCCGGCCTCCGCGCCACCGCCCTGTGGACAAACATCCACGGCCTCGCCACGCTCCGCGCCACCAACGCCCTGGAACTTCTCGGTACGACGGACCTCGAGCCGATCGTCCGGTACGTCGTCCACAGCCATATGCACTGATTGTGTACAAGTCGTCGCGATACGTCGTGCTTCCTGCCGTCTTCGGGAAATCATTTCGGGAACCGGCGAAAAATCCTCATGAATGCTGTAACGGACAGCACACTCCGCCGATAAACGGGTGAGTGACCCAGAGGGGGGACCTAGTGGGAAACTCCGGTGTTTCTTCGGGACCACCGCATGTGGAGGGGGCCTCGCAGGTGCTCACCCGGGGCGGGGTGAGCACCTGTTCGAGGATCTGCCCCCGGATCCGCTAGCCCTTGATCCCCACGTTCGCCATTCCTTCGACGAACCGCTTCTGGGCGAACACGAACAGTACGATCATCGGCAGCGTCGCGAGCGCCGTACCGGCCATCAGGTACGGCCACTGGATCTCCGCCGGGTTCTGGGAGAAGATCGCCAGCCCCAGTTGCAGCGGCCGCATCGAGTCCGACGTGGTGATCATCAGCGGCCAGAGGAACCCGTTCCAGGCGGCCTCGATCTGGAACACCGCGATCGTGATCAGGGCCGGCTTGATCAGCGGCGTCATGATCCGCAGGAAGATGCCGAACTCCCCGAGCCCGTCCACCCTGGCCGCCTGAGCCAGCTCGTCCGGCAGCGAGACGTAGAACTGCCGGGCCAGGAAGGTGAACAGCGGTGCCGCGCCGAGCGGGATGATCAGGCCCCACCACGAGTTCAGCCAGCCGATCCCGCCCTGGCCGAGGATGTTGTTGCCGCCGAACAGCGGGATCGACTTCACGATCAGGAACAGCGGCACCAGGATGATCTGGAACGGCACCAGCAGCAGCACGATGAAGTAGTTCAGCAGCGACTTCGCCCCGCGCAGCGGCAGCTTGGCCAGCGCGTAGCCGGCCATCGTGCACACCACGAGGGTGAACGCGGTCTCACCGACCGCGATGAACAGGCTGTTGCGGAAGTACCGCAGGAACGGCGCGGTCTGCATCGCCTCGCTGAAGTTGCGCCAGCGCAGCTCGGACGGCAGCCAGCCGAACTTCGCGATCTCCAGGTTGCTCTTGAACGCGGTCAGCAGCATCCAGACGAACGGCGTGATCATCAGGATCGCGCCGACCGTCATGACGACGTACAACAGGATCCGGCCCGGCCGGAGTGCCGACGGCTTGGCGGAACCGATCGCCGGCAACGTAGCGCTAGTCATTGGCATCCGCCTTCTGGAGCAGGCGCCCGACCCCGATGAACAGCGCGATCACGATCATCATGATCACGGTCTCGGCGGACGCGTAGCCGAGTTTCAGGTCCTGGAACGCGTTCTGATAGATGTCCATCACGAGCACCCGCGTCTCCGACCCAGGACCGCCCTGCGTCATCACGTAGACCAGGTCGAACACCTGGAAGGTGCCCACGATCGACGTGATCAGGACGAAGAACTGCACCGGGCCGATCGCCGGCCAGGTCACGTTCGCGAACTTCTGCCAGCGGTTGGCACCGTCGATCTCGGACGACTCGAGCAAATCGCGGGAGACGCCCTGCAGCGCGGCCAGGTAGATGATCACCTTGGTGCCGAGCCCCTGCCAGATTCCGACCACCATCAGCGACGGCAGCGCGGTCGCCGGGTCGGCCAGCCAGCGGTTCGGCGCGAACCCGAACAGGCTGAGGAACCCGTTCGCCAACCCGGAGCCCGGGTTGTAGATCCACAGCCAGATGGTCGCCACCGCGACCGTCGCGGTGACGGTCGGGATGTAGAACGCGGTCCGGAAGAAGCTCAGACCCCGGATCTTCTGGTTCAGCCCTAGCGCGACCGCGAGCGAGATCGCCATCGAGATCGGGATCACCACGATCGCGTAGAGCACTGTGTGCCACAGCGACGCCAGGAAGTCGACGTCGCCGAACAGGTCGGCGTAGTTGCCGAACCCGACCCAGGCCCAGGTGTCACCGAAGCTGTAGTTGGTCAGGCTCAGGACGAGGACCGCGACGACCGGGATCACGATGAAGATGCCGGAGTGCAGCAGCGCCGGCGCGAGCAGTGCCCAACCGGTCCGGATCTGGCTCTTCAGCAGGGTCCGGCTGTCCTTGGACGGCGGCACCTTCCGGGACGTGCGGAGTGCTGGACGTTCAAGAGTTGTGCTCATCGCGACTGTCCTGCCAGGTTGTGCAGCACCTTGGCGGGATCCTTTTGTCCAAGGACCGCCTGGGTGAGCTGGATGTCGAAGTTGCCGCGCATCTCGAGCCAGTTGGACGGAACTTCGTTCTCGTTGACCGCGTAGACCAGGCCGTCGGCGACGAACTGGCTCAACGGATTCGACTTCGCCTGCGGCGAGTTGCTCGCGTCCTTGTAGGCCGGGATCTTCTTGTTCAGCTTGGCGATCGCGTCCAGCGTGGTCGGCTTGGTCAGCGTCTGGATGAATCCCCAGGCCGCGTCCTTGTGCCGGCTGCGCGACCCGATCGACGCCAGGTCGCCGCCGACGTACTCGATCTCCTTGCCACTGTCGAAGCGGAAGAACTCCAGGTCGTCGCAGTTCTTCTGCCCGATGCCGTCGGCGGAGCAGTCGACGCCGCCGTTGACGATGCCCATCGCGGCCTCACCAGTGAGCACGAGCGGTTGCTGGGCGGCGTTCGTCTGGCCGTACGGCTGGACGTTGTTGATCATCGACTTGATCCACAGCAGCGTGTCCAGGCCTGCCTTGTTGTCGAAGTTCGGCTCGCCCCCGACATAGAGCGGCGTACCGGTCGAGGCCAGGAAGGTGGTGAAGGACTGGCGGAAGCCGGTCGCCGAGGCGAGGTCGAACCCGCTGCGGGTGATGTTGCCGTTCTTGTCCCGCTTGGTCAGCTTCTCGGCCGCGACCTTGAGCTCGGCGAGCGACTTCGGCGGCTTCGACGGGTCCAGGCCGGCTTCGCGGAAGGCACTCTTGCGCAGCGCGACCGCACGGGCGTCCGCGATCAGCGGGTACGCGTACAGCTTCTTGTCGTACGTCACCGCCGGGATCAGCGCGGGGGTGCTCTTCTCCTTGATGACGTCCGGCGTCACGCCGTACTTGCCGAGGTCCTCGAAGATGTTCTTCGACGCGAACGGCTGGACCCAGCCGACGCCGGTGACCATCACGTCGTACGGGATACCCGCGGCGATCGAGGTGGACATCTTCTCGTTCAGGTTCTTGTACGTCGCGAAGTCCGGCTCGACCTTCATCTTCGGATAGGTCTTGTGGAAGTCGTCGACGACCTTCTGGAACGCCTCCTTGCCCTTGGTACTGGGCGGGAACGACGGGAGCAGCACCCGCAAGGTCCCGGTCGCCTCGGCCGGCGGCACGCCGTCGGTGCTCTTCTCGATCACCCCGTTGCCACAACTGCTGACCAGCACGCTGAGCGCTGCGGCCAGCAGGGTCAGTCCCACTCCACGTCTCACAGGGGAACTCCTTCGCTGACTTGTTCAGCCGGGGCCCGCGACCCCAAGTGCAGCGAAAGTATGGGAAAGGGCTTTCCTCGTCAATACCTCGGCGCTCGAATGATCACATTCGATCAGAACCGGAACACGGCGAGATTCTGTTCCGTCGTGGCGGTCCCGCAGGAGGTGCGGATGTTGAGCGTGGGAAGCAGGCTGAGGTGCTGGACGGGCATCGACGGCGACTGGAGTTTGCGGAGCAACAGGTCGCAGGCGGTTTCGCCGAGCGCACGACGCGGCGGGCAGACCGCGGTGAGCGGTACGACGGCCAGCGCGGCGGTGACGTCGTTGTAGGCGATGACGGCCAGGTCCTCGGGTACGCGGAGGCCGAGCTCCATCGCCCGTTCGACCAGGCGGGCGCCGTGTTCGTCCGAGTGGACGAGTACGGCGCGACTGCCGAACGACTCACACTCGGCGAGGAACGCGTCCAGCTGCGCCACCGCGCCCGGATCGTCGCCGCGCATCGGCAGGTCGACCGGCGACAGGAACACTTCGACGCCGAGCGCCTTCGCGGCCGACTCGATGCCCCGGCGCAGCCAGTACGCCGTGACCGTGGCCTGCAGGTTGATCGCGATCCGGCGATGCCCGAGCGCCACGAAGTGCCGCAGCGCCAGCATCGCGCCGTACGCGTGATCTGTCCGGACGTGGTCGTACTCGCGGCCCACCTGCGGGAACCCGAACGCGCGCTCCATCAGCACCACCGGTACGTCGATGTCGTCCAGCCGCGTGTCCAGCCGGTCCGCGTCGCCGTCCCCGAGTGCGGTGCTGATCATCAGCCCGGCGACCCCGATCCCCAGGACCTTGTCGAGCCGCTCGCGCTCGGTCGTCACGTCGTACCCGGAGACGCCGAGGACCAGGCGCGCGCCGTACCGGTCCGCCATCGCCTCGGCGCCGCGGATCACGTCGGAGTAGTACGACGTCGCGCTCGGGACGACGATGCCGATCGTCAGGCGGCTCCCGTGCGTCCCCTGGTCGGCGGTCCCGGTGCCGATCGCGCCGCCGTGCACCCGGCGGAGCAGGCCGGCTGAGTCCAGTTCGGCCAGGTCCCGGCGTACTGTGATCGCGGAGACGCCCAGCTCGGCGACCAGGTCGGCCACCCGGAGCCGCCCGTGCCGGCGCAGGCTACGCAGGATCAGCTCGTGGCGCTCCTGTGCAAGCATGCAGCCCCCTGGTCTCTCCGTGATTGTTCGTGATCATACGATCAGGACCCGCCCGTACGGAACGAGGAGACGATCGGTGGAGAAGGCCAACCGGACGAGCAGCGTGCTGACGAAGCTCGCGGTCGTCGGCGACCTGCTGATGCTGCAACTGGTCTTCGTGGTGATCAGCCTGGGCATCCTGACGCTGTTCCCGGCCGCGTTCGCGATGCAGCGGGTGCTGCCGGACGCGATCAGCCAGGAGAAGCCGAAGCTGATGCGGCGGTTCTTCCAGGAGTTCCGCTGGGCGATGAAGCAGTTCTGGCTGCCCGCGTTCGGTCTGTGGGTCGGCGGAGTGATGCTGGCCTTCGGCCTCTCGTTCTGGGCGAACGCGGACGGTCCGGTGCGGTTCTTCGCGCTCGCCGTCCTGGTCCCGCTCACCGGAATGATCCTCGGGCTGTACCTGAGCGGTCTGGCGATCCTGCCCGCGGCGCCGGAGACCTCCACGGTCAAGTCGCTGTTCCGGTCCGCCAACCTGTTCCTGCTGCGTCGACCGCTCCCGGTGGCCGGTGGAGTCGTCGTACTGCTCACCTGGTTCGCGCTGGCGTCGGTGGTGCCGACACTGCTCCTTGTCGGCTCCGGACTGGTCCCGGCGCTCACGGCGTACAGGCTGTCTCGGCCGCCTCGCGAAAAAACTTCTGAAGACGTGTCAATCTGACCGCTCCTGGTTCGACGTAGAGGTGTAAGGCCACTACAACGAACTGCAAGGAGACCGGAATGTACGCGACGACCGACACCCTGGCGACTGCGCCGGCTGCGCAGGGCGGCCGCTCGCGCTGGCTGGCGCTCTACACCCTCTGCGCGGGCATGTTGATGATCGTGCTCGACGTGACCGTGGTGAACGTAGCCCTGCCGGCCATTCAGGACGACCTGGGCTTCACGAGCTCCTCCCTCGCGTGGGTGGTGAACGCGTACCTGATCGCGTTCGGCGGCCTCCTGCTGCTGGCCGGCCGGCTCGGCGACCTCCTCGGTCGGCGGAACGTCTTCGTCGCCGGTCTGGTCGTTTTCACCGCCGCCTCTGTGCTCTGCGGTCTGGCCGGTTCGCAGGAGGTGCTGGTCATCGCCCGGTTCGTCCAGGGTGTTGGCGGCGCACTGACCTCCGCAGTGATCCTGGGCATGATCGTGACGCTGTTCCCCGAGCCGCGGGAGCAGGCCAAGGCGATCGGCATGTACGCGTTCGTCGCGTCCGCCGGTGGGTCGATCGGCCTGCTGGCAGGCGGCGTCCTGACGCAGGCGATCAGCTGGCACTGGATCTTCTTCGTGAACCTCCCGATCGGCGTGCTGACCGTCGTACTGGCCGTGAAGCTGATCGAGAAGGACAAGGGCCTGGGGATCGGCAAGGGCACCGACGTACCGGGTGCGGTGCTGATCACCGCAGCGCTCATGGTCGGCGTGTTCACGATCGTGAAGCCGGCTGCTGAGCTCGGCTGGACCGCACCGCGGACTCTGGTGCTGACTGCGGTGACGCTGGTGCTGCTGGCCGGATTCATCGTCCGCGAGGCGACCGCCGCGAACCCGCTGGTACCGCTGCGGATCTTCCGCTCCCGCACCCTGACCGGCGCGAACCTGATCCAGGCACTGTCTGCCTCCGGGATGTTCGGCATCTTCTTCCTCGGCTCGCTGTACCTGCAGCGGGTGCTCGGGTACGACGCTCTGGAGATCGGACTGGCGTTCCTGCCGACCACCGTGGTGATGGGGCTGCTGTCGGTGAAGTACTCCGAGAAGCTCGTGATGCGCTTCGGCCCGCGCCGCCCGCTGATCGTCGGACTGTCCCTGATCGTCGTCGGACTGGCCCTGTTCACGCAGGCTCCGGTCGGTGGCAGCTACGTCGTCCACGTCCTGCCGGTGCTGTTGCTGCTGGGTCTGGGCGGCGGTATCTGCTTCCCGGCTCTGATGGGCCTGTCGATGTCGGACGTGAAGCCCGAGGACGCCGGTCTGGCTTCCGGCCTCATCGGCACCATGGGTGAGGTCGGCGCCGCCCTCGGCCTGGCCGTCCTGGCGACCCTGTCCGCGACCCGCACCGCCTCGGTCGCCGACACCAAGCCCGCTCTGGACGCCCTGACCGACGGCTACCACCTGTCCTTCGCCATCGCCGCCCTGATCGTCGCTGCCGCGGTAGCCATCGCCGTCACCGTGATGCGCCCCGCCAAGCAGCCCGCCGACACCGTCTCCGAGGACGAAGAACTCGTCTGCGAAGCCGCCTGACGCACCAACCGAACTCCCCGCGACCACACCGGCCGCGGGGAGTTCGCCGTACTGCGGTTGTCCACAGGGTGGGGGATCGAGTTTCGGAGTGAGGGCGGGATGGGGAAGGATGTGGGTCCGGCAGGGTGGCAGAACGCTCGCCGGGTGTTGTCGGTAGAGGGGAATCGGACGTGGTGGTGCAGTCGATCGAGCAGCGGATCGCCGGCGAACTGGAGGTCGGTGAGAACCAGGTGCGGGCAGCGGTGGCGCTGCTGGACGAGGGGTCGACGGTCCCGTTCATCGCGCGGTACCGCAAAGAGGTCACCGGGATGCTGGACGACGCCCAGCTGCGCACCCTCGAGGAGCGCCTGCGGTACCTGCGGGAGCTCGAGGAGCGCCGGCAGACGGTGCTCGACTCGATCGAGAGCCAGGGCAAGCTCGACGACGCGCTGAAGGCGTCGATCCTGGCGGCCGACACCAAGTCGCGACTCGAGGACATCTACCTCCCGTTCAAGCCGAAGCGCCGTACCAAGGCGATGATCGCCCGCGAGAACGGCCTCGAGCCGCTCGCCGACGGGCTGATGGCCGACCCGGACGTCGAGCCGATCGCCGCCGCCGCGGTGTTCGTGAACGCCGAGGTCCCCGACCCGCAGGCCGCGCTCGACGGCGCCCGGGCGATCCTCGTCGAGCGCTTCGCCGAGGACGCCGACCTGATCGGTGAGCTGCGGGAGCGACTCTGGGAGCAGGGCCGGCTGGCGTCCGCCGTCCGCGAGGGCAAGGAGACCGACGGCGCGAAGTTCTCGGACTACTTCGAGTTCGACGAGCCGTTCACGAAGATGCCGTCGCACCGGATCCTCGCGCTGTTCCGCGGCGAGAAGGAAGACGTGCTGACGATCACCATCGAGCCCCTGCCCGCGGGCGTCGAGGCGGACGGACCGACGGAGTACGAGACCACCATCGCCCGCAAGGTCGGCGTGGACAACCAGGGCCGCCCGGCCGACAAGTGGCTCGTGGAGACGGTCCGCTGGGCGTGGCGGACGAAGATCCTGGTGCACCTCGGCATCGACCTGCGGATGCGGTTGCGGCAGGTCGCCGAGGACGAGGCGATCCGGGTGTTCGCGGCCAACCTGCGCGACCTGCTGCTGGCCGCCCCGGCCGGCACCCGCGCCACGATGGGCCTCGACCCGGGCTTCCGTACCGGCGTGAAGGTCGCCGTCGTGGACGCGACCGGCAAGGTCGTCAACACCGGCGTGATCTATCCGCACGTCCCGCAGAACCAGTGGGACAAGTCGATCGCCACCCTGGCCGCGCTGGCGGCCGCGCACAACGTGCAACTGATTGCTATCGGCAACGGTACGGCGTCGCGCGAGACCGACAAGCTGGCGGCCGAGCTGATCGCCAAGCACCCGGAGCTCAAGCTCACCAAGGCCGTCGTGTCCGAGGCCGGCGCGTCCGTCTACTCCGCGTCGGCGTTCGCGTCCCAGGAGCTGCCCGGGATGGACGTCTCGCTGCGCGGCGCGGTCTCGATCGCGCGTCGGCTGCAGGACCCGCTGGCAGAGCTGGTGAAGATCGACCCGAAGTCGATCGGCGTCGGCCAGTACCAGCACGACCTGCCGGAGAACTCCCTGTCCCGCTCGCTCGACGCGGTCGTCGAGGACTGCGTGAACGCGGTCGGCGTCGACCTGAACACGGCGTCCGCGCCGCTGCTCACCCGGGTCTCCGGTATCACGCCCGGCCTGGCGGACAACATCGTCCAGCACCGCGACGTCAACGGCCCGTTCACGTCGCGTACGGCGCTGAAGGACGTGGCACGCCTCGGCCCGAAGGCGTTCGAGCAGGCGGCCGGGTTCCTCCGGATCCCCGAAGGCGACGACCCGCTCGACGCGTCCAGCGTGCACCCGGAGTCCTACCCCGTCGTACGGCGGATCCTCGACGCGACCGGTTCGGACGTGAAGGCGCTGATCGGGTCGGCGGAGCTGAAGCGGCTCAAGGCGGCGGACTTCGTCGACGACATGTTCGGTCTGCCGACGGTCACCGACATCCTGGCCGAACTGGAGAAGCCGGGCCGGGACCCGCGGCCGGCCTTCAAGACCGCGGTGTTCGCCGAGGGTGTGGACAAGATCGCGGACCTGAAGCCGGGGATGAAGCTGGAGGGACAGGTCACGAACGTGGCCGCGTTCGGTGCGTTCATCGACATCGGTGTGCACCAGGACGGGCTGGCGCACGTGTCGGCGCTGTCGAAGAACTTCGTGAAGGACCCGCGCGAGGTGGTCAAGCCGGGCGACATCGTGATGGTGAAGGTGCTCGAGGTCGACATCCCGCGCCAGCGGATCTCGCTCACGCTGCGCCTGGACGACGAACTCGGCTCAGGCGGACGCCAGGCGGGCGGCCAGGGCGGACGCAGCCAGGGCGGCGGCCAGGGCCGTGGTCAAGGTGGCGGCCAAGGTGGGGGTCAAGGCGGCGGCCAAGGTGGCGGTCGGGGGCGTGGGGCCGGTGGACCAGGCGGTCAGGGCCGTGGGTCGGGCGGGTCCGGTGGTCAGGGCGGTCAGGGGCGTGGGTCTGGTGGCTCGGGTGGTCAGGGTGGTCGTGGCGGCAACCGGGGATCCGGTGGTCGTGGCAACCAGCCCGAGACCCCGATGGACGAGACCTCTCTCGCCGACGCCTTCCGCAAGGCCGGCTTCACCGTCCGCTGACGTCGAGGGGTGACGATCGGCTCCGACGTACCGGGTGAATCCAGCGAGGAGAAGCCTGATGCGCGACCTGATCGTCACCCAGAACATCACCGTCGACGGCGTAATCGAAGCCGGTGACTGGTTCGGACCTGCCGACGGCGGACCGGCCGTACTCGACGCGCTGCGCGAGCAGATGACGCGAGCGGATGCGTTCCTGACCGGTCGCGTCACGTTCGAGGAGATGCGCGGCTACTGGCCCGCCCAGACGGACGACCCGACCGGCATCGCGGCGTACCTGAACCAGGTCCAGAAGTACGTCGTGAGCTCGACTCTGCAAGAGCCAGCCTGGGAGCCGACCACGGTCCTGCGCAGTCTGGACGACGTACGCCGCCTGAAGGACGACACTGGCGGCGAAATCGTCTGCACGGGCAGCATCGCCATCACCCACCAACTGATCGCGGCTGACCTAGTCGACGAGTTTCGGCTCTTCGTCTACCCCACCGTCGTCGGAACCGGTCGTCGTCTGTTCCCCGCCGACTCGCCGCAGTCATTGACGTTGAGTGACTGCAGGTTGTTCCCAAGCGGCGTTGTGCTGGTCATCTACCGCCGCTCAGTTTGACCGCGCCCCCATCACGCCTCGACCTCGTAGCCGGCCGCCTCAACTGCAGTGCGGATCGCGGCTGGGTCGATCCATCGATCGGTGACCAAGGCAACCATTCCCGTCGGCAGATCCACTCGCACCGATTCGACGCCGGGCAACGTCTCGAGCTCTTCGGTCACGAATCCAACGCAGTGGCTGCAAGTCATACCCAGCACCCGGAACGTTGTCATGGCGCACTCACGTCGCGGGTCGCCTGCGTCGTACGGCGCATTCGGCCGTCCGGCGCCAACTCACCGAACAGGTACACCTCGGTCGCGATCTTCCGCCCGCGCCGCAGCTCCGCGTGGATCGTGAACCGCGCAGCGACCCGGTCGCTCGTGCGGATCGCCTCGTGCACGTCGTACGAGCAGGAGACCACGTTCTTCCGCACCGGTCGGAGGTGGTCGATCAACCGCTGCCGATCGAGCGTGATGCCGTCGGCGATCTGCTCGATGTCAGGCGTGTAATACCGGTCCACGACCGCTTCGGCGTCACCGCCTGCGACCACCTCCCGGGTGAACGATTCGAAGAAGTCCGCGACGAACTCCCGTGCGCTTAAATCTGACATGCTGTCAAAGATAAGCAAATCCACTAACCTTGACAAGGTGTCAGAGAACAAGCCGGTACGACGCCGGCGTCGCGCGGACGCGGACCGGAGCCGGACGGCGATCCTGGCCGCGGCGATCGTCCTGCTCGACGAGCAGCCCGACGCGAGCCTGGAACGGATCGCTGAGGCAGCCCACGTCACCAGACAGACCGTGTACGCACACTTCTCGTCCCGCGACGTACTGCTGAACGCAGCCCTCGACGAACTCACAGCCGAGACACTCGAAGCGATCGACGCCCTCGACCTCGACCAAGGACCAGCGCTGGGCAACGTACTACGCCTCATCGACCTCGCCTGGCGAACATTCGAACGCCACCCCCTCCTGCTACACCTACCGCCGACTGGCCCCCACAACACCCCACAGGTCGGCACCCACGGCGCGTCGCAGCCCGGTTCCCACGGCGCGCCCCGGCCCGGGTCCCGGGACGAGCGCCACGACCCGGTGGCGGACCGTTTCGAGCGCCTGATCCGCCGCGGCCAACGCGCCGGCGAGATCACCCGCGACCTCCCCGCCCACTGGCTGGTCACCACCCTCATCGCCCTCGGCCACGCCGCCGGCGAATCCGTAGCCACCGGCCACCTCACCACCCGAACCGCCAACAAAACCCTCCACACCACCATCACCCGCCTCCTACAACCGACATAGAAGCGCGCAACCCGCCCCACGCACGCCCCGCCGCGCACCACGCCCGCCCGGCGTCACGCCGCCCACGCCGCCCGTCCGGCATCACGCCTGGGCGGCATCACGCCACCCCACGCCGCGCGGGCGCCAATCAATCAAACGGTGTCGCTGACCAGGTCCGCGGTCGCCGCAACGATCACCGCGACGGGCGTCCGCGCCGCAAGAAACCCGCCCCGCGCCACGTCCCGCCGCCCCGCCGCGAACCACGCCGCTGCCCCGTCCTCGCATAACGCATGCCCGGCGTCACGCCGCCCCAGGCAGGCCGCTCATCCGGATCAGCGCGGCGTCCTATCCGGATCAGCGCGGTACCTCATCCGGGTCTGCCCGGTGCGTCATCCGGCCTGGCCATCGTCGTCGAGGCGAAGGGCAAGGGCGTGCGGGCGGCTCGACCAGCGGCTCGAAGGGCGCCCCGACAGCGGTCTCAGGGGCAGCACCGTTCTGAACGGCGTTCTGCCCGGTGGCTTGTCGGGTCTGCGCGGGTGACTCAGTTGGGACGCTGCGACTCATCTGAGTCGACTCAAGGCGTTGACTCAGGGCGTCGGGTCGTCGGGTCGGCTCGGTGGGTGCCGGTGGGGTCGACGTGGACGGTGAAGCCGTGGGGTGTGGTCCATTCGAGTGTCCTGTAGTCGATGCGGTGGACGGTCCAGCCGCGGGCGTGGGTCTTTACTCGGTGCCCGAAGCGTCCGAGAGGCGCGAGATTCGTGGTGCTTGTCTGCCCGGTGGGTCCGTGAGGGTCGTACGGCTGGATGTGGTCGAGGTCGATGGTGTCGGTGGATTCGCGGGTGCCGTACGGGAAGAGTTCGACGGGGTGGGTGAGTTTGACGCGTTCACGGATGCGGGTGGGGATCTCGTACGCGTCGACGCTCACGGCGTCGTTGAGATCGATCACTGGCTTGACGGTGTACGGGCCGTAGCCGATGAGTTCGGTGAGTTGGGTGGCGAGGAGTGGTCCGATGGTTTCGGCGCGCAGTACGCCGGTGCCGGTGGCGAGGGTGTGGTCGGTGAGATGTACGACGACCTCGGTCTGTCCCGGACGTACCTGTCCTGCGCGTGCCCGTCCTGCCCGCGCCGGTCCCGGACGCACCTGTCCCTTGGTCCCGCCGGCCGGTCGCGCTGGAATCTCTGGGCGCGCCAGCTCACCTGACCCACCCAGGTCGCGTGGATTGCCTGGGTCGCGCGGATCGTGCGGGTGGCCTGGGGTGCCTGGATCGTGCGGAGTGCGCGGATTGGCGGGGTGGGTGGGATAGGTGGGGTAGCTCGGGTTGGCGTAGGCGTCGTCCTTGATCTGCGCGAGCCGGGCGCGGAGTGACCGCAGTGCGGCAGCATCCATTGCCGAACCCTCGCCGGGTTCGTTCCGCGCGTCCGCGTCCTGGGCTGGTGCCCGTCGGTCGAACGGATCGGTCGGCGGGTCAGGGTCATAGGGCGCAGTGGCTTCCAGCCACGGATCGTCCGGTGGACCCGCCGGCTCCAGCAGATCGAGCGGCCCCGGCGACTCAAGCAAGTCCGGTGGTTCGAGCGACCCCGGACGTTCGAGCGAGTCCGGTGGCTCAAGCGGGTCTGCTGGCTCGTGCACCACCGCGTCGTCCTGCACCACCGCGTCGTCCTGCACCACCGCGTCGTTCGGCAGCGCCGCGTCGTTCGGCGCCGCTGGGTTGTCGGGGGTTGTGGGGGTGTGCGGTTCGTGGTTGGTGTGGGGTTCGTGGTTGGGGTCTGGCTGGGGTTCGGTGGGGGTGGGTGCCGGGTCTGGCGGGGTTGGGTGGGGTTGGTTGCGGGCTTGGGTGAGGAGTTCTTGGGTGAAGCGGGGGTCGGCGAGGATGTCGATGGCGTCGGCGCGGCGGTGCTGGACCGGGCGGGTGTCGCCGAGCTTCTGGAGGGCTTCGGCGATGTCGGTGATGGTGGCGTTGCAGTCGTTGACGGCCGCGGCGGGGGCTTTGATGTAGATGGTTTTGTTGCCGTGGGCGTCGCCGCGGCCGACGAACACACCGCGTTCGTCGGCGGCTTCGGCGGCCTCTTGGGTGGCGCGGGCGGGGTCGGCGTGTTTGCGGGCGGCGCGGGCGATCTTCTCCAGCCGGTGCGGCGGGAGGGTGTCGACGATCGCGGCGACCTTGCGGTCGACGTACTCCGCGGCGGCGTGGTCGAGTTTCCTGCACGCCCGGACGATTTGGCGGGCTTTCCACGGGGTGGCTTCGCCGGCCCGGATACGGGCCCAGGTGCGGGGGAAGCGGTGGCGTAGTGCGAGGGCGTCGGCGAGGAGGTCGCTGCCGACTCCGGGCGAGACACCGATCACGAGGGCGAACTCGGCGATCGCGAACTCGGCGATCTCTGGGCAGCCTTCGCCGCCTAGTACCACTGCGCGTTCGCGGCCGTCGTGGGCGCGGCGGGTGGGGCGGGGTTCGCAGACGGAGGGGTGGAAGCGGTCGGCGTAGGTCTGGGCGCATTCCAGTAGCCGCGCGTCGGCCAGGCTGGCGATGGCGCGGCATTCGGCGGCGCCTTCCAGCAGGTCGCGGGTTGGGAGCGACTCCAGATCTTCCTCGAACATGTGTTCGATTCTATGCCATGCGGAGCGAGAGGTTCAAGACACCTGCAGCCAGTTTTCCCTTATCCACAAGGGGAAACGTCACATGATCGGCGTGCAAAGAAACGAGTATGCAAGAAGGCGGCTAGACCGGGGCGCTGATTGCGAAGACGTGGTCGGCGTGCGCGACTAGGGCACCGGCGCGGTCGGGGCAGTGGGTGTTGGCCCAGCGTCGGAGGCTGTCGAGGAGACCGAGGAGATCTGTCTGGAGCGAGCGGCGCAGTTCAGGCACCTCGCCGTACAGGACCCGCACCGGCAGCCCTTCGCGCACCGGTTCCGAACGCCAGTCCTCCGCACCGCGAGGCCAGATCGTCAGCCCGAGAGCGTCGCGTTCCAGCCACGGACCGTCGTGCCCGACATCCGGCCAACCGCCGCTCTCGACCCCGACCCAACTACGCCAGTCCTCCAGCAACAGGCAGCACCCCGGATCCACCCGCGCTCCGGCATCGGTCAACCGCACCCCACTGAACACACTCCGGTCGCCGGCCAACAGACGCTCAACAGACTCCCGCGGCGACGCGGCCTCCCCCACCCAAAGCTCGACAAGCCGCCCCACCTGCTCATCGGACAACCCTCCGCCGAGCCGGAGCCAGCCCGAGCCGTCCTCGGCAACAATCTCCGCCCGCACCGCCATGATCAGCGCAAGTCGGCCAGATGCCCACCAGGATCGCCGAGGTGCACGGCCGTTGCCCTAGGCCCATATCCCAGCCGCCGGTACACCCGGTCCGCACCGTCGTCCCCCGGCGTCAGCCAAGCGAGCGTCACCCCACCCAGCTCGAACGCCTTCAACGTCGCGTACGCCGTCGCGATGCCACCGAACCCGCGCCGTCGATGACTGTGAACCGTCCCGACCCCCGCAACCTCGGACACCTCGTCAGCGACCGCGGTCCACGCCGCAGTCGCGACCGGTACGTCGTCGGCGTACACGAGAACTGCTCCGCCGTCAGCAGGATCCGGCTTGAACCCGAAGCCGGCGGTATCCATCTCGTACGCCTCCGCCGACACCGCGTTCGCCACCTCTTGGTCCTCGTCCGACGCCACGACCCGCACGGTCACGCCGGACGGGAGTTCGGGAATGACCAACTCGTCCGGTTCGACGACGAGCAACGGCAGGCGGGACACGAGCGTCATCCCGTTCGCCGCGAGCGCCTCGGCCAGACCGGGGTTCGCCTCCTCGACCAGTTCGGCGCTCAGCCAGCGTCCTTCGGCCGCGAAGGCTTGGCGGATCGTGTCGAGCGCCCACGGGAGGTCGTCCGGCGAGAACGGCTGACCAGGTTCGGCCGCGAGCAGGCCGGACAGGTACCAGTCGTCCTTGTCGTGCAGCAGACCAGCGAGAGGCCCCGCGACCACCTGTCGTTTCGATCGCGCGGCTCCGGTCAGTTGAGCCGCGGCGATCCGCGTACCGATCTCCATGCCCAGGACCCTACGGCGCTTCGATCACCACGCGCGACCGAGATCACCGCACGACCGAGATCACCGCGCGCCCGGTCAGGCGAGCTGGAGCAGGTCGAGAAGGCGGCTCAGGTCAGCAGGGCCTGGCGGACGACCCAGGAGTACGGCGAGTGCGTCGAGCGTCGCGATCAACTCGCGCCGGGTCGCGGCTCGCGACCTTCCGCCGGCCACAGCGGCAAGCACCGCGTCGACCCGATCGGAGCCCGCCACCAGCTCGGCGCCGATCGACGGCGACGGCGCAGGAGGCTCGTCGCCGATCCGTACTTCGAGCTGCGCGCCGAGCGCCGTGGCGAGCCGGTCCAGCGCGGCGATCGTGGGATTGCCGCGCCCGTTCTCCAGGTTCGCGATGTACGGCACGGACAGACCGGCGTCGACGGCGACCGACGCGATCGTCCGCCCGGCCGCCTTCCGCCGATCGCGCAGGACGTCACCAAGCTCCATGTAACCTATCTTCACAGAACACTCTTGCCGTTGTCTATCTCGACAGGATAGATTCCGGCGCCGTGAGAGATTTCCGGCGACTTTGGCTCAGTGGCGCGATCTCAGGGATCGGGTCCTGGCTCCTCGTGGTCGCGATTCCGTTCCACGTCTTCGCCTTGACCGGGTCGGCGGTGGCGACCGGGCTGGCCTTGGCGCTGGAGGCCCTTCCGGCGCTCCTCATCGGACCGTGGGCCGGCGTCCTGCTGGACCGCTGGAACCTGGCACGGGCGATGTGGATCGCCGACCTCGTCAGCGCGGCGGCGGTCGGGCTGATCCTGTTCGCCGACCGCGACCACATCTGGCCGATCTACCTCGCGATCCTGCTCGAGAACACCGCAACGACGGTGTTCCGTCCGGCCGCCCGCGCCTTGCTGCCGGCCGTCGTCGGAACCGGCAAGGAACTGGCCACCGCGAACTCGATCAACGCCGTCACCGGCAGCGCGATCCGCCTGGCCGCACCGCCGCTCGGCGCACTGCTACTGGCCGGCCCCGGGATCAAGTTCGTGCTCGCCGTCGACATCGCCAGCTACTTGTTGTCAGCGGCAATCATCGCGACAGTCCACACCCGCCGGCACGCGAGCACGAGTGAACCACCGCGGCCACTCGAAGGATTCCGCGCCGCGATCCGGCACCGGGCCCTGCGCGGCATCCTGGTCGGCCAAACGGTCTTCCTGACCGCCAACGCCGGCCTGACCGCGCTCCTCGTACCGTTCACCGTCAACCGCTTGCATGCGCCCGGGTACGGCGTGGGCTACCTGATCTCCGGCCTCGGCGCCGGGTACCTCATCGGCGCCGCCCTGAGCACGAAAGCCGCCCGCCTCCTCGGAACCCGCGAACTCCTCACCCTGACCCAACTCGCCACAGCCGCGGCGTACTTCGCACTCTTCAACGCCCCGAACATCCCGATCGCGATCGTCGCCGCGGCCCTCATCGGCCTGCCCGGCAGCATTCTCCTCATCACTGCCGAGACCACGATCCAGCGCACCGCCCCACGGGAAATGCTCGCGAGCGTGGGCGCGATCTTCTTCGCCGCCGACTCACTCGCACTGCTGATCGGTGCCCTGGCAGCACCCGCGGCGACGATCGCGCTCGGTCTGCCGGTCACTCTCAACGTCATCGCAGGACTCGCGGTCTGCGCCGCGGGCCTCACGCTGCTCGTCGTACCAAGGCATCCGGCGAGCTTCACACGGACGGGGAGCTGACCGCGTCGTACCTGGCCCGCGCGGTGGCGATCTCCGACTGATGGGTCTCCGTCCAGGTGACGAGCGACTGGATCGTCGCGTGCAGCGTGACGCCGAGCGGGGTGAGCTCGTAGTCGACGCGCGGCGGGACGACCGGGTGAACGGTCCGGCTGACCAGGCCGTCTCGTTCCAACTGGCGCAGTGTCACCGTGAGCATCCGCTGACTGATGCCGTCGATCGTCTTCTTCAGCTCCGTGAACCGCATGCACCGGTTGTCCAGCAGCGCGATCACCAGCAGGGACCACTTGTCGCCGATCCGGTCCAGGATCTGGCGGACGTCGCAGTCCTCCCGCGTGTCCCACTGGAACGCGCCCTCGGTGCAGCAGGAGTGACTCGGTTCCTCTGAAGTGCCTTCTTCCACAATCCCCAATGGTTCCTGATGATGGGGTCAGTTACAAGAGGTAACCATGAGAGGGAGTCGCACGTGTCATCAACCGTCACCCCGGAGCGGCTGACCGGCCGCGCCTGGGCCGTTCTGTTCGTCCTCTGCGGCGCAATCTTCCTGGAAGGCATCGACGTCTCGATGATGGGCGTCGCGCTGCCGTCCATCCGGGCCGAACTCGGCCTGACCACCAGCGAACTGCAATGGATCGTCAGCGCCTACACCCTCAGCTACGGGGGGTTCGTGCTGCTCGGCGGCCGCGCCGCCGACCTGCTCGGCCGGCGCCGGATGTTCGTCGGCTGGCTGGTGGTGTTCCTGCTGTTCAGCGGCCTCGGCGGGTTCGCCACCGATGGCTGGGTACTGATCCTGGCCCGTTTCGTCACCGGGATCGCGGCCGCGTTCATGACCCCGGCCGGCTTGTCGATCATCACGACGACCTACCCGGAGGGGCCGCAACGCAACAAGGCCTTGCTGGTGTACGCCGGAACCGCGGCCGGCGGATTCTCCTTGGGCATGGTCACGGGCGGACTGCTCACCGCGATCGACTGGCGATGGGTGTTCTTCGCGCCGGTGATCGTCTCGGCCGTCATCCTGACCGGCGCCGTCGCGCTGATCCCCCGGGACACCGCGCGGACCGCGCACTCCGGAGGCTTCGACCTGGCCGGGGCCTTCACGCTGACCGGTTCAATGTTGTTGCTGGTGGCAACCGTAGTGCGGGCGCCCGACGTACCGGCGGCACAGACAGTGGCAACTGCCGCTGCCGGACTCGTGCTGCTCGGGGCCTTCGCGCTGATCGAGCGGCGGGTCGCCACGCCGTTGATCAGGCTCGGACTCTTGCGGAACACCGCCCTGATCCGGGCGAACCTCGGCGCGATCCTCCTGGTCGGCTCGTTCGTCGGATTCCAGTTCATCGCGGTGCTTTACCTGCAGGAATTGCTCGCCTGGTCCGAACTGGAAACCGGACTAGCCCTCATGGTGATCGGCATCGACGCCGTACTCGCCCCGACCCTCACGCCGTGGCTGGTGACCCGGTTCGGCAACGGCCGCGTGGTGCTCGGCGGATTCGTGCTGGCCGCCTTCGCCTACACGGCATTCCTGCCGCTGGGAGCGACCTTCGCGGCCATGCTTCCGGCGTTCCTGCTGCTCGGGCTCGCGTTCGCGCTCACCTATGGGCCGTTGACGATCGCTGCGACCGAGCGAGTCTCCGAGGAGGAGCAGGGACTGGCGGGCGGCGTACTGACGACGTCGTTCCAGTTCGGATCCGCACTCGGACTGGCGGCGGTGGCGGCCGTTCTGGCGGCGGGCGACGAACTGACCGCGGGCGGATTCCGCACCGGGCTGGCGGCGGTGGCGGCCGTTCTGGCGGCGGGCGACGAACTGACCGCGGGCGGATTCCGCACCGGGCTCGCCGTACCTCTGGCGGCCGCTGTGCTCGGTGTTGTGGTGGCTTGCATTCCGGTGCGTGAGCGGACTGGTGCAAACAGTTAGCAGGACATCCAATTTCTCCGTTCGCCGCACAATTCGCGACGCCGAATCGTTATCTGCAAATACCTGCAAACATTCTTGACAGAGTTTCCGGCCCGCCTGACGATCCGGCTGAGAGGGCGTTGACCTGCGCGTTCGTAGGGTTTCCCTACTCTGCGTTAGGCCTCTGTAAAGGTCCCTACCAAAGTGTTCCGAAGGTACCCGTCAGTGAGGTGTTCTTTATCTCAACACCGGACAAAGCCGTCCGGGGTGAGACCGAGACTGCCGAAGGAACCGCGATGACCGAGACGCTGGAGACCCCCACAACGCACCGTCGCGTGCGGGTCTGGTTCGGCGGTCACCCGATTGCGGATCACACCGCCATGGCGGAGCAGGCAGTGCAGTACGAGGAAGCCATGCGCCGCCGGTTCGCGTCCCTCCGGGTGACGAGCGAGCCGGTGCTGGTGGACGCAGAGCGATGACTACCCGGCCGACGCTGCTCGGGTACGTACGGGCCGACGCGCTGAGTTGCGCGGAGGAGCTGGCTGCGGCGACAGATTCACTGGTCGCCTTCGCCAGCGCCGAGGGATTCACCCTCGGGACCGTCTACACCGAGCGCGATTCGGCCGAGTCCGCGGCTTTCCACGCATTGCTCGACGAGGTGAAGCGGTCCGACGTACACGCTGTCGTCGTACCGACCATGAACCACCTCGGGCTCGGCAGCACTCCGGCGGCGATGCGGCAACACCTCGAGTTCCACCAGGCGCACGTCTGGGCGGCCGACTCGAGATAACTCCACACAGGCAAGCGGAGCTGACGTCTTGACCCCTGCATCGGCGTCGGTTCCGCTCTCCACCTCCACAGCTGCACCGGGGATGCCCGGGCGGTAGTGGACCACCAAGGCCCCACCGGCTGCTACCGGTGGGGCCTTGTCCATGCTCAAGCGCCGTACCTGATCAAGCGACGATCTTGTACCCGTACCGCTTCATCACCCCGGCGACCGGAGTGTTGAAGATCCCGGTCACCTCCAGCTTGAAGTGCAGCTGCACCTTCCGGATCACCCGCTGGAAGTGCAGGTGCCACGGAACGCCGGCCGCCGGCACCGTCTCCGCCTTCGTGATCGCGCCGACCCGCGGGTGCGCCGCCCAGGCGATCACCCGGGCGCGGTCCGCGCCCCAAACGCCGGTCATCGCATCGTGCGTCCGCGCGTACTCCATCGCGGCCAGCGAGATCGTCGAGTCCGGCACCGGCTCCTTCGGCGGGTGTGCCTTCAGGTACAGCTCCCAGGTCATCCCGTAGTACCCGGGCGGTCCGTCGTCCGGACCGCGGTTGGCCAGCCCGTTCCGCTTCCGGTGGTACTCCGCCACCTGGTGTGCGGCGCCGCGGGACAGGTCTTTGTCGCCGACCGCGATCGCGTGCACGTGGTACGGCCAGTTGCCCTGCGCGGGCGTCCGCAGCCAGGCGGCGAACCCGACCTGGCGGAGCGCCTTCACCACCGCCACGCGTTGCGCGGCGCTCTTCGTCCGTACGTCGAGGTCGACCGCGCCGCCGCCGTCGTGGGTACCGGCCGAGGCGTCCACGCCGCCGGCGTTGTACGACCCCTGCAGGATCGCGAACTTCGAGTGGTACAGCTTCTCCGCGGCCTCGGCCATCGCCACGGTGCGCTTGTTCATCGTGAAGCCGCGCCAGGAAATCCTTGCCTCAGGCATCTTTTCCACCGGCCTCGGATCCGAGGATCACGTCCGCGTCCTCGGCCGCGCCGAGCGCCTCCAGTTCGTCCAACTGCTCTTCGGTCAACTCGTCGTCGAACACTTCCGGCATTGCTGGTCCTTCCCCCTTGGGCGTCCGCGCACCGACCCCGGGTGCGCGAAAATCGCGAACCAGCCTAGGCCGCTGTCAGGTCAGCAACTACCGGTGAAGGTTTGAGGAATGTGAAGTTTTCCGGCCGCACCGCGTGCCGGGGTGTGTGCGAAACCGCGAACTGGGGTACCTGTAGGTGGTCCCGCGGTTCGGTCAGTGCCATTCGGGCATGGGTGGTGTTCACCGAGCCGCGAGTTCTCCCACTGAGGGGCGGGAGAACGACCGGCCCGGCGGGTGTGTCTCTCCCAGGACGCACCCGCCGAGGTCGACACCGTCCAAGAGTGTCCGGCAGGGTCAGAGGGCCGACGCGACGAACAAGTACCTGTTCAGGCTGAAGAAGTAGCTCGCGCCGAGACCGCGGAGATCGTCCGCCCAGGCCCGCGCCTCCTCCTGCGTCACGCCGGCATGACCGGGCACGAAATCTGACACGATGTCGATCAAGCCGCCGCTGTACGTGTGCTGGTCGTACGCCGTGTTGAGGATCGGCACCACCTGCTGATGCGTCGGCGTGAAACCGGTCTTCGCCAGTACGTCGGCCAGTGTCCGGGGCAGATGCGGATCCGCCAGGTGATCCTCGAACGCGGTCAGCACCCGCGCCATCCGCTCGTCGTCACTCGATCGCCACACCACCGAACCCCAGTCCGTGTCCAGCAGTACGACGCGACCCGCCGGCCGGAGCACCCGTCGCACCTCGTCGAGCGCGGCCGCGATGTCGTCGACGTACTCGAAGACCTGCGTGGACACCACCACGTCGAAGCTCTCCGCCGGGTGCGGGATCCGCGCGACCGAGCCGAGTTCGAGCTCGAGGCCCGGTCCGCCGGGGACCTCGGCGTGGGTCCGGGCGATCGCCAGCATGCTCTCGCTGACGTCGATCCCGCAGATCCGCCCGTTCGGCCCGACCTCGCCGGCCATCTCCGCGGCCAGCAGCCCTGGCCCGAAACCGACGTCCAGCACCCGGTCGCCGGGGCGCAACGCCAGCGCCGCCCGCACCGCCCGCCGTTGCTCGACCACGTCAGTCGTGGTGTACACCGTCTCGATCTGCCGGGAAACCTCCGCGTCGAACTGCAACCCGTCCGCGCCAACCTCTCCGCCCATGCCCAACATCATGGTCCTCGATCCCGCCGCCGGGGAGGGCATTTGCAAATCAGGTGAATGCCCCGGGTTGCCCCGGTAACTTGACCGAGTGATCGAGCTTCCCGAGGAATTCCTGCGGATGCCGCGATGGTGGACCGAGGGCGCGGACTGGCTCCGGGATCTGCCGATGGCCGTCGAGCGGCAGTGCCGGCGGTGGGATCTGGCGGTCGTGGGAGCGGTTGCACACGGGTCGAACGCGGTCGTCGTGCCGGTCACGCGGGACGGCGAGGAGTTCGTACTGCGGATGTCGCCGCCCGGACAAGAGGTGGCCGAGCAGACCTGGGCGCTCCGTTGGTGGGCAGGTCGGGGCATGGCCCAGCTGTACGACGTCGACGTCGAGGCCGGCGCGATGTTGCTGGAGCGGTTGTCCACACCGTTGACGACCCGGCCCGTCGACGAGGCAGTCGCCGTACTCGGGCAGCTGATGCGCAGACTCGCCGTACCGGCTCCGGCCGAAGCGCGGTCGACCGCGGACATCGTGACCACACGATCGGCGCAGCTGGAGCCGGAGTGGGAGCGACTCGGCCGACCGTTCGACGTCGCGATTCTGCGCGAGGCGCTGAGCGTCGCGCCGTACGAAAGCACCTCGACAGCAGCGGTGAACGGCGACTTCCACTCGGCGCAGGTGCTCGCCGGGACGCGTGAGCCGTGGCTCACCGTGGACCCGGTCCTGTTCCAGGGCGACATCGAGTACGACCTCGGCCGGGTGCTGTGGACGCGACTCGACGAGATGCAGGACATCGTCGAGTACTTCGACAGCGCGGTCCGGGAAGCCGCCTTGGACCGGGACCGGGCACGCGACTGGGTGATCTGGCGAACGGTCGACTACTGGCTCTGGGGATTCTCTGTCGGCCTCACCGAGGACCCGGTTCGGTGCGCGCGGTTGATCACGGCCCTCTCCAGATGAACCGGCTCCGCATCATCCGCGGAGTGTCGGCCGCGTTCGGTGCGATCGAGTGCAGGATCCACGGATGGGTCAGGTACACGTCACCGGCCTGACCGGTGAGCTCGACGACGCGGACCGGCAGTCCGTCGAGATCTTTCGGCTCCATCGGGTCCACCGTGCGCTGCTCCGACGTCAGGTTGCGGAACCACGGATCCGACCGGAGCAACCGATCGCGGACCTCCTTGAAGTCCCGCTCGTCCGTCGTGGTCAAGAACCGCTCGATCACCTTGTGCGAGCCGGCGACCTGCGGAGTCCCACCGCCACCCGGCTCGACATCGCCGTACAACGCCCAGATCTTCACAGCGCCGGTCTCCGTCTCGAAGCCGACGTCCGTGTGCCATTGCCGATGCGGCACCGCCCACGGCACGCCCTCCGGCATCGTCACCAGCACCTGTCCCTGGTGCTTCGGCTCGACCCATTCGCCGAGCAGCCCGTCGAGCGCCGACCGCACCCGCGGTCCGAGGATCGCGTGCGCGCGCCGATCGAACTTGGTGGTCTTCAGACCGGTCGGTCGCGACGGCGTCCAGGTCGAACGATCGTCGCGATCCATGTCATGCCGCGCGGACAGTTCGTTCCACAGCACGTCCCGCATCCCCGCGGCTTCGTCGGAGGTGAACGCGGACGGGATCTTCACGATCCCGTCGCGCTCGAAAACGTCCAGCTCTTCGGTGGTGAGCATGTTCCATCCTGCGCACGTCCGGCGAGCACCTTCCACCGAATTAGCAGTTCGTGGCGGGCAGCCTCCCGTCCAGCAGGTAGTCGGCGATCCGGTCTCGCGCGCAGGCCGAGTTGAAGTACGCCGTGTGTCCGTAGACGTCGGCGGTCAGCAGCCGGCTGTTGTCGATCTGCCGCACCAGGCTGCGGGCGTTGGCGATCGGCGTCGACGGATCGTGCAGTGTCGACGTGATCAGGATCGGCGGCGTACCGTGCACCGGCGTCGCGCCCCACGGGTTGCTCGGCGGGATCGGCCAGCCGGCGCAGGCGGCCGTGATCGCCCAGCCTTCGACCGCGGCACCGACCCGCGGCGCGACGGCCTTGGCGAGCGCGAGCCGGGCGCGCGCATCGGCGTACCCACGCAGCTCACCCGGCAGGTCCATGCAGGACACGGCGGCGTACGCGGTCTCGGGGTCGCCGACGTAGCTGACGTTCGCGAAGTCGGTGCCGTCGCCCTTCGCCGCTTTCGCCAGCGCGGTCGCGAGCACCGGCCAGTTGTCCGAGACCATTGATGTCAACGGCAACAAAGTCGGGAGCGCCATCCGGAGTACGTCGCCGTTCACCGGGCCGTGCAGCCCGGTCAGCGGGGTCTTGTCGGCCTTGCGTACGGTCGCGTCCCAGACCGCGCCGACGTCCTGCCCGTGCAGGGCGCACGACGTGTCCTTGGTGCACCACGCGGCGAAGCGGTTGAAGCCGGCCTCCATCTCCTTCGCCTCGTCGAGCATGAGCCGCAACGGGCCCTGCTTGTGATCGAGGATCCCGTCGAGCACCATCCGGCCGACGCGCTGCGGGAACTGCTGCGCGTACAGCGTGCCCAAGTACGACCCGTACGACAGCCCGATGTAGTTGAACTTCGACTCGCCGAGCGCGGCCCGGATCGCATCCATGTCGCGCGCGACCGTTCGCGTATCAAGGTTTCGCATCAGGTCGCCGTGCTGCTTCAGGCATTGCTCGCCGGTGGCCCGACTCGACGCCACCAAAGCGTCGTACTGCGCCTTGGACTTCGGGAACACCGGTACGCCGCGACGTAGCACCGGACCGCAGTCGAGCTGACTGCTGCTCCCGGTCCCGCGCGGGTCGAAGCTGACCAGGTCGTACCGATCCCGGTACTGCGGTAGCACCGCGTCCGCGAGCCCCGCCGCGAAGATCGAGCCGCCCGCGCCGCCCGGCCCGCCTGGGTTGAAGAACAGCGCGCCGAGCTTGTGTTTCTGATCCTTCGCCGGGACCTTGGCGACGTACACGTTCGTCGTCGGACCGGCCGGTTTCGACCAGTCCAGCGGCACGGTCAGCGTCGCGCACTGCTCGACCGCGCCGGGTTTGCAGGCCTTCCAGTCCAGGGTCCCCGCGGCCGCCGCCGTACTCACCGGAACGGCGGCCGCAATCAAAGACCCCACTATCGATGCCGCTGTCAACGATTTCCACATGCCCGCCAACCTAGGCGCCAGGTCCGGCACGTCGCATCCGCCGATCGGCCATCCGTGAGTCGCCGGAAGTCGGATGTGCCCGAAGGTTCAGTGTGCCGGGGCGAAGTCGTGGAACCCGATCAGCTGCCGGATCTTCCCGTCGGCGTCGAGCACGACGATGTCCGTGCCACCGGCGACCGGCTCCTGTCCCTCGGCCTTCAGGTGCCAGGTCCAGCGCAGGTAGTTGTGGTGCTCGTCGATGTCGCCGATCCGGACGAACGAGAGCCCCGGGAACATCTGCTGCGCGGCGCCGACCAGCTTGTTCAGCTCGTCGCGGCCGGTGGTCTCGAAGCTCGGGTCCTGGAAGGTCGCGTCCGCGGTCCAGGTGCCGGCGATGAGCTCGGCCCGACGGTCGGCGTCGGCGGCGTTCCACATCGTGAAGTACTGGTCGGCGAGAGTCGTTGCGTTCATGGTGTTTCCTCCTCGATCGGTTGCGATGACCAGAACCTTGCCGCCAGGTCCGGCGTACCGTCGATGACGTCAGAGGTAATGGCGATGTCTATGTCAGGTCGAGGGCCACCCGCTACGGTCGGACCATGGCAGCGACGATCGAGGAGACGTTCCAGCGCCCCGTCGGTGAGCTTCTGCGCGGCTGGCGGGAGCGCCGGCGGCTCAGTCAGCTCGAGCTGGCGAACCGGGTCGGGGTGTCCACGCGGCACGTGAGTTTCGTGGAGACCGGGCGGTCGAAGCCGAGTCGCGAGATGGTGATGCGGCTGGCAGAGCATCTCGACGTACCGCTGCGGGACCGCAACCAACTGCTGCTTGCCGGCGGGTTCGCGCCGATCTACAGCGAGGCGTCGCTGCACTCGCCGTCGATGCTCGCGATCCGGACGACGCTGCGCCGCCTGCTGAAGGCCCACGAGCCGTACCCGGCGCTGGTCGTCGACCGCTGGTGGAACATCGTCGAGGCGAACGCCGGGATCGCGATCTTCACCACGGACGTCGACGAGAAGTTGCTACAGGCACCGATCAACGCGCTCCGGCTGACCCTGCACCCGAACGGCCTGGCCCGGCGGATCGCCAACATCGCCGAGGTCCGCTCTGCCGCGCTCGCGAGCCTGCAACGCCAGGTGGCCGGCACCGCGGACCCCGAGCTCCAGGACCTGTACGACGAACTTCGCGGGTACGCCGTCAACGACAAGCCGGCTCCACCCGGGCCGGCCGAGGTCGTCGTACCGTTCAACCTCACCCACGACGGCCGCGAACTGTCGCTCCTGACGACGATCGCGACCTTCGGCACACCGCTCGACGTCACGGTCTCGGAGCTGATGATCGAGTCGTTCTATCCGGCCGACGACGCGACCGCCGACTACCTGCGAGCACTGTCATGAAGCCCGCACGCGACCTCGCCGACACGGTCGAACTGCATCTGCAGTACCTCGATCACTACCGCGGCATCGTCCAGAACAAGCTCATCGGGCTCAGCGACACCGAGCTGCGCGGCAGTCGCCTGCCGTCGGGATGGACGCCGCTGGAACTACTGAAGCACCTGATCTTCATGGAGCGGCGCTGGCTGCGCTGGGGCTTCACCGGTGAGCCCGTCGACCACCCGTGGGGCGACTCCGCGGACGACCCGGACAGCCCCTGGACGCTCGAACCCGACGACACCCTGGAAAGCCTGCTGGCCCAACTGCACGCGGGCGGCGAGTTCACCCGGAGCGTGGTCGCCGGCGAGGACCCGGCGACGGTCGCGGCAGCCGGTGGGCGCTTCGGGGCCGATGACCGGCCGACGCTGAACTGGATCCTGTTCCACGTCCTGCAGGAGTACGCGCGGCACGCGGGCCACCTGGACGTGGCCCGCGAGCTGGTGGATGGTGCCACCGGCGAGTAGGGCTGCGTGACCTACTCGCCGGTGGCGGGGTGCCCTACCGGCCGGAGGAGGGGTGGCCGGTGGGGAAGGTCGTCGGGAAGCTCGGCGTCGGGATGCTGGGCTTCTCCGTCGGGGTCGGGAACGTCGGCTTGGTGGTCGGCACCGACGGCTTGCTCGGGAGTGTCGGCTCGACCGTCTGCGGCTTGCCCGGGTCGACGGTCACCTTGACGCCACCGGAGACCGTGACCGTCGGCAGGGACGGCACAGTCGACTTGGTGGTCGGCTTGCCCGGCACCGTCGGAAGGGTCGGCAGCGACGGCTTCTGAGCAGTCGGCTTCGTGGTCGGTACGCCGTCAACGCAGTCCGGCACCGTCGGCGTCGGGACCGGCTTGGCCGACGGAACACTCGGCAGGGTGGGCTTCCCGGGCAGGGTCGGCTTCGTCGTCGGCAGCGACGGCTTCGTCGGCAGAGTCGGCTTGGCTGTCGGCAGGGTCGGCTTGGCTGTCGGCAAGGTCGGCGTTCCCGGGAGCGTCGGCTTCGTCGTCGGCAGGGTCGGCTTCGTGGTCGGCCAGCTCGGCTTGGTCGTCGGGAAGCTCGGCGTCGCCGTCGGCAGCGTCGGCTTGGTCGTCGGAACCTGTGGCTTACCAGGCAGCGACGGCGGGGTGGTCGGAAGGCTCGGCTTGCCGGGCAGCGTCGGCTTCGCGGTGGGCAGGCTGGGCTTGCCCGGGAGCGTCGGCTTCGCCGTCGGAGGGTTGTTCGGGTCGACGGTCTTGTTCACCGAGACCGTCGCCTTGGGCAACTGCGGCTTCTCCGGCTTCTGCGGCAGGCAGGTTGGGTCCACCGACGGCGCCGTCGGCGTACCCGCCGGAATCACCGCCGGCACCGGGGGCTTTCCCCCGCCGGCCAGCAGGTTCTTCACGGGAAGCGCCGGTCCGCCGACCGCGGCGGACACCGTCGCGACGGTTCCGGCCAGTGCGGTGACACCCGCCGCGGCCAGTCCCCGGCGCAGCCAGGTCAGCCGCTTGCCGCGCCGCATCAGGTCACCTGCGTCCGGCTGCCACGGCTCCATCTCGTACGTGAGCGCGTCGTGTACCCGCTGCTCGTCACTCATCAGTTTCCTCCAACTCCGGTATCGATCAGGTCGGGTGCCAGACGCAACTTGGCCAGCGCCCGGGAGGCCGTGCTCTTCACGGTCCCGGCCGCCATGCCGAGCAGCTCGGCGGTCTCGGCCTCGGAGAGATCCTGCGAGTAGCGCAGCGCGACCACGGCTCTCTCCCGAACGGTCAGACCGCTGAGGGCCGAGAGCACGGCCTCCCTGGTCTGAACCGCCCCGGCGAAGTCCGCCACCGCTCGCTGGTCCCAATCGTTGTCCACCGGGTCGCTGGGTACTTCGTTGTTCCAGCGCCGGCGGGCCTGGGAGAGGAATCGGTTGACCAGCACCCGCCGGACGTACCGCAACGGGTCGCCCTCCAGCCGGTGCCACTTCGGATAGGACCGCATCAACGCTTGCTGCACCAGGTCCTCGGCGGTGTGCCGATCGCCGCACAGCATCTCCGCGAAGCGGAGCAAGGGGGTCGACTGCGCCACGACGAATCGCTCGAAGTCGGCGTCCGCGGTCCGGGTCATCGATTCTCCTCAGCCTCTGTCACACCGGTCCAAACCCGCTGGGTGACCGATCGGGTTCTGTGCAGTCACGAGAAATTTATTCACGGGCTATGCAGAAGAGGTGTTTGTGAGTCACATTGGGTGCTCAAGCCTTCACCGCCCCGGAGGTTCCGCCCATGCGTATCACCCGTACAACCGCGCTCACCGCCTGTCTGGCGATGACCGCCGCGATCTTTACGGCAACCTTGCCGAGCACCGCCGCAGTGCCGAATCCGGTCTCGGTCGCGGCCCAACCCGTCGCCGGATCCAGCAACGTCAAGGTCGACGGCAGCCGCATCGTCCTCGGCGACACACCGGCCGCGATCGGATCGACCGAGATCAAGCAACGCTCCGGCCTGGCCGAACTCACGCCGGTCCGGTTCGCAGATCCCACGTCCGCCGTTGTCGTCGGCTACACGTCCAGTACGCCGGACGGTTCGTCGGCGGAGGTCGACGTACGGTCGTGGGTCAACAACAGGTGGTCGGAGTGGACGGCAGCCAAGGCCGGTACGCCGACTGCGTTGCCGGGTGCAAGCGACCAGGTCCAGGTCCGCATCATCGTCAGCGCACCGTCGACCGGCGCGAGCCCGTGGGTCGGCGACGTCACGGTGCAGCCCACGGACCAGGCCGCCGCGCCACGCATGACGGTCCAAGCGGCACCGCTCAAGTCGCACGTCTTCGCCACGCGTGAAGGTCTGGTCGGCGGTACGACGGCCAACGGCCACGTGATCGTGAGCCGGGACCACTTCGTCGCCCTGCCGTCACGGCGCGGACTGTCCAGCGCCGGATCCGGCACGTACTCGGTGAAGGTCTGCACCGCCTCGCGGTGCGCGTTCGAGCCGGTGTGGGACGTCGGCCCGTGGAACACCAAAGACGACTACTGGAACCCGAGCGCGACCCGCGAGATGTGGAAGGACCTGCCGCAGGGCAAGCCTGAGGCGCAGGCGGCGTACCAGAGCGGCTATAACGGCGGGAAGGACCAGTTCGGTCGGACGGTCGCCAACCCGGCGGGGATCGACCTCGCGGATGGCGTGTTCTGGGACGCGCTCAAGCTGGCCGACAACTCGTGGGTCGACGTCACGTACCTGTGGACCGGCGATGGTGGGCGCGGGACGGTGTCGATCTCGTCCGGGTATTTGAACGTGCGGAATGCGCCGAACTCGACTGGCGCGGTTGTTGGGATGGCCGGGAAGTCGGCTCAGGTGACTGTCGAGTGCCAGACGACCGGGGAGAACGTCACCGGGTCGCAGGGCACCAGCAATGTGTGGCTGCGGGTCAACGCCGGCATGTATGTCGCGAAGGCGTGGGTGTCGGCGGGTAGCTTCGGCGCCTGCTGAACCTGCACCACTCACCAACGTCCGGAAACACCACGGCCGCACGCTCGCTGATTGCTCGGCGGGCGTGCGGCCGTTGGCTTGGTGAGTGGCTGAGGTCCGCGCCTACTTACCGCGTCTACTTACCGCGCGAGGGGACCGTCGGCTCGGGCGTCTGGGTCGGCGGGAGCGACGGCGTGGCCGGGACAGTCGGTCGTACCGCACGCGGTGACCGCGTCGGAGTCGCCCGCGGCTCGGGTGTCTGGGTCGGCGGCGCCGTTGGCGAGACCGTTGGCGTCTGACACGAAGAAGCCCTCGGCGCGCGAGTCGGCGTCGGAACCGCCCGACGAGTCGGCGTCGCAGTCGGCGGCAGACTCGGCGTCGCGGTCGGGCGCGTCGGCGTCGCGGTCGGCGGGAGGCTCGGGGTCGCGGTTGGGCGGCAGGTGGGGGACTCGGTCGGGGGGAGGGTCGGGGTGGCCGGCCGTGCCGATGGGGAGCGCGTGGGGGTGGCAGGCGCGCTTGGGGTGGCCGCGGTTGGTGTTGCCTCGGAGGGGGTCGCGGCGGTTGGTCCGCCTTGGGCGGTTGTGTCGGCAGCTGAGTTGCTGCTGCGCGCCATCGCCGTACCGGCGACTGCGACGCCGACCACCGCCGCGGCGGCGAGCCCGCCCAGCAGTATCCGGGTCATCCGCCGCTTCCGGCCTACCTCGTCCATTGTTGCCCTCCGCACCTTTTTGATGTTCGGTCGGGCTGAAGGACGCAGCCGGGTAGCGAAATGGTTCTGCCGGCCTCAGCTCGGGGTGCGGGTCGGCGGGCTGGACGGGGTCGGCAACCCGGACGGTGTACGAGGCGGCCGCAGAGGCGTGGCCAGACTCGGAGTACTCGTAGGCCGCGCCGTCGGCGTCCCGCGAGGCGGCACAGTCGACGGCACTGTAGGCGACTCCGTCGGCGTCCGGACAGGTGAAGTCGGCGTCGGCGTCATGCGAGTCGGAGGAGGAGTCGTAGGGCGGACAGTCGCCGACGGACCAGGGTCAGCAGGCTGCGGTACGTCGCCGCGCAGCTGACCACTGCCCGCGATTCCCGCGACGGCGATCACGCCGACGACCGCAACCGAAGCCCCGGCCGCAGCGACACGGCCCCGCGCCCGCCGCCGCCGCGCGCCCACGATCACCCGCGCCGGGTCGAGGGGCGCGATGGAATCGTCCGGTGCCAGCGCGACCCGGAGCTGCTCCTCGGCCGGCGTCCCGCGCTCGTCGTTCATGCTCGCTCCCCCACAGCGCTCAGCTCCGGCGCGGCCCGCAGCTTGTCCAGGGCCCGCGCGTTCGCGCTCTTCACCGTCCCGATCGCCACTCCGAGGACCGCCGCGGTCTCCCGTTCGGTCAGGTCCTCGAGATACCGCAGTACGACGACCGCTCGCTCGCGCCGGCTCAGCGCGGCGAGTGCGGCCCCGACCGCGACCCGCCGATGGACCCCACCACTCGGATCGACCTCGGCCTCGAGGAGCAGGTCGAGCTCGGCCGCGTCACCGGTCGGCCGCTCACGCCACGGCCGCCGCCGTACCCAGGACAGGTGCTGGTTGACCACCGCCTGCCGGACGTACGCGAACGGGTCGGCCATCTCGATCCGGTCCCAGCGCAGGTACGCCTTCTCCAGCGCGGTCTGCACGAGATCCTCCGCGAGGCCCGCATCACCACAGAGCACCCGCGCGAAGTGCACCAACCGCGCGGATCTGGCCAGCACGAACGCCGTGAAGTCGTCGTCACGACTCCCCGTTGCCGCCATGTGCACTCCGTCCTGCCGTCCTCACCTCACAGGACGCTGAGCGGGCGCCAAAGGTTCTGTCTGTTCCGAGAATTGGGTCGACGCGGTCAGCCGGGTCACCGGGACGGTGTCGGCGGCCAGGCGGACCCGGTTCCGGCCGGCGGCCTTCGCGGCGTACATCGCGCGGTCGGCGCGGAGCAGCAGGTCGTCGACGGTCGCCCCGTCGGTCGGGTACACCGCGACGCCGATGCTGACGGTCAGGTGGAAGGTGTCCGGGTCCAGGTCCGGGTCGTCGAGTACGCCGGCGCACATCGCCGCCAGCGGGCTGTTGGCGACCGCGTTGCGGAGCCGGTCGGCGGTCACCGTCGCCTCGTCGAGGCCGGTGTCCGGGAGCGCGATCACGAACTCCTCGCCGCCGAACCGGCCGATCACGTCCTTCGCCCGGATCGCACTGCGCAGGATCGTCGCGACCGCGCGCAGGGCCTCGTCGCCGACCAGGTGACCGTGCCGGTCGTTGACCTGCTTGAAGTGGTCGATGTCGATCAGCAGCACCGCCATCGACTCGTGCTGGTTCCGCGAGGTGCGCAGCATCTGCTCGGTCCGGCGGCGCCACCAGTCGACCCGGGTCAGGCTGGTCTTCGGGTCGGTCTGGGCCTCGGTCTCCAACTGGCCGAGGAGCAGCGCGCGCTGCGCGGTCAGCGTGATCGGGATCGCGACGAACGCGAGCCACGGGCTGATCAGGCAGGCCGCCGCGAGCAGGCAGCCGAAGGTGGCGGCGGTCGCGTCGGTACACAGGTCGTCCAGGCCGCCGACCGTCTCGCGGCGGTTGCTGCCCGGGATGATCAGCGAGATCGCGAGCCCGCACAGCAGGGTGTCGGTCACGACGTACGCGATCGCGCCGCCGACCATCGACACGACCAGGCCGAGGCCGCTGTCGCCGGTCAGGTCACGCGCGGAGACGAAGACCGCGTGCGCGGCGCCGACCGCGAGGACGTGGACGGCGGTCGAGAAGGCCCAGCGGTACGGGATGCACTTGCCGGCCCGGATCCGCCACCAGATCCGCAGCAGCACCGCGACCAGGATCGCCAGCGCCGGATGCAGGATGATCGCCGCGGCGATCATCCATGCCGGGGCGAAGTCCTTGTGCAGCGCGCCGCCGCGCCGCCGGCGGCTCTCGACCCGGCGGGCGCCCTCGACGGAGATCAGCGCGGAGACCGTCAACGCGAACACGACGTCCAGGCCGCGCCAGCTCTGGCGGTCGGCGAACGCATGCACGCCGTAACCGATTGCGGCCAGGTCGACGAGCACGACAACGGCGAACGCCGGGACCGTCAGGGTCCAGAGCGCCCAGGAACGTATCGCTCGCCTACTCTGTGCAACCATCACTTCACACGGTACGACGTGTAGGCGTCAGGTCCCAATCGGTGACGGCGCGGCTGTGGATGACGACTTGAGAACGATCGTCGATGCTTCGAAATTCATTCGTTTGATCAACAATCAAACGCAGGTTTTCCCTTGCGGACAAGGGAAAAGCGCTCCGGTTTCTCAGCGTCGGCGGCGGGCTGCGCCGAACAGGCCGCGGACGATCTCCCGGCCGGCCGAACGGGCGAACTGCTTGAAGGCGGACGACCCGACGACCTGCTCGACCATCGACTTCTCCTGCTTCTGCGCCCGCGGCCGCGACTGCTCCTGCGGCCTGGCCTGCTCCTGCTGCTGCTTCTCGGCCTCGGCCTGCGCGGCACCGGCCTGCACCTTCGCCGCGAGCACCTCGTACGCCGACTCGCGGTCGAGCGTCTGCGAGTACTTCGCGTTGTTCGCCGACGCCTGCACCGTCGCGGTCAGCTGCTCCGCGGACGCCGGCGCCATCAGCGACTGCGGCGCCCGGAGCCGGGTCCACGCGACCGGGGTCGGTGCGCCCTTCTCGTTCATCACGGTCACGATCGCCTCGCCGATCCCGAGCTGGGTCAGCACCTCACCCAGGTCGTACGACGAGCTCGGGAACGTCGACACCGTCGCCTTCAGCGCCTTCGCGTCGTTCGGCGTGTGCGCCCGCAGCTGGTGCTGCACCCGCGAACCGAGCTGCGCCAGTACGTCGTCCGGCACGTCCTTCGGCGTCTGGGTCACGAAGAACACGCCGACACCCTTCGACCGGATCAGCCGGACGGTCTGCGCGATCGAGTCCAGGAACGCCTTCGAGGCGTCGTTGAACAGCAGGTGCGCCTCGTCGAAGAAGAACACCAGCTTCGGCTTGTCCACGTCGCCGACCTCGGGCAGGTCGTGGAACAGGTCGGCGAGCAGCCACATCAGGAACGTCGAGAACAGCGCCGGCCGGTCCTGCAGGTTCGGCAGCTCGAGCAGCGAGATGACGCCCTTGCCGTCGCGCTGCTGCAGCAGGTCCGCGGTGTCGAACTCCGGCTCACCGAAGAACGCCTCGGCGCCCTGGTCGGCGAACCCGATCAGCGACCGCAGGATCACGCCCGCGGTCGCCGCGGACAGACCGCCCAGCTCCTTCAGGTCGCCCTTGCCCTCGTCGGACGTGAGGTGCGTGATGACGGCCCGCAGGTCCTTGAGGTCGAGCAGCATCAGCCCGGCCTTGTCGGCGTAGTGGAAGATCAGCCCGAGCGACGACTCCTGGACGTCGTTGAGCCCCAGCACCTTGGACAGCAGCACCGGGCCGAACGACGTGATCGTCGCCCGGATCGGGACCCCAGCACCCTGCCCACCGAGCGCGTAGAACTCGGTCGGGAAGCCGGACGCGGTCCAGTCCTGGCCGATCGACTTGGTCCGGGCCAGCAGCTTGTCGTTACCCTCACCCGGCTGCGAGACGCCGGACAGATCGCCCTTGATGTCGGCGGCGAACACCGCGACACCGGCCGCGGACAGCTGCTCGGCCATCAGCTGCAGGGTCTTCGTCTTACCGGTACCGGTGGCACCCGCGACCAGGCCGTGCCGGTTCATCATCCCCAGCGGGATCCGGACCGCCGCCTCCGGATTCGGCTCGCCGTCGACCAGCAGTGCGCCAAGCTCGAGCGCCGCCCCCTCGAACGCGTACCCCTGCTTCACGGTCTCCACGACGTCGGCTTTCTCGGCCATCTGAGCGTGCCTTTCCCCGGTTGACGGAAATAACCCGCTCGAATGCTAGCCCTCCGCAGTCACCGCATCACGACCACACGCGTCGCACCGGCCGCGAACGACCAGATCGCCACCGACATCGAGGCCGAGACCCGGATGCAGCCGTGCGAGGCCCGGTAGTTCGTCCCGAGCAGCCAGTCGGCGTGGATCTGCTGCCCGTTCGACTTGTACGTCGGGATCTGGTGGAACCCGACACCGCACGGTGCGAACCGGACGAAATGGTTCAGGTAGAGCCGTCCGCCGTCGGTGTTCCGCAGTACCCGCGCCGCCCGCCCGCACTTCGAGCCGCTCGTGTACGTGCCGGCCTTCAGGTACGTCGGGTTGTCGATGATCCCGCCCTGCCGGACCACCTTGCCGCGCGCGTCGATCAGCCACACCCAGTTCTGCGTCTGGCTGATCACGATCCGGCGCCCGGTCCCCGAGCGGCCCGGCACCGGGCGGACGTCGCAGCGTTTCGCGGTCGAGGCCATCAGCCGCGCGTACGTCGTACTGTTCAGCGAGCCGGTCTGGCTCAGGACGTTGGCGGACTGGAACCGGACCGTGGCCGCCTGGGTCATCGCACCGGCCTTGCCGTCGACCGGGCCCGACGTGCAGCCGAGACCGTTCAGGCGGGTCTGGGCCGCCTTCACCTGAGACACCGTGATCGCGTCGGCCGGCATCGTCGTACCGAGCGCGATCAGCGTGATCGACGCGGTCGCGAGACCGAGTTTCGGAAGAATTCGCATACCGTTCACCCCCATGCTCGTGGGCGCGGAACCGCGCTCACTGCCCTGTTCCTGTGGGACGTCCAACGGCATCGAAAGGTTGGGTCGGTGCAGCGGACTATTCCGGTGACATTCATGACCTCCTCCTAGGACCTTTCACACCGCTAGACTTCGGGGGGTGATCTTCAAGCGTGTCGGGGACGACAAGCCGTACCCGGACCATGGGCTGCGACCGAAGGACTGGTCTTCGCTGCCGCCCAGGCAGGTGCGGCTGGACGAACTCGTCACGACGAAGGGCACTTTGGACCTGAACGCGCTGCTCGACGAGGACTCGACTTTCTACGGCGATCTGTTCGCGCATGTGGTGGAGTGGAAGGGCGACATGTACCTCGAGGACGGCCTGCACCGCGCGCTGCGTGCCGCGTTGCAGCAGCGTCAGGTCCTGCATGCACGGGTCCTGGTAGTGGACTGACCAATGGCTGCCGCTCACGGGGGGTGGAGCAAATGACAGCGATCCATCCGCAACCGAGACCGCACTCGCGGATCCGGTGGCGTACACCGATCACGATGGTGATCTTGCTGGGGATCCTTGCCGGTGGGGGCTGGTGGGGCTGGAACTCGTTGGTGAACAGCAGCGCCGAGGCGACCTGCACCGAGCAGAAGCTGACGAACAACCGCCTGGTGCCGAAGCAGGTCGTGCTGAACGTCTACAACGGCGGCGCCCGCGCGGGCTCGGCCGGCCGGGTGGCCGACGCGCTGAAGCAGCGCGGGTTCAACATCGGCAAGACCGCGAACGAGCCCAAGGGCGACAAGGTCGACGTGGTGGCGCTGCGCGGTGCCGCCGCGAATGCGCCCGAGATGCTCCTGGTCGCAGGTCAGTTGAACCAGAAGGCGGTCATGGTCGCCGACGGTCGGACCGACCACACCGTCGACCTGGTCATCGGCGCCGGTTTCGGCTCCGTGAAGCTCAAGGGCATCCCGTCGGTCACGGTCGCCCCCGGCGCCACGGTCTGCCTCCCGGTCATCCACAGCCCGCAGCCGATCCCGTCCGGCCAGAACCCCAACTAGTTCTGTTCGCGGCCGCGTTCGCCGAACCAGCCGGCCAAGCGGCCGGCTCGGGAGACGGCGCGGAGGCGGCGGACGGTCTGTTCGCGGACGGGGCTGGGCGCGACCACGAGCAGGTCGTCATCGGCCCGGAGCACCGTACGGCGGTCCGGGACGAAGGCTCGTTCGCTGCGGATCACCAGCGCGACCGAGACACCGGGCGGTAGCCGTAGCTCACCGATCTCGACCCCGGCCAGCCGGGACTCGCTCGGGACGTGCACCTGGAGCATGTCCGCGCCGAGCGACTCCAGCGGCGCCACGTCGATGTCGACCTCGTACGCGGCGTTCTCGTCGAGCACCTTCAGCCGCTTCGCCAGCCACGGCAGCGACGGCCCCTGCAGCAGCGTGAACAGCAGCACCAGCACGAACACCACGTCGAAGATCCGCGCCGCCTGCGGCACGCCCTCGGCCAGTGGGATGGTCGCGAGCACGATCGGCACCGCGCCCCGTAGGCCGGCCCACGAGATGAACGTCTGTTCCCGCCACGGCAACCGGAACGGCGCCGCCGAGATCGCCACCGACGCAAACCGCCCGACGACCGTCACCGCGACCCCGATCACCAGCGCGACCAGTACGTCGTTCAGCTCGAAGTCCCCCGGTGACGCCAGCAGCCCGAGCATCACGAACAGCCCGATCTGCGCCAGCCAGGCGATCCCGTCGACGAACGACCGGGTCGCCATCCGGTGCGGCAACTCCGCCCGTCCCAGCACCAGCGACGTCACGTACACGGCCGCGAACCCCGACACGTGGAGCAGCACCGAGCCACCGGCGTACGAGATGAACGCCACGGAGAGCACCGCGAGCGGGTACAGACCGGCGGATCCGAGCGCCATCCGGCGGATCAGTCCGACGCTCACCCACCCGATCAGCAGCCCGAACAGCGCGCCGACCACCAGCTCGTAGACGACCAGGCCGCTGAACCACAGCAGGCCCTTCTCGCCGACCTCGCCGGTGCTGACGAGCGTGACCAGCAGCACGGTCGGAGCGTCGTTCAGACCGGACTCCGCTTCCAGCGCCCCACGCAGCCTTGGACGGATCGGCACCCGTCTGAGCACCGAGAACACGGCCGCCGCGTCCGTCGGCGACGTCACGGCCCCGAGCAGCACCGACAGCTGCCAGCTCAGCCCCAGCACGAAATGCGCCACACAGGCGACGACACCGACGCTGATCGCGACCCCGACTGTCGCCAGCACGAGCCCGAGCGGCATCACCGGCCGCACTTCGTTCCACCGGGTCGTCAGACCGCCCTCGGTCAGGATCACCACCAGCGCCGCGAACCCCAGCGCATGCGCCAGCTGCGCGTCCTCGAAGTGGATGTGCCCCGGACCCGACTCCCCCAGGAGCAGCCCCATCCCGAGGTAGATCAGCAGCGACGGGAGCCCGATCCGCGCGGACAACCGCACCGCGACCACGGCGACCAGCAGAATCGCCGCGCCCGCGAGCAGAATCCCGTCGAGCTCCGCAACATCCATAGGGGCCCTCTCGTCGAGCGTCCCGAGTCAGGTCCAGAGAGACGAAAACCCTGACGCATCACACAGCATCAGGGTCTCCGGCCTATCTGGCCGCCCCGGAGGGCGGTTGGCGGTGGCGGAGGGAACCGTCGCAGGCTCCTCCCAAATCCCACAGCACTTGATATTCGGTCAGATGGTCCCACACTTCGTGCGGAACCATCTGACCGAATGGCGGTGGCGGAGGGATTTGAACCCTCGGACGGGGGTTGCCCGTCACGCGCTTTCGAGGCGCGCTCCTTCGGCCGCTCGGACACGCCACCGCCGAGGACAATATCAAGGTCTGTGGCCGATGAAGAAATCGCGTAGCCGGGCACCGGCCTCGTCGGCCATCACGCCGCCGACCACCTCGGGCCGGTGGTTGAGCCGCCGGTCCCGGACGACGTCCCACAGCGACCCGACCGCGCCGGCTTTCTCGTCGTACGCCGCGAAGATCAGCCGGTCCAGCCGGGACAGCACGATCGCCCCCGCGCACATCGTGCACGGCTCCAGCGTGACCACCAACGTGCAGCCGGTCAGCCGCCACTCACCGACCTGCCGGGCCGCGTCGCGGATCGCGAGCACCTCGGCGTGCGCCGTCGGATCGCCGGTCGCCTCGCGCTCGTTGTGGCCGCGCCCGATGATCTCCCCGCCCTCGTCCACCACGAGGGCCCCGATCGGTACGTCGGGCAACGCCCGCTCGGCCTCCTCGAGAGCCAGCGTCATCAACCGCGACCACGCCTGCCGCAGGATCGGGCTAGCCAACGGCTTCGATCGCGTCTTGGAACTGGTTGCCGAAGCCAAGCGTCTCGGCGATCTCCTCGAGCATCTCGTACGGGTAGAGGTCGACGTCGTCGCAGAGCGCACCGAGGTCCATCGCGGTCATCCCGAGGTCGGCGATGATCGTCAGGTCGCCGGCCGGCACCTGCTCGTCGTCGTCATCGGCCAGCGGGATGTCGAGCTCGTCCACGACCTGCCGGGCCAGCGGCCACTCGGTCGCGGCGGTCACGTCGGAGATCAGCAGCCGGGCACGGCCGCCGAGCACCCGGACCAGGACGAAGAAGTCCTCGTCGACCGACACCAGGCCGAGCACCCCGGCCTCACCGGGATACCGGCGGAGCGCGGACACCAGCGTGGACAGATCGGGCTCACCGCGCAGTACCAGCGGCGTGACGGTCCAGTTCCCGTCCTCGGTGTACGCAGCGACCGCGAAGTCCAGGTCGGTAACCGTGGCATCAGACACCGCATCATCGTCGCAGACCTGCGGCGTCCCGGCGATCTCAAGCCGATATCAGATCCGCCAACACCGGTCAACGGTCAGTGATGGTACGTCGCTCTGCGCATCGCCTCGCGCAACTGCCGGACACGGGCCCGCCGGGGCGCGATCCGGTCGCGCAGGGCGCGCGCTTCGTCGAGCTCGCGCAGAAAGGCGGCACGGCGCCGCAGCCGGTCGAGCTGCTCGGGCGTCTTCTCGGTCATCGAACTGCTCCCTGGTGGGCGACAGGGCAGAATCCAATGCAGTTTCAAGTCTGACAGCGAGCGCGCTTTCCCGCCGCGAATCGCCGACGGTACCGTTCGGCCTTATGCAGATCCTCGTCGTGGACCACCCGCTCGTCGCCCACAAGCTCACCGCGCTGCGCGACGAGCACACGGATTCACCCACGTTCCGGCGGCTGACCGACGAGCTCGTCACGCTGCTCGCCTACGAGGCGACCCGGGACGTGCGGACCGGTCCGGTCACCGTGCAGACCCCGGTCGCGGAGGCGCAGGGCGTGAAGCTCGCCGCGCCGAAGCCGCTCGTCGTCCCGATCCTGCGGGCCGGTCTCGGCATGCTCGAGGGCATGACCCGGCTGCTCCCGACCGCCGAGGTCGGCTTCCTCGGCATGGTCCGCAACGAGGAGACCCTGACCGCGTCGACGTACGCCGAACGCCTTCCGGAGGACCTTTCCGGACGCCAGTGCTACGTCCTCGACCCGATGCTCGCCACCGGCGGCACCCTCGCGGCGGCGATCCAGTTCCTGGTCGACCGCGGCGCCGACCACATCACCGCGATCTGCCTCCTCGCCGCCCCCGAGGGCGTCAAACGCGTCGAGAACGAACTGACCCACCTCGACGTACCGTGCAACCTCGTCATCGCCGGCATGGACTCGCACCTGAACGAAAAGGGCTACATCGTCCCCGGCCTGGGCGACGCCGGCGATCGCCTCTACGGCGTCGCCCAGTAAGTAGGTCAGACGAGGGTGTTGCGGTAGAAGAGGTTGGCTCGGCGGTCTCCGACTACTCCTGATGCAAAGCCGAAGTACAAGCGGGCCGTTGCGTCAGTGGAGCCGTAGACCGCCATGCCCTCGGGCTCGCGGTAGGTGAGGCTCTTGCCGGCCAGCGTCAGGAACGAGTCGACGAGTACGCCGGCGTTGATGTCGTAGCACCACAGCTTCGACGTCGCCTGGGTCTCGTCGGGCTCGCCAGGGTAGGCCTCGCCTTCCCAGAAGTACACGTACGCGCCGTACAACGCCCAGCCCTGGAAGTCGATCCCGGAGGTCAGGGCAGGCTGCTTGAAGGACTCGAGCACGGTCGAGAAGTCGCCGGCCCGTGCCGCCGCCAACGAGTACACGTTGATGTGCATCCCGCCGGACAACGAGTAGCGAACGCCAAGTCGCCCGTACCGCTGATCGACGGCCGGTGTGAAGACGCTGCCGTTGGAGACCGGCTTCCATTTGGTCACCGAGCTCGACGTCAGCGTCGCGCCGTCCTGCCACGGGAAGCGGGCGATCTGCCGCCCGCGCCCGTTGGCCGTGTCGACATCGGTCTCGGTCCAGATGTACGTCGTACTCCCGACGGCCTCGGCGCCGATCGAGACCGCATGACCGAATCCGGTCAGGTACATGTGACCGAGCACAGTGCCGGAGAAGTTGAGTTGGCTGAGGGTGAGGTCACCGCTGTTGGTCGGCGTACCCGATCGCAACTGGCCGGTGAAGAGGCGGTTGTTCGGGGTGTCGAAGGCGAACGACTGCATGACCGTCGGTCCCCACAACGCCTTGCTGCGGAAGAACTCGTTGGTGGTCGCGCTCATCTTGAAGCGCTTGGTGGTCGGGAGGGACAGGGTCCGGGCGGAGGCCGCGGGTACGCCGAGGGTGCCTGCGGCAACTAATGCGCCGGCACCGCTCAGCAACCCACGACGGGACAGGTTGTCCATACGGTTAGACCAATCTGCTGCGATAGAACAGGTTTGCGCGGCGGTCACCCGTCACGCCGGAGGCGAAGCCGAAACAGAGTTGCGGGCAGCCAAGACGGTCGACGTACACGCCCACACCCTCGGCTTCGCGGTAGACCAGGTCGGCGCCGTCCACGATCTTCACGGACTCGACGACCTCGCCCTTGGTGATGTCGTACGTCCAGAGCCTCGACGTCGCCACCGCGGGATCGGGCGTACCGGCGTACGCCTCGCCTTCCCACAGGTAGACGTACGAGCCGTACAGCGCCCAGCCCTGGAAGTCGATGCCCGCTGTCATCGCGGGCTGTTTGAACGACGCGAGCACCCGCGAGAAGTCCCCGGCGCGCGCCGCGGCCAGCGAGTACACGTTGATGTGGAAGCCGTCCGTCAGCGTGTGCCGGATCCCGATCCGGCCGTGCTGCTGATCCACCGACGGCGTGAACACGGCGCCGTCCGCGACCGGTTTCCAGCTGCGCAGCCCCGGCGAGTCCTTGGTCAGCGTCGCGCCGTCCTGCCAACGGAAGCGGGCGATCTGCCGGCCGCGCGCGTTCACCGTGTCCACGTCGGTCTCGGTCCACAGGTACGTCGTACGCCCGACGGTCTCCGCGCCGATCGAGACCGCGTGGCCGAACCCGCTCAGGTACATGTGCCCGACGACGTCGCCGGCGAGCGTGAGCTGCGTCAGCGTCAGATCACCACTGGTAGAAGGCGATCCGGCCCGCAGTTGCCCGGTGAAGAGCCGCTGGTTCGCGCTGTCGAAGGCGATCGACTGCATGACCGTCACGTCCGCCAGCGGCTTGCTGCGAAACACCTCGCCACCCGGCCCGTCGAGCACGAAACGCCGCGTCGGAGTCAGGGTGAACGGGCTGGCGGAGGCGGGCACACCAACGGCTCCGGCAACGACGACAGCACCGGCACCAGCGAGCAACCCACGGCGGGAGAGATTGTCCATAACGCCCGACGGTAAGTCGTTTACCGCGAACTGTCATCAGTTCGCGCATATTTTTCTGCTAACTAACCACCCGACAGTGTTAGAACGCGTAGGGGTACGGCGACCAGTCCGGCGATCGCTTCTCCAGGAAGGCGTCGCGACCTTCGGCGGCCTCGTCGGTGCCGTAGGCGAGGCGGGTCGCCTCGCCGGCGAACAACTGCTGCCCGACGAGCCCGTCGTCGATCAGGTTGAACGCGTACTTCAGCATCCGCTGCGCGGTCGGCGACTTCGCGCAGATCTTCTTGCCCCACTCCAGCGCCACCGCCTCGAGCTCGGCGTGCGGAACGACCTTGTTGACCATGCCCATCCGGTACGCGTCCTCGGCGGAGTACTCGTCACCGAGGAAGAAGATCTCGCGGGCGAACTTCTGCCCGACCTGCCGGGCCAGGTACGCCGACCCGAACCCGCCGTCGAACGACGCCACGTCCGCATCCGTCTGCTTGAACCGCGCGTGCTCCGCGGACGCCAGCGTGAGGTCCGCGACCACGTGCAGACTGTGCCCGCCACCCGCGGCCCAGCCGGGAACGACACAGATCACGACCTTCGACATGAAGCGGATCAGCCGTTGTACTTCGAGGATGTGCAGCCGGCCCGCGCGTGCCGGGTCGATCGAGTCGGCCGTCGTACCCTCGGCGTACTTGTAACCGTCCTTGCCGCGGATCCGCTGGTCGCCGCCCGAGCAGAACGCCCAGCCGCCGTCCTTCGGCGACGGGCCGTTGCCGGTGAGCAGCACACAGCCGACGTCGGTGGACATCCGGGCGTGGTCCAGCACGCGGTACAGCTCGTCGACGGTCTGCGGCCGGAACGCGTTGCGCACCTCGGGCCGGTTGAAGGCGATCCGCACCACACCGGCGTCAACCGCGCGGTGGTACGTGATGTCGGCCAGCTCGAAGCCGTCCACCTGCTTCCAGGCCGACGGGTCGAAGATCTCGGAGACGGTCACCAGGCGAGCATATTTCAGCCGCGGGCAGTGCTCTCCCGCAGTACTACTTCCGCCTTGAACGTCTCGGTCGTCGCGTCGCCGCCCTCGATGGCGAGCTCCAGCGCGCGGCGGCCCATCTGCTCGAGCGGCAGTCGTACGGTCGTCAGCCCCGGCCACACGTCCCGCAGCGTCGCGATGTCGTCGAACCCGGCGACACCGAGCTGACCCGGTACGTCGACACCACGCGCCCGCAACGCCGACATCGCACCGACCGCCATCACGTCGTTCACCGCGAACATGCAGTCCACATCGGCCTTGCGGTCGAGCAGCTGCTCCGCGGCGGCGTACCCACCGTCGCGCGTGAAGTCACCGGACTCGACCGCCACCGGCTGCAGCCCCGCCTCGGCCAGGCCCGCGACGAACCCGGCGCGCCGGTCCCGTGCGGTCGCAAGACTTTCCGGCCCACCGAGTACGGCGAATTTGCGCCACCCGAGCCCGACGAGTTCGCGGGCCAGGTCCGCCGACCCCGAACGGTTGTCCGGTTCAACGGTATGCGCCGGCATCCCGGACTGACTGACCAGGGCGAGACCCGCGCCGGAGTTGAGGAAGGTCTCCACCTCGGTCGCCGTCCGCGCCAAGCTCTCGCTGTCGGTCCGCCGGCTGCCGATCATCACCGCGGCCCGAGCTCGTTGCGCGCGCAACGAAGACAGGTAGGCGATCTCGCGGTCCGAGTCACGGAACGTACTGGCCATCATCACCAGCAGGTTGCGCTCGTCCGCGGCGCGCATCACGCCGTTCGCGATCGCGGCGAAGTACGGGTCCTCGATGTCGTGCACCAGGATTCCGACCACGTTCGTCGACGACTTGGCCAACGCCTGCGCCTGCGCGTTCGGCGTGTAGCCGAGCTCGACGGCGGCGGCCTTGACCCTTTCCTGCAGCTCTGGACGGGGAACCCGGTCCCCGCCGTTCAGCACACGGGAGGCGGTCGCGACCGACACACCCGCACGCTGCGCCACGTCCAGCAATGTCACCGGTGCTCGTAGATTCACTGGCCTACCCTTTCGTGCGTCCCCCCGGGGGCGGTGGCGGTCACCCTACCGAACCCAGCCGTTCTCACGCTGAGTATCGGGCAGGTCGCTGCCAATCCGGTCAGAACCTGGCGTTGCGGCGCGGGAGTGACTAGCCTTCCCAGCCATGAGGACCGTCCGCGCCAGGGTGACGATCCTGGTCTCGTCCGCCGTGCTCAGCCTGACGACTGTCACCGGTCCGGCCATGGCTGCTCAGATCCCGGACGGGCCCGGTACGCCGGCCCCGGCAGCTCCCAGTGTGCCGCAGCACGTCGACGCGCGCACCAAGAGCACCCAGCCGGTCTACGACTACGCGAACGCGATCCGTGAGTCGGTATACGTCGACACCACGATGGACACCGACGGCGACGGCCAGGACGACGTGATCGCGGTCGACATCGTCCGGCCGAGCGAGACCGCCCTCACCGGCACGAAGATCCCGGTCATCATGGACGCTTCGCCGTACTACACCTGCTGCGGACGCGGCAACGAGAGCGAGAAGAAGACGTACGACGGCGACGGCGTGATCCGGAAGATGCCGTTGTTCTACGACAACTACTTCGTCCCCCGCGGCTACGCGATGGTCGGCGTGGACATCGTCGGCACCGGCCGCTCCACCGGCTGCGGTGACGTCGGCGGCCGGGACGAGATCCAGTCCGTCGTCGACGTGATCGACTGGCTGAACGGCCGCAACACCGCGCACACCGCCGACGGGCAGCAGGTGCTGGCGTCCTGGACGACCGGCGCGGTCGGGATGATCGGCAAGTCGTACGACGGGACGCTGGCCAACGGTGTCGCGGCGACCGGGGTGAAGGGCCTGAAGACGATCGTGCCGATCTCGGCGATCTCGTCGTGGTACGACTACACCCGGTCCGGCGGCGTACCGTACTCGGACGACTACATGCCCTGGCTGGCCGGGTACGTCGGCCACGACAGCGCGGCCTGCGACGAGGTCCGCGGCCGGCTCGGCGACAACGACGATGACGACACCGGCGACTACACATCGTTCTGGGCCGAGCGCGACTACACGAAGAACGCGTCGAAGGTGAAGGCCTCGGTCTTCATGACGCACGGGCTCAGCGACTACAACGTGCAGACCAACAACTTCTCGCAGTGGTGGTCGGCGCTGTCGCGAAACAACGTGCCGCGGAAGCTGTGGCTGGGTCTCGAGGACCATGTGGATCCGTTCGAGTTCCGGCGCGACGAGTGGGTGGACGAACTGCACAAGTGGTTCGACTACTGGCTGCAGGGCGTGCAGAACGGCGTCATGAAGGAGCCGATGGTCTCGGTCGAGACGACTCCCGACGTGTGGCGCGACTACCGGACCTGGCCGGCCGTGAACCGTCCGATGTCGGTGCCGCTCGCGGCCGGCAAACTAGGTGCCGCGGGCAAGGGTTCGGTGATGGTCACGGACGATCCCGACCTGACCGAGGACGACATCGTCGCGGACCCGTCGGAGGTGATCGCGGGCCGGCAGATGTTCCTGTCCGCACCGCTCACCGCACCGCTGCGGATCAGCGGCACGCCGTCGGTCACACTCCGGCTGAAGTCCGACTCGTCGACGACACCGGTGACCGCGCGACTCATCGAGTACGGCGAGGCGACGCGGTACTCCGGCCTACGCCGTACCGACGAAAGCACCTGTGAAGGCTCGAGCACCGACTACGACGACAGCTGCTACTACACCGTCGACAAGGTCACCACCCAGAGCGATCACGGCATCGTCAGCCGCGGCTGGATCGACGCCGCCCACAGCAAGTCGCTCTCGAAGCCGACCCCGCTGAAGCCCGGCCAGTGGACCACCGTCACCGTCCCCCTCCGCGCCCAGGACCAGATCATCCCCAAGGGCCGCATCGTCGGACTGGCGATCACCCTGTCCGACACCGAGTGGACGTCCCCCAACACCACCGACGCCTCCATCGACATCGACCTGGCCGGCAGCCAACTCAACATCCCCGTCTCCTCCGGCAAACTCACCGCCCCCACCCAAATCCCCACCATCGAAGTCCAAATCAAAACCCCCACCCAACGCCCCAACCTCCACGACCCCAAGAACTAGAACTCCTCGGTTCGCCGAGTCGTGAACATCGGCTGTGAAAACCAGCCGCGATCCACGACTCGATGAATGGGTCCGGAGCCAATCGCCACGACTGGGCGGGGCTGTGGACAACGGACGTCGTGGGGTGGGCGAAATCGGCACAATGACGGGGTGTTGTTCACGACGGCGGATGCCCAGGCGTTGGGGATCTCCCGAGGCGTGCTGCGCGGCACGCGGTACCGACGGGTGCTGGGGCCTGTGTACGTCGACGGGACGGTCGCCGTCACGCCCCGGTTGCAGGCCGAGGCCGCGTTGCTGATGACGCCTGGTGCGGTGGCGAGCCACGCGACCGCATTGAGTCTGTGGACCGCCAACGACCGCGCCGACGACGTCGTACATGTGACTGTCCAGCGTGATCCGCGACTGACCCTTCCGCGGGTCAGCGGTTTGCGCGTGCACGAAGTACAGCACCTCGACCGCGCGCTGCGTGACGGACTACCGCTGACTCCACCCGAACGAACATTCCTCGACCTGGCGCCGTACTGCGATCTCACCAAACTCGTCGCCGCGGGAGATTCCCTGGTACGCCGTACCGACGTCGAGCCGCTCCACCTGATCGAGGCGACGGCCGCGGCGATCGGCGTACGAGGCGTCCGGCTCGCACGCGAAGCGGCAGCTCTCGTGCGCTCCGGCGTGGACTCCCCGATGGAATCCTTGCTCCGCCTGCACATCGTCCTCGGCGGCCTACCCGAACCTCGGATCGGCTACGTGATCACCGACACCGCGGGCGGCTGGCTTGCGCGACCGGACCTCAGCTATCCCGAGGTCAAGCTGGCGATCGAGTACGACGGCCGGCACCACCTCGTGGACGTCCGCCAATGGCGCCAAGACATCCGCAGGCGCGAGAACCTCGAACGCGAAGGCTGGCTCGTCCGCGTCTTCACGGCGTACGACCTCCTGAACATCCCCCACACCGTAGTCGCCCGAATCGCCGAAGACCTCCACATCCGCCATCACCCCCACCTCGCCGCCTGACCACACCTCTCGCCGAGTCGTGGCAGGTGGCTCCTCCACCCAACCTCGAGTCGTGAAAATCGGCTCCCGATAGCAGCCGAATTCCACGACTCGAGGGGTTAGTTGCCTTCGGCTACGAAGTTCATGGGGTCGCCGGAGGATAGGTCGGTGATGCCGGCGGAGTGGAGGGCTCCGGCTAGGAGGGTTCGGCGGTGGGCTGCGAAGGTCAGGACGTGGGCGACCATGCCTCCGTAGGTGAAGACTCGGGGTGGTTCGCAGGTGGTGTCTACGAAGCTTTCGTCGAAGCGGCCGTCTTCGTTGAGTTGGTTGACCAGGGCCACGAACCGGGCGCCGGCGTCGGCGTGCCGGGTGCGGAGTTCGGGGATCGGGGTGACGACCTGGCGGCCGCACTCGGGGACCTGGAACGGGCGGTCCTCGACGGAGGCCAGCCACATCTCCTCCTGCCAGACCAGGCGGTCCAGTAGGTAGCGGATCGAGATGTCGTCGTCGATCCCCTCGACGGACAGCTCGATCGGCCGGTCCAAGGTGGCGGCGTCCAGGCGGGCGCCGCGTTCGATCATCTCGCCGGTCAACCACACGTGGTGCTCGACCATCCTGACAAGTACGTCCATGCCTCTCACCTTTCTACGAGCCGGCAGCCGAAGTCCGGCCGGCGGCTGGAAGTGCACTCCACTCGGCGCCGCGAGGAAGAACATCCGCGACGCTTCCCGCCGCCACTCCCGTGGCGACATCCCATAAGCCCTGGCGAACGACCGTGTGAACGCCTCGTGCGACCCGTACCCGGCCTCGATCGCAACGTCGAGTACGGCGACCGGCTCGGCCAGCAACCGGTACGCCGCCCGCTCGAGCAGCACCCGCCGCCGGAACGCGAACGGCGACTCACCGGCCACCGCACCGATCACCCGGTCGAAGTGGAACCGCGACAGATGCACCCGTCCCGCCAGCTCAGCACCGTTCACCGGACTGTCGGGACCGCGCAGACCGGCCGCGACCACCGCCACGAATTCTTCGAACACATCCGCCATGCCCACCACTGTGCCCCCACCGGCAGGGTTCCGACTTGATCGAAATTGCGGAACATCTGAGTGGTTAACGGAGTACTCCACAATGTGTAGTAGTCTTCTCCGCGGAGCACCGCCGGTGCCGGAGGAGGTCGCGATGGATACGAGCCAGCTGCTCAAGGGCGTACTGGATCTCGCAGTGCTGGCCGTGCTGCGGGACGCCGACGGCTACGGGTACGACGTACTCCGCCGGCTGCGCGCCGCGGGACTCGAGGACGTCGCGGACGCCTCCGTGTACGGGACGCTCCGCCGGCTGTTCCAGGCCGGCGCGCTGACGTCGTACGTGCAACCGAGCGAGGAAGGCCCGCACCGCAAGTACTACGGGCTGAACAAGACCGGCCATGAGCTCCTGGCCCGGTCGACCAAGACCTGGAACCACTTCGCCGACACGATGTCGGTGCTTCTGGAGGAGGAGGCCGCGTGAACAGCACTCTGACCGGAGCGGTCGCGATCTACCTGACGCAGGTGCGAGCCGAGCTCAGCGACCTGCCGCCGGGTGAGCTGGAGGACGTGCTCCAGGACGTCACCGACCACCTCACCGAGGTAGCGGGCGAGTTCGACGCCGAGCCGACCTTGAGCGACTTGCAGGTGCGCCTGGGTACGCCGCGGCAGTACGCCGACGAACTGCGCACCGCGGCGGGTTATCCGGCACGCACCGAGCCGGTCAGCCAGGACTACCTCACGTCCGGCTGGAAGGCGCTGCGCTGGGGCCTGATCGCCGGCACGGTCGGCCCGTTCTTCGTTGCCGTCAGCATCTTCGCGTGGTCGCACGACGAGACGGCGTTCTTCGGGCTGCTCGGGCTCGGCATCCTGTTCGTCGCGGCGTTCCTCGGCGTACGGGCGTTGCACGGCAACGACCCGCGGATCGTCCTGGACACCCCGCGGGGCGCGCAATGGGCGACGGCGATCCGCGGCTGGATCGACCAGGTCCCGCCGAACGTCCGGTACGAACTGGTGACGATCGGCCAACCGGTCTGGTGGGTCGCGCGCGGCATGATCGGCGCGGGCGGGTTCTTCGCGCTGTTCGGCGCCGCCTCGGTGACCGTGGTCGGCGCCGTCGCCGGCGCGGCGGTCTCGATCTGGATCGGTCGCCGGACCCAGCAGGACCGGCGGTGGCTGTGGTACGTCGTACCGCTCAACGTCGTCGCGGCGGTCGCGGTCCCGGCGTTCCTGGCCGCGGCGTACGTCGGTGCGTCGTTCGGGTTCCTGGACAACTACAACGACTACCGCGGCACCACCCGGGGCTACGAGCCACCCGCCAAGGGAGTGGTGGTGAACGGCTCCACGGTCTCGAACATCTACCCGTTCGATGCCCAGGGCAAGCAGGTCGCGGTCCGGCTGTACGACCAGGACGGCAACCCGATCAGCATGGAGCTGCAGGACTGCGCGACCAGCTACGGGCAGGAGTCACGGGACACCACCAGCAACCTGTTCCCGCAGGCCGTGGTCGTCCCCGACGAGAACGGTGACGTCGGCCCGGACAATTGCAAGGAGACCACGAAGGCGCCGTTCGTCCCACCGCCGGCCCCGGCCACCCGGACGACGTCCTCCACACCGAGCGCCGTCAAGCCCTCCGCTACGCCGACCCCGGGCGTGACGCTCACCGTGCAGCCGACCAGGTGACCCGACGCGCGGACTAGGGTGACTGGCTTCGCTGACCGCCCCTGCTCTGTGAGGTAACCCGCCCGTGTGGATTCTCGGTGTCATCGCCGCCATCGCCATAGTCATTGTCGGTCTGGTGCTGTGGTGGGCGTCGACCGGCCCTGACGACGATCTGGACACCGACGAGGACTTCGCGGTGCAGCGCAGATGGGAGTGGGAGTCCCAGCTCACCGAGCAGCAGGAGAAGGCCCTGATGGAGGGCCTGCAGTCGTACCACAAAAGCAAGGACGGCCCGATCGCCGTGCACAGCGAGCACGCTGAGGTCACGCTGTTCGCGCCGTACACCGTCATCTCGCTGTACCTGCTGGCGCAGCGGTTCGTTGCCCTCGGCCCGGATGCGGTGTCGTACCCGATGAGTTCGGTCGGGCGATTGCTCGACGAGTGCGCCGACAAGGAGCAGCCGGGTGTGCTGCACCTGCGGCACGACTGGTTCCCCGACGAGGGTGTGGACGGCATGGACACGGGCGCCTTCGCCGATCTGGCGATGGACGTGCTGATGCAGCACCCGGACCGGCGCGTCAGCCTCGCGTCCTGGAACGGTGACGGCCTGGTCGACGCGGTCGTCGGCGCAACCGATCCGAGCCTGCACACCAACCGCCTGGCACTCGACCTGGCCCGGGTGCTCGAGCAGTACGGCGAGGCCCGTCAGGCGCAGCCGCAGACGTCGCCGATCGACCTGCTGCGGACGATCCTGCCCAGGATGGTGGCGTCCGAGGCTCCGGGCGTGCTGTGGATCCGCCCGGCCAACGACGACGAGAGGACGGCTCTAGGAACGCACTGACGCCGCCGCGACCCGGCGATAGGTGTAGCCCAGCCGTTCGTACACCGCGATCGCGGCGGCATTGTCGGCATCGACCATCAGTCCGACTCGCCCGTGGCGCTTCACCAACTCGGCGGTCACGAACGCGCACACCTGCCGCGACAGCCCCTTGCCCCGGGCAACAGGATGCGTCGCGACACCCGCGAGGAACCCGATCTCGGGCGCACTCCACGCATCCGCGGCGATACTCAACAGCTCACCACGCTCACCCGTCACCGCCGCCCATCGCCGTACGCCGGGATGCCCGGGCCACGCGTACGACGAGGGCGACGCCTCAGTCAGCAACTCCTCGAGCCCGTCGTCCCCGGCCAGCCAGGCAGCCGTCGTCGTGAGGTCCGGCACCTCGTGAGCATCCATCCACCCGAAGGATGCCGAGAACTTCAGCCCCGGCACCCGCTCCGCCAGCTCACGAATCAGCGCCTCGTCGCCGAACGGCCGGTACGACGGACCGACCTCGGCGAGCACGTCGGCGGTCAACCGCGCCGCGTCGTCGACCGGGCCGATCACCGCGAGCCGATCATGCTTCGACACGTCCGGTGACGCGACCGCCACCGCGGATCCCGCACACCAGGCGCGCACGCCGGCGGCGAACCCCTGAGCCGCCCATCCGATCATCGGGTCGCCCGCACTCACCAGCTCCAGCTGAGCCGATGTCTCGATCTCACGCACAGACCAAACCGTAGTTCAGTCCGCGCGCTGGATCGCGTACGGGACCAGATGGCGGTAGCCGCGGACGGCGACCCGGCGGAGGCGGTGGACGGCGTACGACGCGTGACCGTCGAGGGCGGTGGCGAGTTCGCGGTCGGCGAGGACCCGGCCGGGTTTGCATTCCGTGGTGAGACGGGCGGCCAGGTTGACCACCTCGCCGTACACGTCGCCGAGCCGGATCAGGATCGTGCCGTACGCGAGCCCGATCCGCAGCTCCGGAAGGTCCTCGTCGGCGTTCACCGCGTCCTGCAGCGCGAGCGCGACCGCGGCACCCTGCGCGGCGGTGTCAGCCACGAACAGCACCTCGTCGCCCATCGACTTGATCACCCGGCCGCCGTTCAGCGCGACCACGTCGGCGGCCGTGCCCTCGAACCGCTCGATCAGCTCCCCGAGCTCGGCCTCGGTCAACCGTCGCGTCAGGCGCGTGTAGCTGACGATGTCCGCGAACCCGACCGCCCGCACGCCACGCGCCAGCTCGTCGGACCCCGCCACCGCCCGCCCGGCCGCCGCGGCGAGGTGCCGGCGCCAGACGTACGTCTGCAGCCGCTCCATGGCCGGCAGCAACAGTCCCGCGACCTCGATCGACTCGTCCGCGGACAGCTTGGACCCACCGAGGAACTCCAGGAACATCGCCGACTGCCACGACGCCAGCCGGGACTGCGTCTGCCCGAGCTTGCGGGCCAGCGACGACTCCATGTCGGCCTCGATGAACCCGTCGTCCTCGAGCGCCGCGACCAGCCGCAACGCCTCGACGTCGTCGTCGGTGAAGGCCACCTCGTCGTCCGGCACGGTCGCGAACCCGAGCGCGTGCCACATCCGCTCGGCGCGCTGGCTCGAGATCCCGGCTCGCTCGGACACCTGGATCCGCGTGAACTTCCGCTCGCCCCCCAGCAGCGTCCGTTCGAACTCCCGGGTCAACCCGGCCAGATCCGGCGCCCCAGGGTCAGCGGCCACCGCGGCGCTCGGCGATGGTGGCGTCGATGGCGTCCCGGAACGCCGGCAACCGGCGGGTGAGGTCGTCGAACTTCTCCCGGGTGAAGTGCAGCAGCTGCAGCCGCGACTTCGCCGTCACGGTTGCCGTTCGCAACGTGTTCTTCCGGACCGCGACCTCGCCGGCGATGTCGCCCGGGCCGAGCTCGGCGATCTCCTGGCCCTTCTCGCGGACCGCCGCCGTACCGCTGAGAATCAGGTACGCCGCGTCCGGGGGTGTCTGCTCCAGGATCAGCGACCAGCCGGCCGGTACCGAGACCTCCTCGCCGGCGCGGAAGATGTCCCTGATGTCGCGTCCGGACAGATCCGCGAACAGCGGCAGGTCCCGTGGGGACGTCCTACCCAGTGCCACGTCGATCCTCCTCGTCGGCGGTCAGCCGATGTTTCCAGTCAGTAACTCTAACGGCTCGTCGACACCATGGTCACCCTGAGGTCCGAAACGCGGGCCGGAACGCGCCGAGACCAGGAGAACTGGCGGCGGTAACCACACGCCACCCGGCCCTTGTGACTGATGTGTGGGTGGTTTGACGAGTTCGGGGTGGTGCGGTGAACGGCGGGTGTGCATTTTCGACAGGAGGTGTCGGTTGGCTGGGTAGTGCACCTGCGCGTGATTGTGGTCGTGCTTACGGTGTCTCGCTGGTGCTCTACCTGTCGAGCTTGCACACGATCGGCCGCTGAGCGCGCCCGGTGAGCTCGTGGGACTGAGCCGGCAGTTCAGGTGCTAGGCCCCGCCACCCGTTGACCGTCCGGACAGGACGCGGTTACGGTCGACGGCAATCGATTTCTCGAACAGCTCTCTGCAACCGCCCGAGGAGACCCCGATGCGGAAACGATGGTTGCTCGTCCTGCCTGCCCTGATCGGAGCGGCCGTCGTGCCTGCCGACCAGTCCGCACCCGCCCAGGCAACGGCCGTGCCGTCGCCCGTCGAGCGGATCGCCAAGCTCACCGGTCCGGAGTCGATCAACGACACCGAGGCGCGCTTCGCCCTGAAGTCGACCGATCTCGGCATCCTCTGGGACAACGGCGCGGGCGAGATCCTCACCGCGTTCGGCGACAGCTACGGCAGCGGCTGGACCGGGCCGGGTGGCGGCGCCGGCGACCAGGCGACGATCGACTGGCGGTGCAACCTGCTCCTCCGCAGCAAGGACCGCGACCTGGCCGACGGCATGACGCTCGACTCGGCGGCCGAGGACCGGCCCGGTCATGCCAAGGAGTTCCTGCCCTGCAAGAAGATCGACCGCGACGAGCACACGGTGATCCCGACCGCGGGGATCGCGGTCGGGAAGCGCCAGTACGTGCAGTACATGTCGGTCAACTACTGGGGTCCGGCCGGCAGCTGGTTCACGAACTACTCCGGCTTCGCGTACTCCGACGACAACGGCGAGACCTGGACCAAGGACGCCGGCGCCCGCTGGCAGAACACCAAGGCCTGGGACGACAACTTCCAAATGGTTGCCCTGGTCAAGGACAAGGGTTACGTCTACATGATCGGTACGCCGAACGGCCGCTTCGGCAGCGCGCACCTGGCCAGGGTTCCCGAGCAGCAGGTACTGCAGAAGAAGGCCTGGCGATACTGGGACGGCCGGACCTGGTCGCCGCAGGAGTCGGCCGCCGTACCGATCGCGGTCGGCCCGATCGGCGAGGTGTCGGTGCAGTGGAACGCGTACACCGGCATGTGGTTGATGATGTACCTCGACGAGCACCGCGCCGCGATCGTCCTGCGCTCGGCGAAGGACCTCACCGGTCCGTGGAGCGGCGAACAGGTCGTTGTCAAAGGCACCGAGTACCCGGGCCTGTACGGATCGTTCATGCATCCCTGGTCGTCAGGAGCGGATCTGTACTTCACGATGTCCCAGTGGGATCCGTACAACGTTTTCCTGATGCGCACCAAACTCACCGACGACGGCCAGGTCACCAACCTGGTCACGGATCCCGGCTTCGAGAGCCAAACCAGCGGTACGCCGTCCGCGCCCTGGCAACTGAGCGGCACCGGCGGCATCGACCGCACCAACCTCGGTCACACCGGCACCAACAACGCGTTCGTCCGTGACTCGATCGGCACCCACCAACTCCAGCAGACGGTCGCCGTACGCCCGAATCACCGGTACCGCTTGTCCGCCTGGATCCGGACGGCGGACAACAACTCCGAGACGATGCTCGGCGTTCGCACGGTGCGCGGACGCACGATCGCGCAACAGACCGGCGGCGCGTACCCGCAGTACACGAAGGTCAGCGTCGACTTCGACTCCGGACGGGAGTCGTTGATCCAGCTGTACGGCGGATTCTTCGGTCACGGCCAGGACGTGTGGCTGCAACTGGACGACGTGGCGCTGGAGGAGATCCGCTAACTCGCGCGACGCCGGCGGCGGGTGGTTCGTGCGGTACGACGTCGTATCGGGCGGCGGGGGCCGACGAGGCGGGGACCGGCCAGGCGGTCCTCGAGACGGCGCGCCTCGCGGCGGATGGGCTGGGCGACGTACTCGCCGAGGATCAGGCCCGAGGCGAGTGCGACGCCGATCGCGACCGCAGTCGTGAGGCTGACGATGCCGATCAGCTGACCGACGGCCATCAGCTCGTAGAGGCCCTTGTAGATCGTCAGCCCCGGCAGCAGCGGGATCGAGCCGGCGACGACCACGACCAGCGGCGGTACGCCGGTCCGTCGACCGCTGGAGTAGCCGCCCAGGCCGACGACGAAGGCCGCGGCGGCAGTGGACCAAGCCGGCCCGAAAGAGGCTCTGGTCATCAAGGTGAAGATCAGCGAGGCCAACGCCCCCATCACGGCGACCGGCAGCAATGCCCGGAGGGGCGCGTACGACGCGTAGGCGAACGCGACCGCCATCACCGAGCCGGAGACCACCATGATCGGGAGGTTCGCCAGCTGGATCGTCTGGGGTTCGATCCCGACGTTGAGACCGAACTTCAGCCCCAGCGCGAGCCCCAGTGAGACACCGGCGATGATCCCGCCGGTGAGCAGCATCGCCTCCAGACTCCGGGCCGCGGCAGTCACGTAGTACCCGGTGATCGCGTCCTGCACGGCACCGGTGAGGGCGATCCCGGCCAGCAGCATGATGATGCCGGCGGCAACGACCAGGGACGGTTTCACCGGCGCGTGGACGGCGTACAGGACCAGCGCGACCGCGGTCGCCACGAACGCTCCGGCGACCTGCTGGTAGAACGCGGGCAGCCGCTGCCGGCTGAACCACCGGTTGTTCAGGTCGATCACGATCGCGGTCAGCACCGCCAGCAACGTGATCAGCCAGCCGCCGCCGAGCAGCAGCGTCGCGCCACCGGCCATCACACCCCAGGCGAGCACCGCACTCCACCGCGGGTACGGCGGACCGGCCGACGTCAGCCGGGCGAGCTCGCGCGAGGCCTCCTCGCGGGTCACGTCGCCGCGGGCGAGGTGTCGTACCAGCCGGTCGACGTCGGTCAGCCGGGAGAAGTCCTGGGACCGGTAGCGGACCAGCCGGATGTGCGTCTCGGGCGCGACGTCCGGCGCGGCCTGGTACGAGACCGCCATCGAGGTGAACGTGATGTCGACCTCGCAGCCGCGCAGTCCGCCGGCCGCGGTGACACCGAGGATCGTCGCGGTCGCGTCCGCCGTACCGGCGCCGCTGGACAGCAGCACTTCACCGACCCGCAAGGCCAGGTCGATGGTGGCGTAGACCTCCCGCTGCTCGTCAGGCTCCATCTAGTAAGCGATGCGCCATCGCGAGGTCGGTGATCAGGATGTTGACCCAGCCGCCGAGCAGGGCCGCGCGGATCGCGGAGTACTTGCGGTCACCGCCGGCCACCCCGATCCGGCGCGGCACCGCCAGCAACTCCTTCGCGGTCACCCCGATGACCCGCTGGTCGAACGTCGAGCGCACAAGCTTTCCCTCTTCGTCGAAGAACCGGAAACACACGTCCCCGACGGCACCGAGCCGGCGCAGCTCGTCCTGGTCGGCCTCCGCGACCGCGTTCCCACTGCGCTGCAGCAGCGGCGAGGGCTCGAGGCTGCCGATCCCGACCAGGGCGTCGGTGAGCTGTCCCCAGGTGCCCAGAACGTCCCGAACGGACACGTCGTTCATCATCGCCCGGCGTACGGCGGGCGTCCCGACCAGCCCGGGAGCCGGCAGGTAGACCGGCATCCCACCGGTCAGCTCGGCGAACCGCGCGGTCAGCCGGGTGGCCTGCATCTGCACCGCGGCGTCACCCAGCCCGCCGACGATCTGGACCACCTTGTCCACCACCGGCACGCTCTTGCGCGGCATCCGGTCGACCGCGCTGATCAGCGTCTCGCTCCAGGACGAGATCCCGACCACGTGCCCGCCGGTGAGCGTCATGTCCAGGTACGCCGCCGCGCCCGAGCCGAGCGCGGGCAGTACGTCGTCCCCCACGCCGAGGGTGTCGACGACGACCGCGTCCCGCAACCCGTACCGGCCCTGCAACTCGTCCTCGAGGTCGCTGTGCACGCCGCTCGGCATGGTCACCACGGTGTGCACGATGCCGACCTCGACGGCCTGTTTCAGCATCCGGGAAACGCGCGCCTGGGACAGGTTCAGCTCGGCGGCGATCTGCGGCTGGCGGATGCCCTTCTCGTGGTACATCCGCGCCACCTTCGCGAGCAGCCGCAGCTCGTCCAGCCCCGGCTGGCGCACCGCGCGGTTCGCGTTCACCTCGACCCCCCTCGCAACGTTCGGGACTAAGGACTATAGGTCAGGCAGACAGAGGTAGACCCGAGGCGCTCCCCCAGGATCGGGGATCGGGGAGGTCGGAGTGTCGCGTTTGCCGGTTGCGACAACCGAGCCGTCGCGGGGGTCGACGATCGTGTAGGTGAGCGGGACGGTGTCGTCGAACACCATCACCGGCCCGCCGTTCTCGCGGTATACGAGCAGCATCCCGTCGGCCCCGCTCAGCGCGCGTCCCGAGATCGTCCGGGTCCAGTCCGGAACCATGTCGGTGGTCGGCAACCCGTCCACGATCTTCCCGAGCAGTCCGACGTACGTCGACCCTTCGAAGTCGATCGCCTCGCGCCAACCCGCCCCCGGCGCGAGGAAGAACTCGGAGTGCCCCGGCTCCTCCGCGTGCAGCCGCCACTGCCACAGGCTGCCCGCGCCGTAGACGACGCCCATCGTGCCACCCGCGCACAGGTTGCTCCACGCCTCGTGGCCCTGCCACCAGCCCTCGGCTACGCCGGTCCGGCCGGTGTGCTCGTACGTCGGTTCGCCGTTCGCAACCGCCTTCATGGGCTCGTTCCGCCACATGTCCGCGACCCGCTCCGGCACGTGTTCGCCGAGGTGCCCGGTCTGACACCACTGGAAGTCCAGCCAGTCCGCGTCCTGATGCGCTCTCGCGCGGATGTGCGGCCGGTAGTGGATCCCGGTCGGCTGCTCGTAGCAATCCACCGCCTGCACCTCGGCACCACCGGCCGCGGTCTGCGGTTCCGCACCGGAGCCGTCGCCGCCGACCAGGTAGATCGCCGGCCGAGCGCCGTACCGCGCGACGAGATAGCGGCAATAGGCGGCGTACTCCGATGGCGGTACGACGGTGCCCGCGACGTCGAGGCCCTTCCAGCCGAAGCCTTGGAACACCGGCTGCAGGACCGGGACCAGGCCGTGCTCGACCAAGATGGCGAGCAGCTCGTCGAGGTACTGGAAGTACTCGACGTTCATCCGGTTCAGGTGACCGTCAGCGAGATCCTCGAAGCCGACCGCGAACCCCTCGTCCTGGGTCCGGTCGCGCGGCCCGACGGCATGCATGTCCGGTTGGACGCTCATCAGCAGGACCGCATTGAAGCCCTTCGCCTGCCGGTCGGCGGCGTACTCGCGGACCTGGTCAGGAGTCGCCCGCCACGGCAGCGCCCACGCGGTGTCGGCGACGAGGATCGCGGGAGTCCCGTCGGCGTGCACCAGGCTGCGGCCACCGGGCGACATCCGCCAGAACCCGTGCCGGTAGAACGGGTTCGCCTCGTCAGCGTCCGCCGGACGCACCTCGAACTCACCGCTCTCGCCAGCGCCCTCCGCGCCGTGGGTCCAGCGCCAGCGGCCCGCCTCCGGCGGCGCGAAACGGACGCGGTGCACGTCCGCGCCGTCCCAGAACACCGGGCGCCGGAGGACGAGACCGCTCTCGTGGGTGAACTCCACCCACTCCTCGGCAGCGGACAGCGTGAGTTCGACTTCCTGCCAGACGGATGAGATGGACATGACACTCCCGGAGTGCTGGTTGCCGTTAAGCTGATTGTGAGAAGAACACACGTGCTCTGGGGTCGGTGAAATTCCGAGCCGGCGGTGACAGTCCGCGACCCGTGACTTCGTGAGAAGGAGCGGTTGACCCGGTGGAACTCCGGGACCGACGGTGAAAGTCCGGATGGGAAGATGCACGTGGCAGTTTCACGTCCCCTGATTCCAGGGTGCGTGAGGCTTGTCGTTGCCCCGGAGTGCTCACGAATGCATTGCCGAGAGGACAACGATCGTGAACACCGTGACCAGCCTGGACACCATCGAACATGCCGTGGCTGAGCTCGCCGCCGGACGGCCGGTCGTGGTCGTCGACGACGAGGACCGCGAGAACGAAGGCGATCTGACCTTCGCCGCGAGCCTCGCGACGCCCGAGTTGATGGCCCTGCTCGTCCGTCACACCAGCGGCTACGTCTGTGCGCCGGCGGCGCCGGAGATCCTGGACCGGCTCGAGCTGCCGCTGATGGTGCCGAACAACCAGGACAGCCTGCGGACGGCGTACACCGTGTCGGTGGATGCGGCGACCGGTGTCGGGACCGGCATCTCCGCCGCGGACCGGGCCTGGACCGTCCGCGTGCTGGCCGATCCCTCGGCGCAGCCCGCGGACCTGATCCGGCCCGGCCACATCCTGCCGTTGCGCGCCGTCGACGGCGGTGTCCGGCAGCGGCCCGGTCACACCGAGGCCACTGTCGAACTCGTCCGGCTGGCCGGACTGCCACCGGTCGGCGTGATCGGCGAACTGATGAACGACGACGGCACGCTGATGACCGGCGCGGACCTGCGCGCGTTCGCCGACGCTCATGGCTTCGCGATGATCTCGATCGCCGATCTCGTCACGTACCTGTCGTGACCAGCTTGCGCGCGGCGTCGGCGATGCCCTCGGGGGACAGGCCGTACCGGTTCAGCAGGTAGCCGGCCGACCCCGTGGGCGCGAACTCGGGGAACCCGAGGATCGACACCCGCGCCGGATGATGCTGTACGACGGTCTCGGCGACCGCACCGCCGAGACCGCCACCGGACACCGCTTCCTCGGCGGTCACGATGCCGGCCGTCTCCCGCGCGGCCGCGACCACGGCGTCGGTGTCCAGCGGTTTCACCGTCGGCATCGACAGCACCCGTGCCGAGATCCCTTCCTCCGCGAGCCGTTCGGCAGCGGCCAGTGCCCGCCACAGCACGGTCCCGTTGCTGATCAGCGTCACATCGCTCCCGTCGCGAACCGTGATCGCCTTGCCCAGCTCGAACTCGTAGTCCTCGGCGTAGACCTTCGGAACGCTCATCCGGCTGACCCGGATGAACACCGGCCCGTCCGACGCCGCCGCCCAGCGCAACGCCGCCGCCGTCTCGATCGGGTCGGCCGGAACGATGATCCTCATATTGGCGATCGCGCGCAGCCAGGCGATGTCCTCGACCGAGTGGTGCGTCGGGCCGAGTTCGCCGTACGCGACGCCGGGGCTCATGCCGCAGAGCTTCACGTTGGTGTTCGAGTACGCGACGTCGGCCTTGATCTGCTCGAGCGCACGGCCGGTGAGGAAGCAGGACGCCGCCGAGACGAACGGGATCCGGCCGCCGTTGGCCAGCCCGGACGCGACCCCGACCATGTCCTGCTCGGCGATGCCGACGTTGATCAGCCGGTCCGGGAACGCCTTGCGGAAGCTGTTCAGCTTGCTCGACCCGACCGAGTCGTTGACCACGCCAACGATCCGGTGGTCGGCCTCGGCCAGCTCGGCGAGCGTCTCGACGTACGCGTCCCGGCAGTCGTACCGCGGCTGGTCCGCGATCGACGTGTGCACCATGGTCACAGCCGCCCCCTGTCGTAGCGCGCCAACTCGGTCAGCGCCTGCTGGTACTCCGCCGCATCCGGCACCCGGTGGTGCCAGGCGACGTTGTTGCTCATGAACGAGATCGGGTGGCCCTTGTGGGTGTGGGCGATCACGAACGTCGGCTTGCCCGGCCGGAACGGTACGGCGGACAGCACGTCGAGCAGCTCGCCGTGGTCGTGACCGTTCACCTCGACGACCGCGAACCCGAACGCGGCTGCCTTCTCCGGCAACGGGTCGAGGTCGTTGGTCTCCTTGGTGGTCGCGCCCTGCTGCAGCCGGTTCCGGTCGACGATCACGGTCAGCCGGTCCAGCTGGTACTGCGAGGCCGCCATCATCGCCTCCCAGTTCGAGCCCTCCTGCAGCTCGCCGTCGCCGACCAGCACATAGGTACGGCGCAACGAGACGTCGAGCTTCGCCGACAGGGCATGACCGACCGCGACCGGCAGGCCGTGCCCGAGCGGACCGGTGTTGGCCTCGACGCCGGCGACCTTGTTGCGGTTCGGGTGCCCGTTCAGCGCGGACAGCGGCTTGAGGAACGTCGCGAGGTCCTCGACCGGCAGGAACCCGAACGCCGCCAGCGTGGTGTAGAGCGCTCCCGCGACATGCCCCTTGCTCAGGATGAAACGGTCCCGCTCGGGGTCGTTCACCGTCGCGGGCGAGATGTCGAGCACAGCGCCGTACAGCGTGGCCAGGATGTCGATCGCGGAGAAGTCGCCACCGATGTGCCCGGCGCCGGCGTGGTGGACCAGCTTGAGGTCCTGGATCCGGATCTGCTTCGCGGCCTCGGCGATGTGTGCGATCTGCTCGGCGCGACTGCTGTGCACCGGCAGCCGTCCGAGCACCGGCATCGTGGTGTGTTCGACGGTCAGCGTCATGCCAGTTCCGCCATCGAACTCAGCAGCACCTTCTGGACCAGCTTCTGCGCGGCGAGCGCGTCGTGCGATGCCTGTGCGGCGGCGAGGGCTTCGTCGTCCAGTACGTCGAGCGCGTGGTGGATCGCCTTGAGGAAGGTGATTGCCTGCTTCGCGGCCTGGACGCTGTCCTCGCGGAACGGGAACTGGTCGAGCTGCCAGACGCCCTCCCAGTTGTTCTTGCGCAGCGTGTGGAAGAACTCGAACGTCTCCACCAGGTGCACCGAGCCGACCACCATGTCGTCGTCCCAGCCGCGCAGGTTGTCGTTGACGTCGATCGCGAACAACCGGCCGTAGTCGATCGCCAGCTGCGCCGCGTCGGCCGGCGTCTCCTGGCCGTACAGCGAGTGGCCGAAGTCGAGCAGGATGCCCAGGTTGGGCAGGCCGATCTTCTCGATGCCGAGCAGCGTCCGGGCGACGTTCGGGAAGATGATCTTCACCCGCGGCTCGCGCGGCTTGTACTCGATCACGAAGTTGATGTCCGGATGCGCGCTCACCAGCTCCTTGAGCCCGTCCAGCGCGAGGTTCCAGATGTCGTGGTAGTTGACCTGGAACGGGTAGTCCCAGCCGTCCTGCCCCGGCCACAGCTTCACGTACGAGCAGCCCAGGTCCTTGGCGAGTTCGGTTGCCTGGTGTAACAGCTCCAGCGCCTGCTTGCGGACGGCGGGGTCCGGGTTCGTCAGCGAGCCCTTGACGAAGTCGCGGGTGTAGATCTCCGGCGTGATCGCGATCGCCTTCAGGTTGTTCCGCTGCAGCGCGGCCTTCACCTCGTCGAGCGTCCCGTCGTACCCGGCGAACGGCCAGTTCAGGTCGACGACGGACAGGTCGCCGACCGCACCGGCGCGGTCGATCTGCTCGAGCAGTCCGACGGGATCGCCGTACCCGTCGGTGGCATAGCGGTCCTTGTACGTCGCGAAGTGCCAGATACCTGCGCCGAAGACCGGCATGTCAGTCATGTGTTCCTCCATATGTGATCAACCCTTGAGCGAGCCGGCAGTGAGTCCGCCGACGATCCAGCGCTGCAGCAGCGTGTAGGCGATGAGGATCGGCACCACGGCAATCAGGATGCCCGCCGCGAGACCGGTGTTGTTGTTGGCGAACTGGCCCTGGAAGTTCAGCAGCCCGACCGGGATGGTCTTGTGCGCGTCCGAGTTGAGCAGGATCAGCGCGAACAGGAACTCGTTCCAGGTCGCGACCGCGTCCAGGATCGCCACCGTGACCAGGGCCGGGACCGACAGCGGCAGGATCATCGTGAAGAACACCCGCCAGTCGCCGGCGCCGTCCACCCGCGCGGCCTCGATGATCTCGTCCGGGAGCTGCCGGAAGAAGGACTGCAGCACCAGCACCTCGAACGGGATGCCGAACGCCAGGTAGGGCCCGATCAGCCCGAAGATGCTGTCGGTCGCACCGGCCGAGCGCATCATGATGAAGACCGGGACGATCGTGATGTAGATCGGGATGGTCAGCCCGAGGAACACCGTGAACATCACCGTCCGGCGGAACTTCATCCGCAGCTTGGCCAGCGCGAACCCGAGCATCGCCGACACCAGCACACCGAGCGGCACCTTGATCAGGGCCAGGATCGCGCTGTTCTTGTACGTCGTGGCGAAGTTGCCGATCCCCCACGCGTCCTTGAAGTTCGCCCAGGTCAGCTGATCCGGCCAGGACAGCGGCCCGTTCCCGATGAAGTCGGCCAGCGGGCGGACCGCGGTGATCACCAGCAGTGCCAGCGGCGAGATCCAGAAGAGCGCTATCACCGCCAGGACCAGCGTCATCACCAGACCACGCTTGGTCCTCGGCGTCTTCGCGGGCTCGACGGACTCGAGCGGAACGTCAACCTGAACAGGTGCAGTCAAGGTCATGACGCCTCCTTCGTCTGCGAGCGTACGTACGGGATGCCGACCGCGATCGCGACGAGCGTGATCACGACGGCGATCGCGGTGCCGTAGCCGGCCTGGTAGTACTGGAAGACGTTGAAGTACATCCACGTCCCCATCACCTGCGTCGACGTACCCGGGCCGCCGTACGTCATCGCGTAGATCATGTCGAAGACCTTGAACGAGTCGATCAGCGACAGCGCCAGCACGATGTAGTGCGCCGGCCGCAGGCTCGGCATCGTCACGTTCCAGAACTGCTGCCATTTCGTCGCGCCGTCGACGGTCGCCGCCTCGTACAGCTCGTTCGGGATGCTCTGCAGCGCGGCCAGGTAGAGCAGCATCGGGAAGCCGGTCCGCAACCAGATCGCCGGCACCATCACGGCCCACAAAGCGGTCGAGTCCTGCCCGAGCCAGGCCTGTGCCAGACCGTCCAGGCCGATCAGCCGCAGGAACGAGTTGATCGCGCCGTACTGCGGGTTGTAGAGCCAGCCCCAGATGCTCGCGATCGAAACGAGCGGCAGGACGGCGGGCGTGTAGAAGATCAGCCGGAGGACCGGCTTGCCGTGCACCTTCCCGTTCAACGCGATCGCCAGCAGCAGACCGATAACGGTCGGCACGGCGATCGTGACCACGGTCCAGATCAGGTTGTTCTTCACCGCGGTCACGACGACCGGGTCACTGGGCATCTTGAGGTAGTTGTCCAGGCCGACGAACTTGTACGTCGCGCTCAGGCCGTCCCAGTTGGTCAGGCTGAACCACAGCGACGACACCGCCGGATACACCAGGAACCCGACGTACACGATGAGCGCGGGCAGGGCGAACAACCACGGTGACCAGCGGCCGCCGCGTTTTGGTTTGGTGAGCGCGACTGTCGTTGCCATGCTCAGCTCTTCGCCCAGGCGGAGACGATCTCCTGCATCTTCTTCGCCGCCGCGTCAGGCTTGACCGATCCCTGCAGCAGATCGCTCTGCACGCTGAAGTACTGGTCGGCCTGCTTCTTCGGGAACGCCTGGTCCTGGATCGTGTAGAACGGGTTGCCGCCGTACTTCTGCGCCCACTCGGCCGCGAGCGGCAGCGTCTTCGGGTCGGGCTCCGCGCCCTTGACCGTGGAGGCGGTGACGTTCATCGCCTTCTGTGTCGCGGGCTGGACGATGAAGTCGATCAGCGCGGCGGCCTTGTCGGCGTTGCCAGTACGAGCGTTGATCATGTAGCCCTCGACGAAGCCGGAGTGCCGCGCCGGCGTCTTGTCCGTGGGCAGTTCGAAGTTGCCGAACGCCGACGAGCTCTTCTTGGCCGCGAGGATCGCGCCGGCCTCGGTCCACGGCCCGGTGATCGTGTACGCCGTCTTGCCCTGGACGTACCACGGTTCGACGTCGGACGGGTCGAGAGCGAGAGCGCCCTGCGGCAACCACTTCTTGTCCTGCCACTTCTTGAACAGCGTGAACGCCTCGACCACCTCGGGCCGGTCCCAGCTCTCGGCGCCGGTCAGCAGCTTGTCGTGCAGCTCCGGGCCGGCGGTGTGCTCGAGCAGGTACTCGAACAGTCGCATGATGTCCCAGCCGTACTTCCCACCGAGCCCGCACGGCGTGACGCCGACAGCCACCAGTTTGTCGTTCACAGCCTCGAGCTCTGCGTACGTCGTGGGTGCCGCACTGACCCCAGCCTTCGCGAACAGCGACTTGTTGTACCAGGCACCGATCCCGAGCGAGATGAACGGCACTCCGGACTTCACGCCCTCGAACGTCATCCCGCCGATCGCCGTGGTGTTGATCTTCGAGTCCCAGCCGTACTTGGAGTAGTACGGCGACAGGTCGAGTGACTGCTTGGCCTTCGCGAACGGCGCCCCGATCTGACCGCCCCAGATCCGCCAGACGTCCGGACCCTTACCGCCGAGCAGCTCGGTGCGCAGCTTGTCCGGATACACGGCGGCGCCCGAACCGGGCAGGCTGTCGACCGTGGTCGTCGTTCCGTTCTGCTCGTCGAACTTCTTCACCTGCGCCTTGAGCAGACCGATCGTCGAGTCGTCCTCGTAGGTGAACAATCGCAGGTTGTTCGACGCTGCCTGGGTGGCTCCCGCGCCGGTCGACGTACCGCCGCCGGTGCAGGCGGACAGACCGGCGCCGAGTGCGGCGGCGGACGTGAGACCAAGGAAACCCCGGCGGGTGACGTTGCTCATTGCGTGCTCCTTTGGCGGGCGAAGCGGCGGATCTTGGCGAACATGTCCTCCAGCAGGAAGCGGACGTCGACCTGCTCGCAGACCTGGATGGGGTTGTCGGTGCCGGGCAGGTACCAGCCGTCGACACCGAAGCGCGGCGCCGGACGGGTCCGGAAGTTGCCACTGTGCGGGTAGAGCATCAGGGAGATGGCAGGCGAGTCGCCGAGGGAGCGGGACTCGATCGGCTCGCCGTGGTACGTCGCGTTCCACTCGATCAGCTGCTCGATGAGGTACTTGCCGAGCGGGCCCGCGTCGCCGATCTTCTCCTCGAGCTCCGCGTAGCTGACCGAGACCTTCGTGTAGACGTCGCTCGGGACCTGCCAGACCGTGATTCCGGACCCGAACACCACGTTGGCGGCGTGGATGTCGTTGGACAGGTTGAACTCCATCCGGTGGTCGGCCGCGTAGCCGTTGTAGCCACGCCCGCCGATCCAGACCACGATCACGTTTCGGTGCACGAGCTCCGGGTCGAGCAGGATCGCCGACGCCATGTCGGTGATCGGGCCGAGGAACGACACGAACAGCGGATCGCCTTCGGAGGCCAGCTTGGACTCCTCGATGATCAGCCGGGCGCCGGGCGAGTCGAGCGGGGTCTGCTCGTCAGGGATGCCGGTGGCGGCGCCGTTCGCGACGGTGACCTGGCCGGTCAGGTCCATCAGGTCCAGCAGCAGGTCGATCTCCTCGCGGGACTCCTCCATGCTGCGGTCCGACCGGCGGGTGCCGAAGTGCGCGGGGATCAGGCCGCGGACGTCGAAGGTCGGCGACAGCAGCCCGTGCACGATCGCGAACTGGTCGTCCGCCTCGTTCTTGGCATCGGTGTTGATGATCACCCGGCGTCTACTCGGCCTCACGCGCTCTCCTCCGACTCTTGGTACGAATAGATATTCAGTAGTGCATAGCCTGTCGCCATGAGTGTCACCACGCGGCTAGAGTCACGTCAAGAGCTCGGTTGAAACTTGGAGGGGCGATGGTCCAGGCGGTACTCGCGGTCGACCAGGGAACGACCAACTCCAAAGCCGCCCTGGTCACCGCCGACGGCCAGGTCCTCGCAACCGGCTCCGCCCCGGTCGGACTCTCCACGCCACGCCCGGGCTGGGTCGAGCAAGACGCCGACGACCTGTGGCAGAGCGTCCTAACCGCAATATCCACCTGCTTGGCCTCTGCTGCGGTCGAGGTCGTCGGACTGGCGCTCTCGACCCAACGGGAGTCCGTCGTCGGCTGGAACCGGGCGGGTGAGCCGGTCGGACCCGTCCTCGGCTGGCAGGACGTTCGGACCGCCGAGTGGTGCGCCAAGCTCCCCTCGGCAGTCGACGATCTGGTCCGCCGACGGACCGGACTGCGCGTGGACGCGATGTTCTCCGCACCCAAAATGCGCTGGCTCCTCGATCGATCCGACGCGTACGTCGGCACCGTCGACGCCTGGTTGATCCATCGACTGACCGGTTGCCAGGAGCACCTGACCGAGGCCGGGAACGCCTCCCGGACATTGCTCTACGACACGGTCGAGCTCGACTGGTCGGCGGAACTGCTCGAGGCGTTCAACGTACCCCGGGCGGCGCTTCCCGACGTACGGCCGTCGAACGCCGGCTTCGGAGTCACGAACGGCGTACCGGGGCTGGCCGACGGGATCCCGATCGTGGCTGTGCTGGCGGACTCACATGCGGCGATGTACGGGCAGGGCTGCACGCAGGCGGGGATGGCGAAGGCGACGTACGGGACCGGCTCGTCGGTGATGACGCCGGTCGCGGGCTTCGTGGCGAGCGGGTGCACGCTCGCCTGGTTGACCGATCGACCCGTGTACGCGCTCGAAGGAAACATCGTGTCGTCCGGGGCCGCGCTCGCCTGGACGGCGGATCTCCTCGGTCTGCCGGATGTCGGCGCGTTGACGGCGCTCGCGGCGACCTTCTCCTCAGCGGAGGGCGTCGTACTGGTGCCGGCCTTCGCTGGCCTCGGGGCGCCACACTGGGACCGCGAAGCGCGGGCGGCGCTGACCGGGATGAGCAGTTCGACCACACGGGCGCACATTGCGCGGGCGGCTGTCGATGCGGTCGCTCACCAGATCTGCGACATCACGGACACCATCCCCGGCACGCTCAGCAGTCTCCGCGCGGACGGCGGCGCGACGGTGTCCGGTCTTCTCATGCAGACGCAGGCGGATCTGCTCGGTCATCCGGTCGAGGCTGCCGACGTACCGGAGATCTCCGCCCTGGGGGTGGCCGAGCTGGCCTGGACGACACTCGGTGAGACGACCGACTGGGCCGGCAAACGGTCCTTCCGGACGTTCGAGCCCGGTCCCGACGCCGGCGATCGTGGCCGGCGTCGAGCCGAGTGGGCCCAGGCAGTCGCCTCGGTGCGCGTCAGGCCAGCTTGATCCGGAACACGGCCAGCCGGGCGTCGTGGCCGTCGACGCTCATCGGGATCGCCTTGGTCCCGACCAGGTCGAGGCGGACCGTACCGTCGCCGGGCAACCAGTTGATCCTGTCGATGCCCTTGGCAAACACCTTCTGCTCGGCGCCCTGGCCGGTCGCCTGGTCGTAGCCGGGGTTGTTGGTGTCCGCGGTCCAGATCACCAGGTGACCGTTGGCGTGGTGGGCGATCACGCGCTCGCGGTGCAGCTTCTTGTGCAGCTGCCACTCGTCGCGGAGGTTCGGGTTGTTGTTGCCGTTGTAGGCGCCGGCGATGTAGTGCGAGTTGATCAGCGCGAACTTCAGGCCCGGGTGCGCGGTGTGCTCGACGACCACCTCGTTGATGAAGCGCGGCGGAGTCACGTTGGCGATACCGCCGTGGACGAACGTCTGCTTCGAGTTCACGATCTTCCACGGCTCCGGGACCGAGATCGGGACCCGGAACGACTTGGGGTCGCGCAGGAACGCGTTCCGGTACTTGCCCCCGAAGTGCCGCGTGATCATCGGCACCTCACCCGAGTCGCCCTCACCGATCTCCTGCCAGCCGACGAACGGCCGGTTGCCCGGGTCGCCACCACGGACCGCCCGGATCGCCGCCTCCCGAGCGTCGAGGTGCTTGCGTCCGATATTGGCCGTGATCACCGGCAGCCGAAACCACCCGGTCCCGGCCGCAGCTCTCGACGCCTCCTCCGCCGGCCGAGCCGCTGATGCCGACTGGGCCGCGGCTACCGAACCGAGCGTAGCCGCGCCGGCCAGCGCGCCACCCCCGAGCAACAGAGCCTGCCGTCTACTGATCCTTTGGGCCATGACCACCTCCGCAAGAGTCCGGCACCGTGGCCGGAGGGCGTATGTCTTGTTGACGGGCTACGACGTAGCCAACCTCACAGCCGTTCCACCGAGGTGTTGGAGATCGCTTTCCGTTACAGGTTGACGGGAGGTTTTCGCCCACCTATGGTTACGGTCACAGGCTGCGGAAAGCCCTTTCCCAGGCTCGGAGGGAGGCGCGCATGTGTGAGTTCGAGCCCGGACCGGCCGTGGCGCTGCCGGGCGGTATCGGCATCTCGAAGCTGACGGTGTACGACATCGAGGCTCCCGACGGCCTGGTCGGCGGTGCGCCGCATGTGCACCTGGCCTGCTCCGAGGGGTACTACGTGGTCGCCGGCACCGGCGCCGTACAGACCCTGAACACGAAGGGTTACGCCGAGACCCCGTTGCAAGCCGGCACCGTCATCTGGTTCGACCCGGGCACGATCCACCGGCTCGTCAACGACGGCGGTCTGCAGATCCTCACCCTGATGTCCAACTCCGGACTCCCCGAGGCCGGCGACGCCGTCCTGACGTTGCCGCCCGAGCACCTCACCGACCGCGCGGCGTACCTGCGGGCAACCACCCTGACCGGCGAGGGCGAGGACCGTACGCCGTCCGCGATGGCCCGGCGCGACCTCGCGCTGCAGGGGTACGCCGTACTGCGGGAACGGTACGAAGCGGAAGGACCCGCGGCGCTGGACGACTTCTTCGCGGCCGCGATCCGGATCGTGCAGCCGCAGCTCGCGGACTGGCGCAAGCGCTGGGAAGAGGGCGCCCGCCGGCTCGCGGACGAGACCGGCGCCGCGCTCGACGCGCTGGCGGCCGGCACCGCGCCGCATCTGCAGTCCGCCGAACTCCACCGACTCCCCACCCCCACCGAGTTCGGCCGGCACGGTATGTGCGGCCGCCTCGACGTTTATGACACTCGAGCGCGAGAGGCAAGACTGTGAACGAGCGACGCATCGGCATCGTGATGAACGGCGTCACCGGCCGGATGGGCCTGCGCCAGCACCTCGAGCGTTCCATCGTGGCGATCCGGGAGCAGGGCGGAATCCCCGCTGCCGACGGCACGATGATCATCCCCGAACCGATCCTGGTCGGCCGCAACGAGCTGAAGCTGCGCCGGATCGCCGAGCAGTACGGCCTGGAGCGGTACACCACCGACCTGGCCGAGGCGCTGGCCGCGCCGGACGTGGAGATCTACTTCGACTCGCAGCTCACCCAGCTCCGCGAGAAGGGCGTCCGGGCCGCGGTCGAGGCCGGCAAGGCGATCTACTGCGAGAAGCCGATCGCCGAGAGCCTGGACGCGGCCGTCGACCTGGCCAAGCTGGTCCTCGACTCCGGCCTGAAGAACGGCGTGGTGATGGACAAGCTGTCGCTGCCCGGCCTGCGGAAGCTGAAGCGGCTGGTCGACGGCGGGTTCTTCGGCCGGATCCTCTCGGTCCGCGGCGAGTTCGGCTACTGGGTCTTCGAGGGCGACTGGCAGGAGGCGCAGCGGCCGTCCTGGAACTACAAGTCCGAAGAGGGCGGCGGCATCATCCTGGACATGTTCTGCCACTGGCGGTACGTGCTCGACCAGATGTTCGGCGAGGTCAAGTCCGTGTACTGCCAGGGCGCGACACACATCCCGACCCGGGTCGACGAGAACGGCGACGAGTACGCCGCCACCGCGGACGACGCGGCGTACGGCGTGTTCGAGCTCGAGGGCGGGATCGTCGCGCAGCTGAACTCGTCCTGGGCCACGCGGGTGTTCCGCGACGAGCTGGTCGAGTTCCACGTCGACGGGACCGAGGGGTCGGCGGTCGCCGGCCTGCGGAACTGCCGCGCCCAGCACCGGTCCGCGACGCCGAAGCCGGTGTGGAACCCGGACCTCCCGGTCACCGAGAAGTTCCGCGACCAGTGGGCGACGGTGCCGGACAACGAGCCGATGGACAACGGGTTCAAGGTGCAGTGGGAGATGTTCCTGCGGCACGTGGTCGACGACGCCCCGTTCACCTGGGACTTCGTCGAGGCCGCCAAGGGCGTCCAGCTGGCCGAGCTCGGCCTCAAGTCCTGGCACGAGGGCCGCAAGCTCGAAGTGCCCACCCTCGACCTCGGGATCCACTGATGACGCTGGAGCTCCGCCTCCCGTCCGATCCGGCCGAGGGCGGCGGACTGGAGAGGTATCCCCTCGTCGGTCAGCCGGTTGCTCAGGGCACCTATTCGCCGGCGCGCTCGCGGCTGGCGTTCGCGGCCGCGCATGTTGTCGCCGACCCCTTGGGCGACAACTCGCCGGGCGCGCCCGCGGTGATCGACTGGGAGCACACGCTGGAGTTCCGGCGGCACCTGTGGTCGCTCGGATTGTCGGTCGCGGAGGCGATGGACACCGCGCAACGCGGGATGGGCCTCGATTGGAAGGCCACCCAGGAGTTGATCCGCCGCTCGGCGGCCGAAGCACCCGACGGCCGGATCGCGGTCGGCGTGGGCACGGACCAACTCGCCACCGACGGCACCCATCCCCTCGACGCGGTCATCGCCGCCTACGAGGAGCAGCTCGCCGTCGCCGAGGACGCCGGCGCGCAGCCGATCATGATGGCCAGCCGCGCGTTGTGTGCGGCAGCGGAGTCCCCCGACGACTACCGCAAGGTGTACGACCGCCTGCTCACGCAGTCGACCCGCCCGGTCGTCCTGCACTGGCTGGGATCGATGTTCGACCCCGCACTCGACGGCTACTGGGGAAGCGCCTCGGTGGACGCGGCCGCGGACACCGTCGTCGAGCTGATCAACGACAACGTGTCAAAGGTCGACGGCATCAAGATCTCGCTCCTCGACGCCTCGAAGGAAGTTGCTCTGCGCAACCGCCTCCCCGAGGGCGTCCGGCTCTACACCGGGGACGATTTCAACTACCCCGAACTGATCCGCGGCGACGGCGAACGGCACAGCGACGCACTGCTCGGAATCTTCGCCGCGATCGCACCGGCGGCAGCGGCTGCTCTCAAGGCGCTGGACGACGGTGACCTGGAGACCTACGAAAAGGTGTTCGCGCCGACGGTCCCGTTGGCCCGGCAGATCTTCTCCGCACCGACGTACTACTACAAGACCGGCATCGCCTTCCTGGCCTGGCTGAACGGGTTCCAGCCCGGGTTCACGATGGTCGGTGGTCTGCAGACCGGACGGTCGCTGCCGCATCTGGCGGACACGTTCCGGCTCGCGGACCAGGCCGGCGTACTGACGAACCCCGAGCTGGCCGTCGACCGGTTCCGGCAACTGTTGCGCGTGAGCGGGATCGACGCGTGAACAGGTACAGCCTCAACCAGGCGACCACGAAGTACTGGCCGCTCGAGGACGTCGTCGGAGCGAGCGCGAAGGCCGGTCTGGAATGGATCGGGCTGTGGCGCGAGCCGATCCAGGAGTACGGCGTCGACAAGGCTGCTCGTCTTGTCGCAGACGCAGGTCTCAAGGTCTCCTCGTTGTGCCGCAGCGGATTCTTCACCGCGACCGACCCGGCCGAGCGGAAGGCGAAGATCGAGGACAACCGGCGCGCGATCGACGAGGCCGCGACGGTCGGTACGTCGGTCCTCGTGCTGGTCAGCGGTGGGCTGCCGGCCGGATCACGTGACCTCGACGGTGCCCGCGGCATGGTGCGCGACGGGCTCGCCGAGCTGGCGCCGTACGCCGAAGAACGCGGTGTCACGCTGGCGGTCGAGGCGCTGCACCCGATGTTCTGCTCGGACCGGTGCGTGGTGTCGTCGCTGGGCGGCGCGCTCGACCTCGCGGAGCAGTTCCCAGCCTCGCAGGTCGGCGTGATCGTCGACGCGTACCACCTGTGGTGGGACGCGGACGTGTACCGGCAGATCGAGCGGGCCGGCGAGCGGATCGTGTCGTACCAGGTCAGCGACTGGGTGGTCCCGCTACCTGCGGACACGCTGCTCGGGCGCGGCCTGATGGGCGACGGTTCGATCGAGCTGCGCCGGCTGCGCGAGGCCTGCGACGCGGCCGGGTACGACGGACCGATCGAGGTCGAGATCTTCAATCAGCAACTGTGGGACGCGCCGGGACAGGAGGTCTTCGACCTGGCGCTGGCGAGGTATCAGGAACACGTTCTCTGACAAGGAGCTACCTGTATGACTGACCGGACCATTCCTGCCGACGGAATCGGCATGCACCTCTACACGATGCGCGATGTGCTGGCCGACGACTACTCGGGGACGCTGAAGCGGCTCGCCGGGATCGGGTACCGCACAGTGGGGGTGAGTGGGCGGTTCGACCACAGCGCCGCGGACATCCGTGGGTTCGCGGACGACGCCGGGCTGTCGATCGTGCTGGAGCACGTCGGGTACAAGCGGCTGAGCGACGACTGGGCCGGCGCGCTGGCCGACGTACAGACGCTCGGGGCGCAGTGGGCCGTCGTACCGTCGATTCCTTCCGAACTGCACTCGGTCGAGGGCTTCAAGACCGCCGCGGCCGCGTTCACCGAGGCCGGGAAGGCGGCGCGGGACGCCGGGCTGAAGCTGCTGTTCCACAATCACGGCCGGGACTTCGACGAGGTCGACGGGCAGGTGCTGTACGACATCCTGCTGGGCGTGGACCCGGAGCTGCTCGGGTTCGAGCTGGACCTGTACTGGGCGGTCGACGGCGGGCACGACCCGGCGAAGCTGTTCCAGGAGCACCCCGGCCGGTTCCCGGCGCTGCACGTCAAGGACATGGCCGAGGACGGGTCCTGGGAGGACGTCGGGGCCGGGAAGCTCGACTTCGGCGCCATGTTCGCGCACTCCGAGTCGGGTGGCGTGGAGCAGTACCTGGTCGAGCACGACAAGCCCACGGACGCCTGGAAGTCGGCCGAGCGCAGCTACCGCGGACTGACCGAACTCCGGTACTGAATCCTGTGACAACAAACGCTTAACCGGGTCAGCTGTGGATACGTCTGCTCACGCCTGGTGAAATCGGCCTATTCTCAACGGGTGCAGAACGAGCCCGCTGTCCGGCTGTCTGCCGTCCGTCGCCTGTACGAGGTGAGTGCGCGGATGGGCGCTGGGCGCAGCCTTGCCGAGACGCTGCAGGCGGTCGTCGACGGTGTGGTGAACGGGCTCGGTTTCGGCATCGCCGTACTGAACCTGCGGCACCCGGACGGGAAGTTCGAGGTGATCGCCGTCGCCGGGTCGCCGGAGGCCCGGGCGGCGCTCCTCGGAAAGGTGAGCGCGGCGGACCTGTTCGACGCCGAGTTCGCGATCGCGGACGCGTGGGGCAAGCTCCGGTTCGTGCCGCACGAGCGGCTCCCGGAGGGTGAGGTGACCGGCTGGGTGCCCGACGTACCGGTGTCCGACGCACCGGACGCGTGGCACCCGCTGGACGCCTTGTTCGCGCCGCTGTACTCGTCCGACGGCGACCTGGTCGGGATGCTGTCGGTCGACCTGCCCGAGGACCAGCGCCGGCCGGGTCCGATCCATCGGGAGCTGCTGGAGATCTTCGCGACCCAGGCCGGGCTGGCGATCGACAAGGCGCGGCTGACCGATCGGCTGCTGGCCGAGAAGACCCGGCTGGAGGCGAGCGAGGCGACGTTCCGGCTGGTCTTCGAGGGCGCCGGGAACGGGATGGCGACGGTCGCGTTCGACGGGCCGGAGCTGGGCCGGATCCTGCGGGTGAACGACGCGTTCTGCCGGATCACCGGCTACGCCCCGGACCAGCTGCTCGGGACGCGGCTGGTGAGCTTCCTGCGGGACGAGGAGCCGGACCAGACCCGGGTCGAGCTGGAAGAGGTTGCCGCCAGCAACGGTACGTACCGGTTCGAGCGGGTGTTCACGCAGCCGACCGGCAACGCGATCTGGCTCGCCGGTACGGCGGCGCTCGTCACGCAAGGCGCCGGGCTGCCGCGGATCCTGCTGGTGCAGATCGACGACGTGACCGCCCGCAAGGACGCCGAGCGCGAACTCCGCCACCACGCCGCACACGACCCACTCACCGGCCTGCCGAACCGCCGGCTCCTGCAGCACCGCTTCACGAAGGTCCTCGAGCAGACCCGCGCCACCGGCCGCCCGGGAGCCCTGCTGTTCTGCGACCTCAACCACTTCAAGCTGGTCAACGACGGCTACGGCCACGAGGCCGGCGACCGCGCCCTCCGCGAGATCGCAACCCGCCTCAGTACGGCGGTCCGCCACGGCGACACCGTTGCGCGGCTCGGTGGCGACGAGTTCGCCGTACTGGCCGAAGACATCACCGGCGACGACCTCACCACCCTCATCACCCGCCTCGAAACCGCCGTCAGCCGCCCCCTCCCCAACATCGCCGTCCAAGTAACCACCAGCGTCGGCACCGTCCCCATCACCCCCATCACCACCGACCTGGACGCCCTCCTCCACGAGGCCGACCAAGCCATGTACACCGCCAAGAACCGCCGCCCCTAGCGCTGTCCGGTGGGATGTGATTGAAAGGACCCAGTCGTAGGACCTGGGGGAGCATCATGCGGACGGTTATGACGGGACCGGCATGGGTCGCGTACGCGCAGATCTATGTGGAGAGTGCGGACAACTACGCCGACCTTGGCGAATGCTTCGCTGGGCAGCGGAATGGGTTGTGTGGGGCGGCGGTGGCGGGGAAGTTGTTCCTGATCACCGGGCTGCACACCGGGAAGGTCGGCTTTACGGTCGAAGTACACGACACGATGCCCTCGGTCGAGTACAGCGCGGAGGACGTCGTCGAGGCGGCGTACCGGCCGATCGGTGACGCGGCGTTGGTTGCCTGGGGAGGAAGCGGTGGACCGTGGCCGCTGGAGCTGGAGCCGCAGGTGGACTACCGCGTTCGGTACTCCGCTTGGAACATGGACGCGGGTCACCAGGCCGGGCCGCCGATGGACGACGAGCCGCTGGTCGACCGGTACCTACTGCAGTTCTGGCCGGCGCGGCCTGCGCCGGATCGGGTGGTGAAGGAGACCAGCAAGCAGGCGGCGTACTGGCACAAGTTCGCCCGTCAGCAGCCGACGCCGGCCCAGTTGGCCGAGCTGAAGGCGGAGAAGGCCCGGCAGGCCGAGGAGCAAAGACTCGCAGAGCACGCGGCGGCGTGGGGCGGTGCCTTGCCGAGTGATCGGATAGAGAGCATCCGGTTCGCTCGGGAACTGTCGGCGGTCGACCGGCCGTTGGTGGATGCCTTCGAGCGGACCGGTCCTGAGACCCTCCGCGCGATCGCCCGCTGGGTCGCGCGGAGGGCTTGTGTGGAGGCTGGGTTCGATCGGCTCGAGAGGATCGCCGGGATCCTCGAGCGGATGGACCGTGGGGACGAACTGTTCGATGCGCTCAACGGTCCGCAACCCCCGGTCCCGCCGGGCACGGAGTTGCGGGCGACCCTGCGCCTCGTGAGCAGGCCGGATCGGTGGGACGACCAACTCGATCCCTTCGAGAACGCCTCGATGGTGGTCACCGCGGCGTACGACGGGGATCCGCTCTGGGCCGCGATCGGGGCGACCTGGCTCGGGCTCGGGGCATTCACGGACAAGGCCCAGTTCCTGAGCGAGCTGCGGGAGAGGTTCCTTACGAACCCAGGTTCTTGAGGGCGCCGTCGGTCAGGCGGTAGGTGGTCCATTCGTCCTGGGGTTTGGCGCCTAGGGATTGGTAGAAGTCGAGGGCGGGGGTGTTCCAGTTGAGGACGGACCATTCGAGGCGTTCGTAGTTGTTGCGGACGCATTCCTGGGCGAGGGCGGTGAGGAGGGCTTTGCCGAGGCCGGTGCCGCGGGTTTCGGGGCGGACGAAGAGGTCTTCGAGGTAGATGCCGTGGACGCCGCGCCAGGTGGAGAAGTTGAGGAACCAGATCGCGCAGCCGGCGACCTGGCCCTCGTGTTCGGCTACGTGGCAGAACGCGGCGGGGGTGTCGCCGAAGAGGGCGGTCTGCAGCTGGTCGGCGGTGAGGTGGCACTCCTCGGGAGCACGCTCGTACTCCGCGAGCGCGTACACCAGTTCCACGATCGCCGGGATGTCCTCTGGCCGGGCACGGCGAATCCGTTCGTCGGTCTGCATACGGCCTATCCTGCACCGGTCAGTTCTGGTGCTCGTTCTCCGCCTCGGCTTCCAGCTCGACGGCGTGGGTGCCTGGGCGTTTGTCGTCGATGTCGATGTGCTCCGACTCCTCGACTCCGGCGTACGTCGAGTTCTGGAGTTGGAGGGCGGCCGCGAGTTCCGGGTCGGCCCGTAGGACCGCGCCGCGTTCGACGGTCAGTTTGTCGAAGACGGCGTACATCTTGCGCGGGTCCGGGTCGGTGCTCTTCTCCAGATCCGCCGGGTACGCCGCACTCGACGCCGCGTTCCACTCGTCCCGCTCGACCTTGTCGAAGTCGAGGCGGTACGGCGACATCTCGGACACGTGGCTGATGAACTGCTTGGCGGTCGCACCGTTTCCTTCCCGGAACGGGTGCGTGAGGTTCTGGTAGCTGTACACCTCGGCGATGCTCTGCACGAACTCCTCGCGCGACATCGTCGACCAGTCCTTCTCGTTGACCTTGTTGCTGACCTTCTCGGTCCACTTGTCCAGGCGCTCGGGCGGCACGAACGGGTTGCCCTGCTTGGACATGTTCACGTCCCGGAACTTCCCGGCCCAGTCGTACACGTCCTGGAACATGTGTTTGTGGATCGCCTGCAGGTGCGCCTTGTCGTACGTGCGCGGAATGTCGACCTCACCACGGTCCATCTCGCCCTGCCGGACGGCCCGCAGACTGTACTCGGCGAAGTGCAGCTCGATCGGGTTCTTGATGTCGAGCTTGTTCTTCAGACAGCTGCCCGGTTCCCAGAGGTAGGCGTCCCAGCGCTGCTTCCGTTCGGCGGCCTCCGCAGCTTCCTCCGGCGAGACCTCCTCGGTCACGCCGGCCCGCCGCCGGTCACCTTCGACAGGGTCCGGCGGATGTACTCGGCGGTGTCGATCCGGCCCAGTTCGCGATCGATCAGATCGGCGACGTCGTCCCGGCCGGGCTCCCAGCCCTCCAGACGGTTGTTCGCCAGCGCGTCACTGACCCGCTGCTTCTGCTCGTCGTCGAGTTGGTCGAAAAGGTCCGGCCACCGGCGCGCGTAGCGGCACGGTTCGTACGGCATCTGTCAGCTCCCCGTGTAGTCGGCAATTCCGGCCAGCCTAGCGAAGCCCCGGCTCCTACCGTCCACTCTCGTTAATTTACCGAACTGGGCCGTTAACCTCCGCGTCAGGCCACCGCCACCCAGCGACTGAACACTGACAACGCTTTCCGACCGCCCGTCATCTGGAGGAACCATGTCCGTGTCCCGCCGTCGCTTCCTCGGGTACGGGGGTGCGGGCGCAGGCGCCGTACTGCTCGGCACCGGGGCCTGGGACGCCTCGACCACGTACGCGTCCCCGTCCGGCACCGGCAACCCGTTCACACTCGGGGTCGCCTCGGGCGATCCGCAGTACGACGGGGTCGTGCTGTGGACGCGTCTCGCCACCGCTCCGTACGCCGTCGACGGGAAGGGCGGCATGCCCGCGCGCCCGGTCCGGGTCGAGTACGAGGTCGCGTACGACGAGAACTTCCGCCACGTCGTACGGCGCTCGAGCGTCGTCGCAACCCCCGAACTCGGGCACAGCGTCCACCCCGAGATCCGCGGCCTGCTGCCTGACCACGTGTACTACTACCGCTTCCGCACCGGTCACGAGGTCTCGCCGACCGGCCGGACCCGGACCGCCCCGCACCCGCTGGCGAACCCGCGCGAACTGCGGTTCGCGTTCGCATCGTGCAACGCCTGGCAGGACGGGTACTTCACGGCGTACGACCACATGGCTCAAGAGGACCTCGATCTCGTCGTGCACCTCGGCGACTACCTGTACGAGTCCGGCGTGAAGACGAACAAGCGCGGAGTGACCACCGACCCGCGGTTCCACACCGAGACGTTCGACCTCGCGCGGTACCGGCTGCAGTACTCGCTGTACAAGACCGAGGCTCCGCTGCAGGCCGCGCACGCCGCACACCCGTGGATCCACACATTCGACGACCACGAAGTGGAGAACAACTGGGCCGGCGACATCTCCCAGATCGACACCGAGCCGGACCAGGACCCGGCCGTGTTCCGCGCCCGTCGCGCACAGGCGTTCCAGGCGATGTACGAGAACCTGCCGGTGCGGCACGAGCAGATGCCGTCCGGGCCCGACATCCGCTACCACCGCCGGCTCCCGTACGGCCGGCTCGCGGACTTCACGATCCTCGACACCCGCCAGTACCGCAGCGACCAGCCGTGCGGCGACGGCGACTCGTCGACCTGCGACGACCGGTTCAATCCGGACAATACGATGCTCGGCGGCAAGCAGCGCGCCTGGCTGCTGGACGGTTTCCGCCGATCGAAGGCGCGCTGGCAGGTGATCGGCAACCAGACCCCGATGGGCCAGACCGACTGGACGCCGGGTCCGGAGACGCACGTCTGGCTGGACCCGTGGGACGGTTATGTTGCCGAGCGCAACAAGGTGCTGGCGGCCGCACAGGACAGCGGCGTCCGCAACCTGGTGGTGATCACCGGCGACCGGCACCAGAACTACGCACTCGAACTGAAGCGTGACTTCGCGAACCCGGACTCGGCGTCGGTCGGCACCGAGTTCGTCGGTACGTCGATCACCAGCGGCGGCAACGGCGCCGACACGACGGACCAGGGTCAGCAGTTCCTGGCCGCGAACCCGCACCTGAAGTTCTTCAACTCGCAGCGCGGCTACTCGCGCGTCACGGTCGACCAGCACCAGTGGCGTAACGACTTCCGCGTCGTGCCGCACGTCGAGACGCCGGGTGCACCGATCAGCACGCGGGCGACGTACGTCGTCGAGGACCGCCGCCCGCACGTCCACTCCGCCTGAAACACCTGATCAAACGCCGAGGCCGCCGTCCACCCGCAGCACAGCACCGGTCACGTACGACGCCCGGTCGCTGAGCAGCCAGGCGGCGGCCTCGGCGACCTCACTGGGGTCGGCCCCTCGACCGAGCGGGGTCCGGGCGTTCAGCGCGTCGATGACACCAGGTGTCGCACGATCCCAGTCCTGCAGCATCTCGGTCATCGTCGTGCCGGGCGCGATCGCGTTGACCCGGATGTTCTCGGGTCCGTACGTGATCGCCGCGGACTCGGTCAGACTGTTCGCGGCCCGCTTCATCGCGCCGTACGCCGGGAGCGCCGGGTTGCCGGCGAAGCTGCCGACACTCGAGGTGGTGACGATGCTGCCCTGCCCCACGGTGGCGCGGATCGCACCGACCTCGGCCACGATCGCGGACCACACTCCTCTGAGGTTCACGGCGTAGACCTGGTCGAACGCTTCCTGGCTGAGTCCGTCCATCGGGCCCGGCGGCTGACCGATCGCGCCGTTGTTGAAGGCGGCATCCAGGCGTCCGTACTCCGCGACCGTCCGGTCGACGGCCGCGCCCACGGAATCAGGATCACCCAGGTCGCAGACCGTGTACGCCGCGTCGAGCTCCTTCGCAAGGGACTCCAGCTGCGACTCGGTGCGGGCGGCGAGCATCACCTGAGCGCCTTCGGCGACGAACAACCGGGCGGCCGCGGCGCCGATCCCGCGACCGGCTCCGACGATGAAGATCACTTTGTTCTCGAGCAGTTTGTCCATGTCTTCGAGCCTTGGCGCTGCAGGGATCGGTAACCAGGCATCGGTAGTACCTGGTTAACCTAACGCAGCCAGGCAGACTGGATGCCGTGGACAAGGCGGAACTGGCGGCATTCCTGCGCAGCCGACGGGAGCGGGTGAACCCGTCGGACGTCGGCCTGCCCGCCGGGCGGCGACGCCGTACGCCGGGTCTCCGCCGCGAGGAGGTCGCGCAACTGGCGTACATCTCGACCGAGTACTACACCCGGCTCGAGCAGGCCCGGGCGCCGCATCCGTCGAGCGAGGTGCTGGCCGGGCTGTCCCGGGCCCTGCGGATGACCGAGGCCGAGCGCAACTATCTGCACCACCTGGCCGGGGTGCCGCCGGTGCGGCCGACCGGACCGCCGCGAGAGGTGCGGCAGAGCATTCTCGACCTCCTCGACCGGCTGCCGAACGCGGCCGCGATCGTCCTGTCGGCCTCCTACGAGGTGATCGCCTGGAACCACCTGGCCACCGCACTGATGGAGGACTTCTCCGTCCGCTCCCGCCGCGACCGGAACCTGATCCGACGGGCGTTCCTCGACAACCAACAGCACGTGTACTCCGTGGTCGACGGCCGACGCTTCGCCCGGAGCTCGGTCAACCAACTGCGGTCGACCGCGGCCCGGTACCCCGACGACCCGGAGATCCGGGAGCTGATCGCCGACCTGCTGGCCGGGAGTGCGGCGTTCGCCGAACTGTGGGAGGCCAGGGAGATCGCGGCCGAGCCGACGCTGTGCAAGTCGTTCCAGCATCCGGTGGTCGGACTGGTGACGGTGAACTGCGACGCGCTCGCGATCCCGGACTGCGACCAGCAGGTGATCATCTACACCGCGACGCCCGGTTCCCCGTCGGAGGAGGCGCTCAAGCTGCTGTCCGTGGTCGGCACCCAGCGCCTCGACCTGCCTGGCTGACCTCAGCGTCGGGCGAACACCCCCAGGGCGTCGTACGCGATCCAGGAGCCTTGGTCCTTGAAGAGTTCAAGGGTGTTCTGTCCTTGACGGAAGAGGGCCTTCGGCAACGGTCGTTCCAGGTACGACGGTTTGAGCGGCGACCCCGGGTAGGTGCTGTCAGCAATGGTCGAGCCCTTGGTGGCGCCGTTGGCGAAGGTGAGCCGGCCGGCCTCGGTGCCGTTGATCGTCAGGAGCGCCGAGGCCGCGAGGCTGGCGTGGCTGTCGATCAACCAGAGCGCGAGGTCGAGATCCTGCTCGGGTACGGCGGGAAGGTCGAAGCGGAACGTGGCGCGGTGGTTCTTCGTGCCGGCCCACTTGTCCGCGGGACCGGGCAGCAAGTAGGACCAGTCCGCCGCCGGGGTCGACGTACCGAACGTGTAGTCGACGTCCGACGGGAAGCGGGTCGGATACTCGGCGTATCCCTTCGGTGAGAGGGCGAGCTCGGAGCCCTTGCCGTCGAACCTGCCGACCGTCGCCACCGGCGTACCGGAGATCGTGACCGACGTCAGATTCGCGACCGCCGCCGAGCTCGAGTGGGCGGATCGGTTGCCTGCGGCATCGACCGTGACGACCGAGTAGGACCTCGTGACGCCGGTGAAGTCCAGGCCGCGATGCACGAAGTGCGGGTAGACGGTCTTGCCGATCAGGGCGCCGTCGGCGTACACGGCGTAGTGGTCGACGACGGTCGCCCACGAGACCGGCTTCCAGTCGAGCGTCACGATTCTGATGCCGCCGGCACCGTGCAGGCCGGTGATTGCTGGTGGTCGACGCATCACAGTGCCTCCAGGCGGGGGTCGGCAACGGGCGTGCGGAAGCGGGCGACGACGTTCGGCTGGGCGTTCGCGTCGGCCTGGATGTACGGGAAGTTCACGAACTCGGTGGTCAGCTCGGAGCGGGTCATCGTGCTGTGCACGTAGCCGCGACGGGCGTTGTAGAGCTTCATGTACGGGTGCTGCAGCCAGTCCTTCTCGTACGCGTCGGTGTCGGTGCCGTCGCCGTTCGAGCCCACCGACGAGCACACCAGTTCGACACCGACGGTCCGCGAGGCAAGGTCGGCGAAGTCGAGTTTGAGCTCCGACGCGACGTGGCGGTGGATGTCGCCGGTGAGCATCACCGACGTCCCGGCTCCGCCCATCGCCTCGAGTACGCGGCGGCGGTTGGCCGGATAGCCGTCCCATTGCTCGGTGCGGTCGTCGGTCACGGCACTGAGTACGACGCCGCCCGCGACGATGTTCCACGGCGCGCGCGAGCCGCGAAGTCCGTCGTACAGCCAGGTTTCCTGCTCCTTGCCCATGATCGTGCGCTGCTCGGAGACACGATCGGCCTCGTCGACGGGTAGCGGGTCGCGGTACTGGCGCGTGTCGAGGAGGTGGACCCTGGCCAGGGAGCCGATGTCGTACCGGCGGTAGATGCGGCCGTCCGGACCTTGCGGGAGGCTGTCGAGGGCGAGCGGTGCGTTCTCGTAGTACGCGCGATAGGCGACGGCGCGCCGATGGACGAAGAGCTCAGGCGGTACGCCGTACAGCGAGTTGGCGGCACCGTAGTTGTTCTGCACCTCATGGTCGTCCCAGACCAGGAACCAGGGCGCGACCGCGTGCGCCGCCTGGAGATGGGGGTCGGTCTTGAAGAGGCTGTAGCGCAAGCGGTATTGCTCCAGGGTCTCGATCTCGACACCATGCTCCGGTCCAACCGTGACGCCCGCGCGCCAGAGGTTGTCACCGGCGACGATCCCGTACTCGTAGATGTAGTCGCCGAGGAAGAACACCGCGTCCGGGGCCCGCCGCGCGATGTCGCGATGCGCGGCGAAGTAGCCGTGGTACCACGCCTGACAGGACGCGGTCGCGAAGGTGAACTGCTCGCCGTACGTCGGCAGCGTCTTGGTGCGACCGACCGGACTGACCTGGGTGCCGACGCGGAAGCGGTAGAAGTACTCGCGTCCTGGCCGGAGACCACGAACCTCCGGGTGGACGGCGTGCGCCAGGTCGGGCGAGGCGATCGCGAGCCCTCGCCGTACGACGTTCCGGAAGCGACTGTCCTCGGCGACTTCCCACTGCACCGGCACCTCGCCGGCCGGCATGCCGCCATGGCCGTCGACGGCCAGCGGAGTGGGGGCGAGCCGGGTCCACAGCACGAAGCCGTCAGGTCGCGGGTCGCCGGACGCGACGCCGAGGGCGAAGGCGCCGTCCGGGATCGGGCGGACCGGGGTGGCGTCGGCCGTGGCCGGCGCGGCGATGCCGAGCGTGACCGAGGCCGCGCTCAGGCCGGTGAGCTGGAGAAAGGTACGACGGGACGGCACTGGCGGCTCCGTTCCTCGGGCGAGTTCCGCCATATTCTTACGTAACAACTCTTCGATTTGTAAGCCCTTGACCACATTGACCACTCGGAGTACTGAATCCCTGCGGAGATTCCTGTTGGAATTCGGGATCGGCGCGCGGGAGGTTGGACGTATGGCAGCTGACACGAACAAGACCCGCCGGATCGGTGACGTCGAGGTATCCGCGATCGGGCTCGGCGCGATGCCGATGTCGATCGAGGGCCGGCCCGACGAGGCCCGCTCGATCGCGACCATCCACGCCGCACTGGACGCCGGGATCACGCTGATCGACACCGCCGACGCGTACCACCTGACCGCGACCGACGACGGCCACAACGAGAGCCTGATCGCGAAGGCGCTGGCGTCGTACGGCGGCGACACCTCGGACGTCCTGGTGGCGACGAAGGGCGGCCACCTCCGGCCCGGCGACGGGAGCTGGACGCTGGACGGGTCCCCGAAGCACATTGCCGAGGCGGCCGAGGCGTCGCTGAAGCGGCTCGGCGTCGAGGCGATCGGGCTGTACCAGTTCCACCGGCCCGACCCCAAGACGCCGTACGAGGACTCGGTCGGCGCCATCCGCGACCTGCTCGACGCCGGCAAGATCCGGATGGCGGGCATCTCGAACGCGAACCCCGCGCAGATCAAGCAGGCTCAGGAGATTCTCGGCGGCCGGCTCGTCTCGGTGCAGAACCAGTTCTCGCCGGCGTTCCGGTCCAGCGAGCCCGAGCTCGAGCTGTGCGACTCTCTCGGCATCGCGTTCCTCCCGTGGTCGCCGCTCGGTGGCATCTCGCGCGCCGGCGAGCTCGGCGCGAAGCACCCCGCGTTCCACACCCTGGCCGAAGAGCTCGGCGTCTCGCCGCAGCGCCTGACGCTGGCCTGGATGCTCGCCAAGTCGCCGTACGTGATCCCGATCCCCGGCTCCAGCCGCCCCGAGACCATCCGCGACTCGTACGCCGCCCTGGACCTGCAGCTGACCGCCGACCAGGTCGCGACACTCGACGCCGCCTGATCCGCCAGGAACACTCGATGTGAGGGCGGACCTCAGCCACTCACCAACTGCGGGGACCAACGCCGATCCCGCCGCGCTCGAGCGTGGCGCGGGGTCGGCGTTGGTGTTTGGTGAGTGGCACACGTCCGCTCCTCCGGAATGACTCGCCGAGGATTGGCGTTATCCCAAGTATCAGTAGTTTAATAGTGAACTACATATCGAGGAGGACGGATGCAGTTCGGGGTGTTCAGCGTTGGGGACGTGACCACGGACCCGACGACGGGAACCACGGTCAGCGAGGGCGAGCGGATCAAGGCGATGGTCCGGATCGCGCTGAAGGCCGAAGAGGTCGGGCTGGACGTGTTCGCGCAGGGCGAGCACCACAACCCGCCGTTCGTGCCGTCGTCGCCGACGACCCAGCTCGGGTTCATCGCCGCGCAGACGTCGAAGATCATCCTGTCCACCTCGACGACCCTGATCACGACCAACGACCCGGTGAAGATCGCCGAGGACTACGCGATGCTGCAGCACCTGGCCGACGGCCGGGTGGACCTGATGATGGGGCGCGGCAACACCGGCCCGGTGTACCCGTGGTTCGGGCAGGACATCCGCAACGGGATCCAGCTCGCCGTCGAGAACTACGCGTTGCTCCGCCGGTTGTGGCGCGAGGAGGTCGTGGACTGGGAAGGCAAGTTCCGTACGCCGTTGCAGGCGTTCACGTCGACGCCCCGGCCGCTCGACGACGTACCGCCGTTCGTCTGGCACGGCTCGATCCGGTCACCCGAGATCGCCGAGCAGGCGGCGTACTACGGTGACGGGTTCTTCCACAACAACATCTTCTGGCCGATCACGCACACCAAGCGGATGATCGAGCTGTACCGGCAGCGCTTCGAGCACTACGGGCACGGCGCCGCGGACCAGGCGATCGTCGGGCTCGGCGGGCAGATCTTCATGCGCAAGAACTCGCAGGACGCGGTGCGCGAGTTCCGGCCGTACTTCGACAACGCACCGGTGTACGGACATGGGCCCTCGCTGGAGGACTTCAGCCGGGAGACGCCATTGACGGTCGGGAGCCCGCAGGAAGTGATCGAGCGGACGCTGTCGTTCCGGGAACACTTCGGTGACTACCAGCGGCAGTTGTTCCTGATCGACCACGCCGGGCTGCCGTTGAAGACCGTGCTGGAGCAGTTGGACATCCTCGGCGAAGAAGTGGTCCCGGTACTGCGGAAGGAGTTCGCGGCGCTGAAGCCGGCGCATGTTCCGGACGCGCCGACGCATGCTTCCCTGAAGGCCGCGGCCGAGCGGGCACGCGACCTGGAGACGATCGAGGAGCCGCCGACGGTCGCGGCGGTGGAGGAGTCGAGCCGATGAAGGACAAGGTCATCGCGGTAGTGACGGCTGGGCTGACGACGCCGTCGTCGTCCCGGCTGCTCGCCGACCAGTTGGCGGAAGCCGTGCGGGACGAGTTGTCCGGACGCGGCATCGGATCGCGGATCGAGCTGATCGAAGTCCGCGATCACGCCCACGACCTCACCAACAACCTGCTGACCGGCTTCCCGTCGTCCTCGTTGCGCGAGGTGCTCGAGACGGTGGCCGGCGCCGATGCGCTGATCGTGGTCAGTCCGACGTTCAGCGCGTCGTACTCCGGCCTGTTCAAGATGTTCTTCGACGTACTCGACGACCAGGCCCTGGCCGGCAAGCCCGTCCTGCTCGCCGCAACCGGCGGCACCGAACGCCACTCGCTGGTCCTGGAGTTCGCCCTCCGGCCGCTGTTCGCCTACCTCAAGGCGCTCCCGGTTTCGACAGCCGTGTACGCCGCCTCCACCGACTGGGGCCCGAACGCCGCCGGCCTCCGCCCCCGGATCGCCCAAGCCGCGACCGAACTGGTGGCAGCCCTCCACAACGAAACCCCCACGCAGGCCGACCCGTTCGAGAACCCGACCCCGTTCGAGGACCTACTGAACAGCTGAACGAGATGTGATCAGCGGGGTCAGGCCGTCCAGGATTGTGGTCAGGCCGAAGGTCAGGGCGTGGGCGGGGTCCATGGCGGACTGGAAGTGTTCGCCAACCGAGGTGCCCACGCGACCGGCTGTGGGGAAGTGGGTGCCGGACATAACCGTGGTGAGCGTCGGGGAGATCTGACGCCACCACTCCTCGTCCGAGAGACCGGAGTCGCGTTGGGTGCGGAGTTGTTCGGCGCCGGCGCGGGCAGTGCCCTGGACGTGGGTGAGGACGAGCGTCAGGGCCGAGTCCATCTCGACGTCGGTCAGGCCGAGGCCGTCCAGGGGGCGTAGCTCGGTCTCGTACTTGCGCGTGATGTTCGGGCCGAGCGCGGTCCGCATCGTCGGGACCTCGTGGATCCACGGGTGCGCGGTCAGCACGTCCCAGTTGCGGAGGGCGATGAACTCGAGCGCGCCGCGCCAGCCGCCGGGCTGATTCGAAGGCTCGTCGGGGTCCGCATACAGGTCGCCGTACACCTGGTCGAACATCAGGTCGGTGAGCTCGCCCTTGCCGGGGACGTGCGTGTAGAGCGACATCGTGCCGACCTTCAGCCGCTCGGCGACGGTCCGCATCGAGAGCGCGTCGAGCCCGGACACGTCCGCGAGTGCGATCGCCGCGTCGACGATCGCGCGCACCGTCAGGCCGGAGCGGCCGGGTTTGGTGTGACTCCCCCAGAGCAGCGCCAGACTGCGCGCCGGATCGGGTGCCGCCGCCTTCCTTCCCGCCACCGGAACCTTCCTCCACCGCTCGTCGTTGAACGCATCGTACCTGAGCCGTACAATGTACGGTACACTCTACGGCTCAACGACCCGAGAGGTGGGAAGTGACGACGGAGCGAGTGATCGAGGCCGCCGGCGTTCGGAAGAACTACCAGGGCGGCACGGAGGGTGCGGGGCTGAACGGCTTCGACCTGGAGGTCACGGCCGGCACGGTGACGGGCCTGCTCGGCCCGAACGGCGCCGGCAAGACGACAGCGGTGCGGATCCTGTCCACGCTGCTGGAGATGGATTCCGGTACGGCGACGATCGCAGGGCACGACGTCCGACAGCAGGGTGGCGAGGTGCGGCGGCGGATCGGCCTGGTCGGGCAGTACGCCGCGGTGGACGAGGTACTCACCGGGCGGCAGAACCTGGTGCTGTTCGGGCGGCTCAACCATCTGGGGCGGGCCAAGGCTGTGAGCAGGGCGGACGAGCTGCTGGAGCGGTTCAGCCTGACGGAGGCGGCCGGTCAGGCGGTGAGCAAGTACTCCGGCGGGATGCGGCGGCGGCTCGATCTGGCCGCGAGTTTGATCGTGGCGCCGCGGGTCCTGTTCGTGGACGAGCCGACGACGGGGCTCGACCCGGCCGGGCGGATCGAGGTGTGGTCCGCCGTACGGCAGCTGGTCGACGGCGGTACGACGGTGTTGTTGACGACGCAGTACCTGGAGGAGGCGGATCAGCTGGCGAACCGGATCTCGATGCTGAAGGACGGGAGGGTCGTCGCGGAAGGGACACCGGACGAGTTGAAGACGCAGTTGGGGTCGGACTGGCTGGATCTGGTCCTCGCGGATCCGGCCGACGTACCGCGGGTCGTGGAGCTGGCCGGGCCGTTCGCGGACGGGGAGATCCGGGTGCACGACGTCCGGGTGAGCGTGCCGGTGAAGGACCGTACGAAGGCGCTGGTGGCGATGGCGAACTCGTTGCACGAGGCAAGGATCGAACCGGAGGACCTCACATTGCGGCGGCCGACACTGGACGAGGTCTTCCTGCACCTGACCGGAGCCGCCGCATGACCGGCCTCGGATGGGCGCTCGCGGACAGTTGGACGATCGCGCGGCGGACGTTGATGCACTGGCGGATGCAGCCGGGACTGGTGTTGTTCACGTGGTTCTTCCCGGTGCTGATGCTGCTGATGTTCGGCGGGCTGCTCGGCGGGGCGATGGAGTTCCCCGACGGTTCGTCGTACTACGAACTGCTCGTGCCGGGGATCTTCGCGCTGTCGATGCTCTTCGGGCTAGAGGGCACGATGACCGCGGTCACGACCGACGTCTCGAAGGGGGTGACGGACCGGTTCCGGTCGCTGCCGATGAGTTCGGCGGCGGTGGTGCTCGGGCGATGTATCGCGGACATGCTCGACTCGGTGGTGACGCTCGTCGTACTGGCCGCGACCGGGCTGGCGCTCGGCTGGCGGTGGCACGAGGGGTTGCCGTCGGCAGTGGCGGCGTTCGGGCTGCTGTTGCTGCTGCGGTTCGCGTTGCTGTGGGTCGGGATCTTCATCGGTCTGACGGTGAAGAACGCGCAGAGCGTGACGATGGTGCAGGTGCTGGTCTGGCCGGTCGGGTTCCTGTCCAGCGCGTTCGTCGCGACGTCGACGATGCCGGACTGGCTGGGCACGGTCGCCCAGTGGAACCCCCTGTCCGCCACCGCCACCGCGTCCCGCGCACTGTTCGGCAACCCCGACCCGTCAGCCACCGCGACCTGGATCGGCACCCACGCCGGGCTCGCGGCAGTCATGGCTCCTGTGCTGCTGACAGCAGTCTTCCTGCCGCTCTCGGCGCATCGGTTCCGCACCCTGTCCAGGTGAGTCACAGCGCGTGAACTTTCGGCTGGACCGAGTGAGTCACGCGATCGTGGGTAACGGGTGAGGGTGGACGTCCGGGACGGAGCTGTACGGCGAGTGGCCTGGAGCCTGGCGCATGGTGCTGAACATGCGTTCGGTCCCGGTGCCGCTCGTCGTACTGCGCGCGTGGCGGGGTGGTTCGAGGGCGTGAGTGACGGCGGGGTGCATCGCGTTGCGATGCGGGTCTCGCCGCGGCTGGCGGATCGGAACCCGGCGCTGGTGAAGATCTCGCCGAGGTGGGCGGCGACAGTTGACGTACGGCGGCAGGGTTTGCGGTGGCAGTTGGATCTGCGAGACAACCTGCAAGCCGTTCTGTACTACGCGGGCCGCTACGAGCCCGCGGTACGACGGTTCCTCCTGCACGAGCTGCGGCATGGGGATGTCGTACTCGACGCGGGGGCGAACATCGGAGTACATGCGTTCACCGCAGGGAAACGGTTGAAGGAGCTCGGTGGCGGGCGGGTGATCGCGTTCGAGCCGGCCGCCGACATGGTGGCGAAGTTGGGCGCCGGTGCGGCGCGTAACGACGTACCGCTGGAGGTTGTGCCGGCTGCGTTGGGCGAGCGACCGGAACTGGCGACGCTGCGGACAGACAGCCGGTACGACGAGGCGGACGCGGGCGTGCGTTCGCTGTACGGCGATGGCGACGTGGTGCAGGAGGTGTCCGTGGTTCGGCTCGACGACTGGGCGAGGGAGCACGAGCTCGACCGGCTGGATGTGGTCAAGCTCGACATCGAAGGATCTGAGAGCGCTGCGCTCACCGGTGCGACCAGGACGCTGAAGCGGTTGCAGCCGCGCGCCTTGCTCGTGGAGGACAAGCGCAGCGATTCGAGCGCGCGGCTGCACGCCGTACTGGACGAGTGTGGTTACCTGCCGACTGGCGAGGTGCTGGACCGGAACGCGGTGTTCAGGCCGGAGCTCACGGGGTGAGTTGGCCGCCGTTGACCTCGATGATCTGGCCGGTGACGTAGGACGACATCCGGTCGGAGGCCAGGAAGAGGATGGTGCCGACGCACTCGTGCGGGGTGCCGGTGCGGCCCATCGGGATGGCGGTGAGCATGGCCTGCATCTGGGCGTCGCCGGTGTGGCGGTCGTGGAACGGGGTCTTGATCACGCCTGGGGCGATCGCGTTCACCCGGATACCTTCCGGCGCGAGCTCCTTCGCGAGTCCGCGGGTGAACGTGCTGACTGCGCCCTTCGACGTCGCGTAGACCACCGACCCGCCCGCTCCGCCGGTGCGCGCGGCGATCGAGGTGACGTTGATGATCGAGCCGCCGCCCTGCGCCCGGAACACCGGGACGATCCGCCGGGAGAGCGCGAACACCGAGGTCAGGTTGACGTCCAGGATCCGGTGGAACTCCTCGTCCGGTACGTCGGCGATCGCGGACCGGTTGACCAGGTCACCGGCGTTGTTCACGAGTACGTCGATCCGCCCGTGCTGCGCGAGCACCTCGTCGACGAATGCGTTTGCGGCGTTCGGGTCGGCGAGATCCGCCTGGTGCAAGGACGCCGTACCGCCGGCCGTCTGCACGGCACCCACGGTGTGCTTCGCGCCCTCTTCGTTGCGGTGGTAATGCAGCGCGACCGTCGCCCCGGTCTCCGCGAAACCCACCGCCGCCGCGGCCCCGATTCCGCTGCTGGCCCCGGTCACCACCACAACCTGATCCCTGAAATCCAGATATGCCATACGGCCTATCCTCTCCCGGCGCCGGTGTGAACGCGCCGGACGGCCGGATGGCGGGAGCCGGGCAGGGGTATTTTCGAGGGATGGGATACGCGCTCGGGGAGCTGGGGCTCCGGCGGTGGCGGACTGGTGATGCGCTGCGGCTGGTGGTCGCCCATGACGATCCGGAGATGGTGAATCAGGGCGGGATCGTGGACCGGGCGTCCGCCGTCGACTGGATCGGGCGCGTCGCGGACCTGGACAACGGGCACGTGTACGCCGTGGCGGACGCGGACGATCATCCGATCGGGTGCGTGGGGGTGACGAACATCGACCGGCACCGGGTCGGCTGGACCTGGTACTGGACGCTCGCCGACGTCCGCGGCCAGGGTGTCGCGCGGGACTCGCTGCGCGCGCTCGCGGGCTGGGCCCACCACGACGCCGGCCTGTACCGCCTCGAACTCGGCCACCGCCTCAACAACCCGGCCTCCTGCGCGGTCGCCGCCGGCGCCGGTTTCCTCTCCGAAGGCGTCGAACGCGAACGCCTCGCCTACGACGGCACCCGCTACGACGTAGAACGCCACGCCCGCCTGATCACCGACCCCCTCCCCCAGCCCCAGCGCACAGTCCGCATCACCGACTGACCAACGCGTGCAGTAGGACGGGTAGTGTCCAGCGACTCGTAGTGCAGCTGAGCGTGTTCGCGTCCGCGCGTACGGCGTCTCACGGGTGCACTACCCGTTCGTCCGCACATATCTGTCGGTGGCTGCGGTTAGCGTCCGGAGGTATGACGTTCGATGTCGTTCTGACTGACGAGCCGACGGCCGCGGACGAGGCGTTCGTGTCGGACGGGCTGGACGAGTTCAACTTCGCCGCCGCCGGCGTGCAGGATCGGCAACCACTTGCGGTCCTGGTCAAAGACCCAGACACCGGCGAGACGCTCGGCGGGCTCACCGGGCGGACCTCGCTCGGGCTGTGGTTCGTCGATCTGCTCTACCTACCCGAGAAGCTCCGCGGCTCCGGCCTCGGCACCAGGATTCTCGCGGAGGCCGAAGCCGAGGCGGGTCGGCGCGGGTGCGTGAGCGGCGTCGTGTACACGATCCAGTTCCAGGCGCCCGAGTTCTACGCGCGGCACGGCTGGACAGAGTTCGGCCGGATCCCGATCAGCGGTGGACGGAGCCGGATCTTCTTTCGGAAGGAACTCAGAGCGTGAGCTTCGGGTGGCGGTTCACGTCCTTGTAGAGGAGGTAGCGGAAGCGGCCGGGGCCGCCGGCGTAGCAGGCCTGGGGGCAGAAAGCGCGGAGCCACATGAAGTCGCCTTCCTGCACCTCCACCCAGTCCTTGTTCAGCAGGTAGACGGCCTTGCCCTCGAGCACGTACAGCCCGTGCTCCATCACGTGCGTCTCCGGGAACGGGATCACCCCGCCTGGCTCGAACGACACGATGTTGACGTGCATGTCATGCCGTACGTCGTCCGGGTCCACGAACCGCTGCGTCTTCCAGCGACCCTCGGTGCCGGGCATCTCCCGGCCCTCGACGTCCGCCTCGTTGGTGACGAGCGCCGGCGGTACGTCGATCCCGTCGATCCGCTCGTACGCCTTCCGCACCAGGTGGAACGTCGCGACCGCGTCGCTGGTGTTCCGCACCGTCCAGTCGCCGCCCGGCGGCAGGTACGCGTACCCGCCCTCGACCAGCGTGTGCTTCTCCCCGGCGACCGTCAGCACAAGGTTGCCGGAGACAACGAACAGCACGGCCTCGGCGGCCGGGTCCGTCTCCGGCTTGTCGCTCCCGCCGCCCGGCCCGACCTCGACGATGTACTGCGAGAACGTCTCCGCGAACCCGGACAGCGGCCGCGCGATCACCCACAACCGGGTGTCGTCCCAGAACGGCAGCCGGCTGGTGACGATGTCGCGCATGGTGCCGCGCGGCAGGACGGCGTACGCCTCGGTGAAGACCGCGCGGTCGGTGGTGAGGTCGGTCTGCGCGGGTAGTCCGCCCTTCGGCGCGTAGTAGCTCATCGTTCTCCTCGGGTCAGCAGGCGGCCGCGTGGGTCGGCGGCGATGTCGACGGGTTCGCCGCGGAGCCAGGTGCTCCGGACGACACCGGTCAGCGTGCGTCCGTCGTACGGCGTGATGGCGTTCTTGTGCTGGAGCTGCTGCGCGTCGACGGTGAAGGTCTCGTCGGGGGCGAGGACGCAGAAGTCGGCGTCGTACCCGACCTCGATCCCGCCCTTCGTCGCCAGGCCGGTCTGCGCGGCTGGGGCGGCGGCCATCCAGCGGACGACGTCGGACAGGGTGAAGCCGCGGCCGCGGGCCTCGGTCCAGACGGCGGGCAGGCCGAGCTGCAGCGACGCGATCCCGCCCCAGGCGGTGCCGAAGTCGCCGGTGTCGAGGTGCTTCAGGTCGATCGTGGACGGCGAGTGGTCGGACACGACCTGGTCGATCGTGCCGTCGCGCAGCCCCTCCCAGAGCAGTTCGCGGTTCGCGGCCTCGCGGATCGGCGGGCAGCACTTGTACTGCGTGGCGCCGTCGGGAATGTCCTCGGCGGTGAAGCTCAGGTAGTGCGGGCAGGTCTCCGCGCTGATCCGTACGCCGTCGTTGCGGGCCTTCGTGAGCAGCGGGAGGATGTCGGCGCTCGACACGTGCAGGATGTGTACGCGACAGCCGGTCTCACGGGCGAGGTCGATGACGTGGGCGACCGCCTCGTTCTCGGCCACGCGCGGGCGGGAGTTGAGGAACGCTTCGTAGCTCGCACCGTTCGGTGCGGTCGCCTCGTCGATGCGGTGAGCGTCCTCGGCGTGCACGATCAGCAGACCGTCGAAGGTGCTGAGTTCGTGCATCGCGGCCGCGAGCTGGTCGGCGTCCAGTGGGGGGAACTCGTCGACGCCCGAGTGCAGGAGGAAGCATTTGTAGCCGAACACGCCGGCGTCGTGCAGCGGGCGGAGGTCGGGGACATTACCCGGGATCGCGCCACCCCAGAAGCCGACATCGACGTACGACTGGGTCTCGGCGGTCTTGCGTTTGAGGGTGAGCGCCGGGACGTCGCAGGTCGGCGGGATGCTGTTCAGCGGCATGTCGACGATCGTGGTGACGCCGCCTGCTGCCGCGGCCTTGGTCGCGGAGGTGAAGCCTTCCCAGTCGGTGCGGCCAGGATCGTTGACGTGCACGTGGGAGTCGACGAGGCCGGGCAGCAGTACTTCGTCGTCACCGAGCCGCAGTTCCGTCGCGGCGTCGAGCTCCACGTCGTACGGCGAGATCGCGACGATCCGCCCGTCCCGCACGCCGACCGCGGCCGGCTGCTCCCCGTCGGCCCGCACAACCCGGCGGGCCCGAACCACGAGATCCAGAGCGCTCATGCGATCCCTTTCGCCGTTCGTGCCATCGTAAGGTGATCCACCACGATCCGTTGGCCGAGCTCTTCGAGCAACGGACGTGGCTCGGCGAGGCACCGCCGTACATCGGGTTCCACGTCGGTGAGCGCGTAGGCCGCCGACAGTCCGATCCTCCGGAGTTGTTGCGGTTCCAGGCGGTTGACGCCGCAGACAGCGACGGTTGGGATGCCATCGGCCGCCGCGGCTACTCCGGCGACTGCTTTGCCGTGGAGGGTCTGCTCGTCGAGGGCGCCTTCGCCGGTGATGACGAGGTCGGCGCCGGTTAGTTGGTCGCGGAAGCGGACGAGGTCCAGGACCAGGTCGATCCCCGGGCGGAGTTCGGCGGCTAGCAGTGCTAGCGCCGCAAACCCGACCCCGCCGGCGGCCCCCGCGCCAGGAACGTCGCGCAGGTCGCTGCCGGTTTGCTCGGCGACAAGATCAGCCCACCGGGTGAGCCGGGCATCCAGCTCCGCGACCTGCTGCGGACTCGCCCCCTTCTGCGGCCCGTAGACAGCCGCTGCCCCCCGCGCCCCCGTCAACGGATTGTCCACATCGCACGCCACCACCACCCGCACACCGTCGAGCTTCGCTGCGACAAGCGCCAGGGTCTGGGAACTAGCAATAGCCTGTTCCCAGTCCCCAGGGGGCGTGATCGGCCCCGGTGAGTGCGTCAGGCCGGCGATCAGTCCGACGCCGCCGTCGGTGGAGGCGCTGCCGCCGATGGCGAGGATGATGCGGGTGCAGCCGGCGTCGAGGGCTGCCGCGATCAGTTCGCCGGTGCCGTACGACGTCGCCGTCAGGGGAGCTGGGATGCCGTCGGGGAGGCGGACGAGACCCGAAACGTCCGCGAGCTCGACTACTGCGGTGTCGCCCAACCTCGCATACCCGCTCGGGACCGGCTCGCCGGTGGGGCCGGAGGCGACGATCGGGACGTGGGTGTAGCCGGCAGCGACGGCGGCGCTGAGGGTGCCGTCGCCGCCGTCGGCCACCGGTACGGAGACCACGGTCGCGTCGGGGCAGACTCGTCGTACCCCGGCGCCGACCGCGTCCGCGACCTCGGCGCTCGTCAAGGTGCCCTTGAACTTGTCCGAGGCAACGACCACCCGGAGCCCCGCGGAGACCTGCGCGTTCATCAGTCCAGCAACGCGAGGGCGGTGGGCGCGTCCTCCGGCGAGATCGCCAGGTCCTCGAACTCGATGACGTTGTCGATCTCGACCCCCATCGACACGTTCGTGACCCGCTCGAGGATGACCTCGACGACGATCGGGACCTGGTGCTCGACCATCAGCTTCTTCGCCTGTTCCAGCGCCGGCAGGATCCCGTCCGGCTCGGAGACCCGCAGCGCCTTGCAGCCCAGGCCTTCCACGACCTTGACGTGGTCGACGCCGTACCCGTTGACCTCGGGGCTGTTGATGTTCTCGAAGGACAGCTGCACGCAGTAGTCCATGTCGAAGTTCCGCTGCGCCTGGCGGATCAGGCCGAGGTACGAGTTGTTCACCACCACGTGGATGTACGGGATGTTGAACTGCGCCCCGACCGCCAGCTCCTCGATCAGGAACTGGAAGTCGTAGTCGCCCGACAACGCCACCACCGTGCTGTCCGGATCCGCGACCGCGACGCCCAGCGTCGCCGGGACGGTCCAGCCGAGCGGTCCGGCCTGGCCGGCGTTGATCCAGTGCCGCGGACGGTACACGTGCAGCATCTGCGCCGCCTGGATCTGCGACAGCCCGATCGTGCTGACGTAGCGGACGTCCGGCCCGAAGGCCCGGTTCATCTCCTCGTACACACGCTGCGGCTTGATCGGCACCGCGTCGAAGTGCGTCTTGCGTTGCAGCGTCGTACGGCGTTCGCGGCACTCCGCGGCCCACGCCGTACGGTCCGTCAGCCTTCCGGCCGCGGCCCATTCGCGGGCCACCTCGACGAAGACCTCGAGGGCGGCCCGCGCATCGGACACGACTCCGTAGTCGGGCGCGAACACCCGCCCGATCTGCGTCGGCTCGATATCCACGTGGATGAACTTCCGCTCACCGCGATAGACATCCAGCCCGCCGGTGTGCCGATTGGCCCACCGGTTGCCGATCCCGAGGACCAGGTCGGAGGCCAGCATCGTCGCGTTCCCGTACCGGTGCGAGGTCTGCAGTCCGACCATGCCCGCGCTCAACGGGTGGTCGTCCGCGATCGCGCCCCAGCCCATCAGTGTCGGTACGACGGGAACGCCGGTGAGCTCCGCGAACTCGACGAGCAGGTCGGCCGCGTCGGCGTTGATGATGCCGCCACCGGCGACGATCAGCGGCCGCTCGGAGTCCGCCAAGAAGGACAGCACCTTCTCCGCCTGCGCCCGGGTGGCCGCAGGACGCGAGACCGGAAGCGGCTCGTAGGTGTCGATGTCGAAGTCGATCTCGGTGAGCTGTACGTCGATCGGCAGATCGATCAGCACCGGACCCGGCCGGCCTTCGCGCATCACCTGGAACGCCTTCTGGAAGGTGCCCGGGACCTGCGCGGCCTCCATCACCGTGACCGCCCACTTGGCGACCGGCTTCGCGATCGAGGAGATGTCGACGGCCTGGAAGTCCTCCTTGTGCAGCTTCGCGACCGGCGCCTGGCCGGTGATGCACAGGATCGGGATGGAGTCCGCGGAGGCGGAGTACAGCCCGGTGATCATGTCGGTTCCGGCCGGTCCCGACGTACCGATGCAGACGCCGATGTTGCCGGCCTTGGCCCGGGTGTACCCCTCGGCCATGTGCGACGCGGCCTCGACGTGCCGGGCGAGCACATGCTTGATGCCGCCGTGGGCGCGGATCGCGCTGTAGAACGGGTTGATCGCGGCGCCGGGCAGCCCGAACGCCTGCGTCGACCCTTCCTTCTCCAGGATCAGTACGGCGGCATCGACCGCGCGCATGCGGGCCATCAGCTGACCGCCTTGCCGGACAAGCGCTCAACGCCGCGGAGCAGCGCGGAGTGGTCGAGGCCGCCGTCGCCGTTCGCACGGGCCGAGGCGACCAGCTGCGCCACCAGGGCACCCAGCGGTACGACGACGCCCGCCTCGCGCGCGGCCGCGGTGACGATCCCCATGTCCTTGTGGTGCAGGTCGATCCGGAACCCGGGCTCGAAGGAGCGCGACAGCATGTTCTCCTTCTTCTGGTTCAGCACGGTGGATCCGGCCAGGCCGCCGCCCAGGACCTCGAGAGCGGCCTTCGTGTCGACGCCGTACGCCTCCAGGAAGACGACCGCCTCGGAGACGGCCTGGATGTTCGCGGCGACGATCAGCTGGTTGGCGGCCTTGACCGTCTGGCCGGAGCCACTCGGGCCGACGTGCACAACGGTCTTGCCGACCACGTCGAAGAGTGGCTTGGCCTCGGCGAAGTCGTCCCCCGAGCCGCCGACCATGATGGACAGCGCGGCGTTCTTGGCACCGGCCTCGCCACCGGAGACCGGGGCGTCGAGCAGCCGGAAGCCGAGGGCGCGGGCCTGCTCGGCGAGCTGCTGCGTGACGTCCGGCCGGATGCTGGAGAAGTCGATGATCAGCGCGCCGGTCTCGGCGTTCTGGAAGACCCCGTTCTCACCTTCGAGGACGTCCTGGACGTCGGGCGAGTCCGGCACCATCACGCAGATCACGTCGACGCCCTTGACCGCGTCACCGATCGAGGTCGCGGCCCGGCCGCCGGCGGCGATCAGGGCTTCCGCGCGCTCCGGCGTACGGTCGAGGCCGGCGACTGTGTGGCCGGCGTTGGCGAGGTGGACGGCCATCGGGTTGCCCATGATGCCGAGGCCGATGAAGGCGATATTCGTCATGTTCGTCTCCTAGGGGAAGTCAGCGGCGCTCGTACGGCAGCCAGCCGAAGCTTGCTTCTGAGGTGGTGGACGGCTTGTACTCGAGTCCGACCCAGCCGGCGTAACCGCATCCCTCGAGGGCGGTGAGCTGCTGGTCGAGCGGGAGCGTGCCGGTGCCGGGCTCGTTGCGGCCCGGGTTGTCGGCGATCTGCACGTGGGCGACCCGGTCGGCGTGCTCGGCGATCACCCGGTCGACGTCGTCGCCGTTGACCGCGAGGTGGTACAGGTCCGCGAGCAGCCCGACATTCGGTACGTCGTACGCCGCCTGGACGCGATCGATCACCGCGAGCGCGTCGGACGCGACCTTGAGCGGGTAGCGCTCGGCGCCGCTGACCGGCTCGACGAGGACGGTGGCGCCGATCCGCGCGGCGGCCTGGGCGGCGAGGGCGAGGTTCTCGACGGCGAGGTCGTCCTGCTCCTGCTCGCTGCTGCCGTCGACACGGTTCCCGTACAGGGCGTTGAAACCCTGGGTACCGAGCCGCTCACCGATGCCGACGGTGACGTCGACGTTGTCGCGGAACTCGCTCGACCGCTTCGGCCAGGACACCAGGCCGCGGTCGCCGCCCGGCATGTCACCGGCGAAGAAGTTCAGGCCGGTGAGCTGCACACCGGCGTCGGTGATCGCGTTCACGAACGCGTCGACCTGCCGCTCCGGCGGGACGGCCTCGACGAACGGCCACCAGAACTCCACCGCGCTGAACCCCGCCCGCCGAGCAGCCGCCGGCCGCTCGAGCAGAGGCAACTCGGTGAAGAGCAAAGAACAGTTCACCGTGTACTTCAGCTGGTGACTCATCCCGACTCCATCTTCCGCATTGTGGAATTTAACTTCTGCTCTGTGAAATGACCATAAACTCGGAGCCGATGGTCGTCAAGGCGCCGGCGGAGATGAAGGGCTGTCCTCCGCGTACGCGCGCGTTGTACGTTCCTCTAAAGGGATTCGGGCCGGAGGTACGTCGTGTTGCTGGCTGAGTTGCTGGATGCGCCGGAGCTCGGGTTGCGGTTGATGCACTCGGCGGGCGGGACGCTCGACCGGCCGATCGGGCGGCTCGTGACCACCGACCTGCTGGAGCCGGGGCGGTACCTGAGCGGCGGCGAAGTGGTGCTGACCGGGCTGGTCTGGCGGCGGCAGGCCGCCGACAGCGAGATGTTCGTGGCCTCGATGGCCGGCCGCGGAGCGACCACGATCCTGGCGGGGAAGGCGCAGCTCGGCGACGTACCGGCTGATCTCCTGGAGGCGTGCCGGCGGCATGACGTGACGCTGGTCGAGGTGCCGATCGAGGTCGCGTTCGCGGATGTGACGGAGTACGTCGCGGCGGCGGGATCGGCCGAAACGGGCGCGCGGTTGTCTGCGAGCCTGGTGCGTCAGCGGCAGCTGCTGTCGTCGATCGCGGCCGGGCGCAGTCTCGACGAACTCGCGGCGCGGATCTCCGCCGAGATCGGGCACGACTGCCGCGTGCTGACCCCGACCGGGCGCCACGTCGTACCGGGTCCGAGCGAGCTCGACGCCGAGACCGTCGACGCTGTGACGCGACGATTCCTCACCGCTGATCGGATGCCGGCCGTGGCGGTTGCGCCGAAGGAGGCGGGAGGCTCGCCGTACAGCCTGTTCCCGGTCGGATCGGGGTTCGGCAACCGGCTGACCGCGTGGGTGCTGGTCATCGACGGCGACCACGCGACCTGGTCCCGCGATCACGTCGAGGCGGTGCACGAGCTGAGCGCGATCGCCGCTCTGGACCGCGCCCGCCGCGACGAGGGCCGCCGCGCCTTGCGCCCGTTGGTCGCCGACGCCCTCGCCCTGGTCGAGTCGGGCGCGCCACAGGCCGAGGTCGCCGCGCGGCTCCGGCAGGCGGGCGCGCACTCGGAGCGGCCGATGGTCGTCGCGGTCGCCGAACTGCGGGAGGACGGCCCCGGCGAGGTCGCGCTGAGCCTGCTCGAGGACGTCGCCCTCACGGTCGGGCCGGCCGTTGTCGCCCCTGGCCGAGACGATCTGCTCGTCGCGTTCCTGCCCTTCACCCCCGAGCTTCCCGAGCACCTGCGACGGGCTTTCGGACGTCTCGCTCCGGGCCTCAATCGGTCCCGCCTGACGGTCGGGATCAGCGGGGAGACGTCGATCGACGCGCTCGCCGGCGCGCTCGAGGAGGCCCGGTTCGCGCAGCGGGCGGCCAGGGCGGCGCGGGCGCCGGTCTCGGTGGTGACGTCGGACGAGGTCGCCTCGCACGTCCTCCTCCTCGGCACGCTCCCCGACGACGTACGGCGCACCTACAGCAACCGCGTCCTCGGAGCGGTCCTCGACCACGACCGCCGTACCCATGCCGACCTGCTCATGACGCTGCAGGCGTTCCTCGCCTGCTCGTGCTCCTGGACGCGTACGGCGGAGTACCTGCATCTGCACGTGAACACCGTTCGCTACCGGATCGAACGCGTTGAGCAACTAACTGGACGCGATCTGTCGACCCTCGAGGACCGGGTGGACGTGTTCCTCGCCTGCAAATCGCTCTAGTTGTGTGATCACACAAAACGGAGCGTTCTCCGGCCGTTCATCTTCGGAGGTTCACGGGGTGCAATCCACAGCTCACTGAGTCGATGCTCGGGTGCAGGTCAAATCCCCGCCGCCCCACGCAGCCGAGGAGCGTGTCCCGATGAAGGCAGTCCTGCGACCGAGCCGCCATACCAACCGCCATCCTGTCGACCAGGTGCTGCCACCTGTGAAGCTGGCGGTGTACGGCGCTCAGCACGTACTGGCGTTCTACGCCGGGGCGGTGATCGTACCGATCCTGCTCGCCAGTGCGATCGGACTCACCACCGAGCAGCTCATCCACCTGATCAACGCCGACCTCTTCACCTGCGGCATCGCCTCGATCATCCAGTCGGTCGGGTTCTGGAAGGTCGGCGTACGGCTGCCGCTGCTGCAGGGCGTGACGTTCACCGCGGTCTCGCCGATGATCGCGATCGGCCTCGCGGCCGGTGGCGGGACCGACGGTTTGCTGGTGATCTACGGCGCCGTTCTGGTCGCCGGGCTGGCCACGTTCTTCATCGCACCGTTCTTCAGCAAGCTGATCCGGTTCTTCCCGCCAGTGGTGACCGGCTCGGTGATCACGATCATCGGTTTGGCGCTGCTGCCGGTCGCGGCCGGGGACGCGGTCGGCGGCGCCGGCCCGACGGCGGCGCCGACCAGCGGCAAGAACATGGCGTACGCGCTCGGCACGCTCGCGCTGATCGTCCTGATCCAGCGCGTCTTCAAGGGCTTCATGGCGACCATCGCGGTCCTGGTCGGTCTGGTCGTCGGGACCGTGGTGGCCTGGGCGTTGGGCGACGCGCACTTCGGCGCGGTCGGCGACGCGGCCTGGGCCGGCGTGACGACACCGTTCTACTTCGGCTGGCCCAAGTTCTCGGTCGCGGCGATCATCTCGATGGTCGTGGTCATGCTGATCACCGCGGTGGAGACCACCGGCGACGTGTTCGCGACCGGTGAGATCGTCGAGAAGCGGATCGGCCGCGACGACATCGCCCGGGCGCTGCGGGCCGACGGCCTGGCGACCACGATCGGCGGCGTCTTCAACTCGTTCCCCTACACCTGCTTCGCCGAGAACGTCGGCCTGGTCCGGCTGACCCGGATCCGCAGCCGGTGGGTGGTCGCGACCGCGGGCGCGATCATGATCCTGATCGGGCTGGTGCCGAAGGCCGGTGCGATCGTGGCCGGCGTACCGCACCCGGTGCTCGGCGGCGCGGCGCTGGCGATGTTCGCGACCGTGGCCGTGGTCGGGTTCCAGACGCTCGCGAAGGTCGACTTCCACGACCACCGCAACGTCGTGATCGTGGCGACCAGCGTCGGTCTGGCGATGTACGTGACCGCGCAGCCGCAGGTCGCGCAGGCGGTGCCGGACTGGGCCGAGATCATCTTCGGCAGCGGCATCACGCTCGGCAGCCTGACCGCGATCGGCCTGAACATCCTGTTCCACCACGTCGGCAAGAGCTTCGGCCCGGCGGTGGCGGGTCAGCCCGGTGACACGGTGCGGCTGGACCAGGTGAACGAGATGACCCGCGAGGAGTTCGTCGAGACGTTCGGCGCCCTGTTCCAGGGTCCGCGCTGGGCCGTCGAGCGGGCCTGGGAGATGCGGCCGTACGCCGACACCCACGCGCTCCGGCGCTCGTTCCAGGAGGCGCTGTTCTCCGGTTCGCGCGACGAGCAGGTGGAACTGATCCAGGCGTACCCGCAGCTCGGATCGCAGTTCGTCGCCGACGGTCTCAGCGGAGAGGCGTCGCTTCGGGACCAGTCGGACAAGGGCCTGACGTTCCTCGGCGACCCGGAGCGGGACGAGCTGACCGCGATCACTTCGGCGTACGAGGAGCGTTTCGGCTTCCCGCTGGTGATCTCGGTGCGCGACGCTGAGTCGTACGAGCGGATCGTCGAGCAGGGTCGTGAGCGACTGGGCAACTGCGAGAACCAGGAGCACGCGGCCGCGCTGCTCGAGATCGCGAAGATCGCCGGCTACCGGTTCGACGACTTCGTCTCCGACGCCAACCCGATCCACAGTGCACGCACCCGATGGAGCACGAACCGATGACTACGCAAGCCCTCCGCGCCCCTGCTTTGACCGTGAACGGTGAGCTCACCGCTCTTGGCGACATCTCTGTCCACACCACCGTGCTCGACTGGCTGCGGGACCGCGGCCTGACCGGCGCCAAGGAGGGTTGTGCGGAAGGCGAGTGTGGCGCCTGCTCGGTGATGGTCGCCCGCCCCGGCACCGACTCGCAGACCGAGTGGACCGCGGTGAATGCGTGCCTGCTGCCGGTCGCGTCGCTGGACGGCCAGGAGCTGGTCACGTCGGAGGGCCTGGGTTCTCCGGCCGAGCTGCACCCGGTCCAGCAGGAGATGGCGGTCCGCGGTGGCTCCCAGTGCGGGTACTGCACGCCGGGCTTCATCTGCAGCATGGCGGCGGAGTACTACCGGCCAGGCCGTGCATGTGGCGAGGGCGATCACGAGCACGGGCCGAACGGATTCGACTTGCACTCGTTGAGCGGGAACCTGTGCCGGTGCACGGGCTACCGGCCGATCCGGGACGCGGCGTACGCGCTCGATGCCCCCGCCGAGAACGACACATTTGCCGCCCGCCAGGACGCGGCCCCGCCCGCCCCCGTGGCGACGGGAATGGTGTCCACCGAGGGCGAGTTCGTCCGGCCCGCTTCGCTTGACGGAGTGTTGGAGTTGATCGCGGAGCAGCCGGACGCGCAGCTCGTGGCCGGGTCGACCGACCTCGGTGTGCAGGTGAACATCTTCGGCTCCCGCCCGTCGCTGACGATTGCGATCGACCGACTGGAGGAGCTCCGCGAGTTCTCCTTCGGCGTTGACGAGGTCCGGTTGGGTGCGGCGCTGACCCTGACCGAGATCGAGCGGCGACTCGCGGGTCGCGTCCCGTTGCTCGCTCAGCTGATGCCCCAGTTCGCCTCGCGGTTGATCCGCAACGGCGCGACGATCGGCGGGAACCTCGGCACCGGCTCACCGATCGGCGACGCTCCGCCGGCTCTGCTCGCGCTCGACGCATCGCTCGTCCTCGCGTCCCGGCGGGGCGAGCGCGTCGTACCGCTGGCGGAGTACTTCACCGGTTACCGACAGACTGTCAAAGATCCGGACGAACTGATCCGGACGATCGTGATCCCGTTGCCGTTGGCACCGATGACCGCGTTCCACAAGATCGCCAAGCGGCGCTTCGACGACATCTCCAGCGTCGCGATCGGGTACGCCGTCGACGTGACGGACGGCGTGGTCCGCGAGGCCCGCATCGGGCTCGGCGGCGTCGCGGCGACCCCGTTGCGCGCCCGGGAGACCGAGGCCGCGTTGGTCCGGCGTCCATGGACCGAGGAGACCGTGCGGATCGCGGCGGGGGTGATGGCCGCGGAGGGTACGCCGATGGACGATCACCGCGCCAGCTCGTCGTACCGCTCGGCGATGCTCGGCCAATCGTTGCTGCGTTTCTATTTTCAGGGGGTCGGCGCATGAGCTCGTTGTCGGAACGGCCTGCTGCTGCGGTCGTCGGCGTACCGATGCCGCACGAGAGCGCCGCGCTGCACGTGACCGGGGCCGCCTTGTACACGGACGATCTGGTGATGCGCACCCGCGACGTACTGCACGCTTGGCCGGTGCAGTCGCCGCACGCCCACGCGCGCGTGACCGCGCTCCGGGTGAAGCCGGCGTACGACGTGCCCGGTGTGGTGCGCGTGTTGACGGCGGACGACGTACCGGGGGTGAACGACGCCGGCGTGAAGCACGACGAGCCGCTGTTCCCGGGTGAGGTCATGTTCAACGGGCATGCGGTGTGCTGGGTGCTCGGGGAGACGTTGGAAGCCGCGCGGCTCGGGTCGTTGGCGGTGGAGGTCGAGTACGAGCCGCTGCCGTCGTTGGTGAGTGTGCGCGAGGCGATCGAGGCGGGGAGCTTCCAGGGCATCGGGCGGCACCTGGAGCGTGGTGATGTCGAGGACGCGTTGGCCGGGGCATCGCATGTGTTCAGCGGGGAGTTCGAGTTCGCTGGGCAGGAGCACTTCTACCTCGAGACGCATGCGGCGTTGGCGTTGGTGGACGAGTACGGGCAGATCTTCGTGCAGTCGAGCACGCAGCACCCGTCGGAGACGCAGGAGATCGTCGCGCATGTCCTCGGGCTGGCCAGTCACTCGGTGACGGTGCAGTGCCTGCGGATGGGCGGGGGCTTCGGCGGCAAGGAGATGCAGCCGCACGGGTTTGCCGCGATCGCCGCGCTGGGCGCGACGCTGACCGGGCGGCCGGTGCGGTTGCGGCTGAACCGGACGCAGGACATGACGATGTCGGGGAAGCGGCACGGGTTCCACAGCTCGTGGACCGTCGGGTTCGGGGCCGACGGCAAGCTCGTCGCGCTGGATGCCACATTGACGGCCGACGGAGGGTGGAGTCTCGACCTGTCGGAACCGGTGCTGGCGCGGGCGATGTGCCACATCGACAACGCGTACGAGATTCCGCATGTGCGCGTGGACGGGCGGATCGCTCAGACGAACAAGACGTCGCAGACCGCGTTCCGCGGGTTCGGCGGGCCGCAGGGGATGCTCGTGATCGAGGACATCCTCGGACGGTGCGCCCCGCTGCTCGGGTACGACGCATTGGAGCTGCGTCGGCGGAACCTCTACCAGACGGGCGATTCCACGCCGTACGGGCAGCCCGTCAGGCACGCGGACCGGCTGGAGTCTTGCTGGAGCCAGGTTCTTACTGCTGGGGATGTGGGGGAGCGACAGGTTGAGATTGCGGCGTTCAATGCGACGCACGAGCATGTGAAGCGCGGGCTGGCGATGACTCCGGTGAAGTTCGGGATCTCGTTCAACCTGACTGCGTTCAACCAGGCCGGGGCGCTGGTGCACGTCTACAAGGACGGCTCGGTGCTGATCAACCACGGCGGCACCGAGATGGGGCAGGGCCTGCACACGAAGATGCTGCAGGTCGCGGCGACCACGCTCGGTTTGCCGTTGGCGCGGGTACGGCTGGCGCCGACGCGGACCGACAAGGTGCCGAACACGTCGGCGACCGCGGCGTCCTCGGGTGCTGATCTCAACGGCGCGGCGATCAAGAACGCGTGCGAGCAGATCCGGGAACGGCTGGCGCAGGTCGCCGGCGGACGGCTCGGGATCAGCCCGTCGGACGTGCGCTTCGTGGACGGTGTCGCACGCGGCCTGTCCGGCGACGGCGTGGACTGGAACGAGCTGGTGAATCTCGCCTACCACCAGCGGGTGCAGCTCTGGGCGGCCGGCTTCTACCGGACCGAGGGCCTGCACTGGGACGCCAACGCGATGCGGGGCGAGCCTTTCAAGTACTTCGCGTACGGCGTTGCGGCGTCCGAGGTCGAGGTCGACGGGTTCACCGGGTCGTACACCCTGCGCCGCGTCGACATCGTGCACGACGTCGGGGACAGCCTCAGCCCGTTGATCGACATCGGCCAGATCGAAGGCGGTTTCGTGCAGGGCACCGGGTGGTTGACGCTCGAAGACCTCCGCTGGGACGAGAGCTCCGGTGATCGCCGCGGGCGTTTGTCCACCCAGGCGGCGAGCACGTACAAGCTCCCGAGCTTCTCCGAGATGCCGGAGGTCTTCAACGTCACGCTGCTGGAGAAGGCCCATGAGGACGGTGCCGTCTACGGCTCCAAGGCCGTCGGCGAACCGCCGCTCATGCTGGCGTTCTCCGTCCGCGAGGCGCTGCGCCACGCAGCGGCAGCCTTCGGATCGGCTGGCACCAGCGTCGACCTCCCGTCACCGGCCACACCTGAGGCTGTCTACTGGGCGGTCGATCGGGTTCGGGGAGGTGTCTCGTGGAGTGGGTGAAGGCGGTTCAGCGATTGCGATCGGCCCGCCGTCCTGGAGTTCTCGTCACCGTGATGTCCGTTCGGGGGCATGCGCCTCGGGAGGCCGGGGCGAAGATGGTTGTTGCCGCCGACAACGTCTGGGGGACGGTGGGTGGCGGGAACCTGGAGGCCCTGGGCGTCGAGCGTTCGCGGGCGATGATCGCTGACGGTGTCGCGGCGCCTGAGGTGTTGACGGCGGCGTTGTCCGACAAGGCGCCGTACCAGCACGGAGTGCAGTGTTGCGGTGGTGAGGTGAAGTTGTTGCTGGAGCCGTTGCCTGTGGTGCCGTCGGTGGCGATCTTCGGGGTCGGGCATGTGGGGCTGGAGTTGGCGCGGGTTCTTGCGCGGCACGATCTCGAGCTGCATCTGATCGACTCGCGGGCCGACCAGTTGACGCCTGATCGGCTAGCAGTGCTAGATGATGCGGTCGCGCACGTCCATGTCCACAACGTGCCGGTGTTGCCGGAGCTCGTCGTCGGTGAGCTTCCGCCCGGCACGCACGTTTTGATCATGACGCACGATCATGCCGAGGATGCCGCGCTCTGCGACGCGGCGATTCGGAACGAGGAGCTGGCGACCATCGGGTTGATCGGCTCCAGTGCGAAGTGGACCCGATTCCAGCGGAAGCTCGCTGAGGACGGCAATTCGGCTGACGCGATCGCGCGGATCACCACGCCGATCGGTCTGTCCGATCTTCCCGGCAAGGAGCCGGCCGTGATCGCGGTGAGCGTCGCGGCCTGGCTCCTGCAGCAATTCGTCGCCGAGCGGCATCCCGCGTCGGCCCATACTGCCGTGCGTCGCCCCCCGCCGGCTCAGCGTGAGGCAAAGGCATGACTCTTTATCGTGGCACGTTCATCGACACGCCGGAGAACCCGTTCGACGGCGGCGGCCTGCGGGTCGACAGCGACGCGGGGCTGCTGGTCGAGGACGGGATGATCGTTGCCCGTGGCCCGTTCGCGGAGATCCGCCAGGCGCATCCCGCCGAGCAGGTCGTGGATCTGCGAGACGGCGTCGTACTGCCCGGATTCGTCGACACCCACGTGCACTTCCCGCAGATCCGCGCCGTCGGCGGCCTCGGGTTGCCGCTGCTCGAATGGCTCGACCGGTACGCCCTCCCCGAGGAGGCGCGGATGGCCGACGTCGACTATGCGGCAGGCGTGGCCAACGAGTTCGTCCGCGGACTGGCAGCGGCCGGTACGACGTCGGCGCTCGTCTTCGGCGCGCACTACGCCGACGCCGTCGACACGCTGTTCGACGCCGCGTCCAAGGTCGGCCTCCGCATCACTTCCGGGCTCGTGCTCAGCGACCGCCTGCTCCGGCCGGAGCTGCTCACCACCCCGGTCCGCGCGTACGCCGAGTCGCTCGCCCTCGCGAACCGCTGGCACGGCGTCGGCCGCAACCGGTACGCCGTGACACCGCGCTTCTCGCTCTCCTGCACGGACGAGCTGCTCGCGACGTGCCGTGAACTGATGGACGCCATCCCGGGCGCGCTGTTCACCTCACACGTGAACGAGAACGAGGCGGAGATCGCGAGCGTCGCCGACCTGTTCGGGGGCAGCGACTACGTGACGACGTACGACCGGCACGGCCTGGTGGACCGGCGTACCGTGCTCGCGCACAACGTCCACCCGACGGACGTGGAGCTGAAGACCTTGGCGACCAGCGGCGCGACGGTTGCGCACTGCCCCACGAGCAACGCGGCGCTCGGCAGCGGGTTGTTCCCGCTGACGCGACACCTGCAGTTCGGCGTCCGCGTGGCGCTCGGATCGGATGTCGGCGCGGGCACCGGCTTCTCGCTCCTGAAGGAGGGTCTCCAGGCCTACTTCTGCCAGCAACTCCAAGGCGACCAGGGCCGCCCGCTCTCGGCCGCCCACCTGCTCTACCTCGCCACAACCGCCGGCGCCGAGGCCCTCGACCTCCCCCAGGTCGGCCACCTCTCGGTGGGCCACCACTTCGACGCCCAACTCCTCCGCCCCGCCGAAGGCTCCCCCCTGGCCGTAGGCCTCGCCCACGCCGAAGACACCGAAGAAGCCCTGGCCCGAATCTTCACCCTAGGCACCCCCGCCGACGTCCAAGCCGTCTGGATCAACGGCGACCTCCTCCACTGATCACCCCCGCCGGGGACCGGGAACTAGCAATTGCCTATTCCCAGTCCCCGCGGCATATGCCGACAACGCCCGCCCCAACCGAGCGGCGGTTTCGTGGGGGCGGTCCAGGTCGGCCCACTTGACGCGGGCTACGCCGTACCCGCGCTCGCGGAGGCGGTCCTCGCGCCATTTCTCCGCCAGTACGGCGTCTGCCGCGTTCTCGGCGTACTTCATCGCGCCGTCGAACTCGACGATCAGGACGCCCGCGAGCAGGAAGTCGACCCTTCCGATCAGCCCGCCGGCTTCGTCCCGGATCTCCACCTGCAGCTCTGGCTCGGGTAGACCGTGGTTCGCCATCAGTACGCGGAGGCGCGACTCGCCTACCGACTCACTCCGGCCGTCCGCAAACAGCACAGCAGCCTGCGCCGCCGGCAACCCACGCCAGTGGCGATGCCGGCGCACAGCCGCGACCAACTGCTCACGGGTCGTCGGTGGCTTACGGAGGGCGGCGTCGGCCAGGACCACGCCGACCTCGTACGACGTCGTACAGGCGGTCTCCACGATCGCTCGCTCGACGCTCGTGACCTTCAGGCCGCCCAACTCGACGATCTCGTCGGCGGACGTCGTACCGCGATGCACCCGAACCCCTCGCCCGGTGCGAGCCCCACCGGACGCCACGCGCGTGAAGTGCGCCCTCGACAGATCGGTCCCCCAGACGGGCAACCCGTGGAGCATGGCCGCGGACTGATGACTCACGACGACGCCGCGAAGCCGCTCACTCGCCATCCGCACGTTCAGTAGGTGAAGCCTCGTCGCGTGCTCCCAAGGAGGTTCGTCCGAGGGCCAGGCCCGCGGGTCGACGTACGAGTTGAAGCTCAACCTGAGCCACTGCCCGCTGCGCACCCGTTGCCGTAGCTCGCTGTCGCTGTAGCCGGCGGCGAGTGCATCCGGGCGCGTGAACCACCCGCCCCGCGCCGCCGCGATCACTTCCAATCGCCTGTTCATGCCCAAGAAGGTGCACGTCTCGCGCGCCGCGTGGACCGGCGATCGCACAACTGTGGATAACCCCCGGGGACTGGGAACTGGCTATTGCTAGTTCCCAGTCCCCGGGGGTTATCGCGAGTCAGGCGAGGAGGGCGGCTTGGGTACGGGCGACTTGGGTCGCGAGGGTGACCTCGTCGGCGGTTTGGAGTACGTCGTGCTCTACGACGGGGCGGCCGTTGGCGAGGAGGAGGGCTAGGGGCGGGGGCGTAGAGAGGGCCAGCGCCGCGATCGGGTCGGGGATGCCGGCGTGCGGGAGGGTGTTCAGGTTCCACACGGCTAGGTCGGCTTGTTTGCCGGGTTCGATCGAGCCGATGTCGTCGGAGCGGCCCAGGATGCGGGCGCCGTCCAGGGTCGCCATCTCCAGGGCGGCGCGGACGGTCAGTGCCTGCGGGCCGCCGCGGGCGCGGGCGAAGAGCAGGGCGTGGCGCAGTTCCTCCACCAGGCTGCCGGATTCGTTGCTCGCGGCACCGTCTACCCCCAGGCCGACAGGAGAGCCGGCCGCGCGGAGGTCCGCCGTACGGGCGATGCCGGCGCCGAGGCGGGCGTTCGAGCTCGGGCAGTGGGCGACGCCGGTGCCGGTGCTGCCCAGGTGCTTGATCTCCGCGTCGTCGAAGTGGATCCCGTGCGCGAACCAGACGTCCGGACCGGTCCACCCGAGACGGTCGGCGTACTCGAGAGGCGTGCAGTTGAACGTCTCCCGGCACCAGTCCGTCTCGTCCGTGGTCTCGGCGAGATGGGTGTGCATCCGCACCCCGCGCCGTCGCGCCAGCTCCGCGGACTCGCGCATCAGCTCGCCGCTCACGCTGAACGGAGAGCACGGCGCGACCACGATCTGCAGCATCGAGTCGGGGGCCGGATCGTGCCAGCGGTCGATCGCGGCCTCGGTTGCGATCAGGATCTCGTCGCGGTTCTCGACCACGGAGTCGGGCGGCAACCCGCCGTCCTTCTGACCTCGGTCCATCGACCCACGGGCCGGATGGAACCGCAGCCCGATCTCACTCGCCGCGGCGATCTCCGCGGCGAGCAGATCGCCACCGTCGCGGGGAAAGACGTAGTGGTGATCGGCGACAGTCGTGCAGCCGGTGCGCGCGAGTTGGGCGAGTGCCGCCCGCGCCGCGACGTACACGGTCTCCTCAGAGATCCGCGCCCACACCGGGTACAGCGTCGTCAGCCACTCGAAGAGGGTCGAGTCTGCGGCGAGACCTCGCGTGACCCATTGGTACAGGTGCTGGTGCGTGTTCACGAACCCCGGCGTGACCAGGCAGCCGCGTCCGTCCACGACGCGAGCATCGTCGTACGCCGGAGCAGACCCTGGACCGGCCGCGACGATACGGTTGCCCTCGACAACTACGTGGCCGGTGAACTCGCGGCGGGCCGGATCGAGGGTCGCCACGTAGGCGCCCTCGACCACGATCCTCGACATGGTCAGCAGAACCCGGGTGTCGCGTGCCAGGCACTGCCGGCGTCGCTGGCGTCGTCGCGCGTCACGGTCGCCTCGATCAGGCCGTACGGGCGATCGGCGGCGATGAACACCTCACCGGGATTCTCGACGCCGAACGGGGACAGGTCGACCAGGAAGTGGTGCTTGTTCGGCGCCGAGAACTTGATCTCGGCAACCTCCGGGTGCTGCTCCAGCACCGCCTCGCCCATGCCGTACAACGTCTGCTGCAACGCAAGACTGTGGATCGTGGCGAAGCGCGAGAGCAGCAGTCCCTTGATCTCGTCGTACGACTTGTCCCAGTCGACCTCTGTGTGGTCGTAGCGCCACCGCGCGACCAGCGACGTCGCCAGGATCCGGTCGTTCGTCTCCGGCAGCGTCGTGTACTCGTCCTTCAGGAACCCGTGGAACTCCGACCCGGTCGACTTCAGTACGACGAGATCGCTGATCCCTGACACGACGTAAGACTTCCGCTCCGCGCCCCGGCCCTCCACGTTGACGACCGTGTTCCGCACGCCGCCGCCGGTCCGGACGAACGAGTGGTCGTGATCCTGACCGTCGACCTGGATCCGCTCCCAGGCGTACTCCTCGACCTCGATCCGAGCACCCTCCGCGGCCGGCGACGCGTCCAGGAAGCGCGCGCCGAGCGTCAGCGCGTAGTCCTCGATCGCACCGATGCCCTTCTCCTTGGCGAACGCGAACGCGGTGTTCTTCTGCGTGTCGGTCGGCAGTACGTCGGACTGGTCGCCGGTCGTGTGCGCGTCCTCGAAGTTGCCGCGGAGCGCGGTCGACACGTTCAGGTCGCGGATCTGGTGGCGGGGCGTGTCACGGTAGATGCGGACGACGCGGTTCTCGGCTTTGCCGTACTGGTTGGCTCCCAGGTGGATGGCCATCTGAGGTCAGCTCCCTCGGTAGGTGGAAAACGCGAACGGGCTGAGCAGCAACGGGACGTGGTAGTGCCGCTCGTCGGCGACCGTGAAGGTCACGGAGACCTCGGGAAAGAAGATGTCCTGGCCGGTGGCTTCCGCGTACGCCGCGACGTCGAACCAGAGCCGGTACGTCGCGTGCTCCAACGCCGGTGCGAGCTCCCCGATCCGCCCGTCGGCGTCCGTCGTACCGGTCGCGAGGACGGCGTCACCGTCGTACAGCCGGACCGGAACACCCTGCGCCGGTCGCCCCAGCGCGGTGTCCAGGACGTGCGTGGACAGAGAACTCATGCCGCCACCACCTTGCTCAGCCGGAGCAGCGCGATCTTGCGCAGCTCCTCGTGTACGACGGTTGCCTCGGTCGCGTCGTCGTGCGTGAGGCGGGTCCGCAGGCTGTCCAGCATCTGCGCCGCCGACAACCCCGTGGCGCAGATCAGGAACACCCGGCCGAACCGCACCTCGTACTGACGGTTGCCATCGGCAAGCTCCTGCCGGACGCCGGCGTCGTCGCCGACACCCGCCTGCTCGTTCCGCGACCAGGCGGCCTCGGTGCCCGCCCCCTGCGGCCGGTCACCGATCCGCGGGTGCGCCTGCAGCGCGCGATCGACCTCGTTGTCGTCGAGCTCCCGCAACGACTGGTCGGCGACCGCGGTCAGCGCGGCGAGATCGCCGTACGGCCGCTTGGCCAGGATCGCGTCGACCCAGCGGGGCACGTCACAGCAGGCCGCCAGCGCCGGCCGGAGCCGGCCGGTCGGAGCGGAGTTGAACTCCTGCAGGTCCACGGATCACACCTTCTCGAATCCCGAAATCGACTTTCCGTATGACGAGAGTGGCAGGCAGCAGGCTTGTCGTCAACAGTTTGTTGAAAATCAGCGAGCGCGGTTCAGGTAGTTGTAGACGGTGAAGCGCGTGACGCCGAGCGCCTCGGCGACGATCTCGGCCGACTTGCGGTACTCGAAGGCTCCGCGCGCCTCCAGCAGCAGCACGGCCTGCTGCTTGTCATGCCGCGACAGGTCGCGCAACGGTCCGCCCAGTTCGTCGGCGACACCGGCCAGCAGACTCTGCACGCCACCTTCCTTCTCGGACGGCTTGGGAGTCTTGGAGGGCAGGCGTACGGCGACCACGGGCTTGCCGTCCCAGGCGAGGGTCACGTCGTCCGCGCGGGCCTCCGCAGCGTCGACGAGTTGTGCGTTCAGCCGCTCGACGAGCGGCGTGATCGCCTGCACCAGCGGGTGCTGTTCAGGCATCGCGCCGTACCTGCAAGGTCACCTGGCTCGCGCCGCCGGCGAACGCTGCCTCGAGCACCTTCGGGAGCGCCGGCAGCAGAAGATGCTGCTCGCCGCTGACCTGCGTACCGAGTGGGCCGAACTCGCAGTCGAGCCCGGCTGCCTCCGCCGCCCGCAACGCCTCAGTGGCGTGCGCAGGCGGCGACCCCTCCACATCGAAGGGTTCCGTGGTGAACTCCGCAACGAGTCGCATGTCGCGAGGCTAGCTCTCCGGGACTGCTCGGCGCGCCAGTTTGGCGAGGTCGGTGGTGTCGAACTCCGACGTCTCGATCGCGCCGCACTCGATGCCGCGCAGGACGAAACCAGCGAGGGCGGCGGCCGTTGCGGGCTCGTCGAGGTAGCCGGACTCGCCCTCGCCTAGGTACGCGCGGAGACGTTGCGCGGCCTGGTCGAAGCCTTCCCGGTAGAACAGGTACGTCGCCGCGAAGCGAGTCGGGAGTTGGGCAGGGTGCATGTCCCAGCCCTGGTAGATGCCGCGTGCGAGCGAACGACGTACCAGCCGGAAATGCAGGCGCCAGGCGTCGTGGACCGCGTCGCCGACCGGAAGAACGTTGGTCGAACCATCGGATACGAACACGCCGGTGCCGGCCGCGGCCAACTGCATGACGTCCTTCGCGTGGTCGGCGACCGGATGCTCCATGCTCTGGTACGCCGCCGCGACGCCGAGCGAGGCGGAGTAGTCGTAGGTGCCGTAGTGCAGACCGGTCACGCGCTCACCGCCGGCCTTGATCATCCGGGCGATCAGCGCGGTGCCGTCCGCGCCGAGGATCGCCTGCGGCGTCTCGACCTGGATCTCGAACTTCAGCGGCGGCAACGAGCCTTGGCGCTCGAGCGTCTCGAGGACGAGCACCATCGCTTCGACCTGCTCGACCGACGTCACCTTCGGGAGCGTGATGACGAAGCCGTCGTCGATCGCGCCCAGGTGCTTGAGGAAGAGGTCGAGCGTCCGCACACTACGACGCCTGGTCGGCGCTTCGAGCGACTTGATCCGCAAGCCTTGGTACGGCGTCTGCTTGCCGGCTGCGAAGACCTGGGCGGCCGCGATCGCCGCGGCGTCCTCCTCGTCGTCCGGCCGGTTGCCGTAGCCGTCCTCGAAGTCGATGCGGAGGTCCTCGATCGGCTCGCGCTCGAGCTTGGCCCGCACGCGGTCGTACACGTCGTCCGCGAGTTCGTCGGGCAGATCCAGCACCGTCGCGAGCTCCGCCGCGGATCCGCCGTACTTGTCGAGGGCCGCGCGTGCCTGCGCACCCCAGTCCTCCACTGTGCGTACGTCGTACCGGTCGGCCGGAACGTACACGGTGTGGACCGGCTGCCGGACCCCGCGATCGCCGCGATAGTCCGCGGTCAGCGCCGCATCCGCGGCCACCAGCCGCCGGTCAAGCTCGGTCACCAGATCATCCAGGCTCACTGCCGCCTCCTTTTCCGTATTGTGGAGACTAATATCTACCTTGCGGAAGATACAAGCAGTCGCGCTTCCGGGATCTGGCGCTAAACTTCCGTGATCCGGAAAGGTGGTTGTCATGGCGGAGACGAACGGCAAGGGACGCACCGGCAGCGTGCAGTCCATCGAGCGGGCCTTCGGGCTGCTCGAGACGATGGCTGACGCGGGCGGGATGATGGGCCTGTCCCAGCTGGCCGCGGCCTCCGGCCTGCCGCTGCCGACGATCCACCGGCTGGTTCGCACCTTGGTCGACCTCGGCTACCTGCGTCAAGAGCCGTCGCGGCAGTACGTGCTCGGACCGAAGCTGATCCGGCTCGGGGAGAGTTCGTCGCACATGCTGAGTGTGTTCGCCCGGCCGCATCTGGCCCGGCTCGTCGACGAGCTCGGCGAGTCCGCCAACATGGCGATGCTCGACGGCGACCAGATCGTGTACCTCGCGCAGGTGCCGTCGCGGCACTCGATGCGCATGTTCACCGAGGTCGGCCGCCGCGTCCTGCCGCACTGCACCGCGGTCGGCAAGGCGATCCTCGCCCAGTTCCCCGACGCCGCGGTCCGCGACCTCCTGCACCGCACCGGCATGCCGAGACACACCGACAACACGATCATCACGCCCGACGCCTTCACCACCCAGCTCCACCAGGCCTCCGACGCCGGCTACGCGATGGACGAAGGCGAACAGGAAGTCGGCGTCCGCTGCGTCGCAGTAGCCGTCCCCGACGCCCCCACCCCGCTAGCCATCTCCATCTCCGGCCCGGCCGGCCGCATGACCGAATCCCTGGTAGAACAAGCCATCCCCCTCCTGACCCAAGCCGCCAAATCCCTCTCCGACGACCTCCACTGAAACGAGGGGTCAGGGGGCGTAGGTGCGCCATTGTTCGGTTAGTTGGTAGCCGAGGGACTGGTTGGCCTGGAGGCTGGCTTGGTTGGCGGCGGCTCCGCCGGTGCTGAAGCGGCTGATGCCGATGTCCAGGAAGGCGAGGATCGAGGCGGCCTTGACGGCCTGGGCTACGCCGCGGCGGCGGTGGGTGGCTAGGACCGACGTGAAGGCGGTGTCGCCGAAGCCGTCCTTCTCGCGCATCACCGTCGCGCCGACCAGGCGGTTACCGTCGAAGGCGCCGAAGACCCGATGCTCCGGCCACAAGCCCGCGACATCGGCGAGCTCCCCGACCATGCGGTTGGTCGCGGGCGTGTAGGGATAGTCCGACTCGTTCGTCTTCTCCAGCGCGTGCAGATCCGCGGCTGACTCGGACCCGAGTTCGCGGAGCGTCAGTCCGCCGGCGGTCGCCCGGCGTACGGCGGTCTCCAGCAGCTCACGGTCCGGGTCGAACAGCCGGACCGCCCAGGACTCGGCGACCACGCGGTACCCGGCTGCTTCGAGCTCGGCGCACCGCGGGTCACCTTCCTGAACGATCTCGTATTCGGCCACGGGGTGATTGTCAGCCCAGCTTGCGCAGCAGCGGAAGGACATCCTCGGTGAACTGCGTGAGGAAGCGCTCCTGGTCGTTCCCCGGACCGTGTACGACGAAGTGGTTGAAGCCGGCGTCCAGGTACGGCTGGAGCTGCTTCACGGCCTCCTCCGGGTCCGACGCCACGATCCACCGCTTCGCGACCTGCTCGATCGGCAGCTCGTCGGCGAGCCGCTCCATCTCGGTCGCGCTGGTGACGCTGTGCTTCTGCTCCGCGGTCAACGACAGCGGCGCCCAGAACCGGGTGTTCTCCAGCGCCAATGCCGGGTCGCGGTCGTACGAGAGCTTGACCTCGAGCATCCGGTCGACGTCCTCGAACTTCTTCCCGGCCTTCTCGGCCCCTTCGCGTACGGCGGGAATCAGCTGCTCCGTGTAGAGCTCCATCCCCTTGCCGGACGTCGCGATGAACCCGTCACCGGCGCGCCCGGCGTACCGCGCGACGAGCGGACCGCCCGCGGCGACGTACACCTTCAGCGGGGTCTCCGGGCGGTCGTAGATGAACGCGTCGACGGTCTTGTAGTACGGACCCTCGGAGCTGACACCGTCCTTCGTCCACAGGTCGCGGATCAGCTGCACGGCCTCCCGCAGCCGGGCGAACCGCTCCTTGAACTCGGGCCACTCCCGCCCCGACACCGCGATCTCGTTCAGCGCCTCGCCGGTGCCGACGCCGAGCATCACACGCCCCGGGTACAGCTCGCCAAGCGTCGCGAACGCCTGCGCGATCACCGCCGGGTTGTACCGGAACGTCGGCGTGAGCACCGACGTACCGAGCAGCACCCGGTTGGTCCGCTCGCCGACCGCCGCCAGCCAGGCGAGCGCGAACGGCGCGTGGCCGCCCTCGTGCCGCCACGGCAGGAAATGGTCCGACACGGTCACACTGTCGAGCCCGAGCTCCTCGGCCCGAACGGAGTACTCCACCAGATCCCGCGGCCCGAACTGCTCCGCCGAAGCCTTGTACCCGACCCGAATGCTCACCCTCTGCTCCAAACGTCGTCTGCGCGTACTCCGGAACACAACCGCGCCCCGGTCCGACTTTATGCCGCCCGAGGTCGCTAACATCCAGAATCGTGAATGCAAGTGAAGCCCGAGTGTTAGGTCTGATCGGTACGACGTTCCGCGCAGCGCAGCTGCCGACGATCCAGGTGACAGTGCCGGCGGCACTCGCCGAGCGGGCTGTCGCCGCGTGGCAGCGGGACGCCGAGGACGCCGTACCGGAGCCGGAGCGCCCGGAAGATCGGGTACGTCGCCAACGCGCCGGAACGCTCGCACTGATCGGTCTCACGATCGCCAAACGCGGGCAGGTCGACGCCGACGGGAACACCGTCGTCGACCTCAGCCCGGAGCTCGTCGGGGTCGCGATGGACGCTGCCGACGACCTACACCTGCGCTGACGGCACGCCGTCGCGCTTGGTTGACTCTGCTGGTGGCGGTCGGCGAGGATGTTGGTCCGGCGCGGCCCGCGCCTCACCTTCGTCGACCGGCCCCAGCGCGGTCACAGTGAGAAGGCAAAGGGACTTCCTGTCTCGGGCCGCTCGTCCTGGTCTGCCGCCTCGACGGGATCGCTGGGGGATCGCGTGCGAGTGCGTGGAAGGCCAGATGACAGCGCACAGGAACTTCAAACAGCGGGTACGAGCCCGCGCCGCGAAAACCGGCGAGTCCTACACGACTGCCCTCCGGCACTTCCGTCCGACTCCACAAGGAGAACCAGACATGCCGGAAGAAACCACACTGCGGTTCGCCGTCGTCCAGTCGACGATGCGCCACGACCCGACGAACGCCGACGAGCTGCGCGCGGGCGGTGCCGAACTCCGCGACTTCATGAGGCAGGCGGCCGCAGCCGGCGCCCGCCTGGTGCACTTCACCGAGGGCGCGATCTGCTTCCCGAGCAAAAGCATCATGTCGTCGCTCGGCCCGGACGAAGTGGGCGCCTCCGATTGGACCAAGGCACAGTGGTCGGTGCTGCAGTCCGAGCTCGACCAGATCAACGCACTCGCGCGGGAGCTCGGGATCTGGGTGGTGATCCCCTCGGTGCACCAGCTGCCGGAGGGGCGCCCGCACAACAGCATGTACGTCGTGTCCGACGAGGGAAAGGTTGTCGCCCGGTACGACGAGCGCACGCTGTCGACCACCAAGGTGAAGTGGATGTACACGCCGGGGAAGCAGCCGGTGACGTTCGACGTGGACGGGTTCCGGTTCGGGCTTGCGCTCGGACTGGATGTTCTGTTCCCGGAGCTCTTCGTGGAGTACGACGGGCTCGGCGCCGACGGCGTCCTGGTGTCGTACGCGACACACCGCGTCTCGGGACATGAGCACATCGCGGTGCAGGCGCGTGGGTGCGCGGTGAACAACACGTCCTGGATCAGCCTCGCCGTGCCGGCGAGCCCCGAGGCCGGGCTGGCGGCGGGGGTTGTCGATCCCCGGGGCGAGTGGGTAGCGCAGGCCCCACTGGATGGATCGCCGGCACTTGCGGTGACCGACGTGCACCACGCCGAGACGACGCAGGTCGGCCGGGAGTTCCGTCGTCGTACGCGGGAGCGCATCAACTCGTAAGCCCTCACAGGTCCGGGTGCTGGCGCGTTCCATAGGCATGAACAGGCATGCGGTGGTCAGTACCCGGATCGGGGAGCTCACGGTGGTGGTGTCGGAGGACGTGCTGGTCGGCGTCTACTTTCCGCACCACTGGGTGAAGCCGACGGCGGAGACGCTGGGTGAGCGGGTCGAGGCGTCCGACCCGCTCATCGCCGTCGTCGTCGAGCAGTTGGAGGAGTACTTCGGCGGCTCGCGGCGCACCTTCGACCTGCCGAGTCGACTGGAGGGCGATGAGTTCCAGCGCCGGGTCTGGTCGGTGCTCGAGGAGATCCCGTTCGGCGAGACGACGACGTACGGCGAGATCGCGGCGCGGCTCGGGGAGCCGGCGCAGGCGGTGGGCAAGGCGGTCGGGCAGAACCCGTTGTCGATCGTCGTCCCGTGCCATCGGGTGATCGGGAAGGACGGATCGCTCACCGGGTACGCCGGGGGTCTCAGGCGGAAGCAGTTCCTCCTGAACCTGGAGGAGCCGGTCGGCGCTCGATTGTTCTAGTTGCTTTGTAACTAGTCCTTTTGTGACAGGTCGCCGACCTGGGCGGCGTACCAGTCGAGTTCGGTGAGGTGTTCGGTGATCTGGCGGAGGGTCCAGTTGGGGGTGCGGTCCTTGTCCCACTCGGCCGGGTCGAGGGCGGCGTACCGCAGTGCGAAGGTCCGCCCGAGCCGCTGCAGTCGCTGCTCGGCCTCGCGGACGTCCTCCTCGGTGAACGGCGCGAGGTCCGCGGCTGACGTGAGTGCGCTCGCGTGCCACTCGTCGGGCTGCGTCGGTACGCCGGCCAGCAGCGCCTCGACCTCGGCCAGGTGATCGATCAGGTGGTCGGCGATCCGGCGAACCGCCTTGTGCGGCGTGAAGATGCGGTCGTCGTCGGACGTCCGCGGTTCGCCGTCCCAGGCCGGCCAGGTGACGATCAGTTTGAGAGACCGCTCGACGGCTTGCTCGACGAGTTCTCCGGGGTTCTGTGTCATGTGGCCGACGCTAAGGCCCTCACACTTCGGCGGCGGGCGAACTGATCCCGAGGCGCTCGGACAGCCGCTCGGCGTCGTACGGCGCATGCACCTTGGCGTCGTTGTCGAAGTACACGAACGTGTCGCACTTCCAGGAGCGGACCTTGCGCGCCCAGTGGTCGAGCGACTTGTCGTCGTACCCGCTCACGTAGAGCTCCTCGGCGCCGTGCAACCGGACGTACGCGAAGTCGGCCGTGACGTCGTCGAACATCGGCCACTTGCCCGCGGTGTCCGCGCAGACCACCGCGATGTCGTGCTCCCGTGCGAGCTCGACGAACCCTTCGGTCTTGAAGCTCTCGTGCCGTACTTCGATCGCGTACCGAAGCGGCCCGTCGACGGCCGGCTCGAGCAGCGCGCGACCCTCCATCCGTTCGTCGTGACGCTTGGCATGTTCGGCCGCTTCGGCTGTGGTGCGCGGCAACTGGGCAAAGAAGTTCGCACACCGCTCCGCGTCGTACCGGAAGTTCGGCGGCAGCTGCCAGAGCACCGGACCGAGCTTGTTGCCTAATGCAAGGACCCCGGACGCGAAGAAGTTCGCCAGCGGCGCGTCGACGTCGGCCAGTCGCTTCAGGTGCGTGACGAACCGCGGGCCCTTGACCGAGAACACGAAGCCGTCGGGCGTCTCGGCGTACCAGCGCTGGTACGACTCCGGGCGCTGGAGGGCGTAGAACGAGCCGTTCAGCTCGATCGAGTTCAGCCGGGAAGACGCGTACTCGAGCTCGGCACGCTGCGGCAGCCCGTCCGGGTAGTAGACCTTCCGCCACGGCGGATAGCGCCACCCCGAGATCCCTACTCGGTACGGAGAGTCCGACCAGCGCGTCATCCCTCGATTATGGTCCCGCCAGGCCATCACAATTGCGGCGATCGTGCGCGCTCACGCCTGACGGCGTCGGTGGCGGCGTGATTGGGATGGGCTGGCGGTCAGGTGGGGATCCAGGTTGGCCACCACGGTGGGACGTTGCCGGGGCAGGTGCCGGGGGAGGCGGCTGGGGTGCCTTGCCAGGAGAACAGGGCGAGGTCGGCGATCGCGATCGCGATGGCGGCGGCGATCAGCGAGAACAGGAACGCCTTCCCGGCGTACCGGAAGACGAGGGTGAACAGCACCAGGTTGACGATCAGCGCGATCGGTACGCCGAGGAACAGCAGCGTCAGCCCGTTCGGCACGCTCCCGGTGACGTCCACGTGGCACGCCTTCCACGCCCGCGACGTGAGCACCACCAGCCCGAACGCCGCCCCACCACCAACCACCACCGCAAGGAACGACTCCCCCTTGCTCCCCTTCGCACCAAACGCCATGAGGATCACGGTAAGTGATCCACCAGCCGACTTCACCCCGAGACGTCGTCCAGGGGGTGAAGGTCGACGGGAGTGAGGACCCACCGGAAGCCGTACTTCGGGGTTGCGGCGCGATCGACCTTGCCTGGGCTCTCGGCCAACGCTGCGCCGGTCTCCGTACGCCGCCAGACGCCGGCGTCCTCCACCACGCGCCCGGACGTGCGCAGCTTCCCGAGGTACCAGAGCACGCGAGCATCCGTCACGTCGAGCGCATCCGCCAGCGCACCCAAGGACTGCAGCTCCGCCAGCAGCCCCACGATCCGTCGCGGCAATTCCGACTGTTCCCAGTCATCTGTCATGCGCCGACAACTATCAGCGAATGCCGAGTGCGTCGAGTACGTGGTCGGCGACTTCAGGGATTGAGGCGTTCGCGTCGACCAACAGAGCGCCGTACCGGCTGTTGTCGGCGTCGACCTGCGCATGCCACGCGAGCACGCGCTCCAACTCCGGGCCGCTCGATCCGAATGCACCACGCCGACCCACGAGCCGTCGGCGCAAGGTGGCGGCGTCGACGCTGAGGCTGATGACCGTGTCGAACAGGTCCCAGATCTCGTTGTCGTTGCCGACCGTCCCGCAGATGAACGCGAGCCCACCGGCGTCCGCGATGCGCCGCACGGTCTCGACCGGCAGCCGGTACGTGTTCTCGGCGAACCACGCATCGTCGCGGTACGACGGCATCCGCACCTCGACCCCTGTCCCGTTCTCGAACCAGCGCGCCAACCCGTCCGCGTCGACGTCATACACGGCGTACCCCCGCCGCCGCAGCTCCTCGCCCACGGCCGTCTTCCCAACCCCGGAGGAGCCCGTCAGATACACCAACCTCATGGCAGCTTGGGGCGGAGCCACATCATCGAGGTGAAGGCGAGGTCCTCGTGCGGTACGACGACCACCTGGTGCTCATCCTCGTAGAGCACCCGCCCCGGCGCGGCCGACTCGTACCGTTCGCACGGGAGGTTGTGCGCGGCAAGGATCGCCAGGTATCCGGGGATCGGCTCCGTCAGGAACGCGGCCGACGTCTTGAACCACGCGGCCGCCAGCAGATTGTCCTCGTAGACGGTCGGGTCGACGGTCGTCGGATTCGTGTACGTCGCGTCGTACCAGTCGTTCGTCGTACGCCGGAACCGTTCCTCCTCCGCACTCAGATACCCGCGATTGCCGAGCATGTTCACCAACCCGAAGATCCCGATCCGCCGCCCGCGCCGATCCGGCACCGGACTCTGATACCGCACGAACAAATCCACCCCGCAGATTCTGCCTCGCCGGTTGACCCATGTGCTTGTCAGGTTTAGCCTGACAAATGTGTCAGGGAAGCCCTGACACATGAGGAGGTTGGGGATGCCGGACAACGTGTTGCGGTGCTCGTTCTGCGGGAAGACCAAGGACGAGATCGAGCGGTTGATCGCCGGTCCTGGGGTGTTCATCTGCAACGAGTGCGTCGACCTGTCGGTGCAGGTGATCAACGAGCAGCCGATTCCGTCGTTCCCGCCGCTGGACGGGAAGAGTGACGAGGAGTTGCTGGCCGACATGGTTCGGCTCGACAAGTCGCGCGGGCAGGTCGAGGCCGCCGTACAGGATCGGGTACTGCGTCTGCGCTCCCGCTCGGTCACCTGGGCCCGGATCGGCGAGGCCCTCGGCATCAGCCGGCAGTCCGCCTGGGAACGCTTCTCGGGTGAGGAGTGAGCGAGTGACTCGGGTGTTGCTCCTTCGGCACGGCGAGGTCGACGGCAGTCAGTTGAACGCGGAGGGCTGGTGGGGGCCGGCGCGCGACCTTTCGCCGTTGTCCGCGGCGGGGATCGAGCAGGCGAAGGCGGCCGGGCGTCGGCTGCGGGACTGCGGGGCGCGGCGCATTGTTGCTTCGCCGATGACGCGGGCGATGCAGACCGCGAGCCTGATCGCGGCGGAGACACGGCTTCCGTTGACGGCGGTCGAGTTCGATCTTCGCGAGTGGCTTCCGGATGCGACGCTTTCCTGGCGGTCGGCGGAGGCGATCGCGGCGACCGAAGACTTCCACCGTCACGACGGTGAGTGGCCGCCGGGCGAGACGCGTACGTGGGAGCCGCAGTCCTCGGTACGTCGACGCGCGCTCGGAGCGCTCCATCGACAGGCCGCCGTCGACGACGAACCGTTCGTTGCCGTCTGCCACAGCATGGTGATCGAGGCACTCACGGACGCGCGCCGCGTCGAGTTCTGCGGCGTACATGAGATCAACCTGCAGGACGCCGTACAGCCCGATCCCGCAGAGCCGTTCCTGCCACGTCAACCCGCGTGATCAGTGCCGCGCGCGTCAGCGACCACGCCAGGAATCGAAGAGGCCGACCAGCGGCGGCGCGAAGTACGGCTCCTCGTCGACCCGGATCCGTTGGTCCCCCAAAGACACGACATCGGGCGCGGTCTCGCGGAGTGCACGAGCCGCGGCGGCGGTCATCGCGTTCCCCGTGACGTCGAACCGGCGCAGGTTGCTGAATGCGGACCAGCGGTCGCGCAGACGCAACGCCCCGGATGCGCCGAGGATGCCGAACGGCAGCCTGAGCGTCTCCAACCGTGCGATGAGCTCGCTCTCGGCGAGCACGTCGACCAGCGCGTCTTCCAGGTCGCTGACAAGCGTCAGGTGCCGAAGGTTCCCGAATCCGGTGCCGTTCAGCAGCGGGATCAGGTCCCGCGCCGAGCCGCCCCAGCTGTACCCGAACCGTCCGAGCCACAGCTCGAGAGACTCGAGCTGTGGAAAGGAACTCGCACCCAGTGCGGAGACCACGGCTGGACTGAGGGCCGTATCACGCAACGCCAGCCAACGCAGACGTGTCATCTCCGGGAACGGAGGCGGGGGCGTCGAGCTGAAGATGTCGTGCACCAGGTTGATGTCGTTGCACTGCACCACCAGTTCGTGGAGAGACGGCAATGCTTCGAGCACACGTCTGAGCGGCACCGACAGGTTCCACGAGGACCCGTCGCGCGACAGATCCGTCGGGATGTAGTCGCCGCGGTCGAAGCTCGGAAAAGTGAGGGCGCCCAGCCCCAGGTGAAGGATCTCCGGCCGATGGTTGGCGAGGACGTCTACGACCGGGCCGAGCGAGCCGTGATGAACCCGGCTCGTCGTCACGAGGAGCTCGGCGACGGTCCGTCCGGGGTTCGCGCGCAACCAGCCGTCGAGCGCCGCCGCGCAATGATCCTCATCGACGTCGTGCCTCGTCGCAGCACCGGCCCGACCACACTCGAGGGTGAGATGCAGCTCCGCGTGCGGAGCGCGGTCGTCGACGTAGAGGACGTGATCACACCCGGCCGAACTCATTCGCGGCAGCATAGCTTGTGATGTGGACCGCGAGCCTGATCGCGACGGGCGGGACGCGTCCGTGGGAACCGCAGTGGTCAGTACGTGAAGCAGTTGCCGCCGCGTCGGTCCGCGTGACGGAAGGCGGCGATCGCGGCGACGTACCGCTCGGGCTCCTCGACGTTCGGGAAGTGGGCGCTCTCGTCGAAGACGCGAAGGTGCGCGTGCGGGAGGCGAGTGGCCAGGTCGCGGCAGGCGTCGACTCCGGCGTTGCGATCCCAGAAGCCGATCAGAACCAGGACGCGTACGTCGAGCGCGGCGAGCTCGTCGACGAGTGGCACCGGCCGCGGCGGTTCCTTCGCCAGCGCGGCCGCCATCTCGCCGGTGTTGATCAGGCCGCTCTCCTCCCACAGTTCGCGGACCCGCCTGGCCGACGTTGGCTGGTGGAACAGGAAGCGATCGATGGTCGGCCGGTCGACGACGTCCCAGACGGCGCGCGGCCCCGATTCCGCAACCGCCGTACGGATCGCGGCCCGCATCTCGTCGCTGGTGGCGACCGCCTCGAAACCGGATCCCCACGGCGACGGGGTGAGCGGGCCGGCCAGCGCGGTGCCTTGGAGAATCAGCCGGTCGACCCGGTCCGGATGCGCGACGGTGTACTCGGCCGCGAGGTCCCCGCCGAACGAGATGCCGAGCAGCGTGATCCGCGGTAGCTCGAGATGCCGCCTCAGCTGTTCTAAATCGTCGACCAGCAGCGGTACGGCGTACCGCCCGTCCTGATCGCTGCGGCCGGAGCCGCGCTGCTCGTAGTACACAACCGGCCCGAGCTCCTCGAGCAACGGTCCCGTCAGCCGCTCGAAGTCGTAGATGAATCCGCCGGGCCCGCCATGAACGACGACGATCGGCCTACCCACCTGTGGATCACCGACCACGCGCACCCAGTGCCTTACTTCGTTGAGCACCACGTACGACTCGGCCATCACCGCAGTCTCACACGCAAATCGGTGGTTTCACCGTTGCTAGCGTTGCTAGGTTCTCGTGGGTGATCAACGACGAGCTCATCGATGCGGCCGCGGCCGTGCTGCATCCGTATCACGTCGACGATCGGCTCTTCGGCGATGTGGCGTCGGCGCTACTCACCGACGCCGGCAACGTGTACGTCGGCGTGTGCATCGACACCGCGTCCGGGACGGGGTTCTGCGCCGAGCACGCCGCCATCGCTGCGATGGTGACGGCGCGCGAGTACAAGATCGCGAAGATCGTCGCCGTCTGGCGCGGCGACGGCCCGCTGCACGTCGTCGCTCCGTGCGGCCGGTGCCGGGAGTTCATCCGCCAGATCGACCCGTCGAACCTCGACGCCGAGGTGATCCTCGGCAAACACCGTACGGCGCCCCTCCGCACCCTCCTGCCCGAAACCGACTGGGCGTCACCGCTCGACTGAACGCAACCAAGGGTGCTCGGGGATCATCTCGCGTAACCAGATCTGCTTGCCCTCCGCAAGCATCGGCCACACGCGAGCGAAGTCCTTCTCGTCCTTCGTACGCCGTTTCCGCGCCTTGAACAGCAGGACGATCTCGGGGTTCAGGTAGCGGATGTGGTCATCCGCCACCCACGTGACCTCGTCGATCGTGCCGGTGTGATGCGGCAGGAACTTGTTCGTCCACAGCCCGTCGCGATCCGGAGTCAGCGGCAGATCGAGTACCCACGGAGCATCGCCGTGTTCGCGTACCCACAGCTGACTCGCCGGATTGAACACATCGGGGTGCTGTCGCGTCAACGGCCGCATGTCGCCACCGGCCAGGTTCCACAGATGCCATCGATCTCCTACGTGCTCCCGCAGAGCAGGTACGTCGGACGCGAGGATCGACACGTCGACGTCATCGTGCTCACGACGTACGCCGGTGAACGCATCCACAGCCCAGCCGCCGACCACCCACCACGGCCGATCGAACCCGTCCATGAACTCAGCCGCTCCAGCCAGATCGAACGGCTCCCAACGCCCGTAAAGGCGAGCCCAGTACTGGGCCTCCGCGGCTTCGGCCGCCGACCGCACCACCGGCTCAGGATTCATGCCCGCAACAATTCCGCCACGCACCCAGCGCGGCAAACGCATTTCGGGGAGTGTCCTAAACGCGGCTTCGGGCTCTCCGTGGCCACAACGCGGCAGCAATCGCGAAGAGCGCCACGGCTACGGCGAGGTCGAACAGATTGCCTCGGCGAACTGCCGAGACGATGCCCCCAAGTCCGGCGAGAACGAAGAACGCAGCAAGCAACGTCCGCAGCACAGTCATTCCCCCACCCCCTACCCGCTAGATCGGGCGCCGTCCGGAAAGCGTTACGGCAGCTCCGAATGGGAGTGATCCGAGAGCAGTGCTGTGACCCATGCGTCGTGGTGGGCTTCGATGTACTCGGCGGTCGGTCCCCAGTGGTCGGCGTGGCCTTCCGCATAGAGGCGGGCCCAGGGCTGCTCGCCGGTGCGGTGGCCGTGGACCAGCAGGTCGTACATGCCCCGAGTGTGCGCCGCGATCTGCGCCGGGAAGGCACGGCGCTGCTCCGGATCGAGCCCGTACCCGTCGGCCAACGCACGCAACCGCGGTCCGTCGACGTCGACGTTGCCTCGCGCCACAAACGGTACGAACCCGTGCGCGGCGTACCCGAGGTCCCACAACCGCGACGCCGGCCCCGCGTTGTCCCAGTCGATGAACACCCAGCGTTCACCGTCGCGCACCAGATTCCACGGAGCGAGATCGTTGTGACAGATCAGATCGCCGCCGGCCGGGTCGGGGACCACCGCGTCCCACACGGTGCCGGGCGGCGGTTGAAAGCTCTCCATCGCGTCATGGAGTTCACGAATCAGCCGACCGATCCGAGCCAACTCGTCCAGCGAGAACGGCGGCAGTGTGTCGGCCAACGCGCCCGGGATGAATTCGAGGACATGGCGCCCCTGCTCGTCCCGCCCCAGCGTGCGCGGCGATCCGTCGAAGTCGGCGAGATGGGTGAGCACCGCCTCAACCCCGGCCGTCTGAACGAGAGCGGGCTTCCGCACCGTCGCGCCGACCCGCACGACCCGATCCGCGACGTTTCCTCCGGTCAGCACCTCTTCCACGCCGACATGATGCCCGGTCGGCCGCATTATCTCGACAGACATTTGCGCGGCACACCCTTTACGGTGGTCGCATGGCAACGGTCAGGCAGGTTCAGGTCACTTTCGACTGCGCGGATCCTGAGCGCGTCGCTCGTTTCTGGTGCGAGGTGCTGGGGTACGTCGTACCGCCGCCACCGCCGGGGTTCGCGAGCTGGGACGAGTTCGACCGCGCGCAACCGCCTGAGCGTCAGGGGTCCGCGTTCGCCTGCGTCGATCCCACCGGCGTCGGCCCGCGGCTGTTCTTCCAGCGCGTTCCCGAGGGCAAGGTCGTCAAGAATCGGGTCCATCTCGACGTACGCGTCGGCACCGGCCTCGTGGGCGAAGAACGCCTGGCAGCACTCGAAGCCGAATGCGCCCGCCTGCTCCCCCTCGGCGCGGTCCGCGGCCAACTCCTCGTCGCCGACGAGGAAAACGAGTCCTGCCTCAACATGCAGGACATCGAAGGCAACGAATTCTGCCTCGACTGAGCGATGCGTATCGCCGTTCTCACCTTGGGATTCGAGGTCCTCGACAACAGGCCTGACTGGCCGGTTCTGAGCATCTCGGTCGACGGTAAGAACCCTTTCGCGCACGTCTCGAACGAGTGGCGGGGGTTCGATCCCGGCGAGATTCTCGGGCGGGACTCGCCGCTCGTGCCCGATGACGCCGGCCACCGCGTGGCCGTGTACCGGTGCTCCTGCGGCGAAGCAGGCTGCGGCGTCATCGCGCCGTACGTCGTCCCCTCCCCGGACCGCACACGCATCTCCTGGGTCGACTTCCGCGACTACACCGGCGTCTTCATGCGTCCACTCTCACCCAGCGCCACCAACTACGAAGGCCGGCCTTGGGAACTGCCGGACATCCATTTCGACCGGGAGCAGTACCTCGCAGAGGTTCGCCGCATCACCAGCGACCGCTCCTGGGAAACACCCCGACGCCAAACCGCCCGCCTCCTCGAGGAGCTCCTCCGGCCGCTGGAGCTGGTACCGCACCTGCAATGGGTGAGTCCGGACTGGCGCGAAGACGGGATCACGCTGTCCTTCGACCGCCACAACCGCCAGCAACTACTCCGCCTCAACAGCACCGAAACAGACCCCACGCGCGCAGCCAACGACATGGCCCAGCAACTACTCTCAACCGCCCCCGAGAACTGGCCCCACACCTTCCCGTACGACCACTAGCCGGATCTCCGGCCCTGCAGTTTTGCCTGCAACTCGTCCCAACCCGCCCGATAGCCAGTCACGGCCCTCGCGCTGGCCACCCGGAGACCGCCGGCTTCGACCTCGAACACGTCCGCAGGCCAGTCGTGCCGCGCAACACCCCAGAAGTCGGTGAACAAACCAGCCTCGTCAGCCTGCACCAGAAACAGCTCGACCATGACCCCGTCGACCTCGAACGCCCGCTTGTGCGGAAACCGCTTCGCCTCAATCTCCTGTACGTCGCCACGCGCAAGAAACCCGTCCACGGCCCCGAAATCATCAGCCGGATACAACAGATCAACGTCCCCATGCGCCCGCGGTGCACTCAGCCCCAGCAACTCCGCCGCCCATCCCCCAAACACCCAGGCCCTGACCCCAGCATCCTCCAGCCGCCCAACGACGTACCGAACAAGTTCCAGGTCACTCCTTCGAACCATCCCCGAACCGTAAAGCACCCCCAGGCCGCTCCGACGGCGATTGGAGCTGCTTGACGTTGGCCCAGCCAGACAACGAGGCTATTATCTGATTAGATAACGGACTCAGGAGTGCCGACATGGACAAGGACAGTCAGGCAGTAAGCGAACTGCTCAATCGCGCTCTCGCCGAGAGCGGGCTGTCTCAGGCTGCGTTCGCCACTGCCCTCGGCACTTCCGCTTCCCGCTTCTCCACTTACCGTTCCGGCAGGACCAAGCCGACGGCGCAGTTCTTCCTGCGGGCTGGACGGATTGCGCATGCCCTGCAGGCGGCGCGTGAGTATCGGATCATGACGGCCCCGGCCACCGCGACGGCTGTCCGCGAGGCGAGCGACGACGAGTGGGCGTGGCGGATGCTGCTTCAGGGCCGCGATCACCTGCGCTTACTGCTGCGACGTCACGATGGTTCCGAAGCTGCCTGGGAGGCAGCGCCGGGCACGACCGGCCATGCAGGATTCGACGCGCTCCTCGCCGTCCTCACAGCGCGCGAATTCGAAGCAGCCGGCGAGGACCCGCCCGAGTGGACCAAGGTCAACCCACTCCCCGACCGCTGGATTCCTGAACATCCGTTCCTGGACCGCGACGAGATCATCGAGCAAACCCCGGCCTACCTCGCACAGGCCAACATCTTCGTCCCCGCCCGCGACTTGGCGACCGCATGAACGACAACCGCAACGAATTCAGGGCCAGTGAAATCGTCGACCTCCTCTCCGAACTCGACAAGCGCCTGAAAACACGTGGCATCTCTACATCGATCTTCGTCGTGGGAGGCGCCGCAATTGCCGTCACCTCGAACGACGATCCACGCCGTACGGAAGATATTGACGCCATCACACGTGACCAGGCCGTAGTCGACGAAGCCCGCGCGATGGCAAGCCAACGCAAGCTCCCTGAAGACTGGCTGAACACCCGGGCCAGCCCGTGGATGCCGCCGCTGCCCGAAGGCGCGTTGCAACGCGGCGCTGCGCCCGGTCTGCATATTGCGTACGCCGCCGACGAGTTCCTGTTGGCTACCAAGTTGGTTGCGCAGCGCCGCAAGGGCCGGGGACATCGTCGCCCTCGCCAGGCGCCTCGACATGGGGAACGCATCGGCTGCCGACCTCGAACAGGTGATCCACCGTTACTACACCGATGAGGATTCGCTCGAATTCATCCTTGGCGGCAACGACATCGATCGCGAGATACATCTCCTCGCAGTCAGGGCCGAGCGGCTACTGGCAAATAGCCAGACCGACGCGCCCGCAACACCAACTGATCGTGCGGAAACTCCAGCCGTACGTCGCCCGGATCGCCCGACCTCCCGCGAGCGGAGTTAGTCGGAGGGCCGCCGGGACTCCTTGAACCGCTCGCACGGCAGCCTGTCGCTGAACCGGGCGCTGATAGCCGCCGGCCTGGTCGACCGGGGTCCAGGTGACGGTCTGCCCGGTGATCGCCGGTCGGACCGGGGTGGAGCCGATCTTCCAGGGCGCGGCGGACTTCGACCTCGAGCTGATCGAGAGCCAGACGTTCGACGACCGTACCCAAGAACTCACCTACCGGCCCACCCCGCGTGTCTGAGGGTTAGGCGGGGAAGGCCTTCCAGTGGCCTTCGGAGATGACTTCTGTGGTGCCGTTGGTCACCTTGATGGCGGTCTGCTCGTCGATCGCGTACGACGGACCCTCGATGCCGGCCGCCCACCTCTCCGCGTTGGCCAGGGTGTTCTCCGGCATGCTCTCGTGGTCCAGGTGCGGGAAGATCGAGAAGTCGACGACGCCGAGTGTGCGGTCGTCCGGCGCGGACGGCCAGGAGACGAAGTCGTCGCCGATCCGCGGTGTCATCACCATGCTGCCGGCGCTCACGCCCACCCAGACCGTGTCGGGCAGCGACGGCATGAGGTCGGCCAGGCCTGACTCCCGCATCCAGTGGCACAGGTACGTCGCATCGCCGCCGTCCACCAGCAGTACGTCGGCCTCGCGGACCCACGGCACCCACCGCTCCTCGCCGATGCTGGGCAACGCGGTGAGTTCGAGGACGCCGACGGATTCCCAACCCAGGCTGGGCATGTGCCAGGGAGGTGCGCCGGTGACGGAGCCCCGGACAAAGGTAGGCCCGCATTTCGGATGGCCCCACATCGCCGTCGGGATGAGCAGCGCGCGGGACTCGGCGATCGGCTTGCCCAGCAGCTCGACGAGCGCGTCGCTGATGCTCGGGTTCGTAATGCCCCCGGAGGTAAGAAGAAGATGCATACCCTCACTCCTTGTCCTGGCGACCTCGACCGGCCGCCGTTCACCTGGTCTACGAACGCCGCGTTCCAGATCCGACACTCTGTCAGAAATACGGCCCCTGTTAGCGTGCGCGGATGGAACCTCTGGGAGGCGTGGCGTGGCCGCCGGAGCCGATCAAGACCGAGCGGCTCGTGCTTCGTGAGTCCGAGGCGCGGGATCGTACGGCGTTCGTCGAGCTGCTCGCCTCGCCGGAGGTGAACACGTACCTCGGCGGTCCCCGCCCACGTGACGAGGTCGAGCGCGAGACGCCTGAGGTGCCCGAGCGGTGGCCCGGGAGTTTCGTCGTTGAGCTCGACGGGACGATGATCGGCCAGATCCTGCTCAGGAGAGCAACCAAGCACCGCCCGGCTGCGGTGGGGAAGGCCGATCTCGGCTACCTGTTCCTGCCGCAGGCGTGGGGATTCGGGTACGCCGCCGAGGCGTGCGCGGCGGCCCTCGACTGGTTCGACGGCGTCCTTCCCGGTGAGCCCGTGGTGCTCGCTACCCAGACCGCCAACGTCGGCTCGATGCGTCTCGCGGCGAAGCTGGGGTTCACCGAGGTGGAGCGGTTCGAGGCGTGGGGTGCTGAGCAGTGGCTCGGTATGCGGTCCCCGGCCACGCAGTCCACTTGAGACAGAACTGTCGGAGCCGGGCGTTAGCGTCACCGGATGCTGTCTGCGAGACCACTAGGGCCAGATGCCCAGGGCCAGTGGGTTCAGCGTTGGATGTCGCCGGAGTGGACGCAGACCGCGGACGCCTGGGTGAGTGCCCGGCTCGCGGAGTACGGTCGCCGGATCAGTGGTGAACCGGTCACCTACCGGGCCCGCTTCTGGTCCGTGGTCCGCTGTTATCCCACCGTCGAAGGCCTGGTGTGGTTCAAGGAGAACAATCCGGGGCATCGGTTCGAGGCCGGTCTCGTCGCGGCGTTGGCACAGTTCGCGCCGGATGACGTGATCGTGCCGATCGCAGTGGACCGCGAACGCAGCCGGCTGCTCACGGACGATCAAGGGTCGACGCTGACGCATCCGGACGTTGCCGATCAGGCGACGCGGCGCACCGTCGTACAGGCCCTGGCCCGTCTTCAGTGCACGCTCCTTGGCCGCGTCGATGCGACCGAGCATCCGGGCATGATCGAACAGGCGCCCACCTCGGCCGGCGATCGAGTGCGCGCCGTAGCGCAGGAGTGGGCGGCCCTACGGCCCGGGCATCCGCTGCAAGCCGAGCCGGATCTGCTCGCACGAGCTGCGCGGGCGGCCGACGTACTCGATCGACTGACCGAGTCCCTCAGCGAGGACGTTCCGCTCGACCTGGAAATCAACGACGTGTACCCCGCGAACATCTTCGCGGACCGTTCAACCGGCGTACTGCGGCCGCGGTTCTTCGACTTCGGCAACGCGATCTGGGGTCATCCGTTCGTGTCGCTGCACGGCTTCCTCGACTCGGTGGTGGAGTGGACCGGCGCGCCACTGTCGCGCGTACACAGAGATGCCCTGTTCGACGTCTATCTGGCCGTATGGCGTGATCATCTCGACGCCGACCCACAGGTTCTGCGACACGACCTCACCGCGTCCGAGGCGCTGGTCGGCGTACACAAGCTCGTCTCGTGGCTACGCCTCGTCCCGTACGCCGACCCGCTCGAGCTCCACGCCCGCGCCGAGATCCCCCGGCACTACCTGGCCACAGTCGCCGCTCTGAGAGTCTGAGGGCGTGACGGAATACGTGATGCCGCCAGAAGCGGCGCGCACATTAATTGCGGCCCTGCAGGCGCGCGGAGTCGCAGCATGCGTCGGCGGAGGTTGGGCTGTCGATGCACTGGTGGGGAAGCAGACCCGGAAACATGGGGATCTCGACATCTGGGTCGACGCGGTTGACTTCGAAGGTCTCGTCGCATCCTTCGCCGACCAAGGAGTCGACCGGCTCTACCCGTGGCCCGGCGACCGTCCTTGGAACTTCGTCCTGCATGACGGCCACAGTCGTCGCGTAGATCTTCACCTCTACGAGACCCTGAGCGACGGCCGGCTCCACTACGGCAGTGTCAACGTGCCGTTCATGTTCACCGCCGAGGACCTCTCGGGTGCGGGTGAGATCGCCGGCCTCTCGGTTCGCTGCGAACGTCCTGAGTTCGCCTTGCAGAACCACACCGGCTACGAGTTGCGAGCGAGCGACCGACACGACATCGCGGTGCTCTGCGAGCGCTTCGGACTCCAACCGCCCGAGAACCGCACACAAAAGCCCAGGTCAGCGGACTGATCCTGGGCTTTCACGAAGCGCGCTCGGAGGGATTCGAACCCCCAACCTTCTGATCCGTAGTCAGATGCTCTATCCGTTGAGCTACGAGCGCTGGACAACGTCGAGTAACGATACATGGAGGGGGCGGGTGGAGGCCAATCGGCTCCGGAGGGAGGTCTCCGGGGGCGAATTCGGGGGTACGGCGGAGGTCCGGGGGCGGTCCGGCGAGGGCTCGGTGCGGCGCACGTGGGGACGCGAGGTGTGGGCTCTACGATCCGCGCATGGGTATTGAGGACTTGCTCGGTGGGCGGGATCTGGGGGATGTGAAGAAGGCGGTCGGGTTCGTGATGGAGAACTCGGACGACTTCCAGAAGGTGCTGGATCTGGTGCGCGGGTTGCCGGACGATGCGCTCGGGCTGATCGGGAAGCTGCCGGAGCTGCTGAAAACGATCGGGTCGGGGCTGGCGGAGGCCGGCGAGCAGGCGGCGAAGGCGGCCGGGGCGCTGGTCGGGGACGACGGCGAGGGCGGCGCGCGGAAGGCGCTGGCCGGGAGCGCCGGGACGATGAACGCGGCGAAGGACAAGCTGCACGACGCGGCCGGGATGCTGGCCGGGCTCGCGGGTGAGCTCGACAAGATCCCCGGGATCGGCGACGCCGCGGCGAAGAAGCTGAACGACGGAAGCGGCCAGATCGGCGGCGTCGCGACCGAGGTCGAGGCCCTGGCCGGGAACCTGCAGGATCTCTCCGGCATTCTCGCGACGGTCGGCGAGGCGCTGAACGGGCTCGGCACGAAACTCACCGAGTCCGGCGGCTCGGTGAAAACCCTCCTCAGCTGACCAAGCAGGCAACTCCGGTCCGCCGCGCGCCGGGCCACATCCGCGGCGGGGCGTGACCGGCGCGGCGGTGGCTGTGGACAGGCTATTTCCTGTTCACAGCCACCGGTTCTTGTGCACAGGCACCGGCGGGCGGCGGGGTGTTGGCGCGGGGAGGACCTTCGCGTGGTTAAGGTCGCGGGCATGGGTAGTCGACTGGTGCGGGGTACGGCGATCGGGTGTGGTGTGGCCGCGCTGGTCGGGGGTGGCGTCGGGTTCGCGGTCGGGGAGCCGGTGACGCCGAAGGACATCCTGCCGGCGCGGGCGCTGCCGGCGGATCTGTGCGCGCGGATCGGGGACGTGGCGAACCTGTTGCCCAAGGCATCGTCCGGTCCGGTGACGATGACCCAGGGCGGGACGACGACGATCAGCTGCACGGCGGCCAGCTCGCGCGCGAAGGTGCGGGCGTACACGTCGGCGAGCGTGAACGTCACGATCACGGCGTACGGCGGGCTGGACGCGGGCGCGGGGAACGCGCCGTTCACGCCGTCCCAGGTCGCGAACCGGACGTTCAGCCGCTCGACGTTGAAGAAGTACGACGAGAACCGCCCGTACCCGACCAAGGTCGGCCGGACCGCCAGCGGACTGGCCGGTGAGTCCTGGAGTGTGCACACGCTGGTGCAGCGCGCGGACATCACCGTACTGGTGGACTACAAAGCCAACCCCGTGGACGCGGACACGGCGCAGAAGGCGGCGCTGGCCCTCGCGGATCGGGCGATCTGGGAAAGCAAACAGTGATGACCAACAGCACGCCGGAGATCCCGGGCTACCAGTTCGATCAGCGGATCCTGCTGCACCCGCTGGCGGAGTTGTGGCACGGCCGCACGTTCACCGGGACGGACGTGATCGCGCTCGTCCTCAGTGAGGAAGGCGCCCAGAACCCGACTGTGGTCGACCGCCTCACCAGGGCGAGCCGTGACGCCGCACTCGAACCCGGCCAGCAGGAGACCCCGCTCTGGGCCGCCAACTTCACCTCGGGCCGCCCGTACGCGATCACGCAGCTCGTCCACGGCGAGACCGGCGCCGAGCGCCTGGTCGACCCGCTCGACGGCGTACTCGGGAACGACGACGAGTCGCTGCAGGCGGTCCGCAACCAGCTCGTCGGGTACGGCGCGACGCCGCCGATCCTCCCGCCCGGCGACACCGCGTCGCGCGGCAGCATCCCGTCGTACGTCGACCGCCCCGAGCAGACCGCGACGCCGCAGGAACAAGTACAGGAACAGCAGCCGCAGTCGAAGATCGATGTCGCTCGGCAGTACCGCCGCAAGATCGGCGCCTGGATCTACGCCGTCGTCGCGGTCGTCGTGCTGATCGTGTTCAGCATCGCCTACTCGATCGGCACCGCGATCGGCGGCAGCGTCAAGAAGGACCCGGCCGAGGCCGCCCCGCCGCCGGCCGTCAGCCCGGAGCCGATCGCGTCGAGCGTCCTGATCCCGCCGATCAACCGCGTGACGACCGCGCCGTACAAGCGGTCCGACGGATCGCCGGGTGTCTTCGGCGCGACCTACCCGGCCGGTGCCGACGTACAGGTCGTCGCGAACGCCGAGCTTCCGTTCGCGATCGGCTGGCCGCGGCCGCCGCAGGTGAGTTTCCTCGGTGAGTCGTCGCAGCTGATCCTGCGGCGGGTCGTGACCAAGAACGACTACGCCCCGGGCGGACTGAAGAACGCGATGCAGGCGCAGTTCGCGCTGCATCCGTGCGCGAGCCTGGCCAAGTGCCTGTCCGACCGGCCGACGTTCGACCAGCAGTGGACGAAGATCTACCGGACCGTCGCGCCGGCGACCGCGAAGGACGCGCGGACCTGGCTGACGGTGTCGACGACGACGCCGTACACGATCACGATGACGCGCGCGTTCCAGAGCGGCGGGCAGTGGTGGCTGGTCGGCGCGATGGTCTACGGCCCACAGGCGGAGGCCGCGGTCATCCAGCAGCTCGTGAACGACATCTGGCGGCAGACCAGCTGACGCACCGAAAAATCTCCTGGAACGGCCCGCGCGAACAGCGCGGGCCGTTCTCATTTTCACAAGCCGAACCGGAAAGCGATTGTCGCGAAAACTTTGTGACCGGGTTCACGTTCTAGGGGTTCTCAGCACTTGTGCCGATCCCGTACCGTAGTACCACTTGCACACTGGTATATGCCCACTGGATGCACTGGTATGCGAGAGATCACACCGCCAGCCAGCTGAATCGAACCGCCGGAGACCCCGGCGGCCGGAGCCGTACCCCCTCAGCGTCGAGGGGTCGCGCGGCCGCCGGGACCGACAGCCGAGAGGGAATGAGCCGCCGATGACGACCACCGCCAGCCCGACCCATACCGATACCGCCACCTCGCCAGCCGCAACGGACCCCCTCCCGGCGCCGTACGACCTGACCGACGCACCGACCCGCCACGCCGGCCTGCTGGCCTGGGTGGCCGAGGTCGCCGCACTCACGCAGCCCGACCGGATCCACTGGGTCGACGGCTCGGACGCGGAGTACGCCAAGCTCACCGACGAACTGATCGCGGCCGGCACCATGGTCCGGCTGAACGACGAGAAGAAGCCGAACTCGTTCTGGGTCCGCACCGACCCGTCGGACGTCGCCCGGGTCGAGCAGCGCACGTTCATCTGCTCGGTCGACGAGAAGGACGCGGGTCCGACCAACAACTGGGTCGCCCCGGCCGAGATGAAGGCGACGCTGACGGAGCTGTACCGCGGCTCGATGCGCGGCCGGACGATGTACGTCGTCCCGTTCTGCATGGGCCCGCTGACGGCGGACAAGCCGATGTTCGGCGTCGAGATCACCGACTCGGCGTACGTCGTCGCGTCGATGCGGATCATGTGCCGCAGCGGCGCCGACGTCCTCGAGAAGCTCGGCACCGACGCGTCGTACGTCCCCTGCCTGCACTCGGTCGGCGCGCCGCTCGCGCCCGGCCAGCAGGACGTGCCGTGGCCGTGCAACGACGAGAAGTACATCGTCCAGTTCCCCGAGGAGCGGGCGATCTGGTCCTACGGCTCCGGGTACGGCGGTAACTCGCTGCTCGGCAAGAAGTGCTACTCGCTGCGGATCGCGTCGGCGATGGCTCGCGACGAGGGCTGGCTCGCCGAGCACATGCTGATCCTGAAGCTGATCTCGCCGGAGAAGCAGGTGCACTACATCGCGGCCGCCTTCCCGAGCGCATGCGGCAAGACGAACCTGGCGATGCTCGACCCGACTCTGGAGGGGTGGGAGGTCGAGACGCTGGGCGACGACATTGCCTGGATGCGCTTCGGGAAGGACGGCCGGCTGTACGCCGTGAACCCGGAGTTCGGCCTGTTCGGCGTGGCCCCCGGCACCGGCTGGAAGACCAACCCGAACGCGATGCGCACGATCGAGAAGGGCAACTCGGTCTTCACCAACGTCGCGCTCACCGATGACGGTGACGTCTGGTGGGAGGGCTACTCGCCGACCCCGCCGGACCACCTGACCGACTGGAAGGGCCGTGAGTGGACGCCGGACTCCGGCGAGCTGTCCAGCCACCCGAACAGCCGGTTCTGCACGCCGATCAAGCAGTGCCCGATCATCGCCGACGAGTACGACGACCCGAACGGCGTACCGATCTCCGCGATCATCTTCGGCGGCCGCCGCGCCAGCACGGTCCCGCTGGTGACCGAGTCCCGCGACTGGGCGCACGGCGTCTTCATGGGCGCGACGCTGTCCTCGGAGACCACCGCCGCGGCGGTCGGCCAGGTGGGCGTCGTACGGCGGGACCCGATGGCGATGCTGCCGTTCCTCGGCTACGACGCTGGCCAGTACTTCGACCACTGGCTGACCGTCGGCAAGCAGCACGACGCGGCGCAGCTGCCGAAGATCTTCTACGTGAACTGGTTCCGCAAGGACGAGGCCGGCAAGTTCGTCTGGCCGGGCTTCGGTGAGAACAGCCGCGTGCTGAAGTGGGTCATCGAGCGGATCGAGGGTCAGGCGGACGCGGTCGAGACCCCGATCGGCCGGGTGCCGGCCGCGGACGCGCTCGACGTCAGCGGTCTGGACATGACCGCGCACGACCTCGAGATCGCGCTCGACGTCGACGTCGAGGAGTGGAAGGCCGAGATCCCGCTGATCGAGGAGTGGTTCGCGAAGCTCGGCGACACTGTCCCGACCGAGCTCAAGGTCGAGCTCGACCACCTGAAGGCCCGGCTGGCCTGACGAACGCCGGCCGCCGATTCGGAAGCCGGCGGCCGGACCAACAGCGCGGTGCCCTGGATCATCCGCCGGGGCGCCGCGCTGTGCTTTCCGCGAGCACCCGCCGTACCGCGTCGTCACTCACCGGTGAGAAGTCCCGGTACGCCTGCCCGACCGCGGTGAAGTACTGCGGGATCCACGCGCACACCACCTGATCCGCGACCCGCGACAGCCGCCGGCAGCTCTCGATGCCACCGACGGGTACGGCGACGACGACGCGCGCCGGGCGATGGCGTCGTACTGCTTCTACCGCGGCCCGCATCGTCGCGCCGGTCGCGAGGCCGTCGTCGATCAGGATCACCACGCGATCCCGGACGTCGATCGGCGGCCGGTCGCCGCGGTACGCCTGCTCGCGCCGGCGCAGCTCCCGGACCTCCTGCCGGCGTACGGCCTCCAGCGTCTCCGCGTCGACCTCCGCCGCGATCGGCTCGTTGCGGACCACGTGCAACTCGTCGCCGACGCCGGCGATCGCGCCCATCGCCAGCTCCGGCTGACCGGGCAGCCCGAGCTTGCGCACGATCAGTACGTCGAGCTCCGCGTCCAGGACCTCCGCGACCGGAGCCGCGACGGGTACGCCGCCCCGCGCCAGCCCGAGGACCAGTACGGAACCGCCGACCGATCCGAGCTCGTCGGCCAGCACGCGGCCCGCGGCCGCCCGATCCGGGTACGGCCTCCTCATAGCGCCCATGATCCACGTACGTTGACCGCATGCGAACCGTGGACATGAAGATCGGTGTGATGCTTCCGCTCGGCGCCGGGGACGGACCCGATGGCGGGATGGCCGGCTGGAAGGACGTGCGGGCGGTCGCTGAGGCGGCCGACCAGAGCGGGCTGGACTCGGTCTGGCTCGCGGACCACTTCCTCTACCGGGATCCGGAGGGGCAGGTCTTCGGCATGCACGACAGCTGGACCCTGCTGAGCGCGGTCGCCGCGGTCACGTCCCGGGTCGAGCTCGGCAACATGGTGCTCTGCGCGTCGTTCCGCGATCCCGGTCTGACCGCGAAGATGGCCGCGACCCTCGACGAGGTCTCCGGCGGCCGCCTGACCCTCGGCGTCGGCGCCGGCTGGCACGACCCCGAGTACGAGGCGTTCGGCCTACCCACCGACCACCGCGTCGGCCGCTTCACAGAATGGCTGGAGATCGTAGCCCGCCTGATCCGTGGCGAAACGGTCACCTACGAAGGCAAGTACTACAAGGTCCACGAAGCCAACCTGGACCCGGCTCCACTCCGCCAGATCCCGATCCTCGTGGCCGGCCACCGCCCCCGCATGATGCAACTGATCGCCCAGTGGGCCGACGCCTGGAACACGGCTTGGTACGGCGCCCCGAATCTGCAGGTCGAGGAGCGCCTGGAAACCCTCCGCCAGGCCCTGGAAACCGCCAACCGCCCCCCAGAAGCAGTAGCCCGGACAGCAGGCATCATCGTCCGCGACCCAGACCAATCCGTCGCCGACCCCAGCCCGCAGGCAATCCCGGTCCAGGACCTCCCCGAGGTATCAGCGGCCTACCAGAAACTAGGCGTCAACCACCTGATCATCTCCCCCGAACCCATGACCCCACGCTCGATAGAACGCATCGCCGAGGCAAAACAACAACTCACCCAGTGAAACGGCCGGAGCTCCCTGGTCTGCGCTTTCGCAGACAGGGAGCTCCAAGAGCGGAGGCGGCGGGATTTGAACCCGCGAGAGGGGATTACCCTCAACCCGCTTAGCAGGCGGGCGCCATCGACCGGACTAGGCGACGCCTCCTCCGACGGTCCACTCGAGGAGCGGACACGACGACGGCCAAGAGTATCCGCTCGACCGGTCCGTGAGCAAAGTGGGTCGCCGGGCACGCTCGGTCGCTGACACGGCACGTTGCGGTAGTAGCCCGGAGCCCCTGTACGCTGGCGAGCATCGACGGGGGTCGCCAGCATCACGTCAACCAACCGGGTGTCGTGGGCGTCTGAAGTACCGTGGGCCGCCTCGCGCGGCCGACGGAAGGGTCGTGACGTCGTCGATCAGGGAACGGAGCCATGTCGCGGAGTACTCGCGCAGCCGGTCGGAGGGCCGCACCGCGTGCCACCCGGTCCCGTGCTCGAACGCACCGTGCCCGGACGGCGTCGAAGGCGATCAGCCTGACGCTGCTCAGCGCTCTGGTCCCCGGCACGGGGTTGCTGATGGGCGGCCGGAAGAAGCTCGGCGCGTTCATCCTGACGATCAGCGTCGGCCTGCTGCTGATCGCCGCGTACGTCGGTCTCACCCACCGCGACTCGGTGCTCGCCCTGCTCGTCTCCCCGCGACAGCTGCTGATCGCGACCGGCGCCGTCGTACTGCTCGGGGTCGGCTGGATCTGGACCGTGGTCGCGTCGCACAAGCTGCTCCGCCCGGTCAGCATGACCTACACCGGCCGGCTGGCCGGCTCGATGTTCGTCGGGTTGCTCTGCTTCGCGATCGCCGTACCGACGACCGTCGCGGCGCAGACCGTGATGGCGCAGCGCGACCTGATCGGCAGCGTGTTCCAGTCCGAGGGGAACTCGAAGAGCGCGACCCGGCCGAAGGTCAGCAACGCGAAGGACCCGTGGGCGAACACCCCGCGGCTGAACCTGCTGCTGCTCGGCGCGGACGACGGCGTCGGCCGGACCGGCACGCGCACCGACACGGTGATCGTGGCGAGCATCGACACCAAGACCGGTGACACCGCGCTGATCTCGCTCAGCCGGAACTGGATGCGGATGCCGTTCCCGGAGGACTCGCCGCTGCACAAGGTGTACCCGGACGGCTTCTGGGACCCGAGCAAGGGCAACGTCGAGCAGCCGGAGTTCTATCTGGACGCGATGTACGAGAACATCCCCAAGCAGCACCCGGGGATCCTCGGCCAGACCGACAACGAGGGCGCGGACGCGGTCAAGCTGGCCGCGAGCGCCGCGCTCGGCCTGGACATCGACTACTACATGCAGGTCAACCTGGCCGGGTTCCGGCAGATCATCGACGCGCTCGGCGGCATCACCGTGAACGTCAACTACCGGGTGCCGATCGGCGGCGACTACGGCGCCGGCCCCGGGTCGAACACCGAGAAGAAGCCGAGTGGGTACATCGAGCCGGGTCCGAACCAGAAGCTCGACGGCTACCACGCGCTCTGGTTCGCCCGCGGCCGCTTCGGCCTGAGCGACCCGTCCCGGCAGGAGCGGCAGCGGTGCACGATCCACGCGCTGGTGAACAGCGCGAACCCGCAGGCGCTCGTGACGTCGTACCAGCAGATCGCCAAGGCCGGGAAGCAGCTGCTGCGCACCGACATCCCGCAGGACATCCTGCAGGCCTTCATCCAGCTCGGGCTGAAGGTGAAGAACGCGAAGGTCACCAACATCGACCTGGACAAGAACAAGAACTTCCCGACCGGCAAGAACCCGGACTACACGGCGATGCAGGAGATCATCCAGAAGGCGATCGCCCCGAAGACCGCCCCGGCCGCGTCCACGCCGACGGTGAAGCCGACCAAGAGCCCGACCAAGGCGCCGACCTCCGGCTCCACGAAGCGGCCGACCACTCCGTCGAAGACGACCACCGCTCCGGGCGCCGCGGAGAACCTGAACGACGCCTGCGCGTACGACCCGAGCGAGACCGGCACCGGCGGTAACTGATCCGGATTGGTGAACCCCTCGCAGGGAAGTATTGGACCAAAGTGAAGATTGGTCACACCTGGGGGTGACTGTGAGGCGTTCGTTGGCGGTTGTGGTCGGGATTGCGGTCCTGGCCTGCGCAGGTTGCAGTGGCAAGTCGGACAGTGCGGACGCGCCCTCGGCAGGGGGTACGACGACCAGCACGAGCGCGCCACCGCCCTCGTCGGCGGCGCCCAAGCCGGCCCCGAAGCCGACACCGACTCCCGTGGCGCTCTCGGTGCCGATGTACCAGCGGGCGCTGACCAATGTCGAGAAGGTCCTCAAGCCGTACGTCGGGCGCGTGATGAACGCGCAGACGATCGCCGCGTTCGACGCGTCCCGCGCCCAGCTCGCGGGTGTCGTCGTACTCGAACGCACCGAGCTCGTGAAGATCACGCCGCCGCGCGGCCTGGTGTCAGCACATCCCCAGGTCCTGGACGCCTTCGATGCGTACGCCGGGAACGTGGCCACGGAGCTGACCAAGGCCGGCGCGACGAAGACCGGCTGCGGTCTGCCGAAGGCGCTGGACGTCCGGCTGTACGAGGCGAAGAGCGGCGTCCGGTTCGCCTTCGCCGAGCTCGCGCAGGGCGTGCAGAAGTCGATCGGCAAGGGTGTGAAGTTCGGTGCGCTGTCGGTGCCGGCGAAGCTCGCCCAGCCGGCCGTGTTCGGTGGCCGGGGTGAGAACGGCGACGTCTTCCAGCGGTCCGGCTCGCGCGGCTCCGGCTCGCTCCGGATCACCAACGCCGGATCGGACATCGTGGTCGTGGTCACGCCGAGCAGCCCACGCAAGCCGCAGGCGTCGATCTACGTCCGGGCGAACAAGTCGGCGACGCTGAACGGAATCCGCGGCGACTACTGGGTCTACTACAAGACCGGGACGAACTGGGACGCGAAGAACAACCGGTTCACCGAGAACTGCTCGTACGCGAAGCTCGAGCGGTTCCTGGACGGGTCGTTCTCGTGGTCGCTCACGCTGAAGTCGGTGGCCGGCAACACCTCGGAGTCCGAGACGGAAGCCTTCTGACCCGGTCACCCCGGGCGGATGAGATCCTGTGGCGATGCGTACGACGTACCGGATGCGGGCGGGACGGTTCCTCGGGATCCTGGCTGCCGGTCTGATCATTCTCGGGGTGGCCGCGGTGCTCTGGGCACTGGGGCTGCCGGGCGTCGCCGTATCGGTGTTCGTCACGCTCGGCGGCATGATCTCGCTGGCCGGCGTATGGATCCTGGCCCGGCCGCCGAAGGTCGCCCGGCTCCGGGACGGCGATCTCGAAGTGCGCGGCCTCCGCACGCCCTGGACCGACATCACCGAGGTCGGCCGGGTCGAGACCACCCACGGCGAGGCGATCGTGCTGCGCACCAAGAACCCCGACCACCCGATCCTGCTGCCGATCTCGTGGCTGGCGCCCGGGAAGGCCGAAAGCCTGGAGACCGCGCTGCGGGACAAATTGAACGCGGCCCACGGGTACACGATCTGGGACGGGACTGCCCCCGGGGACACCGACAGCGCAGAATGATGCGGTGCTTTCCTTCGAGCTGTCGTACGACGAACTCCTCACATACCAGGGCACGAACCCGCGGCCCGCGGACTTCGACGCGTTCTGGGACAAGGCGCTACTCGATCTCGACTCGTTGCCGGCCGAGGCGGAGTTCGTCGACGCCGTCGACTTCCCGCTGACGACGGCGACCGCGCAGCACCTGTACTTCACCGGGACCGGCGGCTACCGGGTGCACGCGAAGGTACTGCGTCCCGCCGAGCCGACCGGACCGGCCGTGCTGCTGTTCCACGGGTACGGCGGTGAGCAGCCTGCCTGGGTCGATCTGCTGCCGTACGCCGCTCGCGGGTTCACCGTCGCGGCACTGGACGTCCGCGAGCAGGTCGGTTTCCGTACGCCGTCGCAGGCATCGAACAGCTTCTCCCTGCACCACCACTTGGTGCACGGGCTCGATGACGGGCCGGACGGGCTGCTCTACAAGCACGTCTTCCTGGACACGCGGCGCCTGGCGGACCTCATCGGCGGGCTGCCGGAGGTCGACGCAGCCCGGATCGCGACGACCGGCTGGAGCCAGGGCGGTGGACTGTCGCTGGTGGCGGCGGCGCTGACGCCGTCGATCAAGTACGTGGCGAGCGTGTTCCCGTTCCTGTCCGACTACCAGCGGACGTGGGACCTGAACCTGGAAACATCGCCGTACGACGAGATCGTCACGTGGTTCCGCAAACGCGACCCGCGGCACCTCCGCCAGGAGGAGGTCTTCACGACGCTCGGCTACATCGACATCCAGCACCTGGCGCCCCGGATCCAGGCCGAAGTCACCCTCTTCACCGGCCTCGAGGACCAGATCTGCCCGCCGTCGACGCAGTTCGCCGCCTACAACAAGATCCAGTCACCCAAGGAAGTCCGCACGTACCCCGACTTCGGCCACGACGACCTCCCCGGCGCCCTCGACGACATCTACCAGTTGATCGGCGCCAAACTCTAGGGCTGGATCCATGGCTCGTTCATCGAGTGCCGGACGATCTCGTGGACAATGCGTTCGTCCTGCCGGCGTTCGATGGCTCCGATCCACGCTCGGGACAGGTCCTCGGGCTCGTCGCCGACGAGAACCACGACCCGGTTCCGGAGGGTGTCCCATCCTCCTGCCGGCCCACCTTCAGCTGGCCCCCATTCGTGGGCGTTGGGGAAGATGTCGTCGGCGAGTTCGAGCAGTTCCTCGCGGGAGTACCGGACCGACTCGAACTCGACGGTGAAATCGGCCGGCTGAGCCAGGACTGTCTGCTTCACTGCCTCCACCTCGGGTTCGGAGCCGTCGACAGCGCCGACCAGGCGGACGGTGAGGACGCGCGATGCTAGTACCGCTCCAACCAACGTTGTCGTTTGCGCGCTAGCGGGTTATGTGTCCGATGGCGGGATGTAGGAGGCCAGCGGTGACGTATCCCGCCAGTGGTGACCGGCCGGCGGGCTCGCCGAGGCTGCCCGCCGGGTGATCGGACATCTGATCGTGCGTACCCTTGTGGTTACGTACCTGGTTGGGTACCTTCGGCGGTATGGACGTGGTCTTGCAGGCGTTGGCGGATCAGAGCCGGCGGACGGTGCTGGAGATCTTGCGGGATCATCCTGCGACGGCCGGTGAGTTGGCCGACGCGCTGCCGATTGCGCGGCCGGGTGTGTCCCGGCACCTTCGGGTGCTGCGGGAGGCCGGGCTGGTCGACGTACGGCAGGAGGCGCAGCGGCGGATCTACAGCCTGCGGCCGGAGGCGCTCGTCGAGGTGGACGAGTGGCTGGAGGGGTACCGCGCGCTGTGGCGGAACCGGCTGGACGCGCTACACACGGAGGTCGCTCGCGGAAAGAAGGCGCAGTCGTGAAGATCCTCGGGACGATGCGGGCCCTCGACGAGACCCGCGGCGCGGTGCGCGTCGAGGACGTGTACGACACGGACATCGACGACCTCTGGGCGGCCTGCACCAGGCCGGAGCGACTCGCGCGCTGGATCGCTGATGTGTCGGGCGCGCTGCACGAAGGCGGGACGGTCCACGCCGTCTTCACCAGCACCTGGAGTGGTCCGGCCAGGATCGAGGTCTGCGACGCGCCACACCATCTACTGCTCACCACGGAGCCGGGCACCGCGGACGAGTCCCAGCTCGAGGCCTGGCTCACCCCCATGGGCTCGCAGACCAAGCTGGTGGTTGAGGAGCGCGGCCTGCCGATCGGCTCGTTGCATTTCTACGGAGCCGGGTGGCAGGTGCACCTCGAGGATCTAGGTCGTTCGCTGGCGAACGACGGCCCAGCACACGACGGCGGCTGGTCGGCGGAGGCGCCCGCCCCGGCCTGGCACGCGCGCTGGACCGAACTCACCCCGGCGTACCGGAGGACCGATGTCTGACCAGATCAGGCTGGAAGGGATCACCGTGAACGCGCCCGATGCCCTCGTCCTGGCACAGTTCTACGCCGAGATCACCGGTGGAGTCGTCAGCGGTACGTCGCACTGGGCGTCCGTCTCGGGCGCCAACGGGGTCATCGCCTTCCAGCAGGTCGAGGACTTCCGGCCACCACAGTGGCCCGGCAACGACGTACCGATGCAGATGCACCTCGATTTCCTGGTCGACGACCTCGAGGCAACCGGCGCACGGGTCCTCGCGGCCGGCGCCACCCTGCTCGACTTCCAGCCCAACTCCGACCACTGCTACGTGTACGCCGACCCCGCCGGCCACCCGTTCTGCCTCTCAACCTGGACCACCGAAACAGCTACAGCAGGAACGAGTAGTTGACCGACAACGTCCATTCACTTTCGCCAGGTGATTGAGTAGCGGAAGAGGAGGTGGCGGCGGTAGGTCGAGCCGGGCAGGAGTTCTGTGGCTAGGTCGCGCATTTCCGGGAAGGTGACGGGCGGCGGCCATACGGTGGGAGACGGGTGCTCCCAGTGGCCCTTTACCGCGCGGTGTGCGTACGCCGCGGCGAGGCCCGCTGCGCTGTACGGGAGGTCGCGTGGCGTCGTACGCGCCAGACCGACCACCACCAACACCCCGCCCGGACGTAGCAGCTCGCGCATCCGGAGCAGGCCGGTGCGGGCGTCGACGTGGTGGAGCGTGGCGACGGACCCGATCACGTCGTACGACGCAGGTTCGAGCGGATGCTCCAGAAAGTCCCCGTGGACGTACTCGATGTCGTCACCATGACTACGCGCCAACTCGAGACTGGGCGTGTCGAGGTCGATCCCGGTGACCTTCGGTACGACGCGGCGCAGCTTCCGGGCGAGCATGCCCTCACCGCAACCGATATCGAGCGCCCGCTCAGCACTGTGCGGAACAGCGTCCAGGATCTGCGGGTGGTAGTGAATGTTGTGGTTCCACGGCTGCCTCATCCGGTGCGCAGTCAGTCCCGGTGCAGGGCGGCGTCGATTGCGGCGCCTAGGACCTGGTCGTCATCTGCTTGCCAGGTGTGGTCCTGCGGGCAGGTCCAGTTGTCTGGTTCGGCCGGGATGACGCAGCCGAAAAGGCGGACCTTGCCGGCCGCGGCGGCTTCGCGCGCGACCGGGGTGGGCAGGCCGTACAGGATCGGCACTGCTCGTTCGCCGCAAACGGGGCAGACCGGTACGTTCGCCATACCGCCAAGGTACTTCACGGCCCGTCCACCAACGCCTGATGAATCTTCCCGAGCGCCTTCAGCAGGTGCGCGCGTTCGGTCTTCGTGAGCGTCGCGGTGATGCGGTCCTCGAGCTGCTGACGCTCGGCCTCGATGGGCACCTGGAGCGCGCGCCCGGCAGGTGTCAGCCACAGCCGGACGAGGCGGTTGTCGCGCGGATCGGGCCGGCGCTCGAGGAGGCCTGCCTCGGCCAACCGGGTGGCGAGTTTGGTGACGGCGGGTGTGGTGACGTTCACCGCGGCGGCGATCTCGCCCGGCGTACGGCCGTCCTCCGCCCACAGTGCGGCGAGCAGATGGTCCTGCCCGAGCCGCAGTCCGTGCCGCTGTACGGCGGCGTCCGCGGCCGCCCGCAGCACCTTGGACGTCTTGCTGTGCAGCTCCAGGAACTCGGGCATCGGCAGACTCCTTGACCAGCAGATCGTTTACCGGTTAACGTTCCCAGCGAATCGTTAACCGGTAAAGGAGTCTGTCATGTTGTTCATCACCGGCGCCACCGGACACGTCGGTCGCGCGCTCGTCGAGGAACTCAACCGGCGTGGCGCCGTGTTCCGCGCGCTCGTTCGCAGCCCGCGGCCGGAGCTGCCCGCCGAGCAGATCGTCGGAGACCTCGACGGGCCACTCGATCTCCGCGGCGTCGACAAGGTGTTCCTGGTCGTGCCCGGCACCGGCCTCGACCACACCGCAAACGTCGTCGCGGCAGCGCGTCGCGCCGGCGTCCGGCAGATCGTGTACCTGTCGTCGTACGCCGTGCTCGGGGACCCGATCCCCGCGATGGGCCGGTGGCATCACGAACGGGAGCGGTTGATCGCGGATTCGGGGATCGCGGGAACCTTCCTGCGGCCGACCGGGTTCATGACGAACGCGTTCGACTGGCTGCCGACGATCCGCGCCGGCGGGTACGTGCTGGACCCCATCGGGCCAGGGCGGGCCGCGCCGATCGACCCGGCGGACATCGCGGCGGTCGCGGCGACAATGCTGATCGAGGACGGTCACGAGAAACAGGCGTACACAGTGACCGGACCCGAGTCGTTCACGGTCGCCGAGCAGGTCGCGATCCTCGGTGCGGCGATCGGGCGCGCACTCGACGTACAGCCGATCGCGACGCCTGCGGAGGCGGTTCGATTCCGTTATCCAGACGGGGCTCCGGCGGAATTGGCGGCCGCTCTGATCGAGGGACTGACCCTGATGCGCGCCGACACGATCGGGGTGCGAACCGACGTCGTACGGCGTCTTACCGGGCGGTCGCCGAACACGTTTTCCGCGTGGTGCAAGGAGAACGCGCCGCGCTTGAAGTAGCCCCCGGAAAGTGGCGTCATGATTGCCCGGCGCAACCGTCTCATAGGTGCGGGGACTCGGACCCCGTGGGCGGGTGTGCGGACCAACGTCTGCCGCGCGTTCGGTGCCGGGCAGCTCTCCAAGGGAAGCTGCCCGGCGCCTTTGAAAAGTAGCTCCGCAGTACCGGCCTGGTGAGGCATGGTCAGTACTGCGCAGCCGCCTAGTTGGCCTCTTTGGTGGCCCAGTAGTGCCATTGCGGGGAAGCGACTGGGGAGCGGGCCAGCCCGTCCGGCCAGGTAGCCGGCAGGTCGTGACTCCGCGCCGCGTAGAGCGTCACCTCCGATGCGCAACGGTCGCCGCGGACGGCGACGCGGGCAGCTGTCTCGGCCCGCATGTCGGCGAGGTAATGGATCGCGGGCAGGAACTCGGCGCTCAGCCGCGGGCTGAGCCGACCGACGGGTTCGTCGTCGAGCCGGATCTCGACCACGATCCGGTGCCGGTCCTGAAAGCTGTCCTCCTCCTCGATCGCGTGCATGGTGGCGTACGCCCAGCACTCGCCTTCCGCGCGGAAGAACGGCGCCAGTACGTCGGGATGCACCTCGCTGCCCGGTACGACGATGCCGCTGCCGGGCGGTAGCAGGTGAAAACTGCCTGGCGGGGGCAGGTTCACCGGCATCAACATGTGCGGCTGCCCGAGGGCGACCGCGACACTGGCGTGGAACTCGGTGCCCTGGGCGCCCTTGCCGTCCCAGTCCGCCGGTTCCCATTCGCTGACCCACAGGTGGCACGGGACCTGCGGTTGCAGGCCTTGCGCCACCAGATCTGACAGCACCGGGTGGTACCGGTGCGCGTCGTCCCTCGGCAGATAGCCGACAACCTTGCCATGCACCCGGACGGCGATCGACCGCGGGTCGAAACGGTTGTGCGGTTCCGGGACGAGGTCCGCCTCGGTGTCCAGATCTGCGCCGCGCGCCGGGATGGGGTCCGGGAACAGGCTTCTGATCGCCTGCTCGTGCGGGGCCTCCCGCACGACTTCCTGACCGCACCACAAAGCGTCGCCCCACAGACTGAACGGAATCAGTTCCATGTGCCCTCCAGTCCTCACTGACCGGCCTGTACCCGGCTCATCGCTCCCAGGACCGTGGCCGTTACACCGAGTGAGCGTATGAAAACTAGACTGCCCAGTGAAGAGCCGTTTCACGCATGGTGCAAGAGTCTGGAATGCAAAAGGTATCCGCCGGTCCGGACTGTGGACGCGAATCGTCTTGTGCAGCGAGCGAATCGGCGAAGATCGTGCAAATGCACGGGAAGGAACGTCATGCAGGGCAGTGGTTCAGTCGCTCGATCGACCACCCGCGACACCGTCGATGCGGCGGCCGTCGAGGCCGCCATCAGGCGCTTGGACGGCGTCGCCGTCCGTACACCGTTGGAGCGCAATCTCCGCCTCTCCGAGCGGACCGGCGCGCAGGTCTGGCTGAAGCGGGAGGACCTGCAGATCGGCCGTTCCTACAAGCTTCGCGGCGCGTACAACCTGATCGCGCAGCTCGACGACGCGGCCAAGGCCGCCGGCGTCGTGTGTGCGAGTGCCGGTAACCACGGTCAGGGGCTGGCGTATTCGTGCCACATGCTCGGCGTCCACGGCAAGGTGTACGTGCCGCGGACGACGCCGCGCCAGAAGCGGGACCGGATCGCGGCGCTCGGCGGCAAGCAGATCGAGGTGATCGTCACCGGCGACACGTACGACGACGCAGCCGCCGCCGCGATCGCGGAAGGTTCTGCGACCGGCGCGACGATGGTGCCGGCGTTCGACGATCCAAGAACCGTTGCAGGGCAAGGCACCGTGGCGATCGAGTTGGTCGAGCAGCTCGGCCACGCTCCCGACGTACTCGTGGTTCCGGTCGGTGGGGGCGGTCTCGTTGCAGGGGTTGCAACGTGGATCGCCGAGCGGCATCCCGGCGTACGCATCGTCGGGGTGGAACCGGGTGGCGCGGCAAGCATGGCGGCGGCGGTCGCCGCCGGTAAGCCGGTGACGTTGCCGCAGTTGGACAGCTTCGTCGACGGTGCCGCTGTACGTCGGGTCGGTGACGCGACCCTCCCGCTGGTGCAGCAAGCCGGCGTCGAGCTGATGTCGGTGCCCGAAGGGCTCGTCTGCTCGGAGATGCTCGCGCTCTACCAGACCGACGGCCTGATCGCGGAGCCCGCGGGCGCTTTGTCGACAAGTGCCCTGGGCAACGGTCTCGACGTACGCCCGGGCGAGACCGTCGTCTGTCTGCTGTCCGGCGGGAACAACGACGTCAGCCGGTACGGCGAGATCCTCGAGCGCTCGCTGGTGTACGAGGGCCTGAAGCACTACTTCCTGGTGACGTTCCCGCAGGAGCCCGGTGCCCTCCGCGCGTTCCTCGACGAGACGCTCGGCCCCGACGACGACATCACGCTCTTCGAGTACGTCAAGCGCAACAACCGCGAGACCGGCGTCGCCCTGGTCGGCATCGAGATCAGTACCCGGGACGACCTCCCACTGCTGCTGTCCCGCATGGAGGCCGCCCCGCTCGACATCGAACGCATCAACCCGAACTCACCAGAATTCAGGTACTTGATCTGACGTTTCTCAGCCCTGCGAGTGCTTCGGGTGCCGCGGGTCGTGCGGGTGCCTGCCGTCGTCCCAGTCCGGATCGACCGGCTGTCCCTCGCGGTTCTGGGAGCCGTCGTCCGGCCAGAGGTTCTGGGCCTGGGTGCGATGATCGTCCGATTCCGCGCGGGCGTTGGCGGCGGCATCGCGCCGTTCGGTGGCACCGGCCGACAATCGGCGCGCCTCGGCTGTCTTCTCGTCGGCGGCAGCCTGCGCCTTGCGTGCCCGCGCGTCCACCTCGTCGGCCACAGCGCGCTGCTTCTCGGCCTGTGCCGCGCTCGCTCGCGCCTGCTGCTCGTGCTCGTACGCCTGCTGCTCGGCCCGGTGTTGCGACCTGCGCGACATCGCGCTCGCGATCAGTGCGACCACGATGACCAGTACGGCGATCGCGACGACAATCCAGACGATGGTCATTCCGTCCATCGGTCCTCCTCGGCTCGATGATCAGGACCCCCGGTACCCGGAGCCGTCGCCGCCTATCCCCTCTCAGACGAGACCGCGGCGGGCGGCCCAGACGATGGCTTCGATGGCGGTGCTGAAGCCGAGGCGGTCGCAGATCAGCCGGGTGCGCCGGCGGACGGTGCGTTCGGACAGGTCGAGGCGCCGGGCGACGCCGTCGACCGGGAGGCCGGTGGCGAGCAACCGGAGGAGTTGCAGGTCGTCGTGACTGATCTCGCGCGGCGGCACCCGTCGCGCGAGGGGTCGAAGTTCCTGGGGGAGGACGGTCATGCTGATCACCTTGTTCCGAACACCCGGGACTCGGCGGCGTCCCAGTCGGCCGGTTTACCCTGCGGGTCGAAGCGCCGCAGGGAGTGTGTGGACCGGACCAGGGCGCGCATCGCGCTGAGGTCCGGGAAGGGCTCGCCGAGAGCGCGAGCTTGGACGAGGACGTTGCCCAGCGCGGAGGCCTCGACGGGCCCGGCGAGGACCGGTACGCCGCACGCATCGGCGGTGAGCTGGCAGAGCAGTTCGTTCTGCGAACCACCGCCGATCACATGCAGTACGTCGACCTCTCGGTCCGCGATCGTCTGCGCGGCACGTAACGTCCGGCGGTAGGCGAGCGCGAGGCTCTCCAGGATGCAGCGAACCACCGCGCCGCGAGATCGAGGCGCGTCCTGACCGGTCGCCCGGCACTGCTCCTCGATCCGCGCGGGCATGTTGCCCGGCGCAAGGAACTCGGGCGCGTCCGGATCGATCAGTACGGCGAACGGCGGCGCGCCGGCGGCGTCTCGCAGCAGCCCGGGCAGGTCGTCATCGCCCCAGACCCGTTGGCATTCCTGCAGGATCCACAGCCCCATCACGTTCCGCAGGAACCGGGTCCGCCCGTCGACGCCGCCTTCGTTGGTGAAGTTCGCCTCGCGCGCGTCGTCCGTCAGGACCGGCGCATCGAGCTCGAGCCCGACCAGCGACCAGGTCCCTGAGGAGATGTATGCGAACCGCTCACCCACCGCAGGCACCGCGACCACAGCCGAAGCCGTGTCGTGCGACCCGACAGCGATCACCGGAATTCCCGGCGCCAACCCGGTCTCGTCCGGAAGTGCAGTCCCGACCACATCGCCCGGCTCCAATAGCCCGGGGAGGATCCGGCGAGGCAATCCCAGCCTCGAGATCAGCGAGTCGCTCCAGTCCCGCGCCAACACGTCGTACAGCTGCGTAGTAGAGGCGTTCGTCCGCTCCACACCGATCTCTCCTGTCAGCCAATACGCCAGCAGGTCAGGGATCATCAGCAGCCTGGCTGCGTCGACCGGCAGCTTCTCAGCGGCCAGTTGGTAGATGGTGTTGAACGGGAGCTGCTGCAGGCCCGTGACGGCGTACAGCTCTGTTGCAGGGATCGTCGACAGGACGCGTTCCATCACGCCGTCTGTGCGCGAGTCGCGGTAGTGGACGGGGTTGCCCAGCAGACGACCGCTCTCGTCGAGCAGTCCGTAGTCGACTGCCCAGGAGTCGATGCCGATGCCGTCGAGCGGTCCCGCGGCCTGCAAACCCTCCAGGATCGAGCGGTGGAGGTGCAGGACGTCCCAGTGCAGTCGGCCGCTCACACGCACCGGACCGTTCCAGAAGCGGTTCAGCTCACGCAGCTCGAGGACGTCGGCGCCCACCTCGCCGAGCATCACCCGCCCGCTCGAGGCCCCGAGATCCACCGCCGCTACCCGCTTCACGGCGCGACCACCGTGAGGTCGAGGTGCATCAGATCGGCGACTGCGGCCAGGTCAGCAGCCCGGTGCCCCGTCCCTAGAGCCCAGTGATGCGCGACCCCGGAGGCCGACCACGCGTCGGTCCACTCTCCGGGATCACACCCGAAGTCCACCCGCGACGTCGTGTTTCCGATCTGCAGCAGCGGTCCAGGTACGACGGTCCCCTCGGAAGCGATCAGATTGAACGACCCGTCCCGCCGCTGCCCCAGACCGCACAGCGTCACCGGCCCCTGCTGTACGTCGAACTCCACCGACACGCCCCACCCGCGCTTGCCGTGGTACACACCCAGCCCTCGCAGCAACGGCTTCCGCGCCGAGATCGCCAGATGCGCCGGTCCGTCGTGCCCCATCTCGACCACGTTGTCGCGGAAGTTCAACGCCTGCAGCTCGGTGAACGATCCACCGGCCCCGAGCTTGTCCATCACCAGCATTGCCAGCGACGTCCGCAACTCGTACTCACCGGCCGCCGGCACACCCCTTGCAGTCAGCAACGAAGCACCGAGGATCATCCCGGCCGCGACCCGCTCGTGCGTCTCGCCGTCGAGCCCGCGGTGGTAATAGGCCAACGAATCAAGGGAAAAGTCCTCGACGAGCCGATCCAGGGCGACCGAAACCGTGGCGCCCCACCGGAAGTCCTCGTCCTTCACCGAGTCGTCGAGAGTGAAGATCTCCCGGGCGACCTCCATCCTGGCCGCTGTCTCCGCGTCGGTGACCTTCTCCACCCGTACCCGGAGGTCGTCGATCTCCAGGATCTCCACATGCCCGCCGAGTTGCGCGGACACCAGCGTCGGATCGGTGATCACGTCCATCATCCCCGGGTACAGATGCCCGAGCAGGCCGTGCCGCCCGTGCCGCAGCGCGGCGCGTACTCCGGCGGCGCGGATCCACCGGTCGATCCGCGCCCAGGCCCGCTCGTCCTCCAGGTAGCCGGACACCGACCGGAAGTCGATCCCACACCGCTCGAACGCGTTCGCCATCTCCGGCAGCGGACAGGCGCCGCAGTACGCGAGCCAGGCGCCGGTGTCGAAGTTCGCGTGATCCATCGTCTCGGTCGGCTGCAGGTTCAGCAACAGCACCGGCGCCCCGCTCCGCTGGGCAACCGGGACCAGCATCGACGCGGTCATGTACGTCGTGAGGAAGCCGACGATCAGATCGCAGTCCGCCATCCGCAGCTTCTCCGCTGCCGCTGCACCTTCCTGCGCATCGGAGATGAACCCGACGTCCACTACCTCGCAGTCCAGCGCCGAGAACCGCTCGGACACCCGCCGCGCGGACGCCTGCAGCTGCGGCAGCAGGTCCGGGAACTGCGGCCAGTAGGCACCCAAGCCGCCCGCGACCAACCCGATCCGAGTCTTGACCATCAGACACCCCTAGCGCAGGAAGGCGGCGGCCACGCCGGCGTCGACGGGGACGTGCAGGCCGGTTGTGTGAGTCAGATCCCCACCGGTCAGCGCGAACACCGCGGCCGCGACGTTCTCCGGCAGCACCTCACGCTTCAGCAGGGTCCGCTGCGCGTAGTACGCACCGAGTTCCTCTTCCGGTACGCCGTACACCGCGGCCCGCTTCGCTCCCCAGCCGCCGGCGAAGATCCCGGATCCGCGGACGACGCCGTCGGGGTTCACGCCGTTGACCCGGACCCCGTACTCGCCGAGCTCGGCCGCGAGCAGCCGTACCTGGTGCGCCTGGTCCGCCTTCGCGGAGCCGTACGCGACGTTGTTCGGGCCGGCGAATACCGAGTTCTTGCTGGAGATGTAGACGATGTCGCCGCCCATGCCCTGGTCGATGAGCACCTTTGCGGCCGCCCGTGAGACCAGGAACGAGCCCTTCGCCATCACGTCGTGCTGCAGGTCCCAGTCGCGTTCCGTTGTCTCCAGCAACGACTTCGAGATCGACAGCCCGGCGTTGTTGACGATCAGGTCGACACCACCGAAGGCCAGCACCGCCTCGCGCAGCGCGGCCTCGACCGCGTCCGCCGACGACACGTCCGCGCCAACGGCGACGGCCACGTCGGTGGAACCGATCTCCTTCGCCACCGCCTCGGCCGCGGCCAGGTCGAGGTCCGCGACGACAACGCACGCGCCCTCGGCGGCCAGCCGTTGCGCGATCGCCTTCCCGATGCCCGACCCGCCACCGGTCACGAAGGCGACCCGGGTAGCGAGCGGCTTCGGCCGCGGCATCCGCTGCAGCTTCGCCTCCTCCAGCGCCCAGTACTCGATCCGGAACTTCTCCCGCTCGTCGATCGGCGCGTACGTCGACACCGCCTCGGCGCCCCGCATCACGTTGATCGCGTTCACGTAGAACTCGCCGGCCACCCGCGCGGTCTGCTTGTCCTTTCCGAAGCTGAACATCCCGACGCCAGGGACGAGCACGATCGCCGGGTCGGCGCCCCGCATCGCCGGGCTGTCCGGCTCGGCGTGCCGGTTGTAGTAAGCCGCGTAGTCCTCGCGATACGCCTCGTGCAGCTCCTTCAGCCGCGCGACCGCATCTTCCAGCGGAGCAGTCGCCGGCAGGTCCAGCACCAGCGGGCGCACCTTCGTCCGCAGGAAGTGGTCAGGGCATGAGGTACCGAGCGCGGCCAGCTCAGCCAGCCTCTCCCGGGCGGTGAACTCGAGCACGACGTCGGAGTCGTTGAAGTGCCCGACCTGGGGCTTGTCCGTCGACGCGAGCCCACGGATGACGGGTGCGAGTGCGGCGGCCCGGGCGCGACGTTCGTCGGTCGGCAGGGGTTCGTAGCCGGAGACGACCGCGCCGAACGGCTCGGCGACACCGCGGTCGGCCAGGAAGCGTTCCGCCGTACGGATGATCTCCAGGGAGTTCGCCTCGCACTCCTCGGACGTGTTGCCCCACGCGGTGATGCCGTGGCCGCCCAGGATGCAGCCGATGGCCTGCGGGTTGTCCCGCTTCACGGCCGCGATGTCCAGCCCGAGCTGGAACCCGGGGCGCCGCCACGGCACCCACACCACGCGGTCGCCGAAGCATTCCGCGGTCAGCTTCTCGCCGTCCGCCGCAGTCGCCAGCGCGATCCCGGAGTCCGGGTGCAGATGGTCGACATGAGGGGCATCGACCAGCCCGTGCATCGCGGTATCGATCGACGGCGCCGCTCCGCCCTTGCCGTGCAGGCAGTAGTCGAACGCGGCGACCATCTCGTCCTCACGGTCCACGCCCGGGTACACGTCGACGAGCGAGTTCAACCGGTCGAGCCTGAGCACAGCCAAGCCTGCCGAGGTCAACGTGCCCAGATCACCACCGGACCCCTTCACCCACAGCAGGTCGACGGGTTGCTGGGTGACCGGATCGGTCTCCGTACCCTTCGCCGACGTGTTTCCGCCGGCGTAGTTCGTGTTGCGTGGATCGGCACCCAGTCGGTTGCTACGCGCAACGAGCTCGGCTGCAGTGTCGCTCACTCTCATGCTCCCCATCCGGCCTGCTGGCCGTCGGCTCGGTCCTTGGTGATCTGCTCGAAGTAGCCGCTGCGCTTGTACGCCGCGACCGGGTCCGCGTCCAGGCCCTGCGACTCGCGCAGTTCGGCGAGCAGCGGCCGGACGTCGGTGTTGTAGGCATCCATCAGCGCCGCGTTCGCACCCAGTACGTCGCCCTCCTGCTGGGCCTTGCGCAGTACGTCGCGGTCGACCAGCAGCGCCTTCGCGGTGGCCTCCTGGACGTTCATCACCGAGCGGATGATCGCGGGGATCTTCTCCTCGATGTTGTGGCACTGGTCGAGCATGAACGCGATCCCGCGGTCCGGGTCGAGCGCGTCGCCGCGGACGATCTCGTTCATGATCCGGAACAGCTGGAACGGGTCCGCGGCCCCGACCATCAGGTCGTCGTCGGCGTAGAACCGGCTGTTGAAGTCGAACGCGCCGAGCTTCTGGGTCCGGAGCAGGAACGCCACGATGAACTCGATGTTCGTCCCCGGTGCGTGGTGCCCGGTGTCGATACAGACCGTGGCCTTCGGCCCCAGTTCGAGACAGTGCGCGTACGACGTACCCCAGTCCGGCACATCCGTGGTGTAGAAGGCCGGCTCGAACAGCTTGTACTCGAGCAACATCCGCTGGTCGTCACCGAGCCGGTCGTACACCTCCCTCAGCGCGGTCGCGAGCCGGTCCTGACGGTCCTGGATGTCGTCCTGACCGGGGTAGTTGGTGCCGTCGGAGAACCACAGCTTCAGGTCGCGGGACCCGGTCGCGTCCATGATGTCGACGCATTCGAGCAGGTGGTCGGTGGCCTTCCGGCGGACCGCGGGATCCGGGTTGGTGACGCTGCCCAGCTTGTAGTCGTCGTCCTGGAACACGTTGCTGTTGATCGCCCCGAGCCGGACACCCTGCTCCTTGGCGTACGCCGCCAGCGCCCCGTAGTCCTCGACCTTGTCCCAGGGGATGTGCAGCGCCACGCTCGGCGCGACCCCGGTGTACCTGTGGACGACGGCCGCGTCGGCGATCTTCTCCTCCGGCGACCGCGGCACCCCGGGCTGGCTGAACACCTTGAACCGGGTGCCGGAGTTCCCGAACGCCCACGAGGGCAGCTCGATCTCCTGGCGGCTGAGGGCGGCCTTCACGGCTTCGGTCGTCATGGTTGGTCCTCTTTCAGATGGAAGATCTCGGGCAGCAGCAGGAACGACTCGTCCGGCGGCCGGCCGTCTATACCTGTGAAGAATTCGGTCATCTGGGCTTGCCAGCGGGTGTTGACATCGGTCGCCGCCATCGCCTTCTGCGCCGCCTCCAGGTCCTCGGACTCGACGTACCCGATCAGCAGGCCGTCGTCGCGGAGGAAGAGCGAGTAGTTGTGCCAGCCCGAGTCCCGCAGCGCGGCCTGCATGTCAGGCCAGACGTCGCGGTGCCGGTCGACGTACTCGTCCAGGCGGTCCGGGCGGACCTGGAGGCAGAAGCAGTAGCGATTCACGAAGGCGCCCTCAGAAGTTGAACTGGTCGATGTTGGCGGCGGTGAACTCGGTCGGCGGGCCCTGCTGGCGACGATCCTCCGGTACGAGCGCGACACCGGCCGCCATCGCCCGCTTCGGTGAACCCGGCGGGAGGATCTTGCCGCCCACTTCGACCGTGCCGGAGTCGCGCGGATCGACGCCGGAGATCGACTGCACGACCTCGGACCGGCCGGATCCGACCAGGCCGGCCAGCGCAACGATCTCGCCGGCGCGGACGTCGAACGATACGTCGACGTACACCGGGTCGCGGGTCAGGTTACGGACGCTGACGGCGACCGCGCCGGGTTCGACGTCCTGCTTGGGGAAGAGGGCGCCGAGGTCGCGGCCGAGCATCTTGCGGACCATCCCGTCGACGGTGAGGTCGCTCAGCAGGTCGGTCGAGACGTGCCGGCCGTCGCGCATGATCGTGACCCGCTGGCAGAGCGCGGTGACTTCCTCGAACCGGTGCGAGATGAACATGACCGCAGCGCCGTCGTCGCGCAGCGAGCGGGCGACCGCGAACAGGCGCTCGACCTCGACGCCGGTCAGCGCCGCGGTCGGCTCGTCCATCACGACCACGCGGGCGTCGGCGGACAGCGCCTTGGCGATCTCGACCAGCTGCTGGTCGGCGATCGACAGGCCGCGGGCCGGACGGTTCGGATCGATCGACACGCCGAGCCGGGCGAACAGCTGGGCGGTCTGCCGGACCATCGCGGCCCGGTCGATGGTTTTGAAACGCCCCAGCGGCTGGCGGCCCATCGCGATGTTCTCCGCGACGGACAGGTCCGGGAAGAGCGTCGGCTCCTGGTAGATGACGGCGATCCCGGCGGCCTTGGCGTCGGCCGGGGTAGTCAGGTCCTGCGGATGGCCGCCCAGCTCGATGGCTCCGGCGTCCGGGCGGTGCACGCCGGCCAGCATGTTCACGATCGTTGACTTCCCGGCCCCGTTCTCACCGACCAGGGCGTGCGCCTCACCGCCGTACAGGTCGAAGGAGACGTCCCGGACGGCGGCGACCGCTCCGAAGGACTTCGACACCTCTCGCACCCGCAGGATCGGCGCACCGTCGGACATGGTCACCTCCGTCCCGGGCCAGGAGTTTTGGATGAAAGGTTTCAAGAGAGTGCCCCGACGCTAAGCTTGCGGGCTGGGGGCCGTCAAGAGGCTGCCCGGGATTTGCGGCCGATCCCGGACTGGTACTGCGGAGACTCCGCAGGGAGCGGGTATTCTGCGGCCGCTAAGACGTTTCAAGTGCGGAGGGAGGTTCTCGTGTCGGTCGACGATGCGGAAGCCCTGCCCGAGCGCACCCGGCGACGCCGCGCGCCGAAGCCGCACGCGGCCGGGGTGAAGGCCGTCGCCGCGGCCGCCGGCGTCTCGCTGGGGACCGTGTCCAACGTCCTGAACCGTCCTGAGGTGGTCAGTCCGCTGACCCGGGCGAAGGTCGAGGCCGCGATGGCCTCGCTCGGCTTCGTCCGGAACGAGTCGGCGCGCCAACTGCGGGCCGGCTCCAGCCGGATCCTGGCGTACGTGATGCTCGACGCCGGCAACCCGTTCTTCACCGATGTCGCGAAGGGCGTCGAGGAGGCGGCGCAGGCGGCCGGCCTCTCGGTGTTCCTCTGTACCAGCAGCGAGGACGCCGACCGCGAGGCGGCGTACCTGGATCTGCTCGAGCAGCAACGCGTCCAGGGCATCCTGATCACGCCGATCGACCAGAACTCGTCCCGCCTGCGCAAGCTGCCGTCGCGCGGTACGCCGGTGGTCGTGGTCGACCGTGCGCTCGACGACGCCTCGCACTGCTCGGTCGCGGTGAACGACGTACTCGGCGGCGAGCTCGCGATCTCGCATCTGCTGGAGCTCGGCCACGAGCGGATCGCGTACGTCGGCGGGCCGAACACGATCGGGCAGGTCATCGACCGCCGCGACGGCGCCCGCCGCGCACTGCGGACCGCCGGGAAACCGACCACGAACCTGATCGAGTTGACCACCGGTGCACTCACGGTCGCCGAAGGTAGGGGCGCAGGGCAACGACTTGCGGGACTCCCGGCGGATCGCCGGCCGACGGCCGCGTTCTGCGCGAACGACCTGCTGGCGTTGGGGTTGCTGCAACAGTGCGTGAGTCTCGGACTGCGCGTTCCGGAGGATCTCGCGATCGTCGGGTACGACGACATCGAGTTCGCGGAGGCGGCCGCCGTACCGCTGACGTCAGTACGTCAGCCGCGGCAGCTGCTCGGCCGGACGGCCGCGGAGTTGCTGCTGGACGAGTCGTCGAACCCGGACCACGAACACCAGCGCGTGACATTCACGCCGGAGCTCGTGGTCCGCACGTCAACGCGCGGAACGCTCTAGGCCGTAGGCCGCTAGAAAGACCTCGGCTGCCTGGTCGGCGAGTTTCTCGAGCTCACCGGGCTTCGGGCGCTGCCGGGTGCCTGCGAACATGGCGCGGTTCATCGGCTTGTACATCACCAGACCGGCGAACTGGTACGCCGCCAGCGTCGGGTCGTCGAGCTCGCGCAGCAGACCGCGATCGCTCAATCGACTCAGCGCCTGCCCGAGCGCATCGAGGGACTTCTCGAAGCCGCTGTTGAACCAGGCGCCGCACACCTCGGGGAACCGGTCCGCCTCGGCGATCACGAGCCGGCGGAGCTGCAGGACGCTGTCGGCGGTGAGGCTCTGGAGCAGGCGATGCGCCAACGCACGCAGGGCTTCGCGCGCGTCGGCGGCACCTTCGAGCGTGTCGACGTACGCCTGCTGGAGGCCGTCCAGCAGCTGGTCGCTGGTGCCGAGGACGATCTCGGCGAACAGGCGCTCCTTGTTCTCGAACTGCTTGTAGACGGTCTGTTTGGAGACGCCGGCCTTGGCCGCCACCTCGTCCATGCTCGCGCCGAGGTACCCGTGGCTGAGGAACACCTCGGTCGCGGCGGCCAGGATCGCGCGGCGTTTGCGGGGCGTCCGTCCCTCGATCTCTGCCTGCTCCATGCGGAAAATCATACTAGACAGTCCAGTTCTCTGACGAGTACTGTACGGTCTAGTTCTTAACGGAGAGGGGAACGAACCATGAGCACCGTGACATCGGCCGACGGCACCACGATCGCGTTCGAGGCGTACGGCGAGGGCAGACCGCTGATCCTGGTCGACGGGGCGACCGCACACCGGGCCGTGAACCCGCTGAACGCCGAGGTCGGGAAGCTGCTGAGCGACGGTTTCCGGACGTACGTGTACGACCGGCGCGGGCGCGGCGAGAGCGGCGACACCGCGCCGTACGCGATCCAGCGCGAGATCGAGGACATCGCGGCGCTGATCGAGGACGCAGGCCAGCCGGCCATCGTGTTCGGCTGGTCGTCCGGCAGCCTGCTGGCGCTCGATGCCGCGGCCGCAGGGCTGCCGATCGCCGGGCTGGCGCTGTTCGAGCCGCCGGTCGTCGTCGGCGACGTACGGCCGCCGCTGCCGACCGACTACGTCGAGCAGCTCGACGCGTTCGTCGCCGAGGGGCGGCGCGACAAGGCCGCCGAGCTCTTCATGACCGCGGCCGCAATGATGCCCGCGGAGGCGATCCCGGGCATGAAGCAGTCGCCGTACTGGGCGCCGGTCGAGGAGATCGCGCACACGATCTCGTACGACGGCCGCATCATGGGGACCACGATGTCCGGTAACCCGCTGCCTGCCGACCGCTGGGCCGACGTGAAGGTTCCCGTGTTGGTGCTGCACGGCGACAAGACCTGGCCCGCACTCTCGGCCGGCGCCGAGGCCGTAGCCGCGCACCTGCCTACCGCGACGCTGAAGGCGATCCCCGGCGAGAACCACGGGACCGAGCCCGCGACGCTGGCTCCGGTACTGCGGGAGTTCGCAGGCTTGACCTAGTCCGCGCTCCAGCTTGTTGGCTCTTGCGCATGCTGAATCTTGCGCTGGGCGCGATGGAGTACGGGACGCGGATCGACGAGGAGACCTCGTTCCGGTTGCTGGATGCATACGTGGACGCTGGCGGGGAGTGGATCGACACCGCGAACTGCTACGCGTTCTGGCAGGACCCGAGCGGACACGGTGGACAGAGTGAGGAGCTGCTCGGGAGATGGCTCGCGCAGCGGCCCGGCGTACGGGCCCGGATCAAGCTGGCAACCAAGGTCGGGTGCGAACCGCTCTGGCCCGGCAGCTACCCCGAGCACTCGGAAGGCCTGGGCGCCCAGACGATCGACGCCGCGCTCGAGACGTCCCTCCGCCGCCTCGGTGTCGACCACATCGACCTCTACTGGGCACACCGCGACGACAGGTCCACTCCGCAGGAGGAGACCGTCGCTGCGTTCGGTAAGCACGCTGCGGCCGGCACCATCGGGCGCCTCGGGCTGTCGAACTACGCACTGTGGCGGGCGGAGCGGATGCGCGGTCTGGCGGGTGAGCTGGGCGTGATGGCTCCGAGCGCGCTGCAGCTGCGCTACTCGTACCTGCAGCCCCGGCCGTTCGTCCGCGACCACGCCCACGACCACCGCTTCGGCTGGATCACCGACGAGGTCCTCGACTACGCAGAGAACAACCCCGAGCAGCAGCTGTTCGCCTACAGCCCGCTGATGTCCGGCGCCTACGAGAACCGCGCCGACCGCCCCATCGACCCAGCCTTCGACCACCCCGGCACCACCCGCCGCCTAGAGGCCCTCACCGACCTCGCCACCACCCTCAACACCACCCGCTCCGCAGTAGTCCTCGCCTGGCTGACCGGAGGCACCCCCGCCATCACCCCCATCGTCGGCATCAGCACCCCCGACTACCTCACCACCGCCCTCGAGGGCGCCCACCTGTCCCTAACCCCCGAACAACACCAACAACTCGGCGAGGTCTGGTAGAGACCAGATTTCGCCGCCCCTTCACGTTGCGTAACGAGAGGCGTAGGGCGCGTGCTCAAATCAACGGTGCCGACGAACAGGAGCGCCGGGCGACTTCCGCTCTGCTCGCCGTGATGTCGTCGGTGCGCCAGTTCGGGCGGGTTCTGACGCAGCCGTTGGGAGCACCGGCAGCACAACTGGAGACCTACATAGAGGTGCCGTTCTACCTGGGTGAGCGGCGCCTGTATCCAGACGGACTTCTCCGTTCGCGGCGCGGCCAGAAGGAATGGACAGCGCTCGTCGAGGTGAAGACCGGCGTCAACGCACTCGACGCGGAGCAACTCGAGGCCTACCTCGACATCGCCCGTGAGCAGGGATTCGACGCTGTCATCACCATCTCGAACGAGATGCCGGCCGTCGCTGGGCTGCATCCGACCAAGGTCGACAAGCGGAAGCTCAAGCGGGTCGCGTTGCACCACTGGTCCTGGTCGATGGTCCTCGCGGAGGCCGTGCTGCAGAAGGAACATCGGGGAGTCGCCGATCCTGATCAGGCTTGGATCCTCGGTGAGCTGATCCGTTACCTCGAGCATCCGCGGTCAGGAGCGCTCCAGTTCGACGACATGGGCCCCTCGTGGGTGACGACCCGGGAAGCCGTTGCCTCTGGCACACTCCGTCCCGGCGACAAGTGCGCACCCGAGGTTGCTGCTCGGTTCGATGCGCTCCTCACGTACGTAAGCCTTCAACTCGGCCGGAAGCTCGGTGACGAGGTCACGCCGGCGCTGTCCCGAAAGGAGCTGGCCGATCCTGCACTGCGGTCGCAGTCGCTGGTGCAGTCGATGAGTACGCAGGGGACCCTCGAAGGAGCGATCAACATCCCGAACGCGGTGGGGCCGCTGGTCGTCACGACCGACCTCCGCGCAGGGGTTGTCACCTGTCACGTCGACATCGCCGCACCGCGGGACGGCCGGGCGACTACGCGCGTCAACTGGCTGCTGCGCCAGCTCCGGCACGCACCGGACGCGACGAGGGTCGAAGCGTTCGTGATGCATGGTCGGGGGGCTGGTACGGCGGAGTTGCTGCGTGCTGTCCGTCAGCAGCCGGCCTTGCTCATCGAGGACCCGAAGAAGGACCTGCGGTCGTTCCGGATCGCACTCGGATCACCGATCGGCAGCAAACGCGGGCGGGGCCGCGGCTCGTTCATCGACTCGGTGGAGAACGCGATCAACTCCTTCTACGGCGACATAGTGCAGGACCTGCGCGCCTGGACGGCCGCGCCGCCGCGAATGCGCGACGTACCGGAGACCTCGGACGAACGACCGTCGCTGACGTCCACCGCGTTGTCGTCACAGGACGGAGCCGAACTGTCGTCAGCCGACGGAGCCGGGTCCGAAGAGACCCGTCGGCAGCCCGAGGACGGCGACGTGCTCCGCCCGGACGCTCCCGATGATCCGTTGGACACGGAAAGTGCTGGACAGCCGTCTCCGAGCCTGGCCGGTAGCCGGCCTGGAACACCTGAGCCATCTATCTGAAGATCATCCTCAATCAGCGCTCCCGTTGGACCCGGGGTCGGTGAGATGGTTTGGGGGTGGACAGGGATTCGTTCTGGGGTCTGGTCGAGGATGCGCGTGCCTCGGTGGATGACACCGTGGCTGATCCGGACGGGGTTGCGGACGCGTTGACCAAGGTTCTGGGTACGGCGGAGGCCGAGGAGATCGTCGGGTTCGGGACCGAGCTCGCGCGGTTGCAGGTCGAGTCGTACCGGTGGGATCTGTGGGCGGCGGCGTACCTGATCAACTCCGGCGCTTCGGAGGACGGGTTCGACTCGTTCCGGGGCTGGCTGCTCGCCCAAGGGCGGGAGGTGTGGGACGCGGCGCTGACCGATCCGGACTCGCTCGCGGATGTGGTGGACGAGGACCGGCCGGAGGGGTTCGAGGGCTTCGACGGCGAAGGGATGCTGCACGTCGGCAGTCACGCCTACAAGAACCTGACCGGCGACGAGCCGGCGTACTGGAAGGCCGTCGACCGCGACGCCCCGGACACCCCGGACCTTCCCGCCGGCAAGGAGATCGACTTCGACGACGAAGACGATCTGCAGACGCTCCTGCCGCGACTCGCGGCCCTGTACCTCGACGCCTGACGCCAGGATTCCCTTTCTCACAACGGAATCGCGACGCTTCGGCGGTTTCGCCATCTTGCTTGAATCGAACAGGTGTTCTAATATAGATCCATGACGGCGGCGGTGATCGAACAGCTTCGCGGCGAGCAAGCACTCGCCGGGATTGAGGCTGCGCTGGTGCCGCCGGATGACTTGCCTGACCCTGGTGATCCACGTCCTCCGCGCTATGTGGGCGAGGAGGATTGGTACGACGATCTGCCGCCGATGTCGCGCGTGGATGGGCTGGAGTGGGAGCTATGGGCCGGGGTCGAGCAGGACGAGGCCGAGCGGGAGATGCTGCGGCTGAAGGCACCGACGTGGGTCTTCCTGCCGCCCGGAGCCGGGCTGGCAGCGGCATTGGAGGAGCTGCGGCCACAGTGCGAGTCACCGATCGCACTGATCGAGGCGATGAAGGCCGCGGCCCGGATGGAAGCCTGGGCCGCAGCCATCAAGACCGCCGCGATGGCCTCGTTCTCCCGCCAACGCAAGGCCCAAGCCCGCGAAATCCCCCGCCCCACCCAGGTCGACTCCTCCGGCCGGCCGGTCGACCCCGAACGCTCCTGGGCCGCAGAAGTCGGCGCCGCACTGCGACTGTCCACCAACACCGCAGCCCGGCACATCGACACAGCACTCCATTTGACCGGCACCCTGCCGGCCACCCATACCGCACTGCGCTGTGGCGCCCTGACCTGGTCCAAGGCGCTGGCCATCTCCGAGGCCACCCGTGCCCTCCCGGACACCGCCGCGCAAGCCGTCGAGGCACACGTGCTGCGCCGCGCCCCGGGCCAGACCCACGCCAACCTGAACGCCTCTCTGCGCCGCCAGGTCGCCAAACACACCACGCAGGACGCCGCCGACCGCCATCGTGCCGCCGTCACCGAACGCACCTGCAAGATCGTCCCCCTGGCCGACGGTATGGCCGGGCTGTGGGTCGTGCACACCGCCGACAAGATCCAGCAGATGTGGGTCGTCGTCCAAGCCATGGCCGACCTCGCGAAACGCGGCACCCCCGTCCCGAGCGACGCTCCTGAGGGCACTGCCGGCAGCGACCGCACAAGGCCCGGAATGCCCGGAATGCCCGGAATGCCCGGAGCGCCCACAGGCACTGGAACCGCCGCGCACACCACCACCGAGCTGAACACCCCGACACTCGGGGCGAGCACGATCGCCGACACCACCACCGCGGCCGGCTTGAAGCCTGGTGAGCAGATGAGGGACGAGCGGACTGCCGAGCAGCGACGGGCCGACGTGGTAGCCGATGTGTTCGAGCACATGCTGCACAACGGTCTCGACTGGCTCGGCCGCCGGCTACCCGACCAGCACCGACGACGCCCCCACATCGAAGTCCTGATCCCGGTAACCACCCTTCTCGGGGTGGATGATGACCCCTGCGACCTGACGGGGTACGGACCTGTTCCGGCGGATATGGCGCGCCGGATCGCGGGTGACGGCACCTGGCGACGACTTCTCACCGACCCCGTCAATGGCAGCGTGCTCGAGGCATCCACCCACCGCCACGACCCTGGCGCGTTGGTCACCGAGACACTGTTGGCGCGTCACCCGGTCTGCGCCTGGCCTGGCTGCAATCGCGCCTCGCGTGAATGCGACCGGGACCACGCCACACCGTTCAAGCAATCCGGCCGGACAAGCCTGACCGGACTGGTGCCCTACTGCGAGTACCACCACGTCATCAAAGACACCCCGGCGTGGGGCTGGAAGAGCACCGCGCACCCCGACGGCTCAGTGACCCTCACCGCGCCCACAGGCCACCGGTACACCTCCGTTCCACCAGCCCGCGGCCCCATCACCCCACACGCCGGCACGCCCAACTCTGTCAGCCGGTCTCCGGATGACCCGCCACCCTTCTGATCCACACCCAACTCCGCCGCGCTGCTCTGTCAGGCGGGTTCGCCGCTGAGTCTTTCGATGGCGTTGCGGAGCCGGCGGCGCCAGCCGGAGCGGCCAGCCTCTTCGTCTGCGGCGGCGAGGCTGACCAGGTGCTGGGCCGTCTCGAAGCTCTCGTCGGTCTGCGAGTCCACCTCGGTCAGCGCCGATTGCAGCTCGTCGTATTCGTACTCGAGCGATCGACTCGTCCAGCCGAAGCCGTCCGGGACCAGCAGTTCGGGTACGAGCGTTTCGTGGCTAAGGGACGTTAGCTCGGTATTGCCGTTTCCGATACTGAAGATCGTCGTACCGCGTCGCCGTACGTCGCTGATCCGTTCCAGCAACGTGTCGGCCGGTGCGTCCTCGGCAACCACCAGCAACGACTCACCACGACCTGCGTCCCGCAGGCGGTCCAGACCGATCGCCAGGTGCGGTGGTGCGTCCGGGGGCGGCGCCCAGCGGACCAGCGATGGCCGCAGGTCCTCTACGCCGGCCCGGTGCAGCTCGTCGTCCAGGTGTGCGGTCAGGTGCCAGGGCTCGTCGTCGACCGGTCCGAACAGCATCAGCCCGCTGCGCCTGGTGGTGAAGCGTCGCAGCGCATAGCCGAACTCCGTGGTCCGGCTACCCAGTTCGGTGCCGGTCAGCATCTCCCGGAGGAGTGAGGCCCTGGTGAGATCCACACATCCAACCTACGCGACCTCAGGTCAGCCGGTCCGCCTTCGACTGCAGGTAGTTCCGCTCCGGCATGCTCGTCGTACGGCGGGCCGCCAGCAGGTAGCTCTCCCGCGCAGCGGCGGCGTCACCGGACATCTCGAGCAGATGCGCGCGGACAGCCTCGAGCCGGTGGTTCATGCGGTCGTCCGCCTCAAGTGGCTCGAGTACGGCGAGCCCCTCCTTGGGGCCGACCGCCATACCTACTGCGACCGCGTGGTTGAGCTTCACCATCGGGTTGTCGACCAGCTGCTCGAGTACGTCGTACAGCGCGACGATCTGCCGCCAGTCCGTGTCGTCAGCACTCTCAGCCGTGCCATGGACCGCAGCGATCGCCGCCTGGACCTGGTACGGCCCCAACTGCGTCCGCGACAACGCATCGCTCACCATCGCCTCCCCCTCGACGATGGCGGCCCGGTTCCACTTGGAGCGGTCCTGCTCGGCCAGCGGGATCAGTGTCCCGTCCGCACCGGTCCGTGCCGCTCGCCGCGCGTCGGTCAGCAGCATCAGGGCCAGCAGTCCCGCCACCTCACCGTCGTCCGGCAGCAGCTTCCGCACGCCACGCACCAGCCGGATCGCCTCGGTAGTCAGCTCCGCACTGTGCAACGACGTACCTGACGACGCCGTGTAGCCCTCGTTGAAGATCAGGTAGAGGACATGCAGTACGGCGCCCATCCGCTCGTCCCGCTCCGCCTCCGGCGGCATCTCGAACGAACTGCCCGCCTGCTTGATGCTCCGCTTCGCCCGGCTGATCCGCTGCGCCATGGTTGCCTCCGGCACCAGGAACGCGGCCGCGATCTGTGCGGTGGTGAGACCACCGACCGCACGCAAGGTCAGTGCGATCTGCGACGCCGCCGACAACGCCGGATGGCAGCAGAGGAACAGCAGGGTCAGTGTGTCGTCTCTACCACCCGGGTCGTCGATCTCCGGGCTTGACGCGACGAACTCCTCCGGAGCGGCAAGCTGTGCCGCGTTCTCCTCACGCCGGCGCCTGGCCGACTCACTGCGGAGCAGATCGGTGAGCCGCCGCGACCCGACCCGGATCAGCCAGCCACGGGGGTTGTCCGGCACGCCCTCGGTCGGCCACTGCTGCGCGGCCGCGAGCAGAGCCTCCTGGACCGCTTCCTCGGCCAGGTCGAAGTGACCGTAGTGCCGGACCAGCGCACTGAGCACCTGCGGCGTCTGCTCCCGCAGCAGCAGTTCGAAGCCACTCACATCTCTAGCCCAGACGTGTCCATGACCGGTCGCACCTCGACCGCGACGTACTCCGCGTCCGGCATCCGGGCCGCGTACGCGATCGCCTGGTCGATGTCGTCGCACTCCACCAGGTAGAACCCGGCCAGGTGCTCCTTCGCCTCGGCGTACGGCCCGTCCGTCGTGGTCGTGGTGTCGTCACGCACCTGAACGGTCCGTGTGGTGATCGGGTCGGCCAGACCGGCGGCACTGACCAGCAGGCCCTGCTCGGTCAGCTCTCGCGACAGCGTCTCGTGCGCCTCGGCCAGCCCGTCGCGTTGCTCGGCCGACAGGCCCGCCCAGCTCTCGGCGTTGCTGTAGATCAGCAGCATGTACTTCACAGTCACCATCCTGTCCCGAGTGGAGGCCGCTGTGACCCCCAGTTAACAGGTACGTCGAAGCAGGTACGCCGTACTTCGACAGATCCGGAATGTCGAAGTACACCCGGTCGGCACCGACGTCTCTACCGAGTGACGCTCAGCCGGGGCGTCCCGCCGTACTGGAGATGCCTGATGGTTTCGCATTCGAAGCGTTGGTTCGCGCTGGCGTTGCTCTGTCTGACCGGGTTCATGATCATCCTGGACGCGTCGATCGTGCTGGTCGCCGTACCGTCGATCGAGCGGGAGCTGACCTTCTCGACCGGTGGCGCACAGTGGGTGCCCAGCGGGTACGGGCTGATGTTCGGCGGCCTCCTGCTGCTCGGCGGCCGGATCTCCGACCTGCTGGGTCGCCGGCGCGTCTTCATAACCGGACTGCTGCTGTTCGCGGGATCCTCTCTTCTCTGTGGCTTCGCGTGGAGTGGTGACGCTCTGGTCCTCGCACGCGGGCTGCAAGGCGCGGCGGCCGCCGTACTGGCTCCGAGTGCCTTGTCGATCGTCATGACCACGTTCCCGTCCGGTCCGGAGCGCAACAAGGCGCTGGGGATCTGGGGCGCGACCAGTGGGGTCGGCGGTACGGCGGGTTCGCTCGTCGGCGGACCTGTCACGGACGGACTCGGCTGGCAGTGGATCTTCTTCATCAACGTGCCGGTCTGCGTGCTGGTCGTCGTACTGGCGCCCGTACTGCTGCTGGACAGCCGCGGACCGGGACGCCGCGGGTTCGACGTGGCCGGTGCCATCGCCGTCACCGCAGCCCTCATCGTCCTGGTGTACGCCGTCATTGAGGCACCTGAGTCGTCGGCGACGCGGACCGTGCTCCTGGTGCTCGCTTCCGCGGCTCTGTTCGCACTGTTCGTAGCAGTGGAGAAGCGCTCGGCTGCACCGCTCGTACCGCTGCGGATCTTCCACTCACGCGCACTCGTCGGCGGCAACCTCATCACGATCAGCTGGGGGCTGGCAGCGTTCGGACTCAACTTCGTCTACACGCAGTACGCACAGCTCGCACTGGGTGCGTCAGCGATCCGCTACGGCTTCATGTCCGCCGTACTCGCAGCAGCCGCGGTCGTGGCGTCCATAGTCGGTCAGCACCTCGTCACTCGAGTCGGACCGCGACGGGTCGCCTTCGTGTCGCTACTGGTCGCAGGACTAGGTACGACGTTGATGACTCAGCTCACCGCGACCTCTGGGTACTTCGAGCTGGCCTTCTGGGGGCTGACGATCTTCGGTGCCGGACTGGGCGCAGGTACGGTCGCCGGCTCGATCGCCTCGCTGAGCGACGTCGCGGGCGAAGACGCCGGTGTTGCGTCCGGACTGCAGAACGCCAGCTTCCAGATCGGCGGAGCCGTCGGCGTCGCGGCAGTCTCCGCCGTAGCCACTGCCAGTACGTCGGGAATCACGCCGGTCGCCCTCACCCACGGCTACCGAATCGCGTTCGCGACGGTGTGGATCTTCCTCGCGATCGGCCTCGCCGGCTGTCTCCTGCTCAAACGACTGTTGGAGGTTCGGGCCCCTGGACGTGGGCACCGGACGTCTGTGGCCACCGTCAGGCGGCCCAGTTGAAGGAGGTTCCATGCTGGTCCTCGGACTGATTCTGCTGATCCTCGGGTTCGTGCTCAACATCTCGATCCTGTGGACCATCGGCATCGTGCTGCTCCTGGTCGGAGCCGTGTTGTGGCTTCTCGGAGCCACCGGCCGCGCGGTCGGCGGCCGAAGGCACTGGTACTGATCGGCGCGCGCACCAGAACCCCGCGGACATCCGCGGGGTTCTGTCGGCGCTGGTGGTTACCGTGTGGCCCATGAAGTACGTCGTGATGATCTTTCGGAGCGTCGACCGGGTGTGGACCGCGGACGACGACGCGGCCCTGGAGCGGTTGATGCGGCTCGAACGGGAGCTCGCCGAGTCTGGTGAACTGGTCAGCTCGGAAGGGCTGCGGCCGCCGGAGGACGGCCGGATCGTGCAGATCCGGGAAGGTCAGCAGGTCGTCACCGACGGCCCGTTCGGTGAGGCCAAGGAGCAACTGGCCGGGTTCTTCCTGATCGACGCGCCCGACGATCAGCACGCGCAGGAGATCGCCGGCCGGGTCTCTGTCGCGGTCGACGATCGGGTCGAGCTCCGCGGCACCCTGATCTCATCGGGGATGCCAGACGAACTTCGGTGAGCGTTTCTGTGTGAAGGCCTCGATACCTTCCGCGAGCTCACCCGAGGCGATCGTCTCGCGATACCGCCGTACCGCTGCCGCGTCTCCGTCCTCGCCGGACAGCAGCGCGTTGACCGACTCCTTGGCCGAGCGGATCGTCAACTGCGACCGGGAGACGAGCGTGTCAGCGAACGCCTCGGCCGCCGCCATCGGATCGTCCTCCACGCGGTCGACCAGGCCCTTCAGCTCGGCCCGGTCCGCGGTCAGCAGCTCACCGCTGAAGAGCAGGTACTTCGTGGTCGCCGGACCGACCAGGTCGAGCAGCACCTTGATCGCGGCCGGCGGGTAGACGACGCCGATCCGGGCCGGTGTGACGCCGAAGCTCGCGTCCCGCGCGGCGAACCGGAAGTCGCAGTTCACCGCGATCTCCAGGCCGCCGCCGATGCAGTGACCGCGGACGACCGCGATCGTCGGCTTCGGGAACTCCCGCAACGCCACCTGAGCCTGCAGGTTGGACGCCCGCAGCTCGGCCATCGGATCGGCCGGGTCGGCACCCGAGATCAACTCGCGGATATCGGCACCGGCGGAGAAGCTCGCGCCCTCGCCGGTCACCAGCAGGACCTTGACCTCGTCGTCACTCGCCAGGTCGGCGAGCAGCCCGGGCAGGGCCGCCCACATCGCGCGGGTCAGCGCGTTCCGCTTCGCCGCGCGATCGATCACCAGCCGCGCGACCGCCCCGCCCTCGATCCGAAATCCCACCCGCGCAGTCAACCAGCAACCGCCCCGCGGGCGCCGCGCCGTGGATCACACCCGGACGGCGCGTTTGGCACGGGACTTCGCGCGGGCCATCCGGAACAGGTACGCCGGGGTCGGCGGGACCCAGCCGAGCTGCTCGGCCTGCCCGAGGTCGTCGCGGTTCGCCCAGTGGTCGACGACCATGCCGTCCTCGATCCGGAACCAATGCGACTGCGTGGCCGCGAACGTCTTGCCGGTCGGCGGGAAGACCGTGTCCACCGAACCGTCGACGGCATACGTGACGAACGGCGCCACGTGCCGGCCCTTCATGGTCGAGTTCACCGCGACAAGGTTGCCATCGGCAACCACATGGTGGATCTCGTACGACAGGCCCTCGAAGGCGCCGCGGAGCCACTGCGCGGTCGCGTAGAAGGCGGCCGGTCCCCGCACCCGGCCATCCGCCGGCCCCACCACGTCCTCCCGGTTCCTCGCCTCCGGGTGGATCAGTGCGTCGAAGTCGGACCGCTCCCCGTCGGCCATGATCAGGATGCTGCGGACGGCGATGTCACCGGCCTGTGTTGTTGTACTCATCAGATCCCCCAATAATTAGATACAGTGTGACTGTACTCAAAGCATCGGATCGGTGATGGCGGAAGTCAAGAGGAACTACGACGCGACCTCGCGCCGCGAGCGGGCCCGGCTGCGGCGGCGCGATGTCGTGGTCGCAGCACAGGAACTGTTCGATGCGGACGGCTTCCAGGCGACCACGATCAGTGCGGTCGCCCGCCGCGCCGGCGTCTCACCGGAGAGCATCTACAAGGGCTTCGGCACCAAAGCAGCACTGGCGAAAGCCGTCTTCGACTTCGTCATCGCCGGCGACGACGAGCCGGTCCCGATCGCGGAGCGCCCCGAGGCGCGCGCGGTCCAGGACGAGCCCGACGTACAGCAGAAGATCCGGAGGTACGTCGACGGTCTCGTGCAGCGCCAGCAGCGGTCGGCCCGGGTCCAGATCCTGATCCGCGACGGGCGGCACGGCGACGAGACGCTCCGTGAGACCTGGCAGACGTTGCTCGACGAGCGGCTGATCGGGATGACGATGTTCGGCCGACACCTGCTCGAGACCGGCGACCTCCGCCCCGGCATCACCGTCGACGAGGTCGCCGACGTCCTGTGGACGTACATCTCCGTCGAGCTCTACGAGCTGCTCGTCCTGCTCCGCGACTGGAGCCCGGAGCGGTACGGCGACCACGTGGCGACCGCGATCACGACGGCGATCTGCCGACCAAGCGTTTGATCTCGGAACGGTCACATCCGAATAGCGGGCAGATCACGTCTGACGCCAGCCGGTGGATGTTCGTAATGCGTTAAGAGTAGGGGCCGATTCGAACCGGCGCGGCGAAGTGTGCTTGACTCCTCCGGTCGATAACGTTTTGGTCTCGGCAGATTGGGTTCTACAAGTGGCTGCAGGACGGCATAGACAGGCGCGGCACCGACAGTCGCGCTCCAAGATGATCCAGCCAGGTCTCGTGAAGGTAGCGATTCCGGGCGCGGCAGTGGCGATGGTTGCCACCGGTTCGGCCGCCGCACTTCCCAGCCAGCACGTTCAGCTCGACCCGTCGATCGCCAGCTCGTCCCTGCAGCTGTCGCGCGACGCAACGATCAGCCGGGACGCCCTGCGTCCGCCGATCAGCATCACGTCGACGACTCCGACCGCGGCGCCCAAGCCGAAGGCGAGCCCGACCGCCAAGCACCTCAAGAAGCAGGCGCCGATCCCGAAGCCGACCTCGGCGAAGACCCGCGCGACGCAGGACCTGAACGCGAATGCGACGCCGCCGAAGATCACCGGCACGAAGTACACCACCACCGACGTGAACCTCTGGTCGCTGCCGCTGACCGGCCTGCTGCTGGACGTGCTGCCGAAGGGCACCAAGGTCTCGGTCTCCGGCAAGGTCGACGGCATCTGGGCCGAGGTGGTCAGCGACGGCAAGTCCCGCTGGGTGAAGTCGCAGTACCTGTCCGCCACCAAGCCGGTCGCCACTGTGTCCGGGGCGATCTCGCAGGCAGCCTGCGAGTCCGGCTCGGCGGTGGAGGACGGCCTGACCCAGGACGCGATCCGGGTGCACCGGGCGATCTGCGCGAAGTTCCCCGACATCTCGTCGTACGGCGGGCTGCGGTCCGGCGACTCCGGGTCGGAGCACTCCAGCGGCCGCGCGCTCGACATCATGGTCAGCGGCTCCGAGGGCCAAGAGGTCGCGGACTGGCTGAAGGCCAACTACAAGAAGCTCGGCGTCAGCCAGCTGATCTGGCAGCAGCACATCTGGACGGTCCAGCGCAGCAGCGAGGGCTGGCGCGCGATGGAGGACCGCGGCGGCGCGACCGCGAACCACTACGACCACGTGCACGTGAGCGTCTACGGAAACTCCGGCACGGTCTGATCGACGCAAGGAAAACGGCCCGGGGCGGGGACCCGGGCCGTTTTTCTATGGCTTGATGTTGGCGTTCAGGTGGAAGAAGTTCGTGGGGTCGTAGGCCCGCTTGACCGCGCGCAGCCGCTCCAGGTCCGCCGCGTCGTACGCCGTGTCCGCGCATCCCGGGTCGCCGAGGAAGTTCACGAACGTCCGTCCCGACGTGGGTAGGCCCACGACCTCGCGGTCGATGATCACTGAGTACGACGCCTCACGGTGACCGATCGGTCCGGCGCCGGGACCCGGGTGGGCCATCGCGCCGCCCCAGTGGCGGATCTCGACCATCGCGTCCTCGAGTTCGGTGACCACGTCGATCACCTCGTCCGTCAGCGTGTCCAGGAAGTCGAGGTGGCGAGCGGGCGTGCCGCCCATCGCGGCGTCGGCGTACTCGATCGTCTGCAGCTCACCGGCGAGGCGCGGACCGGCGACCTCGAACAGCGGCTTCAGCAGGTGTTCGGCCAGCTCGGCCGGTCCGGCGTACAGGACCTTGATCGCGACGGCGCGCTGCTCGGTGCCGGGGACGCGGGTCAGGACGACCGCGGTGCTGAGTTCGTTGGGGATCGTGGCGGTCCAGTCGCGGTACCGGCGGAGGATCGCGGCGGCGCGGTCGATGCCGTAGTAGACGATGCCGGCGTGGACCTCGCGGACCGGGTACAGGCGGAACTCCAGTGAGGTGACAATGCCGAAGTTTCCGGTGCCGCCGCGGATCGCCCAGAACAGGTCCGGGTGCTGCTCGGCGCTCGCGGTGACGGTGCGGCCGTCGGCGGTGACGACCTCGGCGCGGATCACGCTGTCGGCCGCGAACCCGTACTTACGGGCCAGCCACCCCACTCCACCGCCCAGCGTGTACCCGGTGACGCCGACGTCGCGGTGCGACCCGGACAGCGGTGCGAGCCCGAACTGCCGCGCGGCATCCAGCACCGCACCCCAGCGGGCGCCCGGCGCGACCTTGGCGATCCGGCGCTCCGGGTCGACCAGTACGCCGGTCATCTGTGTTGTCTTCAGCAGGATCCCGCCGTCCGCAGGCACCCGAGTGCCGTGTCCGGTCGCCTGCACAGCGATCGGTACGCCGTACTCGCGGGCGGTCCGCACCGCTGCCTGTACGTCGGTCCGCCCGTACGCCTCGGCGACCACGAGCGGGCGCGAGTCCACCGAGGGGATCACCGAACGCCGCTGCTCGTCGTACTCCGGCTCTCCGGGCAGCCGGACGGCACCGTTGAAACCCGCCCCCAGCAGTCCCGCCACGAGGTCACTGGCAACCGCTGCAATCGCCTGCGTAGACATCTGATCCCGCTCCTTCGCCGTATCCGCTTCCTGCCCATACGTCGAAGGAGATCGCCGATCATCGACACGTCCGCCAAACTTTTCTCGATGACTCACTCGGTCGAGATCTCCGGACGCACCCTCACCAAGCGCTACGCGTCGTGGCCACGCGACGAGCCGGCCCGCGAATTCGCCGCGCTGACCGTGCTGTCCCGCGCCGCACCCGGCCTCGCGCCCACTCCCCTCGAGTTGTCCACAGACCCCACGCCGTGGCTGACGATGACGGTCGTCCCCGGCGAACCACTCGGAGGCTCTCTCACGTCCGCCCAGACCACCGCTCTGGGCGACGCTCTCTCGTTACTCTGGTCGGTCCCGTCTGACGATCTGGCCCCGATCGATCTGCAAGCGCTCGTCGACCGCACCCGATCGGGACTCGTCGCGCTCCGCGACACCGACGGCGTGATTGCCGAGGCCGCCCGTACCTGGCTCGACGACGAGCCGCCCGACCTGACCGCCGTACACGATCCTGTGGTTGCGCACGGCGACCCCAACCTGACCAACTACCTGTGGGACGGCGCGCGGGTCCGCATCGTCGACTTCGAGGACGCGGGGTCTGGTGATCGCACCGTCGAGCTGGCGAACCTGGTCGAGCACCTGTCCTGGCGAGAGACCGACCCGACCCCGTTGGTACGGCGGTTCGCCGTCGACCCCGAACGCTTCCGGGCAGCGCGCTGCCTGTGGGCCGGGTTCTGGCTGATACTGATCGGGCCCGGCGGGCCGAGCGCCGACCGCAATCCACCGGGGACCGCGGAGGCGCAGGCGCTGCGGATGCTCAGGCTGGTAGCGGGATGACCTCGAGGCGGTCGAGGTCGGCGAGGATGTCGATCTGGGTGATCTTGCCGTCGGTCACGGTGACGGCCATGACGCCCATCAAGCGGTCGTTGACCACCGTCATCACGCCGGGCAGGCCGTTGACCAGAACCAGCTGGTTGTACGGCGCCATGCGGCTGAACATGAGCGCCTGCTCGACGACTGCCTTCGCGCCGCGGACCAGCTTCGACACAGCCGGCCCGGCGAACTCGGCGCTCGCCGTGCCCGCGTCCGCCCGCAGCAGCACGTCCGGATCCAGCAGTGCTAGCAGCGCCTCGAAGTCACCGCCCCGCGACGCGGCCATGAACGCCTCCACGACGGCCCGCTGCCGGCTGACGTCCCCGTCACTCGCCGGTGCGCCCTGGACGCGCCGGCGCGCGCGACTCGCCAGCTGACGCGTCGCGGCCGGCGACTTGTCCACAATCGTGGCGATCTCGTCGAACCCGACGCCGAACATGTCGTGCAGCACGAACGCCAGCCGCTCAGCCGGCGACAGGGTCTCCAGTACGACAAGCAACGCCAGCCCGATCGCATCCGCCTGGACAACCTCGTCCTCCGGACCCAGTTCACCGTCCGCACGGCCGATAACCGGGTCCGGCACGTACGTGTCCAGTGAGTCCTCCCGCCGCGACTTGCGGCTGCGCAGCATGTCCAGACACACGCGAGACACCACAGTGGTCAGCCAGCCCGACAGATTGCCGACATCACTCACGTCAGTACGGCTCAGCCGCAGCCAGGCCTCCTGTACGGCGTCCTCGGCCTCAGGCAACGATCCGAGCATCCGGTACGCGACAGCACGCAGGTGTCCACGGTTCTCCTCGAACCGCCGCGCCAGTTGCTCATGCTCGTCCACCGCTACCTCCTCAGTGCCCTGACGGATCAGCCCACCATGATGTGACAAGCCACCCGATCAGCGGATCATGGGGTCATGACTGACCCGGTGTTCGCGGACGACTTCGACGCGCCGGCCCTGGACCTGTCGGTCTGGTCGCCGTACTACTTACCCCACTGGAGCTCCCGCGCCGCCTCTGCTGCGACCTACCAGCTGGCCGACTCCTGTCTGACGCTCAGCATCCCTGTGGAGCAGGGCCTCTGGTGCGCTGGCGATCACCAGCCGGACCTACGGGTCTCCGGCGTCCAGTCGGGCAGCTACTCGGGGCCTGTCGGCAGCACGGTCGGACAGCAGCCGTACCGTGACGGTCTGGTCGTTCGGGAGGAGCAGGAGCCGTTCTGGGGCTTGACCTCGGACGGTGGGTACGTCGAACTCCGCGCCAAGGCCGACATCGCTCCGGGCTCCATGGTGTCGCTCTGGATGGTCGGGCCGGAGGATCAGCCGGACCGCTGTGGCGAGATCTGCGTCATGGAGGTGTTCGGCGACGCGCTCGTCCCCGGTGAGTCCGCTGCGGTCGGCATGGGTCTCAAGACCATCCGCGACCCCGCCGTACCGCAGGACTTCGAGGCGGTCCGGCTGCCGATCGACCTACGGGATTTCCACACGTACGCGGTCGAGTGGTCCGGCGGTACGGCGACGTTCTCCGTCGACGGCACCGCGATCCGCAGCTGCCAGGGCGCTCCGACGTACCCGCTGCAGCTGATGCTCGCGGTCTTCGACTTCCCGGAGCAGTCCGGGAAGGACCATGTCCCGAGCTTTGTCGTCGACCACATCCGGGTGCGCTAAGGTCGGTGCCATGTTCCAGCGCGCGAGTATGTGGTGGGCCGTCGACCTGACGGCCTGAATCCGCGCGTACCCACCCGGCCGTCTCCTGCGAGGCGGCCGTTGTCATGTTCTCCTCGTGGGCGGCCCAGCACCCTGAGGAATGCCGATGGCAACAACGCTCCGGACGTGGTCCGGTCTGATCTCCGCGCTCCTGGCCGGCTCCGACCTGTCGACGGCGGACACCGGCTGGGCGATGGACCAACTGGTGCTCGGCGAGGCGTCGCCGTCCCAGATCTCCGGGTTTCTGATCGCCCTGCGGGCGAAGGGTGAGACCGCGGACGAGCTCAACGGGCTGGCCGACGTACTGCGTTCGCACGCGACGCCGGTGCGGATCAGCGGACCGTTCGTGGACATCGTCGGGACAGGTGGCGACCGGACCGGCGCGGCGAACATCTCGACGATGGCAGCCGTGGTTGTCGCCGCTACTGGTGTCACGGTGGTCAAGCACGGTGGGCGGGCGGCTTCGTCATCAGCCGCCGGTTCTGGCGACCTGGTCGAGCACCTGGGCGTTCCACTCGATCTGTCCGCTGCCGACGCGGCCCAGATGGCTGCGGAGGTCGGACTGACCTACCTCTTCGCTCCACGCTTCAACCCAGCCCTCCGCCAAGTTGCGGTGGTACGGCGTGAGCTGGCGGTCCCCACCGCCTTCAACGTGCTCGCACCGTTGCTGAACCCGGCCAACCCGCAACACCAACTCGTTGGCGTAGCGAACCAGCGCATGCTGCCTGTGATCACCAGTGCGCTCGCCAAGCAGGGCCGGTCTGCACTGGTCGCCCGCGGCGACGACGGGCTCGACAAGCTCACCACTACTGGTTATTCGCGGCTCTGGGTGGTGCATGGCGGTTCTGCATCGGAGGTGGTGTTCGACCCGCGCTCACTGGGGCTCCGACCCTCCTCTCTCGCGGAGCTGCGTGGTGGGGATGCTGCATTTAACGCCCGGCTCTTGCGAGGTCTGGTTGACGGAGAGCACGGTCCGATGCGGGACGTCGTACTGCTGAACGCTGCGGCCGCGCTGGCGACTCTCTCGCTGGAGGACGGGCTGGAGCAGTTGGCTGACTGCTTCGAGCGGTGCCGGGAGGCTGTGGACAGTGGCCGAGCAGCAGCGCTACTGGACCGCTGGACGAGCCGCCGGTGATGCCCCCGCGAATCGCAGGATGGTGTCGGTGACCAGCTGGGGTTCGCGGAGGCTCGGGAAGTGGTCGGCGCCAGGTAGCCAGATGAACTCGCAGCCGGGGATTCGCGCGGCAGTGCCGCCGGCCACGGCTGCGAGGATCGGCCGGTCCTTGTCACCGACCATGACGACCGACGGCACCTGGATCTCCTGCAGCCGGTCGTAGACGGGCGGATCCGGCTTCAGGTACTCACCCTGGTCGAACCACGCTGGAACAGCAGCGCGGAGCTGTGCGGCCACAGCGTCATCAGAGCCCGCTGCAGCCCAGTGCCGCAGCCCGAACTGCACCAGACCCTCCACATCCCGCTTAGCCGCGAGTACGTCGTACTCCGCATCCAGCTCCGGCTCCTCGGGCATTGGGAAACCGCTGACGCCCGGACACAACAGCACCAGGCCGTGGACCCGGTCCGGATGGGCCAGCGTGAAGTTGAGCGCCGTACCGCCGCCCATCGAGCAGCCGACCAGCAGCACGTGCTCCAGGTTCAGCTGCTCCAGGACCGTCTCGAGGTCGCCGAGCAGCGAGAACTCACCTGTCGGCTGGGGCGAACGCCCGTACCCACGGACGTCGTACCGAACGACCCGGTGCCCGCTGAGCCCGGGCACGACGGGGTCCCACACGCGTGAGTCCCCGATCCCCGGATGCAACAGCACTATCGGCACACCGTCGCCGGCGAGATGCTCAGCCCAGACCGCGTCCTGTCCAACCGGAATCGTCAGCTCCATCTCTTCAGCATGCCTGTCCGCGGGTACCAGTGCCCGCCAGCTCGCAGGTGCTTGACGAACGCTCTTTGCAGCGTGGTGTCCTGCGGGACCTTGTCGAGGTCCTCGTCGGTCAGCTGGTGGGCAGGTACTGGGAGGTGCAGTCCCAGTCGCATCAGCTCACGGTCGCCCTCGGTCGGGTCCTCTGGTTGCAGGTGCGGGAGGATGTCGAAACGGCTCTGGAAACGCATGATGTTCGACTCTGGGCGCAGGTACTCGCCCAGTTGCGGGTCCAGCAGCCAGGAATGACAGACGAGCCCCGCTAGCGGCTCCTCCGGGTACCAGCGCTTGAACGAGTCGACTGCAGTGGCGACGGACTCCGCTGACTGCTGGGCATCGAGCCGGCCGCTCGGTGGAATGTGGATCGACAGCACGTGGCCGGACACGCCATCGCCCATGCCCAACTGAGTGCGCGTGAACGCGTGCCGGCCGATCTCGTAGTCGGTACCGCGGAAACGCAGCGGTGGACTCCACAGCGGCATCAGCCCGACCCCGGCACAGCCGAAGACGTGCCGGTGTGTCTGCATCACCCCACCGAGTGCCGCCACCGTAGAGACAGTCACCGACTCCGGCACACCCCGCTGCGCGTGCAGCTCACGCACGCGCTGCAGGTTGGCCAGCAACGCCCATGCCGCGGCGAACAGTCCCACCGCCGTCGCATCTCTCGGCACCGCCGGCCAGCCTCTGAAACCGGTGGGCGGCAGTGCCAGATCCAGGTGCCGCTCGACCTCTCCTGCAAGCGCCCACGTGATCGCCCACCACTCCGGTTCGCGGTCCGGGTCCGGACGCGCCGTCAGCATCGCGTGACGATCAGCCGGGTGCACACCGCAGTACGCCAGCAACTCCTCGGCGTCCTCGGGCAACTGTGGGTCGGTGCCGACCTCCAGGCCCTCGAACCGCGTCTGGTCCCGCTTGGTGAAGCCCACTCGTTCCGCCGCACTCAGAACGTCCACAACCTGTTCCCTCCGCCGCGCTCGGTCTGTCCCTCGACCTCACCACGGGCCGCCCGGCCCGCGCACGACTTTTGTGTCGGAGGTCACGGTTAGGCTCGGCGCACCGCAAGCGAACCAGGGAGATGGCATGGCGAAGTTCGGGCAGTCCGACGACTTGCAAGGGGCGGAGTTCTTCGAGGCGAACCTGCGCGGGGCTCGGTTCGTCGAGTCCGATCTGTCCGGCGCAGTGATGCGCGGCGTCGACATCCAGGGCGCGGACATCGACGCGCCGTGGCTAGCCGAGCCCGGGGGCAGCCTGACGGTCAACGGTGTCGAGGTTGCGGCGTACGTCGAAGCCGAGCAGAACCGCCGCTTTCCAGGCCGAGAGACGCGGCGGGCCGAGGACCCCGATGGTCTCCGCGCCGCGTGGGCCATCCTCGAGAAGACCTGGGCGTCGGCTGTCGAACGCGTCGCGGGCATGCCGGAAGGCACCGCCGACATATCGGTGGACGGCGAGTGGTCGTTCGCCGAGACGCAGCGGCACCTGGTGCACGCCATCGACCTGTGGTTCGGCCGCTCGATCCTCGAACGCGAGGAGTTCCATCCTCTCGGCCTGAGGTACGGCGCCACGGACGCGCTGACCGACAAACCGCCGTACGCCGAAGTTCTCGAAGCCTACGCCGGCCGCGTCGCCATGGTCCGCGACTTCCTCGCCACCGTCACCCCGGAGGAGCTGGACACCCCGCGCAAGAACCCGCACAACTCCAACCCCAAGACCACACGGTCCTGCCTACACGTGGTCCTCGAAGAGGGCTGGGAACACTACCGCTTCGCCACCCGCGACCTCAACACCATCGAGACCCGCTGACGAGCCGGTAGATGACGCATCTTGGTCCATGGGATCCGCTACAGCCCTACGAGGTCGCAGAACTGTGGAATCAGCAACGAGAGCGGAAGCCCTGGTGGATCGCCGGCGGCTATGCAATCGAACTGTTCGTCGGCCACAAACTCCGGGGCCATGGCGACATCGACGTACTTCTGCTCCGCGAGGATCAACACGTCGTGCATGACATTCTGGCGGGATGGGACGTGCAGGCGGCGGACCCGCCAGGGCAGCTCCGGCAATGGCCCGCGGGTGAAGTCCTACCGCAGCACGTCCATGACATCTGGTGTCGTGAGAGTCCATCGGGCCCTTGGCGGCTCCAGATCATGCTCGACAACACCGACGACAATCACTGGTTCTCTCGTCGCGATCCCCGAGTACGCAGGCCGGTCGCAGACCTCGCCAGGGAAACCAGCGAGGGATGGCCGTACCTCGCTCCGGAAATCCAGCTGTTCTACAAGGCCAAGCCGACGAACCAACTGCCGAAGGACGAGATCGATTTCAGCGCCGCGCTGCCCCTGCTCGACGCGACGCAGCGCGCTTGGCTCGTCGCCGCGCTCAGCATCACGCTCCCAGACCACCACTGGCGTACTGCACTCCGGTAGGGCCGAGGATCTTCTGGCAGCGGAAGTAGAGCAGACCAGGCACCGCCTGCCAGACCGGCCGATCGCCGACGGGCTCGACCATTCGCATGACGGCCAGGCCCGCCGCCACCAATGTGTTGATGTAGGTCGACATCATCCGGTGGTACACGACCCGTGGCAGGATCTCCAACCGCGTGACGCTGCTGTACGGCCCCTCGTCGAAGTACCGACCTGTGATTCGTCGCGTCGAGCCATCAACGTGATCGATCAACTCACCGTCTGCGGGGGTCTTGTAGCACGGGTGAATGATCGACGCCACGAACCATCCGCCAGGCTTGAGGATCCGCGCGATCGACCGCACCGTCGGCTCGAGCTCGGGGATATCCATCAATGCCATGTGGCACACCACTGCGTCGAACGCGTCGTCGGGGACCTGGCGGAGACCGTGGGCATCATCGTGTAGGTACTCGATTCCGCGAGGTGTCTGCTGCTCCAGCCTGCGGGCGTGGGCCAGTAGTGTCTCCGAGGCGTCGATGCCTACAACCTCGGCGCCGAGATCGGCCAGCCGCCGTGCGTCGCGGCCCTGGCCACAGGCGACCGCGGCGACGCGCTGGCCGCGCACGGTACCGAGCAATGCGTCGAATGTTTCATCTTGCAGGCCGACCCCGTCAGGGTCGACGGCCGCGTGATACGCGTCTGCCAGCTCTTCGTACGCACTCGTGAGGTTGGTCATATACACACGAACGGCACTTGAGTCCGGTACGTTCCTGGTCTGCTACCAGCTAACGACATCCGCTGATGCACCGCCGCGTTCTGGCTCACTGAGCGGAGGGTGTGGGATTCGAACCCACGATGACGGTCACCCGCCATACCGGTTTTCAAGACCAGCGCACTCGGCCGCTATGCGAACCCTCCTGGCGGTTGCCGCCGAGGGTTGAGGATAGCGCAGGTGGGGTGGGGGGAAACGGAGTGCGGGGGCGGGGACCGGACGGTATGGTCTGCGCAGCGGCGGAGGCGCCGCGGTGGGATACGGACGGAGGTGGGAGCAATGTCTCGGTCGTTCGAGGGCATCGCACACGCCGGCCGGTCAGCGCGCTGACGCTCTGACCGGGCGAACCGGCCGGCTGCACAGCCGGCGTCCATCGCTTCGTCATGCCCTCAGGAGTTCCTATGCGTTCCCTCGGTGCGTACGCGTTCCCGTCCGAGCTCGGACCTGATTTCCGCAAGATCTTCCCGGCCGCGATCATCTCCAACCTCGGCGACGGCGCCCTGATCGCCGCCGGCCCGTTGCTGGTCGCCTCGATCACCAGTGAGCCTGCGGCGGTCGGTGCCGCCGCCTTCGTCCAGCAGTTGCCGTGGCTGCTCTTCGCCCTGTTCAGCGGCGTCCTCGTCGACCGGCTCGACCGCCGGTTGATGATCGTTGCCGCGGACACCTTTCGCGCGATCGTTCTGGCCGCGCTCGGTCTCGCCGTACTGCTCGACGCCGCGCCGCTCTGGGCGGTCTACCTCGCACTGTTCCTCCTTGGTACGGCGGAAACGCTGGCAGACAACGCATCCGGTGCGTTGCTGGTCAGCGCCGTACCGAAGGATCACCTCGGCAAGGCCAACGCCCGGCTGTTCGCCAGCGGCACCGTGCTCCAGCAACTCGGCGGACCACCGCTGGGCGCGCTGCTGTTCGCCGCGGGCGCCGGCATTCCGCTGGTGTTCAACGCGGTCACGTTTGCCGCCGCAGCCACGCTGATCGCTCGCGTCGCCATACGTCCACCGCTGCCTGATCACTCCACTCGTGCAGCCGTGTTGCACGAGGTGCGTGAGGGATTCCGCTGGCTCTGGGGCCACTCCGGCGTACGGACGCTCGCCCTGTCGATCCTGGTCATGAACATCACCTTCTGTGCCGCCTTCGCGACCTGGGTGTTGTTCGCGCGCGAGCAGTTGGGTCTGAGCGAGACACAGTTCGGTCTGCTCGTGTCGGTCGGTGCCGTGGGCGGTGTGCTCGGTATGCCGACGTACCACTTCCTGGAGCCGCGCGTGGGGTCCGTGACCCTCCTCCGCGCCGGACTGGTGATCGAGACGACGGTCCACCTCATCCTGGCGCTCACCAGGAACCCGTGGGTCGCTGGCGCGACCATGGCCGTGTTCGGCGTCCACGCGGTCGTGTGGGGCATCGTGTCGACTACAGCGCGTCAACTGGCCACACCGGACGCTCTGATGGGCAGGGTGAACAGCGTGTACCTGCTGGCCTCAGTGGGCGGTGCCGCGATCGGCTCCGCGCTGGGCGGCGTACTGGCGCAGCAGTACGGTCTGGCCGCGCCGTTCGCGATCGCCTTCGTGGCGATGGTGGTGATGACAGCGGTCGCCTGGCGCCCACTCCGGAACGTCTCGGTACGGCGCGTGGGCGCGACTGACTGAAATCGGATGGAATGGACTGGCGAGCGCTTGCTACGGTTCGCCAGCCGCCAAAACTGTCCCGATGGGAGCGCTCCGCCATGCCCGCAGCCGCGTCACTCGGCCTCCCGAACGTCCGCGGTCGGGTCCCACTGCTGGCCGGTCTGGCGATCGACTCGTTCGGTGGCGGCTGCGCCGGGCCGTTGCTGTTGCTGTTCTTCAACAAGGTCGCCGGTATCCCGCTCGGGACCGCCGGCGTGTTGCTGACCGTCGCGACACTGTTCTCCATCGCGGCACCCGCCGCTGTGGGTCTGGTGATCGACCGCGTCGGGGCGCGGAACCTTGTCGTGGCTGCGCAGTTCGCTCAGGGCCTGGCGTTCACGGGCTTCTTCTTCGGGCGGTCGATGTGGCTGCTGTTCCTGTGCGCGCTGGTCATGACAACCGGCCAGCGGGTGTTCTGGTCGGCGATCTTCAGCCTGCTCGCGGACGTCGCCGATGAGGGCGAGCGGGACAAGTGGTTCGGCCTCGGCGGGATGATGCAGGCCGGTGGCCTCGCTCTCGGCGCTCTGGTGGCCGGTTGGCTGTTGGCGATCGGTGGGGACGCACCGTTCCTGTTCGCGATGGCCCTCAACGCGGTGACGTTCTACCTCGCCGGCCTGCTGCTCCTGCGGCTGCACCCGTCGCACCACGAGCGGACCGACCAGGACACCGGTCCGGCGCCGTTGCTGCGCAAGGACAAGACATTCCTGGCACTCATCGCCGCCAACACGTTGCTGGCGCTGTGCACGATGATGCTCGGCGTCGGCGTACCGGTGTATGTCACTGAAGCGCTGACAGTGCCGAAGTGGCTGGTCGGCGTTCTGATCGCGGCAACGGCTGTCGTGTTGGCGACCGGTCAGACGCTCGTCGTACGGCACACGGAGCAGCGACGTCGTACGAACGTCATGGTGGTCGCTGGGATCACGTACGCCGTTTGGGCGCTGCTGATGGCGCTGCAGGTGCATATCCCGGCTGGATGGGTCGTGCCGGTGCTCGTCCTGGCCACGGCCTGCTACGCGTTCGCCGACGTACTGCACGCAGCGACGAACAATGCACTGTCGGCCGCGATCGCGCCCGCGGTCGGGCGGGGAAAGTATCTGTCGTACTGGCAGTACTCGTTCACCTTCGCGAGCGTGCTGGCGCCGGCGTTCTTCGCGCAGCTCTTCGAGGTGCATCACGAGCTGCCGTGGGTGGTGCTCGCGGCGCTCGCGCTGGTTGCGAGCCTGACGATCTATGTGCTCGCCCGGATGGCTCCGCGGCTGAGCTCCGCGCGGATCTGAGCGGATCCGGGTGGGCGGTTCCTGACCTGTCAGGATGCGTTGCATCTGATCGAACATCTGTTCTAATGTTGGCTCAGTTCGCGGTTCTCCACCCGGATTGTCCGCCGGACCGAGCCTGCCACCTCGATGTGGACGGCCCGGAGGACACCGCCGCCCGGGTTGTGAGGACCCGGGCTGTGGAGAGTCCGCACAACCGATCTTGGGTCAAGCTGGAGCGAGGTGATCACGCGACGAGAGGACAGCAGATGCTGCTGGAACATCGCGGCCGTCGACCGGTCGTGCCCGAATCCGCGTACGTCGCCCCATCGGCCGTGCTCTGCGGTGCCGTCGTCCTCGGCGAAGGCAGCAGGGTCCTGCACGGTGCGGTGCTGACGGCGGAGAACGGCGAGATCCGGCTCGGTGAGAACAGTGTGGTGATGGAGAACGCCCTGGTGCGCGGCCGGGCCGATCATCCCGCGCTCATCGGCGACGCGGTCCTGGTAGGTCCTCATGCACATGTCAACGGCGCCACGGTCGAGGACGAAGTCTTCATCGCCACGGGCGCCGCGTTGTTCCCCGGTTCTGTCGCCGGCGCAGGCGCGGAACTCCGGATCAACAGCGTGCTGCACGTGAACTCGCGGCTGGAAGCAGGCGCGGTCCTCCCGATCGGATGGATCGCCGCCGGCGACCCGGCCCAGCTCTTCTCCCCCGACCGGCACGAGGAGCTGTGGCAGACCCAGCGCGACCTGGACTTCCCCGGCACGGTGTACGGCGTACCTCGCGGCACGCCCATGCGCGACATCATGGCGCGCCAGTCAGCGTTCTACGGCGAGCACGCTTCGGACCGCCCGGCAGACTCGGCCTGACTCTTCAGGTCACGGTCAGGCGGTAGTCAGGCTGTGGAGTTCGAAGCGTCGGATCTGGGCGGGAGAGGAACCCGCGCAGGTCAGGCGGGCGTCGACGGTGTCGAGGCGTGCCGAGACTTCGACGGTGATCAGGCCGTTGGCGGATGCGAGGAGGATTCGCCAGCGGTGCTCGCCGAGGACTTCAACGGTTTGCGGGAGGAGGTTGCCGAGCGCGGGTGAGTGACCGGCGGCGCGGGCGAAGTGCTGGGCGGCTTGGACGGGCGGGACGAACGCACCTGATCCACGGAGGAGATCGGGTACGACGGCGCCCTCGTCGTACTGCTTGGCGAGTTCGACGGCGCGGGCTGGTGTGACATGCCCGTAGAACAGGCCATGCGGCAGCACGACCACATTCGCGGCGAATCGGTCACCGCCGATGTGGCTGCATTCCCAGGTGCGTCCTGGGTACGCGGCAGCCAGCGCCGCGGCGACCGGGCGTCCGCGTACGGCGCAGCACGCGTCGTGCCGTCCGTGCGCGCACACGAGGTAGACCGGCTCGTTGCTCACCAGTCCCGAGTCCTTGCCGGCGAGGACCTCCAGGAGGTGTTCGTCCGTCGGCAGGGCGCCCCAGCGAACGAGTTCGCGCCCGGGGCGGCAGTCGACCAGTCCCCATCGCCGGGGAACAGTCAGATCGACGCGGCCGTACCGGCGGATCAGTACGGGCCGGATCCTCAGCTCGCGGCATCGCCGCGCAACCACATCACCCAGTTCGGCACCGGACGAGCTGTTTCGAAGGGAGGTCAGGGCCTGGCGGGGCCAGGCGGAGCGGGACTCGATGAGGAGCCAGCGCTCGGCGGGCGGGGCGGTTGCAGTCAGGGAGTCGTGACGGAGGTCGGCTAGCGCTGCGCAGCCGGTCTCCGGTCGGTACCTGACGTCACCGCTGTCCACACCACCTCACAATACTGTTGCCGACTTCAACTACCAGGTGGTTACTGGGCGGTGGCGACTACGACTGCCTCGGTGAGGAGGCGGCGCACCAGTACGAGTTGGTCGGCGTCGTCGAGGCCCGGGAGGTTTCCTACCTTGCAGTCCGCGCCCGAGACGAGTTCCGTGACGGCTGCGGTCGTGGCTGGCGGGAAGGTGATGGTTCGGTCGGGGAGTTGGAGAACGAGCGGATCACCGGGGACGAGGCGGCAGCGGAGGCCTGCGCGGAGGCGGACCGTCGTACCGACGGAGAGGGAGGTGATGGACGCGGCGTGTGCCAGCGGTGGGAGCGGAGCTGGGCGGTTGCTGGACCAGGTACGGCGGCGGAGGCGGTTGGCCAGTGCGTCCGGGGTCGCCGTCCGGAGCTCCCGCGTGAAGAGCTCGACCACCTGCGGCAGGACCTGGGCTAGGTGCTCCGGGTTGCCCGGGTCGAAGCCGAGAGGCAGTGCGGTGCGCAGGGACGCCTGATTCGCGGCTAGCGCGGCCAACTCCTGTACAAGCAGGTAGCGCGTCAACGTGTGCAGCCCGACGGTCAGGTGTGCGCTCACACCACCCAGTGCCTTGGCCGAGTGCAAGAAGCCACGGGGCACGTACAGCGCATCGCCAGGCCTCAGTACCTCGTCGATCACCGGTGCCTGTTCGCGTGCGGCCTCTTCAACGGACCGCGCGTGGTCGGTCCATGGCTGGTTGCGGAGCGGGTCGAGATGGACCGGTTCGTGCACGGTCCAGTGCTTCTCGCCGGCCACTTGCAGTACGAACACGTCGTGTACGTCGTAGTGCGCGGAGAACCCCTGCGACTCGGCCGGGGTGATGTAGGCGTTGATCTGCACCGGGTGACCCGCGTCCGCGGACAGCTGAGTGGAGAAGTCGACGAGTGCCGGCCAGGTCCGGTGCAGTGCCTGCAGTACGACGGTGTGCCCGCTGGCGAACAGCGCTGCCACCTTGTCGTCTCGTACCTGGTCCGCGATCTCCGCGCCGGCACCGGCCGGTCCGGTGAACTGACTGTCTCCGACCACCGACCCGTTCTTCGCGATCCGCAGGAACGGCGTCCGGAGGCCGCGGCGGGACAGCAGTTCGTCCACGGCGTCGAGACTGAACAGGTCGTCGTACGGCGCGGGCAGGTCGGGACCGTGGGACAGGAGTGCCCGCGAACCCCAGTAGGAGTTGGTGAACTCGTCCAGATCCCCGGCCACACAGCGCCGGAGTGCCGGGCGGTCGTCTCGCAACTGCTCACCACCATCGGCCGCCGACTGCGCGGCCGGATGGTTGTTCTGCGGGAACGGCCCGGCCTCCGGCACGGTGGTCACCAGCTTCCGGAGTTCCCGCCGGCGCCACCGTCCGCGCCACCGTCTGCGCCGCCGTCGGTCCCGCCTTCGTTCGCGCCACCGTCCGCAGTGCCTTCGCCATAGCCGCCGCCACCGGCGCCACCGTCAGCACCGCCGTCGGTCCCACCTTCGTTCGCGCCACCGTCCGCCGTGCCTTCGCCGGCCCCGCCGTCAGCGCCACCATCCTGAGTGCCGGGCGAGGCGCCACCGTCGGCCGGCCCCTCGCCGCCGCCCGCACCACCATCGGCACCACCATCGGCACCACCATCGGCGCCGCCGTCCGAGGAGGACTCCTCGCCGTACCCGCTACCCCCGCCGCCAGGAGCCGCGGTCGAGCCGCCGGCCGTGGTGTCGTTGCCCTCGCTCGAGTTACCGCCGTCCGAGCCTCCGTACTCGCCGGTGCCACCTTCGGACGAGGTGTTCATGTCGTCATCGCTGAGACCCATTGTGCTGCTCCCTTCGCGAACGGCCAGAAAGTTGCCCGGGGAATACCAACCGGGGCACTGGTCATCTTGTGCGCAAAGAGGACCTCAGCTAAACCCCCCGCGCGTTACAGCGCCAACTCGATTAGGCGGCAGCAGCTCCGACAGCACCTTCACGAAACCGTCGGTCACGTCCTCAGGCCGTACGGCGACCCGCAACCAGTCCGGCCCGAGACCCGGGAACGTGTCCCCTCGCCGTACCGCAAATCCCTGTGCACGCAGGGATTCCCGCACTTCCGCCGCTCCCGGTACATGGACGAGAACGAACGGGGCCCGCGCCACGCCGTACGTCGAAAGTCCGTTCACCGTTCCGAGGTTGTCAAGCAGATGGACACGTTGGCGTTCGATGTCGAGCGCAGCCTGGGCCGCTTCCGCGACGGCACGCTCGTTGCTGCAGGCAATTGCCGCCGCAAGTGCAGGAGTGGACACCGGCCAGTGCGGCTGTACCGCGGCCAGTTGCTCGATCAGACCCGCGCCGGCGATGACGTACCCGACCCGCAAACCCGCGAGTCCCCACGTCTTCGTCAGGCTCCGCACCACCACGAGCCCGGGGATCGACGCGCCGGCCAGCGACTCGGGTTCACCGGGTACGGCGTCCATGAAGGCCTCGTCGACGACGAGGATCCGGTCGGGTCGCGCCAGTTCGCGCAGGTCGTCGGCTCGGTGCAGCACCGACGTCGGGTTGGTGGGGTTACCAATGACAACGAGATCAGCGTCGGCCGGTACGGCGGACGGGTCCAGCGTGAACCCGTCCTCGGGCCGCAGGATCACTCGGTCGACCAGGTGGCCGGCCGAACGCAACGCCGCCTCGGGCTCGGTGAACTGTGGATGAACCACGACCGGATGCCGCGGCCGGAACGCCCGCGCGATCAGGACGAACGCCTCCGCGGCCCCCGCGGTCAGCAGCACCCGGTCCGGCGCGACACCATGCCGGTGCGCGACCGCGGCAACGGCCGCGTCCTGGCGTGGGTACGCCGCCAGATCGGTCAGGCTCGCCGTGATGGCGTCGAGCAACCAGGGCGGGGGTGTGCCCGCGCGGACGTTGACGGCGAGGTCGACCAGCCCCTCACCGACCTCGAGATCGCCGTGATGCTCCAGATCAAACCCATCCGCCACGCCCAGGAGGCTAACGGGTCAGCCAGTTTTTCGGACCAGCCGGTCCGCGCACTGGTCAACGGGGCGTGACTGAGTACCGGCGGTTCTGCAGGGAGGGGTTGCGCTTGCGTACCTCGGCCAGCCGCTCGGCCGAGATCTCCGCGAACGCATGTCCGTCCGACTCGCCTACGGACGCCAGTGCGATGCCCTGCGGGTCGACGACCTGGCTGAGGCCGCAGTACTTCTTGCCGTTCTGCGCAGCCGCTGCGACGTAGCAGGTGTTTTCCACAGCACGGGCAGTGAGCAGTGTGGTCCAGTGGTGCTCCTTGAGCGGTCCGCGAACCCAGGCGGCTGGAACGACGAGCACCTCGGCGCCGGCGTCGACCAGCGCCCGAGAGAGTTCTGGGAAGCGCAGGTCGTAGCAGGTCATCAGACCGAGCGAGTGGTCGCCGACCTGCACCACAACGGGAGCTACGTCACCAGGTGTCAGCTGGTCGGACTCCTTGTACCCGAACGCGTCGTACAGGTGGATCTTGCGGTAGGCGCCGAGCAGTACGCCGTCCGCGCTGACAGCCAGGAGTGTGTTGTACGGACGATGCTCGTCGCAGCTGCGTTCGAACATCCCGGCCACGATCGCCACGCCGTGCTCGACCGCAGCCTTCCGAAGGGTCGTGACGAACTCGCCGTCGAGCGCCTCGGCGGCCTCCGCGACCGACTCCCCCTCGACCGCGAAGTCGGACATCATCGCTTCCGGCAGCACCACAAGGTCAGGCCCGCCCTGCGCGGCGTCAGCGACCAGACGGCTGACCGCGTCCCGGTTGGCGGCCTTGTCGTAGCTGCTGGCGGTCTGCACCACGGCGATCCTCATCTCCCCATGGTGCCGCAGGCTGCTGCAACCCAGCGAGCGCACCAGCTCCGGGGCACCGGCAGTACGACGCCGCCGGCGTACGACAGCTGCACCGGATCGTCGCGCTGCGCGGGTTCGGGTTGTCGCTGGCGGAGGTCGGGCGGGAGGCGCTGCTTCCGAAGGACTGAAGCCGACGGACCCGAGGCCGGCCAGATGCGAGACTGCTGGGGTGGAGTTCGATGTGGTGGTGCTGGCGGGGGGCGGGTCCACTCGCTTCGGTGGGGTGGACAAGGCGATGCTCGTGCTCGACGGGATGTCGTTGCTGGATCGGGTGTTGACGGCGACAGCAGGTGCCGCCTCGACTGTCGTAGTGGGCCCGGTGCGTACGACGTACCGGGCCGTGGACTGGACTGTGGAGGACCCGCCGTCGGGCGGACCGGTGGCGGGTCTGGCGGCTGGACTGGCGCATGGGACCGCGCCGATTGTCGTCGTGGTGAGTTGTGACCTGCCGTGGATCACCGAGGACGACGTGACGGCGCTCGTTGCGGGCCTCGGAGACCACGACGGGTTCGGTCTGCGCGACACCGACGGTCAGGAGCAGCAGCTCGCGACCGCGTACCGGCGTACCGCGCTGGCGCAGGCGATCCACGACGTAGGCGACCCGAGAGACAAGTCGGTACGCCGGACGCTCGCCGGCCTCGACCTCGCCTGGACCGAACCGACCCACGCAGGCGACGACGTCGACACCTGGTCGGACCTGGACGACTGAAAACCGCTGGACGGCGATCGTAGGTTCGACGCATGGATGTCGCGCAGCTGGTGAGGGACGTCGCCGGGCTCGACGTCAGCGAGGTCGTGGAGCGCACCGGCGGGCAGTTGAGCACCGTGTACGAGGTGCGCACGTCGGCCGACCCGGTGATCGTGAAGGTCTACGCGCCGGAATGGCTCTGGAAGCAGGCCAAGGAAGTGCACGTCTACGGGATGCTTGAGCGGGAGCTCGCCGGCTCGATCCCACGGGTGCTGCACGTCGGCGACGGCGTCACGATGCTGTCGAAGGTCGACGGCGTTCCACTGTCCGAGGCCGAGCCGCCCGACTGGCGGGCGATGTACGCGCAGCTCGGCGAGTTGTTGCAGCGCGTTCACCGCATCGAGCAACCGGCGTACGGCTATCTGACCGTTCAGATCCTCGACCCGCTGCCGGACAACGACAGCTACATGCGACGGCAGTTCGCGAAGAAGCTGCACGAGTTCGAGCAGCTCGGCGGTGACCCGAAGCTGCACGCCGACATCACCACCCATGTCGAACAGCACGCGCACCTGTTCGCGGACAACCCGGCAGCCGTCCTGTGTCACAACGACTTCCACGAAGGCAACATCCTCGTGGACCCCGCGACCTGGCGGGTGAACGGGTTCATCGACGTGGAGAACGCGATCGCCGCCGATCCGCTCATCGACCTGGCGAAGACGATCCAGTACTCCGCCCGCGACAACCCCGAGAAGCTCGCCGGCCTCACCGACGGGTACGGCGCCGTACCGGAGGACCGGGTCGACCTCTACCGGCTCTATCACTCGCTCGAACTATGGGACTGGTTCCAGTCGATAGGCGAGACCACTTACCTCGACTCCATCGCAAACGACCTGGCGAAACTGGTCGAGCGCTGAGGGTAGGTTGGGCAACATGCGAGCTGTCGTGGTTCATGGTGCCGGCGGAATCGACCTCCTCGGGATCGGCGAGATCCCCGACCCGGAACCGGCCGTCGACGAGGTCGTCATCGACGTCGTCGCGGCCGGCGTGAACCGCGCCGACCTGCTCCAGCGGCAGGGGTTCTACCCACCGCCGCCAGGCGCTCCCGGCACGATCGGCCTCGAGGTGTCCGGCCGGATCGCCGCGGTCGGCGCCGAGGTCGAGGACTGGTCGGTCGGCGACGAGTGCTGTGCGCTGCTCGCCGGCGGCGGGTACGCCGAGAAGGTCGTCGTGCCCGCCCCGCAGGTGATGCCCGTGCCGCACGGTCTCGACCTGGTCAGCGCGGCCGCGCTGCCCGAGGTCGTCGCGACCGTCTGGTCCAACGTCTTCATGACCGCGCACCTCAAGGCGGGCGAGACCCTGCTCGTGCACGGCGGCTCGTCCGGGATCGGCACGATGGCGATCCAGCTCGGCGTCGCGCACGGCGCGCGGGTGCTGACCACGGTCGGCAGCAAGGAGAAGATGGAGTTCTGCACCCGGCTCGGTGCGGACGTCGCGATCAACTACAAGGAAGCCGAGTGGGCGTCCGTGGTGAACGAGGCGACCCACGGCGCGGGCGCCGACGTGATCCTCGACATCATGGGCGCGAAGTACCTGACCGACAACGTGAAGTCGCTCGCGTACGACGGGCGGCTCGTGGTGATCGGGATGCAGGGCGGCGCGAAGGGCGAACTGGACCTCGGACGGCTGCTCAGCCGGCGCGGATCGGTGATCGCCACCGGCCTGCGGTTCCGTTCGGTGGCGGACAAGGGCCGGATCATCGCCGAGGTCGTCGGCCACGTCTGGCCGCTGATCGCGGAGCACAAGGTCCGCCCGGTCGTGCACTCCACGTTCCCGCTCGCCGAGGTCGCGAAGGCTCACGAGACGCTGGAGCAGTCCACCCAGCTGGGCAAGGTCCTGCTCACTCTGTAGGCAGGTTGGCGGCGACCCATTCCGGGTCGGGCTCGACCAGCTGGATCACGTCGATCCAGGTGCCCGCCGGGTCGCGGACAAAGAAGTGCCGTTGGCCGAAGACCTCGGTCTTCGGGTCGCCCTCCAGCTTCACGCCGCCGTCACGGAGCGCGGCGGCGATCTTGTCGGCGTCGTCGACGATGAAGCCGAAGACGCATGCGCTCTCGGTCTGCGCCGACACCGCCGCCGGAATCGTCGGGTGGCCGCGCTCCATGATCGCGAGCTCCCAGTCCGCCGTGCCGCGGCGAACCGTGATGAACCAGCCGAGATCGATCCCGATCTGCAGGTCGAGGTACTGCGTGTAGAAGGCGGCGACCTCCGAGGGGTGGTCGGTGACGACGGTCGCGCCGAATGCCGCGGGTTGCATAGAATCTCCTGACTACTACAGCTGTTGTTGTTGTGTACGACAGTTGTAGTGGAACTCTGCTAGCATTGTCAACATGCCCCGGAATCCGGAACGCCGTACCCAACTGGCCGACGCCGGCCTGGCCGTGCTCGCGGAAGCCGGCGCTCGCGGCCTGACGCACCGAGCCGTCGACGCCGCCGCCGGACTCCCGGCGGGTACGGCGTCCAACTACTTCAAGACCCGCGACGCCCTGCTCGGCGCACTCGGCGAGCGGATCTTCGAACGCCTCGCTCCGGACGAGGCCGTCCTCGAACCACTCGCCGCCCGCGAGCCGGGCCTCGAACTGATGACGGACTACGTGCACTACATCGTCGAGCGCCTGCTCGGTCGGCCGGAGATCACGCTCGCCCTGCTCGAGCTCCGCCTCGAAGCGGCCCGCCGCCCCGGGCTGCACGAGATCCTGTCGCGCACGCTCCGCCAAGGCTTCGACGCCGACGTCGCCTTCAACGCGAACGCCGGCCTGCCAGGCGGCGCAGAGGAGATCCGCCTGCTGCACTTCGCCATCGACGGCCTGGTCCTCGACCAACTGACCCCGGGCACCGGACGCCCGTACGACGTGGAGGCGATCACCGCCCGCCTGGTACGCCGCCTGACCCGCGAGGATTGACGGCCGCATACTCGGTATGCATACTCAGTATCTATGTCGATCAGGCATGGATTGCTGGCGCTGCTCCAGGACGAGCCGAAGTACGGCTACCAGCTGCGCGGTGAGTTCGAGGCAGCCACCGGGGCGACCTGGCCGCTGAACATCGGGCAGGTCTACACGACGTTGACGCGCCTCGAGCGCGACGGCCTCGTCCGGGCCGCGTCGTCGGAAGGTGACGGCCGCTCGATGTACGAGATCACCGACGCCGGGCGGACCGAACTCGCGAACTGGTTCCAGACCCCGGTCGCCCGGGAGTCGCGCCCACGTGACGAGCTCGCGATCAAGCTCGCCCTGGCGCTCGCGGTGCCGGGCGTCGACGTCAGCGCCGTGGTCCAGCGGCAGCGGATGTCGACCATGCAGTCGCTGCAGGAGCTCACCCGGCAGAAGCGCAACAGCGCGGAGGGCGAGATCTCCTGGCAGCTGGTCATCGAATCGATGATCTTCGGCGCCGAGGCCGAGATCCGCTGGCTCGACCACTGCGAGGCGATGCTGTTACGCCACCGCGGCAAACCACGGCCCGCTCCCCAGACGTACGACGTACCGGCTGATCAGGAGGCGCGCTCATGATCCTCGACATTCGGAAGTTGACGCGGACGCACGGTCAAGGTGAGCAGGCCGTGCATGCCTTGCGGGGCGTAGATCTGGCCGTGGCGCCGGGGGAACTGGTCGCCGTGATGGGCCCGTCCGGGTCCGGCAAGTCGACATTGCTCACCTGCGCCGGCGGTCTCGACCAGCCGACCGCAGGCGAGGTGCTTGTCGACGGCAACGATCTCACCACGCTCGGCCGGAACGCCGTGGCGGCGCTGCGTCGGCGCCGGATCGGCTACGTGTTCCAGGACTTCAACCTGATCCCCGCACTGACCGCGGCCGAGAACGTCGCGCTCCCGCTGGAGCTGGACGGCACGCGGAGCCGGGCTGCCTACAAGCACGCCGTCACCGCACTGCAGGAGGTGGGAATCGAGGAGCTCGCCGACCGCTTCCCCGACGACATGTCCGGTGGTCAACGGCAACGAGTGGCGATCGCCCGCGCGATCGTCGGCGAACGCCGCCTGCTGCTCGCCGACGAACCGACCGGCGCGCTCGACTCCGACACCGGCGAGGCCGTACTGCGGCTGCTCCGGGACCGCTGCGACCAGCACGGCATCGGCGGCGTTCTCGTCACCCACGACGCCCGGCACGCCGCTTGGGCGGACCGCGTGGTGTATCTGCGCGACGGCGTACTGGTAGGACAAGCGGGCCCGCTGCCGGATGCGGACGCGCTGCTGCAGGAGAGCCGCTGATGGGCAAGTGGGCTGCGCCGCTGCGGATCGCCCGGCGTACGGCGCGAAGATCACTCGGCCGCACGTTGCTCGTCGCGGCGCTGATCGGCCTGCCGGTGCTGGCTGCGACATGGCTGGGCATCGTGCTGAAGTCCGCGAGTCCGAGCGGCGAAACGCTGGCCGCCAACACGATCGGCCGCGCGGACGGCCGGCTCGACGTCACGCAGTACGACAAGCTCCAGGTGCCGCCGGGCCAGGAGATGACGTACGGCGAACCGCCGCCGGCCGAGGGCCACGACAAAGCGGTCCGCACACCGTCCACGTTCGACCCGAGCCCGCTGCTCCCGGCGGGGACGAAGCTGGCCCGCCCGTTCGTCGACTCCGGCATGGTCGAGGTCCGTGTCCCGGAGTCGAAGACCTCGGTCACGCTGCTCACGGGCGACGGCGCGAATCCGCTGACGACCGGAACCGTGAAGCTCGACAAGGGCCGCCTGCCGGCGAAGGCCGACGAGGTCGCGATCTCGCCGTCACTCGCGGAGAAGCTCGGCTCGGCCGACACAGTCGAGAGCACGACCGGCAAGAGGTACACCGTCGTCGGCATCACCCGGATGCTCACCATGCAGAGCGCGCCGGCGATCTTCGCCACGCCCGACTCCACGCTGTACGAAGTCGATCCGACTCGCACGGTCCAGTACCTCGTCGACCTGCCGGACTCGGCTGATCTCAACCAACTCAGCACCGAGCTGATCAACAACGGCCTGTTTCTCTTGCCGCGAGCAACCATCGTCGATCCGCCGCCGGACCCGTACGGCACGACCGCCGACGACATCGGTCCGTACGCCGCGATGGCGCTGGTGATCGGCTTCGGCATCCTCGAGATCGTCCTGCTCGCCGGTACGGCGTTCGCGGTCGGCGCGCGCCGCCAGACCCGCGAACTCGGTCTGGTGATGGCCGCCGGAGGTACGCCGGGCGACGTCCGGCGGATCGTCGTGACGCAAGGTCTGTTCGCCGGGCTGGTCGGCGTGGCCGGCGGACTGGCGATCGCCGGTCTCGCGGTGTTCAGCGCGAAGCCGGTCTGGGAACGGATGACGGACACGATCTTCACGGCGTGGCAGATCCCCTGGGGCACGATCGTGGCGATCGCGGTCCTCGGTCTCGGCGCCGGACTCGCCGCTGCCGTCGTACCGGCGATCAGTGCCGGTCGGCAGGCGCCGATGGCTGCGCTGGCCGGCCGGTTCACCGTGACTGCGAAGGCGGCGCGGATCCGGATCGCCGCGGTCGTCCTGCTGGCGGCCGGGCTGGTGTCCGTGTTCGCAGGCAGCGCGCTGATCGCCGCGGCGTTGAAGTCGGCGCGGCACTCGCCGCTGGGTCAGCAGGCGACCGCCACGCCGAGCGGTCCGATCGCGCTGGTGCTGCTCGGCATCACCGCGTCCGTCGCCGCACTGGTGTGGATGCTGCCGAGTCTGGTCGCCAAGGTCGCCGGCCTGGCGCGGTCGCTGCCGTTGAGCGGCCGGATGGCGATGCGCGACGCCGCGCGGCACCGGCATCGCACGGGTCCCGCGACGGCCGCGATCATGATGGCCGTCGCCGGCACCGCCGCGGTCGCGTTCGCCGCGTCCAACTCGATTGCCGCCGACGCCGCGAACTACATCGCAGTCGGTCGGCACGGTGACGCCGTACTGCGTGTCAATCAAGGCGTTCCGGGTGAGATCAAGTACACGCCGGCGCTCGTCTCGGGACTGGACAGTCAGTTGCCGGTGCGGACGCAGTACGAGCTCGGCGACGTACTGCTGCCGAACCAGAAGCCCAACCAGTACGGCTACCTGCCGATCCTTGCGGTCGCGACGCCGGAGAACTCCGAGGGGATGAACGGATTCAGCCTCCAGGCGGCGGATCCGGCGTTCATCGCCCGGTTCGGGGAGTACGGCGAGAAGGCGGCCGCCGCGCTGCGGGACGGCAAGGTGGTGGTTCCGGACGTCAAGCTCGACCCGGGACAGAAGGTTGCCATGCACAACGATGACGACCAGAACTACCTGCGGAACCTCGACGCCGTGTCGTTCGGCCGCCCGCCCGCGGTTCAGTTCCTGCGGGACACCGCGTTGATCAGTCGGGACGCGGCCCGCGAGCTGGGAACGATCCGTGTCAGCGAGGTGCATTTCGAACTGACGAGGGAGCCGTCCAAGGACGAGCTCGGCGCAGTCGCCCGGACGCTCGGGACGGACGAGGGGCTTCAGGTCGAGAAGGGGTACCAGAGCCCGGGGCGGCTCTTCCTGATCGGGATCCTGCTCGCGGCGACGGTGGTCACACTGCTCGGCGTCGCGATCTCGGTGTCGTTGTCAGCTGCCGAGGGACGGGCCGATCTGGCCACGCTGGCGGCGATCGGTGCGCCCCCGAGGCGACGGCGGTCGCTCGCGGCGGCGCAGGCGTGGGTGCTCGGACAGCTGGGCTGCGTGCTGGGCGTGGGGGTCGGTGCGCTGTACGGCTACACGGCGCACGCCGCGTTCGGGTCGCCGCACTTCGTGGTCCCATGGGCGGAGATCGGCGGGATCGTGGTCGTCGTACCACTGTTCGCCGGTCTGCTCGCCTGGCTCCTCACCCGATCCCGTCTACCGATGGTCAGCCGCATCGACTAACGCGATCTCGGGGTAGGCGACGGGGTACGGCGGTGTGCTTGTGATGCGCCATTGGCCACAGGCACACCGCTGGTACACGACCAGCCCTTCACTGACGTGGTGGCTCGAGATCGCGGACCAGCGATGGCGGTGGAGGTCGGTCATGGATCCATCGTGATGTAATGGCCTTATGCATCTCAACCCTTACGGCGCGGACGCGGTCCTGCTCGCGGTGAACCTGGTGACCCGCCCGGCGACCACGCCGGACGAGCTGGCCGAGCGGTGCGAGGAGAGCGGCGTCGAGAGCCGCCTCGTGCGCGAGCGGCACGTCACCGCCGCGGATCTGGCCGCGGTACGCATCGCGCTCGACGAGTGGCTGCGGGTCGTGGACGCACCGGACGAGCAGGCGCGGGTCGACCTGGTGAACGCGATGCTCGCGAAGTACACCGAGCATCCGCGGCTCACCAACCACGCCGGCGACGGCTGGCACATGCACTACCGCCCGGACAACGTGCCGGTCGGGCGGCTGGTCGCGACCCTGATCAGCACCGGTACGGCGTTGCACCTGGCCGGCCGTGGCATCACCCGGCTCGGCCGCTGCTCCACCGAAGGCTGCGACAACGTGTACGCCGACCTTTCCCGCACCGGACGCCAGCGCTACTGCAGCCCCGCCTGCGCCAACCGGGACGCCGTACGCCGCCACCGCGCCCGCACGACCTGATTCCCCTCCTTGAGCACCGCTCAACCAGAAATCGACGCCGGAGATGGTTGGTGGGGGCTCAAAGATGACCCCGGCCTAGGATGGGCAGATGAGCGAGAGCAGCAGCGAGGGCCAGGAGATTCCGATGGCCGGGGCGCGCACCGAAGACGGCAAGGTGCTGATCGTCGGGCCGGACGGCATGGCCGTCGAGGGACCGCCGCGCTCCGACGACGACGAGCACGACAACGAACCGCGCTCCGTGACCGAGCTGGTCGAGCAGCCGGCCAAGGTGATGCGGGTCGCCAACATGATCCGGCAACTGCTGGAAGAGGTGAAGTCGGCACCGCTCGACGAAGCTTCCCGGGCGCGGTTGCGGGCGATCCACGAGGCGTCGATCAAGGAACTCGAGAGCGGCCTCGCACCGGAACTGGTCGAGGAGCTGGAGCGTCTCAGCCTCGACTTCACCGACGACAGCACTCCGACCGACGCCGAGCTGCGCATCGCGCAGGCGCAGCTGGTGGGCTGGCTGGAAGGCTTGTTCCACGGCATCCAGACGGCGTTGTTCGCGCAGCAGATGGCCGCGCGTCAGCAGCTGGAGCAGATGCGCCGCGCGCTTCCGGGCGGTCAGCAGTTGCCCGGCGAAGAGCACCCCGGCTTCCCCGGCGGGCCGCAGGCCGGCAACACCGACGGCCCGGGCAGCGGCGGGATGTACTTGTAACGCCTTATTTCAAAGGCTGGAAGAACTCCTCGAGGACGGCGGCGACGCCGTCCTCGTCGTTTGCGGGGGCAGTTTTGTCCACCATTGCGAGGACTTCGGGATGCGCGTTCGCGACGCCGTACGACGTTCCGGCCCAGGCGAGCATCGGGAGATCGTTGACCGAGTCACCGAAGGCGATCGTCTCAGCAGCCGAGATCCCTTGTGTGGCGGCGAAATCGGCCAGCATCGAGGCCTTCGAGACCCCGCTCGCCGAAATCTCCACCAAACCGTGACCTCCACTGTGACTGGCCGTCACTCGTTGGCCCACCAACGGATTCACCAGGCCGAGCAGTTCGTCGGAGTGCATGCTCGGATGCCGGACGAGCAGCTTCGCGGCCGGCTCCGCCAGCAGTTCCTCCACCGCGGCGATCAACGTGTTGTCCGGTTTCGGCCAGCGATTCAGGTAGACCGGTTCCTGTCCGTAGCGGTCCGGTCGCTCGATGGCGAACTGTACGTCCGGAATCGCCGCGCGGATCGCCTGCGCCACGTCGAGTGCGACCGCTGGGTCGATCAACCGGGTCCGAATCGCCTTACGGCGCAGGACGTCGTACAAAATGGAGCCGTTGGCAACAATCGCGACACCGTGGTCGCCGACCAGGTACGACAGGTCGTGCAGCCAGCGAGGTGGCCGGGCGGTGACCATCACGAAAACACTTCCGGCCTGCTGTGCCGCGAGGACCGCGGCGCGAGTCCGCTCGGACACGGTGCCGTCACTGCGGACGAGCGTTCCGTCGAGATCGGTGGCTATCAGGCGGGGGTTTCGCGGGGCCGTCACCGGGTAACGATATCGCCACAGTGCCGACGCACGAGCCGGTCGCGCACTACCCTTCCGAGTGCCTCGGGCGCAAGCGGTACGACGTTGGCTTCAGGTCTTTTTGACTTATCTGATTGAGCTTTTGACAACGTCATCAGACCGTTACGGCAGGATGCTGCAAAGGCAGCAAGTTCCCCTGCGCCACCCCGTTGGTGCGTGATTTCATGCGGTGGTCTGGCGGGGAACCGGGGGCTGTTCGTTCGCGTCGTAAGCGTGTTCTGGATCAGCGCGACTGATGCCGCCCCACCTCCGGAAGCACATACAAGCGTCGAAGAAACTGTTGTGGAATTGGCTGCAACCAAAACCACGGCAGCGACGTCAACAGTTATGGATCGGTGCGTCCCGCGCCCGGGACGACACGGTGGGCCGGCGAAGTACGCAGGTCCATCAGCTAGCGGATCCGTGCGAACGAACGTCGTTCACCGTTCGTTCATTCGGGTCTTGATACTTGGGGAGCCTTGATGATCGTCAACAGCGCCAATCTAGCGGGGCCGGGGGGCAGTAGCTCTCGAGCGGCTGTCGACACATGTTCCAACGGGGAGGGAGCAATGACCGGCTGCATCGCTCGTTCCGACATCTTTCAGCACCGCCTGATGGAAGAGCCGCCGCCGGCGTCCGCAACCCGTCGTACCAGGGAGCGGTACGAGCAGCTTGTCCGCGAGGCCAAGACGCTCTGCGCGTCGTGCCCGCTCTTCACGGACTGCCTGTACAGCGCCGTCGCCGAGCACGACGTGAGCGGCTTCGTCGCCGGAACCACTGCTGTACAACGGCGTTCGATCCGCAACCTGCTCGACGTCGAGGTGCAGGCGGACGACTTCGACCAGCTTGCCGGCGCGCGGGGCACCCGCCGTCCGGTCAGCCACGAAGAAGTTCTGCGGCTGCGCACGCAGTACCCGAACGACAGCCTGGAGTCCCTGGCCATGCGGCTGGGTTGCTCGCTGTCGACGGTCAAGCGGCACCTGCGGCGGGCCCGTCGCGGCCAGAGCCCGGCAGCCAAGACGCCGCGGCCGCGGCCCGAGGTCGGCGCCGTGCTGGACGCGTTCGACACCGTCGTCGACCAGCAGCACCAGCCACGCCGCACCGGTAGCAGCCGAGTGGCCTGATCCGATACTCGGCCCGCCAGCGGACTATCGGAGACTGAACGATCGAAGGCCCGGACGCCCTGTAATTACAGGGCGTCCGGGCCTTTCGCTTGCCTCGAGCAATCCAGTTGTCAAGCCTTTCGGTTCTGACCGAAAGGGCTTGCCTCAGAACCAGCGGTTGAGTACGGCGGCGACGCCGTCGTCCTGGACGGACTTGGTGACCTCGTCGGCGGCGACCTTGACCTCGTCCGGGGCGGAGTCCATCGCGATGCCGAGACCCGCGTAGGTGAGCATCTCGATGTCGTTGCGTCCGTCACCGATCGCCAGCAGGCCGGCCGGGTCCAGGTCGTGCTGTGCGAGCGCGACCTTCAGGCCGGTCGACTTGTCCACACCCTCGGGCGCGATGTCCAGCCATGCGGTCCAGCCCACGAAATAGCTGACACCGTGCAGGCCGAGGCGTTCCGCCAGGTGGACGAAATCGCTCTCGGACTGGTCCGGGTCCCGGATGATCAAGCGGGTCACGGGTTGCGGTGCGAGCTCGTCGTCGCCGACCACCCGGATCCGCGCGTCCGCGCCGAGGTCGCCGTCCGGGAACGGCGCGGTGACCAGGTAGCTGCCGTCCTGGTCCTCGACCGCCATCCGCGCGTTGGGCGCGTACCTGCGCACCGATGTGATCACCGTCGACGGGTCGAAGGTCCGCTCGTCGACGACTTCGCCGTCCGGGTAGCGCAGCGTGCGCGCACCGTTGCTGCAGACAACGAATCCGCCGGACCGGAGGCCGAGCCGCTCGGCCACCGGCCTGGTGGTCGACCAGGCCCGGCCGGTGGCCAGGATCACGGGCACCTGCGCTGCGGTACGTCGAACCGCGTCGACGACTGCGGGCGACATCCCCTCGTCGTGGTCGATGAGCGTGCCATCGATGTCCAGGGCAACGGCCGTCGGCCGTGGTCCGTCCGTCATTTGGCCACCGGTTCGAGGACCTCGCGGCCGCCGACGTACGGCTGCAGCGCGGTCGGTACCCGGACCGAGCCGTCGGCCAGCTGGTGCGTCTCCAGGATCGCGACGATCCAGCGGGTGGTCGCCAGCGTTCCGTTCAGCGTCGCGACCGGCTGCGTCTTGCCGTCGGCGTCCCGGTGCCGGATGTTCAGGCGGCGGGCCTGGAAGTCCGTGCAGTTCGACGTCGAGGTCAGCTCGCGGTACCGGCCCTGCGTCGGCACCCACGCCTCGCAGTCGAACTTCCGGTACGCCGAGACGCCCAGGTCACCGGTCGCGGTGTCGATCACCCGGTAGCTCAGCTCCATCTTGTCGAGCATCTCCTTCTCCCAGGCCAGCAGCCGCAGGTGCTCCGCGGCGGCCTCCTCCAGGCTGCAGTAGGAGAACATCTCGACCTTGTCGAACTGGTGGACACGGATGATCCCGCGGGTGTCCTTCCCGTGCGAGCCGGCTTCCTTGCGGTAGCAGGACGACCAGCCCGCGTAGCGGACGGGGCCATTGGACAGGTCGAGGATCTCGTCCATGTGGTAGCCGGCCAGTGCGACCTCCGACGTACCGGTCAGGTACAGCTCGGGGTCCTCGAGCCGGTAGACGTCGTCGTGCGCCGACAGGTAGCCGGTGCCGCCCATCACCTCGGGCTTGACCAGCGTCGGCGTGATCATCGGGGTGAAGCCGTTCTCCACCGCCTGCTGGACGGCCAGCTGGAGCATGCCGAGCTGGAGCAGCATCCCGACGCCCTTGAGGAAGTAGAACCGGGATCCGCTGATCTTCGCGCCGCGTTCCATGTCGATCGCGCCGAGCAGCTCGCCCAGCGCCAGGTGGTCGCGGGGCTCGAAGCCCTCGGCAGCGAAGTCGCGCGGCTTGCCGACCTCCTCCACCACGACGAAGTCGTCCTCGCCGCCGACCGGGGCCTCGTCGGAGACCAGGTTCGGCAGGGCGGCGGCGAGCTCGTCGAAGCGGCGGCCGGCGTCGTTCGCGGCGGCCTCGTTGGCCTTCACCTCGGCGGCCAGCGTCTTGGTGCGCTCCAGCAGCGCGGTGCGCTCGTCGCCCTTGGCCTGGGCGACCTGCTTGCCGAGCGACTTCTGCTCGGCCCGGAGCGCCTCGAAGGCGGAGATGGACGATCGACGCTCCCCGTCGGCGACCAGGATCTGGTCGACCAGGTCCGTACTCTCGCCACGCTTGGTCAGGGCGGCGCGCACGACATCAGGGGTCTCACGGAGCAGTTTCGCGTCAATCACACCCTGAGGGTATCGGGGCGTGTCAGAACCGGCGAAGTCTATTCGGGATGATGGTCTAGGTACACGTGACCATCTAGGGGGATCTGAGCGGGCCATGAACCACCACCCACCCACTCCGATCGGACGTGTGCTCACGGTCGTGCTGGGTGCGTTGCCGTTCACGGTGATCACGGTGCTCGTGTTCGGGGAGTGGCCGCCGCTGGCTCGCTGGGACCAGTCGGTCGCCGCGCGTGCCGCGTCGTACGGCGCCGCCCACGAGAGTGTCGTCGACTTCTGGCAGGTCGTCGGGGCGGTCGTGCTGCCGTGGACGTCGCGGGCGGTGATCCTGGTTGTCGCGGCGTACCTGTGGCATCGCCGGGCGCGGCTGCTGACCATCTGGCTGATCACGTCCGCCGCCGCCGAGCTGGGCCTGGTGCAGGCGGTCAAGGCGATCTTCGAGCGGGAGCCGCCGGCGCTGATGCTGGTCGAGAACAGCGGGTTCTCGTACGTGTCCGGTCACGCGACGGCCGCGTTCGTGATGGCCGGCGCGCTCGGCGTCGTACTGCCGTCGGTGCGGGGCTGGCGGCGGCGGTTCCGGCTGCTGGTGCTGCTGCCGGTGCTCGCGGTGGTGTGGATCGCGTCGGCCGACCGGATCGCGCTGAACGTCGAGTACGTGTCCGACATACTCGGCGGCTGGGCGCTCGGGCTGGCGATCCTGACCGCGACGTCGATTGGTTTCGGCCTCCGGCCGGGGCTGCGGCGGCGCCGTCGGCGTACCCCGTCGGACGACGACGGTACGACGGCTCCGCCACGGGCGTCGGTCATCGTGAATCCGATCAAGGTCGGCGACGGCGTGGCGTTCCGGAGGAAGGTGACCCGGGCACTCGCGGTCCGTGGGTACGACGATCCGCTCTGGCTGGAGACCCGCGTGGACGACGCCGGGAACGCGATGGCGAAGCTGGCGATCGAGAACGAGTCCGACCTGGTGCTGGTCGCGGGCGGCGACGGTACGGTCCGGGTCGTGTGCTCGGCGCTCGCGCACACCGGGATTCCGGTCGGCGTGATCCCGGCCGGCACCGGGAACCTGCTGGCGCGCAACCTGCACATCCCGCTCGACCTGGACGACGCGCTGGAGCGGATCCTCGAAGGACGCGACCGGCGGATCGACCTGGTCCGGGTCCACGGTGACGAGCTCGACACCGACCGGTTCGCGGTGATGGCCGGGCTCGGGCTGGACGCCGCGATCATGTCCGACGCCCCGCCGCACCTGAAGAAGCAGATCGGCTGGACCGCGTACCTGGTGTCGGCGGCGAAGAACATCAACCACCCGTCGGTACGCGTCCAGATCACCATCGACGACGCCGAGACGATCGAACGCCGCGTCCGCACGGTCGTGATCGGCAACGTCGGCATGCTGCAGGCCAACATCCCCCTGCTGCCCGACGCCCGCCCCGACGACGGGCTGCTGGACGTCGTGGTGATCGCGCCGCGGCGGGTGACCCAGTGGCCGATCGTCGTCTGGCGGCTGCTGACCCGCACCAACCGCACCGACATGTACCTGGAACGCTTCACCGGCCGCAAGGTCGAGCTCGTCGCCGCCGTGGACGTCCAACGCCAACTCGACGGCGACCCGATCGGCCCCGGCCGCTCCCTCTCCACCGAAATAGAACCCGGCGCCCTGACCGCCCGAGTCCCCAAACGCCGCTAGGACCCTAGGGCTGCTCTGACTCCTTGCGGAGGGTTTCCAGGGCCTCTTCCTCTTCTGGGGAGAGTTTGGACTCGCTGGTGAAGGACTTGATTTCCTTGGCGTAGGTGCGGGCGTCGGCGCGGCTGTTGATCGAGGTCAGGACGACGCCGTCGCCGTTGTCGTCGAGGATCGCCATCGACCAGGAGAGCTTGCCGCCGGTTTCGCCGAAGGCGTCGTACCGGACGACGGCCAGGTGCTGGAGGGTTTCCTTCAGTTCGCCGCGGGTGACTTCGAGGTCCTTGCCGAGCTTGCGCAGCTCCGACTTCACGGTGCCGGGTTTGGCCTCCGGCTGGGCCGGTTGTGGTTCCGGCTGGGGGAGTGCGGTCGGTGAGCCGTGGTCCGACGAGACCGTCCGGGCCCGGAGGGCCTGGATCGCGAACACCAGGGCAAGCACCGCCACGAAGAGGGCGGCGACCCCGAAGGCACCGGCTAACGTCGAAGACACAGCACGAGAGCCTAAGGCATCGAGTGTTGTGCCTGAGTGTTCAGGTGATCGCACAGCGTGCATGGTCGAGGACGGATGCGGTACCTCGGGCCGGGGCAACGTAGATTCACGGCGTGACACATTTGCCTGATCAGGGCCCACAACCGGGCGTCCACGACCTCGGCTACGCGCGCCTCGACACCGACCGGCTGGAGCGCACCGGGGACGCCGAAGTCGTCTACGGCGCGGGCAAGACGCCGTCTCAGGTCGTGGAACTGCTGCGGACCCTGCACGCCACCCATCCCGGTCACGCCGTACTGGCGACCCGGTTGACGGACGAGGCCCAGGCGGCGGTGACCGCGGCGCTGCCGGACACCGTGGTGGACCCGGTCGGCCGTACGGCGGTGCTCGGCGAACCGCCGGCACAGCGGGGAACTGTCGCTGTCGTGGCGGCCGGTACGTCGGACGCTCCGGTGGCTGCTGAGGCGGCGACCACGGCTCGCGTGTTCGGGGCCGGGGTGGATGTCATCACGGACGTGGGCGTCGCCGGGCTGCACCGGATCCTCGGGGAGCGGGAGCGGCTCGACGCGGCGGACTGCCTGATCGTGGTTGCGGGGATGGAGGGCGCGCTGCCGAGCGTTGTCGGCGGGCTGGTCGGGGTGCCGCTGGTGGCGGTGCCGACGTCAGTTGGGTACGGCGCCTCGTTCGGTGGACTGGCTGCGCTCCTCGGAATGCTGAACTCGTGCGCGCCTGGGGTGACGGTTGTGAACATCGACAACGGGTTCGGGGCCGGAGTGTTCGCGGCACGCGTCGCGCGCCAGTCGACTCCTCGCGAGACGAAGGAGGCCTGATGAGAGTCGCTTGGATCGACTGCTCTGCCGGCGCCTCCGGTGACATGCTCCTGGGCGCTTTTCTGTCGGCAGGTGCCGACCTGAACGCGGTGAACGCGGCTGTCGCTGCTGTGGACCCGTCGTTGTCCGTCAGCGTCGCCCAGACCGCTCGTCATCAGATCGCCGCCACCAAAGCCAGCGTCAAGGTCAACGGCGAGCTCCACCCGGAAAACATCCCGGACGCCGGACACGGGCATGGGCACGGTCACGAGGACGCCGGACACGGTCACGGTCACAGTGGCGGCGGAGGGCATGGGCCGACTCGGGCTTGGGCTGAGGTTCGGCGGCTGCTCGAGGAGGCTCGGCTCGACGACGCGGTTCGGGCGCGGGCGCTGGATACTTTCGGGCGTCTTGCCCGCGCGGAGGCTGCCGCTCACGGGGTGGAGCCGGACACCGTGCACTTCCACGAAGTCGGCGCACTGGACGCGATCGCGGACATCGTCGGCGTCGCCGCCGCGTCCGTCTCCCTCGACCTCGATCACATCGTCGTCTCGACGATCGTGCTGGGCGGCGGGAGTCAGGTGCGCGGTCAGCACGGCGGCATCCCGATCCCGGGTCCCGCGGTCCTTCATCTGGTGTCCGAGGCCGAAGCACCGGTGACCGGCGGTCCGGCGCCGTACGAGATGACGACACCGACCGGCGCGGCCCTGCTGGCGACCCTGGCGGACGAGTTCGGCCCGATGCCGCCGATGCGGATCGAGCAGACCGGCGTCGGAGCGGGTGGCCGGGACCCGGTCGAGGTGCCGAACATCCTGCGCGTGGTGATCGGTGCGTCAGCCGACGAATTGGCCACCGAGCTCGTCTACGAGACCAACGTCGACGACCTCGACCCGCGGATCTGGCCGCAGGTCCTGGCCCGGCTGATGGAGGCCGGCGCCGCCGACGCGTGGCTGACCCCGATCCTGATGAAGAAGGGCCGTCCGGCGCACACGCTGTCGGTCCTGGTCGGCAGCGCGAACGCCGAGACGGTCCGGGCAGTGATCCTGTCCGAGACATCGGCGATCGGACTGCGTGAGTTCGGGATCCGCAAGCACGCCGCGGACCGCGAGTTCGCGACCGTCGACGTCGAGGGCCAGTCGATCCACGTGAAGATCGCCCGGTACGGCGGTCAGGTGATCAACGTGCAGCCGGAGTACGACGACGTGGCCGCGGCCGCGAACGTCCTGAAGAAGCCGGTGAAGTCGATCCTCGCCAAGGCGATCGCAGCCGGCCACGACCTCTGGAGTTAGCGCGCTTCGGCGTTCTCCGCGACAGCCTTCTGTTTGCGGCGGGGCCAGTCGTACGGCCACCACTGGGCGCCGTTGCGGCGGGCCCAGACGATCAGGCCGATCAGGACGGCCAGCTCGATCGCCGGGCAGATGGTGTCGCGGAGGCGCGCGCTGAAGAACTCCAGGGAGTCCGACAGGCTCGAGGCGACCTGGCGCGCGTGCGGGTCCCGCCCGGGGACGTACGCGATCGCGAGCATCGTCGTACGGACGACCATCAGGCCGTCGACCTTCGACGCGGCGACCGCGGCGAGGGCGGCCCAGGCGATCACGTCGTACCAGGGCAGCGAGTACATCGCGGTCAGCACCCAGGCGATCGCGTAGATCGCGGTGTACCGGATCGCGGCCGGCGTCGGGTCGTCCGGATGCGTTTGCGGCACCAACGACTTCGGCAGCACCTGCGTCAGCAGGATCGCGACCACGATCAGGCCGACCCAGGCGAGGATCGCCAGGACGGTCCGCACCAGACCGTTCGGCAGGAACAGGGTGAAGAAGCTCAGCAGCACCTTGTGCGGCGTGCCGGTGGAGATGAACGACGTCTGCGACCGCGCCTGCTGGAACGCCTGCAGCCCGACGATCGCGTACAGACCGCCCATCGCGATCGCGCCGCCACCGCAGAAGTACAGGCACCTACGACGGTCGGCGCGCAGCGCCCACAGCATCGCCACGCCGACCAGGCCGATCGACAGCTTCGTACAGCCCGCGACGCCGATCAGGATGCCGGCCAGGAACACGTGCCGCCGGAACAGCACCAGCGCGATCACCGCGAACATCACCGCGATCGCGTCGTTGTGCGCACCGGCCAGCACCGACCACAGCAGCAGCGGGTTGGCGAGGCTGAGCATGATCACGCGCCGCTTGGCCGGCAGGTCCTTGCCGACCAGCTTGACCAGCAGCAACCCGGTGACGACCAGGCCGATCGCGACCGACAACTGCAGCATCCACACGGTGAGCTGCGCGGAGTTCCCACCGATCACCGAGGACAGCCACTGGATCCAGGTCGCGATCGGCCCGTAGACGCTGCGCGCGCCCTGCCACGGACGCTCGGTCGCGGTGATCACCGGGTCGTACCCGAGCCGGATGGTGTCCGCCGGCGACGCCGTGTACGGGTCGCCGCCGAGCGCCATGATCCGCCCGTACGCCGCGTAGATCAGCACGTCCCCGGACGCCATCGGCGGGACCAGCGTGACCGCCGCCGTCGTACCGATGCCCAAGGCAATCAATCGGTCGACGCGCGGCGCCCAGCCGTGCTTCAACGCCTTGGTGGCAAGGAAAACGCCGTACCCGCCGAGCGCGATCGCGACGTAGATCATCACCGACACCAGCCAGTCGTTCGGCTTGGTGTCGAACCAGTACGACGGGAGCCACGCATGCCTGTTCGTCAGGGTCAGCACGACCACGGACGGACCGAGTAGACCGACCGCGACGATCAGCGCCGTACAGGCCAGATAGAGAGCGACAGCCCAACGGCCGTACTTCAGGCCCAGCTCAGTGCTCATTGCGCAGTCTCCGCGGAAAAAGACTGCGCAGCGACGGCCCACCACCGTCCGCGGGCAGCGCACTGCGAGCGGCGAGCGCACGCCGGACGTGCAGGTACTGCTTCGCGCGGTGCAGCTGACCGCGAAGATCCGTCCCGGTCGCGCGGTGCCGGACCTCGATCGGCACCTCCAGGATCCGGAAACCCTTCCGGCCCAGGTCGATCGTCAACGCGGTCTCGACACCGAACCCGGCAGCCAGCGGTACGGCGGAGTCGAACGCGGCCCGAGTGATGCAGCGCTGCCCGGACAACGGCTGCTCCGGCGCCCAGCCGGTCGCCTCCTGGATCCCGGCCCGCGCCAGCCGGACCACGAACCCGTGCCCGCCGGCCTTCGACCCGTCGGCCCGGATCTGCGCCGGCAACGTCCCGATGGTCATGTCCGCGCGGCCGGTCTGCACCGGCTCGATCAGCGGACCCGCTCCGGACGCAGTGTCGGTCAGGTCGGCGTCGAGGAACAGCAGGTGCCGCGGCCTGGCGCCGTCCCGCTCCGCGACGGCGGCCGCGCCGGTCTCCATCGCGGCAGCCTTCCCGCGGTTGCGCTCGTGCCGTACGACGACCGCACCGGCCCGCTCGGCCGCTTCCGTCGTACCGTCCGTGGAGCCGTCGTCGACGACCACGACCAGGTCGACGCCGATGATCTTGTGCACCGCGTCGACGGTCGCCGCGATCCGGTCGGCCTCGTCCTTCGCCGGGATCACGCAGGCGACGGCACGCTCGAACGGTTCGGGGGACTGGTCTTCATCGGGCACAGCACCGCAGCCTAGTTCCTCTCCAGCCGATCGACCGCGTCAGCAGCCGCTGCCCGCGGAATTCTCGTCCTTTCGTACGACGGGTCGGCCAGGGGACGATCGATATCGGCCAGGTGGCAGATGTTCCCGGGTCGCAGCGGCGGCAGGATTTCCGGTGTCAGGAAAAACGACTGGAAGAGGTAAGAAAATGACCCGCACAGTGACCGCCAACATCTCGCTCTCGCTCGACGGCCGGGTGAACGGCGCCGGTGGCGACTACGACATGAGCTGGATCGTCCCGCATGCGATCACCGAGGGTGCCCGCGACCACATGATCCGGGTGACCGGGCCGGCCACCACGGCGCTGCTCGGCCGGAAGAACTACGAGGGCTTCGGCGGCTTCTGGCCGGCGGTGGCCGACGACGAGAACGCGGCGCCGCAGGACCGGGCCTTCTCCCGCTGGCTGAACGAGACCGAGAAGGTGGTCTTCTCGACGACGCTGACCGAGGCGCCGTGGCAGAACTCCCGGATCGCGGACGGCGAGCCCGCTGATGTCGTCAAGCACCTGCGTGACCAGAACGGCGGCGACATCATCGTGCTGGCCAGCTCCAGCGTGATCCGCGCACTGCTGGCGGCCGACGAGATCGACCGGCTGAGCATCACGCTCGACCCCGAGCTGGTCGGCGGCGGGGCCCGGCTGTTCGAGGACGGCCTGCCGGCCACGTCGTGGAAGCTGACCGACTCGACCCCGACCGAGTCCGGCGCCCTCTGCCTGCTCTACGACCGCGTCCGCTCCTGACCCCGATTGGCCATCCGACGCATATTGTCGGACAATCAGACAGATTGATCGGGTTGTCGTAGCGTGGTGGGCACGGCCAAGCGAAGGGCGGACGGATGACCGAGACGCGACAGGACAGTACGGCGTACGGCGTCGACAGTGAGGTCGGTCCGCTGCGGACGGTGATGCTGCACCGGCCGGGCAACGAGCTCCGGCGGCTCACCCCGCGCAACAACGACAAGCTGCTGTTCGACGGCATCCCCTGGGTCGGCCGGGCGCAGGACGAGCACGACGCGTTCGCCCAGGCGCTCCGCGACCGCGACGTCGAGGTCCTGTACCTCGGTGAGCTGCTGACCGAGTCGCTCAACCACCCCGAGGCCCGGGCCAAGGCGGTCGCCGGCGCGACGGAGGACCTGCGCCTGGGTGACACCCTGCGCGACTACCTGCGGGCGTCGCTCGGTGATCTGGATGCGGCCGGGCTGGCGGAGGCGCTGATGGCCGGCGTACGCAACGACGAGGTGCACGCGGGCGGGCTGGTCACGTCGCTGCTGGCGCACGAGGACTTCCTGATCGACCCCCTGCCGAACCTGCTGTTCACCCGCGACTCGAGCGTCTGGATCCGGGACTCGGTCGCGGTCACCTCACTGGCGATGCCGGCCCGGATGCGCGAGACGCAGCTGACCGAGCTGATCTACACGTTCCACCCGCGGTTCGCGGGCGCCGACAAGGTGTACGACCACCAGCTGGAGCATGTCGAGGGCGGGGACGTGCTCGCGCTCGGTCCCGGCGTACTCGCGGTCGGGGTCGGGGAGCGGACCACACCGGCCGGTGTGGAGCGGCTGGCGCGGCGGGTCTTCACGAAGGGCCTCGCGCACACCGTTCTCGCCGTACCGATCGCTCAGCAGCGGGCGACGATGCACCTGGACACCGTCTGCACGATGGTCGACACCGACGCCGTCCTGATGTACCCGAACATGGCGGAGGAGATGCGGGCGCTCGCGGTCACGACCGACGGCGACCAGCTGCACGTCGCAGAGCCCGAGCCGTTCCTGGTCGCGGCGGCGAAGGCGCTCGGCATCGACACGCTGCGCCGCATCGACACCGGCCTGGACCCGGTGACGGCCGAGCGGGAGCAGTGGGACGACGGGAACAACACCCTGGCCCTCGCCCCGCGGGTCTGCATCGCGTACGAGCGGACCGTCGAGACCAATGCGCGACTGGAGGAGTCCGGGATCGAGGTCATCCGGATCTCCGGCTCCGAGCTCGGCTCCGGGCGTGGCGGACCGCGGTGTATGTCATGCCCGGTACTGCGGGCGCCCGCAACCCCGTGAGCCCAACGACACGCGGAGTGAAATCGGGGCTTGTGCCGAGCCCCCGGTCTGAGTACTCTTCATGGCTAGGCCCAGGCCCTGTTGCTCCCCCGTCAGCAGGACTTGGGCCGTCCACGTACTGGGCGGATTTTAACGATCATGGCCTAGACCACTCTGAGTGAACAGAACGCCCGGCTGATGATTCAGCCGGGCGTTCTGCTGTTCAGCTGTTCAGCGGATGGTGAGCTGGCGGCTGGCGAGGCCGGCGCGGGCGGCGCGCTCCTCGGTGCTCAGCGGCGCGTCGGTGGCGAGGGCCTTCTCGAGGGCGGTGGCGAAGTCGGCGGCGGGCTTCTCGACGTCGGTGGCCTCGGTGCCGGCGGGCAGCTCCCAGACCGGCGCCAGGACGCCGAGGGCGCGGAAGGAGCCGATCAGGCGGCTGCCGTCGATGAGCGCGGATCCACCGGCGGCGTGCAGCCGGGCGAGCGCGTCGAGCAGCGTGTCCTCGGTGTGCGGCATGACCCACCGCAGGTAGATGCGGTCGCCGATCTGCGTCCAGTACGCCGCCTCGACCGACTCCAGCCGGACCGTCGGAGCCGCCGCGGCGTTCGCGCGCTCCAGGCCGGCCGCGACCTCACCGGTCGGGTCCTCGACGTTCTCGCCGACCCAGTACTCGAAGCCTTCGTGGACCTTGATCTCGATCGGCTTGCTGGTGTCGATCAGGTCCTGCAGCCGCGGACCGTCCTTCATCAGGTCGCCGACCTGGACCGGGTGGCCCGGCTCGGTCTGCAGCGCGGTGGTGATCGCGTGGCCGAGGTCGCGGCTCGGGTCGCCGGACGAGGCGTGCGTCTGCATGCCGATCCAGATCGTCTCGTCGTCGCGCACCACACCCGGCATCGCCATCGGCAGCAGGGTGACGAGGTTGATCACCTTGCCGGCGTGCTCTGCCTCAATTTCTTGGCCGGCCAGCTCGACCTGGACCGTGCCCGACGGCACGATCTCGCGGAACGCGATCAGGTCGCACTCCGACGGCAGCCCCTCGAACGGCCGCACCACGAAGGTGTCGGCGGCCTGTGCCCGGTCCTTGCCGTGGCACTGCTTGAACCGCTTGCCGGAACCGCACGGGCAGGGTTCCCGCGGTCCGACATCCACCAGATCGGCCGGGTCGAGCGTGACGGTCGTCGTCGTGTTCTTCGCGCGCTGCCGCGACTTCTTTCCCATAACCCCGCAGTCTTGCAGCCCACACCACCCCAGAGCCAACCCGCTCAGCTCGGCTGGTGGGTGAGAGGACTAGCTCGGGACGATTGCGTGGACCGTGCGGTGGCGGGCGGCGGTGCGGACGCCCCAGCTGGAGGTGAGGACGTCGACGATGGCCAGGCCGCGGCCGCCGATCGACTCCGGATGCGGGTCGGCGATGCGCTGCGGCTCGGTGTCGCCGCGCCCGTCGGTCACCTCGACATGGATCCCGGCCCTGTCGATCCACCACGCGGCCCGCACCTCACCGGCCGGCAGCGCAGGCGCGTACCGGATAGCGTTGGAGAGCAGCTCCGAGAGCACCAACTGCGCATCGTCACAGGCAGCTTCGGTCACCCGATAGCGCTTCAGGTAGGCCGCCAGACGGCGTCGGGCGTCCGCTACTGCGGACACTTCGTGCGGCAGTACGACGTCCACAACGCTCACGTCGGCGGGCAGGGTCGCAGAGGACAAGCAGGGTCTCCTCGATGATCGGTTCAGCCACAAGGACTTCTCCCCCCGATCCCGGCCCGGAAAACACCCGCCGATATTCCGTTACATAGACGAGCGAAGATCACGCCTAAACATTGGGAAACCGTGACGAAATCGACGGTATTGAACGTTGCAATAACCGCCCGCATTCGCCTCGCTACGTATCCATACCTGCGTGACACAAGCCACACAAATTCGTCGCGGTGTGTCACAAACCCGCAGGTCAGGTACGACGTCCTACCTCTTCTGCCCCCTCGGCAAGGACCCGCAACGCGACGTCCGGGCGGTCGCTGATCACCGCGTCGACGCCGATCTCACGGCAGTGCCGGATGTCGTTCTCGGCGTTCACGGTCCAAACGTGGACCTGATGCCCGTGCTTGTGCGCGCGATCGACGTACTCCGGATGCGCGCTGACGATCTCCAGGCTCGGTCCGGCGTACGAAACACCGGTGGGTAGCGAGCCGTCGCGGAAGCGCAGCGGGACGCGGTCCATCAGCAGGACGGTGCGCAGGCCGGGGGCCGCGGTGCGCATCCGGCGCAGGGAGAGCCAGGAGAAGCTCATCACCCTGGCCGGCGACTCCGTTCCGACCTTCGGGTGCGCCCAGCCGTAGCGGTCGAGCGCCTCGATCAGGCGCCGCTCGACCAGTCCGGCGTACCGGGTCGGGTGCTTGGTCTCGATCGCCAGCTCGACCGGCCGGCCCGCGTCCCGCACGGTCGCGAGCAGCGTGTCGAGCGTGAGCACCTTCCGGACGTCGAGACCGGGCAGTTCGGCCTCGTCGTCGAGCTCGGCCCACGGGCGCTTCCACGAGCCCCAGTCGTACTTCTCCAGCTCTTCGAGGCTCATCGTGGACAGCACGCCACGGCCGTTCGAAGTGCGCTCGATCCTGCGGTCGTGGACGCAGACCAGATGACCGTCGGCGGTCAGCCGGACGTCGCACTCCAGTCCGTCCGCGCCGACATCGATCGCTCGTTGGTACGCCGCCAGCGTGTGTTCGGGGTTTACGTCGCTGGCACCGCGGTGCGCGACCACCCGTGGGAGCTTCCCCATGGAAGAAACTCTTTCACATGGTGGGTGATGATTGGCGCCATGGACATGCGGGCGATCGTGCTGGACGGGCCGGTGGAGCCGGAGGAGCTTCGGGTACGGCGGGTCGCGGTGCCTCAGCCCGCGCCCGGGTGGGTCCGGATCAAGGTGGAGGCGTTCGGCCTGAACCGGTCGGAGTACCACCTCCGCGCGGGCCTCGCGACGAACGCGCGGTTCCCGGTGATCCCCGGGATCGAGGCGGCCGGGACGGTCGACCTGGCGCCGGGCGGCGAGTTCGCGCCGGGGCAGCAGGTGGTCGCGATGATGGGCGGGATGGGCCGCGAGTACGACGGCGGGTACGCCGAGTACACCGTCGTACCGGCCTCGTCGGTGATCCCGGTGACGACCGACCTCGACTGGGCCACGCTCGGCGCGCTGCCGGAGATGCTGCAGACTGCGCACGGCTCGCTCCACACCGGCCTCGGGATCGAACCGGGGCAGGCGCTGCTGGTCCGCGGCGGTACGTCGTCCGTCGGCGTGGCAGCCGCCGTACTGGCGAAGGAACACGGGCTGACCGTCTTCTCGACGACGCGCAATCTGCAGCGCGTCGACGTACTGCGGGAACTCGGCGTCGACCATCCGATCGTTGACGACGCCAACGTTGCGCAGAAGGTCCGGGAGATTCTTCCGAGCGGCGTGCATGCGGCGCTCGAACTCGTCGGGACGAATGTCCTGCCGGACACGCTCCGGGCGACCGCGGTGCACGGCACGGTGTGTTTTACCGGAATGCTCAGCGACTCCTGGACGATTCCGGACTTCTATCCGATCGGATACCTCCCGAACGGTGTCCGGCTGACGGCGTACGGCGGCGAGAGCTCGGACCTGCCCGCGGACGCGTTCCAGCGGTACGTCGACCTGGTCGCGGCCGGCAAGCTCCCGATCCGGATCGACCGCGTCTTCACGATGGACGAGATCGGCGAGGCGCACCGGATCATGCAGGACGGCAAGGCGGTCGGAAAGCTCGTCGTACGGGTGAGTTGAGGGTCCCGCCACCTGACGGGACCCTCAACGACCTCAGGCAGTCGCCTCCTGTAACTGAGGAGCCCGGCCTGCCGGCCGCGCCAGACCGTAGTGCTCGCGCAGCGTCGTACCGGTGTATTCGGTCCGGAACAGGCCGCGCGCCTGCAGGATCGGGATCACCTCGTCCACGAACGTCGCGAGGCCGGACGGGAGCACCGGCGGCATCACGTTGAAGCCGTCGGCCGCCCCGGCCTCGAACCAGTGCTGGATCGCGTCCGCGACCTGCTCCGGCGTCCCCGTGAACGTGCGGTGCCCGCGCCCACCGCCGAGTCGGCCGATCAGCTCGCGAACGGTCAGGTTCTCGCGCCGGGCGAGCGTCACGATCAGCGTGTACCGGCTCTTCGCGCCCTCGATCTCATCCTCGTCGGGGAGATCCGCAGGGAGCTGCTGATCGAACGGCAGGTCCTCCGGCGACACCCGCAGCGTCTTCGCCAGCTGCAACCGCGCGTACTCGGGCCGGATCAGCTCGTCCAGCTGCCGCTCCAAGCGCTGGGCCTCCTCGACCGTGGACCCGATCACGGGCACGATCCCCGGCAGGATCTTGATCGTCTCCGGGTCCCTCCCGAGGGCCGCCGTACGCGCCTTCAGGTCCCGGTAGAAGTCCTGCGCGTCCTCCAGCGTCTGTTGCGCGGTGAAGACCGCCTCGGCGTACCGCGCCGCCAGCCCCTTGCCATCCTCGGACGACCCGGCCTGGACGATCAGCGGATGCCCCTGCGGCGACCGCGGCAGGTTCAGCGGCCCACGAACCTGGAAGTGCCTGCCGACGTGGTCGATCGGCTGCACCCGCTCCTGGACCGCCCAGACGCCCTCGGCCTTGTCCGCGATCGCGGCATCGTCCTGCCAGGAGTCCCAGAGCTTGTACGCGACCTCGAGGAACTCCGCCGCGCGGTCGTACCGCTCCGCATGCGCCGGCTGATCGGCGAGGTTGAAGTTGCGCGCCGCCTCCGGACCAGCGGTGGTCACCACGTTCCAGCCCGCACGCCCACCGCTTACGTGGTCCACGCTGGCGAACCGCCGCGCCACGTTGAACGGCTCGTTGTACGTCGTGGATGCGGTGGCGATCAGCCCGATCCGGGACGTGGCGGCCGCGATCGCGGTGAGCAGCACCGTCGGCTCCAGCGAACCGGCCGGCCGCCGCCCGACGTTGCCGAACAGCACCGGCGAGTCCGCGAAGAAGATCGAGTCGAACTTGCCACGCTCGGCCAGCTGTGCCAGGGCCTGGTAGTGCGCCACCGAGGTGTTCGCGAACGGATCGCTCTCCGGCAGCCGCCAGGACGCCTCGTGGTGCCCGGTGCTCATCAGGAACGCGTTCAGGTGCAGCTGCCTACTCATACCGAAACTCCCAAGGCGTCGAGAAGCCGCGAGCGGACCGCGGCGAATCCTGGATCGGCCGCACTGCGCGGCGCCGGCAACGTAATGGTCTCCTCGGCGACGATCCGGCCGGCGTCGAGCACGATCACCCGATCGGCCAGCACGATCGCCTCGTCGACGTCGTGCGTCACCAGCAGTACGGCGGGTTGGTGCGCCGCGCACAACTTCCGCAGCAACACGTGCATCTTCAACCGGGTCAGCGCGTCCAACGCACCGAACGGCTCGTCGGCGAGCAACAGCTCCGGCTCCCGCACCAGCGACCGCGCGAGCGCGACCCGCTGCTGCTCACCACCGGACAACTCGTTCGGCCACGCCTTCTCCCGGCCGGCCAATCCGACTTCTTCGAGACTCTCGCGGCCCCGCTCCACAGCCTGGGGGATCCCGAGCACGACGTTGTCCAATACTCTTGCCCACGGCAACAACCGGGAGTCCTGGAAGACAACCGAGACCTGTGCGGGTACGGCGAGCTCCCCGGACCCTTCCACGTCGTGGTCAAGACCCGCCAGCGCCCGGAGCAGCGTGCTCTTCCCGGAGCCGCTCTTTCCCAGCAGGGCAACGAATTCACCAGGTGCGATGTCCAGGTCCAGCCCGTCCAGTACGGCGCGCTCGTCGTACCGGCGTACCAGGTTGCGAACCTGGACGGTCGCGCTCAGGAGGCCAGCGTTCGGCGCCATGACAGGGCCCTCCTCTGGATCAGGCGGACGACCGCGTCGGACAGCAGGCCGAGGATGCCGTACACGACCAGGCCGACGATGATGATGTCGGTCTGCCCGTACGTGCGGGCCAGTTCCATCATGTAGCCGATGCCGCTGGTGGAGTTGATCTGCTCGACGACGACCAGGGACAACCATGCGCCTGTGACCGCGAACCGCAGCCCGAGCAGGAACCCCGGCAGTGCGCCCGGCAGCACCACGCGTCGGATGAACTCCCACTGCGACAACCCGACCGTCTGCGCGAGCTCGACGTACCGGCTGTCGATGGTGCGCAGACCGTTGTGGGTGTGGATGTAGATCGGCACGAACACCCCGAGCAGGATGGTGACGATCTTCATCGACTCACCGATGCCGAGCCAGAGGATCAGCAGCGGCAGCAGGGCCAGCGACGGGATCGCGCGCTTGATCTGGATCGGCCCGTCGAGGACAGCCTCACCGATCCGGGACAGGCCGGAGATCAGCGCGAGGAGCACGCCCAGCACGATGCCGAGCGCGAGACCGATCAGCGCCCGCTGCGCGGACGTCCACAGGTTCGACTGCAGGCGGCCGTCGGCGATCAGGTCGCCGGCCGTGGTCACCACGGTCCACGGCGCGGACAGTACTCGTTGGTCGATCCAACCGGTGGCCGATCCGACGCTCCAGATCACGAGCAGCAGCACCGGCCCGATCGCGGCCCCGAACCTGATCGGCTTCCCGGGTCCGAGGCGCCGGCGCCGTACGACGGGGGCCGAGGCCGTGCGCGGCCGCAGTCCGGGAAGTGTGGTCGCACTCATTTGGCGCCTCCCTTGATCGCGTCCGCGGCGACGGTCTGGAACCGCAGGTCGTACAGGTCCTTGGCCTGGATCACCTTGTTGCCGGTCTCCTTGGCGAGCAGCTCGATGGTCTGCTGCTGACGCTCGATCGCGTCGCTCCAGTCGGCGCTGATGTCCGGGTGCCCGGCGTTGTCGACGAGCCACTGCCCGTCGGCCTCGGTCAGGCCCTGGTCCTTCACGTAGTACCCCTGGATCCATTCCTTGGGGTGCTTGTCGATCCAGTCCTGCGCGACGCCCCACGCGGCGACGTACGCGCGGATCGCGGCCGCCTTGCCCGGGTCCTCGAGCGACTCGGTCACGACGTACAGGTGGCCGGCGTCGTCGCGGATACCGTGCGGGATCGTCGTCGCGCCGTCCTTGCCGTACTTCGTCAGGTAGCGCTTGATCTGTACGCCGCCAATCGGGGCGACGTCGACCTGCTTGCCGGACAGCGCGTTCGAGTACACGTCACCCGTGCTCGGCAGCTCGACCAGCTTCACGTCGTCCTTCGTCAGGCCGGCCTTCTGCAGCACCTTGAGGACCAGTGCGCCCTGCGCCTGGCCGGGGCTGTACGCGATCTTCTTCCCGCGCAGGTCGCCCAGCGTCTTGACCGAGACCCCCGGCGCGATGCCCAGCTGGTAGATCGGGTGGTTCAGCGGGTCCTTGCGGAACTTGGAGGCGACGATCTTCACCTGCAGGCCGGTCCAGGTCGCGTGGATCGGCGGGATCTCGGCGACCGAACCGAGGTCGAGCGCGTGCGCCCGGAACGCCTCGGTGGTCTGCGGACCGCCGCTCAGGTTCGCGAACTGGACGAACTTCGAGACCTTGTCGAGCTGGCCGGACAGCTTCAGCGCGACCTCGGTGGCGGGGTCGCCGACCACGATCTTCGTGCCGTCGGGGACCGAGGTGGGCAGCGGGGCGTCCCGCGAGAGCTTGGCGGCGTCGTCGGCGGCCGCGTTACCGCTGCATCCGGTGACGAGCGCGAGCAGGGCCAGGGCGGAAAGAAGGCGTTTTCTAGACATGGTGTGCTTTCGCGTAGCGGCCGTCGTGGTAGAGCAGCGGCTCGTGCTCACGACGTTCGGTGTGGGTGGCGAGGCGGGCGACGACCAGGTAGTGGTCGCCGACGGCGAAGCGGTGCGCGATCTGCGCGCGCAGGAAGCTCGGGGCGTCGTCGAGTGCGGGCTCGCCGGTGGCCAGCCGCGACCAGCGGGTCGGTCCGGCGAACCGGTCGATCCCGCTGGTGGCGAACCGGCCGGCGATCGCGTGCTGGTCGGCGGACAGGAAGTTGATCACCACGCTGCTCGCCGTACTCACGGTCGGCCAACTGGAGGCGCTGGTCGCGATCGCGAACGAGACCAGCGGCGGCAGCAGGCTGATCGAGACCAGCGAGGTCGCGGTGAAGCCGACCGGGCCGTGGCCGGCGTCCGCGGTGATCACCACGACGCCGGCGGCGTGGCGACGGAACACGGAGCGGTAGATGTCGGCGGTTACCACCCGCTCCGCGGCGCAAATTCTTGCATGATCGGGTACAACGGCCAGGGCAGGACGATTCAGGGCAGGTACAGACATGTCTCTCCCTCGGAACACGGGGCAGGGACGACCGGCGGCTAGAACACCGGGCGAGGAGGCAGAGGCCGGCTGCGACGGGGCCTCATGCAGTGCGCGACAGCAGAACGCGCGTCACCGACAGGTGGCGCTCGCCGTCCGCAGCAGATCGATGACGCGACGGCGGGTGAGGAGTGTCGTCGTCATGTCAGCTACCTTCTCATCAATGTCTACCTAGAAACTAGACAATCTCGCCATCCGGGACGGGTGTCCGAAACCGACCATCCGGTGGGACGACACGCCATCGAGTTGCCCTCACACCATCGGCGGTCGGTGCGTTCTACTGACGTGATGACTCGGGAGAAAGTCGGGCTGCCGCCGTTCCAGGCGCTGATCGACGCGCACTGGCTGGACGTCGCCAGGCTTGCGCGGGCGATGGCCGGCCAGGACGGCGACGACGTTGCGCAGCGCGCCTGGGAGAAGGCGTATGCGGCGTACCCGGGGCTGACCTCGGCGAAGAACCTGCGCAGCTGGCTCCTCACCATCACCGCCCGGTGCGCGACCGACGTCCACCGGGCACGGAAACCGCAGCGCCCGCTGGACGAGGCGCCGCCGGTCGCGGTCGACGGACCGGAGGCCGCGGTGTGGCCGGACCCCGACCTGTGGCGGGCGGTCAACGAACTCCCGGAGCGGCAACGCTTCGCGATCACGCTCAAGTACGTCGGCGACCTGGACCACCACGGCGTGGCCGCCGCTCTGGACACCACGCCCGCCGCGTCGCGCCGGCTCGTCAGCGACGCGCTGGCGACACTGCGCACGAAACTCGGAGTACACGATGACTGATCTCGAGAGCCGGCTGACCCGGCTCAGCACCACTGACCTGAAACCACCCGTCCTGCCCGACGCCGACGTCGCCTACACGCTGCACGACACCCCGATCGGGACGATGCTGCTCGCGATTGCGTACGGTCGGGTCGTCGCCAGCTCGTTCGACGACGAGGAGACGATGACCACGCGGCTCGCCCGGGCCGTGTCCCCGCGGGTACTACGGCAGCCTCGCCCGCTGGACGACGTACGACGACAACTCGACGAATACCTGTCCGGCAGCCGTCACGCCTTCGACCTGGAGGTGGACCTCGCACTGGCGACGCCGTTCCAGCGCCTCGTACTCACGGACCTGCCGACGCACACCAGGTACGGCGCGACGACGACGTACGGAACCGTTGCCGCCGACATCGACAAGCCCAAGGCTGCCCGCGCTGTCGGTACGGCGCTGGGCGCGAACCCGGTCTGCGTCGTACTGCCCTGCCACCGGGTCGTCGGCGCGAACGGGGCGCTCACCGGGTACGCCGGAGGGTTGGACGCAAAACGATTCTTGCTGAATCTCGAAGCAAAAAGCTGAGTTTTCCGGAATTGCCGAGAATGGATTTACACTCGGTTGCATAAGGAGCAGATCCCCAATGTGGAGTGGGGATCTGCTCCTGTTGACATGTCAGGAAGTTGACGGTTGGTGGATCTCCAGGATCAGCCGCCGACGGCCGCCCCAGTCACGTTTGTAGACCTTGAAGTCGTCGATTCCGGCGGCCGCGCAGAGCCTGCCGTAGCTGATCTCGTCGTGGATGAAGTGCACGCTGCTGTGCTCGTCGTCGTGCTCAGTGGTGACGATCCGGTGCTCCGGGCCCTGACGCATTCCGTTGGCGATCTCGGCCGCGGTCGCCGGTCCCCAGACCGGGCCCTCGATGATCGCGATGCCGCCGGGCTTCAGCACCCGGGAGATCTCGCAGATCGTGGAGATCTGCTCGTCCTCGGCGAACAGCTCGTGGAACGCCGTCCACAGGCAGATCACCGCGTCGAACGAGTCCCATTTGTACGGCAGATCGGTCATCGAGCCGATCGCCCAGTCGATCGCGAGCTCCTCCTCGGCGGCGCGGGCGCGGCCGGCCTCGAGCAGGTTGGGCGAGATGTCCAGGCCGCGCACGACCTTGCCGGCGCGGCGCAGCGGCAGCGCGATCCGGCCGTACCCGCAGCACAGGTCGAGCACCGTCTCGCGGCCCTCCAGCAGCTCCTGCACCGCCTTGACGATCAGCGCGTCCCGCTCGGGCGACGTGCGCGCGGCCAGTCCGTCGGCACCGAGTTCCGCATACTCGGCCCGACTACGCAGTGCGGAGTTCAGCATGACCGCAAGTATCACGGTGATCACGGGTCAGTTCCAGTCACGGTTCGGAAAGCGAGCGGTAATCGCCGTACTCTCGCGCCGCCGCCGCGTGCATACACACACTGAAAGCATGACGACGTACGACGACCTACGCGCGCTTTTCATCAACTGCACGCTGAAACGGTCACCTGAGCGCAGCAATACCGAGGGCCTGCTGGACGTGAGCCGGCAGATCATGGAGAAACAGGGCGTACGGGTCGACGTGATCCGCGCCGTGGACCACGACATCGCGACCGGCGTCTGGCCGGACATGACCGAGCACGGCTGGGCAACGGACGAGTGGCCCGCGATCCAGGAGCAGGTGATGGCCGCCGACATCCTGGTGATCGCCGGCCCGATCTGGCTGGGCGACAACAGCTCCGTCACCAAGCAGGTGATCGAGCGCCTGTACGGCAACTCGTCGATCCTCAACGAGCACGGGCAGTACGCGTACTACGGGCGCGTCGGCGGCTGCCTGATCACCGGGAACGAGGACGGCGTGAAGCACTGCGCGATGAACGTCCTCTACTCGCTGCAGCACCTCGGGTACACGGTCCCGCCGCAGGCGGACGCCGGCTGGATCGGCGAGGCCGGCCCCGGGCCGTCGTACCTCGACGAAGGGTCCGGTGGTCCGGACAACGACTTCACGAACCGGAACACCACGTTCATGACCTGGAACCTGTTGCACCTGGCAAGGATCCTGAAGGACGCCGGCGGGATCCCTGCCCACGGCAACCAGCGCTCCGAATGGGACGCCGGCTGCCGCTTCGACTTCGAGAACCCCGAGTACCGCTAGGCGGTAGGCCGGCGACCGATCCGGCCGAGCAGCACAGCGGCCACCATCGAGACGATGATCGAGGTGTACGTCGCGCCGAGCCAGCCCGGCACCGGTTGGTCGTTGAAGACGGCCTGCTGGATCTTCGTCCAGAACGGGGACCAGCCGGAGACGGTGCCAGGGTTCACCAACTGGTACGCGACGAAGCCGATCAGCCAGGCAGCGGTCGGCTGCCAGCGGAACTTCGCCGTACCGGAGACGTCCCACTTCATCTTGCTGACCACGAAGAAGTCCGCGATCGCGACCGCGAACAACGGGATGAAGACCGAGCCGATCAGGTACAGGAACTGGGTGTAGTTGCCCAGGTTGATGAACAGCGCGATGCCGGTGGCGAGGACGCCGATCGCGACCGAGATCCACCGCCGGTCGATGTGACCGATCAGGTTGTGCGCGGCCATCGTGGTCGAGTAGACGTTCGCGTACGCCTCGTCGACCTCGTCCACCAGCAGGACCAACAGCGCGATCGCACCGGCGGGCAGCGTGACCAGTGCGGTGATCACGTCCTCGCTGTTGGTCTGCAGCGTCGCCACAGCGACCACACCGAGCGCGTAGTACGCGATCGCCGCCAGGCCGTAGCCGAGCGAGGAGCCGGCGAACGCGGCCTTGTTGGTCCGCGAGTGCCGCGTGTAGTCCGCGGCCAGTGGTGCGAACGACACGACACCGGCAGCGGCGAGGTCGACCGCCGGCCAGAAGCCGAACACGCTGTCCTGCGACAGGGCGTGCACCGGCTTGCTGAGCACCTGCACGAACAGGTACACCGACGCGAGCAGCACCAGCCAGACCATGAACTTCCGCAGGATCTTCACGCTGCCGAGCGGGCGGACCGCCATCGCGGTCGCGATGATTCCGGCGAGTACGACGAACAGCCAGCGCCACCGCTCGCTCGTGACCGCGACCGCGGCCTGTGAGATGACGATGATCTCCATCGTCGCCCAGCCGACGTTCTGCGCGATGTTCAGCACGGTCGGCACGATCGAGCCACGGCGGCCGAACAGACCCCGCAGGCTCGCCATCGCGGGCGCACCCGTTTGGGACCCGAACACGGCCGCGCCACCGAGCACCAACGCACCGATGCCACAGCCGACGACCACCGCGAGCAGCCCCTGCCAGAGCGAGCCGGTGTACGCCGCCACCAGCGCACCGGTCACCGGGCCGAACAGCGAGATGCCGAAGTTGCCCCAGAGCGTGAACTGGTCGAAGAAGCCGAGCGTGCGCGGCGCATCGGTGGTGAGGACGAGCGGCGCCTCGGTGGTACCGGCAGGACGAACAGCTGTATCGGTCATGAGTGACCCCAATCCCTACGCCGGCATTACCCGGTCAGGTTCAGGCGGTCGGCGACCCAGCTGTCGCCCTCTCAGCCCGCGCATCCTCGGTGCGAGCTCCCGCATAGGTTTGTGCTGCTGAGTTTAACTCGTCAGCGACTTTCCGGAAGAGCGGCCGCTCGTTCTATGAGAGCGGCCAGCTCAGGGCCGTTCGTGACGACCGGCATGTGGGCCCCGGAGTCCAGCGTGCGGGCCTCGCCGTGGCTGAGTTCGGCGAGCCGTTCGACCCACTCCGCCGTACACAGCAGGTCGTGCCGGCCGCGGACGAGGACCACCGGCGCCTGGACGTGGGCCATGACCGCAGCCAGGTCGTGGTGCCTCGACGCTTCGCCGGCGCGGGCGATCGACGGCAGCGTCGTACGGGCGTACTGGGGACTGATCCGGACCAGCTTCGGCGCGTCCGGGATGGCGGAGCCGACGAGCCTGACCGCGCGGTCGACCCAGCTCGACAGCCGGACGTCGCCGGTCGGGGCGGCGAGAACTAGCGCGTGGGCGAGCTCGGGGTAGCGGATCGCCATCTCGACGACGATCTGACAGCTCGCCGAGTGGCCGACGAGCACGGACCGCTCGCGGATCTTCCCTGCCAGCGTTACCGCGAGGGCGCGGGGGTGCAGGTCCTCACGGGTGCCCGCCGGTTCGCCGTACCCGGGCAAGGTGACCACGTGGTACGGCGTGACGAGGTGCTCGACCGTCCGCGCGTACGACTCCGGGCCGAGGCCCAGGCCGGGCACGAGGACGACAGGTGCGTTCACTCCCAGGGAGCCTTGGCCGGGGCGCCTTTGACGACCGGGTTCGGTACGTCGGGCTTCAGCTCGCGGTACCCGAGGAAGAGGCCGACGGCGAGGATCAGCAGGCCGAAACCACCCCAGCCGTACGCCGTGGGCAGCCGGTGGACCGCGTCGTCGCTGGCACCCAGACCTGTGGACAGCACCATGAGCAGCCAGACCAGGATCGGGACGACGGAGACCGCGACCAGGAGCAGACCGGCCAGCTCGGCCGGGTCAGGCCGGCGACTGGCCTTGCGGCGGGCCATCACGTCGCGGACCCACATCACCAGCGCGGCGGTGCCGACGACCACGAGCAGCAGCTGACCGATCGCGTCGAGTACGTCAGTACGGAGTGGGTGGTTGAGCGGCGAGCCTGGCGCCTGCGAGATCTCCCGGAGCGCGACGCGCTGAACAGAGACGACCAGCAGCCCGTAGATCGCGGCGATGAACGCGGCCAGGCCGACGACCCGAGCGGCACGCGGGTCACGCGAGTGCTCCTCGCGGCCGTACTTCGGGAGCTCATGCGGCTCCGGGCTCACCGGGGCGCCGTACGGTGCACCGGGGCGGTAGGTCGGGGGCTGGTGGTACGCCGGGTTGCCCTGAGCCGGTGGCTGCGTTCCGTAGGCCTGCGGCTGCGCGTACGGGAACTGCTCCGGCGGGGCAGACTGACCGGCGCCGTACGTGCCGCCGCCGTACGGCGTGGGCGGAGCGAAGTGCTGCTCCTCGCCGGGCCCCTGCTGCTCGGGCTGCTCGTCCCTGCCGTACGTCGGGAAGTCCTGTGACGACATCGGTTACTCCCTCCCGTCGTACCCAGTTTCTCAGGTCGCCTTGATCGTCGGCCAGGCGTTCGGCAGGCAACCGGCCAGACCCTTGGTCTGCTGCATCATCACCGGCGCGGGGGTCTTCGGGGTCGTGCAGGTCGAGTGGCCGTGGCCGAGCGCATGGCCGACCTCGTGGTTGACCAGGTAGCTGCGGTACAGGTCGACTTTCCCGTTGTACGCCGGGATCGCGTAGATCCACCGCTTCGCGTTGAGCACGACGCGGTCCTCGACGCGGCAGGAGACCTCACCGCCCGTGTCGAGCGGCAGACAGAGCTTGTCGGTCAGGGTCGGCGTGGCGAGGATGATCCGGAGGTCGGCGTCGACGCGGTCCGTCCGCTCGAAACTCACCTCGTGCACCGCCTGCCAGCCGCGCGGGTCCGTCAGCGTCTTGTGGATGGCGGCCGCGACCGCGGCACCGTTCACCGACACACCTTGCTCGATCTCCACGCGGTACGTCATCTTGTCGCGCACACCGGTCGCCTTGTTGAACCCAGGCACCACGGCGAGCTTCCCGGTCGACACGAGCACGTTCGGCTTCGCACCCTTGGGCTTGCGCGTCAGGGTCGGTGCCGGTCGCAACGGAGTGGTGAACTTCTGCGTCGGCGTGGCAATGGGAACCGGTGTCACCTTGGGCGTGACCGAGGTCACGGGCGCTTCCTGAGCAACCTCGTTGACTCCCGCAACCGCCTGCGCCGCCAAGCTGTTCCGGTGCGCGACATCCGGATGCGCCACCACGACGGTCCCCAGCACCGCCAACGCCGTCACCACAAGCCACTGCCCCTTGTACGACTTCCGCCGACTGTGCCGCCCACCCCGCCGCCGCCCAGACGTGGGTCCGCGCTGGCCGCTCCGCCGGGTGGTCATGACACGTGACCCTACCGATACCTGCCGAGGCACGAAAGCCCGGTTTCGTTAAGCCGTCCTGGTACGCAGAAATTTTCCGAAATGCGGCACGGTGAACGCGACCGTGCCGCGTTCGGCGGAGAAGACGAGGCCCTTCTTGATCAGGCCGTCGCGGGCTGGGGAGAGGGACTGGGGTTTGCGGTTGAGGGTGCTGGCGACTTCGGCGGTGGGGACGGAGCCGTCGTCGACGCCGATGCCGAGTTCGGCCATGGCGCGCATGTACTCGCGTTCCGCGGGGGTGGCGCGTTCGTAGCGGGAGCCGAAGAAGCCGACGGTCAGCTCGGCCGACGCCTCGGGGCCCGCGACGGCGACGTCCTTGATGGTGATGGGTGAGGTCGGCGCGTGGTCCCAGGTCGAGTGCGCGAAGGCCTGCACGAAGTACGGGTACCCGTCCGTCTGCGCGTACAGCTCGTCCAGCGCCTCCTCGTCGTACTGCACGCCTTCGCTCTCTGCCGGCACCATCAGCGCCCGGTCGCACGCCTCCCGCGCCAGGCGGTCCACACGGATGTAGCGGAACAATCGCTCGGAGTACGACTTGCTGGCGGACAGTACGGCGGGCAGATGCGGCAGTCCCGCGCCGACGACGACCAGCGGCGCGCTTTGCTGCGAGATCTCGTGACAAGCGGCGCACAGTGCGGACAGGTCGTCCGCACTGATGTCCTGCATCTCGTCGATGAACAGCCCGACCCCGACGGTCAGGTCACCGGCCAGGTCCGCGGCATCGGCGAACAGCTCGATCAGGTCCATCTCCAGGTCACCGGAGTCGGCCCGGCCCTTCGCCGCGGCCACGTCCACCGGCGGGTGCCAGCGGATCCCCTTGCGGTCGTTCGCCGCCGTCCGCAACGCGAAGGCCTTCAGTACGGCGCTGAACTGGTCGACCTTCTCGTCGTCGCGGTGCCGGTGCCCCAGCTCCCGCATCGCGGTGTGCAGCGCCTGCGCGATCGGCAGCCGGATGCTCTGGTCCGGTCGCGCCTCGATCTTCCCGGTGCCCCATGCCCGCTTGATCGCCTGCGAGCGCAGTGTGTTGAGCAGCACCGTCTTGCCGACGCCCCGGAGACCGCTGAGCACCAGGCTCCGCTCCGGTCTGCCTGCCGCGACCCGTTCGAGCACCACCTCGAACTGCCGCACCTCGGTGTCGCGTCCGGCCAGCTCAGGCGGCCGCTGACCGGCGCCGGGCGCATAGGGATTCCGGATCGGATCCATGCTTTCACTGTATGAGGCCGTCTAGCGTTTTCCGTAGATTGACCGATCAAGGAGCAGAGCGTGTCGCGATGGGTCTCTACGACTTTCTAGTGAAATCACTAGAAACCGATAGACACCACGAGCGACCTCAAGACCACTATGGTTCCGGCATGGTGGAGTGGGTTCCGCAGGCTGGTGCGTTGTACGAGCGGGTGCACCAGCAGTACGTCGGCGGCGCGCGCAAGCTCGAGTCGCTGATCAACGAGCTGATCGGCGAAGAGGAAGGCATCAACTACCTGACCGCGACCGCGCGCGCGAAGGACCCCGAGTCGTTCCTCGCGAAAGCGTCGAAGCCGCATCCCGACGACCCCACCCGGCCGAAGTACGACGACCCGCTGAACCAGATCACCGACCTGGTCGCGGCCCGTGTCATCACGTTCCTGGTCGAGGCGGTGGACCGGGTCTGCGAGGTGATCGAGGAAGAGTTCGAGATCGTCGAGCACACCGACATGGGCGCGCACACCCGGGCGCAGGGCGTCTTCGGGTACGCCAGCAAGCACTACCTGGTCCGGCTGAACGATCACCGCCGGGAGCTGCCGGAGTACGCCGTACTGAAGAACCTGGTGATGGAGATCCAGGTCCGGACGGCGGTCCAGCACGCGTGGGCCGAGTTCGAGCACGACATCCGGTACAAGCTGGACATCCCGCCGGAGCGCAAGCCTGAGTTCGACCGCCGGTTCCTGCTGGCCGCGGCTTTGATGGAGCTCGCCGACAACGAGTTCACCGAGATCGACCGGCTGTACCGCGAGCTGGCGGCGACCGCGTCGGACAAGGCGCCGCTGGACCTGACCACGGCCACGCTGACGACGTACCTGACCCGCCGCTACCCGGACGCGCCGCACGCGAAGACCACGCACTACGCCTGGATCCTGGGCATCCTGCTCCGCCTCGGCGTCACCACGGAGGAGCAGCTCACCGAACTGCTCACAGGTATCGACAGCGAAGCAGTGCAGGCAGCTATGACGCACCGAGCCCCAGCCGGCACGGTACGACGCCTCGACGACGACCTGCTCGCCGCCAAGGGCCCTGCCTACCTGGACCTGTTCCCGGACGAGGAGCGCCGCCAGAAGATCCTCCGCGGCCGGCTCAAGGCCCTGGTCCGGGCCGAGATCATCCAGCCCTGACGAGGTCCTCCGCTGTACGACGGGCCCACCGGGACGTGGTGATCAGCCCCAGCGCCAGCACCAGTACTCCGCAGCCCGCGATGATGTACCAGCAGAGCAGGGCGGCGCTGACGAAGCCGGTCTCGAGAGAACCGACCAGGCGCGCAGTGAGGACGGTGCCGGCGACTGCAACGCCCAGTGAGGCGCCGACCTGGCGGCTGGTGGAGGCGATGGCTGCGGCGACACCCGCCTGTGCTCGCGGCATGCCGGAGACGGCCGCGTTGGTAATAGGTGCGTTCAGCATGCCGAAGCCGAGTCCGAAGACCAGGTAGCTGATCAGCAGATGCACAGTGCCAGTAGTAGTGGTCAGCTGGGACAGCAGCAGCCCGGACACGGTCAGCATGGTGCCCGCCACCACTAGTGGCACCCGTGGACCTCTGTGGCCGACCAGCCAACCGGAGACTGGTGCGAACACCACAGTCATCGCAGCCATCGGCAGCGTGAGCAGACCGGCGTGCAGCGCAGTGAAACCACGCACCGACTGCAGGTAGAGCGAGTTGAGGAACAGGAACGCCGACAGCGCCGAGAACCCGCACACCGCGATCAGCGTGGCACCGGAGAACGGTGCACTCCGGAAGAACCGTGGCTCCAGCAGCGGCTGCTCTCGACGACGTTCGTAGTACACGAGGGTCACCAGTGCCACCACGCACACGACGAAGCACCCGATGATCAGCGGAGACCCCCACCCGGCGGACCGGCCCTCGATGATCCCGTACGTCAGACCGCCCAGCAGCAGTACGACGAGCACCTGCCCGACCGGATCCATCCGCCGCGGCACGGCGGCGCGCGACTCGGGCACGAACAAGGCAGTCATCAGTACGGCGGCGGCCGCAACCGGCACGTTGATCCAGAAGATGAACCGCCACCCGGCAGCGTCGACGAGCGACCCGCCGACGACCGGACCGACCGCCATGCTCAGCCCGACCACGCCGCCCCAGACACCGATCGCCTGCGCCCGCTCGCGCGGGTTCGTGAACGTGTTGGCGATGATCGACATCGCCACCGGGTTCAGCATCGACCCGCCGACGGCCTGCAGCACCCGGAACGCGATCAGCAGGTCGACGGTCGACGCGACTCCGCACAGCAACGACCCGATGCCGAAGAGCACCAGCCCGACCTGGAACGTCCGCCGCCTCCCGACGCGGTCCGCGGTCGACCCGGAGACCATCAGCAGACTGGCCAGCACCAGCGTGTAGGCGTCGATCGTCCACTGCAGCTTCGCGACCGAGGCCCCGAACTCGGACCGGATCGCCGGCAGCGCCAGGTTCACGATCGTCGAGTCCAGACCGACGATGAACAGGCTGGAGCAACAGATCGCCAGCACCAGCAGCCGCCGCCCCCGCGTCAGCTCCTCCACCCGGCTCCCTCCGTCCGTTGAAGACTTTACTACCCGGTCTGGAAACGGTTCCCGGGTGTCCGGGAAAACGGTTTGACGGACTGTCGGCGGGGCCGCCTAGGCTTGATCCATTCGCCTGGTCAGGTGCCTTCTTTCAACCCTTCTATGCCTCCTTGTGAGACGTCATGTCTTTGCGCCTTGTCCCGTTCGCCGATCCGGGTGTGCCGGACACCCGATCCGGCCTCCGACTCATCCTCTGGCTGGAGCACCAGCAACTGCGTGGGCAGGCCCTCGCAGTGTTCTGGGGACTCGTGTACTTCGGCGGCATCGCCGCCGCTCCGGTCGCCGTCGGTCTCGCCGTTCAGGCGGCGATCGACCTGTCCTGGCCCAAGCTGATGCTGGCCGGTGCCCTCCTGCTGGCGTTCGGCGCGGCCAAGGCCGGCGCCGACTCCTACTTCCACAAAGCCGTGGTGACCAACTGGATCAGTACGGCGGCACGCCTGCAGCAGCTGCTGTTCCGCAAGGCCGCGGAGCTGGGCTCGCTGCTGACCCGCCGGATCGCCGCCGGCGAGGTGGTCGCCGTGAGCAGCGGCGACGTCGAGAAGATCGGCTGGTTCGTCGAGGTCCTCGGCCGGTTCGTGGCCGCGCTGCTGACCTGCTTCGCGGTCGTGATCGGCCTGCTGTTCTACGAACCGCAGCTCGGTCTGGTGGTCGCGGTCGCCGTACCGGTGCTCGCGTTCTCGATCGTCCCGCTGATGGGTCCCGCGGAGCGCCGCGCGGACGAGCAGCGGGCCAAGGGCGGCCGGGCGACCGAGCTGGCCGCCGACACCGTCGCCGGTCTGCGCGTGCTGCGCGGTATCGGCGGTGAGCAACTGTTCCTCGAGCGGTACCGCGACGCCTCACAGGAGTACCGGAGCAGTGCGGTCCGCAGTGCGCGCATGTGGTCGCTGATCGCGGCCCTGCAGGTGCTGCTGTTCGGGCTGTTCCTGGTGCTCGTCGTCTGGATGGGTGTCCGGCTGGTGACGTCCGGCCACATCTCGGTCGGCGAGCTGGTCACGACGTACGGCTTCATCACGTTCATGCTGGTGCCGCTGCACACGTTCGAGGAGACGGCGAGCGCGTTCATCTTCTCGAAGGTGTCGGCGCGCCGGGCCGCGCGTGTGCTGTCGTTGCAGCGGACCGACGAGACCAAGGGGACCGCTGCGGCCCAGTTGCCGGAGGGCGACGTGCTCGACCCGGTGACCGGGCTGCACGTCCCGGCCGGAAGCTTCACCGCGGTCGTCTGCGGCAACCCGGACGAAGGCGGTCTGCTCGCCGACCGGCTGGGTGGCCACAGCCCGTCAGCTAGCGACGAGGCGTCCGTCCTGCTCGACGGTGTACCGCTGGACGACATCCCGCTGGAGTCCGCGCGCACCGTCGTGCTCGTGCAGGACAAGGACCCGGTGCTGTTGTCGGGGACGGTGCGCGAGCTGTTCGACGTACCGGGCAGTGGCGCGGTCTCACCCGAGACGGCGCTGGATGCGGCGCAGTGCGAGGACATTCTCGACGTACTGCGGCAGACGCTGCCTGCTGGTGAGTCCGACGCGATGAACGCGGTGCTGACCGAGCGCGGCAGGTCCCTGTCCGGTGGCCAGCGGCAGCGGGTGGCGTTGGCGCGTTCGCTGTACGTCGACCCGCAGGTGCTGGTGCTCGACGAGCCGACCAGTGCGGTCGACGCGCACACCGAGGCGCGCATCGCGGACGGTCTGCAGTTGCTGCGCGCCGGCCGGACCACGGTGGTGTTCACGTCCAGTCCGCTGATGCTGGACCGGGCGGAGCGGGTCGTGTTCGTGCCGGAGGGCCGCGTCGAAGCGGTCGGCACGCACCACGAACTGCTGCACACCAACGCGCGGTACCGCGCCGTGGTGACCCGTGAAGAAGAACCTAAGTTCGAGGAGTTCGCGTGAAGCGCCCGGAGTACGACCCGGCAGCGCCGCAGGAGGTAGTGCGGCTCCCGGTGGCAAGTGGCGCGACCGTCCGTGCCTACATCAAGGAGCTGTTCCGCCGGCACCGGCGCCAGTTCCTCTGGCTGACGCTGGTCAACACGGTGGCAGCGCTGAGCGGCATGATCGGTCCGTGGCTGCTCGGCAACGTCGTGCAGAAGCTGTCCGAGGGCCGCACCGACGTGGACCTGCCGTACGTCGTGATCGGCTTCGTCATCGCCCTCGCGGTGCAGACGGTGTTCGTGCGGCTGACCCGCCTGCGCGGTGCAGTGCTCGGCGAGGAGATGCTCGCGGATCTGCGTGAGGACTTCCTGGTCCGTGCGGTCGGGCTGCCGCCGGGCGTGCTGGAGCGTGCCGGGACGGGTGACCTGCTGTCCCGGATCACCACGGACATCGACCGGCTGTCGCACGCGATGCGCGATGCCGTACCGCAGCTGACGATCGCGATCATCTGGGCGTCGCTGCTGATCGGCGCGCTGATCGTGACCGCACCGGCGCTGGCCGTGGCAGTGGTGATCTCGGCGCCGATCCTGATCATCGGCGGCCGGTGGTACTTCCGGCGCGCACCAGCCGGGTACCGGTCGGAGGCGGCGGGGTACGCCGCGGTCGCGTCGGCACTGGCCGAGACGGTCGACGCCGGCCGGACTGTCGAGTCGCACCGGCTCGGTGGCCGCCGGATCGCCTTGGGCGACACCCGGATCGGTCAGTGGGTCGCCTGGGAGCGGTACACGCTGTACCTGCGGATGATCCTGTTCCCGGTGATCAACATGACCCACACGGTCGCGTTGGCCGCCGTACTGGTCATCGGTGGCGGTTTCGCGATCCAGGGCTGGCTGACCGTCGGTGCGCTGACCACAGGTGCGCTGTACATCCAGATGCTCGTCGAGCCGGTCAACATGATGATCCGCTGGTACGACGAGTTGCAGGTGGCACAGGTGTCGTTGGCGCGGCTGGTCGGCGTCCGTGAGGTGGAGACCGCCGCGACGACGAGCGAGGACGAGCCGGACGGGCGGACGGTGCTGGCCGACGACGTGCGGTTCGGGTACCTGGAGGGCCGCGACGTACTGCACGGGGTCACGTTGACGGTCGAGCCAGGTGCCCGCGTGGCGCTCGTCGGGCCGTCTGGTGCGGGTAAGTCGACTCTGGGCCGGTTGCTGGCCGGCATCTACTCGCCACGCGTCGGTGACATCACCTTGGGTGGTGCGGCGCTGGACCGGATGTCTGCTGAGCAGGTGCGCAGTCACGTTGCCCTGGTCAACCAAGAGCACCACGTGTTCGTGGGCAGCGTGCGGGACAACCTGCGGCTGGCCAAGCAGGATGCGTCCGACGCGGACCTGTGGGCGGCACTGCGGTCGGTGGACGCCGACGGCTGGGTGGCCGGGTTCGACGACGGGCTGGACACCGAGGTGGGCTCCGGTGGGGTCTCGCTGGCGCCGGCGCAAGCGCAGCAGGTCGCGCTGGCGCGTCTGGTCCTTGCTGACCCGCACACCCTGGTCCTGGACGAGGCGACCTCGTTGATGGACCCGCGCGCGGCGCGGCACCTGGAGCGGTCGCTGGCGACCGTGCTGGAGGGCCGGACCGTGGTGGCGATCGCGCACCGGCTGCACACCGCGCACGACGCCGACGTGATCGCCGTCGTCGAGGACGGCAAGATCGTCGAGCTGGGCGGCCACGACGAACTGGTCGACGCCCAAGGCGCGTACGCCGCGCTCTGGCACTCCTGGCACGGCGACCGCTGACGGGCGGGGGTGTCCGGCGGAGCACCGTCGGACACCCCCTCGTCATGTGAGGATGAAGGCGTGCTGCTGACGACGCTCTTCTCTCTGCCCACCACCATGGCCCTGGACGTCGACGACGAGGGCCGCATGCTGGTCCTGTACGACGGCACCGGCACCCGTCAGGTCAACGAGGTCGACCCGGACGGGACCTGGCGTGCACTCACCGACCTCGACGACACCTGCCGCGGCGCCCGGTTCGTTCCGGGGAGCAGCCGCGTGGTCGTCGAGCACGACACCGGCGGCGACGAGCGCGGTCAGCTCTCGCTGCTCGACCTCGACGAACCCGGTCTGCCCACACTGACCCCACTGGTCCACGACGCCGCGTACATCCACCACCTGGTCGCGGCTCGCGCCGGCAGTGTTCTCTACACGACGAACCGCCGCAACGGCGTCGACTTCGACCTGGTCACCCACGACCTGGCGACCGGCCGCGAGACCGTCCTGTACGACGGCGGCGGCTGGGTCATGGGCGTCGACCCGTCGCCGGACGACAAGTGGGTCGTGCTCTCGAAGGCGAGCAGCCCGGCGAACTCGATGCAGCTGCTCCTGCTCGACACGTCGAGCCGGTCCGTCACCGAGCTCACCGCGGAGGACGCGCACAACGATCAGGGTCCGGTCGCCTGGCTGCCCGACTCGTCCGCGTTCCTGGTGTCCAGCAACGCCGACCGCGACCGGATGGCGATCCGCCGGTACGACGTGAGCGAAGCCGCGTGGAGCGATCTACTGGTGGACGACGCCCGCGACCTCGCCGGGTGGCCCTCACCGGACGGCGAGCACCTGTTGGTCGGCGTACTGGAGGACGGGGAGGTCACTCTCGCGTTGCACCGGTTGGAGGACGGGTCGGCGATCACTGCGCTCGACCTGCCCGCCGGTGGTTGCGCGGGCCTGTTGTACGCCACCCCGGATCCGATCTGGTCGCCGGACGGCTCGTTCGCGGCGATCACCTACAACTCCCCGGTCGTCCCGCCGACCGTGTACCGGTTCGTGCCGGGCGGTGAACTGACGGCGATCCGCTCGGTGGAGGTTCCGGCCGAGCTGCAGCACCCGGAGAGCCTGCGCGTTCCGTCGTTCGACGGGGAACAGGTGCCGGTGTTCGTGTTCCGGCCGACCGGTCCGAGCCTGGGGTCCACAGTGGTCCACGTGCACGGCGGTCCAGAAGGCGCCGCGATGCGGATCTGGAGCCCGATCATCTCGGCGCTGGCCGGTGAGGGCCACACAGTCGTCGTACCGAACGTCCGCGGTTCGGCCGGCTACGGCAAGCGCTGGTACTCGCTGGACGACCGCCAGTTGCGGCTGGACTCGGTGAAGGACCTGGCCGCGATCAACGCGTGGCTGCCGACGATCGACGGCGACCCGCAGCGCGCCGTTCTCTGGGGCGGTTCGTACGGCGGGTACATGGTGCTGGCCGGTGTCGCGTTCCAGCCGGACCTGTGGGCGGCCGGCGTGGACATCGTCGGAATCGCTTCGCTGGTGACGTTCCTGGAGAACACCTCGGACTACCGGCGGTCGATGCGGGAGCGCGAGTACGGGTACCTGGCGACGGACCGGGAGTTCCTGGAGTCGGCGAGTCCGCTCAGCCGCGTCGACGACATCCGGGCGCCGCTGTTCGTCATCCACGGCGCCAACGACCCACGGGTCCCGTTGTCGGAGGCAGAGCAGATCACGGACGCTCTGACGAAGCGCGGCGTACCGTGCCAGCTGCTGGTGTACCCGGACGAGGGCCACGGTCTGGCCAAGCTCACGAACCGCCTGGACGCCTACCCGCAGGCGTTCAGCTTCCTGCGAGACCACCTGGCGTGAGCGTTGCGGCGGTCGCGTCAAGCCGTACCGGCAGTCCCAGCGGTACGGCGAGGTTCAGCGCCTCATGTCCGATCGCCGCACCCTCCACCGTCGGTACGCCGAGTGGCTCGAGCCGCTCGCGGATGGTGTCGTCGAGCCCCTCGCCGCCCTTGCTGAAGTCACCGATGACGAGACCGGTCACCTGCTCGAACCACCCGGCGCGCAGCAGCTGAGTGAGCAGCCGGTCCGCCTGGTACGCCTCCTCGTTGACCTCTTCGAGTACGACGACACCCACCGGTGGCGCGTACGTCGACGTACCGATGCTTGCCGCCAGCAACGCCAGGTTGCCGCCACGCAGCGGACCCTCGGCGACGCCGTCCACCACGGTGCGTGCCCCGGCCGGTGCCAGCAGGTCCGTGACGGTCTCCGGCTCGAACAGGAGTGCCCGCAGCCGCTCACGCCCCGCATCTGTGTCCAGCTGCTCCACAGCAGCAGCCATCGGCCCGTGGAGAGTGACGAGACCACGTGCATTCAGCGGCTCGTGCAGCGCAGTGATGTCACTGAACCCGACGAACCACTTCGGTACGGCGACCAACTCGTCGACGTCGACGTACTCGAGCATCCGCTGCACGCCGTACCCGCCACGTGCGCAGAACACCGCGGCGTACCGCGGGTCCAGCCAGGCGTTCCGCAGGTCCTCGGCCCGTGCCTTGTCGTCGGCGGCCAGGTACTGGAACCGCTCGTGCCCGGCCAGCACCGACGGCATCACGTCCACCTCAAGTCCCCAGGACCTGAGGTGGACCACGCCGGCGTCGAGCCGCGAAGCATCCACGCGCCCCGACGGCGCCACCACAGCAACCCGGTCCCCGCTCCGCAGCCGCTGCGGCACCACCACGTCAGTCACCCCGCCGACGCTACCAACCGACCTGCAGCGTCGCGCTCTTGGAGACCCCGTTCACCGTTACTCCCAGCTGGGCCGTGCCAGGGCGTAGTGCAGTCACTACGCCGGTGGACGGGTCGTAGGAGGCGACTGCCCAGAACGGGGCGGTCTTTGCTGGGCCGATGTGCAGCGTGGACGAACCCCACCAGTCAGCCGACACCGGGAACGCCACGGGGATCCGCCGGTTCTCCTGTACGACGGTTGCGGCCGCCGTGCCGGTCTGGCCGCGGCGCAGGGAAGCCGGCGCGGTCAGCTCGAGGGAGTCGACGTGCGGGCGGAGCTCCACCTGGAACCACGGCTGCGTCGACGGGCGGGCCGCGATCCCGACCAGCGCCCACCCGGTGAAGCCGCCGGCGTCCGGTGCGGCCGCGGGGCTCTTGCCGGAGTTGCCGGTCAGCGGGAGCAGTACGCCGTCGGTACGGGTCGCGGCGAAGGTGCCCGCGTGCGCCGCCATGTAGGCCGCGCCCTTGCCGGTCGAGGCGCGGAAGTCGGCCAGCCACTTCACGATCATCGCGGCTTCCTTGCGGTCCCCGAGCTGCGAGTTCTGCGTCGGCGACGGGTCGTCGATCGGGTGGTGCGCCATCACCACGACGTTCTTGATCGACTTGTTCGTCGCGGCGTCGGCGAGCTGCTTGCGCAGATCGAGGATCTGGTCGAACCCTCCGGCGCGCAGCGATCCGAGCGACGAGTCCCGCAGTACGAACCGAGTACCCAAGTGGTCGAACGTGCTGGTCGCGTTACCGAAGACCTTCTTCCACTCGGACAGGTCGCCCGGCCCGTAGGTCTCGTGGTTGCCCGGCACGTAGTGCACCGGCACCTTGCCGGCCACCTCCTCGTCGATGATCTGCTTGGCCAGCGCGATGTCCGGACCGAACGCGCGGTCCACGAAGTCGCCGTTGATCACCAGGAACTCGGGCTTCTGCGCGAGCGCCTCGCGGATCGTCCGGCGGGCCTGCTTCACGTAGTCCGAGTTCGGGTCGTCGGAGGTGAACTGCGCGTCCGACATCACCGCGAACCGCCAGCGGCCGCTCGTGGTCACGGTCCCGTCGGTCACGACCATCGGATCGATGACCTTCGCCGGCGGGTCCATCGTCACCGGCGGCGCGCTGCGGACGGTCAGGTCGTCGACGACGATCCGGCCCGCGTACTGCCGGGTCGGCGAGGTCTCAACGACGTAGATCCGCCAGAAGCGCAGCGGCATCGTCAGACCGGGCGGGATGTCCGCCTCGACGTACTTCCACCCGGTCCAGTCGACCGTCGGGGCCAGGTTGAGCGTCTGCGCCGTACCACCTGCCGCGTCGTACGCGTTGGCGCGCAGCCACGCTCCCTTGCCGTCGCCGTACACCCAGGCGCCGAGCTTCTGCGGCTGCCCCGGCAACGTCTGTTGCGGCGTCTGCGAGAGGTACGCCGCTCGCGTGGCAGTGCTGCCGGTCAGCGAGTAGTCGAGCGCGATCGCCTGCCCGCCGTCATGCCCTTCCGCAGCAGACCGCGTCGCCGTCGCGGCACCGGCCGGTACGGCGTTCGCTGCCCACTTGGTGACGTCGTCGAGCTCGTCGACCACGGTGCTGGTCAGGCCGGCCGTGATGCTGAGCTGCGTGCTGAGCGTGCCGACGGTCGCGGTCACCACGGCCGAGACGGCTTCGCTGCTCACCGCGTTGACCTCGAAACCATTGCCCTTCGCAACGATCTTCACCAGCGCCGGGTCGTAGCTGAGCTTGACGTCGCGCGGCTCGATCCAGGTGGAGAACCCGTCGGCGTCGTACCCGTCGACCTCGAAGAAGCCCTTGGCGGCGGAGTCGGCGAGCGATACCTGCCGGGTCGAGGGCGCCAGGCGGGTCGGCGTACCGAGGACTGTCATCGGGAACCTTCCGTTCGCCGCACCACGGGTCGCGGTGACGATCGCGTCGCCCGCGCGGCGGCCGGTGACCACACCTTGCTGGTCGACGCGGACGTTGCTGCCGGCGTACCAGAACGGCGTACCGGTCGCGGGCGCGTAGGTCTCGTCGTGGCCGGTGGCGCTGAGGACCCGGCTGAGTCCGGTGAGGACGCGGGAGCTGCGGGAGAGGTCGGTGTCGGGGCTCTCCTCGGACGTGCCGACGGCCTCGACGCGGAAGCCCTTGAGCTGGCCGGAGCCCTTGACCGGGACCAGGCCGAGTCCGTTCGGGATCAGCCGCTCGCCGCCGTCGGACGGGTCGTTCACGACCTCCGGCGCGACCTTGCCCGGGGTCCGGGCGAGCATCGTCGAGGAGCCGCCGCCGTCCAGGTTGAGCGCGTCGTCAGCCCCGAGGCTGATCATCAGCTGGCCCATTTCCTTCAGCGACAGACCCCGCGAACCGGTGGCCCGGCCGTCGACGGTGAGCAGGATCATCCGGCTGCCGTCGGCGTCGAACCCGATCGCGGTGCGCGGCGCGAGGTCGGCGTCCGGCACGGTGTCCGGGACCTTCCCGTCCTTCGCGAGCTGGTAGTTGCCGCTGACGGCGGCGGCCACTTCACCCGCGTCCGGGCGCAGGCCGTACTCGACGCCGACCTTGTCGCCGACCTCGAACGCGGCGAGCGCGTCGGCGCCGGCCTCGCGGCCGATCAACGCCTGCTCTCCTGCTGCCAACGGGGTGGTGGCCGGAGTGGTGGCCGAGGAGACGACCACACCGTCGCGAAGGATCACTTCGCGCACGGTCGGCAGGCCGTCCACGGTCCGGGTCCGGGCCGCATCGCCCCACTCCGGGGTGTAGAGGCCGATTCCGCCGGCGTTGACGGTCGGCGAGTTGAGGTTGGTCAGCTCGAGCTTGGTGGCGTCGTCGTCGGTCGCCGTACCTTGCAGGAACAGCTGGGCGATCTTGCCGAGTCCGTCCTTGCCGATCACCGCGGTGTCGTTGTGGCCGGCGGCGGGCGCGTTGAGCAGCTTGCCGCTCTGCTCGACTCCGACGCCGAGCGGCGCGGTGGTGTCGTTGATGTCGAAGAAGTCACCGTTCACGCCGGCGATCGCACCCTTGCGGGCGAGTTGCTGGCTCAGCGGCTGACCGCCTGACACCTTCCCGCCGTTGTTGACCAGGTCGACGGTCACGCCGTGCTTGTCCAGGTCGGTGTCGAGGATGTCGCCGCGCTGCCAGCCCTTCGCGTCCAGGCGCTCGAACGACGTGTAGTTCACGCCGGGCGCCACCGGGCTGTCGTCGCGTGACGTCAGTACGCCGGTCTCGGCGATCGCGGCGTCGGTGATCCCGTCGGTCTGGGCGAGGGCCGGATCGACGAGTACGCCGGCCAGCAGGCCGCCAACGCCTACAGCTGTAGTCAAAGCACGAACGAGCGACACAGGAGCCTCCCCAACGGACGGACAGCTGTGACAAACTAACGTCTCGCCGACCCTAATCGGAAGGTCTTTCACCTGTTGTTCAGCGCCGGTTGGCGAATCCAGTCTCGTAGGCGACCACGACCGCTTGCACCCGGTCCCGGACCCCGAGCTTGGTCAGCAGTCGGGCGACGTGCGTCTTCACGGTCGTGTCGGCGACCATGAGTTCGGCCGCGATCTCCGCGTTGGACAGTCCGCGCGCGATCAACCGCAGTACCTCGAGCTCACGCTCGGTCAGCGCCTGGAGCTCGGCCGGCAACCCCTGGGGTACGACGGGCTCGGCAAAGCGCTCGACCAGCCGCCGGGTGATGGCCGGCTCGATCAGCGAGTCACCGGTCGCCGCGGCGCGGACGGCCGCGATCAGCCGGGTCGACGGGCTGTCCTTGAGCAGAAAACCGGCGGCACCGGCCCGCAGTGCGCGGTAGACGTACTCGTTCTGGTCGAAGGTGGTGAGCACGATGATCGTCGGCGGGTCCGGCTGCCGGCGGATCTGCTCGGTCGCGGACAGCCCGTCGAGCTCGGGCATCCGGATGTCCATCAGGATCACGTCCGGCGCGGTCAGCTGGGCCTGCCGGATCGCCTCCGTGCCGGTATCGGCCTCGGCGACCACCTCGATGTCGCCCTCGGCCTCCAGGATCACCCGGAACCCGGTACGCACGAGCCTCTGGTCGTCGGCCACCAGGACGCGGATCTTCTCGGCCACAGGGTGATTGTGCCTGTCCGTCGGTCATCCGTGCGGACGATCCGGGTCATCCGCGCGGATGACGACCCGTCCTGGGGATCGTCCTTGCGCCAGACGTGGGCGACAGCGGCCGGAATCTACCTTCGCGACATGGGGGTTCAGACGGACCCGAAGCGAAAGGACAGATCGATGAGCGAGATCTTCAAGGGCATCCGGCCCCTCGACTACGTACTGGCCGGCCTGATGACGGCCGGGGGTGTGGTGTTGATGTACGAGAACGTCGGGTCCGCGGACACCAGCCTGCCGCACCCGGTGTCGACGACGACCTGGGCGATGGTGCCGGCGTTCCTGCTGGTCACCTTGCCGATCCTGTGGCGCCGGCGCAACGTGCTCGCAGTCGTCGCCATCACGGCCATCACCACGCTGGCTCACGTGATCGCGTTCGGCTGGCTGACGCGCTGCGGCATCGTCCTCCCGCTGAGCTTCGCACTGGCGTACGCCGTCGCCCGGTTCGCCGGCGCCTGGCGCAACCACGCGATCGGCCTCGCGGGCATCGTGATCGTCCAGCTCCTGGCGCTGTTCCGGGACTCGTCGATCGACTCGGTCGCGGGCGCGCTGCCCATCGCACTGCCCGGTATCGCGCTCTTCTACGGGGCCGGTCTGCTCGTGCAGAATCGAGTCACGAAGCAGCAGACCGCCGGATCGGCGCCGGCGCGTACGGTCGCCTGAGCGGGGCTGCTGGGGTGGGGAGCCGAGTCATGAGTGAGGTCTTCAGGGGTATCAAGCTTCGCGACTGGGGGATCGCGGGCGGCCTCACCGTGCTCGGCGTCCTGCTGATGCTGGAGAACGTCCAGATGTCCGACGCCCAGGTGCGCGCCGCCATCGCGGAGGGATCGATGGCGCACACACAGAGCTCGCACTCGCTCTGGATGATCCCGGTCTTCGCGGCAGCGACGATTCCGGTGCTGTGGTGGCGGCGAGGCATCGTCGCCGTCGCCACGGTGTCCGTGCTGGCGATGGCGCTGCACGTCTTCCTGTTCGGCTGGGTGACGCGCTGCGGCGCGGGTCTCCCGCTCGCGTTCGTGCTCGCGTTCCTCGGGGGGATGGCGAGCAAGCGCGCAACGGCCTGGATCGTCTGCGGGCTCAGCGTCGTACTGACCGTGCTCGTGCTGGTGATCGACGCGACCACCGGCCCGGGCGCGATCGCCCTGGCGCTGCCGATCGTCTGCATCGTGTTCGGGGTCGGCCTGGCCGCTCGTCGGCGTACGGCGCTGAACCTGGAGCTGGCGAATCGGGAAGCGGAGTTGCGGCAGTTGCGGGACGAGCGGGCAGCGTTCGACGTTGCCGGCGACCGGGCCCGACTCTCGCGGCAGCTCGACGGATTGCTGCAGGAGCGGCTCGCCGACCTGACCACGGCCGCCGAGTCCGCGGACGGCCTGCCGCCCGCCGAGGCGCGGGCGGTGCTGGAGTCGATCGAGTCGGGCAGCCGGCAGACGTTGGACGACATGCGGGAGATCGTCGGGCTGCTGCGCGGTGACGACGTCGCGTTCGCGCCGACGCCGACGGTCGCCCATCTCGACGCGTTGCTCGCGCGGCTCCGTACGGCGCATTCGCAGCTGGTCGTGACGGGTGACCCACGGGCATTGCCTGCGACGGTGGAGCTTTCGGCGTACCGGATCGTCGAGCATCTGGTGACGGCGCTGGCCGATCAGGCCGATGCGCCGATCGTGGTGACGGTCCGGTTCGAGGCCGACGCGCTCGAGATCCGCGTGAACGGGCAGGTCGGCGAGGCTGCCGATCTGAAGGCAGCCGTGGCCCGGGCCAGGGAACGGGCGAAGTTGCTGGGTGGTTCGGTCGACGTGAAGGTCACCAAAGGCCGGGCGGGTGCCGTCGCTCAGCTTCCGGTGGTCGGTTGAGCGCAATGAACGCCGTACGCAGACTCGAACAAGTGGGGATCGTGGTGATGGTCGCCGCGGTGATTGCCCTGCCGACGGCGATCCACGGCTGGCCGACGACGGTGGTCGGGAACGTCTTCACGGCTGCGCTGCTGGCGGGCGGGCTGACGCTGTTGTGGTGGCGGAGTCATCCGCGGGTGGTCGCCGTCGTCGGTGCCGCGCTGTGGTTGGTGCCGGCCGTGCTGGCCGACTACGGGTGGTTTCCGGACACGGCGTTCGCGATCCTCGCACTGGTGACGCTGGTCGCCGCGTTGGGATGGTCCGGGTGGTCGGCCTGGGTCGCCGCGGGGACGTTGGCGGCGTACCTCGTTGTGCTGTGGGTGATCCTCGGCGACACCAGCGAGGTGCCATTGATCATGTTCAGCGTGCCGAGCTTCCTCGCGGGCACGGTACTGCGGTTGCACCGGGAGTCGGCCGAGGAGCTGACGCGGCGCGGTCGCGAGCTCGAGGAGGAGCGCGAGCTGTTCGCGGAGCTCGCCGTACGGCACGAACGGGCCCGGATCGCGTCGGAACTGCACGACATCGTCGGGCATGCGATCAGCGTGATGGTGATCCAGGCGGCGGCCGGACAGCGGCTGGTCGATCGGGATCCGGTCGGGACGTCGCAGGTGTTCGCGGGGCTGGCCGAGTCGGCACGGCAGGGGCACGACGACCTGCGGCGTCTCGTCGAGCTGCTGGGTGGGATCGAGGTCGGTGGCCCGGATCTGTCGCTGATCGAGGAGGTGGTGACCCGGGCGGCGCGGAACGGGCTGGACGTGTCGTGCCGGTTCGAAGGGTCGCGCGACGGGGTGTCGGCGCCGGTGGCGCACGCGGCGTTCCGCGTGGTGCAGGAGAGCCTCACGAACGCGCTCCGGTACGCACCCGGTGCTGCGGTCCGGGTCGTGGTGACCGGGTCCGGCCGGGACCTGAGCGTGCGTGTGGAGAACGGTGCAGCGGTGCAAGCACGACCGCTGCTGACCGGTACCGGACGCGGTCTCGCTGGGTTACGCGAGCGCGTGCAGGACCTGGGTGGTCAGCTGGTCGCGGGACCGGCCGCCGCGGGCTGGCTCGTCGAGGCGACGCTGCCCGACGGTGGCGTACCCCACTGGGCCGGACGGCGGAGCTGACCTCCAGGCCGGCACCTGTGTCAGTTCGTGCTGACCGGGCGGCCTGAGGTCTGCCAGGCGTGCATGCCGCCGTCGAGGTTGATCGCCTCGCGGCCGAGCTGGTTCAGGAACTGGGTGGCCATGCCGGACCGGCCGCCGACCGCGCACACGCAGAGCACCTTCTGGTCCATCGGCACCTCGCCGACCCGCTCCTGCAGCTCGCCGAGGGGGATGTGCGTGGCGCCCTCGATGTGCCCACGGTCCCACTCGTCCGGCTCCCGCACGTCGAGCACGAACGCCTCCGTCAGCAGGTCGTCGTCGAGCTCAGCCACCACGACCGAAGGAATCTCCTGGTTCCGGAACATGCCCCCAAGCATGTCAGACCCGGGGGCAGGCGGTTGCCCGGAGTCCGGATAACACGTTGACAGCGGACGGCGGATTTCGGACCGTGGCTCGAAGGAGGCTGCGGTGGCACTGATTCAGGGGATCCCGGGGGAGTTCGAGCCGCAACCCTGGGGCGAGGCGATCCTGCGGAGTCGTGAGCTCCTCCTGCTCCGCATCGCCCGTCGGCCACCGGACCACGAGGTCCGTCTGCCAGGCCTCGCCACCACGCCACGGCACGTCGTCGAGGACCACACGGGCAAGGCCCTCACCTGGCGCCGTGACGGTGACGATCTGGTCGTCCGGCTGCCGGAGGCCGGTGAGCCACCGGTGGTCCGCGTCGCGCTACAGGGCAAGCTGCGGATCGTCCCGCCGGACACCGTGACCGCGAACGCGGACGGTGTCTGGGACCTGACTCCGACCGGTACGCCGGCCCACCTCGTCGCCCGCCGCGCCGCCGATGTCGCCGTGCGTTTCATCGGCCTGGTCGATCCCGACAGCCAGTACCAGATCCGGTTGGCCGGTCGCAGGTACGGCGTGACCGGTCACGAGCTGACCCGGACCACGATCGGCCCGTTCCCGATACCGGAACTCCGCGTCGTTCCGCTGACCGTGCCGACCGGCGTACGGCGAGTGCTCGTCGCACCGGTCGGCACGGTGCTGGCCTCGCTCCACCCCGGCCGCGACGAGATCACCGTGGTCGTGACGAACTTCGGCCGGACCCCTGCGCGCGGCGAGGTCGAGCTGCCACTGCCGCCGGGATGGTCTGCGAGCAAGCAGGCCTGGGCCTTCGACGGCCTCGATCCGGGCCGATCGGTCGGATGGGCGACCCGGATCGCGGGGCCGACGGGTGCGCACGAGCTGCGGGTGCAGCTCGAGGCGGGCCGCCGGTCGGCGTCAGCGCCGTACGTCGTGCATCTCTGAGCCGGCCGCCTTCTCGTTGGCGGGCAGGCATCTGCCGAGGTTGATGAAGAAGAAGATCAGGCCGAGGGTGATGGTGATGTGGCCGAGGCCGGAGATGCCGTCGAGGGCGGCGCCGGGCTGGTGGCCGAGCACCGTCATCGCGCCGCGCAGAATCATCATCCCGATGGTGAGCGCCAGGCCCGCGTTGTAGACCCAGAAGAACGCGGTGAACAGCGTGCCCGCGGTCAGGGTGAAGAGCTTCTCGAGGGCGAGCACGATCAGGAAGAACAGCATGCCCAACGCAAGGATGTGCGTGTGGACGACGCTGAGTTGCGAGTCGCCGGTGAAGTCGTTCAGCTTGGTGAACTCGCGGTAGAACAGGCCGCTGATCAGCCCGAGAATCATGTAGACGTGTGCTGCCACGTAGATCTTGCGCATGGGCGGGAACCTACTTGAGCAGCTTCGACAACCTTCGGTCGGCCAGCGGTTTGCCGCCGGTCTGGCAGGTCGCGCAGTACTGCAGGGAGGAGTCGGCGAAGCTCACCTCGCGGACGATGTCACCGCACACCGGGCACTTCTGGCCCTTGCGGCCGTGCACGCGCAGACCCGACTTCTTCTCCGACTTCAGGTCCTGTACGGCGAGGCCGGCGGAGCGGTCGACCGCGTCCTTGAGGGTTTCGCGCATCGCGTCGTACAGCGTCTCGAGCTCGTCGTCGGACAGGTTCGACGCCGGTTTGAAGGGGCTCATCTTCGCGACGTGCAGGATCTCGTCGGAGTACGCGTTGCCGATGCCGGCGATCACGGACTGGCTCCGCAGGACGCCCTTGAGCTGGACCCGGCCCTGACGTTTCAGGATCTCGCCGAAGTCCTCGAGCGACAGCGTGAACGGGTCCGGCCCGAGCCGCGCGATCCCCGGGACGTCGGCGATGTCGCGCACGACGTACACCGCGAGTTTCTTCTGGGTCCCGGCCTCGGTCAGGTCGAACCCGGAGCCGTCGTCCAGGACGGTCCGGAGCGCGATCGGGCCCTTGCCCGGGCGCACCAGGCCGGTCGACTGCTCGTCCTTCCAGCGCAGCCAGCCCGCCCGCGCCAGGTGGATCACCAGGTGCACGCCCTGAGCGGAGAAGTCCAGAAACTTCCCGTGCCGCTGCACGTCGTCGATCAGCAGCCCGACCATCGCCGAGATCGGCGGGTCGTAGGTTTTCAGCGCACTGATCGCCGTGATGTCGGCCCGCACGAAGGCATGCCCAACGGCCCGCTCCCGCAAGAACACGGCCAGCGACTCAACCTCCGGCAACTCAGGCACCCTCCTAGTGTGCCTGACGCCAGGGACAGTTCCGGTGAATCACCTATGGAGGAGGGTTGTGGGGGGCGGTAGTTTCGGGGGCAACGGAATTGGGAGGCCCTGATGGGGTTTGTGAAGACGATGCTCAAGGGTGCTGTGGTGGCCAAGTTGGTTCAGGTCGCGCAGCGCGAACTGAGCAAGCCGGAAAACCAGCAGAAAATCAAGCAGGCAGTCCAGAAGGTGCAGCAGCGCCGGGCTCACTGAGTGGGTTTGTGCGCCTGCAGGGTGTAGGTGGCGGCCAGGTGGTGCGGATTCTCCGTCAGTCGCCACTCACCGTCTGCGTCCTCGGTCATCAGACCGGGGAGGGCGTTCCACGGTGCACTGTCGTGGTCGGTTAGCGAGTCGAACACCAGACCGGCCTTCTGGACAGCGGTGATGGTCTCGCCGAGGCCGTGGTTCCACTCGTGCGTGACAGTGGTGGCGAACTCGACCTCGGTCTGCACGTAGGTCCCGCCCTCTTCCCACACGATCGGCTCGGCCGTCTCGAAGTACGGGAATCGCACCTCGGGGACCTCCGGTCCGGCGTCCAGCGCCCACAGCATCGGATGGCCCTCGCGGATGAACAGCCGCCCGCCCGGCTTCAGTAACCCGGCGACGACCTGCGCCCACCTGTCGATGTCCGGCAGCCAGCACAGCGCCCCGATCCCGGTGTAGACGAAGTCATACGCCGACGCGCCCAGCACCCGCACCGCGTCGTACGCATCAGCCACGTGGAAGTCGACCGACAACCCGAGCCGCGTGGCCAGTGACCGAGCCTGCTCGACGGCCGGCTCGGAGAAGTCCAGCCCACTCATCCGCGCCCCGAGCCGAGCCAGCGACACGGTGTCGGTGCCGATGTGGCACTGCAGGTGTACTCCGCGCAGCCCGCTGACGTCACCGAGCCGCGGCCGGTCGAACCGGACGACCTCACTGAGGTACGACGGGTCGGACAGGAAGTCGTCCACGTGGTAGCTGGGCGACGCCACGTGCGCCGGCACCCGCTCGTCCCAGTTGGCCCGGTTCACTTCGCGGTAGTCGCTCACTCGGTCGAGGGTAGAGGTAGGTCCACCCCCGAGGAGGATTCAGCGTGACTGTGCACTCGGGGTTGCCCTGATGTGCTGGAGTGCATGAGCCAGGTACTCGATCGAACGCGTATTCAGGACATCGACGCGCTGCGGGGATTCGCCCTCCTGGGCATCTTGGTCGTGAACATCACCTTCGCCGCCTCCGGCTTCCCGATCCACCTGGCGCAGAACCCGGCGTACGACTCCTGGCTCGACCACTCCGTCCACTGGCTGTCGTCGGCGTTCGTGGACATGAAGTTCTACCTGCTGTTCTCGTTCCTGTTCGGGTACAGCTTCCAGTTGCAGATGGCGGCAGCTCAGCGAGCCGGTGCAGCGTTCCGACCACGGATGTTGCGGCGGCTCGGCGGCCTGTTCGCGCTCGGTGCCCTGCACGGGGTCTTCCTGATCACCGGCGACATCCTGAGCGTCTACGCGATCATCGGCCTGGTCTTGCTCGCCATGCGCCGAGTGAAGGACCGTACGGCGCTCCTGGTCGCAGCCGGGATCTACGTGTACCTCTTCATCACCCTGGCGGTCGCTGCGCTCTTCGTCGACAGCACTCAGTTCATGGACCCCACCACGGCAGTAGCAGCCGCACAGGAGACGACTGCGAACCTGGCGGGGTCGTTCAGCGACGTCATCGGCGAGCACGTCCGCGCGCTCCCGACGTACGGCCTGTCGCTGCTGACCGTGCAGGGCCCGACCACGCTGGCCGCGTTCCTGGTCGGCATGGTGGCCGGTCGACGGCGGCTGCTGCAGAACACCCACGGGGCCGATGCGCTGCTGCGGCTCATCCAACTGGTCGGCTTCGCGATCGGCATCACCGGCGGGCTCGTCTACGCGTCCGGCGGCAACGGCGACACCAGGGCGGTGCTGATGAGTGTCATGACAGCACCCTTCCTGACTGCGGCGTACGTCGCTTCACTGCTGCGGATCATGCACTCCGACCGCGGGGAGGACATCCGTGAACTCCTCGCGCCGGCCGGGCGGATGGCGCTGTCGAACTACCTGGGGCAGTCAGTGGCGACCATGCTCATCTTCACCGGTGTCGGCTTCGGACTGGCGGGTCAGGTGTCTCCGCTGGAGACGCTGGGCTTCGCGGTCGGCATCTTCACCCTGCAGCTACTCCTGAGCCACCTGTGGCTGAGCAGCTACCGCTACGGCCCGGTCGAAGGGGCGCTGCGGGCGGTCACCAATGGGACCGCCCCCAGCTGGCGAAAACTCACTCAGGCCGCGTGACGGCCGTGGTGCAGGCGGGCTGTGCGGATGCTGTGCACGGTCCCGGTGGTCGAAGCAGGCTTGTGGTTGAAGGGCTCAGCCGCTGCGCCGAGGGCGAGCAGGTCGAGCTTGGTCCGGGCCACGTCACGATCGTCGGCGATCCAGGCGCCCCGCGGACCGGCGGCCGGCCCGGTCGAGTTGCGCCTGTTGCTGATCTCCAGAGCCGCGATCACGGCCAGCACGATGAGTACGAGAACGATGTATCCGGTCATGGCAGTAATAATGCTATCTATTAGATCCTGCCACTAGTGGCACTATTGACATAGTCCGACAAATTACTGCCATACTGGCGAGATGCTGCAGAAAATCGCCGTCGTCCTGATGGAGGACGTCGCCCTGTTCGAGTTCGGCGTCCTGGCCGAGGTCTTCGGAATCGACCGCACCGACGACGGCGTTCCGCCCTTCGACTTCAAGGTGTGCGCGGCCACGCCGGGCGTCCCGATGGAGACCAGCAGCCACTCCCAGGTGGTCGCGCCGTACGGGCTCGAGGAGCTCGAGGACGCCGACCTGATCGGCATCCCGGCCACCACCTGGCGGCACGCGTACGACGAGCGGATCCTGGACGCGCTCCGGCGGGCCGAGGCGCGCGGCGCGATCCTGCTGACGGTCTGCTCGGGCGCGTTCGTGCTCGGTGCCGCCGGCCTGCTCGAGGGCCGGGCCTGCACCACGCACTGGCGCTACATCGACAAGTTCCACGACCAGTTCCCGGCCGCGAAACTCGACCCGGACGTGCTGTTCGTCGACGACGGCAACATCATCACCAGCGCCGGCACCGCAGCCGGGATCGACGCCGCTCTGCACTTGGTACGCCGTGAGCTCGGCAGCGCGGTCGCGACCCGGATCGCCCGCCGGATGGTGGTCCCGCCGCAGCGTGACGGAGGCCAGCGGCAGTACGTCGAGGTACCGGTGCCGGAGTCGTCCGGGGAGAGCCTGCAGCAGGTCCTCGACTGGATGGTCGACAACCTGACCATCGAGCACACCGTGCCCGCACTGGCCCGGCGCGCGCAGATGTCTGAGCGCACCTTCGCCCGCCGCTTCGTCGCCGAGACCGGTACGACGCCACTCAAATGGGTCACCACCCAACGCGTGCTGCGCGCTCGCACCCTGCTCGAACAGACCCGGATGGGTATCGAGCAGATCGCCACCGAATCAGGATTCGGGACGGCCGCACTGCTGCGGCACCACTTCCGTAGGGTGGTGGGCGTGCCACCACAGGACTACCGCCGAACCTTCCAGACCACCGGCTGATGGTTGCCTACCGCAACGCCACGGCGACCGATATCGACGCGGTACTGACGTTCTGGGCGACCGCCGCCGAGGATTCGCACCGCCCGCCGGACTCGGCCGACGCCGTCCGGCGGCTGGTCGAGCGCGACCCGGAGGCGCTGATCCTTGCCGTCGACGACGAGGTTGTCGTCGGCTCGGTCATCGTCGGCTGGGACGGCTGGCGCTGCCACCTGTACCGCCTGGCGGTCGCGCCGACCCATCGCCGCCAGGGCATCGGCCGCGAACTCGTCACCCGCGCCGAGGCCCGCTTCCTGACGTACGGCGGAACCCGCGCGGACGCGATGGTGCTCGACGACAACGCCCCCGCGCACCGCGTCTGGTCCACCGCCGGCTACGCACCGCAGCCGGAGTGGTCACGCTGGGTCAAGCCGCTCTGAGCCGCCCGATGTGAGCTATCCATCACCGTGCGGATTTGCATCGCCACCCCACGCTCTGCCTAAGGTCACAGGGGGGTAACAGCGATGTGTAGATGGAGTGGTTGTGACGACGCCGGACCGCCCCCTGGGCAGGACCGAACGCCGACTGAGCTGGGACGTGGTGCGCGTCCTGGCGGTACTGGCAGTGATTTTCACGCACACGACGTACATGGGTCCGTTCCTGCACCCTGAGCTCGGCGCACCGTTCGGGCCGTACCCGTTCCAGGTCGGCGCCAGCATCCTGCTGGTGATCAGCGCGTACTTCGTCTGCGTGACGGTCCGGAAGGGCTCGACGTACCGCTGGTTGTGGCGGCGGGTGTGTCGCGTGCTCCCGCCGTACCTGATCGCCGTCGTGTTCACCTACCTGGTCGTGGTGTGGTTCGGACCCAGCAACTGGGTGCTGCCGACGCCCCGCGACCTGTGGAGCAACCTGACGCTGGCCGCGTCGTTCGACCCGGGCGTCCAGCTCATCGACGGCTCGTACTGGACGCTGCCGCTCCAGCTGATGGCGTTCGGCGCCGCGGCACTGCTCTGGCCGCGCGGCCTCGGGCAGCGGATCACCACGCTGCTCTGGATCATGATCATCGCCCCGGTCGTGCTGCAGTGGAACGACCGCATCGGCCACAGCCCGTTCTGGGTGCAGCAGGCGTGGAACGGCCTCGGCCTGCATCGCCTGCAACTGTTCGCGATCGGCATCGCGATCTGGCTGTGGGCACAGCGCCGAATCGGCGTCGCGCATCTCGCCGCCCTGCTCGCAGCGACCGTCTTCGCGCAGCACGCGCACACCTCGGACCTGCCGTCGTCCCTGGGCATCGGGGTGTTGCTGGTGCTCGTCGCGCTGGCTGCGCGCGGTCCGGACTGGACGGTGCTCGCCCGGTTCCGGCGGCCGATCCAGTTCCTGGCGCGGATCTCGTTCGGGCTGTACCTGCTCAACCAGGTGGTCGGCTACCTGATCGCGTACCGCCTGATGGAGCTCGGCGCGGGCCGGCTCACGCAGATCGCGGGCGCGATGATCGGCGTGATCGCGCTCGCCTGGCTGCTCACGAAGTACGTCGAGGAGCCGACGTACCGCGCGCTCGCCGGCCTCCGGGTCCGCGGGCTGGGGGCCCGCGCGTTCGCCTGGCTGACTACTTGACATCGGATACTCACGAACTAATACTCGATTTCGAGTAATCGAGATCGAGGAGGGGCGCATGGCGCGGCGCAAGGTGGCCAATCCGCTGGCGTTCGCGGTGCTCGGGAGTCTGAGCGAGCGGCCGATGCACCCGTACGAGATCTCGACGATGCTCCGGGCCCGCGGCAAGGACCAGAGCATCAAGGTGAACTACGGCTCGCTCTACTCGGTCGTCGCGGCGCTGGAGAAGCACGGCTTCGTCGAGGCGCTGGAGACGGTCCGCGAGGGCAACCGGCCGGAGCGCACCGTCTACCAGATCACCGAGGCCGGCGCTGCCGAGTTCGGCGACTGGCTGACCGAGCTCGTCGGTACGCCGGCGCGCGAGTACCACCCGCTCGAAGCCGGTCTCGCCTACCTCCCCGGTCTGCCACCCGACCGCGCCGCCGAGCTGCTCGAGCAGCGGCTCAAGGCGGTCGACACGGAGATCGCGGAGATCACCGCGGCGCACGAGCAGATGGCCTCGATGGAGTTCCCGCGGATCTTCTGGGTCGAGTCGGAGTTCCGGCTGGCGCTGCTGCGGGCTGAGTCGGCGTACGTCCACCGGCTCGCGGAGGAGATCCGCACGGACGCGCTCAGCGGCGCCGGGTTCTGGCGTCAGGCCTGGAAGCTCTACCTGGAGGAGGGCATCAGTCCGGCCGAGCAACTGAAGGATCCCGTCAAGTACTTCGGGCAGGAGTTCGCCTGGATGCAGGCGATACCGCCAGAAGCCCAGTAAAGAGACGGCCCTCGACCCACGGTGCGGCAACACCAGGGTCCAGGGCCGCAGTTTCCTCGAGTCGGTCCGAAGACCTGGCACCCAAGGGCACACCATCAGGATAGCCAGCTGACGGCCGGCTCCCAGCACACTAGGGAGTCATGTGATGGCTACGCATGCCGTCGAAGCGGTCGATCTGGTCAAGACGTACCCGGCCGGCCGCAAGAATCCACCGCTCCGCGCGCTCGACGGCCTGACCGTCAGCGTCGGAGAGGGCGTCGTCCTCGGCCTGCTCGGGCCGAACGGCGCGGGCAAGTCCACCACCGTCAAGATCCTCACCACACTGTCCCGGGCCGACTCCGGCAGCGCGCTGGTCGCCGGGTACGACGTCAACCGTGCACCGGACCAGGTACGGCGCTCGATCGGCTATGTACCGCAGAAGTCCAGCTCGGACCCGATGGCCACCGGTCTCGAGAACCTGGTGCTGAGCGGGCGCATCTTCGGCCTGTCCCGCCAGGAGTCGTTGCAGCGTGCGCGTGAGCTGCTGGAGCGGTTCGGGCTGGGGGAGCATGGCAGTCGCCCGGTGAAGACGTACTCCGGCGGCATGCAGCGCAAGCTGGACGTCGCACTCGGCCTGGTCCACCGGCCGAAGGTGCTGTTCCTCGACGAGCCCACCACCGGACTCGACCCCGAGGCCCGCGCCGACCTGTGGAACGAGGTGGTCCGGATGTCCGGCCAAGAAGGCCTGACCGTGCTGCTGACCACGCATTACCTGGAAGAGGCCGACCGGCTGGCGGGGCAGCTCGCGATCGTCGACCATGGCCGGATCGTCGCCGAAGGCACACCTGAGGCTCTAAAGGCCTCGTTGCGTGGCGACTCAGTACATGTCGAGCTCGTCGATCCGGACATCGACGGTTCGGTGCGAGTGCTGCTTGGCCAGTTGGCCGGCATCGACGAGATCGTTGTCGAAGGCAACACTCTGCGCGCACGCGTCGATCGCGGCGCAACCGCCGTACCGGCTGTGCTGGGAGCCCTTGAGGACATGGCGATTCCAGTGGTCGCGGTCACGGTGTCGCGGCCGTCGCTGGACGACGTGTACCTGCAGCACACCGGTCGCTCGTTCCGCGTGGCGGAGGAGGCGGCATGATTGCGCACACCGGCCTCATCTTCGGGCGGTGGACGCGGGCGTCGTACCGGCAGCCGGCGTTGATCGCGTTCACGTTGGTGCAGCCGGCGATCTGGTTGCTGTTGTTCGGGCAGCTGTTCCAGGGCGTCGTAGACATCCCGGGGTTCGGCGACTCGTCGTACATCGCGTTCCTGACGCCGGGGATCGTGATGATGACGGCTTTGATGACGAGCGGCTGGAGCGGTACGTCGTTCGTGCAGGACATGGAGCGCGGCGTGATGGACCGGATGCTCGCGTCACCGGTCAGCCGCGGCGGGCTGATGGCAGGACAGTTGCTCAGCAACGCGACGACCACGTTGATCCAGACGATCCTGGTGTTCGCGATCGGGATCGCCGCGGGCGCGCGGTACGACGGCGGGAGCATCGGCTACCTGGTCACGGTCGTCGCGTCGATGCTCGTCGGTACGGCGTTCGGGTCGCTCTCGAACGCGGTCGCGCTGCTCACGCGTCAGCAGGAGGCCCTGATCGGTATCTCGCAGTTCGTGTCGCTGCCGCTGACGTTCATGTCGTCGATCATGATCGACCCGGCGGTCGCACCGCACTGGGTGAACGTCGCGGCCCGCTACAACCCGGTCGACTGGGCCACCATCGCCGCCCGCCAGGCCCTCGCCGCCGACCCCGACTGGTCATCTGTCTCGCGGCACTGCCTGTACCTACTGGCCTTCACCCTGATAGTCGGCTGGCTCTCCACCCGAGCCTTCCGCACGTATCAACGCTCAGTTTGACGCGTACCAGGGCTTGATCACGTTGTCGATCAACGCGAGGCGTTCGTCGAAGGGGATGAAGGCGGACTTCATCGCGTTGATCGCGAACCAGCGCAGGTCGGGGAGGCCGTAGCCGAAGGCTTCCGAGAGCAGGGCGAGCTCGCGGCTCATCGACGTACCGCTCATCAACCGGTTGTCGGTGTTGACGGTCACCCGGAAGCGGAGCTTGGCGAGCAGACCGATCGGGTGGTTCGCGATCGAGTCGGCCGCACCGGTCTGCAGGTTGGAGCTCGGGCACATCTCCAGCGGGATCCGCCGGTCCCGGACGTACGCCGCGAGCCGCCCGAGCTCCGCCTTCTCACCTGCGTCGTCGTACGTGATGTCGTCGATGATCCGTACGCCGTGACCGAGCCGGTCCGCGCCGCACCACTGGATCGCCTGCCAGATCGACGGCAGCCCGAACGCCTCGCCGGCGTGAATGGTGAAGTGCGCGTTCTCGCGCTGCAGGTACTCGAACGCGTCCAGGTGCCGGGTGGGCGGGTAGCCCGCCTCGGCACCGGCGATGTCGAACCCGACCACCCCCGCGTCGCGGTACGCGACCGCCAACTCGGCGATCTCCATCGAGCGCGCTTTGTGCCGCATCGCGGTCAGCAACTGCCGCGCCACGATCGGCCGGTCGGCAACCGCCATCCCGTGCTCGAACCCTTCCCGGACGGCATCCACGACCTGCTCGAGGTTGAGCCCCTTGGTCAGGTGCTGCTCCGGGGCGTAGCGGACCTCGGCGTACACCACACCGTCCGCCGCGAGATCCTGCACGCACTCACTGGCCACCCGCTTGATCGCCTCAGCGGTCTGCATCACCGCAACCGTGTGATCGAACGTCTCCAGATACCGCTCCAGCGACCCCGAGTCCGCCGACTCCACAAACCAGGCCCCGAGCTCACCGGCATCCGTCCGCGGCAACGAATGCCCGATCTCCCCCGCCAACTCAACCACCGTCCCCGGCCGCAACCCGCCATCCAAATGGTCATGCAACAAGACCTTGGGCGCCGCATTCAGCTGCTCGGGAGTGATCATCCCGCCATCTTCGCAGCCGTCTCGCCGAACTGGGCACCCTCGGTGGGGACTGGGAACAGGCAATTGCGTGTTCCCAGTCCCCGGGGGTTGTCCCCAGTACCCGGCAAACGTTCAAGACTTGTGGTGGTGGGGGTGCCATCGTGAGGGGATGGTGAGGCGACTGTGTGAGCGGCCCGAGTGGCGGTTCTTTGGTGTGCTGCCGCGGGCGGATCGGGGGCTGGCTGCGGCTTGGTGGGTGCTTCTGGTGGCTCGGGGCGCGTTGCCGGCGGTGTTTGCGATTGCGATGGGGTGGCTGGTCGGGGCGGTGCAGCATGGAGAGGCGCTGGCTGCGCCGTTGGGTTTGATGGGTACGACGTTCGTCTTGCTGCAGGTGCTGACGCCGGTGCATCAAGCCGTCAGCGCCAACCTGGGCAGTCGAGTGTCGGCGTACCTGAACGACGCGCTTGCGAAGGCCTGCGTCGGGCCGCCGGGGATCGGGCATCTCGAGGATCCCGCGCTGAATGAGGATCTGACGGTGGCCCGGGAGTTCGACCACGGCCAGACCGGGCCGCCGATGTACCTGAACGTCGACTTCGTCGCCGGGAGTCTGGTCGAGCTGGTCGGGGGGATCGCGTCCGCGGCGGTGCTGTTCGGATTCACCTGGTGGGCGCCGCTGGTGCTCGTCGCCGCCTGGTTCGCGACGCATTGGCTGCTCCGGGAGAGTGGCGTCTGGAAGGACCGGAACACTGCTGAGGTCCGGTCAGCGCAGCGGCACGCGAACTACGCGTACGAGTTGGCGGTCGCGCCGGACGCGGCGAAGGAGCTGCGCCTGTTCGGCCTCGCCGACTGGACCGTACGGCGCTTCACCGAGCGACGCCGGCGCCTGTTCGAGCTGCAGTACGCCGCCACGCGCCTGCGGGAACGCCCGATGATCTGGAGTCTGCTGATCGTGGTGGTGGCCAACGGTCTCGTGTTCTGGGCGCTCGGGGCGGCGGCCATCGACGGACGGCTTCCGCTCGACCGGCTGGTGGTGTTCGCCCAGGTCGCGATCGGGGTCAGCATGATCGCGTTCGGCGGGCTGAACTGGGCGTTGGACGGCGCCGCGGCCCCGGTCGCCGCCGTACAACGGCTGGAGCCCGCGATGGCGCCGGCCGGCGCGTTGAGCACCGGGCACGGTTCGGCCGGCCGGGGTGCGGTCAAGATCGAGCTTCGAGGGCTGAGGTTCAGTTATCCACAGTCCGAGCGTCCGATCTTCGACGGGCTGAACCTGACGATCCCGGCCGGGTCGTCGCTCGCGGTCGTCGGTCAGAACGGCGCGGGCAAGACCACGCTGGCCAAGTTGCTGTGCCGGCTGTACGACCCCGATTCCGGGACCATCCGCGTCGACGGCAACGACCTGCGGGACCTCGACGTCGACGCCTGGCGGACGCGCGTCGCCGCTGTCTTCCAGGACTTCCTCAAGCTGGAGTTGCCGTTGCGGGACAACGTCGCACCGGCCGGTGCGCCCGAGGCGGACATCCGCGCCGCACTGGTGGACGCGGGCGCCGACGACCTGGCGGATCTCGACACCCGCTTGGCGACGGGGTACGGCGACGGCACCGATCTCTCGGGTGGGCAATGGCAACGCGTCGCGCTGGCTCGAGCGCTGTGCGCGGTCCGGCAGGGCGCGGGTCTCGTACTGCTCGACGAACCGACCGCCCAGCTGGATGTTCGCGGTGAGGCGGCGATCTTCGACCGGATCCTGACCGCGACCCGCGACGTCACCACGATCCTTATCTCGCACCGGTTCTCCACAGTCCGGCACGCCGACCGGATCTGCGTCCTCGAGCACGGCCGCGTCGTCGAGCTCGGAGGCCACGACGAACTGATGGCGCTGGGCGGGCGGTACCGGACGATGTTCGAACTGCAGGCCCAGCGCTTCACGGCCGAGGTCGACGAGGAAGGGCTCAGCTATGACACGCTCTGACGACCTGCCGCGCGCACTGCCGGCGATGTGGCGCCTGTGCAAGCTCGGGTACCAGCATGAGCCCTGGCTGCTCGTCGCCGCGTTCCTGATGACACTGCTGGCGGCGGTGCCGGACGCGTTGCTCGCGCTGTGGCTCAAGATCCTCGCCGACGGCGTACTGGACGGCGATCGGCAGGCCGCGCTGCTGGCGACAACCGGTTTGGCGTTGTCGGTGACCGCGACCTGGTTCCTGCGGACGGTGTCGACACGGATCTCACGCCGGTTCCGGGACCGCGTGACGATCATGCTGGAGGCGCACGTCGCCAGGCTGCAGGCGTCGGTCGCCACAATCGAGCATCACGAACGCCGTGACTACCTGGACCGGCTGTCCGTACTGCGCAAACAGGTCTTCGTGCTCGACCACATGTACATGTCGTTGTTCTCCACCTGCGGCTGGATCCTGCGGCTTGGGTTGACGGTCGCTCTGCTCATGTCGATCCATCCGGCTCTCGCCTTCCTGCTGCTCTTCGCGCTGCCGACTGTCGTCAGTTCCAGTTGGCGACCGGGCGTCGAGCGTGCGGTGGAGGAGCAGCAGGCCCCGCACAGCCGGCTGGCCGATCACCTGTTCAAGACCGCGACCACACCTGCTCCCGGCAAGGAGGTCCGGGTCATCGGCATCGGGCCCGACCTCGTCGCGGGACGTCGCCGCGAGTGGGAGCAGTGGTACGGACCGATCGCCGCCGCCCGCTGGACCAGTGCGGTCTGGCACGGGATCGCGTGGGCGATCTTCGGCGCGGCGTACGTCGGCGCGGTGCTGTTCGTCGCCTCGGGACTGAATGGCTCGGTCGGTGACGTGCTGCTGATTCTGGCGGCCGGTGCGCGGCTGTCGGCGTACATCGGAGCGACGGTCGGCGAGATCGGGTTCCTGCGGGGGATCTGGCTGGACGGGTCGCGGCGGCTGGTCTGGCTGGAGAACTACGCGGCGTCGTTCGACAGCACAGCGGATCAGCCTGCGCCCGAACGGCTCGTCGACGGCATCCACCTGGAGAAGGTGTCGTTCTCGTACGCCGGAGCTTCGCGGCCCGCACTGGAGGACGTCGACCTCTCGCTGCCGGCCGGCAAGGTGATCGCGGTCGTCGGTGAGAACGGTGCGGGCAAGTCCACGTTGGTGAAGCTGATCTGCAAGCTGTACGAGCCGAGCAGCGGGCGGGTACTGCTGGACGATCGGCCGTTGGACCGGATCCCGGCCGAGGCGTGGCGGTCGAAGATCGCGGGTGCGTTCCAGGACTTCTTCCGGTTCGAGTTCCGCGCGGCGCACAGCGTCGGACTCGGCGACCTGCCGCGACTGGACGACGTACCGGCTGTCACCACTGCTGTCGGACGGGCCGGTGCGGAGGATGTGCTGGAGCGGCTCGAGTCGGGGTTGGACACCCAGCTCGGTTCGACCTGGCCGGACGGAGCCGAGATCAGCTTCGGGCAGTGGCAGAAGCTCGCGCTGGCCCGCGGGTTCATGCGGGACCGGCCGCTGCTGCTGGTGCTCGACGAGCCGACCGCCGCCTTGGACGCCGAGACCGAGCACGCACTCTTCGAGCGGTACGCAGCGGCGGCGAAGGACAGTTCTGACGGACGGATCACGATCCTGGTCTCACATCGGTTCTCCACGGTGCGGATGGCCGACCTGATCGTCGTACTGGACGGTGCTCACGTCGTCGAGACCGGGACGCACGAGGAACTGATGGCGCTCGACGGTCACTACGCGGACCTGTACCGGATCCAGGCGGCCGCATATCACTAGCTGATCTTGAAGACTGGCACGCCGGGGGCGATGTGGTGGAGGACCTCGTCGGGGGAGTTCTTCGAGACGTCGCCGCCGAAGAACGCACCGACCTCCCAGGCCCATTTCTTCAGGTACAGCCGGAGCGCGGGGAGCTTGTCGGTGTCGGGGAGCTCCTCGGCGCGGAACGTCTCGACCTTGCCGCCGAGCTGCAGCCGGCCCTCGCCGCTGGCGCGGAGGTTCTTGACCCACTGGGTGTGGCCGCGCGGCGCGACCAGGTAGCGCTGACCGTCGATCACCAGCAGGTTCACCGGCGTACTGCGCCATTCGCCGGACTTGCGGCCCTGGACCGAGAGCACCCGGCTGCCCATCAGGCTCAGACCGAGCTTCGTCAGCCGCGCGACGATCTTGTTGAAGACCCGCATGCTGCCCTCGTTGGCGGTGATCACGCGCTTGCTGTCGTAGGTCTGCTTGTACTCGGTCACGGTGGTTCCTCACTGTTCTGCGAGAGCGGTGCTCTCTGTTGTGATCAGTGAACAGCAGATCGCCGCTCACTGTCAAGAGCACTGCTCTCGGTTCTGTGGCACACTGGCTTCCATGAACGCCGGACGTACCGCCCGTGAACGAGCCCGGGCCGAGCTGACCGAGGAGATCAAGACCGCTGCCCGGGAGCAGCTGGCCACCGTCGGCGCCGAGGCACTGTCGCTCCGAGCGATCTCCCGCGAGCTCGGGATGGTGTCGTCGGCGCTGTACCGGTACTTCGCGAGCCGCGACGAGCTGCTGACCGCGCTCATCATCGACGCGTACGACGCTCTGGGCGAGGCGGCCGAGGCGGCGGCGTCCGGTGGCGATCCGGTGGACGAGTGGATCGCGATCTATGCCGCGGTGCGCGATTGGGCGCGGGCCAATCCGCAGGAGTACGCGTTGATCTACGGCTCCCCGATCAGCGGTTACCAGGCGCCGCAGACCACGGTGCAGCCCGCGTCCCGCGTGCCGTTGTTGTTGCTGGGGTTGTTGCAGCGCGCCCAGGCCTCGGGGCGACTGGTGACGCCGCCAGAGGCACCTGCACCGTCCGGAGTGTTGGCTCAGCAGACCGAGGTGCTGGTCGCGTTGGCTCCGGACGTGCCGCCGGCGGTGCTGGTGCGGACCGTGATCGTTTGGACGCAGTTGTTCGGGATGCTCAGCTTCGAACTGTTCGGTCAGCTGGTCGGGACGATGGATCCGGCGGACGAGTTCTTCGCGTCGGCCTCGCGGCAGATGGCGGCCTTCGTAGGGCTCAGCTGAACGCCTTCGGCAGCGGGACCTCGAGCGCCTTCGAAACACGGCGTACATAGGTCTCGCGCGGGATCGAGACCGCGCCGAGCGTGGCCAGATGATCGGTGACCCACTGGATGTCGAAGACCCGGTCGGCGGCGTACTCGTCGCTCAGCAGCTCGATCGCGCCGGCGACGGCCGCCTTCGAGCCGTCGGTCTTGTGGTGGAACATCGACTCGCCCGCGAACAGTCCACCGACTGCGACGCCGTACAGCCCGCCGGCCAGCTCGTCGCCGTCCCATGCCTCGACCGAGTGCACCCAGCCGAGCCGGTGCAGTTCGGTGTACGACGCGATGATCTCGGAGTCGATCCACGAACCCGGGCGGCGCGGGTCTGCACACGCGCGAATGACCTGGTCGAACGCGGTGTCGACCCGGATCTCGAACTTCCCGCGGGCCCGCCGCAGCGACCGGGTCGGCCGGTATCCGGCGACCTCGATCACACCGCGGTCGACCGGCGACCACCACAGCACCGAACCGCGGTGGTCCGGCATCGGAAACAACCCCCGCCGGTACGCCGCCAGTACCGTCCCCGGCGCCAGGTCCGCGCCGCCCGCGACCACGTCACTCGCCCCGGCCACACCGACCGGCGGGAAGTCCCACTGGGACGGGTCAGGTTCGATCGGCACGACACCATCCTGCACCAGGGCACACCTAGGGTTTGTCCCGAGTGCCGGGGGCCGGGGAGCCACGTACAGTTGAAGCACGTCCGCGTTCTGACGCGTGGGGCCGGGCGGGAAGGAGCACCGTGGCCGGAGTAGCCAGGTTCGTCGCCAGTAGTCTCGCGCCCGCCGCCCAGCGGTTCGCCCCGACGGCAGCGGGCGGTGTGTTGCGCCAGATCCTCGAGATCGCGATCGACGGATACCAGCGGTTCCCGGGCGCGGAGCGGATCGCGGACACCAAGCTCGAGCGGTGCGACGGCGACGTGGCGGACGCGATCGAGGCGGTGATCGACCAGCACATCCGGCTCGCCGGGGTGCAGGGGTTCGTCACCAGCATCGGCGGTCTCGTCACCCTGCCCATTGCGCTGCCGGCCAACCTGACCGGTCTCGCGGTCGTCCAGTGCCGGATGGTCGCGGCGATCGCGCACCTGCGCGGGTACGACCTCGACGATCCGCGGGTCCGTACGGCGGTGATCACCTGCCTGCTCGGTGAGGACGGCGTGACGGCTCGGCTACGGAAGTCGAGCCTGGTCTCGTCTCCGTTGGCGATCGCTACCGCCCCGGTGTTCGACCCGGAGCTGGATCGCCAGATCTCCGGCGAAGTCGTCGCGGAGCTGATCGGGCGGATCAGCGGTAAGCGGATGGCGGTGACCTTCACCCGCCGGATCCCGCTGCTCGGTGGTGCCGTGGGCGCCGGCGTCGACGGCTGGACGACGTACCGCGTCGGTCAGTTCGCGGACAAGAGCCTGGTCCGCCGCATCCGCAGGCCTATCGAGCAGTAGCTTCCCTGCGGGTCAGGTGGAGTTTGGCTCGGGTTTCGTCGTCGGCCGGCGTCTCGACGTAGAGGACCAGGTCGGGGTGGGCCGACACTGCCAGCTCGGTGACGGTGAGGTGCAGTTCGCCGGCGATCGGGTTCAGGATCCGGCGTAGGCGCGGCGTACAGGCGGCGACCTCGTGGCGTGACCACAGCTGGGCGAACTCGGGGCAGATCGACCGCAGCCGCTCGAGGTCGGTCTCCCAGTCCGGGTCGCCGACGTGTTCGCCGTACGCCGAGCGCAGGCGGCCGACGAGATACGGGACCTCGGTGTCGTAGTTCAGCAACTGCTCGCGGGCGGCGGGCTCGGTGACGATGCACCAGAGCAGGTTCTTGTGGATGCAGGGCAGCTGGTGCCAGTCGTGGAACAGGTCGTGGTACGCCTGGTTCGCGCGGATGATGTCGAAGCGGGTGTTCGTGATCACCGCAGGTAGCGGGTCGAGTGCATCCACGATCTCGTCGAACACGGACTCGCTCGCGCAGCCCGACATAGTCGGCAACCGCACCGGCGTCGCCTCGGCCAGCCGGTACAGGTGCTCGCGCTCGACCGGCGTCAACTGCAGCGTCTTCGCGACCGCGTCCAGCACCTGCCCGCTGGCGTTGATCGGCCGCCCCTGCTCGAGCCAGGTGTACCAAGTCACGCCGACACCGGCGAGCAGCGCCAACTCTTCGCGCCGCAACCCCGGCGTACGCCGCCTTCCGCCACTCGGCAGGCCAACATCCTCCGGCGCCACCCGGGCCCTCCGAGCCTTCAAGAACTCGCCGAGCTCAGCTCGCTGCGCACTCACCCAGCCAGGGTGGCAGGCGCCACCGACAGTTTTCAGCCGGCCAGGGCCTGGACTACTCGGCTTGCGGAGGGCTTGCCCAGTTGTTCGGCCATCCAGGTGCTGGTGGTGACGAGTTTCTCCAGGTCAACGCCGGTTTCGATGCCGAGGCCGTTGAGTTGCCAGAGGAGGTCCTCGGTGGCGAGGTTGCCGGTCGCGCTCTCGGCGTACGGGCAGCCTCCGAGCCCGCCGGCGGAGCTGTCGACCGTGGTCACGCCGTCGCGCAGCGCGGTGAGGGTGTTGGCGAGCGCCTGCCCGTAGGTGTCGTGGAAATGCACCGCCAGCTTGTCCACACCCACGCCGGCCGCACCGAAGGCGGCGATCAGAGCAGTCACCTGGCCCGGCGTCGCGACGCCGATCGTGTCGCCGAGCGACAGTTCGTGGCATCCGAGGTCGACCAGCCGTGCGCCGACCTTGACCACCTGGTCGATCGGTACGTCGCCCTCCCACGGGTCGCCGTAACACATCGACACGTATCCACGCACCGACAGACCCTCGTCGAGCGCACGCCGGATCGTCGGCGTGAACATCGCGAACTGGTCGTCGAGCGTGGAGTTGAGGTTCTTCGCCGCGAACGTCTCGGTCGCGCTCGCGAAGATCGCGATCTCACGGACACCGGCCGCGAGCGCACGGTCGAGGCCGCGCTCGTTCGGGACCAGGACCGGGGCGCGGACCGCCTCCGGCAGCTCCAGCTGTTCGAGCAGCTCGGCCGCATCGGCCAGCTGCGGGACCCATTTCGGGTGCACGAAACTCGTCGTCTCGACCGTCGTCAGACCCGCGTCGAGCAGTCGCCGGATGAACTCGGCCTTGACCGCGACGTCGACGATCGCCGACTCGTTCTGCAGCCCGTCGCGGGGCCCGACCTCGTAGATCGTGACCCGGTCGGGCAGTCCCTCGGCCTTCACCAGCTGCGGTTCGCGCATCGTGCTGCCTCCTCCTCGAGCATGGCACGGGGTCTCCGCGACAATGCTCGTGATGACATCTCTTGCTGACATTCTGCGGGGCGTCGAGCGCGGCGTGTTCCCGCCCCCGGATCTCGGGCTCACCGTCGTACCCGCGCCGTCGGAGCGGGAGTCGTGCGTGGTCGCGTTCACCGGCCACATCGTGATCGCCGCGGACGTCGACCCGGCCTGGGTCGCGGAGCGGGTCCCGGACGGCGATCCTTTCGCGCCGACGAACCCGCCGTTCCTCGCCGCGCTCGAGGAATTCACCGGCCGCCGGGTCAACGCGATCGACGCGATGCTGCTCGCCCCGGCAGTCACCGACCCGGCGCCGCTTGCCGGCCTGACCGAACTCACCGACCACGACCATCCACGGGTCGAGCGCGCGTGGCGGCACCGCGACGACGTCCAGGTGTACGGCGACGCGCACGGCGGGCTCGTGGTGATCGGCCGCGGCCTGGCCGGGCGGCTGGAGTGCGCGATCGAGGTACCACCGGACGCCCGAGGTCAGGGGAACGGCCGCCGGCTGGCGTTGGCGGCCCGGGCGTTGATCCCGCCGGACGCCTCGATCTGGGCGCAGATCACGCCGGGGAACGCGGCCTCGCTGCGTGCCTTCCTGGCGGTCGGCTACAAGCCGGTCGGATCCGAGGCCCTGCTGGTCAAGTGACCGGCAGGTGAACGCCGAGCAGATTGTTGCTGACAGCCCCCAATGCACAGCTGTGGATAACCCTGGGGACAAGCGCGATCAGGCCGTACGCCGGTGGTACCGCGGATCCCGGCCGGCGTAGAAGGTCGTGCGGTAGACGCCACGGATGATCTCGGCCTCGTAGCCGTCGAGCTCCGGCATCCCGAGATCGCGGGCGATCGCCAGTTCGGCGTGCGCGTCGTACGGGACGTGGACAAACTGGATCGAGTGCGGCGCCGGATCGGGTGAGTCCATCACCCCTTCGAGGATCACGTACCCCGGTGTGGGATCACCGAGGCTGTTGCCGGTCGAGCCGGTGTTGAAGAGCGTCCGCCCGCGGTCCTCCTCGTAGAACGGGTCGTGAATGTCGGCGTACCCGACGATCGTCGGTATCGGTCCGTCCCCGGTCGCCGGGGTGTTCTCGAAGAAGCTGTCGTACTGCGCTTCGTCGTGATCGAAAACGATCCGGTGATGAACACTCGTCGACGACGCGTGGAACAGCCGGACCTGCCGCCCGCTCAGCAGGAAGTCGTGGCAGAACGGCAGCCCCCGCAACCATGCCCACTGGTCTTCGCGGAGCTCGTTCTTCCACCAGCGCAGACCTTCGCTGTCCTCGGAACGCTCGGGATCGGGCAGGAAGTCATCCCAGTTCCCGAGGATGTTCACCTCACAGACGTCCTGGCAACGGTCCACCACCGCCTGCCCTCGCGGCCCCTTGCCCACGTAGTCCCCGAGGTTGAACACCCGCTCGATCCCACGCCCCGCAATATCCGCGAGCACCGCCTCCAACGCCGTCAGGTTCCCGTGCACATCCGAAATCAACGCAATCCGCTCCAGCCCCATGCCCGCCATGCTTCCATCCGGTGATTACCAGTTGCCGGAGGGTCCTGTGTCTCCACCGGCAGTGGAACCGGCCGGGACCTTGGGGCTCGGGCTGGGGCCGGTCCGTCCGCCGGAGCTTCGACTGTTGGCGCGGCCGCCGCCTGACCGGCTGCCGCTCGACCGAGGCATCGACGCCCCCGAACTGCCGCCACCCGCTTCGCCCGCCGAGTGCGATGCCGCCCCGGCGAAGGCACCAGCAGCCTTGCGCGCAGCAGCCGCAGCAACACCAGCCGGACCAAGCCCCGCCGCCTTGGCTCCAGTCGTCGCAGCACCACTCGCCCCCGCACCCGAAGCCCCGGCCCCAGATGCCCCGGAACCACCGCCTGACGACGCCGCCCCGATACTGCCGCCGCGACCACCGCCGGACGAACCGACGTTGACCGCGCCCGACGCCAGCGAACCCGTGTCGGGACCAGTGCTACCCATTCCGGCCGACCCGCCCCCGACGGCCGCGGTGAGTGGCACCGCGAAGCGCAGCAGCGCCGGCATGGCGAGAACGGCGAGCAGCATCATCATCAAGGCGGTGAGGGACTGCATCAGGCCGGTGCCTTGGCCGAGCATCTTGTCTTCCTTCAGCTTGATCGCGGCTGCGTAGATGAGCGCCGCCGCGGGCTTGTAGGCGATGAAGCCCAGCGTCCACGCGCAGTACTTCTTGAACCACGCCTTGCCGACCTCGGTGTTGGTCGCCGCCGCTGCGAGCGGCAGCGTCGACCCGAGCAGCACCAGCATCGCCGATCGAATCAGCATCAACACGATCTGGATCAGCGACGCCCACGCCGCGATCTGGCCGAGGAGGATCAGCATCAGGACCGAGGTCATCCCCGCACCGCTGCCGTGTTCGGACGGATTCATCAGCAGGCCCTTCATCGTCGACGAGAAGGAGTCGCCTCCGATGGCGGCGTGGATGACCTGCAGGGCGAAATCGTCCGACCAGGCGATCAGCAGTTGCACCGTGGCCGTCCCGGCCCCGCAGACGACGACGAAGGTCAACAACGCCTTGAGCAACTCCTGGACCGGCTTCGCTCGTTGCTCCCAGGCCATCCGCATGCCGGCGATGACGATCGCGAGGGCAAGGATCGTCAGCGTGAGCTTGAGGGTCTGCCCCTGGACGAACGCGACCGTCTTGCTGTCGGTCCAGGTCTGGCCGCCGTCGCTGGAGGTCGCGAGCGAGACCGGGGTCTCCGGCTTGACCCAGAAGGTCGCCAGCGAGTTGAGGATCGTCGAGAAGAAGTCCGTTGAGATCCGATTGACGTTGTCGATCCAGTTGCTGGCAGCGGACTGGACGCCTTCGACGACGTGGCACTTCATGTCCATTGGTGAGCACATCAGATACCACTCCACTTCACGAAGTCGCTCAGGTCGCGGTGCTGGGAGAAGGGGGCTCCGACGGCCTCGCCGGGAGGTGGCGGCTGGAGCCGCCAGTCGCCCTGGTGCCAGACCAGGGTCAGGTTGGCGCTCATGTACACGGACTCGACGGGCATGGCGAGCATGAGGCTCACTCGATCCGGCCCGGCGTCGATGACCCGGTAGCCGACGACCTGGACCGTCGAGGTGCCGCTCGAAGACTCGTCCCTACCGGCTTGGCGGAGCAGGCTGTCGGTCGCCGCCCCGGGAACCATGAGCTTCTTCACGGTGGGGACGAGCTTGTTCTGGTCCGCGATCGCCGCGATCGCGCTGTACGCCGCGTACACGGCGCCGGTCGGCGAATGCGCGAAGCAGTGCCGGAACCCGTCGGAGTCGGTCGTGCCCGGTCCGTACGTCGAGGACCGCGGTACGACGACCCGCCGGCTGACCTCCCACCCGTCGACCGCCGGCGTCTCGGCGGGAACGGCCTGGTCACCGGCCGGAAGGCCGCACGAACCCGTCCGCCGCTCGCCTCCGGAGCTGTTGGTCTGTGCCGGACCAGCGTCCGGTGTCGCAGGCGCCGAGGCCGGCTCGTCCGTGGGCTGAGCCGAGGCGGCGTCGACCGGCTGCGGCGCCGCGGCGATCGCGTGGGTCGAGCGGCCGCCGCCCGCGAAGATGATCACGATCCCGCAGATGAGGACCGCACCGACGACGATGCAGGCCGCGATGAAACCAGCGCCGTTCGGCGACTTCTCGTCCTTGTCCTTGCTCATCCGACTCCCCGCTCCGTTGGTCCACAACCTCACGGATCAAGGCTCGCAAAAATCGCCGGACTGCCGCGGAAGTTATCCACAGGCCCGGAAGTTCAGCTCCCGGGGCTCGCGTGTCTCGGCATCATCTTGGTGAAGAAGGTGTAGCCGAGAAGGACTGTTGCCCGTACCCTCCCCAGCGAGAGCGAACGGTTATCCTTCCACCGATCCGGCGGCACCGCAGTCTGAAATTCACCGTTCTAGACCGGATCTGTCGAGAGTCGCCCGGTTACGCTCAGGGTCTTGCGGTTCTGGGTCGATCTGTAGCCGAAAGGTCACCCCGTGTAGCGAAGTGACCTAGTCAGCTAATAGAGTCCGCGCATGACCATCGCGCCTTCGCTTTGCTCGCCCCTAGCGCTCGCCGATGCAGAACCCACCCGCGCTGCCGAACCCTGGGAAAGCAACGTGCTGACGGCGTACGGCCTGCTGCGAGAAGCAGCAGCCGAGCTGGATCACCTGATGCGCCATTCCCTGAAGCGCAGTGGACTGCAAATGGCAATGTTCGAACTGTTGCTGCGGCTTGCCCGCAGCAACGGGGAGAAGCAGCGTCTTACCTCCCTCGCCCGGGAGTTGACCGTCACCACCGGCGGCATCACCCGGCTGGTCGACCGTGCCGAGAACCTCGGACTGGTCCGCCGGGAGCCTTGTCCCGACGACGCCCGCGGCTCGTTCGCGGTCCTGACCGAGGAGGGAAAGCGGCGGTTGCGCGAAGCACTGCCGGACCACCTGCTCGAAATCGACAGCCTCTGGATGTCCCAGTTGGCCGACGAGCAGGACGTCGTTCTCGGCAAGCTTCGTCGAGTGCGGGACAACGCCCGCCGCTGGCCGAACGGCCGCCCGGGGCTCGGGCCGATCACGCCCGACCGAATCTGACCAACCTCACAACTACACAAGAGCATTACCCGCGACTAACGGATGGGGCGCCCGACTGGTGTCGGGCGCCCCATCGCGCAATGGTTGAGAAGTGAAGCAAGCCTCGGACCAGCTGCAGCCCGGCAACAGTGCGGGGATCGTGGAGTCGCCGCGAGGACCTGCGCGTCAGGCAATCCGCTGGCGCGCGGCGGTCGGTGGTGTACTCGCCGCCCTCGCCGGACTGGCAGTCGGCAGCGTGGCAGCCGGGCTCCTCGGTACGCCGCAGACGCCCGTAGTGGCGATCGGGTCCGCGTTCATCGACCGCGTACCCCCGTGGCTGAAGGACCTCGCAATCTCCTGGTTCGGGACGCACGACAAGACCGCACTCCGAGCCGGCATCCTGATCGTCGTCGCGGCCCTCGCCGCAGTCGGCGGGATCCTCGCCGTACGACGCTATTGGGCGGGCGCCCTGATCACGGTCGCCTTGACCGGCGTCGCCGTCGCGGCAGCCATGACACGCGCCGACTCCGGTCAGACCGGGTTCCTCCCGTCGGCACTCGCGGGCGTGACCGCACTCATCATTCTTCGGCTGTTCAGCCGCCGACTCGAACCGCTGCTGGACTTCCCGGACGACGGCGTCAGCCGCCGCGGCTTCCTGCAGTTGTCGGCCGGTGTCGCCATCGGCTCCGCGGCGATCGGTGCGCTGGGCAAGGTCGTCGGCGGGAACCGCGCTGCCGTGGCGGACGCCCGCAGACAGCTCAACCTTCCGCAGCCGCCGACCCTCGACCCGCCCGCCGGGGTCCAGGCCGACGGCGCCGTACCGTGGGCCACGGCGAATGACGACTTCTATCGCATCGACACCGCGCTCTCGGTGCCGCAGATCGTGCCCGCGGACTGGAAGCTTCGCATCCACGGCATGGTCGATCACGAGATCGAACTGTCCTTCGACGATCTCCTGAAGCGCCAGGTCATCCACAAGTGGGTGACGCTCACCTGTGTGAGCAACGAGGTCGGCGGCGACCTGATCGGGAACGCGTTGTGGTCCGGCGTACTGCTCAAGGACCTGCTCGAGGAGGCTGGTCCCGCACAGGACGCGGACGCGATCCAGTCGACGTCGAAGGACGGATTCACCGCCGGTACGCCGCTTCCGACGCTGCTCGACGACCGGCAGGCGATGCTCGCGTTCGCGATGAACGGGGAGCCGTTGCCGGTGGAGCACGGGTTCCCGGTACGCATCGTCGTACCCGGGCTGTACGGCTACGTGTCGGCGACGAAGTGGCTGGTGGACATCGAGGTGACGCGGTTCGACCGGTTCGAGGCGTACTGGACGCCGCGCGGCTGGTCGGCACTCGGCCCGATCAAGTTGTCGTCGCGGATCGACACCCCGCTGGGGAAGAAGGTCGGACCGGGACGCGTGACCGTCGCCGGCGTCGCCTGGGACCAGCATGTCGGGGTCTCGAAGGTCGAGGTCCGCGTCGATGGGGGCCCTTGGCAACAAGCCACGCTGGCCACGGACCCGTCGATCGACACCTGGCGGCAGTGGCACTGGACGTGGGACGCGACTGGCGGCACGCATGTGTTGCAGGTACGGGCGTTCGACGCGAAGGGCAATCCACAGGTCGAGTCCTCGGCGCCACCCGCTCCGAACGGGTCGACCGGCCTGCACACGGTCAGCGTGAAGGTCGGCTGACCGCTTCCAGGACCATCGGCAGGAACGTGTGCTCGAGCGAACCGGCCGGGACCTCCCGTGGCTCGAGCAGGCTCTGTGAGCGCGCGCCCTCGTGCAGCGCCATCACCATGCGCACGAACTGCTCCGCCGGCACGGTCAACTCCAGTCCGCCGGCCTCGGCGATCTGCTCGACCAGCCGGGTCAGGCTCTTGCGGAACATCGCCCGTTGCTTGTTCAGCGCCTCCGCCGCCTCGGGGTCGCGCAACGCGTGCAGCGTGAACTCGGCCGAGATCAGATGCCACTGCCGCTGATCCGGCGCAGTTTCGTCGAGCAGCCCCAGTACGGCGTCCAGCAGCGTGCCGGGCTGATTCGCCAGATCGGGGAGCAGCGCCTCGATCTGCCCCAGGAGCCGATCGGTCGTGGCCTGGAACAGGGCGAGGACCAACTCGTCCTTGGAGCCGAAGTTCGAGTAGAAGGCACCACGGGTGAACCCGGCCCGCTCGCAGATGTCCTCCACCGACGCGCCGTGGAACCCACGCTCGGCGAACACCTCCAGCGCCCCCTCGAGAAGTCGGGCCCGGGTGTTGGAGCGGCGGCGCTTGGGCGGTTCCATAAGAGTAGGATACAGTTCTGTATTGAATACACAACCGTATTGAACGGGGATGCAGGATGGAGCTCGAGGCCGCCGGGATCAGTGTGCGTGGACCGCACGCACCGATGCTGCACGCCACGTCGGTGTCGGTCGCAGATCATCAGGTGGTGCTCCTGACCGGGTACCCGGGCGCAGGGCACGTTGCCGCGGCACTGGGTCTGTCGGGTCGGCTGAAGCCCGACACCGGGAGAGTCCGGTTCGACGGCAAGTCTGATCCGGCCCTGCTGCGACGACGCGTCGCCGTGGTCGACGCACCCGGCATCACTGAGCCGGACGACGCTTTGCCTGTTCAGACGGTGGTGGGCGAGGAACTGGCGATCGCCGGCCGCAAGGCGGGGCGTAAGGCCGTGCTGGAGTGGCTGAACGAGCATGACGCAGCAGAGCACGCCGACAAGCGGTTCGAGCACCTGCCAGTCGCCGTACGGACCAGGCTGCTCACTGAGCTCACGGTTGCGCGCCCCGACGTACAGGTGGTGATTCTGACCATGCCGGATCGACATGGTGGCGATCCGCATGGCTGGTACGAGCTGGGTCGCGGGCTGGCGGCGCAGGGGTACGGCGTGATCATCACGTGTGCTGACGCGTCAGCGCGGTTGCTGGACGTCAAGGCCGCTCGGATGGGCGAGACGGACCAGCCCGACCCGGTGCAGGTCGCTCCAGTCGCTCCTGTTGAGCCAGTCACCCCGATTGACGAAGAAGACCCGATTGACGAAGTAGAGGAGGCAGAGGCGTGACCGCGCTGCGGATGGCCCTGAGTGAGTTGCGGCGTCTGACGGCCGGGCGGCTGCCCAAGCTGGCCGTGGTCGCGCTGCTGCTGGTGCCGGTGCTGTACGGCGGCCTGTACCTCTACGCGAACCACGACCCGTACGGGCGTCTGAACAAGATCCCGACCGCGGTCGTCGTGGAGGACGAGGGTACGACGCTGGCGACCGGCGAGAAGCTCAACGTCGGACCGCAGGTGGCGGACGAACTGGTGAAGTCGAAGAGCTTCGACTGGCATCAGGTGAACCGCGCGGACGCGACGAAAGGCGTATCGGACGGGAAGTACGAGTTCGCGCTGGTGCTGCCGAAATCGTTCTCGTCCGACCTGGCGTCGAGTGCGGACTTCACGCCCCGGCAGGCCGAGCTGGAACTCCTGACGAACGACGCCAACAACTACATCGCGCACACGATCGCCAACCAGGTCGTGGCGCAGGTGACCAAGACTGTCGCGTCGCAGGTGAGTGAGACCGCGGCCTCGCAGCTGCTGGCCGGCTACAACACCATCCACAAGCAGGTCGGTTCTGCGGCTGCTGGTGCTGCCCAGCTGCAGACCGGACTGACGTCGGCGGCGACCGGAGTCACGAAGCTGCAGTCAGGTGCTACGCAGCTCAACACCGCGCAGAAGCAGTTGTCAGCAGGAGCGACACAGTTGGCAGCCGGCACAGCACAGGCATCGCAGGGTGCGTCGTCGTTGGCGACCGGTGCTGCGAAGCTCGACAACGGTCTGGGGACGTTGAAGGAGAAGACTGCGTCACTGCCGAAGCAGACGAAGCAGCTGGCGGCCGGAGCGGATCAGGTTGCTGATGGCAACGAGAAGATCGCCGGCACGGGCCGGCAGGTAGCGACCGCGTCCAGCACGTTGGTGAAGGACCTCAAGACGTTTGACGCGCAGCTGGCCGCGCGGTTGAAGCAGCAGGGGCTGAGCCAGCACCAGATCAGGGTGATTCTGCTCGAGACGGCGAAGTTGCGTGCTCCCGTCGTACAGGCGAACACGAAGATCCAGTCGACGTCCGGGCAGCTCAATCAGCTCGCGACCGGTGCGCGGAAGGTGTCGAACGGCGCGTCCGCGCTGGCCAAGGCGACGCCGGCTCTGACGAGTGGAATCAGCACTGCGTCGAGTGGGGCGCATCAGCTCAGCACGGGTGCTGGGCAGCTGAAGACCGGGCTGGGCACGCTGCAGACTGGTGCGCAGAAGCTTGCTGCCGGTGAGAAGCAGGCTGTCACCGGGCAGGGGCAGTTGCTGACCGGTGTGAACAGCCTTGCGACCGGTGTGGGCCAGCTGAAGACCGGTGCGACGCAGCTGAACACCGGTCTCCAGAAGGGCGTGAAGCAGATCCCGAACCCGTCCGCTGACCAGCGCAAGGCCGTCGCCGAGACCCTGGGTGCACCCCTCACGCTACAGAACGTCTCGCAGGCGACGGCCGACAGCTACGGCGCCGGCCTGGCCCCGTTCTTCCTCAGCCTGGCGTGCTGGATCGGGGCGTACGTCCTGTTCCTGCTGGTGCGGCCGTTGTCACCGCGTGCGCTCGCCGCACTGCAGTCGCCGTTCCGCGTCGCGCTCGGCGGCTGGTTGCCTCCGGCGCTCTTCGGCGCGATCCAGGCCACGCTCGTCTTCGTCGCCGTCGTCCTGGGCCTCGGCATCCACGCCGCCCACCCGTGGCTGACTGTCGGCTTCCTGATCCTGACGTCGTTCACGTTCGTCGCGATCCTGCACGCACTGTCGGCGTGGTTCGGCGCCGTGGGCAAGTTCCTCGGCCTGGTCCTGATGGTCGTCCAACTGGTCAGCGCCGGCGGCACGTTCCCGTGGCAGACCATCCCCGAACCCCTGTACTTCTTCCACCACGTCCTGCCGATGAGCTACGCCATCGACGGCGTCCGTCACCTCATGTACGGCGGCCCCGGCACCTCCCTCGGCCGAGACCTCCTCGCACTAGCCGCCTGGTTCGCAGTCGCCCTGGCCGCCTCCACCCTGGCCGCCCGCAAACAGCGCGTCTGGCCCGCCAAGAAGCTCCAACCCGAGCTGGTGCTCTAGCTGTTGACGAAGGTGGCGGTTTCGTTGAGGAGGATGTTGGTGGTGGGTTGGTCGAAGAAGGTTATGAGGGCTTCGTAGGTGCCGGATTCGGCGGCGGACGGGTCTACTACGTAGCCGTAGTAGCCGTCGGTGTAGCCGATGACGCGGGTGATGGGGTGCGTGCTGTCGGACTGGAGGCAGGCGCCGTGGACGGCGAAGAGTTCTACCGGGAGGTTGATCCAGCACACGTCGCCCATCGTCACGGTGCTGACCGGGAGGTCCAGGGCCGGTGGGAGATTGGCGGCGGCCATCAGAGCCTGACCGCGGGCGCCCTCGAGGCGGGTCTCAGAGATGCGGCCCGAGGGATCGCCGGCCCCGTTGACGCGGGACTCGAAGTTGACGCGGCTCTCCACAGCGGACACGAGTTTCTCGGACTCGTCGACGGGTGGGACGGACCGGACCGGCAAGGTCAGAGTGGTACGTCGGATGGTCGGCGCGGACTGAGGTAGCTCCAGGCCAGGGGTGGCCAGCGCCTCACGGACTCGTGACGCCAGCAGACCGCCCAGCCGGGTGACCTCGGCGGCACCGCGCCCCTGGCGAGTGAAGCGGGGGCTGACGTCGCCCGCAGCTCCTTGCAGGAAACCGACCACGGCGGGAGCGAGAGCAGCGCGCGCGGCTCCGGGCCAGTCAGCCGAGTACTGCAGGTTCTCCGGGCCGTACGTCGTCGGGTGGCACGCGAAGTCCAGCAGCACCGCCTCGAGGGAACCGTCCACGCCGTGCAGCGCGAGGATGCCGGCGGTGTTGTCGTGCGGACCGTTCTTGCGGTGCCGGTTCGTACCGACGCCGATCACCTCGACCGAGTGCCAGCTCGCCGTCACCGGCTGCTGCTCGAGCGCAGCCGCCCGCACGGCACCGACCAGCGAGTCGACCAGTGACCGTTCCCGCTCGGCCGGAATGACGGGATGAATCTCACCGGTCCATCCGGACGGCCCGGAGTGGGTGTGCGACGCGGACACCACAACATGCGACGGCGGGATGCCGGCAGCTTCGCCGGCGGCCGCCGCGAGCTCCGATGAGAGCGCGCTCCCGGCCGCGATCGCATCCAGCGTGAGCCACAGCACGCCCGGATCGTCCTCGGTGGACAACCAGATCAGGGTGGCTCGGAGCGGGTCCGCGGCACCGGTCGAGAGCCCGGCACGGGCGGCGTACCCGTCGAGCCGATGGCCGGGCGGCGGGGTGACGTCGAGGGACGTCGCGGCCAGGAGGAGTTCGTTCACGTGAAGTCTCCAGCTGTCGTACCGGCACTGATCGGACGATGCATGGTCAAGATAACGGCCTACACCGTAATTATCGAGGATCGCATCTCAGCGCTGTCGATGGTGCGTGACAATCAGGTCGGCGTACGTGCCTGGCGGTCCGCTTGCGAGGCGTTCCGCGCCGTCGAGCGAGTTGCCCGCGGCCGGCGTCAGCTTGGCCCGCGACGGCAGCGCCTCGCGGACAGGTGTCAGCAACTGCTCACCCGCACCGTCGAAGAGGCCGCCGACACAGGCGACCGGTACGGGTCCCTCACCGGCCAGTTGGGCGACCGCGGCGCCGATCGTCTCGGCGATGTCGCCGGCCGCGTGGACCAGGAGATCGAGCGCGACCGGATCGCCTTCGGCCGCACACCGCAGTACTTCGGGCGCGAAGCGGGCCACGTCGTCGACCAGCGTGGACGACCGGTACAGCGCGACCGGATCGAGCGCGGTGTCCGCGAGCTTCGTCACCGGACCACGGCCGTCCCGAGCACGCTGTACGGCGACCAGTCCGGCGCGGCCGATCGCGAACGCGCTCCCCGCGTCGCCGAACAGGTACCCGTGCCCGTCGAGCTTGCGCCACGTGCCGTCGCGATCCACCGCGAGACAGACGAGCCCAGTACCCGCGGCAACCACGACGCCGTACCCGTCCGGCAACGCGCCGGCGTGCGCGGTGACCATGTCCTGGGTGAGGCGTACTTCGTCGGCGTTCAGCACCTCGCCGACGTCGGCCGCGAACCGTTCCGCAGCGCCATGCGCCTGTGGGTAGCCGGTGAGGCCGAGAGCAACAACGTCGACCGGACCGGTCAGCTCGGCCTCGGACGCGGCCGCGCGAATCGCCTCGAGGAGGTTGGAGACGGCGTCCGGTCCATGCGTGTAGCCGGGGCCGTTGCCGGTACGGCGGGACGGGAGGACACGAAGACGGAGAGCTGACTGTCCGCCGTCGATGGCGATGCGGGTCATGTGGGTGGTCCCGGGTGGATAGTCCTGACAATGATGACGGCAGCGTACCCACAGGCTCCGGTTAGCGGGGAAGGGCTGCATCGAGGTCATTGAGGAGCGTCGTCAGCGGGACGCCGGTGAGCTGGATGCTCGGCTGCATCCAGTCGTTGAGGATCGGGTCCTCGGTGACCAGGTGGTCCGAGAACTCGGTATGGCTCAGTTCGAAGACATGAGCGGGGTTGCCGGTGAGGTCGACGACGGTCTGCATCAGCCGGCCGACCTGGTCCTCCCAGAGCACGTCCTCGACCTCGTGCTGGTCCGGACGGATCAGCAGCAGGTCGACGTCGCTGTCGAGATCGCCGTCACCGCGCGCGACCGCGCCGTACACGCTCGTGTGCACCGGCGGGATCCGCCAGCTGCTGATCTCGTCGGCGAGCCGGGCGGTCAACGTACTGCGGAGGTTCGCGAGCTGCTCGACGATCGGGGCGACCAGGTGCTTGCGGTTGAGGCGATAGAGCAACGAGTTGCCCAGATCGTCCACGTGCACCAGCCCGGTCGCCGCCAGCCGCTGCAGTACGAGCCGCACACCGGCGACGCTTCCGGAGCCGGCGAGCTTGTGGATCTGCCGCCCCGACAGGCCGTCCTCGGCCTGGGCCAGCACCTGCAACACCGGTCCGTCCAAAGACGGCACCACCGTGCTGATCGGGCTGTTCAGATCCATGCCCCGACCCTAGTGATCACCCGACTACGCAAGTAATCACCATGACGAGTCAGCTACCCGGATCGTTCGGCTCGGTGGCAAGAAGTAACCTCCGCCGCATGGGTGACGGTGAACCGCCACGCAGGCATAAGTCCCGCAGCCGCCGGTTTCAGCGACCAAATGGGCACTTGCGCCTGCGTGGCGGTCCGCTTTCCCAAAAACAAGCACGCTTGATTCTTTTTCCTGAGCGTGGGACGCTCGGCTGCACGAGCCCCTCGCGAGGGAGTGCAGCGTGCAACTGGACGAAGTGCTGGCGGACCTGTGGGCCGAGAGTGCGGAGCTGGATCGGCTGGTCGGTGGGTTGGCCGCTGGGGAGTGGTCGACGCCGACGCCGGCCGAGGGCTGGACGATCGCGCACCAGATCGCCCACCTGGCCTGGACCGACGAGGCGACGCAGCTCGCCGCGACCGATCCCGAGGCGTTCAAGGAGTCGCTGCAGACAGCGGCCGCGAGTCCGACGACGTACGTCGATGACGGCGCCGAGGAGACTGCCGCACTGCCACCGGACCAACTCCTGACGTACTGGCGGGAGGCCCGGGCCGAGGTCACCGAGGCGCTGAAGAAGGTGCCGGCCGGCGAGAAGGTCCTGTGGTACGGCCCGCCGATGAGCCCGACGTCAATGGCGACCGCGCGGCTGATGGAGACCTGGGCGCACGGGCAGGACGTGTTCGACGCGCTCGGCGTACAACGGCAGCCGAGCAACCGACTGCGGCACGTCGCCCACCTCGCGGTCCGCACGCGCGACTTCGCGTACCTGCTCAACGACCGCAAGCCGCCCACCGAGCCGTTCCGCGTCGAACTCACCGGACCGGACGGCGACGTGTGGACCTGGGGTCCGGAGGATTCCGCCCAGCGGGTGAGTGCGCCGGCGCTGGACTTCTGTCTGCTCGCCACGCAACGCCGGCACCGGGACGACCTCGCCGTGCGGGCTGAGGGCGCCGACGCCGAGGAGTGGCTGGAGATCATCCAGGCCTTCGCCGGCCTGCCCGGGAAGGGTCGTCAGGCAGGACAACATGACTGAGCCGATCCGCATCGGTAACGCGTCCGGCTTCTACGGGGACCGGTTCAGCGCGGTGCAGGAGATGCTGACCGGTGGGCCGCTCGACGTGCTGACCGGGGATTACCTGGCTGAGCTGACGATGCTGATCCTCGGCCGCGACCGTCTGAAGGACCCGGCGCTGGGCTACGCGCGGACGTTCCTCAAGCAGCTGGAGACCGGGCTCGGCGAGGCGCTCGATCGCGGCGTGAAGATCGTCAGCAACGCAGGGGGTCTCAACCCGGCCGGGCTCGCGCAGGCGATCCAAGAGCTGGCCGACAAGCTTGGGCTGCATCCGAAGATCGCGTACGTCGAGGGCGACGATCTGCTCGGCCGCGCAAAGGAGCTCAGGCTGGGCGAACCGCTGACTGCGAACGCCTATCTCGGCGCGTGGGGTATCGCCGAGGCTTTGCAGGCGGGCGCCGACGTGGTGGTGACCGGTCGTGTCACGGACGCCTCGGTGATCGTCGGACCGGCCGCCGCACATCACGCCTGGAAGCGGACGCAGTACGACGAACTCGCCGGAGCCGTCGTCGCCGGGCATGTGATCGAGTGCGGTTGCCAGGCGACCGGCGGGAACTACGCGTTCTTCACCGAGATCCGGGACTTCGGGCGGCCCGGGTTCCCGATCGCGGAGATCCACGCGGACGGTAGCAGCGTGATCACCAAGCACGACAACACCGGCGGCGCGGTCACGATCGACACGGTCAAGGCGCAGCTCCTGTACGAGATCACCGGCGCCCGGTACGCCGGTCCGGATGTCACCACGCGCCTCGATTCGATCGAGCTCGACGACGACGGGCCCGACCGCGTCAGGATCTCCGGCGTCCGCGGTGAAGCCCCGCCGCCGACGTACAAGGTCTCGCTGAACAGCGTCGGCGGCTTCCGCAACGAGGTCGACTTCGTGCTCACCGGGCTGCAACTGGAGCAGAAGGCCGAGCTGGTGCAGCGGCAGCTCGAGCAGGCGTTGCCGAAACGGCCGACCGAGCTGAAGTGGACACTGGCCTGGACCGAGAAGCCGAACGCCGAGTCCGAGGAGGAGGCGAGCGTCTTCCTCCGGTGCGCGGCGAAGGATCCGGATCCGAAGGTCGTCGGCCGCGCGTTCAGCAACGCGGCGGTCGAGCTGGCGCTCGCGAGCTACCCGGGATTCCACGTCACCGCACCGCCCGGCGACGGTTCGCCCTACGGCGTCTTCCGCGCCGGGTACGTCGACATCCACGAGGTGGACCACGTCGTCGTACTGCCGGACGGGTCGCGGCAAGTCATCGAACCTGCTCGGGAAACCCAGCAGCTGCAGTCCGTCGACGACATCGAGGCGCCGATGCCGCTGCTGCAACTCTCGAGCGGACCGCCGCGGACCCGCGAGGTCCCGCTCGGCCGGATCGCCGGCGCACGCTCGGGCGACAAGGGCGGCGACGCGAACGTCGGCGTGTGGGTCCGCGACGAGAAGGCGTGGCGCTGGCTCGCGCACACCCTCACGGTCGAGCTCTTCGAGGAGCTCCTCCCGGAGACGCAGCCGCTGATCGTCACGCGGTACCTGCTTCCGAATCTGTGGGCGGTGAACTTCGTCGTCGAGGGCCTGCTGGGTGAGGGCGTCGCGGCGCAGGCACGGTTCGATCCGCAGGCGAAGGCGCTCGGCGAGTGGCTGCGGTCGCGGTACGTCGACGTACCGGAGGTGCTGCTGTGAATGACTTCCGCGAGTCCGTACGGCGGTTCATGACGGCGGAAGTGTTGCCGCATCTGGATCAGTGGGAGCGGGACGGCGAGCTGCCGCGGGAGTTGCACAAGAAGGCGGGTGCCCTGGGGTTGCTGGGCGTCGGGTTCCCCGAGGAGGTCGGTGGTGGCGGCGGGTCGTTGCTCGACGCGCTCGGAGCGGTCGAGGAGATGCACTACGCAGGCGGCTCCGGCGGGTTGGTCGCGTCACTGCTGACCTGCGGCATCGCCCTTCCACATATCATTGCTGGGGGCAACGAACAGCACGTCGAGCGGTGGGTCCGTCCGACGCTGGACGGTGAGTTGATCGGCGCGCTGGCGATCACGGAGCCTGGTGGTGGGTCCGATGTGGCGTCGATCCGTACGACGGCGCGGCGCGAGGGCGACGTGTTCGTCGTCAACGGAGCGAAGACCTACATCACGTCGGGTTGTCGCGCGGACTTCGTGACGACGGCTGTTCGGACTGGCGATGCTGGGGCGCACGGGATCAGCTTGCTGGTGATCGAGCGCGGTACGCCGGGGTTCGCGGTGTCGCGGAAGCTGGAGAAGATGGGCTGGCTCTGCTCGGACACGGCTGAGCTGTCGTTCACCGATGTTCGCGTGCCGGCCGAGAACCTGGTGGGTGCTCAGGACTCCGGTTTTGTGCAGCTCGCGGTGAACTTCGTCGCCGAGCGATTGACGTTGGCGGTGCAGGCGTACGCCGGTGCGCAGCGGGCGCTCGACCTGACTGTCGAGTGGTGCCGTCAGCGGGACACGTTCGGGCGGCCGTTGATTTCGCGGCAGAACGTGCAGCACACGTTGACCGAGATGGCACGGCGGATCTCCGTGGCGCGGGTCTATGTGCACGATGTGGCGCGGCGGGCTGAGGCGGGTGACGACGTGATCGCCGAGACGTGTTTCGCCAAGAACACCGCCGTCGAGGCCGGGCAGTGGGTCTGCGACCAGGCGCTGCAGTTGCACGGCGGTCTCGGGTACATGCGGGAGGCCGAGGTGGAGCGCCAGTACCGCGACCAGAAGATTCTCGCGATCGGCGGCGGCACTACCGAGATCCTGACCGGCCTTGCCTCCAAACGACTGGGGTTCACTGCATGAGTAACCGTGAGGTGATGCTGGAGAAGCTTGCTGGGCTGGACGCCGAGCATGCGAAGGCGCTCGCAGGGGGTGGTCCGAAGTACGTCGAGCGGCACCACAAACGCGGCAAGTTGCTGGTGCGGGAGCGGATCGAGCTGTTGCTCGACCCGGACTCGTACTTCCTCGAGCTGTCGCCGCTGGCCGGTTGGGGTTCGGACTTCACGGTCGGTGCCAGCCTGGTGACGGGGATCGGTGTTGTCGAGGGCGTCGAGTGCCTGATCACCGCGAACGACCCCACGGTGAAGGGCGGCGCCAGCAATCCGTGGACCTTGAAGAAGGCGTTGCGAGCCGATGAGATCGCCCGGGCGAACCGGCTGCCGGTGATCAGCCTGGTCGAGTCCGGTGGTGCGGATCTGCCGACGCAGAAGGAGATCTTCATCCCCGGCGGCGCGATGTTCCGGAACCTGACCCGGTTGTCGGCCGAAGGGATCCCAACGATCGCGCTGGTGTTCGGCAACTCGACCGCGGGCGGTGCGTACATCCCCGGCATGAGCGACTACGTGGTGATGGTCGACGGCGGCGCGAAGGTGTTCCTGGCCGGGCCGCCGCTGGTGAAGATGGCGACCGGCGAGGACGCGGACGACGAGTCGCTCGGCGGCGCCTCGATGCACGCCCGCAAGTCCGGTCTGGCCGACTACTTCGCGGTGGACGAGCCGGACGCGATCCGGCTCGGGCGGCAGATCGTGTCGCGGCTGAACTGGCGTAAGCAGGGCCCCGCCCCCACGCCGTCGTACGACGAGCCTGTCTATGACGCGGACGACCTGCTCGACATCGTGCCGGGGGACCTGAAGATCCCGTTCGATCCGCGGGACGTGGTCGCGCGCGTGGTGGACGGGTCGGTGTTCGACGAGTTCAAGCCGGTGTACGGGTCGTCGCTGGCGACCGGGTGGGCGTCGGTGCACGGGTACCCGGTGGGGATTCTCGCGAACGCGCGCGGGGTGCTGTTCAGCGAGGAGTCGCAGAAGGCGGCGCAGTTCATCCAGCTGGCGAATCGCGCGAACACGCCGCTGATCTTTCTGCACAACACGACCGGGTACATGGTCGGGCAGGAGTACGAGCAGGGCGGGATCATCAAGCACGGCGCGCAGATGATCAACGCGGTCTCCAACTCTCGCGTGCCGCACCTCTCGATCCTGATGGGCGCGTCGTACGGCGCCGGGCACTACGGGATGTGCGGGCGGGCGTTCGATCCGCGGTTCCTGTTCGCATGGCCGTCGGCGAAGTCGGCGGTGATGGGTCCGCAACAGTTGGCCGGCGTACTGTCGATCGTCGCGCGGGCGGCGGCCGACGCGAAGGGGCAGCCGTACGACGAGCAGGCCGACCAGCAGATGCGGGCGTACGTCGAGGGGCAGATCGAGGCGGAATCGCTGCCGATGTTCCTGTCCGGCCGCCTGTACGACGACGGCGTGATCGACCCCCGTGACACCCGGACCGTCCTCGGCATCTGCCTGTCCGCCATCCACTCGGCACCCGTGGAGGGCACATCCTCCTTCGGTGTCTTCCGGATGTGAGCCCGATGACTCAGGAGCCGCGCGTGATCCAGTCCGTGCTCGTCGCCAACCGGGGCGAGATCGCTCGCCGGGTCTTCCGGACTGCTCGTGCGCTCGGCCTGTCCACGGTCGCGGTCTACTCGACAGCCGATGCGCGGATGCCGTACGTCGACGAGGCGGATGCCGCCGTACACCTGCCGGGGAACGCTCCGGGCGAGACCTATCTGCGCAGCGAACTGATCGTCGAGGCGGCGCGCAGGGCGGGCGCGGACGCCGTACATCCGGGCTACGGGTTCCTGTCCGAGAACGCCGCGTTCGCGCAGGGAGTGATCGATGCGGGGCTGACCTGGATCGGGCCGCCGGTGGATGCGATCTCGTCGATGGGGTCGAAGATCGAGGCGAAGAAGCTGATGGCAGCGGCCGGGGTGCCGGTCCTCGCCGAGCTGACACCGGCCGAGGTATCGGCTTCCGATCTACCTGTGCTGGTGAAGGCGTCGGCCGGCGGTGGCGGGCGTGGGATGCGGGTGGTGTCGCGGCTGGAGGATCTCGCCGCGGAGATCGATGCGGCCTCGGCGGAGGCGTTGTCGGCGTTCGGCGACGGGACCGTGTTCTGCGAGCGGTACCTGGCGACCGGGCGGCACATCGAGGTGCAGGTCATGGCCGACCAGCACGGCACGATCTGGGCGGTCGGCGAACGCGAGTGCTCGATCCAGCGCCGCCATCAGAAAGTGGTCGAGGAGGCCCCGTCGCCGCTCGTCGAACGGATTCCGTCGATGCGGGCGGAGCTGTTCGACGCGGCACGGAAGGCGGCCGCGGCGATCAACTACGTGGGCGCCGGGACGGTCGAGTTCCTGGCCGACGAGGACGGCGCGTTCTACTTCCTCGAGATGAACACCCGCCTCCAGGTCGAGCACCCGGTCACGGAGGAGACGACGGGCCTGGATCTCGTCGCACTGCAGTTCGACGTCGCCTCGGGTGAACGACTGCGGGTGGATCCGCCTCCGACGGTCGGGCATGCGATCGAGGTTCGGCTGTACGCCGAGGACCCGTTGAACGACTGGCGCCCGCAGACCGGGACGCTACATGCGTTCCAGGTCGGCACACGTGAGCTGCGGGTGGACTCCGGGGTGGAGGACGGGTCGGAGGTTTCGCCGTACTACGACCCGATGCTGGCGAAGGTGATCGCCTACGGTCCCGATCGCACTGCGGTCGCACGAAACCTCGCCGGGGCGTTGGAACGCGCAACGATCCACGGGGTCGGGACGAACCGCGAGTTGCTGACGTGGATCCTCCGGCACCCGGCGTTCCTCGCGGGTGACACCGACACCGCGTTCTTCGACAAGCACGGGGTGGGGCCGGGGGTCGATGACGCGGTGGTGCAGGTGTCGGCGTTGGCGGCCGCGCTGGCGGATGCGGCCGGGCGGGCGGCTCCGGTGCGCGTGCCAAGCGGGTGGCGGAACCTGGCGTCGCAGCCGCAGCGCAAGAGCTACCGCGTGGGCGACGTAGAGCATGAGGTTGCCTATCGGCTGACCCGTGACGGTTTGGTTGTCGACGGCAACATCACGCTCCTGGACACCAGCCCAGAGCGGGTGGTGCTGGAGGTGGACGGCGTACGACGGTCCTTCGACGTGGCGGCGTACGACGGGATCACGTGTGTGGACTCGTCGCTGGGGAGCGTCGCGCTGCATCCAGTGGAGCGGTTCGTGGATCCGGCTCACCAGGTCGCAGCCGGGTCGTTGGTGGCGCCAATGCCGGGGACCGTGATCCGGGTCGGCGTCGCGGTCGGTGACGTGGTGAAACGAGGACAGCCGCTGCTGTGGCTGGAGGCGATGAAGATGGAACACACGATCGCGGCTCCGGCGGACGGGGTCGTCGGTGAGTTGAAGGTGGAAGCAGGACAACAGGTCGAAGTCGGCGCCGTACTCGTAGTGGTTGGGGAGGAAGCATGAGCTTCGTCGAATCGGAAGAGCGCTCAGAGCTGCGGAAGGTCGTCGGCGAGCTGGGTAAGAAGTACGGGTACGAGTGGTTCAACCAGCAGGCTCGTACCGGCGGTCACACCACCGAACTGTGGCTGGAGGCCGGCAAACTCGGGTTCCTCGGCGTGAACCTTCCCGAACAGTACGGCGGCGGAGGCGGCGGCATGGCCGACCTGTCGATCGTCCTCGAGGAGCTCGGCGCGGCCGGCTGCCCGCTGCTGATGATGGTCGTGTCACCGTCGATCTGCGGCACCGTGATCTCGCGTTTCGGCACCGACGAGCAGAAGCAGCACTGGCTCCCGGGTCTCGCCGACGGTACGACGATCATGGCGTTCGCGATCACCGAACCCGACGCCGGCTCGAACTCGCACCAGATCACCACCACGGCCCGCCGTACCGAGAACGGCTGGTCGCTGACCGGGCGCAAGGTGTTCATCTCGGGACTCGACGTAGCGAAGGCGATCCTGGTCGTCGGGCGCACCGAGGACGCTCGCACCGGGAAGCTCAAGCCGGCGCTCTTCATCGTGCCGATCGATGCACCGGGCGTGGAGTTCCGGCAGATCGAAATGGACCTGATCAGCCCGGACAAGCAGTACGCGTTGTTCCTGGACGACGTACAGCTGCCGCGCGAAGCGCTCGTCGGGTCCGAGGACGCGGCACTGATGCAGCTGTTCGCCGGCCTCAACCCGGAGCGGATCATGGCGTCCGCGTTCGCGGTCGGCATCGCCCGGCACGCGCTGGACAAGGCCACGGCGTACGTCAAACAACGGCAGGTCTGGAGGGCTCCGATCGGCGCGCATCAGGGGCTCGCGCACCCGCTTGCGCAGATCAAGATCGAGCTCGAACTGGCCCGCCTGATGCTGCAGAAGGCCGCAGCTTTGTATGACGCGGGCGAAGATCTCGCAGCCGGTGAGGCAGCGAACATGGCGAAGTACGCCGCCGGCGAGGTCGCCGTACGAGCGACCGATCAGGCAGTGCAATCGCTCGGCGGGAACGGTATGACGGTCGAGTACGGCGTCGCCTCGCTGGTCGCCGCCGCTCGCGCGACGCGGATCGCACCGGTGAGCCGGGAGATGATCCTGAACTTCGTCGCACAGCACAGCCTCGGACTGCCCAAGTCGTACTAGAAGGAGTGGGGCAATGATCATCACGAGTCAGTTCCCGCCAGTCGAGGTGCTCGACGTACCGATCCACGACGCCGTGCTCGGCAGAGCCCAGGAGTACGGCGACAGGCCGGCGATGGTCGACGGCGTCACCGGGAAGGAGCTCAGCTACGCCCAGCTGGACCACCTGACCCGGCGGGTCGCAGCCGGTCTGGCCGAGCTCGGCATCCGGCACGGCGACGTGGTCGCGCTCTACAGCCCGAACACGATCCTGTACCCCGTGGTGTTCTACGGCGCCACCCGCGCCGGCGCGACCGTGACCACGGTGAACGCGCTCTACACCGCGGACGAGCTGCACAAGCAGTTGATCGACTCGAAGGCGAAGTTGCTGGTGACGATCTCGCCGTTCCTGCCGGTCGCGACCGCGGCGATCGAGGGCACCGGGGTCGAGCAGATCCTCGTCTGCGACCAGGCCGAGGGCTACCGGTCGGTGCAGGAGCTGTTCGCGTCCACGGGTCCGGAGCCGGTGGTGACGATCGATCCGGCGGTGGACGTCGCGGTGCTTCCGTACTCGAGCGGGACGACCGGCGCGGCCAAGGGCGTGATGCTCACGCACCGGAACATCGCCACGAACATCTCCCAGGCGGAGGTGATGATCACGCTCGCCGAGCAGGAGCGGATCATCGCGATCCTGCCGTTCTTCCACATCTACGGGCTGTCGGTGCTGATGAACCTGCCGCTGCGGCTCGGCGCGACGGTCGTCGTGCTGCCGAAGTTCGAGCTGCAGCAGTTCCTGACCACGCTCGACGAGCAGCGGATCACGCGGGCGTTCGTCGCGCCGCCGATCGTGCTGGCGTTGGCGAAGCATCCGGCCGTGGACGGCGTCGACCTGTCTGCTTTGAAGCACGTGACGTCCGCGGCGGCGCCGTTGGACGGTGAGCTGGCCGAAGCGTGCGCGAAGCGGCTCGGGTTGCACGCCGTACTGCAGGCCTACGGGATGACGGAGTTGTCGCCGGGCACACACGCCGTACCGCAGGACGACCAGGAGCCGCCGCCGGGTGCGGTCGGGAAGCTGTTCCCGTCCACCGAGATGCGACTGGTCGGGGCCGACGGCAACGACACGGACGAGGGCGAGATCTGGATCCGCGGGCCGCAGGTGATGAAGGGGTACCTCGGACGGCAGGCGGAGACGGACGCGACGATCGACCCGGACGGCTGGTTACACACCGGCGACATCGGGCGGGTGGACGCGCGCGGATACCTGTACGTCGTGGACCGGGTGAAGGAGCTGATCAAGTACCACGGGTACCAGGTGCCGCCCGCCGAACTGGAGGCCGTGCTGCTCACCGACGACCGGATCGCGGACGCGGCCGTCATCGGGGTCGATGCGGACGGCAACGAAATACCGAAGGCGTTCGTGGTGCCGATGCCGGGAGTGACGCTGACGGCGGACGATGTCATGGAGTACGTCGCCGCGCGGGTGGCGCCGTACAAGAAGATCCGGCAGGTGGAGTTCATCGACGCCGTACCGAAGGCCGCGTCCGGGAAGATCCTGCGGCGGGAACTGCGGGCTCGTGAGGCCGCGCGTGAGTGAGGTTCTCAAAACACCCCAGCAGGACCGGTCGCGGGCGACGCGGCAGCGGTTGCTGGAGGCCTCGGTCGAGTCGCTGGCCGAGGTCGGGTACGCCGCGACGACAGTGTCGGTCGTCGCGGCGCGGGCCGGGGTGTCGCGGGGCGCGGCGCAGCATCACTTCCCGACACGGGCGGACCTGTTCGCGGCGGCGGTCGAGTACATGACCGAGGTGCGGTTGGCGGAGATCCGCGCGCAGGCTGCTGCGTTGCCGAGCGGGGCGGGGCGCACCGAGGCGATCGTCGGGATGCTGGCGGACGTGTACACCGGTCCGCTGTTCCGGGCCGCACTGCACCTGTGGGTGGCTGCGTCGACAGAGGACGCGTTGCGGCAGCAGATCGTGCGGCTGGAGTCACATGTGGGTCGGCAGGCGCACCGGGCGCTGCTGGAGGTGCTGGACATCAGCGAGCGGACGCCTGGTGTGCGGGAGACCGTGCAGGGCGTGCTCGACATGGCGCGCGGTCTCGGGCTGGCCGACCTACTGACCGACGACAGCGCGCGCCGGCGCGGCATTGTCCGCCAGTGGAGCCGCATCCTCGATCAGGCTCTACGTGAGCCGGGTGTGTGACCGAAGGCGCGCCGAAAAGTGTCGATGAACGCACTGGTCGACGCCCAGCCGGTCCGGTGAGCCACACGGGTCACTGACTCTCGTTCGGCGAGCAACCGGAGCGCCTCGTGCAACCGCAGCTGAGTCCGCCACTGCGGGAAGGTCATCCCCAGATCGGTTCTGCACAGCCGGCTGAGAGTCCGCTCACTCGCACCAACCTCCCGCCCGAGCTCCGTCAGCGTCCTGCCCTCCGTGGGGTTCTCGCGCAACAGGTCGCAAACGGCTGCGAGCCGAGCATCACGTGGCGTAGGTAGATAGGTGGGTCGCTGAGGCGACCGCCGCAACTGATCAAGCAAGACAGCACGCAAGCGCTGCAACTCATCAGGTGGGTTCTCTGCAGGACCTGTGTACGTGAGGATCAGCTCTCGGAGGAGAGGGCTCACTACCAGGGCTGACGGGGCGTCTAGTTCTAGTGGGTTCTCCTCCAGCCCTACCGTGTGGAGTGTGGTCTCGCCGTACGCGCGGTGTTGGTGGAGGGTGCCTGCTGGGATCCAGATGGCTCGGGTGGCGGGGGCTACCCAGCTGCCGGCGTCGGTGGTGACGGAGAGGACGCCGCGGCCGGCGTACACGATCTGGTTGCGGTCGTGCCAGTGCGGCTCGATCCCGCCACCGGCGTGGATCGGGCGGTGGCCGGTGGTCGCGGGACGTTGGCGGGTTTCCGGCATGAATTGGCATTTTATCGGAAGCCGGACAACAAGCCGGGCCGTGACGATCGAGGGGTGCGGAGACTTCGACCGATCGGGCTGATGGCCACCGGCCACGCGTGCGTGGACATCTACCAGGGCTGCGTTCCGGCGCTCGTACCGTTCCTGGTCGCCGAGCGCGGCCTCGGGTACGTCGCGGTCTCCGGCATCACGTTGGCCGCGACGCTCCTCTCGTCGGTCGTCCAGCCCGTGTTCGGCGTACTGACCGATCGCCGCCCGCTCACCTGGCTGATCCCGGTCGCGATGACCACCGCCGGTCTCGGCATCGCCCTCCTCGGGGTCGGACAGACCTACTGGCTCATGTGGTTGGCGGCTGCGCTGTCCGGGCTCGGCGTCGCGGCGTACCACCCGGAGGCCGCCCGCATGGCCCGCGTCGTGAGCGGCGGCAGCCACGTCGGGATGAGCTGGTTCTCGGTCGGCGGGAACGTCGGGTTCGCGCTGGCGCCGATCCTGGTCACACCGATCATCGCCGCGGGCGGGTTGTCGCTGACGCCACTGCTCGTCGCACCCGCGCTGTTCGGCGCCGCGATCACCACGTGGGCGGTCCGCTCGCGCGCCACGGTCGCAGTCAGCCGCGGACACAGCGAAGGAACGGACGACTGGCCGTCGTTCCTGCGGTTGTCGCTGATCATGATCTGCCGGTCGATCGTGTTCGTCGGCCTCGGTACCTTCATCGCGCTGTACGCCGGCCAGCGGGTCGGCGGCGGTACGACGACCGGCGGCGTCGCGCTGTTCATCCTCTTCGCAGCGGGTGCACTCGGCACGCTCCTCGGCGGCCGCCTCGCCACCCGCTACGGACGGGTCCGCACGCTGCGGACGTCGTACGCCGTCGCAGTACCGGCGCTCGCCTGCCTGGTGTTCGTGCCCGGACCAGCGTTCTTCGGCTTCCTCGCGGCGACTGCGATCGCGATGTCGATCCCGTTCTCGTTGCACGTAACGCTCGGCCAGGACTTCCTCCCCGGACGCGTCGGCACCGCAGGCGGCATGACCCTCGGCCTCGCCGTCAGCATCGGCGGTGTGGCGACCCCGGTCCTCGGCACCATCGCGGAGCACACCTCACTGCGTCTGGCTCTCAGCACACTGATCGCGTTGGTCCTGTGCAGCAGCCTGATCGGCTACGCCCTGAACGAACCGGCTTGAGTGCGCGCTGTGCGTTCTGTGATGCGACGGTCGACCTTTGCTGCGAGTTCGTCCGGTGTGCACTCGGCCAGGTGGTCGCGGACGAGGAGGTGGATGAACGAGTACTGCGCACGTCCGGTGCGGGCCAGTACGTGGCGGTCGGCGGCGTACTGCAGGAAGGCTCGGCGGTGCCACGGTAGGTACCCGGTCCAGCGGAGTAGCGAGTCATGCAGCAGCCGGGACAGTGGTCCGGCGAGGACAGGCGGACGGCGACGCCAGGCCTTCGCTGCAACCGTGCCAACAACGATGCCGGCGACCGCCTCCAGTTGCGGCGATGCCAGGTCCGCTCCAAGGACCAGTGCGACCAGGAACGCGGCAACAGCTCCGCCAGCGACCCACGGGTCCATCCGCCACCCCTTGTCGGCTGTGGTCGGGAGGTGGTCGGTCGGCAGCGACTTCACCATCCGGATCGCCTGAGCAACCAGGAGGCCGATCGCCACCCCACAGGCGAACGCGGTGGCGTCACCGAGGCTCAGGGTGATCCAGCTCGCCCCCACGACCACAGCCAGCCGTACGCCGAGCAGCAGCCGCCGCCGGTTGTCGTGGAACACGATCAGCTCGACACCGTAGGCTCCAGCGATCACCGCGGCCTCGACAACGAGTGCGGGCTTGGCAGTGAGCAGTTCGACCAGTCCGAGCGCGGCAACAGTCACAGTGACAGTTATCGCCGTACCTGCAAACAGGATGAGGGCCAAGAGCGGTATGCGGTCCGGTCCGCTCCCTTCGCGCTTCTGCCAGGGGTGTGGCAGGAGGTGGACGAGCAACAGCGCAGCGCCCGCGACTGCGAGTCCGGCGAGTACGCCGTACTGCGCGAGCATCACCAGCGTCACGCCGGCAGTCAGTGCAGCGAACAGCGCAGGCAGGCACACCGCGTGGGTCAGGTAGTCCACCTCAGGCAGCGACAACCCGTACCACCCGTCAGGCACCATCCAGCGCGGTACGGCAGTCCGGTCGCCGGCACGGCGTCGAGTCCACCAGGCCAGACACCACAGGCGCCGTACGGCGGTCTTGGCGTCGTACTGTCTCGCGGTCTGGCGGTTTCGGGCGAGGACTTCGCAGATGTAGGTGTCGAAGAGCTCCCTGCGTAGGTCCGCGACGCCACGGGCGCCCACCTCCTCGGGCGCTCGCCCCTGGTACGCCAGGACCATCACGTTGAGCATCAGTGGCGAGTTGACCAACTCCCAGAGCGCGTCGTCCTGCTCGATCGCAGCGCGCGCACCGTCGAGTGCTGGTCCGACAGTGCTGAAGTAGCCGAGGACCTGTTCTCTCGTGAGCGGTCTGATGTGTACTGCGCCGAAGAGCTGCAGCTTGTGGGGGAGGCGTTCGTAATCGTTCGTTCGGCACGTGACTGCGAGCTGGCCGATCCGGTAGTTGCGGCGGAGCTCCTCCAGGACCGGTGCGAGCTTGCCACGGTTCGGCTCGGCGATCTCGTCCAGTCCGTCGAGCAGGAGGGTCAGCTCGCCGTTGCTCAGCCAGGTGCGTCCGACGGCGGGTGGGATGCCGTAGCGATCGTTCAGCTCGTACAGCAGCCAGCGAACGAAGCCCGCGACTATTGGGCTGTCACCAGGGTCGTCGTCCTTCCGGTGTGACGACTGCGCGGTCCAACCAGCTAGATCGACCAGGACAGGGATGGGCTGATCCTTGTTGACATGGGCTTTCTTGGCGAGGTTCCGGGCGAGGTCGAGGAGCAGGGTGGTCTTGCCGGCACCAGGTGCGCCGAGGATCAGCATCGAGTCCTGGAGCTCGTCGAAGACACCTGCGATGTCGGCCTCGTTCGGAACGCGCCGCGGTGCGCTGTCGAGTGGCTGGACGACCAGGTCGTACGGGCGGACTACTACGCCGGGGTGCTCGTCCAGGGCCAGGGCGACGCGGGTGCGCTCGGCGAGCGAGCCGGCGCGACGTTCGGAGAAGTACCGGTCGATGCGGGCGAGTGCGTTGGGGCGGTTGCGCGGCTGGTCGGCACCCCGGTTGGAGATGGTCGGCAGGCGGCGGTCGCGAACCTCGAACAGTGCGGTCAGGACCGCGACGACCCAGAGCACCCCGATCGCCGGCCAAACCCAGCCGACGTACGGCTCGAGGAAGGCCGGTGCGGTGCCGCCGGTGCCGACGTTGATCGCGATCGGCAGCAGCACCAATGCGAGCGAGACAGTCACCACGAGCACGACGCCACGCAGCAGTGCCCGCATCCTCACCCACCGGAGCGTAACCGCCCGTGAGCCCACCGTCCCGGCCGGGCGCGTCGTACCTCCGCCGCTCTCGTCTTGCACTCGACCGTCCCGCTTCGTCGTACACCAGGGGACGTCCAGTGGGCGGGCTGTAGGTAGGGGAATAGTTGTCGGTTCACATACATTGGTTGGTGATATGACTACGGAGCGGATCGACCGGACGGGTGTCGGACTTCGGTCGGAGCGAGGCCCGATTCTGCTCGCCGTGATGCTGAGCGTCGGGCTGGTCGCGATCGACGCGACGATCCTCGCCACCGCCGTACCGTCCGTCGTCGCCGACCTCGGCGGGTTCACCCAGTTCCCCTGGCTGTTCTCGATCTACCTGCTCGCGCAGGCCGTGTCGGTGCCGATCTACGGCAAGCTCGCGGACCAGCGCGGGCGGAAGCCGATCATGCTGTTCGGCGTCGGGCTGTTCCTGCTCGGGTCGGTGCTGTGCGGGTTCGCGTGGAGCATGCCCGCGCTGATCGCGTTCCGGCTGATCCAGGGGCTCGGCGCCGGCGCGATCCAGCCGATCGGGATGACGATCGTCGGCGACATCTACACGGTCGCGGAGCGGGCCAAGGTGCAGGGCTACATCGCCAGCGTCTGGGGCATCTCGTCGTTCGTCGGCCCGACGCTCGGCGGCGTGTTCTCGGACTTCATCTCCTGGCGGTGGATCTTCTTCGTGAACATCCCGCTCGGGATGGCGGCCGCCTGGGTGCTGGTCCGCCGGTTCGAGGAGAAGGTGGCGGAGAAGACCAGCCACCGGATCGACTACGCCGGCGCGATCCTGCTCGCGATCGGCGGTTCGCTGCTGCTGCTCGGGTTGCTCGAGGGCGGCGTGATGTGGGCCTGGGACTCGCCGACGAGCGTCGTGATCCTGGCCGCGGCCGTCGTACTGCTGGTCGTGTTCGTGCTGGTCGAGCGGCGCGCGGCCGAGCCGATCCTGCCGCTGTGGGTGCTCGGCCAGCGGGTCCTGAACTCGGCGAACTCGGCCGCGTTGCTGATCGGGCTGCTGATGATCGGGCTGTCGACGTACGTGCCGCTGTTCGCCCAGAGCGTCCTCGGTACGTCGGCCCTCGTCGCCGGGTTCACGCTCGCCGCGATGACGCTGGGCTGGCCGATCGCGGCGTCGCTCGCCGGGCGGATCTACCTGCGCGTGGGCTTCCGTACGACAATGACGATGGGCGCCCTCATCGTCGTACTCGGATCCGGTGTGCTGCTCACGGTCAGCGCCACGAGCGCCGTACTGCACCTCGCTGCGGCCTGCTTCATCATCGGGATCGGGCTCGGGTTCTCCGCGTCACCGTCGGTCGTGGCGGCGCAGTCGTCGGTCGAATGGCAGACGCGCGGTGTGGTGACCGGGGCGAACATGTTCGCTCGCTCGGTCGGCAGTGCGGTCGGGGTCGCGGTCTTCGGCGCGGTCGCGAACGGCGTCGTCGCGGCTCGGCTGGGGGACGACCACGCGGATCTGGAGAAGGTGCCCGCCGGGATCCTGGCCCCCGCCATCCACGACGTCTACTACGGCGCCGCCGCAGCCGCCCTCCTCCTCGTAGCCGCAGTCCTCTTCATGCCGAACCGAATCACCGAACACCCGGTCCGCTAGCTCATCAGCGCCAGCAGTTCGGTACCCCAGCGGGCGCAGGATCTCGTGCAGCCGAGGACTCGGCGGCTCCGGTGCAGTGTGCATCGCGAGTACTCCGGCGTGACCGGGACGGCGGATCAGCTCGGCGTACCGGTTGAAGTCCTGTTCGACGGTCTCGTTGCAACCGCTCCCGGTGACAACGGCCGGATCGCGTACTCCGCGGAGGCGGGCGCCGGGGTGCAACTGTTCACCGTGCGTCAGGACGGCAGCGGCCGGATCGTTTTCGACTCCGAGGACGGGATCGCGATCATGCGGACCGACGGCACCGGACGCCGGCAACTGACGGTGAACCCCTTCCCGGGCGCCGGCTACGACACCGATGCGAACGTGTCTCCGACGGCAGGTACATCACGTTCGTCCGAGTCAGGGTCGGCGCGGTCGAACAGGCGCTGTTCCGGATGCGCGTCGACGGGTCGGGTCTGCGGCAGCTGACGTCGTACTCGCTCGATGTCGGCGTCAAGCACGACTGGGCACCGGACAGCTCGCGGATCGCGATCATCACGCACGCCGACCGCCAGCCGGCCGGTACGTCGGCCAACGTGGCGACGATCCGCCCGGACGGCTCCGGGCTGCGGCTGCTGACCCGCTTCAGCGGCGGTGCGGTCAACGCCTTCACCGGCTCGTCCTCACCCGATGGGCGCTGGATCACCTACCGCCTCGAGGATCGCGGGACGTTCGCACTCACCAAGCTCCGCGCCGACGGCGGTGGCCACCCGCAACAGATCCTGTCGCTACCGACGGCACCGCGCTACATCGACTGGGGATCGCGCTGACCGGCGTCGCACCGGGGCGCGGGCTAGGTTGGCGGCATGCGTGCGGTCGACTGTGTTGGTGCCTTGATCCGGGACGAGCAACATCGCGTCTACCTGCAGCGGCGTACGGCGGATCGTCGGTTGTTGCCGGGGATCTGGGACATCGTCGGTGGGCATCTGGAGGCGGGGGAGACGCCTGAAGAGGCGCTGGCGCGGGAGGTCGAGGAGGAGACCGGCTGGAAGGTCCGCGACATCGTCTGGACTGTCGCGGACTGGGAATGGGAGTGGGAGGGCCGGGTACGACGGGAGGTCGACTACCTCGTCACCGTCGACGGAGACCTGACCCGACCGCGCCTCGAAGCCGGCAAGCACGATGCGTCCGCGTGGGCCGGACCGGGCGACCTTGACCTGCTGATGGCGAACCGGACCGACGGCGACCGGCGGCTGCGGGAGCTGGTGGCGCATGTGGTCCGGACGCGTTTCACGGACCGCCTCCGGTTGGAGCCGATCACTGGTCCGAACGGGGTACTGCCCGGACATGAGGCGGACCTGGTGCGGCTGTACGCGGACCCGTGGGTGGCCCGGTGGTACGACGGGTCGTGGTCACCGGAGGAGGCAGCCGCGCGTGCCGTCGAACAGCAGACCGGCTGGGACCGCGACTCGGTGGGCAAGTGGATCGCCTACGAGCGATCGACCGGCGCGCTGGCCGGGCGGGGCGGAATGTCCCGAATCCCCGCCGGTACGCCGACCGCCGAGGCCATCGCCGCACTGGTAGGACCCGACTGGACAGGCCTCGAACTCGGCTGGGCCCTGGTGGAGTCCGCCCGCGGCCGCGGCCTCGCCACCGAAATCGGCCGCGCCGGCCTCGAGTACGCCTTCAACACCCTGAACGCGACGTCCGTGATCGCATTGACCGAACAGGTCAACACCGCATCCCAAGCCGTCATGAAACGCCTCGGCATGCAGTACGCCGGCGAGATCCACGCAGAAGGCTGGGCCGCCGGCAAACCCGACGTACAACCAGACGCCCCGTTCGCCGTCTACGTAGCCAACCCTGCAGTCCGGCGGCAAGAGGTCGACGAGGGGGCGTCCGGCCTGGAGGTCGAGGTCGGCATCACCGCCACCGCCTGGGCGGGAACCGAGCGCGCCTGCAGCGGACCAGAAGCGGACATCTGACCACACCACCGCTCGATCCGGCTGCTTTCCGGAAAGAAATTGGCGCGTAGAGCCAAAAATGTTCCGAAGAGCTGGCCGAGCGCCTCCGGTTCCTGTTCGCTGCCTCAGTTCCTGACCACCGGACCTGGGGCATCACAGCTAGCGGTCCAGGGCGGTGAGGAAGCGGGTCAGGAGGCTTGCGAAGGCGGTTCGTTCTTCGGGGGTCCACTCCGACATGGCGGCGGCGAAGTGGGTGCGGCGGTGGGTGTGGACTGTTTCCAGTTGGGCTCTTCCGGCGGGTGTCAGCACCAGGTTGGTGCGGCGGCCGTCGGCTTGGTCGGCTTCTCGGCGTACGAGGCCTGCGGTCACTGCGGCGGCGACGAGTTTGCTGGCTCGGGGCTGGTCGACGCCGAGGGCGGTGGCGACGCCGTTGACGCCGACCGGGTCGGGCTCGGCCGCCTCGATGGCGTCGAGGACCTCCTGGACCGGGTCGGGTCCGCCGGACTGGACGGCGAACGTACGGCGGGTCTGCCGCCGGCGGATCGCGATCATCGCCGCCTCGACCTCGGCGACCGGGTCCCTCTTGTCCATGCCTGACTCCAACTATATGCTCATTGACATGTATATGTCGGATGACAACAAGCCTATCGGCTGGTGGCTGAAGGAGGTCGACCGCCTGCTCGAGGAGTCGTTCGAGCAGGTCCTCGCCGACGACGGCCTCACACGTCGGCAATGGCAGGCGCTGAACGCCGCGGCAGGACGGGAGACGGTCGCCGAGGCGCTCTCGCCGTTCCTGTCCGGCGTGGAAGAGCTCGTCGCGGTCACGAACCCGCTGGTCGAGCGCGGCTGGCTGACCGGCGAGACGCTCACGGCTGACGGTGAGCGCGCGCTGGAGGCGCTGAGCGCGAAGGTTCAGGCGCAGCGGCGGCGGGTCGCGGCCGGCATCTCGGACTCGGAGTACCTGGCGACGGTCGGCGTACTCCGCCGGATGGCCGCCAACCTGGCGTGAAAAGGCTCCGAGTGTGACCGCCCAGGCGCGGCGCTCACACTCGGAGCCAGCCACCTCAAGGGGGAGGTTCCCGGTGAGGTGTCGGGAGCCTCCGGTGTCCTACCGCCCAGGACACTCGGCCCTGCCTGGCCCGAGGTGTCGGCCAGGAGGTGGGTTGGAACGGCTGGGCGGCGGCGATACAGGGAACTCAGCCGCCAAGCCCAGCCGGGTCGGGAGGGCGGTGCGGTCCGGAGCTGAGGAGTGCTCCGGACCGCACCTTGGGTTTCGTCCGGGACTGAGGAGTGCCACGGACCTTCCAAGCGCCGACCCTGAACGTGAGGAGACTCCAGGGTCAGCAGACCGGGTCTGAGGAGGACCCGGAAATCTGCGGTCTTTCAGTCGGTCGGGTCGAGCGGGCCGAGCAGATCGTTGGTGACCTTGAGACCGGCGAAACGGCGCCGCATCGCTTGTTCGTAGCGGGCCGCCAGGGGCGCCTCCGCGACGTACTGCGCGATCACGTGCTCGCCGAACCAGACCCGGACTCTGCGCCGGTGCTGCCTCGACGTCATTTCCGCGATGGTCACAACTCTCACCCCGTAACTCTCAGGCCTTGCAACCAGTTGGACTTACTGGTTGTCATGGCAGTAATGGTGCACGAGCCCAACGTGACCGCTCTAGGACCTGGACCGGACCTTTGCCGGACCTCTTCCGGTCCTCTCGCGGACATCTGGGGGACAGCACCTTGTCGTGGGGCACAAGTCGAGACAACGTCTGACTGACGTGAACGGGAGGAACGATGGCGAGTAGGTATGCGCCAAAGACGGTCCTGGCGCACCTGATCCAGCGCCGGAACCAGACCTACTCCGAGATCGTCGCCGAGTTCGTCGAGCTGGGTGGAACCATCACCGAGCGGCACCTGCGTCGCCTCGCATCGGGCGAGCGTGCGGGGACCACTCCTCAGACCCGGCGCACCCTGCAACGTCTGTTCGGCAAGCCGGTCGAGGAACTCCTCGCGCCGTACGTGCCGGAACAGGCCGCCCAGGTGGTGCCGGCACCTGCCGCGAGTGGACGGATCACGACAGGTAATGAGATGGAGGTTCTCGACATGGCTGCCAGCCGCGCGAGGGCATTTGCCCTCGCGGCCCAGTCCGGTCTCGGAAGCGAGGCCATGGAACAGGTGTACGACGACGTACGCCACGCCGCCCAGGCGTACCCGCAGCGTCCACTCCCGGAGATCCTCGGCCAGCTGGTCGAGACGCAGGACCTGGTGTTCGGCCTGCTGGAGAGCCGCCAGCGCCCGGACCACCACCGCCAGCTGTACTTCCTTGCCGGCGTCACCGGCGGCCTGCTCGCCAAGGCCTCCCACGACCTCGGCAACCCGCACGCCGCGCTGACCCAGGCGCGAACCGCGTTCATGTGTGCTGACAACGCCGACCACCACGGCCTGCGCGCCTGGGTGCGCGGCCTGCAGTCCCTGGTCTCCTACTGGGCCGGCAACCCGCACGACTCGGTGCGGTACGCGCAGCTCGGCGCCGGGTACGCCGAGCAGGCCAACAGCACCACCAGCGTCTGGCTCCCGGTCAGCGAGGCCCGCGCCTGGGCCGCGCTCGGTAACCCGGAGGCCACCCGCGCCGCCCTGGAGCGCGCCGAAGAGGCGTGGAACTCGGTCCACAACGACGACCTGGACGACATGGGCGGCTTGTGCACCTTCGGCCGCAACCGGCAGCTGTACTACGCCGCCGACGCGCTCGCCCAGCTGCCCGGTGAGGTTGAGCAGGCCCAGCGGTACTCGAGCCAGGCCGTCGACGCGTACACCGACCAGAACCACCCGGAGTGGGCGTTCGGCGACGCTGCCGGCAGCCACGCCGCGATGGCGATCACCCGGATCGCGAGCGGTGAGCTGGACGGCGCGGCGGACGCGCTGGCCCCGGTGCTGACGCTTCCGACCGAGCGCCGGATCAACGGCGTCGTGCACTCGGCCCGCCGGGTCCACCAGGCACTGCGGCAGTCCGGTCGCGCCGACGACGCCCGCGAGCTTCAGGAGGAGATCGAGACCTTCACCCGGACTCCGATGCAGACCTACCCCCGGTAGCCTGCGCGGATGGAGGAGCTCAGCGGACGGCTGACTGTACTGCGGGAATTCCGGACAACCGACCTCGACGACTATCTGGCCATCGCCGGTGACGACCGGGTCACCACCTGGATGGCGTTCGACAGCTACGACCGCGCCAAGGCCGAGCAGAGCCTGGCCGCCATCGTGGCGCGGACCACGCAGGAGAACCGTCCCGACTACATGCTCGCCGTGACCCGGCCGAACGACGATCGCGTGATCGGGTTCGGCCGGATCGCGCCGAGCGGGTCGTGGACCGCCAAGCTCGGCTACGCGATCGGCGCGGACCACTGGGGCCACGGTTACGCCACGGACGCGGCCCGGGTGCTGCTGGGCTTCGCCTTCGGCGCCCTCGGCCGGCACCGGGTCACGGCCGCGATCGGCCCCGAGAACGAGGCGTCGATCGCGGTCGTCAAGCGCCTCGGCTTCACCTACGAGGGCCACCTCCGCGACCACGTCTTCACCAACGGCGCCTGGCGCGATTCCGTGCTCTACTCCCTTCTCGAAGCCGAACATTCACCCAGGAGTCACTCGGAGCCTTGACCTGGTTTGTCAGGACCAGCAAGGTTGCGCGTCATGGCGACGCAACAGGTACCGGAGTGGGCTGATCCGAAGGTTCCGGATCAAGAGCTGGATCCGCAGGGGGTGTCGCGTCGGACCCTGATGCGCGGTGCCGGGCTGCTCGGGGCAGGGTTCGCGGCGGCCGCTGTGACGACACAGGAGGCGGCTGCGAGTACGGCGTACTCGGACAGCGATCCTGAGCTCGTCTATCTGGCCGGGGACCATCACGTCCACAGCAGGTACAGTCACGACGCGAAGTACGACTTCAGCCAGCTCGCGCAGCGCGGTGCGCAGTACGGGCTGGACTGGATGGCGTTCACCGAGCACAGCAACTTCGGGCATGCCGACAAGGGCGCGGCGGCCGAGAACGCCGAGGTCCTGAAGGCTCGTGCGGAGAACCCGCGGATGCTGATCTTCCAGGGGCTCGAGTGGTACATCCCGGCCGCCGAGCACGGCACCGTCCTCGTGGCCCCCGGCGCGAACAACGTCTCGTTGCTCCAGCAGTTCGAGCGCGAGTACGACGGCAAGCTGACGAGCCGCTCGGCCGACACACCGGACAACGAACTGCATGCGGTCAAGGCCCTGCAGTGGCTGGCCGCGCAGAAGCAGGCGCGGTACGTCGACGACGTACTGGTGCTCGCCAACCATCCGATGCGCCTCGGAATCGATGCGCCGCACGAGCTGCGCGCCTGGCGGGACAGCGGTGTCTGTATCGGGATGGAAGGCGCACCTGGTTCCCAGGGCGACGCGGACCCGGCGTGGGTCGCGTACCGCGGGTCGACGCACGCGCAGCGCGGTGAGTACGTCAACGCACCAGGAACCGGCAGCTACGCCGGCTACCCGGCTGACGCCTACCGGACGTACGGCGGCTTCGACTGGGCGACCGCGACCGTCGGCGGTCTGTGGGACAGCATGCTCGCCGAAGGCCGGCTGTTCTCGATCACCTCCAACAGCGACAACCACCGGACCATCTGGGACACCTGGAAGGACGGGGAGTTCCCGGAGGGGCAGAACTTCGACAGCCTCGGGTGGAAGCCGTCGCCGACGGACTCCGGCGTACCGCAGCCGGGCAGCGACTTCTGGCCCGGTCAGTTCAGCAGGACCCACGTCGGCGTCACCAGGTACGGCTACCTCGAGGTGATGGCCGCTCTGCGGGCCGGACGCGTGTGGGTGGACCACGGGCAGCTTGTGGACGGTATCGACGTACGACTGGCACCAGTGGGTTCACGGCAGCGTGGTGCGACGCTGGGCGGACGGCTGCGCGTCCAGAAGTCGCAGCGGCTCGAACTGCGCGTCACCGTGACTAGTGCGTCCCGGCCGAACTATCACGGCCTGTTGCCGAAGCTGGCGCATGTAGACGTCATCCGCGGTGTGGTGACCGGTCCGAGCGCGGACCGGGACAGCTGGAAGGCTCCTGACACCAGGGTGGTCGAGCAGGTCGACGTACGGCGGAAGTCGGGCACGTACGAGGTCCGCATCCCGTTGGGACGCGCGGAGCGGTCGCACTACGTCCGGGTGCGCGGCAGCGACGGCAGGCGGAACGGGCCCGGGTACCTGGGCAGCCGGATCGACCCGGCAGGGCCGATCCAGCACCCGGACAACGACGGCGACCCCTGGCTCGATACCTGGCTCTACACCAACCCGATTTTCGTCGACGTGGTCTAGTGGTGGTGTGGTAGTCAGCCAGCTGAACCCGCTGCGCGACGGGCTCGCGCGGATGATCTTGACGAAGGTTGCGGGGCCGGATCCGCACGCCGAGCGCGACCGGGTGCACAAGACTCCCGGTCCGCGCTGGTTCGCGCCGGAGAGCCCGATCCGGCGGGTGCATGGGGACGCGTCGATGTTCGCAGGAGGACTTCGGGCGTTGCTGCTGCAGTCGCTACACCCGCTGGCAATGGCTGCCGTGGCGGCGCACTCCGGGTACCGGGGCGATCCGTGGGGGCGTCTGCGGCGTACCAGCTACTTCCTGGCGATCACGACGTACGGCGCGATCCCGGACGCCGAAGAGGCGATCGCCCACGTCAGGTCCGTACACGAGCGCGTCCGCGGGACCAGCCCGGACGGGGTGAAGTACCGGGCGTCGGACCCGCACCTGCTCAAGTGGGTGCACGTGGCCGAGGTGGACAGCTTCCTCGCCGCACACCAGCGGTACGGCGCGCATCCGCTCACTGCGGCTGAGCAGGACCAGTACGTCGAGGATGCGGCGCTCGTGGCCGGCAAACTCGGGGTGATCGACCCGCCGACCACGGTGGCCGAGCTGCAGCACCTGCTGAAGCAGTACCAGCCCGAGCTCCGCGGTACGACGGAAGCGCGCCAGGCGGCCCGCTTCATGCTGGTGCACCCGCCGGTGCCGTGGGCCGTACGACCCGCGTACGGCGTACTGACGGCTGCTGCGGTCGGGCTACTGCCATGGTGGACCAGACTGCCGCTGCGGCTTCCGTACCTCCCGTTGGCCGAGCAGACCGTCGTACGGGCCGCCGGCGACGGACTCACCCGAACCATCCGCTGGGCACTCGCCTCACCAACACTGGCAGAAACCGGCGCGGAGGCATGACGCGCCGGTAAGTTGTTCTCGTGCCGCTGCGTCCTCATCGTCCACTCCCGTTGGCCACTCCGGCGGGAGTCGAGGTGCTGACCAAGATCCTGACCCAGGGACCGATCCCGCGGGTGGAGATCGCGCGCCGGACCGGGCTGTCGCAGGCGGCCGTGACGAAGGCGGTCGCGCCGCTGATCGAGACGGGGTTCGTCACCGATCAGGCAGCCCCGGCCGACGGCGACGGCCAGCTCGGGATCGGACGGCCCGTCAGCCCGCTGACCGTCGTACCGAGCAGCGTCTCGGTGATCGGCGTCAAGGTCACGCCGACGAGCCTGATCGGTGTCACCACCGACTTCACCGCCGGCATTCTCAACGTGCGGCACGAGGAACTGGACAGCACCGACCCGGAGGCGGTGATCGAGCAGATCGCCGGGCAGGTGAAGGCCCTGATCGCCGCACTCAAGTCCGGTACGGCGGTGGCCGGTCCGCTCGCCGGGATCGGGATCGCGGTGTCGGGCGATGTCGACGCAGCTCACGGTGTGGTGCGGGACTCACCGCTGATGGGCTGGCGCAGCGTCCCGGTCGCGGAGCTGCTCGGCAAACGGGTCCGCGTACCGATCGTCGTGTCGAACGACGTCCGCGCGCTGACCGTGGCGGAGCACTGGTTCGGTGCCGGGGTCAACGCGGACTCGTTCGCCGTCGTGACGATCGGCTCGGGTATCGGGTGCGGGCTCTACATCAACGGCGAGGTGGTGTCCGGCGCGTACGGCGTCTCGGGCGAGCTCGGCCACCTGCCACTCGCGCCGGGCGACCTGGTGTGTACCTGCGGCCGACGCGGTTGCGTGGAGACCGTGGCGTCGTCGGACGCGATCCTGACGCGGACGCGGGAGACCACCGGGCAGGCGGACCTGGATCTGGCCGGTGCGATCAAGTTGGCGCACGAGGGCAACGAACAGGCGCGCGAGGCGTTCGACCGGGCCGGTGAGGTGATCGGTGCCGCGCTGGCCGCGATGGTGAACCTGGTCGGGCCGGAGCTGGTCATGATCGCCGGCGAGGGTGTCGCGGAGTACGACCTGTACGAGGAGCGGATGCGGCGCGCGTTCGCGGAGCATGCGTTCGGAGCGGCCGGGGACTGCCGGCTGATGCTCCGCTCCCACACCTTCGACGACTGGGCCCGCGGCGCGGCCGCCACAGTGCTCCGCTCGTACGTTCGAGGCGAACCACCCCTCCAACGCTGAACGGAGCACTACCGGCGAAGCGTCAGCTGCGAGCGGCGGCGAGGATCTTGCGCCAGACCTTCTTGTAGGACTCGAGGCCGTCGGCCGCGAGCGGTCCGGTCGGCCCCGCGGTGATGGAGACCCGCTCGGGGATGGTGCCCCAGACCGGGATGTTCTCCTCTGCGTACTGCTGCATGGCTTCCTGGTACGAACGGGTGTAGGTGCGCGCCGAGCAGATCACCAGGCCGACCGGGATGTGGTCGGGAACCAGTTCCAGCACCGCCTTGACCCGGGGAGTCTCGACCCCGCCGACCCGCGTCGGCAGGATCACGATCCGGGCCCGTTCCAGCGCCTTGTTGAGCATCCGCTCGTGGGACGGAGGCATGTCGACGATGCCGATACCCTCCGGCGGGACCTTGTCCACCGCCTTGCTCAGCAGGCGCTCGGTCGGCGCCTCCGCGATCTCGATCCGGTTCAGTTGGTCGTCCTCGGACTCCGCGATCCAGTCCGCGGCGCTACCCTGCGGATCGGCGTCGATCAGAGTGGCTGTGCGACGATTGGAAGATGCCAGCGCGGCCAAGTACACCGACGTGGTTGTCTTCCCGACCCCGCCCTTCAGTGCAGCTGTCACGATGATCATGGGACAGAACTTACCCGGTTTTGTCCGAAATCCGGCGTGTCATCGGCGTTGCCCCCCAAGATCGTGATAGTTGCCCCTGGCCCGTGTGTACAAGCTCAACCACACTTCAGCGTGAATCCTTTCGCCCGGCCGGTGCCTCTTACTCCTGAAATCGCACCCGATGAAGGAGCTCACCATGACCGTCACCCTGATCGTCGCGGCCGTCGTCGCCGTCCTGATGCTCGGCACCTGCAGCGTCGTCGTACTGCGCCGGAGGGCCCGTGGCTGACCTCGACGAACAGCTGATCCGCGCCGCCCAGCACGGCGACGTCGACGCCCTCACCGCGCTGGTCGCGGACTCGCATCCGACCGTACGGCGGTTCGCGCGGACGCTGTGCGCGACGCCGGAGGACGCCGAGGACGCGGCGCAGGAGGCTCTGATCATCCTGTACCGCAAGATCGGCATGCTCCGCGCGACGAGCGCCCTCACGTCGTGGATGTTCCGCATCATCCGCAACGAGTGCCTCCGCCGGGCGCGCGCCGTACTTCGGGACCAGCCACTGGCACCCGAGACGGCGGCCCCATCGGCGGAGGACGAGGCGCTTCGCCAGCTGGAAGCGCAGGCAGTTGCCGCGGCCATCGCGCAACTGCCTGCCGACCAGCGCAGCGTCCTGATCCTCCGCGACGTCCAGGGCTACAGCGGCCCGATGGTCGCCAAGGCCCTCGGCCTCACGGTCCCTGCCATGAAGTCCCGTCTGCACCGCGCCCGCAGCACCGTGCGCGAATCCCTGGGAGCTCCCACATGACCTTCGCCAGCACCTCACTGCCCCGGCACCTGGTTCGCGGCGTCATCGGCTTCGGCAGCCTGATCGCCGCCTTCGCCCTGCTGCCGGCCATCGGGCCGGTCAGCCTCCTGCTCCTTCCCGTGACCCTCCTGGCCTTCCGCGGCTGCCCGACCTGCTGGGTCATCGGCCTGATCGAAACGATCTCCCGCGGCAAGCTCCAACGCGACTGCGTCGACGGCCAATGCAAACTGACCACCGCCTAGTTGGGCTTCCGGATCAGGTCGACCAGCGCGCTCAGGCCGTCGGCGCCGTACCCTGCGGCGTCTGCGCGGGCGAACAGTGCGGCCACCGCACCCGGCACGGTGACGTCGAGGCCCGCCTCGGTGAACGCCTGTACGACGTGCTCGGCTCCGACGGCCTGCATGTGGAGGTTGTTGTCACCGCCCTCGTGCGTGCCGGTGTCGAGCGCGGTGGTCAGGATGCGGAGGAAGCCCATCGGGCCGTCCTCGGCCAGGTCGGTGAGCATCGTCGCGACGTACGGGCGTAGCTGTTCGGCATTGCCGACCAGGGTCGCCGAGTAGAAGTAGCTGATCAACGTGGCCCAGAAGATGTTCAGCATGGCCTGGTAGTAGAGCATCGCCTGCCCGGGGTCGGTGCCGACGTGGTCGACCCGGCCGAGCACCTCCAGCGTCGGCTGGTGTGCGGCGACCGCTTCCTCGCTCCCGGCGTAGAACACGTACGAACCGGGCTGGCCGATCCCCGGTGGCGGCACCATGATGCCGCCGGTCACCAACGTCCCGCCGCGCTCGGCCACCCATTCAGTCGCCTTCCGCAACCGCTCCGGGCTGTCCGAGCTGAGGTTGAACAGGACCCGCCCCTGCAGGTCCGCGTCGGCCAGCGACTCGAACATCGCGCCGTAGTCGACCTGACTGATCACCACAACTTTGCTCGCGGCCACCGCCTCGGCCGCGGTCGCCGCCGGTACCGCTCCCAGACCGTCCGCCTTACCGGGCGTCCGGTTCCAGACGGTGGTCGGATGGCCGGCCGCGACGAACGTCCTGGCCATCGTGGACCCCATCGAACCGAGCCCGATCACTGTCACTGCTTCACGTGAACTCATGCACCCGATGCTCGAAGAACCCGCTACGGGTTTACTACGGGTATGTACTTCGGGGTGCTCGGTCCGCTGCTCGTGCGGACGGACACCGGCGTACCGGTCGCCGTACCCGACACGAAGGTCCGGACGCTGCTCCTCGACCTGCTGGCGAACGAGGGCCGGCCGGTCAGTGCGGACCGGCTGATCGACGACCTGTGGGGCACCCGGCCGCCTCGCAACGCGACCGGCACGCTGCAGGCTCGCATCTCCCAACTGCGCACCACACTGGACCGTGCCGAGCCCGGCGCGCGCAGCCTCGTCCAGCACGGCCCGGCCGGCTACACGCTGACCGCATACGTTGTCGACAGCAACATCTTCGAGCAGCACGTTCGGACGGGTCGGCTACGGGAAGCGCTCGCACTGTGGCGTGGACAGCCGTACGCCGACCACGAGTTCGCCCGAGCGACCCGCGAGCACCTGGAGGACCTGTACCTCACGGCGATCGAGCAACTGTCCGACCGCGGCGACGACGTACTGCAGCAGACAACCGCTCTGGTCCAGCAGCGCCCACTCGACGAGCGACTGCACGCCGTGCACCTCAAGGCGCTCTACCGGGCAGGTCGCCAGCACGAGGCGCTCGACCGGTACGCCGAGCTTCGCAAGGCACTGACCGAAGAGCTCGGCGCCGACCCCGGACCGGAGCTGCAGGAAGTGCACCAGGCGATCCTCCGCCACGAGCTCCGGCGCCCGATCTCACTCCCGGAGCCGCTGAACGATTTGATCGGCCGGGACGAAACGCTGGCCGACGCACAACAGCAGCTGGCTGCGAACCGTCTGCTGACGCTGGTCGGTCCTGGTGGTGTCGGAAAGACGCGTCTGGCGTTGGAACTCGGCCGCGGCGCGACCAACGCGCGTCTGGTCGAGCTCGCTCCGCTGCAGCAGGACGACGTACTGGACGCGCTGGCCACCGCACTAGGTCTCCGCGACGAGTCAACCGATCTCCTCCCGCGGCTGCTCGATTCACTCAGCAGCAGGCAGCTCCTACTCATCCTCGACAACTGCGAGCACCTCGACCTGGCAGACCTGGTACGTCGGTTGCTCGCAGCAGCTCCCGGTCTACGCGTACTCGCGACCAGCCGGGAGCCTCTCGGCCTAACTGGTGAACGAGTCCTCGACGTACCGCCCCTGACAGCAGCAGCCGCAGAAGAGCTGTTCCGGGCCCGGGCCGGTGTCACCGACGACGTGACCGCGATCTGCGAACGGCTCGACGGCATTCCGCTTGCATTGGAGCTGGCGGCGACCCGCGTGCGCGCTCTGGGTGTCCAAGGCCTGGCCAAGCGTCTGGACGACCGCTTCCGGTTGCTGACCGGTGGCAAGGGTGGTCCGGAACGCCAGCGCACGCTGCGGGCGACGATCGACTGGAGCTGGGACCTGCTGGACGAGGAGGAGCGCCAGATGCTCCGGAGACTCGCGGTCCAGGCCGGCACGTTCTCACTGGAAGCTGCGGCCGAGGTGAGCGATCTGCCCGAACACCTCCTGCTGGCGCTGGTCGACAAGTCGCTGGTGGTGGCGAGCGGCGGCCGGTATCGACTGCTCGAGTCTGTCGCTGCCTACAGTCTGGAGCGGCTGAGCGAGGCCGGCGAGGAGCCAGCCGTCCGGAGCCGGCACGCGGCGTACTACCTCGCGCTCGCGCGCCAGGCCGACCTGCACGGGCCCGGCCAGCGGGAGTGGCTGCGGCGGCTCGACCAGGAGGCGGTGAACTTCCGGGCCGCCCCGCCCTCACTCGAGCTCGCGACAGCGCTCGCCTGGTACCGGTACCTGCGCGGCCGGCTCGGCGAAGCACGCCGTACCCTCGCCGCCGCGCTCGCACTGCCCGACCAGGAGCCTGCGCTCCGGGCGCAGGCCATGGTCTGGCTGGCGGGCATGGCGGCGACCGACGCTGAGGCCACCGATGTCGCAGAAGCCGGTGAGGAAGCGTTGCGGGCCGTCGGCGACGACCCGCACGCGCTCTGGTTCCTGACCATGACCCGATGGGCGTACGGCGATGCGGAGGTGCTGTTCACCCGGATCAACCGGACGATCGAGGCGTTCACCGAACGCGGCGACCAGTGGGGTCTCGCGGCGGCACTGAGCACCCGGTCGCAGCTGAACATCGTGCACGCGGACCTGGGCGCGATGCGACAGGACAGTTTGCGCAGCCTCGAGCTGTTCGACGCGCTCGACGACGACTGGGGCCGGTTGCAGGCGACGTACGCGCTGATCGTGGCCGCCGAGATCAGTGGTGACTATCCGACCGCCACGGCGTACCTGGAGGACGCGATCCGGCGCGCGGAGGATCTCGGGTTATGGGCGGAGGTCTCGTTCCGGACCGCCGGCCTGGGCCGGATCGCGCTGCTGACCGGCGACTACACGCGAGCCGACGAGCTGCACGAGCGGGCCCGGCAGCTGGCGATCGAGCAGTCCAACAAGTCGGCCGAGGAGTACGCCGAGGTCGGCCTCGGCCTGACCGCCCGCCGCCAGGGCCGCCTCGACGACGCCGAGCGACACTTCACCAAGTGGCTCGACTGGCTGACCCAGGTCGGCGGCAGGCCCGGCATCGCGTTCATCAGCAACCAACTCGGCTACATCGCCGAACAACGCGGCGACCTCATGACGGCCCGCACGCTGCACCAGCGCGCCCTGGAGCTCGCCCGCCAGTTCGGTGACCAGCGGGCGATCGCGCTCGCTCTCGAAGGGCTGGCCGGCGCGGCCGAGGATCCCGGCCGCGCCCTCGACTTACTCGCCGAAGCAGCAGCGCTACGTCAGCAGATCGGCGTACCGCTGCCACCGGGTGAACGCTTCGACGTAGATAGAGCTACTTCCCGAGCCAGGCGTTGACCTTGGACTGGTTGTCCTTCACCCACTTCTCGGCCGCTTGGTCAGGGGTGAGCTTGTCCACGGCGATCATTCGGGCGACGGCGTTCTGGTCCTCGTTGGTCCACTTGAAGTTCTTGACCAGGTCGTACGCCGGGCTGCCGGAGTCGGCGAACTTCTTCGAGACGATCTTGTCCAGGTCGTACGGCGGGTAGTCGCACGCCACCTTCGCGGGATCCGTGTCGCAACCGGCCTTGTACGCGGGCAGGTTGATCTTCACCAGCTTGACCTCGTTGAAGAACCACTGCGGCTCGTAGAAGTACGCGAGCAGCGGCCGCTTGTTCTTCTCCGCGTCCCGGAACGCCTGGATCAGCGCGGTCTCGCTGCCGCTCTGCACGACCTTGTAGTTCAGCGCCAGGTTCTTCACCAGCGCCTCGTCGTTGGTGACGTACGACGGGTCGCCGTCGAGCAGCTGCCCCTTGCCGCCGGACTCCGACGTCTTGAAGAGAGCGGCGTACTTGTTGAGGTTCTTCCAGTCCGTGATGTCCGGGTACTTCGCGGCCATCCACGGCGGCACGTACCACCCGATCACGCCTTTGACCCCGGTGGAGCCGGCCTCGACCGCGACCTTGTCGGTGGTGATGTACTTCTTCTTCAGGTCCTCGTGGCCCCAGTTCTCCAGGTTCACGTCCACCTCACCGGTGGAGAAGCCCTGCCAGGCGATCTCCTCCTTGAGGTTCTTCTTCACCACCGTGCAGCCGAGGTCCTTGGTCGCGACGTACGCCACCACGGCGGCGTTCGCCTCGTACCCGACCCACGGGCTCACGGTCAGGTTGAACGTGCCGCAGTCCTTCCCCCCGGCCGCCGGCTTGTCCGCGCCGACCTTCTCCCCACCGCACCCGGCCAGCGCGAGCGCGACCGCCGTCAGCACACCGGCGTACCGGAGTTTCTTCACCGCTTGTCTCCTCTGTTTTGGAAGTTCTGAGTACGGCGGGCCGCCGCCTGGGTGATGCGGTCGAGCATGACGCCCAGCAGGACGATAGCCAGCCCAGCGGCCAGCCCCTTGCCGTACAGCTCGCTCTGCGCGAAGCCGGCGGCCACGTCGTACCCCAACGCGCCCGCGCCGACCAGTCCGCCGACGACCACCATCGACAACACGTAGATCAGCCCTTGGTTGACCGCGAGCGTGATCGCCCGCCGGGCCACCGGCAGCTGGACCTTGCTGATCACCTGCCAGGCGCTCGACCCGACCGAGTTCGCCGCCTCGACGGTCGCGACCGGCACCGCCCTGATGCCATCCGCAACGATCTTGGTGGTCACCGGTACGGCGAACACCACCGCGGCCGCGATCGCCGTGAACCGGCTGGTCCCGAACAACGCCAGGAACGGCACCAGGTACACGAACGGTGGCATCGTCTGCCCCGCGTCCAGCACCGGCCGGATCCAGGTGTCGACCCGACGGTTCCGCCCGGCCCACACGCCGAGCGCGAGCCCGACGGCCACGACCACGACCGTCGCGAGCAACGTCGACGCCAGCGTGACCATGCTGTCCTGCCACACGCCGGTTGCCACCAGCAACACGAGGCACACCGCCGCGGGGACGGCGCCCCGCCAACCTCCGAGTACGGCGGCCAACGCGACGACGACCGCGCTGACGAGCCACCACGGCGACCCGGTCAGGAGCCCCTCGAGCGGGTTCAGCAGACCGATCGTGACCGCGTCCCGCAGGCCGTACGTGAACCCGCCGAAGACGTTGTGCACCCAGTTGGTCACGTCCGTGGCGACCACCGCGATCCGCGAGCCCACGTTGACGTCCGACGGGAACTCGGCCGCCCACACGTAGGTGCGGGAGAACCAGATCGCGACGAGCACCGCGAGCGCGCCGACGCCGAGCAGGACCTTCCGCCGCACACTCGCCGTACGCCACGGCCGGTCGCCCGCCGCCGTCGTGACCCGGTCGAGGACGATCGCGATCACCACGATCGCCAGACCGGCGTTGAACGCGACGCCGACGTCGAGCGTCTGCAGCGCCTTCAGCACGGTCTGGCCGAGGCCCGGGGCGTCGATCAGCGCGGCCACGGTCACCATCGAGAGCGCCGCCATGATGGTCTGGTTGATGCCGACGACAACGGTCGACCGCGACATCGGCAGCAGGACCTTCAGCAAGGTCTGACCACGGGTCGAGCCGAGCGAGCGCGCCGCCTCGACACTCTCCGGCGGCACCGAGCGGATCGCGTGCGCGGTCAGCCGGACCGCGGGCGGCGCAGCGTAGATCAGCGTGGCGATCGTCGCCGCGGCCGGCCCGATCGCGAAGAACAGCGTCAACGGCGCGAGGTACACGAACGTGGGCAGCGTCTGCATCAGGTCGAGCACCAGCGTCGCGACCCGGAACGCCCGGTCCGACAAGCCGGCCCAGATTCCGAGCGGGATCGCCACCAGCAACGACAGCAGCACGGCCGCGACGGTCAGCGCGAGCGTGTCCATGCTCTCCTGCCACAACCCCTGCAACCCGACGAAGGCGAGCCCGGCAGCGGTGAGTACGGCGACCTTCCAGTTGCCGAACGCCCACGCACAGTACGCCGCGATCGCAACCACCCCGAGCCACCCGATCACCGGGACCGGCCGGTCGAACGACGGCTGCGAGATGACGTTCTGGAGCAGTACGACGAAGTGGTCGACCGCGATCCGGATCGCGTCGAAGAACACGTTGCCCTGACCGACGCCGTCGCGGTGTTCGGTCAGCCAGCGATGCAGCGGGGTGGTCTCCTGCCCGCCGAGGACGAGCGTGTCGATTCCGCGCAGGACGAAGTACGCCGCGACCCAGACGACGAGCAGCACGCCGACGATCACACTGCGCCGAGGCCGACGTACCTCGACCTCCATGTCGCTCGTGATGGCGGCCATCAGTTGTCCGCGACGACGGCGAGGATCTCCTCGTCGCCGATCACACCGAGCAGTGTGCCGTTCGAGACGACCTTGACCGGCCGGTCGGCCTCCAGCACGAGGCGGGTCGCCTCGCGGACCAGGACGTCCGGACCGAGCTCGGGTCCGTCCAACGGCTCGCCGTCGCGCGGTCGCCGGGCGATCCAGCGCAGGGTCAGTACGTCGGCCCGCTGGACGTCGCGGACGAACTCGCGCACGTAGTCGTCGGCCGGCGCTCCGACCAGCTCGTCGCCGGTGCCGAGCTGGACCGCAGCGCCGTCGCGCATCAACAGGATCCGGTCGCCGAGCTTCAAGGCCTCGGACAGGTCGTGCGTGATGAACACCATCGTCTTGCCGACCTCGCGGTGCAGCCGGACGACCTCGGTCTGCATCTCGCGCCGGATCAGCGGGTCGAGCGCGGAGAATGGCTCGTCGAACAGCAGTACGTCGGGATCGTTGGCGAGCGCCCGCGCCAGGCCGACCCGCTGCTGCATGCCGCCGGACAGCTGCTCGGGGTACAGGTGCTCGTTGCCGGACAGACCGACCAGGTCGATGACCTCCTGGGCGCGGCGCCGCCGGTCCGGCTTGCTCTCGCCGCGGATCTCCAGGCCGTACGAGACGTTGTCGATCACCTTGCGGTGCGGCAGCAGCCCGAAGTGCTGGAACACCATCGAGAACTTGCTCCGTCGCAGCGCACGCAGCCGCTTCTCGTCGGCGGCGCGCAGGTCCTCACCCTCGAAGACCAGCCGCCCGGCGGTCGGCTCGATCAGCCGGGTCAGGCACCGGACCAGCGTGGACTTGCCCGAACCGGACAGCCCCATCACGACGAACACCTCACCGGGTGCGACGTCGAAGCTCAGGTCGCGAACTGCCGCCGTACAGCCGGTCTTCGCGTACAGGTCCGTGCGATCGAGGGCCGCGAGCTCCGGCCGGCGCGGAACCCGCTGGGCCTTCGGGCCGAACACTTTCCACAGGCCCTGCACGGACAGCAGCGCGTCGGAATCCTGAAGGTCGGGGTATTCGAGCTGAGCGGTCACAGGTAAACCCTCGCATCCCCGCCGGCAGACACAACGTGAACCGGGACTCTACCCAACCCGCAGTTCGCCGAAGCAGCGCCCGTCCCCGCCGGACCTGGGCCCTGCGTACCTGACCTCAGGGCTGGTACGGCGGCGCCTCGCCCCAGCCCCAGTGCGGAACAGGTGCCTTCGGTGGCGGGGTCGCACCGGGCTGGGAGTTCGCCAGCGCGATCCGTGTGCCCCACTCGACGTACGCCACGAACGCTGACCGGAACTCCGGGTCGTCCGGGAGGCCGGCCGGGTCGGCGCTGCTCGCGATCAGGGCGGCCCAGCGCGACCGCTGTTCCTCGGTCAGCTCGAGGTTCAGGTGGTGCGACAGCATCGCCGGGTAGCCCCCGAGCTCGTCGGTGTACCGGCTGTGGCCGCGGAACACCTCACCGAGCCAGATCGCCACGTGCTCGCGGTGGTTCTCGCTCATGTGCGCGAAGACCGGTGCGAGGATCGGGTCCTCGAGCACCTGGTTGTAGAACACCTCGGTCAGCCGGCGCAGCGCCTCGTGCCCGCCGGCCCACTCGTACAGCGTCGGAGTAGTCACGTAATTATGTAATCACACGAACAGGGCATCCGAGACCGCCTTCAGCTCCGCCTCGATCCGGGTATCGCCATCGGCGGTGAACCACAGCACGTTCTGCAGGATCCGCCCCGCCGTCCACCCGAGCGCACGATCCCGGTCGATGCCGGTCACCTCGAGCATGAGGTCGAACCGGTCGCGGATCGCTTGCGACAGGTCGCCGGTCGCCACCAGATCGTCCCACCGGTTCCACACCGCCGGCATGAGTTCGAACGCCGGGTCGCCGGCGAGTGGCTTCGGGTCGATCACCAACCACGGCTGCCGTTTCGCGGCCATCACGTTGTAGTAGTGCAGGTCCCAGTGCAGCAGGCGGTCACCGGGCTCCGGCAGCAGCTCGGTCACCTGCGCGACGTACCGCCAGGTCAACGCCTGTTCGGCCGGGTCGGCCAGCATCGGGATCACGCGGGGAGCGTCCTCGATCATCCCGGCGGCGATGTCCGCGAGGTGGCGGATGCCGGGTGGGGCGGGTACGGCGCTCAGGTGGTTCAGGAGCTCGGCCAGGATCAGGGTCGCCTCGACGTGATCGGGATGGTCGTCCAGCGTTCGCGGTTCGAGCCGTTCCAGCAGCAGTGTCGACGTTTCCGGATCGTCCTCGAGCACCTCGACGACGTCGTCGTGGTTCCAGGTCCGCAGCGCCAGCGCCTCGCTCTCGGATTCCTCGTTGACGCTCTGCAGCTTGAGCATCGCCGCGGTCCCGTCCCGCCGTGCGACGGGGAGGATGAGCGACGCCTCGCCGCTCAACGGGTCGCCGGACACGGCCAGCTGCCACTCACCGACGTACCGCTCGACCGCCGCGGGCAGCCCGGCCAACCAGTCGGGCGCTTTCTCGCTGTGATTCCGGACGAGCCTCGCGGGAATCTCGATCACCCTCGGCACAGTAGGTGATTCGAGGTCGATGCACCTGGATTTTCGTAGACTGGGGGCATGGCCGACGAGCTGGACATCGAGAAGCGCTGGCCCGAGCTGTTCGTCCCGCTCGACGACGTGCAGCGGCGTGCCGTTCTGCAGTCCTTCGCCAACGCCTGGCACGAAGGCTGGGAACCGAACCGCGAGGACGTCGAGAACCTCGCCGACCGCGCCCGCGGCGTCATCGACCAGGATGAGTACCTTCGCCGCGCCGACGCGGCCGCCCGTCGGCGCGCCGCGGACCAGGGCTGAGCGATGGCACAGGACCCGTATGCCTACCCGCCGCCCCACGAGGACACGCTGCAGAACAAGTTCGGCGAGCGTGACAAGGACAAACTGAAGGACAAGGAGTACACCGCGGCGGCGGGCCGCCAACTCCAGCTGGAGTCCGGCGAGGTGGAGATCCCGCGGACGTACGACGCTCAGCACGTGCAGGCGATCCACGCGCACCTCTTCCAGGATGTCTACGAGTGGGCCGGCCAGCGCCGGACGGTCGAGCTGCACAAGAGCGGTCCGGGCGGCTTCGCACCTCTGGGTCAGATCGACCGCTACCTGGCCGATGCCACCAAGATGATCGAGTCCGCCGACTGGCCGTCGATGGACCTGGACCAGTTCGCGGAGAAGGCCGCGGAGGTCCACGCCTATGTGAACCAGGCTCATCCGCACCGGGAGGGCAACGGGCGGGCGGCCAAGGTGTTCATGCAGCAGGTCTCCGAGCTGTCCAACTACCAGCTCGACTTCACCAAGTGTCCGCCCAACGCGTGGAACCAGCGGTCGATGCTGACCGACCCGGACCTCGGCAAGTACGAGCCAGTGCCCGACGAGATGGTGCCGGTGTTCAAGCACATCGCCGAGGAGCGACCGGGCGGACCGACCCAGACCCTGATCTCGTCGGAGTTGAAGGAGGCCCGGCGGGTCGCCGGGCTCGATCCGAGCGAGGCGCCGGCCCGGACCACGCGAGCAGAAGGCACTACCGGCGCCCGGCGCGGGAGCTCGGCCCGAGGCCGCTCCGGGCAATCGACCGAGCGGAGCTGAGGCGATCAGCAAGCCGGGTCGCCAGTAGGCGCTTCGGCGGAGATGTGCTTGGGTTTTGCCGTGGAGAGCAGGCATCGGCGGGTCCAGCGGATCGTGGCGGCGACGTACTTGGGGATTCCTCTCGTCCTGCTGGTGGTGGTCGCGTTGATCGCCGTGACCGGTCCAGTGGCGGCGTGGATCGGGTGTGTGGTGCCGGTCGCGATGCTGGTGATCGGCTTCGTGCTGCGGCGGCGGCATCGGTACCAGCCGCGGTGGTGGCTCGGCGTCGCAGGGTTGTTCGGCGGTCTCACCGGTCTGACAGTGACGCTGTTCCCGTTGGCAGTCGGGGTCTGGTGGCCGGCGATCCTCGCGCTGCCCGGCCTGATCCTCGGGATCATCGGCGGACTGGCCCTGGCGCGAGCGGCCGACCGTGCACTGCTGGTCCCGTTCGTCCCCGAGCTCGCCGGTACGCCGTACGAACTGGTCTTCCGGCTCCGTGGCATCCCGCTCGCCGCGGTCCTCGTCGGCGCGGACTCGGTCACCGTCCAGTCGCACCCGGTCCCGCGCGCCGCGCACCAGTTCCGCACCTATCCGCTGACCGCGATCACCGGCACATACGAGTTCTCGCTCTCGGGTGCGGAGCGGCTGCGGTTCCCGATCGCTGTGACCCACGCGGTCGCCAGCCAGGGCCCGGCCGTGATTCTGCAGGCGAACGGCGAGGACTGGGTCCTCCCGACGAACCAGGCCGGCACGCTCATCGACGTACTCACCGAACGCCGGGGTAGTTGAGGTCTAGTCAGGTTCTTCACAGAGTGTCACTCTGCATACATGTGGGGGCACAGAGTGGTTGCGGCGCTTTTGGCGTCGGCAGTGGTGGGGACTGGGATCACAGCAGCTGATGCTGCGGTGGATCCCAAACTGACGGTCACGAGCGTCACAGCTGACCGAACGACGATCGCGGTATCGGGACTGAACACCGTCCCGGTGAAGCTGACCGTCGCGGCGAAGTACGACACGACCAACCCGGACGACAACAACCTGGTACTACTCGTGTACATCAAGCGGATCAGTGGCACCGGCCCGATGACCGAGCTGCTCTCGACCGATCTGCCACGCACCTCGGGCACGGTGCAGAACGGGGTCTGGTCCGGCCCGGTGCACATCTCGTCCACCGCGAACGGGACCTACAAGGTGTACGGCGTCTCGTACGGCCCGTACTTCACCTGGCAAGCGGGCGGGATGCTGCCCGACCCGACACCCGTCGACGGCCCGACCCTGACCATCACCGGCACGCACCAGCCGAAGGTCACCGCCAAGGTGACACCGGCGGTAGTGCCGTTCGGCCCGAACTACACGATCACCTGGGCGATCACCGACCGCACAACCGGTAAGCCCTACGGCACCCGCGTCCGGGCCATGCTCGGCGTCGACAACCAGTGCGCCGAGGAAGCCGGCGGGGTCAACGTGCTGACGACGACCGCCGGTCTGATCACCCACTCGTACCCGTCCAGTGACGGCGAATGGGGCAACTGCCTGCGGATCAAGAGCACTCCGCTCGACATCACCGGCCTCGGTCTCCTCGTCATCCGGCCCGGCGTCGTGTCGGCCGTGCCGTCCAAGGCGAGCGCAGCCGTCGGCACGGTCGTGCCGGTCAACGGCCGCGTGCTCGGCCCGCCGATCAACTGCCCGGTCCTGCTGCAGCGCTTGTACGGCGCTTCGCAGTGGAGGCAGGTCAGCACCGCGAAGGTGCGGCTGAGCGGACGCTACACAGTGTCCGCGCAGCCGGCGTACAAGGGTCTGATCCCGTACCGGGTCTACTTCCCGGCGTGCGGCCGCTACCTGACCGGCGTCAGCCAGGTGTTCTACATCCGAGGGCTCTAGGAAGATTGCTGGCGGGCGGTTTCAGCCTTTTCCGCCTGCCAGCCGTCCTCGTTCTTGCCGATCCGCCAGTAGCCGGACAGCGAGACGTTGCCCCGGCTGAGTCCACGGGTCTGGAACAGGTTCTTGCGGATCCGGAACACGAAGCCGGCCTCGCCGTGCACGAACACGTGCGGCGTACCGTCCGGGAAGTCGAGAGCTTCGACGGCCGCGACCAGACCGTCGCCGCGCTCACCGTCGGCGGTCGCGCGGTGGAACCACTGCACGTCGGCCTCGCCCGAGCCGCCGAACTTCTGCTCCTCGGTCTCGTCCGCTACCTCGATCAGGACGGTCGCGCGCGCACCCGGCGGCAGCTGCTCGACCGCGGCGCCGATCGCCGGCAGCGCGCTTTCGTCACCCACGAGCAGGTGCCAGTCGGCCGCTTCGTCCGGCGTGTACGCACCGCCGGGGCCGTTGAACCACAGCACGTCACCAGGCTGCGCCGACGCCGCCCACGGACCCGCGATGCCCTCGTCGCCGTGGTGGACGAAGTCGATGGTCAGCTCCCGCGTCGCCTCGTCCCAGCTCCGGACGGTGTAGGTCCGCATGGTCGGCCACTGCTCGGCCGGGTACGTCTCCCGCACCACGCCCATGTCCAGCGGCTCGGGGTACTCGACGCCGTCCTTGCAGAACAGCAGCTTCACGTAGTGGTCGGTGAAGCCGTTGTCGGCGAAGTCGTCGGAGGTGAGCACGACCCGGATCATGTGCGGGGTGATCCGCTCGGTCCTCAGGACGACAGCGCGTTTGCAGACGCGGTTACGGCGGGGTGCGGGGCTGGTCACACGACCACGGTCCTCTCGGGCGGATAAGTTAGGTCAACCTAAGTAAGCCTAACTCACCCGCCCGAACAGGTCAGGTTCCGCGGATGGAGAACACCTTGCTGACGCCCGCGACGTACGGACGGCAGGCGGGGAAGTAGACCCGGTAGGGGATCAGCCCCTTGTACGCGGGTTGCGCGTTGAGCGTGAACCGCCCGGACGCCCGCACCGCGGCGGAGCCGACGGTCCGCCACTGCGAGGCGCCGTACAAGCGCTGCAGCTGGACCGGGCAGTTGAACGGCCCGCCCATGACCGAACCGTTGACCGGGACGATCGTGCCGACCGGTGCGCTGGTCTTCGACGGCGCCGCGGACACGATGGCCGGCCGGGCCGGGACGAACGAGAGCCATCCGTTCGCGTCCGGAGTGCCCGGAAGCAGCAGGCAGGTGATGGGGGTGATCGACACACCCGGATACGCCTTCGTCACGACGCCGTTGGTGTCGGTCGTGTTCGTGTACTTCGGCCCGAAGTACTCGACGCAGCCGCTGTTGGTCTGGAGCGCGACCCGGATCCGGCTGCCGTACGGTTTGCCGGTCTGCGCGTCGCTGACCGCCCACTTGATCGTGTACGGCTGGTTGAACGGCACCACCTTCGGCGTCACCACCGCGGTGATCTTCGGCTGGTGCGTCCCGGTGACCGCCAGCGACGGACCGGCGTACGGCGTCGGGTCGGTCATCGGCGGGCTGGGCGGGAAGAACGGGCCGGTCATCACGCCGGTGACCTTGAAGGTGCCGTTCGCTGTCGACGGGACGTTGAGCGGTCCACTCCAGGTGCCGGTCGTCTCGTTGCGGATCAGGTTCGTGGAGAACAACTGCCGCAGCTGGCCGGTACCGCCGGTGCGTTCGAGGATCACGTTGACCGGCACCTTCGCGTCGGTCGACGAGCCGGTGTCGTAGTTCCCCTTCACCGTCACCGTGATCGGCACGGTGTTGAGCCCGCTGACCGCGACGCCGGTCTTGTTCAGTGTCACGGACTCGATGTGCAGGTCCGGATCCGGCGCAGCCTGCGCTGCGGTCGGCGCGACGAGCAGCGCCAGCGGAGCCGCGAGCAGTGCGGCCAGCAGGCGTCTCACGATCACAGCCCCCGGATGTAGAAGGCCTTGCTGACGCCGGCCTGGTAGTTGTAGCACTTCGGGAAGTAGACGCGGTACGGGATCAGGCCCTTGTACGCCGGTTGCGCGTTCAGCGTGAACTTTCCGCTGTAGGACCGGATGTTGCCCGCAGGGCTGACCGTCCTCCACTGCGTGGCGCCGTACAGCCGCTGCAGGTACACCTTGCAGGCGGACGGCGCGCCCTGGACGACGCCGTTCACCGGGACGATCGTGCCGACCGGTGCGCTGGTCTTCGACGGCGCCGCGGTCACGATGCCGGGCCGGGCGACGTTGAGTCCCTGTCCGCCGATCGACGACGGATTACCCGGCAGCAGCAGGCAGTTCACCCATTCGGCGTCCGAGGCCGGGTAGGCCTTGGTCACCACACCGCTGGTGTTGGTGAGGTTCGTGTACCCCGGGCCGAAGTACTCGGCGCAGGTGTTGTCGGTCCCGAGGACGACGCGGACCTTGCTGCCGTACGGCTTGCCGGTCTGCGCGTCGGTGACCGCCCAGGTGATCGAGAATTTCGAGCCGAACGGCACCACCTTCGGGGACACCGACGCGGTGATCTTCGGCTGGTGCGTCCCCGTGACCGCGAGCGACGGACCGGCGTACGCCGTCGGGTCCGTCATGCTCCCGCTGCCCGGGAAGAACGGACCGGTCAGTACGCCGGTCACCTTGAACGTGCCGTTCGCCGTCGCCGGGACCTGCAGCGCTCCGCTCCAAGTACCGTTCGTGAGCCGCGGCAGGTTCGTGGAGAACAACACCCGCTCCTGGCCGGTGCCGCCGGTCCGCTCGAGGATCACGTTCACCGGCGTGTTGGTGTCGGCGCCGTACGTTCCCTTCACCGTCACCGTGACCGGCACGGTGTTGAGTCCGCTGACGGCGACGCTGGTCTTGTTCAGCGTGATCGAGTCGATCTTGAGGTCGGGGTCGGGGGCAGCCTGCACCGCGGCCGGGAAGACGGCCAGCAGCAGCGGTGCCGCGAGCAGCGCAGCGAGAACTCGGTTTCTCGTCATCAGGTTCCTCGGATGTAGAACGTCTTGCTGACGCCCGCGACGATGTTGTGGCAGGTCGGGAAGTAGGCCCGGTACGGAATTAGGCCCTTGTACGACGGTTGCGCGTTGACGGTGAACCGGCCGGACTGCCGCACCGCCGCGGAGCTCACAGTCCGCCACTGCGAGGCGCCGTACAGCCGCTGCAGTTGCACAGAGCAACTACCCACGCGGTAGACCGAACCGTTGACCGGGACAACGGTCCCGACCGGGGCGCTGGTCTTCGACGGCACCGCGGACACGATTGCCGGATGCGCGACGAACAGCCACTGGCCGGCGACGTAGTACGGGTCGGCGTAGACGTGCGCGCAATTCATCGCGCCGCCGTCGTACGCCGTGTACGACTTGGTGATCAGGCCGTTCGTCCCGGTCTTGTACATCGGGCTGCCGCCCTCGGCGCACGGTGTGTCGACGCCGAGGCCGATCGGGATCCGGCTGCCGTACGGCTTGCCGGTCGCGGTGTTCGTGACCGCCCAGGTGATGGAGTACGGCTTGTCCCACGGCACCACGCGCGGGTTCACGGACGCGGTGATCTTCGGCAGGTTCGTGCCCTTCACCGTGATCGTCTGGCCCGAGTACGGCGTCGGGTCGACCGGGGTCCCCGGGTCCGGAGCGCCGTACGGGCCGGTCATCACGCCGGTGACCTTGAACGTGCCGTTCGCGGTGGACGCGACGTTGAGCCGGCCGGTCCAGGTCCCGTTCTGGACCGTGCCGCCGGTCCGCTTCAGGTCGGCGGACACGATGCTGTCCCGCGGTCCGGTGCCACCGGTGCGCTCCAGGACGACGTTGAGCACCAGGCCGGCGTCCCCGGGCTCGCTGGAGTTGTAGCCGCCCTTGACGGTGACGTTGATCGGGTACGTGTTCAGGCCGGACACCGCGACCGAGGTGCGGCCCAGGACGACCTGAGAAATCGTCAGATTCGGATCCGGGTCGGCCTGCGCAGCACCGACGGGCAGCAGGCCGGCCAGGGGTACGGCGAGGGCCGCCGCGAGCACTCGTCCGATTCTCATGCACTGAGCGTGACAGCGGTACAGGCCGCTTCCAAGCATTTCGGCTCAGGTGTGCGCGATCGGGTCGCCGGGTGTAGACCGGTTGCCGCGAGCCCGTGATTCAACTTCCGGGAGCCGACTGTTAACCGGTAGGTAACTCACCGAAGGTGTCGGGGACCGCTACGGTCCGCACGCTGTCCCCATGAGCCAGGTCTTCGGAGCGGACGGGCACCCGGCGTACCTGATCACGCGCAGGGACCAGCTCGGTGCGCCGCTCTCGTTGAGCGGCGTGCTGCCGGAGAGCAAGGCGATCCTTTTCCAGGGCGCGCCCGGTATGGGCAAGACCACCGAACTGAACCGGGTGGAAGATCTGGCCGAACTCCACGGCTGGACCACGATCAGGGTGACCGCCTCCGAGAACATCCCGCTCGAGCACCACCTGACCACCGCGTTCCGGAAGAAGCTCGACGACCTGCAGGACCGGTTCGGCAAGCGCCAGGTACGCGGCCTCAGCAAGACGGTCCGTGACCTGACCGAGAGCGGCCGCAACACCCGGTGGGGGTGGGAGGCGCGGCTCGGCGGCGGCCCCGTTCCGGTCGAGTTCGTCGGTAAGCGCGAGAAGGACACCACCGCGCACGACAAGCTCGGCACCACGCTGAACGACTTCGCCGACGAGCTCGGCCGGATCGCCGGCCACGAGAACGAGCCGATCCTGGTGCTGATCGACAAGATCGATGCGGCGTCGGAGCACGATCAGGCGGGCGTGAACGACCTGGCGATCCATCTCGAAGAAATGGATCGCCCCGTCTGGCTGGTCGTCGCCGGCGGCACGAAGTCGACGAGTTCGCTGATGCACGCGTCCCGCCGGATGTCCGGTATCGCCACCACGATCACCAACCAGTTCAGTGTCCGCGAGCTCGAGCCGCTGTCCGACGCGGAGCTGGCCGTGTCCCTGACCAAGCCGCTCGACGACGCGGAGATCCCGTACGAGTACGGCGGCATCGACGTCCTGGTCCGCGCCGCCAACGGCAACCCGAGCCAGTTGCGGAAGTTCGCCCTGGCCGCTGTCGCGATGCGGGACCCGGAGCGCGGGATCACGGCGGCGGCTGCGGAAGCGGCGACCGTCAGGGTCTGGACGGACACGGAACACAGCTACCAGAGCAAGTGGAACCAGCCGGAGACCACGCACGCCCAGAAGGATCTCCTCGCCAGGGTCGCGGCGCAGGGAACGAACGGTCTGTACATGCCGCCCGAGACCCGTCCGGAGCTGTCGGACGAATGGCAGCAGGTCGACAGGGCGCGCCAGGAACTGGTCGCCCGCGGAATGCTCCGGGAGCATGACGGCCAACTCGTGACGATCCCCGACAAGGGGCTCCGGGACTGGCTCAACCAGCACCTCGACCAGACACCGGCACCGGCCCGCGGACCCGAAGTCGGCCGGCCTTCGGCCAACCTGGCGCCGGTGCACCTGGCCGGGGACCGGGCTGCGGTCAACAGGGTGTTCGGCACGTCCGGTCAGCTCGTCGAGGAGATCGACCGCAAGGACAAGCACGGCCGGCCGATCTCGCTGGACCAGCGACTCCCCATCGGAACCACAGTGCTGTTCACCGGACCTCCCGGCATCGGCACCAGCCAGGAGCTGAACCGGACCAAGGCTCTGGCCGACCGGGAAGGCTGGATCACGATCCGCTTCAGCGCTTCCAGACGCGAGTCGGTGGAGGCCAGGATCATCCGCGCCGTCCAGGACCAGCTGGACACCTTCAAGCGGCGGTACCCGGCCGACCAGGTCAAGGAGCTGAAAGAGATCCTGAACCGGATGGCAGTCCGGACCAAGAACTCGATGAACACCGCGCAACTCCGGGCCGGCCTCGCGCCCGGACCGAAGATCGGCGTCCACCGGGCCTGGGAAGGCGTCACGAAGGACTCCGTCGGTCGAACCCTGAGCGAGCTCGGCGAACAGCTCGGCAAGATGGCCGGGCCACGCCGCGAGCCGATCGTGCTGATGGTCGACAACCTGGACGCCGCGACGGACAGCGATCTGGCCGCCCTGACCGGGCTGTCGGCCACCCTGCACGAGAACCGGAAGCCGGCGTTCCTGATCACAGCGGGCGGCAACCAGATGGAGTCCCGGCTGCTGTCGGCATCAGGTGGTCGCTCCGGGACGGAGACCGAGCTGAAGCTCGACGTCCGCGAACTGGTGCCGATGAATGACGACGAGATGCGAAAGGCACTCGTCGTGCCGCTGTCCGAATCCCAGATCCGGTGCGAGCCGGGTGCCGTGGACAAACTGGTGGCAGGCGCCCAAGGGCACCCGAGCAGGTTGCGGACGCTGGCCGGCGCAGCCCTCGAGCTCGTTCAGCCCGGCGAGAACACCATCACCACCGAGGTCGCCGTGACCGCGGCCTCCCGGCTGAACACGCGATCCCAGGCGCTGTACGCCGCCGCCTGGCGCAACTGCTCGGACCATGAGATGGCGTTGCTCGCGAAGACCGCGGCCCACGGGTCCCACGGCGTACCGATCCCGTCCCGGACCGCGAGTCCGGATCGCTGGGACCTCGACGACGCGTCCAAGGCGCTGATCTCACGCGGCCTGCTGACCCGCACCGATTTCCGGATCCACGTCACCGACCCAGGCTTCCAGGACTGGGTACAGACCCGGCTCGGCACGTCCACCGCGCTGTCCGGCATCGCCGCGCCGGGCAGGCCGCAGGCGCAGCTGACGACGAGCGGAGGGCGGACCGTAGACCACCGGCCCGCCCTCGGCGCCAAGCACGACGTACAGCCGAACCGCTGATCCTTACGGCCAGATGGAGGCGACCCACTCCGGGTGGTCGATGAACGGGTTCCGGTTGTGCTGGAACTGGCTGTAGATCGCCTCGTTGCGGTTCTTCTCGAACGTGTCCGGCGGGTCGGCCGCGGCCCAGGCCTTCAGCACCGAGACCTTGCCGATGTACGGCGCGGTGCCGTTGCTGACGGAGTCGTTCAGCTCGAGGTTCGCGAACCCGTCGTCGCCCTCGTACCGCACGGCCATGTAGAAGATCATCCGCGCGACGTCACCACGGACGGCCGCACGCGGCGCGAACGAGTCCGAGTCCGCCGTACAGCCGGTGCACTGGGCGACCGACGTACCGCCGTTGTCGAAGTCCAGGTTGCCGCGGGCCGAGTTCACCGTCACGTCCTCGGGGCGGAGGTGGTGGATGTCGGTGCCCGGACCGGTCGCGGTGCCGAAGTCGCCGTGCGACTTGGCCCAGACGTGCTCGCGGTTCCAGTCGTCGGCGTCGCCGCCGTTGAGGCTCTTGCTGATCGAGCGGCCGGAGTAGATCTCGATGACGTTGCTGCTGTTGTTCGGGTCCTGGTCGGTGACCTTCAGCGCCTCCCAGACCTGGTCGTACGTGAGCTTCGTCTGGCTCGAGATGATCGTGTGCAGCGCGGACTTCAGCGCCGGCCCGGTCTTGCCCTCGGCGCCGGCGTAGTAGTCACCCGGATCGGGGCCCGGGTCCGTGCCGCCACCGCCGGTGAAGGCGGTCGCGTTCTTCAGGCCGGGGTGCGAGAAGTACGCCGCCAGCGAGCCGGTGACGGTGATCTGCTTGCCGAGCAGGCTCGGGTTGCTCTGCAGTCCGTACGACGCGCGGAACGCGGTCGGGATCTGGACGTAGAGCATCGACGACGTACTGGTCTGGGACGCCGAGTCGGCGAGCGCCAGCGCGTAGTCGTTCGGGAAGTTGCTGCGGACAACGGTGCTGGTGGCGGTCGGCTGACCGACCACGTACCCGGTGACCGCAGCGGTCGAACCGTCTTGGCGGCCGATCGCCGTGGCGACCGTGATCGAGGTGGCGGCACTGGACGGCGTGATACCGAAACCGAGCAGTGCCAGTACGGCGGTGACGAGCAGCGCCGGACGCAAGAGTCGGGACACGGCTACTCCCAGGGGCGGTTGGGGACCGGACGCAGGTCAGTCTGCCCAGCTTCCCGAGCCGATGAACCTCCGGCGTGCAAACACTTGATGAAGAGTTGAACCGGTGGGGCGATGAACGAGTGAGTGCCGTTCACCACCCCACCTGGGTGAATGGGCCCCCATCAGGCCGAGACGCACAGCCGCAGCCTGCTCTGCCCACGCACCAGCGAGGCGCTACTGGCGGGCAGCACCTCACCGTCGAGGTCGGCGTGGCGGACGCCGTTTACGGACCGTACTCATTTCAGCACGCATTGTCCATGGCTCGCGTGCGCCATCTCACTCTCCGACCGGTAGCATCGCGCGAGTGACCGTGTTGAGGCCGTTGCGGCTGTTCAATTCACTCGGACGCCGCGTCGAGGACTTCTCGCCGGCCACGGACGGCATCGTGCGGCTGTACAGCTGTGGTCCGACGGTCTACAGCTACGCGCACATCGGCAACCTGCGCGCCTACACGTTCGCCGACACCTTGCGCCGGGCGCTGCTCTGGAAGGGGCTGCAGGTCGAGCACGTCATCAACATCACCGACGTCGGCCACGCGGTCGCGGAGGCCGAGCTCGGCGAGGACAAGCTCGAGGTCGCGGCCGCCCGGGAACGCCGCTCGGTCGAGGAGATCGCGGCGATGTACACCGAGGCGTTCTTCGCCGACCTGACCGCGCTGAACATCCTGCCCGCACAGCACTATCCGCGCGCCACGCAGTACGTCGAGCAGATGATCGCGTTCGCGGAACGCCTGGTGGAGCGCGGCTTCACCTACGAGATCGAGTCCGGGCTGTACTTCGACACGTCGAAGGACCCGACGTACGGGCAGCTCGGCCTGATCGACGTGAGCGGGCAGCTCGAGGGCGCCCGCGTCGAGGAAGTGCCCGGCCGGCGGGCGAAGACCGACTTCGCGCTGTGGCGCGCGGAGGCTCCGGGGCAGCTGCGGGCGATGCGCTGGAACTCGCCGTGGGGCTGGGGAGCGCCGGGCTGGCACCTCGAGTGCTCGGTGATGAGCATGCTGCTGCTCGGTGAGCACTTCGACATCCACACCGGCGGTGTGGACCACCGGCAGTTGCACCACGTCAACGAGATCGCCCAGAGCGAGGCGTACCTCGGCGACGGGCAGCCGTGGGTGAAGTTCTGGCTGCACAACGAGTTCCTGCAGCTCGGCTCGGCGAAGATCTCGAAGTCGGCCGGTCACATCCTGACCGTCAGCGACCTGGCCGAGCAGGGATTCCATCCGCTCGCGTACCGGCTGTTCCTGCTCGGCGGTCACTACCGCGCTCAACTCGAGTTCACCCTGGCTGGACTCGACAGCGCCCAGTCCACGCTGCGCCGGTTGGTCCGCCGTACGTCGTCTCTCGGTCAGCTGCCGCCCGTGACCACGGCGGACGAGGCTCGCGCGGCGGCCGGTGACGACGCCGCGGCCGTTGCGGTGATCGACCAGATCGACGACGCGATCAGTTCGGACCTCAACACACCACGCGTCCTCGCGTTGCTGCAGGACTCGCTGCGTGGTCAGGCACTGTCCGAGCAAGGGCAGCGGGCGATCGTGGCCGCGTGCGCCGCCGTACTCGGGCTGCCGTTCGGCCAGCTCACCCCGGCGGACGTCGAGCCGGCTGCGACCGGTCTGCCGGAGCTCGACGAGACCGCAGTCGAGCAGCTGGTCGCGGACCGCGAGGCCGCTCGGGCCGCTCGGGACTGGGCCCGTGCCGACGCCCTGCGTACCGAGCTGACCGGGTTGGGCGTTCAGGTCACAGACACCGCAGACGGCCCGACCTGGACCCGCGTCGGCTGATCACCTTCACCTCCGCTTCTCCAGCCAGTCGGACCAGACCGCCAGAGCCTCATCCGGGCCACTCCGGCCGAGCCCGACCCGGAAGCGATCCGTCGGGGTCGTGGTCAGCTCGGACGAGTAGATGCTCGCCGGAAGCAGCAGTACGCCGGCGTGCTCGACCAGTTCGGCGCACATGGACTCGACACCGTCAGCGCCGAGGTAGCGCGGATAGCACACACATCCGCCATCCGGCGCGGTGAACTCGAACAACTCCGGATAGCGCCCGAAGAACTCCTCGAACATCGGCAGATTCCGCGCGACGACGCCCCGATTGCGCTCCAGGATGCGGTCCCGGGCACGCAGTGCGATCAGCGCGAGGACCTCACTCGGCCCCGCGTTGCAGATCGTGGTGTAGTGCTTCGCCCGTTCGAGACGATCCAGGACGGTACGGTCGCGGCAGACGACCCACCCGATCCGCAGGCCCGGCAACCCGTACGCCTTCGACATCACGTTGAGGGAGATCGCCGTACCTGAAAGATCTGTTGCCTGAGGCAATGGGTCCGCTTCGAGGCCGCGGTAGACCTCGTCGGAGAACAGGATGATGCCGCGCTCGTCGCACAGCTGGACGAGTCGCGACCAGGCGTCCGGCGAGGGAAGCGCGCCGGTCGGGTTGTTGGGGAAGTTGACCGACACCAGCCGGGTGTTCGGCCGCAGAGCGGCTGCTATCGCGTCGACGTCGAGTGCCCAACCGTCGCCTGGCCGCAACGCCACCCCGGTCACCTCACACACCGACAGCGGGATCGTTTCTGCTGCCTGGTAGTTGGGGGTCAGCACGACGGCGTGGTCCGTGGGCTCGAGCAGCGTTCGCATCGCCAGGTAGATCGCCTCTTCGGCGCCCGCGAAGCACAGGACGTCGTCGGCCTGAGCCGCGGAGTACGTCGCTGCGATCGCCTCGCGCAGCGCCGGCAGACCCCGGGTTTCCGTGTAGCCGAGCGCCAGCGACGCCCACCGCTCGCGGCCGTCGTCGTCGGCCATCGCGAGCAGTTCGGACATCGGCAGCGTCTGCGCGTCGGACGCGGTCAGGTGGTAGCGCGCGCTGAACTCCCAGCGCGCGAAGTATGTCTCCAGGCGGAAATCAGGCAGCACGATCTAGACCGTAGCCGGTACCTCAGCGCGCTGGGCGCGCCGGAGGCCGTAGAGCAGGAGGCCGATCGAGATCGCGCCGACCACGGCGTACGTGATGCGGCCGCCGATACCGTCCCAGGTGGAGTGCAGCGCGACGGCCAGCGCGTACATGCCGAGGAAGCCCGCGAACCGCTTGCCGGTCGGCTCGAGCACGAACCGCCACAGGCCCCAGCACGCCAGACCGGTCCAGGCCGCGTGACCGGCCGGGGAGAGCAGCCCGCGGATGAACAGCGTCTGCTCGGCCGCGCCGACGTTCCCGTTGGACTGCAGCAGCGCGACGAACGCGTAGCCCATCGTCTCCAGTACGGCGAACCCGGTGCCGACCGCGACCCCGATGACGATCCCGCGCCCGATCGACGTCCGGTACCGGTGCCCGAAGAACACCACGAGGATCGCCGGTACGACGAGCTTGGCCGCCTCCTCGATCAGCCCCACCCCGACCATCGGCAACGTCCCGAGCCGGCGCATCGCGTCGTACTCGAGCAGGCCCGCGACAAGGACCCCGACCACACCGCCGAACAGCAGGCAGCCGCCCAGCGTCGGCCCGTCGATCAGCCAGCGCCCGGACCGGCCGGCGGCGAACGTCACGAACGTCAGCGGTACGACGAGTGCTCCGAGCAGGATCATCGTCGGGAACAGGTTCGGGTTCCCGGTGTCGGTCAGCACGGCCAGGACGGCGAGGTAGAGCGCGCCGCCGATCACGAAGGTCCCGAGCCATCCCCACCTGCGAACTGCCTTCGCGCTCATGCCTCAGATGGTGCCGGGCCTGGCGTGGTTGCGCCATGTCGCAGGGACGGCAGTGATGGACAGGGCGGATTGCTGTGACGTGATTGCAAACTCAGTCGGAAGAAGAGGTGTGCCTGCCCCAAACCTCTCGAAGGAGAATTCCGCCTATGTCCTCCCCCCGACGTGCCACCGCGCTCACCACAGCGGCGGTGCTTGCTCTCGGCGCGGCGACGGTGATCCCGTCCGCCGCCGCCCCTCCCACGGGATCCACAGCGATCAAGACGTCCTCGGTCACGCTGATCACCGGTGACGTGGTCGAAGTGACCGACGCCGGCGCCGGCAAGAAGGCCGCCACGGTCCGCCCGGCAGCCGGGCGCGAACGCGTCTCGTTCCACACGATCGAGGCCGACGGCGGACTCCGCGTGCTGCCGAGCGACGCCGTACCGTTCGTGTCGAGCGGCGTCCTGGACGTGGACCTGTTCGACGTCGACGAGCTGATCGCCGACGGGTACGGCGAGGCCGCGAGCCTCCCTCTCATCGTCAAGGACACCCCGGGCGTCCGGACCGCGCAGAACCTCGCCGGTACGACGACGACACGGCAACTACCGTCGATCGGCGGCCGCGCCCTGACCGCCGCGAAGGACCAACTGCCGGAGCTGTGGAAATCTCTGAAGCCCGGCGTCGGCACCCGCTCGCTGAACAGCGGCGTCACCAAGATCTGGCTGGACGGCAAGGTCCGTCCGGTGCTCGACAAGAGCGTCCCGCAGATCGGCGCGCCGGACGCCTGGAAGGCCGGGTACGAGGGCTCCGGCGTGCAGGTCGCCGTACTGGACACCGGCGTCGACGCGACGCACCCGGACCTGGACGGCAAGGTCAAGGAGAGCCAGGACTTCTCCGGCAGCCCGAGCGGCACCGAGGACCACTTCGGCCACGGCACGCACGTTGCCGCGACCATCGCCGGCACCGGCGCGGGCGCCGGCGGCACCCGGAAGGGCGTCGCGCCGAAGGCCGACCTGCTGGTCGGCAAGGTGCTCGGCGACGACGGATACGGCTACGACTCCTGGATCATCGCCGGGATGGAGTGGGCCGCATCCGAGGGCGCGAAGGTCGTCAACATGAGCCTCGGCGGCGAAGCCACCGACGGCACCGACCCGCTCAGCCAGGCGGTCAACGACATCACCGCGCAGACCGGCACGCTGTTCGTGGTTGCGGCCGGCAACGAGGGCCAGGACGAGACAGTCGGTACGCCGGGCGCCGCGGCGTCGGCGCTGACGGTCGGCGCCGTGGACCGCGAGGACAAGCTCGCCGACTTCTCCAGTCGTGGACCGCGGCTCGGTGACGCCGGCCTGAAGCCGGAGATCACCGCTCCGGGTGTGGACATCATCGCCGCCCGGGCCGCCGGCACGGCAATGGGCCAGCCTGTGGACAACTTGTACACAGCCGCCTCCGGTACGTCGATGGCGACGCCGCACGTCGCCGGTGCAGCGGCACTGCTCGCGCAGCAGCACCCGGACTGGAAGGCCGACCAGCTGAAGAACGCGCTGGTCAGCACCGCGAAGACCCAGCCGGAGCAGACCGTGTACGCGCAGGGCGCCGGTCGGGTCGACCTGACCCGGGCCGTCGCGCAGAAGGTGACCGCGAGCGGTGTCGCCGACTTCGGCCTGCAGACCGCGGAGGCGGGCACGCGGACCATCACGTACCGGAACGACTCCGGCAGCGCGGTCACGCTGAACCTGTCCGTCCAGGTGACGAACCTCGACGACAAGCAGCCGGTGACCGACGGTTTCGGCCTGCCGGCGACCGTCACGGTCCCGGCCAACGGCACGGCCGACGTACCGCTGACGCTGGACCCGGCCAAGCTCGGCCGCGGCCAGTACAGCGGCTGGATCGTTGCCACCGGCCCCGACGGTGTCGTCACGCACACCGCGGTCGGCGCGCTGCGGGCCGGCCCGAAGCACAAGGTCACACTGCGCGCGGTCGGGCTGGACGGTCAGCCCACCGGTGTCCCGGTGATCTCGCTGTTCGGCGACAACTCGCGTTCCGACGTACTGGCGTGGATCCCGAACGGTGGTGCGCTCACCGCCGAGGTCGAGGAAGGCACGTACCTGCTGCACTCGCTGGTGGAGAACTACGACCCGCAGGACGAGCAGGTGAGCCTGTTCACCGACCCGAACATCGTGGTCAGCAAGGACACCGAGATCGTCATCGACGCGCGGAAGGCCGTCCCGATCCAGATCGAGACGCCGAAGCCGTCGGAGCAGCAGGCGATCCTGAGCTACTACGTGCACCGTGAGTACGGCAACGGGCGTTCGATCAGCCACGGGGTCATGCATTTCAGCACGGTCAAGCAGGTCAACGTGACGCCGACCAAGCCGGTCAAGGATGGCACCTTCGAGTTCTCGTCCCGCTGGCAGCTGGTCGCGCCGATGGTCCAGGCGTCGATCCCCGGAGTGTCCGGTCCGCTCGACATCAACCTGCTGCACCAGTCGCCGTCGTACGAGGGCAAGAAGCGCTTCCGGCTCGTGACCTCGCTGCAGGACGCGAAGGGCGCGCTGGTGGTGCTGGACTCCGACGACGAGGGGGAGCAGATCAAGGCGGCCGCGGCAGCCGGTGCGGCGGCGGTCATCCTGATCCGGCCGGCCGACTGGGGCGCGTGGACGGTCTGGCGACCGGTCGGTGACCGGGAGCCGATCCCGGCGATGGTGACCACGTTCAGGGACGGTCAGAAGCTCGTCGACCGGGTACGGCGCGGCAACGCGACGATCGACCTCACGCTCACCACGTCCAGCCCGTACCTGTACGACGTACAGCAGGTCTCGTCCGGCTTCATCCCGGCGAAGATCGTCTACAAGGTGACTGCGGCGAACAGTGCCCGCATCACCACGCGGTACGCCGACAACGGCGGGTTCAACTGGGCCAAGGAGCAGCGGTTCGGGTGGCGTCCGTGGCAGGAGTACTCGTGGAACGACTCCCAGCGGTTCGTCGAGACGCCGAAGGTCCGGGAGGAGTGGGTGACGTCGGGCGACTCGCTCTGGCAGCACCGGGTGCACCACCTGTACACGTGGGACACGATGAACCCGCTGTCCGGAGGTATGACGTCCGTACCGCGTAGCTACCGCAACGGTCCGTCGGACGAGACGTGGTTCGGTCCGGTCGTACGTCCGGCGGCTGCGCCTGGCATCCAGTCCACGCGCACCGGCGACCGGCTCTCGCTCCGCATCCCGTCGTTCGTTGACGCGGCTGGGCACTACACGGTCGGTGAGGCCACGAAGGACTCGGCGACGCTGTCCCGCAACGGTCAGGTCGTGGCCGAGCTTCCGGACGCGTGGGAGGACGTGATCACCTCCAGCGAGAACGCGGCGTACAAGCTGGACGTGTTCACCGAGCGCATCGACTCCGAAGGCGAGTGGAACTGGGGGACGCGCACGCAGACCTCCTGGGAGTTCCGCTCGGCCAAGCAGGCGGACGACAAGGCAACGCCGCTTGCACTGCAGCAGGTCGACTACAAGGCCCCGGTCGACCTGACCGGCAGGGTGAGTGCCCGGACGCACGTGGTCGGCTTCGAGTCGCCCCGGGCAACCGGACTGCAGGCCTGGTCCTCGTTCGACGAGGGCAAGACCTGGCAGCGCCTCGTGGTGATCGGTGCCGTCGGCCACTACCTGGCCGTCGTCCCGAACGCCCACGACACGGTGTCCCTCAAGGTGCAGGCAACCGGCCCGAACGGCGCGAAGGTCACGCAGACCGTGATCCGCGCGTACGGCGTGAAGTAGTACGGCAGCCCGCCGGCCTGGCTACAGCCAATCGCGTTTAGCGGCTTGGAAAGCCAGGCCGGTGCGGGTGTCCACACCGGCCAGCGCCATGAGGCGGTCGAGGCGGCGTTGGACGGTGCGGCGGCTGATACCTAGCTGGTTGGCGATGGACTTGTCCGGTACGCCGCCTACGAGCAGCGAGAGCAGGAGTCGCTCGGAGTCGTCCAGGCCCCCGTCTTCGTGCTTCTCCTCGGACTGCAGACGCACTGGTGTCCCCAGCTCCCAGTAGCTCTCGAAGAGCGCCAGCAGCGCGTCGAGGAGCTGGCCGCGGCTGATGATCGCGGCGGACGGCTCACCGATGCTCTGCTCGTCGTCACGGACCAGTGGGCAGATGGCCGTCGACCGGTCCACGATCGCGATCCGGACCGGCAGCGTCGGCACTACCCGCGCCTCCTCGCCCCAACTGACGCCTTCGGCGATCGAGTCCAGCTCACCGGGTGTCTCGATCAGTGCGCGCTCGTAGATCGCGCGGTACCGGACGCCGCGGGACAAAGCGCCGTACTCCTCGGTGTTCTCGGCGCCCTGCATCGCCAGCGGGTTCGCGCGGCAGAACCAGAGGATCTCCTCGCGGGCCGAGTTCTGCAGATCGCGCAGCCGTTCGCGGAGCGTGGTGGCGCCGACGATCACCTCGACCAGGTGGTGCGCGTCGCGCCGGCTCACACTGGCCCGGAACTCCTCGCTGAGCGCGCTCACCGTCTTGCGGGCCGCCTCGAGGGACTCCTGGCGGCGGAGCAGCGTCGTACCGAAGGCGACGTCCGGCGGCAACGGCCGGAACACCGGATCGTCGGCCGGCTGCGCCGTCACCAGGCCCTTGGCCTGCAACCGCTGCAGCACTTCGTCGGCTTCCGGCTGCGGCAGTTCGGCCACCTCGGCGAGCTCGGCGGCCCGCGCGGCGGACAGGCCGACCAGCAGCCGGTAGGTCTGCTCCTCGCGCGCGTCGAGCAACGAGCCTTCCTGCATCCACCCCACCTCCGGGCACCACCTAACCAGGGTTTTCGATCGGGAAGCGAGCGCTTTCCTATTGGCACTGATGAGCCATGACACCGTCCGGCCATCACGCCACTGCTGAGTGCCCGTCACTTTCCGGTCAGAAGCCCGCGGAACTCGCCAGCCGCCCAGTACCACCGCCCTGGAGAAGAGACCCCATGATGAGCTTGACCGACTACGCCGGCATCGCCGGCCTGATCGCCGCGGCCGCCGTGGCGATCTGGATGCTGCGCAACCACCGCACCGTCGCGCCCAACGCTCGGGCCGCGAGGCATCGCGGCGCGCCTACCCTGCGACTACCGCGACCGACCCGTCCGGAGCGCGCTTCTTCGCGCGGTAGTAGGTAAGCCCGCCGAAGGCATACATCGACAACCCGAGCGCGGCCATCAGCACGATCACGACCCACTGCCACGGGCCGTCCTGGTAGAGGGCCAGGAACCATGACTTGGTGTCGTGATTGCCGGTGAGCTTGAAGACCGCCGGTACGACGGCCTGCGGGAACAACGGGATCGCCGCGAACCCGAGGCAGAAGCCGGCCAGCGTACGCCGCCACTTGGGAAGCGCATCCAACCCCGCGGTCTTCTTGGCCTGCTCCGCGGGCGATCGGCCATGCCTGAGCAACGTGAGGAGCTCAGGACCCCGTGCGTCGAGACGGCGAGCCGCCACGCGACCGAAGTACCACCAGGCGAGTACGCCGGACAGGACGCCGACCGGCACGCCCCACCAGCCGGTGTAGAGCGCCATGACCAGCGCCGGGGCACAGGTGGTCGCGACCAGCACGAGCATCACGTAGACGATGCCCATCGTCTCGCCCTCGTTCTCACCCGAGTTGAGCGGGTTGCCGGACCGCTTGTGCGCATCGGTCGTCGGTACGGCGGCGTACACCGAGCACGCCACCACCAGGCCCGCTGCGCCACCGAGCAGCGCAGGCAGCACGCTCAGCACCAGTGGCCAGGCCCCGGTGTCGCCGGACCACCAGGTGAGCAGCAGGGTGATCAGCAGCGTCGACGGACCGAAGACCAGCAGGAACGCCCGCTGCCGCGCCCGCACGTCCGCCCGGCTCGAGCCGGGCGTCATCAGCGTGGTCCAGAACGCCGTACCGTCCGCGCCGTACAGGTTGGCGGCCATCGACCCAGCCATCACCACAGCAGCCGGACCGGCCCACGGCAGCATCGACTTCATCCCGATCGCCAACGGCATCATGCAGAAGAACAGCCCGTAGGCGACGGCGAACACAGCTCGGTGGCCGTAGAGCAGGTCGCGTGTCCACGACCGGAGCTCCTTGGCCGCCGCAGCACCCTCAGGTGTTCTCGCCGTCAGCAGTCGCCTCGGCGTCCGGCCGGCACGAGTGACAGTCGTACGTCGTACCAGCAGGGCTGACCACGCGAGGAGCATCAGTCCGGCAAGCACCACGAGCCCTGCCAGCGCAGCAAGCACTTCGAGCCAGTCGCCACGTCCAGCCGCGTCTACAGCCACCAGACCCCAGCCGGACGGGGCAATGCGCGCCGCCTTGCCGACAGTGCCCTGTACGTCCGTCGACACGAACGCGACGATCAACGCCCAGCCCTGCGCGGTGAACGCCAGGATGAACGCGTTGACCAGCGCTGCGATCACCGCACCGGACCGCACCTGCAGCAGTACGCCGTACACCGCGACAGCGAGCCGGGACGCGAGGACGAAGCAGAGCAGCTGCAGCAACAGTGCAGGCACCGCAACCAGCGCCGCGGCGACGCCCCCGCTCACAACGACCAGGCTGAGCAATGCGATCAGGCTGATGACAGGTGCCACACCGGCCAGCGCAGCCACCAGCAGACCGGTAGAGAGTGTGCGCGGCGGCAGCGGCATCATCGTGAAGTACTCGGGCTTCAACGTCTCGTCGCCACCGCCCGCGAACAGCGGCCCGACCACCCAGCCAAGCATCCAGACCGCGAGTACGACGACCAGTACGTCCTGATCGCCCCGCGCCGCGACCCAGAGCGTGCCGCCCGCGAGCGCCAGGCCGACGAACCCACCCGTGACGATCCACGACCGCCGCAACTGGTCCTCGAGCGCATGCCGGAACGCGACCAACCGCATCCGGACCAGCGTGCGCGACGTTCCGTACGTCAGTGCGAGAGCCACGTCAGTCCCTCCGCGCCGCGGGTCGACGCACCGACCAGCGACACGAACGCGTCCTCCAGGCTGCCGCCGGCCTGCACCTCCGCAACGGTGCCCGCGGCAACGACCTTCCCGCCCGCGACCACCGCGACGCGATCACACAGCTGCTCGACCAGCGCCATCACGTGGCTCGACATCACCACCGACCCGCCGCCGGCGATGAACCGGTGCAGGATGGTCCGGATGGTCGCCGCCGACACCGGGTCGACGGCCTCGAACGGCTCGTCCAGCACCAGCAACCGCGGCGCGTGCAGCAGCGCGACAGCGAGCCCGAGCTTCTTCCGCATCCCGGTCGAATAGCCGATCACCTGCTTGTCGTCCTCGTGGTCGAGCTCGAGCACCTCCAGCAACTCGGCAGCCCGCCGCGCGACCTCGTCCTCGGGCAGTCCGCGCAACAGACCGAGGTAAGTCAGCACCTCGCGCCCGGTGAGCCGCTCGGGCATCCCGAGCCCGTCCGGCAGCACTCCGACCAGCGCCTTCGCCCGAGTCGGCTCCCGCCAGACATCCACCCCGAAGATCCGCGCCGTACCGCCGTCCGGCCGCAACAGCCCGACCGCCATCGATAAGGAGGTCGTCTTCCCGGCCCCGTTCGGCCCCAGCACCCCGAAGAACGACCCAGCCGGCACCTGCAGGCTGAGATCGTCCACTGCCCGCTCATCACCGAAGACCTTGGTCAGCCCGTCGAGCTCCAACGCTTGCTCCATGCGCAAAACTCTGCCACCGGGCCCAGCCCGTCCGCGTCACCCTGACGGTGGACCCAGACGATCACCTCCCGGACTGAGCCGTCCGAGATGAGTACCTGTCAGGGGCCGTAGTGGTAGTGGCACGCGATGATGTGGATTCCGTCGTCGGCGATCCGGTAGACGAGCCGGTGCTCCGAGTTGATGCGCCTCGACCAGTAGCCGGCGAACTCGTGCCGTAGCGGCTCCGGCTTACCGATGCCGTCGTGGCCATTGCGATCGATGTCCTCGATCAACTGGTTGATCCGCTTGAGGAGCTTGCGATCGTTGGCCTGCCACCACAGGTAGTCCTCCCAACCGCGGTCGAGGAAGACGACCTTCATGCAGCGCCACCCGCCGTGCCTTGGTCATCGGCGGAGTCGGGGTCGGCCAATTCTCGTATGGTGCCGTCGCCCGCCCTGTCCTGCTCGATCGCCTCGCGCAACCGCCTCGCGTTGGCCGGCGACCGCATCAGGTAGTCGGTCTCCTTCAGTGACTCGTACTCCGCCAGCGTGACAACGACGACAGGCTCATGCCCGGCGCGGGTGATCACCAATTCCTCCGCGTCATTCTCGACCGCGTCGAGGGCAGCAGCCAGGTTCGCGCGCGTATCGGTAAAACTCATCGTCTTCACGCTGTACAGAATAACGTACATCGCACAGATTCATGGTCGGAGTCTGGGAACAACCACTGGGGACTGAGCGCCAGCAATACCCTGTTCACCGGCCCCAGCGGTTGTCCGCAGACCCGGGCAGCTTCCTCCGAAAGGACGAAAGTTGCCCAGGCAACGCAAAAGTCCCGGTCGACTCGACCGGGACTTCGTTGTGCGCGAGGGGGGAGTTGAACCCCCACGCCCTTTCGGGCACACGGACCTGAACCGTGCGCGTCTGCCTATTCCGCCACCCGCGCGCAGCCGCCTGATACATCTCTTGGCGACGAGAAGGAACAGTAGCACGGGTTCTGCCGGTGCTTCACATTGCGGGTTAGGTCGAACCTCCCGATACGATCGATCGTCGTACCCGGTGTGTCCGCCTGACCGGTGGACATCTGATGGCGTACCGACCGTGGAGGAGGAGGCGTGCGACCGCTACAGCGCTTCGAGCGACGCCTGGAAGGCATTGTGAGCGGTGTCTTCGCGCGCGCTTTCAAGGGTGACGTCGAGCCGATCGAACTGGCCGCCGCCCTCAAGCGTGAGATCGACAACACCGCGCGGATCCTGTCCCGGGACCGCCGGCTGGTGCCGAACCACTTCACCATCGAGCTGGGTCCGGACGACTTCGAGCGGCTGAACGCGTACGGCCGGACCCTGAACCACGAGCTCGCCAACGAGCTGCGGGACCACGCCGACATCCAGCGGTACACGTTCTCCGGGCCGATCGACATCGAGCTGGTCCAGCAGGATGAGCTGCCGACCGGTAAGTTCCGGGTGGTCAGCGCCACGGTCGGGACGCCCCAGCGGCGCCCCGCCGAGCCCCAGCCCTACCAGCAGGAGCCCTACGTGCCGCCGAACGAGCCGGTCGTGCAGACCCCGCCGCCGCCACCGCAGCAGTTCCAGCAGCCTCCGCCGCCGCAACAGGCGCCGCGCCGCGGGCACCCGCAGGTGATGCTCGAGGTGAACGGCCGCCGCCGCCCGGTGAACCCGCCCGGCGTGGTGCTCGGCCGCGGCACCGACGCGGACATCCAGATCAACGACCCTGGTGTCTCCCGGCGGCACGCCGAGATCCGCCTGATGCCGGAGGGCCCGGGCGGTATCCGGGTCGTCATGGTCGACCTCGGCTCCACCAACGGCACGCTGGTGAACGGCCGTCGGACCACCGAGGCCGAGCTGGTGGACGGCTCGACGGTCCGGATCGGCAACACGACCATGACGCTGCGTCTCGCGGACGAGCCGATGGCCCAGCCGCCGAGCAGCGGGTGGTGACTGACCGTCCATGTCGGAACTGACCCTGACCCTGATCAAACTGGGGTTCCTGGCCCTGTTGTGGATGTTCGTCCTCGCGGTGCTGTCCGTGATCAGGTCCGACCTGTTCGGCGCGAAGGTGGACAGCCGGGCCGCGGCTGCCGCCGTCCCGCAGAACTCCCGTACGCCGAAGCCCGCGAAGCCGATCAAGAAGCGCAAGGGGCTGCCCGGATCGGTGACGATCGCGGACGGCCCGCAGGCCGGGGTCGGTGCGTCGCTGGGCGACGAGCCGGTGATCATCGGCCGCGGGTCGGACTGCCAGATCCGGCTCGACGACGACTACTCCTCCACCCGGCACGCTCGGGTGTTCCAGTCCGAAGGCCAATGGTGGGTCGAGGACCTCGGCTCCACCAACGGCACGTACCTTGACGGCCAGCGGGTCACCCGCCCGGTCCCGGCCGAGATCGGCGGTTCGATCCGGATCGGCCGGACGACGCTGAACATCGCGAAGTAGGCCTGCCTCGATGACCCTGTCGCTCGACTACGCCACACTCTCCGACGTCGGACGAGTACGCCGCAACAACGAGGACTCGGCGTACGCCGGTCCACACCTGCTGCTGCTCGCCGACGGGATGGGCGGTGCGGCAGCCGGTGAGGTGGCCAGCGCGGCGGCGGTCCAGGTGATCCGGCGGCTGGACACCGCGGAGATCAGCGGCGAAGACATGATCGAGGCGCTGGCCGGCGCGGTGCACCGGGCCAACGAGCGCCTGTCCGAGCTGGTCGAGGAGGACCCCGAGCGCGAAGGCATGGGCTCGACGGTCACCGCGCTGATGTTCGACGGCAAGCGCCTCGGTCTGGCGCACCTGGGCGACTCCCGCGCGTACCGGCTGCGGGACGGGCAGCTGTACCAGCTGAGCCACGACCACACCTTCGTGCAGTCGCTGGTCGACGAGGGCCGGATCTCCCAGGAAGAGGCCTTCACCCACCCGCACCGGAACCTGATCCTGCGCGTCCTCGACGGCCGCCCGGACTCCGACCCGGACCTGGAGATGCTCGACGTCCAGGCCGGCGACCGGCTGATGCTGTGCAGCGACGGCCTGCCCGACTACGTGAGCGACGAGGTGATCGCGGCCTCGATGGCCTCCGGTACGCCGGACTCGGTCGTCGTCGACCTGATCACGCACGCGCTCGAGGCGGGCTCGAACGACAACGTCACCGTCCTCGTCGCGGACGTCGTCGAGACCGAGCCCGCGAGTGGCGTCCAGCCGCAGCTGGTCGGTGCCGCCGCGGAGCTCGCGCAGGGCAGCACCGGGCGCGGCGAGCCGACGGTCGTGGTCCGCACCAGCGGTGGTGACGGTCACGGCGGCGGTGGTCACGGCGGCGGGCTCGACCCGGAGGAGCTGCGGTACGCGCCGCGCCCGCCGAAGCGGTTCGCGTGGCTGCGGCGGATCGCCGTACTGCTCGTCGTTCTCGGCCTGATCGGTGGCGGCGGCTGGTTCGCGTACAGCTGGACCCAGAAGCAGTACTACGTCGGCACCGACGGCGACTACGTGGCGATCTTCAAGGGCATCGAGGCGGATCTTCCCGGGTTGTCGCTGTCCAAGGTGTACGAGCGCCAGACGCTGCAGGTCGACAAGCTCCCGACGTACAGCCGGGAGCAGGTCGAGGCCAACATCCAGGCGGACAACCTGCCCGGCGCGCGCTCGATTGTGGCCGAGCTGCAGCACACCGCTGCCGAGTGCGCTGCCAAGCCGACCACGACTCCCAAACCGTCGACGCCGGTGCCGTCGAGCAAGCCGCCGGTCTCCAAGCCCCCGGTGTCGACGCCGCCCGTTTCGAAGCCGCCGGTTTCCTCGCCGCCCGCGTCGACGGCCCCGACCGGTACGGCGTCGCCGAGCACGCCGGTCGACCCCGACGACTGCGACGGGGTCCGATGAGCATCGCTTCCACGTCCGTCATCCAGATCATCCCGCGTACCCGGCGTGGGGTGGAGTTGCTGCTGCTCGTGATCGCGATCGCGGTCTCGGTCGGCGCGTACGTGAACATCGGCATCACGGTGCAGAACGCCGTACCGGCCAGCACCGGGTACTACGCGGCCGGGATCGGGTTGCTCGCGCTGATCGCCCACTTCGCGCTCCGCTACCGGGCGCCGTACGCCGACCCGGTGCTGCTGCCCTGCGCCGTGCTGCTGAACGGCCTCGGCGTCGCGATGATCCACCGGATCGACCTCGGCCTGGCCATTGTCGCCGAGGCGAAGGGCAAGGTCCCGAAGGGGCCCGCGGCGCCGCAGCAGATCACCTGGACCGCGGTCGGCGTCGTGCTGTTCCTGGTCGTCATCCTCGTGATCAGAGATCACCGCCGGCTGCAGGCGCTCACCTACACCGCCGGCCTGGCCGGTCTGGTGCTGCTCGTGCTGCCGCTGATCCCCGGCCTCGGCGTGAACCTGAACGGCGCCCGGATCTGGATCCGGCTGGCCGGCATGTCCTTCCAGCCCGGTGAGTTCGCGAAGATCTGTCTGGTTGTCTTCTTCGCCGGCTACCTGGTGGTGAAACGCGACGTCCTGACGCTGGCCGGGCACCGGTTCCTCGGGCTCGACCTGCCGCGGGCCCGCGACCTCGGCCCGATCGGGATCGCCTGGGCGGTCAGCCTCGGTGTCCTGGTGTTCGAGAGCGACCTCGGTTCGTCGCTGCTGTTCTTCGGCCTGTTCCTGTTCCTCTTGTACGTGTCGACCGAGCGGGCCGGCTGGCTGATCATCGGTGGTCTGCTGTTCGTCGGCGGCGCGTACTTCGCGTACATGACGTTCGGCCACGTGCACCGCCGGGTCACCGATTGGCTGAACCCGTGGGCGATCGACGGCGGTCAGGTGAAGCTCGGGCTGATGGGTCAGTCCTGGGGCGGCATCCTCGGCCGCGGCCTCGGCCAGGGCCACCCGGAGGCCACCCTGTACGCCAACAGCGACATGATCATCTCCTCGTTCGCCGAGGAGCTCGGGCTGACCGGGCTGATCGCGATCCTGCTGGTCTACACGCTGATCATCGAGCGCGGCCTGCGGACCGCGCTCGGCTGCCGGGACATCTTCGGCAAGCTGATCGCGACCGGTCTGGCGATGTCGTTCGCGCTGCAGGTGTTCGTGATCGTCGGCGGCGTCACCGGGCTGATCCCGCTGACCGGTCTGGCCACCCCGTTCATGGCCCTCGGCGGTACGTCGCTGGTCGCCAACTGGGCGATCATCGCGCTGCTGCTGCGGATCAGCGACCAGGCCCGGCGGCCGCAGACCCCGGCCGCTCCGGTTTCCGACGAAACGATCGCGATGGCGGTGCAGAAGGCATGAACTCAGCGATCCGGCGACTGGCCGTGGCGGCGATCGTCCTGATGCTCGCGCTGATGGCGAACTCGACGTACCTGCAGGCCTTCCGGGCGAACGAGATCAACGGCCGCAACGACAACAACCGGGTCCGCGACTCGCAGTTCTCGGTGAACCGCGGCCCGATCCTGATCGGCAGTACGCCGGTCGCGCAGAGCAAGGAGTCCGGCGACCGGTTCAAGTACCAGCGGACGTACGCGAACGGCCAGGTGTACGCCCCGGTGACCGGGTTCTACTCGTACCTGTTCGGCCGCGGCGGTATCGAACTGACGATGAACGCCGAGCTGAACGGATCGGACCCGTCGATGGCGTTCCGCCGGATCATCGACGTGATCAGCAACCGTCCGCAGCAGGGCGGCAGCGTGACCCTGACGCTGAACGCAGCGGCCCAGCAGGCGGCGTACGACGGCCTGGCCGGGAAGACCGGTGCGGTGGTCGCGATCGAGCCGAAGACCGGGCGGATCCTGGCGATGGCCAGCCGGCCGTCGTACGACCCGAACCAGCTCGCCTCGCACGACACGGAGAAGGTCAGCGCGGCCTGGAAGAGCCTGAACGCCAACAAGAACAAGCCGCTGTCGAACCGGGCGGTGCAGGAGCTGTACCCGCCCGGGTCGACGTTCAAGCTGGTCACCGCGGCGGCCGCGCTGTCCAGTGGCAAGTACACGCCGGAGAGCAAAGTGAACTCGCCGGCCGAGCTGCCGCTTCCGCAGACCACGGTCCCGCTGGTGAACGAGGACGGCAAGAACTGCGGCGGCAGCAACAGCGCGACGCTGACGATCGCGTTGCGCTACTCCTGCAACACCGCGTTCGGCACGGTGGGCATGGCGCTCGGCGCGGACGCGCTGAACGAGCAGGCCGCGAAGTTCGGCTTCGGCGCCCGGCCGCTGAGCGAGCTGCCGAGTGTGGCCACCAGCCAGTTCCCCGGCGACCCGAACGAGCCGCAGACCGCGCAGTCCGCGATCGGCCAGTTCGACGTCCGGGCCACCCCGCTGCAGATGGCGATGGTGGCGGCCGGGATCGCGAACAAGGGCGAGGTGATGAAGCCGTACCTGGTCCAGAACGTGAAGACCCCGGACCTGAAGACGGTCTCGGAGACCAAGCCGGAGTCGCTGCACCAGGCGGTCACCCCGCAGGTCGCGAGCCAGTTGACGGCGATGATGGTCGATGTCGTGAACAACGGCACCGGCAAGCCGGGGCGGATCTCCGGCGTCCAGGTAGCCGGCAAGACCGGTACGGCGCAGACCACGAAGGAGCGCCCGCCGTTCGCGTGGTTCACCGCGTTCGCGCCGGCCGAGGACCCGAAGGTGGCCGTGGCGGTGCTGATCGAGGACGCGAACATCCCGCGCAACGACATCGCGGGCGGCACGTTGGCGGCCCCGATCGCCAAGAAGGTGATGGAGGCGGTGCTGGGCCAATGAACAGCCGATGAGCACCATACGGAATGATGCGATGACAGCGCGTCTTTCCAACGGGGATCCGCGTGTGGCGGCCGCTACCGTGGGCAAGTTGAGGGTTTTGGGTCTACTGCAGACAGGTTGGAAGGCAGAGTCATGACATCGCAGGCACGTCTCGTCGGCGGCCGGTACGAAGAAGGCGAACCGCTCGGCCGCGGCGGCATGGCGGAGGTCCGCAGGGGCCTCGACAACCGGCTCGGCCGGAGCGTCGCGATCAAGCGGCTGCGCGTCGACCTCGCGAGTGACGCCACCTTCCAGGCGCGGTTCCGGCGCGAGGCCCAGTCGGCCGCGTCGCTGAACCACCCGACGATCGTGTCGGTGTACGACACCGGCGAGGAGCCGGACCCGAACGGTTCCGGCGTCACCATTCCGTACATCGTGATGGAGCTGGTGACCGGTAAGACGCTGCGGGACCTGATCCGCGAGGGCCGCAAGATCATGCCGGAGCGCGCGCTGGAGATCACCTCCGGCGTCCTCGAGGCGCTCGACTACAGCCACCGGGCCGGCATCGTGCACCGCGACATCAAGCCCGGGAACGTGATGCTGACCCCGCAGGGCCAGGTCAAGGTGATGGACTTCGGTATCGCCCGCGCGGTCGCCGACACGTCCTCCACGATGACCCAGACCGCGGCCGTGATCGGCACCGCGCAGTACCTGTCCCCGGAGCAGGCCCGCGGCGAGACCGTGGACGCCCGCTCCGACCTGTACTCGACCGGCTGCCTGCTGTACGAACTGCTCACCGGCCGCCCGCCGTTCGTCGGCGAGTCGCCGGTGTCGGTGGCGTACCAGCACGTCCGGGAGCAGCCGCTGCCGCCGTCCTCGTTCGACCCGGACATCCCGCCGGAGGTCGACGCGGTCGTCCTGAAGGCGCTGGCGAAGAGCCGCGAGGAGCGCTACCAGAGCGCGTCCGAGATGCGCGCCGACATCCACCGGGTGCTGGCCGGCCAGCAGGTGACCGCGCCGATGGCGGCGGTCGCGGAGACCCGGTCGATGGCACCGACCGCGATGGCGCCGACGGCCGCGACCCAGCAGTACAACCAGACCTCGGCGAACGACCTGCTGCCCCCGGGCGACGACGACCTGGACGAGGCGCAGGACGCACGGTCCCGCCGCAACCGCGGCCTGGCCTACTTTCTGCTCGGTCTCGCGATCGTCGCGATCGCGGTCGGCGCGTACGCGCTGTTCTCCAACATGAACAAGGACGACAAGGCCGGCGGGGGCGGGACTTCCGCGACCCCGCCCGCCAAGGTCCAGGTCCCCGACGTCACGCTCAAGTCGCTGGCCGCCGCGACCACGCTGCTCAGCGACCAGGGCCTGAAGGTCCAGTCCACGTCGGAGAAGAGCGACACCGTCGGCAGGGGCCTGATCATCCGGCAGACGCCGGACGGCGGTACCGAGGCGGAGCAGGGCTCGACCGTGAACGTCGTGGTGTCCGCCGGGCAGTCGGCCTTCCCGGTGCCCAACGTGATCGGGATGTCGGAGTCGAAGGCGCGGAACGCGCTCGAGGACGCCAAGGGCCAGTTCAAGGTCAAGGAGAAGGCGGTCGAGCAGGACAGCGAGGAGAAGAAGGGCATCGTGCTCGCGGTCAGCCCGGACCCGAACGGCTCCTACGCGGCCGGCACGGAGTTCACCCTGACGATCTCCAGCGGCAAGACGAACGTCGACGTACCGAATGTCGTCACGCAGACGTTCGACGACGCGAAGCTGACGCTCGAGCAGGCCGGTTTCCGGGTCGGGCAGACGTTCGGCAACGACCAGAACCAGGCCGAGGGGACTGTCCTCAATCAGTCCGTGAAGGCCGGCACCAAGGCGCCGAAGGGCTCGCTGATCACGCTGACGGTGAACAAGCTGCAGGAAGAGACGCCACCGCCGAGCACTCCGACCGAGACGGAGACGCCACCGCCGTCGACACCGACGACGCCGACCATCACGATCCCTGGCGGCTGAGACGACAGAACCCCCGGAGCGGCTGCTCCGGGGGTTCTTCAGTTCTACGGACTAGCTGACGACCGGGGCCAGGCCGGCGGAGCGGGCGACCGCGTCGGGGTCGCCGCAGATCTCGAGCCAGTTCGCGAGCATCCGGTGGCCGCCCTCGGTCAGCACCGACTCCGGGTGGAACTGCACGCCCTCGACCGGGATGTCGCGGTGCCGCGCCGCCATGATCACGCCGGCCTCGGTCCGCGCGGTCACCTGGAGCTCGTCCGGCACGCTGTCCTGCGCGATCGCCAGCGAGTGGTACCGGGTCGCGGTGAACGGCGACGGGAGCCCGGACAGTACGCCGGCGCCCTCGTGGAACACCTGGCTGGTTTTGCCGTGTAGCAGCTCGTCCGCGCGGCCGACGACCCCGCCGTACGCGACGCCGATCGCCTGCAGGCCGAGGCACACCCCGAAGATCGGGACCTCGCGGCCCTTCTCCTTCACGATGTCGACGCAGGCGCCGGCCTCTTCCGGCGTACCCGGGCCGGGGGAGAGCAGCACACCGTCGTACTCACCGGCCTGGTCAGGGGTGACCTCGTCGTTGCGCAGCACCGTGGTGTCGGCCTGCAGTTGCTGCAGGTACTGCACCAGGTTGTAGACGAAGGAGTCGTAGTTGTCGACGACAAGGATCCGCGGCATGCGGTCCATTATCGCCCGGTGACGGTCGGGCTTGTCGAGGGAGTCCGCGGGAAGCCGGGGACAGTCGCACTCTGCAGGTCCAGGGTGCCCTCGTACGCCGGCATCGAGATCGACGACTCGTTCTTCACGTCGTACCCGAGCTGGAACTTCACCACGTAGTCCTGCAGGTTCTCGATGTACTGCGAGTCGTCGAGCGCCTTCTGCAACTTCCGCCGGTCCCCGATCGCGGTGATCTTGTACGGCGGGAGGTACGGGACGCCGTGCAGTACGACGGAGTTGCCGACGCACTTGATCCCGGTGGTGGAGATGACTCGGTGGTTCTGGATCGAGATCGCGTCCGCGCCGCCGGCCCAGAGCGCGTTCACCACCGCCTGGATGTCCTGCTGGTGGATCACCAGCCAGTCGGCGTCGACGTCCGGGTTCTCCTTGACGACCTCGGACGGCGCGTCCTTCAGCGTCACGGTCAGCCCCGGCCCGGTGACCGGCGTGGTGCCGACCGCGTCGGACAGGTCCTTGAGCTGCTTGGCCAGCGCCGGGTCGATCGACCCCTGCTGCGCCTGGAGCTTCTCGATGTCCTGGGTGAGGGCCGCGTGCTGCCGGACCAGGCTGGCGCTGCGTCGGCTCTGTTCCTCCACGAGGCCCGCGAGCGTAGTGTTACGGCTGGGTCGGAGGTCGGTACCCCGGGCGTTGGTGGCGCTGGTCGCGAACAGCAGACCGGCGCACAGCAGCGCCAGCGGCGCACCCACGCGCCACAGCGAAATCCGCCTCAACCTACGCACCCGTGATCTCCATATTGCTCTCTGCACTACGCTAACCCGGACCGGACCCGCACCAGGTCCTCGCGGTCAGCTTATGCGTCCGTCCTTACAAGGAGTTCAGTCGTGCCCGAGTCGAGCAGTCGCAACAAGAAGAAGACCGAGAAGGTCAAGGCCGAGAAGACCCCGAAGAAGCCACGCAGCACCAGTCGCGTGTGGGTCGCGCCGCTGATGCTGGCGTGCTGGCTGCTCGGACTCGCCTGGCTGGTCGTCTTCTACGTGGCCGGCACCGACATCCCGGTGATGAAGGACCTCAACAACTGGAACCTGCTGATCGGCATGGGCCTGATCGCAGTCGGCTTCGTCGTCTCCACCCAGTGGGTCTGACCGACCACCTCCACGGATCCAGCCAGCTGATCGGACCAAACTCGCGGGGAGAGATGTCGTCCCTCAGCGACGAACAGTGACCCCAACCTTCCCCGGTCGGGGAGGCTTTCCACTGCGACTGGGGAGGGCAACGGCCCGATTCGGGAGGGTAATGCTCCCCACACCACCTCACCCCGTTGCACATCGCGAGGGCGAGCACCCACTCCGGACACATGTCGCGAACGTCTGACTCAAGACCCTTCGTCGCCCTCGGATCGCTGGAGTTATCCACACCCGTATCCCCAGTTGTGCACACCGATTCTGGTGAGTTATCCCCAGGATTAGTGGCGCTTCTCCACCGAAAGCGATCGAAACTCGCTCAAATCTGTGGATAAGTCAGGTTTGAGCGAGGCAGTTTCCACATCGTTCAGGTTGGCAGCGGCCGGTTGTCCACGACCTTCTTCATCACGATTGTGGAGGTCAGCCGCTGCACACCGGGCAGTCGCGCCAGCCGCTCGTCGCGAAGTTTCTGGAACGCGGCGATGTCCGCGGTGACCACTCTGACGAAGTAGTCCGGCTCCCCGAACAGCCGCTCCGCCTGCACCACCTCGGCGATCTCGGCCAGCCCGGCCTCGAACCCGGCGACCGATTCCTCCCGGTCCATCGTCACCGCCAGCAGCACCTCGAACCCGTGCCCGACCGCAGCCCCGTCGACGACCGCGCGGTATCCACGGATCACCCCGGCCCGCTCGAGCTCCCGCAACCGCCGATGACACGGCGCGGCACTCACCCCGACCCGCTGCGCGAGTTCGGTGACGGTCAGCCGGCCGTCTTCCTGGAGCACGGCAAGAATATTGCGATCAATGGCATCCACAGCAAAGATCTTATCCCTCAAGGCATTCAGGCGGCATGAAGTCGCACGAATCCGTCGACGTTTCAGCAGTAATCTTGCGCCATGCTCGACCTCCTACCCATCGCCGCCACCTGCTTCGGCATCCCGCAGTACCTTCCGCAGATCCTCAAGCTGCGCCGGACCGGCGACACGGCCGGCGTCTCCTGGTCCTGGGCGACACTCACGAGCATCAACAACGCAGCCTGGTTCGGCTACTTCATGGCGTCCGGCTACTGGACCGCAAGCCTGCCCTCCACCGCCGCGGCAACACTCGCCGGCACCCTCTCGGTGATGCTGGTACGCCGGGGCGCGCTGAACCCACGCGCCGTCGGCTGGATCGTGGGCTGGGCGGGACTGCTCGCAGTCGCCGCGATCGTCGGCGGCCGCATCGGGTTGGGCACGCTGCTCGCCGCCGCCTCGATCGTCCAGGTGACGCCGTCGCTGTGGACGGCGTACCGAACCGGACGCCCGACCGGGATCTCGCCGGGCACCTGGGCGCTGGTCCTCGGCGAGCTCTCGTGCTGGTTCGTCTTCGGGCTGTCGAATGCCGACGTACGCCTGACTGCCCTCGGCGCGACCGGTGTGCTCGCGAGTCTGTTGATGCTCGGACGGGCGCACGCCACGAGGCGTCAGCGGATCGTCACGATTGACGCCGTCGACTCGGGTGCGGGCCGGGCGTAACGTCGGGAGCGCCATAGAACGATCCACGAGACGGGGAGGTTCTCAGATGTTCGTTCAGGTCATTCAGGGGAAGGTCACCGACGCCGAGCAGGCACACACGGCGATGGATCGGTGGATGGAAGAACTGGCGCCCGAGGCGTCCGGCTGGCTGGGGACCACCGCCGGTGTCACCGCGGACGGCAAGTTCATCGCACTGGCTCGTTTCGACTCCGCCGACGCCGCGCGGCGGAACAGCGACAGCCCGGCACAGGACAAGTGGTGGCACGAGTTCTCGTCGCTGCTCAGCGACGGAGCCACCTTCCACGACACGGAGGACGTGGTCCTCGACACGCACGGCGACCCGGACGCCGCCGGATTCGTCCAGGTGATGCAGGGCGCCGGCAGCAACCCGGACCGCGCGCGGGAACTGATGGGTCAGCACCGCGACGAATGGGCCGCGTTCCGGCCCGAGATCCTCGGCAGCGAGGTCGCCATGTACGGCAGCGGCGACTACACGATGGCGATGTTCTTCACCAGCGAGGCCGAGGCCCGCGAAGGCGAGCGGAAAGAGGTGCCGCCGGAACTGCAGGCGGAGATGGACGAGATGAACAGCCTCTCCTCCGGCCAGCCGGCGTTCTACGACCTCGAGCACCCCTGGCTGTACTCACCCAAGTAGACAGCCACCGGAGGCGGCCGCGACGGATCCCGTCGCGGCCGTCTCCTTCTACGTAGGGATATACGTAGACATGTGCGCACCCATGTGCGTATAGTTCTACGTAGGAGGAGACAAGCGATGCCGAACAAGACGATCTACGTGTCCGACGACGACCTGCCGCTGTACAAGCGGGCCCAGGAACTGGCCGGGAACCTGTCCTCGGCGATCTCGATCGCACTGCGCAAGTACGTCGAGATGGAGGAGGGCCGGTTCGAGGGGTACGAGGAGATCACCGTGCGGGTGGGCCGGGGCACCGGCCGCAAGCAACGGTTCTCCGGCGTACTGCTCGCGGAAGGCGGCCGGTCGAGCAGTTCCGGGTACGAGGCCTTCAAGGTCTACCGCAGCCGGACCGGCAAGTTCGTCCTGCACGCGGACCGCCGCAGCCAGTTCAAGCAGAACGCCGACGACGAGCGCTACCTCACCGGGTGGCGTTCCTGGGTCGGCAACTGGAGCAGCGACCAGTCCTGGAGCATGGCGCAGGGCGAGGCCACCCTGCACGTCGTGGACACCATCGACGAACTCCGCGAACTGATCCCCGAGGACCTTTATCAACTAGTCGAGGAGGCCGCCGATCAGCCGGCGGTCGAGGATCTCGACATCTAACTGAACCCCACCCCACCACCGGACGCCGGCACCTGGTCGTTCGGGTGGTGAGGCACGCCCAAATCTTCCTCCTGCAGACCCGTCAACCGTCCCGGGTCAGGTTCACCCTGCCCGAAATCACCCAAGGATCCCTCATGTCAGCAGCGATCGACGTCCGCGGACTGCGCAAGTCCTACGGCGAGAAACTCGTGCTCGACGGCATCGACCTGAACGTTGCCGAAGGCACCATCTTTTCCCTGCTCGGCCCGAACGGCGCCGGCAAGACCACCGCGGTGCAGATCCTGTCCACCCTGGTCGCCGCCGACGCCGGCGAGATCCGGGTGGCCGGCCACGACCTGCACCAGTCGCCCGAAGCGGTCCGCGCCGCGATCGGCGTCACCGGCCAGTTCTCCGCGGTCGACGGCCTGATGACCGGCCGCGAGAACCTCATCCTGATGGCCGATCTGCACCACCTCGGCAAGCAGGAGGCCCGCCGCCGGGCCGACGAGCTGCTCGAACAGTTCGACCTGGCGGAGGCCGGCAAGAAGCTCGCGTCGACGTACTCCGGCGGTATGAAGCGCCGGCTCGACCTGGCCATGACGCTGGTCGGCAGCCCGCAGATCATCTTCCTGGACGAGCCGACCACCGGTCTCGACCCGCGCAGCCGGCACCGCATGTGGACGTTGATCCGCGAACTGGTCGCCGGCGGCGTCACGGTCCTGCTCACCACGCAGTACCTGGAAGAAGCCGATCAGCTCGCCGACCGGATCGCCGTCCTCGACCACGGGCGACTGGTCGCCCAGGGTACGGCGGAAGAACTGAAGCGGCTCGCGCCGGGCGGACACATCCGGCTGCGGTTCACCTCGCCGGAGGAGTTCACGCTCGCCGGTCAGGTGCTGCCGACCGCCGTGCCGAATCCCGAAGCACTGGTTCTGCAGGTGCCGAACGACGGCAGCGTGCACGCGCTGCGCGACCTGCTGGCCCGGATCGACGACGCCTCGCTCGAGGTCGACGAACTGACTGTCCACACCCCCGACCTGGACGACGTGTTCTTCGCCGTCACCGGTCAGCCCAAGTCCGAAGAGGTGACCGCACGATGAGTACCACCACAACCGTCCGCCCGATGGCCGACATCGGCACCATGCTGCGCCGCAACCTGCGGCACGCCCAGCGCTATCCCGGCCTGTCGCTCGGTGCCCTCGGGATGCCGGTGGTCATGATCCTGCTGTTCGGTCTGGTCTTCGGCGACACGTTCTCGGCCGGGCTCGGCGGCGGCGCAGGAGGCTTCGACTACATCGACTTCCTGACCCCGGGCATCCTGCTGATGTCGATCGCGTCCGGGACGATGTCGCCCGCGGTTGCCGTCTGCATGGACATGTCCGAGGGCATCGTGGCCAGGTTCCGGACGATGGCGATCTTCCGGCCGGCCGTGCTGACCGGGCACGTGCTGGGCAACGTGCTCGTGACGAGCGTCAGCCTGGCCCTGGTGGTCGGCTTCGCGGTCCTGATCGGGTTCCGCCCGAACGCGTCGGTCGGGGACTGGCTGCTGGCCGCCGTGCTGCTGATCGGGCTGACCATCGGCCTGACCTGGTTCGCGATCGCGCTGGGGCTGACCAGCAAGACACCGGAAGGCGCGAGCAACGTCGTACTGCCGATCAGCCTGTTGCTGCCGTTCCTGAGCAACACGTTCATCCCGCTGGAGGCGATGCCGAGCGGCATCCGCTGGTTCGCCGAGTACCAGCCGTTCACCCCGATCATCGACAGCTTGCGCCACCTGCTGCTGGGTACGCCGATGGACGCCAGCAGCGGCTGGCTCGCCGCCGCCTGGTGCGTGGCGATCGCGGTGGTCGGGTACTTCTGGGCCCAGGCCAGCTACAACAAGGGGACTGTGGCCTAGGAGGGTGCGCCCAGGACGTTCGCGCGGCTGCGGACGTGGGCGGGCACCATGAGGTCGCAGTCGGGGTTGTTCTCCGGTACGCCGGCGACGACTTGGAGGGGGATCACGCCTGTCCAGTAGGGCAGGTCGAGGTCCTCCTCGTCGTCGTTGGCGGGTCCGGAACGGGTCTTCACCGAGGCCTCGGTGAGGGAGAGCGCCAGCACCGAGGTCTTCGCGAGCTCCTTGCGGCTCGCCGAGCGGACAGCGGCCGACCGGCCGGGAACGAGGTGGTCGACGATCCGGTTGAGGGCGTGCAGCTTCTCGTCCGGATCGGTGATCAGCCGCGGTACGCCGAAGATGACCGCGGACCGGTAGTTCACCGAGTGGTGGAACGCGGACCGGGCCAGCACCAGACCGTCGGTGTGCGTCACGGTGACACACACGGTCTGCTGCGGGGCCGCGACCACGCTCCTGGCCGCGACCGAGCCGTGCAGGTACAGCTCCCCGTCCGGTCCGCGGTCCAGGTCCACGCCGTACGCCGTCGGCAGCACGAGCGGATCGCCGTCGAGCACTACGCCGAGGTGGCAGAACATGCCGTCGAGCAGTACGTCGTACAGCTCCTGCCGCTCGGTGGCGGCGCGTTCCTTCGAGCGGCGCAAGGACGTCCGGGCGGTCGGTTGCAACGGCGTAGTGGTCATGTAACTAGGTTCGACTCTGAGTGGCCTGGCTGCACGGGCCATTCCGGCTCGAATCAGCTAGTCCATTCGTGCAGCGGGACGGGCTGGCTGATCACGTGGCGACGCCGGGTCGGCAGGCCCATCGTCGGGTTCTCGGTGCCCCACGCGGCGCCCTTGCAGATCAGCTCCTTGTAGACGGCGGCCACCCGGCCCGTCAGGGTCGCGTTGACGGCGCGGTCGTCGGTGGTGACGTACTGGATCAGCCCGTCCTTGCGCCCCAGCGAGATGCACTGGTTGAAGTAGAACAGCGGCGCGTGCCCGAGCTTGCCACCGGTCAACCGGGCTGCGATGGAGTCGGCGGCCTGCCACGCCATCGGCTGCCCCGAGGCGCACGACATCCGCAGCGGCTTGTTCTTCGAGCCCATCGCGTACGCCGCGTCGCCGACGGCGTACACGTCCGGGTGCGAGACGGACCGCATGGTCTCGTCGACCACGATCCGCCCGGTGTCGCTGACCTCCAGCGAGGTCGCCTCGACGATCGGGTGTACGGCGAATCCCGCCGTCCACACCGTGACCGCGGCGGGGATCGCTCCACCCTCGGCTGTCGTCAGCTGATCCGCGTCGACCCGCGTCACGGCCGCCTTCTCGTGCACGGTGATGCCGAGCCGGTCGAGGACCTTCCGGAGGTGCCGGCGTCCCTTGGGCGACAGCCAGTCGCCCAGCTCGCCGCGGACGACGAACGCCACGTCGAGATCCGGCCGCGACTCGGCGAGCTCGGTCACGAACTCGACGCCCGTGAGGCCTCCACCGACAACCGTCACGGTCTGTCCGGCGGTCAGCGACGTCAGCCGCTCACGCAGCCGAAGTGCACCGGGACGACTCGCGATCTCGTAGGCGTGCTCCGCGACGCCCGGAACGCCCTGCGGGTTCCAGCGGCTGCCGAGCGCGTACACGAGGGTGTCGTACTCGAGCTCTTCCGAGTCGAGCGCGACCGTCTTGCGGTCGACGTCCACCCCGGTGACCTTCGCGACCTTCAACTCGACGCCGGTCCCGGCGTACATCTCCTCGAACGGACGCAGCTTGAGGTCCCGGCCGGTGGCCACCTCGTGCATGCGGACCCGCTCCACGAAGTCGCTTTCGCCGTTCACGAGCGTGACGCTGACCTCGTCGCGGTACAGCCGGGCGGCGACACGGCCGGCGGCGACGGCTCCGGAGTACCCGGCGCCGAGAACTACGATGCGGTGCTTCATATCCGTGCTCCTGTCTGATGCGGTGTCGCCCTTTGAACCGGGCAGCCCGCCGTTTCATGACAGGTAGGCGATGTGAAGCAGGTCACAGGATGGTCATCAGCGGTTCACCGTGGTCGGAGGCGGCGAACAGTTCGGTCGCGCGCGCCAGTTTGTCCGGGTTTGCCTGGGTGCGCACGGCGGTCACACCGTCCGCAGCGACCTCGAGGCACATGACACCGATGACCTCGCCGTTGACGACCACGACGAGAGCGAGTTCGCTGTTGGCCGGCCAGGCGTAGACCTCCGCCGAACCCCCGACGTACAGGCGCTTCGCCTCGGTCGGTTTGAACATGCCGCGCAGGAAGCGGGCGACCGCGAGCGCGCCTTCGACCGCGGTGGTCCGGGCCGGGACCTTGCCGCCGCCGTCGCCGATCGAGACGGCGTCGGCGGTGAGCAGCCGCACGATCGAGTCCGTCTGGCCGCTGGTGGCGGCGGCCAGGAACTCGTCCACGATCCGCCGCGCCACGGCCTCGTCGACCGCGGTGCGCGCCCGGCCGTCCGCGAGGTGCTGCTTGGCCCGGCGGAAGCTCTGCTGGCTGGCGGATTCGCTGATCTCGAGGATCTCGGCGATCTCCCGGTGCGAGTAGTCGAACGCCTCCCGCAGTACGTAGACCGCCCGCTCGTTCGGCGACAGGCGCTCCATCAGCGTGAGTACGGCGTACGACACCGACTCGCGCTGCTCCACGGTGTCCGCCGGGCCGAGCATCGGGTCGCCGTCGAGCAGCGGCTCGGGCAGCCACTGGCCGACGTACGTCTCCCGCCGCGCGCGTGCGGAGGCGAGCTGGTTGAGGCAGAGGTTGGTGAGCACCTTCGTCAGCCACGCCTCGGGGACCTCGATCCGGGCGATGTCCGTGGCCTGCCAGCGCAGGAACGTCTCCTGGACGGCGTCCTCGGCCTCGCTCGCCGAGCCGAGCAGACGGTACGCGATGGCCTCGAGTCGACGCCTGGACCGCTCGAACCGAGACACGTCCTCCGCGGTCATGGCCATGCTGCGATCCTAATGTGGTGCAGAGTTCGCTGCCGCTGACGATCGACCGGGCCGCCGGACTGCCGTTGCACCTGCAACTCGCGGAGCAGTTCCGTGCAGCGGTGCTGGACGGGCGGCTCCAGGCAGGTCATCGGCTGCCGTCCACGCGCGACCTCGCGCGGGAGCTCGGGGTCTCGCGGTCCGTGACGCAGGCGGCGTACGACCAGCTGCACGCCGAGGGCTGGATCGAGGGGCGGACCGGCGCCGGCACCTTCGTCACGGACGTCGTCCCGTTGCAACCCGCCGTACGACGACGCACGCAGCACCTGCCTGACGCCGACGCGAAACTCCTCACGCTGCGCCCCGGCATCCCGTACATCGCCCCGACGCCTGACCCGGGCTGGCGGCGAGCGTGGCGCGAGGTGTCCACCCAGTCGCCGCCGGGCGGGTATGACGACGCGGCCGGGCTCCCCGCGCTGCGCGCCGCCCTCGCGGACCACGTCGCTCGGGTCCGCGGCATCGCCTGCGGCCCGGAGAACGTACTCGTCGCCAACGGCACCGTCCACGGGCTGCGGCTGCTGCTCACGGTCACGCGGCAGCCCGGCGACCGGATCGCGATCGAGGACCCCGGGTACCTGAACGCAGTCGTCGCCGCCCGCGACCACCGGCTCGAGATCGTCGACGTCCCGGTCGACGAGGACGGCCTGCAGGTCGGCGCGCTGACCGACGCCGCGGCCGTCTATGTGACGCCGTCGCACCAATATCCACTGGGCGGCCGACTGCCCGTTGCCCGACGCAACGAACTGGTCCGGTGGGCGCGCCGCACCGGGAGCCTGCTGATCGAGGACGACTACGACAGCGAGTTCCGGTACGACGTCGCGCCGCTGCCCGCTCTCGCCCAGCTGGACCTGGAGCGGGTCGTCCACCTCGGGACGCTGTCGAAGACCTTGAGTCCCGCGCTCCGTCTCGGCTGGCTGGTCGCGTCCGAGGCGATGGTGGATCGGCTCGCCACGTTCCGGGCCGACTCCGGCGACTGGCCCGGCTGGCCGATGCAGGCCGCCATGCTCGCCATGCTGCGCGACGGGTACCTCGACCAGGCCGTACGCCGCGGACGCCGGCTGTACGCGGACCGTCGTACCCACACCTGTGCGGTGCTGTCGCCGTACGGTCAGATCGTCGGCCAGGACGCGGGGCTGCACATCACGCTACTGCTTCCCGACGACGCCGACGATCTGCGGATCGCGGCCGCGGCCCGCGAGGCCGGCGTCGTGGTCGCGCCGCTGTCCGAGTACCGCCGGACCGTGCCGGGACCGCCAGGGCTCGTGATCGGGTACGCGACGCCGTCGACGTCCGACCTGCACCGGGCCCTGACGATCCTGACCGGGATCCTCAGTCGCCGTTGAGCGGATCGATGCCGGGCGTCCCGCCCCAGCGGAAGTAGACCGGATCTTTGAAGCTCGGCCCGGAAACGCTCAGGTGGTTGATCACGGTCGCCGTACCGTTCGCGTGCCCGACGGCATACCAGTGCGCCGTCCGGGTGTCCTTGTCGATACCGACCAGGAGCGTCCCGTAGTTGCCGCACTTGCTCGCGACCAGCTTCTCGAAGCCCTGCCAGGTTCCCGTCCGCACCGGCTTGACGATCGGCTTCATCGGCGACGTGGTCGGGATGCGAATCGTGTAGAGGGCACCGCCACGGGTGTTCGCCAGGAAGGTGTCGTACGTCGACGTCTTGCTGATCAACGCCATCGACTGCACCGCGGCGAACCCGGGAGCGGATCCGGTCTTCTTCCACAGCCAGCGGTCGGCGCTCCACCGGAACAGCGTGCCGTCGCCGCGCAGCCCGTACGCCGTCGTCCGGTTGGTGAACTCGGATACCTCAACCGCCTTGTAGTTCGACCAACCGCCGCCCACCGGCCGCAGCTCGGCCGGCCCGTCGGGCATGATCTCGTTCATGAGGTCGATGGTGTACTCGCGGTAGTACAGCGTGTCGCCTTCCACCACCCAGCCGTGGTTGGTGGCGCCCCAGCTGTACGCGTCACTCGTGAACGACGTACTGAGCCGGACCACTCCGGGGTCGAACACACCGAAGATCGGACCGGGCTGCCCGACGTTCCGTGGCGGCCAGCCGACCGTGATGCCCCCGTTGTTCTGTGCGCCGCTCGAGAGCACGGAGCCCGGCGCAAGCGAGCATGACTGAGCCGTCGCGGCCTCGGCTGTAGGTGCCGTGACTGCCACAGCGACCAGGGTCGCGCCGGCTACGGCTGCGAAGATCCGTTTCACGTCAGTCTCCGTTCAGCGGGTCGAGGTAGAAGACCGCGCCCCAGCGGTAGTAGGGGGCATTCGGGAAGGTCCCATCGACCTTGCCCAGGCTGTTGATCACCGTGGCCGTACCGTTCGTGTGGCCGACGGCGTACAGGTAGCCGCTCTTGGTGTCCTTGTCGATGCCGAGCAGCAACGTGCCGTAGTTGCCGCACTTGTCCGCGACCAGCGCCTCGAAGCCCTGCCAGGTGCTCGTCCGCACCCGCGTCACGATCGGCTTCAGCGGCGACGTGATCGGGATCCGGATCGTGTAGAGGGCACCGCCGCGGGTGTTCGCGAGGAAGGTGTCGTACGTCGCGGTCTTGCTGATCAGCGCCATCGACTTCACCGACGAGAACCCGGGCACCGACTGGGCCCTGCCCCACCCGCCGTTCCAGCGGAACAGCGTGCCGTCGCTGCGCAGCCCGTACGCCATCCAGTGCGAGATCTTGCGCTTGGTGTCCTCGAAGTGGGAGACCTCGAGCGCGGTGAAGTTCGACCAGCCGCCGCCGATCCGCTTGACAATGTCGTCGCCGGAACTGCGGTTGTAGAAATAGCGGTACAGCGCATCGCCCTGCACGACGTAGCCGGACCGGTCGAAGCCGGCGACGTTGGGTTCGATCTCCCACACGGAACTCAGCCGGACCTGGCCGGGCGGGAAGACGGGCTCGTCGACCGCTGTGGGACCTTTCATCGTCGGCGGCGTACCGGCGGTCACGCCGGACGAGGTCTGGGCACCGGCGGCGTCGACCGACCCGAGCCCCATCGTGCAGGCCTCGGTCGTGGACTGCGGCGCGGCGTGAGCTGTCGGCACGAAGGCTGCCGTGGTCAGCGCGACCGTCCCGGCCAGGCAGGCGAAGGTGCTGCGTCGTTTCATGTTCTCTCCCGGATCTGGATCTTCCACAGACCTTGATGCGGGAGGGGCCGGACAAGTTATGGATTCCTGGTGCGTGGTGGCTCGACGACCGGGGTATCGCCGTCCCAGGTCAGGTGCGAGAGCCACAGGGTGCGGCCCTTCGGATCGGTGCCGACCTGCGCGGGATCCCACGCGTGGTAGACGAACCAGTCGCCGAGCACCATGTTGTGTCCCGGCCCGGCAGCATCTGGGCTCGACTTCAGGATGGGGTCGCCGGTCTTCACGCACGGACCGATCGGCGACTCGCACAGCGCGTGGCCGACGGCGTACGTCGCCTTGTCGAACGCGTTGCCGGAGTAGAACAGGTGGAACTTCCCGTTCCGCTCGACCATGTACGGCGCTTCGACCAGATTGCCCTCCCACGGCAGGTCCTGCCTGATCATCCGATGCACCGGACCGATCAGTGTCAGACCGTCCGCGGACAGCTCGGACACGTAGATCCAGGTGTCGACACCGATCGCGTTGCCGTCGTTCTTCCAGTACAGCCAGCGCCGGCCGGACGAGTCCTGGAACGGTGACGCGTCGATCGAGCCGCCCTCGTCGGCCTGGCTGATCAGCGGCTTCATCGATTTGTCGACATATGGACCTGTGGGGGTGGACGCCACCGCGACGCCGACGGCCTGCCGATCCGCCGCGGTGTCCCGCGACGTGTAGTACATGACGTACCGGTCGGCCGCGTGGACCGCGACCTCCGGCGCCCACATCCGTCCCGGGGACGTCCAATCCGGTACCGACGGCAGCGCGTCACCCACCGGCTCCCACGACACCAGGTCGCGGGAGGTCAGCGTCTGCACGTTACCCAGCGGACCGTTGGTCGCGAAGGCGTAGTAGTCGTTGCCGACCGCAATGATCTGCGGATCGGCGAAGCTGCCGTCGTACACCGGATTGGAGAATCCCATTATCTGCTTTCGTAGAACTTCAGGTAGTCGAAGGTGGCGACCGGCGGCGGGTTCGCGCCGGTGAACTCGCCGTGTGCATAGAGACCGATGCGAGCCGCTTCCGGGAGCACCCAGGACGCGCCCCAGGTCCAGTTCTTCCCGTCCACCGACGTGGCGGCGCGATAGACGTGCTCACCGGCGGCGTTCTGGTGGTACGCGAGCCGCATCCACAACGTCGGCGCCGAGCGTCCGATCGCAGCCGCGCCGTACGACGTCGCACCGTCCGACGGACGCGCCACGAGCTCCCGCCCGTACTCCGTCTGCCGGGTCTTCCAGATCGCCACGCTGCCGAGCCGGGCGAAGTCACTGTCGTTCAGGTACGCGATCATGCCGGCCTGCTGGTAGTTGCGGACGTCGCCCTGCCCGGTGTCGAGGTGCAGTTTGGTCTCCGCGATCCAACTGTTCCCGGCCGGTGTCGCGTGCAGCAGCAACCCGGCGTTGTTCGACGAGCCGGTCATGTCGGCGTTCTCCAACGGCCACGACAACTTGCCGTCAGCAACGGTCGCCTTGTCGTCCTGACGGATCCACGACCAGTCAGCGCCAAGCGGTCCGTTGAAGTCGTCGCCGGACAGCAGATCACCAGTCCGCGGTACGTCGGCCGGCTTCGTCACCGGCCGCGCCACCGGGCGGACGGTCAGGTTGTCCACCTCTGCCGACCCGAGCCACCGCACAGGTGCCGACCTGAGTTTCAGCCCGGGCACCTCCAGCCGTGCCTCCGCATAGACGTCTCCGAGGCCCGCGTCGTTGAGTCGTGCTGTCACGGTTGATCCGGAGACCTGGACGGACAGGTTGTTCCACTGGGTGCGGTCGAAGTCGGGCGGCAGGTTCGCCGACGTCGTACGGCGGCCGACCGTCAGCGTCACCCGATTGTTCGCAACCGTCGCCACGACCTCATTGCCCAGGACCGTGGTGAAGGAGCTGCCGAGTCGAACGTCCGCTTCTACTCGGAGCGAGCCGGCGGGCGCCGCGGCGCGAGTCTCGGCTGCGCCGTTGATGGTCGCGGTCGGTCCGCCGAGTGCGTCGCCCGGTTGCCTGGTGGCACCTTGGACGCCCGACGCCGGGTCGGTGGAGTCGATGCCGAGGGACGAGCCGGTGGTCGGGGCCGGGACCGGGCCCTCGGACGGGCCGAGGCCGGCGCGCGTACGGGGCCAGCCGTTGATCCAGTCGATCTTGTCGATCAGCATCGGCCGCCGGTTGATCCCGAACGGGTTCGTCAACCACGGCGTACCGCGATCGATCGCGTGGTAGACGATGTGGTCCTGGCCGGCCGCGTCGGTGATGAACGCGTGGTGGCCGGGGCCGATCCACTTGTTGCCGTTCTGCGTGATGACCGTCGTCCCGCCGACGCGGGAGTCGGTGAGCGCGACGCCGTCAGCGTCGACGAATGGACCGCGTGGAGAGCGAGAGCGTCCGGCGAACACGGAGTACCCGGTGGTCGGGCCGGCGCAGCAGTTCATCGACGAGCCCATGAAGTAGTACCAGCCGTCGCGGTAGACGACGTACGAGCCCTCGTAGCGGTCGCCGATCGTGACCTGGGTCGGCTCACCGACCGCGTGCATGCCGTCGGCGCTCAGTTCGGTGACGGAGATGCCGCCGTAGAAGCCGCCGTAGTAGAGGTAGCGCTTGCCGTCCGCGGCGGTGAGCATCGCGGGGTCGATGGTGCCGAAGAAGCCGCCGTTGCCGTCCGGTTTCGGGGCGACGACCGGGCCGTCGGTGGCGGTCCACGGTCCCGCTGGGGTCGGGGCGGTGGCCACACCGATCGCGGGATCGCCACCGGGGTTGGCCGCGGTGTCGGTGACCGTGAAGTACATGACGTAGTGACCGTCGAGGTACCGGATGTCCGGCGCCCAGAAGAACGAGCCGGGCGCGGCCCAGGCCGGCTTGGTCTGGTCGTTGAAGACCGTGCCGAGGTACTCCCAGGAGCTGAAGTCCTTGGTCCGGGCCATGTGCATCAGGCCGAACGCGCCGTTCGCCACCAGTGGATCGGAGGTGGCGTACGCGTACCAGTAGCCGTCGCGGCCCTGGATGATCGACGGGTCGGCGAAGGTGTCGGCGAAGCTGGAGCTGATCGCGTTGGTCGTGGTCACCACAGGTGCGGCGGTCGCAGCAGATGTGCCGGCTGCGACGGCAGCCACAGTCAGGACTGCGGCAAGGAGTCGTTTCGAAGGCACGGGCGGGTCCCCTCTCGAATCAACTGCTGAGCTGGATCACGTGCCACGATGCGGGCGGCAGCGTGGCACGGCAGACACCGTCGACGACCTCGGTGTCGTCGACGGCCCGGGGCTGGACCCGGTCCGGATCGTCGGCCGTGTTCACGGCGGAGCGGTCCTCGTCGTACAGGGCGAGGTGCCGGATGCTGTGTTGGTTGAGGCGGGGTCCGGGCACCGGGATTTCCAGATCGATCTTGTCGGTCTCACTCCGGTTCACCACGAAGATCGCAGTCTCCCCGGTGTTCTCGTCGTACGTCGCTGTGCTCCAGAGGGCCGGGATGCGGCCGAAGGCGGACGTGTCGATCTCAGGGCCGCCGGCGATCGCGGTCCGCAGCACGGTCGGACCGGCGTACTGCGCGGTCAACGCGAACGGGTAGAAGATCGTCTGCCGCCACGCGCGCCCACCGGGCTCGGTGCGGATCGGGCCGATCACGTTCACCAGTTGCGCGAGGCAAGCGATCTTCACCCGGTCGGCGTGCCGGAGCAGCGTGATCAGCAGGCTGCCGACGACGACCGCGTCGTCGACCGTGTAGGTGTCCTCGATCAGCGGGCCGACCTCGCGGATCGGCAGGCCGAGCTCGCCGGGAAAGTGCTGCTGGTACCAGACGTTCCACTCGTCGAAGGACAGCGTCAGCTCCTTGTCGCTGCGCATGAGCGCCTTCACGTGGTCGGCGGTCGCGATCACCGCGGAGATCATCCGGTCCATCTCCTCGGCGGCCGCCAGGAAACTCGCCTGGTCGCCGTCGTGCGGCTCGTAGTACGCGTGCAGGCTGATGTGGTCGACCAGGTCGTAGGTGCGCTCCAGGACCACGCGTTCCCAGTCGCCGAACGTCGGCATCGCGGCGTTGCTCGATCCGCAGGCGACCAGCTCGAGGCCGGGATCGACGCGGCGCATCGCATTCGCGGTCTCCTCGGCCAGCCGCGCGTACTCCTCGGCGGTCTTGTGGCCGATCTGCCAGGGGCCGTCCATTTCGTTGCCCAGGCACCAGATCCGGATGTCGTGCGGCTCCGGGCTGCCGTTCGCGACCCGGCGATCGCCGAACGCGGTGCCGGCCGGCAGGTTGCAGTACTCCAGCAGGTCGACGGCCTCGCGGATCCCGCGGGTGCCGAGATTGACCGCCCAGATGGGCTGTACGCCGGCCTTGCGCGACCAGGCGACGAACTCGTCGGTGCCGAACTGGTTCGGCTCGATCGCCCGCCAGGCCAGGTCGAGCCGCCGCGGCCGCGCGTCCTTCGGCCCGACGCCGTCCTCCCAGTCGTAGTTCGAGACGAAGTTCCCGCCGGGGTAGCGGATCGCGGTCACGCCGAGCTCCCGGACCAGCGCGAGCACGTCCTGCCGGAAGCCGTCCGCGTCGGCGGTGGGATGCCCCGGCTCGTAGATCCCGGTGTAGACGCAACGCCCCATGTGCTCGACGAACGAGCCGAAGAGCCGGCGGTCCAGCGCACCGACCACGAACGCCGGATCCACGACGAGACGCGCCACCTCGACCTCCCTGGAAGTGTTTACAACGTTTAACGTGGATGTCTACAACGATTGATATCCCCCTGTAAAGACCTCACCCCCTCACCCGAATTTGCCTGGCAGACCCACCAAATTGCCTGGCCGACCCACCAACTCGGGGGTTCCACACCCTGAATACGGCTCACGAACCCCCGAGCTGATGGGTTGACCAGCGAAATGGGGTGCTGGGTGCGGTGGCTGGGTGCGGTGGCTGGGTGCGGTGGCTGGGTGCGGTGGCTGGGCGGGCGGGAGGGGTGCTGGGCGTGGCACACTCGGGCGACGGGACGGCGACAGGAGGTTCTCCGATGGCGACGAGGCTGAGCGACGTGGCCGCGCGAGCCGGTGTGTCGGTGAAGACCGTCTCGAACGTGATCAACGACTACCCGCACATCACGGCACGCACCCGGGCCAAGGTCGAGGCCGCGATCGCCGCGCTGGACTACAAGCCGAACGTCAGCGCCCGGTCGCTGCGCAAGGGCCGCTCGGACTTCATCGCACTGGCCATCCCGGAGATGGGCTCGCCGTACTTCGCCGAGCTCGGAGCGGCGATCAGCCGGGCCGCGAAGCGTCGTGGGATCACCGTGCTGATCGACCAGACCGAAGGCGAGTCCGCCGCCGAACGGTTCGTCCTGGACGGCATGCGTGGACAGTTGATCGACGGCATCATCTTCTCCCCGCTCGCCACCGCCCCGGCCAAGCTCACCTCAGCTGACACCGGGAAGCCGTTGGTCCTGCTCGGCGAACGACCGGCCGGCGGTCAGTTCGACCGCGTCGCGGTCGACTCGGTGCGGGCGTCATACGACGCCACCACGCATCTGCTCTCACTGGGCCGGCATCGGATCGCGGCGATCGGCGTCGGCGGGACGAGTACTGGCGCGGTCCGGCGGAAGGGGTACCGGAAGGCGCTCAAGGCGGCCGGGATGCCGCACGACCCTGCGCTCGAGCTCGCCGCGACCGGGTACCACCGGCTCGACGGGGCCGCGTCGATGCGGGAACTGCTGGCGTTGCCGGAGCCGCCGGACGCGGTGTTCTGCTTCAACGACCTGCTCGCCCTCGGCGCGCTACGGACGCTGGCCGACGCGGGCCTGCGCGTGCCGGAGGACATCGCCGTGGTGGGCTTCGACGACATCGAGGACGGCCGGTACCACTCGCCGTCCCTGACCACGATCTCACCGGACAAGGAATGGCTGGCCGACAACGCGGTCGCCCTCCTCCTCGACCGAATCGCCGGCAACGGCGGATCCACCCACCGCGACCTCACCGTCCCGCACACCTTGCAAATCCGCGAGTCGACGGCCGGCTGACGTTCCGCACAGGCCCCGGTTGGCCGACCCAGCAGAGGCGTGTGGGGAGGATTTCCTGCCCGATCCGGGAAGCAATCCTCCCCAACCCCCAGTCGCCGGCTCTGGGACAGCACCCACGGATCAGGTACAAGAAGCGGATATCCCCTCGCGTAGTGGGTTCTCCGGTGGTGTGCGAGGGGAGAACCGTCAACGCGAGGGGATATCCGGTCGCGTGCGCGAGGTGTCGGTCGTGCTCTGCCCGGAGCAGCCCGCAGGTTGTTGTGCAAATGGTCGGTTGTTGCGCACAAGGCCCGGTGGGTTGCTGTGCGGCTGGGTGGGTTCACACGTCACCGGTTTGGGAAGCCGGCTAGTTGTTTCGCGAGGCCGTTCTGGGTCTTGCTGACTCGGCCGACGAGGCTGAGTACGGCGTTGCGTAGCGGGCGGATCGCGCGGGGGACGTTCGCGAGACGGGTCAGGCGGTGGGCCAGGCCGATGACCCGGACTGCCTCTGCGCGGCAATTCGTGGCGTAGGCGTCGAGACCCGACTCGTCTCCAGCCAGCGCGGCGGACAGCGCGTCCGCCAGGGTGACCGCGTCGCGCAGGCCTAGGTTCATGCCCTGGCCGCCGGCCGGGCTGTGCGTGTGGGCGGCGTCGCCGGCCAGCAGCACGCGGCCCGTGCGGTACGCGTCGGCGACCCGCTCGTGGATCCGGAACCGCGAACCCCAGACCACCTCGGTGACCTTCGGGTGCGCCTTCCGCGGACCACGGTCGGCCAGCAACCGCTGCGCGTAGGCGAGATCGGGGTGCTCCGGTGCGTCGTGCATCTCCGCGACCAGCCGGAAGCTTCCGTCCGGCAGCGGCGCCACCACGAGCAGTCCGGCGGAGGCGAAGTACAGCGCGACCTCGTCGACCGGCAGGCCGCCGTCGACGCGGACATCGACCAGGCTGCACGAGATCTGCAGAGTGTTGCCCGGCATCCGCAGGCCGGCGAGTTCGCGGATGGTGCTGTTCATGCCGTCGGCCGCCACGACGTACTGCGCCTTGATCACGTCGCCGCTGTCGAGCGTGACCTCGGCACCGTCGGCGGTCTGGGTCAGGCCGGTCGCGGCGTACGGACGGAGCACCGAGCCGCCGAGCTCCTCGAGCCGTTCGAGCAGCACCTGCTCGGTGATCGGCTGGGGGATCATCGTCACGAACGGGTAGTCGGTCGGCAGGTCCGCGAAGCCGACCGGGATCAGCTTGCGGTCGTCGGCGCGGATCGCGAAGTCCTCGAGCTCCAGGCCGAGGTCGACGAGCCGCTTGGTGACCCCGAGCTGTTCCAGCACCTCCAGCGTCCGCGGGTGGATCACGCAGGCCCGTGAGGTGTTCGCCCCCGCGGCCTGCTGGTCGACCACCACTACCTCATGCCCGTGCAGCCGAAGCCCGACCGCCACCGCAAGCCCCACCGGACCCGCGCCCACCACCACAACCTCTGCCTGCTGCGGAATCATCGTCGCTCCTTTTATCAACATCTGTTGACTTTTACGCTAGGCCCGCCTCTGGTAAAAGTCAACAGGTGTTGGCATATGCTGGAGGCATGGCGGAGAAGAAGTCCGATCGGACCAGGGCGGCGATCCTCGCGGCGGCGCGCGAGCGGTTCGGCGCGGACGGGTACGAGCGGGCGACGATCCGGGCGATCGCGGCGGACGCGGCCATCGACCCGGCGATGGTGATGCGGTACTACGGCAGCAAGGAGAAGCTGTTCGCGGCGGCAGCCGACTTCGACATCCGGTTGCCGGACATCGGCGACGTACCGCTGGAATCGCTGGGGGAGGTGCTGGCGCGGCACTTCCTGGAGCGGTGGGAGGCGGACGACTCCCTGCGGGTGTTGCTGCGGACCGCGGTCACCAACGAGGTCGCGGTCGAGCGCATGCGCGGAATCTTCGCGGCACAGCTCGCGCCGACGCTACGGGTGCAGGCAGTCGACCAACCCGACGTACGGGCCGGTCTGGTCGCGAGTCAGGTGCTCGGCTTCGCGCTCTGCCGGTACATCCTCGGCTTCCCGCCGATCGCGACGATGCCCGACGACGAGGTGGTCGCCTGGCTCGGACCGACGTTGGCCCGCTATTTGACCTCGCCGGCGCCACGTCGCCTACGGCACGCTTAACCAGGCGTGAACGGCGGGCAGGGTTTCCGCCAGCGAGGGGAGCTGTGGGTGCCACTTGAGCTCCCACTCGAGTGAGAGCGGGTAGTCGGTGCCGTCGAGCACCGTCAGCAGCTCCTGGATCGGGAAGTCGCCGGCGTCGATCGCGACCGGGCGGAAGTCCTGCTGCGAGTCAGCCTGCTTGAACTGGATGAGCTCGAGCCACGGGCGCAGCAGGGCGAACGAATCGGCCAGGGTCTCGCCGTGCGACCAGGTGTGCGATGTGTCCCAGAGTACCTTCACGTTGTGGCCGGGGACGTCGGTGTCGAGCAGCGCACAGAACGCTGCAACCTGCCGGGCGGTCGAGTGCGAGTCGTGCGTCTCCAGCAGGATCGGGACGTCCTTCGGTGCGGTCGTCACGCGATCGAGCGCGCGGATCTCCCCGGCGCTCGGGCCTTCCGTCGTACCGTCGCCGGGATCGTCACCGGGGAACACGCGGACGCCGAGGGCGCCGAGGTCGGCGGCGAGTTCGAGATGCGCCTCGAGCGGCTGCTCCTCGACCGCGCAGAGCTTCACGTAGCTGCTGACCGCGAAGACCTCCAGGCCGGCGTCCTCGATCCGGGCCCGCAGCTCACGGCGCTGCGTCGCCGAAAGGCCGGTGTGCGTGAACTCGTCCGGCGCGGCCCGTAGCTCCAGACCGGTGAACTTGTTGCCCTGAGCAAGCGCCAGGACGTCTTCGAGTGGGGCTCCGGGGCAACCGAGGGTGGCGAATCCTAGACGCATACAGCTATCTGATCAGATCCAGCGGCCACGGCGCGGCTGGGTCCGCGGACTGGTCGGCTGCTCCGGGTCGGTCGGCTGCTGCTGCTCGTTGGCGTACGGCGTCTGCTGCTGGTACTCGGTCTGCTCCGGCTCCGGCGAGTACTGCGACCCGTACGACTCGGTGGCGTAGTTCGGGCTGTAGGTCTCGTAGGACTCGTTGCTCGTGTACTCCGAGCCGCCGTTGTTGCCGTACGCGTCGTACTCGTAGTTGCTCGAGTTGTAGGACTCGGAGTTGTACGACGACGAGTAGTCCGAGGTGTACGACGTCTCCTGGCCCGAGTAGCCGTCACCGGAGGAGTACGTCGGCTCCGGACCGTACGACGGCACCGGCGGGAGCGGCTTCGACGGGGTCAGGAAGTCGTCCTGCTCCTGGTAGCTCGGGGCCGGCGCCGGCTCGTAGTACCCGGACGACGTGGACACGTGCGACGACGGCTGCGTGTGCTCGGACTGCCCGTAGACGTTGTGGTCCGAGTACGACGAGTAGGTCTCGTGCGACTCGGCCTCGACAGCGTGCGTCGAGTGACTCGTCACCGCCGGCTGGATCGCCGACGGGCTGTCGACCGCGACCCGAGCGGCCCGGCGGCCGGCGCGCGCAACAGGCGCGGGCTCAGGCTCGGGTGCGGTCTGCGCCTCCACAGGGGAGGCCGTTGAGGTGAGGTAGTCGGACTCGTACGAGTACGGCTCGGAGTAGCGCGCCGCCCACGGCTCCTCAGCCGGCTGCGGCTGGGGCTGCGGTTCCGGCTCGGGCTGGTAGGCGTACGGGTCGGGCTGTACGACGGTCATCGGGGTGGCCTCGTCACGCCAGCTGCTCGTCGTACCGAGCACGTCCGCGGTGACCGAGCTCCGGTAGTCCTCCCAGCTCTGCTGCGGCGCCTCGTACGTCGTCTCCTCGACCGGCTTCTCGTCCCGCCAGGTCTCGATCGGGTTGAACTGCTCGGTCGCCGGACCGGCGTCGTTGTCCTGCCAGTTCTCGGCAACCGGGGCGAACGGGCTCCACTTCGGCGCATCGTCGGCCGACGGACCACCGGCGAACGCGGCCGGGGCGGCAGCGCCGTCACCCGGGAAGTTCTGCGGCGCGAACGGGCTCTGTACGGGCGCCTGCTCGGCAGCCGGAGCGTACGGCGCCGGCGTCTGCGGGGCGGGAGCGTACGGCGCGGGCGCCTGCGGGGCCGGTGCGTAGGCGGCCGGGGCCTGCGGTGCCGGGGTCGGAGCGAACGGGCTGCCCGCCTGCGGGGCACCGGCCATCTCCAACTGCGGCTGGCGAACCAGACCCAGCGCGGGCCCGGCCGCGATCGGCTCGGAGATCGCCGGCTGCTCGTCGGTGTCGTCGTTCGCGTACGACGGAACCTGCGTCACCTCGTACGACGGAACGGCGCTGAGCTTCGGGCCCTGGTCCCACCACGGCACCCACTGGCGCGTGGTCTGCATGTGGTTGATCTTGCGGATCACCATCGTCGCGGCGACCGCGGAGACAACGGTCAGCACGAGGGACGCCGTGCCGGCCAGGGCGATACCGCGCAGCGACCCGACGGTGGCTTCCATCCACATCAGGAACCGGCGGACCACCACGTCGAACGCGAGAGCGCCGATCCAGGCGACCCACCACACAGAGGTGAGGGTCGGCGTCCTGAACCGGCGCAGGTCGTCGCTGTAGACGGGGGTCTTCGGGTCACTGGCGAGCCAGACGTCGTCGACGATCTGCTTCGGGTACCAGAGGTTCGGACCGGGGCAGAACCAGCTCGCCAGCACCCAGCCGTGGCTGCGGCGGTGGTCGGCCTGGCAGAACACCTCGGAGTTGACCCGGGCCCGCCACAACCAGATGACGAAGACGACCGCGGCGGCGACCGAGATGATCACGTTCGGGATCGCAGTGACCTTGGCGATCGCGTCGGCGCGGTTCAGATCCGCGTCGTCGACGTTCGGCATGCCGCCGAGATAGCGGTGCACCACCGAGTACGTGTTCCAGTCCGACCAGGTGGACAGCAGGTGGGTGACCGTTGATGCGCCCAGCAGTCCGATCGCGATCTTGCCGACCGTCCCGACTTGCTGGAACTCCTCAGCCGCGTGCGGCTGCCACTCTTCCTGATCCTCGACAGCAGTCATCAATGCCTGCGGGTGGCTCACGTCTCGCGTCCCTCGCGTTGCTGGAACTCCGTCGTCTGTTCGGCGTCTCTGCCTGGCCCTGCCCCCGCGTGACCGAGCCACATTGATACCACGAAGTAGGTAGGCCAGGGCAGTCGGCCCCAGCACAGAGGGTGTCGACTTAACGTGTTCTTTTCGTACGCCCATCACCATTGGTAACGAGGGAGAAGACGGGGCGTGACGGTTTGGTTTACCGCGCAGGTGGTTGGAAGCCACTGTGCGGTGTCCCGACCGCCCACCACGGCACCCACGGACGCATGCTCTGAAGCTCGTCGATCCGCTGGATCAGGATGACTGCGAGCACCGCCGCGCCGGTGGTGAACAGCGCCGAGACGGAGGACAGTATGACGTTGGTCCGCAGATCTCCGAGCTCCGACGCGCCGACGAGAACGCCTCTTTGCACGATGTTCCCGGTGACCAGGCCGGCCACCCAGGTCAGCCACCAGGCCCAGACCAGGTGCGTGCCCGGAACGTCCTTCAGCAGCGGGATCAACGGATCGGTCCGCGGGTCGCTGGCCGCGACGACGTCGTCGACGACCTGCTTCGGGTACCAGAGGTTCACCACCGGGACGAGCCAGCATCCGAGGACCCACCCGCGGGTGAACCGGTGCGCGCCACGGCAGAACATCTCCGCGTTCCAGCGGACTCGCCACAGCCAGACGATGAACACCACCGCGGCCGCCGCCAGCGCCAGTGCGGCGACGATTCCGAGCGAGCCGGAGATCAGGTCCGCCTCGGCCAGTTTGTCCGGGTCACCGCCGTACACCTTGCGGGTCCGGTACAGGTTCCAGTCCGACCACGCGGTCGACCACGTGGTGACGGTGACGACCCCGATCAGGATCGACGCACCGATACCCATGGCCCGCTCGGAACTGAACCACCGCCCCTGCGGTACTTGCGACGCCCGGCTCGGCATGGATCAGACATAGCACAACAGGGCGTGACCGGGCGAGAACATCAGGTTGCGGCCGCTCCGTGGCGCATTCCTGCCAGAAACTGTCGGTGGGGATAGGGAGGATGGGCGTATGGAATGGTCCGTGGTCGACTCGCCGATCGGCGACCTCACGCTCGCGGTGGACGAGACCGGGCTCTGCCGGCTGCACTTCGGGGCCACGGACCGGCCGCTCGGGACCGATCCGCTGCTGACCGAGGCCGCCGAGCAACTGAAGGCGTACTTCGCCGGCGAGCTCCAGGAGTTCACCCTGCCGCTGTCGGTCCGCAACGGCTCCGAGTTCGAGCGCGCGGTCTGGACCCAGCTCACCCGGATCCCGTACGGCGAGATGCAGACGTACGGCGACGTCGCGAAGATCGTCGGCGACATCGGCGCCGCACGTGCCGTCGGTACGGCGTGCAACCGGAACCCGATCGCGATCGTCGTGCCCTGCCACCGGGTGGTCGGCGCCGGCGGCAAGATGGTCGGCTTCGGCGGCGGCATCCCGACCAAGCGGCACCTGCTCGAACTCGAGGCCCGGGTCACCCTCGAGACCCTGTGGACCTGAGACCTGACGAAGATCTGACACTCGGCAGGGCCTTATCGAGGCGCGGTGACCAGGCAAGGGCACTAACGTTTGAAGCGAGTGATTCAGTGCTGGTCGCAAACCCACCCCACCACCCGATTAGGCGTCCTCCCACCTGCCTTGGAAGACACATATAAATGAACAAAGCCCGCACCACTGACCACCACCACCCCGACCTCAGTGCCCTGATGAACAAGAGCGCCGAGGAATGGTCTGCCCCCGAGATCCAGAACGCCGCGCGCGCGGCGCTGAAGATGCACGCACCGGACCGGGAGCCACTGACCTGGACCAGGCGGCTCAAGGTCGTTCCCTGGCTGCACCGCAACGACGCGGTCTGCCTGAGCTGCGGCGGCACCTACCCGTGCATCACGCACCGGTACGCCACCCAGCTGCTGTCCGCCGGCCGCTACACGATCGCGAAGTCCGACGACCCGGACCCGCAGGTCAACTGACGTCGTTCGCGCAAGGCGACGTCCGGACAGACGAAGGTCCCGAACCCCAGCCGGGGTTCGGGACCTTCGCCGTTGCGGTGGTGTCAGGAGTCGCTGGGCTTGGACTCGCCCGAGCCCGTCGACTTCCTGGTGGTGGTCCTCTTCGTGACGCCGTTCGAGGCGGCCTTCACCTCGTCCTTGGCCGCTTCCGGCTTGGCCTCCGCCTTCGGAGCCTCGGCCTTGGGACCGTCGGCCTTCGGACCGTCCGTCGTCGGGCCTTCGGTCGTGGGCGCGTCGGTCTTCGCGGTGTCGGTCTTCGCGGTGTCGGCCTCCGGCTTGGCGTCGGTCTTGCCGTTGGACGACGGGGTGTCGGTCGGGCGCGACGACGTACCCGCCGGGGCGGAGCTGTAGTCGCGACCGCTGGTCGGAGTGGACTGCCAGGCCGGCTCCGGCGGCGTCAGCAGCTTCTTCACCGCTGCCGCGGCCAGCGCGCCGAGGCCCAGGAACAGCACCACGTTGCGGAGCTTGTGGCTCTTCTTCGGCACGTCGAGCTCACCCTTCAGCGCGGCCTTGGTGGCCTTGCCCCGGCGGGCGGTCTCCTCGACGACCGGTTCGGCGGCGGCTGCCAAGGTCGCCAGTGCGGCGGTCACCTTCGGCAGTAGGTCGTCGTTCAGCCGCTCGCGGGCCTTCTCGGCTGCGTGCTCGGTGGCCGGACCGACCTTGGCGAGCGCGTCGTCGAGCACCGGACCGGCCTTCTCCACCGCTTGGTGGGCCAGGTGCGCGCCCCGCTCGACAGCTTTCTCGGCGTACGGCGACACCTTCTCCCGTGCGGTGCCCACAGCCGGCCCGAGGTGGTCACGGACCTGGCCGACGGCCGGTCCGAACTTCTCCGACGCCGACTCGGCGAGTGGCCTGACCCGGTCCTTCGCGACCTCGACCCGGCCCTTGGACTTCCTCAAACCCACGGTTCCCTCCTCGGTGCCGCCCGCCCCGCGGACAGCTCTCCCGCCCATCGGCGACATGGGCTCTTTCTGGTACGACTCTGGACAAACCCGGCTTCATCTGCATCGTACGACGTCCCGAGCCGATAACCCTGTGCCCCCACCGCACTCTCCGTACACATCCGCGTCAATGCCAAGGTTCTTGGAGTGACATGACAGGATCGTGGGGTAAGCCGTAGTAACCCGACTAGGAGTGACTCCCGTGGCCGAAGAGCTGTACGCGACCCTGCAGACGAACAAGGGCGACGTCGTCATCAGGTTGTTCCCCAACCACGCGCCGAAGACGGTGAGCAACTTCGTCGGCCTGGCCGAGGGCACCAAGGAGTGGACCGACCCGGAGACCGGGCAGCAGGTCACGAAGCCGTTCTACGACGGCCTCGGCTTCCACCGCGTGATCGACGGGTTCATGATCCAGGGCGGCTGCCCGCTCGGCACCGGCACCGGCACGCCCGGGTACCAGTTCGACGACGAGATCCACCCGGAGCTCCAGTTCGACCGTCCGTACCTGCTCGCGATGGCGAACGCCGGCATCCAGTTCGGCCACGGCACCAACGGTTCGCAGTTCTTCGTGACCGTGGTCCCGACGCCGCACCTGAACCGCAAGCACACGATCTTCGGTGAGGTCGCCGACGACGACTCGAAGAAGGTCGTGGACGCGATCGCCACCGCCGACACGGCGCCCGGCGACCGGCCGCTCGAGCCGATCGTGATCAGCAAGGTCGTCGTCGAGCGCAAGAACGCCTGATTTTCGGAGCGGGGCCGGGCGCGCGCCCGGTCCCGCTCTCCCATGGGAGGGACGCAACCCGCGTGACCGAGACCGTCTGCTACCGGCACCCGGATCGGCCCGCCGGGGTGCGCTGCCAGCGCTGCGACCGGCCGATCTGCCCGGCGTGCATGAACAGTGCCTCCGTCGGCTTCCAGTGCCCGAACTGTTTCAACGAGGGCGTCCGCTCGGTCCCGCGGACCCGCACGTCGCTCGGCGGCATCCAGCGCGGCGGCAGCCAGCAGGTCGTCACGTACACGCTGCTGGCGCTGAACGTCCTCGTCTTCATCGCGGTCCGCACCGGCAGCCCGCAGCTCCTCAGCGACCTGGTGATGGTCCCGGTGCTGACCGAGAGCGAGCCGTGGCGACTGCTCACGTCGGCGTTCACGCACGTGCAGTTCTTCCACATCTTCTCGAACCTGTTCATGCTCTGGCAGCTCGGTCCGCCACTGGAACAGATGCTCGGCCGGCTCCGGTTCACGGTCCTCTACCTGCTGTCCGCGCTCGGCGGCAGTGTCGCGGTCTGGTTCCTGTCGGCCCCCGGCGGCGCGACCCTCGGCGCCTCCGGCGCGGTCCTCGGCCTGGTCGGCGCCCTCCTGGTGATCAGCCGCGCCCGCGGCCAGGACATCACCTGGATCATCATGTACGTCGCCGTTACCGCGTTCCTGTCCTTCGCCATCCCCAACGTCTCCTGGCAAGGCCACCTCGGCGGTTTCGTAGTAGGCGCCGCAGTCGCCTGGATCTACCTGCAACTCTCCAACCACCGCCGCAACAAACAAGCCGCCTAGCTACGTCGTACCGAGCGGGTTAATGGTTCGTCAGGCGGGTCGCCGGGGCTGAAGATGAGTGCGATGACTACTACTTCCCCCCATACGGTGCGTTTCGTCGAGATGACCAGCACCGCGCTGAGCGCGCTGCTGGCCGGCGACCGTCCAGCGGCACAGACCGAGCTCGGCTTCCCACTCGGCGACGAGTTCCTCACCGACAGAGCCATGTGGCTCTGGCAGTACCGCCTCGATCAGTTGACCCGGGATCCCAGCACCTTCGGGTGGCTCGTCAAGCTCGCCGTGGCCGACGGGATCGTGGTCGGCTATGCCGGTTTCCACGGTCCGCCCGACGAGGCCGGCATGGTGGAGATCGGCTACACGGTCGACCCGCCGTACCGGCGCCAGGGTTTCGCCAAGGCGATCGTGACCGCGCTTCTTGAACGAGCGGCGGCCGAACCCGCAGTACGGACCGTCCGGGCCACGATCAGCCCCACCAACCAGGCATCGCTGGCCACCCTCGCCGGCTTCGGTTTCGTCGAGAACGGCGAACAGTGGGATGAAGAGGACGGCCTGGAGCTCATCTTCGAACGCCCCAGCCGCTGAGGTGATGCAACCGGATCCGCTCGCCAGGACTCGTGCAGGCAAAGGGTCCGATCTGGGGAGTGGTGATGGCTGACGGCGACACGGTGCGCGAGCTGTACGAGGGGTGTTACCGGCGGTTGGTCGGGCAGCTGTTCGCGATCTGCGGGAACCTGGGCGAGGCCGAGGACGCCGTCCAGGAGGCGTTCGTCCGGGCGGTCGAGAAACCTCGGCGGCTTGCCCAGCTCGACAGCCCGGAGGCGTGGCTGCGCACAGTCGCGCTGAACGTCGTACGGCGGCGCTACCGCCGCGCGACCCGATTCCACGGGTTGCTCTCCCGAGCAGGTGTCCCTGAGACCACGATGGCCGGGCTGTCCGCGGACCGGGTCGCTTTGATCGAAGCCCTGCGGCAGCTCCCCTACGAACAGCGGGAGGCGATCGTGCTGCACCACATCGTCGATCTGCCGGTGCGTGAGATCGCCGTACAGCTGCGTGTTCCGGAGGGGACAGTCAAGGCTCGCCTGTCCCGAGGCAGGTCCCGCCTGGCTCCGCTGGTCCACGAGTTCGCCGACGACGCCGAGGAGGTCAACCATGTCTGAGCTGAAAGAGCTGTCATGGGACGCGCAGGAGACCGTTCAGCCGGTGCCCTTCGAGGCTCTGGAGCGCCGTGGCATCCGCCGCCGGCGCCGTCGGCAAGCGCTGACCGGCGCGGGAGTCGTTGCAGCGGTGACGGTCGCAGTCGTGGCTGCCGTTCTGCCGCTCGGGAACGTGACCGGTACCGAGAAGCCGCCGGCCGCCGGCACCCCGGCGTCGATCCCGGTCGATCAGGCGGCCGAGAAGCTGATCCGCGACAAGAAGTCGGGCGGCGTCGGCATCGCGTTCGCCACACCGACGCGGTGGGCCTCGGTGTGGTCCTCACCTCAACCGGGCTACACCTGGAACTACGCCGCGGTGCTGAGCCGTGACGGGGTGCGGACCACCGCGCCGGTGCGCAAGAACCAGTACGTCGTGCTGCGGACCGGTGACGAAGTGCTGGCACTGTCGATGCCGACGAGCATGAAGGGCAGCGATCCGACCTGGGCCCAGTCCGTGATGGTCGGCCTGACGGATCAGGGCCGGGTCGAGAAGAAGCTGCGCTGGGCTCCGCCGACCAGCGAGTTCGCCGACGGCGACGTGCTGCTGGCCTACGGCACCCTGCGAGCGCTGAATCCGGAGACCGGCACTCTGCGGGAGGTGAAGATCCCCGGGATCGACAACGCCTACGAGCCCCAACGCGACACCACTGGACGGTGGTGGCTGGTCGGCGGCAGGAACAGCGGCGTCGGCAACATCCTCTGGACCGATGACCGTGGCAAGACCTGGGGCCGTTCCGTCATCAGCCAGGGTCGGATGGGCGGCCGGATCGGAGTCAGCCCGGACGGCAGGACGATCGTCGCGATACCGGGCAGCAAGCCCGGTACGACGGGTGACCAGGTGCCGCTGCGATTGTCCACCGACCGGGGCGAACACTGGACGACAGTGGCCACCCGCAACACGCAGTACCTGCAGTCTCCCGTTGCCTTCGACAACGGTACGGGGCTCGCGCTCTATCAGGGCAAGAGGCGCGAACTACTCCGACCAGGCGCCGGTGCGCCGTTCACACCGCCGGCCGACCTCGGCGAGCTGACGGTGGTCGGCGATCTCGTCTACGGGATGCAGTACAACGGCGACCAGGCCATCACCAGCACCGATCACGGCAAGACCTGGAAGTACTTCGAACCGCGCTAGCGCATGGGGCGCATGGGGCTGCAGTGACAAGCGGCCTAGGCCACAACTTTTGCTCAGTTGGATAAAAGCTGATGACAACCGGGGTGGCGGGCTCGTCTAATCAAGTGACGTCCCGACGGGGGACCGACTGGTTAGGACATCGGTATGAGCCCACGTGCAGTGGACAAGCGAGCCCGGCCCGGTAACGAGCATCAAGTTGTGCGGCCGGCCGCACCGGAATCTCCGAGTGCGGTTACGGCGCTTCAGACCAGCAATCGCATCTCCCAGCAGAAGCAGCAGCCGGCCAAGGCCTCCTGACTGCAGCGCCCGCGTCGCGGTCTGGGATCTCTGCAGCCGGATGGTCAGCGCAGCATGAGGCAGCTGTCGCCGAACTCGTGCCAGAGGTAGCGCCCTTGAACGGCGGCGTCGTAGGCGCGTTGGACCTGGTCGGGGCCGGCTACGGACTCGAGGAGGAGCAGGTGGGAGGCCTCGGGGGCGTGCCAGCCGGTGATCAGGCCGTCGACTACGTGCGGCGGGCGTTCTGGGCCGAGGATCAGGTCGGTCCAGCTGTGCGCCGGCGTGACGGTGCCGTCCGGTGTCGTGGCTGATTCGATGGCGCGTACGGCGGTGGTGCCGACAGCGATCACCCGTCCGCCGTTGGCCTTGACCCAGTTGACGAGGCGGGCCGTGTGCGCGGGTACGTCGTACCGCTCGGGTTGAGGTGGCTCGTGGCTCTCCAGTGAGGACACGCCACAGTGCAGCAGGATCGGTGCGATCAGTACGCCCTGCGACGCCAGGTGGCTCACCAGCTCGAAGCTGAAAGGCCTGGCGGCGCTCGGCATCTCCGCACTGCCCGGGTCGCGAGCGAAGACGGTCTGGTACGACGCCAACGGCCACCGCTTGTCGACGTAGTTGTAGGTAATAGGCCGCCCGTGCCGCTGCAGGTACCCGAGCACATCGGCCACCGGCGGCTTGGCGATCCACAGGCGACGCGAGCCTTGGTACGGCGCCAGCAACGTCAGCGCGCCTTCCGGCAGCTCCACCCGGTCGCCCGCCGTACCGTCGAACATCGGTGCGCCACTGTTGCGTAGCTCGACGACCCAGGTGCCGTCGTCGAGCGGTGTGGAGAAGTGCACGGTGTACGACGAGCTGTCGACGGCAGCGGGCAATGTCGTGGACGTGTTCACCAGCAGCAGGTCGCCGGGCCGCAGGTGTTCACCGATGCGGTCGAAACGGGTGTGCGTGACGGTCGACCCCTCCGCGACCAGCAGCTTCACGTGGTCCCGCGAGAGTCCGCGGGCTTCCGGTGGTTCGCCGGCGTTCAGCGCCTCCGGCAGGTCGAACCTGGTGTGTGGGTGCACCATCACGAGGCCACCGCAGGCGTGAACTCAGCCGCCCGGTACCTGCCACTTTCCGGCCGGCTGTCCAGCAGCTGCAGGAACGCCGGTACAACGGTTGCGGGCTCAGGTCGGTCGGAGATGTCCTCACCGGGGAAGGCTGCCTGGTGCATCGCAGTACGCAGGTCACCCGGGTCAACGGCGTACACCGCGAGTGCTGGGTGCTCGGCGGCCAAGACCCGAGTCGCATGGTCAAGTGCGGCCTTGGCGGAGCCGTAGCCACCCCAGGTCTCGTAGGCCTCTACTGCGGCGTCGGAGCTGATGTTGATCAGCACACCGGACGCTGTGGTGAGTGCGGGAAGCAGGGCCTGGGTGAGTGCGATCGGTGCGAGTACGTCGACCTCGTAGACACGACGGAGCTCGTCGAGGTCAGCCACGGCAAGTGCTTGCAGCGGGCTCTGCCCGAGGTAGCTGGCGTTGTTGATGAGCAGGTCGAGCCGACCGAGCTCGGTGATCGCCTCCACCAGGTCGGCGCGGTGGTCGGGGTCGGTGACGTCGCCGGCCAGCGGTACGACGTCGGTGCGGTCAGCCAGTGCGTCGGCGGCGTCCTTGAGCGCCTCGGCGCCACGGGCATCGATCACGAGGGCCCAGCCGCGATCGGCCAGCCCGTGTGCGAGTGCGAGCCCAAGGCCGGCGGACGCGCCGGTGATGAGAGCAACAGGACGGTCGGACGGTTCAGGAGTCATGCCGATACCGTCATACCTCAACCAAACTTGAAGTCAAGCGTTACCGATGGCGGTAGCAGGACCTGGCTCAGTCTTCGGGGATCAGGATGCCTGGGTTCAGCACGTTGTCGGGGTCGAGGGTCTGTTTGACCGCGCGCAGTGTTTCGACGGCCAAGGGGCCGATCTCGGTGGCGTAGGCGTCGCGGTGGTCGGTGCCGACGCCGTGGTGGTGGGAGATCGTGCCGCCGGCGTCGGCGATCGCCTGGTTGGCGGCGCGTTTCGCGGTCCGCCACTGCTCGATCGGATCGTCGGACTGCGCGCAGATCACCGTGAAGTAGAGCGAGGCGCCGGTCTCGTAGACGTGGGAGATGTGGCAGAGGACCAGCGGCGGCGTGGCGCCCAACGCGCCGACGAGCGCTTCGGTGACGGCTGCTTTCAGGGCCGGGATGCGCGACCAGAACGCGGCCGTCTCGAGGGTCTCGACGAGCGCGCCCTCGTCGAGCAGGGGATCACGGAGGTACGGCGCCCGGTAGCGACCGACCCGCCACAGCTCACCCGGTTCCACGCCGAGGTTCGTCCCGCCGGCGGCCGCCAGCACGTCCGCGGTCGCCTGGTTGTACGGGCCGTCGAAGCCGATGATCGCGAGGACACCGCCGGATCCGCCGCCGAGGACATCCGGGTCGGCCAGGTTCACCGCGGTCTCGACCTCGTCCGACAGCCGGAGCACCGTCGGCAACGGCCCGTCCTGCGCGAGCCGTCGTACGGCGGCCAGCCCAGTGTCGAAGCTCTCGAACCGCCAACCTTCGAAATGCCGCTCGGTCGGTCGCGGCCGGATCCGTACGACGACCGACGTGATGATCCCGAACGCGCCCTCGGACCCGAGCACGAGCTGGCGCAGATCCGGGCCGGCCGCGGACATCGGGGCACGTCCGAGCTCGATCGTGCCGCGCGGAGTCGCGAGCGTCACGCCCACCACCATCTGGTCGAACCGGCCGTACCCTGCGGACGACTGACCGCTCGACCGCGCCGCCGCGTAGCCGCCGATCGACGCACCCTCGTAGGACTGCGGAAAGTGCCCCAGCGTGTAGCCGCGCTCGGCCAGCAACGCCTCGGCCGCTGGACCGCGGACGCCGGCCTGGAGGGTGGCCGTTCGCGAGACCTCGTCGAGCTCGACCAGTTGATCGAGTCGCCGCAGGTCCACGGTGACGAACCGGCGAGAGGGCGCGAGGCCGCCGACAACCGACGTACCGCCGGAGTATGGGACGACGGCGAGGTCTTGCTCAGCGCAACCGGCCAGCAGATCCTGCACCTCGTCGTGGGAGGCGGGGTAGACGACTGCGTCCGGCATGTCCGATGTGTCGCCTGCGCGGTCCCTCAGCAAGTCCGTCGTCGAGTAGCCGCGGGTGTGCGCCCAGCGAGACTCCAGGTCCGAGGCCACATGGTCGTTCCCTACGACCTGACTCAAGAACGACAGTTGGTCGGCCGTGAGCCCCGGTCGGTCGACTGGTTCGACGGGTTCGGCGTCGGTACGCCGTACGCCCAGGTGCTTGAGGGCGTCGACCGCGGCGGTCGGGAGGTCGACCGGGTGGGCGGGGTCGCCCCAGCGGCCGGGCGTGAGTTGCACCACCGGGAGGTCGGATTCGTTGGTCACTGGCTCCCCTTGGGTGGTCCGGCGAGGTAGCGTCGATGGGAGGTGGAACCCCCTGGCTTCCACCTCCCATCGACAGTTCCGGGATGGCAAAGTCGCTGATACACTCTGACGTGTGATGTCTCAGCGTAGCAGCGACTCGGATCAGGAAACCAGCACCCGTCCCACGCCGGCGAACGCGATCGGCGAGGAGCGGATCCTGGACGCGGCGTACGAACTGCTGCTCGCGATCGGGATGCGCCGGATGACGATGGCCGACATCGCCCGGCACGCCGAAGTCTCCCGCGCGACCCTGTACCGGCGCTGGCCGAACGTGCAGGCCGTGGTCGCCGCGTTGATGACCCGGGAGTGGACGATCGCGCTGGTGTCCGCGTTCCAGCCGGATGCCGCCGACGGCCGGGCCCGCCTGGTCGAGGGTGTCGTCGAGGTGGTCGCGAAGACCCGGGTGCACCCGTTGATGCGGAAGATCGTCGAGCTCGACCCCGAGTTCCTCACGCCGTACCTGATGGAGCGCCGCGGCAGCAGCACGGTCGCGCACCTCGCGCTGGTCGAGGAAGGCATCCGCCAGGGGCAGGCCGACGGCTCGATCCGCGACGGCGATCCGGTGTGGTTGGCGCGGCAGATCATCCTGGTCTCGCTGGCGTCGGCGGTGTCGGGTCCGGTGATGGCGGAGAAGGACGAGTACCCGAAGCTCGACGAGGAGCTGCGAGTGATGCTCACCAGGTACCTGACGCCATGATCAGCGTGGGCAACGCGAGCCTGAATGCAGCGCGGCGTTCCCGTGAGCTCGATTCGCTGACTGCGGTCGACGTGCTCGTCGTCGGCGGCGGGGTCACCGGCGCCGGCGTGGCGCTGGACGCGGCCGCGCGCGGACTGACCGTTGCCCTGGTGGAGAAGCACGACCTGGCGTTCGGGACCAGCCGGTGGAGCTCCAAGCTGATCCACGGCGGCCTGCGCTACCTCGCGTCCGGGCATGTCGGGATCGCGTACGAGAGCGCCGTCGAGCGCGGCATCTTGATGAAGACCACCGCGCCGCATCTGGTGCATCCGATCCCGCAGATCGCGCCGTGGTTGCCACAGGCAAGGTTCATGCAGGCCGCGCTCCTGCGATCGGCGTTCCTCGGTGGCGACGTACTGCGCACCTTCGCGCGGACCAGCGACGACTACCTGCCGCACTCCCGCCGAGTGAGCTCGGCCGAGCTCCTGCGCTACGCGCCGACGCTCAAGCCCGAGGGGATGCGCGGCGGCTTCCTGACCTGGGACGGGCAGTTGTACGACGACGCGCGCCTGGTCGTGGCGATCGCCCGGACCGCGGCGCAGTACGGCGCTCGCATCCTGACCCATGTCGCCGCCACCGAGGTCACCGGCCGCGGTGCGGTCCTGGTCGACCAACTGACCGGGGACCGGCGGTCGGTGGACGCGCGGGTGGTGATCAACGCGGCCGGGATCTGGGCGGATCAAGTTGCCTCCGGCATCAAGCTCCGGCCGAGCCGCGGCACCCACCTGGTGCTGCCGCAGTCCGTGTTCGGCGGGCTGTCCGCCGTGCTCACCGTGCCGGTGCCGGGGGAGCTGCGGCGCGTGGTGATGGCGATTCCGGCGCCCGACGACCGGGTGTACGTCGGCCTCACCGACGAGGACGCGCCTGGCCCGGTGAGCGACGTACCGCAGGCGACCGACGCGGAGATCGACTTCCTGCTCAACACGATCAGCTCCGCGGTGCAGCAGCCGGTGACTCGCGCGGACCTGCTCGGCACGTACGCCGGGCTCCGGCCACTGCTCGACACAGGCCACCACAACGGCGAGGACAAGACCGCCGACATCTCCCGGCGGCATGCGGTGATCACGAGCCCGGACGGCGTGGTGACGATCGTCGGCGGCAAGCTCACGACCTATCGCCGGATGGCGCAGGACGCGCTCGACAAGGCGCTCGCGCAGTCGTCGCTCGAGGTGCGGCGCTCCTGCGAGACACACCGGATTCCGCTGGTGGGTGCGGCCGATCGCGTGCACCTGGCCGCGGTCCGGGCACCGGCGCGGTTCGTCCAGCGGTACGGCGTGGAGGCGCCGCAGGTGATCGCCGGCCCGCCCGAGTTGCAGGATCCGATCGCGCCGGGCCTGCGGACGACGTACGCCGAGGTGAAGTTCGCCGTCCGGCACGAAGGGGCGCTGACCGAGGACGACGTACTGGATCGGCGGACGCGGATCGGCTTGTCGGCGGCGGACCGGGAACTCGCGCTGCCTGCGGTGCGGGAGGCTTTCGCCGCAGCGTAGGGCGTGTGTCCCGGTCCCACGCCGTAGCGAGCAGGTGCTCGGCGGAGTGCCTCGGTGAGCGGGAGCGGAGGGGTCGATGTGGTGTCATCGTTCCCTTCGCTCCCGTTCAGCGAGGTGCCCGCCGAGTGCCGCGCAGTAGGCGTGGGACCGGGACACACGCCCTGCTCCGGTCGTGGGGTTAACTTGGCTGCGGGGAGGTAGAAGGTGACGCAGCCGTACCAAGGACCGGGGCCGTATCAGGGACCGGGGCCTTATCAACCGATGCCGTACCAGCCGATGCCGGTGGTGCCGCAGTACCGGCCGTTGCGGGCGCTCGCGATCGTCAGCATCGCGCTGATGGGAGTGACCGCGCTCGGTGCCGTGATCCAGTGCGTGCTGCTCTGGCGGTCGTACTCCGAGGTCAAGCGGTTCGTGTACGGGCTGCTGTCCGACGAGGAGATCCAGCGCGGCATCGAGTCGATCACCGGCACCGGCCCGCTGCTCAACCTGTTCAGCTACCTGCTGATCGGGACCGGGATCGCGTTCCTGATCTGGCTGTGGCGCGCCCGCGACAACGTCGACTTCCTCTATTCGCCGTTCGCCCCGAACCCGACCGTCCCGACCCAGGGCGCGCACCGCCGGTCGCCGGGGTGGGTCGTCGGGTCGTGGATCTGCCCGATCGTGCAGTTCTGGTACCCGCTGCAGGTCGTCGAGGACGTCGCCCGCGCCAGCGAGCCGGCCGGCCAACCCGGTATCGCCCGATCCGGCCGGATCCGCGCCTTGCTCTACACGTGGTGGGTGTCCTGGACCGGCTTCTGGGTCATCATCGTCGGCGGTGGATCGGCCGCTGTGATCGGGTTCATCATCTGGATCGTCCGGCTGGTCCAGGTGGCAGACAGCAGCGACGCGGACGGCTCGTACGTCGACATCTACGACCTGCAGGACTACATGGTCCGGGTCGCGCTGGCCGTCGACATCGGGTTCACGGTCGCGACGGTCCTGCTCGTCGTCGCGGCGGTCACGGCGTCACTCCTGATGCTCCAGATCGGCAGCTGGCAGCAGACCCGGCTCGCTCCGCCGCGGCCGCCGGTCCAGGATTTCGTGCAGCCGCCGCCCCAGACACCGCAGTACGCCCCGCGCCAGCAGCACCCCGGCCCGGGCTTCCCGACCTACGGCCCCTGAAGCAGTACGACGCTCGCATCGTCGTACCGCTTCCAGCCAGGTTTGGTGGCGGCGGCGTCGTGTTCCCGCACGAGGTCGATCAGCTGGCGCGGTCCTGCGGTTGTGAGTACGTCGATCAGCTCGTCCCACGAGTGCCCGTAGCGTTCGGTGAAGCGGGACGCGCCGTCGGACAGGATCGCGATCACGTCGACGTCGGCCCGATCCGTGCTCCCGACGACTGCCTCGTACGCCGCTCGGGGTTCGGTGCTCGCCGCCCAGAAGCCGCCGGGCTGGTTACGCAACCGGCGTACGGCCTCGAGGGTCCGCTCCGGGAGAAGCTCGATCCGGTCGTCGCTGTGGACGGTGATCTGCCCGTCCGGCGAGCGCACGACGACGGGTGAGTCGGCCAGGACGAGATGCTCGACGTGGTCCGGGTGGAGCCGAACCATCGAGACCGTGGACGACGGACTGTCGGGGTTGCTGACGTCGCAGGTGTCCGCGTGGGTCGCGCGGACCGCGATGATCGCGTCGGCGAGCAGGTCGGGCAGCGACGCGGACGACCGCGTGAGCAGCGGCGGCGCCAACTGCTGCGCGAGCTGCATGACGAGCCAAGGGACGTCGTGCCGGCAGCCGGACTCGACGCCCGCCGGAGCGGTGGCGCCGTCTAGTACGACGGCGAAGTCGGGCCCGGTCAGGACGAGATCCTCGTTGACGGCGGGCGGTCGCCGATCCGGCGCAGCGTCACTCAGAGCTCGGATTTCCACAAGGCGATTGTGCTAGACCGGCTCGGCCCAACTGTCGGCGAGGGACTGTTCGAGGGCGATCTTGGGGGACCAGCCGAGCGCGTTCCCGATCAGGGTCGTGTCGGCCTGCTGCCACGGCGCGCCGAGTGCGGTCTCCTGCGCGGTGTCGTCAACGATCGTCGCCGGCTGACCGCTGAGCTCGAACAACTGCCCGGCGACGTCCCGCGCGAGCGTCGCCCGGCCGGTCCCGACATTCAGCACCGGCGGCAGCTTCCCGTCCGCGAGCGCGACCGCGAGCACCGCCTCGGCCACGTCCCGGACGTCGACGAAGTCGCGCCACACGTCCAGCGACCCGACCTCGATCAGCTGTCGCGACCGCAGATCCCGGATCACCCGGCCGGTCAGCGTGCTGTCCGGTGCCCCCGGCCCGATCACGTCGAAGATCCGCAGTACGACGGCATCCGCGCCCGCCCGTTGCGCCCGGAGGACAAGCTCCGATCCGGCGAGCTTGGTGATCCCGTACGGACCGAGCGGCCGCGGCGCGCTCTCCTCGGACAGGCTGGTGCCGTGCGGACCCCCGCCGTACTCCGCCGCGGAGCCGAGCTGGACGAACCGGGCATGGCCGGCGTGGTCGCGGACCGAGCCGAGCAGGGCCTCGACTGCGATCACGTTCGCCCGGACCAGGTCGGCCGGGTCGCCGAGTGTGGCGCCGACGGCGTTGACGATCACGGTCGGCTTGTACATCCCGATCTGGGTGTCCAGCGCGTACGGGTGCATCGCGGCCAGGTCGCAGCGCCGGTACGGCTCGCTCCGGGTCCGGCTCAGCCCCCGGTACTCGATGCCCCGGTCGGCGAGCAGCGCGCAGATCCTGGCGCCGAGGAAACCTCCCGCGCCGAACACCATCACCCGCTCTGTTCCGGTCACCCCTCCATCGTGCGGTCGTTATTTGTCGGTCCTCCGTACGTTCTCCGTCGTCAGCATCACAGTGTCGGCACGGCGTGGCAGTGTGGGGCACTCATCGAGCGAGGGAGAGTCATGGCTGACCGTGTGGGCGGGCGTCCGGCGGCGCAGACCGAGTCGACGATCCGTGACTGGGACGACGCGGACCCGTCCGGGCAGACGTACCGCCGGGTGCTGTTCGTGGACTCCGACCTGACCGAGGTGGAGAACCGCGCCGGGGTGTTCGAGGAGTGCACCTTCCGCGGGGTCCGGTTCAACGCGTCGACGCACACCGACGCCGCGTTCGTGAACTGCACGTTCGTCCGGTGTTCGCTGTTCGACACGACGTTCACCCGGTGCAAGCTGGTCGGCAGCCTGTTCGACGACTGCGCCCACAGCCTGATGAAGGTGACTGGCGGTGACTGGTCTTTCACCGGTCTACCCGGCGCGGATCTGAAAGGCGCCGAGTTCACCGGGGTGAAGATGCGCGAGGCGGATCTGACCGGCCTGCGGGCCCAGAAGGCCGTGCTCCGGGACCTCGACCTGTCCGGCGCGTCCCTGCAGAAAGCCGACTTCACCGGCGCTGACCTGCGCGGATCCGATCTGTCGACGCTCGATCCGCTGACCGTCACCCTCAAGGACGCCCGTATCGACGTCACCCAGGCGATGGTCGTGGCCGCCGCTCTTGGGCTCGACGTCCGTCCCTGAGCTTGTGGATATCCCCAGGTGATCAGGCGGTCATCCACGGTTCCATCCACAGCCTGTGGATAACTATCCGGATAACTGTGTATTCGTACTGTGATATCTCGCCGGCCGTCCGGCCGGGACCAAAGTTCCCCGCCGATGCCGGGCCGGATGCCGCGGACGCCGTACGACGAGCATCGCGGCGTGCTCGACCACCGCCGGGCTGACGACCAGGAAGCCCGGCCGGGCGACCAGGCTCCGGGTCAGCGTCTGGAGGCCGGCGGCCAGGCCGACCCCGCAGAAGGCACCAAGCGAGTTCGCGATCAGGTCGTGCAGCTGGCACGACCTGCCGAGTTGCGGCAGCAGCGCTTGCACCGCCTCGACCGCGGCCGACATCCCGATCCCGGCGGCGATGCCGTCGCCCGGGCGGCCGCTGGCCAGCGTGAGCATGCCCGCGGCCGGCACGAACAGCACGACGTTGAGCAGACCTTGGAGCGACGTCAGTCCGCCGGTCGTGGTCAGGTGCGTGCCGCACTCGCCGATCTGGCCGAGGCGATGCGTCGTCGGACTGAGCGTCGCCGCGATCACCAGCGCGAACGCGGCCGGCAGGCAGAACGCGGCCAGCCGGGGAACCAGGTCGCCCGGGCGGCGGAACGAGGAAAGGGCAATCGGCAGGGTCATGCCGGTCAGCACGAGCCAGGTGTCCAACAGGTGTGGGATTCCGCGATAAGTCTCGAGCACGTGTCCGGACCCTCCCGTGGTCGACCTGACTCGAACTCTTCTGGCCTGCGTGTTCCTCAATCGACGATCAGCCGACCGCTCCCACTGCCGCCAGCCCTGTCCGGACATCTGCACGCAGCCGTAAACCGGTCGTGACAGTCTGTGACAGTCCGTGCACAAACTGACACGGAAGGAAGGTGCTCAGGGCAACGATCTTGTGCCTGCATCAACCGATCGGTGGAGGCAGGTGGGGCTGAGCGGGCGATGCCCGGACCCGAGGTTGGGCGGGAGAGTCGTCGTATGACAACCCCGGTGAACGTCGGACATCCCCGCAGTACGGCCGCGTTGCGAAGCGTGCAGCTGCTGGTCGCCGGCTACCTCGCGATCAGCGTGTTGACACTGGTCGCCGTCATCGCCCTGCGGCACCACGCCGCCTTGGTCAACGACGCGGTCTGGGTCCGCGGGACGATTGTGGTCGCCAGTGCCCTGCTGACCGTCCTGTTCGCGCGCAGCGCGGCGAGAGGTTCGCGGCGGGGCTTCCTCCGGCTGCGGATCGTCTCGGCGGCGATGCTGGTCGCGATCGTGGTGATCATCGCGCTGCCCGGCACGTTCCCGTTGTGGATGAAGGGGGAGCAGGCCATCTGCGGACTGCTGCTGCTCGGCGTCGCGCTGCTGGTCAACGGTAAGCACCTTCGCTCGGTGTTCACTGGGTGACATGGGCGAGCAGGTTTGGCCGCTGCGGGTGACGGTGGTGCCGTACGTGCTGCTCGCGTGCCTCGCAGCAGTCACCATCCCCATCAAGCGGGATCAGCCCCAGTCACTGGCCGTCGACCTGGTGCTGTGCGCGTTGATCGCGCTGTGGACGCTCGGCATGTTCACGCTCCGCCCGGCCCGGCGGACCGACGTCCGCGCGATGGCGATCTTCGTCACCGGCTTCGTCATCCTGCTCGCGGTCCTGGTGGTGCGGGATCCGTGGTTCGGCTTCCTCACCCCGGCCGGCTACTTCTACACGTTCGTCCTGCTGCCGTGGCCCGGCGAACTGCTCGGCGTCAGCGCCGTCGCGGTCATCGCCGGTACGGCGCAGGCGTACGACATCCCGAAGACGAACGTGCTCGGACTGGTCGGCTACGCGGCCGTGGTCGGGGTGAACGTGGTCGGGATGTGTCTCGCCGCGTGGCTCGGCCACCGCGGCGAGGAGCTCAGCCGGCAGCGCAAGGAAGCCGTCGACGCGCTCACCGAGACCAACCTCCGGCTCGAGGCCACGCTCGCGGAGAACGCGAACCTGCACGAGCAGTTGCTGACCCAGGCCCGCGACGCCGGAGTGATCGACGAGCGGCAGCGGATGGCCCGCGAGATCCACGACACCCTCGCACAGGGGCTGACCGGGATCGTCGCCCAACTCCAGGCCGCCGAGAACGCCGCCGACTGGCGCCGGCACGTGACGACCGCGGTCGGGCTCGCCCGCGAGAGTCTGACCGAGGCACGCCGCTCGGTGCACGCGCTCCGTCCCCAGCCGCTGCAGTCGGCGACGCTGAGCGAGGCGATCGGGGACGTCGTACGGCGGTGGTCGGCGGTGCACGGGATCGACGTACAGCTGGCCACCACCGGCACGCCGCGGGTGCTGACGCCCGAAGCAGAGTCGACTCTGCTTCGGGCAACTCAGGAGGCGTTGGCGAACGTGGCGAAGTACGCGCAGGCGACCCGCGTGGGGGTGACGCTGTCCTACATGGAGAAGCAGGTCGCGCTGGACGTCCGGGACGACGGTGCCGGCTTCGACCCGGACCGGATCACGTCGTCGGAGTCGGGTGGATTCGGCTTGGTCGCGATGCGGCAGCGGGTCGAGGCGCTGAACGGGACACTGGAGGTCGAGTCCGAGCCAGGCTTCGGTACGGCGATCTCGGCGACGGTGCCGTTGACGGGAGTGGGCGCATGATCCGGTTGCTGATCGCCGACGACCACCCGATCGTCCGCGACGGGCTGAGCGGGATGTTCGCGGCCGATCCCGGGTTCGAGGTGGTCGGCGAGGCGGGCGACGGCGCCGAGGCGATCCGGCTGGCCGAGGCGCTGCAGCCGGACGTGATCCTGATGGACCTGCAGATGCCCGGCGTCAACGGCCTCGCGGCGATCAGCCAGTTGGCGGAGCGCGGCGTACGGTCCAGGGTGCTCGTGCTGACGACGTACGACACCGACGGGTACGTCGTCCCCGCGATCGAGGCCGGCGCTACCGGGTACCTGCTCAAGGACGCGCCGCGCGACGAACTCCTCCGCGCGGTCCGCGCCGCCGCCGACGGCCAGTCGGTGCTCGCGCCCTCGGTCGCCAACACGCTGATGAACCACGTCCGTACCCCACCGGCCGCCGACCTGCTCAGCCCGCGGGAACTCGAGGTCCTCCAGTTGGTTGCTGCCGGCAACACCAACCGCGAGGCCGCGCGGCACCTGTTCATCAGTGAGGCGACGGTCAAGACGCACCTGCTCAACATCTACGCCAAACTCGACGTCTCCGACCGCGCCGCCGCCGTGGCCGAAGGCTTCAAGCGCAAGCTGCTCTAGACGCGGTAGTCGCTGTCGCGGCGGTCGGTGATGAACATGTAGCCGGGCGCGTGCGTGATCGCGTACGGCGGCCGGGACGCCATCAGTGCCGCCTGCGGAGTCACCCCGCACGCCCAGAAGACCGGTACGTCGCCGTCGGCCGCGTCGACCGGATCGCCGAAGTCCGGCCGCGCGAGGTCGGGGATCCCCAACCCGCTCGGGTCTCCGATATGCACCGGCCCGCCGTGCACAGCCGGCATCGCTCGCGTGATCCGCACGGCGTCGTCGACCCGGTCGGCCGGAATCTGGCGCATCGACACCACCAGCGGACCGTGCAGCCGGCCGGCAGGCTCGCACTCGCGGTCGGTCAGGTACATCGCCACGTTCCGCCCCTGATCGACGTGCCGCAGCGGGACTCCCTCGGCCGCGAGCGCGGTCTCGAACGTGAAGCTGCATCCGAGCGAGAACGCGACCAGATCGTCGCGCCACACTTCGGTCGCATCCGCCACCTCGGCCACCAGCTCGCCGTCCTTCCAGATCCGGTACTGCGGGAGATCGGTCCGGAGGTCCGCGCCCCGAGCAAGCCGCGTGGTCGGCTCGCCCGGATCACTTACATCGAGCACGGGGCAGGCCTGGGGGTTGCGCGTGCAGAACAGCAACACGTCGTACGCCCAGTCCGCGGGGACTGCGATCAGGTTGGTCTGCGTGTACCCGCCGGCCCAACCGGTGGTCGGCCCGCTGTAGTCGTCCCGGAACAGTGACCGTGCCTGGGCCGGAGTGAGCGTTGCAGTCGTCGTCATGAGACCCCCTCTCAGGTGATCTCACGATAGAGATTGTTGAACAATACGACAAGAGGTCAGATGACGATCTCGTGGATCCATTCGGCCGGGGTCTGGGTGTGCAGGCGCCAGTAGTGGTTCGCGATGTCGTCCGGGTCCCAGCCGCTGCCGGGGGAGACGCCGCCGCTGACAGTGACGCTCGCGGCGTGGACACCGGCGTCGCCGTACTGCTGATGGAGGAGAGTGATGACCGCGCGGACGCCGGCCTTGCCGAGGGACAGGCTCGCGTAGTCGGGCTTCGGCAGCGGCATACCCCCGGTGATCAGGAACGACCCGCTACCCCGCTCGGCCATCGCGGGCGCGAGGTGAGCTGCGGTGGTGATCGCGCCGACCACGTTCACCGCCAACGCGTCAAGATGCTGCTGCGCGGTGAGGTCACCGATCCGGTCCGGCTGGATCAGCGCGGCGTTGTAGACGACCACCTCAGGTACGCCGTACGCCTCGACCACCTGATCGAGCGCGGCACGGAGGCCGGCTTCGTCCGTCACATCGGCCGTGACCGGCAGTACGCCGGTACTCCCGAGCTCCTCGGCCGCGGCCTTCACCGTCGCCTCCGAGCGCGCGATCAGCCCCGCGCTCATCCCCTCCCGGACGAACCGCCGCGCCACCGCGAGACCGATCCCGGGACCTACTCCCACTACGACAACTCCAGACATGGCGGGAATCGTAAACCTTTCCCTATGGGTCAAGGTCAAGTCAGTTGCGGTGGTGCGCGACGGCCGCGGCGGACCGGTCGTCGCCATCGGCCCGCAGTCCGTCGATCACACCGTCGACGTCCGCGGCCGGGCGGTTCTGGCTGAGCTTGAACTTGGCCTCGATCCGCTTGATCGCGATCTCCACGCCGACGATCGCCCGCAGTTGCCCGGCGACGTACTTCGCCGGCGCATCGTCCACCGACCACGGCTCCGCCCGGCCCGCCTCGTGATGGTCGGACAAACGCCGTACGACGTTCTCCACCCAGGCGGGGTCGTCGTACACGGTCATCGTTCCGTGAACGTGAGCGGTGATGTAGTTCCAGGTCGGGACGACGCGGCCGTGGTCGCGCTTCGAGGCGTACCAGGTCGGGGAGACGTACGCATCGGGCCCGCGCAGGATCACGAGCGCATCGCCGATCACCGGAAGCCGCCAGTGCTCGTTGTTCCGCGCCAGGTGCCCGAGCAGCACGTTCCGCTCGCGATCGTGGACGAACGGCAGCATCGTGGCCGTCAACCCGTCCGGCGTCATCGTCACCAGATCCGCGGCCCCGTGATGGGCGAGCAACTCCAGAACGGCCTCGTCATCAGGGGCGAAGTGCGCAGGAACGTACATGAGATCCAGTCTCCCCATCTACGCGAACCCTCGACAGGTCCAATCCGTGCGGCTTTCGTCAGCCCACTTTCAGTGCGGCAGCCTGGTCGTAGTCGTCGTGCCAGTCACCGGTGGGCGGCAGGATGATGCGCTCGACGCCGGCCGCCTCGTACGCGGCGAGTTGCTCGAGCGGATCGCCGTCGAGCTGGGGCGCGACCACGGTCGCCTTCAACTGCTTGCCGTCGGCAAGTTCATTGATCCGCTCCAGGCTGGTCCGCACCTCGGCCGGCGACGCCGCGATCGTCGCCCATCCATCGGCGTACGCCGCCGCTCGCCGATACGCCCGTACGCCGTTCCCGGCCACGAAGATCGGCGGCACCGGCGACCCGGGCGCGATCGTCACGTCGAGGTCCGGCGCGAGTGTCGTGGGCTTGCCCGCGATCAGGTCCGGGAGTACGGCGAGGGCCTCGTCGGTCAGCCGGCCGCGGTCCGCGAACTCGACACCGGCCGCCCGCCAGCCGACGTCACCGTGAGCAGGATTGCCGGTCCCGACACCGAGCACGAGACGGTTGTTCGACAGCTGCTGCAACGTGCTGATCTGCTTCGCCGCCCACGCAACCGGCCGCAACGCCAGCAGCATCACGTTGTACCCGACGGTGATCCGCTCGGTCACCGCGGCCGCGGTCGCCAGTACGACGGAACTGTCCAGCATCGGCGCACTCGCGATCAGGTGATCCGTCGACCACACCGAGTCCAGCCCGATCTCCTCGGCGTACCGCGCACTCTCCCGCACATCCCCGAGAATCGCCTGCGCCGGATCCGGCGACGACGTCGGCAGAATGACCCCGATCTCAACTGTCATACCCGCCCCAACCTCCCGCCGTACCGAACCTATTCCTCGGCGACGCGGGCTGCGGACATCCGGATGTCCGCAGCCCGCTGGTCCCTGTCAGGGGATCTGGACGTCAGGGGATGTAGACGCCGTTGAACCACTGGCCGCGGGCGTCGTCGGTGTAGACGTCGACGTTGAAGTTGTAGTTGCCGTGCTTGCCTTCCCACAGGTACCCGGGCAGACCCGAGGACGCGTTGGCGTCGCAGATGATGTCGTCGGTGCAGAGCGTCAGCACCGGCACGTTGCCGAAGAAGTTGTCGGCGCCGGACAGCGGCGCACCGACGACCGGGGCCACCAGCGGGTGTGCCGCGGCACCGGCCGAGCCGGGACCTGCGGCCCGCTTCGGATCGGCGATCAGCACCGCGTTGACGTTGTCGAAGGTCTGCCAGTTCTCGGTGACCCAGGTGTGCACCACCGCGGCGCCGAGCGAGAACCCGACCGCCTTGACGTGCTGGCCCGGGCACGCGTTCCGGTGATCCCGGATCAGCCGATTCAGCTCGTTGACACCCTGCCGGGCGTTGTAGCCGATCGGCTGGGCCGGATACCCGACGCGCTGGCTGATGTTCCCCTGCCAGTACGGCGCGTTGGAGTCGTTGTCGCCGGTACCGCCGACCACGATCGTGTAGGTGCCTCCACAGTCGTCCGCGTTCGCCGCCGGTGCTGCCACGACGTACACGCCGCCGGCGGCCGCGACCAGACCGGCCAGCAGTGCCGCAAGTTTCTTCATCGAATTCTCCCGAAATGATGGTTGCTCAGCGTGATCTATTGACCACGCCGGGTCGAAACCTAACAGCGGCCAACCACCTCCGGACGCCGTACGCAGATCCGGCCAACCCCTGGCCGGATGCGTCCACAGGGTGAGGTTTTCTCACCTGACCGCTGGTATCCGGCCGGGTTAGGGTCGCGGGATGAGTCGACGGGTGGCGGCGTACGCGGTGTGTGTTGAGGACGGGCGGGTGCTGCTGGCGCGGTACGTCTCGCCGGACGGCGACGGGAGTTGGTGGACTCTGCCGGGTGGAGGTGTCGAGCCTTGTGAGGATCCGTTCGACACCGTGACGCGGGAAGTGGCCGAGGAGACCGGGTACGAGTCGGTCGTCGAGCGGCTGCTGGGCGTCGACTCGCGCATCATTCCGGCCGCCGTACGCCGTCGTCCCGGGGCCGACGACCATCAGAACATCGGCATCTTCTACGCGGTCCGGATCACCGCCGGCACCACCCGCCCCGAACCCAACGGCGAGACCGCCGAATCCGTCTGGACCCCGATCGCCGACATCCCGGCGCTCCACCGCGCCGCCCTGGTCGACATCGGCATCGCCCTGGCCCAGTCCAACCCACCCACCGGCCACGTCCCACCCGTCGAAGCAGGCGGCCTGATCGAGCACTAGTTTTGTCGATCTGCGGGCGGCTCGGACGACGTACGGTTATGAACGACATCGTGATCGAGAAGATCGTCCGGCCCGCGCGCGTGCTCGCCGGCTCCTGGCAGGACGTCATCGCGTCGAACCTCGACTACCACCGCGCGACGTTTCTGTGGAAATGCGAGGGCCTCTCGGACGCGCAGTTGCGGCAGCGGGCGGTGCCGGCGTCCCAGTTGAGTCTGCTCAGCCTGATGCGCCACCTGCAGGGCGTCGAGCGGTACTGGCTTCAGCACAAGCTCGCGGGTACGACGCCGCGGTTCTTCCAGTACCGGATGCGGGTCACCGACGACGGCGACGAGTGGTTCGACGAGTCGGACCCGACGCCGGCGAAGGACGTCTACGCGGACTACCTCGCAGCGTGTCAGGACTCGCGGGAGTTGTTTGCCAAGGGCACCGAAGATGTCGCGCGCATCGAGCCCAACCCGGAGTTCGGCGACTCCGACCTCCGGTTCGTCCTCACCCACGTGATCGAGGAGTACGCCCGCCATGTCGGTCACGCGGACCTGCTCCGTGAATGCCTCGACGGCAGGACCGGCGAATAGACTCCGGACCTGAACTCAGCGCAGGTCGCCGTCGCCTCCGAGGACACCGCGCGACGCCCGGTCGGCGAGCTTGGCGATGTTGTGCTCGGCAACGTCCTCGAGCCGGATCTCGAGCCTGGTGCACAGCTCGGACAGGTACCAGAGCACATCACCCAGCTCGAGCGTCAACGCTTGCCGGTCCGCGTCGGTGATCACGCCCTGCCGATCCCGGAAGATCTTCTTCACCTTGCCCGCGACCTCGCCCGCCTCGTTCACCAGCCCCAAGGTCGGGTACACGATCGGATGATCGGTCGCGACCAGCCCCCCGGTCCGCGCCGCCGCCTGCTGATAACCACTGAAATCCATTTCACTCACACCCACCAGTCTTGCAACACTCGTGCCCCATGTACGACCTCCCGGTCCAGAACACCGACGGCTCAGCACTCCTCACCTTCGACCGCCTCCACGAAGCGGACCTCAGCAGCCTGGACCCCTCCGTGCCGCTGACCGCCTCACTGGTTGTGCTCTGGTCGGGCCACAAGTGCTTGATGGTCTTCAACCGGTTCCATCGGGCCTGGGAGCTGCCCGGCGGCATGATCGATCCGGGTGAGTCGGCTCGTGAGGCCGCCGTACGGGAACTCGACGAAGAGAGTGGCCAGCGGGCGGACTCGCTCGACTTCGCCGGGGTGGCGAAGATCCGGGTCGCGCCCGACGACCGGCTGGAGTTCCTGGCCATCTATCGCGGGTACGTCGACACGCCCCGGCCGTTCGCGCCGAACGACGAGATGTCAGAGGCTGTCTGGTGGAACCCAGGCGAGCCGCTGATCGATCTGTACCCGATCGACGCAGCCCTCGCGACGCTTTGCCCACCGGAATGGTGAGATCCATGGGAGAACTCGTCACCGAGACCTTCGAGTACGACGGCGGACGGCAGGTGGCCGTCTACGTACCAGCGGATCCACCCGAGGCCATCGTGTTCGCGGGTGACGGCCAACTGATCACGCAGTGGGGCGGGGATCTCGAGCAGGCCGACGTACCGCCGACGATGGTGGTCGGTGCGTACCGTACGGACGACGCGGACGAGATGGTGCGCATCGAGGAGTACTCACCGTCGTTCAACGAGGAACGGTTCGCGGCGCACGAGAAGTTCTTCGTCGAGGACGTCCGCGTCTGGGTGCGATCCCGCTTCGGCGTCGCGTTGCCGGCCGAACGGACCGCGGTGTGTGGCGTATCGGCGAGCGCGGAACTCGCCCTGGCCATGGGCGTTCGCCACCCTGACATCTACGGCTCGATCTTCGCCGCCTCACCTGGCGGCGGGTACCGTCCGCCGGAGGTCATGCCGAGCCCACTCCCACGCGTCTATCTGGTGGCCGGCACGCTGGAACCTTGGTTCATGGAGAACGCCGCCCGCTGGGCCGACGCCCTCCGCGACGCCGACGCAGACGTGGTCATCACCGAACGCGAGGGAGACCACGGCGACCCCTTCTGGCAGGCCGAGTTCCCGCTGATGGCGTCCTGGGCCTTCTCCAACTGACAGCTATTCGCCCGTCGCGCCGTCGATCCGCTCGCGGAGAAGGTCCGCGTGGCCGTTGTGGCGCGCGTACTCCTCGATCAGGTGCAGGTAGATCCACCGCAGCGTGTAGTCCTCACCCGGGCTGATCGCGTCGAGACCGAGACCTGCGACGGCGGCACGCGACCGGGCGACACTCGCTTGATAGCTGGCCAGGTCGTCGGCGGCACGCGAGGGGTCGGCATCGAATCCCTTCGCTGCCCCGGGCACGTAGTCCCAGAAGTACAGGTGATCCGGTTGGCCGTCGTACTCATGGAACCAGGCCTCGACTCCGGACAGATGCCGAACCAGGCCGAGCAGCGACATCGCGGACGGCGGCACCGACCGCAGCACGAGTTGTTCCGGCGTCAGCCCGCCGCACTTCAGCAGCAACGTCGTGCGCTGGAACTCGAGACGATCTTCGAGCGCGGCCCGCTCGTCGACCGGATTGTTCGGCGGCTCAACCCGCTCAGGCACACTCCAGGTCGACATTCCGGCGACCCTACCTACGGCCTAGCCATCTGACCAGCGAGTTTGTCTGACGGCCGCGCGGGGTGGGCGAGCGGGATGGCTCGCCCACTCGCGGGGTTCAGGCCGTTTCGGTGGGGCGGTTGTGGCGTTCGCGGCCGGGGAAGCGGTGGATCTCCTGCGGCCAGTTGAGTACGACGGCCAGGCGGCCGGCCCAGTAGCGCGCCGTCTCGTCGTCCGGTACGTCGACGACGCAGAAACCACCGAGGTGCTCCTTGGTTTCGACGTACGGCCCGTCGCTGAAGATCGGCTCCCCGTCCTTCGCCTCGACGCTGCAGATCGCGGTGGAGGCATCGATCCCGCCGTTGCTGAAGACGAAGACCCCGGCCTCCTGCATCTCCGCGATCACCGCCATCCCACCGGCACTCTTCGTCCGCAGGTCCTCCGCCGTCTGATCCGGCACCCACTCGTCGTTGAACGCGATCACATACTCAGCCACTGTCGTCTCCTCTCAGCGCAGCAACCCGAACGGCCGCCACACCAACTCCACGAACGCCGACGCCCTGATCCGACACCATCCCACAACCAATCTTGTGCGGCATGCTTGGAGACGCGGCGAGAAGTTTCTTCGGGGTCGTGTCGATCTGCCGGCCGCTCGTTCGACCTGGGGGTGCGAGGGTCGAGAGACGGCCCCGTCGGACGAGGAGAACACAATGGCGCAGTACATGCTGATCATGCGGGGCACCGACGAGACGAACGCGGCCATGATGGCCAACATCGACGAGATGATGACCACGACCCGCCAGTTCATCGAGGAGCTGGACAAGGCCGGGGTGTACGTCGCGGCCGAGGGGCTGGACGACCCGGCGCAGGGCGTCGTGGTGCACTTCACCGGCGAGGCGCCGATCGTCACGGACGGGCCGTACGGCGAGACCAAGGAACTGTTCGGGGGCTACTTCCTGCTCGATGTCGCCTCGAAGCAGGAGGCGGTCGAGTGGGCCAAGCGGGTCCCGGCGGTCCCCGGGTCCAAGATCGAGGTCCGGCGGGTGCCCGGCGAGGACGAGGTTCCGCAGGACAGCGCGAAGTTCGTCAAGGAAGACGCCTACCGCGAGAGCAACGGCCAGAGCTGATGGATGCGGCCGGTGTCGAGGCCGTCTGGCGGATCGAGTCGGCGCGGATCGTCGCCGCGCTGACCCGGTTCACCGGCGATTTCGGGTTGGCCGAGGATGCGGCCCAGGAGGCGGTGGCCGAGGCACTGGTGTCGTGGCCGGTTGCCGCTCCGGCCAGTCCGGCCGGCTGGCTGATGGCCACGGCCCGGCGGCGGGCGATCGACGCGATCCGTCGCCGTACCGCACTGAAGGATCGGTACGCGCTGCTGGCGAACATCCCGGTGGTCGACGACGAGATCGACCCGGACAGGATCGACGACGACGTCCTGGCGCTGATGTTCATCAGCTGCCACCCGGTGCTCTCCCGCGAGTCCAGGGTGGCGCTGACTCTGCGCGTGGTCGGCGGCCTGTCCAGCGAGGAGATCGCCCGCGCGTTCCTCGTACCCGTGCCGACCGTGCAGGCCCGCATCACCCGGGGCAAGAAGACGATCGCCGCGGCCGGGGTGCCGTTCGAACTGCCGGCGGCCGACGAGCGCCGGGAGCGACTGGGCGGCGTGCTCAGCGTCCTCTACGTGATCTTCACCGAGGGTTCGACGGCCACGACCGGCGAGCGGTTGGTCCGCCCCGACGTCGCGTACGAGGCGATCCGGCTGGCCCGCACACTGGCCGCGCTGCAGCCGGACGAGCCGGAGGTGCACGGCCTGCTGGCGTTGTTCGAGCTGACGGCCGCGCGCTTCCCGGCGCGGACCAGCCAGGACGGCTCGCCGGTCCTGCTGGAGGACCAGGACCGGCGGCGGTGGGACTTGTCGGCGATTCGCCGTGGGCTGGCCGCGCTGGTCAAGGCGTCGACCCGCGGCCTCGGCCCCTACGGCCTGCAGGCCGCGATCGCCGCCGCCCACGCGTCGGCACCCTCGGTCGAGGAGACCGACTGGGACCGGATCGTGGTGCTCTACGAAGCGCTCGGCCGGGTCGCGCCATCGCCGGTGGTCGAGCTCAACCGAGCCGTCGCTGTAGCAATGGCCTCAGGCCCGGCCCAAGCCCTGGCCATCGTCGACGAGCTGATCGCCCTGGACCGACTCCCCGGTTCACACCTGGTCCCGACCGTGCGTGGTGAACTCCTGACCCGCCTCGGCCGACAATCCGAGGCCCGCGCCGAACTGGAGCTGGCCGCCCGCCTGTGCACGAACCAACCCGAACGCTCAGTCCTCCTGCGCAAGGCCGCCGCACTGGACTGACTTGTTCACCGCTGTGGGCAAGCCTGTGGATACGTTCTGCAATCGCCCGACGAGTTGGGAAGTGAGCGGTACGCCGGCGCGCTCCAACGCCATCAGCGCCGCACCGCCGAGACGGGGGGACTTGAGCCTTCCGGTGCCATCCTGGTGGGCGTGGAGCGGGTAGTGGTCTTTGGTTGTGCTGGCAGTGGCAAAACGACCCTGTCCAGGGAGTTGGCCACTCGCGTTGGGTTGCCTCTGACTGAGCGGGACGCACTCGGCGTGCCCGGTTCGCGCGACTATCGAGAAGCCCTCGGCGAGCTGGCCCGTCAGCCGCTCTGGATCCTGGACGGCGCGCCGTACTACGAAGACGATCTCATCTACGGGGCAGCCGACACCGTGATCTTTCTCGATTACCCGAAACTGCTGGTGTTGTGGCGGGTGCTGCGGCGAACGCTCCGCATTGAGTTGTTTCGCCGTCCTGACGGAGCACACCGGCCCAGCGGGCTGAGCGTTTGGCGTGATGGCAAGCATCCCCTCAGATGGGCGTGGGCATCCCGCCAAGCCCGCCATCAGGAGGGCCACGCGCTGATCGCCCGCCCCGACTTGGCAGACGCTGACGTCATCCACTTCACCCGCCCGGTCCAAGCAAGACGCTGGATGGGTCAGCTCCGCCACTGACGGCGATCCCGGGGGTCCGGAACGCGTAAAGGGCATGCTGCCCGAGGAGCAACGGGTTGATAATCACCCGATGCCTGAAAAGCACTCACGCGCTGTGCCCGGTGGCCGGTCTTTCTACCTGACCGAACGCCTCTGGAAGTTGTCCGAAGGTCTTCCCGTCGAACCGGTACCGATCGACGCAATCCGCGAATTCGACGAGGATTGCTGGTTCGGAGGCGCGCCGGTCACCTGCCGAATGGTCGCTCGCCACGCCGACCGCATCCAGAAAGCCGACCTCAGCTACCCAGTGATCCTGTCCGCAGACGGCGGCCTGATGGACGGCGGCCACAGAATCTCAAAAGCCTGGCTCAACGGCATGACAACAATCAACGCCGTCCGCTTCCCAGCCGACCCAGAACCCGACTACTACGAGTGGAACACCCACACCTAAGCCAGCAATTCGCGGAGGGCGCCACCGAAGAGATTCTCCGGGTCGTGCAGAATGCGGCAACCGTCGCGAAGAACCCTCGCCGTACCTGGGTCCGCCCGAAGCCGCCGGCCTTTCAACCGTGCACTCACCGGGCAGCCTCGCAGCCTCTTCCGGCAGACCGCCGCACCTACCCGAACGGCCGGTCGTCGCTGACAATGCGTCCCATGGCCGTTCTGCTGCAACTGTCGGTGACATCCGCGACTGCGAATGACCTGTCGGATCCGGAGTGAGGCGTTCGTAGTAGGGGTGACGGCCGGAGAAAGGCCGCCGGACTGACAGAAAGGCATGGCGCCATGCGGAAACTGATCTACGGCATGAACCTGACTCTGGACGGCTACGTCGCCGCGCCGGGCGACGACATCAGCTGGGGCGTGCCGAGCGACGAGCTGTTTCAGTGGTGGCTCGACCAGGAGTTGGCGATCGGGCTGTTGATGTACGGGCGCAGGCTGTGGGAGACGATGAGTTCCCACTGGCCGACCGGCGACCAGCAGCCCGACGCCACCGCGGCGCAGATCGAGTTCGCGCGGAACTGGCGGGACACGCCGAAGGTGGTGTTCTCCTCGACGATCGACAAGGTCGACTGGAACACCCGCCTGGTCACCGGCGACGCTGTAGCGGAGATCAGCCGACTCAAGGCCGACGACGGCGAGCCGATGAGGGTCGGTGGCGCCACGCTCGCTGGGGCGGCCATGCGGGCCGGGCTGGTCGACGAGTACGAGATCGTCACCCATCCGGTGCTGGTGGGCGGCGGCGCACCGTTCTTCACCGCGCTGGACAGTTGGGTGAACCTGAACCTGGTGGAGACGCGGACGTTTCCCGGCGGCGTGGTCATGACCAGATACGAGACGAGGCGCTGAGCGCGATTCCTTTGCGCACTGCGGCGGGCGGACCGCCGTACAAACGAAAGCCGGTTGCTCAGGAGCAACCGGCTGTTGGTGGAGACGAGGGGACTTGAACCCCTAACCCCTGCCTTGCAAAGGCAGTGCTCTGCCAGTTGAGCTACGCCCCCGTGGGGTGGTCAGTGGCCCGGGGTTACCGGGTCGGCTACCTCGGCCCAGAGGTCCTTCTCGGCGCGGGACTGCTGGGTCTTCTTGTACACGAAGTATCCACCGACGCCGGCCAGCAGCACCAGCAGGATCTTTCTCAGCACTGGAGACTCCTCGGATGTGGCTTCGAAAACAACGTGAGGGTGGGCCTAACTGGACTTGAACCAGTGACCTCTGCCTTATCAGGGCAGCGCTCTAACCGTCTGAGCTATAGGCCCGCGTACTGCGGTGTCGAACCCGGGAGAGATTACCGCACCAAGTGCTCTACTCCCAAACCGGTTCCGGCCGGGCCTGGAGCAGGTCCGGCCGGAACGGGAGGTGCCGGGTCAGTCCTCCGACGCCAGCGTGACTTCGAGGCCGCCGAGGAGCGTGGCGGCGATGTTGTAGAGGAACGATCCGAGGGTCGCGAGTGCCGTGATGATCAGCACGTCAGCGCACGCCAGCAGGGTGGTGAAGCCCATCACCTTGCCGGTGTTGACGTAGTTCTCGACCCGGAACGGCTCACCCGCCGGCGTACCGAGGACTTCCTGGACCGTGGAGTTGATGTTGTCGAACACCCCGGCCGCGCCGATCGCGGACCAGACGATGAAGACCGCGACCCAGGTCACGATCCCGAACGCGATCGCCAGCAGGAACGCCGTCTTCATCACCGACCACGGGTCGATCCGGGACATCCGCAGCCGCGCCTTCCGCGTCTGCGGCCGGCTCGACGTCTTGGCGTCCTTCTCGGCGAGCCGCTCCTGCTTGGCGTCGGCCCGGTCCGACTTGTCGGCCTTCACCGCGGCGGCCTTGTCCAGGACGGCCTGACGCGCCGAGCTCATCCGGTCGCCGAACGACTCGGTCTTCGCCTCGGTCCCGCCGTACGACGGGGTGCCGGCGGCCGGCGTGCTGGTCGACGGTGGCGACCACGGCTCCGGGCGGCCCGGAGTACTCGGGGCCGGCTGCTGCGGACGCACCGGTGTGACACCGGGAGTGCCCGGGCGTGCCTGCGGGCGGTACTCGGACGGCCGCTGGCCGTTCGGCGTACCGGTCCGCTGCTGGCCGTTGGCGCCGGGAACGCCGTTGGAACGACCGTTGGAAGCCGGGTTGGCCGGGGCAGCTGACGGCTTCCCACCCTGCGCAGCGCGCTGGGAGTTGGAGCTGTCGGCCGCACCTTCAGGCCATGTCGGCCTCGCGCGGTTGGTCATCAGTCACCCTCCTGGCCGGCTTCGTCGTCTTCGACGGTAGCCGCGCCGTCCACGTCCGTCGAACGCTCTTCATCATTCTGGACGCTCTCAGAGGTGGATTCGGTTGTCGCTCCGTCCACATTCTGGGCACCTTCAGCGACAGTACCCTCCTCAGCCGCCTCCGATTCCTCCCCGACGATGGTCAGATCGGTGTTCCGGGCGATCGCGACGACCGCGTCGGACTCGCCAACGCCGGCGAACCGGACGCCCATCGTGTCGCGGCCCTTGACCGGGACGCTGTCAACCCGGCTGCGGACGACCTGGCCGCTGGCCTTGATCGCCAGCACCTGGTCCTCGTCGACGACGATGATCGCGCCGACCAGCGAGCCGCGCTCGTCGTTCAGCTTGACCGCCTTGATGCCGAGACCGCCACGGCCCTGCTGCCGGTACTCCGCGACCTTCGACCGCTTCGCGTACCCGGCATCGGTGACCGTGAAAACGAACTGCGTGTCCTCGTCCGCACCTGCCCGGATCACCGACATCGACAGCACCTCGTCGCCGGACCGGAACTTCATCCCGGTGACGCCGGAGGTGGCCCGGCCCATCGGCCGCAGCTGCTCGTCGTTCGCGGTGAAGCGGATCGACTGGCCCTTCCGGGACACCAGCAGCAGGTCGTCCTCGGCGGTGGCCAGGTCGGCGCCGATCAGCTCGTCGTCCTCCTCGCGGAAGTTGACCGCGATGATGCCGCTCTGCCGCGCCGAGTCGTAGTCGCGCAGGGCCGTCTTCTTGACCAGGCCCTTCTTGGTCGCGAGCACCAGGTAGTCGGACTGCTCGTAGTCGCGCAGCGTCAGCACCTGGGCGATCTCCTCGTCCGGCTGGAACGAGAGCAGACCGGCGACATGCGAGCCCTTGGCGTCACGAGCCGACTCCGGCAGCTGCCAGACCTTGGCCCGGTAGACCCGGCCCTTGGTGGTGAAGAACAGCATCCAGTGGTGGTTCGTGGTGGCGAAGAAGTGGTTGATCTCGTCCTCGGCCCGCAGTGCGGCGCCGCGGACGCCCTTGCCGCCACGGTTCTGGGTCCGGTACAGGTCGGTCTTGGTCCGCTTCGCGTAGCCGCCACGGGAGATCGTGACGACGACGTCCTCGTCCGGCACCAGGTCCTGCACCGAGAGGTCACCGTCGGCCGCGATGATCTCGGTACGACGCTCGTTGCCGTACTTGTCGACGATCTCGGTGAGCTCGTCCTTGACGATCGACCGCTGCCGCTCCGGGCTGGCCAGGATGTCCTCGAGGTCCGCGATGATCGCCTCGAGCTCCTGCAACCGCTCGATGATCTTCTGCCGCTCCAGGGCCGCCAGCCGGCGCAGCTGCATGTCCAGGATGGCCTGCGCCTGGATCTCGTCGATCTCGAGCAGCTGGATCAGGCCGGTCCGCGCCTCGTCGACGTCGGGGCTGCGCCGGATCAGCGCGATCACCTCGTCGAGGGCGTCCAGCGCCTTCACGTACCCGCGGTAGATGTGCGCGTTCTTCTCCGCCTCGCGCAGCCGGAACCGGGTGCGCCGCTGGATGACCTCGATCTGGTGGTCGATCCAGTGGCTGATGAACAGGTCCACGCTGAGCGTGCGCGGTACGCCGTCGACGAGCGCGAGCATGTTGCAGCCGAAGGTGTCCTGCAGCGGCGTGTGCTTGTAGAGGTTGTTCAGTACGACGCGCGGCTGAGCGTCCCGCTTCAGCACGATGACGAGTCGCTGACCGGTTCGCGACGAGCTGTCGTCACGGATGTCGGCGATGCCGCTCATCTTGCCGGTGTTCACCAGTTCGGCGATCTTCAGCGCCAGGTTGTCCGGGTTGACCATGTAGGGCAGCTCGGTGACGACCAGGCTGGTCCGGCCCTTGGCGTCTTCCTCGATGTCGACGACCGCGCGCATCGTGACCGAGCCACGGCCGGTGCGGTAGGCGTCGTCGATGCCCTTGTAGCCGACGATCAGCGCGCCGTTCGGGAAGTCCGGGCCTTTGATGTACTGCAGGCAGGCGTCGAGCAGCTCCTCGCGGGTCGCCTCCGGGTGCTCCAGCGCCCAGTCGACCGCGGCCGCGACCTCCCGCAGGTTGTGCGGCGGGATGTTCGTCGCCATGCCGACCGCGATGCCGGACGAGCCGTTCACCAGCAGGTTCGGGAAGCGGGCCGGCAGGATCACCGGCTCCTGCGACTTGCCGTCGTAGTTGGGCCGGAAGTCGACCGTCTCCTGGTCGATGTCGCGGACCATCTCCATCGCCAGCGGCGCCATCCGGCACTCGGTGTACCGCATGGCGGCGGCCGGGTCGTTGCCTGGTGACCCGAAGTTGCCCTGGCCCTGGATCAGCGGCGCCCGCATCACCCACGGCTGCGCCAGCCGGACCAGGGTGTCGTAGATCGCCGAGTCGCCGTGCGGGTGGTACTGACCCATGACGTCACCGACGACACGGGAGCACTTGTTGAAGCCGCGGTCCGGCCGGTAGCCACCGTCGTACATCGCGTAAAGGATGCGGCGGTGCACCGGCTTGAGGCCGTCACGGACCTCGGGCAGCGCGCGGCCGACGATGACCGCCATCGCGTAGTCGAGGTACGACTGCTGCATCTCGGTCTGCAGGTCGAGCGGCTCGACCCGGTCGTGGCCTGGCGAGGTGGGGGTCTCGGTCATGAAAAAGTCCCGTTCAAATCAGTACGTCGGTGAGCAGCAGCGAGATCAGATGTCGAGGAACCGGACGTCCTTGGCGTTGCGCTGGATGAAACTGCGCCGCGCCTCGATGTCGTCGCCCATCAGCGTCTGGAACGTCTCGTCGGCGCGGATCGCGTCGTCCAGCGTGATCTGCAGCAGCACCCGGTTGGCCGGGTCCATCGTGGTGTCCCACAGCTCGTTCGCGTTCATCTCGCCCAGACCCTTGTAGCGCTGGATCGGGTTCTCCTTGGGCAGCTTCTTGCCCGCCTCGTAGCCGGCCTCGAGCAGTCCGTCGCGCTCGCGGTCGGTGTACGCGAGTTCGTCGGGCTGGTTGCTCCAGCGGATCTTGTACAGCGGCGGCTGTGCGGCGTACACGTGACCGAGCTCGATCAGCGGGCGCATGAAGCGGAACAGCAGGGTCAGCAGCAGCGTCCGGATGTGCTGGCCGTCGACGTCGGCGTCGGCCATGATCACGATCTTGTGGTACCGCAGCTTCTCCTCGTCGAAGTCCTCGTGGATCCCGGTGCCGAGCGCGGAGATGATCGCCTGGACCTCGTTGTTCTGCAGGACCTTGTCGATCCGGGCCTTCTCGACGTTCAGGATCTTGCCCCGGATCGGCAGGATGGCCTGGAACTTCGGGTCCCGGCCGCCCTTCGCGGAGCCGCCCGCCGAGTCACCCTCGACGATGTAGACCTCGCACTCCTCCGGGTTGGTCGACTGGCAGTCGGCCAGCTTGCCCGGCAGGCCGCCGCCACCCAGCAGGCCCTTGCGGTTGCGGGCCAGGTCGCGGGCCTTGCGGGCCGCGATCCGGGCGCTCGCCGCCGCGGTCGCCTTGCGGATGATCTCGCGGCCCTCGGCCGGGTTCTGCTCGAACCAGGCGCCCAGCTTGTCGTTCACGACCCGCTGGACGAAGCCCTTCACCTCGGTGTTGCCGAGCTTGGTCTTGGTCTGACCCTCGAACTGTGGCTCGGCGAGCTTGACCGAGATGATCGCGGTCAGGCCCTCCCGGATGTCGTCACCGGTGAGCCTGTCCTCCTTCTTCTTGATCATGCCCTGGTCCTCGCCGAACGAGTTGACCAGCGAGGTGAGAGCGGCCCGGAAGCCCTCTTCGTGGGTGCCGCCCTCGTGCGTGTTGATCGCGTTCGCGAAGGTGTGCACGGACTCCTGGAACGAGCCGCTCCACTGCAGCGCGACCTCGAGGCTCATGCTGTTCTCGCCGTTGGCCGCGGCCTCGAACGAGATCACGTCGCGGTGCACGGTCTCGCGGATGCCGGTCAGGTACTTCACGTAGTCGACCAGGCCGTTCTCGGCCTTGAAGGCCTGCTCGACCGGGTGACCGTCCTCGGTGTGGTCCGGCCGCTCGTCCCGGATCACGATCTCCAGGCCCTTGTTCAGGAAGGCCATCTCGCGGAACCGGGTCGCCAGCGTCTCGTACGAGTACGTCGTGGTCTCGAAGACGTCCGGGTCCGCCCAGAACGTCACGGTCGTACCGTTCGACTCCGACGTACCGATCTCGGCGAGGTCCTCGTCCGGGACGCCGTGTGTGAAGGACTGCGTGTACAGCTTGCCCTTCAGCTTCACGTCGACCTTGAGCCGCGTGGACAGCGCGTTCACGACGGACACACCGACGCCGTGCAGACCACCGGACACCTTGTAGCCACCGCCGCCGAACTTGCCGCCGGCGTGCAGGACCGTCAGTACGACGGTGACGGCCGGCTTGCCCTCGGACTCGACGATGTCGACCGGGATGCCGCGGCCGTTGTCCTCGACTCTGACCGCGCCGTCGGGCAGCAGGGTGACGACGATCCGGTCGCCGTACCCGGCCATCGCCTCGTCGACCGCGTTGTCGACCACCTCGGTGACAAGGTGGTGCAGACCGCGCTCACCGGTGGACCCGATGTACATACCCGGGCGCTTCCGGACCGCGTCCAGCCCCTCCAGGACCTGGATCGCGCTCGCGTCGTACTCCCGCTCGACGAGCATCGACGGAATCTCGTCCAGATCGGGTGCGGCGGTATCACTGGGGCCGATGGGGTCGGCGGACTGGTTGGCGTCGATCTCGATCGGCTCGTCGGTCACCGGTGGTTGTCCTCCTCGGACCCCGCGTTCGCGAGGCATCGCGGCACAGTTGAGCCGCCCTCCACGGTGATGGCAGAGGTGCGGCTCGCTCTACTCCGTCCATTCTACCTGTCGAGCGAAGCAGAACCGGCCACCAGCCGCCCGAAACTCACCTCAGGGCGTCTTTTCTCCCTCATCTCCATGTCCCCTCTCGCGGGTGGGGGGCCAGAAAGCGCTCACGGGCACTCAGTGGCCTCCGGCTGTTTCGCCACTGACCGTTCCGGCACCCACCGGTCCAGACCGCTCAGGCCCGTTCGAGGCGGCCAGGGAACGACGGGTGCCCGGCGCGCACCCCGCCGCCCCTTAGGATCGCAGCCGTGGAAAGTCTCGACGAGGTCATCGATGCGATGATCGCCGACCGGGTGATTCACCGGCACCGGCGGATCTGGTTGCTGCTGATCGCCCTCATCGTGGCGGCAGCCCTGGTGATTCTGGCCACCGGCGGCTGGAAAGAGAAGAAGGGCCGCACGGTCCCGACCCTGGAAGCTCCGGCGACGGTGACGGCCGGCCGGTTCGAGTACAACTTCACCAAGGCGGAGATCGTCCGGAAGCCGAAGACCGAGTACAGCGAGGCCGAGACCACGCTGAAGGTGTACTTCACCGCGAAGAACATCGACTCCGAGGAGCAGACGAGTGAGTCGGTCTCCAACGACCTGCTCGTGTTCGTTCCGGGCGGGGGCGAGGACCTGGTCGACTCCAACGGCGGTGACTGCAAGGGCGGCCTGAACTGGGTGTTGGTCTACGGTCTGCCGCCGGAAGAGTGCAGCACCAAGTTCAAGGTCGCGCCGGACTTCGCCGCGGACATGGTCGAGATCGGAGTCCTGGGGGAGCACTTCAAGGCCGACAACGGCTCACTCGGACTGAGCGAGAAACCGTACTGGCAGGGCGAGACCCCGACCGCCGTCGTCCGGCTCAAGCCGACCGTTGTTGTCGACGACGGGAAGGACGAATGAAGCTCTACCGCCCCGCGACCATCCTGGTCGGCCTGCTGTTCGTCCTGCTCGGCGGGGTGACCCGGCTGGCCGGCCCCGACCACGTGTACGGCGAGGACCAGAACCTGAAGGTCGTGCACGGCACCATCGGCGAGGCGCTCCAGTACGCGGGCAGCGGGTCGACGGTGAAGGTGACCCGGATCAAGTTCGCCCGGACGATTGTCAGCGCCGATGCGAGTGACGACGACAAGCCGTTCGAGACCAACGGCGTCTTCGTGGCGGTCGAATGGGATGCGGTCCGCGGCGTGAAGGACCCCGATTCGTTCAACCCGACGCTGATCACCGACGGCGGCAGCGTGTACGAGAAGGTGAGCGACCCGAGCGAGAGCAGGATCGCCTTTCCCGACGCCGGCTTCGCAAGCACCGGCGTTGTCGTGTTCGAGGCCAACCCGGCCGACCTGAAGGGCCTCACCCTGAGACTCAAGCCGTCGATGCTCTTCAACGTGTACAACTCCGAGATCCGCGTCGATCTGGGCGTCCCGACCGAGGCCATCGCCCAGCAGATGGTCGACGGCGCCGTCGACCAGTACGTCCTCAACGACGACGTCACCCGGGTGGCGTCGTGAATCTTGCGAGCCGGGCGAGCCGGCTGGTCGTTCAGATCTCTTTGATGATCGCGCTGCTGGGCGTGGGGACGTTCTCCGTGGTTCACCCGTATCTGAGCGACGACGAGGACCTGTACAAACAGGGCCGGATCGACGAGGTCGTCAGCCAGGGCCCGGTGACGGTCCAGTCCATCGAGTGGAAGCTTGACTCGCTGAAGGTCTACACCGCGATCCTGAACGAGGACGGCGAGGCGATCGATCTCGCCGCGCCGGCCGGGTCGACGTACGTGCTGGCCACGCTCACGGTGACGCCGCGCAAGGGTCTCCAGCTCGATGACCGCGGATTCAGCTGTGAGGCGAAGCTGCACGACAGCAAGGGCAACATCTGGGAGGACACGCAGGCGACGGGTTATCCGCTGCCGACCTTCTGCGGCGACGACGACCACCCGTTCACGATGGACAAGCCGGGCAAGGTCGCCAAGGTCTACGTCGTCCCGAAGAGCGACGTACCGAACCTGATCGGCCTGACCGTCGAGGACTTCTACATCCACCGACGGGTGCTGATCACTCCCTGACGGGACGCGGGCAGCGGTCAGGCGTTGGCGGGAGCCGGCTCCTTGACCGCCGGCGGCGCCTTCGCCTCGGCGATCGCCGCCGCCTCGGCGCGACGCTCGGTGCCGACCGAGATGCACAGGTCGAAGGCGGCGGCCAGGAGCGCGATCCGCAGCGGCTCGAAGAGCAGCGACTGGATCAGGTTGGCGATCTCATGGTTCATCAGGCCCCAGTGCTGCCCATGGATTCCGAGCAGCCGCTGGAACACCACGAACGCCCAGTCGTTACCGAGCAGCCAGAACGTGTAGACGAGGCAGACCACGCCGAGGAACACCGGTCCGACCCGGACCAGGAGGCGGAACGCGTTGATCGCAGGGTAGAACTTCTCCCGCACGCCCGCCAGGAGCAGGTCCGGGGCCTTGTAGGTCAGGCCGACCAGCCGGCCGCGTTGCGGCGCCTGCTGCTGCTCGGCGTGCGCGCCGAGTCGGCGTTCCAGCCGCGTTCCCCGGAGAACACCGCCACTCGACAGCACTCGGTGGCCGAAGACCACGGTGGTGATCGCCAGCCACGTCAGCGGCTCGGCGACGCCCAGCTTGAACAGCGGCCAGAGGGACTCCCAGAAGAAGCCCCAGAGGAACTCGATACCGGCCGGGATCGGGATGTGGATGTTGTCGAAGAAGTCCTTGAGGCCGTCCCACCAGTCCAGTGACCAGTACCAGAAGCTGCGGTCCTTGAACCACTCCTTGCCCTGGCTGATCGCGAACGGCGTGATCACGAAGGTGAGCAGCACGAAGAAGGCCTCGGCCCAGACCTGGGCGAACTTCACCGGACGGCTCGGCCACCGGTCGTCGATGGCCTGGAACACCCGGCGCAGCACCAGCAGTACGGCGAGCGCCGGCAGATAGCCGTGCCAGTTGTGATTGCCGAGCTTGAAGAACGACGAGCCGGCCTGCATCCCGTTCTGTACCAGGAACGTCGCGCTCAGCTGGCTGACCTGTTCGTCGAAGAAGCCCCACGCCGACCAGACCGCGACCAGTGGCAGCAACGTGACTGCGAGCAACTCGAGCAGGCCACGCTGCGTCGGGTCGGATGTCTCCTCGGCTTCGTTGCTCGCCGCGTCCCGCCAGCGGTAGAGCGACATCGCACAGGTCCGGATCATGCCGACCGACGCGGTGATCTGCAGCAGTACGCCGACCGCGAACAGGCCGGTGCCCAGACTCGAGTGCAGGTGCTTCGCCAGCCAGATCGCGCCCTGCGCGCAGACCGTGAACCCGACAAAGCCGGCGAGCCACCAGGTGGTCATGGGCAGGAGGTTCTTCCACCAGAGCCGGAAGGTGTCTCCGATCAGGTGGACCATCTCGCGAAAGCCGTCAACGAGCGTACGCATCGCGCCTGATCCTAGGGGAGGGCCGGGTCCTCCCAGCAACTCAGGCCGTTATCCGTAGGTGTCCCGGGGGCCGCGGCCGCCGCGGACGGTGCGGGGGCCCTTGCGCCAGGTGTAGGTGTTCGGGCCCAGGACCTTCACCTGGGAGACGGTTCCTTCGCCGAGTTCGGCGTTCAGCCGGAAGAGTAGTTGCGGGACCAGCAGATCGAGCTGGACCTTCCACGCGGTCGACGACGTACGGACGGTCAGCACGGTGTCGTCGTACGACTCCGGCTTGCAGTGTTCGGCCATCTCCGGGCCGACGATGGACGGCCAGCGGGCCATCACGCCGTGGACGGCGACGTCGACCTCCCAGCCCTGGTCGCGCATCAGCCGGCCGAGAGTGTTGGTCAGCTGTTGCGGGTCGCGGTCGTCGGGGCGGGCGCTGCTGATCTGCGCGCCGCCGAACCGCGGCCGCCGGCGGCGCTTGACCGGCATGATGCCGCCCTTCGCCGCCTGCTGCTTCAGCCGGGCGGCCAGCGACTTCGCCAGGTCCAGCCCTTGCTTGTCGTGATCCGGCTCGATCGCTTCATCGCTCTCAGGGCCGCTCTCAGAGGAATCTGGGGGTTCAGGCACGCTGAACCACCCCCTCACCCACCTCGAAGCGTGCCCCGCTCAGCTCAGCGGGCACGTCCGCGCCGACCGCCGCGGTCACCAGGACCTGCTCGGCCGGCGCGACCAGCTCGGCCAGCCGGTCCCGGCGCTGCGTGTCGAGCTCGGCGAACACATCGTCGAGGATCAGCACCGGTTCACCTCCGTCCGCGCGCAGCAGGTCGTACGACGCCAGCCGCAGCGCGAGCGCGAACGACCAGGACTCACCGTGACTCGCATACCCCTTCGCGGGCAAGTCCCCGAGCCCGAGTACGACGTCGTCGCGGTGCGGACCGACCAGCGACACACCACGATCGAGCTCGTCCTGCCGCTTCTCCCGCACCGCCGCGAGCAGCACCTCCTCGAGCTGCTCCCGCGACACCACACCGGGCTCGAGCAGCACCGACGACTTGTACTCGAGCCGCGCGTCACCCTTGCCGCGGGCAACAGCGTCGTACGCGCTGGACACCAGCGGGCGCAGCGCCTCCAGCAACTCCAGACGGGTCGCCAGCAGCTCGGAGCCGGCGCGCGCGAGGTTCGAGTCCCAGACCTCGAGCGTGCGCAACTGGCTCTCGGCGGCACTCGAGCGGTTCTGCCGGCGGGCCTGCGAGGCGCTCCGGAGCAACGAGTTCCGTTGCTTGAGCACCCGGTCGTAGTCCTGCCGTACGCCGGCCATCCGCGGTGCTCGCAGCGTCAGCAACTCGTCCAGGAACCGCCGCCGCTCGGACGGATCGCCCTTCACCAGCGCGAGATCCTCCGGCGCGAACAGCACCGTGCGGAGCAGTCCGAGCACTTCGCGTGGCCGCGGCACCGGCGAGCGGTTGACCCGAGCCCGATTTGCCTTCCCAGGATTGATTTCCAGCTCGACCACGACGTCGCGGTCGTACTGGCTGCGGATCTCCGTGCGGACGATCGCGCGGGTGGCGCCGGCCCGCACCAGCGGTGCGTCGTTCGCCACCCGGTGTGAACCGAGGGTCGCGGTGTAGTGGATCGCCTCGACCAGGTTGGTCTTGCCGTGGCCGTTCGGCCCGACGAAGGACGTCACGCCCGGAGTGAGCTGGACCTCCGCCTGCTGGTAGGACCGGAAGTCGAGCAGACCCAGGGCGGTGACGTACACCTCAGTGCTTGATCGGCGGTGTCGCGTACGACGGGTCGGCTGCCTCGGCGCCCTTCACCGCGTGCCCACCGAACTGGTTGCGCATCGCGGCGATCGCCTTCATCGCCGGCGAGTCGTCCTGCCGGGACGCGAACCGGGCGAACAGCGCGGCGGCGATGGCCGGCGTCGGTACGGCGAGGTCGATCGCGGCCTCGACGGTCCAGCGGCCCTCACCGGAGTCGTCGGCGTACCCCTTGATCTTCTCCAGGTGGTTGTCGTCGTCGAGCGCGTTCACGAGCAGGTCGAGCAGCCAGGACCGGATCACGGTGCCCTCGCGCCAGGACTGGAACGCCTGCGGCACGTTGTCGACGATGTCCGACGCCTCGAGCAGCTCGTAGCCCTCGGCGTACGCCTGCATGATCCCGTACTCGATGCCGTTGTGGACCATCTTCGAGAAGTGCCCGGCGCCGACCTTGCCGGCGTGCACGAAACCGAACTCGCCCTCGGGCTTCAGCGCCTCGAAGATCGGCATCACGGTGTCGACCGTGTCCTTGTCGCCGCCGCACATCAGCGCGTAGCCGTTCTCCAGGCCCCAGACACCGCCGGAGACGCCGCAGTCGACGAAGCGGATGTCCTTCTCCGCGAGCTGGGCGGCACGACGGGTGTCGTCGGTCCAGCGGCTGTTGCCGCCGTCGATCACGATGTCGCCGGGGGAGAGCAACTCGGCCAGCTCGGTGACGACCGGGTCGATCGCCTGCACCGGGACCATGATCCAGACCACCTTGGGCTGGTCGCTCGCGGTGAGCTTGCCGACCATGTCGGCCAGGTCCTTGGAGTCGGAGATGTCCTGGTTGTGATCGAACCCGACCACGGTGTGGCCCGCGTTCCGGATCCGCTGGCGCATGTTGCCGCCCATCTTGCCGAGACCGACAAGGCCGAGCTCCATCGTGAATCCCCTTGTTCTGTTGGTGTTCAGCTGTTCAGGCGGACCGGCATCAACACGTAGCGGAACTCAGCTCTCGGTTCGCCGTCGAAGTCCGCCACACCGGTCAGTTCGGCCGGCTTCGTCGCCTGCGTGAAGGCCAGGTGCGCAACCGGCGTACCGATCGCGCCGAGACCGTCGAGCAGGTACGTCGGATTGAAGCCTACGGTCACCGGCTCGCCGACGACCCGCGCCTCGAGCGACTCGGACGCCTGCGCCTCGTCACCGCTGCCGGCGTCGAGCGTGACAGTGTCGTCCTCGAAGGTCAGCCGGACCGGAGCATTGCGCTCAGCAACGAGTGCGACGCGCTTGACGGCCTCGACGAGGGTCGCGGTGTCGATCCGGACCCGGGTGGCGATCGCCGCGTCGGTCGGGATGATGCCACGGACCTTCGGGAACTCGCCGTCCAGCAGCCGGGTGGTCGCGCGGCGACTGCCGCCGGCAACCTCACCCTCGAAGCCGACGATGCCGTCACCGGTGCCGGGCGCCGCCAGCGAGACGATCACGTCCGAGCCGGTCATCGCCTTCGCGGTCTCGGACAGCACACGGGCCGGAATCAGCGCGGCGGCCGAGGCATCGGGGGACTGCGGGTTCCACTCCAGCTCGCGGATCGCCAACCGGTAGCGGTCGGTGGCCAGCAGGGAGATCGTGGAGCCCTCGATCTCGACCCGGACACCGGTCAGCACCGGCAGCGTGTCCTCGCGGCCGGCCGCGGTCACGACCTGCGAGACGGCCTGGGCGAAGACATCGGCCTTCACCGTGCCGCTGGCCGCCGGAAGCTCCGGAAGGGCCGGATATTCCTCTGTGGGAAGCGTCTGGAGGGTGAAGCGCGAACTGCCACAGGTGACCTGTGCCTTCGCGCCGTCCACCGCGAAGTCCACGGGCTGGTTCGGAAGACTCTTGGAGATGTCGGCGACGAGCCGGCCGGAGATCAGGCACTTGCCGGCGTCGGCCACCTGCGCGGGCACTGTCACCCGGACCGAGGTCTCGTAGTCGAAGCCGGACAGGGTGATCTGCCCGTCCTCGGCCTCGACCAGAAGGCCGGCAAGGATCGGGACGCTGGGACGACTGGGCAAACTACGCGCGGCCCAGGCCACCGACTCGGCCAGTACGTCGCGCTCGACGCGAAACTTCACCGCTGGGTGCCTCCTGTTTCGGCTGTGTGCCAGGCGAATCCTGCCACGGACAAAGGTGCTGTGCGCCCATCGGGCCTGACGTGGCGCTTCGGGCGGGTCGCGTCGGCGTCGTTCCGGTTGTCCCGCGAACTGCTGCTCGCGGGGTTACGGGAACAGCCTGACAGGTCCTGCAAGCCGGCGCGAGATCGGGGTTTTCCCCAGATCGGGCCGCTCGATCGTTTTGTGGCCTTCGATCTCTCTACAGATTCCATAGTGTTCTTCGCACCGGTGGATACTGTGGAAAAGCGCCGACTTCCCAGGTCAGACACCATTTTGCCCTGGGGACGCCGTGTGGACGACGCTCGCTTGTGTTGGGGACGGCCGTGGACGGCGAAATCTGTCCCCACAGCCAATCCACACCCCAACCGGACCTTTCCACGGCCATACCCACAGTTTTCCACAGCTGTATCCCCAGCCTGTGTGGTTATTGCTGCTTGGCTTGGTGCTTGATCCGGTTGGTCAGTTCGGTGACCTGATTGAAGACACTGCGCCGCTCCGACATCAGTTGCCGGATCTTCCGTTCGGCGTGCATCACCGTCGTGTGGTCGCGGCCGCCGAACTGCTGACCGATCTTCGGCAGCGACAGATCGGTCAGCTCGCGGCACAGGTACATGGCGATCTGACGGGCCGTGACGAGCACCCGGCTGCGGCTCGAACCGCACAGGTCGTCGATCGAGAGACCGAAGTACGACGCGGTCTGGCCCATGATCATGCTCGCGGTCACCTCGGGCTTGCTGCCTTCGGGGATCAGGTCCTTCAGCACGATCTCGGCGAGGCTCAGATCGACCGGTTGCCGGTTCAGGCTGGCGAACGCGGTGACCCGGATCAGGGCGCCCTCGAGCTCCCGGATGTTGGTCTGCACCTTCGACGCGATGAACTCCAGCACCTCCGGCGGCGCCGTCAACCGCTCGGTCGCGGCCTTCTTCCGCAGGATCGCGATTCGGGTCTCGAGGTCGGGCGGCTGGATGTCGGTGATCAGGCCCCACTCGAACCGGTTCCGCAGCCGGTCCTCCAACGCCTCCAGGCGTTTCGGCGCGCGGTCGGAGCTGATCACGATCTGCTTGTTCGCGTTGTGCAGCGTGTTGAAGGTGTGGAAGAACTCTTCCTGGGTCTGGATCTTGCCTTCCAGGAACTGGATGTCGTCGATCAGCAGTACGTCGACGTCGCGGTACCGGCGCTGGAACTGGGACGCCTTGTCGTCGCGGATCGCGTTGATGAAGTCGTTGGTGAACTCTTCGCTGGAGACGTACCGCACGCGGGCGCCGGTGTAGAGACTGCGGACGTAGTGCCCGATCGCGTGCAGCAGGTGGGTCTTGCCCAGACCGGAGTCGCCGTAGATCAGCTGCGGGTTGTACGCCTTGCCCGGCGCTTCGGCGACAGCGACCGCGGCGGCGTGCGCGAACCGGTTCGAGCTACCGATGACGAACGTCTCGAAGGTGTACTTCGGGTTCAGCCGAGCTTCACCCTGTCCCTCGGTGGCCGACTGCGTCGAGCCGTTCGGCGGTGGGGCGACCGATCCGAGCGGCTGGCCGAACGAGGACTGCTGCGGCTGCTGCTGGTACTGCTGCGGTGCCCGCGCCGGCTGGCTGAACTGGTTGTCCGGGTCCGTCAGGGCGGACTGGATCGTCGGCTGGAACGCGCCGTCGGTCCGGAGCGGTTCACGTACGGCGGGTGGCTGCTGAACCGGCGGCTGCATGGGCTGCTGCTGCATCGGTTGCTGTTGTGGTGCGTGCTGGGAGTGCTGTTGCGGGTGCTGCACCGGCTGCTGGGTGTACTGCGGTTGCGGCGCCGCCTGCTGTTCGCGGAGCTCCGGGTCGAGCGACGGGTCGACGGTGACGGCGATCCGGATGTCGCGCCCGAAGCTCTCGGTGAGGATTCGCTCCAGGTCGGGACGGAGCCGGGTCTCGAGCTGACCGCGGGTGAAGTCGTCGGGTACGGCGACGATCGCGGTGCTCTCGTGCAGCGTCACCGGACGCGAGTTGGTCAGCCAGGCCCGCTGGTTCGGCGGCAGACCGGCAAGCACCCGTGCCCAAGCCTCCCCAAGATCCGTCGCCGCCGGCACGCCCTGCTGGGGCTGCCCTTGCTGCGGCACCTGCTGCTGAGCGGCCTGCTGCTGGGGCGCCTGCTGTTGCGGGGCTTGTTGCTGCGGAGCCTGCGGCTGGGGGACTTGCTGTTGCGGAGCTGGCTGCTGCGGGCTCGGTTGCTGGGTGTACTGCGGGTGCTGTGAAGCCTGCTGGACCGGCTGCTGGAACGTGGGCTGCTGAGGAGCTGAGTCCTGAGGGACAGAGGTCGGCGCGGCTGGCGGAAGCGTTTGGGGAGCGGGCTGCTGCGGCGCGTGCTGTTGTGCCGCGGGGTGCTGCGGCGCCGCCTGCTGCGGGGTGGGCTGTTGCTGAGTGGGCTGCTGGGGAGTCGGCTGCTGGGGTGCCTGCTGAGCCGGCGGCTGCGGCACCTGCTGCTGCGGGACGTGCGAGGACACGTGCTCCTGCGGAGCGTGCTGCTGGGAGACGTGCTCTTGCTGCGTCACGTGCTCTTGGGGTGCGTTGTGCTCAGCCGGCTGCTGCTCACGCGGCTGCTGCTCGGCTGCCTGCGGCTGATCACCCGGCTGCTGCTCAACTGGCTGCTGGTCAGGCGTGTGCTGGTCAGACGTCTGCGCGGCGGGCGCTTGCTGGGCTGGCACGTGCTGAGCAGGCACCTGCTGTGTCGGCACCTGGTGGTCTTGTGTGTGCTGCTCCGGGAGCTGCGCGTCGGGGAAGAGCTGGTCAGTTGCCGGCTCTGGGGTTGCGGGCTCGGTCAGTGGGAGTTCGGCTGGAGGATGTTCGGTAGTCGGGTGCGCGGCCGCGCTCTCCTGCGTTGGCCGGCTATCGGGTGACCACTGGTTGGTGGCTGCGTCGTCCACACGTGCCTCCCCCTCGATCGGTACCGCGCCTGGTGCATTGCCGCCGCCAGTACCCCAATCCGCCGTACCCCAGGCGTTGCTCGCACCGGGGTACTGGTTGACGGCCGGCGCCGCACCGAAGTACGTCGTACCTGCCGCGGACTGCGAGGGGCCGGACGGAAGATCAGTGGCCGCGCGCTCCAGTTCGGAGCGGTAGCCGTACGGAGCCGTGGGCGGCGCAGGGCGGTACCCCGCGGCCGGCGGCTCGGGCATCGGGATCGGGAGCGACGGGCTCAGATAGTCGCCCGGGTCCATCCGCGGTGTCGGCGTTTGAGTTGGAGCCGGCGTCGGTGCCGGCGGCTGCAGTGGTGTCGGCTGCGGTGGCGTCGCCGGTCCGGCCTCGGCGCGCGGCAGCGGCTCCGGCACGGGCCGGACCTCGGTGCGGAAGTTCGCGTCGGGCTCGGGACGGATGTCGGCGTCGGGCTCGGGCCGCAGATCCTGCCGGCCGTCGGCGCCGTACTCCGCCCGGTACTCGGCCGTGAATTCCACCGGTGTGAATTCCGCACTGGCGGAATGGTCCTCGACCACGCGTTGCTCCCCGAATTTCGTCGCTGCGGTGGCCGGCGCGATCCGGAGTTGATCCCGGACTGCGCGACCGTTCGACCCGACCACCGTGCGGAGTCTGTCCACACGGTTGTCCACAGTTGTGAACGACCGCCGGAGCAGGTTGGTTACCGATCGCGGGGTGTGGGACCTCTGGTGTGAGGGAGTGACGCTAACAAGTCCGAGCAGGCACCTACAAGCCGTCATCCACAGGCTATGAACAGCAAATTGGGGGCAACCTGCGGCGTGTCGGGTGGACGCCGGAGCGTAGTCGTGGTTGGAAATCGCTCTCTGTCGTCGTTCCGATCGGACAGTGACGAACACTGGCCCGATCGGTTGCCCACTATCCTGTCCACAAGCCTGTGGAAAAGTCTGGGGATACCTGGTTTGACCTGTCCACAAGGAGCCACGTACCGTGGATCGGTCGGTGTTGAGCCGGCCGTTTCGTGCTGCGCTCCCTGCGGGACCGTTCTCTGGTTCTCCGACGGTGTGCAGGACAGGCACCTTGGACAGATCCAATCAGTGGATTTGTCGACATTTTGTGTTCTCGAGTAACCGGAGTCATTCCAGTGAGCAAGCGGACGTTCCAGCCGAACAACCGTCGTCGGCACAAGAAGCACGGCTTCCGTCTTCGGATGCGTACCCGTGCGGGCCGCGCGATCATCGCCGCCCGCCGTGGCAAGGGTCGTCAGCGCCTCGCGGCCTGAGCGACCCATTTGACGGTGACCACCTCGTGTTGCCCGCGTCGAACCGGTTGCGCCGGTCCGACGACTTCCGTCGCGCCGTCCGGTCCGGACGGCGCGCGGCGCGACGCGTGGTGGTTCTGCATGTGCTGGCGCGGGCCGGTGAAGCCGGCCCCGCGCGCGTCGGATTCGTTGTGAACAAGGCGGTGGGCAACGCGGTTCTGCGGAACCGGGTCCACCGCCGTCTGCGTGCTGTCATGGCGACGCGGCTCTCCGATCTCCCGGCCGGCAGCCTGACCGTCGTTCGCGCACTGCCGTCGTCCGCTGCGGCGTCGTACGACGAGCTCGCGGCCGATGTCGACGGCGCCCTGAGCCGGGTGCTGCGGCCATGATGCGCGTCAATCCCGTGCGCAGCGGGATCATCGGTTTCCTGAAGTTGTACCGGCTGTTGATCAGTCCGCTGTACGGGCAGGTCTGCAGGTTCTACCCGAGTTGTTCGGCGTATGCCTTGGAAGCGGTCGAACGCCACGGTGCGGTGCGCGGTAGCTGGCTGGCGGGGAGACGACTCCTTCGCTGCCACCCGTGGAACCCCGGAGGCTACGACCCCGTTCCTCCCAGAGATGTCGACCAGCGCGGAGAGTCTTTCTCCGCCAACCAGCCCGGACCGTCAGCCGACGCCGGGCCTGTGCAGCGAGGTGTGTGAGTGACTCTTCTGGCCATCCCCGGGCTCGCGGTGTGGGACGGGATCGTAGACCTGTTCAACACGGTGATGACGCCGCTGTACTGGGCCGTATCGGCACTGCTGGTCGGGTGGCACTGGCTGCTCAGCCAGGTGCTCGACCCGAACGGCGGTTGGGCCTGGGCGCTCTCGATCGCCGGCCTGACGATCGTCATCCGGACCCTGCTGATTCCGCTGTTCGTCCGGCAGATCCGCTCCAGCCGGAACATGCAGCTGCTGCAGCCGAAGATGAAGGAGCTGCAGAAGAAGTACGGCCATGACCGGGAGAAGCTCGGTCAGGAAATGATGAAGCTGTACAAGGAGACCGGGACCAACCCGTTCTCCTCGTGCCTGCCGCTGCTGCTGCAGTCGCCGATCTTCCTGGCCCTGTTCCGCGTGCTCGACTACGCGTCGAAGGGTAAGACGCACAGCAGCATCATGGACCCGCACGTCCAGTCGCTGCAGCACGCGAAGATCTTCGGGGCCGAGATCTCGCAGACCTTCCTGAAGGCGAACGGCCCCGGCGCCGCCAACGTCAAGGTCGTCGCGATCGTGCTGATCATCTTGATGACGGCCACGATGTTCACGACGCAGCTGCAGCTGATGCGCAAGAACATGCCGAAGGAGGCCCTCACCGGCCAGGCCGCGCAGATGCAGAAGATCATGCTGTACGTCTTCCCGATCTTCTTCCTCATCGGTGGCTTCAACTTCCCGATCGGTGTGCTGATCTACTGGTTCGTCTCCAACCTGTGGACGATGGGTCAGCAGTTCTACGTGATCCGCCGCAACCCCGCTCCGGGCACTCCGGCGTACGACGCCATGCAGGCCCGGAAGCGCGAGCAGAACCTGCGGCACGGCCGCTCGGCCGACGAGGGCGTTCCGGGCACGGACGGCGAGGCGACCGAGACCGACACGACGGACCGTCGTCCGGCGCAGCGACAGCAGCCGAAGCGGCAGTCGCGCAGCGACCGCAGGACCACCGGTCCCGCCGGTGGTGGCGCCACCACCTCGAACAACGGCCAGACGTCCGCTCCGGAGGACACTCCGCGGCCGCAGGACACGCCGAAGAAGACTCAGGCCGGTGCTGCCAAGAAGCAGCCGGCCGGCAAGAAGGGGACGGGAGCGAAGCGCCAGCCCGCGGCGAAGTCGGCTGCGCAGAAGAAGGCGGCGCAGAAGCGCTCCGGCGGTTCGCGCTGACCCGCGTACCCCCCGAGTCCCCCTTTTGCCTGTGAATGCCCCGGGTCCCCGTGAGGCGGATCCCGACATTATGAAGGAGTGGCCGTGACTGACGGCATGCAGAACACCGACACGGCGGAGCAGTCCGCCGGTACGAACTCGGCCGACGACCGCCTGAAGGCGCTCGAGGCGGAGAGCGATATCGCGGCGGACTACCTCGAGGAGTTGCTCGACATCGCCGATCTCGACGGCGACATCGACATGGACATCGATGGCGACCGGGCTGCGGTCTCGATCGTCGGCGCCGAGCTGAACAACCTGGTCGGCGAGAACGGCAAGGTGCTGGAGGCGCTCCAGGAGCTGACCCGGCTGGCCGTGTACCGGGAGACCGGTGAGCGGTCGCGGCTGATGCTCGACGTGTCGAACTACCGAGCGAACCGGAAGGCGGAGCTCGAAGAGGTCGGCCGCAAGGCGGTCGAGGAGGCGAAGGCAACCGGTACCCCGGTGCGGCTGGACCCGATGACGCCGTTCGAGCGCAAGGTCGTGCACGACGTCGTGGCCGCCGCCGGCCTGACGTCGGAGTCGGAGGGCGAGGAGCCCCGCCGCCGCGTGGTGGTCCAGCCATGACCGTGATGCTGTGAACGACGTTTCACGTGAAACACCGCCGCTCGTGGACAAGCTGTTTCCACGGGCGGCGGTGCCGCTTTCGGCGTACGCCGAGTTGCTGGCGACCGAGGGCACGCTGCGAGGACTGATCGGGCCGCGCGAGGTACCGCGGCTCTGGGATCGGCACCTGTTGAACTGTGCCGTCATCGAGCGGTTGATCCCGGAGGAGTCATCGGTCGCGGACGTCGGCACCGGTGCGGGCCTGCCGGGCATCGTGCTCGCGATCGTCCGGCCCGACCTCCAGGTGGATCTCGTCGAGCCGCTGCTGCGACGTACCACCTTCCTCCAGGAGGCGGTCGACTTGCTCGAGCTCGACAACGCGACCGTCGTCCGGGCGCGGGCCGAGGATCTGCCGCCGGCGTCGTACGACGTGGTGACCTCTCGGGCGGTCGCGCCGTTGGGCAAGTTGGCCAGGTGGTGTCTGCCGCTGTGTGTCGAGGGCGGACTCATGCTGGCGATGAAAGGGGCGTCTGCAGAGGAGGAACTGGACGCCTCAGAGCGCGAATTGATGAAGCTCGGCGCAGAGCTTTGTCATATTCATCAACTCGGCGGCGAGGAACTGGCCAACCCCACGACTGTGGTGAGTATTGTGGCCGGACGTGCTGCAGGGGGATCCCGGCACGCAAGACACGGGAGGTGAGCGGGTTGGTGAGTCGTGCCCTCGGATGGCCCGAGAAGAGCACCGGCGTGCCGACGTCGTCACAAGGCATCGGCTGGCCGACCGAACCGGACTCCGCCGTCCGTGTGGTGAGTCAAGAACCCGCTCCCGCCGCCCCAGCACAGACCTCTTCGACACCGGCTGCCGAGCAGCCGCCCCTGTCACCGCCGATCGACACCTCGGGACTCCGGGCCGCTGCGGCGGCCGGTCTCGACGGTCCGGCGGCCGACGATCCGGCGTCCGTTTCACGTGAAACGCCGGACATGCGGGATGATGGTTCCGGGCCCGATTCGGCGTCACTGGTGGACGTCGAGCCGGACCTTTCGGAGTCTCCACCGGCTGGGGATGACGACCGCATGAAACTGCCCTCGCACACGGGAATTCGTCCACAGAAGCCTGTGGACGGAGCTGGGGGTAGACCCGCCCCGACCCCTACAGACATCCTCTTCGGGCCAAGTCCCGCACCTATTGGAATGGGCGCTATGACTGCCGCACAGATCGCCGCGCGGGCCACGTCGGACGAGCTTCAGCGACGACTCCTAGAGACTCCGATCGCCGCCGCGACCGAACGGACCCTGCTGGTGAATGAAGGACGCACGATGGGCCGCGAGTTCCCGCTGCCCGCCCAGACCCGAGTCTTCGTCGTCGCCAACCAGAAGGGTGGTGTCGGTAAGACCACGACGACGGTGAACGTCGCAGCCGGCCTCGCTCTGTACGGCGCGAAGATCCTGGTCATCGACCTCGACCCGCAGGGCAACGCGTCGACGGCGCTGGGGATCGACCATGCCGAAGGTACGCCGGGGGTGTACGAGGCGGTCATCGAAGGCGAGCCGCTCGGCAAGCTGATCCAGCCGTGCGCGGAGCACCCCGGGATCCAGGTCATCCCGGCAACGATCGACCTGGCCGGCGCAGAGATCGAGCTCGTCAGCCTGGTGGCCCGGGAGAGCCGGCTGAAGACCGTGCTCGAGGCCTACCTGGCCGAGACCGAGGCTGCCGGCGAGAAGTACGACTACGTCTTCATCGACTGCCCGCCGTCGCTCGGCCTGCTGACGGTGAACGCGCTGACCGCGGCGCGCGAGGTGCTGGTCCCGATCCAGAGCGAGTACTACGCGCTGGAGGGCCTGTCGCAACTGCTCCGCCACATCAACATGGTGAAGTCGCACCTGAACCCCGGGCTCGACGTCTCCACGATTCTGCTGACCATGTACGACGCCCGCACGAAGCTGGCCGGTGAGGTCGCCGCCGAGGTACGTGGCCACTTCAAGGACGCCGTACTGCGGACCGCCGTACCGCGCTCGGTGCGGATCTCGGAAGCTCCGAGCCACGGGCAGACCGTGCTCGCGTACGACCCGGCCTCGGCCGGTGCACTGTCGTACCTGGAGGCGTCCCGGGAGATCGCGATGCGGAACAACGCCTGACGAAGATGGTGCCGTTTCACGTGAAACGGGACACGGGGGCCGGTACGGGAGTGACGGTGTCCGGCAGGCGTTGTGGTAGGCCAGCAGTAGCTCAGCAGGATGTCGACCTCGAGGGAGCGCGATGAACACCCGACTCGGACGCGGACTTGGTGCGCTGATCCCCAGCTCGCCGGCGCCTGGCACCACGACCCTCGGCAGCAAGTCGAACTCGATCCCGGGGGCACCCCCGGTGGCGACGCCGACGGAGCGGCAGGGGCCGGAGTTGGCCGCGGTGCCAGGGGCATCGTTCGCGGAGATCGACGTCGAGAAGATCACGCCGAACCCGAAGCAGCCGCGGACGGTCTTCGACGAGGAGGCGATGGAGGAACTCGTCCACTCGGTCAAGGAGATCGGCCTCCTGCAGCCGATCGTCGTACGTCGGCTCGAGGGCGACACGTACGAGCTCGTCATGGGCGAGCGGCGCTGGCGCGCGACGCAGCAGGCCGGCCTCACGACGATTCCGGCGATTGTGCGGGAGACGTCGGACGACGCGATGCTGCGGGACGCGCTCCTGGAGAACCTGCACCGGAGCCAGCTGAACCCGCTGGAAGAAGCGGCGGCGTACCAGCAGATGCTCGACGACTTCGGGTGCACGCAGGAGGTCCTCGCGACGCGGATCGGGCGGTCGCGGCCGCAGATCTCCAACACGCTGCGACTGCTGAAGCTGCCGGCCTCCGTTCAGCGCCGGGTCGCGGCCGGTGTCCTGTCGGCAGGCCACGCGCGGGCGCTGCTCGGTCTTCCGAGTGGCGACGCGATCGAGCGGCTCGCGCAGCGGATCGTGGCCGAGGGTCTCTCGGTGCGGACGGTCGAGGAGATCGTTGCGCTCGGCGACATGAGCGCCGAGGACCCCACCCCGGCACGCCGCCGGAACAAGCCGGTCGCACCGCGCCTCATCGACTTGGCCGACCGCCTCTCCGACCGCTTCGAGACTCGCGTCAAGGTCGACCTCGGAAAGACCAAGGGCAAGATCACCGTCGAGTTCGCCTCCGTGGACGACCTGGAGCGCATCGTCAGTCTGATGGACCCCAACAAACCCACCGACGCCTGACCTCACCGGATCCCCCCACTGCGGGGCTGCGGTAGATCATGACCTCCGCAGGCAGGCGCCCGTCGCTGCCCAGCTCGTAGGTCCGGCCGCCCAGCGTGACGGACGCCGGGCGCTTGGCCTCGGCAGGATCGTGCCGTTCCCAGCACGCCCGCCGAATTGTCGGCGTGCGCTGGTAGACCTGGCATCCACCGTCCAGCGAACCAGGGGAGGCGCAGTGCCGAAGCGACCGCGCGTGGTGGTCAGCGTGGGGGCGAGTGTTGACGGCAAGGTCGCGCTCACCCGGAATGCGCTCTTGATGCATCAGCCGAACACGGATCTGTGGAGTTCGATGACGCCGGAGGCGCCGGACTCGGTCGCGATCGACGTCATTGAGGTAGTCAGGCGGCAGCATGGCTGTAATGCCATCCTGGAGGGCAGCGGCAGCCTGGTGGCCGAGGACGAGATCCCCGATGAACTGCCTTTCTACGACGGTGACGCGGATGGGCTCTACAACCACTTCCTACCGGCGGATGTCATCGAACAGCAGTCGCCGGAGCACATGTGGTTCACCGTCGTCGACAGTCGTGGACGAGTGCGCTGGACGGAGAGGCATCAGAACTGGGACGCACTGGTCCTGGTGGCGCGGTCGACGCCGGCCGACTATCTCGGATACCTCCGCCGCGAACGCATCTGCTACCTCGTCGTCGGCGAAGAGCGCGTCGAGCTGAGCCGAGCGGTGTCCGCGATGGCCACTGAACTAGGCATCAGATGCATCCTGTCGACCGCGGGCGGTGGCCTGAACGGTGCGCTGCTGCGGGCAGACCTCATCGACGAACTGCACGTGACCCTGGCACCTGCCCTGGTCGGAGGACTCGGGACGCCGTCGATCATGGACGGATCGCCACTCGCAGTCGGGGAGCCTCCGACGCGACTCCAGTTGCTCTCGGCCCAGACAGACACCGCCGGCGCCGTCCGCCTCCACTACGCCGTACGGCGTAGCTGATTTGAGGGCCCAGTGGGGCCTGATCGGACTTGCTGAGCGGGGCCCTCAGGGGCCGTGGCGTCGGGAATCACAAGGATATAAGTTCAAGGAGGGCGCTTAGGATCGCGCTCACAGAGCTAGTTCGTAGTGCGAAGTACTGCAATAGATCGCCAGAGAGATATGTCGACAAATCAACGTCGCCCCATGCGGCAATGTTTCATGTGAAACATTGCGCGGATTCCCGGATGAGGCGGTCGCTGACAGCCCCTCGACGGGGCCGACCGGGGTGAGCGACCGCGGCCGGCAAAGGTGGCCAAGTCGGTCGGGGCGGCCTCCCCACTGCGACCGGTAGGTGGGGTGCGATGTGGCTCCGAAAGGACATTGGCTGGGGGGTGGGGACAGGAAACGGTTGCTAGGAACCTGAAATAGCAGGTCCCCAGCAACCACTTCCTGTCTCCAGCGCCGATCATCGGCGTCGTGCCCGCGCGCCCGGTTCCTGTGCCTCGACCCCGGCTCCCATCCCACGCGTCCGGTTCCTGTCCCACGCGTCCGGTTCCTGTCCCACGCGTCCGGTTCCTGTCCCACGCGTCCGGTTCCTGTCCCACGCGTCGGGTTCCCATTCCTCGTGCCGGTTTCCTGTGCCTCGCCTCCGGGATCGCCGCCAGACGCCAGGGCTTCCACCCTGCGCCTAGGACTCTCGTCGCGCACCGGCGCGGAGCCCGCCCAGGCCGACGGCGGATGGCTGCGGATGGCGGCTGGTGGCTGGCGCGGAGGGATGGCGGGTCATGTGACCGGTGGCCGGATACAACCTGCCAGTGGAGAAACAGCCCGGCAGTGACCGGAGCGGACCCATACAGGGGACAAGCCGGATCGGGCAAGCCGAGGCGCCTGGGTTCGGGGCGGTGACCGCGACCCTCGCCATCACAGCGGGCGGCTCGGCCCCGGGCAGCCCCCGTGCCCTACCCGCGATCCGGCGGCGCCCATCCCCGCTGGCGCAGAGCCACTGCCGTCCGTTCGCGTCGCGCTGACCCGCTCCTGCCGGCGCAGCAGCCGCTGAACGCCGGGAAGTATCCGTGCCCGAGCGCGCGATCCGCCGTCTACCGACCCTGCCGGCGCGGAGCCGCTGTCAGCCATCCGACGCGCGCTGACCCCGCTGCTGGCTGTCCGCGAGGCCGCACAGCTGAGAGTCGAGAGTTGAGTCCAGCGGAGACGTCACGGCACGCCAATCGCACGTCAACCGCACGCTAGGTAGCGCGCCTAGCGGGTCGACTCAGGCACGCATGCGGGGCGAGATCCCGGTGCGGTGGGGGTTAGCGGCCGAGGAGTTCGTGGGTGGTTTTGCGTTCGGCGTAGAACGAGAGGAAGGGGATCGTGCCGGCGACTGCCATCAGGACGAGGCGGGGGAGGGACCAGCGGACTCGGCGGAAGAGGTCGAACGTGCCGAGCAGGTACACGACGTACAGGAAGCCGTGGAGGGGGCCGATCACGTTCATTGCGCCGGGGTTGTCGCCTAGGTACTTCAACGGCATCGCTACGAACAGCAGCAGGAGCAGCATCACGCCGACCACGTACGCGATCACGCGGTAGCGGGTCAGTGCGCCGCGGACGGCCGGGGTGAGCGGCTGCGCGCCGGCGGAGGTGGCGGGGTCGGCAGAGGAAGTCACGCTGAAACGGTACCGCTTGACTCCACAGCCTCTCCGACACGGTCACCCGTCCCCGAGTCACCTGCCGCCGGGTCGTCTGTGCCGGGGTCGTCTGTGCCGGGGTCGGCTGATGGGCCTTGGTCGGGTTCGCGGTGGGCGTCCAGGACCATGCGGGCCCACATCCACAGGGTGAAGGCGGCGAAGATCCACCACTGGACTGCGTAGGCGACGTTGCGCAGACCGGCGTGGTCCGTGGGTGGCGGGGGCGGTGCGACGATTGCCGGCGCGGGTGACGGTACGACGCCTGAATCCACGGCGGACTGTACGACGAACGCGTCGTACACCCGGTAGTTCACCAGGTGCACGATCGTCGGGATCCGCAGCGACGACAGCACTCGTCCCTTGGCGGCGTCGTCCGACGAGTCCTCGGCCTCGGACGCCACCACGGACCCGCTCAACCGCACCGGGCCGGAGGGCGCCGTGACGGCCGGATCAGAAGGCGAAGCGACCCATCCGCGGACGATCATCACAGCGTCGGTGCTGGAGAGCTTCAGCGGTGAAACGACCCACTGTCCGGCCCGCCCGTCCTGCAGGCGGTCGGCGATCAGGACCTGGTCCGCGGCTGGGCCCCAGGTGCCGTCGACGGTCACTCGCCGACCGACAGCCTTCGACGGTAGGCCCTCGTCGATCGAGAACAACGACTGCAGCTCGACCGGAGCTGCGGCGGCGCGCTGGGCGGTGGCGTTGGCCGTCTTCGATTGGTAGACGCTCAGTTGCCACACGCCCATGACCGTCATGACAGATGCGATCGCAAGGGCCAGCACGAGGAGCCCGGACCACTGAGGCGTCAGAACAGTCCGCCACAGCGGCCGACCAGACCCCCCACTAGCGGGCGTGTCCGTGGGGACGGCGGGTGCCGGGTCTTGGGGGTCGGGCATGGGTGGTTCCGGGGCTCAGCGGGCTGCTGCGGTGGCGAGCAGGTCGCGGCAGAGGACGCCGAGCTCGATCCCGGCTGCCTCGGCGGCCAGTGGGACGAGGGACGTCTCCGTCATGCCCGGCGCTACGTTCACCTCGAGGAACCACGGCACGCCGGCCGCGTCCACCACGAGGTCAGTCCTGGACAGGTCGCGCAGCCCCAACGCCTGGTGTGCCTGTACGGCGGCTGCGGCGCAAGCGCCGGCGGCCTCCGGCTCCAGCCGAGCAGGTACGACGAACTGCGTCGCGCCAGCCGTGTAACGCGCCTCGTAGTCGTAGAAGCCCGAGTCCGGCCGGATCTCCACGGCAGGCAACGCCCGCGGCCCGTCACCGACGTCGACAACCGTCACGGCCACCTCGGTCCCGTCGATGTACTGCTCGATCAACGCGACCGGCCCGTACGCGTAGCAGTTCACCATCGCCGACGGGAGCTCGTCGGCCGACCGCACGATCGACGCGCCCAGCGCAGACCCGCCACGCGCCGGCTTCACGACCAGCGGCAGCCCGACCTGCTGGATCACGGCTTCCATCAGCGCAGCGGCACCCAGCTCGCGGAACGTGTCGTGTCCGAGCACGACTGACGCAGGCGTGTGCAGTCCCGCGGCGCCGACGACTGTCGCGGCCACGGGCTTGTCGAACGCCGTACGGCACGCGGCCGCGTCGGCTCCGACGTACGGAACGCCGTACAGGTCGAGGACCTGGCGGAGTGCGCCGTCCTCGCCGGTGACGCCGTGCAGGACGGGGAAGACCGCGTCCGGGGGATCCTGGCGCAGACGATCGACCAGGGATGCGTCGACGTCGCGCTGCTCGACCTCCACGCCGACACTGCGCAGGGCGTCCGCCACTCGGCGGCCGGACCGCAGCGAGACGTCCCGCTCGTGCGACAGTCCACCTGCCAGTACCAGCACTCGACCCAGATCACTCATCACTAATATCCCGATCACTCGTGGGCGACTCCGGCACGGTCGCCGGTCCCGAGGCCCACTCGAACGGTACCCCTACCGAATCCTGGACCCCCGCCCGCCCGTAGGTCCCTTGCGCAACCTTTGCGAACCGGAAGCTAGCTCAGTTCCGGCCCTGGAGCGTCGTACCCGTGGCCGGCGCCTGGTGTCAGCGGGCCGAACGTGTGCCGGAGCTCGAGCTCCTCGTTGATCACCGCGGCGAGCCTGCCGACGCCGTCGGTGATCCGCTCCGGCGTCGGATGACAGTACGACAGCCGCATGCACTGGGAGCCGAAACCGTCAGCGAAGAAGGCCGTTCCGGGCACGTACGCGACCCGCGCCGTGACCGCCCGGGGCAGCATCGCCTTCGCGTCCAGCCCTTCCGGCAACGTCAGCCAGACGTAGAACCCACCCCGCGGCCGCGTCCAGGTGGTTGCCGCTGGCATCTTTTCCGTCAGCGCCGCGAGCATCGCGTCCCGGCGCTCGCGGTACATCTCCCGGAACTGCTTCACCTGGCCCATCCAGTCATGCCGGACCAGGTACGACGAGATTGCGAGCTGACTGAACGTCGGCGGGCACAGTGTCGCGGACTCCTGTGCCAGCACGAGTTTCTCCCGTACGGCGTGCGGCGCAACCGCCCAGCCGACCCGGAACCCGGGCGCGAACGTCTTCGAGAACGATCCGAGGTAGATGACGCCTTCGCGATCCTCCGCACGCAGCGCCTTCTGCGGCTCACCCTCGAACCCGAGCAACCCGTACGGGTTGTCCTCGAGGATCAGCAGCTCGGCCCGCTGGCAGATCTCCAGCACCCGGGCCCGCCGCTCGTCGGACAGCGAAACCCCGGCCGGGTTGTGGAAGTTCGGGATCGTGTAGAAGAACTTGATCCGCTTCCCGGCCGCGCGCACCGACGCGATCGCCTGCTCCAGCGCCTCCGGTACGACGCCGTCGTCGTCCATCGCCACGTGGACGACCTCGCACTGGTACGCACGGAAGACGCCGAGCGCGCCGACGTACGACGGCGCCTCGCAGATGACCACGTCGCCGGGATCGCAGAACACCCGCGTCACCAGGTCGACGGCCTGCTGGCTGCCGACCGTGACCACGACGTCGTCCGGATGGGCCTCGATGCCCTCCAGCCGCATGATGTCGCAGATCTGTTCGCGCAGCGTCGGGTCGCCCTGGCCGGAGCCGTACTGCATAGCGGTGGCGCCGCTGTCGGTCACCAGGTCGCGGACCGCGCTGCCGACCACGTCGAGCGGCAGACCGCCGATGTTCGGCATGCCGCCCGCGAGCGACACCACCTCCGGCCGGCTGGCGACCGAGAACAGCGCTCTGATCTCCGATGCGGTCATGCCCTTGGTCCGGGCTGCATACGCTTCGACGTAGTTGTCGAGACGGGTCTGCCGGACATCGGGCACGTCAGCACTCACGGGGGCCACTCCAACGGTGATCGAGGGGGAAGTCACCAGGTTACGTCGACAGACCCCAGTCGGGGCTGGGGATCGGCGTGACCTCTCACTACCATGCCTTATAGGGGCAGGTTCGACCATGCCGGAATCTGGCTGTTGAGACAGCCGGCCGGACTGGTGCGGCCTGAGAGGTGGACTCGGAAGGCGGATCAGGATGAGCGTGGGCAGGACAGCCGGCTGGACGCTCGGTGGCTTGGTACTGGGTGTGCTGGCGGGGTTCGCCGGCGAGCTGTTCAGGCGGCAACCCGCAGGGAAGGTGCAGCAGCGGTACGTCGCTCCCGAGGCGACCTGCACCACGGACGCGCGGACCCCGTCCCCCGTCCCCGAACCGGCGGCCGAACCAGCCGCCCGATGACGGTCCGGGCCGCACGCACCGTGACGAAGCTAACAGTCTGTACCGCCGATCGGATGCGCTGATGGCCCGACGGGTGGAACCGCTGACGCTCGCCAATCTCGGTGAGCTGCCGGTGCCCTGCCGTGACTGCGTGTTCTGGCAACTCGACCCGGTGGCCGCGCGCCGGGCCGACCGTAACGGTGACACCGGGCTGGAGAAGGAAGCCTGGCTGTCCCAGTTGCTGCTCGACTGGGGGACCGCCGGGATCGTGCTGTACGTCGACGACGAGCCGGCCGGGTACGCGGTGTACGCGCCGGGGACGTACCTGCCCCGGATCCAGGCGTTTCCGACCGCACCCGTCAGTTCGGACGCCGTCGTCCTCGCGACCGGACGGATCCTGCCGCGGTACCTGGGCCTCGGGCTCGGGAAGATCCTGGTCCAGGCGGTCGCCAAGGACGTGCTGAAGCGTGGATTCCGGGCAATGGAGGCGTTCGGGGACTCGCGGTGGGACGGGCCGGGCTGTGTCTGGCCGACCGACTTCCTGCGCGCGGTGGGCTTCGGGGTGGTGCGTGATCATCCGCGGAATCCGCGGCTGCGGCTGGACCTGCGGTCGGCGATCACCTGGCGCAGCGAGATGGAGGCCGCCGTCGAGCGCCTGATGGGCGCCATCCGGCCGGAGCAGGCCCCGACCGGGCCGGTGACGGTTCGGGACGCCTTGAGATCAGGCCCGGAGTAGCCGCATGGTCTGGCGGGCGCTGGCCGACGTGGTGATGATCGTGCACGGCGCCTTGCTGCTGTTCTTCGTGGTCGGCGCGTTCCTTGCGTGGCGCTGGCCGAAGCTGATCTGGGTCCACCTCGGCATCGTGGTGTGGAACCTCGTGATCGTGCTGGTCGACTTCGGCTGCCCGGTGACCGCGACCGAGAAGTTCTTCCGCCGGCAGGGCGGCGAGAGCGTCTACACGAGCGGGTACATCCAGCACTACCTCAACGGCAGGCTGTGGCCCGACGGCGCGACCCCGACCGCGGAGAAGGTCGGATTCGTCCTGGTGGTGATCGGGTACGTCGGCTTCTTCGTCATACGGCGGCGTACGAAGCTCAGGGGTGAGTCAGTGGGACCCCGGACGTGAGGTGGCGGCAGCCTCCTCATACTGGAGAGGTGCCCATCGACGCGTACCTCGCTGCCCTGAGCAAGGAGCTCTGGGGGCCCCGGCGTCGCAAGGCGGACCTGCTGGCCGAGGCCCGCGACCACCTGACCGACGCCAGCGAGGCTTTCGAGGCGGACGGGCTGGGCAGGTACGACGCAGAGAAGCACGCAGTGGCCGAGTTCGGCACACTCGAGGAGGTTGCGCCGGGCTATCGCGCGGACCTCGCCGTCAGCCAGAGCCGGCGTACGGCGGTGTTGCTGTTCGCGGCGTTGATCATCCAGCCGATCGTGTGGCGGGAGGGCGCCTGGAGCTGGAACAGCGGCCCGGACGATCCGAACCCGTTGAACGACCTCCTGCAGGCATTGGTTCGGAACGTCGGCACGATAGCCATGGTCGGCGCGGTTCTCGCGGTCGTTGCTGCCGGAATCGGTCTGCGGAGCCCGTTCGTACGGACTCACGTGACCAAAGTGACCACGCTCTTCGCGCTCGCGAACGCCGTGGCGATCGGCGGGATCGGCGTCCTGATGGCGTTGACCAGCCCGCATCCGAACGGTCTGCTCGACCTCAGCGTCGTCGGCGCTTTCGTGGTGCTGCCGCTCGTGCTGGTCGGCCAGCAGGCGGCGCGCGGCCTACGCCTGGCCCGGGCGTAACACGCCTTCCACCACAGCGCGGAACGTCACCCACTCCTGCTTGCCTGAGGCAAGCATCTTCGTACCGGCACTGGTGAGCTGGTAGGTACGGCGTTTCCGCCCGCCGACCGTGCTCCACTCGCTGGCCAGGTAACCGGCCCGCTCGAGGCGCCGGAGCGCCGGGTAGAGCGTGCCGGTCGGCAGATCGAGCTCGCCGCCGCTGCGCTCCAGCAACGCCTCCATGATCGCGTAACCGTGCAGTGGTTCGTGCTCGACGACCGCCAGGATCATCGGGTCGAGGTGTCCACGCAGCGCATCCGCCTTCATGTAGCCAGTCTACTCATATGTCTGTTACTGTCGAGAGGCAACATGTAGCCAACCTACTTATCAAGGATTCTCCATGACCGTGGACACCCAGATCCGACAAGCCACCCGGCCTGGTCTGCTGCACCGGGTCTCCGGGTGGGCGATGCGGCACGCCGGCCTCGCGCTCCTGCTCTGGGTGCTCGTGCTGGCCGCGGTCACCGCCGCGGCGACGGTGGTCGGCGCCAACTACAAGAACGACAACTCGTTGCCGGACACCGACTCCCAGCGGGTGACGGACATCTTCACGGCGCATCAGCCCAAGGGCGACACCGCGTCGGTCCAGCTCGTCTTCCAGGCCGACGGCGGTCTCGATGCGGAGAAGTCGCGGATCGCGTCGATGCTGGCGGTGGTCCGGGGCCTGCCACACGTCGCCTCGGTCGCCGACCCGTTCGCCGGTCCGGGCGCCATGTCGACAGATCGACGTACGGCGTACGCGACGGTCGGGCTGGATGTCGCGGTGGCGGACGTGCCGGTGGACGACGTACGGACGATCATCCATCGTGCCCAGGACTTCGGGCGGCCCGGATTCCAGGTCGAGGCCGGCGGGGATCTGGCGCGGAATGCTGCCGAGAGTTCGGGTGGCGCGTCCGAGGGTGCGGGAATCCTGGCTGCGTTGGTGATCCTGGTCTTCCTCTTCGGGTCGTTGCTTGCGGCAACACTTCCGTTGTTGACCGCGGTGTTCGCGGTCGGCAGCACGGTCGCGTTGCTGATGCTCGCGTCGCACCTGTTCACGGTGCCGGAGTACACGACGCCGGTGATGATGCTCGTCGGGCTCGGCGTCGGCATCGACTATGCGTTGCTGATCTTCTCGCGCTATCGCCACGAGTTGCTGAAGGGCGAGGCCGACGCGAAGGTCGTTGCCTTGGACACCGCGGGCCGCTCGGTGATGTTCGCCGGTTGCACCGTCGTCATCGCGCTCCTCGGCCTGCTGGCGTTGGGACTCGGTTCGCTGCAAGGCGTTGCACTCGGTGTCACGTTGACCGTGCTGATGACGATGCTCGCGGCGGTGACGTTGCTGCCGTCGTTGCTGACGCTGTTCGGGAAGCGGATCGAGCGGAGCGTGCGTAAGCATGCCGCGAAGCAGCGGCGTACCCCTGGCGACGGCTGGCGGAAGTTGGCCGGCGTTGTACAGCGTGGGCCGTGGGTGCCGCTGGTGCTCGGGGTTCTCGCGCTGGTGGCGTTGTCGCTGCCCGCGTTGGGGATGCGGCTCGGGTTCGCGGACGCGGGGACGGACGATCCGGCGAAGACGAGCCGGAAGGCGTACGACCTGTTGGCGGAAGGGTTCGGGCCTGGGTTCAACGGTCCGCTCGTCGTGGTTTCGGAGGGCGATCAGGCTGCGGCGCAGGCGCTCGGACAGACGTTGGCCGCTGATCCCGGGATCGCCGCGGTGACGCCGCCGCAGGTGACACCGGACGGCAAGGTCGCCACGGTGTTGGCGTTCCCGAAGTCGGCGCCGCAGGACGCGGCCACGAGCGACCTCGTGCAGCGGTTGCGCGACGACACCTTGCCCAAGCTCGAGTCACAGACCAGAGCGACGTACCTGGTCGGTGGGTCGACAGCGGCCGCGGACGACTTCGCGGCTGCGGTGAGCAAGCGGCTGCCGATCTTCGTGCTGGTCGTGGTGGGCCTGTCGGCGTTGCTGCTGATGGCGGTGTTCCGGTCGGTGCTGATCCCGTTGAAGGCCGCCGCACTCAATCTGCTCAGCATCGGCGCCTCGCTCGGGGTGATCACGCTGGTGTTCCAGCAGGGCTGGTTCGGTGCGCAGCCCGGGCCGATCGAGGCGTTCGTCCCGGTGATGATCTTCGCGATCGTGTTCGGGTTGTCGATGGACTACGAGGTCTTCCTGGTGTCGCGCATCCATGAGGAGTGGCGGCGTACCGGGGATGCACGGGTCGCGGTGCGCGAAGGGCTGGCGACGACGGGCAGCGTGATCACGGCGGCGGCCGCGATCATGATCGTGGTGTTCGGCGCGTTCCTGCTGAGCCCGGATCGGATGCTGAAGCAATTCGGCCTCGGCCTGGCAACGGCCGTCCTGTTGGACGCACTCCTGATCCGCTGCATCATCGTCCCAGCCGTACTCCGCCTACTCGGCAACCACGCCTGGTGGCTACCGAGCAGCCTCGAGCGACTCCTCCCGCGGATCGCGCTGGAAAAGGAGTAGCCCATCATTCGGTAGCGGCCACTCCGATCTTGTGGCCCTGCGCGTCGGCGAACACACCGAAGCTGGTGCCTGGCACGTGCTGAGCCGGCTGGACGATGTGTCCGCCCAGCCCCTCGGCACGCGCAAGAGTGGCTGCGACGTCCTCGACGGCCACGAAGAACAGCACCTCGTCCTCAGTGCTCTGCCGCGGACTGATGGCGACGTACGGTCCGCCCTCGGCCCCGGTGTCGATGAACGTGTATCCCGGAACTGCGCCCTCGGACGCGACCTTCCATCCGAACAACTCCGCGAAGAACTCCCGGGTCTTGTCGGGGTCCGCCGACCTGATCTCGGCATGGACGACTGGATGTGCCATGAACCCTCCCTGAACAGGCCCGGTGTCATCACCGAACTCATCCAGTTGACGAACGGCCCCTCCGGAAATCGACAGGCAGGTCACTCGTAGCGCGAGCTCCAGACGCGGGCCTTGTAGATCTCTGCACCGGTCAAGGTCCGCGTCGCCGCGGGTACGGCGAAGTTCACGGTGTCGGTGCACCACGTGGTTCGGCAGCCGGCCTTTGGGGACGTCCTGACCTGCTGGGCGTTCGGCATGCTGCTGATGCTCTTGATGCCTGCCTGGTCAAACGACGCGACGACAGCCTCGGCGGACTTGCTGACCTGATAGACCGTCGAGCCGGTCGATACCCAGAGCAGGTCGTGGTTCTCCAGCACCGGGGTCAGATCGTGGCCGCCGGCGGTCGGCAGAGTGATCACCGGACCTTCGGTGATCACCGGGTTCGCTGGTGTTCCGCTGAGCTTCAGGCCGGCCAATTTGCTGCCACCCAGAACCCAGAGCAGTTGCCGGGCGGGATCCCACTGCACGCCGTGCGCGTCCGGCAGCGGATAGGCGATGTACGACGCCGAGCCTTGGGATGCCTTGTAGATGCGGACGAATCCACCGGTGCTCGCAGCCACCGCAACGTTGCCGTCGGGCAGGAGCTCGATGCTGTGCGGGTTGTTGGCAGATCCAACGTTTGTGGCCCAGAGCCGCTGACCGGCCGGATAGCTGATCAGTCCGGCGAGGCCACGGGAGTCCGTCACGAGAGCGACGTACGCCCCGCTCTTCATCCGCAGTTTCACGTCGGACGGTAGACCCCAAGCGCTGGTCAGTCCGGAGAATCCGTTGCTGTTGGTGGGGGACCAGGTCCACTTCTGGGCGGCCGCGGTGTTCCAGTTCGCGACCGCCGGGTCCATCAACCGGATCCGGGCCGCCGACGCGTTGTCGTAGTCCTGGTCGGTGATCGCGACCAGTCGGCCGGCCTCAGCGGCTCCGGCGGCCTCGGGGGGTGATGGTGTGAGGAGTACTGCCAACAGACCGAGACAACTGAGCCAGCGGATCATTGCCACCCCCAGGTTGGAATGTCACAACCAACGGTAGGTGACCCGTTACTCGCTGACTAGCTCAGACGGTGAGTTGGCCGAAGCGGAGCATGCCGGTGGCGGCGTCCTGGTCCGGCGGGAGGTAGACGCGCTGGATGGCGACCACGATCGCCTCGGCGATCACGTCGCGGAAGGCCGGGTCGGCCAGGCGGGCGGAGTCGTGCGGGTTCGTGACGTACCCGATCTCGAGGCGCACCGCGGGCATCTTGGTCCGGCGGAGCAGGTCCCAGGTCTTGGCGTGGGTGTGGCAGTTAAGCAGGTCGGTGCGGGCGACGATCTCGCGCTGCACCAGGCCGGCGAACTGCTCGCCGACGCTCGACGTGGCACCGTGCAGGTCGTTGCCGTAGAAGTACGTCGCGACGCCCTGCGCGGCCGGGTTCATCGACCCGTCGGTGTGCAGCGAGACGCAGAGGTTCGCGTCCGTCTCGTTCGCGAACGCGGCCCGCTCCAGCTCGTCCGGCCCCTGATCGCGGCCACGCGACAAATACGCCCGTACGCCGGTGGCGCCGAGCCGACCCTCGATCCGGGCAGCCAGGTCGTACGCGATGTCGGACTCGCGCAGGCCGTAGCCCTCCCAGCCGTAGTCGAAGCCGCCGTGACCCGGGTCGATCACCACGGTCTTGCCGGACAGTCGCGGCCCGGCAGCGCGCACGGCTTCCCGCGCGCGCAGTGCGTCCGGGCGGCCGCCGGTCGCCATCGGCCGGATCCGCTGCAGTGCCTTGAACGTCGACGGCCCACAGGTGCCGTCGGCCGGCAGACCCATGTTGCGCTGGAACTCTGTCACCGCGCGCTGGGTGTCGGCGGCGAAGATCCCGTCGATCCGGGCGACCGCGAACCCGAGCTCCTGCAGTTTCGCCTGCAGGCTCAGCACGTCGTCACCACTCATCGGGTGCGACGGGACGTACGTCAGCAGCCGGTCGCCCAGCCGCCAGCGTGCGTCGTCGATCGCCCGGTACGTCTGCGGGCCGACGACCCCGTCGATCATCAGCCCGCGTTGCTGCTGGAATCCCCGGACGGCGTGCGCGGTCGCTTCGTCGTAGACGTCGTGGCCGCCGGTCAGCAGCCCGAGTCTTTGCAGCTTGCCGACGATCTCAGCGACCGCCTCACCGCTGTCGCCGATGCGGTACACGCCGTGCGGGGATTCCATCAGGTGTGACTCCTTGCCGGTGTGGCGGAACTTCAGGCAGTGAAGTCGGCGAGCTCCTTGAGCAGTGCCGCCTTCGGCTTCGCGCCGACGATGGACTTGGCGAGCTCACCGTTCACGTAGACGTTGATCGTAGGGATACCGGTGACCCTGTAGTTGCTCGGGGTAACCGGGTTCTCGTCCACGTTCATCTTCAGGAACGTGATCTTGTCGCTGTGGTCCTGCGCCAGCTCCTCCAGGATGGGGGACACCTGGCGGCAAGGGCCACACCACTCGGCCCAGAAGTCGACCAGGACCGGCTTGTCGCTCTTCAGCACGGTCTGGTCGAACTCGGCGTCGGTGACAGCGTTCATCTTCTCGCCCACGGGCGTAACTCCTTCAGTGATGTGTGAGGTTCAGGTTCAGACGGAGACAGGCTCGGTGGCGGCCGCCGCGTGCTCGGCGTCCTCCAGGGCGGCCAGGTAGCGCTCGGCGTCCAGGGCGGCCGCACAGCCGGTGCCGGCGGCGGTGATCGCCTGCCGGTAGGTGTGGTCCACCAGGTCGCCGGCCGCGAACACACCGCGCAGGTTGGTCTCGGTGCTGCCCTCCTTGACCAGCACGTAGCCCTCGTCGTCCAGGTCGACCTGGCCCTTGACGAGCTCCGAGCGCGGGTCGTGGCCGATCGCGATGAACAGGCCGGTGGCCGGCAGTTCCCGGGTCTCGCCGGTGACGGTGTCCTTCAGGGTCAGGTGGGTGAGCTTGTCGTCACCGTGGATCTTGTCGACCGCGGAGTTCCACTGGAACTCGATCTTGTCGTTGGCGTACGCCCGGTCGGCCATGATCTTCGAGGCCCGCAGCTCGTCGCGGCGGTGCACCAGGTGCACCTTCTTCGCGAACTTGGTCAGGAAGGTGGCCTCCTCGACGGCGGAGTCGCCGCCGCCGACGACCGCGATCTCGTGGTCACGGAAGAAGAAGCCGTCGCAGGTCGCACACCAGGACACACCGTGCCCGGACATCCGGTCCTCGTCGGACAGGCCGAGCTTGCGGTAGCCCGAACCCATCGCCAGGATGACGGCCTTGGCACGGTGCTCGGTGCCGGCCGAGTCGGTGACGACCTTGATGTCGCCGGTCAGGTCGACCTTGGTCACGTCGTCGGCCACCAGCTCGGCGCCGAAGCGCTCGGCCTGGGTGCGCATCTCGTCCATCAGCGCCGGGCCCATGATGCCCTGCGAGAAGCCCGGGAAGTTCTCCACCTCGGTGGTGTTCATCAGCGCGCCACCGGCGGTGACGGAGCCCTCGAAGACCAACGGCTCCAGTGCCGCGCGTGCGGCGTACACCGCGGCGGTGTAACCGGCCGGGCCGGAGCCGACGATGATGACGTTGCGGACTGTGGTGGAGTCGCTCATACAGGCGTTCCTCGGTGTCGTCGAGACAGTGACGTCGTACTCAACGGATCCTAGAGGCCGACCATTCCCACGGTACCCATCGCGGGGCCGCGCTACCGCATCGCCGTACGGCGTGTGGACTCAGCGGTTGCCCAGCGTGACCGTGGTCTCGAAGAACGAGCTGGGTACGCCGCCCGGCACGCTACATCCAGTGACCGCGAAGACCTGGATCTCACCCGGCCCCGAACCCTGCAGCCCGATGATCGTGGCCCGCTTGCCGTCGATCTTGGCGGGCTGGACCAGCCGGACGTTCGAATTCGCGTGGCCGACCGCGAACGACCGGGCGCACGACTGCTCGTCGGCCGAGCCGTGCAGGATCGAATGCGGGGTGTGGTCCAGCCACCGCTTCGTCGACGGGCCGATGTCCTTGGTGCTGACCGCCACCGCGTCGGCCGGCGGGCTGTTCTGGTCGGCGGAGGCGGCGCCCTCGGTCGCCTGGTCCTTGGTGGCGATCACCACGCCGACGCCGAGTGCGGCGATCAGCACCACACCGGCCGCCGCACCGAGCAGCTTCGGCAGGTGCCGGCGCGGCTCCTCGCGGATCTGAGCCAGCGAGTGCACGCCGACCGTGGACGCGCGGAGCACCGACTCGGACACGATCACCGCATCCAGGTGCTCGGCGACGTCGGCCGGGATCGGGATGTCGCTGCGGCCCTCTTCGGCCAGGTCGGTGGTCAGTTGCAGAAGGGCGTCATATGTCTGCTGGCACTCAGGGCATGCCTTCACATGCTCACGAGCGCGGTGCGCCTCGGGGGCAGGCAGCAGGTTCTCGATCAGGTCGGCGATCGTGTCCGTGTCCAGGTGCTCGAGGTGCTCACTGGTCGGCAGACCGGGATCGGTCATGGGGGCTCGCCTCCTCACGGGAGGTGCGCAGCGTGGTCATAGAAAAACTCCGGTCGAAGGCGTCAGTCGTCCGGTCGCCAGAGGCAGGCGACTTCGCTACGACGGGGGACCGGCTCATTCGGTTCCCACCGCTTCCGTGGCGGACTTCCCCGGTACGTCGGACTGCCGGGTCGTCTGCCAGTGACGCAACAGCGGGAGCAGCTTGGCGCGACCGCGGGCGCAGCGCGACTTGACCGTGCCGGGGGCGCAGTCGAGGATCGCGGCCGCCTCCTCGATCGAGTAGCCCTCCATGTCGACCAGGACCAGCGCGGCGCGCTGGTCCTCGTTGATCTGCTTCAGTGCGTGCAGCACGTCCAGCCGGCGTTCCCGGACCTCGGCCGGGTCGTCCTCGGCCGGCCCGGCCAGCTCGGCGGCGCGGTCCTCGTCCTCTGGCAGCGGGTCCGCGGCGCGCACCTGGCGGCGGCGGATCCGGTCCAGGCAGGCGTTCACGACGATCCGGTGCAGCCAGGTGGTCACCTTCGCGTCCCCGCGGAACGAGTCGGCCCGCCGGAACGCCGAGATGAAGGCCTCCTGGAGCGCGTCCGCGGCCTCCTCGGGCTCACCGAGGGTGCGGATCGCGACCGCCCACATCCGGTCCCGGTGCCGCTTGACCAGGAACCCGAACGAATCCGGGTTGCCGGACACGTGCATCCGCAGCAGCTCGTGGTCGTCCAGTTCGTCGTAGCTCACCGGACCGCTCGTCGGGGCAGGCTGCACCGCACCCTGCGGCACCGGCTCGCCCGCGCCGATGCGCGGGACGTCCGGCCGGGGCGGCGGATTGCCCGAGTCCACGTGAGCGGTCATTTCTGGATCGTGACCTCCGAGATGATGCCCTGATAACCGTCAGACACCTTCGGCAGCTTCGTCAGCCACACCAGCACGTACTGCGACTGGGTCCCGGCCGGCAGGGTCACGGTCACCGTACCCTCGGGCTGGTCCTCCTTGGCCGCCACCGCCTTCCAGCCGTCGATCGACGACGGCGGCTTGGTGGTGTCACCGGTCGGGACCAGCACCTGGAGGCTGGTGTCGTCACCCACCAGCGCGACCGCGACGCTCGAGACGGAGGTCTTCGCGCCGAGGTTGTAGTAGATGCCGACGCCCGGCTTCAGGCCGCCGAGGTTCGGCCGCTTCTTGTACGACTGCGTCTTCCAGACCGTACTCGGGTCGCCGTCGTACGTGTTCGGGACGTCCTTGGGGTGCTCCACGTTGTCGCCCGGCGGCGGGTCGAAGTCCTTGGCGCCGGCGATCACCGCCTTCCCGCCGGTGGTCGCCGACGGGGTGGTGCTGGTCTGCGGCGGGGCACTGCTCTTCGAGCCACCGTCGCCGCTGCCCTGGTCGTTGTTCATCGCGCCCTTGAGCAGGAACTGCGCCATCGCGATCACCGACAGCAGGGCCAGGATCGCGAGCAGGATCAGGATCCGGCCGCCCCATCCGCCCTTAGCCTTCGGCTCCTCGTGCCGGCGCCGGCCGTTCCCGTTCGAGGGCGGCGGTGGCTGCCGACGTACCGGACGGGTGTCGGCGGCCTGGTTGTACGCCGGTTGCGGCGGGCGGTACCCGTTCGGCTCCTCGCCGTACGCCGGTTGCGGGGTCGGGTCGATCGCCGGCGGCGAGGCCTGCGGCACCACCTGGGTGGCGTCGTCGACGCTGCCGTTCTGCCGGGCGACCTGGACGGTCTCGTCCATCTGGTTCGGCGGCTCGTGCGAGCTGCCGACGACGCCGGACAGCGCCGCGGACAGGCCGGCCGCGCTGGTGATCGGCGGCGCGTGGTGCCGCGGCGGGTCACCGAGCAGGCGGTCGCAGATGTCGTCCAGCGAGCGCGGTACGCCGGCGCGCACCTGGCGCGGGCTCAGCAGCCGGCCGTGCTCGACGGGCGCGGGCTGCAGTCCCCAGGCCGGAGCCGGACCGGGCCAGCGGCCGGTCAGCGACGCGTAGAGCAGCTGGCCGAGGGAATGGACGTCCTCTTCCGGCGAACCGGCGCCGGACGACCGCAGGGCCGCCTCGGTGGCGACACCGATGACCTTGATCGCGCCCGCGTCCGTGATCACCACGGTCGCCGGGCTGATCGCTCCGTGCGCGTAGCCGGTGCGGTGCAGGTTCTCGAGGGCCTCGGACACCTCGCGGGCCAACCAGCCCGCCTGCTGTCCGGTGAGCGGTCCGCTGCCGAGCATCCGCTCCAGCGTCCGGCCGCCCGCCCACTCGCGAACGCAGTACGTCACGCCGTCGTGCATGTCGCAGTCGAGGACCCGCAGGAAGCGCGGGTCGTTCGCCGCGGCGGCCCGGCGGGCAGCGTCGAAGAGCAGATTGGTCCGCGGGTCACCGACCGGCAGGACGTCGACGACGACCGCGCGGCTGAGGACCTCGTCCACGGCACGCCATACCCGGGCTCCGTCGATCTCCGCGAGCAGCTCGGCGATCCGGTACCGCCCGGCCAGGAGGGCACCAGGACTCACGGTCTGGTTCGACACGGTGTCTCTCGCCCTCCAATGTACCCGGCTCCTGATCGCAGCCCCATCGTAGTGCCCCACTGACCGGACAGGTGGTGCACTAATGCACAAGCGGTCCGGATCAGCGGCGGATCGGCAACTTCGATGTGACCATGGACACCACGTCGTTGACCTCGTGGATGCGGAGTACCCGCGCCACGGCGGCGTACACCGGCAGCATCACGACCGCCGCGACGGCCAGTTGGAGGACGGCGCCGAGGGGTCCGGACCAGTCGATCGCGAGGTTCAGCAGCCAGAGCACCACGCGCCCCGCGCCGGCGCCGGCGACCGCGGCGATCACCATCGCGAGCATCGGCAGCCCGATCCCGGCGCCCGGGACCCGCGGCACCTTGCGCCGCAGGACGGGCCGGGAGATCAGTACGGCGACCAGGTACGCCAGCGCGTACGCCCCACCGAGCACCACACCGCTGAACCGGAGGTGCGCCTGGTCCAGCAGCACACGGACCCCGATCACGGCCGCCGCGATGTTCGTCGCTGCGATCACGCACTGCAGGAAGAACGGCGTACGGGTGTCCTCGAAGGCGTAGAACGTGCGGAGCTGGAAGTACTGCACGGTGAACGGCACGATCCCGAGCGCCAGCGTCATCAACGTGTAGGACATCAGCGTCAGGTTGTTCTTGCCCGAGCCGTACCCGGCGATGATCGTCACGATCGGGTAGGCGAACGCGATCATCGCGGCCGCCGCCGGTACGACGATCGCGAGCGTCTGCCGGATCGACCGGGCGGACATCCGTCCCACCTCGGCGGTGTCGCCGTCGGCCGCCAGCGCCGACATCTGCGGCAGGGCCGCGGTCGCGAGCGAGACCGTGACGATGCCGTGCGGCACCAGGATGATCAGCATCGCGGTGCTGTACGCGAACAGACCGGCCTTCGCGCCGGGGTCGTCCGAGGCGCTACCGGCGATGGCGAGCTGGGTGACGACGACCAGCGTCACCTGGTTCACGGCGACGAAGAAAACTGTCCAGATGCCCAATCGGGCAGTGTGTCCCAGACCAGTTCCGCGGAGACCGAACTTCGGCCGGTAGGTGTGCCCGCTCGCCTTCAGATAGGGCAGCAGCACCAGCAGCTGTACGGCGATGCCCACGGTGTGCCCGAGACCGAGCAGCAGTTCCTCGCCGTGGCTGTACGTCGGCGGGTTGTCGCCGACCCGGTAGATCAGCAGGAAGACCACGATCGACGCGCACGCGACGATGTTGTTCGCGATCGGCGCCCACATCATCGGACCGAACCGGCGGCGCGCGTTCAGCACCTGCCCGACCAGGACGAACGCGCCGTAGAAGAAGATCTGCGGCAGGCAGAGCCGGACGAACATGATCATGTTCGCCTTCTCGGTCGCCCGGGACGGGTCGTGCAGTTCCTTCGGCAGGTACAGCTCGGCGATCGCCGGCGCGAGCAGCACACAGGCCACCGTGACGACCGCGAGGACGACGAAGCCGAACGTCAGGATCCGGTTCGTGAAGTCCTGGCCGTCGTCGTCGTGGTTCTTGATCGCGCGCACCAGTTGCGGGACCAGCACGGTGTTGAAGACGCCGCCGGCCAGCAGGATGTACAGGCTGTTCGGGATCGTGTTCGCGGCGGTGAAGATGTCGCCGCGCAGCGCCGTACCGATGGCGGCCGCGAGCAGGGCGATCCGGATGAATCCGAGCAGGCGGGACAGCACCGTTCCGGCTGCCATCACCGCCGCGGAGCGCAGGGTGCGGTCAGCCATCCTTCGAACCGACTCCTTCTTTCAGGGACGCATCCGGAGCTTGAGCTTCGGGTACGCCGTTCGCCTCGGGGCGATCGTGGGCGGGATCAGCGGTGCGGTCGGCGTCCGTGGTGGCGCCGGTGGTCGCGGCGGCCGTGTTGCGGCGCTCGGTGCGGACCCGGCGATAGATGCGGACGAACGACGTACCGAACAGCAGGGCGCACGCGGCGCCGACCAGGATCCAGCCGACGCTGCCGTACTGGCTGGCCTGGATCAGCAGCTCCTGGGGCTTGCCGACCGGCCTGCCGTCCGCGTTGGTCACCTGCGCGTTGGCGCGGATCAGACCGTTCTGCTCGGCGCTCGCGGTGATCCGCGGCGTCCACTTCTGCCCGGGGCCGAGGACGGCGGTCTGCAGCGGCTTGATCTTCAGGTCGGACCGGTTCGCCGAGCTGACCACGATGCCGACCCGGACCGACCAGTCGGTGTCGTTGGTGATCGTCAGCGGGAACGTGCCCTTGCTGCCGGCCAGGTTGACCTTGATCTCCTTGCGCAGCCCGCGGTCCACGCTCGCGTTCACGAGGTGCACCTTCCCGAGCTGCTGGTTGGCCGAGCCGAGCTCGATCGCGGTGAAGCGCCGGGCCTCTTCCGGGTACCCGTTCCAGCCGGACGAGGTGGACCGCAGCAGCGCCTGCGTCATCACCTCCGGCAACGCGTTCCCGTCGACGAGCAGGTCCTGCATCGTGGTGGTCGCGTCGTCGAGCTGCCGGATGCTGTCCAGCTGGGTTTCGGTCAGTACGCCGTTCGACTTCGCCGCGGCCGGTGCCCTGGTGGACAGCGGTCTCGGGTTGGCCTCCACTACGCCGGCCACGTCGGTGGCCTTGATCCACGGCAGCGACAGACTGCCTGCGAGCGCAGCGGTGGCGCGGCCGTCGCTGTCCCAGCCACGGGGCGGCGCGACGACCACGGACGCGGTGCCCTTACCGCCGGCTGCGATCAGCGAGGTGACGGCCGCGAACCGTTGCCGGACCTGGAGCGGGCTCTCGGCGGTCTCTGGATCCGGGCCCCCGGTGGTCAGGGACGAGTTGGCGATCACCGTACGGACGGCCTGATCGGGGCCTTCCGGCGTGAGTACGTCGTACACGGGGCTGGTGGTCAGCACCGGGCGGTTTGCCGTCGACCACGAGGAGCTGCTGACCAGGTTCAGGTCGTCGGCAGTGGCACCGGCGAAACCGGTGGATGCAGCAGCCAGGTAGCGACCGGCGGCGGCGCCGCCCTCGAGCGACAGCCCATTGGTGAAGCCCGGGGCCAGTTCGCCACCGGACCGCTCGGTCTTCGTGCGGGCCTGCCCGACGAGCTTCTTCAGCGGGTCGCCGGAGTCCAGCAGGCTGGCGACGTCCGGGTCGCCGTACGGCAGCAGCACGACCTGGTTGCCGCGGCTCCGGCCGGCGTCGAACTCCCTGAGCCAGGTGGTCGCGACGGCCTGTCCGGTGCCGGTCGTCTGGCCGTTCTCGCCGACGACGACGTACCCCTTGGTCAGCTGCCGGATCTCGTCGAGCATCGCCGGGTCGACCAGCCAGGTGACCTGGTGCTGCCGGCCGAGTGCGAGCAGCCGGCCGAGCGATCCGGTCGGCGCCAGCGACGTGGCCAGCGACTCGTTCGCGAAGTTCTTGCCGCCGAGCTGGGTCGGGCGATGCCGCAGCGGTACGACGAGGGCGGTGTTGACCGGACGGGTCAACGGCTCCTTGCCGAGCACCGGCATCAGGGTGCGGGCCCGGCCGGCCATGATCCGCGAGCTGTTCGGCGGCTGCCCCCGGAACGCGACGCCGACGACGTACACGCCGGTGTGGTCGGTGATCCGCCATTCCTTCCAAGGCACGGTCAGCGTGAACGCGACCGTTTCCTTAGGCGCCAGCGGCTGATCGAACGGCTGGAAGGTCTGCTCGTCGTTGGTCAGGTTGCGGCAGCTGTCGCGTTCGCTGATCGGGATGTTCTGCTCGGTGGAGATCGCGTCCAGCGCGGCCGTGCTGGCCAGGCGGGTCCGGTCGATACATGCGAGGGCCTGCGGCTCCTCGAACGTCACCGAGCTGGTGTTCGTCACCCGGCCCTTGATCACGACCGGCTCGCCGGGCTTCGGCGCGGTTGGGCCGAACGAGTCGATGGTGACCTGGACGGCCGGCTCGTCGGCGGGCGCCGCCTCCGCCTCGGCCGGAGCGCCCAGAGTCGCTGCCGAGGCAGCAACCACAAGGCAGGCTCCCGCCACCGCGGAGAGCCTCAGTCGCCGTCTGAACACGCCGTCACCGTAACCTAGTTCCCCGTGTCACCCTTTGCCGACCAGTCAGGCTCCGCCGGATCGTTGCCCGCCGCACAGCGGCGAGCTGTCCAGGCCCTGCTGGAACTCGCTCCAGTGGTCGACGAACTGGGCCACCGGTTCGCCGACGCAGGCCACGAGATCGCCCTGGTCGGCGGTCCTGTCCGGGACATTCTCCTCGGCCGGGGGAGCAAGGATCTGGACTTCACCACGTCAGCGCACCCGGACGTGATCGAGCGGTTGCTGTCCGGCTGGGCGGACCATGTCTGGGACATCGGCAAGGCGTTCGGCACCATCGGTAGTCGGAAGGGCGAGTGGGTCCTGGAGGTCACGACGTACAGGTCCGAGACCTACGATCCCACCTCGCGCAAGCCGGAGGTGTCGTACGGCGACAGCCTGGAGGGCGACCTGGCCCGCCGGGACTTCGCGATGAACGCGATGGCGGTCCGGCTGCCGTCGCGGCAGTTCGTCGACCCGTACGGCGGGATGGAGGACGTCGCGCACCAGCGGATCCGGACCCCCGGTACGCCGGAGGACTCGTTCTCGGACGACCCGCTGCGGATGATGCGGGCGGCCCGGTTCGCGGCGCAGCTCGGGTTCACACCCGACCCCGCCGTGGTGACGGCGATGACCGCGATGGCCGACCGGATCACGATCGTGTCCGCCGAGCGGGTCCGCGACGAGCTGGAGAAGCTGATCTGCGCCGACCACCCGCGGATCGGGCTCGACCTGCTGGTCTCGACCGGGCTGGTCGAGCACGTGCTGCCGGAGCTGCCGGCGCTGCAGCTGATGAAGGACGAGCACCACCGGCACAAGGATGTGTACGAGCACTCACTCACCGTCCTCGATCAGGCCATCGATCTGGAATCTCGTCTGTCTGTTCCGACGCCCGATTTCGTCGTTCGGTTCGCGGCACTGATCCACGACATCGGGAAACCGAAGACGCTGAAGTTCGAGGGTGCGCGGAAGGTGACGTTCCACCACCACGACGTGGTCGGGGCGAAGCTGGCCCGGAAGCGGATGAAGGCGCTGCGGTTCAGCAACGAGCAGATCGAGCAGATCAGCAAGCTGATCGAGCTGCACCTGCGCTTCCACGGGTACGGCGAGGGTGAGTGGACGGACTCCGCCGTACGCCGCTATGTCCGGGACGCCGGCGACCAGCTCGAGCGGCTGCACATCCTGACCCGCGCCGACTGCACCACCCGCAACCGCCGCAAGGCGGAGTCGCTCCGCGCCGCGTACGACGACCTCGAGGCCCGCATCGAGCGCCTGCAGGAGCAGGAGGAACTCGACGCCCTCCGCCCCGACCTCGACGGCAACCAGATCATGCAGATCCTAGGAATCTCCCCCGGCCGCGAGGTTGGCGAAGCCTACAAATTCCTCATGGAACTACGCCTGGACCAAGGCCCCCTAGGCGAAGCCGAAGCCCGAGAAGAACTCCTCCGCTGGTGGGCCGACCGCGCCTGATCGGGGTTTTCCACAGGCCTGCGTTTTCGCGTCGATCCGAGGTGTGAAACACGTATTCTCTTTGTGTGCCGGGGCGTGCTGACCAGCACCCAGAAAGCAGGTATCTCGATGACCGAGTCGCTCTCTCATTTCGGGCCGTGGACCACGGCCGATCTCGCCGGCCTGCCCGACGACGGGCAGCGCTACGAGATCATCGACGGGAGTTTGCTTGTGACACCGGCGCCTGCACCACGACATCAGTTGGTGGCTGGGCGGATATCTGTGTTCCTGCGCGAGTCAGCGCCGGACGAGGCCGACGTTGTGGAGGCGACCAACTTCCAGTTGACCACGGGACGATTGCTGGTGCCGGACGTCATCGTCGCTCAGTCGTCGGCGCTGCTCACGGACTCCGTAGCGCTGGTCCCAGCGGATGTGCACCTGGTGGTCGAGGTGGTCTCACCGTCGAACGCCGCCATGGACCGGATCTTCAAGCCGCAGTTGTACGCGGCGGCAGGCATCCAGTGGATGTGGCGCGTCGAGTTCGGGCCGGATGGCCCCGAGATCGTCGTCCTCGACCTGAGGTCCGGCTCGCCGGTGGTGCATGCTCGCTCGACCGATGTGCTCCGCGTCGATCTCCCGTTCACGGTGGAGGTCCCGGTCAACCGGCTGCTCGCTACCCGGCAGTCGTTGAAGGCGGATGAATCGGCGCAGGCGGACCTCGAGAGCTGACGGTTCGGTCAGATGGGCTGCGCGGGGAGGCTTGCGTAGGCGTTGGTGATGGTGGTGGCCGACGGTGGGTGTGGGGCGTATGTCGTGGTGCCTGTGGGTGTCGTGATCGACGCCACGGAGAGGGCTGGGTCGATGGAGTTGGTGAGGTAGGCGGCGTCGTACGTCGGGAGGTTGGTGAGGGGGATCGGGGTGGTTTCGAAGGATTTGAGGCCACGTTGGAGGAGTTGCTGGCGGATGCCGGGGAGGGTTGGTGCGGTGGGGAAGATGAGGTGCGGGCCGCGGGCGAAGCAGATGTTCCAGATGGAGGCTTCGGAGAGCTCGCCCGTCGCGGTGTGGAAGACCGCGTCGTCGTACCCGGACTGCTCGGCGGCGTGGGCGTAGTACGTGAGGTCGAACGTGCCGGTGTGCTTGAGGTGCGGGACGGCGCGTTCGTGCTGGTAGGCGAGCAGGCGGACCGGACTGGTGCCGGCAGCCACCGGCGGGCCGACTCGCGTCAGGAGGTGGAGCTCGTCGTCGGCGAAGACGTTCACGCGGATCGAGAGGTCGCCGACGCCCGCCTGATCGAGCGCCGCGCGGAGGTCGGCACGGACGCGGTCCTCGGGGAGCGGTTGGCCGAACACCTCGCGCGTACTGCGGTCCAGACGCTCGAAGTGCAGATCCAGCCCGTCGACCCGACCGTCGCGGACCTGCATCGAGGTGAAGTGACCGTACGACGTTGCTCGCAGCACCATCGGGTCGACCATCGGTAACGGGGCGCCGTCCAGCAGCAGGAAATCGCTCACTCGCACTAGTCTCCGGGTGTGGACGTGTGGAGCATCATCGGGTGGGGCGGATCCGCGCTTGTTGTGTGGTCGTTGTTGCAGACCCGGATCCTGCGGTTGCGGCTTCTGAACCTGATCGGGTGCGTGATCCTGGTCGGGTTCAACGCGGTCGTCGGCGTGTGGCCGATGGTCGGTATGAACGCGGTCCTCGCGGTCATCAACGTCGTACATCTGTGGCGACTACTCCGGCACCGGCACGACGAGGCGGAGTACCAGGTGCTCCCGGTGAACTCGGCCGACGCGTACCTGGGCTACATCCTGGAGCGGCACCAGAAGGACATCACCCGGTTCAACCCCGGCTTCACGCTCGCCGCGAGCCCGTACGCGTTCCTGGTCCAGCACGGCGACCGCACCGTCGGCGTCGTCCTCGCCCACGACGCTGGCACCGGGCGCGCGCAGATCGACCTCGACTACGTGGTGCCGAAGTACCGCGACTTCACGCCGGGCGAGTTCGTGTACCGCCGCAGCGACGTCTTCACCGACCAGGGCTTCCACCAGGTCATCGCTCCACCCCGAATGCGCGACTCCACCCCATACCTGAAGAACCTAGGCTTCCACCGCGAAGGCGAAGCCCTGGTGCTGAACCTCTAGAGGTTCTTGGCGTAGCAGAGGGAGGCGATCTCGTTCTCGAAGGGCGGGTACGGCGGAGTCGGCTGGTAGCCGTGGTTGGTGTAGAGCGCGATTGCCTCGACCTGCTTGGTGCCGGTCTCGAGGCGGAGTCTGGCGAGACCTGCCGTCCGGGCCTGCTCCTCGACCACCTCGAGGAGCATGCGGGACAGACCCCAGCCGCGAGCGGACGGGACGACGTACATCCGCTTGATCTCGCCGAGACCGGGCGCGACCGGCTGCAGTCCGACGCAGCCGACCGGCGTCTCGTCCAGCGTCAGCACCGTGAACGCGATGTCGGGGTGCAGTGCGACCAGCGGCTGGTCCTCGCCGTACATCGCCGCCAGTTCGGCCTGTTGCGCGGTGGTGAGGGCCAGCACCTCCGCGTCGGTCGGCGGCGCCGGTCGCAGTGTCACTCCCTCGATCACCATGCATCGGACGGTAGCAAGATGGCATGACGCTCCTGTTTCCGTTTCCTCTCCGTGGTCTGATGGGCGAGTGAGGACGTTGGAGGAGATCGCGGCCGGGGTACGGGACGGTGCGCTGGATCCGGTGCGGTTGGTCGAGGACGCGCTGTCGCGGGCCACCGAAGTGGCGGACCTGAACGCGATCGTGCACCTGGACGTCGACGGTGCGCGGAAGGCGGCCGTGGCTCACGACCGGACCGGTGCGCTGGCCGGCGTACCTGTGCTGGTGAAGGAAATCATCGAGGTCGAAGGCCTGCCGTACCGCTGCGGGTCCGCCTCCATGGACGAGGTCGGGCGGCAGGACGCTGAGGTCGTACGGCGGTTGCGTGCGGCCGGTGCGATCGTGATCGGACTGTCGCACACGCATGAGTTCGCTTACGGCTGCTTTGGTACGTCGAACCGCGTCGGACCGTGCCGGAACCCGCATGACCTGTCGCGGATGACCGGTGGCTCCAGCTCCGGATCAGCTGCTGCAGTGGCAGCCGGCGTGGTGCCGTTGGCGATCGGCACGGACACCGCGGGCTCGGTGCGCATCCCCGCTGCACTGTGCGGGGTGGTCGGCTTCAAACCGTCGTACAACACGCTGCCGACCGACCGGGTGTTCCCGCTGTCCCAGAGCCTCGACCATGTCGGCGTACTCACGAGAACCGCGTCAGATGCCGCCTACGCGCTCAACGTGCTAGCAGGCGTAGCTCTCTTGCCGCCGCGTAAGCCCCGCCTCGGTGTCGTGACCAACCCGGAGTATCTCCGGCTGACTCCTGCGGTGAGCAGTGCGTGGTCTGCTGCCTTGAATACATTCGATGCCGTGGAGGTGCAGCTGCCCGACTGGTCCCAGAGCTACTCCACAGCAGCCAACCTGCAAGGGCCCGAAGCGGTGGCCAGTCACCGCGGTCGCTCGCAAGACCTCTATCAACCCGATGTCCGCCGCCGCCTGCTCGAGGCTGCATTGGTGCAGCCCGCGGACTACGAGCGGGCGAAGGACGATGCCGGCCGGATCGTGGCCGCGCTGGACGCAGTCCTCGCCGACGTCGACGCCGTACTGACCCCGACCGTCCTGACGACCGCACCGCTCATCACCGCAGCGGCCGACGGCGGCCTCGACATCCGCCGGAAGTTGATGAACAACACCCGCCTGGCGAACCTGACCCGGCACGCGGCCGTCAGCCTGCCGATTCCGGCTGACGGCCTTCCGGTCGGCCTCCAGGTCATTGCTGCGAGCAACGAACAGGCGGCCGCGGTCGCGTGCTGGCTCGAGGCTCAGCGGTAGAGCCGCACGTCGGCGAGGCTCCACCAGTTGGCGGCGGTGCCGGTCTGCGTGATCCGGACGTAGCGGGCTCGCGTCGGCGGTAGGTCGATCGTCGTCAGTTGGCTGCTCGACGTACCGCCGGCGACCGTCCGCCAGCTGTTCCCGTCATTGCTGACGGCAACCGACTGACCGTGCGCGTAGTCGCCGAGGTTCCCGCCGCTGTCCAACGCGACCTGACGGAACGTCTGCGCCTTGCCCAGGTCGACCTGCACCCACTGACCGGGAGCCTGCGCCGCCTTGCTCTGCCACACAGTCGATCCGTCCGCGTCGATCAGCAACCCCGCATCGGCTCCGTTGACGCTCGCCGTAGCGCTCACGGCCGAGACCTCGTGCGGCACGTCCGCCGTCGTCCGCCCCCAGGTGTACGTCGCGATCGATCCACCCGGCAGCTCGTACTCGAAGGACTCGTCGCCGACCGCCACCGCGAACGACCGCGGCTCGTCGTTCTCGTTGTGCACCAGGAGCGCCGTCGTGCCGTCGGGATTGCGGAACGCCGCCGACATCAGTTGCCCGTTCCATCCGGTCGTCCCGTACGACGTACTCCCGATCCGCACCGCACCCGGCTTCACGAACTTCGACAGGTGGCCGATCGTGTAGTACTCCGCATCCGTCGACACCGTCCCGTCCGGCTGCAGCGTGACCAGGCCGGTGCAGGTGTCGCAGCCGCCGAGGTGCGGGCCGCCGGTCGAGTCGAGTGCGATGTTCCAGTTGACGACCGACTTCGCCCAGTTGCGCGTCGTACCGAGCATCAACGTGCGCGCGTGCCAGGTGAGCGTGCCGCGGAAGATCTGCGGCGGGGTGTCGTCCGGCCCGTGCGAGCCGGAGCACTCGGTGAACCAGATCCCCTTCGACGGGAACGCCTTGTGCAGGTCGGTCTGCTTCGACGGGTCGCCGGAGTAGCAGTGGTACGCCGTACCCGCGATCCACTTCGCCGCCGAGGTCTGCAGCAGCTTGTACGGGTAGTCGGTCTCCGGGTCCTCACCAGGCGGGGTGGAGGCGATGTCACCGGGGTGCGTGGTCCAGTTGTGGTCGTACCCGAGGATCTTCGTTCGCGGGCTGACCTTCTGCAGCAGTGGACCCAGGGCGGTGATCACTGCTGCTTCCTGCCGGACGGGCAGGTCCGTGCCCGGGTACGCGCTCGGCTTGCGGTTCTGCGGCTCGTTCTGGATCGAGAGGAAGTCAATCGGTACGCCGGCCCGCGTGTAGGCCTGGACGAACTTCACCAGGTAACGCGCGTAAGCGTCGTACACCTTGGGGTCGTCCTTCAGCCGTCCGCCGACGAGAGAATCGCCGGTCTTCATCCACGCCGGCGGACTCCACGGCGTCGCCATCACCTTGAGCGCCGGGTTGAGCTGCTTGGCGCGGCGGAGCAGTGGCAGCACCTGCTGCTGGTCGTGCGCGATGCTGAAGTTCCGCAGCCCGAAGTCGGTCTGGCCGGCGGGTACGTCGTCGTACGTGTAGTGCTCGGCCGCGGCCGTGAAGTCGGACGAGCCGACCGGCTGCCGCAGGAAGCTGACGCCGATGCCCTGCCGCGGGTCGAACAGCTTGCGCAGCGTCTGCTCGCGGTCGGCCGGGCTGAGGCGGTACAGAACACTCGCCGACGAGTCCGTGATCGAGGCGCCGAAGCCGTCCACGGTCTGGTACGTCGTCCGCGGGTCGACCGTGATCGTGGTCCGGTCGCTCGCGCCGTCACGGAACGAGACCGGTGCGCGCTCGTGGAGCAGCTCGGTGCGGTCGGGCGTGGTGACCCAGACGTTGACCTGAGTCGTCGGGGGATGGGCCTGGGCGGGTCCGGTGAGTGACGCCACCACGAGAGCAAGAGCGACGCCGAAGGCAGGTGTTCTCATCGCACACTCCTCTGGATGAAACAAACGTCCACAGAGAACGCTCGCCGCCGAGGACTGTCAAGGTCTGGGAGCGTGGAGCTAGAGTGCTGAGCGTGAAACAAAAGGATGTAACAAGTGCCACGCGATAGAGCGACCGTGCGGGACGTCGCGGCCGCGACCGGGGTGTCGATCGCGACGGTGTCCCGCGTGCTCAACCAGCAGGGCAGCGTGGCGGCAGAGACGCGGCAGCTCGTCGAGCAGGCGGTCGAGGAACTCGGCCTGCGTGCGCCCGCACCGCGCGGCGGTACGGCGAAACCCGTCGACGGAGCCGTCTACGTGCGCTGCCCGTACGTGCTGACCGACTACTTCGGGCTGATCGTGTCGTCGATCGCCGAGACCCTGGACCGTCACGGCAGGCAGGTCGTCCTCAATGCCGGCGAGGCCACGCAGCAGGATCCGGCGCTCTCGAGCCTGGCGTCCCGCCGCGGGATCGGTGGCGCGATTCTGATCCTCCCGCCGGAGCCGCGCGAGGACCTGGTCCGGCTGAGTTCGCGGCGCTTCCCGTTCGTCGTCGTCGACCCTCGTACGGCGCTGCCTCGTGACATCCCGTCCGTGTCCGCGGCTCACCACTCCGGCGCTCGGCAACTCACGGCGTACCTGACAGGGCTCGGGCACACCCGGATCGGTGTGATCGCCGGACCGCGCGAGTGGCTCGCCGCTGACGCGAGGCTGAGCGGTCATTCGGCTGCGCTCGCGGACGTCGGCATCCTGCCCGATCCGTCGCTGGTCCGGCACGTGGAGCCGACCACGGCGCACGGTTACCGAGCTGCCGGGGAGCTGCTCGACCTCGATCCACGGCCGACGGCGCTGGTCGCGTTCAACGACAAGGCCGCGATCGGCGCGCTGCAGGCCGCGACCGAACGCGGTCTCTCCGTCCCGCGGGACCTCTCGATCGCCGGCTTCGACGACATCGACCTCGCCCGCGCGACGACCCCGCAGCTCACCACCGTCCGCCAGCCGTTGCAGGAGATGGGCCGGATGGCCGTAAGCCTGCTGGTCCGGCTGCTGGAACGCCACGAGGTCGAGGCGCTGCACGTCGAGCTGGCAACCGAGCTCGTCGTCCGGGGCTCGACCGGTCCGAGAGTGTCCACGATCGAGAGATAGACAGTGCGCGAAACGGCTCGGTTGTGGCAGGTTTTAGACATGAACCTTCGGATCGGCATTGCCGGGATCGCCATCGAGTCCAGCACGTTCTCGCCCCACCGGGCCGGCCTCGCCGATTTCGACGTACGGCGCGGTGACCACCTGATGGAGCGGTACGAGTTCCTCGGCAAGGACTGGGCGCAGGGCATCGAGTGGGTCCCGCTGCTGCATGCGCGGTCGCTTCCGGGCGGAGCGGTGCTGCCGGAGGTGTACGACGACCTGTCCGCGGAGATCATCACGCGCCTCGAGGACGCCGGCCCGTTGGACGGGTTGTTCTTCGACATCCACGGCGCGATGAGCGTCGTCGGGCGGCAGGACGCAGAGGCAGACCTGGCCACGCGGATCCGTTCCGTTCTCGGTCCCGACGTACTCATGTCGGCGTCGATGGACCTACACGGGAACGTGTCCCGCGAGCTCGGTACGGCGGTCGATCTGATCACCTGCTACCGGATGGCGCCGCACGAGGACGCGATGGAGAGCCGCGAGCGGGCGCTGCGGAACCTGGTGGAGCGGCTGCGGTCCGGACTCGGGAAGCCGGGGAAGGCGTGGGTCCAGGTGCCGGTGCTGCTGCCGGGCGAGAAGACGTCGACGCGGCTCGAGCCGGCCAAGTCGATCTATCGGCGCGTAGGCGAGATCGCGGACGAGCCCGGCGTACTGGATGCCGCTGTCTGGGTCGGGTACGCGTGGGCCGACGAGCCGCGGTGTCGCGCGGCCGTGGTTGTCACCGGCGACGACCACGCACTGATCACCGAGCGCGCCACCGAGTTGGCCAAGGCCTACTGGGACGCCCGCGACGGCTTCGCCTTCGTCGCGCCGACCGGAACGCTGCACGAGTGCGTCACGGCCGGGCTCGCGAGTGATGCCCGCCCGTTCCTGATCAGCGACTCGGGTGACAACCCGACCGCCGGTGGCGCGGGTGATACGTCGTGGACGCTCGGTCAGCTGCTCACGATCGAGGAACTGACCTCAGGCAAGGCCACCGCGATCCACGCCAGCATCTCCGATGCCGAGGCAGTCGCCGCCTGCGTAGCGGCCGGCGTCGGGAATCAGGTCGAGGTCACCGCCGGCGGCAAGGTCGACTCCGGTCCCGCCGGTCCGGTCGCACTGTCCGGCACCGTGTTCTCGATCTCCGAGGATCCCGTCGGCGGCACCGTCGCGGTCGTGCAGGTCGGTGGTCTGCACTCGATCCTCACCACCCGCCGCAAGCCGTACCACCACCTCGCCGACTTCACCCTCCTCGGCCTCGACCCGGCGGCCACCGACCTGGTCATCGTCAAGATCGGCTACCTGGAACCAGAGCTCTACAACCTCGCCGCCGACTGGCTCCTCGCCCTCACCCCCGGCGGCGTAGACCAAGACCTCCTCCGCCTCGGCCACCACGCCGTACGCCGCCCCCTCTTCCCCTTCGACCCGGAGATGGACGACCCGCAACTGGCACCGGAACTCCTGCCGCCCTCGGCCTGATCGCCCTCGGAGCCGGCGGTTGGGGAGGATCACCTACCCGGATCGGGCAGGAATCCTCCCCAACCCACCTCCATCCGCGCCGAGCTACAGCTTGCGTAGGAGGTGGAGGGCCTCGATCGAGTGGTCGATGAGGGCGTCGGCGGTGTACGGGCGGTCGGACTCGGGGAGGCCGGACCATTCGATCGCGAGGTCCTCGGTGTACGACAGCCACGCGTGGATGCGGAGGTACTCGCGGGACGTGGGTTCGTCGGCGATCTCGGGGGTGCCCAGGTAGGTGAGGATGCGCTTCGTCAGGCCTGCGCGCGTCTCGTCGTACACCTTGACCGCGAAGTCGTCGCCGCCGGCGGCACCGCGGACGAACGAGATATAGGCGGCACGGCGGCGTGAGATGAAGGCGACGAACTGGACCAGCATCTCGCGGAGCTGCTGCTCGGGCGCCAGCGTCTCGTCCGGTTTCGTGACCCGGAGCAGGCGGCGGCCGGCCGCGGAGATGACGGCGAGGTAGTAGTCGCGCTTGCTCGGGAAGTAGTGGAACAGCAGCCCGCGGGAGATTCCGGCCTCGCCGGCGATCGCGTCGATGGACAGCTCATGGATCGGTTGGTCGCGAAGCATCATCAGGCCGATTTTGACCAGTTGCTTCTTGCGGTCCTCCGCTGACATCCGGTGATCCATGCCATTGAGCATTGCTTAGGGGCTGAGCTACGGTCAAGGCGAGAGGGAGGAGTCTTGATGGGGTTCGAACCTTCGGCCCGGGCTCAGGATCTTATCGCGCGCGTGGAGACCTTCCTGCGCACCGAGATCGAGCCGGTCGAGGCAGAACTGCACACCGCGATCCGCACCGCCGGTGACCCGTGGCAGCCGCAACCGATGATCAAGGACCTGCAGGCGAAAGCCCGTGACGCAGGCCTGTGGAATCTGTTCCTCCCGCCCGCGGAACCAGGGAACGAGCAGTACGGCGAGGGCCTCAGCAACCTCGACTACGCCCCGATCGCCGAGCTGACCGGCCGGTCGTTCATCGCGCCGTACATCTTCAACTGCAACGCGCCGGACACCGGGAACATGGAGGTCCTGCTCCGGTACGGCAACGACGACCAGAAGAAGCGCTGGCTCGAACCGCTGCTGGACGGCACGATCCGCTCCGCGTTCTGCATGACCGAGCCGGACGTCGCGTCCTCCGACGCCACCAACATGCAGGCAACTGCCGTCCTCGACGGCGACGAGGTCGTGATCAACGGCCGCAAATGGTGGAGCACGGGCGTCGGCCACCCCGACTGCCGGCTGCTGATCTTCATGGGCCTGACCGATCCCGACGCCCACCGGTACGCGCGCCACACGATGGTCCTCGTCCCGCGCGACACCCCGGGCGTGAAGGTCGAGCGCCTGCTCCCCGCGATGAGCAGGTACGACGAACCGCACGGCCACGGCGAAGTGTCGTTCACCGAGGTCCGCGTGCCGGCCGCGAACATCCTGGTCGGACCGGGCAAGGCGTTCGAGATCGCCCAGGGCCGCCTTGGACCCGGGCGCGTGCACCACTGCATGCGGCTGATCGGTCTGGCCGAGAAAGCACTCGAGCTCGCTCTGCAGCGCGGCACCAGCCGGACCGCGTTCGGGAAGCCGCTCGTCAACCTCGGCGGCAACCGCGAGCGGATCGCGGACGCGCGGATCGCGATCAACCAGGCACGGCTGCTCGTCCTGCAGACGGCGTACCTCCTGGACACGCAGGGGCTCGTGGGCGCGTTGAGCGAGGTCAGTCAGATCAAGGTCGCCGTACCGCGGATGGCGCAGGACGTCATCGACATGGCGATCCAGTTGCACGGCGGCGGTGGGTTGTCCGACGACTTCCCGCTCGCGGCCGCGTGGACGAGCGCCCGCGCGTTGCGACTGGCCGACGGGCCCGACGAGGTGCATCGTGGGGTGATCGCGAGGATCGAGCTCGCGTCGTACCTCTCGGCAGTTCAGGAGGCCAAGTGAGTCGGGTCCTCGTCACCGGCGCGGCCAGCGGGCTCGGTGCCGCGCTGGTCGCGCGGTTCGTTGCTGAAGGCCACCAGGTGCTCAGCACGGACCTGGCCGAGGACAGTCCCGACGGCGGTACGACGTACCTGAAGCTCGACGTCCGCAGCCCGGACGACTGGGACGCCGCGGTCGCGTGGTGCGAGCAGAACTGGGGTGGCCTGGACATCCTGGTGAACAACGCCGGCATCGCGACGGGCGGGCGGATCGACGTCGAGACGCTCGACGAATGGGACCGGGTCGTCGACATCAACCTGATGGGCGTGGTCCGCGGCTGCCGCGCGTTCGTGCCGCTCTTCAAACAGCAGCGCTCTGGTCAGATCGTCAACACCGCGTCCGCCGCCGGTCTCGTGCACCCGCCGATGATGAGCTCGTACAACACGGTGAAGGCCGGTGTCGTCGCGCTCTCCGAGACGCTGTCACACGAGCTCCATCCGTACGGCGTGAGCGTGTCGGTGGCCTGCCCGTCGTTCTTCCGGACCAATCTCGCGGACTCGATCCGCGGTGCGGACAGTGCGATGGGCGCGACCGCGCGACAGCTGATCGAGAAGTCACCGCGGACCGCCGACGACATCGCGGCCGCGGTACTCGACGGAATCAAGAAGAAACGGTTCCTGATCATCCCCGACCGCCCGGCCGCGCTGGCGTGGCGCACCAAGCGTTTCGCCCGGCCTCTGTACGACCGGCAGATGCGCAAGATCGCGGCGCGGGCACGGCAGCGGGCCGAGGGCAAGGATGGGTGATGGCGCGCGGGCGGTCCGCGAGGAGGACGCGTTCGACGTCCCGGCGGTCGACACCTGGCTGCGCGCGCAGACCGCGTTGCCGGACGGACTTCCCGAGGTCAAACAGTTCTCCGGCGGGGCGTCGAACCTGACGTACTTGTTGAGGTATCCCGGCCATGACCTGATCCTGCGTCGCCCACCGGCGGGGACGAAGGCGAAGAGCGCGCACGACATGGGCCGCGAGTACCGCATCCAGGCCGGCCTCAAGCCCGTGTTCCGGTACGTCCCGGAGATGGTTGCCCACTGCAAGGACGAAACGATTGTCGGCTCCGAGTTCTACGTGATGGAGCGGGTGGTCGGGACGATCCCCGGGCATCACGCGTTGGGTGTCGACCTCACTCCGGTGCAGACCCGGCAGTTGGGTTTCACGTTGATCGACACGCTCGCCGAGCTGCACGCCGTCGACACCGAGGCGGCCGGGCTGTCCGATCTCGGCCGGGGCGCGGGGTACGTCGAACGCCAGGTCACGGGCTGGTCCGGGCGGTATCGCAAGGCGAAGACGTGGAACGTGCCGAGCTACGAGCGTGTGATGGCGTGGCTCGCCGCTCATCAGCCGGCCGATGTGCGGACCTGCGTTATCCACAACGACTTCCGGCTCGACAACGTCGTCCTGGCCCCGGACGATCCGCTGCGTGTGGTCGGCGTACTCGACTGGGAGCTGGCAACGCTAGGCGATCCGTTGATGGATCTCGGGAGTGCGCTCGCGTACTGGGTGCAGGCCGACGACGACTGGGCGTTCCGCCGGTTCCGGCTGCAGCCGTCCGATGCGCCCGGCATGCTCACGCGGGACGAGATCGTGGAGTACTACGTGAAGCGGTCCGGCCTCGAGGCGGAGAACTGGGCGTTCTACGAGGTGTTCGGGCTGTTCCGGCTGGCGGTGATCGCGCAGCAGATCTACTACCGCTACCACCACAAGCAGACCCGCAACCCGCGGTTCAAGAACTTCTGGCTGCCGGTGAATCTCCTCGAGCGGCGCTGCCGCAAGATCATGCGGCAGGCGTGAGTGGCTGTCATCTATCTGATTCGGCACGCGCAGGCATCGTTCGGTGCGCGCGACTACGACAAGCTGTCGGACTTCGGTGAGCGACAAGCGGTGGTGCTCGGTCAGGCGCTGGCCGCGCGGGGCGTCCGGCCCGACCTGGTGGTGACGGGTTCGATGTCGCGGCACCTGCGGACGGCGCAGCTCGCGCTCGAGGCGGCCGGACTGTCGGATCGGGCCGAGGTGGACACGGGCTTCGACGAGTTCGACCACGAGCAGGTGATCCTCGCGCACAAACCGGCGTACCGGCGGCGCACTGTCATGCTGGCCGACCTCGCGCGGACGGGGAATCCGCAGCGCGCGTTCCAGGAGATGTTCAGTGCCGCGACGGAACGCTGGGTGCGCGAAGAGGACGGCTACACGGAGAGCTTCCAGGCGTTCGCGGACCGCGTCGAGGCCGCCATACGCCGGACCGCGGGGAGCCTCGGGAAGGGTGGAACGGCCGTGGTGTTCACGTCCGGCGGGCCGATCACGTCCGTGGTGAGCCGGCTGCTGACCGGCGGCGACGGACTGTGGCTCACACTCAATCCGTTGACGATCAACACTGCGATCACCAAGGTGCTGTCCGGGGCGCGCGGGCTGACCGTGGTGAGCCACAACGAGCACGGGCATCTCGACGGCACCGAGATGCTCACCTACAGATAGGGATGCCGATGCGACGGAACATCCTGATCACCGGCGCCAGTTCCGGCCTCGGTGCCGAGATGGCCCGGCAGTTCGCGGCGAAGGGCCACAACCTGGCGCTGACCGCGCGCCGGACCGAGCGGCTGGACGCGCTCAAAGCCGAACTGACCGAGCGTTGTCCACAGGCCACGATCGTTGTCCACAGCCTGGATGTGACCGATCACGACCAGGTGTTCAAGGTGTTCCGGGAGGTCGACGCCGAACTGCCGCTGGACCGGATCGTTGTGAACGCTGGTCTCGGCAAGGGCGCGCCGCTCGGCACCGGCCGGTTCGACGCCAACCGCGACACCGCGCTGACCAACTTCGTCGGCGCGCTCGCCCAGGCCGAGGCGGCGATGGAGTTGTTCCGGGCGCGGAACGCCGGCCACCTGGTGCTGATCGCGTCGATCTCCGCGCTGCGCGGGTTCCCGAAGACGGTCACGACGTACGCCGCGACGAAGGCCGGGCTCGCCTCGCTCGGCGAAGGGTTGCGGCTGGAGCTGTTGGGCAAGCCGATCAAGGTCAGCACGATCTATCCCGGGTACATCCGGTCCGAGATGAACGAGCGGGTCGCACACGCGCCGTTCATCGTCGACACCGAGCCGGGGGTGCGCGCGATGGTCGCCGCGATCGAGGCGGAGAAGGCGAAGGCGTACGTTCCGGCGCGGCCGTGGTGGCCGCTCGCCCAGGTGATGCGGTTCGCGCCGCTCCCGTTGCTGAAGAGGATGATCTGAATGCGCTGGGGTCTGACCGTGCCGCTGACCGGCGTACCGTTGCGTGATCACCGCGCGCTGATCTCGGAGCTGTACGAGTTGGGATACACGGATCTGTGGTCGGCGGAGGTGGCCGGCGCGGATGCGTTCACGCCGCTGGTGCTCGCGTCCGAGTGGGACCAGCGGCTGCGGCTCGGGACGGCCGTCGTACCGGTGCACACCCGTGGGCCGGCGGCGTTGGCGATGAGCGCCGCGGCGTTGGCGGATCTCGCGCCGGGGCGGTTCGTGCTCGGGATCGGGGCGTCGTCGGAGACGATCGTGACCGGGTGGAACGGGATCGCGTACGACCCGCCGCTGGCGCGGACCCGCGACGTACTGCGGTTCCTGCGGCAGGCGTTCGCGGGGGAGAAGGTCGACGGGGAGTTCGACAGCTTCACGATCCGGCGGTTCCGGCTGGAGAAGGCGCCCGACGTACCGCCCGCGATCATGCTCGCCGCGCTGCGTCCGCAGATGCTGCGACTGGCCGCGCGCGAGGCCGACGGCGCGATCACGAACTGGTTGTCCGCGGACGACGTACGCCGGGTCCGCGAGGAACTCGGTCCGGACAAGGAACTCGCCGCCCGCCTCTTCGTCTGCGTCACCGAGGACGCCGAGATGGCCCGCAACATCGGCCGCTTCCTGATCGCGACGTACCTGACCGTGCCCGGGTACGCCGCCTTCCACGACTGGCTCGGCCGCGCCGAAGTGATGAAACCGATGCGCGACGCCTGGGCCGCCGGCGACCGGAACGCCGCCATGGCCGCCATCCCCGAAGACCTCATCGACGCCCTGATCGTCCACGGCACCCCCGCCGAATGCCGGGCCCACATCAACCGCTACGTGGAGAACGGCCTCGACACCCCCATCATCGCCACCCTCCCCACCGGCTCCGACCTACTCGAAACAGCCCGCTCCCTGGGCGGTTAGTGGGTGGTGGTGATTTGGAAGGCGCGGACGCACATGGGCGCCGGATCGAGCTTGCTGATGATCAGGACTCCCGTGACGGCTGCGCCCTTGGAGGTGCCGGACAGGGGGATCACGAACGTCGGTGCCTGACTGACCGGAGTGCCGGTGGTGAGCTTGGTTGGTGGGCCGACCAGGGTGCGCATCAGCAACGGGATCAGTTGTTCTGAGCCCTCGCAAGCGAAGGCGGCTGCGCCCTTGGAGTTGTTGGCGTTGAGTTGGGTGACGAAACGGCGCGCGAGATCGCTCGCACCCACTGGGCCCGTTGCACTCGGCCGCGCGGTGGTCGGGCGCACAGCAGTTGGGCGTGCGGTGGTTGGGTGCGCGGCGGTTGGTCGGGTGGTTGTGGTGGGCATCGGGTTGCCGGCGGCGGAGCGCGGTGCGGGGGCGGCGCTGCCGGGCTCGGGGTCGCTGGTGCGGTGGTCGATCACCAGGCGGTAGGCGAGTACGCCGACCGCGCCGAGGGCAACCAATACGAGGGCGGCGATCAGCACGATGATCAGCCCGGCGCGGTTCTTCCGCGGCGGCTGCCCGTACGTCGGCGCCGACTTGTAGTCGCCCGGTTGCGGCTGCCAGCTGTAGTTCGGGCCGGGGGGCGGTGAGCTCACACGCTCAGTGTGGCAGCGCGATCAGCTCAACCGGTGCTCTCGCAGCCACATCGTTGCGCGCCTGTTGGAGGCTCGGGAGAGCCAAGCGTCCTGGATGATCTCGGTCAGCTCCTGCTTGGTGAGTTCACCCAGCTGACTGGCCCGGACGAGGACCGATGGGTGGCCGTCGAAGTGCGGGGTGGAGAAGAACGGGTTCGAGTCGTCCGACAGCAGCGCGAGCTTCTCGTTCTCGGACTCGACCCAGATCATGATCACGTCGTCGTACTTGTCCCCGCTGACCGGATCCACCGCGTCGGGTCGCGGCGTACGGAAGAACACGAAGGACTTCCCACCCACCTGATACACAGGCCGATCCGTCCCGTCGTCCCGCTCCCACTTGGTGACGTGCGGCATGCCCGAGGCAACCTCATGCACGTCCCCCACCCGAGCCTTCCGCGCCGCCATGCCCCCGAGTCTAGGTTTGTCGGCTCTGGTGGCGTCGTACCCCAACCGGGGGCGCTGCACAGGAAATGGCGGCTCTCCGGTCCGATGTGTGGGTGTTGGTGGCGGCACCCGGGGACTTGAGACAGGCCGTGGAGTGCTGGAACCCGACATTCCCTGTCTCCGCCCACCAGCCCCTATCTCCAGTCCCCACCGCATGCACCCCACGCACCCCACCACCGCCGCATGCACCGCACGCGGCGTGCATTCGCGCGGGCCGTCCCACCGGCCGGCCCCGACTGAGCACGACGAGAGCTTCCGCACAGGAGGGGATATCCGACGGCGTTGTGCCTTCTCCGTTGGTATGCGAGGGGAGAACCCACAACACCAGGGGATATCCGGCTCTCTGCCGGATGTGTGGGTTGGTGGCGGCACGGCTGCTCGCGGCGGTGTGATGTGCAAGCTGGACAGGTAGTGCACCGGTGAGACGCTGTACGCACGGACACGTTCACGCTCAGGTGCACTACCCGTCCACCCGACACATCCTGTCGAGCTGCAGATCACACATCGGTCGCAAGAGCCGAAATGGCCTGTGCACTGCCCGCGCTCAGGGTGCAATGCCGCTCTTAGCCGGAGGTTGCGGGGAGCCAGATGGTGAAGGTGGAGCCGGTGCCGGGGTTGCTGGTGACGGTGATGTGGCCTTGGTGGGCTTCGGTGAGGTGTTTGGTGATGGCCAGGCCTAGGCCGCTGCCGCCGGTGGTGCGGGTGCGGGAGACGTCGGCGCGGTAGAAGCGGTCGAACAGGTGCGGGAGGTGTTCCGGCGCGATGCCGGCGCCGTTGTCGGTGACCGTCAGGTTGTAACCCGCCCTGCCACCAGACTCCACAGGCCGTACGCCGACCACGACGTGCCCGCCCGTCGGCGTGTAGCGGATCGCGTTCGACACCAGGTTTCCGAGGGCCTGCCGGATCCGGGAGCCGTCGACGACCGCGGGCGAAGAGCCGGCGAGCGCGGCGGTGAGGGTGACCCCAGCGGTGTCGGCGGCGGGCCGGTGCGCAGAGACGACCTGCTGGACCAACTCGGAGAGGTCGCGCTCGGCCGGGTGCAGGCGGAGCATGCCGGCGTCGGCGAGGGCGAGGTCCTGGAGGTCGGCGACCAAGTGCTCCAGCAGCCCGGTCTCCTCGAGCAGTGAGGTGACGAGCGACTGATCGAGCGGTACGACGCCGTCCTCGGACGCGACCAGGTATCCCTTGATGTTCGCCAACGGTGTCCGCAACTCGTGCGCGACATCGCTGACCATCGCCTTGCGCTGGAAGTCGTGCCGCTGGATCGATTCGGCCATGTCGTTGAACGCATGCCCGAGCCGCGCCACCTCGTCCTTCCCGCTCACCGGCACGCGCGCCGCGTGGTCCCCGTTGCGCATCCGCTGCGTCGCACCCGTCAACGCCACGATCGGTCGCACCAGACGACGTCCGGCGAAGAACATCACCAGCGCCGCGATCAGCAGCACACCGAGCGCGGTCGCCGCCGTCCGCAGCAGTCCTTCACCGGAGAAGACGTTGAACGTGCTCTTCGCCCCGAGGTACAGCTTCGCGGGCGGAGCGACGTACGGCGTCAACGCCTGGACGCGGGCCTGGGTGGTGCAGTCGACGAACTTGTCCGTGAAATCGCCCTTGGCCTTGGGCTCGATCGACTTCAGTCCCTCGAAGTCGTTGACCTGGTAGTCGATGCTCGCGGCATCGAGGCAGGCGACCGCGCGCCGGACCTCGTCGTCGTTGACGATCTTGGCCTTGGCGCTCGGAGCGTACAGTCCGGGTGAGTAACAGGTGTCGTCCTTGGCAGCGGCTCCGGGCTTCTCCATCACGCGCGCGCCGGCGAGCGACTGCGACGACTCGATCATCACCTGCGGGACCGCCCCGCCGGTCTGCGCGATGCTCGCGGGCCTGCCCTTCGCGGTGTAGCAGTCGGCTACCTGCTGGGCGAGCTTTGCCTGGTTCCGCTGCTCCTCCTCGGTCAACCCCCAGTCGGGGGCTCCCACGAACGGCGGGATCGCGTTCGCGGTCGCCACGAACCCGCCTGCCGCGCCGGCCGCCACGGTCTTGCGGGCGGTGTACACATTCATCACGCTCGAGACCCCGGCCAACTTCGCACCACCGGAGTTCCGGACATCGATGGTTGCCGCCGGCACCGATGGCAGTTCCGGCGCGGCGCCGAGCATCCGGGCCGAGTCCGCGATCACCGAGCCGTCGTCGGCGGTGACCGCGACCCGGCGGCCGAGTTTGTCGGCCAACTCGTGCACAAGCTTGTCCACACCCGACCAGGTCGGATGATCCGCGGCGTACTTCGACAGCTGGCTGTAGATCTCGCCGTCGACCTGCAGTTGCCCCGTGTTCGCGTCGATCTCGCCCTGCAGCTTCTCCGTCGTGCTGTAGGTCGCGATCACCGCGGTGGCGATCACGGCTCCGAGCGCGACCGCGAGCGACAGCCCGAGGAACCGGACCAGCACGCTACGACGCATGGCTCACCGCCTTGTCCGCGAGTTTGTACCCCACGCCGTACACGGTCTTCAGGTACGCCGGTGCGCCCGAGGACGGCTCGATCTTCTTCCGCAGATTCATCACGTGGACGTCGACGGTCCGGTCGAACACGTAGTGGTCGAAGCCGAACGCGTGCTCGAGCAACTGCTGCCGTGAGAACGCCCGCCCCGGCGACGCCGCCAGACAGGCGAGGATCTTGAACTCGGCCGGTGTCAGCTCGATCAGCTCCCCGGTCAGCCGGACCTCGTGCCGGCTCGGGTCGATCTCGAGATCGCCGACGCGGTACACCTCGCCCTCGGCGCGGCTGCGGGTCCGACGCAGTACCGACCGGACCCGCGCGACCAGTTCGCGCGGGTTGTACGGCTTGGTCAGGTAGTCGTCCGCGCCCAGGTCGAGCCCGAGCAGCAGATCGTCCTCGGTCGAGCGGGCGGTGAGCATGATGATGGGGATGTCGCCGTCTGCGCGCAGCACCCGGCAGACGTCGAGACCGTCGACCTTCGGCATCATCACGTCGAGCACCAGCAGGTCCGGGCTGCGCCGGCGGGCCTCGTCGATCGCTTCCCGGCCGTCGTGCACGACGACAGTCAGGTGCCCTTCCCGTTCGAGGTACCGCCGGATCAGCTCCGCCTGCTTGAGGTCGTCTTCGGCGACCAAGATCCGGGCTGGCATAGCTCTCAATGTCCCCGAAGTTGATGAGAATCCGATGAAGATCGACTGAGAGCATCGGGTGCAAACGGGACCTTCACAGGTTCTTCACGGCCGCGGCGGCACGCTCCACTGCCATGAAGACCTCACGAACAGCGCTCACGGTGATGGCGGTCCTGGCGCTGGCTGCCTGCGGGAACGACAAGGCGCCGGTCGCGTCCGATCAGCAGAGCGACAAGAGTCCGCTCGCGGAGTACATGGGCGACGGCTTCGTCAGTTCGTCCGGCGGCGGGTTCAAGATGGCGGTCCGGGCCGGGGGCGCTCAGCAACCGACCGAGGAGGATCTGGCCAAGCAGCGCAAGGTCGAGGACGCCACCGTCACCTGCATGAAGGCGGCCGGTTTCGAGTACGTCGCCGTACCGCCGGAGCAGAACGCGAAGAGCAAGTTCAGCGAGGCGTTCAACCTGCCGCCGGACAAGTTCGCCGAGCAGTACGGGTACGGCATCAGCACGATCGACTGGTCCAAGGCCGGAAACGACGACTCGAACCCGAACACCAAGATCCGCAGCGCGCTGTCGGCGGCCGCGCAGAAGGCGTACGACAAAGCGCTGAACGGACCGAACGCGAACGGCAACGGCGCGGTCGTGATCGAGGGCGGCAAGGACGGCCCGAGTTCGAGCGGTCAGCAGGACCTGGGCTGTCGCGGCAAGGCGATCAAGCAGGTTTACGGCGACGGCGCGGACCGGAACATCGACTTCAAGAAGTTCGACAGCCTGTTCAAGGACATCCAGGCGTTGCAGAAGCGGATCGACACCGACCAGCGCGTGGTGGACGCCACCAGCGCCTGGTCCGACTGCATGGCCGACGCCGGGCACTCCGGTTTCAAGAAGGTCGACGACCCGCGTGAGCAGATCCAGCAGAAGCTCGACACGCTGACCGGGAACAAGCCGCCGACGAAGGGCGGTCCGTCCAAGACGATCACTGGCCCGCCGTCGTTCGACAAGGTCGACTCGGCGAAGCTGTCCGAGCTGCGCAAGTCCGAGATCGCCCTCGCGGTGGCGGATCAGAAGTGCAAGGCCAGTGGGTACGACGACGCGTACAAGAAGGTGCAGTACGCGGCCGAGAAGGAGTTCGTCGACCAGCACAAGTCCGAGCTCGAGGCGTACCGCGACGAGACGGCGAACCGGTGACCGCTTCGCCCAAGTCCCGCCGCCGGGTGCTGGTCGGGGTGTCCGCGGTCGCCACCGTCTCGCTAGGAGTCGGTGTCGCCGCGGGCAGCCGGATCAGCTCGCCGGAGGACGCTGCCGCGAAGACCGCGGCACCGAAGGCGTCCCAGATCACCGTGCCGGTGGCGAAGAAGGCGCTGTCCAGCAAGGTGGTCGGCCGGGGCGACGCGTCGTTCGACGGCGCGGTGAACATCCGGGTCGAGACCAGCGGGCTGACCACACCGCCGATCGTCACCGGGAAGGTGCCGGCGGTCGGGTCGACGATCACCGAGGGCAAGGCGCTGCTCGAGATCACCGGGCGGCCGGTGATCGGACTGGCCGGCGTACTGCCGATGTATCGGACGCTCTCGCCAGGGTCCAAGGGACCGGACGTGCTGCAGCTGGAGCAGACACTCGACCGGCTCGGGTACGACCCGGGGACGGTCGACGACGAGTACACGCTCGACACGTCGGCCGCGGTGGAGGAGCTGTACGAGAACGCCGGGTACGAAGCTCCCGCGCCGGACGAGAAGGTCACGCAGGCCGTCGACCAGTCGAAGAAGCAGGTCGACGCGGCGAAGAAGCAACTCCGCCAGGCCCAGTCGCAGCTCAAGGCGGCCAAGACCGCGAAGGCTGCTGCCGGCGGCAAGGGAGACACGTCGGTGCAGCAAGGTGCTGTGGACGACGCGGAGGAGAACCTCGCGGACGCTCAGGAAGCTCAGAACGAGGCCGAGTTCAAGGCCGGTACGCCGCTGCCGGTGTCCGAAGTGGTCTACGTGAAGACGCTGCCGCGCCGTGTCGACGACGTGAAGGTCGAGCGCGGCGGGACGGTGAACGGCGTGGTGATGTCGGCCAGCGGTGCGTCGCTGGTCGTCACGGTCAAGGTCGACGCGGAGACCGCGCAGCGGCTGAAGGCAGGCATGGCGGCGACCCTCGATCTCGGTGACAGTGTGTCCGTCGCCGGGAAGGTCCGCCGGGTCACGAAGAACGGGAACCAGTACGACGTGGTGGTCGCGCCGAACGCGTTGACCGCGAGCCAGCTGGCGCTGCTGCGGGACGCGAACGTTCGGGTGACGATCCCGATCAAGAGCACCAGCGGCAAGGTGCTCGCCGTACCGGTGGCTGCTCTGTCGTCCGGATCCGACGGTGCGTCGCGGGTCGAGGTACTGCGGAACGGCAAGGTGGAGCTCATCCCGGTTACGGTCGGGCTGACCGCGGACGGGTTCGCGCAGGTCACCCCGAAGGGCGACGCGAAGTTGTCCGAGGCCGACCAGGTGGTGGTCGGACGATGAGCACCGCGGTCGCGTTGCCGGCGCCGGTCGTCGAGATGATCGGCGTACGGCGGTTCTTTCCGGGGCCGCCCGAAGTACAGGCGATCAACGGGGTCGATCTGACCATCGGGCAGGGGGAGTACCTGTCGATCGTCGGGCCGTCCGGGTCCGGGAAGTCGACGCTGCTGCATCTGCTCGGGTTGTTGGACAACCCAACGGGTGGGGTCTACCGGCTCGACGGCGTGGACACGATGAGCCTGCGCGAGCGCCGGCGCGCCGTACTGCGGGGGGAGCGGATCGGGTTCGTGTTCCAGTCGTTCCATCTGCTCGACCATCGCACCGTGCTGGAGAACGTGGCGCTCTCGATGGTGTACGTCGGAGTGCCGCGACGGCAACGGATGGCGCGGGCGCGGGTCGCGCTGGACCGGGTCGGGCTGTCGCACCGGATGGAGTTCGCGCCGACCACGCTCTCCGGCGGTGAACGGCAGCGGGTCGCGATCGCGCGGGCGCTCGTCGCGGAGCCCAGTCTGCTGCTCGCGGACGAACCGACCGGAAACCTGGACACGGCGAACGCGGAGGCGATCCTGCAGGTGTTCGACGAACTGCATTCCGAGGGCATGACGCTGGCTGTCATCACCCACGACGACAACGTCAGCCGCCGGGCGCAACGCCAGGTCCGCATCGTCGACGGAACCCTCAAGTGGTAACCCAAGCAGGCCCCCCGGATCCCGCCGGCGGGCCGTCCACCTCCCGGCGACGCCGGCTCAGGTCACGCCCCGCCGTACGAGACCTGCTCGACGAGGCGCTGGCCGGCGTCGCCGCCCGTCCGACTCGACTGATCCTCACCACGCTCGGCACCGTGCTCGGCGTCGCGGCGCTGGTGGGAACGGTCGGGCTCGGGCAGACGGCGGCCGGGCAGATCACGCAGCGATTCGACCTGGCCGCAGCCACCCGGGTGGTGGTGCAGCCGGATGACAAAGGTGGGCAGGAAGGGGAGGCGGCGACGCAGCTGCCGTGGGACGCGCCGGACCGGATCAAGCGCCTGAACGGCGTGGAAGCGGTCGGGACCGTCAGCAGCCTGGAGATCGGTGACGACCTGGTCGAGAACGTGACCGGCCTGGACGGCGGTGCGGGCAAGGCCCTCCAGGTGATGGCCGGGTCCTCCGGTCTCTGGGACGCCGTACGCGCGGTGCTCAAGACCGGCCGGTTCTTTGACGACGGTCACGACCAGCGCGCCGACAAGGTGGTTGTCCTGGGCAAACATGCGGCGGAGCGGCTCGGTATCAACCGGGTCGACGCGCAGCCGGCCGTGTTCATCGGCGACGAGCCGTACACGGTGATCGGGATCCTCGACTCGGTCACCGGCCGCGCCGACCTGAACGACGCGGTGATCATGCCGAACGGTACGGCGAAGCAGGCCTACAACCTCGAGTCCCCGGACGCGGTCGAGATCCGTACGGCGGTCGGCGCCGCGCAACTGATCGCGGAGCAGGCCCCGATCGCGATCGAGCCGAACAACCCGAGCACGTTGACCGTGGACGCTCCACCGAAGCAGGGCGCCGTACGGAAGGGTGTGGAGTCCGACCTGAACGCGTTGTTCCTGCTGCTCGGCGCGGTCGCGTTGCTCGTCGGCGGTCTCGGTATCGCGAACGTCACGCTGCTGTCCGTCCTGGAACGCATCTCGGAGATCGGTCTGCGCAGAGCACTCGGCGCGGCCCGAAGACACATCGCGGTTCAGTTCCTGGTGGAGAGCGTGATCGTCGGCTTCCTCGGCGGCCTGCTCGGTACGGCGGTCGGCGTCATCCTGACCGTCGGCGTGTCCTGGGTCCGCGACTGGACGCCGATCCTGGACAACCGGCTGGCGTTCGGTTCACCCCTGCTGGGTGCGTTCATCGGTCTGGTCGCCGGCACCTATCCCGCCTGGAAGGCCTCCGCCATCCAGCCGATCACCGCCTTGCGAGGCACGTGAGTAGACCACGGCGGTGATCGCGAAGCCGACCACGATCAGCGCGAGCACCGCGTAGGACTTCCCGCTGTCGGGCAGGATCGCCGCGCCGAGTGCGGCCGCGGAGACCTGCCCGACGTTGAAGATCATGTCGTACAGCGAGAACACCCGACCGCGGTACACGTCGTCGACACCGGTCTGCACGAGGGTGTCGACGCTGATCTTGATGCCCTGCGCGCAGAACCCGATCAGGAACCCGCCGACCACCATCGCGGGCTGGGTGTAGAGCCCGATCGGTACGGCGCTCACCACCGCCGCGGCCGCGAACAGCAGCGTGATCCACTGCCGCAGCGCCATCACCCGAGTGCCCCACGGCGTGACCAGCGCGGCGACGAACAGGCCGACGCCGACCGCGCCGGTCGCGATCGCGAGTCCGCCGAACGCCTGATCCAGCTCGCCGGGCCCGTAGAAGTAGTTGCGGTACAGCAGGATCATCGCGACCGTCAGCAGCCCGAAGAAGAACCGCAGCGATCCGATCGCGGCGAGACCGAGCGCGGCCTGCCGGCGCTCGCGGAGATGCCTGCCTCCGTCGACGAGACCGGTTGCGATCGTGCGGAGTGCCTCGGCGATGCCGGGCTCGTCGCCGTTCAGGTCCGGGCCGAGCTGGTCGCGCCGCAGCCGGAGAGCGAGGAGGGCGGCGGCTGTGTAGATGACAACGGTCAGCCCGAGGACGACCAGGTCGGAGTCGACGAGCAGCTTCACTCCGGCGCCGATCCCGCCGCCGATCAGGAAGAGCGCCGTACCACTCGTTGGCGTGACCGCGTTGGCCATCACCAGTTCGCCGCGCTCGACCACGTGCGGGAGGCCGGCGGAGAGGCCGGAGAGCAGGAAGCGGTTGACGCCGAGGGTGAGCAGTACCGCGAGGTAGAACAGTGCGCCCGCGTTGCCGGCCGCGACGATCGCGCCGACGCCGATGACGAGCGCGGCCCGGGTCAGGTTCGCGGCGAACAGGATCTGGCGGCGCGACCAGCGGTCCAGCAGTACGCCGGTGAACGGTCCGAGGATCGAATACGGCAGCAGCGACACCGCGAACAGGCCCGCGATCGCCGCAGCGTCCGGCGCCCGTTCCGGCGAGAACAGCACGTACGACGCGAGGGCGACCTGGAAGACCCCGTCCCCGCACTGCGACGTCAGCCGAACCGCAAACAACCGCCGGAAATCACGTCGCCGCAACAACGTCCGCAAATCCCGCATGAACCGCACGCCTGCACTGTATAGCCGCAGACCCGGACGGCCAGGCCATCACAATCGTCGCCGGAGCCGCCTGCCCCCGCCTGCCCCCGCCTGCACCGTCGCGATCCGGGCAATTGTGATGGCCTGGCGGACGCCTAGTCCGTTTGGTGCAGGCGCTCGGCTGCGGTGTCACCTCGTTTGCCGACCGGTTCGACGCCGGTGATCTTGCCGAGGCCGAGGAGAGGCATGTTGCCGTAGATGGTCTCGGTGTTGCCGGCCGGTACGACGTACGTCTCGTGCCAGATGCCGACCGCGCCGCTCTTGAACGAGTTGCGGAAGTACTCGACCCAGGCAGGCCGGTGCGTCCGGCCGGTGTCGTTCGCGAACGCCTGGAGCTTCTCCACCGACTCCCAGTACTGGATCAGGGTGATCCCACGCCAGGTCGGCAGCGTCCGGAACCCGAGCAGCCCGCTCTCCTTGTCCTTCATCAGTTCCCGCAGCATCGGCCCCATCGCCCGCACCACCGGCAGCCACTCCCGCACCCTGACCAGCGAGTTGACCCGCATCCCGATCAGGAACACGACCACGTCCCCGTCGTACACCGCCGTCTGCCGCCCCTGAACCACGTCGCCCATGTCGTCCCCTCACGTTTTCGGGTAGTCCACCACGACCCGACGGAGGGCGGGAATTCAATCCTGTGTAAAGGCCGTTGGCGGACGCGCTGGAGCTGATGGCAAGGGCGTCCAAGAGCGATAGTGTCGTTATGCCGGTGTCACGGTCCGTTGTGCACCGGTTACGATGGCTACTCAGTTCTGGGCCGCAGCGCGGATGGGAATTTCATGACTGAATCGCAGGATGCCGACGTCGACCCGCGGATGTACGAGCAGTTGAAGCTCGACCGCCCGCACGGCGCCCGGGTGTACGACTACTTCCTCGGCGGGAAGGACAACTTCGCGATCGACCGGCAGGCTGCCGAGCACTTGCTGCAGGCCTTCCCGGGCTTCCGCACCGCCGCCCTGTCGAACCGGATGTGGATGCACCGCGCGGCGAGGTACGCCGCCGATCAGGGCATCACGCAGTTCCTCGACGTCGGCACCGGCATCCCGACCAGCCCGAACCTGCACGAGGTCGTCCAGGAGATCACCCCGGCGGCGCACGTCGTGTACGCCGACAACGACCCGATCGTGCTCGCGCACTCGCGGGCGTTGCTGGTGAGCAAGCCGGAAGGCAGGACGGCGTACCTCGAGGCCGACGTCACCGACCCGCAGGCGATCCTGCAGTCCGACGAGGTCAAGGAACTGATCGACTTCAGCAAGCCGGTCGCGCTCAGCATCGTCGGCGTCTTCCACTACCTGCCGGACGCCCTGAAGCCGTACGACCTGGTCCGTCAGCTGGTCGAGCCGCTCGCCCCGGGCTCGCTGCTGATCTTCTCGCACTGCACCCCGGACTTCGCGCCGGACCTGTGGGAGCGGGCGATGGTGGTCTACAAGGCCGACGGCGGCGACGCGCAGGTCCGCAGCAAGGAAGAGGTCACCGAGTTCTTCGAGGGCACCGAGCTGGTCGGGCCCGGCGTCGTGTCGCCGTTCCGCTGGTACCCCGACGAGGAGACCCAGCGCCTGGTCGACAAGGGCGAGTTCACCGACATCATGTGCAGCCTGTGGGTGGGTGTCGGCCGCAAGCCGTGAGCCGCAGCGGGTACCCGCACCACCTGGCGATCACGCTGCGGTGGAAGGACAACGACGTCTACGGGCACGTCAACAACGTCGAGTACTACAGCTTCTTCGACACCGTGATCAACGACTTCCTGATCCGGTCCGGTGGGCTCGACATCCATCGCGGCGACGTGATCGGGTTGTGCGTGGACTCGCAGTGCACGTTCAAGCAACCGCTCGAGTTCCCGGGCGTCGTCGACGCCGGGTTGCGGTGCGGGCAGCTGGGCAACTCCAGCGTGCGCTACGAGATCGCCTTGTTCCGTGAGGGCTCGGACGAGCCGGCCGCGACCGGCCGGTTCGTGCACGTCTTCGTCGGGCGGCAGGACCGCGTGCCGGTCCCGGTGCCGGACGGGATCCGCGCGGCCCTCGAAGGGATCACGGGATGATCGTGCGCGGCGCCGTACTGCGGGAGATGGGCCTGCCGGCGCCGTACGCCGAGTCGCGGCCGCTGCACGTGGAAGAGCTGGAGCTCGCGCCGCCAGGTCCGGGGGAGTTGCTGGTCCGGATCCGGGCGGCCGGGTTGTGCCACTCGGACCTCTCAGTGATCGACGGATCGCGGCCACGCGTCATGCCGATGCTCCTCGGCCACGAGGCGACGGGTTCGGTCGTCGAGTCGAACGCGCCGGGGTTTGCGGTCGGCGACGTGGTTGCTTGTGCCTTTGTGCCCGCGTGCGGTGGTTGCGGCCCTTGTGCTGAGGGCCGGGCCGCGTTGTGCGAACCCGGCGCCGCCGCCAACGCCGCCGGCACCTTGCTGAGCGGCAACCGCCGCCTGTCGAGCACTGGCCCCTCCGACGTGCACCACCATCTGGGCGTTTCCGGGTTTGCGGATCACGCCGTGATTTCCGCACATTCGGCAGTCAAGATCGATCCGTCGCTGCCACCCGAGATCGCCGCTCTGTTCGGGTGCGCAGTCATGACCGGCGTAGGCGCAGTCGTGAACACGGCGCAGGTTCGGGCCGGCCGCAGCGCGGTGGTCTTCGGCCTCGGCGGTGTCGGCCTGTCCGCACTGCTCGGCGCCGTCCTCGTCGGAGCGCATCCGATCGTCGCCGTGGACGTCGTACCGTCGAAGCTCGCTCTAGCCCAGGAGTTGGGCGCAACCGCGGTCGTGGACGCTCGCGACGCCGACGCGATCGAGCAGGTGCGTGCGGCGACGGCCGGCGGCGCCGACTACGCGTTCGAGACGGTCGGGAGCGCGAAAGTGCTCGAGCAGGCGTACGCCGCCACCCGCCGCGGCGGGACCACGGTCACCGTCGGATTGCCGCATCCGTCGCAGACGTTCAGCGTTCCCGCGGTCAGCCTGGTCGCGGAGGAGCGCACGGTGAAGGGCTCGTACCTCGGCTCGTCGGTGCCCTCACGCGACATCCCGCGGTACGTCGCCCTCTACCGAGCCGGCCGCCTCCCCGTCGACCGGCTGCTGACCGCGACGGTCGGGCTCGACGACCTCAATCAGGCCTTCGACGACCTGGCCGCCGGTGCGTCGATCCGTCAGGTGTTGCTCTTCTGAAGGTTCTCGGCGGCCTTCTTGAACGTCTGTTCGTTGCGGTCCTGGGCCTCGTCCGTGTAGTTGTCACCGAAGAATTCGGCCGTGGGAACCGGCCGGATCTCCAGCAGCCCGGAGGTCTCGGGGTCGCCGGCGCCGAGGGCGTCCGCCGCGATACAGCGCCAGCCCCACTCGACCGCCTCCTCGCGGGACGCGACCTCGATCAGGCAGAACCCGGCGATCAGCTCCTTGGTCTCGGCGAACGGACCGTCGACCACTCGGCGCTTCCCCTCATCCAGCTGCAGCCGGAAGCCGTGCGAGCTCGGCAGCAGCCCGTCGCCCGCGAGCAGGACGCCCTTCTCCGCCATCTCGGCCATCACCAGGCCCATCGCGGTCAGGCTCTCCTCGCTCGGCGGCTGGCCTGCCTCGGACTCTTCGTTGGCCTTGAAAACCATCATGAAGCGCATCGGGACCCTCCCAAGTCGACGTTAAATCCCGAGACGAATCTATACAGCGATGCGGGCTTTCGGGCAGGCTACGCACAGCGAGTTCGCGTACACCGCTCGTGAGTATGTCAAGTGAGGCACGCCGGAGTACCTGAGGAGTTCCCGCCCCATGCCAAACCGCCCCCGCCCTCGTCCCCGCCCCAAGACCCGCCGCATCGCAGGCCTCGCCTGCGCCGGTGCCGTCGTTTTCGGAGCTCTGGCCGTTGTCGTCGGTAACCAGGCCGACGCCCAGCAGCCCGCTCCGCTCCCCATCGACCAACTGCTCGGCCAGGAACTGCAGGGCAAGGCCGCGCTCGGCCGCGTCCAGTCCCGGCTCGCCGAGATCGCCGACCAGAACAAGTTGTCCACCGACCACCTGCGGCAGATCCTGGCGAGCGACCGCACGGCCTGGCTGGACCGCGGCGGCAAGCTGTTCTACCGCGAGCCGGTCGCCACCGCCGCCGAGCGGAAGACCGGAGCCGCGGCGTCGCCCCGCTGGGCCACGCAGGCGGTCGCCGCCGCGACCGGTCCGGCCTTCGAGTTGCACAGCAAGCCCGGGTCGAACCGCGTGATCTACCTCGACTTCGACGGCCACACGATCACCGGTACGGCGTGGAACACCAACGGCAAGCCTTCCACCGTGAACGTCACGCCGTACGACACCGATGGAAACACCAGTAACTGGAGTACGGCGGAGCAGGACGTCGTACGCGATGTCTGGGCTCGCGTCGCGGAGGACTACGCGCCGTTCGATGTGGACGTGACCACGCAGCAGCCGACCGCGGCGGCGATCACGCGGTCCGGTGCGTCCGACCAGCAGTACGGGACGCGGGTGCTGATTGACCCGACCACTTGGTACCAGTCCGGGTGCGGTTGCGGCGGCGTCGCGTACGTCGGCGTGTACGACAACACCAGCCAGCACTCGTACTACCAGCCCGCTCTGGTCTTCACCAAGGGCGTCGGGACCGGGGCGAAGAACATCGCCGAGGCAGCGTCGCACGAGGCGGGCCACAACGTCGGCCTCTCGCATGACGGCACTGCGTCCGTCGGGTACTACGCCGGCCACGGCGCCTGGGCGCCGATCATGGGCGTCGGGTACTCGAAGGCGATCAGCCAGTGGAGCAAGGGCGAGTACACCGGGGCGAACAACAAGGAAGACGACTTCGCGGTGGTCGGCCAGAACGGGCTGGCGCTGCGGGCCGACGACCACGGCAACGGCACGTCGGATGCCACCGCGTTGACGCTCGGGACGAGCGTGAAGGGTGTGTACGCCAACGACTCCGACGTCGACACCTTCCGGATCGACCTCGCGGCCGGCACCTTCAACTTCGCGGCCTCCGCGGCCGCGTCCGGCGCGGACCTGGACATCAAGCTCCAGTTGCTGAACTCGTCGGGTGGTGTCGTCGCCACCGCGGACCCGGCCGCCGGGCAGTCCAACTCGGCCACCCCGACCGGGCTGAGCGCGAGCCTCAGCCGTCAGGTCGCGGCAGGCCGCTACTACCTGCGCATTGAGAACACCGGGTACGGCAGCCCGCTGAACACCGGCTACTCGACGTACGGCAGCCGCGGCGCCTACACCGTCCGCGTCACCGCCGGCTGACACCTCTTGACCGCCCCGGGGCCGTCGATCCCACCGAGATCGACGGCCCCGGGGTCTTTCGGGGGGAACCGCCCGCGGGGGGACGTGAGGAGGAACCCGTAGTGAACAGAATCCGCCGCACCGGCGCACTTGCGTGTGCCGGTGCTGTTGTTTTCGGAGGTCTGGCTGTCGCGCTCGGCACCCAGGCCGATGCGCAGCAGACACCGATCGACCAGTTGTTGTCGCAGCCGTTGGCCGGTGGCTCGGCGCTCGGGAAGGTCCAGTCGCGGCTGGCCGAGGTTGCCGCGCACAACGGCCTGCCGACGGACCAGTTGCGGCAGATCCTTGCCACCGACAAGACCGCGTGGCTCGATGCCGACAGCAAACTGTTCTTCCGCGAGCCCGGTCTGACGGCCGCGCAGAAGGCTCCCGAGGCGTCGCCACGCTGGGCGCGTACGGCCGTTGCCGCCGCGGCCGGCCCGGCGTTCGAGCTGCACAGCAAGCCGGGCTCGAACCGGGTCATCTACCTGGACTTCGACGGCCACACCATCACCGGTACGGCGTGGAACGCGTCGAAGGGCGTCGACCCCGTCAACGTCTCGGCGTACGACACCGACGGCGATCCGGCGAACTTCAGTACGGCCGAGCAGGACGTCGTCCACGAGGTGTGGGCTCGGGTCGCGGAGGACTACGCGTCGTTCGACGTGGACGTGACGACGCAGGAGCCGGCGCAGTCCGCGATCGACCGGTCGGGTGCCTCGGACGAGCAGTACGGGACGCGCGTACTGATCGATCCGGACACCTGGTACCAGTCCGGGTGCGGTTGCGGCGGTGTCGCGTACGTCGGCGTGTACGACAGCACCAGCCAGCACGACTACTACCAGCCCGCGCTCGTGTTCACGAAGGGCGTCGGCACCGGCGCGAAGAACCTCGCCGAGGCAGCGTCGCACGAGGCCGGACACAACGTCGGCCTCTCGCACGACGGGACGTCGACGGTCGGGTACTACCAGGGCCACGGCGCGTGGGCCCCGATCATGGGCGTCGGGTACTACCGCGGCATCAGCCAGTGGAGCAAGGGCGAGTACGCCGACGCGAACAACAAGGAAGACGACTACGCGGTCGTCGGCTCACACGGGCTCGCACTGCGCGCGGACGAGGCCGGTGACACCGTCGGCGACGCGGCCGCGCTGACCGTCGGTACGCCGGCGTCCGGCGTCATCGCGGCTGAGAACGACACCGACGTCTACCGGGTCGACGTGAGTGCTGCCGGCAACTACACCGCGACGGCGAGCTCCGCTCCGAGCGGTGGCAACCTCGACATCAAGCTGGATCTGCTGGACAGCTCCGGCGCGGTCGTTGCCTCGAACGACCCGGCATCCGGACAGAGCGACGCCGGTACGCCGACGGGTCTCGGTGCGAGTGTTAGCGGCAGCCTTCAGCCGGGTACGTATTACCTGCGGATCGACAACGTGGGCTACGGCGATCCGCTGAACACGGGCTACTCGACGTACGGCAGTCGCGGCGCCTACACCCTCGGAGTTTCGCCCTCCTGAACCCTGTGGCTGGTCGGCCTCTGGCGGACCGACCAGCCACAGGCTCCTTCTAGAGTGCGCGTTCGAGCGACCCGGTCAGCGCGACCGGGACGACCTCGAGCCGGTCGAAGCGCCAGCCCTTCTCGGTCCGGCGCGCGCGGTAGTGATGAATGCCGGCCGCGATCGCCTCCTGCTTGTCGTCGATGACGAACACGGCGAGGTCGTGCGCCCGCACGGTGGCCGTGTCGCCGTCGATCTCGATCACCAGGTTGGACTTGTTGTGCACGGTGCGGGCGAAGTCGTCGTGGCCTTTCCGCACCAGCGCGACCAGTGCCTCCAGGCCGTGGGCCGCACCGCGGAGGGACGTGACCTCGATGTCCTCGGTGAACAGGCGGTCGCTCTCGTCGTACCGGTGCTCGTCGATCCACAGGCTGTGGCGGGCGACCAGGTCGGCCAGTTCGCTGCGGTCGGCGAGCTCGCGGATCAGGGTTTCGGTGGCAGTCATAGCGGGCTCCTCGAATTGTTAGTTGGACTAACGTTGGCTCTACCAATGAATATAGATCGTTAGTCCGACTAACGCAAGCGGCGTATGCTGACGCCATGGAGGACGGCGAGGAACTGCGTTTCGACCGTGGCGCGGAGACGCCCGAGCGCATCAAGGCGCAGCTGTCACGCCTGGTCGGGCTGACGGCGGCCCAGACCGCCCGCGCCTCCGGCGACGCACTCCGGTCAGTCGGCGCGCACAAGGACCACTTCGTGGTGCTCGCCGCGCTCGCCGAGTTCGGCCCGGCGAGCCAGTCGGCACTCGCCGGCCGCGCCCGCGTCTACAAGAGCGATCTCGTCGCAGTCCTGAACGAGCTCGCGGACGGCGGCTGGATCCGTCGTACGCCGGACCCGTCCGACAAGCGCCGCAACGTCATCACGATCACGGACACCGGCGTACGGCGGCTCGCCGAACTGGATCAGGTGCTCGCCGGCGTGAACGCCCACATCACGGCGCCGCTGACCCGCGAGGAGCGCGACCAGCTGTTCGCGCTCCTCAACCGGGTCAACTCGCACCTGGCGGGTCCGCCTAGCTGATCAGGTGCTTGGCCGCCAGCTGGGCCAGGGCGGCCGCCTGGTCGCCTAGGACCGCGTCGTCGAACCGGACGAGGCTCGAATGGTTCGACGGGGCCTCCTCCTCGGAGACGTCGTCCGGCCGGGCTCCGACCATCACGAACGTGCCCGGCACCTCGCGCAGCACCATCGAGAAGTCCTCGGCGCCCATCAACGGGTTGTCCAGTTGCTGCACCCGCTCCGCACCGAACAGGTCGGTGAGGATGCTCGCGGTCTCCGCCGTACGCTCGGCGTCGTTCACCGTCACCGGGTACTGCGGGTCGAGCCGCGCGTCGACCGTACATCCGTGCGCCGCCGCGATCCGCTCTGCCAGTGCCGGCAGCTCGCGCGTCAGTTGCTCCAGCATCGCGTCCGACAGCGTCCGCACGGTCGCGCCGAGGCGGGCCGTGTTCGGGATGACGTTGATCGCGACGCCCGCCTCGAGCTGCGTCACCGTGATCACCACCGGGTCGAACACGTTCACCCGCCGCGTCGCGTACGTCTGCAGCGCGAGCACCAGCTCCGCCACCACCGGCACCGGGTCGATCGTCCGGTCCGGCGACGACCCGTGGCCGCCCTTGCCGTGCACCGTGATGTGCAATTGGTTCGAACTGGCCATGATCGTGCCCGGACGCAGCTGGAACGTCCCCTTCGCCGCCTGCGACCAGACGTGCAACGCGTACGCCGCGATCGGCTTGTCGCCCGCGGCGTCGAGCAGGCCCTCCCGGATCATGTACCCGGCACCGCCGAGGCCTTCCTCGCCTGGCTGGAACATGAAGATCACGTTCCCGTTCAGCTCCTCGCGATGCGCACTCAGCAGCTGCGCCGCTCCCACGAGTCCCGTGGTGTGCAGGTCGTGGCCGCAGGCGTGCATGTTCCCGTTCTCGGATGCGTACGCGAGTCCGGTCTCCTCCACCACCGGCAACGCATCCATGTCACCCCGCAGCAGCACCGTCGGCCCGGGCCGACCGCCGCGCAGCACACCGACGACGGAGGTCAGCTCCTTGCCGGTGCTGATCTCCAACGGCAACCCGGCCACCGCGTCGAGCACCAGGGCCTGAGTCTTCGGCAGGTCGAGGCCGACCTCAGGAACCTGGTGCAGCTCCCGTCGCAGCTCGATCAGCCCGGGCGCGATCGCGGTGGATTCCTCGACGAGACTCATCAGTTCGCTCCTTCGAATGCCCATTGGCCGACGTTGGCCACGGTCCCCGGCCAGAACGCGGTCGCCCCGCCCACCGCCACGGACTTGCTGGTCGCGGCGACGGCGTGGTCTGAGTACAGCGTCAGGACCGGCATGTCAGCCTGCCACAGCGCCTGCAACTGGTTGTAGATCCGGTGCCGGGCCTCCGGCTTCGCCTCGGACTTGCCGGCCAGCAGCAGCTTGTCGCTCTCCGGCGAGTTGTACCCGGTCAGGTTGAAGGAACCGGTTGACGAGTACATGTTCGACACGTCCGGGTCGATGTTGAAGGTCAGACCCATCAGCACCATGTCATGGTCCTTCGCTCGCGCCTTGGCCAGGGTGGTCGGGAAGTCGTAGTTGGTCTGGACGACATTCAGGCCGATCGCCTTGAAGTTCTGCAGCAGGATGTCGGCCGACCGCTCCCGGATCTTGTTCCCGGTCGGTACGACGAAGTTGATCTTCCGGCTGAAGTCCCAGCCCGCCTCGGTGAGCAGCTTCTTGGCCAGTACCGGGTCGTAGCTGAGGGTCTTCAGGTTCTTGTCCAGGAACGGGCTCTGGCTGGTGTACGGGCCGTCGATCACCTCGCCGTTGCCGAGCAGCAGCTCGTCGACGATCTGCTTGCGGTTGATCGCGTGCGCGAGTCCCGCCCGCAGCCGCGGGTCCGCGAACGTCTTCACGTTGAACTGGATCGTCTGGAACCCGATCGTCGGGTTGACCTTGGTGTTGACGTCCTTGAACGCCTGGACCGTCTTCAGGTCCTGGAACGGGATGTTCCCGATCCCGCCGCCGGAGTTCATCATGATCGACCCGGTCTGCAGCTCACCGGCCAGGTTCGAGGCCGGCATGATCTTCATGATCAGCTTGGCGATCTTCGGCGCACCGCCGTAGTAGTCCGGGTTGGCGGCGTACTCGATGCTGGCGTTCTGGGTGTACTTCGTGAACTTGTACGGTCCGCTCGTGACGTCGGGAAGTTGCACGAACTTGCTGTCGTCGATCTGCGCCGGCGTGGTCTTCGCCAGCACGTGCTCGGGCATGATCACCACCTTGGTGCCGATCATTTCCTTGACGTAGTTCGGGTCCACCGGGGTCTTCGTGGTGAACACGACCGTGGTGTCGTCCGGCGCGGTCAGCCCTGGTACGGCGGTCTGTCCCTTCGGAAGCTTGCCGGTGGCATCGACCCCGGTGAGCGCGGTGACGTTCCCGCCGAGCGTGGTGAGCGAGTCCCGGTTGGCGATCAGGTTGATCGTGTAGACCACGTCCTTCGCGGTGATCGGCTGCCCGTCGCTCCACTTGGCGCCGGCGTGCAACTTCACCGTGAAGGTCTTGTTGTCCTTGCTCTCCATCGACTCGGCCAGCTTCGGCACGAACTTCAGCGGCTCCGGCTGGTCCAGCAGCGTGTCCATCGCGAACCGTACGGCGAACTGGCCGCCGACGTCGGACTGGTTGATCGGGTTGAAGCTGGCCGGCGGGTTCACCGTGCCGACGTACAGCGTGTCACCGCCGCCCCCGCCGCTGCCGGCATTTCCCGTGCACGCGGTCGGTATCAGCAACAGGCCGATGGCAGCCAGTCCGGCGCCGAGCCGGTAGGTGGTCCGTGCAGACATAGCGGGTCCCTTCTCGACAAGGATGGGTTCAGGTCTCGGATCGGGACTCCATGGAGTCGCGCAGGCCGTCGCCGACGAAGTTGATCGCGAGCACGGCGAGCAGGATCATCAGGCCCGGCGGGATCCAGATCCACGGCTGGCTGGACAGCACGGTGATCGACTGCGCCTCGCTGAGCATGTTGCCCCAGCTGGCCGCCGGCGGGCGGACGCCCATCCCGAGGAAACTCAGCCCGGACTCGAGGATGATCGCCTGTGCGACGCCGAACGTCGCGTTCACGACGATCGGGGACAACGCGTTCGGCAGGATGTGCCGGAACAGGATCCGCGGCGTGCGGTACCCCAGCGCGACCGCGGCCTGGACGTAGTCGCTGCCCTTGATCGAGAGCACGCTGCCGCGGACCAGCCGGCCGATCATCGGCCAGGCCAGCGCACCGATCACCACGATGATGGTGAGCAGGCTCGGCCCGAGCACGCTGACCAGGATCAGGATCACCATGAAGTACGGGAACGACATGAACACGTCGGTGATCCGCATGATCACCTGGTCCACCCAGCCGCCGTAGTACCCGGCGAGCAGACCGAGCAGGATGCCGATCACGACGTACACGACGACTGCCCCGACGCCGACGCTCATCGACACCCGGGCGCCGTAGATCAGCCGGCTGAGCACGTCCCGCCCGACCGAGTCGGTGCCGAGCAGATGCTCGCCCGACGGCGACGACTCGAACTTGTCGAAGATCCGGTTCGGGTCGTGCGGCGCCAGGAGCGGCGCCAGCGCGGCCATCAGCACCATCAGGACGACGACCACCAGCCCGGCGACCGCCAAGCGGTGCCGCCGGAACCGCCGGATCATCAGCCGGGTGGACGACTGGCCGGTCTCGGGCTCGAGCCGCTTATGCATAGGCAACCCTCGGGTCCACCACCGCGTAGGCGATGTCGGTGAGCAGGTTGGCGGTGAACACGGCGATCGCCGCAATCAGGTTGATGCCCATCAGTACGGCGTAGTCGCGGGCACCGATCGACTGAATGGTCAGCAGTCCGATCCCGGGCCACTGGAAGATCTGCTCGGTCACGATCGCGCCCCCGATCAGCGCGGACAGATCGACACCGATCACCGTCACGACCGGGATCAGTGCGTTGCGCAAGGCATGTTTGTTGGTGATGACCGATGCGCCGAGACCCTTCGCCTTCGCGGTCCGGATGTAGTCCTGGCCGAAGGCGTCGATCATGCTCGACCGGACGTACCGGACCATGCCGGCCGCGACCGCGGTGGCGAGCACGACGACCGGCAGCACGAGATGCGAGACCCGGTCGGCGAACCCGCCCCCGCGTCCCAGGGTCACCATGCCGCCGGTGGGGAACCAGCCCAGGGTGAGCGCGAAGACGTAGATCATCGCCAGGCCGAGGAAGAAGTGCGGCACCGAGATGCCGAGGAACGACGCCCCCACGACCCCGTAATCGGCGGCCGTGTTGCGCCGCCGGGCCGCGAAGATCCCGATCGGGATCGCGACCAGGTAGGCGACGACGAGCGACGTACCCATCAACAGCAGGGTCGGGCCGATCCGGTCGGCGATCAGCTGGGTGACCGGCTCGCGGTTCTGGAACGAGACGCCGAGGTTGCCGTGCAGCAGTTGGGTGAGCCAGTTGAGGTATTGGACGAAGACGGGCTTGTCCAGCCCGAGCGCGGCCTCGGTACGGGCGACGTCCTCGGGGGTCGCGGTCGGGGAGAGGTACAGGTCGGCCGGGCTGCCGGGCGCGAGGTTGATGATCAGGAAGTTGATCAGCGTCACGCCGAGCAGGACCGGGATGCCGATCAGGATCCGCCGGATGAGGTAGGAGACCATCAGCTCGCCTCCTGGGCCAGCGGGAAGTGACAGGCCACCTGATGCCTGGCACCTCCCGCGGCGTTCAGGGGCGGAGCCTCGGCCCGGCAGATGTCCTGTGCGTACGGGCAGCGGGTATGGAACACGCAGCCGGGCGGAGGATTCGCCGGGCTCGGTACGTCGCCTTCGACGATGATCCGTTCCCGGTCGCGCAGCCGCGGGTCGGGTTCGGGGTAGGCGTCGAGCAGGATCTCGGTGTACGGATGCCTCGGCCGGGCGAAGATCTCCGCGGTGGTCGCGGTCTCCATCACCTTGCCGAGGTACATCACCACGATCCGGTCGCTGATGTATTTGATCGCACCGAGGCCGTGGCTGATGAACACGTAGGTCAGGCCGAACTCGCCCTGCAGGTCCTTGAGCAGGTTCAGGACCTGGGCCTGGATCGAGACGTCGAGCGCGGACACCGGCTCGTCGCAGACGATCAGCCTGGGTTCGAGCATCAGCGCCCGCGCGATGCCGACCCGTTGCCGCATCCCGCCGGAGAGCTCGTGCGGGTAGCGGTCCAGGGACAGCTTCGGGAGCCCGACGGTGGCCAGCATCTCGGCGGCCTTGGCCCGCGCGCCGGCGCGATCGAGACGCTTGTGCGCGATCAACGGCTCGGCCAGCAGATCGCCGATCCGGATCTGCGGATTCAGCGACGAGTACGGGTCCTGGAACACCATCTGCAGCTCGGTCCGCAACCGCCGCATCCTCGCGGGCGACAGCGTCGCGATGTCGGTCCCGTCGAACAGCACCGAGCCCGCGGTCGGCGCCTCCAGCCGGACGACGGCACGTCCGGTGGTGGACTTCCCGCACCCGGACTCGCCGACGATGCCCACCGTTTCACCCGGGTACACGTCGAAGCTCACGCCGTCGACGGCGCGCACCTGCCCGACCGTCCGGGCGATGACACCCTTGCGGATCGGGTAGTACCGCCGGAGATCCCGCACCTGCAGCAAGGGGCCGACGTCTTCCACGGCCGTCATGCCGGGACCGCCGTTCCGGTTTCGTCGTACAGCCAGCAGCGGACCGAGTGCTCGCCCTCGCCGACGCCGCCGCCGAGCGGGCGGAGCTCCGGCAGCTCCGTCGCACACCGGTCCATCGCGTGTGGACATCGCTCCCGGAAGCGGCAGCCGGTCGGTAGGTGCAGCAGGCTCGGGACGGAACCGGAGATCGGGGTGAGCCGATCCCCGGCCGGGGTGGTGATGTGCGGGATCGACTTCAGCAGGGCGACCGTGTATGGGTGCTTCGGCTGGTCGAACAGGGTGTAGACGTCGGTCTCCTCGACGACCTGCCCGGCGTACATCACCGCGACCCGGTCGGCCATCTCCGCGACCACGCCGAGGTCGTGGGTGATGAAGATCGTCGCCGTGCCGGTCTCCGCGCTCAGCTCCCGCATCAACCGCAGGATCTGCGCCTGGATCGTCACGTCCAGCGCCGTCGTCGGCTCGTCCGCGATGATCAGCTTGGGCCGGCAGCTCAGCGCCATAGCGATCATCACCCGCTGCCGCATACCCCCGGACAGCCGGTGCGGATGGTCGTCGACGACCGCGCCCGCCCGCGGGATGCCGACCTTCTCCAGCAGCTCGATCGCCCGTTGGCGGGCCTCCGCCTTGGTCAGCCCGAGATGCAGGATCATCGTCTCGGCCAACTGGTCGCCGATGGTCAGCACCGGGTTCAACGACGTCATCGGCTCCTGGAAGATCATCGCGATCGCGTGCCCGCGGATCCGACGCAACTCCGGCTCCGGCAGCCCGGCGAGATCCTGACCCTCGAACATCACGGAGCCCTCGGTGACCCGGCCGTTCCCGGCCAGCAGCCCCATGATCGACAGCGCGGAGACCGACTTCCCGCTGCCGGACTCGCCGACCAGGCACAACGTCTCCCCGGCCGCCACGGTGAAACCGACTCCGTCCACCGGCGTGACCGGACCCTGGTCGGTCGTGAACTCGGTCCGCAAGCCGTCGACCCGGAGCAGGGTAGACGCAGTGACAGGGGGCGTAACTGACAAGCGATCCTCCGTGGGGCGTCGAAGAACTCACTGTCCGGAACCGGAATTTCTGGCTCTGGACATTGGATACTGTCATCCGCGCACTCAGGATGCTCCTCCCTCCGCGTAATCGATCAAATCCTTGTCATGACATCGCAGGGAACTTGCGTGACCGCCGTGACGCATGCAGAGATTTTGAGTTGTGGACGACGTAGATTTCCTGCTGGTTAACGCCCTGCAGCACCGCCCGCGCGCGAGCTGGTCCCAGCTCGAGGCGATCGTCGGCGGTGACGCGTCGACGCTGTCGCGCCGCTGGAGCCGGCTCGCCGACACCGGCCTGGTCTGGAGCTCGTGCTTCGCGGTGAGCCCGGGCGAACCGGACCGCCCGGACGGCCGCCTCGACTCCGCGGTGCACCCGTTGACCGGCGTCCTCGCGCTGGTCGAGGTCTACTGCGCCGCCGGCAGCCGCGAGAGCGTCATCGCCGGTATCGCGAAGACACCGTCGGTGCTGACCGTCGAGTGCACGTCCGGCGGGCCCGACCTGATTCTGACCTTGTCCTGTCCGTCGGTCGCCGAGGTCGACGCCTACGTCGCCACGGAGCTGGCTGCGGATCCCGGCGTACAGCGGACCCGGACCCATTTCACCCGCACGTTCTTCAAGGAAGGAACGAGCTGGCGGCCCGGCATCCTCAGCGAACGTCAGGTCAGGGCTCTGCAGGCCTTTCCCGCGACCGGTATCGACGCACCCGCGGTACCGACCCGTCTGCACGAGCTCGTCATCAACGCTCTCGCGGGCGACGTCCGCCGATCCGCGACCTCGATCGCCGACGAGATCGGCCGGAGCGTCGCCACTGTCACCCGTGCGATCGGGCAGATCCTGCACGCGCCCTGGGCCCGCACGCGGGTCGACTTCGCCCACAACCTCGTCGGCTACAACGCGTCGGTGATGGTGTGGTTCAGCGTGCCGCATCATCAGCTGGAGATGGTCGGCGCCGGCCTCGCCCTGATGCCGGAGACCCGGATGTGCTGCTCGGTGGTCAACCGGGCCAACCTGGCCGTCACCTTCTGGCTCCGCACCCTGCGTGATCTCGACGCCGTCGAAACCAAGATCGCCCGCGCCTTTCCCACCGCGCGAACCGAAGAACGCTGGCTCCTCCCACGCTTCCCCAAACGCCTGGGACACACCCTCACCCCCAGCGGCCATCACGCGACCTTCATCCCACCGACGCACCCTCTGACCGCGGCACGCTTCTGATCGCCGGCAGGTGGACAGGGTTGTCATGAGGCGGCCTCCGAGTCTTGGAATCGGTCATCTGGCTTGGGATGTGGCGGGGGACCTGCGGGTTGGGCGGAGGTTGGCGTGAGGGGGATGGAGTTGGGTGCGGGCGAGCGGAGTGGCGGTTGGTGGTGCTACGCCGGAGAGGGCTGATTGGTGGGGAGTTGGTGCGCAGCGGAGTGGGACGGGTGGTGGGAGGACGCAAGGGTCGGGCTGGAGGGAGCTGGAGGCGTAGGTGGCTTCTGCGGTGTGGGTCTCTTGGTGGAGGTGGGCCTGGATCTGATGGGCAGTAGCGAGGGAGTTGGTGGTGGCCAGGTCCGTGGGAGAGAGTTCGTAGGTTTCGAGGTGGGCGAGGCCGGAGCGGAGGATCGACTCCAGGCGGGATCGGGTGTCGGTGCCGGGTGATTCGAGGTCGGGGAGACGGGTGGAGTTGTAGACGAGGTCGACCAGCACCGGAAACTGGCCGGCGGCGGTTTGGCGGTTGAGGAGGCTGAGGGTTTCGCCGGGTGGGAAGCCGTTGCGGGTGTCCAGATCGCTGGTGAGTTCGCGGATGGCGGGGACGAACGCCGCGTAGTACCCGTTGGAGCGGACGGAATCGATGCCAGGGGCAACCTTGTCGATGCCCAGTCGGTGGATGAAGTCGTCGAGGTGGTCCTGGGCCCAGGCTTCGGTGACGCCTTCCTCGAGCTGGCGGCTGCCGAGTTTTGTGAAGGCTTCGCGGGCTGCTTCCTGGGTGGCGTCGTCCGGGCCGAGGAAATGCGCATGCTCGTGGAGCAGGGTGGCCAGGGACTCGCGGTAGGCGATGAGTGTCGGAGTCGGACGTCTCGCGCCTGCGTGTTCGTAGAGGTGGCGGAGCGGATCGACGATCGACTCGCGGTCGAGGTAGAGGGTGCCGTCCCAGTGGGCGAGGCCGAGCATCGCGCTGGACGACTCGATGATGTGACCGTTCCAGGCGGAGCGGTCCGCGCCGGCGAGCGCGCGAGCTGTCTCCCCGCTCACCGCGAACAGCTCGAGGACCGAGGTCGGGTGCGGCCCCACCGCTGTCGTCGTCACGGGCGGAACGCGAGAGCGAGCCGGGTGAGAGAGTCGGCGGTGCGGCGAAGCCGCACTCGGTCGTGCGGGTCCTCGGCCTGCGCCGCGAGCCGGCTGAGTTCGGTGATCAGCCAGTCGGCGCGGGCCTGCCGCTCAGCTCGTGCCTGCGCTGCGGCAGTCGGCGGGTCGAGTGGTGCGTGCGCGGTTGCGTTGGTCGGCGTACCGATCGAATGCTCCATGAGATGTCCTCCCGAGTCGTGAAGTCGGCGGAGAACATACGGAGATCAGCCCCCGAATCTGCAGGCCACTTTGGAACTGTGGATAACCGGCTCTTGTAACTGATGTGTGGGTGGTCGACGGGTCCCAGCGCGGGCGGCGCCGGCCTGGTGATCTGCAGCTGGACAGGATGTGTCGGATGGCCGGGTAGTGCACCTGAGCGTGAACGTGTCCGTGCGTACGGCGTCTCGCCGGTGCACTACATGTCGAGCTGCAGATCGCACGGCCGTGCACGCCGGGTGCGGTGCGTGCGGTTGGTCGGGGGATTAGAAGAGCGTTGGGGGCTCGGATTCGAGGGGCTCGGGGAGGGGTGCGAGGGTGGGGACGGCTGCGGCGACGGTTGCGTGGAAGCGGCGGGCGAGGTCGAGGGCTTCGACGTTGTCGGGGGTGTGCAGGAAGATCGTCGGGGAGCGGCCCTCGGACAGCCAGGTGACGACCAGTTCGACGAGGTACGCCCAGCCTTCGACGGTCTCGGCCACGGAGTCGCGCCCGATGTAGCGGACGATCGGATGGCCGGTCAGGGCACGGGTGCGGCGGGCGACCCGCGGCTTCTTCATCCAGGCGTCGCGCTCGGCCAAGCTGGTCGGGCGGCGGGCGAAGAGCGTGCCGGTGTCGAACGGGATCCACTCCGCGTTCGCCCGCGCGAGCACGCGTTCGAGGTTGCCCGCAGCGCGGGGATCGTCGAAGAAGTCGCGGTGCCGGACCTCCACGGCGTACCGGTGTTCGCGGGGTGCCTGATGCAGGAAAGCGGCGAGGGCGCCGAGATCGGTCGGCGCGAACGCGGCCGGGAGCTGGATCCAGACCGCGTGGTTGCGCGGGCCGAGCGGCTCGATCGCGGCGAGGAACGCGCGGAGTTCGGCGTCGACGTTGCTGAGCCGGCGTTCATGGGTGATGACCTGCGGCAACTTCACGACGAACCGGAAATCGGGCGGCGTCTGCGCGGCCCAGGAAGCCACAGTCGAGGTGGACGGCGTTGCGTAGAAGGTGGTGTTGCTCTCCACCGCGTTGCACCACGAGGCGTACGAACGCAGCTTGTCCCGGGAAGGCTGCGGCCACGCGGCATGAGTCCACTGCGCGCAACCGACGTACAGCTGCATGTTCACAGCGATCGAACGTACTGCCTGCAGACGTGCACGCGCGAGAACTGCTCACGCATCGCGGCCTCGAGTGCGATCGGTGCATGCATGAACGCTGTCACCGGCTGGCCCAGACCCTCAGGCGTCTCGAAACCAGAGGCGTCGTCCTGCCAGGACTTGTAGACATGGAGATACCGGAAGTTCTCCGTGAACCCCGACCGCTGGTACCAGTGGTTCGCCGACGCATCCCCGCGCGTCCAAGCGTCCAGTACGTCGACCTGAAGCCGAGGAAGAACTGCCTTGAGCAACTGCGTGGCCAGCCCGCGGCGCTGGTGATCGGGATGTACGGCGAGTACGTCGATCGTGGCGCGATCCGTGAAGATCTCGACGTCCATCAGTCCGACCACCGTGTCGTCGTCGACGGCCACGAGCCGGTGGGCCGGGTTCTCGAACGTCTTCCGCTGCGTCACGACGTCGTCGTAGTACTCGGTGCCGAAGAAGCTCAGCAGACGGCAGCGCAGCCAGTCGGCGGCATCGGTGTCGCGGTACTCACGGATCTCGGTCATCCGGCGTCATGATGGCACGCCGCCCCGACACCCGCGATGGGTGTCGGGGCGGTTCCTACTGCCTAGGTCAGCGCTCGACTTCGCCGCGGATGAACTTCTCCACCAGGTCGCGGCAGACGTCGTCGGCGTACTGCTCCGGCGGCGACTTCATGAAGTACGACGACGCGGACAGGATCGGGCCGCCGATGCCGCGGTCCTTGGCGATCTTCACCGCGCGGATCGCGTCGATGATGATGCCGGCCGAGTTCGGCGAGTCCCAGACCTCGAGCTTGTACTCCAGCGACAGCGGTACGTCGCCGAAGTTGCGGCCCTCGAGCCGGATGAACGCCCACTTGCGGTCGTCCAGCCAGGCCACGTAGTCCGACGGGCCGATGTGGACGTTGCGCGGGTCGATGTCGTTGACCAGCTGCGACGTGACGGACTGGGTCTTGCTGATCTTCTTGGACTCCAGCCGGTCGCGCTCCAGCATGTTCTTGAAGTCCATGTTGCCGCCAACGTTCAGCTGGTAGGTCCGGTCGACGGTGACGCCGCGGTCCTCGAACAGCTTGGCCAGCACGCGGTGGGTGATGGTGGCGCCGATCTGCGACTTGATGTCGTCGCCGACGATCGGCACGCCCGCCTCGGTGAACTTGTCGGCCCACTCCTTGGTACCGGCGATGAACACCGGCAGGGCGTTCACGAACGCGACCTTCGCGTCGATCGCGCACTGGGCGTAGAACTTCGCCGCCTGCTCCGAACCGACCGGCAGGTAGCAGACCAGGACGTCGACCTGCGCGTCCTTCAGAGCCTGAACGACATCGACCGGCGCCGCGTCGGACTCGGTGATCGTCTCGCGGTAGTACTTGCCGAGACCGTCCAGCGTGTGACCGCGCTGCACGGTGACGCCGCTCGGCGGCACGTCGCAGATCTTGATCGTGTTGTTCTCGCTGGCGCCGATCGCGTCGGCGAGGTCCAGGCCGACCTTCTTGCCGTCGACGTCGAACGCGGCCACGAACTCCACGTCCCGGACGTGGTAGTCGCCGAACTGGACGTGCATCAGACCGGGGACGCGCTCTTCGGGCTTGGCGTCACGGTAGTAGTGCACGCCCTGGACGAGCGAGCTTGCGCAGTTGCCGACGCCGACGATCGCTACGCGAATCGAGGTCATCTGGAATCTCCTTGAGTAGGCGGGTGGTGCTGGTCAGGGGGCCGCTGTTGCCGCCGCTCGCCGTCGATCAGCTCGTTCAGCCAGCGGACCTCGCGCTCGGCCGACTCCAGGCCGTGCCGTTGCAGCTCGAGGGTGTAGGCGTCGACCCGCTCCGCCGTCCGGCTCATCGCCGCCCGGAAGTTGGCCAGCCGCTCCTCCATCCGGGCCCTGCGGCCCTCGAGGATGCGCAACCGGGTGGCCGGATCGGTCCGGCCGAAGAACGAGAAGCGGACGCCGAACGTGTCGTCCTCCCAGGCCGACGGGCCGGCTTCGTGCATCGCGTGCGCGAAGTAGTCCTTGCCGTCGGCGGTGATCGTGTACACGATCTTGGGCCTGCGACCCGACTCCGGCGTACCGGGGTCGGCTGTGATCAGCCCGTTGCGGAGCATCGCCTTCAGACACGGGTACAGCGAACCGAACGACAGCACGCGTCCCCAGCCGAACTGGGCGTTGACGCGCTTGCGGAGCTCGTAGCCGTGCATCGGCGCTTCGTGCAGCAGACCGAGTACGGCGAGCTCCAGGACCCCACTGCGGTTTCCCATGAGCCACCTCCCTCGGTCTAGTTTGTCATGACCTGATGTATCGGCTCGATACATCGCCCCGCCACTGTAAGCAGACCGGTGGCCTGTGGACAACTCTTGACAAACACGACCTTTGTCACCTCCGTCGAGCGGCACGCCCAGGAATCCAGTTACGTCAGACGCCGATCTGCGTTAATCGAATGACACTCAGCGTCGTAGCCTGGGAGCGGACGGTAATGACCGACATTCATGGGAAGCACGCCAGGTCCGACGTGGAAGCCGAGGGTGCACTCGCCCGGCTGGCGCTGAGGTTCACCGCGTTCACCGAGAAATGGCTGCCGGACGCGTTCGGGTTCGTCCTGGTCGGCACGTTCGTGGTGCTGCTGTTCGGGCTCGTCACCGGCGAGCCGCTGCTGAAGCGCCCCGACGACCCGGCCGCGACCAAGGGCTTCGGCTTGATCGATGCCTGGGGCATCGGGTTCTGGTCGCTGATCACGTTCACCCTGCAGATGGCGATGATCATCATCGGCGGGTACGCCGTCGCCACGAGCAGACCGATCGCGCGGTTGATCACCCGGCTGGCCCGGATCCCGAAGAGTCCGCGGACGGCGGTCGCGTTCGTCGCCGCGGTCGCGATGCTGGCGTCGTACCTGAACTGGGCCTTCAGCCTGATCTTCGCGGCGATCCTGGCGCGAGAGGTGGCGCGCAACGTGCCGAAGGCGGACTACCGCGCGCTCGGTGCGATGGCGTTCCTCGGGCTCGGGACCGTGTGGGCGCAGGGGTTGTCCGGTTCGGCGGCGCTGCAGGTGGCGAGCGCGAGCAGCAGCCCGGCGCCGGTGCAGGAGGTGATCAAGGCCGGCGGTCACGCCAGCGGCCTCATCCCGCTCAGCGACACGATCTTCACCTGGCAGGCGATCGTGGCGACGTTGATCGTGTACGCCGTCGGTGTCGGGATGGCGTGGTTCATCGCGCCGGGCGGGGGCAACGCGCGGACCGCGGAGCAGATCGGGATCGAACTCAAACCGCTCATCGGCCGCGGGTCGCCGTACAACGGACAGCAGGGCAACGGGAAGCAGGGCAACGGCCAGCAGGGCGAGACTCGCAGGCCGGGCGACTGGCTCGAGCACTCGCCCCTGTTCAGTCTGCTGATCGTGCTGCTCGGTGCGATCTACCTGGTCCGCTACTTCAGTGGGAAGAGCTTCTTCAACGCGCTGGACCTCAACACCGTCAACCTGATCCTGTTCCTACTGGCAATGCTCCTGCACTGGCGGCCGTGGCGGATGGCGCGTGCGGTGCGCGACGGTGCACCCGCGGTGGCCGGCGTACTGCTCCAATTCCCCTTGTACGGCGGGATCTTCGGGATGATCGCCTACACCGGGATCTCCGCGCGCCTCGCCGGGTGGATGGTGCAGGCGAGCAACCAGTTCCTGTTCCCGCCGCTGGTCGCGATCTACTCGTGCATCCTCGGCATCTTCGTCCCGAGCGGCGGCAGCAAGTGGGTGATCGAGGCGCCGTACGTGCTGCAGGCCGCCAACGAACTGAAGGTCGACGCGGGCTGGATGGTCGTCGTGTACGACCTCGGCGAGGCCAGCGCGAACCTGCTGCAACCGTTCTGGATGCTGCCGACGCTCGCCATCCTCGGCCTCAAGGCCCGCGACATCATGGGCTACACGTTCACGATGTTCCTGGCCTGTTTCCCGGCCGCGCTGATCGCCGTGACATTGCTCGCACCGCACGTCACGGGGTAACCGTTTTCACCGACTTTGGACCCGGCTGGACCGGCTTGCTAGCATCCGGAGCGGATTCGGGCCTGTTACCACACCCACCGTAGTCTGTGGGGCAATGACTTCAGCGAGATCGTCGAGGATTGCACAGTGAGTGAAGCTCGTAGGAAGGCCGCCCCGCCGCCCCGGCGCAAGAAGCACTGGGCGCTCCGGGTGCTCGGCTGGCTCGCCGCACTTCTCTTCCTTGGCATCATCGCTTCGGTCGCGGCCTTCTTCGTCGTCTACCAGACGACCAAGATCCCGGACCCGAACAAGGAGTTCGCGACGAACACCACGACGGTGACGTTTGCCGACCAGCGGAATCCGCTCGGGTCGTTCTTCGAGCAGAACCGGCACACGGTGCCGCTCGCGCAGATCCCGAAGCACGTCCAGGACTCGGTGATCGCGGCAGAGGACCGGACGTTCTGGACCAACCCGGGCATCTCGCCGAGCGGCATGGTCCGGGCGGCGGTGAACATCGCTCGCGGTGAGCAGTTGCAGGGTGGTTCGACGATCACGCAGCAGTACGTGAAGATCATGTACCTGACGCAGGAGCGGACGGTCTCCCGCAAGCTCAAGGAACTGTTCATCGCCACCAAGCTCGGCCGTCAGCAGGACAAGAGCAAGACGCTCGAGGGTTACCTGAACACGATCTACTTCGGCCAGGGCGCGTACGGCATCGCGGCCGCCGGCGATGTCTACTTCAAGCAACCGGACCCGAAGAAGCTGTCCGTCCAGCAGGCCGCCCTCCTCGCAACGGTGCTGAACAACCCGTCGCTCTTCGACGTCACCGACTCTGATCCGCGGACGAAACAACGGATCATCGAACGCTACAAGTACGTCCTCGACGGCATGCAGCAGATGGGCACGATCACCGAGGCCCAGGAGAAGCAGTACGCCAACAGCTTGCCGAGCTTGAAGGAGATGAGGAAGAAGAGCAGCCGCTACAAGGGGCCGAACGGCTTCCTGCTCGACATGGCCCGTAAGGAGCTGGCGCAGCGCGGGTTCGACGAGGACGAGATCACCGGCGGCGGCCTGAAGGTGACCACCACCTTCAACTACCAGCAGCAGAACAAAATGCTGAAAGCCGCACAGAACGAGCTGCCTGAGAAGAAGAACGGCCTGCACGTCGGGATGGCCGCCGTACAACCGGGCACCGGTCAGTTGCTGGCGATGTACGGCGGGCCGGACTTCCTCAAGAGCCAGTTGAACTGGGCAACGACCAAGGCGCGACCGGGTTCGTCGTTCAAGCCGTTCGCGCTGGCCGCGGCGCTGCAGGACGGGAAGTCGCTCTGGAACATCTACCAAGGCGACAGCCCGATCACGGTCCAGGGCCAGAAGTTCGGCAACGAGCTCAGCACCGACTACGGCGACGTCACCTTGATGAAGGCGACCGAGCAGTCGATCAACACCGCCTTCTACGACCTCGTCGACAACGACATGGAGGACGGCCCGGCCAAGGTCGTCGACGCTGCCGAGGCGGCCGGCATCCCGGCGTCGAAGACGCTGGAGAAGGACAGGAGTGCACCGGCTACGGTGCTCGGCCCGGATGCGTACGCATCGCCGGTCGACATGGCGAACGCCTACGCGACGTTCGCTGCCGAGGGCAAGTACACGCCGCTGCACGTGATCAAGGAAGTCCGCGGCCCGGACGGCAAGGTGCTGTGGTCGGACGCGAGCGTGATGAAGCAGCAGAAGCAGGCCTTCACGCCGGAGATCGCCAACCTGGTGAACTACGCCCTGCAGAACGTGGTCAAGAAGGGCACCGGCACCGGCGCCAAGGACCTGGACCGCGCGGTAGCCGGCAAGACCGGCACCGCCGGTGGTGTCGCGGTCGAGGACCGCAAGGAGAACGCGGCGTGCGACGGCTGTAAGGACGGCTCGGCGACCCTGACCTCGTGGTGGACGGGCTACACGCCCCAGGAGTCCACCTCCGTGCTGTACCGGGCCGGCTCGACCGGTGAATCGGACCTCGACCCGTACAGCGACGACCCGGCGTTCTTCGGTGGCAACTGGCCGCTGAAGACCTGGCTGGCGTTCATGAAGCCGGCCCTCGACGGCGTGCCCGAGGCCAACTTCAACGATCCGGACAAGGACCAGATCAAGGACACGTCGACCCCGACGTTCACCCCGCCGCCGAGTACGCCGGTGAACACGCCACCGCCCAGCACTCCGCCGCCGAGTACGCCGCCGCCGAGCACTCCGCCTCCGTCGACGCCGACCAAGCCGACGAACACCCCGACGAAGACCAAGCCGACCCGCACGACGACGACCCCGGTCATCCCGACGCTGCCAACCGGTGAACCGACGCAACCAACCGACACACCGAGGTCACCAGGCGGGGGCCAGTAGCGAAGGCGCCCGCTGGGGCTCCGGCGGCTGGAACCCGGATGAGGGACGATGGGCGTGTGACTCGGGCGGACTGTGGTTTGTGGCGGTGGTGGCGTGTTTGAGCGCTCGGCTGCCGGGGAGCCCAGGCCGGGGCGGGCTCGGCGGGCTCGGGTCGACAGGGTTGGCTGGCAGCGGTGGATGCCGACGCCGCTGGGGCGGGAGGTGCTCGGGTGGTGGCTGGTTACCCGGGTGGCGCTGTTCGTGCTGTCGCTCTCTGCGCCGCTCATGTTCAACCGGGGCAGCGACTACCCGAACGTGTGGAAGGCCTGGTTGCAGTGGGACGTCTGGCACCTGAAGGCGGTCGCTGAGTTCGGCTACAACAACGGTGAGCCGTCCGGTGCGCCGCTGGCCGCGTTCTTCCCGGGCTTCCCGTTGCTGGTCCGGCTGGTCAGCTACACCGGCATCGGCTACGTTGCCGCCGGCATCGTCGTGTCGGCAGTCGCCAGCGCCGTGGCGGGCGTGTACCTCGCGCGCCTGGCGCAGTACGAGTTCCCGGAGCTGAAGGGCATCGGCCCGAACGCCGCCATGATCTGGTACGGCGCTCCCGTCGGGGTCTTCCTCGCGGCGGGGTACACCGAGGCGCTGTTCTGCGCCTTCGCGTTCCCCGCCTGGCTCGCCGCACGGCAGGGACGCTGGGCCCGCGCCGCCGTCTTCGTCGCGCTGGCGTCCACGGTGCGGGTGTCCGGGATCTTCCTGATCTTCGCGCTGCTCGTCGAGTTCGTCACCTCGAAGAAGCGGGACTGGTTGTCGCTGCCGTGGCTGGCGCTGCCCGCCGTACCGGTGCTCGGCTTCATGGCGTACCTGAAGCAGATCCACGGCTCCTGGTTCGCCTGGCAGGACGCGCAGGAGAAGGGCTGGGCGCGGGAGTTCACCTGGCCGTGGATCTCGCTGATGCACACTTTCGAGGCCGCGAGCAAGGGCCATTTCCCGGCTGACCGCAGCGACTGGACCTGGATGTTCCGGGCCGAGCTGATCACGCTGTTCGTCGCACTGGTGCTGCTCGCCTGGCTGTTCTGGCGCCGGTCCTGGGGTGAGGCAGCCTGGGTCGCTGCCACGATCGGAGCGTTCTGTACGTCGTTCTGGATCTACTCACTCACCCGGGCCACCCTGCTCATGTGGCCGCTGTGGATCGGGCTCGCGGTCCTGGCCAGACGCAGACCGTGGATCGGCCGCCTGTACCTCGCCGTGGCGATACCGCTGGCCGCCATCTGGGCCGCCGCATTCTTCACCGGCCGCTGGTCCGGCTGAGTAGTTCTGCTCAGGCGCTGCACCCGTCGGCTACTTACCGTGGTCCCATGGAAGCCCGGACGATCGGCAGGGTCGCCCTGCAGGCGGTCTTCGTCGGCGTGATGGCAGGCGTCGTGTACGCGCTGATGCGTCAGTTCGGTGCGCCGCTGTGCCCGCCGACCGGGGTGAGTTGCGCCGTGGAGAGCGGTGGCGCGCTGTTCGCCGTACAGCTCGGGGGCGTGGCGACGGCGCTGGCGCTGCCCGTGCTGGCGCTGCGGGCCGGTCTCGGGTGGATGTTCGCGGTCGCCGCGACGGCCGGAGTGCTGGCCGTGAACCTGGTCTGGTTCCTGTCGTTGTCCGACATGTGGACAGTTCTGGGGTGAGGCAACCCTCGGGAGGGTTCGAGCGTCGATAAGGATGAAGGGGTGGCAGTCCGGGCGGGGACCGCCACCCCTCCTTACTTCCATGAAATGCGCCGTCGGAACCTCTCAGGGGCAGGCTCCGACGGTGGACCACAGCGAGGGCGACGGCAGCTGCCGCCGCCCTCGGGTCATGATCAGCCGTAGTTGCGGTCGATCGACTGGGACGGGGTCGGGCTCGGCTTGGTCTCGGCGACGCGCTTGTCACTCGGGTGGGTCCCGGTCTCGACGCCCTTCAGTGTGCCGAGGAGCTCGATCTCGGACAGCGTGACGCCGTCGGCGCCCGCGGCCGGGGTGAGCACCAGCCGGTACTGCGTGTACGCCTTGGGCCCGCTGATACTGAAGGACCTCGTGTACGACGCCCACGGCCAGCTCTGCCCGGTACGGCGGTCGACTGTCGTCCACGTCGTACCGTCGTTCGAGCCCTCCAGCGTCCACGCCGACGGAGCAGTGCCGGTCGCACCGCTTGTCAGCGTGTACATGCCGACCGGACGACCCTGTGGCAGGGCGACTGTGACCGCCGGCTGGGCACCGGTCAGCGTGACCTGTGTCTTCGAGTCGTTGTCGATCAGCGCGGAGACGTCGGTGCCACCCGCACCGATCACCGCGCCGGTGTCGGAGGTTGAGTCCCGCCAGGTCGTCGGGTCCTCGCCCGGCTTGGTGATCGACGGCGGGGCGTCGTTCCGGCCGGTGCCCCACTTGGTCGGCTGGTCGGTCATCTCGAACTCGATCTTGCCGCCGTTCGCGATCAGGTCGTGCGGCAACGCGGTCGAGGTCCAGTTCTTGCCGTTGACGCGAACGCTCTTCACGTAGACGTTCTTCGACGAGTTCTGCGGTGCGCTGATCACCAGCTTCTTGCCACCCGCCAGCCGGACCGTCGCCTTGGTGAACAGCGGCGAGCCGATCGCGTACGACGGTGAACCGACCTGCAACGGGTAGAAGCCGAGCGAGCTGAACAGGTACCACGCCGACATCTCGCCGTTGTCCTCGTCGCCCGGGTACCCCTGCCCGATCTCCGAGCCGGTGTACAACCGCGACAACGCCTCACGCACGAGAGCCTGCGTCTTCCACGGCTGCCCCGCCACGTCGTACATGTAGGTGATGTGGTGCGACGGCTGGTTGCTATGGCCGTACTGCCCCATCCGGACGTCACGCGCCTCGAGCATCTCGTGGATCGTGCCGCCGTACCCGCCGGTGTGCAGCGCGTCTTCCGGCGTACTGAAGAACTCGTCGAGCTTCTTCGCCAGACCGTCGCGGCCGCCGTAGATCGCGGCCAGGCCGGCCCCGTCCTGCGGGGTGGAGAACGCCATGTTCCACGCGTTCGTCTCGGTGTAGTCGTGGCCCCAGTCCCGCGGGTCGAAGGTGCTCGGGGAGTAGCCCCAGACACCGTCCGGTCCCTTGCCCTGGAAGAAGCCCACCGTCGGGTCGTAGAGCGTGACGTAGTTGCGGGCCCGGTTCAGGAAGTACTTGTAGTTGTCCAGGTACTCCTGCTTGCGCGGGTCGTTCTTCTTCGCCTTGTCGTACAGGGCCTTCGACATGTTCGCGATGCCGAAGTCGTTGATGTAGCCGTCCATCGACCAGCTGAAGCCCTCACCGGTGGTGTTGGCCGTGTAGCCGTTGAACGTGGACAGGTCCATGCCCTTGCGGCCGACGTTCTGCGAAGGCGGTACGACGGACGCGTTCTTGACCGCCGCGTCGTACATCGCCTGGACGTCGATCCCCTTGATGCCCTTGAGGTAGGCGTCCGCGAAAGCGACGTCGGACGACGTACCGACCATCAGGTTCGCGTAGCCGGGGGAGGACCAGCGGGAGATCCAGCCGCCGTCCTTGTACTGCTGGACGAATCCGTTGACCAGATCCGCCGCCTCGTCCTGGGCGAACAGCGAGTACGCCGGCCACACCGTGCGGTACGTGTCCCAGAACCCGTTGTTCACGTACGTCTGACCGGCCACGATCTTCGAACCGGTCGTGGTCGGGGTGTCGGTGCCCACCTTCGGCGAGGTCGGCGACGCGTACGTGATGACCGGCTTGTCTTTGGATCCAGTGTTCTCGGAGCCGTTGTTCGGGTAGAGGAACAGCCGGTAGAGGTTCGAGTACAGCGTGGTCAGTTGGTCGGCCGTCGCGCCCTCGACCTCGATCGTGCGTAGTTTGGTGTCCCACGCGGCCTGCGCGGCGTCCTTGACCTTGCTGAACTTCGATCCCGCGGGAAGCTCCAGTTCCAGGTTCTTCCGGGCCTGTTCGGTGCCGATCAGCGACGTGGCGAGCCGCAGCTGTACCTGGGTGGTCTTGGCGTCGAACGTGTAGTAGCCGCCGACGTTCGCGCCGCCGCCGTCGGACAGCTTGCCCGAGGCAATTACCTTCTGGTCCACGACGCCGTACACGAAGAGGCGGCCGGCGCCGGTGGACAGGCCGCTCTTGATGTCGCTGTACCCCGTGACCACACCGGTTGCCGGGTCGAGCGTCAGCCCGCCGCTGTTGTTGACGTTGTCGAAGATCAGCGACGCCTTGCCGGCCGGGAAGCTGAACCGCAGCACCGCGGCGTGGTCGGTAGGCGCGATCTCGGCCGCGTTCCCGTTGTCGAACGTGACGCCGTAGTAGTACGGACGCGCGATCTCGTTGTCGTGGCTGAACGACCAGGCGCGAACCTTCCGGTCCGCGGTGGGCGTGGCGGCCGTTGACGGCATCACCTGGAAGGTCTGCCGGTCGCCCATCCACGGGCTCGGCTCATGGCTGATCGACAGTGCCTGCATGGTCGGCTTGTTCGCCTCGTTGTTGCCCTTGGCGTAGTCGTACAGCCAGGACGTCGACCCGGCGTTCGTCACCGGCGTCCAGAAGTTGAAGCCGTGCGGTACGGCGGTGGCCGGGAAGTTGTTGCCCCGCGAGAAGCCGCCGGTCGCGTTCGTGCCGCGGGTTGTCAGCGCGAGATCCGACGGGTGCTTGGCCGCGGTCTTCTGCGCCGCGCGGTCCGGGTTGATCGCCGCGGCGATCCGGACGTCGTCGATCCAGCCGCGGAACTCGGCCGGTCCGGACGGCTTGTCGTACCCGACCAGGATCCGCGTGATCGTCTTGCCGGCGGCAACCTTGCCGAGGTCGGCCTCGATGTTGTTCCACTGGTTCGTGTAGAGCGCCTTGGAGTCGCCCTGGCCGCGGGGGCTCAGCTCGAAGCCGTGGTGGTCCTTGGCCTTCAGGTCGCTCAGGTAGGTGCCGTCGGAGAACGCCAGGTCGAGCGCCGCGTACGTGCTCGGGTAGCTGAGGTCGCCCTCGACGTGCTCAGGGAAGATCTTGTACGACAGGCGGGTGTCCTTGCCCACCTTCAGGTCGACGTCGGACACCTTGTTCCAGGTGTACCCACGGCCTTCGGCGTCCTGGTGCCCGGCGTACCGGAAGGACTTGACGCCGGTGAAGCCGACGCGGGCGCGGGCGTTGTAGGCACTGGTCGGGCCGGAGTCGAGACGCGACTCGGCGACCGGACCGGGTGGCGGCAGCGGGGCGCCGTTCGACAGGTACCAGTCGGCGAGCTGGACGATGTTCTCACCGTGGTTCAGCGTGATGTCCAGCTTGAAGTAGCTGTACGCCGTTTCGTTGGCGAAGCTGTACTCCTTGGTCTGGAACCGGTTCTCGAAGCTCTGACCGGTCTGGGTGTCCAGCGTGGTCCACGTGGTGCCGTCGTTCGAACCGGAGATGGTCCAGTTCTGCGGGTCGCGGCCGTCCGCGTCGTTCGCCGAGGTCAGCGCGTACTTCTTGATCACCACCGGGGCCGAGGTCTGGTAGACCAGCCAGCCGGTCGGCTCGAACACCAGCCACTTGGTGAACTTGTCACCGTCGGCGACGTTCGTGGCGATCTCGCCGCCACCGGTGTTCTCGCCGTTCGCGGTCACCTTGGTGACCTTGTCCATCTCGCTGCCGCCGATCCCGGTCGGCGTCGGGCCGCGCACCCCGTCGGTGCGGGGCTTCCCGTCCGGGCCGGTCTCGACGGCGTCGGTGTAGCCCGGCTGTGGCTGGCCGGGCTCGAACGAGGTGAAGTACGACGAACCGCTGACCACCGGCTGCTCTGAGGCAGCAGGTGACGCGGCATGCGCTGGCGTCATGGCAGTAGACATTGTCATAACGAGCCCGAGCGACGCGACGAGCCCCAGTGGGCGGCGGAGATCCATCTACGCTCCTTGCACGGCCGGGCACACGGCCGCCCGGTTCCACGGCCGACCGCGCACCGAAATGATCACGCGGCCCCGATGACAAGGTTGTCAGCCCGCGTTTCGCGGGAATCGTCTCCCGTCGATCACGCCTGGTCAAGACCTCGTCGCCGACAGTCGCGGACCACAATCTACCCGGCGGTGAACTGCCGGAGCGCCTCCGCGGTCAGTGAGTCGACGGGGAGGAACGCCTCCAGCTTCAGCTCGCTGAGGGTGACGTCAACGGCGGTGGCGAACGTGGTGACCGTCGTCATCAGCCGGAGGTCACCGCGCGACGTCCGCAGTTCCAGCGGTACGGCGAAACCGAGCGTCGCGCTGCCCTGGTCCGGCGGTGGAACGTACGACGAGAGTTCGGCGTACAACGCCGAGTCGCGATCGAGCCGATGGAGGATGTGGCGGGCCCACTCCGCGAGGTTGCCGATCCGCGGCGCCAGGCCGTCCGGATGCAGGGCGAGCCGGTACACGTTCTTCCCGAGGCCGGTCAGGCCGGGGTCCGCGCCCTCGGTCAGCAGGCCGAACGCGCCGTTCGCGGCGATCAGGTCACCGGCGCGGTCGACGATCAGGGCGGGATACGGCAGGTGACTGTCCAGGATGTGTCCGAGCGCATCCCGGGCGGGCGCGAGGTCGGGGTCCTCCAGACCGCGCTCGGGCGACACCGGGGCGTAGCCGGCGGTGAGCAGGAGTTCGTTGCAGTCGCGCAGCGGCAGCTCGAGCGACTCGGCCAGCCGGACCACCAGGTTCCGTCCGGGCGCGGACCGTCCGGACTCGAGGAAGCTCAGGTGCCGCTGGGTGGTACCGGCCCGCACGGCCAGTTCGAGCTGGCTGAGACGCCGCCGGCTGCGGTGCTGACGGAGTGCGGCGGGGAAGTCCACGCACTGGTTATAGCCGCGCCGGCGGTCGGATCGCCATTCCCGGCAGGGAATTGTGGCGATGCCCGCGGCGCAGGAGCATCCTGCCCATGGACATCGGCATCCTTCTCCCGACCGGCCAGGCGCAGTGGGGCGGTGGCGACCCGCGGGAACTGATCGCGTTCGCCCGGCGCGCCGAGCGGCTGGGCTTCTCCTCGTTGTTCGTCAACGACTCGTTGATCAGTCCGCGGATCGAGGCGCTGACCATGCTCGCCGCCCTCGCGTCCGCGACCGAGCAGGTGACGCTGGGGACCGGCGCGTTGCTCCCGTTCCTGCGCCGACCGGTCCAGGTCGCGCAGTCGGTGGCCTCGATCGACCTGCTCTCCGGCGGCCGGCTGGTCGTTGCCGTCGGCGCCGGGTTCCCCGGGCGGTTCGGGCGGCCGTTCTACGCGCTGTCCGAGGTGCCCTGGGAGCGTCGCTTCGCCCGGCTCGACGAGACGGTTTCGCTGTGGCGAGCGCTCTGGGCCGGTGAACGCTCGTACCACGGGGAGATTCTGCGCTTCGACGACCTGCCGCCGGCGACCTCGCCGTACCGTCCGGATGGTCCGCCGATCTGGCTCGGCGGTGCCACTCCCGCGGCTCTGGCTCGAACCGGCCGGCTGTACGACGGCTGGTTGCCCTATCCACCCGATCCCGCGGACTACCGCGCCGGTCTCGCTGACGTACGACTGGCCGCCACGGAGGCGGGTCGTGACGGGAACGACATCACTCCCGCCCTGTTCGTCACGGTGCGCGTCGGGGAGGACTCTGTCGACGAGTACGCCCGAGCCACCTACGGCTTGCCGGCAGAGGAACTCGAGAAGATTCAGGCCGTGGTCTCAGGTACGCCGGCACAGGTGCAGCGAGATCTCGCCCGCTATCTCGCCGCAGGTGCACGCCACCTCGTGCTCCGCCCGGCAGCTCTCGACTTCCCCAGCCTGTATGACCAGTTGGAGCAACTCGCTGCACTCATCCCCGCGCTCCGGGCAGAGGTGGCCGCCGGGCTCTCGGCCTGAGACGAGCGCGGGTAGGTTGGAGCGTATGGACGGACGTGTGCTGGTCACCGGGGCCTCGGGGTTCATCGGGCGTGCCGTGGTGGCCGTCCTGCGGGGGCGGGGGGTGTTGGTTACTGCGGTGGATCGGGAGCCGCCGGATTCCTCGTGGGATGACGGGGTGCATGTGGTGACGGGGGATCTTGCGGAGCAGGAGACCTGTGTTGCGGCGTTCGAGACGCGGCCTACGGCGGTGGTGCATCTGGCGGCGTTGACGTCGGTGTTGCGGTCGGTGGATGCGCCGATGCAGACCTTTGCGCAGAACGTGACGATCACGCAGGTCCTGCTGGAGTTGAGCCGCGGGAGTGGTGTGGACCGGTTCGTGCTGGCGTCGACCAATGCGGTGGTGGGGGATGTCGGTACGTCGACCATCACGGCGGACCTTCCGCTGCGGCCGTTGACGCCGTACGGCGCGACGAAGGCGGCGGGTGAGATGTTGCTGTCGGCGTACTCGGGGAGTTACGGGATGGCGACCGCGGCGCTGCGGTTCACCAATGTGTACGGGCCGGGGATGTCGCACAAGGACAGCTTCGTGCCGCGGATGATGCGGGCGGCGTTGAGCGGTACCGGCGTCCGGGTGTACGGCGACGGGAAGCAGCGGCGGGATCTGGTCTTCATCGACGACGTGGTGAACGGCGTACTGCTCGCGCTGGACAGCAAGTTCGACGGGCGCGCGATCATCGGATCCGGGCGGTCGGTGTCGGTGCTGGAGATGATCGACGCGGTGCGGGCGGTGACCGGATGCCCGGTGCCGGCCGAGCACATCGAGGCGCCGGCGGGCGAGATGCCGGCCGTGGTCGTGGACATCACCAACGATCTCGGCTACCGGCCGACGGTCACGCTGGAAGACGGCCTGGCCAAGACGTGGCAATACTTCAAAACCCAGTGAGCAAGCTTCGAAGGACAGTGCGGAAGCACTGGCTGCTTGCCGTCTTCCTGGCGGCAGGTCTGGTACTGCGCGTCCTCGCGACCGTCGCGTACCGGCCCGCGATCATCTACACCGACTCCGTCCAGTACCTGACCAACATGGGCGAGCTGAGCCCTGACCAGCTCAACCCGATCGGGTACGACTTCGTGCTCGGCCCGCTGGTGGCGATCGGTGGACTGACCTTCGTCGTGATCGTGCAGCACCTCGCCGGCCTGCTTCTCGGTGTCGCGATTTACGCACTGGCCCGCAGGCTGACTGTCTACCGCTGGCTGGCTGCGTTGGCCGCCGCGCCGATTCTGCTCGACGCGTACCAGGTGCAGATCGAGCAGAACATCATGGCCGAGACCACGTTCGACGTGATCCTGGTGGCGATTCTCTGGCTCCTCCTCGCCAAGGGCGCGCCGGGCTGGCGGCGGGCGGGTGCCGTCGGTGTGCTCGTCGGCGCAGCCTTCACGGTCCGCGCGATAGGCCTGGTCCTGCTGATTGCTGTGGTGCTCTGCCTGATAGTCGCCTGGCGCGGACGTCGCCTGGAGGTCGTACGCCGTACCGCTGCCGCCGTCGCAGGATTCGGTGTCGTCTTCGCCGCGTACGCCGGCTACTACCACGCGGAGACCGGCCGCTGGGGTTTCACCGGCGCCGAGAACCAGGTGCTGTACGGGCGGACCGCCACGGTCGCCAACTGCGACAAGCTCCCGCTCGACGAGGGCACGCGGCTGTTCTGCCCGAAGGAACCGCTCGGCCAACGCCTCGGTGTGGACAGCTACGCCCACAACCACTACGGCGACCCGAACTGGCCCGGCCCACTTCCACCCGGTACGACGAAGCGTCAACTGGCGACTGAGTTCGCACACCTCGTCATCAAGCACCAGCCGCTGGACGTGACGTGGGCAGCGCTGAAGGACTTCGCGAAAGGTTTCGCGCCCACACGCGCTACCTCACCCGACGACGTACCGCTGGACCGTTGGCAGTTCCAACTGACTTACCCGAACCTCGAAGACCCCAACACCGCAAAGGCTGCAGTGAAATGGGGAGGGTCGGAGCCGCACGTCTCCCACGTACCTGCGGTCATTCTGCGCACCTACCAGCTCCACGGCGGCTACACGTCCGGCACACTGCTCGCACTGTGCGTGCTGATCGCTCTTGCTGCAGTAGCACGGGCTAAAGAGCTCCGGTCGGCCACACTGTTCCCTGTAGCGGCCGGTGTGATCCTCCTGCTCGGCTCAGCTGCGTTCGAGTTCTCCTGGCGCTACCAGCTGCCCGGACTGGTGTTCTTCCCGCTCGCAGGTGCCATCGGTCTCCGGGCTCTGCTCGGCAGGGACCAGGCACGACCTGCGATGGCGGACTTCCCAGACGCAGTGGATTCCGAAGCAATAAAGGACACGCCGAACTTCGCGCCGGTCGTCGTAGTCATTGCTGCGTACAACGAGGCCGGCGGCATCGGTCAGGTTCTCACCGACATGCCGCGGACCTGCGCCGGCCTCCCGGTCGACGTCCTGGTCGTTGTCGATGGCGCGACCGACAACACGGCCGAAATCGCCCGTGAGCACGGGGCGTACGTGTGTGTTGCCCAGAGCAACCGTGGTCAGGGCGCGGCGCTCCGGCTCGGGTACCACCTGGCAGCACAAGGCGGAGCGCAGTACATCGTCACAACGGACGCGGACGGTCAGTACGACAACGGCGAGCTGGAGACCCTCATGGAGCCGATCCTGCTCGACCGGGCCGACTTCGTCACCGGATCGCGCCGCCTCGGCGCGGAGGACGCTGACAGCAGGCTGCGCTGGGTCGGCGTCCGGGTGTTCGCCGTACTCGCGTCGATCCTGACCCGCAAGAAGCTGACCGACACGTCGTTCGGGTTCCGCGCGATGCGGGCCGAGCTCGCGACGGCGGTGACGTTGCGTGAACCGCAGTACCAGTCGTCGGAGCTACTGCTGGGCGCGCTCGCGCTCGGCGCCCGCGTGGTGGAGCTGCCGATGACGATGCGCCGCCGTGGCGACGGGAGCAGCAAGAAGGGCCCGGGTGTCGTGTACGGCGCGAACTACGGGCGGGTGATGACGACTACGTGGCTACGGGAGTACGTGCTTCGACGGGGTCGGCAACAGTCTTGGCGAACACCAGCCGGTCGAAAAGCACGAACTTCACAATGAACAGCACCGCATAGGTCGCGAGGTACGACCCGGTGACCAGCAGCGTCTGCCACGCGTGGGACTCGATCGGCTGCACCAAGTGATCGGCCACTGACGTGACCACCGCGGCGATAACCGCCGACGCGACCACGATGATTGTGTACGGCAACTTCTGCCCGGTGCGGCCCCAGGTCCACCGACGGTTCAGCAGGTAGTTAGGCACCACGCCGGAGATCCAGGCGACAAGGCTAGCGACAATCGCCGCCGTGCCGAACCAGTAGCACAGAGCGAACGCCAGCTGGCTGACCACGGTGGCGATCACGGAGGACGCAGAGTACTTCGCCCACAGCAACAATCGGCTGCGGGAGAGATAGGCCTTGGTGAGTACGCGCATCCCGTCCTATTCTGCACCCCCGCACCAGCCGGCGTCAGTACGCCGGAAATTCTCAGCCGATTACCAGCGAATAGGTGGGGCTGGTCACGTTACTGGAGTGCGTACTCGGGATAGGAAGGACTGTGACGACGTTTCCCGACGGAAGGCGGCCGAGCCGTGCGCGTACTCGTCCTGGGCGGTGACGGCTACCTAGGGTGGCCGACTGCACTGCACCTCTCCGACCGTGGCCATGACACGGCCGTGCTCGACAACATGGCCCGGCGTGGTTACGACCGCGAGCTGGGCGTCCAGAGTCTGGTCCCGATCGAGGATCTCGAAAGTCGGGTCGCGGCCTGGGAAGAGGTCTCCGGCCGACGGATCCCGGCGTACGTCGGGGATCTGCTCGACGCGGACTTCGTCTACCGGGTCGTGCGGGAGTTCGCGCCGGACGCGATCGTGCATTTCGCCGAGCAGCGCGCCGCGCCGTACTCGATGATCGACCGCGAACACGCTGTCTACACCCAGCACAACAACGTGGTCGGCACGCTGAACCTGATGTACGCCATCGCCGAGACCAACCCGGACATCCACCTGGTGAAGCTCGGCACGATGGGTGAGTACGGCACGCCGAACATCGACATCGAGGAAGGCTGGCTGGAGGTCGAGCACAACGGCCGCAAGGACCGGATGCTCTACCCGAAGAAGCCGGGCTCGTTCTACCACCTCAGCAAGGTGCACGACTCGCACAACCTCGAGTTCGGCTGCCGGATCTGGGGGATGCGCGTCACCGACCTCAACCAGGGCGTGGTGTACGGGCAGCAGACCGACCAGACCGTGCAGGACGCGCGGCTGGCGACGCGGTTCGACTACGACGCCGTGTTCGGCACGGTGCTCAACCGGTTCGTCATCCAGGCAGTGCTCGGGGAGCCGCTGACCGTCTACGGCAGCGGCGGGCAGACCCGCGGGTTCCTGGACATCCGGGACACCGTCGAGTGCATCCGGCTCGCGGTGGAGAACCCGGCGGCCGCAGGTGAGTTCCGGGTCTTCAACCAGATGACCGAGAGCTACTCGGTGTCGCAGCTCGCCGGCTTGGTCGCCGAGTGCTTCCCCGGCCCGGTCCAGGTCGAGCACCTGGACAACCCACGGGTCGAGCAGGCCGAGCACTACTACAACGTCAAGCACACCGGTCTGGTCGGCCTCGGCCTCCAGCCGCACCTGCTCTCGGACACGCTGATCGAGTCGATGTTCGACATCGTCTCCGCCAACAAGGACCGCGTCGACGCGGCCGCACTCCTACCAACAGTCCGCTGGCAGGGCCACCTCAAGCGGTGAAGAAGCAGAAGATGTGACCGGCCGGGTCGGCGTACACCCGGACGTCGGGCTGTGGCTGGAACTTCATCAGCCGCGCCCCGGCGTCCACCGCCCGCCGGTGCGCCGACTCCAGGTCGTCCACCAGAATGTCCAGGTGTAGCTGCATCTGCTGGACGTCGGTCTGACTCGGCCAGGTGGGCGGCTGATAGTTCGGCTCGAGCTGGAACGACAGGCCGGTCGTGCCGTCTGGATCGGTCGCCGTGACCCACGTGTCGTCGTGGGCGTTCAGCTCCCAACCGAGCACCCGGCTGTAGAACTCACCGAGCGCTCGCGGGTCGGGCGCGTCCAGTACGACGCCTTTCAACGCGTATTTGTGGTCCATCTACCGCACGCTAGCGGCGTGCTCCGACAAGAAGTGTGGGGATGACGGCGAGGAAGCGGCCGCGGCGGCCGCGGCGGGACTGTTCGGCGAGCCAGCTGTCGGCGTCTTCCTGGGTGATCAACGCCTTCTCGACCGCGGCGTCCGAGGCCGACTTGAGTTGTGGCGCCATCTCCCGGTAGTCCGTGACGACCTCGGTGTGTACGGCGACTTCGACGTCGTGGAAGTTCTCGTCCAGGAGGACGTCGCGGAGCGTTCGGGTGGCGCGTGGGGACACCGTGCGCGACTCGAGGCCGAGGCGGATCACGTCGGTCAGGTCCTGGTCGGAGCTGTCGATCAGGACGAAGCCGTAGTCCTGTCCGCCGAGCACGATCCGCCCGCCGGGACGCAGAACTCGATAGGCCTCGGCCACCGTCGGAGCGGAATCCTCGAGCAGATGGAACAGCCGTAACGCGCGGTAGCCGTCCATCGACTCGTCCTCGAGCGGCAGCTCATCGGAATGTGCCACGTGAAACGTCGCCCCGGGCGCCCGCTCCCGGGCTGCCTCGACGGCGTCGGGATCGGCGTCGATCCCGGTCACCTTCAGGCCCTTCTTCGCCAGTTCGGCCACCGCATGACCCGCTCCGCACGCGACATCGACGCAGGTCGCGCCGCGTTTCAGCGCCACCATCCGGTACGACGCCGCACGCAACTCCGCCGCCCCGGGCCGCTCCTCGATCCGCTCCAGAAACCTCATACAGTCCACGCTGCAACTTCAGGTGGACCTGAAGTCAATCCATCGACACCTTGTCGAACGTCGTGGTGGTGTAGCGGACGTCGAGGTCGACCTCGTCGCCCACTGCGGGCGGGGCGACCGACGACGGGAGGAACAGCATGCTGGCTTGCATGTGCGGCGGTTCGGCGAACCAGCGCTGCTTGCCCTCGATGGTGAACGGCGACAGTGCCATGCCGGCAGCGTCCAGGCTGCCCTTGGCCATTGCGATCGCGCGTTGCCGGACGCTCGCCGCTGCGGTCGGTGCCTCCAGTCCCACGCCGTGCGCCGTACCGCCGGACACGATCAGGATGTGCCCGTCGCCGCTGACGCGGCGCTGCCGGTAGCCGACGCGCTCGCCGCGGCGGACCGAGTGGACGTCGAGGACCGTCGCTCGGACCGAGAGCGCGCCGCGGTCACCGAGCCACAGCCCGGTGCCCATCCGGAGCTTCACGTCCGGGCCGATGTCGGCCAGCTTCTGTGCCGGTACGTGCGAAACCCACAGCGTGCCCTTGCGGACGTCGAGGGCTGCCTTCGCCAGTTGCTGAGCCTCGCGGAGGTTGGCCGACGTACCGCCGGCGCCCATCGGGAAGTGCAGCGACCAGCCCTCGAACCGGATCCGGTCGAGCGCGTTCAGCAGCATCGTGTGCCGCAGTTCGCGGGCGCCGATACCGTGCCGGCGCATCGAGGTCATCACCTCGATCAGCACCCGGCTGCCGGCCGGGATCGAGACCAGATCGGCCAGCCGACTGACTGTGTGGATCACGTTCTTGCTCTGCGGCACCTCGAGGAACGGCCGCCACGGCGACAGCACCACGACGTCCTCGCGCGGATCCGCGGGAACCTCGAAGTACGTGCCGACCGCGACCGTTCGCGCGCCGAGTGCGCGGGCCTCTGCGAACAGCCGGTGGTTGCCGAATCCGTACCCGTTGCCCTTGGCGACCGGGACGATGTCGGGGTTCCACGTGGAACGCAGGTGATCACGCCATCGATCGGAATCGACGTGCAGGACTAGGGGCATGGTGTCAACGCCGTCTCATGTAGAGGTCGAATGCGGTGTAGAGCGCCTTGTTCAACGGCAGATCCCACTCACCGACGTACTCGACGGCTTCGCCGCCGGTCCCGGTCTTGAACTGGATCAACCCGACGTGCGGGTCGTTCGGGTCCAAGGTGTCGGTGATGCCCCGTAGGTCGTACACGGACGCGCCCGCCGCGAGCGCGTCCGACATCATGCGCCACTGGATCGCGTTCGATCCGCGGACGTCTCGTTTGGCGGTCGAGCTGGCACCGTAGGAGTACCAGGAGTGACCGCCGACCCGGACCCAGATCGTCGATGCGACCAGGTCGCCCTCGTGATGGGCGTTGTAGATCCGGAAGTCACAGCAATCGGCCGGCTGGTTGGCCATCGCGGCGTACATCTTCTCGAAGTACGGCAGCGGCCGCGGCGTGAAGTGATCGCGCTCGGCGGTCTCGACGTACAGCTGATGGAAGGCCTTGATGTCCTCGGTCCCGCCCTGCGTCACCTCGACGCCGGCCTTGTCGGCCTTCTTGATGTTGCGCCGCCAGAGCTGGTTCATGCCCTTGAGCAGGTCCTCCGGGGTGCGGCCGGCCAGCGGCACCTGGAAGACGTACTGCGGTTGTCCGGCCGCGAACCCTTCCGCGAGCCGGGGTGATTTCCAGCCCAGCTTGCGGAGCTTGTCGGCGACGGTGGCGCCGGACGGCTCGATCACGTCCGGCCGGACGTCGCCGAGGCGCGGCTGCTGCCCGCCGGCGATCGCGTCCTTGATCGTCTGCGCGGTCCAGCGTCGGGTTGCCACCGGCGGACCCATCCGGATGCCGAACGCGCCGCGCTCCTGCAGGTGGGCGGCCAGCGGGCGCAGGTAGCTGCCCAGATCGATCGCGTCCCAGTCGATCACCGGGCCTTCCGGCAGGTAGGCGAGGTACCGCTTCACCTTCGGCATCTGCCGGTACAGCACCAGGCCGACGCCGACGAGGTTGCCGGGGTTTCCCGATTCGTACCAGCCGAGTGACTCCGCCTTCCACTCGCTCTTCACCGCCGCCCAGCCCGGGGTCTGCAGGAAGCTCGCCGACGGCTGGGCCGCGATGTAGGCGGCGTGCTCGTCCGCGGAGATGGTCCGAATGCTCAAGTCACTCACGGTGGGTCAGGTTACCGGCCCAGCCACATGAACCGTAGCTGAGCCGGTTTCTGATCAAACCTGTGCGAGCAGCTTCTCCGACAGCTCCCACAACCGAGTGGCCGACTCCGGATCGAGCGCGTACTCCGCGACGCCGTGCATCGGATCGCCTTCCGTCAACGGCAGCGCCTCGTTGTTGTCCTCGAAGTAGCGGCCGGTGACGCCGTCGACGAGCGGCGAAGCGGCCAACAGGACCGACGTCGACGCGCCCTGCTCGACGGTCTTCCACTCGAAGCGGTCCCACTCCCTCTGCACGTCCTCAGGTACGTGCCGCTGCAACGCGGTCCGGATCCCGCCCGGCATCAAGGCGTTGGCGACGATGCCGTCACTCGCCCAGAGCTTGGCAGCCTCGACTGCAAACAGGATGTTGGCCGTCTTGGACTGCCCGTACGACGCCCACTCCTCGTACGGCCTGTTCTCGAAGTGGATGTCCTCGAACACGACGTCCGAGTTGTGATGCGCACTGGAGCTGACGGACACGATCCTCGCGGACCCGGCTGCCGCGAGGGCGTCGTACAGGCCGAGCGCGAGGCCGAAGTGGCCGAGGTGGTTGGTCGCGAACTGGTGCTCCCAACCCTCCGGCGTCCGGTTCAGCGGCTCGGCCATCACGCCGGCGTTGTTCACCAGGATGTGCAGCGGACCGTCCCAGGTGGCGGCGAAGGCGCGCACCGAGGCCCGGTCGGCGAGTTCGATCGGTGCGACGAAGACGTGGTTGTTGCCGGTGGTCTCGATGATCTGGGCAGCGACGCGTTCGCCGGCCGCGGTGTTCCGGACGGCGAGGGTGACCTCGGCGCCGGCAGTGGCCAGGGCGCGAGCGGTCTCGACGCCGATGCCGGAGGCGCCGCCGGTGACGACGGCCCGGCGACCGGTCAGGTCGACGCCGGCGATGACGTCGGCCGCGGTGGAGTCATGCGTGAAAGGAGTGGTGATCCTGCTCATCAGGTCGGTTCCTGTTCTACGAGCTACGCTTTAACCGGAGGAGCCTCCGGTAATTCCAGTTAAGCGGAGGCACCTCCGGTTATCAAGTCCGCTAGGTTGTGGGGTCACGGGAGGTGGGGGAAATGACCGGCATCAGCGAGCGTCCGCTGCGCGCGGACGCCCAGCGGAACCGGGACCTGATCGTGGCCGCCGCGGCTCGCGCGTTCACGAAATGCGGTCTGGAGGCGACGCTGGAAGGGATCGCGAAGGACGCCGGGGTCGGCATCGGCACCCTCTACCGGCACTTCCCGACCCGCGAGCTGCTGATCGAGGCGGCGTACCGGAACGAGCTGGCCGCAGTCTGCGACGCGTCCGTGGAACTGCTGGAGCAGCTACCGCCGGACCAGGCGCTGCGGGCGTGGATGGACCGCTTCATCGACTACATGGCCCGCAAGCGCGGCATGGCCGACGCGCTCCGAGCGGTCTTCGCGTCGGGTGCGAACCCGTACGCGCAGAGCCTGGAGCTCCTTGTCGGTGCGGTGCAGCCGTTGCTCGACGCGGGTGCTGCGGCCGGCCAGATCCGGTCGGACATCTCGGCCTCGGACATGCTGGTCAGCATCGGTGGCGTCGGTGGTGCCGCCGCCGACGACCGCGAGCAGGCGGGTCGTCTGCTCGATCTGCTGATGGACGGCCTCCGGTACCGCGCATGAAGGTTGCTTTGGTGACCGGATCGGCGTCCGGCATCGGAGCGGCGACCGTACGGCGGTTAGCCGCGGACGGGATGACCGTCGCGGTGCATTCGCGATCCAGCCGGTCCGCCGGAGAGTCGTTGGCCGCAGAGCTCGGCGGCTCGTACCACCAGGCCGATCTTGCTGACGACGCGGCCGCTCAGGCATTGGTGCCGGAGGTGGTGGCCGAGCACGGGCGTCTCGACGTACTCGTGAACAACGCAGGCATCAGCTGGCCGGTCCCACACGCAGACCTGGACGGACTGACCGCGTCCGACTGGCGGCAGCTGCTCGACGTGAACCTGATCGCACCCTGGCTGCTGTGTACGGCGGCCCTCCCGACGCTCCGCGAGTACGGCGGCTGCATCGTCAACGTGACAAGCCATGCAGGCGTCCGACCGAAGGGAAGCTCGATCGCGTACGCCGCCTCGAAGGCCGCGCTCAACCACGTGACGAAGCTGCTGGCTGCCGCGCTCGGACCCGACGTACGTGTCAACGCGGTCGCACCCGGACTCGTCGATACGCCACTCACCGAGTCGTGGACCGAGGCGCAGGATCTGTGGAAAACCTCGAGCCCGATGCGTCGCGCCGCCCAGCCGGCGGACGTCGCCGACCTGATCTCGGCAGTTGTCCACAACAGCTACCTGACCGGTGAAGTCATCCTGCTCGACGGCGGCCTGAACCTGCGCTGAATCTGTCGGCGCCGACTCTTACGATCGCGGGATGTCTTTGGGTCGGGACTTCCGTCGGTTGTGGGTCGCGTTCACGGTCAGTGCCTTCGGATCGGCGGTGGGGCTCGGCGCGTTGCCGTTGGTCGCCGTACTCGCGTTGGACTCCAGCACGTTCCAGGTCTCGATGCTCGCCGCGTTGTCCGCGGTGGCCGGCGCGGCGCTCGCACTGCCGATGGGCGACTTCATCGAGCAGCGGCGGAAGCGGCCGGTGATGATCGCGTCCGACCTGGTGCGGTTCGCCGGCCTGGTCTCGGTGCCGGTCGCGGCGGCGTTCGGCGTACTGACATATGCGCATCTGTGTATTGCGGGCGTCCTTCAAGCGGCCGGTACGATCGCGTTCCAGTCGGCGAGTGGCGCGCATCTGAAGGCACTGGTGCCGGCCGAGGGGCGGGCGGAGGCGAACAGCCGGTTCGAGCAGACGAACTGGGTCTCGCTGAGCATCGGTCCGGCGGTCGGCGGTGTGCTGGTCAGTCTGGTCGGTGCGACCGTCACGCTGGCGGTCGACGCGGTCTCGTTCCTCGGATCGGCGCTCGGTATCCGGCGGATCCAGCAACCCGAGCCGGAGCCGGTGAAGCGGGAGGGCAAGCGCGACATCACGGCCGGATGGCGGTACATCCTGCGGCACCGCGGGCTGCGCATCCTGTTCTGGAACTCGCAGCTGTTCGGTGGGCCGGTGATGATGACGTCGCCGTTGCTGGCGGTCTTCATACTGCGGGATCTCGGGCTGTCCGCGTGGAGCTACGGGGTGATGCTCGGTGTCTCCTGCATCGGCGGGGTGATCGGCGCGCGGATGGCGCCGCGGCTCACCCGGCGGTACGGACTGCAGTGGATGCTGCTGGTGTTCGGCGTACTGCGGGCGCCGTGGCTGCTCCTCTTCCCGCTGGCACCGCACGGGTGGGGCGGGTTCGTGCTGCTCACCGTGGCGGAGACGGGGTTGCTGGTGGGAGCAGGTGCGTTCAACCCGTCATTCGCGACGTACCGCATGGAAGTCACCGAGGACAGGTTCATGGCGCGGGTGGTGGGGTCGTGGTCGATCAGTTCGCGGTGCGTGCAGCCTGCGTTCATGGCGCTCGGCGGTGTGCTCGCGACGGTGGTCGGGATGCGCGGAGCGCTGTGGGTCGCGGGCATCTGCTGCACGCTGAGCGCCGTACTGCTGCCTTGGCGGGCGGCTAAACCAGCTGCATTGCCTGAGCCAGTCTGACGATCGAGCCGACTTCTTCGGGCTGCCCGTCCAGGTACGCGGCCGCTTCGTCCGGCGGCAACACCAGTACGTCGGTGACCTGTTCGCCGTCCTCGGGGTTCGTCGGCTCCTGCTCGATGACGACGTCCGCGACGTAGTTCGCCCAGTACGAGACCGGGTGCGGGAGGTGTGGACGGTACGGTCCGGGGCGGCGGTGGTCGGCGCGGTGCGCGCCCAGCCAGGTGAGTGGACCGGTCAGCCGGGCACCGGCCTCCTCGAGCAACTCGCGGTGGACGATCTCCTCGATCGTCTCGCCCGGTTCGCGGGTTCCGCCGGGCAGGAAGCGCCAGCCCAGATCGTTGGTGCAGACAACGATTCCGCCGGTGGTCCGGCCGACGACGTGGACGTTGCTGATCAGCTCGTCCGGTGGCTGCTCGACGGTGTACCGGACGTCGAGGTCGCCCCACTCCCAGTAGCCCGGTGCGAACAGGTCGGGGAACCGCTCCGCCCAGGTCTGCATAACCTCATTCTGCGCTACCGTCGCTGCCATGGTGCACCCTGACCCCGACCCCAAGCCCGCCGCGGCCGCCGACTCCGAGCCGGTCGCAGAAACCGAGGCGGCCGCACGGGTCGAGGCGGTCGCCGAGCCCGAGGACAAGAAGGACGACGAGGACCTCGGCGACGAGGAGGAGGCCGAGCCGACGCCGGATCCCGAGAAGGCCCGGAGTGCTGTCGACCGCCTGATGTGGACCAGCACCTGGTTGACCGTCCTGGTCGGTGTGTTCCTGCTGTCCGGCATGCTCCAGGCCGACGGCGGTTACAACGTCCTCGCCTGGCTCGGCGCGGTGGTGGCGATCCTGGGCCTGCTGTCGCTCATCGCCGCGTATGCCGCCTGCGCGCTGAACCGCATCACGCTGCGGACCAAGGTCGTCGGCCCCGCCGACCTGTTCCAGGTCAGCACCCTCGTCGTCGTGGCCGTCGTGATCTGCGGCCTGCTCGTGCCGGCCAGCAACAGCGCCGCGCTCGCGATCCTGCTTCCCTGGGCCGTGAGCTACTGGCTGCACGGCCTGACGAAGGCCCCGACTACGTGAGGTGCGCCCGCAGGTAGTCGAGGTCGGCCTTCTGGCCGTTGTCGGCGTTCGGGGTCTCGACGACGACCGGGGCGCCGGCGGTCTGCACGACCGCGACGATGTCGGCCGGGTCGATGTGCCCGTCCTCGAAGTTGCTGTGCCGGTCCGCGCCCGAGCCGAACTCGTCGCGGGATCCGTTCGCATGCACCAGGTCGATCCGCCCGGTGATCGCCAGCACCCGCTCGACGATCGTGGGCAGCTCCTCGCCGGCCGCGTGGAAGTGGCACGTGTCCAGGCAGAACCCGACGTTCTCCAGCCGGTCGTTGCCCGACGACTGCACCGCGTCCCAGAGCCGCGCGATCCGCTCCAGCTGCCGGGCCATCGCGTTCTCACCGCCGGCCGTGTTCTCGATCAGCAGCGGCACCGGCAGCTCCGCGCGCTCGATGCACTTACGCCAGTTGTCGAACCCGGCCTCCGGATCGTCCTCGTCGCCGACGTGCCCGCCGTGCACGATCACGCCCTTGACGTCGATCTCGGCCGCCTTGTCGAGCGTCTGCTGCAACAGCTTGCGGCTCGGGATCCGGATCCGGTTGTTCGTGTTCGCCACGTTCAACCGGTACGGCGCGTGCACGTAGAGGTCGACGCCCGCGGCCGCGGCCCGCTCCTTCAGCGCCGCCTCGCCGTCGGCATACGCGAGCTTGGGCGCCTTGTAGTCCTGCGGATTCCCCAGGAAGAACTGCACCAGGTCAGCCCCCCGATCGGCCGCCTCGGCCAACGGGTCCTCCTGGTCCACATGCGCACCAAGCTTCACAGTCATACCCACCACCCTAGAACCGCCCACCGACAAACTCTTCAGCAGCTCAATCCGCGTCGGTCGACCAGCCGGCGGAGCGGGTTATCTTGCGTTGGCCGGGGGGTGGGGGCTGGACGGGGCGGCCTTCGAATTCTGTGGACAGGACGATGTGGGTGTTCATCTCGCCGTGTTCGCCGAGGCGTTCGAAGAGGCCTTCGAGGTGGCGCATCGAGGTGACACGGACGCGCAGCATCGAGCAGGAGTTGCCGCTCAGCTTGTGGATCTCCAGGACCTCGGGAAAGTCCTCGGCGCGGGTGGTCTTGAGCAGGCAGCGTCCCGTCGTACAGCGCATCTGGACGAAGGCGGACAGCGGCTGGCCTGCCTTGCCCGGGTCCACCTCGGCGCGGTAGCCGGTGATCACACCGGCCTCCTCCAAGCGTCGTACCCGGTCCGCCACCGCCGGCGGCGAGAGATTGACCCGCTTGCCGAGCTGGTTGAACGACAGCCGGCCGTCGGACTGCAGCGCAGCCAGGATCTGCCAGTCGGTGGAGTCCAGTTCGCGCTCCTGAAAGGTCATCTGTCCAGAACACCTTCGATATCGACGGTGCACAAGGGCAGACGCCTTGCTTCGGACATTCATCGGAGCGAACAGCCTTTCTAGCGTTATAGGCATGCTGATCCCCGTCGTTCTCGCCGCCGCCCTGATGAACGCTGCGATGGTCGCCGCCAGTGCGGTGAGCGCCATCCAGATCGCCGACGACCTCGGTCCGGCGCTGGCCGGGCTCCCCAACACCGCAGGTGTCCTGGGCACCGCTGCCGGCGCCATGGCGGTCGGCCGTTGGACATCCCGGTTCGGACGCGCACAGGCTCTCCGGACCGGGTACGGCGTCGGCGTCGCAGGCGGAGCGTCCACAGTCCTCGCTGCTGTCGGCGCACCGGTCGCACTGCTCTTCGTGGGCATGTTCCTGCTTGGTGTGGGCAACGCGGCGAGCCTGCTCTCGCGGTACGCCGCCGCAGACGCCGTACCGCTTGCTCAACGGGCACGTGCGATGAGCACCGTGGTCTGGGCCAGCACACTCGGCGCAGCGGGCGGACCGTTCTTCATGGCGCCATCACAATCGTTCGCCTCCGGGTTCGGCCTGCCGGCGATCGCAGGTCCGTTCCTGCTTGCTCTGGCCGCGGTCTTCGCCGCGCTGGTGGCGTCGACGTACATCCGGCGTACCAACGCGACCGCCTCACCACAGGTCCGTCAGGCGTCCGGCGGGCGACCTGTGTTGCTGGCGGCCGGGGTGATGATCGTGGGGCACCTGGTGATGGTGTCTGTGATGACAGCTGTCCCTGTGCACACGCACCAGCACCACGACGGGCTGGGGCTGCTGGGGGTGATGCTGTCTGTCCACACCTTGGGGATGTTCGCTCTGTCTCCGTTGACCGGTTGGTGCATCGACCGCTTCGGACCGCGGGTGGTGACGCTCGCGGGACTGGTCGGGCTGCTCGTGTCCGCGGTACTGGTCACCCGGAGCGGCCTGGTCTTCACGCCGGCGCTGTTCCTGCTCGGGTACGCGTGGAATCTCTGCTACCTCGGCGGCAGCGCCCAGCTGGGATCGGCCGAGCTGGAGAGCCGCGTGGAGTCGTCGATCTGGACCGTCGCCGCGCTCGCCACGGCCTCGTCGCCGTGGTTGTTCACGCTCGGCGGGTTCCCGGTCCTGGCGGTCGTGTCGGTCGTTCTCGTCGTACCTTTGCTTGTGCTGGTGACGCGCCGATCTGAGCTCGCTGTCGCGGCGCGATGACGCGGAGTGGCCGGAACAGGCCTGTGGATATGGTCAGTCGGCAGTCCGAACGCTGGTATTCTCTTTGACGTGGCCCGGTCCATCGACCGGGCTCGTTGCTTGGCGTCGGCGGCAAGTGCCGGCGTGGAGCAGACCGCATCGCCCTCCTGCCACGGAGAGACCGTGGCCGCCAAGTCCGAAGGAGGTGGAGTTCGCGCATGCGTCGTTATGAAGTCATGGTGATCCTCGACCCGGAGCTCGATGAGCGCACCGTGGAGCCGTCCATCGACCAGTACCTGAACATCGTCCGCAAGGAAGGTGGCACGGTCGAGAAGCTCGACATCTGGGGTCGTCGCAAGCTTGCTTATGACGTGAAGAAGAAGTCCGAAGGCATTTATGCCGTCGTCGACCTGACCGCCGAGCCGGCGGTGGTGAAGGAGCTCGACCGTCAGCTCACGCTGAACGAGTCGATCCTGCGCACCAAGGTCATCCGGCCGGACCAGCACTGAACCTCGGGCGTCAGGTGGTCTGGCGTCACACCACCCATCGTCTGCAGTACAGGAGGAAGTTGTCATGGCCGGTGAACCACCCATCACTCTGATCGGAAACCTGACAGGTGATCCGGAGCTGCGGTTCACGCCGTCCGGGGCCGCGGTCGCGAACTTCACGATCGCCTCTACTCCGCGGACGCTGGACCGGCAGAGCAACGAGTGGAAAGACGGCGAAACCCTCTTCATCTCGTGTGCCGTGTGGCGGCAGGTCGCCGAGAACGTCGCGGAGTCGCTGACCCGCGGTTCCCGGGTCGTCGTGCACGGGCGCCTGAAGGCGCGCAGCTACGACGACCGCGACGGGAACAAGCGCACCGTGTTCGAGTGTGATGTCGAAGAGATCGGCGCCAGCATGCGGTACGCGACGCTGAAGATCTCGAAGACGTCGCGTTCCGACGGTGGCGGTTTCGGTGGCGGCGGCAACCAGGGTGGCGGTGGCTACCAGGGTGGCGGCGGCCAGGGCGGCGGCAACCAGGGCGGTAACTACGGCGGCGGCCAGGGTGGCGCCCCGCAGAACGACCCCTGGGCGACCCCGCAAGGTGCAGGACAAGGCGGTGGCGGCCAGTCCGCCCCGCAGAACGACCCCTGGGCCAGCCAGGGCGGCGGCTCGACGGAGGAGCCCCCGTTCTGATCGGCCCGCAATTCCGTTAGTGACCATTCCGGCATCCGTGCCGGGCTCTGGAAGTAGGAAGAGAGCACCACAATGGCCAAGATCATTCGGAAGCCGAAGAAGAAGGTCTGCGGCTTCTGCAAGGACAAGGCGACGTACGTCGATTACAAGGACACCGCGCTGCTGCGCAAGTTCATCTCGGACCGCGGCAAGATCCGCGCCCGCCGGGTGACCGGGAACTGCGTGCAGCACCAGCGCGATGTCGCGACCGCTATCAAGAACGCTCGTGAGGTGGCCCTGCTGCCGTACACGAGCACCGCTCGCTGAGGGAGGCGCGGACCATGAAGCTCATCCTGTCTCAGGAGGTCGAGGGCCTCGGGGCTCCCGGCGACATCGTCGAGGTGAAGGACGGCTACGGCCGTAACTACCTGGTTCCGCGCGGCCTGGCCATCGGCTGGACCCGCGGCGCCGAGAAGCAGATCCAGACGATCAAGCGGGCGCGTGACGCCCGGTCGATCCAGGGCAAGGAGCACGCGAGCGAGGTCAAGAACCAGCTCGAGCAGCTCTCCGTCACCCTGGCCGTCAAGGCCGGCGACACCGGCCGCCTGTTCGGTTCGGTCACCCCGGCCGACATCGCCTCGGCGATCAAGTCCGCCGGCGGTCCGCTGGTCGAGAAGCGCGCGATCGCGATCGCGTCGCCGATCAAGACCACCGGCAAGCACCAGGTTGCCGTCCAGTTGCACCCCGAGGTGGCCGCCACGGTCCGCCTCGAGGTCGCGGCCGGCTGATTTCTGCCTGAACGTTCAAGGCCCGCGTTCCCCGGTCGGGGGGCGCGGGCCTTGTCGTTGCCGGAACCGCTCTCAGGTCTTTGCGGGCTTCGGCCAGTCGACGGGCTGCGGCTCGGCCACCTGTCCACTGGACGGCTGGATCTTGGGCCAGTCGACCGGCTCCGGCTCGACGCTGTCGGCGAGCGCCTGGGAGGGCGCCAGCAGAACGCCGACGGCGATCAGTGCGGTCGTGACCCGCGCCGCGCGGCGCGTTCGACGGTTCATTTCGCCGGATCCAATGCGTAGAGGACGGAGTTGTACACGAGGACAGCGCGCTTGCCGACAACACCCCACGGCCGCGTGGTGCCCTCGTTCATCGGGTAGGTGTTCCAGTTCGGCGACACGGCGTACAGCTTGCTGCTGATCGTGCCGTAGAGCATCGATCCGCTGACCGACAGGGGCTGGAAGCCCGGGAGCCGCCTGGTGTTGTTCTTGGTCAGGGTGAGGTTGACCAGGCACTCACCCCAGGCACCGAACTTGCGGTTCGGGTCGGGGACCCAGTCCCAGCCGTCGGTGTCGCCGTTGCGTACCGTTCCGCAGCTCGCGACCATCTTGCCGCTCGCGGTCGAGTGCACCGCCGGGATCGCCTCTTCCGCCGGGTTCTTGGCGTTGGTCCACAGGGCCTGGACGTAGTCCGGGCTCGCCGAGACCACCTGGATGAGCTTCCCCGCGCCACCTGGTGGCTGCAGATTCACGGTGAGGATCTGCTTGCCTGGCTGCGTCCAGTAGAGCGGGCCGAGGTACTGCGCCATCAGCGTGCGGTCGCCTTCGGCGAGCAGGATCGTGGAGCTCCGCGGCTGATCCGGCGCTGCCTTGAGCTCGCCGCCCGAGATCACCATCGCCCCGGACTCGTCGCCCAGCAGGACCAGCGGCGACTTGCCGAAGAACTGCACCTTGGCGCTGTCCGGCAACTCGATCGTCTTCGCCTCGGCGCCGCCGCCCGCCCAGTAGTACAGGGTGTCCGGCGTCGCGATCGCCAGTACCTGCTTGCCGTCGATAGTGGTATAGACCGGGTTCTCGGCGTCTTTCGGCACCTTGTCCTGCCACAACACCTTGCCGTTGGCATCGAACACGGCGACCTTCTCGTCGGTCGTCAGGATGGCGACCTCGGTGCCGTCCGGCTTGATCGCCGGCGTGCTGTCCTCGGCGAGGTCGACCGTCCAGCCCGCGTGCGTCGAGTAGCCGGTCGGCTGGGTCTTGGGGGCGAACTCGTCCGGGTGCACGTTCGGCCCGGGGAGCTCGGGCAGCTTGGGCGACTCGGTCACCTGCGGCTTGCCTTCGCCGAGCTTGCTGAAGACGGTGATGTACAGCGTCGTACCGGCGATCAGGACGACGGCCACGGCCATCGCGAGCACGATCGGCCAGATCGGCTTCTTGCCCTTGCGGGGGTCGGTGTCGATCGCGTCGACCTGGCCGTCCGGATGGATGACCAGCGGCCAGGAGGCACCGTCGGCCTCGACCGCGGTCGCCTTCACGGCGCGGCCCAGCTGGGCGGCCTGCTCGGCGACGAGCTGGATCGCCGCCTGTCGCGGATCGTGGTGGTTGACCGGGTGACTGCGCCCGGCGATCTTCACCTCGGCGTTGTGGTCGTCGTACAGCCGGATCGTGACCTTCGGCCAGGAGGGGATCTTCTCAGCCACGATGTCCTCTCATTCCCGCCACAGGTCTCCCTCGTTCATCAGCTTCCGGCGTCCACGTTCTAGCATGTCCCCCGCATGAGGGCATACCGGGGATTCCGGGCATGCAGAAACCACGCGGGCCTGTCGGCTCGACTGACCCCGACAAGGGGGTAGAAACATCCTCGCCTGTGGATGGGTCACGCAAGTACACCCGGAAAGCGAGAGAATACGGTGGGCAACAGCCTGTGACGAACCGCGAGAGGAGGGGCCATGACGCAGAACCCGTGGACACGAGAGCAGTCTCCGGGCCCGCAGCAGCCGCAGCCAGGCCCCGCAGCTCAGCCGGACATCACCCCGCGGGGGCCGTCCGCGCCCCAGCACGGGGTGCCGGCGCCCGCGGAGGATCAGCGCCTGCCCAAGTTCGCGATTCCGGCTGCCGACACCCTGTGGTGGGTCGGTGTCCACGGCGGCTCCGGCGAGACCACGATGTCGGTCCTGCTGCCGGGGACCCGGGCGTCCAACCACCGTTGGCCGATTCCGCCGCCGCCGGTGCCGACGCCGGTGATCCTGGTTGCCCGGACCCACGGGTCCGGTCTGCGCGCCGCGCAGCGAGCCGCGATCGAGTGGGCCTCGGGTGTCGTCCAGGGTGTCGCCGTGCTCGGCCTGGTGCTGATCGCGGACGCTCCTGGCCGGCTGCCCCGCGTGCTCGACGACTTCGCCGACATCGTCGGCGGAGGTGTTCCGAGGGTCTGGGACATCCCGTGGATCGAGGAGTGGCGCAGAGGGGAGGCTCCCACGCCTGACAACACGCCAGACGAGGTTTTCGAAGTACTTGAATCCATCTACGCACTTCGCGCGTCAAACCCAGCGGACTACCCCGCCCCGTACTGAAAGGCACCAAGACAATGATGTTGCTTCACCACCTGGTTACCGAGCTTCCGAACTCGCTGCCCCTGGAGGCGCCGCCCGTAGAGGTGACGAAAGGCCTGAACAAGGTCCTCGGCTGGGTCAAGTGGATCGCCTACCTGATCTGTGCCCTCGGCATCATCATCGCCGGCGGCATGATGGCCATCGGTCAGCGTCGCGGCGAGGGTGGCGAGCACGCCGCCCGGCTCGGTTGGGTCCTGGCTGCCTGCATCGTCATCGGTGCGGCGACCGCCCTCGTCGACGCCCTGAAGTGACGCGGGCGCACGGCGAGTTGCTCGGAGGCTGATCGTAGGTGGGACTGTTCAGCAGAAACACGGACTCCGACGACGATTCCGACGGCGAGAAGACCACCTTCCTCGAGGAACGTGGCTTCATCGCGTCGGCGATCGTCGTCGGAGCAGTGCTGATCTGCCTGGTGGTCTGGTTCATGCTGGGTGGTCGTTCGGACAGTCCGACGGCCAACCCCAGCCAGACTCCGAGCACGGCTGTTCCTACCGGACAGCCCACCGAAGAAGAGTCGAACCAGCCGCCACCCGCCTCGCCGACCGAAGTACCGACCGCCACGCGGACCACGCCGCCGCCGCCCAACAGTTCCACCGGCGGCTGCCGCGCCAAGAACCCGAGCCAGGCGATCCCCAGGATCGCCGCACCGGTCGCGGTCTCGTGGCAGTTCGAGGGAAAGATGCTGATTCCCATCCAGGCAGCGAGCGGGCCCACGAGCACCAGCCCGAACGGTGTGCGCTCGTGCTTCGCGCATTCGCCCACGGGTGCGGTGCTTGCTGCGATGGTCCTGCTCGGCCAGCTCCAGAACCCGGAGGTCGGCATCGCCGCGCTACACAGCCGGGTGTATCCCGGTCCAGGCCGGGACGCGGCCATCGCCGAGGCAAGGCAGACGGCCAAGACGCCGTCGTCGACCGTGCCCGGTGACATCCAGTTCGCCGGCTTCAAGGTGCTCGACTATCCGCCGAACGCCACCCGGACGATCATCCAGGTCGTCGCCGATCTGAACGGCAAGGCTTACGGCGCGATGCCGGTCACCATGCGGTGGTACCGCAGCGACTGGTACGTCGAGCTGCAGCCCGACGGCAGCTTCAACGGGTCGGTCGAGCCGGACATCCTGACCAGTCTCAGCGGCTACGTCAGGTTCAGTGGTGCGGCATGATCATCCTCGGATGCTCGGGCTGGCCCTGGGACTGGGACGACTGCTTCAAGGAGGGCCTGCAGACCGCGCTCGAGTGGGCCTTCGGCAAGTTCTTCGACTTCATTTTCGAGGCGATCGCCAACGTCGTCATCCATGCCGTCGAGGCGGTCATGAAGGCCGTCGGCCTGCTCTGGGTCTACATCCCCACTCCGAGCATCGAGGGGAACACCCCGGCCCTGTGGATCCAGACCCACACCCAATTCATCATGGTGTTCATCGCCGCGCTCGCGGTCATCGTCGGCGCTGTCCAGATGGCGATCTCGCACCGGGGTGAGCCGGCTCGGGACATCCTCAAATCGCTGATCACCTTGGTCGTGGTGACGGGGGCCGCGACGGCTTTCGCGGGCACTCTGATCACGGCCGCGGACGGGTTCTCGACCTGGATCATCAACTCGGCGCTGAAGAAGGACGACCACAACTACGCGAAGAACCTGCTCGACGTGATGGACGAACCGTTCGGCTGGTTGCTGGTGATCTTCGTCGGCATCCTGATGGTGATCACCGCCATCATCCAGCTGGCGCTGATGATCGTCCGCTACGGGATGCTCGTGCTCCTGGTCGGCATGCTTCCGCTGACCGCGGCCGCGACCAACACCGAAATGGGGATGATGTGGTTCAAGCGTGCACTCGCCTGGCTGGCGTCGTTCATCATCTACAAACCGGTGGCGGCGATCATCTATGCCACCGCGTTCAGCCTGATGGGTTCGGAAGGTGCATCGCACATCCTCAAGGTCATCATGGGCGTGACGCTGATGATCGTGGCAGTCGTCGCGCTGCCGGCCATCCTTCGCTTCGTCTCACCGAGGACGTCCTGACGTGATACCGCTCGATGTGATCGACTGGGCGATCGACCTGATGAAGAAGGCCCTCGAGGTTGTCTTCGCCCCCGTCATGGAACTGGTGATGAAGTTCGTGTTCGAGCCAATCCTCAAGGCCATCGGCTCGGCGGTCGGAACGCTGATGAGCACGATCGCCACCTTCTGGGTCTATGTGCCGACCATTGCGGTCGGGAACGAAAACGGCACGCCGGCCAATGACACGGTCGGGTGGGTCTGGGATCACACGCAGTTCATCGCCCTCTTCATCGCCGCCATCGGCCTGATCGTGGGCGCCGTGCAGATGGCCTGGACCCAGCGCGGCGAGTCGGCCCGCGAACTGCTCCGCTCGCTGATGACGCTCGCGGTGGCCGCGGCGTTCTCGATCGCCGTTGCCCAGGCGCTGATCAGCGCCGGCGACATGTTCTCCAGTTGCCTCATCAGCTCCGCGCTCGACTCGAAGACCACCGGCTGGGTCGACGGCTGCCAGAACATCGGCTCCGGCGACTCGCAGGCCTTCGGCGAGAAGATGGGCGCGGTACTGGGCTTCGCCGCGATCGTCGGCATCGCCGGCTCACCGCTGCTGATCGGGATCATGATCGCGGTCGGCATCCTCTGCGTGATCGCCAGCCTGATCCAGATCGTGCTGATGGTCGTCCGCAGCGCCATGCTGGTCCTGCTGCTCGGCGTCCTGCCGATCGCGGCCGCCGCGACGAACACCGAGATGGGCCGGAACTGGTTCAAGAAGATCATCGCCTGGCTGCTCGCCTTCATCCTGTACAAACCGGTGGCGGCGATCGTCTACGCGACCGCGATCCGGCTGGTCTCGGACAACGGCGACCCGCTGCACTACGACGCCAGCAACCCGGACGACATCGGCAGCATGGTGATGAACGTGGTCACCGGTCTCACGATGCTGGTGCTCGCCTTGTTCGCCATGCCGGCGCTGATGCGGTTCATCGTGCCGATGGTCGGGGCGACGGCGGGTGGAGCCGGCGCCGGCATGATGGCAGCCAAGATGGTCGGCGCCGACAAGGCCGGTGACATGGTGAGCAAGGGCGCTGAACAAGGGGCGGACGACGGCGGTGGCGGCGGTGGCGGCGGTGGTGACGGTCCGTCCGGTGCACAGAACGTCGGACGGGCGTCGCAGCAGGCCCCGAGCGGTGGCGGCGGTGGCGCGACAGGTGGAGCCGAAGGTGCCGCGGCCGGTGGCGAGGGCGCTGCAGCCGGCGGCGCGGCCGGTGGTGCGGCAGGCGGTGGCGCAGCAGCAGGCGGCGCAGCCAGTGGCGCCGCGGCCGGTGGTGCGGCCGCCACCGGGGTGGGCATACCGGTCGCCGTCGCGATTGCCGCGTACAAGGTCGGCAAGGCGGCTGCGGACGGCGCCAAGGAGGTCGGCAACGAGGCCATGGGCGACGGCGGCGAGTCGGGCGCCCAAGGCAGCGGCGGCGGTGGCGGGGGAGGCAGTGACGGCGGCGGCCCCAGCGGCAGCGGCGGTGGCGGCGACCTGAACCGCGAGAGAGACCGCGCCAACGATTACCGCGACGACGACCGAAACAACCAACCACCACCACCACCGGACGGACCAAGTGGCAGCGGCTGAGAACGTACGACGCGCACCTCGCACCTACGGCAACTGGCGGAGGCCCGCTTCGGCGGGCATCGCCGGCCTGGGAATGCTCGGCACCGGCATCATGATGGGTGGCCTGCTGCTGGTCGTCATCGCAACGATGGTGGGCGGCATCAGGGCAGCTCTTGTCAGCCTGCTGATCGTGGGCGCGGCGCTCGGGCTGCTGATCACGAAGGACAAGCACGGGCATTCCACGCTGCAACGGCTCTCGACCCACATTGGATGGCAACGAGCAAAGATGGCTAAGCACAACGTTTACCGCTCCGGCCCGCTCGGCCGGACCGCATGGGGCAAGTTCCAGCTTCCCGGCCTCGCCGCAGCCTCCCAGCTGAGCGAGTACCAGGACTCCTACGGGCGGCCGTTCGCGCTGCTGTACTACCCGAGCACCCGGCACTTCACCGTCGTCATCAACGCCGAACCCGACGGCGCCTCGCTGGTCGACGAGGAGCAGGTGGACATCTGGGTGGCGCACTGGGGCCAGTGGCTCGCCTCGCTCGGCCACGAGCCGGGCATCGTCGCCGCGTCGGTGACGGTGGAGAGTGCACCGGACACCGGTATCCGGCTGCGCCGTGAGGTCGGCAACAACATGATGGACGGGACGCCGCCGATCGCCCGCGCGATGCTGACCGAGGTCGTGCAGAGCTACCCCGAGGGCTCGGCGCTGGTCTCGGCCCGGGTCGCGTTGACCTTCAAGGGCACCGACCGGAGCGGCAAGCGGCGCAAGGAAGACGACATGGGCCGCGAGCTCGCGGCCCGGCTGCCCGCGCTCACCCAGAGCCTGAACGCGACCGGCGCCGGTGCGGCGCGGCCGGTCAGTGCGCAGGAGCTGTGCGAGGCGATCCGGATCGCGTACGACCCGGCGTCCGCGATGCTCATCGACGAGGCGCGCGGCCAGGGCATGCCGCCCGAACTGCAGTGGACCGACGTCGGCCCGGCCGCCACCCAGGCGTTCTGGGACAAGTACCGCCACGACTCCGCCTGGTCCGTGACCTGGCAGATGTCGCAGGCACCGCGCGGTGAGGTGTTCTCGTCGGTGCTGTCGCAGCTGGTCGCGCCGCACGCCGACATCGACCGCAAGCGCGTGACGCTGCTCTACCGCCCGCTCGACGCCGGTACGGCGGCCCGCATGGTGGAGGCCGACAAGCGCAACGCGTCGTTCCGCGCCACTGCGTCCGCCCGGCCGTCCGCGCGCAACATGGCCGAGGCACGGGCCGCCGACCGGTCCGCGCAGGAGGAGGCGCGCGGCGCCGGCCTGGTGAACTTCGGCATGGTCGTCACCGGCACGGTGATGAGCGCCGAGCAGATCCCGGACATGATCGCCGCGATCGACAACCTCGGCGCGACCGCACGAGTTCTGCTGCGCCCGGCGTTCGGCTCCCAGGATTCTGCATTCGTCGCAGCGCTGCCGCTGGGCATCGTGGTGCAGAACCACCTTTCGATACCGGCCGGACTGCGGGAATCCCTATGATTGACCAAAGCACAGTGGCACCTGGGGAGTCACAGTGAGCAAAAAGCAGAAGAAGCCGGTCGATCCGTCCCGTCGCGGCAGGCGGCCGATGCCGCGTGGCTGGCCCGGCCCGGGCGGCGGCTACTCGACGTACCTGCAGGCTCCGCAGGAGTGGCGCGGTACGACGGTGCAGGTCTGCGGAATGTGGCCGTTCGCGGCCGGTACCGGCAGCCCGATGGTCGGCGTGCCGATCGGCCGGAACATCCTCTCCGGCGCGACCATGTGCTGCGACCCGATCAGCTGGTTCATGCGGGCCAAGCTGATCTCGAACCCGTCGATGTTCGTGCTCGGCAAGCCAGGTCTGGGCAAGTCGACGATCACCCGGCGGATGGCGCTCGGCCTGGCCGGGTACGGCGTGATGCCGCTGGTGCTCGGTGACCTCAAGCCGGACTACAAGGACCTGATCGAGGCGCTCGGCGGGCAGGTCATCCAGCTCGGCCGTGGTCGTGGCCACCTGAACGTGCTCGACCCGGGCGAGTCCCGCGAGGCCGCGCTCCGGTTGACCGGCAAGGCCCGCGAGGCGATCCAGGCGGACGCCCACGGCCGTCGGCAGACGATGGTCTCGGCGCTCATCGCGATCATGCGTAACCAGAACCCGAACGACCGCGAGGAGACCATCCTCGACGAGGCGCTCAAGGTCCTCGACGAGCGGTTCCAAGGTACGCCGGTACTCCGTGACCTGCTGCAAGTCGTGCAGGACGCCCCGGACCGGGTCCGCAACGTGGCCCTGGACCGCGGCAGCCTGGACCGCTATCGGCAGATCACCGAGGGCCTGGAGGCATCGCTGATCGGTCTGGTCGGCGGTGGCCGGCTGGGCGAGATCTTCTCCGAGCAGACCGACAACCCGATCCAGATGGACCGTCCGGTGGTGTTCGACGTGTCCAACGTCGACGACTCCGAGACCAGCCTGCAGGCCGCCGTACTGCTGGCCTGCTGGTCGTACGGGTTCGGCGCGGTCGCGGTCTCGCAGGCGCTCGCGGACGCCGGACTGGAGCCGCGGCGGCACTACTTCGTCATCCTCGACGAGCTGTGGCGGGTGCTGCGGGCCGGGAGCGGTCTGGTCGACCGCGTCGACGCGCTGACCCGTCTGAACCGGCAGCGCGGTGTCGGCATGGCGATGATCTCGCACACCATGTCCGACCTGCTCGCGCTGCCGAACCCCGAGGACCGGATGAAGGCGAAGGGTTTCGTCGAGCGTTCCGGCATGGTCATCTGCGGCGGTCTGCCGCGCGCCGAGATGGACAACCTGACCGAGGTCGTGTCGATGTCCATGGAGGAGCAGAACATGCTCGTCGGCTGGCAGGACCCGCCCGCGTGGGACCCGGCCACCGGCAAGGAGGCCGCTCCTCCCGGCCGAGGCAACTTCCTGGTCAAGGTCGGTGGCCGGCCGGGCATCCCGGTGCACGTCGGTCTCACCTCCGTCGAACGCGAGATCAACGACACCAACAAGCTGTGGACGACCGGCAACGACGGGAAGCCGCAGAAGGTCGAGGTCGCGCCGGACGGCACCGAGCAGGTCGTCGGTGAGTACAGCCTGGACGACCCGATGCTGCTGCCGCCGCCCGATCCGACCACGCGCGTGGGGAGCTGACGAGTCATGGCGCAGGGCAAGAAAAGCACCGGCCCGGGTGCGATCTCACCCGAGGCCGTCCTGATCTTCGTGATCGTCGGCGCGGTCGCGCTGGTGGTCTTCTCGATGTGGGGCGCGCTGAAGGTCGCGTCCGCGATCAACGGCTCGCGGACGCCCGGGAACCCGTTCGACGCGATCGTCGACCTGTCGAAGGGGAACCTGGAGTGGTCCGGCGCGGCCACCGGCATCCTGGTCGTCGAGATCGTGGTGCTGCTCGGCCTGGTCGGCGGCGGGTGGATGTTCTTCCGGAACCGGGAGCGCTCGATCGGCCGGGTCGACCGGCAGGCGCAGCTGATGTCGAAGCGGTCCGAGATCTACAAGCTCACCCGCGAAGGCGCGCAGGAGAAGGCGAACCAGCTCGGCGCCGGGCACGCGGGTCCGGGCATCCTGATCGGCCGGACCGTCCGGGACAACCTCGAGGTCTTCGGCAACTGGGAAGACATGCACGTCGACATCTGGGGTCCCCGAACCGGTAAGACCACGTCGCGCGCGGTGCCGGCGATCCTGGACGCGCCCGGCTGCGTCGTCGCCACCTCGAACAAGCGGGACATCGTCGACGCGACCCGCGGGCCGCGTTCGGAGAAGGGCCCGCTGTGGGTGTTCGACCCGCAGGAGGTCTGCGAGGAGCCGCCGAACTGGTGGTGGAACCCGCTGACCTACATCACCGACGAGACCAAGGCGCGTGAGCTGGCAGAGCACTTCGTCGCCTCGCAGCGCCAGGTGGGTGCCCAGACCGACGCGTTCTTCGACGCCGCCGGTACGGACCTGCTGGCCGGCCTGCTGCTCGCGGCCGCGGTCGCCAAGCGGCCGATCACTCAGGTCTACAGCTGGCTGGCCGACCAGCGGAACGACGAGCCGGAGCGGATCCTGCGCAACACCCCCGGTCTGCAGCTGTCCGCTGACGCCCTGTCCGGCGTCATCAACGCGCCGGACAAGCAGCGCGCCGGTGTCTATGGCACGGCCCAGCAGAGCGCCCAGTTCCTGGTCAACCGCAAGGTGACCCGCTGGGTCATCCCGAACGGCCCGAACGACAACCGGCCGCAGTTCAACCCGCATGAGTTCGTCCGCCAGGGCGGCACGCTGTACAGCCTGTCCAAGGAAGGCGCCGGTACGGCGGGCCCGCTGGTCACCGCACTCACGGTCGCCGTCGTGGAGGCCGCCGAGCAGTTCGCCCGCGGTTGCCCGATGGGCCGGATGCCCAGCCCGCTGGTCGGCGTACTCGACGAGGCCGCCAACGTGTGCCGGTGGAAGAACCTCCCCGACCTGTACTCGCACTTCGGTTCCCGCGGCATCGTGCTGATGACGATCCTGCAGTCCTGGGCGCAGGGTCAGGAGTGCTGGGGCGACCACGGCATGCAGAAGCTCTGGGGCGCGGCCAACATCCGGGTGTACGGCGGTGGCGCCGCCGACTCGTCCTTCCTCGAGAACCTGAGCAAGATGATCGGCGACTACGACATCAGCTCGAGCTCGGTGTCGTACAACGAGGGCAAGCGCGGCACCAGCCAGCAGGTCCAGCGCCACAACATCATGGAGGTCTCCGACCTCGCCTCGATGCCGCCCGGCCGCGCGGTCGTGTTCCCGTCCGGGATCCCGGCCACGCTGGTGAAGACGGTCCCGTGGTTCACCCGGCCGGACGCCGGTGCGGTGAAGGCGTCGCTGGCGAAGTACGATCCAGGAGCGGCTGCGAACGTTCCGGTGAGCAACAACCCGTGGGTGGCTTCAAGCACCCAGGCGCCTCCGCAGCGTGGACCGGAGCGACCGGTCTGGGAGCAGAACGAGGGAGACAACCGCGGTGGATGGTGAGCAGGAGCTGTTCTACCCGCACGTCGCGGCGTTCGTGGAAGACCGGCTCATCTACCTCTACACGCGCCGGCTCGGGCAGCAGTTCATCTGGTGCCCCGAGTGGTACCGGCACGCGGAGGCGCTGAGCCGGCTGGACTCGATCTGGCGTGCCTGGGAGCACCTGCGCCTGGACCCGGCGACCGGCATGTCGGTCTGGTGGCGTGACCACGCGGACCCGCACATGATGTCGCTACTGGACCCGGACGGCCCGTTCGCCGCCTGCCGGAACAACCAGCACACCGACTACCCGATCCCGCCGCTCCCGGTGCAGGAGCCGCCGGCCGGCCTGTTCTTCGACCAGCGGCAGCCGAACATCCGCGGGATCTAGCAAATGTGGAAGTGGGGCAACCTGCTGCTGGCGTTCCTCGCCGAGCTGGTTGCCCTAGGCATCTTCGCATGGTGGGGCTGGCGCACAGGCGGTACGACGCTTGTGCGCTGGCTGCTCGCGGTGGCGCTGCCATTGGCCACCGCGATCGTATGGGGCCTGTTCGCGGCACCGACCGCAGCGCACACGACTCCGGTACTGCGTTGGACCGTGAAGGTCCTCGTGTTCGGCTTGGCGGGTGCCGCCCTGTGGAGCCTGAGGCACCCGCTGCTCGGTGTCGGCTTCGTCGTGCTGGTTGCGGCGAACCTGGCAATCATCCAGACCCAGAACCTGCAGCCCTAGATCTCCAGGTCCGGCTCGCTGGACCGGTTCGGCTTCACGACCTTGCCCTGCTTGTTCCGGACCCGGCCGGGACCGCGGACGTGGCGGCGCGCCTGGGGGAGCTGGGCCTCGGGCGTGTCCTCCGGTGGTTTGCGGACGGCCTCGCTCGGGTTCGGCTGTGCTTCGCGGCGGTGCTCCCGCGCGGAGGCGTCGTACTCGCGGGAGATGCTGTCGTCGCTGACGGCCTTGCGTTCCTCGATGGTGGCGGCGTTCTGGTACCGGCGGCCTTCCGCGACCAGCCCTGCTGATCCGGCCTCGTCGCGGTGTGTTGCCGCCTCGTCCAGCTCGTGCCGGCCGTGGGCGCGGTCGCTGATGCCCCGCTGCACGTCGTTCGTGGCGTACTGCCGGTACCGGTCGCGAGCCTCCTCGTCGGCGTATGCGAGCTGGAACGCCCGAGAGGTCTCCGCGGTGGCATCGAGCAGCTCCTCGCGGCTGCGTCGCTCCTCGAGCGCCTGCTGGTCCTTGGCAGCACGCTCCTCGAGCTCTTCCGCACGCGCCTCCGCGTCCTCGTCCAGCCGGGCCTTCTCGTCCGCCTCTTCCTGGCGTTCTGCTTCTTCTTCCGCCAAGTCGTGGGTCGGGTTCTTGTCGGCCTGAGTCCGTGCCTGGGCGGCCCGCCGCTCACTTGCGGCCTCGGTGTCGTCGTCGCCCTGCTCCCGTTGATCGGGTACGAGCTCGACGGACTGGTCGTCGTCGGTGTCGGGCATGCCGCTCCTTTCCTTCTGTTCCACGATGCCGCACCGCAGGGTCAGCGGGTAGCCCCGGTGACCAGCCAGGCGTCGCGCCGCTCACGCGTGGTCAAAGTGAGGAATCGCAGCAGCATGTACCCGCCGAACGCCCACCACAGCGCGACGATCCCGCCGCCGAGCCAGAGCACCGCCAGCGCCAGCGGGACGTACAGCGCGAGTGCGACGATTCCGGCCGCAGCGAGGTACCGCCCGTCCCCGGCGCCGATGAGTACGCCGTCCAGTACGAACACGACACCGTTGATCGGCTGCCACAGCGCGGACACGATCAGGATGGCGGCGAGCGTACGACGTACCTCGGGGTCTGTGGTGAACCACGGGACGTAGACGTCACGCAGTCCCCAGAGCGCGAGGCCACCGATCATGCCGGAGAACAGGCCCCACCACATCATCCGGCGGGTGATCGCGCGGGTTCCCGCGACGTCGCCGGCGCCCAGGGCGCGGCCGGTGAGCGCCTGCGCGGCGATCGCGATGGCGTCGAGGGCGAGTGCGAGGAACGACCACAGCGTGAAGGCGACCTGGTGGGCCGCGACGGACGTCGTCCCCAGGGCCGTGGCGACGAACGTGAGCAGAATGATCGCCGCGCGAAGCGTCAGCGTGCGGACGACGAGCGGTACGCCCATCTGCGCGGAGGCCAGGATCCCGGGACGATCGGGGCGGAGCTTGGCGCCGTCGCGGCGGGCGCCACGGACCACCACCACGACCAGCGCGACACCGGCGCCGGTCTGCGCGAGTGCCGTACCCATGGCGGAGCCCGCGATGTCCAGATGGAGGCCGTACACGAGCAGGACGTTCAGTCCGATGTTGGCGAGGTTGGCGGTGATCGCGACGACCATCGGGGTCTTCGTGTCCTGCAGACCCCGCAGTACGCCGGTGGCGGCGAGCAGGAGCAGCATCGACGGGATGCCGAAGCAGGAGATCCGCAGGTACGTCACCGCGTGGTCGGCCACCTCCGGCGACGGGTCGAACGCCGCGATGGCCTGCGGCGCGAGCGCCAGCCCGAGGAGTGCGAGTACGACGCCCAGGAGCAACGCCAGCCAAAGTCCGTCGATGCCCTGGGCCAGCGCGCCCTTGTGGTCACCGGCGCCGATCCGGCGGGCGACCGCGGACGTGGTGCCGTACGCGAGGAAGACGCAGATGCCCACGAGGGTCTGCAGGATGGTGCCGGCGATGCCGAGCGCGGCGAGCTGCGGGGTGCCCAGGTGACCGACGATCGCGGAGTCCGCGAGCAGCATCAGCGGCTCCGACACCAGGGCGAAGAACGCCGGGACGGCCAGCCGGAGGATCTCCCGGTCCTGTTCGCCCACCCATCGTCCACGTCTCACCGGAGCGAGGTTACTCAGGACTCGCGGGCGCGTCGGAAATTGGTCTCAAACTTTTTCTTCTCCACAGTTGTGAACTAGAGAAACCGCAGGTCACGGACCTGTTGTGGGTTCTTGTCCGCAGATATCCACAGGGTTGTGCCCAACCTGTGCACACCCCTTCCGGGGGTTATCCACGGTTCGTCCACAGGGGGTGTGGACGACCGAGTGGCCTTTGGTGACGTGACGGGCGTACGGTCGCGAGGCCTGTCGCCGAAGACTGTCGGTGGGCCTGGCTAGGGTTCGATCAGGTGTTCGAACCCGGCCGGCGGTGGCTGGGCAGCGGGCGGACGAGGAGGTCGGACGAAGTGAGCGTGGCGGAGTTCCGCGGGGGCCAGGACGGCGGCCACGAAGAGCGGCGTCCGGAGATGGGCTTCGACCGCACCCCTCCCCAGGATCTCGCGGCCGAGCAGTGTGTGCTCGGCGCGATGATGCTGAGCAAGGATGCGATCGCCGACGTGATCGAGAATCTGCGCAGCACGGACTTCTACCGGCCGGCGCACGAGGCCGTTTTCGACGCGATCACCGACCTGTACGCACGGGGTGAGCCGGCCGACGCGATCACGGTCGCGGCCGAGCTCAACAAGCGCGGCGAGATGACCCGGATCGGCGGCGCGCCGTATGTGCACACCCTGGTCGCGTCCGTCCCGCTCGCGGCCAACGCCAGCTACTACGCGCACATCGTCCGGGAGAAGGCGATCCTGCGCCGCCTGGTCGAGGCCGGCACGAAGATCGTCCAGCTCGGGTACGCCGGTGAGGGCGAGGTCGACGACGTCGTCGACGAGGCGCAGGCGGAGATCTACTCGGTCACCGAGAAGCGCACCGCCGAGGACTACGCCCCGCTGAAGGACATCATGGAGGGCGCCCTCGACGAGATCGAGGCGATCGACTCCCGCGGTGACGCGATGGTCGGCGTACCGACCGGGTTCACCGACCTGGACGAGCTGACCAACGGCCTGCACCCCGGCCAGATGATCATCGTCGCCGCCCGTCCCGCGATGGGGAAGGCGCTCGCGCTCGACACCCCGCTGCCGACACCCACCGGCTGGACCACGATGGCCGAGGTCGCGGTCGGCGACCAGTTGCTGGACGCCGACGGGCTGCCGACGACCGTGGTCGCGGCGACCGAGGTGATGGTGGACCGTCCGTGCTTCCGGCTGTCGTTCTCCGACGGCAGCACGATCGTCGCCGACGCCGAGCACCAGTGGCGCGTCGAGGACGGCGGCCGCCCGGTGGTCTGCACGACCGCCGACCTGTACACGGCGATGTCGGCGAGTCCCGGACTGACACCGCCGATCCCCGGGTCGGCGCCGCGGCAGATCACCGGGCACGGCTTCCCGGCCGCGCTGCACGGTGAGGGCGAGCGGCGGGTGGAGTGGGTCGACCCGGTCGTCGGCGTACCGGTGCGCTGCGTCGAGGTCGACAACGCCGACCATCTGTACCTGGCCGGCAAGACGATGATCCCGACCCACAACTCGACGCTCGGCCTGGACTTCGCCCGGTCCTGCTCGATCAAGCACGGCCTGACCTCGTGCATCTTCTCGCTGGAGATGAGCCGCAACGAGATCACCATGCGACTGCTGTCGGCGGAGGCCAAGGTCCCGCTGCACCACATGCGCAACGGCAAGATGACCGACGAGGACTGGGCCCGCCTGGCCCGCAAGATGGGCGAGGTCTCCGAGGCCCCGCTGTTCATCGACGACTCGCCGAACCTGACGATGATGGAGATCCGCGCCAAGGCCCGCCGCCTCAAACAGCGTCACGACCTCAAACTGATCGTCATCGACTACCTCCAGCTGATGACGTCCGGCAAGAAGGTCGAGTCCCGCCAGCTGGAAGTCTCCGAGTTCTCCCGCTCCATCAAGCTCCTCGCCAAGGAACTCGAGCTCCCCGTCGTCGCTATCTGTCAGCTCAACCGAGGCTCCGAACAACGCTCCGACAAACGCCCCATGGCCTCCGACCTCCGCGAATCGGGATCGCTCGAACAGGACGCCGACGTCGTCATCCTGTTGCACCGCGAGGATGCGTACGAACGCGAGTCGACCCGGCCCGGTGAGGCGGACTTCATCGTCGCCAAGCACCGAAACGGGCCGACCGCGGATGTGGTGGTCGCCTTCCAGGGCCACTACTCACGGTTCGTGGACATGGCGCACGACGGGTGATGGGCTCAGGAAGGTAACCATGTTCGGTGTGCGAGGCAGGACGGGTCATCTGGCGTGGTACCGGACCGATGAGGCGGCGGCCGAGGTCGCGTTCCTGCACGGCTTCTCGGACTCTGCGCAGTGCTGGGAACCGCTGATCCGAGAGCTGCCTGGGGTTCGGGCGCTCGCGATCGATGCCCGCGGGCACGGCGAGTCCGGGCTGCCGGACGAACCCATCCGCTATGACGCGCACCGCGACGATGCGGCCCTCGTGCTGTCGAGCCAACCCGGTGACGGCGGGATCGTTGTGGTCGGCCACTCGATGGGTGCGATGGCGGCCGCCCACCTGGCCGCGTCGCGGCCGGACCTGGTCCGTGCGGTCGTGCTGGAAGACCCGCCGACCGGTGCGCCTGGCGACCAACACGACGAACCGTGGTCCGAGCCGAGCTGGCTCGCGGACCTCCGAGCACTCGATCTACCGTCCCGAATCGCGCAGGGCCGATCCAACGACCCCGACTGGGCCGCCGACGAACTCGAGCCCTGGGCCGTGTCGAAGGCCCAAGTCAACCCGCAGTTGTTCGGTCTGCGGTTTCGCGAGGCAGGCCCGTTGACCGACCTGTTGGCCGAGATCACATGCCCGGTACTGCTGATCCACGGCGATACCGAACGCGGCTCACTGATCTCCGCCGAGTACGCCGAACGCTGCGCTCAAGCCGCAGCCGGCGAGTTCCGCGCGGTACACGTCGCCGGCGCCGGCCATTCGGTACGCCGCGACAACCGCCCGCAGTACCTCGCAGAGCTCACCACGTTCCTCGACCGGTGACGGGTTCAGAAGCGTTCGACTGCTACGAAGACTGCTAGGGCGAGTAGTACGGCGTTGATGGCGACGCTCGAGAGTTCGGAGCGGCGGGCGTGGGTGATGATGGCGCCGATCATGACGACGGCCAGGCCGACGGCTGCGGTGGGGACCAGCCAGGTGGCGAGGTCGAAGGCGCGGGGGAGGATCAGGCCGGCGGCGCCGGCGATCTCCGCGACGCCGATGACCTTGATCAGTTCGATCGGGAACGGGGCCGCCCAGCCCATCCGGGGATTGCCGGCCAGCGACGCCTTCGTGGCCGGCACCTTCATGACGCCGGACATCAGGAACATCGCGGCGAGCAGCCCGGAAACGATCCAGACGACGACGTTCATGGCGACGGCTCCTTCAGAGGATTGACTTGAATGTTCATGTCACCAGCAACGATAGAACGATTGACGTGAACGTTCAAGTCATGGCTGCGATGGCTATGCTGCAGCCATGGGGAAGGAGACGGCTGAGCCGCGCTGGCTGACGGCCGACGAGCTGGAGACCTGGAAGACGCTGCAGCTGGTCATGGCTCTACTCACGGCGGAGCTCGGCGAGCAGTTGCAACGCGACTCCGGCCTCAGCTTCCTGGAGTACTACGTTCTCGCCGGCCTCTCCGACCAGCCCGATCACACGATGCGGCTGAGCCACCTCGCGATCCTGGCCAACTCCGAGCTCTCGCGGCTGTCCCACCTCATCCGCCGCCTGGAGAACCGCGGCCTGGTGCGGCGTGAACCCGACCCGGACGACGGACGGTTCACCAACGCGATCCTCACCTCCGACGGGTACTCCGAACTCGTGAAGGCCGCGCCAGGACATGTCGAACTGGTCCGCCAACTCGTCTTCGACCCGCTGACCGAGACCGACCGCCGGGCTCTGCACAAGGCGATGGCGAAGCTGCTCCCGGGGCTGCTCGGAGACTGCTAGCGGTTCTTCCAGCGTTCTGCGGAGATGGACTCCTGGGCGAGGAGGCGCAGGGAGGCGATCAGGGTCTCGCCGAGGATGGTGCCGATGACAACCGATTCGGCCAGTTGGTCGCGGGTGGGGTTCGTGGTGACGGCATCGATCTCGAGCTGGGTGAAGCGTTCGACCGCGTCGGCGTAGGTGTCGAGGTGGGCGACGAGGTTGTCCTGGCCGAGGCTGCGGAGCGCGGCGACGGTGTCGATGAGCGTGGCAAGTGCGGGTGCCTCGGGGTCGACGGACCAGCCGCGGTCGGCGATCAGGCCGGTGACCTGAGTGGTCGCGGCGGCCCGGGCGTCGTCGGAGGCGGACAAGCGGCGGGTCGGCGTGAGTGCGCGATGAGCGCGGCCGATCTGTTCGTGCAAGGGCTCGGCGTCCGCGTCGAGTGACTCGAGGATCTCCTTCACGGTGGCGACCGGGACTTGGGCGAGCTCGATCAGTGCGCGGATCAGCCGGAGCCGGCGGACGTGTGTGTCGCCGTAGGACGCCTGGTTCGGGCTGCTGAGTTCGCCGGCGGGTAGCAGGCCTTCGCGCAGGTAGTACTTGATCGTCGGCACCGGGACGTCGGTGGCCTTGCTGAGTTCCCCGATTCGCATCGCTTGCCTTCCTGTTGTCTGTGATGGATAGTATCAGTATCCATAAGCGGATACCTGAACTATCCATAAGGAGGCGAGTCGGATGATCCCGCTCGTACTGATCCTGGGGACCGTCGGCTTCCGGGCCCTGGGCGCGCTCGGCGTCCGCCGGTTCACGACCTGGCCGGTCGCGGCGGCGCACGCGATGGCGGTGATGCTGGTGCTGACCGCGAGCGCGCACTTCGTCCCGGCGAGCGTGACGGTGATGCCCAACCACGCCGACATGGTGCGGATGGTCCCGCCGTTCCTGCCGTACGCCGACGCGCTCGTCTACCTCACCGGCGTACTCGAACTGCTCGGCGCCGCCGGCCTGGTGATCACCCAGACCCGTAAGCCGGCCGGGTACGCGCTGACTGCACTCTTTGTCGGACTGCTGCCGGCCAACATCCACGCCGCGGTCGCGCACGTGCCGTTCGCGGGCGGCGAGGCGACCCCGCTCTGGCAGCGCATCCCCGAACAGATCCTGTACCTCGCCGTTGCCCTCTGGGTAGCGCGCACCTCCCGCGCAGCCGCGCCTGTCAAAGAAGAGGTCTACGCATGACCGACGCATCCCGCCTCATCGCCGGCGTCATTCTGCTCACCGTCGTGACGATCGAGTTCGGCGGCTACTTCATGACCAAGATCGTCCGCGGTCACGTCCCGATGACCGGATTCCAGAAGTCGTTCGCCCGGGCCGGCCACGCCCACGCCGGCGTACTCGTGATCTTCAGCCTGGTCGGACTGCTGTACGTCGACCAGACCGGTCTGAGCGGTTTCTGGTTGTGGGTCGGCCGGCTCGGGATCCCGGTCGCCGCGGTCCTGATGTCCGGCGGCTTCTTCGCGTCCTCCGCCGGCAAGGACCGCACCGCACCGAACCAGTTCCTGTGGATCCTCTGGCTCGGCGCGCTGTCGCTGGCGGTCGGCGTCCTGACCCTCGGTATCGGCCTGATTGTTGCCTAGCGCAACCCGGCGAACGCGTTCGTGAGGCGTTCGCCGGCCTCGGTGATGAGTGCGGCGGTCTCCGGTGTCGCCTGGTCGACGGTGAAGGTGCCTAGGTGCGCGATCGCGGCTACCTGCGTCAGCAGCAGGGCGGGGGTGTCCGCGCTGAAGCGGACCTTGCAAGACGAAGGGCTGAGCGGTTCGACGATGCCGCGGACGACACCTTCGAAGGTCGCGGTCACCTCGGAGGCGGGTACGTCGACCGTCAGCTGGATCGTGTGCTCGTACTGCGCCGACACGAACGACTCGAGCAGGTACGAGGGCCCGTCCAGCACCCGTGGCGTGAAGCGGTGCAACACAGGAGTCACGGCAGCGATCCGGTCGACGCGGAAGATCCGCCAGTCGTCGCGCTCGGGGTCGAACGCGAGCAGGTACCACCGCCACGACAACGTCAGAAGCTGATGCGGCTCCACCCGGCGTCGCGTCGTACCGCGCTGCCGGCCGTGGTAGTCGAAGGCAACGATCTCGTGGTTCCGGCAGCACCGCGCTAGTACGGCGAGAACGTCCGGATCGACCTGCGGTACGCCGGGTCGCGGGATCGCCTCCGCTGCCGAACCCACCGCCGCGAGCTGGGGCCGGAGGCGCGCGGGCAGCACCTGCTCCAGCTTGGCCAGCGCACTCATCGAGCTCTCCGCCATCCCGCTCACACCGCCACCGGCCGCGCCGACCAGTCCGAGCGCGACGGCGATCGCCTCGTCGTCGTCCAACTGCAGCGGCGGCAGATGCGTCCCGGAGCCGAGTCGGTACCCGCCCGCAGTACCGGTCGTACCGGTCACCGGGTAGTCGAGGGACCGGAGCCGTTCGACGTCCCGCCGTACCGTGCGCTCCGTGACGCCGAGCCGGTCGGCGAGCTCGTGCCCGGACCACTCGCGGCGGCTCTGCAGCAGCGAGAGCAGCCGCAGCATCCGACCGGGCATCTCTTTACGAGCGCTCATCCACAAATCATGCCTTGAGGACAAGATGTGTCCGCAAGGGTGTCTAGCGTGATCTGCATGATGTTGACGACGACTAGTACGGGGTACGACGAGGCGCGGCTCGGGTTCCAGCGGCGGGACTCGCATCGGCCGGCGGCGATCTTTCCGGTGACGAGCATGGCCGAGGTCGAGGAGGCGGTCCGATATGCGATCGACCACGACCTGCGGATCGCGGTCCAGGCGTCCGGGCACGGCCTGACGCAGGGGCTCGACGGTGGCGTGCTGATCGCGACCGGTGGGTTCAACGGCGTGACGGTCGACGCGGAGCGCAAGACGGCGTGGATCGAGGCGGGCGCGACCTGGCGGCACGTGCTCGACGCGACCGCGCCGTACGGTCTCGCGCCGCTCTCCGGCAGCGCGCCCGGCGTCGGCGCGATCTCGTACACGCTCGGCGGTGGGCTCGGGCTGATGGCCCGGCGGTTCGGGTACGCCGCGGATCACGTCCGCCGGATCGAGGTGGTGACCGCGGACGGCGTACGGCGCAACGCCGAGGAGGACCCGGATCTGTTCTGGGCGCTGCGTGGCGGTGGTGGGAACTTCGGTGTCGTGACGTCAATCGAGGTCGACCTCTTCGACGTACCGACGCTGTTCGGCGGCAGCCTGTACTTCGATCTCGCCGAGCACCCGACGGTGCCGGAGGTCTGGCGGGAATGGACCAGGTCCGTGCCGGAGGAGGTGACGTCGGCGATCGCGATCCTGCCGATCCCGAACATCCCACAGGTGCCGGCGCCGCTGCGGGGCAAGTACATCGGGCAGGTGCAGCTCGCGGTCCTCGGCGACCGCGGCGAGGAGCTGGTCGAACCGCTCCAGGCGATCGGTAGGCCGGTCCTCGACACGGTGGGGGAGCTGCCGTACGTCGACTCGGGGCAGATCTTCGCGGAGCCGGAGCACCCCGACAGTTACAGCTCGCGCAACGTGCTGCTGAAGGACCTCGATGCGCTCGAGACGCTGCCCGAGCTCGCCGGTCCGGGGGCGTCGAGGATGCACGTGATCGGCATCCGGCACCTCGGCGGCGCGCTCGCCCGGCAGCCGGAGATCCCGAACGCGGTCGGTCACCGCGAGGCGGCGTACTCGCTGACCGTCCTCACACCGGGCAAGGATGACGCCGGACGGGAGGTGCTCGAACCTTGGGCCCCATTAACCGTTGGCCGCGCCCTCAACTTCACCTTCGCGAAGCTCACTGACGAAGAGGTGGCCGAGGCGTACGACGACTACGAGCGGCTCGTGGCGCTCAGGCGCCGCTACGACCCGACCCGTCGGCTGCACGCGAACCACCAGCTTTAGCAATCAGCTCCTCGACCAGAGCGCCTTTTCCTGAGACGTAGGCGGGGCGGTCGGTGGTGAGCAGGTGCGCCAGCTCGTGTTTGCGGGCCGCGTACCGCTCGCGATCGGCCGCGTCCGCGCGCAGATGATCGCGCAGCACCACATGGTCCCGGTGAGCTTTGTTGCCTTCAACAACGACGTACAGATGGTGGTAGTGGACCGCGTCCGGCGGCAGCCCGAACGCCTCCCGGCCGGGGATCCCTTGGTCGCCCTCGTGGCGATAACCGGCTTCCGTGAGCCGTCCGATCACCAGCGGCACCAGCTCGAGTGACGGAACCACGACGTCGACGTCAATGATCGGCTTCGCCGCCAGACCGGGTACGGCGGTGCTGCCGACGTGCTCGCACAGGTGCGGGACCTCGGTGAGGTACGGCGTCAGTCGCTCGCGGATCTCCGCGAACCAGAGCGGCCACCGCGGGTCGTAGTCCACGACCTCGGCGGGAACGATCACAGGGCTGCCGTCACGTCGATTTCGACGAGTTGGCCGGTGAAGCCGAGTTGGGCGACGCCGAGCAGCGTGCTCGCGGTCGTGAAGGCCGGCGCCAGCGGCGACTCGTTGAGCTGCGTCCACACCGCGCCCAACTCGTCGCGATCCGAGCTGGCCACGTAGATCACCGTGCGTACGACGTTGTCCGGCGTGGCGCCCGCCGACTTCAGCGCGGTGAGAATGTTCGCGATGACCTGCGCGGTCTGCCCTTGGAGACCGCCCGCGGCCAACTCACCGGACGCCTGCAACGGGCACTGCCCGGCAAGGTAGATCAGGGTGTCCGCCTGTACCCGCGTCACGTGGTGATACCCAGGTGTCGCATGCAGCCCGTCGGGGTTGCTCCGCTCGATCGTCACGCCTCGACCCAACGCGATCCCTCAACTCCGGGTCAACAGATTTAGCACGTACCGCTTCTGCCACGGCGTCTCCACCGCCCGCTTGTCGTAATGCCGTCGTACATAGTCGACCGCCTGATCCGCGGGCAGCCCGTCCAGTACGGCGAGACACGCGAGCGCTGTCCCGGTCCGCCCCCGGCCGCCGTCGCAGGCGAACTCGACCCGCCCGATCCCGGTCTGCTCCAACGCTGCGCGAAAGGTCGTCAACGCCTGCGCGCGATCCACCGGCAGCCGGAAGTCCGGCCACTTGATCCAGTGCGTCTCCCACGGCACGTCCGGCGGTTCCTTGCCGAGCAGATACACGCCGTACGTCGGAAACGGCTCTGCCGCCGAGCCGTGCCGCAGACCGCGTCCGCGCACGAGCCGACCCGACGGCAGCTCCATCACTCCTGGTGCGTCCTTGATCCAAAGGCCCACAGGGCCAAACTACACAAGCCGGTCCTCGGTCGACGTGGAGAAGAGGTGCAGCTTGTCGGGGTCCGGCGCCAAGTGGACGACCGTGCCCTTGTCGTTGTGCAGCCGGGTGCCGATCCGGGCGATGATCTGGTCACTGGTGTGCTCGGCGGTCCCGTACAGGAACGCGTCCGACCCCAGCTCCTCGATCACCGACACCTTCACCGGCAGACCGTCGTCCGCGAGGTGCAGCGCCTCTGGGCGGACGCCGAGCGTCAGCGTCTTGTCGTCACCGGCCTTGGCCAGTACGTCGCGCGCGATCGGGACCACGTAGTCGCCGACCTTCGCGCCACCTTCGACGATCTCGGCCTCGATCAGGTTCATCGCGGGCGATCCGATGAAGCCGGCCACGAACTTGTTCCGCGGCCTGTCGTACAGGTTCAGCGGGGTGTCGACCTGCTGCAACATGCCATCGCGAAGGACGGCCACCCGGTCGCCCATCGTCATGGCCTCGACCTGGTCGTGGGTGACGTAGACCGTCGTGACACCGAGCCGGTGCTGCAGCTCAGCGATCTGCGTGCGGGTCTGGACCCGCAGCTTGGCGTCGAGGTTCGACAGCGGCTCGTCCATCAGGAAGACCTGCGGGTTACGGACGATCGCGCGGCCCATCGCGACGCGCTGGCGCTGACCGCCGGACAGTGCCTTCGGCTTGCGGTCGAGGTACTCCTCCAGGCCGAGCAGCTTGGCGGCTTCCAGCACTCGCTTGGCGCGGTCGTCCTTGTGGATGCCCTGCATCTTCAGCGCGAAGCCCATGTTGTCGGCCACCGACATGTGCGGGTACAGCGCGTAGTTCTGGAACACCATCGCGATGTCGCGTTCCTTCGGCGGGGCGTTGGTGACGTCCCGGTCGCCGATGAAGATCGCGCCCTCGTTCACCTCTTCGAGCCCGGCCAGCATCCGCAGTGCCGTCGACTTCCCGGACCCGGACGGTCCGACCAGCACCATGAACTCGCCGTCCTCGATGTCCAGGTCGAGCTTGTCGACCGCAGCGAGGTCGGTGCCCGGGTAGACCCGGGTGGCTCCCTTGAACGAGACAGTTGCCATGTCGCGCTTCCTTTCCTTGACACCAACATCTGCTGGAACCGCGAACCGCCGACTTACATTCCCCGGTGATCTAAATCCCACTGATTGACAAGATTCTTTTTTACGTACAAACTTTTTTGTGTGATGAGAGACGTGATGCATCTGGAGCAGCTCGAGCAGGCCGAGGCCCTGTTCAAGCCGCAGCGGATCGAGGTGCTGCGGCGGCTGGCGGAGCCGGCCACCTGTGGCGACGTGGCCGAGCAGCTCGGCCAGACTCCGCAGCGCGTCTACTACCACGTGAAGCGCCTCGTCGAGGCGGGACTGGTGACCCAGGTGGACGAGCGCAAGGTGCGCGGGATCCGCGAGGGTATCTACCAGGCGACGGCCCGTTCGTACTGGCTGTCCCCGACGCTCGTCGGCCGGATCGGCGGACTCCGCCGGACCCGCGACGAGCTGAGCCTCGGCTACGTGCTGGACCTGATGGAAGAGGTCCAGACCGACATCGCCGCGCTGGATCGGTCGGCTCCGGAGCTGCCGTCCATCGGGGTGTCCGGTGAGATCCGGGTTCCACCGGACCGACGGCGGGAGTTCTTCGAGGACCTGCGCGGCACGCTGCAGGACCTCTTCGAGCGCTACGGCGGCAGCGAGGGCGACGCCTTCAAGCTCGCGGTGGCCTGCTACCCCAAGGGAGACCGAACCAATGACTGAACCACTTGTCCTGCAAGTGCGCGCCCAGGTCGGCATCGACGACGTCCGGCAGGCGCTGACCGATCCGAAGGCCCTGAACCTCTGGCTCGGTGAGCACTCGACCGTCGACCTGCCCGGCACGTTCGAGTTCTGGGGCCGCTACATCCCCGAGGGCGACGCGCCCCACCAGCGAGTCCTCGGGTACGACGGAAGTACGCTGACGCTGGCGTGGACGCTCGGCGGCGAGGAGACGACCACCGAGATCACGCTGACACCCGACGGCGACGACGCGACGCTGGTCAAGCTGTCGCAGACCGGCTTCGACTTCGCGGACGCGATCAGCGGCGCGAACATCCGCGGCGTACTGCAGACCTTCTGGTCGCTGGCGCTCGCGAACCTCGTCGACCATCTCGACGGTCGCGAGCTCACCACCAGGCCGGACTTCACCTCGCCGGTGTTCGCGGGCGAGGCGCTGATCGACGCGCCGGTCGCGCAGGTGTACTCGTCGCTGACCGAGGCCGAGAAGGCGTCGGCGTGGTTCGGGTACCCGGTCGAGATCGACCTCCGGAAGGGCGGCCGGTTCGCGATGGGCGGGTTCGACGCCGGCCCGGGCGTGGAGATCGTCGACCTGGTCGAGGGTCAGAAGATGTCGATGGACTGGGGTCCGGCCGGCATCAGCACCTGGGAGCTCGCCGAGTCCGACGGGAAGACCCGGCTGACCTTCGTGATGAGCGGGTTCGACGAGTCCAACCCGCCGTACGGCGCCTGGCTCGGCTGGCTCAGCGGGGTCGCCGCGCTCCGCCGCTTCAACGAACTTCCCGACTGGAAGATCTGGGCTGCTTAGAAGTACGGACCTTCCGGGCGGGTCGAGTCGCCGATCAGATCGAGCAGGGCGGTCACCGCTCTGCTCGGTCGCCGTCCGGCGATCGTCACGACGGACAACGTCCAGGTCAGCTCCGCGCCGGTGATCGACAGCTTGGCGACGCCGGGCTCCTCGGCCAGTTCGAGATCCGGTACGACGCCGACACCGAGACCGGCCCGAACGTAGTCCGGGATCGTGGTCAGTTCCGGCACCTCGACCTGGATCCGCCGGGGCATCCCGATCGTGTCGAACGCCCGGTCGACCATCTTCCGGTTCCCGAAACCCGCTGGCATGTCCACGAACCGCTCAGTGGCGAGCTCGTCGAGTCCGATACCGGCGCGCTCGGCGAGCGGATGCGACGACGGGACGAGCGCCACGAACGGAACCGTGGCGATGTCGCGGACCTCGAGACCGGACAACTCCGGACGCGGCAGCCCGAGCAGCGCAACGTCCAGACGACCGTGCCGTACGTCGTCCGCGAGGCCGGTCGATCCGGTCGGCGACGTCGCGACCTGCACCTCGACCAGCGGGTACTTGCGATGGAACGCGCCGAGCAGCTCGGCCATGTTCACCAGGCTGAGCCGGGCCAGCGTCCCGATCCGGATGCTGCCGCGCAACCCCGACGACGCCTCCTCGACCGCGGCCCGCGCGCGGTCCAACGCCTCCAGCGCAGCCTTCGCCTCAGGCAGCAACGCCTGCCCGGTCGCTGACAGCACGACGCGCCGGGTCGAGCGATCGAAGAGAGTCGTCTTCAGATCCGTCTCGAGAGCGCGTACGGCGGCCGAGACCGTGGACTGCACCGTGAACAGCCGGTGCGCCGCGCGGGTGAAACTCAGCTCCTCGGCGACGGCGACGAAGTACTCCAGCTGGCGACTGTCCACAGGATCAATTATCGGATTTGGCGATAAGAGCGTGCAAGAACTTTCGTTGGACTCGATAGATGGCGCGCGGCACGCTGGAAACATGTCCACCATGACGTCTTCGCGGGCCGGCGTACGGATCCGGTTCGCTCATGCTCCGGGGTTCTGGGTGATCGCGGCGGCCTTCCTCACCACGATGGCCTTCTCGACGATCCCGACTCCGCTCTATGCGATCTACCAGCAGCGCGACGGCTTCCCGACATACGTGATCACGGTGATCTTCGCGAGCTACGCGGTCGGGGTGATGGCGTCGCTGTACCTGGCGGGGCATGTCAGCGACTGGCTCGGGCGGCGGCGGGTCGCGTTGCTCGCAGTACTCGCAGAGGCGTTGTCGGCGGCGATCTTCCTGATCTGGCCGGAAGTCCCCGGGCTGCTGCTGGCGCGGTTCATCTGCGGTGTCGGCGTCGGCGTACTGACGGCGACCGCGACCGCGCACCTGTCCGAGCTACGGCAGATCGCGCGTCCCGGTGAGGACCCCAGTCGGTCGGCGCTGATCTCGAGCATGGTGAACCTCGGCGGGCTCGCGTTCGGGCCGCTCGTGGGTGGACTGCTGGCGCAGTACGTGTCGTCGCCGCTGGAGCGTCCGTACGAGATCTTCCTGGTGCTGCTGCTGATCAGCGCGGTGGGGATCGCGCTGGTGCCGGAGACCGTGGAGCGGCTGGAGGAGCGTCCGGCGTACCGGCCGCAGCGGGTGGCGCTGCCCTCGTCCGCGCGTCCGCTCTTCTTCGCGTCCGCGATCGGTGCCTTCGCCGCGTTCGCGATCTTCGGTCTCTTCACGTCGCTGGCGCCGACGTTCCTGGCCGGCGTCCTGCACCACACGTCCCGCCTGCTCGCCGGGGTCGTCACGTTCGCCGTCTTCATCGCCGGCGCCGCGAGCCAGGCCGTCTTCGTCCGCCTCAGCCGCCCGGCTCAGCTCCGCCTCGGACTGGTCGCGATGTCCGTCGGCCTGGTGGGCGTGGCGGTCGGCGGTCTCATCCCGAACCTGTACCTCTTCGTCATCGGCGGTGTCGTCGCCGGCGCGGGGGTAGGCCTCGTCTTCCGCGGCGCAGTCGCGACTGCTGCATCGCTCGCCGACCCATCCTCCCGCGGCGAAGTCCTCGCCGCCCTCTTCCTGATCGCGTACGCCGGACTCGCGATCCCGGTCCTCGCAATCGGCCTGGGCATCGCGCTCCTCCCGGCCCAGGTCGCGCTCCTGCTCTTCTCGGCGCTGATCCTGATCCTGGTGAACGCCGCCGTAATCCGGATGCTCGCCGCCCAGCGCAGGTGATGTGATGCGGGTGTGGACCTCGAACGCGACTACGGACTGACTGTCTCCTCGCTGGAGCCGCACCCCGGCGGCTTCGCCACCGACGGCTGGGTGGCGGACGGCCGATGGTTCGTGAAGGTGTGGAAGGAAGGCGAGGAGCCGTCAGGGCTCTCGCAGCTGGCCGAGTTGGGAGCTCTCGGGCTGCCGGTAGTGGAGCCGTTGCGGACGCTGCAGGGCGAGCTGTCCGCGAAGAACGTCGCTGTTTTCCCTTATATCGAAGGGCGTACGGCGGCCTGGAGCGACTGGCGTGTGGTGGCCCGGGCGTTGCGGCAGGTTCATGAGGCGCCGCTGCGGGTGACGCTGCCGCGCGCAGACGTCAGCGAGCCGCACATCTCTAGCCTTGGGCGGAATCTGCAGCACCCGTGGATCGCGGACCGGGCGGACGTGGTCGCCGCGGCGATCGCGCGGTTGGACGACGTACGAACGCGGCTCAAACCAGTGCGCGACGTCCTGTGCCACACAGACCTCCACGGGTTGAACGTCTTGATCGACAACCACGGTGAGGTGGCGGCGATCCTCGACTGGGAGAACGCCGTGATCGGGCCCCGTGAGTACGACGTGTGGGTAGCCGCCGACGGTGATCGGCTGGCGGAGTTCCTCGACGAGTACGGCGCCGACGACCTGGACGTCGACCACCTCGAGTTCGCGCTTCTCGCCCGCGGCCTGCGGGACATGTCCGCCCGGGTGATGTTCGAGGTCGATCGACCGGGAGTGGACACCTGGGGTTTCGACCGGATCGCCTGCGTGGACAGCGACCTCGAGGTGTTCCGCCAGTACTGCAGCTAGGCCGCCGCGCCTGGGCCGGGGAGGATGTCGATGTCGTCGGCGTGCATCGGCTTGCCGCAGTGGGCGCAGGCGAGGTCGACGTGGCTGATCTCCCCGCAGGCGTGGTGCCGGTAGAGGACCGGCGGTCCCGCTTCCCCGGCCAGCCATTTGTCGCCCCAGGCAACCATCACCATCAGGACGTCGAGCAGTTCGCGACCGCGATCGGTCAGCACGTACTCGTACCGCGGCCGCTTGTCGTACGGCCGACGCTCCAGCACGCCACGGTCGACCAGGTGGTTCAGCCGCTCGGTGAGCACCTTGCGGGAGATTCCGAGGTCCGCCTGGAGCTGCTCGAACCGGGAGAACCCGACCCAGACGTCGCGCAGGATCAACGGCGACCATGGCTCGCCGATCACGTCCATCGTGCGCGCGATCGAGCACGCCATCTCACTGAAGTCCGTTCGCTGCATGACACCAGTCTAGCGTTTAGGGTTCCCTAAAGGAACTCCATCATGTTAGCGTTCCTTCAAGGAACTCCAAGGAAAGGTGAACACGATGAGCAAGGTCGTCTGCGCCCTCGCAGTCTCGGTCGACGGGTACATCACCGGACGCGGCTCCGGTCCGGATCACGGGCTCGGCGATGCGCCGATGCTGTTCGACTGGTACTTCGACGGTGACACGCCGAGCCAGGTGTTCGACGGCTTCAAGCTGAGCGCACCGAGCGCACGGATCTTCGACGCGCTCGCCGGCCGGGTCGGCGCAGTGATCGCCGGGCACAAGACGTACAACGACTCGGGCCACTTCGGCGGCGGCAGCCCGCACCCGAAGGCCTCGCTGGTCGTCGTGAGCCACGGCCCGGTGGCGGAGATCAGCGAACGACAGACTCTCGCCAACACCATCGAGGATGCGGTCGCCGCGGCGCGTGACCTGGCCGGCGGGAAAGACGTCGGTCTGATGGGTGGCGGTGTCGCGACCGCGGCACTCCAGGCGGGGCTCGTCGACGAGATCGTGCTGCATCAGGTGCCGATCCTGCTCGGCGGCGGCCGGCCCTTCTTCCAGGAGTTGCCCGAGCACGTCCGCCTGAACTTGATCGAGGCCGTGCCTGCCCCTGGCGTCACCCACCTCCACTACGAGATCGTCCGCTAACCCCATCGCCACCCGCCTGAAGGAGCAGAGTCATGTTGAAGCCCGCCGTACGTAGCGCCGTCGAGAGCACGTCCATCGCCCACCTGGCCACCGTTCTGCCGGACGGGTCGCCGCACTCCATCCCGCTCTGGGTGAGCCTGCTCGACGACAAGATCATCTTCCTGACCGGCCCGAACTCCCAGAAGGCCCGCAACGTCCGCCGCGATCCCCGCGTCGCGCTGTCGCTCGCGCCGGTCGACAACCCGTACGAGCCGGTCATCGTCCGCGGTCGCGTCGTCGAGTGGATCGACGGCGACGCGGGCTGGGAGCTCGTCGACCAGATCGCCCAGAAGTACATCGGCCAGCCCTACGGCCGCGACGTGGAACGCGTCATCGGCGTCATCGAGGTGGACCACCAAACGGTCGGCGTCAGCTGACCATAAGATGCGCGCATGGGTGTGACTGTGAAGGTTGGGGAGCAGGACGCTTATCTCGCGCGGGTCGGGCGGGCCGGCATGTTGCTGCTGCCGATGATCACGGGGATCGGTGAGCAGATCCGGGAGTGGGCCGACGAGTTGGCCGGGGAAGGGATCACCGCGCTGGCGTGGGATCCGTTCAAGGGGCGCAGCACCGACAACGCCACCCGGGAAGAGCTCAGCGGGATGCTGCGGGAGATGGACGACGACACCGCTCTCACCGAGCAGGGCGCGTTGCTGGACTACCTGTTCGACGAGCTCGGGTGCAACAAGGTCGGCGTCATCGGATGGTGCCTCGGCGGGCGGTTCGCCTTCCTGCTCGGGGCGCGCGACCAGCGGGTGGCGAACGTCGTCGCCTTCCACCCGACCGTGCCGTCGAACCGGCCGCCGCATCACACGTACGACGCAATTGCCGAGGCTGCCGGGGTTACGGCGCCGGTGCTGGTGAGCTACCCGAGCGCGGACACCGCCGTACCCACTGCGGACTTCGAGACCTTGCAGACCGTGTTGCAGGCACGGACCGCCGGCGGGACGTTCACGCAGTACTTCCCCGGTGCAGACCACGGGTTCTCGGACAAGTCCCGGCACGACAAGGACGTCAACGCGGACGCGTTCCGGCTGGCGTGGCCGCAGGCGCTCGCGTTCATGAAGTCGACGGTCGCCTGAGCTCAGCCTCCAGTTGGCGGTGCAGCTCACCGAGCCGACTGCGGCCGGGAGCGCCGTCGGGGTAGCGCGCGAGAACCTCGCGGACCGTGGGCGGGACGCGTTCGACTGCCCACCGAATGACCGCATCGGCGGCAGCCGGATCGCCGGTCGCCAGCTCCTGCGCGTACGCCGCATACTGCGCCGCCGCGACGATGTGCTTCACCTGAGTGGCCGCCGCGAACGGATGCAGGTACGCCGAACCAGCGGCACCTACTGCTGCCCGCGCAGCCGCCCCTGCGGCCTTCCGCTCGCGGCCGTGGAGGCCGCCCGCGTCCAGCTCGCCCGCTGCCTTGAGCGCCGCCCACGCGGCGGTCCGGATCGCCTTGGTTCGCTTGCCTCCGGCACCGAACTCGCGGGTTGCCTCGATCGCGTCCCGCGCCCGCCGATCGCCCGGCGCCGCCGCCTCGAACAGGGCCAGCGCCTGCTCGGCGCAGTCGGCCGTCCACAGGCTCAGCTGTCGTAGCTCGTCAAGGCTCAGCGGGATTTCTTCATGACCCATGAGCCTCAATCGTATCGTTGAACTCGTCGGTTGAAGCTTTCACGCCGCCCGGCGATGCGCGGTAGGCGTGACTCCCCGGACCCGCTTGAACGCAACGCTCAACGCGAAGGCGTTCGCGTACCCGACCCGCCGGGCGATCGTCTCGACGGTGTCCCGGGTCGATCGCAGCTGATCCGCGGCGAGCGTGATCCGCCAGCCGGTCAGGTAGCTCATCGGCGCCTCGCCGACGACCGCCGAGAATCGCCGGGCCAACGATGCGCGCGAGATCCCGACCCGATCCGCGAGCTCGCTGACGTTCCACGGGTACGCCGGGTCCTCGTGCAGCAAGCGCAACGCCGTACCCGCCACCGGATCGGTCTGCGCCTGGTACCACCCCGGCGCGTGCGAGTCCGGCCGGGCGAACCACGCGCGCAGCGTGGTGATCAGCGCCAGGTCGAGCCACCGGTCCAGCACACTCTGCTGACCGGCGGCGTCCCGCTGGATCTCGCTGGTGATCATGTCCATCACCGATCCCGCTACCTCGGCCGCCGGTACGACAAGCACCGGCGGGAGTGCGGTGACGAGCCTCCGGTTGACGTCGCCGGCCACCTGGTAGGTGCCGCTGGCAACCATCACCTCACCCGACTTGCGGGCGCCGTACGTCCGCACGCCGAGTCGGGCCGAGTAGTCGATCGGTGCCCCGGGCAACGGTTCGCAGATGCCGCCGGGGTGGATCCGAAGCTGCGGTGCGGTCGTCAGGCTGTCGCTGACGACGTACGGCTCCGGACCGGTGACGATCGCGACGTCGCCCTGCTCCATCCGCTGCGGCTCGAGACCCTCGCGGGTCACCCAGCCGGAGCCGCGGATCAGGGTCGCGAGCGCCAGCGGCGCCTCGTCCCGGATCTCCAGCGCCCAGGGCAGATCCAGGATCGTCAGGTTGAACACCCCGTCCTGTGCGCGGGTCCCGGCCAGCAGTTCGTCGAGCACGTCCATGCGACGAGCCTACGTCAGGCTGAGCGTTCGGAACATCGAATTGCGGCGTACGGCCATGGTTTGTCTCACCGCGCTCCGGTGGACTAGAGCCATGAACCCGATTCTGATCCTCAGTGGCAAAGGCAAGACCGGCCGTCGCGTCGCGGCGCAGCTCGACGCGCGGGGCATCCCGTACCGGCTCGCGTCCCGCTCCAGCGAGCGACGGTTCGACTGGTACGACGAGAGCACCTGGGCGGACGCGGTCCGCGGCACCGACACGGCGTACCTCGCGCCGCCGGTCGGGCCGACCGGACTCGCGCAGGCCGGCAGGTTCGTCGAGCAGGCCGACGGGCTGCGGCGCGTGGTGCTGCTGTCGGGCCGCGGCGTCGGCAGTCCGGGTCGCGACTTCGCCGTGTACGACGGGCAGCTCGAGCTGGAGAACGTGGTGAAGGCGAGCGGGCGGGACTGGACGATCGTGCAGCCGGCCTGGTTCGCGCAGGGTTTCAGCGAAGACTTCCTGCGCTACCACGTCCTCGCCGGCGAGATCCGGCTGTCCACGGGCACCGGTGGTGAGGCGTGGATCGACACCGACGACGTCGGCGACGTGATGACCACCGCTCTGCTCGACGAGTCGTACGTCGGCCAGACCCTCGCGATCTCCGGCCCACGCACCCTCACGATGACCGAGATCGCCGACGAACTGACCACCGCAACCGGCCGCCCGATCAAGTACGTGGACCTCGACCCCGAGGCCCACGTCGCCGAACTGACCGAGCAAGGCCTGACCCCGGAAGACGCCAGCGCCGTAGGCGACCTGTTCACCGTCATCCGCAACCACCGCTCCGAGTACGTCTCCGACGGCGTCGAGCGCGTACTCGGCCGCGCACCCCGGGACTTCACCGACTGGGCGCGCGAGACCGCTGCGACCGGGATTTGGGCTGGGTAGTTGCGGACGCCCAGCACTCCACAATTGCGGTATTGCGGGCGGGCGCACGCTCAGCCGGTCGCGCTGAGGGCAATTGATGAGTGCTGGCGGTCCGCCTCCCCGCCCACCTGAGGTGCGGGGAGGCGGATCGCGGTCAGCGGTGTTGCATCTCGGTCCACTCGTTGTGGGTGAGTTCCTGGAGTTCAGCGGCGGGAGTCTTGGACTGGAGTTCGCTGCCGCCGCCGACTGCGCCGCCGCCGAAGACGATGTTGGCCCAGTTGTTCTGGGCGATCAGGATCGACGTGGTCTTGTCGCCGTTGATGTCGGCGGCCGTCGTGGTGTCGGTGGTGTCGCCGTCGCAGTTCCAGTCGATCGGCTGGTTGGCGGCGCCGGCCGTCGTCTTGGTCGAGCCGTTCGGGCACTTCCAGCTCGTCCGGTAGCCGGCGCCCAGGCTGCCGAGGCCGACGGTCTCGTCCGGCCGGGCCTCGTTGATCGAGGTCGGCTGGACGCTCGAGTAGCCCCAGTACTTGGTGCCGTCGGCCTTGAGTACACCGCCGAGCTGGAACGAGTAGTTCATCACGCTCAGGTAGTTCGGCTTGTAGTTCAGGTTGTCGGTGCCGCCGTGCTTCAGGCCGATGTTGTGGCCGAGCTCGTGGATGAACGTGCCCACGTTGATGTCGTCGGTCGCGTTCCAGTTGCACTTCGGGCCGACCGTGACGATGAACGTGTCGTTCGGGATGTTGAAGGCCTGGCCGCTGCTGCAACCGCCGTCGTAGCTGTCGCCCCAGATCATGTAGTGGAAGACGGCCTTGCGGGCCGACGCGAAGTTGGCCGTCTTGATCGCGTTCGTCTGGGTCGCCGACGGGTTCAGGTCGGCGTCGTACGCGACCTCGTTGCCACCGCCGAGGTTGTACGCCGTACCGCGGGCGGAGCCGGCGTCGAGGTGGATCTTGATTCCCGTGCTGCCGTCGGGGTTGCTGACCGGGGCGGACGCGAAGACCTGGACGATCCGGTCGAGGCCGGCCGTGGTGGTGAGCCGGCCGGCCATGTAGTCCATCTCGACGAACAGGTCCTTCTTCTTCGGGTTCGCGCCCATCCCGGGCAGGTCCACGTCGACGACGCCGTCACCGTTCGCGTCGTACCCGTTCGTCTCCCAGGTGTCCGGGAGCGAGTCGCCGTCGGTGTCGGTCGCGGCCACCACCCGCTTGGCGGTGTCGGCTTGCGGGAACGGCGCCGCCACCGCGCTCGAGGCGGCGAGCGCGGCGGCGGCCAGAGAAGTCAGTACGGCGAACAAGGCGGGGCGGGGCCTCATCAGATCTCCTTCGGGGGCGGTGGGTGATCTGAGCGCTACCGTAGGTGAATTCCATCGTTGAGAACGGCCCAGCGGGGACAGTGACGCAATTGGGTCAATCGGCCGAGCGGAGCATCGCGCGGATGCCGACGGTCAGTCCGAGCGCCGCCGTCACGATCGCCGCGACCCAGCCCCACAGCACCGCGCTGGACAGTACGTCGCCCGAGAACAGCGTCCGCTCCGCGTCCACGACGTACGACAACGGGTTGAACTTCGAGGCGACCCGCATCCAGCCGGGACCGGTCTCGAGCGGCAGCAGCATCCCGGACAGGATCATCAACGGGAACAGGAACGTCTGCTGCACCACCCAGAACATCCAGTCCTGCTTGCGGACCGCAATCGCCAGCGCATAGCTGAACGAACCGAGCCCGACGCCGAAGACCGCCAGCAGTGCCAGCCCGATCAGCGCGCCGCCGAGGTGCAGGTCGAACGCGAACGGTGTCATCACCGCGATCACGATCACCGCCTGCCCGAACAGCGGCACCATCTCCTTCAGTGCCCGGCCGATCAGCAACGAGGAGCGGGACAACGGCGTGACCAGCATCCGCTCGTGCGCACCGGTCTGGAACTCGAACAGCAGGTTCGCCCCGGTGGTCGACGTACCGAACAGGGTGGTCATCACCAGGATCGACGGGACGAACCACTGCCACACGCCGTCGCCGAACGTGCCGCCCATCGATCCGGACAGCAGCGGGCCGAACAGGGCGAGGAAGATCAGCGGCTGGATCATCCCGAACAGCAGGCTGAACGGGTCTCGCAGGACCGGCTTGAGTTCCCGCGTCATCACGATCCGGATGTCGCGGAGCAGGTTCCGGGAGGGCTGGGTCGAGGTCGGGGTCGAGGTTGCCGACAGGGTCAGGGTGGTCATCGGGCTGCCTTTCCGTTCGAGTCTTCGCGCAGGCTGCGGCCGGTGAGGTTGAGGAACACGTCGTCGAGGGTCGGGCGGTGCACCTGCGCCGCCGCGATCGGCACGCCGCCGCGCTGGGCGGCCGCGACCAGTTCGGGAAGCGCCGCCGGTCCGTCCGCGACCCGGACGCTCACCTCGTCGCCGACGGCGATCACTTCGCGGGCCCCGGGCAACTTCCCGGCCAGTTCGCTCAACCGTGTGATGTTGCCAGGAGCAACGGTTACCGCGAGCCGGTCGCCGGCCAGCGTGGCCTTCAGCCCGTCGGCGGTGTCGTCGGCGATCACCTCGCCGTGGTCCACGACGACCACCCGCTCGGCCATCGAGTCGGCCTCGTCCAGGTAGTGCGTGGTGAGCACGATCGTCATCGCGTACTGCTCGCGCATCCGCAGGATGTGGTCCCACAGGTTCGCCCGGTTCTGCGGGTCGAGGCCGGTCGACGGTTCGTCCAGGAACAGCAGCGACGGTGCGTGCACCAGACCCATCGCGACGTCGAGCCGCCGGCGCTGCCCGCCCGACAGGTCCGACACCTTGCGCTGGGCCAGGTCCTTCAGCTCCAGGGCTTCGAGCAGTTCGCCGGCCCGCAGCTTGGCCGTACGGCGGTCGAGTCCGTAGATCACGCCCTGCCCGACGAGCTCGTCGCCGACCCGTTGCGAGTGACCGGCGCCGTTGCCCTGTCCGACGTACCCGATCCGGCGGCGGACCTGGCTGGGTTGCGTGGTCACGTCGAACCCGGCGACTGTCGCGGTGCCCGAGGTCGGTGTGATCAAGGTGGTGAGCATGCGCAGCGTGGTGGTCTTGCCGGCGCCGTTCGGGCCGAGGACGGCGACCAGTTCGCCGGGTTCGACGTGGAGGCTGATGCCGCGGACCGCGTGCACGGTCTCGGTACGGCTCACCACGAAGTCCCGGGTGAGCGCTCGGGTGCTGATCACGATCTCTCCTTCGGTCAGGGTCTCTACGACAGACATTTCCAGTGAAAGAGGACAGGTTCTGGCCGCTACTCATGGCAATCTGAAGTCATGTCCGAGACCTCAGCCCGATTGCTCGCGCTGCTCTCCTTACTTCAGGCCCGCCGCGACTGGCCGGGCCAACTGCTGGCCGACCGCCTGGAAGTCAGCCCGCGGACCGTCCGCCGGGACGTGGACCGACTGCGCGACCTCGGGTATCCCGTGCGCGCGACCAAAGGACCTGACGGCGGCTACCGCCTGGATGCGGGCGCGGATCTGCCGCCGCTGCTGTTCGACGACGATCAGGCGATCGCGGTCGCGGTCGCCTTGCAGACGGCGACGACCACGGTCACCGGGATCGAGGAGGGCGCACTTCGGGCGCTGGCCACGGTTCGTCAGGTGATGCCGGCGCGGTTGCGGCAACGGGTCGACGCCCTGCAGGTGACCACGGTCGACCGCTACGCCAACCGCCGTACGACGGTCGACTCCGAGCAGTTGATCGCGATCGGTACGGCGGTCCGCGCAAACGAAGTACTGCGGTTCGACTACGCCGCACCTCGTGCCGCGGAAGAGGAATGGGTGCCGCCGCGGAAGGTCGAGCCGCATCATCTGGTGACGTGGGGAGGGCGCTGGTACCTCGTCGGCTGGGATCTGGATCGCAACGACTGGCGGACGTTCCGGGTGGATCGGATGACGCCGAAGACACCGACCGGGCCACGGTTCACACCGCGCGAGCTGCCGGCGCCGGACGTGGCGACGTACATCTCCAGCAAGTTCCGGGGACAGGACCGCAATCCCTGCCGTGGTGAGGCGATCCTGCAGGCGAAGGCGTCGGACATCGCGCAATGGGCCGGCCACGGTGCCGTGGTCGAGGAGCTCACGCCGACGAGTTGCCGGCTCGCCCTCAGCGGATGGTCGTGGACCGGTCTGGCCGCGACGTTCGGGATGTTCGAGTGCGACCTGGAGTTCGTCGGACCGCAAGAGTTGAAGGATGCCGCGACGCAGCTGGCTGCGCGCTATCGGGAGGCTGCCTCGTGACCGCAGAACTGATCGTCGTGGATGCCGCCGCCTGGCTGAGTTGGCTGCACGAGCATCACGAGGAATCCGATGGCGTCTGGCTCGTGCTGGCCAAGAAGAATGTGAAATCCCCGACGAGCCTGACGTACGACGAAGCACTCGAGGAAGCCCTGTGTCACGGGTGGATCGACGGGCAACGGCGGGGCCGGGACGAGCAGACGTTCGTGCAGCGGTACACGCCGCGTCGAAAACGGAGCCTGTGGTCGAAGCGGAACGTCGGCCTGATCGCGCGCCTGGAACAGGAAGGCCGGATGCGCCCGGCCGGACATGCCGAGGTCGAGCGCGCGAAGGGCGACGGCCGCTGGGACAACGCGTACGGCGGGGCTGGCGCGCTCGAGATCCCGGACGATCTGGCGGCGGCGCTGGCCGCGGAACCGAAGGCCCAGGCGATGTTCGAGATCCTGACCAGCGCCAACCGGTTCGCCGTCGTCCACCGCGTCAGCAGCGCGAAGCGCGCCGAAACCCGAGCGAAGCGGGTCGCGCTGTACGTCGAGCAGTTGTCCCGGGGCGAGACGATTTATCCGCAGAAACGAGCGCTATAGGGGTACCGCTACGCAGGCAGAAGTGCCGTTTCGCGGGGCTTTGACCCCCGTTTTGCCGGGTTCTGCCTGCGTGGCGGTCCTAGACCAGGTCGAGGGTTGCGTCCTGGCCGGCGGTCAAGGGGAAGTAGGCGAGGAAGGTGACGCCCTCGTCCTCGGTGTCGAAGCGGGCGATCCGCTCGACGGCGGGCTCGTAGAACACGTCGCCGGGGTGCAGGACCTGCGGCTCGGCGTCCTCGGCCTGCTGGTAGACGGCCGACCCCGACACGATGTTGCCGAACACGGGGCCGTTGTGGACGTGGGCGCCGAGCGCGGTGTGCGGGTCGATCGTGATCCGGCGGACCTCGACGCGCTGCACCGGGAGCGCCTCCGGCAGGTGCTGATCCAGGACGACTACGCGGCTGATCGATGAGTTCATGGCAGCATCGTACATACCAATAGGTACAGAAGGCGCGCGAGTATCAGCCGCGCCGGGGCGGGGCCGGTCAGTAGAGGACCGGGTTGAGCGGGGAGGAGATGGTCTCGCCGGGCTGGTTGCCGGGCATCCAGCTGGCCAGGTCGAGCACCTGGTTCGCGTTCGCCGGCGGCGAGATCTCCATCGCGGCGTCGACGTAGATCACCGTCATCACCCGGCGCGGGATGTCGGTGCTGTTCGGCGGCGCGTGATGGAACGTCCAGCCGAGGTGGTAGCTGACCTCGCCGAGCTCGTACGGCTCGGAGATCTCCGGGAAGTTCTGCTCCGCCAGTGCGTCCTGCAGCACGCGCTCCGACTCGTCACTGATCGGCAGGTCCCGCCCGTGCTCGAACGTGTGACTGCCGGCCGCGAACGACAGCGGCCCCATCTCCATCGGGGTCTCCTGCAGCGGGATCCAGATCGTCACGCAACGATCGGTCGCGAACGGCCAGTAGTACTGGTCCGCGTGCCACGGGGTGACTCCGCCGCCGGACTCCTTGTAGAGCGCCTGGTCGTGGTACAGCCGCACCGACTGCACGCCGAGCAGTTGCGCCGCGATCCGCGCGAGCCGCGGCGAGGACACGAACTCCAGCACCCGCTCGCTGTCCTGCCAGAGGTTCGTGACCTGCAGGAACGCCTTGCCGTAGGTGTCCCGCTCGTCCAGGGGCTGTTCCTGGGTGTTCAGCTCGATCACCTTGTCGGTGATCTCCGCCTCGTACTCCGCGATCGTCTCCGCACTGAGCACGTTCTTCAGCTTCACGAATCCGTGCTGCGCGAAGTGCGCGATGTCGGACCGACTGAGGGCATAGACGGTCTCGAGCTCCGGGCGGGTCAGAGTCATGGGACCCAAGAGTTCATGAACGTTTCATCGCTGTAAAGATCAGTGATCAAATCTTTTCCCACCGTGCACGTGCACGTGCATACCCGTCCGATCCGGTCAGCTCCGTAATGCGAAACGGTCCAGTGCGGCGAGGATCAGCTCCGTGGTACGTCGGCCGCCGGCACCGTGACCCTCTTGCTCTACGAGGTGCAACTCCGCATCCGGCCAGGCTCGAGCCATCCGCCAGGCGATGTCGGGCGGACCGCTGATGTCGAGTCGGCCATGGATCAGCACCCCCGGGATCCCGGCCAGCTTTCCCGCCTCCCGCACGAGAACATCCTCTTCCAGCCAGGCCGCGTGACCCCAGTAGTGCGTCACGAGCCGTGCGAACCGCAGGCGGAAGACGGGATCGTCGTACGCGGAGTCCGGCCGCCAGTCGGGGTGCGTGCGCACATGAGTTTCCTCCCAGTCGCACCAGTCCCGTGCGGCCTTCTCCCGTACGGCTGGATCAGCGTCGTGCAGAAGGCGGCTGTAGGCGAGCGGGAGGTTGCCGTCCCGATCTTCTTCCAGTACGCCGTCCCGGAACCGCTCCCACTCCTCCGGGAAGATCCGTCCCATGTCCCGGGTAACCCATTCGACCTCGCGGCGGGAGGTGTTCGTGACGCTGAACAACACGATCTCGGACACGGCTTCCGGGTGCTTCTCGGCGTACGCGAGTCCGAGCGTCGCGCCGTGGGACGCGCCGAGCAGCAGCCACTTCCCGATCCCGAGCTGCCGGCGGAGTCGCTCGAAGTCCGAGATCAGGTGCCAGGTGGTGTTGGTGCTGAGATCCACGTCCGGCTCGGCCGCGTCCGGCGTACTGCGGCCGCAGTTGCGCTGGTCGACGAGAACCACTTTGTACCTGGTGGGATCGAAGTACCTGCGCCACGAGGCACCGGCACCGGATCCCGGGCCGCCGTGGATCATGAGCGCGGGTTTGCCGTCCGGGTTGCCGCAGACCTCCCAGTAGACGCGGTGTCCGTCACCCACGTCGAGCATGCCGTGGTCGTATGGCTCGATCTCCGGGTACATCTAGAGCACGCCGGTGTAGGTGAGGGCGAAGGTGGCGCAGGGGAGGAGGAAGAGGGTGGCGAGGGTGATGATGCCCTTGAAGGATTGGTGGGGGCCGATGAGTTTGCGGTAGGCCGCTATCAGGACCGGGACCATCACCACCTCGAGGAGCAGCATGCTGCGGGGGATGATCGTGTTGGTGGCGGCGAGGATTACGGACAGGGCGGCTGCTGCGATCCAGGCGGCGTACCCGATCAGGTACGTCGTGTGGGCGCCGAAGCGGACTGCGATGGTCTGATAGCCGGCGGCGCGGTCCGCTTCGAGGTCGGCGAGGGTGGTGGGGAGGTAGAGGCCGATCGCGGCGAGGGTTCCCTGCAGGCCCATCAGCCAAGGGAAATCGCTCAGGTCCGGGTTGATCGCGGCCCAGCCGGCCAGCGGGCCGAAGGCACCCAGGGCCAGGGCGTTGACGGCGACGTCGAAGCCGGCGCGGGTCTTCAACCGCACTGGTGGGACGGAGTACGCGTAGCCGAGGAGTACGGCGAGCAGGACGCCCAGCGCGAACACGATCCCGACGTGCAGGCTCAATCCGACCGCTGCTACGGCCGCCGCGAACGCCAGTCGCTTCGCCGCTCTCAGCGTGATTCGCCCGTCGAGCAACGGCGACTTGGCCTTCCGCGGGTTGAGCCGATCGCTCGGCAGGTCGTACGCGTCGTTGACCGCTAGCACTGCTAGCCAGACCAGCGGGCCCATCACGACCGCCCCGACGATCAGCCGCGGCCATTCCTCGAAGGGCGGGATCAGCCGATGCGTCGCGAGCAGAATCCCCGTGTAATAAGGCACGATCGAGACCACCCAGAACGCCGGGCGACCGACCGCGACGACGTCCCGTACCCGTGCCGCCGACCCTCGAACCTGCACCACCGTGCTCACATCACCACTGTCCACCTCCGCGGTGCACCGCGTCCTCCCTCCACCGAGTGAACCTCCTCACCCGCCCGGTTGGATGTGAGCCACGGAACCCTTCTCCAGCGCGACCCACACCGACGTATCGGCGTACAGGCCGTGTGGTTCGGCCCCATCTCCGAACGCGACCTGTTCGGTGATGTTGCCCTTGGCATCGATGTGGACCAGCTCGGCCGCCGCCCACAGGGTGAGCCAGCAACCACCATCAGGTGTTGCCGCCGCGGCGTGCGGCTTCGAGTCGGCCGGAAGTACGAACTCGGAGACCGACCCGTCGACGCCGATCCGGCCCGCCTGGCTCGCCATCAGTTCGGTGAACCAGACGCCGTCCGGTCCCGCGCTGATGCCGACCGGACCCGCGGCGGGCGTCGGCAGGGGATACATCGTGACCTCGCCACCGGTAGTCATCCGGCCGATCGCGTTGGCCTGGTTGAGCGTGAACCACAGATCCCCCGCGTACGTCGTGATCATCCCGGGGAACGCACCCGTCGTACCGATCGGGTACGTCGACACGTCGCCGTCCGCCGTGATCCGCCCGATCGCGTCGATGCTCATCAACGTGCACCACAAGGCACCGTCGGGACCGACGCACAGTCCGTACGGCGTGCCCGCGAGCTCGATCGCCGACACCGCACCGTCGTACCCGATCCGGCCGATCCGGTCGTCGCCGTTGCGGGTGAACCAGACGGCGTCGTCGGGACCGTCGACGATCACGCTCGGGCGGGACTCGGGTGCGTCGAGGTCGAACACGCGACCCGAGACGGTCGCGACGCGGCCGGTGTGGACGAGCGTCGTCCACACCTCACCGCCTGCCGCGACAACGCCGTACGGCGCGCCATCGACCGTGAACTCACTGACTGACATAGGTGTTCTCCTCAAGATCGACGATGGTGCCGCGCCAGCGGGAGACGAAGCGGCGGTCGTGGCTGACCACGACGAGTGCGCCGGCGTACAGGTCGAGCGCCGCCTCCAGTTCCTCCACCAGCACGAGGGACAGGTGGTTCGTCGGCTCGTCCAGCAGCAGTACGTCGTACGGCGTGGTCAGTACTCGCGCCAACGCGAGCCGTCGGCGTTGCCCGGTCGACAACGCCCCGATTCGGGTCTGCAACTGGTCCTGACGGAACAGTCCCAGGGCGGCCGCGCCGGGATGCCGTGCGAGTGCCTCGCGCAACGTTTCGTCCGGTCGCGCCTCGGCCACCTCCTGCTGCAGGTAGCCGATCCGTCCGTGGCGATCGACGTACCCGGAGTCCGGCGGGAGCGCACCGGCGAGGACGTCGAGGAGGGTCGACTTGCCGGCGCCGTTCGGTCCGGTGATCAGCACGCGACCACCAGCGGGTACGTCGAGCGACGTCGGCAGGAGCCGGTCCGCGACCGCGACGCTGACCGCATCCAGCCCGGCCGGAGCGCCGGTCGTGCGGATCGACGCCTTGAACCGGAGCGGCTTCGCCGGGACCGGCGGCGGGTCTTCCTCCAGGCGGCGCAGGCGCTCCTTGGCGTTGCGGATCTTGCTCCGTTCCGCCTCGTTGACGCGACCCGTTGCCCGGTCGTACGCGGGCTTGTTGTTGTCCTTCATCGGTCGCCCGTACGCGACCCGGTCGGCGGTGGTCCGGACGGTCACGCGCATCTCCGCGACGTCGTCCTCCCACTGCTGCCGGGCCTGCTCGAGACGCGCCCGCTCGGCCGCCTTCTCGTGCAGGTAGCCCTGGAAGCCGTTGCCGTACCGCGTGACCCGGTGCGTGTCGCCGTCGACCTCGAACAGCGTCGAGGCGACTCGCTCCAGGAACGCGCGGTCGTGCGAGACGACAACCGTCGTACCGCGCCGGGATCGCAGGTGGTCCTCCAGCCAGGTGGCGGCCGACACGTCCAGGTGGTTCGTCGGCTCGTCGAGCAGCAGGACCTCCGGCGACGACGCGAGTACGGCGGCCAGGTGCAACCGCGCCAACTCGCCTCCGGACAGTTCCGACAACCGCCGATCACCGGGCAGCGTGGACAGCCCGAGGCCGTACGTCGCGCGGGCGAACCGGGCGTCTGCGTCGTACCCCTCGCGGATCTCGAACACCGTCTGGAGTTCGCCGTACTCGTCCAGGACGTCGGTGTGTCCGTCGGCAAGCAAGCCTTCCAGCGAACGCATCCGCGCCTCGATCCGGCGCAGGTCGGCGAGCGCATGATCGGCCAGCGCCTGTACGTCGAGCTCGAGCGGCAACGGGTTGTCCTGCGCGAGGAAGCCGATGCTCCCGGTGGCGCTCACCGTTCCGTCCGTGGCCTGCTCGAGACCGGCCAGGATTCGCAGCAGCGTCGACTTGCCGGAACCGTTCTCGCCGATCAGGCCGCTGACCTGCCCGGGCGGGAAGGCACAGGTGACCTGGTCGAGCACCAGGCGGTGATCGTAGGACTTGGTGACGTCGTGCAGGGACAGCTGGGTAGACATGAGGATCCTCCTGACCTCTCGCGGGTTCGTGGTTGGCGAACGGCGGGTCAGAAGATCACTGGCTACTCCCTAAATGCGACGGACGTTGCGTTAGGATGATGCCATGATCGCTGGGGATCGCGCAAGTAGGCCGGGAGGACGGACGGCCCGGGTGCGGTCGGACGTGCTCGCGGCGGTCGAGTCCGAGCTGGCCGAGCACGGGTACGACGGGCTCACGATCGGTGCGGTCGCCGCGCGTTCAGGCGTACACCGGACGACGCTGTACCGGCGCTGGAAGACGGTGGCCGGCCTGCTGGTCGACCTGCTCGAAGCCGGCGCCGACGACTCGTGGGAGCCGGCCGACACCGGTTCGCTCGAAGGAGATCTGATCGCCGTCAACCGCGAGATCCACGCCGCCCTCACCACTCGGCCGTCCATCACCCAGGCGATGATCGCAGCCTCCTTCCGTACGACGGATGCCGCCGACGCGCTCACCCGCTTCTGGGAGGACCGCTACGCGCGCACCGCCCTGGTCGTCAGCCGGGCTGTTGCCCGCGGCGAGATCCCGAGCGACACCGATGCCCATCAGGTCCTGCTCACCGCGACCGCGCCGCTCTATCACCAGGTGATCCTGCTCAGGCAGCCGATGTCCCGGGATCAGGCCGATCGCCACGCGCGGATCGCCGCAGCGTCTGTGCGCTAATTGCTTTGCGGTGCCGCTCCGCCCCGCCATACCGTGGCAGCCCCGGCCGATTGGGAGATCCGATGAGCATCAACCTCTATGCGCTGTCGCTCGACGCGAAGGATCCCGCTGGGCTGGCGCGGTTCTGGGCCGGCGTGCTCGGCTGGAAGCATGCCGACGGCAACGAGTTGCTGCCCGACGCCGACACCAGTTTCCGGCTGCGGTTCTTGCACAGTGACGTCGAGAAGGATCGCCCGAATCAGACCCACCTCCACCTGACCAGCCAAACGCCTGAGCAGCAGCAGGAGACGGTGGCGAGGGCGCTCGAGCTCGGCGGCCGGCACCTCGAGGTCGGGCAGAAGCCGGAGGAAGGACATATCGTCCTCGCGGATCCGGAAGGCAACGAGTTCTGTGTGATCGAGGCGGGGAACAAGTTCCTCGCGGACACCGCGTTCCTCGGGGAGCTGGCCCAGGACGGCACCCGGGCGGTCGGGTACTTCTGGAGCAAGGCGCTCGACTGGCCGCTGGTCTGGGACCAGGACGAGGAGACCGCGATCCAGGCGCCGTCCGGCGGACCGAAGGTCGCGTGGGGCGGGGGGCCGGTCAGCCCGAAGGCACCGAAGAACCGGCTGCACTGGGACCTCACCGTGCCGGCCGACGGTGACGTCGACGCCGAGGTCGAGCGGCTGATCGCGCTCGGCGCGACCCGGCTCGAGAGCGGCCAGGAGGGCGCGGCCGCGATCCCGATGGCCGACCCGGACGGCAACGAGTTCTGCATCCTGACCGGACCGCGAGAGCAGCCCGTAGCGTCCTGAGGCTCCGACTAGGGTCTTCCTCGTCGACGGCGGCCTCGGCGTCCGCTACGCCTGACGGACCTAACCGGGCATGCCCGGGTTGTAGGCGCAGGCGGACGTCAGGTCGTCCGCGGCGGGCTTGGTGGTGGTCTTGGGCTGGGCCGCGGTGGACGGCGGCACCGTGGTGGTCTTGCGCGGCGCGGTCGTCGTACGGCGGACCGGGTTGAGGGCCTGCGCCACGATCTCGCGCATCCCGGCGTAGTTCGGGTTCTTGCCGGTCGGGAAGTTCTTCTTCTTGTCGAGGTCGACGTTGGTGATCTTCGCCGTCTTCACCCGCGCTCCCAGCGCGGCGAACGCGCCCAGCTGGTTCCGCGGGATGTCGGTGCGGATCAGCTGCTCGCCGGCCTTCGCGATCGCGTCGTAGTTCGTCAGCACGTTCTGCGGGGTGGCGCGCTCGACGATCGCCTTGATCGTGCAGCGCTGCCGGGCCTGGCGGGCGAGGTCCGCGGTCGGGACCTTGTACCGGCCGCGCGCGAACCACAGCGCGTCGGTGCCGTTCAGCTGCCGGTTCGGACCCGGCTCGAGGTACCGGCTCGGCGGGATCTTCTTGTCGTCGTTGCCGCCGACCGGGACCGGGTAGTTGATGTTCACCGTGATCCCGCCGAGCGCCTCGACCAGCTGCGCGAACCCGGCCAGGTTGATCTGCACGTAGTAGTGGATCTGCAGCCCCAGCGCCTCGCCGACGGACACCTTGAGGATGTCCGCGCCCTCGTTGTCCGAGGGGCCGAGGATGCCTGGATGCAGCCTCGGGATGTTGCGGTACATGGCGTCCAGGTAGAACTCCGGCTGCTCCTTCGGGTCGTTCGGATCCCAGAACCCGGTCGGGTAGATCTTGTGCAGCGGCGAGTCCTCCGGGAACGGCATCCGCATGAAGTTCCGGGTCAGCGAGATCAGCGAGGTGTTGCCGGTCTTGGTGTCGATGCTCGCGACCATCACGGTGTCGGTCCGCGTCCCGCCGCGGCCCTCGCCGTCGTCCGCGCCGAGCAGCAGGATGTTCAGCCGCGGCAACTGCTGCCAGATGTCCTTCTTCGGGGTGATCGTCGGCCGCGTCTGGCTCTTCGACTCATCACCCCCGAAGACCTTCGTCACCAGGTTCCGTTGGGCCATCAACGTCTGCGCGCCGGTCGCCGTACTCACCGTCATCGCGAAACAGAGCACGCCGATCACCAGCGCCCCGAGCATCCGGGATCCCGGTCCGACGGTCAGCGGCCTCAGCATCTTGTACGACGTGACCAGGACGACGACCCACACGAGTGCGACCGCGGCCAGGCCGATGATCATCCAGTTCAGCACCGACGGGTTCAGCGCCCACGAGATCACCGCGTCCCGCTTCCGCAGCCCGACGTACGCCGCGCCGCCGTACAGCGCGAGGCTCAGCACGATCAGCGTCGAACCGAGCTTGGTCCGGCGGGCGACGAGGTACGCCGTACCGGGGAGCAGCACGCCGAGGACGGCGATCGTCAGCGCGGCGAAGGCGGACCGTCGCCGGGGGCTGGACCGACGTGCCCGGGTACCGCGCGTCGCTCTGCTCGGGGCCATGACTCCTACGATTCACCGAGTCGGCAAAAAGTTGGCATGATCGACCAAGTGACCGACATTCAGGTACGACGGGCCAAACCTGACGACGCGGAGTCGCTGGTCCGTTTACGCGGGTTGATGCTCGCCGCGATGGGCGCCGACGTCGGCGGACCGGATGCCCCGTGGCGGGCGACCGCGCTCGAGTGGTTCACCGGACAGTTGGCCTCCCCGGACACGTTCGCGGCGTACGTCGTCGACGACCCGAGCGCCGGCGTGGTGGCGGCCGCGGCCGGCAACGTGTACGTGCACGCGCCAGGCCCGAACGACCTGACCACTCTTCGCGGCCACCTGTTCAACGTCAGCACCGAACCGGAATTCCGGCGGCGCGGTCTCGCGCGGGCCTGTGTGGCCGCGTTGATGGACTGGTTCCGGGACGAGACCGGCGTCGGTCAGGTCGAACTGCACGCGACCGACTACGGCATCGAGCTCTACCGTGGGCTCGGGTTCATCGAGGCGAAGTACCCGACCCTGCGTTTCCGGACCACCAGGGCCTAGCACTGCTCGTGTCGCGGAGCGCGTTGGTTGCGCAGTGCACCTCGCCGCCGCCGAGGTGTGCCCAGAAGAAGTCCTCGACCCAGTGCACGCGTACGCCGTTGCGCGCGAGGGCACGCTCGGTCGCCTGCCGGAAGACGTCCCGGCCGTGCAGCCGCGGTCCGTGCGGATCGGGTGCCGCGAACTGGCGATCGGTGATCGAGAGCCCGTTCACCAGGCCCGGAGTCATTGCCTTGAGCAATCCGTAGCCGGGCACTTTTGTGAAGAACACCGGCAGCCGGACCAGTTCGTCTTCGTCGAGACCGGTGGCCTTCAGCAGGATCTTCAGTTGGTCGTCGATGTGTTCGGCCGCGGCCTCGTTGTCGGTGAGCCCGGTGCTGAGCAGTTCGTCGACCGTCGGCTTGTTCTTCGCGTTGGTGTCCGCGAACAGTCGTTGACCGCCCCCGCCTTGGCGTTGCACGTCGCGCAGCAGTTGAGCGGCGAGTCGAGGGTCCGCGACCGCCAGCGTCCAGCCGCGGGCGTTGTTCGCGCGGACCACGTGCGTCGTCTCGTCCGCGTGCCCGACCATCAGCCAGGACGTGTCGATCACGACCGGCGGCTGGTAGCCCTGGCTCGTCACCATCGTGATGAACCCGGGATCGGGATGCCGTTCGCCCGACCCGTACACGATCCGTCCGTGCGGATATCCGCCGTACGGCGGGAGTGACTCGAGGTTGCCGCCCATGTTCAGCAGGTCGTCGAGGCCGGGGGAGGCCTTGTCGGCGAGCTGCTGCACGATGCCGATGTCGGGTCCGCGCAGGTCGCGGTACAGCAGCCGGCCGGCCGGGCGCGGTGTGTCGGCGCCGGGGACTTCCCAGACGTTGCCGGAGCGGATCAGGATGCGCATCGTGTGCGGGCCGCCGACGGCCGGCATGCTCGCGGTCGCGGGCTCGAAGGTGTCCTGCAACCACATGTCCTTCCAGCCGTTCGGCGTACCTTTCACGAACTGGACCTTGGTTGCCTTGCGCAACGTGTCGGCGAATCGCTTCCACTCGCCGGGTACGCCGTCCTGGTACGGCGGGGTGCCGCCCCACCAGCCTTGTCCCTCGGCGGGCTGACCAGCCAGGACGGTCTGTGCGCGCTGGAGATCGTTCTGCAACATGAGCGGGGCGACTCGCAACCGGACTGCGTCGGTGCCGGTGCGGCCGCGGTCGGTGACCGACACGGTCACGGTGATCTGGCCGTCCCACTGCTTGGGGTTGCGGACGATGTCGCGGCCCTCGAGTTGCAGCCTGAGGCCGTGTTGCAGGTCTTGCGCGGTCAGTGTGCTGATCGGGCGGCCGTTGGTGAAGACGCGGGCCTTGTCTGCCGGCGAGATCGTGACGGCGCCGGTTGCGTTGTTCGAAAGGTTGCGTTGGGCATCGATTGTGAGTGGTGCCAGGTCGGCGGTGTCGCGGCGGCCGTTGATGTGGTCGTCGGCGGCATCGTTGCAGGCGGCGAGTTTGTCGTCGACGGCGCGGCCGGGTGCGTCGAGATCCGCTGGGTCGACGGTGCAGCGGTGTTCGTCGTCGTCCAGGTTGGGCAGGAAGATCGCGCCGCGGGCGTCGGTCCAGGTCGACTTGGCCGCGTCGTCGGCAGGGGTCAGCAGTCCGTCGCGGTTCACATCGGCGGTCAGCCGCGGCGCCGGCGCCGTACGCCCGACACCGGTCGCGGGTGCTGCGGCGGTGAGCGCGGGGGTTACGGCGGTCAGCAGGGTTGCGATGCCTGCGGTCCAGCGTCTCATCGAAGGCTCCTTATTTGATACAGGTGTGCTTCTTCGATCGAAACTAACACGGGTGTGTCAGAAAACGGCAGGTGGAAATTCGGTCTCCACCCGTGGACGGAGAAGGGTTTCGGGGCACAGTGGCAAGAAGGGAGTGAGGACACGCCCGCCCGGGCGTGCTGGGAGGAGCTCACCGGATGCGCCGCTGGACCGTTGTCGTCGCGATCGCCGTGGTGGTCGCGGGCGGGGTACTGCTGCCTGCCGGCTCGTTCGGCCGGCACGGGTACCCGGGGCGTGGCGTCGTACCGGCGTCGGTCCAGTCCGACCAGCCGGCGCGGTCGGCGCGGTCGGCGCGGTCGGCGCAGCCTGTGCAGAAGCCGGCACGGTCAGTGGCTTCGCAGCGGCCTCCGGAGGTGATCTCGTACCCGGTGGCGGGGACGCGGTCGTACGCCGTACTGCCGGGTGATCCCGCGGTGATCGGGCGGGCGGGGAAGCTGATGCGGTTCCAGATCGCGATCGAGGGCGGGATCACCGGCGTCGACCGCGGCGGGTTCGCGCGGTTCGTGCGGGCGACGTACGGCGGGATCCAGGGGTGGGCGTCGCACGGGCTGTGGCGGTTCCAGCAGGTCGGGCCGGGGACGAGCCCCGACTTCACGTTGATGCTGGTCACGCCCGCGACGCGGGACCTGCTCTGCGGCGCGCCGGACCGGTACACGAGTTGCCGGATCGGGAACCGGGTCGTGCTGAACGTGGCGCGATGGGCCCACGGCGTACGGAACTACAGCGCGCCGCTGACGACGTACCGGCAGTACATGGTCAACCACGAGACCGGCCACCGGCTCGGCCGCGGCCACGAACTGTGCCCCGGCCCCGGCCAGCCGGCACCGGTCATGCAACAGCAGACCCTCGGCCTGCACGGCTGCACCGCCTACGCCTGGCCCTACATCAACGGCACTCGCTACATGGGCCGCCTAGGTCAGTACGACGACCCGATCCCTCACTCCTGAATGATCGACAGCACGTTCCCCGCCGGATCCTTGAACCAGGCAATCAACGGACCCTCACCGCGGTTGATCCCGAGCTCGTCCTGCTCGTCGATGTATCTCTCGAACACGACGCCCCGCGCGACCAGCTCCCGCACCGTCGCCTCGATATCGACGACCGGGAAGTTGAGCGTGGTGTACTCCGCCGGCACGTGATTGTCCTTCGGGTAGACGAGAACCGTGTTCCCACCACCCGTCCGCAGGCGCAACAGCCCGTTCTCTTCCCCGACGTCGATCCCCAGCGTCTCGCCGTAGAACTCCTTCGCCCGCGGCAGATCATCCACCGAAAACCCACTGAACGCCTTGCTGTCCTTCAGCATCTGATGCCTCCATTCACTCGACACCAGCTACGTCGACACCACCACCCAATCCTCGACACCCCCGACGACCATCCGCCTCCACCGTCCGATATGTGGTGGCGGCTTCCCCATTCCGGGGACGTGAGACAGGTACTGGAGGCTCGGGACCTGGTATTTCCTATCTCCAGTCCCCAGCACGCCTCCCTAGCCCCCACCGCCGCAACTACCACTAGAAGACGGGATATCCCCTGGCGTGCAGGGTTCTCCCCTCGCATACCAGGGGAGAACCCCCAACCCGAGGGGATATCCCCTCGCATTCGGGCGGGCGGGAGGTCCGGCAGGAATGTGCGGGCTAGTTGTGGAGGATCTGGGGGAGGGTGGGGTTTACGGCGGCGGCTACCGAGGCGGATTCGAGGCCGTCGGCGACGGTGTGCAGGAGGCGGACCAGGTGGGCGGCGTCGGTCGGGCCGAGGATGCCGGTGATGACGTCGAGGACCCGGACGGTGAGGCCGTCGAGCTGGGAGAGGCGGGCCTGACCCAGCGACGTGACGGTCAGGTCGGGGGTGGTCCGGACCATGCCGAGCGCTTCCAGGTCGGCGATCGCCAGCTCCGCCTCGCCGGTCGTGATACCGACCTGCTTCGCGACCTCGTCCGCCGAGGTGCGCCCGTTCGCGATCGCGCTCAGCACGAGTGCGGCCGGCATCTTGATCCCGATCGCTTCCTGCAGACCCAGGATCAGCGGGTGCGCATGACCGCGCACGCGTTCCACCGCGTCGAGCAGCCGGAGCGCGTCGCCGACGTCACTGATCAGGTGCTCGGTCTGGACAGCAGCGATACCCGTCGGACCAGGCCGAACGGGTGACGGTACGACGCCGCCGATGACCCGCTCGGGCACCACGAGGGCATTCGCCACGACCGGCTTGTCCTCGGATCCCCTCTCCGTGGATCCGTTGGTGAGCGGCCTGATACCAGCGTCTTCGATGGTCACGTCTCCCAGCGTACGGAGCCGTTCCGACAGCTTCGGCGTGTCTTTCCTGAGGAATCCCTGTGAATCTCATGACATCGGTGATCTACGCTCCGCCCATGCAGAAACGAGTGCTGGTGATCGGTGGCGGCGGTGGCGGGATCGGTCGGGCGACGACCGGAGCCTTCGGCAACGAAGGGGCCGCGGTGATGGTCGCGGACCTCGATCCGCAGCGCGCCGCAGAAGCCGCCGACGCGGTCCGAGCAGCCGGCGGTACGGCGTACCCGATCTCCGGTGACGTCCGCTCGGCGGCCGATATCGAGGCGATGGTCGCGGGCGCGGTCGAGAAACTCGGCGGACTCGACGTACTCGTCACCGTCGTCGGCGGGCAGGTCGCGTTCGTGCCGGCGGTGAAGCTGCACGAGATGGCCGACGAGGACTGGGACACGATCTACGAGGTCAACCTCCGGTACGTCGCCCGCGCGGTGCGCGCCGCGCTCCGCGTCTTCCTCGACCAGGGCACCGGCGGCGCGATCGTCAGCGTCGGATCCGTCACCGGGTTCATGGCCGCGCCCGAACAGGCGGCGTACGGCGTGATGAAGGCGGGCCTGCTCAGCCTGGCCCGCACCGTCGCCGCCGAGTACGCGCGGGACGGGATCCGGATGAATGTCGCCGCGGCCGGGGCGATCGCGACCGCCGTCGCCAACGGGGTAGTCGACGCCGGAGTCGTGGAGGAGATCCCGGTCGGCCGGTTCGGGCGCTCCGACGAGGTGGCCCGGGCAGTCGTCTGCCTGGCCTCCGACGCGGCGTCGTACATCACCGGACAGCAGCTCGTGCTGGACGGCGGCGTCTCCGTGCGCGGCCCGTTCGAGTAATCGAACAAACTGGCGAAAGAATTGGATCCTGGCGGGTCCGAAAAAGTTTTGGCGACCGGCCAGAAAATCCGAATCCGGGCGTGACCTCGGCTCTGCGTCCTCCGTTGGAAGTGACGTGACGGTGAACACAACACGGCGCACCGACACCGCGCTCGCCCGCGTTTTCCAGGCCGTCCACCCTCGAAGTATCAGCCAGGAGGACCAGTGACAACCGCCACCGCCACCCAGACCATTTCGCGTCGTCGCGTGCGTGTCTGGTTCGGTGAGCACGTGATCGCCGACTACAACGCCGAGCCGGCGTTGGCCGAGCGGTACGCAGACGCCATGAGCCGTCGATTCGCCGGTCTTCGGGTCACCAACGACCCGATGCCCAACGTCGACAAGCTCCCCGACCCCCTGCCCGGCGAGCGCATGTGGGACGTAGCGCCCCGCTGAGAAAACCTCCGGTACCTTTCGCGTTCCGTACCTCACCAGACAACCCACGCGGAACGTCGCCAGGTCGAGTCGCCTCACCTCGACCAACCGAAGGAACCGGTGCAGTGCTCTTCCAAGGGCACGCGGCGGCAAGCGAGTGCGGGCGTTCTGCCCCTCGCTTGCCGCCATTTTCTCCCCTGTAAATGCGCCTGACAAAACAAAACCCGTTCGCACCGGATCCCCCAAGGTCCGGTGCGAACGTTTTTCACTTCTGCGCGTAGTACTCCGGTTTCATCTGGATGAGCTGCACGTAATTACCGTCCGGGTCGATCAGCGTCGCGAACCAGCCGATCCCGCGATCTTCCGGGTCCACCAGCCAGTCGACGTCGAGCGTCCGCAGGTGCGCGGCCGCCGCCTCGATGTCGTCGACGGCGAAGTTCACGATGTGCCGCCCCGGTTCGGCGTTCTTGGCGGCGACGTCGTCGCGCTGCTCGATCACCAGACCGAACCCGCCGAGGTCCAGGTTCCCGTACCCGTCGACCTTCGCCCGGAACCCGTCGCGGTACCAGGCCTTCAACCGCTCCGCGTCCGCACTACCGAGCAACATGCTGTTGAGAATCACGATCTCCCCTTCCACCTGACACTGACCCCGGTACGTCGGAACTGCTGACCGGCTCTCGACATGACCTGCTCGGCTCGCATGATGAACAGATGAAGTTCACCGCGGAACTGCTGTCCACCGGCAAGAACACCGCCGGCTTCGAGGTGCCCGACACGGTCGTGGAGTCGCTCGGTGGCGGCGGCCGGCCGAAGGTGAGCGTCACGGTCAACGGGTACACGTTCCGTACGTCGATCGCGCGGATGGGCGGACGGTACCTGCTCGGGTTCAGCGCGGACCGCCGTACCGAGGCCGGCGTCACGCCCGGCGATGTACTCGAGGTCGACGTCGAACTCGACACAGCTCCACGCGAACTCGAGATCCCCGAACCGCTGGCAACCGCCCTGGCCGCGGACCCGGAGGCCAAAGCATTCTGGGACACCCTGAGCTACAGCAACCGCCAGTGGCACACCCTCCAAGTGACCTCCGCCAAAACCGAGGCCACCCGCACCCGCCGCATCGAGAAGTCGATCGCCGCCCTCCGGGAGGGCCGCGCTCGCTGAGGTCAGCAGTATGAGCGGCAGCCGTGCTCCGCGCCGTACGCCCGATGGCTCGCTGCGACCAGCGCCACGGGGGACAGTTGACCGCCGTGGTGCCAGCTGTTCAGGAACTGCTGCGGTGCGACCGCCCCGCGCCGGATCCACCACGTGTTGGGTCCTGTCGGCCAACTGATTCCGAAGTGGAGGTGTGGTGGTGTCCCTTGGGCGCTCCCTGTCTTCCCGGTCCGTCCCAGAGATTGCCCCGCCCGCACCTGCACACCTGGTGAGATCCCGGGTTGGATCGCCGACAGGTGGGAGCCGTAGTACCGAACGCCATCCGCCCCCACCACCGAAACCGACAGCCCACCGCGGTCAGCGCCTCGATTGGTCTTCGAATCCCACGAGTCGACCCGCGTCACCTCGTCGACCCGCCCGTCAACCGGCGCGACGAACAGACAGCCGACATGCGCGAAGATGTCCGACGCCGGGTAGTCATGGTGACTCTGCGAAGCATCCGCCCGGCACCCGCCAACGGGAAATACATACCGACGTACGACGACAGCCTGCGACGGACTACTTGTCACCACCGACGTCCTCGACTGCACCGGCGTACTGGACTGGGTCCGCACACTCGGCTGTGGCACCGGCGTTGTCGACTGTGGTGGTGTAGATCGCGGCGGACTTGCTACGGGGGCGGGTTGCACCCGGTCGAAGACGCCGGCCGCCGACAATCCGAACCACCCGCCGCCGCCGACGATCACCACTGCCAGCAGAAAAGCAACCCAAGCACGTCGCGTCACAGGTACCAGAATGCGCTAACGGTCGCGGCTGAGTACACGGTTTCGCACGGTATGCCGTTCTTGTCCGCATCCATCCGGTCCGGCATCCCGTAGTACCACCAGTACCGAACGGCCTCGGAGTACGAGGCACCTCGCGCGACGAGGTCCCGGCAGTACAGCCCCGCCGACCAGAACACGACGCCGCTGATCTCGCGCCCGTTCCAGTACGCCGCGACGTCACTGCGGGGATACACGGTCTCGCACGGAATTCCGTTGCGGTCGGCATCCATTTGATTCGGCTGCCCGTGCAACCGCCAGTAGTCCGCCGCCGCGACGTAGCTGTAGCCCTTCGCCTTCAGATCGCGACAGAACAGCCCGGCCGGCAACGACCGCACATCCCCGAGCGCCGAGCTCGACGTCCGCTTGACCGGCGGCGGCGCGGTGGTCTTCGGCACGGTCGGCGAGGGTGCCGAGACGGCAGGTGCCTGAGCTGCTGCGGTCGGCGTCGACGGCGGTGTGCTCGCTGCCCGTGTCGCCGGGTCGTCCTTCGTCATCAACACGACAAGCCAGGCCAGCAGGACCAGGATGATCCCGACGGCCACTCCCCCGAGAGCCGCCAAGGTGGCGTTACCACGATCGTTCCGCCGGTGACAATGCGTGCGTGTATACGGTGCTCCATTCATGATTCCCCCCCGCCCGCCATTCAAGCCTCGTCACTCTCCGTTGTCCATGGCCTGGCCTGGGTTCTGTTCATCCGGCGCACATCTCTTGGTCATGGGGGGAGGCGATGATCTCGGCGATTCCGTCAGGAGAGGACTGTCGATGGGGCACTCACACGGTCACGGGCACTCGCATGATCATGAGCACGGGCACAGTCACGGGCATCGGCACCATCATCCGAATGCTGAGCTCGATCAGGGGACCCTAGCTGCGTTGGACGAGTCGGTGCCGGACAGTGACCTGTCGCCGGCGGAGGTTTCGCGGCGGGGGTTGTTGCGGTCGGCCGGGATTCTCGGGGGTACGGCGGCGCTCGCCGTGACGGGTGCGCAGTTCGCGGCGGCGACGGCGCCCAAGGACGGGTGGATCTTCCGGCACGGCAACCGGCCGAACGTGTGGCTGGCCGGCGATCACCACATCCACACGCAGTTGAGCTCCGACGGCATGTACCGCGTCATCGACCAGGCTCGCCACGCCACGGCGTACGGGCTGGACTGGCTCGTCATCACGGACCACGGCGGCGCGACGCATGCGCGGATCGGTGTCGACCTGGTCAACCCGCAGATCAAGGCGGCCCGCGCCGAACTGCGCGACACACTGATCTTCCAGGGCCTGGAGTGGAACATTCCGGCGGCCGAGCACGGCACGGTGTTCGTCGCGCCGGGCAGCCGCGAGGTCGACGTACTGAAGCAGTTCGAGAACGGCTACGACGGCAGCGTGAACAACGCGAGCGCGAACTCGCCGGCCAACGAGGCGCTGGCGGTGTCCGGCATCCAGTGGCTCGGTCAGCAGGTCGACAAGCGCCGGGTTGCGGACGCACTGTTCCTCGCCAACCACCCGGCCCGCAACGGTATCGACAGCCCGCACGAGATCCGCAACTGGCGCGACGCCGACCCACGGATCGCGATCGGCTTCGAAGGCGCGCCCGGTCACCAGGCCGGCGGCCTCCCGAAGGGCATCGGCGCCGGCAATGCCCGCGGTATCTACGGCAACGCCCCGAACCCGAACTCGTTCCCCGGCTACCCGGCCGAGAGCTACCGCACGTGGGGCGGCTTCGACTGGATGACCGCGACCGTCGGCGGCCTCTGGGACAGCCTGCTCGCCGAGGGCAAGCCGTGGTGGATCACCGCGAACTCCGACTCGCACGTGAACTGGAACGAGACCTCCCGCCGCCCCGACGGCTCCAGCCAGGAGCAGTTCGACCGCGACGGTCGGTACATGGACCCGGTCTACGGCAACACCGTCAACTCCACCGCGAGCGACTTCTGGCCGGGCTTCTACAGCCGCACCCATGTCGGCGCCGACCGCCGCGACTACCTCGCGGTGATGGAGGGCTTGCGCCACGGCCGCGTCTGGGTCGACCACGGCGCGTTGGTGAAGGGCGTCGAGGTCGAGGTCCGCGAGGTGGGCAAGCGGTACGGCGAACCGCTCGGCGGCGCGTTGATCGTGCAGAACGGCCGCGCGATCGAACTCGTCGTACGGATCACCACGCAGACCGTGCCGAACTGGGCGAACTTCGTGCCGGCGCTCAACCGGGTCGACGTGATCCGGGGCTCGGTCACCGGACCGGTCGGCGACAAGGACACGATGACCGCGCCGAACACCAAGGTCGTCAAGCAGTGGGACACCGCGGGCAAGCGCGGCACGTTCGAGCTCGTGTACCCGCTCGGTCGCGCCGAGGAAGCGCAGTACGTGCGGGTCCGCGGCACCGACGGGAACCGGAGCCAGCCCGGGTACCTGGGTGCGGCGGTCGACCCGGCCGGTCCCAAGCTCGACGTGGTCGGCGACGCGGATCCGTGGGTCGACCTGTGGTTCTACACCAACCCGATCTGGGTGCTGCCGAAGTGATCGTCGCGGTCGATGCCGACAGCTTGGACACGGCCGCGGCAGATCACCTGGTCTACGCGCTCGTCGATGCTGTCGACCAGCCGGTCGTCGCCCTCACCCACATGGTGTCGGGCGACGACCGTCCGCATGTCGCGGTCTCACTGACGAGTACGGCGGACCTCGCGGAGCCGATCCGCGCGATGGTTGCCGACCGCAACGTCGGGCTCGCGGTCACGCGACCCGGCGCGTCCGAGCCGGAGCTGGCCGGGCCGAGCCGCCTGGTCCGCGGCGCGTACGTCGCGGCGGTCGAGGCAGCGCTGGGTACGGCGGGACGCGTGGTCCGCTGGCCCGGTCACGAGCAGGCGCACGGCGTACTGCCCGCCGCCGAACTCCGCGTCCGCTGCGGTATCGACCACCTGGAAGCGATCGGCGGCATCCCGATCGAGGACGACACCTTGATCGACACCCTCGACTTCCTTCGCCCCCTCCGCCGCTACGGACGCCTGATCCTCCAGGTCCAGCCGTCCGCAGGCAACCTCCTCATCCCCTTCGAACTCCAGCACCAACAGAAGTGCTGCGCGGATCACTAGCCCCCGAACCCGTGATCGTTCAGCGTGAGCTTGTCGCGAGTCGTCCCGCAGCCGCGACAGAGCTGGTAGCGCTGACCTTCCTCGTTGTGCTCGGTCGTCCACGTGTGCAGGTGGAGCCGACACCGAAGCGGCTTCTTCATCCTTCGACAGTAAGTCTGCGGGCGTGCCGCCGACAGGGCGTCAGCGGTCGGTGTTCCAGGCGGCCGAACTCTCGAGTACGTCGGGTAGTTCGCCGACCACTCCTAGGCGTTGGGTGCAGCGGGTCAGGGAGACGTAGAGGTCGCGGAGGCCGCGGGGAGACTCGATGACGATGCCGTCCGGGTCGACCACCAGGACAGAGTCGAACTCGAGGCCCTTGGCTTCGCGGGCGGTCAGGACCGTGACGCCGGACAGTCCGTCGACGGCCTCCTGGATCAGCTCGAGCCGGCTGCGGGACGTGATCACACCGACCTCGCCGTACGCCGTCTCCTCGGCCGCCATCTTGTAGACGTACAGGGCCTGTTCAGCCGCCGGTACGTCGACGTGCCACGGTTTCACGCCCGTGGAGCGGACCGATTGCGGCGCCCGTGCCGACGGGTCGACCTCGCGCAGTACGGCGTGCGCGAGCTTCATGACCTCGGCCGGCGTGCGGTAGTTCAACGTCAGCTCCGCCAGCCGCCAACGATCGCCGAACGTCTCATCGAGCGCGGACGACCACGACGTACCGCCGCCGATCGAACTCGTCTGCGCCACGTCACCGACCACCGTCATCGACCGCAGTGGGCACCGCCGCGCGATCGCCCGCCACGCCATCGGCGACAGCTCCTGCGCCTCGTCGACGATCACGTGACCGTACGTCCAGCGCCGGTCCGCGCCCGCGCGATCGGCGAGCGTCCGGTCGTCGTCCGCCTCGTACCGCTCGGCGAACGCCTCGGCATCGAGAATGTCCTTGGCAGTAAGGATTTCCGCCTCGTCGTCCTCGTCGAAGTCGGTCGAACCAGAACCGGCGAGCACATCCAGAGCCCCTTGTGCATAAGCGATTGCGCGTGCCCGCGCGGCCCGCTCACGTGCGGCCTCGGACCCGTCGTCACCGAGCAGTTCCGCCGCCTCGTCCAGCAGCGGTACGTCGGACTGACTCCAGTCGTCGCCGTACCGCAGCAGGTGTTCGCGATCCAGCGCGGACAACTGCGGCGCCGCGGACGCGAGCCGGTCCTCGTCGCCGTACAGATCCTCCAGCAGCCGCTGTGGACTGAGCATCGGCCAGAGCTGTTCGAGCAGCGCCTGTACGGCGGGCTCCGCGAGCACCTCGCTGCGCAGTTCGGCGAGGTCGTACTCGTCGAGCAACTGCTCCCCGTCGAGCGGGTCGGTGCCGATCAGTTCGGCGTACTGATTGGTGAGGTGGTCCGTGAACTCGTTGAGGACGAACGGACGCGCCTGGTTGTGGGTGAGGTTGCGGTTGCGGACTCGTGCGTGGACTGTCTCGCACACGGAAGGGTCGAGGGTGAGCTCGGTGCGTTCGACGGTCACGTGGACCGGGCGTTCGGGAACCCACTGCCGGTCGGTGACCCCCTTCGCGATCGCGTCGGCCATCACCGTCCGGCCCTTCACCTCGGCGCTCTCCGGAGACTCCGGGCGGGTCGCGTTCACGCCCGGGAACAACTCGGCGATCGTGACGAGCCGGACGCCTTCCTCACCGAGTGACGGCAGCACCTGGCCGATGAACCGCAGGAACGCCGCATTCGGCCCGACAACGAGAATTCCGCGCTTTTCCAGTTGTTCACGATGCGTGTACAACAGAAATGCTGCCCGGTGCAGTGCGATTGCCGTCTTTCCGGTGCCCGGGCCACCTTGGACAACCAGGATTCCGGGCAGTTCGGAGCGGATGATCCGGTCCTGATCGGCCTGGATCGTCTGCACGATCGACTCCATCCGGCCGGTCCGGCGGGCCTCCAGCGCCTTCATCAGCACGGCCTCGCCGATCACGCCGGTGCCCGGCTTGGATGCGTCGGCGGCCTCCCGTCCGAGATCGAGCTGCTCGTCCTGGACGTCGACCACGCGCCGTAGCCGGGTCTGGATGTGCCGGCGGCGGACGACGTCGTGGTTGGCCACCGCGGTCGCGATGTAGAACGGCCGCGCCGCCGGTGCACGCCAGTCCACCAGCAGGGGTTCGTAGTCTTCGTCGTGCAGACCGATCCGGCCGAGGTGCAGGATCTCGCCGTCGGCGGCGTCCAGGCGGCCGAAGTACAGGCCCTCCTCGGCGGCGTTCAGCCGGGCCTGCCGGAGCTTGAGGTCACGGATCCGGCCGTCGCGCTGGTGCAGCGCCTGGGCGTTGCGGGTGTGGACCAGCTGCTCGTCGTCGGCGCGTGCGTCGGTGCGCTCCCGCTCGGCGTCCAGCGCCGCGTAGAACGTGATCAGGTTGGCCTGTTCGGTATCGACTGGATTCGGCAATTCCTGTCCCTTGTGTTAAAATCCGTGCCGTTGGTTCAAGCCGCATTTGTGGAATTCTCCCGGCGGCAGCCACAAATCCTTGAGTTTATCCGGTGCCCGGGTTTTCCTGTAGTGGTGTTCCACGCCATCGTCCCGCCGTACCTGCTCGAGCAGCTCGAGCGATCCGCGGGTGACCCCAGCGTTCGTGCCCGGATCAGGCAGTCCCTGCAGCACGACGCCGTACTGCGAACGCGGCCCGCGGCCGGTCGTGAGCGCGTGGCCGCAGCGGCGGGCGGCCGGCAGCGCAAGGTGTACGACGCGGAGAACGGGACCGACCTGCCGGGCACTCTGGTTCGTTCCGAGGGCGACGACCCGGTTACGGATCAGACGACGAACCAGGCGTACGACGGCACCGGCGCGACGTGGACGATGTACAAGGAGTGTTACGGGCGCGACTCGATCGACGGCGCCGGCCTGGTGCTCACGTCGACGGTCCACTACGACCGCGGCTACGCGAACGCGTTCTGGGACGGCGCGCAGATGGTGTTCGGCGACGGGGACGGCGAGATCTTCGGGAACTTCACGGCGTCGATCGATGTCACCGGCCACGAGCTGACCCACGGCGTCACGCAGTACACCGCGAATCTCGCGTACGAGGGCCAGTCGGGCGCGCTGAACGAGAGCATCTCGGATGTCTTCGGGTCGCTCGCGAAGCAGCACGCCCTCGGTCAGAGTGCCGCGGACGCCGACTGGCTGATCGGGGCGGGACTGTTCCAGCCCGGTGTGCAGGGCATCGCGCTGCGGTCGATGAAGGCGCCCGGGACGGCGTACGACGATCCGCGGCTTGGGAAGGACCCGCAGCCGGCCGACATGTCCGGGTACGTCGACACTGCCGACGACAACGGCGGCGTACACATCAACTCGGGCATCCCGAACCGTGCGTTCTACCTGGTCGCGGCGGAGCTCGGCGGGAACGCGTACGACGACGCCGGCCAGATCTGGTACTCGACGCTGACGTCGGGGAACGTCTCGTCGTCGGCCAGCTTCAAGGACTTCGCCGCCGTGACCCAGGCCGTGGCGCGCGATCTCTTCGGCGACGAGTCACCGCAACTCGCCGCGGTCACGAACGCCTGGCAGACCGTCGGCGTCCTGGGGGACCAGACTCCACTCATGAACGCTGCCCAGACCAACCTCGAAACCACCACCCCACCCGCCGCACCACCTGACCAGCAGCCGTCCGACCAGCAGTCGGCTGTCGAGTGAAGACGAAGCCCTGGCTCTGGCCGGCCAACGCGGTCGGGATGCTGGTGATCGTGGTCGCGGCGATCCTGCAGCCGGTGACGATGCTGTCGATGCCCTGCGACGAGCCGACCTGTGATCCGCACGGCTATGTGGCGATCTTCAGTGTCTTCCCGACGGCGTTCGTGGTGATTGTCGCGCTGGTCGCGCTCGGCTTGCTGAACGGTCGCAGGCGGTCCGGGTTCGGTGTGGCGATCGGTGCGGCCGCCTTGTGCGCCGGAATGCTGGTGCTGTTCGGCGAGATCCTGATCGCGGCGGTGCGGTGGCCGCTCGGGGTCGTGACGTTGGTGGTCGCGGGACTGGCGATCGCGGGGTTGCGGTCCGCACCGGTACCGGCCCGTAGATGAGACGGTTTGACCTCAAGTCTTATTGAGGTATTAGCGTCACTCGTCGTGACAGTTCATCCGCTGCGGCTCGTCGTGCTGACGCGCAACCTCGACGCCGGGCGGTTCGGGACGGCGGTCACGCGGTGGTTCGCGCGGGAGGTCGAGCGCGCGGACGAGTTCAAGCTGGACCTGATCGACCTGAGTGTGGTGCCGCTCACCGAGTTGCCGGGGCGGATCGAGGACGCCGACGCCGTGATGATCGTCACGGCGGAGTACAACCACGCGTACCCGGGCGACGTGAAGACCGCGATCGACGCCGTACGCCGGCCTTGGTACGCGAAACCGGTCGGCTTCGTGGTGTACGGCGGACGCTCGGGCGGGCTTCGCGCGGCCGAGCAACTCCGGCTCGTCTTCGGCGAACTGCACGCGGTGACGATCCGCGACAGCCTCGGCTTCCGCGAAGAGGACTTCACCGAGGGCGAACCGGCCGATCCCACCACGACCGCAGCCGCCGCTGCACTGCTCCGCCAACTCGCGTGGTGGGCACGCTCTCTCCGCGACGCCCGCGCCAACCAGCCGTACCCGGGCTAGCGGACCGCCCCGCAGGCAGAACCCCTGTTTGGGCCCCCGAAACCTCCCGAATTCGGCAGTTCTGCCTGCATGGCCGTCCGGAATAGCCCGCCGCTGGCGATGGTTGGCTTGTAAACGTGACCGCCGAACCGATGCCCCTGTCCGTGCTCGATCTCTCGCCGGTGCCGACAGGTACGCGGCCGTCGGAGGCGCTGCACGAGACGCTGGAACTGGCCCGCACCGCCGAGGCGGCCGGGTATCACCGGTTCTGGCTGGCGGAGCATCACAACATCCCGAGCGTGGTGAGCACCAGCCCCGAGGTGATGATCGCGGCGGTGGCGGCCGCGACGTCGACGATCCGGGTCGGATCCGGCGGAATCATGCTGCCGAACCATTCCCCGCTCAAGGTCGCCGAGACGTTCCGGGTCCTCGGCGGGCTGTACCCGGACCGCATCGACCTCGGCCTCGGGCGGGCACCGGGCACGGACCAGCGCACGGCGCTCGCGTTGCGCCGCAGCCGCGAGGCGCTCGGGGCGGACGACTTCACCGAGCAGTACGCCGAACTCCGCGCGTACGCCGAAGGGTTCCCGGCAGGGCATCCGTTCGCGCCGATCAGCGCGCAACCGGACGACGTACCGCTGCCGCCGGTGTGGATCCTCGGGTCCAGCACGTACGGCGGTCAGGCTGCCGCCGCCCTCGGGACGGGGTTCGCGTACGCCGGCCACTTCGGGACGCTCGATCCGGCCGGCGTGATCTCGGAGTACAAGGCGAACTACCAGCGCCTCGAGCACGACGGCGGGCCGCACGCGATCCTGGCGCTGGCCGCGATCGTCGCCGAGACCGAGGAACGGGCCGCACAACTTGCCCGAGCCAACGCGCTCTCCACCCTCCGCCTCCGCTCCGGCCGCCCCGGCCCGCTCCCGTCCCCCGAGGAAGCGGCCGAGTACCCGTGGACCGAGGCCGAAGAGGCGGCCATCGAGGACTGGACCGGCCTGGTCACTGTCGGTACGCCGGACCAGGTCGCCGACGAGCTCCGCCGCAAGGCCATCGCGGCCGGCGCCGACGAGCTGATCATCACCACGAACATCCACAACCCCGCGGAACGCCGCCGCTCGTTCGAGCTCCTCGCCGAGGCCTGGGGCCTGAAGCCGCGCTGATCCTGCGGCACTCACCAACCCCCGCGAACGACCGGTTCCCTGGGTCGCTCGAGCGTCAGCTTGCCGGCGTTCGTGACTTTGGTGAGTGGTGCGCGTCCGGGGTCCCGCGGACGTGTTCGAAGATGAGGCTCGTTTCCGCGTGGCTGACCGCTGGATCGGCGGTCAGGTGGTCGAGCACGAACTCCCGCAGCGCGTCCGGCGTCGCCGCAGAGACGTGCAGCAGGTAGTCGTTCGCGCCGCTGACGTGGAACAGCGACAGGACCCCGGGGAGCCGGGGGACCTTCGTGCGGAAGCGGTCGATCTCGTCGCGGGAGTGCGCGCCGATGCGGATCGCGATCAGCGCCTGCAGCGGCTGACCCAGCGCGGCCAGGTCCACGTCGGCGTGGAAGCCGCGGATCACCCCGCGCTCGCGGAGTGACCGGACACGGGTCAGACACGTCGACGGCGCGATGCCGGCTGCCTCGGCGAGCGCGTTGTTCGGCATCCGGCCGTCCGCGGTCAGCAGTCCGACCAGCGTCCGGTCCACTTCGTCGACCCCTTCAGGCACCGGCCGCGGAGCCGGTCCCGGGCTCCGACGATCCTTCGGCATACCTCCACTGTAGAGCTCATCCACAGAATCCACAGCGTGTGGATGACCCTGTGGACGAATTTTCTTCGGAACTATTGCGTGAACCTCGCAGAAGATTCCACAGTCTCCTCACTTGTCCACAGGTGGAGGAGGCAGTGATGACCCAACTCGACACCCGGTCCGTCCACGCCGGCCGCGACGACCTGGCCGCCCTCGGCGTCCACGTCCCCCCGATCGATCTGTCCACCACCTATCCGCTCCCCGACGTCCACACCGGCGGAGCGTCGTACGACGCACTCGCGGAGGGCCGCGGCCCCGACGGCGGGAGCCTCGTTTACCAGCGCCTGTGGAACCCGACCGTCGCGCGCTTCGAGAACGCGCTCGCTGAGCTCGAGCACACCGACGGCGCGGTCGCCTTCGGGTCCGGCATGGCCGCGCTCACCGCGTGCCTGCTCGCCACTGTCGCCGCGGGCCGTCCACACGTGGTCGCCGTACGCCCCCTGTACGGCGGCACCGACCACCTGTTGTCCACAGGCCTCCTGGGGACAACTGTCACCTACGCCGAGCCGAGCGAGGTCGCCGGAGCGATCCGCCCGGACACCGGCCTGGTGATCGTCGAGACCCCGGCGAACCCGACCGTCGACCTGGTCGACATCGCGTACGTCGCGACCGCGGCCGGCGACGTACCGGTCCTGGTGGACAACACCTTCGCGACGCCGGTCCTGCAGCAGCCGGCTCGGCACGGGGCGAGCCTGGTGTTGCACTCGGCAACCAAGTACCTCGGCGGTCATGGCGACGTGATGGGTGGCGTCGTCGCGGCCGGCGTGGAGTGGGTCGGCCGGCTTCGGCAGATCCGCGCTGTGACAGGTGGCCTGCTGCACCCGTTGGCGGCGTACGAACTGCACCGGGGACTGCAGACGCTGCCTGTTCGAGTACGGGCGCAGCAGGCGACCGCCATCAAGGTCGCGGACTGGCTGTCCGCGCAGCCGACCGTCGAGCGGGTCCACTACCCGGGCCTGACCGATCCGGCCGGGCTGATCGGACGGCAGCAGGCGGGGCCGGGCGCGGTCCTCGCGTTCACGCTCAGCGGCGGCTACGAAGCGGCGTCCCGGGTGGCGAGCCGCCTGAAGCTCATCACCCACGCCGTCTCACTAGGCGGCGTAGACACCCTCATCCAGCACCCCGCCGCCCTGACCCACCGCCTGGTCGCGTCGGAGGCCAAACCAACCGACGCCCTACTCCGCCTGAGCCTCGGCCTAGAAGACCCCGAAGACCTCACCGCCGACCTAGCCCAAGCCCTCACCCTCGCCTGAATCGGTCTTTGAGCACGCACCAACCAAATCTCGGCCGCGAAAATGGTTGGTGCGGGCTCAAAGTGGGTTTCTGCTGCGGGCAGAACGGTGTGGGGAATCTGCTCAGGGCAGATTCGGGGCGGTGGACCTTCCTGGGGTGGCACACTCGGTACAGGAGATCCGGAGGCGAGGAGGGCCAGACGTGTTGCTACGCCAGGTGATCGGAAGCGTTTTCCGCCGGCTGCGGCGCGAGCGGGGAATCACCCTGCGTGAGCTCGCCGAGCTGGCCCAAGTATCGGTGCCGTACCTGTCCGAGATCGAGCGCGGCCGCAAGGAGCCGTCCTCGGAGATCCTCGCCGCGATCTGCCGGGCGTTGGACTTGGAGTTGTCCGACCTGCTCGCCGAGGTGCAGTTCGATCTGACCACCGCGGTCCGGTCCACGCTGCCGATCCGTCTCCAGACCGCCGCGATCCGCGTCGAGGACCCCGCGTCCCGCCGGATTCCGTCCGGCCCGCGCGCCTACTCCGGCCCGACCACGGCGTACACGCTCGTCGCCTAGAAAATCAGTCACGCCGGACGGCCGATGTACCTAGCCTGACCTGGTGCCGAACCATGTCAAGCGCCGCGCGCCCGCCGCACCGGGGTCGATCCCGGCTGTCCTGAAGATGTTCGAGTCCGAGGTCCGGTTCTACCGCGAGATCGCGCCGATCGTCGGCGTCCGCGTGCCGGACTGCTACCAGGCGGAGTCCGATGCCTCCGGAACGCTGCTCGTCCTGGAAGACCTGTCCGACTGGACGCCGGGCGCCGAGCCTGACGCCGGTGCGCGGGCCCTACGCGAACTCCACGACCGCTGGCGCGGCCGAGCGCACGACGAGTGGGCATGGCTGCGAGCGCCCGGTGCAGGCGACGAACTGGTGGCCGAGCTCTACGACCGCACGTGGCCGGCGTTGGCGCGGCGGTCCGATCTGTCCGCGCCGGTGCGTGCGTACGGCGAGCGACTGGTCGGGAGAGTGCTGCAGGCCGAGGCAGACGTAGCGCGGGCGGGGGAGCTGACGTTGGCTCACGGCGACGCATCCGCACAGAACATGCGGACCGGGCCCGACGGGCATGTGGCGTTGCTCGACTGGGAGGACGTGTCGGCGGCGCCCGGCGTACTGGATCTCGCGTGGTTCCTGGTGTCGTCCGTTGAACCGTCACGGTGGCCGGAAGCGTTGACGGCGTACGGTGCGGTTGACGGGCTCGACGTGGTGCTGCCGTCGGTGATGGTGCAGGGGTATCTGAGCATGTCGGATCTGCCCGACGGCGAGGGTGGAGAGTGGAACGCTCGCCTCGAAGCTGCGGTGGTGATGCTGTGAGGTACGTCGTACGTTTTCCGGTCGATGATCCGGAGTTGTCCGCGTTGCATGCTGCCGCGTTCGAGGGTGAACCGGACGTGCAGCCGTGGGCGGAGCGGCTGGAGCGGTGGGCGCTGACCTGGGTAGGGGCCTTCAGCAACGATCAGCTGATCGGGTTCGTGCAGGTGTGCTGGGACGGCGGTGCCCACGCGTTCGTGCTGGACACCGCCGTACACCCGGATCACGGGCGACAGGGGATCGGCAAGCAGCTCGTGCTGACCGCGGCCGAGGAGGCTCGCAAGGCCGGGTGTGAATGGCTGCATGTCGACTACGAGCCGCACCTCAAAGCCTTTTACGAAGATGCGTGCGGCTTCCGCCTGACGGACGCGGGCCTGCTCAAGCTCCGATGACGGTCAGGCGTTCGGTCGAGATGCAGGACGTCAGGCAGCGTTCCTTTGCGTCGCCGAGCAGGTCGGCCGTCCACGTGGTGAAGCCGCCGTCGCCCAGCCCTTCGCCGGCGCGGTCGATGCCGAGCCCGGTGCCGGCGTAGTAGCTCGCGCTCTTGGTCCGCTCGGCGTCCTCGGTGAACGCGACACCGAGCGCCGGACGGACCGTGTCCTCGATCCGGTCGCGCACTGCCGACTCCGTGAAGGCGGTGAACGTGAGCTCGGCCTTGTCGCCGAGTACGGCGTGCCAGAAGCTCAGGTGGTCGATCAGCAACTCGGCCTCGGTCCGGCACGACCCGGTGTCCCGCGCGCTCGACACCAGCACGAACAGCTCGAAGTGCGCGGACATCCCCGGACCGTCGAACGGCTGGGCGCGCACCACCCGCTGACAGGCCGCCAGGTGTACGCGGTCCTGCCCGGCGCGACGTCGTACGGCGGCCTCGATCGCCAGCTCGTTGGTCGGATCGCTGGCGACCTCGGTACCGCGGATCGTGCTGACCACTTGGTGCTGGTTGATCGTCGCGATCGCCGACGATGTGCCCAGCGGCGTGACCGGAGACAGCTGCACGCCGTCGAACTTCTCCGGGAGCAACCCCCACAACCGTTGCTGCGTCTGCACCAGCTCTCGCGGGTCGATGGTCGACGGTTGCACGAACCGGTCCTGCCGCCAGCGCTGCAAGAGCCGCGCCGGCGTCACCTTGGCCGCGCGCTGACGCGTCACGTCCAGCAGGACGGACTGCAACTCGGACTGGCTCAACCGGTCCACGAGGGCGTCCCGGCTGCCGTCAGGCAGCTTGGCCCAGAATCGTTCGCTGACGTCTCCCATCGCTCTACTCTGACCGATATTTCCCCTGATCCGCGCCTGATTTATGCCGTATCGTCGTCGCTATGACACTTCCGCGCCCGCACCCCTGACCCGCTGACCGAGGGTTGTCGGTCCGCATCGTCGCCTTCGAGGCGTTGCAGGACTTCATCCCGCTCTACCCGCTGTACCAGCTGTTCTTCGACGACCACGGGCTGTCGGCTGCCCAGATCTCGACGTTGTTCGTCATCTGGTCGGCGACCGGGTTCGTCCTCGAGGTGCCGTCCGGCGCCTGGGCGGACTCGTACTCGCGGCGCAAGCTGCTGATCCTCGGCGCGCTGCTTAGCGGTCTCGGGTACGCCGCCTGGATCACGCTCCCGTCGTACGCCGGATTCGCCCTGGGCTTCGTGCTCTGGGGTACGTCGTCGGCGCTGATCTCCGGGACCTACGAGGCGTTCGTGTACGACGAACTCGCCGCGCGGGACCGTACGGAGCACTACCCGACGCTGCTCGGTCGCGCGCGATCCGCGTCGTTCGTGATGAACCTGGCCGCGACCGCGCTGGCGATGCCGCTGTTCAACCTCGGCGGTTACACGTTGGCCGGTGTGGTCAGCGTGCTGAGCTGTGTGGCGCAGGCGGGCGTTGCGTGGTCGTTGCCCGAGGCGCGCCCAGTGGAGGCCGCCCGGGAGTCGGACGAGCGGGGGACGCGGGCGGCGTTCGGCAACTATCTGCACATGCTGAGATCCGGCGTGACGGAGGTGCTGACGAGTCGGCTGGTCCGGCGGGCCGTTGCACTGGTCGCGCTGCTCGGCGGCTTCCTCGCGTTCGATGAGTACTTCCCGTTGCTCGCCCGGGAGACCGGCGCGGCGACGAGCGTGATCCCGTTGCTGATCGCGGGAACGGTGGCGGCGCAGGCGATCGGCAGTGCGCTCGCGGGGCGGGCGTACACGTTGCCTGCAGCACTCTTCGCGACGGCACTCGCGGCGACCGCGGTACTGATCGCGACCGGATCGCTGAGCCGGTCGGCGTGGGGGTTCCTGCCGATCGCGCTCGGGTACGGGCTCATGCAGCTGGTGATCGTGGTATCCGAGTCGCGCCTGCAGGACGCGATCACCGGCCCGGCGCGGGCGACCGTGACGTCGGTGTCCGGGTTGTTCGCGGAGGTCTCCGCGATCGCGGTGTACGGCGGGTTCGCGCTCGGATCGGTGTGGTTCACGATGTCGATCCTTGTGGCGGCGTTGACGATCCCGGTGCTGCTGACGGCGTTCGTCGTACCGTTCGCGCTGCCGTCACCGCGCAGTTCGGTGAGCGCCGAAGCGTCCGATACCTAGCCTCACATCATGAGCTTCGAGGACGTTGTACAAGCATGAGGAAACAGGGTGTGCTCGCCGCCGGCGCGGCCGCGGTGACGGTGGTGTTGTGGGCGTCGGCGTTCGTCGCGATCCGCCACGTCGGCCAGGAGATGTCAGCCGGCGCGCTGTCGCTCGGGCGGCTGCTGGTCGGCAGTGTGCTGCTGGGGATCTTCGTGTTCACCCGGCCGCGGCGATGGCCGGCTCGTGAAGACTGGAAACTCCTACTGGTGTGCGGGTTGCTCTGGTTCGGCGCATACAACGTCGCCCTGAACGCGGCGGAGCGGCACCTGGATGCAGGAACGACGGCGATGCTCGTGAACATCGGGCCGCTGCTGATCGCGTTGCTGGCTGGGGTGTTGCTGAAGGAGGGCTTTCCGCGGCAGTTGGTGATCGGGAGCGCGGTTGCGTTCGGCGGGGTCGTGTTGATCGGGCTGTCGTCTGCGGATGGTGACGCCGAGGCGTGGGGAGTTGTGCTCTGCCTGGCGGCCGCAGCGGCGTACGCGATCGGAGTCGTGTCGCAGAAGCCGCTGCTCGCACGACTGCCCGCGCTGGAGGTGACCTGGTTGTCGTGCGTGATCGGAGCCGTTGCCTGCCTGCCGTTCGGGCCCGCGCTGGTCCGGGAGGTGCGGCCTTCGACGATCTGGTGGGTGGTGTTCCTCGGCGCGTTCCCGACGGCGATCGCCTTTACCACTTGGGCCTACGCGTTGGCTCGGACGACAGCGGGACGGATGGGCGCCACGACGTACCTCGTCCCACCGATCACGATCTTCCTCGGCTGGCTGCTGCTCGGCGAGAGTCCGGCGCCGCTCGCCTACGCCGGTGGTCTGCTGTGCCTGCTCGGGGTTGCGGTCTCGCGTTACCGGCGGCGGACCGTCGCCGCGATACCCGCGGTCAAGGTGGACAGTCCGGACTCGAAGCCGCTGTCGAAGTCGTAGGCGAGGCCGTCCGCGCCGAGGTCGTTGACGATCCGGCTCAGGGTCGGGGCCTTGTGCGCGGGCAGCGCGCGGACCCGGGTGAGCAGGTCGGGGGCGAGCTCGAACGTCTCCGCGCGCACCGACGCCTCGCCGAGGCTGAAGCCGTGGATGAAGTCGATCAGGGTGTTCGCCGCCTCGAAGATCTCGCGCGGTGCGAGGCCGGCCCGGTCGAGGGCCCGGTAGAACGGCTCCATCGTCACCACGACGACGTCCGACACCGCGGACGCGTCCGACAGCACCTGGAGCGCAAGGTTCGGGTGCTGTCGGAGACCGTCGCGGTAGGCGCGGGCGGCCTGCTTGAGCTGCTCGTCCCACGGAACGGCGTCGCCCGGATCCGGGAGTTCCAGGCCGGCGAACACGAGCTCCGCGAGACCGGCGAGGACGGCGGCCTTGTTCGGCAGGTGGTGGTACAGCGACATCGGGTTGACCTTCAGCGTGGCCGCCAGCCGTCGCATGGTCAGCGCGTCGATGCCCTCGTCGTCGACGATCCCGAGCGCGGCGGTCAGGATCGCGTCCCGGCTCAGCCGCTCCTCCCCGGCGCGGGGCCGCCCGGAGCGCTTGCCGCCATTAACCATACGACGTATGGTACATAATCGTACAACGTATGGATAAGGAGGGCGGCATGAAGCCGTTGGCGGGGAAGGTGGCGCTGGTCACCGGGGCGACCCGGGCAGCCGGACGAGGAATCGCGGTCGAGCTCGGCGCGGCCGGCGCGACCGTGTACGTGACCGGTCGGAGCACGCGGGACCGGCGGTCCGAGATGAATCGGCCGGAGACAATCGAGGAGACCGCGGAACTGGTCGAGAAGGCCGGCGGCCACGGCATCGCCGTACCTGTGGATCATCTGGATCCGGTCCAGGTCCGTGAACTCGTCGAGCGGATCGAGCGCGAGCAGGGCGCGCTGCACATCCTGGTGAACGACATCTGGGGTCAGCACAGTGAGCCTGAGTGGGACAAGACCGTCTGGGAGAGCGATCTCGACAGCGGTCTCCGGTTGCTGCAGCTGGGCGTGAACACGCACGTGATCACCAGCCACTACGCGTTGCCGTTGCTGATCAAGTCACCCGGCGGCCTGGTGATCGAGATGACCGACGGCACCAGCGAGTTCAACGCCGACAACTACCGCGTCTCGTTCTTCTACGACGTCGCGAAGGGTGCGGTCGGTCGGGTCGCGTTCGCGCTGGCGCACGAGTTGGACAAGTACGAAGCAACCGCCGTACTGCTCACGCCCGGCTGGCTGCGGTCCGAGGCGATGCTCGAAGGGTTCGGCGTCCGCGAGGACAACTGGCGGGACGCGACCGAACGGATCCCGCACTTCGCGATCTCTGAAAGCCCGTCGTACGTCGGCCGCGCCGTGGCGGCCCTCGCGGCGGACCCCGACGTACGACGCTGGAACGGCAAGTCCACGTCGAGCGGCGAACTGGCCCAGGTCTACAACTTCACCGACCTGGACGGCTCCCGCCCCGACGCCTGGCGCTACATCGTCGAGGTCGAGCACGCGGGCAAGCCCGCCGACACCACCGGCTACCGCTAAAGCCGGTACGGCGGGCACACTCCGTTCCCACCCGACGGGACAGCTACGGGCGAGGCGTCGGCCGACAAGGGTGCGTGTGGGTGGGCGGCGGCGATGGGGACGCCTGTTGCGGCTGCCAGCGCGAGGAGGTTGCGGCGTGAGGTGATGGCGACCGCCGGGTCCCGCTCGTACACGTACGTCAGCTCCGGCCACCGCGCCTGCGCCGGATGCACCAGCACATCACCACCGAGGATCGCCCGCTCCGTCACCACCGACTGATGCCCAGGCGTGTGTCCCGGCGTAGGCACCAACCGCATCCCGCGCAGCGCGACCTCCCCGTCGACCACCCGCAGCTGCCCGGCATCCTCGATCGGCCGAATCCGGTGCGAGTACGTCGACCCGCCGCGCACATGCTCGAGCTCATCCCGCTGTACGACGTATTCCGCCTGCGGAAACGCCGGCTGCATCCCGTCGGACACCCACCCCACGTGATCCAGATGCACATGCGTCAACACGACCGCATCCACGTCCGCCGCCTCCACCCCCACCTGCCCCATCAACTGAGGCAACCGCCCCGCAACCCCCAACCACTCGGCCGCCTCCCCACCAGCCGGCCCAACCCCCGCATCCACCAACACCACACCCGACTCAGACACCACCAAATAGCTGTGAAAATGCAGCAGCCACCCATCCCCACGAACATTCCCCGGCATCACCCGCCGAGTCCACTCCGCCTCGACATCCCCCCACCCAGGCAACGCGTCGGCCAGCCCCTCCGGAAACACCGCCACCGCATCACACAGAACCGTCACGTCCACACCGGAACTCATCACAGACCCACCCAACTGGTCAGCAATCTGACCTGGTCGGTGAAGGCGAGATGGGGCTTGGTGTAGGCGGTCATCGGGGTCCCCCAGGAAAAAGAAAACCAGCCCGTGCCTCGAGGCAGAGGGGCTGGCCGTGTTGCAAACAAGCGTACACCGGGCGAAAGTCGACGATCCGCAGAAATCTGGGGCTGTGGATATCAGGAGAGGAGCATCCAGGTGGCGAGGGTGGTCATGAGGAGGGCTATGGATGAGTCCAGGAGTTGCCAGGCGCGGGGGCGGGCGAAGAGGGTGGAGAGCTTGCGGGAGAAGAAGCCCAGGGAGAAGAACCAGGTGAAGCTGGCGGTGACGGCTCCTAGGCCGTAGAGCCAGCGGCCGTCGGTGCCTCGTTGGTTTGCGAGCGAGCCGAGGAGTACGACGGTGTCGAGGTAGACGTGTGGGTTGAGGTAGGTGAAGCCCAGGCAGGCGAGTACGACGCTGCGTAGGGCGGCCGGCCCGTGGTCGGCGGCCGTCATCGCGCCGGGGTTGAAGGCTCGTTTCGCGGCGAGGAACGCGTACGCGTAAAGGAAGGCGGCGCCGCCGAACTTGGCGATGTCGAGGGCCAGTTGGCTGCGGGTGAGGAGTGCGCCGAGGCCGAGGATGCCGCCGGCGATCAGGAGCGCGTCGGAGAGCGCGCAGGTCAGGACCACCGGGAGAACGTGCTCGCGGCGGAGACCCTGGCGGAGGACGAACACGTTCTGGGCGCCGATCGCCACGATCAGCGACAAAGCCGTGGCGAAGCCGGCGAGGAGGGGCATGTCTTCGACGGTAGGCAGTCGATCGGCTTCAAACCAGCTAAAGATTCTGATGCACCATTAGGATTGCTTCATCATGCAGTTCGACTCCGTGCAGCTCGAGACATTCGTGGCCGTCCTCGACGAAGGCAGCTTCGATGCCGCTGCCCGGCGGCTGCGTGTGACGCCGTCCGCGGTCAGTCAACGGATCAAGGCGTTGGAGAGCAGGCTCGGTCAGGTCGTGGTGATGCGCGGCAAGCCGGCGCGGGCGACCGCGGCGGGTGCGGCCCTGCTCCGGCTCGCCCGCCAGGTCTCGCTGCTCGAACTGGAGGCGATCGCCGCCGTCCGCGGCACGGTCGACGCGCAGCGGATCCCGATCGCGGTGAACGCGGATTCGCTCAACAACTGGTTCCTGCCCGCGATGCTCGACCTGTCCCGGACCCACCACGCAAGGTTCTTGGTTCACCAGGAGGACGAGGAGCACTCGGCGCAGTACCTCCGCAACGGCACGGTCCTGGCCGCGGTGACCGCGGACCCGCGACCGGTCCAGGGCTGCCGCGTCGTACGGCTCGGAAAGATGCGGTACCTGCCGCTCGCCACCCCGGAGTACGCCGAACGCTGGCTGGTCGGCAAGCCGCTGCCGGAAGCGCTCGCCGAGGCGCCGATGGTCGTGTTCAACGAGAAGGACGTCCTGCAGCACCGGCTGGTCCGCAAGGTGACCCGGCGGAAACTGGATCCGCCGTCGCACGCGATCCCGGCGTCCGCGCCGTTCCACGAAGCGGTCCGGATCGGGCTCGGCTGGGGGATGATCGAGGACCAGGTGGCCGGACCCGAGCTGGCCGCCGGCCGCCTGGTGGAAGTTGCTCCAGGCAAGTACATCGACGTACCGCTGTACTGGCAGCACTGGAAGCTCGAGTCCGGTGTCCTCGACGCGCTCACGGCCGCGGTACTTCGTGCTGCTGAGGCAGGCCTTCGTACGTCGTGAGCTCGATCGCGTTCCCGACCTTCAGCGACATCTCCCGGATCACGTTCCGCCACGGCAGGTACGGCATCAGCCGGTACGTCAGGTTGCGCACCTTCAGGAACCACTTGCTCGCCGGGATGAACCACCGCGCCCCGTCGACCGCCTGCTGCTGACAGGCCTCGACGAAGCCCTTCATCCGTACGTCGTACGCCGCGAACGCCCGCACGTGATCGCCGCCGGCCGCGTGCAGTTCACCGGCAAGCACGTACGCACCGACGATCGCGAGACTCGTACCCATCCCGGACAGCGGCGAGGCGCAGTACCCGGCATCGCCGACCAGGGCGACCCGTCCCCGCGAGTAGCTGTCGAGCTTGATCTGGCTGATCGAGTCGAAGTAGAAGTCCGGCGCGGTCCGCAAACCGTCGAGCAGTTTCGGCACCTCCCACCCGAGGCCGGCGAACTGCTCTTCGACGATCGCCTTCTGGGCGGTGGCGTCGCGCCGGTCGTAGGTCAGGTCCGGGGAGGCGAAGTAGAACAGGGCCTTCGCCTCGGTGTTGCTGCGTGCGCTGTAGGTCCCGACGGTCTTGCCCGGCACGTTGAAGATCTGCCCGGTGTGGTCGAGGCCGAGGTGGTTCTCGACCGTGCACACCGACGCGTAGTAGCCGAGGTCGTGGATGTACGACGATTCCGCGCCGAACGCCAGCCGCCGAACGTTCGAGTGCAGCCCGTCGGCGCCGATCACGAGATCGAACCGTCGCGTCGTACCGCTGTCGAACACCACTTCGACGCCCGACTCGTCCTGGGTCACTGCGGCGATCGAGTCGTCGAAGATGTACTCCGTCGTGCCGGCGGTCAGCTCGTACAGGATGTCGACGAGGTCGCCGCGGAGGATCTCGAGCTCACCGCTGAACGCCGCGGGTGACGTCTTCGCCGTGACCTTCCCGGTCTCCTTCACGTACGTCATCGCGCCCATCCGGGTGGCGCGCTCCTCGACCGCGGACAGGATGCCCATCCGCTCGAGCACGGTCATCGACGCACCGCGGAAGTCGACCGCGTACCCACCGGGCCGCGGCGCCGGCGCCCGCTCGACCACCGTCGGGCGGTACCCGTACCGCTGCAGCCAGTACGCCAGCGCCGGACCCGCCACGCTCGCACCGGAAATCAGAACCGTCGTCATCGGAACCCCTCCAGAAGTTGTTGGTGCGACGACTGTACGACGGTCTTAGACAAATGTGCAAGACGATCGTATGAGACGGCTGTGTTAGAGTCTCGGACATGGGAAACCGCGAAGCGCTGGTCGAGGGCGCGAAGGCGTGTCTGCTGGAGAAGGGCTACAGCCGTACGACGGCGCGGGACATCGCGACCGCGGCCGGGGTCAGCCTGGCGGCCATCGGGTACCACTTCGGCTCGAAGGAAACGCTCCTCAACGAAGCCCTCCGCGAACTCCTGATCAACGAATGGGCCACCGAGGTCGCGGGCGGCGATGCAGACCCGGCGCGTGCGGCCGCGCGGGCGCCGGGCGAGCAGTTCGTCGCGACCTGGGGACGGATCGTCGACGGGCTGGCGAATCCTCGGTTGCGGGCGTTGTGGACGGCGCAGTTCGAGGTGCTCAGCCTCGGCGCGCGCATGCCCGAGCTGGTGTCGGACCTCTCGAAGATGCAGGGCGAGGCCCGCGAAGGCCTGGCGCACATGTTCGGCGGAGTCGCCCCCGACGCCGACCCGCAGGAGGTCCAGGCGATCGGGTCACTCCTGCAGGCGATGCTCCTCGGCGTCGTCGCGCAGCGCATGTTCGACCCGGACAGCGCACCCACCGGCGCAGAGCTGGCGAAATCGCTCCGCGCGCTGGCCGACCGGGTCAGTCCCAGCGCATAGCCATCGGGTTGTCGGACGGGATCAGCCCGTCGGACATCAGTACGGCGCTCAGTGGACGGACGAGATCGTGCAACTCGACGGTCAGCTCGTCACCCAACGCTCGCCAACCCTGTTCCGCCAATGAGTCCGTGGTGTCCTCCACCTGCTGCCGCACCGCGCGCCCGCTCTCGGTGAGCCCTCCATCGGCGTCCAGCAGTCCACGACTGCGCAGGTCCTCCTCGGCGGCCGACCATTCCTCATCGCTCCACCGCCGGTTGAGCTGGAAGACCTCCTTCGACGGTCCGCCCGCCGCGGAGAGCGTCACCAGCGCCTGGCACGGGCTGAGGCCGGCGGCGACGAGCGCTGCGACATGCCCGTCACCCCGCGATTCCCGCAGGATCGTGGTCGCCTGCCAGAGCACCAGGTGCGGCTCGTCCGGCCACTCCAGCGCAGCGTTGGCCGCCGCAATCGGCCGCCCCGCGACCGGTGCGATCTCCGCCGCACGCCGCCCGAGCTCAGCCGCCCGCCCGAAATCAGAGTCCGGGAACAGCCGGCGTACGGCGTTGTCCACAGCGGTCAGACGCGCCTCGAGGAGTTGGGCCGGGGTGGCGTAGCTCCACGCGTCTGGCAATGATCGCGCGACCATCGCCGGGTGGAAGTTGTAGAACCCGGCGGCCACGATCTCCGGACCGACCGGGCCGAGAGGCGCGGCGCGGCAGCCGAAGTAGCTCATCCACCCGCCCTTCAGTCCGAGCGCGTCAGTCGCCTTCCGCGTCTCGGGAGAGAAGTACGTGATCGCGTGGTACGGCTCGAGGGCCTTCCACATTCGGCGCGCGCGACTCATGGGAGCGGGCGGTACATCACATGCAGGCCGACGTACCCGAGTTTGGGGTGGTCGAAGGCCTCCGGGACGGTGCCGGCGATGCGGAAGCCGAGGGACTGCCAGAGGTGTACGGCGGGTTCGTTGGTCTCGACGACTGCGTTGAACTGGATCGAGCGGAACCCGGAGCGGCCGGCCCACGCGATCATGTCCTCGCACAGCAGCCGACCGACGCCCTTGCCGCGCGCATTCCCGTCGACCATGAAGCTGGCGCTGGCCACGTGGGCGCCGGGACCGGGGCGGTTCGGGTACATGTTCGCGCTGCCGAGAACGGTGCCGTCGGCATCGACCGCGACGGTGGTCCGGGCGAGCGGCGAGCTGGACGGTGACATCCACAGCCCGCGGGCCTGTTCCTCGGTGAGCTCCGGGTCGTACGTGTACGTCTCCCGCGCGGTGACGATCTCCCGGAAGAACGGCCAGATGGCCGGCCAGTCGTCTGCGGTCGCGTTCCTGATTTCGACAGTCATCTTGCGAGAAGCATCACCCACGGGTTCGCCGGTTGCCAAGGGGGATTCCCGATAGGCTGTTTGAGGATGACAAACTCCGTGATCCAAGGGCTGCCGCGCTGGACGTTGGCCGTGCCGCCGCTCGCCTTCGTCGTCCTGCTCGGCACCTGGCACCGCGACCTCGGTGCGGTACTGCTGATCCTGGTCTGTCTCGGTCTCGGTGCCGCGGTGATCGCCGCCGTGCATCACGCGGAGGTCGTCGCGCACCGCGTCGGGGAACCGTTCGGCACGCTGATCCTCGCGCTCGCCGTGACGATCATCGAGGTCGCGCTGATCGTCACGCTGATGGCGTCCGGTGGCGAGAAGGCCGCGTCGCTGGCCCGCGACACCGTGTTCGCCGCGGTGATGATCACCTGCAACGGGATCCTCGGGCTGGCGCTCGTCGTCGGCTCGCTGCGGCATCGCGTGCAGGGGTTCCGGGTGCAGGCGTCGTACTCCGCGCTCTCGGTGACGACCGCGCTGGTCACGCTGAGCTTGGTGCTGCCGACGTTCACGACGAGCGCGGAGGGACCGCGGTTCAGCTCGGCGCAGCTGGCGTTCGCGGGTGTCACGTCGCTGGTGCTGTACGGCGTGTTCGTGTTCATCCAGACGATCCGGCACCGGGACTACTTCCTGCCGGTCGCTCCGGACGGTGACGTCGACGAGGACGAGGACCACCACGCGGCCGCACCGAGCGGGAAGACCGCGCTGCTGAGCCTCGGACTGCTGTTCGTCTGCCTGATCTCGGTGGTCGGGCTCGCGAAGACCGTGTCGCCGAAGCTCGAGTCCGCGGTGGAGTCGGCCGGCGCGCCGCTGGCTGTCGTCGGTGTCGTGATCGCGCTGCTCGTGCTGCTGCCGGAGACGGTTGCCGCAGTACGCGCGGCACTGCGGAACCGTCTCCAGACCAGCGTCAATCTGGCGCTCGGCTCAGCGCTCGCCAGCATCGGTCTGACCATCCCAGCGATCGCGATCGCCTCGATCTGGCTGGACGGACCGCTCATCCTCGGGCTGGGCGGCAAGGAGCTGGTGCTGTTCGCGCTGACCGTCGTGACCGGCATGTTCACCCTCTCGACGGGCCGGGCGACGTTGCTGCAGGGCGCCGTTCACCTCGCGGTGTTCAGTGCGTTCCTGTTCCTTGCGGTAAGCCCTTGAGGTAGTCGATCACTGCCTGCTGGTGATTGTGCTCGGCCCAGCCCAGCGCGTTCCCGTTGTAGTTGGGGTCGCGTAGGTTCGGGTCGGCGCCCAGTTCGATCAGCTTCTTGACCGTCTCCAGATGACCATTGAGCGCGGCGCGGTGGATCGGCGCCGCACCGCCCGAGATCCGGCTCAGGTCGTACCCGAGACGCTGCAACGGTTCCATCGCCACCGCCCGCCCGACCTCGGCCGCGCGAACGGGAAGGTGCGGGGTGCGGGCGATCGCGCGTGCGGCCAGGTCGGCGTCGATGTCCGGTGTCTCACCACGCATCGCCGCGGCGTACACCTCGTGGATCTCGTCCAACGGCGCGGCGCCGCGAGCGCGGAGCAGTTCCGCGATCTCGGCGTGGCCTTGTACGGCGGCCAGTTCGTACGGGCGATTGCCGCCGAACACCGGGTGCCTGGTTCCGACGCCCTCCGGATCGGTGCCTTGGGCAAGTACCAGTTCGGCCCTGTGTAGCAGGCCGGCCGAGGACGCGAAGACCAGTTCGTCCTCGAGCAGTTGCTGCGGGGTCGGGTGTGCTGTCGTCATCCGTTCGTGCCACGGGCCGCCGTCGCCGCGGCCCAATCCGTACTCCAGCAGGAGCTCCAGGTGCACGTCGTCGTACGGCGGGGGACAGCCGGGACCGCAGTTGTACATCGTCTGGCTGTCGTTCGGGTCGGCGCCGGCGTCGAGGAGGAGCCGGGCCAGCTCGACGCGCTGCGCGTGCGGTGGCTGATCGCCTTCGCCGCGGCCGAAGACGCCGGTGAGCGCGGTGAACGGTGACGGCATGCCCTGCCAGAGGTAACCCGCGTTCGGGTCGGCGCCGTTTTCGATCAGGAGACGGGCGATCTCGACCTGGTTCGGCGCGTCGAGGCGGTTGTACGTGAGGTAGAGGAGCGGTTCCCAGCGGTACGGTCCGCCTTCGGTGCGCGCCTGCGCGAGGTTCGCCCGTACGCCGTTCAGGTCGCCGGCCACCACCTGGGTGTGGATGTTGCTCTGGGCAATCTCCGGGTAACGCTCCAGGAGGTCTCGCGCTGACTGTTGGCGGGCTGGATCGTCTTGTCCGTAGTGCAAGGTCGCGAGGCGGAGGAACTCGTCGGCCCGTTGCTCGGGAGTGTCGAGCGGGCCACCGACGGGTTGCCGGTGGGGTGAGCGGCTGTAGCGGTCCACGAGCTCGAGGTGCCGCACGATCCGCGGCCAGCTGGGGAATCCGTAGCTGCGCGCGATCACCAGCTGCGCGTCCGCCAGTGTCTCCACGGGATGGAACTCGGCGGCCAGTGCGAGGGCTGCGCCCTCACCGGCACGGACCCCTTTGAGCAGGGTCTTGGCCTGACCGCGCAGGTGATCGAGGTGCGGGTCGTTCGGAAGATTCCGGGTCGGCATCGCCGACCTCCTCTCTACGAGCCTGCTGTCCGCATCGTCAGGCGAGAAAGGAGGTGAACTGGTGCCACACCACAGCGATCGTCCAGGTGGGCTGAGCCCTTCCCGCGGACCGGTGGCACCCTGAGCGCCTGTCCACGACCCTAGCTCAGCGCGGCTTTTCCATCCACCACTCGGTGAACTCGTAGGCGCGGTCCTTGTCCAGCCGGATCACCCAGAGGTTGCTGAACTCGCCCGGCGGATTGGTCAGGTACGTCGTCCAGCCGCGGACGAACGCGACGCCGTCGCCGAACCCGAGCACCTCGTACTCGAACGTCGTCTCGCCGGGCGCGTCGGCGATCTCGAGCCAGACCGCCACGATCGCGTCCCGGCCGGTCACCGGGTCCTCGTCCGGCCTCCGGTACCAGACGGCGTCCTCGGTCCAGAGCGCGGCGATGTCCTTGGGATCGTTGCTCTCCCACGCCTTCCGGTACCTTTCGACCCAGCGGTCGAGATCCTTCTCCTTCACGAGATCCGCCGCTGGTTGAGGACGACCGCAGCTGGTGTCGCGAGTACGCCGGGATGCTCGCGCGGATCCGCGTCGTACGTGACGAGGTTGCCGGCGCCGCTCAGACCGAGGAAGTCCTGCGCGCCGGTCGAGGCCGCGGTGATCGCCTGCTCCACGGTCAGCCCGTGCCGGACGAGCTGGTCGATCTCGGCGGCGACGGTGCCGACCGCGTCGGATCCGGTCAGCACGCGGACGCCGTACCGCTCGGCGAGCGGGAGGACCGACGCGAGGTACGCCGATCGCTCCTCGCGCTTCGCCTTGCGCTCCGGGGTCTCGTCCGGGCTCGGGCTGACGGAGGCGCAGAGCGTCGGCGTCCACGCACCACCCCGCGCGCCGAGCGCCTGCAGGTCCTGCTCGGTGAGCGCCGTACCGTGCTCGACCGAATCGATGCCGACCCGGATCAGCTCGCTGACGTGGTCGGTGTTGACGTGCGCCGCGACGCGAACGTTGCGTGAGTGGGCCAGCTCGACCATCGCCTCGACGACCTCGATGTCGTACGAAGGCGCGACCTTGCTGCCGCGGATCGGGCCGTCCGGGCCGACCTCGGGGAAGTCGCCGACCAGTTTCAGCCAGGTCGCGCCGTCGGCGATCTCGGCCTCGACCGCGGTGAGCAGGTCCTCCGGGGCGACCGGCTCGTACGCGTCGGTGAAGTACCGGCCGTTCGGGGCGAGGAATCGGCCGGCCGCGAGGACCAGCGGGCGGTCGGGGTCCGCGGTCCGGGCGAGTTCGAGGGTGACCTCGCGGTTGCCGCCGACGTCTCGGACCGCGCTCACCCCGGCGTCGGCGAGCTCCCCGAGTCGCTCGGCGGCGAAGTCCGCGCCGCGCAGGACCGGTCCGTTCGGGCCGCCCGCCAGCGTCAGGTGACAATGCGAGTCGACCAGGCCCGGTACGGCGTACCGCCCGGGCAGTCGCTCGCCGGACGGGTCCTGGCCGAACGTCAGGCGGGCGGTGTCGCCCGAGGGAAGAACGGTTCCGTCGAAGACCCAGGTCGTCATGGTCGCCATTCTCACCCAGACGAGATCCAGATCACGTGACACCTGACTTGAACATGTTCAAAAGAGCGGCGTACGGTCAGGACCGATAGAGTTGAACGTGTTCAAGAAGTGGGGATCATGATGGACATGACAGTCACGACGTACCTGGTCTACCTGCTGATCGCCGTACCGCTGACGATCTGGGTGGCGCGGACGCTGAGCCGGAACGGGCGGATCTTCCTGGTCGACGTCTTCCACGGGAACGCCGACTTCGCCGACGCAGTGAACCGGTTGCTGGTGGTCGGCTTCTACCTGATCAACCTCGGGTTCGTGACGCTGTTCCTGCGCAGCGGGAGCCCGGTGCTGGACGCGAGCGGGGTGTTCGAGCAGCTCAGCGTGAAGCTCGGGATCGTGATGCTGGTGCTCGGCGTGGTGCACCTGACGAACGTGTGGATCTTCAACAAGATCCGCACCCGCAGCCGGCTCGACAGCATGACCCGCCCGCCGGTGCCGCCGAACGACAACATCCAGCCGGTCACGATGACCGAGCAGGCCGCCCGGTACGGATATTGAAGGCCGCCCGGCCGTGCGTGAGTTGACGGTGCTGTACGACGCCCACTGCGGAATGTGCCGCCGGTTCAAGGACTGGCTGGCGGCGCAGCACCCGGCGCCGGACGGGTATGGCGGGGTGGTGCGTCTGCGGTTCGTCGCGGCGGGGTCGACGGATGCGCGGGCGCTCTACCCCGCGCTGGATCATGACGCGACGCTGCGGGACGTGACGGTGGTCGCCGACGACGGGTCGGTGTACGTCGGCGATCGCGCCTGGATCGTGTGTCTGTGGGCCACGGGGGAACACCGGCACACCGCCGTACGGCTGGCGAGTCCAGCGATGCGGCCGGTGGCGCGGGCGATCGTTCAAGCGGCGGCGGGGCTGCGGCGGTTGAGTGGAGGTGATTACGCTGACGGGTGTGACGGACAGTGCGACCGCGAAGGGTGAGCAGACACGTGAGCTGATCCTGTCGACCGCGCTGCGGTTGTTCCGGGAGCAGGGGTACGGGAAGACCACGATGCGCGCGATCGCCAACGAGGCCGGCGTGTCGGTGGGGAACGCGTACTACTACTACGGTTCCAAGGACCACCTCATGCAGGCGTACTACGACCTGCTGCAGGACCAGCACCGCGAGGCGGTCGAGCCGATTCTCGTGACCGAGAAGGCGTTCGTGCCGCGGTTGGCCGGCGTACTGCGGACCTGGCTGGACGTGTCCGCGCCGTACCACGAGTTCGCCGGCACGTTCTTCAAGACGGCGGCCGATCCGCGCAGTCCGCTGTCGCCGTTCAGCGAGGAATCCCGCCCGGCGAGGGACGCGAGTGTCGAGATCTTCCGGCGCGTCATCGACGGCTCCGACCTGAAGTTGGCCGCCGACCTCAAGGCCGAACTCCCCGAACTGCTCTGGCTGCTCCAGATGGGCGTGGTCCTGTTCTGGGTCCACGACCAGTCCGAGGACGTCCGCCGAAGCCGCGCCCTGATCGACCGCGCCGTCCCGCTCGTGGACCGTCTGCTCCGCCTGACCCGCATCCCCGGCGTCCGAGGCGTGACCACCGACATTGTCGGCTTGATCAACTCGATCAAGCCGTAAGGCCTACTCGCCGGTGGCGCCGTCCAGGCGTTGGCGGAGGAGGTCGGCGTGGCCGTTGTGGCGGGCGTACTCCTGGATCATGTGCATGTAGAGGTAGCGGAGCGAGTGCGGCGGTTCCTGGCCGGGGCGGAGGAACGTGTCGGCCAGCGCGTAGTTCGCGGCCAGGGCGTCCGAGGTCTTGACGATCTGGCGGAAGTCCTCGAGGTCCTCCGCGACGATCGCCGGATCGACATGGTCGAAGTCGCCGTCGGGGAACTCGGCACTCCAGTACTTCGGGGGCGAGTCGTGGCCGGCCAGGGCGCGATGGAACCAGTACTTCTCGACCTCGCTCATGTGCCGGACGAGTCCGATCAACGACATGCTGGACGGGTCCACGGCGCGCTGGACGAGCTGCTCATCGGTGAGCCCGGAGAGCTTCCACAGCAGCGTCCCCCGATGGAAATCGAGGTATCCCTGCAGCATTGCCCGCTCGTCGGCGACCGTCGGCGGGTCGACCCGAAACTGTTCAGTCACGTGCAGAACCTACCCGTGTGACGAGCGTCCCGTAAGAAACGGCCCAGTTGTGCCGTAAACTGCTGAGGACGGCCCGCCCAGTTCTGCCTCGGGCCGGTGAGCGCAACTACTGTGCGCCAGCAGTCGACCACCACGCGCCGCGGCCCACCGGCCGCGCCGGGCAGGACGACCCCCGAACTTTTGGAGTACCACTATGGCGGCTCGCCGCCTCACGTCTACAACCACGTCCAACCAATCCACCTCCCAGTCCCGCAAGCCCGCCGGCGACCAGCCGGCCAGGGACGGGCAGTCACGGCCGCGACGCCGGCGCCGTTCCGGTGCCGCACGCAACCAGCAGCCCGCCGTCGCCGAGCAGCAGCTCGAAGTTGCCATCAGCAACGATGACGAGGTGACCGAAACGGTTGCCCCCGACAACCGCAGCTTCGCCGAGCTCGGCGTACCCGATCGGCTGGTGGCCACCCTGGCCGCGGCCGGGGTAGAGAAGCCGTTCCCGATCCAGGCCGCCACGCTGCCGGATTCGTTGGCCGGCAAGGATGTTCTCGGTCGCGGACGGACCGGATCGGGCAAGACCTACGCGTTCGTCCTGCCGGTCCTCGCCCGGCTCGCGGCCAGTACCACCAAGCGCCGCCCCAACTACCCGCGCGCGCTGATCCTCGCTCCGACCCGCGAGCTCGCGACCCAGATCCAGGCCTCGATCGCACCGCTCGCCGACACGCTCGGCCTGCGCTCGATGACGATCTTCGGCGGTGTCGGTCACGGCCCGCAGATCACCGGCCTGCGCAAGGGCGCCGACATCGTCGTCGCCTGCCCGGGACGGCTCGAGGACCATGTCCAGGCCGGTCACGCGAAGCTCGGCGCGGTCGAGATCACCGTGCTCGACGAGGCCGACCACATGGCCGACCTCGGGTTCCTGCCCGCCGTACGCCGGATCCTCGAGGCAACGCCTGCCACAGCGCAGCGGTTGCTGTTCTCCGCCACGCTGGACGCCGGCGTCGACGTTCTTGTCCGGCGCTTCATGACCGACCCGGTCACGCACAGCGTCGACTCGGCCCGCTCGCCGGTCTCCCAGATGACGCATCACGTCCTGCACGTCCAGCCCGACACCCGGCTCCCGGTTCTCGTCGACCTGACGGCCGCGCCGGGCCGCTCGCTGGTGTTCACCAGGACGAAGTACGGCGCCAAGTCGCTCACCAAGAAGCTAATCGCTCTAGGCGTTCCCGCGGTCGAGTTGCACGGCAACCTGTCCCAGGGCGCCCGTACGCGCAACCTGGAGGCCTTCTCCGACGGTACGGCGAAGACGCTGGTCGCCACCGACATCGCGGCCCGTGGCATCCACGTCGACAACGTGACGCTGGTGATCCACGCCGACCCGCCGATCGAGCACAAGGCGTACCTGCACCGCTCGGGCCGCACGGCCCGCGCAGGAGCCGAAGGCACCGTAGTCACCCTCATGACCGACGACCAGGTTCGCGACGTCCGCGACCTGACCCGCAAGGCCGGTATCGCGCCGAAGGTCACCAAGCTCGGCGCCGACCACCCGCTGCTGTCCGAGCTGGCCCCGGGCGAACGAGCCTTCGTCGCGCCGACGGCCAGGCCGGTCCAGCAGGAACGCGTCGCGAGCTCGGGCGGCAGCGGATCGGGCCGAGGCAATCGCCGCCGGCGCGCTTCGGGCCCCGCTCAGCAGGCGACTGGCAAGCGGTCAAGCCAAACGGGTTCCGGCCAGGCGACTCGTGCGTCCGGTGGCTCGCGGAGCTCCGGTCGCTCCAAGTCCCGCGCCGGCTCGGGCGGCCCGAAGAGCTACAGCACGAGCACTCCGGGATCAGCGGCCCGTCCCGCCGGAGCCGCTGCGTTCTCCGCAGGCTCGCGCGCCGGCAGCTCCCGCCGAAGCCGCTGACCCACTGCAAGGCCCAGTCACCCCGACTGGGCCTTGCACTTGCTGTTGGAAGCCGGCCGGGCGACAGTCGGAGGCATGGTCAGGCTCGCGGCTGGGGTGGTCGCAACTGGTGGGCTGGTGATGCTGGCCGTGCGGGCAGACCTGGCATCGCAGGTCGACGGGTGGCGGACCGCTGTGGACATCGCTGTCGGTGTCGCCTTCATCCTTGCTGGGGGCTTGCCCACCGGGCCGGCTCGTCAGCGAGTGATGGTTGCCGTCGTCGGCGGTGCTTGGCTGCTCGGATCTGTGTTCGTGCAGGCCCTCCCGCTGCATCAGGCGGTGCTTGCGGTGGCGTTGGTGGCCTTTCCGACTGGCCTGATCCGCGGCCGATTCGCCTGGCTGGTGGCCGCGTTCGCGGGAGTGGTTGCTCTCGGCCTCGTCCCGCAACCCGGGGTGGCTCTGCTCTTCGCTCTGGTTGCCGTCTGCGCCGCGATGCGCCCACCGAGCGCTCGGTGGTATCCGGTGGCGGCGGCCGGCGCGGTGGCAGTGACACTTGGCGTCAGCTGGTCGCTCGCCCAGAGCAAGGAATCGTTCGATCCGGCGCTCGCCCTTCTTGACTACCAGGTCGTCCTCGGACTGGTCGCTGTGACCTTCCCCGTCGCGTACTGGTCGGCGCTCCGAGTACGGCGACGGCTCGCCGACGCGGTCCTGGTCAGTCGACCGTTGACCGGGCTTGACGGCTTCGCCTCGGTACTCGGCGGGGCGCTCGGCGATCCGAGCCTCAGAGTCCACCGCTGGCAGGACTTCGCCGGTGGGCATGCAGACCGGCAGTTGCTCATGGTGAGCGAGGCCGACGTACCGGTCGCTGTCGTTGCGCATCAGTCGGCGGCGCTCGAGGATCCGCTCACAGCCCGGGCGGTCGAGACAGCCGTGCGGCTGGCGGTGGCCAACATCCGGCTCCAGGACGAGCAGCTCGCCCGGCTGCGCGAACTGGAGGCAGCGCGTGCGCGCGTCGTCGCAGCCGCAGACCGTCAGCGCGAGGAGGTGGCAGAAGAGCTGGGGCAGAACGTGGCGGCCCTCTTGAGCGACGCCCAGGCCCAACTGGCCGACGTACAGGTCGGGACCGCGACCGCGCTGGACATTGTGGAAGCAGAACTCGCCACCGCGATCGCAGAGATCGGCGACCTGGTGGCAGGCATTCCACCCGCGACGCTGGGGGAAGGGAGGCTACGCGATGCCCTTCAAATCCTGGCCGCACGAGCTCCGGTCGAGGTGGTGGTTGGCTACGGCAACGACTCTGCCGGTGACGCCGACGCCGAGACCGCGTTGTTCTACGTCTGTTCAGAGGCATTGGCCAACGCGGCCAAGCACGCCGGCGCCGGCCGGATCAAGATCGACGTACGCCGGTACGGCGATGTGCTGCAGGTCAGCATCACCGACGACGGGCGCGGTGGAGCCGATGCTTCCGGGTCGGGGCTGATCGGCCTGTCCGACCGATTGGCCGTCCTCGACGGCCGGCTCCGGGTGGAGAGTCCACCCGGAGCCGGTACGACGGTGACTGCCACCGTCCCGTGTCGGCGTCGGCTGTCCTAGCCGATCTTCTGGTACGGCTCGATGTCCATCTCGGACGGGTACGAGCTTGATGCTTGGCTGAAGGTGAGACTGTTGCCGTCGACTGCCCAGATGAGGTGGAACGGCCGGTCCTTTCCCTTCGGCACGAGCCAGACCTGGTGACCGGTGCCGCGGAGATCGCCGACGACGAGCGGGCCGTCGGTGATGGTGTGACCGCAGTCATCCTCGGGATCGCCGATGGGCCGGCAGCGGCTCTCGAACGTCCCGTTCCGCACAGTCAGAGTCCAGGTCCCCGAAGTTCCGTCCGAGTTGTCCAGACCTGCTGCGTGCACGTCCTCGAGGGTGATTTCCACCCGGTAGACACCGTTCGGCAGCGCGGAGACCTCCTGAGGAATCTTGGGCGCAGGCGCTTCCTTACCCGTCTGCCGGCAGGCTTCCGGCACGTTCGGGACGTCAGCCAGCGGATTGGCCGTCGCGATGGCCTGGATCTCCTTCAGCATCGGCCCGCTCTTCGGGTCGGCTGCAAGCCGATCCAGTACGGGCTGCAGTTTCCTGCGCAGGCCGGCGACCTCACCTGGTGTGGCGCTGATGAAACGGACGCCGTCACTACACATGTCGCCGGCGATGGTCGACTCCTCGTAGCTGGCGTCGACGGAGGTCTTCGTCGCCCGCTCCGCCGCATCCCGGATCCAGCTCCGCTGCTGGTCGGTGAGGGCATCGAACCGTTGCCGGCTGAAGCTCAGGACGAAGACCTTCGGCCACAGCACGACATTGGCGGTGACCTGGGGCGCGACAGCAGTGTCGGTCTTGGCGTACTGCGGGACGTCGAACTCGGCGCCGCGAAGGCGACCGGCCTTGATCTCGCCGCCCCACTCGATCCCGAAGTTCACCGGCGTACCGCCCAGCGCGCGGATGGCCTCCTCCTGCACGGGCGAGTTGTAGGTCCGGAACGGCGTACCCGTCCAGTCAGCCGGTCCGAGCAGCGGCTGCTTCGCGGCGAACGGCCGGCGGAGCGGTCCGACTGCCAGTCCGAGGCCGACGACTCCGGTGCTGTCCAGGCCGGCGAGCAGGGTCTTGGCGACCGGTGCGGTCACCAGTTGCTTCTCCGCGGCGTAGTTGGTGATGGTCATCGGCGCCTCGACGGCCTGGAGACTGGTGATCCCGGCTCCTGCGAACGCTCGCGTCGACGGCCAGCCACCGTCGATCTCACCGGCCGCGATCGCCTTCACGATGGCGGATTCAGCCTTTGCGTCGCCCGCGCCGTAGTTCTTCTTGATCTGGACCTTCAGCCGGCCGCCGGACACCGTGCGGAGGTTGTCGACAAAGGCCTGCGGGCCGAACGACTGACCGTTGTTGTTCACGTCGTCGATGGTGGCCAGCGTCAGTACGGCGCTGTCCCCGCCGGCCTTGTCGACAGCCTTCGCACCACAGCCAAGCGGTGCCATCAGCATGATGCCGACGAGGCCGTAGCTGAGGCCGCGTTTGCGCACTCCGTTCATGGTTCCTCCCCCTACGTCCAGAAGATTTGGACGCTGAGTAACGTCCGCTACTCCAGACGCTACGAGTGGCGCACTCTTCCGCCGACCGTGCTGGCACGCGGATCGAATGTGGCTACCACTGCACCCAACTGTGACTTCACAAGCGCACAATGAGAAGCGTGACCATGGTGGCGGGGCAGGTCCGGTGGTAGCGGCGCGCAGTGCGGGCCTGGCTGTGTCCGCGACGGTGCTGTCGGCCGCGGTCGTGGTGGTCTGCGTCCTGCCGTTCGCGTTCGCGAATCCGAACGCATCCCGGCTTCAGCGGCTGCCTGCCTGGTACATCCTGGTCGTCGCCGTGGCCGCCACCGTCTCCGTCGCAGGGGCCTGGGCCGCACGCTCGCACAGCGGCCGCGCCTCGGCAGCGCTCGCTCTGGCCGGCGTTGCGGCGATCCTGCCGCTGTGGGCCTCGCAGGAGTGGCTGCCGGACTCGTTGCGCGCCGCTACTCTCGCGACGACACCGCTGGCCGTGGCGGCGATCGCCGCGGCGGCTCTACTCTGGCCGGCCCGAGTAGAGCCACGAGCGGACCGGCTCGTGATGGTCATCGCGGGGATCGCCGTCGTTGCCGCCGGCGTTCATGTGCTCGCGTATGACCCCCTCGCCGATCCGGGCTGCACCCAGACCTGCGCCGACGTCTCCCCACTCCTCGGCGAGCTGGTCGGGACCCGCGCCGCGATGGCGATCACCACAGCGGCAATCGTCAGCATCGTTGTGATCGGTGGATCGGCCGTCGCCGCGACTCTCATGAACCGTTCGTCTCGGCTGGTGAGCGGCGCGGCGCTGGCTGCTCTGACGGCGCTCGGAGGGCTGACCGTCGTACGGTGGCTGATCTTTGAGAGCATCGAGCTGTCCGCCGTCAGACTCCCGTTGGAACCCTTGGCCGTCGCCGCTGTTGGAGCGGCGGTGTGCGTGCTGCACCTTGGTGTGCTGCGGACCCGCGCCGCAGTCGAGAGAGTGGTGGCCGGTCTGTCGGCAGAGTCCGTACGGCGCGGCGCCGTCGTCGATGTTCAGTTCGCGGTGCCCGGGGCGGACCGGTGGCTCGACCCGTCCGGCGCTGCCGTTGTGGTCCCACCTGAGCCAGACCGAACTGTCGTCCTGACCGACGGCTCGGAGCCGACCGTTCGGCTCGTTGTCGCTCGCAGTGTGGACCCGGCGGAGATCCTCGCGGGCCTGTCCCCGGTGACCCGGTTGGCGCTTCACAATGCACAGTTGTCGACGGTCGCTCGAGCGCGACTGGCAGAGGTACGCGCGTCACAGCGCCGGGTCGTCGCGGCATCGGACGGCGAACGCCGGCGGATCGAGCGCGACCTGCACGACGGCGCGCAGCAACGGCTGGTCGGCGTAGGTCTCCAGTTGCGCATTGCCCGCGCCGATGCCGACCACGACACGCGCATCACGATCGAGAGGGTGGAGAACAAGGTCGGCGACGCTCTCAGCGAGTTGCGTCGGCTGGCGCACGGGGTGTTTCCGAGCGTGCTCGCCGACGAGGGTCTCGAGCAGGCTCTGGTCGAGCTCGTGGCGGCATCCGACGTACCGGCGGAGCTCACGATGCAGGTCACTGACGCGCTGACAACGGAGGTGGCGATGGCTGCCTATGCGACCGTCGCTGCCGCAGTCGGTAGCGTCGTACAGCCGTCTGTTGCCACACGGTGCCGGATCGAGGTCCGCCAGGTCGCGGAGTCGCTGACCGTGAGTGTGGAGACGGAGTCCGCGACCATCCGGACACCGGATCTCACGGCGGTCGGCGATCGGGTCGGTGCGGTCGGGGGAGCGGTCACCTGGTCTGATCCCGAGGCCGGTGCCTACGTCGTGACGGCGGTGATCCCATGCGAGTCGTGATCGCGGACGATGTCATGCTGATCCGCTCGGGCCTCGCACGGCTGCTCGGTGACGCCGGCATCGACGTCATCGGTGAGGCCGCTGATGCCGACGAACTGCTCCGCCTGGTCGCACTCGGTACGCCGGATGCCGCGATCGTGGACATCCGGATGCCGCCGACCCACACCGACGAAGGGCTGGTGGCTGCTCGTCGGATCCGCGAGCGTTACCCGGATACGGCGGTGGTCGTGCTGAGCCAGTACGTCGAGAGCCGGTACGCATCCCGGCTTCTCGCGGATCAACCCGGTGGCGTCGGCTATCTGCTCAAGGAGCGGGTGTCCGATATCGCCGTACTCGTGGATGCACTCCGGCGGGTCGCCGACGGCGAATGCGTCCTCGACCCGACCATCGTGTCGCGGCTGATGCAGCGAAGGCGTCCGGACTCGCCCCTGACCCAGCTCACGAGTCGGGAGCGAGACATCCTGGCGCTGATGGCGGAGGGACGATCCAACTCGTCCATCGCCGGAGAGCTCCACATCAGCGAGCGCACCGTCGAGGCAACCTGCGCAAACCTCTTTCGCAAGCTCCAACTGGAACCCTCGGCCGACGTGAACCGCCGGGTCCTCGCCGTACTGACCGCCCTCCGCGGTTGACCCGACGGTATCTTTGCTGGTGCCGTGACCTGACAGAGAGGCTCTGATGCGGATCCGTACGGTCCTGGACGACCTCGTGCCGGAAGCGCTCGGCGTGACCGACGCGCACGACCACCTGTTCTTCCGCTCGGCTGTGCTGCCGGGGCAGGAGCTGGACGACGAGGCCGCCGCGGTCGCCGAGGTACGGGCGTTTGCGGAAGCAGGCGGCCAGGCGATCGTGCAATGGACCCCGCACGGACTGAACCGGCAAGCCGGTCTCCTGCCCGGAATCTCCACCAGCACAGGCGTTTCGATCGTCGCCGCGACCGGTATGCACCGGCGCGAGCACTACCCGGACGGGTACGTCGACAAGGTGCAGGACCAGCTGGCCGAGATCTTCGTCCGCGAGCTGACGGCCGGCATCGGTGACACCCAGGTCCGCGCCGGGCTGATCAAGGTGGCCGGCGGGTTCCATGTGCTCGACGTACATGCCGAGCTCGTGATGCGGGCAGCGGCCGAGGCTCATCACGCGACCAACGCGCCGATCGCCATCCATCACGAGCTCGGTTCCGCCGCGGACGCCGTACTCGATCTGCTCGTCGACGAGCTCACCGTACACCCGGCCGCCGTGATTCTCGGGCATCTGAACCGGTTTCCCGATCATCGCGTGCATCTCGAGCTGGCGCAGCGGGGTGCATGGTTGGCGTTCGACGGGCCGTCGAGGGCCAACAACGCGACCGATCCGCGGCTGACCGATTGCCTCGCGGCGCTGATCGACGCGGGGTACGCGGACCGCCTGCTCCTCGGCGGCGACACCACGACGGCGCGCGCCCGGGCCGCGACCGGAGAGGGCCCGGGGATGCCGTACCTGCTGACGCACCTCAGGCCGCGGATCACGCGGTACTTCGGTGCGGACATCGCCGACGCGGTGTTCCGGAACAACCCAGCGCGCGCCTTCGCCACGGATTGGCGGGCGTAGCGGTACCTTCCGGGCATGAGCGTGATCGCGCAGATCTTCGTTGGTGTCGCGGGTGTGTTCCATGTGGTCGTGTTCGCCATGGAAAGCGTGCTGTTCCGGAAGCCCAGCACCTACCGGCGGTTCCTGGTGAAGGACACCGAGGTCGAGACTGCTCGGCCGTGGGCGTTCAACCAGGGCTTCTACAACCTGTTCCTGGCGATCGGTGCGCTCGGCGGGCTGATCTGGGGTGGCGACAAGGGCCACACCATCGCGCTTTTCGCCTGCGCGTGCATGGCCGGCGCGGGGATCGTGCTCGTCGCCTCCGACCGTCGCATGGTCCGCGCCGCCGCCACCCAAGCAGTGCCGCCGATCCTGGCGCTCGTTCTCGCTGCGGTTCTCTAGTTGACTTAAAGTGCACTTGAGCAACGATGGTCGTCGGCATGACCACCGTTGCCGAGCCGACCGTTGAGACAGGCGGCGTCCTTTCACCGCAGTACCGCGCACTGACCGTCGGGATGGTCGCGCTGATCACCCTCGTCGCGTTCGAGTCGCTGGCGGTCGCGACCGCGATGCCGACCGTTGCGCAGGCGCTCGACGGCCTCAACCTGTACGCGCTCGCGTTCGGCGGCCCGCTCGCCTCCGGTGTGGTCGCGATGGTTGTCTCCGGCACCTGGAGCGACCTGAAGGGCCCGACCCGTCCGCTCTGGCACGGTACGGCGTGGTTCCTGGCCGGGCTGTTGATCGCGGGCCTGGCGCCGTCGATGGAGATCCTCGTCGCGGGCCGGATCATCCAAGGCTTCGGCTCCGGCCTGCTCACGGTCGCGCTGTACGTCGTCGTGGGTCAGCTGTACCCGGCCCGCCTCCGTCCGCGGATCTTCGCCGCGTTCGCGACCGGCTGGGTCGTACCGTCCCTCGTCGGTCCCGCGATCGCCGGCCTGATCGTCGAGCACACGAACTGGCGGATCGTCTTCCTCGCCGTACCGGTGATCGCAATCCCGGCAGCGCTGGTGATGCGTCCCGGACTGGCCCGCGGGAGCGCGTACGACGTACGCCCGGGGAAGCTGTGGGACAAGCGGGCGCTGTGGGCAGTCGCGGCCGCGGTCGGTGTCGGACTGCTGCACTACGGCGGGCAGCAGCGTGGCGCCGTACAGATTGTGCTGCTCGTGGTCGGTCTGGCCGGGGTGATCGCGTTCGCACCGCGGCTGTTGCCGTCCGGGACGTTCGCGTTCGGGCGCGGGCTGCCGTCGGTGATCGCGCTGCGCGGGTTGGTGGCGGCGTCCGGGTTCGGCGCGGAGGTGTTCCTGCCGTTGATGCTCACGCGGGAACGTGGCCTGTCGCCGGCGTTCGCCGGTCTCGTACTGACGGTCAGCGCACTGAGCTGGTCCGCCGCGTCCTGGTACCGCGGCCGGCCGAACCAGCCGTTCTCCCACGCGGTCTTCCTGCAGGCCGGCATGCTCGCGATCCTGGTCGGCATCGTCACTGCGGCGCTGACGCTCAACCCGGACGTCCCGGTGCTGGTCGGCATCCTCGGCTGGAGCCTGACCGGTCTGGGCATGGGGACCGTGTTCCCGACCCTGTCGGTGCTGGTCCTGGAGTACTCCGAACGTGACGAGCAGGGCGCCAACAGCTCCGCCCTGCAGCTCAGCGACTCGTTGTCAACCGCAACGATCCTCGCGATCGGCGGATCGTTGTTCGCAGCAATGGAACCGCATTCCGCAGTACTGGCCTACCTCATCGCCTTCGGCCTCCCGGCCCTACTAGCACTCCTCGGCGTCCCAGCAGGCCGCCGTACCGCCACCGCCTAAGGATCTACGGCGCGGACTTGTGCAGGTCGACAGTACGTATATGTCCACTGTCCGGGATCCGGTCCGCCGCCCGGCGCGCGGATGGCGCGTACCAGACGTATACGTACTGTCGAGATGCAGTTTCGGAGGAACTGTGCCCGCACATGAGCGCGGTTCGCCCACACACGTGCCTACTCCTTGGAGCCGGTGACCGCGATGCTCGCGCCGAGGCCGATGATCATCAGGCCGCCGGTGCCTCCGACCAGCTCGAGCCGGCGCGGTGAGCGGGCGAACCACTCGCGCGCCGTACCGGCGACGAACGCCCAGACGCTGTCCGAGCAGAGCGCGATCAGGATGAAGATCAGCCCGAGCACCAGAATCTGCGCCCACGCCGGCGCACTGGCCCCCTTGTCGACGAACTGCGGCAGCACGGCAGCGAAGAACACCGCCGTCTTCGCATTCGTCACTCCGACCAGGAACCCCTGCCGGATGGTCCGCCGGGTAGTGCTCGGCTTCGCCGTACCGCGCATCGCCTCGACCAGCGACTTCCGCGAGCGAAACGCCTGCACGCCGAGATAGATCAGGTACGCCGCTCCCACGAGCTTCACCACGGTCAGCGCCACCGCACTCGCGGCGATCAACGTCCCGAGCCCGAGCGAGATCCCACCCAGCAAGACCGCCGCGCCAAGCGTGTTCCCCACCATCGTCAACACGGCTTCCCGCCGCCCCACCGCAAGCGCCCGCCCCACAATGAACAACACGCTCGGCCCAGGCACAACGATGATGATGAACGCGGTAACAGCGAACGCAAACAAATGATGAGCGGACGGCATCTCCCCAGGATAGGGGCGAGCAGCAGCTCGGCGCCCGGCATTCCGCGCCCCGCGGCGTTAGGTGGGATAGGTCACCGGCGCGCCGTGGTGCGTTGACCGGGGGGTGGGCGGGCCCCTACGGTTCGAGGGTCAACCTGCGGTGCCATGAGGGAAGCCGGTGAGAAGCCGGCGCGGCCGCGCCACTGTGATCGAGTTTCGGCTCGTAAGTCAGGACGCTCGGGCACTCGCAGCCTTTCTAAGGGAACGCGCATTTCCCCAGGAGGTTCAGTTCAGATGGCAGCTCCTGCCCAGTCGGTCGCCGTACCGGCTCTCTCGCCCAAGCTTCTCGCTGTCGCGCTGCTCAGCGTCGGTGTGATGCTCCTGCTCGCGTATCTGGTCGGGTTCGACCAGGGTGCGGTGTCCCGGTCCGGGATGTACCTGCACGAGTTGATGCACGACGGTCGCCATCTGCTCGGCGTGCCCTGCCACTAGACGATGCGCACCTTCGGATCGCTCCTGGTGCGCGGATTGATCGTCGGACTCTTCGCCGGCCTGTTGGCCGGAACGTTCGCCTATGTGCTGGGCGAGCCGCGTGTCGACGCGGCGATCGCGATCGAAGAGGCCGGCAGTCACGCGCACACCCATGACCATGGCGACAGCACTGAGCCTGCCGCCGAAGAGGAAGAGCCGCTCGTCAGCCGTGACGGCCAGCGGGCCGGTTTGTTCCTCGCGACCAGCCTGTACGGCGTTGCGCTCGGCGGACTGTTCGCCGTCGCGTTCACGCTGCTCCGCCGCAAGCTCCGGACCGGGAACGACGCGTACGCCGCGCTCGGACTCGCCGCGGCGGGCTTCGTCGGCATCGTGCTGGTCCCGTTCCTCAAGTACCCGCCGAACCCGCCTGCGGTCGGTGATCCGGACACGATCACCCGCCGTACGGTCACCTATCTCCTGACGCTGGTGATCGGCCTGCTCGCGGTCTGGGCCGGTGTCGCGCTGTCCCGGTGGGCCGCGCGGTACGGCGAGGTCGCCCGGCTCGCGGGCGGTGTCGTCGGGCTGGTCGTCACCGTGGTGGCGGCGTACCTGATTCTGCCGCGGATCAACGAGGTTCCGGAGACGTTCCCCGCTACGCTGCTGTGGCAGTTCCGGTTCGCCTCGCTCGGTACGCAGGCGACGCTGTGGCTCCTGCTCGGATTCGGGTATGCGGTCGCGGTGGACCGCCGGCCGATCCGATCGAAGGTGGCTGCCGCTTGACCGCACCACCCCAGGCTCTGACCCTGGTCGCGCATGCCCTGACGCCCGCGTTGCGCGGACTCGTGCTCGGTGGTGACACCGAGCCGGATCCGGCGAGCGTCGAGGCGGCCAGTGAGCTGAAGCTGTCCGCCCATGCTGTGTACGCCGGCCCGGAGCAGGCCGCCGTACGCACGGCCGCCGTACTCGGGCTCGACCCGGTGGTGGAGCCGGCGCTGCGGGACCGTGAGTACGGCGAGTGGACCGGGCGCGGGCTGGAGGAACTGCTCGCGTCCGAGCCGTCGCGGGTGGCGGCGTGGCTCGAGCGCCCGCACACTGCCACGCCGGGCGGCGAGACCGAGAACGACGTGCTCGCCAGGGTCGCCGACTGGCTGGGCGATCTGGCGGCGCGGGAGCACGGCTCCGCACTGGCGGTCGTCCATCCGGCGATCGTCCGCGCGATCGTCCTGTACGTCGTCGACGCGCCGGCGGAGTCGCTGCGGCACGTCGACGTACGCCCGCTGGCCACGGTCAACCTCTCGTACCACTCCGGCAACTGGTCACTGGCCTTCACCCCTTAGGCCTGACAAACTGCGATTGGCCCGGTTGCACGCCCAGGTGACCGGCTGTCACGGGGAGTCACGATGACTGAGTCCGACCAGCTTGCCGAACGGTTCCGCGCCAACCATGCCGTGCTCGTCGCGGCCCGCGACCGGCTGCAGGCCGCGGCCGACGCCGGCACCGCGAGTGATGACCAGCTCAAGCGGCTGGACACCGTCAAGGAACTGCTCACCCCGGTCACCGTCACCGACGTGGATGCCGAAGGCAACGTCATCGAGGTCGAGCGGCCTCGGCAGTTCTACCTGGTCGACCCCGAGGGACAGGGCCGTGCGGTCGAGGTCCTCGGTGATCTCCAGGCGGCGAAGAACATCGCGGTGCTGGTTCCCGGGATGGGCAACAGCCTGGACACGTTCCGCGGGCAGTCGGACCGCGGCGACCTGATCAAGCAGGAGGCCGGCCCGGGTACGGCGGTCGTGGTGTGGCTCGACTACGACTCGCCGCAGGGCCTGGTGCAGGCCGCGAGCAAGGACGCGGCGATCGAGGCCGGGCCGCGGCTCGCGGAGTTCATGAACGAGGTCGACGAACTGAAGGCCGACGACGCGGACGTCACGCTGGTCGCGCATTCGTACGGCACCGAGGTGGCCGCCCAGGCGGTGATGGCGGGCGCCCGGCCGAAGCGGCTGGTGATGACGGGCTCGCCGGGAATCGCGAAGTACGTCGACGAGGCCGCCGACTTCGTGCAGCCGCCGACCCGGCTGTACACGGAGCGCGCCCCGGGAGACTACGTCTCGTACACCGAGTGGCACGGACCGGATCCGGCGAACTTCTCGGACGCGGTCCGGATGGCGACCAGCGATCCGCGGGTCGACGACGACCCGGTGTCGGTGCACTGGCACAACGAGTACTACCGGCCGAACAGTGAGTCGCTGCGCAACATCGGGCGCGTGGTCCGGGGCGACCTGATGCACATCACGACCACGAACACGAGCCGATCCGCCGAGACCAAGCTCTTCCTCGGTACGTCGTGGGGTGGCGCACTGAACGCTGTCGCCGGGGCGGCGTCCAAGGTGTACGACGGTGTTGGAGCCCTCACCAAACCGTCGAAGGAATCGGCCGGAGCCGCCGCCGGACAGACTGCTGCGGGGCGGCCGACGAACGGTGCCGGACGGGGCTCGGAAGGGCGGCAGCGATGACAGGCGAGCGTGAGTTCCTGCGGAGCGAGTTGCTGGCGGTGGCGGAGGCCGTCGTACCTGATCAGCGGCCGGTCGTGACGCACGACCCGGGGCCGGTGAATCCCGGCGTACTGTTCGACGGACGCGGGACGGCCACCGTCTCCAGAGTCACCATCGAGACCGGCAACCCGAAGGCGCCGGACCCGGCGGCTGCCGTCGACGCCGCAGCCGCGGCGTTGCGCGCCCGGGGCTGGACCGCGGACGTCCTACCTCCGGAGAGCGGTCATTATCGGGTTGCCGCCACCCGCGACGGCTTCGACATCGCCGTCCACGCCTGGTCCGCGGACTGGCGGATAACGTTCACCGGCGAGACTCCGGTCGTTTCTTGAGACCGAAACGCGGCGTGTCCTCGCGAGCCTTGGCTGCACGGTGTATCACGGAAGCGTGACCTTGACCGAAGCCCGCAATTACCTCCGCTCGGAACTCCTCGCGGTGGCGGCGACTGTCGTGCCCGGCCAGACACCGACGGTGACCCAGGACGTCGGCCCTGTCGGCCAGGGCGCGCTGTCTGACGAGAGCGGCCCGGAGTCGGTGTGCACGATCACCGTCGAGACCGGCGACCCCACCACCACGCCCGACCCCGAGGCGCAGATCGGCTTCGCCGCCGAAACCCTCGAGTCCCGCGGCTGGAAGGTCACCATCTCCGAGCCCGCCGAAGGCCGTCACGAACTGACCGCCCGCCGTCAGGGCTACGACCTCACCGTCACGGCCCAAACCACCGACTGGCGCCTGACCCTCACCGGCCAGACGCCGTACGTCGACGATCTGTAGGAGGATTCGCACCGTCACCTACGATGCACTGGCAAGCGTTTGTCCCAGTGTCTCGTGAGGTGAGGGATGTCCGAGGATCTCGATGCGCTGATCCTGCGCGTGCGGGACCTGCCGCACGACCGCGCGGTCGGCGAGGTGGACGCCTTCTTCACAGCGCTGCCCAGCGAGGTGGCGACAGCCCTGGCGGAGAGCCGCCCTGAGCAGGTCGGACCGTTGGAGGGTGCACCGCCCGAGCTGCGGTACCGCGCCAATCGCCTGATCCTGGAGTCCGCGCAGCAGCGACTGCACGCGTTGGTCGAGAGCCGGGATGCGACCCTCGCGCAGCGCCGGCGGCTACTGACGCTCAACGAGATGCTCGAGCCGGCCCGTAAGCGCCTCGACGTCGACGCCGACGGGAAACGTGTCGAGGTCGACGTACCTCGGCAGTTCCTGCTCGTCGAGACCGAGGGGCAGGGGCGGATGATCGAGGTTCAAGGCGATCTGCGGACGGCGCGCAACATCGCCGTACTGGTTCCGGGGATGAACAACGACCTCGAGCGCGTGCGTTCTCAGTCGGTGCGGGCGAAGGAGATCGGCGAGGAAGCTGGTCCGGGTACGGCGACGGTGGTGTGGCTCGGGTATCACGCGCCGCTGGGGCTGACCGAGGGAAGGTCGACCAAGAGCGCCCGCGAGGCGGCGCCGTTGCTGTGCCGTTCCCTGGAAGGGATCGCGGTGGTCAAGGCGCCGGGCGCCAAGGTCACACTGATCGGGAACAGCTACGGCGCCCAGGCCGTCTCCCGGGCGATGCTCGAGGGTGCTCGCGCCCACCGGTACCTGTTGACCGGCAGTCCCGGCGTCGACCCGAGCATCACCTCTGGTGCGCAGATGACTCCGCCTGGCACCGAGCTCTTCGCGGTGGCGCGATCGCGCGGGGACTACGTGTCGTACGCCGAACAGCACGGGCCGGATCCGGCGACCTTTCCGGACGTCGTGCGGATCGAGACCGACAACTCCCAGATCCAGATCACCGGGCACATGGGCTACTTCAACAAGAACAGCGAGTCGATGACCAACGTCGGCCGGATCGTGCGCGGCGACCTGGACGCGGTGACGCTGGCGGCCCGCACGACGCCCGCCGAGGAGAGTCGGTTGCTGGGCACGTCCTGGGCAGGGCCGTTGCGTACGCTCGGGCAGTCGAAAGCGGCGGTACCGATCTCCAAAGTGTTCGACGGGCTCGCGAGGCTGCGCACGGTCGCCTCGACGCCTTCGAGGAAGACCGTCCTGGACAGCACCCGGCGCTCCCGCACACAGGAAGGACCCGAACGATGACGTTGACCGAGGCTCGCGACTTCCTCCGCGCGGAACTCCTCGCTGCGGCGGCAGGCGCCGTACCCGGCTACGAAGGCGTGGTCACGCACGACGTGGGCCCGGTGAACCCCGGAGTACTGTCCGACGGCAGCGGTCCGGACACGATCTGCTCGATCACCGTCGAGAACGGCGACCCGTCCGTCACCGACCCGGCCGGCGAACTCGCCGCCGCGGTCGCAGCCCTGACCGCCCGCGGCTGGCAAACCGCCGTCGCGCCGGTCGAGAACGGCCACCACCGAGCCACCGCCGAACGCGACGGCTTCCAGGTCACCGTCCACGCCTGGGACAACGAATGGCGCCTCACCCTCTCCGGCGAAACCCCACCGATCGAGGCGTGAGCCTCGAGCCTGCCAGATCCTGACACCACCCGGGGTCAGCGTTCAGCTGGTGGCGGCGCGTTCCGCGGCGCTGCGGAGGACGCAGAATTCGTTGCCTTCCGGGTCGTGCATGACAACCCAGCCGGTGCCGTCGGGGTTGCGGTGGTCGTGGGCGATGGTCGCGCCGAGGGTGAGGAGCCAGGCGACTTCCTCGTCGCGGGGGCCGTCGGGTTCGAGGTCCAGGTGGCCGCGGTTCTTGACGACCTTCTCGTCGTTGTTCTGTTCGAAGAGGACGGTGAGGCCGTCGGTCGGGACCGCGGCGTACGGGTCGCCGGGGTGGTCGTCGTCAGGGCGCTCGGCCTTCAGGACCTGCAGCCAGAAGCCGGCGATCTCGTAAGGGTTGTGGGCATCGAACGTCACCGTACGCACGCGAGAAGTCATGCGCAGAGGTTACTTGCGGAACAGCACCCGGTCGTCGGGGATTTCGGAGTCAAGGTACGGCGTGAAGCCCGCCGCGACTGCGATCTCGGTGAGGGCGCGGGCGGTCCAGCGGTGGACGTAGATGTTCATCGGATGGCCGCCGTAGCCGGACGTCTTGTGCGTCGATTCCTCGCCGACATGGAATCCCATCAGCAGGACGCCGCCCGGAGCGAGCACACGGTGGAACTCGGCGAACGCCTGCGGGACGACGTCGCGGGGGAGGTGGATGATCGACCACCACGACACGACGCCGGCGACCGAGTCGTCCGGTGCGTCGAGCGCGGTCATGGAGCCGACGCGAAAGTTGAGCTCCGGGTGGTCGCGGCGGGCGACCTCGATCATCCCGGGCGAGAGGTCGATCCCGACGACCTGCAGCCCACGCTCGGCCAGCAGACCGGTCGTCCGGCCCGGACCACACCCGACATCCAGCACGTTCCTGGAGTGGCTCGGAAGGAGCTCGGCGAGGAGGTCGAAGGCCGTGTCTTCCCAGTCGGCGCCGGTCGCGACGAGTTCGGCGTACGACATTGCGACGTTGTCGTACGAGCTGCTGATATCGGCGAGGAAGTCGGTCACCCGGCCGACCCTAGAGCCGGCCGGGGACAGTTTCAGGCTTTGCCGAGGGACTGTTTCTGGCGGCCGAGGCCCTCGATCTCGAGTTCCATCGTGTCGCCGGGCGACAGGTACGGGAACCGGCCGGACAGCGCGACACCCTCCGGCGTGCCGGTGTTCACGATGTCGCCGGGGCTCAGCACCATGTACTGCGAGAGGTCGCGGATGAGCGCCGCCACCGAGAAGATCATGTCCCGCGTGTTGGAGTCCTGCCGCGGCTCGCCGTTCACGAACGACTTCAGCTGCAGGTTCTGCACGTCGGAGACCTCATCAGCCGGAACCAAGGAAGGCCCGAGCGGGTTGAACGTCTCGCAGCACTTCCCCTTCGACCACTGGCCGCCGGAGACCTCGATCTGGAACGCCCGCTCGGACACGTCGTTCGAGACGGCGTACCCGGCGATGCACGCGAGCGCGTCCTCGTCGGTCTCGACGTACCGTGCCTCCTTGCCGATGACGACCGCGAGCTCGACCTCCCAGTCGGTCTTCGTGGAGCCGCGCGGCACCAGCACCTCGTCGTACGCGCCGACGACGGTGTTCGGGTGCTTGAAGAAGACGATCGGCTGCTTCGGCGGCTCGGCGCCCGACTCGGCGGCGTGCGCCGCGTAGTTCTGGCCGATGCAGACCACGGCGCTCGGACGTGCGATCGGTGCGCCGACCCGCAGGCCCTCGGTGTCGGCGACCGGCAGCTCGCCGGCCTCGAGCGCGGCGCGGGTCCGGGCGATGCCGTCGGCGGCGAGGAAGGCGCCGTCGATGTCTCCGGTGAGCGGGCTCAGGTCGTGAACGGTGCCGTCGGCGGCGCGCACGTACGGGCGCTCCTCGCCGACCGCGCCGAGGCGCAGCAGTTCCACAGATATCTCCCTAGGACGGATCGCTCTTGTCGAAGATGGGCCGCAGCCGGGCGCGGGAGGCTTCGATGTGCGACCGCATCGCCGCGGCCGCCTCCTCCGGGTCGCCCTTACGGACGGCGGTCACCACTGCCTTGTGCTCTCGCAACGCCTTCGTCGCGATGCCGCCACCGTAGTACAGCCGGAACAGGTGCAGGTGGCAGTGTGTCCGCTGGAAGGACAGCCGCGCGGTCTCGTTGCCGGCCAGCTCCAGAACCAGGTCGTGGAACCGCTGGTCGTGCGCGGCCATCGCCCGGTAGCTCTCGTACGACGGACGGTCCGGTACGTCGGTGTAGCTGAGCATCTCCGCCTTGAGCCGGGCCAGGTCGTCGGCGCCCGACCGCTCGGCGGCGCGCCCGGCCGCCCACGGCTCGATGTGCAGGCGGTACTCGAACAGGTCGTCGAACTCGTCGCGGGTCAGCCGGGACGACACCCGGTACCCGCGCAGCGGCTCCTTGATCACCAGGCCGTCGGACTCCAGCCGGGCCAGCGACTCCCGGATCGGGGTCTGTGAAATGCCCAGCTCACGGGTCAGTGCATCGATGTTCAACCGGGTGCCCGGCTCCACCACGCTGTCCATGATCAGGCCCTTGACCGTCTCGTAGACGTCGTCACTCAGCACCTGTCGCTGCGGCAGGCGGGCGAGCTGCCCCGCCAGGCCCACGTGCGCATCCGTCACTGTCGCCCGCTCCTCCCGCACTGTGCTCCGCCACGCTGTGTTACTCCAATGCCGGGCTCATTCTGCCCGACTCGCAGTCCGTCTTGACGGGTCCAGTGTGAAGCGGGAGCATCAGGTACGCAATATCCTATAGGATCTTGGAGGAAATCGGTGAGCTCTGCGATTGTCCGGGCCGAGGCGTACCTGGTCGACCTGGAGGTCGAGACGGTCCGCACCGACGCCGTCCAGGCCTTCCTGAAGCAGGAGACGATCTTCGTCTCCTTGTCGACATCCGACGGGCTGACCGGGCTCGGGTACTCGTACACGATCGGCACCGGTGGCACAGCCGTGCTCGCATTGCTGCGGGACCACCTGCTGCCGCGGCTCGTCGGTGTGGACGCCCGCAACGTGGAGGCAATCTGGTCCGACCTGTTCTGGTCCACGCATGCCACGACTGTTGGTGCGATCACTTCACTCGCTCTGGCGTCGGTTGACACCGCTCTGTGGGATCTGCGGTGCCTGCGCTCCAGTGAGCCGCTGTGGCGGCTGGCCGGTGGCTACCGGCAGCGGGTGCCGTTGTACGACACCGAGGGCGGCTGGTTGCACCTGTCAACGGATGAGCTGGTCGCCGGCGCACTGGCGTCACAGAAGGCCGGCTGGCCCGGTGTGAAGCTCAAGGTCGGGAAGCCGCGCGTGCACGAGGACGTGGAGCGGCTGCGGGCGGTTCGGGACGCGGTCGGGCCCGGGCTGGACATCATGGTCGACGCCAACCAGTCGATGACGTACCCCGAGGCTCGCCGGCGTGCTGCCGCGTTCGAGGCGGTGGACCTGTCCTGGTTCGAGGAGCCGTTGCCGGCCGACGATCTGACGGGGCACGTGCACCTGGCGGCGTCCACGTCGATCCCGATCGCCGTGGGGGAGTCGCTGTACTCCGTCTCGCAGTTCCGGGAGTACGTCGCCGCAGGCGGGGCCGGGATCGTCCAGGTGGATGTGGCGCGCGTCGGCGGGATCACGCCGTGGCTGAAGGTGGCGCATCTGGCCGAGACGTTCAACCTCGAGGTGTGCCCGCATTTCCTGATGGAGCTGCATGTCAGCCTCACGGCCGCCGTACCCAATGGGCGGTACGTCGAGCACATCCCACAGCTGCGGGCGATCACCCGGTCCGAGATGACCGTCGTCGACGGGCACGCGGTCGCGCCCGACGTACCCGGTCTGGGGATCGACTGGAATGCTGATGCCATCGACGATCGGCGCGTTGCCTGAGCGAAGGGACCACACCAGCATGAGCAGAGTCGACGCTCACCACCATGTCTGGGATCTGACCGTCCGCGAGCAGTCGTGGATGGTCGGGCCGGAGCTGGATCCGATCCGGCGCAACTTCTCGATCGCCGACCTGGCGCCGCTCGCGTCGGCCGCCGACGTGAGTGCGACCGTGCTCGTGCAAACCGTCGGCCTGGTTGCGGAAACAGTCGAATTCCTGGAGATTGCCGCTGGCAACGATCTGGTGGTGGGCGTGGTTGGTTGGGTCGACCTGACCGCTGCCGACGTGGCTGACACGCTGGCGTCGCTCCAGGCCCGTCCGGACGGCTCGTACCTGAAGGCGATCCGCCACCAGGTCCACGACGAGCCTGATGACGACTGGCTGCTGCGTCCCGACGTACAGCGCGGTCTTGCCGCCGTTGCCGAGGCCGGCCTCGCGTACGACCTCCTGACGAAAACGCCGCACCTCCCCGCCGCGATCCAGACCGTCCGCAACCTCCCGCAGCTCACATTCGTCGTCGACCACATCTCCAAGCCCGTGATCGGCGAGCCGTTGGACCCGTGGGCCACCGAACTCCGCGAGCTGGCCGCCCTCCCCAACGTCACCTGCAAACTCTCCGGCATGGTCACCGAGGCCGACTGGGTCGCTTGGAAACCCACCGATCTCCAGCCGTACGCCGACGTCGTCCTGGAAGCGTTCGGCCCTGACAGAGTCATGTTCGGCTCGGACTGGCCGGTCTGCCTCCTCGCCGCGTCGTACGCCGACGTCGTTGCCACCGCGGAAACCCTCACCTCCACACTGTCCGCATCCGACCAGCAGGCCGTCTTCAACACCACGGCCACCCGCACCTACCGCCTGACCTGAATCGGCGGACAGGTGGAGCTTCGGGCGGTCGAGTGTGGGCCGGATGCGTTTCAGCGGGGCCTGACCGCCACGCAGATCGAGGCGATCTGCTGGCGGGCGTTCGGTTCTGACGTGGTGCGGGCTGTTGAGCTGGGGCTCGGCGGCTATAACAGCGTCTACCGGGTGGAGGTGGCCGGGAGGGACGATGCGGTGATCCTGCGGGCGGCGCCGCAGGAGGAAGCGCAGTTCGGGTCCGAGCTGCACTTGATGCGGAACGAGTATGCAAGCGTTCCTTGGCTGGCAGCGATTGCGCCTCTGATGCCGCAGGTGTTGGCCGTGGACTGGTGTCACGAAATCGTCGACCGGGATTGGATGATTCAGACCTGTCTGCCCGGCGTCCCGGCACCGGAGCACCTCGGCCGGTATCCACGGTCCGGCCGTACGACGTTCTTCCGCCAGATCGGCGCGATCACCCGGACCGTGCACGACGTACGCGGACCGCACTTCGGCCGCGTCGACGGACCGCCGTATGCGTCCTGGAGTGAGGTCGTGATCGCATCGTTCACGCAGATCGCCGACGACCTGGAGCAAGCGGGTTTCGACGGCACCGACGTGCGAACGGCCGCCGAGTTGGCTGCAAAGGGCCGCGCGTCGCTGGACGAGATACGCGAGCCGCGGCTGCTGACGGGCGACCTCTGGACGGTCAACTGCCTCCTCGACGCGAACGCCCCCGAACCAGTGATCTCCGGCGTACTCGACTTCGACCGCACCGAATTCGGCGACCCCGCCGCAGACTGGACCATCCGCATGGCCCAGGCAAAGCACGACGAACGGGAGTCATTCTGGGAGTCGTACGGCGCTCTCGACCTCTCACCTGCCGCAGCCCACCGAGCCCGCATCTACGAGGCTCGCCACCTAGCCGCAATCCGCCTCGAACGCCACCGCCTGAACAACCCCGAAGCCGTCCATGAAAGCTACGCCGCCCTGGCGAAGGTTCTGGCCCAACTCCGCTGAGCGACGGGACTAGCCGCGGCGGCCGGAGCGGGTTGCGAACTCGTCCAGCACGGTGATCACCTCGCGTGGTGGGTCGGCACCTGGTATTACCTGTTCCCAGTCACCAGCGCCTGTCCCCACACCCCAACAACTCCTCGCCGTCACCCCGCCGCCGCCCCGGCTGGTGAGCTTCCCACCGGCTCTTGAATGGCGCTGATGGACTGCGGTGTGCAGAACGCCCGCGACGTGACGAGTGGGCGCGACAGGCGGATCGCGTCGGGTCGTGGCGTTTGGTTGGCCGCTGGAACGTCGAGTCGTGGATCGCGGCTGCGTTTGGCTGCCGAAATCCACGACTCGAGGAAACGTGGGTGACCGCGGTACCTCGGTCGAAGGGGGCGCGCCGGATCAGCGCAACCCAGCCCCACATTCATCGCAAGAGCCTTACATAACCTTCTCCGAATAAAGTTATATAGCGGGTCGGTCAGACGTTGATTGGGACGAATTCGACGCGGACGCCGAGGAGGCGGATGGGGCGGTTGAGGTCGAACTTTTCGAGGATGGCCAGGGCTGTGGTGGCGATGACCTCGGGGTCCTGGGTGGGGGACTTGAGTTTGCGGCTTTTGATGGGGGTGTAGAAGTTGATGAAGCGGACCTTCACCGAGACGCGTTGGATGGTGCGGCCCTCGGCCACGACCTCGCGGGTGACCTCGAGGGCGATGCGGCGGAGTTCGCGTTCTACGCCCGCGCGGTCGGCGAGGTCCTCGGGGAAGGTTTCCTCGTGGCTGCGGGAGACGGGTTCGCGGGGTACGTCGGTGACCTCGGTGTCGCCGAGGCCGCGGCCCAAGGCGGCGTACCAGGTGCCCATTTTCGGGCCGAAGCGTTTCTTCAGCACGTCCAGGTCGGCGGCGGCCAGTTCGGCGACGGTGGTGACGGCGAGCTCGTTGAGGTTGCGTTCCATCCGGGGGCCGATGCCCCAGAGGTCGCGGACCGGGCGGTGGTCCATCACCTCGCGCCAGTTGGCCGCGGTGAGGCGGTAGATCCCGGTGGCGGGGCCGGCACCCTCGAAGGGTTCGGCGTGCGAGCGTTCGTGCTTGGCGAACCCGGTCGCGAGTTTGGCGCGGGTCTTGTTGTCGCCGATGCCGACGCAGCAGGTCAGCCCGGTCCGCTCCACGACGGCGGCCCGCAACTGAGCCGCCAGCCCTTCCGGGTCGTCGGTCTCGGCGCCGACGAAGCACTCGTCCCAGCCCCAGACCTCGACGACGACCGGGAAGGACCGCAGCGTGTCCATCACCTCGGCCGACGCCGCGTCGTACGCGGCAGGGTCCGTCGGGAGGAAAACGGCGTCCGGGCACTTCTTGTACGCCGCCCGCACCGGCATCCCGGAATGCACGCCGTACTCCCGTGCCTCGTAGGACGCGGTGGCGACCACCTGCCGTGGTTGGGTCGGGTCGCCGGACCCACCCACCACAACAGGCAGTCCACGAAGCTCAGGCCGCCGCCGGATCTCGACGGCCGCGATGAACTGATCCATGTCCGCGTGCAGGAGCCACCAGCTCATAGCTCACAGGTAACCACATCAGCTGGATGCACTGGAGTACGTCAGGAGCCCGCGCCGCCACACCAAGCGGACCAGCAGCATCGCCACCACCGCGAGCCCGACCCCGAGCGCCACGGTTCCCCAGCCGAGATCGCCGGCCAGCGCCCGCACCGGGAACGTCGTCGCGAATGCCACCGGGAACGCGAACGTCAGGAACGTCCGCACCGCGACCGGGAAGAACACCAGCGGATACCGCCCGGCCTCCATCAGGTTCAGGAACACGAACCCGATCGGGTTCACCGACTGCAGCCAGAACGCGAGGAACGACATCGCTGACCACACCGCGGTGAGCAGTACCAGTCCAGTGCCGACGAGTACGACGGCCTGCACGACCTGCCCCGGTCCGGGGCTGAGATCGGCCTGCACCAGCCCGATCACCAGGACGGCGATGCCGCTGGCGACGTTCGTGAGCTCCGCGACGTTGATCCACCGCAGCGTCAGGTAGAACTGGCTCGACACCGGCCGCAGCAGGACGCCGTCCAGCTCACCTTCGGTCAGGTACGTCGTCATCCGGTTCAGGTTCGGCGCGACGAACGTCGCCATCAGCCCGGTGACGATCTGGAACACACCGACCAGCGCGATCACCTCCGCCCGCGACCAGCCGTGCACTTCAGCCGTGAACCCGAACAGCAGCAACGTCGGCACGATCCCCAGCCCGAGCTGTACCAGCCCGACGAGCAGCGTGGTCAGGAAATGCGCACGGAAATGAGTTTCCCGAACCACCGCCTGGGCGAAGAACCGCCGCCACAACCGCGCATGCCGCCACTGCTTGTGCCACCAGGTCCGATCCAGCGTGCTCATGCGCCCACCGCCGAGTACGCGCGGATCCCCGCGGCCCAGACAAGTCGGGCGATCGCCGCGAACACCACGACGTACCCGAGCTGGAATCCCAGCCCTGCAAGGAGTTCGCTCCCGGTCAGCTGACCCGCGACGATCTCGACCGGGAACGACACCGTGTACCGGAACGGCTGGTGGTCGACGAACCCCCGCGACCACTCCGGCATCAGCGCCAGCGGTACGACGGCACCGGACAGCACACTCGCGATGATCACGCGGGCCTGCACCAGCGCACTCACGTCGTCCATCCAGAACGCCAACGACGCGATCAGGATGTCGATCGTGAACACCAGCATCGCGCCGAGCACGATGCTGACCGCGAACAGCGCCCAGCGCCCCGGGCCGGCCGGGATGTTCATCGAGTCGCGGAAGATCCACCACACGACGCCGATCATCGGCACGAGCGCGAACAGCTTGAGGAACTTCTCCGACAGGTTGTTCGCGACGAATCCGGCCAGCAACGACGCCGGCCGGATCATCCAGCTGGACAGCTTCCCCATCCGGATGTCCTGGGCGAGGAACCCGGCCATCCAGGACGACGTCGCCATCGTCACGAACCCGAGCAGCACGAAGTACGTCGTGACGTACCGCTCGTCGACCGGCAACTGGGCGCCGCTCGCCAGCGCCGTCCGCCAGATCAGCAGCGAGATGATCGGCATGCAGATGTTCGCCAGCATGAAGATGATCCACGCGCCGCGGTACACGGACTGCTGCGCGATATCGGCCGCCGTCATCCGCCGTACGACGCGGAGGTTGCGGACGAATGCGTTCACGAGGCGTCCCCGAGCGTGCTGCGGCGCAGGAACAGGTCGCGCATGATGTCCTCGATGTCGGCGTCCGCGACGTCGAGGTCGACCAGTGGCCCGAGCCGGGTCAGCTGCTCCATCACGGATCCGGCGCGCTCCCGATCCGCCTCGAGCTTCACCGTCGGTCCGGTCACCTCGACCGCGCTCACGCCCTCCAGCCCGGTCAGCCGGTCGGCCTCGACCGGTGTCGCGTACGTCGCGCGCACGAGCTTGCGTGGTTGCGCCGTACGGACGAGATCATCGAGACCGCCGTCGAACTGCAGGCGGCCGTGGTCGATGATCATCACCCGCGAGCAGAGCGCCTCGATGTCGTCCATGTCGTGGCTGGTGATCAGGATCGTCGTACCGCGCAAACGATTGACGTCGGCGAGGAACGAGCGGACCCGCGCCTTCGCGACCACGTCCAGGCCGATCGTCGGCTCGTCCAGGAACAGGATTTCCGGGCCATGGACGAGCGCGGCCATCAGTTCGAGCTTCATACGTTCACCGAGCGAGGTCTTGCGGACCTGCACGTTCAGCAGGTGCTCGACCTCGAGCAGCTCGGCGAGTTCGGCGACGTTCCGGTCGAACTCCGCAGTGGACAGGCCGTACATGTCCTTGTGCAGCAGGAGACTTTCCATCGCCGGCACGTCCCACCACAGCATGGTCTTCTGACCCATGACGAGCGCGATCCGGCGCAGGTAGTCGTGCTTGCGGTCCGACGGCGTGTGGTCGAGCACCTGCAGGTCGCCGGAGGTGGTGTACAGCAGGCCGGACAGCATCTTCAGCGTGGTCGTCTTGCCGGCGCCGTTCGGGCCGAGCAGTCCGACGACCTCGCCGCGGTTGATGGAGAACGAGATGCGATCGACAGCGAGCCGGGTCTCGTACTTGCGTCGTACCAGGCCCTTCATCGCGCCACCGAGGCCGGCGCGCTGCTGGTGGAAGGTGTAGGTCTTGGTCAGATCGTGTGCCGCGATGACCGGCGGCAGGTCGTGAACAGGCGTCACGTGAAAGCACCGCTTTCGAGAGAGTGTCAGGACCGGGCAGCGTCCACGCGCAAACGCGCAGAGCGCAGGCCGCTCACGCCAAGTGAGATCGGCCAGGCGGACGCTGTGGTCCGTCCCGGCTACGCGGTCCGGTCCGACCGCGGGGGTTGAACGGATATCAACCCTTATCTCGACGACGTGTCGACATCGCTCCCTGTGGGTCCTTCCGACGTGCGGCTGCCACCGACCACGGTATGCCGGGACGGAAAGCGTCGTCCACTCGGTTTCAGAGGTCCTTGCGCATCTGCTGCGAGATGACGGTGTAGCCGAGTGCGTCGTACAGGGCGATCGCGGTGGTGTTGTCGCCGAAGACGTTCAGGTCCAGCTGGGTGTGGCCGAGGCGACGGCACTCCTCCTCGGCGGCCAGCATGATCGCCCGGCCGTAGCCTTTGCCGCGATGGGCATGGTCGACCTCGATGCCGTAGATGAACGGCACCTTCGACTTGGTGCTGATCCACAGGCTGCCGACCGCGCCGTCGTCCCCGACCGCGATCCAGATCAGTTGCTGATCGGTGGCCGGGCCCTCGGGCAGGAGATTCTCGGTCTGCTCGTACGCGAGTGCGAGCGCCTCGTCCTCGGTCAGCCCGCGGGCAGGTCCGACGCCGGCCGCGAACGATGCGGCAGCGCGCTCCATCCAGCTCGGATACTCGTTGTCAGTGATCGGGCGCAGCAGCACCGGCGGCGTGGTCACGAGGCTGACGATATCCCGCTCTTCTGTCCCACACGCCAACACACAGAGACGGATATCCCCTCCTGTGCGGCGGCACGCCGAGTCGTGGCGGTTGGTTGCCCCTCGAAACCGCGAGTCGTGGATCGAGGCTGCATTTGACCGCCCAAACCCACGACTCGACGGAGGCCGGATCGGCTATCGTGCGCAGGTGGCGGATCTGACGTTAGAGGTGGCTCAGAAGCTGTTGGCCGCGCAGCCGTTCAGCGCGCTGCTCGGGGCTCGGGTGACGGCGTTCGGCGATGGCGGCGCGACGCTCGAGCTCGACATCCGGCCGGATCTCCAGCAGCAGAACGGTTTCCTGCACGGCGGCGTACTCAGCTACGCGGCCGACAACGCCCTCACGTTCGCCGGCGGTACGGCGCTCGGCCCGGACGTGCTGACCGGTGGCTTCACGATCAGTTACCTCCGCCCGGCCCAGGGCACGATGCTCCGGGCCGAGGCGAAGGTGGCGTATGCGAGCAGGCGGCAGGCGACGTGCACCTGTGAGCTCACGACGCTCGACGACGCAGGTACGTCGACCCTGTGCGCGATCGCCCAGGGCACGATCATCGCCCGTTAGTCGAAGAGCCCGTTAGTCGAAGAGATCTTCGAGGAACGACTTCTTTTTCTTCTTGTGCGGGTACTGGTTCCCGTACCGCCGGTCGTCGTCGCGCCGGTCGTTGTCATAGCGCCGGTCGTCGTCGTACCGCTTCTTCTCCTCGTACCGCTTCTCCTCGTACCGAGGCTGCTGCTGCGATGGCTGCGACTGCTGCGGGGCGTTGAACCGCGCCTCGGCGTCGACGAGCCGCTCCAGCTCGCCCCGGTCGAGGAAGATCCCGCGGCAGTCACCGCACTGGTCGACGGTGATCCCACTGCGCTCGTACGTCCGCATCGCGCCGCGGCACTTCGGGCAAACCAAGCTCTCCATCCGGCAACCCTAAGTGACGATTTCCCCGCCACGGCGCGCTTTCAGCGAACTCTCAGGAAGTCCTCATTTGAAGCTGCTGAGGAAGCTCTTCAGGAGCGGGCCGGCGGTGTGCGAGCCGGACTCGCCGCCTTCCACGATGACCGCGAACGCCACGTCACCGCGGTAGCCGGCCATCCAGGCGTTGGTGGTCACCTTGCCGTTCGCGACGACCTCGGCGGTACCTGTCTTGGCAGCGACCGCCCCGTTGCCGGCGAGCACCTTCGCGGTTCCGCCGGTGACCGTGGTGCGCATGAACGTCCGCAGCGCCGCGACAGTTGCCGCGGGCAACGGGGAGGCGGCCGCACCGGCGGCGTCCTTGCCCGGTACGAGCACCGGCTTCATCGCCGTACCGTGGTCGACCGTCGCCGCGACCAGCGCGATCGCCAGCGGGCTCGCGGTGACCGTTCCCTGGCCGATCATCGACGCGGCCTCTTCGACGTCGTCCTTCGGCGCCGGCACCTGGCCGCCGTACGCCGAGATCGACAGGTTCAGGTCCCGTCCGATCCCGAACATCGCCGCGGCCTTCGTCATCCCGTCCTTCGGCAGCCGCGCGTGCTGCGAGATGAACGCGGTGTTGCAGGACTGGTTGAACGCCTGCTGCATCGTGCCGTTGCCGTACGCCGCCAGCGCGTCGTAGTTCTTGAACGTCTTGCCGAACACGTTGATGGTGTCCGTGCACGGCAGCGGCGTCGCGGCGGTCAGCCCACTCCCCAGGAGCGCCGCCGAGGTGACGATCTTGAAGGTCGAGCCCGGTGCGTACCGGCCCTGGAAGGCGCGGTTGTAGCTGGCCACCTGCGGCCCGTTCGCCGCGGCGAGGATCTGACCGGTCGACGCCTGGACGGCGACCAGCGACGCCGGCAGCTTGCTGGTCGCCAGCGCGGCCTCGGCGGCCTTCTGCATGTTCGTGTCCAGAGTGGTCTTCACCGGCTTGCCGGCGACGCCCTTCTGGCTGAAGACGTTCTTGACCGTCAGCTTGGTCTTGCCGTCCCGCAGCGCGACCGTGCCGCCCGGCGTACCGGCGAGCTGCTGCTGGAACGCGTACTGCAGGCCGGTCGTGCCGACCTGGTCCTGCGCCGACGCGGTCGGGCCGGCGTTCTTCAGCGTCTCGTCGGTCGCCGTCTTCATGGTGCCGAGGAGTGACCGGGCGAAAGTCGAGGTCGGCGGCAGCGACTGCGTGCCGCCCATCGTCAGCACCCCGGGCAGCTTGCTCATCGTCGGCCGGAGTGCCTCCCACTCCTCGGCCCGGATCGTGATCGCGTCCACGAACTGCCCGGCCGGGGCGGCCTTCGCCCGCACGGCGAGCTTCGCGCCGTCGACGTCGAGGTACTTCGTGAACGCGGCGTACGTCGCTGCCGTGGCCTTGGTGCCCGCGGCGACGCCGACGATCACGACCGGCCGGTTCGCGGTCAGGGCGACGCCGTTGCGGTCCAGGATCGAGGCCCGGGCCGGCAGCGCACGGACCCGCTTGAGGTAGTTGCTGTCGCCGAGGCCGGGGTAGATCGTGTCGCCCGCGGCTTTGACCTTCCAGGCGTCGCCGGTCTTCGCCGCGGTCGCCGTACTGGTCCATTTCATCGCGCCGATGCCGCGCAACTGCGCCTCGACGGCCAGGTCCTGGGTGCAGCTGCCGTCGGTGCACTTCGGTTCGCCCTGCGGGGTGACCGTCACGGTGCTCGCGACCAGCGCGCTGTCGACGTCGTCGAGCCGCTTGGCGAAGACCGTCGGGTTGTCGGTGAGCGCCCCGGCGGCGTCCGGCTTCCCGTTCGGCGCCCAGGCCTTCACCCAGGCGTCGGCGAACTGCTTGATGACCGCCCCGGACGCCTGCTGCTCGTCGCTCCCGGACTTACCGCCGCCGCCGGACTTGCTGTCAGAACAACCAGCGGTGATCAGCAGACTACTCAGGCAGACGATCGCAGTGGTTCGCTTCACAATCCCAACTCTCGCACGACGACGGATGGACACCGGGCACAGTCTTCGGCGTGTGGCCACCACACCACGAGGGCGAAACTACTCAACCCACCCAAGTACGACGCGCGTACCCGCTCGGGAGTTGGCGCCAGAGGGTGGATGAATCGGGAGCGAGACGCTGCGCGAATCGGCGGACCCGGATTCTGGAACCGCGTTCCAGAGTCGCGCCGCCGGGCGTATTCTGCTCCTTTGTGACCCGCCTTGCTCTGCACAGCCGCCTGATTCCCGGTACCGAAGAGGCCTACGAGATCGAGCACGCTCGCGTCTGGCCGGAGCTGATCACCGCGATGAACACCGCCGGGATCAGCGACTGGTCGATCTGGCGCAGCGGCCGTGACCTCTTCCATCTGGTGGTGACCGACGACTTCGAGGCCGCGGTCGCGTACCTGCGGACCGACCCGATCGACCAGCGCTGGCAGCAACACATGAGCCAGTTCGTCGAGGGTTTCGCCGAGAACCCGGAGGGTGTGGCCGGCCAGTCGCTGCGCCACGTCTGGACGATGAGCGAACAGACCGACTAGTACATCTCCCAGACCAGCAGCTCGGCGCCGTCCGGGCCGGCGGTGAGGCGTTCGCCGTCGGAGCCGTTCAGCCGTACGGCGTCTGCGGTACCGAGCTCGCCCGCGCCCTCGAGGGCCGCCGTACCCGTCGCGACGAAGAGATGCAGGTACGCCGCCGCGGGCAGTGTGATCGTGCCGCCCGGGGCCAAACGGGCCACCGACATACCGGCGGAAGGCTGGTTGAGGTGGATGGCGGTGGACGCCGCGTGCTTGGCGAGGCCGGACGCCACCGGGACGAGTTCGCCGGTGGTGAGGTCGAGCTCGGTCTGCTCGTACGACGGTGGAAGGTCGAGGCGATCGGGCCGGACCCACATCTGGACGTAGTGCACCGGATCCGGGCCGTCGTTCCACTCCGAGTGCTGGATGCCGGAGCCGGCGGTCATCCGTTGGGCGAGTCCCGGGTGCACCTCGCCGCTGTTCCCCTGCGAGTCACGGTGAGCCAGTGCGCCGCGCAGTACCCAGGTGACGATCTCCAGGTCCTGGTGCGGATGCGTGCCGAACCCGGTGCCAGGGGCAACTGTCTCGTCGTTGTGCGCGAGCAGGAAACCGAACCCGACGTTCGCCGGGTCGTAATGCGGCCCGAACGAGAACGAGTGCCGCGACTCCAGCCACTCGCTCGCGGTCCGGAACCGATCATCCGCCCGATGAATCTCCACAGGCTCTAGTAATACCCCTTGTAGCCGTCCAGCAGCTCACGCATCGCGTCGAGATGCCCGACGTGGCGCGCGGTCTCCTCGACCATGTGGATCAGCATCCACCGCAGCGTCGCCTGGGCCGACGTGAAGTCCGGATGCTTCCCGACGTCGTCGAGCGAGTGCGCGGCGACGATCTCGTTCGACTGCGCGCACTGCGCCTCGAACTCGTCCAGCAGCTGCGCCAGCGGTACGCCGGTCACCAGCATGTCGGCGTCCTCGGGCTCCTCCTGGAACTGCGGGTTGTCCGCGTACGACTCGCCCAGGAACAGCACGTTGAACCAGCAGTGCTCGGTCCACCGCATGTGTGACACCAGCCCGGCCGGTGTCATCAACGGGGAGTCCGGCAGCGCGACTCGGTACTCGTCGGCTTCGGCCAGTCCTTCCAGCTTCCACCGCACCAGTGCCCGCTGCAGGTCGAGCCAGCCCACCAGCTGCGTCCGCTCATCCGCAACCAGCGGCGGCCTCTCCCGCGAAAGTGTCATAGCCGGACGGTAGCCAATCCACCCGAGCGCCGCAGCGCATTAAAAAACGGACTGCGCCGCTCGGTGGGCGGCGCAGTCCGGTCTACTGGTGAGACGTCCGGTCAGCCGGTCGGGTTCCCGTTGTCGGAGCCGAGAGTGGCCTTGATGGACTGGGGCTTGCCGTTGCGGGTGACGGTGAGCGTCACCTGATCGTCCGGGCGGTGCGAACGGACCGCGGCGACCAACGCGTCCCCTGACGCGATCGCCTTACCGTCCACAGCGGTGACTACGTCACCTGACTGCAGACCGGCCTTGTCCGCCGCACCGCCGGACGTAACCTCGCCGAGGCGTGCTCCGTTCGTGAGCCCGTCGGAGGACTGCGCGTCGCCGACCGTCACACCGAGCCGCGCATGAGTGGCCTTGCCCTTGGCCACCAGCTCGTCGATGATCGGCTTGGCCTGGTCGATCGGGATCGCGAACCCCAGGCCGATGTTCCCGCCTTCGGATTGTCCCGATCCGCCGGCGGTTTTGATCGCGCTGTTGATACCGACCACCTGGCCGGCGAGGTCGATGAGGGCGCCGCCGGAGTTCCCCGGATTGATCGCGGCGTCCGTCTGGACTGCTGGGAAGACCGTCGTACTGTCCTGCTGCTCGTCGCCCGACGTCACCGGGCGGTTCAGCGCCGAGACGATGCCGCTGGTCACGGTCGCCTCCAGGCCGAACGGCGAGCCGATCGCCACCACGCCCTGCCCGACCGCGAGCTTGCCGCTCTGGCCGAGGGTCGCCGGGGTCAGGTCGGTCGCGTCGGCGTGGATCACCGCGAGGTCCGTCAGCGGGTCGGTGCCCTTGACCGTCGCGGATACGGTGCGGCCGTCGTTCAGCATCACGGAGAGCTTCGCGCCCTGCCCGGCGCCGGCGACCACGTGGTTGTTGGTGACGATCAGGCCGTCCTTGCTGATCACGATGCCGGATCCGGTCGCCTCGCCCTGCGAGGTCGCGACCGCGATCTTCACCACGCTCGGCAGCACCTTCGAGGCGGCGCTCTGCACCGAGCCGTCCGGCGCCGACACGGGCGCCGCCTGGTTGCCGTTCAGCGGGGAGGTCACCGAGGGGGTGTTGGCGGTGTGGTCGCTGGTTGCCGAGTAGACGGCCGCGCCGCCGACGCCGCTCGCGGCACCGACCAGCAGCGCGGTGAGCGCCACTGCGGCCAGCCCTCCGCGGCGCTTCGGCTTCACCGCGGTGGCCGTGGCCGGCTGCGGTCCGACGGGCCAGTTCGGGCCCGGAGACGTCCCCTGATGCGTCCCCGGCGCCCCGAACTGCGGATAAGCACTCCCACCCGCGGGGTACTGTCCCGGCCGCTGCCCTTGCGGCCCCGAGTCCAGCCGCGGCTGCCCACCTTGCGGCGCGTGCTGCTGCTGCTGATGCTGCCCGTACATCGGCAGTTGCTGCGTCCGCTCCGGCCCCTGCGGTCCCTGTGCGTTCTGGCCGGGCTGGTTCTGCGGCTGCTGCGGCTGGTTCTCGGTCATGGCAAGTACTTTGTCGGCCGGACCTGAGAGGGCCCTGAAGATCCCCTCGGAGTGACCGAAGAACTCCATGAAGATCCTCTGAAGGGGAGCGCTGCCGGCAAGACTCTTGACTCGCCGCTGACAAAATACTGCGTTGGCGAGAGTAGACATTCACCCATCGACTGGATAGAGTCTCTGGTGTTGCCAAGAGAGAACAAGAGAAGCTGACGTGGGCGGCCAACGACCGCTCAGCAGTACATGCAGGATCAGCAGAACCCGGCCGACGAGTTCGTAGTGCAGTACCTGTAGTTCGCAGTACCAGCAAGAGTGAAGTGGTAAGGCGCAGTAATCGGCCGGTGCGACAAGAAGTCGGAACACTGAAGAAGAGGAGTGGATTACATCATCAGGATCGCCCGCCGTGGCTGTGTTTCGCCGGGCGGGTACCGCAGTCCCATCGTGATTGGAAGGTGGTTCTCGGTTACGCATTGTGCGATCCCAGCGACGTCCGGCCTTCGAGGCGGACCGCGGAAGTAGAACTGACTCGAGGGTCAGTAGATGGTGACAATCCAAACCCAGGGCCCCGGTGCTTCGGCACCGGGGCCCTCGACACGGAGGTGCGATGACCCCAGGCCAGCCAGCGGAGCAGATGATGTCAGAAGACCCTGAAACACCAGCGACCAACCTGGACGACGAGGATTTCCCCGCCTACACGATGGGACGGGCCGCCGAGCTCCTCGGCGCCACGCCTGGATTCCTGCGCAGCCTGGACGAGGCGAAGCTGATTACCCCGCAGCGCTCCGACGGCGGACATCGCCGCTATTCCCGCTACCAGCTCCGACTGGCCGCCCGCGCTCGCGAGCTGGTCGACAACGGGACGTCACTGGAAGCCGCCTGCCGGATCATCATCTTGGAAGATCAGCTGGCCGAGGCGATGCGGATCAACGCCGAGCTCAGCGCATCGGACGAGGAAGGCTGACTCGAGGACTCGAGCCCCCGAACGTCGTCCGCGGGCTGCAGTGTCCTACCGGGTCTGCGTCGCCGCGTGCGGTAGCCAGAGTGTGAACTGCGCGCCGGCTCCGGGCACGTTGCGGGCGTAGATCATGCCGCCGTGCTGCTCCGCTGCGTGCTTGACGATCGCCAGGCCCAGACCCGATCCAGGACGGCCGCGGGCCTCACTGGAGCGGTAGAAGCGGTCGAACACATGCGGCAGGTCCGCTTCGGCGATCCCAGGCCCTGAGTCGGTCACAGTCAGTACGCCGTCCAGCAGCCGGACCGTCACGTGCCCGACCGGCTGTCCGTCGCTGCGCTGCTCCGTACCTTCAGGAACGCTGTACTTCGCCGCGTTGTCGAGCAGGTTCGTGACGGCACGTCCGAGCAGCCGCTCGTCACCCCAGACCGGGAACGGCGTGAGCTGAACGTGCCACTCCAGCCCGGGCGCGCGTCGCCGTACCTTGATGACGGCGTCCTCGACGACGTTGGACAGCTCGATCAGCTCCGCGTTCCGCACCTGCGGGGTGTCGCGGGCCAGCTCGGTCAGGTCGCCGATCAGCTGCGTCAGCTCGTCCATCTGAGCGCGTACGTCGTCCAGCAGTTGCTGCCTGTCCTCGGGCCGGAGACCGCCGCGTTTGTCCGCCTGAGCGAGGAGATCGAGGTTCGTGCGGACGCTGGTGAGCGGCGTACGCAGCTCGTGGCCCGCGTCGCCGACGAGCCGGCGCTGCCGGTCGCGGGACTGAGCGAGCGCGCCGAGCATCGCGTTGAACGCCATCGCCAGCCGGGAGATCTCGTCGGTCCCGGTCACCGGGATCGGCTTCAGGTCCTCGGTCCGCGCGACGTGCTCGGCCGCTCCGGTCAGCCGTGCCAACGGCCGCAGACCGGACCGCGCGACGGCGTTACCCGCGAGCGCCGCGCCGATCACGCCGATCAGCCCGAACGCCCACAGCACGATCCCCAGGTTGTGCAGGGTCTGATCGATCGGCCCCAACGACTGCGCCACAACCAGCGCGCCGGGCTGGTACAGACCGTCGTCGTAGTTGCAGGGCTCGCGAACCGGGCAGAAACGAGCGGGTACGGCGACCACGCGGAAATGCGAGCCCCCGTTGCGTACGCCGACTGTTCGCAGGCTGGCCTGGTCGCCTTGGTTCTGGGCGATCTGGAGCTCGTCGTCGCCCATCGGCGGCAGCGGACTGTTCACCGGCGCGTACTTGTCGCCGGTCGCGCTCAGCACTCCGACGCGGATGTCGCTGAGGCCGAACGCGTCGGCGGAGGCCTTCTGCAGGTTGTCGAGGTTGGTCAGGACGCCCTTCTGCGCGGCCTGGCCGGCTCGCTGGATCAGGCTGTCGTCCAGGTTCTGGTACATCTGCTGGCGCACCGTGATGTACGCCGCGACGCTGACGATCGCCACCGCGAGACCGACCGCGACCGCCGCGAGCAGTGTCACGCGGGCGTGCAGCGTGAGCTTGTGGAGCGTCTCTTTCCACCAGGTCTGGGTCCGGGCAGCGGTCGCCGCAACCCGATTGCCGTTGCTACTGGCAACGGACCGCCCGGAGTGCGTCGGCTGCTGCTGCGGTTGCTGCGGACGGTCGGCGTACGAGGGGAACTGCTCGGGGTGTTGCTCACTCACGGCGGCGTGTCCCTCAAGACGTACCCGATGCCGCGGACGGTGTGGATCAGGCGAGGCAGACCGTTGACCTCGGTCTTACGGCGCAGATAGCCGACGTAGACCTCGAGCGAGTTCGCGGTGGTGGGGAAGTCGTAGCCCCAGACCGCGTCCAGGATGACCGCGCGCTCCAGCACCCGGCGCGGGTTGCGGATCAGCAGCTCGAGCAGCGAGAACTCGGTCCGGGTGAGCTGGATCGCCACATCACCGCGGTGCACCTCGTGCGCGTCGACGTCGACCACGAGGTCGGCGTACTGCAGCACCTCGCCGCGCTGGCCGCCCTCGCCGGGGGTGCTGCTGCGGCGCAGCAGCGCGCGCAGCCGGGCCAGCAGCTCCTCCAGCGCGAAGGGCTTGGTCAGGTAGTCGTCGCCGCCGGCGTCCAGGCCGTCCACCCGGTCTGCGACCGCGTCCCGCGCGGTCAGCACCAGGATCGGCACATTGTTGCCCGCGGCCCGCAAGGCCTTGGTGGTCTCCAGTCCGTCCAGCCGCGGCATCATCACGTCCATCACCACGACGTCCGGCTCGACGTTGCCGATCACCGCGAGCGCCTCGGCGCCGTCGGACGCCGTCACCACCTCGAAGTCGTTGAACTCCAGCGAACGGCGCAACGAGTCCCGGACCGCCCGGTCGTCGTCCACCACCAGTACCCGCATCGTCAGCCCCGCTTCGCTCGAAGTTCCGTCACCGAGCCTAGGTCGCTTCTGTGAGAATCGCCTGAGAACCCGCTGATCGCTCGCACAACACCTCCTGGACACCTTAAGTTGCCTGACGTGGACGTCCTGGAATTCACGCCCGAGCCCGCCGACTTCGCCTGGACCTTCGGCGGGGTGCCTCCGGTACGCCGGGTGAAGCCCGGTACCGCGCTCCGCCTGTGGACCGAGGACGCGTTCGCCGGGAGCCTGCGCAGTACGGCGGACCTCGCGAGCGCCTCGCTGACGATGCCGTTCGTCAACCCGCAGACCGGACCGTTCTACGTCGAGGGCGCCGAGCCGGGCGACACGCTGGTCCTGCACTTCGTCGAGCTGACCCCGGCCCGGAGCTGGGGCGCGTCGGCGACCATCCCGTTCTTCGGCGGCCTGACCAGCACCGACCGGACCGCGACGCTGCAGGACCCGCTGCCGGAGCGGACCTGGATCTACGAGGTGGACAGCGCTCGCCAGACGGTCGGGTTCCAGGCGCAGGGGAGCGACCTGGAGATCGCACTGCCGCTGGAGCCGATGCTCGGCACGGTCGGGGTGGCGCCGGCCGGCGGCGAGGTCCGCTCGGCGCTGGTGCCGGACACGTTCGGCGGCAACATGGACACGCCGGAGATGCGGGCAGGGACCACCTGCTACCTGAACGTCAACGTCGAGGGGGCACTGTTCTCGGTCGGCGACGGTCACTACCGACAGGGCGAGGGCGAGTCCTGCGGTACCGCGGTCGAGGGCGCGATGAACGTCGTACTGATCGTCGACCTGCTCAAGACGCCCGGGCCGGTCTGGCCGCGGCTGGAGAACGACGAGTACCTGGCCGTGGTCGGGTCGAGCAGGCCGCTCGAGGACGCGTGGCGGGCCGGCCAGGTCGACATGGTGCGCTGGCTCGGTGACCTGTACGGACTGGACAAGCTGGACGCGTACCAGCTGCTCAGCCAGGTCAGCGAGGTCCCGCTCGCGAACGTGGTCGACGCCAACTACAGCGTGGTCACCAAGATCCCGAAGCGCCTACTCCCGCAGGTGACGGCGTACGACGGCATCCACCAGCACCTGCGCTCGCTCAGCCTCAGCTGAACTGGGGTACGACGTCCTCCGCGAACCGGTGCAGTGGCTCGTGGTCGTAGGCGACACCAGGGATGTACGAGATCACGTAGTCGATGCCCGCTTGGGCCAACTGCTCCACGTGCTCGCTGAGCTGCTTCGTCGTGACCAGGTCTGCCAGCACGTGGGATGTCCCGCCGGAGCCGATCTGCAAGAACTCCTCCAGGCTGTACCGTCCACGCGCCTTGGCCGTCGCGGCCACCGGGTCTGCGCCGGCCTCGATCGGGAAGACGTTCAGACTGGTCGACTTGATGATCTCGTCGTAGTCGCGGCCGACCTCCTCGCAGTGCTTCCGGAGGATCGCCAGCTTCTGCTCGATGACGTCGACGCGGCCGGTGCCGAAGTTGCAGGCGTCGCCGTACTTTGCAACTAGTCGCAGGGTGACGCGTTCACCCCCGCCACCGATCCAGAGCTTGGGTTTGCGCCGCGGGACGACGTACGGCTTGTCGACCGAGTGGTACTGCCCCTGGAACACCACGTCGTCCTCGGTCCACAGCCGGTGCAGCAGCTCGACCGACTCGACGAACGAGCCCATCCGCTCCTTCTGGCTCGTCCACGGGTAGCCGTACGCCTTCCACTCGTGTTCCGACCAGCCGGCACCGATACCGGCGTACATACGGCCGTGGCTGGCGACGTCGACGGTGGCGGCCATCTTGGCGAACAGGGCCGGGTTGCGGTACCCGTTGCAGCCGACCAGCTGACCCAGGTTCACCCGCGACGTGTCACGCGCCAGGGCGGCCGTAGTCGTCCACATCTCGAAGACAGTCTCGCGGGCGGGCTCTGGGACGGTGTGGAAGTGGTCGAAGAGCCAGATCGAGTCCCACGGACCTGCGTCGGCTGCCTTGGCTACAGCGGTCATGGCCTCCCACTGCTCGACCGGGTCCGCCAGCTCCACCAGATCCATCCGCCAGCCCTGCGGAACGAACACACCGAACTTCATGCAGTCCTCCTCGAGATAGCGACCCCGGCCAGGCACAGCGCCCCACCGGCCAACGCCAGTACGGTCGGAGCCTCACCGAGCAGCAGCCAGCCCAGCACGATCGCGACAACCGGCACCGCATACACGGTGACCCCCATCCGGCCGGCACTCGTACGACGGAGCGCAAAAGCCCACGTGGTGAAGCCGAGCGCGGTCGGGAACGCAGCCAGGTAGACGATCCACCAGATGGTCGCCGCATCGGCGGAGCGGACCTCGTCGACCAGAGTGGGTGCGAACGGCAGGCACACGACCGCTCCGATCGTGCAGGCGAGCCAGGTGACCTCAGCGGCAGGCAGTCGGCTCAGGAGCGGCTTCTGGGTGACCACGCCGACGGCGTACGAGATCGCGGCGACGACGCAGAGCACGACGCCCCACGTCTCGGCGCGGCCGCTCGAGGTCGACGTACCGATCACGACGATGCCGGCGAACGCGACCAGGCCGCCGATCACCAGCTGCCGCGGGAAGCCCTCACCGAGACCGACCCCGGCGAGTACGGCGATCAGCAGCGGGGCGATGTGCACGAGCATGGCCGCCGTCCCGGCGTCGAGCCGCCGCTCGGCCTCGTTGAGCGCCAGGTTGTAGACGCCGAACCAGAGCACGCCACATGCGATCAGCGGCAGCCAGTCGCGCTGTGTGGGCCATCGACGCACGGCGGGCCGTGGCCGCTTCAGCAGGAGGGCGCCGAGGAAGATGCTGCCCAGCCCGAGCCGGGCCAGCGACAGGGCGCCGGCAGAGATGTCGGTGCCGAGGTGCCGGATGGCGACGAACGACGAGGCCCACAGGACGACCGTGACGGCGGCCGCGCCGGCCGCGAGACGATTGGCTCGCGTCGGAGCTTCTGTAAGGGTTGTCACTCTCACTAGAGTAGGAATGAGTTCTGCGAGGATCCATGGCGGATCGGAGCCTAGGAGGCGGTTTTGCTTACCGAAACGAGAAGTCCTGTGCTGGATGACCTCAATACTCGAATCCTGGACGCGTTGAGCGCCGATCCCCGGTTACGGACCACCGAGCTCGCCCGCCGGCTGGGTGTGTCGACGCCGACGGTGCGCGAGCGGGTCGCGCGGCTGGAGGAGTCCGGCGTGATCCGTGGGTACCGCATCGACATCGACCCGGCCGCACTCGGCCGTCCGGTCGCCGCCTGGGTGCGGCTGCGCCCCGGCCCCAACCAGATCCCGAAGATCATCGAGCTGGCCGGCCGTACGCCGGAGGTCGTCGAGTGCCACCGGATCTCCGGCGAGGACTGCTTCCTGATGCGCGTCCAGGTCGCCGAGATCGCCGCCCTGGAGGACGTGCTGGACAAGTTCCTGGTGCACGGCCAGACCACCAGTTCGTTCGTCGTCTCCACCCCGGTGCCGCCCCGCAGTGTGCCGCTGTCCGCAGGATGAACCCCAACCACCGCTGAGAGTGGTCTGCATCACTAGTCTGGTGGCGATTTCGTCTCCGGGAAGGACCCTGGCTCATGGCTGCCGACAAGTCTGTCCGCAGAGTTGCCCTGCTCACCGCCGGCGGGCTCGCGCCCTGCCTGTCGTCCGCCGTCGGCGGGCTGATCGAGCGCTACACCGACGTGGCGCCCGACGTGGAGATCATCGCCTACCTGAACGGGTACCACGGCCTGCTCAGCGGCCGGTTCCTGACCGTGACGCCGGAGGTGCGGGAGCAGGCGTCCGTGCTGCACAAGTTCGGCGGCAGCCCGATCGGCAACAGCCGGGTGAAGCTGACCAACACCGCCGACCTGGTCAAGCGCGGCCTGATCCAGGACGGGCAGAACGCCCTCCAGGTCGCGGCCGAGCGGCTCGTCGCGGACGGTGTCGACGTACTGCACACCATCGGCGGTGACGACACCAACACCACCGCCGCCGACCTCGCGGCGTACCTGCACGAGCACGACTACGACCTGACCGTGGTCGGCCTGCCGAAGACCATCGACAACGACGTGATTCCGATCCGGCAGAGCCTGGGCGCGTGGACCGCCGCCGAGCAGGGCGCGCTGTTCGCCCGCAACATCATCGCCGAGCACACCTCGAACCCGCGGATGCTGATCGTCCACGAGGTCATGGGGCGGAACTGTGGCTGGTTGACCGCGGCAACGGCTCAGGCGTACCAGCAGTGGGTCGACGAGCAGGAGTGGAACCCGGGGATCGGCCTGGACAAGGCCGGCTGGTCGGTGCACGCCGTGTACGTGCCGGAGGCAACGATCGACCTGGACGCCGAGGCGGAGCGGCTGCGGAAGGTCATGGACGAGGAGGACTGCGTCAACATCTTTCTGTCCGAGGGTGCCGGCGTACCGTCGATCGTGGCCGAGATGGAGGCCCGCGGCGAGGAGGTCGGCCGGGACCCGTTCGGGCACGTCAAGCTGGACACCATCAACCCGGGGGCCTGGTTCGCGAAGCAGTTCGCCGAGCGGATCGGTGCGGAGAAGACGATGGTGCAGAAGAGCGGGTACTTCAGCCGCTCGGCCGCGGCCAACGACCGCGACCTCGCGCTGATCAAGGAGTGCACCGACTACGCGGTCGACGCGGCGCTGCGCGGTGAGTCCGGCGTCGTCGGCCACGACGAGGACCGCGGCGACGAGCTGCGCGCGATCGAGTTCCCGCGGATCGCCGGCGGCAAGGAGTTCGACCCGGCCGCCGACTGGTTCGTGACGCTGAAGTCGGAGATCGGTCAGGCCTGATCTCGGAGGCGGTCGACCCACTGGTCGGCCGCCTTCTCGATCTGTGCGAGGACGTCGTCGAAGCCTTCGTCCGCGCCGTAGTACGGATCGGGTACGTCGTCGCGCGCGAACAACTGCGCCTCGGTACCGCTCAGTTCCGCGAGGTGCCCCGAGTCCATCGCGAGGATGAGGTCCCGGTCCCAGGCGCGCTCGAACCGACGGGCCCGATGTGCGCTGCCGTCGTACCCGCGCCGTCGCAGTGCGGCCGCGGCGCGCGGGTCCATCCGGTCGCCGACGTGCCAGCCGCCGGTGCCCGAGCTGGTCACCTCGACGTCGTCGAGGCCGGCCTCGGCGAGCTTGGCGCGCAGCACCACCTCGCCCATCGGCGACCGGCAGATGTTCCCCGTGCAGACGATCTCGACGTGCACTGAGGGCATCGGCAGCCATGCCCTAATGGACTTCGGCCTTCTCCGGGAGGACGGCGTTCAGGATCATGCCGACGACGCTGATGATCAGGGCGCCGAAGAGCGCGGACCAGAAGCCGTCGACGTGGAACTGGACGTCGAGCTTGCCGGTGATCCAGGACGTCAGCAGCAGCATCGCCGCGTTGATCACGAAGGTCAGCAGACCCAGGGTGAGGATCAGCAGCGGGAACGACAGCAGCTTCACCACGGGCTTCACGATCGCGTTCACGACACCGAAGATCGCGGCCACGACCAGCAGCGTCAGCACGCGCTTGCCGGTGGTCGCGCCCTGCAGGGTGATTCCGGAGACGAGCCAGCTCGCCGCCGCCAGCGCGACCGCGTTGACCAGCAACCTGATGATCAAGTTCTTCATGCCCTCGATCCTCCCATCCGACGGGTAACACCACTGTCCGTACGCGCCCTGATCCGTCCCTGACTCTTGACAGCGAAAATGACCAAGTGATCTGATCATTTTCATGTCACGACGCATTGGGGTACTTCTCGCGTTGTCCCTGACGGCTGCGGGCCTGAGCGTGCCCGCGGTCCCTGCGGCCGCTTCCACCTGTGCTGCCGTCCAGACGGACTGGACCGCTCAGGCGACTCCACATGCCGCGCCCGAGGGGTTGCTCAACGCCTACAGCGACACCGGGAAGGGCTGGACGGGTGCGGACAGCACCTACTCCGTGCCGCTCCCCGGCGGACGTACGGCGTGGGTCTTCTCGGACACGTTCCTCGGCCCGGTGAACCCGGACGGCTCTCGTCCGACCACGACGCCGTTCATCAACAACTCGTTCGTGATCCAGCAGGGCACGAAGCTGAAGACGGTCACCGGCGGTACGGCGACCAACCCGACGGCTCTCGTTCCGCCGCCGTCCAACGGCTGGTACTGGTTCGGGGCAGCGCAGACCAGCCACGCCGGCCGTGACCTCGACGTGGTCGCGCTGCGCTTCGAGAAGACCGGGACGGGCCAGTGGGACTGGCGCTGGGCCAGCAACTACCTGGCTCGGTTCGACAGCACCACGTTCAAGCTGAAGAGCCTCACTCCCATTCCGTCGGGTGCGAACGTGCAGTGGTCCGGCTGGCTGCTGCGCGACCGCGGGTACACGTACGTCTACGGCGTCGAGGACCTGGGCGCAGCGAAGTACCAGCACGTGGCACGGGTTCGTGGCGACGACCTGACCACGAAGTCGTGGGAGTACTGGACCGGCTCGGGCTGGTCCAGTGACGAGACCGCCTCCGCTCGTGTGCTCCAGGGTGTCGCCAACGAGCACAGTGTGACCCGCTGGAGCGACGGCTACCTCCTGGTCACGCACGACACCAACGAGCTGTTCAGCAAGCGCGTCCTCGGGTACTTCTCCTGCTCGCCGACAGGTCCGTGGGTGAAGCCGGTGGAGCTGTACCAGACACCCGAGACGGGCGGGAACATCATCACGTACAACTCCCACGACCACCCGGACCTGCGCCGCGGTACCTCGCTGCTGGTGAGCTACAACGTCAACAGCCTGGTCAGCGACGAGCTGTACGGCGACGTGAGCATCTACCGACCGCGGTTCGTCTCGGTCACGCTGGCGGCGGCCAAGTGAGCGCCACGGGAGGCGTCGTACGGCGGAGTCTGCTGGACGATCTGGCGACGTCGATGCTCGCCCTGATTGCGGAGCGGAAGCTGGCGCCGGGTGATCAGTTCGAGGCCGTGCGGTCGCTGGCGGAGCGGTTCAAGGTCGCCGTACCCACTGTCCGGGAGGCGCTGCGCCGACTGGAGGCAACCGGAGCTGTCGAGCTCCGGCACGGTTCCGGTGTGTACGTCGGTCCGAACGTCGGCCGGCTGGTTCTAGCCAACCCCCTCGCGCTGGCACCGAGTCCGGACCGGTTGGTGGAGCTTCTGCAGGCACGTGCCCTCATCGAGCCGCCCGTTGCCGCACTGGCGGCACAGACGCGTGCAGAGGTCGCGCTGGAGCAGATGGCCAAGGACCTGGACGCTGCGGCCGAGCTGATCGCTTCCGGCGACCATGCGCAACTGGCCGAAGTGAACATGGACTTCCACCGCTCACTGGCCCAGGCGTCCGGGAACGCGACGCTCGCCGAGGTGGTCGAGTCGGTCACGGTCGTGAACGTCCGGGAGCAGCTGGAGATCCTGCACATCCACGGTGACCGGCAGGCGGACCTGGACGAGCACCGCGCGATCTACGACGCGGTCCGGTCCGGCGACGCGGACCTGGCCGAACTGCTCACCCGCGAGCACCTGGACGGCGTACTGGCCGTCATCAACGAACGACTTCAGCATCCCTGAGCTGGAAGGACGCATCACATGCAACGCAACACCAACCGCAAGGCGCTGGCTGCCCTGGTGATCGCCGGCGCGCTCGCACTCTCCGCCTGTGGAGGCGGTGGCGGCACGGCAGGGCCGGCCAAGGGTGAGGACAAGCCGGTCGACTCGCTGAAGTTCTACAACGACAAGGGTGGCTGGAAGGACGCGTTCACCCAGGTCGGGGCGGCCAGCAAGAAGGACATCGGCGTCGGTATGGAGCCGGTCGGGTACTCCGACTCGAACACGTACACCGCGTTCATCCGGTCCTCGTTCCGGACCAAGGAGAAGGCGGACCTGTTCACGTGGCACACCGGCAAGGAACTTCAGGACCTGGTGGACCAGAAGCTCGTTGCCGAGACCACGGACCAGTGGACCAAGGCGATTGCTGACGGCAACATCCCCGAGCAGCTCAAGCAGTACTTCACGTACGGCGACAAGCAGTACTGCGTCCCGCTGAACGCCGGCTACTGGGTGATGTACTACAACAAGGCCGTCTTCAAGAAGGCCGGCATCACGCAGACCCCGAAGACCTGGGCCGAGCTGACCCAGGTGGCGGACAAGGTCAAGGCCGCCGGCGTGAAGCCGTTCTACCAGACCAACATCCTGTTCTCGTTCGTCTGGTTCGAGACGCTGCTGGCCGGCAAGGACCCGGACCTGTACGACGCGCTCGCCGCCGGTAAGGCAAAGTACACCGACCCGGGTGTGGTCGAGGTGATGAACGAGTGGAAGAAGATGATCGACGCCGGGTACTTCAGTGACCCGGGCTCGAAGACCGAGCCGCAGGCGCAGCTGAAGAACGGCGACGTCGCGATGATCAACTTCGGCACCTGGTTCAGCGGCAACCTGAACACGCTGAAGATGAAGGCCGGTACCGACTACGACTTCTTCGTGATCCCGAACGTGAACCCGGACCTGCCGAAGACGTCGATGATCTTCGAGACCGGACCGGTCTGCTCGGCCGCGGCCAGTGACCATGCGTCGACGGTGAAGAAGTGGACCGACTGGTGGGTCACGCCGCAGGCGCAGACCGCGTGGGCGAACTCCCGCGGCGACCTGTCGTTCAACCCGAAGGCCGAGGTCAAGGACCCGGGGCTGGCGAAGCTGAACAAGGACGTCGGCGGTGACGGGTACCGACTGATCAACCGGTGGTTCGAGGCGACGCCCGTACCGGTTGCGAACAAGGCACTCGAGGTGTTCGGCGCGTTCGTGACCAAGCCGGGTGACCCGATGCCGGGCCTGCAGAAGATCCAGGCCGAGGCGGACGCGTACTGGGCCAAGCAGAAGTGAGCAATCAGGCCCTTGACCGGACGGGGGCGCGAAAGGCGCCCCTGTTCGGCCTACCAGCTGTAGCGGTCGTCGCACTCCTGCTGTACCTGCCGTTCCTGTGGACGACGTACGTCAGCTTCACCGACTACGACGGGCTCGCGTCACCGGTGTGGTCCGGGCTGGCCAACTACAAGGCGATGTTCAGCGACCCCGATCTGATCGGGGCACTGGTCAACACACTGCTGTGGGTGGTCGGCATGGTGACCCTGCCCGTGGCGCTCGGCCTGCTGGTCGCCGTACTGACCTACGGGCACAAGTGGGGCACGTGGCTGCGGCTGCCGTTCCTGCTGCCGTACGCGATCTCCGGTGTGGCCGTTGGTGTCATCTGGGGCTTCGTACTGCAGCCGGACGGCGCACTGGGTCAGGCACTCGGGTTCTTCGGGCTCCCGGGTGCCCACACCGGTTGGCTGCAGGCAGGTCCCGGCAACACGCTGATGATGATCGTGGCGGTCACCTGGCAGGCGGCCGGCGTGAACGCGCTGCTGTTCGTGGTCGGCCTGCAGTCGATCCCTGCTGAGCCTCTGGAGGCTGCGAGGCTGGACGGCGCGGAGGGGCTCAGCCTGTTCCGTCACCACCTCTGGCCGCAGCTCCGGCCGATCACCACGGTGGTCATCGGGCTCTCGATCGTCGGCAGCCTGAAGACGTTCGACGTGGTGTGGGTGATGACGCAAGGCGGCCCGGGTACGTCGTCCGAGACGCTGGCACTGTCCATGTACAAGGAGACGTTCGTGCTGAACGACTACGGACAGGGTGCGGCGATCGCGCTGTTCCTGAGCCTGGTCACCTTCGCCGCGTCGATCCTCTACCTCCGTTACCAGTTGGGGGATTCGCGTGAGCAAGGTTAAGACCGCAATCCTCGTCGTACTGGGCCTGATCTGGCTTGCGCCGGTCTACCTGCTGGTCGTGAACGCGTCCAAGTCCGTCGACGGGTACGACGCGAAGACCGTGTGGAAGCCGGCCGGGTTCTCGTTGTTCGCAAACTTCGGTGACGCGTGGAGCAAGGCAGCACTCGGGGACACGTTGGTCGCGACCACGATGTACAGCGTGATCGCGCCGGTGCTCGCGGTGCTGATCGGCTCGGCGGCCGGGTACGCGATCGTCGTACTGCGGTTGAAGCGCGGCTTCCTGTGGTTCGTGTTCATCTTCGGCGGGACGATCTTTCCGCTGCAGATGATCCTGATGCCGTTGTTCTCCGGGTACGCGAACTCCGGGCTGTACGACACCCGGACCGGGATGATCATCGTCTACACCGCGATCAGCGTGCCGTTCTCGGCGTTCGTGATGCGGAACTTCTTCACCGGGATCGCGCGCAGCGTGTTCGAGGCCGCGGTGGTCGACGGCGGCGGGTTGTTCCGGATCTTCCGCAGCATCTACCTGCCGATGGCGGGGTCGGCGCTGGCGGCGATCTTCATCCTGCAGGCGACCTTCGTCTGGAACGACCTGCTGCTCGGCCTGACCCTGAGCCAGTCCGACTCCGTCCGCCCGATCATGCCGGCCCTCACCGGCCTGCAGAGCACGTACGGCGGGGCCTCGCTTCCGACCGTCCTGGCCGGCGGCCTGCTCGTCTCGCTGCCCACGGTCATCCTCTTCCTCGCCGCCCAACGCTTCTTCTCCCGGGGCCTCGCCCTGGGCCAGTTCTGAGAGGACATATATGAGTAGCCGCACAGTCGTCGTGACCGGCGGTGCCGCCGGCATCGGACGAGGTGCAGTCGAACGCTTCGTCGCCGCCGGAGATCGGGTGATAGCCCTGGACCGGGACGCGGACGCGCTGTCAGCCCTAGGCGATCAGGTGACCGGCGTGGTTGTGGACGTCTCCGACCGTGAGGCCCTCGCGGCGGCCGCGGACGAGGTCGGCGCGGTGGACGCGCTCGTCTGCGCCGCGGGAGTTCAGCGGTACGGGACAGTTGTCGACACGCCGGCCTCGGTCTACGACGAGGTGATGGCGGTGAACGTCGGGGGCGTGTTCTTTGCGTGCCAGGCGTTCGTCCCGCGGATGTCGCGCGGCGGCAGTGTTGTCGTGGTGTCGTCCGTGCAGGCGTATGCGGCGCAGACAGGCGTCGCGGCGTACTCGATGGGTAAGGGCGCCTTGCTGAGTCTCGTACGGGCGATGGCGGTGGATCACGCCCCGGACGGGATCCGCGTGAACGCGGTCTGCCCGGGGTCGGTGGACACGCCGATGTTGCGTACGTCGGCCGCGCAGTTCGCCGGCGACCGTACGACGGATGAGGTGGTCGCCGAATGGGGACGCTCGCACCCGCTCGGGCGGGTCGCGACCCCGGGAGAGGTTGCCGAGGTCATCTACTTCCTGTCCTCCCCGGCCGCGTCGTTCGTGACAGGAGCGGACGTGAAGGTCGACGGCGGGTTGACCGCCGGGCTGGCCGTCGTACTGCCGGAGGATGCGAAGTGAAGATCGTCGACGTACGCGCGACAACGGTGACGATGCCGTTGGAGGCGCCGCTGCGGCACAGCAACGGAGCGCACTGGGGACGTTTCGTGCGGACTGTCGTGGAGGTCGAGGCCGACAACGGGCTGATCGGCCTCGGCGAGATGGGCGGCGGCGGGCAGAGCGCCGAGGCCGCGGTGGCGGGGCTGAAGGAGTACCTGGTCGGCCACGACCCGTCCCGCACCGAGGCCCTGCGCTGGATGCTCGCCAACCCGACCGCGAGCCTCTACAACAACCGCACCCAGTTGCTGGCGGCAATCGAATTCGCCTGCCTGGACCTGCAGGGCCGGGAGCTCGGCGTACCCGTGCATGCGTTGCTGGGCGGGAAGGTGCGCTCGCACGTGCCCTTCGCGAGCTACCTGTTCTTCCGGCATCCGGCCGAGGACGGAACGGGCGAGATCCGTACGGCGGAACAGTTGGTCGCGCATGCCCGCGAGCTGGTCGACCAGCACGGGTTCAGCGTGCACAAGCTGAAGGGCGGTGTGTTCCCGCCGGACTACGAACGCGAGTGCTTCCGCGCGCTGGCCGAGGCGTTCCCGGGGCACCGCGTGCGGTTCGACCCGAACGGCGCGTTCAGCGTCGAGGAGGCGATCCGCTTCGCCCGCGGGATCGAGGATCTCGACAACGACTACCTCGAGGACCCGACCTGGGGCCTGAACGGGATGCGTCGCGTCCGCGAGAACACCCCGATCCCGCTCGCGACGAACACCGTCGTGGTGAACTTCGAGCAGCTCGCCGCCAACGTCCGCGACCCCGCGGTCGACGTGATCCTGCTGGACACCACGTTCTGGGGCGGTATCCGGCCGTGCATCAAGGCGGCCGGCGTCTGCGAGACGTTCCAGCTCGGAGTCGCGGTGCACTCGTCCGGAGAGCTCGGCATCCAGCTCGCGACCATGCTGCACCTCGGCGCCGTCGTACCGAACCTGTCGTTCGCCGCCGACGCGCACTACCACCACCTGCGTGACGACGTCATTGTCGGCGGCAAGCTTCCGTACGTCGACGGCGCGATCGCGGTCCCGGACGCGCCCGGCCTGGGCGTCGAGCTGGACCGCGACAAGCTGGCCGAGTACGCCGAACTCTTCCGCGAACTCGGCCCGTACCCCTACGACCGCGATCCGGCCCGGCCGGACTGGTACCCCCTGCTCCCGAACACCGATTGGGCCGACCCCTCATGACCATCCCGCGTTCCGCCGACTTGGCGAGCGACGTCCTCACGCACACGTACGACGACATGTTCAACCCGCCCGGGCTGACCAACTTCCTGGGTACGGCGCAGGTCGACCACGACGTCGTGGCGATCAGGAGCGTCAACTTCCCGCCGTACTCGCACGGCGACACCATCACCGGGCAGCTGTACGTCGACGGGCGCCTGGCGCGCTCGTACGGCGGGACGGTCGAGGTGGTGTGGCGGCCGGACTGCGTCGTCCGGTCCACGACTGTCGACGGGCTGGAGCTGCGGACGACCACGGCTTGCGCACCGGGTCGTCCCGCGGTCGTCGTACAGCTGGAGGTGTCGGGAACACCAGGGCGGTCGGTCCGGCTTGGGTTTGCGCTGGAGAGCACTGCCACTCGGTCAGGTGCTGGCTGGCTGCGGCCGGAGCCGCCGTCCGAGCCCAACACTTTGTCGGCCGTGGACGGCCGTGTCGTAGGCACAGGTGCGTCTGGCTCGGCAGTCAGCCTGCAGGGGTTGGACGTGCCGTCGACGGTCGACCGGTCGATGCTGGAGGCCACTGTCGAGCTGGATGCGTCCGGGCGCGCGCAGCTCGGGTATGTGCATGTGCTGGCCGGATCGCTGGAGGAGGCGACGGAGCACTTCGACGTGTGCGTGGCCGACGTACCTGCGGTGATCACTGTCGCGGAGGGCGTGTGGGACATGGCGCTCGCCGACGCGTTCGACCCTTCCAGCGACGGGTTCAGCGGGTCGCTGCCCGTGCTGGAGACGTCCAACGAGGCGTTGCAGAAGCTGTACTGGTGGGGCGTGCTCGGGGTCATCTGGTTCCGGCGGGACAACCCGGCCAGTGTGCTCGGGCGGACGTACGACACGTTGATGCCGCGGTACTGGCAGACCACGACGTTCATCTGGGACTACAGCCTGTCCTCGCTGACGCATGCGCTGCTGGACCCGGAGCCGATGCGGAAGCACATCGAGCACTGGATCGACCTGGACACGCACAAGCACTTCGGCACCGAGTGGCTGACCGGCGGACCGGTCGGCTACTGGTACTCCGTGAACGACTTCGCCATGACCCGGCTGGTGCGCGACTACGTGCGCTTCACCGGGGACGAGGCGTTCCTGGACGTTTCCGTCGGTCCGAAGCCGGTCGGGGAGCACGTGCACGACTGGGCGACCGCCTGGCGCGAACTGCGCGGTGAGCACGCGCTGGCCGACTACGGCGGCATCGACAACCTGATGGAGTGCGTCAGCAGCTACGTGCACGAGGTGGCCAGCTTCAACGCCGCCAACGTCTGGTGCATGCGGGTAGCGGCTGAGATCGCAGACCGCTCCGGCGACGCGGACCGTGCTGCTCTGCTCCGCAAGGAGGCGTCTGCGCAGGCAGGTCACGTCAACGAGCTGTACGTCGAGGGCAAGGGGTTCTGGCACGCACGGCAGCCCGACGGCTCGCTCGTCCCGGTCCGGCACTGCTACGACTTCAACATCATCGGTACGACGATCCCGGACGACCTGTCCGAGTCGCAGTGCGCCGAGATGGTGTCGTTCTTCCAGCGGGAGTTGCAGACGCCCACGTGGATGCGCGCGCTGTCGCCGTACGACGCGGATGCCGCGTTCAGCGTCCGTCCGGACCACCAGTGGAACGGTGCGTACCCGGCATGGCCGGCGGACGCGGGGCGCGCACTGTTCGCGCTCGGGCGGGGCGACGTACTGCTGGACTGGCTTCCGGGTCTCGCCAAGTCCGCGAACCAGGGCCCATGCGGTCAGGCGCACTTCGTCGAGGAGGCACAGCCGCCGATGGCCGGTGGGGCGCGGAAGTCGCCGCCGCAGTTCCCGTACCTGATCGACTGGTCCTGCTCGTCGTCCGGTGCCTGGGTCAGCCTGGTCCTGGAGGGCGTCTTCGGCATCGAGGTCGCCCTGGACGGCACCGTGACCGCGAGCCCACAGGTCGCGGCGCTCGACCCGGACGCCCGCCTGACCGGCCTCCGGGTCGGCTCGAAGACGTACGACGTGACGGCGGACGGACTGGTCTGAGGCTCAGCCCGGCGGCATCGCGATCGCCTCGAGGAGGGACTCCTCGGCGCCGGCGAGATGACGACGGAGCTCCTCGACGCACTCGTCGAGCTCGCCCCGCTCGAGCAGTCGGACGAGTTTGCGGTGGGACGCGACCTGCTGGCGCGCGTCCTGCCGCAGCGCGTCCACCCGGGCCAGCGCGAGCCTGGCCTCGCCGGTGACCGAGTCGGCGGTCGCAATCAGCCGCTCACTGCCGGTGAGTGCGACCAGGCTGCGGTGGATGGCCAGGTGGGTCTCGGTCAGGGCTTCGGGGTCGGCGCCGTCCTTGGCGGTCGCGGCGAACACCCGCATCGCCTCCCGGACCCGCTCCCGGGCCGCCTCGTCGGCGTCGTACCAGGCCCGGATCCCGGCGGACTCGAGCACGAACCGGGCGCGGCAGATGTCGGCCACCGCGTCGGGGTGCAGGATCGCGACACTGACGCCCTTGTTCGGCTCGCGGACCGCGAGGCCCTCGGTGACCAGCATCGTCATCGCCTCGCGGATGGTGCTCCGGGCGACCCCGAGCGCCTCGGCGAGCGGCTGCTCACGCAGTGGCGTACCCGGCTCCAGATCACCGGCGAACAGGGCGGCGCGCAGCGCGTCGACCACCCGGTCCACCGTGGTCGAGCGGTCCACCCGCAGCCGTTCGTACATGATGTGATTCTCGTCCAGACCCGGTCCGTTGTCGCGCCCGACCCGGCCCCGGAGCCCGGCCTGTGGATAACTCCCGACATGATGACCCGGTTTTCGGGCAGCATTCTTCCTAGTGGCCGCCCCTTCCCGCGGACCGGCGCGGGGAGTCCACTCGAAGGAGCGAGGAGCACAAGGTGGGGAACAACAAAGCGCTCAACTACCTCGGAGGTATTTTCGCGCTTGCGTTCTCTCTCGTTCTCGCGATCATCTTCCTGCTGAGTTCGCTGGCCGGTATCTCTTCGGCCGAGGCGCAGTGTGCGCAACACGCCCAGGACAAGCCCATGATGGCGTGGCCGACCGACCGGCACGAGATCGACGGCGACTGGAGCATCTTTCACCAGGGCTACGACTTCAAGGTCGATGAGGACGCCAAGGTCTACGCGTCCCACGACGGCCAGGTCGTCACGGCCTCGAAGGACGAGGTCCGGATCCGCATGGCCTCGAAGGAAGGGGACGAGGTCAAGCTCGAGAGCGTCGAGACGCGGTACAAGTTCCTGAAGACCGTCACCGTCAGCAACGGCGCCCTTGTCAAGCGAGGCGACCAGATCGGCACCGCCGGCACCGGCGACGAGGGTACCGACACCGAGGGCGCCCCGATCGGACTCGTCGGCCCGCATGTGCACTGGGAGATGTGGGCCGACCAGGAGAACAACAACAAGTGGTCTATCGTCCCGAAGCCGGACGAGAACCCGTTCGTTCTCGAGAGTTCGGACAGCGGCGGTGCGTGCAGCTGCGTCGACGGCAACCTCTCCGGGTCCAACAACCAGCAGAAGGCCTTCAACTTCTTCGTCCAGAACGGCTACTCCAAGGAGCAGGCCGCGGGCATCGTCGGCAACATGATCGCCGAGTCCAGTGTGGAGCCGGCTCGCCTGCAGAACACGGATCCGGGCGTCGTCAGCATGCCGGACAAAGTGGTCAACTCCCCACTCGGCTGGGGCATCGTGCAGTGGACACCGGCCGGCAAGATGATCAACCCGTCCCGCGACGCCGGTGTCCAGGACGAGAAGATCGCCTCCCTGGGCTACCAGCTGGAATTCCTGATCAAGCAGCTCAACGGCGACGGGCCGCTGGCCGAAGGGGCGGCCGGGCAAGCGATCAAATCGGCGAAAACGGTCGAGCAGGCTGCGTACGAGTTCGGCGACAAGTTCGAGCGGTTCGGCGGACACGAGAACCCGAACCACCCGACGTACGCCGATCGCAAGGCGAACGCGCGGCACGTGTTCGACGAGTTCGCCGGTGGGGCGCCGGCGTCGGGAGGCGCGCAGAACGCGGCCACCGGCGGGTGCGGTGCCGGCAGCGGCAACATCGCCGAGGTCGCGAAGAACCTGGCCTGGCCCGAGGACGGTCACGACGGCACCGACGCGAGCATCGCGAAGCCGGAGTTCGTCGAGGCGATGGAGAAGTACAACGACGGCTCCAGCGGCTACGTCCCCTACAGCGACTGCGGGCGCTTCGTCGCGACCGTGATGCGCATGAGCGGTGCCGACCCGGACTTCCCGAAGGTGTCGACCGGGGTCCAGTTCGACTACATGCAGAGCTCCGGGAAGTACGACTACTGGCATTCCGTGCCGCCAGGTGGCATGAAGCCGGGTGACATCCTGAACGGGCCCGGTCACACCTACCTGTACGTCGGGCCCTGGGGCGCGGAAGGCGGCGGGTACGACTCCGCCTCGGGCTCCCTGGGCGGTCACGTGCCGGAGGCCGGTCACCTGTACGACGTCGGCGGCCAGTTCTGGGTCTTCCGGCTGAAGAACGCGCCGCAACCGGCGAGCTGAGCAAGGACAGGAGCAGCGAATGCTGGACGAGAACCGGCGGCCATTCATGATCGGCGTCGTCGTACTGGCGGTCGTCCTGATATTGGTCGGCGGCGTCGTGCTGTTCCGCGGCGGCGGATCGGAGACGACGCTGACCGTGCAGTCGATTCCGAACGACCTGACCCTGAAGCTGGACGGCCACGAGATCCCGGCCAACGGCGAGATCAAGATCAAGGCGGGCGAGCACACCCTGGAGGGTTCGCGGCGTGGCTTCCAGAGCTACACCCAGACCTTCACCTCGGGCAACGACCGCCTGAGCTACAAGATGTACCTGTACGCCAACAGCGCCGAGGGCCGGGCGTGGACCAAGAACAACCCGGAGCAGGAGCAGGAGCTGGAGAAGGAGGCCGGCCGGAAGTACGACGAGTTCCAGAACCGGATCAAGCAGAAGTACCCGATCATCAGCCAGCTCCCGTACGTCGGCGACGGCTTCGAGGCGACGTACACCAAGTCCAGGACCGACCCGACGAACCCGGAGGCGATCTCGATCGTCATCGAGGTCTTCGGCTCCCAGGGCAAGAAGAAGGCCCTCCAGTGGATCAAGGGCTACGGCTGGGACATCAATACCCTCGACGTCATCTGGACCACCGGCAAGTAGGCCACCCGCAGGTCAGGCGGGGAGGACGAGCTCCCCGCCTGGAGTGCTGATCAGGGACAGCGGGAAGTCCAGCGGGTTCGTCAGGCACCGGATCGAGCCGCCGCCCTTGTGGAACTCCGACAGGTCCAGTACGACGACGCGCAGCCCGAGACCCGTGAAGACGTCGCGCAGCCGCGGCGAGCACGCGGGCATGATGATCGTCTCGCCGACCACGATCGAGTTCGCGCTGAACGCGAACGCCTCCTCGTCGGTGAGCACGATCGGGTCCGGGACGATCCCGGACAGCTCGGCCTGGCTCGCGGCGTCGAACGCCGGCGGGTAGATCATCGCGTGCGTGCTGTCCACCGGGCAGAACGGCAGGTCGAGGTGGTACATCCCCTCGTGGGCGATCCGCAGCCCGCGGACCCGGACGTTCCACTCGGTCGCCAGGTGCTTGAGCGCCGCTTCCTCGGTCCGCGGCCCATAGCCGACGACCAGGCTGTCGCCGAACACGAACGCGTCCCCGGACTCGAAGTGCGGCCCGACGCCCTCACCGCCGGTCCGGTCGAGCCGGAACCCGGCCCCGGTGAACCACTCGGCCGCGCTCAGCGACTCCTTCCGGCGCGGCTCGAACCGCATGTGCGAGAGCATCGCGCGGCCGCCCGCGGTGGCCAGTCCGAGGTTCATCGCGTACACCATGTCCGGTGAGTCGGCCCGCTGCGCGAGGACCTCGACCTCGCCGCCGGCGTCCACGATCGCCTGCCGCAGCGACTCCCACTGCTTGAGCGTCAGCGCCGGGTCCGGCTGGTCCTGCGTCGACATGTACGGGTTGATCACATAGTCGATCCGGAAGTGGTCCGGCCGGACCATCAGATAGCGACGACCCCACTCCAGCGGCTGTCCCATGAACCCTCCTGACGACGCTCGGGTCTATTGCCCGATCCCCTGATTGTCCGACAATCAGTCAGTTTGAGGCTCGATGTTTCCGGAGTCAAACGGCGTGCTGTACGTCGCTTCCGGGAGGGTGGTTCCGGGGTGCGGGTAAGGACTAACCTGCGGGCATGACCCCTGACAACGAGGTTCGCTTTCGCGCCTGCCTGGACGATGTCGCGGCTTACAAGCCGGGCCGTCCGCCGGAGCGCTCCGACGGTCGCCCGACGTACAAACTCTCCAGCAACGAGAACCCGTACCCGCCGCTTCCGGGCGTGCTCGCCGCCGCGACCGAGGCCGCCGCGCAGATGAACCGGTACCCGGACATGGGTGCCGTCGACCTGCTCGAGGCGCTGTCGGACCGGTTCGGCGTACCGGTGAGCGACCTCGCCGTCGGAACGGGGTCGGTCGCGCTGCTGTACCACCTGCTGCAGGCGACGGTCACGGAAGGCGACGAGGTCGTGTACGCCTGGCGCTCGTTCGAGGCGTACCCGATCGCGGTCCAGCTGACCGGCGCGACGTCGGTCAAGGTGCCGCTGACCGCCGAGGCCCGCCACGACTTCAAGGCGATGGAGGCCGCGATCACCGACCGCACCAAGGTCGTGCTGGTCTGTACGCCGAACAACCCGACCGGCCCGGTGGTACGACGTGACGAGCTGCTCGCGTTCCTGGACGCCGTACCGTCGAACGTGCTGGTCGTGATCGACGAGGCGTACCGCGAGTTCGTCCGGGAGACCGACGTCGTGGACGGGGTCGAGCTGTACCGCGACCGGCCGAACGTGCTGGTCCTGCGGACGTTCTCGAAGGCTTACGGGCTGGCCGGGTTCCGGGTCGGCTACGCGATCGGTCATCCGACCGTCGTCGCGGCGATCCGGAAGTGCGCGCTCCCGTTCGGAGTCAGCTACGTGGCCCAGGCGGCCGCGATCGCATCCCTCGCGGTCGAGGAGGAGCTGTTGGAGCGGGTCGACGCGCTGGTCGAGGAGCGTCAGCGGGTCGTCTCCGCGCTGCAGGCTGCCGGCTGGGACGTTCCGGAGTCGCAGACGAACTTCGTCTGGCTCGACCTCGGCGACGACACCGTCCGGTTCGCCGACGCTGTCCAGGCCGAGGGCGTCTCGGTCCGCCCGTTCCCCGGCGAAGGCGTCCGCGTCACCATCGGCGAACGCGAGGCCAACGACCTGTTCCTGCGCGTCGCCAGCACCTGGCGCCGGTGAGCGCTCTCGTTTGGGTCTCGGGTGCCTCGGCCGGGATCGGCGCCGCGCTCGCCGCATCGGTGCCGTTCCCGGACGCCCGGGTCGTCGACATCTCACGCCGCGGCGGTACGGCGGAACACTTCAAGGCGGACCTGGCGGATCCCGCGGACTGGTCCCGCGTCGCGGAGCACTTCACCGACGAGCTGTCGACGTACGACGGTGACCGCGTGGTCTTCATCCACAACGCCGGCACGATCACACCGATCGGCCCGGCTGCCGGCGCGGACCCGGACGACTACACCCGCGCGGTCCTGCTGAACTCGGCCGCACCGCAGGTCCTCGGGGCCGCGTTCCTCCGGGCGTCCGCGCATCTCACCTGCGAGCGCCACCTGGTGATGCTCTCCTCCGGCGCCGCGACAACGGCGTACTCCGGCTGGTCGTCGTACAACGCCGGCAAGGCCGCCGTCGAGCACTGGGTCCGCACCGTAGGCCAGGAACAACCACCCAACGGCTGCCGCGTCGTCGCCGTCGCCCCCGGCGTCGTGGACACCGCCATGCAATCCGAAATCCGCGCCACCGACGAGACCGATTTCCCCGCCGTAACCCGCTTCCACGACCTCAAGCGCACCGGCACCCTCACCACCCCCGAGACAGCGGCCACCGGCATCTGGTCCCTCCTGGCCCGAGACCTCCCGAACGGCACCTGCACAGACCTCCGCAGCCTCTGACATCAGCGGGTTGCCGGGGCGTGGGCATAAAGAAGCGGCGCCGGGAGGAGTGAGGCTTGCTCCCGGCGCCGCGTTTGTTGCTCCGAGTCAGTCAATCCACCGAGGTGACTGGTTCGGGTCCTGCATCACTGACCAGGGAGGGTCAGTTGTTCTGCTCGTTGCTCTGCTCGCAGGTCTTGAGCGAGTCGACGGAGTTGCCGTCGTTGTCCAGGCCCAGGATGCCGGTCGGGTTCGACAGCGGGACAGTGCCGCCGATGCCCGTGATGTCGACCTGGTTGTGGCAGACCTGCCACGGACCGACCTTGTTGTCGGACACGGAGACGACACCGTTGCCGTCGGCCTTGTACCACTTGCGGTTCTGCTCGTTCTCCTGCTCGCAGGTCTTGACGGCGGTCACGCTGTTGCCGTCGTTGCCCCAGCCCACGATGCCGGTGATGTCGTTGGCCGGCACGGTGCCGCCGATGCCGGTGCCGGCACCGAGGTTGTGGCAGGCCTGGAAGGCACCGAGGTCGTTGCGGTCGATGGCGACCAGCGAGCCGTCCTTGTGCATGCCCCACCAGCGCGCGTGGCCGCCGTCGTAGCCCTTGCTGGCCGAGGAGACCGCGTCGGCCAGGCCGGTGACCTGAGCCTTCTGCTGGGCGTCGTCGAGAACGTTGGCGCTCACGACGGTGGCCAGACCGAGGGTGGCGACAGTCGCCACCGCTGCAGCGGCGACGATCTTACGAGTTACCTGCATTATGCCAGGTTTCCTTTCGGGTTTTGACGGATTCGTCTTAGTGCTAACGACACCTGGCACAGGCGGTTACAAACTTTTTCGTCAACTATTTTCGCGGTACAGGCCTGCACAGTAGTCCGGTGATGAGTTCCCTGACGGAGCAGCAAATCTTGTGCTGACCAGGCAACTTGCCGGCAATGGTAGTGAGTGGAAGTTGATACAGAAGCGCCCGTAACCGAGCTCCGGGTACGTCGTTGAGTCAGCGCGGGTGACGGAAGCCCGTTGAATCGGAAGATTGTTTCGGTGGGCTCGGTGGCTGCCGAATTGGCAATAGCACGATTCGTCGGAATATGTTGGAACCATTGCCGAAGTTTCGTGCCGCGTTTTTCGGGGCGCGGCGCGACCGGCAGCCAGACCCGCTGCCGCGCGCATCGGCAGCGGTGGGAGACCCGGGTCCCTTGGGCCCGGGTCTTTCCTTTTCGTACCGGCGCTACGAGCGCCGGCGCTCGGAGGTGACGACGAGCGCGACGCCGACGATGATCACCGCGCCGCCGAGCAGGATCTGCCAGGTCAGGCTCTCGCTCAGGATCAGCCAGCCGAGGAACACCGCGACGGCCGGGTTCACGTACGCGTACGTGCCCACCAGTGAGATCGGCGCGTTCGCCAGCAGATACGAGTACGCCGTGTACGCGAGCAGCGACCCGAACACCACCAGATACGCGAGTGCGATCCACCCGCTTCCGTGGATCCGGTCCAGGTGCAGCCGCCCCGGCTCTCCCCGCAGTACGCCGAGCAACACCATCGCCGTACCGCCGAAGACCATTTCGTAGAGCGCCGTCACCAGGGGATCGCACGGCAGGCCGAGCCGCGGCGCGTACCGCGAGCCAGTCGCCCAGCAGATCGTGCCGACCACGAGGATCGCCACCGAGAGCGGTTTCGCGCTCGTGTTGCCACCTGACAACGCGAGCAGCGCCGCCCCGCCGAACCCGATCAGTACGCCGACCCAGGTCATCGACAGCGGCCGCTCACCGCCGCCGACCCGCAGCAGCATCAGCCACAACGGGATCGCGGCGACCAGCAACGCCGCCAGTCCGGACGGCACCGTCTGCTCCGCGATCGCCACCGCGCCGTTGCCGAAGGCAAGGAGCAGGATGCCGACCGTGGCCGCGCCGATCGCCTCGCGGCGGGTGATCCGCAGCCGCTGCCAGCCCGACTTGACGGCCAGGCCGGCGGCCATCAGCGCGGCGGCGGTGAGGAAGCGGGTGGCCATCCCGAGCATCGGCGGGATCTCCGCCTCCACCACGACCCGGATCGCGAGGTACGTCGAGCCCCAGACGACGTACACGACCGCGAGGGCGGTCCAGATCATCGCGCCCGAGGCCGTCCGGGAACCGGTATCGACCACTCTGGCGGGAGCAGACGCGGCCATCGGGACCTCCTCGAGGCTGTCAGGGGTGTTTTGCAGGAACGATGCTTACGCTATGGCTCGCGACGACTCCCGCGCAAGGCGGTATCCGGCCACCGAGCCACGGATTCCAGCCAATCGGCGGTACGTCGAGATCCATTTGTGACACTTGCCGTCGAGGCGCCCGATCTCTGTAATATGAGCGTGCCGATAGGACCAGTGGTTGGACTGGTGTCTCACCGCAGGACCGATTTCGGTACCGCCGTACCCGCCGGAGTCCAGACAGTTAGCGAATCAGGCACCTCGTCGGTACGGTGTCCGGCAAGATGGGAGTGAGACCAGTGAGGAGGTCCACTGCCAGCAGTGCATCAACCCCTGGAATCACGCGGACCAGCCTGCGAAAGCCTCATCCGGCGCACCGGGCCGGCCCCGTGCAACGTTGCGGTCGCGGCGATCCCGCGCTCGAACCCGAGGAGTGCATGTGAGTGAGTCGGTGCCGGGCCCTGCCCCGGAAGTGTTCGCGCCCCACGAGGCGCCGGTCAGTCCGCCCCAGGCCTCCGAGGAGGTCGAGTTCGTCCAGCTCCTGACGCCCGAAGGCGAGCGCGTCGAGCATCCGGACTACAGGTTCGACCTGGACGACGAGACGATCAAGGGCTTCTACCGGGACATGGTCCTGGTTCGCCGGATCGACACCGAGGCGACCGCCCTGCAGCGCCAGGGTGAGCTCGGGCTGTGGGCGTCACTGCTCGGCCAGGAGGCCGCGCAGATCGGCTCCGGTCGGGCTCTGAACAAGAAGGACATGGTCTTCCCGACGTACCGCGAGCACGGCGTCGCGTTCTGTCAGGGCGTCAACCCGCTGAACCTGCTCGGCCTGTTCCGCGGCGTCGACCAGGGCGCGTGGGACCCGAAGGACAACAACTTCCACCTCTACACGATCGTGATCGGCGCGCAGACGCTGCACGCGACCGGGTACGCGATGGGCCAGCAGCGCGACCACGCGATCGGCGACGCCGAGAACGGCGAGGCCACGATCGCGTACTTCGGTGACGGCGCCAGCAGCCAGGGTGACGTCAACGAGGCGTTCATCTGGGCCTCGGTGTTCAACGCGCCGGTGGTGTTCTTCTGCCAGAACAACCAGTGGGCGATCTCGGAGCCGATCGACCGGCAGACCCGGATCCCGCTGTACCAGCGCGCTGCCGGCTTCGGCTTCCCCGGCGTCCGCGTCGACGGCAACGACGTACTCGCGACGTACGCCGTCACCCAGCAGGCCCTGAAGCGGGCCCGCGAGGGCAGCGGCCCGACGCTGATCGAGGCGTACACGTACCGGATGGGCGCGCACACCACGTCCGACGACCCGACGAAGTACCGGCTGAACGAGGACCTCGAGCACTGGAAGCTCAAGGACCCGATCGAGCGCGTGCACGCCTACCTGAGCCGGCACGCCGCCGTCGACCACGACTTCTTCGACGAGGTCGAGGCCGAAGGCGACAAGATCGCAGCCGAGCTGCGGGCCGGATGCCTCGCGCTGCCGGACCCGGTGCTGTCCGACTTCTTCCAGAACGTGTACGTCGACGAGACGCCGCAACTGGCCGAGCAGCGGGACCAGTTCATCGCGTACGCCGCTTCGTTCGAAGGCGAGGGCTGAGCGATGACCAAGATCACACTCGGCAAGGCCATCAACGCCGGACTCCGGGCCGCGATGGAGAAGGACCCGAAGGTCCTCGTGATGGGCGAGGACATCGGCAAGCTCGGCGGGGTCTTCCGGGTCACCGAAGGACTGCAGAAGGACTTCGGCGAGGACCGGGTGATCGACACCCCGCTCGCCGAGTCCGGGATCATCGGCACCGCGGTCGGGCTCGCGTTGCGCGGGTACCGGCCGGTCTGTGAGATCCAGTTCGACGGCTTCGTGTTCCCGGCGTACGACCAGATCATCAGCCAGGTCGCGAAGATGCACTACCGCTCGATGGGCAAGATCAGGATGCCGATCGTCATCCGGATCCCGTACGGCGGCGGCATCGGCGCGGTCGAGCACCACTCGGAGTCGCCGGAGACGCTGTTCGCGCACGTGCCGGGCCTCAAGGTGATCTCCTGCGGCGACCCGGTCGACGCGTACTGGATGATCCAGCAGGCGATCGAGTCCGACGACCCGATCGTGTTCTTCGAGCCGAAGCGGCGGTACCACGAGAAGGCCGAGCTGGACGAGGCCACGCCGCCCACGCTGCCGCTGCACAAGGCGAAGGTGGTCCGCGAGGGCACCGACGCGACGCTGCTCTGCTACGGCCCGATGGTGAAGACCTGTCTGCAGGCGGCCGAGGCCGCGGTCGAGGACGGCCGCAACCTGGAGGTCATCGACCTGCGAACGATCGCGCCCTTCGACCTGGCGACGATCTTCGCCTCCGTGAAGAAGACGCGGCGTGCGGTCGTGGTGCACGAGGCGCCGTACTCGTTCGGACCGGGGTCGGAGATCGCGGCACGGGTGACCGAGGAGTGCTTCTACCACCTCGAGGCGCCCGTACTGCGGGTCACCGGGTACGACACTCCGTACCCGCCGTCGCGGATGGAGGACGACTACCTTCCGGACCTCGACCGGGTGCTGGACGGCGTCGACCGGGTGATGGGGTACTGATGGGCATCCAGCAGTTCCGCCTCCCCGACGTCGGTGAAGGACTGGTCGAGGCCGAGATCGTCAGCTGGAAGGTCAAGCCCGGCGACACGGTCAAGCTCAACGACACCGTCGTCGAGATCGAGACCGCGAAGTCGCTGGTCGAGCTCCCGGTCCCCTTCGCGGGCGTGGTCACCGAGTTGCTCGTGCCGGAGGGCGAGACGGTCCCCGTCGGTACGCCGATCATCTCGGTGCAGACCGAGTCGGCGGAAGCTTCGCCGGAGGATCTGGTTCCGACGATCCCCGAGCCGGAGGAGACCGGCGGCCGCACCGCGGTCCTGGTCGGCTACGGCCCCAAAACCACCGAAGCCAAACGCCGCCAACGCAAACCGTCCACTCCGGTGGCTGAGGTTCTTGTCCCGTCGGCTCCTGTATCCGCACCGGTTCCTGAGCCGGTAGTTGCGCCGGTTGCCGGGGGCAACGGGTCTGTGCATGTGCTCGCCAAGCCGCCGGTGCGCAAGCTCGCCAAGGATCTGGGGATTGATCTGGCTGTGGTGACGGCGACCGGACCGGGTGGAGTGATCACGCGGGCCGACGTCGAGGGTCACGTCGAGGCGCCGGCAGTTGCGGACGTTCCGGCGTACGAACCTGCTCCGGTTGTCAGCGGACGGGAAGACACCCGCGTACCGGTCAAGGGTGTGCAGAAGGTGATGGCGCAGGCGATGGTTGCCAGTGCGTTCACCGCGCCGCATGTGACCGAGTGGATCACCGTCGACGTCAGCGCCACCATGGAGCTGGTCGAGCGGTTGAAGTCGGACAAGGCGTTCCGGGACCTGAGGGTCTCGCCGTTGCTGATCGTCGCGAAGGCGGTCACGCTGGCGGCCCGGCGTACGCCGATCGTCAACGCGGCCTGGGACGAGCAGGCGCAGGAGATCGTCTACAAGGGCGCGGTCAACCTCGGCATCGCCGCGGCCACCCCGCGTGGGCTGATCGTCCCGAACATCAAGGGCGCCGACTCGCTCACCTTGCCCGACCTGTGCAAGGCGCTGAACGACCTGGTCGCGGTCGCCCGCGAGGGCAAGACGCAGCCGGCGGACCAGGCCGGCGGTTCGTTCACGATCACCAACGTCGGCGTGTTCGGCGTCGACGCCGGTACGCCGATCATCAACCCGGGCGAGGCCGCGATCCTCGCCTTCGGCGCGGTCCGCAAGCAGCCGTGGGTGGTGGACGACGAGATCGTCCCGCGCTGGATCACCACGCTCGCGCTGTCCTTCGACCACCGCCTGATCGACGGCGAAAAGGGCTCCATCTTCCTCGCCGACGTAGCCGGCATCCTCGAAGACCCAGCCCGCGCACTGATGTTCTGACCCCCACGCAGGCCCGGGTGAACCCACCCGGGCCTGCTGGCGGGGTTTGCGGAAACAATGTTGCGCTGGGTGGCAGAAATGTTCCGCAAAGTCGACCGTTGACCTCAAGCGCTTGAAGTGTGTGAGCGTGGTGGGCATGACGAGCTTCACCATTCAAGAGGTGGCGCGGCGGAGTGGGTTGAGCGAGCCGACGCTGCGGTACTACGAGGACGTCGGACTGGTCGGTCCGATCGACCGCGATACGAGCAGCGGGCATCGCCGCTACCGCAGTACGGACGTCGACACGCTCGAAGCGTTGGCTTGTCTGCGGGCGGCCGGCGTGAGCATCGACGACATGCGCACATACCTCGCCAACCGCGCCCGCGGCCGGGAGGCGGCAGCCGAGCAGCGTGACCTGCTGCTGCGGCACGCCGTACGGATCGAGGAGGAGATCGCCGCGCAACGCGTGCGGCTCGAGTATCTGCGGGAGAAGGCCGCGCTGTGGGACGCCCGCGACCGCGGCGACGACACCGCCGAGGCCGCGGCGATCGAGCGGCTCGTCGGAGTGGTCGGTGAGCTCCGGTGATCCTGGTCACGGGCGGTTCCGGATACTTGGCGACGCACCTGATCTCGCGGCTCCTGCGCGACGGACAAGAGGTCCGTACGACGGTGCGCTCGACTTCACGCTCCGGCGACGTGCGAGCCGCCGTACGCCGTGGCGGTGCGGACGATTTGGGTCTTGAAATCGTCGAGGCCGACCTGTTGGCGGACGACGGCTGGCTCGCGGCGGTGGATGGCTGTCCTGAGATTCACCATGTCGCTTCGCCGATTCCCGTCGTACAGCCGGATGATCCGGACGAGCTGATCGTGCCTGCGCGTGAGGGAACGCTGCGGGTACTGCGTGCCGCACAGGCCGCTGGTGCGCGGCGCGTCGTACTGACGTCGTCGTTTGCTGCGGTCGGGTACACGCCGAAGGCCGGGGCCGAGTTCACCGAGGAGGACTGGACCGATCCCGATACGCCCGGGCTCGCGCCGTACCCACGCTCGAAGGCGATCGCCGAGCGCGCCGCCTGGGACCTGATGCGCGACGCCGCCACCGAACTCGTGGTCGTCAATCCGACCGGGATCTTCGGGCCGACGCTCACCACCGACCTGCGCTCCTCGACCCAACTGATCAAGATGATGCTCGACGGCACGATGCAGGTCGCGCCACGCGCCCGCTTCGGAGTCGTCGACGTCCGCGACGTCGCCGACCTGCACATCCGCGCGATGGCCGAACCCGATGCCGCAGGCAACCGCTTCCTCGCCGTCGCCAACGGCTCCACAACCAGCTTCCTCGAGATCGCCCAACTCCTCCACCGCAATCTAGGCGCCAACACCCCGACCGAGGAGGCCCCAGGCCCCGACCTCCCCCGCCCCGTCATCCACAACGACCGAGCCCGCAAACTCCTCAACTGGTCCCCCCGACCCCCCGAAACGACCATCCTCGAAACCGCCCGGAGCCTCCAAGCACTCGGCTTACTGCCAGCCCCACGCTGAAATTCGCCTGTCCTCTTGCGCGGGTGGTGAGAGGGTGTGGGGGTGGTCGTGATCTTGGTGGTGCTTGGGGCGGCGGTGCTGCATGCCACGTGGAATGCGATGGCTCATGGGGCGCCGGATCGGGTTGCCGGGTTGGCGTTGTTCGAGCTTGCGGCGGGCGTGATCGGGCTCGTCGCGGTGCTGGTGATGGGCCTGCCGCCGGCCGGGACGTGGTGGTACATCATCGCGTCCGCGTTGCTGCATCTCGCGTATCTCGGCGGGCTGCTGGCGTCGTACCAGCTGGGTCAGTTCAGCCAGATGTACCCGTTGGCCCGCGGTACGTCGCCATGGGTCGTGGCCGTGGTGTCCATCGTCGTACTGCACCAGACCATGGCCGTACTCGAGTTGGCCGGCGTACTACTCGTATCGGCCGGCCTGATCGCGCTCGTGTTCATCGGCCGCCCGGGGCGCGGACAGGTACCGGCGCTGTTCGCCGCGATCGGGACGGGGCTGATGATCGCGTCGTACACGGTCGTCGACGGGCTCGCCGTACACAAGATGCCGGTGGCGACGTACATGGGCTGGGTGTTCATGCTGCAAGGGTTCGCGGTCCCGCTGGCGGTCCTGTTTTGGCGCGGGCGCCAGGCGTTCAACCTGCCCCGCCCAGCGATCCTCTCCGGGCTGGCCGGCGGCGTCGTCTCGATGGCCGCCTACGGACTCGTCCTCTGGGCCCAGACCCGCGGCACCCTGGCCGCAATCGCCGCCCTCCGCGAAACCAGCATCATCTTCGGCGCCATCATCGGCGCCATCTTCTTCCACGAACGCTTCGGCCCCAAACGAGCCGCCGCCGCAGCCGTAGTAGTCGCCGGCATAGTCCTGATCACCACCGGCTAGGCCACCCCTCGATCGCCGAGTCGTGGGATATGGCTGGAGATTCGAGCCTCGATCCACGACTCGGCGATCCGGGCCGGAGCCAATCACCACGACTCGACGACGACCAGGTCTACAGGCAGGTGCGGTCGGTGCTTCGTGGGTCGTCTACTGCGCGGCTGCGGTAGATCTCGCCGGCCATGGCCTGTTCGCGCCACGGTCGGGCCTTCTCGAACCACATCGCGAAGTCCGGCCGGTTCAGGTCGGCGTACACAACGCCCTCACCGCCGTCGAGCTGCGCGAGGTAGCGACCGTCCGGACCGATCACACCGGAGTTCATCAGGTGCGCGGTCTGCGAGGGCAACGCCATGGCGACCCAGTAAGTGTTGATCGAGGCGTGGGCGCGGGCCTTGGCCTCGAATACCTCGTCGACGGGATAGGCCGACAGCAGTAGGCAGTCGACACCGAGTTCGCGGTACTGCGAGAACAGGTCGGGAAAATTGATCTCGATACAGATCGCGCACCCGAACCGGAACCCGTCGACCCGAGACGGTAGGACCAGCGACAGCGACCTGAGACCAAGGTCCCTTTGCTTTCACAGCGGACCGCGCTGGGGACGATCAACGAAGGTAAGGCGCAGGCCACGCCGCGACACATCGTGCCGTCTCTCCCAGCCCCCGTCAACCAACTCTTGCTGCGATCGACCAGCCCAAGCTCCTCGGCTGACTTGCGATAACCCCCGGAGACTGGGAACACGCAATAGCCTGTTCCCAGTCCCCGGCGGTTATCCACAGTTGCGCGATCGTCACTGGCGAACCTGAAGAAGGTGCGCATCATGGCAGCCCGAGGGATGACACCGACGTACGACGAACTCATGCACCGCCTGCCTTGGGACGGCTGACAAACGCTCGAGCCTCACAGCGGACGGGGAGCGCTTCGCTAGCATCGGCTCGTGACAGTGACAGCGTCTGGGGTGTTCCGACGAACCGCGATCGAGCGGGCAGATCAACGAGTCTCCTGGGAGCGAACGGATCGGGCCTTCTTCTCGAGTGGGGCGTGCCACGTGCTGGCCTGGACGTGCAGGGATTTCTATCCCGATCAGGAGATCGCCTTGGCGGCGATGTACATGGGTGAGTTCGAGCATCCGCTTCACGTGTACGCGAGGTGGGGCACGTGGGTATTCGATGCGTCGGGCTGGAACCTTGAGTCCGAACTCCTGCAGGTCAACAGCGACTTCGAGGGCCTCCCCGTCCGTGAGGTGGAGACGATCAGCAGTGACCTTCGGGAGTTCTGTGAAAAGCACGTGCATCGACAACCGCACCAGTACTGGGCAGATCCGACAGAACGCGCACGCGCCTACGTGAGCCGATACGACCCACCCTGGCTCTAGCTGTCATCAACTTCTTGGCCGAGTACATCTAGAGGCTGGTTGCCATGGCCGACCAGTCCGGTGCGGGTCGCGTGCTGGGTTGGCCGCGTTGGGCTGACCGCAGTCTCCTCGGCGAACCACGGTGCTGTGAGCGGGGGTCTCGGGCGGGTGACCCCCGCTCGGTTCAGCGGGTTACGGCGTCCAGGGCGTCGGCGATGCCTTCGCCGTAGAAGGCGTTGTTGGCGGTGGTGCCGGTGCAGCGGGCGTCTGGGGTGGTGGGGCACGCGGTGTCGTCGGCTTCGCGGTGGAGGGCGCGCTCGATGTCGCGTGGGCCCCACCACGGGTGGGTGGACTTCATCAGGGCCGCGATGCCGGTGACGTGCGGCGATGCCATCGACGTACCGCTGAACTTGGCGTAGCCGCCGGGGACCGTGGACAGGATCGAGCTGCCGGGGGCGGCGACGTCGATCTTGTTCAGGCCGAAGTTGGAGAAGCTGCTCTTCACGCGGTCCACGGTGGTGCTGGCGACGGTGATGACGCCGGGGAGTTCGGTCGGCATGTCGAGGCAGTCGTTGTTGATCGTCCGCGTGACGGCGGTCGAGTCGTTCGGGCTGTTGCTGTCCGTGGTCTTGTTGGACAGGTCGTAGTTCGAGTTACCGGCGGCCGCGACCGAGAGTGTGCCCTGGTCGGTCGCCCACGCGTACGCGCGCCGTACGGCTTCCTGCACCGCGCCCTGGTCCCCGTTGTCCTTGCACCAGAACTCGTACGGGTCGATGAAGTAGCTGTGGTTCGTGACGGCCATGCGGTGCTGGGCGGCCCAAACGATCCCGCAGATCGAGTACTCCGGGTAGATGTAGCCGGCGTCGTTCACGACCTTGACGGACGCGATCCGTACGCCGGGTGCGACCCCGACGATCCCGATGCCGTTCCGGGCTGCCGCGACCGTCCCGGCCACGTGCGTGCCGTGCGAGCTGGTCGTCGGGCGCCAGGCGCCCGTGGTGGTGTCCGGTACGCCGTTGTTCACGCAGCTCACGGAGTCCGCCGCGTCGAAGTTCGGCGCGAGGTCGGGGTGGGTGTCGTCGACGCCGCTGTCGTTGATGCCGACCAGCACGTTCCGGGAGCCGTCGGTGACCGCGTGCGCCTGGTCTGCCTTGATCTGGACCATGTCCCACTGCTCGCCCTCGCGCGGGTCGGCGACCGGGGTCGCGTCGGCGAGGTCGTTCGAGTTCAGCCCGCCGGGGCCTTCGCTGACCGCCGCGGTCCGGGTGGCGCCGACGGACTGGACGTCACGACTGGTGCGGACGTCGGTCTTGAAGTCCGGGTTCGTCGACTGCGCGATCACCACGCCGAGCTGCCCGTACGAGACCAGGACGGTCCCGCCGGCCGCTTTCACCGCGTCCTCGGTCTTCCGGACGTGACCGGGCGTGGCCTTCGTGTTCACCACATAGTTCATCAGCGGGCCGGGAGCTGGGTCGTCGAGAGCGGCGGCGTGCGCCGTGGTCGCGGCACTCAGAGACACACACGCCAAGGCGGCGGCGGAGAGGCCGGCCGCCAGTCGGCGGGGGCGGGACGTTCGGGACAAGATGCCTCCTCAGGGCTGGCCGGGCGGACGGGCCCGGTATGCCGAGACCTTAGGACGGATTCGCGGCACACGGAGTCCTTCATCCACAACGCAGGGGAAACCCTGCATCACGCTGAGGTCCTGTCTGGTGATCAAACGCCTACTGCGGGGCACTCGGCACGGCACCTCGCCGCACCGAGCACCTCCTCGCTACGGCGCTGGATCACCAGACAGGACCCTGTTCCCCACATCCTGTGGATACGCCTGTGGATAACTCGTGGACAAGCTGGGGAATACCCGGGCCCAGCGGTGGATTGAGTGTGTGTAAGATAGATACAACAGAGATACGAGTCGTATGGGTGGGAGTTCAGTGGCAGGCGGGGACCCGGCGCAGGTGCCGGATGCGTTGATATTGGGTGACGAGACCGCGGAGATCGCTCGCGTGGTCGTCGAGGCTGCGCCGGGGGTGGAGAAGATCCCCGCGGCCGAGCGCGTGTACGCGTATGTGAAGGCCGCGATCCTGGATCGGGCCTATCCCGGCGGCGAGCTGCTCACCGAGGGCGAGCTGGCGACCGCCGTCGGCGTTTCCCGTACGCCGGTGCGCGAGGCGCTGCTCCGCCTCGAGGAGTCCGGCCTCGTCAAGCTGTACCCGAAGCGCGGCGCCCTCGTCCTCCCGGTGCTGCCGCAGGAGATCGACGACGTCCTCGAGGCCCGCGAGCTGATCGAGACGCACGCTGCTGCCAAGGTCTGGCCGCGCCGCAAGCGGCTGATCGAGGCGCTGACGGAGCGCGTCGACGAGATGCGCGCGCACCGCAAGGCCGGTGACGCGAAGAGCTTCCTGGAGGCCGACCGGGCCTTCCACGAGGCGATCGTCGATGCCGCTGGCAACCAAATCCTGGCGAAGCTCTACAACAGCCTCCGGGACCGTCAGGTCCGGATGGGCGTGCCCGGGATCGAGGTCCAGCCGGTCCGGATGGACAAGTCCATCACCGCGCACCAGGAGATGATCGACGCGCTCGGCGGCAACAGCGTCAAGCGCTTCCGTGAGCTCGTCGTTGCACACATTGCCGAAGCCGCGAGTGATCTGCGGGGCACTCGGTGACCGAACTCCTCTTCCCCCTGGGCGGACGGCGAGCCTGGGCGGTGTGGGCCACTGCTGTCCTGACGTACCTCGTGACAGTGCTGCACCGCGGCTCGATGAGCGTCGCCGGCCTGCAGGCCGCAGAGCGCTTCGACATCTCCGCATCCGCTCTGGCGAGCTTCACCGTCGTACAGCTCACGGTGTACGCCGCCATGCAGGTCCCCGTCGGCGTACTACTCGACAGGTACGGCTCCAAGCGCCTCCTGATCACCGCGTCCGGACTGCTGTTCGTAGCGCAGTCGGCGTTCAGCCTGGTCGACTCGTACCCCGCTGCGCTCGCCGCACGCGCCGTACTGGGTGTCGGCGACGCACTGGTCTTCATCAGCGTGCTGCGCGTGGTCATGTCCTGGTTCCCCGCGTTACGGCAGCCGGTGATGTCGCAGGCGACCGGAATGCTCGGTGGTCTCGGAGCGATCATGTCGACCGTGCCGATGGCCGCTGCCTTCCACGCCTTCGGGTGGACGACGACGTTCGCCAGTGCGAGCGTGCTGAGCCTCCTGGCCGGTCTGCTCGTGCTGTTCCTGATCAAGGACACGCCGTACGACGAACCGCTCCGCCGGGCCAAGCAGCCGCTGCACGAGGTCAAGAGGAACCTGCGCCGTGCCTGGCAGGAGCCGGGTACGCGGCTCGGTCTGTGGACGCACTTCACCACCAGCTTCTCCGGCAGCACGTTCGGGCTGCTCTGGGGCTACCCGTTCCTCGTGCAGGGACAGGGCCTCGCGCCGACGACCGCTGCGGCCATGCTGATCATTCCTGTGCTGGCAGGGCTCTGCTACGGCCCGCTGGTCGGGCGGTACGCCGCCAAGTTCCCGTTCTATCGGTCGTGGATCGTGCTGGCGGTGATCGCGGGCTCGGTCGTGATGTGGACCGTCGTACTGCTCTGGCCGGGCCGTGCGCCGTTGCCGGTGCTCCTGGCGCTCATCGTCGTACAGGCGGCCGGCGGTCCGGGCTCGATGCTCGGGCTGGACTACGCGCGGACGTTCAACCCCACAACGCGGTTCGGTGCGGCCAACGGGATGGTCAACACCGGCGGGTTCATCGCCACCCTGATCTGCATCGGCATGGTCGGCGTACTGCTCGACGCTTCGTCAGGTGGTGCGCCGCAGGCGATCGACGACTTCAAGTTCGCGCTGGCGTTCCAGTACGTGCTGTGGGCGATCGGCACCCGGCAGATCCTCAAGTACCGGCGGAAGGCGCGCGGCAACCTGGCGCGGTACAACCCCGAGGCCTACCAGGCACTGCTCGCCAACGAGATCGTCCCGCTCAAAGGCTAACCCTGCTTGTGCACGTGCGGGTCGAGGATCTTGCGTAGCTGACCCGTGGTCGGGCGGCCCTCCTGCTCGCTGTGGCCCTTCGCGTCCTGGGTGGTGCGGAGGAACGTCTGGCAGGGGTCGGCGTCCTCCTTCATCGTGTTGCCGACGAAGCCAACGCCGTCGACCCGGGTCTCGCCGAGCCGCTTGCCCGTCCGGGCCTCGAACACCGCCACGGTGTACGTGCCGCGGTACAGGTCGATGGTGCGGACCACCGGACCGTTCGGCACGTTCTGCTCGGTGTACTCGCACCGTTTGACGAATCCGCCCTGGCCGACCCGGTTGATGCAGCTCACGAGTTGCACCGCCGCCGGGTCCTCCGGGAACCACGTGCTGATCTCCGGGTCGTCGCTGGGCAGCGAAACGCCTCCGTTCACGATCTCGATCGGATGCGGCGACGGACCCTGGTACGCCGCAGCTTCCTCGAAGGAGCGTGGCGACTCGCACATGCGGTCGTAGTCGGCGACCTTGAACGGCTCCGGCTTGAACACGACGTACCCGATCGCCCCTGCGGCGACGACTGCCACCGCGACCCCCAGCACAGCACCACGTCGCACGGGCCACTCCTCCACGTCGAACGCGAAACAGAGCCACACCGTACTGGCACCACAGGGGCGTGCCCTGGCATCAGCTGTCACGGCCTGACAGCCGAGTGCCAGAGCGGTGCCAGGGCACTGCGGCACGGTAGTCCCAGTGAAGTGAAGGAATCTGGGAGGAACCGATGACCACAACGAACCAGGTCGCCATCGAGGCGGTCGGTCTGGTCAAGAAATATGGCAGTACGACCGCGCTTGCCGGCGTCGACCTGAGCGTGCCGACCGGCACGGTCCTCGGGGTCCTCGGCCCGAACGGCGCCGGCAAGACGACCGCGGTCCGCATCCTCGGCACGCTGCTCCGGCCGGACAGCGGCCACGCCACCGTCGGCGGGTACGACGTCGTACGCGAGGCCGGCAAGGTCCGGAGCATCATCGGGCTCACCGGGCAGTACGCGAGTGTCGACGAGGACATGTCCGGCCGCCGCAACCTGATCATGATCGGCCGCCTGCTCGGCTACTCACGGCCGCAGGCCCGCGCCAAGGCGGACGAGCTGCTGGAGCGGTTCGAGCTGGTCGACGCCGGTGACCGGATCGCGAAGACGTACTCCGGCGGTATGCGCCGCCGGCTCGACCTGGCCTCGAGCCTGGTCGGCAACCCGAGCATCCTGTACCTGGACGAGCCCACGACCGGTCTGGACCCGCATGCCCGCAACGGCGTCTGGGAGACGGTCCGCAACCTGGTGCTCGACGGGACCACAGTGCTGCTCACCACGCAGTACCTGGAAGAGGCCGACGCGCTGGCCGACTCGATCGTGGTGTTCGACAAGGGCGCCGTGGTCGCGAACGGGCGGCCAGCCGAGCTGAAGGCGCAGGCCGGCAAGCAGTCGCTGGACGTCCGCCCGGCCGAGCCGGCCCACCTCGAGCGGGTCGCCGCGATCGTCGCCGAGTCGACCGGTACCCGGCCGTCGGTCGACGTGGTGAACACGTTGGTGAGCGTCCCGGTCAGCGACGGCTCGTCGATGCCGGTCGTCGTACGGCGGCTGGACGAGGCGGGGATCGCGGTGACCGAGCTGTCGCTGCGGTTGCCCAGCCTGGACGAGGTGTTCCTGGCGCTGACCGGGCACACCGCCGAAGAGAAGAAGTCCGACGCCGTACTGGAAGGAGCGAGCCGATGAGCACCGCAACTCTCGAACCAGCTGCCCACCCGGGCTACCGGTCACGGCCGTTCGCCTGGGTACAGCAGAGCCTGACGCTCGCCTGGCGGAACATCGTCCGGATCCGGCAGAACCCGGAAGCCCTGGCGGACGTGACGTTCCAGCCGATCATCTTCCTGGCGCTGTTCCTGTTCGTGTTCGGCGGCGCGATCGCCGGGGGCGGGGGCTGGCGCAGCTACCTGCCGACGCTGCTGCCCGGCCTGCTCGTGCAGACCGTGGTGTTCGCGACGATGGGCACCGGGGTCGGCCTGAACGACGACTTCGCGAAGGGCGTCTTCGACCGGTTCCGCAGCCTGCCGATCGCCCGGGTCTCGCCGCTGATCGGTGCAGTCCTCGGGGACGCGGTCCGGTACTCGCTGTCGATCGTGATCCTGATGACGAGCGGGTTCGTGCTCGGTTTCCGCTTCGACAACGGGGTCGGTAACGGCTTCCTGGGCATGCTGATCGTGCTGCTGTTCGCGCTGTCGATGTGCTGGATCTGGGTCTGGCTCGGCCTGGTCATGAAGACCGCCCAAGGTGTGCAGGGCATCGCCTTCCTGGTGATGTTCCCGCTGACCTTCGGCAGCAACATCTTCGTCCCGGCCAGCACGCTGCCCGGTTTCCTGCAGGCGTTCACCAAGGTCAGTCCGATCACGTACCTGGTCGACACCGAGCGTGCCTTGATGGGCGGCGGTGCGCTCCAGAAGCCGCTGCTGATCACGCTGGCCTGGATGGTCGGCCTGGTCGCGGTCTTCGCGCCGCTGGCGATCCGCGCCTACCGCCGGCGTACCTGAGCAAATTGTCGGTGGTGAGCGGCAGAGTGGTCGGTATGACGACCACCTGGACGCTCACCATCGACTGTGCCGATCCGGCCCTCGTCGCGCGCTTCTGGTGTACGGCGCTCGGTTACACGGAGGCGGATCCGCCGGAGGGCTGGGACACCTGGGAGGACTGGCTCACCGACCTGAACGTCCCCAAGGACGAGTGGTACGACGGCGCCTCGATCTCCGACCCGAACGGCGTCCTGCCGAAGATCTCGTTCCTCAAGGTCCCCGAGCCCCGTACGGTCAAGAACCGCCTGCACCTGGACCTCCAGGTAGCCGGCGGCCGCGCCGTACCCCAGCACGTCCGCGAACAACGCATCCGCGCCACAGCCGCCACGCTGATAGCCGCTGGCGCCACCCTGTTCCAAGAGGTCCCCATGGACAACTCCACAACCCTCGACCACCTCTGGCTAAAAGACCCCGAAGGCAACGACTTCTGCGTCGTCTAGCCCGGGTTGATGTCGGCGAAGGACAGGGGTTGGCGGGTGCAGAGGTACGTTGCCCAGTGCAACTTTGTGGGGGTGCCGGAGGGGTCGCGGGTGATGCGGAGGAGTTCGCCGGTCTCGCGGCCGGAGGCGGTGCGGTAGGTGTCTTCGGAGAGGCGTTCGAAGACCGCGGGGGACTGGTACTCGGCGGCGGCCGGGGACTTGGCCTCGAGGACGCCGTTCTTCACCGAGAACACGAACGGCGAGCCTTCGGTGAACCAGGTGCCGAGGACGCCGGCGAGCTCGGCGGGGACCTCCGCACCGGGGACCCAGGCCTCCGGCGGGAGCGGGTCGTCCTCGAGGACCTTGATGATCAGGTCGGTGGCGAGCGCGCTGGGGGCCGGCGACGACGTGGCGCCGAACAGCGCGATCCCCGCCGTACCGGACGCGCGGTCGACGAACGTCGACGTGATGTGGCCGGGCATGCCGCCGTCGTGGCCGACGAACAGCCGGTCGCCGCGGCGCAGCAGCATGAACCCGAGCCCGAACGCGAGCTGCCAACGGTCCACGTCGGCCATGATCTGCACCTGGCACATCTCGTCCACCGTGTCCTTCGACAGCACCTCGTCGACCGGGTTCGCGATGAACATCGCCCACTTCGCCAGGTCCTCCGCGGTCGACGCGAGCCCGCCGCACGCGTCCATCGCGCCGATGTCGAGCAGCGGCTCCCGCACCGGTACGTCGGACCACGGCGGCACGTAGTACCCGGTCTGCGCCGGCCCGCCGTCCATCCCGACCGTCGTACGGCGCATCTCCAGCGGGTCCAGGATCCGCGCCTTGACCGCGTCGTACCAGGACCGCCCGTCGATCCGCGCGACGATCTCGCCGAGCAGCGAGAACACCAGGTTCGAGTAGTGGAACCGGTGGTGCGGCTTGCCGATCCGCTCCGCGGCGTTCCAGCCCGGCACCAGTTCCTCGCGGGACGGGAACTTCATCAGGTCCCACACGTCGCCGACCGGCTCGCGCTGCATCCCGCTGGCGTGGCTGAGCATCTGCCGGACGGTGATGCCCTCGTGCTTGCTGTCCGGCACCAGCTTCTCGATCGGGTCGTCGAGGCTGAGCTTGCCTTCGTCACGCAGCGCCATGATCGTCACCGCGGTCAGCGTCTTGCTCTGCGACGCGATCAGGAACTGGGAGTCCGCGGTCGGCGGTACGCCGGGATTCTCCAGGTCGGCCGACCCGACCCCGGTCGACCAGGCGAGCGACCCGGCGCGGGCGACGGCGCCCACCACCCCGGGAACCCGGCCCTTGGATTGACGTTCGGCGACGATGCGGGAGAGCGCGACCTGCGTCTGCGCGGCGATTTCTGTCACGGCTCCTGACCTTAAGCCGCCGGATGACAAAAGGCACGGGTGTTTGGTCGGGCGGATGTGCGAGGCTGGTGGGGTGCGCATAGCGGTGCTTGGGCCTCTCGCGATGTGGGCGGCCGATGGGACTCCGCTCGACATCCGGGGCGTCCGCCTGCGCGGACTGCTCGCGCGCCTCGCGTTGAGCGCGGGCCGGCCGGTCAGCGTCGAGACCCTGGTCGACGGGCTGTGGGGCAGTGAGGCCCCGAGTGCGAACGCTCTGCAGTCGCTCGTGTCCCGGCTGCGGGCGAGCTTGCCGGCCACCGAGTCGAGCATCTCCGTCCAGTCCGGTCCGGCGGGCTACACCCTGACGATCGGTCCGGACTGCGTCGACGCCCTCCAGTTCGAGGAGCTGGTACGTCGGGGGCGTGCGCTCCTCATGTCCGACCCGGAGCAGGCGCACACGCTCCTCACGCAGGCCGAGAAGCTGTGGCGCGGCGACGCCCTCACCGACCTGCGCGACCTCCCGTTCGCGGCGGTCGAGACGGACCGGCTGGCCGAACTGCGCCTCGCCGCCGCGGAGGACCAGGCCGAGGCCGCCGTCAGCTGCGGTCACGCCCGCGACCTGATCACAGACCTCGAACAACTCGCGGTCACCCACCCGCTTCGCGAGCGCGTGCACGAACTCCTCATCCGCTCCTTGTACGCCGACGGTCGCCAGGCGGAGGCGTTGGCGGCGTACGAACGTGTCCGGACCACGCTCGCTGACGAACTCGGAGCCGACCCCGGCACCCGCCTCCGCGACCTGCATGTCTCCGTACTGCGTGGGGACGCGGTAGACCCGACTGCGAGGACGGCCGCCGTACCAGCGCCAGCGGCGCCGCGCAGCAACCTGCGTGCGCCGTTGACCAGCTTCGTCGGCCGCCGCGAGGACGTGGCGGAGCTGACCCGTCTGCTGAGCAACGGGACCCGTCTGGTGACCATGGTCGGACCAGGTGGCGCCGGCAAAACCAGACTGGCCACAGAGACCGGCAGGACGCTCGTAGGCCAGTCCGGCGACGGCATCTGGTTCGTAGAGCTCGCACCACTCGGTGACTCGGCCGACGTGGCGCCTGCGGTGCTGTCCACGCTCGGCGCCAGTGAGTACGTCGACCTGCCGGCGACACCTTTCGGGGCGCCGAAACACGTTCCGACCAGCCGGGCCGCAACCCTGCGACTTGTCGAGGTCATCGGTGACCGCCGGATCCTGCTCGTCCTCGACAACTGCGAGCACCTCGTCCAAGAGGTCGCCGGCATGGTCGACTCGCTGCTGGCCTCGTGCCCACGGCTCCGCGTGCTGACCACCAGCCGCGAGCCGTTGAGCATCCCCGGTGAGCACCTGCATCCGGTCGGTCCGCTCGGTCTGCCTCCAGAGGACTCGACCGCCGACGAGTACCCGGCGATGCAGTTGTTCGTCGACCGTGCCCGCGCCGTACGTCCTGACTTCCAGCTGACCGACGCCAACCGGGACGCGGTCGCCGAGATCTGCAGGCGGCTCGACGGGATGCCTCTGGCGATCGAGCTCGCGGCAGCTCGGCTGCGGGCGCTCAACCCACCGCAGATCGTGGACCGGCTCGCGGACCGGTTCCGGCTGCTCACCAGCGGTTCCCGGACCGCACTGCCTCGCCACCAAACGCTACGAGCGGTCGTGGAGTGGAGCTGGGACTTGCTCGATCCGGACGAGCAGGCGGTCGCTCGGCGACTCTCACTGTTCTCCGGTGGCGCAACACTCGATGCGGCCGAGCAGATCTGCAGCGACGAGAGCCTCCCGGCCGAGTCCGTGCTCAGTGTCCTCGCATCCCTTGTGGACAAGTCACTCGTCGAGGCCGCGGCCGACGAACGGTCCGTGCGCTACCGGATGCTGGAGACGGTCCGTGCGTACGGCGCCGAGCAGCTGAAGGCCTCGGGTGAGTACGACCGGTTCCGGCACGCGCACACCATGTACTTCAGCCGCATGCTGCGGAGGGCGCGACCGAAGCTGCGGACCGGTGAGCAGATCGAGTGGATCGCCCGGTTGACCGCCGACAACGAGAACCTGATCGACGCGCTCCGGACGGCGATCGACGTCGGATCGGCGCGGGTCGCCGTCCAGATGGTCGCCGTACTGGGTGAGTACTGGACGATGAGCGGTCGCCCGGCCGAAGCGGTGAGCTGGATGGCTGCGGCCCTCGCCGTACCGGGCAGGAGTGTTTCGCTGGACAAGGCCGAGGCTCTGTACCTGCTCGCGCTCGGCCGGGTGTCCAGCGAGGCGGACCCGGCCAGGTCGTTCCAGCAGATGATCCGTGGACTCGCCACGGTCCGCTGGATGACCAGGCGGCACCGGCTGCTCGTCGACGCCGGGATCGGCCTGTTCACCAACGCGGTGTGGGCGGCGATCCGCCGGGACAAGGCGACCTGCTTCGCCGAGCTCGAGGCCGCGGCCCGGCACCCGGATCCCTGGATCCGGAACATGGGCCTGATGGCGAGCGCGATGTTCCGCGAGAACGAAGGGGAGGTCGACGAGATGGCAGCCACCCTGACCATCGCGCTCGACGGCTTCCGCGAACTCGGCGACCGCTTCGGTTCGTCGATGGCGCTGCGCGGACTCGCCGGCTATCAGGCCAACAACGGGGAGCACGCCAAGGCCCTGGAGTCATTGATCGAGGCGCTCCGGCTGGTCGAGGAGCTCGGTACGACGGACGGCGTCGCGCAACTGCTCGGCGGCTGCGCGATGAGCCGGATCGAGCTGGGCGACTACGACGGCGCCCGCGCCGATCTGGAGCGCGCCATGCGACTGTCCGAGGAGACCGGATCCCAGGGCGGCCAGGCGATGGGATACATCGGACTGGCGCGACTGGCGCACCGCACCGGCAACTTCGACGAGGCCAAGGAACTTGCGGAGCGGGCCTACTCGATGCTCGATCTCGCGGCGGAGCGCGTGGCACCGCACGGACAGGCGTCAATCCTGTCGCAGCTGAGCCGGATGTATGCGTCCACCGGCGAGGTCGAGGAAGCGCAGCGGCGCGGGCGGGAGGCGGTCGGGCTGGCGCTCAGCACCGAGGACATGCCAGTCGCGGCAGCCGTCCTCGAGGCGTCGACCGACGCGCTGGTGCTGGCTGCCGGGACGCGCACCGCCGAGCTGGCGGTGGCCGCTCGCACGCTTGGCCTCGCGGCGGCGATCAAGGGCACGCGGGCGATCCCGGACGCCGACGTACAGCGTCTCGTCGACGGACTGCGCGATGCCCTGGGCAACGAACCGTACGAGACGGCGTACGGCGAAGGTGCTGCCCTGACCCGCGCCGACGCCGTCGCCGAACTCCGAAAGCGCTACAGCACCGACTAAGCCGTGATCAGCTGGACGGCGAGGTCGCGGAGGGACTGCTGGACGTTCTGCTCCGGTGGCTTCGGGTCGGTGAGCATCCAGTCGTAGACGACGGTGTTCACCGCGCCGAAGAACGCCAGCGCGAGGAACCGGAAGTCCTTGCGCTTGATCTCACCACGCTCGACCGCTGAGTCGCCGAGGGCCTGGACGTTGCGGATCAGCAGCTCCCGGAACGCGATCCGCTGCTCCTCGACCGCCGGGCTGGTGCCGACCACCTCGACGAACGAGATCCGGGCCCGCCGGAGGTCGGCCATGATGGTGCGCAGGTACGAGTCGACGGCCGCGGTGGTCCGCTCCCGGACCGGCCGGTCGGCGGTCCGGCGGAGTGCGTCCCCGGTGGTCCGGACCGCCAGCTCGATCACTTGCGCATGGACTGCGAGGAGCACCGCTTCCTTGTTCTGGAACTCGTGGTAGAAGTGCCGCGTGGACACTTTCGCCTGTGTGCACAGGCGTTCCACGGATGTCGCCGGATATCCTTCGGTCCCGAAGAGTTCGAGCGCAGCAGCCAGTAGCCGTTCCCGGCGCGCGGCCTTCCACTCCTCGACTGACCGCCCGGAATAACGGCGTACGGAGGGTTCCCTCATCACACCTCTTGTCGCTACCCCGTGCCAGATGCCGGACATCCTATCCACCCCTCGGCCCGCACGTAACCGGGTTACCGCCCTCGGGCCTCTGCAGCGCGACTTTGGGCACGCACCAACCATTTTCCGCGGCCGGAAGTGGTTGGTGGGTGCTCAAAGTCGGCTGGTGGGATGGCATGCTCGGGGTGTTCGGCGACCGCCTTCGCTGAGGGGTGAGACGTGGATCCACGGTTCGACCTGCCCTTGTACACGCGGGCTGAGGCCGCGCTGCATCTCGGGCTGCCGGCTACGACGCTCGGGGACTGGTTGCGGTCGGGGGCGCTCGAGGCGAGCAGCGGGAGCCGCGGCGAGCCGACGATCACGTTCGCCGGCCTGGTCGAGACGCACATGCTCCGGCACCTGCGTCGTACCGGCCTGTCCCTGCACGCGATCGGCGAGGCCGCCGTCGCCCTCCGCTCCCGGGCCGGGCGGCGCTATCCGCTGGCCTGGTCGGGCCTCGCCCACGACGGCCGCGACCTGCTGGTAGAGATCGCCGCCGAGGGCCGCGAACCGGGCTGGGAACGGATCCGCGACAGCCAGGGCGGCTTCCCCGGCGTCCTGCGCCGCGGCTCAGCCGCGATCGGCTGGTCCGATGACGGGTACGCCGGAACGCTGCGGCTGGTGATCTACCACGACATCGACGTGATCGTGGACCCCGAACGCTCCTACGGCCGCCCGATGGTCGGCGACGTCCAGGTAGAAGGCGTCATCGCCCAGGTCCGCACCGGCGCGCCCTACCGAGAGATCGCCACCAAGTTCAACCTCGAGGACTTCGAAGTAGAGGCCTTGGTTCGCCCCCACATCCGCCCACCCGCCTTCCGCAAGACCCGCCCCCACGAAACCCAAACCGAGGTCCTGCTCTAAGGACAGGAGGTAGTCGTCCGCCCCGCGATCACGCCGCCTCAGTCCAGGCGGCAGCGCGGCCACTAGGGCGACTATCTCCTGTCGTTAGCGGTTGTCCTTGATCCGTTTGGCCTTGCCGAGGGAGCGTTCCAGGGCGTGAGGGGCTACCACTTCAACGGTGGCGGTTACGCCTACTCGGTCCTTGATTCGGTGGGCGAGGGTGGTGGCTGCGGTGGTGTGGTCGGTGAGGCCGGGGGCGGCTTCGACCTGGACGGTCAGTTCGTCGAGGCGGTTGGGGCGGGTGAGGACGCAGAGGTAGTGCGGGGTGAGTCCTTCGACCAGGAGGATCTGTTCCTCGATCTGGGTGGGGAAGACGTTGACGCCGCGGACGATCATCATGTCGTCGGTGCGGCCGGTGATCTTCTCCATGCGGCGCAGGCCGGGGCGGGCCGTTCCGGGCAGCAACCGGGTCAGGTCCCGGGTGCGGTAGCGCAGTACGGGGAAGGCTTCCTTGGTCAGGGTGGTGAAGACCAGTTCGCCTTCGGAGCCGTCGGGCAGTACTTCGCCGGTGACCGGGTCGATGATCTCCGGATAGAAGTGGTCCTCCCAGATGTGCAGGCCGTCCTTGGTCTCCACGCACTCCTGCGCGACGCCGGGGCCCATCACCTCGGACAGGCCGTAGATGTCGACGGCGTGGATGCCGGTGCGTTCCTCGACCTCGGTGCGCATCTGCTCGGTCCACGGTTCGGCGCCGAAGATCCCGATCCGCAGCGACGTGTCCCGCGGATCGAGGCCGCGGGCCGCCATCTCGTCGACGATCGAGAGGAAGTACGACGGTGTGACCATGATGATCCGGGCGCCGAAGTCGCGGATCAGGTCCACCTGCCGTTCGGTCATCCCGCCGGAGACCGGTACGACGGTGCACCCGAGCCGCTCGGCGCCGTAGTGTGCACCCAGCCCGCCGGTGAACAGGCCGTACCCGTAGGCGACATGGCAGACGTCCCCCGCGCGCCCACCGGCCGCGCGGATCGATCGCGCCATCAGATCGGCCCAGTTGTCCAGGTCGTTCTTCGTGTAGCCGACCACCGTCGGGCGCCCCGTCGTACCGGACGACGCGTGCACCCGTGCCACCTCGGTCCGCGGTACGGCGAACATGCCGAACGGGTAGTTGTCGCGCAGATCCTTCTTCGCCGTGAACGGCAACCGGCTGAGATCTGCGAGCGACTGGAGATCGTCAGGCTTGAATCCGACGCCGTCCAAAACAGAACGATAGTGCGGGACGTTCTCGTAAGCCCGCCGTACGGTTGCCTGCAGCAACGACAGCTGTCGGGCCCGGAGTTCGTCGACCGACAGCTGCTCGCCGGCGTCACGCAACTCCGAAGGACAAGCCTCACCGAGCATGAAGGGCTCCTCGCCTAGGGACGGGCAAGCAGGGTCGCGATGCCCTGGCCGACGCCGATGCACATGGTGGCCAGCGCGAACCGGGCGTCGCGGTGGCGAAGCTCCAGGGCCGCGGTGAGGGCGAGGCGGGCGCCGGACATCCCCAGCGGGTGGCCGAGGGCGATGGCGCCGCCGTTCGGGTTGACGTGCTCGGCGTCGTCGGGCAGACCGAGCTCACGCAGTACGGCGAGCGACTGGGACGCGAACGCCTCGTTCAACTCGATCACGTCGACGTCGGACAACGCGACCCCGGTGCGATCGAGCAGCTTCCGCGTCGCGGGCGCCGGCCCGATCCCCATGATCCGAGGCGGTACGCCGGCAGCGGCCGTCCCCACGACCCGTGCCAACGGCGTCATCCCGTACTTCTCCACGGCCTCACCGCTCATCACCAGCAACGCCGCCGCACCGTCGTTGACCCCCGAGGCGTTCCCCGCGGTCACGGTCCCGGGCGATCGGAACGGAGTCTTCAAACCGGCAAGAGCTTCGAGCGAGGTCTCGCGCGGATGCTCATCGGTATCGACAACGGTGACCGCCCCGCGCTTGCCCGGCACGTCGACCGCAACGATCTCCTCGGCCAGCCGCCCGTTGGCCTGCGCCTTGGCGGCCCGCTGCTGCGAGCGCAACGCGAACAGATCCTGGTCCTCGCGAGAGATGGAGAACTCCGCGGCGACGTTCTCGGCCGTCTCCGGCATCGAGTCGATCCCGTACTGCGCCTTCAACGCCGGATTGACGAACCGCCACCCGATCGTGGTGTCGAAGACCTCCGCCTGCCGGGAGAACGCGGTCGTTGCCTTCGGCATCACGAACGGCGCCCGCGACATCGACTCCACGCCGCCGGCCACCACGATGTCGTTGTCCCCGGCAATGATCGACCGGGCGGCGGACGCGACCGCGTCGAGGCCCGACCCGCAGAGCCGGTTGATCGTCGTCCCCGGGACCGAGTCCGGCAGGCCGGCGAGCAGCACCGCCATTCGCGCGACGTTCCGGTTGTCCTCGCCGGCCTGGTTCGCGCAGCCGAGGATCACGTCGTCGATCCGGGCCGGGTCCAGCGCGGTGCGGTTCAGCAGCGACGAGATCGCGTGCGCGGCCAGGTCGTCGGGACGGACGGCCGACAGCGCACCGCCGTACCGCCCGATCGGAGTGCGGACCCCGTCGACCAGAAACGCCTCGCGCATCATGACTCCTCCAGAATGGTTCCGGACAGTTGGCGGCTGCGGCCGCGGAACTCGGCGATCACCGCGTCGTCGCGGGTGACCGTGATGTCGTAGATCGCGTTCCGGCCGAACCTCGTCCGCTCCCGGGCCTCGGCGACCAGCAGATCGCCGCGATGCGCCGGGGCGATGAACACGATGTCGCAGGCCTGCGCGACCGTCACCTGGTTGCGCGAGTTGCAGGCGAACGCGAACGCCGAGTCGGCCAGACTGAACACGAATCCACCATGCGCGATCCCGTGCCCGTTGACCATGTCCGCGCGCACCGGCATCTCGAGCCGCGCCGTCCCCTCGCCGACCGCCACCAGCCGCATCCCCAGCCCGGCGCTGGCGGTGTCTTCCGCCCACATCGCCGCCGCCACGCGCGCCGCCAAGTCGTCCATACCTTGCCCAATCGAGAAGAGGCTTGTGACACCCTAGTACGAATCGCGTCAACGACTGTAACATCGCCCTCATGACCACCGACCTGCTCTCCTCCCACCGCGAGCGCCTCAACGGTGCGCTGAAGGCGATCCACGACCGCGGCTACCACTCCGCGTTCCCGGAGTCACCGAGCCCTCGGGTGTACGGCGAGACCGCGGCGGCTGACGGCAAGGCGGCCTTCGAGGCCCATCTGGGTACGACGTACGCGCTCGAGATCCCTGGATCGCGCGGCACCGTCGTCACCGAGCAGTCGCCGTACGGGATCGCGATGGACGTCTCGTACCCGCGGGTGGTCGAGGACGGTCTGGACGAGCTGCTGACCGCGGCGCAGCAGGGGCTCCCGGACTGGCGTCGGGCCGGGATCGATGCGCGGACCGGGGTCGCGCTGGAGATTCTCGACCGGCTGCACCGGCGGATCTTCGAGCTCGCCAACGCGGTCCAGCACACCAGTGGTCAGGCGTTCGTGATGGCGTTCCAGGCCGGCGGCGCGCATGCGCTGGACCGGGCGCTGGAGGCAGTCGCGTACGCGCACGAGGAGATGAACCGCTACCCGGCGACCGCGAACTGGGAGAAGCCGGCCAAGGGCGACCCGATCCGGATGGAGAAGACGTTCACGGTCACCGGCCGCGGCGTCGCGCTGGTGATCGGCTGCAACACGTTCCCGACCTGGAACTCCTGGCCCGGCCTGTTCGCGTCGCTGGTCACCGGCAACGCGGTCGTCGTCAAGCCGCACCCGTTGGCCGTGCTGCCGCTGGCGATCACCGTCGAGGTCTGCCGTGAGGTGCTCGCCGAGGCCGGTTTCGACCCGAACCTGGTCACCCTGGCCACCGAGCGCGCCGGCGACGGCCTGGCCAAGCCGCTGGCGACCCGGCCCGAGGTGAAGCTGATCGACTTCACCGGCGGCAGCGAGTTCGGCGAGTGGCTGGAGCAGAACGCGACCCAGGCGACCGTCTTCACCGAGAAGGCCGGTGTGAACGCGGTCATCATCGACTCCACCGACTCCTTCAAGGCGCTGACCGGCAACCTGGCCTTCACGCTCTCCCTCTACTCCGGCCAGATGTGCACCACCACCCAGAACCTGTTCGTCCCGGCCGGCGGGATCGAGACCGACGAGGGGCACAAGTCCTTCGAGGAGGTCGGCGCCGCGCTCGCGACGGCGATCGGCAAGCTGCTCGGCGACGACGCCCGCGCGGTCGAGATCCTCGGCGGCATCGTGAACCAGGCCGTGATCAGCCGCCTCGACCTTGCCCCGGAGTACGGCGAGGTGGTGCTGGAGTCCCGCGCGATCCAGCACCCGGCGTTCCCGGACGCGGTTGTCCGTACGCCGCTGCTCGTGGCGGTCGACGCCGACGACGCCGACGTGTACGGACGCGAGTGCTTCGGCCCGGTGTCGTTCCTGGTCAAGACGGCCGACACCGCGCAGTCGATCGACTTGTTCCGGTCGACGGTCACCGACGGCGGCGCGATGACGGCCGGGATCTATTCGATCGACTCGAAGGTCCTGGACGAGGCCCGGGACGCGGCCATCGACGCGGGCGTCGCGCTGTCCGAGAACCTGACCGGCCAGGTGTTCGTGAACCAGTCGGCCGCGTTCAGCGACTTCCACGGCACCGGGGCGAACCCGGCGGCCAACGCGACGTACACCGACGGCGCCTACGTCGCGAGCCGCTTCCGGGTCATCCAGTCCCGCCGCCACGTTGATTCAATCCACTGATCACAAAGGAATGACAGTAGGACTCGCGGTGCTCAAGTTGCTGCCGAAGCGTCGTTGAGCGGACCCTGATGCGGAAGGTATGACAGAAACTCCATCCGCCGATCCGCCAGGAGAACCGCCGTGACACACAGCGTGACCGAGGCACTCGCCTACTACGACAGCTGGCTGGCGTTCAACCAGCGGTACCAGCGGGTGCCGGGCGTCCAGGTCGCGGTGTACGCCGAGGACGCGATCGCGTTCTCGGCGGCGTACGGGCTGGCGGACGTGGAGAACGACGTACCGCTGACCGAGCAGCATCTGTTCCGGATCGCCTCGCACTCGAAGACGTTCACCGGGACCGCCATCTTCCAGCTGGTCGAGCAGGGCCGGCTGCGGCTGGACGACAAGGTGTCGCAGCACGTCACCGAGATCGTCGGTACGCCGGTCGGCGAGCGGACCGTACGGGAGCTGCTCGCGCACGCCGGCGGCCTGACCCGGGACAGCCTGGACGCGAACTGGTGGCAGTTGTCCACAGCCTTCCCGGACCGCGACCAGTTGCTCGCCGTACTGCGGGACGCGTCGTCGGCCGTGATCGCGGAGAACGAGCGCTTCAAGTACTCGAACATCGGCTACGGCCTGCTCGGACTCGTCGTCGAGGCAGCGAGCGGTACGCCGTACAACTCGTATGTCCAGACCGCGATCGTGGACAAGCTCGGGCTGTCCGGTCTCGGCCCAGAGCTGGACCCGGCCCGGCTGACCGAGTACGCCGCCGGGTACAGCGCCCTGGCGTACGCCGACACTCGCGTCCCGATCGAGCACGTCGACACCCGCGCGCTGGCCTCGGCGACCGGGTTCTTCGGCAACGCGCGCGACCTGGTGACGTACTTCTCCGCGCACCTGCCCGGCGACAACCGGCTGCTTTCGGACAAATCCAAGCGCGAGATGCAGCACCCGCTGTGGACGACCGGGGCGGACGAGAAGGCGCGGTACGGCCTCGGGCTAGCGGTGAACAAGGTCGGCGACCGCGAGGTGTTCGGGCACGGCGGCGGGTACCCGGGCCACATCACCAGGACCCTCGTCGATCCCGAGCACCGGATCGTCGTCTCGGTGCTGACCAACGCGATCGACGGGCCCGCGTCGCAGTTCGCCGAAGGTCTCTTCCGGCTCCTCGACCTCGCCGAGTCGAAGGACCGCGGTGAAGGCGACCTGACCCGCTTCACCGGCCGCTTCGCCAACCTGTGGGGTGTCACGGACTTCGTCGTGATCGGCGGCCGCCTGTACGCGACCGACCCGTCCGGCTCGAACCCGGCGGAGGAGCCGCAGGAGCTCGAGGCGGACGGCGACACGCTCCGCGTCACCGGCGGCAACGGCTACGGCTCGTACGGCGAGTCGTATCGCTTCACGTTCGACGCCAACGGCGTGGTCGAGACGGTCCGCGGGTCCAGCGGCCTCAGCCTGCAGCCCATCGAAACCTTCGCCCTTCCGGAGCGGGTTACCGTGGCCCCGTGACCATTCACGGTGACCACCCGTTCCTCCCGCCCGAGTCCGAGCGGAGTCCGGTACGGCGGTTCCGCGGCCGGCTGCCGTCACCTGTCGGCCTGTGGACAGCGTCGTACGACGGCGAGCGGGCCGGCCTCACGGTGTCGTCGATGCTCGTCGCGGACGGCGAGCCCGGGTACGTGGTCGGGATGATCGACCCGGAGTCGGACCTGTGGGAAACGATGTGTGAGGCAAGGACTGCGGTGGTGTCGCTGCTCGGCGAACCGCACCGCCAGCTGGCCGACGCCTTCGGGTACGTCGCACCGGCCCCGGGCGGACCGTTCCGGATGATCGACTGGACGGACACCGCCTGGGGTCCGGCGCCGGTCGGTGTCAGCGCCTGGGTGGGCTGCAAGCTCGTCGACCAGGATCCGCCCGAGCTCGGCTGGGGCGTACAGGTGCACCTGGAGATCGTCCACGTGGAGATCGCCGCCGACGACGTACCCGCCCTGGTCCATCGGCGCGGACGCTACGTGACGATCTGACCCGGTTGACCGCAGTAGGCTAATGCCATTAGCCTCTTGGCTATGGTCGTAAAAGGGTCCCTGACGCCTGCTGCCGTGGTCGAGGTTGCGCTGGGCATCGTCGACGAGCACGGGCCGGACGGTCTCACGCTCGCCGCCGTCGCGCAGGGCTGCGGGGTCGCCACACCGTCGCTGTACAAGCACGTGGCGAGCCTCGGCGAGCTGAAGACCCTCGTCGGTGTGCGGGTGCTGGAGGACATGACCGAGCAGTTCACCGCCACCGTCCTGGGTATGGCCGGTGACGAGGCGGTCATCGCGCTGATGCACGCCTACCGCTCCTACGTCGCCGCCCATCCGAAACGGTACGCCGCGATGCCGATGGATCCGCTGCACGATCCGGTGCAGGAAGCGGCGGGCACGAAGCTGGTCAGCGTCATGTACGCCACGCTGCGCGGTTACGGGCTCGAGGGCCCGGCGGCAGTGCATGCGACCCGGCGCCTGCGGGTGCTCGTGCACGGCTTCGCGTCCATCGAGTCCGGCGGTGGCTTCGGCCTGCCCGAAGACCTCGACGGTACCTACGACCAACTCATCCAGATGTATCTCGCCAGCCTGAGGAAAGACTCATGAGGATTCCGCTCTCCGTTGCAGGTGTGCTGTTCCTGCTCTATCCCGCCCTCCGTCCGTGGGAGGACGAGACGACCACGGCGGGCGCCGCAGCCGCGATGGGCGCCACCGCGTGGGTGGTCGCGCACCTGTGCGCGATGATCGGGTTCATCGTGGTCGCGGTCGCGTTGCTGCAGTTCGACCGCACGGCGGCCACCGTGTTCTGGATCGGCGCCGGCCTGACGCTGCCGTACTACGGGGCCGAGGACTTCGGCCTGCACGCGATCGCCCACCAGCCGAACATCCTCGACCTCGCCGAGGACGTGCGCTACAACCCGTTCGCGATGACGATGTTCGGGCTCGGTCTGCTGACCATGGCAGCGGGCGCGATCATCCTCGCGATCCGGCTGCGTACCGTGCCGGCGATCCTGTTCGCGGTCGGGTTCGGGCTGTTCCTGCCCCAGTTCTTCGGCCCGCCCGCCCTGCGGATCGGTCACGGCGTACTCCTCGCGGTCGCCTGCGTGTGGCTGGCCTGGGACGCGAAGCGGGTCGAGCCCGCGCCCGTTCCGGCCTGATCTAGCCTGGCTCCATGCGAGCCACAGTGATCCATGGAGCGTTCGACGTACGGCTGGAAGATCGTCCGGACCCGAAGATCGACGGACCGGGGGACGCGGTGGTCAAGGTCGTTGCCTCATGCATCTGTGGCTCCGACCTGTGGCCGTACCGCGGTGAGAACCCGGTCAAGCAGCCGCGGCCGATCGGGCACGAGTTCGTCGGCATCGTCGAGGAGATCGGGTCCGAGGTCCGCACGGTCAAGCCTGGTGACTTCGTGGTCGCGCCGTTCGTGGTGAGCGACGGCACCTGCCCGCATTGCCAGGCCGGCTTCCAGACCGCCTGCCAGAACCGGGTCGGCTACGGCAGCGACAAGGCGGACGGCGGCCAGGGCGAGTACGTGAAGCTTCCGTACGCCGACGGCACGCTGGTCGCGACGCCTGAGGTGCCCGACGACTCGCTCGTCCCGTCACTGCTCGCGCTGTCCGACGTGATGGGCACCGGATGGCACGCGGCGCGGTCGGCACGCGTGAAGGCCGGTGACACGGTGGTTGTCGTGGGCGACGGTGCGGTCGGGCTCTGCGGCGTACTCGCGGCCTCGCGGATGGGTGCGGAGCGGGTCGTTGCCCTGTCGCGGCATGAGCCACGGCAGAAGTTGGCGAAGGAATTCGGTGCCACGGACATCCTTTCCGAACGCGGCGACGCGGCGCGGGACGCCGTACTCGAACTGACCAAGGGTGTCGGGGCGGACGCCGTCCTCGAGTGTGTCGGGACGAAGCAGTCGATGACGACCGCGTTCGACGTCGCGCGGGCCGGGGCCACGGTCGGGTTCGTCGGCGTACCGCACGGGGTCGAGGTGCCGATCGGGACGATGTTCGGGCGGAATGTCGGCCTGAACGGCGGGGCGGCGCCGTGCCGCGCGTACCTGCCGGACCTGATGGCCGACGTCCTCGCTGGTGAAATCGATCCCGGCAAGGTCTTCGACGCGCAGATTCCGCTCGCCGAGGTCGCCGACGGCTACACCGCGATGCACGAGCGGCGGGCCATCAAGGTGCTGCTGCGGCCCTGAGCGTTTGCGCAACGCGAATGCGCGCAGAGGCCGGTCGAACCCGGAATGTGCGCGCTCTCACACTGTCAAGGTGCACGGGGTCACGGCTGCGCAACGCGCCTGCGCGGAACGTTGACACCCGCTGCGCGCCGTCCCAGAGTTGCACCGTCAAGGGGGCATCGTTGTCACAGGCGGCTCCATCTATTGATCGGAGAGTGAAATCATGCGTGGTGGTCTGAGTAAGACCCTGGCGCTGGTGGGTGCTGCGGGTCTTCTCGCGGTGAGCGCCTGCGGGAACAGCGACGACAGCGGCGGCGGAGACTCGTCCGCGAACAAGGACGTCACTGTCTTCACCTGGTGGGCCGACGGTGGTGAGAAGGCCGGGCTGGACGGCATGGTGTCCGTGTTCGGCACGGAGTGCAAGGACTACAAGTTCGTGAACTCGGCTGTTGCCGGTGGCGCGGGCGCGAACGCCAAGCAGGTGCTGGCGAACGACCTGCAGGCGGGTAAGCCGCCGTCGACGTTCCAGGCCCACGCGGGTGCGGAGCTGAAGGACTACATCAACGCCGGCCAGGTCGACGACGTCAGCCAGCTGTACAAGGACTACGGGCTGGACAAGGCCTTCCCGCAGAACCTGATCGACAACCTGACCGTCGACGGCAAGATCTACTCGATCCCGGCCAACATCCACCGGGCGAACGTGGTCTGGACGAACCCGACGGTCCTGAAGAAGGCGAACATCGACGCCACCAAGGCTCCGGCCAATGTGGACGCGTGGATCGCCGACCTGACCAAGCTGAAGGCTGCCGGTGTGGCGGCGCCGCTGGGCCTGTCCAAGGGCTTCGCCCAGGAGATGCTGGTGGAGACGACGCTGCTGGCCGAGCTCGGCCCGGACAAGTTCAAAGGTCTCTGGGACGGCAAGACGGACTGGGCCGGTGCCGACGTGACCGCGGCGCTGAACAAGTACAAGACGCTGCTGTCGTTCAGCAACGCAGACCGCGAGGCGATCGACTGGTCGGACTCGCTCGGCTACGTGAACGCCGGCAAGGCCGGTTACACCCTGATGGGTGACTGGGTCGCCGCCCAGCAGCTGGCCAACAAGGTTCCGGAGACGGCGTACACCTACTGGCCGGCCCCGGGTACGGGCGACTCGTTCCAGTTCCTCGCGGACTCGTTCACGCTGCCGACCAACGGCGCGGACCCCGACGGTGCGAAGTGCTGGCTGAAGACGGTTGGTTCGGCCGAGGGCCAGAAGGCGTTCAACACCAAGAAGGGCTCGATTCCGGCCCGCTCGGACGCCGACCCCGCCGACTACCCGAAGTACCAGCAGTCGGCGATGGCGGACTGGAAGAAGGACACGATCGTCCCGTCCTGCGCCCACGGTGCCGCGTGCACGGCCGGCCAGAACAACGACATCCTGTCGGCGCTCAGCCAGTTCAGCGGTAGCCAGGACGTCGCGAAGCTGCAGACGGCGCTCGGTACCGCGATGAAGACGAGCTGATGTGTCCAAGAAATTCAGCGCAGCGTTGCGGACCGTAATCTCGTGGGAGGACTGAGAGGTGCACGGAAGAATTCGTACCTGGGGACCTGGTGCCCTGGTGCTGCTGCCGACCGTGCTGCTGCTCGGGTACTTCGTCTACGGGCTGATCGCATGGTCCTTCAACACCTCGCTGACGGACCGGCACACGGCTCGCAAGGGCCCGGCGAACTACGTCGGGTTCGAGAACTACGGGAACCTGTTCGGTGAGGACCGGTTCCTCAACTCGCTGAAGAACCTCGGCGTGCTCACGGTGGCGTTCATCGTGGGCACGCTGATCTTCGGCCTGCTCTGGGCGCTGCTGCTGGAGAAGGGCGTGCCCGGCGAGTCGATCTTCCGGTCGGTCTACCTGTTCCCGATGGCGATCTCGATGATCGCCTCGGGCGTGGTCTGGGGCTGGCTGCTGAACCCTTCTCAGGGCGAGGATGCGCGGGGCCTGAATCGGTTGTTCGAGATCCTCCATCTGAGCTTCCTGGAGAATCCGTGGTGGACCGCCGGAAGCAGATGGACGACGATGGCGTCCATCGCGATGCCCGCGGTCTGGCAGCTGTCGGGGTACATCATGGCGCTGTTCCTGGCCGGTTTCCGGGGTATCCCGCCGGAGCTGCGCGAGGCGGCCCGGGTGGACGGTGCGTCGGAGTTCAAGCTGTACCGGTACGTGCTGTTCCCGCAGCTGTCACCGATCGCGCTGTCCGCGTTGATCATTCTCGGGCACATGTCGCTGAAGCTGTTCGACCTGATCTACGCGATCACCGGGCCGAACCAGTTCCGGACCGAGGTGCCCGCGATCTACATGTGGAACACCCTGCTGCGCAGCGACATGGCCAAGTCGGCCGCGATCGCGATCGTGATGCTCGCGGTCGTCGCCGTACTCGTCATCCCGTACGTCGCTTACACCGTCCGGCAGGAGAGTGAGGAATGAGCACCGAAGTCGCCGCGACCGGGCGGGCCGCCGCCGCGGTCCAGCAGAAGCCGCGAAAACACGGGCAGATCGCGGACGGTTCGACGCGGCGCAGCCGGACGATCCGCTACGCCCTGCTGCTGCTCTTCCTGGTGGTCGTGCTGATCCCGGTGTACGTCGTACTGGTCACGAGCTTCAAGACCTCCGGCGACACCACGGCCGCCAGCCAGTGGTCGCTGCCGAAGACCTGGACGCTGGAGCCGTGGAGCAAGGCCTGGGACGTGCTCCAGCCGTACATGATCCGGTCGCTGTCGCTGGCGATCCCGGCCGCGATCATCTCGTCGCTGATCGGGTCCGCGAACGGGTTCGTGCTGGCCCGCTGGCGGTTCCCGGGCGCGAACATCGTGTTCGCGTTCATCCTGTTCGGGATGTTCATCCCGTACCAGGCGGTGATGCTGCCGCTGCGGACGACGTTCACCGAGCTGGACATCACCCGGGGCGTGCCGACCCTGATCATCGCGCACTGCATCTACGGCATCCCGATCTGCACGCTGATCTTCCGCAACTACTACGCCACGATCGTCCCGAACGAGATCATCGAGTCGGCCCGGGTGGACGGCGCCGGCCTGATCCAGACCTACGTCCGGATCATCCTGCCGATCTCGATCTCCGGGTTCGTGGTGACGCTGATCTGGCAGTTCACCTCGGTCTGGAACGACTTCCTGTTCGCGTTGTTCCTGACCCAGCAGAACAACGGCCCGGTGACCCTGGGCCTGGCGGCACTGTCCGGCGGCCAGAAGGTCGACTACGCGGCGAGCATGGCCGGCGCGCTCATCACGTCGTTCCCGACCCTGCTCGTCTACATCCTCCTGGGCCGCTGGTTCATCGGCGGCCTGATGGCCGGCGCCCTCAAGGGCTGACCTGTGCGGCGTCTTTGGGCACCCACCAACCACATTTCCACTCGCGAAACGGTTGGTGGGTGCTCAAGGATGTGCGGCGAGGTTGTCCACAGGGCGCGCTGACGGGACTGCGGGGGAGGGGGTGCGGACGGTAATCTCACGGAGGTGACCAAGTCTCCGAGTGGACGGGACGGACGGCGCAGCCATCTGCGGCTCGTCGGCTCCGACCCGGGCGAGCCGCCCGTGCCGGCGGCGGCTGTGGATGTCGACACCACGCCGAGCGTCGCCGTGCTGGAGACCCTGCTGGAAACGCTGGCCCTCGACATGGCCTCGGTGCCGGCCGCCCTGCATCCGGTGATCGCCGAGGCGTCGGTGGCGCGTTCGGCGGCGATGCTCGCCGACCAGCTGTGGCCGGCCGGGCTCCCGGACGAGATCGGCGAGGTGGAGCGATTCTTCTGGGCCGACGCGGCGCGGGTGCTCGGCGAGCGCCGTGACCTCGAGTCCTTCGTGCTGCTGACGAGCCTGGCCCGGACGGTCGGCCCTGCCGGGCGGCTGCCGCTGCAGCGGGCGCATGTCTCCCGGTTGCGGACGCAGGACGAAGTGCCGGAATGGGTGACCCGGATCGCCGGTTTCCGGCTGACCAGCGCGATCGTGTCCGAGGACATCACTGGTGACGGGCTGAGCGTCGTGCTCGACTACGACGACGAGCAGCATCCGCACACCGTGGTGGTGTTCATCGACAACAATCTCGGCGCGATCATCAAGGACGTGTTCGTCGGCCCGCCGGTGGACCGTGTCCTGGAGGCGTACGAGCGCGGCGGCCGGGTGACCATCCGGACCGTGCGCCCACCGATCGCGGCCGGCATCATCCTGCAGGCGCTGGGCGAGACCCGCGACTACGACGATCCGCCGGTCAGCGAGGACTTCGAGTTCTTCACCGGCCTGCTGGTGAACCGGTTGACCCAGATGCCGGAGCGCCCGGTCCGGCCGCCGATCCGCCCGCTGATGACCACACGACAGCGCGAGCAGCTGGTCGAGGAGTTCCTCGAGTCGCAGTACGCCGTTGGCCTGCCCGACGACGCTGCGGACATCGCCCGGCTGTGGATCGATCACGCGGTCGATCACACCGTCGGCGGTCCACAGCGCGTCAGCGGTGTACTGGTGGAGCTCTTCCTCGCGCACTGGTTGCCGCGCAAGGTCCTTGCTGACAGCACCTATTTCGACGCGGTCCCGGTGGTCGTGAAGGCCTGGCTCGAGTTCGCCGGCGACCGGACCCACCTGCCGCTGGACACCGTCGACGAGGCGATCGACGCCGTCGACGTCTGGCAACCGGCCCTGGAAGCCGCCGCGATGATCGACCCGGTCGGCTCGAAGCCCGGCGAGCGGGTCTTCCTCGACGACGCGACCAACGACCTGGAAGACGCTTACCGAGCCCTGGCCGGCCTCGGCTCCCCGCCCCAGCCCGACCTCCGCGGCCTGGACAACCACCAAGCCGCCACCCTCTCGGTCCTCGCACCGCACGCCTGGCTGATGGCCGGCGAAACCCTCGGTACGGCGTACGCGCCGGACGCCTTCGACATCGCCGAACGCCTCGTCCGCGACGCCCCCGACCTCCTGACCAAGGCCCGCCTCTCGACCTGGCCCCGAGCCATTGTCTGGCTCCTCGCCCACCGCCACCGCCTGGTAGGCCCCGGCGAGACCCTCACCCCTTACACCCTCGCCACGGACCTCTCGTCGTCCCCGGCAACCCTGCGAAAAACCGCAAAACTCCTCACCGACACGCTGATCCTGCCGCGCTGATCTCACCCGCCGGGCCTGTGTCCGCAGCTGTTGAGCCGCGGCGGACAATGGTGAACATGCATGTGCGTGCGCCGGAGCTCAAGGGTCGTGGGTGGTTGAACACGGGTGGGCGGGAGTTGTCGCTCGCGGACTTCCGTGGACGCTTCCTGCTGCTGGATTTTTGGACGTTCTGCTGCATCAACTGTCTGCATGTGCTGGACGAGTTGCGGCCGTTGGAGGAGAAGTACGGCGACGCGCTGGTGATCGTGGGGGTGCATTCGCCCAAGTTCGCGCACGAGGGCGAGGAGGCCGCGGTCCGGTCCGCTGTCGAGCGGTACGAGGTCGGCCATCCGGTGCTGGACGACCCGGAGCTGATCACCTGGCAGAACTACACCGCACGCGCCTGGCCGACGCTGGTCCTGGTGGACCCCAACGGGTACGTCGTCGCGCAGTACTCCGGTGAAGGCCACGAGCACGCCCTGGACGCGCTGCTGGCCGAGCTGATCGTGCAGCACGAACAGGCCGGCACCCTCACGCGCGGCCGATCGCCGTACGTCGCGCCGACGCCCGAGCCGTCGGATCTCCGCTTCCCGGCGAAGGTCGTTGCGCTGGACAACGGGTTCCTGGTCGCAGACGCCGGTAACCACAACCTCGTCGAGCTCGCCCCCGACGCGACCACCGTCGTACGCCGGATCGGAACGGGGCAGCGTGGTTTCGCCGACGGGACCGCCGATGAGGCGAGCTTTTCCGAGCCGAACGGACTCGTGGTCCTTCCGTCAGACGTGGCCGAGAAGGCCGGGTACGACGTGGTGGTTGCGGACACCGTCAACCACGCGCTGCGTGGGGTGGCGCTCGCCGATGGGCAGGTGACGACGTTGGTTGGCACCGGCAAGCAATGGATGGACGGCGACGGGACCGACGTACTGAGTTCGCCGTGGGATGTCGCCTGGTGGGGCGACAAGGTGTGGATCGCGATGGCCGGCGTACACCAGCTGTGGACGTTCGATCCGTTCACCGGGGAGACCGCGGTTGCGGCGGGTACGACCAACGAAGGGCTGAAGGACGGGCCGCTCGGCGACGCGTGGTTCGCACAGACGAGCGGGCTGGCGGCGGACGGCGAACGCCTGTGGCTGGCCGATTCGGAGATCTCGGCGCTGCGGTGGATCGACGCCGAGGTACACACCGCCGTCGGCACCGGGCTCTTCGACTTCGGGCTGCGCGACGGCAAGGCGAGCGAGGCGCTGTTGCAGCATCCGCTCGGTGTGACGGTCCTCCCGGATGGGTCCGTCGCGATCGCCGACACGTACAACGGCGCCGTACGTCGCTATGACCCGCGAACCGAGACTGTCGAGACGATGGCCACCGGGCTGGCCGAGCCGAGCGGGGCCGTTGTCATTGGCAACGAGCTGCTCGTCGTCGAGTCGGCTGCGCACCGCCTGACCCGGATCCCGCTCGGTGCGTCTGCGACTGCTGACGAGTTCAGCACGCGGACCCAGCGCCCGCCGATGGATCTCGCCGCCGGAGAGGTCACGCTGGAGGTCGTCTTCAATCCGCCGCCGGGGCAGAAGCTCGACGACCGCTACGGCCCGTCCACCCGGCTGCTGGTTTCCTCCACCCCGGACAACCTGCTCCGCGAGGGTGCGGGCGACTCCACCGACCTCGTACGCCGTCTCGTCATCGACCCGCACGCCGGCTCCGGGGTCCTCCACGTAGCTGTCCAGGCCGCGTCGTGCGACGACTCCGCCGAGGTGGAGTTCCCCGCCTGCCACATGCACCGCCAGGACTGGGGCGTCCCGGTCCAGATCACCCCCGACGGCCCGAACCGCGTCGAACTCGTCCTCTCCGGCAGTAAGTAACTTGTTTGACGGAGGGGTACCGTCGAAGGTGTAGGGCACAAGGACTCACTGGGAGGCTCCCATGGGCGAGCGAAGCGAGCGCATCAAAAGGCACAGCGCGCCACGTGTCTCATCGGCGCCCGGAGCGAAGCGAGGACGTCGATGAGCATCGGTGTGGGGATCTTTTTGATGGTGGTGGGCGCCGTTTTCGCGTTCGCCATCCGCGACACCTGGGACGCCGTGAACCTGCAGGTCGTCGGCTACATCCTGCTTCTCGCGGGCCTGGCCGGCATCCTGCTCTCCTTCTACATCACCAACCGCCGCCGGCGGGTGGAGACCGACGCCATCGACCCAGCCATCGAAGAGGAATACCGCGTCGTCGAGGAACACCACCGCGACATCAAGGAATAGTTCCTCAGTGGCTGTGGAGTTCGATGTCGCCTGAGGTGGTGGTCGCGGTCAGGGTGTGGCCGGCGGTCGTGTTGTTGCCGAGGCTGTCGTCGACCTCGCCGTGCTTGGTATCGGTCGTGACCTTGTAGGCGCCGGTCGGGGCGCTGATCTCGATGTCGCCGCTGGTGCCCTTGGCGCGGATGTCGTTGGCCTCGGACAGGTCGAGCTCGATGTCGCCGGACGTGGTCTCGACGTCCACCGCGCCGCCGCTCAGGTCCTTGGCCTCGATGTCGCCGGAGTTGGCCTTGACGTCGAGTTTGCCGGTCAGGTCCTGCACGGACACGTCGCCGGATGTGACATCGAGGTTGACGTCGCCCGTGACCTCGCGGAGCTCGACCTTGCCGGAGTTGGACTTCGCGTCGACCCCGGCCACGCCGGCGATCTCGAGGTCGCCGCTGCCGTTCTCACCGGTGACCTTGGTGCCACGCGGCACGGTCACCTCGAAGTCGGCGGTGCACTGCCAGCCGCAGTCGCCGTCCAGCTTGAGTACGCCGTCGTTCACCGAGTACGCGTCGCCGTGCTTCCAGAACCAGAACTTGCGCTGCTCCCGCACGCTGGTCTTGTCGTCGTCGGACACGGTGATCTTGATGTCGGAATGTCCCCCGGCGAGCTGGACGGTGGTGACCTTGTCGTCGATCTTGTGCGTGTCGTCGGAGTCCCGATCCCCGAACTGCCAGAACGCCAGCCCGGCCGCCGCCACCAGCAGGATCACGCCGAGCTGCTTGTTCTCCGCCATCGTCCGCCTCTTCTCGAGCCCACCCACGTTGTCGCAACGACAGTAGGCTCCAGGACCCGTCCCCAGGATCCGGCAGATCCCCCGACGCGCCCCTGAACGGCTCTCAGGGAAGCCCTCTCATCGACGCAGCTCGCCCCGGGACACAGCGGCGGCCAGATCGTCGCCCGTGGTGCCGAAGAAGGTCCGCGCCCAGAGCGAGTCCTCGTACCAGTACGGCCCGTCCTTGCCGGGCAGCGACGCCGGCGCCGAACGACGCTTGAGGGCCTGCCGGCACTCGTTGCACAGCGGCAGCGTGAGCGTGGTGCCGTCGGACTCCACCTTGGTCGGCCGACCGGACGAGCGACCGTGCAGCGGGTTGAACGCACACAGCTCCGGTACGGCGTCCACCTTCCGGTCGGCTGCGATTGCGACCGCGGCGTCGTACTCCCGCCGTGCCTTGTCGAGCAGCACCATCGCGCCGACCAGGTCGACGAGGTTCGACGTCGACGAGTCGAGAACCTTCGACGCGGCGGCGTGGTCGTCGAGCGCGGCCTGCTGGTGAACCAGCCCCGCGCCCTCTGTGGTCGGGAGCGCCGCGAGTTCCGAGCCGAGCCTGGTGAGCTCGGCGTTCGTCTCCTGGGTCAGGCGCCGGCGCCGCTCGGCCGCCACCGTTGCGGCCACGTGCGGCGGGATCCGGAACGTCTTCTCCCGCCCGCCACCCGAACCCCGACTCCGCCCGATCAGCAGACCGAGACCGACCAGGACGACGAGACCGCCGACGATCGACAGCGCCACGATCCACCCGTGACCGCCCGGCTCGGAGTCGCTCCGGGACGGTCTACTTGACTGCGGTCGCGTCGAGGTCTTCGGGATGCCCGGTTGGGCGAGCAGCTCGTACATCCGGGCCAGCACCTCGGTCGGCCCCGCGTCGTACCCCGAGTCGGCCAGCGCGCGCGTCCGCGCCGCCTGCAGCTTCTCCTCGCTGACCTGCGACACGTCCCGCGTCTCGTACCACGGGAACCGGCTGCCGCCGTCCACCACGACGTACAGCCCTGGCAGCCGGAGCGCGTCCATCACGAGGGTGAGTGCCGTGTTCTCCTCGCCCTGGAACTCGTCGCTCGGGGTCAGCGGCAGGACGACCGTGTAGACCGGGTACCCGAGCGCCTTCGCCTTGGTGCGCAGGTCGTCCAGCAGCGTCGCCGGCAGTGCCGTCTTGTACGCCGGGTCGATGTACACGGGGTCCTTCTTCAACGCGGTCGCGATCTCTTGCGCCCGCTCCGCGGGGGTCCGCGCAGTGCCGGCCTCGGCCGGAGCCGCAACGAGCAGCGTCAGCACCGCCGCGAGGCAGGCAAGGAGAAAACGGCCCTTCACGCACGTCCCTTTCGTCGTGGGCGGGCGAGCGCCGCCACGATCAACACGATTCCACCGAGGAGGCCGCCGCCCATCAGGCCGAGGACGGTGCCGCCGAAGCCGTTCCCGATCGCCTTGCCGACGGTGAACTTCTCCACCGGGGCCGAGTCCTCCGGCTCGGGCGGCAGCGGCGCGGTCCGGGCCGGCCTCGGCGTGCTGTACGACGACTCCCGCACGCCCTCGAGGTACTCCGAGAGCTGCTTGCTCAGCGGCGTCTCTTGCCCGTCCGCGTAGGTCCACGACGGCGCGCGCACACCGAGCTGGTGCGCGACGCCGTACGAGCGGTCGCCGTCCATCACGACGTACACGCCCGGCTTGCCGTTCGCGGCTGCCAGCCGGCCGGCGAGCAGCGTGGTGTCGCCCTGCTCCGGGAACCATGCGCCGGTCGGTACGACGGCCACGAACACCGGCACCTTCGCGTTCGAGATCACCTGCAGCGTCTCGTTGCGGTCGGCAATCGACGTGAAGTCCGGGTCGACGTACAGGTTCTGGTGTGCCCAGGCCGCGACCGCGGCGGTGATCCGCGGATCGGTCGGCGTGGCCGCCCACGCGGTCCCGGTCAGGAGGACGATTGTTGCCATCAGCAACAGGACGAGCCGTCTCATCGGACATCCTCCTTCCGGCCGGTGATGCGGTCGACCAGGTCGTCGGAGAGCGCGCCGAAGCCGGTGGCGACCATGGGGCTGTCCTCCGGGTCGAGCGTCCAGTACGGCACCGGCTTGTCGCGACCGAGCAGCCCGGACTTGGCCGGCACCAGCAGACCGCTTGGCGTATCGCCCCGGCGTACGACGCTCGCACACCACTCGCAGGCGGGTACTTCGACGTCGTCCGACCACTCGACCTTCGCCGTGCCGGGGTTGTGTGTCGGGTTGAAGAAGCACGGCGGCTGGAGGGCCGCACCGGACGCGATCCGCTCGGCCTGCCGGGCGAGCACGAGCGCACCGGCCGAAGCGAGGACGTCTTCCGGCTGGTCCGCGCGCAGCGTCCGCGCCGCGTCGAGCCGGCGGTACGCGTCGTCGCGCTGATCCAGCTGCCGGGTCGTCTTTTTGCGACGCCGGTCCAGTCGCGCAAGGGCCCGCTCGGCCTGCTTGATCTTCCCGTCCGCCTTGAGCTGTACGTTCCGCGGCTCGATCGCCGGCTTGCTCGCCCCCGAACCCTTCGGCCTGCCACGGCGCCGCAGCCCGAGCACGAGAGTCAGCACGAATCCGAGGAACCCGCCGATCCCGAGGCCGACGTACACGGCCCGGTCCGACTTGTCGGTCACCGAGAGGCCGCGGTGCGGGCGCTCCGGCTCCAGATCGGCGGCTGGGACAGCCGGTAGCGCGCGACCGTCGTACGCCGTCGACGCATGCTGGATCGTGCGGACGACCTGCGGCGCCGGACGATCCGAGAGGAGGTCGAGGCGCTGCTTGTCGTCGGCCCGCACGCTGGTCAGGTCGCGGCCCCGGAGCCCACCCTGCCGGTACAGCTCCGCGGTCGTCGACCAGTAGTTGTCGTCCACGAGCGCGACCAGATACAGCCCCGGTTCACCGATTCGCGCGTGCAGCAGGGTCGGCCAGTCGAGCCGGTTCTTCGCCAGGTACGGCGTCCGCGGCACGAGCGCGACGTACACCGGGAGGCCCGCGGTGCGCATCGCGCCGCGGATCCGGTCCAGCTCGGTCGCGGGGATCGCCAATCGCGCGTCGACGGACAGGTGATCGGTTCGCCAGGCGGCGGCGATCCGGTCGGGCAACTCCGGCGTCTCCGCACGCGCCGGCAGGGCGGGGAGGAACGCGAGTGCCGCGAGCAGGGCGGTGAGGAATCGGACGGGCATCGCGGACAGCGTACGACGACCGGGCCTGGACACATTCACACGGACGCAAGCGCACATCGACTGGTTCCACCCGGGTGGGAGGGCAAGTTGGGCGCGACCCTGGCTCGGACAGGGGAGACCAAGCCAGGGTCACGGTGTTTCAGGGCAGAAACGTTGCTACACCACCACGCTCCGCAACAGGGCAGATCGTGGGGCAACCCGGGGCAGATCAGCCGATTTCATGCCCCGATGGTGTCCTGAGCATTCTTGCCGACGGCCCCGAACCTCCGGCTCGACCCGCGCAAGTGGCCGAGCCGGAGGAGACCGGGATCAGAAAGCGGATTCCGGGAGGTCCATCACGTCGAGGTCGGTGAGCTCGGCCTTGATCCGCTCGGCGCGGACCGACGGCATCGTCGAGCGGACGAACCACTGGGCCGCCGCGACCTTGCCGGCGTAGAAGTCCTGGTCGGCCGGGGACAGCTCGCCGCCCAGCTTCTCCAGCGCGACCTCGGCCTGCCGGAGCATCAGCCAGGAGCAGACCACGTCGCCGAGGACGAACAGCAGCCGGGAGGTGTTCAGGCCGACCTTGTAGACGTTCCGCGGGTCGCCGTTCTCCGCCTGCGGGTTGGCGGCCATCAGGGCCTGCCCCATGATGCCCAGGATCTTCTGGGTGTCCTCGAGGCCCTTCGCGAGCAGCCCGCGCTCCTCCTTCAGCCGCCCGTTGCCGGCCTCGGAGGCGACGAACGCCTGCACCTGCTCGGCGAGGTGGCCGAGCGCCTTGCCCTGGTCCTTGATGATCTTGCGGAAGAACAGGTCCTGGCCCTGGATGGCGGTCGTGCCCTCGTAGAGCGTGTCGATCTTCGCGTCCCGCACGTACTGCTCGATCGGGTAGTCCTGCAGGAAGCCGGAGCCGCCGAACGTCTGCAGCGACTCGGTGCCGAGCAGCGTCCAGGACTTCTCCGAGCCGTAGCCCTTCACCAGCGGCAGCAGCAGGTCGTTGACGCCCTCGGCGAGCGTGTCGTGCTCACCGGCGTACCGCGCCTGCTCGGCCCGGTCCTGGTACGTCGCCGTGAACAGCACGAGCGCCCGCAGCGCCTCGGCGTAGGCCTTCTGCGTCAGCAGCGAACGCCGTACGTCGGGGTGGTGGGTGATCGTGACCCGCGGCGCGTCCTTGGCCGGGTTCGTCATGTCGGCGCCCTGGACCCGCTCCTTGGCGTACTCGAGCGCGTTCAGGTAGCCCGTCGACAGGGTCGCGATCGCCTTGGTGCCGACCATCATCCGCGCGTACTCGATCACCTGGAACATCTGCGCGATGCCGTCGTGCACCTCGCCGAGCAGCCAGCCCTTGGCCGGAACGCCGTCGCCGAAGGTGACCTCGCAGGTCGTGGAGACCTTGATGCCCATCTTTTTCTCGACGTTCGTGACGAAGGCGCCGTTGCGCTCGCCGGTCAGCTCACCGGTCTCGAGGTCGAAGTCGTACTTCGGAACCACGAAGAGGCTCAGGCCCTTGGTTCCAGGACCGCCGACACCCTCGATGCCCTGCGGTCGCGCGAGGACCAGGTGGACGATGTTCTCGGTCATGTCGTGCTCGCCCGAGGTGATGAACCGCTTGACGCCCTCGATGTGCCAGGAGCCGTCGTCCTGCAGCGTGGCCTTGGTCCGCCCGGCGCCGACGTCGGAGCCGGCGTCCGGCTCGGTCAGCACCATGGTGGCGCCCCAGCCGCGCTCGATGATGTGGTGAGCGATCTTCTGGTCCCGCTCGGTCCCGTTGCGCCAGAGCACGTGCGCGAAGTTCGGGCCGGCGGCGTACATGTGCACCGGCGGGTTGGCGCCCAGCACCAGCTCGGCGGCGGCCCAGCGCAGCGACGGCGGGGTCGGCTGACCGCCCAGCTCGGCCGGCAGCTCGAGCTTGAACCACTCCGCGTCCATGTAGGCGTGGTAGCTCTTCTTGAACGCCTCCGGCATCCGGACCTCATGGGCATCCGGGTCGAAGACCGGCGGGTTCCGGTCGGCCTCCGCGAAGGACTCGGCCAGCTCGTGCTTGGCCAGCCGGTCGATCTCCGCGAGCACCTCGCGGGCGGTGTCGACGTCCATCTCGGCGTACGGGCCCTGACCGAGCACGTCGCCCCGGCCCAGCACCTCGAGCAGGTTGAACTCGATGTCCCGCAGATTCGACTTGTAGTGGCTCACGCCTCCACCTCGCTTCGCTCGGCTGCGGCGTGAGCCACCGGGCCGCTGTGCATATTTGTTCGCTCGCTGCGCTCGCTCACAGACACTCCCCAACTTTACTCGCCAGTAACTTGAGTATATACCCGCCGGTAACGAGGGCAAAGGGAGATTGACTGTGAGGTATGAAGCTGATTTACGAGACTCACTCGACGACAGTCGACAATGAGGCGGGCGTCGCGACCGGTTGGTTGCCGGGTGAGCTGTCCGAGCGGGGGTGTCAGGAGGCGCGCGAGCTGGGGATCCGGCGGCGCGAGGTCGACGTCGTGTTCAGCTCCGACCTGAGACGCGCGGTGCAGACCGTCGAACTGGCCGGCCTGGCGGTGCCGCACTTCCAGGACTGGCGGCTACGCGAGTGCAACTACGGCACCCTGAACGGCGCGCCGCGGTCCGAGCTCGAACCGCGGATCGAGCGCGTCCGTACGCCGTTCCCCGATGGCCAGTCGTACGACGACGTACTCGAGCTGACGCGCTCGTTCCTCGCCGACATCAAGCGCTGGTACGACGACCAAGTGGTGCTCGTGGTGGCCCACTCGGCGAACCGCTGGTCCCTCGAGCACCTGCTGGGCAACCGAGGTTCGATGGAGCAATTGGTTGCCCAAGGCGTCAACTGGCAGCCGGGCTGGGAGTACGAGATCTAACCTCGGCGTGACCTGATGTTGTGAGAATGTTTCGCTGCAATCAATCGTGGCGTCAGGCCAGGTCCGACGCCGATCGCTAATGGAGACCAATATGGCCAACTGGCTTTCACGGGGCGGCAACACCAGCAGCAGGGATGAAGCGGCCGGCCAGCAGGCGGGGGAGGACGTCAAGAAGTTCGGACGGCTCGTCAGCCGGACCGACGCGAACGGCCAGACCGGGGCGTCGAAGAACATCACCCGAGCCAAGGGCCGGGGTGACTCGCCGGAGGAGCTGGGCGAGGTCAAGTCGCGCTTCGGCGGCGGTGGCAAGGGCAAGGGCGGCCAGGGCCAGAGCAAGTAGCCTCGCCGGACAGGCCATCAGGTTGTACCCGCACCCTCGCCACGCGGCGAGGGTGCGGCGTTTCACGTCGTTTGTCTAAGGGTTGTAGACCGTGGCGCTGCCGTACAGCTTCTGGGTGAAGGCGGTCATGTACGACGCGGTGTTCGACTCGGTGAGGTTGTACGTGAGGAAGACGCCGTACCCCTCGTTGACGGTGCGTTGGGCGAGGGATGCCGCCGTACTGGAACTGGTGGCGGTGTACGAGACCGCGGCTGGGGACTGGCGCGACTTGGCGCTCGGTGCGGACGGGACGCCCCAGGTGCCGTAGTACGGGTTCCAGCCGTAGTCGAAGGTGTCGACGATGCTCTGGCCGTTGTACGTGAGCCGCTCCGCGGCCGGGCCGATGTCGTAGAGCGTGATGAGCTTGTTCGGGAGCTTCGCGCGGAGCGCCTGGACCAGGTACACGAACGAGAAGTCGTTCGGCTGGCCGGTGCCGTTGTTGCCGTACTCGACGTACTCGTCGTCGAAGTCGATGCCGTCCAGGCCGTACTGGTTGACCGCGTCCGCGAGTTCCTGGGCGAAGGCCTCGGCGGCCGCCTGGTCCGGGAAGTTCGCGAAGCCGGCGCCCTGGTGGTTGCCGAGGATCGAGAGCAGGACCTTGATGCCCTTCTGCTGCAGCGGGCGGACCTGCGTGGCGACGTTGTCCAGCACGCTCTGGACCTGCTGGTTGAAGGACAGGTAGGCCTTCGTGCCGTCGTAGTTGATGTTCGCCGCGAAGATCACTGCGACGTCGATCACCTGTGCGCCGCTGGTCGCCAGTGTGTACTTGCCGGCGTTCAGCATGCTGTGGTCGTTGACCTCGATGTAGGCGACGGTGACCGGTCCGGTCTTCGCCCGCGGGCGGCGCTTGTCCGCGGCCTCGGCGGGCAGTGCGGCACCGGTGGCGGCCGCGGCGGTTCCGGCGGCCAGGGCTGACAACAGGGTCCTTCGCTTCATGAGCTGATCGACTCCTCGTCACACGATGGGCGGTATCGCTATATCGGTTAAGTACCCGTCGCCGCCTGGCCGAGCACGCAGGCGGCGACAAGAGGTAAACCGGTATAGCGACACCGATCATCGATCGGTGACAACCCGGTGTCAAGGGGTGAGCAGGCTACCGCTCGGGGAGCGGGTCGATGTACACCCGGCCGAGGATCGCGGCGGGAATCTTCGTCACGGCAACGCCGTCCTTGAAGACCATCGGAGTGAGCTTGTCGTGCGACAGACCCCAGCCGAGCCGCTTCCCCATGCCCACGACGACGTAGTAGGCACTGGTCTGCCCGGCATCCCGGATCGTGAAGTAGGGGAAGCTGTGGTCGTCGTACGGCGTCACGAACTCTCTGACCTTCGGCCGGCCTTGGCTGTCGTCGCGCACCATCGCGACAACGGTGAGGATCCCGCTGGGCGTGGACTGGGCAGTGGGGCGCGGCGCCTTGGGCGTGACAGTCGAGCTCGGGCGAGGCACTTGGTAGTGCTGCACCATGAGCGCGACCCGGCCGGCGGGGGTGTTCCCGGCCCAATAGATCCTCGGTTCGTCGCGCAGGTTGGCCCACACGTCTCCGGCAACGGGATCTATGAGGTGCCCGCGCTCCTTGCGCTGCGTGTAGTGCCAGGTCGCGAGAACCTGCGCCAGATAGGCGCTGTCCCCGGCAAGGTTGCCGCCGGTCTCCATCTTCATCAGGGGCGCGTAGCGGTCGAGCGGGTTCGGCGTGATCGGATCCGTCCACGGCGTGGGCGTGGCCACCTGGGCCTGGTCGGCACGATCGCGAACAGCCGGTACGGCGAAGGTCGCACCGGCGATCGTGGCGACGGCCAGCGAGCTTGCGGCGAGTGCGGTGATCCGGCGCCGGCGCAACCGGCGGGCGCCGCCGAGGCGGGCGCGGTCGAGCAGGTCGGACGGAGCATCGATGTCATTGACACCGGCGCGCAGGCGCTGTCGCAGCTGGGTCTCGGTCATCGCAGTCCCTCCAGGATCGCGGGTTCGGTGATCAGTCGGAGCCGGTCCAGGGCGCGCGAGGTCTGGCTCTTCACGGTGCCGACGGAGCAGCCGAGGATCTCGGCGGTCTGCGCCTCGGTGAGGTCGTCGTAATAGCGGAGCACGATGGCGGCGCGTTGCCTGGGTGGGAGGTCCTGCAGGGCGCGCAGCAGTTGCTGGCGGACGGCGTACGCCTCGGAGTCGTCCGGGGTCGGTTCGTCGTGGTTCTCGGCCAGCGCCACTTCGGCCGGTCGGCGCCGCCGAGTGCGCCAGCGGTTGGCGGCCAGGTTGGTCAGGGTCTTTCGGGCGTACGCCTCGGGGGCGCCGGTCCGGATCCGCGGCCAGTGGACGTAGATCTTTTCGTACGTCTCCTGCACCAGGTCCTCGCCGGCACCGCGGTCGCCGGTGAGTAGTACCGCCGTCCGCAGCAGCCGCGTCGCGCTGCCGCGGACGAAGTCGTCGAAGTCGTCCCCGCGTGTGGCCATCCACCCACCCTCCTCTGCTACGCAGGAAAACACCGACGGTGCCTGGATGGTTGCATCTGGGGTCGCGGGATCAGGAAAAGATAGACCAAGATGGTTGTGGCGGGCGGGAAAAAGTTACGAAAGAAGGTTCGGATGAGTGTCGCGACCGACGTCAGGACACGGCGGTCGTTGCTGGCCGGGACGGTCGGCAACTTCGTCGAGTGGTACGAGTTCGGGGCCTACGGCTTCTTCGCCACCGTGATCGCCGCGAACTTCTTCAGCAGTACGGCGACCAGCGACGCGGAGAGTCTGATCAAGACGTACGCCTCGTTCGCGCTGGCGTTCTTCTTCCGGCCGATCGGGGCCGCGATCTTCGGCCGGGTCGGCGACCGGATCGGGCGGCGGCCGACGCTGATCCTCGTGCTGCTGCTGATGACGCTGTCGACCACCCTGATCGGTCTGCTGCCCACCTACGCGAGCGTCGGCGCGGCCGCACCGTGGTTGCTGACGCTGGTGCGGGGGTTGCAGGGGCTGTCGGCGGGTGGTGAGTTCGGCGGCGCGGTGTCGATCATGACCGAGTTCGCGCCCCGGACGAAGCGCGGCCTGTACGGCGCCTGGCAGTCGTTCACGGTCGCACTCGGCCTGCTCGCGGGAGCCGGGCTCGCGGCGATTCTCGCGACCACGCTGAGCAAGGAAGCGTTGTCGGACTGGGGCTGGCGGGTGCCGTTCCTGGTGGCCTTGCCGCTCGGTCTGGTCGCGTTGTGGCTGCGGCTCAAGCTGGACGAGACGCCGAGCTTCGCGCGCGTCCAGGAGCAGCCGCGACCGGCCCCGACCGGTGAGGTGGCCAAGGCGATCGCGCTCGGCATCGGCCGGCTGATGGGCTGGTCCGCGGCCGGATACACGTTCCTCGTGGTGATGCCGTCGTACCTGCAGGCGACGCTGAACGCGACGTTTCAGCAGGCCTTGGTCGCGACCGTGCTCGCGAACACCGGTTTCGCGGTCTCGATTCTCCCGGCCGGGTGGTTGAGCGACCGGATCGGGCGGCGGCCGGTGATGGTGACCGGCGCGGCGCTGGTCGTCGTCCTCGCGTTCCCCTTGATGAACCTGCTGCAGGACAAGGAGTCGGGGAACGCAGGCAAGGGGATCGCGGTGTTCGTGGCCGGCCTCGTCGTGGGGCTGATGGCGGGACCCGGTCCGGCGATGCTGGCGGAGATGTTCCCGACCCGTGCGCGCTACACCGGGCTCGGGTTGGCGTACTCGCTGTCGAACGCGGTCTTCTCAGGATCGGCCGGGCTGATCATCACCGAGTTGATCAAGCGGACGAAGAACGTCGACATTCCGGCCTGGTACGTGGTGGTCACCTGTGCGGTCAGTGTGATCGCATTGCTCACACTGCGAGGAGACGACTACCGGCGGGAGTTGCGAGACTGACATGCGAGTGATCGGGTTGATGTCCGGGACGTCGTACGACGCGATCGACGCCGCCGCCGCGGACCTGCGGCTGGACGGCGACCAGTTGGTGCTGACGCCGCTCGGGATGCTGAGTCAGCCGTACCCGGACGAGCTGCGGGCCGCCGTCGCCGCGTCGTTGCCGCCGGCGTCCACGTCCGTCGAGCAGGTGTGCAAGCTCGACACCGGGATCGGGCAGTCGTTCGCGGCGGTGGCGCGGCAGGCGGTCGAGCAGCTCTGCGGCGGGTACGCGGACCTGATCGTGTCGCACGGGCAGACGGTGTTCCACTGGGTGGACAACGGGTCGGTGCGCGGGACGCTGCAGCTCGGGCAGCCGGCCTGGATCGCGGAGGCGACCGGCGTACCGGTGGTGTCGGACCTGCGGGCGCGGGACGTCGCGGCGGGCGGCCAGGGGGCGCCGCTGGTCAGCATCATCGACGTGCTGTGGTTGCGCGGGCGTCCCGGCGTACCGGTGGCGCTGAATCTCGGCGGGATCGCGAACATCACCGTCGTCCAGGGTGAACCGATCGCCTTCGACACCGGTCCGGCGAATGCGCTGATCGATGCCGTGGTGACCGAGCTGACCGGGCAGCCGTTCGACGCCGACGGAGTGATGGCGGCGCGCGGGCAGGTGCACGAGGAGCTGCTCGCCCGGTTGCTGGCCGAGCCGTACTACGAGCGGCCCGCGCCGAAGTCGACGGGGAAGGAGCTGTTCAACCTCGCGTACCTGGCGCAGGCGATGGAGGGGCTGCCGGTGATCCCGGCGGAGGACCTGGTCGCCACGGTGACCACGCTGACGGCGCGGACCGTTGCCGACGCGGTACGGCGGTACGGCGGGACCGAGGTGGTGGCGTCGGGTGGCGGGATCCAGAACCCGGCGCTGATGCATCTGCTGGCGGACGAGCTGGACGTTCCGGTCCGGACCACCGACGAGCTGGGGATACCGTCGGCGGCGAAGGAGGCGTACGCGTTCGCCGTACTCGGCTTCCTCACCGTGCACGGCCTCGGCGGAACAGTCCCGAGCTGCACCGGCGCCGGGCACTCGAGCGTCCTCGGCTCGGTCACACCCGGCCAGAGCGGACTGCCGACGACATCCGGCGAGGCACGACCACCGATGCGCCTCCTGGTCCAGTGACCGCACACTAGTCCCTATGACGAGGTTGTTCGTGGTGACGGGGGCGCCCGGGGCGGGGAAGTCGACGGTCGTGCCGGAGCTGGTCCGGCTGAGCCCTGGGAACCTGGTCGTGATGGACATGGACGAGCTGCTGGACGACGCCGGCCGGCTGCTCGGGATCGACATCGCGAGTCCGATGGCGGCGCCGATCTGGCCGGCGTACAACGCGCTGTGGCTGCGGATCACCGAGCTGATCCGGCGCTCCGGCATACCGGTCCTGCTGCTGTCCCCGGCGCAGCCGGCCGAGCTACCCGAGGGCCGGTGGTTGCACCTGGACTGTCCGGACGCCGTCCGGCGGAAGCGGCTGGCGCGCCGTGGCTGGCCCGACGCGCAGATCGACGAGGCCCTCGCGGACGCGGCCGAGATCCGCAAGCTCGTACCGCGGTCGGTGCGCGGGGACGTCTCGCCGGAGCGGGTCGCGAAGAGCATCCTGGACTGGATGCGCGGCGAACGCTTCGGCAAGACCCTCAGCCTGTGGGGCCGGTTCCGGAGTTGACCTTCGAGTTGGTGCAGGGATGAAGGTCGGGGCCATGAGGCTGACGATCAGTGAGTTCGCACGGCTGGTGGGACTGGCGCCGAGTGCGCTGCGGTTCTACGACGACTGCGGTCTGCTCCCACCCGCCGAGGTCGACGCGACGAACGGCTACCGGTACTACGACAAGTCGCAACAACCCCGAGCTCAACTGCTCCGCGACCTGCGCGAGATCGACCTCCCATTGCCCGACGTCCGCCTGGCCCTGGACGCGGCACCCGATGAGGTCGCGGACATCGTCCGTTCGCACCTCCGCACCTTGGAAGCAAGGTCCACCGCCACGCGAACGGCCGCCACTCGCCTCCTCACCAACCTCCTCTCCCAGCAAACAACAGCCGTCCTGGGCGGCCCCGAACTAGCCAGCGCAATCCGCCAAGTAGCCCCCACCGCAGCCCCAGCGGGGCAGGACAACCTGGGGCCGGCGTTGAGTTGTGTGCTCATTGAACTGGCGCCGGACGAGGTTACGTTCGTTGCGACCGATCGGTATCGGTTGGCGGTGCGGACGGTACGGCCGGTGGAGTTCGACGGGGCGGCGGCGCAGGTGCTGGTGCGGGCCGACGAGCTGGCCGAGGTGAGTCGGTGGGCTGCGGCGGGAGATGTCGTGCGGGTGGAGTTGAACGGCGGTCTGGTACTGGTGCGAGGGGACGAGTCGCGTGAACTGCGGGCGGTTGATGCGGAGTATCCGGCGTACGGGCAGATCCTCGACGGGCTGACGCCGCCGGCATGCCGCGTGGTGGTCGATCGCGTGGGCTTGCTGGACGTGCTCGCCGGCCGGGATGTCGTTGCCTTTGACATCGATCAGGAGAGTCTGCGGATCGGCGACGAGGTGAAGCTCGACGCGATCGGGACCGGAGCGGTGCGGATCGGGTTCACCGCGAGCCTGCTGGCGGCCGCGCTCGAGGTGAGTGTCGGGCCGGACGTGCTGCTCGAGATCTGCGAGCCGGCCCGACCGGTCGTCGTCCGGTCGGCCGACCAGGGCACGTTCACCACCCTCGTCATGCCCGTCCGGCTGGATGGGTGAACCGGTCCTACTACGGCTGGCTGGCAGGTTCGACACTCTCGGTTCTCGGGGACACCGCGCTGTTCTTCGCGCTCGGCTGGGCCGCGACGGGCATCGGCCCGCGGGTCGCCGCGTTGGTGCTGACCGGGTTCACCCTGCCGCGCGCCGTACTCCTCCTCCTCGGCGGCGTCCTCGGTGATCGCATCGGTCCACGCCGCCTCCTGCTCGCGTGCACCGCGATCGTCGGCTCGTGCTGCTTCCTGCTGGCTGTCGCTGTGGGCGTCCGCGGAGTCTCGGCCGAGCTGCTGCTGACCACGTCGGTCGTCGTCGGCACCGTCGACGCCTTCGCGCTGCCGGCCGCCGGCGTACTTCCGCGGCTGTTCGTGCCCGACGATCAGTTGCCCAGAGCAATGGCATTGCGTACGTCGGCCACTCAGCTCATCACCCTCGCGGGCGGACCGATCAGCGGTCTGCTCGTCGCGACGGTCGGGTTGGTCGGGGCGCTCCTGCTCGACGGCCTGACGTTCGCCGTCCAGTTCGTGGTGCTCCTGATGCTGAGACCGCCGTACGACGTGACACCACAACGCGACCGCCGGTCGGTGGTCCGCGACGCCGTGGACGGACTCCGGGTGGCCGTCGGCGATCCCGTCCTGCGGATGATCCTTGCGGTCGTCGCGCTGGTCGCGGCCTTCGTACTGCCGGTCACATCGCTCTGCGTCCCGCTGCTCGCCCGCTCACACGGCTGGGAAGCCAAGCAGGCAGGCTTCGTGGTGGCCGGGAACCTCGCCGGCGGACTGCTGGTAACAGTCCTCGTCGCACGCTTCGGCACCTTCACCCGCGCCGAACTGACGGGAGGCCTCGGCTGCCTACTCGCCGCACTCGGGATCGCAAGCCTCGCCCTCGCACCATCGGTCCCGGCCGCAGTCGGCGCGACCCTCACGCAAGGCGTCGGCATCGGCCTCTTCACCTCACACCTGGCGCCCCTCTTCGTCCGCAGCACACCAAGATCACACCTGACCCGCCTCCAATCCCTCCTCTCCCTGGCCCAAACCGTCCCTCTCATCGCCTCGACGAACCTCCTGGCCACCCTCGACATCCACCACGCCTTAGCCCTCACCGCCACCGCAACAGCCCTGGCCGGCGCCATCCTCCTCAAACTCAAACCATCCGGCACCCGCGTGATCGGTACCTGCAAGCAGGCGTAACCCCTGGATCTGGGCCGGAAAGCGCCGTTTGGCGGGGTTTTGCCTGCGTGGGGATACCTATCCTCTATTGACAACATGTTGTCGTCATGACAACATACTGTCTATGAGCACAGCATACGTAGCGGTCTACGACACGTTGGCGGACTGGGAGATCGGGCATTTGGTGGTGGAGCTGCGGACCGGGCGGTTCACCGGGGTGCCGTGGGATGTGGTGACGGTCGGTGAGACGTTGGAGTCGGTGGTGACCATGGGCGGGATGCGGGTCGTGCCGGACGTGACGATCGCGGACGTGGCGCCCGATGCGGGGGATCTGCTCGTGCTTGCCGGGTCGGGGCAGTGGGACGTGGGCGGCAGTGAGGCGTTCGCGAAGCTGGCGGGGCAGTTCCTCGATGCCGGCGTACCGGTCGCGGCGATCTGTGGAGCGACGGCGGGGCTGGCTCGCGCCGGGCTGCTCGATGAGCGGAAGCACACGAGCGCGGCCAAGGAGTACCTGCAGGCGACCGGGTATCAGGGTTCGGATCTGTACGTCGATGCACGCGCGGTCGTCGACCGGGATCTGATCACGGCCGGACCGGACTCGCCGGTGCAGTTCGCGCGGGCCGTGATGGAGCGGCTCGAACTCGCGGACGAGCGGAAGCGGGAGGCGTACGAGGGCGTGTTCCACCGCGCCGACCCGGCTGCCTACGCGACCCTGGTCGGATGACGTCGAAGGATCAGACGCAGACCGGATCGGCCGGACGCACGGCGGCCGTTCCGCCCCGTGCGGAATGGCCGGAGGTCGGCAAGCGGTCGGAGGGTGGTGTGGTGTTGACGGACGTCGTCCTCGCCACCTTCCGGCTGAACGCGCGGCTGATGGAGGCCGCGCAGGGCATGGCGGCGAACGGCGGGATCACGGCGGCTTGGTGGCAGGTCCTCGGCGGCGTCCTCGACGAGCCGCGATCGGTCGCCGACGCCGGCCGGATGATGGGTGTCAGCAGGCAAGCCGTGCAGCGGATCGCGGATCTGCTGGTCGAACGCGGTCTTGCCGAGTACCGTCCGAACCCGGCCCACCGCCGCGCCAAGCTGCTCGCCTGCACCGAGGCCGGCTACTGGGCGATCCGGCAGATCTCGCTCGCCCAGGGCCCGTGGACCACCGACCTCGCCAAGGCCGTGGATCTCGACGACCTTCGTACGACGCTCAGCACCCTGCAGACCCTGATCACCAAGCTGGAAGAAGCTTGATCGCGAGGCTCCGGCCGTAGGTGTGCCGCGTGCCGAACGTCAGCCGCGTCCCGGTGACCGTTCGCGTCACCTGAACCCCGTCGACGGGGGCCGCGGGCTTGAGGTACTGCGCCCGCAGATTGACCGTGACGGTGTCGCGCTGCGTCGTCGGATCGGAAACGGCGACCTGCACGCTCGAGGACTGCCGGCGAATGAGCAGTGAAGCCGGACCGTCGATGCCCAGTCCCGGAAGGTTGTGCGGGCCGGGCGTGAACGTGTTGACCGCCGTCAGGCGCAGGCCGAGATGCTGGATCGCCTGCATTTTCACGGTGTTCGAGAGCGTCGCGATCCGGCCGTGCTGGTACGACTTCAACGCCGAATCCGTTGCGTTGGGCACCAATGCGTAGGCGAGCGCGCGCTTCGCACCGGCCGGTTGGGTGACGGTGAGCGCGAACACCTGCTTGGTGACCGCGGTGTCCGGGTTGGAGGTCCGCACTACCCGGCGGCTCCGGGTGACTGTCTGGAGATCCACCGACAGTTGGGTCGGCTGTAGGAAGTAGTAGCCGACGGACACGGCGCCATTGGCGTAGCGAAGCCAACGCGGGTCCCCGGTCCCGGTCCAGTTCTGACCGTCACGCCGTACCCCATTGATCGTCACGGGATCGGTCGCGCCGGCGATGCGGGTGTCGAGGGTGGTCGTCACCGCGCGGGTCGCGTCGCCGACACCGGCTGCGAGTACGACGATCTCGTCGTCGAGCAGGAACCACGACTTGGTCGCCGACGCGTTCTGGTAGACGACGAAATCGTCCGGCAGGCTCTCCCGCGACGCGTACGCGAAGTCGTCCGACTGCACCCAGCCGACCGCGCCGTACGCATCGAGCGTCGCGCCGCCGGAGTACGCGTTGGTTCCGACCGGGAAGTAGACGTAGGTGTTCTGGGCCTCCGACGACGGGGTGAAAGTCGGCGGATTGTCGTAGTACGCCGTCCCGTACAGCTCCGGGATCGACTTGCGCGTCTCGACCGGCGCCGTCACGCCACCCAGCGCGTACGGCGACACCGTGGTGAAGTAGTCGATGCCGAAGGACTGCGTCTGATCCTGACCGGCGAGGTACAGGTAGTGCGCGCCGTCGCCCTGGAACCACGGCATCAGGTTCTCGCCGCTCATGTACTCGTACTTGCTGATCCGCGACGAGTTCCGTGCCAGCGCGAACGCGTACCCCGGCCTGCGATGCACCGTCCGGTCCATCGCGTTGAACGCCGTCGTGCCCGCCGCCGGGTTGAGGTCGGCCGGGACGATCGCGGGATCGTTCTTGATGTCCGCGAAACGCCCGATGCTCACTGGTGAGACAAAGGAGTTCACGTTGATCGTCGGCCGGGCGGTGAACTTCGCGAACGCCTTCAGCCGCTGGGAATCCGCGCCGGTCGCGTAGTCCGCGAGGTCGACGATCGCCTCCACGATGACCGCGACGTCGTCGTACCCCGTGCCTGTCCGGGACACCGCGCGGCCCTTGACGATCTCCATCATCCAGCCCTCGAAGATCAGCGGCGCGAACCCGTGCTCGACCCAGCCCTGCACCACGCCGACCAGGTCGTCACTCTGCGCGTACTCCGTCCCGGAGAGCACCTTGATGGTCTGCACAACCCTGCTGAGCAGGGCCTTTCCGTACGATCCTGTGTAGGCGACCGACGCGTGCTGGATGAAGGAGCCGTCCGCGTAGTACCCGTCGGTGACGCCGTGCTGCAGGTTGTACGGGTCGACCGTCGCGAACACCGTGAACTGGTCCTGCAGCGCTTTCCGGATGCGCGCGTCGTCGTTCAGCAGGGCGCCTTGGAGGACCCGGTTCGCGGTGATGTCGACGAGGTTCGCGCCGGTGTGGAAGCGCGAGTCGAGGTCGACGTCGCCGTCCTTGCCGTTGCGCAGGTACGCGTCCATCGAGGCGACGTACCGCGTGATCAGGTCGGCCGGGGCGTCGATCAGGGCGAGCGTCTTCGAGACGAACGTCGAGATGCCGATCTCCCAGGTGAACCAGTTGCCGTAGTACCCCTTCGACTGGTCGCCGTAGTAGCTGTCGTGCAGCCAGACGAGCTTCTCCGCGATCCGCGCGCGCACCTGCTCGTTGCCCTGCAGGTCCGAGACCGGTCCGGGTCGCCGGTACGCGAGCGCGATCTCGTAGAGGTGCTGGTACGACGAGCTCAGGTTCGGATCGCTGGTCCCGAGGGGGAGGCCTGCGAACAGCTCGCCGCTGCCGGCGCGATCGAGGGCGGCCAGCCAGGTACGGGCGGTGGTGTCGATCGCGGTGACCTTCGCGGCGACGTCGGGGCGCGCGTTCGATTCCGCCGTACCGGCGTAGATCGCGATCGCGTTGGCCAGCAACTGGCTGGGGTCGGCGTTCACCGCACCCAGGGCGGCGCGCGCGGCCGGGGCCGGGTTGACCGCGGTCAGCAGTGCGGTCGCGGGGACGAAGGACAGCAAACGACGGCGGGTGAGATCCACTGGTGCTCCCGGGCGGATGGGAAAACCTAACCAGCGAAGTCAATCAGTCGGAACTATCCTTCGACAACCACTGACTGCTCAGTAAGACATGAGATCGTTCGGCTCGTGACCACCACCACGGCGCCCGACAGCCGCCCCGCCGCTGTCCTACGGTTCGCGACCGAGCTCATCGCCTGGGTCGCGACGCCGTGGGCGATCGCGCCGCATTCCGTCCTGCTCGCGATCGCCTCGGTCGTCGTCCTGATCGGCCTGCCGACGGTCTTCCAGACGCGGGGCGACAAGCCGCGCGTCGTCGTACCTGTGCCCGGTTTCGTCACCGTCCTGCTGGTGCTTCTGCAGTTGGTCGCCGCGGTTGTGGCCGCGTGGTTCGCCTGGCCGACTGCCGTGGCGGTTGTTGTCAGCGTCCTCGCGGCTGCTTGTGTGGTGACGGAGCAGCCGCGGTGGCGGTGGCTGCTGTCCGGTCAGGCGCCGCCGGCGCCTACCAGTTGAGGGTCGATCGACAGGACCTGTACTGCGTCGCCGGTCGACTTGGCCGGGATGACTACGGCGACCTGGTGCAGGTAGTCCTGGTGCAGGGTCTGGGTGTACTTGACCATGCTGCTGAACGCGGTCGCCTCGCCGCTGGTCCAGTAGGCGTTCGAGCCCGGCTCGACGCGTTGCAGGTACCGCTCGGTGAGCGACAGGAACACCAGCGCGTCGCCGGACTCCGTGATGAACGTCAGCGGGACGCCGGACGGCGCGAACGCGTCGGTGACGTCGGCGATGTACGGCTCCGCGGTGTCGGTGGCCTTGGACTTCGCGCGCAGGTCGAGCATGTTGGTCAGGCTGGGAGACGGCGTGAACAGCTTCGACTGCGGCGCGTTCTTACCACCGGTGAGGTATGCCGCGAGGTCCTTCGTGACCGCCTCGGGCCGGCCCTGGAGCTTGCTCAGGTCGTCCGCGTTCGCGGTGCGCAGCCCGTCGACCGACGGTAGCTCCACGGCCTTCGGCGGGTAGACCGAGTGCGTCAGCAGCCACGGGCTGCCGGCGTTCTCCCGCTGCCAGACGCCGAGCTGACGGTTGCCGGGCGCGTTCGAGACGCCGGAGCTGACCACGAACCGCATCGGGTACGACGCGAACTGCGGCGCGCCGATCTCCGGGTCGGTGTAGCTGAACGGCTTCGACACGTCCTTGCCCGCGGCGTCGAGCTTCCGGCCGATCAGGAAGCCCGCCTGGGTCTGCGCGAGAGTCGGGTTGCCCTCGATCGTCTCGGACAGCTTCCCGTCCCGGGTCTTGTTCGCCTGGTTGTTGAGCTGGTTGTACCGCTGGACGACGGCCTGCGCGTCGGCGAGTGTGACGGCCGGGCGGGAGTCCGCCGCGGTCATCGTGTTCTTCGGCGGCATCAGCCCGCAGCTGGTTGCCGTCAGCAACATCGCACCGCTGGCCAGGAGCGCCGCCGTACGCCGCACCGCCTCGTCGCTCTTCACGAACTCCGGCGACGCCGCCAACGGGACAGTCTCCTCCGCGACAGTGTCGACGGGCTCCTCGACAGGTTCGGCGTACGTCGTCTGCGCGGGCTCGTCGTACCGCTGGGAGGCGCTCGCTCCGATGAGCGCGGGCGACTTGGCCCGCGCGACCGCAGCAGCCGACATGAACATCGGCGCCGCCGGCACAGCAGCCGCCGGCCGAACCGGCGCAGGCCGCACAGGCACCTGCCGAACGGGCGCCGTCACCGGAGCCGGGCTGACCTGCGCCGCAGCCGGGGTGGCCGGTGCTGGATCCGCCGCCGGCTGCTCTTCCTTGGCGGCGAGCGGGGCGAACGGGGAGACGCGGTCGGGGGCGAAGGGAGAGACGCGGTACGCCGGTGCGTTCTCCTCCTCCTCGCGTTGGACCGGGGCTGTCGTCACGAGGACCGGGATCCGGGTGTTCGTGATGACCGGGATCTCGGTCGTGTCCGCGATCTCCTTCACGACCGGACGACGGCGCAGCACCAGAGCCAGGCCGAGCGCGAGCACCACAACGCCCGCTCCGAGCACCAGCAGGCAGATGCCGAACAGCCGGTGCACCTCGATCCCGAACGTGACCTGCGCGCCGACGGCGGGCGTACCGTCCGCGTTCATCACGACCACGTCGTACAGCCCGTCCTGGATCGGCCAGCTGACGGCCTGCGAGCCGGGCGCGGACTGCGCGACCCACCAGTCCAGCTGGCCGGGTGGCGTCAGCTTCTTGGTGTCGCCGCGCAGCTCCTGCGTGCCGAACGTGGCCGGCGGATCGAACTGGATCAGCCGGGTGTGCGCGGTCCCCGAGAGGTAGTCGCGCACGTCCAGGTCCTGCCCGACGCCGATGAACAGCGGCTTGTCGCCCGACGCGCTCACGCGCAGCGTCGGGCCGTGGCGGTCCAGGAGGGACGGTGCGGTGACGACCGCGAGGCCCGTACTGGCGAGCTCGCGGCGGGGGGTCGAGATCGTGTTGTCCGGGCCGACGAGCCAGAAGGCCGCGACGGCCCCGGCGATGGCGGCGAGCAGGCCTGACAATGCCAGCAGCAGACCCAGGGTGATGCGGGCGAAACGCATGAAGAGGCTCCCGTTGTCCGACGAGCCCGGCCCACGGACGGGTGCACCGGACGGCGGGTGCACTGGTCCGGACCCCTCTCCAGGTGTCCGGAAGCTCACCCGTTGTCACTGAATAACTGAGCCAACAAGGATCTGTTACGATTTCGTGTATTAGCGAATGGCCATTCACAAACTCGGAGGCGCTGAGATGGCCCGGCCACGGCTGGTGAGCGACGACGCGATCCTGGATGCCACTCGCCAGGTCCTGGCCGAGCTCGGACCGGTGAAACTGACCCTCGCGGCGGTCGGCTCCCGCGTCGGACTGGCGCCGCCGACGCTGATGCAGCGGTTCGGGTCCAAGCGTGGTCTGCTGCTCGCGTCCGCCGCGCGGTCGCCGCTGATGGTCAAGCTCGCGGCCGAGGAGGCCGCCGCCCGGAACGCCTCCCCGCTCGCCACGCTGCGGGACTTCGCGCTGTCGGCGGTCGCGCACATCAAGCGCCGCGAGGAGCTCGGCAACGGTCTCGGCTTCGTCCAGCTCGACGTCGCGGATCCGGAGTTCCGGCAGCACGCGCTGGCGCACTCCGCGGCGATCGTCGACAGCTGCGACACGTTCTACCGGGCCGCGGTGGAAGTCGGTGAGCTCCGCGCGGACACCGACGTACCGGCGCTGGCTCGGCACACCCTTGTCTGTTTCAACGGCGCGCTCCAGGTCTGGGCGGTGAACGGCTGGGGCTCGCTGTCCGAGTTCCTCACCGAGCAGCTCGACCTGCTGATCGCCCCCTACCTCAGGAGTGACGGTGTTCCTGCGCGTTCTGGTCTTCTATCTGGTCACGATGGTCTTCAGCGGGATCCTCAACGCGCTGCAGACGGCGACCGGGCCGAGTCCTGACCTGATCCAGCTGGTCCAGTTCGCGCCGGCCCTCGGCGTCGGCGTGATGTTCCTGCTGTTCCGCCGTACCACTCGGGTCGACGCACGGTTCACGCCGGCGGGCGTCGCGGCGGGGCGATCTGCACTGGTGGTGGGCATCGTCGTGGCGGCAATGCTCGTGTCCGTACTCGTGCATGTCGTCGCGGGCCGGACCTGGCGGGCGGAGAGCTTGCCGTTCCCGTTCGGCGTTCTGGTGATCACGATGATCGTCGGCGCAGCGGGCGAGGAGCTCGGATGGCGCGCGTACTTGCAGCCGTACCTGCAGACCCGGTTCTCCGTACTGCGTTCCTCGCTCGTCGTCGGTATGTTGTGGGGCTTCTGGCACATCGGCGGTTTCGAGCACGGGCTCGCGTACATGGGTCTGTTCGTCGTGATGGCGACCGCGCTGTCGGTGGTGATGGGCGCCGTACTGCGGGGCGCACGTCGTACCAACCTCGTCGTCGCCACCGCAGCCCACGCCGCGGTCAACCTCTCGCTGATCCTGCTGTTCACCGAGGAGGACGGCGACCTGTTCCCGATGGCCGTCCTCGCGGTGGTCTGGACGATCGCCGCCGTGGCGGTCAGCTCAGTGCAGGTACGACGCGCCGTTGAAGTCGAGGACCGCGCCGCTCGCCCAGTTCGCCTGGGCTGAGGCGAGCCAGTAGATCGCGTTCCCGACCTCCTCGGCGGTCGCGACGCGGCCGAACGGGCTCTGCGCCCGGATCGCGTCGCCGCCGGGGCCCGCGAGGAACGTCTCGGTCATGTCGGTGGCGATGAAACCGGGCGCGATTGACGTCACGGTGATGTCATGTGGCGCCAGTGATGCCGCCAACGACTGCCCGAGCGAGTGCAGACCGGCCTTAGAGGCGCCGTACGCCGGGACATCGGGCTCACCGCGGTAGGCGCCGCGGGACCCGACGTTGACGATCGCGCCCCGCCGGACGCCGTCCGCGGGGTCCTTGTCGAGCATCTGCCGCGCCACGCACCAGGTCACGTGCGCGGCACCCTCGAGGTTAACGGCGAGCGTACGACGCCACGTCGCGACCCATTCGTCGTACGACGTCTCCGCCAGCGGGTGACCGATCCGGCGGGAGCCCGCGACCGGCTCGTCGACGAACATCGCGGCGTTGTTCACCAGCACGTCGACGCGACCTAGTGCGGCGGCCGATTCCGCAACCAGGGAAGGGATTGCGGCGGCATCGCCGAGGTCCGCGGCGATCACCGCGTGGCCCTCACCGGGCAGCCCGGCGCGGACCTCCTCGGCGCGATCGACGGCGCCGCGGCAGTGCAGCACGACCCGGTCGCCGGCGGCCGCGAACGTCCGCGCGGCGGCCGCGCCGACACCCCTCGACGCACCGGTGATCAGTACTCCTCTGGACACGGTTCCTCCTGTCGACGACTGGTCGCCATTGTGCCTCTGACGCCAATCTGACGACGACATGACATCACGGGGGTTGACAGTGACGTCACGATGACGTCATACTTGCTGTCATGGAACTTGACCACTACCTCGAGTCGGTCCGGCGGAGCGTTGAGAACGCCACCGCCCTGGCCGACGAGCAAACTCGCTCCGTGGCACAGCGCCTCGGGGCAACGCTGGATGACGCAGGCCGCCTGGCCCTCATCTCAGCCCTGTCCGACGCCGCCGGGGAGATCAGCCGTGAGCTGTCCCCGGGTTCGGTCGAGCTCCGGATGGCCGGCGGCCGCCCGGAGTTCGTGGTCACGCCGGCGCCCAGCCAGCTGACCGGTCCGGACGAGATCGAAGAAGACATCGACGACGAGACCGACGCCGAGGCGGACGAGCAGTTCGTGTTCGACGCCGACGAGCCGACCGCGCGGATCACGCTGCGGCTGCCGATGTCGATCAAGAACAAGGTCGACGAGGCCGCCGACGCCGAGGGCATCTCCTCGAACGCGTGGCTGATGCGCACCGTGATGACCGAGCTCAGCGAGCGCCGCCGCGGCGGCCCGCGCCCGCCCCGGCCGCCGCGCCCACCGCGTGGCCCGGTGTTCGGCCCGGAGGGCCCGCTGGGTCCCAACGGACCGCTCGGCCCCGACGGGGTCTTCGGCGAGGAAGGCGTCTTCGGCCAGGACCGCGGCCGGTTCGAGCGCGACCGGCGCCGTGACGACCGGGACCGCCGCCGGGAGGACAAGGACCGGCGACGCGAGGACAAGGAACGCCGCCGTGGCGGACACGGCCCGGGCCAGCGACTGACGGGATGGGCAGAATGAGCGAGCGGAGTGCCACCCAGTTCATCGACGACGAGAACGAGCGGATCAACCGGATCCGGATCGAGATCGGCTCCGGCCTGGTCGAGCTCGGGCCCAACCCCGAGGGCGAAGGCACCGTGGTCTCGATGGAGGTCGACGGCGACGACGACGGCATCGTCTTCGAGGTCACCGACGGCGAGCTCGTCGTCGAGAGCCCGCGCAACGTCCGCCGCGGCCCGGAGATCACGCTCCGGATCGCCACCTCCACGGTCCTCGACGCCCGCGTCAAGACCGGCTCGGGCGACATCGTGTCGCAGGTGCCGCTCGGCTCCGCGCGACTCGCGACCGGCTCCGGCGACGTCCGGCTGACCCGGGTCGAGCACGAGCTCGGCATCAACACCGGCAGCGGTGACGTCAAGGTCGAGTCGGCCGCCGGCGCGGTCCGGGCCGGCACCGGCTCGGGCTCGATCGACATCGAGGAGGCCGGCGACGCGCTCGGCCTGAGCACCGGCTCCGGCGACGTCACGATCGGCGACGCGGCCGGTCCCACCTCCGTCAAGGTCGGCTCGGGTGACATCACCATCGAGCGGATCCGCGACCACTCGGTCGCCACCTCCGGCTCCGGCGACGTCAAGGTCGAGATCGCCGACGGGCCGAGCGTCCAGGCCGAGACGGCCCGCGGCGACGTACAGATCGGGGTCCCGGACGGACTTCCGACGTACCTGGACCTGAAGACGGTCACCGGGCGGATCCGGTGCGATCTCGAGCCCGGCCAGAAGCCGGCCGAGGGGGAGCCCGCCCTGATGCTGCGGGCCCGCACCGTCTCCGGCGACATCACCGTCGTCAAGGTCTGACCCAAGTACGACCCCACGTGTCGGATCGGCCTCGTCGGGTTCGTTGGGTTCATGTAGGGGAGCCAGAGGTCCCGCCTCCGGGCGGGACCTGGGCGAAGCACTGCCGAAAACCGGCACGGGGATTCATCGCACGGGGACTACGCGAGGGGAGCACGACCATGATCAGCGAACAGCAGGAAGTTGCCCGTTACCGCATCGCCGAGCGGGTGCAGGCCGCCGAGGCCCGGGCGCTGCGGCGCCAGTACACGACCCGGACCAGCCCGCGGGAGGGCCTGGCGGGTGCGCTGCGCAAGCTGGCCGACCGGCTGGAGCCCGCCTCCCGCCGCCTGACCGAGCCGGCCACCCGGCCGCTGACCGAGCCGCAGCCCCGCCACCGCCGCGGGACCGGACTCTCGATCGTCCGATGAACGGCGTACCGCTGAACGGCGCGGCCGCCGCGATCTGCGCCGTACTGGAGAAGCTCGGACTCGTCGGCCGCCGCTAGCACCACCGAGCGCTGCAGGTTCGTGCAATGCCTGTGGATAACCGCCGGGCGGACCCGCGGACACTGCTAGCGTTCAGTCGATCATTCTCGGCGACCTGGGAGAGAAACCAACGATGTTGCGTCCGATGGTGGCAACCACAGCTGTCACCGCAGCCCTGATCCTGGTAGCCGGTTGCGGCGGCAACGACAAGAAGTCCGACTCGGGCTCCGAGAACAACGGCGGCCAGTCCACCACCTCGGCCACACCGTCGGCCCCGACCGCCCCGACCTTCGACCCACCCAAGGCGTTCAGTGTCGCCGCGGCGTACCCGGTGCCCGACTACGAGGGCCGGGAAATGTACGACGAAACCAAGGTCGGTATGGTCGGCCAGGCGGCCCTGTTCGTGAACTACCGGGGTCTCACCGGCCACGACGTCGTGGACCCGAACAAGCTCTGGCAGATCAAGTCGACCGAGGCGGAGACCACCACGGTCAGCGGTGTCACCGATCCGATGGCGGTCAAGGTCGACGGCAAGGACGTTGCGGTGGTCGCCTACGCACAGTCCGACAAGGGCAACGGCACGCAGAAGCCGAAGGACCTGGTGCTGGTCCAGTGGATCGACGTCATGTCCGGTCAGAAGCTCGCCGAGGTGTCCACGCCGATGAGCGCCGTGACGTCAAGCGCCTTGCATATCTCGAACGCCCAGTACGACCCGGAGACCGGCCAGGTCGCCGTCGGTGTGGCCAGCGGCGGCGCCACGGCGACGGTGTATGCGGACCCCGGCACCAAGAAGGGTACTGAGCTGCCGAACATCCTGCCGGGTGCCGTGCACAACGGCGTGGTCGCGGGCGCGAAGCCCGAGAGCAAGCAGAATGCCAACGATTCCGGGGTAGTCCTCGTCGACGGTGCGAGCGGCAAGGTCACGAAGCAGATCCCGCTGAAGCAGGGCGAGGTGCGGCCGCTCGCCGGCGGAGCCAAGCACGGCTTCTTCTACAGCACGCTGTACTCGAGCGCCACCATGGATCAGGTCGCTTCGCTCTACTCGGTAGATCTGTCGACCGGCGCTGTGGTGAAGTCGGCGCCCGGACTGAAAGATCGGGACTCCGGTGGGTACGAGTGCACCTGGGACCAGGCGAGCTCGGTCGTCTGCCGGGAGAAGGCGCCCACCGGTCCGCAGGAGATCTTCGGGTTCGACGACGAGACCGGCAAGAAGGCGTGGGGCTACACCAGTGAGTCCGGAGGACGGGTCGTGCCGAACGTGACCGCGGCGTTCCACGGCGTTGTGTACGTGCAGACCGAGAAGCAGCCGGTGCTGCTCGACGCGAAGACCGGCGAGGATCTCCCGTCGAGCAACCCGTCGCCTGGCGAGACGCCCTCGGGCTCCCCGACGTCCGGTGGCTCCCCGTCGGACAGTGATTCTCCGTCAGGCGGCGCCTCCGAGTCACCCGGCACGTCTGCCGGCGGGAACGACATGAGCCTTTACAACGGCACGCAGGTGTCCCCGGACGCGGTATCGCCGTACGGCGGCGTCTTCGGGCAGCTGCCGAAGGGCAGTGGTTACGGCAGTACCGACATCCAGTTGGTCAGCATCGTCATGAAGCCGACTGCCTGACACAGCTGACGCGAAGGGCCCCGGGAAATCCCGGGGCCCTTCGTTTGTCAGACGTCGGTGCGGTGGAAGTTCTTGAAGGAGCGGGACGGAGTCGGGCCGCGCTGGCCCTGGTAGCGGGAGCCGTACTTCGACGAGCCGTACGGGTGCTCGGCGGGGGAGGACAGCCGGAAGAAGCAGAGCTGGCCGATCTTCATACCGGGCCAGAGCTTGATCGGCAGTGTGGCGACGTTCGACAGCTCGAGCGTCACGTGGCCGGAGAAACCCGGGTCGATGAAGCCGGCGGTGGAGTGGGTCAGCAGGCCGAGACGGCCCAGCGACGACTTGCCCTCGAGTCGGGCGGCGACGTCGTCGGGGAGCGTGACGAGCTCGTACGTCGATCCCAGGACGAACTCACCGGGATGCAGGATGAACGGCTCGCCGCCTTCGGGCTCGACCAGCCGGGTCAGATCGGGCTGTTCCTCGGCCGGATCGATATGCGGATACCGGTGGTTCTCGAAGACCCGGAAGAACCGGTCCAGCCGTACGTCGACACTCGACGGCTGCACCATCGCAGCATCGAACGGATCCAGCTGGACCCGCTTCGCGTCGAGCTCGGCCAAGATGTCACGGTCGGAGAGCAGCACGGTCGCACGTTAGCAGCGTGCTGCTCGTCCGCACAGCTCGCGCTGCCGGTCAGGCCCGTTTCCCGCGCCTGGTGGTGAGTCGTCCGGAGCCCTCAGCTCCCCGGCGGGAGCACACCACCAGACCGTGGGCCTGAGGCAACTATCTTCAGTTGGCCAGCTTGTTGAACTTCGACACCTGGGTGGCGAAGGTCTTCACCTGCGCCGGCGACCAGTCCTTGAGCAGGTCCTCGATCACCTTGTGCCGCTTCTTCCGGGCCGCGGTCAGCTTGCGCTTTCCGGCCGCGGTCAGCGTCAGCAGGGTCGCACGCGCGTCCGACTTGTCGGCGGCCCGCTTCAGCAGGCCCTCCTCCTCGAGTCGCGCACAGGCCCGGCTGACCGGTCCCTTGTCCACCTCGAGCGCTGCCACCAGGTCGGCCATCCGCACCGGTGCCAGCTCCTCCACGTGGTTCAGCAACGCGTACTGCGCCGGCTCCAGGTCCGGGTGCGCCTCGTCGGACAGCGTCCGCTGCAGACCGCGCAGCCGCCGTGCCAACGTGACGAGTTCCTTCTCCAGGTTGTCCACCGCGTCAGTTGTGTCAGTTGCCACCGTTCACCCCTTCATCCAGTTGCCCCGCAACCATCTTGTCCGGTCCCGGCGAGGACCGCATCCTCACGTTGCGTCGAATGTTGCCCCCGGCAACGCGTTCTAATCTGCCAGAAGATCACGAACCTGCCCAGTCCTGAACGTGCCCTTTGTGAAAAACTGCCCAAGAACCCCCGGTGCAAACCGTCCACCCCGCTCTTTTCGATGCGTTCGGCACCGAATTCGGGCCCGAGCCGCTGACAGTGCAACAACCCGGCTGTTCCACGTTAGGTCCGGAGGGGGCGCCCGGCACCCGGACCCGGCGTGGTTGCGGGCCCCCGGATCGGCTATGCTCTTCACCGCTGTCGGGAGACCGGCCGCGCGGGTGTAGTTCAATGGCAGAACATCAGCTTCCCAAGCTGACAGTGCGGGTTCGATTCCCGTCACCCGCTCCACGAGAAAACGCCAGGTCGGAGGTTGGCTCCCGACCTGGCGTTCAACGTTTCAGGGAGTCTTCGTCGCGTCTCTCAGCCGCGGATGCCATTCAGGCCGGCCGGCAAATGTTCTGAGATCTTCAATGCCGGCGTGCGATGAACCGGGGTGGGGAGGATCTTCACCGTCCTCGACGGTGCGGGCGGGGCAGGCTCGACATAGAGTGACCGCAGTAGTACGCCAAGGGACCGGAGGGACAGCCGTAATGGCCGAAGAAGTAAACCAGGGCAGCGAAGAAGCCGCGATCCCCGGTATCGACCTGAGCACGCCAAGCATCGCCCGCGCCTATGACTACATGCTCGGTGGCAAGGACAACTTCGCCGTCGACCGCGCGCTCGTCGACCAGATCATGACGCAGATGCCGGGTTCCGACGCGCTCGCGAAGGACAACCGCGGCGTTCTCGTCCGGGCGATCCGCGAGATCGTGGAGAACACACCGGTCCGGCAGTTCCTCGACCTGGGCAGCGGCCTGCCGACCGCGGAGAACGTCCACCAGGTCGCCCAGCGGCGCGCGCCCGAGTCCAAGGTGGTCTACGTCGACAACGACCCGATCGTCCTGGCCCACGGCCGCGCCCTGCTGGCCGAGAACGCGAACACAGTCGTCTTCCAGGCCGACCTCCGCGACCCCAAGGCGATCTACGACAGCCCGGACACCCGCGCGCTGATTGACTTCGAGCAGCCGGTCGCCATCATCTTGAGCGCGATCCTGCACCACCTCAACGATGACGAGAACCCGGCCGATCTGGTCCGCTTCTGGTACGACCGCGTCCCCTCCGGCAGCTACTTCTTCGTCAGCCACTTCCGCAGCGCGGACGACCCTCGCAGCGCCGAGTTGCAGGAGTTCGTCCAGGGGTCGATCGGTCGCGGTCGCTGGCGCTCCGACGAGGAGATCCTCGCGCTCCTCCCGGACGGCCTCACGGTCCTTCCGCCGGGACTGGTCCCTGCCGCCCAGTGGCGGACCGACCTGGAGCCCGAAGAGGTGACCCCTTGGGGTCGACTGATCGGCGCAGTTCTGGCCGTCAAACCCTGAGCCTGATCCCGCAGGTCAGCGGCATGTTTCTGGCCTGCGGGTTTTTCGTCCCAGGGAGGATTCACCGTGCCGCAGTCCGGTTACACGATCTTTCTGAACGGTGGGTACGGCGTCGGCAAGTCGTCCACGCTCGAGCATGTCGGGGATCTGCTCGCGAACGCCGGCAGGCCGTTCAGCCTGATGGACGTCGACTGGTTCCACCGCTCGTGGCCGCCTGCTGATCAGGACAATGCTCTGATCGAGGCAAACAACATCGCGGCGGTTTGGAAGTCCTATCGGTCGGTGGGCCCGCGGCAGTTGGTCATGTGCGGGGTGATCAGTACCGCAGCCGATCGAGAGCGCTACGAGGCCGCAGTCGAGAGCCCCCTGCGGATGGTTCGTCTCACCGCGAATGCCGACATCACCAGGAAACGACTGCGGGGCCGCTACAGCCCGAGTCAGAGGTCGGCGTTGGAGTGGCACCTGGAGCGCTGCGACGAGATCGCCGCCCGCCTCGACGCCGCGGACCTGGACGAATTGGTCATCGACACCGGCAACCTCGGCCCGCACGAGGTTGCCGAGCGCACGTTGCGCCACTTCGGTCTGTTGGACAACTCACCCACCACCAACTGACCATTCCGTTTGCCGCGCTGGTTCTGTCAGTGATCGGGCGGCTCTAGGGCATCCGGTATTTGAGGGTCAGGATGCCTTGGCTCGCCTCGGTGGCGTGACCCGACAGCCCGGCCAGTGCCCCTGTGCCAGAGCCCGGCACGATCGCGCCGAACGTCGACTGCGTGTCGCCCTCGGCGAGGCCGCCGTGCTGGATCACGAACGTTCCGGGGCGTCCGTCGAGCTTCCCCTCGATCCGCTCCGAGGCCACGTATCCGGCGCCCTCGGCGCCCTGGGCGGTCAGCACCTCGGTGACCCCTTTGCCCTCGAGTGCGCCGCCGTACGTCTTCGTGATGGTGACCCGGGTCAGCTTCGGACCGTCGTCCGGCTCGTCGTAGGCGACCTCGTCCCACGAGTCGATGGTGAACTCGATGTCTGCCGTCGTCTCTGCACTGTCGGTACTCACCCTCCGATCCTCGCATCCGTCCACGGTCTGCTTGACAGCGCAGGGTTAATCGAGCGTTTGCGTTGCGAGCTGGTGCAGGTGGTCGAGCTTGCCGGGAAGGTCCCGCAGGGTGCTGCCGATGGTGGTCTCGATTGTCGTGCGGTCGCCCATCCATCGGGCTGCGGTGGTCTCTCCGAGTGAGACGCGGATCTGCTCGCCGAGAACCTGGATGACATTTCTCGCCACGCTGAGGAAGAGGTCCGCCCCGGCCCATCCGAGATCGCCACCGGCCGCGACGTACGCGGTGAGGATTCTCTTGACCTGCTTGGGTTCTCCGCCTCCGAAGATGTACGCAGACCGACCTGCCTCGAGGGCCGCGCTGTCGGTCCGGACGCTGTCCCAGTCCACCAGCACGGGGCCGGATGGAGACATGACGACGTTGTGGATCTTGAAGTCGCCATGAGTTGTCACGAGGTCCGGTACGACGTCGCAGAGTTCCGCGATGCGTGCGCTGACCGCGAGGACGTGCGGAAGGCTGTCGACCTGCAGACCCGCCCATGCGGCGTCACGATGCCGGGCTTCGGCGAACCAGCCCTCCCAGGTCTCTGGCGGTTGCACCGCGTGCCGCCACCACTGAGGCAAGCCGGCCCGGTCGAGCGGCTGCAACTGATGGACCTGCAGCATCGTCCGGCCGAGCCAGGCCGAGATGTCGGGCTCAGGTGTTTGGTGGTCGATCCATCGGTAGACCCGGAACAGCCGATCCTCGATGCGGGCCACCCAACCGAGGAGAGGATCGGTTGGCGGGATCGGTTTCGGCATGTCGATGCCGGCCGCGAGTGCATGGCGCTCGAAGACCATCGCGGCCGCCAGTTGGTCGGTCACGTGCACACCCGCCGCCGGAAAGTAGCCCTTGACGAAATAGCGTCCGGTTGAGGTGTCGAGTCGCCAGGTGTCCGCGTCGCCGCGTCGGACATGGACGAGGCCGCCGGCCGGTGTGCCCAGGTCGAACGCGCGCGCGACTTCTTCGGGAGTCGGCATGGTTCAAACGGTTGACTCAGGCAAGGATCAGGTTCCGTAGACCTCGAGTTCGACGATGCGGGAGTAGGTGTGGTCGTTGCCGTCGAGGCAGAGGATGCGTACAGCATCCGTCTGCACGGGGTCGAACGTCGACGTGACGTGGCCAAGGGTGTTGCCGCGGACCTGGGTGACGGTCTGCCAGGCACCGCCGACCTTCACCTGGACGTCCCAGTCGCGGAGACCGTTGAGCCGTGCCGGGTACTTCGCCGAGTCGAGTGTGTACAGCTCCACCCGGTTCACGGTGGCGGGTGCCGACAGTGCGACATCGTACGTGTCGGGGAAGGCCGCGCGGGTGCCGTCGTTCCAGCCGGTCAGGGTGTCCCAGTGCTCTGGGTCCTTGTCGCCGTCGACGGCGCCGCAGAGGGTGAAGTTGCCGTGGGTGGACGACGCCGTCGCCTGCTCGCCGAGCGCGAGGTTGTCACCGGGGCCCTTCGACGGCAGCGGCTCGACGGTCACCGGAACGGTCACGCGGTTCCGGTCGACCTCGACGCCGATGTTGTACGAGCCCGGCTTGGTGTCGCGCGGTACGCGGACCTCGACCGGCGCGGAGACGGGCTGATCGGGATCGAGGGCGGGCAGCCACGACGAGAACAGGGTCCGGGACAGCTGTAGCGGACCGGTCGGCTCGAGCGTCAGGTCGGCGTACCGGTCCTGGCTGCCGGTGTTGGTCATCGTGAGGTTGAGGGTGCTGGGGAAGCAGGGGAGTCCGACCACGCTCAGCTGCTCCGGGGCGACGCCGACCGCCACGTCAGAGGTTGCTGCAGGCATCGAACTGGAGCCGAGCAGTGCGGCCGCCAGCAAGGTGCCGGCCGCGACGACGGTCTGTCGGGGGATCCTCATTTCTGTACCTCCGCGATGCCGGGGCGGCCGTCCTCGACGAGGAGCTTGGCGCGAGTGCTCACGGTGCCGCCCTGGACGGACACCTTGTCGACGACGCGGTAGTCGGAGATCCACCGCTGCGGCGTGATGGAGCAGCTGACGTACCCGCGCTGGAAGTTGCCGAACTTCATGTGCGGGTTCTCCCGCAGCAAGGTCGCACCGCCGGCGTCGAGGTCCTCGCCGTCGATCCCGGACGTGATCGACGTACCGACGAACTCGGCGCCGACCGTCGCCGACGCCGGGTCGTTGAAGTCCAGCTTCAGGTCCGACGCCACGCTGCGGTGCAGGTCGCCCGCGATCGACACCAGGTTGCGGACCTTCCGCTGTGCGGCGCCGCCGAGGATGCGGTTCCGCGACGCCTCGTACCCGTCCCAGGTGTCCATCGGGACCAGCACCTCCGGCCCGTCCTTCGTGTCCAGCCGGGCGATCGCGGTCTGGTGCGCCAGCACGTTCCAGCGCGTCTGCGCCGCCGCCCAGCCGTCGAGCAGCCACTTCTCCTGCGCGTCGCCGGTGATCGTGCGCGCCGGATCGGCCGTCTCCGGGCCGGGCGCTTTCGTGCCGTCGCCGTACGCCTGGTCCGACCGGTACTGACGCGTGTCGAGCACGTTGAACTCCGCGAGCCGCCCGTACCTGATCCGCCGGTACAGCTGCATGTCCGGCCCCTTCGGCAGTTGCGCGAGCCGCAGCGGCATGTGTTCCCAGTACGCCCGGAACGCGTTGGCCCGGCGTACCCGGAACTGGGCCGGCGGTGCACTCGGATGCGCCTCGTCGGCCCAGTTGTCGACCACCTCGTGGTCGTCGAGCGTCACGATCCACGGCGCCTTCGCGTGCGCGCTCTGCAGATCCGGATCCAGCTTGTACGCCGCATACCGCTGCCGGTACTCGTCCAGCGTCACGGTCTGCTGGGTGATGTACGGCTCGTTCGAATGCGGCCGGATGCCGCGGTCGATCCCGAACTCGTAGATGTAGTCGCCGAGGAAGAACACCACGTCGTGGTCGCGCTTCGCCATGTCGGCGTACGCCGTGTACCAGCCCTCCCACCACGCCTGGCAGGACGCGAACGCGAGCGACAGCTCAGGAACGACAGCGTCGTACGCCGGTGCGGTCTTGGTCCGACCGACCGGGCTGAGCTGCCCGTTCACGCGGAAGCGGTACCAGTAATGCCGCCAAGGCCGCAGTCCACGTACGTCGACGTGCACCGAGTGGCTCGCTTCGGGCCCGGTTCTGGCCGTGCCGGAGCGGACGATCCGGCGGAACTGCTCGTCCTCCGCGACCTGCCACTGCACCTCGACCGGCCGCCGATCCATCCCGCCGAACGGCGCGAGTGGATCGGGGGCCAGCCGGGTCCAGATCACCACCGCGTCCGGCAACGGATCGCCGGACGCGACACCGAGCGTGAACGGATCCCGCCGGTCGACCCGGCCGGTCCATCCCGCTGCGGCTGTCTTGATCTCCGGAAGACTGCCGCTCAGCGCGAGCGCCGCCGCTGCTCCGCTGACAGTAAGGAAGTTGCGTCGTGTAGTCGGCATCGGCACCCACCCACCCGATCATCCTGAGGTGATCACATCCGTAACGGGAGATTACGAGAAGTTCACACGACAGGGTGGGAAAATGACCGATTCCGGCCTATTTCACGATCTTGCTCGCCGGCGGCGCGGTGATGTTCACCGGCTTGTTGTAGTCGGTCATGTTCATCACCATCGAGACGCCGCTGAGGTCGAACGTCATCCGCCGCACCAGATGGGCCTTGTCCAGCCACATCGAGTAGGTCAGCGTCTTCGGCATCCCCGCCGGGACCTTCTTGCCCTGGGCAGCGAGCGCCTTCGCGGCGTTCACAGTCACGGCGTACCGGTCGAGCTGCTGCCCACCGATCGTCTCGGTGCGGACGAACTTGAGGTCGACCATGCTCTTGTCGAAGGACTTGTAGATCTTGGTCGGGTCGCCGCCCTCGACCAGCTCGCTCAGCTGGTCGTTCAGGCCGGTCGTGAACTTCTTGTACTTCCCGGCCGGCGTCACGCCGGGAATCGAGACGTACCCGGTGTTCTTGATCAGGATGACCTTCGCGGTCTTGCCCTGGAACGCCGCACCGGCCATCTCCATCGACATCGCGACCGGGTTCGTGGTCTGGTAGCCGTCCATCGTCATCACGGTCGAGCCGTTGGCGGTGATCGTGCCGACAGTGTGCCAGGTCTTCTGCTTGCTGACCGCCGACGTCATCGCAGACACGAACGTTGCCCGGTTCAGATGGGCGACCGGTGCCGGCTTGGGCGGTGCGACCGTGGTGGTGGCGACCGGCTGCGATGCGGCCGGTGTCTCGGCCGGGGTCGTCGGCTTGTAGCCGGTGGCCTTGGGCTCTCCGCCGCAGGCGGCCAGGCCGAGGGCGAGTGGTACGGCGGCCGCAGTGGCCACGACGGCGCGGAACTTCATGATGCGTTTTCCTCCCCAGGTGATTCAGACGGTGGATCTTATGGTCTGGACCACCCGGGGAGGAAGAGTTTTGCAGCTAGTTGCAGGTCAGCTTTCACCACGCTTTACAGAAGCGAGAAGGAGCTGGGCGACGTCCTGGACCTCGACCGACTCGCGGGCCGATCCGTCGGCCTGCTTGGCGGTGAGGCCGTCGGACAGCATCACCCGGCAGAACGGGCAGCCGGTGGCGATCTTGTCGGCGCCGGTCTCGACCGCCTCGGTGGTCCGGTTCAGGTTGATCCGGGTGCCGAGCTTCTCCTCCATCCACATCCGCGCGCCACCGGCGCCGCAGCAGAACGACTTCGTCTGGTTCCGCGGCATCTCGGCGTACTCCGCGCCCGGGATGATGTCGAGCAGTTCGCGCGGGGCGTCGTACACCTGGTTGTGGCGGCCGAGGTAGCACGGGTCGTGGTACGTGATCTTCTGGCCGTTGAGCGAGCTGTCGGCCGTAGCGACCGGGGTCAGCTTGCCGTCGCGGACCAGCCGGTTCAGCAGCTGGGTGTGGTGGATGACGTCGAGCTCGACGCCCAGCTGGGAGTACTCGTTCTTCAGTGTGTTGAAGCAGTGCGCGCAGGTCGAGACGACCTTGCGGACGTTGGTCTCCTTGAAGACCTCCGCGTTCTGCATCGCGAGCTGCTGGAACACGAACTCGTTGCCGGACCGCCGCGCCGGGTCGCCCGTACACGTCTCGCCGTCACCCAGTACGGCGAAGCTCACGCCCGCGATGTTCAGCAGCTCAGCCACCGCCTGCGTGGTCTTCTTCGCGCGGTCCTCGAAGGCGCCGGCGCAGCCGACCCAGAACAGGTAGTCGACCTCGTCCAGCGACTCGACGTCCGAACCGACCTGCTTGACCTCGAACGGCAGGTCCTTGGCCCAGTCCATCCGGCCGGACGGGTTCATGTTCCACGGGTTGCCCTTGTTCTCCAGGCCCTTGAACAGCCCGTTGAGCTCGGACGGGAAGGACGACTCGATCAGCACCTGGTACCGGCGCATGTCCATGATCGCGTCGACGTGCTCGATGTCGACCGGGCACTGCTGCACACACGCACCGCAGGAGGTGCACGCCCACAGCGCCTCCTCGTCGATGACCGCGACATCCGCGGGTCCGACCAACGGCTTCTCCTGCTCGGCGAGCACCAGCTCCGGCAGCGACTTGCGGGCATCGTCATCGGCGGCCAGCAGGTACGGCGCCTTGGCGTACGCGTGCTCGCGCAGCCCCATCATGATCAGCTTCGGCGACAGCGGCTTGTCGGTGTTCCACGCCGGGCACTGCGACTGGCACCGCCCGCACTCGGTGCAGGTGGTGAAGTCGAGCAGGCCCTTCCAGGTGAAGTCCTCGACCTTGCCGACCCCGAGCGCCGCGTCCTCGTCGAGCTCTTCGATGTTCTCGAAGTCGATCGGAGTACCGTTGACGCTGATCGGCTGCAGCGCGCCGAGCGCCGTACCGCCGTCGGCCTTGCGCTTGAACCAGATGTTGGGCCAGGCGGTGAACCGGTGCCAGGCCACGCCCATCGTCGCGTTCAGCGAGATCGTGATCATCCACGCGAACGAGATCACGATCTTGATCATCGCGACCAGGTAGACGGTGTTCTCCAGCGCGTGCTCGGACAGTCCGCCGAACAGGCCGGTGCCGACGAAGAACGTGCTGGGGAAGTGGAACTTGGTCCCGCCGCCGAGTTCGTACTCGAGGCCGCGGAGCAGCAGGATGCAGATCAGTACACCGAGGATCGTGTACTCGACGTAGTACGCCTGCCAGGCGGTGGATCCGAAGAACCGGCTGTAGCGGCCCTTCTCGCCCCGCGGCAGGTTGCGCAGCCTGATCGCCATCAACCCGATGATCGAGACCAGGCCGGTCCACGTCAGGAACTCGCTGACCCACTCGAACACGAACCAGTGACCGATCACCGGCAGCACCCAGTGTGGGTCGAACAGCTGCCCGAACGCTGTCACGAGGCTGAGGAACAGCCCGATGAAACCGAACGCGACGAACCAGTGCAGGACGCCGATGTGGCTCCACTGCAGCATCCGGGTGTGGCCGAGCGTCTCCTTGGCGAGCGTGACGGAGCGCTGCCCAGGGTTGTCGGTGCGACCGGTGGTCGGCTGCCCCAGCTTGATGACGGACACGATGTGCCCGATCGTCTTGCCGAACAACGCGATACCGACGGCGGCGATCGCGAGCGAGACGACGATGGCGAGGATCTGCATACCAGCGATGTTATTGGTCGGTTACCCGTCAGTCATGTCTGTGTAGGGCTCGTCACGCCGCGAATTCCGCTGTCACCAAATCGACACACAGCGTTACAGAAGGTTCGTTGCGCCCGTAGTGGACCAATCCGTAAGTTTCCTACCACTGCAACCGCAGTACCTGTCAATCGGTTTCGGTGGGAGAGAACCATGCGTCTTCGTCGGGGAATCGCTGCTGGAGTACTGATCGCGACCGGTCTGGTGGTGCCGGCCGCCGCGAACGCGGCGCCGGCCGTGGCCAAGAAGTGCGACACGAACACCGTCAACTGGTACACCCGGGGCGGGCACGAGGTGTACGTCGGCACGAACCTGTACAGCGACTGGATGGAGGGTCCCGGCCGGATCACCTACCAGAAGACCGCCACCTCGGAGTCGAACTCGGCCTGGTCCGGTGACCTCGGGGTGAGCATCCCGCTGGTGATCGCCGAGATCCAGAACAAGTACTCCAAGACCGTCGGGAAGTCCCACGCGGTCACCGACAGTTGGTCCTACACAGCCGAGGTTCCGGCCAACAAGGTACGCCGTCTGCACCAGCTCAAGCAGTCCTGGCGGGTCCAGGTCGTGCGCTGGAAGTACACCACCAGCGACTGCAAGAAGACCAAGGAAGTCAGCAACAAGACCGCCACCTTCCCGACCAAGAACCGCGACTACATGTGGATCCTCGTCGGCCGCGAGTAATTCAGTCGAGGAGTCTGGCGAGCCGGGCGGCGACGGCTGCTCGGCGGGGGTCGTCTGTTGGTAGACCGGCGGCGAGGGCCTCGAAGATTTCCAGGTCCTCGGCGCCGGTGCTGGTCTGCGCGAACTGCCACAGCAGGTCGGCGTTGTGGGCGTCGAGCGTGGCGCGGCGGAGGGTGGCGTCGAGCTCGTCGCGTTCGGCTCGCAGCGCGGGTGCGTCCGAGCGGGTCAGCAGCGGGCCGGTGTACAGGTCGAGGGCCTTGGTGAGATCGCCGTGGCGGAGGGCTGCCTGTACTTCGGTCACGTCGCCGGTGACGTCGGCGATGATGCGGTACGGCTTGGTGTCGAGGACTCCGCCGCCGAGCAGGTTCCGCAGCCGGTGCATCTCGGCGCGGACCGTCGTCGGGTTGCCTTCGTCGCCGTACAACTGGAGCATCAGCTGCTCGGCCGTGAGTCCGGTCGGCTGCAGTAGTAACAGTGCGAGTACTTCGGCGCGCCGCAACGTCAGCGCGATCTCGCGGCCGCCGACGACCGCGATCGGCTGCCCCGAGCCGAGCAGCTTCAACCGCAACGACGGTCGCGTACGGCGTACCGGCGTACCGGGCATGCGGAGCAGGAAGCCCTCGTCCAGTCGCTCCACCAGTCCTTCCCGTCCGTCGCCGAGGTCGATGCGGTCGGCACCGTCCGGTACGACGAGGCGGTCGGGCAACCATTCGAGCGGCTGGACCGCGAGCACGCGGCCGGTCGGGGTCAGCAACGCGCCCGGCGCATCGCCGAGCGCCATCAGGTGCCGCATGTTGCGGGCCCGCAGCATCTCGTCGGCGGCGGCCATCCGGACCTTCAACTGTCCCTCGGCGAGCTGAGCCGCCGCGGTCACCAGGGCGACCATCGCGGGGTGGACCGTGCGCAGCGGTCCGGAGACGTCGACCGCGCCGAGCAGCTTGCCGGTGTCGGGATCGTGGACCGGCGCGGCGGCACAGGTCCATTCGTGGATCCGGCGGACCAGGTGCTCGGCCGAGTGGATCTGGACCGGCTGTCCGACGGCGAGCGACGTACCCATGCCGTTCGTCCCGATCTTCTCCTCCGACCAGACCGCACCCTCGGACAGCGCGATCCGGTCGGCCTGGCGTTTCACCTCCGACGAGCCCTCGCGCCACAGGATCGTCCCCTGCGCGTCGGTGATGATCATGATGTGCGACGCCTCGTCGGCGATCGTGGTCAGCGTCTGCCGGAGCACCGGCAGGACGGCCTGCAGCGGGTGGTTCTCGCGGAGCGCCGCGACCACGTCCGGGTCGACGATCACCGGTGGCGCGTCCAGCTCGGGATCCACCGCGGCCGCGAGAGAGCGCTCCCAGGAAGCGGCGACCAGCGGCCGCGGGTCGGCCGTGGCTCGGCCACCGCCGAGCACCTCGTCGTACAACTCACTCAACCGGCGGGCCTGATCCGGTGCGTCCATGCCGCCTCACTCCGCGCTGCAACGTCGGTGCAACGTTCATTCTCCTACCTTCGGTCCAACGTCGGGTATCCGAAGGAGAACCAATGACGATCTTCGCAGCTCCTGGGCAGGATGGCAGCCCGGTCGCGTTCAAGTCGCGCTACGACCACTACATCGGCGGCGAGTGGGTGCCGCCGGTCAAGGGCGGGTACTTCGAGAACCCCACTCCCGTCACCGGTGAGACCTTCACCGAGATCGCTCGCGGTACGGCGGACGACGTCGAGCGCGCCCTCGACGCCGCCCACGGTGCCGCGCCGGGCTGGGGACGGACGTCGCCGGCCGAGCGGGCCAACATCCTGAACAAGATCGCCGACCGGATCGAGGCCAACCTCGAACTGCTCGCGGTCGCCGAGACCTGGGACAACGGCAAGGCCGTCCGCGAGACGCTGGCCGCCGACATGCCGCTGGCGATCGACCACTTCCGGTACTTCGCCGGCGCGCTGCGGGCCCAGGAGGGCTCGGTGTCGGTGATCGACGACGACACGATCGCGTACCACTTCCACGAGCCGCTCGGCGTGGTCGGGCAGATCATCCCGTGGAACTTCCCGATCCTGATGGCGGTCTGGAAGCTGGCGCCCGCGCTGGCGGCCGGCAACGCCGTCGTCCTCAAGCCGGCCGAGCAGACCCCGGCCTCGATCCACGTGCTGCTCGAACTGATCCACGACCTGCTGCCGCCCGGCGTACTCAATGTCGTCAACGGCTTCGGGGTCGAGGCCGGCAAACCGCTTGCCTCGAGCAACAGAGTCGCCAAGGTCGCGTTCACTGGTGAGACCACGACCGGCCGGCTGATCATGCAGTACGCGTCCGAGAACATCATCCCGGTGACGCTCGAGCTCGGCGGCAAGAGCCCGAACGTGTTCTTCGCCGACGTCGCGTCGTCCCGGGACGACTTCTACGACAAGGCGCTCGAGGGCTTCACGATGTTCGCGCTGAACCAGGGCGAGGTCTGCACCTGCCCGTCGCGGGCGCTGATCCAGTCGTCGATCTACGACTCGTTCCTCGGCGACGCGGTGGCCCGGACGCAGGCGATCAAGCTCGGCAACCCGCTCGACACCGACACGATGATGGGCGCGCAGGCCAGCAACGACCAGTACGAGAAGATCCTCGCCTACATCGCGATCGGTCGCGAAGAGGGCGCTCGGGTCGTGACCGGTGGAGCTCGCGCGGAACTGGAAGGCGACCTCGCCGGCGGGTACTACATCCAGCCGACCGTCTTCGAGGGCGACAACAAGATGCGGATCTTCCAGGAGGAGATCTTCGGCCCGGTCGTCGCGGTGACGAAGTTCGACGACTACGCCGACGCGATGAAGATCGCCAACGACACGCTGTACGGCCTCGGGGCGGGCGTCTGGTCGCGGGACATCAACACGGCGTACCGGGCCGGCCGGGAGATCCAGGCCGGGCGGGTCTGGACGAACAACTACCACGCGTACCCCGCGCACGCGGCGTTCGGCGGGTACAAGAACTCCGGCATCGGCCGGGAGAACCACAAGATGATGCTCGACCACTACCAGCAGACCAAGAACCTGCTGGTCAGCTACAGCCCGTCGAAGCTCGGCTTCTTCTGAGCCCATGGTCGAGAAGGTGTTGCTGACAGACGTGGCGGCGGAGTGGCTCCGCCGCCTCACCGGGATGCACGGTCCGCTGATGTTCCACCAGTCCGGTGGCTGCTGCGACGGCAGCTCGCCGATGTGTTACCCGGACGGGGAATTCATCACGGGGTCGGCGGACGTGCATCTCGGTGATCTGGTCGTCGACGGGGTAGACGATCCGATCGGCTTCTGGATGTCCGCGAACCAGTACGAGTACTGGAAGCACACCCAACTCACCGTCGACGTGGTGAAAGGCCGAGGCAGCGGGTTCTCGGTGGAGGCCCCCGAGGGCGTCCGCTTCCTGATCCGCTCCCGCCTCTTCACCGACAAAGAGTCCGCAGAACTAGGACTCCTCTGATCGAGTGCCGACCGTCCGGTGGCGTTGCCGGGCGGCCGGCACTCTTCCTTCACACAAACAAAAACGGCCTCCCGAAGGAGGCCGTTGGACCAAAGCCGCGAGGCCTTGGCGTGGTAGCCACATCATAGTCATCCACAGGCCGTCGAGTCCAACCTGCGCTGAACGGCTGTGGACGACTACTGTCCTGCAATGCCGTCGCACACCGCGCCTCTCACGCCCGAACGTCTGACCGTCTATGTCGACGGGTTCAACCTCTATCACGGCCTGAAAGAACGTTCTGGGCGGCGGCTGCTCTGGCTGGATCTGGTGAAGCTTTCCCGGCTGCTACGCCCACGGAGCTCACTCGTCGGCGTGCACTACTTCACCGCGCCGGTCCTCGATGACCCGGCGGCGGCGTCGCGCCAAGGCCGCTATCAGGCGGCGCTCTTGGCACGGAACCCTGGGCTGATCGAGATCACTCAAGGTCGGTATCAGAAGAAGGTGCGGACCTGTCGAGCGTGCGCGGCGTCATGGATTCAGTACGAGGAGAAGGAAACGGACGTGAATATCGCGACCGCAGTGGTCGCGGATGCGGCGATCCACGCAACGGACGCGGCCTTGATCATCAGCGCGGACAGCGACCTCACCCCGGCGATCCGAACGGCTCGGACCCTGAACGCCGGGATGTTCCTCGCGGCGGCGTTTCCGCCGAAGCGGTACTCGGCTGAGCTCAGCAACCTGATGCCCGCCTCGTTCAGCATCGGGATGTCCAAGCTGACGGGTGCCCAACTGCCGCCAACAGTGGTTGACCCCACCAGCGGACGGGCCTACAGCCGACCAGCGAAGTGGCACTAACTCCAATGAAGTACAGCGGCGTAGATCGCTGAGCTGTCTCGCTCGGGGTTGGCGTCCTTCAACTTCAGGATTCGCTGCCGCTGCTCAGCGCTCGCCCGCTTCAGTCGCAGTGCGTCTGGCACGTGCGGTCGTCCGACCACGTGTAGCCAGAAGGTTAGGTCGATTTTCCAGTTGTCGGTGTGTAGGACCGCGTAGAAGCGTTCGTCGGTGATGGCTGGTGTGGGGCGGCGGTCGGCTCGCTCGTCTCGAAAGTCGACGCTGCGCAACTCGACCCGGCGGTCCAGGGTGATCAGGCCGGTGAGAATGGTGGCGCTTGTGGCGTCGGGCGCGTCGAACATGACGTCCAGGTCGCGGTCGACCATTAGGCCCGACAGTGCGCTGCCGATCAGTACCGGCTTCCACGGGAACGCGGTGCCGAGGTCCAGTCGCGTGAAGAGTTGCTGGGCCTCGGCCTGCAACGCCTGTGCGCGTTCGACGAGGTTCATGTCTCGACCGTAGGCGTCAGGTTGTCGTGATCACCAAGGGTTTTCCGGGGTGGATCGGGGCGTCGATCTGGTACGGCGTGCCGTCGATGTGGACTGTTCGGAGGTCGAGGTGGCCGGCTTCGCAGGTGATGGTGAGGGTGGTGGCGGTATGGGTGGCGGTGGCCCAGCCGGTGTTGGTGGTGAAGGGGAATTGCCAGGTGGTGTCGGTGCGGGCGAGTTCCAGGGGCGCGAAGGTGATGGTCTTGGTGAGGGCGTTGTGGCGGTAGCCGGTGAGGGCTTCCAGGACGGACCAGCCGGCGGCGTTGCGGATGTAGTGGTCGCCGCATTCGATCGGGTTGAACGGGTTGCGGCGGGTTCCGTCGTACCTGGTCCAGAGGCCTTGCAGGATGGACATGCCCTCATCGGTGAGGCCTTCGTACAGGCAGTGGGCGGCGACCTGGTACTCCGAGCCGGTCCAGACCTCGTCGCAGTACCGCGTGGGGATGTCGGGGCGACCGCCGTGCGGCCAGGTGCACATGAGGAGCCCGGTGTCGTCGCCGTCGGCGAAGACGCGGTACGGGTGGTCGAAGTCGCGGAAACCGGTCCGCAGGTTGTGCCGTACGACGTTGCGCAGCGCCGTACGCACGTGGTCCTCCGGAAGCAGGTAACCGAGGTCCAGCTGGTGCGCCCACCACTGCCCGATGAGCTGGTCGGCCAGGCAGCCGTCGCCCCACTGGAAGTCACGGGTCTCGTCCGGGTCCAGGATCTGCCGGTAGTACTCGCCTGTGAACAGCAGTTCGTCGTACGCCGTGCTGCCCGCGTCGAACAGGCTGCGGTACTCCTTGGCGTCCTCACCGAGCAGTAGCGCCATCTCCTCCGCCGCACGCAGCGCAGCGAGCCACAGCGTGCCCATGAACGAGTTGACACCACACAGGTCGATGTCGTGCGTACTGGGCTGGATGCCACGCAGTACGCCGTCCCGCAGCCACTTGCTGTGGATGTGGTCGAGCAATCGGACCACCTGAGGCCAGCGTCGCCCCAGCCAGTCCAGACCGGCACCCTGGCGCACCTCGCGGTACGTCTTCAACACACTGCCCAGCATCCCGTCCAGTGCCGGCTCTTCCGGTCCGCCGATCACCACGTCCCACAGCTGCTTCACGTAGAGCGGTGCGCGTACCCGGTGCGGGATGTACCCCTCCGGTGCCTGCATGACGTCGTACTCGGTGTCACGCATGTTCTGCTCCAGCGACGGGAAGAGGCGCGAGAGCGTCTGCTCGTAGTTCCACACGTGCGTGCAGTTCAGTGGACACGAGCCGCCGTACCGGCCGCCCCACATCGCGGTGGACGCGCCGAGCACGCCTTCGAACCCGAGTACGTCGCCGTCCGCGGTCTGGAAGACGGTTGGACTCCGTACGTCGGCCGCTAGCGCTGCTAGCCGTGAACCGGCCTCGCCGGGCAGGCTGCTCTCCTCGAACGCCTCTGTCCAGGCGGTCGTCAGTGTTTCCAGTTCGGGCCAGTGCTCGATGAAGCGGTCGGCTGCGGCGACCGCGTCCGGCGTACGACGGGTGTACGCGTTGCCGAGCCAGAAGCGGCTGTGACCGTACTCCGGGTGCGGGCCGAATTGGTTGAAGTCGACATATCGGTTCGGGAAGTGCCACGCGATGAGGAACCGGACCTTGGCGGTCTCACCTGGCTGGAGGTTGAACGGGACTGCCAGCCCACCGTTCCACGTCGTCCCGGGCGCGCTCGAACCGCTCGCCGGTGTCACGGGACCGTTGAGGAAGGCAACGAATTCCTCCGGACGGGTCCATTGCGGGTGAGCGAGCGCGTCGGAGTCGGTCGCGAGCACCAGCTGCCCGGAACCGGGGTGGTCGAGGGGCAGGCTGGTGTTCTCGAGGACGAGTGAGGTCCAGCCGTCGGCGCGGCGGGTGCGGTTCGTGTTGCCGCCGTACAGGCTGCAGGACACGCCGTCGACAGGCGTGACGCCGTCCCAGCCGATCGAGTTCTGGAGCGCGCTTGCGAGCTTGCCGTGCACGGCGATCTCACCCGGGTTGTGCAGCGTGAACGTGAACCCGACGACAGGCTGCGAGCTGACCGCGGCGTCCGACGGCACCAACGGGTTGAACACGTCCAGGCTGATCTCAACCGGCAGATCCGTCTCGTACTCCACGCGTGCGCGGGGGTACGTCGCGGTCACCTTGGTCGTGCCGACTGACGGGATCGCCGCGTGCAGCCGCCGCTCACCGGCCGGCACCACGTCATCGGTGACCAGCGGGGTGTCGGTGGGCTCCAGCGGCGGTCCTTGGAGGAGGCGGATCTCGTCGAGCGGCGGCTCGATCTGGGAGAGACGGATCGCGAAGAAGCTGTCCGGCACATGCCCTTCGTGGTTGCCGATGTTGTGCAGCTGCCACTGCCGCAGCGCGCCGTTGCCGGCCAGCGCGACGGTGCCGGTGCCGAGACCTCCCAACGGCAGTGCGAAGTGTCGAAGGTTGTCACCGGTGTAGTGCATGTTTCTCCGTCCATGTACCGGCAGAGGCGAACAACGCCACCGGACCGGGAGCGAGCAGAAGTAGTGAGGCGGTAACCGAGGTCCCGAGCAGCAGAGCCACGAAAGCCAGTGCGAGTACGCCGAGTGGGACCAGCGGGGCGCGGGCGACCAGATGCAGCGCGGTGAACCAGAGTGTCTGGCCGCGCAGTCCGGAGGTGACGCGCAGGCTGAACGCGTAGCAGGAGGCGAGTAGTAGCAGCACGCTTGCACAGCCACTGACCGCCAACGGGACCGCGAAGACCGGCCCGGAGTACAGCTGCCAGTTGAACAGTCCAAGCGCAGCCACTACACCAGGCACCACCCCGACCCCCAGACCCGCAAAGGCGTGCTTCCGCAGGTTTTTGAGCAGTACTGCGACACCACCGCGGTCCCACAAGACGACTGCGTCCGTGGTCGCGATGACTGCTCCCCAGACAGGTGAGATGAGGAGTGCGGCGAGTAGGACGCTGAGTGGTGACAGCCCCGGACTGAGCAGGACGACGAGAGCCCCCGCCGTACACACCAGGATACCGGCGGAGGCGAGGAGCGGCAGCTCGCCCCAAAGCGCACCGAACGCAACAGGAAGCCGATCCCGGACCGCACCAACCGGATCATCCGCGCCGGCAACACCACCCGCGGCCCCGGCCCCCTCGCCCCCGGTCCTCCCCAATTTGCCTGGCTGACCAGCCAATTTGCCTGGCTGACCCATCAAGTTGGGGGTTGCGGACCCATTTTCAGGCTCAGGAACCCCCAATTTGGTGGGTATGCCAGGGAAATTGGTGGGTATGCCAGGGAAATGGGACTCGGCTGGCTGCGGTGGCGACCAGTCGGCCCCTGGCCGGTCGGCTCCGAGGCGATCGGACGCGAGGCGATCGGACGCGGGGCGATCGGACGCGGGGCTGGGGCGGCGCGTCATGCGCGGAGTCCCGTTGATGCGATGGAGGCGATGAACGAGCGCTGGAAGATCAGGAACAGGACGAGGATCGGCAGCACCACCAGTGTGATCGCGGCGAACAGTACGACGGCCGGACCGCCGCCGACCGCGCCCTGCAGCGACACGAGGCCGACCGGGAGCGTCATCTTCTCCGGAGACGACAGGAAGATGTACGGCCAGAAGAAGTTGTTCCAGGACGCCTCGAAGACGAAGATCCCGAGCGCGGTCAGCCCCGGTCGCGCGAGCGGCAGGATCACCCGGAACAGGATCCAGAAGTGGCCGGCACCGTCCATGATCGCCGCCTCGTCCAGCTCCCGCGGGATCGACGCGATGTACTGCCGCAGGAAGAAGATCCCGAACACGTTGACCAACGCGGGCAACCAGATCGCCACCGTCGTGTCCACGAGATGCAGCCAGCGCATCATGATGAAGATCGGCACGACGGTCAGCTGCACCGGAACGACTAGCGCTGCTAGCAAAACCGAGAAGATCTGGTCCCGTCCCGGGAACCGCAGCCGGTTGAACGCGTACGCCGCGAGCGCACTCGTGAGCAGTGCGCCGGCTGTCGTGATGACCGCGATCTGCAGGCTGTTCCATGCCATCTGCGCGAACGGGATCAGGTCCGGCACCTGCTGGAAGTTCTGCAGCGTCGGCGGTCGCGGAATCCACCGCGGCGGCAACTGGAACGCGTCGATCGGCTCCGACAAGGCGTTCACGACCAGCCACACCAGCGGCGCGATCATCACCACCCCGCCGAGCACCAGCACGAGGTCGAGCAGCTTGCCCTTCACTGGTGCACCCACCGTCGGCTGAGGCGGAACTGGAGGCCGGTGACAATCATGATCACGACGAACAGGACCAGCGACAGCGCCGCGGCGTACCCGACCTCGAAGGACTGGAAGCCCTTCTCGTACGTGTACTGCACGATGCTCCGGGTCGCGCCGTCCGGGCCGCCCTGGGTCATGATCACCATCGGGTCGAAGATCTGGAACGCGCCGATGAACGTGATCACCGTGGCGAAGAAGATCGTCGGCGACATCACCGGCAGCGTCACGCTCCAGAACCGCCACCACGCGTTCGCGCCGTCCACCCGCGCCGCCTCGTGCAGCTGCGCCGGCACGGTCTGCAGACCGGCCAGCAGGATGATGAACGTGTACCCGATCGTGTGCCACCAGTCGACAACGATCAGCGTCGGCAACGCGAGCGTCGGCGAGGCCAGCCAGTTCGTCGTCGCCGAGAGGTAGTAGTTCGCCAGGCCGAACGCCGGATCCAGCACGTATTTCCAGATCAGCGCGACCGCGGCCCAGGACACCAGGAACGGGAAGAAATAGGCGGTTCTGACGAAGTACTTCGTGCCGCGCGTCATCGTCCGGTGGACGCCGAGCGCGAGCAGCATCCCGATCCCGATATGGGTGACCACCGACGCGAGAGCGAACACGAACGTGTTGATCACGGCGCGCACGGTGGCGCCGTCGGTCACGAGTTGCTTGAAGTTGTCCAGGCCCGCGAATTCCGGCGTACTCAACAAGTCCCAGTGGAACAAGCTGAGCGCAAAGGCGGCGACCAGAGGTCCAGCGACGAAGACGACGAAGAGCAGGATGGCTGGGCTGATGAACAGGTAGCCAGGGAGCCAGTCCCTCCGCTGCGGTTTCAGACCAATCCCTCCAGCGTGGTCTGGGCCTTGCCGAGCGCGTCGGCCGGTGCGGCGTTGCCGGTCAGCACCTGCTTCCAGCCGTCCTCGATCGCCTTCTGGATCGCTGCGCCCTTGTCCGGCGACGGGATCGGGGTCGCGTAGCTCAGTGCCTGGTAGAGGTACTCCGTACCCTTCGGCGCGTCCTCGAGGAACGACTGGCTGTTCGCGATCGACTTCCGCGCCGGGACGATGGTGCCGCCGAGCTGGGCGAACGTCGACGAGCCTTCCTTCGAGATCAGGAACTTGATGAACGTCCAGGCGTCGTCCTTCTTCTTCGACGCCTTCAGGATCGGGTACCCGTTCCAGCCGACCGGCGAGCCCTGCTCGACCTTGGTCGGCCACGGCACGATGCCCATCTTCTGCGTCGCCTTCAGGTTCCGGATGCTGATGATCGGCCAGCGTCCGCCGCCGAACATCGCCAGCTTGCCCTGCGCGGCCGCCGTCGTCGCGTCGAAGGTTCCACCGGGCGGCGGTGACAGCTTGTCGGCCACCAGTTTGCGGTTGAACTCGGCCGCTTCGATCACCTTGGGATCGTCGTACGTCGGCTTCGACCAGTCCTCGCTGAAGCTGCTGGTCCCGTTGGTGAGCAGCCACGGCATGATCGCCGCGAAGTACTCAGGGCCGGCGGCGTACCCGAAGGCGCCGGTCTTCGCCTTGATCTGCTCACACGCGGACCGGAACTGGTCCCAGGTCCATCGGGCTGTCGGCTCGGGTACGCCGGCCTTCGCGAACAGGTCCTTCGAGTACCACATGCACATCGTGTTGAACTCGCCCGGCAGGTAGTACGTCTTGCCGTCGGTGGAGGCGTACTTCTTGTCCCACTCGATCAGGTTCGGGTCCATGTCGCCGTAGTACTCGTCGATGGTCGCTTTGTCCTTGGCAATGTAGTCGTCGAGCGGCGCGAGCAGGCCCTTGGACGCGAACAGCCGCTGGCCCTCGGTGGCGATCTGGATGACGTCCGGCACCTGGCCGCCGGCGATCCGGGTGGAGAGCTTGTTGAAGAAGTCGCCCCAGTTCGACAGCGGGATGCCCTCGGCCTTGAGCTTGATCTCCGGGTGCTGCTCGGTGAACTTCGCGAACAGCTTGTTCCAGGTCGCCTGCTGCTCGGCCGTCCCCATGTAGACGAACGACAGCTCCTTGGTGGACGCCCCGCCGCCACTGCCGCCGCCTCCACAGGCCGCCAGCGATGCGGCGAGCGCCGTACCTCCGGTGGCCTGCAGGAAACGTCTCCTGGTGAGCACGGACTGGTCCATAACGGAAACCTCCAGGCAGGGAAATCGATTTCTCAGAGATCCCGGCAGCATAGTCCCGGGTGCTGAAACCGTGTCAAGGGTCGGCGTCCCGGAAACTCAGGGGGAAACCTTCACTGCCCGGCGCACCCTCGGTGACCCTGTGATCACGCGCAAATTCTGGTCCAGCCGGGGTGGTTGTCATGGGTCCGCCCATGACATTTGTCAGAGGTCCGATCGCTGGCTTCCGGTGCTCCGGCGGACGCACGATGCGATCACCCCCAAATCAAGCCGGCCTCCGCCCTCCGGCCCGAACGGGACCACCTGCGGAGGCCTGCCCCAACCTCGAGGAGTCCAGTTGAGGCAACGGATTCTCGTCTCCGCCCTGAGTGCCGGCGCACTTGCCGTCGTCGGACTGACCGCAGCGGTTTCGAGCGCATCGGGAGCCGTCGCGGCGCCCACCCCCTACACCGCCGGGAAGCATTCCGCCAAGGTCTGCTCGGCGACCAAGGCCGCTCACACCGCGGCCTGCAATGCGATCAAGCTGGTGAACGACAAGGGCGTTGCGCCCGCGTCCACCACGCCGCCGGCGACCGGTCTGACCCCGACCGGCCTGCGTGACGCCTACAAGCTGAACGGCCTGAGCGCCGGCGGCCGGACGGTCGCGATCGTCGACGCCTACGGCTATCCGAACCTGGAGCGCGACCTCGGCGTCTACCGCTCGCAGTTCGGCCTGTCGGCGTGTACGACGGCCAACGGCTGCCTGAAGGTCATCAACCAGACCGGCGGTACGTCGCTGCCGCGGTTCAACGTCGGTTGGGCCGGTGAGCAGGCGCTCGACGTCGACGCGGTGTCGGCTGCCGCGCCGGACGCGAAGATCGTCGTCGTCCAGGCCAACTCGGCGAGCTTCGCCGACCTCGGCGCAGCGGTCGTGACCGCGTCCAAGCAGCCGGGCGTCGTTGCCATCTCCAACAGCTACGGCGGTGGCGACGCGTCCGACGCGACGTACGGCAGCTACTACAACCACCCGGGCATCGCGGTCACCGCGTCCACCGGTGACGACGGCTACCAGGGCGGCAGCTACCCGGCGTCCTCGTCGTACACGACGGCCGTCGGCGGTACGTCGTTGGTTGCCGCGAGCAACACTCGGGGCTGGAGCGAGAGCGTCTGGGACGGCGCCGGCTCGGGCTGCTCGACGTACAACACCGCTCTGAGTGGCGCGTCGTCGTTCGACACCGGGTGCTCGAAGCGTGCGATGGCCGACGTGTCCGCGGCGGCCGATCCGTCCAAGGGCGGCATGGCGATCTACTACCCGACGAGCAAGACGGCCTCGACCTGGGCGCAGTTCGGCGGTACGAGTGAGGCCGCGCCGATCATCGCCTCGGTCTACGCGCTGTCCGGCAACACGGCCGGGTACGCGAACGCGTTGCCGTACGCCCACCCGGGTTCGCTGTTCGACGTGACGAGCGGCAGCAACGGCTCCTGCCCGACAACCCAGTGGTGCAATGCCCGCGCCGGTTGGGACGGTCCGACCGGCCTCGGTACGCCGAACGGCGCCGGAGCATTCTGACCTTGTGAGACACCGCTAGTGACCGGTCCGTGGCTACGTGCAACCTTCCGGTCACTAGCGGTACTGTTCCGAGCACGAAGGACAACCCTCGACTCCGCGACATTCCGGTGATTTCTCTTCCCCGGACCCTTCCGCAGGCTTAAGGTCGGCCCCCGGGGACGGGGCGTGGAGGGCGACCCGCGAACACGAACTTGATGGAGATTTGCTGTGACAACATCACGCAGAGGGCGGGGGCTCATAGCAGTCTCAGCCGTCTCCGCGGCCGCCACCGTGCTGGCCATGACTGCCGGCGGTGGCGCGGACGCTGCTCAGAACGCCGGTGCCGAGGGCAAGAAACCCGCGCAGGCCGAGCAGAGCGCCGGTAAGGACCGCAAGGGCAACTTCGACGCCCGGACGCCGAACGCCCGTACCACCTATGCCCGCTCCGCGAAGGTCGAGGGCAAGGAGACGGCCGCCGCGAAGAAGTACCGCGACTCGCTCGGTACTCAGGGCGTCGTCGAGGTCGACCCGAACACCGGCACGCCGGCGCAGGTCACCAAGCTGAACGGCTTCCTCACCGGCAAGAGCGCGAAGAAGGCCACGGACGTTGCCCTCGGCTACGTCAAGGCGCACCCGGAGATCTTCAAGCTCTCCGACGCCGACCTCGGCACGCTGAAGCTGCGCAAGGACTACGTCGACGATCTCGGCACCCACCACATCTTCTGGTCGCAGGTCGTCGACGGCGTCGAGGTGTTCGGCAACGGCCTGAAGGCCAACGTCACCAAGAACGGCCAGCTGATCTCGGTGATGGGCTCGCCGGTCTCCGGCCTCGCCACCGCCGCGCAGAGCCGGTCCGCCGTCGCGACGCCGAAGGTCACCGCCGCGGGCGCCCGTAGCGCCGCGATCCAGGACGCCGGTGGTACGACGAAGTCCGCGACCGCGACCACGTCCGGCGTGAGCACCAAGTGGAGCAACGGAGACACCGCCAAGGAGGTGTGGTTCCACACCGCCGACGGGCTCCGTAAGGGCTGGCTGACCTACACCAACTCCGGTGGCACCAAGATCTACAGCCACGTCGTCGACGCCCAGACCGGTGCCACGCTGTACCGCAAGGACCTGGTCAGCGAGGGCAACGGCGACGCGCTGGTGCAGGACAACTACCCGGGCGCCGCGAAGGGCGGCACGCAGCGGGTCGAGAACCTGATCTACAACAAGTGGCTGCCGAAGAACGCCAAGACCCTCCTGGAAGGTACGTCGGTCGCCGCCTTCGCGGACGTCAACGACGACAACCAGCCGAACGCCGGTGAGACGGTCAAGGTGCCCGGCACCAAGACCGGCGCCGAGTACAAGCTGACCAGCTTCCCGAACGCGTCGTCGTTCTGCTCGACCTCGTTCATCTGCACCTGGGACCCGGCGAAGCCCGACTCCTGGAAGACCAACCTGAACCAGGACGTCACGAACGCTTTCTACCTGGCGAGCAACTTCCACGACTGGCTGGCGAAGGCGCCGATCAGCTTCACCCCGGCGGCCGGCTCGTTCGACACCGCGGGCGGCGACCCGGTGCACCTGAACGCCCTCGACGGTGCGGCCACCGGTGCGAACGGCGGACCCGACGCCAACCACGACGACAACGCGAACATGTCGACGCCGCCGGACGGCACCTCGCCGACCATGCAGATGTACCTGTGGCACTCGCCGGGCAAGTCCGACGAGCAGGAGCCGTGGGTCCCGGCCAGCGGCGCCAACGACGCCAGCATCCTGTACCACGAGTACACCCACGGTCTGTCGAACCGCCTGGTCGTCGACGCCACCGGCAACTCGACGCTGAACAGCATCCAGGCCGGCTCGATGGGCGAGGCGTGGAGCGACTTCTACGCGATGGACTACCTGGTCTCGCACGGCCTGGAGAAGGACACCACCGCTGCTGGTGAGGTCCTCGAGGGCAAGTACGTCTCGCACGGCGACCTGTTCCGTACCCAGGCGATCGACTGCCGCGTGAAGGCCGTGAGCCCGAACTGCGTCAAGGCGAACGGCGCCAAGGGCGGCTACACGTACGGCGACTTCCCGACCATCGGTTCCCGCGGGCCGGAGGTGCACTCCTCCGGTGAGGTCTGGGCCCAGACCCTGTGGGACCTGCGCGAGCGGTTCGGTCGCGCCTACTCGATGAGCATCATCACCCGCGCGATGGAGCTGTCGCCGGCCGACCCGACGATGCTCGACATGCGCAACGCGATCGTCCAGGCCGACCTGGTCGCCAGCGGCGGCAAGAACGCCGACATCATCTGGACCGTCTTCGCCAACCGCGGCATGGGCTGGTACGCCGGTGTCGTCGACGGCGGCGACGCCTACCCGGCCGAGGACTTCCACAAGCCGCCGACAGGTGCGACCACGTCGCTCACCGGCACTGTGAAGGACAAGGACACCGGTGCTCCGGTGGCCGGCGCGCTCGTGTACGTCGGCGGTCACTCCTCCGGCTACGCGGGTGACTACGCGGGCTCGACCGACGCGACCGGCAAGTACACGATCACCGGCGTTGCGCCGGGCACCTACCCGAAGGTCGTCGTGTCCGCTCCGGGCTACGAGCTGCTCGTCCAGCCCGTCAAGGTCAGCGCCGGCGCTCAGGCGAACTTCGTTCCGCGCCGCAACTGGGCCGCCTCCTCCGGTGGCGGAACGGTTGCCGGCTTCAACGGTCCGGACTACAGCGACTTCGGTTGCGGTCCGGGCGGTGCGATCGACAACGCCCAGGGCACCGGTTGGGGCAGCACCACGGGTGACGACAACGGCACGCCGACGGGCACGATGGTCCCGAAGCACGTCGACATCAAGCTGCCGGCGAAGGTCAACATCAGCTCGTTCAACGTGGACCCGTCAGCCACCTGTGGTGACTCGGGCACGGCGTCGACCGGCCAGTACAAGATCGAGACCTCGGCCGACGGCACCACCTGGGCGACCGCTCAGGAGGGCACCTTCACCACCGCCAACCAGGGCAAGTACAACCTGCTCACCCCGAGCGGCAACACGACCGGCGTCCAGTACGTGCGCTTCTGGATGCTCAGCCCGCAGGTCCCGGACTTCTCCACCACCTGCCCCGGCAGCACCACCAGCGGTTGCAGCTTCACCGACCTGACCGAAGTCCAGGTCTTCGGCACCAAGTAACGCAGTACCCCCCGAGAAGGCCGGCCGAGCACCCGCTCGACCGGCCTTCCGGCATTTCCCCCCCGCGCTACCCACCCGCTCCACCGACTTACCCGCGCCGCCGACCCACCCGCGCCACCCACCCACCGACCCGCGGGATCATTCACGCGAGGGGATATCCCCTGCTGTGGTGGGTTCTCTGCTGGTGTACGAGGGGAGAACCCACAACGCGAGTGGATATCCCCTCGTGTTTCGGTTGGCAGGCGCGGTAGGTGCGGGGTGGGTGTGTGGCTGGGGTGTGGGCGTCAGGGTTTGGGGGGTGGGGTGGGCTTGGCGGGGGGAACTGTTTGGGCCCAGTCGGCCCAGTCGGCCAGGGCTGTGTAGAGGCGGACGCCGGCCTCGATCGTGACGCGGATCGACTGGGTCTGTTCGCTGTAGCCGAATTCGCCGCGGTCCTTGCGGGCGGCGTAGTCGCGGTACTGGTCGGCCAGTTGGCGGTAGTACTGCGCTTCCGACTCGAGGTGGCGTTGTAGTTCGTCGGTGTCCATCATCCAGAAGAACAGTGACCGCAGTAGCAGTTGCAGCCGCATGGTGTGGTCGACGTCGACCTCGGTCAGCCAGCGCTTCACCTCGGTCACGCCGGCGTCGGTGATCCGGTACGCCTTCCGTCGCCGCGGTCCCTCGCTCTCGACCTCGACCAGTCCCTCGACGGCGAGCTTGTTCAGCTCGGCGTGGATCTTCGGGTGCTGCGCCGGCCAGATCGAACCGAGAACCTCGGTGAACCGCCGAGCCAGGTCTGCCCGGTCCGGTGGACAAGGTCGCCGAGGTCATCGTCCGCGCAGTCGAAGCGCGCCGCCCCAAACGCCGGTACGCCGTAGCCGAGGCCCGCACCCTCGGCAGCATCCTCCCGAAGCTCCCCGCCGCCCTGCGCGACCGCATCCTCACCACCGCCGTCGGCCTGAACGGCATCAAACCGTGAGCACCGTTGAGGTGGGGCGGGATGAGCCGGCTGTCCGGATCATGGACAACGGGAAGTAAGTCTAGTGGGTTAGTTTAGTTTCGAGGGCGTGGAACCTGTCGCGCTTAAGTCGCCGTCTCGCTCAGTTGGGCGGGGCGGCGACCGAGCCGCGCTCGATCAGGGTCGGCGTGAGCGTGGTCCGGCGGACTCGGCGGTTGGTGTCAACGGCGGACGTCACGCGGGAGACGACGTGGCTGACCAGGTCTTCGAGGGGCCAGTGGAAGGTCGACAGCGGCGGCGTGAGCAGCTGGGACATCGGCTGGTCGTCGTACCCGAGCAGCGACAGGTCGTCCGGGATGCGCAGGCCGAGCTCGCGGCTGGCGGCGTACACCCCGAAGGCCATCGAGTCGGCGAGGGCGAGGATGCCGGTCGGGCGCGCGGTGTCGGAGAGCAGCGTCCGGGCGACGGCGGTCGCGCCGGCCAGGTCGTGCGGGCATTGCAGCAGGCTGATCTTCAGGCCGAGGTCGGCCGCCACGCGCTGAGCGATCCCCTCGGCGGGGCGCTCCACTTCGAGGCGGCGGGTCGGACTCAGTACGGCGATGTCCCGGTGGCCGGCGTCGGACAGGCGGCGCAGCGCCGTACTCACGCCGGACTCGTTGTCCAGGATCACCTCGGACTTCGCCTTCGCGCCGGGCAGCGCGTCGCCGATCGCGATCACCGGCGCCTGCCGGGCGATCTCGGCCCAGGCCTTCGCGGCCGGGTCGATCGGGATCACCACGATCGCGTCGGCGCGGTGGTCGACCAGGTGCTGGGCGAGCTCGAGCTGACGGTCGGCGTCGCCGGCCGAGTCGATGATCCAGGCGTTCCGGTCCGGGGCGAGGAGCTCGCGGCCGAGCGCGGCCGCGACGCGTTGCTGCCAGAGGTCCTCGAGCGAGGCGCAGAGCACGCCGATGGAGCCGCTGCGGCCGGAGGCGAGCGCGCGGGCGACCGGATCGGCCTGGTAGCCGAGGCGGTCGGCGGAGTCCTGGACCCGCTGCCGGGTCTCGGGTGTGCCGTGCAGGCCGCGCAGTGCATACGACACAGCGGCCATCGAGAGCCCGGTCTCGGCGGCGATGTCCTTGAGGGTCGGCCTCCGGCTGGTTCCGGACATGTCCACGACCCTAGCCGCCGCCGCGGACAGAAACTTGACAGACAGGCCATTGAAGCGCTTCACTCTAATCATCCTGAAGCGCTTCAATCTGATCAAACAGGCGAGGGGAGGGGCCGATGATCGACGTCCACCAGCACCTCTGGCCGGAAGCTTTCGTCGACCGGCTCCGGGCCCGCCGCGAGCCGCCGTACCTCGACGGCTGGACGCTGCACACCACGTGCGAGGCGCCGTACGACGTGGATCCTGCCGCGCACGAGCTCGGCAAGCGGGTCGCGCTGGAGCAGGACTCCGGTACGACGCTGGCCGCGGTGTCACTGTCGAGTCCGCTCGGTGTCGAGGAGCTCGGGGATGCGGAGCTGCTCGCGGCCTGGCACGACGGGGCCGCGGAGTTCCCGAAGCCGTTCCGCGCGTGGGCTTCCGTCGATCTGCTCGAGCCTGATGTTGCCGGGCTGGAATCCCTTCTGAACAAGGGATTCCTGGGACTGCAACTGCCGGCACATGTGCTTGCTTCACCCGTCGGTTGGGAGGCGCAGGCGGAGCTGCTGCGCGTCGCCGAGCGGGCAAACAGACCGATCCTGGTGCACCCCGGTACGGCGCGACCGACCGAGGCGCCGGGGTGGTGGGCGCCGGTCGTCGACTACACGGCGCAGTTGCAGGCGGCCTGGTGGGCGTGGCATGCCTTCGGCGGGCGACGCTCGTACCCGGATCTCCGCTTGTGCTTCGTTGCCGCCGCTGGTCTCGCGCCCGTGCACCACGAGCGGCTGGCCGCGCGCGGCGGCCGGCTCGGCACCATCGACCCGAACCTGTACGTCGACACCTCGAGCTACGGCCCGCAAGGGATCGACGCGGTCGCGCGGGTGCTCGGCATCGACCAGGTCGTGCACGGCACCGACCGGCCGTACGCCGACACCGTCGAACTCCGCCAAGGCGATGCCGCGACCGCGGTGATCCGCCACGACAATCCACACCGGCTGCTCTTCGGCTCCGGTACATCTACTCCTGAGAGGGGAGTGCAGTGACTGCTCAGCCAATCGACGTACCCAACGTCCCGGCGCGCCAGGCCAGCCGGCTCGTGGAGCTCAACAACTGTCTGTCGCTCGACAACCTTCCGGGACGTGATCTCACCCCTGACGAGCTGGCCGAGCTGGCCGGCGGCCTCGCGGCGCAGCCACACCTGTGGGAGGACAAGGTCGCCTACAGCGACGACGAGCGCGTCTTCGCCTCGCTGCACCGCGACGCCAACGTCGACGTCTGGCTGATCTGCTGGACCCCGGTCAACGACACCGGCTGGCACGACCACGACGTGTCCTCCGGCGCGGTCGCGGTCGCCCGCGGCAAGCTCGTCGAGCACAACTTGGCCATCGGCGTCGAGTCGGTCGAGACCGAGATCGAAGCCGGCGACGTGTACGGCTTCGGCCCGGACCACATCCACCGCGTCGTCGGCCTCGACAAGGGCAGCGTCACCGTCCACGCCTACAGTCCGCCCCTGTGGCGCATGGGCCAGTACTCGGTCAAGGACGGCGTACTGCGCCGAGTCTCCGTCTCGTACGCCGACGAACTCCGCCCCATCGACTGAACGCTTACCCGGGTTGGGGAGGATTCTGCGCCCAGAACGGCACGACATCCTCCCCAACCCGGCCAGAAGTCGTTCGGCGGAGCGGTTCGATGGCCACTCGGGCGGAAAGTGGTTATGGAACGAGGGCTGCCGCAGTGGTTAGCGTCGGGTGCATGAGGATCCGCGTGGTTGATGCGTTTGCTGACCGAGCCTTCGCCGGGAATCCGGCGGGTGTCTGTGTGCTCGAGGCCGGGGACTGGCCGGACGAGGGCTGGATGCGAGCGGTGGCAGCCGAGATGAAGCACGCGGAGACCGCATTCGTCCGGCCGTCGGCAGGCGCCGAGGCCGAGTGGGACCTGCGGTGGTTCACGCCGACGAAGGAAGTGGTGCTCTGCGGGCACGCGACGCTGGCGACTGCCCATGTGCTGGCGGCGGACGGAAAGGTGTCCGGGAAGGCGTCGTTCGCGACGCTGAGTGGGGTGCTGGTGGCCGACGTCGCGGACGACGGGATCACGCTGGACTTTCCGGTCAACCGGCCGATCGAGGTACCGGTTCCGGACGGGCTCGGCGTCGCGCTGAGGGCGGAGCCGGCGGAGGTCTACGTCACCGGCGAACTCCGTGACCTGCTGGTTGTCGTCCGCGACGAGGCGACGGTGCGCGCGGTGGTGCCGGACTACGACGGGATCGCTGCGATCACGCAGCGGGAGAACCTTCGCGGCGTGATCGTGACGGCGCAGGGTTCGGCGTACGACTTCGTCTCGCGGTTCTTCGCGCCCGCGAGCGGGATCCCGGAGGATCCGGTGACGGGCAGCGCGCACACGAGTCTGGCGCCGTACTGGGCCGAGCGCCTCGGGCGGGACGAACTGGTCGGATACCAGGCGTCCGCCCGAGGCGGTGTTGTCCAGGTCGTGCCGGCCGGCGACCGCGTCTACCTGAAGGGCCAGGCGATCACGGTGCTGGACGGTGAACTGCTGGTCTAGGCCCAGGTCTCGGCGTGGGTGGCTACGCCGTTCGGGGCGATGAGCTCGGTGACGACGTCCTCGGCGTCCGCGTCGAGCGGCTCGAAGGGCGGCTCGGGTACGACGTACGCGCGGGCACCGGCCACCATCTCGATACCGGGCAGCTCGAACCACGCCTCGCCGACCTCACGGCTGATCTCGTAGATCGCCTGCTCGGCGGAGTCCACCGGCTCGCGGTCACCGGACTCGTCCAGTTCGGCCGGATGCCGCTCCTGCGCGGCGCGTCCGGCCTCGAGCAGCGCGTCCAGGTCGAACACGCGCAGGTCGAACCGCGACACCACGCTGATCACCTGGTCCTGCTCGGCGTCTTCGTCTTCCTCGTCGTCGACCGCGTCGTCCAGCAGCAACGGCGACGTACCGGTGTGTCCGAAGACCGCGTCGTTCCAGTCCTCGACCACGCCTTCGAGCGCGGCGTTGTGCTCGAACAGGGTGTTGTGGTCCTCGTCGCCCGTCATCGCGAGCAGGGCGTCGGTGTGCGCCTGGAGCCGTTCGGCGAGCTTTTGGCTCGCCTCGGCGAGGGCGGTCCGGGTCTCCGCGGAGAAGAACTGCTCGGCGGGGGCGGGGGTGTTCAGTTCAGTCACGTGGGTGTTCTTCCCTCAGCTGTCGGTGGGATGCCAGGCGTAAGTATGTGAGAAGTCTGTGAGAGCTGTGTCGGCGGGTGTGAGAGGCCTGCGAGAACCCTCCTGACCAGGCAGCCAACGGTGTGCAGTGAAGACATGTGCACTTTCGTCGTGAGTTGGTGTCGTCGTGGCTGACGTCATCTATCTCGCCGTCACCGTCATTGTCTTCGCGGCCGTCTGGCTCGCGTTGCGTGGAGTGGAGAAGTTGTGAGCGCCGAGAACATCGCCGGCCTAGTGGTGGCCGTTGCTCTGGTCCTCTATCTGATCGCCGCCCTGGTCTTCCCCGAGAGGTTCTGATGTCCGACACCGCAGCCGGCCTGTTGCAGGTCGGCCTTCTCCTCGCGTGCCTGGCGGCTGTCTACCGCCCGTTCGGCGGCTATCTGGCCCGGGTCTACACGTCCGACAAGGACCTGCGGATCGAGCGCGCGACGTACAAACTGTTCGGCGTCGACTCGAAGGTCGATCAGACCTGGGCAGTCTATGCCCGCTCGCTGATCGCGTTCTCCGCGCTCAGCGTCGTCCTGCTGTACCTGCTCCAGCGGCTGCAGCACTGGCTGCCGCTGTCGCTCGGCCTGCCGAACGTGGAATCGGGGCTCGCGTTCAACACGGCCGCGTCGTTCGTGTCGAACACGAACTGGCAGAGCTACGTGCCCGAGGCGGTCATGGGCCACCTGGTCCAGTTCGCCGGTCTCGCGGTGCAGAACTTCCTGTCCGCGGCCGTCGGCATCGTGGTCGCGATCGCCCTGATCCGCGGCTTCTCCCGGTCGAAGACGGACCGGCTCGGCAACTTCTGGGTCGACCTGACCCGGACCGTACTGCGGGTGCTGCTGCCGATCGCCGTGATCGGGACTGTGGCGCTGGTCGCGATGGGCGTCGTACAGAACTTCTCCGGTGGTCACGAGGTCACCTCGGTGGTCGGCCAGACGCAGACGCTCCCGGGCGGCACCGTCGCCAGCCAGGAGGTCATCAAGGAGCTGGGCACCAACGGCGGTGGCTACTACAACGCCAACTCCGCGCACCCGTTCGAGAACCCGAACCCGTTGTCCAACCTGTTCGAGATCTTCCTGCTGCTGGTCATCCCGGTCTGCCTGACCCGGACCTTCGGCCTGATGGTGAAGGACAAGCGGCAGGGCTACGCGATCCTCGGCGTCATGGCGACCATCTGGTCGGCCTTCGTCGTCCTCGCGACGGTCTTCGAGGTCCAGGGCGCGGGTTCCGCGACCCGGGCCGCCGGGGCCGCGATGGAGGGCAAGGAGACCCGCTTCGGCGAGTGGGCGTCGACCCTGTTCGCGGTCTCGACCACGGGTACGTCGACCGGCGCGGTCAACTCGATGCACGACTCGTTCACCCCGCTCGGCGGTGGCGTGCCGCTGTTCCACATGATGTTGGGCGAGGTGACGCCCGGCGGTACCGGGACCGGGTTGTACGGCATGTTGATCCTGGCCGTGCTCGCGGTGTTCGTCGCGGGCCTGATGGTCGGCCGTACGCCGGAGTACCTGAAGAAGAAGATCACCGCGCGCGAGATGAAGCTGGTGTCGCTCTACATCCTCACGACGCCGACCCTGGTCCTCGTCGGAACCTCGATCGCGATGGGTCTGGCGACGGCGCGCGCCTCGATCCTCAACACCGACAGCCCGCACGGCTTCTCGGAGGTGCTGTACGCCTTCACGTCGGCCGGTAACAACAACGGGAGCGCGTTCGCCGGTATCAGCGCGAACATCCCGTTCTACAACACGGCTCTCGGGCTGGTGATGCTCCTCGGCCGGTTCGTACCGATCGTGTTCGCGCTCGCCCTGGCCGGCTCACTCGCGCGGCAGCACCCGGTCCCGGTGACCCAGGGCACGCTGCCCACCCACAAGGCCCTGTTCGTCACGATGCTCGTCGGTGTCGTCCTGATCGTGACCGGCCTGACCTACTTCCCCGCATTGACTCTCGGACCCCTCGCGGAGGGACTGTGACCACGCTGACGACGCCGCCCGTCCAGAAATCGGCGGCTATCCCTAAGAAGACGTCGTCGGGTCTGTTCGACCCGAAGATGTTGCTCACGTCGCTGCCGGACGCGCTGCGCAAGCTCGATCCGCGGGTGATGTGGAAGAACCCGGTCATGTTCGTGGTCGAGGTGGGCGCGGCCGGATCCACGATCCTGGCCTTCACCGACTCCAGCGTGTTCGTCTGGTGGATCGTGGTCTGGCTCTGGCTGACGGTGATCTTCGCGAACCTCGCGGAGGCCGTCGCCGAAGGCCGCGGCAAGGCCCAGGCCGAGACGCTGCGCCGGGCCAAGACCGAGACCACCGCGCGCCGGCTGACCGCGAGCGGCGACGAGGAAGAGGTGCCGGCCACCCAGTTGCGGCTCGGCGACCTGGTCGTCGTCGAGGCCGGTCAGATCATCCCCGGCGACGGTGACGTCGTCGAGGGCGTCGCGAGTGTCGACGAGTCGGCGATCACCGGCGAGTCGGCACCGGTGATCCGCGAGTCCGGTGGCGACCGCAGTGCGGTCACCGGCGGTACGAAGGTGCTGTCCGACCGGATCGTCGTGAAGATCACCACCAAACCCGGTGAGAGCTTCATCGACCGGATGATCGCGCTGGTCGAAGGCGCATCCCGGCAGAAGACGCCGAACGAGATCGCCCTGAACATCCTGCTGGCGAGCCTGACGATCGTGTTCCTGATCGCGACCGTGACGCTGCCGACGTTCGCGGCGTACGCGCACACGAACCTGAGCATCGTGATCCTGGTGGCCTTGCTGGTCTGCCTGATCCCGACCACGATCGGCGCGCTGCTGTCCGCGATCGGCATCGCCGGCATGGACCGGCTGGTGCAGCGCAACGTACTGGCGATGTCCGGCCGCGCGGTCGAGGCCGCGGGCGACGTGAACACCCTGCTGCTGGACAAGACCGGCACCATCACGCTGGGCAACCGGCAGGCGTCGGAGTTCATCCCGGTCCAGGGCGTCAGCGACACCGAACTCGCCGACGCGGCGCAGCTGTCCAGCCTCGCCGACGAGACGCCGGAGGGCCGGTCGATCGTCGTACTGGCGAAGACCGGCTACGGGCTGCGCGAGCGGCACACCGGAGAGTTGCCGCACGCAACCTTCGTGGAGTTCACCGCGCAGACCCGGATGAGCGGCGTGGACGTCGACAACCGGCAGGTCCGCAAGGGCGCCGCAGGTGCGGTGAACGCGTGGATCGGCGAGCACGGCGGTACGACGGACGCGCGGCTCGGCGAGATCGTCGACGGGATCTCGGCCTCCGGCGGTACGCCGCTGGTCGTTGCCGAGAGCATCGATGGTACGGCGCGCGCACTCGGCGTGATCCACCTCAAGGACGTCGTCAAGGCGGGGATGCGGGAGCGGTTCGACCAGATGCGCGCGATGGGCATCCGGACCGTGATGATCACCGGCGACAACGCGCTGACCGCGAAGGCGATCGCCGAGGAGGCCGGGGTCGACGACTTCCTGGCCGAGGCGACGCCCGAGGACAAGATGGCGCTGATCAAGAAGGAGCAGGAGGGCGGCCGGCTGGTCGCGATGACCGGCGACGGCACCAACGACGCTCCGGCACTGGCGCAGGCCGATGTCGGCGTGGCGATGAACAGCGGTACGTCGGCAGCCAAGGAAGCCGGCAACATGGTCGACCTCGACTCCAACCCGACCAAGCTGATCGAGATCGTCGAGATCGGCAAGCAGTTGCTGATCACCCGCGGTTCGCTGACCACGTTCTCGATCGCGAACGACGTGGCGAAGTACTTCGCGATCCTGCCGGCGTTGTTCGCGGCGGCGTACCCGGGGCTGGACAAGCTGAACATCATGGGGCTGCACTCGCCGGAGTCGGCGATCGTGTCCGCCATCGTGTTCAACGCGCTCGTCATCGTGGCGCTCGTACCGCTCGCCCTGCGGGGTGTTCGGTACAAGCCGTCGTCGGCCTCCGCGATGCTGCGCCGCAACCTGCTCATCTACGGCGTCGGCGGTCTGATCACCCCGTTCGTCGGTATCAAACTCCTGGACCTGGTGATCTCCTTGATCCCCGGGCTTCGTTGAGAGGTAGTTGTTCATGGCAAGCAACCTGCCCGGCTCGGTCCGGCAGTTCGGAGTGGCGCTCAGGGCGCTGCTCGTCTTCACGGCGATCCTCGGGATCGTCTACCCGCTGGTGATGACCGGCGTCGCGCAGGCGCTGCTCCACGGCAACGCGAACGGGTCGATCATCAAGGTGAACGGCAAGGAGGTGGCGTCCGACCTGATCGGCCAGACGTACACCATGGACAGCGGGAAGAAGGACTCCGACGGCAAGGCGATCATGGTCGCCGACCCGAAGTGGTTCCAGACCCGCCCGTCCGCGAGCGACTACGACGCGAAGGCCAGCGGCGGCTCGAACCTCGGGCCGAACAACGCCGACCTGCTCGCCGCGGTCGACGAGCGGCGCAAGGCGGTCGCGGCGCTTGAGGGCGTCGACGCCTCCCAGGTCCCGCCGGACGCCGTCACGGCCAGTGGGAGCGGTCTCGACCCGAACATCAGCCCGGCGTACGCCGCTCTGCAGGTCAACCGGGTCGCCCGTGAGCGGGGTCTAAGCGTCGAACAGGTCCAGAAGTTGGTGAAGGACAGCACGGAGGGCCGGGTCCTGGGGTTCCTCGGGGAGCCCAGGGTGAACGTGGTCAAGCTCAACGCCTCCCTGGCTGCGCTGGGCTGAGCTGAGAGCATGGAGGCATGAGCAAGAGCGGCCGCGGGCATCTGCGGATCTACTTGGGTGCCGCGCCCGGCGTTGGGAAGACCTACAAGATGCTGGGCGAGGGCCGCCGCCGGCGCGCCCGGGGGACCGATGTCGCGGTCGGTTTTGTGGAGTCCCACGGCCGCAAGTACACCGACGAGATGCTGGATGGCCTGGAGACGGTGCCGCGGCGGATCGTCGACTACCGCGGCGCCAGCTTCACCGAGATGGACCTCGACGCAGTGCTTGCCCGGCGGCCGGAGGTCGCGCTGGTCGACGAACTGGCGCACACCAACGTGCCGGGCAGCCGGAACGAGAAGCGCTGGCAGGACATCGAGGAGCTGCTGTCCGCCGGGATCGACGTGATCTCGGCGGTCAACATCCAGCACCTCGAGTCGATCAACGACGTGGTCGAGAAGATCACCGGCGTACCGCAGCAGGAGACGGTCCCGGACCGGGTCGTGCGGGCCGCGGACCAGATCGAGCTCGTCGACATGACGCCGGAGGCGCTGCGCCGGCGGATGGCGCACGGGAACGTGTACGCCGCCGACAAGATCGATGCTGCCCTGGGCAACTATTTCCGGGTCGGCAACCTGTCCGCGCTGCGGGAGCTCGCGCTGCTCTGGCTGGCGGACCGGGTGGACGCCGGTCTGCAGCAGTACCGCGCGGAGCACGACATCGACTCCACCTGGGAAGCCCGCGAGCGCGTAGTGGTCGCGCTGACCGGCGGTCCCGAGGGCGAGACGCTGATCCGGCGCGCCGCCCGGATCGCGGCGCGGTCGTCCGGCGGCGATCTGCTCGCCGTCCATGTCGCGCGGTCCGACGGGCTGACCGGCGCGAACCCGAGCAAGCTTGCCGAGCAGCGGAACCTGGTCGAGAAGCTTGGCGGCACCTACCACCAGGTGGTCGGCGACGACATCCCGGCCGCGCTGCTGACCTTCGCGCGGGCGGAGAACGCCACGCAGCTCGTCCTCGGCGGCTCGCGCCGGAGCAGGCTGTCGACGTTGCTCACCGGACCGGGCATCGGGTCGACGACGATCCGCGACTCCGGCGATATCGACGTACACCTCGTCACGCACTCGCTGATGGGCCGCGGCAGGTTGCCCAGGCTCCGGGGCAGTCTGTCCCGGAAGCGGAAGGTCCAGGGCTTCGTGCTGGCCGTCGCGCTGCCGCCGCTGCTCGCGCTGGTCCTCGGGCTCGGCGGCGACACGCTCAACCTGACCAGCAACGTGCTGGCGTTCCTGTTCGCCGTCGTGGTGGTGGCGCTGGTCGGCGGGATGTGGCCGGCGATGGTGACCGCGATCGCCGGGTCGCTGGTGCTGAACTGGTTCTTCACGCCGCCGAAGCGGACGTTCACGATCGCCGAGCTGAACAACGCGCTGGCGTTGCTGATCTTCATCCTGGTCGCGGCCATGGTCAGTACGGTCGTCGACCGCGCGGCCCGCCGTACCAGACAAGCGGCCCGGGCGGCCGCGGAATCGGAGACGCTGGCGACCTTGGCCGGATCGGTACTGCGCGGCGAGACAGCTCTGCCCGCCCTGCTGGAGCGGGTCCGCGAGGCTTTCGGGATGACCGGGGCGTGCCTGATGGAGCGCGTGGACGACGACGAGCTGACCGAGGTGTGGCGACCGGTGGCCTCGGCCGGGTCGCTCACCTGCACCCGGCCGGAGGAGGCCGACGCGGAGATCCCGGCCCGCGACGACCTGGTGCTGGTACTGCAAGGACATCAGCTGCAGGCGGACGAGCGGAGGCTGGTCGGGGCGTTCGCGGCGCATGCGGCGGCGCTGGTCGATCGGGCCCGGTTGAGTGAGGCGGCCGCCGAGGCGAAGCCGCTCGCCGAGGCCGACAAGCTGCGTACGGCGTTGCTTCGCGCCGTCGGCCATGACCTGAGATCCCCGCTGGCGTCGGCGAAGGCGTCGGTGACGAGCCTGCGCAGCGACGATGTCGAATGGACCGAGTCCGAGCGGGCCGAGCTGCTGGAGACCGCGGACGAGTCGCTCGACCGGTTGTCGCGGCTGGTGGACAACCTGCTCGACCTCAGTCGCCTGCAAGCCGGCGTACTCCCGGTCTTCACCCGTCCGATGGCGCTCGACGAGATCCTCCCCGGCGCACTGTCCGAGCTGGGGGACGACGCCGATCGGGTGACGATCGACATCCCGCACACGCTGCCGCTGGTCGAAGCGGACCCGGCCCTGCTGGAGCGCGTGGTCGCGAACCTGCTGGCGAACGCGATCCGCTACTCACCGGTCGGCCGGGCGCCGCTGGTCACCGGGAGCGCGCTCGGCGACACCGTGGAGATCCGGGTGATCGACCGCGGCCCGGGGATCCCGCGGCAGGACCGGGACCGGGTGTTCGCTCCGTTCCAGCGGCTCGGGGATACCGACAACACGGTCGGTGTCGGGCTCGGGCTCGCACTGGCCCGGGGACTCGCCGAGGCGATGCACGGCACCTTGCAGCCCGAGGACACCCCAGGTGGTGGACTGACCATGGTGGTCGCGATCCCGACCGCCACCCTCCGCCCTGACGCGCCGGTGCCGGGCGCCCGCGAACGATCGGAGCAGGAGTGACTGTATTGATGCCACGACTCCGTCGCGGCGGGTCATGCGGCTGTAACTCCCGGCCTTCCCTCGTCGCTCCGGTCGCTTCGCTCCCTCCGCTCCTCAGTCCAGGCCGGGAGGCCGCATGACCAGAGTCTTGGTGGTTGATGACGAGCCGCAGATCGTGCGGGCGTTGCAGATCAACCTGAAGGCGCGGGGGTACGAGGTGCACCTGGCCGGCACCGGTACGTCGGCGTTGAAGGTCGCCGCGCAGCATCCGCCGGAGCTGGTGATCCTCGACCTCGGACTGCCGGACTTCGACGGCGTGGACGTGATCCGCGGACTGCGCGGCTGGACCGACGCGCCGATCCTGGTGCTGTCCGGGCGGACCGACCAGACCGACAAGGTCGAGGCGCTGGACGCCGGCGCCGACGACTACGTGACGAAGCCGTTCGGGATCGACGAACTGCTGGCCCGGATGCGCGCCGTACTCCGGCGCAGCAACATCGCCCAGGACCAGCCGGTCGTGACCGTCGGCGGCGCCGTCGTCGACCTGGCCGCGAAGCGCGTCACGCTGGAGAACGGCGAGGACATCCGCCTTACGCCGACCGAATGGCACCTCCTGGAGGTCCTGGTCCGCAACCCCGGCAAGCTGATGTCCCAACGCCAGCTCCTCACCGAGGTCTGGGGCCCCGGCTACGAGACCGCCAGCGGCAACCTCCGCTTCTACATGGCCCAGCTCCGCCGCAAACTGGAACCCGACCCCGCCCGCCCGAAACACCTCCTCACCGAACCAGGAATGGGCTACCGCTTCGAACCCTGAAGCCTGTCCGATTCGTTCAAGACCTGGGTGTGGGGATGGGGAAGGGTGGGGGTATGGACATCTTCACGGCAGGTCGGGACTTTGTACGGCGGGACGCTCGGGTGCTCGAGCGGCGGCTCTTCGCGGCGGTTTTCGAGGGGGCTGAACCGCAGGGGGTGGTCGACGCGCTGCGTGGGTTCCAGAACGCTGACGGCGGGTTCGGGCAGGGGCTGGAGCCGGACAAGCGGTGTCCGGACAGTCTGCCGCTGGACGTCGAGGTCGCGTTCGACACGATGCTCGCGGCGGGTGCCCGGGACGAGGAGATGATCCGGCGGGCGGCGGACTGGCTCGACCGGACCGCGACGGCCGACGGTGCCGTGCCGTTGTGCGGTCCGGCAGTGGAGGGCTACCCCCGCGCCGAGCACATCACCGAGTGGACGTACCAACCCGGCATCAACCCCACCGCGGGTCTGGTCGGCCGGCTGCACCAGCTCGGCGTCGAGCACCCGTGGCGCGACCGGGCCGCCGCTTGGTGCGCCGCCCAGGTGGCGCACGGGTTCCCGGAGGACGCTCACGGCATGCTCGAGGTGGCCGCGTTCCTGGAGTCCACCGGTGACGTCGACTTCGACCGCGTCCGCGAGTGGCTCCCCAAGCTCGGGCACTACCGCGCCGACGCCGCGGATCCGACGTACGGCGTGACTCCGCTGCAGTTCGCGCCGACTCCGGACAGCTTCTGGCGCCCGCTCTTCACCGACGCTCAGCTCGACGCCCACCTCGACCGCCTGATCGAGGACCAGCAGGGCGACGGCGGCTGGGCCATCACCTGGGAACCGCCGGGCCCGGCCGCCACCCTCGAGTACCGTGGCATCGTCACGGTCGGCGCACTACGGACACTGAAGGCGTACAACCGCCTCTAGCCGGATTCGGCGGGATGTTCGACCTGGCGGTCGCCCCACTGGGTGAGCACGCCGCGGGCGATCTCCAGGTCCTCCCGCAGTGATCGGTCGGCCAGGTCGTTCGGCAGGGCCGCGAGGGCATCGGTCAGCCATGGTCCGACGGCAGCCGGGGCGAGATCGACCGGCGTCAGGCCGGCCAGGCGGATCGCGCGGACGGCGGTGACGAGTTCGCTGGCGAGGACTTCGCGGAGCGCGTCGAGGAGTTGCTTGGTCAGTACGGCGGCTTGCGGCGCGAAGCTGGCGTGCAACTCGGCACCGCGGGACAGCGTCGCCGTACCGAGAGTCGCGGGCTGCGCCGACGACCGGACCGCGGCGAGCGCGTCGTGGGCGACGTACTCGATCATCATCACGCCCGAGCTCGCCTCGGCGCCGCTGGCCAGGAACCGGCTGAGGCCGGTGTAGTCCGGGTCGACCAGGTTCGCCACCCGGGTGGTCGAGAGGGTCGCGACGCTGTGCAGGCTGAGCCGCAGCGAGTCCAGCGCGAGCGCGATCGGCATCGCGTGCCAGTTGCCGTTGTGCAGCACGGTGCCGCCGCTCACCAGCGGGTTCTCCGCGGCCGCGTTGATGTCGATCCGCACACTGTTGCCCAAGGCATCGGCATGGTCGACAGCGGGGCCGAGGACCTGCGCGAAAGCCCTTAATCCGAACGGATCCTGGACCCGGGCGGGCCTGATCGGCAGGTCGTCGAGCAGTTCGCGCATCCGGCGGGCGACCCGGACCTGCCCCGGCTGCGGGCGGGCCTCATGGACGCGGACGTCGTACACCTCCGCGTTGCCGCGCAGTGCGACGTGGGAGAGGGCGCCGACCAGCGGCACGACGTTGATCAGCGTGGCGGCCTCGACGTACGCGAGGCAGCACTCGGCGAGCGTGAGCGCGTTGCTGGACAGCAGCGGGAGGGCGCTGGTTCCGTCGATGACGTCGCCGAGCGCGAGCCCGAGTTCGGCGAGCGGGCCGAGGTCACCGGTGCCGATCGCGCCACCGCGGTGCAGGTCCGGCAGGTCGTCGTCGTTGAGCAGACCAACGATCGCGTCGGCCACCGCCGGGTCGAGCCCGGACCCGCCCGCCGCGAGCTGGTTGACCCGGATCAGGAGCCCGAGCCGTACGACGTCCTTCGGGAACGACGTCGTACCGGTGGTGGAATGCGATCCGAGCAGCCGCGCCCCGTGCTCCGGGTCGGACGTCAGCACGTCCCGGTTCGCCCCGACGCCCGTGGTCCGCCCGTACACCGGCCGCCGCCCCGCGACCTCGGCCACCACCAGCGCCGACTCGTGCATCCGCTTCCGGGCGTCGTCGCTCAACCGCACCGCCGTACGCCGCTGCCCGAGCGCGACCGCCTCCAACGGCGACAGCCCCGCGCCCGTGAGTTCAACCGGCTCCATGCGCACAGTGTGATCCGCCCCACCCGCTCACACCCAGCACCCCACGCCCCTTCCCGTCTCGAATCCGAGACGGACGCTCTTTGGGCACCCACCAACCATTCTCGGCGGCCCGAAACGGTTGGTGGGAGCCCAAAGATGTCGCCTGGGCGTGCCAACGGCCCGCTCGAGGGTCGAGCGGGCCGTTGGGGGTACGGCGTTACTTCTGGCCGTAGCGCTTCTTGAACTTCTCCACGCGGCCCTGAGTGTCCATCACGCGCTGCTGGCCCGTGTAGAACGGGTGGCTCGCGGACGAGATCTCGACGTCGACGACCGGGTAGGTGTTCCCGTCGTGCCACTCGATGGTCTCGTTGCTCTCGCGGGTCGAACCGGTGAGGAAGCTGAAGTCGCCGGACTTGTCCCGGAAGACGACCCGGCGGTAGTCGGGGTGAATGTCCTTCTTCATGCTGCGGTACTTCCTTCCAAGTAGGCGGCGAACGGATCGGTCAGGGGGTGGACCGCTTCGTCCGCACGCAGGACACAACCGTCGAGGCGCTCGCGTAATTCCCGGACGTCCAGGTCGACCCCGGTCAGCGAGAGGTACGACGCGCGGTCGCCGTGCTCGGGATGCCACTCGAGGGCCGACCGCGCCTGGTGCTGCTGGCCGACGCCCGCCCAGCGATCGGCCGGGAGGTCGGCCAGCCATGGACCGAGGACGCCGATCGAGATGTTCGTGCCGAAGCTGTCCCAGCTGAGCCGGCTGCGGTGCTGGGTCGCGATCCAGAGCGTGCCGCGGCCGCGGGCCGTGCCGGCGACCAGGTCCTCGAGGGCGTCGTACAGCCGCTCGGGGTGGAACGGCCGGCCGGACTGCCAGACGAAGGTTCGTCCGTCCACCGGCGCCGCGATCGAGCCCGGCTCGACGGTGGCGCCGGGAACATGCAGCCGTACGCCGAGCAGGCCGGCCGGACTGGTCTTGACCAGGAGCCTCGGGTTGATCGCCTGGATCAGCGCGCGGGTCCTGTCGTCGTCGGTGGTGAGGACGGCTGCGTCGGCGTACTCGAGCTGCCGTACGACGACCTCGGCGATCGCGCGGCCGTCCTCCGCCGCGGTCGGAATTCCGCGCTCCCGGACCAGCTCCTCGCCGGTGAGGTCGGCGGTTGCGGTCGCCGTGTCGACGGTGGTGATGACCGCGTCGACGCGGAGATCGGTGTCGTGGTCGATCTCGGTCGCGATCGCGTGCGTGTCACCGGCGGTGGGGACGTTGACGATCGCGACGTCGTACTGCTCGACGGCGGCGATGCTCGCCAGCAGCTGGACGAGCGATCCACGCAGCGCGCAGGAGACGCACGGGTGGTCCATCGTGATCACCTCGCGGTCGATCACGCCGGTGGCGGTGCGTGCGATCCGGACGACGGAGCCGGTGCTCAGGGCGCTCACGTCGTACTCCACCAGGACGCCCCGCGGGGCGGCGGCCAGCAGATTCCCCGCGACGGCGCCGCGGAACCCGTCGTCGAGCCCCGTCAGCAAGGTCACCGGAATCATCTGCTCTCCTGTCTTGTTGAAAACGATAACCAGTACAAAGTATCCTACGGGTCACTGGTACGAGAAAGGACAGCATGGCCAAGCGCAACGACCTCCGCCCCATCGTCAAGCTCCGCAGTACGGCGGGTACCGGCTCCACCTATGTAACGCGCAAGAACCGCCGGAACAATCCCGACCGCCTGGTAATCCGCAAGTACGACCCCAAACTCCGCACCCACGTCGACTTCCGCGAAGAGCGCTGACGCCCTAGCCGTGGAGGCGGCGGGTCAGGGCTTTGGCTGCTTGGCGGATTTTGTGGGCCAGGTGGGGGCGGTCGGTGGCGGGGACCGCGTCGGTGCGGAAGGTGACGCTGATGGCGGCCACCGGGTGGCCGGCGTGGTCGACGGCGGCGCTGGCGACCGAGGCGACGCCGGGGGTGATGAAGGAGTCCTCGACGGCGAAGCCCTGGCGTTTCTCGTCGGCGAGGATGCGGCGCAGTTGGGTCAGCGTCTGCGGTCCCAGATCGGTACGCCGTACGAAGGACTCCGGCGCCGGGAACAACGCCCGTACCTGAGCCGGCGGCAGCTCGGCCAGCAACGCGCGACCGGACGCCGTGAGCGTGGCAGGCAGCCGTACGCCGACATCGGTCACCAACGTGACGGGTCGCGGCGGCTGCTCCTTCAGCAGATACACCAGCTCCCGACCGTGCAGTACGCCGAGATGCGCCGTCTGCCCCACCTCGTGCACCAGCTGCGCGAGCAGCGGCCGCGCCAGCCGCTCGAGCGGATCGTGCCGCAGGTACGCGGACCCGATCTCGAAGGCCGCCACCCCGAGCCCGTACCGCTTCTCCTCGGGCAGATGCACGACGAACCCCTCATCGATCATTGCCCGCAGCAAGTGGTACGTCGACGAGCGCGGCAACCCGACCGCGGAGGCGATGCGCTCCATCGGTACGGGACCGGGCTGCGTGGCCAGGAACGTCAGGACCCGCAGGGTACGGGTCGAGGCGGGAACGTTGCCGCTCACAACGGCAGCGTAACCCCGCCCTGCCTCAGATCCCGGACGATTGTCGTTTCTTCGCGCGGCTCCGGCTCAGCCAGTACCGGAAGCCCTCGCCCGCGACCGCGACCGCGAACAGCCCGCCGGTCACACTCCAGTCCATGAACGACGGCCCGGACAGCACATATCCGATGACGAGCGCCAGCACCAGGAAGAACGTCAGCGAGATCGCGAGCCGCTTCACAGCGCCTTCTCCGCGGTCCACGCGCCCCCGGTCTCCTGGTAGCCGAGCCACCGGTTCACCGCGAGCATCGGCTCGTTCGCCGCGTCGTTCCCGGTCGAAGCGACCGTGAACCCGGCATCCCGTGAGCGGGCGAGCGCCACGGACTTCACCACCTTCGCCAGCCCGCGGCCACGCGCCGCGGGGATCGTGCCGGTCAGGTTCGACCAGATCATCTTCCGGTCCGGATCCGCGGTCGTGGTCACGAACGACAGCACCCGGTCCCCGTCCAGTACGGCGACACTCAGGTCGTACCGGTTGTCCGGGTTCGACCACGACGTACGGACCCATTCCTCGTACGCCGGTCCGCCCGACAGCCCGCTCGGATCGTCGTCACGCACCTGGACCTCGGCGTCGTACAACTGCCGCGGATCAAGTTCGTCGTACGTCGCCACACGCAGACCCTGCGGCGGTGCGACCGGCTCGCGCGCCGCGGTCAGGTCGGCAGCGGAATGCGACATCCGGCGCCCGATCGTGAACCCGCGCTTGGTCGCGAACGTTTGCGAGTCGTCACCCACGACCACTAGCAACCGCCCGGCGCCGAGCTCCGCGCACCGCTTCGTGATCGCGGTCGTCAACGCACTCCCGATCCCGCGCTTGCGGTACTCCGGCGGCACCTGGATCGTGACCCGCACCCGCGGCGCCTCGGCATCCGCCGGCGGCAGGTAGATGTTCGCGTACCCGACCACGTCTGCCCCGTCGACGGCGATCAGCACCTCACGGCTCTCGCCGTGCTTCAGTTCCAGTTCGATGGCTCGCGCGGTCTTCACCAGTTGTGGCATCGCCGCGGCCCAGACCCGGGCGATCCCCACCGCATCCTCCGGACGCGCCGTCCGGATCTCGAACACCATGGCAGGACTCTACGGCTACCGAGGGTCGCGACGGCTGTCTCAGATTCGAGACGAATAGTGGTACGGCGCTGCTGTCCAGGAGCGATCCGGCGCGGTGCAATGTTCGGGTGGAACACACAGTGGATGTCGGCGTCGGACCGCTGACCCCGGCCGAAGTGGTCGCGGTCGCGCGGTACGGCGCAAAGGTACGGATCGACGACCAGGCCCTCGAGGAAATCGCGAAGTCGCGCGCCGCGATCGAGGCGCTGGCCCACGCGGACACCCCGCACTACGGGGTCTCGACCGGGTTCGGCGCGCTCGCCACGCGGCACATCGCACCGGACCTCCGGGCGCAGCTGCAGCGCAGCCTGATCCGCTCGCACGCGGCCGGCTCCGGTCCCGAGGTGGAGACCGAGGTCGTCCGGGCGCTGGCCCTGCTCCGGCTCTCGACCCTCGCCACCGGCCGCACCGGTGTGAAGGTCGAGACGGCCCAGGCGTACGCCGGTCTGCTCAACGCGCACCTGACTCCGGTGGTGCACGAGTACGGCAGCCTCGGATGCTCGGGCGACCTCGCCCCGCTGTCCCATGTCGCCCTCGCGATCCTGGGCGAAGGCAAGGTCCGCGATGCCGACGGCAACCTTCTCGACGCCGGCGAAGCCCTCCAGAAGCACGGCCTCACGCCGGTCGTGCTCGCGGAGAAGGAAGGCCTCGCGCTGATCAACGGGACCGACGGCATGCTCGGCATGCTGCTCCTCGCGCTCGCCGATCTCGACCGGCTGTTCAAGTCCGCCGACCTCGCCGCCGCGATGAGCGTCGAGGCGCAGCTCGGGACCGACCGGGTGTTCGCCGCGGACCTGCAGGCCCTCCGTCCGCATCCCGGCCAGGCCGCGTCCGCCGCCAACCTTCGCGCGATCCTCAAGGACAGCGCGATCGTCGCCAGCCATCGCGGTCCGGACTGCAACCGGGTGCAGGACGCGTACTCCCTCCGCTGTTCGCCGCAGGTCCACGGCGCCGCACGCGACACCGCCGCGCACGCCGCGAGCGTCGCCGGCCACGAGCTCGCCGCCGCGATCGACAACCCGGTCGTCCTCCCGGACGGTCGGGTCGAGTCCAACGGCAACTTCCACGGCGCTCCGATCGGGTACGTGCTCGACTTCCTCGCGATCGCCGTCGCGGACCTCGCCAGCATCAGCGAACGACGTACCGACCGTTTCCTCGACGTCGCCCGCAACCACGGCCTGAACGCGTTCCTGGCCGACGACCCGGGCGTGGACAGCGGCCACATGATCGCGCAGTACACGCAGGCCGCGATCGTCTCCGAGCTGAAGCGCCTCGCCGTACCCGCCAGCGTCGACTCGATCCCGAGCAGCGCAATGCAGGAGGACCACGTCTCGATGGGCTGGTCCGCCGCACGCAAGCTGCGCAAGTCTGTCGACGGCCTGCAGCGGGTGCTGGCGATCGAGATCCTCACGGCCGCGCGGGCGCTCGACCTGCGCGCGCCGCTGGACCCGGCACCGGCCACCGCCGCCGTCCGGGCCGCCCTGCGGGAGTACGTCGAGGGTCCGGGCACCGACCGGCATCTCGCACCCGAACTCGAGCACTCCGTCCGCCTTGTTGCCGACGGCACTTATGTCACCGCCGCCGAGGCCGTCACCGGCCCGCTCTCCTAGAAAGGCTGGATCACCCATGTCCGGACCCCGTCCCGTTCGCGCGCCTCGCGGAACCACACTGACCGCCCGCGGCTGGCAGCAGGAAGCCGCGCTGCGGATGCTGCAGAACAACCTCGACCCCGAGGTCGCGGAGCACCCTGACGAACTCGTCGTGTACGGCGGTTCCGGCAAGGCCGCCCGCGACTGGAACTCGTTCGACGCGATGGTCCGCACCCTGACCACGCTGAAGGACGACGAGACGATGCTGGTGCAGTCCGGCAAGCCGGTCGGCGTCATGCAGACCCATGAGTGGGCGCCGCGGGTGCTGATCGCGAACTCGAACCTGGTCGGCGACTGGGCCACCTGGGAGGAGTTCCGCAAGCTCGAGGCGATGGGGCTCACGATGTACGGCCAGATGACGGCCGGGTCGTGGATCTACATCGGCACGCAGGGCATCCTGCAGGGCACGTACGAGACGTTCGGCGCGGTCGCGGAGAAGAAGTTCGGCGGGTCGCTCGCCGGGACGATCACGCTGACCGCCGGCCTCGGCGGCATGGGTGGCGCGCAGCCGCTGGCCGTCACGATGAACGACGGCGTCGCGATCTGTATCGACGTCGACTCCTCCCGGATCGACCGGCGCATCGAGCACCGCTACCTCGACGTACGGGCGTCGTCCGTCGACGAGGCGCTGCGGCTGGCGGAAGAGGCGAAGGCGGCGCGGCGGCCGTTGTCGATCGGTGTGCTCGGCAACGCCGCGACGATCGTGCCCGATCTGCTGAAGCGCGGTGCGCCGATCGATATCGTCACCGACCAGACCTCGGCGCACGACCCGTTGATGTACCTGCCCGTCGGCGTCGAGTTCGAGGACTGGGTGACGGCGCGTGAGAAGGACCCGGCCGGGTTCACCCAGCAGGCGCAGGAGTCGATGGCGCGGCACGTCGAGGCGATGGTCGGGTTCCAGGACGCGGGCGCCGAGGTGTTCGACTACGGCAACTCGATCCGGGACGAGGCGCGGAAGGCGGGTTACAGCCGCGCGTTCGAGTTCCCCGGCTTCGTGCCGGCGTACATCCGGCCGTTGTTCTGTGAAGGAAAGGGCCCGTTCCGGTGGGCGGCGCTGTCCGGCAACCCGGCGGACATCGCGAAGACGGACCAGGCGATCCTGGACCTGTTCCCGGACAACGAGCACCTGAGCCGGTGGATCAAGCTGGCCGGCGAGCGGGTCGCGTTCCAGGGTCTGCCGGCCCGGATCTGCTGGCTCGGCCAGGGCGAGCGCGACAAGGCCGGGCTGCGGTTCAACGAGATGGTTGCCTCCGGTGAACTCGAGGCGCCGATCGTGATCGGTCGCGACCACCTGGACACCGGCAGCGTCGCCTCGCCGTACCGGGAGACCGAAGGCATGCTGGACGGCTCGGACGCGATCGCGGACTGGCCGTTGCTGAACGCCATGGTGAACGTGTCCAGCGGTGCGTCCTGGGTGTCGATCCACCACGGCGGCGGCGTCGGGATCGGCCGGTCCATCCACGCCGGTCAGGTGTCGGTTGCCGACGGCACCGACCTGGCCCGGCAGAAGCTGGAGCGGGTGCTCACCAACGACCCCGCGATGGGTGTGATCCGGCACGTCGACGCCGGCTACGACAAGGCTGTCGAGGTCGCCGACGAGCGCGGTGTGCGGGTGCCGATGCGCGAGAGCTGATCGCAGAGTGCGACCGTGGTTATCTGTATTGCTACGGTGCACTTTCTCACGGACCGGGAAACCGTGCGATCACGTGGCATCGGTCGCGTGGTCCGCTAGGGTCGATTGGGCTGTTGGGGATCTCGCAGACGACGAGCGCGAAAGGGCGCCATGATCGAGTTCGAGGATGTCACCAAGCGGTATCCGGACGGCACCGTCGCCGTCGACAAACTGTCCCTGCGGATCCCGAGCAACCAGATCACCGTGTTCGTCGGCCCGTCCGGCTGTGGCAAGACCACGTCGCTGCGGATGATCAACCGCACCATCGAGCGGACCAGCGGGACCATCTCGATCGACGGCGACGACATCAACGGCCGGGACGCCGTGACGCTGCGCCGCGGGATCGGGTACGTGATCCAGAACGCCGGCCTGTTCCCGCACAAGACGGTCGTGGACAACGTCGCGACCGTGCCGAAGCTGATCGGCTGGGACAAGCGCAAGGCGCACAGTACGGCGATGGAGCTGCTCGAACGCGTCGGCCTCGACGTCAAACTGGCCGAGCGGTACCCGGCCCAGCTGTCCGGTGGCCAGCAGCAACGAGTCGGCGTCGCCCGTGCGCTGGCGGCCGATCCGGCGATCATGCTGATGGACGAGCCGTTCAGCGCGGTCGACCCGATCGTCCGCCACCAGCTGCAGGAGGAGCTGCTCCGGCTGCAGCGCGACATCGGCAAGACGATCGTGTTCGTCACCCACGACATCGACGAGGCGATCAAGCTCGGGGACAACGTCGCGGTACTGCGGGTCGGCGGCAAGCTCGCCCAGTTCGCGCCGCCGGCCGAACTGCTCGCCAACCCGGCCGACGACTTCGTCCGCGGGTTCGTCGGGCAGGACCGGGGTTATCGCGCGCTGACGTTCGTGCACCCGGAGGCGCTGCCGGTGCAGCCGTTGCCGGACGAGTTGGCGTTGCAGGACGGCGTACCGCTCGGGTGGCGGAACGGGTCCGAGGAGCTGCTCCCGGTCGGCTCGGTCTTCAAGCGCGGTGATTCGCTGCGCGCGGCGTTGGACGCCGTACTGACCTCGCCGACGGGCTGCGGGGTCTGCGTGGACGACGACGGCAAGGCCGTCGGCGTCATCGACCAATCCACGGTTGCAGAGGCGCTCCGGTCATGACTGTATTGATGCCGCGACTCCGTCGCGGCGGGTCATGGGGCTGGAACTCCCGGTCTTCCCTCGTCGCTCCGGTCGCTTCGCTCCCTCCGCTCCTCAGTCCAGACCGGGAGGCCCCATGACCTGGATCGGCGACAACCTCGGGTTGATCTGGGAACAGTTGCGTGAGCACCTCTATCTGGCGATCGTTCCGGTCATCCTCGGGCTGATCATCTCGGTGCCGTTGGGGTACGTCGCGACGCGCTACTCCTGGCTGGCGAACCCGCTGATCGCGTTCGGCGGCATCCTGTACTCGCTGCCGTCGATCGCGTTGTTCATCGTGATCCCGGCGGTGCTCGGCACCAAGGTGCTGTCCACGGTCAACATCATCGTGGCGCTGACCATCTATACGGTGTCGCTGCTGATCCGGAACGTGATCGACGGACTCCGCTCCGTGCCGCCCGACGTCCGGCAGTCGGCGATCGCGGTCGGGTACGGCGCCTTGCACCGGGTGGTCGCGGTGGACCTGCCGATCGCCGTACCGGTCATCTTCACCGGTCTGCGGGTCGTCACGGTCGCGAACATCTCGATGGTGAGCGTCGGCGCGGTGATCGGGATCGGCGGACTGGGGGAGCTGTTCACGCTGGGCTTCCAGAAGGACTTCCTCACCCCGGTCGTGGTCGGCGTGGTGCTGTCGCTGACCCTGGCGCTGATCGCGGACCTCATCCTGGTCAGTTTGCAGCGGATCCTGACTCCCTGGGCGCGGGTCGCGACACCCGTGGGAGAGGTGGCGTGACATGTGGGAATACCTGACCGACTCGTTCAACTGGTCCGGCAACGAGGGGATCTGGGCGCGGATCCTCGAGCACCTCTGGTACACGTTCGCCGCGCTGGGACTGTCCGTCGTGATCGGTTTGCCGATCGGCTTGCGGATCGGGCACACGCGTCGCGGTGCGTTCCTGGCCATCAACCTGGGCAACGCCGCGCGCGCCCTGCCGAGCCTCGGGCTGCTGATGATCGCGGTGCTGCTGACCGATCAGATCGGCTTCCTGCCGGTGCTGGTCGCGCTGGTCGCGCTGGGCATCCCGCCGATCCTGGCCTCGACGTACGCCGGTCTTTCGGGCGTCGACCCGGCCACGATCGACGCCGCGCGAGGGATGGGCATGACCGGCCGCGAGATCCTCACCAAGGTGGAGATCCCGATCGGGATGCCGCTGATCATCTCCGGCATCCGCAGCGCCACCCTGCAGATCGTGTCCACGGCCACGATCGCCGCGCTGGTGTCGCTCGGCGGCCTCGGCCGCTACGTGGTCGACGGGCTGAAGCTCCGTGACTTCCCGCAGATGTTCACCGGCGCACTGCTGGTGGCACTCCTGGCCATCGTCCTCGACGCGCTCTTCGCGCTGATCGGGCGGATCACCGTCTCGCCAGGGCTGAAAATCGGCTGAAGTGTCCGATGAACCTGATGAACTTGAGACACATCCATCGGCACCGGTCGATGGCTGAACGAGAACACTGGAGGCTCTCGTGTTGAGATCCACACTCATCCGTACTGCGATCGCCGGAGTGGCTGTCCTCGGCCTGGCCGGTTGTGGGGGTGGGGGCGACCAGCTCGGCAGCGACAAGGCGGGAGACTCGCCCGCGCCGTCCAAGGTGACCAGCATCACCGTCGGGTCCGCGGACTTCTCCGAGAGCCAGCTGCTGGCGGAGATCTACGGCCAGGCGCTGGCCGCCAAGGGCATCGAGGTGAAGAAGAAGCCGAACATCGGCAACCGCGAGACCTACATGGCCGCCATCAAGGACGGGTCCGTCGACCTGGTGCCGGAGTACACCGGCGCCGCGCTGGCGTACTTCGACAAGAACTCCACCGAGACCGACCCCGACAAGGCGTACGACGCGCTGAGGAAGGCGCTGACACCCGGGCTCGAGGTGCTGGACATGTCGCCGGCCGCCGACGAGGACACGATCGTCGTCACCAAGGCGACCGCGGACAAGTACAGCCTGAAGTCGCTGGCCGACCTGAAGCCGGTCGGCAAGGACCTGGTCGCGGGCGGTAGCTCGGAGTTCAAGGTCCGCTCGGCGGGTCTGAAGGGCCTGAAGGAGAAGTACGGCGTCGAGTTCAAGGAGTACAAGACGCTGGACGCGGGCGGTCCGCTGAGCATCAAGGCGCTGACCGACAACCAGATCCAGGTGACGAACCTGTTCACCACCCAGGCCGTGATCAAGGACCAGGGCCTCGTGCAGCTCGACGACCCGGAGAACATCCTGCCGCCGAACAACATCGTTCCGTTGATCCGGACCGACCACAAGTCCGACGACGTTGTGGCGACGCTGAACGCCGTCGACGCCAAGCTGACCACCGACGCCCTGACCGACCTGGTCAAGCGGATCGACGTCGGCAAGGAGAGCGCGGACGCGGTCGCCAAGGACTGGCTGTCGAAGAACCCCCTGTCGTGAGTCTGTCTTGAGCTTCGAATCCCTCTGGGCCGACGAGTCCGCCATCGGCCGTAGCCCCGACACCGGCGGTTACACCCGTGGCGGCTGGTCTCCCACCGAACGCGAGGCGACGCACTGGTTCCTGGACCAGTGCGCCGCCCGCAACCTGCAGGTCGAGTCCGACGGCATCGGCAACCTCATCGCGTGGTGGGGTGCCTCGGACGGACCTGGTGTGGTCACCGGTAGCCACCTCGACTCCGTGATCGACGGCGGGGCGTTCGACGGGCCGCTCGGTGTTGTGTCGGCTCTGGCGGCTGTGGATCAGCTGCGGGCAGAGGGGTTCGAGCCCGGTGTGCCGATCGGCATCGGGGCGTTCGTGGAGGAAGAAGGGTCGCGGTTCGGGATGCCCTGTCTGGGGTCCCGGGTCGCGGCCGGAGTGTTGTCAGCCGAGAAGGCTCTGCAGTTGAAGGATCGGGCCGGCGTTGGGCTGGAGGAGGCGTTGGACACGGCCGGTCTTGACCCGGCCCGAGTCGGTCCTTCGCCGTTGCTGCGGCGGATGGGGACGTTCGTCGAGCTGCACGTGGAGCAGGGGCGCGGACTGACCGCGCCGGTGGGAGTGGCCAGCTCGATCTGGCCGCACGGGCGCTTCCGGTTCACGTTCGGCGGTGAGGCCAACCATGCCGGGACCACGCTGATGGAGGATCGGCACGACCCGATGCTCACGTACGCGATGACCGCCCTCGCCGCCAACAAGCAGGCCCGGCTCGCCGGTGCCCGCGCAACGTTCGGCCGGCTCTCGGTGGAGCCCAACGGGACGAACGCCGTACCGTCCCAGGTCACCGCCTGGCTCGACGCCCGGGCCGCCGACACCGCCACCCTCGAATCGTTGCTCGCAGCAATCACCAAGCAGGCGACGGAACGCGCTGAGCGGGACGGTACGACGCTCGAGGTGACACCCGAGTCCGTCTCGCCGATCGTCGACTTCCCGGCCGGCCTGCGGGACCGGCTGGTGAACGTGCTCGACGGCGCACCGGTGCTGCCGACCGGCGCGGGGCACGACGCGGGCGTGTTCTCGGACGCCGGGATCCCGACCGCGATGCTGTTCGTCCGCAACCCGACGGGCATCTCGCATTCCCCGGCCGAGTACGCCGAGATGGACGACTGCCTGGCCGGCGTCGACGCGCTGGCCGCCGTACTGAAGGACCTCGCGAAGTGACGTCGTACTGGTGCGAGACCGCTCTCCTCCCTGACGGTCTCGCTGGACGAGTTCTGGTGTCGGTGGTCGACGGTCGCTTCGCTTCGGTGGCGGCTGGTGTCGATCCCGGCGACGCCCAGGTGCTGAACGGCCTCGTCGTTCCCGGGCTCGCGAACTGTCACAGTCACGCGTTCCACAGGGCGCTCCGCGGCCGCACGCAGACCGAGCGCGGCACGTTCTGGACCTGGCGCGAGCAGATGTACGCCGTCGCCGCCGCGCTCACCCCCGAGACGTGCTACGAGCTCGCGAAGGCCGTGTACGCCGAGATGCTGCTCGCCGGGATCACCGCGGTCGGCGAGTTCCACTACCTGCACCACGCACCCGGCGGGCGTCGGTACGACGACGCGAACGCCATGGGTGCGGCGCTGATCGCGGCGGCTCGTGACGCCGGCCTCCGGATCGCGCTGCTCGACACCTGCTACATCGCCGGCGGGATCGACCAGCCGCTCAACGAGGTCCAGCAACGTTTCAGCGACGGCGACGCCACGGCGTGGGCCTCCCGGGTCGCGCAGCTCGCCGGCGCGGACGATGTCGTGATCGGTGCGGCGGCGCATTCGGTGCGCGGCGTTCCGGAGGATCAGCTCGGAGTGGTCGCGTCGGCGTTTCCCGACGTACCGCTCCATATCCACCTGTCCGAGCAGGTCGCGGAGAACGAGGCCTGCCTCGCGGCGTACGGCCGGACCCCGGCGCAGGTGCTCGACGAGGCCGGATTCCTCAGCGGGCGGACGAGTGCGGTGCATGCGACGCATCTGACCTCGGTCGACATCGGGCTGCTCGGGAGCTCCGCGACGTACTCCTGCTTCTGCCCGACCACCGAGCGCGATCTCGCGGACGGGATCGGTCCGTCGGTGCAGCTGCGGGATGCGGGTTCGCCGTTGACGCTCGGCTCGGACAGTCACGCCGTGATCGATCTTTTTGAGGAGATGCGAGCCGTCGAGCTGGACGAACGTCTGGCGTCGCAGGAGCGCGGTCACTGGTCGGCGGCGGAGCTCCTCAAGGCTGCAACGGTCGACGGCCACCGCTCGATCGGCTTCGAGGACGCGGGGGTGATCGCGCCCGGCGCCCGCGCCGACCTCGTCGCGGTCCGCCTCGACAGCGTCCGTTCAGCAGGCACCGGCGGCACCGTGGAGACGGCGGTGTTCGCCGCGACGGCCTCGGACGTCACCGACGTCGTTGTCTCCGGTCGCCGGGTGGTTGCTGCGGGCAAGCACTCGACGATCGACGTACCGTCTGCCCTGTCCACCTCGATCGCGGCGGTGACCTCATGAGCTCGCTCCTGCTGACCGGTATCGGGTCATTGGTGACCAACGATCCTGCGCACGGCGGGCTGCTCGGCGAGCTCCACGACGCGGCGCTCGTGATCGACGGGAGCACCGTCGCGTGGGTCGGGCCGCGGCGCGAGGCACCGGCGGCCGACAGCGCGGTCGACCTCGGCGGGCGGGCGGTGATCCCGGGGTTCGTCGACTCGCACTCGCACCTGGTGTTCGCCGGCGACCGGGCCGAGGAGTTCGCGGCCCGCATGACCGGTACGCCGTACTCCGCCGGCGGCATCCGGACCACGGTGGCGGCGACCCGCGAGGCCACCGACGAACAGCTGACCGCGAACGTGTCCCGGCTGGTCGCGGAGATGCGCCGCCAGGGCACGACCACCGTCGAGATCAAGTCCGGGTACGGGCTGACGGTCGCGGACGAGGCGCGAGCGCTGCAGATCGCGCGGCAGTTCACCGACGAGACGACGTACCTCGGCGCGCACGTCGTACCGGCCGACTACGCCGACGACCCGGCGGGCTACGTGTCACTCGTGACCGGGCCGATGCTCGACGCGGCGGCGAAGCACTCGAAGTGGATCGACGTCTTCGTGGAGCGCGGCGCGTTCGACGCGGACCAAGGCCGGGCGATCCTCCAGGCCGGCATCGCGCGCGGCCTGCAGGCACGCGTACACGCCAACCAGCTCGGCGAAGGCCCCGGCGTCCAACTCGCCGCCGAGGTCGGTGCGGCCTCAGCCGATCACTGCACCTATCTCACCGATGCCGACGTGGACGCCCTCGCCTCCAGTGGAGTCGTCGCCGGGCTGCTTCCCGCGATCGAGTTCTCCACGAGGTCGCCGTACCCGAACGCCCGCCGCCTCCTGGACGCCGGCGTCACCGTAGCCCTCGCCACCGACTGCAACCCCGGCTCCGGCTACTCGTCCTCCATGCCCTTCTGCATCGCGCTCGCAGTCCGCGAAATGCACATGACCCCCGCCGAAGCCCTCTGGTCAGCCACCGCCGGCGGAGCCACCTCCCTCCGCCGCCCCGACCTAGGCCACCTAACCCCCGGCACCCAAGCCAACCTAGCCGTCCTGGACGCCCCCACCTACCTACACCTCGCCTACCGCCCGGCCGTCCCCCTGGTAACGCAAACCTTCATCGGCGGACGACTGGTGTAGGGGCGAACCCCCACGCCATCACAATTGCCCTTGGCCGACCGCTCCCAGCGTGCCCAGGCGCGTCTCCGGAGCATTGTGATGGCCTGCAGATCCGGCCATGGCCGCGCGGATCGCGGCGACCACCCACTCGCGGTCGAACATCACGTCCTCCCAGGAGAACCGCAGAAGCCGCCAGCCGCGAACGGTCAGGCTGACGTGCCGACGGCAGTCGCGGGCGAGCGCCGTCCGAGTCCCGTGGTGAGCGAAGCTGTCGGCCTCGAGCGCGATCATCAGCGCCGGGTTGGCCAGGTCGATCCGAGCCGAGAAGGTGCCGTCGCGCACGACGACCTGCGGCTCGAACCCGATGATGCCCGCCTCGATCAGGATCGCGCGGAGGACCGATTCGAGCGGCGACTCGGCCCGCCCGTCCGCGGCAGCCGCTACCCGCCGCGCCCTTCGACAGCCCGGTCCGCTCAGCTCGGCGGCGGCGACCATCAGCTGGGAGCGGTCCAGGGAACGACCTCGGAGTGCGGAGTCTGCGATCGAGAGGCCGGCGGCGAAGGGCAAGGTCCGCGCGCAGTCCAGAACCGTCTGGAGCCTGCTGGTGCACGGACCGTCGGACTGCACGTTGTCGGCCCAGTGCAGCTCGCACTTCACCGGGCTCAGCCGTCGGTGTTGCCCGCGCGGAACGGTGATCTGGGGTCTGTCCGGCAGCTCCAGTACGTCGAATCCGTGAAGCACCGCGGCGCTGAGATGCGACACCAGCCCGCCCTGGGCACGGGCGGCCGCGATCGGATCGGGCGCAGTCGGCAGCGCATACACGCCCTTCGCGATCCGGCGGATCGATCCGCCGGCCAGGGCGGCGCGAATTGCGTTCCCGGACGCGATCGCCCGCAGCTGCCCGAACGTCGCCACGCCTTCCCGTCGCAGCAGCACGTCGACGACCTCGGGCATGTCCTCATGGTGGCGCACCGAGCGCGGGTCGCGTCGGTCGTTGTCCACAGGCGGATCCCCAGGCCATCACAATTGGCTGCCGCGAGCCCCTGCCCGCGTGACCAGACGGCGGACGTTCAATTGTGATGGCCTGGCGGTCCGCAAAACCATGTGCGCGTAGCGCGGGGCGTGCGGGATCCTGGGGGCATGGACAGCGTGCGGGAGCGGCTTCGGGCTGGGTTTCGGTGGCAGACGGATCGGGGCGTCTGAAGTAGTTACGCGGACGTCACTGGGTGGTGGCGGGACGCGGAGTTGTTGCGGGGGATCGGGCCTGCGCTGGCGGGGCTGTATGACGAGGTGCCGACGGTGGTGCTCGGGCCCGTGTCGCGGGGGTCGTTGGTCGGGGCGTTGACGGCGGCCGCGGTGGGAGTCGGGTTTGTCGAGATGCGGAAGCACGCAGGCTCGTCGGTCGACAGCGATCGGTGGGTACGGCGGACGACCGGGCCCGACTACCAGGACAGGCATGTCGTGTTCGGGTTCCGGCGGCAGTTGATCCGGCCCGCGGACCGGGTGCTGATGGTCGACGACTGGATCGACACCGGTGCGACCGCGCGGACGGCGCGCGCCCTGGTGGAGGACTGTGACGCGCACTGGCTCGGCGCGGCCTGCATTGTCGACGGCCTCACCGATCCGCGCCTGCGGCACGACCTTCCGGTGCGGGCGCTGCTCGACATCCGCCAGCTCTAGTCCGACAGCTCCTTGGACAGGAGTGCGGTCGTGGTTCCGTTGGGGAGGCGTTGCTTGCCGACCTCCACGTAGCCGCGGGCGTTGTGGAAGCTGATCGCCGGCGTGTCGGTGGGGACGGAGGCGACCGCGCGGTCGAACGGCTTGGCGGCCCGTTCGATCGCGCGGTAGACCGCCGACGCGATGCCGGTACGCCGGTGCTCGGCGGCGACCACGATCCGCTCGACGAGCAGGAACCGATCGGCGTATGTCCGGGTGAACGTCTCGAACGCCAGCCCGTCGTACGCCGAACCCGGGGTGAACGTGAGCACGAACCCCGCGGGTACGTCGTCCAGGTCGACGACGACGGCGTGCGAGGCGATCAGCCGGAGCCAATCCAGCCGGTCGGCGCTCAGGGGTTCGACAAGACCTTCCGCGGTGCCATTCAGCGCGAGAACCGCGCCGAGGTCGGCTGCGGTCATCGGGCGGAGTTTCACAGTGATCAGGATCGCACGGTAAACGTTTGCATCGGGAGGGGTCTCCCTGGCCGCACCCTGGCCGGGACCCCGAAATCGGGGGCTGCCCTTGGGAATGACCTGACCGTCGTGCAATGTTGAGCCTAGTGAACTCAAGTTTGTTCAGTCACGGATTTGAACCGAGGCGGACGAACAGGCAACATTGAGTCTGCATCACTCAACTTCGTGGAGGTAAAGCATGGCCCGCGCGGTCGGAATCGATCTCGGTACGACGAACTCCGTCATCGCCGTACTGGAAGGTGGCGAGCCCACCGTCATCCCCAACGCCGAGGGAGCGCGCACGACGCCCTCGGTGGTGGCCTTCGCCAAGAACGGCGAGGTCCTGGTCGGCGAGGTGGCGAAGCGCCAGGCCACCACGAACGTCGACCGCACCATCCGCTCCGTCAAGCGTCACATGGGTGAGGCGTGGAGCGTCGACATCGACGGCAAGAAGTTCACCCCGCAGCAGATCAGCGCGTTCGTGCTGCAGAAGCTGAAGCGGGACGCCGAGGCGTACCTCGGGGAGCAGGTCACCGACGCGGTCATCACCGTGCCGGCGTACTTCTCCGACGCGCAGCGCCAGGCGACCAAGGAGGCCGGCGAGATCGCGGGCCTGAAGGTGCACCGGATCGTCAACGAGCCGACCGCGGCCGCGCTCGCCTACGGCCTGGACAAGGGCACCGAGCAGACCATCCTGGTCTTCGACCTCGGCGGCGGCACGTTCGACGTCTCGCTGCTGGAGATCGGCGACGGTGTCTTCGAGGTGAAGGCGACCAGCGGTGACAACCACCTCGGTGGTGACGACTGGGACGCGCGGATCGTCCAGTGGCTGGTGACCCAGTTCAAGAACAAGAACGGCACCGACCTGTCCGGCGACAAGATGGCCATGCAGCGCCTCACCGAGGCCGCCGAGAAGGCCAAGATCGAGCTGTCCGCCGCGGCCGAGACCACGATCCACCTGCCGTACCTGAGCCTGACCGAGTCCGGTCCGCTGCACCTGGAGGAGAAGCTCTCCCGGGCCGAGTTCCAGAAGATGACCAACGACCTGCTGGAGCGCGCCCGCGCCCCGTTCAAGGCCGTCATCAAGGACGCCGGTATCGACGTGGCCAAGATCGACCACGTGATCCTGGTCGGCGGTTCGACCCGGATGCCCGCGGTCGCCGAGTTGGTCAAGGAGCTCACCGGCGGCAAGGACCCGAACAAGGGTGTGAACCCGGACGAGGTCGTCGCGGTCGGCGCCTCCCTGCAGGCCGGTGTGCTGAAGGGTGAGGTCAAGGACGTCCTGCTGCTCGACGTGACCCCGCTGAGCCTCGGTATCGAGACCAAGGGCGGCGTGTTCACCAAGATCATCGAGCGCAACACCACGATCCCGACCAAGGGCTCGGAGATCTTCACCACGGCCGAGGACAACCAGCCGTCGGTGATGATCCAGGTGTACCAGGGCGAGCGCGAGATGGCCCGCGACAACAAGTCGCTCGGCAACTTCGAGCTGACCGGCCTGCCGCCGGCGCCGCGGAACGTGCCGCAGATCGAGGTCACCTTCGACATCGACGCGAACGGCATCGTGCACGTGAACGCCAAGGACCTTGCCACCGGCAAGGAGCAGCGGATGACGGTCACGGGTGGCTCCGCGCTGCCGAAGACCGACATCGACCAGATGGTCCGCGACGCCGAGCAGTACGCCGAGGAGGACCGGCAGCGCCGTGAGGCGGTGGAGAACCGCAACCAGGCGGAGTCGCTGGTCTACCAGACCGAGAAGTTCCTGCAGGAGAACGAGGACAAGGTTCCCGACGACGTCAAGACCGAGGTCAAGGACGGCGTGGCCGAGCTGAAGAAGGCCCTCGAGGGTGACGACGCCGACGCGGTCAAGGCCGCCTCGGAGAAGCTCGCCCAGTCCAGCCAGAAGATGGGTGCCGCGATGTACGCGAACGCCCAGGCCGCCGGCGGTTCGACCGACGACGGCGCCACCTCCGAGGACGCGACCAGCAGCAACAACGACGACGATGTCGTCGACGCCGAGATCGTGGACGAGGACCGGCCGCAGGACAAGACGGAGGACAAGTGACGGATCGACCGACTGGCAGCGAGTTCGGTGACGGCGAGCCCGTCATCCGCGACAAGCGCCGGATCGACCCGGAAACCGGCAAGCTGCGGGAGCCTGCGGACCAGTCCGCGGCTCCCGCGCCGGGGGCCCCTAGCGGACAGCCGCCGCGGGACCCGTCCGATCTGATCGGTCCGTCGGCCCAGGAGGCTCTGCTGACCGAGGCGCTCGCGGAGCGTACGGCGGACCTGCAGCGACTGCAGGCGGAGTACGTGAACTACAAGCGCCGCGTGGACCGGGAGCGGGAAGCGTCCCGCGAGCTGGTGATCGGCACGGTGCTCTCCGAACTGCTCGGGATCCTGGACGACGTCGGCCGGGCCCGCGAAGCCGGTGAGCTCGACGGCGCGTTCAAGGCTGTCGCCGAGTCGCTGGAGCGGGTCACCGAGAAGCTCGGCCTGGTGAAGTTCGGCGAGAAGGGTGACACCTTCGACCCGCGGATCCACGAGGCCCTGCTGCACAACTACTCCGACGAGGTCGACGGTCCGACCGCGACGATGATCATGCAGCCGGGCTACCGGCACGGTGAGCGGATCCTGCGGGCGGCGCGAGTGGCCGTGTCGGAGCCGACCGAACAACTGCCGGGCGAGCCTGCGAAGGCCGACGCGCCGGTGGAGAGCACTGATGACGACAAGGCCGCGGACGAGTCCGCGGAGTAATCGGTACGACGGGAGGGGAGGCGCCAGATGAGCACGAAGGACTGGATCGAGAAGGACTTCTACAAGGTTCTCGGCGTCTCCAAGACCGCCGAGGCCGACGAGATCAAGAAGGCCTACCGCAAGCTGGCCCGGCAGTACCACCCTGACTCCAACGCCGGGGACACCAAGGCGGAGGCCAAGTTCAAGGAGGTCTCCGAGGCGTACGACGTCGTCGGCGACCCGAAGAAGCGCAAGGAGTACGACGAGGCACGCCGGCTGTTCGGCAGCGGCGGTTTCCGGATGCCGAGCGGCAGCGGTCAGGGCGGTGGCTTCGACTTCAACGTCGGGGACCTGTTCAACCGCGGCGGCCAAGGCGGCGGCAGCGGGCTCGGCGACATCCTGGGCGGCATGTTCGGCGGTGGTGGGCGGCCCACGACCACCACGACGGCGCGTCCGCGGCGCGGCCAGGACATCGAGACCGAGGCGACGATCGAGTTCCCCGAGGCCGTGAACGGTGTCACGGTCGGGCTCCGGATGACCAGCGACGAGCCGTGCGCGACGTGTCGCGGTACCGGTGCGAAGTACGGCACTGTGCCGAAGGTCTGCCTGAAGTGCGAGGGCACGGGGATGCAGACCTCGGTGCAGGGTGGCGTGTTCGCGATGACCGAGCCGTGCACCGAGTGCAAGGGTCGCGGTCTGGTCGTCGACCAGCCGTGCGAGACCTGCCACGGCTCCGGCCGCGGCCAGTCGAGCAAGACCATGCAGGTCCGCATCCCCGCGGGTGTGCAGGACGGTCAGCGGATCCGGCTGAAGGGCAAGGGCGCGGCCGGCGAACGGGGTGGCCCCGCGGGCGACCTCTACGTCACCGTGCACGTCAAGCCGCACCGGATCTTCGGCCGGCAGGGCGAGCACCTGACGCTGAACGTCCCGGTGAGTTTCACCGAGGCGGCGCTGGGTGCCGAGATCAAGGTTCCGACCCTGGACGGCCTGCCCGTCACGGTCCGGATCCCTGCAGGTACGGCGAACGGGAGCAAGCTGCGCGTCCGCGGTAAGGGATCGGTCCGTCGGGACGGGACCAAGGGCGACCTGATGCTCACGCTCGAAGTGCAGGTGCCGCACGAGCTGACCGACGAGCAGAAGGAGAAGCTGCAGGAGTTCAGCTCCGCGTCGGACCAGCCTGATCTGCGGGCCGGGTTGTTCGGGAGCGCGTGATGGGCATCCCGTTCAGCCAGGTGCCGACCTGGGACGACCGCACCCCGATCTACGTGATCTCGGTGGCGGCCCAGCTGGCCGGCATGCATCCGCAGACGTTGCGCCAGTACGACCGGCTCGGCCTCGTGGTGCCGAGCCGGGCGTCCGGCCGCGGCCGGCGGTACTCGGCGTACGACGTGGCGAGGCTGCGCTATGTGCAGCACCTGTCCCAGGAAGAGGGCGTCAACCTCGCGGGAATTCGCCACGTCCTCGCGCTACAGTCGGAAGTGGAGGACCTGCGTCAGCGGGTCAACCAGCTCCTGGCCGAAGTCCAGCGCGGTGTCGGCGCCTCCCGGCGTCCCGCCGCCAGCCGGGTCTTCTCGGCCGGTCCCGCCGGCGACGTGATCGCCATGGGCCGGCAACAGACGACGACGCGATGGATCCGCACCCAGCCTCTGGAACTCGGCCCTCGCTGATCCTCCGCCGTACATCTCCTTGACCACCGGAGTGTTCCGATCCCCCTCGGGGCCTCCGGTCCGGTGGAGGTCGTCGTTCCCCCACGACGCCTCCACAGTCGAAGGTGCGCTAACCCCCCAGCGCTCTTCGACCCCCGCAGGGTGGTCCGTTCCAGGACCGCCCTGCGGCCTCTCGCTGGTCCTGTTGTCTTCCGGCGGGCAGCGCATACCCTGGCGGGGTGACCCTGAAGCTGGAAACGGACCGGCTGCTGATCCGGGACTGGGAGGAAGACGACGCCGACGCCGCGCTGGAGATCTTTGGCTCCGCCGACGTGGCGCCCTGGCTGTCACCGGCCATCGACAAGGTGCCGGACGCCGCGACCATGCGGTTGATCCTGCAGTCCTGGATCGAGGCCCAGCCGAACTTCGTCGTACCCGCGGGTCGCTGGGCGATCGCGCGCCGGGACGACGGTGAGGTCGTCGGCGCACTGCTGATCCGTCTGCTCCCGCCGTACGAGGAGGATCTCGAGATCGGCTGGCAGTTGCGGCCGAGCGCCTGGGGTTTCGGGTACGCGACCGAGGCCAGCCGTGCGTTGATGGGCTGGGCGTTCGACGACGGCGAGGTCGACGAGCTGTTCGCCGTCGCGCGACCGGCCAACAAGCGCGCGATCGCGACCGCGCGACGGATCGGGATGGAGTGGGTCGGCGAGACCGACAAGTACTACGACCTGAACCTGCAGGTGTACCGGATCCGCGCCTCGGAGTTCACCGCCTGATCCCGTTGCCACCGGCAAGCAGTCGCACTTTCGGCTGACCGGGGTGTCACTCCTGAGAGTGACGGCTGCGAGCCGCTCTGCCAGCAGAATGGTGGGCGTGACGGGGACCGACGCACGGATCGGCCGGCTGGACACCGGGCTGGCGCTACTTGCGTGGGCGGCGGTCGAGTACTGGCTGATCCAGCGGGCCGACTACTGGTTCTGGGCCCCGGACTGGCTGGCTGTCTTCGTTGCCTGGACGCCGTTGCTGATCGCGATCCGCCGGATCGACCCGGCTCTGGCGCTGGGTGGGCTGCTGGCCGGCACCTACGTGGTGTCGCTGCTCTCCGGCGGAATCGCCTGGCCTCTCGTTGCCGGTTGCCTGCTCGCGGTGTGGGTCCTACCGACCCGATGGGGCACTGGCACCGGCCTCGTGCTTACCGCCGTACTGGCGGCTGCTCCGGTCCTCGTCGACCTCAAGCGCGGCCTGCTGAACGTGAAGGTCTATCCGTGGTTGTACAGCCGCATCACCCTGCCCGACGGCTCGACCGAGACCAATGGCGGCCTGTCGAAGGCGGCGTACGACCGGCTCGAGGCTGTGCACTGGCCGTGGTGGTTGTCCGTCGGCATCGTGCTGTACGCCGTCGCAGTGATGGTCCTGCGCCGTCGACAGGGCGTCGTCGCGCAGCGCCGTAGCCCCGGGCGATGGGTCGAGGACCTGCTGGCCGCAGCACGACCGCAGTCCGGTGCGGGACCCGTGCTTGTGCTGACGGCAGCGGCCGTTGTGCCGCTGGCGATGGTCGAGCTGGCCGCGGATCGCCAGTCGGGGAACTGGTGGAGCGCCCCCGGCTGGATGCCGTACGTGCTTGCGTTCGCGCCGTTGACCCTTGCCGTACGCCGTCGATGGCCGGCTGTGCCGGTCGCCGTCATCGGGCTCGCCGCGCTGATCTCGTACTGGCAGACCGACATCGTCTGGTCGCTGATGCTCGCCCTGGCGCTCGCCTTGTTCTCCCTCGGTACGGCGCCGCGCTCGCTGGCCTGGTCGGTGCCGCTCGCGCTCGTCGTACTCGCGGCGTTGCCGACGATCGCGGAGTTGATCAGATACCGCCAGATGATCCTGCTGTTCCCCACGGTCGGGCGGCAGCCGTTCGACCTGGACCCCGACGGCCGGCTGCGGAACACGATCTACGACGAGATGGTCGATCGGCAGTGGCCGGTCAGTCTGTCGCTGATCCTGCTCGTCCCGCTGTGCGCGGGGATCGCGGTCCGGTTGTACCGGCGCAACCGGGCGGCGGCGCGCCGCGAGAAGGAGCTCGAACGGGAGGCGGGGGAGCGCGAGGCCGAGCAGGTGGTGCTGACGGAGCGCTCGATCATCGCCCGGGACCTGCACGACATCGTCGCGCACGCGGTCAACCTGATGGTGATCCAGGCCGAGACCGGTCCGGACCTGGTACGCCGGGGCGAGGACGACGTACTGGCGGGGTTCCAGCGCATCGGCGATGCGGGCCGGCGGGCACTCGGCGAGCTGGATCGTCTGTTGTCGGCGTTGCGTGATGCCGATGGGGTGCCGGATCCGCAGCTGACTCCGCAGCCCGGTCTCGCGGAGTTGCGGCAGCTCGTCGCGGACGTCACGTCCGAGCAGTTGCCGATCGAGCTCGAGCTGTCCGGCGACGTGAGCGCGCCGCCGGAGGGTCAGCAACTCACGGCGTACCGTCTGGTCCAGGAAGCGCTGACCAATGCTGTGCGGCACGCGAAGGCGACGGGGGTGCAGGTGACGGTGAACGTCGGCGTGCAGTGGATCGCCGTCGAGATCGTGGACGACGGAGTGGGTTTCGATCCGGACGCCGTCGGCAGCCGCGGCCGGCACGGTCTGGCCGGGATGCGGGAGCGGGTCCGCGTCCACCACGGCTCGCTCGAGATCGACTCCACACCCGGCGCCGGGACGCGGATCACCGCCTGGATCCCGGAGAGCGCCTCGTGATCAAGGTGATGGTCGTCGACGACCAGGACCTGGTGCGGGACGGGATCGCGACGATCCTCGACGGGCAGCCGGACATCGAGGTGGTCGCGCAGGCGGTCGACGGCGCGGACGCGATCCGGCAGTCGACCGCGATCCTCGATCTGGCCGTCGTACTGATGGATGTCCGGATGCCCGTGATGGACGGGATCGAGGCCACGCGGCAGCTGGCCGGCGGGCCGAAGGTGCTGATCCTGACCACGTTCGACCTGGACGAGTACGTGTACGACGCCTTGCGCGCCGGAGCCAGCGGATTCCTGTTGAAGAGGTCGTCGCGGGACGAGCTGATCAACGCGGTCCGGGTGATCGCGGCCGGTGATGCGCTGCTCGCGCCGCCGGTGACGCGCCGGCTGATCGACCGGTTCGCGGAGACTCGCGTGGACCCCGACGTCGCCGGGCAACTCGACGTACTGACCGCGCGGGAGCGGGAGGTGCTGATTCTGGTGGCCAAGGGCAACTCCAACGCGGAGATCGCCGCCGAACTGCACCTCACCGAGCACACCGTGAAGACCCATGTCAGCCGGATGCTCGCCAAGACCGGCCTCCGGGACCGCGTCCAGGCGGTGATCCTCGCGTACGACGCGGGCCTGGTGACCGCGGGTCGCCGTTAGTCATTGACTGCGCCGAGCAGTCCGGCTATGACCGTGACCTCGCCGACAAGGACCTCACAGTCCTGACCAAGTGGGACTCGGGCGCCTACCAGCACTGATCACCGTCTGTGAGAAAAGGGTGGTGCGTCCCCTGATTCATCCCTGGGATTTCCCAGAGTTGAGTGGAATGGACTCAAGTTTCGATAGGTTGTGTCTGGTAAGACCTGTTACTTGAGTTGGAAGGCTGAAACTAGATGGACGTTCAGCGGTTGACGACGCTGGCCCGGGAAACCCTGTCGGTCGCGATCCGTCAGACCTCCGCGGCGGGCAACCCGACCGTGGAACCGATTCACCTGCTGTCCGCGCTGCTCGCGCAGCCCGAGGGTACGACGATCGGCCTGCTCGAAGCGGCCGGCGGCGACCTCGACGCCGTACGCCGGAAGACCGCCGAGCAGATGAGCCGGCTGCCGAAGGCGAGCGGTGGCAGCGTGCAGGCGCCGAGCCTGTCAGGGAAAACCGGTGATGTGCTGAATCAGGCGGAGCAGCGGGCCCTCGGGCTCGGGGACGAGTACGTCTCCACCGAGCACCTGCTGATCGCGCTCGCGACCGTCGAGGGAGCTGCGAAGAGTGCGCTCGGCGTGACGCCGGACGCGTTGCTGCAGGCGTTCGACCAGATGCGCGGCAACCGCCGGATCACCTCGCCGGAGGCGGAGGGCACCACCAAGACGCTGGAGAAGTACGGCGTCGACCTGACCGATCGCGCCAAGGAAGGGCACCTCGACCCGGTGATCGGGCGGGACTCCGAGATCCGGCGCGTCGTCCAGGTGCTGTCCCGCCGTACCAAGAACAACCCGGTCCTGATCGGTGAGCCCGGCGTCGGCAAGACCGCCGTCGTCGAGGGGCTGGCCCAGCGGATCGTGGCCGGCGACGTGCCCGAGTCGCTGCGGGGCCGCCGGCTGATCAGCCTGGACCTCGGCGCGATGGTCGCGGGTGCGAAGTACCGCGGTGAGTTCGAGGAGCGCCTGAAGGCGGTGCTGACCGAGATCAAGGAGTCCGACGGTCAGATCATCACGTTCATCGACGAGTTGCACACCGTCGTCGGCGCCGGTGCGTCCGGCGAGGGCGCGATGGACGCCGGCAACATGCTGAAGCCGATGCTCGCGCGTGGCGAGCTGCGGATGATCGGTGCGACCACCCTGGACGAGTACCGGACGCGGATCGAGAAGGACCCCGCGTTGGAGCGTCGTTTCCAGCAGGTGTTCGTCGGCGAGCCGTCGGTCGAGGACTCGATCGCGATCCTGCGCGGCCTGAAGGAGCGCTACGAGGCGCACCACAAGGTCGCGATCTCCGACTCCGCGCTGGTCGCCGCGGCGACGCTGTCCAACCGCTACATCAGCGGCCGGCAGCTCCCCGACAAGGCGATCGACCTGGTCGACGAGGCCGCGTCCCGGCTGCGGATGGAGATCGACTCGTCCCCGGTCGAGATCGACTCGCTGCGCCGTACCGTCGACCGGCTGAAGATGGAGGAGCTCGCGCTGTCCCGCGAGGACGACGCCTCGTCGCAGGAACGGCTGGAGCGGCTGCGCGCCGACCTCGCCGACCGCGAGGAGGAGCTGCGCGCGCTGGAGGCCCGCTGGGAGCGGGAGAAGTCCGGCCTGAACCGCGTCGGTGAGATCAAGGAGCGCATCGACGAGCTGCGCGGCCAGGCCGAGCGTGCCCAGCGCGACGGCGACCTGGAGACCGCGGCCCGGATCCTGTACGGCGAGATTCCGCAGCTCACCAAGGAGCTCGAGGAGGCCGACGCCGAGCCAGAGGTTGCCGAAGGCCCCGAAGCGATGGTGAACGAGGAGGTCGGGCCGACCGAGATCGCCGAGGTGATCGCGATGTGGACCGGCATCCCGACCGGCCGGCTGCTCGAGGGCGAGACCGGCAAGCTGCTCCGGATGGAGGACGAGCTCGGGCACCGGCTGATCGGTCAGCGCGAGGCGGTCAAGGCCGTGAGCGACGCCGTACGGCGAGCGCGCGCGGGCATCTCCGACCCGGACCGGCCGACCGGTTCGTTCCTGTTCCTCGGCCCGACCGGTGTGGGTAAGACCGAGCTGGCGAAGGCGCTCGCGGACTTCCTGTTCGACGACGAGCGGGCGATGGTCCGGATCGACATGTCGGAGTACGGCGAGAAGCACAGCGTCGCGCGGCTGGTCGGCGCACCGCCCGGGTACGTCGGGTACGAGGAGGGTGGCCAGCTGACCGAGGCTGTCCGCCGCCGTCCGTACTCGGTGATCCTGCTCGACGAGGTGGAGAAGGCGCACCCCGAGGTCTTCGACATCCTGCTGCAGGTGCTGGACGACGGGCGGCTGACCGACGGCCAGGGTCGTACGGTCGACTTCCGCAACGTGATCCTGATCCTCACCAGCAACCTGGGTTCGGCGTACCTGGCCGACATGTCGCTGGACGACAAGGCCAAGCGCGACCAGGTGATGGCCGTGGTGCGGCAGTCGTTCAAGCCGGAGTTCATCAACCGGCTCGACGAGATCGTGCTGTTCGACGCGCTCGGCAGCGAGGAGCTGACGCAGATCGTCGGCCTGCAGATCGCCGCGCTGCAGCGGCGGCTGACCGACCGGCGGATCACGCTGGACGTCGACGAGGGTGCGATGGAGTGGCTGGCGATGACCGGGTACGACCCGGTGTACGGCGCCCGCCCGCTCCGCCGCCTGGTCCAGTCCGCGATCGGCGACGAACTCGCCCGCGGCCTGCTCAACGGCACCATCCGCGACGGCGAAACCGTCAAGGTAACCCTCAACGAGTCGAAGGACGCGCTGGAAGTCGCTGCCTGACGATCACTGCTCGAGCCGGGCCGGTCTCCTTGACCGGCCCGGCTTTTGCATTGGCCGGGAATGCCTTCAAACACTTGAACTTCCGGCAGTTGGCAGTCGGTATCTCTCCGCTCTTGAAACCAGTGGTTACTGCTTGGTAGGAACGTCCGTCAGCAAAGTACTGAACAGTAGTTCAAGTACATGAAACTTGGATTTTCCGGCGGGGGGTCCCCGGAGTCCCACAGCGAGTGGAGGACTCAATGCAGCGCAGCACCCTGGTATCCGGTGCGCTGCTGGCCGTCGTCGCGGGTCTGTTGTGTCTGGTCGGGGAAGCTCTCGGTCTGGATACGCAGCACACGGCACTGGTCGGCGGAGCACTGGGCGGTGTGGTGGGGCTGGTGCAGGATCGCACTCCGGCGATGCGCGTGACCGGCTTCTTGATCGGGCTGTTCGTCGCCTGGCTCGGCTTCGCCGTACGGGCGCTCTATCTTCCCGACTCGGCGTCCGGCCGGGCCGTCGCGGCAGTCGCCGTGGTGGCCGTGTGCGTGGCGTTCACGGCCGGCTCGGCCGACCGGATCCCGCTGTGGACCTTGCTGCTCGGCGCGGCCGCGATGGTCGCCGTGTACGAGGAGACCTATACCGCGGACAGCCCGGCCTTCCTGGCCCAGTCGCCGTCGGCGGCCACCGGCGTGCTGCTGGCGGCCGGGATCGGGTTCCTGGCGACCTCGCTCCAGCGGACGCGACCGGCGCCGGCCGCTGAGCGTTCCGAGGTTCCACCCGACGAGCCGACCGAAGAAGATGCCTGGGTTCCCGCCGACGACACCCGTGAGCTTGCCTCGACCGAAGGAGACCGTGCGTGACCGCCCGACGCATCACCCGGGGACTGGCTGTCGCCATCGCCGTCCCCTCCGCTTTCGTCCTGTCGACGTCCCAGGCGCTGGCCGCGTCGAGTGCACTCTCCGCCGGACCCGTCACGGTCACCAACACCGAGACTGTTCAGGCCAGACTCGACCCCAGCGGCAAGGTCGAAGGCGCCCGCATCTACGAGCAACTCGCCTTTGTCGGCACCGGAAAGGTGAAGCTCGCCAACCCGGTGTCGACCGACAGCCTGCGCAACCTGGACAGCTTCGGCGGCTTCTCGGTCAAGGACGGCAAGATGGCCGTGGACCTGTCGGTGAACGGCGAGCAGCGGATTCGCACCGTCAGCGACTTCGACAGGAAGAAGCTGCCGATCAAGGTCGCCGTCACCTACACCCTGAACGGCAAGAAGCTGTCCAAGCCCAGTGACGTCGTCGGCAAGAAGGGTCGGCTGGAGGCGCACTACGTCGTGGAGAACACCTCGGCCAAGACCGAGTCGGTGACGATCACCGATGGGTACGGCAAGCAGATCGTCGAGGAGGCCGACGTCGTCATTCCGATGGTCGGTCAGCTGACGACCGTGCTGCCGCCCGAATTCGCTGACGTCACCTCGGCCGAGGCGAACAAGGCCGGCGACGGCAAGGGCGGTACGAAGCTGAGCTTCACCGCTACGTTGTTCCCGCCCGTCGGTGCCGCGACCGCGGAGTTCGGCTGGGCGGCCGAGGTCAAGGACGCGATCGTCCCCGAGGCCGAGCTGACCGCGTTGCCGGTCAGCCCGCTGGAAAGCCCGACGTTCAAGACCGCGGTCTCCGGGTACCAGAGCGGCGCAGAGAAGGGCGCCGACCTGGTCGAGGGCGGCACGACGCTCGACTCGAACCTGATCCGGCTGCGCGACGGCGCGCAGAAGCTGCTCTCCGGCCTGCTCCAGCTGAACGCCGGTGCGAAGACCCTGAACGAAGGCCTCGCCAACCAGGCCGCGCCTGGTGCCACGAAGCTCTCCGGCGGTGCGACGCGGCTGGCCGACGGCCTGGCTGAGCTCGAGTCAGGTGCATCTCGACTACGCACGAAGACCGGCGAGGCCGCCAAGGGTGCGGACAAGCTGGACAAGGGCGCGGGTGAGCTGCAGAAAGGCGCGAAGGACCTCGCCGCAGGTGCCGGCCGGCTGAAGACCGGCACCGGCAAACTCGCCTCCGGCCTGGACGAGGCCACCGGCAAGGCTCCCGCCCTGATCGACGGACTGAACAAGGTCAGCGGCGGGCTGAAGAGCGTCGAGGACGGACTCGGTCAGATGTACGGCGGCATCGGCCAACTGCCCACCAAGGCGAAGGGCCTGCACGACGGCATGGCGCAGCTCCGCGCGGGGATCGGCTCGGTCGGAGCCGAGGGAACGCTGCTCGGCGGATTGGAGAGCCTGAAGAAGCAGCTCGCGGCCTCCGGTCCGGGAATCGACAAGATGCGCGGCGGCGTGCACTGTGCGGCGGACGCGCTCACCGCGGTCAGCAAGGGCAAGCCGGTCGGAACGTACGACGAGGCTTGCTACGGCGCCGCTGCCGCGCAGCTGAACGGGCCGGCCGGGGCGCTGAACGTCGGGCCGGAGACCAATCCGGTCAAGAAGATGATCCTCGACTCGGTGATCGCCCAGATGGGCTCGATGGGTGACCCGGTGCCCGATCTGGACAAGCCGCTGCCGGATTCCGCAAAACTGCAGGTCGCGCTCGCTTACCTGAAGGGCCGGCTGACCCAGCGCGCCGTACCAGGTATTGCGCAGCTGCAGTGCGGGCTCGACAACCGGGTCTCGGGCTGCCCGGACTCGGAGCCCGGTCTGATGCAGGGGCTCATGGCGGTGGATGCCGGCGTGACTCAGCTGGTGTCAGGCGTGGTTGCCAGCGTTCAGGGCGGCATCGGCACTTCCAAGGACACGCCGGCCAGCAAGACCCTGCGTGGTGGGGTCAACGGGCTGCAGGGTGGCATCGGACAGATCCAGGCAGGTGGTAAGACGCTGCTGGCCGGCCTCACCCAACTGTCGGACGGCGCTGACCAGCTCGACACCGGAGCGGGTGCGCTGTCCACCGGCACCGGCAAGCTCAAAGCGGGTGCCGGCGTGCTGGCGAACGGCACCGGGCAGCTCGGCAACGGGCTCGGGTTGCTGGCCGGCGGGACCGGCAAACTGGCCGACGGTGTCGGCCAGGCCAAGACCGGCTCGGACCAGCTGGCGCAGGGTTCCAAGGATCTGGCGACCGGCATCGGCTCCGCGGCCGAGGGTTCGGGCAAGCTGGCGGATGGTCTCACCACCGCCACCGAACAAGCGCCCGCCATCCCCGACGGCGCCGGCCGACTCTCGAAGGAAGGTGCGAAGGTGCTGACCAAGAACGGCGCCGACACCGCACGCGACTTCGGCCGCCGCTACAGCCTGCTTTCCGCCGCCGCCGACCGCGCCAAGACCGAGTCGATGCCTTTCGGTTCTCCCGAGGGTGCGACCGGCGCAACGGCGTACTCGCTGAAGCTGGCCGGGGCCACCGGTGAAGGCGACCGCAGCTGGATCCGCCTTCTCGCCGGCCTGGCGGTCTTCGGTGTCGCAATCGGCGCCACCAGCCTCCTCCGCAGGCGCGCCACCTCCTGACGTTCGCCGCCCAAGCCGGCCCGGTCATGCAGACCGGGCCGGCTTGGGCCGCGTTGTTTGGCCGATCTGGGAGGATCGGGGCGGGGGTCGTGGAAGGACGTTGGATGACTGGGCAGCGTGGTGACGAGCCGCCGCGGGATGCGCCGGGGCCGTACAGCGGGCTGTTCGGTGGCGTACCGGACACGTACGGCTACCAGCCGGCGACGCCGAAGCAGGTCACTGTCGCCTCGGTGATCGCGATCGGGCTCGGCGCGCTGTGCCTGCTCCTCGCGGGCCTCACGCTCACCTCGGCCGGCGACCAGATCTCCGAAGTACTCACCGGCTCCCGCGGCAACACCCCGGTCGCGGTCGCGGCCACGCTGGTGTGCGCCGTCGTCTACCTGGTCCCCGCGCTGTATCTCCGAAAGCGCCGCCCGTGGTCCCGGTACGTGCTGATCGCCGTCGCCGCCATGGGCATCGCAGGCGGGATCATGTCCCTCCCGGCCAGCCTGCTCGGCCTCGCAGTCCACGCGACCCTGCTGATCCTCATGCTCCAACGCCCCACCAGACTCTGGTTCAACCACCGCTGACTCCAGGAGACCTTGTGGAGATCTGGATCAACCCCGCCTGCTCGAAATGCCGAGCCGCCACCAAGGCGTTCGACGAGGCCGGCATCGACTACACCGTACGGCGCTACCTCGACGACCCACCCACCGTCGAAGAACTGACCGCCGTCCTCACCCGCCTCAACCTCGAACCCTGGGACGTGGTCCGCCACAACGAACCCGCCGCCAAACCCCTGCGTGAACTCCCACGCGACGCAGCCCACCGCCCCGAATGGATCGAGGCGATGGTCACCAACCCCATCCTCATCCAACGCCCCATCATCACCGCCGACGACGACACCACAGCTATAGCCCGCGACTCCGAAACCCTCGCCAAGTTCCTGCAGTGATTTCCTAGCCCTACAACGAAATCTTTCCTCGTAGCTGCTCGAGCTGTGCCATCGCAAGCGTCGGACCGAACTGCAAGGTGGCACGCGTCCGCGCGAGCTGGTCGATCAGCAGCCGTTGTGAGCCTGTTGGCTCCGCTATCGCACTGTCCACGAGATCAACTGATCCCTCGAAGAGCTCGAGTACCGTCGCGAAGTACTGCAATCCCGCCGCGAGCCGGTCCGCGAGGTCCTGCTGCTCGGTCCTGACGTTGGAGATCGCAAGGACCTGGGCGAGGATCTCCTGGCTGCTCAGTTGCTCCTGATCACCTGCCAGATAAGGCAGCAGGTCCGTGGCGGCGCGCTCGTCGTGAGCAAGCCTTGCTGTGAGTCCGCGGCGCAGCGAAGCCAACTCGGCATCCACCAGCCCGTTGGCCAGTGGGACCAGCTGGTTCTCCTCTGTGTCACGCCGCAGCTCGACCAGGCTGCGCGCCGCCCGGACCAGGTCGCGCGGAACCCCGCCCGAGACGCAGTGGCACAGAGCGGTGAAGACATCAGGGAACCCCACGACGCGTCGGCGGATCAGGTCAAGCGACTGCTCGAGAGTGAACGGTGGGAGCCGAACGACTTCGTCGAATGAGCTGTCCATCGCCGTACGCATGTGCACAACTCGGCTCTCGAACCCGGACAAGGCGTCCTCCGACACGGAAACCAGGTACACGCATCTCGGGATGTTGAAGATGGCCTTGATGTCGTTGAGAAATCGCTCCGCCTGACTGGGATCGGAGATGCGATCCATCTCGTCGATGGTGATCGCGATGGCTATGGCGCCCGCATTCGGCCGCCACCACTGCGCGACGAGGGACACGTAGTTCCGGTACGAGTCCACCAGCTCGGGCAACGACAGGGGAACCTCTGCCAGTTGTCGCGAGCGACCCCAGCCCAGGTCGAGCTTCCCCGTCTTCACGGAGCCGGACCAGGTCGAGTTGGTGGTCTGAAGGAAGCGCAGGCGAGCAAGGTTCCGGTCGGTGATGCCGGCGAGCTCTCGAGGGTTCGCACCACCCCACAGACTGCGGAGCACCCCGTGGTACGGCGAACGGCGCCCGATTTGCGTCGAGACCACGTTCGCGACCAGCAGTGCCGCGATCAGGAGTCCCAGCAGCCATCCACTCGGCAACGCGATTCCGATGCGGTCGAACTGTTGCACGGTAAATCTGTGGATCGCAGAGATCACTTGATCGGCCTGTGTCTTCGCATCCAGCGCGCGGTATACAAGCGACTCCTGGATCACTGCGATCAACGTGAGTGTCAGGAACGAGCGTACGACGAACCGAAGGCACCGGCGCACCGGATAAAGCCAGGGAATTGTTCCCCCACGGCCGAAATGCAGATGGCTCCGCACCGATTCGCAGAGCCGGATGTAGAGGTGGATCAGAAAGTCTTGTGAGTCGTATCCGACCGGAGCAGCCACATGTATCTGCAACCATTTCCCGGCGGCGTTCGCGGAGCGCCCCGGCTCGTGCGTGATGTTGCGGAGCAGGGTGGTCTTGCCGCTGCCGCGACTACCGCTGATGGCGACCGAGTTGGCGCCGAGCTCGGTGATCAGACGCCTGATGCGGTGAACCTCCGGGCGATCCACAAGTTGGTCGATCGGGCTGATCTGCGTCAGGCCCGGTGCCCGCGTTACGTCAAGTGCCGGCGCTCCGGTGACATTGGCGTTGACGTTGACGAACTCGCGCAGCAAAGGTCGAGCCAACGTGTTCAGTCGGTCGTCGAGTGTCGCGAGCTGCATCCGGTAACCGGTCCACGCGGCAAATGTCAGTCCGGCCAGCAGGGCGAACAGGAACAGCGAAAGCCACGGACCCGGCCAGTCCAAAGCCCCCACCAGCTCGGCGACGAAGCGAGTTGCGTGTGTGTCGGTGTCTGCTTTGCTTGTCGACTCCCACGTGTGCTGTGCCCAGGTGAGGAATGTGCCCGCCATCCCGATCGTCAGCACAACGGTTACGAGAGCTGATGCGCCGAACGCCGCGGCGGCCCCCATCACGGCTGTGCGCTCGTACGACGATTGTTCGGTGAGGTCGGCGTCCGAGAGCACCGACTGGTGCGCTGAATAGAGTGTGTCGAAGGAGACGCTCGAGAATTCGTCGTCGGGTGGAAGTCTTGAGATGGTGTGTCGCAAGCGCGACTCAGTGATCGAGTCGACAGCTTCCCGCCACAGTTCGCCGAGGCTCTCGGCGAGTCGAGTGAGCCCTCCGGGCCCCTGTGCGTCCATCCAGCATCCCCCACAGACCACGTGTGACAGCGCGCAATTCACCGGCCCCGCGTGGTGACCGATGGTAGACCGGGGACGGCGCTGCTGCGTCGCCGGCGGGGTCTTACATTTGCCGAAGGCGGAGCAAAGCCTCGGTGAGGACTTCGGGTTGTTTGCAGAAGGCCCAGCGGACCAAGGGGCGGCCTGGTTCGGGGTTGTCGTAGAAGACCTGGTGGGGGATGGCTACTACGCCGGCTCGTTGGGGGAGCATTCGGCAGAATTCGATGCCGTCGGTGTGGCCGAGGGGGCGGATATCGGTGGTGATGAAGTAGGTGCCGGCGGGGCGGTGGACCTCGAAGCCCAGGTCGGCCAGGCCGTCTGCGAGCAGGTCGCGGCGGGACTGCAGGTCGGCGCGCAGTGCGTCGTAGTAGTCGTTGCCTAGGGCAAGGGCGTTCGCGACGGCCGGCTGGAAGGGCGCGCCGGAGGTGAACGTGAGGAACTGCTTGGCGGTGGTCACCGCCGTCACCACCGAAGGCGAACCGGTGACCCACCCGATCTTCCATCCGGTGACCGCGAACGTCTTCCCGGCGCTGCTGATCGACACGGTCCGGTCCGCCATCCCGTCGTACGACGCCAGCGGCCGGTGCGTCCCGTCGTACACCAGGTGTTCGTACACCTCGTCCGTGATGACGACCAGGTCGTGTTCGAGGGCGACGTCGCGGATCCCGCGCAGTTCCTCGTCGTTGAGGACCATGCCGGTCGGGTTGTGCGGTGAGTTGATCAGCAGCACCTTCGTCCGCGGCGTGACGGCGGCGCGCAGTTCGTCGAGGTCCAGCCGGTACGACGGTGCGCGCAGCGTCACGGGTACGCGCCGTCCGCCGGCGAAGGCGATCCCGGCAGCGTACGAGTCGTAGTACGGCTCGAGCGCGATCACCTCGTCACCGGGCTCGACGAACGCGAGCAGTGCGGCCGCGATCGCCTCGGTCGCGCCGGTGGTGACCAGGACCTGCGTGTCCGGGTCGTAGGAGAGGTCGTAGAAGCGCTTCTGGTGGTCCACGATCGCCTGCCGCAGCGCGGGCACCCCGCGAGCCGGCGGGTACTGGTTGGCGCCGGCCCGGATCGCCGCGATCGCGTCCGCGAGCAGCGAGTCCGGCCCGTCGCGGTCCGGGAAGCCCTGACCGAGGTTGATCGACCCGGTCGCCACCGCGAGGGCGGACATCTCGGCGAAGATCGTCGTACCGAGGCCGGTCAACCGCTCAGCGTGTGCGCGCATGCCCTCGACCCTAGGACATGTCTCCCAATGCCCTAACCCTCGCCGGCCTCGATCATGTGCCCGAGCCAGGTCCGTACGGCGGCCCGATCGGCCGCGCTGAACGACGCCTCGAGCTCGGCCTCGACCTTGCGTACGGCGGGTGCCGCGTCGGCCAGTCGTTGTTCGCCGGCCGGGGTGAGGTGGACCTGCTGGGTGCGCCGGTCCTTCGGGTTCGGGCGGCGCTCGACCAGGCCGGCGCGCTCCATCCCGGCGATCAGTTCGTTCGCGGACTGTCGCGCCGTTCCGACCTCGCGGCCGACCTCGGCGACGGTGCGGCCGGGCAGCTCCCGCACCAGGAGCAGCGTGCCGTACTGCTGCACCGAGAGCCCGTGCTCGTCCAGGGCGGCGGCCAGAGCCGAGCGCATGCTCAGCCAGGCGTGCCGGACGAGGAAGGTGACGCAGCCGGTCGGGTCGTCGGGATCCATGCACCACATTCTGCCGGGCGCGCGCCAGGGCACGCGGTATCGCGAAAAGGAGATTGACAGGTTCCTGTCAATCAAGGACGATGGAAAACCTCGTCAGGGTCCTGTCAATCATAGGAGACTTCGTGTCCACGATCGACCCCCCACAAGGTCAGATCCATCAGCGCCGCATCCTCGCGATCCTGGTCGTCTCGGCTGTCCTGATCTGGATCGACTCGACCGTCCTCGGTATCGCTCTCGAACGCCTCGCCGACCCCGTGCAGGGTCTCGGCGCCACGCCCGGCCAGCTGCAGTGGGCCGTCGGCATCTATTCGCTGTTGTTCGCCACCGCCCTGTTCCTGGCCGGCGCCCTCGGTGACCGCTACGGGCACCGGACCGTCCTGATGCTCGGCCTGCTGATCTTCGGCATCGCCTCGGCCTGGGCCGCGTGGGCCACCGATCCGGTCGGCCTGATCCTCGCCCGCGCCACCATGGGCCTCGGCGGCGCACTGATCATGCCCACGTCGATGGCGATCATCGGCTGGACCTTCCCGCCGGAGCGCAGGGCCGGTGCGATCGCGATCTGGTCGTCGTCGGCCGGTGTCGGCGTCGCCGTCGGGCCGGTGCTCGGCGGGGTGCTGATCGATCACTTCTGGTGGGGCTCGGTCTTCACGATCAACCTGCCGATCGTCGCGTTCGGCCTGATCGGCGCGGCCGTCGTACTCCCGAACCCGCGCAGCCCGCAGCGCCGCCGGCTCGACCCGCTCGGCCTCGGCCTGTCCACGCTCGGACTGCTCGGCCTGTCATACGGACTGATCGAAGGCGGTCACCAGGGCGGCTGGGATCGTTGGCAGGTCTGGGCAAGCATCGGCGCCGGTCTCGTGCTGCTCGCCGGCTTCCTGTACTCCGAATGGCGCGAACCGGAGCCGAGCTTCGACCCGCGCCTGTTCCGCAATCGCCGGTTCGCGGCGGGCAACCTCTCGCTCGCGGCGGTCTTCCTCACCATCACCGGGCAGGGCTTCTATCTCGCGTTCTACCTCCAGGGCGCCCGCGGCATGAGCGCGCTGGACGCCGGCCTGATGTCATTGCCCGGGGCAATGGGCGTGATCGTCGGCGCCCCGCTCGGTGCCCGGCTGGCCGCGCGTCTCGGTGTCGCGAAGGTGTCGGGTACGGCGGTCCTCACCCTCGCGGTGTGCTTCGCGCTCAACCTCACGTACGACGTCAGCACGTCGCTCGTGGTGATCGGGATCATCGGCGGCCTGGCCGGACTCGCGATCGGCATGACCGTCGCGCCGACGACCGCGGCCGTGATGGCGACGCTCCCGATGGATCGGATCGGAGCAGGCTCCGCGGTCAGCAACGCTCTGCGTCAGGTGGGCAGCGTGCTCGGTGTCGCCGTACTCGGGACCGTCGTGTCGTCGACGTACCAGCACCGGATCGCCCCGGCGCTCACCGGCCTGCCGAACGAGGAAGCGATCGGTACGTCGGCCGAGGCGACCCGCCACGCGGCCGGCGCGCTGCATCGCCCCGACCTGGTGCAACTCGCGAACGACGCCTTCGTTCACTCCATGCACACCGCGGCCGGCGTCGCCGCGGCGATCGTCCTCCTCGGCGCGATCGTCCTCACGGCCGCGTTCCGGACCCCCAGGCCATCACAATCGCCGGATCAGGAGGCGACCACGCCGGAGCGCGCCGGCATCGGGTAATTGTGATGGCCTGGGGAACCGTCAGTTCCACGGAGACGGCGGCGGCGGTGGTACGACGGCGGGCCGGTCCTCGCACCACGTCGCACCGGTCCAGCCGCCGTCATTGCCGCCGAGCAGCCGCACGTCCAACTCCGGCGGGCCGTCCCGACGAGCGGTGCGCAAGAGCTCGACAGGTCAGAGAAATTTACGAACCATGAAGACGTCGACCGGATCCTCGGCCTCGGTGACGAAGCCGTGGCGCTCGTACAGCTTCCGGGCCGGACTGCCTTGCAGGACGTTCAGTGCGACCGTCGCGTCGCCGGCTTCGTCCAGGACGGAACGCAGTACGGCGCAACCGACGCCGCGGCCCTGGTGGTGCGGGGCGAGATAGAAGTGCTCGAGCCACTGGCGGTCCTCGGCCGGCCGCATGCTGATGGATCCGGCGAACTCGCCGTCGACCTCGATGATCCGGGTGTGCTCGGGTGCGTAGCCGTCCCGCAGGCGTTGCCGGACGCGATGGTCGTCGTACCGCCCGAGGCGTTCGAGGTCCGGGCGCATGGCGGCGGCCCGGAGCTCGACGAGTTCCTCGAGGTCGTTCGCCGTCGCGGGCCGCAAGGTCCACCTCATGGCAGCGCCGGTTGCGGGACGGGTCGGAGGGCGCGCAGCCAGAGTTCGGTCTGGGCGATGTGGGCGGAGGCGGCGGTGGCCGCGGCCGCGGGATCGCGGGTGGTGATCGCGGCCAGGATCGCGCGGTGGCCCCGGTCGCTGGTCTGCTTGATCGCGTCGAAGTCGGCGCCGGGCTCGAAGATCCGGTAATGGCCGCCGCGACCGCGGATCACGCCGGTCAGCGCGGTGACGGTCGGGTTGCCGCCGGCCGCGCAGATCAGACCGTGGAACTCGGCGTCGAGGTGCTGGATCTCGGTCGCGTCGGTGGTCGACTCGAGCTGGTCGAGGACCGCGCTCAGCTTCGCTTCGAGTTCGGGGTCCTGGCGGGCGGCCGCGGCGGCGGTGGCGTGCGCCTCGAGCACCCGGCGTACCTCCAGCAGTTCGAGCACTCCCTCGAGCGGGATCAGCTCGACCGACAGCGAGAACCTGCCGATGATCGCGGCCGGGTCCAGCGCGGAGACGTACGTGCCCGAGCCGTGCCGGGACTCGATCACCCCGAGCGCGCCGAGCGACCGCACGGCCTCCCGCAGCGAGCTCCGGGACACGCCCAGGTGGTCGCACAACTCGGGCTCCGGCGGGAACTTCGCCCCCGGCCCGAGCTCCCCGGACGCGATCATCTGCCGCAACCCGGCCAGTGCCTTGTCCGTAGCAGCCATCCCCTCACCTCCTCCCGAAGCGTAAGTCCTCAGACCACTTCTGGTCACATCTCGTCATGCTCAGCCTGTTCGGCCGAGCCGTAGTGGCGATTCATCAGATGTTTGCCCGGAGGAACCCGGGCACGTCCGCCGCTCGCCAGCGCCGGGCCGCGAGCTGCTCGTACGACGTCCCGCCGGTCACCCAGACCGTCGTCATCCCGCGCTCGTGCGGCCCGGTCAGGTTCACCTCGAGATCGTCGAACATCGCGGCCCGCGCCGGGTCGACCCCGAACGACGCCAGGAACGCGTCCAGGCTCTCGTCGTACGGCTTCGGGACCAGGTCGGCGGCGAGGATGTCGAAGACGCCGTCGATGCACTCGGTCAGTCCGAGGCGTCCGAGCACCTGCTCCGCGTGGTACGCCGAGCCGTTCGTGTACAGGTACCGCCGCCCCGGCAATCCGCCGAGCACTTCCGCCAGCACCGGATCGGGACGAAGGACCGCGTAGTCGATCGTGTGCTCCCACGCGAGGTAGTCGTGCGGGTCGATCGACCGGGTGTTCATCAGGCCGCGCAGGGTCGTCCCGTGCTCGGCGACGAGCTGTGCCTGCAACCGAAGGGCCTCGGCTTCGTCGGTCTCGAACAGGTTGGACAGGTACGCCCGGATCCGGACGTTCATCTGGTCGGCCAGTCCGACGTCGGCCGGGTACAAGGTGTTGTCGAGGTCCAGAACCCAGGTGTCGATGTCCGCCAGCACCTGATCAGCGTAAGTGACACACTGGGGGCGTCACCGACGGGAGGACTGCACGATGCCGACTGCGCTCGTCACCGGGCCTGCGACCGGGATCGGCCGGGCGTTCGTGGACAAGCTTGCGCTCGAGGGGTACGACCTGGTGCTGGTGTCGCGGGACGAGGCGCGGCTCAAGGAGGTCGCCGCCGACATCACGCGGCTGCACGGTGTCGAGTGCGAGGTGCTGGCCGCCGACCTGACCGACGCGGCCGATCTGGCGCGCGTCGAGGAGCGGTTCCGGACCGGGCCGATCGAGTTGCTGGTGAACAACGCCGGCTTCGGGCAGAAGAAGCCGTTCTGGGAGAACCCGGTCGACGTCGAGGAGAAGCAGCTCGATCTGCTGGTTCGCGTCGTACTGCGGCTGACGCATGCCGCCGTACTTCCGATGATCGAGCGTGGCTCGGGTGCGGTGATCAACGTGTCCTCGGTGGCCGGGTTCCTGCAGCGGAACATCTACAGCGCGCACAAGGCCTGGGTGACGAGCTTCTCCGCCGGACTGGCGACCGGGCTGCACGCGCAGGGTGTTGCGGTGATGGCGTTGTGCCCGGGGTTCGTGCACACCGAGTTCCACGAGCGGATGGGGATGGACAAGTCGATGATCCCGTCGTTCATGTGGCTGGACGCGGACGAGCTGGTCGCCGCGGCCTGGAAGGACCTGCTGCGAGGCAAGGCGATCTCGATCCCGAGCCGCCGCTACAAGCTCCTGATGGTCGCCGCGCGCTTCACGCCCCGGGCCCTCATCGCGCGCGTGTCGACGGTGGGGCTCGACGGCCGCCGTCCCGCCTCGTCGGCTGCAGGGTCCCGTAGAGAGTAGTCATCTCCCACTGACTACAGCTTCTCGGCGACCTCTGTGAGGACGGCGAGGGTTGCGGTGATCAGGGGGTGGTCCGCTCGGCTGTTGCGGACGGCGGCGTACACGCGGCGGGTCGGTGCGGGGTCCGCGAGTGGGCGGATCAAGGCGAGGGTCGGCTCGGGTACGGCGAGGCGCGGGACGAGCGAGACGCCGCCACCGGCCGCGACCAGGGCCGCGACGGCGCGGAAGTCGTCGGACTGGTGGACGATCCGCGGCTGGAAACCGGCCTGCTCACAGGCGAGCAGTACGACGTCGCGGATCGGGTTGCCGGGTGCGGTCATCACCCAGTCGTCGTTCGCGAGCATGCTCAGCTCGATCGTTTCGTGGTCCGCGCCCGGGTGCGTCGGGGGCAGTACGGCGACGAACGGCTCGGCGTACAACGGGATCCGGACCAGTCGTTGGTCGTCGTGCCGTGGGGAGCCGCGGTGCTCGACGGCGATCGCGAGGTCGGCGTCGCCGTCGAGCAGATGGGTGATGCCCTGGTGGCCCTCGGCGTCGCGGACGACGAGGGCGAGGCCGGGGCTGGTCTCGCGGAGCCTGGTCAGCGCCGGTGCGACCAGCAGCGTGATCGCGGTCGAGAAGGCGACGACGCGGACCTCGCCGTTCGCGCCGTTCGCGTGCAGCCGCATCGCGTCCTCGGCGCGTTCGACCTCGGCGAGGATGGTGTCGGCATGAGCGAGGAGCAGCCGGCCGGCCGAGGTGATCGCGACCCGGCGGCCGCGGCGTTCGAGCAGTTCCTGGCCGACCTCGGACTCCAGCGCGGCCAGTTGCTGCGAGACCGCCGAGGGCGTCAGATGCAGCACCTCGGCGGCCGCGGTCACAGTCCCGTGGTCAGCAAGCGCGCGCAACACCCGCAGGCGTCGTACCTCGATCACGAAGCTCAGCTTGGCACAGGTCGTCGTTGAGCTCGCCGGGGATCAGTTTCAGTTCGACGGCCGGACGGTCCGGCGTGCGGAGCTCGCGCCACCGGCGTACGGCGTCGCGGATCGGGTGGCGTCTCGGGACATAGGGACGCAACGGGGCGTCCGGCATTGCAGAGTGGGTTTGCTCGTGGATCGATTTGATCATCGAGAACGGGATGTATTGCACGGTGGTTCCTTTCGACCCTTCGAGAGTAGGAACCCGGGCCTTGATACGTCCAATGAAAGTTCTGCGCGGAGTTGATGTGTCTGGTGCATGATGTGGGTATGGAACTGCGCCAGCTCAGGTCGTTCGTGGTGGTGGCCGAGGAGATGAACGTCGGGCGGGCGGCCACGCGGCTGCACCTGACCCAGCCGTCGCTGAGTCGCCAGATCGCGGCGCTCGAACACGATCTGGGCGTCGAGCTGTTCGCCCGGGTGAAGCGCCGGTTCGTGCTGACGGCCGCGGGCGCGACCTTCCTCGCCGACGCGCAGGACCTGCTGCGGCGGTCGGACGAGGCGGTCCGCACGGCGCAGCGGACGCAGCGCGGCGAGCTGGGGACGTTGCGGCTGCGATTCGTGCAGTCGGCAACGTTCGACGCGCTGCCGCGGCTGCTTGGCGCGTTCCGGCGGGCGTATCCCGAGGTGGTGCTGGACCTGGAGTCGTGGACGACGCTGCGGCAGACCGAGGCGCTGCGGGACGGGCGGATCGACGTGGGACTGCTTCGCCCAAGTACGCCGGGCGGTGCGAGTGCCGTCGTCCAGCTCGAGCCCAAGTTGACGTCGCGGATGGTTGCCGAGGACTCGTTGGTGGTGGCGTTGCCGGCCAGGCATCGGCTGGCTCGGCGGAAACGGCTGCGGTTGACCGAGCTCGCGGAGGAGCCGTTCGTGTTCTACTCGCGGCCGAGCGGGCCGGCGGTGCACGACACGATCGTTGGATACTGCCGGGCGGTCGGGTTCACACCGCGGATCGAGCAGGAGGCCGCCGATGTACAGACGATCGTGTCGCTGGTCGCGGCCGGGCTCGGCATCTCGCTGCTGATCGGCCCGACCCCGCCGTCCAACCCGGACACGGTCGTCTACCGCGAGTTGTCCGACGACCTACCACCTTGGCAACTCTCCGTAGCCTGGTCGCCGGACAACCGCTCGCCCGTCCTGGCGCGCTTCCTGGACCTCGTTTAGCCGAAGACGTCCGGGTCGCCGCCGGTGCGGACGCCGGTCTCCAGGTCCGCGATCGCGGCCATGTCGTCGTTGTCCAGCCGGAAGTCGAAGACCTCGAAGTTCTCCTTGATCCGGCTCGGCGTGACGGTCTTCGGGATCACCACGTTGCCGAGCTGCAGGTGCCAGCGGATCATCACCTGGGCCGCCGACTTGCCGTACTTCGCGCCGATCGTCGCGAGCGCCGGGTTCGCCAGCAGTTCGCCGGACGCCAGCGGGCTCCACGCCTCGGTGACGATGTCGTTCTCGGCGTTGAACGCGCGCAGCTCGTCCTGCGGCAGCGCCGGGTGCAGCTCGATCTGGTTCACCGCGGGCCGGATCGTGGTCTCCTCGAAGATCCGCCGCAGCGCGGGCTCGTGGAAGTTCGAGACGCCGATCGCACGTACCCGCTTGTCCGCGTACAGCTGCTCGAACGCCTTCCAGGTGTCGACGTACAGGTCCCGCTGCAGCGACTGCCAGTGGATCAGGTACAGGTCGACGTACTCGAGGCCGAGCTTTTCCAGGCTCGCGTCGAAGGCCTTCAGCGTGCTGTCGTACCCCTGCTCGGAGTTCCACAGCTTGGTGGTGATGAACAGTTCGTCACGCGGGATGCCCGACGCCGCGATCGCCCGGCCGACGCCGGTCTCGTTGCCGTAGATCGCTGCGGTGTCGATGTGCCGGTAGCCGGTCTCGAACGCCGACGCCACGACATCGGTGACTGTTCCGTCCTCGACCTGCCAGACCCCCAGGCCCAGCTGCGGGATCTCGACGCCGTTGTCCAGAGTGATGGAGGGGACTGTACTCATCTACCCATTCCACCCGGCAAAGGGTTTCTGGCCCAGTCATCTGACGTGTGACAACAACCTCATTAACCGGTAGTAACCATTTCGTAGGACTTGGCATCGGGCTCCATGAACCGGAGCAGCCCGTCGCCCTCCCGCTCCAGCTCTGCCTGCGTCTTCTTCAGCATCCGGCCGAACGGAGTGAGCGTGAGAGTGGCCACACCGCGCTTCTTCTCGGTCGTCCACAGCCCGGCGACCAGGCCATCGACGGTGTACGTCGCCTTGACCCGGAGGTTCTTCGTGAACACGGCCGGCTTGTGCTCGTCGGCGATGATCCGCTCCCGTTTCGCGTGCGACAGCAGCACGTTGTCGAACTCCGGCAGGAATCGCACCGGCGCCGGTGTGTCCGGATCGGGGCGCGGCGCATCCGGTACGTCGTACAGCGTCTTGCCGTTCTCGTCCGTGAACGTCTCGAGCTCCAGCTCGTCGAACAACGGCTTCGCTTTCTGCAAACCGGACCAGGTCTGGAAGTCCGCCGGCGTGGCCGGACCGAACGCCTGCAGGTAGCGGGTGATCAGTTCCTTGGTCTCGGAACGCTGGTGGAGCTTCTTCCCGATCCACTCCTCGGCCGGCGTGAACTTGGAGTTCGCCGTCCAGGACCAGCGGACGTCTGTTGGGTACACCACCAACGGCACCAGCATCCGCGTGCAGAACCCGAGCGCCCGCTCGTTCACGTCCGGGAACTGCTGCTGCAACGCGTCGCGCACCTCGGTGAACGTCAACGGCTCCTTCGCCAGCAACTTCTTCGCCGCAGCCACCACCTTCTCCGGCTCCAGGCCCGCGCCGCGTTCGCCCAACACTTTCAACCCCGCCTCGAGCACCGGCGCCACAGTCACCCGGAACCGCAGGTAGTCCGCCGCAGTCACCAGATGCAACGTCCCCCGAAACAGCGTCGCCCGTACGACCTCGTGCTCCCGGACCGCCTGATCCAGCTCGGATTCCGCGAACCCGTCGATCCGCGACCACAACCCGACGTACGGATGCTTGGCCTCCTGCCCCTGCATCCCCACCAACCGGCCCACCACCTCAACCGCCGGCACCGCTTCCCGACCCAGCAGAACCTGCCGCGCCAGCGTCGCCCGATTGACCGCCCGCCCACTCATCACCACCATGCACGCATCCTGCCCGGCCGCACCGACAAATGTCAGCGACGCCCCGGCGACGCGACGGCGAGTACGTTGCGGCGGCACGCGTCTGCGAGGCGTTCGTCGTACGTGACAACGAGGTCCGCGTCGATCAGCACCGCCGTTGCGAGATGCAGTGCGTCGAGGCCGCGCAGGACGAGCGGCTCGATCCGCCGGGCGACACTGACGACCTCGGCCGTCATCTGGCGTTCGTCGATACCGGACATCGCGCCGTCGATCAGCTCACCGGCGTCGGCAGGCGTCCGCACTCGTGCGAGTACGACGCGCGAGACCTCGACCCACGCGAGCGAGGACGATGCGAGCACATCGCCCTGTTCGTAGTGTGCGTCGAGGAAGTCCACCAGGTCGTCGGATTCGTCCTCGGCGACGACTCGCTTGATCAGCGCGCTGCTGTCGAAGTAGACCCGCATCAGAAGCGGTCGTCCCGACCGAGCAGGTCGAGGCTGGTGGTTCCCTTCGGCAGTCGAAGCCGCGGCCGCACCTTGCGATACGGGACGCGAGCCGGTTGCACAGCCTGCGCGGCCCGGGCGCGTTCGCGCTCACCCGCCGGATCCTCGTGGTCGATCAGGTGCAGTCGACGGCCGAGCGCGTCCCGGACGATCTGCTGCTGGGATTGACCGGTCCGTTCCGCCTCCGCCTGAAGGGCTGTTGCCACTTCGGCCGGGAGTCGCAGGTTCATGGCCATACATCGACGGTACCACGGCGGTACCATCGTTGGTGCCGTCAGCTGTAGTCCTTCTCGTCGTACTTGGGGAGGCCGAGGAGTTGGCGGATCTGGGTTGAGGGGGCCTTGCCGCCGGCGGCTGTGGCGCGTTGGACGTGGTCGGCCATCTCGGACTTGGTGCCGGCCGCGGCGGCCAGGAGCCACTGCGGTCGGGCGGCGGCATCTGCCTTCGCCAGCGCCCGCATCTGCGTCGAGACCTTGGCGGGCCAGACGACCGACCTCAGTGCGCTGTACTCGGCGAGGTTCGCCGCGGCCACTGCCTTGGCCCTGGCCTGCAGGGTCGTCAGCGACATGTTCTCGTTGGCTGCCTTCTCGAACCGCTCGAGCGCGACGTTGTACGGCCGGGTGATCTGCAGGTACTTCGTCCCCGCAGCAGAAAGACTCAGCATCGGCATCGTCGGTGTCGTCCGCACGACCGGAACGCTCCGCGCCGGCGACGGCGGCGCGTACGCCCCAGCCGGCTCCGAAGGAGTCACCGACGGCGCACTCGAGGAGGCAGGCGAAGGCGCCGTGACCGCCGGTCCACCATCCGCCCCACACCCGGCAACACACGCCAAACCCAGTACTCCGACAACGGCCAGCATCTGGCGCATAAAGCTCCTCACCCAGTGCGAACCGGACAACCCTAGCGGCGTCCGGCTCGACCGGACGAACTACCCCGCCAGGGCTGCGCGAGCTTCGGCGAAGGCAGCGATGGCGCGCTCCACATCCTCGGTGGAATGGGCCGCGGAGAGCTGCACCCGGATACGGGCCTTGCCCTGCGGTACGACGGGGTACGAGAAGCCGATGACGTAGATGCCGAGGTCGAGGAGTTTGTCGGCCAGGCGGCCGGCCTCGGCGGCGTCGCCGATCATCACCGGGGAGATCGGGTGGTCGCCGGGCAGTACGTCGAAGCCGGCCTCGGTCATCTTGGTGCGGAAGAGTGCGGTGTTGGCGGCGAGCTTGTCCCGCAGGTCGCTCGAGGTGCCGATCAACTCCAGTGCCTTCAGCGAGGCGGCGGTGACGGACGGCGCCAGCGAGTTCGAGAACAGGTACGGGCGGGAGCGCTGTCGGAGCAACTCGACGATCTCGCGGCGGGCGGACACGTAGCCGCCGGACGCGCCGCCGAGGGCCTTGCCGAGGGTGCCGGTGACGATGTCGACGCGGTCCTTCACGCCGAACAGCGACGGGGTACCGGCGCCGTCCGCTCCGACGAAACCGACCGCGTGCGAGTCGTCGACCATCACCAGGGCGTCGTACCGCTCGGCCAGGTCGCAGATCTCGTCGAGCGGGGCGACGTACCCGTCCATCGAGAACACGCCGTCGGTGGCGATCAGCCGGTACCGCGCGTCGGCGGCGTCCTTCAACTGGGCCTCGAGGTCGGCCATGTCGCGGTTCTTGTACCGGTAGCGCTTGGCCTTCGAGAGCCGGACGCCGTCGATGATGCTGGCATGGTTCAGCTCGTCGGAGATGATCGCGTCCTCCGCGCCGAGCAGCGTCTCGAAGAGGCCGCCGTTCGCGTCGAAGCAGGAGCTGTAGAGGATCGTGTCCTCGGTCCCGAGGAAGTTGCTCAGCGCACCTTCGAGGTCCTTGTGGATCTGCTGGGTGCCGCAGATGAAGCGCACCGAGGACAGGCCGAAGCCCCACCGGTCGAGGGCTTCCTTCGCCGCGGCGACGACGTCCGGGTGGTCGGACAGTCCGAGGTAGTTGTTCGCACAGAAGTTCAGTACTTCGTTGCCCGACGCAACCGAGATCAAGGCCTGCTGGGGTGAGGTGATCACCCGCTCGGACTTGTAGAGCCCGGCGTCCCGGATCTCGCCGATGGCCGTCGTCAGGTCGTCCCGCATCCGCCCGAACATCAGTGCTTCTCCTCCAGCGTCTCAGCCGTCCAGTCCATGATCACCTTGCCGCACTGCCCCTGGCGCGCCACGTCGAAGGCCTGCTCGAAGTCGCCGTACCCGAACCGGTGGGTGATCACCGGCGTCAGGTCCAGCCCGCGCTCCAGCATCACCGACATCGAGTACCAGGTCTCGAACATCTCCCGGCCGTAGATGCCCTTGATGGTCAGCATGTTGAGCACCACCGTGCCCCAGTCGATCGCGATCTCGTCCGACGGCAGGCCGAGCATCGCGACCTTCCCGCCGTGCGTCATGTTCGCCAGCAGCTCCCGCAGCGCGGCCGGCTGCCCGGACATCTCCATCCCGACGTCGAACCCCTCGCGCATCCCGAGGCTCTGCTGCGCCTGCGCGATCGTCTCGTCGGCGACGTTCACCGCGCGGGTCACGCCGATCTTCCGCGCCAGGTCGAGGCGGTACTCCGACAGGTCGGTGATCACCACGTTCCGCGCGCCGGCGTGCAGCGCGACCGCCGCGGCCATCACGCCGATCGGTCCGGCCCCGGTGATCAGCACGTCCTCACCGACCAGCGGGAAGGACAAGGCCGTGTGTACGGCGTTGCCGAACGGGTCGAAGATCGCGGCGACGTCGAGGTCGACCTTGTCCTTGTGTACCCACGCGTTCATCGCCGGCAGGGCGACGTACTCCGCGAACGCACCCGGCACGTGGACGCCGAGGCCGCGCGTCTTGATGCACAGATGGCGACGTCCGGCCCGGCAGTTGCGGCAGCGGCCGCACACCAGGTGTCCCTCACCGCTGACCAGGTCGCCGACCGCGACGTCACGGACGCCGACACCGACCTCGACCACCTCACCGCAGAACTCGTGCCCGGTCACCATCGGCACCGGCACGTTCTTCTGCGCCCAGTGGTCCCAGCTCTGGATGTGCAGATCGGTGCCGCACAACCCGGTACGGAGCACCTTGATCAGGACCTCGTCGGCCTCGATCTTCGGCTCCGGGACGTCCTGCAACCACAGACCGGGCCTGGCCTCAGCCTTCACGAGCGCCTTCATGCCCACATCGTCGTCCCGGGCAACCATCGCCGTCCATCGACACGTCGTACACAGCCTTTGCAGTCCAACTGCACACCGAGGGTATGTCTCCCGACATACCCTGGTCGCATGCGGGGAGTAGTCAGGGCAGCCGGGATCGTGTTCCTGGTGGTCGGGGTCGGGCTGCTCGGGTGGGTCGGCTGGCAGTACTTCGGGACCGGCGTCGTCTCGAACCAGCAGATGGACGAGGCCCAGGGCGTACTGCGTGAACAGTGGCGAACACCGTCCGCGACCGCGACGCCCGCGACCGGGAAGCCGCTGTTCCTGATCCGGATCCCGAAGTTCGGCGACGACTGGGAGAAGCCGATCGTGGAGGGCGTCGACGCCGACGATCTGGCCCGCGGCATTGGTCACTACCCCCAGACCCAACTGCCCGGTCAGCCGGGCAACTTCGCGCTCGCCGGCCACCGCGTCACCCACGGCTCCCCGTTCCGGAAGCTCCTCGACCTGCGCAAGGGCGACCAGGTCGTCATCGAGACCGCCGAAGCCGTCTACACCTACGAGCTGGACTCCTCACCGCGCGACCTGACCGTCCCCCCGACTGACACGTGGGTCCTCGACCCCGTCCCCGGCAAGAGCCAGACGCCCACCCGTTCGATCATCACCCTCACCACCTGCCAAGACCTCTTCCACTCCCCAGACCGCTCCGTCACCTTCGGGCAGTTGATCAAGGTCACTAAGAAGTAGGTGCGCCCCGCCCGTGATCTAAGCTCAAGGCTCATGAGCTACGACCGGGACGGACTGCTGGAGCAGGTCAAGAGCAAGGCGATCGTGCACGGCCGGGTGACGCTGGCGTCGGGTAAGGAAGCCGACTATTACGTCGACCTGCGCAGGATCACGCTCGATGCGGCCGCGGCGCCGCTGATCGGCCCGGCGATGCTCGAGCTGACCAAGGACCTCGAGTACGACGCTGTCGGCGGACTGACGCTCGGCGCGGACCCGGTCGCGATGTCGATGCTGCACGCGGCGGCCCAGGAGGGGCGGACGCTCGACGCATTCGTCGTACGCAAGGCCGAGAAGACGCACGGTCTGCAGCGGCGGATCGAGGGACCGGACGTGAAGGGTCGCCGGGTGCTCGCGGTCGAGGACACCTCGACGACCGGCGGATCGGTGCTGACCGCGGTCGAGGCGTTGCGCGAGGCCGGGGCCGAGGTGGTCGCGGTCGCGGTGATCGTGGACCGAGCGACCGGAGCCCAGGAGCGGGTGGAGGCGGAGGGTCTGGCGTACCGCTCCGTGTTCGGTCTCGAGGACCTGGGGCTCTGATGCAGAGCAGCACGGTTCTGTTCATCCTGCTGGCGATCGTGGTCGGCGGAGGTCTCGCCTACTTCAACATCTACCGGGCGAAGAAGCGCCGGGAGATGTTCGCCGGTCTCGCCGCCCAGTACGGCTGGTCGTACGTGCCGGTCAACAACTCGCTCGCCGGTCAATGGGCCGGTACGCCGTTCCGCACCGGCGACAACCGGCGCGTGAAGAACGTGCTGTCGGGTCCGTTCAACGGTCACCAGATGGTTGCCTTCGACTACAGCTACCAGACCCACACCACGAACGGAAAAGGTCAGCGACGGACCACCACCCACAACTTCGGTGTCGTCGTCCTGCAACTGCCGGGCGCGCTGCCGCACCTCGAGGTGACGCACGAGGGAATCTTCGGCGGCGCGGTGGCCAACGCGCTCGGTTTCCGGGACATCCAGTTCGAGAGCGAGCAGTTCAACCGCGCGTTCCGGGTCAAGGCCGACGACGAGCGGTTCGGGCACGCGGTGGTGACGCCGCGGATGATGGAGATGCTGCTCGCCCGCGGCGAGATCGGCTGGCGCTTCGAGGGGAATTCGCTGGTCGGCTGGGACAACGGCGCGCACAACCCGAACGAGGTGCTGAACCGCCTCGGGCTGCTCGATCAGGTCGCGCTGAACGTCCCGCCGTACGTCTGGCGCGACTACGCAGGCGTCGACCCCCGCGGCCAGCAGCCCCCGGCGGGCGGACCCGGCTACCCGTAGAGTCGCTCCCAGCACTGCCAACTCTCGGGAGCTCGTCATGGTTTGGGTCATCATCGTGATCGTCGCGGTGATCGTCATTCTGGCGATCATGCTGATCACGTCGTACAACCGGTTCGTCAAGCAGCGGAACCTGATCCAGGAGTCGTGGCGGCAGATCGACGTCGAGCTGCACCGCCGGTACGACCTGATCCCGAACCTGGTCGAGACCGTGCGCGCGTACGCCGCGCACGAGCGGCACGTGTTCGAGGAGGTCGCCCGGCTGCGCACCCAGGCGGTGAACGTGCAGGCCTCCAACCCGGAGCAGCGGGCCGCCGCGGAGGGTCAGCTGTCCGGCGCGCTGCGTCAGATGATGATCTCGGTCGAGCAGTACCCGCAGCTGCAGTCGAACCAGAACTTCCTCGGTCTGCAGCGCGAGCTGACCGACACCGAGGACCGGATCGCGGCCGGCCGCCGGTTCTACAACGCGAACGTCGGCGACTACAACACCCGGATCGAGGCGTTCCCGTCGAACCTGATCGCGGGCGGCTTCAAGTTCGAGAAGGCCGGCTACTTCGAGGTCAAGGACGAGCAGGTCCGCGCGGTACCGCAGGTCTCGTTCGGCACGATCGGCTCGGTCGCCGGGGAGCAGGCGCCGCCGCAGATGCAGCCGGGGCCGCAGTCCTCGGGTCAGATCCACCCGCAGATGCCGGGGGACCAGGGCAACTACCCGCCGCAGCAGCAGATTCCGGGCGGCTACCAGCAGCCCGCGCAGCAGCCGCCGTACCAGGGCCAGCCGGGCCAGGGTCAGTACCCCGCGCCGGGGCAGTACCAGGGAGAGCCACCGGTGGGCGGGCCGCCTGCGGGTTCCCCCGCGCCACAGGACGGACAGCCGCCATTCACCGGTGGCCAGTAGGCACCGGTTCCCCGTAGTCCAGGACCCCCGATCCCGGACTCTCTCCCAGTGCCAGGCCCGGTGTGACGGCGGTCAAGTCGCCACCTCCGGGCCTGCCCTCCCCCCGGTACCTGTGTCAACAGTGCCGGACTGAGATACATCCGGCGTACATCGGCCTCACGGAAGGTACAGACGCGGCGTACAGCCGGATGCCACGATAGGTCGGTTCCCGAGTGGAGAGGTCGGACGAGTGGACAGTCTGAGGTACGGAATCCTCGGACCTCTGCGGCTCGTTCACGTCCCGGGCCAGCCGCTCAAGGCCGCCAAACCGCGCCAGCTGCTCGCCACGCTGCTGCTGCACCCGAACCGGTTCGTCTCGACCGACCTGATCGCGGACGCGCTCTGGGAGAACGCCCCGCCGCGGTCCGCCACCGCGAACATCCGGACGTATGTCCGTGCGCTCCGCGGCGTGCTGCAGGATGCCGGACTGCCCGCGCCGATCGACACCTCGGCCGCCGGCTACAGCATCGAGGTCGGTGTCGACGAGCTCGACGCCAGCCTGTTCGAGTCGCTGCTCGCCGAGGGCGGCCACCTGCGCGACCAGGGCGACGGCCGGCAGGCCATGCAGGTGCTGTCCCACGCGTACTCGCTCTGGCGCGGCCGCCCGCTCGAGGACCTGCCGATGCCCGCAGCGTGGGAGGGCTCGATCTCCCGCCTGGAGGCGCAGCACCGCGGGCTCATCGACAGCCTGCTGGACCTGCGGCTCGAGTACGGCGACGTGAGTGGCGCCGCCGTACTGCTGAGTGCACGCCTCACCGACGACCCGTACGACGAGCAGCTCTGGCGGCGCCTCGTCGACGCACTGGTTGCCGCGGGGCGAGTGGGTGAGGCTCGAGCGGCGTACGCGAAGGCAGTGCAGACGCTCGCCGACGAGCTGGACATCAAGCCAGGTCCGGAACTGGAGGCCGCCGGCGCCCGCGCCGAGAACGGCCGCTCGGCCAACTGGCCCAACCCGGGCATCCCCGCGGACCGTACGGCGGACCGCCCGGGACCGACCGCCCAACCCGGACCGATGGCCGCACCCGAGCTGACCGACCCGCTGCGGCCGCCGAGCCAGCTCCCGCTCGACCTGGCCGACTTCAGCGGTCGGCAGGAGCTCCTGGAGCAGCTGCGCGACCTGGTCTGCGGCCGCGACCCGGTGCGGCCGCCGATCGCTGTCATCTCCGGTGCGCCGGGGACGGGGAAGACCTCGCTGGCCGTTCGGCTCGGGCACCTGGTCCGGGAGTACTTCCCGGACGGGCAGATCTACCTGGACATGCACGGCGCGACGCACCCGCGCGACCCGGCCGCCGCGCTGACCGATCTGCTGCTCAGCCTGAACCTGCCCGACTACGCGATCCCGACCGACCCGGAGCGGCGGTCCGCGATGCTGCGCTCCGAACTGGCCAGCCGCCGCGTGCTGATCATCCTCGACGACGTGGCCACCGCAGGTCAGGTGACTCCGCTGATGCCCGGTACCGGCGCGTCGGCCGTGGTCGTGACGAGTCGCAACCGGCTGATGGACCTGGCGGGTGCGGACAGTACGCCGCTCGACACGTTCGACGACCGCGAGGCAGCCCTCCTGCTGTCGTCGGTCGCCGGAACCGGCCGGATCGACCCGTCCTCGCCCGAGGCGGAGGAGATCCTGGCGGCGTGCGCGAACCTGCCGCTGGCGATCCGGATCGTCGGCAGCCGCCTGGCGCAGCGGCCCGATCTGAGTGCACGAGAGCTGGCGCGGCGGTTGCGGGACGAGACGTCGCGGCTGGACGAGCTGAGCATCGGTGAGCTCGCCGTACGATCCAGCGCCGACCTGAGCTACGGCGCGCTGAGCCCCGAGGAAGCCCGGCTGTACCGGCTGATCGGTCACTTCGCGGTGGGCGTCTTCTCCGCGCGTGCGCTCGAGACGGTCGCGTCACCCGCCGCCGTACGACGCAGTCTGGATCGGCTGATCGAGGTCAACCTGGTCCGGATCAGCTCGGTCGACCACCGCGGTACGGCGCGCTACCGCGTCCACGACCTCCTGCGGTTGCACGCACTCGGCGTCGGCGACGACGAGCAGAAGGCGCAGGCGGTCCGCGACGTCGAGGCTGTGGTCGACGCGATCCTGAACAAGATCCGGCGCGCCAACAACGGTCTGTCCTTCGAGTACTTCGGCGTACTGGAGCACACCGGCCCGTTGACGGCGCCGGACCCGTCGCCGTTCACCGAGACCGACGCGATCGCGTGGTTCGACAGTGAGCGCAGTACGTTCGTGCCGGCCATCCGCGCCGCGGCGCAGAACGGGCTGCACGAGCACGCGTGGCGGATCGCTGCAGCCTGGGGGCCGTACCTGGACCTGCGGGCCGGGTTCGACGACTGGAACGGCTCGCACCAGCAGGGACTGCTCAGCGCGATCGCGTGTGGCGACCGGCGCGGCGAAGCGATCATGCACCGGAACCTCGGCCAGCTCGCCGTCTACCAGGACGACTGGGAGACCGCGCGCCGGCACTTCGACGCGGCCGCGCAGGCCTTCGCGGAGGTCGGGGACCGGCTCGGTGAAGGTGTCGCCGCCGTCGGGCTCGGCACCTGGCTGCGGGAACGCGGCGAGCGCGACAAGGGCCTGGAGCAGTACGAGAAGGCGATCGAGGCGTTCGTCGAGGACGGGAACGCCAACGCCGAGGCACTGGCGCGGACCGCGGCCGCGAACGTCTACCTGGTCCGCGGCGACCTGGTCACGGCTCGGCGTCTCCTGGCCCAGGCGTTCCTGATCGCCGTACGGCGGGCCGACGCCCACCGGGAAGCGAAGGTACGGCGGCGGATCGCGGACCTCCGCGTCCATCAAGGGCGGCACGACGAGGCGGTCCGGCAACTCCGGAAGGCGCTCGCGATCTTCGACGGGATGGGTGACGACCACTGTGCGGCGTACACCCGGGCGCTGCTCGGGCAGGCGCTGATGGAGCGCGGTGAGGTGGCCGCGGCGCGCAAGATCCTGCTGGACGCGATGGACATCGGCCACCGGCTCGGCGATCGCAGCGTCGAGGGCGAGGCGGCGCAGCACCTCGGTGAGCTCTATCTGTCCACGGGCAGCCTGGACAACGCCCGCCGTACTCTCGAACGCGCTGCCCGCGTGTGGCAGCAGGCTGGGAACGACGTGGCGGCAGCCGAGTGCCGCCGCATGCTCGCCGGGTTCGACGCAGGGGCCGCGGTCGGCTGACGCGTCAATGTACGGCGGGTGTATTCGGGTTCGGCAGGATTCTGATCATGCCACGGCACGTAGGCCGAGGACGGGGGATCGGGGAGGACCTATGGCCTGGGGGGACGTAGTCGTGGAACGCGGGAACGTCCCGCGGGTGGCAAACCCGCGGGATACCGAGGCGGCGCTCAATTGGCAGTTGGAGCGCGTCGGATCGGCGGCCTGGCTGGACTGGCCGCTGAAGTTCCAGCGGATGGCTTTCGGGTATGCGCACGACAGCGGCTGGCACGACGCGGCCGACGCGGTTCGGTGGCTCGACCACCACGCCCTGCTCCGTGAAGGGGCGGCGCCACGGGGGGCGCTGGTCTGGTACCAGGCGGCAGACCGGATCCGGGTGGCTTGTTCACTCGGTTCCGGTCAGGTGGTCGGTCCGCTGCCGACCGGACCGGTCGCGGCCGCCGACCTGTCGCTACTCAGCACCGACTGGGTTTGGTCGGAGCCGCACTTTCCTTTCGGTCACTGACCGTTGCTCACCGGGTGCTTGGGCGCGGCGTGCTTCGGGGCGTCGCCGGACTTGTTGTTGCGGTTGCGGCGGCGGGCCAGGAGATACTCGACCACCATCGGGATCAGCGAGATCAGCACCAGCAGGATCAGCGCGGCCTCGAGGTTCTTGTGGATGAACTCGACGTTGCCGAGCGCGTGGCCGAGCAGCGTAATGCCCGGTGCCCAGATCACCGCGCCGACCCCGGTCCAGAGGAAGAACTTCTTCGGGTCCATCTTCCCGGCGCCGGCCACGATCGTGATGAACGTCCGGACGATCGGCACGAAGCGCGCCATCACCAGGGCCCGCGGACCGTAACGCTCGAAGAACTCATGCGTTTGCTCGATGTACTTCGGTTTCAGGAACCGGGCGTTCGGATTGCGGAACAACGACGTACCCAGGGCTCGGCCGATGTAGTAGCCGGAGACGTTGCCGAGGAACGCGGCGATCGTCAGCAGCACACAGGCCAGCCAGAGCGGTACGTCGATGGAGCCTTGCGCGATGAAGAGGCCGACGGCGAACAGCAGCGAGTCACCGGGCAGGATCGGGAACAGCACCCCGCACTCGATGAACACCACCAGCAGCGTGCCCCAGAGGGCCCAGTTACCCATCCAGTGCAGGAGGTACTCCGGGTCCATCCAGTTCGGCATCAGCATCGCGACAAGAGGAAGCACGCGGACAGGGTAGCGTCCCAACCTGTGCATGAGCTGATCAGCGACGTACGGGGAGCGGACATGGTGGGCCCGAGCGAGATCGGCGTCGGCCCCTGGGAGGGCGACTGGCCGGACGATCCGCGGCTGGACCCGGAGCTGCTCGAGGCCGGGGATCGGCGCAATGTCGTGGACAAGTACCGGTACTGGAAGCTCGAGGCGATCGTCGAGGACCTCGACCGGCAGCGGAACCCGTTCCACGTCGCGATCGAGAACTGGCAGCACGACCTGAACATCGGCTCGGTCGTCCGGACCGCGAACGCGTTCCTCGCGTCGGAGGTCCACATCGTCGGCAACCGGAAGTGGAACCGCCGCGGCGCGATGGTCACCGACCGCTACCAGCACGTCCGCCACCAGCCGGCGCTGTCCGACCTCGCGACGTACGCCGCCGAGCGTTCACTGGCCGTGATCGGCATCGACAATCTGCCGGGCGCGGTGCCGCTCGAGACCTACGACCTGCCCCGGGAGTGCGTCCTGCTCTTCGGTCAGGAGGGGCCTGGGCTCACCGACGACGCGCACCAGATCTGCACGTCCGTGCTCTCCATCGCTCAGTTCGGCTCGACCCGCTCGATCAACGCCAGCGCGGCGGCCGCGATCGCGATGCACGCCTGGATCCGCCGGCACACGTTCGGTCAGCCGTCGAGCAGCTGATCGAGGATCCCGGCCGCCAGTTGGAGTACTGCGCGCTCGGTGGGATTGAGGCGCTCTTCGATCGCTTCGGCGAGCCAGTCATCCGAGCTCTTCATGTGGTCCTTGAGCAACTGCCGCCCGCGATCGGTCAGCTCGATCGTGTGCCGGCGCCGGTCGTGCGTGTCCTGCTGCCGCGAGATCAACTGCTGCTCCTCGAGGCTCGCCAGCACCCGCGTCAACGACTGCGGCTGCACGCGCTCGGCCGCGGCGATCTCGCTCGCCGTCAGTGCCCCACGCCGATGCAACTGCCCGAGCACCGCGACCCCTGTGCTCCCCAGCCCGTCCCCGACCCGCTCGGCCCGCAGCCGCAACGCCAACCGCGTGCTGGCCCGCCGTAGCGCAACAGCCGTTTCATAAGCTTCCATTAACTATCCTAAGCTCGCTGACGCTTGAGAATGCTAAGGTCAGCTTACTATGAGCATCCACGTCGCCCACTGGTCCCGGGATACACCTGTGGTCCCGGCCCAGCTGGTCACCGCGGCCCTCGCGATGGCCGGCCCGATCACGTACGGCGTGACCACCGGCCACCTGACCCACGCCTCCTTCGCCGCCCTCGGCGCCCTGGCCACCAACTTTGTGCACCCACCAACCATTCGCAGACCGTTTTCGTGGTTGGTCGGTGCTCAAAGTCGCGCTTTGTGGTTGGCCCGTGCACAAAGTCGCGTGGGGGTGGTGGTGACGGCGGCCGCGTTGGTTGGGGTGTGGTTGGGGGGTCGGGGGTGGGTGGGCGCAGTTGGGGTGGTGGTGCTGGCTGCGGGTGCGGCGGTCGTTGGTGGATTCAGTCGGTGGACGGCTGACGCGACGGCGCGGTTCATCACGTTTCTGGTGATGGCGACCGGGTTGGGCGGGGCCGCTTGGGAGGTTGCTCGGTGGTTTGCGGTCGGGGTCGCGTGGGCGATTCTGCTGGGGCTCGCGGCTGCTGCGTTCTCGGCACCGGGTGCCCCGGCCGGCGGCGTGCCGACGTACGGACAGCTGTGGCGACGTTGGTGGGGGAGTCTGCATCGGTTCGAGGGATGGCGGTACGCCGTATGCCTGGTGCCCGCGCTCGCGGTGGCCGAGGTGATCGGCGTGTGGTGGCATCAGGAGAAGGCGTACTGGATCGCGCTCGCGGTGGTGATCGTGGTCCGGCGCCGCGGCGGATCGTTGCTTCGGGCAACACAACGCTGTCTCGGCACCTGCGCCGGTGTACTCGTCGGGGGCGCCCTCGTACTCTGGGTGCCGCCGTCGTGGGCGATCGTGGCGGTGGTCAGCGTGCTCGCCGGGCTGCGACCGCTGCTGAAGGAACGTAACTACGCGGCCTACGCGACTGTCATGACCCCGCTCGTCGTCCTCCTGATGGACCTCGGCCGTACGCCGGGCCTCTCGACGATCGGGTACCGCCTGATCGACACCGTGATCGGATGCCTGATCGCGATACTTCCTACTCTGGTTCTGAGGAGGCGATATGTGGCCTGATCACGCGATCTGGTGGCAGATCTATCCGCTCGGCTTCACCGCGGCCGAACCGACGGCTCAGCAGACGGTCGTGCATCGCCTGCCGCAGCTGGAGAACTGGCTCGACTACGCGATCGACCTGGGCTGCAACGGGCTCCTCCTCGGACCCGTCTTCGCCTCCGAAACCCACGGCTACGACACCGTCGACCACTTCCGGATCGACCCGCGCCTGGGTGACGAGGCCGACTTCGACCACCTGATCGCCGAGGCCCACGCCCGCGGCCTCCGGGTCGCGCTCGACGGCGTCTTCAACCACGTCGCCAGCTCGTTCGCCCATCCGGACTGGTTCCGGCGCACACCCGATGGCCTCGCCACGTTCGAGGGTCACGAGCAGCTCGTCGCCCTCGACCACAGCAACCCCGACGTCGCGCAGTACGTCGGCGATGTCCTGCGATTCTGGATCGACCGCGGTGTCGACGCGTGGCGCCTGGACGTCGCGTACGCCGTACCGCCTGAGTTCTGGCGCCAGGTGCTGCCGCGGGACCGCGACACCTGGTACTTCGGTGAGGTCATCCACGGCGACTACGCCGCGTACGTCGAGAAGAGCGGGCTCGACTCCGTCACGCAGTACGAGCTCTGGAAGGCGATCTGGAGTTCGCTCAACGATCACAACTTCTACGAGCTCTCGTACGCGCTCGGCCGGCACAACGCGCTGCTCGACACGTTCGTCCCGCAGACGTTCGTCGGCAACCACGACGTGACCCGCCTCGCGACCCGGCTCGAGGACGAACGCCACCTCGGCCACGCGCTGGCGATCCTGTTCACGGTCGCCGGCGTACCGAGCGTCTACTCCGGCGACGAGCAGGCGTTCCGGGGTCTCAAGGAGGACCGCGCCGGCGGGGACGACGCCATCCGGCCGGCGTTCCCGGGGTCGCCCAACGAGTTGGCGCCGTACGGCCTGCCGACGTACCGCTTGCACCAGGAACTCATCGGCGTACGGCGGCGGCATCCGTGGCTGACCCGGGCGCGGACGACCGTCGAGCATCTCACCAACGAGTCGCTCGCGCTGCGCAGCACCCACGGCGAGCAATCGGTCCTCCTGCTGCTGAACATCTCGGACCAGGAGCAGCGTTTCCCGCTCGCAGACACCCCGCCCGTCCCCGCCCACAGCTGGGAATTGTTGACAAGTCCGTAACCTTCCTCCGCTTGCGCCCGTTGTTCTCGGTAAGACAGAAGTGAGGCTTCTCGTCGCGCTGGGTTGGTGACGGGACACATGGGGGTTTGCTGATGAACACTCTGTGGGACGAACTGATACACGAGCTGGGCACGGTGCGTGCGTTGAGCGCGGCAGCTCTGGAGGCGCGGTCGGAGACCTCGCGGGTCGCGCTGATCACCTTGCTGGACGCCGAGACCGCGGAGATCTCAGCGATCCTCGACCGCATCCTCCGCGAGGCCGCCGCCTCGTCAGCGGCCTAACACCGCACCGATCGCCTGACGGAGCGCTTCCGTCGGATCGTCGGGCTGGTCGAACGCGCGGTACGCGATGTGCGCGTCCGGCCGGACGAGCAGACAGCCCTCGTCCGGGATCTCGCGCACCCGCGCCCAGTCGCCGTACAGGTCGTCCAGCTCACGACCCGGCCCGATCACGAACGGCTCGATCGGTACGCCGAGCTGCTCGGACACGGATTGTGCCGCCTTCACCCATGCGTCGCCGCCGATGCCGGTGAGCAGGGTGAAGCGGCCCTTCCCGACCACGTCCAGCGTGCTGAGGGTGTCCGATCCGCGCGTCAGCCAGCAGTGCGGGATCCGGGCGCCGGGCCAGGTTGTCGGGTGGTAGTACAGCTCGTGGTCCCGCTCGTACGGCGGCTCGGGCGTACCGTCGTCGACCACGGCGGACGACCGGTAGCGCTGCCCCAGCTCGACACCGTGCGCGTTGAACTCGTAGTCCTTCAGCTCGATTGCCTTCCGCAGCTCCTCGCGCTGCGCTGCGCCCTCCGGGGTGTCGTCCTTGCGTGACTCGATCGTTCGTCCGGCGGGAGCGTCCGGTGTCATGCCGAGCGCCCGGAAGATCTGGCCGAACTGGTTGCGGCTCTTGTTGGCGCGGTCAACGATCTGCCGCGCGATCGGGGCGCGCTCGGCGTCGTAGCTCTGCAGCAGTTCGGGCGCGGCCTGGCCCTTGAGGACCAGCGCGAGTTTCCAGGCCAGGTTGTACGCGTCCTGGATCGAGGTGTTCGAGCCGAGACCGTTGCTCGGCGGATGCCGGTGGATCGCGTCACCCATACAGAACACGCGGCCCTTCGAGATCTTCTCGGCGTACATGTGGTTGACGCTCCAGACCGACGTACCCTTCAGCTTCACGTCGATCGTGTCGTCGCCGACCAGGTTGTGGACGATCTCGGTCGCCATCGCCTCGTCGACCACCGGGGCGGGCTGGTTGATGTCGTAGCCCCAGACGATCAGCCACTCGTTCCACGGGCGGACCATGCGGACGAGGCCTGCGCCGATCCCGCCGATCTGCGCGCCGGGCTGGAGGACCCAGTACAGAACGCTCGGGCGATGCGCGACGTACCGGCTCAGGTCGGCCTCGAACACGATGTTCATCGAGCCCTCGATGTCCATCGCACCGGCCATCGGCAGGTCGATGTCCTGGGCAACCTTGCTCCGCCCGCCGTCCGCACCGATCAGGTACTTGGCGCGGATCTGGTACGTCGTGTCGCTCAACCGGTCCCGCACCGTGGCGGTGACGCCGTCGTCGTCCTGCTCCAGGGACAGGTACTCGGTGTTGAACCGGAGCCGCGCGCCGCGGCTGGCGGCTGTGCTGACCAGGATCGGCTCGAAGAGCGTCTGGGGGAGATCCATGGGCAGGCAGGGACTGGCCTCCGTGTAGTCGGCCAGGCGGCGTGGATGCGTGCCCCAGGTGCGGATCCGGCCGATCTCCTCGCCGGCCAGGCTGGTGCAGAACGCGGTCTGGCCCATCAGGTCGTGGGCGGTGCCCTTGTCGACGACCTGGTCCTCGATGCCGACGTCGCGCATCAACTCGATTGTGCGTTGGTTGGTGATGTGTGCACGGGGCGTGTTGGCGGTCCAGCCGTACCGAGTGAGGACGATGTTGTCGACGCCGTACGTGGACAGGAAGAGGGAGGCCGCACCGCCGGCCGGGCCACTACCGACGATGAGGACGTCTGTGGTGATCATTGCTGAGCCTCCTCGGTGGTGGCGAGCACCAGGTCGTAGTCGACGGTGTAGTAGGGCTGCTCCGGCGTACTGCCGTCTGGCGCCTCGGTGCCGGCCGGGTGTTCGGCGAAGTCGGCGATGAGCGAATGCTTGACGCCGAACACCGCGTCGGTGTCGAGGTATTCGTCGCCCGCTGCGAAGACATGCGTGATCAGGCGGCTGTACCCAGGGGCCGTGACCATGAAGTGGATGTGCGCCGGGCGCATCGGGCCGCGACCGCCTGCGCGGAGCAGTTCGCCGACCGGGCCGTCATCGGGGATCGGATAGGCGACCGGCCTGACCGCCCAGAACCGGTAGTTGCCGTCGGCATCGGTTGTCAGATGGGCGCGGTTCTGTGGACCGTCGAGCTCCTTCTGTACGTCGTAGAACCCGTCCTCGTCGGCCTGCCAGGTCTCCACGAGCGCCTGCGGGATCGGTTCGCCCTTGGTGTTGAGGACACGCCCGCTCACCAGGCACGGCTGTCCAGGAGCGCCGTTCGAGATGTCGCCACCGAGCTGTACCTCGGGCGATCCCTCGACGAAGAACGGGCCGAACACAGTGGACTGCGTGGCCCCGGGCGGCGTCCGGTTCCCCAGCCCGACCGTGAGCATCGACAGCCCGAGTACGTCGGCCAGCAGGACGAACTCCTGTCGCGTGCCGGTCGAGATCTGACCGGTCCGGGTCAGGAAGTCGATCGCGGTGAAGTACTCGTCCTCGGTGAGGTCCACCTCGCGTGCGAACGCGTGCAGGTGGCGCACGAGGGCGCTCATCACCTCCCGGTAGCGGTCGCTCGGGCTGTCCCCGAAGCTGGCCACCACGGCTGCGGTCAGATCATCTCCTTGCAGGTCCATCCGGTCTCCTCGCTCATCAAGGTCGCGTACCGGACCAGGCGCGGGTCAGGATGTCCCGCACCAGGTCCTCCGTCACCGGGATCGGGTTGTCCGTCGGCTTGAACGCCGCGGCGGCTTCCGCGACCTGCGCCTCGGTCATGCCCAGCTCCCGCAAACTTGTCGGCACCCCCGCTGCCTGGAACAGGTCGAACAATCCACCTGCCAGGTCTGTTGTGCCCAAGGCGGCTTCCAATCGCGTTTTCGCTTGTGGAACTGAGGAAGCGTTGACGCGGGCAACCTGAGGAAGTACCACTGCGTGGGTCTCTGCGTGCGGCAGGTTGTAGGTGCCGCCCAGCAGGTGGCACAGCTTGTGATGCAAGCCGGTCCCGGCCGTCGCCAAAGCTGAACCTGCCAAGCAGGCGCCGTACAGAAGGTTGCTTCGAGCCTCTAAATCGTCGGGAGCGAGCAACACGTCCCGCAATCCGCTGCTCAACGACCGCAGTCCTTCTGTCGCGGTCAGTTCGGTGATCGGATCGGCCTTCGGTGTCCAGACCGCCTCCACGCAATGCGCGATCGCATTCGCCACACTCGCCGCCGTCACCTTCAACGGCAACCCGCGGCTCAACAACGGGTCGTAAACAACCACCCGAGGCAGTACGCGCAGATCAGTCCCGGTGCTCTTGCGACCAGTTGTCGTCTCACCCCACACCGGCGTCATCTCAGACCCTGCATACGTCGTGGGCACAGCAAGAATCACCACCCGTTCGGTGGTGAGGGCGATTGCCTTGGCCAGCCCGATCGCCGAGCCGCCACCGATGGCGACGGCCGCGTCAGCTCCGGCCTCGCGTGCCTTCGCCCGCGCGCCCTCCGCGACCTCGGTGGGAACGTGTTGCGCGACACCGTCGATCCGGCCCGCGAACAAGTCACCCAGTTGCGCCGCGACCACGTCGGCCGCTGCCCGCGCGGAGTTCGTCGCCACCACGAGCGCCCGCCGTACCCCGAGCGCTTCGACCTCGGTCGCGACCCGGTCGAGCGTGCCGGCCCCGAACACCACCCGCCCGGGCAGGAACGTGTGCACGAACCCAGCGCCGGACGGCGCTTCAGTTGGCTCGGCTGGACGTGGCATCGGCAGCTCCGCTAGGATTTCGCTCAGCGAATAGTTCTTCTTTCAACGAAAAGCAGGCTAGCCGATGCCGGGTGACGCGTCTACAGGCACGTTTCTGCAGGGTCTTGAGCGAGGCCTCGCGGTGATCCGCGCGTTCTCCACCGAGGCGCCGTCGCTGACCCTCAGTGAGGTGGCCCGTGCGGTCGGCATCACTCCCGCGACTGCGCGCCGGATCCTGCTCACGCTGGAGGAGCTCGGCTACGTACGCAGCGACAACCGCCGCTTCTCCCTCACTCCGCGCGTCCTCGCTCTTGGCTGGGCCTACCTCTCCTCCCTGGACCTCGGCGAACTCGCGGGCCCGTTCATGGAGGAGTTGAGCGCCAAGACCCGCGAGTCCTGCTCGATCGCGACCCTCGACCTCCCGGACATCGTGTACGTCGCCCGCGTGCCGACCAGCCGGATCATGACCGTCGCCCTCGGGGTCGGCGCCCGGCTGCCGGCGTACCCGACCTCGATGGGCCGGGTCCTCCTCTCCGCCTTGCCCGACGAGGACCTCACGGCGTACCTCGAAACCCTGCAGGCCGACCCGCTCACGGATCGCACGATCACGGCCCCGGACGACCTCCGCGCCAGCATCACCCAGGCCCGCGCCGACGGCTACGCCCTCGTCGACCAGGAACTCGAACTCGGCCTCCGCTCCATCGCCGCGCCCATCCACAACTCCCGTGGTCGCATCATCGCTGCCCTCAACGTCTCGGCCCACGCCTCCCGCTCGACGTCGACGTCCCTCTGCGAAGAGGTCCTCCCGCACCTTCGACAAGCGGCGACTCAGATCACCACCGCCCTCACCCATCGCGGCAACTTCTGATTGACCAGAATTCGGCGCCGAATCCGGAAGTGGTCTGTCCGGAACCGGGCCTAGCATCTGACCTATGGAGCAGTCCTTCAGCGGCGAGGTCATCGAGTGGCGCGGTCCGGCGCCGTACTACTTCGTCTCTGTGCCCGACGAGGAGGGCGACGCGCTGCGGGCCGTGGCCTCGGCTGCCAGCTACGGCTGGGGAATGCTGCCGATTCGCGCCCGGATCGGCAGCACCGAGTGGAAGACCTCGCTGTGGCCGAAGGACGGCAGCTACGTGCTCCCGCTGAAGGACGCAGTACGCAAGCCGCACGGACTGGATGCAGGCGACACCGTCGACGTCCGGCTCATGCTGGACGCCCTGCCCGAGCGGGAGACACGCCCCGCACCTCCGCGGACGCCCGTTCCTCGTTCTTCAGGCTCCCGCGAACCGATCGCCCCGGAACAGCTCACGATCGTCCCGGCGAACCAGGCGACCGCCGAGGACCTCAAGGCGGTTTTCGGTACCAGAGGAGACACCTCGCGCTGCTCGTGCCAACGCTTCCGGATGCTGCCCAAGGAAAGCTGGGACTCGGAAGGCCCCGAAGAACTCGCCGCCCGGCTTCGCGACCAGACCGCCTGCGGCAACCCGAAGGCCAAGACCACGAGCGGCCTGATCGCGTACCTCGACGGCGAGCCCGTCGGCTGGTGCGCCGTCGCGTCGCGCGCCGACCACGCGAGGCTGCGCCGCGACAACCGCGTCCCCTGGATGGACCGCAACGAGGACAAGGCCGACACGACGGTGTGGGCCGTGACCTGCTTCGTCACCCGCGTCGGCTACCGGCGCCGCGGTATCAGTCGCGCCCTCGCCCAAGCCGCCGCCGACTTCGCCCGTGAACGCGGTGCCCGCGCCGTGGAGGGCTACCCGGACTTCGTCGACGGCGGATCGGTCGGCACTCTCGGCACGTTCGCCGACGCCGGGTTCGTCGAGGTGAGCCGGCCGGGCAAACGCCGCGCGGTCATGCGCATCGACTTCTGAACGTCCCGCGCCGTCAGGCCTTCAGTTCTTCGAGAATCTGCAGGTAGTGCGGGTTGTTCATGATGCCGATGAGGTTGCCGAACGGGTCGACGACCGACGCGGTGCGGAAGCCCGTGTTGTTGCCTCGCTCAACGATTCCCTCGTTGAGCGTCGCCCCGAGCTCGAGCAGCCGCGCGAGCGTGCCCTCCAGGTCGTCGACGTGCCAGTTGACGATCGCCCCGGCCGCCACCGGCCCGACCTGGTGGGTCGCGTACTTGGCATCGATGATTCCCAGCTCGCACTGGAAGTCCCCGAACCGGAACTCGACGTACGCCGGCTCCTCCGCGGACGGCACGGCGTAGTACGCCTCGATCCCCAGCAACTCCTCGTACCAGCGCCGCGCCGCCTTCACGTCGCCCGCGTAGAAGCTGACAGTCGCAAGCCCTCGCAACATCGTGGTGGTCCTCTCTCAGGTGTTGCCCCGGTTGATGACCACCACGATTCCACCCAAAGTGCTCACCGAGTGAGCACTTTGTTCAGTCGGTTTGCGTCACCTTGCGGAGGCCGCGGGGGGCGTCGGGGTCGAGGCCGAGCTTGCGGGCCAGGAGCTCGATGGCGCGTTGGGCCGGGATGACCAGCGCGAGCGGCGCCAGCGTTTCAGGGAGGTCGGGACCGGCCAGGTTCACGTCGCAGCGGGAGGCGAACGTAGGGTCGCCGCCGATGCCGAGGATCTTGCTGCCCTTCTCGCGGACGATGCCGGCCAGCTCCGTCATACCGGGCAGCGCGGGACCCTCGCCCGCCGCGACCAGGATCGTCACCAGGTCGGAGTCGACGACCGCGATCGGGCCGTGCTTCAGGTCGGCGTACGAGAGTCCGCGGACCGGCTGCAGGCAGGTCTCCTCGAGCTTCAGTGCGACCTCGAGCGTCGTGCCGAACGTCAGTCCGCGACCGCTCGCGAGCACGTCGTGCGCCGCCGCCAGCAGGTCGGCGGCCGCCTCGACCGACCCGGACAGCATCTTGGTCGCGGCGTCCGGGACCCGCGCGATGTCGGCGTCGAGCGTCCCCGGCCGCGGCGCGAGCGCGTCCACGGCGACCGTGATCGCGGCCAGCTGCGTCGTGTACGTCTTCGTGGCCGGTACGGCGAGCTCCTGGCCCGCCTGCGTGATCAGGGCGACGTCGGCCGTCGAGGCCAGCGGGCTGTTGCCGTCGTTCGTGATGCCGACGATCGCCGCGCCGTTCCGCTTCGCCCACTCGGCCGTGTCGACGATCTCCTGGGTCGCGCCGGACTGGCTGACCGCGACCACCAGCGAGTTCGAGAGGTCCAGGTTCGCGCCGTACAACGTGGCTACCGAAGGAGCGGCCAGTGACGCCTGCCGACCCGCGTGGATCTCGGTCAGGTAGCGGCCGTAGACCCCCGCGTTGTCGGACGATCCGCGCGCCACGAAGATCACGTTCCGGCGCCCGGCGGCCAGCCGGGTGATGTCGTGCCGCAGCGGCAGAACATGCTCGAAGGTCGCGGCGAGCGCGGCCGGCTGCTCGGCGATCTCGGCCGCCATCCGGGTCTCTTGGGCGGGGACAGACACCACTACGATCACTGGTCCTATCTGGTCTTAACAGGTATGCTGCGCACGATAGCAGTGAGCGGCGTCCCGGGGCACCCCCGAGACCCGCCCAGGTCTGGAGGATCGAGATTCCATGGTGGCGACGAAGCGGGCCCAGGTCCGATCGGTGCTGGAACGGCTGATCGACGTCGAGCTGCATCCCGGGGACCCGATCCCCTCCGAACGTGCCCTGGTGGACAAGCTGAACGTCTCCCGGGTGACCGTCCGGCAGGCGATCAGCGACCTGGTCGAGTCCGGCGCCCTGGAACGGGTGCACGGCAAGGGGACCTTCGTCACCGGTCCGCAGGTCGACTCGCAGCTGCACCTCACCTCGTTCTCCCGGGAGATGCGGGCCCGTGGGCTGGAGCCCGGGACCGTGGTGCTGTCGGCCAGCGAGATCGAGGCCTCCGACGAGACCTCGAAGGGCCTGCGGGTCGCGAAGGGCACCAAGGTGATCCGGGTCGAGCGGCTCCGCACGGCCGATGCGTCGCCGATGGCCTACGAGGTCGGCTACTACCCGTCCGCGCTCTTCCCCGGCCTGCTCGGCCGCGAGCTCGGCACTCTCTACGACGTCTTTGCCAGTGAGTACGACGTCGTCGTCACCTCCGGTGAGCAGACCGTCCGGGCGGACAACGCCGACGGTCATGTCGCCCGGGTGCTCGGCGTGGCCCGGCGGGCACCCCTGCTGGTCCTCGAGCGCACCACCTTCGCCGGCCGCAAGGTCGTCGAGCTGTCCTGGTCGGCCTACCGCGCCGACCGCTACCGGCTGCACATGGCCCTGACCCCCCGCGGCCCGCGCACCGGGTCGGCCTGAGCTCGACCCGCGGTCGTCATCGGGCCGCAACGAACTGGACCTGTCCTGTTCATCAACTGGTCTACATCCCTGTCGATTGCTCCCCGGCCACCGGGCCGGTTCGGCAGGTGGGCCGCCGGATCCGACGAAGTGCCCGGCAGCAATACTGGAGCCGAACCCACAAGAACTGTGTTGTGAGGAGTACCGCGAGACATGCCTATTGCAACCCCTGAGGTCTACGCCGAGATGCTGGACAAGGCCAAGCAGAACCGCTTCGCCTACCCGGCCATCAACGTCAGCTCCTCGCAGACGCTGATCGCCGCGATCCGCGGTTTCGCCGAGGCGGGCTCGGACGGCATCGTCCAGGTCTCCACCGGCGGTGCCGACTACCTGTCCGGTTCCACCGTGAAGAACATGGTGTCCGGCTCGGTCGCCCTGGCCGCCTACGCGCACGAGGTCGCCAAGAACTACCCGGTGAACATCGCGCTGCACACCGATCACTGCCCGAAGGACAAGCTCGACGGCTTCGTCCGGCCGCTGCTGGCGATCTCCGCCGAGCGCGTCGCCCGGGGCGAGAACCCGCTGTTCCAGTCGCACATGTGGGACGGATCCGCGGTGCCGCTGACCGAGAACCTGGAGATCGCCAAGGAGCTGCTGGCCCAGGCGGCCGCGGCGAAGATCGTCCTGGAGATCGAGGTCGGCGTCGTCGGTGGCGAGGAGGACGGCGTCGCCAACGAGATCAACGAGAAGCTCTACACCACCGTCGAGGACGGCCTGGCCACGGTCGAGGCGCTCGGCACCGGTGACAACGGCCGCTACCTGACCGCGCTGACCTTCGGCAACGTGCACGGCGTCTACAAGCCGGGCGCGGTCAAGCTGCGGCCGGAGATCCTGGCGGAGATCCAGGACGCGGTCGGCGCCAAGGTCGGCAAGGAGCGCCCGTTCGATCTGGTGTTCCACGGCGGCTCCGGCTCGACGCTCGAGGAGATCCGGGCGGCGGTCGACAACGGCGTCATCAAGATGAACGTCGACACCGACACGCAGTACGCGTTCACCCGGCCGGCGGCGGGGCACATGTTCGCCAACTACGACGGCGTACTGAAGGTCGACGGCGAGGTCGGCAACAAGAAGGCCTACGACCCGCGCGCGTGGGGCAAGGCGGCCGAGGAAGGTATGGCGAAGCGCGTCGCCGAGGCGTGCGAGGACCTTCGCTCGACGGGTACGTCGCTGAACGCCTGACATCATCTGGTCCTCCTGTAGAGGGTCTGCGAAGGGCTCACCGCCACCGGCGGTGGGCCCTTCTGTCACATCCGGGCTAGGTCGAAGTGGCGGATTCCCGTACGCCGGGCGGCTCGGGTGAACGTGGTTCGGATGCGGTCGGCCACGGTCGGTGGGTCGGCGAGGTCGGTCCAGGAGATCCAGCAGTGCTCGACGGGTTGCGGCCCGTCGGGGTCGGCGGCGGCCGGCTCGGGGATCGGCTCCTCGACGGAAGGCTCGAATTCCTCGCACCAGAAGGGAAAACGCGGTTCGAACTCGACGACCGTGCGCTCGTCGGGGAACCACAGTCCTTCGGCTGCGGAGACGTCGGGATCGGCTGGTTCGGAGTCCGGTGGTGGTGACGGGCTGGGTGCGGGGAGGCCGGCGCCGGCGAGGATGAACCGCAGGCGGGACTCGGCGATCGAGGCCGATCCGGTGAGTTGGTCCAGCACCCTGGAGGCTCGCTTGGTGCCGTGGTCGAGCAGCGTGACCGCATGGTTCAACGTGCGCCGGTCGACGAGTCCGGCGTACATCGCGGCGTCGGCGAGCACGACTGCCGGCGCGGGTGGTGCGGTCGCGGCCACCTCGGCGATCGCCCTGGCGGGAGAGGCCATGCGCAGCCTGTTCCACAGTTGGAGGCCGGGCCCCACTGGGTCGCGGATGTGCCGGTGGACGCCGCGTAGCCGGCCGGAGCGACCGTCCGCGGCGGTCACGTGGACGCGGGTCAGGTCGAGACCCCAGACCGGCAAGGCGTGCAGGGCCGCCGCCGACTGATGGCTGGCGAACACGCCGGGTCCGCTCGCGCGCAGGACGTCGTAGATCCGGCGCAGGTAGAGGACCTCGTCGGTGACGAGCATGAGTGAACGGTGAGCGGCATAGGTCCCGCGCCGGATCCGTCGCCAGGAGCCGGAGTGCAGCAGGGAGTCGATGTCAGCGTCGTGGTAGCCAGAGGCGCGTGCGTCGGCCCGGGTGAACACGCCACCCCGGATCGACGCCATCACGGCAAGTTGAGGATTCATGCCCAAGAACGTGCCGCGATCCGACCCGGTCCGGACCCACGACTTTCAATCTGTGGAGAACTCGTGCCGCACCCAGACGTTCGGCTCGACGTACACCGCGCGATCGGCGACGACGTCACAATCCACCGGCACGAGCGCACCTGGGACCTCGACGGGACCGCTGTGGCCGAACGGAAGCCCGGTCCACGCACGCCATTCGGCAAGGGATCCCGCAATCACCCACGATGCCGGTGCGACGCCGACGATCCGGCCGCCGCCGCGAACGTGGGTGCGCAGCCACGGGTCGAAGGGGAGACCGTCGGGGCGGGTACGGGAGGCGTAGTCGTCCATCGCGACCAAAGGCTCGAGCTGCTTGTGCGTCGGGCGTACGGGCGCATCGAGGGCGTCGAGGCCAAGGTCTGCGGCTGCCTCGCGGAGCGCGGCGAGGAGGAGGGCGGCGACGCCCTCGCCCTGGAAATCCCGGGCGACGCTGATGTTCAGGGCGCAGGCGGTGTCGGGCTGGACGCCGCGACGGGCGTCGGTGAACGCCCGGACGACCGACTGTTCCCAGCCTCCGGCGGGGAAGTTGCCGCCGGAGAGTTGGACGGCGTGGGCGTCGCCGACCGGCTTGCCGTCGGAGGTGGCGATCAGGCAGGTCTCGGCGAACGTCTCGACCGTCTGGGCGAAGTAGGCCTCGGAGACGCGGTTGTGGCGCATGAAGGCCGGCCAGTCGCCCACGTCGATATCGGCGTGGGCGAGGTCCGGGCGGTCAGCGACAGTGGTGACCTCGAGGGTGCGTCCGGAGGGCAGCCGATGCCTGGAAGCGGGCATAAAAAAGGCCCGTCATGTGTCTATGACGAGCTCTGCGCGGGTTGGTACCCAGGGTTGCCAGAGGAGGGGCATGCCGGCCTCGGACGGGGTGCGGTTGCCTTTCCGCTCGTTGCAGGAGGCATGGGCGGCCACGGCGTTCAGCCACTCGGTGCGGCCGCCCCTGGACCTGGGTTGGACGTGGTCCATGGTGTCGGCGTTCTCGAGACCGCAGTACGCGCACCGGAACTTGTCCCGCCGCAGGACGCCGTGCTTGCTGTACTTCATCCGGCCGGCCGCGTAGCGCCAGTGCGTCACGACGTACCGGACCAGGCGGAGGACTCGGGGGACCGGAAACGGGCCGATAGTCCGCTCTCCGTGCGACTCTTCCACCACTGCGACCTCCCGCACCAGCATCCGGATGGCGTGCTGGATCGAGACGGTGTGCAGCGGTTCGTACGACGCGTTCAGGACTATGACGCTCATCCGGTGCCTCCTTCCGGCCGTAGCTGGGAACCACGGCGGTTGATGCAGGGTCTCAAGCATCCGTGGCCGCTGGGTGAACGGTCAACGGATTTCGCCAGACGGTCACGTGCCGGTACGGCTGCGTGATCGGCGAAGATGTGCTTATGGAATTGAACAATCTGCTGTCCGGTCCACCCGAGACACTACTACCGGTCGACCCGGCCGCGGCGGAACTCGCCGACGGGGCCGCTCCGGCGGACGTCGCGGCCAAGTATCCGACGTCGTCGCTGGCCTGGGCGGTGCTCGCCGAGGGGGCGCTCGCGGGCGGGCGCACGATCGAGGGGTACGCCTACGCGCGCACCGGCTACCACCGGGCCCTGGACCTGCTCCGCCGGAACGGGTGGAAGGGTCACGGGCCGGTGCCGTGGGAGCACGAGCCGAACCGTGGATTCCTGCGCGCGCTGGCGGCGCTCGGGAAGGCCGCGGCGCTCATCGACGAGAAGGACGAGGCCGAGCGCTGTGTCACGTTCCTGCGGGACTCGTCGCCGGCTGCGGCGGATGCTCTGAGCTGAAACCTGCTTGTGGGGTTGGGTGCCCGGCGGAATGATCTGCCGGGTGACCAGCCCTTACGCGCAGGACGGATTCGGCATCGGGTTCGAGTGGGGGCCGGTGGGCGCCGGGGTCGTTGCCGGCGACATCGTCGCGGTCGTCGACGTGCTGTCGTTCACGACGGCGGTGACCGTCGCGGCCGACCTCGGGATCGACGTGTACCCCTACCGATGGCGAGACGAGACGGCTGTCACGTACGCCGAGCAGTACGACGCGAAGCTGGCCGTCGGCCGTTCCGAGGCAGGCCCCGACGACGTCAGTCTGTCGCCGGTGTCGATCAGGCGAGTGACCGGAATCACCAAGCTCGTGCTGCCGTCGCCGAACGGTTCGACGATCGCCAAGCTGCTCAGTGACAGCGGTGCGACAGTGCTGGCGGTGTCGTTGCGCAACCGGCGGGCCGCCGCGGGCTGGGTCAAGAAGCACGGTGCCGGCCGCAAGGTTGTTGCGATCGCTGCAGGAGAGCGGTGGAAGGACGGGTCGCTCCGGCCTGCGGTCGAGGATCTCTGGGGAGCCGGCGGGTTCCTGAGCGCGCTCCAGGGCGACAACCTCTCCCCGGAAGCACGAGCGGCGGTGGCGGCGTACGACGCGGTCGCGGACGAGCTGCCCGCGCTCCTGCACGAGTGCGCCGGGGGGCGCGAGCTCACGCAGTACGGCTTTGGTGAGGACGTCGCGATCGCGGCTGAGGTCGACGGCAGCGACTCGGTGCCGGTGCTCGAGGGCGGTACCATGTTCCGGTCAACCTGAACCATCAAGGTTTCTGCCCGTTGACAGTGCCGGCAGGGGGCGAGCGTCCCCGCTTCCTGCCGAACATGGACGGTTCTAGGCGGACGGACAGACCGGCGAAGCTGGACGCCCACGGTCGGGTCCCCCGCCCCTTCGGGCAGCGGAAGGTCTCACCGTGCCGGCTCTCACCGGACGGATAGACGCGCCTGCCAACACCTACGCAGCGGTACTGCGTACTCCTGGCGCGTGGAAGTTCTACCTAGCGGCGGCCCCGGCCCGGATCGGGATCGCCATGACCGGCCTCGGCATCGTCTGGCTGGTCCACGGATCGACCGGCTCGTACGCCGCGGCCGGTAGCGTCACCGGCGGCTTCGCCGTCGCCGAGGCGGTCGCCGGACCGCAGGTCGCCCGGCTCATCGACCGTTTCGGTCAGACCCGGATGTTGCCCGTCACGCTGCTGGCGCACGCAACGACGATGGCGCTGCTCATCGGCCTCACGGTCTCGCACGCGTCGCTGTGGTCACTCGTCGTGGCCGGTGTCCTCGCCGGTGGATCGCTGCCGCAGCTGAGTGCGCAGACCGGGGCGCGCTGGTCGCACGCCCTCCGGGACACGCCGCTCCTGTCCACAGCGTTCGCCTTGGAAGCGTTCAGCGTCGGCGTCGCCTTCATGGTCGGCCCTGGACTGGTCGGCATCGTGAGCTCGTCGAGCAGTCCGGCGATAGGTTCCGTCCTTGCGACGAGTCTCCTGCTGTCCGGTGGCTTCCTGCTGGCAGTGCAGCGGGGCACTGCACCGCCGCCGAGGAGGTCCGGTCAGCACGAGAGTTCCCAGCGCTTGCTGCACAAGCGATTCGTCGGCTTGGTCGGGACGAACGTCGGCATCGGCCTGTTCTTCGGCAGCATGCAGGTCTCTGTCACGGCGTTCGCAGTCGCACGAGGTACGCCGGGCCTCGCCGGACCGCTCTACAGCATCACCAGCCTGGTGAGCCTGTTCGCCGGACTCCTGTACGGCGCGAGGCGCTGGCGGACCGCTCCGGAGACGCAGTTCGTCATCGCCTTCGTCTGGCTGGCCGTGAGCTGTCTGCCCTTGCTCGCGGTGCACAGCCCGCTGACCGCGGCGTTCGCCTTGGCACTTCCCGGCTTGGCGATCGCGCCGTTCCAGACCCTGTCGGCGGTGCTGACCGAGTCGGCCGTCGACTCCGCGGTCCTGACCCAGGCCTTCACCTGGGTGAACTCGGGCGGCGCAGCAGGTATGGCGCTGGGCTCGGCGTTCGCCGGCTGGGTCGTCGACGGGCACAGCCCGCAGTACGGCTTCGCGGTCGCACTCGGAGCGGCGGTGACGGCAACGGCGATGGCGATGACCGTGAAGTTCAGCGGTAGGTGATCTGGCGTTCGGCCGCGGCGCGTGCCGCGTACTCGGCCGGCGTCAGCCCGATCTGCTGCTTGAACTCCTTGGAGAAGTGGGCCTGGTCGAAGTAGCCGAGGGATGCGGACAGTTCCGCGAGCTCGGCGACTTCGCCCTGGGCGAGCAGTTCCGCGCCGTCGTGCAGCCGATAGCGTCGCAGCACCCACTTCGGCCCCACGCCGACGTACCGCCGGAAGAGCCGCTGTAGCGTGCGGATCGGTACGTCGAACCGTTCGGTGACCTGGTCCACCCGCGCCACCGAACGATCCGACGCCATCGCTGAAACGATCTCCCGGACCAGCTCGTACGACGGGTCGGGCGGCGCGAGGTGGTCGCGCAAGAACGCCTCGAACACGGCACGACGCCGTACGTCGGAATCGGCCGCGAACATCAGGTCCGCCAGCCGATCGCCGTCCGGGAACACCGTTGTCAACGGCAGCACCTGGTCGCGGAACGACGCCACGTCCAGACCGGTCACCGCACCGAACCCACCGGCCCAGAACTTCACCCCGAACGCGCGCCCGCGCCCGCGCAGCTCGCGCTCGAACTTGCGGGTGCAGACCCCGTTCACGAAGGCGCCGCCCGGCTGCTCGAACGTCACGTTGACACTCGGGAACGGCAGCACCTCGGCCGTGTACGGCTCGTCCAGGTCCCACTCGACGATCCAGTACCACTCGACGAACCGGCCGACCTCGGGCCCGGCGGCGAGCCGGCTCAGCGTCCGGTGCCGGGCCTGCTCCCGCGGATGCAGGATGCCCTTCTCGCTGTCGGACGGTGAGGTGCTCACACTGGCTGTCGCTTTCTTACAAGACCGGTACGGCGCTCGCCGCGTTGACTAAGAGTCATGACGACGAACACGGTAAACCCCATCCCCGACGGTTATCACTCGCTGACCCCGTACCTCGCCGTGCCGGACGGCCCGAAGGCGATCGAGTTCTACCAGTCGGTGTTCGGAGCCGAGGTGATCAGCCGGCAGGACATGCCGGACGGGCGGGTCGGTCAGGCGGAGCTGAAGTTCGGGAACTCGATGCTGCAGTTGAGCGACCAGATGCCGCAGATCGGGTTGCAGGCGCCGAACGGCGAGTGGGTGCACTCGTCGCTGGTGCACTACGTGCCGGACGTGGACGCGACGTACGCGAAGGCGGTCGCGGCCGGGGCGAAGCCGGTGGAGGAGGTGCAGACCTTCATGACCGGCGACCGCTTCGGCACCGTGATCGACCCGTTCGGTCATCGCTGGGCGATCCTGACGAAGGTCGAGGACGTGTCGCGGGAAGAGGCCGATCGCCGGGTGAAGGAATGGCTGGCCGCGAGCCCGGAGGAGCTGCAGTAGGCACGTAAAACGTCCGAGGGAGCGGCCGGCAGTGCAAGGATGCCGTCATGGACCCCGTCGCCGTCTTCCCCTGGCGCCGGCTGACGCGGGCGGTCGTCTACGCGGTTGTCGTCGCCGTCCCGCTGGCTATGCTGGCGTTCCTCGTCCGCACCAAGTACCACCCGCTGGTGACGCTCGACGAGGACATCATCGTCGCCGCAACCGACTACACCCGCGGCCACCCGCGGTTCCGGTCGTTCGTCGAGACGTGGCAGGTGATCAGCCAGCCCTGGGTGATGTACCTGGTCCTGGGCCTGCCGGTGAGCCTCTACGTCTGGTTCGGCAAGCACCTTCGGACGCGGGCCTGGTGGGCGCTGGCGACGATGGCCGCCGGCTGGGCCATCGCGGGTGTGCTCAAGCTTCTCGTACGCCGTGCCCGTCCCGAGATCGACGACCCGTTCGCCCAGCACGCCGGGTTCTCCTTTCCCTCCGGTCACGCCACCAACAACGCGATCGTCGTCACCGTGGTCGTGCTGCTGATCTGGCCCCTCGTGGGTACCGGTCTCCGGAGGTTGCTGGTCGGTCTCGGCGCGGTCTGGGTGATCGTGACGTGTGCCGACAGGCTGTATGTGGGCGCTCACTTCCTGTCCGACGTCACGGCGGGAGTGCTGCTCGGGTGCGGGCTGACAGCAGCCTCGTACGCGGGCTTTGTGGGCTGGAGGCCGCCAACCCCCACCGGCAGCACGACGAAAGGTCCAGACTGATGGCGTTCCTCACCCGCTGGCAGGACGACACGTCCCGACCCACCGCCAAGGAGGCGGGCCGTGACCTGGTGGTCCGCGCACTGGCCCCTCTCGTGGTGTGGTGGCTGGTCGTGGTCGGGATGGGCTGGCTCCTCACCGACGGCCCGCTGAAGGACCTGGGCGCCTCCGAGGACAGCGTCAGCAAGAGCTTGGAGTCGTCACGCGCGGCGTTCGGTGACGCGGTCACGCTCTTCTTCTCGTGGACGGGCGCGACGGTCAGCATCATCGGCGTGTGCCTGGTCGTGGTCGTGCTGGTCTGGCGGCGGACCAAGCAGTGGTGGTTCGCGGTCGTGCCGCTCATCGCGATCAGCCTGCAGGGGATTGTCTTCTTCTTCACCCAGCTCCTCATCCCCCGTGAGCGCCCCGACGTCGAGAAGCTGGACGTCTCGGCGCCGACCTCCAGCTTCCCGAGCGGGCACACCGGTGCCGCGACCGCGCTGTACTTCACGCTGGGGCTGATGGCCCTGCGGATCACGAACCCGGTGCTCCGCAGCGTGGTGGTCGGCGTGTGCCTGGTGATCCCGTTCCTCGTCGGGACGGCACGGCTCTACCGGGGCATGCATTTCCTCAGCGACGTGGTGGTGGCCATCCTCAACGGCTCGGTCGCGGTCCTGCTGGCCTGGTGCTGGCTGCGTCGCGGCGATGTGGAGGATCAGACGCGCGCGTAGCGGGCACGCGCGAAGGAGTACACGCCGTACGCCGCCAGGCCGAGCGCAATGGCGAGCAGGATGACCGTGCCGGCGGGCAGGTCCCGCATCGATCGGAGCCCCCCGTCCAGGCCGGCAGCCTTGCCCGCCCGGTGCTGGATCGCTGCCGTGATGAAGAGGACGCCCACAGCCGCCAGTGCGATGCCCTTGCCGATGTAGCCGACCCTGGCGGCGAGGACCACCCACCGACCCGGGTGCTCCTGCAGGTCCCCGAGGAACCGTTCCCGCCAGCCCTTGTGCACGTGGTAGGCGGCGATGCCGATGATGGCGACGCCGACCAGACCGACGAGCACCCGGCCACCCGGTGCCTCCATCAGGGTTACCGTGAATTCCTTGGTCTGCTGGTCGCTCGACGTACTCCCGCCCGAGGCGAACGTGAAGGCCGTCCAGGCGAGCACGCTGTACACCACGAGCTTGCCGCCGGCCTTCGCCTTGTCGGACGCCTCGTGCCGGGTGACGAGCTCGGTGAGCTGCCAGAGGGCGAGCAGGGTGAACCCAGCCGCGACCACCCAGAGCAGGCCCTGTCCCACCGGCTCCTCGGCGAGTGTCGCCAGCGCACCCGACTGACTCGCCTCCTGCTGTCCGCTGCCGCCGAGAGCGATCTGTGCGGTCAGGTAGGCGAGCAGCAGGTGCAGGACGCCGCTCGCGCCGTAGCCGAGGCGAGCCCCCCACTCGACCACGGGATGGTTACCGGCCTTGGCTGCGGCCCTCTTCGCCTCACCGCTTACCTCGCGGGGCCGATCGCTGCTGCTGTTCATGCTGTTCTCCCCTCGCCTGCGAGTACCCAGCCGCCGCCGCTGGTAAGCCTCGTAGGCGCCGTGCAACAGCACGCAGAACAGCACGCAGGTGAACGCCAGGGGTCCTGAGATCGTCGTCGTCGTCAACCCGACGAAGGTCGACCTCGCCGAGGTGCGCGAGGTTCTCCAGGACGCGGCCACCGCGTCGGACGAGACAGCGCCTGAGACTGTTCTCGTCGGAGAACGAGACAGCGGCCCGCCGGAACCGTCCCCTGCGGCAGTTTCGGCGGGCCGCTGACTAAGAGTGTGCACGCGATCACGGAAAATGGCAACCTGTCACCTGATGAAACAGGGACTTGAAACGATCGCTGGACAGTTGTGGACAAGCCCGAAACGAGTGAGCCCCGGTCCGGTAGGATTTGGTCGCAAGAGCCTGGATGCGTTGCCGGATGAATGTCCGGTGAACGTCTCCGGGCTTCACCGTTTCAAAGCACAGGAGGGCTGAGATGCCCGCAATCGTGCTCGTCGGCGCCCAGTGGGGCGATGAGGGCAAAGGCAAGGCGACCGATCTGCTCGGCAACACGGGCGAGGTCATCGACTACGTGGTGAAGTTCAACGGCGGTAACAACGCCGGCCACACGGTCGTGATCGGGTCCGAGAAGTATGCGCTGCACCTGCTCCCGAGCGGCATCCTCACACCGGGTGTCACCCCGGTGATCGGCAACGGGGTCGTGGTCGACCTCAACGTGCTGTTCGAGGAGCTCGACGCGCTGCAGGCGCGCGGAGTGGACACGTCGCGGCTGGTGGTCAGTGCGAGCGCGCATCTGATCCCGCCGTACAACCGGACCCTCGACAAGGTCACCGAGCGGTTCCTCGGCAGCCGCCGGATCGGCACGACGGGCCGTGGCATCGGTCCGACGTACGCCGACAAGATGAACCGGATCGGCATCCGGGTCCAGGACCTGTACGACGAGAAGATCCTCGAGCAGAAGGTCACCGGTGCGCTGGAGCAGAAGAACCAGCTGCTGGTGAAGGTCTACAACCGGCGCGCTGTCGAGATCCGCGAGGTCCTCGACGAGCTCCTCGGGTACGCCGACCGCCTGAAGCCGATGGTCGCCGACACCAGCCTGCTGCTGAACAAGGCGCTCGACGACGGCAAGACCGTGCTGATGGAGGCCGGTCAGGCCACGCTGCTCGACGTCGACCACGGCACGTACCCGTTCGTCACCTCCTCGAACGCGATCTCCGCGGGTGCCTGCACCGGCACCGGCATCCCGCCGACCCGGATCGACCGCGTGATGGCCGTCGTGAAGGCGTACACCACTCGTGTCGGCGAGGGTCCGTTCCCGACCGAGCTGCTGGACGCGGACGGCGAGTGGCTGCGGCAGCAGGGCTTCGAGTTCGGTACGACGACCGGCCGCCCACGTCGGTGTGGCTGGTACGACTCGGTCATCGCCCGGTACGCCGCCCGCGTGAACGGCGTCTCCGACTTCGTCCTCACCAAGCTGGACACGTTGACCGGCCGGGACAAGATCCCGGTCTGCGTCGCGTACGACGTGAACGGCGTCCGGCACGACGAGATGCCGATGACCCAGACCGACTTCCACCACGCGGTCCCGGTCTACGAAGAGTTTGACGGCTGGTCGGACGACATCTCCGGCTGCCGCTCGTTCGAGGACCTGCCGAAGGAAGCGCAGAGCTACGTCCGCGCGGTCGAGTCCCTCAGCGGCGCCCGTATCTCCGCCATCGGCGTAGGTCCGGAGCGCAGCCAGATCGTCCAGCTCTGAGCTGAGCCGAGGACCTCCCCGTCGTCAGTTGCCGATGATGGGGAGGTCCCGGATGAACGGGGCGTTGCGCAGGTCGCCGAGCGTCGGGCGCTCGATGTTCGGCGTCTGGATCGGAGACCGCGCCCAGTCGGCGCCGGCGCCCTGGGTCGCCTTGTAGAACATCAGGCCGCCGAGGGCCAGCAGGACGACGGCGACGAGTGCGGACAACCAGTGCGGGCGGAAGACGTTGCGTGCTGCGATGTGTGCGCCACGACGCAATGAGCTGCCGCCCGGCCCCCACCAGCAGCAGAACAGTGCCGTGAGGGCAGCGCTCCCGAACCCGACAGCAGACAGCGGCGGCCAGTCGAGGTCGTACGTCGAGGCCGCCACGGCGGTGACGATGCCGCCGACAACAACCGCTGTGAGCAGCGGCAGGATCAGGCACGGCAGCGTGATCAGGGCCGCGGTCGCGAGTTGCAGCGGGCTGGCGGCCGCCGCGATGACGCCGTCCGACTTCCCCGCCCGGCCGCGGACCTGGCGGCGCCGCATCAGCGCCGTACTCGAGCGGTCCACCGTTCGGGCGAGCACCAGCAGCAGGATGGCCACAACTGCGCCGAGCCCCGGAGTCAGCGCGACCAGTCCGGTGAGCGCGAGCATGAAGCCGACGATGACCGCAGTACGCCGACCAGTCGGCGGAGACTTGACCGGCTGCGCTGGTTGAGCTGGGACAGGCACCGGCTGCGCAGGCTGCTGGTAAGGCGCCGGAGGACCACTCTGGTACGGCGGCGCACTCTGGTACGGCGCAGGCGCATACGGACCGTAGTAGCCCGCGGGCTGTACAGGAGGTGCCTCCGCCACCGGCTTCTTCGCGGCAGCGTCCCGGAGCTTGTCCCGGATCGGAGTGAACGCAGACAGCGGCGGAATCACCGGCGGAACCAGCTGAGCCACCTGGGTCGGCGTCGGTCCCGTCGGCTCCTCGACCGCGGGCTCCTCGGTCGGCATGAGCTTCGTCACCAGCTTGGTCGGCGGTACGGCGGCCACGGTCTGATTCTCACGTGGCGGGAGCGCGTCGCGACCCTCGGCGTACCGGCTGAGGCCGGTCATGATCTCTTCCTGCGTAGGCCGATCGGCCTTGTTCGGTGAGAGCGCTGCGGCGAGCAGTGACTTCAGTCGCGGGTCCAGCCCGTCCAGGTCGGCCTGTCCCGAGTGGACCCGGGCCAGCACCGCCTCGAACGGTCCCTTGCCGAACGGTCGCCGTCCGGTCGCGGCGAACGCCGCAGTGGCCGCCCAGCCCCACCAGTCCGCGGACTGCGACACCATCTCGCCCTCGATGAGCTCAGGTGCCAGATAGCCCGGCGTACCGATCACCAGACCGGTCTGGGTGAGTCGCAGGTCGTCGGCGGCCTGTGCGATGCCGAAGTCGATCATCACCGGCTTGCCGTTGCACATCATCACGTTGCCGGGCTTGAGGTCGCGGTGGATCACTCCGGCAGCGTGGATCGCCTGGAGCGACTCTGCGAGGCAGCCGGCCAGCGGGAGCCACTTGCGCGGGGTCAGCGGTCCGCGCTCGTCCACCTGCTCGTCCAGCGGGCGGCCAGGAACGAAGCGGGTCACCAGGTAGGGCCGCTCGCTCTCCAGGTCGTGGTCGAGGATGCCGGCCACACCGGGGTGGTTCACCTTCTGCAGCGTGGTCGCTTCGCGCTGCAACCGGGCCCGCGCGATCGGGTCGTGCGCCACGTGCGACCGCAGCACCTTCAGCGCGACCTCTTGGTGTTCGGGCCCCTCGGCCAGATAGACGACACCCATGCCGCCCTGTCCGAGCCGTCGGATCAGTCGGTACGGCCCGACCCGCTCTTCCACCTCCTCTTCGCGGGTGGAAGGCGGCCCCCCTGTCACTGACATGCCTTCTACGGTACGTCGACATCAGACCAAGGGCGGCCGGTGAGCCGGCCGCCCTTTTCGCCGAGGTCAGCCGATCGGCAGCGTGAAAGTCAGTAGACCCGTGCCGATGGCGTTCGTGATCCACGGACCCGCACGCAGATGAGCCTGGTAGGTGAGGGCAGTCGCTCCTGTTGGCGGACCGGACAGCTGCAGCACCAGCTTGCCCGGTTGGTAAGCGACAGACGTCACGGTGACTGCAGCGCCATCCACTCGGAAGTCAGCAGCCACACCTTCCTCCACGGTGAGCGGATCGGCCGATCGCAGCTGGACCGTGAGCTGTGAGCCACTGGCCGTGACACTGCGCGGGTTCGGCGGAGCCACGCCGGCGGATGGACCGCCGTACAGGTCGCGGGCCAGTACGGCGTACGTGTGGTCGCCCATGTCGCGGTAGCCACCGGCGTACGCGTAGTGGCAGCCGTCATGGCCGGACAGCCCTGTGGTCGACAGCACGGTGACGCCGAGCGTGTCACCCATCTCGCGCTGTGCCTCGCGCAGACTTGTACTGGTCGAGTTGCTGCAGGGCGATGTACGGACTTGGTAGACGTAGTACTTCGGCGTCGTACCGAAGTCGGAGCGCCAGTCCTGGAGGAGTGACGTGAAGCCGCTGACGTGCACGGCCGCGTTGTCGTTGTCGGACTCGCCCTGGTACCAGAGAACGCCGCGGAGGTGGCCGATGACGCCTGCGGCCGTCAGACGCTGCCGGAGTCGGCCGTAGTTGGTGGCGATGTCGTCGGGGTTCGCGTCGTTGCGCTGGAAGAAGCTGATCGGCTGACCGCCGTGCGCACCGTTGATGAGTGCGATCGGGACCTTGTACTTGTCGACGAGCTGCCGGCCCATCCGGATCGCCCACTGCCCGACCGAACCTGACTGCCGGGACACGTCGCCGGTCGCGTAACCCCAGACCCGGTCCGCGGCGGAGATCGACGGATCGGAGACCGGACTGCCGAAACTGCGCAGGTACGGCGATTCCTCGCCACTCGCGGCACCGTTGTACATCGACGCTTCGGCGTTCGACTGCCCTTGGACGACGTACACGTCACCGGACACGATGCCTTCGCGGCGAGCCACCACCCGACCGAGCGCCCGCAGCTCGAACGTGTACTCGTGCAACCCCGCACGGATCCGCGGCGTGAACCGGAACTGCCTCGACGCCGAGGTGTAGAGATCCGTCTTGCCGTTGCTGGTCACCGCCAACTGCACGCTCTTGACCCGTGGATCCGTCATGCGGCCGGCGACGGGCACCGTCGCGCCACCCTTGCTGTCGCGCGGCACCAACTGCCGGTCCTGAGGCGACTCGGTCAGTGTGACGAGCGAGGTGCGGACGTACGCCGTCAGCCGGCGTTGGGTGTACTGCGCTGCGTTGTCGGCGAACGTCCAGTCCGGATCGGCAGTGGGCCTCGCGCCGATGCCGAGCGACAGCAGGCTGGTGTCCGACTGGGTGAAGGTGTTGATCGCGAACACCGGCTTCGCGGGCACGGTCGACGGCCGCGTCGGCCCGACCTGCGAGACCTGGAACGAGCCGTAGCCGAGGGTTGTCGTCGGGCTGTCGTCGGCGTCGTACGTGGTCGCCGACGCGTTCGCCACTTGGGCGCTCGCTGTCTTCGCGTACTGGTTCGGCCACATCTCCAGGTAGCCGGACTGACCCGTGCCCTCGGTCACGCCGGGCACGTTGGATCGCACGTCGAGATCGCCGACGCGTTGGCGCACGATCTCTCCCGGCCCGGTCGGCAGACCGATCCGGCGGGCGTCGGTGCTGAACGGTTCCATCGCCGTCCACACCCACTGCCCGTCGAGTTCCAGGCAGTAGCCGACACGGTCGAAGTTGGAGCCGATCTCGGCGGTCCGGTCGAGGCTGTAGGGCGGGGTGGTGTTCAGGTAGTTGGCTCGTTCGGGCAGGTCGAGCTGCAGCACCGGTGTGAAGCCGGCGGACGCTGCATCGCAGCCGGTTGCTGCACCGGCCTGAGTCGGTACGACGGTCACGACGAGACCGGCGGACAGGGCGAGAAGGGTCGTGACAACTGCGGCAGGACGTCTCACGGTGGACCTCCAGGGGCGGCGGGATGTCCCCACCAGATGTAGCGGTCTGGTGACCCTGGTGCGAGCAGCAAGCGCTCAGCGGTGCCAACCGTGCGCCGAGAGGTGGCCAGAATCTTGCGAACCACGGCCTCGTGGCCACTGGCTCCCGTCGCCGCGCCCCAGTTGGGTTGAGGCATGCGGATCGAGATTCTGGTGTTCGACGGTGTGGACGAGATGGACGTGATGGGGCCGTTCGAGGTGTGGAGTCACGCCTCGCGGCGGCCCGGGTTCGAGATGGCGCTGGTGGGCCTGGACGGGCCGACTGAGGTGACCGGGCTGCATGGCCTGCAGTTCAAGGCGCCTGAGGGGCTCGGGCAGCCGGATGCGCTGTTCGTTCCGGGTGGTGGCTGGATGAATCGCGCGGAGAAGGGCGCCTGGGCCGAGGCGCGTCGGGGCGAAGTGCCGGCGCGGATCGCCGAGCTGGCGCCGTCGCTGCAGTGGATCGGTTCGGTCTGCACCGGCTCGATGCTGCTCGCCGAGGCCGGCCTGGTGAAGGGTCGCGCGGCAACGACGAACCGTGGCGCGTGGGCCGAGCTGCAGACGTTCGGCGCCGAGCTGAAGACCAACCGCGTCGTCGACGACGGCACGCTCGTCACCGCGGGCGGCATCACCGCGGGGATCGATCTGGCGCTGTACGTCGTCGAGCGCGAACTCGGCGCCGACGTGGCCGACGGGATCGCGGGTGCCATGGAGTACACCCGCGACCGCGACGTCTACGTGTCAGCCGGCTAGCTCGGGATAAACGGCAGTCAGGTCGAGCGCTGTCGAGGCCTTCGCGCCACGGGCGGTGTCATCGGCAAGCACCTCGTGCGCGCCCGACTCGATGCCGTCGAGGGCCTGCTTGGCGATGTCCTCGGGGCGGGACTTCGGCGCGGTCACGGCGGTCGTCATATCGGTGTCGACGTACCCCATGTGCAGGCCGGTGACGCCGATGCCGCGGTTCAGCAGCTCGAGCCGGATCGCGTTGGTCTGCAGCCAGAACGCGGCCTTCGTCGCGGAGTACGCGCCGTGCCGGGCGACCCAGGACAGGGCCGAGTGGGCGTTCAGGATGTGGCCGCCGCCGTTGCGCTCGATGATCGGGACGAACGCCCGGGTGAGCTGCAGCGGGCCGAAGAAGTTCGCCTCGAAGACCGCGCGGACGTCCTCGATCGGGGCGTCGAGGTAGTTGTCCGGCGAGCCCGCGCCGGCGTTGTTGATCAGCACCGTGACGTCCGGCGCGGCCGCGGCCAGTGCGTCGATCGAGGCCTGGTCGGTGATCTCGAGCGGCAGCGGTACGACGCGCGGGTCGGTGCTCGGGCTGGGGTTGCGGGCGGTCGCGTAGACCTTGGCCGCGCCGCGGGTGAGCAGGTCGTCGACGATCGCCTTGCCGATCCCGCGCTGCCCGCCGGTGACCAGGACAACGGCGCCTTCGAGTGTGGTCATCTGGAACTCCTTGATGGAAACCGATCTGTTTCCATCACCGTAAACCGATCGGTTTCTGATTTCAAATCCAGCCGGTACCCTCGATGACATGAGCACTTCCGCAACTCCCCGTGAGCGGCTTCTGGACGCCGCGGGCGAACTCTTCTACCGCGACGGCGTCAACATCGGCGTGGACGCGCTCTGCAAGGCGGCGGGGGTGTCGAAGAAGTCCATGTACCAGCTGTTCCGGTCGAAGGACGAGCTGATCGCGGAGAGCCTGGCCAGCCGCGGTCCGGCGTACCAGACGTTGCTGCATCCGGGGGCCGAGGACGACCGTGCGCCGCGGGAGCGGATCCTCACCGTGTTCGAGCGGCAGGACGACATCGTTGCGGCGGGCAACTACCTCGGCTGCCCCTATGTCAGTACGGCGGTGGAGCTGAAGAACCCCGAGCACCCGGGGTCGGTGGTGGCGCGGCACTTCAAACAGCAGCTCACCGACTTCTTCCACCGCGAGCTGGTGAAGGCCGGCGCGGAGGATCCGTCCACGCTGGCCGTCCAGCTCACGATGATCTTCGACGGTGCGGCCGCCCGTGCGGTGGTCCGCGCCCAGCCGCTCGGCGGCATCGGAGCGACCACCGCCGCCGCCCTTCTGGACGCGGCCGGCATCCAGGCCGGTGAGCTCGCCCTCAACTGAGCCTATTCTCGCCACCGTGGAGATTCCTGGTGAGTTTCATGACCTGCTGTCTTCGACGGCGATTGCGCTGGTGGGGACGATCGGCAAACGCGGCGAACCGCAGGTGACGCCGCTGTGGTTCCTGTGGGACGGCGAGCGGGTGCGCATCAGCCTGGTGGACGGGCGGCAGAAGCTGCGCAACCTGCAGCGGAATCCGTTGATCTCGCTGGTGATCGTCGACCCGGCCCGGCCGACGTACTACGTCGAGCTGCGGGGCCGGGTCGACGACCTGGTTCCGGATCCGGAGCTCGCGCTGGAGCAGGCGGTTGCGCGGAAGTACACCGGCGGCTGGACCGACGTCGAGCCGCCGGGTACGACGCGCTACGCGACGAGCATCGTCGTCGAACGCATCACCAGCCAGCTCGGTCACTAGTGGGACAGGAACGCCTTTTGTTCCATGGGAAATGGGACAGAAGGGCGCTGTGTTCCAGGGAAGTTCCGGTACCGGCGAGGTCTTGACCGCGGTCGTCGGGCGTCGTGAAACTGCGGTGGAAACCGCTGTCCTACCGCCCCCGAAGACAGGACACCGCCCATGCGAAAGACGCCCTTCGTCCTGGCCGCCGCCTGTGCCGCGCTGGTCGCCGGGACCCTCAGCAGTCCGGCAGCCGCCTCGTCGCAATCAGTCGACGCACCTGCGACGTTCATCCATCCCGGTGTCGGATCGAGTCAGGCCCAGCTCGACTTCGTCCGCGCCAAGGTGCAGGCCGGCGCGCAGCCGTGGACCAATGCCTTCAACCAGGCGAAGAACAGCGCATACGCCTCCTTGTCCCGTACGCCGAAACCACGCGCGGTCGTGGAGTGTGGCCCGTACTCGAACCCGAACTACGGCTGCACCGACGAACGTGAGGACGCCATCGCGGCGTACACCGACGCACTGCTCTGGTATCTCACCCGCGACGACCGCTACGCGCAGAAGTCCATCCAGTTGATGGATGCGTGGTCGGCGACCATCCAGGACCACACCAACAGCAACGCACCCCTGCAGACCGCCTGGTCCGCGTCCTCGTGGCCGAAGGCCGCGGAGATCATCAAGCACGTGTACGGCAACTGGCCGAACTCCGGCCGCTTCGCCACCATGCTCCGCAACGTCTACGTCCCCGAGATCATCAACGGCTCGAACTCCAACGGGAACTGGGAGTTGAGCATGATCGAGGCACTGCAGGGCATCGGGGTGTTCCTCGAGGACAAGGCGATCTACGACAAGGCGATCGCGCTCTACCGGCTGCGCGTACCGGCGTACGTGTATCTGGAGTCCGACGGCGCGTTGCCGAAGACGGTGCCGAGCCAGAACCTCAACACCCGCGACAAGATCGTCAGCTACTGGCAGGGCCAGGGGACGTTCGTGACAGGCTTGACTCAGGAGACCTGCCGCGACTTCACCCACACCGGCTACGGCATCTCGTCGATCTCACACGTGCTGGAGACGGCGCGGATCCAGGGAATCGACATGTACCCCGAGTTCGGTGAGCGGCTCCGGCAGGCGCTGGGCTTCCAGTCGAAGTGGGAACGCAACCTGGAGCCGGTGCCGTCGTGGCTCTGTAAGGGCACGCTCAACCGCGGGCTCGGACCGATCACCGAGGTCGGTTTCAACGCGCTGCACACCCGCCTCGGGATCGCGATGGCGAACACCCAGGCGCTGACCGAATCCCGCCGGCCGGCGGGCTCCAACAACCTGTTCGTCGCGTGGGAGACGCTGACCCACGCGGAGAACCCGTCCTAGTGGAACTTCCGGGAGGGCCGGAACTCTGCCCTCCGGCTCTCCCGGATCAGCAGTGCGCCTCGCCGCGCTTCCAGTAGCCCTGGAACGAGATCGCGGACTTCGGCATCCCGACAGCGTTCACGAGGTGGCGGCGTACCTCTTTGATCATCGACGACTCGCCCGCGACCCACGCGTAGTCAGGGTCGAACGGCAGCGCTCCTGACTTCACCGCGTCCACCAACGAGCCCTCAGTCACCCACGTGACCTCGGCCGAGCCGGCCAGCGGCCGCACGTCAGCAGCATCCGGTACGGCGACGAACACCGTGGCCTGTACTGCGGCCGGCAGCTCCTCCAGGATCCCGGCCAGTGCCGGCAACGCCGTCTCGTCCGCTACGAGGATCCGGCGCACGCTGGTCGCCGGCGGGACGTAGTCGACGCCGGAATGCAGCAGGCCCTTCGTGCTGGTCGTGTCGACCGCGAACGGCAGCAGGAGACCCACCTGGTCGCCGAGCTCCGCTTCACTGACCCAGGCCGACGCAGGTCCGTTGGCCCCGTGCAGGACGAACTCGACGTCCAGCTCGGCCACCTCCGGCCGGAGCGCCCGCACGGTGTAGGTCCGCATGATGAAGCGCTCGTCGACCGGCTGGGCGCACCAGTCGGCGTACCACTCGGGTCCGGAGGGCAGTCTGATCGCACTGCCGTTGGGCGGAGTGAGCAGGATCTTGATGCGCTGGTCCGGTCCGGCGGTGACCGCCTCCGCGATCCGCGGTGCGACGAACGTCACGCGGCGCAGGTGCGGGCTCAGGTCCTCAACGGCCGCCACGGTGGCCAGGAGCGAGTCGAAAACGATCGGTCGCTCGAGCACAGTCGTCATGCTGTGGGTTCTCCGTAAACTCTGGCAGGGGAGGCTCAGATGCGGTCCCGAGGGCGCCCGGGTTATTCTGAGGCATCTAGAGGTTAGCCTTACCTAAGAGGATCCCGAAAGTCCAATGCCCCCGCCCACTGCCATGGTCGAAGCCGGCCCGGAGACCGCTGTCCCGTCGCGCCCGCGCCGAACCCGGCGGACCACCCTCGTCCTCGGGCTGGTCGGTTGCGTCGTCCTGCTGGTCCTCGTGTCGCTGCTCAGCATCGCGATCGGGTCCAAGCAGATCCCGTTGTCCACGGTGATCGATGCCCTGCGGCACTACAACGAGGCCGACACCGATCACGTGATCGTCCGGTCACTGCGGGTGCCGCGGACGCTGATCGGTCTGATGGTCGGCGCCGCGCTCGGTCTGTCCGGGGCCCTGATGCAGGGTGTGACCCGGAACCCGCTGGCCGATCCGGGCATCCTCGGTGTGAACGGCGGCGCCGCGTTGTTCGTTGTCGGGGGCATCTACTGGTTCGGGTTGTCGTCGTTGACGGCGTACGTCTGGCTGGCCTTTCTCGGCGCGGCCGCGGCGTCGGTCGCCGTCTACCTGCTCGGTTCGATGGGGCGCGAGGGTGCGACGCCGGTGAAGCTGGCGCTCGCCGGAGCGGCACTGACCGCGATGCTCGGGTCGCTGACGACCGCGTTGCTGATCGGTGACGTCGACACCTTCGACCAGTTCCGGTTCTGGTCGGTGGGATCGTTCGCCGGCCGCGGCCCCGATATCGCGAAACAGGTGGCGCCGTTCATCCTGATCGGGATCGTGCTGGCCTTGTTCTCCGGGCGAGTGCTGAACGCGTTGTCGCTGGGGGATGACGTGGCCAAGTCACTCGGTCAGCGGGTGGGACTCGCCCGCGCCTTCGTCGCTGTGGTCGTCGTGCTGCTCTGTGGTGCGGCGACCGCGGCGGCGGGTCCGATCGGGTTCATCGGGTTGACCATTCCGCACGTGGCGCGGCTCGTGACAGGGCCGGACTACCGGTGGATCCTGCCGTACTCGATGTTGCTCGCGCCGATCCTGCTGCTCGGGTCCGACGTGATCGGACGCGTTGTCGCGCAGCCCGGTGAACTGCAGGTCGGCATCGTGACCGCGGTCCTGGGCGCCCCGTTCTTCATCATCCTGGTACGCCGCCGAAAGCTGGCCGACCTGTGACTCTTCTGATGCCGCGACTCCGTCGCGGCGGGTCATGGGGCTGTAACTCCCGTCCTTCCCTCGTCGCTCCAGTCGCTTCGCTCCCTCCGCTCCTCAGTCCAGGACGGGAGGCCCCATGACCGCTGAAGCGGTCCATGTCATCGCCCGGGCGCGCGCGGTCCGGAAGACCCGTTCACTGGTCGTCATCGCCGTCCTCGCTGTTGCCGTGTTCGCGACCTTCTGTGTCTCGCTGTCGCTGGGTGACTTCAAGATCCCGGTGATCGACGTGGTGAAGACCCTGTTCGGCGGCGGCGACCGGGCAACCGAGTTCATCGTCAACCGGCTGCGGTTGCCCAGGGCGCTGACCGGCCTGCTGGTCGGTACGGCGCTGGGTCTATCGGGTGCGATCTTCCAGAGCATCGCCCGCAACCCGCTGGCGAGCCCGGACATCATCGGCGTGACGTACGGCGCCAGCGCGTTCGCCGTGTTCGCGATCATCACCCTCGGGCTCACCGGGGTCGCGGTGTCGGCGTTCGCGATCGTCGGCGCGGTGCTGACCGCCTTCATCATGTACGTGCTGGCGTGGCGGCACGGGGTGTCGAGTTACCGGCTGATCCTGATCGGGATCGGCATCGGCGCGATCGCCACCAGCATCACGTCGTACCTGCTGACCAAGGCCCGGGTGGAGATCGCGCAGCAGGCGCTGATCTGGCTGACCGGGAGCCTGAACGGGCGGGACTGGTCGAACGTACGGTCGCTGGCGGTCACGTTCGTCGTCCTGCTGCCGGTGATGGCGTTCCTGGTACGGCAGCTGCGGATCCTGCAGCTCGGCGACGAGACGGCGTACGGGCTGGGGCTGCGGGTCGAGGTGTCGCGGCTCGGACTGATCGTGGTCGCCGTACTGCTGGCGGCGGTGGCGACGGCGGCGGCCGGGCCGATCGGGTTCGTGGCGTTCGTCGCGCCGCCGATCGCGCGCCGGCTGACCCGGTCGCCGGGGCCGGCGATGATCACGTCCGGCCTGCTCGGGGCGCTCGTGGTCGGGCTGTCCGATCTGGTCGCGCAGCACGCGTTCGGAGAGACGCAATTGCCGGTCGGAGTGGTGACCGGCGTGGTCGGAGCGCCGTACCTGATGTTCCTGCTGGCGCGGGCCAACCGTGTCGGGAGTGGTGGCTGAAAGATGGAGAACCCTGTGGAACACAGCTTGGCAGCCGACGGTCTCGCGGTCGGCTACGACCAGCGGGAGATCATCCACGACCTGTCGGTGCGGATCCCGACCGGGAAGATCACGGTCATCGTCGGCGCCAACGCCTGCGGCAAGTCGACGCTGCTGAAGACGCTGGCGCGGTTGCTGAAGCCGTCGCGTGGCTCGGTGTTGCTGGACGGGAAGAGCATCCAGCAGATCCCGACGCGCGAGGTGGCGACCAAGCTCGGCCTGTTGCCGCAGTCCCCGACGGCGCCGGAAGGGATCACGGTCGCGGACCTGGTCGGGCGCGGACGCTACCCGCGGACGCGGTGGATCCGGCAGTGGTCGCGTTCCGATGACGAAGCGGTGGCAGAAGCGATGACGTCGACCGACGTCCTGTCGATCGCGGACCGGCCGATCGACGAGCTGTCCGGCGGTCAGCGGCAGCGGGTGTGGATCGCGATGGCGCTGGCGCAGGAGACCGACATCCTGCTGCTGGACGAGCCGACGACGTTCCTCGACCTGACGCACCAGTTCGAGGTGCTCGATCTGCTGGTCGACCTGAACAAGTCGGAGGACCGGACGATCGTGCTGGTGCTGCACGACCTGAACCAGGCCTGCCGGTTCGGTGACCACCTGATCGCGATGAAGGACGGCGCGATCGTTGCCGAGGGCAACCCGTCGCAAGTGATCACCGAGGACGTGGTCCAGGACGTGTTCGGGCTGGCGGTCAAGGTTGTCCCGGATCCTGTCGCCGGCACGCCGATGGTCGTCCCGATCGGCCGGCACACGTCGGTGCAGGACACGCCGACCACGAACAGCCCCGCGGCCGCAGCTCTGGCCGCCAGCGCAGCCGCCAACGGGGTCTGCCGTCCTACAGATCGCTAGGGCCGAAGGAATTCGTCGGTCGGGGTGGTTATGGTGGCGAGCATGTTGTCAGCGCTCGGGTATCACCGGTCTGTCCTGGCGGTTGTCCGTCAGGTGGACGAGCGTGCCTGGGCGGCGTTGCACGGGGGTCCGGAGGGGTCGCTCGACGAGCTCCTGCTGCGGAATGCGTACCGCTTGGAGGCCGACGTCCATCCGGATGTCTTCCGGGCCGGGGAGCGGGCGGTTCGTGCGCTGGAGCTGGACGAGGGTGTCGATTTCTACCAGGTGAGTGGCGAGCCGAATGCGGCGTACCTCCACCAGGCCGGCAAGGCGGTGATCCTCTTCCAAGGGGCGTTGCTCGACCGGCTGGACGAGGACGAGTTGACGGCCGTCATCGGGCACGAGTTGGCGCATCGACTGTTGTGGCAGGCCGAGGACGGTGGGTATCTCGCTGTTGATCGGCTGCTTGACGCGGCGGCGGGCGACGCTCGGACGCCCTCGCAGTACCTCGAGACGCATCGGCGCTGGTCGCTGGCGACGGAGCTGTTCGCGGACCGGGGAGCGATGACGGCCTGCGGTGATCTGAGTACGGCGATCCGCGCGTTGCTGAAGCTGGAGACGGGTCTGAGTACGGCGGACCCCGCGGCGTACCTGCGGCAGGCGGAGTCGCTGGATCTCCGCTCCGGCAGTCGAGGGACGTCACACCCGGAGGCTGTCGGACGAGCGTGGGCGTTGAAGAACTGGCTCGACGGCGAGGACGTCGAGGTACTGGTGACCGGTCCGCTCGACGTGGACGCGCCGGACCTACTCGACGCGGTGCTGTTGCGTGAGCTGAGTCGGGACTTCGCCGCGGCGATTGCGCACACGGACGGGCTGCGGACCGATGCGATCGCCACGGCGGCCGCCGGCTTCGCGGATCCGCCTGGACCGCTCGGCGTGCCTGGCGGAGCGGTGCGCTTCGACGAGCCGTTGGCGGTGCGGCCGGTGGATGGAGCGCCACTGCCGCGACCACGCCCGTTGACCGCGGCCACGAAACGTTATCTGTGTTATCTGCTGCTCGATCTCGCCACGGCTGATTCCGAGGTCGGCGATGCCGGTCTGATCGCGTCGCTGGCTGTCGCGCGACGGTCCGGACTGCCTGGGTATGTCGATGTCGCGGACGACGAGCTCGGGTGGAGCGACAAAGAACGGGCACGCTTCGTGCAGGCCGCCGCGGAGGTGGTCGGATGAGCGCGGAGGATCTCGTCGCGCTGGCCGTCTCGCAGGGCGGTCTGGGCAACGACGCGTTGCTCGCGGCGGTGCTGCCGCTGTTCCACGAGACAGCGGCGGTGCACGAGCGTGGGTTGGTCGCGCCGTTGCGCGGTCTGGATCGGATTGCGGTCGACGAGCAGAACCGGCTGGGATTCGCGCCCGAGGATGCGGGCCGGCCGACTCTGGCCACCCAGGAGATCGATGCACGGCAGGGGAAACGTCCTTCTGCTGTTGAGGTTGTGGCGCATCGACAGGCCGACTTTGATCTGGGGGACAGCGGCGGCCAGGAGACCACCGTCGTACCCGAGCCGGTTCCGGACGCGATCGCGGCGCCGACGCTGGTGGCCGGGTGGCAGAGCTGGGAGCACGTGGTCGGGCACCACGATCAGCTCACCGACATCTTCAGTCTGGGACAGTTGCTGCTCGCGCTCGGCTGCGGTCTCGACCTGTCCAGGACGGCCGACGTCGCGACCCTGATCGATGCCCGCGGCAACTTGTATCGACTGGATCCGGACCTGCACCCGGTGATCGTCTCGGTCGCCGCGCAGATGGTCGAGTCCGATCGGCACCGGCGCGCGCAGGACCTCCATTCGCTGATCGAACAGCTGGAGAACTACCGCGACCAGCCGCTCGACTTCGACGTCGAGGCGATCGTCCAAGGTGCCGCGGACCGGCGTACGGCGGTGCTCGGTGCGCTCCGCGACCGGCTCTTCGACCTCTCCCGGCGGAACCGGCTGATCAACTTCCGCCCGACCGCCCAGACGCTGAACCTCACCGAGGTCTCGGTGCCGCTGATGCTCGACGTACGGACGATCCGCTCGGAGCAGCTGTTCACCTGGCGGGACGACATCGCGGAACACCTGCTGAAGAAGGCCCAGCCGCTGGGCAAGTGGATCCGGTACGACGAGGCGCCGTACGCCGCGAACACGCTGGACAAGCTGATCTCCACGGCGCGCCGGGATCGTGCGGACTACGGGCAGGACCAGCTGCGGCTGGTGCCGGCGTTCTTGCGCTGGCACGACCTGAAGAACGACCGGGACACGCGGCTCGCGTCGCCGTTGGTGCTGGCGAAGGTGGAGCTGACCAAGAAGCGCGGTGTGCGGGACTCGTACACGTTGCGGGTCACGGATCCGATCGCGGAGGTCAATCCGACGCTGCGGCGCAGTCTGCGGCAGCTGTACGGGATCTCGTTGCCGGAGACTGTCGACTTGTCGGCTCCTGGAGCGCTGCGGGAGTTGCACGAGCGGCTGGCGAAGGAGATCCAGGCGACCGAGCCCGGGCTGCAGCTGCATCTGCGCGAGAAGCCGCGGATCGACCTGGTGCGGCAGCGGGCGATGACGCGGCTGCGGACGTACAACCGGCGGCGGCATGGGAACGTGGCGACCGGGTTCGGCGGGAAGCAGTACCCGTATTCGTACCGGCGTACGGACTATCAGCCGCTCGGGGTGCAGATCTTCCGGACCCAGATCGCGCAACAGTCGCTGCCGCTCGGGATCGCGCTCGGTGCTGAGCCGCGGCGTCCGGGGGCGCTCGAGACCGACGTGTACTCGCTCGACACCGAGGGCGGACCGTACTCCTGGGACGTCGATCTCTGCGCGGTGTCGCTGGCGAACTTCAACTACCGGACGCTGGGGCTGGTTCGCGACTACGACGAACTGCTGACTACCGGGGAGTCCGCGGCGTCGTTCGACCAGCTGTTCTCGGACCGACCGCGACCCGTGGGAAGTGCGCTGCCGGAGCTGCCGCCTGCCGACCGGCATCTCGTCGTACCTGCTGATGGGTCACAGGTGGCGGCGATCGCACGGGCGCGGCGGGGCGAGAGCTTCGTGATCCAGGGACCGCCGGGGACGGGGAAGTCGCAGACGATCACCAACCTGATCGCGGACTTCGTTGCGCGCGGGAAACGCGTGCTGTTCGTCTGTCAGAAGCGGGCTGCGCTGGACGTCGTCCATGCGCGGTTGGCGAGTCGGCGGTTGGACGGCCTGTGTGCGCTGATCCACGATTCGCAGGGTGACAAGAAGGCGTTCATCCACGGTCTTCGGGAGACGTACGAGTCGTGGCTGTCGGCCGAGGACGATCTGGATGCGTTGACCGAGCGGCGTGCTGAGCTGGTCGCGCGCGTCGATCGCCTGCTGGCCACTGTGGATGCCTTCGAGAACCAGTTGGCGGCCGGCAGCCCGCGGCTCCGAGACCTCGTCAACCGCCTCGCCTCGCTGCACGATCACGCCTGGAGCCCGCCTGAGGGATCCGAGCTGCCTGCTGTGGACGAGTGGTTTGCGGCTGAGGCAGCTGTGCGGGAGGTGGCTCAGGCGCTGGCGGCGGCCGATCCGTCGACCGGTGGAGTGTTGGCGCGGAGCTCGCTCGCCTTCCTCGCCCGGTGGGACTCCGACGTGACAACCTCCGCCAGAGAGCTCCGCACCAAGTGGGATGCAGTGGCGGTCGCCCTGTCTACGTCGAGTGACGTGGCTGTCCGGGAGGTGCGCGGGCTGGCCCACCTCGGACGGTTGCTGGAGCCGTTGGCGGCGCTGGACCAGGTGGAGGCGATCGTTCCGCGGTCGGCGACCGCTCGCGAACTGTCGGCCGCCGGTGCGGAGCGGAAGAAGCTCGTCGCCGCCGAACGGGCCGCGTGGAAGGAGGCTGCGGGCTGGAAGGAGCCGCTCGCGCGGGCCGACGCACGATCCGCGCTGAAGGTTGCCCAGAGCAAGGAAGGCGGCGCGTTCTCGTTCCTCAGCGGCGACTGGCGCCGCGTGAAGAACATTGTCCGCAGCCGCTTCGACAGTACGACGCGCTCCGTGCAGCCGTCTGTCACCGAGATCCTCACCGACTTGGTTGCCGCCCAATCCGCCTCGGCCGCCGTCGCGGAACACACCGAACAGACCCGCCACCAGTGGGCGGCAGATGATCCACGCGAGCTGATCGACCAACTCGCCGCCGCCCGCAAGAGCATCCCGGACTGGCGTTTCGTCCTCGACGACGGCGCCCCGGCCGAGCTCGCGCGCTTGGCGGATGCCCTCGACGACGCTTCGGAACTCACCAGGGACCTGTTCGCCGATCACTGGGACACGTTGACGGTCGACGGTCTCCGCAAGCTCGCCGATCGGCTGGCGTCCGAGAGTCCCGTCGTACGTGCCGTCGGCCCCAAGCTTCGGGAGCTGACGCCTTCCGCGCTCACCGCTCTCCGTCGGTTGGATGCGACCCCGGACCAGCTCGAGTACGCCGTTTGTGCCGCGGAATGGGAGAGTGCCCGCTCGGCTGCCCCGTTGCAGCTGACCTCGGACCGCGTCGACGCGATCGTCGGCGAGCTGAGCATGGTGTACGACGACCTCACCGCGCTCAACGCGGAAGTCGTCGTCGCGCAGGTCCGGCGCCGGTTCCTCGCCGAGGTCGACCACTCCGAGCGCAGCGTCACCGGCATGTCGCCGGAGGACCGCGAACGCAAGAAGGCGTTCGCGACCGGGCGGCGCGAGCTGGAGCACGAGTTCGGCAAGGTGATGCGGTACCGGTCGATCCGCGACGTCGCGTCCGGTGCGCCTGGCGAGGTGGTGTCCGTACTGCGCCCGGTGTGGTTGATGAGCCCGTCCTCGGTGTCCGACACGTTGCCGTTGACCACTTCGTTCGACGTCGTGGTGTACGACGAGGCGAGCCAGATCCCTGTGGAGGAGGCGATCCCGGCGCTGCACCGTGCGCCGCAGGTGATCGTCGTCGGCGATCAGATGCAGTTGCCGCCGACGACGTACTTCCGGGTGCGGAGCGAAACCGATGATCTGCAGGCGGACGACGAGGGCGCCGAACAGGTCGGGATCGCGTTGACCGAGGACAGCTTCCTTTCGATCAGCGCGTTGCGGCTGGCATCGACGATGCTGACCTGGCACTACCGGAGTCGCTCTGAGGCGTTGATCTCGTTCAGCAACGCGGCGTTCTACCAGGGCAAGCTGGCCACGGTTCCTGACCGGTTGCCGCCGAACACCGCGCCGCCGTGGACGCTGCGGGCCGACTCACCGTTGTCCGAGGTGTGCGACAGCGTGCTGGCCGGGAGCATCACGGCGGTTCGGCTCGTCGACGGGGTGTACGTCCGGCGTACCAATCCCGCCGAGGCGCGGTGGATCGCTTCGCTGGTGCAGGAGTTGCTCGTGCGGGGGACCGGCAAGAGTCTCGGGATCGTCGCGTTCTCCGAGGCGCAGCAGGGCGAGATCGAGCGGGCGCTGGACGAGCTCGCGGAGCGCGATCCGGCGTTCGCCGCGCTGTACGAGGCGGAGCAGGTGCGGACGCACGGCGAGCAGGACGCCGGGTTGTTCGTGAAGAACCTGGAGAACGTGCAGGGCGACGAGCGCGACATCATCCTGATGAGCGTCTGCTACGCGGCCGGTCCCGACGGCCGGATGCTGATGAACTTCGGCCCGATCAACACGTCGGGCGGCGAGAAGCGGCTGAACGTGATCTTCAGCCGGGCGCGCGAACACATGGTCATCGTCAGCAGTATCGAGCCCGACGCGATCACCAACACCTACAACGACGGTGCGAACACGCTGCGACGGTTCCTCGGGTACGCCGCCGCCGTCTCCCGAGGAGATCAGGTCGCCGCGAAGTCCGCGCTCACGTCGTACAGCCTGAGGGCCACGCGGGCGGTCGGCACACGTCCGACGCCTGTCGTCGAACAACTCGCGGCCGCCCTGGAGGCGCGCGGGGTGGAGGTCGACCTCGCGGTCGGGGAGTCCGTGTTCCGCTGCGATCTCGCCTTGAAGCTTCCCGAAGACACCGGGTACCGCCTCGCGGTCCTCGTGGACACCCCCGAAAGAGTCGCTGCCGACACTCTCCTGGAACGGCTGACCACCCACCCCACCGCGCTGACCACCACCGGCTGGCGAGTCCACCACGTCCTGACCACGGACTGGACCCGCTCGCCGGACACCGTCGTCACCCACCTGATCGACGCCCTGCACCGTCCGGTCGACTAGCTACGGGTCGTCAGGACACCGTGGTTGCACCGTCGAGAAGGAGTTGCGCTGCGACCGTTGCACCGTCGAGCTTGATCGCACCAGCCACCGTTGCGGCCCGCGCCTGGACCTCCGGAGCCAAGGCTTCACCGAGTGCTCCGGACAAGGAGTCGACGGTCGGCGCGGAGCCCTCGTGTGCGGCGCCGATGCCCAGTGCGGCGACCCGGGAAGCCCAGTACGGCTGATCCGCGATCAGCGGTACGACGAGCTGTGGCACGCCGGCTCGCGCGGCCGTGGTCGTCGTACCCGCGCCGCCGTGGAGCACGACCGCCGCGACCCTCGGGAACAGCGCCTGCTGGTTGATCTCGCCGACAACGAAGCAGTCCTCGCCGTAGCCGGCGAGCTCGGCCCAGCCGCGGCTGAGCAGCATGCGGCGCCCGTGAGCGCGGCACGCCTCGATGGCCATCTGGGCGATGTCCTTCGGCGCATGTGCGGCCATACTGCCGAACCCGACGTACACCGGCGGCTCGCCGGCCTCGAGGAACGCCTGCAGCTCGTCCGGGAGCGGACGGTCGTCACGCAGGATCCACGCGCCGGTCTGTACGACGTCGAGATCCGTCATGCCCTTCGACGGGCACAAAGTCGGATCCGCCGCGAGCCAGGGGTGATCGGTGAACACGTAGTCGCGGACGTTCTCGACCGGCGGCAGTCCGATCGCGGCCCGCTGGCTGTTCAGCGCCGGCCCGTACAACTCGTTCACCCGCTGAGCATCCTGCTCCCACAGCACGCGCCGATCGGTCTCGCCGGCCGGCGACGGCATACCCGGTCGTGCCCCGGGCGAGAAATGCTGCGACGGAATCCCGCCCAGGTGAAAGCCCGCGAGCACGTAGCCGATGCCGAGCTTGTCGGCCACGTCCCGTGCACCAGCCGGCATCAGACCGGTCGCCACGATCGCGTCACATCCTGGCGCTACGGCAGAGAGCGTCTCGAACCGTGCGGCGACGAGCCGTGGGGCCAGCGCGAACGCAGGGTGACCCGATGCGGGTTTCGGCGCCGTCACCACTGACCGCACTGACGGGCCGAGCGGCACCATCGGTACGCCGGCGCGCTCCAGCAGGGCCTCGAAATCTTCCTCAGGTGGCGCGCAGACCGTTGCCTCGGCGCCAAGCTCCTGTAGTGCCACCGCAAGGCCCGCCAACGGTTCCACGTCTCCGCGCGATCCCCAGGTTGCCAACACAAAACGCACTGAACCTTCTCCGTTCCCCTAGAGTTTCACGTAACCGGTGCGCGACGTGCCCGGCTCACGATCAGGCCGGCGAGCAGCGCGCCGAGTGTGCCGAGGGCCAGGTCGCCCAGGGTGTCGGTGTAGGCGGTCTGCAGTTCGGGCGACGCGCGGACGAAGGTGACGTACTCACCGACCTCCCAGACGACAGCGGCGGTCGTTCCGAAACCGAGGGCGACGAACGTGGTGACGGCGCTCGAGAGGTCGCGGGGTGCGAAGGCCAGCAGTACGCCGGCGGTGAGGAAGCCCCACAGGATGAAGTGCATCGCGTCGTCCCACCAGCTGACGGTGTCGAACAGGTTGAGCCGGTTGCCGATCAGGTCGATCAACCAGGGCAGCGTCATCAGCAGATCCGCGGGCCAAGGGAACGTGCGGTGCAGCTTGCTCCGCGTTCGTCCGTACGCCCACCACCACAGCGGCAGGATCATCCCGCCGAGCGGGTACACGATCAGGCGGGCTGTCGACGCCTTCCCCTTGATCCCGCTGAGGTCCGGCCAGATCAGTGCCGACAGCAACAACCCGAGCAGCAGCACCTTCGCGAGCAGGGCGCCGTACCGTGTCAAACTCATACCACCAGTCAATCGGCCCGCCGCGTCTGGCGGATGAGTACAACTACCCCATCATTAAACGCCCAGCCAGCCGCGGCGAGAGGCTTCATGGCCCAGTTGGAAGCGGGTGACGACCTGCGCCCGGTCCATGAGCTGGCTGACCCGGCGCTGGACCGTGCGTAGCGACATACCGAGCTGGCCGCCGATGGCGTGGTCGGTGAGGCCTGCGAGCAGCAGGGTGAGGATGCGGGCGTCGACGTCGTCGAGGCGTTCGGCGGCGAGCTCGGTGGTGCCGTCGGCGGTGGGCAGCACCTCGTTGGCGGACGCCCAGACGAGGTCGAACAGATGCAGGAGCGCGTCCAGCAGTCCGGACGGATGCACGAGCAATGCGCCGCCGGCGGCGTTCGCCGCGGTGGGGGCCAAGGGCAACAGTGCGAGTGAGCGGTCGGCGACGATCAGCCGGAGCGGAAGGTCACCGGTCACCCGGATCAGCTCGCCGGCCTTGAGCGACTCGGCCACCAGGTCGACGAACCCGGGTTTGGCGAACGCCGCCCGCTCGACGACCACCCGATAGGTGACGCCGCGAGCCAGCGCCGCATCCTCGTCGACGTTCTCGTCCGCGGATACCACCGCGACCGAGGCCTTCACCAGCGCCAGTACTTCCTCCGACGCCCCACGCTGCATCTGGCCGAACCGTTGCGCGACGGCCTGTGTGCCGCGGACCACCTCGATCACGTCGGTGTCGGAGCGATCCGCCATCACGCCCCGGTACTGCTCCGCGAGCCGCCCGAGCTCGAGTTGCGCCCGCCGGATCTCCTCCTGGCGTTGCACGATCAGCGACCCGAGCGCGAGCGTCGGCGGGGACGCGACGAAATGGCCCGGCGTCGCGGTCGACCGCGCCACCAGGCCCTTCTCCTCGAGCCCGTCGAGGGCAGCGGCGACGTCGGCGACCTCGACCTCCATCGCGGCGGCCAAGGTCTCCAGCGACTCCGACGGCAGCGCGATCAGCCGCCGGTAGGCGCCTTCCTCGATCGCATCCAATCCCAGCACGTCGAGCATCGTGCGCTCCTTCGAGGGCCCTTCGGTGACGTACGGCGTGGCGGACAAATGTCATGCCGCAATCCCGCCATTGGGCAGTCTACGGCGGCATGGCATGTTCATGCCATCTGTTCCGCAGATCCCCCAGGAAGGGTCCGCCCATGTCCCGATCCGCCCGCGCCGTTGCCGGTGGGCTCGCCGTACTCGTGGCCCTCGCCGCGGTCACGACGACCCCATCGCAGGCCGACGGCGTCGCCGTACCTGATGCCGCGCCACCCACCCCATCGACCCACCGCGTCACGCTGCTCACTGGCGACGTGGTCACCCTGACCGAAACGGCTGGCGGGCCGCCGACGGCCGCCGTCGAACAGGCAGCCGGCAACGCCGGAGGCGTCCAGATCCAGCAGGTCGGCGACGACCTGCACGTCGTACCGGACGTCGCGCTGCCGTACCTCGCCGCGGGCCGTCTCGACCCCGAACTCTTCAACGTCACCTCCCTCGTCGACCAGGGGTACGACGATGCGTCGGTCAAGTCGATCCCGCTGATCGTGCAGTACCGCCCGGGCCTGCGTGCCGCCGCGGTGACCCCGCAGCACGCCGACCGTGGCGCCACGCTGGAGAGCATCGGCGGCCTCGGCCTGTCCGCGCACAAGGCGGAGGCCTCGCAGTTCTGGTCCGGAATCACCGCTAGCACTGCTAGGTCCGCGGTGCCTTCTTTGTCGTCAAACACAGGCCAGTTCGGCGCCGGGATTCAGAAGGTGTTCCTCGACGGAAAGGTCGAGGCCAGCCTGGCCGAGAGCGTTGCCCAGGTCGGCGCGCCGGACGCCTGGGCCCAGGGCCTCGACGGCACCGGTACGACGGTCGCCGTGCTCGACACCGGCATCGATCAGACCCATCCCGACGTGGCGGGGCAGATCGCCGAAACCAAGAGCTTCGTCCCGGGTGAGACGACTGAGGACGTCAACGGTCACGGCACCCACGTCGCCTCCACGGTCGCCGGTACCGGCGCCGCGTCGAACGGCGTCGAGAAGGGTGTCGCGCCGGCCGCGCAGCTCGCGATCGGCAAGGTGCTCAACGACAGCGGCTCCGGCGCCGAGTCCTGGATCATCGAAGGAATGGAGTGGGCCGCGCACCGCGCCAAGGTGGTCAGCATGAGCCTCGGCAGCACCGAGGCCAGCGACGGAACCGACCCGATGGCGCTCGCGGTCGACGAGCTGAGCGCCGAGACCGGTGCGCTGTTCGTGATTGCCGCAGGCAATTATGGCCGGGTCAGCGGGATCGGCTCGCCGGGTGCGGCAGCGTCCGCGCTCACGGTCGGCGCGGTGGACAAGGACGACGCGCGGGCGTACTTCCAGGACATGGGCCCGCGCCTCGGCGACGCGACGGTGAAGCCCGAGATCGTGGCGCCGGGCGTTGACGTTCTGGCGGCCCGCGCGGCGAAGTCCTCGGGCACCGGGTCCTACAAGTCGCTCAGCGGTACGTCGATGGCGACGCCGCACGTCGCCGGTGCCGCGGCGCTGCTCGTCCAGAAGCACCCCGACTGGACGGGCGAGCAGGTCAAGGCCGCACTGGTCAGCACCGCGAAGCCGCTCGCCGGTGAGACGGCGTACCAGGTCGGTGGCGGTCGGCTCGACGTACCGGCGGCCGCCTTCGGGAAGATCAACGCGACCGCGACCCGCGACTTCGGCCTCCACACCTGGCCGCACGGCGACGACTCCCCGGTCGAGCAGACCATCACCTACACGAACCTCGGCGACGCTCCGGCGACGCTCGACCTGTCGACGGACGTGACCAGCGACGGTACGACGCCCGCGCCGGCCGGACTGTTCACGCTCGGCTCGGCCCAGGTCACCGTGCCCGCGAACGGGACCGCCTCGGTCACCGTCAGTGCGACGCCGAACCTGGCCACGCCGGGCCTGACCTACTCGGGCACCGTGATCGCCGAGCAGGACGGCAAGCAGATCGCGCAAACCGCGGTCGGCTTGGTCATGGAGGGGGAGCGGTACGACCTCAACGTGCACGCGACCGGGCGTGACGGCAAGCCTGCGGGCGGGTTCCTGACGCTGTACAAGTACGGCGACCAGTTCGTCAGCACGCTTGAGATCGACCCCGCCACCGGGACCGTCTCCACGCAGCGCCTTGAGCCCGGCGTGTACGCGGCGTACTCCTGGCTGCCGGTCGACGGGCAGGACGGCGTCGCGCTGGTCGGCAACCCGCACCTCGTGATCGGCAAGAACACCGACCTCACGCTCGACGCGCAGAAGGCGAACCCGATCACGCTCAGCACGCCGCTGCCGGGTGAGGACGTCTATCGCCGCTCCGGCTGGTACCACGACTCCGGGATCGGTGGCGACTACGCGACCTTCCTCAGCCAGTACGTGCCGACGCCAGTGGTCACCAAGGTGTACGCCGCTCCGACCGGCGCGGTGGCCGGTGGCGTGTACGACTTCTCGTCCCGCTGGCGCCGTACGTCGCCGCTGGTGTCGATGAGCGTCGACTTCAAGCAGTTGCACCCGTTGCTGCAGCGCGGCTCGAAGCGCTGGGACGGCAAGGCGACGCTGACTGCGGCGTACGTCGGTGCTGGTGCGGCCGCGGACTATGTGGGCAAGGACGTTCGCGGGAAGGCCGTGTTCGTGACGGCGAGCGATGTGGTGACGCCGAGCGCGCGGGCGACTGCTGCTCGCGACGCCGGAGCTCGGTTGCTCGTCGTGGTGAACAACGGCGCGGGCAAGTACTACGACCTCGCCGGTGGGACCGATCTGCCCGTGTACTCGCTGACGGCCGCCGAGGGTGGACCGTTGGTTGCGCGGATCGGTGCCGGGGGCAACGTTCGGCTGCGGGTGATGGGTACCGAGGCGCCGCCGTACCTGTATGACCTGGTGAAGGCCTACACCGGTGCGCTTCCGGCGGACCTGCGGTACGCGCCGCGGTCCGGGGAGCTGGCCACGGTCGTCAACCGGTTCGTCGGGCCGACCGGTGAGCTCGCATTCGAGAGTCGCGCCGACTGCCGGATCGGGTTCTGGCCGCCGTGCCTGCAGGTGACCGAGCCGATCCACCTCGGGACCCAGCGGATCGACTACGTGTCCACGCAGGCGGGGACCGACTGGTACGAGCAGACGAACCACCCGCGGGGCTGGGAGCAGCGGGGCGATCGGCACACCTACAAGCCGCGGAGCCTGCAGACGAACTCGTGGTTCGCTCCGGCCGCCCGGCCGCGGGTCGGCTCCGGGTACTGGAACCCGCGCCGCAGCGGTGACTTCTTCGCGGTGAACGTGCCGACGACGAGCAGCGGCGACCAAGGTGTCACTGGGGCGATGGACGACGAGTCGACGGTGGAGACGCGGCTGTTCCAGAACGGGACGCTGGTCCGGAAGAGCTCGTTCCAGGCGGTGCAGACCGGCGTACCGGCGACAACCGGATGGGCGGACTACCGGTTCGAGATGGACACCGCGCGGCCGGAGGTGTGGAGCCTCGGGACGAAGACGACGAGCGCGTGGGACTTCCGGGCGCAGACGACCGAGTCGAGCGACTGGGTCTACCTGCCGCTGATCCAGCTCGACTACCACCTGGCGACGGACCTGAACGGCGCGTTCGCGGGTGGCAGTTGGCAGCGCGTCGGGCTCTCCGCGTTCCACCTCGCCGGCGTCGAGGGTGCGGGCAAGGTCAACGGCGCGACGCTGGAGGTCTCGTACGACGACGGCGCCAACTGGCAGGCCGCTCCGCTCTCGCGGACCGGTGCCGACTGGTCGGCGAACGTACGGCTGCCGAAGGGTGCGTCGTACATCTCGCTGCGGGCGACGGCAACCGACGACGCCGGGAACAAGGTCAGCCAGGAAGTGATTCGGGCGGCCGCGATCCGGTGACGAAATGAACCAGCCGGCGGTGATCAGGAGTTCCTGGTCACCGCCGGCTGCTGTGTCCGGCGTGGTGCGTAGGTCGTCAGCTGACGCTGATCAGGTCGACGACGAAGATCAGGGTCTCGCCGGGCTTGATCGCGCTGCCCGCGCCGCGGTCGCCGTACCCGAGGTGCGGCGGGATGACGAGCTTGCGCCGGCCGCCGACCTTCATGCCCTGGACGCCGGTGTCCCAGCCCTGGATGACCTGGCCCACGCCGAGCTGGAACGCCAGCGGGGCGCCGCGGTTGTACGACGCGTCGAACTCCTCGCCGGTGGAGTGGGCAACGCCCACGTAGTGCACGTTCACGCGCGAACCGGCCTTGGCCTCGTCGCCGTCGCCCACGGTGATGTCGGTGATCTCGAGATCCGCCGGCGGCGGCCCGTCCGGAAAGTCGATCTCTGGCTTCTCAGTCATGCCACCAGCTAACCAGACTGCCCTAGGCTCTCGGTCAGGAGGCCGACCAATGGGGGTGGGCCGGACCGGGAGGTGCTGTGATGCCGGAGCCTGTGACGCAGACGCTCGACGTACCGGGGGCGACGCTGACTTACGACGTTCGTGGTGACCTGGCGCAGCGGCCGGTGCTGCTGATGATCGGCTCGCCGATGGGTGCCAGTGGATTCCCGACCCTGGCCTCGCACTTCGAGGACCGCACCGTGGTGACGTACGACCCGCGGGGTGTCGAGCGCAGCGTGCGCAGCGGTGAGCTGGGTGAGCTGTCGCCGGACGAGCATGCTGCCGATCTCGCCGCGCTCATCGAGCACCTGGACGCCGGGCCCGTGGACATCTTCGCCAGCAGCGGCGGCGCAGTGAACGCGCTGGCCCTGACTGCTCGTCGCCCTGACCTGATTCACACACTGGTCGCGCACGAGCCGCCGCTCGCCGGGATCCTCCCGGACAGCGAAGCCGCACTGGCCGCGGTCGCGGACATGTACGACACGTACCAGCGCGACGGCATGGGGGCCGGGATGGCGAAGTTCATCACCCTGGTGTCGTTCGAGGGCGAGATTCCGGCCGACTACACCCAGCAGCCCGCACCGGATCCGGCGATGTTCGGCCTGCCTGTGGACGACGACGGGTCCCGTGACGACGCCCTACTCGGGCAGAACCTGCGCGGCTGTACGTCGTACCGGCCGGACTTCGATGCCTTGGGCAAGGCAGCGGACCGGATCGTCGTCGGGGTCGGCGAGGAGTCGGGCAACGCGCTCGCGGGTCGTGGCGGAAAGGCCGTCGCCGAGCGGCTCGGGCTGACGCCGGTCATGTTCCCGAGCGGGCACGGTGGCTTCCTCGGCAACGAGTACGGGCAGCCGGGCAAGCCGGTCGAGTTCGCCGCCAAGCTGCGCGAGGCGCTCGGCTAAAGTTGCACTCCGTGTTCAAGAAGCTCGCTTTGGTGATCGGCTTGACGGCGGCCGCGGTGCTGGTTCCCGGCACCGCGGACGCGTCGACGGAGAACTATGCGCAGTACTCGCTGATGTTCGAGAAGTCGGCCGGGCAGTACTTCGCCGGCGGCACGGCGGCCGGGCAGTGGGCGTGGACTCCGTTGAGTACGACGGAGTCCGACATCTCCTGGGGCGACCCGAAGGCCTGGCCGCCGAAGTCCGCGGAGCACTTCGTCCACGACGGCGACTGGGTCCTCCTCGACGGCTACAACGACGGCGCCGGCCGCCCGCTCACCCAGATCCAGCGCGTCACCACCGAAACCATCGGCGACGCGAACTGCACCAACCAGCAACCCGTCCCGCCCAACGGCGGCCGCCAGCACTACGTGAAGTGGACCATCCCGGCGGCCGGCTACTGCCTGGACGCCATCGGCACCATCAAGTCGCCCAACGGCTCGACCACGGTCCATTTCCGCCACCTCCAGAAGTGGCTCCCACCCCACCCCTGCAACAACCCGTACTACTCGAACCAAACCTGCATCACCCAGTACGAACAGTGGTGGGACGACAACCAGCACCCCTACGCCCTCCAACTGACCCGCACAGTCGAAATCGCCAAGGGCCTAGGCATGGCCTTCACCAACCGCACCACCGACCCCGTCACCTGGAACGCCGACGGTCGCTACTTCTGGCACTACTGAGGAGCCGAGGATGCTACGCCTGGCAGTGGCGCAGGAACGTCTGCGCCGCGTATGAAGCTGGTCCTTTGACGTCGCACTCCCTGCAGTTCCAGACCGGCAGGTTGGAAGAAGGGTCAGCCGTCGCGGCCCTGCCAGGTGGTCACGCAGACTTCGTTCCCCTCCAGGTCGGCAAGCACCCAGAAAGCGGGGGCACGCGTCGCGGACACAAGTCGGCCCCCAGCTGCCAGTGCGGCCTCGATGCGCCGTGGTGCTTCGTCGTGCGGAACACAGATGTCGAAGTGGATGCGATTGCGCTGCGGGCGCGGCTGGTCCATCTGCTGGAACCAGATGGCCGGGTCCTGCCCGAACGGGTCGATGAGCGGATCCTCGGGTCCCTCGGCACCTGCCTCACCGGTGTAACCCAGCACCGCCCTCCAGAACGGCCGAATCCCGGCAATGTCCAGTGCATCAATCGCGATCTCCAGAATCTGGACGGATCGCGGCGCCCCCGTTCCGATTTCGGGCTCCGCCAGTAATCCGGACCTGTCCGCGGTAGCAGAGATCCGAAGCGCGAGCTCGACATCCAGGGTGGTAACCGCTGCGTGCTCCAACGACTGCAGAGTGAACACGACCCGATCGGGGCGGGCATCGACCCGAAGGTGCGCGTCGGCGTCGTCGCCGCACACCGCGACAGCGTCCGCTGCGAAGCCGATTGCCTGAGCCAACGACCCGACCGGGACCGACGTTCGCAAGGTGCCCAGCAAGAAGCGCCACCCAGTGTCCTGGATCGCCGCCGACGCTTCCGGCCGACTCAATACCTGTTCCATGGCCACATCCTTTCAGCCCCCACTGACAGTCCCGCCTGCCGCTCGACCGCTTCGAGTTCTCTCGTGTGGGAGGTGGTTGGCATCGGGTGGGTGCCGGTGTAGTCGACGACGAACCGGAATCCGTGGGGGCTGGTCCAGTCGACGGCGCCGGTGGGCAGGCGTCGGCTGCGCCAGCCGCCGAAGGTCTTGGCGCGGTGGTGGAGTCTGCCTAGCGGTATGAGATTGTCGGCGGTCGTTTGTCCTGGTGGACCGGTGCGGTCGTACGGCGTGATGTGGTCTTGATCCATCCGGCTGGTGGCTTCGGCGCCGCTGTACGGGAACATGTCGGTCGGGTGCTGGAGTCTCACCCGTTCGCGGATCCGGTCCGGGATCTCGTAACTGTGCACACTGACCTGGTCCTGAAGATCGATCACGGGCTTCACGACGATCTGGTCATGACCGAGCAACTCGGTCAACTGGCCTGCGAGCAGCGGCCCGAGTTCCTCGACCCGCAGCACGCCGTTGCCGCTGGCAAGCGTCCGGTCGGTGAGGTGCACGTACAGGGTGTGCCGGTTCCGCCGCCCGCTCCCCGCGCCGAGCCCGTCGCTGTACGCCGCCCGCTTGATCGCCGCGAGCCGACCCGGCAACGTGCCCGCCATGGCCAGCCGCGTGAACGCATCCCCGTCGTGCCCGCCGTCATCCCCGCCGTCGTCCGCTCGGTCATCCCGACCGTCATTCATAGCGTCGTCCCAACCGTCGGACGCGCTGTCGTACGCACCGTTGTCGCCGCCGTGACCCCGGCCCTCTGCGCGGTCCTCAGCCCCATCGTCAGGGGTGACGTGCGTCCGTCGGGCGTGGGTCGGCTGGGAGTCGGTGGGCTGGGCGTCTGCTGGCGTGGGGTCTGCCGGCTGGGGGTGGGCCGGCTGGGTGCGGGCGAGGTGGCGGGCGACTTCGAGGAGTTGGTGGGCTGCTGCGGGGTCGGAGATCCAGCCGATCGCCTTCGCGCGCCGCTGGTCCAGGTCGTCGGTGTCGCCAGGGTCTTCAACGCGCGGGCCAGGTCGTCGATCGTGGCGTCGAAGCGGATCACGTCACCGGCCGCGGCGCGGACCCAGATCCGCTTCGTGCCATGGTCATCCGACGGAGCCACGAACACACCCCGGGTCCGGGCGGCCGCTTCCGCTTGGGCTTTCGCCGCTTCCGGGTCGGCCTCCCACACCGCCGCCTTCACGATCCTTTGCAGCGCACCCGGCGTGACGGTGTCGACGATCCCGACGACGTGCCGGTCGACGATCGCGGCCGCCTCCAGTGATAACGCCAGGCAGGCGTGCGCGATCTTGCGCGCCCGCCACGCGACAGCGTCGCCGGCCAGCACCGCGGCCCAGATCCTCGGCAGCCGATGCCGCAACGCCAACGCTTCCCCGATCAACGCCGCGGCCGCACCGCTCGACATGCGCATCACCGCGCCGAACTCGACCGGCGCGAACTCCGCCACCCCCGGACAACCGTCACCGCCATACACATGGATCTGTTCGTAGCCCGGCCGCGGCTCGCCCCACACCACCGCGTGCCGGTCGGCAAACACCAGCGCCGCCTCCAGAACCCGCACCGCGGCCCGGTCCTGGATCCGGCCGTACTCCGACGCCGCGGCCAACAGGTCCGCGGTGCCGAGCTCATCCAGGTCGCCTTCGAACATGCGTTCTATTCTAGATCACAAATCGGTCTCGCTCAAATCGATCAGCGGCCAGAACCCTTATCCACAAGGGGAAGTGCGCGAGGCGGTGGAACGGGTGTACTCGCCATACCTGCGACGTCTTGACCTCAAGTTTGCTTGATGTTTCACCATCAACCCATGAACACTTCAGACGTCTCGTCACGCGAGGCCGACATCGCAGCGATCGAGCAGGTGATCTCTGTGGTCGAACACGCCCAGAACAATGAGCTCCCCGACGAGTTCCTCGGTCTGTTCCGAACGGATGCGATCTGGACAACGGGCGGTGGCAAGCGTCTCTTCGGCCTCGAGGCGATCTCGACCTTCACGCATCAGGTGCTTCCCGGCGGGATGCAGGGCATGACGGTCAGGTTCGAGTTGGAGCACGTGCTCTTCATCCGCCCCGACGTCGCCGCGGTCAAAGTGCGCCAGGTGTACCAGACGCCCGATGGTCCGGACGTGGGCACGCCGCTGTGGGTCATGACGAAAGAAGACGGGCAGTGGCTTCTGACCGCCTGCCAGAACACCGGCGTTCTCGACGACGAGTTGGTTGCAGGCGCGGAAAGCAGGCCTGTCTTCAGTCAGCGCAAATGACGACAGCCGCCCGAAGAGCTTGTCCTCGGGCGGCTGCAGTACGTAAGCGCTACTTCTTGACTGTCTTGTTGTACTGGTCGATCTGGGGCTTGATGGAGTCGGCGGCTGCCTTCATGGCGGTGGCGGGGTCGGTGCCCAGGACCGCTTTCTCCAGGCCGTCTTCGGCGGCTTTGCGGGCCTGGGGCATGACGCCGAGGATGCAGCCGGAGGAGGCGTTGGTCGGCTTGGTGTTGTGGAGTTGGGTGATCGCGGTGGTGAACTGCGGGTACTGCGCCACCCACGCCTTGTCGGACGGCTCGTCCAGCGCCTTCTTGTTGATGGGGAAGTAGCCGGTGCCGGTGTGCCAGGCGGCTTGCTGGGCGGGGGAGGAGGCGAACTTCACGAACTCCCACGAGGCGCGCTTCTCGGCGTCGGAGTGGCCGGGACCATCGATCCACAGCGACGCGCCGCCGATGATCGGGCCGCCGCTGTCCGCGGACGTGAGGTGCGGGAACGGCGCGGTCATCACCGTGAACTTGCCCTTCGCGGCATCGATGTAGCCGCGCAGCGAACCGGTCGACTCCAGGTGCATCGCCGACGTACCGGACTTGAAGACGGCCTGCGCGTCGTCGGTCTTCTTGCCGGTGTTCGGCATCAGACCCTGCTTGACCATCTCCTGGTACCAGGTCGCGACCTTCACGCCCTGCTCGTCGGCGAAGTTCACCTTCGTCGCGAGGTCCTTGCGGCCGTTGTCGTTGTCGCAGTACGTCGTACCGGACTGGGCGATCAGCTGCTCGACGAACCAGCCGTAGATCGCCGCGTTGAAGCCGTACTGCACGGTCTTCCCGCCCTGCTTGACGGTCAGCTTCTTCGCCGCCGCCATGATCTCGTCGAGGTTCGTCGGCGGCTTCGCCGGGTCGAGGCCGGCCTTCACGAAGGCTTCCTTGTTGATGTACAGCAACGGCATCGACGTGTTGAACGGCATCGAGTTCAGCTGGGCGTCGATCGAGTAGTAGTTCGCGATGTTCGGCTCGATCGAGTCCAGCGTGTAGCCGTCCTTGTCGGCGAACTTCTGCACCGGCACGGTCTGCTTGGAGTCGATCATGAACCGCGAGCCGATGTCGTAGATCTGTACGACGGAGGGCGTGTTGCCCTGCTGCACCGAGGTCTTGTACTTGGTGATCGTGTCGTCGTAGTCACCCTGGTAGACCGCGGTGACCTCGATCTTGCCGGAGTTCGCGGCGTTGAACGCCTTCACCAGCTTGTCGACGGCCGCGCCGTTCGCGCCCTTCATGCCGTGCCAGAAGGTGACCTTTGTGACCCCGCTCGCCTTGTCGAGCGCGCTGGCGTCGGGCGCGTCCTGCCCGCCGCTCGCGGAGTCCTTGGAGTCCGAGGAGCCACCACAGCCGGCGGCGACCAGAGCCAGCACCGCCAGCAGCGACGCGGCACCTGCCGTACGTCGAACGGATCTCATGGAGAACCAACCTTTCTAGCGAATCGCACCCGCGGTCAGCCCGCGGACGATGAAGCGCTGGCCGAAGATCACGATGGCCAGCGTGGGCAGGATCGACAGCGTGACGCCGGCCAGGATGAGTCCCGGGTCGGCGGCCTCCGCGTCGTTGAGCTGGCTGATGCCGATCTGCAAGGTACGGCGGGACGCCGAGTCGCCGATCAGCAACGGCCAGAAGAACTGGTTCCACGCGGACAGGAACACGTACAGCCCGACCGCCATCAGCGCCGGCTTGTTCAGCGGCAGCAGGATCCGGCTGAGGAACCGCCAGTGCCCGGCGCCGTCGATGGTTGCCGCGTCGCGCAGTTCGACCGGGAACTGCAGGAACGACTGCCGGAGCAGGAACACCCCGAACGCGTTCGCCAGGAACGGCAGCACCAGCGCGATCATCGTTCCGGCGTACGTCTTGGTCAGTCCGTGCCCGCCGAGCTCCCAGCTGGTGATGGTCAGGTAGTTCGGCAGCACGATCGACTCCCACGGCACCATCAGCGTGGCCAGGAAGAGCCCGAAGAGCAGGGTGCGTCCCCACATCTTCATGAAGACGAACGCGTACGCCGCCAGCACGCTGGTGATCAGCTGCGACAGCGTGATGATCGACGTCTGCAGGACCGAATTCAGGTACTGCTGCCCGATCGGCGTTCCCGACGACGTCGCGCCCTTGTAGTTACCGGTGAAGAACCCGTGCGGGAAGAGATCCGGCGGGTACGACGAGATCTGGCCGGGTGACATGACCGATCCGGCGATGACGTAGTACACCGGGAAGATCACGAGGAGCGCGGCCCCGATCAGCACCACGTAGGTGACAACACGACCTGTTCTCACTTGTAGTGCACCCGCCTCTCCAGGACGCCGAACTGGATCGCCGTACAGGCGAGCAGGATGACCAGCAGCACGATCGCCTGGGCCGACGCGGCGCCGAAGTCGCTGGCGTTGTTGGCGAAGGCGGTGTGGTAGATCGAGTAGACGAGCGTCTTGGTCGACTGCTCCGGCCCACCCTCGGGTGTCAGGATCTTGATCTGCCCGAAGCCCTGCAGGGACTGGATCGTGGAGATGACGATCAGGAAGAACAGTTGCGGGCCGAGCAGCGGGATCGTGATGTACCGCGACGCGCGGAAGCCGCCGGCGCCGTCCAGCGTGGCGGCCTCGTTGATCTCGGTCGGGATCGCGCCGATGCCCGCGGACAGGACCAGGACGTTGTACCCGATGCTCATCCACACCGTGGTGATGGCGACGCTGATCAGCGCCCAGGACGGGTCGGTCAGCCACCCGATCCGATCGATGCCGAACCGGCCGAGCAAACCGTTCGCGAGCCCGATCGCCGGGTTGTAGATGGTGGCGAAGATGACCGAGGCGCTGGCGACCGAGAACGCGAACGGCAGCGCGAACGCGGTCCGGAAGATCCGGATGCCCTTGATGTGCTGTTCGAGCAGCAGCACGACGACCAGACCGCCGAGCACGCCGGGGATCACAGTGAGCAGCACGAACGCGAACGTCACCCAGAGGATGTGCCGGAACTCGGCCGAGCCGAGCATGTCCTTGTAATGCTGCAGCCCGACGTACGCGTCCGGCCGGCCGAAGAGGTCGGAGCCGTGCAACGACAGCGAGACGGACTTGCCGAGCGGCCACACGATGAACAGTGCGAACACCACCAGGCAGGGCACGAGCATCAGCCAGGACAGCAGAGATGCCGGTGTCGGCCGGCGGCGGGCACCCGCCGGCAAGCTTGTTGTAGTCAATCCTTTACCTCCAGTAAGGGCGCAGTCTTACACCGCCCGGGGTCCCCAGCGCCAGGGCACGCTAGGCTGATCGCCCGTGAAGGTCTTGGTGATCGGCTCGGGTGGCCGCGAGCACGCTCTGGCCTGGGCGCTGGCCCAGGATCCGGAGGTCGAGCAGGTCGTGGCGGCCCCGGGCAACCCTGGCATTGCCGTGTTGCGTCCGGCGTACGACGGGCAAACGATCGTTTGCCGTCCGGTGGACATCTCCGACCACGACGCGGTCGTCGCGCTGGCGCGCGAGCTGGACGTCGATCTGGTGGTCGTCGGACCGGAGGCGCCGCTGGTGGCCGGCCTGGCCGACCCGCTGCGGGACGCCGGGTTCGCGGTCTTCGGGCCGTCCCGGGAGGCCGCGCAGATCGAGGGCTCGAAGGCGTTCGCCAAGGACGTGATGGCCGCCGCGAGCGTGCCGACCGGACGGGCGTACGTCTGCACGACGCCGGAGGAGGCCGCGACGGCGATCGACGCGTTCGGGCCGCCGTACGTCGTGAAGGACGACGGGCTCGCCGCGGGTAAGGGCGTGGTCGTCACCTCGGACCGTGAGGAGGCGCTCGCACACGCGGCCGAGTGCGACCAGGTGCTGATCGAGGAGTTCCTGGACGGCCCCGAGGTGTCGCTGTTCGCGATCACCGACGGTACGACCGTGCTGCCGATGCAGCCGGCGCAGGACTTCAAGCGCCTCGGTGACAACGACGAGGGCCCGAACACCGGCGGCATGGGCGCCTACACGCCGCTCCCGTGGGCGCCGGACGACCTGGTCGCCGACATCACCGAGAACGTCCTGCAACCGACGATCGACGAGCTCCGGCACCGCGGCACGCCGTTCAGCGGCCTGCTGTACGCCGGTCTCGCGCTGACGTCGCGTGGTGTGCGCGTGATCGAGTTCAACTGCCGCTTCGGTGATCCGGAGACGCAGGCGCTGCTGCCGATGCTGAAGACCCCGCTGGGTGGCCTGCTGTACGCCGCCGCGACCGGCAAGCTCACCGACCACGGCGACCTGAGCTGGCGGAACGCGTCGTCGGTCGCGGTCGTGGTCGCCGCGAAGAAGTACCCGGCCAGCCCGCGCAAGGGCGACGCGATCACGGGCGTCGAGCAGGCGGAGAGCGACGACGTCCGCGTCTTCCACGCGGGTACGGCGCTCGACGACGAGGAACTGGTGACGGCAGGCGGCCGCGTCCTCGCGGTGAGCGCCGTCGGCAAGGACCTCGCCGAGGCCCGCCAGCGCGCGTACGCAGCCGTCGGTCAGATCCGGATCAAGGGCTCCCAGCACCGCACCGACATCGCCCTCAAGGCCGAGCGCGGCGAGATCACCGTCTGAACCTCAGATGTACCCGCTGCCGGTCGTCGGGCCGAGCGTGCCGTCGATCGTGTTGTCCCGCACGGGCTTGAACGGATCGATCTTCGGCATCCCCGGCAACGGGTGCTCGAACATGTCCCGCAGCCGCTCGTCCTCGATCCCCGGTACGCCGAGCACCGCGACCCGCAGGAGGCCGGTGCCGGGGTGTTCGAGCAGTTCGCGGTACGTCGGGCTGAACCAGCGGAGCATCCGGAGCTGCCCCTTCGCACGGACGGCCGCCTCGAGGTCCTTGACCGCACCGGTCGCCGCGATCCGCGCGAGGAAGTCCGCCACGCCGAGACCGCTCTCCGGGACCAGCGCGAGCGCGGCCGCCTCGACCGGGTACGTCGCCTCGGAGCGAACGAGCTTGACCCGCTGCCGCTTGTCCGCGACCTCCAGCCGGCCATCGGTGGCGAGCGCCACGAAGATGACCAGTGCAGCTCGTTGTGCGCCGCCGAGCAGCCAAGCGGCCTCATACGTGGTCAACTTGTTCATGTACACAGAGTGACTTTGGATAGGGTCACGAAAACTGATCGCGAAAACAGGGAACCGGATCGACGGGTCGGGGGTGTTGGTGGGTATGGAGACGGAGGGGCTGCGAGAGTTCTACAGCGCCCACCAGCCGCGGCTGGTGGGTGTGATCTCGCTGCTGACCGGGTCACGTGCCGAGGCCGAGGACATCGTCCAGGAGGCTTTTGTTCGGCTCGTGCCCCGCTGGGAGAAGGTGTCGCGGTACGACGCTCCGGAGGCCTGGGTTCGCCTGGTCGCCGTGCGCCTGGCCGCGAACAGGCACCGGGACGGCAATCGGTTCACGCAGTTGTTCCACCGGCTGCCGGCCGACCACGTCCCGGATCCCGCCGACCGGTACACCGGTGATCTCGAGCAGGCTCTCGCCGGCCTGCCGATGCCGACCCGGCAGGTCGTCGTCCTCCATTACGTCTGTGACCTGACCGTGGCTCAGGTGGCGGACACGCTCGGAATCGCGGAAGGCACGGTCAAATCGCGCCTGTCCCGCGCCCGGGACACCCTGTCCGATTCATTGCTGTTGAGGAGTGACGACCATGCCTGATCTGCAGGAGGACCTGCAGGCGCTGGCCGACCGCCGCGCCGCCGAGTCCGCCGGAGACTTCGACTCCGTTCTGACCACGGCCAAGACCCGCAAGCGCCGCCGGACCGCCGGTCTGACCGTGATCGGTGCGGCCGCTGTGGTCGGCGCCGTCGCGATCGTCCCGACGCTCCGCCCGGCCTCGAACGCGCCCGTGGCCGACAGCCCGGTGCCCACGAACAAGGTCGTCCCGCCGTCGGTCGAGTCGGTGCCGTCCGCGCCGCCGGTCCAGAAGGCCGGCCCGCTGGGGCTGAAGTCGGCGACCACGCTGACCAAGACCGCCGGCGGCCAGTTCGTCGCCTCGTTCCCGGACAAGCAGCTCCGCGCGGTGACGTTCTCGCTGTCCTCGGCCTCCAAGCCGGAGGTGGCGCTGTACACGCTGGTGGCGAAGGTCCCGGGCGACGCGACCACGCCGTACGCGATCCGGATGACGGGTGAGATGGGGATGAGCATCCCGTCGTACACGGGCGCCGGTCCGTACACGCTGGCGATGCCGAAGGGCCTGCCCTCGGGCTCGTACCGGGTGTGCACGCTGTCCGGTTCGCTGCTCTGTGGTCTGGTGACCGTCAGCTAGTCGCCGTCTGGGAGAATGGGGTTCGTGACCAAACCCCGGATCCCCAACGTTCTCGCCGCGCGCTACGCCAGTCTGTCGATGGCGGAGCTGTGGTCACCGGAGCACAAGATCGTGCTCGAGCGGAAGCTCTGGGTCGCCGTACTGAAGGCCCAGAGCCGGCTCGGGGTCGCGGTTCCGGACGGGGTCGTCGAGGACTATGAACGAGTGGTCGACCAGGTCGACCTGGCGTCGATCGCGGACCGCGAGCGGGTCACGCGACATGACGTGAAGGCGCGGATCGAGGAGTTCAGCGCGCTCGCCGGGCACGAACACATCCACAAGGGGATGACGAGTCGTGACCTGACCGAGAACGTGGAGCAGCTCCAGATCCGCGCCGGCCTGGAACTGGTCCGGGACCGTGCGGTGGCAACCGCCGTACGGCTGGGCCAGCTGGCGGCCGACCACGCGGCGCTGGTGCTGACCGGGCGCTCGCACAACGTGGCCGCGCAGGCGACCACGCTGGGCAAGCGGTTCGCGTCGGCCGCCGACGAGCTGCTGGTCGCGGTCGCGCGGATCGAAGAGCTGATCGAGCGGTACCCGCTGCGCGGCATCAAGGGTCCGGTGGGTACGTCGCAGGACATGCTCGACCTGTTCGGGGGTGACCCGGCCAAGCTGGAGGAGCTGGAGCAGGACATCGCCCAGCACCTTGGGTTCAGCCACACGCTGACGAGCGTCGGCCAGGTGTACCCGCGGTCGCTCGACTACGAGGTCGTGTCCGCGCTGGTGCAGCTGGCCGCGGGGCCGTCGAGCCTGGCGACCACGATCCGGCTGATGGCCGGGCACGAGCTGGTCACCGAAGGCTTCAAGGAGGGCCAGGTCGGCTCCTCGGCGATGCCGCACAAGATGAACACCCGGTCCTGCGAGCGCGTCAACGGTCTCGCGGTCATCCTCCGCGGGTACGCGTCGATGGCCGGCGAGCTGGCCGGCAACCAGTGGAACGAGGGCGACGTCTTCTGTTCCGTCGTACGGCGGGTCGCGCTGCCGGACGCGTTCTTCGCGCTGGACGGGCTGTTCGAGACGTTCCTGACCGTGCTGGACGAGTTCGGGGTGTACCCGGCGGTGGTGTCGCGGGAGCTCGAGCGGTACCTGCCGTTCCTGACCACGACCAAGGTGCTGATGGCCGCGGTGAAGAACGGTGTCGGCCGGGAGACCGCGCACGAGGTGATCAAGGAGCACGCGGTCGCCACCGCGCTGGACCTGCGCAAGGGCCTCGCGGCGAACGACCTGTTCCACCGCCTCGGCGCCGACGGTCGCCTCGGCCTCACCGAGGAGCAGATCGTCGGCATCGTCGGCGAGCCCCTGTCCTTCACCGGCGCAGCCGTCGCCCAGGTCGGCGCCGTCGTCGCGAAGATCGACGAACTCGCCAAGCGCCACCCGGAAGCAGCCGCTTACACCCCGGGTGACATCCTCTAACTCGTGTTTGCACCGCTTACCTGGGGTCTTGTTGCGTTGGCGCTGGCTGCGATGGTGTATGCCGTCGTGCTCGCGGCGCGGGACAAGCGGATCGACTGGACTGTGCTGGGTGCGGTCGGGGTTGTCGAGGTCGGGCTGGTCGCGCAACTGGTCGTCGGGATCGTGCAGTACGCCGCTACCGACCGGGACGTGTCCGGGCCGTTCTTCATCGGGTACCTGATCGGGTCGCTGATCATCCTGCCGATCGGGGCGTTCTGGGCGCTGGCCGAGAGCAGCCGGTGGGGTGCCGGTGCGCTGGCCATCGCCTGCCTGGTGATCCCGATCCTCGAGCTGCGCCTTCACGACCTGTGGGCGGTCTGAGGTGACCGATCCAGCGGCCACGAAGCACGGGCCCGGACGGATCCTGATCGCGGTGTACGGCGTGTTCGCGCTGGCCGCGACCGCGCGGGCCGGCGTACAGATCGCGACGAAGTTCGGTGACGCCCCGATCGCGTACCTGTTGTCGGCCGTTGCCGCGGTCATCTATTGCGCCGCGACGTTCGCGCTGGCGAAGGCGACCGTGGTGTCGCGCAAGGTCGCCACGGCCGCGATCGCGATCGAGCTGGCCGGCGTGATCGCGATCGGCGCCTTCAGTTACGCCGTACCGGACGACTTCCCGGACGCGACCGTGTGGTCGCACTTCGGGCAGGGGTACGGCTTCGTGCCGCTCGTCCTCCCTGTGCTCGGCCTGCTCTGGCTCCGTCGCACGCGGTGACTCCCAGGAAGTTGCCAGCCACGCACAGGGGTTGACTCAGGTTCACCGACCAGCATCGGTGACATGCAGATTCCAGGTCATCCTCGGGTCGAGATCGTCGTACCCGTCAAGAACGAGGAAAACGACCTCGGACCGAACATCAGACGGTTGCGGGAGTTCCTCGACACCGCTTTCCCGTTTCCGGCCGAGGTCTGCATCGCGGACAACGGAAGTACGGACGCGACATATGAGATCGGTACGCTGCTCGCCGCCGAGCTGCCCGGTGTCCGGGTGGTCCGGCTCGAGCAGTCCGGGCGCGGCCGCGCGCTGAAACAGGTCTGGTCCGCAAGCACCGCCGAGGTGCTCGCCTACATGGACGTCGACCTGTCCACCCACCTGAACGCGCTGCTGCCGCTGGTCGCGCCGCTGCTCGCCGGGCACAGTGACGTTGCCATCGGCACCCGGTTGGCGAAGGGCTCCCGGGTGGTCCGGCGGCCGAAGCGGGAGTTCATCTCGCGCTCGTACAACCTGTTGCTACGGGCAACGTTGAGCGCGCACTTCTCCGACGCGCAGTGCGGGTTCAAGGCGATCCGCGCCGACGTGGCCCGCGAACTGCTGCCGCTGGTGGAGGACACCAGCTGGTTCTTCGACACCGAGTTGCTGGTGCTCGCGGAGCAGGCCGGGCTGCGGATCCACGAAGTACCGGTGGACTGGGTCGACGACCTGGACTCCCGGGTCGCAATCGCGAAGACGGTGGGCGAGGACCTGCGGGGGATCGCCCGGCTGATGCGCAGTCGCCTCGACCTGGAGCCGATCCGGCAGAAGTACGGCCGGCCGCGCATCCTCGATCCGCGGACCGCGATGGCCGCGCGGGTCCTGCGGTTCGGCGCGGTCGGGGTGCTGAGTACGGCGGCGTACGCGCTGCTCTATCTCGTGCTGCGGCAGGGCATGCCGGCCCAGGTGGCGAACCTGCTGGCGCTGCTGATCACCGCGGTCGGCAACACCGCGCTCAACCGGCGGATCACCTTCGGCGTCCGCGGCGTGGAAGGCCGCTGGCGGCATCACCTGCGCGGCCTGGTCACCTTCGGGATCGGCTGGAGCCTGACCGCGGCGTCGCTCTGGCTGTTGCACACCGCGGTCGCCGCGCCGCACCAGGCGGTGGAGATCACCGTCCTGACCATCGCGAACCTGGCCGCGACCGTCGTCCGGTTCAGCCTCTTCCAGGCCTGGGTCTTCGACGACGACGCACCCACCATCCCTTCCTTCGAACCCCCGGCGGTTCTCGAAAACACCCGGAGCAACTGATATGGCAACGCTGTCCGATCCCGTCGAGGCGACAAGACCTCGCGCGATCGCCACGCAGTTCACCTTCGGCCGGGACAAGGTCCTGTACGGCGGTCTGCTGGCGCTGACCGCGATCGCGTACCTGTGGGGCCTGTCCAAGAACGGCTACGCGAACGAGTACTACGCCGCCGCGGTGCAGGCCGGGTCGACGAGCTGGAAGGCCTGGTTCTTCGGGTCGTTCGACTCCTCCAGCTTCATCACTGTCGACAAGACCCCCGCCTCGCTGTGGGTGATGGGGCTGTCGGGGCGGATCTTCGGATTCAACACCTGGAGCATGCTGGTACCCGAGGCGCTGATGGGCGTCGCGAGCGTCGGCTTCGTGTACGTGTCCGTACGGCGCTGGTTCTCCGCGAACGCCGGCCTGCTGGCCGGAGCGATCCTCGCGATGACGCCGGTCGCCGTACTGATGTTCCGGTTCAACAACCCGGATGCGCTGTTGATCCTGCTGCTCTGCGCCGGTGCGTGGGCAGTGACGCGGGCGATCGACTCGACCAAGCACGCGGCGCGCTGGATGATACTGGCCGGTGCGCTGGTCGGGTTCGGGTTCCTGACGAAGATGCTGCAGGCGTTCCTGATCCTGCCGGCGTTCGGGATCGCGTACCTGGTCGCCGGGAAGCCGGCGTTCGGGAAGCGTCTCGTGCACCTGGTGCTGGCGACGGTTTCTCTGATCGTGAGCGCCGGCTGGTGGGTCGCGATCGTCGAGCTGATCCCGGCCTCGTCACGTCCGTACATCGGCGGGTCGTCGACGAACAGCATTCTCGAACTGACCCTCGGCTACAACGGCCTCGGCCGGTTGAACGGCAACGAGACCGGTTCGGTCGGCGGCGGGACGGGCGGCGCCGGCTGGGGCGGCGCGGCCGGTGTGCAGCGGCTGTTCGGCGGTGAGTTCGCCTCGCAGATCGCTTGGCTGCTGCCGGCGGCTCTGCTCGCGACGATCGTGCTCGTTGTTGCCTCGGGCAAAGCGCCGCGGACCGATCGGAAGCGGGCGTTCGCGCTGCTGTGGGGTGGCTGGCTGGTAGTCACCGGTCTGGTGTTCAGCTACATGCAGGGCATCATCCACAGCTACTACATGATCGCGCTGGCTCCGGCGATCGGCGCACTGATCGGTGCGGCGATGGCGGTGCTCTGGAAGCGGCGTACCGAATGGTTGCCGCGGACAACGTTGGCCGGTGGAATCCTGCTGACGGCCGGGTGGAGCTTCGCACTGCTGAACCAGACGCCGTTGTGGCAGCCGTGGTTGCGCTGGGTCGTTCTGGCGACCGGTGTGGTGGCGGCCGGGCTCCTGATGGTGCTGCCTGAGTTGAAGTTGCACCGTACGGCGGCTCGGCGAGCCGGGCTGTTCGCGGCGACACTGCTCGCGGTGAGCGCACTGGCCGGGCCGACGGCGTACTCGGTCGAGACGATCAGTGCGGCGCACGCCGGTGCACTGCCGTCCGCCGGCCCCTCGGGGGCCGGTGGCATGGGCGGACGCGGTGGCTTCGGTGGCGGCGGCCGGATGGGTACGCCGCCTGGCACTGGTACTCAGCAGCCCGGGACCGGTACTACGCAGCAGCAGGGTGGTCCTGGTGGTGGCGGTATGGGCGGGTTCCTCGGCGGTGGCGGGATCAGCGGAGTCTCCAGCGAGCTGATAACGCTGCTGCAGCAGGGCGCGAAGGGGTACACCTGGACCGCCGCGGCACTCACCGCGAACGGGGCCGCGCCGCTGCAGATCGCGTCTGGCGAGCCGATCATGGCGATCGGCGGGTTCAACGGGACCGACCCGGCGCCGTCGCTCGACGAGTTCAAGGAACTGGTTGCCCAGGGCAAGATCCACTACTTCATCGGGAGCAGTGGCGGCGGGATGATGGGCGGCCGCAACGGCACTTCCAGCGAGATCGCCACCTGGGTCAGTGAGAACTTCCAGTCCCAGACCGTCGGCAGCACCACCGTCTACGACCTCTCCACCGGAACAGGAGCATGAAGATGACACAGTCCGCAGAAGCCCAGTTCCAGGCGGCGCAGGCCGCCCAGAACAACCCGACGACCCCGCCGGCCCAGCAGCCCGCGCCGCAGCAACCGACAGAACAGCAGTCCGAGGTGGCGAAGGGCAGTGGGCGGCCGAGCAATCTGGTGCTGGCCGGTGCCGGTTCGATCCTTGCTGTGCTGGCCTTCCTCGGCGGCATGGCGGTCGGGCACTCGTGGGACGGCACCAGCAACCAGCAGGGACAGTTCGGCGGCCCCGGCGGCGGAATGCGCGGCGGATTCCCCCAGGGCAACGGCCAAGGCACCGGCCAGGGCACGGGCCAAGGCACTGGGCAGGGCACACTCCCCGGCCAGGGTCAAGGTCAGGGAACCCAGCAAGGCCAGGGAACCCAGCAGGTTCCGGGCCAAACGCAAACCAGCTGAACCGAGTCAGCCCGGCGGGCCCCGAGCGGACACTCAGGCCCGCCGGGCGTCCCGCCGTACGCCCCCGCGTACGCAGAGACTTTGTGCACCCACCGACCATTTCGGACGCTGAAAAATGGGCGGTGGGTGCACAAAGTTGGTGGGGGAGGTGGGTGGGACGACACGCTGAATGGTTCACGTGGGGGGTGGGAGGGGTAAGGATCGGTGCGTGGAATGGTCGAACGTCACTTGGTTCCTGACCGCCCTCGGGGCGGTCGTCGTACTGATCACGCGCGTCCGGCTCGGCGGGACTGTTGTCGACGGCACCGGTCACGGCGCCGGCCGGCACGGGTACTCCGCAACGCTGATACGGCTGCACACCGTGGTCGGAGTGATCACGCTGATCGGCTGGGTCGTTGCCCTGGTCACCGGTCGGCGGGAGATCGCTCTGGTCATGCTGGCCGGTTGGTGGTTGCTGACGGTCATCGGATTGTTGCTTCTGGCCCGTTGGCTGCCGAGCGGCGGCAAGCACTCCGAGGATGCGCAGAGTGACGCCTGGGGCTCCGGCGCCGGGCTGTCCGTCCTCGGCCACGTGGGCATGCTGCTCGGTGTCGGCTACTTCACCTTCGTCGCGGTCACGGACCGTCTCTGAGCCCGGCGATCAGCGCCGTGACAGAGCGTCGTACGGCGGCCTCGAACGCTTCTGGTGAGAGCGTTGTCCCGGTCCCGGCGACCCGGTCGTACATCAGTCCGTCCAGCATCGCGGCGACCGGCCACGCCGCCGCCTCCGGATCGGGTACGTCGAGTCCGGCCAGCAACTGTGCGAGCATCGTCCGCAACTGCCGCCCGCCTTCGACGATCGCGGTCCGCAGTTCCGGCTGACGGCTCGCCTCCAGCGACAACTCGTACCGCGCCACCAGATCGTCCGGCCGATCCTGCGCGAGTCCCGCCGTCATCGCCACCATCAGCTCGACCGGATCCGCCCCGGCCGGCGGCATCCCGGCCACGTCCCGGGTGAGCATCCGGCTCACGCACGCGGTGAGCAGAGCGTTCCGCGTCCGCAGGTAGTACGACGTGGAGCCCGGCGGCAGGCCCGCCTCGGCGTCGACGGCGCGGTGTGTCAGCCCGCGTAGCCCGCGGGTCGCGACGAGATGGATCGCGGCGTCGGCAATGGCATCCTGCCGATCCGCACCCCGCGGAACCTGCTTAGGCCCTGTCACGTCGCACAGTCTCGCACTTCCCAGCCGAACTCTACAGCTGTAGAGTCGATGGCATGAGTACGGCGATCGTGGTCGGGGCGGGTATCGGAGGGGTCATCGCTGCTGTCGCGCTGCAACGGCGCGGCTGGCAGGTCACAGTCCTGGAGCGTGCTCCGGAGCTGGGTGAGGTTGGGGCCGGGATCTCGGTCTGGCCGTCGGCGGTCGCCGTACTCGAGGAGCTCGGGGTGAAGGGCGTCGAGAAGGCGTCGGTGCAGGCCAAGCCGGCCGGGATGCGTAAACCCGACGGCCGTTGGGTGGTCGGCGCGGCCGATCTCGGTATGGAGCTCCCGGTGATGATCCATCGCGCGCAGCTCCACGACCTGATCACGGCCGAGTTCGGTCCGGCGGTAACGGTCCGGACCGGGTACGACGTACGGACGGTGACGCAGGATGTGGATGGTGTCACGGTCAACGGTGAGCTGCGGGCAGAGCTTCTGGTGGCCGCCGACGGGATCCGGAGCGTGGTGCGTGGAGCGCTGTATCCGCAGTACGCAGGGCCGCGGTACTCCGGGTTCACGGCGTACCGCGGGATCGCGGACGTGGATCTCGACGACGGCGGTGGCGAGACTTGGGGCCGCGGGCAACTGTTCGGGTTCGCGCGGCTGATCGACGGGCGGTTCTACTGGTACGGGACCGCGAACCGGCCGGCCGGTACCAAGAGCGAGCCGACCGTGTTCGAGAGCTGGCACGATCCGCTGCCGCGGTTGATCGCGGGCAGCGAGAAGATCCTGCAGAACGACATCTACGACCTGACGTTGCCGCTGGTGCCTTTCGTGCAGGGCAGGGTGGTGCTGCTCGGTGACGCGGCGCACGCGATGACGCCGAACCTGGGCCGCGGCGCCTGCTCCGCGATCGAGGACGCCGGCGCGCTGGCCCGGCACCTCGGACGGACCAGCGATCTGTCGGCGGCGCTGACGGCGTACGACGCCGAACGACGGCCGGCGACGACCAAGCTGGTGAAGCGCTCCCGCAGCGTCGGTCGCCTGGGCCAGACCGAGAACCCGGTGCTCTGCACGATCCGTGACGCCTTGTTCGCCGTCGGCGGGAAACTGGTGGCCCTGCGGGCCCGCAGGTAGGCGGATGGAACAATCGGGGCCGTGACCACACTTCCGCAGGCGCCTGAGATTCCCGGTGCGAAGCACCTCCACTCCGGCAAGGTCCGGGACCTGTACGAGCTCGAGTCCGGCGACCTGCTGATGGTCGCGAGTGACCGGATGAGCGCGTTCGACTGGGTCCTGGAGTCGGTGATCCCCGACAAGGGGAAGGTGCTCACCGCGATGAGCCTGTGGTGGTTCGAGCAGCTGGACGTGCCGAACCACATCATCTCCACGGACGTGCCGGCCGAGGTCGCCGGACGGGCCGTGGTGTGCGAGAAGCTCGCGATCTATCCGGTGGAGTGTGTGGTCCGCGGGTACCTGAGCGGCACCGGCCTGCTCGACTACAACGCCACCGGCGCGGTCTGCGGGATCTCGCTGCCGGGCGGCCTGGTCGAGGGTTCGCGCTTCGACACCCCGATCTTCACGCCGGCCACGAAGGCCGAGCTGGGCGAGCACGACGAGAACGTGTCGTACGACGTGGTGGTCGCGACCGTCGGCGCGGACACGGCGGCTGCCCTGCGGGATGCCACGCTCGGGATCTACACCACGGCGCGGGCGATGGCCGAGGAGCGCGGCATCATCCTGGCGGACACGAAGTTCGAGTTCGGCGCCCGCGCGGACGGGACGCTCGTCCTGGCCGACGAGGTGCTGACCCCGGATTCGAGCCGCTTCTGGCCGGCCGACGAGTGGGCGCCGGGCAAGCAGCAGCCGTCGTACGACAAGCAGATCGTCCGGGACTGGCTGCAGTTCGAGTCCGGTTGGGACCGCACGTCCGGGGAGGCGCCGCCGCCGTTGACCGACGAGATCATCGAGCGGACCAGGTCGTCGTACATCGCGGCGTACGAGCAGCTGACCGGGCGGAAGTTCGACGCCTAAAGGGCGCTGATGCCCAGCGCGAGCAGGATGAAGCGGCCGCCGCGACCGGCCAGGACCGACAGCGTGAAGACGACGGTCTTCATCCGCGAGGCGCCGCCGATCAGCGCGACGCCGTACAGCGGCGGGACACCGATGAACGCGCTCAGCAACGTGACCGGGATGCCCCAGCGGCTGTCGCTCATCGCGTCCAGAAGCCGTTTGGTGAGGTCGCGGTTGCGCTGGACGATGCGGCCCCAGCGGGTGTCCAGGTCGACCGGTTTCGGTTCCTTGGTCTTGCTGGCCGCGTAGCCGGGGCGGTACCGGACGGCAAGGAACATCGCGACCTTGCCGATGGTCTGGCCGACGGCGACGCCGCTCGCGGCGACCAGCGGGTTCAGGGCGTGGGTGGCACCGACGCCGAGCACGTACGCCTCGGCGTTCAGGAACGGTACGACGGCGGACCCGATCCCGAAGCCCACCGCAAGTACCAGTTGCCACACCCACATAACTTCGAGGCTAAGCGCGATCACGGCCACCGCCACGGATCTCGGCCCCGGTTGGGGGAGGGATCAGGGTCACACCGGGTCATGATCGTGGCTCTCCCGGGGTGGCGGCCTGGCGTCCGCAGAGGATCTGGACCAGCCGGTACGACGAGACGATCTTGACCACGCAGGCCGCGATCGCGACGGTGTACGGCAGCCAGTGGGCGCCGGTCTGGCCGGCGACGACCAGCGAGACCACCACGGCGCCGGTGTTCATCGCCTTGGCCGGCTTGGACCAGTTCCAGACGTAGATCGGCCGGTCCACCTTGTAGAAGTAGTTCGGGCTGAGCATCCACGGCCAGAGCAGGAACGAGAACGTCAGCATGGTGTCGAGTACGCCGAACTGCGCCAGGTAGATCGCCAGCGGCCCGATCGTGTCCGGGTACGTCGCCATGAACGCGGCCGCGAGCAGGAACGAGCAGGCCCGGTCGCAGACGATGTCGAACACCGCACCGGACAGCGACTCCTCGTTCCGGCGCCGAGCCACCCAGCCGTCGAGGCTGTCGCCGAACCAGTAGGCGACGTACCCGATCACCAGCCAGAGCAGCTCGCCGGTGTAGAACGCGTACGTGGCGAGCGCCATCGCGATCACGGTCCGGACCAGTGTGATCCGGTTCGGCATCGCGAGCAGCAACGCGGGTCGGACCGCCAAAGGTGTCGAGGTCATCAGGCCGCCCTCAGATTCTCGGGATCGAGTGCGTCCCGCAGTTGGTTGCGAAGCAGAAAACCGGCGGCGGTGCCGCCGAGATGGCCGAGTAGCCAGCCGGCGATCGTCAGGATCGCCGCGAGCAGCAGTGTGCCGGGCTCGAACGGCCCGACCGCGCCGCCGGCTACCCGGCTGATGCCGATCACCGTGCCGAACAGCAGACCGACGGCCAGTGCGGGAGCAGCAACCACGGTCAGTTGACGGCGAATGACCCGGCGGAGGAACGGCAGGTCCACCCCCAGCGCGGTCAGGCTGGCGAACTGGCGACGCTGGTCGACCAGTTGGTCCGCGACACCGACGATCAGCGCGGCCATCGCGGTCAGCGCGACCAGGACGAGCCCGGCGATCGTCAGCCCGAAACCGGTGTTGTAGAACACGGGGGCACCGCCCACGTCGGCGTCGGCCTGGACGCTCGCGATCCCGTTCGCCATGGTGCCGACGAGGAAGCCGCAGCACCCCAGCAGCATGCAGATCCGGGAGGCGGGCCGGGAGTCGGTCACCAGCCGGAGGCCGGTGAGCAGGTTGGCCGGGTCGCCGGACCGCTGCAGCCGCCGCCCCAACCCGCGGATCCAGACTCCTGAGGTGCTCAGGAAGAACAGCGCCAGGCCGGCGAGCACGATTGTGGAGCCCACGTACCCCATGTACGGCGAGGTGAGCAGGCCGAGCGCGATCAGTACCGGTCCAGCGATGATGCCGGTACGACGCTGCGCCGCGGACTGTGGTTGCCGCGACACGGGCCCGTCGCGGTGCAGGAGGCTTCCGATCACCGCACCGGCCGCCGTCATCATCACCACGACGGGAATCCACAGGACCGCGTCCATCAGCTCTGCACCGGGCAGGACCCGGGCCATCAAGGGCAGTGCGCCGAACAGCAGGCTCAGGACCAGGTAGGCAGGCCCAGCGAGCAGTCCACCGGCCAGACCAGCAATGGCCGCGTCGGTGACGGTCAGCTGTCGTAGCTGCTTCCGAGAGGCTCCTGCCATTCGTAGCGCAGTCAGTCGCCGTTCGCGGGCCGCCGTACCCAGTCGTAAGGCTTGGACCGCCAGGCCTCCGGTGAGTGCGGCCAGGATGATCAGGATCGCGATCAGCCCGGAGCGGAGGCCGCTCTCGGCGACGTAGTTGCTGTAGACATCGTTGCTCAGCTCGCCTTTGCCCAGGCGGACAATGCGCAGTGCGCCGAGCAGGAGGGCTCCACTGAGTGCGAGCGCTGCTGTGGCCAGCTGGACCCGGCTGCGGTCCGCCGGCGTCCGTGAGCGCGCCAGCTGTACCAGCGTCTCGAGTGTCATCAGAGCGACACCTCGTGCTGGATCAGGCCGTCGCGCAGCCTGATCTCGCGGTTTGCCGACGCGGCCACGAGGTTGTCGTGCGTCACCATCAGCAGAGCGGCACCTCGGTAGCGGGCAGCCTCCAGCAGTACGTCGAGCAGCTCCTGGCCGGCTCGACTGTCCAGGCTGCCCGTGGGCTCGTCGGCGAGTACTACGGACGGGCCGGTGACCAGTGCGCGCGCTACGGCAGCACGCTGTGTCTGGCCGCCGGACAGCTCGCCCGGAACCGCATCGGCGTCGTCAGCGATGCCTACCTGGTCCAGCCAGTTCATTGCGGCCTTGTGTGCCTCACCACGCTCATGTCCACCCAGCAGGAGCGGCAGCGCCACGTTGTCGACCAGTGGCAGGTCCGGCACCAGCTGACCGAACTGCAGCACGATGCCGACCTTCGTACGCCGCAGCGCCGCACGCTGCTCCTCCGGCAGAGCAGCCAGGTCCTGGCCGTCCACCTGCACGGCACCGGCGTCCGGAGTGAGGATGCCGGCCGCGCAGTGCAGCAGCGTCGACTTGCCGCATCCGCTCGCACCTGTCACCGCCACGACTTCGCCCGGCTTGAGTTGCAGGCTGACGCCGCGGAGGGCTGTGTTGCGTCGGTAGGCGTACTCGATTCGTTCCAGCTCGAGAGCGGCGTTCATCAGCGAGTCCCCCTCTGCTCGGAGATGCGGTCCAGGGCGCTGTCGAGCCAGCGCAGATCGGCGTCGAGGTGGGCCACGACGTACTCGCGGACCAGTGGTGAGGTCGGGTCGTCGTCGGCCGGGGTCTCCCGCAGCTCACGGATCCGGCGCAGGTGACTGGCGCGCTGGCGGGCGAGGAAGCCTGCCGCGTCGCCTCCGGTCCGGATGGCCGCCACGAGCTTCCGCAGTACCTCGTCGGCACTTCCCCAGGCCGGCGGCACCGGGTCGTTGAGCCAGTCGCTCAGGTGGTCGCGGCCCTTGCTCGTCAGCGCGTAGATGGTCCGGTCCGGCCCGCCGCCGGAGGTCTTGTCGATCACCTCGACCAGTCCGTCGCGCTCCAGTCGCCCGAGTGTCGTGTACACCTGTCCGAAGGCGAGCGGCCGGCTGTCCGGGAACCAGGCGTCATGGCCCCGCTTCACGTCGTACCCGTGCGCCGGGCCGGCGGACAGCAGCCCGAGGACGAGCTCAGCAGTGGCCATGACCAGAACTATACATCGCGTGTATGTACTGAGTGAATAGTCCAGGATGCGGCAATCCCCGGCGCGGTCGGTAGGATTCAGGCGTCACCCCGCAACGAACCTGGAGTAGTCAGTGGCTCGCGTTGTCGTCGACGTCATGCTCAAGCCCGAGATCCTCGACCCGCAGGGCAAGGCGGTGCACGGCGCGTTCGGCCGGCTCGGCTTCGACGGCGTGGCCGACGTCCGGCAGGGAAAGCGCTTCGAGATCACCCTGGACGGTGAGGCGACCGAGGAGCGGGTCGCCGAGATCCGGAAGGCCGCCGACACGCTGCTGGCCAACCCGGTGATCGAGGACTACACGCTGCACGTGGAGAACGGGCAGTGAAGATCGGGGTCGTCACCTTCCCGGGCTCGCTGGACGACGCCGACGCCCGCCGCGCGGCCGCGGTGGCCGGCGCCGAGGCGGTCGCGCTCTGGCACGGCGACGAGGACCTGCACGGCGTGGACGCGGTCGTCCTGCCCGGCGGATTCTCGTACGGCGACTACCTGCGGGCCGGTGCCATCTCCCGGTTCGCGCCGGTGATGGAGAGCATCATCCAGCGGGCCGGCGAGGGGATGCCGGTGCTCGGCATCTGCAACGGCTTCCAGGTGCTGTGCGAGTCGCACCTGCTGCCCGGCGCGCTGATCAAGAACCACCACCGCAAGTTCGTCTGCAAGGACCAGACGCTGCGGATCGAGAACAACACCACCGCGTGGACCAGCGACTACGACGCCAACCACGAGATCACCATCGTGCTGAAGAACCAGGACGGTTCGTTCGTCGCCGACGAGGCGACGCTGGACCGGCTGGAGGGTGAGGGCCGGGTGGTGGCCCGCTACCTGGGCAACCCGAACGGCTCGTACCGCGACATCGCCGGCATCACCAACGAGCGCGGCAACGTGGTCGGCCTGATGCCGCACCCGGAGCACGCCGTCGAGACACTCACCGGCCCGACCACGGACGGCCTGGGCTTCTTCACCTCGGTGCTGAAGGCCGTCGTCGCCTCCTGATGAGGTTCACCGGGCTGGTCCGCGCCGTGCTGCTCACGGCGGCGGTCCTGCTCCTGAGCAGCGGTACGGCGGCCGCGCAGCCCACTGGCCTGTTCGCGAAGGTCGTGGTCATCGGCGTACCCGGACTGACCTGGAACGACGTGAAGGCGTCGCCGGAGCTGACCGCGCTGGTGAACCAGTCGCACGTGGGCTCGATCACGGTGAAGACGGCCGGCCCGCACACCTGTCCGATCGACGGGTGGCTGACGATCAGCGCGGGCACCCGGGCGTGGGGAAGTGTTCCGGACCAGTCGTGCGGTGACCTGCCCGCGGTGACCAACGGCAAGGTGGCCGACTGGCAGACGTACGTCGACCGCCAGGCCGAGCACCACACGGGTGCACCGATCGGCCGCCTCGGCCAGACCGGGTACTCCATCTGCGGCTTCGGTCCGGGCGCTGCGGTCGCACTGGCCCGGACGGACGGCTCCCTCAGGCACTGGCAGCCCGAGTTCGACCCCGCCCAGTTGGCGAAGCCGGACTGCGGGGACGCGATCATCGACGCCGGTGCGCTGCCACCACGTGAAGGACGGGCCGAGGCGCGCGAGAAGGTCGCTCAGCTGGTTACGCAGGCCCGTGCGGCCGGCGGCTGGGTCCTGCTGGTCGGCGTCAGCCAGGAGCTCGCGAACGCGCATCAGGAGCCGCTGGTCGCGATGCAGTTGCCCCCGGACAACGGGCCGCGCTGGCTGACCAGCGACAGCACTCGCCGTCCGGGGCTCATCCAGCTCACCGACGTGACGGCGACCGTCCTCAAGGGCCGGACTCCGGCGAATGTCGACCCGGCGGGTTCCGCCGACGCGGCTCCGCTGGACGGTAACGAGATCCACTTCACCGGAGACCGTCACACCGATGCGGCGGCCGTCATCGAGGACCGGCTGGACGCCAACCAACGGTTCGAGCAGCCACGGCCGATGCTGTTCGCGGTGTCGCTGACGATCGTTGCGGCCGAGGTGCTCGCGCTGCTCTGGTTCTGGTTCCGGCGCTCGCCCGCGTCCCGACGTACCGCGGTGTTCACGTTGCTGATGCAGGGCGGGTTCTACCTCGCAGTCTTCCTCTCCACACTGACCGTCTGGTGGCGCTGGCCGTCACCCGGGTTCTCCTTGTACTGCGTGATCATCGGGATCAGTGCGCTGACTGCTTTGGTGGCACAGGTCGTGTTGAAGAAGTACGCGTACCTCGGCCTCGCGATAGCGGCGTACCTGATCCTGCTGGTCGACGGTGTGCTCGGTACGCCGCTGCAGGTCGGCAGCATGTTTGCTGACGGGCCTGTGATCGGTGGACGGTTCTACGGCTTCGGGAACTCCACCTTTGCGACGCTGGCGGTCGGAGCACTCGTCACTGCGGGCTTCGCGGCGCAGAGGCTCATCAGCAAGAGCAGGGTGCAGGCTGCGATCGCCGTACTGGTCGTCGGCGGTGCTGCGATCGTTGTGGACGGCAGACCGGGCTGGGGGACGGACTTCGGCGGCATCATCGCGCTGACCCCGGCCGTACTGCTCATGGCCTGGCTGACGTGGCGCGGGAGCATTTCACTGCGTGCACTGATCGGTGTGGGCGTGGCCGGCGTACTAGCTGTTTCTGCGGTCGCCTTCCTCGACTACCTGCGTCCGCCGGACCAGCGCAGTCACTTCGGCGCGTTCGTCGCCCGCCTCCTCGACGGCGATGTCAGCGACGTACTGATCCGCAAGCTGCAGATGGCAGTGCAGTTCTTCAGCGGTCCGGCCGGCTGGGCGATGCTCATCGCGGTCGTCCTCTGCATGCTGGGCACGCTCCTGCCGCACCGCGTGCCGTCCGAGTCGTACCGCACCTTCTACGACAGCCTCCCGATGGTCCGCCCCACCCTGCTGGCCCTGTCCACCTGCGGCCTCGTCGGCATGCTCCTCAACGACGCCGGCGTCGCCCTCCCCGCCATCATGACCGGCTTCGCCGTCCCCCTCCTGGTGGCCCATCTGATGGCTTCCCACCAGCCCGCTACCGTTTCACCTGAGTCCCACCTAGTGCAGGAGTCCTAAAGTGTCGACCGACACCGTCAGCAACGCCACGAGTACCCCGGACGTCGAGCAGCCGTGGGCTGAGCTCGGGCTGAAGCCGGACGAGTACCAGCGGATCCGGGACATCCTCGGGCGGCGCCCGACCAGCTGCGAGCTGGCGATGTACTCGGTGATGTGGAGCGAGCACTGCTCGTACAAGTCGTCCAAGGTGCACCTGAAGCGCTTCGGCGAGATCCCGCAGGAGACGCCGGCCGGGAAGATGCTGGCCGGTATCGGTGAGAACGCCGGCGTCATCGACATCGGCGAGGGGTACGCCGTCACGTTCAAGGTCGAGTCGCACAACCACCCGTCGTACGTCGAGCCCTACCAGGGTGCGGCGACCGGGGTCGGCGGCATCGTCCGCGACATCATCGCGATGGGCGCCCGCCCGGTCGCGGTGATGGACCCGCTGCGCTTCGGCCCGCTGGACGCTCCGGACACCAAGCGCGTGCTGCCGGGGATCGTGTCGGGCGTCGGCGGCTACGGCAACAGCCTCGGGCTGCCGAACATCGGCGGCGAGGTCGTGTTCGACCCGACGTACCTGGGCAACCCGCTGGTGAACGCGCTCTGCGTCGGTGTGATGCGGCACGAGGACCTGCACCTCGCGAACGCGACCGGCGTGGGCAACCAGATGATCCTGTACGGCGCCAAGACGGGCGGCGACGGTATCGGCGGAGTGTCGGTGCTGGCGTCGGAGACCTTCGCGGAGGGCGGCCCGACCAAGCGGCCGGCGGTCCAGGTCGGCGACCCGTTCATGGAGAAGCTGCTGATCGAGTGCACGCTCGAGCTCTTCGCCGCGAACGTCGTCGAGGGCATCCAGGACCTGGGCGGCGGCGGACTGTCCTGTGCGACCTCCGAGCTCGCCAGCGCGGGCGACGGTGGCATGCGGGTGTCGCTGGACAAGGTGCCGCTGCGGGATGCCTCGCTGTCGCCCGAAGAGATCCTGATGAGTGAGTCGCAGGAACGCATGATGGCCTGCGTCACCCCCGAGAACGTCGAGGCGTTCCTGAAGATCTGCGCCAAGTGGGACGTCCAGGCCGACGTGATCGGTGAGGTGACCGACACCGGGCGGCTGGAGATCGACTGGCACGGCGAGCGGGTCGTCGACGTACTGCCGGAGACCGTCGCGCACGAGGGTCCGGTGTACAACCGCCCGTACGAGCGGCCGTCCTGGCAGGACGAGCTGCAGGCGGACGGCGCCGAGAAGTTGCCGCGGGCAAGCAGTGGCGCGGAGCTGCGGGACACGCTGCTGCAGCTGGTCGCCTCGCCGAACCTGTGTGACAAGTCCTGGGTGACGGACCAGTACGACCGGTACGTGCTCGGCAACTCGGTGCTCGCGCAGCCCGAGGACAGCGGGATGATCCGGGTCGACGAGACCAGCGGCCTTGGCGTCGCGGTGTCGACCGACTGCAACGGCCGGTTCGCGAAGCTCGACCCGTACACCGGCGCCAAGCTGGCGCTCGCCGAGTCGTTCCGGAACGTCGCGACCACCGGCGCTCGCCCGGTCGCGGTCACCGACTGCCTGAACTTCGGCTCCCCGGAGGACCCGGCCGTGATGTGGCAGTTCACCGAGGCGATCCGCGGCCTGGTCGACGGCTGCAAGGAGCTCGGCATCCCGGTCACCGGTGGGAACGTGTCGTTCTACAACCAGACCGGCGAGACCGCGATCCTGCCGACCCCGGTGGTCGGTGTGCTCGGCGTGATCGACGACGTCACCCGCCGTACGCCGATCGGTTTCACGGCCGAGATGGAGGGCCACCAGCTGTACCTGCTCGGTGAGACCGAGGAGGAGCTGTCCGGGTCCGAGTGGGCGAACGTCGTCCACGGGCACCTCGGCGGGCGGCCGCCGGCGGTCGACCTGGCGGCGGAGCAGCAGCTGGCCGACATCCTGATCAACGCGTCCCGCGACGGGCTGATCGACGCGGCGCACGACATCAGCGACGGCGGCGTCGCCCAGACGCTGGTCGAGTCCGCGCTGCGTGGCGGCGTCGGCGCGCGGGTGTGGGCGCCGGACGGGCTCGACCCGTTCCTGTTCCTGTTCGCGGAGTCGGCCGGCCGCGCGGTCGTCGCCGTACCGCGGACCGAGGAGGTGCGGTTCACCGACATGTGCACCGCCCGCCGCTTCCCGCACGCGAAGATCGGCGTCATCACCGGCGACACCCTCGACGTCCAGGACCAGTTCGAGGTCCCGCTGACCGAGCTGCGCGAGGCCTGGACGGCAACCCTGCCCTCCGTCCTCAACTGACGGTTGTGTGACCCGGGCGCCGCTGGTGCCCGGGTCACCTGTCCGTGGTTCGCTGCGGTGCGGATGTCAGCCGACCAGCGCCACCCGCTGGGTCGCCTCGGTCAGCACCTTGGTGAGTCCGGCCTGGTCCTGGGGACGACCGGCGACCGTGATCTCGATGTACGCGCGGCGGCCGTTCTCGTAGGTGTCGACGAAGCGGGTGGCGACCCACCGCTGACCGCGGGCGCCGTCGCGGTAGGTGTAGGTGATCTGCGTGTAGGCGACGCGCGGCGCGTCCCAGCCGACCTTCGACGGCGTGCTGCCGTTGCCGCGGTACTTCAGCTTGAAGCCGGCGACGCCGTGCAGGGCGTGGACCCGCTGGTCGGCGGCGCGGCTCGTGCTGACCTTGCCGCCGAGGCCGCCGTTCACGCGCAGCATCCACGTGTTCGAGCTGTCGGTGAACTTCGCCTGCTCCCGGCTGAGCTGGGTGAACTTCCAGCCCGTCGGCGCGTAGACCGCGACGTTGCAGTGGCTCCCGCGGCCCCAGCACTTGTAGCTGAAGTGCAGGCTCGCCGGCTTGAGCGCCGGCTTGGCGTGCGCGGTGACGGCGGCGGTCCGGGCCGGAACGGCGGCATCGCTCGGCGCGATCCCGAGGACCAGCGCCGCGGCGCCGATGATCGCAGCGCCGGCCAGAACGCGAGCGGTGAGGGTCTTCTTCATGGTTCTCGTCTCCATCGTCAAGGGGCTCCGTTCGGCCCGTCGAGATCAGAGATGACTCGGTGGCGCCGCGACGTTGAGTGCCGGATCTGTGATCAGCGTCTCTGCCGGACCCGGCAACCAAGTGCGCCCGATGCGGCGTCAGAAGACGCCTTCCGGGACGTCTGGCACACTCGGAGGGACGAGTGTGAGGTGAGGCGGATGGCGGAGCGGCGACCGGTGAAGCCGTCCGATCTGGTGGGGATGGCTGCGGCTGCGGGGCAGGAAGCTCGGGTCGTGGCGGCTCGGCGGCGGATGGCCACGATCCGATTGACCGACGAGGATCGGCGGGTCGTCTCGGACGAGTTGGCCGAGCAGTTCGCGATCGGGCGGTTGGACGAAGGCGAGTTGCATCGGCGGGTCGACCTGCTGAACACCGCGGCGACGCATGGGGAGTTGGAGCCCGCCTTGGCTGGGTTGCCGGTGTCCTCGTTGTACACGCCGCCGGCGCGGAAGCCGGGGAAGTGGCGGTGGGCCGCGTTCGCTGGAGCCGTGTGGTTGGCGGTGCCGTTCGTGCTGGCGGGGTTGTTGTTCCTGGTGTTCGGGCGGGAGATCGCGGCGGCGATCTTCGGCGTACCCGCGGTGGTTTGGGTCGCGTACGCGTATCGGTGGGCCTCTAAGCCGCGGCGGGAGTCAGGTTCCTAGGGTCGACTCACGCGTGATCAGCTGCGTGGGGAGTTCCAGTACGCCGTGGTGTGGTTTGCCGGCGATTGCTTCCAGTAGGAGCGTGGCGGCGCGGCGGCCGAGATCTTCCAGGCGGAGGTCGACGCTGGTGAGGGGCGGGCGGCTGGCGAGCGCCATGACGGGCCAGTTGTCGTAGCCGGTGACCGCGATGTCCTCGGGTACCGAGTGGCCGAGTTCGCGGAGGCGATCGCAGACACCGCGGGCGATCTGGTCGCTGCCACAGCTGATCGCGTCCGGGTGCTGACGCAGTACCAGATCGGTGGCTTGGCGGCCCCAGCGTTCGCTCCAGTCGCCGTAGAGCGGCTCACCGCAGAGAGCAGTGCCCGCTGTTGTGGCGACGGCTTGGGCGCGTTCGGCGGCGGAGCGGTGGTGGGCGGGACCGGTGATGTGGGCGATGCGAGTGCGGCCGAGGCGGAGCAGGTGGGTGATGGTGGCGGCGGCGCCGGCCGCGTCGTCGACGATCACCGAGGCGTCCGCCGGGTCGGTCGAGGCGGCCAGCGCGTAGACAACCGGCAGCGGTACGTCGATGCGCGCCCGGGGCTCGGTCCGGCGGCCGGTGACGACGATGCCGTCGACGCCGCGCGCGACAAGGGAACGCAGGTAGGTCTGCTCGCGCAGCGGGTCGTCGCGGGTGTCACAGAGGACAGTCGCCAGCTCGCCCGCGCTGAGCACGTCCTCGACGCCGCGCATGATCGGGATGCTGAAGCGGCCCGAGCTGTCGGTGGTCAGCAGCGCCACGGTGTACGTCCGGCCGGACGAGAGCGCGCGGCCACGGGCATCGGGCGTGAACCCGAGCGTCGCTGCGGCCCGGCGTACCCGGTCCCTGGTCTCCTGGCTCAGCTGGCCGGTGTTGCTGAGGGCCTTCGACGCGGTGCCGGCGGACACCCCGGCGAGCGCGGCGACGTCCACCATCCGCACGCCTGGCCTGTTCATTCCTGTTTCCTTCCGGTCGTTCGGCGAAGCGTATCAGGAGCCACTCGGAGACCTTTCTGACCTGCGGTTTGATCTTGACCGGCACGGGTGTCAGTCCTACGTTGTCAACGACGGAAAACGTGTGCGGTCTTTCCGTCACAGTGATGTCCGCCCCCGTCACGCGAAAGGCCTCGCCATGCCCGAACCCACTCCAGAAGGAATGCCCCGACGTGACTTCCTTGCTGTCTCCCTCGCCGCGGCGGCAGTCGTGACTGCCATCGACCCGGCCCCTGCCGACGCCGCCCGACCGTCCGGACCACCGGCCGGCCGCGGCGGGCACTACGTCCCGCAGCGCGCCCCGCTCCGGCCGGTCCCGTTCCAGAAACTCCCGCCCGGTGCGATCGAGCCGCGCGGCTGGCTCGCGCAGCAACTCGCGCTGCAGGTCGACGGGCTCTGCGGCCGGTACGACGAGATCTCGGACTTCCTGGTCTACGAGACCAACGGCTGGGTCGACCCGGCGCTGGGAGCCTGGGAGGAGCTGCCGTACTGGCTCCGTGGCTTCGGCGACCTCGGGTACGTCACCGGAGACAGCGGCGTACTGACCCGGACACAGCGGTGGATGGACGGGATCCTCGCGACACAAGCGGCCGACGGGTGGTTCGGTCCGGAGCGGCTGCGGACCTCCCTGGAGAACGGTCCGGACTTCTGGCCGGGCATGCCGCTGCTGGCCGCGTTCCGGTCCTGGTACGAGTACTCCGGTGACGAGCGGGTCATTCCGTTCATGACGAAGTACCTGCGGTTCCAGAACACGCAGCCGCCGGAGGTGTTCAACCGGTCGTGGGGTGCGTTCCGCTGGGGCGACAACATCGACAGCGCGTACTGGCTCTACAACCGCACCGGGGAGCAGTGGCTGCTCGACCTGGTGACGAAGATGCACAGCGGGTCCGCGGACTACGTCAACGGCATTCCCAACTGGCACAACGTCAACCTGGCGCAGGGTTTCCGGGAGCCGTTGCAGTACTGGCTGCTGTCCGGAGACGCCAAGCATCGAGAAGCGACGTACCGGAACTATGCGACGGTCATGGGGCTGTACGGCCAGTTCCCAGGTGGTGGATTCGCTGGGGACGAGAACTCGCGACCCGGGTTCGGTGACCCGCGTCAGGGGTTCGAGACGTGCGGGATCGTCGAGTTGATGCACAGCTGCGAGCTGCTCACCCGCTTCACCGGTGACGTCGCGTGGACGGACAGATGTGAGGAGCTGGCGTTCAACTCGCTGCCGGCGTCGTACGACCCGCAGCAGCAGGTCATGCACTACATCACCTGTGCCAACAGCGTGCAGCTCGACGACCGGCGGAAGCACGGGCAGTTCCAGAACCCGTTCGCGATGCAGTCCTTCAAGTACGGCGTACACCAGTACCGCTGCTGCCCGCACAACTACGGCATGGGCTGGCCGTACTACGTGCAGGAGCTCTGGCTGGCCACTACGGACAACGGCCTCGCTGCGTCGATGTACGCCGCCAGCAAGGTGACTGCGACGGTCGGAGCGGGTGAGACGGTCAGTGTCGTCCAGGACACGGAGTACCCGTTCTCGGACACCATTGCGTTCACGGTGCAGACGCAGCGACCGGTCCGATTCCCCTTCTACCTAAGGCGTCCTGGATGGGCGCAGGACGTCACGGTGAAGGTCAACGGACAGACGGTGCAGACGTCTGGTGACTGGATGAAGCTGGACCGCACCTGGCACACAGGTGATCGCGTCGAGCTCACACTGCCGATGCGCACCACGACGCGGGTGTGGGACGACAACCAGCACTCGGTGTCGGTCGATCGCGGCCCGCTGACCTACTCGCTGCAGATCGACGAACGCTACGAGCGCATCGGCGGTACCGACGAGTGGCCGGAGCTCTCGGTCTACACGGAATCGCCGTGGAACTACGGTCTGGTCGCTGACGCGTCCTTCGACGTCGTACGACGGGAGGCGGGCGACAACCCGTTCACCACGGACGGAGTGCCGCTCGCACTGACCACACTGGCCCGGCGGATCCCGCAGTGGGAGACAGACACCGAGGACGTGGTCGGACTGCTCCAGCCGGGGCCAGCGCAGTCAGACGAACCTGTGGAGACCGTGACCCTCATACCGATGGGTGCGGCCCGCCTGCGGGTCACGTCGTTCCCACAGGTCGCTGCAGACGGCAAGGAGTGGAGCTACCGCACCAGGATCACCGCGTCCCACGTGAACGACGGTGACTCGCTCGAGGCACCAGATTCCGGCCGTACGCCGGAATCCTCTGCAGACACGTCGATTCCGCGCTTCACCTGGTGGGACCGCCGCGGTACGACGGAATGGATCGAGTACGACCTACGCTCGGTACGGGAGCTGTCCGAGGTTTCGGCGTACTGGTTCGACGACACAGGCTCCGGTCAGTGTCGTGTCCCGCAGTCCTGGCAGGTGCTGTGGCTGGACGGTGAGACGTGGCAGCCGGTCCAGAACACCACGCCGTACGACGTGGCGGTGGACCGGCTCAACACGACGACCTTCACACCGATGCGGACGCAGTACGTCCGGGTGGAGGCCGTACTGCGTCCGACGTACTCCGGAGGCTTGCTCCAGCTCCTAGCTACTTGACGGGCGTCGGGCTGACGAACAAGGAGACCTCGCCCTCGGCGAACGCGGAGGCGTCGTCGACGTACCAGTTGCCGGGCGGGGACTTCACCGACTCGTGGTTGGGGCCGTCGCTGGTCAGGTACTCGATCTCGCGGACACCGCGGGACCTGACCAGCGGCAGCACCTGATCGATGGTCTTGTTCTTCACCGTCAGCCCGGCCAGCACCTCACCCTTGTCCGTCGCCGACGACGAGGTGTGGACGTAGAGCTCGCCCTGCTTCGCCACGCGGCCGAACTGGATCTCGGTCTTGCCGTCGTAGTTCTTCGGCAGCTCGACACCCTCCTGGCAGCCCGGGTCCGAGGCGTTCAGCGTTCCGTTGCACTGCTCGCCCGGCTCCAGCATTCTGAGCTGGCCCATGTCCTTGTCGTTGCGCCCGCTGAAGCTGATCATCCTGCCGACCCACGGCGGGCTCACCGGGACGCTCAGGACCGTCACGTCCAGGCCCATCTTCCTGAACTCGGCGTTGTAGCGCTTCGGGTCCGCGTTCGGGTCGACCACCCGAACGATCAGCTTGTCGCCGCGTTCGGTGAACGACAGCGCCTGCGGCTGGTTCTGGTCCGGGCGGTTGACCACGGTCGCCGCGACCACACCGCCGATCAGCAACGTGCAGGCGGCGGCCAGCACGAGCCGGCGGGGCTGTGAGCGGCGTAGGGGCCGTACTACCGGAGCCGACTCGTCTGTGGTGACGGCGTCCGCAAGGTCACTCCAGGCGTTGTCCGAGACGCTGTCAGTGGACTGGTGCGGGTTGAGGCCGCGGACAGCGGCGTCGATGTCATGCGTCTTCATGGGAAACCCCTTCTTTCAGGGTGGACTCAGTGCTGAGAGCGACCACGATGCGGTTCGCGAGTGGGGCGGTGAGCAACTTGGCGAACCGCTTCCGGGCGCGGTGCAGCCTGATGCGTACGGCGTTGCGTGAGATGCCGAGGACTGTGGCTATCTGGCCCGTGTCGAGCTCCTCCCACGCGACCAGCGACAGCAGTTCCCGGTCCTGTTCCGGCAATGCGCGGAAGGCACGTGCCGCGGGAGTGTCCTCCAGCAGCGGGTGTGCCGGTTCGGCGTCGCTGAGCTCGCCACGGAGCTTGGTCGCCAATGCGTGCCGGCGGCCCTCACCGCGGCGGTGGTTGGCGAGTACCCGGCGCGCTACGCCGTACAGCCATGGTCTGGTCTGTGGGTCGAGCGGTACGTCGTCCAGCCGGCGCCAGGCGACCAGGAACGTGTCGGCGAGCAGGTCGGCCGCGTCGTGGCCGCTGTCGGTCCGGCGGCGCAGGTACCCGAGCACCGCCTCCCGATGCGTCGCGAAGACCTGCTCGAACCGCTCCCGGCGCGCATTTGGTGGTGGGTCGTGCACGACTCCCTCACTCACCGGCCCACTCCGAGCCTCGATCGGTATCAGCGTCATACCCGGTAGATGTCCACCAGCCCGTCCACCCATTTCACCGCACCGAGATTGCAGCTTCCTGCAGCTTTCTGTGTGGGTTCGATGACCACGAGTACCTGAGAGAATCAGGCTGGGGCCAGTCGAGGGGGGAACCTGTGGGGAACGATCCGGCGTTGGAGCACATGCTCCTGGAGCACCTACGGTTCGCGCCGTTGACCCAGGCGGAGCTGGTCCGCCGTACCGGTGCGAGCAACCAACGGGTCCAGGCCTCCCTGGACACGCTGATCCGTGAGGGGTTCGTCGTACGGCGCCTGCAGGACGACGGCCCCGACGACTACGAACTGACCGAGGCCGGCACCGGCCGCCTGGGCGTGATGCTGGACCTCACCAACTCGCCACTCAGAACCATGGGAAAGCTCTTCGCAGCGACCGTGGCCGAAACGATCCGGCCCCGGCAACCCCAGTCGGACCCGAGGGAGGCACGGCGGGCAGGGTGGACGCTGATCGGCTGGATGCTGCTGCCGGTTCTGATCGTGGGCTTGTTCATCGGTGGGTCCATCGTGTCCGGGCAGGCGGATCTGTCCACTGCGGTGCTGTTCGTCATCGTTGCCGTCGGTGCCTTGGCCTGGAAGTTCGGCGGAAGCGGCAGGCGACGTCAGCCAGTGTCTGGAGTACCGAGTTCTGCAGCAGCTGCGGTGCGGCGACGTCCACAGCCCCGTCCGGAGCCTGCGGCGAAGTTCGCGGCTGCGCCGGCACGGACGGACCGCGAGTTGGTCGTGAGCCTGGCGAAGATCCTCGCCGCCGGGCTGCTGTTCGCAGGCGTCATCATCCTGACGAACCCCAGTGCAGTCTTGCTGCTGGTTCTCCTCGTGGTGACGGCAGGCAACATGTTCTTGGCGTATCGAGACTGGGCCAAGAAGCGCCGTTCGGAGTGAACTAGCCTGTGGGTGTGGACGCTGTATTGCGGTTGGCGGTGGCGGCCGACGGGCCTGCGGTGGCCGGGTTGGCTCGGGCTGCGGTGGAGACGCAGTTCCCGGCGTACTACGACGCCGTACAGACAGCCAGCGCGGCCGAGCACATCACCACGCTGGACACCGCACTGATCGACGACGGCACCTACTACGTGCTGGAGGCGGGTCGTGAGGTCGTCGCCTGTGGTGGGTGGAGCAGGCGGAACAAGCTGTTCAATGCGAGTACGGCGGGAGCGGACGAACGGCTGCTCGACCCGGCGACCGAGCCGGCCCGGATCAGGGCGATGTTCGTCCGCGCGGACTGGACGCGGCGTGGACTCGGCCGGGCGATCCTGACCGCTTGCACCGACGCAGCGCGGGCGGAGGGGTTCACCCGCCTCGCACTCATGTCGACGCTGCCCGGCGTACCGCTCTACAAGGCTTTTGGCTTCACCGAGGTGGAGCCCGCCCAGCTACCGATGCCGGACGGCACCACGCTCGCCGGTGTCGCGATGGAACGACCAATTGAGGAGACTGCATGACCGCCGGTACTACTGTCACCGCCCCTGACGGCACGGAGGTCGTGCTCGGTGAGATCGGGACCCGCGTGCTGCTGAAGAACTCACGCGTGCGCGTCTGGGAGGTGTCGCTGCAGCCCGGCGAGGCCCAGGGCTGGCACCTGCACCACAACCCGTACGTCGTCCTGTGCCTCTCGACCTCGCCCTGCCACATGGACTGGCTGGACGGCAGCCCGGCGCGACAGCTGAGCGAGACGGTCGGCGGCTCGGTCTACCGGCCTGTGTCGCCGGTGCACATGCTCACCAACGACGGCGACGCGCTGTACCTCAACCGCCTCATCGAGGTGCTCGACCTCGGCGAGGAGGCCTCCGGCGACCCGTACTTCGGCGTTGCCGGCGTCCCCGCCGAGTCCAGCTTCGAAGAGGCCGGTGAGATCCCCGCCAAGGTGGTCGTCGACGAGGACGACGTACGCGTCCAGCACGTCACCCCTGAGGCCGGCGAGTCGTACACCTGGCGCACCGGCGCCTACCCGGCCCTGGTCGTCGACCTGGACCTGGCGAGCCCGGACGTCACCTACGTCGAACCCGGCGAGAGCTACACGCTCCCCGCCAAGCCAGAGCGCACCTCCGGCTTCAACCTGGTAGAGCTGCGCTACTACAGCAGCCCGCGCACCTGAGCCGCGTCGCGAGCCGCCAGCACAGCGGCAGTGTCGACCCGTCCCAGGTCGGCCTGCCGTAGCTGGGCCTTCACCAACGGCACCTGTGGTCCGACAGCGCTCAGTTCGGTGACACCGAGGGCAGCAAGCAGTACGGCGGCCTGTGGGTCGCTAGCCAGATCGCCGCAGACCGCGACGCGGACACCGGCGTTGCGGACGACATGGTCGATCAGCTGGAGTACGGCGGGATCGAGACCGTCGGCGAGCGGTGCGACGGCGGCGTTGGTCCGGTCGGCAGCGGTCGTGTACTGCGTGAGGTCGTTGGTGCCGATGCTGACGAAGTCGAGCTCCGTCGCGAGACTGCCGACGCGCAGCGCCGCTGCGGGGACCTCGACCATGATGCCGACCTCGAGACCGTCCCGCGGGCCGAGTTCCTGCAACGCCCACGCGACCTCGTCGGCGGTCGTCACCATCGGGAACATCACGTGCACCGGCGTCTCGGCCGCCGTACGCCGGACCGCTTCGAGCTGATCGCGGAGCAGTTCGGGGCGGCGGCGGAAGACCCGGAGGCCGCGTTCGCCGAGGAACGGGTTCGCCTCGCGGTCCTGCGGGAGGAACGGGAGCGGCTTGTCGCCGCCGATGTCCCAGGTCCGGATCGTGATCGGCTTGCCGCCGAGGGCCTGTGCGATGGCGCGGAACGCGTCGACCTGCTCATCGACGGTCGGCGCCGTACGGCGATCCCCGAAGAGCACCTCGGTGCGCACCAGCCCGGACCCGTCCGCTCCGCGCGCGTCGACGGCATCCTGGATCACGCCCACGTTCACGAGCACATCGATCGTCCGACCGTCGCGGGTGGTGGCGGGCCGGTCCGCGTCCTCGATCGCGATCGAACGCTCGCCCTCGCGCTCCGTGATCGTCGCGCGGACCCGGTCCTCGTCGGGCGCGACCTCGAACGAGCCGGTCCGGGCGTCGAAGGAAACGACTGCACCCGGCGGCACCTCGACGTTCCCGATCCCGGTGATCAACGGAATCCCTCGCGACCGAGCCACGATCACCCCGTGCCCGGTCGTCCCCGCCGCCCGCACGGCGATCCCCGCGATCCGCGTCGCGTCGAGAGTGGCAGCAGTCGCCGCATCCAGCTCCGGTACGACGAGGATGCCCTCCGTCGGCGCCTTTTCGGTCACTCCGACGAGCAATCGCAGTACCCGATCGCGTACGGCGCGGACGTCCTGCGCTCGCTCGCGCTGGTACTCGTCGTCGAGCCCTTCGAACGCAGTCGCCAGCGCGCCGTACACCTGCTGCCACGCAGCCGGCGCCGATGCGCCTGCCGCGATCGAACCTCGTACGTCGTCGAGCACCTTGCGATCGCCCAGCAAGGCGAGATGTGCCGCGAAGATGTCGCCGTGCAGGTCCCGCAGTTCACGGAGCTGGTCACCCGCGGTCGCGAGCGCGTCGTCCAGCCGGCCAAGCTCGTTGTCCCCGGCAACATAATCACCGAGTTCGATCTGAGCCCCCGCGAGGACGGCCGGCCCGATCGCCACGTCCAGCCCGGACCCACCAGGAGCTGAGCCAATCGGCTGCGACCCCGCCGGAGCGAGCTCCGGGAAGCCGTCGCCGAAGTTCTGTTTCGCCAGTTCCTCGACTGCCGCCAGCGCCTCGGCCGCCTGCTGGCCGCTCGCACCCACCCGCAATCGGTGGCCCTGCTGGGCGTTCAGCGTCGCCACCATGCTCAAGCTGCCCGCGTCGACAGGCCCCTTGCCGGTGTCCAGGTCGGTGAGCGCCACGACCGCGTCGAAGCCGTTGACCAGCCCCACCAACCGCGCCGCCGGCCGGGCATGCAGGCCGTGCTCGTTGCCGACAACCAGCTCGACGGTGCGATCGGCCTCAACAACCGGAGCAGTCTCGGTGGTGGCGACGCCGAGGTGATCCTGCTTACCGGCCAGCCCTCGCTCGGCCTCCGCAGCAACCGCATCCAAGGACGCATCGGTCGACGCGGTGACAACCGCAGCCACCAGGCCCTCCACCAGCGGCGCACTTGTCAGCCGCACCCGGGCGGCCAGCTCGGGATCGACGAACTCCAGCGCCATCTCGGCGCTCAGCACCGCGCTGCCCAGATCGAGCAGCACCAGCACGCCATCCGGACTGTCGGCGGCACCAAGAGCTTCCGAGACCGCCATCGCGTCGGTCCCGAACGTCGTCGCGTCCAGCCCCGCGGCGACCGCGATCACCGGGCGCTTGTCCTCGGCAACCATCTCCGCGGCGAGCCCGACCGCCGCATCAGCCAGCGCGCGGCTGTGCGACACCACCACGATCCCGATCATGGCAGCGTTCGGGCAGCGGACTCCAAGATCAGCGTCGTACTCGTCGCGCCGGGATCCTGATGGCCGGCGCTGCGTTCACCCAGGTAGCTCGCGCGGCCCTTCCGTGCGACCAGCGGGATCGTCGCGTCCCGGCCCTTCGCCGCGGCCTCGGCGGCAGCAGTGAGCGCCGTACCGAGGTCTGATCCGCCCGCCACCGCGGCGTCGTACGCCTCCAGTGCCGGCGCCCAGGCGTCGTACATGGTCTTGTCGCCGAGCTCCGCCTTGCCGCGGGCAAGGACCCCTTCGACCCCGGCGTGCAGTCCCTTCCCGATCGTCTCCGGCGTCAGGTCGGCCCCGGCGAGCGCGGTCCCGAACCGCAGGAAGAACGTCCCGTACAGCGGCCCGCTCGCCCCGCCGACCTTGCTGACCAACGTCATCCCGGCCTTCTTCAGCAGCTCGTCGGCGCTGTCGAACGACGTCTCGTCCAGCACCCCGACCACCGCCTGGAACCCGCGATCCATGTTCGCGCCGTGATCGGCATCCCCGATGGCCGAGTCCAGTTCGGTCAGGTACGCCGCGTTGTCGTGCAGCGAAACAGCGACATCACGCAACCAGCTGACGAATGAATCGACTCCCATGCTCACGCGCCCCAGCGTAGGCCGGGGGTGTTCACCGGGGCGTCCCAGAGACGTACCAGGTCGTCGTCCACCTTCAGGAGCGTGACCGAGCAGCCGGCCATCTCCAGCGAGGTGATGTAGTTGCCGACCAGCGAGCGGGCAACCGTGATGCCCGCGCGGTCGAGGAGCTGGGCGACCTCGTTGTACATCAGGTACAGCTCGAGCAGCGGCGTACCGCCCATGCCGTTGACGAACGCGATCACCGAATCGCCTTGCTGGTAAGGAAGATCCGAGACCACCGGGTCGACGAGCATCGCGGCGACGTCGCGCGCCGGAGCCAGCGGCAGCCGCTGCCGGCCGGGCTCGCCGTGGATGCCGATGCCGACCTCCATCTCGTTCTCGGCCAGTTCGAACGTCGGTTTGCCGGCGGCCGGGACGGTGCACGACGTCAGCGCCATACCCATGCTGCGGCCGTTGTCGTTGACGCGCTTCGCGAGGTCCGCGACCTCCTGCAGCGGGCGGCCCTCCTCGGCGGCCGCACCGACGATCTTCTCCAGCAGCACGGTCACGCCGACGCCTCGGCGACCGGCCGTGTAGAGGCTGTCCTGCACGGCGACGTCGTCGTTCGTCACCACCGACAGCACCTCGGTGCCGGCGTCGGCGGCGGCCAGTTCGGCGGCCATCTCGAAGTTCATCACGTCGCCGGTGTAGTTCTTCACGATGTGCAGTACGCCGGCGCCCGCGTCGACCGCCTTGGTCGCGGCCATCATCTGGTCCGGCACCGGGGAGGTGAACACCTCACCGGCGCAGGCCGCGTCCAGCATCCCGAGCCCGACGAACCCGCCGTGCATCGGCTCGTGCCCCGACCCGCCGCCGGAGATCAGCCCGACCTTGCCGGGTCTCGGCGCGTCCTTGCGGTAGACGATCCGGTTCTCCAGGTCCACCCGGAGCCGGTCCGGGTGCGCCGCCGCCATCCCCTGCAGCGCTTCACTCACAACATCGGCCGGGTCGTTGATGAGCTTCTTCATGGTCCCCATCTGAGCACACCCAGGCCCGGAACGGGAGACCCCGAATCAGGCCGCCTCGACCTCGGAGAGCAACGGGATCGAGCGGATCGGCCGACTGATCGTGAGCAGTACGGAGCCGATCGCGAGCAGCCCGCCGAAGATCAGCAGAGCGCCCCGCGCGCCGAGCGTTTCCAGGAACAGGCCACCGAGGAACGGGGCCAGCGGGGCCGCGCCGTTGGACAGGAACATGAACGCACTCTGCGCCCGCCCCTGCAGGTGGTCCGGCGTGATCAGCATCTGATAGCCGAACAGGCCGGAGTTCAGTGCGGGCAGCAGGAAGATCGCCAGTGCCGGAAGCAGGATCAGTACGACGGGTCGCGTGCTCGCCGCTGTACCCGCGAACGTGACCGTGATGATCCAGGCGCCGACGATCGTGATCCGGCCGGTGGTGAACCTGCCCAGCAGCTTGGGCGCCGCGAACGCGCCCATCAGGCCGCCGACCCCCATCGCCGTCTCCAGCAGGCCGATCACGGAGGCCGGTACGCCGCGCTGCTGCATGCTCAGGATCAGCACCAGGATCGTCCCGTTCGCCGCGAAGTTCAGCAGCGTCGCGACGATCGCGATCGTCCGCAGGTCGCGCTGGCGGAACAGCCAGGTCAACCCGGTACGGATCGCCTTCAGCATCGGCTCGTGCGCGCCGCCTTCGGGCTTCGTGGCGGGCAGTGGGTGCCGGATGGTGGTGAGCATGATCGCCATCACCAGGTACGAGACCGCGTCCACCGCGATCGGGATCGCCCGGCCGATCGAGTAGAGCAGGCCGCCGAGGGGCGCTCCTGCCAACTGCGCCAGGTTCTGCCGGCCGTGGGCGGCGGCGAGCGCGGTGCCGAGGTCCTCCGGCGGGACGATCTGCCGGAGCGCGCCGGTCTCGGCGGGCATGAACAAGCCGTAGCCCGCGCCGTTGACCAGGCCGACGACCATGAGGTGCGGGAGGGTCAGGTGGCCGAGCCAGCCCACGACGGCCACCGAGCCGAACAGGACGCTGCCGAGCAGGCTGTACCCGATCAGGATCTTGCGTCGGCTCCACCGGTCCGCCAGCGCGCCGCCCGGCAACGCCGCCAGGATCCCGCCGAGCGCGGCCGACGTACCGACGAGACCTGCCTGCACCGGGGAACCGGTGATCGCCAGGCCGAGCAGCGTGAACACGAACGAGCTCATCGAGGAGCCGATCGAGCTGATCGTCTGACCGGTGAGCAGCTTCAGGTAGTCACCGTTGTGCAGCAACCCCCGGGCGGTCATAACCGCGAGGGTATGCCGGTGTCAGGTCAGTCTTTGGGGCGCAGCAGCGGGCGGACGACCTCGCGGGCGTCGTGGATCCGGGACTTGACGGTGCCCAGCGGGGCGCCGACCACGGCGGCGATCTCCTCGTAGGACAGGCCGTAGACGTCGCGCAGCACCAGCGGAGTGACCATCTGCGGGCGGTCCCGCTCCAGCGTTTCCAGGGCCTCCAGGAGATCCAGGCGGGTGCCCGCGATCACGCTCGTGGTGCGCGGGTCCGGCCTCTCCATCTGCTCGGGGTTATGCGCGGCCTGGGCGGTGCGCTTCAGCTTGCGGTACGTCGAGCGCGCGGAGTTCGCCGCGACGGAGTGGACCCAGGTGGAGAAGCTGCTACGACCGGAGAACGAGTTGATCTTGGTGGCGATGTTGAGCAGTGCCTCCTGAGCGGCGTCCTCAGCGTCGGCGGAGTACGGCAGGACGCTGCGGCAGATCCGCAGGACGCGCGGATACACCTGCCGCAGCAGGTCGTCCATCGCGTTCTTGTCGCCCGCCTGCGCCTGCTCCGCGAGGGTGGCGAGGTCGTCGGTCGGACTGGTGCTCTCGCTCATCTGCGCCTTTGCTCGTGATCGGTCCCCGGTGAAGGACACTCCAATGACCCATAATGCCCTGTATGGGGGTCCCAACCAGACTCGGTCGATACGTCGTGCGCCGACGCCTGGGCTCGGGTGGTTTCGCCACGGTGTGGCTCGCTCATGACGAGCAGCTCGACGCCGAGGTGGCGATCAAGGTGCTTGCCGACAACTGGGGGCACGACGACTCGGTCCGGCATCGGTTCCTCGAGGAGGGCCGGTTCCTGCGCCGCGTCGAGTCCGAGCACGTCGTCCAGGTGCACGACGTCGGCGAACTCGAGGACGGCCGGCCGTTCCTCGTGCTCACGTACGCCGACCGCGGCACGCTCGCCGACCGCCTGAAGAAGGCGCCGCTGGAGCTGGCCGACGCCGTCGACGTGGTGGTCCAGGTCGGCCGCGGCCTGCAGGCGCTGCACCGGCGCGGCCTGCTGCACCGCGACGTGAAACCGGCGAACGTCCTGTTCCGCAGCACCGACGACGGCGAGCGGGCGGTGCTGTCCGACCTCGGGCTGGGCAAGTCCCTCGACGAGGTCTCCCGCATCACGATGCCCGGCGGCACCCCGTCGTACGTCGCTCCTGAGCAGGCGCTCGGTGAGCGGCTGGACCAGCGCGCCGACCAGTACTCGCTGGGCGCGGTCGCGTACGCCGCTCTGACCGGGCGGTCCCCGCACCAGGTCGACGGGCTGGGCGCCGCGAGCCGGGTCAAGGTCGCGCCGCCGCCGAGCTCACTCGGGTTCGAGCTGCCGGGTCAGGTCGACGCGGCGATCGTCCGGGCGCTGGACCCGGACCGGGAGAAGCGCTGGCCGGACGTGCAGTCGTTCACGCGGCAGCTCGTGGGCGCGCTCGACGAGAACACGCGCGACTTCCCGCTCTCGACCCGCGAGACAGTGATCGTCGCGTCCGACGACCTGGACGCGAAGACCGCGCTCAGCGACGAGAACCAGCCGACGATCGTGAAACCGGCCGAGCCGTCGGAGGCCGCGGAGGCTGAGACCGTCGCGGTGGAGAGCGCCGCGGTGGAGCCCGACGCCAGCGAGACCGACGCCGCTGAGGCTGAGACTGCCGCGGTGGAGACGGCGGCGCCCAGGAAGCGGCGGCGCGGGCGATGGGTGGTTGCGGCTCTGCTGGCGCTGGTGGTCGGCGGCGGCGTCGGGTACGGCGGCCACTGGTACCTCTCGGGCCGCAAGATGGTCCAGGTCTCAGAGGGCCAATTCTCGGTGACGCTGCCCGAGGCCTGGGCGCAGTCGATGGCCCAGTCGGACTGGACCGCACCTGGTGGCACCGGCAGTGCTCCGGCGTTCCGCGTCAGCCGTGATCCGGACTGGTCGGGGAAGACGCCGGGCGTGTTCATCGGAGTGTCGAAGTCGAAGCTGGCGGTCCCGGACGGCAAGCAGTGCGGCACCGAAGGCACTCCGCTGCCGCACATGGTTCGTGAACTCTCAGTAACCGACCGGTTGTCCGCCGACTGCTTCGGTGCCGATATCGTGCTCCTCCAACGAGTCGTCGATCACGGGGACGGCGGCTCGCTACTCGTACAGGTGGTCGTACCCGGATCGGATGTCTACCGAGCCACGGAGATCGCCGATTCGGTGCAGTACTCCGACTGAGGAAGTCCCCCATGCGTCTACCGACCGAACGGCTCCGGCCGTCGCCGGCGCTGCTCCAGTCCGCGCGCCGCAGGTTCTACCGGCTGCGCTCCACCATCTTCCGCACCATCTGGCCGGCCGACTGACGACTCGGCCGCCTGGGTACGTCGTGCTTCGTGATCGAGTCCTTCCACGAGTTCGACGTACCGGTACCCGGCGCCGCCATTCACGGCAGCCGCGGTGGCGACGGACCACCGCTCCTGCTCCTGCACGGCTTCCCGGAATCGCACGTCATGTGGCACCGGATCGCGCCGGTGCTTGCCCGGGAGTTCAGCGTCGTCGCGACCGACCTCAACGGGTTCGGTGACAGCACCTCCTCCGGCAACCAGTCGATGCGAGAACTCGCAAGGCTCCAGGTCGAGGCGATGAAACAACTCAGGTGTCCGACGCTGGTCCTCTGGGAGCAGGACGGCTCGGTCGGGCGCTGGTATGGCGACCCGATCGACATCTGGCGCAACTGGGCCGACGACGTCACCGGCGGCCCGGTCGCCTCCGGCCATTTCCTGCCCGAGGAGGCCCCGGAGGAGACGCTCGCCTGGCTGCTGCCCTTCCTGCACGGCAGCTAGGCCGTTGTACTACTCGACGGTGAGCCAGGTGATTCCCAGGCCCAGCACCCACAGGGCGCCGCCCAACCAGGCCAAGGTGTGGAGGCCGGCGGTAAAGGGAGTGGAGTGGCTGAGAGCGGTGCCGTAGAGGGCCACTCCGACGGCGCCGACGCCTTGCCGTGCCGTGTTGTTGACGCCGCTGGCCAGACCAGCGCGGTCCGGAGGCAGGGCGGCGACGGCGGCGTTGACCACGGCTGCGGTGAGGAAACCCATGCCGATGCCGAGGCAGACCTCGACAGGGACGACCGCGGCGTACCGACCGGTGGGCTGTACGGCGAGCAGACTGAAGGACCCGATGGCGCCCAGCGCCAGGCCGAACGACATCGGAAGCCGTGGGCCGAACCGGGCCGTGACCCGTCCGGAGACAGGCCCCAGAACCGCCAGCGGCAGAAGAACCGGCATCAGTTCCAGCCCGGCCTGCAGCGCGCTGTGGTGGAGGTGTTCCTGCAAGTAGAGCGTCAGTGCGAGCAGCGTGCCCAGACCGACCAGATTCATCAGGCCTGCGACCACATTGGCGCCGATGAAGTCGGCGCCGATGTGCACCCTGCGCGTGGTTCCGCGCTCGGGCGATCCGGCGCCGCGCAGAGCCTTCCGTCCCGCCGGCCGGAGTCGGCTCTGACCACCTTGGGCACCGATCAACCGTCTTTCGAGGCGAATTCTGGTTGACCTGCGCTCAAGGTGCTGACGGGCAAGCACTGCGGATCCCGCCCCTGGGATGGTGGGGAGTGCAACTGGCTGTTGTGGGTGGGTAATCGTCCCCAGTCTCGGGGCGCCGCCCCACCAACGCGCCGTACACCTGTCTGACGCGGGTCGCCGCGGGCTCGTGGGGCTGCTCTAGCCCGACAGCGGGGTGTCTCGGCGTTCGACGCTGTCGGTGGCGTGGTCGAGGATGTCGAGCAAGGCGTCTTTGTCCTGGGGGAGGCCTGTGGAGCTCATCTCGACAGCGCAGTTGCCGCTGTGGTCCGCGACCCAGCGCACGATGACGTAGCGCAGGACGCCCTCGGGGGAGAGTTCCTCGTCCGGCACGTAGGTGTAGGCGAGCGTGGCGTAGTTCGCTTCCACGTCCTGTGAAATGACCTTCACCATTTGGCTCGCCGAGATGCCCGCGAGCTGCTTGAGGCGCGCTGTCAGCGAGTCGGCGGGAGGCCGCGAGATCGTGAAGCCGGCTTCGATCCGGATCCAGCGCTTCTTGGTCCGGTCGGTGAACCGTCCGCTCTTCGGCGGATTCTGCTTGGTGTACTCCCAGTTCGACGGGACACGGACCGAGATCCGCGACTTGAACATGTCGGTCACCGTGAAGGTCCGGGTCGCGTAGCTCAGGTCATCGGCCTCGAGAGCCGGCGACTTGTCGTAGGTGACCTTGCGCGGCGGCCCGGTCGGGGTCGGCGTCGGGCTAGGCGTCGTACCCGGGGTGGAACCCACCGCGAGCGGTGCCGCCGTACCAGCGACGCTTGGCTCCTTGGTGAGGAAGAGGCCGACGCCGTAGCCTCCGGCTCCGCCTACGCCCGCGAGCGTCAGCAGACCGGCGCCGAGCATCGCGCGTCTACTCACTGTCCCCGCCATGCCCCACCTCCCCAGAGCTCTACTAACAGAAGACACCTCAGCCCCCGCAGAGGTTGCACCGGATACGTAACGATTCTGTGAAAAGGGTCAGCCGACCTCGCTGACCGAGGCGGTCGCCCGCTGCAGGACCTCGTCGAGGGCCGGGGCGTCCTGGGGGAGGCCGGTGATGCTCATCTCCACGTTGGTGAGTTCGCCGTTGATCGCGATCCAGCGGACGATCACGTAGCGCAGGGTCTCGTTCGGGATGAAGGTGTAGATCAGCGTGGCGACCGAGCGGGACTCGCCGTCGTCGCCGGTGATCACGTCGGTGGTCTGGCTGGAGATGCGGACGTCGTTCTCCGGCGCCTGGCTCTTCTTGAGGTCGACGATGAGCTGGGCCATCTCGTCCTTGGGAGTCTCTTTGGCCGGCGCGACCGCCTCGACCCGGACGCCGCGTTCCCTGAGCTTGTCGAGGTACTTGACCTCGCCGGGGCGCTTCGGATCCCTGGTGGCCATCCGCCAGCCCTGTGGCGTCTCGACCGAGAGCTGAACGGGCTCCGCGTCCTTCGGGCTCACGGTGAAGGTGTGGTTGGCGTAGTCCAGCCCGGTCTCGAGGGGCTCCAGGTTGTTCGGGACCGGGGTCTTCACCGGGATCGAGGGCTCGTTCGGCGTCGGCGTGGGGGAGGGGGAGATTTCGCCGAGGGGGCCGGCAGTGCCGGAGGCGGTTGGTTCCGGAGTGTCGAGGTAGTCGCCCGCGTAGTAGCCACTGCCGGCGCCGAGTGCCAGGGCCAGCAGCAGGAGGCCGGCCAGGAGGACTCGTCTCACGCGCACGTGGGCCATCTTCTCAGGCGAGGTGGGCAAGGCCCCAAAACCCTGGTGGAGCGCTTTTCACACCGGTCCCGACTGAATCCTTTCAACGAGGTCTTGACACCCTCCCGGGCCGTACGTAGCGTCCCCGTGACAAAAGTAACACGATCTTTCGGTTACTTCACATTCTTGGCCGGTACTTCGGCGCTCAGGAGGAACCATGGCACTCGATCGGTCCGTCAGCCGAAGGCGGCTCCTGCAACTCGTCGGCGGCGCGACCGTCACCGCCGGTCTGGCCGGTGCGTTGTCGGCCTGCGGCGGTGGCAACGGCAGTTCGTCGTCCGGCGGCCCCCTCAAGGTGATCGGCGCCGGCAGTCAGGAGGCCGGTCTGCGGAAGGCGCTCGACGACTACAAGAAGGCGAACCCGGACTTCGACTTCAACCTCTCGTTCTCGCCGGCCGACCAGCTGCAGACCGCGCTCCGCGCGCAGCTCGCGGCCGGCAACGCCCCGGACCTGCACGCGGTCTACCCGGGCAACGGCAGTGCGATGTCGATGGTCCAGCTGAGCAAGGCGAACCTGCTCGCGGACCTCAGCAGCCAGTCCTGGACGCAGAAGATCCCGACCGGTTTCAAGGGCGCGTTCCAGAACGACGGCAAGACGTTCATCTTCTCGCCCGGCACCAGCGTGCTCGGCGCGATCTACAACAAGAAGGCGTTCGCGACCGCAGGCGTCGACGTACCGACGACCTGGTCGGAACTGCTGTCGGTCTGCGACAAGCTGAAGAAGAAGGGCATCGTGCCGATCGCGCTCGGCGCCCAGACCCCGTGGGTCACGCAGCTCATCGACTACGCGCTCGTCCCGGGCACGGTCTACGCCAAGACGCCGGACTTCGACGACAAGATGACCGCCGGCACCGCGTCCTTCGCGGACTCGGGCTGGGCGGACGCGATGGACAAGTACCTCGAGCTGCAGAAGAAGGGCTTCTTCAACGACAACCCGAACGGGACGACGTACGAGCAGGCCACCTCGATGGTCGGCACCGGCAAGGCCGCGATGGCCGTCCAGGTGTCGGCGGTCCTGCAAGCCTTCCGCCAGGCGTCGCCGACGCCGGACGACCTGGGCATGTTCCCGTTCCCGGCCACGGATGTCGCCGCCGACAACTGGATCCCCGGCGGCGTGGTGGTCGGCATCGCGGTCAGCGCGAAGAGCAAGAAGGCCGAGCAGGCGAAGAAGTTCATCGAGTACTGCGGTCAGCCCGACGTCGTCAACGCCTGGGCCGAAGCCGTCGCGTGCGTCCCGCTGTACTCCGAGGGTGACGCCAAGGTCGACCCGGTGCTGAAGCCGTTCCTCCCGTACCTGAAGGACAACAAGGCGGTCCCGTTCATGGACCAGCGCTGGCCGAACGCCGAGGTACAGCCGACCCACTTCGCCGTCGTACAAGAGCTCCTCGGCGGCAAGAGCACGGTCCCGGCCGCCCTGAAGAAGATGGACGAGGCCTACCGGAAGAGCGCATGACGGTCACAGCTCAGGCAGTACGGCGGGACGCTGTGAAGGCACCGCGGCGACGGGGCGGCGGGATCGCTCCGCCGTGGTTGTTCGCGGTGCCGGCGTTGCTGATTTATGCGTTGGTTGTCTTGTATCCAGCGTTTTCCGGGGCCGGGTCGGCGTTCACGGACTGGTCCGGGGTCGGGGCGCAGCGGTCGTTCGTCGGGCTGGACAACTTCCAGGAGTTGTTCCACGACGACCAGGCGCTCGGTGCGTTGCGCAACACGTTGCTGCTCACGGTGGCGATCGTCGTCGTACAGAACGGGATCGGGTTGCTGCTGGCGCTCGGCGTACACACCGGTATCAAGAGCCGGATGGTGCTGCGGGTGATCTTCTTCGCGCCCGTCGTGGTGAGTCCCGTGATGGTGTCGTTCCTGTGGAAGTACGTGTACAACCCGGCGCCGGACGCCGGGTTGAACGCGGCCCTCGGGGCGATCGGTCTCGGCGGATTGCGGCAGGACTGGCTGGGCAATCCGTCGATCGCGTTGTGGTCGGTCGCCTTCACCGTGATCTGGCAGTGCGCCGGGTACTCGATGGTCATCTTCCTGGCCGGTCTCGAGGGTGTCCCGGCCGAGCTGCACGAGTCCGCGATGGTCGACGGTGCGGGCACCGTGGCCCGGTTCCGGCACATCACCTGGCCGTTGCTCGCACCGGCCGTGACCATCAACCTCATGCTGTCCACGGTCGGTGGCCTGACGTTGTTCACCCAGATCATCGCGATGACGAACGGCGGCCCGGGGTACGCGACCGACACCCTGTCGACGGTCCTCTACAAACAGGCCTTCGTCTTCGGGAAGTTCGGCTACAGCACCGCGGTGGCGCTGGTACTGGCGATCTTCGTCGCAGCCGTGTCCTTCATCCAGATCGGGTACCTGCGTTCGAGGGAGACCGCGGCATGAAATACAAGCCCCGTACCTTCGTGCTGGAAGTCGTCATGGTGATGGCCGCCATCGCCTTCCTTTTCCCGGTCTACGCCTTGGTGACGCTGGCCTTCAAGGACCCCGGCCAGATCGCCAACAAGCCGCTGTCGCTCCCGGATCCGCCGTCGGTGGGGAGCTTCGGGGAGGCATGGCAGTCGGCGTCACTCGGCTCGGCGCTGCTGAACAGCACCCTGATCACGGTGAGCAGTGTCCTCGTGCTCATCGTGCTGGGCTCGCTGGCGGCGTACTTCCTGGCCCGTACGGCGACGCGCCTGAGCTACACGCTCTACATCCTGTTCCTGGTCGGCATCATCCTGCCGTTCCAGCTCGGGATGATCCCGCTCTACCAGATGGTCAACGACCTGGGCCTGCTCGGCACCTACCAGGGGATGATCCTGTTCTACACGGGCATCCAGTTGCCGTTCACGGTGTTCCTCTACACCGGGTTCATCCGCTCGCTGCCGGCCGATTACACCAACGCGGCGCTGATCGACGGCGCGTCCCATCTGCAGGCGTTCGCACACGTGATCTTCCCGCTGCTGCGGCCGATCACGGGCACGGTGCTCATCCTCAACGCCGTACACATCTGGAACGACTTCTTCACCCCGCTGCTGTACCTCGGCGGATCCGGCCGGGAGACCGTCCCGGTCCGCGTCTTCGCCTTCGTGAACGAGTACACGTCCAACTACGGGCTGGTGGCCGCCGGGCTGGTCCTCGCGGCGCTCCCGATCCTGCTGCTCTTCCTCGTCCTGCAGCGCTACGTGATCCGCGGATTCGCCTCCGGTCTGAAGGGATGACCTCTCCGCCTAGGACACTGAGCACTCACAAACGAACAGAGGGGGGATCGACATGGTACGTCGGTTGTGGGCCGGGGTTCTCGCAGTCGGGGCACTGTTGGGCGGGGTCGCGGTCGTGGGGAGCACCCAGGCCGAGGCGAAGGCGGTGGCGGTATCGGACACCCTGCTGCCGGGTCAGAAGCTGCTGGCCGGGCAGTACATCCGGTCGCGGAGCGGGGTCTACACATTGATCGTGCAGCCTGCCGGCGACGTCAAGCTGTACCAGCGCGGAGTGAAGGATCCGCTCTGGGCCTCGGGCACCTGGCGACGGAACTCGGTGCTGATGATGGGCACGGACGGGACGCTCCAGGTCATCTACGGCCGGACGAAGATCTGGTCGATGAGCATCAAGAGTGCCGGCGCGAAGCTGGTGCTGCCGGACACCGGGAACCTGGCGATCTACAACACCCGCGGCAAGGCCAACTGGAACCGGCACATGGTGGTCGGGACGTTGATGCCGCAGAGCAAGCTCGCCGGCCCGGACGCGGTCTGGGACGAGGTCATCATGTACTCCGTCAACCGGATCTACACGCTGAAGTTCCTGACGACCGGCAATCTGGTGCTGTACAAGAACGGCACCACCGTCCTGTGGAGTACCGGCGTGAAGAACGCCCCGGGCGCGTCCGGCTGGGTCAACCCGGACGGCTCGTTCGGCACCGTGAACGGCTTCGGGGACCTGACCTTCTTCTACCAGACCCGTCGCGACGGTAGCGTCCTCCAGCTGACCGACGACGGCCACCTCCGGATGGTCAACGGGAAGACCGTCGTCAAGATCTTCTACTGATAAGACACTGAGCGAACTAGGGGTGCGGAATGGTACGTCGACTGGTGGCCGGGGTCCTGGCCGTCGGGGCACTGTTGGGTGGGGCCGTGCTGGTGGGAAGCGCACCGGCCGAGGCGAAGACGGTGGCGGTCTCGGACACGCTGCTACCGGGTCAGAAGTTGATGGCCGGGCAGTACATCAAGTCACGGAGCGGGGTCTTCACGCTGATCATGGATACGCGTGGGGAGGCAAAGCTGTTCCAGCGCGGGGTGTCGTGGCGGTTGTGGAGCTCCGGGACCGGGCGCGCCGGGTCCGTGCTGGTGATGGGCACGGACGGGACGCTGCAGATGATCTACGGCCGGACGAAGATCTGGTCGATGAGCATCAAGAGTGCCGGCGCCAAGCTGGTGCTGCCGGACACCGGGAACCTGGCGATCTACAACACCCGCGGCAAGGCCAACTGGAACCGGCACATGGTGATCGGCACGCTGATGCCGCAGAGCCAGCTGCATGCCCCGGACCCGGCCGGACGTGAAGTGATCATGTACTCCGTCAACCGGATCTACACGCTGAAGTTCCTGACCACCGGCAATCTGGTGCTGCTGAAGAACGGCACCACCACGCTGTGGAGCACCGGCGTGAAGAACCAGCCGGAGTCGTACGGGTCGGTCGGCCCGAACGGTGCGTTCTACAACAACAACAAGTTCGGCGACATCACCTGGATGTACGAGACCCGCCGCGACGGCAGCGTCCTCCAGCTCACCGATGACGGCCACCTCCGCATGGTCAACGGCCGGACCGTCGTCAAGACGTTCGCCTAATAGACCTCGATGCGGTCGAGGCTGATGACCGCACTGGTCGACGCAGGGTTCTTGTCGCCGGTCACGCGCACCTTCAGGGTGTGCGGGCCGGACGGCAAGGCCGGGCTGATGTACATCAGCTGCTCGCCGACGCGGATCGAGCTGTAGTAGTCGATCCGTTGCTCGGGTCCGCCGTCGACCGAGACGGCGGCGATCCCGTTGCCGGTGTCCGCCACGCTCAGCAGAGCCACGCGGGTGCCGGTGAACTGGATCGTCGCGGTCGCGTTGGGCTCCCAGCTCCAGTGGTCGTTGCCCCAGAAGCACTGGTTGCCGCAGCCGGACCCGGAGCTCCACGCGCCGGTGTAGGCGACGGCCGCGTCGGTGTCGTTGATCCAGTAGTTCGCCGAACCAGGGTCGCCCGACGGCAGGTTCTGGGTCGCGCCCGCGGCGAGCGGCCGGCCGAGGTTCGGCGTACCGTCGGCGTTCCAGGTGATCTTCTGCACCCGCGTCGTGCGGTACGAGTATGTGTAGGTGCTGGTGTTCTTGCCGTGGTACGCGATCCAGTCCTCGGTCCCGTCCGGTGACTTGAAGAACGAGTGGTGTCCGGGACCCCAGACGCCGGTCTCGTCGTTGCGGGAGAAGATCGGGCCGGGGTGCTGCACCCAGTTCGCCGCGACCATCGGGTCGGCGCCGTTCGCGATGCTCTTCATCCACAGCTGGTAGTCCGGTTTGCCGGTGTCGCACGTCGAGTAGGTCAGGAAGGTGCGCGTCGCGCCGTACAGCGGGGTCGGCCCTTCCCGTACTTCGGTACACCCACCGTCGGCCGGGATCGCGACGCGGTCGCCGGTCGCGGTCCACGGGTTGCTCATCCGGACGATGTACAGCTGCGCCGGGCCGCCCTGTCCGCGGCCCGGGCCGGTCCAGACGAAGTACTGCTGCCCGTTGACCGTGATCGGCTCGCCGTCGATCGCGTACTCACCGAAGTCCGCGATCTTCGCCTTGAAGCTGTACGGACCGAGCGGGTCGTCGCCGGCCGACTCGAGCACGTACATCCGGTGGTTGGCGTCCACGCCGTCGGACGCCGTGTAGTAGATGTACCAGCGGTTTCCGACATGCCGGAACGCCGGTGCCCACATCTGCGTGTTGCGGCTGGTGTCCGAGTCCCGCCACACCACCTGCTCGGGTTGCACGAGCAGCGTCGCCAGGCTGGTCGACGACCAGATCCCGATCCGGTCGCCGCGCGTGGTCGCGACGTAGTACCTGCCGTTGTAGAACATCAGCGACGGATCCGCGGACGGATTCACCGGGTTGCGGAACGTCTGCGACGTCACAGCATTCTCCTCGCGTTCGACAGCGGGAGCGGGACCGGCGACGGATCCGATCAGGAGTACGGCGAGCAGTGTGCAGAGGACGGGGCGGACGAACCTCATGACGGACACCTCCGGGCTGTGGCGGACCATCTCCCTGGTTTGTAGAACGAGTTTGCCATCGTTGTAAACCGTTCAAACAGGGATCGAATGGTCCGCCACCCGCGGACCCGGCGTCAGCGCTCGTTCTGCACGGCCTTCTGCGCCGCCTTGACGGCCTTCTGGGCCTTGTTGATGTTGTCGGCGCTGGACTTGAGGGCCTCCTTGTAGCCCGGCATCCCGCGCAACTCGCTGAGGTCCTTCTGGTGCTGCTTCGCGCCCTTGAGCTGTTCCTGGGCGGACTCGAGCTGCTGGGCCGGGCTGGTCTTCCTTCCCCAGTTGACCATTGGGGGTTCCTTTCGTCGGTTCGTTGTGCTGACGAGGGCTGGGACGACACGTCAGAACGCCAAGTTCCGGGTACAGCACCCATTCGATGTACGTCGAAAGGTCGGCTGCCGGAACCTTGTGCCGGGTGATGGCGTCTCACCGCACATGAAGCTCAAGGTTCGGGTCGTGCACTACCGGCACGATTGCTGGTACGCCGACATCGACGACGCCGACGACCGGCAGCCCGACGACCCCTACTGGTACGCCGACGGCTGCCGCACCCAGGCCGAGGCCATCGCCCTCGCCTGCACCGAACTCGCCGCGCTCGACCAGGCGGTCGCCGGCGGCGACGTACCGCCCCGGATCAGCGAGACCCGCGCAGACGATCACGCTCGGGTCGCCTAGACCCCACGCCCCGGCATGATGGGGCGATGCTCGGGGACTCGGACGGCACCAAGGGCGACGCCACGATCGAGCAGATCGGCCGCCGACGGACCTTCACCACGACGCTCCAACTCGCCATCGTCCTCGCAATCGTGCAGGTGCCGATGCGCGCCGCGGTCCACGAAGCGGCCGGATCGGCGTCCGGCTGCGAGGCACCGGGCCGGCTCTCGATCCTCGTCGACTCGGCGTTCGTCCTGGCGGCCGTGTACACGGCGTACCGGGCGTACAAGTACGTCAGGTTCCTGAACCTCCAGTCCTGGAAGCGGGTCGCGGCCGCGGGGTCCTGGATCGTCATGGTCGCCGCCGTCCTCGACATCGCCGAGAACCTGATCCTCTGGGGCGACTTCGGTTCCGCCCCGTGCGCCGACCTCTCCACCGGCTGGTTCACCTGGTTGATGCGGGTCGTGTTCGTCGCCGGCGTACTGATCCTCGCCGTATGCCTGTTCGCGACGAGCCGCTTCGGTCAGCGGAAGTGGTACGGCGTGGAGCCGACGCCGCCCGCGACGTTCCGGCGCGCGAAGCGTGACGGCAAGGATGCCGGCCGCCTCGTCATCACCTGTTCCGGCGGCGGGATCCGCTCGGCATCGTTCTGCCTCGGTGCGCTGCAGCTGCTGCGCGAGCGCGGTCTGTACGACAAGGCGTCGACCGTCATCGGCGTCAGCGGCGGCGGGTACATGGCCGCGGCCTTCCACGTACTTCGTCGTACCTGCGCCGATCCGTTCTCGCCGGGATCACCCGAGCTGGCCCGCCTGCGCCGGCAGACCCGCTACCTCTTGTCCGGCGGCCGGGCGATGTTCCGCGCGGCGATGTCGGTGCTGTTCGGCCTGGTGGTGAATCTGCTGCTGATCGGCATCACGCTGCGCGCGATCGCCTGGGTCCTAGGGTGGTTCCTCGCCGACCAGAAGGTGATCACGTCCGGCCTCCAGGTGGACTGGCGGCCGAACGATTCCTGGTTCTTCGTCGGCATGTCCGTGTTCCTGCTCGCGCTGAGCGCGCTGATGTTCCTGATCGAGAAGGTCTGGGACCGCTGGGCGCGGATGCCGGACCTCGTCCGCACGATCCTCACCACGATCGGCAACGTGACGCTTCGGTACGGCGTACCGGTCGCCGTCCTGCTGCTCGGCGTGCCGGGAGGCCTTTATCTGTTGGGGAAGATCCCCGGCGAATCCATCGACCAACCGAGTCTGCCGTCGGCGCTGCTGGCGTTGGTCGACCCAACGAAACAGGGTGTCGCGTCGTTCGGCGCGCTGGTCGTCGTCCTGATCGGCCTGGGCAAAGCGGTCTGGAACGGACTGACCGTCGAAGGCAAGGCGGCGACCGGACTGCGCGCACGGCTGCTGGTGTTCGCGCGGACCAAGCTCGCACCGTGGGCGGCCAGCGCGATCATCGTGATCGCCGCCGTCATCGCGCTGCTGCGCTGGACCGGCGGCTACGCGACCGACGTGACGTACCAGGAGGACTGGAACGTCGCGCTGATCCTGGTCGCGATCGCACTCGCGATCAAACTGCTCACCGATGCGAACCGGACCTCGCTGCACTCCTTCTACCGGGAGCGGCTGTCGCGCGCGTTCCTGGTGACGCGGCAGGACAACGGCGCCGCGGTCGGACTCGACTACCACCTGCGGCTGCGGTACTCGGACTGGGCGAAGCCGATCGAGGGCGGGCCGCAGCTCGTCATCGCCGGCGTCGCGAACGTCGACGACCCGGACTTCGTGCCGACGCAGCGTGACTGCGTGCCGTTCGTGTTCGACGCCGAGCAGATCGGGATCGTCGGGGACCGGTCGCTGCCGGACGGCGGCCGGCGCGAGACAGCCGACTACGAGCGCGAGGCCGACGTACTCAAGCGCGAGGTCACGGTGCCGGCGGCGATGGCGATCAGCGGTGCCGCGTTCAGCCCGCTGACCGGCCGGGTGAACGCCCGGACGCGGCCAGTGCGCCTGTTGCTCGCCGTACTCAATGCACGGCTCGGCGTGTGGCTGCCGAACCCGTACTGGAACAACCGCGCCGAGCCGGCCTTCCCGGACCGGACCGGCTTCATCGCGAAGGTACGCCGGTACGTCGGCAGCGTGGTCGACAAGCCCGGCCCGTACCGGCTGCTGCACGAGGCGGTCGGGTCGCCGTCGATGTACGAACGCCGGATCTACGTGACCGACGGCGGCCACTACGACAATCTCGGCCTGGTCGAGGCACTCCGCCGCAAGCCCGCGCAGGTGATCACGATCGACGCCTCGAACGACGCCGAGGACCGCTTCACCGCGCTCGCCGAGGCGATCGCCACCGCCCGGATGGACCACGGCATCGAGATCAGCCTCGACCCGGCCCCGATGGCCCGCGGCGGCAAGTCCCGCGCCGATCGCGCGTGGGCCTACGGCATCGCGACGCACCCGTTGGAGGAGGGCGAGGAGAAGCCGTACAAGACCGAGATCTTCTTCGTCAAGGCCGTCCTCGCCGGCCATCTCGACTGGGACCTCGAGCAGTACGCCGCTGAGCACGCCGACTTCCCCCGCCGCACCACCGGCGATCAGTTCTACGACGAATGGGACTTCGAGGCCTACCGCTCCCTCGGCCACACCCTCGCCCAGTCCCTCACCGACCATCACCGCGTGCACGACCGCCTGTACGACGAGTAACAGGCCGGATGTCCACAGATTCGCCTGTGGATAACAGGCTGGAGCTGTGGATATACAGGCGGTTGCTGTGGACAACTGGCGTGTAGCTGTGGAGGAGGCAACTAATGCCTCTGCCGATGCACGTGCAGTCCGGTGGTTGAGAGAACGGTTGCCGAGACGCTGTTTCGGTGCTGAGATGGGTCCCCGTACACCGATGAAACTTTACGAAGATTTATCCGTGACATTCGGTGTGCCAGATCGTTGATCTGTCAGACAGTTCCGCTCAGCGGATCGCTGGGGAATCCGGAGGGACCGCTCGTGCACAAGTTCAACCCGCCACCGCAGTGGCCGCAGCCGCCGACGGCCGGCTGGCGTCCGCCGGTCGGCTGGACGCCCGACCCGGCCTGGCCCGAGGCCCCGGCGGGGTGGCGCTTCTGGCTCAACCGCAACGGTCGCCGCAGCAGCGGTCCGATCGGCGCGTGCGGCGCTGTCGACGCCGGCCGGCTCCAGCTGGCCACGGCCGACCCGGCCCTGGTTCTGATGCACTCCTGACCGACCGTTGAATCCACTGGCTCCCGCCGGCCGACCGGCTTGCGGGAGCTGTTCTTTGTCCGTCTTCGGTCAAGGGCCTGGTGCGTTCTTATCGTCTTCTGGTGTTATGTTATCAATGTAGATAACACTCACCTGGGAGGCGCTTCGTGGGCTGGATCGGGCTCGACCTCGGCACGCAAAGTGTGCGTGCCGTGCTGGCCGATGCCAAGGGTCACGTTCTGTCCCGTGCAACGCGTCCGCTCACCAGCCATCGTGACGGCGTCCGTCACGAGCAGGACCCGCAGGCCTGGCTGACCGCCGTCGACGCGGTCCTCGCGGAGGTCGGAACGACCGGGCTCGACGGCATCGCGATCTGCTCCACCTCCGGCACCTTCCTGCTGACCGACCGCGCCGGCCGCCCCGTCACCCCGGCTCTGATGTACGACGACGCGCGCGCGGCCGCCCGTCGCGACCACATCGTGGACGCCGACCCGGATCGCTGGGCGACCAGCATGCAACCCACCTGGGCGCTCCCGAAGATCCTCGATCTCGACCTGGCCGACCGCCGCGTGGTCCACAGCGCCGACTTCGTCGCGGCGCACCTCGTCGGCCACCCGGTCGCGACCGACACCAGCCACGCCCTCAAGACCGGCTACGACCTGATCGCCGACGCCTGGCCGGCCGCTGCGTTCGACAAACTCGGCCTCCCGCTCGCCGCGTTCCCCGAGGTCGTCCGCCCCGGCACCGAGCTCGGCCGCACGCCGGACGGCGTACCCGTTTACGCCGGCATGACCGACGGCTGCGCTGCCCAGATCGCCGCCGGCGCCCTCGCTCCTGGCGCGTGGAACTCGGTCCTCGGCACGACGCTCGTCATCAAAGGCGTCAGCACCGAGTTGCTGACCGACCCCACCGGAGCTGTCTACAGCCACCGTCATCCCGACGGTGGCTGGCTTCCGGGCGGCGCGTCCAGCACCGGCGCCGGCGTACTCACCGAACTGCTTCCCGGTGCCGACCTCGACGCTTTGGATCGTGCCGCCCACCCGATCGGTGCAGTCATCTACCCCCTCACCAAAACCGGCGAGCGCTTCCCCTTCGTCGCGCCGCAAGCCGAACGGTTCACACTCGGCACCACCACCGATGACCTGCAGACGTACGCCGCTGTGCTGCAAGGTGTCGCGTTCATCGAACGACTCGCGTTCGAGCACCTGGAGACGCTCGGTGCCGAACCGGTCCGCTCGGTCTCGCTCACCGGCGGTGCCACCCGGGCCGGGTACTGGAATCAGCTCCGCGCCGACGTCCTCGGCGTACCGGTAGAGCTCCCCGCCGTCCCGGACCCGGCGTACGGGATGGCGGTTCTGGCCGCGTCCGGCGGGACCGATCTCACCGGGACGGCGCGACGGATGGTCCGCGTCGACCACGTCCTCGAGCCGCGCGGCCAACGACTGGATGGCCAGCGACTTGACGATCTGTACGGCGAGTTCGTCGCCGAACTCGACCGCCGGGGGTACAGGGGATGAGAACGACGATCGTGCTGGCCCGCCACGGCCGGACCGAATGGCACCACGGCAACCGGTACACCGGTTCCACGGACCTCCCGATCGACGAGGTCGGCGTACGGCAGGCGCAGCAACTCAAGGACTGGGCCGCGGACTATGCACCCGATGCGCTGTGGGCGTCGCCGATGCTGCGTGCCCGGCAGACGATCACGCCGGCCGCCGAGATGCTCGGCCTGACGCCCACGCTGGACGCCCGGTTGCGCGAGGTCGACTTCGGTTCGGCCGAGGGCAAGATGCTCAGTGAGCTGCCGCCGGCGGTGGGCAAGGCGTTCGAGCTCGACCCGGTACGGGACCACTTCCCGGGCGGCGAGGACCCGGCCCTGGCGGCCGATCGGGTCCGCGAGGTCTTCGACGAGATCGGGCAGCGGCACCAGGGTCAGAAGGTCCTCGTGGTCGCGCACAACACGCTCATCCGGTTGCTCGTGTGCAGGGTGCTCGGTCTGCGACTGAACGACTACCGCAGACTGCTACCTGCGCTCGGTCCCGCGGCGCTGGTGCGTTTGCGCTGGCAGGACGGCACAGTGGGTCTCGAGGCGTACAACGTTCCTCCTGTGCGAATGGAGACCCTGGCATGACTACGGATGTCGACGGCGACACCACCGAACTGAGTCGTCCGGCGCGCCGGCAGGCCGAGATCGCGGCGTACGTCGTGAAGCACGGCTCGGTCTCGGCGAACGACCTGGTCGAGGCGTTCGGCGTGAGCGTGATGACCGTGCACCGCGACCTGGACGAGCTCGAGCGCCAAGGCGTGGTCCGGAAGTACCGCGGCGGGGTCAGCGCGCAGCCGACCAGCGTGTTCGAGAGCAACGTCGCGTACCGGCTGAACACCGCGCACGCGGAGAAGGCGGCGATCGCCCGGCACGCGCGGGCGATGATCGAGCCGGGGATGTCGGTGATGCTCGACGACTCGACCAGTGCGCTGGCCCTGGTCGACCTGTTCGAGGACATCGCTCCGTTGACCGTGGCAACGAACTTCCTGCCGGCGATCACCAAGCTGGCGCAACTGCGGGACGTCACGCTGCTGGCGCTCGGCGGGATCTACTCGGCGACCCATGACTCGTTCGGCGGCATGCCGTGCGCTGAGGCGGTCGAAGCGCTGCACGCCGACCTGCTGTTCTGCTCGGTGTCCGCGGTGTCGTCGACGCACGCGTTCCACCAGGAGGAGGAGATCGTCCTGGTCAAGCGGGCCATGCTGCGCTCGGCGCGGACCAAGGTGCTGCTGGTCGATCACGCCAAGCTGCAGCGCACCGCCCTGCACCGGCTCGCTCCGCTGACCGACTTCGACGTCGTCATCGTCGACGAGAAGACCCCGAAGGACCTGATCCAACCGCTGCGCGACCACGGCGCCACCGTGGAGGTCGCCAAACTCTAGGAGGGGGCAGTGCCGACATGGGCATGGACATCGGCGTTGACGTAGGTACCACCGTCACGAAGGCCGTCGCGTTCGACGCCGGCGGCCGTCCGGTGGCCGAGGCCGCTCGACCGACGCGTTTGGTCCGTCCCGGTTCGGGGCGGTTCGAGCACGAGACGGCCGAGATCGTTGCTTCGGTCAACGAGGTGGTCGGGGAGCTGGCGGCCGCCGTCGGAACGCGTCCCGATGTCCTCGCGATCACCGCGCAGGGCGACGGCCTGTGGCTGGTCGATCCGGACGGTACGGCGGTCCGCCCCGCGATCTCGTGGCTGGACGCGCGCAGCAGCGCGATCCTCGACCGGTGGACCGCGGACGGGGTCGCGGAACACGTGTTCCGGCGTTCCGGCAACCGCATGTTCCCCGGCGCATCGGGCCCGCTGCTGTCCGCCGTCCTCGCGGAAGAACCCGACGTGATCGAGCGCGCCGGTACGGCGGCGTACTGCAAGGACGTTGTGATGCAGGCGCTCACCGGCGTCCGCGCGACGGACGTGTCGGACGCCTCGGCACCGTTCCTCGACCCAAGGACCGGTAGCTACGACGAGGAGGCGCTCGCGGCCACGGGCCTGTCCGACGTACGCCACCTGCTCGCGCCTGTTGCCGCCGCCGGACCAGTAGGTGAGCTGCGCGACGACTCGACCGGTATGGCGCCCGGCACCCGCGTCTCCGCTGGTCCGTACGATCTTCCGGCCGCGGCGGCAGGCGCCGGCGTGACCGAGCCTGGCGACGCCCTGCTGACAGTCGGTACGACGTTGGCCTGCCAAGTCATCACGCGAGAGCTGCCCGTCGACGGCGAGCCCGCCGGCCTGTTCCTCGGCACCTGGACGCCGGGAGTCTGGCTCCGCGCGATGCCGGCAATGGTCGGTACGGCGGCCCTCGACCGCGTGCTCGCGCTCGTTGGCGTCACCACCGACCAGCTGCCGTCGCTGCTCGCGGACAGCCCGCCCGGCGCGTCCGGCGTCACGGTCCTGCCCTATCTGTCGGAGGCAGGCGAACGTGCCCCGTTCGTCGACACCCGCGCCCGCGGCACGGTCGACGGCATCTCGCTGTCCACGACGACGGCCGACCTGGTCCGGGCGACCTGCGAAGGCATCGCGTACGCCGCACGCCACTGTCTCGACGCGGCCGGCTGGACCGGTCGCGTCACCGTGTGCGGCGGTGGCGCCCGGAGCAGCGAGTGGACCCAGATCCTCGCCGACGTACTGAACGCGCCGTTGCACACCGCCGAGGCCGAACAGGTCGCCGCGCGGGGTGCGGTGATCTGCGCGCGGCGCGCGATCGACCCGGACAGCGCCGGAGCCGAGTGGATCGCGGAGACCCGCCAAGTCGACCCGGACCCGGCCCGCGCTGCCTTCTACGCCGAGGGCTACGCCCACTACCTGCGCCGCATCGAGTCGGCCCGCCCACGCTGGTCCGACCCAGCACCTACCTTCACAGGAGTTTGATGAGAACCGTCAAGACGCTGCTCGCCGGCGACCACTTCGTGCGGAACGACCTGCTGGCCGCGGCGCTCTCCACGATTCCGGACGTCGCGTTCGAGTTCCGTGAGGTCACGCTGCCCTGGCCGCTGACGCCGTACGGGCGGGTTGCCGAGGTGGACGAGGCGAGCGACGCGGAGGACCAGCTGATCGAGGCACTGGCCGGGGTCGAGCTCGCGGTCACGCAGATGGGACCATTCACCGAGCGGGTCCTGGACGCCGCACCCGACCTGCGCTTCCTGGTCGTGTGCCGTGGCGGTCCGGTGAACGTGAACGTGGCCGCGGCGGCCGAGCGGGGGATCGCCGTGGCGTCGACACCCGGACGGAACGCGGTGGCGGCCGCCGAGCACGCGGTCGCGCTGATGATGGCTGCCTTGCGCAACCTTCCGCGCCTGCAGCGGACGCTGGAGCAGGGCGAGTGGCGCTCCGATCTCTACGCGTACGACGAGTGCGGGCTCGAGCTCGACGGGTCGACCGTGGGCCTGGTCGGGTACGGCGCGATCGGGCAGCGGGTCGCCCGGGTGATGCTGGCGTTCGGCGCCCGCGTCCTGGTCGCCGATCCGTACGTCGAACAAGCACCCGAGGGCATCGAACTGGTCGAGCTCGACGAATTGCTGCGGCAGTCGGACGTGGTCAGTCTGCATGCACGGCTGACCGATCAGACCCGCGGGATGATCGGTGCCAAGCAGATCGCTGCGATGCCGCGCGGCGCCGTACTGGTGAACACAGCGCGTGGCGGGTTGCTCGACTACGACGCGACGGTGGACGCGTTGGAGTCGGGGCAGTTGGGCGCGGCGGCGTTCGACGTGTTCCCGTCCGAGCCGGTGCCCGCGGGATCGCGGCTACTGACCGCGCCGAACATCGTGATGACGCCGCACCTGGCCGGCGCCACGCGACAGACCGCCCACCGCGCCGGCACGATCGCCGCTGAGGCCGTCGCCGCCTTCCTCGCCGGAAAGGACCCCGCTGGACTGGTCTCCGCGTAGGCGGGGCACAGGATTGGGATCATGAAACTCGCAACCTCTACTACGTGGACCGAGCTGCTTCTGCTGCTGATCGCGTTCGTGCTGTCGATGGTGATCGGCATCGAGCGTCAGGTGCGGCAGAAGAGCGCCGGTATGCGCACGCACACGCTCGTCGGCACCGGAGCAGCACTGTTCACCCTGGTCTCCGGATTCGGCTTCAGCGCCGTACTCGGGACCGACGTCAATCTCGACCCGTCCCGGATCGCGGCGCAGATCGTGTCCGGTGTCGGCTTCCTCGGCGCCGGCGTGATCTTCATGCGCCGGGACGTGGTCCGTGGGCTGACCACGGCGGCCACGATCTGGATGACGGCCGCGATCGGCATGGCCTGTGGTGCCGGGATGCCGGTCCTCGCGGTCGCGGCGACCGTGCTGCATTTGGTTGCCGTCGGCCCGTTCGCGCGGCTCGGCCGGTTCCTGCCGTCACCGGACCGCCGCCGCATCGTCACGGTGCGGTACGACGACGGGGCCGGCGTGCTGCGGGCGATCCTGGCGACCGCTACGTCGATGGGATTCGAGGCGTCGGTGCTCGGGACCGAGGTGCACCTGGACGGGCCGCGACCGCAGGTCCGGGCGTCGATGCGGTTCTCCGGGCGCCCACCGCTGCAGAACCTGGTGCTCGCGCTGGACGATCTCGACGGCGTCACCGGCGTACGGCTCCGGAACGACGATGACGATTGAGCTACGAATGTGATTTCGGTGAGAAAATCACACTCATTCTCTATACGTAACCATCGTTCAGTGATAATTTCACCGGCATGTCCGCTGCTCCGAACCTCGTTGACCTGCGCGAACTGGCCGTCCGGCTGGCGATCGCGGCGGGCGAGGAGCTCCTGGCCCGTCAGCGGAGTCTGTCGATCGACGCGGCCGGTGTCGAGACCAAAAGCTCGGCCAACGACCCGGTCAGCGCGGCCGACCGTGCGTCCGAGAAGCTGATCGTCGACGGCCTGACCGCGGCCCGTCCCGGCGACGGACTCCTCGGTGAAGAAGGTGCTTCGCGCCCTTCGAGCACCGGCCTGACGTGGGTGATCGATCCCCTGGACGGCACGGTCAACTACCTCTACGGCCGCCTCGACTGGAGCGTCTCGATCGCCGTCGAGGACGAGAACGGTGCGCTCGCCGGCGTGGTTCACCAACCGCGGACCGGTACGACGTGGTCCGCCGTACGTGATGCCGGCGCCTTCCGTGACGACCGGCGCCTCGGTCCGCTGCGACAGGCACCACTGGAGTCGGCTCTGGTCGCCACGGGCTTCTCGTATCTCCCGGATCGCCGCGCCGAGCAGGCAGCGCTTCTGCAAGACTTGCTGCCGGTCGTCCGCGACATCCGCCGCGGCGGATCGGCCGCGCTCGACCTGTGCTCGGTCGCCGACGGTACGGCGGACGCGTACTACGAGCACCTGATCCAGCCGTGGGACGTCGCCGCCGGCGCGCTGATCGCCCGCGAGGCCGGCGCCACCGTCGTCCGCGGACCTGAAACTGCTTTTCCACAAGGCATCCTGGCGTCCACGCCCCTAGTGTCCGCTGCGTTGCTCGAGCTACTCACAAGGAGGTCGGTGTGACGGTAGTTGACCTGCCGGCCCGGACCCATCCGGACGAACGAACAATTGCTGACGGCAATGATCAGCGGAAGCGCCGGAGACGGCGCGAGTACGGGCTGTTCGCGTTGCTGGTCGCGCCGAACCTGCTGGTGATCGCGGTCTTCGCGTACTGGCCGATCATCTACAACGCGTTCCTCAGCCTGACCGACTGGAACATGATCGCGGCCCGCCCGAAGTTCGTGGGTCTGGCCAACTACGGCCGGACACTGACCGACCCCGCGTTCCACAAGACGCTGTGGATCACGGTCGTGTTCACCGGGCTGATCGTGGTCGGCAGCCTGGTGATCGGGCTGGCGCTGGCGTTCCTGTTCAACCTGCCGCTGAAGGGCCGCGGCGCGGTCCGGACGATCGCGTTCGCGCCGCACATCCTGTCGGGTGCCGCGGTCGCGACCATCTGGGCGTTCATCTTCGACCCCGGTTACGGCCTGATGCGGGCGCTGATCGAACCGTTCGGCGCCGAGCCGCCGGACTGGATGAACAACTCCGACTGGGCGCTGCCGGGTCTGGTCATCGTCTACCTGTGGAAGAACGTCGGGTTCGCCGCGCTGATCTACCTGGCCGGCCTGCAGAGTCTGCCGAAGGAGCTCGACGAGGCGGCCGCGATCGACGGCGCGTCGACCTGGACGCGGTTCCGGTCGATCAAGCTCCCGTTGCTGGCCCCGATCACCTTCTTCCTGCTGATCACCACGGTGATCGGCACCTTCCAGGCGTTCGACGTGATCGCGGTGATGACCGGTGGCGGCCCTGGTGATGCCACCACCACGCTGAGCTGGTCGATCTACAACGAGGGCTTCCAGGCGTTCAACGCGGGCCGCGCGGCGACGCTGTCGATCATCATGTTCGTCATCCTGCTGGTCGTCACCACCGTGCAGGCCCGGGTGATGGAGAGGCGGGTGCACTACCGATGAAGACACGTGCGATCCAGTACGTCGTACTGATCGGTGTGGCGGCCGTGTTCCTCGGACCGCTGTACTGGTTGCTGTCCACGGCGTTCAAGCAGCCGACCCAGATCTACCAGTGGCCGCCCGCCTGGTGGCCGCACCTGACCTGGGAGAACTTCAGCCTGGCGTGGAAGGCCGCGCCGTTCGACCGGTTCTTCCTGAACTCCACGATCATCACCGTGATCGGGACCGCGTTGAAGGTGGTGAACGCCGTACTGACGGCGTACGCCTTCGCCTACCTGCGGTTCCCGTTCAAGAAGATCCTGTTCTTCGCGGTGCTCGGCGCGATGATGGTGCCCGGCCACGTGACGCTGCTGCCGAACTACCTGACCGTGGCGACCCTGGGCTGGATCAACACCTACGCCGGCCTGATCATCCCCGGTATCGGGTCCGCGTTCGCGACGTTCCTGATGCGGCAGCACTTCCTCACCCTGCCCACGGAAGTGACGGACGCGGCAGCGGTCGACGGCGCCGGACACCTGCGTACGTTGTGGCGCGTCGTCCTGCCGATGTCGCGGCCGATGCTGATCACCGTCGTGGTGATCACCGCGGTCGAGGAGTGGAACAACTTCGTCTGGCCGCTGATCGTCACCAACACCGCCTCGATGCGGACACTGCCCGTCGGGCTGCTGATCCTCAAGGACGAGGAAGGTCTCGCGGCCTGGGGAACGATCATGGCCGGCACGTTGCTGGTGCTCGCACCGATGCTGCTGATCTTCCTGATCGCCCAGCGCTACATCGTCGGTGGGATCACGGCCGGAGCTCTGAAGGGATGAGCATGCTCAAGCGCAGGATGTTCCTGGGGCTCGCGGCCGGCGCCACGCTGGCGGGCTGTGGCTACCGTTCGGTGGATGCGATCTACTCGCAGCCGGCCGGGTCCGTGCCGAAGCAGTACGCCAACCGCACGCGGGTCGTGTTCTGGTCGCCGTACGGCGGGGTGAACGGCAAGGCGGTCGACAAGCTCGTTGCCAAGTTCAACGACTCGCAGCAGGACGTGTACGTCGAGGTGCAGTTCCAGGGCAGCTACGACGACGTGGCGCAAAAGGTCGCGGCCGCGCTGGTCGCGAAGCAGGCGCCCGATCTCGCCGTACTGTCGGACGTCACCTGGGAACGGTTCTTCCTGAACGACGCGCTCGAACCGTTGAACGGCTACTTCACCGACGGTTTCGGGCCTGGTGTCTACCAGGAGAAACTGTTCGGGGAGTACGTCGTGAAGGGGCAGAGCTGGGCCGTTCCGTTCGCCCGCAGTACGCCGATCATGTACTACAACCGGGACGCGTTCGCGAAGGCCGGGCTGCCGGACCGGGTGCCGCGGACCTGGAGCGAGCTGCGGTCGTGGGTTCCCGAACTCGCGAAGGTGCAGTCCGGCGGGCGGTCGTTGCGGACGATCGCGTTCGCGAAGATCGACGGCGACTGGCAGTTCCAGGGCAACGTCTGGCAGTTCGGCGGCGCGTACTCCAAGGGGCTCGACGTCACCATCGACGAGGCCGGCGCGGTCGCCGCGGGCGAGTGGCAGCGGCAGATGGTGCACGACCTCGGCGCGGCGTACATGGCGAGCAGCCCGAGTACGGACTTCGCGAACGGGCTGGTCGGCGTGATCCAGGAGTCGACCGGTGCGATGAAGACCATTGGGTCCAAGGCCAAGTTCAAGGTCGGGGCCGGGTTCATCCCGTCGGAGGTCGCGGCCGGGATCGCCACCGGCGGCGGCGGGATCGGGATGCTGCGGAACATCTCGACCGAGCGGAAACAGGCCGCGGCGACGTTCCTGCAGTTCCTCGCGCTGCCGGAGAACTCGGCGTGGTGGACGACGCAGACCGGGTACCTTCCGGTCGTGAACAAGGCCCGCGAGGACGCCGAGCTGAAGAAGCTGATCGCGGAGCAGCCGAACTACGGCGTCGCGATCGCGCAGCTGGAGAACGCGCGGCAGCAGGACGCGATCCGGCTGTACGGGCGGAACGCGAACGTGCAGATCTACACCGGGCTGCAGCAGATCTACGCCGACAACGCGCAGCCGAAGAAGGTGTTCGCCTCCGTCGCGGGCCGGCTCGAGGCGATCGGCGAAGAGGTCAAACGTCTCTACGAGGAGAAGGTTCTGTGATCATCACCGGCCACCGGGGCGCACTCGGGACCGAACCGGAGAACACGCTGCGCTCGTTCCGGCGGGCGGTCGCGGACGGCTGCGACGAGATCGAGCTCGACCTCCGCGTCACCGCGGACGGCGAGCTCGTGATCATGCACGACGCCACCGTCGACCGCACCACGTCGGGTTCGGGCGCGGTCGAGGAGCTGACGCTCGCCGAGCTCCGCGCCCTGGACGCCGGGGAGGGCGAGCGGGTCCCGACGTGGGCCGAGACGGTCGCGGCGATCGACGTACGTTTCCAGGCGGAGGTCAAGGCCGAGGCCGCCGTACCGCTGCTCGCCCAGTCGCTCAAGTCGGACCCGGCGCTGGCCGAGCGCACCCTGGTGACGTCGTTCCACCCAGGGATCCTGCTCGCCATCCGGGAGGCGTGCCCGGACGTGACCACGGGCCACATCTTCGGCCGTACGCCGGACACCGCCGAGGTCATCACCCGCACCCGCGCAGCCGGCGCCACCTGGTCCCTCTGCGGCATCGCCGGCCTCACCCCGGAGGCAGTCGCCGACCTCCACACCAACGGCCTGTCCGTCACCGCCTGGCCCGTCCCCGACGCGGAAACCCTCGCCAAGGCCGCCGCCCTGCGCGTCGACGGCATCACCACCGACAACCCGCACCTCCTCACCCACCCCTAACCACCCAACTTTGAGCACCCACCAACCGTTTTGCCGGGCTGGAAATGGTTGGTGGGTGCTCAAAGTGCGCTGGGATGGGTGGGGCCACACGTTCCAACGTCTGAATATGTTCTTCCGTGGAACATAAATGTGTGATTGGCTCTTCCGCATGGGAATCAGCATCGGTGTGGTCGGAGCCGGCCAGTTCGCCCCTTCGTTCCTGCGGCTGTGGTCCGCGCACCCGGACGTGTCCGATGTGCGGCTGACCGACGTCATCCCGGAGCGGGCCGCGGAGATGGCCGCCAAGCAGGGCGTCTCGGTGACGACGGCGTCGTTCGAGGAGATGCTCGAGTCGGACGTGGACGCGGTCGCGATCTTCACGCAGCGGTGGCTGCACGGCGAGATGGCGATCAAGGCGCTCGAGGCCGGCAAGCACGTGTACTCCACGGTCCCGATGGCGATCGAGGCGGACCAGATCGCGCGCATCATCGAACTGGTGAAGGAGACCGGGCTCACCTACATGATGGGTGAGACGAGCCACTACTACCCGTCCTCGGTGTACTGCCGGCAGAAGCTGGCGGACGGCCAGTTCGGCCGGGTGTTCTACAGCGAGGGCGACTACGTCCACGACATGGATCTCGGGTTCTACTCGGCGTACCAGTACTCCGGCGGCGACGACTGGAAGAAGACCGCGTCGTTCCCGCCGCTGCTCTACCCGACGCACGCGGTCGGCAATGTTCTGTCGGTGACCGGTCAGCACGCCACCCACGTGTCGGCGATCGGCGTCAAGGACGACCGCGGTGACGGCGTCTTCGACAAGGAGATCAGCCAGTTCGACAACGACTTCTCGAACGCGACCGCACTGTTCAAGCTCGCCGACGGCGGGATCATGCGGACGAACGAGATGCGCCGGGTCGGGTACCCGTCGCACATCCGGGAGTCGCGGCTGCGGGTGTTCGGCACCGAGGGCAGCTTCGAGCAGCTCGCGACCACGACGCTGTGGCAGAACAAGGAAGGCGTCGAGGACGTCAGCCACCTGATGGAGACGAAGCCGAGCAGCTCACTCGACGACGCGGACCTCGCGAACGTCGACCCGGCGCTGCGGGACGCGTTCCGGTCCGGTCTCTCCCCGGTCCACGACCGCTCCCGCCTCCCGGAGGAGTTCGCCGGCCTGCACAACGGCCACGAGGGTTCACACCACTTCCTCGCCGACGACTTCGTCCGCGCGGTCGCCGACAAGACCCTCCCGCCGATCAACGCCTGGGTCTCTGCCCGCTACACCCTGCCCGGTATCTACGCGCATCAGTCCGCGCTGCAGGGCGGCGTACAGCTCGAGATCCCGGACCACGGCGACGCCCCGGTCTAGAGGTAGTTGCTGACCTCGATCAGGTTTCGGTCGGGGTCGCGGAAGTACACGCTGAGGATCGGCCCGGTCGCGCCAGTGCGCTCGACCGGGCCTTCCTCGATCTCGACGCCGTGCGCGACCAGCTCGGCCCGCACCTGGTCGATCGACTCGTCCACGATGAAGCACAGATCTGCGGTGCCTGCTCCCGGATGCGCAGCCTTGGGCTCGAACTCGTGGCCGACCTGATGCAGGTTGATCTTGCTCGTCCCGAAGGTGAGCGCCCGCCGCCCACCCTTGAACGTCACCGCTCCCATCCCCAGAACCCGCTGATAGAAGTCCACGCTCACGTCCAGATCAGCCACCGTGAGCACAAGATGGTCCAGCCGATTCACCTTCATGCCCCGACCTTAAGGACAGAAGGTAGTGCCGTGGCCGTTAGGTAGGCTCCGGTATGGCTCTGGACCTGTTTGCGGGGATCTCCGTGAGTGACTACGCGACCGCGGTTGCCTGGTACGAGAAGCTGCTGGGGGCGCCGCCGAGCTTTCTCCCCAACGACATCGAGGCGGTGTGGGAGGTCGGCGAGCACCAGTACCTCTACATCGAGGTCGTCCCGGAGCATGCCGGCCACGCGCAGCACACGTTGTTCGTCGAGGACTTCGACGCGGTGCTTGGTGCGATCGCCGAGCGCGGCCTCGAGCCCGCCGTACGCGAGACGTACGACAACGGCGTACGGCATGCGACCTTCTTCGATCCGGACGGCAATGAGGTCTCGTACGGCGGCGCGCCGCTGGAGTGACGTCTCAGGACGAAACGGCGATGTGGTCCAGGGCGGGCCAGGGGAGGACTCGGGCGGGGATGGTCGGGTGGTGGTCGAGTTCTGCTCGGAGTAGGCGGTGGACGCCGTCCAGGATGGTGATGCGGTCGTCGGGGCGGTGGACGACGTCGATGGGGTGGCGGAGGTCGGCGGCGAGGGTGCGTTCGTACTGCGCCCGGTACGTGACCGGATCTGCGGCGACCTGACGGGGCGTGACCTGGAAGGGCCGGTCGTCGTACGCCCAGAACGGCAGGTCGAGATGGTGCGCCAGGTCGGCGACCGGCAGATCGACCGTCGGCAGGTCGAGGGCGTGCAGCCGTTCGACGTCCCAGTGGAAGTCGAGGATGTACGCCGTCAGCTCCGGTGGCACCGCCAGCGGGAAGGGGCGGCGGGTCATTCGTAGATGCGGCGCAACCGCAGGGTCATCGAGTTCTCGATGTGCCGGGTCATCGCGGACTCGGCGGCGGCCGGATCGCCGGAGGTGATCGCCTCGACCAGCATGCGGTGCTCGGTGAGGACCTCGGGGCCGATGTCGCGGTCGTAGTGCAACCGGAAGATGTGCAGGTGGCAGTGGGTTCGCTCGAAAGCCGATCGAACCTGCTCGCTCCCGGACAGCGAGGCGATCAGCGAGTGGAAGCGGTTGTCGTGCGCGGTGAGCGACTTGTACCCGGCGTAGTCGATCGACGTCGGCTCGACCGCGTTCGTGAGCTCGGCGCGCAGCCGCTCGCACCCCTCGCCGTCGATCAGTTCGGCCGCCCGCCGGGCCGCCCACGGCTCGAGCAGGAGCCGGAACCGGTAGAGATCGTCGAACTCCTCGAGCGAGAGGAGGGGAGTCGCGCGATAACCCTTCAACGGCTCCTTGACCGCCAGCCCTTCCGACTCCAGCCGGGCCAGCGCCTCCCGCACCGGCGTCGACGACACCTGGAACTCCCGCGCGAGCCCGTCGATCGAGATCCGCGCCCCGGGCCGGATGACGTGGTCCATCAGCATCGTCTTGATGGCCTCGTACACGTCGTCGGCGAGCATCTGCCGCCGGAGCAGCCGCCGGTCCACCGGTGCCACTGGCTCGCTCATAGGTGTCTCCGGAATCTGGTCGCGGTCTTGACCCCACCGGTCGGTTTCGGCAGGGTAACACTGGTAATCATGCATCATGCACGATTTCGGCTCGAGCAAGCTATGGGAAGGCACGAACGATGGTGAGGTTCGAACAGATCGGCGTCCTGCCCGAGCCCGGCGACAACGTTGCGATCGCCTCGCGGCGGCTGGACGCCGGCACCGAGGTCGAGCTCGACGGTACGACGATCACGCTGCCGCACACCGTGCTCGAAGGGCACCGCTTCGTGGTCGTGCCGGTCGTTACCGGCGACGCGCTGACCTCGTGGAACACCGCGTTCGCGCGCGCCTCCCGTGACCTGGTCCCCGGCGATTACGTCTGTACGCCGACCAGCCTCGCCGCGGTCACTGCCCGCGGTGTGGACGGCCTGCCCGAGGCGCCGAGTGCGACCAACGAGCCGCTCGACCCGTTCGAGCTGGACGAGTCGGCGCTGAGCTTCGGCGCTCAGGTGACCAGCGTCGAGCAGCCCGGCACGTTCCTCGGCTACCCCCGTGAGCAGGGCCCGGCCGGGACGCGAAATCACGTCGTACTGCTGGCGACCAGTTCGCGCAGCAGCGGGTTCGTCACCGAGTTGGCGCGGCGCTTCGACGGTGCGGCCGCGGGCGACGGCGTCGTACCGGTGGCGCACACCGAAGGCGGCGAGGACGAGGTCCCGAACAACCTGCACTTCCTGCTCGCCACGCTCGGCGGCTTCACGCTGAACCCGAACGTCAGCGCGGTCCTGATCGTCGACACCGAGGGCGACGTGGTCTCCGGCGAGGCGATCAAGAACTTCCTGGCCGAGAACGGCTACCCCTCGATCAAGGTGCCGCACGCGTACTTCACCCGCAGCGCAGGCTTCGAGCACGACCTGACGGCCGCCGGTGCGCTGATCGAGCCCTGGCTGCCAATCGTCGACGCGCAGCAGCGCGAGGAGGTCCCGCTCGCGGACCTCAAGATCGCCCTGCAGTGCGGCGGATCCGACGCCTTCTCCGGGATCTCGGCCAACCCGCTTGCCGGCCAGGTCAGCGCGGAGGTCATCCGGCACGGCGGTACGGCGGTGCTCGCGGAGACCGACGAACTGATCGGCGCCGAGCCGTACGTGCTGAAGAACGTCCGCGACCTCGCGACCGCCAAGCGTTTCCTGGCCACGATCAAGTCGTTCAAGGAACGCGTCGGCTGGCACGGGCACACCGCCGAGGGCAACCCGTCCGGCGGCAACGTGTACCGCGGGCTCTATAACATCGTGCTGAAGTCGATCGGCGCCGCCCGCAAGCTGCCGCGCGAGGTCCGGCTCGACCACGTGATCGACTACGGCGAACCGCTGCCCGGCGACGGCTACATCTTCATGGACAGCCCCGGTAACGACCTCGAGTCGGTGGCCGGCCAGATCGGCAGCGGCTGCAACCTGATCTTCTTCACCACCGGCAACGGATCGATCACCAACTTCCCGTTCGTCCCGACGCTGAAGTTCGTCACCACGAGCGCGCGGTACGAGCGGTTGCACGCCGAGATGGACGTCGACGCCGGCAAGTACCTGACCGGTACGTCGATGGCCGACCTGACCGCGGAGACCTTCGACCTCGTCGTCCGCGTCGCGTCCGGTGAGAAGAGTGCAGGCGAGCGAGCCGGCCACAGCCAGGTGTCGATCTGGCGGAACTGGAAGCAGACCGGTCCGCGTGAGGGCATCTCGATCACCACCGACGGCCGGATGAGCCGCAAGCTCGCCGACCTCCCGCTCGAGGACCGCGACGCTCCGCTCGACGGACTGCCACATCGCGGCCTGACCTCCGAGAGCCGGACACCCACGGAATTGTTGCGTGTCGACGACCGGTTGGTGCCTGAGGCCGTCGCCCTGATCCTGCCGACCAGCCTCTGCTCCGGTCAGATCGCCCTGCGGATCGCGGCCCAGGCGGAGCTGGAGAGGTGGGCCGGTGACGCCGTCACGCGGATGGTCGCGCTCCCGCACACCGAGGGCTGTGGCAGCAGCGGCGGGGCGTCCGAGGAGACGTTCGCGCGGATCATGCTCGGCTACCTCCTGCACCCGAACACGCGGATGGCCCTGCTTCTCGAGCACGGCTGCGAGAAGACGCACAACGACTACTTCCGGTCCCGGCTGGTCGAGGCCGGCGCGGATCCGTCCCGTTTCGGCTGGGCGAGCATCCAGGGGGACGGCGGTCTCGACGCCGTCGGCGACAGGGTGAAGGACTGGTTCGGCAGCTTCGACCTGCCGGCTCCGGTCGCGCAGTCCGGTGATCTCGGGGCGCTGACGATCGCGCTGGAGGCCCGCGGTCCGTTCTCGGACGCGACCGCCGAGGCGCTCGCGCTGATCGGCCGCGAGATCGTCGGCTCCGGCGGTTCCGTCGTACTGTCGTCGCGTGGCGCGTTGCTGGCACACGACGGATTTCGTACTGCGGCGTTCGGATCGGCGGACCCGGTGGGCCCGACGATCGCGCACGGGCAGCGGTTCGCGGAGCCGGGGTGGCACGTGATGCGGATGCCGGGGACGGACTGGATGGAGACCGCGACCGGTTTCGGTGCGACGGGTGTCCAGCAGATCCTGGCGCATGTCGCGGGCGGCACCCTGTCGGCGCAGCGGTTCGTCCCGGTCGTCGAGTTCAGCAACGACCCGGAGACGGTCGCGACGTACGGCGACGACCTGGATGCGGTGGCCACCGGTGACGCGACCGAACAGGCGCGGATCGGGCTGGACATCGTCGCCGCGGTCGCCGGTCGCCGGCTCGTCCCCAAGGCGGTTGCCTCCGGCAACGTCGGTTTCCAGATCACCCGTGGTCTGCTCGGTACGTCAATGTGAAGGGTTTGTCCATGCACCTGGTCCGTTATCTGTCTCCTGTCGACGGCCGCCCTGTCCCCGGTGTACGCACCGTGGATGCGGTGGCTCCGCTGCCGGGGGTGAACAGTTTCGCCGAACTGCTCCGGCTGTCCCTGGAGGAGCTGCGGGCGGAGGTGGACAAGGCCGGCGAGACGCTGCCCGTCGCAGGGCTGACGTTCCTCCCGCCGCTCGACGGTCGCGGCGAGGTGTGGTGCGCGGGCGTGACGTACGAGCGCTCGCGCGGCGCCCGGATGGAGGAGAGCAGCGAGCAGTCGGTCTACGACAAGGTCTACACCGCCGACCGGCCCGAGCTCTTCCAGAAGGCGCCGGCCTGGCGGGTGGTGGTCGACGGCGAGCCGGTCGGGATCCGGTCGGACTCCGGTCACGACGTACCTGAGCCGGAGCTGGCGGTCGTGGCCAACAGCCACGGTGAGATCGTCGGGTTCACGGTCTGCAACGACATGAGCTCGCGGTCGATCGAAGGCGTCAACCCGCTGTACGTGCCGCAGGCGAAGCTGTTCGCGGGCGGTTGTGCGCTGGCCTCGGGGATCCGGCCGGTCTGGGAGGTCGCGGACCCCAAGAAGCTCGGGATCGACCTGGTGATCCGCCGCGGCGGCGACGAGGTGTTCAGCGGTACGACGTCCACCGAGAAGCTGGTGCGCGAGCTCCAGGACCTGATCGACGTACTGTTCCTGCCGAACGACTTCCCGGACGGCGTGATCCTCGCGACCGGCACCGGGATCGTCCCGGAGCTGGACTTCGCACTGGCCGAGGGTGACGTCATCACGATCACCATCGACGAGGTCGGCACCCTCACGAATACCGTGGCCGCAGGACGGGAACCGTTCGGGTTCCTCGCAACCGACAACCTGGAGGGAATCCGATGACGCAGGACACCACCCCCGCCGAGCTCGAGCAGGTCCTGGAAGCGGCGGCCGCGGCGGCGCCTGCCTTCGGTACGTCGGAGCCCGCCGTCCGGGCGGGGTGGATCCGCGCTGTCGCGGATGCGCTCGATGCAGCCTCTGGCGAGCTGGTGCCGATCGCGATGCGCGAGAGCTCGCTGCCGCAGGCGCGGCTGACCGGCGAGGTCGCCCGTAGCACCGGCCAGCTGCGGATGTTCGCGGACGCTCTCGAAGAGGGTTCGCTGCTGGAAGTCACGATCGACACCCTGGACCCGCAGGCCAAGCCGGTCCCGCGTCCCGACCTCCGCCGTGTCCTCGTGCCGCTCGGTCCGGTGCTGGTGTTTGCCGCCAGCAACTTCCCGTTCGCGTTCAGCGTGTGCGGTGGCGACACCGCGTCCGCGCTCGCGGCCGGTTGCCCGGTGATCGTCAAGGCGCACCCGGGCCACCCGGAGCTGTCCGTCCGGACCGCCGAGGTGATGATCGAGGCTCTGAAGGCAGCCGGTGCGCCGGACGGGACGTTCGGTCTGATCTCGGGCTTCGACGTCGGCGTCACGGCACTCAAGGACCCGCGGATCACCGCCGCCGGCTTCACTGGTTCGGTCCCTGCCGGCAAGGCGCTGCACGAGATCGCGGTGACGCGCCCGGAGCCGATCCCGTTCTACGGCGAGCTCGGCAGCCTGAACCCGGTGTTCGTCACGCAGGCCGCGATCGATGCCCGCGGCAAGGACATCGCGAGCGGGTACGTCGGCTCGTTCACGCTCGGCGTCGGGCAGTTCTGCACCAAGCCCGGCCTGCTCTTCCTCCCGGCAGGCCACGGTCTGCAGGAGCAGCTGTCCGAGGCGGCCGGCGCTGTCGCCGAGGCACCGATGCTGAACGGCCGGATCAAGGACGGCTTCACTTCCGGTCTCGACCGGCTCGAGAAGGTCGACGGCGTCCGCGTCTGGGCCTCCGGCGGTGCGACCCTCCTGCAGACCACGGTGACCGAGCTGCTCGCCCGCCGCGACGAGATCCTCGAGGAGTGCTTCGGTCCGGTCTCGATCGTCGTCGAGTACTCCTCGCCCGACGAGCTGCGCGCAGCCGTCGAGGCTTTCGACGGCAACCTGACCGCGACGTTGCACGCGGAGGACGCGGACGCCGAGCTCGCACGCGATCTGCTTCCGCTGCTGACCGCTCGTGCGGGTCGCGTGCTGTGGAACGGCTGGCCGACCGGGGTCGCGGTGTCGTGGGCCCAGCATCACGGCGGTCCGTTCCCGTCGACAGTCGGCTCGATCCACACCAGCGTCGGGGTAACCGCGGCGCGGCGGTTCCAGCGTCCGGTCGTGTACCAGGACGCTCCCGATGCGGTGCTGCCCGACGTACTGAAGGACTCGAACCCGGCCGGAATCACTCGCCGGGTGAACGGAACCGTGACCACAGGTGAGGTGTCGCGATGACTGATGTACCTCCGACCAACGACCCGGCCGAGGGTGACGTCCTGGCCGGTGAATCGACGCCGGCGTCGACCGGACGGCGGAGTTTCGACCACTGGTTCGGTGAGCACGGCCGCAACGGGTTCATCCACCGGTCCTGGATGAAGTCGCAGGGCTTCTCCGAGGAGGCGTTCGACGGGCGCCCGGTGATCGGGATCTGCAACACCTGGTCCGAGCTCACCCCGTGCAACTCGCACCTGCGCCGGCTCGCCGACTCGGTGAAGCGCGGGGTCTGGCAGGCCGGCGGGTTCCCGTTGGAGTTCCCGGTGATGTCGCTCGGCGAGACGCTGCTGCGGCCGACCGCGATGCTGTTCCGCAACCTGCTCAGCATGGACGTCGAGGAGTCGCTGCGCGGCAATCCGATCGACGGCGTCGTCCTGCTGACCGGCTGCGACAAGACGACGCCCGGCTCGATCATGGGCGCCGCCAGCGTCGACCTGCCGACCGTCGTCGTCACCGGCGGTCCCATGTTGAACGGCAAATTCCGCGGCTGCGACATCGGATCCGGTACGGCGGTCTGGCGTTTCACGCAGGACCTCAACGCCGGCCGGATGTCGGCCGAGGACTTCGCGGCGGCCGAGGCCGGCCAGTCGCGCAGCAACGGCCACTGCATGACGATGGGCACGGCGTCCACGATGGCCTGCATGGCCGAGGCGCTCGGCCTGCAGCTGACCGGGTCCGCGGCGATCCCGGCGGTCGACTCCCGCCGGTACGTGATCGCGCAGAAGTCCGGGCAGCGGATCGTCGAGATGGTCAAGGAAGACCTGAAGATCAGCGACGTCCTCACCCGCGACGCCTTCGCGAACGCGGTCCGGGCGAACGCGGCGATCGGCGGCTCGACGAACTTCGTCATCCACCTGCTGGCGATCGCCGGCCGGGTCGGCGTCGACGTGACGCTGGACGACATCGACGAGTGGGCGCGCGGCGTCCCGTGGCTGGTCGACCTGCAGCCGTCGGGCAAGTACCTGATGGAGGACTTCTACTACGCGGGCGGCCTGCCCGCGGTGCTGAAGGAGATCCTGCCGCTGCTCAAGACCGACGCGATCACAGTCACCGGCAAGACGATCGGCGAGAACGTCGCGAACGCCGAGCGGATCGAGGCGACGTACCCCGGTGCCGCTCCCGGCAGCGAGACGTACGCCGTGATCCGGCCGGTCGGCGATCCGCTCGGCAGTGGTGCGGGAACCGCCGTACTGAAGGGGAATCTCGCGCCGGACGGTGCGGTCATCAAGCAGTCGGCCGCGTCCGAGCGACTGTCGCGGCACCGCGGCAAGGCGCTGGTGTTCAGCAGCATCGAGGACTACGACAAGGCGGTCGAGGACCCGGATCTCGACGTCGACGAGGACACCGTGCTGGTCCTGCAGAACGCTGGGCCGCGCGGGTACCCGGGGATGCCCGAGGTCGGCAACATGACGATCCCGCGCAAGCTCGCCGAGATCGGCGTCGACGACATGGTGCGGATCTCGGACGCGCGGATGAGCGGTACGGCGTACGGCACCGTCGTACTGCATGTCACGCCGGAGGCCGCTGTCGGCGGGCCGTTGGCGCTCGTGCGGACGGGGGACTGGATCGAGCTCGACGTACCGGCGCGGCGGCTGCATCTCGACGTACCGGACGAGGAGCTGGAGAAGCGGCGCGCCGACTGGCAACCGCCGACGCCGCCGACGGATCGCGGCTGGGCCCGGCTGTACGTCGACCACGTGACCCAGGCGAACCAAGGCTGCGACCTGGACTTCCTCGTCGGCCGCACGGGCTCCGCTGTCGGCCGCCAGAGCCACTGATGTCAGCTTCGGAGCGCGGTTGGGGGCCGTTCGAAGCGATCCGGGGACTGCGGCCGTCCGGGACCCTCCCGCAGGTCACGCCGATCCGGCGGATCCTCTCGGATCTGCCGACGTCGGCGGACCCGTACGCCGACGCGCGCGCGGCGCTCGAACCGCTCCGGGGACGGATCGTGCCGGATGCCCGGATCGCGGTGACCGCGGGCAGCCGGGGGATTCACGACCTGGTGCCGGTGGTGAAGGCGGCCGTCGACTGGCTCCGGGACGCCGGTGCCGCACCGTTCGTGATCCCGGCGATGGGCTCGCACGGCGGCGCAACCGCCGACGGCCAGCGGGAGATGCTCGAAGGCCTCGGCATCACACCGGAGACCATTGGCTGCTCCATCGAAGCCACGATGGAGACCGTGGTCGTCGGCACCCTGCCGGACGGCACCGAGGTCCACCACGACGCGATCGCCGCGAAGGCCGACGGCGTACTGCTGGTGAACCGGGTCAAGCCGCACACCGACTTCCACGGCCCGATCGAGAGCGGGATCGCGAAGATCCTCGCGATCGGACTCGGCAACCACCTGGGCGCCGCCTCCCTGCACGCCGGCGGCATCCCGTCGCTCGGCGCCAACATCGAGGCCGCCGCCCGGATGGTGGTTGCACAAGGCAAGATCCTCGGCGGGCTTGCGATCCTCGAGAACGCTCTGGAACACACCGCCGCGGTGGAGTTGGTCGAGGCCGACGGGATCGCCGATACGGCCGAGAACGCCTTGCTGCAAAGGGCTGGTGGCCTGCTCGGACGGCTGCCGTTCGACGAGCTCGACGTCCTGGTCGTCGACGAGCTGGGCAAGGACAAGTCCGGCGCCGGGATGGACACCAACGTGATCGGCCGGTGCTGGGTGCACGGGATCCCCGAGTTCGAGTCGCCGACGATCGCCGCGATCAGCGTGCATTCGCTGTCGCCGGCCTCGCACGGGAACGCGTCCGGGCTCGGCCTCGCGGACGTGATCCCGGCGCGGCTGCTGGAGCAGATCGACCTGCAGGCGAGCTACGTGAACGCACTGACCTCGGGCGCCGGCGGTGCGCGGCGTTCGCGGTTGCCGATGGTGATGGAGGACGACGAGGCCGCCGTACTCGCGGCCGTGACGATGTGCGGACGGCGGCACTGGTCCGAGCTCCGGCTGGCCCGGATCAGGGACACGTTGTCGCCGAACGAGTTGATGGTGACACCGGCCCTGCTGACCGAGGCGGCCGAACGATTCGACCTCGAGATCACCGGTACGGCGCGGGACCTGACGCGGGCCGGGCGACTCGGACCTTGGAGCGAGACATGAACCTTCGCGAAGCACGTGCCCTGCTGGCCGATCGCGGCTTCCGGCCGGGCGGGACGTCGACCCGCACCTTCCCCGACGGGTCGCCGTACAAGGTGGAGATCCCTTCCTGTGAAGGGCCGCGGGTGATGACCGCGGTGCTCGAGGAGGCCAAGTCGCGGGGTATCACGATCGACCGGGTCTCCCAGGGCAGCGGCGTGATGATGCTGACCGACGGCGAGATCGAGGAGATGCTCTCGCTCGGCGCCTCCTCGGGAGTCGAGGTGTGCCTGTTCCTCGGGCCGCGCGGTGCGTGGGACATCGGTGGTCAGGCCAAGGTGTCGGCCGCGGTCGGTGGTGTTGCGCGGGGCAACGACCAGATGGCGGCGTCGTTGTGTGACGCGTTCCGCGCGGTCGAACTCGGCGTACGGAGCCTGCTGGTCGGCGACATCGGCGTACTCGAGCTCCTGGGCCAGTTGAAGATCGAGGGCGAGCTGCCCGCGGACCTGGTGCTGAAGACCTCGGTGTTGATGCCGTTGCCGAACGCACCGACTGCTCGGCTGTACGAGCGGCTCGGCGCAACCAGCCTGAACGTGTCGACCGACCTGCCGGTGCCGGTACTCGCGGAGATCCGCTCGGTCACGACGGTCCCGATCGACATGTACATCGAGGTCCCCGACGACCAGGGCGGCCACGTCCGCTTCTACGACGTACCGGAGGTCGTGCGGGTGGCGGCGCCGGTGTACCTCAAGATGGGCCTGCGGAACGCCCCGAACATCTACCCGGTCGGGGCGCATCTGAGCGGTACTGCGGAAGCCCTCGGACGGGAGCGCGTCCGCCGGGCGGAGCTCATTCTGCGGCTGCTCGCGGAGCAAGATGAGGGATGAGCTCGTGGACCGACTGCGGTCGGTCCTAGGAGACGACGCCGTCGTCGACGATCCCGACGTACTGGACAGCCATCGCAACGATCACGCGAAGTTCTGCACCGCCGGGGTGCCGCGGGCGCTCGTGCGTCCGTCGTCGACCGCGGAGGTCGTCGAGGTGGTTCGGGCTGCGTCTGAGCTCGGCGTCCCGATCGTGACGCAGGGCGCTCGCACTGGGCTTTCGGGTGCTGCGAACGCGATCGACGGGTGCTTGTTGCTGTCGACTGCGCGGATGACGCAGATCCTGGAGATCTCCGCCGAGGACCAGGTTGCCGTGGTCCAGCCGGGCGTGGTGAACGCTCAGTTGTCGCGCGCCGTGCTGGAGCGCGACCTGTTCTATCCGCCCGACCCGTCGTCGTGGGAGATGTCGACGATCGGCGGGAACATCGCGACGAACGCGGGCGGGTTGTGCTGTGTGAAGTACGGCGTGACGTCGGACTTCGTGCGCGGACTCGAAGTGGTGCTGGCGTCCGGTGAGGTGGTGCGCACCGGGCGGCGGTCGGCGAAGGGCGTCGCCGGGTACGACCTCACGCGGCTGATCGTCGGGTCCGAGGGCACGCTCGGAGTGGTAACCGAGGCGACGCTGGAGTTGCGCCCGGCGCCCGAGGCGGCGTTGACCGCGGCGGCGACGTTCCGGTCCATCGAGGACGGGATCGCGGCCGCTGCCGCCGTGATGGCCTCGGGGCTGCGTCCGTCGTTGCTCGAGTTCCTGGACCAGCCGACCCTGCGGGCGATCCAGGACTACCGGGACATGGGTCTCCCGGAGGACGTTGGCTCGATGCTGCTCGCCCAGTCCGACCGGGGTCCGCGCGCTGCCGAGGACGTCGCGCGGATCGCGGAGATCTGCACGGCCCACGGCGCGGTCGACGTCGCCGAGGCGTCCGACGTGGAAGAGTCCCGGATGCTGCTCGAAGCGCGCCGGCTGGTGAACTCCGCGCTGGAGCCGTTGGGTACGACGCTGATCGACGACGTCGCCGTACCACGGTCGCAGCTGATCACGCTGCTGCGTGGGATCGCGGAGATCGGCGCGAAGTACGACGTACTGATTTGTTGCCCTGGGCATGTAGGTGACGGGAACATGCACCCGACCGTCGTCTTCGACCCCGCCGACGCGGCGGCCGAGGCGCGGGCGCTGGAGGCGTTCGGCGCGGTGATGCAGCTGGGGCTGCGGCTCGGCGGGACGATCACCGGGGAGCACGGGATCGGGACGCTGAAGGCGCGCTGGCTGGAGACCGAGCTCGGGCCGGTCGGGCTCGAACTGCATCGGCGGATCAAGGCCGCGTTCGATCCTGGAAACTTGTTCAATCCTGGAAAGGTGCTGCTGTGATCGATGCCTCCGCCGTACGCCCGTCGCCGCGGCAGGTCGCGTGGCAGCGGCAGGAGCTGACCGCGTTCGTGCACTTCGGGCCGAACACGTTCACCGACCTGGAGTGGGGGACCGGCGTCGACGATCCGGCGGTGTTCGATCCGTCGTCGCTGGACTGCTCGCAATGGGTTGCCGCGCTGACGTCCGCGGGGTTCAAGAGCGTGATCCTGACGGCCAAGCACCATGACGGATTCTGCTTGTGGCCGAGCAAGTACCTGCCGCATACCGTTGCCGCGTCGCCGTATCGGGGCGATGTCGTCGCGGAGCTGTCGGCTGCTTGCCAGGCGGGTGGACTCGGGTTCGGGGTGTATCTCTCGCCGGCGGATCTCTATCAGGAGAAGGCGCCGGGTGGGTATTACGGGAACGGCAGTCCTGCTGTCGCTTCGCAGATCGGTGAGTTCTCGTACGTCGTGGACGACTACAACCGGTTCTACCTTCAGCAGTTGCACGAGCTGCTGACGTCGTACGGGCCGATCGCCGAGGTCTGGCTGGACGGGGCGAATCCGACGAGCAGTGCGCAGAGCTACTCGTACGACGCGTGGTTCGACCTGATCCGGCGGCTCGCGCCGGACGCGACGATCGCGATCGGCGGGCCCGACGTACGGTGGGTTGGCAACGAGGACGGATTCGCGCGGGAGACCGAGTGGAGCGTCGTACCGTTCGTCGACGGGCGGATGGTGGCTGAGCAGACGGCGGCTGATGTTGCGGGGCCTGAGTTGGTGGCACAGGCTGATGAGTTGCGGTGGTATCCGGCTGAAGTCGACGTGTCGATCCGGCCCGGGTGGTTCTACCACGCGTCCGAGGACGCGGCGGTGAAGTCGTTGCCGGAGCTCCTGGACATCTATCGCAGGTCGGTCGGGCGGAACGCCGTACTGCTGCTGAACATCCCGCCTGATCGGCGCGGGCTGTTCGCGGATCCGGATGTGGAGGCGCTGGCCGCTTTCGGCGCTGCGGTGCGGGAGTACTACGACACTCCTGTCGCGCTGCCGGGTGAGGTCAACGTGCTTGACCTGCGCGAGGACATCACGGCGGGCCAGCAGGTCGAAGCCTTCGCTGTGGACGCCTTGGTCGATGGTGCTTGGAGCGAGATCGCCCGCGGTACGACGATCGGCCACCGGCGGCTTCTCGCGCTGGACTCGCCGATGACTTTTGATGACGCACGGGTGCGGGTGCTGTCCGCGCGCGCTGAGGCGGCTGTCTCGCTGGCGGTCCACTTCGACCCGCTGCTGTCCTGAGTCCCCCTGCCTGGAGTCGAACCAGGAACCGAGCCTTCGGAGGGCCCGGCGAGATTCCGTCACCAGGGGGAACTTTCCTACTCCTGGACTGAGACCACGCGGATCCAGTCGGAGCATTCGGCCTCGCACCACACGTGATCCCCGCGGTGCGCGATCCGGTCGCGCTGCACATGCCCGCAGGCAAGCAGCACGCGTCGCATCGAGTGACCCTGCTGGACCGGAGCACCGGTCCTGCCGCCAGGCACTCGCTTTCTGTTCCTGAGGTCGGCCATGGCCGGTCCTCCTCTCTTGTCATATCTGTTGTGTCGTGCGTGCAGAAGGCAGGATTCGAACCTGCTAGGCCCGAAGGCAACGGGTTTACAGCCCGCCCCGCCCCTCCAACGACGGCGCTCCTGCTCATCGCCTCGGGAGGTAGCGACCGACCCTCTCCGAGTAGCGCTCGTACTCGTCCCCGAAACTCTCTTGCAGCCTGCGTTCCTCCCGGACCACATCCCGGTGCAATCCCGCCCCGACGGCCGGCAATGTCGCGAGCACCCAGCCGGACCCGGTGATCAGCCCGATCCCCAGCTGCATCAAGGCCCAACCGACGTACATCGGATTCCGGCTCAGCGCATACGGCCCACTGGTGACGAGCCTGTCGGGGCTGGACAGATCGGTGGTTCGTGCCGCTCGCAACGAGCCCGCGATGACCAAGCCTCCGGCGGCGACGAGCGACCATCCGGCAGGTCGTCTTCCGATTCGCCACGGTCGTACCCGCTCAAGCGCGAAGCCGACCGCGATCCCGGCCAAGCTGGCTTCGGGGATCGGAATGTTCGTCAGCCGCGTGTCCGTGTGACTCCCTCGAGGAAGGCGGCGGGCCGCTCGATGTGCGGGACGTGCCCGGCGTCGCCGATCACCTGCAACGGCCACCCAAGCCTGGCGCCTGCCTCCTCGGCGAGGCGCAGCGGTACGAATCGGTCCTTCGCACCCCAGATCAGCGTCGTGGGGACATCGATCTGGTCATGGACCTGTGTGGTGCAGGTGGTGACCAGGTAGCGCATCGTCCGCTTGACGTGCGGCACGTGGGCGCGGCTCCGCGTGTAGGTGCTGAAGGCGTGCATCCAGTCCGGGGTGCGGCGTCGTACGGAATCGAGATCGGCGAACGCCCACCGTTCGAAGCGCTCCATGTTCGCCTCGGACGGACGCAGCGCGAACCGGACAGCGATCACCTGCAGCCCGATCGGCAACCGGTACGGGCCAACCCCAGGTACGCCGTACAACACCAGCCGTTGCAGTTGCTCGCCATGAGTCGCCGCGAATCGTGCGGCCAAGGTCCCGACGAGCGAGTGCGCGATCAAGGTCGGCGGCTGATCGCAGGTCAGCTCCAGCAGCGCATTCAGCCAGCCGTTGAAGGTCGCCTGGTCCAACCGAGCGACCGGATCGGACTCGCCGAGTCCCGGCACATCAGGTACGACGAGCTGGTGCAGCTCCGCGAGCCGTGGGATCACCGGCGCCCAGTAGACCCCGCCACACTCGATACCGCCGTGCAGGAGCACGAGCGGCGGCCCGTCCCCGCCCTCGAGAACGACTGTCGACACGTCGTTGACGTCGATCCGCCGCTCGTCGACGGGCAGGCCTTGCAGCAGTCGCTCGCGTACCGTCATCACATCAACGTAGGTCTCGGCGACGTGTTCCCGCTTCCGAAGAACTACCCAAACCCGCGGTGTGCGGAGCTGCGAACAACCACGTACGGGGCCTGGCAGGGCGGCCGGTCTTTCCCGGCCGCCCAGCGGTGAGAGCGAGATTCGAACTCGCGAGCCGACCCGAAGCCGACCGACGGTTTAGCAAACCGCTGCCCCTACCAGCAGGCGGACCTCACCAGCAGGCCCCTGCCGTGTCCCCTGACCATGACAGGAACCTGTTCACCCCTTCACACAGATGACCTGCTTGAGATGGGCGACGACTTCGACCAGGTCGGACTGGGCGGCGATGACCGAGTCGATGTCCTTGTAGGCGGCCGGGATCTCGTCGATCACCCCGGCGTCCTTGCGGGACTCGACACCGGTCGTCTGCGCGACCAGGTCGTCGACCGTGAACCGGCGCTTCGCCTCGTTGCGGCTCATCCGCCGGCCTGCCCCGTGTGAGGCCGAGTAGAACGAGCGCTCTGAGCCGAGCCCGCGGACGACGTACGAACCGGTGCCCATCGACCCCGGGATCAGCCCGAGGTCCCCGCGCCCCGCCCGGATCGCACCCTTGCGGGTGACGAGCAGGTCGAGCCCGTCGATGTGCTCCTCGGCCACATAGTTGTGGTGGCACGAGATCGGCTGCTCGAACCGTACGTCGACCTCGAACGATCCCCGCACCGCGTCCATCACCAGCGCGAGCATGACGGCCCGGTTCCGGGCGGCGTACTCCTGGGCCCACGTGAGGTCGCGACGGTATGCGTCCATCTCCGGCGTACCGGACAGGAACACCGCCAGGTCACGGTCCGGAAGATCCGCGTTGTGCGGCAGGTCCCGGGCGATCCGCATGTGCCGCTCAGCGAGCTCCTTGCCGATGTTCCGGCTACCGGAGTGCAGCATCAGCCACACGCGGTCCTCGTCGTCGAGGCACACCTCGATGAAGTGGTTGCCACCGCCCAGCGACCCCATCTGCTGCTTGGCCTTGCGCTCCCGGTCCTGCACCCCGTCGTGCAGACTCGTGAACTCGCCCCACAGCCGGTCCCACGGACGCGGGTCCAGCCCGAGCCGACGTACGCCGACCTGGTTCTCGTGAGCCCGGAAACCGACAGGTACGGCGGCCTCGATCCGCGACCGGATCGCCGACAGGTCGTCCGGCAGATCCGAAGCCGTCAGCGAGGTCAGGACACCTTCCATCCCACACCCGATGTCGACCCCGACCGCGGCTGGAGACACGGCCTGGTACATCGCGATCACAGACCCGACGGTCGCGCCCTTACCGAGGTGCACGTCCGGCATCACCCGAACCCCGTGCACCCACGGCAGCGCCGCGATGTTCCGCAGCTGCTGCAGCGCCTTCGCATCCACGTCGTACTCCTGCGCCCACATGAGCGTGGAGCTCTTGGCCCCACTCAGCTCAACTGGAAGCTCCACGTTCATCTCCCCATCCTCTCGTTCGTAGTTTGGCGGCGGAAGCAGGTCTCGAACCTGCACGCCCGCTGAGGGGCTGACCGTTTTCGAAACGGCTGCCGTTAGGCCGAAGCTCGGCTTATTCCGCCTTGTTTTCAAGGGTTCCGTATCTCCAGAAACTGTCGGTGGCGACAGATAGTTGTGTGGTATGAGTCGTCGCCTTCCCACACCCGAGGTACGCACCTGCAGGTCGTGCGGGGGTGTCTTCGTCACTTCCTGGTCTGGATGGAAGTGCTCGGCGTGTCATGAACAGAGCCTTGTATCTCCTCCGTGCCCAGAGTGCGGTGCTCGGAAGTCTCGCCGAGCCGTGCGATGCCGCACGTGTGCCAACGGCGGTCCGCAGCCGCCGCTGCGGGCAATGTCCGAGTCCGCCCTCGCCTGGCTCGCTGGCCTCGTCGAGGGTGAGGGGACCTTCACCAGTTCGGTGTCCTCGTCGACGCTTCGAGTTGTGATGACCGACCTCGACGTACTCGAGCGCATCGAACGGATCACGGGCGTCGGGTACATAGGGGCTGTCGCCAGCAGGCAACCACATCACAAGCAGGCCTACGGGTGGCAGGTGAAGCGCCGAGAACATCTCGAACCGCTCGCCAAGCTGCTCTGGCCTCTGATGGGGAATCGCCGCAGAGTCCAGATGGCATCTTGCAAAACTCTTCGTCAGGTGTCCTGGCCTGCGACGTCTCCGCTTTCGAGAAAACTCTCCGGCCCGGCGGCCGCTTGGGTCGCGGGTGTCATCGAGGGCGAGGGTAGTTTCAGCCTCAGCAGGCGCTATGGCGGACGGATCAATCTTGAGTCCACAGACGCAGACATCGTTGAGCGGGTGCACACCTTGACCGGCGGCGATCTGTACTATCGGCCCGCCCGGAAGCAGAACTGGAAGCCGACGACGATTCTGGCGATACGTGGCCGTGAGAGGCTTCGGCGGGTGCTGCCTGCGATTCTGCCTTGGCTGCTGCAGCGTCGCGCCGGGCGAGCATGGCCGATTTACGAGTGGTCCAGGAGTTCCTCCGACAGATCTCGTTGAGTACGACGTACAGCTGCCAGGGCAGGGCTCGAACCTGCGGGACCTCGGGTCAGAACCGAGGGTGGGTCACCGTCGCCCACCTGGCATCGCGCTCGTCGGCGACACCGGTGGGTGTCGCGTCAGAGCGCTATCTCGGCACGGGAAGGGACCCACGGCTGCCACCGCAGTGGCATGCCGGCCTCTTCCGGTGTTCGCGAGCCCTTCTTCTCGTTGCACTCCGCGTGCGCGGCGACGGCGTTCAGCCACTCACCTCGACCGCCACGTGATCGTGGAATCACGTGGTCCATCGTGGTGGCGCCGAGCTGGCCGCAGTACGCGCAGGTGTACTTGTCGCGCTTCAGTACGCCGGCCCGCGTGTACTGCAGCCGGCCGGAGGCGTAGCGCCACTTCATCACGACGTACCGGACGAGACGCAGGACGCGGGGGAGGGGGAACGGTCCGATGCTGGCGCCGTCGTGCGCTTCCTCGACGACGGCGACCTCCCGGACGAGCATCCGGATGGCATGCGGGATCGATACGACGTGCAGCTGCTCGTACGAGGCGTTCAGAACGATCACACCGCTCATGTGGTTCCTCCTCCCTTCCAGTGTGCCCGACCCGCGGTCAGCAGGTCGGCGAATTCGGTGTCGGTCAGTGTGTGCGGCCCCAGGGATTCGAACCCTGAACCTCCTGGTTCTAAGCCAGGCGCCTCTCCCAGTTGGGCCAGAGCCGCGGGCGTACGACGTACGCTCCGTGAGCACGTCGTACTCGAGGGTGTCCGGCGGGGCTCGAACCCGCTTCCTCCGGGGTCACGTCCCGGCGCATCGCCCGCTTCTGCCTCGGACACAGCACGCCCGGCAGGATTCGAACCTGCATCCTCCTGCTTCGTAGGCAGGCGCTCTGTCCGGTTGAGCCACGGGCGTTCGGTGCCCTGCGCCGGATGTACTGCGGATTTCCGTCGCAGGGCACGCTTGTGGCGCCCGCTCGGCCGGTAGCTGAGCATCCTGCGGGCGCCTGGTCCAGCTGGGAGGACTCGAACCTCCGATCTCCTCAACCCAAATGAGGTGGCCTGGCCACTGGCCTACAGCTGGTCCTCTCCCGGCCCTTCGACAGGCCGGGAGAAATGCGATGAATGTCCAGTTGTCATTGTGCGTGCCGATATTCGTGAATACCGGAAGAATGCATCGGTGAAACCAATCCCGTTGCCGGGCAAAAGAAAAGAGCCGCCTGCTGCCGGTACCCGGCTCAGACGGCTCCTGGAGGTCTCCCAGTCGGAGATCACCCAGGCGGGCCGCCCGTGCACAGGCTGAGCTGGTGGTAGAAGGTGTCGCTCACAGATCGCAGGCACGCCGACAAAGCCATGCGGCCGGGCCGCCAGGCTTCGTTCGCGATCTGCGTCCTGTACACGATCTTCTCCTCAGGGTCTTGGCTTGCGGGAATTAGTCTCACCCAGCACCTACAACGAAGTCAACGCATTTCCTAAAACAATCATTCCCCGCGCTAATTCAACGCCCCTCCGACGCATCCAACCCCGCACAGGTTCCGGTACGCCGGCCCATCCCGGTTCCGGCGTACGTCGCGTTCGCCCCCACGCGTCCCCCGGGTGACCCCGACCACACCCCGCCCCCGCCGTACCCCTCCCCAAGGATCCGATTCGGAATCCTCCCCCTCCTCCCGCTACACTCTTGCCTCGGCACCCGCCGCCTTAGCTCAGTCGGCAGAGCGTCTCACTCGTAATGAGAAGGTCGTCGGTTCGATTCCGACAGGCGGCTCCACCAAACCCCCAGGTCAGAGGGCAGTTTCCTCACCCGGGGGTTCTGTCGTTTCGGCGGCGGAGCCGTTCGAGGCCCCCGAGAGGCCCCCGGTGTGGTCAGTGACCTTCTGCGCCGCGTCCCAAAGGCTGTCGTCTAGCAGGTGGCCGTAGAGGTCCATCGTCATCGCGGCAGTGGCGTGCCCGAGGATGCGCTGAACCACCTTCGGGTCAGCTCCAGCGGCCAGCCAGATGGACGCAGCAGTGTGCCGCAGGTCGTGCACCCGGAACCCGGGAACGCCGATCGCGCGGGTGGCTGCCGTCCAGCGAACCGAGCGCTTCCAGTTGCCCTCGCTGAGAGGTCCGCCGCGAGGGGCGCTGAACAGCCAGTCGGAGTGGTCCTTTCCGGTGGCCCACCGATCGACGATCGGGACAACGTCGGAGATGAGCGGCACAGTCCGAGCGCGCTTGTTCTTGAGGGAGTCCGTGAACAACTCCCCGCCTGCACCGCTTGCCAGGACTGCCCGTTGCAGTCGGAGCCCACGACCCGGGACATGGACGAGGTCACCTACCTGCAGTCCGGCCAGCTCACCCCAGCGAAGACCACCCATGCCGAGCACGAGGACCAGTTCGGCGTACGGGCCGTGACAAGCCGCTGCCAGATCCTCCAGTTGCCGAACAGTGAGGTACATGCCCTCGCGCTTGCTCTGGCCACCGCTTGGGACCTCGACAGCCGCCGCGACGTTGACCGAGATCCGGCTGTCTGCGACGGCGTAGTTCAGGATCGACCGGAGGGTGTTCAGATAGCGAGTGACGCTGCTTGCCGAGCCGCCCTTCTTGATCATGTCGCCAAGCCAGCTCGACACCTCCCCGGACGTGATGGAAGCAATCGGGAGGTTGCCGAATCGTGGCTTGATGTGGAGACGCCAGTCCGCCTCGTCGGCCTCGCGGGTACGGCGCTTCTTAGACTGCCGTGACTTGAGCCAGTCGTCGACTACCTCGGAGAGCGGGACTTGCCCACGCTTGGGGTCGATCCACACGCCAAGGCGAAGCTTTCGGGTCTGCTCTCGCTCCCAGTTGACGGCATCCTTCCTGCGCTCGAAGGTGAGGCTCGCAACTTCGCGACCGTGCCACTTGACACGTGCCTTGTAGCGGACCTCGCCCGACTTGGTGAGGCGTCTCTGAACGCTCATCAGGCCGCCTCGACTTCCCGCTGCGACTCCAACCAGGTGGCAATGTCTCGCGCATCCCACACCAGCCGACGACCGACCTTGATCGCCGGAGCGAAGCGCCCCTCTTGCCGTAGCCAGCGGATGGTGAGAACCGGGACACGGAGGTAGGCGGCTACCTCATCGATGTTCCAGAGGGTTGTGTCGGTCATGTCGTCTCCCAGGTCATGCCGCCGAGTTGGCAGCGTCATCGGTGTCAGTTGCCGAACGGGCGTCGGCGGGTGGTCCGTTGGCGCGTTGTTTGGCCTGCTCGTACTGGGTTCGCCACCGGATGCGTTCGTTGATGCCGCGTGTGAGCACGCCGTGCCAAGTGGGCAGGTCGTCGTCGTTGTTGCGGTCGACCGGCGTCCAGATGAACCGGGGCATGCCGTCCTCGAGCTGGGTTGTCGTGGCGTAGCGGTCGGTGTCGGGCATATCGACACCGGCCATGGCGAGGGTCTGCCGAACGACTTCGGCCCGGTCCGCTTTGTGGTCGGTGAGCGTCTTGCCGGTCCACTGACGCGACACGAGCACGCGGCGGCCACCCAACCCGAGGTGATGCCGGTCGTGGGCCTTGGATGGGCACCAGCCGGGGCGCATGCCTGCTTCTGCGTCTTTGGGCTGGACGCCGTACCGGAGCCAGTTGGAGCAGGTTGGGGAGCAGGGCAGCCAGCGGACCTCGCGGTGCAGCCGGTCGAGGTGCATCGCTTGCGCGGTGGTGATCGTGTCGTCGTCGCCGTAGGTGTCCGCGATGGACTTCGCGAGGTACTTGGTCAGGTACCCGATTGCCTTGCCGACCTTGTCGTCAGCGTCCGCGATGATGCCTTGGTAATCGAGCTGGGTTCCGAGCTTGACCACGTGCGCCGGGGTTGCGGCCAGGTCGTCTCCGATCGAGTCGAGAGCCTGTTCCCAGGTGGGCAGCGGTGTCCCGGTGTGAGGGTCCAGAAAAGCGCCGGCGTAGTCGTCCCATCGGGGCAGGTCGTCCCCGGTGTACGCGGGTTCGGTGCACTGGGGCCACCACAGTTGGTGGTAGGTCGCGGCGACCACGTCCTTGACGACCTGGCGGGGGATGACGCCCCGGACGGCGGCGTGCAGGTGCGGGGCGAGGCGGCGTTGGGCTTCGACGGTGGCGAAGTACTGGACCTTGTACCCGGCGCAGCGGCGCAGGTTCTGCCAGAACCGGTCAACGAGCTTGGGGAAGTGCAGCGCGTCCATCGCTGCCCGGTGGTAGTCGTAGCTGCCGGGGTCGAGCGGTGTCCCGTCTGGGCCGACTTTGCCGTACGACGGAAGCGTCAGGGTGAGGAACATGGACGGGCGGTAGGTGCGTCCGTCCGGAGCGGTGAACGTCGTACCCACTGTGCGGTTGTCCATCGGTACCCGAGGCAGGTCCGGGGCATCTTGGCGGCGACGCGTCGACCGGACACGGCGGGCCGATTCTTCAACGTCTGAAGGGGTTTCGTCCTCGCTGCCGGTGTCCTCGTCCGCGTCGTCATCCGAAGCCGCGGGGACCTCGTCGTCTCGGTGCCAGCCCTCGCGGCACTGTTGCATGCGGAGCTTGCGGGCGCGGTCGGCGCACGGCGGGCATTGGCGTTCCTGAGTCGAGCCGCACGGGATCGGGATCACGAGCTGTTCACCGGTCGCGGTGTCGGTCAGCCGGGACAGTACGGGGCGGACACAGACGCCGTTGCGGACGGCCAGGTCGTGTAGTACGTCGGGCGCGACTTGGCCCAGGGTCGAGATCATTCGTGACCATCTCCTCGGCGCGGTTGTTCTCGTTCACCGGCCCAGGGGATCCGCGCCGTGAGGTAGACGCGGACCCCCGTCGAGCCGTGGTTGGGGTAGAGGCGGCCAGAGCCGGTGAGGTCGAACACCACGCCAAGGACCTTGACCATGACCTCGATCTCGTCGGGGTCACCCGAGACGCGGAGCCGGACCGTCATGCCGCCTGCCTCCACAGGTATTCGGGCAGCAGCGTCGCTCCGTCCAGGGCGTCTACGACCGGGGCGCCGTCGACCAGGTCGCGGGCGACGACGTTGCGTTGCAGTTCGGTGGTGCCGCCCCAGACCCCGTACTCCTGGCCGCTGGAGAGGGCGTAGGCGAGGCAGGAGCGGCGGACGGGGCAGAACCCGCACCGGTCGACCGCGTTCGTCTTGCCGGTTGTGTCGGTCTCGTCGGGGAACCACGTGTCATCGCCAGTCGAGCGGCATGCGCCCATGGCCTGCCAGCCGGGGACGACGTGCGCGGTCAACTCGGCGCGTAGGTCGTCGGTCAGCTCCGGCGCGGCGTCGAAGACGAGTTCTAGTTGGCCCGGGATCTGCTGCCGGTTCATGCCGCCTCTCCCGTCTCGTCGGCTTGGTCCAGCTCGTCGACGTCAACCAGCTCAGCGGTGGTTGTGTCGACGGGGCGGAGGTGGTGCGGAGACCGGTACTCGCGGGCCATGGCCTTGATCTCGTCGTCGGTGACGTAGGCGGCGCGCACCCGGATCGGGACGGGCGAGTTCTCGACCTTGATGAACCCGACACCCGGCAGCGACAGCGCGATGTTGTCGGCTTCGGCTCCGAGATCGCGCTGGCCTTCCCCTAGCACCATGTCGACCTGCGAGGACGAGCCCAGTCGGAGCGCGATGCGGTCGGGGAAGATGTCGCGCCAGGTGACGATGTCCTTGGTGGGTTCGACCACGGTTGCCAGGACGGCGTAGCCGGGGCCGCGTCCCTTGGACAGCAGGCGTCCGAGCGCGGTCTCGACCCGGCCCATCTGGCGCCGCCCGTCCGGACCCGGCAGCAGAGTCGTGAGCTGCATCAGCTCGTCCACCACAACCAGGACCAGCGGGGTTTGCGGTGACGCGGTGAACTTGCGTGCCCTGCCGCGCAGGTACCGGGCGCGGTCGTCCATCTCGTCGGCAGCGGTTTCGAGAAGCTGCACCATGTCTTCGTAGTCGTCGGCCTCGTACCGGTAGAACAGGTCCCGTCCGAAGTCGAGTTCCATGCCGCCCTTGGGGTCGATCGCGTGGACCACGACCAGCCCGGCCCGGATAAACGGGGTGAGTGCCCGAAGTACCGACCAGATCACCGAGCCCTTGCCCGAGCCGGTGCCCCCGGCAACCAGGATGTGAGTGCCACGGACCCGCAGCCGCCACGGGGAACCGTCCTCGGCGTACCCGATCACCAGCCCGTCCAGGTCCTCCACCCGCAGGCTCTCCGGGATGGGTACGGCGGGGATCGTCTTCACCAGCGGGTCTCGCATGTACAGGTCCAGCCACACCTGGCCCGGATCCGCCTGCCGAGTTGTCGCACGGCGGGCACGGGTCGCGTGCTGGAGCTTGTCGACACAGTCGGCGATATCCGCCGGCGTAATCCCGTCCGGGAGGTCCAGCAGCAGAGAATCCGTGGACGCGTTGGACCTGACTTTGATGATCCGGGGGCGCACGATCCATCCCCGGACCTCGGTCTTGATCGAGAGCCCGAACCGGCCCATCCACCACCACCAGTTCGGGGCGTAGGTGAACCAGCGACGCCACCATGCCTTGACCCGCCACCACACCAGCCGCTGGAACGACTGCGGTCGACGCAGCCGCCACACCCCCAGCACGAGCCCAAGCACGATGCCTGTGGCGATGATGTGCGCCCAGGTGTGCGACAGGCCCCACCAGGCCGTGAATCCGGTCAGCAGCAGCGGACCCATTACGCCGGGGTAGCGCAGCAGCGAGGCGAGCATGCGCACCACCGGAACGCCTCCGGCAGCATCGCGACCAGTCTTGATCTTGCCCATGACTACTTGCGCCCCCTCTCGTGCTTCGCGAACCGTCGTTCGACGGCCAGCAGGTTCCGCCAGGTCGACTCCAGTGCGTCCATCGCACCGGTTGCGCCGACATTGGCGTCCGGGTCCGGCACGCTGGCCAGCACCCGAGTCGTCTTCTGCAACTGCGAACGGGCGTCGTCCAGCTCGTTCATCACCGCCCGCAGCTTCGCCATTGCTTCCAGGTCGTTGCCGACCCCGAGCGCCCGCGCCCACAGATCCAGGAACCGGCGCTTACCAGCCACTCCAGTGATCGCCATGGCTCTCAACCCCTCTCGTGCACTGCGAACCCGCGCAGCGCCTCACCGACCACCAGGACGGCCAGATCGATCCGGCCCAGAGCGAGCGCCAGCGACCGGCGCACCTCGTCGTTCGGTGCCTTCGACAACGACCGCGCCACCTTCCGGACCCGGTCCTGACCGTCGAGCAACCGGCCCATCAGCTTGTGCAGCTCCGCGGACGCCTCGTCGTCGTTCCGTGCGCCGAGCGCATCAGCCCAGCCGTCCAGATCCCGACGTGTCGCGAACAGCGCGGTCATCACGCCGCCCCGAGCTGAGTCGGCGCGTACGGCACCGGCTCATCGACCAGGTGCTCAAGGCACTCGTCGTGGTCGTGCTCGTTCCACTCGATCGAGCCGAACACGTCCGCGTACGCGCACGGCTCACCACTCGGCAGGAACCCCAGCACCTCCGTGAGACTCTGACGGGCCCGGTCGATCGCCTCGACCATCGTCGTCAACGCCGCCAGGTCGTGGCAGTACAGCGTGACCCGGTTGTAGCCGTCGTCCCCGACCGTGATCGTCACGTACGGCCCGTACACGCTCCGCTTCAGAGCCGACTCGATCCGGCCCGTGCTCCCGTCGAAGTGCACGTCCATCGACACCCTGATCGGCTCACCCATGATCAGGCCGCCTTCGGAGCCTGAGCGGACTTCGGCGCACGTACCGCCATGGCTTTGAACGACCACGCCAGACGCGGGCGGTTGCCGTTCTCAGCGATGTACGGCGTAGCCGTCATGCCCTCGAACTCGACCGGCGTGAACGGCATCCCCTGCGGCTGAGGCGGCAGCACCGGCTGCTGCTTGGCCAGGATCTTGATCGACACCTGACGGTCCGCCTTGCGGGCGTCCCGGTCACCATCCATCACGTCGACCGACCACACCGACAGCCCCGTCTCCTCATCGATCGCGTACACCGGACGCTCACGCGTCGACCGCTCGAAGTCCCGCACCTGCGTGACCTCCGAAACCGCGAACACGCCGTACGGGAAGACCTCACCGAACTCGATCTTGATCTTGCGCGGCATCGCCATGACTGTTACTCCTCTGTATAGGCCGCCTAGGCTGACTAGCCAGGCTGGAATATGACCAAGGTAACCAGCCTGGCTAGTCAGGTCAAGTATTTGGACAGATAAATTCCTAGGCTGGCTAGCCAGGTACTACGCTGGGGGCCATGGAGCTAGACCCGAACGACACACGCCCGCCGTATCGGCAGGTCGCCACTGCGCTGCGCGCCGGGATCTTGACGCAGAAGTTCACGGCGGGGGAGAAGCTGCCCTCACAGCAGGAGCTCGCGACTCAGTACGGCGTTGCCCGGATGACGATTCAGCAGGCGCTGAAGGTTCTGCGCGACGAGGGGCTGATCGTGTCGAGAGTCGGCAGCGGGGTCTACGTTCGCGACCGGGCCGACCAGGCGGTCGGTCTTCGCCCGCACATCGAGAAGGCGTTCGAACGGACGCGGGTCACCATCGACTTTGCGGGCCTAACCGGTGAGACCCTGCTCGGTGCACTGGAGGAGCCGATCGAACGAATCCGGCGCGGACGACTCACGCCGGAGTCGGTCACCATTCGCCTGCTGCTGCCGGACCTGTCCCAGCCGCTCGCCGTTCCATCGCGTGCCGGGTCGAAGCCCGGCGACGACCCTGCGGTCCGAGCCCGCGTGGCCGAGATCGCGCACCGGTCAGCCGGAGCCATTGCGGAGTCGATCCGCGAACTTGGCGAGCTGGGGCTGGTCCAGAAGACCGAGGTCGAGACCCGGGTCATCCCGCTGTCGATGATGTTCAAGATGTACCTGATCAACGACGAGGAGCTGTTCTTCGGCTTCTACCCGGTCGTTGAGCGTGAGGTGAAGATCGGCAGCAAGGACGTGTCGATCTTCGATGCCGTGGGCAAGGACACTGTCCTGTTCCATCACTCGGTGACTGACGGCGACCGGGCCACCGGTTCGCAGTACATCGAGCAGGCGCGACGCTGGTTTGACAGTCTCTGGGGCACGCTCGGTCGGACCTACGAGCCGTGACCGCCGAAGCATTGGCCGCCACCCTGCGCCGTAGTCCTGTCATCCTGCTCGACTTCGACGGTCCGGTGTGCTCGGTGTTCGCCGGGTATCCGGCGTCGCAGATCACCGACGAGTTGCGCGGTCTCGCGCTCGACCAGGTCGGCGAACTGCCGTCGGCTATGTCTGCGATCGCTAGCCCGCACGAGTTCCTGAGCGCTGCCGCCGAGGTATCTCCCGAGCTGGGCCGCCACGTCGAGGAAGCCCTCCAGACCGCCGAGATCAAAGCCGTCGAGAGCGCTACACCAACCCCGGGCGTAGAAGCCTTCCTGACAGCCTGCCGGGACGCTGGCCGACAACTCGCGATCGTCAGCAACAACACTGGGGCATCGGTGCGCGCCTACCTCGATCGAGTCGGCTTGACCAGTCTCGTCCAGCACATCGAGGCCCGCGACCCATCCGATCCAGCCCTCATGAAGCCGAGCCCGCACCTGATCGAGCGAGCCGCCCAGGCCCTAGCTGTGGAACCGGACGCCTGCACCCTCATCGGCGACCAGGCCACTGACGTGCAGGCCGCCCGTGCGATCGGAGCTGCAAGCATCGGCTACGCCAACAAGCCCGGCAAGGCCGCCGATCTGGCTACCGCAGGAGCCGACGCTGTGATCGCCCATATCGGCGAACTCACCGAGGCAATCCGCGCCGCCTGACCCGAGCGCCCTGCCGAATTTGGCTCTTATGGATCAAGGCGCGCCTTCGGCGCGCGGCGCGGGCGTGCGCATGCGCCCTCCGGCCGTTCACCGCCCGCGCCCGCTCTCGGTGTCTTTCTAGAGCAACAAAACGCCTCCGGCGGGGGCCTCACGACTCCGGGATGACGGTCCGATTTTGGCCGGCGGTTCGGTGTGGGGCGGGGTGCGTCTTCCCGCCTGCCGCTCAGCCCAGTCAGGACCTATCAGGAGCCACCAGAGGGGCCAAGATCGTTCGTCCAGCGGGGCGCTCCATCTTGGCCCCTCTGGCGTCTCCTGATCGCGCTACGCGTGGGCTGAACGGCAGACGGGAAGACACAAAGAACGTGGTCTATGAGCTGGTCCGCGTCATGGCGGCACGTCGGGCTGTCATGCCAGGATCGCCACATGGAATCAGTGGCGACCGCCGCGCGGCTTGAGTGGTGGGCGAACAGCCTGACCTGTCTGGCCGCATTCCCGGTATCGGTGACGATCGCGGTAGGAGAGCAGGGCTGGCAGGCAACAGGACGGCTCGCGCGGACTGAGGAAGGTCCGGATCTCGCGGCCTTCTGCGAGCTGGACGAGGCCTTCAATCTCCGCCTTCCAGACGACAGCACGGTGGTCGTTTTGGTGACTGCTCTGACACCTGACGGAAGGTTCACGCTGACTGAGCCGTAGGCCGATTGCTAACGGATTTGCTAACAAACGGTGTGGATCGGGGTGGACGACCAGGCGCTAGCTGGGCGGAGTTCAGGCTCAGAGCGGGGTGCGCGGATGCATTGTCTGGACCGTGGTGGACAGGTCGGCGGCAACTTTGAATCTCGCGGACAGCGAGGCCCCCGAGAGGCCCCCGGATGGCCCTGGACAGCCGTCAACGACCCTCGACCACTGGACACAATTGGCGCTCAGGATCGGGGGTCGTCGGCGAGTGGACGCTCACGGAAGCGGACTCGTAATGAGAAGGTCGTCGGTTCGATTCCGACAGGCGGCTCCACCAAACCCCCAGGTCAGAGGGCAGTTCCTCGCCCGGGGGTTTCCTCATCCCCACGTCCGAGCTCGGCCTGAGTGAACCATCCGGGTCGCTCACTGCGGAGGATGCGCGTTCGCGCGTGACGGGAGACCCTCGAGTCATGCCTGAGGGACTGTCGCCGTCGGAGGTGGCCAAGCAGCTTCGTGACCACGACCACGAGGATGGGGCTCGTGAGGCCATCGGCCGCGCGATCCCGGTGATCGAGGCTGTGCTGCTGTCGGTCGTCACGATCGTGACAGCCTGGGCCGGCTACTCCGCCGCCAAATGGAGCACAGAGTCCCGGCTCGACCTCGCCCAGGCGTCGTCGCTGCGGGTCCAGGCGAACCGGGCGCTGGCGACCGCGGCGGAGCTGCGCAACTTCGACTCGAGCACGTTCGACGCGTGGTTCACCGCCTACACGCTGGGCAACAAGGAGAAGGAAGCGATCGCCGAGCGTCGCTTCCGCCCCCAATTCAGAGTCGCCTTCGACGCGTGGCTGGCCACCAATCCGGACACCAACCCCTCGGCGCCACCCGGCCCGACATTCATGAAGGAGTACGTGCAGCCTGACTTGGCGAAGGCCGCGGCACTCGACAAGATGGCCGAGGAAGCCACCGCGGGTGGCGACCACGCCGGGCTCGCGGCAGACAAATACGTTCGGATCACGCTGCTGTTGGCCACTGTGCTCTTCCTGGTCGGCATCGGCACGACGTTCAAGCAGAAGCGCGTGCGTTATGTGCTCGCATCGGTGGGCGGCGTCATGCTGCTCGCCGCGGTCGTGCTGCTCGCCCAGCAGCCCCTACCCCGTTGATGAACATCCCACGTGTGTACCTGGCGGCGGTTCTCGGTCAAGGTGGGTCATCGCGGGCGCTTACAGCGGGTTCCCACGGGCATCACACGGAGCAGACACCTTCTCCTTGGCCACCACGAGCTCCTCATCGATGATCCGCAGCGTTCGCTGCATGGCCACGGGACGAAGGCCACCGAAGCCCTCATGGAACGGCTGGTCGAGCGCTCCCAGCAGCAAGAGCAGCGACGTGACGACGGAGGCAACCGTGCCCGCCATCAGGGCCTGAACCACCGCCCGTTCGCCGCTGTCGGCGAAGAAAAGCATGTACAAAAGGATGAGACCTGACACGAAGAACAGCACCACCCACAGCGGGGCCGGGATCACCCCGACGGCGCCGTGCAAGCGGTCGCGGCGGGCCTCCTCGCGAGCCTGCCGCTGGCTCAGCCAGATGTCGAAGGCCGACTGCTCGGTCGCACTGCTCGGCTTGACCGTCTGCAGCGTACGGAACATCTCGCCGGCCCAGGGGTTCAGCTCCTCGCCCAGCGTGCCGGCCTGCATCCGATCCCACTGGACCCCGGCCACCGAGCGGGCGTAGCAGACCAGCTCATTGGTCAGCTCGCTGCGGGCAGGTTCCGGGAAGAACTGCGCGGTCTCGACCTGCTGGGAGACGATCAGCGCCTCCTGTTCCGACCCGCTGCGGGCGGTGTCGTAGCTGGAGAAGGCCAAGAACACCACGAAGCCTGACAGGACCGCGAAACCGGTGGCCAGTACGCCGAACACGCCGGCCGCGCGGTCGCCGTCGTGGAAAAAACTACCGTCCGGCGCATGACGGCGCACGACCAGCATGCCCGCGATGGCCAGGACCGTCACCGCGACCACAATGAGGATGGAGACAAAGACGTTCGTCCGACCAGTCAAACACGCAGTGACGGGAACCGCCTCATTGCCAGGCTGCGAGAACCTCGGCGACGGGCGGAGGACATTGCCCTGGCTGGTCGGGCGTCCCCGCGGTTGGCCGCGCTCACTCGTGCAATGGCAACCGCGTCGTCACTCATCGGCCCGTCCCCTGACCGTGCGTCGCAGTGCTTGCCTGCCGTCAGCAAGGTGTGTTCGTCGGTCGCTAAGCGCGGGTAGGCGGCTGCCAATGGTGGTCTGAACGACGGTAGGCGGGCCGCCGTGTCCGGGATCGTCCGTCGGGGGTGAGGCGGTGCGTCTGGCCGGCGGACTAGAACGGGTATGTCGCGGATCTGCGACATACCACCTGTAGAGGAAATCCCATGGGAAACAAGACTGTTGTGTTGGCACTATTCGCGAACGAGGCCACGGCGGATTCCGCGGCGCAGGCCCTCAAGGACTCCGGGCTCGCCAGCAAGGATGCGGTCGGCGTTCTGGTCCTGAACGAGAAAGGTGAGGTCAAGACCGAGAAGGTCGGCAAACGCAGCACTGGCAAGGGGGCCGGCATCGGTGTGGCGCTGGCCTTGTTCACCCCGGTCGGCCTCGCTGTCGGAGTGGTCGGCGGTGGACTTGCCGGTGCGCTGCACCACAAGGGCCTCGGTATGGACAAGGCCGACCGTGAACGTCTCGGATCCGAGCTCACCGGTGGCAAGGCCGCCGTCGGGGTGCTGGCGCCGGTGAGCGAAGCGGACGCCGTCTCGGCCAAGCTGACGGAGCTGGGCGGTACGGCGGAGTCGCACACAGTCTCCGACGACGATCTCGAGGAGGCCAACCAAGCCGCCACCGCTCCTACGTCCTAGCCGCGTCGCCACAGTGAGGACCGGCGGGAGGTGACCGATGTTTGGCACGGAAGCAAGCCGCCCTGAGGCGACGGCGTCGACCAGGAAGGCCGGTCCGCCAGGCGCTCGGCCGGGTGCCGGGTCCCCCGCTCACCTTCTACGGCGACGCGGGCGCTGTCCCGCCGGCCTGGCACGTAATGAATGCACAGGGCCATCGAGCGCGGCGGCGAGCGGATCGCGACAGTCCACAAGGCGCTGATCGGCATCCGGGACCGCTTCGATATCGACGTCGACGACGGGCCGGATCTCAAGGCACACGGCAACGTCGTCGACCACGAGTACGAGATCAAACGCGACGGCGACACGATCGCCCACATCTCGAAGAGCTGGTTCCGGGTCCGCGACACCTACGGAGTAGAGATCGCCCCGGACGAGGACGAGACACTCCTGCTTGCGACCGTCGTGGCGCTCGAGCAACTGACCGACTAGACCGTGAGCGCACATCGCGTACGCCGTTGGCTGCGGTCGGTGCCCCGAACCGGTGAGCGTCAGGCGGGTGCCTTCCCGCTGTACTGCGCAGCTGCGGCGTCGATGATCGCCTCGGACCAGGCGTCGAGGTGTTCGAGCAGCTCAGCTGGCCGGGCGCGCAGCGCGTAGAGAGGAGCCGATGATGGGTGTTGTGACGGCGGGGGCCCCGCCCGGGGGCAGGTTGCGGTATCAGCTGGAGTCGGGCCTGGAGGAGATGATCCCGGCGGAGCGTGCTGCGCGGGGTAAAGAAGCCCGGGCTGCGGTGCCGCGGGAAAGTCATGCGGTGTTCGACCCGCGGCCGGGCCGGCCGGACCCGGTGGGGCTGCTGGAAGAGCAGGCGGCCTCGCGGGTGCCGGAGCTGATACCGGTGCGGCGGGGGCGGATGATGGTCTCCCCGTTCACCTTCTACCGCGGCGCGGCGCTGCCGATGGCCAGCGACCTGGCCACCACGCCGGTGTCCGGGCTGGCGGTGCAGGCGTGCGGGGATGCGCACCTGTCGAATTTCGGCATCTTCGGTTCTGCGGAGCGCCGCCTGGTCTTCGACGTCAATGACTTTGACGAGACAACACCCGGGCCGTGGGAATGGGACGTCAAGCGGCTGGCGGCCAGCCTGGAGGTGGCCGGGCGGGAGAACGGGTTCGGCGGCAAGAACCGCCGCGCGGTGGTGATGGCCGCGGTGGCCAGCTACCGGCAGGCGATGCGGGCCTTCGCCAAGATGACCAACCTGGATGTCTGGTATGCGCATGCGGATATGGACGAGCTGCGGGCGGAGTTCGACTCGCAGATGAAGGCGCGGCAGCGCAAGATGTGGGACAAGGGCATGGCTAAGGCGCGGACCAGGGACAGCATGCAGGAGGTGGCCAAGCTGTGCCGGGTGGTCGGCGGCCGGCCACGGATCGTCTCGGACCCGCCGCTGCTGGTGCCGGTCGATGAGCTGATACCCGAGGCGCAGGACGTGGCCGCGTTCCAGACGTCGCTCGCTGGCCTGATCGGCAAGTACCGGCGGACGCTGGAAACCGACCGGCGGTATCTGCTGGAGCAGTACGAGTTCGCTGACATGGCCCGCAAGGTCGTCGGCGTGGGCAGCGTCGGGACCCGCTGCTGGATCATCTTGATGCTCGGCCGCGACGGCTCCGACCCGCTGTTCCTGCAGGTCAAGGAGGCCGAAGAATCCGTGCTCCGCCGTTTCACCGGCGCCGGCAAGTACGCCAACCAGGGGGAGCGGGTGGTCGCGGGCCAGCGGCTGATGCAGGCGGCCAGCGACATCTTCCTGGGCTGGCAGCGGGCCAAGACTGGGCTGGACGGCAAGCCCCACGACTACTACGTCCGGCAGTTGCGGGACTGGAAGTACTCCATGCCCATCGAGGCCATGAAACCGCGCGGCATGCGGATCTACGGCGAGGCCTGCGGCTGGACGCTGGCCCGCGCGCACGCCCGCTCCGGCGACCGGATCGCGATCGCCACCTACCTCGGCGGCTCCGACGTCTTCGACAGGGCCATCGCCGCCTTCGCCGCCGCCTACGCTGACCAGAACCAGCGCGACCACCGATCCCTCGTCGACGCCGTCGCCTCTGGACGGCTCACCGCCGAACGCGACATGTGAGATCGAGGTGGCCGGGCACAGGGCAGACGTAGACGTGCGGAGGCAGCGCCCGGGCGGCCGGGCCGGGACACAGGCGTCGTCGTCAGCGGCTGTTCGCGGACGCCTCGTTCGAGGTGGTGACCGCATCTGGATCGGTGGAGCGTTGCGGTGCCGCGGAGCCTTCCGCGGGTTTGGACCTGGCCAGCCACAGGCCGGTGAATACGGCGGTGGCCAACGTGACGGCGCCGGCCGCGAGGAAGGCGCTGTTGAGGCCGGTCTCGAAGGAGGCGCCGCCGGATTGCCGGGTGCGGACGATGGCTCCGAGTACGGCCACGCCGAGCACCGCGCCGATCTGTCGCGTGGTGCTGCTGATGCCTGATGCGAGGCCCCCTTCCTGCGGGCTGACTGCTTGGATGGCGGCTCCGGTCAGTGGGGACATGGTCAGGGCGAAGCCGATGCCGACGACTCCCAGCCGCCACCACACGTTGCCGTAGCCGGTATTGGCGTGCACCATGCCGAGCGCCAGCAGTCCCAGGCCGGCCAGGGCCAGGCCGGTGGTAACCACGATGCGGAAGCCGTACCGGGCGGCGAGCCGGCCCGCGAACGGGCTGACGATCACCATGGCGAGGGTTGCCGGCAGGGTCTGCAGGCCGGCGCGCAGGATCGAGCTGCCCTGGACGTACACGAAGAACTGGGAGAAGAAGAACGACGAACCCATCAGCGCGAACCCCACCACGACCATGGCGGTGTTGGACACGGTGAACAGCCGCTGCCGGAACAGCCGCAGCGGCAGCATCGGAGCGGAACGACGCGCTTCGACGGCGACGAAGGCAGCGAGGAGGATCACGGCGGCGGTGAAGCTGCCCAGGATCACCGGCGACGTCCAGCCGCGGGCGCCACCCTCGATCAGCCCGTAGGTCAGCGCTCCCACCCCCAGAACGGACAGCACCGTCCCTGGGACATCGATCGCGGGGGCGCTCGGATTGCGGGCCTCTACAAGGCTGCGCAGACCGACCAGCAGCAGGACCACGCCGATGGGCAGGTTGACCAGGAAGATGGAGGGCCAGCCGAAGGCCTCTGTCAGTACGCCGCCGGCCACGGGGCCTGCGGCCAGACCGACTCCGCTGAATCCAGCCCACAGCCCGATCGCCTTGATGCGTTCCTGCGGCACGGGATAGGCGGCGGCGAGCAGGGCCAGCGATGCAGGGCTCAGCGCCGCGGCCCCGATGCCCTGCAGTACCCGGCCGGCGACCAGCCAGCCGATCGAGGGCGCGAGGCTGCACACCACCGACGCGGCGGTGAACACCGCGACGCCGGTCAGATACACGCGCTTACGGCCGAAGCGGTCGGCGAAGACACCGCCGGACAGCAGCAGCATGGCGACCAGCAGTACGTACGCGTCGACGATCCACTGCAGACCGGTCAGTTGAGTGTGCAGCCGGTGCTGCATGTCAGGCAGCGCTGCTCCAACAATCGTGTTGTCGAGCAGGACCATGAATTGGCCCAGGCAGGTCACCGTGAGCAGCACGGACCGGTTCGGTCGACTGCCTACGGCCGCAGGCGATGCAGCCATGGGGATCCTCTCAATCGTCAGTTGCGCCTCTCCACGACCGTCGGCCTCAGGGCGCACTAAAGCAGCCAGTGGCTGCGTTAGGCGAGTGTAGGGAGAGTTCCCTCACAAACGCAAGTCGCGACTGCGTTAAGGTGAGGTCATGAACGAGCGAGAGCCGGCCCGGCGGCCTGGCGGGCGGAGCGCCCGCGTCGGCTTGGAGGTCCACCAGGCCGTCACCGACCTGATCAACGAGCGCGGCTACGGCAACTTCACCGTTGGCGACGTCGCAGCCCGAGCGGGTGTGGCCGACAGCAGCATCTACCGCCGGTGGGGCAACCTGGCAACCCTGCTCACCGACGTGGCGCTCACCCGCCTCAACGCCCAGTCGCCGATGCCCGACACCGGGAGCCTGGCCGGCGACCTGCGCACCTACGCGGCCCAGGTGGCCCGCGAGATCACCGGACCCGACGGTCTGGCGTTGCTACGCCTGGCTGTCGCCCTGTCCAGCCACGGTGACCAAGGCCAGCGGGCGGGTGACGACCTCCTTGCCGAACGCACCCGGCAACTGCAGTCCATGCTCGATCGCGCTCTCGAACGCGGCGAGCAAGCACCCGATGCGTTAGGCGTGGTGGACCACATCCTGGCCCCGATGTATGTCCGAGTCCTGCTCGGCATAGGCCCACTCACTCCGGACTACGTCGACGGCCTGGTCGACCGACTGCTGTGACCCTCCGCGCTGCCCTCAGGAAACTGGCGGTTGATCCAGCGGGTCAGCCGGGCACTGACCTCCATGAACATGATCCTGGCGTACGACGGTTGCCGAGGCACTCGCAACGCCGGGTGGAACGCCGTTCTCCAGGTAGATGGCTTCCGCAGTCCGTCGGCTGTTGAAACCGGCGGCGACGCGTGCGAACTGTTCTGGGTCGAGGAGGTGCCTGGCCTCGTCGAGGGTGACGAACCTGGAGGAGATGACCTCCGTCGGCTGGAGCACGATCCGGTCGATGTCGGCCGGTGCGAGCACCCCGCCGTCGAACAGAAACGCGACGATCTCCGTGAAGTCTCCTGACTGCGGTATCCAATCCACCGCCAGCAGGCTGCCAGGCTCGACCAAGAGACCTATCTCCTCGCGGACCTCGCGCTGGGCGGCGAGGCGTGGCGATTCGTCGCGTTCGACCATGCCGCCGGGGATGTCCCAGGTCGACTTGCAGGGCGGCTGAAGCACCAGCAACCGGCCGGCCTGGTCTGTTAACAAGCAGTCGGCAGCCATCCGTTTCGTGGGGAACTTGGCGGTGAAATGCACGTCGTCGGGCATCTCGCCACCCAACCACAGCTCGACACGGACCCGGGCGAGCGTCGTGGTCAGGGGCGGTAGGTGGCGAGGGTTTTGGTGAGGGCTTGGTCGAGCGGTGTGGCGTGTACGTCGAGTTTGTTGGCGATCTTGGTGCTGTCGACGATGAAGGGTTCCTCGAACTGGTACTGCATTTCGGTGAGTTCCCGGATCGTTGGATTGAACAGGCCGAGAGCGCGGAGCATCAGCGGTGGCATGGCGCGGAGCTTCGTGCGGGGTTGCCCGGCGTACTGGTAGGCGAGGTCGACCAACTGTCGGGTGCTGCGAGTGTCCGGGTCGTTCGGGACGTGCCACACCTGACCGGGGGCGTCGGGGTGTTCGCCAAGTACGGCGAGGGCTTCGCCGATGTCGGGGATGTAGGTGTAGGTGTGTGGCTGGTCGGGGTCGCCGAGCACAGTGGCGGTCTTGCCGGCCAGGGCGGCGGGGAAGACGCGGTCGCCGAGATTGGATTGCGCTCCGCCTCGAGGTCCGAAGTAGTCGGATGCGCGGCCGATCGCGACCTGGACGCGGCCGGCTGTGTGGGCGGCGAGCAGTTCGCGTGCCATGCGTCCCCGGAGCTGGCCTTTCCTGGTGTGTGCGTCGTACGCGCGATCTTCGGTCAGGGTGCGGCCGGCGGGACGCCCGTACATGTAGACGTTCTCCATGCTGACAAGCAGCGCACCGGTGGCTTGCGCTGCGGCGAGCACACCGTTCTGCAGCGCAGGGAATTGCGCGGTCCACTCGGGGTACGGCGGATTGAGCGTCTGATAGACGACGCGGGCGCCCTTGGCGACGGCTGTTGTGAAGTCGGGGTCGCGGGCGTCACCACCGACGACTTCGATGTCGTCGGGTACGCGCGTGCCCGGATCGGTTGACGAGCCGGGCGGTCTCACCGCGGAGCTGTAGCGCCTCGAGCAGTGCGAGGCCGATCGCGCCGGTGCCGAAGATGACGTGCTGCGGTGTGCTCATGCCTTGGTCTCGATCCGTGGCTGTGTCGGAGCCGGGCCGGCCTCGGCGCGATACGGCAGCAGGTAGTGGAGCAGTACGCCGGACAGCGCGGAGAAGGTGATGGCTCCGTAAGCGCCGTAGATCGTGAACTGGTTTTCGACGCTGATTCCGCCGAGGGTGGTGACGGTCCAGCCCAACGCCCACAGGAACGGCAGGGCTGCGGCCCATGCCCACCGTCGGTGGGTCTGGGCCGGCAGCGCGAGTGTCTGCGCCGCGCCCAGGACGATGCCGGTGAGGAAGCCCATCAGCGCGAGTTCGCCGAGCGAGGTGCCGTAGTCGACGACTACTGCGCCGAGCAGGAGCCCGAGGCCCATGCCGATCGCGGTGGCCGGTATCCATCGGCGTGGGTCGAGCCGTCGGCGGCTGACCAGCACCTGTCCGGTGCCGAGGACAGCGCCGGTGACCACGCCACCGAGCAACGCGGCGAGCGGGTCGTTGACGCGGCCCGCGGCCAGGTCGCCCGCGATACCTGCGATCGGGAAGGCGAGGAAGCCTACGGTCCAGAGCAGCCAGGTGCGTAGGAAGATTGGTTGTGAAGGTGCGGTGACGTTCATCGTGCTCAACTCCTGAGCGCGGCAATAGCCGGCTGGATTGCGATGCTGGTGGCGCGGTGCCTGAAGGGCCGTTACGTGCCTGGCTTTCGATCAGCGGGCACCGCCGATCACCTGCCTGAACAGCATCAACGCCATGGTGGAGACGATGAACAAGCTCCCGGTCCCCATGCGGATGCCCCCGGCGCGGCCACGAGGCTGTGACGACTCGAAGATCACTGAGCAAGATCTGACCGCGCTGACCTCAGCATGGGCCTCGTGATCGACTCTGTCCATGACCAGCAGGCACCAGGCATCACCGAGCATCCTCCCGAGCGGCTGATTGCAACGTTGACAGGGACTGATCACCCGAGGATGGTGAGGAGCACGGGGCGTACGTGGGTGGGGGTGTCGGGCATGTCCGTCGTCGGCGGACATGGACGCCGGGGTCTTGTGCTGCCTGCAAAGGGAGCTCAGTCGCATGGCGAACATGAGCGGTCACCCTCTATCCGGTGGTCAAGCGGCAGAACCACAGCATCGCGCTCGGCTACGTCTGCGGCCAGAACGGGCTCTCCCGAGGTCGAAGGACACACCCCCGCTACCTCTGCGGTGAGAAGCAGACGGCCGCGACTTCATTCGTTGTGCAATCCCTTTGAGAGATGGTTCTGATGACAACATCTGTGGCATACCCGGTGCATGTGAACGCCGCGCCGGATCCGAAATCGTCCAGGTGGCTCTGGCTGGTCAAGTGGATCCTCGTGATCCCGCACTACGTCGTGTTGCTGTTCTTGTGGATCGGCTTCATGGTCACCTCGGTCGTGGCGTTCTTCGCCATCCTGTTCACCGGTCGCTATCCGCGCGGCATCTTCAACTACAACGTCGGCGTGATGCGGTGGTCGTGGCGCGTGACGTACTACGCCTATGGAGCACTCGGCACCGACCAGTACCCGCCGTTCACGCTGGCCGAGGTCGAGGACTATCCCGCGCACCTGTCGGTCGACTACCCCGAGCGCCTGTCCCGAGGCTTGGTCCTGGTGAAGTGGTGGCTGCTCGCGATCCCGCACTACATCATCGTCGGCATCTTCGTCGGCGGTGGAATGTGGGCTGCGAACCGGTCCGACAACTGGCAGTGGAACATCGGCGGCAGCGGCGGCCTCGTTGGGATCCTGGTGATCATCGCGGCCGTCATCCTGGCCTTCACCGGCGCATACCCCCGATCGCTGTACGACGTGATCCTGGGAATGAACCGCTGGGCTCTCCGGGTCGCCGGCTATGCGGCCCTGATGACCGACGTGTACCCGCCGTTCCGCCTCGACCAAGGCGGCAGCGATCCCGTCCTCGCCGTCCCGTCCCCATCCGACGACCCGAGCTCTGAGCGCATGCTCAGGGCATCAGACACTGACGCGGCTCCGGGCGGCACACCTTGAGCCACCTGCGCTAAACGTGCGGTGTCGTTCCCCGGACACTCATCCGTTCGCCGGGGCGGCTGAAGATGCTGAGGATCTCCGCGGGTTCGTGGCCGGTGCTGCCGAACCAGTGCGGCTGTTCGGTGCCGAACTCGGCGACCTCGCCGGGTCCGAGCACCCAGTCCTCGTTGCCGACGACGAGGCGCAGGTGGCCGGACAGCACGTAGATCCATTCGTGGCCCTCGTGGGCCCTGACCTCCGGGGTGACTTTGCTGGTCGGAATGACGATCTTCCACGCCTGCGTGGCATCGGGATGTTGCGTCAGCGGGATCACCGTCCGGCCCTTGACGCGACCCGGCCTGAGGCGGATGCGCGGATCGCCCTGCACCGGCGCGGCGACGAGGTCGTCGAGCGGCACCCGATACACCTGCGACAACGCCAGCAGCAGTTCCAGGGTCGGCCGCCGCTGTCCGGTCTCGAGCCGCGACATCGTGCTCTTCGAGATCCCCGTCGCTGTCGAAACCTCGGCCAGGGTCATCCTGCGCTGCGCGCGCAGTCGCTTGAGCCGTCCCCCGACCCTCTCGAGCACCGCGGCAATCTCCGCCGCTGAGGTGTCCTCCACACGCTCATCTGACGCCCATTTCCCACAAACAGCAACCTTCGTAGCCGAACCTCCGACTCAGCGCCAGCCTTGGAGCATGACCACACCATCGCTCGATCCGAAGCCCGGCTGCGCCGGCGCCTGCTGACCCGCCACCATCACTAGGAAGGGAATACACGCCATGAGTGCACAAAGCAGCGCCGCCAGCCGCGACGAACCGCGCGTACGAACGCCCAGCCCACGGAGCGATCAGGAGCTGACTGTCCGGCGGATGAACGTCATGAGGCTCGGCTACGCGTTCATGGGGGTAGGGCTGGCGTTGGTCAAGTGGCCGGTTCTGTTCCAGGACGTTCGATCGCTGCCGGTGATGGAAGGAGTTGTCGCCTGTCTGCTGACGGGCATGTCGTTGCTGGCGTTCCTCGGGCTCAGATACCCGGTGCGGATGCTGCCGATCCTGCTGTTCGAGGTGGCCTGGAAGGTCATCTGGCTCGGTACGGTCGCGATTCCCCACCTGATCGCCAACGACCTGAGCACCGAAGCGCGCGACGTACTGTTCAACTGCTCCTTCATCGTCGTCATCGCGGCCGTCATCCCGTGGCGCTACACCTGGCAGCGCTACGCCCGGACCCCGGGCGATCCCTGGCGCTGACAGTCGATCAGCGGGCCGGGGGTGTCCAGAGGCCCAGCCATTGCTCGGAACCCCAGGCTTCGTAGCGGGCTGCCTCGGTGAAGCCGAGTTTTGTTGCCAGGCGCATCGAGGCGAGGTTGGCGGACTGGGTGGTGAGGACCACTGGCTCGCCGGGGCGGGCTGCGGCGAACCAGGTGAGGGCGGCTGCGCAGGCTTCGGCGGCGTAGCCGTGGCCCCAGGAGGACGGGAGGAACAGGTAGCCGAGTTCGACCGACGCGAGCTCCGGGCGAACCTGGTCCGGGTGGTTCGGGTCGCGTTGGTCGAGGGTGACGGTGCCGATCATCGCTCCGTCGAGGTCGACCACGAACAGGCCGGTACGGCGCCGCGGTGCCTCTGGGATGTTTCGCTCGAGATCCTCGCGGGACTGCGCGCCGCCGATGTACGTGCCGACCTCGGGAGACGCGAGCAGCTCGATGATCGCCGTACGATCGCGCGCCTCGGGCTCGCGGAGCACGAGGCGCTCGGTCTTGATCGGGTCCGGCGGCCAGGCGACGGACTCGAGCTCGCTCTTCATGGTCGGCCACCCTATCCGCGCATCACTCGATCAGGTCGGGGTCGTGCAGGAACTTGCGGACGTCCTGAGGGCACCGGCAGGCAGCGGCGATCTTGGCGGCCCAGGCCAGGGCCTCTTCGCGGGTCGGGACGTCGACGGTCATGAAGCCGCCGATGAGTTCCGTGCCCTCCAGGTACGGGCCGTCCGTGACCAGTCCGTCGGTGCCGACCACCGCGTGTTCCACGTCGCCGTCGTCGTAGCTCAACCCGCCGCCGAACCGGAACACGCCTGCGTCCTTCGCTTCCTGACAGACCGCGTGCGAGGCCTTGCCCACCTCGGGGAAGTCCTCCTCCGGGATGTGGTCCATCGAGCCCTTCTCGAACGAGATCAGGTACCGCGGCATCTCACCACTCCTTTGTCCTGACGACCTCTTCCGGCCGCCGCTCACCCTTGCAACGAACGCCGAGCTCCGGATCCGACAGGGTTGCTGACATCAATCATGGTTGAATGCGCGGATGGAGGCGTACCCCGTTGACCAGGCGCGGTGGGACGACCTGGTCGAGTTGTTCGGGCCGAGCGGCGGGACGCGGGGGTGCTGGTGCATGGCCCGCCGGCTGCCGGCGTCAACCGTCGCCGCGAACGGGAGCGCCGAGAACCGCGCCGCGCTTGAGGGTTTCGTCGAGGCAGGCGTCCCGGTCGGCCTCATCGGGTACGTCGAGGACCGCCCGGCGATCTGGTGTGCCGTCGCCCCGCGGACGGAGTACTCCGCGATCGTCCACTCGCGGACGCTGCCGATCGACGAGCCGGACGACGAGACGATCTGGGCGATCAACTGCCTGTTCGTGAAGAGCGGGTATCGCGGGCGAGGGCTGATGTCGCCGATGGTCGACGCGGCCGTTGAGTATGCGCGGAGTTCGGGTGCGCGGATCGTGGAGGCGTACCCGGTGAAGGCGATGCCCGGCGATCCCGGTCGCGGCGTACTGAGCACGTTCCTCGCCGCCGGCTTCACGACGTACGCCGAGGACCGTACGACGGCCAAACGCAACGTCGTCGTACGGCGAACCCTATGACCGCCCAAGCCCGCGCCGCCCGCGCCGAGGCCCGCCTGCAGACGGCGCATGAGCTGCTGCGGGACCTGGACCTGATCGAGCGATGGAGCACGTACGGCGAGGTGACCGTCGTCGGCTCGGTCGGGATCGAGCTCGTGGTGGCGCCGGACATCGATCTGGAGATCCGCTCGAAGGAACCGCGCGTCGCGGACGGGTTCGCGGTGATGAGCATCCTGGCGGAGCTACCGCAGGTACGGCGGATCACCTATCTCGACGCGCGCGATCGGCACGAGCGGGGGCAGTACTGGAAGCTCGAGTACGAAACGGCGGATGAAACGTGGACCGTCGACATGTGGGTGTTCGGCCCGGATGCCCTCGGCGGCGGACCGTTGGCCGAGGCGCTCCGAGAGGTACTGACGCCGGCCGCGCGCGACACGATCCTCGCGATCAAAGAAGAGGCCGTGACCCGGGGCGAGCGCGCGCTGGGCTACTGGCTGTACCAGGCGGTGCTGGACGCCGGCGCGTCGTCGTACGACGAGTATCGTGACTGGCTCGGCGACCGCAACATCTACGAACGCACGGGCTGGCTCACTGATCCCAGCTCCAGGTCTCTCCGTAGAGGGTGAATCCCCAGTCCCGCCCGCGGATGCCGTAGGCCAGGTAGTCGACCGCGGGTACGGCGATCGGCGGGTACGGCATCTTGCCCAGCAGCAGTACGGCGTCCTCGACCGGGACCCACCGAACCTCCATCACCGACCCGTCCGGATCGTCGACCGCGAACGCGGGATCGCTCACGTCCACGACGTAGTTCCAGGACCGCGACGTGACGCGACCGTCAGCGGTCGTCCGCGTCGTCCACACCAGCTCGAGATCTCCCGCCGCGGCGACCAGCCCCGACTCCTCGCGTAGCTCCCGCACGGCGCCGTCCGCCGGGGTTTCCCCGTCCTCGACGGCTCCACTCGGCAGGTTCCAGTACGGCGCATCCCAGGCCTCGTACTGCTCTCGGACCACCGCGACCATCCCGTCGTACCGTGCGATCACGCCCGCGTATCGCTGCATGCGGGCGAGTATTGCAGGTTCCGGAAGGAGAGCGTCCGGAATCGGATCTACCGTGCTGCCATGAGTGAGAATGCGTGGGTTTCGCCGTGGTGGGAGCCGCCGTTGGCGGGGAGTGATGTCGAGCATCTGGTCGGGGCGCTGGACCGGTTGCGTACGACGTTCCGGTACAAGGTCGACGAACTGGACGCGGACGGGTTGAACACGCGGATCGGGGCGTCGTCGATCACGCTCGGCGGGTTGATGAAGCATCTCGCGGCGAACGAGGACTACATGTTCGACGTGAAGTTCCGCGGGAAGCCGATGGCCGGGCCGTGGCTGGAGAACGGCTGGCGCGACGACAACGACTGGGAGTTCAACTCTGCCGTCGACAACACGCCGGCTGAGCTGTACGCGCTGTGGGACGGTGCGGTCGCGCGGTCCCGGGAGACATTGACGGCGGCGATCGCCGACGGCGGGCTCGACCAGCCGGCCGACATCACCTGGCCGGACGGGCGGCACGCCAGCCTCCGCCGCCTGGTCTGCGACCTGATCGAGGAGTACGGCCGCCACACCGGCCACGCCGACCTGATCCGCGAGGCCGTCGACGGCCGCGTCGGCGAGGACCCGCCAAGCGACTGGAGGCCGGTAGGCCCGAAGCGAACCGCTACGCAGGCATAACCCGTCAAAATCGACGAAATCCGCGCTAAAAGGGGACTTCTGCCTGCGTGGCGGTTCACCACCTACTTGATCCGCTGCATCGTCCCGTCCGCCGCGATACCGATCACCGTCGTCACGCCGTCGACCGTCAGGTTCACGACCATCCGCGAGCCCTGCATCGACGTCGTGTACGACACCGTCGCGTTGGTGCGGGTCGGCGCGATCACGGACAGGATGCTCGCGTTCTGCCCGGACCGGTTGAACTTCACCACCGGCGACGGCAGCCGCTTGTCGATCGTCGTGTAGTGCCATCCCTGGATCGGGTCCTGCTGCCCGGTCGTCACCTCGATCGGCGTCGTCTGCTGCTGGAACGGGATCTGCAGCAGCGTCGTCTTCACCGTGTCACCCGGCCGCGCCGCCACCGCCCTGTCGTTGCCACTGACAACCACCTTCTGGTCCGCCGGCAGGTGCCACAGCGTCGAGTACTCCTGATCCGCAGCCGACGAACCGCGATCCAGCACCACCATCAGATCGGGATCCTTCAGCACCAGCACGTCCCGCGTCCGGTCGATCCCGGCCCCCGGTGAGTCGTGCAGCTCGTAGAACTCCGACGTCGCCTTGATCGACGACCGCACCAGCTTGGTCTCCGGGTGTCCGGTCGCCGACTTCACGACCATCTCGTTGTGCGCGAACTGACTCTTCGCCCAGAACCGCCAGTCGTCCACCTTGTACCCGGCGTGCCCGCCGTCGATCAGGATGTCGCGCCCGCGCGAGGTGTACGTGATCGACGTGTGGTCGTTGTGTCCGTGCAGCTTCTGCGACGGCCCGAACCGGATGCTGTACGTCGACTCCTGCGTGAACGGCCGCGTCTCGCCCCATCCGGTCCGCCCGAAGATGTACCCGGCGTCGAAGATCCCGATCCGCTGCGTCGGCCGGATCCCGCGGGCTCCGCGCGTACCGGCGTACTCGAGGACCGTCCCGGTGACGGGCACCGTGCGCACCACCTCGGAGTCGCCGAGCTGCGGCAGGTTCCCGAGCGAGTTGGTCGCCAGCGCGAGCCATTTCGCGAGTTCCCGCCGGCGCGCCGTGATCGTCGTACCGGGGTCGACGCCGCACTTACGCAGTACGTCGATCGCCCGCCCCCAGAGCACGTAGTTGAACTGCGCGTACGCCGTCGACTGCTCGTTCGTCGAGCCCTGCGTGTCGATCGACGTCTTGATCGCACTCGTCAGCCGGTCGGACGCGATCTTCTTCAGATCGTCGCGCTGCAGCGTGCACCCGATCCCGAACAGCGCCAGGCTCTCGTCGGTGCCGTGGTTCCAGTCGCCGCTGTAGTTCTTCTGCAGGAACCACGCGTGCTCCATCAGCGCCTTGTCCAGCCACGCGTACGTCAGCGGCAGCTTCGCGACGTGCAGCCCTGACAGCACCGCCTGGCGCAGACAGATCAGCACGTTGGTGCGGTGCATCGTCGACTCGTACGCGCCGACGTCGGACTTCCACGAGTACGGGTTGTCCTTGACCCAGTCGTGGGTGATCGCGCTGACCCGCTGCAGTGCGGCCTTGTCGCCGGCCGCGGCGGCGGTGATTCCTTGCCCCAGCCAACGAAGCGAGTGCAGCCACATGTACCAGCTGGGGTTGTTGGGCGGGTTCATCCGCCAGTTGATGTTCCCCTTGCCGTCACCGACCTTGGTCGGCGGCGTCGTACCCCACGTGAACGTGTCCTTGTAGAGATTGGCGACCGGGTTCGCGTGGTCGATCCCGCTGTACGCCGGGCACGTGTAGACGTTCTGCCGCACCGGCGCCGGCGGGGCGGTCGGCGGCTCGGGTGTGTGGCTGACAGTCGGATCCGGAGCGGCCTCCGGCTCGGAGCCGCCCCACGGGATCATCAGTACGGCGCCGAGTACGGCGGTGCTCACGAGCAGTGCGATCGTGAGTCGCAACGTCGTACTGGACGTGCGCAGATGTCTCGCGGGCATCGTTGGTCCTCCCCGCATACCTGAGGGCATGCCTATTCTGGCCTAGACCTGAATTCGGGTGGGGCGATCCCCGGGACAGAGTCAAGTGGTTGTGTCGCTGAGTCGCGGTACTTCAGAAACGCGGTACTTCAGAGAACGCGGAGCGAGTCGCCGAAGGTTGCACCCGGCATCAAATCTGCCGGTCAGCTCCTGTCAGGTACGTCGCCGTCGGTTCCCCCCCGAGGTCAGATTGGTTCCTCTACCTGATAGATGCCGCGAGCGGTCCGAAAAGTTGCGCGGATCGGCGACTTCGGTTCCGGTTGCCCGGAAGGGCAGCGTCAGTTGGGCCGGATCGCCTGCAGAATCAGGGCGTTCCGCGCGTTCTGGCCGTCTGGCACGGTCGTGTGCCGGCCGTCGCGCAGGTCGGTGTGCAGCCGCTCGGGACGGGCCGCGAGGAACTCGGCCCAACGGACGATCCGCAGGTTCGGATGCCGCAGTGCCGCCTGCGCCAGTTGCAGGTTGATCCACTCGCTGTTGCGCTGATCGGCGACCTGGACCGCGGGCGGCTCATCGGTCCGGGAGACCTGTACGTCGACCCAGTACACGGTCCGCTGCGGGCCGGCGATCCGGAGCGCGCGCTCGACCTGTGCCGCGAACGCGGGCGGGTCGAAGATGTCGTTGGTCCCGACCGCCATCACGATCCGCCGCGGGAGGCCGTACTCGCGGGCCCAGGCTGCCATCGCGTCGACTGCGGCGGACGTCGGTTGACCGGCCCAGCTGTACTGCGCGAACGACGTACCCAGTTGTTGTCGGAGGAGCCGGCCGAGCGCTGCGCCGTCCTGTACGGCGATGCTGTCACCGAAAAGCACCACGCCGTCGGTCGCGACGACGTGGCGGACTTCCGCGCTGCTCGAGATCACGCGGTTGTTCGCCTGCCAGGATCCGAGCGCGCCGGATCCGTAGGTTCCCGAGCTGACGACCGGTGCGGCTGACTTCGCGTGTGCGGCCGGGGCTTCGAGGTGCAGCAGCGCCAGGAGGAATGCGGTCAGGACCACGATGACGGCGGCCGAGGTCGACCAGCGTTTGATGAACATGCCTACCTCCTCAGCTCTGTTCACGCGGAGGTCGGCCCTCAGGTTGGCATGTCGGCTAGCGAGTTCGGACGGCGTCCGCGATCAGTTCGTTGCGGGCCGAGCCCCCGACCGGCTGGCTGGTGTGGACGCCGTCGCGGAGGTACTGCGCCGGGCGGTTCGGCTGGGACGTCAGGAACCCGGACCAGTCGATGATCCGCAGGTTCGGGTGCCGGAACGCCGCGTCCTGCAGTTGCTGGTTGATCCAGGCGCTGTTGGCGAGATCGGCATCCCGTACGGCGGCCGACACCTTGGCGCGCCCCACGTACACGTTCACCCAGTACACCGTCCGGTCCGGCCCGGCGATCCGCAGCGCGCGCTCGACCTGTGCCTCGAACGCGGGCGGGTCGAAGATGTCGTTCGTACCGGCAGCGATCACGATCCGCCGCGGCAGACCGTAGCTACGCGACCACTCTTCGAGCGCGTCGACCGCCGCCGACGCCGGCTGCCCGGACCAGTCGTGGAAGGCGATCGAGTCACCGGTGCGATCCGCCAGCAGCCGCTCGAGCGCGCTGCTGTCCTGGACGGCGATGCTGTCGCCGAACATGAAGACCCCGTCGAAGGCGAGCACTTCGCGGATCTGGTCCTCAGGACTGATCCGGTGGATCAGCTTCTGCCACGGGCCGAGCGTGCCCGATCCGTAGCGCCCCGGCCCGCTCGACGGAACGCTGTACGACCCGCCGACCGTGGTGTCGGCGCTGGTCGACCGCGGATCGAGTACGACGAGCACGCCACCGAGCAACGCCACCACGAGCAGCGTCACGACGATCGCTACGACCGACCCCAAGAAGGCCCGCAGCGCGGACGGCTTCCTGTGGTGTGCATGACCCGGCCGTTCCCCCACCTGATGCAACATCTCGACGTCCCCCAGCCTCCGTCGCCGTCTTCCTACACTGACATGACGCGGTGACCCCCGATTTCGCTGCATGCCCCTACCCCCCAACACCCCGGAGCGAACCCCCCGGTTCCCCACCCCAGGATCCCCGAAGACCCAAATCCTGGATAGATTCCGGCCATGCCGGAACCCGACCCCGTCACACGTGATCGCGAGTGACGGGACGTGGGCGTTCGATCACGACGGGTGGCTAGCTCAGCCGGCGCGCTCCGCGTCGCTGCGTTCGACGCAGAACTCGTTGCCTTCGAGGTCCTTCATGGTGACCCAGCCGCGGCCGTCCGGGACCCGGTGGTCCTCGTGGATCGTGCCGCCGAGCGACAGGATCCGCTCGACCTCCTGGTCCCGCGTACGCTCCGTCGGGCCCCAGTCGAGGTGCACCCGGTTCTTCACGGACTTTCCTTCCGGGACCGCGATGAACAGCATCCCGGGAGCAGGTGCCGGCGCCTGCACCAGGACCTCGTCGTCTCCCGGCTCGTCCCCGTCGGCCACCGGCCAGCCAGTCACGCTGCTCCAGAACTGCGCGAGCTTGTAGGGGTCTCCAGCATCGATCGTGATGTGTCGCAGCAACATGCCGAGACCTTAACCGCACGGTGGGTTTCAGGGGGTCGCGAACTGTCGGCGGCCGGGTCTACTGTGCGGACCATGGGGTCGGGCCAGAGGGTCCGGCCGATGTGGGGGAAGGACAGTTCGATGGCATCTCGGCTCAATCCGTACATCCAGTTCGACGGCGACGCGCGCGCGGCGATGGAGTTCTACCAGGGGGTCTTCGGCGGCGATCTGTCCTCGAACACCTTCAAGGAGTTCGGCGCCGGTCACGGACCGGACGACGACGAGAAGCTGATGCACAGCCAGCTGGAGACCCCGAGCGGGTTCACCCTGATGGCCTCCGACACGCCGCAGGGCATGCCGTACAACCCGGGCGAGAACATCTCGATCAGCCTCAGCGGCGAAGGCGACGAGCTGCGCGGCTACTACGAGAAGCTGTCCGCCGACGGCGGCAAGGTGACGGTCCCGCTGGAGAAGCAGATGTGGGGCGACGAGTTCGGCATGGTCACCGACAGGTTCGGCATCAACTGGATGGTCAACATCGCCGCGAGCTGACACCCGGCTCCCCGGGGAAATTCGGTGTCCCCGGGGAGCGTCGCGCGGCTACCTTGGTCCGGTATGGGACTCAACGACGTGCTGTACGACCCGATCCGGCACAACAACTGGGCGACCGGGAGCCTGATCAGGTTCTGCATCGCCCAGAACCTGACCGCTGAGCAGCTCGAGATCACCGGCGTCGGCACGTACGGCGGCATTCTCGCGACCCTCGACCACATCGTCCGCTGCGACGGCAGCTACCTGCGCCGGATCGCGGACCGGCCCCTCGAGTACGTCGACAGCGAACCGGCGACCGACCTGGAGACCCTGGCCACCTGGAACGCCGAGGCCGGCGCCCTCTGGGAGTACTTCCTGACCCAGCCGATCGACGTCGAACGCGTGATCATCGTCGACAACGAGACCCGCGGCACCCGGGTCGGCATCTTCGTCGCCCAGGCGATCAACCACGCCAACCACCACCGCGAACAGGTCTGCGCCATCCTGACCGGTCTGGGCATCGAGCCCCCCGACATCCAAGCCTGGGAATACGCCTGGGAGACCGAGCGCATCTGGGACCTGGACAAGACCTCCGCCCAGTAACCCCGGTTGTTCAGCCGTCGACCGCGGCGGTCATCAGACCCGGTTCGTAGGAGCCGCCGAGCTGGTTGAGGGTGACGGCCATGCGGTTGGACGCGTTGATCATGGCGATCAGCGTGACCAGCCCGATCAGCTGGTTCTCGTCGTAGTACTTCGCTGCGCGGGCCCAGGTCTCGTCCGAGACACCTTCGGACGCGTCGGCGAGCCGGGTCGCCTCCTCGGTCATCGCCAGCGCGGCCTGCTCCTCCTCGGTGAAGACCGTGGAGTGCCGCCAGCCCGCGACCAGGTTCAGCCGGGTCGCGGTCTCTCCCTCGGCCGCGGCCTCCTTCGCGTGCATGTCGATGCAGTTTCCGCAGCCGTTGATCTGGCTGGCTCGCAGCATCACCAGATTCTGGGTCGCAGGCGGCAGGCCGGTCTGCTGGACGAGCATGTGGACCGCGAACATGCGCTTCGCGAGCTTGCCGCCGAGTTCGTGCTGCATCAGGTCGATACGGGGTTCCATCGTCGTCGTCCTCACTCATGGGATCTACTGGACGAACACGAGATGCCGCCGGCGCGACTCCCGTGACGATTTCAGGACGTGACGAGCGCCATACAGCCGGAGATGTCACAGAATCCGGCCGAGCGGCGTCTGGTGGGTGACCGACGCGCGGACGAGGAGACCAGCTCATGACCGGTACGGACCGGGCCACCGAGGCCTTCGTTGCCCATCGCAACCTCCTGTTCACCGTCGCCTACGAACTCCTCGGCTCGGCCGCGGACGCCGAGGACGTCCTGCAGGAGACCTGGCTGCGCTGGGTCAAGGTGGATCTCGACACGGTGCAGGACCACCGCGCGTACCTGGTCCGGATCGCCAGCCGCCAGGCCCTCCAGCGCCTCCGCACCCTCGGTCGCCGCAAGGAGTCGTACGTCGGCCCGTGGCTTCCCGAACCGCTGCTCACCGCGCCGGACGTCGCCGAGGACGTCGAACTCGCCGACAGCGTCTCGATGGCGATGCTGCTGGTCCTCGAAACGCTCAAGCCGACCGAACGCGCCGTGTTCGTCCTCCGCGAGGTGTTCGGTCTCGACTACGACGAGATCGCCAAGGCCGTCGACAAGACGCCCGAAGCCGTTCGCCAGGTAGCCCACCGAGCCCGCTCCCACGTGGCCGCCCGCCGCCCGCGCGGCGTTGTCTCCGCCAACGAGACGCGCGACGCCCTGAAGGCATTCCAGCGTGCGGTGAACACCGGCGACATCCAGGGCCTGGTCGACATCCTCGCCCCCGACGTGGTCTTCCTGGGCGACGGCGGCGGCGTGGTCCAGGCCCTCCCACGCCCGGTCGTCGGCGCCGAAAAGGTCGCCCGCCTCCTCGCCCTGGCCGTGGAACGCCTCGCCGAAGGCTCCCTCGAAATCACCCAGATCAACGGGCAACCCGCGTTGATCCTTCGCTTCACCGGCGAGGTGGACACCGTCACCGTCCTGCACGTAGAAGACGGCAAGATCGCCGGCCTCTACGCCGTACGGAACCCCGCGAAGCTCGCCCACCTCACGGAAGAGACCTTCCTGACCCGCTGAGACCTAGGAGACGTCGGGCCGGGTCATCAGCGGCGACTGCACATGCAGCACCAGATTGGGCCCGGTCAGGGGCACGATGTTCCACGTTGCCACCGCTGTCCCTGCATCGACCACGAGCCGGACTCGGTGCGGGGTGGTGATGACGTACAGCTCGGCGACGAACGTGTTGCCCTGCCAGGCGCCGGCCGCGACGACAGGGCGGCCGAGCGGCGAACTCTCCCGCCATTGGCCGTGGCCGACCGCGAAGTCGAGGAGCGACCCGAGCCGCAGACGCCATCCACCGTCCAGGGGATCGACGAGCACCGCGGTTCCGTCAGGCAGCGGCGAATCCTCCGCGGAGCCGTCCAGTCTCGCCTTGACGGAACGTTCCGGGGCCGCCGAACCCGGCACCGGCGCCAAGGACAGCTGCCGCAGCCGATCAGCGAGGAGATCGTCGTCCTGAGGGCTTCCCGTGTCATCCAGGCCGGGCAACAGGTACTCCCAGAAGAGACCGGGTAGGGGGTCTTCCTGCTCGATGGAGCCGGTGACGACGACCACCAGATCGTGGGACGGCACAACCACGCAGTACTGGCCGAAGGAGCCGTAACCGTGGTAGCCGTGGCGCGACTGCCAGAACTGGTAGCCGTACCCGCCCAGAAAGTCGGGGTTCTGCCACGAGTCCGGGAGGGGCAGCGTGTCGATGTGCCGGCTGGTCGCCAGCTCGACCCATTCGCGCGGGACGAGTTGGCGGTCGTGCCAGAGGCCGCCGCGGAGCAGCAGTTCACCGAAGGCGGCGACGGCCTCGGTGGTGAGGTGCAGTCCGTGGAATCCGAACGCGGCGCCGCTCGCCACCTGGTCCCATTCGGCGTGGTCGATGCCCATCGGCTGGAAGATGCGTTCGTCGAGCAGTTCCCGGAGGTCGCGGCCCGTGACCCGTTCCACCATCCGGGCCAGGATGAACGTGGTCGAGTTGTCGTAGGTGTGCTCGGTTCCCTCCGGCGCGGCGAACGGCGTACGGAGGAAGCCCTTCACCAGATCGCCCGGTTCCAGTCGCCAGGCTTCTTCGAGGCTGTCCTCGGCGTGGCCGGCCGTCATGGACAGCAGGTGGTGAACGGTGATCCGGCGGCCCTGCTCCGAGATGTCCTCCGGAACGTGGTCGGGCAACACGTCCACCACCCGATCGTCCAGCGCGAGCAGCCCGTCGGTGATCGCGAGGCCCACGGCGATCGAGGTGAACGACTTGGTCAGCGAGTACAGCAGGTGCGGGCGTTCGGCCGAGTACGGCGCCCACCAGCCTTCCGCGACGACGTGACCGCGACGTACGACCATGATCGAGTGACACTCGACGGCTTCTGCTTCGAGGCGATCCAGCAGCTCGACGATCGAACGGGCCGACACGCCTGACGCAGCGGGCGTCGATCGCGGCAACAGGGCAGACATTCTGGAACAGTAACAACGCTGTGGGACGGTAGGCCTGTGCTTTTTCTGGCCCAGTTGCCGCGTCGGTGGGTGACCATCCAAGTTCCCGGCACGTCCCCGGAGCGGATCCTCGCCACGTACGTCGGCTACCACGAGCTCCCGCCCGCGCCCGTCGACGTCGCCCACCTCGAATGGCTACGGGACGCGCCCCGCCATCCCGAGGACTACCTGGCGGTCGCCTCCGAAGATGCCGTCAGGGACCTCTCGACTGATGCTGTGGCTGATCTTCTCGGGGACCGCGCGACCGTGCCCGACGACTTCGCGCGCTTCCTGGGCGAAGGGCTACGCGACCGCCTGAGAAGTGCCACCGACTCGTACTTCGACCTCGGCGACTTCACTGTCGCAGTCGAGGGCGGCCGTCTCCTGCACCTGATCTCGGACTCCCAATGGGTCTACCACTGGTTCCTGTACCTCGGCGACGACGGAACCTCCGCCGTGGTCGGCACAACGTTCCCCGCCGGCTTCACCCTCGACCCCGACGACGCCGCGTACTACCAACAGGTATCCAGCGGGTACGTCGTAGTCGCCAACTCGTTCGCCGAGTTCACCTGGCGCTGGTGGATGGACAACGACATCTTCTACCGAACCGCTGTCGACCGAACGCCGCTGACCCCGAACCAGGAGTCGTACGTCGCGCAGTACGGCCACCCGATCTCGCTGTGACTACAGCTGTTTGCGCAACAGGGTGATGGTCGTTTCGTAGCGCCTGACGGATCCGTCCGGCGCGTCCTCGTCCCACGAACCGAGCTCGCTCCCGCTCACGACGTACCCAAGCCGCTCGTACAACCGCTGCGCCCGCGGGCGCGCATCATCCACACCCAACTCCGCAAACGGCAGCCCTCGCGCGCGGATCCGGTCCTCCAGCGCACGAACGAGAATCGTCCCGACCCCACACGACTGAAACGCCTCCACCACCGACAACTGGTTCAACGTCGCCCCACCTGCAGGCTTCATGTAATCCACCGCACCGAACCCGATCGGCAGCCCCGAAGGCCCGCAAACCGCAAGATAATCAGCCTCCCCAGCCGGAACCCGCTCCAACTCCTTGCCCATAGCAACGACCTTCGTCGGCGGCTCCCCCAACCCCGGCAAATCCGCAACCGTCAAATCCCGAACCACCAACGGAACCACAACCTCATACACAGCAATCCACCTCCCGCCGTCTCAACCGCAGGCTACGACGCCGAACGACCCGCCAGCCAACGATTTCCACCAACCCATCCCCTTGGCGGGCGGTCTGGTCAGTCGAGTAGGTGGGTGGATTCGGGGACGGGGGTTACGGGGGCGCCTGTTGTCAGGTAGGTGGTGAGGTTTTGGACTACCAGGTTGGCCATGGCGGTTCGGGTGGGGATGGTGGCGGAGCCTACGTGGGGGAGGAGGACGGCGTTGGGGAGGGTGAGGAGGTCGGGGTGGACCTTCGGCTCGTGTTCGAAGACGTCCAGGCCGGCCGCGTGGATGGTGTTGGTGCGGAGGGCGTCGACCAGAGCCTGTTCGTCGACGACGGTGCCACGGGCCACGTTGATGACGATGCCGTCGGGGCCCAGGGCCTTGAGTACTTCGGCGTTGACGAGGTGGCGGGTGGTGTCGCCGCCGGGGATGACGATCATCAGGATGTCGACGTCGGCGGCCATCTCGACGAGGGACGGGTAGTACTGGTATTCGACGTCCTTCGGGCTGCGGTTGTGGTAGGCAACGGTGATGCCGAAGGGCTGGACGCGGTCGGCGATCGCCTGGCCGATGCGGCCGAGGCCGAGGATGCCCATCCGGCGGCCGTGCATGGTTGCGCGGGTCAACGGGTACGGTCCGCCGCCGGCCCACTTGCCGTCGCGGAGGTAGCGCTCGGCCTGCCCTAGTTCGCGGACGGTCATCAGCAGCAGACCGAGTGCGGTGTCGGCGACCTCGTCGTCCAGAACGCCAGGGGTGTTGGTGACCACCACACCGCGCTCGGCGGCGGCGGTCGCATCGATGCGGTCGTAGCCGACGCCGAAGCTCGCGACCAGGCGGACCGCGGGCAGGCGGTCGAGGTACGGGCCGTCGATCGCCGTACCGCCCGTGGCGACGGCGACGATCTCGTCCCGGCGGGCCGCGAGTACGGCGTCCGGGTCGCTCTCCTCCCAGAGCCGGATCAGCTCGCAGTGACCGTCCAACCCGGCGGCGACGGCTTCGTGCATCGGTCCTGGCATCAGTACGACTGGTAGTCCCATGCCTTCATCCTTGTCGACCGTCGGCGGCCGGACCAGGAACTCGGGCCGCATTTCTCACGGCCTGGACAGGAACCGAAGTTCACCCCCGCTTCTCTCGCGGCCCCTGTTGCCCCGGCGGCCGGAAAGACGACGATCAGGGGAGGAGGTCACCATGATCATCGACTGCGCTTACTACCGGGACGGACGCCGTCAGCACGTCGAGGCGATGTCGGTCGCCGACGCCGCCGCGAGTTGCCGGGCCGGCGGGTTCGTGTGGCTGGGCATGTACGAGCCCACCGCCGAGGAACTCACCGAGGTCCGGGAGAGTTTCGGCCTGCACGAGCTGGCCGTCGAGGACGCGCAAACGTTTCACCTCCGCCCCAAGGTCGAGCCGTACGAGGGCGATGTCCGCCTCGTCATCCTGCGCACCGCCCGGTACGACGACGAGCGTGAGGAAGTGGACTTCGGCGAGGTCAGCGTCTTCGTCGGGCCGGCGTTCGTGATCACCGTCCGTCAGGGCGTGGCCAGTGACCTGCACGGGGCGCGGATCCGGCTCGAGCAGCGGCCCGAGCTGTTGGAGTGCGGCACGAGTTCGGTGCTCTGGGCGATCCTCGACCAGGTCGTCGACGGCTACGGCCCGGTCGTCGCCGAACTGGAGCGGGACATCGAGGAGGTCGAGCGGACGGTGTTCGCCGGTTCGGTCGCTCCGACCGAGCGGATCTATTTCCTGCGCCGCGAGGTGACCGACTTCTACCGCGCCGTACACCCGCTGCTAGCAGTGCTAGCCACCCTGGAGCGCGGCGCCCGCGACACCGACCTGCTGCCGTACTTCCGGGACGTGCACGACCACCTCGTCCTGGTGAACGAAGAGGTCGCCGCTCAGCGCGACCTGCTCGCCACCGTCCTGGAGGCGAACATGGCAGTGATCGGTGTCGAGCAGACCAAGGTCAGCGTCCGGCAGAACGCGACGATCGAGCAGCTCACGATCCTGGCCACGGTCTTCCTCCCGCTGACCTTCGTCACCGGCTTCTTCGGGCAGAACTTCGCCTGGCTCGTCGACCACATCGGAGCGGAATGGGACTTCCTCGTCCTGGGCGTCGGTGGACTCCTGGTGCCCTGCATCGCCCTAGCGATCTGGTTCCGCCGCCAACGAGCAGCAAGACGAGAGGCCGCCTGAGTAGCGGCCGCGGCCTGTCCGCTACCCCGGCAATGCTGGATGCATGACCAACACGGCAACGTTCCACGCGTACTTCGGCTACCGCGACGCCCCCGGCGCACTCCGCTGGCTCGAGAAGGCATTCGGGTTCGAGACCACGATGGAGGTCCCGGACGACAAGGGCGGCATCATGCACTCGGAGATGCGGTACGGCGGGGTCGCGTTCACGCTGTTCACCGACGAGGAGGGCTACGACAGGCCCGCCCGCAAGGGCGAAACCGTCGGCCACGGAATGTACATCGCCTTCGACACGCAAGACGAGGTCGACGCCGTCTTCACGAAGGCAACCGCTGCCGGAGCGGAGGTGGTCTGGAAACCCGAGCTGTCCAAGTGGGGCAACTACCGCTGCCGCGTCGCCGACCCCGAGGGCTACGAATGGACCTTCGGCACGCACCGCCCAGGCCAGCCCGCCGCCTGGTAGTTCCGCCGACACAAATTCTCTTGCGTCCGAAGATCCGAGGGCTCTGACCCACAGATCTTCGGACGCAAGCGTCTACTTGCTCCAGCCGCCGAGGTTGAGGTCGGCGACGACGACCGGCTGGCCGCTGGCGAGTGACTGGTTGGCCGCGATGCCGACAGCGACGGCGCGGACACCGTCGTTGACGTCGGCGGCGCGGTGCAGCGGATCGTCGCCGGGACCGACGAAGAGGTCGGCGTAGATCAGACGGTCGCCGCCGCCGTGGCCGCCTTCGCCGCGGGGGATCTCGACCTCGACGGCCGGCGCCCAGTGCTTCTGCAGGACGAGCCGCTCGCCGTTGGTGCGGACGTCGCCGGCGATCACGCGGTCGGACGGGTAGCTCGGGTCGATCTGGTCGTCGACGACCGCGGCCCGCTCGACCACTTCCAGCTCGGCGCGGCCGAGGGTGCCGTTGACGGAAACGCGGTACCCCTCCCACGGCGAGTGCGCGTTCAGTGAGTAGCTCAGTCGCGCGCCGTTCGCGTACTCCGCGATCACGGACATGTTGTCCTCGATCGTGATCCCCGGAGCGAACACGTCCTGGTCGCGCAGGTACCCGTCGTACTTCTCGCTCTCGTAGTACAGCTGCCGATTCGTGTCGTCGGTGCGCAGGTCGAGCAGCCACGGGTCGTCGGCGGAACCGTCGATCGTGCCGCGCGCCGGACGCTCACCGAGGCCGCGGGCCGCCGCGTTGTCGGAGCCGTAGAAGGCCAGCCCGCCGGAGGCGAACACGCGGGTCGGCGTCGATGCGATCCACCAGTTCACCAGGTCGAAGTGGTGGGACGCCTTGTGGACCAGCAGGCCGCCGGAGTTCTTCTTCTCGCGGTGCCAGCGGCGGAAGTAGTCCGCGCCGTGCCGGGTGTCGAGCACCCACTGGAACTCGATGCTGGTGACCTGCCCGATCTCGCCGTCCTGGATCAGCTGCCGCAGCGCGCTGTTCCGCGGTGAGTAGCGGTAGTTGAACGTGACGACGACGGACTTGCCCGACTCGTTCATCGCGTCGACGATCTGCCGGGTCCCGTCCGCGTCGATGGTCAGCGGCTTCTCGACGATCACGTCCGCGCCGGCCCGCAGCAGCCGCGAAACGACCGCCGCGTGCGTGTAGTCGGGGCTGGTCACGACGACGCGGTCGACGGCCCGCTCCTTGACCATCCGCTCCAGGTCGTCGGCGCCGTACTGCGGGAGCTCGGGGCCGCCGAGTTCGGTCAGCTTGCCCTGGTGGAACGCCAGCCGGCCCGGGTTCGGGTCGAGCAGGGCGACCAGCTCCGCCTCCTCGGGGTGCTCCTGGAGGATCGCGCGGATGTACGACTGCGCTCGTGAACCGGTCCCGGCGACTGCATAGCGTCTGGCCACGGTGGACTCCTTCTACTCGTGTAGACACAGACGCTAGCAATCGCTTTCCGGGCCGGTCAACCGTCGTACCATCACTGCATGCCCAAGGATCCGGTGACCCGCAACGACGTGGCGGAGTACGCCGGAGTCAGCACGGCCGTCGTCAGCTACGTCGTGAACGAAGGCCCGCGGAAGGTCGCCCCGGAGACCCGTGAGCGGGTGCTCGACGCGATCCGCGCGCTCGGGTACCGGCCGAACGCGACCGCGCGGGCGTTGCGGATGGGTACGACGCGGACGTTCGGGCTGATCACCCCGGACGGGGGCAACCCGCTGTTCGCGGAGCTCGCGAAGGCGATCGACCGGGAGGCGGCGGCCCGCGGGTACGTCGTACTGCAGACGAGCGCCGACGGGGATCCGGTCACCGAGCGGGCGAAGATCGCCGAGCTGCTCACGCGCCAGGTCAGCGGGCTCGTCCTGGTGGCGCCGACCGCGGATCCGTCGCTGGACGACGTCGAGGTCCCGGTGATCGCGATCAACCGGGTGCTGCCGACAGTCAGCTCGGTGCGGCCGGCGTACCGCGAGGGCGCTCGGACAGGTGTCGAGCACCTCATCTCGCACGGGCATCGCGTGATCGGCCTGGTGATCGGCGGCGCTGGCCATCCCGAACGCGAGCTCGGCTGGCGCGACGCGCTGACCGCCGCGGGCCTCCCCGAGGGGCCGATCGCGCGGGCGACGTTCTCCCGCGAGGGCGGTTATCGCGCCGCCCAGACCCTGCTGCAGGCCGAGCCCACGGCGATCTTCGCCAGCTCCGACCTGCAGGCGATCGGCGTACTGCGGGCACTCCACGAGGCCGGTGTCCGCGTGCCGGAGGACGTGGCGGTGGCAGCCTTCGACGGCACTCCTGAAACGGAGTACACCTGGCCGCCGCTGACCGTCGTACGCCAACCTGTCGAGCTGGTGGCGCGCGAGGCCGTCCGCCGGCTGATCGACGGTGAGGACGCGATGGAGGCCCTGACCGTCCCGACGGAACTGATCCTGCGCAGGTCCTGCGGCTGCTAGAGCGTCCCGACGTCCTCGAAGATCAGCGCCGTGCGGGTCGCCAGGACCTCGGGGATCGCCTGGAGCTTCTCCAGGACGAGGCGGCGGAGGCCTTCGTTGTCGGCGGCGCGGACCAGCAGGATCGCGTCGAAGTCGCCGCCGACCAGCGCCATGTGCTTGATCTCCGGGATCGCCTGGAGCTGCTTGCGGAGGGTGCGCCAGGAGCTCTGGCGGAGACTCAGCGTGACGTACGCCGACGTTGCCAGGCCGAGTCTGAGCGGGTCGACGGTGACCGTGAAACCGGTGATCACGCCGGTGTTCGTGAGCCGCTCGACCCGCGCGTACGCGTTCGCCCGGGAGATGTGCACCTCGTCGGCGAGGGCCCGGATCGACAGCCGTCCGTCCCGCCCGAGCGCCTCGATGATCTGCCGATCGATCTCGTCGAGCGCCGGAGCGACGACAATCTGTCCAGGACCGGCCCGGTGGACGATCACCTCGTCGGACATTCGCACGACCTCCTCGGCTCGGGTCCAGGCCAAACGTCTCTCAATAATTCCAGCTATAGATCCACTTGGCCAGAAGGGACGACGATGTGGCTACCGTCCGTCTCCTGCGCTGGAGGGTCCATGACCGTCGAGGAGCATTTGCTCCCCTCCGCGGAACCCGTCTGTCTGATCGATCAGAACGGCGTACCGCACGACCACCCGTCGTACCGGCTGCCCACCAAGGAAGCCCTGCTCGACGGCTACACACAGTTGATCCGGGGCCGCCGGTTCAACGACCAGGCGAGCGCATTGGTCCGCCAGGGCCGCCTCGCCGTCTACCCGTCGTCCTTCGGTCAGGAGGCCTGTCAGCTCGCGGCGACGATGGTGCTGCGTGACGGCGACTGGCTGTTCCCGACGTACCGCGACTCGGTGTCGATCATGAGCCGTGGCGTCGACCCGATCGAGACGCTGACGCTGCTCCGCGGCGACTGGCACTCGGGCTACGACCCGTACGAGCACAAGGTGGCGCCGCAGGCGACCCCGCTCGCGACCCAGCTCCCGCACGCGGTCGGTGTCGCGCACGCGGCCCGGCTGAAGGGCGAGGACACGGTCGTGATGGCGCTCGTCGGCGACGGCGGCACCAGCGAGGGCGACTTCCACGAGGCCCTCAACTTCGCGGCGGTCTTCCAGGCGCCGGTCGTGTTCTTCATCCAGAACAACGAGTACGCGATCTCCGTGCCGCTCGCCAGGCAGAGCGCCGCGCCGTCCCTCGCACACAAGGGCATCGGGTACGGCATCCCGGGCGAACGCGCCGACGGGAACGATCTCGCCGGCCTCCTCGCCGTTCTTGGACAGGCTGTAAAGAAAGCACGTGCAGGTGAGGGTCCGCAGCTGATCGAGGCGCACACCTATCGCGTGCAGGCCCACACCAACGCCGACGACGCGTCCCGGTACCGCCAGGACGACGAGGTCACCCCGTGGCTGGACCGCGATCCGATCGAGCGCCTCACGACGTACCTCGAGCAGCAGGGCTGGCTGGACGACGACGTTCGGGCGACTGCTGAGGCCGGCGCAGTGGAGGTCGCCGCGCAATTGCGCGACGGTTTGATGCCGGAGCCGGAGGTGGATCCGGCGGATCTGTTCGCCCACCTGTATGCCGCGGAGACGCAGCAGCTGCAGCAGCAGGCCGCGTTCCTCCGCGACGAGCTCGCCCGTGAGGAGGCCTGATGACGCACACGAAGATCTCGATGGCGCAGGCGCTCAACCAGGCACTGCGGGACGCGATGACGGCCGACGAGTCGGTGGTGATGTTCGGTGAGGACGTCGGCGCGCTCGGCGGTGTCTTCCGGATCACCGACGGGCTGACCGCGGAGTTCGGCGACAAGCGGTGCTTCGACACCCCGCTGGCCGAGGCCGGCATCGTCGGCATGGCGGTCGGGATGGCGATGAACGGGATGCGCCCGGTGGTCGAGATGCAGTTCGACGCGTTCGGGTACCCGGCGTTCGAGCAGGTCGTCTCGCACGTCGCCAAGATGCGCAACCGGACCCGCGGCCGCGTGCAGCTGCCGATGGTGATCCGGATCCCGTACGGCGGCGGCATCGGCGGGGTCGAGCACCACAGCGACTCGTCGGAGAGCTACTTCGCGCACACGCCCGGGCTGACCGTGGTGACCCCGGCAACGGTCGCGGACGCGTACGGATTGTTGCGCAAGGCAATCGAGTTCCCGGATCCGGTCGTGTTCATGGAGCCGAAGAAGCTCTACTGGGCCAAGGAAGAGGTCGACCTCACCGAGTTGCAGCCGGGAATCGGCACCGCCGTCGTACGCCGGGACGGTGCGGACGCGACGTTGATCGCCTACGGTCCGGCCGTTCCGGTCGCGCTGGAGGCGGCCGAGGTCGCAGCGGCCGAGGGGCGGCAGCTGACCGTGGTGGATCTGCGCTCGGTGGTTCCGTTCGACGACGAGACGGTGTGCGCGGCGGTACGGCGTACCGGACGGGCTGTCGTGGTGGCCGAGGCGAGTGGGTTCGCCAGCGTGTCGTCGGAGATCGTTGCCCGGGTCACCGAGAAGTGCTTCCACTCGCTGGCCGCTCCGGTACGGCGGGTGACCGCGTTCGACATCCCGTTCCCGCCGCCGAAGCTGGAGAAGTACCAGCTCCCGAGCGTCGACCGGATCCTCGACGCGGTCGACGACCTGCAGTGGGAGGACTCGTGAACACGTTCCTTCTCCCGGACCTCGGTGAAGGGCTGACCGAGGCGGAGATCGTCCGGTGGCTGGTGAAGGTCGGCGATGTGGTCGCCGTCGACACTCCGATCGCGGAGGTCGAGACCGCGAAGTCGATCGTCGAACTGCCGTGTCCGTACGCCGGGGTGATCGAGGAACTGCACGGCGAGGCCGGTACGACGGTGCCGGTCGGGAAACCGCTGATCACGGTGGGCGATCCGGACGGGGCGGCGTACCGGGCTGAGGAGCGGGCCGGGTCGGGGAATGTGCTCGTCGGGTATGGGACGACCGAGTCCGGCGGGGCCGGACGTCGGCGCCGGCCGCGGGTTTCCGGAACAAGTGTTGCGCCTGCTGCGGAAAAAGTTCCGGAAAGGCGGGTTCCGCTGGTCATCTCCCCGCTGGTACGCCGGTTGGCACGCGACGCCGAGGTGGATCTGCGCGCACTGACGGGCTCAGGCCCCGACGGCCTGATCGTCCGCCGCGACGTGGAGCTGGAAATCGCACGCCGCGTGCAAACGGAGCCCTCCACCACGCAGACAGTCCCAACGCAGCCCGTTGCCGTGGGTTTCGAGGCGCGGACCGGGTTGCCTGAGTTGCGGCGTACTCCGATGAGTGGGTTCCGTAAGGCTGTGATCGCGACGCTCAGCCGGAGCCGGTCGGAGATCCCCGAGGCGACGACGTGGGTCGACGTGGACGCGACCGCTCTGGTCGACCTCCGCGAGTCGTTGCGATCGGCAACAGATCCCGGACCAGGTCTGCTCGCGCTGATGGCGCGCTTCGTGGTCGCCGGACTGCTCAAGTACCCGGAGCTCAACGGGTACGTCGACACCGAGCGCGAGGAACTCGTCCAGTACGACGGCGTGAACCTCGGCCTCGCGGCGCAGACGGATCGTGGCCTCATGGTCCCTGCGGTCGCGGGCGCCCACGCACTGACGACGCGCGGTCTGGACGCCGAGATCCGTCGGTTGACCGCCTCGGCGCGGGACGGCCGGCTGACTCAGCAGGAGCTGACGTCCGGGACGTTCACGCTGAACAACTACGGCAGCTTCGGGGTCGACGGCAGCGCGGCGATCATCAACCACCCGCAGGTCGCGATCCTCGGCGTCGGCCGGATCATCGACCGTCCGTGGGTGGTCGACGGTGAGCTCGCGATCCGCAAGCTCACCCAGTTGTCGCTGGTGTTCGACCATCGCGTGTGCGACGGCGGTACGGCGGCCGCGTTCCTCCGCTTCGTCGCCGACGCCTTCGAGAACCCGGCATCAGCATTCGCTGATCTCTAGGAGATCTGGCGCGGGCGGAGGCCGACCAGGATCACCCGCAGCCCGGAGGCGAAGCGAGCCTCCGGGCCGGCGGTGCTCTCGCGGTTGAGGTACGCGGCGAGGTGCTCGGCGTCGACGCCCATCCGGTCCGCCGACCTGGCCGCCCAGCGCGGTTCGTTCAGGCCGCTGCGCCGTACCACCGACAGCCAGGCAGAGTCGGTCACCGCCGACCCGATCAGGTAGTGGAAGATCGCCGACACCGCCGAGTCCAGGTGGGTGCCCTTGAAGCCGGCGTCGGTGAGGATCGACTGCACCCGTTCGGTCAGCGCCTGGTAGTTCGGCCCGAGCCCGGCGTGCGTCGGGAGCAACTGCGCGGCCCACGGGTGTTCCCACAGCGCCTGGTACGCCGCCTGCACGACAGCAGTCACCTGCGCACGCCAGTCGCCCTCCGCCGATATCAGTGCGTCGCCGAGCACCGTGTCGACGACGAGCTCGAGCAGGTCGTTCTTGGTCGCGATCCGCCAGTACAGCGCGGACGTCGCGGCAGTACCCAACTCAGCCGCCATCACCCGCATCGAGAACGCGTCCAGACCTTCGCGGTCCAGCACCTTGATCGCCGTCAGGACGATGTCGTCCCGGCTCAGCTGTGCCCGGACGGGTGCTGGTTGCTCTCGCAGCCACACCGATCCCAGCGCGGTCTTCCGATCCGCTTCGCGCGCCACCTGCCGGAGCATAGCGAATACAGCGTCTCAGAGCCTAAAACAGTGTTTTAGTAGCGACCGGCAACTACTCTTCGGCCCTCTCGGCGACGGTGTGTCGCGAAACGTAAGGAACACGGCGAGTCGTGGCGCTGAGACTTGCGCATGGTGGTCCGGATCACGACACTCTCGAAGGTCGAGTTCCTATTGGGGGAGGCCGGTTCGACCGGTCCCAGGAACGACGAATGGCTTGTACCGCCTGGTCCTGCTGCGCGACACCGCTCCGGGTCCACGGGCGATCTGCTGGTCGCGAAGGACTGGCCTCAGACCTAGGGGAGACTGTGAAAGACATTTCGGCAGGCGCACGTGAGCGCTCCAAGAATTCACGCGTGATCGCGTTACTCGGCGGAGCCGGCGCGGTAGCGCTCGCCCTGGGTGGTGTCACCCTCGCAATGGCCCCGTCCGCCTCGGCCGACGGCATCGTGAAGCCGGACAACCCGACCTGCGCCGAACTTGTGCCGGGCTCGACCGAGATCAAGTTCGACCCGCCGAACTCGGGTGTCCAGACCAAGGACGGTGTCACGGTGACTCTCACTGTGCATCCGTTGCTCGTCGATGACCCCGACCACGAGGGTGACCAGACCGGCAACACGGTTGTCGACTTCGCCGCCGTCGGCGGCACCGTGCTCGGTGCCATCGTCAAGGGCGGCGACTTCGCGAACTTCTACGACTACCGACCGGGCGGCCAGGTCGCCGGTGTGAACCTGCACCCGCCGGTGAACGAGAAGAACAAGCAGCACCCGTTCTACGGACTGAGCCACGTCAACTTCTGCGTCGGAAAGGGCACCACGCCGACGACTCCGCCCACCACGGAGCCGACGACTCCGCCGACCACCGAGCCGACGACTCCGCCGACCACCGAGCCGACGACTCCGCCCACGACGGAGCCGACGACTCCGCCGACTACGGAACCGACGACTCCGCCGACCACCGAGCCGACGACTCCGCCCACGACGGAACCGACGACTCCGCCGACCACCGAGCCGACGACTCCGCCCACGACCGAGCCGACCGTCACCGTTTCGGAGTCGCCAAGCGAGTCCCCGAGCGAGACGCCGTCGGTGAGCCCGACCAGTACTGCGAGCACTCCCGGAGTCGGGGTTCCGACCGATGTCGACGCTGGTCTGTCCGGTGGGATGAAGAACGCGTCCGCGACCACCAGCAGCCAGAGCATCTGGGGTATTGCCTTGCTGACCCTCGGTGGTCTGCTCGTGTTCGCCGGTGTCCTGAAGGCTCGGCAGCGTCGCGGACAGCACTCTGCCTGAGATATCCGGCAAGCGCCGCCGCCAGGGTCGTGCCCGATCGTCGTGGTTGACGATCTCGGCGCTGGCGGTCGGCGTCGTACTCCTCCTGATCGGCGGTTACGTCCAGATCAGGATGAACAACTCTGACGAAGGTCGGCAGCAGCCCGCTGCCGGCCCGTCCTCAGCGACGCAGCGGCCCGGTACGACGTCCGTCGTGCCGGGCCGGACGCCGTCTCCAGGCTCTACCTCGCAGCAGACCCTTGAGCCGACTACTCAGCCGACCACGCCGCAGGAAACACCCCCGGCGGAGGTCCTGAGTACGGCGCGGGTCCGGCCCGGGGACCCGATCTCGCTGTCAGTACCCAGCCTCGGGATGTCCGCGCGCGTGCTCTCGATCCGCGCCCGTGGTGGTTCACTCATCCCGCCGTCGAACCCGCGGCTGGTCGGCTGGTGGTCCGATGGTGCCCGGCCGGGAGCGACCAAGGGTTCCGCGGTCATCACCGGTCACACCGTGCACACCGGCGGAGGCGCATTCGACGACCTGGACCGGCTGAGGGCGGGTGACAGGGTCTCCGTCAGGACTCGGCACGGGACGATCGAGTACGTCGTCACGGCGGTGGCTATTTATCGCAAGAAGGCGCTGGCCAAGCAGGCCCAGCAGATCTTCAGCCAGGGTGTCCGGGGGCGGCTCGTGCTCGTCACCTGCGAAGACTGGGACGGAACGGGCTACCTCAGCAACGCCGTGGTGATTGCCGTCCCCAAGACTCGCTAGGCGACGTTGAAGGTGTCCGGGTCCGGGCCGGTGCGTTCGCCGCGGTGCAGGGTGCTGATGGTGGTGAGGTCGTCTTCGGTGAGGGTGAAGTCGAAGACGTCGAGGTTCTCGCGGATGCGGGACGGGGTGACGGACTTCGGGATGACGACGTTGCCGAGCTGCAGGTGCCAGCGGAGGACGATCTGGGCCGGCGTGCGGTCGTAGAGCGTTGCCAGCTTGGCGACCACGGTCTCGTTGAGCAGCGCGCCGCCCTTCGCCAGCGGGCTCCAGGCCTCGGTACGGATGCCGAAGTCAGCGCCGTACGCGCGGACCTCGTCCTGCCGCAGGTACGGATGCAGCTCGACCTGGTTGACGGCCGGGGTGATGCGGGAGGACTGCGCGAGACGGTCCAGGTGCTCCGGCTGGAAGTTGGAGACGCCGATCGCGCGCACGCGACCGTCGGCGTACAGCTGCTCCAGTGCACGCCAGCTGGCGACGTACAGGTCGCGTGCCGGGGTCGGCCAGTGGATGAGGTACAGGTCCAGGTGCTCCAGGCCCAGCAGGGACAGGCTCTGGTCGAAAGCCTTCAGTGTGGAGTCGTAGCCCTGGTCCGCGTTCCACAGCTTGGTGGTGATGAACAGGTCGCTCCGGGCGATTCCGGACGCAGCGAGCGCCTGACCGACACCTGCCTCGTTCTGGTACGCCGTCGCAGTGTCGATGCTGCGGTAGCCGGCGTCGAGCGCATGCGTCACGGCAGCAGCCGTTTCGTCGTTCGGGACCTGGAAGACGCCGTACCCGAGCTGGGGCATCTCGACGTCGTTGTTGAGCTTCACGGCGGGGATCATCAGTGGCTTCCTTCAAGTACTAGTGCAGGGGCCTGGCTGGGGTGGCGGCGGTCCAGCAGGCCGGAGACGAGGGCGACAAGCAGACCGGCGACAGCCAGCGCAGCGCCGACCCAGTTGGGCGCTGTGTAGCCGAGGCCGCGCTCGATGGTGAGTCCACCGAGGTACGCGCCGGCAGCGTTGCCGAGGTTGAACGCGGCGATGTTGGCCGCGGACGCCAGCGCCGGAGCGCCCTTCGCCTTGTCCATTACTCGTTTCTGCAGCGGAGCGACAGTGGCGAACCCAGCAGCACCGAAGAGCGCGATCGTCACAGCAGAGGGGAGCTTGGCGTGCGCAGTGAACACGAAGACGACCAGTACGGCGGCCAGTAGCGCCAGGATCAGGTACAGACTCGGCATCAGCGACCGGTCCGCTGCTCTGCCACCTAGCAGGTTGCCTACAACGAGCCCACCGCCGAACAGCACGAGCAGCCAGGTCACCGCACCGGAGGAGAAGCCCGCGACCTCGGTCATCATCGGTGCGATGTAGGTGAAGGATGCGAACACCCCAGCGAAGCCCAGTGCGGTCATCGCCAACGCGAGCCATACCTGCAGGTTCTTGAACACCGCCAACTCGCTACGCAGCCCAGGACCTTCCGTAGTGTCCTGCCGCGGCACCAGGAACACGATGCCGAGCAGCCCGATCACACCGAGCGCAGTCACCGCCCAGAACGTCGACCGCCAGCCGAACTGCTGGCCGAGCGCGGTCCCACCCGGTACGCCGAGCACGTTGGCGACCGTCAGCCCGGTGAACATCAGCGCGATCGCGCTCGCCTGCTTCGCCTTCGGGACCAACGACGCCGCGACCACGGACCCGACGCCGAAGAACGCGCCGTGGGACAGCGCCGCCACGATCCGCCCGGTCATCAGAACGCCGTACGACGGGGCGACCGCGGAGACCAGGTTGCCGGCGATGAAGACGCCCATCAGCGCGATCAGCACGGTCTTGCGGGAGACCTTGGAGCCGATCGCGGTGAGCAGCGGGGCGCCGACCACCACGCCGAGCGCGTAGCCGGAGATGAGCAGTCCGGCGGACGGGATGCTGATGCCGAAGTCGGTGGCGACCTCGGGCAGCAGCCCCATGATGACGAATTCGGTAGTCCCGATCCCGAACGCTCCGATAGCGAGCGCGAGCAAGGCCGCGGGCATGGGTTCTTCTCTCCCTCGAATGTAGTCTTATGACTGTTACCGGCGTGCGCGATAGTTGCATACGCGGGCTATTGCACAAGCGCTATGATTGCGCATGCAAGCATGAAGTTCAAGTGGAGGTGTCGTGGGACTACCGGATGGCGCCGCGGAGGCGCGGGCGCAGGGGTGGCGGACCCTGGCGGCGCTGCACGCCCGGATCGAGGACGAGCTGGAGCGCGCGCTGCAGAAGCAGCACGGGCTGTCGGTGAGTGAGTACAGCGTGCTGGACGTGCTGGCGCGGCAGGACGACTACCACCTGCGGATGAACCAGCTGTCGAACGCGGTGGTGCTCAGCCAGTCCGCTACCACCCGCCTGGTGAACCGGCTGGAGGACCGCAAGCTGCTGCAGCGGTACCTGTGCCCGACGGACCGGCGTGGCATCTACACAGAGGTCACCGAGGCCGGCCGCGAGCTGCTCGACCAGGCCCAGCCGACCCACGACGCCGTACTGACGTCTGCGTTGGAGCATGCCGCCGAGCTACCTGAGCTGTCCCCGCTGGTCACCGCGCTGGGGAAGCTCCCGCTGACGGTCTGACATGGCCCGCCGGTACGACAATCGCAAGCTCTACGTCCTGTTGATGGGCAGCTGCCTGACGCTGATCATCCTGGCGTGGTTCGTCGTACGCCTGTTCTCGATCCCGGCAGCCGTCGGGATGAGCGCAGTCGCCGCCGTACTGCCGCCGATCGCCGTCATCGTCGCCAACTGGGGTCACGACGAACGCTGACGCACGTCCGCGGGGGTCGGGTCGAGATAGAGGTGGCGCACCATCGGGAACGCCTCGCGCACGTCCCTGTCGATCTGCTCGGCCAGCTGCTCGACGGCGGCGCCGGTGGTCTCGGAGTCGTCCAGGTCGACGGTCGCGACCACCAGGACCTGGTCCGGCGCCAACTGCAACGTGAGCAGCTCGACGACTGCGTCGATACCCGGCGTGCCGCCGATCAGCTCGCGGAGCCCGCGCCGGGTCTCGGCCGGCAGCGCACGCCCGATCAGCATCGCCTTGTTGTCGCGGCCGAGCGTGAACGCGACCACCATCAGCAGTACGCCGATCGCGATCGATGCCGCACCGTCCCAGATGTGCTCGCCGGTGACGACGGCCATGGTGACCCCGACCGCGGCGATCAGCAGGCCGATCAGCGCGGCCGAGTCCTCGAAGGCGACCGTCTTGACGGCTGGTTCGGCGAGGCGCAGCTGCTTGCGGATCGATATGCCCGCCTCGCGGGCCTCTCGCCGCAACTGGACGATGGCGCGCAGCCAGGACGATCCCTCGAACAGGAACGAGATCGCGAGCACCGGGTAGATCACCTGCGGCGCCGCGATCGGCTGCGGGTCGAGGATCGAGCGAACGCCTTCCGTGATCGAGAAGCCGGCGCCGAGCACCAGGATGCTGACCGCGGCGAGCAGCGACCAGAAGTACCGTTCCATCCCGTAGCCGAAGGGATGCCGCGCATCGGCAGGCTTACGGCTGCGATGCAGCGCGGTCAGCAGGAACGCCTGATTCAGCGTGTCGGCGACGGAGTGCGCCGCCTCGGCGAGCAGCGCGGTCGAGCCGGAGAGCAGACCGGCGACGATCTTCGCGATCGCGATCGCGAGATTCGCCGTACCGGCCAGGAGGACTGTGGCGTCCGACTCTTTGTCAGGCATCACCTTCGCGTGCCCGGATGCCCGCGGATCGAAACAGTACGTCGATGAACGCGGCGGCGAGCGGATCTGGTTCACCGCGCGTGTACGCCGTGAGCATCCGGCGTACTGCGGGCTCCGGATGCAGGATGTGGCCGTCGAAGTCCTTCGGCAGGATGTTGTCGGGGACCAATGCGGGGCCGAGGCCTGCTGCGGCCAGCGCGGGCGCGGCGGCGGTCTGTTCGGTCCGTACGGCGATGCGCGGCTCGAATCCGGCTTGTGCGCAAGCGTTGTCGAGGACGTCGGCGAGGCCGTGACCTGGTGCGTAGTGAACCCAGGAGCGGTCCGCGAGATCCTGCAGCTTGACGGTGTCTCCGGTCGCTGCGGGATCGTCGGCGGCGACCACGACGACGAGTTCTTCGGTGCCGAGCGCACGCGTGATACCGGGCCAGTTCGGCGGCTCGGGGCCGACGGCGAGGTCGGCTTCGCCGGCGTTCATCGCGTCGACGAGCTCGTCGGTGTGCCGGTGCTCGAACAGGCGGATGCCGACGTTCGGGCGGGTGCGTCGCCACTCGCGGAGCGCGGCCGGCAGCACGCCCAAGGTGATCGAGTAGAGCGTCGCGATCTGCAGCTCGCCGACCTCGAGTCCGGCGGCTTGCCGGGCGGCGCAGCGAGCCCGTTCCGCGTCGGCCAGGGCGGCGCGGGCATGTGGGAGCATCGCGCGGCCCGTCGGCGTGAGGCGGACGCTGCGGGGGAGTCGCTCGAGCAACGGTCCACCGGCCGAACGTTCGAGAGTCCGGATCTGGTGGGAGAGCGCGGGCTGGGTGACGTGCAGGAGCTCGGCGGCCTTCGTGAACGAGCCGTGGTCGACCACGGTGACGAGGTACTCGAGCTGCCGAAGCGTTGCCATGTCTTCAGCTTATGGCTTCGGTGAAAACTATGCGTTGGTTTTATCTCCGCAGGTCAGCAAGGCTGTTGGGTATGGAGAACGTTGCGTTGGTGGTCGGTTCCCGAGGCGTGATCGGGACGAATCTGGTGGAGCATCTGGCGTCGCTGCCCGACTGGAGGGTGATCGGGCTGTCGCGTCGCGGCGGTACCGACGTACCTGGGCGGGTACGGCAGGTGGCCGTCGATCTGCTGGACCCGGACGACACCCGGGACAAACTGTCCGGGCTCACCGATGTGACGCACGTCTTCTACGTCGCGTACCAGGACCGGCCGACCTGGGCCGAGCTCGTCGCGCCGAACCTCGCGATGCTGGTCAACGTCGTCGACGCGATCGAGCCGGTCGCGCGCGGACTGCGGCACGTCAGCCTGATGCAGGGCTACAAGGTGTACGGCGCCCATCTCGGGCCGTTCAAGACGCCGGCCCGGGAGGACGATCCGCCGCATCTGCCGCCGGAGTTCAATGTCGATCAGCAGCGTTTCCTGGAGGAACGTCAGCAGGGCAAGGCGTGGACGTGGTCGGCGTTGCGCCCGTCCGTGGTAGGCGGGTCCGCGCTCGGCAACCCGATGAACCTTGCGGTCGCGATCGCCGTCTATGCGTCGCTGTCGAAGGACCTCGGCGTACCGCTGCGCTTCCCCGGCAAGCCCGGCGCGTACCACTCGTTGCTCGAACTGACCGACGCCGGATTGTTGGCGAAGGCAACGGTCTGGGCGGCGACCGCGCCGGCGGCCGCGAATCAGGCGTTCAACATCACGAACGGCGACCTGTTCCGCTGGAGCGAGATGTGGCCCAAGCTCGGCGCCTGGTTCGACCTGGAGGTCGCGCCGCCGCTGCAGCTGTCACTGCAGGACGTGATGGCGGACAAGGAGCCGGTCTGGAAGCAGTTGCAGGTGTCCCACGGCCTGACCTCGACGTCGTTCGCCGAGGTGTCGTCCTGGCCGTTCGCCGACTTCGTGTTCGGGTGGGACTACGACTTCTTCGCCGATGCCTCGAAGTCACGCCGGGCCGGCTTCCACGAGTACGTCGACACCGAGCAGATGTTCTACGGCATCTTCGCCGACCTGCGCAGGCGCCGCGTCATCCCGTGATCACTCGCCGCGCAGATAGGTGCCGTTGGTGCGGAGGAAGTAGATCGGATCGGTGTACGTGCCGGGGAGCTTGCCCAGCAGTTTGATGACCGTCGACGGGCCGTTCGCGTGGCTCATCGCGTACAGGTACGCGGCGCCGGTGTCCTTGTCGATCGCGGTCAGGAGCGTGCTCACCTGGCCGCATCGCTGGGCGATCAGGTAGTCGAACGCCTGCCAGGTGCCCGAACGGACCTGCTTGACGACCGGCGTCATCGTCTTGGTCAGTGGCAGCCGGACCGTGAACAGCGCGCCGCCACGGGTCGTGGCCAGGAACGTGTCGTACGTCGTGGACTGGCCCAGCAACGCCCACGTCTTCACGGCGCTGAAGCCACCGGTCTGACCGGTCGGGGTCCAGCCGAACGAGTTGATGACCCAGCGGCGCACCGTCCCGTTGCTGAGCCCGTAGAACTGGTTCCGCGCCGTACGGCGCTCATCGTCGACCGACAGGCCGATGGCCGAGTACGCGCCCCAGCCGGCGCTCACCTGGGTGAACGTCGGGTCCGCCGGCTCGGCGGTGTTGGAGTTGTACGACGCCTGTCCGATGACACCTGTGTTCTTGACCACGATGCCGGACTCCAGCGACGGCAGGTTGCGGCTCCAGTTCCAGATCGTGCTCAGGCGGGCCTCGCCGGGGGCGAAGACCTCGACCTGCCGCTGGACCGCGGAGACGGACAGGGGCTGGGTGGCGGTCACGGTGCGGTATTGAACGACGCCTTGGCTGGTCACGGAACCGAGGTCCATCGTGCAGGCGGTCGCAGTCGGTGCGGCTGTCGCAGAGCTCGGGGCAACTAGCAGGGACAAGGGCAGAACGAGGGCCGGGAGGCCTCGCAGGAGCTTCGGGTAGATCATCGTCACCATTCCTCTCATGAGGTTGATGCGCACAACGGATCCGAAGTTTAGAGGGCGTCTGAGAACCCTGCGCCTACTGCGCGGCACTCGGCGGGCACCTCGCTGCACTGGAGGAAAGGGAACGATGCTCCGCATCGAACCCTTCCCTCCAGCACACCGAGGCACTCCGCCGAGCACCTGCTCGCTACGGCGCAGGGTTCTCAGACGCCCTCTCCGCCTCGATGTGGCATGCTCCGGGCTGTGACGGCGATGGGTGCGGGAAAACTTCTCGGGACGAACCTGCGGGCGCGGCGGGACGAACAGGGCATCTCGCTGTCCGAACTCGCCCGGCGGTCCGGGATCGCGAAGGGCACGCTGTCACAGCTCGAGTCCGGCGCGGGCAACCCGACGATCGAGACAGTGTTCAGTTTGTCGAACGCTCTCGGTGTACCGGTGTCGGCGCTGCTGGCCGATTCACCGGCCTCCGACGTGGTGCTCGTGCGGTCCGCGGATGTCGACGTACTGTCCGGCGACGCGATCGACCTGCGGATGCTGCGGCGGCTGGAGCACCCGGGCGGGCTGTTCGAGATCTACAACCAGGAGATCCGGCCGGAGGCGGTCCAGCAGTCCGACGGTCATCCGGGGACCGAGCACCACATTGTCCTGTCGGGATGCCTGCGGATCAACGCTCACGGGCAGATCGAGGAGCTCGGACCCGGCGACTACCTGGCGTTCCGGGCCGCCGGGCCGCACTCGTACGAGGCCGTGGACGGGCCGGTACGGTCGGTGCTGCTGCTCGAGTACCCGCCGGACGTGTACCCGACGGCGGCCGGCGGGCCGCACCTGCCGGGATAGTTCCGGGAAAGGTCCGGATGAGGTCCGGTTGAGTGCATTGACCGGTCGCCCGGAGCACGCGTACGCTCGGTATCGTTCATTTTAGCGAACGCCTGCCGAGGAGGCCCGCCATGCACCGGTCCGCGACACCCGACGTGGTGGTAGTCGGCGCGGGCATGGTCGGGGCCGCGTGCGCGGAGGCGCTGTCGGCGGCCGGCGTGCGGGTGCTGGTGATCGACCGCGACGGTCCGGCAGCAGGGACGACGGCGTCCGGCGAGGGCAACGTGCTGGTGTCGGACAAGGAGCCGGGGCCGGAGCTGGAGCTCGCCGTCGCGTCCCGGGCCGAGTGGGAGATCGTCCGCGGCCGGCTGCCCGAGTGGGTCGCCGACGTGGAATGGGAGGCGAAGGGTGGCGTCGTGGTGGCGACCGGTGACCCGGAGCCGCTGATCGCGTTCGCGGCGAAGCAGCGCGCGGCCGGGGTCACCGCGCGGGTGATCACGCCCGCGGAGGTCTTCGAGCTCGAGCCGTTGGTCACGCCAAGGGTGACGATCGGCGTGCATTACCCGGACGACGCGCAGGTACAGCCGGTGCTGGCAGCAACGGCGTTGCTGGCGGCGGTTCGCGAGCGCGGTGGCGAAGTGAGATCGGGGGTCACCGCGCTCGGGATCCGGCAGTCTCGGGGTCGCGTAGTCGGCGTGGACACATCGGATGGCGACATCGCTTGTGGTGCGGTGCTCAATGCGTGCGGACCGTGGGCGGGCGCGTTCAGTGCGGCGGCCGGCGCGCCGATCGAGGTGCTGCCCCGGCGCGGGATGATCCTCGTGACGGCGCCGCTGCCGGAGTGCGTGCGCCACAAGGTGTACGACGCGGACTACGTCGGCGCGGTCGGCAGCGGGGACGCCGACCTGCAGACGTCCACCGTGGTCGAGTCGACGCGGGCCGGGACGGTGCTGATCGGATCGAGTCGGGAGCGGATCGGGTTCGACGACGCGGTGCGCGTCCGGGTGCTGCGGGAGCTCGCGCGGAAGGCTGTCGGCCTGTTCCCGTTCCTCGGCGACGTGCCGGTGATGCGGACGTACGGCGGATTTCGCCCGTACGCACCGGATCACCTGCCGGTGATCGGTGCGGATCCGCGCGTGCACGGGCTGTGGCACGCGACCGGACATGAGGGTGCGGGCATCGGTCTGGCTCCTTCGACCGGTCGCCTCATCACCGAACAGTTTCTGGGCCTCACGCCGCACCTTGACCCAACTCCGTTCCGGGTCGACCGTCCGGCGGTGATCGCCGCATGAGTGGATACCTTCGCCCGCGGTCCGGTGACCCGGCCGAGATCGGTACGCCGACGGCCGTGGACGTGACCGTCGACGGGCGTCCGGTCGCGGCCCACGCGGGTCAGACGGTGGCCGCCGTACTACTGGCCAACGGGCGCGACACCTGGCGAACCACCCGCGTACACGACCGCCCCCGCGGGATCTTCTGCGGAATCGGCGCCTGCCAGGACTGTCTGGTCACAGTCAACGGCCTCCCCGATGTCCGAGCCTGCCAACGCACCATCACCCCCGGCGACGCCATCACAACTCAGACTGGCGCAGCCCTCCCCACAACCTCCTCCCCAGCGGCAACCGTGGCGGAGCAGGGGCGCAGGGGTTTTGAGGTTGTGGTGGTGGGGGCCGGGCCGGCGGGGGTTGCGGCTGCGGTTGCGGCGGGGGATGCCGGGGCCGAGGTGCTTGTTGTGGACAACGGGCGGGCTGTCGGGGGGCAGTACAACCGGCAGTTGCCGGCGGAGTTTGCTGCTCGGCGGCCGGATCGGCTGCAGCACGAGTGGAAGGTGTTCGCCGAGCAGCGGGACCGACTCGTCAGCCATCCGCGGATCACGTACCTGCCCGACACCTCGGTGTGGGCAATCGAAGGTCTCCGGCTCTGGGCTCAGACCGGGCCTGCAGACGCCAGCGGCCGGCAACCGTTCGCCATCGACGCACAATCTGTCGTCCTGGCCGCCGGCGCCTACGATCGCGTCCTTCCCTTCCCTGGTTGGGATCTTCCGGGCGTCTACACCGCCGGTGCCGCGCAGGCACTCGCCAAGGGGCAGCGGATTGCCGTCGGTCACCGCGTACTTGTCGCCGGCACGGGCCCGTTCCTGCTCCCGGTGGCCGAGTCGTTGGTCGGCGTCGGCGCCCACGTCGTCGCGCTCCTCGAAGCCAACTCGCTGACGACAGTCCGCAAGGGCTGGTCCAGCGATCCATTAGTTGCCCCGAGCAAGCTCCGCGAGGCCTTCGGGTACGGCGCGTTGCTCGCCCGCCATCGCATCCCGCTCCGCCACGGGTGGACCGTGATCGCCGCGCACGGCACCGACCACGTCGAGGCTGCCACGATCGCCCGCCTGGACAGCGATTGGCGTCCGATCCGTGGCAGCGAACGCCGGGTGGACGTCGATGCCGTCTGTGTCGGCTTCGGCTTCACCGCGAACCTGGAGCTCGCCGTCTCGGCCGGCTGCACGATCACCACCGGCCCCGACGGCAGCCCGGCCGTGGCCGTCGACGCTGACCAGCAGACGAGCACCCCCGGCGTCTTCGCGGCCGGCGAACTCACCGGCATCGGCGGCGCCGCCCTCTCCGCCGCAGAAGGCACCCTCGCCGGCACCACCGCCGCCCACCACGCCCTCGCCGGGTCAGACGCGGCTGGGACTGCCAGTGTTCGGGGGGCTGTTGAGCGGGGGCGGCGGTTTGCCGCGGCTTTGGCTCGGGCTTATCCCGTGAGGGACGGGTGGAAGAGCTGGAGTACTGCGGACACGCTCGTCTGCCGCTGTGAGGAAGTGACCCGCGGACAGGTCGAAGCCGCAGCGCAGGAGCGCGGGCTGAACGACGGGCGGGCGATGAAGCTGAGCAGCCGCGCAGGGCTCGGGATGTGCCAGGGGCGGGTGTGTTCGCGCACCGTCGCAGCCCTGCTGGCCGCGCCGGGCGACGTACCGGAACCAAGCATGAAACGACCGATCGCCGTACCAGTGAGGCTGCGGGATCTGGCGGACGCCGAGGTCGCGGAATCACCAGAAACCGTGCTGGACACCATGGAGGAACAATGAGCGAGAAGCTGGACGGCGTGATCGTCGCGACCGCGCTGCCGTACGCCGAGGACGCGTCGGCGCCGGCGGGACTGCGCCCGGATCTGGACAAGTACGCCGAGCACTGCCGCTGGCTGGTCGACAACGGCTGCCGTGGCGTCGGGCCGAACGGGTCTCTCGGTGAGTACTCGTCGCTCTCCGACGACGAGCGCCGCGCCGTGGCGAAGACCGCGATCGAGGCTGTCGGTGACGACGGTGTCGTGGTGATCGGCGTCCACGGGGTCGGTTCCCACCAGGCCCGCGCCTGGGCGGAGAAGGCCGCCGAGGACGGTGCGGACGGTGTTCTCTGCCTGCCGCCGACGATGTACCGCGCGAACCGGGGCGAGGTGATCGCGCACTTCACCGAGGTCGCGAAGGCCGGACTGCCGGTGATGGTCTACAACAACCCGCTCGACACCAAGGTCGACCTGACCCCGGACCTGCTCGCGGAGATCGCGCAGATCGAGAACATCGTCGCGGTGAAGGAGTTCTCCGGCGACGTCCGGCGGATCCTGGAGATCCGCGAGCTGGCGCCGGACCTGGCCGTGATCGCCGGCGCCGACGACCTGACCCTCGAAGCGCTGCTGATGGGCGCGACCGGCTGGTTCGCCGGCTTCCCGAACGTGTTCCCGAAGGAATCCGTTCAGTTGTTCGAGCTCGCCACGCAGGGCAAGCTGGAGGAGGCCCGCGCGTTGTACGAGCCGCTGGTCGCCGCGTTCCGGTGGGATTCGCGCACCGAGTTCGTCCAGGCGATCAAGTACGGCATGGACTACGTCGGCCGGTTCGGTGGACCGTGCCGACCGCCGCGCGGGCCGCTGGTTCCCGAGCACGTCGCGCAGTTGGAGCAGGACATGAAGAAGGCAGTGGAATCCCTGAGCGGTGGAGCGCAGGGATGAGGTCCGTCCGGACCATCACCGCGATCGACTCGCACACCGAGGGCATGCCGACCCGCGTCGTCACCGGCGGGGTCGGCGTGGTCCCCGGTGCGACGATGGCCGAGCGGCGCGAGTACTTCATCAAGCACCTGGACGACCTGCGGTTGTTCCTGATGAACGAGCCGCGCGGCCATGCCGCGATGAGCGGCGCGATCCTGCAACCGCCGACGCGGGCCGACGCGGACTGGGGCGTGCTGTACATCGAGGTCTCCGGACTGCTGCCGATGTGTGGGCACGGCACGATCGGGGTCGCGACCGTGCTGGTCGAGTCCGGCATGGTCGAGGTGACGGAGCCGGTGACCGAGGTCCGGCTCGACACGCCCGCCGGCCTCGTCGTCGTGGACGTTGCCGTGAGCAACGGTCGCGCCGAGCACGTGACCTTGCGCAACGTTCCGTCGTACTCGCATGCTCTGGACGCGTCGGTCGAGGTGCCCGGGCTGGGGCGCGTCACCTATGACATGGCGTACGGCGGGAACTTCTACGCGATCCTGCCGCTGGAGCAGCTCGGGATCCCGTTCGACCGGGCCGAGAAGGACCGCATCCTGAAGGCCGGGCTGGACATCATGGACGCGATCAACGCCACCGACCGTCCGGTGCATCCGCTCGATCCCGGGATCAACGGCTGTAAGCACGTGCAGTTCACCGCGCCCGGTCTCGACGGCGCCGACTCGCGGAACGCGATGGCGATCCACCCCGGCTGGTTCGACCGTTCGCCGTGCGGCACCGGTACGTCGGCCCGGATGGCTCAGCTCCACGCCCGCGGCGAGCTCGCCCTCGACACCGACTTCGTCAACGAGTCCTTCATCGGCACCCGCTTCACCGGCCGCCTGATCGAAGAAACCACCGTCGGTCCGCACCCCGCCGTAGTCCCCACAGTCACCGGCCGAGCCTGGATCACCGGCACCGCCAACTACCTCCTCGACCCCGACGACCCGTTCCCTACCGGCTTCGTCCTCTAGGCCCAGCTCGCGCGGGTCAGCGGTGGAGTTGGGATTGCCAGTTGGTGGGGACGTTGCCGCCGGGGACCGGCTGGGTTTCGGGGCGGGAGATCGGCGGGGCGAGGGTGGGGCCGTCGTAGTACTGGGACTCGCCGTAGTGCCAGAACCAGTCCTCGCCGGGCTCGAAGCTGCGGACGATCTGGTGGCCGGTCTTGTCGGCGTGACCGGACGCGTGCTGGGCGGGGGAGGAGTCGCAGCAGCCGATGTGACCGCACTGCGCGCACCGGCGGAGGTGGAACCACCAGCCGTCGACCTGCAGACACTCAACGCATCCGGTGCCGCTCGGGGGAACTGTGCTGTCGATGCCTGGCGTTCCAGAACTCTCCGTCATACCGCCCATCCTGGCCCGTCCCCGGCCTCCTGGACAAGGAACCCCCGGGCTACTCGGGCCAGGAGGAGTTCTTGATGACGTCCACGAAATCCGTGCGGTGGAAGCCGGGCACGAAGTGTTCCAGAACGTCCGCCTTGACGTTGCCGAAGGTGGTCGCCGGGCGGTCCTGGATGCCTTCGGCGAACGCCTCGAGGATGCGGTTCTTGAAGTCGGGGCGCGGGTGGGCGTCGATGACGGCGTTGCGTTGCGCCTCGGTGATGGCGTCGTACCCGAGGCCGAGGACGTCGAGTTCGACGCCGCGGGTGACGAGGGCGATCTCGGCGGGCAGGTGCAGCGGGATCTCCGGGGTGGTGTGCAGGGCGATTGCCGTCCACACGCGGTCGGCGGCGTCGCCGGTGATGCCGTGCCGCTGGAGGAACCGGCGGGCCTCGTCGGCGCCGTCGATCTCGAAGCGCTGGTCGGGACGGCGGTAGCGCTCGGTCAGACCGAGGTCGTGGAACATCGCGCCGACGTACAGCAGTTCGGGGTCGAACTCGAGGCCCTGTTCCTGGCCGCGGAGCGATCCGAACAGGTACACGCGCCGGGAGTGGTCGAAGAGCAGCGATGACGCGGCCTCGCGGACGAGTTCGGTCGCGTCCCGGGCGAGCGTGCTGTCGGGGATCCGGATGCCGGCGATCTCCTCGGTCATGGTGGTCCTTTCACAGTGGCAACGCTGGGCTCAGTGGTTCCAGGTTCGCGGGAATCGCTACGCTGGTGCCATGTCCTTATCGCCACATGAACCACAGATTCGGACACGCCGCCGGGTCGCGTTCGTCGTGTACGACGGCGTGACGCTGCTCGACGTCACCGGGCCGCTCGAGGTGCTCCACCAGGCGAACCAGGTGGGGAACGGGCAGTACGAGACGATGCTCGTGTCTGCGGTGGGTGGCCAGGTGACTGCTGCGTCGGGGTTGATGCTGGCCGGGACGATCACTCCGAAAGAAGCCGGGGTGATTGACACAGCTGTCGTGGCTGGAGCCGATCACCTCGTGGATGAGGTGCCGAGCGCGGTGCTGGACGTAACGGCGGCACTGGCGGCGAAGGCCGGAAGGGTCGCGTCGGTCTGTAGTGGGGCGTTCGTGCTGGCCGCTCTCGGTCTGCTGGACGGGCGGCGGGCGACGACGCACTGGCGGCATGCGGCGGCGATGGCTCGGCAGTACCCGAAGGTCGAGGTTGTTCCGGATGCGCTGCACATCACCGACGGGCGGTACGTGACCTCGGCCGGGATCAGTGCCGGCATTGACCTCACGCTCGCCCTGGTCGAAGCGGACCACGGCGCCGACACGGCCAGAGCGGTGGCGCGTGAGCTCGTGGTGTTCATGCAGCGCCCGGGAGGGCAGTCGCAGTTCTCGACCGCGATGGCGACTCCGCCGGCACGGAGCGAGCTGATGCGCACGATCGCCGACACAGTCGTTGCAGATCCCGCCGGCGACCACACGCTGCCGAACCTTGCCGCCGCGGCCGCGGTCAGCCCGCGTCACCTGACCCGCTTGTTCCAGAGCGAGTTCCGCACCACGCCTGGCCGCTGGGTCGAACGCGTGCGGCTGGACCGTGCGCAGCAGCTCCTGCTCGACGGGCACAGCATCACCGCGGCCGCCCGTCTCAGCGGGCTCGGCAGCGACGAGACCCTGCGCCGTGCGTTCGCCCGTCACCTCGGCGCGACGCCAACGGAGTACCTTCGCCGGTTCAAAAGCGTATAGGACAGAACCTGTCCGCTACCTCGTCCAGACTGGAGGAATGACAACAGAGCAGATCCCAGGCGGTAAGTCGACGATCACGCCGTACGTCGTGGTGAAGGGTGCCGACAAGTTCTTGGAATTCGTCGAGCAGACCTTCGAGGTCCGCACGAGCGGACGGTTCCCGAACCAGGACGGCACGGTCGGGCACGCCGAGATCACCGTCGGCGGATCGGTCCTGATGACGTTCGACGCGGCTCCGGAGTGGCCGGACACCCCGAGCTTCCTGAGCGTGTACGTCGACGACGTCGAGCGGACCTACCAGCGGGCGATCGATGCCGGTGCGACCGTGGTGACCGAGTTGATGTCCTCCGGGATCACCGGCGACCGCGGCGGCCGGGTGAGGGACCCGCTGGGCAACATCTGGTGGCTGCAGACCCACGTCGACGACGTCGACCCGAGCACCATCCCGGCCCTGTTCGGGGACCCCGAAGAGGCCGCCAAGATGCGCATCGCCCAGGACACGTTCGCCGACGAGATGCGCAGGCGGACTACGAACTGAGCAGCCGCACCGGTTGGCCGGGGCGGACCTGGGCACACGCGTCCAGGTCCGCCGAGGCGATGTACGCGATGACCGGATACCCGCCGGTGACTGGATGGTCCGCGAGGAAGATGACCGGCGTACCGGACGGCGGGATCTGGATGGCGCCGCTCGTCATGCCTTCGCTGGCGAGTTCGCCGGTGCAGGCGCGTTCGAGCGGCTCCCCGTCGAGCCGTACGCCGACGCGGTTGCTGTTGCTGCTCACCTGATAAAGCTGCGACACGAGCGACGCCCATCCCGCGTCGGTGAACCAGTCGCGTCGCGGTCCCGGCGTAACCCGCAGTACGACCGTCCCGTCGGCCGGATGCGCGACGGGAGCGAGGTCCACGCCGGGCATCGGTTCGACCGACGAGCCGACCGGCAGCGTCTGATTCGCGACGAGCGGCGCCGGCCCGAGACCGGACAACAAGTCAGTGGAGCGGGAGCCGAGCACTGCGGGTACGTCGATGCCGCCGCGGACGGCGACGTACGTCCGCAGTCCGCTCGACGGTGCGCCAAGACGCAAGACCTGACCCGCGCGCAGCGTGGTCGGCGCATTGAGCGGTACGCCGGTGCACGGCGCTCCGGTGATCGCGATCACGAGATCGGTGTCGGCGTGCACCACCAGACCGCCGTACGTCACCTCGATCGCGGCCGCACCGTCAGGATTGCCGACCAGCCGGTTGGCAAGTGCGTAGGCGGACCGGTCGCAAGCACCCGACGCCGGTACGCCGAGCGCCGCCTGGCCGGATCGTCCCCGGTCCTGGATCGTTGCCAAGGGCCCCGGTTCGAGAACGGTCAGGCTGCTCATCCACGACCCGCGTCGACGAACCGGACCCGGCGCCCGGGGTGGAACAGCGCGGCGGGTTCCCGGGAGGAGTCGAAGATCCGCACCGAGGTACGGCCGATCAACTGCCACCCGCCCGGTGACTCACGGGGATACACGCCGCTGAATTCTCCCGCAAGCGCGACGGCGCCCGTCGGCACCTTCGTCCGCGGCGACTCCCGCCGCGGGATGTCCCACGAGCCGGCCGACGTCAGGTACCCGAACCCGGGCGCGAACCCGCAGAACGCCACCGTCCACTCGTCCCCCGTATGACGGGCGACCACCTCGGCCGCCGTGCATCCGAGCAGCTGCGCCACGTCCGGCAGATCCTCGCCGTCGTAGACGACCGGGATCTCGATCAGGTCGCCCGACGTCTGCGCCCCGGCGATCGGGGTCACCGCGCGCAGAGCTCGAGACAGTACGTCGAGACTGCCCGACGTCGTGACCAGCACGGTGCGCGCGGCCGGTACGACGTCGACGACGTCCGCCGGCGGATCCGCGGTCAGCGCCGTGTAGTACCCGAGCACCTCGTCGAGATCGTCGAGCTCGACCAGCAACGCCCGATCACCCGAGGGGAGAAGTCGCATCAGCCGGTGAACGGGCGCAAGGTCACGCCCGCTCCCTCCACCGCGCCACGCACCCGGCGGGCGATCTCCACAGCTCCCGGAGTGTCGCCGTGCACACAGATCGACGCCGCGTCGACCAGCAGCGAGCCACCCGCGATGTCGCGGATCGGCTGCCCGGTCGCCATCGCCGTACAGCGGGACGCGATCTCGTCCGCGTCATGCAGCACCGAACCGGCGTCGCGCCGGGACACCAACGTGCCTTCCGGCGTGTACGCGCGGTCCGCAAAGGCCTCATGCACCGCGGTCAGACCGGCCTCGGCCGCGAGCCGGAGCCACTCCGAGCCAGGGAGCCCCAGCACCGGAAGGGTCTTGTCGTACTCCGCGACAGCCGCGACGACCGCGGCGGCCTGCTCCTTGTGGTGGCCGATCGTGTTGTACAGCGCCCCGTGCGGCTTCACGTACCTGACCCGATCGCCCGCGATCCGGGCGAAGGCGTCCAACGCGCCGATCTGGTACACCACCTCGTCGCGCAGCGCGGCGGGCTCGATGTCCACGAACCGGCGCCCGAAGCCGGCCTTGTCGGCGTACCCGACATGCGCACCGATCGCGACGCCGCGCTCGACCGCCTCGGCCGTCACCCGGCGCATGATCGACGGGTCGCCGGCGTGGAAGCCGCAGGCCACGTTCGCACTGGTGACGACATCGAGCAGCGCCGAGTCGTCGCCCATCGACCAGGAGCCGAATCCTTCACCCATGTCCGCGTTGAGGTCCATGTGCCACCTCCTGGCCCCGAGCGTAGGGATTGTTGAACAATCCTGCAAGAGGCTTGTTCCACTTTTCCTGCCCAGCTGAGATGATGCGGACATGAGTACGGGTGGGGCCGAGGACACTGGATCGGACGTTGGGCGACAGGCGTGGCTGCGGACCGTCGCGGCCGACGTCGCGCGACTGGACCGGAGCAGTTCGGCCGAGCGCGCCGCGGACATCCTGCGCCGCAGTATCACCGAAGGCGCGTTGCCGCCCGGCGCGCAGCTCTCCGAGGTCGAGCTGACCGAGGTCCTGGAGGTCAGTCGGAACACACTGCGCGAGGCCTTCCGGCTGCTGACTCACGAGGGTCTGCTCGTCTACAAGCTGCACCGGGGCGTCTTCGTGCCGGAGCTGGACGAGCACGACGTGATCGACCTGTACCGGCTGCGGCGCGTCCTCGAAGTGGACGTCGTACGCGGTCTGGCGGACCGTGATCCGGAGCTCCCGGCCGGCCGGCTCGACCCCCTGCACGACGATGTCGAAGCTGCCGAGGCCGCCGCGAGCGCCGACCGCTGGCCGGCTGTCGGTACGGCGAACATGCGCTTCCACCAGCACCTGATCGGGCTCGCCGACAGCGCACGGATGGACGCGATGACCGGCCGGCTGCTCGCAGAGCTGCGACTCCTCTTCCATGTGATCGCGACTCCGCGCGAGCTGCACGAGCCGTACATCGCGCGCAACCGCGGGCTGTTCGAGCTGCTCGAGGCCCGCAAGTACGAGCAGGCCGCTGCCGACCTGCACCAATACCTGCTCGACTCTGAACAGGGCATCCTCGCGGCGTTCCGAGATAAGGGCTTGCGCGCGCCCAGGACAACCTGAGTTGATGAGTTGACAACGTCAGCTGCAAAGGGGAGCTCAGCTCATGACCGATGACGCCCGGACCGACCAGACGCCGAAGTCCTACCGTCCTATCGACGCCAAGGGATTCCGGGAGTTCGTCTCGCGTGGCTGGGGGCCGGTCGACCGCTCGGTGTCGGTGCCGGAAGGGCTCGCCGAGGCCGCTGCGGAGCATCGGCGCAAGCTCGCCGCCGCGCTGCCGGGACGCCGGATCGCGCTCGCGGCCGGTCGTGCGCCGGTCCGGTCGAACGACACCGACTACCAGTTCCGCGCCGACAGCGACTTCGTCTGGCTGACCGGTTGCCAGGCCGAGGGCTCCGTCCTGGTCATCTCGGCGGACGGCGACGCGACGCTCTACCTTCGCGAGACGGCCGGGCCGGACGAGGCGGACTTCTTCTCGAACGCCCGCGACGGCGAGCTGTGGATCGGCCCGGTGCCGGGGCTGAAGGATTGGTCGGACGCGCTGCAGATCGCCTGCCGCCCGATCGAGGAGCTGCCCGCGGCGGTCCGGGGCGCGGTCCCGTTCATGCTGTCGGTGCCCGGTGTCGAGCCGATGCTGGACGCCTTGGTACGGACGTCGCCCACCGACGGCAACGCGCTGCGGCAGACGCTCGCCGAGCTGCGCCGGATCAAGGACGACTGGGAGCTCGACCAGCTGCGTGAAGCCGTCGCGGCGAGCGTGCTCGCGTTCGGCGACGTGGCGCGGGAGCTGCCGGAGGCGATCCGCGGCGGCGGCGAGCGCTGGCTGCAGGGCACCTTCGACCGGCGCGCGCGGACCGCGGGCAACGGTGTCGGGTACGCGTCGATCGTTGCTGCTGGCAACCACGCGCCGGTGCTGCACTGGGTCCGCAACGACGGCGCCGTGAACGAGGGCGACGTGATCCTGCTGGACGCCGGCGTCGAGACCCGCACGCTCTACACCGCCGACGTGACCCGTACCTTCCCGGCCAGCGGCGAGTACTCCGCGGCGCAGCGGCAGGTGCACGACCTGGTGCACAAGGCACAGCTCGCCTCGCTGGAGGCGGTCAAGGTGGGAGCGCCGTACCGCGCCTTCCAGTACGAAGCGCTGCGGGTGCTGGCCGAAGGACTGCGGGACTGGGGTGTGCTCGACGTCTCGCTCGACGAGCTGCTCGGCCCGGACGGGCAGCAGCACCGCCGGTACATCGTCTGCGGGACCGGTCACTACATCGGCCTCGACGTGCACGACTGCGACGCGTCCCGGCCGGAGGCGTACTTCGCCGGCACCATCGAGGCCGGTATGGCGCTCGCGGTCGAGCCGGGGCTGTACTTCCACCCGAACGACGAGACCGTCCCGCCGGAGCTGCGCGGTATCGGCATCCGGATCGAGGACAACGTCGTCGTCCACGAGGACCGGCTGGAGATCCTCACCGAGGACCTCCCGATCACCACCGACGGCCTCGAGCAGTGGACCAAGTCCCACCTCAGCGGGCGGTAATCAAAATTACCAGTCACGAACAGTAACGTTCGTCGCTCCCCGACGATGTACAGGTCGGGGGAGGGTCGAACTCGGCTCGGCGCGTGGCAGTGGGGGGCCGCGGAGCCCGCGCCAGCCGAGTCGGCCCCGGACTGGGTCCAGGGGGGACCCAGGGTCCCGGGTACGGGGAGTAGTCAGCATGAACCTACGAGTGCGAGTCATGTACTGCGGAAGCCGGCACTGGTACGCCGACATCGACGACGCCGACGATCCGCAACCGGACGATCCGTTCTGGTTCGTCGACAACTGCCGGACCCAGACGCAGGCGCTGGAGAGCGCCTGCGCCGAGCTCCGGCTGATGTCTGGCCGGCTGGTTCGGGGTGATCAGCTCGACCGGGTGCTCGAAGTGACCGGCGTACCGGTCTGACCCGTCACCCGGCGGGTTGTACGGCGGCACAGCTGCTGCCGCGCTTCGGTACGTCCCGTGCGATCAGGTAGTTGTCGATCGTGCTCTTCATGCACGGGCTCTTCGTGTAGCTCCCGTGTCCCCAGCCCTCGTACGTCAGCAGTACGCCGTACCGTCCGAGCTGACGCTCCACGCTCTGCGCCCACATGTAGCCGGTGGCCGGGTCGTGGATCGCGTTGGCGAGCAGCACAGGCGTCTTGAGCCCACGGACCTTCAGCTGGTGCTGCGGGTTGTTCGCGGGCGGTGAGCCGAGGCAGATGGACACAGCCATCAGCTGACCGGGGTAGCGCAGGTCCTGGTTGTTCCGTGCGAGCCGCTGGAGATGTCCGGCGTACTCGCGGTAGCTGCGCACAGGCAGATTCCAGTCCTGACAGAACACCGCCAGCGGGTACGGCGCGACTCCCGTCTGCACCTGCTTCGGGGGAGTGCCGCCCGCCTTCAGCATCTCGGCCAGCGCGGACCACTGCGGTTGGTAGAGCGCCCGGAACACGGCGAAGCTCAGCGTGAACGGGTCAGGCGACTTCGCGAGCAGATCCGCCCAGAGAGCGTGGATGTCGCGACCGTGCAGTGCACAGGTCGTCGTGGCGTCGCACCACTTCACGAACTCGTCGAACGAGTCCTGTACCGCGGCCGCCTGATCGTCGAGGAAGTCCCGTGTCGTGGACGAGCTGTGGTCGCTCACGCTCTCGAGCACCATCGCGCGGACCCGGTTCGGATACGTCTCGGCGTACTGCGCTCCGAGCAGCGTCCCGTACGAGCTGCCGTGGAAGGAGATCGTGGACTCGCCGAGCGCTCGCCGTACCGCGTCGACGTCGCGCACCGTCTGCCAGGTGTCGATGTGGTCGTACAGCGGCCCGGTGTGCTCCCGGCAGTCCGTGGCCAGCTGCCGGTTGTAGGTGATCGTGGAGGTGAACTCGGCCGCGCTCTTGATGATCGGCGACGGCTGCTTGTTGAGGAGCTCGGCCGAGCAGCGCACCGGGTTGCTGCGCGCCACACCGCGCGGGTCGAAGCTGACGATGTCGAAGCGGTCCTGCACGTCCGTGCTGAACCGGTCGATCCCGGTCTTGATCCGGTCGACTCCCGAGTCGCCAGGACCGCCTGGTCCGAACACGAGGACGCCGACGCGTTCGCTCGGCACCTTCGCCGTACGGCGGGCGATCGCGAGGTCGAAGGTGGGACCGCCGGGATCGCGCCAGTCGATCGGCAACCGGAGCGTCGCGCACTGCGAGCCGAGAACCTCGGTCGGGTCGTCCTTGCCCTCGGGTTTGCAGTCGGTCCACTGCACCCGGTTCGTGGTTGCTGTTGCTGTTGCTGTTGCTGTTGGGAGCGTGGTCAGCCCGGCGGCCGCGACGCCGAGCAGTACGGCGCCGGTGACGGCGCGCTGGGTGAACGTCATGCCGCCGATCCTTCGGCAATCGCTTGCTGCAGGCATCAGGGAGCCGCCCCCGTGCGACCCGGAGCACGGCTTGGGGGACTTGTTAGGGTCGGGCCTTGATGAGTACCAAACATGCGGCGTGGTTCCGGACGGTGGCGATCGCCGAGGCGATCTCGTGGACCGGACTGCTGATCGGGATGCTGTTCAAGTACGTGCTGTCCGACAACGAGATCGGGGTCAAGATCTTCGGCCCGATCCACGGCGGCATCTTCATCGCCTACGTGGTCACCGTGCTGGCCGTGCGCGGCCCGTTGCGGTGGTCCTGGCCGGTCACGTTGGCCGCGCTGGCAGCCAGCATTCCCCCGCTGTTCACCTGGTTCTTCGAGATCTGGGCAGTCCGCACGGGCCGGATTGACGCCGGCCCGGAGACCGCCGTACCGTCCACAACGTCAGTGAATTCAACAGCCGCATGAACCCGTGCGGGAGAGACCCGGACACGAACCGGGCGCCGTAGGAGCAACTCTCCCCAAGAATCTCTCAGGCACCTTCACCGCGCGGGCGAGGCACCTCTGGAAGGCATCCGCCTGACAGAGCGGGGAGGACACCAAACGGTCAACGACGACCGGAAGGAACCTCCACACGATGGCGATCAGTGTCTTCGACCTGTTCAGTATCGGGATCGGCCCGTCGAGCTCCCACACCGTGGGACCGATGCGCGCCGCCCGCACCTTCGCACTCGGCCTCGCCGACGACGGCCTGCTGGCCGCGACGACGACCGTCGAGGCCCAGCTCTTCGGCTCGCTCGGCGCCACCGGGCACGGGCACGGCAGCAACAAGGCCGTCCTGCTCGGCCTCGAGGGCGCTGACCCGGAGACCGTTGTCACGCACTCGGTCGACGCCCGTGTCGAGACGATCCGCGAACGCGGCCGCATCCTGCTGGCCGGCACCCACGAGATCGCCTTCGACGAGAACACCGACCTGCTCATGCACCGCCGCAAGGCGCTCCCGTACCACCCGAACGGGATGATGTTCGTCGCCCGCGACGCGGACAACGCGGTACTGCGGGAGCGCACCTACTACTCGGTCGGCGGCGGATTCGTCGTCGACGAGACCGCCGCCGCGGGGGACCGGATCGTGCCGGACACGACCCCGCTGAAGTACCCGTTCACCACCGGCGCGGAGCTGCTCGAGCGGTGTCGCGAGTCGCAGCTGTCGATCGGCGAGGTGATGCTCGCGAACGAGCTCGCCTGGCGGACCGAGGACGAGGTCCGGGACGGGCTGCTGCACATCTGGCAGGTGATGCAGGACTGCGTCCGCGAGGGCTGCGAGACCGAGGGCATCCTGCCCGGCGGCCTCAAGGTGCCGCGCCGGGCCCACGCCCTGCACAAGAAGCTCAGCCAGGACCCGTGGTCGGTCGATCCCCTCAAGGTGATGGACTGGGTCAACCTGTTCGCGCTCGCGGTCAACGAGCAGAACGCGTCCGGCGGCCGGATCGTCACCGCCCCGACGAATGGTGCCGCCGGCATCATTCCCGCCGTACTGCACTACTACCGGCGCTTCGTGCCAGGGGCGACCGAGGACGGCGTGGTCCGGTTCCTACTGGCCGCCGCAGCGATCGGCGTGCTCTACAAGGAGAACGCGTCGATCTCCGGTGCCGAGGTCGGCTGCCAGGGCGAGGTCGGGTCGGCCTGCTCGATGGCCGCCGCCGGGCTGTGCGAGGTGCTCGGCGGTACGCCGGAACAGGTCGAGAACGCCGCCGAGATCGCGATGGAGCACAACCTCGGCCTGACCTGCGACCCGGTCGGCGGGCTGGTGCAGATCCCGTGCATCGAGCGGAACGCGATGGCGTCGGTGAAGGCGATCAACGCGAGCCGGATGGCGATGCACGGTGACGGCGTCCACGTGGTCACCCTCGACAAGGTCATCAAGACCATGCGCGAGACCGGCGCCGACATGAAGATCAAGTACAAGGAGACGTCCCGCGGCGGCCTGGCCGTCAACGTCATCGAATGCTAGTCACCCTGGGAATGGCAGTACCAGGCTGAAATGCGTCCCGCCCGGAATACTGGAGGACATGGGCGAGCTCGGCAGGACGTTGCACGCGTGGCGTGATCGGGTCACGCCTTCGGAGGTCGGGCTGCCTTGCGGTGGGAAGCGGCGGGCGCCGGGGCTGCGGCGCGAGGAGCTGGCGCACCTCGCCGGGCTGTCGGTCGACTACATCGTCCGGCTGGAGCAGGGCAGGTCGGACTCACCGTCGGCCCAGGTACTGACCGCGCTGGCCCGCGCGCTCCGGTTGTCCGATGCCGAGCGCAACCATCTGTTCGTGCTCGCCGGCGAGGTCGAGCCGTCGCCCGGACAAGTGTCGGCGTACATCCCGCCAGGTGTGCAGCGGATCGTGGACCAACTGGAGGGCGCGCCACTGTGCGTCTGTGACGCCGCCTGGACGATGATCACCTGGAACCCGCTGTTCGCGGCGCTGATCGGCGACCCCTCGCAGTCGCACGGGCGGCGGCGGAACATCATCTACAAGCATTTCGTGGAGCCGGGCGACCGCATCGTCATGACGCCGGAGCAGCAGCAGAACTTCCGGAACGCGATGGTCACCGACCTGCGTGCGTCCCTCTCCCGGTACCCCCGTGACGCGGACCTCCGGGCGTTGATCGAGGAACTTCGCGCCGGGTACGTCGACTTCGCGCAACTGTGGGACCAGCCGCTGGTCGGCTTCCACCAGAGTGAGCGGAAGACGATCCGGCACCCGGAGGTCGGCACCTTCGACATCGACTGTGACGTGCTCGCGGTCCCGGGCAGCGACCTGCGCATCGTCGTCTACACCGCCGCCCCGAACACCGAGGCCGCCGAGAAACTCCGACTGTTGTCCGTGATCGGCCTCCAGGCCTTGCTCTGACTGATCAGCTAACGCACTGCATTCCTACGGCTGCGTAAGTGGCACAGAATTCCCGAAACGTTTCTGTTTGACGTGGAATTTCTTCCAAGGGCTGTTTGAAACGACTCATCAACCGATACTCTCCGAGTCTTGTGAATCCGATGTCTGTCACGGCTTCCCGCCGCCCGCCCTGGCAGAAACCGCGGCGTCGTCGCCAGGCTGCCGCCGGCGCCGGTGTCCTGGTGCTCGGCTACCTCGTGCTGGTCTTCATCGCCCTTCTCGGCGGCCCGCGGATCGGCGCCGGGTTCCTGCCACTGCCCGGCGGCGGACCGAAGCCGGCCGCGCCGATCGCCGGCCCGCAGCCCGGCGAGCCGACGCAGAACATCCCTGGACTCCCGCCCCGGACCACCCCGGCGCCGGCCGCCACCCCCTCGGTGACACCCAGTGCCGTTGCGACGCCGTTGCCGACAGCAACCAAGCCGGGAGAGACGCAGGTTCCGGTCGGCGTCGCCAGTACGCCGTACCCGACGCTCGTCCCCGGGACGGCGACGCCGCAGGTCGTCGAGACCACCGAACCCACGGCCCCGCCCGCGACCAAGCGACCTCCGACGGTCCCGACCGCGCCGCCCCCCACCAACGCGACCACCGCGCCGACGAGCCGCCCGACGAGCCGCCCGACCGCGTCGACCACTCCGACCGCGCCCCCCACGAAGCCGACCACCACCGCGCCGCCAACCACCACCCCGACCCCGCCACCGCCGCCGCCCGACGACCCGGACGACCCCGGACTCCTCGGCGGCATCATCGGCGGCCTGCTCGACAAGCTCGGCCTCTAGTACGCCTCGACCTCGGTGGTGGCGGCGTTGCCGCCTGGGCGGGGTTGCAGGTTGATCTGCCAGGCCTGGTTCTTGCCGAAGGTCTGGTCGAACTTCTTGAACGAGCAGTCCGAACGGAACTTGCGGCGCTCCGCGTCCCAGTCCGTGCCGCTCTTGAAGTAGAGGCGGTACGCGCCGCCGATCCGGTTGACGGTCGCGGACTGCGTCGCCCGCAGGTACACCATCACCTGTGGCGCACCCGGTGGCTTGCCGTCGCTGATGATCGAGATCGCGACGTCCTTCGTCGTACCGTTGGTGATCTTGAGCCGGCCCATCCCCTCCGGATCACGCCGTACCAGGATCTCGCCGTTGTCGGGTTGCACCTGCTCCGGCGCACGCCCGGGGTCGGGCAGCGTCCGGCCGAACGTCAGCTTGAGCCGCTGCAACTGCACGAGCGCGGTGCTGAGGTCAGCACGCAACTGCCGCTGCACCTTCTGCGACGTGTACGCCGTACCACCGCAGCGCGCGTCCTCCTCGGTCTTCTCCACCGAGCTCGTCAGCCGCGTCGCCGCCACACCGAGGCGCTCCTGCAGCAGCGCATGTACGCCGGTCAGCCGGGACGTCACCGTCAGCGCGGACAGCCGGATCGCGACCGTGTTGAGCGACTCCGCAAGCGTGCTCACCGCCTCGCTCAGACCCTCGGCCGTCCGGACCCGGGTCAGCGCCCGCGCCGGCCCGGCCAGCACCTGGTCGATCCGGGTCAGCTCGGCCTGATAGCCCACAGCACTCAACGGTCCCGCAGCCGGCACCGATGACGCCGGCGCGGGCGCGGCACTACTGGAAGAAGTCGCGACAGGACTTGGCGCAGGCTCCGGTTCCGCACCGCAACCCGCAACCAGACCCACCCCGGCACAGAGCGCAACCCAGCACTTCATCCCCACCCCAACCCCCCAGGTTCCCCAACCCGTGAGGGTCAAGGGTAAGGCATCAGTCCCGTGGTGTGGGACGGACGAACGGGAACGCCAGTGTGCTGCGGATGTTCTGACCGGTGAGCATCATCATGACCCGGTCGACGCCGATGCCCAGACCGCCGGTCGGAGGCATCGCGTACTCGAGCGCCGACAGGAAGTCCTCGTCCAGCGACATCGCCTCGGGGTCGCCGGCGGCGGCCTTCAAGGACTGTTCGGTGAGCCGGCGGCGCTGCTCGACCGGGTCGACGAGCTCGGAGTACGCCGTACCGATCTCGGCCCCGAACGCGACCAGGTCCCAGCGCTCGGCGAGCCGTGGATTCGTGCGGTGGTTGCGGGTCAGCGGGGACGTCTCGAGCGGGAAGTCGGTGTAGAACGTCGGCAGCGTGGTGTTCGGCTCGACGAGCTCGTCGTACAGCTCCAGGACGAGTTCGCCGGCCGTCATCTCGAACGTCGTGTGGACGCCGTGCTCCGCGCACAACTCCCGGAGCTGGTCCGCGGGCGTCTCCGAGTCGATCGCCGTACCGGCGGCCCGGCCGACAGCGTCGTGGACGGTGACGACCGGCCACTCGCCCGAGATGTCGATCTCCTCGCCGTCCCGGCGTACGACGGGCTTGCCGTGCACCGCGGTCGCGGCCTCGATCAGCAGCTCCCGGGTGAGCTCACGCATCACGTGGTAGTCGGCGTACGGCTGGTAGGCCTCGACCGAGGTGAACTCCGGGTTGTGGGTCGCGTCGGCGCCCTCGTTGCGGAAGTTCCGGTTCAGCTCGAAGATCTTGCCCATCCCGCCGACACTCAGCCGCTTCAGGTACAGCTCCGGCGCGATCCGCAGGAACAGCTCGGTGTCGTAGGCGTTGATGTGCGTGACGAACGGCCGCGCGTTCGCACCGCCGTGCACCGCCTGCAGCATCGGCGTCTCGACCTCGATGAACCCACGCGTCTCGAAACCGTTGCGCAGGGCCCGTACTGCGGCACTGCGTTGCTGCATCATCCGCAGCGACTCCGGGTTCATCACCAGGTCGAGGTGGCGCTGCCGGACCCGCGCCTCGGGGTCGGTGAATCCCTTCCGCTTGTCGGGCAGCGGATGCAGGCACTTCGCCGCCATCACCCAAGACGTCGCGGCGATCGACAGCTCACCCCGGCGGCTCGTGACGACCTCGCCGGTGACGCTCACGTGATCGCCGATGTCGACAAGTCGCTGCCATTGGTCCAGCGGCACGTCGCCACAGGACTCGGCCGTCAGCATCACCTGCAGCTGCGTGAGCCCGTCCTGCAGCTGCGCGAACGCGAGGCCGCCGTGGCTCCGCATCCGCAGCACCCGGCCGGTCACGGACGCCGTGTGCCCGGTGTGATGGTCCGGCGGCAGGTTCGGGTACAGCTCCCGGACCTGTTCCAGCGTCTCCGTCCGCGGCACCTCGACCGGGTACGGATCGATGCCCGCAGCAACGAGCTCGGCGAGCTTGGTACGCCGGATCTGCTCCTGCTCGGTGAGCTTCCGCGTCGGCAACGCCGGCCTCAGCAACTCCTCTTCCTGCTCGTGTACGGCGGTTGCGAACGCGCGACCGTCCGCGGCCATGATCGCGTGCCGCTCCGCTGCCTCGACACTGTCGACGCGGGTCCACGGCCGCGGCGCCGGCAGGAAGCCCTCCGCGGTACCGGCTGCCAGCACCACCTGCGCGAGCGAAGCGCCTCGCGAGTAGCACATCAACCGGGGCGACCAGCGCGGCAAGTACTTCTCGTTCGACTGGTACAGGCTCTCCAGCTGCCAGAAGCGTGATCCCGCGGTCAGCAACGCGTTCGTGAGTCGCAGTACCGGTCCCGCGCCGACCCGCTCGGCGTCGCTGAAGATCTCCCGGAACATCGCGAAGTTCAGCGAGATCCGGTGTACGCCGAGGTCGCCGCAGGCGTCGATCAGCGAGGTCACCATGAACTCCATCAACCCGTTCACGGACTCGGGATCGCGCCGCATCAGATCCAGCGACACGCCCCGGACACCCCACGGGGCGAACGACAACAGCCCGCGGACGACGCCGTCGGCGTCCCGGGCGATCACCATCACGCAGCGCGAGTCGGCCGGATCGCCGAGCCGCCCGAGCGCCATCGAGAACCCGCGCTCGGTCCGCGCGCCGCGCCACTTCTCCGCAAGGTGGACGTACCGCGCCAGCGTCTCCGGAGACAGGTCTCCGTGCCGCACGACCTCGGCGTGGTACCCGGCCCGCTGGACCCGCGTCACGGCCTGGCGGACCGGTCGCATCGTGCGGCCTTCGAGGGTGAAGTCCGCGACGTCGATGATCGCCTCGTCGCCCATCGACAGTGCGCGGAGGCCGGCGTCGACGTACGCCTGCGCCGCCTCCTCGCTCGCCGACAGCACCGCCGGGGACCAGCCGTACGTACGGGCTTCGGCGAGCCAGCGCTGGATCGCCGCCGGCCAGGCGACCGGGTCGCCGAGCGGATCGCCACTGGCCAGGCTGACGCCGTTGACCACCCGGTACGCGATCGCGGCGTCGTTGCCGGGTGCGAACACGACCGCCTTGTCCCGGCGGGTGGCGAAGTACCCGAGGGAGTCCCGCTCGCCGTGCAGCAGGAGCAGGCGCCGTACCTCGAGTTCCTCGGGCTGGGTCAGGTACCGGACCCGCTGGACCGAGCGGAGGAAGATCCAGAACGCCAGCACCAGCGAGGCCGCCGAGATCGCGCCGACGGTCAGGCCGATCCAGCCGTGGCCCTCGTGACCGCCCATCTTGCTGCGCGACTGGCCGAGCGCGGCGATCACCGCCCAGCCGATCTTCTGCCGTTGCCCGCTGAGCGTGCGCGGGAAGATCTGGGTGAGGGTGACGCTGACCGCGATCGAGATCAGCATGCCGAACACCAGTGCGCCGACCGCGAGCCGCCGGCTTCCGGGCGCGAGCCGGGCCGGGAAGGCGCCGCGGATCGTCCACAACAGCGCGACGATCGCGGCGACCACGACCGCCTGGACGATGCCCCACTCGAGATCCTGCACGCTGGCCGGACCGAAGTCGCGGAGCAGGTCCGCGTCCGTCGGGTTGGCCAACCGGACGCTGGTGAACGCGATCCCGGCGACCTGTGCGAGGAACCAGAGCGCCTCGAAGACCCACAGCACCCAGAGCAGGGCGGCGCGCTTGCCGCGCAGCAGCGCGCTGCCGACCACCGCGAGGTAGACGGCGGAGAAGATCGTGTGCCCGGCCGGGATGCCGACGAAGTCGAACGCGAAATCGACGTGCTTGACGAACTTCGGCGCGCCCACGTGCAGCGGGATGGCGATGAAGGACCACACCGAGGCAAGCACGACGACGCGGCCCACCCAGACCGCGGCCCGGTGCTGCCACACCGGGATCACTGCTGCTTGTTCCGACCGCACCAGCCGATCATCCCACTAGTTCGCTGCGACTTCGGTCGACCTAGCACTACCTCGACGGTACAGCTGACGCCACAGTCAAGACTTTGGTTGACATGCGACGGTGTTGTGCATGGTCGCCGTCCCTTACCGCCTGATCCGCAATCTGATGCTTGCCGCCGGCGTGCTGTACTGCAGCCTGCTGCTCGAGGTGGCGGCCGGATTCCCGCTGGACGTCCACAGTTCGTTCCTCAGCGAGCTGGGGGCGCGGGACCAGTCCACGAGTCTCTACGCGCGCGGGATGGACCTGGCTACGGGCGTGTTGCTGCTGGTCGCCGTACTGCTGGCCAGGCCGGCGGCGCGGTCGCAGTGGGAGCTGACCGGTCTGCTGATCAGTACGACGGTTTTCGGGCTCGGCACGTTGTTCGACTCGTTCTCGCCGATGGACTGTGCACCGTCGGCCAGTGCGGCGTGCCGAGCGGCAGAGGCGAACGGCCAGGTCGGAGTGGCGCTGGTGCTCCATGAGGTGACCTCGACCCTCGCAGGTCTCGGCAGCATCGCCATGGGCGTCTTCGCGGTCCTCGTACTCCGCAAGAGCGGCTGGGGCGGTCCGTGGGGCAAGGCGGTCGCCGTACTGGCCGGAGCGGTCGCAGTAACGCAGACGTGGCTCGGCCTGCAGACCGGGAGCGACGTCCTCACTGGCAACGAACTGGATGCCCCAGGCATCCTGCAACGCGTCTCTGTCGCGCTCGTCTGCTTAATGCTGGGGACAGTATTACCAGCTCTGAGGCACGCTTTATCTCGATGGCCGTGACGTGGATCGTGTTGCCTGGGCTGGCTGAGACTCCGGAGGAGTTCAGCCGGCTTGTCGAGTTGCTCCCGGACGAGGATGTTCGCGTCATCGATCCGTGGCGTACGTCGATCACCTCGGACGTCGACGCGTTGCGGACGGCAGTCGGCGTACGGCCCGATGCGGAGATCGGACTGATCGGGCACTCGATCGGCGGACTGGCCGCACTGCGCTGGGCGCTGACGCGGCCGCTCGAGGTGGCCCGGTTGGTGCTGGTCGACAGCAGCCTCACGTCGGAGACGGGGTGGCGTGCATTCTATCCCGGGACGCGTGGTGACCGGGTGGCTCGCTCGGCGGCGCGGTTCCTCGGGCGGATCGGCGTACCGCAGCTGCTCGGTCCTGCGGTACGACGGTTGATCGTGCGGCTCGGCAGCACGTCGAACCACGACCTGTTGTCGAAAGCAACGGCCAAGGCACGGTACGGCGGGGACAGGTCGTGGCTGCTGTTCTGGGACGAGCTCGCGGGCAGCTGGGAGCTGGCCGCAGAGGTGGCCAAGCTGGTCGCCGGTCCGGTCGGCGCAATCGCTCCGACGTCTCTCCTGGTGGCGACCGGCGGTACGTCGCGCTTCACCGCCGGCAGCTGGCTGGCCGGCCAGCAACGTCTGGCTGACACCTTGGGTGGAACGGTCGAGGTCCTGGCCGACTCGGCGCACCTGGTCCACCTCGACCGCCCCGACGCCATCGCCGCCGCAGTCCGCCGGTAGACCCTTCCCCTCAGCGCCCGGAGTGCTTTACGCTCATTCCACTGAAACGGTCGTGGCAGTAATCGTCTGTAGTGGACTTGCACAATGAGTGATGACTAGGTAGTGCTGGTCATCGCTGGAGTTGGCAGCTTGCGTTGCCAGACCTCGTCGAGCGCCATCCGCATGGCACCGGTGACCACGGCGTCCTCGGCCAGGGCGGAGAGCTCCAGCTTCGGGTGGTTGAGCGTCAGGAGGCGCAACTGGTCCGAGATGGCGTCCAGCAGTACGGCGCCGGCGCGGGCGACACCGCCACCGATCACCACCGCAGTCGGGTCCAGCACGAGCACGGACGGCGCCAATGCGCGTGCGAACGTCCGGGCGACCTGCTGTACGACGGCCTGCGCCACCGGGTCGCGCTCCGCCGCAGCGGCGAACACGTCCGCCGTGTCCAGCTGCTCTCCACCCAGCTCGGCCAGCCGCGACTGCGGGTTGTCGAGCGCGGCCTGACGACCCAGCGCGGCGATCGCCTCCGAGCCGACCGCACGCTCCAAGGGGCCGCGGCTGTCCTCCGGGTTGATCACGTCGTCCGTGTCGGTGGCGATGAAGCCGATCTCACCGGCCGCCCCGGTGCCACGGTGCAACCGGCCGTCGATGACGATGCCCGCACCGAGCCGCTCACCCCACTGGACCGCCAGCAGCGTGCCGGTCCCGCCGCGTGCGGCGGCGATCGCCAGCGCGGCCAGGTTGGCGTCGTTGTCCAGCATGACCGGGCAGTCGAGCAGACCGCGGACGTGTTTGATCAGGTCGATCGCCGACCAGCCCGGCACACTCGGGACCAGCTGGACCCGGCCGGTGTGCTCGTCGACGATGCCCGGGCTCGCGGCGACCACGGCGGCGATGTCCTCGGCCGGCACCTCGGCCTCGGCCAGGGCCTCGTTGATGACCTCACCGATGACTCCGAGCAGCTGCTGCGCGGTCCATCCGGGTCCTGAGCGCCGTACCAGCGAGAGCTTGCGGCCGGCCAGGTCCGAGACGCCGACGGTGACCCGGTGCGGGCCGACGTCGAGTCCGAGCACCGGTGCGGCGCGGCCACGCAGTGAGACGCGGATGGCCGGGCGACCGAGCGAGCGGTCCGCGGAGTCGGGGCCGTGTTGCTGCAGCCAGCCGGCGTCGAGCAGCTCGTCAACGGCCTGGGCGACCGTCGGTCTGGCCAGGCCGGTGCGCTCGACCAGCTCGGCGACGCGCAACGGTGCGGGCGCGGAGCGGCGTACCGCGTCCAGGACCGCGGCCACGTTGATCCGCCGCAGCATCGTCGTACCGCCGCCGCCGACCGTTCCCTTGCTCATGTCCGACCCCTTGCCTGCCACCCGCACAGTATAGATAGCGAGCGTTCGTAAATACTGTCCATTTGACCCCACCGACTGGCGGATACCGGTGGGTGAGTCGACAACTTAGTCCTGAAGTACGGTCCGGGCGAAACTGCTGAGCGCCTCCCGGTCCGGTTGCTGCGTCTTGGTCATCAGGCTGGCCACGTGCTTCTCGACGGTTCGCGGCGAGATGTGCAGCCGGGATGCGATCGACTTGTTCCCGATCCGGTCCACCAGCAGCCGGCACACCTCGTACTCACGGGTGGTGATACCCATCTGCCTGAGGTACGCCGGAACCTGTTCCGAACCGCTCCGCCGCTGTGACACTGTCGCACCGAGTTGCCGCATCAGGCTGCGACACGCACTCGCCACTGCCTGGATGTCGGCGTTGTGGAAGTAGTCCTCGGCCCGCCGCAACCACGTGACCGGTTCACCCCACCCGTCCGCGTGGGCGGGCTCGGCCACCAGTCGCAGACCGAGGTGGTGCGCCATCGGGTACAGCGACGCGGTCTCCGTCGCCGCGAGCACCATCGCGTTCGCCGCGTCCACCTGTCCGTCCCGCCCGAGCAGAACGGCATGAGCCAGCTGGACGAACTGCTTGTTCCACCGCATCCCACTGGCAGCGGTCGCGGTGACGACCTCGAAGTGCGCCCAGCCGTTCCGGCCGGACAGTACGCCGAGGAACAACCCCAGACCGTTCTTTCCGGCTGTGTGCAGCGTGGTCGGGTTCTGAGCGTCGTACGCGAGGGCCTGTGCCATCTCGGAGTCGGCCAGCTCGCGGTTCTCCTCCAGGAGCGCGCAGAACGCCCGCGCCAGGCCGTACGAGTACGGCAGCTCGTACGACGCCCGCTCGCCACCCCAGTTCGCGACCTCGCCCAGCGTCGACTCCATCGCCGACCGCCGGCCCTGGTGCGCCTCGAGGATCGCCTTGGTGGCCAGGAAGTACGTCGCCGACCGGCCCATCCGCAGCCGGCGAGTGACCTCGAGACACTCGTCGATGATCTCTGCGGCGCGTGTGTACTCGGACCGCAGGATCGCCTGCTGGCCGAGGATCCCGTCCACCTCGTACACCAACGGGATGGCGCCGATCCGCAGCGCCTGCTGACGGGCCCGCTCCAGCTCGAGGATGCTGCCTTCGGCGAGGCAGATGGTGCCTGCCTGGAGGATGTGCGAGACGACCCGCTGGAACGTCATCGCGTGGTCCTCGGCGACCTGCCGCGCCCGGTGGAAGTAGTCGATCGACTCGTCGAGGTCGTGTTCGCGGGCCAGGATGCCCAGCAGTTGCAGCGCCTCGCAGGCGACCTCGGGCAGCTTCGCGCGTTCGGCCGCCGCGGCCGCGCGGGTGGCGAGCTCGGTGGCGGCCTTGAGCCGGCCGGGACTCGTGCGGGCGAGTTCGAGGTTCGCCGCGACGACGTCCACCGGCGCGAGGTCGGCGTCGCCGGCGTTGCTGCCGAGCAGGGACCGGGCGGTCGTGACGTGGGCCAGCGCGGCCGACCAGCGACCGGCCATCATCTCGGCGTTCGCGAGCTGGACGTGCAGCGCGGCGACCTTGCGGCTGTCGAGGTTGCGGTCCGCCAACTCGTCGACGGTCACGGCATGCGCGGCGATGTGCTCGAAGCGGCCGGTCGCACTCAGCGCGAGCAGCAGCGAACCGAGAACGTCGGCCCGGTGGCTGATGTCGGGATCGGCGGTGAGCAGGCTGTTCGCGCGGTCGAGCAGGTTGGCCGCCGACCCGGTCGAGCCGTCGTCGAACGACCTGCGCCCGGCCAGTGCGAACAGCCGCCCGGCGCGGATCGGGTCGCCACCGGTTTCGGCGAGCTCGGCGACCATCGGGCACCACTCGCCCGGCAGACCGGGATGCAGCTCCTCTACCGCGTCCGCGCAGCGACTGGCCAAGGCGGAGCGTTCGGTCGGCGTGAGACCGGCGAGCAGCGATTCTGCGGTCAGCGGATGCCGGAACGCGTACCAGTCCGGCGCCGGCTCGTCCGGCCCGACCAGCTGGGCTGCGACACCGGCCCGAAGCGTTGCCAGCAGCAAACGTTCGTCCGTCCCCGTCGCCGTGCGTACGACGCTCAGTGGGAACCGGTGCCCGATCACAGCGGCCAGCACGAGGATGTCGCGCGACTGCGACCCGAGCTGCGCCGTACGGCTGCTGATGCTGCGCACCACCGCGGGCGGGACGTTCGTCTGCAGGTCGTCGACGATCTGCACGCTGCCGTCCGGCCCGGACAGCAGCTGGCCGCTGCGGCTCGCCTCCTGCAGCAGTTCCTCGACGATGAAAGGGATTCCGGCGCTGTCGCTCCACAACTGATCCGCCAGTTGTTCGGGTACGCCGCTGACCGCGACCTCCAGACAACCCGCGGCGAGCTCCGCGACTTCGCTCCGGCCGAGCGGGTGCAGCTCGGTCAGCTCGGCCGCACCACGCTGTGCCGACAGCTGTGCCAGTTCGTACGCCGCGCAGGTCTCGGACCGCAGCGTCGCGACCAGTGCGATCGGTTGCTCGTCCAAGTTGTCGAGCAGGTACTCGATCACGGCCAGCGTCTCCGGGTCGGAGCCGTGCAGGTCCTCGAGTACCAGCAGACAACCGTGATCCCGGCCCGCCAGGGCAAGCAGCCGCAGTACTGCCTCACCGAGTACGACCGGTGACGCAGCGGTGGCGTGTGCGCTGCCGTCGTCCCAGTCCGGCACCAGCCGGCCGAGAACCTGCCGGTACGGACCGAGGCTCTCCGTCGTGGGCATCTCGCCGCGCCGGATCAGTGAGAGCAGGGCCTCCGTGAACGGGCGGAACGCAACCATCGTCCCGATCGCGCCGACCCGTCCGCGCAGCGTCGTCATGCCGGCGTCGAGGGCCTGGGCGGTGGCTGTCGCGGCCAATCGGCTCTTGCCGATTCCGGGCTCGCCGACCAGGAAGATCGCACCACCGTGACCGCCGCGGGCTTCGGCCAGCAGGCGGTCAAGGCTCTCGATCTCTAGGTCTCTGCCGACGACAGTCGGCGAGCGGGTCTGCATGGTTGCCAACTGTAACGACGGATGGTTGTCAGCGCAGGTTGTTCGACGGGAGGCCGACCGCTTCTGGACAGCGGCCGGCCACTCCGTCAAACGTTTCGTAGGCGCCTGGACCTAGATCGTCGTCCACGGGATGCTGTCGGGCGCCGCGACGACGGCCGCGGCCGCGAACGCGCTCAGGCCGACGGTCCCCGCGAGGACCATCGCCCGTACGCCGACCTTGGTCCGCTTCGGCAACGTGATCGGGCCGAGTGGGTCGGTGCGCTCCGGCTCCGGGCAGTGCGCGTCGGCCGGAAGGTTTGACTGAACATCGTGGTGCTGGGCGGTCATGCTGTTCCCCTTGTCACAGTGTGGGCTTTGGTGCTGTGCCACACCTCGACCCGGTGGTTGGTTCGAGCAACAGCACGGACGGAACCCGTTCGGGGAACGCAAGTCGGAGCAGTCCGTAGCCGATCCCTGCCAGACCGGTCAGCAGGCCTGGAGACGGTATGGCACGGGGTGTCCCGCATTGCGGTCCGTACTGCTGCACTGCCGCGAGCACCAACCCGGCACGACGTCGCCGTGCCGCCTCTGCAGTTGGGTACTCACGTCCGGCGAGCCACACGAGTGACTCCACCGCGCCGAGCTCGCCATGGCACAGACTGAGGTCTGCGAGCACCGGTCGTTCTGTTGCGGCCCTCAGGTAGGCGTCGAGGTCCGCGGGTACACCGGTCGCGGCGCGCGCCAGCGCAGTTCCCGCGTCACCGGAGCACCAGCCAGGTCCACCGTTCCCACTGCGGCCGTCGCGGCGATCCAGATCGGCCGCCGTGCGCGCTGCGTCCAGGTACCGGTCGCCGGGTACGCCGTACTGGCCGAGCGACCACGCGATTCCCTGGAAGCCGCGAGCGAAGCCGTGGTCCGCTGCTACTCGGCCACGGAGTCCGCTCTCGACTGTTGTCACCAGGTGATTCGCGTAGCGCTCGGCCAGCCGGCCGGCGGCCGGAAAGCCTTGTACTGCTTGCATTGCGGCCAGCCCGCCCGCCGCGCCTTCGGCGTACGACGGGAATTCGGTGGGGTCCGGTTCGAGTCGTTCACTGAGCTCCAGCGACGCGGCCAGCCAGTTGGCGAGGTCGGGGTCGCTGAGGAGCGCAGACAGCCGGTCGAGCCCGTAGCTGATGCCCCCGAGCCCGTGGAAGCCGGGGCCGACCAGTTCGGCGGACTCCGGGTCGCCGGCCAGGGCCTCGAGCAGTTGGGGGATCGGACGGATCGCATCGCGGGCCAACTCGCAGTACTTGTTCGCGCCGGTCAGTACGCCGACCTGCGCGAGGAAGAGCGCCGTACCCGTGTAGCCGTTGGACAGGCCGGCGCCCATCTGACGTACGGCCCAGTGGTGGTCGTCGAGCAGTTCGAGGCCGAGCCAGTTGGCCGCACCGCCCTTGTCGCTGACCACTTGCGCCATGATCTCGTCGGCGATGTCAGCGGCCGCGGACAGTAGTTGCTCAGGGTCCGGTTCGGTCGCTCCCACGTGTGGTCGCGCGGTCGTGCTGGCGTGCGTGATCGGCTCCGGGCGCGTGGCGAGAGATGCGGAGATCAGCCACGTCTGGCGGTGCTCGTCGATGTCGTCGAGGCTCGCGATCTTCGCCTCGACCGCGGCCAGACCTTGCGTGGCCAGGACGTCGGCGATGCGAGTGCCGTCGGACGCCCACACGTCCCGGCTGTCCGGCTGCGCGGTGAACAGCGGTACGTCGCCCGCCCACAGGTCGGCCAACTCGTACGGAACGATTGCGTGCAGCGACTCGTCCGCATCCCACAGCAGGTCGAGCAGCTGACTCCGGCCCGCCGCGTCGCGCAGCGCGTCCGGATGGGTCGACTCGTCCAGCAAGCTCGTGTAAAGGCGGGTGCTGCGAGGCACGAACCGGATCTGGTCCGCACCGCACCGCGCCAGCATTCCGTCCGGTCCGAGGAACTCGTCGCGGTGCCGGGCAATCGCCTCATACACGGCCCGGAACCCTGTGAGCACAGCGATCTCGTGATCGCGCGGCTCCATCAGTTGCCCGTCGAGCATCGGACGGTTGGCGGCACTCTGCGTCCGTCCAGGACGCCGTACCAGATGCATCGAGTCCAGCCCGGCGTCGGCCCAGTCGACCACGCTCATCGGGGCAATCGAGCCGTCGTCTCCGCCGAGACCGGACACGTCCGCGACACCGTGTTCACCCGCCACGAGCAGCGGCAGCAGCGCAGTGCGGTACACCGAGCCGACCAGCGAGCGGTACGCCGGGTCGAGGCTCAATGCGTTCAGCGGCAACTGACTGGGGTGGAACAGCGTCTCTACGTCGACCAGCACCGGCTGGTCGCCCGCTGCGATCAGGTTCTCGAAGTGCATGTCCGTGCCGTCGAGCACGTACAGCAACGCAAGGAGCGCACCTTGCCGGTGGTAGAACCGCCGTACGCCGGCCAGATCGGTACACGGCTCGTGGACGACGTACTCCAGCCAGCCGTAGCCGTCGCGGGGGAGTAGCCGCACCGTGCGGATGCCCAGCGCGGATCGCGTGTTCAGCCAATCCACGAACATGTTGAAGTGGCCGTGCAGCTCGAGCGACCGGGGCTTGTAGACCACCCGCTGACCGTCCGCGAAGGTGAGGATCGCGGTGCTGCGTCCGCCACGGTGCGGATCGCCACCGGGCTCGATCGCGGTCAGAGCTCCGGGGTCCTTGCCGTCCAGCAGTCCGGGGATCAGCGACTCGCGGTCCTCGGCGAGCCGTGCCACCAGCTCGAGGTGTCCCTCGACGCCCTGTCGGCACGACTCGCTCAGGACCCGGGCCAGCACCGGGTAGGCGGCCAGGAACTCCGCCAGCTCGCTCCCTCCGACGAGCCGGTGGGTGAAGTCCAGGAAGCGTGCGGCCGGAGTGTCACCGGCCAGCTCGCCGCGGTCCCGGGCCCGGGCGAGCTCCAGGACCAGCGTCCGTGCGGCCAGCTGCACCAGCCGGAGGCCCTGGCGTTGCAGGAACTCCTCGGCGACGGCTCCGGTGTGACCGGCCGCAGCGAGGTCCTGGCGAGCCGAGTCGAGCAGCGGCTCCAGGCAACGCATAAGCGCCTGCCGCCAGTCCGTGCCGGACCCACCCGCTGTCGCGGCCGCCCCACCTGAAGTGTGGCCGCCGGTGACACCGGTCCCTGCAGGGTCTCGACCGGCGGCAGGCGCGCTCGGTGGGAGAGAGATGCTGCGTTCCACGTACTCGGCCCAGGCCGGTGCGGACCGGGTGAGGGCGTGGATCAGTTCGTGCGGCCGCAGGCCCGCGGACCACCAGATCTCTGGCTGGTCGGTGCGGATCGCGGAGTTGAGCACGCGCTCAGGCTGCCACCGCCCCCTGGGTGCGGGCATGGGTAGTCAGCCCCCATATTTCCTCCGCAATCAGTGCCTGTCGCGGCGTGACGACCAGGGGGTGACGGCCCGCCGGCACGCCGGGAACACTGCCTGCGTGGCAAGGGCTGCGGCAAGGGCTGTGAACACCCAAATTCGGGTGCCGGGCCACGTGTTCCGGATGGGGGCATAACTGCCGGAAGATGGGGGTCGAATCCCCATGCGGGATCCGGACCGCCGCTGCGACTGTGGTCGCGTGTTCACCCCTGTCGCTCCCGGACTGCCAGTCTCGGCTCACTCTGTGCTGGACGTCGTCCCGCAGCTGCCCGGTCAGTCGGCTGCGGCCGCGCTTCGGGAGACCGCGGAGGTGGCACTGACCGCCGACGACCTCGGATATCGCCGATTCTGGGTCGGCGAGCAGCACGGCGTCCGAGGTGTCGGCGGTGCCGCGCCGGCGGTGCTCGCAGCCGTTCTGGCTGCGCGCACGGACGGTATCCGGGTGGGAGCCGGTGGGCTCCTTCTGACCAACCATCAACCGCTGGTAGTTGCTGAACAGTTCGCTGCGCTCGCTGCGGCGTACCCGGGTCGGATCGACCTCGGTGTAGCAGATCAAAGCACCGTCGCACCCAGTACGGCGGCTGCACTTGCTGGTGGTGCGCGCGACACGTTTCCGCAGCGGCTGGACGAGCTGTGCGGCTTCCTGCGCGATGGAACGCCAGGACGGGCGCCGGTAGGCGACGTACGCCTGTCTCTGGCCGGACAGCCACCACCTGTGTTCGTGCTGGCCGATCGCCCGGCTGCTGCGATGACAGCCGCCGCACGTGGATTGCCGGTGTTCCTCGCGCATCACTGCGCGGCGGCGACGACACCTGCTGCAATGGCGGCGTACCGCGAGCACTTCGAGCCGACCGGGCCGAAAACGCGGCCGTACATTGCTGCGACGGTTGGAGTAGTGGCAGCGGACTCGGACGAGGAGGCGGTCATCCGGTTCGCCGAGTACATCCGGGTGCAGACACGCCTGGCCACTGCGGGGATACGCGCGACGCCGAGCGAGCTGATGGGGTTGCTGGAGCCCCCGCTGACCGGACGCGAGCGCGGCCGGGCCGAACGGCTGCTGGACTATCCCGGGCACATCGTCGGCTCCCGTGCGACCGTGGCGGCCGCGCTGGGCGAGCTGGTCGTCGCGACGACCGCGGACGAGATCATGCTCGTCCCGTTGGCCTTCGACGGACTGATCCGGTCATCCATCCTCCGCAACGTGGCGGCTGCTCTGACCCGGGTCGTCCGCACGGTCCCGAGGTCCGCACCGCCCCTCATAGCCACGGCCTAATCTGGGTACTGCCGACTAGTTGAGAGGCAGGCTCATGTCACGAGAGCGCGAAGTCGTCGAGGCGTGTCCGACCGAGTTGTTCATCGGCGGTAAGTCGGTGGCGGCCGAGGGCGGCCGGACCCTCGCCGTCGAGGACCCGGCCACCGGTACGACGCTCTGCGACGTGGCCGACGCAAGCCCGGCGGACGGTATGGCTGCTCTGGACGCCGCGGTCGCTGCACAGGCCGAGTGGGCCGCGACGGCGCCGCGGGAACGTGGCGAGGTCCTTCGGCGTACCTATGAGCTGATGACCGAGCGGGCCGACGATCTCGCGCTGCTGATGACGCTCGAGATGGGCAAGCCGGTCGCCGAGTCCAAGGGCGAGATCGCCTACGCGGCCGAGTTCTTCCGCTGGTTCGCCGAGGAAGCGGTCCGGATCGACGGTGGCTACCAGATCGCGCCGAACGGTGCGAGCCGCTTCCTGGTGATGCGCCAGCCGGTCGGCCCGTGCCTGCTGATCACTCCGTGGAACTTCCCCGCGGCGATGGGTGCCCGCAAGATCGGCCCGGCGGTCGCGGCCGGCTGCACGATGGTGATCAAGCCGGCCGCGCAGACGCCGCTGTCGATGCTCAAGCTGGCCGAGCTGATGACCGAGGCCGGGCTCCCGGCCGGCGTGCTCAACGTGGTCACCACGCACGACGCGGGCGGCGTGATGGAGCCGCTGATCCGTGACGGCCGTGCCCGCAAGCTCTCCTTCACCGGCTCGACCCCGGTCGGCCGCAAGCTGCTCGAGCAAGCGTCGGACCAGGTGCTGCGGACCAGCATGGAGCTCGGCGGGAACGCGCCGCTGCTGGTGTTCGAGGACGCGGATCTGGACAAGGCTGTCGAAGGCACGATACTGGCCAAGATGCGCAACGGCGGCGAGGCCTGTACGGCGGCCAACCGGATCTACGTGCAGTCGTCCGTAATGGACGAGTTCGCGACTCGGCTGACTGAGCGGATGTCCGGGCTGAAGGTCGGCCGTGGCACCGAGGACGGCGTCGACGTCGGCCCGCTGATCGACGGGAAGCAGCGGGACAAGGTGGCCGATCTGGTCGCCGACGCGATCGCGCAGGGCGCTCGCGCGCTGACCGGCGGGGCGGTTGCCCAGGGCAACGGGTACTTCTTCCAGCCGACGGTACTGGCCGACGTACCGCGGAGTGCCCGGCTGCAGAAGGAGGAGATCTTCGGGCCGGTCGCGCCGCTGACGGCGTTCGACACCGAGGACGAGGCCGTGCGGATGGCGAACGATACCGAGTTCGGTCTGGTGTCCTACCTGTTCACCAAGGACCTGAGCCGCGCACTCCGGGTGTCCGAACGGCTCGAGGCCGGCATGATCGGCCTCAACCAGGGCATCGTCTCCAACCCCGCCGCGCCGTTCGGCGGCGTCAAACAGTCCGGCCTCGGCCGCGAGGGCGGCAGCGTCGGCATCGACGAGTACCTGGAGATCAAGTACGTCGCGGTCAACGTCGACTGACCAACTGCCGGGGAAATCCGGCTCTTATGCTGCATGTGTGGGCGGGTTGAGCTGATCCGGCGACCTTCCGACCGCCGTGCCGCAGGCGCTCACGCTCCTCGAGTCATGGATTTCGGCGACCAAACGCAGCCCCGATCCACGACTCGACGTTCCAGCCGCCAACCCGGATAACCCGCCGTCTGCTCGGCGCGCGGCCGCCGAGGGGCCGGGGGCGGCGGGGGTGTGAGGACAGGCGCTCGTGACTGGGGACAGGCAATAGCAGGTTCCCACCCACCGTTGCCTGTTGCACATCCATGGATCGGGCTGATCATCACCCACACATCGGACAGGAGAGCCGGATAACCCGCCGTCTGCTCGACGGGGCGGTCACCGACCGCAAGGTCTCGACGTAAGTCGGTTCGGCAGATCGTTCGCCAAGCGCACATTGATGGACGAATGTCGACGGACCGTGTCTGTGATCTCGCTCAGTGGTACCGGGTCCGCTACAGTTCCGGCCAAGGGGAAGCGGCCGGGGGTGAGTTTGGCCGCATGTTGCTCGCCTGTGCGGGTAGGGGGGAAATTCCATGGATCTACAGGTATGGGTCGAATGGGCGAAATCTGTTTTTCCGTCCGAATATCCAGCGGCTCGCTATGTCGAGTCGATGGAAGACAAGGGGGTTGTGAAGTCTGCCTATAACGTTCTGCTTTCTTACGGACCGGACAAAGATGTCGATCGCGTCGCCTATCGAATGAGTGCCGGGCTCAACGGTCTCGGTGCGTACTTTCGCGAACAGGGAGCTGATCAGCGAGCGATCGTGCTATTCCGGGCAGCCTATTCGGTGTTGTCCGGATCATATCCATCTGGTGACATGCCGGCGCATATGTTCAAGGCGTCGAAGTTCTCGTTCGCCAATCTTCGCGCGCTGGGTGTCGACGAAACCGACATCGTGGTCCTCGATGAGCCGCCGATCGTCGAAGACGCCCCGTGGTCCCGTCTCGACGAGATCTTGTCGCAGTACCTACGGACCGACACCACCGGCGGCGTCGCGGTTGACGAATCGGTCGCGACGGATCGCAGGCCGGCGGCGGAAGCGATGGATGCCGGAACCTTCCTGAGGGGCCTGTTCCCGTCCTGGTCGACGACGGAGCCGGTGGCTCGGGTGCTGGCGAGCCTGAAAGCCTACGTGAACATCGAGTTGGGTCGCTCCGGAATCATCGAGCGGGACTTGGGCCAGCTCTTCGAAGAAGACTGCCGTGTGCTTGCGTCGATCTTCGAGGAAAGCGGAGTTGCTGCCCGCAGAGTGGATCTCGTCAATGCCACCCGCGAGTCGCGGGCGATGGCGTTCAAGGTCGGCGGCGGTGACCGCGCGAGGCTGTTCTGGCTCGCTTCGGCGCTGCTGAACCACGAGCTCTGGCAGTGCGAGGACGGCCTCGCCACCAATCAGCCCCAGGTGCAGATCGATCTCCTCGGGTACATCAGTTGTGTCTTGATCAGTCACCGGTACGACGACGGCGATCGCGATCTCCTGCTGGATTCGGCCGAGGCCGTGGTGCGCATCGCATCGAACGTGACGCCGGTTGTGCTGGGCCGGTTCGTCTATATGCGCAACTGGGTTCTGGCGGCCGTGGGCACGTACTTGATGCTGGCCGGTCCCAATCCCTCGAGCCCGTCCGACAGCTACTACGACGGTCGGATCCAGAGTGACGACGCGCCGGCGTTCCGCGGTCTCAAACGAGCCGATCGCGAGGATTGGTCGGAGATGCTGTTGAGTGGGTGGCAGGCGGGGCCGGAGGCTGAAGGTGGGTGCTACGCCCTGGCATCGGTCTGTGGGTGGGACGCGGCGCGCGCGGGCTGGATGCTGCGGTTCATCTATCAGGCCTCCTCGGAGAATGCCGGCGATCTCAGCCTGGACTACTGGGAGAAGGGCCTCACCGACCTGCTCAGCCGGGTCGATCGGGTACGCGTCGCGTCGAACCCGTGGCAAGGGACCGCGGACACCGCCTTGCGTGGCAGTCTCATCACCAGCGACTCGTTCGGCCGCCTGATGGTTCCGAGTCCGGTACTTCGGGCAGCCGCCGCTCAGGGGCTCGCCCCTGGCGACGTGATCACCGTCCACGGCAACCTGTTCCGCGGGCGGCGAGTCCCGACGTACCTCCTGAGTAACCGGTACGGTCCCTTCGCGATTCTCAAGATCGACGATCGGGACAAGATCACCCGCGAGGTGCGCAACTTCGACGCCTACGCCCGGCGACTCCATCAGAGCTATCGTCCCAGCGAGTGCGTCGCGCATCCGATGGACATGTACCTCGGCGAGGACGGGAGTCCGCTGCGGGCGATTCAGACCTCGTATGTCTTCAACGAAGAGGACAATCCGCTGACCTTGCGGGAGTGGATTTCTTCGACCGACGAGTCCGCGCTGGTGAGCGACACGGTCGGCCGCCTGTCGCTGGTGTCCTTGAAGCCATGGCTCGCGCATGTTCGCCGGGACCGGATCGATCTTCGCGCGGAGTATCCGGTGCTTCGTCCGGCGCCGGTCTTCGACAAGCAATCTCCGCGTAACTGGGCGGAGACCGAGATCGCCAGGGTCGTCGCCTCGGGGAGCGACCTCGGGATGGAACTCATGAAGGAGAAGTGGATCGCCCCGCCGATCCGCTGCGCCGGGGATCTCGATCGACCCGCGAACGTGCTGGGGGTTGATCGCTGGATAGATCCGGCCTGGCTTGCCAGCGAGGTCGCCGAGCTCGGAACCGGGGAGCTCTCCTGGCTGCTGGACTCCCTCAGCTCTGGACTCCGTGACTTCGACACGTTGCTCTCGCTGTGCCATGGCGACCTTCATCTCGACAACATCTTGTGCACCGATGTCGACGCTCAGAAGCGGCCGCGTACTGTTCTGATCGACTTCGAGAGCGCCCACTACGGCCACGTGTGCAAGGACCTCGCGATGATCGAGGCCAGCGCGCTGTGCCAGGTCTTCGAATGGACCGACGAAGAGTACGAGTCGATGCTGGTGTGGTTCTCCTCCAGTCCACTGATGAGCATCGGCAGCGACGGGCTCCTCGCTGGTGAGGCTTCGGAGCTGACTGGAAATCTCGCGCGCACCGCAGGGATCTCAGCGCGCATGCGTGACATCGCGACAGGGTGCAGTCAGGAGCATTGGCCGATCCGGCCAGAGGAGTACCTGGTCGCTCTGCTCGGCGCGCTCCTGCCGATGAGCCGGTACTCGACGATGACGACCGGCCAGCGGCAGGCGGCGCTGGCGCTGTCGACGATCGTCGCGACCAGTCTGCTGGCCCGCTGGGAGTCGAACCACCACTGAGCTCGGATCCATGCCGAACCACCGTGAAAGGGGGCTGTACAGTTGTCGACCGAGTTCGCCGCACTAATGGTTTCCGCCGCCGCTCTGCTCGTGAGTGTTGTCGTCGCAGTCATCCAGCATCGCCGCAGAGTTCGTGAGAACAACGCTGCCCAGGTCGCCGCCTACTTCTTCCGGCTGCCTGAGAAGGCACAAGTCATCCTCAACGACGGAGCGGTCGTTTGGGTCGGCTATCACCTGGTCCTGTGGAATCGCGGTCCTGGGCCAGCCTCGGCGGTCTCGGTCACCATGAAGGACGAGCACGGGGCGGATCTCGAGCTGCAGGCATGTCCTGCCGACGAGTTTCCGCTGGCCGTCCTCGACGTTGATGGCCGGTACCCGATTCCATGGGTCGTCGCGCCGAGACTCGACGGCCGTCGGCGGGCCACGGCTCACCTCGAGTGGAAGGACGGCAACGGCAACCAACGCCGAACCGTGCCTCTGCGACGTGGACACGTGCAGGCATAGGCATCTCTCGCCATGCTCTTCCGTAGCCGCCGGCCGACGGGTCGGCGGCTACGGAAGGTCTCAGTTGAGCAGATCGTTCACCGAGCGCAGCACCGGTACGGCGACCTCGTCCGGAGCGATGGCGCCTGTCACGTGGAAGGTGTGGCTCTCGCCTGCGGACAGGGTGATGAGGGACGAGTCCACCCGTGCCGCCGCGTCCAACCGGTCCGGGAACAGCGCCAGGTCCTTCGCCAGTGCGGTCGCGGTGACCGTCACGTCGTACCCGCCCTCGGTCGGCGTGATCGTGGCGGTGTAGGCGTTGCCCGCGAGCTGCAGCTCGGTGTCCTCGACGAAGTACCAGTACGCCGTGACGCCGTCCGCGCCACGCACCTCCAGGTACTCGGCGCGCGGGTTCGACGCAACCACAACCGACTCCGGAAGCTCGCTGACGATCGCCGACCGGGCTGCGATCTCGATCGCGAACGTCTCCCGGGCCAGCACTTCATCGCCGACAGTTGAGCGTCGCGTGACGGTTACCTCCGTCGACCAAGTGGAGTCGGTGTCGTTGTGCGCGGCAACGACCAGCTGGTCCTCGCGCGGCTGCACGGTCAGCAGCCGGTCGGCGTACACGCGCTTCAACGCGTACCACAACGGCTTCCGGATCCCATGCCCGTCGACGGCCGCCCAGGAGACCACCGGCCAGTTGTCGTTCAGCTGCCAGACGACCGCGCCGGTGTTCAACGGGAACAGGCTGCGGAAGTGCTCGATGCCATAGGCAATCGCCCGGGCTTGGTTCAGCTGCGTCGTCCAGTGCCAGTCGTCGATGTCCTTCCAGCCCGGCAGGTGATCGCCGAGCCCCCGCTCCAGCTTGAGGTTGCCCTCGAACGCCTTCTGGTGCACCAGCATCTGCTCGCCGTACGGGTCCAGCGGCGAGTCGTGCACGACCGACGTCAGCGTCGACCACGCCGGCGGCCCCTGGAACCCGAACTCCGACACGAACCGCGGCTTGTACTTGCGGTACGTCGTGTAGTCCACCTGGTTCCAGACGTCCCAGATGTGCATCGTGCCGTGCCGGTCGTCGTTCGGGTGGATGAACTGGTCGAACGAGTACGGGCTACCGGCCGAGTACGGCGTCCGCGGGTCGAGCTCCGCGACGATCTTCGGCAGCAGGTCGAGGTAGTACCCCGCACCCCACGGCCGCCCGGCGAGCGGGACCCGCCAGCCCCACTCGACGTACCCCCAGATGTTCTCGTTGTTGCCGTTCCACACGGCGAGGCTGGCGTGCCGGCTCAACCGGGTGACGGCCTCGCGCGCCTCGGCCTCGACCTCACTCCGGAGCGGCTCGTCCTCGGAGTACGCCGCGCACGCGAACAGGAAGTCCTGCCAGACAAGGATTCCCAGCTCGTCGCAGACGTCGTAGAAGTCTTCGCTCTCGTAGATCCCGCCGCCCCAGACGCGCAGCAGGTTCATGCCGGCGTCGACCGCGTCCTCGATGCTCGTCCGGTACGTGTCGGCGTTCAGGCGGGTGACGAACGCGTCGTCGGGGATCCAGTTCGCGCCGCGGACGTAGACCGGCTTGCCGTTCACGGACAGCACGAACGGCGTACCGTCGTTGTCCGGGGCAACGTTCACCGTGATGTCCCGGAAGCCGACCCGGCCGGTCCATGCGTCGTCGGCCAACGTCACCGTCACGTCGTACAACGGCTGCTCGCCGTATCCGCGCGGCCACCAGAGGTCCACCGCGGGGACCCTGTTGGTGAGGACGGCAGTGTCGGTGCCGGGCTTGACGCTCGCGGACTGCGCCGTCCCGCCGACCTCCACGGTGACGGTGGCGTACTCGGCGGCGGTGTCGGTCCAGACCAGCGAAACAAAGGTGTTCAGCACGCCGTCGGCGCCCGCGAGCGGGCGGACCGAGTCGATGCGTACGCCGGACCAGGACTCGATCCGGATCGGCCGCCAGATCCCCGCGGTGGCGACGTCCGGTCCCCAGTCCCAGCCGAAGTTCGAGGCCATCTTCCGCAGCTCGTTGTACGGGTGCAGGTTGGTGTGCGGCCAGCTGCCGACCTTCGCCCGCTCCGCCTCGGCCGCCGCCACCGGACCCTCGAACTCGATCACCAGCTCGTTGTCCCCGGCAACCAGTACGCCGGTGACGTCGAACCGGTACGAGCGGTGCTGGTTCGCGGTCCGGCCGAGCTCCTGGCCGTTCAGCGTGACCGTCGCGACCGTGTCCAGACCCTCGGCCACCAGGTCCTGCCGCTCGTTGCCATCGGCAACCCAGCTGAACGTGGTCCGGAAGCTCCAGCGGGTGCGGCCGATCCAGTGCAGCGCCGACTCGTTGTCGCCGTCGAACGGGTCCGGGATCTCGCCCGCGGCGAGCAGGTCGGTGTGCACCTCGCCCGGCACGGTCGCGGCCACGGCGCGGCCGATCAGGCCGTCCGGCGCCGGACCTTCGACCGCTTGCACGGTCCAGGCAGCACCGCCGTCGGTGGTCAGGTCGAAGGTCTTGAGTGATGTCACAGTCGGGCTCCGAGTCGCGGGCGGAAAGTAGGTGAACCGGTTTAGTAGAACAGCACCACTCCCCGGCGAAACCGAGGAGCGGTGAATGTCAGGCGTCCAGGACGTACCGTCGCCACAGATCGGCGAGGGCACGATGTCCGGCGGCGGACGGGTGTACGCCGTCGCCGGCGAGCGCCGCCGGCCCGACGGATGCTGCTTGCTTGGTCAGCTCGACATCGGTGGGAACCAGAATCGCGCCGTACTCGACGGCGAGTTTCCGGACCACGTCGAGCTTCGGGTTCAGGTCCTCCCGCCACTCCTCCTGCCCGTCCTTCACCGGCAGCAGGAACGGCTCCATCAGGACCACCGGACACGACAGCTGGTCGAGCAGTGACCGGTACGACGCCTCGAAGTCCTCAGGTGTCGTCGGGTCGTCCTCGTCGTACCGCCGCCAGGTGTCGTTGATCCCGATCAGGATCGACACCAGCGACGGGTCGTGGGTCAGCACATCGGCGGCCCACCGGGCGGCCACGTCGACCGCCCGGTTGCCACTGATGCCGGCGTTGACGATCGCCGGCCGGCGTTCGCCGAGATCGTCGTACAGATGGCGTACGTAGCCGTCGCCGAGCCCGTCGGGGTCGGTACGGCGGCCGCAGTCGGTCACCGAGTCCCCGGCGAACACGACGGTCCGCCGGGGATCGAGAAGGATGTTCGTCACGGTCGTCAGAGGGTGGCCGCGGTGACGTCCCAGTCGTCCGGCAGGATCGCCGCGACCTCGACCGTGCTCTTCACGTCCACGAACGCGCCGGTGTCGATCGAGTCGGTGATGGAGGCCATCACGTCGACGATGTGGAACGCCAGCGCCCCGGTCGCCCGGTGCGGCCGGTCGGCCCGGATGGCGCGCGCCATCTCGAGTACGCCGGTACCGCGCTGTGCGACCGCCTTCGTCTCGGCGATCGTCTCCCAGTCCTCCGCACCGCGACGACGGATCTTGATCGCACCGTCGAAGCCGTTCGGGTCCGGTACGGCGAGGGTCGCCTCGGAGCCGGTGATCTCGACGAACCCGGCCCGCGGGAGCGGCGAGTCGAAGCTGAAGATGCTCTGCGACGACTGCCCCGACTCGAACTTCGCGATCGCGCTGACATGCGTCGGCACGGTGACGTCGAAGTCGGTCCCCGCCAGTGGACCGGAGCCGATGGTGCGCTTCTCCCGCGACTTGGAGCCGAGCCCCGCGACCGCGGCGACCGGACCGAAGAGCTGGACCAGCGTGGTCAGGTAGTACGGGCCGATGTCCCACAGCGGACCCGCGCCTTCCTGGAACAGGAACGCCGGGTTCGGGTGCCAGGACTCCGGTCCGGGGGACTGCATCAGGCTGAGCGCGGTCAGCGGCGTACCGATGTCGCCGCGCTCGATGATCCGGCGGGACTCCTGCAGACCCGGGCCCAGGATGGTGTCGGGTGCGCAGCCCAGCCGCACGCCCGCGTCCTGTGCCGTCGCCAGCAGTTTCAGGCCGCTCTCCTGGTCGAGCGAGAACGGCTTCTCGCTCCAGACGTGCTTACCGGCGGCTACCGCGGCGAGGGCCACCTCGACGTGCGCGACCGGGATGGTCAGGTTGACCACGATCTCGACGTCCGGGTTGCTCAGCACCGCCTCGGGGCCCCCGTGGGTCTCGATGCCGTACTGCTCGGCCTTCTCCTTGGCGGCCTCCGGCCGGAGGTCGCCGATCGCGACGACCTTCAGGTCCGGGAAGCTCTGCATGCTCTTGATGTAGGCGTCCGAGATCACCCCGGCGCCGACCACACCAACACCGACAGCCGTCATTCAGGTGCACCCTCTCCGGTCAGGAACGTGTAGCTGCCCGCGACCGCGTCGAGGATCTCGCCGGAGAAGTCGTCCAGCTCGACCACCCGGAGCGCCTGCGGGGCGGCGGCCAGGATGTCCCGGACCGCGATGGTGCCGTCGCCGACCGCGACCTGGGCCTTGTTGTCCAGGGTGCCGTCGCCGTCCTTGACGTGGATCGCCGTGACCCGGTCGCCGAACTTCTTCAGCAGTGCCGGTACGTCGGCGCCGCCGACCGCGGCCCAGTACGTGTCGACCTCGAGGATCACGTCGTCGGACAGGTTGTCGACCAGGATCTCGAGCGCGTGCACGCCGCCGATCTTCGACTCGAGCTCGAAGTGGTGGTTGTGGTACCCGACCGTGATGCCGTGGCCGGCGGCCTCGACCGCGGCCTTGTTCAGGCCGTCGGCGATGACCTTGATCTCGTCGGCCGACTGCCAGCGCGCCGGGTCGGTGTGCGGGTCGATGACCGTGGTGATGCCGAGCCGCTCGGCCGCGGCGTAGATCGGGGTGCTGTCCTCGCGGAGCAGGCCGGCGTGCGTGGTCGGGGCCGAGAGTCCGTGCTTGGGCAGCGCCTCGGCCAGACGGTCCGCGAAGGCGGTCACACCGAAGGGCTCGACCTTGGTGTAGCCGATCTCCGCGATCCGGGCCAGGGTGCCGTCGAAGTCTTCTTCGAGCTTGCCCCGGACCGTGTAGAGCTGGAGGGACAGGTGGTCCTTTGCGACCATGGTTTCTCCTTGTCGGCGGCGCCTCTACCCGCTGCCCTGGGGTCAACGCCGATTGATAAGCCGAACCGGTTAAGTAACGACGGCAACCGTATCCCAACCGGCCCCGTCCACACCACCCTCCGCCCAACGACTGGGCGGTCACCTGATCCTCCCCTCACCCGTCCCCACCAACCACACAGCTGGGGATATCCCCTCGTGTTGTGGGTTATCCGGTGGTGTGCGAGGGGAGAACCCACAACGGGAGGGGATATCCCTTGCTGGTGGGGTGCGGAGCGGGTTTGATCAAACGGTCACTTTGTGTGCCCAGGTGATGACAGAGGGTTGAAACGGCGCAACACTGAAGGGTGCTGGGTCGACCGTCAGCGATCCGGCCGCCCGTGAGGAGGGTGTCGTCGTGTCTCGTGTGACCATCAAGGAGATCGCCCGGCGTTGTGGGGTCTCCCAAGGAGCGGTGTCGTACGCGCTCAACAACCAGCCCGGGGTGTCGGAGGCGACCCGGGCGCGCGTGCTGAAAGTTGCCGCCGAGCTGGAGTGGGTGCCGAACCGGGCCGCGCGGCAACTGTCCGCCGCGCGCAGTGAGACGTTCGGGCTGGTGCTCGCGAGGTCCGCGCAGACGCTGATCGAGGAGCCGTACTTCATGGGCTTCGTCGGCGGCGTCGAATCGGTCCTGTCGGAGAAGTCGTTCGCGTTGGCCCTGCAGGTCGTGGCCGACCTGGACCAGGAGGTCGCGACGTACCGGAAATGGGCCGCCGAGCGCCGCGTCGACGGCGTGATCGTCGTCGACCTCCGGGTCGCCGACCCCCGCATCCCGGTACTGCGGAAACTCGGTCTGCCGGCCGTTCTGGTCGGTGATCCGGCGCTCGCGGACGGGATGCCGTGCGTCTGGACCGACGGCACCGCGGCGATGACCGCGGCGCTCGATCATGTGGCGTCGCTCGGTCACCGGGTGATCGCGCGGGTCGCCGGTCCGCCCGAGTTCGGCGACGTCTGGATCCGTGACCAGGCGTACGACGTGGCTGCCCGCCGGCTCGCGTTGACGGCCTCGATCCATCACACCGACTACTCGGCCGCGCAGGGCGCCGATGCGACCCGCGACGTACTGGCCGCCATCCCACGGCCGACGGCGATCATCTACGACAACGACCTGATGGCGGTGGCCGGCCTGGCCGTCATCCAGGCGCTCGGCCTGCGCATCCCGGACGACATCACGCTGGTCGCCTGGGACGACTCGGCCCTCTGCCGGATCACGCATCCGACGCTCACGGCCCTGAGTCACAACGTGGTCGGCTACGGCGCCGAGGTGATGCATCGCCTGCTGGATGTCCTGGCGGGCGCGCAACCTCAGTCGCACCTGTACTCGACTCCGTTGCTGCTCATTCGGGAGAGTTCTGCCCCGCTGTGACTGTCACGGGAACTCCGTTGACGGCCGCGGTGCCGGCTACGGGGTCGATGCGGCTGCGATCGGTGATGTCGTTGGCGCTCGGCCCCGCGAGCCGATTGGCGACGGTCAGCTGGGTGCCGGGACGGTTGTGACCGAAGCCGTGCGGCAGGCTGACCACACCCGGCATCATGTCGTTGCTGGAGGCAACTTCCACCGAGATGGCGCCGGCCGCGGACGTGACGGTGACCATCTGGCCGTCGCTGAGTTCGCGCTCGGCCAGATCGTGCGGATGCATCAACAGGCGGTGGCGCGGCTTTCCCTTCACCAGGCGTGCGGAGTTGTGCATCCACGAGTTGTTGTTGCGCAGGTGGCGCCGGCCGATCAGCAGGAGCTCGTCGACCGCAACAGTTGTCAACGCGTCGAGCCGCGGCAGGTCGTCCAGGATCATCCGCTGCGCGAGATCGATCCGCTTCGACTTCTGGTGCAGCGCCCCGGGCAACGCCGGCTGCAACGGCCCCAGATCGACCCCGCCCGGCGAGCGCCGCAACTTCCCGACGGACAGCCGATAGGGCCCGATCCGCAGCCCCGCGTCCACGATCCGCCGTGGCGACAACCGCAGCCGTGCCGTCGTCTCGACCCGGCGCCGGCTCCACGGAGTACGCCGTACCAAGGCCAGCCCGAGATCGCGGAAGATCTCCCAGTCGTGCCGCGCCGAAGCGGGCTTCGGGAGTACGGCGTCGTTCCACCGCGAGGTGTTCCGCACGGCCAGTTGATGGAACACGATGTCGTAGTGGTCCCGCTCCAGCGGCGGCGCCGGCGGCAGGATCACGTCGGCGTGCCGCGTTGTCTCGTTGATGTACGGATCCACCGCGACCATGAAGTCCAGCGACGCGAGCGCCTCGTCCAGCCGCCGCCCGTCCGGTGTCGACAGCACCGGGTTCCCGGCGACCGTCACCATCGCGCGGATCTGGCCCTCGCCCGGCGTCAGGATCTCCTCCGCCATCGTCGACACCGGCAGCTCACCGCCGAACTCCGGCAACCCGCGCACCCGGCTCTTCCACACGCCGACGTGCCCGCGCCCGAGCCCGAGCAGCGGGTTCACCGCAGGCCGCGGGAACATCGTCCCGCCGGGCCGGTCGAGGTTTCCGGTGATGATGTTCAGCACCTGGATCGCCCACTGGCAGATCGCGCCGAACTCCTGCGTCGACACCCCGACCCGCCCGTAACAGGCCGCCCGCTCGGCCGCCGCGAACTCCTGCGCGATCCGCCGGATCACGTCCGCCGGAATGCCGGTGATCCCCGCCGCCCGCTCCGGCGTCCACGCCTCGACCGCTGCCTCCACGGCCTCGAACCCGTCGACGTACGCCGCCGGCCGCGCGGAGCCCTGCGTGATCACCTCATGGATCAACGCGAGCAGAAACGCCGCATCCGTGCCCGGACGGACGAAATGGTGCTCGTCGGAAACCGCTGCAGTCTCGGTCCGGCGGGGATCGATGACGACCAGCTTTCCGCCGCGTTTCCGCAACTCCTTCAAACGTTTTCCGAACCCGGGCGCGGTCATCATGCTCCCGTTCGACGCCAACGGATTCGCCCCGAGCATCAACAGGTACGACGTCCGGTCGATGTCCGGCACCGCGACCATCAACTGGTGCCCGTACAGCAGGTACGACGCCAGCATGTGCGGCAACTGATCGATCGAGGTCGCGCTGAACCGGTTCCGGGTCCGCAACTGCCGGACCATCGTCGGCATGTGGGTGAGCGCGCCGAGACTGTGCACGTTCGGGTTGCCCAGGTACACCCCGACCGAGTTCCGCCCGTGCTCGCGCTGGATGCCGGTGAGCTTCTCGACGACGAGCTCGTACGCCGCCTCCCACCCGATCTCCTGCCAGCCGTCCGGCGTACGTCGTACCGGCGTACTCAAGCGATCGGGGTCCTCCTGGAGATCGCGCAGGGCGACCGCCTTCGGGCAGATGTGACCGCGTGACAGCGGGTCGGACTCGTCGCCGCGGATGTCGGTGACCCGTCCGTCCTCGACGGTCACCAGGACACCGCAGATCGCTTCACAGAGATTGCAGGACGTCCGCCGTACGGTCATCCACTCAAACTACCCTCGAGTAGCCAATGCCGCATTAATCGAAGCGCGCCTCGTCGAGACGCCCGAGGATCGCGTCCACGGTCTCGCCGACCGACAGATCGGAGTTGTCCAGCCACAACCCCCGCCGCGGACTGAACGCGTGCAACTCGTAGTCGAGCTCGTCGACCAGATGATGCGCCCCGCCGAGCCGGGTCGAGATGACCTCCGGTCGCGGCGTCAGGACGACGAGGTACCGCGGCCGCGTCTGGATGCCGTCCAGGAATTCGCGCAGCAACTCACCGATCACGACGTCCTGCAGGACCACCGTGAAGCCGGCGTTCGCGTACTCGTCGGCGGACTTACAGGCAAGCCGGTAGCGCAGTTGCAATTGGCGTTGTGCCTCGAGTACGTCGTCGGCCATCGAGGCCTGACCGCTGACAATCATTCGCCGGAAAACGTCCCCCCGAAGATGCACGCCGTACTGGAATCTTTCGGCGAGCATTTGGGACACCGACGACTTCCCCGCCGCCATGATTCCACTGACGACGATCACCCCCTCGGACTCCATGCGGTGATCGTGCCACGTGCCGCGACGTTTTAGTCCGGTCTCGGCGATTCTTCTCCGAAAACCCCAGGTTTGTCAGGGGTTTTCGGCCATCAGCGACTCCAGATGGTGGCGCATCAGCTGCCGCAACCGCGACGGCGTGGTGCGCTCGGGCTGGATCGCCGCGTGCAGTGCGAGGCCGTCGAGTACGGCGTGCAAAAGGTCGACCTCGCGGCGCAGATCGAGACCGTCCTTCAGCACGCCCGCATCGGCGAGCGAGCGGAGCAGCGACTCGCAGAGTTGGCGCAGTCCGTTGTGCACCGTGTCGAGGTGTTCCTGCAGTGCGCCGGCGTCGGATTCGGCCCGGGCCTGCGCCGTGAACGCCAGCCAGATGTCGAACTCGGCTCGGCGCTCGGCGTCCAAGGGGAGAACCTCGTCCAGGTAGCGCAGCACGATGGTCTGCACAGTGCCCTTCGGTTCGATCGCGCTGATCCGCTCGGTCACCCGGCGCGACACCAGGTCCATCGCGAAACTCAGCAGCCCGTCCTGGTCCGGGAAGTAGTAGCGCACCGCGCCCGCGGACCAGCCCGCCTCGGCGGCGATGGTGCGGACCGAGGCCGCCCGGATCCCGTCCCGGCGGACCACCCGCCACAGCGCCTCGGCGATCTCCTCGCGACGGGCGGCGTGGTCGACGATCTTCGGCATGGTCCTTTTTAGCACAGCTGTGTTAGTCTCGTTTACAACACAGTCGTACTGGAAACTTTCTCGGGAGGGGAACGCTGTGCTGCTCGCTGTGATCGCCGCGTGTGAGATCGGATTCTGGGTCCTGCTCGCCGCCGGCCTGGTGACGCGCTACCTGCTGCGGTTGCCGAAGGCCGGTCTCGTCCTGCTGGCCGGCGTACCGCTGGTCGACGTCGTGATGCTGGTCGCGAGCGTCCTGGACATCCACCGGGGAGCGGAGCCGTCGTTCAAGCACTCGCTGGCCGCGATCTTCATCGGCGTCAGTGTCGGGTTCGGGCACCAGACGCTGAAGTGGGCCGACCAGTGGGCCGCGCACTTCATGGGTGGTGCGCCGCGTCCGGTGAAGCCGCCGAAGAAGGGGCCGGAGCGCGCCCGCCGCGAGCGCGCCGGCTGGTTCCGGCACCTGCTCGCGTACGTCGTCGGCGTCGGCATCATGATCGGCCTCGGCCTGCTCTCCGGTCGCGGGTACGACGCGGTGCTCGCCCCAGCCGGCACCTGGACGCTCGTCCTGGCGATCGACGCCATCGTCTCCTTCAGCTACTCCTTCGACCGCACCACCCCCACCCCCCGCGAAAAGGAGCCCGTCTAACGACCTTGAGCCCCCATCAACCATTTCGCGGGGCCGAAATTGGTTGGTGGGGGCTCAAAGTCGGCTTGCTGACGTCCGCGGATCGGGTGGCTACTCGTCGTACATTTTCGGCATGACAATGGTCGGGCGGATCTGGGCGGCGGTCACCGGGCTGATCGTGGTGTGCGGGGTCGTCATCCAGTTGGTGGTGACGGCGACCGGGCACGAGGGGTTCTTCCCGGACAACCCGGAGCGGGTGCTCAACGTGTTCGCGTTCTTCACGATCCAGTCGAACCTGCTGCTCGGCGGGACCGCGCTGATGCTGGCGGCGCAACCGGACCGCCCGCCGAGCCGGCTGTTCGACACCCTGCGGCTGAACGGCGTGCTCTGTATGGCGGTCACCGGGATCGTCTACCACGCAGTGCTGGCCGGACTGGATGATCTGCACGGCTGGGGGTGGGTCGCGAACTTCCTGTTGCACACCGCCGCGCCGGTGGTCGGCGTACTGGGCTGGCTGCTCTTCGGGCCGCGTGGCCGGACCGACTGGGCGATCGTCGGCTGGTCGATCGTGTTCCCGGTGCTGTGGCTCGTGTTCACGCTGGTCCGCGGCGCGTTCGTCGGTTTCTACCCGTACCCGTTCGTGGACGTCGACGAGCACGGGTACGGACGGGTGCTACTGAACTGTCTGCTGGTGGCGGTACTCTTCCTGGCTCTGGCGGCGGGGGCGACCACCCTCGACGGCAGGCTGCGCCGGAAGACAACCGTCGAAAGGTAGACCCGTGCTGGTGACCTCGCGCTCGTACGCCGAGTACGAAGCGATGTTCGACCTGAAGGAACTCCCCGACTCCGTGCTCGACTGCTGCGCGGGTGGTGCCGGCTTCACCGCCGAGGCCGCCGCCCGTGGCGTGGACGCGATCGCCGCCGATCCGGCGTACGAGCTGGACCATCCCGAACTCGTCGACAGCGTCCGGCGCAGCCTGCCGGCCACGTCGGGGATCATCGGCGAGCACGAGGGGAGCTTCGTCTGGCACTGGTACGGATCGCCGGAGCGGAAGGATCAGTACCGGATCGAGGCGGCCGACCGATTCCTGCAGGACGTCGCGGCCGCGCCGGAGCGGTACGTCGCCGCAGGACTGCCGGACCTGCCGTTCGGCGATCGGCGGTTCGAGCTGGTGCTGTGCTCGCACCTGCTGTTCACCTGGGCCGACAAGTACGACCGCGACTGGCACGAGGTCGCGCTGCGGGAGCTGATCCGAGTCAGCAACGCCGAGGTGCGGATCTTCCCACTGGTGTTGCAGGGGGCCGGCGAGCCGATCCCGTGGCTGCAGGAGCTGCTGGACTCGCTGGAGGGCGTGACCCACGAGATCCGCAAGGTGCCGTACGAGTTCCAGGTCGGCGCCAACGAGATGCTGGTCATCACGCGCACCTGATCCTCTGGTGCTTCCCGCTCATCGCGCTAACGGATTACCCGCCACGATGAGTGGGAAGCGGTCCAGGGGGTGCCGGGCAGGTGGCGGGAGGACGGTCTACCACCGACCCGCCCGGCTACCGGATCAGCGGAGGTACTTGCCGCAGACCGGCCACGGCGAGGCGCCGCGCTGCGCGTAGAGCTTCTTCGCGCGCATCAACTGCTCGCCCGCGGAGGCCTTCGCCGGGTTGCCGGAACCGCCGACGCTGCGCCAGGTGCGCAGGTCGAACTGGAACAGCCCGTAGTAGCCGGCCGGGTTCACCGCGCGCGGGTTGCCGCTGGACTCGCAGTTCGCGACCTTGGCCCAGGCACCGCTCAGGTTGGCCTTGCCGCTCTTCGTCGCCGGGCGGTCCTCGGACCGGCTGGACCGGGCCTTGCGCTCGGTCTTCTTCTCGGTCTTCTCAGACTTCGAGGTCTTCTTCTCGGCCTTCTCGGTGACCTTCTTCGGCGCGGGAGTGGCGGCCTTCGTCACGCCGTCCAGCGTCAGGGTCTGCCCAATCAGAATGAGGTTGGGGTCCTTCAGGTTGTTGATCCGGGCCAGTTCGTGCCAGTCGGTGCCGTTGGCCTGGGCGATCTCGGAGAGGGTGTCACCGGACTTGACCTGGTAGTCGGTCGCGAACGCCGCACCGGCGCCGGCTGCGGTGATGCCGGCTCCCAGACCGGCGATGGAGAGGGTTCGGGCCACCCGGCGAGTGCTTCGCCGGGCGCGCGCATGTCGGGCCTTGGACATCAGAAAAGCGCTCCTCGTGAGCTTGGGCATGGTGGAACTCACCAGGCCCCCCGTGCAGGGGAGGGGGCACTCGGACAGGTCACAGGACGGCGTCCGAACGGTCACGCCACGGTAACGGCGCGACCTGAGTCATCCTCTGTGACGTTCGTCGGAAACGCAACCCCAGATTCCGATCTGCCCCGAACTTTTTCCAGGGCCTGACATTCCGAAACCCCAACAACAGAACGGTTTCCGGGCCCGACACGCTGACGACCGCAAGCCGGAACCGATCGGTTTACCACCGCTCGAAAACCGCCGTCCGGGACCAGTTCGACGGTGCTGTCCCGTGTCGTCCGGACGGTTCGCTCGTTGATCGAGACACGGGTGCCGCGACCCGGCGATCGGTGACGCGATCGAGGCGCGGCGGCCGGCGGATGAGGCGACGGAAGTGATGGGGGCAGAAGCGGTGATCCGAGTGGCTCTCGGCCATCGCGGCACGTTGGTGCGTGGTGCACTGGCCGCGGTGCTGGCAAGAGAGAACGACCTGGACGTGGTGGCCGAGCTGGACCGCTCGGAGGACGTCCTCCAGGTGGCCGGGCGGCGTCCGGACGTGTTCCTGCTCGACCCGCAGCTGCCCGGCCGGATCCGGATCGAGGAGCTCTGCCGCAAACTCGCCGGGCGCGGCGTGCTGGTGCTGATCGACCACGAGGCGATCGCGGCGACCAGCCTGGCGCTGGTGAAGCAGGCGCCGCGGATCGGGTTGATCGCGACCGATGCGACCACGGACCTCCTCGTGCAGGCGGTGCGCGATGTCGCGAAGGGGCTGCCCGTGGTCGACGTACGGCTGGCTGTGGCGGCTTTGAGAGCCGGTGACAATCCGCTGACCGATCGCGAGTGCGAGGTACTGCGCCATGTCACCACCGGCGCGACGGCGCAGGAGGTCGCGCGCACGCTCAGCCTGAGCGCGGGCACCGTGCGGAACTACTTGTCCCGGATCCTCGCCAAGACCGGGTCCCGCAGCCGGATCGAGGCGATCCGGAAGGCTCAGGACGCGGGCTGGATCTGAGCGGCCGTCTGAGGTGCTGGTGTCCAGCTGCCGTGCAGGTCGCGGTACATGCGGGACGTGCGCATCAGAGCGGCGTGGGTCCCGAGCGCGGCCTTGTTGCCGTCCAGGACCAGGATGCGCCGCGCGCGCAGGGCGGAACTGATGCGGTGCGCGATCACGATGAGGGTCCCGTTGCGTTGGGCGAACGCCTCTTCGGCCTGCCGTTCGGCCTCGGGGTCGAGGAAGCAGGTCGCTTCGTCGAGTACGACGAGCGGTGCGGGTGACAGGTAGGCGCGCACCAACGCGATCAGCTGCTTCTCTCCCGCGGAGAGTTCGCCTGGTCTGACCTCGGCGTGCAGGCCGCCGATCCGGTCGATCAGTCGCGCGGCGCCGACCTTCTGCACGGCCTCGGCTAGCTGGTCTTCTGTTGCGTCGGGCAACAAGTAGGTCAGATTCTCGTGCACGGTCCCGCTGAAGACATAGGCCTCCTGCGGGATCAGTACGCGGGTCGCGGCGAGCCGTTCCGCGGTCACCTCGGCCGGTGGCGCACCGCCGACCAGCAGCCGACCGCCCGTCGGCGTCAGCATGCCGCAGACCAATCCCGCCAACGTCGACTTGCCGATGCCGCTGGGGCCGACGACGGCGAGGTGTTCACCCTCGGGGATCGTCAGCTCGAGTTTGTCGAGCACTGGCTCGGCTTTGGGGCCGTACGCGAATGTCAGCCCTCGCAAGCGGACCTGGTAGCCGTTCAGCTCGTCGACCGGTCGCGGTTCTTCGGTCGGCGCCGAGTGGTCGAGGATCCGGCCGAGCGTGATCACGTACCGCAGACCGCTGTCGCCCAGCGCGTTCATCACCGTGTTCAGTGCCGGTTGCAAGCCGATCAGGACGTAAGTGAGCCCGCCGAGCAACGTACCCGTGCTGACTCCACGCCCCACCAGCCAGGGGCCGGTCGCAAGCAGGATCAGCAGCGGGAGCCAGCCGCCGACCGCGAAGCACAACGTCCGGAGTGCCGACACCTTCGCCAGTGCGCGCTCCGCCGCCGCGTGGGCCTCGATCGGCTGGCCGGCCAACCACTCGGCGTACTCCTCGGTCCCGGCCGCGGAGATGTCGCGCACCCCGCCGAACACCATCCCGGCCGACGCCGCCAGGTCCTCGTCCGCGGTCAGTGACGCGCGCACCCGGTTCGCCGCCATCCCGAGGACCGCGAGCGACAGCACGAACCCCAGCAAGAACGGCGGTACGACGAACGCGGCGACGAGCGGAGCGAGTGACAACAGCCCGGTCAGTACGCCGAACAGCGTGACCGCGAAACTGCGCAGTACGAGGACCAGACCCGCGAACGTGTCGCGGACGATCTCCACCTGGCGGTTCAGCCGCGCGACCGCCCCGTCGTCCCCGGACCGGAGCGCGCCGCCGACAACCCGGCGTACCAGATCGTCCCGTAGGGGCTCGACCAGCTCACCGAGCCGCCCGTACACCTGCCGCGCGCCGGCCGCCCCCAGACCGGCCGTCGCGACCAGTCCGCCCAGCCAGGCGATTCCTTGCCACGCATGCCCCTCGAGAAAGCTGTCCGTCGCCCGCGCCACCGCGATCCCGTACACCGCCGTCGGCAGGATCTCCGGAACCGACCACCCGATCAACTTGACCGTGGCCCGCCTCCGCAGCGCGGCAGCGCCGTACGACAGCTCGCGTCTCATCCGAAGACAGCTCGGTACGACGTGTCGTGCCAGAGGTCGGCGTGCGGGGCGATGGCTCGGACCTGCCCGTGGTCGAGCCAGATGACCAGGTCTGCGCGCGCGGCGGTCGCCGGGCGGTGGGTGACGATCAGGCGGGTGCGGTGGTGCCGGTCCTCGGTGAGGGTGCGGCTGATCTGGCGTTCGGTCGCGGTGTCCAGGCTCGACGTCGCGTCGTCCAGGACCAGCAGGCGACCGGCCGGCCAGGCGCGGGCCAGGCCGAGGCGCTGCCGCTCGCCACCGGACATCGGTGCCTTGCGCAACGAAGTGAAGTACCCGTCGGGCAGGCGGCTGACGAAGTCGTGGGCGTGCGTGGCGCGGGCGGCGGCGAGCGTACGGACCGGGCTGACCGCGTGCGGGTCGATCGCCTCGCCGACCGTCCGGCCGACCAGCTGCGGACGCTCGAACGCGCACCCGACCGCACTCCGCAGCGCGCGCCTGCTGACGGCCTGCAGTGGTACGCCGTCCAGCGAGACCTGTCCGGTCGACGGGTCCCGCAGCCGCGCGGCGACCGCCGCGAAGACGGACTTGCCGGCACCGCTCGGGCCGACGACCGCGATCGTGATCCCACCCGGGAGATCGAGATTCACGTTGTCCAGCAGGACGTTCCCGTCGGCGACCACGCTGACGCCGTCGAACGTCAGTTGCCCGGGACCGGCCGGCAACGCCAAGGTGCCGTGGGCCACGGGCTCGATCGCGATCACCTCGGCGGATCGCTGGACGCCGGCCTTGGCGCGGGCGAGCTCGCCGAGGACACCGGTCAGGTTGCCGAGCCCCGCGCCGAGCACGGCGTACTGCGAAGCGGCGAACAGCTCGCCCGCCGTGATGTTGCCGGCCACGAGTTGCAGTCCGCCGACGGCCAGGACGGCGACCAGGACGAGCGGACCGACGACCGCGGCCTGCGCGCCGGAGCGTGCCAGGATCCGCCAGGTGACGACGCCGTTGCGGTGCAGTTCGGGGAGCAGGCCGAGGATGCGGCCCTCCTCGCGTTCCGTCGTACCGGCGGCCGTGATCGTGCGGATGCCGGTGAGCGACTCGGACAGCAGGGCGGCGATGCGGCCCTGGGTCTCCTGGTAGGCGAGGCTGACGTCGGCGGTCCGCTTGGCGAAGGTCCAGAGGACCAGCACCACGAGCAGGACGCCGCCGAAGAACGCAGCTGCGAGCCAGGGGTCGATCACTGCCAGGAGGACGAGGCTGCCGAGCGGAGGAGCGATGGCGGCGATCGCGGTCACCGCGGCCGGTCCGGCCTGGGCAGCGTCGGTGGCGTTGGCCGAGACGCGGGTGACGAGATCGCCGGTCTCGAAGTCGCGCGTACCGCCGGGGCCGCCGCGGACGACGTGCCGGACCAGGCGGTGGCGGAGCCAGGCCGTGGTCTCGGCGACACAGGCCGCGCCGGCGAACGCGTCGACGATGCTCGCCGCGATCCCGAGCCCGATGAGCGCGGCCGCGACGACCAGCCAGCGCGTGTAGCCGGTGCCGGCGACGATCGCGTCGACCGAGCGACCGAGGATGGTCGGCAGCGCCAGCGTGACGGCGCTGCCGATGAGCGCGTTGACCCCGATCAGCGGCAACCAGCCGCGACCGTGTTTGGCGACCTCGCCGAAGGTGATCATGAGCCCAGGCCCGTCTGGTCGGCGACGAAGGCGAGGATGTCGGCGGCGAGGTTGATGCCGCCGGTCGTATGTCCGGCGTTCGGCTCGAACCTCAGGAGCACCGGCCGGCTGCTCGCCGTGGCGTGCTGCAGCGCCGCGCACAGCTTCCTTGCGTGCAGGGGGTCCACGCGAGTGTCGTTCCCGAACGCGGTCAGGAGGACGGCCGGGTACTTCACGCCGTCGGCGACACGGTGGTACGGCGAGTAGCTCGCCAGAGTCTTGAAGTCGTCGGGGTTCTTGACCGAGCCGTACTCCGCGGTCCAGCGCTCGCCGAGCCCCGAGAGTTCGTAGCGGATCATGTCCGTCAGCGGTGCCGAGCAGACCGCGGCCGCGAACAGTTCCGGGCGTTGGGTCAGTGCTGCCGCCGTGAGGAGACCGCCGTTCGACTCACCGCAGATGGCTAGCTGGTCGGCGGTGGTCCAGCCTTCGGCGATCAGGTGCTCGGCGGCGCCGATGAAGTCGTCGAAAGTGTTCTGCTTGTTGTGGCGGGTGCCTTCGCGGACGGTCGCGGTGATGAATGAGCCACCTGCTTCGACCCAGGCCAGCGCGAAGGCGGAGTACGTCGGGGTGAGCGACTGCCCGAACCCGCCGTACCCATAGAGAATGGTGGGACGCGGCCCGGGCTTGCCGATGACCCGCAGCTCGACGCCGGAACTGGTCGTCAGATGGTGTGTCTTGAGATCCCGGGATTTGGGCGGCTGGGTCGTCTGCCCTGTGCTCGCGTCGTAGGAGCAGACCGTCGGCGGCGTGACGCTGTCCGTGTAGGGGAACCAGGCGCGATTGCCGTGCGCCGCGAGCGAGCCGACGGACCCGTGGCCGGGCAGGTCGAGGGTCCGGAGCCGTCGGCCGGTTGGCCGGTCGTGGACGGTGATCTCGGTTGCCGTGCTGACCAGGACGACGTCGTCGAGGACGGCGAGGCCGGTCAGCGGGGCGTTCGGCTGAATGTAGTCATGCCAGACGGTCGGCTTGGTCGGGTCGCCGATGCAGATCCCTTGCGTGGTGACGACGTACAAACGGCCGTCCGGACCAACTGACATGATCGTGGTCGCGTCCTGCGGCACGTGCCTCGGCGGCGCGTCCGTGGTCAGGTCGGCGAGCCACACATCGGTCGTCGTGCAGATCGTCAGCCAGCGACCGTCGGCGCTGATCTCCAGTCCGTACGACGCCTCGTCGGCGAGGATCGTGGTGTCGTCGGGGTCGCCCAGGCGGTGGCGGCGTACCTGACGGAAGCGCACGTAATAGAAGGTCGCGTTGTCCGGGAGCCAGGCCACGGGGGAGTAGCGGCAACCGTCGATCGGGCCGTCGATCGGCTCGCCCGTCAGCACGTCGAGGACGTGGAGCGACGAGCGCTCGTCGCCGCCGCGGGAGAGTTGGTAGGCCAGCTTGGTGCCGTCCGGAGAGGGCTGCCAGGCGTCGAGCGTAGTCAGACCGCTCGGGTCGAGTTGCTTCGGATCGAGCAGCGGCGTCTCGTCGATGTACAGCACGGCGTACTGCTGCCCGGTCTCGCGGCGCAGGGTGAAGCAGCGGTCGCCGCGCCAGACGGGCGTGGACACGCTGCTGACGTCGGACAGCTGCCGGACGCGGTTCTTCCAGCGGAACCGGCTGGTCAGCGACGCGGCGTACCTCAGCCACAGGTCGTCCTGGTCCCGCAGCCAGCGCTCGGACGCCGAAGGGTCCTCGAGCCAGCGGTACGGGTCCGCGACGGTACAACCGTGCACCTGCTCCACGAGCGTCAGACGCTCGGCGCATGGATAAGACTGCACGGAATCGATCACCTCACTCTCCAACAACACAACGAGCCCGCAGGCCCGGGGCTACCCGGAGACAGGTCGGCCCTGGGCGGGCATTGCCCACCCAGGGCCTCACTACCTGACATACAGGTGCCGTTATCAGTGGCAGAGCAGCAGGCTCAGGTTGCTCGGGGTCTGCGAAGCGCAGCCCAGCACGGTCAGCGTGGAGCCGCCGTGGTGGTGGCCGCCGTGGCCGTAACCCGGGGTCTCCAGACCCTGAAGGTCGAGAAGTGCCATGTGTTTACACCTCCTTCGGTGAAGTTCGTCGGGACAGGGACTCGGACCACTGGGGAGGTCCGAGGAACGGGAGGGACACCGGCGCGTCGTGCAGCGCCGTACCCAGAGCCAGCAGGACGCCGGCCGATCCGGTGGCCAGGTCCATCGAGAGACGGAGCAGCTGGTTGCCCGGGTACGCGAGGCCGCCCTCGAACGGCATCGCGTGCCAGCCGAGGCCGTGCACGAGGTCGTCGACCTGTTCATCGAGTGAGGCGGCGGCGAGGAGAACGCCGGCGCGACCCATGAATAGCCCGGGCTGGACGTAGTAAGAGCAGTGGGTGACGCGCTTCAGCTCGTCGAGGGTGTTTGCGAGCTCTTCGGACGGGCGGTGGCGCAGGTAGCGCTCGAGGACGAGTGCGACGCCGACCGAGCCCTCTTCGAGGTACGGCAGGGTCCGCCAGCCCTGGTTGACCTGACGCATCCCGTCCTCGGTGAGCACGGTGCGCTTGAGGTCCTGCCGGATCGCGATCTCCGCAAGGTCGAGCAGACCGGTGTCACCGAGCTGCTCGAACGCGTTGACGAACAGCAACGCGGGACCGGAAGACCCGAACATCAGCCCGGCGCGTGCGTGCTGCCCACCGCTGATCTCCGGTACGTCGGGCTGCAGCCGGTCAGCGACCAGGTCGAGCACACGGACGGCCTTCGCGCGGAGCGTCGGTTCGGTGTCGAAGTGCAGGAGGTTCAGGCCGATGCCGGCCAGACCGGAGTGCAGTCCGAGCTCGCGGGAGCTCCAGTCGTCGGCGAGGGTGCGTTCGACGAGGTCGAGCGCGTCCTGCCGGTGGCCGAGCTCGTCGAGGACGTGAGCGACGCCGTGCAGGCCGTCGTACAGCCCGGGGCCGGCCGCGGTGTTGAGGGCTTGCTTACGCAGCCAGTCGTCGTACTCCGGGAAACGCCCGGCACCCGTCTTGGCGAGTGCGTAGAGGACGCCGGCCGCGCCGGTGGCGAGGTCGATGCCGCCGCCGTCGCGGAACTGCGCGATGTCGCCGGGGAACAGGCGGTCGGTGCGTTCCGGGGTCGCTGCGGCGACGATCGACTTGGTCAGCGCCGCGCGTACGTCGGTCCACTCGGCCTTGCCGGGCAGCGCCAGGCCTTCGAGCTCGTTGGTGGTGTCGGCGCCGACGATCGTCCGGACGGCCTCGTTCAGCGTTGCGCGCGGCACCGGGAAGGTGTCGGCGATCATGTCGGCGAGCTGGAACGCCTTGCCGGGATGGAGATTCAGCAGAATCGTTGCCTGCGGCGCATAAACTCCGAGCGCGATACAAGCGAGCGCGTACCGGTCGACGTCGACACCCTGCCGGTCCTGCGGAGCGGCGTACCCGGGATGGGCGAGCGTCGAACGGGCCCGGTCCTCGGCCCTCGTCGCGACCTCGAAGTCGATCAGCGTCAGCTTGCCGTTCACGTCGAGCAGCAGGTTGTCCGGGTGCAGGTCGCAGAACACCACACCCCGCTCGTGCAACTGGCCGACGGCCTCGCCGACCTGGGCAATCATCGCGGTCGCCCATTCGGCGTACGTCGCCTTGTCGGCCTCGGTCGCGTCCGGATGGGTCAGCGGATAGCGCCGTACCAGCTCGCGTTGCAGGGACACCGAATCGATGTGCTCCTGCACGAGGAAGTGATGGTCACCCAGCTGCAGGTAGTCGTGTGTCTTCGGTACGGCGTCCAGGCCGTCCAGCTGCTCGAGGATGTCGCGCTCGTGGGCGATCCGCGCGACCGCGTCCCGCCCGGCCATGTCGAGACCCGCGTGCGGGCGACCCTCTTTGAGTACGACGCGGTCGCCGGTCTCGTTGTGGTGGCCGACGTACACGCCGCCGCCGTTGGAGAACTGGATGACGCCGTCGATCGTGTACGCGAGGTCGTTGGTGGTGACGGCGTTGCGCGCGTCGAGGTGCGGCTGCAGGAAGTCCGGGAGCTGGACCCAGGGCGGCAGGACGAAGGTCGGGCCGCGGTGGTCCGGGACGAGATTGCCCTGGGCGTCTTCGATCGCCAGGACGCGTTCCCCGGTCGGGGAGAGGCAGTATCTGCTGACGAAGGCGCCGTACCGGACGAACAGCGGACCGTCGGCGTAGCGCAGATCGCTCAGGATATAAGGGCCTTCGACGCCTTGGAGGACTTCGTCGAGCTCCTTGAGCACGAGCTCGAGCTGTGTGTCGTCGGTCGGGTAGATCGTCACCAGCTTGCCGCTCGACCCGCGGGGAGCAGCCTTCGAGTTCGTCATCACCAGGACGGCCTCGTTGCGCAGGAACTTGAACGCGATGCCGCGCGGGACGCAGTACTCCCACACGGCCGCGAGCGTCCGCTCGACGTCCTGGAGCCGGGCCGAGACGTGGATCTTCCAGCCCTGCTGGGGAAGCCGGAGACCGTCGGGCGCGTAGTGCATCCACTGCTCGCCCGGCACGTGCTGCCAGCCGCTCGGCACCGGCCGCTGCGTGATCGCGAAATCCGGATGCTGCGCACCACGGTTGGCCGGCGTCTCGTAGAACCGCCGATCCGCAAGGCAGTAGAACTCGTAACTCTCGTGCATGACTGTCCGACCCCCCTTTCGTGGCCCCGCCACATCCTGGGTGCCTCGACCGGGGTCGGCGTAGTGCACGATGTCATCACTCTCATGTGAAGAACCCACGCACTACGAGTGAGTAACTAAACACTCTTCGTTACCGAACCGCGAATCCTGAGCGTGAATCACCCCGCGACCACATGTCAATCCACCCCAACAACGTCACAGCCCGTAACCCCAACGCGAGTGCGTCGTACCCCTGACTCGGCCGGCTCACCTACCCGATGTGTGAGCGAGCCGCGGGGGCGAAAGGCAGGCTCTGGTGCGCTGGAACCCGGTATTCCCTGTCCGCCGCCCCCGGCGGGTGTCTCTTCCCCCGGCAACCGACCCGACTGCACTCAGACCTGGTACGCCGGAAGCTGCATCGGCAACCGTGGTGCCTGTGTCGCTGGAACACCCGCTGGTGACTGGGAACAGGCAATTGCTTGTTCACCGGCCCCGCGGGCTTGTCCGTGTGGCCGGCTGCAGTGCCGGTCAGACCGGGTAGGTGTGGACCTCGGTGGCTTTGAGGGTGGTGTGGAGGGGTTGGCCGGGGGTCAGGTGGAGGTCGGCTACGGCGGCGGGGGTGATGTCGGCGAGGAGGTCGGCCGGGCCGGCGGGGGAGGCGTCGAGGCGGACTCGGACTGTGTGGGCGTGCTGTTCGATGCCGGTGACCACGGCGGGCCAAGTGTTGCGAGGGCTGCCGGACGGGGGTTGCACGTAGAGGCTGACCGCGGTGGGCGGGAACGCTACGTGGACTGGGCCGGTGGCTGGTTCGGCAAGTGTGATCGTGCCGCCCTCGGGCAGTCTGACTGCAGTGCCTGAAGCGTCGCCGCGGTAGAGATTGAGGCCTACCAGTTGGGCCACGTAGTCGGTGCGGGGGCGGTGGGCCACCTCGGTGGGTTTGCCTTCCTGGACTACTTGGCCGTTCTCGATGATGACCAGGCGGTCGGCCAGGACCATGGCGTCCAGAGGGTCGTGCGTGACCAGCAGAGTGTGGCCTTCGAAGCGGTTGAGGTGCTGGCCCAGTTCGGCTCGGACGTGAAGGGTGGTGCCGGCGTCCAGTGCGGCTAGCGGTTCGTCGAGCAGCAGGAGTTCGGGGTCGGTGGCCAGCGCTCGCGCCAGGGCGACGCGTTGGGCTTGCCCGCCGGACAGAGCACGGGGGCGAGTACGGGCGTACTCCGACAAGCCGACCGTTTCGAGCCAGCGCGAGGCCTCCAGCCGGGCGGTCTGCTTCTCCACACCGCGGGCGCGAAGTCCGAAGGCCACGTTCTCCAAGCAGCTCAGGTGGTTGAACAGCAGATAGTCCTGGAACACCACGCCGATCGGCCGGCGGTCCGGCGTACGAAACGTCCGCGGCGGCTCGTCCCAGACCGTGTCGTCCAGCGCGATGCGTCCGCGGTCCACCGCGAGCAGTCCGGCGATGGCACGCAGCGCTGTGGTCTTGCCAGCTCCGTTGGGGCCGAGAAGCGCGACAACCTCACCTGGCTCGACAGTCAGGTCCAGTGCGAGATCGAAGGAGCCGCGGCTCACCTGCACATCGGCGTACAGAGTCAACGGAGTCCACCGATCCAGCGCTCGCGGAGAGACGCCAGTACGACGACGGACACCAGTAGAAGCACCAGGCTCAGTACGACGGCCACGTCGGGATCAGTCTCCAACGCCAGGTACACGGCCAGCGGCATGGTCGTCGTACGGCCCGGGAAGTTGCCGGCGAACGTGATGGTGGCACCGAACTCGCCCAGTGCACGCGCCCAGCAGAGCACTGTCCCGGCGACAACGCCAGGTGCGATCGAAGGCAGCGTCACGCGCCGGAACGTCAGCCACCGTCCGGCACCGAGTGTTGCGGCCGCCTCCTCGTACCGCGGATCAGCAGCACGCAGTGCGCCTTCCACGGAGATCACCAGGAACGGCATAGCCACAAAGGCCTCTGCAACAACCACACCGGCAGGAGTGAACGGCAGTGAGATGCCAAACCACGTGTCGAGGTGCTGACCGACCAGACCGCGTCGTCCGAGTACCAACAACAATGCAACGCCACCAACCACCGGCGGCAGCACCAGCGGAACCGTCACGAACGCCCGGATCACACTCCGCCCCGGCAGCCCTCCACGGGCGAGCAGCCACGCCAGCGGAACACCTAGTAGTAAGCACAACGCAGTAGCAGCAGTCGCGCACACCAGCGACAGCCGCAGCGCTTGCCACACGTCGGCACTGAACAGGCGCTCCGGCAACGTCGACCAAGGGGCCTTGATCAGCAGACCGACCAAGGGGACGAGCAGGAAGGCCAGCCCGAGCAGAGCAGGCAGCAGAAGTACTAGAGGCAGCCGCCCACTAGTACTCCTGCCACGGCGACTCACGGTGCGTCGAAGCCCGCGGCGGTCAGGACCGCCTTGCCCTTGTCGGACAAGACGTAGTCGACGAACGCCTTGGCGCCGTCCGGGTTCGGAGCCTTGGACAGCGTGGCGATCGGGTACTCGTTGACGGCCTTGCTCGACTCCGGGAACTCGATGCCCTCGACCTTGTCCTTGGCGGACAGTACGTCGGTCTTGTACACGAGCGCCGCGTCGACCTCGCCGAGGCTGACCTTGGTGAGCGCCGCCTTCACGTCCTGCTCGAGGCTGTCCGGCTGCGCGGTGATGCCGACCGCCGTGAACACCTTCGCGGCCGCCGCGCCGCACGGCACCTGCGCGGCGCAGATCGCGATCTTCTTGTTCTTGTCCGCGAAGTCCTTGATGCCGGTGATCTTGCCCGGGTTGCCCTTCGGTACGGCGATCTCCAGCGTGTTCTTCACGAAGTTCGTCGGGGTGCCCTTGTCCTTGACGTCGTCCATGTTCTTCGGCGCTGCGGAGGCGAACACATCGGCCGGTGCCCCCTGCTCGATCTGCTGCGCGAGCGCAGAGCTGCCGGCGAAGTTGAAGGTCACTTTCACGCCGGGGTGAGCGGCCTCGAAGTCCTTGCCCAGCTGGGTGAACGTGCCGGTCAGGGAGGCGGCGGCGAAGACGTTCACCGCACCCGACAGGGCCGGCGTGCTGGAGCCGTTCCCCGGGGACGACGCCGCCGGGGTGCCGTCGCCACATCCGGCGAGGGCGAGCGCGGCGACCGCGGCAAGGGCGGCGAACGCGGTACGGCGGAACATCAGGCCTCCGGGATCTCGACGACGACATGGGTGGACTTGATGGAGGCGACGGCCACCACGCCGGGCTCCAGGCCGAGCTCGTCGGCAGCCTCACGACTCATCAGCGACACCACGCGGAACGGCCCGGCCTGCATCTCGACCTGGGCCATCACACCGTCCTTGAGCACCCGGGTGACGATCCCCCGCATCCGGTTGCGCGCCGAGGCCGCGGCGGTGTGACCTGGCTCCGGTGAGTCCGCCAGCTCCTGGGCGAACGTGGCGAGCGCTTGCCCGTCGACGGCCATCCGGCCGTTCTCCTGCTTCGACGGCAACCGGCCCTGATCGATCCAGCGCCGAACCGTGTCGTCGCTGACCCCCAGGAGCGCGGCCGCCTCACTGACCCGCAAGTTCGGCACGGAAGACAGCCTACCGCCGCAGATGCGGATTGATGCCAGGTTTTCCACAGTCGCGAAGCGGTGACGGAAAGTAGTGGCGATTCCTCGTAAGTTATAGGGCATGAGCACATCGGCGATGCGGGACTACTTGGACGGGCCGCACAAGGCGGCGCGGGACGTCGTGCGGGCAGGGCTGAGCGCGCACGCTGACTTGGGTGACCTGGCGGTGCGGCTGCCGCGGGACGAGTACCGGGACCGGATCCTCGACCTGCTGCTGCAGTCGGCCGCGGACGGGCTGCCCGCGCGGGGCTATCCGAAGGAGTACGGCGGCGAGGCGGACCTGGGCGGGTTCATCGCGGCGTTCGAGACGCTGGCCTTCGGCGACCTGTCGCTGATGGTCAAGGCCGGTGTGCAGTTCGGCCTGTTCGCCGGCGCGATCCTGCACCTGGGGACCGAGAAACACCACGAGCGGTATCTGGCGGATGCGATCAGCGGACGGTTGCTCGGCTGCTTCGCGATGACCGAGACCGGTCACGGGTCGAACGTGCAGGCCCTCGGCACGACGGCGACGTACGACGAGACGAGAGGAGAGTTCGTCGTGCACACGCCGTCGGCGGCGGCGCGGAAGGACTACATCGGCAACGCGGCCCGTCATGGGCGGATGGCGGCCGTGTTCGCGCAGTTGATCGTCGGCGGCGAGAGGCATGGTGTGCACTGCCTGATGGTGCCGATCCGGGATGCGGACGGTTCGGCGCTGCCCGGCGTGACGTTGTCGGACTGCGGGCCGAAGCTCGGGCTGAACGGTGTCGACAACGGGCGGATCGTCTTCGACCAGGTCCGGGTGCCGCGGGAGGCGTTGCTCGACCGCTACGCCCAGGTCGATGCGGACGGCACCTACCGCAGCGCGATCGAGAACCCGGACCGCCGGTTCTTCACCATGCTCGGCACGCTGGTGCAGGGCCGGGTGTCCGTCGGCGGTGCGGCGATCAACGCGAGCAAGGTGGCGCTGACGATCGCGATCAGGTACGGCGCTCAGCGGCGCCAGTTCGGCGCTCCGGGAAGCAACGAGGAGGCGATCCTGCTCGACTACCGGATGCATCAGCGCAGGCTGCTGCCGTTGCTCGCGCGGACGTATGCGCTGCACTTCGCGCAGGCCGAACTGGTGGAGGAGTTCGCCCGGGTGTTCGACGACGACCAGGGCGAGCACGACCGGCGGGCGTTGGAGGCGCAGGCAGCGGGGACCAAGGCGCTCGGGACGTGGCACGCGACCGAGACGATCCAGATGTGCCGGGAGGCGTGCGGCGGCGCGGGATACCTGGCCGAGAACCGGTTGGCGACGCTGAAGGCGGACACCGACGTGTTCACCACCTTCGAGGGCGACAACACGGTCTTGATGCAACTGGTGGCGAAGGGACTGCTGACGGACTACCGCGAGTCGTTCGGCAAGCTGGACCCGTTGGGTATGGCGAGGTTCGTCACGGCGCAGGCGGTGGAGATCGCGGTCGAGAAGGCCGCGCTGCGTCCGTTGATCGAGCGGCTGCGGGACGTCGTACCGAATCGGAGCGACGCGGCAGATCCGGACGCCGGGCTGCGGGACGACGCGTACCACTCGGGGCTGCTGCGGTTCCGGGAGGAGCACATGCTGGCGGGGGTGGCGCGGCGGCTGAAGGGCGGGATCGATGCCGGCGACGATCCGTTCGACGTGTTCAACCGGTGCCAGGACCATGTGATCGCGGCCGGCCGGGCGCATGTGGACCGGATCGTTGTGGAGGCATTCCAGACCGCGGTGCGGAACGCGCCGGAGGAGATCCGGCCGCGGCTGCAGGATCTGTACGACCTGCATGCGCTGGCGACGATCGAGGGGGAGCGCGCTTGGTACCTCGAGCACGGGCGCCTCTCACCGGGGCGTTCGAAGGCGATCACGGCGCTCGTCAACGAGCTGTGCGCGGTCGTCCGTCCGGCCGCGGTAGAGCTCGTCGACGCGTTCGGAGTACCGGGCTCGTCAACGGAGGTGCCCATGGTTGTACCGTCACAGCATGAGTGAGCCGATCGAACCCGCGTCGGCTGCCGAGGCCGCCCGTGAACTCGCCCGGGTGCTGCTGGAGCAGGCTGACGCTCTGGACCTGCACGACCTGCGGGCCACCGGCGCGATCGAGAACGTCCGGGTCCAGGCCCGGGCGCTCGCGGACGCCGTGCACGAACGAGGCTGGGGCGACATCTTCCTCGGGATCGACTCGTACGACCCCGACGAGCTGGACGACCTGCCGCTGGGACCGGACGACTTCGACGACCCCGCGGACTACCGGGAGATCGTCGAGGGCAATGCGCTGGACGACCTCGAGGAGCTGGAGGAGCCGCTGCTGCCGGAGAGCGGGGTCCGGCTCAGTTACCAGGCGCGGTACGACTACGTCGTGACCGATCCGGACGCCTTCGTGCAGTACGTGCGGAGCCGCGCGGACGAAGCGCAGAACGACGAGGTGATCGACGACATCGAGGACGCGCAGTCGGCGTTCGAGCTGCTCTGTTACCTCGACGGACTGGGCTCGAAGGAGTACGAGTCGTTCGGGCTGATCCCGGGCGGCGGCGAGGAGTCCCACAAGATCGTCCAGTTCTCCCTGTGGGACCTGGACCCGACCCGGCGCGACGACACCTATCCGTACTAGGCCGGAAAACCAGACCCGGAAAAACAGAACCGCCTCGCTGTACTGGTCCCCAGCAGCACCAGTACAGAGAGGCGGTTTTCAGTAAGAAACGCCGGCCGTGCCGGGTGTTGGTCGCCACCTCACTGGCGACCAACACCCCACCGACACGGCCGGCGTCCTGCTGTTGCCCCGAGAGGGCAATGGCCCGAAGGAGGGGGGTCCCGCGTCTCATTCCGTGGCCGGCAGGGGAGGTACAGTCCGGTCGCGGACGGGAGTACTGCGGAAACCACCTGGACCTAGTGCCGGCGACCCGTCCGCCGCCGACAAGAGAACGTTGTCACGCGGCCCGCGTACCGGGAATCCTCCGGTTCAAACATTTGCATTGCCTTTGAAGTAAGCAACGCTCAGTAAAAATTCACTCACTTTCCGTACAGATGTTGCCTTCTGCAACAACTAACCACTCGTCAAGACTCCTGCTGCGCCTCGACTTCATGGCCTGATCAGGCGAGTTCCAGGGACGGGCGGACGGGGACGTCGCCGTACGTCGTGGTTCGTTGGCGGGCCGGGCGGCCGGCGGCGGTGGCCATTGCGGTGAGTTCGGCGATGGACTTGCGGCTGCCGTGCTTGGAGCCGGCCATCCGGCTGATGGTCTCCTCCATCAGCGTGCCGCCGATGTCGTTGACGCCGCCGTTCAGTACGGCGACGCAGCCGTCCACGCCGAGCTTCACCCACGAGCACTGGATGTTGTCGATTCGGCCGTGCAGCATGATCCGCGCCATCGCGTGCACCGCCCGGTTCTCGTCGTACGTCGGGCCCGGCCGCGCGACGCCGGCCAGGTAGATCGGCGAGTTCTGGTGGATGAACGGCAGCAAGACGAACTCGGTGAAACCGCCGGTCTTGTCCTGGACCGCGGCGATCGTGCGCAGATGCTGGACCCAGTGGTGCGGCGCGTCGACGTGGCCGTACATCATCGTCGAGCTGGACGGCAGGCCGACCTTGTGCGCGGTGCTGATCACCTCGATCCAGCTTGCCGTCGGCAACTTTCCCTTGGTGAGGATCCAGCGGACGTCGTCGTCGAGGATCTCGGCCGCGGTGCCGGGGATGCTGTCCAGCCCGGCCTCCTTCACCGAGATCAGGAACTCCTCGATCGACAGGCCGGTGCGCACCGAGCCGTTCACGACCTCCATCGGCGAGTACGCGTGGACGTGCATCTCCGGGACCCGGTCCTTGACCGCGCGGACCAGGTCGGCGTACGCCGTACCCGGCAGGTCGGGGTGGATGCCGCCCTGCATGCAGACCTCGGTCGCGCCGATCACCCACGCCTCCTCGGCGCGCTGGCCGACCTCGTCCATCGACAAGGAGTAGGCGTCGGCGTCGGTGCGGCGTTGCGCGAAGGCGCAGAACCGGCAGCCGGTGTAGCAGACGTTGGTGAAGTTGATGTTCCGGTTCACGACGTACGTCACGTCGTCGCCGACCGTTGCCTTCCGCAAGTTGTCCGCGATCCGCGCGAGTTCGTCCAGCGCAGGACCGGTGGCCGTCATCAACGTCAACGCCTGCGCGTCGGAAAGCCCGGCAGGGTCGCGTTCGGCGGCGGCCAGGGCGGCCTTGACGTCAGCGGCGATCCGCTCCGGAGCGCCGGCCAAGGCGGCGGCGTCAGCGGCGGCTTCGGCCTCGCGGCGAGCGGCCACGTCCTCGCGCAGCACGTCCCAGTCGCCGTACGCCGCGTCGAAGTCCGACCTCGTCTCGGTACGACGGCCCTCGGTGTCGATCGCGGTGTGGAGATCGGTGCGGCCGACGCTGTCCCAGCCGCCATCAGGCTCCTGCCACGGGAGACCGACGGGCATCGCGTCTTCGTTGGCCAGACCGGTAGCAGGGTCGAGGAGCGCCTCGACGTGCGAGATCAGCCGCGGATCGAGCCAGGGCTCCCGCAGGTACTCCGGGTGTGCGGTGAGCCGCTCGCGCAACTCGAACCCGGCGTCGGCGGTCACCTTCGCGAGGTCGTCGATCTGCGGCCACGGACGCTCGGGGTTCACGTGGTCCGGGGTGAGCGGCGAGACCCCGCCGAAGTCGTCGACGCCGGCGTCGAGGAGCGCACGGCACTCGGCGAGGTCAACGAGGTTCGGCGGCGCCTGCACCCGGACCCGCGGCCCGAGCACGATCCGCGTCACGGCGATCGCGGCCAGCCACTCGTCCAGCGGTACGTCGGCGTCGTTGCGCATCGCGGTGTCCGGCTTCACCCGGAAACCCTGGATGATGACTTCCTGGATGCCGTTGTACTGCCGGGCGATTTTCCGCAACGCGAAGATCGAGTCGGAACGTTCCGGCAGCGTTTCCCCGATGCCGATCAGCAGCCCGGTCGTGAACGGCACGTTCGACCGCCCGGCGTCCTCGAGCACCCGGAGCCGAACCGCCGGGTCCTTGTCCGGCGAACCGAAGTGCGGCTGGCCCTTCTCCTCGAACAGCCGCCGCGACGTGGTCTCGAGCATCATCCCCATGCTCGGCGCGACCGGCTTCAGCCGCTGCAGGTCCTGCCACGACATCACGCCGGGGTTCAGGTGCGGCAGCAGACCGGTCTCCTCGAGGACCCGGATCGCCATCGCCCGGACGTAGTCGAGCGTGCTGTCGTACCCGGCCTCGTCGAGCCACTGCCGCGCCGCGTCCCACCGATCCTCGGGCGCATCGCCCAACGTGAACAGCGCCTCCTTGCAGCCCAGCGCCGCGCCCTGCCGCGCGATCTCCAGCACCTCGTCGGGCGACAGGTACGGCGCATGCACCCGACCCGGCGTGGTCGCGAAGGTGCAGTAGTGGCAGCGGTCCCGGCACAACCGCGTCAGGGGGATGAAGACCTTCTTCGAGTACGTGATGATCCCCGACCGGCCGGCGTCGGCCAGGCCTTGGTCGCGGACCCGCGCCGCGGTGGTCATCAGCGCGGTCAGCGCGTCGCCGCTCGCGCCGAGCAGCACCTCCACCTCCGCCGGGTCGAGGGTCTTGCCGTCGTCTGCGCGCTTCAAGGCGCGCCGCATCGCTGTCGTCAGATCAGGGGCCACGAAATCCGAGCCTAAGTCGCGGAAAACGCTGGATCCCGCGATTCCGGACAGCAAAATCAATCCGTACAGACGTCCTGATAGTTTGCTGTTCGTGCAGGTCAGGCGGGGTGTCGACGGGCGTCGAGTGCGCGGCGAGCAGCGCCGGAGCGAGTTGCTCGCGGCGACGCTGACCGTGATCGAACGCGACGGAGTCGCAGGTGTGAGCCATCGCGCGGTGGCCGCGGTGGCCGATGTCTCGGTCGCCTCGATCACATACCACTTTCCGACGCTGGACGACCTCCTGGTCGCGGCCCTCCAGTCGGCCGCGGAGGACCTTGCTGTCGAGTTGCACGGTCGCGGTAGCGAGTTGGGCGCGCGACCGGCCGACGAGTTGGCGCGGCTGATCGAGCACAGCGTCGTACGGCGACGTGGCCGGACGCTGGCGCTCTACGAGTTGTACCTGTATGCGGCTCGGCGCCCGGACCTGCGGGAGACGGCTGGTGCGTGGTTGGAGCCGTTGACGGAGATCGCCCGGGCGTTCACCGCGGATCCCCAGAAGGCGAGGCTGTTGGTGGCAGCCCTGGACGGCCTCTTGATGCAGGCGCTGATCGGCGCCCGCGATCTGGACCAGGCCGACGTCGCCGCGTTATTGGAGGTGCTGAGGTAGACCCCACCGAGTAGGGTCGCGAAGGAACTCGCCAACAGGGAGGTCCTCGGTGTCAGAGCCCCCAGTACAGCCATTGTTCGCATCTGCAGCCCGCGCCGTCCGGAAACTGCAAGACCTCGGCGATCCGCTGCCGGCCGAGGCGGTCACTCAGCTGTCCAAGCTGGAGAGCAGCTCGCTGAGCGACGCGGAGCGCCGTACTCAGCTAGAGACCCTGCTGCGGCCGTTCGTCCTGCTGGACGTCTCGATCGACGAGCAGGGGACCGCGTTGTGCGCGCCGGGCGCCGCGCCGCCGCGACTGATGCAGCACGGTTGGCGCAGCTTCCTCGTGCGGGTGGCGAATCCGCATCGGATCGAAGCCAAGCTTGTCGCGGGGAACGGCGGCGTCTACGGCTTGATCGACTACCAGAGTCACTCCGCGCGGATCGCGTTGCACGACACGCTGACCATCGTTCCGCGGATCAAGGACGCGTGGCTGGACGCGACGATCGCCGTACCCAGTGAGCTGTCCGGCTTCGAGGTCGAGTACAAGGTCATCAGCCTGTACACCCGCGACGACGGCGTCCGGAAAGGCGGGCTGTCGGTCTTCGCCGCGGACGAGCACAACCATCCCAGCCTGAGCCGCTCACCTCTCGGCCTGGCGGGCTTCCGGACGAACTTCGAGTCGCGCGAGTACGGCGCTTCGTTCGACTTCGACTGCGCCGCGGCCCGTGAGATCCGGCTCGACATCCGGGAGCCCGACGGACGCAGCTGCATGGCCTCGATCACCGTGCAGGACGGGCAGGGACGCTCGTACCCGTCCAAGGCGATGCGACTGGCACCGGACATGTTCTTCCACGAGCACGTGTACCGGGCGACCGGCGAGATGATCCGGCTGCCCGAGGGCCGGTACCAGATCTCCGCGATCCGCGGACCCGAGTATCGGCCGGTGCTCCTGGACGCCGACGTCGACGCGGGCACCGAGGCGATTCCGATCACCCTCGACCGCTGGGTCGATCCGGCAGGCCGCGGCTACTACTCGGGCGACCCGCACATCCACGCCGGCGGCTGCTCGCACTACAACGTCCCGAGCGAAGGCGTCACGCCCGAAACCATGATCCGGCACGTCCGCGGGGAAGGGCTGTGGCTGGGCAGTGTGCTCACCTGGGCGCCGTGCTACTACCACCAGAAACAGTTCTTCAGCGGTGAGTCGATCAGCCCGCCGGCCGATCTGGAGTACCCGTTGATGCAGGCTGCCCAGGGCATGACCTGGACTCCGCAGCCGACGGACCGCGATGCCGAGAGTGCGTTGCGGTACGACGTCGAGGTGTCCGGGTTCCCGTCCAGTCACTCCGGTCACCTGATCCTGCTCGGGCTCACCGACCAGGACTATCCCGCGACGAGTCTGATCGAGGACTGGCCGTCGTGGAACCTGCCGGTACTGCGCTGGGCCAAGGAGCAGAACGCACTGGTCGGGTACGCGCATTGCGGAATCGGCCTCGGGGTCGGCACCGAGGAGTTGCCCAACTACATCGTGCCGTCCTTCCAAGGCATCGGCTCCAACGAGATCGTGGTCGACGTACCGCTGGGTGCCGCTGACTTCCAGTGCGGAGGTCAGATCGCTCCCGCAGCCGAGATGAACATCTGGTACCACCTGCTCAGCGTCGGCTTCCGCACCCTGATGCTCGGCGAGACCGACTATCCGTGCATGTACGACGAGGGGCCGGGCGTCGGGCGTACGTACGTGCGACTGAACGAGCCGCCCGCGGGTCCGCAGGCGATCGAGGCGTGGATCACCGGTCTGCGGGAGAGCGCGTCGTACTTCGGAGACGGCCGCAGCCATGTCTTCGATCTGGCGGTCGATGGTGATGTCGGTCGTGAGCACTCGCTGGACGCGCCAGGCCCGGTGCGGATCAGCGCGACCGTGGCCGCCTGGCTGCCTGAGCAGCAGCCGCCACCGCCGGCAGGACGTCCGGCGTACAGCGCGCCGGTCGGCTGGCACCTCGAGCGGTCCCGGATCGGCACGTCCCGGTCCGTGCTGGTGGAGGTCGTGCTGAACGGTGTCGTGGTGGCGACGCAGGAGGTGGTTGCCGATGGCACCGAGCAGGAGCTCGGGTTCGACGTACCGGTGGAAAAGTCGTCCTGGCTTGCGCTGCGGATCCTGCGCAGTGTGCACACGCAGCCGATCTTCCTCGAGGTCGGCGGCCGGCCGATCCGCGCCTCCCGCCGCAGCGCTCAGTGGCTGCACGACTCCGTCGACCAGCTGTGGAAGGTGAAGTCGGGGTTCATCCGGGAGGAAGAGCGCGCTGCCGCGCGGCAGGCGTACGACGAGGCGCAGGCGGTCTACCGGTCGAGGCGAGAAGAATGCGAGGCTGACTGATGACTCACCAGGCACCTGCGATCGGCTGTTGCGGGCCGGTCGACACCGATGCGCCGCTCGCGGTGACCATCAACCCGGAGGCGCGGTTGAACGTTGCCCGCAGCGGTGCGCCGATCGGGACCTTGAAGCCAGGTGAATGGCACACGCTCGCCGTGACGGTCGTCAACGACGGCTTCGTCACCGGGCCGCTGGCCGTCGAGGTCGAACCGGTCAGCGGCCTCCAGTTGGATCTGCCGGTGCACGAACTGACCGGTGAGCATCGTCAGGAGGCTGCGTTCCGGGTCCGCCTCGACGCGCCCACCGTTGTCGACGTGACTCTGACCTTCCGGGCTCTCGGAGCACTTGGTGGTCTTGCCAACCACAGCACCGTCAACCTGCTGCTGTCGGCCCGCGAGTGAGGTAGCGCGCGAGCTACCTGTGGTCGGGTGCTGAGGCCACGGCTTGTCGGAGTCGCAGGCTGTTGGCTGAGTGCATGCTGAGGTTATCTGTCGGGGCGCTGCGGACCAGGTGGCAACTGTTCGCCGGTGCGGTGGTTGCTGTTGCGCTCGGGGTCGGGTTGGTGCAGTCCGGGTTGCAGATGCTGGCCGCGACCGACAGGCCCGTGTTGCCCGCCGGACTGTCGGCGTACGAGCGGGCCAAGGTCCGTGAGGGGTACGTCGGGGCCGCAACGCTGCTCGGAATGTCGGTAATGCTGGCCGTTTTCCTGAGTGTGTTCATCGTCAGCACGACGTTCGGGTTCATGACGGTGCAGCGGCGGCGTGAGTTCGGCCTGCTGCGGTTGGTCGGAGCGCAGCGGGGTTACCTGTGCTTGATGGTCGTGACGGAGGCCGGTCTGCTCGGGGTGGTCGGCAGTGTGGTCGGGCTGCCGTTGGGTGTGCTGGCGACCTGGGCGCAGTCGTGGTTGCTCGTTCAGCTGGGGATGTTGCCCGAGTGGTTCGAGGCGCCGTGGGATCAGGGCGCGGTGTGGGCGGCGATGATCGTCGGCGTGAGTACGGCGTTGGCCGGCGTACTCGCCGCGGCCTGGCGGGCGTCGCGGGTCAATGCCCTCGAGGCGATCGTCGAGGGACAGGCGGCGCGGCGGGTGATGACGGGATGGCGATGGTTCTGGGGGCTGTCGGCCGCGTTCGGCACGGTGCTGCTGGTGATCGTGGCGCAGGCGGCGCGGGACCTCGTGGCCGGGCTGATGATCGGGTTGGTCGTGATGATCAGCGGGTCCGTGGCGTTGAGCCAGCTGAGTCCCGTCGTCGTACCGCTGGTCGGTCGGCTGCCTGCGATCGTTGTCCGCGGCAACCTGATCGCTGATCTCGCACGGGCCGGCGTGCTGCACGCCGTACGGCGGAGTGCGGCGACCGCGGCGCCGTTGATCGTGCTCGTCGGGCTGGTGATCGGGCTGTGGGGCACGTTCGGGTCGCTGACGAAGGCGGTCGGCGTCGAGCAGAAACAGTTGATCACGGCGGATGTCGTGGTCGATCACGTCGTCCGGCCGGGTCCCGGGATCGTGGCAGCCTCGGCGCAGACCGCCGTACCGATCGCTGTGACGAGGGGACGGAAAACGCTGTACTCCGAGGCGATCGGGATCGATCCGGCGGCCTACGAACAAACCCACAAGCTGCGGCCGCGGAAGGGCTCGCTGGATCGGCTGACCGGGCGGGCGATCGCGATTGGACCGGGGATGGCGGCCGAGGGCTACAAGCTCGGGGCGACGCTCAAGATTGCGCTGGGCAACAGATCGATCGCCGTGAAGGTGGTCGCGATCATGCCTGAGACACTCGACGTGAGCGAGAACTTCTTTATCCCAAGGAGTTTACTGCCTGCCGGTGGGCGGACCGAGACACTGGTGAAGCTGGCGCCCGGTGCGACGCTGGACGGTCAGACGGTCGAGCAGTGGGCGGAGGCGCGCGGTGAGGCGCAGCAGCGCAGCAATTCGGGACTGTTCGCCGCGCTGCTGGGCCTGGCCGGGATCTTCACCGCAGTCGCTGTCGTAAACGCGGTCGTGATGTCGACAGCCGACCGGCGTCAGGAGTTCACACTGTCACGGTTGGCCGGGCTGACGCGGAGGCAGGTCGTCATGGTCGCGCTGGTCGAGTCCGGGACCGTTGTGATGGTCGGCGTACTGCTGGGATCGTTGGTCGCCGCCGCGGCACTCGCGGGCATTGCGGCGGGGCCTTACGGCCTTGCTGCGTTGGCGATTCCGTGGCGGCTGCTCGGACTCATCTTCGCGGCGGCGCTGGTGGTCGTCGGGGTCGCGGCGGCGCTCACTGCCGGTCGCGCCACGTCTCACCGGCTCGGCACATACCGAGCAGAATGACGTGGTGGAACGGCCGGATCAGGTTGTAGTAGAACCTCCCGGCAGGCCGCAGGAACTTCACCAGCGTGACGACCTTGAACGTCGCCGGCTGCTCGTTGTCGGTGATGAACGCGAGCCACGCGTCCAGGTGGTTGTCGGAGACCTTCAGCAGCAGGTAGTGGTCCTCCTCGCCGCGCACGACGGTGAAGAACGCGTCCTTCTCGCCCGGTGTGAAGCTCACCGTCTCGGGCCGCAGACGCCGCGTGTCCGGTACGCCGGTGGTCTCGAGGCGAAGGACCGCGGCCACCGCCATCCGCACCGCGAACAATCCCTTGACCCACAACGGACTGTGTCCCAGCGCGCCCGCGACGAACTCCCGCAGCGTGACATCGCCCCGCGCCGTCTTCACATCGATCTCGTCCACAACCGGCACCAGATCGTCGAGCTCGTGCAAGGTGGTCGGCATTTGTGCTCCTCTAGTCGATCAAGCGGAGAACCAGGTCGTAGATCTCCCGCACGTCCCGCTTACCGATCGGCGGCACGACCTGCTCGGCGCCGATCAGAATCAGGTACAGCAGCTGTGCGAAGCGATCCGGGTCCACATCCGAACCAAGTCCTCGGCACAGCTTCTTCAGGTACGCCGTCCGCGCCTTGTCCACCCGTTCCTGCGTGGCCCGCACCTCGCTGTCCTGCAAGGCCCAAGCGCGTACGGCGATCTCCAAGGCCGCGCTGTCCGGGTCAGCCAGCACCAGCCGCAACAGATGCTGGAGCTTCGCGCTCGCGTCACGACCGTCTTCAACAGCGTCGATCAGCCGGGTCGTGTTGCGCGCCTCGAAGTACTCCAGCAAGGCCGCCTTGTAGCCGGAAGCCCCGTTGAAGTGGTGGTAGTACGACCCCTTCGTCACTCCCAGCGCACCGGTCAACCGCTCGATCGTCACCGCCGGCGCACCTTCGGCCGCCAGCAACTCGAGCCCCGCGTCCAACCACTCCGTCCGACTGACCACGCCTGGACCATACCATACCGTTTGGTATGGTCGACGGACCGTAGACGCAGACGACCCGCCGGAGAGGGGTCCGGCGGGTCGGGTTCGGGGGGTGGGTCAGGCGTCGGCTGCGGTCAGGGCCTCGGCTTCGGATTCGGAATGAGCGGTGGGGACCCGGAGGTGGGAGAGGGGCTTCCAGCCGCTGGCGAGGACGCCGACCGCGAGGAGTACGGCGAAGGCGCCGACGTAGAACGGGAGCTGGATGTTGACCTCCTCGCCGAGCTTGCCGGCCAGCCACGGTGCGACCGCGCCGCCGGAGAAGCGGACGAAGGAATACGCCGCGGACGCCGTACCGCGTTCGACCGGAGCGGCTGCCATCACGGCCTCGGTGATCAGCGTGTTGTTGATGCCCAGGAACAGGCCGGCCACGATGACGCCGGCCGCGAGCACCGGCTTGTGGTGCGCGTAGACACCCATCACCGCGAGGTCCGCGCCGAACAGCAGCAGGACGGTCATCGCCACCGGAAGGGTGCCGAACCGGCGCTGCAACCGCGGCGCCACGAACACCGAGGTGAACGCGAGACAGATGCCCCAGCCGAAGAAGATCAGCCCGATCTGCCGCGCCGACATCGCCAGCGGGAACGGGGTGAACGCGAGCAGCGTGAAGAACCCGAAGTTGTACAGCAACGCGGTGACCGCAACCGTCGCGAGCGACCGGTGCCGTAGTGCCTTCAACGGCTCGAGGACCGACGTACGACGTGCTTCCGGCGGCGATGCGGGCAGCAGGAACGCGGTCGCGGCGAGGGCGATCGTCATCAGGACGGCGACGCCGAAGAACGGGCCGCGCCAGGAGATCGTGCCCAGCTCGCCGCCGACCAGCGGGCCGGCCGCGATACCGACACCGAGGGCGGCTTCGTAGAGGATGATCGCCTCGGCGACCGAACCGGCAGCCGAGTTCACGATCGTGGCGAGCGCGGTCGCGATGAACAGCGCGTTGCCGAGGCCCCAACCGGCCCGGAAGGCGACGATCATGCCGATGCTGTTGGACAGGCCGGCCAGCGCGCTGAACACGACGATGATGGCCAGACCGATGAGCAGGGTGCGCTTGGCGCCGATCCGGCTGGAGACCGCGCCGGTGATCAGCATCGCGACACCGATGACCGCCATGTAACTGGTGAACAGCAGCGAGACCTGGGACGGACTCGCATGCAGTTGTTCGGCGATCGGCTTGAGGATCGGGTCCACCAGGCCGATGCCCATGAACGCGATCACGCACGCGAACGCGACCGCCCAGACGGACTTGGGCTGCTTCAGAAACGACGACGTGCTCACCGGGGCGTGTCCTCCAAAGGTTCGAGGGTGAGGAGTTTGTGGACGATGGCGACGGCGGCCTCGAGGGTGGTGAGGTCGGTCGCCGGGAGCTGACTCAGGTGCGCGGCCAACGCGGCGCCGGCCTGGTGCCGGGCGCTGCGCAGCTCGGCGAGGCCTGCGTCGGTGAGGCTGATCAGGCTGGCGCGCGAGTCGGCCGGGTCCTGGGCGCGGTGCACCCAGCCCTGGTCCTCGAGGCGCTGCACCAGGTTGGACATCGTCGGTTGGGAACACCGATCGGCCTTGGCCAGCTCGCTGATCCGGGCCTGTCCGAGCTCGTCCAAGCGCCCCAGCACGCGCATTGCGGCGTGCGGCAGCGTGTTCACGTTCCGGGTCGCCAGCCGCGCCAACCGCGTCGACGCGACGACGACGTCTTCTCCGAGCTGCGTCAGATCCCTGGAAATCACACTCATAAATATACATAGGAATGCTATGCATCTCCAGGGAAGTGAACAGCATCACGACTCAAGGCCTCTCGGAGTGCCACACTGATCGCGCCCTTGGAGGTGGTCATGCCGAGTGTCGGTCGGTCCGCGGTCTGCGTCGTCGTCCTCGTGCTCGGACTGGCCGGATGCGGGGCCGATCCAGCCGTGCCGGCACCGAGTTCGCCGATGACATCCGCCCCGGCACCGAGTTCGCCGACCACGTCCGCCCCAGCGGGGGTGATGGCCGCGTGCCCAGCCCAGGGGGCGGAACCGTTCACCGCAGCGGTTGCCGGCGGGAGCACGGTCAGTGGTGTGCAGCTGGGCGACGCCAGCCGGGCCGTCGTGTTGTCCTACGAGTGGGGCGGATCGCCGTGCGACTGGTCCAGCGTCGCGACCGAGCTCGTTGCCCGCGGCTACCGGGTCGCACTGTGGGAGTACGGCACACTCACCGGCCTGGATCGGATCAAGGAGCTGCAGGCCGTCGTGGACAAGGTCCGGGCCGCCGGCGCGACCGAGGTTGTGCTCGCCGGTGGATCAGTGGGCGGCTGCGTATCGATGATCGGCGGCTCCATGATCACCCCGGCGGTCTCGGGGGTGGCGGTGTTGAGCTGCGCGTCCTGGTACGACGTGGAGCACAGGCTGCCGACGACACCGCTCGCCGCGAAGCTCCGGGTGCCGGCGCTGTACCTGGCCAGCGACGGCGACAGCCTTCCGGTCGCCGAGGTGCGCAGGGACTTCGCCGTGGTACCTGCCAAGGACAAGAAGCTGGTCGTCGTCGCCGGCTCCACCGGCCATGGCGTCGAGCTCCTGGACGGCACCGAGGCCGCCGTCGCGAAACCGGCGCTGTTCGCCTTCCTCGACCGGATCACCCGCTGAACCTGAGATCCGCCGATTCCCGAAATCTGTAACGGCTTGCCCGGTGTCAACGATGTGCACATTGCTGCCCGGCTCGGCCACCTGTTGGCGGGCTCGGCGCTGTTCAGCGCGCGCTCGAACTCTTCGAGACGCTTCCAGAGGGGAACCCGTATGAAACTGCAGCGCTTTGCGCTTGCACTGGCCGGAGCCGGGCTGATCGCCGCGGCGGCCAGTTCCGCCCCGGCCGTCGCCACCGGGCAGGCCGACCCGAAGCCGAACTTCTTTGCCAGGTCGATCAACCCGAACACGATCAAGGCTGCCACCGACGGGCCGTGCGTCAGCGACGTGATGGCGCCGGCCGCCGCGGGCACCGCGCAGGAGATCCTGAGCATGCCCGGGCGGCCCATCCAGTCCGCCTCGGACACGCCGTTCAAGTTCGTCGGCACCCGCGCGGACTCGACCTGGTACGGCGCCGTGAACGCCGCCGGCACTCAGATCTACTACTACGGTCTGCTGTTGCAGGGCGGGAACCTGTACCGGCACACGACGTACCTGCGGGAGAGCGGCACCTGGGCGCCGACCTTCAAGAAGGTCGGGCCGGGCTGGACGACCTTCAAGTCGATCGCGACGTCGAACTACAGCGTCGGGTCCCCGCGGCACGCGTACCTGTACGGCCTGAACACCAACGGCAGCCTGTACCGGTACCAGATGGTCGGCACCGGCTTCCGGGGGCTCGGCCCGATCGCGGGCTTCCGTGGCTTCAAGGCGATGACGGTGATCAGCGAGAACGCGACGTACGACACGCTGCTGATGACCACCAACGCCGGTGCGCTGTGGACCGCGCACATCCCGGTCGCGGCCGGGGCCAAGCCGGTGATGAAGCTGATCCGCTCCTCGGGCTGGTCGGCCTACGAGTCGCTGGTCGTCCAGGGCTGCGGTACCCGTGGCGGTTCGCTGATCGTGGCGGTCGACCACGACACCCAGTCCGGCTACCAGTACGCGATGAGCAAGGCGAACGGGGCTGCGACCGCGATCACGTCGTACGGCAAGATCCCCGAGGTCTTCGGCGGTGTGAGCCACGTGTCGGTCACCACCCACTACGACCAGCTGGTCGGCGAGTAGTAGCCGTCAGTTGCTTGGACGGAGCCCAGGACACCACCGTGTCCTGGGCTTCGTCACGTTTGGGCCGTCAGGCGGTGACCGGGTCGCCGGCGGCGGTGCGGAAGGCGGTGACGGGGATCGGGCCGCGGTGCAGGATGTGCGGGATGTCGGCCCAGGGGTAGAGGGGTTCGATGGCGTTGAGGTTGCGGAGTCGGTGCAGGGCTTGCTCGGAGGGCGTGGACAGGGCGGCGGCTGCTTCGGGGGTGTAGGGGATGAAGTCCTCGACGGGTTGCGGGCGGAGCTCGGGGTCGTGGCGTTTGAGCAGGATGCACGTGTTCGCCGGGTCGAGGAGGTCGGCGTCGAGGGTCCAGTAGTCGACCACGACCGGGCCGATCCGGCCGGACTCGTGCATGGCCTCGAAGATCGGGGCCGGGTGGACCGGGGACAGGAACACCACGTCGGCCCAGGTGCAGTCCAGCGGATACACCGGAGCATTCACCCCGTGCGGGCGGTCCGCGTACTTCTTGAAATGGAGCTCGTAGAGGTCGGGGTAGTGCACACGGAGCTGGCTGAGCGGCAGGATGTCGTCACCGCGGATGTCACCAGCGGCTTTGTAGAGAAGAGTCGTCATACAAAAAGCCTCCGAACACGAGAACCGTGCCGGAGGCTGCCTATACATTCTACAGGAATCGCCATGGTCAAAGCCATCCTCGGAAGCGCAGCGTTCTTCTTCGCCGCACCCTGCGTGGTCGCCGGCGTGCTCCCGTGGTGGGTCAGCGGCTGGGCCGCGCCACGGTTCTGGCCGGGCTTCGTGATCGTGGCGGCCGGCGCGTTCGTCGTACTGCGTGCCTTCGTTCGGTTCGTCCGCGAAGGCCGGGGTACGCCGGCGCCGATCGCGCCGACCGAGGAGCTCGTGGTCGGGGGTGACTACCGGTTCGTGCGGAATCCGATGTACGTCGGCGTGGTCGCGGCGATCTTCGGGCAGGCACTCGTTTTCCTCGACTGGCGGGTGCTCGGGTACGGCGTGCTCGCGTGGGCCGTGATGGCGTCGTTCGTGCGCTGGTACGAGGAGCCGGTGCTGCGGGAGCGGTACGGCCGGCAGTATGAGGAGTACTGCCGGACCGTGCCGGCGTGGATTCCGCGGTTCAGGGCTTCAGGTCGGTAGCGAGGAGCCGGGCGACGTTGCGCTCGGCCAGTGCGGTGATGGTGACGAACGGGTTGACGCCGAGCGAGCCGGGGATGAGCGAGCCGTCAGTGACGTAGAGGTTGGAGTGACCAACAACCCGGCCGTACGTGTCGGTGGCCTTGCCCAGAAGGCATCCGCCCAGCGGGTGGTAGCAGAAATCCGCGGCAAACGGGCGGTTTCCGGAGAACAGGTCGCGACGGTACGTCGTACCGACTGCCTTGTTGATGCGGTCGAAGAGCGCTTGAGCCGACCGGACGGACGGTGTGCTCTGGTCGGCGGACCAATGCAGGTCCGCGCGGTCAGTGCTGTGGTTGTAGGTGAAATGGCCGCGCTCAGGGTTAACGGTGATCGCCAGGTAGAGGCTCGCCCACGTCTCCAGGCCGACCGGCAGCGGAGCGATCTCGGCGAAGGCCGGGTGCACTGGGTCGTTCCAGTTGTCGATCGCGAGCGTCGGGATCGTGGACTGCAACGGACCGGTCGGGTCCCACAAGTGGTTGGCCCTGGCGGTCATCACGTTTCCGTTTCCGCCCCAACCGTTTCCGATCGCGGCGGGCAGATCCGGCAGCGTTCCGGTTTCCCTTGCTCTCAGCAACAGTTCCGTGGTGCCGACACTGCCGGCGCCGAGGAACAGGTACCGGCAGGCGAGCTCGCTGCGCTTCAGGACCTTGCCGGCCGTGTCGATCTGCTCGAGCCCGACGAGATAGCCGTTGCCCTGCCGGCGGATCGTCGTCACCCGGGTCAGGGTCCGGATCGTCACGTTCCCGGTTCCGACCGCGTCGGCGAGGTACGTCTTGTCGAGCGACTGTTTTCCGTGGTTGTTTCCGTAGATCACCTCACCGGCCAGCGCCGACCGCGGTACCGTCCGGCGTTCCTCCTTCTCCAGGTAGTCGAAGGAGTACACGTTCGGTACGACGGCAGTCCGGAAACCGGCCTGATGCGCGTGTTTCCGCGACACCCGTGCGTACTGGTACGCCGGCGTCTTCTCGAGGTATCGCGGGTCGATCGTGTTCACGCCGAGCATCCGGCGCGCGAGCGGGAAGTACCGCCGGTACATCGCGTCCGCGTCGACCTGCGGCAGCACCTTCTCGAAGTACGCGCGCTGCGGCGTCGGCGCCATCCCGCCGTTCACCAGCGATCCGCCGCCGACCCCGCGGCCGACGTACACGCCCATGTTCGGGTAGTCGATCCGGTCCAGCACCCCGGCGTACGGCGTGCCGAGGTCGCGGTTCACGACGTCGAGCCACAGGAACGTGTCGAGCGGCGCCTCGGTACGGCGGTGGAACCACATCGACCGGCGATCCGGGTCCAGGGTCGAGCAGAACACCTTCCCGTCCGGGCCGGGGGTGTTCCACTGCTGACCCATCTCGATCATCGTGGTGCGGATCCCGGCCTCTCCGAGCCGGAGCGCGGTGACGGCCGCGCCGTACCCGGTGCCGACGATCAGGGCGGGTGTGTACGGCGTTGCGTGTGCCGGGCCGATCCGGGTGAGGCCGGTCGCGGCTGCGGCGGTGAGGGCGGTCAGGCCGGCGAACCGGCGGCGAGTCATTGCGGACGGGGCGGTCTCGTAAGTCACCTGACGCACCGTAGTCGAGCGATCACGACCATGCAGCCGACGCGGCATGTCGTCAACCTGCACGACTGCAAAGTTGCAGTATTTAATTGTTTGCAGTGACTGCAAGTTTGTCCGTAGCCTGGTCTGCGTGAGGCACGTCGAGGGTGGGTTGCGGGAGCGCAAGAAACTGCAGACACGGGCGGCGCTGGCCGACGCGGCGTTGCGGCTGGCGTTGGAGAAGGGGCCCGACCACGTCACGGTCGAGGAGATCGCCGAGGCGGCCGACGTCTCGGTGCGGACCTTCTTCAACTACTTCCCGCACAAGGAACACGCGATCCTCGCGCGCAACCCCGAGCACCTCGAGCGCGCCCTGGAGCGGATGCGGACCGCGCCGCCCGAGGAGTCGCCGCTGACCACGATGTGGTTCATCGTCAACGACGTACTGCGGGACCTGGAGAGCGACGGTCAACTGTCGCGCCGTGGTGAGCTGATCATGAGCTCGCCGAGCCTGCTGTACCAGCTGATGCTGTCGAGTCTCGACGACGAGCGGCAGCTGACCGCCGGTCTCGCCGAGCGGATGGGCGAACCGGCCGGATCGGTCCGGCCGGCGCTGATCGTCAGCACGGCCGGGGCTGCCTGCCGGGTGGTGATGGAGCTGCACAAGTCCGCTCCCGAACGGCCGATCCGCGACCTGCTCGACGAAGCTTTCCATTTACTTGCCCAAGGCATCGACTCCGCCTTCGGGCCGGACTACCAGAAGAAAGGCACCTCATGACGACGACCTCGTCACCCACTCCGGAACCCGTGGGTGAGGTCAGCACCACCGAAACAGCCGCACTGACGCCCCGGCAGACCATCCAGGCCATGTCCGGCCTGATGATGGGCCTGTTCGTGGCGATCCTGGCCGGCACGGTGGTGTCGACCGCGCTGCCGCGGATCATTCACGACCTGGGGGCGAGCCAGTCGTCGTACACCTGGGTCGTCACGCTCGAGCTGCTGACGATGACGGCCACGGTGCCGCTGTGGGGCAAGCTCGCCGACCTCTACAACAACAAGCTGCTGATCCAGCTGTCGCTGAGCTTCTTCGTGGTCGGCTCGCTGGTCGCCGGTTTCGCGCCGAACATCGAGGTGCTGCTGGGCAGCCGGGTGCTCCAGGGCCTCGGCGGCGGCGGTCTGACCGCGCTGGTGCAGATCGTGATGGCGGCGATCATCCCGCCACGCGAGCTCGGCCGGTACTCCGGGGTCTTCGGCGCGATCTTCGCGTCGGCGACCGTCGGCGGCCCGTTGCTCGGTGGCTTCCTGGTCGACTCGCCGCTGGGCTGGCGGGCCTGCTTCCTGATCGGTGTCCCGTTCGTGGTCGCGGCGATGATCCTGCTGCAGCGCACGTTGAAGCTGCCGACCGTCCGGCGGGACGTGAAGATCGACTGGTGGGGTGCGGTCCTGATCATGGGCGGCGTCAGCACGTTGCTGGTCTGGTCGTCGTTCGCCGGCAACAAGTTCGAGTGGGCCTCCGGCTGGAGCTTCGCGCTGGTCGGGGCCGCCCTGGTCGTGCTGCTGGCCGCGGTGCTGGTCGAGCGTCGGCACCCCGAGCCGATCATCCCGATGGACCTGTTCCGCAACCGCACGGTGACGCTGTCCATCGTCGCCAGTGCGCTGGTCGGTGTCGCGATGTTCGGTGGCTCGGTGTTCCTGGCGCAGTACTTCCAGATCGCGCAGGGCTACACGCCGACCAAGGCCGGGCTGATGAGCCTGCCGATGATCCTGGGAATGATGGTCGCGTCCACGATCGCCGGTGGGCTGATCACGAAGTACGGCAAATGGAAGATCTACCTGGTCGTCGGCAGCATCCTGCTGCCGATCGGGCTGGCGCTGTTCGGCACGATCGACGCGCACACCTCGAAGTACCTGCTGTGGAGCTTCATGATCGTGCTCGGCGTCGGCATCGGCCTGGTGATGCAGAACCTGGTCCTCGCCGCGCAGAACGACGTACCGGCCCGGGAGCTGGGGGCGGCGACCTCCGCGGTCAGCTTCTTCCGGAGCATGGGCGGCACGATCGGCGTCAGCGTGCTCGGCGCGATCCTGGCGAACAAGGTCGCCGAGACGCTGAACCCGGGTGGCGCGTCGTCCGGCGGCGGCAACGCGGTGCCGAACATCGCGGAGCTGCCCCCGGAGATCCGGGCGATCGTGGAGAACGCGTACGGCGCGGCGACCGCGGACCTGTTCATGATGTCGGTCCCGTTCGCGGTCCTCGCCCTGGTCGCCGTCCTCTTCATCAAGGAGAAGGCCCTCCTCACCACTTCCGGCGCCGAGCGCCGCGCCGAAGAGGAGCCTGACAAACTGGATGCATGATCGTCGCATTCAGCATCAGCCCGTCGGCCGGTGACGAGACCGGGGGCGTGAGCGAGGCGGTGGCCGAGGCCGTCCGCGTCGTCCGCGCCTCCGGTCTTCCCAACGAGACCAACGCGATGTTCACGAACATCGAGGGCGAGTGGGACGAGGTGATGGCGGTGGTGAAGCAGGCCGTGGATGCTGTCGCGGCCGTGTCGCCTCGGGTCAGTCTGGTCCTCAAGGCCGACATCCGGCCGGGCTACACCGGCCAGCTCACCGCCAAGGTGGAGCGGATCGAGCAGGCGTTAGGCGACTGAGTTGAGGGCTGCGACCACCGCGTCGTAGCGGTTCTCGCGTTCGGCGTCGCGGAGGAAGCGAACTCGGTCGACGAGGATCTCGTCGGCGTCCGGCTGCTGCTGGAGGATGTTCATCGTCTCGTCGAGGTACTCGTCCAGCGGCATCGCGTGCTCGTCGTTCTCCTGGTTCATCAGCGTGGTCTGGACGGCGGGCGGGACCACCTCGATCACCTGGATCCCGGTGTCCGCCAGCTGGATCCGCAGGCTCTGCGTGTAGCTGTGGATCGCGGCCTTCGTCGCGCTGTACGTCGGCGTGATCGTCAGCGGCACCGAGGCGAGGCCGGAGGAGACCGTGAGGATCGCCGGATCGCGCTGCTTCAGCAGGTACGGCGTGAACGTGGCGACCGCCCGGATCGTGCCGAGCAGGTTGATCTCGATCGTCCGCTCCGCGATGGCGAGGTGACCGGGGTCGCGGAGGTCCTCGACCTGCATGATGCCGGCCATCGTGACCAGCACGTTGACGTCGTGGGTACTGGTCACCTGCTCGAAGGCGGCCGCGATCGAGGCCGGGTCGGCGACGTCGAGCGGGACACCCTCGATACCGTCCTCTGCGGCGATCCGGTCGAGCAGGTCCTTGCGCCGGCCGCTGATGATCACGGTGTTGCCGAGGTCGCGGAACCGCCGGGCGAGCTCGAGGCCGATACCCGACGTGCCGCCGGTCATGAAGATCGTGTTGCCTGTTGTTCTCATGCCTCCAGCGTGGAGCCGGATGCCCCGGGCAACCAGGCTGCGCTTAACCACTGCTCGGCAAGCAGTGGTTAACCGGCGGGACCCGTGGACACTGGAGTCATGGAGTATGCCGACCTGTCCGACTTCCTGCGCAAACGCCGCGAGGCCCTGCAGCCCGAAGACGTCGGCATGCCCCGCGGCCGCCGACGCCGTACGCCGGGACTGCGCCGTGAGGAGGTCGCGGCACTCGCGTCGATGTCGGCCGACTACTACAGCAGGCTCGAGGGCGGCCGGGGCCCGCAGCCGTCGGCGGAGATGCTGGGCGCGATCGCTCGCGCGCTGCGGCTGACGCTGGAGGAGCGTGATCACCTCTTCGTGCTGTCCGGGCACGGTACGCCGCCGCGCACCACGCGGGCCGACCACGTCGACCCCGGCATGCTGCGGATCCTCGACCGGCTGCTGGACACGCCAGCGATGCTGATCAACCGGTACGGCGAGGTGCTCGCGCAGACACCGGCACACGTCGCGTTCGCCGGGGAGCTGACCAACTTCGAGGGGCTCGAGCGCAGCGAGGTCTACCGCTGGTTCGCGCACCCGGAATCGCGGGCGCTCTACCGCGAGCCCGAGGTGTCCACTCACAGCCGGACGCTGGTCTCGTCGCTCCGCTCGGTCGTTACGGCCGACGGGCCGAAGTCGCACGCCGCGACCATCGTGCGAGCGCTGCAGAAGCTGAGTCCGGAGTTCGCCGAGATCTGGGCGGCGCACGAGGTCGGCATCGCGCACAGCCGGACCAAGCGGTTCCGTCACCCGGTGGTGGGCGAACTCGACCTGTACTGCGAGCTGATCGACAACCGCGACCAGCAGCAGACACTGATCGTCTTCACCGCAGAGCCGGGCAGCGAGAGCGCGGAGAAGCTGAAGCTGCTGGCGGTGCTGGGAAGTCAGACACTCGATCCGGTGCGCTGACCCGTCGTACGACGGCTGAGGTAGAAGGCGAACGAGGCGGTCGGGAAGAACATCACGACGGCGGCAAGATATCGGGTTTGGTTCCGGGACCGGTGGAGTCTTTACCGGCTTTAGATCATGAGTTAATTTAAGTTCTGAAATTTATAGAGCGTTCTTACGGAAAGGTCCGCCCCCATGCTTTCCGATCGATTTCGCCTGCCCTCCTTCCGGTTGTTCACCATCCTGCTCGCCCTCGTGCTCCTGGTCAGCGGCCTGACCGGCACCGCGGCGGCTCAGGTCCAAGCCACCTTCAAGGTCCTCGCGTTCTACAGCGGAACCTGGGATGCCGCCCATATCGACTTCGAGAAAGAGGCGAACCAGCGCTTTCCGGAGTTCGGCGCGCAGAACGGGTTCACCTACACGGCCACGAACAACTGGGACCAGCTCAACAACCTGACGGCGTCGCAGTACCAAGTGGTGATGTTCCTCGACGACTCGCCGCACACCGACGCACAGCGCAACGGGTTCAAGAACTACCTGGACAACGGCGGCGCGTTCTTCGGCTTCCACGTCGCGGCGTACAACGACGCGAGTGGTGGCTGGCCGTGGTTCAACAACACGCTGCTCGGCACCGGGAGGTTCCAGTCCAACACCTGGGGCCCGACCGCGGTGACGTTGCGGACCGAGAACCGTTCGCACCCGGCCCTGGTGAACACCGGTGCGACGTTCCGGTCGTCGGTCAGCGAGTGGTACAGCTGGCAGAACGACCTGCGGAACAACCCCGACATCCAGATCCTGGCGTCGATCGACGACTCCAGCTTCCCGGTCGGCACGGACCCGAATCAGACCTGGTACGGCGGCTACTACCCAATCATCTGGACCAACAAGAACTACAAGATGATCTACGCGAACTTCGGCCACAACGCGATGAACTACGAGACCAACACGCGGCTCTCCTCGACCTTCGACAGCCCGGCGCAGAACCAGTTCATGATGGACGCGCTGAAGTGGCTGGGCGGCGCCGGTACGACGCCGCCGGTCGACCAGCCGTCGCCGACGTCGTGGTACTCGGTCGCGAACAAGGCCAACGGCAAATGCGTCGACGCCCGCGCAGCCGGGACCGCCAACGGGACCGTGATCCAGCAGTACAGCTGCAACGGCACGCAGGCGCAGCAGTTCCAGTTCCAGCCGACGTCCGGCGGTTTCACCCGGGCCAACAACCGCAACGACGCCACCAAGGTGATCGACGTGACCGGTGTGTCCGCCGCGGACAACGTCGGCCTCCAACTGTGGACCTACAGCAACGGAAACAACCAGCAGTGGCAGGCCGTTTCCGAAGGCGGCGGCTATTTCCACTTCGTCAGCCGCCTCAGCACCAAGTGCCTGACCGTCCCGAACGGCTCAGTCGCCGACAGCACCCAACTCGTCCAACTCACCTGCAACGGAGGCCCGGCACAGTCATTCCTGCTGACTACAGCCTGACCTGCGGTTAGATTGCGGCGCATGAGAATCCTGCGTGTGGCCGCTTTGGCGGCAGGAGGTCTGTTGTTGATGGGTCAGGTCGTGCCCGCCCAGGCTCACGGCGGATCGTCGTACCGGTGGGAGCTGACGCCGACCGGGAGTACGGCGCAGTTCCGTGGGCTCGCGGCGGTCAGCAAGGACGTCGCCTGGGTGGGCGGGACCGGAGGGACCGTGCTGCGGACGGTCGACGGCGGGAAGCACTGGCAGAACGTCAGTCCGCCCGGTGCGGAGGCGCTGCAGTTCCGCGATGTCGAGGCGTTCGACGCGCGGCGTGCGGTCGCGCTGACGATCGGGAACGGCGAGGACTCCCGGGTCTACCGGACTGCCGACGGCGGAAAGACCTGGTCGGAAACGTTCCGGAACACGGACGCGAACGCGTTCTACGACTGCATCGCCTTCAACGACGACAAGCACGGCCTGGCGCTGAGCGACCCGGTGGACGGAAAGTTCCGGATCGCGGCGACCTCCGACGGCGGAAAGTCCTGGAAAGTGCAGCCGACCGACGGAATGCCGGCCGCTCTGACCGGTGAGTTCGCGTTCGCGGCGAGCGGCACCTGCCTGGTCGCCGGCCACGGTCGGACGGCGTGGTTCGCGACCGGCGGGGGCGACCGGCCGCGGGTGTTCCGGACCGTCGACGGCGGCCGGCGCTGGACGGTCTCGGACTCTCCGATGGCGAGTGGTGAAGCGGCCGGAATCTTCAGCCTGGCATTCCGGAACTCGTTGTTCGGCGTCGCCGTCGGTGGCGACTTCCTCAAGCCGACCGAGGCCGTGAACGCCGCATCGGTCACGTACGACGGTGGTCGCACGTGGAAGCTCGTGCCGGCCGACAAGGCACCGAAGGGCTACCGGAGCGGGTCGCACTTCGTCCCGTGGTCACCCACGACCGTTGTCGCGGTCGGTCCGTCCGGGAGCGACGTCAGCTTCGACGGCGGACGCAGCTGGAAGCAGTTCTACGACGGCAGCTTCGACAGCGTCGAATGCGCCGGCCACGGCATCCAAGCAGGCTGCTGGGCCTCCGGCGCGAAGGGCGCAGTCGGTCGTCTCGTGCACTGACGTTCAGACCGGCGACACTCGCTCGTTGTGCGGGTGTCGCCGGTTTTCCGGAAAGATGTGTGCATGCGTAAATTGCTGACCATCCTCGTGGGGTTCCTGATGGTGATTCCTACCGTTGCCGCGGCTCAGCCCGACGCGGGTCGTCCGGGTCGGCCGCTGACCGTCATGTCGTACAACATCCACCACGGCGCGGGGATCGACGGCGTGCTCGATCTCGAGCGGATCGCCGTGCTGATCGAGCAGTCCGGGGCCGACGTGATCGGTCTGCAGGAGGTCGACCGGCACTGGGACGTGCGGAGCAACTGGGTGGATCAGCCGGCCTGGTTCGCCCAGCGGCTGAAGATGCACTACGCGTACGCCGCCAACCTCGACCTCCCGCCCGTGAACCCGGGGGAGCCGCGTCGCCAGTACGGGACCGCGATCCTCTCGAAGTACCCGATCCAGGACTTCGAGAACACGCTGCTGCCGCTCTACCCGACCGGTGAACAGCGCGGCCTGGCGGTGGCAAACCTCACAGTCCGCGGTGCCAAACTGCGGTTCGCGAACACGCATCTGACCAGCAACAACAACGCCGAGCGGCTGGAGCAGGCGCAGAAAGTGGTCGAGCTGCTGAGCGGATCGCGGACGCCGACACTGCTCGTCGGCGACCTGAACGCGACGCCGGAGAAGCCGGAGATCAAGACGCTGACCGCGGTGTACGACGACACCTGGGTCGAGGTCGGTGTCGGTCCGGGCTACACGATCGAGGCGGACAACCCGACCAAACGCATCGATTTCCAGCTGCACAGCGCGGGTCTGCGCCCGACGAAGGCCGCCGTACCCGTGACGCCGGCCTCGGACCACCTGCCGGTGGTCGCCTCGTTCGTCCTCAGCTGAATCCCCGAGTTCGCAGCAACGCCCCTCCGGCTCCGGCCGGAGGGGCGTTTTCGTGCGCCGACCTGCGGCTTCGCGGAATTACAAGCTTGTAGTTTGTCAAGTCGACACACGGGTGAAACAAAGATACTTGTGTGAAAGCTGTTCCCAATGGGGCTGTAGGCAACTAGTGTCACGTATGTGGTCCAGGAGGACCAAAAGTTCACGAACCCTGGGGAAGGGGTTCGTGACCGGCGGAAGGAACGATCCCGATGCGGACGCCCCCCAGGGCCACGTCCGGCAGGCGGATCACGAGTGCTGGGAAGACCGGCCGAGCGGGCAAGGCCCTGCTCTCCGGGGTGCTCGCGATCTGCTTGGCCGGCACCATGGCCATGCCAACCCTTCCGGCTGAGGCCGCGAAGCCGAAGCCGCCGGTGATTCCGTCCAAGGCCGCGGTCGAGCGCGCCAAGCAGGCCGCCGCCTCGAAGGCCGGCCAGGTCGCCGCGATCGAGCGTGAGCTCGCCGCCGCCGGCGCGCGGCTCGAGCAGCTCGGCATCCAGTCCGGCGTCGCCGACGAGGCGTACAACGGCGCCGTCTACCGCCTGCAGCAGGCCAAGGCCGAGGCGGCAGCCGCCGCGGCTCGGGCCGCCGAGGCGCAGAAGACGCTCACCGCTCAGCGGCAGCAGATCGGCCGCTTCGCTGCCGCGTCGTACCAAGGTGGTGGCGAAGTGGCGAAGATCGCGCCGCTGTTCACCGCGGAGGGTCCGCAGCAACTGCTCGACTCGGCCGGTGCGGCGCACTCGGTGTCGGCGGCGATGCAGGGTTCGTACCTGCGGTTCACCGCGACCCAGGTGATGACGAACCTGTTCAAGGTGCAGGCCGACCAGGCGGTCGTGAAGGTGAAGAAGGCGGCCGACGAGGCGGCCAAGGCGAAGAAGGCGGCCGAGGCCGCGGAGGCTGCGCAGTCGGCAGCCGTGACCGCGATCGGCGTCCAGCGCAAGCAGTCGATCGCGCAGCTCGCCACCTTGCAGAACATCTCGGTGCAGGTGGCCGCTCAGCGGCAGCGGGGGCTCGAGGAGCTTGCGCGACAGCGCGCCGCCGCGCTCGCCGCGAAGAAGGCAGCCGAACTCAAGCGCCGAATCGCCGCCCGAGAGGCCGCGGAGCGACGCGCGGAGGCGGCCGAGCGGGCCCGGGAGGCCGCCGAGAAGGCTCGCGAGGAGAAGGAAGAGCGCGAGCAGAACAACGGCAAGAAGAATCCACCGAAGCGGCACAAGCCGTCCACGCCGAGCCGTGACAACGACGACAACGACAGCGGCAGCCACAGCTCGCGGAAGGGCGCGTCGGCGGCGATCGAGTTCGCAATGCGGCAGCTCGGCGACATGTACCTGTGGGGCGCCACCGGCCCGAGCCGGTGGGACTGCAGCGGGCTGACCCAGGGCGCCTGGGAGAAGGCCGGTGTGCAGCTGCCGCACTACAGCGTCGCGCAGTACGAGCAGATCCAGCACATCGACGAGGACGAGCTGCGGCCCGGCGACCTGATCTTCTGGTCGCTGAACCCGAGCGACCCGGGCACCATCCACCACGTCGCGATGTACCTCGGCAACGGCCGGATGATCCACGCGCCGCGGACCGGCAAGCCGGTGCAGATCGACAGCGTCTACTACTGGGAACCCCCGGACTTCTTCGGTCGTCCCTGATTCCGGTGTCCCCGGCAACGGTTCGTTGCCGGGGACATTTCTCTTCTAGGCCAGCCGGTGTCCGCCGTCGGCGTGCAGAACGGTGCCGGTGATGAAACCGTTGCGGAGCAAGGCGATGATCGCCGCGGCGATGTCCTGGGTGCGGCCGATCCGGCCGACCGGGAGGCGGGCCGCCATCGCGGCGAGGGTCTCGGCTGCCGCGTCGCCGGCGACGTCCTGCCAGATCGGGGTGTCGACCCAGCCGGGTGAGACCACGTTGACCCGCAGTGGTGCCAGCTCGACCGCGAGCGCCGCGGCCAGCGAGGCGAGTGCGCCGTTGAGTGCCGCGAGCAACGAGGATCGCGGTCCCGGCCGGTACGCCGCGATACCCGAGGTGAACACGATCGAGCCGACGGGTTCGAGCATCGGAGCGCCGTGCTTGGCGAGCAGCAACGGGCCGAGCAGCTTGGAGTCGACCGCGGAGCGCGCCGCTGCCACGTCGTACTTGGCGATCGGCTGGTAGGCGCCGCCGACATCGGCGGCCGTGGTGACGATGTGGCTGACCTTGCCCGTGGTCACGAAGAGGCGTTCGATGTCCTGCTCGCTTCCGAGGTCCATCGCAACAGTGCGTACGCCGAGCTCCCGGCGTACCGCGTCGAGCTTGGCCGGGGTCCGGCCGGCGACGGTGACCTCGCTGCCTTGGGCAACGAGTTCGGCGGCGAGGGCGCGGCCCATTCCCGAGCTGCCGCCGACGATGACGACGTGTTCCTGCAACAGTTTCTCCTTCGGTGGTTGACGTTTCGAGCCAACCACCGGGAGCGTCAGTCCGCCACGACTTGTTGCCTAATGACCGTTAGGCCGGGACTAACGATCATCGCCTGGAGCACCGGGTTGTGTGAGTCGGTGCGCCACACGGCGGCGTACCGCGCGATCAGCGGACGGCCCGCGAGTGGTCGCCAGACGATGTCCGGGGTGGCGGCGCGGCGGGAGCCGAGGCTGAATGCGGAGCGCCGTACGAGGAGTGCCGACCGGAGTTGTGAGTGACTCATGCTGATGTCACTCAGCCGTACGCCGGTGCCGAGCCGGCGGATCGCGTCGTCGTAGAACTCGGGCGCGGCGGCGCGGGGGATCCAGATCAGCTCGAGGCCGGTCAGGTCGTCGAGCGTGAGCTCCGGTGCTGCCGCGAGCGGGTGAGTCGCGATCAACAGGACGCCGAGCTCCTCGTCGGCGAGCTCTTCGGAGGTGATTGCCGAAGGCAACGTCAGCGGTGTGCGGACCAGGCCGAGGTCGATCTCGCCGGCGTCGAGCATCCGGAGCTGGTCGGTGGTGGTTCCTGCTTCGAGAGTGACCGTGCTGTTCGGGAAGCGTTCGGTGGCGAGCTGTTCGAGGGCGGCCGGGAGGTGGCCGGGGATCCCGTTCAGCAGGCCGAGGCGGAGAACCGGCTCGTCCAGGCCGGCCGCCCGGCGCGTGTCCTTCAGCGCCAGGCCGGCCGCCTGGAGAGTTTCCCGGGCGCGGGCGAGGAGGACCTGTCCGGCCGGGGTGAGGTCGACGCCGCGGCTGTGCCGGATCAGCAGGGCGGTGCCGATCTCGCGTTCGAGCTGCTTGATCTGCTGGCTGAGTGTCGGGGTGGAGATGTACAGGCGCTCGGCGGCCTTGCCGAAATGCAGTTCCTCGGCGACGCCCACGAAGTACCGCAGCTGCCGAAGCTCCACCCGGCGATTCTATTCAGACAGTCGCGACGAGGCGGCCGAGGTTGGTGCGGGCGTCGAGGGTTTCGTGGATGCGGGCGACGTCCGCGAGCGGGTGCGTGGCGTGGACGATCGGGCGGAGTTCGCCGGACTGCCAGCGGCGGGTGACCTCGGCGATGTCGGCGCGGGCCTCGTCGGGTCGCGCCTGCTGCCAGCCGTAGAAGGAGACACCGGTGACGTTTCGCAGCTGCAGGCCGAGCGCCGGGATCGTCGGCACCTCGGTCGTGATGGCGCCGAACGAAACCATCGTGCCGAGTGGCTTGACCAGGTCGAGGCCCTGCGTGAAGACGGTGCCGCCGACCGCGTCGAGGACCGTGTCGACACCGTCCGGGGCGATCGCGCGGACCTGGTCCGGCCAGTCGGCGGCGGTGAGGTCGACGGGCTCGGCGCCGAGCTCGCGGATGAAGTCGAGCCGGTGCGCGGAGGACGCCGTACCGATGATCGTCTTCGGGTCGTAGGAGCGGGCCAGTTGGACGGCGAGGTGGCCGATGGTGCCGGCTGCGGACTGGATCAGGATCGTGCCGCCGGCCGGGATCCGGCCGGACTCGAGCAGGCGGAGGGCGAGCGGGGCGGCCAGCGACATCATCGTGGCCTCGCCCGCATCCGCGTTGTCCGGGATCGATGCGAGGAAGCCCGCGTCCGCCACGGCGTACTCGGCGAAGGCGTCCACGGTGAGGGCGGAGACGCGCTGGCCGACGGCGATGCCGGGCGGGGTGTCGGGACCGAGTTCGACGATCCGGCCGACGATGTCGCCGGTCAGGGTGCCGGGCAGCTCGCGGTCCCAGGGAGAGCCGCCGCGCCGGAGAACGGTGTCGATCGCGTTCGCGCCGATCGCCTCGGCCTGGATCAGGACCTGGCCGGCGGCCGGCTCGGGGACGGCGACCTCGTCGAGCTGGAGTACGTCGGGACCGCCGTGGCGGTGGAAGCGCACTGCGCGCATGGTGGGTGCTCCATATCGTGGGGTACATAAATAATGGGAGATTCCCACGATAACTCTGTGAGTCGGCGTTGCCAATAGAGTTGGTGCGGTGAAGAAGTCGCCGAACCACCGGCTGTCCGACCACGTGCTGTTCGCGCTGGGGCGGTCGAGTCAGCACGCCCAGCGGTTGGTCCGGCAGCACATGACCGACGGCGGCGTCCGGACGCAGCACTATCACGTGCTCGCGAGCCTCTCGGACGACGGCGAGGCCGCGCAGGCGACGGTCGCGGACCGGATCGGGTTCGACCGCAGCGATCTGGTCACGCTGCTGGACGAGCTCGAGGAGCTGAAGTTCCTGGCGCGGCGGGTCGATCCCGCCGACCGGCGACGGAAGATCGTCGCGATCACCCCGGCGGGTGAGCGGCAGCTCGACGCGATGGACGAGCTGATCCGCGCCGCGGAGGCGGAGCTGCTGGAGCCGCTGACCGCGGCGGAGCGCAAGACGCTGCTCGCGCTGCTCCGCCGCGTATCAGGCGATTAGTGCCGTCGCCGGATCAGGCGACTAGTGCCCTTCGGTCTTCAGGCGTGCGAACGAAGCCGTGATCTCGGTCTCGGCGTCGGCGCGGCCGACCCAGGTGGCGCCCTCGACCGACTTGCCGGGCTCGAGGTCCTTGTAGACCTCGAAGAAGTGCTGGATCTCGAGGCGGTCGAACTCCGGCACGTGGTGGATGTCGCGCAGGTGCTCCTGCCGCGGGTCGCCGGCCGGGACGCACAGGACCTTGTCGTCCGGCCCCTTCTCGTCGGTCATCCGGAACATGCCGATCGCGCGGGCGCGGATCAGGCAGCCGGGGAACGTCGGCTCCGGCAGCAGCACGAGCGCGTCCAGCGGGTCGCCGTCCTGGCCCAGGGTGTCCTCGATGAACCCGTAGTCGGACGGATACTGGGTCGCCGTGAACAGCGTCCGGTCCAGCCGTAGACGGTTCGTCTTGTGGTCCAGCTCGTACTTGTTGCGAGTGCCCTTGGGGATCTCGATGAAGACGTCGAACTCCATACGGCAGATACTGTCACGGTTCCGACCGACCGAATGACAGGAGCAGCCCGGTGGCTCGACCTGCCCGTGCGGCATTCGTCACGCTCCTCGCCACGGCGCTCTGTGCCGGCCTGGTGAGCAGCGCACGCGCCGTACCCGGTTCAGTGCAGACAGCTGACCGGACCACCCAGCAGGCTCCGGCCGTCCTCGCGCCGGCGACCACCGAGGGCGTCGCCCCGACCGCGGCAGGCGTCGGCACGGCGCTCGCGGCGATCCTCAAGGACCCGTCGCTCGGCCCGCACCACGGCATCTACGTGTACGACGCCTCGCGCGGCAAGCCGGTGTTCTCGGTCGGCGCCGCCACGCCGTACACGCCTGCCTCCACGTTGAAGCTGCTCACCACGGTCTCCGCGCTCGCGACGCTCGGCCCGGACCACACGTTCGCCACCAAGGTCGTGAGCACCGGCAAGGGGTCGATCGTCCTGGTCGGTGGCGGCGACCCGCTGCTGACCGTGAAAGCGTCCGCGAGCGACGGCTTCCCTGCCCGCGCCACGCTCCAGGCCCTGGCCGCGAGTACGGCGAAGGCACTCAAGGCGCAGGGCGTCACCTCCGTGACCCTCGGGTACGACGCTTCGCTGTTCAGCGGCCCTGCCGTCAACACGCGCTGGGAAGCGAACTACGTGCCGGAGGGCATCGCCGCGCCCACCTCGGCGCTGTGGGTCAACGAGGGTCGTCTGTCTCCGGGCATGGCCAAGCGCGCGACCTCTCCGGCGCTGGCTGCCGCCACGTCGTTCCAGACGCAGCTGACGCGGTACGGCATCAAGGTGACCGCTGCCAAGGCCGCTGCGGCACCTGCCGGCGCCACGCCGCTGACACAGGTCAAGTCGCCGACGCTCGGCCAGATCGTCGAGTACATCAATCTGCACAGCGACAACGACGGCGCGGAGACGCTGCTGCGCCACGTGGGCATCGCTACCGGCAACGGCGGGTCGTACGCCGGTGGCGTCAAGGGCCTCCGCGCCACGCTGACCAAGCTGGGCCTGGACGTGTCCAAAGCGACCATCTACGACGGCAGCGGTCTGACTCGCGCCAACAAGGTCCCGCTCGACCTGCTCGCCGGTGCGGTTCGTGTGGCTGTGTCGAAGGACCACCCGGAGCTGCGGCACCTGCTGTCCGGTCTGCCGGTGGCGGGCTTCAACGGGAGCCTCAGGGAGCGCTTCACCTCGGCTGGTACCGGCACCGGGACCGGACTGGTCCGTGCGAAGACCGGAACGCTGACGGGGGTCCACAGCCTGGCCGGGTACGCCCGTGACCGCTCTGGCACGCTGCTGGTGTTTGCCATTGCCAGCGACAGCGTGCCCGTCCCGAAGACGCTCGACGCCCGCGCTGCTTTGGACCGCGCCACCGCGGCGCTCGCCAACTGCGGCTGCTGATTGTTGGGACATAGCACTAGGGTCGTTGTATGAGTACGGCGGAAGGCGGGACCACGACCGAGATGGTCGACTGGCAGCTGGCGACCGGTGTGGCGCGGAAGCTGCTGCGACCCGGCCCGGCGGTCAGCCGCGCGGAGGCGGACCAGGTGGTCGCCGATCTGCGTCAGTTCGCGGCCGAGTCCGAAGGGCACGTGCGCGAGTTCACCGGGCTGAAGGCCACGTCGGCCACCGCTCCGGTGATGATCGTCGACCGGCCCGGCTGGGTTCAGGCGAACGCGGACGGTTTCCGGACCGTGCTGCAGCCGCTGGCGGACAAGCTGCGCGAGAAGGCGGACCGGACTGCCGGCCTGTCCTCCGCGGTCGGCTCCCGGGTGACAGGCATCGAGGCCGGTGCGCTGCTGGCCTTCCTGTCGTCACGGGTGCTCGGTCAGTTCGACCCGTTCTTCCCGGCACAGCCTGACCCGGACCGTCCCGGTCTGACCGGTCGCCTGTTGCTGGTGGCGCCCAATGTCATGCAGGTGGAGTCCGAGCTGGGCGTCGTACCGCGGGACTTCCGGCTGTGGGTGTGTCTGCACGAGGAGACGCACCGGGTGCAGTTCACCGCGGTCCCGTGGCTGCGGGACCACCTGCGGTCGGAGATCGCGCTGTTCCTGGACCAGGCCGAGCTGGACGCTTCGGCGTACGCCGCGATGTTCCGCGAGGCCGTGCAGCGGCTGGGGCGGTCGGTGCGTGGTGAGGCCGAGCTGAGTCTGGTGGACCTGATGCAGTCGCCGGAGCAGCGTGCCGTGCTCGACCGGCTGACCGCGGTCATGTCGTTGCTGGAGGGTCATGCCGACTTCGTCATGGACGGGGTCGGGCCGTCGGTCATTCCGACGGTGGACACGATCCGTTCCAAGTTCACGTCGCGGCGGACGAGCGGCAACCCGGTGGACCAGTTGCTGAAGCGGCTGCTCGGGCTGGACGCGAAGATGCGGCAGTACAAGGACGGTGCGGCGTTCGTACGCCGGGTGGTCGACAGGGTCGGCATGGAGGGCTTCAACCGGGTCTGGACCGGTCCGAACACGTTGCCGACGAAGAACGAGATCGCGAACCCCGATGCCTGGGTCGCCCGACTCCACGGCTGAGACGTCGGCCGAGCGCCTGGTGGGACAACGGCGGGGAAAACTGCACCCCGCTATCGCTCGCACCCGGGAGGCGGTACGCACGACACTGGCCGAGCTGCCGCAGGGCACAGCCGTCCTGGTCGCATGCTCCGGCGGGACCGACTCGCTCGCGCTGGCGGCCGCTACCGCCTTCGAGGCGCCGAAGCTCGGTTTACGCGCCGGTGCGGTCGTCGTGGACCACGGTCTGCAGGCGGACTCGGCACATGTCGCGGAGACCGCCGCGGAGCAGTGCCGGACGCTCGGGTTGGCGCCTGTCGACGTCCGCGTGGTCGAGGTCGGCTCCGATGGCGGTCCGGAGGGCGCTGCGCGCACAGCGAGGTACGACGCACTCCGCGACGCAGCCGATGAGCTGGGCGCAGACGTCGTACTGCTGGCTCACACGCGTGATGATCAGGCTGAGACTGTCCTCCTTGGGCTGGGGCGTGGCTCTGGTGCGCGTTCGCTGGCTGGGATGGCCTCGGCTGTCGGGCGGCTGCGCAGACCGTTCCTGGAGGTGCCGCGGGCCACTACGGCTGCTGCCTGCATCGCGTCCGGGCTGCGGCCGTGGCACGACCCGCACAACGACAATCCGCAGTACACGCGGGTCCGCGTACGGCACGAGGTCCTTCCGGTGCTGGAGGAGGCGCTCGGGCCTGGTGTGGTCGAGGCGCTGGCCCGTACGGCGGGTCTGCTCCGAGCGGACGCGGATGCGCTCGACCAGCTCGCTGCGGACGTCGCGGAGACCGCACTGAGCCGCGCCGAGGGACAGGTCCGCAGCGATATCGGCGTACTCGTCGAGGAGCCCGCAGCGATCCGCACGCGCGTCCTGCGACAGGCAGCGTTGGAAGCCGGCTGCCGGGCCACGGACCTCACTGCGGGTCACGTGGCATCCGTCGACGCGTTGGTGACCGACTGGCGGGGGCAGCGCTGGATCGATCTGCCGCAGGGTGTCCGCGCGATCCGCAAGGGCGGATTCATCATCCTCGGCCCGGATGTGACAGGCTGACCGCGTGGATGCGGCGGACATCGAGAAGGACCTGACCAAGATCCATTACACCGAGGACGAGATCCTCGCGAAGCTGCGGGAGCTGGCAGCGCGGATCGAGGCCGACTACGAGGGCAAGGACCTGCTGCTGGTCGGCGTCCTGCGCGGTGCGGTGATGGTGATGGCCGACCTGGCCAGGTCGTTCAGCCGGCACGTGGAGATGGACTGGATGGCCATCTCGTCGTACGGCTCCGGGACCAAGTCGTCGGGTGTGGTGCGGATCCAGAAGGACCTGGACACCGACATCACCAACCGGCACGTGCTGATCGTCGAGGACATCATCGACACCGGCCTCACGCTGAGCTGGCTGGTCAGCAACCTGGAGTCACGCAAGCCCGCCTCGCTGGAGCTGTGCACGGCCTTCGTGAAGCCGGACGCCGCGAAGATGCAGGTCCCGGTGAAGTACGTCGGTCTGGAGCTGCCGGACGAGTTCGTCGTCGGGTACGGGCTGGACTACGCCGAGAAGTACCGGAACCTGCGCTGCGTGGCCACTCTGGCCCCGCACGTGTACTCCTGAGCTCCGCAGATACCTTCCCCACCCCACCGCCCCGGTCTAGGCTTCAGGGCAAACTTGGTGACGGCCTGTACAACGGGTCGTACTGTCCATTGGTGACCCTCGTGCTGTGTTGTCTTGTGCGACACGAGACACTTGGACTGGTATTACCGTCACAAGCCCGCCACACCCGGGCCTGCCGAGCTAGGAGGGACGGGGCCTAGGCCTCGATCATGGACGTGAAGCGCATCTTCCGCGGACCCCTGTTCTGGATCGTCGTCGCCTTTTTGGGCGTACTGGTGATCGGGCAGCTCCTGACCGGCTCGACCGGGTACAAGACCGAGCCCACCGGCCAGGTCGTCCAGCTGATCCAGCAGGCCAAGTCGTCGAGCGACAAGACGATCAAGACGGTGACGCTGATCGATCCGGATCAGGAGATCCGGGTCGAGAAGACCGACGGCACCAAGCTCCGGGCGCACTGGGTGGACGGCCAGGCCGAGAACCTCGGCAACGACCTGCAGTCGCTGTTCCAGGACGGCAAGATCGAGCGGTACGACGTCGAGAACCCGAAGCCGAGCTTCATCGGCCAGGTGTTCTCCACGCTGATCCCGTTCCTGCTGATCGCGGTGGTGTTCATCTTCCTGATGAACTCGATGCAGGGCGGCGGCTCCCGGGTGATGAGCTTCGCCAAGTCGAAGGCCAAGCTGGTCACCAAGGACACCCCGAAGACCACGTTCGCCGACGTCGCCGGGGTCGACGAGGCGATCGAGGAGCTGCAGGAGATCAAGGAGTTCCTGCAGGAACCGGGCAAGTTCCAGGCGGTCGGCGCCAAGATCCCGAAGGGCGTGCTGCTCTACGGCCAGCCCGGTACCGGTAAGACCCTGCTGGCCCGTGCGGTCGCGGGTGAGGCCGGCGTGCCGTTCTACTCGATCTCCGGTTCGGACTTCGTCGAGATGTTCGTCGGAGTCGGCGCCTCCCGGGTCCGGGACCTGTTCGAGCAGGCCAAGACGAACGCTCCGGCGATCGTGTTCATCGACGAGATCGACGCCGTCGGCCGGCACCGCGGCGCGGGCCTCGGCGGCGGTCACGACGAGCGCGAGCAGACGCTGAACCAGCTGCTGGTCGAGATGGACGGCTTCGACGTCCGTGGCGGCGTGATCCTGATCGCGGCCACCAACCGGCCCGACGTCCTCGACCCGGCCCTGCTGCGGCCCGGCCGCTTCGACCGGCAGATCGCCGTCGACGCGCCGGACATGCCAGGCCGGCAGAAGATCCTCAAGGTGCACGCGCGCGGCAAGCCGATGGCGCAGGACGTGGACCTCACCGCGGTCGCCCGCCGGACGCCGGGGATGACCGGTGCCGACCTGGCCAACGTGCTGAACGAGGCGGCCCTGCTGACCGCCCGGTCGAACCTGCAGATGATCGACAACAGCATGCTGGACGAGGCCATCGACCGCGTGATCGCCGGTCCGCAGCGCCGGACCCGGCTGATGTCGGACAAGGAGAAGGTGCTCACCGCGTACCACGAAGGTGGTCACGCGCTGGTCGCCGCGGCGCTGCCGCACTCCGACCCGGTGCAGAAGGTGACGATCCTCCCGCGTGGCCGTGCGCTCGGCTACACGATGGTGATGCCGGACGAGGACAAGTACTCGACCACCCGGTCCGAGATGCTCGACAAGCTCGCCTACATGCTCGGCGGCCGCGCGGCCGAGGAGATGGTCTTCCACGACCCGACCACGGGCGCCAGCAACGACATCGAGAAGGCGACGGCGCTGGCCCGCGCGATGGTCACGCAGTACGGCATGACCGAGCGGCTCGGGGCGATCAAGTTCGGCCAGGACAACGGTGAGCCGTTCCTGGGCCGCGACATCGGCAGCCAGCGGAACTACTCCGAGGAGATCGCGGCCGCGGTCGACGAGGAGGTCGGCAAGCTGATCCTGAACGCGCACCAGGAAGCCTTCGACATCCTGGTCGAGAACCGGGCGGTCCTGGACCACCTGGTCGAGGAGCTGCTGGAGAAGGAGACCCTCGACAAGCACCAGATCGCCCGGGTCTTCGAGCCGGTGATCATGAAGGAGCGCCGGCCGGCCTGGACCGGGTCGTCGACCCGGATCCCGTCCGACCAGCCGCCGGTGATGCCGGTTCCCGGCCGCGCCGAGCAGAACGGTTCGTTGCACGACGTGCTGCCGGGCGGTTCCGTCGGCCCGGACGAGGCGATCCGTCCGCCGGACTACGGCAGCGGCCCGACGCCGCCGAGCCACCAGTGAGCTGACAGCTCGAACGAACGCCGCCACCCGGTCGGGTGGCGGCGTTTCGTTTGCCCGCGGGGTAGCGTGCGAACTTCCGTTGGCAGGAGGAGAGCCGGGATGGCGTCACCGAATTTCGACCACGAGCGCGCCGAGCGGGCCGTGCGCGAGCTGCTCTACGCGATCGGCGAGGACCCGGAGCGCGAGGGCCTGCAGGACACACCGGCCCGGGTGGCCCGCTCGTACGCCGAGATCGCGGCCGGGCTCGGGCAGCGCGCCGAGGACGTGCTGACGACCACGTTCGCGCTCGAGCACGACGAGATGATCCTGGTGAAGGACATCGAGGTCTGGAGCCTGTGCGAGCACCACCTGGTCCCGTTCACCGGCGTCGCGCACGTCGGCTACATCCCGAGCCGGGACGGCCGCGTGACCGGGTTGTCGAAGCTCGCCCGGCTGGTCGACGTGTACGCGAAACGCCCGCAGGTCCAGGAGCGGCTGACCACGCAGATCGCCGAGTCCCTGGTCGAGATCCTGCAGCCGCGCGGCGTGATCGTGGTGATCGAGTGCGAGCACCTGTGCATGACCATGCGGGGCGTCCGGAAACCGGGCGCCAAGACGATCACCTCCGCCGTCCGCGGCCAGCTCCGCAACCCCGTCACCCGCGCCGAGGCCATGAGCCTGATCGTTGGCTGACCCACCGCCCGTAGCCCGGAGAGGGCTGTCCTCGTTGAAGTTTGAGAGTCCAGCACTATGGACATTCTGTCGCTGAGCGTTTACTTTCCGTAGTGGTGCTTGGCCAACGGGGACCAAGTGCTGGTGTGAGGAGGACAGGATGTCGGGGCGTTTCCGGGTCGGCGCCGCACTTGCCGGGGTCGTCGTCCTGACGGCGGGCGGGCTGGTCGCGGCGAACTGGGCCACCGCGGACACGCGGACCAAGACCGGACCTCAGACCACTCGTCAGAACGGGCAGCAGCCCGCGAAAACCACCGTGGACCCGTTGGTCGCGGAGACCCTGGAGTCGGAGCTCGGCTCCGACTCGGGCGTCGTCGGCAGCTACTACGACGAATCCGGCGAGCTGATCGTTGCGGTGTCCGACCTGTCGGCGGCGGCCCTCGTCCGCCGGATCGGCGCGGTCCCGCGGCTGGTCAAATTCACCGCCAAACAGCTGAACGCCGTACAGGGCGAGCTCAACCGACTGGCCGTCGCGTCGAGCGCCGGCAAGGTCCGGTCCTGGTACGTCGACCCGGTGTCGGGGACCGTTGTGGTCTCGGTGCCGAGGGGCGTGCACGACTCGATCACCAACCGGTTCCTGTCCCGTGCGCTCGCGAACGGCGAGCGAGTGACGCTGCGCAAGGTGTCCGGGACGGTCCGGCCGACCGCGGACGACTTCGGCCTGCGCGGCGGCGTACAGGTCGACAAGAACACCGGGTACGTGTGCTCGCTCGGATTCAACGCCCGGACCCGCAAGGGCAACCGGATCTTCCTGACCGCGGGGCACTGCACGTCCGGCAAGCCGTCGTTCTCCCGCAACGGGTACGTCCTCGGCAACACGTCCACCTCGAGCTTCCCGGGGCACGACTTCGGGTCGGTCGGCGTGATCGAGGGCTGGGACCAGCAGGGGTACGTCGAGGGCTGGGGCAACGGGAACGTCGCGGTCAAGGGGATCGCGGACGCCACCGTCGGCTCCACGCTGTGCAAGTCGGGCAAGAGCACCGGGTGGACCTGCGGGAAGATCGTCGCGCGGAACGTGACGGTCAACTACGGGAACAACCGCGTGGTCCGCGGCCTGTTCCAGCACACCGCGTGCGTCGAGTCGGGTGACTCCGGTGGCGCCAGCATGACCGGGAACTACGCCCAGGGCATCACCAGCGGGGCGGCGCTGATCGACGGGCAGTGCCTGGAGAAGCACGGCCAGACCAACGAGTCGTACGCCCAACCCATCGCCCCGGCCCTCCAGGCCACCAAGTCCCGCCTGATCCTCGCGAACTGATCCATCGCGACCCCCCATCGCGACCCCCCACCGCGACCCCCCATCGCGACCCCCCACCGCGACCCCCACCACAGGCCGCCCCTGCGAATTTGCCTGGCAGACCCACCAATTTGCCTGGTCAACCAGGGAAATTGGGGGTTCCGGACCCGGAATGAGGGTGGGGAACCCTGGATGTCGCTGGTCTGCCAGGCAAATTGGTGGGTCTGCCAGGGAAATTGGCGGCTGAGTGTCAGGGGTGGGGCGGGGGCTACTACGGTGTGTGGGTGAGAACTGAGCCGTGGGGTCACGTGGACGGGTTACCGGTGGTGGACCGGTGTCTTGTCATGGGTGTGGTGAACGTGACGCCGGACTCGTTCTCGGACGGGGGCGAGTGGTTCGAGCCGAGCGCCGCGATCAAGCACGGGCGGGAGCTGCTGGCCGACGGTGCCGATCTGCTGGACGTAGGTGGCGAGTCGACCCGCCCCGGTGCTGTCCGGCCGTCGCCGGAAGAGGAGATCCGCCGGGTGATCCCGGTCGTCGAGACCCTCGCCGCGGAAGGCGCGATCATCTCTGTCGACACGATGCGGGCGCACGTCGCCCAGCTGGCGCTCGACGCCGGCGCCACGATGATCAACGACGTGTCCGGCGGGCAGGCCGATCCGGACATGCTCCCGCTGGTCGCCGAGCGCAGGACGCCGTACCTGTGCATGCACTGGCGCGGGCACTCGATCGACATGCAGAACCAGGCGCAGTACGGCGATGTGGTGGCCGAGGTGATCGCCGAGCTCGGTGAACGCCTCGAGGTGATCCGCCAGGCGGGCATCGATCTGAACCGGGTCGCGCTCGATCCGGGCCTCGGGTTCGCGAAGAACGCGGACCACAATTGGGAGATTCTGCGCCGGTTGCGGGAATTCGCCGTACTGGAAAGACCGTTACTGATCGGTGCGTCCCGGAAGACGTTCCTCGGTAGGCTGCTCGCCGACGAGCAGACCGGTGAACCCAGACCGGCCGTACGACGAGACGACGCGAGCGTGGCCGTATCCGCCCTGGCCGCCGCCGCAGGTGCCTGGTGTGTCCGGGCGCACGCGGTGGCACCGAACGCGGACGCGGTCCGGGTGGCGAAGAGATGGGGAACCGTATGACGGACGGACCGCGGCAGGACGGTACTCGTGGCGCCACGGTGCAGGACGTCGTACTCACGGCCAACACCGCGTTCTACAACGCGTTCGAGGCCGGGGACCTGGATTTGATGGCGGCCGTCTGGCTGCCGGAACCCGATCCGGTCTGCATCCATCCGGGGAACGCGGCGATCTCCGGGTACGCCGAGCTGATGCGGGCCTGGGCGATGATCTTCGCGAACACGCCGTACATCCAGTTCTTCCTCACCGACGTGCAGGTGCGGGTGGATGAAGACGTGGCATACGTCACGTGTACGGAGAATGTCCTGTCGTCGGGTGAGGGTGCCCCGGAGGACGGGTTCGCGGGCGGAAAGGCGCTCGCCACGAACGTTTTCCGTCGAACTTCCAGCGGCTGGCGGTTGTGGATCCACCATGCCTCACCGGTACTGTCGTCTGGGGGTCAATCGGAGGAGGCGGAATGAGCGGTCCCGTGACCTCCCCTGATGTGATCGAGATCCGTGGCATCCGTGGTTTCGGGCGCCATGGAGTGTTCGACCACGAGCGGGCCGACGGACAGGAGTTCGTCGTGGACGTCCGGCTGGAGCTGGACACCCGGGCCGCAGCGGCTTCCGACGACCTGGCCGACACCGTGAACTACGGGGTGGTGGCCGAGCAGGTGCACCAGGCGATCGAGACCGACCCGGTGGACCTGATCGAGACCCTCGCCCAGCGCATCGCCGATCTCTGTCTCGCCGACAAGCGGGTGACAGCGACGGCCGTGACCATCCACAAACCCTCGGCGCCGATCACGGTGCCGTTCGACGACGTTGTCCTGACCGTGCAGCGCAGAGCCGGAGAATCCTCGTGACTGAGACCCCTAGTCCCCACGTCATCGACGCGGACACCCTGAGCGGTGGCCTGAAGCCGATCCGCCAGGTGATCCTGTCGCTCGGCAGCAATCTCGGCGACCGTGAGGCGAACCTGCAGGGCGCGGTCGACGCACTGCGGGACACCCCGGACGTCGTGGTGGTCGATGTCTCGCCGGTCTACGAGACCCAACCGGTCGGCGGCCCGGGCGAGTCCGGTCCGTACCTGAACATCGTCCTGCTCGCCGACTCCACCCTGGGCGTCGACCTGTTGCTCGAGCGTGCGCACGCGGTCGAGCAGGCGTTCGGCCGGGAGCGCAGCGTGCCGGGCGCGCCGCGGACCCTCGACGTCGACCTGATCACCTACGGGCAGAAGACGATCGAGTCCGACGAACTGACGATTCCGCATCCGCGGGCACACGAGCGTGCGTTCGTGCTGGCGCCGTGGCTCGACATCGAGCGGGACGCCGTACTGCCGGGCCACGGTCCGGTCGCGGAGCTGCTCGCCAAGGTCGGGACCGACGGTGTGACCAAGCTCGACATCGAGCTGCAGTAGTGGTGTCCGGCGGTACCGAGCCCGATCGGGCGCCCAACGATCACCACGGCGACAAGCACGAACCGCGCCCGGGCTCGGTGCGGCCGACCTCACGGCGGCTGCTGGTCGCGATCGCCGTCCTCGGGGTCGCCATCGGCGTGACGATGGTGAAGGCCATCGAGGCCGGCGGCGGTGTCGCGCCGGCGGTGTCCTGGCTGACGTTGATCGCCTGGGCGTTCCTGGCCGCGTTGCTGTTCGCCGCGGCCCGCAACACCCACCAGCGGGTCCAGGTACGCCGGGAACGGATCGAACCGTCGCGCGCCGTCTTCCTGTTGATGATCGGGAAGGCGAGCGCCTTTGTCGGCGCGTTGTGCACCGGTGTTTACGCAGGGTTCGCGTTAAGCTTCCTGCAGGCGATGGGCTCCTCCGGGCCTCGCAACCGGGTGATCATGGCCGGTGCCGCGGCGGTGGTCTCAGTGCTGGTCGTCACGGCCGGATTGTTGCTCGAACGCGCGTGTCGTGTTCCCGAGGACCCCGACGAGACCCCTTAACATGCGGTCCATGGGTTCAAGGGGTAGCCGCCGTCGAACCAGGACCACAGTTCTCACCGTCGCCAACGGTCTGTTGATCGTTGTCTGCCTGGGCGTGAGTATCGCGCTCTTCTCGCAGAATGCCTGGATTCTCCGGGCCGCCGCCGGTGGAGCCGTTCTGGTCGCGATCGCTGCTGCCTTCCTGTTCCGCCACCAGTTGCTGGTCGAGCGGCTGGCCCACTCCGACGAGCGCGCGCAGGTCGCGCAGGAGTACTCGCGGATTACCAGCGCCCGGGTCGTCGAGAACGCGGAGTTCGTCGATCTGATGCAGCGCCGGCTGGACAAGATCGACCAGCGCCTCGACAAGATCGACCAGGAGGTCGCGACCGTCGTTGCCGCCGGCGACAAGCATTCGCAGGCCGACGCGCCGACCGTCGTCGACCTCAAGCTCCGAGGTCTGGCCGCGTCCTGAGCCCAGCCCCATACTGCGGTCATGGGGCTGGATGCGAACTACCCGGCTGTGACGATGAACGATCCGAACGGCCACGTCACGGTCTACAACGAGGACCATCTGCCGATCGGGCAGCTGGGGCCGACGCCGTACGAGTCTCCGTCGGTGAATGTGACGTGCCGGCGCAAGGCGTGGGACGACCTGTACTGGTACCGCCTGCTGAACCCCGAGGGCTTCCCGTTCCCCGCGGACGAGGCGTACGTCGGGGCCGACGAGACCCACGAACTGAACCCCGGCCAGCCGTACCCGATCCCGGACTGCGCGAGCGGCTGCCCGATCAAGATCGCGCAGGCGGCGGGCGCCGGTCTGCTGGTGATCGGCGGAGCCGCCGCGGCTGCGGCCTGGCGTCGAAGAGCGAGATCACTCGGCACGGCGTAGGTCCTGTCGCGTAGGTTCTGACGTGTGGATCTCGCGAAGCTGCTGAAGGTTGCCGGAGCTGCTGTCGAGCGTGGGCGGGCGGTGACACAGAGCCGTGCGGTCGGGGAGCTGACGTTCAAGGGCGACCGGGACATGGCGTCCGAGGTGGACTTCGCCGTGGAGCGGGAGGTGCGGGCCTTCCTCGAGCGGGAGACGCCGGAGATCGGCGTACTCGGCGAGGAGGAGGGCGGCGCCACCGACGGGACGCGCTGGGTGCTGGACCCGGTCGACGGGACGGTGAACTTCATCCACGGCGTACCGCTGTGGGCGATCTCGCTCGGGCTGATCCACGAGGGCCGGGCCGTCGCGGGTGTGATCGACCACCCGGCGCTCGGTACGACGTACGCCGCGGCCGAGGGACTGGGCGCGACCTGTAACGGGAAGGCGATCCGGGGCAGTCGATGCACCGACCTCGCCGACGCGTTGGTTGCCGTGGGCGACTATGCGGTCGGGCCGAACGCCGCGGCGGTGAACGCCGATCGAGCGGCGCTGACCCAGCGGCTGGTCCCGCGGGTGCAGCGTCTCCGGATGATCGGTACGGCGGCGACCGCGCTGACCTGGACGGCCAACGGGTACTTCGACGCGCTGATCATGTTCTCCAACAAGCCCTGGGACACGATGGCCGGCGTGGCGATCTGCCGCGAGGCAGGCGTCACCGTCCTGGACCTCGACGGCACCGACCACGCACCCGAGTCCGTCGGCGTCTTCGCCGTCGCCGACGGCCTCGCCGCCCCGCTGCTCGACCTCATCAACGCCACCACCTGACCGGTGGAAGCGGGGAAACAAGTTTGCACATCGCGACGACTTCTATCCCCACCCGCCACGCCACCGGTCAGCGGACCGGACAGGTGCGCCGGCAGGGGTGGGCGGGAATGGTTGGGTCTTTGCGGCGGCTCACCTGCAGAACCTGTGCGGCGGCACTACACGGGCGACTGATGATGTCGAGCCAGCCGTAGCGCAAGGTAACCTCCGACCGCAGAGCCGCACGGTTGTCCCGCGCGAGGTCCCGCCACCGCTGGCCGGGCGCGAAGTGGAAGCGCCCGTCGAGTTCGACGACGAGCCCGACCGGCTCGTACGCGACGTCGGTGAACTCTTGATCCACAGCACGCTGCCGACGCCCCGGCGGCAACCCGTGTGCTCGTTCGACGTCTCGTAGATAGTGGAGCTCCAGCAGCGAATGGGTTCCCTCGGCGACATCGGCGAGGATCGACCTCAGTGCCGCGCGATGGCGAAGCTGCGCCCGACCGTCGAGTGCGCTCAGTATTTCGGCCGGCTTGACTCGGCCGCTCTGGCAGGCCTCGGCGACGATCGCTGCCGCATCGTCCAGTGAACGGGAGATGCCGACGATCTCCAGAACGGCCTCCGCGGGTCGGCTTCGCGGTGGGACAACCGCGGCCAACCGGTCTTCCCAGTGCTTGTCCCGGGTAATGACGAGTCCGGGCCGCGCGCGGACGCGACGGCGCCAGGGAATGGTCACGTGGACCGGACGGTGCCCGTCGGGTTTGATCAGACCGAACTGTTCCGCGGCGGTGTAGTGGCTCCAGGCAACTTCAGGCCCGGCGTAGAGCAGCGCGGCTACGATCCGTTCGTCGTACCCGAGTGGGCCGGTATGGGTCGCGTAGACCCCGGGATGAACGATCTGCCATCGCCTGCCCCGCAGCCGGCGACGAATCTCGGAGTCCGACCGGCCTGCCGCGAGCAGCTGGGTGCGGGAGACGATCCGCTGCTGCTCGTGGATCAGTACCTCGAGGCCCTCGTCATCGAGTTGTCGCCGCCACCACCAGTCCATTCGCCCCAGGGTGCCGGATTGAGCCGCCCCGCCGCAGACCCCCTGTGGATAACCCAGTGGGGTCAGGTGGTGGGGTAAGAAGTCGTCGCTATCTTCAAGCTTGTTTCCCCGCCGGGCCCCTACTTGTCGATGTCGCCGACGACGAAGAACATGCTGCCGAGGATGGCGATCATGTCGGGGATCATGGTGCCGGGGAGCAGGGCGGGCAGCGCGGAGATGTTGTTGAAGCTGGCCGAGCGGAGCTTCAGGCGCCACGGGGTCTTGTCGCCGCGGGACACCAGGTAGTAGCCGTTGATGCCGAGCGGGCTCTCGGTCCAGGCGTAGGTCTGGCCCTCGGGGACCTTGAGGATCTTCGGCAGCCGGACGTTGACCGGGCCGGCCGGCAGCGTGGACAGCTTGTCGAGGCAGGCGTCGACCAGGTCGAGGGACACCTTGACCTGGTCGAGCAGTACGGAGAACCGGGCGAAGCAGTCGCCCTCGGGGCGGGTGACGACGCGCAGCACGTCCTGCAGTTCGCCGTACGCCAGGTACGGCTCGTCGCGGCGGAGGTCGGCGTCCACTCCGGAAGCGCGGGCGATCGGCCCGGAGACGCCGTACTGCGCGACGAGTTCGGGGGAGAGCTTGCCGACGCCGACCGTGCGGGCTCGGAAGATCTCGTTGCCGAGGATGAGCTCCTCGATGTCGGGCAGCCGGGTCCGGACCGCGGCGGAGGCGGCAGCGGCGCGGCCGAGCCAGCCGTACGGCAGGTCCTCCTTGAGCCCGCCGACCCGGTTGAACATGTAGTGCATCCGGCCGCCGGACAGCTCCTCCATCACGGCCTGGATCGTCTCGCGCTCGCGGAACGCGTAGAACACCGGCGTGATCGCGCCGAGCTCGAGCGGGTACGAGCCGAGGAACATCAGGTGGTTCAGGATCCGGTTCAGCTCGGCCAGCAGGGTCCGCAGCCAGACCGCCCGGACGGGGACCTCGAGGCCCATCATCCGCTCGACCGCGTGCACGACGCCGAGCTCGTTCGAGAAGGCGGACAGCCAGTCGTGCCGGTTCGCCAGGACGATGATCTGCCGGTAGTCGCGGACCTCGAACAGCTTCTCCGCGCCGCGGTGCATGTAGCCGATGATCGGCTCGCAGCCGACGATCCGCTCGCCGTCGAGCGTCAGCCGCAAGCGCAGTACGCCGTGGGTGGCCGGGTGCTGGGGTCCGATGTTGAGCACCATGTCGGACGTCGCCAGCTCGGAGCCGGCGCCGGTCCCGCCGCGCTCGTACGCCGGGTCGAATCCAGCCGCTCCCGCGCCGACTCCGACCACTCTTTCGGTACTCATGACCACTATCGTGACAGGCTTTACCCGTGGACGACCTCTTCGCACCCTCGGATGTCAGTTGGACGCCGGTCTCGCCGAAGCTGGCCACGCTGCGGCGGCTGAACGCGGCGATCGTCGCCGGGCTCGCCGCGATCGTGGCGCTGGTCGCACTCGGGCTGACGCTGAGCTGGCTGTACGGCGTACTCGCGGTCGTCGTGATCGCACTGGTCCTGGGATGGGGCTGGGTGCTGATCGGGCGCAACCAGCGGTCCTGGAAGTACGCCGAACGTGAGGACGAGCTGCTGGTCAGCCACGGGGTCATGTTCCGCGAGCTGGTCGTCGTACCGTACGGCCGGATGCAGTTCGTGGACGTGACCGCCGGGCCGCTGGAGCGGGCGTACGGGTTGGCCACCGTCGAGCTGCACACGGCGACGCCGGCCACCGACGCGAAGATCCCGGGGCTGCACCCGGACGAGGCCGGCCGGCTCCGTGACCGGTTGTCCGCCCTCGGTCAGGCGCAGGCGTGGGGCCTGTGACCGAGCAGACCGTCGAGGTCGTCGGCGAACGGCTTCACCCACTCACCCCCTTCGTCAAAGGCTGGGGGTACTTCGTCGTCGCGGCCGTCGCCCTGGTCAACAACGAGGGCCTGCGGAGCAACCTGACGGTCGCCGGCATCGGCCTGGCCGCTGTGCTCGTCGGCGGGATCCTGCTCGGCGCCCTGTCCTGGTGGTTCACCAAGTGGCAGCTGACCGACGAGGCGATCCGGGTGGACAGCGGGTTCCTGTTCCGCCGGACCCGGATCATCCGGTTCGACCGGATCCAGGCGATCGACGTGGCGCAGCCGTTCGTCGCGCGGCTGTTCGGCATGGCCGAGCTGCGGATGGACGTGGCCGGTGGCGGCAAGAGCGACGGCAAGCTGAGCTACTTCCGGTACGACGAGGCGCAGCACCTCCGCACCACGCTGCTGGTCCGCGCCAAGGGCGAGAAGGGTGCTGAGCAGCAGGAGCACGATCAGCAGGCCGAGGCGCTGGCTCCGCCGCTGCTGACGGTCCCGACCAACCGTCTGCTCGGTGCGACGCTGCTGTCGTCCACGGTCGTCGCCAGCGCCGGCGCACTGATCTGGCTGATCGTCGCGACCATGGTGCTGGACTTCCACATCGGTCTGTTCGCCGGTCTGCCCTTGCTGCTCGGTGTGGTGCAGCCGATCTGGAAGCAGGTCGTGGGGAACCACGGGTTCACGCTGTCCGAGTCCAGTCACGGTCTGCGGACCAAACGTGGACTGTTCGACGTCCAGCGCCAGACCGTACCGCCTGGCCGCGTGCAGGGCCTGCTGATCACCGAGCCGCTGATCTGGCGCCTGCTCGGCTGGTCCCGGGTAGAGCTGGACATCGCGGGCGTGGCCGGTCAGAAGGAGGACGGCGACGACGCGCTGGAGGGCGCACAGCTGCTGCCGGTCGGCGAGCGTGCCGAGGTGGCCTATGTCCTCGCGCGGGTGTTGCCCGGCTTCGACCTGAGCCGCATCCAGATGCACCCGGCACCGGAGCGTGCCAAGTGGCTGCGTCCGATCGGCTGGCGCTACCTGACGTACGGCGTCGACGACCAGGTCATGGTCACCACGCGCGGCTGGGTGAGCCGCCGTACGTCGATCGTGCTGCACCACAAGACGCAGTCGGTCCGGCTGGAGCAGGGGCCGATCCAGCGGCGCCTGGGCCTGGCCAACGTGCATGTGGACACTCCACTGGGTCCGACCGACGCCACGGCGCTGCACCGCGACCAGGTGGAGGCCGCGGCGCTGGTGGCGGCTCAGGCGGACAGGGCACGCGAGGCCCGCCGTACGGTGGCCGCGTCGTTCGCCGTCCAGACCCAGCCGAACCCGCCGAGCCCGGACGGGTCCAGTAACTCGGCAGCCTCCCCGGCTGCGGACAGCTCGGACAGGTAGCGCAGCGGCTCGGTCTGAGCCAGCTCCACGCTCGGACGAGCCCCGCTGACACCCAGGGCTCGCAAGGCGTCCCGCTGGCTCAGGATGGTGCCACCCAGCGAGTCAAGCGCCACATGGGCAGTGATGTCGCAGCTGCCGTCGGGATCCGGTGAACACTGACGACCCGAGCGAAAGCCGGTCAGGGTCCCGTACGGCGGCCTGGCCGACTTCACATGTCCGTAGTCGATGGCGATCGCGACTGCACCGTCCGCGAGCCGCTCGACCACGCCCCGCCAGGCCTCGTCACGTGCCCTGCCGACCTCTGCTCGGTCACCGGGCTCGCCAGGCCACCACTCCCGCAACCAGTCCAGGTCGTTGCCGTCCACAACGTCCCCTGGTGTCAGGTCAGCGGCCAGATAGCGCGGTACGCCGTCTTCGTCCCACTCGACCACCTCACACGGGACGTTGTCGAGCCACTCGTTGGCGATGACCAGTCCGGTCAGGCGATCGGGCAGCTGATCGTCCAGCTCGATGTCGACGACCGTCAGGCCCTCTGCGCGCAGGAGCTTGCCCAGCTCACCAGAACCGGCGGCGATGTCCACGATCTCGTCCAGACCGAGCTGACCGGCCAGCCGCGCGATGGCCTGCCCGAACAGGGCAGAGGCGTGGACCGACGTACGGAAATGCGCAGACGGGCGCTCCCGGCGGTAGAAGCCGCCAGGGCCGTACAGGGCCTGTTGCCAGGCGTCTCGGAAGGTCTCGGTCATCGTGTCCCGTTCGGAGAGGTATGGACCGCCACGATCCTAGGATCGGGCATCGTGGCGAAACTTCCGGAGGAGCTCGCGGTCCTGTTCGAGGGTGACCCGGCATTCGATGTGGTCGGCGCCGAACCGCCGTACGTCGTCACTCCGGAGTGGCTCGCCGCGACGAAGGCCAAGGTCGCGGATCTGGTGGACCGGCCCACGCTGGGCAAGGTGTCGGCCAGCAACAAGTACTTCATCGAGGGCTCACCGCTGCTGGTGGACACGTTCTACTTCGTGTTCAAGAGCCTGTGGCCGGCGCTCGGCATCCTCGTCGGCGGTGCGCGGAACCTGCACTTCCTGCTGCTCAACCAGTGGCGCGAGGAGCAGCAGGAGATCGACACCGACATCGCCAACTGGCGTGAGACCGGCGCCTCCTTCGACATCCCGTACCCGCTGCGGCGGGACCGGGATTCGCAGGAGGAGGTCATCCGGGCCTGCCGGGAGATGCTGGACCTGCTGACCGGGATCCCGGGACTGGAGGCCCGCCGGAAGGCGATGGCGTCCATGCTGGACCACGTCCTGGCCAGTCCGGAGCTGCTCGACCTGCACATCACCGAGTCCCGGCCGGCGGTGCTGAAGCGCTGGATCGAGGAGTTCGGCGACGACGACATCCGCCAGGTCTACCCGCACCTGTCGGGCAATCCGCTCGACCTGATGGTGCACGGCATGAACCGGCTGCAGGCGGCGTACGCGCGGATCGCGGCGGTGACGCCGGAGGCGGAGAAGCCGTTCGCGGAGGAGATCGCCGGACTGCTCCAGCAGATCGGACGCACCGACCTGCCGGCCGGGCTCTCGTTCTCGGCGCTGGGCCCGTCCGGGACGGCAGAGGTCCAGGCGGCGCTCGACAAGGCGAAGACCCGGCCGGATCCGGCCGAGTGGCGGCGCCGGCGGCAGGCGTGGATGATCCGGGCGGTCGAGGCCGGAGCGCCGTACGACGCCCGCGAGTACCTGGCCGCGATGTACCAGGTCGGCGCCAGCCTCAACGGGCTTCCGGACAAGGCGAAGGCGTCGAAGGAGCTGTACATGGTCGCCGGCTTCTTCCGGGGACTGCGCGACCTGCACTCGTTCCGGCCGCCGAAGGCCGTCGTCGAGGCGGAGGCGCCGGACAAGCTGCGGGCGGACGCGCCGGCGGCCGGCGACCCGATCGCCGACCTGAACGAGATGACCGGGCTGGGTGCGGTGAAGGCCCGCGTGCACGAACTGGTTGCTGAGGCCAAGGTCGCCAAGCTGCGCGCCGAAGCCGGGCTGCGGCTGCCGAAACCGATGGGGCATTTGGTCTTCAGCGGCAACCCGGGCACCGGCAAGACCACGGTCGCCCGGATCCTCGCCGAGGTCTACCGGGACCTGGGCATGCTCTCGTCGGGACACCTGGTCGAGGTGGGGCGGGCCGACCTGATTGCGTCGTACATCGGCCAGACGGCGCCGCGGGTGACCGAGGTCGTCGAGCGTTCGCTGGGCGGCGTGCTGTTCATCGACGAGGCGTACTCGCTGTTCAACACCTCCGGACGGGACTACGGCCGGGAGGCCGTCGCCACCCTCATCCACCTGATGGAGACGCACCGCGACAACCTGGTCGTGGTGATGGCCGGCTACCCGAACGAGATGTACTCGCTGGTGGACAGCAACCCGGGCCTCAAGTCGCGGATCCGGACGTTCGTGAACTTCCCGGACTACACCGACACCGAGCTGCACGAGATCTTCCTGCAGGCCGCCGAGCAGGCCGGGTTCGTGCTCGGTGACGGTGTGTCCGAGCAGGCGCTCGCCGTGCTGCACAAGGCGCCGCGGGCACCTGGGTTCGGGAACGCGCGGACGGTACGGACGTTGCTGGAGCGGATCGCTACGCTGCAGGCGGTCCGGCTGTCCACGCTGGAGTCCCCGACCATGGAGCACGTCCGGACGATCGAGCGGTCCGACGTCGCCGATCTGACCGACGAGAACCTGGGCGACCTGCCGCGCCACGAGGACCCGCGGTCCGAGCTCGCGGCGATGACGGGGCTGACCGAGGTCAAGGCGACCGTCGAGCGGCTGGCCGCGGAAGCGCAGGCCGACGTACTGCGATCCAAGGCCGGGATGCCGCCGACCGAGCGGTCCCGGCACATGGTCTTCACCGGCAACCCGGGCACCGGCAAGACCACCGTGGCCCGGCTGCTAGCGGAGATCTACCGCGACCTCGGTCTGCTCGGCGTCGGCCACCTGGTGGAGACGAGCGGCAACGAGCTGATGGGCCAGTACATCGGCCAGACCGCGCCGAAGGTGAAGCGCCTGGTGGAGCAGGCACTGGGCGGCGTGCTGTTCATCGACGAGGCGTACACGCTGGCGGATGCCCGCGGCTACGGGGCCGATGCTCTCGCCACGCTGATCAAGCTGATGGAGGAGCACCGCGAGGACCTGGTTGTGGTGCTGGCCGGGTACACCGAGCCGATGGAGGGGCTGTTCCTGCAGAACCCCGGGCTGCGTTCGCGGGTGCCGACGACCTTGGAGTTCCCGGACTACTCGTTGCCGGAGTTGCAGGAGATCTTCCGGTACCTGAGCGGCAAGGCCGGGTACCTGCTGGCCGACGGCGTCGTGCAGCGGATCGGCTCGTTGCTTGACCGGGTCCGGCACATGGCCGAGTTCGGGAACGGACGGGACGTGCGGAACCTGTTCGAGGCCACGGTGTCCGAGCAGGCCGTGCGGATCGGTGCGCTCACCGACCCGAGCGTCGACCAGTTGCGTGAGCTGACGCCGGCCGACGTACCGGCGGACTGGCAGGCCAAGAAGGCTGCCGGCGCGGTGGGCTTCCAGGTCAGGAAGTAGCGGACCCCAGCGGTACGGCGCCGATCTGGTGCCACACGCCCTCCGCGTCCTCGCGCCACAGCTCCAACTCGGTCAGCTGGACAGTCGGCGCCGGTGCCGCGGCCAGGGCGGCGTTGGCCTCGGCCACCACGGCCGGACCGCCTTGAGCGGACGACGAGATGGTCAGGTGCGGATGCGGGTCCGGGAACTCACCGCCGTACGGCGGGCACTCGGGGAAGGCGTCGAAGACGGACACGAGCACCGAGCGGACCTTGTCGAACGGCTCCGGCTTCAACCACGCCGTACCGTTCGGGAACTGACCCGCGGTCGGGAAGCTGAGCTCGAACGGCTCGATCGACGCGACCGCCGCCTGTAGCCGGGCCAGGTCGGTGTCGGTGGGTTCGGCGACCCAGGGGACCAGCACAGTCACGTGCGGCGGGATGAGCTCGGTCAACGGGACCTGTGGTCTCGCGGTCGACCGTGACACCGAACGCCAACGCTCTGTGTACTCCGCCAGTTCAGGAACTGTGATCAGGATCGCGGTCAATTCGGCACCTGCTGCCCACGCATCACTCACCGCGTCATGCTCTCATCACCTACGCTCATAGGGAGATCGTCTGGTACCCGGAAGCGGGACTGGAACGAGAAGAGAGTGAGTGATGGAACGGATCGGCTTGATCGGAGCCGGCCGGGCCGGGACCGCCTTGGGAGCAGCCTTGGCGGCAGCCGGACATCCCCTGGTCGGAGTCACCGCGCGCTCGGACGCGTCCCTGGACCGCGCCGCCCGCCTTCTGCCCGCTGTGCCCGTGCTGACCCCTGACGAGGTCGCGAGGAGCGCCGACGTCGTACTGGTCGCCGTACCGGACGACCTGATTCACGAGGTTGCGCATACGCTGCCGTTGACCAGTGCGCAGTACGTCGTGCACCTGTCCGGAGCGCACGGTCTGGCTCCGCTGACCGGGCTTGCTGCGACACCAGTCGCGCTGCACCCGTCGATGACGTTTCCCGGCGGCCCGGTGCGGCTGGACGGGGTCATGTTCACCGCGACCGCTCCTGATGCGGCACGGTCGATCGTCGAGCGGCTGGTGAAGGCGTTGGGCGCACAGGTGCAGTGGGTCGCCGACGGCCAGCGTGCGCGCTACCACGCCGGTCTGGTCCACGGCGCGAACCATCTGACCACACTGGTCTCGCAGGCGGTCGCCGTACTGCGGGAGGCGGGCGTGGCGGATCCGGTGGCGACACTGCGGCCGTTGCTCGTCGCAACCCTCGACAACACGCTGCGATCCGGTCATCATGCGCTCACCGGGCCGATCGCCCGGGGGGATGTCGACACGGTGGCAGCACATCTGGCAGTACTTCGGGGCAGCACGAGGCGCACGTACGCCGAACTGGCCTGGGCGACTGTGGAACTGGCGACGGACGGGCGGCTGGACGCGGAGACGGTCCGCCGCTTGACCGACGTACTGGACGGGCACCGGGCAGATCGGACAGGGGAGGCACCGCGATGAGACTCACCCAGACCAAGGCCGAACTGCGAGCGGCAGCTGCGATCCGGCCGCGGGCGGTCGTGATGACGATGGGCGCCTTGCACGACGGCCATGCCGCGCTGCTGGCCGAGGCCCGCGAACGGGTCGGGCCGGACGGCAGCGTGCTCCTGACGATCTTCGTGAACCCGTTGCAGTTCGGGCCGACCGAGGACTTCGACCGGTACCCGCGGACATTGGCCAGCGACCTGGCGATCGCGAAGAACGAGGGCGTCGACCTGGTCTTCAACCCGTCCCGGGACGAGCTGTACCCGAACGAGCCGTCGATCACGGTGCATCCGGGCCCGTTGGCGGACGAGTTGGAAGGCGTGTTCCGGCCCGGCCACTTCTCCGGCGTACTGACCGTGGTGTCGAAGCTGCTGCACCTGACCGCACCCGATCTGGCGTTGTTCGGCGAGAAGGACTATCAGCAGCTGACGCTGATCCGCGAAATGGTCTGCGACCTCGACATGGACGTCGACATCGTGCCGGTGCCGACTGTGCGGGAGGCCGATGGTCTCGCGCTGTCCTCACGCAACCGGTACCTGAGCGAGACCGAGCGTGACGAGGCGCTGGTGCTGTACCGGGCGCTCAGCGCCGGCGCGAAGGCCGGGATGAACGGGCCGGACGCGGTGCTGGCCGCGGCGCAGGCCGAGCTCGAGGCGGTGCCGTCGGTGAAGATCGACTATCTCGCCCTGCGAGCACCCGATCTCGGCCCGGTGATCGGCCCCGGCGAGGCCCGGATGCTGATCGCCGCCCGCGTCGGCCTGACCCGTCTCATTGACAACATTTCCATCACCCTTCGATGAATTCGGTTGATACGGTCGCGGGATGAGTGGACCCGCAGTTCCGCAGCGTTTGGCCGCGCCGGCGGCCGGCTGGACCGAGACAGTTGACGTGGTGGTGATCGGCTCCGGCGTCGCCGGGCTGAGCGCCGCGCTCAAGGCCCGTGAGCTGGGCACCGTCCTGGTGGTGACCAAGGACGTCGTCGCCTCCGGCTCCACGCAGTGGGCGCAGGGTGGCGTCGCTGCCGCCCTTGACCCGGAGGACTCTCCCGAGGAGCACCTGCACGACACGCTCGTCGCCGGCGCCGGACTGAGCGACCCGGAGGCCGTCCGGGTGCTCGTCACCGAAGGCCCGGACGCCGTCCGCGATCTGATCGACCTGGGCGCGCGCTTCGACACCCTGGCCGACGGGGAGATCTCGCTCGGCCGTGAGGGCGGGCACCACCGCAACCGGATCGCGCACGCGGGCGGCGACGCGACCGGCGCCGAGATCGAGCGGGCGCTGGTCGCCGCGGTCAAGCGCGCCAAGGACATCCGGCTGATCGAGCACGCCCTGGTCCTCGACCTGCTCACTGCCGAGGACGGCGGGATCGCCGGCGTCACGTTGCACGTGATGGGCGAGGGGCAACTGGACGGCGTCGGCGCGATCCGTACCCGGGCAGTGATCCTGGCGTCCGGCGGTCTCGGACAGTTGTACGCGGCAACGACCAACCCGAGCGTGTCGACCGGTGACGGGATGGCGCTCGCGCTGCGGGCCGGTGCGAAGGTGCGGGACCTGGAGTTCGTGCAGTTCCACCCGACGGTGCTCTGGCTGGGCAAGAGCGCGAAAGGCCAGCAGCCGTTGGTGTCCGAGGCGGTCCGCGGCGAGGGCGCGTTCCTCGTCGACCACACCGGCAAGCGGTTCATGCAGGGGCAGCACGAGCTCGCCGACCTCGCACCGCGCGACATCGTGGCGAAGGCGATCATGCGCCAGATGCTTGCCACCGGCAAAGACCACGTCTACCTGGACGCCCGGCACTTCGGCGACGAGAAGTGGCGGGTCCGGTTCCCGACCATCCTCGCGTCCTGCCGCTCGCACGGTATCGACCCCGTCCGCGAACTGATCCCGGTCGCGCCCGCCTGCCACTACTCGTCCGGCGGCGTGTGGACGGACCTGAACGGGCAGACCTCGGTGCCCGGCCTGTACGCGTGCGGTGAGGTTGCGTGCACCGGCGTACACGGAGCCAACCGGCTCGCCTCGAACTCGTTGCTCGAAGGACTCGTGTTCGCCCGCCGGATCGCGGCGCACCTCGCGAACGGGCTGCCCGAACAGCGGGAGCCGGTCGCGGACCGCCGTACGCCGGGACTCGTCGACGCGGACGTCGTACCTGAGCTGCAGCGGGCGATGACCGTCGGCGCCGGCGTGATCCGGAGCGGGACCGGGCTGTCGGAGGCCGGAGCGGCGATCGGCAAGCTGATCGAGCAGCCGTACGACGAGCCGGGGACGCCGGGCTGGGAGGCGACGAACCTGGTGACGGTCGCCTCCGCCCTGATCACCGCGGCGACCGCCCGCGAAGAAAGCCGTGGCGCGCACTGGCGCGAGGACCACCCGGACCGCGATGATCTGCACTGGTTCGGAAGCCTGGACGTGACACTTGATCAGCAGGCTGTGCCACAGGCCACATTTGTTTCGCGCGAATCCGAGGAGAATGACCGGCATGGATGAGACAGTCGACCGGCAGTGGGTCGGTGACCTCGTGCGGGCAACCATCGAGGAGGACCTGGCCGGAGGCGTCGACGTGACGACCACCGCCACGGTCGACCCGGACCAGGTGTCGGTCGCCGAGCTGGTCGCCCGCGCCGACGGTGTGGTGGCGGGCCTGGAGATCGCGGAGCTGGTGCTGCGGCAGGTCGCCGCGCCGGACGAGATCGAGATCGAGTACGGCGTCCGCGACGGGGATTCCGTGCAGCGCGGCGCCGTGCTGATGACCGTCCGCGGCAAGACGCGGCAACTCCTGACCGCCGAGCGCACCACGCTGAACCTGCTCTGCCACCTGAGCGGTGTCGCCACGCTGACCCGGCACTGGGTCGACGCGGTCGACGGCACCGGCGCGGTCATCCGCGACACCCGCAAGACCATGCCATTGCTCAGGTCCCTGGAGAAGTACGCCGTACGCTGCGGAGGCGGGAAGAACCACCGGATGGGTCTGTCGGATGCCGCGCTGATCAAGGACAACCACGTGATCGCGGCCGGCGGTGTCGCGGAGGCGTATCGCCTGGTCCGCAAGGCGTACCCGGAGATCGGGATCGAGGTCGAGGTCGACTCGGTCGAGGACGCGGTGATCGCGGTCGAGTCCGGCGCCGAGCTGATCCTGCTGGACAACATGGATGTCCCGTTGCTGCGGGAAGCCGTCGAGAAGGTGGCCGGCCGGGCCCGGCTGGAAGCCTCTGGCGGGTTGACCCTGGACCAGGCGCGAGAGGTCGCCGAGACCGGTGTCGACTTCCTCGCGGTCGGTGCGCTCACGCACTCCGCGCCGGTGCTCGACATCGCCCTGGACCTCAAGGAGGCCTGAGTGTTGCTGGCCGTCGCCGTCGAGAACACCAGGACGCTGGTCGGCCTGGTGTTCGAAGGCACGGTCAAGCGGCACTGGTGGGTCGGGACCGATCCACGGCGTACGGCGGACGAGTGGGCGGTGCTGCTGCAGGGCTTGCTCACCGGTGAGTCGCCGGTGTCCGGGATCGCCGTGTGTTCCGCCGTACCGCATGTGCTGCACGAGTTGCGGGACGTCGTGTCGCGCTACTACCAGGGTGTGCCGAGCGTTGTCGTCGAGCCCGGCGTGAAGACCGGGCTGCCGGTGCTGGTCGACAACCCGCGGGAGGTCGGCACGGACCGGATCGCGAACGCGCTGGCGGCGGTGACCAAGTACGGCGCGCCCTGCCTGGTCGTCGACGTCGGTACGGCGATCACGATCGACGTGGTCAACCCGGCCGGCGCCTTCATCGGCGGAGTGATTGCCCCGGGCATCGAAACCGCGACCGACGCGCTCGGGCAGGCGGCCGCGCAGCTGCGCCGGGTCGAGCTGGTCCGGCCGCGATCGGTGGTCGCGAAGAACACCGTCGAGGCGCTGCAGTCCGGCGCGATCCACGGCTTCGCGGCCCTGGTCGACGGTCTGGTCGCGCGGATCCGGACCGAACAGTCTCTGAACGACGACGTCGCGGTCGTGCTCACCGGCGCCCTCGCGCCGCTGCTCGTCGGCCAGCTGAACACCCCGGTTCGCGACGAACCGTTGCTGACCCTGCGCGGTCTGTATCAGGCCTTCGCCCGCAACCACGGCTGAGTGCCTGTACCTCTTGTGCCCTTGAGGTGATCGGGCTCACTATGAGCCTCAGGGGTGACTTCAGGGGTTGGGGGAAATATGAGGTCTGTTTATCGTGCCTTGGCCGGGCTCATCGCGATCGGTGTGCTGGTCCAGGCGATGGCGATCGCACTCGCCTGGTTCACGGTCATCAAGGACGTCGACGACGGCTCGGTGTTCTCCGAGAACTCCGACGCCAACGTCGGACACATGATCCATACGATCGTGGGCAGCGGGATCATCCCGCTGCTGGCGATTCTGCTGCTGATCATCTCGTTCTTCGCGAAGGTCGAGGGCGGCGTCAAGTGGGCGCTGTACGTCTTCGGCCTGGTCGTCCTGCAGTTCGGGCTGGCCGTCGCGTCGTTCGGCGCTCCGGTGGTCGGCGCGCTGCATGGACTGAACGCGTTCGCGCTGCTCGCGGTCGCGGGCATGGCTGCTCGTCGAGCGGCTGGTCCGGCGCCGGCCGCCGAGTCCCCGGCCACGGCGACCGGGGCGACCACCTAGATGCCCTTGGCAACTGACGTGCGGCGGTCGTGAGGATGCGGTCGCCGTCTCGTCGTGCGCTGGTCGCGGTCGTTGCGACCCTTGTCGTGCTGGCGCCGATCGGGTTCTTCTGGCAGCGGAGTCTGATCCCGAACGACCTGTCGCCGATGACGATGGGGTACGCCGACTACGGTGGCGGGCCGGCGTCTGCGCATCACGGCACCGACGTCAGTCGGTTGACCGGGCCCGTTGACCAGACGCCTGACGTCGCGGTGGACCTGGTGGCGCGCGAGGAGCGCTTCGACATCCCGGGTCGCGGGCCGATGGACGGCTACACGTTGAACCACACGTCGCCGGGTCCGCGGATCGTCGCGAAACAAGGCGATCTCGTCCAGGTCACGCTGCGCAACGAGAACGTTGCCGACGGCATCACACTGCACTGGCACGGTGTCGACGTACCGAATGCCGAGGACGGTGTCGCGGGCGTCACGCAGGACGCGATCCCGCCGGGCAAGTCGTTCGTGTACCGGTTCGTCGCGAAGGACGCCGGCACGTACTGGTACCACTCGCACCAGGTCTCGCACGAGCAGGTGCAGAAGGGGATGTACGGCGTACTGATCGTCCAGCCCACTGCGGCGGACGTGATCGCGGCGGTGCACACCTACGACAAGGTCCGCACCGTCAACGGCGAGTACGGCGAACGTCGCGTGCGGGCACCTGGTCCGATCGCACGGGTACGTCTGATCAACACCGACAACGGACCGATGGCGATCTGGGTCGACGGGGCGTCGTACAAGGTGGTCGCGGTCGACGGGACCGAGGTGAACGCGCCGACCGAGGTGAGCGGGAAGGCGGTACTCGTCACCGCGGGCGGCCGGGTGGACCTCGAGATCCCGACGGTGAAAGCGGTGCGGATCGGGCTCGGTGGCGGACCGACGACGCTGGTGATTGGCGACGGCGACGCGCCGACCGGCGGCGAGCCGCGGGACCGGGTCGACCTGCTGAGTTACGGGGCGGCGAAGCCGCTCGGGTTCGATCCCGTGAAGGCGACCCGGGCGTTCCGGTACGACATCGGCCGGCGGATCGGCTTCTTCGACGGGAAACCCGGGCTGTGGTGGACGATCAACGGGCATCAGTACCCGGACGTGCCGATGTTCGTGGTGAGCGAGGGCGACATCGTCCGGATGACGATCAAGAACACCTCAGGTCAGGTCCACCCGATGCACCTGCACGGCCACCACGTCGTCGTACTGAGTCGCGACGGGGTGCGCGCGACCGGGAGCCCGTGGTGGACGGACTCCCTCAACGTCGAGGACAAAGAGACCTACGAGGTCGCGTTCGTGGCCGACAACCCGGGTATCTGGATGGACCACTGCCACAACCTTCCGCACGCCGCGCAGGGGCTGGTCACGCATCTGATGTACACCGGCGTCACCACCCCCCACCACCTCGGCGGCTCCCCGAACAATCAGCCCGAGTAGATCGGGCGGCCGACCGTGAGGGCCTTGCGGAGGGTTTCGGGGAGGCCGTTGAAGGCGGCGTCGGGTTGGGTGCCGGTGGCGTCGAGGGTTTTGGAGAAGAAGGCTCGAGCCGCGGCCGCCAGGGCCACGTCGAGTACATCGTCGTCGGTCAGGCCGAGTGCTTTCAGGGCATCGACGTCTGCCTGCGTGACGGTGTCGGCGGCGAGTGCGATCTGGCGCGCGAAGGCCATCACGGCGCGGTCGACCGGGTCGTTCGCCGGCTCGTCGACGAGTGCCGCGACTTCCTCCGCGGTGTAGAACTTGTCGGCCAGGATCTGCCCGTGCGCGAGGCTGCAGTAGCTCGACTTCAGCGCGGTCGCCGCGGCCAGCGTGGCGAGCTCGTAGCGGCGCAGGTCCATGGACTCCTTGATCGCGCCGTTCAGCTGCTTCCAGGCCTCGTAGACGGTCGGTCGCGCGGCGAACGTGTGGACGAAGTTGGGCACGTGCCCGGCCGGAGCCCGGTTCGCTGCGAACAGCTCCGGGTCGTTCGGCGTACTGATGAATGCCATCGTGGTTCCCCCCTCAGTGGCTTACCTCACGGTAGGTGTGCGATACCGATCCGGCAACGGCTGTAGGGAGAGGGCACCCGCGACTGGGTATGGTTCACCCGGTCGGTCGTGAGGAGACGAGGGGTGGTCGGAATGCGGCGCGTGCTCGCCGTAGCGCTGGCGGTGGTCGCGGGCGCTGCCTCGCTGACTGCCTGTGCCTCCGATCCGCCGCCGACCGAGGTCGCCGTCGCGTGGGCGCCCAAGGGGCGGGCCGCGGTGCTGGTGACCTGGAAGGACAACGGGCAGCCGAACCGGATCACGATCGAGGGAGTGCTCAGCGAGAGCCCGTCGTACGTGAAGTACATCGCGGCCGGTCAGCCGAACCAGTGGGAGATCCCGACCTCGGCGTTCCCGCCGGACGGGAACTACAAGGTCGCCGTCGGGACCGGAACCTCGCAGGGCGGGGTGACCAGCAAGCTGACCAAGTCGCCGGTGTTCGACACCGACGGTCCGGTGCGGCCGAGCGCGGCGACGGTGGCGAAGCAGGGGCGCGGGGTGCTGGTCAGATGGTCGGTGCCGCTCGCTCCGCAGGACTTCACGCCGAATGACCCGCTGGACGTGAAGGGCAAGAAGACCCAGCGGTACGTGCCGATGATCGGGCGGCCCGGCCAGATGCTGAAGGTGATCGGCCCGGCGACGACCTCGAACCGGCAGGTGATCAAGAGCGTCAAACCGCCGTACGCCTTCCAGCTGCGCACCCAGAACGAGTGGAGCACCCGCATCGGCGGGCAGGTGCTCGGGCTGACGAGCTCGATCAACGCCGCCGTACCCAGGCTGGCCCAGTTCAGCGTGCCGATCCGGGTCCGCGGGCGGGTCATCCTGCACCAGGTCGGCTGCGAGCTCGACGCGCCGTGCACGAGCAAGCGCGCGACCCCGGCCGGTGTACCGGTCGTGGTGCTGACCCAGGTCGCCCCGGGCTCGCGGTGGACACCTGCGGCGCGTGGGTCGACGACGGCCGGCGGGTACTACGACATCGCGGTGCCGACGGGTGGCAGCCGCCCGTACAAGATCACCGTGCCGGAGAACACCAAGGGCGGGACACAGACCGGTACGTCGACCAGTAAGCCGGCGTACACCAAGAGCATCGTCCGGATCGCGTCGGCCGGGTTCGCCAACGGGAACACGGCGACGGCGAAGGGCTCGACGGTGACCGTGTCCGTCGCCGTGAAGCCGGCCATGAACACGACGGTGATGCTGCAGGCCTGGAACCGGCAGACGCGTCGGTGGGCGAACTCCAAGGCACTGCCGATGCGTAACGGCGTGGCCGCGCTGGCGTTCAAGGCCGCGCAGCCGGGCGACTTCGTCTATCGGTTCGTGATCCCCGGCGCGATGATGTTCGGCCGGCCGATCGACGGGACCACGACGGCGCAGCTGCAGCTACACGTCCGCTGACTCGGTCGCCGCCGCCTCGGGAACCGGCTCGGCCTCCTCGCGGCGGCGCTTGCGGACCTTGTGTACGACGTACAGCGCGACGGCCACGACCGCGACGGCGATCAGCGCGCCGACGGACACCCGGCCGAAGATCTGGTCGGCGTTGTCGCCGATCTTGTACGCGACGACGCCGATCGTGGTCGCCCAGGCGATGCCACCGGCGGCGTTCGCGGCCAGGAACCGCGGGTAGTGCATCCGCAGCATGCCGGCCATCGGGCCCGCGAAGATCCGCAGCAGCGCGACGAAGCGGCCGAAGAACACCGTCCAGACGCCGTACTTGTGGAAGTACTTCTCGGCCCGGACGATCCGGTCCTCGGAGAAGTGATGGAACCGCTTGCCCAGCCGTTCGAAGAGCCGGCGGCCGGCCTTGCGGCCGATGAAGTACCCGATCGAGTCGCCGATGATCGCGCCCGCGGCGGCGGCCAGGATCACGAACTCGATCTTCAGATGATGCTGCTGCGACGCGAGCAGCGCGGCGGCGATGAGCGTGGTCTCACCGGGCAGCGGCACACCCATGCTCTCCACACCGATGACAAGTCCGACGACCAGATACGCCAGCACGGCCACCCCGGAAGGGATGGCGATCGCCTGCGCGATCAGCAGAGGTTCCCCCATGCACCCATAGTGACATCGTCGGACAACTGATTTGGTGACCGGGCAACTATCCCCGGGAGATTTCAGGGTTGTGGCCGTTGTCCGAGGGGATCGGCGGGGTCGTGTCGCCGCTGAACGCCTTGGTGACGTTCTGCAATGCGGTGGTGACCTCGGACGGGATGACCCAGAAGGTGTTGCCGGGGCCTTTGGCCAGTTCGGGGAGCATCTGCAGGTACTGGTACGCGAGCAGTTTCGGGTCCGGGTCGTTGCGGTGGATCGCCTCGAAGACGGTGTCGATCGCCTTCGCCTGACCCTCGGCCCGCAGGATTGCGGCCTGCCGGTCACCCTCGGCCGTCAGGATCCGGGACTGTCGCTGGCCTTCGGCGTTCAGGATCGCGGCCCGCTTCTCCCGCTCGGCCCGCATCTGCTTCTCCATCGACTCCTTGATCGACGCCGGCGGCTCGATCGCCTTGAGCTCGACCCGGTTCACCCGGATGCCCCACTTGCCGGACGCCTCGTCGAGGACGCCGCGAAGGATCGAGTTGATGTGCTCGCGCGACGTCAGCGTCTTCTCCAGGTCCAGCGCGCCGATCACGTTCCGCAGCGTGGTCACGGTCAGCTGCTCGATCGCCTGGATGTAGTTCTGGATCTCGTACGCCGCGGCGCGCGGATCGGTGACCTGGAAGTACAGCACCGTGTCGATGTGGACGACCAGGTTGTCCTCGGTGATCACCGAGTTCGGCTGGAACGAGACCACCTGCTCGCGCAGGTCGATCAGTTGCCGGGGCCGGTCGATGAACGGGATCACGATGTTCAGTCCGGGCTCGAGTGTGCGCAGGTACCGGCCGAGGCGCTCGACGTTGCTGGCCCGTGCCTGCGGCACGATCCGCACGGTCCGCAGTACCAGCACGACAGCGAGCAGCGCGACGACGATTCCGATGATCAGTTCGGCCATGGTTCCTCCTGAGGATGGACGAGGGCGGTAGCCCCCTCGATGGCGAACACGTCGACCCGGGTGCCCGCGGGGATCTGCAGGTGAGGGTCGTAGGAGCGAGCGCTCCACTCCTCGCCGCCGATCCGGACCCGTCCGGCGTCCCGGTCACAGGGCGCGAGTACGACGGCTTCGCGGCCGATGAGCGCGGCGACACCGGTCCGCAGCTTCGGGTGCCCGGTGAGATGCCGGCGCGCGACCGGGCGGACCAGCGTGACCATGGCCGCGGCAGTGACCGCGAAGGCCAGCACCTGGAAGCCGATACCGAGTCCCAGCGCGCCGATCCCGGCCGCGGCGAGCGCGGCGACAGCGAGCAGGAGCAGGTCCAAGGTCGCCGTCATCAACTCGGCCGTGCCGAGGACGGCGGCGACGATCAACCACAGGATCCAGGACTGCATAGCAACCACCAAGTGGCGGAAAGTACCTCTTCATCCGAAGGTACTCCGAGATACGCGGATCCGTAGCTAACGGTTCAGCTGTCCTTCGGCGGATCCCCGGTCGGTACGACGGCGATCAGCGACGTCACCTCCCGCGTCCCGGCCGGATGACTCGCGGCCGTCCGGCTCTTCTTGTAGCGGTCGACCAGGTCGATCAGGTCCTGGTTGAACTGCTCGGCCTCCTCGTGGGTCAGCCACAACCGGGACCGGCTCATCGAGCTGACGCCGTCCCAGGGATCGTCCGGGGCCATGTCCACGAACTGGTCGAGGACAGCGTCCATGGCGGTCTTGATCATCGCCTGGCTGGCCAGCCGCCCCGCGCCGGTGGACTGCGACGAGATCGCCAGGCTGGCGGCAGGCGCCTGCCAGGGTCGCTCGCGGCCGTCGGCGGACTCGTCGGCGCGCTGGATGATGCCCCACTTCTCCAGTGCGCGCAGGTGGTAGCTCATCGCGGACGGCGTCAGCCCGGCCAGCTCCGCGCACTCGGTCGCGGTCAGCACCTTGCCGTTGAACAGCTCGTCGATGACCCGCTGCCGGGCCGGGTGCGCGAGGGCGCGGATCGCCTTCGGGTCCGTGATCACCAGCCGCTTCTTCTTCGCCACGAGGTCAGCGTAGCGAACCACTTGACGCCGCAAAATCTGAAGTGTTTACTTCACAATTATGAAGCAAACACTTCAGACTTCGATCTGGTCCTTCCGGGACATCCGGCTGGTGCTGCCCGCCCGCGCGCTGTCGTACGCCGGCGACTCGATCGCGATGATCGCGTTGATGCTGCGGGTCTCCGACGGCCACGGGCCGGCTGCCGTCACGGCACTGCTGCTCGCGTTCGCCGTACCGACCGTGGTGATGATCCCGTTCGCGGGGCGGATCGTGGACGGGTTCGACTCGCGGACGGTCCTGGTCTGGTCGGGGTTGCTGCAGGTGGTCGCCGGCGTCGGGCTGGCGTTCGTGCACGACCTGGTCAACACGCTGGCCCTGGTGTGCGTGCTTCAGATCGGCCAGGCCGTCGCGGGGCCGGCATGGGGTGCGCTGATCCCGCGGATCGTCGGCGAGGAACTCGTCGGTCGCACCACCGGGACCAGCCAGGCGCTGATCGGGGTCGCGACGTTCGCAGGCTCGGCGGCTGGTGGTGTGCTGGTCGGTTGGGTCGGCAGTCGTGGTGCCCTGCTCGTCGACGCCGGGACCTTCCTCGCTCTGGTGGTCATCGCGCAGCTGGTCCGCACGCGTCGCCGGCCGGAGCCCGGGGCTGCTCGCGAGCGCGGCGGAGTGTCGGCGGGACTGCGCGCCATCTTCGGTGACGGCATCCTGAAGATCCTGGTGCCGGCGCTGTGGATGTTCGTGGTCGCGGGCGAGGCGGTCAACGTCGTGGAGGTCTTCCTGATCACCGGCGAGCTCGGCCTCGGGCCTGCTCTGTACGGCGCGGCCGGCGCGGCCACCGGAGCCGGGGCGATCTTCGGCGCCTGGTACAGCGGCCGGCTGAACGGCGACCGGGCCCGGGCCGTGGGAGTCGTCGTGGGAATGGCGGCGATCGGCGGGTCGAGCGTGCTGATGGGCCTGGCGGGGAACCTCGTGACACTGCTGATCGGGGCCACCACGATCGGCGTCGGCAGCGGGATGCTGAACGCGGCGACGAGCTCACTGGTGGTGACGAGGTCCGCCGAAGCCGTCCGTGGCCGGGTGATCGCCGCCCTGAACGGCACGATCCGCTCGTTCAGCATTCTCGCGATGCTGCTCGGCGGTCTGGCGGGTGCGCTGCTCGGTCCGCGCGGGACGTTCGTGACCTGCGGAGCGGCGTGCGTGGTGGCCGCCGCGATCGTCGGCGCCCTGGTCGCCCGGAGCAAGGACGAATCAAAGGATTCGGAGCTGGAGGCACTCAGTCACTAGCCTTCGGGGTATGACTGATGCACACGTGGACCCGGTGAACCCCGACAGCGGGCAGGACGACCTGCCCGAGCAGATGCGGGTTCGCCGGGAGAAGCGTGACCGCCTGCTGGCGGAAGGAGTGCCGCCGTACCCGATCTCGGTGCCCCGGACGCACCTGCTCAAGGACCTGCGGGCGAAGTACGACGCGCAGGACCTGGAGCCCGACACCCGGACCGGCGAGCAGGTCTCGGTGGCCGGCCGGGTGATCTTCCTGCGCAACACCGGCAAGCTCTGCTTCGTCCGGCTCCGCGAGGGGGACGGGACCGAGCTGCAGGTGATGTTCTCGCTCGCCGACCTCGGCGAGGACGAGCTGGCCCGGTTCAAGCAGCTCGTCGACATCGGCGACCTGCTGGCCGTCCAGGGCGAGGTGATCACCAGCCGGCGCGGTGAGCTGTCCGTGCAGGCGACCGCGTGGCAGATGGCCGCGAAGACCCTCCGCCCGCTCCCGAACGAGCACCGGCCGCTCAGCGAAGAGGCCCGGGTCCGGATGCGGTACGTCGACCTGATCGTCCGCCCCGAGGCGCGCGAGATGGTCCGCGCGAAGGCAGCCGTCCTGAAGGCGCTGCGTGCGACGTACGACGGGCACGGCTTCGTCGAGGTCGAGACGCCGGTGCTGCAGCTGACCAACGGCGGCGCCGCGGCCCGGCCGTTCTCGACCCACCTGAACGCGTTCGATCAGGAGATGAAGCTCCGGATCGCGCTCGAGCTCGACCTCAAGCGCGCGATGATCGGCGGCGTCGACCGGGTCTACGAGATCGGCCGGACGTTCCGTAACGAAGGGCTGGACTCCACCCACTCGGCGGAATTCTCGATGATCGAGGCGTACGAGGCGTACGGCGATTACGACACGATGGCCGAGCTGATCCAGGAGCTGATCCGGAACGCGGGCCGTGCGATCGGTCGTACGACGATCACCGGGCGCGACGGTTCGACCATCGACATCGAGCAGCCGTTCCGGCATGCGACGCTTTTCGGACTGCTCTCGGAAGCCGTCGGGGAGAGTGTCGACGCGACCACCGACCTGGCTGGTCTGACCAAGTTGGCCGAGCAGCACGACGTCGAGTTGCAGCCGGGCCGGAATGCCGGCGAGATCGCCGTCGACTTGTTCGAGAAGCTCTGCGAGCACACGCTGATCCAGCCCACCTTTGTCCGCGACTATCCGGAGTCGGCACGACCGCTGGCGAAGCAGCACCGGGAAATTCCGGGGCTGGTCGAGGCCTGGGACCTGTTCTTCAACGGCGTCGAACTCGGGGTCGCGTACTCGGAGCTGAACGACCCGGTGATCCAGCGCGATCGCCTGGAGGAGCAGTCGTTGCTGGCCGCCGCCGGTGACCCGGAGGCGATGGATCTCGACGAGGACTTCCTGCGCGCGATGGAATTCGGGATGCCGCCGGCCGGCGGGATGGGGATGGGCCTGGACCGCTTGGTGATGTTGCTCACCGGGACCGGTATCCGGGAGACGATTCTGTTCCCGTTGCTGCGGCCGGAGTGATTTTCCAGGTCGTTGCATAGCACAACAGTCGGCCTTCGCAAATCCAGGGGCCGAATTCATTCCGGACCGGCCGGTTCGAACCGGATGAATACGCAAGGTCACGATGACTGCACAGCGTCGATGAATGACAAGCACCTGGTTTGTGCGGTACAAATCAGGTGCTAACAATTCAGCAGGGGGATTGTGCCCGATGGCGGGCGCGGAAAGGTTGTCATCGATGGCGCAAAGGGTGCAGGTGGTTCTCGAGGACGATCTCGACGGCGGTAAGGCCGACGAGACTGTCACTTTCGGGCTGGACGGAACGACGTACGAGATCGACCTGTCCAAGAAGAACGCCGCGAAACTGCGCGACGCCCTCGCCGCGTATGTCGGCTCTGGTCGCCGGGTGGCCGGCCGCCGGGGTGCGGCGGGCCGGGCGCGCGGCCGCGGCCGGTCGGCCTCGGACTCCGCGGACATCCGGGCCTGGGCCAAGGAGAACGGCTACGAGGTCAGCGAGCGCGGCCGGATCTCCGCCGAGGTGCGCGCGGCGTACAACGACGCGAAGTAACTTTTCAGCTATCGCCGGTCCCGGCACCCGCATTGGGGTGCCGGGACCGTCCGCATTCCGGTTGTTTCACAGAGTGGGACACGGCGTGTCGGATCTGATGACTGACCGGGCAGGTAGTTCTGGGAATTCGCTGGTGGCGAACACGCTGTCGGATCGCGGTGCACCGGGAACACGCTGGTTACCAGTGCGGTTGTTCCCTTGTGATGCCGCCCGGACTGCCGATGGAAGCGTGATCGGGTGTTCGCCGAGAGCGAGCCTGTCGGTACCGGGGACTAGCATGCATGTACGGGGGTCGGCCAACACGGCACGTCCGACTCCTCTGAGGCAAGGAGCGCTTTGGCGATGTTTGAACGATTTACGGACCGCGCCCGTCGGGTAGTCGTCCTGGCACAGGAAGAAGCCAGGATGCTCAGTCACAACTACATCGGGACCGAGCACATCCTGCTCGGCCTGATCCACGAGGGTGAAGGGGTCGCCGCCAAGGCTCTCGAGAGCCTGGGTATCTCGCTCGAAGCCGTCCGGTCCCAGGTCGAGGAGATCATCGGCCAGGGGCAGCAGGCACCGAGCGGGCACATCCCGTTCACTCCCCGCGCCAAGAAGGTGCTGGAGCTCTCCCTGCGCGAGGCCCTGCAGCTGGGCCACAACTACATCGGCACCGAGCACATCCTGCTCGGCCTCATCCGTGAGGGTGAGGGTGTCGCAGCGCAGGTCCTGGTCAAGCTCGGTGCGGACCTGAACAAGGTCCGGCAGCAGGTCATCCAGCTGCTGAGCGGTTACCAGGGGAAGGAGTCGTCGCCGCAGGGCGCCGCTCCGGAGGGTGCACCCAGCAGCTCCCTGGTGCTCGACCAGTTCGGCCGGAACTACACCCAGTCCGCTCGTGAGGCGAAGCTCGACCCGGTGATCGGGCGCGAGACCGAGATCGAGCGGGTCATGCAGGTGCTGTCCCGGCGTACCAAGAACAACCCTGTCCTGATCGGTGAGCCGGGCGTCGGCAAGACCGCCATCGTGGAAGGTCTGGCCCAGCAGATCGTCCGTGGTGACGTCCCGGAGACGCTGAAGGACAAGCAGATCTACTCACTCGACCTGGGTGCCCTGGTGGCCGGTTCGCGCTACCGCGGTGATTTCGAGGAACGCCTGAAGAAGGTGCTCAAGGAGATCCGCACCCGCGGCGACATCGTGCTGTTCATCGACGAGATCCACACCCTCGTCGGGGCCGGCGCGGCCGAGGGCGCGATCGACGCGGCGAGCATCCTGAAGCCGATGCTGGCCCGGGGTGAGCTGCAGACGATCGGCGCCACCACGCTCGACGAGTACCGCAAGTACGTCGAGAAGGACGCCGCGCTGGAGCGCCGCTTCCAGCCGATCCAGGTGGCCGAGCCCTCGATCGCGCACACGATCGAGATCCTCAAGGGCCTCCGCGACCGGTACGAGGCGCACCACCGGGTGACCATCACCGACGCCGCGCTGGTGAACGCCGCGCAGATGGCCGACCGGTACATCTCGGACCGGTTCCTGCCGGACAAGGCGATCGACCTGATCGACGAGGCCGGTGCCCGGCTCCGGATCCGCCGGATGACCGCGCCGCCGGACCTGCGCGAGTTCGACGAGAAGATCGCCACCGTGCGCCGGGAGAAGGAATCCGCGATCGACGCGCAGGACTTCGAGCGCGCCGCCCGGCTGCGGGACGACGAGAAGAAGCTGATCAACGCGAAGGCCGAGCGTGAGAAGCAGTGGAAGGCCGGCGACATGGACGTCGTCGCCGAGGTCGACGAGGAGCTGATCGCCGAGGTGCTCAGCACCGCGACCGGCATCCCCGTCTTCAAGCTGACCGAGGAGGAGTCCTCGCGGCTGCTCGACATGGAGAAGGAGCTGGCCAAGCGGTACGTCGGCCAGACCGACGCGGTCAAGGCGCTGTCCCGCTCGATCCGGCGTACTCGCGCCGGCCTGAAGGACCCGCGCCGCCCGAGCGGCTCGTTCATCTTCGCCGGCCCGTCCGGTGTCGGTAAGACCGAGCTGTCCAAGGCGCTGACCGAGTTCCTGTTCGGCGACGAGAACGCGCTGATCAGCCTCGACATGTCGGAGTACTCGGAGAAGCACACCGCTTCCCGGCTGTTCGGTTCGCCTCCTGGGTACGTCGGCTACGAAGAGGGTGGCCAGCTGACCGAGAAGGTGCGCCGCAAGCCGTTCAGCGTGGTGCTGTTCGACGAGGTGGAGAAGGCCCACCCGGACATCTTCAACTCGCTGCTGCAGATCCTGGACGAGGGTCGTCTGACCGACGCCCAGGGCCGCGTGGTCGACTTCAAGAACACCGTGATCATCATGACCACGAACCTGGGCACGAAGGACATCGCCAAGGCGGTGAGCCTGGGCTTCTCGCAGGCGAGCGACACCACGTCGTCGTACGAGAAGATGAAGGCGAAGGTCACCGAAGAGCTGAAGCAGCACTTCCGGCCGGAGTTCCTGAACCGCGTCGACGAGATCGTGGTCTTCCACCAGCACACGATGGAGGACATCGTCCGGATCGTGGACCTGATGGTGGCCCAGATCGAGCAGCGGCTGAAGGACAAGGACATGGGCATCGAGCTCACGCCGGCGGCGAAGGAACTCGCCGCGAAGCGTGGTTTCGACCCGGTCCTGGGTGCTCGTCCGCTCCGCCGCGCACTGCAGCGCGACATCGAGGACGTGCTGGCCGAGAAGATCCTGTTCGGGGAACTGCGTCCCGGCCAGATCGTCCTGGTCGACGCGGCACCGGAAGGCACGGTCGACGGCGACGGACTGCCCGAGTACTTCACCTTCACCGGTAACCAGAAGTCGACGGCCTCCGACCTGGAGCTCACCGACCTCACCACCGGCGGTACACCCGGCACCACAGGTCTCCAGGACACCTGAGCCTGTAGCCGGTAGCGAGGGCCCCGCGGACACCATGTCCGCGGGGCCCTCGTCGTACGTCTGCCAGTTCCGGGGATGCAACCGGGTGCTCGCCTCACCCGGTACTTAACGGTGAGGAAGCGCCCAACCAAGACCGGAGGACGCGTGGCGAGCAACCGAGATCAGGACTTCACCGACTATGTGAGGGCCCACCGCGGGCGGATGATGCGGATCGCACGTCTGCTGACCAGTGGGGATGCGCATTGGGCCGAAGATCTGGTGCAGACCGCGCTGACCAAGCTCTACGTGAAGTGGGGCGCGGTCCGGCCCGAGACCGGAGCGGCGCGGTACGCCGACAAGATTCTGGTCAATGTGTTCCTGGACGAGAAGCGCCGGTTCTGGCGTCATCGCGAGACGTTGACCGGCGAGGTCGCCGAGCTCGGAGCGCAGGCCGGCTCCGGACCGGAGGATCGGCTGACTGTGCTGGCCGCGCTCGAACGGCTGCCCAGGCGCCAACGGGCTGCTGTCGTCCTGCGGTACTTCTGCGATCTGGACGTGGCCGCTGCCGCCGAGCTGATGGGCAGCAGTCAGGGCACTGTCAAAAGCCAGACCGCTCGTGGGCTGGACAAGCTGCGCGACCTCATCGGCGAACCCCTGAACACACTGGAGCATGTGCGATGACTGATCTGAAGAACCTTCTCGACCGCGCAGCCGGGACCGACCCGGACGTCACCGACGACGACGTCGCGGCCGACCTCAGCCGCGGCCGGCGTGCCGCCCGTCGCCGCCGGTTCGCCGGTGCCGGCCTCACCACGGCCGCCGCGGCCCTCGTCGTCGGCGCCCTCGCGGTGCCGCTGGCGTTCGCACCTGGCGCGCAGTCCGGCGGCCCGGACTCCGCCCTCTCGGCGCCTCCCGCGACCGGCCCTGCGACCGGCCCTGCGACCGGCACCGTGACGGCGATGTCGGCCGGCGAGGTGCTCCTGGTCGCGGCGGCCCACGAGGAGAAGGCCGAACCGACGACGGGCAAGTACTTCCGGGTCAGGAAGGTCCAGAGCAGGGAGTGGACCGTCATGGCAGGCGGCAAGATCGTCTGCTGCGGGTCGATCCCGGCCGGTCCGGGTGGCTACAAACTGCGTGAGCTGACGGTGACCGAGACCTGGACCGGCCTGAAGGGCGGCACCGCCTGGTTCGGAACCCGCTCACTGGGTGCGCATCCGGCCACGGCGGCCGACGAGGCGGCCTGGCGAAAGGCGGGAGCGCCGGCCAACTGGAACGCCGGTCCGAGTGACACTGCGGGCAAGCAGGACCAGGTCATCTCGTCCAAGCCGGGAAAGGCCACCTTCTTCGAGCTGAAGGACGACGCGGACCGCTACACCGCCCTGGGGATGAACGGCACCCTGCAGGACGTGCTGGCGCTGCCGGCCGACCCGGAGCAGTTGCGAGCCCGGCTGCTCGGAGTGAAGGCGGCGACCGCTCCTGACGCCACCGACGTGGCGGCTCTCGCGCAGCTCTCGGCCGGTCTGCTCAGTGACACTCCGGCTTTGCCGAAGGTCCGCGGAGCCGCGTTCCGGCTGCTGGCGGGGCTGCCGGGCGCCACGGTCCAGCAGAACGTCACAGACCTGGGCGGCCGGACGGGTACGGCGGTCGGCTTCTCCTTCCCGGCGTACCAGTTGAACCTCCGGCTGATCGTCGACCCGAAGACCGGCAAGCTCCTGAGCAGCAGCCACACCGGCGGGAAGAACGGGGACAGCTCGATCCTGCTCTCCGGCTGGACCAACGACACCCCGGAGGCACCACCCGCCACCATCAAGTGAGCTGACAGGACCTCGTGCCCGCCACCCCCGACGGGGTGGCGGGCGCTCCTGTGTCCGGGGCACTGGTCCAGGCCGGAGTACTGCGGCGGGAGGTGGAGTACCGAACAGACACGCCTGATTTGCGCGAAGGCTACTGATTGGTCGTATCGTCCTGCGGAGCGTGATCACTTCGAAACGGAGACGGCTTCCGTCCGCCGACGGATCGATGGGAAGATCGCGCGACTGCTGAGGAAGCAGTTACTTACCGCCTGTCTGCCGCGTTGTAACCCTGTGACCACGCTGTTCGGACCCGGACTGTCGGAAAGGGGGCCGAGGATGGAATCATCTCGTCGCATGGACGCTCCGCGTCTGCCGCTGACCCAGGAACCGGTCGCCGACACCGGTTCCTTTGGCGTGCGGCAGGCGGGCGGAGTGCTCGAGCGGGCCCAGCGGATCGCCGACACGCTCCGCGAGCAGGCCGAGCACGAGAACGACCTCGCCCGCGACGAGGCCGGCCGGATCCGGGCCGCCAACGAGCGCCTGAAGGCCGACGCCGAGGCCGAGGCGAAGAAGCTCCGGTCGGATGCGATGCTGGCCGCCCAGCGGGTCCTGAACGACGCCGAGCGAGCCGCCGAGCAGCTCCGCACCGAGTCCGAAGCCGACGCCGAGCGGGTCCGCTCCGAGGCCGAGGAGACGGCGGACAGGCTGCGCGCCGAGTCGACCGCCGAGGCCGAGCGGGTACGTCGGGACGCTGCCGCCGCGGCTGAGAAGCTGACGTCCGAGTCGACGGCCGAGGCCGAGCGTGTCCGCTCCGAGGCGACCGCCATCGCGGAACGGCTGAAGGTCGAGTCGGAGTCCGCCGCCGAGCAGCTCCGGGCCGTGGTCGCCGAAGAGGTGGCCAAGCGCCGGGCGGACTCGGAGGCGACGGCCGAGCGGCTTCGGGTCGAGAGTGAGGCGGCGGCCGAGAAGTTGCGGGTCGAGTCGCAGGCGGCGGCGGATCGGCGGGTCGCGGCGGCGGAGGTCGAGGCGCGCCGGGTGAAGGATGAGGCCGACGAGCTGCTCGACGAGTCCCGAATGGCTCGGGAGTCGGCCCAGGCGATGGTGGAGCGAGCCAGCCGCGAGGCGCAGCAGCTGGTCGCCGACGCCGGCGAGCAGGCCGCGCTGGTATCGCAGGCCGCCAGCCGCAACGAGGCCGACCTGATTTCCCGGGCCGAGTCCGAGGCGGGCGACCTGCGGGCTGCGGCCGAGCGCGAGGTCGAGACAGCCCGCGAGCGTTCCCGCGTCGAGATCGCCGCGGCGCATGCCGAGATCGAGCGGCTGCGCGGCGAGAACCGGACCGAGCTGGAACGCCGTACGGCGGAGCTCGAGGAAACCGAGCGCGCCAAGCTGGCCGCGATCTCGCTGGAGATCGACAAGCTGCGAGCCGAGGCTGTCGCGGAGATCGCCGAGCGGAAGGCCGAGACCGAGGCCGGTAACGAGCGGCTGATGGCGGACGCCCGGGCCCAGGCCAAGCTGGTCGTGGACTCGATCGAGGCGGACCGCCGGACGGCGGCGGCCGAGGCGCAGCGGATCGTCGAGGACGCGAACAAGGCGGCCGAGGTGGCGATGGCCGAGGCCGAGAAGCAGACGCTGTGGAGCAAGAAGACCGTCGACGACCTGATCGGCGCCGCGGAGTCCGAGGCGCAGTCGATCCGCGACCAGGCTGCTGTCGACGCGGCCGAGTTCCTCAAGCAGAAGCGCGCGCACCTGCGCCGCGTGGTCGGCCGGTCCACCACGCGGCTCAAGCAGACCCAGGACGCGATCGCCAAGGAGAACGCCGAGCTGACCCAGCTCGCCGAGACCACGCTGTACTCGGCCGGCGAGCAGGCGGAGTCGACCCTGGCCGCGGCCAAGCAGGAGGCCGAGCGGGTCACCGCCCAGGCGCAGTCCCGGGCCGACCGGCTGAGGGCCTCGGCCGGTGAGGACGCGCGGGAGATCATCGAGCGGGCGAACCGCCGCGAGGCCGAGGCCGAGCAGAGCACCCAGGTACTGCGGGAGCGCGCGGCCAACGACCTGTCCACAGCGCAGCGCCAGTCGCACGAGCTGATCCGCAAGTCCCGCGCGGAGGCTCAGCAGCTCGAGGCCCAGGCCCGCGAGCACGCCGACACCCTCCGTGCGCAGGCCCGAAAACTTCTCGCCGACGCCGAGGCGAGGGTCGCTGCGCTGAACCAGCGCCGTGATGAGATCACCAAGGAGCTCACCCAGCTTTCGGGTGTGATCGAGGCACTCGCTGTACCGGGGTTCCGCCCAGGTGGTGGAATGTCTTCCAGTGAGGGTTCCACGGGGGAATCAGGATGAGGACGTGACAGTCAGATCCTTGTCAGTGACAATGTGTGATCCACCCACCCATCGAAGTGAGCATCGGAAAACATGAGCAGTGAAAGCCCAACCCCGTTCCGTACCGTTCTGCGTGGCTACGAGCCTGCCCAGGTGGATCAGCACATCCGTGAGCTGACCACTTCGCTGACCGCGCTGCAGCAGCAGTCCGAGCAGCTGCAGCGTCATGTGCAGGAGCTGCAGTCCCGCACGGACGCGGCGGAAGCGGCCGTCATCTCCGCCCAGGAGGACTCCAAGGACCGCGCGCCCACGTTCACCGAGTTCGGTGAGCGGGTCGCGAAGATCCTGTCGCTGGCCGACGACGAGGCCCGTGACCTGGTGACCCGCGCCCGCACCGATGCCGAGGCGATCGTCGCCGACGGTGAGGCGCACGCGAAGAAGGTCCGCAAGGAGGCCGAGCAGTACTCCCTGGACTGGAAGAGCGAGGTCGACGCCGAGGCCGCCCGGATCCTCGAGGAGGCCCGGACCCAGGCCGACGACATGCGTGACGAGGCCGAGCGCGACGCCACCGCGCGCCGCAGCGAGGCCCAGGCGCTGTACGAGCAGGAGCGGGCCAAGTCCGCCCAGGCCGCGGCCGCCTTCGAGACCACCCTGGCCGAGCGCCGGGGCAAGGTCGAGCAGGAGTTCGCCGCCCGGACCGCGCTGGCCGAGCAGCAGCTGGCCGCCGTCACCGACCGCGCCGCGCAGGTGCAGCGGGAGGCCGACCGGTCGCGTTCCGAGGCCGAGCGGTTGTCCCAGCAGCAGCTGGCCGACGCGAACCGGCAGGCCCAGGAGATCGTCGCCGCCGCGAAGGACAAGTCCGAGCGGATCCGTGCCGAGTCCGAGCGTGAGCTCGCGGCCGCGACGCAGCGCCGGGACAGCATCAACGCGCAGCTGACCAACGTCCGCCAGATGCTGGCGACGCTGTCCGGCCAGCCGGCGATGCCGCTCGACCTGCTGGCCGACGACGACGCAGACGCCACCACCGGCAGCAAGAAGAACTGAAGCACCACCACCAAAGACGCCGGCTCGAGCCCTTCGAGCCGGCGTCTTGGTCTGTTATGCAGGGAGCCGGTAGCGGCCGCCGCTGAGGGGCTCGACGAGGCCGTCGGCCACCAGTCCGTCCAGGGCTCGTTCGCGTTGGACGGGATCTGGCCAGCAGGCGTCCAGCTCGGTCTTCGGCACGGGCGCCGATGCGGATCGCAGTACGGCCAGAAGACGGCCGCGGGCTTGACGGTCAGTGCCTTCGTAGGTCTGGCCGCGGCGTGGCGGACCGTCGTACGGCGGGCTTCCGGCCAGGACCCACGCGCACTGGGACTGGATCGGGCAGTCGGTGCAGCGCGGCGTACGGGCGGTGCAGATGAGAGCGCCGAGCTCCATGGACGCCACGGCCCAGCGGGCGGCGGTGGGCTCGTCGGCGGGTAGTGCGCTGACGGCGAGGCGCTGGTCGGCCGCGGTGGGGGAGATGCTCGGCTGCGCGACGCCGGTGAGGGAGCGCGCGAGGACCCGACGTACGTTCGTGTCGACGACCGCGTGCCGCTGGCCGAACGCGAAGGATGCGATCGCGGCGGCCGTGTAGGTCCCGACGCCGGGCAGTGCGAGCAGCGCCGCGTGGTCGTCCGGCACCTCGCCGCCGTGACGCTCCACAATCGCCTGAGCGGCCGCGTGCAACCGGAGGGCACGCCTGGGGTACCCGAGCCGGTCCCAGGCCCGCACAGCCTCACCAGGAGCCTCTGCGGCCAGGTCCACCGGCTTCGGCCACCTCTCCAGCCAGCTCCGGTACGCCGGCAGCACCCGATTCACCGGTGTCTGCTGCAGCATGAACTCACTGACCATCACAGCCCACGCCCCGGCGCCCGGCTCCCGCCACGGCAACTCCCGCGCGTTGGCGTCGTACCAACGCAGCACTGGGTCATGGAGAGCTAGCGGCGAGCCTGTGTGGTCCTGCACGGAGCCGATATTAGAGTGCGCTTCATGAGCAGTCTGCTCCGTCCGGTCGGGCACCTGCCCGCCAGCGTGTACTGGTTCCGGCGTGGACTGGTGCTCGCGGTCGTTGTGGTGCTGGTCATCCTGATCTCCCGGCTGTTCGCGGGCGGTGGCGACGACACGAAGAACGCCGCCGCGTCGGACCCGCAGCCGAACCCCACCGGCGCCGCACCGGCCTCCGCGCCGACGACATCGTCCGGGCCGTCGAGCACCAAGCCGAGTACGACGCCGACACCGACCCCGAAGCCGACGAAGACCACGCCACCGGCGGACCTCGCCTGCCAGGGCTCGGACCTCAGCATCGACGCGCTGCCCGCGAACCGGAAGATCGTCTCCGGCTCGATGCTGAACTTCGTGATCCAGTTCGCCCCGCTCGACGACGGGTGCAAGGCGACCGTCAACGCCGACAAGCTGACCGTCACCGTGACGTCCGGAACGGACCAGATCTGGAGCACCACCCAGTGCGACAAGGCGATCCAGACCGCCACCCTCGTCGTTGCCAAGGGCAAGCAGACGGCGGTCACGGTGCCCTGGAACGGACATCGGTCCAGGCCTGGCTGCCTTCCGGGTCAACCGATCGCCAAGCCTGGAACCTATGTCGTCAAGGCCGAGTACGACGGCCGTGTGTCAGGCGCCCAGGCCTTCCAGGTGGTGTGATCAGCCGGCTTCGACAGGCTGTGTCGCATCGTCTGGCTGCTTCTGCAGGTGGCTGGGTGCGGTGAACAGCAGCGCGGCGACCAGCCCGACCAGTAGCACCAGCGCCGGCAGCACCAGCGACTGTGCCATCGCGTCGCTGAAACCCTGCCGGACCATCTCCGGCAGCCGGCCGCTGGAGAACCCCTCGCCCGCAGGCGCGCCACCGGCCGCCCCCGGCAGGTTGTGCGCCAGCCGCGACTCCATCAGTGCGGCGATGCTCGCACTGCCGAGCACTGCGCCAACCTGTCGCGTCGTGTTGTAGACGCCGGCCCCGGCGCCGGCCTGGTGCATCGGGAGGTTCCGTGTCGCCGTCGTACCGATCGGTGCCCACATGAATCCGTTGGCGACACCCAGCAAGGCGATCGGCAGCAGCAGTTGCCAGATCGGTACGTCGGGCTCGATCACCTGACTCATCCAGAACAGCGAGACCGCGCAGCACAGCAGCCCGAACCCGGCGATGAACCGTGGCGGCGTCCGGTCGACGAGCCGCCCGACGAACGGCGACAGCGCACCCGCGATCACCGCCATCGGCACCAGCAGCAGTGCCGATCGCGTCGGCGTCAGCCCGCGGACCGCCTGTGCCCACAGCATCAACGGGAACGCCATCGCGGTGATTGCGAACCCGACCGTGGTGATCGCGACGTTCGCCAGGGAGAAGTTGCGGTCCTTGAAGAGGCTCAGCGGCAGCAGCGGCTCGCCCTTGGTGAGGGACTGCCAGACGACGAAGATCGCGAGTACGACGATGCCGCTGATGATCAGCGACCAGACCGAGATCGGGCCCTTGATCTGACCCCAGTCGTACTTCTGCCCCTCCTGGATCCCGAACACCAGCAGGAACAACCCGACCGCGCTCAGCACCACACCGATCAGGTCGAACTTGTGCTCGTGCGTCGGCAGGTCCGGCACCAGTCGCATCGCCAGGACGAAGCCGACCACGCCGACAGGTGCGTTGATGAAAAAGATCCACTGCCAGCCGAGCCCGTCGACCAGGACGCCGCCGAGGATCGGGCCGACCAGTGTGGCCACGCCGGCGGTCGCGCCCCACAGACTCATCGCGCGGCCGCGCTCGTTCGGCGGGAAGATCCGGGTGATGACCGCCATCGTCTGCGGCGTCATCATCGAGGCGCCGAGCCCCTGGAACACCCGGGCCACGATCAGCATCTCGATGCTGTTGGTGAGCCCGCACCAGACCGACGCCAGCGTGAACAGCGCGAGGCCGGTCAGGTAGAGCTTCTTCGGGCCGATCCGGTCGCCGAGGCGGCCGGTGATCAGCAGCGGTACGGCGTACGCGAGCAGGTACGCGCTGGTCACCCAGACGACCGTGCCGACGTCGGCCCCGAGGTCCTCGAGGATCGCCGGGGTGGCGACCGAGACGATGGTCGAGTCGACCAGGATCATGAAGAAGCCGAGCACCAAGGCCCACAGTGCGGGCCACGGCCGTACCTCCGAGGGCCTCACGGGTTGTTGCGGGGTTGCCATGGCAGATCCTTGCTCTCGATACGTTCGATGGTGGTGGTGAGCCAGTCGCGCTCGGCGGTCAGCTGGGTCCGGAGGTAGTCGCCGCCGATCCAGTACACCTGCGGCACCTGTCGCGCCTTGGCGTCGGCGAGGGCCTCGTCGATCTCCCTGATCCAGTTCTCCAGGTCCGCGGTCCGGCGGCGGAACCGGAGTACGGCGTCCTCGGCCTCGAGGTTGTGCGCCTCGCTCAGCACGACGGGGAAGAGCGGGTATTCGTGGACGTACTCCTCGATCCCCGTCTCGACCCGCCGGGTCAGGGCGTCGTCGCCTTCCGCGGTGATCTCGTACGTCGTGCGTTCCGGGCGGTTCCCGGCCCGTTCGGTACCGGTGGCGCGGACGTAGTTCTGCCGGGCCAGCCGCTCGACCGTGTGGTACAGCGACCCGGGCCGGACCTTGACGAGCCAGTGGTGATGGCGCTTGACCAGCAGTTGGTACATCTCGTAGGCGTGCATCGGCTCCTCCTTGAGCAACGCGAGCACCGAGATCGCCAACGGGGTCAGTTCGGCCGCCATGATCCTCCACCTGGATTACTCCGCACGAAATGTTCCACATGGAGTATTAGCCGAGGCGTGGGCAAATGCAAGACGCCTCCGGCTCTTTCACGAACCGGAGGCGTCTAGCTACTGCGGGTGGTCAGACGTAGCGTTCCAGGATGCTGGACTCGGCCAGCCGGGACAGGCCCTCGCGGACCGTGCGGGCCCGGTTCTCGCCGACGCCCTCGACCGTCTGCAGGTCGTCGATGCTTGCCGCGAGCAACTTCTGCAGGTGACCGAAGTGGTCGATCAGCCGATCGATCACGGCACCCGGGAGCCGCGGCACCTTGGCCAGCAGCCGGTAGCCGCGCGGGGTGACCGCCGCGTCGAGCTGCTCGGCGCCGCCGAGCTGCAGGGCCCGGGCGACCTGGCCGATGTCCAGCAGGTCCGTCGGGCTGACAGCATCCAGCTCGAGCAGTACGTCGTCCGCGGTCTTGGGCCGCCGACCCGTGGCCGGTGGGAGGTAGTCGCGGACGACCAGTTCACGTTCGCCGGCCACACCCGCGACGAGCTCGTTGAGCTGCAGGGTGAGCAGCCTGCCGTCGGTGCCGAGCTCGACGACGTACCCGTCGATCTCGGTCGCGATCCGGCGGACCATCTCCAGCCGTTGGGCGACCGCGGCCACGTCCCGGACGGTGACCAGGTCCTCGATCTCGAGGGCGGACAGCGTGCCGGACACCTCGTCCAGCCGCAGTTTGTAGCGCTCGAGGGTGGCGAGGGCCTGGTTGGCGCGGGACAGGATCGCGCCGGAGTCCTCGAGCACGTAGCGCTGGTCGTCGACGTACAGCGCGATGATGTGCATCGACTGCGACACCGAGATCACCGGGAACCCGGTCTGCCGGGCGACGCGGTCCGCGGTGCGGTGCCGGGTGCCGGTCTCCTGGGTGACGATCGACGGGTCCGGCATCAGGTGCACGGCGGCCTGGATCAGCCGGGTGGCGTCCCGGTCGAGGACGATCGCGCCGTCCATCTTGCTGAGCTCCCGCAACCCGGTCGCGGTGAACTCGATGTCGATCTCGAAGCCGCCGGTGGAGATCGCGTCCACCGCCTTGTCGTGACCGAGCACGATCAGTGCGCCGGTCCGCCCGCGCAGGATCCGTTCGAGTCCTTCGCGTAGTTCGGTACCGGGCGCCACCGCCGCGAGCGTCGCGCGGAGCCGGGCGCCGGTGCTGTTCTTGTCCGTGTTCGCCGCCACGGAACCTGAGTCTATGCGGTCTGCCGCGTGCCGTTGTCCGGATATCTGCCGCAGCGCCTGCTACGACGGCCGCGAATCGGCCCGGGGCGGCGCGTGCGCGTGCACTCGCCCGTGCATCGGACTGTGCAGTCCCGATTTCCCGCGTGAACGAGGTGCGTGGAGGTACGACGCCTGCCGCGTCAGGGGCAGCGGATGACCTGACCGGCGTACGACAGACCGCCGCCGAATCCGAACAGCAGCACCGGCGCGCCGGACGGGATCTCGCGCTTCTCGACCAGTTTCGACAGCGCGATCGGGATACTCGCGGCCGAGGTGTTACCGGACTCCACGACGTCCTTGGCGACCACTGCGTTGACCGCGCCGAGCCGCTTCGCGAGCGGCTCGATGATGCGCAGGTTGGCCTGGTGCAGGACGACGCCGCCGAGGTCCTCGGGCTTCAGGCCGGCCTTCGCGCACACCTGCTTGGCGATCTCCGGCAGTTGCGTGGTGGCCCAGCGGAAGACGCTCAGGCCTTCCTGCGCGAACGGGCCGTCGCGTCCCTCGATCCGGACCGCGTCCGACATCTCCGGCACCGAACCCCACACCACCGGACCGACCTCGGGCTCGTCACTCGCGACCAGCACGGCCGCGCCGGCGCCGTCACCGATCAGCACGCAGGTGGTGCGGTCGGTCCAGTCCGTCCAGTCGCTGAGCTTCTCCACGCCGATGACCAGGGCCTTCGTCGCGGCGCCGGCCCGGATGGCCTGGTCGGCGGTCGCCAGCGCGTAGGCGAAGCCCGAGCACGCGGTGTTCAGGTCGATCGCGGCCGGGTTGCCGAGGCCGAGGCGCGCGGCGACCCGGGCGGCCATGTTCGGCGACCGGTCGATCGCCGTACAGGTGGCGACCACGACGTAGTCGATCTCCGAGGTGTCGATGCCCGCGTTCGCGACGGCCTTGTCGGCGGCCCGCCAGGCCATCTCGTCGACCTGCTCGTCGGGCGCCGCGATCCGGCGCTCGCGGATGCCGACCCGGCTCTGGATCCACTCGTCGTTGGTCTCGACCATGGTGGCGAGCTCGTCGTTGGTGAGCACCCGTTCCGGCTGGTAGTGGCCGAGCGCGACAACTCTGGATCCGGTCATCAGGTGCTCCTGCAGTCATCCGGCGGGGGTACCCAGGTTCATCATCGAACCCGGCGGGGGCGCACCCAGGGTACGTTCCCGACGCGGCTGCTGTAGATCCCCCGTCTCACCTGTGGTGTTGGCCACAAGGGGTCAGGCGAGACCCGCGGCCAGCAGTGCGGAGCGGAGGTCGGGGGCGGCGAAGGTCCGGAGGCCGTACTTCTTCTGGATGTCCATCGGCTTCACGTCCTTGCTCCGGTTCGGGATGTCGGCGGGGACGATCGCCTTGGTGAACCCGAGCCGCGCGGCTTCCGCGAGGCGTTTCTCCAGGCCGCCGACTCGCCGGACCTCGCCGGCCAGGCCGACCTCGCCGATCGCGACCAGCCCGGGGTGGATCGGCTTGTCCATCACCGAGGACGCGACCGCGATCGCGACCGCCAGGTCCGCGACCGGCTCGGTGATCTTCACGCCGCCGACGGTGGCGACGTACACCTCCTGGTCGGCCAGCTTCAGGCCTGCCCGGTTGCCCAGTACGGCGAGGACCATCGCGACCCGGGACGACTCCAGTCCGGACGTGGTGCGGCGCGGCTGTGGTGCGGCGGACGGGCCGACGAGCGCCTGCACCTCGGCCAGCAGCGGGCGGCGGCCTTCCATCATCACGGTTACGCAGGTGCCGGCCACCGGCTCGGCGTGCTCGGAGACGAACAGTCCGGTCGGGTCGGTGACCTCGACGATCCCGGTGTCGACCATGTCGAAACAGCCGACCTCGTCGGACGGTCCGAACCGGTTCTTGGTCGCGCGCACCATCCGGAACCCGGAGTGCCGGTCGCCGTCGAACGCGAGCACGACGTCGACCAGGTGCTCGAGCATCCGCGGGCCGGCGATCGCGCCGTCCTTCGTCACGTGACCGACCAGCACGACCGCGATGTGCCGCTCCTTCGCGAGCCGGACCAGCGCGCCGGTCACCTCGCGGACCTGCGTCACGCCGCCCGGCGCCCCGTCGACCTCCGGGTGCGCCATCGTCTGGACCGAGTCGATGACGAGGAACGACGGCTCGACCGCGTCGACCTGACCGACGACCGCGCCCAGATCGGTCTCGGCAGCAAGGAAGAGCTCGTCGACGAGGGCGTCCGTCCGCCCGGCCCGGAGCCGCACCTGCGCGGCCGACTCCTCGCCGGACACGTAGAGCGTCCGCTGGCCGCCGCGGGCCGACTGGGCCGCCACCTCGAGCAGCAGCGTGGACTTGCCGACGCCCGGCTCACCCGCGAGCAGGATCACCGCGCCCGGCACGACGCCGCCGCCGAGCACGCGGTCGAGCTCGCCGATGCCGGTCGGTCGGGACTCGGCCTCGATCGCGGACACCTTGGCGATCGGCATCGCCGGCGAGGTCACCGGCCCGGCGGTGATCCGGGCGGCCTTCGGCGCACCGACCTCGGTGACCGTGCCCCAGGCCTGGCACTCGCCGCACCGCCCGATCCACCGCGCCGAGGTCCATCCACACTCGGAGCACGCGTACGCCGCCTTGCTCTTTGCCTGCGTCCCCGCCTTCGCCATGAGAACAACCTATTTCAGGCCGCCGACAAAACCTCTGACCGTTCGAAGAAGGCGTTTCAGCCCGTTGACCGCCGTACGGCGTGGTGGGTCGTCGGCGACGACCGGGAGTTCCGAGGTCCGGCGGGCCGCGTCGAGGTACTTCGTGAGGATCTCGCTCTCCGACGTACGCAGCGTTGCGCTCTGCTCGAGCAGTTCGAGCGCGGTGTCCAGGTCCTCGGCGATCACGGCTGCGGAGCCGAGATGCTGCAGGCAGCGGGCGTGGCCTTCGTGTTCGTCGATCTCGGCGTACAGGTGGGCGGCATGCTCCCACCGGCTGCCGGCCTCGTGCCTGTTGCGTCGCATCCACGCGGCCACGCCCATGAGCTCCAGCGCGTGGGCCTGTCCGCTCAGGTCGCCGGCTGCTGTCGCACGGGCGAGGGCGGGTCGCAGTTGCTCCAGGGCGCCTTCGTCGTCGTACTGGTACAGGTGCACGACTGCGAGGTTGATGGAGATCGCTACGTCGGCTGCGAGGTCAGGACCGGGACGGGTGAGTCGTGCGTCGTCCAACCGGTCGCGTGCATTCAGGACGGCTTCGTCGCGGTCGTTGCCGGCCGGTGCGCGTTCGGCGCGCGCCAGGTGCAGCAGGGCGCGTTCGACTTGGCGCCTCATCTTCAGTGCAGCCGCCGTCCGGCCGTGGGTCGCGATGTTGTCCGAGAGGCCCAGACGAGTGCTGGCGGCGTCCAGGTCGCCCAGCAATCGGTACGCCGTTGCCGCGCGGGCCGCTGCGAGCTCGGCGAGACCGCGGCGCCCGCTGGCCTCGGCCATGGCGTTCAGGAGCTCGCTCAGTTGGAGGAGCGCGTCCGGATCGGGACGGCGTACGTACCAGGCCTCGAGCGCGTCGCAGATCCGGGCGAAGTCGTCGACTGCCGCGTTCTGCGGGTTCGCGGTCGCGACCAGGTCGCGGAGCCAGTCCTCGTTGACCGTGAACCACTCGGCCGCCGCCATTCCGCCGGCGTCCGATCCGAGCGCGATCATCCACTGCTCGGCTTCCTCGGCTGCCGCGTGCAGTTCGCTCGCACCTTGCAGGCGGCGCTCGCGCGCACGCCGGCGCCGCGCACGCAACCGAAGGTAGGAGATGACCACGAGCAGAGCGGCCACGGAGTACCCGACCCACTGCACGATGCCGCGTTGGCCGAGGCTCTGGTTCAGCAGTTGGGAGGTGAGGTCGGTGAGCAACGCGGACGCGACACCGCCGACGACCAGGGAGAACTCCTGGATTCGGGACTGCTCCTCTGGTGGCTCTTGCGTCGGTTTCGGCTGCTCCTCACTCATGGCCGGCTCCCTGTCGTCAGTCCGCGAACGACGGTCCGCCAGAACGACAGCATGAGAACCACAGGTACTACCGACGCGACCACAGCCGCAGCAGCGACCGGTCCGCTCGACGTGGAGAACTGCCGCGCCTCACCCCACAGCACCAGCGACAACGGCGTCGTACCCGGACCACTGATCAGGAAGCCGACGATGAAGTCGTTCCACACCAATACGAACTCCAGCACCGCAACAGCAACCAGTGCGGGACGGTACGTCCGCTGCACAGTCGCCAGTACGGCGCTCTGCCGCGCTGGACCTTGCAACGCCTCGGACACGAGCGCTGGTGGTGCAGACGCGAAGGCGGATCGCAGCAGCAGTACGGCGAACGGCAAGCCGGCAGCTGCGTGTACTAGAGCCAGTGCGACGCGGGACCCGGCCAAGCCGGCTGTGTCGATCGCATCCCGCAGCGGAGCGGCGTACATCTGCACTGGTGTCACGGCCAGTACGACGAACACACCCATCGCGATGCGCCCGAGTCGCGTCGGCAGACCGCCCCAGGCGACCAGGTAGGCCGTTGGTACGGCGATCACGAGCAGGACAGCTGTTGCGGCGGCCGCGATCACCAGCGTGGACAGTAGGGCCCGGAACAACCCGACGTTCGCCGCGGCAGCGAACGACGAGAACCCCAGCCCGGACAGCGACCACCACCCGCGGAGGCCTGCCTCCCGTGGCGAGTGCAACGCCGTGGCGACGAGTACTACAGCCGGGAAGATCCACACCAGCGCGACAGCCAGCCCGATGAGCCAGCCGAACCGCCGTACCACCCTGCCCGGCTTCGGTCGCCCTAGTGACGGATCCGGCCGTACGACGGTCACCGGCATCGCCCACCGCCGCCGGCGCAGCCCGCGGACGCCGATCAGCCCGACCGCCGCGACGATCGCGAACAGCACGACACCGAGCGCCGCCGTACGTCCTGAGTCGTCACCTGTCGTGGTGGCCCGCCACCAGTTGAGCCCGAGGACGTCGGCGGACCGCTGCATGGATCCTGGTACGACAATCAGCACCAGGTCGAACACTCGCACTGCGGCAATGACCAGCGTCAGCGTGACCACACCGGTGACCGGACGCAGCAGCGGGATCTCCAACGCCCGCAGCCGTCTCCAGCCCTTCACGCCCTCAGATGTGATCGTCCGCGACACGTCGTCCGGTATCGCGTCCAGGCCGGCGCGGAAGATCGACACGACGTACCCGAGCCAGGTCCAGCCGAACGCGGACACCAGTACCAGCCAGAACAGACCAGGACCCAGCCACACCGGGCTGGTGCCGAACAGCCGCGTCCAGACGGCAGTGATCGTGCCGCGCTCCGGTGTCGGGTCGAAGATCATCCGGAACGTCGCACCGGACACCAGCACCGACACAGCGAACGGAATGACCAGTGCGGGCTGCAGGAACGTCGTGACCGCTGGGAGCCGATAACTCAACAGGGCAAGGAAGAACCCGACCACAACGGTTCCGAACGCGACCATCACCCACAGCAGACTGTTGCCCACGGCATGCAGCGCGGACGGGTCGCCCATCACCGCGAAGTTGCCGAACCCGAAACCGCCACGTGTCCGGAACGCCGCCACGACAGTGACGCCGATCGGTACCAGCAGCACACAGCTCAACAGCAACGCCGGCAGCCCCAGCAGGTACGGTCCGGCCGGTCGGCGCGGTTTGCCCTGCACCGGACGGCCGGTGATCTCCCGGCCGACGACCTCGAGTGACAGGCCGTTGGTCTGCAGGCCCATCAGCCCTCCTCCACCTTCCGCAGCTCGGTCATCGCGTCGTCCACCGCATCCTGTACTGCGGCGTCAGGGCGGCCGACCGCGATCAGGAAGTCGGTCAGCACTCGCCACAGTCCATTGATGTCTCCGATGCGACCGAGCCGGTCGGACAAGTCGAACTGCAGTTGCTCTCCAGGCCTGGTCAGCTGCTCGGCCAGCCGGGTGAGCTCGGGGGAGTACCCACTGGTCCGTCCGTCGACCAGGAACCCGCCTTCTGCGATCCACGGGTCTGCTGCGGTCGGTGCGGACAGCCGGCGTACCAGGTCGCGTGCGTCTTCCGTGCTCGGCTTCGGCAGCACCATGACGTCGCCCCCGACGACTACTGGTGCAGGAGCGCCTGCAGTCATCGGAGGGAACGTTAAAAGCCCTATGTCGTTGGGGTCTGCGGCAAACGAGCGCACCACCGGTTCGGCGAAGTCGGACGCGAGCACCATGGCGGCCTTGCGGTGGCCGAACACCTCCACCAGCGCGTCCGGGAACTGCTGGACGAGTGACTCCTTCACTCCGCCCGCCAGTAGGTCAGGTGCCGACCACATGGTGCCCAGCAACCGCAGTGCGGCCCCGAACTGTGGCTGCTGCGACGGCCGGGGGTCTGTCGCTGTCGCAAGACCCAGGTACACGGACGGCGCGATGCCGAGCAGGATGTTCTCCAGGAAGTCGGTGAGCACCCAGCCGTCACCTGCAGCCAGCGCCAACGGTGTGACGCCCGCCTGTGTCAGCGTCCGGTTCAGCGTCAGCCACTCGCTCCACAGCCGCGGCGGTTGTACGCCGACCTGCTTGAACACCGAGGGGCGATACCAGACCGCGGACTTGTGCGCTGTCTTGAACGGCACGCCGTACGTCGTGCCTTCGTGGACGAGGAGCTCTTTCCAGAGGCGTGCCTGACCGAGTCGCGCGATGTCGTCGGGGATGGGCTCCAGGTCAGCCAGATGGCGCGGGACGAGACCTGGTTGCGGGAGCATGACGATGTCCGGTCTACGGGTGGAGCGGGCGCCGAAGGCAGTGGAGATGTCGTCGCCGAGCGGCACGACCTCCACCGGGTAGTCCAACGCACCCAGACCGCCCAGGACCTTGTGGAACGCGCGCAGCTCCTCGCCACTCCAGCTGACGGCCACGCGGACCGCACGCCGCAGTCCCAGCACGTCACTCGAACAGCCGGCGAGCAGAAGTGTTGCCGCGGTCCCCAGGAACGCTCTGCGGCTACTCAGCATCCACAAACCCCGTCGTACGCGTCGTGCTGGTCGTGATGAGAAGCAGAGCGGCTGAGGCGAGATCGGGGTTGGGTCGAAGCGACAGGAGCGATCCCCACGTAGGTAGGCCGTTTGCGTCCTCCAGAACGATCGCTCGCGGGTAGGCGCCGAGTGCCCGGGCCACACCGGCCAGGCGGCGACGCCCTGCGGTGATCTCGTACGGGTAGCGATCCAGTACGTCTTCCAGCCCACAGCCGACCGCCTTGACCACGGCCGCTTCCCGCGCTGCCTGTCTCGTGATCGACTGCGACGTGCGGTGCCCGTGCATCACGTTTCCGAGCACAGTGAGGTGGGGGAGCAGTCCGCCTTCGGCAGGTACCAGCCGGACCGTTCCGCCGGCCAGCACGAGCGCACCGGGCGGTGGATCGTCCAGTCCGGTCACGATGTCGGCCAGCCTGCGGCGGTCGGCCGCCTGAGGCACGACCACCGCACGCTGCTCACCTACGTCGATCCGGAGCCGCCCCGGCAACTCCGGCACGTGATCGAGCAGCAGTCCGTCCATCCGTGGCTGGCGCCTCCCAGGAATGCCCCGTCAAGTGGTTCGTCAACCCTATGAGGACCGGAGGTCCGTCTGCAGGCCGCCCGAGTGTCGTTAGCCTGACCGGGGCGGTGGGGCGGGGACGGATTCAATACGTCCTGCTCCACAGGTTGATCGCGTAGTCGACCTCGACGCCCGTGTGCGAGGCGAGGATCCGGCGCGCGTCCTTCGGCGTGAACTCGATCTTCACCACCGCCTCCAGGTCGGCGCGGGTCTCGAACCGCCAGCCCATGTCCAGCGGCGTCCGGTGCCAGCCGCGATCGGTCCAGAACCGCTCCACCACAGGCGCCTTGATCATCGGGTACGACGTACTGAACCACTGACCGAACGTCGACCGGCTCGCGTCGTTGTCGATCACGAACGCGGTCCCGCCGCGACGCATCACCCGGTCCACCTCGGCCAGCCCGGGCTCGCATCCCGGCCCGAAGAAGTACGCCCAGCGCGCGTGCATAACGTCGACCGACGCGTCCGGTACCGGCAGGCGTTGCGCCGTACCCTGCCGTACGTCGACGTTCGGCAACGCCTGGGTACGTCGACGGGCCGCGTCGGCCAGTGCTCCGTGCGGTTCGACGCCGATCACCTGTGCGGCCGTCGCGGCGAACTTCGGCAGGTGGAAGCCGGTGCCGCAGCCGATGTCGAGCACCGTCGCCCCGGTCCAGTCGCGGATCGCCCGCATCGCCGGCTCGATCACGCCGTTCGGGTCGACCGCCCGGTTCTCGACCTCGTACACCTTCGGGTGGTGCCAGATGTTCGGACTCGGAATCCCGCCCTCCGCGATGCTCACACCGCTAGACCCTAGCCACAGCCTGTTTGGTCGTTGCGGCGAGCAGCGCGGCTGGGACGAGGAGGATGCCGCAGAAGACGGCCAGCCAGTGGAAGCCGAGGTACGCGAGGACCGGGCCGGCAGCTGTGCCCGCAAGGGAAGCCAGGACGCCCATGGTCAGGTCCGACAGGCCCTGCGCCGAGGTACGGATGTCGTCCGGCACGGACCGCGAGAGCAGCGTGGAGCCGGCGACCAGACAGGCGGACCAGCCGAGGCCCAGTGTGAACAGGGCGAGTCCGGTCAGTGCGTGCGCGTCGTCCGGCGCGACAGCGGCCAGCGTCATCGCGACCGCGAGGGTGCCGAGGCCGATGCCGATCGTGGGGATGCGGCCGAGCCGATCGGCCAGCCAGCCGGTCAGCGGGGACAGGGCGTACATGCCTGCCACGTGTCCGCTGATGACGAAGCCGACGATGGTCAGCGAGGCGCCGTGGTGGCGTAGGTGGACCGAGGTCATCGACATCACGCCGACCATCACGGCGTGCGCGGTCGCGATCGCCAGCAGGCCGAGACGTGCGTGGGGGATGCGGATGACCTGCCGGAACGTCTCGGCCAGCGGTTGGCGCTCCACCTTGCCCGGCCGCACCTGGCTGCGCATGCCGACCCACACCGTCGCCGCGCTGAGGCCGAAGGCAACGACCGAGAACACGTACGGACCTGCCAGGGCCAGGATGCCGAGTGACGTGCCGACCGACCCGCCGACACCGGTCAGGTTCGGTCCGACGATCACGCCGATCGTGGTGGCCCAGACGACCAGCCCGAGCGAACGGGCGACGCGGCTGGGCTCAGCGGAGTCCGTGGCGGCGTACCGCGACTGCAGGTTGGAGGCCGAGCCGCTGCCGAAGAAGCAGCCCGCAGCCAGCAGCAGGGCCATCGAGCCGATCTGCGCGGCGACGATCGTCAGCGCAGCGCCTACGAAGGCAATCAGATATCCGAGGGACAACGAGACCCTTCGGCCGTGCGAGCGAGCCAGACCGGCCAGCGGTACGGCGAGAACGGCAGCGCCCAGTGTGGTCGACGTGGCGACCAGACCGGCCATCGAGGTGGAGCCGGAGACGTTCTCCGCGAGCAGTGCGGCGACCGCGAATCCGCTCGCCGTTGCGACCCCTCCGAGCGCGTTGCTCGCCACCAGAACCCGCAGGGTCGTCCGCTGCCGCTCGCTTGTCACGGGCAAACCCTCTCATGAACCTGACACCGAAGGTAGGGCGATTGTTACTGCTTGCCTCCATCGCTTCTGCGCAGTTCTGCACAGATATAGGATCGTCCTGACATAAATCGACCTGCGCTCCCTGGAGTCCCGATGTCCGACATCGCGATCGTCCCTGCCCCGCGAGAACTCACCGTCGACGAAGGCCGGTGGATCACCGCCGACCCGGTCGGTGAGGCCGTCCGGGACGTGGTCGAGAACCTCGACCCGAACGAGTACCGCATCGACATCAGCGCCGACGGCGCCCGGCTCACGGCCGGCTCCGAGGACGCGCTCCGGCACGCGGAGACGACGTACGCGCAACTGGTCGAGGCCGCCGAGCCGGCTGAGCACGGGAAGGTCGCCGTACCGCTGGCGCACGTCGAGGACGCGCCGCGGTTCGGCTGGCGCGGCATGATGCTCGACGTCGCACGGCACTTCATGCCGAAGGAGTTCGTCCTCAAGATCATCGACGTACTCGCGCTGCACCGGCTGAACGTGCTGCACTTCCACCTCACCGACGACCAGGGCTGGCGGGTCGAGATCGAGGCGTACCCGCGGCTCACCGAGGTCGGCGCGTGGCGGGCCGAGACCATGGTCGGCAAGATGTCGCACGGCCAGCAGGAGTTCGAGTACGACGGCACACCGCACGGCGGGTTCTACACCAAGGACGACCTGCGCGAGATCGTCGCGTACGCCGCGGACCGCGGGATCACCGTCGTGCCCGAGATCGACCTGCCCGGTCACATGCAGGCCGCGATCACGGCGTACCCGGAGCTCGGGAACCACCCGGACCAGCAGTTGACGGTCCGGCCGTACTGGGGCATCAGCGACGACGTGCTGAACGTGAACGACGCGACCGTCGAGTTCGTGAAGACCGTGCTGCGGGAGGTGCTGGAGATCTTCCCGTCGCCGTACATCCACCTCGGTGGCGACGAGTGCCCGTCGGTGCAGTGGGCCGAGTCGGAGGCGGCGCAGAAGCGGCAGGCCGAGCTCGGGCTGGACGAGCCGGGGCAGCTGCAGGGCTGGTTCACCGCGCAGGTTGCGGAGGTGCTGGCCGAGGAAGGGCGCCGGCTGGTCGGCTGGGACGAGATGGTCGAGACCGACTGCCCGAAGGACGCGGTCATCATGGCGTGGCGCAGTGCGCAGCGCGGCGAGGTCGCGGCGAAGGCCGGGCATGAGGTCGTGATGGCGCCGTGCGAGTCGGTGTACTTCGACTACTACCAGGGCGACCCCGCGACCGAGCCGCTCGCCATCGGCGGCCACATCCCGCTGGAGAAGGTGTACGACTTCGAGGTGATCCCGGCGGCGCTGTCCGACCAGGAGAAGTCGCTGATCGTCGGAACCCAGTGCCAGATCTGGACCGAGTACATGGAAGGCCCGGAGCAGGTCGGCTACATGCTGCTCCCGCGCCTGTCCGCCTTCGCCGAACGCGCCTGGGGCTCCCCGAAAACGTCGTACGAAGAATTCCTCACCCGCCTCCGCCCCCACCTCACCCGCATCGAACGCATCGGCGTCAACTACCGCCCCCTCGACTGACCAACCCCACTTTGTGCACCGTTCGACCATTTTCAGCGCACGAAAATGGTCGAACGGTGCACAAAGTCGTTAGGGGCGTCCGATAGTTGATAAGTCAGTTGCTGCTGAGGTAACCAATTCTGGGTGAAGGCTGTTGTGGGGGTGTAGACGCGCTCGGGTGCGACGACCACGATGGGTTGCTGGTAACCGGTCGGGAGCGGAGGAGCCATGACCGTGGTGGGGCCGCTGGACGCGATGTTCCTGGGTGGGGAGTCGCGGGAGCAGCCGATGCATGTCGGTGGGCTGATGTTGTTCGAGCTCCCGGAAGGGGCCGGGCGGGATCATGTGTTCCCGGAGTCGTCGCGGGACTTCGTGTCGCGGCTGTACCAGGACATGGTGGCGGCACCGGAGGTGAATCCGCTGTTCGCGCGCCGGGTGCGGAACCGGCCGGTGGACCTCGGCTACTGGTCCTGGGAACAGGACGACGAGATCGACCTCGAGTACCACGTCCGGCTGTCCGCGCTGCCCCGTCCCGGGCGGTACCGCGAGCTGTTCGAGCTGACCAGCCGCCTGCACGGGACGCTGCTCGACCGGCATCGCCCGCTGTGGGAGATGCACCTGATCGACGGCGTCGAGGGCCGCCGGTTCGCGATCTACAGCAAGATCCACCACTCGATGATCGACGGCGTCACCGCGCTGCGCTGGATGCAGGACACCCTCACCACCGACCCGAACCGTACCGGGATGCCGGCCACGTACGCGCTGCCGCCGAAGGTCGCCGAGCCGCGCCCGGAGACCGGGTTGCTGCAGGCGATGGCCAAGGTGCCGGGTGGCGCGTTGAAGACGGCCGCCGGCCTTGCCGGTCTCCCGCTGGCCGGCGTGAAGAGCCTGTTGCACTCGACGGTGCCGTTCCAGGCGCCGCGGACGATCTTCAACCAGCCGGTCACCGGCGCGCGACGGTTCGCGGCGCAGTCGTGGCCGATCGAACGGCTGGAGAAGGTCCGGGCGATCACCGGCGCGACGCTGAACGACGTACTGCTGGCGATGTGTTCAGGGGCCCTGCGCAACTATCTGCTCGAGCTGGACGCGCTGCCGGACAGGGCGCTGACAGCGATGGTGCCGGTCTCGTTGCGTACGGCGGACGACGCGCCCGGAGGCGGGAACTCGCTCACCACGCTGATCGCCGACCTGGCCACCGACCTGGCGGATCCCGAGCGCCGGATCCGCCGGATCATGGCGTCGACCGCGCACGGCAAACGCGTCCTGTCCGACCTCAGCCCGCTGCAGAACCTGATCGTCGGCGCACTCGGCTTCGGCGTCGCAGGTCCCGCCGCGGTCCTACCGGGCGTCGCCGGCCATACGACACCGCCGTACAACGTGGTGATCTCGAACGTGCCCGGCCCCGCGGACAGCCCGCTCTACTGGAACCGCTCCCGCCTCCTCGGCCTCTACCCCGCGAGCATCGTCCTCAACGGGCAGGCCCTGAACATCAGCGTCACCAGCTACGCCCACGAACTCCACTTCGGCCTGATCGGCTGCCGCCGCACCGTCCCACACCTGCAACGCATGCTCGGCCACCTCGAGACCTCACTCACCGACCTCGAGAACATCCACTAAAGCAACGCGTCCATCTGCCCGACAGCCAGCTTCAGCCCCTCGTCCATCCCCATGCCGAGCAGCTGATCCATCTGCTCCCGCGAGTCGAACACTGCCTGCAGTTCCATCCGTGTCTTCCCGTCGTGCGAGCTGAGCCGCATACGCGTCGTACTGGCCGGCATGTTGTCGACCGGCTTCCCGTCGGAGTCCGCGAAGGTGTCGATGAACTCCAGCGACGTCGGTACGTCGACAGCCGTGATGTTCCACCGCCCGTGGTACTTCTCGCCTTCCGGGCTGGTCATGTAGTACGTGACCGCACCGCCCGGCGTCAGGTCGTGATCGACCATCGTCGCGGGATGCGTCGGCGGTCCCCACCAGCGCTCCAGTTTCCGCGGGTCCGCCCACAGGTCCCACACCCGCTCGGCCGGCGCGTCGAAGTCGGCGATCAGGGTCAGGCTCAGTGCGTCGAGATCCTTGTCAAGGCTTGTCACGCTCATCGTTCTCGTTCCTCTCGGTCAACAGGTCCGACATCCGGTCCACGCGTCCGCGCCAGGTTGCCTCGAGTTGCTCGAGTGCATCCCGAGCCCGCCGTACGGCGTCGACGTCGGTCCGCACGAGTTGCTCGCGGCCACTGCGTTCCTTGCTCACCAGACCGGCCCGTTCCAGTACGGCGACATGTTTCTGCACGGCGGCGAAGCTCATCGGATAGGCCTCGGCCAGCCGCGACACCGAGGCCTCGCCGGCCAGGCACCGCCGCACGATGTCGCGCCGCGTCGTGTCGGCCAGTGCGTGCAGCAGGCGGTCGACCACTTGTTCATCTACAACCATTTGGTTGTACGTTAGGCCGACGCCAACCACAGGTCAAGCGGTACGACGGATTTAGGTCCTACAGCCGGACGATCCCGTTCGGCGTGGTGAAGACGGCGGCGACCAGGCCCGGCTGACCGTTCGGGCCGACCCAGGCGACGTCGAGGTCGTCGAGGAGATGGTCGGCGGGGTGGCCGATCCAGTCGGTGACCCGGGTCGGGTCGCCGGCGATCTCCAGACCGGAGAGCTTGATGTCCTTGCCGCCGATCGACGGGTGCTCGCCGAGATCGTCCCAGTGGATGAAGAACGGCAGCTGCGGGTCGGCGATCAGGCCCTTCACGCCGATCTGCCGCCAGGTCAGGTTCAGCCCGTCCGGGCGGTGCCGGTTGCCGGGAACCGCCTGCCGGCCGAGGCGCTTCTCCATCCGCTCCATGTCGCGGACCGCGACCACCCAGCCCAGCCAGCCGCCGCCGAGCTCCTTGCGGGCCCGGACCGCCTGACCGAACGGCGCCTTGTCCGACGCCGGGTGGTCGAGCACGTCGACCACCTCGATATACCGATCGTTCTCCAGCGGGAGGATGTGGTTCACCGTGCCGAAACGCGGATGCACCCCACCGTCGACGAACTCCGCGCCGAGCGCTGCCGACAGCCGCTCGACGGTCGCCCGGCACCCATCAGGCCCGCACGCGTACGACAGATGATCCAAACGCATGCCAGCCATTCTTACGCCCTCCACCGACACTCGCGGCCCCCAGGGTGTGTCGGACCCAGGGCACGTCTCCCGATCCCACGCCTACTGCGCGGCACTCGGCACGGCACCTCCTCGCTACGGCGTGGCATCGGGAGACGTGCCCTACGCTCACGGGTATGCGCACAGTCGTCATCGGCGGTACCGGTCACATCGGAACCTATCTCGTCCCGCGGCTGATCCGGCTCGGACACGACGTCACGGTGCTGAGCCGCGGCGAGCGTACGCCGTACCACTCGGACGGAACCTGGAAGGACGTGGAGTTCGTCCAGGTCGACCGGGCCGCGGAAGATGCCGCGGGGACCTTCGGCCGACGGGTCGCGGACCTGAACCCGGACGTCGTCATCGACCTGATCTGTTTCACCGAGGACAGCGCCCGGCAGCTCACCGAGGCGGTCGAAGGGAAGATCCAGCACCTGCTGCACTGTGGCACGATCTGGGTCCACGGCCCGAGCGTGAGCGTCCCGACCCGTGAGGACGCGCCGCGCAAGCCGTTCGGCGACTACGGCAAGCAGAAGGCCGCGATCGAGGCCTACCTGCTCACCAAGGCCCGCCGCGACGGCTTCCCGGTCACGATCGTCCACCCCGGTCACATCTGCGGCCCCGGCTGGACGCCGGTCAACCCGGCCGGCAACTTCGACCTCGGCGTCTACGAGAAGCTTGCCAAGGGTGCTGACGTCCTGCTGCCGAACCTCGGCCTGGAGACGCTCAACCCGGTCCATGCCGACGACGTCGCGGGCGTGTTCCTGGCCGCGATCGCGAGTCGCTCGACCGCGATCGGCGAGAGCTTCCACGCGGTGGCGAGTGACGCGATCACCCTGCGCGGGTACGCCCATGCAGTCGCCGACTGGTTCGGCCGGCAGAGCCGACTCGGCTTCCTCCCGATCGGCCAGCTGCAGGAACGGTTGTCCAAGCAGGACGCGGCCGCCACCTGGGACCACGTCGAGCACAGCCCGCACTGCTCGATGGAGAAGGCCGCCAGACTGCTCGACTTCCGTCCGCGCTACTCCGCGTTCGAGGCAGCCCTGTCCGGCATCAGCTGGCTCGTCGACAACGGCAAGATCGCTACTTAGAGGCGGGATGCGGCAGCAGCGGCCGCGCGGCTTCCAGGCGCTGACGGCACAGGTCGGCGAGTACGTCGTACGCCTTGAGACCCATCAGCGTCTGTAGCTCGACCTTGCTGGACTCGAACACCGGCTCGACCGCGATATGCGCCTCGGTGTTACCCGTGCAGTACCAGTCCAGGTCGTGCCCGCCCGGTCCCCAGCCGCGCCGGTCGTACTCCCCGATCCCGACCTCGGTGTACGACGTCCCGTCCGGCCGCTCCACCTCGCGGAAGGTCCGCCGGATCGGCAGCTGCCAGCACACGTCCGGCTTGGTCTCGACGAAATGTACGCCGCGCTTCAGCGCCAGCCCGTGCAGCGCGCACCCGGCGCCGCCCTCGAACCCCGGCCGGTTCAGGAAGATGCACGCACCCTCCCAGACCCGGGTCTTGCGCTCGCCCTCGTCGTCGGTCTCGACCCAGCCGTTGCTCCGGCCTTCCTTGCGGTACTGCCAGTCGTCCTTGCCGAGCTCCTTGACGTACTTCTTGACCCGCTTCTCGTCGTCGGCGTCGGAGAAGTGCGCACCGAGAGTGCAGCAGCCGTCGTTCGGGCGGCCCTTGTAGATCCCCTGGCAACCACCGCCGAAGATGCAGGACCAGTTGGACGTCAGCCAGGTCAGGTCGCAGCGGAAGACCTGGTCGGCGTCGGCGGGGTCGGTGAACTCGACCCAGGCACGGGGGAAATCGAGAGAAACCTCAGGCACCCGGAAAGCGTACGCGCAGGAACCCGTGATCGGTGAACGAAGACTCGGAAGACTCGCAAAGAGGCGTCTGAGGACTCTGCGCCTACTGCGCGGCACTCGGCGGGCACCTCGCCGCACTGGAGGAAAGGCCACGATGAAACCACATCGAGGCCTTCCCTCCAGCACACCGAGGCACTCCGCCGAGCACCTGCTCGCTACGGCGCAGAGTCCTCAGACGCCTCTTACTCCGGTTGTCCAGTAGCGTGAGGGTATGCGGCTCGGCGTACTCGACGTGGGATCCAACACCGTCCATCTGCTCGTGGTGGACGCGCATCGCGGTGCCGCGCCGCTGCCGGCGTACTCGCACAAGATCGAGCTGCGACTGGCCGAGCACCTGGACGAGGACGGCAATATCGACCAGTCCGGTGCCGACGGGCTGGTCGATTTCACCAAGCAAGCCGTCGAGCTGGCCGAGGACAAGGGCTGCGAATCGGTGCTCGCGTTCGCCACCTCGGCGCTCCGCGAGGCGCCGAACGGCGAGAAGGTCCTGGGCCGGGTCCGCGACGAGACCGGCGTGGACCTGGAGGTGCTGAGCGGCGAGGCCGAGGCCCGGCTGACCTTCCTGGCGGTCCGGCGGTGGTTCGGCTGGTCCTCCGGGCGCCTGGCGGTGTTCGACATCGGCGGCGGCTCGCTGGAGATCGCGGCCGGGTCGGACGAGCAGCCGACCGTGGCGGAGTCGGTCCAGCTCGGCGCGGGCCGGCTGACCCGTGAGGGGCTGACCGCGGACCCGCCGAACAAGGACGAGGTCCGGGCGCTGCGTCGCCGGATCCGGATGGAGCTGGCCGCGGTCGCCGGTCCGATACTGCGGGCCGGTAAGCCGCAGCGTTCGGTTGCCACCAGCAAGACGTTCCGTTCGCTGGCCCGGATCGCCGGCGCTGCCCCGTCCGCCGACGGACCGTACGTGCCGCGCACGCTGAACCGCGACGACCTGAACGAGTGGATCCCGAAGCTGACCAAGATGACCGCCGCCGAGCGGGCCGCCCTGCCCGGGGTCTCGCCCGGTCGCGCGTCCCAGCTGACCGCCGGCGCGCTGGTCGCCGACGCCGTGATGGACCTCTTCGACCTGCCCGCGCTCGAGGTCTGCCCGTGGGCCCTGCGCGAAGGCGTCATCCTGTCCCGGCTCGACCAGCTGCAACCCCGGTGAACGAATGAACCCCCGTACGACCGCCAAGATCGGCCTGTCCACCGCCTCTGTCTATCCGGAGTCCACCGCCAGCGGCTTCGAGCTGGCCGCCCGGCTCGGGTACGACGGTGTCGAGGTGATGGTCGGGATCGATCCGCTGAGCACCCAGATCGACGCGATCCAGCGGCTGATCGACTACCACCAGTTGCCGGTGCTCGCGATCCACGCACCGACCCTGCTGATCATGCAGCGCGTCTGGGGGACCGATCCGTGGAGCAAGCTCGAGCGCAGTGCCGAGGCCGCGAAGGAGCTCGGCGCCGACGTGGTCGTCGTACACCCGCCGTTCCGCTGGCAGCGGGACTATGCGCGCGGGTTCGTCGAGGGGATCGCCCGGCTGGAGGCCCAGACGGGCGTGACGCTCGCGGTGGAGAACATGTACCCGTGGCGCGCACCCGGCCGCGACCTGCAGGCGTACGCGCCGAGCTGGGATCCGACCGAGCAGGAGTACGCGCACACCACCCTCGACCTGTCGCACGCGTCCACCGCCGAGCAGGACTGCGTCGAGCTGGCCGCGACGATGGGCAAGAGCCTGACCCACGTGCACCTGACCGACGGCACCGGCTCCGCGAAGGACGAGCACCTGGTCCCGGGTCGCGGCACGCAACGCGCCGCGGACCTGCTGGCCGTCCTCGCGAAGCAGGACTTCCGCGGCCACATCATCATCGAGATCAACACCCGCCGCGCGACCAGCCGGTCCGAGCGTGAGGTCGACCTGGTCGAGTCGCTGGAGTTCACCCGCAAGCACTTCGTCCGGCCTGGAGCCTCCCGGTCCCGGCGTACGTCGTTCGCCGTCACCCCGGAAGGTGAGATCTCGGAGCTGACTCCGTGACAGCTACCGGTCGTACGCCGGGACGCCGTCCAGGCGGACCGGATACCCGGGGCGAGATCGTGCAGGCCGCCCGGGAATCCTTTGCGGACAAGGGGTTCGCGGCCACGTCGATCCGCGCCGTCGCACGCCAGGCCGGTGTCGACGCGGCGCTCGTGCACCACTACTTCGACAGCAAGGACGAGCTGTTCATCGAGGCGATGGCGATCCCGGTCGACCCGCGCCGGATCGCCGCACAGATCGTCGACGGGCCGCGCGACGAGATCGGGCGCCGGATCGCGACCGTGTTCCTCGGTGTCTGGGAGTCGCCGGACGGGCAGCAGCGGATGAAGGCGCTGTTCCGCAGCGTCGTCACCAGCGACGAGGTGGCACGGATGATGCGCGAAGGCATCACCCAGATGATCATCCAGCCGGTCGCCCAGGTACTCGACGTACCCGATGCGCAGCTGCGGGTCGGCCTGGTCGCCACGCAACTCGTCGGCACCGCGATCGTCCGGTACCTGGTCGGGCTCGAGCCGATCGCGTCCATCGACATCGAGACGTTGATCGACCGGTTGGCGCCGGTTCTCCAGCTGCACCTGACCGGTTGATGGAGATCCCGACCGACGGCGAGATCCTCGCGTTGCACCGGGAGTACGCACCGAGTCGCGAAGCGTTCGAGCTCGTCCACGAGCACTGCCGGCTGGTGTGCTCGATCGCCGAACAGTTCTTCGCCGGTCTGGACGTCGATACCGACCTGGTGCGTGCGGGCGCGCTGCTCCACGACATCGGGGTGTATCGCCTGGAGTCGACGGCGTACGTGCGGCACGGCGTACTGGGGCACGAACTACTGGCGTCCCTCGGCTTCCCGGTCGAGCTCTGCCGGTTCGCGTCGTGTCACACAGGTGTCGGGATCACCCGCGACGACGTGGTGCGCCAGGCGTTGCCGATCCCGGTCGACGACTACCTCCCGCGGACTCCGGAAGAGGAACTGGTCATGTACGCCGACAAGTTCCACAGCAAGCGGCTCCCACCGGTCTTCCTCACCGGAGAGACCTACGCCACCGAGGTACGCCGGTTCGGCGCGGACAAGGTATTGAGGTTCGCCGCACTGCGGGAAACCTATGGCGACCCGTCGCTGGGTGAGCTGAGCGAGGACACGGGCTACGGCATCGTCTAACGACAGGAGGTAGTGCCTCCGGGGCGGAGCTTGCCCGCGGGGCGTCCTCGCGAGCAGGCCGAGATCGTGGACTACCTCCTGTCCTTAGCTGTTGCCAAGGTCCGTCGTGCCCGCTAAATTCATCATATGATGAAAAACGCGGTGAGCTGCCGTGACGTCGTCGTGGTGCGGGGCGACCGGGAGGTTTTGCACGGGGTCGGGTTCGACCTCCGGGCGGGGTCGGTGACCGGGCTGCTCGGGCCGTCCGGCTGTGGCAAGACGACGCTGATCCGCGCGATCGTCGGCCTGCAGGCGCGGGTGACCGGCGACGTCTCGGTCCTCGGGCTGCCGGCCGGTGCGCCGAAGCTGCGCGGCCGGATCGGCTACGTGACGCAGGAGCCCAGTGTGTACGGCGATCTGACCGTCACCGAGAACCTGCGCTTCTTCGCGGCGGTCCTCGGGGTCCCGTCGTCCGATGTGGAACGGGTCGTCGAGGCGGTCGATCTCACGTCGCACGCGGACGCCCGCGTCGACCAACTGTCCGGCGGCCAACGATCACGCGCTTCCTTGGCGGCCGCACTGCTCGGCAGCCCGGAACTCCTGGTGTTGGACGAACCAACGGTCGGCCTGGATCCCGTTCTGCGCCGCGATCTGTGGAACCTCTTCCACCAGCTCGCCGACGCCGGCGCGACGCTGCTCGTGTCGAGTCACGTCATGGACGAGGCCTCGCGGTGCGACCGCCTCCTGCTGATGCGCGACGGCGAACTGCTCGCCGACGACACGCCCCAGGACCTGCTCCTGTCGGCGGGGACCAGCGATATCGAGCAGGCGTTCCTCACCCTGATCGACCGGAAGGCTGGTGCGCGATGACACCGCGTGTGACGTTTGCCGTAGCCGCCCGAGTCCTGGCCCAGCTTCGGCGGGACCACCGGACGGTGGCGATGCTGATCTTGCTGCCGGCGCTGCTGGTCAGCCTGATGTGGTGGATGTTCACCGATTCCCCGATGGTCTTCGACCGGGTCGGCGGTCCACTGCTCGCGGTGTTCCCGTCGATCATCATGTTCGTCGTCACGTCGGTCGCGACGTTGCGCGAGCGGTCGAGCGGGACGCTGTCGCGGCTGTTCACGATGCCGATGGGAAAGCTGGACTTCCTGCTCGGGTACGCGCTCGCGTTCGCCCTGATCGCCGTCGTCCAGGCGCTCGTTGTGGTTTCGATCGCCTTGTATCTCTTGGATCTGGACATCCAGGGCGCCGCCTGGCAGCTCGGCGTGGTCGCGGTCCTCGACGGCGTGCTCGGTACGGCGCTGGGGCTGTTCGCGAGCGCGTTCGCGGCGACCGAGTTCCAGGCCGTGCAGATGATGCCGGCCGTGATGATCCCGCAGATCCTGCTGTGCGGGCTGCTCGTCCCGCGCGATCAACTCCCCACGGTCCTGCACGCGCTGAGCGACGTACTCCCGTTGTCCTACGCGGTGGACGCAGTCATAGGGGTTGCCAACGGCAACGGATTCACCACCGGCACAGGCGGCGACACACTGGTCGTATTGGGCTTCATCCTCGCGGCGCTAGGACTGGGCGCAGCAACCCTCAAACGCCGTACCGCATGAAACTCAGCCTCGTTCAGGGCTGGTGCGTCGAGTCTCGCCGGCGCGAGCTGCCGACCTCGCGCTGTCACTGCTCGTGCTCTGCGCGGTCTGTGCCTCGGACGGCGATCGGACCACATCGATGCCGGAGATCCGGCGGGCTTCCAGCAGTCCCGAGTGGCGATCGCGATGGTCGGCCAGCACCCCGCCGTACTCCTGCGCGAGACGCTCCACTCTGTCTTGGAGCCAGTCCGGGGCGGGGTCGCTGGGCTCGGGCAGCTGCGGCCCGGGGAGTTGGCCAGAGCTGTCCAGGCCGCCGCGGAAGTCGTGGATCTGGATCCCGATCGTTGCGATGTCGCCCGCAGTCAGCGCCCGGTCGGCGAAGTACCGGGCGTCCCGAGTCTCAACGTCCGGACCGAGTTCCGCTGCTTGCCGCAGACTTCGAGCCATCTCGAGACTGGTGAACTCCACCTCGGCCGACCTGCCGACCTCGTCGGGGACGTACTGCATCCCGTTCGCAGTGGCCCGTTGTGCGGCGTTCTCCACGATCGCATCCGCCACGGCCTCGAGCCGTTGGCCAGGACGGGCGGCATTCAACCGGTCGACGAACTCGGGCTGGCGGTCGCCGAACCGCTGCGTGGCGTCGGAAGCCAGTCTCTCGACCACACCGCCGGGCAGCGCACGATCGATGCGCTCGATGAACTCTGCGCGTTCGGCGGCGGACATCACTTGCTCGGGCATGCGGAGCACCCTACTGATCGCCGAGGTCACAGCTGCTCGCCGCTACAGTCAGCCGGGCAAACGGCGTACCGCACAAGGGATCCGGCGCGCGCCGTGGTGGGCGCGCGCCGGATCTTTCACTCGCCGAACAGCCAGTCGGACTTCACCGGTGGGGCCCAGCGGAAGTAGCTGGGATCGGCGAAGGTTCCGGGCACCTTGCCGTGACCGGTGATCGACGTCTTGGCGCCGTCCGCGTGCCCGAAGGTGTACAGGTACGCCGACTTGGTGTCCTTGTCGATGCCGACGACAACGGTCCCGTAGTTGCCGCACTGGCCGGCGACCAGCGACTCGAACCCCTGCCAGGTCGCGGACCGCACCTTGGTGACGATCGGCCGCATCTGGGTGTTGACCGGGATCCGGATGGTGTAGAGCGCGCCGCCGCGGGTGTTCGCGAGGAACGTGTCGTACGCCGCGGCCTTGCTGATCAGCGTCATCGACTTGACCGACGCGAACCCGGGCGCCGATCCGTACGGCTTCCAGCTGCCGACGTCGCCGACGACCCACCGGAACAGCACGCCGTCCGCACGCAGTGCGTACTCGTAGGTCCGCGGATGCGTCGGGCTGTCGTTGAACACCGACGTCTCGTGGTCGACGAACTTGCTCCACCCGCCGCCGATCCGGGCCAGCTCCGACGAGGTCACCTTGCCGGCCTTGTCGAGCTCGAGCCAGTGCTGGTACATCGTGTCCCCGAGCACGACCCGCCCGTGCCGGGAACTGCCGGTCGCTGTCGCCTCGTTGACGAGCGACCCGATCATCCGGACCGCGCCGTCGGAGTACACATTCGGTACGACGCTCCGCGGGCCGGCGGCCGGCGGGGTCGATGCCGTCAGGCGTTGCAGTGTCTGGTCACCGCCGGCCGTCACCGAGCCCAGGTTCAGTCCGCAGGCTGCCGTCGTACCGGTTGGGCTCGCGGTTGCCGTGGTGACGGTGGTCGCGCCCGCGGCGGCCAGGCCGGCCGCCGCGAGCACGGTCAAAGTTGTGCGCAGTCTCCCCATTGTCTCCCCCTTAGAAGTTCGATGGGTGAGACCAACGGCGCAGCCCTTTGGTTGATAACGATCGTCGTTACTGGAAGACCTTGACGATCTTTCCGGCCCGGTCGTACGCCGCGACCTTCGCCTGGTCCTTCAGCTTGTACACGGACTTGGTCTTCCAGGTGAAGGCGAACCAGCCGCCTTCGCCGACCGGGACCTGGTAGACCGGTCCCTTCCCGATCCGCAGCCGGACCGTGACCGCGGCCTTGGAGGAGACCCGGCCCCAGCCGGTCATCGAGTACTCCGTGCAGGTACCCGCCGTACAGCCCCCGCCACCGCCGCCGGCCACGTACATGTCGGCACGGGACGACTTGTCCGCCGGGTTGAGCACCGGGTCGTCACCGCTGAGGCTGGTGAGCGTCGCGAACGTCGCGCTCCCTTCGTACTCGCCCCCCAAGGCCTTGTCCCTGAACAGTCCGCAGTCCATGACCTTGTGTCCCGTGGGGGAGATCGCGACCAATTCGGCCTTTCCGAGCGCCTTCGACTCGTCCGAGGCCACGACCTGCCAGCCCGTCACGTCGACCCAGGCCAGCACGGAACAGTTCCGCAGCTTGTCCGCGGTGCTCTTCGGGAGCGGGTCCCTCGCCGCCGCCGCGACCAGCTCCGCCGACGGCTTGTCGCCACCGGGGATGAGGCAGGTGATGCCGCTCGCGCCCTCCTTGAACTCGTACATCGTCATATGTCCCGACCTCGCCGTACCCGTGCCCGCGAGCTTTCGGGTCTCCTCCGGGTTCCGCAGGGCACAGCGGCGCTCAGCCTCCGCGCGCGTGATCCGCTGGTCCGCGGACGCCTCGCCGCGCGGGATACCCGGTACGGGGCCGAACTGCGAGTTCGCGGTCTGATCGCCCGCAACACCGGGCTGGTTGCCGGCCGAACTCAGGTTGGGCAGCAGGCTCGCGCCGAGTGCGATCACCGCGACACCGGCGACCGCCCCGCCCGCGCCGATCAGTTTCCGGCGCCGCCTTCCGCGGCGGCCGCGCTCCAGCACCCGGGTCGTGTCCAGCGGGTCCATCCCCTCCGACTCGGCGAGTCGGTGGAGTTCGGCGCTGACCTCTTGTACGTCTTCCATCTCGTTCTCCTTCACAGCGCCCGGCTCGCCCGCCGCTGGTCAATGGCTCGTCGGAGAGTGTCGAGGCCACGTGCCGCCTGGCTCTTCACGGTGCCCGTGGAACAGCCGAGGATCTCCGCGGTCTGCTCGACGGACAGGTCCTCGTAGTACCGCAGTACGACGCACGCCCGTTGCCGCGGCCCGAGCGCTTGAAGTGCGGCCAGCACCTCGTCCCGTTCGGCATGCCCCGCCGCGAAGTCGTCGTACCCGGCCTGGTCCGGTACGTCGGCGATCGTCACCTCCCGCCGCCACGGCCGGCGTTTCCCGTCGTACGCCGCGTTCACCACCATCCGGCGCGCGTAGGCGAACGGGTTGCTCACCCGCCGTACTTTCGGCCAGGCCAGGTACAGCTTGTACAGCGCGTCCTGGACGACGTCGTCCGCCCGATGCCGATCCCCCGACACCAGAAACGCCGTCCGCCGCAGGGCAGCCCCCGCCCCTTCGACGAACTCGACGAACTCCCGGTCCCGCTCCACCATCCGAGCCTCCACTCTCCATCTCCCCCTCTAGACGAAATGCCCGACGCCCCAGGTTGCACCCGTCAGCCGGAGAGGTGGGCGACGTTGTGCCAGGCGGGGTCGGGGGTGGTGGTGAGGGTTACTTTGCCGTGTGGCCAGCCGGTGGTGGCGGCTTGGAGTTGGGCGTCGGCGGGGGTGGTGCCGTCGGTGTAGTAGTGCAGGATGCGGGTGCCGGCGGAGGTCTCGTGGGCGAGGAGGTTGCCGGAGCCGCCCAGGCGGTCGGTGAGGTGGTCCTCGAACGCCCGGAGCTCGTCGAGCATCTCGGACTCGGGCAGCCCGTCCTCACGCACCACGGGATAGTGGATCGCCACCGCGACATGCGTATCGAGATGCGGCCGCCGGATCGACCGCAACGGGTACTCAGCCGTCGCGATCACCCGCTGCCCGTCGCGCGTACCCTCCAGCATCTTCCATGCCGGACTACCGTCCTCCAACGTGTGCTCAGCAGCGAACCCAGCCACCGCGGGCAGCAACTCCATCACCGGTACGGCGTCGACGGGCGCGGCGGGCAGCGTGTCGATGGCACCGACCCACGTCTCGACCATCTCCTCGCCGAGCACCAGATCGAGGATCAGGAACGTCACCCGCCGCTGCACGTCCGTCGACAGCGACGAGAAAACAGGATGATGTACGCCGACGTGCACCGAAGCCGAATCCGGCTCGATCGACACCACCGACTCGTCGACCGCGACCGGCGGAAGCCCCTCGAACTGGATCGTCACCGCGGGCCCGGGCCGCCGCAGATCGGCGTACTCCCAGGTCTGATCGGACAACGGGGCGGCGCGCAGCCAGCGGCGAGCGACCGCGCGCTGCGCCGGGTTGCCGGCGGCGGTGACGATCAGCACGTGCTGGGCGTGCAGCCCTGGGCCGAGCTCCCACTCCAGGTCCGGGTGGATGCGGGCGACCCGCTCGTTCAGTTCCGCGTTCGCGTCGGTCGGCTCCCGGCGGGCGACGGCGTCGGCGACGCTGGTCGCGCCGGCGCTCGACCACCAGGACCAGAACGCGCCGATCGGGTCGGCCTCCACGGCGTTCCGGCGGCGACGCTTGAAGATGGGCATGCCGCATCCTCTCCCAACCAGGGGTGCGACTATGGACACCGTCGGCAATGGGTGGGTTGAGGAGGAACACGGAGTGCTTCGGCGAATCCTGCTGGGCGTGTCCCGCAGCCCCCAGATGAAGAAGGCCGTGTCGTCACTGCCGGTGTCCAGTGGCATCGTCGCGCGCTTCGTCGCCGGTGAGACCGCTCCGGAGGCCGTGCTGGCCACCGAGAAGCTGGTCAGCAACGGGTTGAACGTCACCCTCGACCACCTCGGTGAGGACGTCACCGACCTGGCCGCGGCCTCCGCGACCGCCAACGCGTACCTGGATCTGCTGAGGAAGCTCTCCGCCGCCGGCCTCACGAAGAACGCCGAGGTCTCGGTCAAACTGTCCGCCGTCGGCCAGGCGCTCCCGGGCGACGGCGAGAAGGTCGCGCTGGAGAACGCGCGGACCATCTGCCTCGCCGCCCGCAACGCCGGTACGACGGTGACGCTGGACATGGAGGACCACACCACGACCGACTCCACGCTGGGGATCCTCCGCGAGCTGCGCCAGGACTTCCCGGAGACGGGGGCGGTCCTGCAGGCGTACCTCCGCCGTACCGAGTCCGACTGCCGCGACCTCGCGTACGCCGGCTCCCGCGTCCGCCTGTGCAAGGGCGCGTACAAGGAGCCCGAGTCGGTCGCGTTCCAGGAGAAGCGCCAGGTCGACAAGGGCTACGTCCGCGCGATGAAGGTCCTGATGAACGGCGACGGCTACCCGATGATCGCGTCGCACGACCCGCGGCTGATCTCGATCGCGGGCGCGCTGGCCGACCGTGCGAACCGCAAACCGGGCAGCTACGAGTACCAGATGCTGTTCGGTATCCGCCCCGAGGAGCAGCTCCGCCTGGCCGGTCTGGGCCACACGGTCCGCGTCTACATCCCGTACGGCGAGGACTGGTACGGCTACCTGGTACGACGCCTCGCCGAACGCCCCGCCAACCTGCAGTTCTTCGCCCGCTCCTTGATCAGCAAGAAGTAGGCACGGCCGACCCGGCTAACCTGTGGACATGAGTAAAAAGGTGGCCGTTCTCGGGGCCGGAGTGATGGGGGAGACGTTGCTGTCCGGGCTGATTCGGGCCGGATGGCGACCGGAGGACCTCATGATCACCGAGCGCCGGGAGGAACGTGCCACCGAACTGCGGGAGCGGTACGGCGTCGACGTCGTGTCGAACGTGGAGGCGGCGAAGCAGGCGGACACGCTCGTTCTGGTGGTGAAGCCGCAGGACATGCCGGATCTGCTCGCCGAGATCGCCCCGGCCGTGCAGCCGACCCAGACCGTGGTCTCGCTCGCGGCCGGTATCACCACCAGCTTCGTCGAGTCGCGGCTGCCTGAAGGCGTTGCCGTCGTCCGTGTCATGCCGAACACGCCCGCCCTGGTCGACGAGGGCATGGCAGCGATCTCCCGCGGCGCGCACTGCGACGAGAGCCACCTCGAGCTCGCCGAGAGCCTTCTCGCCGCGACCGGTCGCGTGATCCGGGTGCCGGAGAAGCAGCAGGACGCGGTGACCGCGATCTCCGGCTCCGGTCCGGCGTACCTGTTCTTCGTCGTCGAGGCGATGATCGAGGCCGGCGTCCACATGGGCCTGCCGCGCGGTACGGCGACCGAACTCGTCGTACAGACCGTGGTCGGATCCGCGAAGCTCCTGCGCGAGACCGGCGAACACCCGACCGTACTGCGGGAGCGCGTGACGTCCCCGGGCGGTACGACGGCTGCCGCGGTGCGCGAACTCGAGGACCACAAGGTCCGCGCCGCGTTCCTGTCCGCGATCGAGGCCGCCCGCAACCGTTCGCGAGACCTGGCCGCCGAGTAACACCTGTCGCTTGGGTGGCGTTATGGTTGGGCGCCGAGGTTTCCTGCCATGTTCGAGGGATATGAGTCCGCCCATGGGTAAAGGTTCGGTCGAGCCGGCGACCACGCCTGCGCAGCTTGAGGAACGCGAGGTGCCGCCGCTCCCGTGGCGAGTGCCGCTGGACCCGGCGCCGTGGTGGGCCTGGGCGCTGTTCGTGCTGCCGTTCGTCGTCGTACCGGCGTTGAACTCCTGGCTCTGGATGGGCGCCCGCGACATGCTCGCCGTCGGTCTGCTGACGATCATCGGAGCGTCGGTCGTCCGCGTCGCTGGCGGTGTCGTGCTGTACCGCGTCGAACTGTTCCCGAGCGGCCTGAAGGCCCGCACCAGCATGCTGATCCGCAGCCTCGCCTGGCAGGACGTCGGCAAGATCGAGGTCGGCGACGACAACGTCGTACTCACCCGCGGCCCGGACGAGCACGAGATCAACGGCATCCCCACGGACCGCACCGCCGAGGTCGCCGCCGTGATGGAGGCGCTGCGCGAGCAGTCCCTCGAAGTCAAGGTCCAGCGCCACCGCCCGCGCCCCGGCATCGGCACCCTGCTCGTCCTGCTCTACGTCGTCCTCTCCATCGGCGCCTTCCTGCTCCGCTGGCACATCGTCATCTGACGACCCACGGCCCTTCACCGGTAACGCGTTCGACTGAAACCCGCACGACCGTCGCTCCGGCGTACACCTGCTCGTTGCCGAACGGGAACTCGTCGCGGCCGAGGTACTTCCGCGTCAACCGGTCCATCAACACCTTGTATTGCGGAGTTCCCGGACCGTCGAGTGTCGCCGTACCCCGCACGACCAGGTACTGCGTCAGCCCCCGCGGGCTCGGACGGTCGTCCTCCACCACCAGCGTCACCCGTGGATCGCGGCGCAGGTTCCGGGTCTTGCGGTGCTTCTCCTCGACTCCGATCAGGAGGTCGTCCCCGTCCCGCCCGACCCACACCATCGCGGCGTGCGGCGATCCGTCCGGGTCGATGGTGATCAGCGTGACGTCCTTGGGCTCGTCGAAGAGCCGGTGACTGCTCTGGGGAAGGTTCATGGAGCAGACGCTAGACAGCGCCGTGGGAACCTCTGGGTACCCTGACCGCTGTGCACGGAGCAGAACCTGGCGATGTCTTCCTGGCCGATTGCCCGGCCCGTCTCGCGGTCGAGGTGATCGCGGACAAGTGGGCCGTGGTCGTGCTGTGGGGCCTCAACGACCACGCCCGCAGACACTCGGAGCTGATCGAGCTGATCGGCGGAATCTCGAAGAAGGTCCTCACCCAGACGCTCCGCCGGCTGCAGGCGAACGGCCTGGTCACGCGGGCCGACCACGGCGGCGTCCCACCCCGCGTCGAGTACGACCTGACCGACCTCGGCCGCACCCTGATGGGCCCGGTCCGCATGCTCACAGAATGGGCAGAGCAGAACGGAGACGCCGTCCTCGCAGCCCAAGAATCCCCATAACCCCCACCGCATCCTCACCGGCCCACCCCCGGCCACCCACCGCGCCCGCCGCCCAACACGACCCCCGCCGCGTCCAGGGGATAACCGGCGCTTGTGACCGGTCCGTGGGTGGTGGTTTTGCGGAACAAAAAAGCCAGCCGGTGACGAAAATGTTCCGGGAAGCGTGCGTTCGGGGTCGGGCTACGTCGGGGCAGGCGAACGTAGGGTCACGTCATGGACTTTTCTTTGTGGCCTGGGGCCTCCCGGAACTGGCAGGGCGTGCTCGAAGGTGCTGAGTACGCCGAGCGGACCGGATGGCACGGCGTGTGGATAGCTGACCATTTCATGCAGAACGGGGACGACCTGAGCGTCCCGGTCAACGAGGTGCTGGCGCTGATCGCGGGGGTCGTCGCGCGGACCGAGCGGGTTCGGGTCGGCTCGATGGTGCTCGGGAACACGTACCGGCATCCGGCCGTGGTCGCGAACGCGGCCGCGACGATCGACCAGATGGCGAACGGCCGGTTCGTGCTCGGGATCGGCGCCGGCTGGCAGGTCAACGAGCACGCGGCGTACGGCATCGAACTGCCGCCGATCGGTCCGCGCCTCAAGCGTTTCGAGGAGGCCTGTCAGGTGATCAAGGGCCTGCTCACCCAGGAGCGGACGACGTTCGACGGCAAGTACTACCAGCTCACCGACGCTCCTTGTGAGCCGAAGCCGGCCCACCTCCCGATCCTGATCGGCGCCGCGGGCGAAAAGGTTGCCCTCGGCATCGTTGCGAAGTACGCCGACGAGTGGAACCACTGGGGACGCCCGGAGCTGGCCGCGCAGAAGGGCGAGGTCTTCGCGAAGCACTGCGAGCGCGTGGGGCGCGATCCGAAGACGGTACGGCGTTCCGCGCAGACGTTCCTGGAGGTGGTCGTACCGGGGGACACCGAGGCGATCGAGCGCAAGGAGCGACTGGAGAGCCGGGGTGCGCACGTGATCATGGGATCGGCGCAGGAGGTGCTCGACGTGGTGGCGCAGTACCCGGCGGCCGGGATCGACGAACTGCTGGTGCCGGACGCGTTCCTCGGGGACGGCGACCGGCGGTTCGACGCGCTCGAACGGCTGCGTGAGGAAGTTCTAGCGAAGATCTAGGGTCGCGACCACAGGCCAATGGTCGCTGGGCACCCGCCCGTCCGGACGGTAGTGCGAGACGGCCGCGTCGGTCACGGTCCACGTCGAGGTGACGAGGATGTGGTCGATGCGGTCGTCGTCGACGGCGCCGGTGAAGTCGTGCCAGCTGCCGCCCGCGTCGATCGGTACGGCGATCCGCAGACCGGAATCCACCAGCGTCTTCACCGGGGGAGAGTCCGGCGTCGCGTTCAGGTCGCCCATCACGATCCAAGGGATCGATCCGCTGATCCAGCGCGCGATCAGCCGCGACGACTGCAGTTGCGCGACCTCGCCCGCGTGGTCGTAGTGCGTGTTGACGACGCCGACCGTCGTACCGTTGCGGTGCCGCAGCCAGACCAGGGTCGCGACCCGGGTCAGGTCGGCGTCCCACCCGATCGATCCCGGCGTGCCGGGGTCGTCGGACAGCCAGCGCGTCTCCTGCCGCTCGACCCGCCAGTCGCCGGGCCGGACCAGGACGGCCGCGTGTTCACCCGCGTTCATGCCGTCGTCCCGGCCGGCGCCGGCGATCTCGTACTTCGGGAACCGCCAGCGCAGGTACTCGAGCTGGTCGGGCAGCACTTCCTGCAGCCCGACCACGTCCGCGTCCAGCTGTTCGATCGCCGCCACCGCCGCCTTCCGCCGTACCGGCCAGGCGTTGTCGCCGTCGGGCGCGGAGGAGTTGCGGATGTTGAACGTGGCGGCGCGGATCTTCATGGAGTAGATCCTGCCAAACCCATGGCCCGGGTCGCCGCCTGGAGTCGGGGAGCGCTCGCCTCGAGCGCGCGGTCGCGTCCGTGCGCGAGCAGGTTCTCGATCGCTCCCGGGTCGGTCGTGAGGCGCGCGTACTCCTTCTGCAGCGGCTCGATGACGGCCAGGACCGCGTCCGCGACGTCCTGCTTCAGTGCGCCGTACGACGCGTAGGACTTCGCGAGCTCGACCGGATCGCCGTCGGTGCACGCCGCGAGGATCTCCAGCAGGTTCGTGATGCCCGGCTTGTTCGCCTCGTCGTGCCGGACCTCGGTGTCCGAGTCCGTCACGGCGCGCATGATCTGCCGGCGGATCACGTCCGGCGGGTCGAGCAGCCGGATCGTCCCGACCGCGTCGTCGGCGTCCGACTTGCTCATCTTCGCGGTCGGGTTCGCCAGGTCCTTCACCCGCGTCGCCAGCGCCGCCTTGTTGAGCTGCGGTACGACGAACGTCTCGCCGTACTCGCGGTTGAACCGGATCGCGATGTCCCGGGCCAGCTCGACGTGCTGGTCCTGGTCACCGCCGACCGGGACCCGTTCCGCGCCGTACAGCAGGATGTCCGCGGCCATCAGGCACGGGTACGTGAACAGCGAGGCCCGCGTCATCGGGCGGCCGTTGCCCTTCTCCTTGTACTGGATCATCCGGGACAGTTCACCGACGTACGACGTGCACTCCAGCAGGTACGCGAGCTGCGCGTGCGTGGGTACGTCGGACTGGACGAAGACCGTGCCTTCGGGGACACCGGCCGCGAGCATCAGCGTCGCGAACTCGCGGGTCAGCGTGGCGAGTCTTCGGGGATCGTGCCTGGTCGTCATCGCGTGCAGGTTCGCGACGAAGTAGAACCCGTCCGGGTCGGTGAACCGGCGGAGCGCGCCGAGGTGGTTGCCCAGCGTCAGACGGCCGGACGGGGTGATGCCGGAAAGCGAGGTCATGATGGTGCCCTTTCGGTGTGTGTGGCCCCACCGAGGACATGAAAAAGGCCGCCTCGGCGAGACGGCCCTCGTGGTTGCGTGCGAACACGCCGGGTGGACCGCCCTAGGCGGCCCACCACAGCTGCAAGTTCGTGTTCACGTCGTCAGGATACCAGCGACTGGACGATCAGCTCGTTACGGGCGTCCTGGCCCAACGGCACCGTCGGGTGGACGCCGTCGCGCAGGTAGTTGAGCAGGCGGTACGGCTTGACCCAGAGCCATTCGGCCCAGCGGATGATCTTCAGGTTCGGGTACTTCTCCTGCTGGTCGTACAGCTGCATGTTGAGCCACGAGCTGTTGCGCTGATCGGCGAGCTGCACGGTCGAGGTCACGCTCTTGCGCACGACCTGGATGTTGACCCAGTACAGCGTCCGGTTCTGGCCGACGATGCTGACCGCCCGGGCGACCTGGGCCGCGAACTTCGGCGGGTCGAAGATGTCGTTGGACCCGCTCGCCATCAGGATTCGCCGCGGCAGGCCGTACGTCGACGCCCACTGCTGCAGCGCGTCGACCGCGCCTGACGTGGGCCGGCTGGACCAGTTGTGCACGGCGAGCGGACTGCCGTCACGGCCCTGGAGCCTGATCGCCAGCGACTTGCCGTCCTGGACGGAGATGCTGTCGCCGAACATGAAGACGCCGTTGACCTGGCGGGTGTGCTGGATCTGTTCCGGCGTGGAGATCGCGCGTTGGGCGCCGGCCCAGGAGCCGAGGACGCCGGAACCGTACGGTCCGGTGGACGACGACGTCGTCACCGCGAACTCCGTGGAATCGGCCGAGGTCGTGGACGCCGGGGTGGCGGATGCGGTTTCGGTGGAGGCGGCGACCGTGGCGGCAGCCGCAGCCGCGGCTCCTACCGTAAAGATCTGCCGCCGGTTCGGTTTCATTTGCCTCACCGGAGAACTCTGGCCGCCTGCGCCCGTACTCGCAAGTCCGGATCTCACTGTCCGCAGTCGGCCGGCGGCACTATCGGGCCAGAAATTGCGGCATTTCTGGCAGACGCTGCAAATTCTGTAACGCTTTGCAGTCCGCCACCGATGAATCGACTGTTGGACCACTGACGGGCCGGCGCGACCTGGGAGGGGTGTCGCGCCGCCCGTTCGGTTTTGTACCCAGGCCTCTCGTCAGCCGGTCGCCAGTTTCTCGAGCAATGGCCCGGCGACTGCCATCAGCTCCTCGGGCGACGCGTCCAGGCCGTCCAGCCGCACCAGGTGCCGCGAGATCACCAGCCCGAGCGTGAGCGCGCCGATCACGCCGGACCGCACCAGCGCGTCGTCCCCGGACAACTGCGCCGCAACCTGCCGCTGCTGCGCTGTCATCGCGGCTCTCACCTCTTCAGCTGCTTCCGGATGGGTGAACATCGCGCGGAGTGCGGCGAGTGCCGCGGCGGGCTCGTCGGCAAGCTTCTCGGTCAGCGCGGCGACGAGTTGCTCCGCGATCTGCTCCGGCGAGCCCTCGATCGGCCCGTCCGCGGGGATCGCGGCCGCCTGCGCGAACAGCTTCTCCTTCGAGCCGAAGTACCGCATCACGAGCCCGGGATCGCTCCCGGCCCGGGTCGCGATCGCCCGGATCGTGGTCCGGTCGAAGCCCTGCTCACCGAACAGTTGCCGGGCCGCGGTCAGGATCCGGGTCTCCGTCCGCCGCCGCTGTTCCACCCTGGTCGTCACCGCCCTCAGTCTACGCATGTTGACCCAATGCCTCGGATCGGTCTACCTTTTCAGTCAACACATGTAGACCGAATGAGGAGCATCGATGATCCAGGCGATCGTGCTGGCCTTCCTGGCCGGCCTGATGGGCACCAACGGCATCCCGCACTTCGTCGCCGGCATCACCGCCCGCGAGTACCCGAACCTGACCGGCAACTCGGCCACCAACAACGCGGTCGGCGGCCTGGCCGCGTTCGCGATCGCGGGCGCCCTGCTCGCCCTGGCGCAGGTTGGCGACCATCCCGGCGCGGCGTTGGTCGCCGGCTCCCTGGGCGTCGTCGGCATGACCGTCTTCCATGCCCGGCGAGGCGCCTACCGACTGAGCACTCACTTCGGGAAACCACTTCCGAAGATCTGAAGGTTAAGGTCAAGGGCATGAGTGGTGAGGCGCTGCTGGTGTTCGACGACGGGTTGACGGCGTACGACTTCGGCCGTGGGCACCCGATGAGTCCGATCCGGGTGGAGCTGACGATCAAGCTCGCCCGGGAGTTCGGGGTCCTTGACCAGCTCAAGGTCGTGCCCGCGCCGACGGCCGACGACGCGCTGCTCGAGACCGTGCACACCGCCGAGTACGTGGCCGCGGTCAAGCGCGCGGGCGAGCACCCCGACGACGCCGATCCCGTGCACGGACTCGGTACGTCGGACACGTACTGCTTCCCGCACATGCACGAGGTCTCCGCGCGGATCGCCGGCGCCTCGGTCGAGGCCGCCCGTGCGGTGTGGGAGGGCGACGTCCTGCACGCCGCGAACGTCGCCGGCGGCCTGCATCACGCGATGCCCAACCAGGCCAGCGGTTTCTGCGTCTACAACGACCCGGCGATCGCGATCCAGTGGCTGCTCGACCACGGCGCCGAGCGGGTCGCGTACGTCGACGTGGACGTTCACCACGGGGACGGCGTACAGACTGTCTTCTACAACGACCCGCGCGTCCTGACCGTCAGCCTCCACGAGTCGCCGACCACGCTGTTCCCTGGTACCGGGAGCGCCGGCGAGACGGGCGGACCGGGCGCCGAGGGTACGTCGGTCAACGTCGCGCTCCCGCCCGGGACCGGGGATGCAGGCTGGCTGCGGGCGTTCCACGCGGTCGTCCCTGATGTCGTGAAGGCGTTCCGTCCGAGCATCCTGGTCACGCAGCACGGGTGCGACTCGCACGTCGAGGATCCGCTGGCACACCTGACGAAGACGATCGACGGGCAGCGTGCGGCGTACCTGGCGTTGCACGACCTCGCGCACGAGGTGGCCGGCGGGAAGTGGGTCGCCACGGGTGGCGGCGGGTACGCGATCATCGACGTCGTACCGCGGGCTTGGACGCATCTGCTGGCGATCGTCGCCGGCCATCCGATCGACCCCGCCACGCCGGTGCCGGAGGCCTGGCGTGAGCAGGTCCAGCTGCGATTCGGCCGGGTCGCGCCGGTGCGCATGACCGACGGCCGCGACGCGTCGTACGTCGACTGGTCGAGCGGCTACAACCCCGACACCTGGCTCGACCGCGCCATCAAGGCCACCCGCGACGCCAGCTTCCCTTTGTTAGGTCTTGATCCGAGCTACTGAGTCACACGAGTCCCCCTCTTTCCCATTCGTACCAACAGCCACTACGCTCGTCCCATGCACGGACGGAGGTGCCGGAGGGGAAGCCGGCGCACGATCCGTGCTGGAAGTGCGGTGCGCAAATGGCATCAAAGAAGTCCGGTGGTGAGCAGCCGCTCGCCGAGGTGAAGTTCCTGACCGTGGCGGAGGTCGCCACGGCCATGCGCGTGTCCAAGATGACGGTGTACCGGTTGGTGCACTCCGGTGAGCTGCCCGCGGTGCGGGTGGGTCGTTCGTTCCGGGTGTCGGAGGACGCCGTGCACGACTACCTCAAGGGCGCCTTCTTCCAGGCCGGATAACCACGAGAAGCCGGAGGGGCCGGATCCGATCAGGACCGGCCCTTCCGTCATGCCCAGGGCCGGTTCTGTGCCGGTTCTGTGCCTGTTCAGCGCTTGTTCAGTGCCCGTAGCGCCTGGGCGGCCTGTGCGACCGTCTTGTCCGGCAGTCCGGCCCACAGCTCGTGGTGGGCGGCCGAGCTCGCCTTCACGGCCTGCTCCGCCAGGCTGATTCCCTCGGAAGTCAGGCGGATCTGCGTCCCGCGCCCGTCGTCCGGATCGGACTCGCGAACGGCCAGGCCGCGACGGACCAGCTGATTCGTCACGTTGCTGGTCCCGCCCGACGACAGCAGCAGGCTCCGGACCAGGTCCGACGGCTTCTGGCGGTACGGCGTACCGGACCGGCGCAGCGAGACGAGCACGTCGAACTCGGCCATGGTCAGCTCCAGGTCGCGCAGCACCCGCCGCGTCGCCGCGTTCAGCTCGCCGGCCAGCAGCATGATCCGCTTCGTCAGCTCGCTCGTCGGATAGAGCACCTCGGGCAGCTCGTGCTCCCAGGACGAGATCAGCCTGTCCACAGGGTCGTCGGTCACGGTTGACAGCCTATCTGTCTTTGATGATAGCTTTCTGTAAAGCTTTCTACTGAGGGAGATCGACGTGAGGTTGTTGCTCAAGGGCGGGACGGTGATCGACACCTTCCCGGAGGTCGTCGTACGGCGCGACACCGACGTACTGATCGAGGACGGGCGGATCGCGGCGGTCGGGGCCGGGCTGACCGCGGACGCCGAGGTGATCGACGCGCGGGAGCGGATCGTGCTGCCCGGGTTCGTCGACACGCATCGGCACCTGTGGCAGACCGCGTTGCGCGGGATCACCGTCGACGCGGACCTCGGGGCGTACTTCGAGCGTGTGCTGGGCGCCTACGGGTCCAGGTTCCGGCCGGAAGATGTTGCGGCCGGCAACCTTGTCGGCGCGCTGGAGTGCTTGGACGCGGGCGTCACCACGGTCCAGGACTACTCCCACGTGCAGCGTTCGCCGGCGCAGGCCGACGCGGCGCTGGACGCGTTGGAACGCAGCGGCATCCGGGCCGTCTTCGGGTATGGCCCCTCGCCGCTGGGCGGTGCCGCGGTCGATGCCGGGGAGATGCGCCGGATCATGGCGCGCCGGTCCGAGCGGCTCGAGTTGGCGGTGGCGGCGATCGGGCCGGCGTACGCGCCGTTCGAGACGGTCCGCGCGGACTGGGAGTTGGCCGACTCGCTCGATGTGCCGGTGGTCGTCCACGTCAGCAGTACGCCGCAGACACCTGATCCGATCACGCGGCTACGGGACGCCGGGCTGGCGCGGCCGAACACGTTGTACGTGCACGGCAACAACCTGCCTGACTCCGAGCTGAAGGTGATCGCCGAGACCGGCGCGGCCGTTTCGGTCACGCCGACGGTCGAGGCGCGGATGCAGATGGGTCCTCAGCTGTCCGGCCGGCTCCGCGAGGCCGGGATTCCGTTCAGCCTCGGGATCGATGTCGTGACGACGGCCGGCGGCGACATGTTCCGGGCGATGCACGAGGTGCTTTCCCTTGGCTACCAGGCGTTCACGGCCGCGGAGGTGCTGCAGTTGGCGACACATGGCGGAGCCCGAGCACTCGGGTTACTCGACGTGGGATCGCTCGCCGTCGGCAACAAGGCCGACGTCGTGCTCCTCCGCAGTACGGACGTCAACCTGGCCGGCGGCCTGCACGACCCGGTCGCGACCGTGGTGACCGCAGCGCATCCGGGAAACGTCGACACAGTCCTGGTCGGAGGCACGCCGGTCAAACGCGACGGCCAACTCGTCAGCACCTCCCTCCCCGAAGCCCTGCAAGCCCTGGCCGCCTCAACCACCTACCTAGCCGCCTGACCACACCCGCCCGCCGGCCGCGCCCGCCCGCCCGAGGACGTCCTCCGCGTCCGCCCGCCAACCCGGCCGTTGCCCCGCGGGCGTCGTCGAGTCGTGGCGTTTGGCTCTGGCCTGGTTCGCCGAGTCGTGGATGGTGGCTCTTTCGGCCAGCCGATTTTCACGACTCGGCGGGGGAGTCGGCGGGGTTCAGCGGGTGAGGAGCTGGCGGATGGCGGTGGTGATCTCGGGTGGGTTTTGTTCGGCCATGAAGTGTCCGGAGGTGGTGGTTTGATGGTGGAGATCGGGTGCCCAGGGCTTCCAGCGGGCCGCGGCGTCGAAGCCGAGTGCGGAGCCCCAGTCCTGCTGGATCACCGTCACCGGCATTCGCAGCTTGTTGCCCTGGGCAAGATCATCCTCGTCGTGGGTGACGTCGACGGTCGCCGAGGCGCGGTAGTCCGCGACGATCGACGGCACCGCGTGCCGGCAGGCCTCCAGATACGCCGCCCGGACGTCGGGCGGGATCGTTGCGGGATCACTTGCCCACTGATCGAGGAAGTACCCGAAGAACTCGTCCGAGCTGGCGGCGATCATCCGCTCCGGCAACCCGACCGGCTGCGCCATCAGGTACAGGTGGAATCCAACGGCCGCGCTGGTTCCGTGCATCACGTCCCACATGTCGAGCGTCGGCAGTACGTCGAGGCACATCAGGTGCGTGACCACGTCCGGGTGGTCGAGACCAGCACGGAACGCGACCAACGCACCCCGATCGTGCCCGACCAACGCGAACTGCGAATGCCCCAACGCATCCGCCACCGCGACAACATCCGCAGCCATGCTCCGCTTCGAGTACCCCTCGTCCGGCTTGTCGCTCGCGCCGTAGCCCCGAAGATCCGGACAGATCACGGTGTGATCCACGGCCAGCTCAGCCGCGACCCGCCGCCACATCAGATGCGTCTGCGGAAACCCGTGCAACAACACCACCGGAGCACCCGAGCCGCCAACGGCAACATTCAGCACAACACCATCCGTACCCGGCACCCGCTGGTACTCAAAGCCCTCAATCTTCATGCCGCCCAGCCTCGCCGGTCCGGATGAGCATTGGATGAGCGCTACCGTGACCGAGTGGAGTTCGGGGTACTTGGGCCGGTGGTGGCTCGGGAGGGCCAGCCAGTTGAGCTGAAGGGCCCGCGGCATCGGGCCGTGTTGGCTCGGCTGATCGTGGCGCGAGGGCGGGTCGTGCCGGCGAGGGTGTTGGTCGACGACCTGTGGCCCGATCCACCGGACGGTGCGCTGAGTGCGTTGCGGACGTTCGTGGCCGCGCTCCGGCGTGCGATCGAGCCGGACCGGCCGCCGCGCACACCCGCGCAGCTGTTGGTGACATCAGGTCCCGGCTACGCCTTGAAGACTTCGAACGTCGACGCCTGGCGCTTCGAGACAGCCGTGCGGGCGTCGGGTCTGGGAGGTGGGCCGGCGGGTTCTGGGTTGCCGCCGGAGGAGCGGTTGACGGAGCTGTTGGCTGGGTTGGCGTTGTGGCGTGGGCCGGCGTACGCCGAGTTTGTGGACGAGCCGTGGGCGCTGGCCGAGCGTGCGCGACTGACCGAGTTGCGACTGCATGCGGTGGAGCGGATCGCGGAGACGCGCCTGGAGTTGGGTCTCGCGGCGGAGGCGGTGCCGGACCTCGACGCACATGTCACCGAGCATCCGTGGCGCGAGGACGCCTGGCGGTTGCTGTCCCTCGCCCTGTACCGGAGCGAGCGGCAAGGCGACGCCCTCGCCGTACTACGTAGCGCCCGGGAAACCCTGGCAGGTCAGCTCGGCCTCGACCCCGGCCCCGCACTCACCCGCTTGGAGAACGACATCCTCAACCAGGCCACGCACCTCACCCCGGCTGCCGATCCCACCCCGGGCGCGCACCTGACGTCGGGCGGGAACGTGTGGGCGGAGGCGGCTGCGGCTTATGACCGTGCTGTTGGTGGGACGCGTGCTCGGATCGAGTCGACCGTGGGTCTGCTCCGCAATCTTGCGGTTACCGGCGGCGGTGGGCTGGAGGCTGCTCGTCGGCATCGGCTCGCGGCGATCGCCGCGGCGGAGGAGCTCGGGGATCCCGACCTGACCGCCCGCGTGATCGGCGCGTACGACGTACCGGCGATCTGGACCCGCTCTGATGACGAAGCGCAGGCGGCTGCCATCGTGGCCGCCGCCGAGCGCGTGCTGCCGACCCAGGACCACGCGAGTATCCGTGCACGACTGCTCGCCACGATCGCGCTCGAGTCCCGAGGCTCCCGTGCGCCACGAGCACGCGAGGCAGCGCTCGAGGCCGAGCAACTCGCCCGTGGCCTCGACGATCCCGCGCTGCTGGCGTTCACGTTGAACGGCGTCTTCATGCAGACCTGCTACCGCGCCGGCCTCGCGCCAGAACGGGACGCGATCGGCTCCGAACTCGTCACGCTCTCGCAGCGCCACAACCTCTTTGCCTACGAGGTTCTCGGCCACCTGATCCGACTGCAATCCGCCTGCGCACGAGCCGACCACACCGCCGCCGACGAGCACGCCGCCGCCGCCGACGCGTTGGCCGCCCGGCACGAGCTCCCGCTCGTCGCCGTCTTCACCCGCTGGTACGCCGCCCTCCGCGACGACACCCCCGAGTCGTATCGCGCCGCAGCCGCCCTGCTCGACGACGCGGGCATGCCCGGACTAAGCGCCGGCCTCCTCCCGCTGGCGTTGGCCGCGCACGCCGTACGCCATGGCGAACCGATCCCGACCGCTGACTACGGCCCGCATGCCCCGTGGGTGCACGGATCGCCGGATCCGCCGCCCGGCCTGCTGTTCGAGGCGTACTGGGCCCTCACCGCCCACAACACACAGGACCCCGAGCTGCGGGCGAAGGCACAAGCCGCGCTCGCGCCGGCAGCCAACGAACACGCAGCCGGCAGCGGTCTACTCACCCTCGGCCCGATCGCCGACTACCTGCGCTAAAGGTCGTCCGGAGAACCGCTCTCGGACTTCCGGTCGGCCTGCTGCCGCAACTCGTGGTGCGACTGGTGTGCCGTCGTCCGGTACGCCTCTTCGTACGCCGCGAGAGCGCCGGCCATCCCGGACCCGCGACCGTGGCGCCTCGCCCACGAGGCGAACCAGGTCAGCCCCGCGAGCACTACGGCGAGTCCAGCGAGAAACAGCACATAGGCCATTTCTCCACGCTACCTCGCAGTCCCAGCCGACTCCCAGGAATCTGGCAGGACTGTCGCAGACCGCGCGATCAGGATGGAATCACCAACCTGAAGGAGGCTTCCGATGCCGATCCGAATCGTCAAGACCGTTGCCGTAGGCACCATTGCGACCCTCGGCCTGGCCGCCGTCGCCTTCACTCCCGCCGCCTACGCGAGCACCACCACGAAGACCGCCACGCCGCACCTGGCCGTCCTCACCAAGCCGGTCGTCCCGGTCGCCGTCCGCAAAGCTGCCTGAGATGCTGCCTGAGATGCTGACTGCATGACAGCACGAGTGGTCGCCGACGGGCTGGTGCTACGCGCCTGGGAGCCGGCGGACGTGCCGGCGATGGTCGAATTGTTCGACGACCCAGACGTGGCGTACTGGACGCCGCTGAAGTCCCCCTTCGACCTCGCCGTCGCGACGGAGTACGTCGAGAACGCGCGCCAGGCGAAGGACAGGCTCCAGTTGGCGATCACCACGGACGGTGTGCAGCCACTCGGCGAGGTCATGCTCAACCTCACAACGGGTTCGCTCGGGTATGCGATCGGACCGGCGCACCGCGGCCAGCGTCTCGGAGCGCGGGCGCTGAAGCTGTTGACTGCCTACGCGCACGAAACGGCCGGCCTGCCGCGGGTGATTCTCGAGATCGAGCCGGACAACGCAGCGAGCTCCGCGGTGGCGCAGGCGGCTGGCTACCGCCTGACCGACCTGCCGCCGGAGCAGGTGGTGGACAAAGGACGCGAACTGACCCTGTTCACCTGGGAACACCTCGCCTGGTAAAGGAACCTCCGACAACCTCAGGCTGGGCGGCGGGCGCGGAAGGCCAAGGCGTGGGGGATGTCGTGACCTGCAGGTTCTTCGAATCGCTCCGTGACCAGACCGCTCCTGATGATGACGTTCAGGTACTCGGCCAGGGTGAGGTGGGACATGCCGATCCGACGGCGAATCCCGTCCTCACTCCACCACGGCGAGTCGGTGTGCCAACCCGACTGACGGTACGTCGGGTGCACCGTCCGGCGACCGTCCTCTTCATAGACGACATGCGGGCCGTTGAAGCACGGGTGCACGCCGTACGCGACCAGCACACCGCCGGGCCGCAGTACCCGCGCCGCCTCCGACAGGACCGCGCCGAAGTCGTCCACATCCGTGGAGATCCACAGCGTGATCGCGGTGTCGAAGGACGCGTCGGCGAACGGAAGGACCGCCGCGTCACCGTGCAGCAATGGGCCGCTGGTGCGCATCCGAGCGCGGCGCAGTTGATCGATCGAGAAGTCCAGCCCGACCGGGGTGCGCCCGCTGGCCCTGATGGACTCGAAGTTCCGTCCGGTGCCGCAGCCGATGTCCAGACAAGGGCCGGAACCGGGGCCGAGCAACTCGAGCAGACCGGGCTGGTGTGGCTCCGCATCCTCCACGAATCGTTCGTCGTACCACTGCGCCAGACCGTCGTACCGAGCCCGCATCCAGCCTCCCCAGGTAGGGTCCCAGTCTACTGGTGCAGCCTCCTTTAGGTCGGGACAGTGACCTACGGGTAAGCTTTGCCGACGTTCTCTTTGAGTTTGGATGGTCCGACGTGGGTTCCGTAATCAAGAAGCGCCGTAAGCGTATGGCGAAGAAGAAGCACCGCAAGCTGCTGAAGAAGACGCGGGTGCAGCGCCGCAAGCTCGGCAAGTAGTCCGTTCTGCCGCGCCCGGTCCGGCTGGGGGTTGCTCGTGGCACAGGTGGTGATGGTGACCGGCGTCTCGAGGGACGCCGGTGCTCGCTGTGCCCGCAGACTGGCTGAGGACCCGTCGATCGGCACTGTTCTCGGTGTCGATGTGGTTCCGCCGCGTGCGGAGCTCGGGCGGGTCCGGTTCGTCCGGGCCGATATTCGTAACCCGGTGATCGCCAAGGTGATCGCCGCTGAGGACGTGGACACGGTCGTCCACACCGGCGTCGTCGCCACTCCCGGCAGCGCCGGTGGCCGGTCGTCGATGAAGGAGATCAACGTCATCGGCACCATGCAGCTGCTCGCCGCCTGCCAGAAGGCGCCCGGCGTGGCCAAGCTGGTGGTGAAGTCGTCCACCACGGTGTACGGCGCGGGCGCGCGGGACCCGGCGATGTTCACCGAGGAGATGGCGCCGCGGGCGATCCATCACCACGGACTGAGCAAGGACGCGGTCGAGGTCGAGGGCTACGTGCGGGGCTTCGCCCGGCGTCGCCCCGACGTCTGCGTCAGCACACTCCGGATGGCGAACTGGATCGGTCCCAAGACCGATTCCCCGATCACGCGCTACTTCGCGATGCCGGTCGTCCCGACGGTGTTCGGGTACGACGCCCGCCTGCAGTTCCTGCACGAGGACGACGGCGTCGAGGCGATCCACCACGCGACCGTGAACGACCTCCCCGGGACCTTCAACCTGGCCGGTGACGGCGTGCTCTCGCTGTCCCAGGCGATCCGCCGCCTCGGGCGGCCGACGCTGCGGCTGCCTTCGTTCACCGCGTCCAGCACCGCGGCCGCCGTACGGCGAGCCCGGCTGGCGGACTTCTCACCGGACCAGATCACCTTCCTGACCTACGGTCGGGGTGTGGACACGACGCGGATGCGGACCGAGTTCGGATTCGAGCCGAAGTACTCGACCGCGGAGGCGTTCGACGACTTCCGGCGATCGCTCGGGACCGGCGCGATGAGCCGGGTGTCCAGCTTGCTCTCCGCGGGCCTGGGGGCGTTGCGTGGCTGACGCGGACGTGATCCCGATCGGTTCCGGCGGCCGACCGGGCCGGGGGAGCGGACGTCGTACGACGCCCTCGGCCGCGGCTCGCGCTCTCGCGGGACCGGGCGGTCGCGGGAAGAAGAAGGGCCGCGGCGACGAGGGAGCAGACACCGGCGCCGAACGTTCTGCGGCGGGCCGGCGGGCTGGCGAGACGCCGGTCGAGCCGGTTGGCGCCGTACCGGATGTTGATGGGCCCGAGGCGCCTGCTGCTTTCGACTTCGCGGGGCTCGAGACGGCGGTTCGAGGGCTGTTCGGGGAGGACGGGGAGCGGCGGGTTGCCGAGTGGCTGGCGTTCCTGCGCCGGCGGTTGACCGGAGAGTACGAGCTCGACGAGTTCGGGTACGACTCCGACCTGACCGACCAGGTGCTGCTGCCGATGCTGCGTCCGATGGTGGAGAAGTGGTTCCGGGTCGAGGTCCGCGGGATCGAGAACATCCCGACCGACGGCAGCGCCCTGATCGTCGCGAACCACTCCGGCACCATGCCGCTCGACGGGCTCGTCACCCAGGTGGTCGTCGCGGACCACACCGGCCGGCCGCTGCGCACGCTCGCCGCGGACCTGGTGTTCCAGACGCCGTTCGTCGGTGAACTGTCCCGCAAGGGCGGTGCGACGCTCGCGAACAACGACGACGCCGAGCGGCTGCTTCGGCAGGGAAACCTGGTCGGTGTCTGGCCGGAGGGTTTCAAGGGGCTCGGGAAGCCGTTCGCCGAGCGGTACAAGCTGCAGCGCTTCGGGCGCGGCGGGTTCGTCAGCGCGGCGATGCGGACCGGCGTACCGATCGTGCCGTGCTCGATCGTGGGCGCCGAGGAGATCTATCCGCTGGTCGGCAACATCGCGTCGCTGGCGCGGTTGCTGGGCGTCCCGTACATCCCGATCACGCCGTTCTTCCCGCTGCTGGGGCCGCTCGGCCTGATCCCGCTGCCGTCCAAGTGGCTGATCGAGTTCGGCGAACCGATCCGCACCGACGACTTCCCCGACGGCGCCGCCGACGACCCGATGCTGGTCTTCAACGTCACCGACCAGGTCCGCGAAACCATCCAGCAGACCCTCTACACCCTCCTCATGCAACGCCGCAGCGTCTTCTTCTAACGCCCCACCCGCGCCCGGTTCCTCACCCACCTCCCGCTCCGCGCAGCACCTCCCGCTCCGCGCAGCACCTCCCGCTCCGCGCAGCACCTCCCGCTCCGCGCTGGTCCCGTGGCCCAACTACCGTTCCACCCGTAGGAGCAGAAGAGGGGATATCCCCTCCTGTTGTGGGTTCTTCGTTGGTACACGAGGGGAGAACCCACAACACGAGGGGATATCCCCTCGAATGCAGCACGCCGGCGGGGTGGGCAAACGGTGCGGGGCGGGGAGCGGAGTACGCCGGCGGTGTGCGCGGGGCGGGGAGGCGGTGCCCGCGGAGCGGGAGGCGGTGCGCCCGGCCGGAGGTGATGTGGCCAGGGGCGGATGACTCAGCTCCCGGGGCGTGGTGCTTGTGCCGGGGGGAGACGACGCAGCCCCCCGGCGCGTGGTGCTTGTGCCAGGGGCGGACGACGCAGCCCCCGGCACCTGTTGCTTGTGCCGGGGGCTGCGGGGTGCTCGGGGTCCTGCTACTTCCAGGGTGGGAAGAGGGTTTGGATGACTCCGGGCAGGTTGATCAGTGGTGTGGTCGGGAACGGCCACGGCCAGGACGGCGTGGTCGGGGTCAGTGAAGGCAGCACGGTGGGCGTCGCAATCGGCGAGTTTGACGACGACGGCACAGGTGGCGTCTTCAGGCTGGTCGGAGGCGGAGCGGTGGACTCCACGATGGTCGTGTTCGGCAGCTTGGTCGGCACGGTGCTCGGCTGCAGCGTGGTCGAGTCGACCGGTGTCGGAACTGTTGTTGCCGACGCCTTGGGGCTCGACGACGCCTTGACCGGGTTGCTCGACTCGGGGCTGGTGCCGGGGGTGGTGCGGTTCGGCTGGTTGTTGTTGGTGCCGGTGCTCGGCGAGCCAGACGGCTTCGGTGCCGCACACTTCGGGCATGCCGCCGAGGTGTGCTGCGCCAGCTGCTCGATCGTGGCGAGTGCCTCGACCCCGGACTTCAGCGACTCCGGCGGGAGTTTCGGCGCGAGCTCGACCAAAGCCTGGCGGGCGCTGGTGATGAACGCCGTGATCGCGGTGATCGAACTCTCGTCGTTGTCCTGCTGGTACGACGCGACCAGTCGGGACACGCCCTTGCGGGACTGTGCCGAGAAGTCGTCCAGTGTCGCGTTGATCGTGCCCACCGAGCCGCCGTTACCGGCCAGCTCCTGGACTTCGGACAATCGGGTCATCGCGTGCTCGAGATCGCGCCGGCCGCGGGAGTCGTCGCCGACTCCGACGTTGGTCGCCACGTTCTCGATGCTGCGCTTCATTCCGTACAACGTGTCGCCGGGCATGGCCTGCTGAGCGGCGGCAGCGGAACCGATGCCACCTCCGAGCAGCACCAGCGCGGCGGTGCTGGCCACGAGCCGGATCCTCCGGCCCTGGCGACGACGGATATCTGTCACGGACGCGCCAACGTCCTCGCTACCCGGCGGGTCGTCCGAGTCGTCTGGTGCGGTGTGCACCGTCAACGGAGTCGCAGTGGTCGCCGCGCGCGCCGCCGCCTGCTCCAACAGGCGGTGCCGCAGCTCGGCACTGAACTCCGGTCGCGGTGCAACTGCGCCGGCGGTCCTCAGCCGTCCGACCAGTTCCACAGCTTCCAGTAACTCGGGGTCGTCGCCCAGTCGCGTGGAGTGACGGGGCCCGTGATCGACGGCGTGCGCGAATGCCTCCGCGCGCGCTCGAGCCCTGTGCAGGTCACTCATGAGTTCTCGTTCTCCTCAATGGCCAGTCGGGGTCACCGACAGGTCCTCACCAGGCAAACGAGGTAACTCCCTGACGGGTTACGAAAGACGTTCGTTGTCATCCGCCTCATCTCAAGTCCTTGGGGATAACCTTCGCCAAGTGCCGTACGGCCCTTAGTTGGAGTTGCTTGACGGCGCCCTCGGATTTCTCCAGCGCCTTGGCCGTCTCGGCGATCGACAGACCGGCGAAGAACCGCATCGTCAGGCAGTCGCGCTGCTCGTCGGGCAGGCCGGCGACCGCGTCCCGGAGTACCTCGGCGGTGGCCGCGGCCAGCACGTCGATCTCCGGGCCTTCGGTCTGCCGGTCGTGGGTCTCGATCTCGTCGGTGACCACCTCGAGCCGGACCCGGCCCGACTTGTAGTGGTCGGTGATCAGGTTCCGGGCGATCGTCACCAGCCAGGCGCCGAAGTCCCGGCCCTGCCAACGGAACGAGTCCAGCGCGCGGAGCGCCCGGACGAAGGTCTCGCTGGTCAGGTCCTCGGCGAGTGCCGAGGACGACACCCGTGCGTAGATGTAGCGATAGACGGTGAGCGAGTACTCGTCGTACAGCTCACCGAAGGCACCGACGTCCCCGGCCTGGGCGCGATCGACGAGCTCTGCACGTCTCATCCCGTCCGGGCTTGGCTCCGGCGTGGTCAAGTGTTCTCCCCGTTCAACTGACACGTCGTTCGACACATCCGCGAATGGCCACAGCGACTGGGACAGCACTGAACGTTACTGCTCAGATACGTGCTGTCAACAGGCTGGGGCGTGCCGCCTTCCGTCCGGTCCGATGGTCACGAATGCGCCAGCGGCCTGCCTCCGCGATACGGAGCAGCCTGCTGTCGGGGGGTGGTGCATTGCGCATGTAGGTCCCCGCCGCGGGCGGGTTTCTGCAGTGTGAGGTTCAGCAGAAGCGCGCTCGCGAAGTCACCTGTATATCGGTGGTTACGCTCCGCTGCAACCGTTCTGTGAAAGACGGTTGGTCCCGGAGCGACTCCCGGCCGTGACAGACTCGCCTGGTGAACGTGAATTTCGCGGACATTCTTCGTGACACAGCGCAACGTCATGGCGAGCGTCCCGCGCTGGTCGACGGGGATCGGCGGCTGACCTGGAGCGAGCTCGACCAGGCCGTCGACCGGACCGCGCAGGGGCTCGCCGCAGCCGGGTTGGTGCCTGGGTACCGGGTGCTGCTCCTGGTTGCCAACAGCATCGAGTTCGTCACGTCCTACCTGGGCATTCTCCGGGCCGGACTGGTCGCCGTACCGCTGAACACCGGGCTCACCAAGCCTGAGCTGGCGGCCGTCACGGCACACTCCGGAGCCCGCCTGGCAATCGCCGGACCGGGGCTCGCGGACCGGTTCGAGGGCGTCCGTACGGTGGCGCCCGACGAGCTCCAGGGTGACGCTCCGTTACCTCCGTCGAAGGATCCCGAGACGCTCGCGGTGCTGCTCTACACGTCCGGAACCAGTGGAGATCCGCGCGCCGCGATGCTCACCCATCGCGCCCTCGCGGCGAACGTGCGGAACCTCAGCGAGCTCGGCGAGGACCGGATGGGGCCCGAGGACGTGGTGCTCGGGGTGCTCCCGATGTTCCACGCGTTCGGTCTGAACGCGGTCCTCGGCTGGGCGGTCGCCACCGGCGCCGCGCTCGTCGTCGAGCAGCGGTTCGACCCCGAGGAGACCCTCGGTCTGGTCGGCCGGTACGGCGTGACGCGGCTGCCGCTCGCTCCGCCCGCACTGCACGCGCTGCTGACCCGCTCCGATCTGCGGGAGGCGCTGAAGACCGTCAAGGTCGTGCTGACCGGCGCGTCCACGCTGGATCGCGCGCTCGCGGACCGCTTCGAGCAGGCCGCCGGGCTGCACGTCCACCAGGGATACGGCCTGACCGAGGCGTCCCCGGGTGTCACCACGACCCTGGGCGAGGCCGAGCCGAAGCCCGGCTCGGTCGGTCGCCCGCTGCCGAACGTCGAGGTCCGGATCGCCGACGAGCAGGGCGAGGACGTCGAGGGCGACGACCCCGGCGAGATCCTGATCCGGGGCGGCAACCTGTTCTCCGGCTACTGGCCGGACGGTGTGGACGGCCCCGACGCGGAGGGCTGGTACCGGACCGGCGACGTCGGGTTCCTGGACCCGGACGGCGACCTGTTCCTGGTCGACCGGCTGCGGGAGCTTGTCATCGTGTCCGGGTTCAACGTCTTCCCGAGCGAGGTCGAGGACGTGCTGGTCGCCGCTCCCGGCGTACGGGAGGCCGCGGTCATCGGCGTACCGTCCGAGGAGACCGGCGAGGCGGTCAAGGCCTTCGTGGTGCCGTTGCCGGACGCATCGGTCGACGTGACCGCGGTCCGGGAGTACGCCGAGGGCCGGCTGGCGCGGTTCAAGTGCCCGGTCGAGATCGAGGTGGTGGACTACCTGCCGCACTCGGTCACCGGCAAGGTCGCGAAGGGCCGGCTCCGGGAGGCGGACCGATGAGCCGGGTGGTGATGTACGGGAAGCCCGGCTGTCACCTCTGTGACGACGCGCGGGAGATCATCCGGGCGGTCTGCGCCGAGTCGGGTGCGGACTGGTCCGAGGTGGACATCACGCAGGACGACCGGCTGTTCACGCAGTACGGCGAACAGATCCCGGTCACGTTCGTGGACGGGAAGCAACACGACTTCTGGCGGGTCGACCCCGCCAGACTGCGAAAGGCCCTGATGAGGTAGGGGTCACTTCCGCCGATTTTGTTCTCACGTTCACAAGCTCCTAGAGTAAGAGAGCCGCCGGCCGTCAGACCGCGGTGAACCAACCGCTCCCAGGAGAATTGTGACGCGTGCCAGCAGCCGTCGCCCCGGCCCGCCGACGAGAACCGAACGCGGCATCCCCGAGGCGACTGTCGCGCGCTTGCCGGTCTACCTGCGGGCCCTGACCGCGCTCTCGGACAGTGGCATCGCGACCGCGTCGAGCGAGGACCTGGCGACCGCGGCCGGCGTCAACTCGGCCAAGCTCCGCAAGGACCTGTCCTACCTGGGCTCCTACGGCACCCGCGGCGTCGGGTACGACGTGGAGTACCTGCGGTACCAGATCGCCCGCGAGATCGGCGTCACCCAGGACTGGGCCGTGGTCATCGTCGGGATCGGAAACCTGGGCCACGCGCTGGCGAACTACTCGGGCTTCGGCACCCGCGGCTTCCGGATCGTCGCCCTGCTCGACGCCGACCCCAACCTGGTCGGCGAGCGGATCGGTGACATGGAGGTCCGCGACTTCGCCCAGCTCGAGGAGATCGTCGAGGCCGACCGGGTCTCGATCGGGGTCATCACCACGCCCGCCGGTCCCGCGCAGGAAGTCTGCGACCGACTGGTCGCCGCCGGCGTGACCAGCATCCTGAACTTCGCGCCCGTGGTGCTGTCCGTGCCCGACGGCGTCGACATCCGCAAGGTGGACCTCTCGATCGAGCTGCAGATCCTGGCGTACCACGAACAACGAAAGTCCGGAGAGGCGGCGCTTCCCCAGGTGCCCGAACTACCAGCGATGAACGGTATGACGGATCTCCCGAGTGTCGGGGGAGGTGTCGGCGCATGAGCTACCTCGTGGTCGGCATCAGTCACCGTTCCGCTGCCATCGACGTACTGGAGCGGGTCGCGCTCGACGCGGACGCGGCGACCAAGCTGGCCCTGGCGGTGCGGAACTCCGCGGCCGTCGCGGAGTCCGCGGTCCTTGCCACCTGCAACCGGACCGAGGTCTACGCGACCGTCGACCGGTTCCACGCCGGGATGGACGAGGTCACAGCGATCCTGTCCGACGTCACCGGCGTACCGCTGCTGGATCTGGCCGAGCACCTGTACGTGCACTTCGAGGAAGGCGCCGTCGCGCACCTGTTCCAGGTCGCGGTCGGGCTGGACTCGATGGTCGTCGGCGAGAGCCAGATCCTCGGCCAGGTGAAGGAGACGCTGCGCGTCGGCCAGGACCTGGAGACCATCGGCACCGACCTGAACGCCCTGTTCCAGCACGCGTTGCGGGTCGGCAAGCGGGCTCGCACCGAAACCGGGATCGACTCGGCCGGCCGCTCGGTCGTCTCGGCCGGGCTGGACGCGGTGGGCGGCTTCGAGGGTCGACGGGCACTGGTCGTCGGCGCCGGCTCGATGGCATCGCTGGCTGCCCAGACCCTGCTCAACGGCGGCGCGAAGACCGTAACCATTGCCAACCGCAACTACGACCGCGCGGTCGCGCTGACCGACCGGATCGGCGGTACGGCGATCCGCCTGGCGGATGTGCCCGAAGCATTGCGCGACGCTGACCTGGTCGTGTCCTGCACCGGCGCGCGCGGCGTCGTACTGACCGCCGAGACGATCCGCGACGCGACCGACGGCCGGCCGCTCGGCGTCCTCGACATCGCGCTGCCGCGGGACGTTTCTCCTGAGGCAGCCCGGATCCCCGGCGTCACGCTGATCACGCTGGCCGACCTGATCGGTACGGCGGGCGGCAGCCAGGCCGACATCGACGAGGTACGCCGGATCGTCGGCGAGGAGACCGGTTCGTTCGAGGCGACGCGCCGGGCCGCTTCGGTGGCGCCGACCGTGGTCGCGCTGCGGGCGATGGCGAGCTCGCTGGTCGACTCGGAGCTGGCCCGTCTCGAGCGCCGGCTGCCCGAGCTCGACGAGCACGAGCGGCACGAGGTCGAGCGGACCATCCGTCGCGTCGTCGACAAGGTGCTGCACAACCCGACCGTCCGGGTGAAGGAGCTCGGCGGCGATCCGGGCGGACCGACGTACGCCGACGCGCTGCGGCAACTGTTCGCGCTCGACCAGGCGGCCGTGGATGCGGTCACGGCCGCGAAGACGCCGGCCGAGACGAGCAACACCCGCGCCGACTCGACGGCGACCGGAGGTGAGCAGGCATGATCCGGCTCGGCACCCGCCGCTCCAAGCTGGCGACCGCGCAGTCGACCATCGTGGCCGACCAGCTGCGCGCCCTCGGTCACGAGGTCGAGCTCGTCCTGATCACGACCACCGGCGACGTCAACCGCGCACCGGTCGAGCAGATCGGCGGCACCGGCATCTTCGTCAGCGCACTGCGCGACGCACTGCTGGCCCACGAGATCGACATCGCCGTGCACTCCTTGAAGGACCTGCCGACCACGCCGCTCGACGGTCTGACGCTCGGCGCCATCCCGGTCCGCGAGGACCCGCGCGACGTCCTCGTCGCCCGCGACGGCCTGACGCTCGGCGAACTGCCGCACGGCGCTCTGGTCGGCACCGGCGCCGCACGGCGCGTCGCGCAGCTCGACGCGCTCGGTCTCGGCGTCGAGTGCACCGGGATCCGCGGCAACGTGGACACCCGGATCGGCTTGGTCACCGACGGCAAGTTGGACGCCGTGGTGCTCGCGAGGGCAGGCTTGTCCCGGCTGGGACGGCTCGCCGAGGTGACCGAGACCCTGGACCCGATCCAGGTGCTGCCCGCACCGGGACAAGGTGCCCTGGGCATCGAGTGCCGCGCGGACGACACCGACGTACTGGCTGCGCTGGCCCCGCTGGAGGACCCGGCGACCCGCGTGGCGGTGACGGCGGAACGGCAACTGATGGCCACGCTGGAGGCAGGGTGCACGGCTCCGGTCGGCGCGCTTGCCGAAGTGGTCGAGGGTGAGGACGGTCCCGAGCTCTGGCTGCGGGGCGCGCTCGGCCAGGACGACGGCGTACGGCGGCTCTCCGCGAACGGGCCGGTGGACGACCCGGTGTCTCTGGGTAAGGCGCTGGCGAACGAGTTGCTGGAGCGAACATGACACCGGCACAGGGCACGACCACTGCGGCCAAGAACACGGCCCACAGGACGAGCAGGAAAACGACGAGGGCGAAGGCAGACGTGAGCGCGAAGACAGCCGCTACCGCGGTACCTCAGAAGGCCGCGACCAGTACCGCCAAGCAGACCAAACCGCTCGGCCATGTGACATTCGTCGGCGTCGGCCCCGGTGACCCGGCGCTGCTGACGCTCGCGGGCCGCGACGTGCTCGCGAACGCCGACGCGGTCGTTGTCGAAGGCCCCGAGCACGACGCGTTCCTGACCTACTGCAGGCCGGGCGTCGAGATCGTGGACGGCTCCGGCGCCGAGGGCAGCCGGGCGCTGCGGGTCGCGGCCCGGGCCCGCCTGGTGGTGAAGACGGCCAAGTCCGCGGCGAACGTGGTCCGGCTGCTGACCGGCGACCCGTTCACCTTCTCGAGCGGCGCCGAGGAGGCGGCCGCGTGCAAGAAGGCGGGCATCGGGTTCAACGTGGTGCCGGGCGTCAGCGAGGTGAGCGCGGTTCCGACGTACGCCGGGATCCCGCTGACCATGAAGGGCGACCGCGAGGTCACCGTCGTCGACCTCGCCGAGAACAAGCTCGACCTGAGCCGCCTGCAGCCGAAGCAGACGCTGGTCCTGCTGAACGCCTCCGAGGTGCTGAAGGAGACCGTCGGGGCGCTGGTCGAGGCCGGTTTCGACGCGTCGACCCCGGTCGCGGCGACGGTCTGCGGTACGACGACCTCGCAGACCAGTGTGGTCGGGACGCTCGAGACGATCGTCACCGACCTGCGGGCAGCGAAGGTGACCGGCGAGGCCGTGATCGTGATCGGCGCGGTCGTCGAGCAGCGCGAGGCGCTGTCCTGGTTCGAGACCAAGCCGCTGTTCGGCTGGCGGATCCTGGTCCCGCGGACCAAGGACCAGGCCGGCCCGCTGATGGACCGGCTGCGTCGGTACGGCGCGATGCCCGAAGAGGTCCCGACGATCTCGGTCGAGCCGCCGCGCAACCCGCAGCAGATGGACAAGGCGATCCGCGGTCTGGTCGAGGGCCGCTACGAGTGGGTCGCGTTCACCTCGGTCAACGCGGTGAAGGCGGTCCGGGAGAAGTTCGACGAGTACGGGCTGGACGCGCGGGCGTTCTCCGGGCTGAAGATCGCGGCGGTCGGCGACAAGACCGCCGAGGCGATCGGTGCCTGGGGCATCCGTCCGGACCTGATCCCGTCCGGTGAGCAGTCCGCCGCCGGGCTGGTCGAGGACTGGCCGCCGTTCGACGAGGTGCTGGACCCGATCAACCGGGTGTTCCTGCCGCGTGCGGACATCGCCACCGAGACCCTGGTCGCGGGCCTGACCGATCTCGGCTGGGAGGTCGACGACGTCACGGCGTACCGGACCGTCCGGGCCGCTCCGCCGCCCGCGCCGACCCGCGAGGCGATCAAGTCCGGCAAGTTCGACGCGGTCGTGTTCACCTCGTCCTCGACGGTGCGGAACCTGGTGGGCATCGCCGGCAAGCCGCACGCGTCGACGGTGATCGGCGTGATCGGCCCGGCGACGCTGAAGACCGCGGAGGAGCACGGCCTGCGGGTCGACGCGATGGCCGAGTCGCCGTCCGTCGAGGAGCTGGCCGACGCCCTCGCCCGGTTCGGTGCGGATCGGCGTGACACCATGGTGGAGGCCGGGGAGCCGGTCACCCGCCCGTCCGAACGTCGCTCGGGTTCTCGTCGAAAGAGCTGATATGCCTGGATTCCCGGAAGTGAGGCCGCGGCGGCTGAGGTCGTCGGAGGCGGTGCGCAGGCTGGTCGCGGAGACCTCGCTGGAGCCGCGGCAGCTGATCCTGCCGATGTTCGTCCGGGAAGGCGCGCGCGAGCCGATCGCGATCAAGTCGATGCCGGGCGTCGTACAGCACACCCGGGACACGGCGCGGAAGGCGATCGCCGAGGCAGCGCAGCTCGGGCTCGGCGGGGTGATGCTGTTCGGCGTACCGACGTCCAAGGACGAGGTCGGGTCCGGTGCGATCGACCCGGACGGGATCCTGAACGTCGCGATCCGGGACGCGGTGTCCGAGGCCGGCGACGCGTTGCTGGTGATGTCGGACCTGTGCCTGGACGAGTTCACGTCCCACGGGCACTGCGGCGTACTGGATTCCTCCGGGCACGTGGACAACGACGCGACGCTGAAGCTCTACGCGGAGATGGGTGTCGCGCAGGCCACCGCCGGCGCGCACGTCGTCGGTCCGTCCGGGATGATGGACGGTCAGGTCGGGGTCGTTCGTACGGCGCTGGACGCCGCCGGATTCATCGACACGGTGATCCTGGCGTACGCCGTGAAGTACGCGTCGGCGTTCTTCGGCCCGTTCCGGGAGGCCGTCGACTCGTCGCTGACCGGTGACCGCAAGACCTACCAGCAGGACAACGCGAACGCCCGCGACGCGATCCGCGAGGTCGACCTCGACATCGCCGAGGGCGCCGACATCGTGATGGTGAAGCCCGCGCTGGCCTACCTCGACATCATCCGCCAGGTCCGCGACCACGTGAACGTCCCGGTCGCGGCGTACAACATCTCCGGCGAGTACGCGATGGTCGAAGCCGCCGCCGCCAACGGCTGGATCGACCGCGACAAAGCCATCCTCGAAACCCTCACGTCGATCCGCCGAGCCGGCGCCGACACCATCCTCACCTACTGGGCCACCGAAGTAGCCCAGCAACTGAACTACCGCTGATCCGACGGCTGGGGAGCGCCTTCTCCACCGCCATGGCGTCTGAGTGGTTGCCGTGCGTGGCGTGAAGCGGAACTGAGGTGAGTGGGGAGGATTCCTGCCCGATCAGGGCAGAAGATCCTCCCCAGTTTCCCTGTTGTTCGGAGCCTCGGGGGTGTGACCTGTCGTGGCGGGGATAGAAATCGTCGCGATATGCAAATTTGTTTCCCCGGGCCTCAGCGCACAACCGAGTAGTCGGATTGGGTGAAGCCGGCTTTTAGGGTTCGGGTGGCGTTGTGGGTCAGGGGGATGTCGGTGGGGACGGGGCCGAAGAGGGGGATGCCGGCGCCTAGGAGGACAGGGGCGGTGGTGATGGTGAGTTCGTTGAGGAGGCCGGCGGTCAGGAACGTCTGGATCGTGGCGGCGCCGTCGGTGTAGATGCGTTGGGCGCCGCGGTCGTTGAGGGTCTCGACCAGGGCGTCCAAGGTGCGGTGGACGAGGATGCGGTCGTCGGCGTTCGGGTCGAGTGTGGTGCTCAGGACCTCGACCTGCTTGCCGTCGTACGGCCAGCTGTCGAACGTACAGGCCAGCTGGTACGTGTTGCGCCCGAGTACGACGGTGTCCACCGACGCCAGGAACTCGTCGTACCCGGTCTCGCCGGCGTGCCCGGCCCGGCTGGTGAGCCAGTCGATGGACCCGTCGGCGCGCGCAATGTACCCGTCGAGGCTGGTGGCGATGAACGCAGCGGCATGGAAACTCACAACCACCATTTTCCACGACCGCTCAACGCGACGACCGCCCGACCGTCGCCTCCGCACAGAAGGTCCCCCGATGACCTCCGACGGGGAGAAGATGTCGCCGTCGAGAAGGGAACCCATGGCGAACCAGCAGCAGCTTGTCGATCTGTTCGGGGCGGGCAACATCACCAGCCTCGATGCCGAGGACCGGGAGCTGTTCGCGTCCGCCGGCATCGTCGCGGACGAGCTCTTCGACGTCGGTCTCCCGGACAAGCTGTCGGGCTTCTTCGTCCTGGAACCGGCTGCCGAACCAGAAGCCTTCGACGGGGTGCGCGCGACCCTCGACGGCGACGAGGTCACCCTCGTCACCCTCGGCGCACCGCACCCCGACTCCGGCCTCCGGTACTACCTCAACCCCGTCGACGGCCACGTCCTGCTGGCCCAGCTCGACGGCGGCCGGCCCCGACTGGAAGTCGTCAACTCGACCCTGGGCGCCTTCGTCGACTACCTCTACCGCATCGGCCGCTTCAAGGCGTTTCGTCGTGACGCGAACGAAGCCCTCCAAGCCGACTACAAAGATCTCCTGATCGCCTACCTCACTGCCAGGGACCCCCAGGCCTACGCCCAGCCCGACAACTGGTGGCCCCTCGCCGTCGACAACCTCTAGCCCTTCAGGCCGGTCTGGGCGAGGCCTTCGACGAATTGGCGTTGGGCCAGGACGAAGATGATGAGGACGGGCAACGCGGAGAGGGTCGCGGCGGCGAGTTGGGTGTTCCACATGGGTCCGCCGTACGCGTCGACGTACTGGGTGAGCGCCTGGGGGACGGTGAACTTCTGCTTCGAGGAGAGGAACACGATCGGCTCGAGGTAGAGATTCCAGCTGTGCAGGAAGGTGAAGATCGACACCGCACCGATCGCCGGCCGGGCCAGCGGCAGGCACACCCGCCAGAAGAGGCCGAAGCGGCCCAGCCCGTCGACCCGGCCGGCCTCCTCGAGCTCGGTCGGCAGCGTGATGAAGAACTGCCGCATGATGAACGTCGCCAGTACGCTCGGCGCGCCGAGCATCGGGATCAGGATCAGCGGCCAATGCGTGTCCACCAGACCGAAGGTGTCGAACATCCGGTAGAGCGGGATGATCGTCACCTCGTTCGGCACCAGCAGTCCGCTGAGTACGACGACGAACACGACCCCGGCGCCGCGGAACTTGACCCGCGCGAACGCGTACCCGGCGAGCGCCGACACCGCCAGCGTCCCGATCGTGACGACCAGAGCGATGTACAGGCTGTTCAGGTACTGGCGGCCGAACGGCTGCAACTCGAACACCTGGCGATAGGCGTCCAGCGTCGGCGATCCCGGCAGCAACGACGGCGGGAACGCGAAGATCTCGGCCACCGGCTTCAGCGACGTCGTCGCCATCCACCAGATCGGGAACACGAACGGCACACAGCACACCAGCAGTACGCCGTAGATCAGCAACTTAAGCTTCATGGAACACCCACTTCTTACGCATCTGCCACTGGATCACCGTCAGCACCAGGACGATGAAGAACAGCAGCAGCGACAGCGCCGACCCGTACCCGAAGTGATGGAACTGGAACGCCTGCTGGTACAGGTAGTAGACGAGGACGGTCGTCGACGTCTCAGGCCCGCCTTGGGTCAGTACGGCGATCTGCGCGAACACCTGCAGCGATCCGACGATGGTGAGGATCATCGTCAGCAGGATCGTCGGACTGATCAGCGGCACGGTCACGCGTCGGAACCGTGCCCAGGCGGACGCCCCGTCGATCCGGGCCGCCTCGTACAGCTCCGCAGGCACACCCTGCAACGCGGCGAGGAACAACACCATGTTGAGACCGACGTTCTTGAACAGCTGGACCACGATCACCGACGCCATCGCCGTACCGCCGGATCGCAGCCAGTTCGGGCCGTCGATCCCGAGCAGGTTCAGGAACCCGTTGAGCCCGCCGTTGTCCTGCAGCAGGAACCCCCACACGATCGTCCAGGCGACCAGCGTCACGACGACCGGTGAGAAGAACAACGTCCGGAAAACAACGGTTCCGCGGAGTTTCTGGTTCAGCAGTACGGCCAGGAACAGCGCCAGGCTGAGGTTCAGCACCACCAACCCGGCCGAGAACAGACCCGTTGCCCTGAGCACCGGACCGAGTCGTTGGTCGTCGGCCAGCGCCGCGTAGTTGTCACCGCCGACGAACTCGAACGTCCCGCCCAGCACGTTCCACTCGTGCACGCTGTACCAGACCACCAGCCCGAGCGGAACGATGACAAAGGCAACGATCCCGGCGAGCTGCGGCAGGACCATCAGCCATCCGGCCAAGGTGTCCCGCCGCCGCATCGTCCAGTACGGCGCACGCTCCGCCGGCGCCTGGGGAGGCGCCGGCTTGTCGAGGAGCAAGGTCATTTCGCCAGCAGGGGGTTGATTTTCGAGCAGACGCCGGACATCACCGTCTTCACGTCGGCGTCCGGCTTCCACAGCGGGTCGAGCGCGGCGCGAACGGTCTGCTGCAGCTCGGCGTACCCGGTATGGCTAGGCTTGATCGTGCCGTTCTCGATGCCCTTGACAACAACACTGTCGAGCTGTGCGGGCTTGAGCAACGGATTGGCCTTCGCGAGCGTCGCGGCGTTCAGCTGCGACTTGCGCGGCGGCGGGAAGAACTGCGCGAGCTTGGCCGAGTTCTCCGCGTTGCTGAAATAGGCCAGGAACTGCTTGGCCGCGTCGGCGTGCTTGCCGCGCTTGAAGACACCGATCCCGGCCTGACCGACGACGGAGTACTCACCCGACGGGCCCTTGGGCAGTGGCACCAGATCCCACGTGAACTTGGACTTCTCGAGCAGTGCGGCGCGGCTGATCTGGGTCAGGATCATCGCCGAGTCGCCGGCATAGAAGTCCTTCGTCACGCCCGGCCCCGGCATGCCCTTGTCGGTGAAGATCAGCTTGTGGACGAACGTCATCGCGTCCACCATCGCCGGCTGGTCGAACTGGCACGTCTTGCCGTCCTCGCTCCACGGCCGCGCGCCCCAGCCGGACCAGATCGCGTTCAGCGTGTCCCAGCCCTTGTAGTCGAAGTCGCCGACCACGAGACCACCCTTACCGCGGGCCTGTACGGCGGCAGCGGTCTTGGCGGCCTCCTCCCAGGTCCAGGTCCCGGACGCGATCTGCTGGGCCGGAGCCGGCCGCCCCGCCGCTTTCACCAGGTCGGTGTTCACGAACACCCCCAGCGGCGAGGTGGAGAACGGGTACGCGTAGAGCTTGCCGTCCTTCTCCCAGTTGGCCGTCGTACTCGGCAGCAGATCGGCGTCCTTGTCGATCGGCTCGAGCGCTCCCGAACTGACGAAGTCCGGTGCGTTGCTCTCGAAGATCCACGCCAGGTCCGGTACGTTGCCGCCGCCGATCTGCGTGGTCAGGGTGGTCGTGTAGCTGTCGAACGGGATCGACTCGAAGGTGATCTTGCCGACCTCGGGATGGTCCTTCTTGTAGTCGGCGGCGATCTGGTCGAACAACGCCAGATGCTTGGCGTTGGCGCTCCAGATCGTCATCCGCAGGTCCACCGGACCCGAAGAGCCGGAGTCGCCGTCGGACGAGCCGCCGCAGCCCGCGAGGGCCAGCAGAGCCGCGGCCACACCGGCCGCTGTCAGGGAACGGAGTTTCATCGGTCAGTCCTCCATCAGTAGCCAGTGACGTCCGGCCAGGCGAGTTCGATGCCCTGAGCAACCAGGCGGTCCTGGAACTCGGCGAGCAGAGCAGGGGTGTTGCGGACTGCGCGCGGGGCGGTGTCGCGGTCGAGGCAGAACGCCGCGAGCGCGCCGGCGGACTCGCCGATGTTCCACTCGACGGGATGCAGCCGGTAGCAGCCGTTGGTGATGTGCGTGGTGCCGAGGTTCTTGTTCGCGGGCAGCAGGTTCTCGACGCGCTGCGGGATGAGCGCGCCGAGCGGGATCCGGAACGGGCTGCTGGCCACGTCGATGTAGTTGTCGCCACCGGTCGAGGGATGCAGGTCGATCCGGTACATCCCGATGCCGACGCTGTCGTCGTACTCGACCGCTCCCTGCGCACCGCGGACGGCGACCGAGAGGTCCTGCTCGACGATGGTGTACTCCGCCTTGATCCGCCGGGATTCGCGGATGTACGGCGCCTGCGCCAGACCGTCCGCGGAGCCGACCAGGTCGCCCCGCAACCGCAGCCCGGAGAAGCCGGTGCCGCCATCGGGCCGTGGTGCCTCGGTCTGCAGCCAGTAGAGAACGGATTGAGAGAGTTCGCGCGCCGCCGCGAGATGCTTCGCTGCATCCGGTACGTCGATGACCGGGCCCTCGAAGTAGTCGATCATCGGCCAGTTCACGAGGCAGATGTCGCTCTCGTACGCGCCCGGAGCGAAGTGCCGGCGGGCCGCGATCCGGCGGAACGTCCACAGGTTCGTGTCGCCGCCCGTCCGCCGCTGGTCCGCGACCACCGCGAGCGGGTCGTCGTCGGGGTTGGGGGTGAAGGTCCGCCGCGAGCTCTCCAGCGTCCGTGGGTTCGGCGCGGTCCAGGACAGCAGGCGATCGCCCCAGAACGACGGCTGGTAGTTCCGCCAGAACGCGTAGTTCGCCGGCTTGTCCCCGACCTGATCCCCGTCCACGTGGTCGACCGCGAAGCAGTACGACACCGCCTGCATGTTCAGCGGCTGCGCCTCGGCGGGAGCGCTCGGCTCGCCCGTCTCGCCCTGCGCCTCGAACCCGGTCACGTACTCGGTCCCGGTCAGCGGCAGCAGCTCACCGGTCTCGGTCGCATCGAGGATGTACGGCGCGGTCAGTGTCAACCGTTCCTCGGTGTCGCGATGCTGCACGGTGACCGCGGTGACCCGATCGCCGTCGGTGTCGGCGGCCACGGGCCGGTACGGCTGCAGCACCTGGAGCCTGCGGCTGCCTCGGTACGGGGCAAGCATGGACTCCAGGACGGCGAGTGCGACGCGCGGCTCGTGGCAGAGCCTGGACACGTAGCCGGCTCCGGGGTTGAGCTCCACCGCGGCACGCGACGCCTCGGTCAGCGGGTAGTGGCGGCGGTAGTAGTCACGGATCCCGTTGCGCAGCGTCCGGTACGACGCCGTGACGCCGAACTGCTCTACCCAGGTGTGCTCGTCCGGCGGGACCGCCTGGCTGGTCAGCTGTCCGCCGAGCCAGTCGAACTCCTCGGTCAGGATCACCGAGCGACCGGCACGCAGCGCGGCCAGAGCCGCGGCGACGCCGCCGAGTCCGCCGCCGATCACAAGTACATCGGTATGCATTCAGGCACCTTTGGGTGGAGTGAGTGTGATTCCGTCGGTCAGCTCGCAGGGGAGCAGCAGTTGCTGCTCGGCGGAGGTCCCGCTGAGGACCGCCTCCAGCAGCTCGACCGCGCGTACGCCCATGGCTCGCCGCGGAACGTGGAAACCCGTGAAGTCGAGATCGCTGGCAGCAGGCCGCGTCGAATCACCGAGCGCGACCACGGACAGGTCGCCCGGTACGTCGACCCCGCGCTCGGCAGCCGCGGCGTACAACGCGATCGCGTCGGCCCGCTCCTCGACGAACGCCGCGGTGATCCGCCGGTCCAGCAGGTCGTCGAGCACATCGCCCGGCGAACGATCGAGGGTCGGCACATGGGGTGCTCGCGGGCCGGCGGCCTCACGGAAGCCCCGGAGCCGGTCGGCCGACGACTCGGCACCGACGCCGAGCCCGACGAAGGCTATCCGCCGGTGGCCGAGTGACGCGGCCCGTTCCGCGACCGTCCGCGTGGCGGTGCTGTAGTCGGCGCCGACGTACGGCACCGGGGCGCCGGCGTCGTCGCGCCGGCCGACCGAGACGAACGGATAGTCCTCGGCGATCAGCCGGGCCAGCTCGTCGGACGGAATCTCGCGCCCGAGCAGCAGGCAACCGTCGGCGATCCGGAGGCGGTTGTTCTCGTGGAAGATCCGCCGATGCCCGTCGGTCACCGGAGCGCTGGTGAACAGCAACAGGTCCCACCCGAGGCGCTCGGCGCGGTCCTCGATGCCGGCCAGGAACGGGTGGTAGAAGTCGCCGCTCGCACTCGGGAACACCGACTCGTAGGTGAAAACGCCGAGGATCTGGTTGCGCTGCTTCGTCATCCGGCGGGCCAGCGGATCGGCCTGGTAGCCGGTCTCGCGGATCACCTTGAGCACCCGGTCCCGGGTCTCGGCCGGGATCCGTGCGGTCGCGTCGCTGCGGTTGTTCAGCACCAGCGACACCGTGGTCTGGCTGACCTTCGCCAGTCGCGCGATGTCGCGTTGGGTGAGTCGGGTGGTTGCCTTGTCCGGCATCGATCGATCCTTCGCGGTAATACGGATTGCCGGGGACATTAGAACAGTGCCGCGATGGTCGTCAAGGGCTCGCTCCGCCTGCTAATCCGGATTACTAAAGCCAAGGTCTTGACCACGGTCGGTCCGGCGCAGAAAACTCGCCGCTGTTCCCGATGGTCGCGAGGAGTGCGTCTCACCATCCGCTGCAACTACTTCAGGAGTTCAGTCATGCACGTCAAACGTCGTACCGTTCTGCTCGGCGCGGCCGCAGCCGCTGGGCTCGCGCCCGCGATGATGTCGGCGCCGGCTCGTGCCGCCGGGCTTCCACTACTGGCGAATCTGCCGGCCGGAGCGCCCGATCGACGGCTGTTCGCGCCGGGGGAACAGCGGTTCGCGGGGTACCTGGTGATCCTCGCGCCGATGACCAACGACATCGTCGACACCGATCCGTACGGGTTCATGGGCGGCGGCTGGTGGCGGACGCCGTCTCAACCGTTCAACTCTCGGGTGCAGGAACACGTTTTCACGCTGAGCTGGTTCTACGCGAACAAGCGCGCCTGGAACCCGTACTACCGCGACAACGCACTGCTCGGCCGGCTCGACGCGGCCCTGCAGCACTACTTGGCTCTGCAGAACCCGGACGGCTCGTGGCCGGAGTACTCCCCGGGCGAGCGTGGCAAGGCGTCAAGCGGTTTCGGCATCGGCTACCTCGCCAAGACCCTGGCGAACCTGCGCCAGGGAGGTGCGTTGCCGAGCCGGCGGACCCAGCTGGAAGGTGCCCTGCGCAAGGGAGTCGACTGGTACCTGGACCCGGGCAACTCGGTCGTCTGGGACGACCCGTTCGAGTACACGAACCAGGCCGTCGCCGGTGTCGCGGGCTCGGCGCTCACCCTGCGGCTGCTCCCCGACCAGGCCCGGTGGACCAAGCTCCAGGACCGCATCCGGTTCGTCGCGAAGTGGGCGCAGAGCCCGGCCGGGTTCTTCTACGATCCGCGCGGGATGGACATCAACTACAACTTCGAGGTCATGCTCCCGGAGATGGCTGAGCTCTACCTCCAGACCAAGAATCCGCTGCTGGTCTCGATGACGCGCAAGTTCTCCGACTGGTTCGGCTACAACCTGCTCCGCGAACCGGACGGCTCCGGCTGGCTGACGTACTACGCCGTCTCCGACCGGACCTCTGTCGCCTTCTACGACGACGTGATCGCGGACCCGGACCGGAGCATCCTCGGCTCGCACTTCGTCCCCGCCGTACCGGACTTCGGAGCCTTCTTCACGTCCCGCGAGGACAAAGCGGCGACCCGGCAGGCGTGGGCCGCCGACGCGGCTCCGGTGCCGGCGCTGGCCAAGCAGGACACCTCGCCGCGCATCATCGCGCACGCGCCGTACGGCGAGACGCTGCCGACCCGGACCGCCAAGCGCGCCGCGATCGCGAACATCCCGTACCTGCGCCGGGACGACTTCACCGAGCGGCGCCACGACGACTACGGCAACCAGGACTACCTCTACGTACGGCGACCCGGCCTGTACCTCGGCGCCTTCTTCGGCGAGCGGCAGGGCAGCGCGGTCAAGGCCGGGACCGGATTCCTCTGGCACCCGGCGGCCGGCACCGTGATCCACGCGCAGCAGACCGCAACCGGCTGCTGGGGCACGGTCCGCGACGGCAAGGCCGATGCCGAGAGCAACCTGGTCGCGGAATACCCGTCGAAGGACCTGGTCCGCTACCGCACGCCCGACGGCTCGGTGTCGACCGAGCTCGTGATCGGCTCGCACTCGGTCAGCCGCCGGGTGACCGCGACGGGCGCCGCGACCGAGCAGGTCCCGCTGGTGCTCCAGCCGGGCGACGAGGTGGTCTTCTCGGACGGGACCGTCGTGCCGTACGGCGAGACCAGGACGGCGACTGCCGACGGCATCGTGATCCGTCGCGGACGTGCCACGATCACGATCACCTGGTCGGGACGGCGTACGGCGACGCTCAGCACCTCGTCGCGCACCTACCTGCGCGACCAGCGGCGGCGCGTCCACGTACTCCGGATTCCGCACGACGGCTCGCTCGAGACCGTCGTGCGGACGGCCAGGTAATCAAGGACCGGGCAGTCAGGAGGTGCGCAGCCGCAGCACCTGGCGGCCCGGCGTACGGCCGGTCAGGTACACGCGGAGTCCGTCCGGGGTGAGGCTGCCACCCAGGTAGGTGTAGCGCTCGCCCGGGTCCATGGCGACCCGGGCGGCGCCGTTGCCCGGGCCGAACTCGATCCGCTCCGCGCCGACCGTGTAGCTCCCGGTCCCGGACGTCAGCTGATAGTTGCCTGCAGCATCCAATGCGTCGACGCCGGAAAGCGTTCCGCCCGCGCGGAAACACAGCTCGATCGCGTACGCCGTCTCGTCGTCGGCGAAGTCGAACGTCAGGTCGTAGCCGCCGCCGACCTCGGTCACGGTCACCTCGGTCCGCAACGTCCGGTACTGCTTCGGCCGGTGCCCGAAATCCATCGCCGCGTAGAAGCGGCCGTCCGGGGCGAGGGCGTACTGGCCGTCCGAGCGGCGGTAGCGCTTGGGGAGCGGCAGGTGGTACGGAACCTTGACCTCTTGGGACAGACGGAAGGAGCTCGTACCCAGCCGGCGGAGCCCGTCGCTGCGGAAATGCCCGGTGCTGAAGAACTGCGGCGACAAGCGGACCGAGTCGAGGATCGCCGCGCCGTTGCGGAGCTTGAAGAAGGTCGGGTTCGTGGAGAGGCCCGACGAGATCAGTGGGAGGTCGTGGAAATCGGTGCCGCCGAACACCGTCGCGGTCCGCCCCTCCCGCCGGATCCGCACCGAGGCCTGCGACGGGTAGTGCTGCACGAAGTTCGTCGGAGCCGCTTCCGCAGTCGGGAGGACGGCGGACAGTTCCGGTCGCTCGAGCACCTCGGCCAGGAAATCGCCGAGCTCACCGGTGCCACGCGCTTCGATGCTCTTGGCAATGGTCGTGAATCGCCCGTCGTGCGTATGCAGTGCCAGCTCGCGGAACTGTGTCAGGTACCACCAGACCTCCCGCACGCCCTTCTGGTCCTGCCGCCGTGACGCGGTCGTGTCCACCTCGCCGTTCGGCTCGAGCAGGTACAGCGTCACGTCGAGGTTCCGCCGTACGTAGTCCAGCAGTTCCGGCTTGTCGCGCAGCCACGCGATCGTCAGCAGACACGGGTTGGTCACCTCGGCGGCGTACGTCGAACTCCGCTCGCTGTAGATCCCGTCCGGGGTCGCGTCGATGCCCTCGTCGAGCCAGTCGTCGATCCGCGCCGCGTACCGCCGGTCCGGGAACAGGTGGTTCGCCCGGGCCAGCGCCGCGGACACCTCCCAGCGGTGGTTCGGCGTGTGTACGCCGCCACTCGCCAACGCCGGCCCGGCCTTCTTGATCACCGAGGCCAGCGTCGCGCGCATCGACGCGGTCTCCGCCTGACCGTCCTCGTCGAGCAGCGCATACAGCGTGCACACGTCCTGGATCGCGAACGCGCTGTCCGGCGGCGAGTGCAGGTTGCCGACGTCGTACAGGCCGTCCTCGTGCTGCCGCGCGGCGAGCTGGTCGACCAGCCAGCCGAGCGGTCCGAGGAGGGTGGCGTCGTGGTGGTACGACGACCTTCCCCAGACGTAGCCGGAAACCAGCCGGCGGGCTTTGCGGGCCACGGTCCGGACACTGTCGGAAACGTTCTGAAAGTTGTCGAGCACGAGCGGAATCTGTTTCCGGTTCGCCTCGGTCAGCAGGGTCAGGAAGTCCTCGTCCACAGCTGCTACCTCAGCACGAGCCGCGGTGGGATGCAGCGCGCCGAGCGCAACTGTGGTCAGCGAACCGGTGAGAAACGTACGTCGCAGCATCGGGATCTCCCGTCGGTAAACGGTTGCCAAATGCTCAGAACTGTCGCGGCGGAACTTTGTCCTGTCAATACCTCGCAGCGGGTCCGGATCCGGTCGTTTCCTACATCGATGAACTCTTGCGGGAACCGGTTTCTTGTACTAGTTTGACCGGCCAAGGCAAGCGCTTTCCGAAGGTGGTGACCATGAGTGCGCTGGGCGAGCTGGGCAGTCTGAGGGGAAAGAAACCGGTAGGTCAGAAAAAGGACAACCTGGCCGGATACCTCTTCCTGGCGCCGTGGTTGCTGGGGCTGTTCCTGATCACGATCGGGCCGATGGTGGCCTCGCTGTACCTGTCCTTCACGGACTACAACCTGATCCAGGCGCCGAAGTGGATCGGCCTGGAGAACTTCACCCGGATGCTGTCCGACGAGCGGCTGCACAACTCGCTCCGGGTGACGTTCACCTACGTGTTCGTCTCGGTCCCGCTGCAGCTGGCGATCGCGCTGCTGCTGGCCGTCGTACTCGACCGCGGCGTCCGCGGTATGGCGTTCTACCGCTCGGTGTTCTACCTGCCGTCGCTGCTCGGCTCGAGTGTCGCGATCGCGATCCTCTGGCGGCAGGTGTTCGGCACCACCGGTCTGCTCAACCAGGTGCTGGACGTGTTCGGCATCGAGGGCAAGGGCTGGATCTCCGACCCGAGTACGGCGCTCGGCACCCTCGTCGTACTGAACGTCTGGACGTTCGGATCGCCGATGGTGATCTTCCTGGCCGGACTGCGGCAGATCCCGACGATGTACTACGAGGCCGCGTCCGTCGACGGCGCCGGCGTACTGCGGCGGTTCTTCAGCATCACGCTCCCGCTGCTGACGCCGATCATCTTCTTCAACCTGGTGCTGCAGATCATCCACGCGTTCCAGTCGTTCACCCAGGCGTTCGTCGTCTCCGGGGGCAGCGGCGGACCGTCGGACTCGACGATGTTCTTCACGCTGTACCTCTACGACCGGGGCTTCGGGAACTTCGACATGGGCTACGCCTCCGCGATGGCGTGGTTCCTGCTCGTGATCATCGGGGTCTTCACCGCCGCGAACTTCTTCGCCTCGAAGTACTGGGTGTTCTATGACGACTGAGACTCTGCACCGCAGCCTCGCCGCCCGCCGGGCCTCAGGAGTCACCTGGGCGCGGATCCGGCCGCTGGTGATCCACGTGCTGCTGGCCGGCTCCGCGCTGGTGATGCTCTACCCGGTGATCTGGATGGTGGTCAGCTCACTGCGACCGGGCAACGAGATCTTCCGCGATCCCGGGATCCTGATCAAGGACCTGCGGATCGAGAACTACCGGGTCGGCTGGCACGCGCTGACCGAGCCGTTCACCCGCTACCTGCTGAACTCCGGCATCGTGGTGCTCGGTTCGATCCTCGGCAACCTGGTGTCCTGCTCGATGGCGGCGTACGCGTTCGCCCGGCTGGAGTTCGCGGGCAAGAAGTTCTGGTTCGCGATCATGCTGCTGAGCATCATGCTGCCGATCCACGTCGTGATCGTGCCGCAGTACATCCTGTTCTCGAACCTGGGCTGGATCAACACGGTGCTGCCGCTGATCGTGCCGAAGCTGCTCGCCACCGACGCGTTCTTCGTGTTCCTGATGGTGCAGTTCATCCGCGGTATCCCGCGCGAGCTGGACGAGGCCGCCCGGATCGACGGCTGCGGCAAGGCCTCGATCTTCCTGAGGATCATCCTTCCGCTGATGGTCCCGGCGCTCGCCACCACGACGATCTTCACGTTCATCTGGACCTGGAACGACTTCTTCAGCCAGCTGATCTACCTGACCGACCCGCACATGTACACCGTTCCGGTCGCACTGCGGTCGTTCGTCGACTCGACCTCCAGTTCGTCCTGGGGCTCGATGTTCGCGATGTCGGTCGTGTCCCTCGTCCCGGTCTTCCTCGCCTTCCTGCTCGGCCAGCGGTTCCTGATCAAGGGCATCGCGACCACCGGCATCAAGTAACCCCCTGAAAGGTGCACCTCATGAGGCACATCCCACGCGGCCTACGGGCCCTGACCGCCGCCGCGGTCACCGTCACGCTGCTGGCGGCCAGCGCCTGCGGCGGCGACTCCGGTGGTGCGTCGTCGTCCGCCGACGGCGGCAAGGTCACGCTCCGATTCACCTGGTGGGGATCGGACACCAGGACGAAGCTCACCCAGCAGGTGATCGACGCGTACCAGAAGGACCATCCGAACGTCACGATCAAGGGCGAGTTCGGCGAGTGGTCCGGCTACTGGGACAAGCTCGCCACCACGGTCGCGGCGAACGACGCGCCGGACATCATCCAGATGGACGAGAAGTACCTGCGCGAGTACGCCGACCGCGGCGCGCTGCTCGACCTGAAGAAGGCCGACGGCCTGGACACCGGCAAGTTCGAGCCGGACACACTCGGCGCCGGTGAGTTCGACGGCGGCCTGTACGGGCTGAACGCCGGCATCAACTCGTTCGCGGTGGTCGTGAACCCGGCGGCCTTCAAGACCGCCGGCGTGGCGATCCCGGACGACAAGACCTGGACCTGGGACGACTTCGCGAAGACGGCCGCGGAGATCACCACCAAGACCGGCGGCAAGGTCACCGGCACCGGCGCACTCGGTACCAATGAGGCCGGCCTGAACCTGTGGGCCCGGCAGAACGGCGAGTCGCTCTGGACGAAGGACGGCAAGCTCGGCGTCTCGCCGGAGAAGACCACCGACTTCTTCAAGTACATCCTGAAGCTCCGGGATGCGAAGGCGATCCCGTCGGCCGAGGCGATCTCGCAGGACATGAACGCGTCGCTCGACCAGTCGGCGTTCGCGACCGGCAAGCTCGCGATGAGCTTCATCTGGAGCAACCAGCTGGTGGCCTTCAGCAAGGCGACCGGGCAGCAGCTGAAGCTGCTGCGGATCCCGAGCCCCGACGGCCAGGCCGCGAAGAACGGCTCGTACTACAAGGGCTCGATGTTCTGGTCGATCTCGGCGCGGTCGAAGCACCAGAAGGAGGCCGCGGAGTTCGTGAACTACCTGGCGAACAACACGGCGGCCGGTGACGTCCTGCTGGCCGAGCGGGGCGTGCCGCCGAACACCGAGGTCCGCGCCGAGGTGACGCCGAAGCTGAAGCCGGAAGACGCCGCGACCGCGAAGTTCATCCAGGACATCAAGCAGGATCTCGGTGACCCGTCGCCGGCGCCGCCGGTCGGTGGCGGCCAGGTGGAGAAGATCATCCAGCGGTACACGACCGAGGTACTGTTCGGGCGGCAGGCGCCGGATGCGGCCGCCAAGGCGTTCCTGAACGAGGTCAACGGGGAGCTCAAATAGTGTTGCTGACGGCAACTGATTGTCGATGACGGGGGCCCGCGTGGCCGTGGTGGGAATCCACGGCCACGGAGCCTCCCATGTACGCAACGTCGCCCGGCTGGCGGAGGCCGGCCGGGCCGAACTGGTGGCGGTCGCCGATCCGCAAGGTGCTGAAGACCTGCCCGCCGGTGTCCAGGTCTTCAGCGGCCTGGACGAGTTGCTCGCGGCGACCGAGGTCGACGTCGTGGTGATCTGTACGCCGATCCAGACCCACGTCCCGCTGGCCGAGCTGGCGATGCGCGCGGGCGCCGACGTACTGCTGGAGAAGCCGCCGACGGCGTCGATGGCCGAGTTCGAGCAGTTGTCCGCGGTGGTGGCCGAGACCGGGCGGGCGTGTCAGGTGGGCTTCCAGGCGCAGGCGTCGGAGGCCACGCTGAAGCTGGCGGCGATGATCGCCGAAGGGCAGCTCGGCGAGATCCGGGGCATCAGCGCGGTGGGGAAGTGGGTGCGCAAGGCCCGGTACTTCCAGCGCGCGCGGTGGTCCGGCCGGCGCCGGCTCGACGGCATCGACGTCGTCGACGGCGCGGTGACGAACCCGCTCGCGCACGCGGCCGCGGCGGCCCTGCTGCTGGACGGTTCGACCGGCGTGGACGACGTACGGTCGATCGAGACCGAGCTGTACCGCGCGAACCCGATCGAGTCCGACGACACCTCCGCGGTGCGAATCACGACCAGCCGCGGTACGCCGATCCTGATCGCGGTGACGTTGTGTGCGATCGATCATCTCGAGGCGACGGTGATCGTGCACGGGTCGGAGGGGCGCGCGGTCCTGACGTACCAGTCGGACCTGATCGGCGACACGAAGTACGGCAGAGCTGATCTCTTGGAGAACCTGCTCGCGCATCGGGCCGATCCCACGGTCCCGCTGTACGTGCCGCTGGCCGCGACGGGTGGGTTCACCCGCGTGGTCGAGGCGGTGCGGACGGCGCCGGACCCGGCGGTGATCCCGCCCGAGCTGGTGCGCTGGGAAGGCGAAGGACTGGAGCGCCGGCCGATCGTTCTCGACGTCGAGAACTGGATCGACCGGGCCTCGGACGAGCTGGCGCTGTTCAGCGAGATCGGGGCGCCATGGACGAAACCAGCGAAACAGGAGAGCTGATGACGCAGAACCTCGGCTGCAACCACGCTGTCGGCCGGTCGATCCAGGTCACGGCGGGCGGCGGCGAGCTGTTCACCTATGTGTACAAGGCGGACGACCCGCAGTACGAGTCGCCGCGACCGTACTTCCACCCGATCCGGACGCTGACCGGCGACCTGGTCAGCGTCTACCGCCCGTGGGACCACCTGTGGCACAAGGGCATGTCCTGGTCGTTGCCGCACTTCGGGCACGACAACTTCTGGGGCGGCCCGACGTACACCAAGGAGAACGGGTACAAGCCGCTCGGCAACAACGGCTCGCAGGACCACGACCGGGTCGACACGCTGGACGTGTCCGACGACGAGGTCCGGTTCGCGCACCAGCTGTCGTGGCACACGCAGGGCGGTCAGCACGTCGTCGACGAGTCCCGCACGATCACCGCGCGGCTCGCGGACGACGGCTGGGTGCTGGTCTACGAGACCGCGATGACGAACGTCTCCGGCGACCTCATCCAGATCGGCAGCCCGACCACGGCCGGCCGGCCGAATGCCGGGTACGGCGGGTTGTTCTGGCGTGGGCCGCGCTCCTTCACCAACGGCACGATCCTCGCGCCGCAGGGCAAGGGCGGCGACGAGCTCCGCGGGCAGCGCGCACCGTGGATGGGCTTCACCGCCCGCCAGGACGAGACCGACACCGCGTCGACGATCATCGTCGCGGACGCCGCCGACAACGTCCGCCACCCACCGGAGTGGTTCGTCCGCTCGGAGGACTTCGCCGCGGTCTGCCCCGCCCCGTTCTTCACCGAAGAACTCCCGTTCCCCGCCGACGACACCCTCCGCTTCCGGTACGCCGTACTCATCGCCGACGGCCTCACCGACGACAACCGCGCCGCGGCCCTCGCCGCCCAGGCGACCAAGGCCCTCGCCACCTAAGCCACCACCCCGCCAAGCCCCGCGGGCCCGCCGAAATCCCACCACCCCGCCAAGCCCCGCCGGACCCGCATTTGCCTGGCCCACCCACCAAATGGGGGGTTCCACACCCGCAACCAGGGTGGCGAACCCCCAACTTGGTGGGTGGGCCAGGCAAATGGGTGGGTCAGCCAAGCAAATTGGTGGGTGGGCCAGGCAAATGGGGGCTCAGCGGGGGAGGGCGAGGGTGAAGTTGGTGTTGCCGGGGGTTGAGGTGAGGGTGAGGGTGCCGTGGTGGGCCTGGGCTATGGACTGGGCGAGGGAGAGGCCTAGGCCGGCGCCGCCGGTGGCTCGGTTGCGGGCGGTGTCGGCTCGGGTGAAGCGCTGGAAGACGTTGGGGAGCAGGTCGGCGGGGATGCCGGGGCCGTCGTCGCGGATGGTGAGCAGGGCGGAGCGGTCGCTGCTGGTGGCGGCGACGGTGACCGTGGTGCCGGGCGGGGTGTGCCGGCGGGCGTTGGTGAGCAGGTTGGCGACGACCTGATGCAGGCGCTGCTCGTCGCCGATCACGATGATCGGTTCGGCCGGCAGGTCCAGCTCCCAATGGTGGCTGGGGGCAACGATTCTCGCGTCGGTGACCGAGTCGAGGGCGAGCCGGGACAGGTCGACCGGGCGGCTGTCGAGCGGCCGGCCGGCGTCCAGGCGGGCGAGCAGCAGAAGGTCCTCGACCAGTGACGCCATCCGGGTGGTCTCGACCATCACCTTGCCCATCGCGTGCGTGAACAGGTCGGGATCGCCCTGGTGCAGGCTCAGCTGGGCGTAACCGTGGATCGTGGTCAGCGGCGTACGCAGCTCGTGCGAGGCGTCCGCGACGAACTGCCGGACCTGCTGCTCGCTGCGATGCCGCGCGTCGAGGGCGTTCTCCATGTGCCCGAGCAGCGTGTTCAACGCGACCGCGACCTGACCGACCTCGGTGCGTTCGTCCGTGAGCTGGTCCGGCACCCGTGCGGTCACCCCGATCTCGCCGGTGTCGAGCGGCAGACCGGCGACCTCGCGGGCGGTCTGCGCGACGCGGCGCAGCGGCCGCAGTTGGCGCCGTACGACGAACACCGCGACACCGCCCGCGGTGAGTACGCCGATCCCGCCGAAGAGCGCCTCCCACCCGATCAGGCTGTTGATCGTGTTCTGGATGTCCGTGGTCGGGAGCCCGGTGATCACGGTCACCGCGTCGACGCTGGACGCGTGCACCCGGTACTCGCCGAGATCAGGCAGTTCGACCGTGCTGTTCTCGCCTGCGGTCACCTCGTCGAGTACGTCGATCGCCTGGTCGCTGAGTCCGGTCAGCTTCCCGTCGGAGGTGATCACATTGCCCGCCGCGCCGGTCGGGGTGACGTACAAGGTCACCGTGCCCGCGTCCTGCCCGTGCGGCGCGTCCGCCGGCGGCCCGTTCATATCGCCCTTGGTCAGCGCGTTGATCGCGCGACCCTGCGTCGCCTCGACCTTCCCGTCCAGTTGCCTGGTCAGGTACGAGCCGATCGCGGCGGTCGTCAGCGCGCCGATCACGAGACTCATCACCGCGACCAGCACCACCATCGCCGCCGCGACCCGAACACTCAACGAACGCGCCGCAACCCTCATGCACCCAGAATGTGCGGCCAGTCCTCGGGGTCGCTTGGCGTTTCCTGGGACCTTGCTGTGAACGTCAGAACAGGGAAGGTCAGAGCAGTACGTCGGCCGCCGCGCGCAACCCGTCGAGCTCGGTCGCGGCCCAGCCCTCGTCGCGCGACTCCGAGCCGCGCCAGCGTGGCTTGTCGACGATGTGGAAGTACAGGTTGAAGATGCTGCCGGCGACCTGCAGGTAGGGGATCGCTGCCTCGTCCTCGGGCGTGATCGGCCGGCATGCGGCGTACCCGGCCTTGAACGCGTCCCAGTGCGGCGTCGTCGCGACGCCGCCGAAATCCGCCGCCAACGGCCCGACCGCGGCGAGGTCGAAATCGAGCAGCAGCAGTCCCTGATTGGTCAACAAAACATTGTCCATCGTGACGTCGCCGTGGCAGGTTCCTGCCTTTGAGTACTGCGCGAGGTTGTTCCGTACAGCACCGGCAAGAGACCGGAGCAGGTTTTCCTCCGTGGCGTCCACGGCGAGGATTTCCTCGAGCGGCATGTCCAGCCGGTGAACGAGATCGGCCGGAGACCGATAGTACGGCGACGTGTAGTTGTCGGCGGCATCGTGGAATGCCGCGAGTTGCCGGCCGAAGTCGGCGTACAACTCGTCGGTGAACGGCGGTCCCGGCTTGCTGCCCTCGACGTACCCGAGCAGGGTGAACGGCCGGGGACCTTCGGGTGTCTCGAGGAGGCCGACGGTGTCGCCGTCGGGCAGCGGGAGGACCGGCGGAGCGGGTACGCCGGACGCGCGCAGATGCTCCGAAAGCCCTGTCTCCCAACGGATTTCGTCCGGTCCGCGGCCGTCGTACCGATAGAGCTTGAGGACGTAGCGGGCGTCGTCGGTGGCCAGCTCGTAGACGTCGTTCACCAGCGAGCGGAGCAGCGTGCAACTGGTGAAGGCGAGGTGGTAACGCGTGCCGAGCTCCGCCGCCAGGGCCTCCGGGTCGGGGAGCGAGCGGAGCGTCGGGATCATGGAGCCGACCCTACGATTCACGGAGCGGACCCCACAACGCGTTTGAATTGACAGGTTAGAACCGGGGCCGGAGTGGGGAGGTTCGAGACGTTTCCGGATTCGCCTCCCCTTTCGGGGCCGGAAACCGGTAGCCTCTTGCAGCGCGCTATATGGGGGCCGCCGTACCACCCACCCGACGAACTGCCGGAGAGCCCAAACCGGTCAGGAGTGCACGTCTTGCAGGAGAACACCAGCACAACCAGTACTGGCGAACTGGCCAACGTACCCCTCACCGGTGCGGACAAAGTCGCCTACGCTTTCTACGCGACCGCGGCTGCCGCGGCGCTGGTCGGCCAGGTCTGGGCCGGCGTGACCCATATCCCCTGGCCGGACAACGGCTTCTCGCAGCTGCTCAAGATCGTGCTCGTCACTCCCGCGGTCGCGGTGCTCGAGCTCGGTGGTGTCGCGACCGCGGCACTCGCCGACCTGCGCCGCCGCAAGGGCGAGCAGGCCTACGCGTACCGTGCGATGTCGTTCTTCGCGGCGCTCGTCGCGGTCGTCTTCAACGTGGTCGGCCACTGGCGGCCGGAGGAGCGGTTCCTGGCCTTCGGCTTCGGCGGTCTGTCCGCGTTCGCGTACGTGCTCTGGCTGATCCACAGCTCGGCCCGTCGCCGCGACGCGCTCCGTCGTGCGGGCCAGATGCGCGAGACCGGCCCGGTGTACGGCGTCGTCCAGTGGGCCCGTGAGCCACGGGTCACCTGGCTGGCCCGGTCGCTGGCGATCGAGCACGGCTACGGCCTGTACGAGAGCCTCCGCGCGGCCCAGCACCAGATCCGGAACAAGAGCCGCCGGGACGCGATCGCCGGCACCGTCGCGGAGTACATCCGTTCCGAGCACCAGGACGAGCGGCTGGCGAAGATCGCCGAGACGACGTACGACCCGGACCGGCTGGCCGGGATGCTCGAGGAGCGGATCAACTACGAGGTCATCACCAACAAGCTGACCAAGGCGATCTCACCGCCGCCGGAGCAGTCCGAGGACCGTCCCGCCGTACCCGCCGCCGTATGGGTGCTCGAGGGCGGGCAGCCGCGGCGTGCGGACGGCTCCGGGGTAGGACTGCGTGACGACGACGCCTGGACCGGCGAGCTGATGGCGATCGTCGACCAGGACCCGACCGACAGCGGGAACGTGTCCGAGGCGGTTGTCGTCGAGGACGAGGGCGAACCGCAGCACGTCGTCAACGGTACGGCGGGTGGCCTCAAGCCGCTGGCTCCGCAGCCGAAGGCCGAGCCGGTGGTCCAGAAGCCGCAGCCGCCGTCCCCGTTCGCCACGGTGACGGACACCGAGCCGCCGGCGCTCATCAGGACACCGAAGGTCGAGCCGGTACTGCCGGACCCGGCGCCGGTCGTCATCGCGAAGGCCGAGCCGGAGCCGGTGGAGGACAAGCCGGAGCCGACCGTGCTGGAGAAGAAGCGGATGCGGGCCTTCGCGCTGCTGTCCGACTGGCCGGACGGCCGTGAGCGCAGCGCGAAGACACTCGCCGACGCGATCGCGTCGAGCGAGCCGATGGCCGCGCGCTTCATCGAGCAGTACGAGACCGAGCACGGAGTCGTGTTCGCCTCGCAGAACTGAATCACCAGCTGCCGGTGGACCTCAGACGCTGAGGTTCACCGGCAGTTCTGCGAGACCGCTGACCAGCACGCGGCGCCACTCGAGCTCTTCGGCCGGCTTCGCGAGGCTCATCTGCGGGAAGCGCCGGACCAGCGCCGCCAGTGACTCCTGCAGCTCGATCCGCGCCAGTTGTGCGCCGAGGCAGAAGTGCGGTCCGAAGCCGAAGGACATGTGCTTGTTGTCGCGACGGTCCAGCCGCAGCTCGTCCGGGGCGTCGTACGCCCGCGGGTCGCGGTTCGCGGAGTTGAGCGCGGCCATCACCCCTTCACCGGCCTTGATCTGTACGCCGTGCAGCTCGACGTCCTCGATCGCGACCCGGAGCTGGCCGACCTCGCTGAACCTGTTGAACCGCAGCAGCTCCTCGATCGCCGACGGAATCAGTTCGGGCTCCTCGACCAGCCGCGCCCAGTTCTCCGGCCAGCGCAGCAACGTGGCGACGCAGCTGGAGATCTGGTTCGCCGACGTCTCGTGGCCGGCGACCAAGAGGTTCACGCCGAACGCGATCAGCTCCTCCTGACTCAGCCGATCGCCTTCCTCACGTGCGCGGACGAGCTCGTCGAGCAGGTCCTCGGCCGGCTCGTCGGTGTTCGCGAGCTTCTTCGTGACCAGATCCTCGATGTAGGCCGTGAGGTTGGTCATCGCGTCCTCGACGAGGTCCTTCTCGGCCATCTTCATGCTGTACCCGAGCTCCGTCCACTCCCGGAACTGCTCGCGGTCCGCGTACGGTACGCCGAGCAGCTGGCAGATCACCTGGATCGGCAACGGCAACGCGACCAGCTGCCTGATGTCGGCGCCGTCGCCCGCCTGCGCGACGTCCTCGGCGAGCTGCGCGGACAGCTCCGCGACCCACGGCCGGGTCTGCTCGATCTTCCGGTGCGCGAACGTTGGCACCACCAACCGTCGGAGCCGGCTGTGCTCCGGCGGGTCGGTGGTGGTCAGGCTGTTCGGCATCGGCTTGGCCAGCGCGACCCGTGGTGCGCCTTGCTTCACCACGGCGGCGCGGGAGAACCGCGGATCGGCGAGCACCAGTTTCACGTCGTCGTTCCGCGTCACCAGCCAGACCTCGGCGCCCGCGAGCGTCCGCACCCGCGCCACCGGCCGGTTCTCCCGCAACTCGGCGAACGTCGGCGACGGATCGAACCGAAACGCGTCGTCGAACGGAATCTGCAGAACCGGTTCGCTCATGGCCCCAACTCTAGGCAGCTTAGGTAACCCTTCGCTCATCACGGCGCGTCGGTTGTGGACCCGGACCGCCAGGCCATCACATCTGCTGCTCTCCAGACCCGGCAGGCGTGCGCTGGTCCTGGCCGAGTCATTGTGATGGCCTGCGGGTCCGCTGCCATGCTGGCCGGCCGACTGATCGAGCCGTCCGAGGTAGCAGCGCTGGTGGTTCCACGCCACCCCTAGTCGCTGAAGGTGCGGCGGGTGGTGATGGTCGAGACGACGACGGCGGAGCCGATCAGCAGTAGGAGGGCGGCGCCGATCAGGGCGCCGATTGTGATGCCCTCGACGGCTGGGAGGGTGCCGCTGACGCTCAGTTCGGCGTCGACCTTCTGAGATCCGTCGGCGTTCATGAAGACGACGGACCAGTCGCCGCCGCGGGCGGTCCAGTTGAGGGTTTCGGTGCCGGAGGCGACCCAGAACGTCTGGTCGGCGGGCGGGGCGGCCGGCTTGTCGCCGGGCCGGGCAGTGGTCGTCAGGTGGAAGGGATCGACGTCGAAGTCCGCGACCTCGTCGTGGCTGACTCCCTTGAGGTACGCCGCGACGTCGGCGGCCGGACCGATGCCGATGAAGACCGGCGTACCGGACGTCGACTTGGTTTCGATGCGGACCTTGCCGAGGAAGTCGTCGGTGTAGAAGGCGTCCGGCCCGACGCCGCCGATGTCGAGCCCAGGCGCCGACAGCGCGTAGGTGCTGGTGCTGACCCGCTCTGGTCCGGCGGTGAAGTATCCGTCGCCGTCGCGTTGATGCTGCGCCCAGAGTCCGACGCCGCCGACAGCGAACAGGGTGACGCCGACCAGGGCCAGCAAGGCACCCATGACGACCAGCACGGTGCGCCAGCCGCTCCAAGCGCGATCGACGGGAGGGGTACGAGGGGGAATCGAGGTGGTGGTCATGACACTGGCTCCTTGACGTCGATGGCTGTGGCTGGTGCGGGGGTGGTCCAGAAGCGGCGGTTGGCGATCAGCAGGCCGATCGCGACTGCCCACCAGACCGCGACGTACAGCCAGGTCTCGCGGGTCAGGTCCGAACCGGCGGGCCAGAGGTCGCTGGTGTTGATGCTGCCTTCGGTGGCATGCGCGATGAGGGTGATGAGCACGCTGCCGGCGGCGTGGTTGAACAGCCACGCGTACCAGAAGGTGACGCCGAGCGTGGTCAGCGCTTCGAAGGGCTGCAGGCCGAACGAAGAGATGAAGAACAGCGGCAGGTGCCAGCCGGTGATCGCCACGGCCAGGATCGCGGTCGAGGCGAGCGGAGTACGGCGCGACTGGAGCTTGGGCTGTGCGTAGCCGCGGAAGCTCGGCTCTTCGCTGAACGGGCCTCCGGTCGGGTCGATCATGATCATGCCGACGACGACGGCGAGGCCGTACCACGGCGTGAACTGCCCGGTGTTCGGAGCGGGCGCACCGAGTGCCTGGTTGAGCGAGATCGTCACCAAGTGCACGAGCAGCGGTACGGCGATCGCGGCGACGTACCAGATCCAGCGGACCCGCCAGCGGATCAACCGGGCACCCATGGATCGCAGGCCGGCGACACCTTCGGTCAGGTAGACGACGACGAGTGCGGCGACCAGGGCGCCGGGAGCGTAGAAGCTCCCGAACGGGACGCCTGCCCAGGCCAGCGCATAGGCCAGGACGAAGAAGCTGACGACGGGATGATTGCGGATGAAGGTCATGACGGATCTCCTGGGAATCGCAGGTGGCTGGGGACTTGGTGCACGGTCCGGCCGGCGTGGCGGGTCGGGTTCGTTCTGCATCACGCGGGATTTGTGCACTGTTTCCTCCAGGGACGGGGTCTACGTCGAGACTCGCGTTTCCGGGCGCGTTCGGGAGACCGGGCGACCGGTGGAGGAGGGGTTCGGGTTTCTGGTGTGTCAGGCGCGCAGGTAGACCAGCACGGCCAGCACCCGGCGGGATTCGCTGCGGGTGGACGGGATGCCGAGCTTGGTGAAGATGCCGGAGACGTACTTCTCCGCGGCCCGCAGCGTGATCGTCAGCGCGTCGGCGATGCCCTGGTTCGAGGCGCCGGTCGCCATCAATTCCAGGGCTTCCCGCTCGCGCGGAGTCAGTACGGCGAGCGGATCGTCACCGCGCCGCCGTTTGAGCAGCGTGGAGACGATCTTCGGGTCGACCGCCGAACCGCCGCCGGCCACCCGCCGTACCGCGCCGACGAAGTCGTCCACGTCGCTGATCCGGTCCTTCAGCAGATAGCCGACACCTTCGGCGGACTCCGACAGCAGCTGCATCGCCAGGCCGAGTTCGAGGTACTGCGACAGCACCAGGACGCCGACCCCCGGATGCTGCTCGCGGATCCGCAGGGCGGCGCGCATGCCCTCGTCGTTGTGCGTCGGAGGCAGCCGGATGTCGAGGATCGCAACCTGCGGCGGGAAGCTGCGGACGTACCGCAGCAGGTCGTCGGCGTTGTCGTACGCCGCGGCCACGTCCAGGCCGGCGCTCTCGAGGATGCGGGTGAGTCCCTCGCGCAGCAGCACGCTGTCCTCGGCGATCGCTACTCGCATGGGAACTCCGCTTCCAGCCGGGTCCCGTGGCCCGCCGGACTCCAGATCCGCAACTGACCGCCGACGGCCTCGACCCGGTCGGCGAGCCCGCGCAGCCCGGTCCCACGCTCGGTGTCCGCGCCGCCCACGCCGTCGTCGATGACCGTGAGGACGATCGCGTCCGCCGACCGAGTGACACGGACCGAGGCGGTGGTCGCCGCCGCGTGCTTACCGATGTTCGTGAGGCTCTCGCTGACGACGTAGTACGCAGCGATCTCGACGCGTTCGGGTAGCCGTCCGTCGATCGCGACGTCGAGTTCGACGGGTACGGCGGCTTGTGCGGCCAGTGACTCCAGCGCGACCGCCAGGCCGTGGCCGGTGAGCACAGCGGGATGGATGCCGCGCGCCACGTCACGTAACTCGTCCAGGGAGACGGCGACCTCGCGCTTCGCCTGCAGCAGCCGTGCAGCGGTTTCGCTGCTGTCCGTGGAGCTGTTGGCGAGCAGCCCGAGTTCGAGCGCCAAGGCCACCAGGCGCTGCTGTGCACCGTCGTGCAGGTTGCGTTCGAGCCGCTGCCGTTCCTTCTGTTCGGCGTCGACGACCCGGGCCCGCGAACCTTGCAGTTCCTGCAGACGGGCACGGAGCTCCACCTGCAGCCTGTTGTTCTCCAAGGCGATCCCGGCCGCCGCCGCGACGGCGTCGAGCAGTTCGCGTTCGTCCTCGAGCGATCGGTCGAACTCCAAGGCGATGATCGGTTCGTGGTCGCGGTGGATGATCCGGGTCGCACGTCCCTCGTCGGTGCTCCGCAAGGTGACGGCATGACCGTCCGGATCGGCCCAGGTTCCGTACTGAGGTAGCCAATAGGCCAAGGTGAGGGAGGGGTCGTGCAGGGCACGCGCCAGGGGCTCGCGCAGATCGCTGGTCGGGTGCGCGCGCAGTTCCATCAACAGAGCGCCGACGTCGGTGCGGGCCAGTCGGGCGTCCAGCAGGCCCAGCAGGAAGGCGGCCGGCGCGAGGCCGAGGGCGGCGAACGTGATGTGCCGGACCGTTTCGATCTGTGGCCAGCCGCGCAGACCTGCGACGTACAGGAGCGCAAGCATCACCAGTGCGAGTCCGAAGGTGTCGACCAGCAGCGTCACCGGACGTCTCCGCGCGAGGCCCGGGCTTGGTCGGCGTACCAGGAGCAGGGCCGCGCCGATCAGCAGCAGAACGCTCATCGCGATCAGCTGGAACTGCTCGATGCGGCTCGCGAGCGCCGGTTGGGCTGCGATCGCGAGCAGGCTGTCCGGATTGCTACCGAGCAGGATCTTCGCCAGTTGGAGAACCACGACGTTCACGTAGCCGGCGATGACCACCACCTGGCGCGGGCGGGTCGTCAGCTGCCCGGTCGGATAGGCGAGGAAGACGTGCAGGAACATGGCGGACGGCACCATGTCGAGGAGGTTGCCGAGCGAGTGCAGCGCGGGCAGCGACGACCACTGCAGAGCGGTCAGAGCCATCACGAACGCGGTGGTGATCATCAGCGGACCGAGGCGGCTCTCCGGTCGACGCCACCACGCGATCGTTCCGCTGATCAGGTACGGGATGGTGATCCAGTTGAACAGGAACGCCTGCAGGCCGGGCCGGACCAGTTCGTCGCCCGCCATCGCGAGCGCGATCGAGGCGAGCAGCGTGCCCAGACCCAGTACGACGGCGGCCCACAGCACCCACGGCCCGGGACCGCGGGCGCGTGCGATCGCCGGTGCCACCACCTGTCACCCCCACCCCTGACCAGCGTGCGCCCGTTGCAAAGGCCAGGCAAGGGGGCGGAACGACAGGAGGTGGTCCCGCCAGGACGGGACCCCTCGCCGTGTTCACCCTCGGCCGACCCGGTGTGGGCCGACTACCTCCTGTCCTTCGGGCTACTTCGTGCCGAAGGAGTAGATGGTGGTGGACTTGTAGGTCTCGCCGGGGCGGAGGACCGTCGACGGGAAGTTGGAGTGGTTCGGGGAGTCCGGGAAGTGCTGGGTCTCGAAGGCGAAGGCATCGCCTTGGCGGTAGGCCTTGTTGCCGATGCCGAGGAACGTGCCGTCGAGGAAGTTGCCGCTGTAGAACTGGACGCCCGGCTGGTCGGTGAGCACCTCGACCGTGCGGCCGTGCTCCGGCTCCCAGAAACGCCCCGCGAGTCGCAGGCCGTTGCTGTCCGGCTGTCCGCCGATCACGAAGTTGTGGTCGTACCCGCGGCCGAAGATCAGCTGCTGGTGATCGCCGCGGAGCCGCTTGCCGATCGCGGTCGGCCTGCTGAAGTCGAACGGCGTACCGGCGACCGGCGCGATCTCGCCGGTCGGGATCAGCGTCGCGTCGACCGGCGTGTACTTCGGCGCGTTCAGCTCCAGCACGTGGTCGTAGATGGTGCCGTTGCCCTCGCCGAGCAGGTTGAAGTACACGTGGTTGGTCAGGTTCACGATCGTCGGCTTGCCGGCCACGGTCGCGTGGTAGTCGATCCGCAGGTCGTCGCGCTTGTCCAGCGTGTACGTGACGGTGCTGGTGAGCTCACCAGGGAAGCCCATCTCGCCGTCCGGGCTGACGTAGGTGAACGCGACGCCAACGGCCTTGTCGCTCTGGACGACCTTCGCCTTCCAGACCTTCTTGTCGAAGCCGAGCGTGCCCCCGTGCAACGCGTTCTCACCGTTGTTGACCGGGATCTGGTACGCCGTCCCGTCCAGGGTGAACTTGCCCTTGGCGATCCGGTTGCCGTACCGCCCGATGGTGGCCCCGAAGTACGGGCTGAGCGCGGCGTAGTCCGGCAGGTTGTCGAAGCCGAGGCTGATGTTCGTGGTCTTGCCGCGGCGGTCCGGCGTCTCGACCCGCTGGATGGTCGCGCCCCAGGTGAGCATCGAGATCGTCACCCGGCCGTTGGTGAACGTGTAGACGTCGACCTTCTGACCGTCCGGAGTGGTGCCGAACGGGTCCTTGCGGATCTCGAGCTTGCCGTGGTGTGCGCCCATACCCGTCAACTTATCTGGAGCATGTGACGTCGACTTATCCGGCGTACCAGCAGTCGAACTGGCCTGGGTACTGGCGTCCGCGGTGCTAGCGAGCGCGCCCGCGGCGGCGGCACCGAGGCCCAGGGCGCCGGCGGTCCGCAGGACCTGACGGCGGGGCAGGTGATCGGGCATCGCAATCCCCTCAATCGTTGTAGAAGCAGACCTGGGCACGATAAGCACGCCGGAGGAGTGTTTGGAACAGTTCGGAACGGTGTGAATTCGTCCGATCTCTCCGCGTTGTTGCCGGTCGTGACCAGATCGGTCCGGTCCGGGGCCTGATCGAGCCTTCAGCGGTACGTCGTTCGCGCGCGAGGATGAGGTCATGAGCCGAACCGCACTGATCGTGATCGACGTCCAGGAATCGTTCCGGGTCCGCCCGAACTGGCAGCTGGTGAACCACCCCGACATCGCCGAGCGGGTGGACCGCCTCGTGCGTGCCGCCCGGGACAAGGGCGATCTCGTCGTCTGGGTGCTGCACACCGAGCCGGGGACCGGTGGCGCGTTCGACCCGGCCAACGGCCACGTCCAGCTGATCGACGGTCTCGAACCGTTGCCGGGGGAGCCGATCCTCACCAAGACGTCGCACAACGCCTTCACCACAACGAATCTGCAGCAGCTGCTGACCCAGCACGGCGTCGGCGAGATCGTTGTCTCCGGCATCCGTACCGAGCAGTGCTGCGAGACCACCGCACGCGTCGCGTCCGACCTCGGGTACGACGTCGTGTTCGTCACCGAGGCGACCGCGACGATGGCGTTGGCGCACTGGTCGATCCGCGACGAGGCGACCATGGACGAGATCCTCGCCGATCCGCGGACCCTGACCGCGGAGCAGGTCGTCGAGCGCACGGAGTACGCGCTGGCCGGCCGGTTCGCCACCATCCGGACGCTCGACGAGCTCACCGGCGTACCCGTGTCATCCTGACCGGATGCGCCCTACCCGCGTGGTCTTCGTACTGGTGCCGAGGCTCCACTTGCTGGATCTCGCCGGGCCGGCGCAGGTGTTCACGACGGCGAACGACTTCGGGTACGGCTACGAGGTCTCGTACGTCGCCGAATCCGAGGAGATCGGGACCGCTCAGGGCGTGCCGTTGCGGGCCCAACTGGAGTGGCCGGAGCTCGATGCGGGGGACCTGGTCGTCGTACCGGGATGGCGATCCCCGCGGTTGTCGCCGGAGCCGCCGATCGGACTGGAGTTCCGGCAGCGACTGCGTGCGCACCACGCGGCGGGCGGGTCGGTCGCGAGCGTCTGCTCGGGCGCCGACGCGCTCGGGTGGGCGGGCCTGCTCGACGGGCGGCGCTTCACGACCCACCACGACCTGACCGACGAGTTGGCTGCCCGCTACCCGCGGGCGATCATCGTGCGGGACGTGCTGTACGTCGAGGACGATCGCGTCATCACCTCCGCCGGAATCGCGAGCGGTATCGACCTCGCACTGCACCTGGTCGCGGTCGGCCGTGGCGCCGAGGCGGCGGCCCGGGTCGCGCGCGAGATGGTCGTCTACGCCCGCCGCAACGGCGACGAACTGCAGGAATCCGCGATGCTCCGCCACCGGGGTCACCTCAACGACCTCGCGCACCGCGTCCAGGACGTCATCGACGCCCGGTACGCCGACCGGCTGCCGCTGACCGACCTGGCCGGACAGATCGGCGTCAGCGAACGCACGCTGACCCGCATCTTCACCGCCGCCACCGGCCTCACCCCGCTCCGGTACCAGCAGCTCCTCCGCCTGGAGCGAGCCGAACACCTCATCGGCCACGGCACCACTGTCGAGTCCGCCGCCCGCACCGTCGGCTTCGAGGACGCCCGGATGCTCCGCCGACTCCGCGGCAGATCCTCCGTCTAGACCAGAACAACTTTTTCCGGGAGTCGCACGTCTACTCGTACAACCAACCGACGAGGGGACGGGACATGAGGTTTGCTGGGGGCATGCGCCGAGGTGTGGTTGCGACCGGTGTGGCGACAGGAGTGCTGGCCGTTGGGCTCACAGCCCTGGCGACGCAGGGGGCGGACGCCGGTACGACGTCTGCGACGGCGCTGAGCCGGTCGCAGATGCTGACCGTAGGCGAGGTGAAGAAGGCCGACGCGCGGCGGGACTGGATTCGGCAGGTTGACAGGGGGATCCTGCCGAAGACGTACTGCGGACCGGCGTCGACCGAGGGCAAGCGAGTCTCGGCGCGGATGGCCCGTGGGTTCACCGACGAGATGGACGCGTACGGCGCGCAGTACGTCAGCCAGTACGCGAACGCGGCGACCGCGCGGGCGGCGTACAACTCGATCATCGCGACGCTGAAGAGCTGCACGTACAGCAAGCCGGCGCCGACGCACGCACGGAAGATCACCGAGAACCGCGTGGTCAAGGGGGCCTCGGGCGACCTCACGCAGGTGATCCGCTGGCACGACTACCCGAAGCCGAACGACCCGGGCAGCGAGGCGGGCGGGTTCCCGTACGCCGTCACGCTGAAGGGCCGCAACGTGTCGGTGCTGGCGTTCAGCGAGATGGGCCCGGGCGTACCGGCGCCGAACTTCGACAAGCTCGCGCGCCAGGCGGCGGCGAAGGTCAGCCGCTGAACTTCGCGCAGGAGGCACGGGGACGGCGTGCGGGGGGAGTAGCGCGCCTGGGGGGTGTTGGCCGGGACGGATGAGGGGTCACCGTCCCGGCCAACACTTGTCTTACCTGGAAGCCGCAGTCAGTTTCGTGACCGCGCTGCTCAGCTGACCGCTGAGCAGGGCGTGGTCGGCGTCAGAGATGAGCTTCGACGCCGGCTCGGTCACGTTCTGGCCGACGTGGTTCTGCGCGATCCACCGAGCCACGCCGACGACCGCATCGTCCTCGGCGAAGGTGTCCGCCGTGGTGCGCTCCAGGAACTTGGCGGACTGGGCGGCCGCGGCCAGGGCGATGGTTGCCTGCGGCCCCGACCAGTCGCGGACCTGGAGCGCGGCACTCGCTGCGATCCCGGCCGCCACCGCGTACGGATCGTGCTTACGCAGCAGGGTGTTGCGGGCCTCGGTCAGTGCGGCACGGGCTGCGGACTGGGTCGTGAGGCCCCAACCGAACGGGTACTGCGGGTTGTAGGACGCATCGCCGACGTTCAACGGCTGCTGGTCCTCCGTGCGCGGCCAGCTGACCGGCAGGCGACCGCTGAACGGGACCTTGCCGAACAGCACGTCCGCAACCCCGGCACCCTCGGTCCCCGGCAGCCACGACGCGATCAGCGCGTTAATCTTGCCGAGCTGATCCGCGATCACCTGCGGACGCCCGGACACGATCAGTACGACGCACTTCATCGCACCGCAGACCTTGTCCACGGCCGCCTTGTCGGCATCCGAGAGCAGCAGGTCATGACCGTTGCCGACATCCCCGATTCCTTCCGCGTACGGGCGTTCGCCGACCACGACCACGCCGACGTCGTGACCCTCGAGCGGCGCTGACGCGTCCGCGCTGAACGTCGCGTCAGGCACCACCTGCTTGATCCCGTCGAGGATCGTCGTACCCGTGGTCGTCGCACCGGATCCGCCCTGCCAGCTGATGCTCCAGCCGCCCATCTGGTTGCCGAGGTCGTTCGCGTTGCTGCCGGCGACATACACCTTGGCGGTGGATGCTAGTGGCAACAGATTGCCGTCGTTCTTCAGCAGTACCTGCGACTTCGCCGCGGCCTCACGCCCGACGGCGCGGTGCGCGGCCGATCCGATCGACGCGGCGTTGGATGTGTCGGCGTACGGGTGCTCGAACAGGCCGAGCTTGAACTTCTCGGTCAGGATCCGGCGGACCGCGTCGTCGATCCGCGTCATCGGGATCCGGCCGGCGCCGATCTCCTCGGTCAGGCCCTGGGTGAAGCCCTGGTAGTTCGTCGGCACCATGATCATGTCCAGGCCGGCGTTGATCGACGTACGGATGTCGCTCGCGTAGTCGCCCGGCAGCTGGTCGATCGCCTGCCAGTCACTGATCACGAACCCGTCGAAGCCCATCCGCTGCTTCAGCACGCCGTTGATCAGCTCACCGTCCCCGTGCATCTTGACCGGCGCGGCGCCGTCGACCGACATGCTCGAGTACGACGGCATCACGGTGCCGATGCCGAGGTCGACGGCAGTCTTGAACGGCGCGAGGTGGATGGTCTCCAGTTGCTGCCGGGTCACCTGCGTGATGCCCTGGTCGATCTTGTACAAGCCGGTCGTCGAGCTGCCGTACGTCGTACCGCCGTCGCCGACGAAGTGCTTCGCCGTCGCGAGGACGTGGTTGTTGCGTGCGAGTTGACTGCCGTCGCCCTTGCCCTGCAGACCGGTGATCACGGTCGCCATCGACTGCACGAGCGCCGGATCCTCGCCGTACCCCTCGTACGCACGGCCCCAGCGGTCGTCGCGCACCACGCACACGCACGGCGCGAAGTCCCACGGGATGCCGGTGGCGCGGACCTCGGTCGCGGTCACCTCACCGGTCCGCCGGGCCAGGTCGGGATCGCGAGTGGCGCCGATCGCGATGTTGTGCGGCAGGATCGTCGCGCCGATCACGTTGTTGTGCCCATGCACCGCGTCGACGCCGTAGATCAACGGGATCTGCAGCCGGGTCGCCTGCGCGTTCAGCTGGAAGGTGTCGATCATCGCGGCCCACGCGGCCGGGGTGTTCGGGGTCGGGACGGAGCCGCCGCCGGACAGCAGCGAGCCGAGCGCGTACGACGCGATGTCCGAGCGGGACCGGAGCGCGTTCCGCTCGGCCTGGGTCATCTGTCCGACCTTTTCCGCCGTCGTCATCCGGGCGAGCAGGTCGGAAACACGTTTCTTGATCGGGAGTTTCCGGTTCAGGTACGGCAGGTCGTGTGCGTCGACCACCACGACCGGCTGGGTCTGCGGGGCCTTCGCACCGCTGACCGTGAGCTCGAGGGGAACGGTTTCCGCGACCTCTGCGGAACGGTCTTTCCGGGTGGTCACGGAAATGTTCTGCGACGTTCCGGAAACTGTTCCGGCCGGGAACGTGATCGTTCCGGAGACCGGCGTGTAGTCGTCGGCGCCGGCCGTTCCGGTTCCGGTCTTGTAGTCGACGGTGACCGGCTCCTCGAGCGGCGTACCGCCGGTGGTCGCCACCGAGACCTTCACCTGCGCGGTCGCGCCCTCCTTGACCGGGTACACGTCGGCGTCGGTGACGACGCTGTTCTTCAGGGCCGGGTCGGCCTTGCCGTAGACCTCGACCTGGTCGATCGCGAACTCACCCGGTGCACCGGCCGGCATCGTGAACGCGTAGCCCCACATCTGGGTCAGGTTCAGGATGTGGTCGATACCGCCGACGGGCTGGTAGTCGCCGCGGTACACGAGGTCGCTGAACGGGATCTCGACCAGGTGCCAGCCCTGCCAGTCGTCGGTGAAGCTGGTGTTCCACAACTCGGACGCCTCGGCGTTCGCGCCGCCGTCCTTGATCTCGAAGAAGATCCGCTTCCCGGAGCCGGGCGGAAGCGGGGCGGTGTTCTGCCCGTACCACCAGAACCGGATCCCCTTGTACGGCGACCAGTCGCCGGGGTTCACGTCGTACGTGATGTCGTGGCTGAACCCGCCCCAGCCGCTGATGTCGTACGTCCCGTGCAGCACCTTCTCGCCGGCCGGTGCGTCTGCCCGAGTCTGCAGCTCGAGCGTCGGCGGGTCGTCCGCGTCGCTGCCCCAGGTGAAGATCCCGGGGTTCGGGGGCGCCGCGAACGGCTCCGCACCCTCGAACGCCGCCAACGTCACCGGAGCCGGATCGTCGGCTGCCGCCGGCGTCGTCACCAGCAGGCCGCCCAGCAGAGCGGCCGCCGCGACAACGGCCACCCGCCTCCTCCGGCGATCCGCGGATCGAGAACCAGACCACCAGAGCATGGCGACTCCTCACAGGGACACGCAGAGGGACACAGAGCACGAGCGCTCGGGCCCGACTCTCAGCCCTCCCCGAACCCGGGTCAAGAGCTCACCGGTTCCGGAACTAGAGCGCTCTCACGGCGTCGCCGAGCGCTATCGGGCCCATGTGCGGACGCGGACCCGGGCGGTACTCGGACCGGACGAGCTCCGGGGCCTCGATGAGCATCGTGCCGAGCGACGTCGTGCGCCGGTCGCCGACCCACTCGATCAGCGCGTCCGGGGCCGCGATGTCATCCGTGAAGTGGAGGAGATTGAGGTACCAGATGTCGCGGCGTTCGGTCTCGTACCAGGCATCGGGACCGAGCTCGTGGGTGACGTGGTCGCTGAAGGCGTCGGCCGCAGCGTCCAGTGGCTCGGCGCAGGCCATGACCGTGCCTGCGGTGAGAGTGAGGCCGGTAACACGGAACCCGATCGGCCACTGCGCACGCGTGGTCGCGCGGTGCAGGGCCGAGTGGTACCGGGCGACGACCGGATCGTCGGCGGGGAGGTGCTCGCGGCGGGGCTCCAAGGCACGGACCGTCAGGTGGGCAGAGCCGAGTTGCCCGGTCTGCCAGTGCCCAGGCCCCGCCAGCTCCGCCGCCTCCTGCGTGACGGCATCCAGTGCGTGGGAGAGCCGACTCTCCGGTGCAGGGCGCAGTACGACGCTGAGCGGCCAGCGCCCGCCTTCGCGCGGGAGCTCGTCGCGCTGGTGCGTGCCGGCTGCGATCCGCGGGGCCGCGGTGGTGAACAAGTGGTCGAACTTCGTGGTCTCGATGATGAACCCTCCTTCGGATCGATAGACGCAAGGACTGGACAGTCGGTTGGTGGGTAGATGACTGTGGGTCGCGACCGCGCTGTAGGGGGAGAGGACACCTATGAAGCTCCGATATGTGCTGGGCAGCGTCATGCTGATCGTTCCGATGGCGGTGGTTGCCGTGGGCTCCCCGGCGACCGCAGCGACACCACCGGGCCCGGCAGCAGCACAGGCTGCACAGGCTGCACAGAGCAAGATCCCGTCGATGCTGCGGGACGCCGCGACGCTGGCTGCGAAGAACCAATCGAGTGTGCAGACCCGCTCGCTGGGCGTAGAGGGCAGCCGCCTCGGGGTCCAGGTGTACGCCGCCGCGCCGGTCACCGCGCAGCAGCAGGCCGACCTCACCGCACTCGGCGTCTCTGTGCTCAAGAACTCCGCGGACTTCCCGGCCGTCGCCGGCGCCGAGCTCCCCAGCACCGGCCTGGTCTCTGCCACGGTCCCGTACGACAAGCTGGACGCCGTCGCGGCACTCGGCTGGGTGACGGCCCTGCGTCCGTCGCTGCGGCCCGCCGTCGACGTCGGCCCGATCACTGCCGAGGGTGTCCAGCTGCACCAGGCGGACAAGGCACAGGCCAAGGGCTTGACCGGTCGCGGTCAGAGGATCGGCGTGATCTCCGGTGACGCCGACCATGTCGCGGACGCGATCGCCGCGGGCGAGCTGCCGGCCGACACCAAGGTGCTGCAGTCGGCGGCGTACGGCAACGACGAGGGCACCGCGATGATGGAGATCATCCACGACCTCGCTCCGGACGCGAAGCTGGCCTTCGCGAGCACGCTGGACACCAACGCCGACTACTTCGAGGCGTTCCACATCCTCGCGAAGTCCGGTGTCACGATGATTGCCGAGGACATCGCGCTCGACGACGAGCCGGCGTTCCAGCAGGGCCTCGGCGCCGCAACGGCCGAGGCGCTCGCCAAGCACGGCATCTGGGTCAGCTCCTCGGCCGGGAACCTCGGCAACCGGCACGCACCGCGGGTGACCGCGACCGGAACGGGCAAGGGTGCGGACGGCGCGACCGGGCCGTACACCGGCTGCAAGAAGGCGCCCGACAACGTGGTGCGGTTGCGCGGCAGCGACACGACGTACGACCTCAATCTGCTGCCCGGCGCCGGAATCATGCCGACACTGCAGTGGAGCGAGCCGCGGGCGATCTACCCGACCGCGGGTCAGGGCGGGTTCACCGATCTCAACCTGTACCTGATGGACAGCACGGGGACGAAGTGCCTCGCGTCCAGCGACGCCGTCCAGGCGAACGGTGTCGGCGACACCATCGAGCAGTTCGAGTACTTCAACACGACGACCGCGGCGCAGCCCGTGAAGCTCGTCGTCGACGTCGAAGGGACCTCGACGGCCCGCAAGGCGCCGATCCTGGATCTGCGCTGGCGGGCGCTGTCGGCCGGCGTCCAGACGATCGACCCGCCGGAGCCGGCCGGCTCGATGAACCCGGACTCGAACTACACCGTCTTCGCCACCAGCGCGGGCGCCGTGAACGCGAGCGTGTCCACCGACCCGAAGACCGCACCGCTCGAGGCGTTCAGCGCCGCGGGTCCGACGCAGCTCGTCAGCACGACCCGCTGCCCCGGCGGGAGGCCCGGCCCGTGCCGCGGGATCTCCGGCGCAGGCGCGTTGAACTTCCCGGCGCCGAACTGGCTCGCGGCCGACGGCGAGTCGGTCAGCGGCGTCGGCGGCTTCGGCTCCGGGACCTGCCCGACCACGACCCAGGGCGGCTGCCGCTTCTTCGGTACGTCGGCCTCGGCGCCGACCGCTGCCGGCGTGGCGGCCCTGACCCGGCAGGAGTTCGGCGGCCGGCTGGCGCCCGTCGCGCTGAACGCCCTGCTCTCCGCCCGAGCCGTCGATCGCAGCGGACCCGGCACCGGAGCGGGAGTGCTGAGCGCCCGATGAATTAAGAAGCTGTAGTGGTCCGATTGAGTGCAAATTCAGTACTCGTATTCATGGACCGATGCTGCCATCCCCGGAAAGGATGGCAGCATGACTACACGTTTCGGGGTCTTCGTACCGCAGGGCTGGAAGATGGACCTGGCCGGCATCGCCGATCCGATCGAGCAGTGGGAGGCGATGACCGACGTCGCCAAGCGGGCCGACGAGCAGTCGTGGGACTCGATCTGGCTGTTCGACCACTTCCACACGGTGCCGGAGCCGAGTGACAACACCACCTTCGAGTGCTGGAGCGCCACGGCGGCGCTGGCCCGCGACACCAAGCGGGTGAACATCGGCCAGATGGTCGGCTGCAACGGGTACCGCAACCCTTCGCTGTACGCGAAGATCGCATCCACCGTCGACGTCGCGAGCCACGGCCGCCTGTACGCCGGGATCGGCGCGGGCTGGTACGAGCACGAGTGGAAGGCGTACGGCTACGAGTGGACCGACGTACCGCAGCGGATGGCCGCGTTCCGCGAGGCGACCGAGATCATCTACAAGATGTGGACCGAGGACAAGCCGGTCTACAACGGCAAGTACTACTCGATCGATGCCCCGATCAACGAGCCGAAGGGCGTCCGCAAGCCGCACCCGAGCTTCTGGATCGGCGGCGGCGGCCCGAGGGTCACGCTGAAGCTGGTCGCGCAGTACGCCGACGCCGCGAACATCGGCGGCGGCAACCCGCAGCTGTTCAAGGAGAAGGCGGACATCCTCCGCGGGCACTGCGAGAAGCTCGGCCGGAACTACGACGACATCATCAAGTCGACGAACTTCAACGTGTTCCCGATCGACAAGGGTGACGACCCGCAGAAGGCGACCGAGAAGGCGCTCGGCCCGATGAACCGCGAGAAGTTCGACCGCGACAACACCATCGCCACCGAGGACGAGATCGCGGACAAGGTCGAGGCGGTCCTGGAGGCCGGCGCCGACTACGTCATCTTCTACATCCCCGGCGTCGCCTACGACCTCGATCTCCTCGAGCGGGTCGAGAACATCGCCAAGCGCTTCGCCTGACTTTGAGCACCCACCAACCGTTTTTCGGCGCGGTGTTTGGTTGGTGGGTGCACAAGGTGGCCGGTATCGGTCATGGCGGGTGTAGGTCAGGGGGATCGGTAGACCGGGGCTGAGGGCAACTGCGAGGGTCGCTACGACGGCCTCGCGTGGGTCGGGGCGTCGGGAGGTTTCCCCCTGTGATGTCTCGAATGTCCCGGTCCGCGGTCGGCCTGCTCGCCGCGGTGGTCGCCGGCTCCCTGCTGCTGACGACCACCACGGCGAATGCCGGCCCGCCCGACGCACCAGCCGGCCCCACGGCAACCAACCCGACGCCCGGCGCGAGCAGCAAGCGGATCACGCTGATCACCGGGGACGTCGCCGAGCTGACCACGAGCTCCAACGGCCAGGTCTCGGCCCGCCTGCTCGACGACGAGCCGTACTACTTCGGCACATTCGACGGAGACCTCACCCTGGTCCCGGCCGACGCCTACCCGCTGTTCTCCGCGGGCCGCCTCGACAAGCGCCTCTTCAACCTGACCGAGCTGGCGGCGCAGGGGTACGACGACGCCAGCAACGCTAGCCTTCCGCTCCTCCTGACCGCGCCCGCCACCCTCCGCAGCGCACCAAGCACGCCCGCCGCTGCGACGTACCGCCGTACCCTCGCCAGCGTCGGAAGCACCGCGGTGAGCGTGCAGAAGGCCGACGCGAAGACGTTCTGGGACGGCATCAGCGGCCCGACCACGTTCAAGTCCAGCCAGGTGACGACGATCTGGCTCGATGGCCGCACCCACGCCACCCTCGACCAGTCCACGAAGCAGATCGGCGCCCCGACCGCCTGGAAGCAGGGGTACGACGGCAACGGCGTGAAGGTCGCCGTACTCGACACCGGGTACGACGCCGGCCACCCCGATCTCGCGAAGCAGGTCGTCGCGTCGGAGAGCTTCGTCCCCGACCAGGCCGTCCAAGACCTGCACGGCCACGGAACGCACACCGCCTCGATCGTCGCCGGTCTCGGTACAGCGTCCGACGGCAAGCGGAAGGGCGTGGCACCGGGCTCGGAACTGCTGATCGGCAAGGTGCTCGACAACAGCGGCGGCGGCTACGACTCCGAGGCGATCGCCGGCATGGAGTGGGCCGTCCAGCAGGGCGCGAAGGTCGTCAGCATGAGCCTCGGCGGCTGGCCGTCCGACGGCACCGACCCGATGAGCGAGGCCGTCGACCGGCTGTCGAAGTCGAGCGGCGCGCTGTTCGTGATCGCGGCCGGCAACTCCGGCGCCGAGGAAACCGTCGGATCTCCCGGCGCCGCGTCCGAGGCGCTGACCGTCGGCGCGGTCGACCGGGACAACAGCCTGGCGAACTTCTCCAGCCGCGGCCCGCGCGTCGGCGACGGCGCCCTGAAGCCCGAGGTGACCGCTCCCGGCGTGGAGATCGCCGCCGCCCGCGCCGCCGGCACCGAGCAGGGCCACATCCTCGGCCAGTACTACACAGCCATGAGCGGTACGTCGATGGCGACGCCGCACGTCGCCGGCGCCGCCGCGATCCTCGCGCAACGGCACCCCGACTGGACCGGCCCGCAACTCAAGGCCGCACTGGCCTCGACGGCTGTCCCGTCGGCCGGCGCCCGCACCGACCAGCAGGGCCTCGGCCGGATCGACATCCCGAACGCGCTCGACCCGAAGGTCCTCCCGGACACCGCCAACCTGTTCTTCGGTGACCTGTCCTGGACCGGCCCGACCGCCCCCGCGCCGGTCACCCGTACGGTTGCCTACCGCAACAACTCGAACCGGCCGGTGACGCTCACGCTGTCGGTCGACGCACAGTCTCCGGCGGGGGTGGAGGCCGGGCTGACGGTGAGCCCAGCCCGGCTGACCATCCCCGCCGGTGGTACGGGGTCCGCGACCGTCACCCTCGACCTCGCCAAGACGCAGTCCGCCAAGTACTCCGGTGTGCTGACGGCCCGCGCCGGCGCCACGTCGTACCGGACCGGCCTCGGGTTCGCGGCCGCCGGGCGGCTGAACCAGGTGACCGTGAAGGCGATCGGCCGCGACGGACTGCCCGCCACCACCAAGGCCGGTGCGAGCGGCGTACAGCTGTGGAACCAGGACACCGGCGACGTCAGCGCGATCGCGTTCGACGAGACCGGCAGCCGCACGCTCGACGTACCGACCGGCCGCTACAGCGTGATGGCGTACGCCGTTGGCGGCGACGAGGCGGACTGGGCCAACTCGATCACGCTGCTCGGCGATCCGGACGAGTGGATCGGCAGCGACCGGACGTTCACGTTCGACGCCCGGGCGGCGCACAAGGTGACGATCAAGACGCCGCGACCGGCCGACGCGCAGAGCATCGGCGTCGCCTGGCACCGCAAGGTCGGTGACCGGGACGCCGTGTCCGGCTGGGCGTACAACGGCCGGGTCGCCGACGGCGTCTACGTCCAGGACTTCGGAAAGGTTGCCAACGGCACCTTCCAGGTCGTGCAGCGCTGGGATCTCGCGCAGCCGAAACTGACCGTCGACGTCAACGGCGTACGCCTGCCGACGCCGGCCGAGGGATCGTCCCGGAACGTGTACGTCGGGAACGAGAAGCTCCCGCTCTACAACGGCGGCGACGGTACTGCGGCCGAGCTGACCGGCGCCAAGGACGCCGCCGTGCTGATCCGTTGGGGTGGCTTCAGCAAGACGACCGCACAGGTCAAGGCCGCGAAGGCCGCCGGCGCCAAGGTGGTGTTCCTCTACAACGAAGCCCCCGGCTTCTGGTCGACCAGTAGCGACCAAGGCGTCCCGCTCTACCTGTTGCGATCCGATCAGGGCAACCAACTGCTCGCCGAGCTGGCGAAGGGCCCGCAGTCCGTGCAGCTGAACGGCCTGCTCGACAGCACCTACCGGTACGACGTCGCGCTCGGCCCGTCGGTGGTGAAGGGCGCGCTGACGTACGACGTCGCGAAGATGCGCCCGGCCGTGGTGACCACGGACTTCCAGCGCAACGACGCGTTCTGGCTGCACCGGGACCAGCGGATCGCGCACCTTCCGGGGATCTCGACCGGACTGACGTCGTCGCGGTTGGTGGCCGGTGCGGTGAAACGGACCGACTACCTCGTCACCGATCAGAAGGGCGTCACCTGGGACGAGAAGACGTCCGCGGGGGAGTGGAACGAGACCGGCTTCGAGGCCACGATCACGCGGTCCTACCGGCCGGGCGAGCAGGTCACGCGCGGCTGGTGGGAGTCGATCACGCGTCCCGCCGTACCGGGGTTGTCGGACGCGCCGGGTGACGAGGCGCAGGGCTGGCCGCCGGCGCGGTTCGAGAACGCGCTGCGGATCGCGATTCCGCAGTACGTGAGCGGCGACCGGACCACGTACGGCTGGGCCGACCGCGGCGACGTGACGAGCATGAAGCTCAGCAGCAACGGTGTCGAACTGGGCAGCAAGAACTGGTCGGTCGCACAGTTCACCGTCCCGGAACGCGCCGCGTGGTATGACCTGACGCTGGACCAGCAGCGTGGCCCGAACAGCTGGGCGAAGACCTCGACGTCGACGCACACCCAGTGGCACTTCCTCTCGGTGCCGTCCAAGAGCCGGGCCGTACTGCCGCTCGTTCAGGTCGACTACAAGCACACCAACGGCTGGCTCGAGCTCACCCCGCGCTACCAGCCGGGCGTGCGCGGCGTGGGGATCTTCCGGACCACCGCGGAGATCTCGTACGACGGGAAGACCTGGAAGAAGCTGTCGCTGCGCGGGATCGGCACCGTCCGCGCTCAGGTACCGGCCGGTGCGTACCCGAGCATCCGGGTGACCGCGACGGACCTGATCGGCAACAGCATCACCCAGACGATCGACCGCGCCTGGGCCAGCTGAACGTTAAAAGGGCGACGCCACGAAGCGGGGGGATTGCTTCGTGGCGTCGCCAGGGGCGCGCCAAGGGAGGGGTGGGGGCTGGCGCGCCGGTCCAGTAGGGATCAGCTCCCGAGGATGCCTCCACCGAGGATGCCCAGCAGTCCGAGGGCGGACAGCAGACCACGGATGACCTGGTCGACCGCCTTGGCGCCACCGGTCTGGTAGGCGGTCACGCAGTTCTGCAGCTGGGTCTGGGTCGGCTTGGTGATCGTCACCTTCGCCATCTCGGACTGGCAGTACGTCGTGGCCTTCTGCAGCTCGGCCAGCGTGCTGCCGACCGTGCCGACGATGACCCCGACCGCCGTGGTCAGGCTGGTGAGACCCGGCTTCGGTGTGGTCGTGGTCGGAACCGTCGGCTTGGCCGTGGTCGGCTTCGAGGTGGTCGGCTTCACCGTCGTCGGCGTCGCCGTCGGCCGGCTGCTCGGAGTCCCCGTCGGCGTCGCGGTCGGCCGGTCCGTGGGCCGGTCGCCGTCCCGCTCGTCGGTCAACGTCGGTGTCGGCGTGGCCGTCGCGGTGGGCGTCGGGATGTCGATCGCCTTCGGTAGGTCCTTGTCCGACGGGGCGTCGATGGTCGGGTCGTCGATCTGGTCGCCGGCCTCGTCCACGTCGTCACCCGCGGTGCCGTTGCCGACCGCGATCCAGCTGCCGCCGGCGTACGCCTTGGCGATGCTGACCACCAGGTCGACGTACTGCTGCGAGTGGTTGTAGCGCAGGACCGCGGAGTTCAGGTCGCTCGCCTTGGACAGGTCGGTCTTGCCCGAGCAGAGGTACACCCCGGTCGACATCGCCGCGTCGTCGATGTCCTGCGGGTTCCGCACGCCGTCGCCGTCGCCGTCGACTCCCATGGCTCGCCAGGTGCCGGGGATGAACTGCATCGGACCGACCGCGCGGTCGAACGCGCCGTCACCGTCGAACGAACCCGCGTCGGAGTCGGAGATCCGCGCCGTCCCGGACGAACCGTCCAGCCGCGGACCGAAGATGCCCGGAACCGCGACGCCCAGCGAGTTCAGCGCGTTGCCGCCGAAGCGGCCGTGGTTGGACTCGACCCGGCCGATCGCGGCCACCAGCGTCCACGGCAGGTGACACGCCGGATCCGCCTGGGCCAGCACCTGCTGGGCCCGGGAGTACGCCTTCAAAGCGGCGTTCGGGATGCCGTTGCGGGACAGGCCCGAGACCACTTGTGTCGGTTGCTCGCCAGGGTCGACGCCGTGGCCGACCACACCTGGCACCGGCACGTTGGCCGGGAAGGCGATCGGCTGCTTCGGTACGACGACCGGGTTGCCCCCGGACAGACCGTTCTCCAGCGACGCCGTAGCGATCGCGGGGTCGTCCGTGGCACTGACGGTGAACGCGCTCGCGAACAGCGCCAACGGGATCAGCGGCGCCACTTGACGCCACCCGCTACCCGTGGCGCGGCGCTTGCCCTTCGCCATCGATGATTCCCCTCCGTGACTCATCGACCAGCCCGGCCCCACGCTGCGGACAGTCTCTTTGTCTTTCTCGGTTGCCGTCGTAATAGGTCTAACGTCCGCCCCGTTGCGTGGGTTACGTTTCGAACGCAGACCGTGTACGTCCGGTCACCGGGTACCCATACTGGCGCGTAACAAAGCGCCTGTGAACCCCTTGCGGACGATCGGGTCCTGAAAATCGCCCTGCCCTGCCGGTCGGGGCGCCGGACCGGTCGGGGAGAATGGCCCGGTGACTGACCCTGGGCCCGCACACACTGAACACTCCGCCGAACTCTTCGCCCGAGCCTCTACGGTGACCCCGGGCGGGGTCAACTCTCCGGTCCGCGCGTTCCGCGCCGTCGGCGGCGTACCGCGATTCATGGCTTCCGGTGACGGATGTCACATGACCGATGTCGACGGCAACCGCTATCTCGACCTGGTCAGCTCCTGGGGCCCGCTGCTGCTCGGCCACGCCCATCCCGAGGTGATCGCCGCGGTTCAGGCCGCTGTCGGCCGCGGTACGTCGTACGGGACGCCGACCGAGACCGAGGTCCTGCTCGGCGAGGAGATCGTCGGGCGGACGCCGGTGGACAAGGTCCGGCTCGTGTCGTCCGGGACCGAGGCAACGATGTCCGCGCTCCGGCTGGCCCGCGGGTTCACCGGGCGCGCCAAGATCGTGAAGTTCGCCGGCTGCTACCACGGACATGTGGACGCACTGCTGGCCCAGGCCGGTTCCGGCGTACTCACGCTGGGCATCCCCGGTACGCCGGGAGTCACCGAGGCCACCACGGCGGACACGATCGTGCTGCCGTACAACGACCAGGCCGCGGTCGCCGCCGCGTTCGCGGAGTACGGCGACCAGATCGCGGCCGTGATCACCGAGGCGTCGCCCGGGAACATGGGCGTCGTTCCGCCGCGGGACAACTTCAACGCCTTCCTCGCCCGGATCTGCACGGAAAACGGTGCACTTTTCATTTCCGACGAGGTCATGACCGGCTTCCGGATCACCCGCTCGGGCTGGTACGGCGTCGACGGCGTCCGGCCGGACCTGATGACGTTCGGCAAGGTGATGGGCGGTGGCTTCCCGGCCGCGGCGTTCGGCGGTCGCGCCGACGTCATGTCCCACCTCGCGCCGGAGGGCTCGGTGTACCAGGCCGGCACGCTGTCCGGGAACCCGATCGCCACGACCGCCGGTCTGACCACGCTGCGGCTGGCCACCGACGAGGTCTACGCCAAGCTCGACGAGACCTCGCTCACCATCCAGCGTCTGGTGTCGACCGCGCTGGACAAGGAAGGTGTGCCGCACGTCATCTCGGCGGCCGGGAACCTCTTCAGCGTCTTCTTCGTGGAGTCCTCGGAGGGACCTGCCGAGATCCGGGACTTCACCGGAGCCAACGCCCAGGTGCTGCCCCGGTTCACGGCGTTCTTCCATGCCATGCTGGACGCCGGTGTCTACCTGCCACCGAGCGCGTTCGAGGCCTGGTTCGTCAGCGCCGCCATCGACGATGACGCGCTGGCCGAGCTTGAGTCCGCCCTCGCTCCGGCGGCCCGCGCGGCAGCCGCCGTACAGAACTGAAGGGACAGCGGTGACCGAAACGACGGTCGTGCACCTGATGCGTCACGGCGAGGTGCACAACCCGACCGGCGTGCTCTACGGCCGGATCCCCGACTTCCATCTGTCCGAGCTCGGCCGCGCGATGGCCGACCGGGTGGCCGAGCACGTCAAGGGCCGCGACATCGTGCACCTGGTCAGCTCGCCGCTGGAGCGGGCCCAGGAGACGATGGAGCCGATCTCCAAGGTGTTCGGGATCACGCCGGACATCGACGAGCGGGTGATCGAGGCGGCGAACCTGTTCGAGGGCAAGAAGTTCGGCGTCGGCGACGGCGCGCTGCGCAACCCGAGCGCCTGGTGGTTGCTGCGGAACCCGTGGAAGCCGTCCTGGGGTGAGCCGTACCAGCAGCTCGTCCGCCGGATGCGGGATGCCATCGAGACCGCCCGGCAGAAGGCCGCCGGTCACGAGGCGCTGATCGTGTCGCACCAGCTGCCGATCTGGATCGTCCGGTCCGCGATCGAGGGCCGCCGGATGTTCCACGACCCGCGCAAGCGCCAGTGCAGCCTCGCGAGCCTGACCTCGTTCACCTTCCACGGCGAAGACATCGTCTCCGTCGGCTACTCCGAACCGGCGAAGGATCTGCTGCCGGTCAAGAACTCGAAGAAATTCGTCGGAGGGGCCTGATGCGCCGCGCTGTTGTCCTGGTCGCCGGTCTGCTGCTTGCTGTCACCGCTTGCTCGTCCGGCCAGCAGGCAGCGCAGAACCGCCAGGGCCAGTCGGGTTTCGTCAGCGGCAACGGCAACGTGTCGACGTTCACCGCGGCGGATCGGAAGCCGGCGCCGGAGCTGACCGGCAAAACGCTCGACGGGACGACCTGGACCCTGTCCGAGCAGACCGGCAAGGTCGTCGTACTGAACGTGTGGGGTTCGTGGTGCCCGCCGTGCCGCAAGGAAGCACCCGAGCTGGTCGCGGCCGCGAAGGAGCTCGGGTCCGCGGTGCAGTTCATCGGACTGAACACCCGCGACCTCGACCCGGCGCCGGCGAAGAAGTTCGTGCAGGAGTTCGGCGTCCCGTTCCCGAGCATTTACGACCCGAACGGCAAGGCGCTGCTGCGGTTCCGCGGCCAGATCTCGCCGAAGGCCATCCCGACCACGCTGGTGATCGACAAGAACGGCAAGGTCGCGGGACGCGTCGTCGGCGAAGTCACGAAGCAGACGTTGCTGGGCATGGTCAAGGACGCCGGTTGAACTGATGGGTGAGTGGTTCGCCTCGTCGATGACGGGCTCGATGCTGGTGGCACTGCCGATCGCGGTGCTGGCCGGTGCGATCTCGTTCTTCTCGCCGTGCGTCGTACCGCTGCTGCCCGGCTATCTGTCCTACGTCACCGGCCTGTCCGCGGCCGAGCTCGGCTCGGACAAGCGCGGCCGGATGCTCGCCGGTACGGCGTTGTTCGTCGCCGGGTTCTCGGCCGTGTTCATCCTCACCGGCGTCGTGTTCGGCAAGGCGGGCGACCTGCTCATCGACCATCAGACCACGATCACCCGGGTCCTCGGCGCGCTGACCGTCGTCCTGGGTCTCGTCTTCCTCGGCGGGTTCGGGTTCCTGCAGAAGGATCTGCGCGTTCACCGCGTGCCGGCGGTCGGGATCGCGGCGGCGCCGCTGCTCGGCGTACTGTTCGGATTCGGGTGGACGCCATGTATCGGGCCGACGCTCGGGACCGTGATGACGCTGGCTACCACCGAGGGCAGCACCGGGCGCGGCGCGGCGCTGGCGTTGGTGTTCAGCCTCGGGCTGGGGATTCCGTTCATCGTGGCGGCGCTGGCGTTCCGGCGGATGCTGTCCGCGGTGGCGTGGGTCCGCAAGCACCAGCTGCTGGTGATCAGGATCGGCGGCGTACTGATGATCGCGGTGGGACTGCTGCTGCTGACGGGAGTGTGGGATGCGATGACCGCGGACCTGCGGCAGTGGGTCGCCAATTTCGGATCGGCGGTCTGAGATGACTGAGATCAAGGACCGGATCGCCGCGGCGTCGGGCCCGGACGAACCGTCCGGACCGCCGGCGCTCGGCCTGGTCGGCTGGCTGCGCTGGACCTGGCGGCAGCTGACGTCGATGAAGACCGCGCTGGTGCTGCTGTTCCTGCTGGCGCTCGGCGCGGTGCCGGGATCGCTCGTCCCGCAGACACCGATCGACCCGATCAAGGTGTCGGACTTCCTCACCGCGCACCCGAAGCTCGGCCCGCTGTACGACAAGCTCGGGCTGTTCGACGTCTACAAGTCCGCGTGGTTCTCGGCGATCTACCTGTTGCTGTTCATCTCGCTGATCGGCTGCGTCGTACCCCGGCTCTCTGTCTATGTGAAGGGTCTGCGGGCCCGGCCGCCGAAGCCGCCGCGGAACCTGAACCGGCTGCCCGGGTACCAGCGCTTCGAGATCTCCGAAGCGGGCGACGTTCTCGAGGTCGCGACCCGCGAGCTCCGCAAGCGCCGCTTCCGGGTGCAGGTGTACGACGGCGCGGTCGGCGCGGAGCGTGGATACCTGCGCGAGGCCGGCAACCTGCTCTTTCACTTCTCGCTGATCCTGGCGCTGGTCGGAGTCGCCTGGGGTTCGCTGTTCGGCTACCGCGGCAGCGTGCTGGTTGTCGTGGGCAACGGGTTCTCCAACTCCGTCGCGCAGTACGACGACTTCACGCCGGGACGCGCGTTCAGCGGTGACGACGACCTGCCGCCGTTCTCGCTGACGGTGAAGGACTTCGAGGTGAAGTTCCAGGAGGACGGTCCGCAGAAGGGCGCGGCGCGGGAGTTCAAGGCGCAGCTGGATTACCAGCAGACGCCGGACGCGCCGGAGAAGTCGTACCAGCTCGAGGTCAACCATCCGCTGAAGCTGGACGGGAGCAGCGTCTACCTGCTTGGCCACGGATATGCGCCGCGGGTGACGGTTCGCGACGGGCAGGGGAACGTGGCGTTCTCCGGACCGGCGCCGTTCCTGCCGCAGGACAGCAACTTCTCGTCGTTCGGCGTGATCAAGGCGCCGGACGCGCGGCCGATGACGCTGGGGTTCGAAGGCTTCTTTCTACCGACCGCGTACATCGGTCCGAACGGGCCTGTGTCGGTGTTCCCCGACGACCTGAACCCGGAGCTGGTGATGACCGGGTACTACGGCCGGCCGCAGCCGGAGACCGGGAAGCCGGAGTCGGTGTACCAGCTGGACAAGTCGAAGCTGACGCAGTTCCAGAAGGACGGCGACAAGTGGCGGTTCCAGCTCGCGCAGGGGCAGAGCGCCCAGCTGCCGGACAAGGCCGGGTCGATCACGTTCGACGGATACAGCCGGTGGGTGAAGCTGCAGATCAGCCACACTCCGGGGACCGGGCTCGCGCTGGCCGGCATCTCGCTGGCGATCCTCGGCTTGATGGGTTCGTTGTTCGTGCATCCGCGCCGTACCTGGGTGCGGGTCCGCGAAGAGGACGGGCGTACCGTTGTCGAGGTCGCCGGTCTGGACCGCGGCCCCGAGCGCGGGCTCGGCGACGAGATCCAGGCCATCACCAAGAGTTTGAAACCCGCCAGCTCGAGCACCGAGGAGCAGTCATGAGCCCGGAGACCTACGCACAAGTCTCCAACCTGCTGATCCCGACTGCCACGGTGATCTACGCCCTCGCGATGGTTTCCCACGCGATGGAGTGGGCCCTCGGTCGCGCGGCGGTTGCCAAGACCGCCGCGCTGAAGGACGAGGTGCTGGTCGCGTCCGACGGCGCAGCGGTCTCCGGCGGCGTTGGCGACGTACCTGATGCTCCTGCGGTTGAGGAGCCGGCGTCGAGCGAGCGGCTCGATGCGGCCAGCCGGATCGGGCTGTTGCTGACCTGGTTGGGCTTCGTGCTGCACCTGGGCGGTGTGGTGACGCGTGGGCTCGCGGCGGGGCGCGTGCCGTGGGGGAACATGTACGAGTTCTCCATCACGGCGTCGCTCGCGGTCGCGATCGTGTACCTGATCTTCGTGCAGCGCTACAAGCTGCAGTACCTCGGGCTCGGCGTGACGTTCGTGATCGCCGCCGTCCTCGGTCTGGCGGCGCTGGCGCTGTACACGCCGGCCGGTCCGCTGGTTCCGGCGCTGCACTCGTACTGGCTGGTGATCCACGTGTCCGCGGCCGCGATCTCCGGTGGTGCGTTCACCGTCGGCGGCCTGGTCTCGGTGCTGTACCTGGTCAAGGCCCGCGCCGAGCGCCGCGTGCTGGCCGGCGGCACGATGTCCGCGTCGCTGCGCCGCCTTCCGAGCGCGGAGGCGATGGACGGTACGGCGTACAAGGTGCTGGCATTCGCGTTCCCGCTGTGGACGTTCGGTGTGCTGGTGGCCGGGCCGATCTGGGCCGAGCACGCCTGGGGCCGGTACTGGGGCTGGGACCCCAAGGAGGTCTGGTCGCTGGTGACCTGGGTGGTGTACGCCGCCTACCTGCACGCCCGCGCGACCGCGGGCTGGCGTGGCCGCCGGGCCGCGACGATCGCGATCGTCGGCTGGTTCGTCTTCATCTTCAACTTCGTCGGGGTGAACCTGTTGGTCTCCGGCCTGCACTCCTACGCCGGGGTCTGACATGAAGGAGTTCGGGATCTACACCGGCCTGCGGGCGGCTCTGTTCGCCGTCTGCCTGGCGGTGCTGTGGTTCGCACTGCGCACCTGGCTGTCGATCTGGCCGATCGCGTTACTGGCCCTGATCGTCTCGTCGATCCTGTCGATCTTCGTCCTGCGCGCCGCCCGCGACCGCCTGGCCGGCAAGATCGAGACCCGCGCCACGAAGATCTCCACCCGCCTCGAGCAGGCCCGCTCCGCCGAGGACGACGACTAAGGGCGAGTCCCGCCTGAACACGCCGTACCAGTGGTCGACTGGTACGGAGAGTGATCTATGCCACGGATGAATTCCGGGCAAAATCGTTTGTGCATTCCTTCACATGAGTCGTAACGTGGTCGATGAAACGGAACCGTTTCGTTCTATCGGTGTTCTTGTAGCTACTCAGGGTGATGACGGTGGATGCAGCAGGCGTGCGGCAGCGGCCGCGGGTCGAAGGCGGGCGTGAGGAGGAGATCCTCGACGCGACCGTGGCGGTGGTGGCCGAGCTCGGCTACGACCGGCTGACCATGGACGCGGTGGCGACGGCGGCGAAGGCCAGCAAGGCCACGCTGTACCGGCGCTGGTCCACCAAGGCCGAGCTGGTCGTGGACGCGATCAGCCGGGCCAAGGGCTGCCCGATGCCGGAGGACGTCGACACCGGCAGCCTCCGCGGCGACCTGATCTCGATGTCCTGCGGTGACGGCGGCTTCACCGACGAAATGCCGATGTCGGTGATCGCCGGCCTGATCACCGCGCTGCACCGCGACGCCGACCTGCAGAAGGCGTTTCGTGAGCGGTTTCTGGCGCCGCGGCTGGAGCTGACCCGCAAGGTGTTCGAACGGGCCGTCGAGCGCGGTGAGATCGGCGCCGACGTCGACGTCGATCTGCTCTCGACGACGCTGCCCGCGGTCATCGTCCACCACGCCTATGTCCTCGGCATCGAGCCGACCGACGATCTGATTCTCCGAGTGATCGACAACGTGATTCTGCCTGCGGCGCGGGGGTCGCAGGTGAGCTGACCGGTGAGGGGCCGGTCCGCGATTCAACCAGGCAAGTCTGCCCAAGAGGGGAAATATTCCATGTCCGAAGAAGTCATCAACGCCGATCCGCCGGAGGGACGGCCGGTCGATGCTGCGAGCGGGGCCAACGCGCACGGCCACCGCAACCTCGGCATCGCGCTCGCGCTGATCTGCATGGCGCAGCTGATGGTGGTGCTGGACGGCACCATCGTGAACATCGCGCTGCCGCACATCAAGGACGCGCTCGGGTTCACCGACGCCTCGCTGCCGTGGGTGGTCAACGCCTACGCCCTGGCGTTCGGCGGCCTGCTGCTGCTCGGCGGGCGGATCGGGGACATCGTCGGCCGCCGCAAGGTGTTCATCATCGGCGTCGTGCTGTTCGGCCTGGCGTCGTTCGTCGGCGGTATCGCCCAGAGCGAGAGCGTGCTGCTGGCCAGCCGGATCCTGCAGGGCATCGCGGCCGCGGCCGCGTCGCCGAATGCGCTGGCACTGATCACCACGACATTCCCGGCCGGCAAGGAGCGCAACCGCGCGATGGCCGTGTACGCCGCGATGTCCGGCGCCGGTGCGGCCGTCGGCCTGATCCTCGGCGGCGCGCTGACCGAGGCGTCCTGGCGCTGGACCTTCTTCATCAACACGCCGATCGGCCTGATCGTGGCGGTGCTGGCGTTCCGGTTCCTGGGCGAGTCGGCCCGGCAGACCGGCAAGTTCGACCTCCCGGGTGCGATCACCGGCACTGTCGGTCTGACCTCGCTCGTCTACGGTCTGACGCACGCCGCCACCGACGGCTGGGGCGACACCTGGACGCTGATCTTCATCCTGGGCGGTCTGGCGCTGATCGGGACGTTCCTCGCGATCGAGGCCCGCTCGCGGCACGCGCTGATGCCATTCCGGATCCTTGCGAACCGGACCCGCGGCGTGAGCTTCTTCGTGATGCTCATCGTCGGTGCGGCGATGTTCTCGATGTTCTACTTCCTGGGCATCTTCGTGCAGAGCATCATGGGCTACAGCGCGATCAAGACCGGCCTGTCGTTCCTGCCGTTCAGCTTCGGCATCGTGGTCGCGGCACAGGTCGCGTCGGCGCTCGTCGCCCGGGTCGACCCGCGGTGGATCTCGGGTGCCGGTGGGGTGTTCGTGGCGGCCGGTATGTTCGGGTTCAGCCGGCTCGAGGTCGACTCGACGTACCTGACCCACCTGCTGCCGTACATCCTGGTGCTGTCGTTCGGTATGGGCCTGATCTTCGTCCCGCTCACGCTGACCGCGGTCAGTGGGGTCGCGAACGAGGACTCCGGCGTCGGTTCCGCCGTACTGAACACGGTGCAGCAGATCGGTGGTGCGGTCGGCCTGGCGCTGCTCGGCACGATCTCCACCAGCGCGATCAAGGACAAGTTCGCCGAGCTGGCCCCGGGCCTGCAGAAGGCGGCCGAGTCCGGGCAGTCGCCGGAGCAGATCAAGCAGCTCCAGGGGCAGTTCACCGCGCTCGCCACGACGCACGGCTTCACGCGGGCGTTCATCTGGTCGGCGTTCCTGGCGCTGGGCGCAGCCCTGATCACGCTGGTCGGCCTGTCGATCAAGCACAAGGACCTGGCCAACGACGGTCAGCCCGTCCACATGGGCTGATCACACCGGTACTCGAAAGGCCCGCTTCCCGGGAGGGGGGAAGCGGGCCTTTCGTTGTGTCTACAGGGGTTTGCGCATCACGATCTCGCGACGTACGCCGTCCGGCATCAGGTCGCCGGGCTCGTCGGTGTCGACGTACCCGTGGCGCAGGTACAGGTTGTGCGCCGGGTCGTTGCCGGGGACAACTGACAGCGCCAAGGTGCCGGCGCCGATGCCGCGGGCCCAGTCCTCGATCGCCGTCATCAGCGCGTTGCCGACACCCTTGCCGCGGCCGGCGGGTGCGACCCACATCGAGACGAGCTCGGCCGTCTGCGGTTCCTCGCCGGGGAAGCCACCGGCCATACCGGCCGGCGTACCGTCGATCGAGGCGATCACCTGATAGGCGCCGGGTACGGAGAGCCGTTCCCGCCAGCGTTCCTCAGGAGCGTCTATCCAGTCCGCGAGCTGCGACCCGAAGGCGAACGGCGCTTCCTCCAGTGCAGCGAGCCGGAGCTCGCTCCAGGCTTTCCAGTCGTCCGGGCCGATTGCTTGTACGTCGATCACGCGCACAGGATCGCAGTCGGCCCGGACGGGACACCACTCAGTTTCGGGGCGGGAACCTCGAGGAGACCCAGTCGCGGACGCCGCCGAGGCCGTCGCCGAGGTCGCGGAGGAACTTGGCCAGCGGGTCCTGCGAGCGGTTGAACGCATCCGTGTACGACTTGGCGGCGTTCTTCGCCTCCTGCGAGATCGACGCGTCGCCGTCGTCCTGACGCTTCGGGTAGTCACCGGAGACGATCGTCGTGTACTCGCCCTCGTCGACCCATCGGCGCAGCTCGTGCGCGCGGATCACGGCCAGCGGGTGCGACTGCGCCTCGAGCAGCAGCAGCTTCAGCACGCTGTCGCGCAGGTCGCCGGAGCTCTCGTACTCCGTGCCTTGCGCAAGGAACGCAGTGGTGTCGAGTTCGTTCAGCTGACCGCCGCTGGCGAGCTTCATCTGGACGCGCAGCGCGACCGCCGGGTCCTGGACCGCGAGCAGACCGGCCCGGTCACCGGACAGCTCCGCCTTGCGGGACCACTCGTGCAGTGCGGCGATGATCGCGCGCAACCCGAGCGCGCCGATCGGCATCCAGCCGATGGCGCCGGTGAGGCGCATCAGCCAGAGCAGGAGCGACTGGTACAGCGCGTGACCGCTCTGCGCGTGGCCGAGCTCGTGACCGAGGACGAACCGCAGTTCCTCCTCGTCCAGGCCCTGCAGCAGGGCGCTGTTCACCACGATGAACGGCTTGTCCATGCCGATCGTGACCGCGTTCCAGATCGGGCTGTTGGTGACGAACAGCTCGGGGAGCTGACGGACGTCGAGCGTGGAGGCCGCCTCGGTGTAGAGCCGGTGCACGGTCGGGAACTGCCGCTCGTCGACCCGGATCGCCGAGCCGAGGTACTGCAGCCGGAACGCGCGCTCGTTGATCAGGCCCGACATCTTCCGCAGGACGTAGTCGAACCCCTTCAGCTGCCGCAGCGCGACCAGCGCACCGCGGTCCGCGGGGTGTTCCCACGCTCGCGAGCTGATATCGGTCAACGTCACCCGCTGCCGCGTCGGCCGATCACTGTTCTCGGTCATCGTTCCCCCTGCCCGGTCGTCATGGGTCCCCAACCTAGCTCGCGTTCGGGGTCGGACGCGGGTTGAGCGCTACAGCCAGCAACAACGTGGGAATCCATCCGATCGGCACGGCGAGCCAGCCGAGGTGGCCGGCGGCCAGTGCGGTCGTTGCGACGGAGAGCGCCGTACCGCCGAACCAGTACCAGAGGGCGTTCGCGGCTTTGCGTGTCGTGCCGCGGCGGTAGCCGACCCAGGCGAGCGTGAGGGTCGCCGGCAGCGCCAGGGCGATCGACCCGAACGTGAGGATCGCGAGGATGAGTGCGACCTCGGCGGGCGTGAAGTGGATGGCGCCGAGCGGGATCATCGGTCGGCGCGCAGGTAGCCGACGACTGCCAGCGGGCCGCTCGCCGGGACGGCGCGGCCCACTGCCAGAGCCGCGATCATCAGCGCGACGAACCAGTCAGGGAATTCGATCATGCGACCGATCCTCGCCGCCGGAGCAGGTGGTTGCAGAGCGTAGGAATACTCAAATCGCCCTATACGTCCTAGCCTGGCCCGCATGAGTGAGGTTGACGGGGTGTGCCGTGAGGTCGATCGCCGGGACGAGAAGGCGCGTGCCTGGGTGTCCGAGGCGATCCGGATCGTGGACGCCGACGCGAACCGGAGCGCGGACACGCATCTGCACGTGTTCCCGATGCCGGAGGGTTCCGGTGTGGACCTGTACCTCAAGGACGAGTCCGTGCACCCCACCGGCTCGCTCAAGCACCGGCTCGCCCGGTCCCTGTTCCTGTACGCCCTGTGCAACGGCTGGATCCACGAAGGCACCACGGTCATCGAGGCGTCCAGTGGCTCCACCGCGGTCAGCGAGGCGTACTTCGCCCGGCTGCTCGGCCTCCCGTTCGTCGCGGTGATGCCGCGCTCGACCAGCCCCGAGAAGGTCGAGCTGATCGAGTTCTACGGTGGCCGCTGCCACTTCGTCGAACGCTCCGGCCAGATCTACGGCGAGGCCAAGCGCCTGGCCGACGAGACCGGCGGCCACTACATGGACCAGTTCACGTACGCCGAACGCGCGACCGACTGGCGTGGCAACAACAACATCGCCGAGTCGATCTTCGGCCAGCTCTCGCTGGAGCAGCATCCGATCCCGACCTGGGTCGTGGTCGGCGCGGGGACCGGCGGTACGTCGGCCACCATCGGGCGGTACGTCCGCTACCAGCGGTACGACACGTCGGTCGCCGTGGTCGACCCGGAGAACTCCGCGTTCTACCCGGCCTTCGAAGCCGGTGACCACGAGTTCTCCACCGGCCGCCCGTCCCGCATCGAAGGCATCGGCCGCCCGCGCGTCGAACCGTCCTTCGTGCTCGGCGTCGTCGACCGGATGATCTCGGTGCCCGACGCCGCCTCGATCGCCGCGATGCGTTTCTGCTCCCGCGTCACCGGCCGCCTCGTCGGCGGTTCCACCGGCACCAACCTCTGGGGCTCACTACGCCTGGCCGCCGAGATGCGCCGTACGGGCGCCCGCGGCAGCATCGTCACCCTCCTGTGCGACAGCGGCGAACGCTACGGCAACACCTACTACGACGACGCCTGGCTCCGCACCAGCGGCATCGACATCGCCCCGTTCACCGCCACCCTCGAAGCCTTCGCCACCACCGGCCACTGGACCGAACCCGAGTAGTCCCGCGGCACGTTCTGACGGGACCACAGCAGAAGGACACGCCTTCGCCGCGGCTGACCTATTGCCGGCTTCGCCGGGGCGCGCAGCGTGCTGCTGGGCGAATGTTCTGGTGCGGTAGCCGGCGTGGTGGTGGGGTTGGACAGGTTATTTCCTGTTCAACCCCACGCTTTCCTGGGTGTTCGGCGCGCCGGTGCGTGGGGCGGGGGCTCAGGGCTGGTTGAGGCGGGTGGTTATGTCGTCGGCCAGCTTGCCGAGGAGGCGGCCTAGTTCGGTGCGGTCGTTCTCCGGCCAGTCGGCGATTACTCCGCGGAACCAGTCGACGATTGTCGCGGTGTAGCGGTTGGCGGCTTCGGTGCCGGTTTCGGTGGCCTCTATCAGGCTGGCTCGGCGGTCGTTCGGGTCGGTGACGCGGCGGACCAGGCCGCGCTGTTCGAGGGCCTGTACCTGCCGCGTGACGTGCGGGCCGACGACCTGCATGCGGTCGGCGATCTCGCCGACGCGGAGTGCGCTGTCCGCCATCGACAGGGTCAGCAGGATCGTCATCGCCGGCCGGTCCAGTGCGAGCCCGGTCGCCTCGGTTGCCTGCTGGGTGAGCCGGCCGCGGTTGATCGCCGTACTCAACTGAGCCAGCCGCGGCAGCAATGCCAGCTCATCAGGAGAGTCAGCGGTCACTTGATTACCTACCTTAGGTATGTTTATGCTGAAGCAGCTAGCTACTTAAGGTACATACTTCTGGAAGGGATCTCCATCATGACGTCTGTGCTGATTTCCGGTGCCAGCATCGCCGGCCCAGTCCTGGCCTACTGGCTCGATCGCTACGGCTTCGAGGTGACCGTGGTCGAGAAGTCGAGTGCGATCCGCGGTGGCGGGTACCCGATCGACATCCGCGGCACCGCCCGGGACGTCGTCGACCGGATGGGCCTGCTGCCGCCTCTGCAGCAGGCGCACGTCGGGACCCGGAGGATCGCGTTCGTCGACCCCGACGGGACGCCGATCGCCGCGATGCAGCCCGAGTCGCTGGTCGGCGGCGCCGAGGGCCTGGATCTCGAGGTACGGCGCGGTGACCTGGCCGACGCGCTCTACGCCCCGATCAAGGACCGCGTCGAGTTCCGCTTCGACGACTCGGTTGCGACGCTGGACGATCGCGGTGAGCGGGTCGACGTCGTCTTCGCGAGCGGCGCTGCGCGGTCCTTCGACCTGGTTGTCGGAGCCGATGGCCTGCACTCCAACACCCGCCGGCTCGTCTTCGGTCCGGAGGAGCAGTTCCACCGGTACATCGGCTACGCGTTCGCCGGCTTCACCCTCCCCAACGACTTCGGGCTCTCGCACGAAGGTGTCGTCTGGAACGTGCCGGGCCGCGCCGCCGTCTTCTACGCCCAGGAGCCGGACCAGGCCGTGCACGGTTTCCTCACCTTCCGCCTGGAGGAACCGCCGTACGACGCTTTCCGCAACCCGCAGGCTCAGCGCGAACTGGTCGCCGCCAAGTTCCCCGAGCAGAGCTGGCACGTGCCGCGACTGGTGCAGGCGATGGGCGAGGCGGACGACCTGTTCTTCGACGTCGTCAGCCAGATCCACATGCCGACGTGGTGCCGTGGGCGGGTCGCGCTGGTCGGCGACGCGGCGTACGCGACGTCGTTCCTGTCCGGTCAGGGGTCGAGCGTCGCGCTGGTCGGCGCGTACGTGCTCGCCGGTGAGCTGGCGACGTACGCCGAGCACGCGACGGCCTTCACCGCCTACGAGCAGCGGATCCGCGGCTTCGTCGAACAGAACCAGGCCCTGGTCGGAGACGGCCGCAGCACGCTGGCGCCGGAAACCCAGGAGCTCATCGACGCACGCAACGCCGCACTCCGATCAGCAACGCCGGCCACCGCTCAAGGCCACGAAGCCCATACCGCCCTCGAACTACCGGAGTACGGCTCAGCCGCCGAGCGCTAGTCCTACGCCAAGGCCAATGGCGTAGAGGAGTTCGGTGAGGCCGGTGAACTTGAGGACGGGAATGAGCGCGGGGCCGACTGCGTCGCTGAGGATGATCCGGGTCGACTTCACGGCCAGCGGGAGTGCGATGAAGGCCAGGAGGGTCCACGGGGTGGCGATGACCGAGACCGCCGCGAGGACGAAGGCCAGGCCGATCAGCGCGGCGTAGAAGCGGCGGGAGAGCGCTGCGCCGAGGACGACGGCGAGAGTGCGCTTGCCGGTGACCGTGTCGGTCGGGATGTCGCGGAGGTTGTTGGCGACCAGGAGAGCGCACGCGATCGCACCGACCGAGACAGCGCCGGCGACGGCCGTCCAGTGCAGCGTTTCTGCTTGGGCGTACGTCGTACCGAGGACGGCGACCAGGCCGAAGAAGAGGAACACGCTGACTTCGCCGAGCGCCCGGTAGCCGTACGGCTTCTTGCCGCCGGTGTAGAACCAGGCGCCGAGCAACGACGCGGCCCCGGCGACGAGGAGCCACCACGTGGTCGTTGCACACAGCACGATGCCCAGCGCCGCGCCGATGCCGAGGCAGGTGAAGGCGGCCGTCTTGACTGCCCGCGGGGTGGCGACCTTGGAGCCGACCAGGCGGAGCGGGCCGACGCGGTTCTCGTCGGTGCCGCGGATTCCGTCGCTGTAGTCGTTGGCGTAGTTGACGCCGATCTGCAGGGCCAGCGCGACGCCGAGAGCGAGCAGTGCCTTCCACCAGACGAAGCCGTCCAGGTACGCGGCCGCGCCGGTTCCGACGAGAACGGGGGAGATCGCGGCAGGCAGGGTTCGGGGGCGGGCGCCTTCGATCCACTGGGCAGGGGTGGCCATGACCATCGATTGTGTCAGCCGGGAGCGGGGCGTCCGGAGGCGGGCCGTACGCTCGGTGTGTCATGTCTAGGTTGCGACTGGTTCCGGGGACGCCGGACGGGGTGTTGGCGGCGCTCGCCGGGGTGCTGGACGGCAGCGGTACGCCGTTTGCGCCGGTGCCGAGCGACCCGGCCGCGGCTGCACGAGTTCACGATGCAGCCAAGCCGGACGAGCCGGTCGAGGACGGCTGTGCGGTGGTGCTGACCACGTCCGGATCCTCTGGCGAGCCGAAGGGCGTGCTGCTGTCGCGGGAGGCGCTGATCGCGTCGGCGACCGCCACGCACGATCGGCTCGGCGGGCCCGGGCAGTGGCTGCTCCCGATGAAGCCGTACTTCGTGGGCGGCCTGCAGATCCTCACGCGCTCGCTGGTCGCAGGTACGACGCCTGTGCTGCTCGACGACAGCTTCACGGCGGCGGCGCGTCAATTGACCGGTGTACGCCGGTACACCGCGATGGTGCCGACGCAGCTGGCGCGCTATCTGGAGACGGATGTGGATGCGCTCCGGTCGTTCGACGCGATCATCATCGGCGGGGCGTCCACACCCGAGCTGTTGAAGGTCAAAGCCGCAGAGGCCGGCGTCAACGCGATCCCGGCGTACGGGATGACCGAGACCGGAAGCGGGTGTGTGTACGCCGGTGTGCCGTTGGACGGTACGTCGATCGACCTGGACGACGGACGCATCCTCATCAAGGGGAGCACCTTGTTCTCCGGGTACCGGTTGCGGCCGGAGCTCACCGCCGAGGTGCTGCAGGACGGGTGGTTCCGCACGCAGGATCGCGGTGAGCTCGTGGACGGGCGGCTGCGCGTGATCGGTCGCGTGGACGACGTGGTGATCTCCGGCGGAGTGAACGTCACGCTGACGACCGTGCAGGCGCGGCTGCTCGAGCATCCGAAGCTCGCGGACGCTGTAGTACTTGGGGTTCCGGACGCCGAGTGGGGGACGCGTGTGGTCGCGTTCGTAGTAGGTGAGCCGACGCGCGACGAGCTCAGGGACTGGGTCAGCCAGACCTTGCCGCGGACGTGGGCCCCGCGGGACGTCGTACAGCTGCAGGCGTTGCCGATGCTTGCTTCGGGCAAGGTGGATCGGCAGCGGTTGCTGGAGGGCGTGCGGTGATCACGTACTCGATCGGCCTCAAGAACAAGTTCCGTGGCATCACAGTGCGCGAGGGGATGCTGTATGAAGGCCCTGCGGGCTGGGCGGAGTGGAGCCCGTTCCTGGACTACGACGACGCCACCTGTGTGTCCTGGCTGCGGGCGGCGCGTGAGGCGGCCGAGGACGGCTGGCCGGCACCGGTCCGCGACCGCGTGCCCGTCAACTGCACTGTGCCGGCTGTTGGACCCGAGAGGGCCGCAGAGATCGTGAGAGCATCCGGCTGCGGTACTGCGAAGGTCAAGGTGGCCGAGCCGGGTCAGACGCTCGCTGACGACTTGGAGCGCGTCGAAGCGGTACGTGATGCGATCGGCGGCGGACAGGTGCGCATCGACGCCAACGGGCTGTGGTCGGTGGACCAAGCCGTGCAGAACCTGAAGCAGTTGCAGCGGTTCGACCTGGAGTACGTCGAGCAGCCGTGCGCGACCGTGGAGGAGTTGGCCGAGGTACGACGACGTACCGACGTACCTGTTGCGGCTGACGAGTCGATCCGCCGGGCCGAGGACCCGCTGCGGGTCAAGAAGCTCGACGCCGCGGACATCGCCGTGCTGAAGGTGCAGCCGATCGGAGGCGTCCGCGCTTGTCTGGAGATCGCTGAGCAGATTGGACTGCCCGTAGTGGTGTCGTCTGCACTGGAGACCTCAATAGGCATCGCTGCCGGCGTTGCACTCGCTGCTGCGCTTCCGGAACTGCCATACGCGTGCGGTCTGGCCACAGTCTCGATGTTCACCCAAGAGGTGGTCGCCGAGCCGCTGCTGCCCACCAACGGGTTCCTGCCGGTCCGAAGCGTCGTACCGGATCCCCAGCTGCTGGAAGCCGCACGTGCGGACGCGGACCGGACAAAGGTGTGGGAAGAACGCCTGTCCCGAGTAAGGAGTGCCGGATGAACCCGTCCACGGCTTTTGCGACTGTGGTGGTCGACGAACTGATCCGCTGCGGTGTACGCGAGGCCGTGGTGTCGCCCGGCTCCCGCAGCGCCCCACTGGCTCTGGCACTCGCAGCCGCCGACCGCGACGGGCGGCTCCGACTGCATGTGCGGATCGACGAGCGTACGGCGGGATTCCTGGCCATCGGCCTGATGCGGGGCAGTGGTCTACCGGTGCCGGTGGTGACCACCTCAGGTACTGCGGTAGCGAACCTGCACCCGGCTGTGCTCGAGGCGTCGCACAGCGGGCTCCCGCTGATCGTGCTGAGCGCGGACCGGCCACCTGCCCTGAGAGGCAGCGGTGCGAACCAGACGACCGACCAGATCAAGGTGTTCGGCTCTGCGGTCCGCCTGTTCCACGAAATGGGTACGCCGGTCCGTGAGATCGGGCAGGTCGCGTACTGGCGCTCGCAGGTGGCCAGAGCCGTGGCTACGGCAGTAGGTGCCCGCACCGCCGACCCGGGGCCAGTGCAGCTCAACTGTCCGTTCTCGGAGCCGCTGATCCCGACAGAGGGACCAGAGTGGCCTGAGCCGCTGAGCGGACGCAGCACCGGCCCGTGGACCTCCATTCACGCCGCAGCGGGCCGTCCGGCAGCTGTGTCGCCCGGACCGAAGACAGTGGTCGTCGCGGGCGATGGTGCGTCACAGTCCGCGCGGTTGGCGGCGGAGGCCGGGCAGTGGCCGTTGTTCGCGGAGCCGTCGAGCCGGGCGCGGACCGGTCCGTCGGTCATCCCGGCGTACCGGTTGTTGCTGCAGGCAAGCGCTCTGGCCGGCGAGATCGAGCGCGTGGTGGTCTACGGCCACCCGACGTTGTCGCGGCCGGTCTCGAAGCTGTTGGCGCGGCCGGACGTCGAGGTGATCGTGGTGTCACCGACCGGGCTGTGGCCGGACCCGGCGCGCCGCGCCAAGTCCGTGGTGACGGCGCTCGAGGTCACCGCGCCGGACTCCACCGACTGGCTGGCGCGCTGGCAGCACGCCGACCAGCTGGCCCGTCCCGAGATCGACAAGGTCCTCGCGGACGGCCTCAGCGGGCCGCGTGTCGCAGCCCTGGTCGGCGAGGCGGTCGGCGCCGACGGCATGCTCGTCGTCGCCTCCTCGAACCCGATCCGCGACCTCGACCTCGCCCCGATCGTCCCGATCCGCACCATCGCCAACCGCGGCCTGGCCGGTATCGACGGCACGATCTCGACCGCGATCGGCGCCGCCCTCGCGAACGCCGGCCCGACGCACGCCCTGATCGGCGATCTCGCCTTCCTGCACGACTGCAACGGGCTCGTGATCGGGCCGGACGAGGCCCGCCCCGACCTGCGGATCGTGATCGTGAACGACAACGGCGGCGGGATCTTCTCCACGCTGGAGCAAGGCGATCCGACGCACGCGACCCACTTCGAGCGCATCTTCGGTACGCCGCACAACGTCGACCTCGGCGCACTGTGCGCGGCCAGCGGTACGGCGTACACGCTGGTGCAGACCGTCGACGAGTTGCGAGCCGCGCTGACGCCCACGGTCGCCGGCCTGGACGTGGTCGAGGTGCGGATCTCCCGGGACGCTCACCGGCCGCTCGGCGCGGCGATGGTCGCGGCGCTCAAGCGGCTGTAAGGCGCTCAAGCAGCTGTAACAGGGACCTTCCGCGCCGGCTGCAGCGTCCGGAGGTGGCTGAGCAGCGTCAATGCCATCGCGATCACCAGCGCGGTCGTCGTGAGGATCGGGATCGTCGCGCCGCGCAGTGACGAGTTGAGCGGAGCGGCGATCGTGAAGATCAGGCTGACCGCGGTGATGATCGTGGTCAGCCGCCGTCCGGGGCGTGCCACGGCCAGGAACGGCAGGCACCAGAGGAAGTACCAGTCGTGCGCGCTCGGCCCGAGTACGACGACCGCGAGCAGTGCGACCCCGACAGCCCTTGCCGCGTAGTGGATCGACGACCGGAGACTCAGCCACGCAATCAGACCGAGTGCGGCGACCATGCCGACCAGGCGGACGATCTGCAGTGCCTGTGCGGCCGCAGTGTCCTCTCCTAGCCAGCCCAGTACGCCGGAAGCCGCCATACCGATCAGGTTGGCGATGGAGAAGGGTGAACGGACCAGCCCGGGTACGTCGAGCGCACCGAGCCACCCGGAGCCCACACCGGTCAGTGCACCGATGGTGACGAGCGTCAGTACCGACACCGCGCCCGCAATGACCAGACTGGCGAACCGGAGCACCCGTCCGGCCAGTGGGCTCATCACTGCGGCGATGGCGATCACCACCAGTCCACCCGGGAGCTTCACTGCGGCCGCTACACCGGCCACGACTGCCGCCGTACCCCAGCGACCAGTCAGAGCCAGTGCGAACGCACTGCTGGCCAGCCCGAGCATCAGTACGTCGTTGTGGGCCGCGCCGATGCCGTGGGTGATCAGCATGGGGTTCAGTACGACCAGCCAGGTGGCGAAAGCCGGGTCGACGCGACATGCGCTCGCCAACCGCGGCACGGCCCAGGCGATGAGGACTATGCCCAGTACGGCGAGGAGGCGGTGCGCCAGCATCAGCACGTACGGGTCCATGGTGAGGTGAGCGACCAGACCGCCGTACGCGAGTGGCAGGGGACCGTACGGCGCAGGTGTCTGCATCCACATCGGGTCGACGGCCTCGATGATGTGGCCGGACAGTACGCCGGGACCCACGTCGTACGGGTTGTAGCCCTCGGCGACCAGTGCGCCCTGGGCCGCGTAGCTCCAGGCGTCGCGGCTGAACAGAGGCGGAGCCAGCAGGAGCGGTGCGCTCCAGCATGCCGTCATACGGAGCAGTGGGAGGCGTTCGCCGGCTATGACTCGTTTGCCCACGGTCAGCCAGGCCCAGGCCATCAGCCCGAGCCCAGCGACCATGAACGTCAACCCGACCATCCGGCCGGGCAAGGATTGCCGCAGGTCGCCGGTGATCGGTAGCGCGGCGACCCAGGAGGACGCCGGCACCACAGACGTCACCAAGCTCGCCAGCGCGACTACGACAGAGCCGACGACCCCACGGACCATCGGCGAGCGCATGGCCGGACCGTAGCCCGGCCATGCAACGCATCGATGAACATCAAGCGGATTCCTTGCGGAACGTTCGTGCGCCGACAGCCAGTCCGATGACGGTCAGCAGGACCACCCAGAACAGGCCCCAGAGCGACGACGAGCTGCTGATGTCGCCGCGGAACAGGGCGCGGACACCGTTGACCACGTGCTTCAGCGGGCTGATGTCGGACAGCCGCTGCAGCCACGTCGGACCGATCTGCATCGGCAGCAGGATGCCGGACAGCAGCAGGAGCGGCATGGCGATGCCGTTCAGCAGCGGTGCCAGTGCGTCCTCGCTCTTCGTGATGAGCGCGACCGAGTACGACAGCGAGGCGAACGTGGCGCCGAGGAGCGCGACGATCACCAGCGAGAGCAGCACGCCGGCCCACGGTGCACGCAGACCGAGCGGCAGCGCTGCGAGCAGCAGGAGGATCGACTGGACCACGAGTACGACGACGTCCCGCAGTACTCGCCCTGCCATCAGCGCGATCCGGGAGGCCGGGGTGACACGGTCGGCCTCGATCACGCCGGCCCGGTACTCCGCGATCAGGCCGAAGCCGACGAACATCGCGCCGAACATGCCGAGCTGCACGATCAGGCCGGGAATGAAGACCTGGTAGGCGTTCGTGGTGGCGCCCTGGCTGATCTGGGCGGTGATCGGCTTGAGCAGCGGGCCGAACAGGAACAGGTACATCAGCGGCTGGCTGAGCATCAGGATCGACCACATCGGGTTCCGCAGCGACAGCCGCATCGCGCGGTGGAAAACGATCCAGGTCTCCCGCAGGACATTCACGCCGCGGTCTCCTTCTTCTCGTCGGTCCCGGTCGCGTCCTCGTCCCGGAGGGAACGGCCGGTCATGGTCAGGAACACGTCGTCGAGCGTCGGCCGGTGGACCTCGACGCCGTGCAACTCGATGCCCTGGGCATCGATCGAACGGAGCAGCGCGGGCAGCACCGAACCGCCGCGCGGGATCCGGAAACCGACCACGTCGTCCTCGGTCTCGACGTCAACCGCCCCTTCGAGTTCGCGGACGATCTTCATCACCGCCGTCGCCTGGGAGGTGTCCGCGATACTCAGCCGGACGGCGTCCCCGGAGACCTGCTGCTTGAGGTTCTCCGGCGTACCCGAGGCGACGATCTTGCCGTGGTCGATGACCAGGATCCGGTCACAGAGCGCGTCCGCCTCGTCCAGGTAGTGCGTGGTCAGGAAGATCGTCGCGCCGCGGTCGCGGAGGCCGCGGATGTGCTCCCAGAGGTTGGCGCGCGCCTGCGGGTCGAGGCCCGTGGTCGGCTCGTCCAGGAAGATCAGCTTCGGGTCGTGGATCAGGCCCATCACGATGTCGAGGCGCCGGCGCTGCCCGCCGGACAGCGTCTTGCACTGGCGGCGCCACAGGCCCGGGAGGTCGAGCTCCTCGAACAGGCGCTGCCCGTCCGCCGCCGCCTTCGCCTTCGGTACGCCGTACAGCCGGGCGTGATCGACGACCTCGTCGCCGGCGACCGCCTCGGGCAGGGTGGAGCCGCTCTGCGGGACGTACCCGATGCCGCGCCGGACGCCCACCGGGTCCTTCGCGAGATCACATCCGGCCACCGTCGCGGTCCCCGCCGTCGGCTGGATCAGGGTCGCCAGCATCCGCAGCGTCGTGGTCTTACCGGCCCCGTTCGGGCCCAGAAAGCCGACGATCTCCCCGTCGGCCACCTCAAGGTCTACTCCCTGTACCGCCTGCACAGGGCCCCGCTTCGTCTTGAACGTCCGCACCAGCCCGCGAGCCTCAATCATCATGCGGGCCAGTCTGACTAATCAACATTGACTAGTCAATCTTGATTACCACAACCCTCAACCCCAACTTTGAGAAGCCACCGACCGTTTCGGGACCGCGAAAATGATCGGTGGCTTCTCAAAGTCGAGCGCGGAAGTGGGTGGGTGGGGGGTGGGGTGGGTGGGGGTTAGGGGGTAGGGGGGGCGTCGGGGATCTCGCCCCAGTGGGTGACCATGCCGGGGTAGGGCTCCCAGTCGGCGGTTTCGCCGGCGAACGCGTAGGCGCCGGCGCGGATGCGGTCGAGGAACTCGCGGGTCCACCGGAGCTCGCCGCCGTCGCGGGCGGAGGTGATCCGGAACATCTCGACCACGTGGTTCGGGGTGGCCGGGTCCTCGAGGATGTGGCGTTCGGAGTACGGCTCGGCCTTCAGCCAGGACTCCAGCTGGCTGATCCGGGCCTCCAGCGCGGCGATCACCTCGTCGCGGCGCAGCGACCACATGAAGCTGATCGTGGCCTGCATCTTGTCGGGATGGAACCCGTCGACGGTCCACAGCATGCCGCGCAGCAGCGAGAAGTACTCCGTCTCGCCGTCCGCGGTCAGCTTGTACGACGTACGCCCGGGGCGATGTGCGCCGTCCTGCGCGAGTTCCTGGAGGTACCCGTGCTTCGCCAGCGTGCGCAGCCCCGTGTAGATCGAGCCGGGGTTGACGTTCGCCCACGCCTCCACGTTCCAGGTCAGCAGCTCACGCCGCAGCTGGTACCCGTAGGCCGGCTGGAAGATCCGCACAACCCCGAGGAGCAACAACCGCGTGGTGGACATGCTCGCAGTGTAAATCCGGACGACCGGTCCGGTGGCGCAGGCGTACGCTCCCGGACATGGACGTCCGTGTGACCAGCGATCCACAGGCCTTCGAGCAGGCCGTGTTCCCTTTTCTGCAACAGGATCCGGTGCTGAACAACCTGGTCATGACCGTCGTCCACGAGCGGGCGACCGGCCGGATGAGTGAAACCGAGCCGTCGTACTACGTCTCGGTGCACGACCCGGACGTGGTCGGCGTCGCGATGCGCACCCCGGGGCGCTACGTGTATCTCGGCGCGCTGCGCGAGGACTTCGCGGAGCCGGTCGCCGACGCGTTGGCCGACGTACTGCCGGAGGTCCCCGGTGTTGCGGGGGATCGACCCGTGGTGACCCGGTTCGGCAAGCGGTGGTGTGAGCACCGTGGCGGCCGGGCGACTGAAGTGCGGGGCACCCGGTTGCACAAACTGATCGAGCTCACGCCGCTCGAAGCCGACGCCGGTGAGCCGCGGCCGATGGCGGGGGACGAGGTCGACCTGGTCGCAGCCTGGGGCAAGGACGGGTTCGCTGAAGAGCTGACCATCGGCCACCGCGAGTGGGCCGAGCGGCACCTGGCGCACGAGAGCATGCTGATCTGGGAGGTCGACGGCGAGCCGGTCAGCATGGTCGGCTTCCATCAGCCGGTCTTCGGCGTCAGCCGGGTCGGCCCGGTCTACACACCTCCGGAGCGGCGTAGACACGGGTACGCCGGTGCGCTGACCAGTCACGTGACGGCGATGATCCTTGCCGATGGCAACCAGGCCTGCCTGTTCACCGACCTCGCGAACCCGACCTCCAACAAGATCTACCACCAGGCGGGTTACCGCCCGGTGGCCGACTTCGTCGAAGCGGAGTTCAGTTGATCTCGAGGGATTGACCGGGGGTGAGGCCGTGGTACGGGCGGCCGCCGGCCTCGCCGATCCAGCGCTCCATCATGCCGAGGCCGATGTCGCTGAGCAGGGCGTTGTGGATGCCGACGGTCTGCTCCGCCTTGATCGAGCGCGCGTACTCGACGGCCGGGGCGACCGAGAACCACGGGCCGGAGATCGGCACCAGGTTGGTGTGCACCTCGCGGTCCGGCTGGGTGAACGAGTCGCCCGGGTGGTAGACCGCGTCGTCGACCAGGTAGCCGATGTTCTCGCACGGTACGCCGAGCTCGGGCAGGATCACCGCGTGATCCTTGCCGTAGGCACGGACCGCGAAACCGGCCGCGTCGAACGACTGACCGTCCGACACCACCGTGACCCGCTCGTCGTTCAGCTCGGCCGCGACACCGGCGGTGGTGAAGACCGGCACCTGCAAACCGCGCAGCCGCTCGACGTCGACGTGGTCGGGGTGCTCGTGCGTGACCAGCACCGCATCCGCCTTCTCGAAGGCCGCGTCCTCGGAGAACGTGCCCGGGTCGATCAGCAGCACCTTCCCGTCCTTCTCCAGGCGGACACAGGCGTGTGCGAACTTGGTAAGCCTCAACTCAGTCTCCCAACGCGTCTCTCATCGGCACCAGCTTGGCGTTCGTCTCGGCCAGTTCGGCATCCGGGTCGGAACCCGCCACGATGCCGGCGCCGGCGAACAGGCGCATCCGGCGCGGCTCCTCCGGGTCGGCCTGGCCGCAGCGCAGCGCGATGCACCACTCGCCGTCGCCGGACGCGTCCAGCCATCCGACCGGTCCGCTGAACCGGCCGCGCTGCATGCCCTCGATCTCACCGATCAGGTCCCGGGCGACCGGTGTCGGCGTACCGCAGACGGCCGCGGACGGGTGCAGGGCGGCGGCGAGGCCGAGCGCGGACGCGCCGTTGTTCGCGACACCGGCGACGTCGGTGGCCAGGTGCATCACGTTCGGCAGGTGCAGCACGAACGGGGTCTCCGGCACGTTCATCGACGTGCAGTGCGGCTCCAGCGCCTCGGCGACCGAGCGGACCGCGAACTCGTGTTCCTCGAGGTCCTTCGACGACCGGGCCAGCGACGCGGCCAGCGCCAGGTCGTGCTCGTCGTCGCCGGTACGGCGGATGGTCCCGGCCAGCACGCGGGACGTGATCAGGCCCTTCTCCCGGCGTACCAGCAGCTCCGGGGTGGCGCCGATCAGGCCGTCCACGGAGAACGTCCAGCAGTTCGGGTACGACGTCGCGAGCCGGTGCAGCGGCCAGCGCAGATCGATCGGCTGCTCGGCGATCGCGATCAGGTCGCGGGCCAGCACCACCTTGTCGAGCTCGCCGGCGGTGATCCGGCGGACCGCGTCGGCGACGATGCTCGACCAGTCCGTCCCGGTCCGGGCGCCGTCCGCGAACGTCACGTCGTACACCGGCGACGGCTCGTGGACGACCAGCTCGGGCGGCGCGCCCAGCGAGCTGGCCGGCGAGATCGTGGTCACCCAGGTGGTGTCGCCGCGGCGGCCGACGATCACGTCGGGGACCACCAGCTCACCCGGGTCCTGGTCGGTGAAACCGAAGGAGCCGAAGCAGACCAGCCCGGAGCCCGGTACGCCGACCTCGTCGCGGACCACCGCGGCCGACGTCAGCTCCTGCCACCAGGTCATGGCCTCCTGGAAGCGGTTGCCACCGGCAACGTCCAGCCGGGCGGCGACGCCCCAGCCGACATGGCCGTCGCCCCGCCGTACCCACGCGAGTCCGCCCTCGTCCGGCAGATGGTCCAGCAGTTGCGCCGAGACCCCGTCCACCGCCTGACTGCGAACCACCAACTGCGGTGCGGGGCCTCGGGTCGCGAGGGCCGCACGGCTACCTGGAGATGCACTCACGAGATGCAAGCGTATGCCTCCCGTCCGGCCGACTCCCCCTCGCGTGATGAACTAGACAGGTGACGCGCGCAGATCTGAGCAAGGACCCGCAGGCCGTGGCGGCCATGTTCGACAACGTGGCCGAGGGGTACGACCGGACCAACGCGGTCGCGACGATGGGGCTGGAGAAGCTGTACTGGCGGCCCGCGACGCTGACCGCGATCGCGCCGCGGAAGGGGATGAAGATCCTCGATCTGGCGGCCGGGACCGGCGCGTCCAGCATCAATCTGCGCGAGGCCGGCGCCGAAGTGGTGTCCTGTGACTTCTCGGTCGGCATGCTCCGGGTCGGCAAGCGCCGGCACCCCGAGCTGGACCTGGTCGCGGGCGACGCGCTGCGGCTGCCGTTCGCCGATGACACGTTCGACGTGGTGACGATCTCCTGGGCGCTGCGGAACGTGAACGACGTCGGCGCCGCGCTGCAGGAGATGCTGCGGGTGACCCGGCCCGGCGGACGGCTCGTCGTACTGGAGCAGTCGCACCCGACCTGGAAGCCGTTCCGGGTCGTGTACCTGGAGTACATGATGCGGGCGGTGCCGGCGGTGGCGAAGGTGGTGTCGACCAATCCGGAGGCGTACGAGTACCTGGCGGAGTCGACGCGCGCCTGGCTGCCCCAGGAGCCGCTGGCCCGGGCGATCGAGGGCGCCGGGTGGACCCGCGTCGAGTGGCGGAACCTGACCGGCGGCCTGGTGGCCATTCACCGGGCCGTGAAGGCCAGTTAATTACGCAACGGAAATTATGCGTAATTGGCTTGCCTGCAAGGAGGTTGGGGCGAGTTTCGTGTCCATGTCAGGCAGTCCTAGACTATCGAGTGAAGAGGGCTCGTGAACAACTTCACGAGCGCACACGCCCCCTAAGAACATCCAGGCCGGAGAGATGAGCGAGAGCGTGCCGAGCGGGCAGCAGGCGGAGACCGCCGATGTGATCGTCGTCGGTGCCGGACCCGCCGGATCGGCGGCGGCGTACCACCTGGCGAACGCCGGGCTGGACGTCCTGCTGCTGGAGAAGACCGCGTTCCCGCGGGAAAAGGTGTGCGGCGACGGGCTCACCCCGCGCGGCACCAAGCAGCTCATCAACATGGGCATCGACATCTCCGAAGAGGCCGGCTGGATCCGGAACTACGGACTCCGCATCCAGGGCGCCGGGCACGTCCTGCAGCTCGACTGGCCGGATCTGGCCAGCCACCCGAACTACGGCCTGACCCGGAACCGGATGGACTTCGACGAGATGCTCGCCCGGCAGGCCGAGAAGGCCGGGGCGCGGCTGCGGGAGCGGACCAACGTGACCGGCCCGATCCTGGACGCCAAGGGCGACATCGTCGGCGTCACCGCGAAGCCGGTCGACGACAACGGCCGCCGGGCCGGCGGCGACGTCGAGTACCGGGCGCCACTGGTGATGGCGGCCGACGGCAACTCGTCCCGGCTGAGCATCGCGATGGGCCTGCACAAGCGCGACGACCGCCCGATGGGTGTCGCCGTACGGACGTACTTCACCAGCCCGCGGACCGACGACGACTACCTCGAGTCCTGGCTGGAGCTGTGGGCCGACGACCCGAAGCAGCCCGGTGGCCGCGTGCTGCTTCCCGGCTACGGCTGGATCTTCGGGATGGGCGACGGCACGGTCAACGTCGGCCTCGGCATCCTGAACACCTCGGACGCGTTCGGCAAGGTCGACTACGCCGACCTGCTGAAGCAGTGGCTCAAGGTCACACCCGAGGAGTGGCAGTTCCGGGACGAGTTCCAGACCATCCCGATCCGGGGCGCCGCGCTGCCGATGGGCTTCAACCGGCAGCCGCACTACACCCGCGGCCTGATGCTGCTCGGCGACGCCGGCGGCATGGTCAACCCGTTCAACGGCGAGGGCATCCCGTACGCGATGGAGTCCGGGGCGTTCGCCGCCGAGGTCGCCGCCCAGGCGCTGCACCGGCAGCCGAACCAGCGGGAACGCGCACTGTCGGCGTACCCGAAGGCGCTGAAGCAGGAGTACGGCGGCTACTACACGCTCGGCCGGATCTTCGTGAAGCTGATCGGAAATCCGGAGGTGATGCGGCTCTGCACGAAGTACGGTCTGCCGCGCACCACCTTGATGAAGTTCACCCTGAAGTTGCTCGCCAACCTCACCGACCCGCGGGACGGGGACGTGATGGACAAGATCATCAACGGCCTCACCAAGCTCGCCCCCGCCGCCTGACCGGCGGGGCGAGTGAGCGCAGCCACAGCGGTACTGATATCCACAGTATTGAATCCATAGGCAAGTACAGACCACCGGCTGAAGGAGGGAGCACGCAGCGATGCACCCCTATACACCGATTCTCGCTCTCGGTGTGCTCGCGGCGCTCTTCGTCGCAGGCAGCATCACCGTTAGCGCACTGGTCGGCCCGAAGCGCTACAACCGGGCCCGGCTGGACTCCTACGAGTGCGGCATCGAGCCCACTCCGCAGCCGGTCGGTGGTGGGCGCTTCCCGGTGAAGTACTACATCACCGCGATGCTGTTCATCGTTTTCGACATCGAGATCATCTTCCTCTACCCGTGGGCGGTGGCCTTCGACCAGATGGCGCTGTTCGGGCTGATCGAGATGGTCATCTTCATCGTCACCGTCTTCGTCGCGTACGCCTACGTGTGGCGCCGCGGCGGACTGGAGTGGGACTGACATGGGTCTTGAGGAACAGCTTCCGGCCGGCGTCCTGCTGAGCACCGTCGAAGGACTGCTCGGCTACATGCGCAAGGCCTCGTTGTGGCCGGCAACCTTCGGGCTGGCCTGCTGCGCCATCGAGATGATGACCACCGGCGCCCCGCGGTACGACGCCGCGCGGTTCGGCATGGAGGTCTTCCGGGCCTCGCCGCGACAGGCCGACCTGATGATCGTGGCCGGCCGGGTGAGCCAGAAGATGGCTCCGGTACTGCGCCAGATCTACGACCAGATGCCCGGCCCGAAGTGGGTGCTGGCGATGGGCGTCTGCGCATCGTCGGGCGGCATGTTCAACAACTACGCGATCGTGCAGGGCGTGGACCACGTCGTACCGGTCGACATGTATCTGCCCGGCTGCCCGCCGCGGCCGGAGATGTTGCTGGACGCGTTCCTGAAGATCCACGACCAGATCCAGCACATGAAGCTCGGCGCGCACAAGAAGGCGCTGGAGACCGAGCTGGAGGCTGCGGCCCTGACCGCCGCGCCGACGATCGAGATGAAGGGTCTGTTGCGGTGAGTGACTCGCAGCCGGAGAACTTGCCGGCGACTTCTGCCGCTGGTGACGCGCAGACTCCGGAGGCCGAGGTCATCGAGCAGCGCGAGGGCATGTTCGGTGTCCGCGGTACCGGTGACACCTCCGGGTTCGGTGGCCTGCGCCGCCAGGTAGCGCTGCCGGGCAGTACGCCGAAGCCGTACGGCTCCTGGTTCGACGGTGCGGTGGACCGGCTGGAAGGCCTGGCCGCCGACGGTGCGATCGAGAAGGTCGTCGTCGACCGCGGTGAGCTGACCCTGCACATCAAGCGCGAGAACCTGGTCGACGTCTGCCGGCACCTGCGCGACGACGAGGCGCTGCGGTTCGAGTTCTGCTCCGGTGTCAGCGGTGTGCACTACCCGGAGGAGACCGGCCGCGAGCTGCACGCCGTCTACCACTTCCTGTCGATCACCCACAACCGCCGGATCCGGCTGGAGGTGTCGGCGCCCGACGCCGACCCGCACATCCCGTCGATCGTCTCGGTCTACCCGGCCAACGACTGGCACGAGCGGGAGACCTGGGACTTCTTCGGCATCATCTTCGACGGGCACCCGGCCCTGACCCGGATCCAGATGCCCGACGACTGGCCGGGGCACCCGCAGCGCAAGGACTACCCGCTCGGCGGTATCGACGTCGAGTACAAGGGCGCTGTCATCCCACCGCCCGACACGCGGAGGTCGTACAACTGATGACCACTACAGACCCGTACGCGACCACCCGGGACACCACCGAGGGCAAGGTCTTCACCGTCACCGGCCAGGACTGGGACTCGGTCGTGGCCGGCCTCGGCGAGGAGCCGGAAGAGCGCGTCGTCGTCAACATGGGCCCGCAGCACCCGTCCACGCACGGCGTGCTCCGGCTGATCCTCGAGCTCGACGGTGAGAACGTGACCGAGGCCCGCTGCGGCATCGGCTACCTGCACACCGGTATCGAGAAGAACATGGAGTTCCGCTCCTGGGTGCAGGGCGTCACGTTCGTCACCCGGATGGACTACCTGTCGCCGTTCTACAACGAGGCGGCGTACTGCCTGGCGGTCGAGCGGCTGCTCGGGATCGAGGACGAGATCCCGGACAAGGCGAACGTGATGCGGGTGCTCCTGATGGAGCTCAACCGGATCAGCAGCCACCTGGTCTGCATCGCCACCGGCGGTATGGAGATCGGCGCGCTGACCGTGATGACGATCGGTTTCCGCGAGCGTGAGAAGACCCTGGACCTGTTCGAGCTGATCACCGGGCTGCGGATGAACCACGCGTTCATCCGGCCGGGCGGTGTCGCGCAGGACCTGCCGCCGGGTGCGCTGGACAAGATCCGCGAGTACATCACGTGGATGAACCGGCACCTCAAGGAGTACGCCGAGCTCTGCAACGCCAACCCGATCTTCAAGGCGCGGCTGCAGAACGTCGGCTACCTGGACCTGGCCGGCTGCATGGCGCTCGGCATCTCCGGCCCGACGGTGCGCTCCACCGGCTACGCGCTGGACCTGCGCAAGAGCCAGCCGTACTGCGGTTACGAGACGTACGACTTCGACGTACCGACCTGGGACTCCTCGGACTCCTACGGGCGGTTCCGGGTGCGGCTGCAGGAGATGCACGAGTCGCTGAAGATCGTCGAGCAGTGCGCCGACCGGCTGGAGAAGATGGAAGGCCAGCCGGTGATGGTCGCCGACAAGAAGATCGGCTGGCCGAGCCAGCTGGCCGTCGGCGCCGACGGGATGGGCAACTCGCTCGACCACATCAAGCACATCATGGGCGAGTCGATGGAAGCGCTGATCCATCACTTCAAGCTGGTCACCGAGGGCTTCCGGGTACCGGCCGGCCAGGCCTACGTGGCGATCGAGTCGCCGCGTGGCGAGCTCGGTGCGCACGTCGTCTCCGACGGCGGCACCAAGCCGTACCGGGTGCACTTCCGTGACCCGTCCTTCGCAAACCTGCAGGCGATGCCGATCATGTGCGAGGGCGGCCAGGTCGCCGACGTGATCGTCGCCGTCGCCAGCCTTGACCCGGTGATGGGTGGAGTGGACCGCTAAATGGCCGAGAACCACACGACTGCTACCGACAAGACGGTGCCGTACAGCACCGGCGACTCGAAGATCACCGACGCCACGATCGCGGAGATGCGCGAGATCGCGGCCCGGTACCCGGTCGCCCGGTCCGCGCTGCTGCCGATGCTGCACCTGGTGCAGTCGGTCGAGGGCCGGGTCACCCCGGAGGGCATCGAGGCCTGCGCCGACGTGCTCGGGCTGACCGGCGCCGAGGTGTCGGCGGTGGCCACCTTCTACACGATGTACAAGCGCCGCCCGGTCGGCGACTACCACGTCGGCGTCTGCACCAACACGCTGTGCGCGGTGATGGGCGGCGACCTGATCTTCGACCGGCTGAAGCAGCACCTCGACGTCGGCAACGACGAGACCACCGAGGACGGCAAGATCACCCTCGAGCATCTCGAGTGCAACGCGGCCTGCGACTACGCGCCGGTGATGATGGTCAACTGGGAGTTCTTCGACGACATGACGCCGGAGTCCGCCACCCAGCTGGTCGACGACCTGCGGGACGGCAACGAGGTGAAGTCGCCGCGCGGTGCGACGATCTGCACCTGGCGCGAGGCCGAGCGGGTGCTGGCAGGGTACGCCGACGGCCGCGCGGACGAGGGCCCGACCGGCGGCAAGGCCACGCTGGCCGGCCTCCGGCTGGCTCGCGAGCGCGGCTGGACCGCGCCCGGTGGCTCCTCCAACGCCGACACCCAGAAGGAGGACTGACCATGGCTGACACGTTGACTCCGGTGCTGTCCGACAACTGGGACCAGATCAGGTCCTGGCAGCTGTCGTCGTACCAGCGCTCCGGCGGGTACGACGCGTTGCGCAAGGCGCTCGCGATGCAGCCGGCCGATGTCGTTGCCACGGTCAAGGATTCGGGTCTGCGCGGCCGTGGCGGCGCGGGCTTCCCGACCGGGATGAAGTGGTCGTTCATCCCGCAGGACAACCCGAAGCCGAAGTACCTGGTGGTGAACGCGGACGAGTCCGAGCCGGGCACCTGCAAGGACATCCCGCTGATGCTCGCCTCGCCGCACACGCTGGTCGAGGGCGTCATCATCGCGTCCTACGCGATCCGCGCGTCGGTCGCGTTCATCTACGTCCGCGGTGAGGTTCTGCACGTGGTCCGTCGGCTGCAGCAGGCGGTCCAGGAGGCCAAGGACGCCGGCTACATCGGCCAGAACATCCTCGGCAGCGGCTACGACCTCGACGTGGTCGTGCACGCCGGTGCCGGCGCCTACATCTGCGGTGAGGAGACGGCGCTGCTGGACTCGCTGGAAGGACGTCGCGGTCAACCTCGGCTGCGTCCTCCCTTCCCGGCGGTCGCCGGTCTGTACGGCTGCCCCACTGTTATCAACAACGTCGAGTCGATCGCGTCGGTTCCCGTCATCATCAAGAACGGCGCGGACTGGTTCAGCTCGATGGGCACCGAGAAGTCCAAGGGGATGACGCTGTACTCGCTGTCCGGGCACGTCACCCGCCCGGGGCAGTACGAGGCCCCGATGGGCATCACGCTGCGGGAGCTGATCGACCTCGCCGGCGGGGTCCGCGAGGGCCACGAGCTGAAGTTCTGGACGCCGGGTGGCTCGTCGACGCCGCTGCTGACGTCGGAGCACCTCGACGTACCGCTGGACTACGAGGGCGTCGGCTCGGTCGGGTCGATGCTCGGTACCAAGGCGTTGCAGATCTTCGACGACTCGGTGTGCGTCGTCCGCGCCGTACTGCGCTGGACCGAGTTCTACAAGCACGAGTCCTGCGGCAAGTGCACGCCGTGCCGCGAAGGCACCTGGTGGCTGGTACAGATCCTCGAGCGCCTCGAGCACGGCAAGGGCACCGAGGAAGACCTGGTCACGCTGCTGGACCTGTGTGAAAACATCACCGGTCGTTCTTTCTGCGCGCTGGCCGACGGTGCGACCGCGCCGATCGCCAGCTCGATCGCGCACTTCAAGGACGAGTACCTGGCGCACTTCGAGAACGGCGGCTGCCCGTTCGACCCGATGGCAAGCACTGTCTTCGCGACTGCTGGAGCTAGCGCATGACGATCCAAGCGAACCCGCCGGCCTCCTCGGAGGTGGAGCGCACCGATCTGGTGACCCTCACCATCGACGACATCGAGGTGAAGGTTCCGAAGAACACCCTGCTGATCCGGGCCGCGGAGCAGATCGGGATCCAGATCCCGCGATTCTGCGACCACCCGCTGCTCGACCCGGTCGGCGCCTGCCGCCAGTGCCTGGTCGAGATCACCGACGCCGGGAACGGCCGGGGGATGCCCAAGCCGCAGGCTTCCTGCACGATCACCGTTGCCGACGGCATGGTGGTCCGCACCCAGGTGAGCTCGCCGGTGGCGGACAAGGCTCAGCACGGGCAGATGGAATTCCTGCTGATCAACCACCCGCTCGACTGCCCGGTCTGCGACAAGGGCGGCGAGTGCCCCCTGCAGAACCAGGCGATGTCGAACGGCGCCGGCGAGACCCGCTTCCACGAGATCAAGCGGACCTACCCCAAGCCGATCAGCATCTCGGCCGAGGTGCTGCTGGACCGTGAGCGCTGCATCCTCTGCGCGCGCTGCACCCGGTTCTCCGAGCAGATCGCCGGTGACCCGTTCATCGCGCTGATCGAGCGTGGCGCGCTGCAGCAGGTCGGCATCTACGAGAAGGAGCCCTTCGAGAGCTACTTCTCCGGCAACACGATCCAGATCTGCCCGGTCGGTGCGCTGACGAGTGCGGCGTACCGCTTCCGCTCGCGGCCGTTCGACCTGGTGTCGGTGCCGTCGGTGGCCGAGCACGACTCGTCCGGTGCGGCGATCCGGGTCGACTACCGGCGCGGCAAGGTGATGCGCCGGCTGGCCGGCGACGACCCGCAGGTCAACGAGGAATGGATCTCCGACAAGGACCGGTTCGCGTTCAACTACGCGACCACCGGCGACCGGCTGACGCACCCGCTGATCCGCGAGGACGGCGAGCTGCGGCCGGCGTCCTGGCCGGAGGCGCTGGCCTTCGCCGCCGAGAAGCTGACGGCGGCCCGTGGCAACGCGGCGGTGCTGACCGGTGGCCGGCTGACGGTCGAGGACGCCTACGCGTACTCGAAGTTCGCCCGGGTCGCGCTGGGCAGCAACGACATCGACTTCCGGGCCCGCCCGCACTCCGCGGAGGAGGCGGACTTCCTCGCCGCCGCGGTGGCCGGTACCGGCCTGGGCACGACGTTCGCGGACCTGGAGAAGGCCGGCACCGTCCTGTTCGTCGGGTTCGAGCCCGAGGAAGAGGCACCGTCGGTCTTCCTCCGGGTGCGCAAGGGCGTGAAGAAGCACGGCACCAAGGTGTTCACGATCGCGGCGTACGCGTCCCGCGGTGTGGAGAAGCTCGACGGCGTCGTCGTACCGGCTTCGCCGGGCACCGAGGCCGGCGTACTCGCGGATCTCGGCAACGCCGGTGAGGCCGGGGCAGCTGCCCGGGCCGCGCTCGGTGCCGACTCGATCATCGTCGTCGGTGAGCGGCTGGCCGCGGTGCCGGGCGGGTACTCGTCCGCGCTCCGGCTCGCCCTCGACACGGGTGCGCAGCTGGCCTGGATCCCGCGGCGTGCGGGCGACCGGGCCGCGCTCGAGGCCGGGTGCCTTCCGGGCCTGCTGCCCGGTGGCCGCCTGGTCAGCGACCCGCAGGCGCGGGTCGACCTGCAGGCCGCCTGGGGGGTCGACAACCTGCCGGGCGAGCCCGGCAAGGACCTCACCGAGATCATCGCCAACGCCGGATCGCTCGGTGCGCTGGTGGTCGCGGGTGTCGAGATCGACGACCTGCCCGACCCGGCCGCGGCGCTCGCTGCGCTGGAGGCCGCGCCGTTCGTGGTCAGCTTCGAGGTTCGCAACTCGCAGGTGACCGAGTACGCCGACGTGGTCTTCCCCGTCGTACCGCCGGCGGAGAAGTCCGGCACCTTCGTGAACTGGGAGGGCCGCGAGCGGCCGTTCCCGGTCGTGCTCCAGGTGCCGACCGCGATGCCGGACGTCCGCGCGCTGGCCGCGCTGGCGCGGGAGATGGGCAACCCGCTCGGCTTCAGCACGCCCGACGGCGCGAAGCGCGAGTACGACGAGCTCGGCCGCTGGGACGGCGACCGGGCCCAGGAGCCGACGTACCAGGCCGGTCCGGCCCTCGGCGCGTTCGACTCCACCCGGCTCGCGACCTGGCGGATGCTGATCGACGACAGCCGCGCCTGCGACGGTGAGCCGCACCTGACCGCGACCGCGCGTACGCCGGTCGCCCGGGTCTCGCTCACCACCGCACGCCGGATCGGTGTCGCCGACGCCGACGAGCTGGTGGTGAGCACCGACGCCGGGAGCATCCGGCTGCCGGTCGTCATCACCCCGATGACCGACAACGTGGTCTGGCTGCCGACCAACTCGGCCGACTCCCACGTCCGCCGGTCGTTGCACGCAGACCATGGCTCGATCGTGACGATCGCCGGAGGGAACGCATGAACATCCCGCTCGCGGTGCCGGACGCCGGGGTCGGACATGACCCTTGGTGGGTCATTCTCATCAAGGTGCTGTTCATCTTCGTCTTCCTGGTGGTGCTGACGCTCTTCAACATCTGGTGGGAACGCCGGGTGGTGGCGCGGATGCAGCAGCGGATCGGCCCGAACGTGCACGGCCCGCAGGGTCTGCTGCAGTCGCTGGCCGACGGTGTGAAGCTGATGCTCAAGGAAGACCTGACGCCGAAGGGCGTCGACCGGCTGGTCTTCGTCCTGGCGCCGGCGATCGTCGCCGTACCGGCCTTCCTCACCTTCGCGGTGATCCCGTTCGGCCCGACGGTGAAGATCCCGTTCACCGACACCTACACCCGGCTGCAGCTCACCGACCTGCCGGTCTCGGTGCTGTACGTGATGGCGATCGCCTCGATCGGCATCTACGGCATCGTGCTCGGCGGCTGGTCGTCGAACTCGACGTACTCGCTGCTCGGCGGTCTGCGGTCCAGCGCCCAGATGATCTCGTACGAGGTCGCGATGGGACTGGCGCTGGTGACGGTGTTCCTGTTCGCGGGTTCGCTGTCCACCTCGGAGATCGTGGCGGCGCAGTCGCACCAGACCGTGCACTGGTTCGGGGCCGACATCCCACTGCCCGGGTGGTACGCGTTCCTGCTCTTCCCGTCGTTCGTGATCTACGTGATCTCGATGGTCGGCGAGACGAACCGGGCGCCGTTCGACCTCCCCGAGGCCGAGGGCGAGCTGGTCGCGGGCTTCCTGACCGAGTACTCCTCGATCAAGTACGCGATGTTCTTCCTGGCCGAGTACATCAACATGGCGACCGTGTCCGCGCTGGCCACCACGCTGTTCCTGGGCGGCTGGCGGGCACCGTGGCCGATCTCGATCTGGGACGGCGCGAACTCCGGCTTCTGGCCGGTGCTGTGGTTCATGGGCAAGCTGATGGCCTTCATCTTCTTCTACATCTGGCTGCGCGGAACGCTGCCGCGACTGCGCTACGACCAGTTCATGAAGTTCGGCTGGAAGGTCCTGATCCCGATCTCGCTGGCCTGGATCCTGCTGGTCGCCACCGTCCGCGCGGTCGGCCGCGAGACCAACTTCAGCCGTACGACGCTGCTGGTCGCGGCCGCGATCGTGCTGGTGATCGCGGTGATCAGCATGTTCATCCCGCAGAAGCCCAAGGAAGAGCCGGTCGAGGTCGCCGACGGCGAGGAGTTCGACGCCTTCGCCGGCGGGTTCCCGGTGCCACCACCGCTCCCCAGTCAGCAGACCGAGCCGAAATCGAAGGCAGGCAGCCGTGGCTAGTGTCAAAGAGTCCCTCTGGGATCCGGTAGCCGGGTTCGGGGTCACCTTCCGGACGATGTTCCGGAAGGTGTTCACCGAGGAGTACCCGTTCTACAAGAAGCCGACCGCCCCGCGGTTCCACGGCCGGCACCAGCTGAACCGCTGGCCGGACGGGCTGGAGAAGTGCATCGGCTGCGAGCTGTGCGCGTGGGCCTGCCCCGCGGACGCGATCTACGTCGAGGGCGCGGACAACTCCGAGGGCGGCCGGATGTCGCCGGGCGAGCGGTACGGGCGCGTGTACCAGATCAACTACCTGCGCTGCATCCTCTGCGGTCTGTGCATCGAGGCCTGCCCGACCCGGGCGCTCACCATGACCAACGAGTACGAGCTGGCCGACACCAGCCGCGAGTCCCTCATCTACGAGAAGAAGGACCTGCTGGCGCCGCTGCTCCCGGGCATGCAGGAGCCGCCGCACGAGATGCAGCTCGGCGCGACCGAGAAGGACTACTACCTCGGTCTGACCGGTACGGCCTCCCACGCCGAGGGGAGTGACGCCAAATGATCGGGTTGGTCACCGGGCCGGAGGTCGCGTTCTGGCTGCTCGCCCCGGTCATGATCCTGGCCGCGATCGGCATGGTGCTGGTCCGTAAGGCGGTGCACTCGGCGCTGCTGCTGGCGACCGTGATGATCTGCCTCGCGGTGCAGTACGCCGCGCAGGACGCGCCGTTCCTGTTCGCCGTCCAGATCATCGTCTACACCGGCGCGATCCTGATGCTGTTCCTGTTCGTGCTGATGCTGGTCGGCGTCGACGCGTCCGACTCGCTGGTCGAGACGATCCGCGGTCAGCGGCTGCTCGCCGGGATCGCGTTCCTCGGCTTCGGCGTCCTGCTGCTCGCCGCCGTCGGCAACGCGATCTACGGCAACCCGACCGGGCTGGCCGACGCGCAGCCGGACGGCAACGTCAAGGGTCTCGCGCAACTGCTGTTCGGCAAGTACGTGTTCGCCTTCGAGGTCACGTCGGCGCTGCTGATCACCGCGGCGATGGGCGCCATGATGCTGGCCCACCGCGAGCGGCTGACCAAGAAGAAGACGCAGCGCGACCACGCCGAGGAGCGGATCCGCAAGTACGCCGAACAGGGCATCCACCCCGGCCCGCTGCCGACGCCGGGTGTCCTGGCCCGGCACAACGCCGTCGACACCCCGGCCCTGCTGCCGGACGGGTCGATCGCACCGACCTCGGTTTCGCGGGTGCTCCAGGCACGTGGCACCGTGTTCCCCGAAGCCGAGGAGCGCGCGGACGTCGACGAGGTCCGCACGCTCACCGCCGAAGGCGAGTTCCCGGTCGAGGAGGACGACAAGTGACGACAGAGCCGTACATCGTGCTCGCGGCGATTCTGTTCAGTATCGGCGCGCTGGGCGTGCTGGTACGCCGGAACGCGATCGTCGTCTTCATGTGCGTCGAGCTGATGCTGAACGCGACCAACCTCGCGTTCGTGAGCTTCGCCCGCCAGCACGGCAACCTCGACGGCCAGATCGCCGCCTTCTTCGTGATGGTGGTGGCCGCGGCCGAGGTCGTGATCGGGCTGGCGATCATCATGGCCATCTTCCGCACCCGTCGCTCGGCCTCGGTCGACGACGCCAACCTGCTCAAGTACTGAGGTAAGCACCGATGAGTCATGAGCTGACGTGGCTGCTGATCGCGGTCCCGGCCCTGTCCGCGGCGATCCTGCTGCTGGGTGGCAAAGCCACCAACGCGTGGGGTCACCTGCTGGGCACGCTGGCGCCGCTGATCTCCTTCGCTTTCGGCGTCGTGCTGTTCGTCCAGATGCAGGGCCTCGGCAGCGAGGAGCGGTCCGAGACGTTCCGGCTGTTCGAGTGGTTCTCGGTCGGCGATGTCACGGTCAACTTCAGCCTGCTGATCGACCCGCTGTCGATCCTGTTCGTGCTGCTGATCACCGGTGTGGGTTCGCTGATCCACATCTACTCGATCGGCTACATGGAGCACGACCCGCGGCGGCGCCGGTTCTTCGGCTACCTGAACCTGTTCATCGCGGCGATGCTGCTGCTGGTGCTGGCGGCCGACTACCTGCTGGTCTTCGTCGGCTGGGAGGGCGTCGGTCTGGCGTCGTACCTGCTGATCGGCTTCTGGCAGCACAAGAACTCGGCCGCGGTCGCCGCGAAGAAGGCGTTCGTGGTGAACCGGGTCGGTGACATCGGCCTCTCGCTCGCGGTGATGAGCATGTGGGCGCTCTTCGGCTCCTCGGCCTTTGCGACCGTGAACGCCGGCGCCGAGCACGTCTCGAGTACCTGGGCCACGCTGCTCGGCCTGATGCTGCTGCTGGCCGCGTGCGGCAAGTCCGCGCAGGTGCCGCTGCAGTCCTGGCTGCTGGACGCGATGGAGGGCCCGACCCCGGTGTCGGCGCTGATCCACGCGGCGACGATGGTCACGGCCGGCGTCTACCTGGTGGTCCGGTCGCACGCGATCTACGAGGTCACCGACGCCGCGTCCACCGCGGTGGTGATCGTCGGTACGGTCACCGCGCTCGCCGGCGCGATCATCGGTTGCGCCAAGGACGACATCAAGAAGGCCCTGGCCGGTTCGACGATGAGCCAGATCGGCTACATGATGCTCGCCGCGGGTCTCGGCCCGGCCGGGTACGTGTTCGCGATCTTCCACCTGCTCACGCACGGCTTCTTCAAGGCCAACATGTTCCTCGGCGCCGGCTCGGTCATGCACGGCATGAACGACGACGTGAACATGCGCCACTACGGCGCCCTGCGGACGCCGATGAAGATCACCTTCGTGACCTTCGCCTGCGGCTACCTGGCGATCCTCGGCATCCCGCCGTTCGCCGGCTTCTTCAGCAAGGACAAGATCATCGAGGCCGCGTTCGCGGACAACACGGTGATCGGTCTGTGCGCGCTGCTCGGCGCCGGTATCACCGCGTTCTACATGACGCGGGTGATGCTGATGACGTTCTTCGGCAAGAAGCGCTGGGCCGAGGACGTGCACCCGCACGAGTCGCCGTCCGTGATGACCTGGCCGCTGATCATCCTGGCGGCGCTGTCGCTGGGCGGCGGTGCGCTGTACTTCGCGGGTCACTGGATCGTCGACTGGCTGGAGCCGATCGTCGGTCACGAGGAGGAGCACCCGCCGGTGAGTGCCCTGGTGATGACGCTGATCACCCTCGCGGTGGTTGCCGTCGGCATCGTCATCGCGGTGCTCAAGTACCGCCGGGACATCCCGCGGGAGGCGCCCGCCGGTTCGCCGGTCACCGTCTTCGCCCGCCGGGACCTGTACGGCGACGCGCTGAACGAGGCGGTCCTGATGCGGCCCGGGCAGTACCTGACCCGGACGCTGGTCTGGCTCGACAACCGGGGCGTCGACGGCCTGGTCAACGGCCTGGCCGCACTCTTCGGCGGTCTGTCCGGCCGGCTCCGCCGGTTCCAGACGGGCTTCGTCCGTTCGTACGCACTCAGCATGGTCTTCGGCGCCGCATTCGTGGTCGTCGCCCTCCTCGCGGTGAGGTTGTCGTGAACATCGGTTGGCTGACCCTGTTACTGCTCCTGCCGTTCGTCGGGGCCATCGCGACGATGCTGGTGCCGAAGGCGAAAGCGCTGACGGCCAAGCAGGTCGCGCTCGGGTTCTCGCTCGTGACGCTGGTGCTGACCGCGATCGTCGCGATCGGCTACCACCGCAACGGCGGCGAGGACTACGCCGAGACGCACACCTGGATCAAGGCCTTCGGCGCGCACTACGCGCTCGGTCTCGACGGTGTCGGCATCGTGCTGGTGGTGCTGACCGCGCTGCTGACGCCGATCGTGCTGATCGCGTCCTGGAACGACGCGCAGCACGGCCGCTGGTCGGAGAAGTCCTTCTTCGCCTGGATCCTGGGCCTCGAGGCGCTGTCGATCGGCGTGTTCTCCGCGACCGACGTGTTCCTCTTCTACGTGCTGTTCGAGGCCACGCTGATCCCGATGTACTTCCTGATCGGTGGCTTCGGCGGCCCGCAGCGTTCGTATGCCGCGGTGAAGTTCCTGCTCTACTCGCTGCTCGGCGGTCTGCTGATGCTGGCGTCGGTCGTCGGTCTGTACGTCATCTCGGCCAAGGCCGGTGAGCCGTCGTACCTGCTGAGCGACCTGATGAAGCTCGACATCAGCCAGAACACCGAGCGCTGGCTCTTCCTCGGCTTCTTCTTCGCCTTCGCGGTGAAGGCGCCGATGGTGCCGTTCCACACCTGGCTGCCGGACGCGGCCGGTGAGGCGACGCCGGGTACGTCGGTGCTGCTGGTCGGCATCCTGGACAAGATCGGCACCTTCGGGATGATCCGGTTCTGCCTGGGCCTGTTCCCGAACGCGTCCGAGTGGGCCACCCCGGTGGTTCTGGTGCTGGCGCTGATCTCGGTGCTGTACGGCGCGCTCCTGGCGATCGGCCAGACCGACATCAAGCGCCTGATCGCGTACACCTCGATCTCGCACTTCGGCTTCATCGTGATGGGCATCTTCGCGCTGACGTCGCAGGGCCTGACCGGGTCGACGCTGTACATGTTCAACCACGGTCTCTCCACCGCGGCGCTGTTCCTGGTCGCCGGGTACCTGATCTCCCGGCGCGGGTCCGCGCGGATCGCCGACTACGGCGGGGTGGAGAAGGTCGCCCCGGTGCTGGCCGGCACGTTCCTGTTCGCGGGCCTGTCCAGCCTGGCACTGCCCGGTCTGTCGCCGTTCATCTCCGAGTTCATGGTGCTGGCCGGGACGTTCAGCCGGCACAAGGTGATCGCGGTGATCGCGGTCCTCGGTATCGTGCTGGCCGCGCTGTACATCCTGCTGATGTACCAACGCACGATGACCGGTCCGGTCCGCGACGGGATCGAGAAGCTGAAGGACCTGAACGCGCGTGAGGTGCTGGCGATCGCGCCGCTCGTGGTCCTGATCATCGGCCTGGGGATCTTCCCGAAGCCGGTGGTCGACATCATCAAGCCCGCGGTCGACGAGACCATGCAGCGGGTCGGCGTGACCGACAAGGCACCGCAGATCCCCGTGACGGAGGGACAGAAGTGAGCGCGATGTTGCTGCCGCTGGCGGACTTCACGGCGCCCAAGATCGAGTACAACGAGCTGGCTCCGCTGCTCGTCGTGTTCGGCGCGGCGTGCGTCGGCGTCCTGGTCGAGGCGTTCCTGCCGCGGCCGTTGCGGCACCTGGTGCAGCTGGCGATCACGGTGGTCGCCGTGGTCGTGTCCGGTGTACTGACCGGCATTCTGATGAACGACAACAAGGAACTGCTCGCCGCCCAGGGTGCGATCTCGGTCGACGGTCCGGCACTGTTCACCTGGCTGATCCTGCTGGCGCTGTCCCTGATCAGCGTGCTGCTGTTCGCGGAGCGTTCGATCGACGGCGGCCTGTCCGCGTTCGCCGGCCAAGCGGCCGCCGTACCGGGCTCCGACGCCGAGCGCGAGGGTACGGCGGCGCGTATCGAGCACACCGAGATCTTCCCGCTGACGCTGTTCGCGGTCGGCGGCATGATGTTGTTCGCGGCGTCGAACGACCTGCTGGTGCTGTTCGTGGCGCTCGAGGTGTTCTCGCTGCCGCTGTACCTGCTGTGCGGTCTGGCGCGTCGTCGCCGGCTGATCTCGCAGGAAGCCGCGATGAAGTACTTCCTGCTCGGTGCGTTCTCGTCGGCGTTCCTGCTGTTCGGGATCGCGCTGCTCTACGGGTACGCGGGCACCATGTCGCTCGGCGGGATCGCGGACGCGCTCAGCTCGGACACCGGGAGCGACACCATCCTGCTCGCCGGTACCGGCCTGCTGGGTGTCGGCCTGCTGTTCAAGGTCGGCGGCGTACCGTTCCACTCCTGGACGCCGGACGTGTACCAGGGCGCTCCGACGCCGGTCACCGGGTTCATGGCGGCCTGCACCAAGATCGCCGCGTTCGTCGGCCTGATGCGGGTCTTCTACGTCGCGCTCGGCGGTTCGCGCTGGGACTGGGCGCCGATGATGTGGATCATCGCGATCCTCACCATGGTGGTCGGTTCGATCGTCGCGATCACGCAGACCGACGTGAAGCGGATGCTGGCGTACTCCTCGATCGCGCACGCAGGCTTCCTGCTCACCGCGTTCGTCGGCCTCGCGCAGGCCGGGAGCGGCGTCCACAACGGCATCACCTCGACGCAGGCGGTGCTGTTCTACCTGGTCTCGTACGGCTTCCCGACCATCGGCGCGTTCGCGGTTGTCACGCTGGTGCGCGACGCGGGCGGCGAGGCGACGCACCTGTCCCGCTGGGCCGGCCTGGGCAAGAAGTCGCCGCTGCTGGCCGGTATCTTCGCGTTCTTCCTGCTGTCCTTCGCCGGCATCCCGCTGACCGCGGGCTTCACCGGCAAGTGGGCGGTCTTCAGTGCGGCGTGGACCGGTGGCGCGTGGCCGCTGGTCGTCGTCGCTGTTCTCTCCAGCCTGGTCGCCGCGTTCTTCTACGTCCGCGTGATCGTGCTGATGTTCTTCTCCGACCTGCCGGCCGACGCGCCGGACGTGGCGCTGCCGGGCTGGCAGACCACGTCGGCAGTCGCCCTGGGTCTTGCCGCCACGGTGGTTCTCGGTCTGGTTCCCGGACCGGTGCTCGACCTGGCGGCCCGAGCTGGTGAGTTCATCCGTTGAGTCCGACCCCGCTGCCGGCCGAGAGCCTGGGATTCGAGTTCGCCGACGCGGCGCTCGAGTCCCGGGTTCGTGCTGGGCTGGAGCGTGTGGAGCAGGCGCTGCTCGACGCGACCCAGTCGGAGGCGCCGTTCGTCACGGCGGCCTCTCAGCACGTCATGCTTGCCGGCGGCAAGCGGTTCCGGCCGTTGCTGGTGCTGCTGGCGGCGGAGTTCGGTGCTGACGTCTCGTCCGACGATGTCGTGAAGTCTGCGGTCGTCGTGGAGCTCACGCATGTCGCGACGCTGCACCACGACGACGTGATGGACGAGGCCGTGCTGCGGCGGGGTTCGTCGACGGCGAACGCGCGGTGGGACAACTCGGTCGCGATCCTGTCCGGTGACTGGCTGTTCGCCCGGGCGTCGGACCTGGTCGCGGATCTCGGGCCGGAAGCGGTCCGGATCCAGGCCCGCACCTTCGGCCGGCTGGTCGAGGGCCAGATCCGCGAGACCATGGGTGTTGGCGAAGGCCAGGACCCGCTCAAGCACTACCTGTCGGTGGTCGCCGACAAGACCGGCTCACTGATCGCGACGTCCGCCCTCTTCGGTGCCCGGTACGCCGGTGCGTCCGAGGAGATCCAGGAGTTGCTGCGGGCGTTCGGCGAGGAGATCGGCGTGGCCTTCCAGCTCGCAGACGACCTCCTGGACATCGCGTCCGAGTCCGGCCAGTCCGGCAAGACCCCCGGCACCGACCTCCGCGAAGGTGTCCCGACCCTTCCGGTCCTGATCTTCCGCGCCCAGGCGGACCCCTCGGATGCCACGGACGCCCGTCTGCTGGACCTCCTGGACTCCGACCTCTCCGACGATGCGCGCCTGGCGGAGACCCTGGACCTGCTCCGCTCGCACCCCGCCTTCCGCCAGGCCGAAGACGACGTACGCCGCCGCGCGGCAGACGCCCGCAAACTCCTTGCCACCCTCCCGGAGGGCCCCGGCCGAGAAGCCCTCGACGCCCTCTGCGACCTGGTAGCCACCCGCTCCGTCTGAGGTACATCCGACAGGTTCATTCGAGCGTCAAGATCAAGATGATGGCTTGGCCCTGACGTTCAGACCTCACTGTGAAGCGCTCGCCTGGAGAGGCTTCGACGATGCCCTGTCCGCGCGCAGCGAGCGGGACCGTCCCTCCGTCTTTGTCTCGGAAGGTCGTCGTCCCGGCAAGCCTGTAGGTCAGAAGAGCAGGACCGTTCAACGCAACATTCAAGACCGCTTCCGGACGGTTGCGGTTTACCCTCAGCACTCCGGCCCGCCGGCCGTTCACAACTAGTGCGACCTCGCCGGTGATCTGCTGGGCCGCCAGTCCGTAATAGACCTTGATACGACCAAGCGATGGCTGGGGTGAAGAGGATGTGGTGGCTTGAGGCTCGGAGGTGGTGGCTTGAGGCTCGGAGGTGGTGGCGGTCGGAAGGGGCTCGGGGGGTCTGCCCGTGGACGTTGGTTCGGCACCGGCGTCCGGACCACTGGACTGACTGAGCAAGCCGAAACCAACGGCGCCAAGAAGCAACGTGAGCGCAAGGAATCCAACCGAAAGCGACGCTTTCAGAGCGCGCCCGCTCAACGGTCCGCCATTGCTCATGTCTCCCCCCACGCTTACGATAGGCCGAGCCAACTGGCGCAGCAAGGGGGACCTCTACTCGCGGAGGTGCTGGGTGTCTTTCAAGGATCATCCCGCACTGGTCGCGGCAGCACTAACCGCTGCTTTGATCGCGGCACGGCTGTTGTCCATTGCGCGTTTTGATGTCAGTACGGCAGCCACAATCCTCCAGACGTCAGGAACAGCAACCGCGGTCGCGGGAACGACCCTCACTCTCCTACCCTTTGCCCTGATGGTGGCAACCTGTCTCTTGGCGATTGTCGTACTGATAGACCCGACGCTGATCGCTGTGAGTCCGGGCTGGTCATGGACCTTCTTCAGCCTGGCAATGGGTGCAACGCTGTGTCTGACGGCCACGACACTCGTGGCGGCCACGGTTGCCTTTGTACTCGTCGTTGCTGTCATAGGTCGCTATCTTCACCGAAACTCCCGCACTGTTAATATCGCTGACGCCGTCTCTTCGAGTCGGATCCTGCGGATTCAGTTCACGGTTCTACTCGTGGTCGCCGCAATGACTCCGATCATCTTGCAAAGGCCATGGCTGCCGGTGCAGGCGATTGTGACAACAGATGGTTCGAATCGGGTCGGCTATGTGCTCGGTGAATCGCAGGGTGCGCTGGTTGTGATGAGCGAATCCGACCGATCCATCGAGTTCCTTGATCCCGACAGGATCAGGTCACGTGCCATCTGCAGCGGGTCGCCGGCGGTCAGTGGTGCGCTCAGGAAAGCACCGCAGTTGGAGTTCAGGGGATCGTTTCTCGGGGCTCTGCTGTGGGGTCGAAATACACCACACTATCCAGCCTGTCCCAAATCTCAGTAACGCCGCGGTGCCGAGTTCTTGCGATGCCGGTCCCGTGCTGACCAATGCCGGGGAGTCCCGCGAACCTGAATCGACCAGCAGCCGATCCGAAGGCCCGCCAGGTCACCATCCGCTCTGTGTGATGACGAGATACCTCGGCTGCCCAGGTCGCTGGCCTTGGTGTTGGCCTGCCGTCCGGGATCGGTGGAACTCTCCGCTGGGAGCCACCTGCGATCGTGTTGGTGAACAAGCGGTCCGAGCTCGACATCCATCTCGACGGCCGGGGCGTCGTCCCGCAACCGTCGTTGTTCGCCTGCAACGACATCACGCTGATGGACCTGCCCCGGGAGCCGATCGTGCTGGTCTACCCGGTGTCCCAGCGGCTCGGCTGGCTGGACCCGGCATCAGCCGGGGCCAGCCTGGAGGATCTCCTCAGCCGAACCCGCGCCGCCATGCTGGACTGCCTCGCCGACCCCTCCTGCACCCACGAGCGAACTGGCCCAGCGCTTGGACATCTCCCCGGCGTCAACCAGCGAGCAGACGAGGATCCTGCGCGACGCCGGCCTGATCGCCAGCGACCGCGACGGCCGACGAGTAGTCCACACCGCCCCGGAACTCGGCCCGGCCTCCTCAGCCAGAGCGCATGACGCGTTCCGGCCGCTGTCAGGGGTAGGCGACGCGCATGCTCTTGACTGCTCCGGAGGGGAGGGCCCAGCTGGCGGAGGCGAAGCCCTCGTCGTAGCCGCTGTCGAAGGAGCGCACGACTGAGCGCGACAAGTTCGTGCTGGTCCGCGTGCAGGACGGGTCGCACAGGTTGGTGGTCTGCGAGGTGCTCTCGCCGTTGATGACGTGGCCGACCCGGACCCATCGCGGTTCGATCCACTGGCCCGAGGCGGGCTTGACGATGAGCTGTCCGCGCTCCTCGTGGTACGTGCGGTATGCACGCTCGTACCGGTTGACGCAGACCTCGCCCGCGACGTACGTCACGCACCGGCCCGCCTGCTTGAACCACTGGCTCCAGGAGGCGCCGACGTCCCCGTAATCGCCCCAAGTGACATACGGGCTCTCGGAGGTCAGGACCGGGGACCAGGAGGACGTCCACGCCGTGGTCTTCGGAGCGCATACGCCGCCGGAGCAGTACTCCGTGATCTGGCTGTTCCAGACGTAGTGGTCCGGCGTGATCGACTGGCCGGCGACGGGCGCGACGGACGCCCGCCCGCGGTAGCCGGTGATCGACCCGGTGTCGGTGACCCGCTTCTGCACCTCGGCGCAGACCGAGCCGATCTCCACGCCCTCCGAGGTTTTCAGGGTCTTGCAGTTCTTGTCGTGAGCCTGCCAGGTGGTGGCGGCTTCAGCGCCCGCGGAGACGGCGACGAGCGTGGCCCCGGCGATGGCAAGGGCGGCCAGCGCGGCGATGACTTTGCGCACGGTTCAGCACGTCTTCCAGTTGTAGGCGGCCGAAATGAAGACGCCACTGGGCGAAGCGAACATCCAGTTCCCGGCATTGATCGGGCGACGGACGGCGAAGAGACTGTTTCCGTCGTACATCCCGTACTGGTAGCCGTCCGAGGTGTCCTGAAGGACGATGTTCTGCTGCGCTTTCGCGAAGGTCGCCTTGCCGACCGAGCCGTCGGCGGTGAGCCCGTGGTTCCGCTGCCATCTCACCGTGGCGGCGTGTGTCTGGTCGCCGAAGATGCCGTCGATGTCGGACCTCGGCAGGTAGCCGTCCGCCCAGAGGATGGTCTGCCACAGGCAGGTCACGTTGGAGGAGCGGTGCGTGGCTACGTTGACGACGCCCTCGTCGCTCCAGTCGCCGGCCAGGGAGCCTTCGCCGTAGACGTAGGCGCGACCGGTGTAGGAGCCGCTGGCGGCGGCGGGGGCGGTGGTCAGGGCCGCGGTGAGGCCGAGCGCCACGGCCACAGCGGCAGCCGGGGCGGCGGCTCTGCGGAGGACGCGTCGGCGGATGCTCTGCGAAGGCATGTTTTCCTTACTGTTGTCAGCGGCTGTTGCTGCGAACAGTAAGGACCCGTGCGAACAGATCGCTGCCCGTACTTCACCCGTACCCAACGCTGCGACTGTGTGCGATGCTGTGCCGACTATGGGTGAGCGGGATGTTGCGTTGCCGGTGGTGGGGCTGACGGTCGAGGCGTTGGCCGAGAGCGTGTTGCTGCATCTGCCGGCGTTGACCGATGCGTTGGTCGAGACGATCTACGAGCAGAACCCTGCGTATCGCGAGATGGGTGCGGTGCCGCAGCAGGATCTGTGGCGGTCGTGTCATGACAACGTTGCCCGCGTCGTGCAGATGATTGCCGACAACGACGACCACTTCGACGCGGCGCACGCGACCGGGCGGCGGCGGGCGGAGCAGCGGATGCCGCTGGACGACGTACTCAAGTCCTTCCGCCTCGGCGGGCGGTTGGTGTGGGAGGCGTTGATCGACGAGGCTCGCGCCCAGGGCGTGGTCGAGTCCGAGGCGCTGCTGGATGTCGCGAGCAAGGTCTGGGAGGTCGTCGACCGAACGTCCTCGCAGGTCGCGGCGGCCTATCACGCCGCCGAACGGCAGCTCGTCCGCGCCGACGAGCGACGCAGGTCGACCCTGTGGGAAGGCCTGCTGCATGGCCCGGGGAAGGATCGGGCTTTCATACAAGAGGCGGCCACGGTCCTCGACGTGCCGGTGAACGGCCGCTATGCGGTGGTGGCGATCGACAACCTGATCGACGACGAGTGCACGACATCCTCGTTCGTACGGCGCTTCGCCGGCCTCCGGATCGCCTCCGCGTGGCAGGTACGTCCGCAGACCGTCGTCGGATTGATTGCTGTGGGCACGGAATCCCCGGTCACGGTGCTCCGCACGCTGCGTGACGTCGTACACGCACCGGCCGGATTGTCCGGCGTTGTCTCCGGTCTGGCCGAGGTGAACATCGCGTACCGGCAGGCGATGCTGGCCCGTCGTACGCTCCCGGCCGGGCAGATCGACGTGGCGGCCCTGACGGAACGCCTTCCCGAGGCGTTGTTGCTCAGCGCACCGGAGTTGGCCGAGCAACTCGTGCAGCACTGGCTGTTGCCGCTGATGACGGTACCCGCGCCCGAACGCGAACTGTTGCTCGACACCCTGGACAAGTGGGTGCTCGCGGCTGGCTCAGTACGTCGTACCGCCGACCTTGCGCACTGTCACCGCAACACGGTCATCAACCGCCTGCACCGGGTCCATCAGATCACCGGCCGTAACCTCAGCGACGAAGGCTTCCACCTGGAGCTTGGCCTCGCGTTGCGTGCTTTCAGACTGTTCCCGCCCTCTGCGTGACCGAAGTGCCGGGCTGTGCGTTGTGCACAGTAAGACCGCGCAAAACGTGGGCATCGTGGCCATGCCGCCGCGCCGATGACGGTGCCAGACTGCGTTCCCAGCATTGCTCGAGCACGGAGGAACCTTCATGGCCGAACATCGTCGTTCGTTGGATCGACCAAGCGATCAACCGGCCGACAGACGCGGTCTGCTGGGCCGGCGCAAGGTTCTCGGGTACCTGATCGCCGCGCCGACTCTTGCGGTCGGCGTGAGCTGGCTGACCAACGAGTCCGACCCGCGCGCGGCCGATGCGGCGGTTCCTTCGCTGCCGCAGCCGTCGGACATCTTCGACCTCGGTGACCTGCAGAACCTCGCGGCGGCGCCGACGTCCGGGCTGATCACGGTCCAACTGAAGTCCGACGGCACCGCGTACTTCGCGGTCCCGCGGGCCGAGGTCGGCCAAGGCATCACCACCGCGTTCGCGATGATGGTCGCCGAAGAGCTGGATCTCCCGATGGACAAGGTCGAGATCGCGCTCGCCGACGCGCGGCCGGAGCTGCTGATGAATCAGCTGACCGGCGGCTCGAACTCGATGCGCAGCATGTACCTCCCGGTGCGCACGGCGGCGGCGATCGCCCGGCAGCGCCTGGTGGAGACGGCCGCGACGCACTGGGGCGTCGAGGTCGGCAAGGTGACTACCCGCAAGGGTGTGCTGAGCGGTCCGAGCGGCCGTACGGCGACGTACGGCTCGCTGGCCAAGCTCGCTGCCACCGCCAAGACGATCACGGTGTCCGCCGGGCTCAAGTCACCGTCCGAGTTCAGCGTCCTCGGGAAGCCGCGGAACCGCGTCGACGCCCACGACATCGTCACCGGCCGCAAACAGTTCGCGATGGATCTGAACGTCCCGGGTGCGAAGCCGACCATGGTGGCCCGGCCGCCGACGATCAACGGGACGCTGCGGTCGATCAACAACCTCGCGGCGCTGCGGGCGCTGCCGGGGATCACCGATGTCGTTGGGATCACCCACGGTGTCGCGATCCGTGGCGAGACGTTCGGCCAGTGCATCGACGCGATCCAGAAGGTCGACGCGACCTGGGGCCCGGGCACGGTGGACGGCGAGTCCGACGCCACCGTGCTGGCGAAGCTGCGCGCGGCCCAGCTGCCGATGGCGGTTCCGACGGTGCCGTTGCTGACCAAGACGATCGACGCCGAGTTCGTGTTCGCGTTCGCCAGCAACAGCCCGCTCGAACCGGACTGCGCGATCGCGGACGTCGGTCCGGACAGCGCCGAGATCTGGTCCTGTCTAAAGGTTCCGATCGTCGCGCAGGAGGACATCGCCAAGCAGCTAGGCCTGCCGATCGACGCGGTCAAGGTGCACGTCATCCAGGGCGGCGGTTCGTTCGGCCGGCACCTGTTCCACGACGTGGCGGCCGAGGCGGCGGAGATCTCGCAGAAGATGGGCAAACCGGTCAAGCTGTCCTGGTCCCGCACCGACAACTTCCGCCAGGGCCGCACGCACCCGATGAGCACGTCGCGCGTCCGGGTGAACTACCTGGCCGGGAACGTGCTGACCTACGAGCAGCGGCACACCAGCGTGGAGACCGACTTCGGTCACGGTCTCGGCGAGATGATCACGGCGTTCGCCGCGGATCTCCCGGTCGCCGGCAACCTGTCGTTCGCCGAGACGATCTTCGCGCTCACCCAGTCGTCGCCGTACAACTTCGGCGTCACGACGCAGCTGCTCAACGAGATCCCGCTGAAGTTCAACACCGGCAGCATGCGCAACATCTACTCGCCGAACGTGGTCTGTGCGGAGGAGCTGATGGTCGACCAGCTCGCCGCGAAGATGGGCCAGGACCCGGTCAAGTTCCGCCGGAACTTCCTCAAGGACCAGCGGCTGCTCGCGGTCCTGAACAAGGCGGCCGAGGTCGGCAACTGGGGCAAGGCGATGCCGAAGGGTACGGCGCAGGGCGTCGGGGTGCACTCGGAGTACCGGGCGGCCGTCGCGACGCTGGTCGAGATCGACTGCCGGCCGGAGACGGTGAACCGGCCGGTCGAGGGCGAAGGCGTGACCGGTCCGCGGGTGACCAAGGCGGTGATCGTCGTCGATCCCGGATTCTGCATCAACCCGCGTGGTCTGGAGGCCCAGATGTTCGGCGGTCTGCAGGACGCGATCGCGCTGGCGCTGACGTCGAGCCTGCACATCAAGAACGGCATCCCGCTCGAAGGCAGCTGGGACAACTACTTCTACACCCGGGAGTGGAACTCGCCGCTGGACGTCGAGGTGGTGATCATGCCGAACACGAGCGACAGTCCGAGCGGTGCCGGTGAGCTGTCGGTGGCGCCGGCGTTCGCCGCGGTCGCGTGTGCCTATGCGCGGGCGACCGGCACGCTGCCGACGTACTTCCCGATCAATCACGGCAAGCTCAGCTTCGAGCCGTTGCCGTTGCAGCCGTCCACCCCGCAGTCGCCGACCGACGGCCTCGACCACACGTTCTGAGGAATCCATGCCTACGCACACTTTCAAGCTCAACGGCAAGCAGATCAGCGTCGAGGCCGAGGACAGCGTCCGGCTGCTGTGGGTTCTCCGGGACCTGCTCGGCGTTACCGGTCCGAAGTACGGGTGTGCGCTGGAGGTGTGCAAGTCGTGCACCTCGCACATCAACGGCAAGGCGTTCAACCCGTGCTCGGTGCAGGTGAAGGACATCGAGCCGGCGGACGAGGTCACCACCATCGAGGGGCTGCCGGCGACGGTCGGCAAGGACCTGCACCCGATGCAGGAAGCCTGGTTGAAGTACGACGTCGCGCAGTGCGGGTACTGCCAGCCCGGCCAGATCATGGCGGCCGTCGCGAAGGTCAAGCAGGCCCGCGCGGAGGGCCGCGACATCACCGACGCGGACCTCGACGAACTGCGCAACATCTGCCGTTGCGGTACGTACACGCGGATTCGCGAAGCGGTCAAGGCGGGCGCGGAGGACATGGGTGCGTGACGTCCTCGCGCACGTCCGCCCTTGGTACGGCGAGCGGTTCGCACTGGCCACGGTGATCGACACGTTCCGCTCGGCTCCTCGCCAACCCGGCGCGTCGATGGCGGTGTCGGGCAACGGTGTCGCGGTCGGGAGTGTGTCCGGCGGTTGCGTCGAGGCCGACGTGTACGCCGTGGCGCAGGAGGTCATCAAGACCGGCGTACCGACGGTTCGCCGGTACGGCGTGTCGGACGACGACGTGTTCGCGATCGGCCTGACGTGCGGTGGCGTGATCGAGGTGTTGGTGGAACCAATCGATCGGGCATCGTTCGCGGAGTTCGAGACCGTGGCCGCCGCGATCGAGTCGGGCCGGCCGATCGCGGTCGCGACCGTCGTCACAGCGGGGGAGGGTCTCGGTCGGCGCCTCGTCGTTGAGCTCGACGGGGTCACCGGCAGCCTGGGCGATCCGGGCCTGGATGCGGCCGTGGTCGAGGACGCGGTGGGCATGCTCGGCAACGGTTCCACCGCGATCAAGCAGTACGGCGCGCACGGCGAATGCCGGCGTACCGAGGTGTCGGTGTTCGTGCAGGCGTTCACCCCGCCGCCGCGGATGTTCGTGTTCGGGGCGATCGACTTCGCGGCGGCCGTGGCGCGTGTCGGCAAGTTTCTCGGCTATCACGTGACCGTGTGCGACGCCCGCGCCGTGTTCGCCACCCGGGCACGGTTCCCCGAGGCGGACGAGGTCGTGGTCGACTGGCCGCACCGCTTCCTGGCCGGTGCGATCGACCAGGTCGATCGCCGTACGGCGCTATGTGTGCTGACGCACGATCCGAAGTTCGACGTACCGCTGCTGGAACTGGCCTTGCGGACGGACGCCGGGTACATCGGCGCGATGGGCTCGCGGCGTACCCACGACGATCGACTGGCCCGCTTGCGATCCGCGGGCGTGACGGAGGACGAGCTGGCCCGTCTGACGTCGCCGACCGGTCTGGACCTCGGCGCCCGGACACCGGAGGAGACGGCGATCTCGATCGCGGCCGAGATCATCGCGACCCGGAGCGCGGCGAGTGCACGCCCGCTGTCGACGACCAGCGGGCGGATCCACGGCGGCACCAACGAGCTCGTCACCTCGGCATGAGCTGACGCACGGACGGGCGGTGGTCCTCGACGTACCCGCCGTCGGGACGCCGGACGATCCGGCCGGTCTCGATACCGTGCGTCGCGATCTCAGTGTCTTGTTGCTGCAGCCCCAGGCAGATGCGGCGGGTGATCACCAACGCGGCCGGTGGGCCCAGGATCAGGAGGATCTGGAACACCCGCAGCAGCGTGTTGAACGAGAGGTGGAACTGTACGGCGAGTGTGTCGGCGCCGGCGGCCGCCCACAGGACGCCGTAGAAGACGATGCCCGCGACGCCGATGCCGGTCCGGATCGGGTTGGCCCGCGGCCGCTCGAGCACGTGGTGCTCCTTCCGGTCGCCCGTCATCCGTTCCTCGATGAACGGGTAGACCGCGACGAGCGCGAGGAACAGCGTGCAGATCGCGACCGGCAACAGGACGGCGAAGCTGATCGTCCTTCCCCACCAGACGACTTCCCAGCCCGGCGCGAGCCGGAGTGAGCCGTCGAGGAAGGCGAGATACCAGGCCGGGCCGACACCGGCCGAGGTGTCCGCCGGATCGGCCGGGCCGTACAGCCAGACCGGGTTGATGGTCGCCGTGGCGGCCATCACGACCGAGACCCCGACCACGAAGCAGAACAGGCCGACCCGCTTCACCACGGCTACGGCTGCGGCGCGTCCCCTGACGGTTTGTCCAGATTTCCGCCTGAGGGCAAGGAAAAGTACGACGATCGCGGCGGGCAGGACGGCGATGTGCAGTGGGTAGAACCGCGAGATCACATCGCCGGGGAACTCGCCGCCGAACAGCAGCCACGACAGTGCGGAGCCGACGAACGGCGTTGCCTGCAGGACACCGTCGAGTACGGCGAGGCTCGTCCCGGACGCCATGTCGTCCGGGAGCGAGGTCCCGGTGAGGGCTGCGCCCAGCGTGATGACCAGCAGGCCGAAAACCACCAGCCAATTCAGGCGTCGTGGCCGACGGAAGCCGGCGGTGAAGAACAGTTGCAGCAGATGCAGCAGGATCGCCGCCACCATGATCAGCGTGGCCCAGTGATGGAGCTGGCGGATCAGCAACCCGCCACGGGTCTCGAAGGTGATCGCCAGCGTCGAGTCCAGCGCCCGCGACATCTCCGTTCCGCGCAGCGGCCCGTACGGTCCGTCGTACACGACCTGTTCTGCCGACGGCTTGTAGTCCAGCATCAGGACCACGCCGCTGAACAGGATCACAACGAAGCTGTAGAAGGCGATCTGGCCGAACAACAACGACCAGTGGTTGGGAAATACTCTCGCTCGCAGGTTGCTCGATGGACGCTGCATGCCCGACCTCCCTCGGTCACCCATACGACACCGCAGCGAGCGAGAGTGTGACGTCCCGTGTCGCACATCACTGACCGCGAACGTGGCCTGTCCGCTGATCAGGAGTCAGCGGTTCTGCCAGGTGGGGCTTTCGACGTAGTGGTTGTCGTAGAGGTCGCTGGTCTTGGCTACCTCGGCCCAGTCCGTCTCGCCGCGGTAGGCGCCTTCCAGGAGGCGGTAGTAGCCGAAGCGGGGCTTGGCGTTGGTGAGGACGAACAGGACCTCGGCCGGTTCGCTGCCGGCGGCCTCGAAGGCGTGGGCGGTGTTGGGTGGGACGTGCAGGAAGTCGCCCTGGTGGAGCTCGACGAGGTTCTCGCCGGTGAGGACGCGGAGTGAGCCGCTCAGGACGAAGAACAGTTCGGCGGCCTCGCGGTGCAGGTGCGGGGGAGCGCCTTCCTTGCCGGGCTGGAAGATCGAGCGGTGGCTGGTCAGGTGCCCGTCGGTGTCGGGTACGTCGGCCAGCAATGTGACACCGCTCGCGGCCAGGTTCTCGGCGTTGGTGGCGCGGATCAGGGTGGTCATGGGGTCTCCTTCGGTTGGTGGGGTGCGGCTGCGCAGGCAGAAGCGCCGTTTTCGTGCCGCGAACGGCGGATTTCGGGGGTTCTGCCTGCGTGGGGATCCGCTATCACGACTTGAGGTTGGCGAAGCGGTTGCGGGTGTTGTCCGGGGCGCTCGGGTTCAGCCGGACGACCTCGGCCGCGATGTCCGCGATCGAGCGGTTCGCCAGCTCGCGGCGGTAGGTCAGCTCGGCGCCGCGCATCGCCTGCGAGATCACGCAGATCTTGGTGTAGTCGGCCCGCGCGTCGGCGCCCGGACCTTCCTTGAGGATCTCCATGCAGCGGAACGCGTCGTCCGGCCCGTCGATGGCGACGACGATGTCGAGCAAGCTGATGTCGCGCGGGTCGCGGGCCAGCTGGAAGCCGCCCTTCGGACCCGAGACCGAGGTGAGGATGCCGGCCCGGGTGAGCGCCTGGAGCTGCTTGTTCAGGTACGCCGTGGGCAGGTTGTAGAAGGCCGCGAGCCGTTTGGCGGTGACCGCCTCGCCGGGTGCCCAGCTCAGATTCACGCAGCTGTGCATCGCCCACTCGACGCCCTCGTTCATCTTCATATCCTGGATATTAGATGTCCAGGATAGCGATCGTCAAGAGGCCCGGCGCCGGAGCGCCGGGCCTCGAGAGCGCTCAGCTGCCGACGCGGCCGCCGTCGCGGCGCCAGACGCAGGCGATCGCGGGGCGCGGGAACTTGTCGGTGTGCGGCCAGGTCGAGCTGGGCTTCTCGAACGTCGCGGTGTCGGTCTCGCCCGGGTGCTGTACGGCGACGAACGCGGTCTTGTCGTCGTCCGAGACCAGTGGCCCGCACGCCTCGGAGGCGAGCGGCACGGACAGGAACTGCTTGACCTGGCCGCGGTTCGGGCCCGCGACCGGGACGGTGAAGATGCCGTCGTTCGAGCCGAGCACGTTGCCGTCGGTGGAGATCCACAGGTTGCCGGAGCCGTCGAACGCGACGTTGTCCGGGCAGGAGATCGGGCTGACCTTCGCCTTGTCGAAGCCGCCGAAGTACGTCTCCTGTGCGGCCGGGTCGCCGCAGACCAGGAACAGGGTCCAGAAGAAGCCGGTCCTGGCCGCGTCGTCGCCCTCTTCGCTGATCTCGAGGATGTACCCGTTGCGGTTGCCGGCCTTCTCGATCAGCGGTCCGCCGAGCGTCTCCCGCACGTGCGAGACGGCGAGCGGGTTCGCCTCGTCGACCGGGAAGCTGCCGCCGCGCTTGTCGTTGTTCGTCAGCGCCGCGTAGATCCGGCCGTTGACCGGGTTCCGTTCGACGTCCTCGGGGCGGTCCATCCGGGTGGCGCCGACCTTGTCACCGGCGACCCGGGTGTTGATCAGCACCTCCTGCACGGACATGCCGTCGACGAACGACTTCGTGTCCGAGGTCAGCGGGATCCATTGGCCGATACCGTCGTACACGCCGTCCGTGGTGCCGTCGCCGGTGAACTTGGCGACGTACAGCGTGCCCTCGTCGAGCAGGCCGAAGTTGTTCTTGCGGTTCTTCGGGTCGTACTTGCCGGCCGAGACGAACTTGTAGAGGTACTCCCCCTTCTCGTCGTCGCCGGTGTACACCGCGATCCGCCCGTCGGCGGTGATCGTGGTGGTCGCGCCCTCGTGCTTGAGGCGGCCGAGCATGCTCCGCTTCTTCGGCGTCGACCGCGGGTCGTACGGGTCGACCTCGACCACCCAGCCGGACCTGTAGACCTCGGTCGGCGTCTTGGTCAGGTCGAACCGCGCGTCGACGACGCTCCACTGCCGCGCGGACTTGGTGACAGTCGTCGGTACGCCGTACCGCTTGTAGGAATCCACGTGCTCGGCGGGGATCGTGCCGCTCACGTCGTAGTACCCGTTGAAGTTCTCCTCGCCGGACAGGATCGTGCCCCACGGCGTCACGCCGCCGGAGCAGTTCCCGAAGGTGCCGTAGGCAACCTTCCCGACGCGGGCGTCCGCGGCCGCCGGCCCGGTCACCTCGAACTTGGTGGACGCGGTGATCCGGCGGTTGTAGCGGGACAGTTGCTTGTCGCGGCGCCATTCGCCCTTGCGGCCGACGCGCTCGATCTGGACGACGGCCATGCCGTGTGCGGCCATCCCGATCTTCGCGATCTCGGCGGTCGAGTACTTGCCGGTCGGGAACATCAGGTTCTCGTCGGTGTACTCGTGGTTGCAGACCAGCAACGCCACCCGATCGTCGCGCAGCGGCACGATCATCGTGTAGTCGTTGTTGTACCCGAACTGCCGCGCCTGCGCCTCGGCGGACTGCTTGTACGGGTCGAACTTCGGCGCGCCCGGCAGGACCGGGTCGCCCCAGCCGATGATCACGGCCTGGTCGTACCCCTGCGGTACGACGATGTCGTCCTGACGGTTCGGCGGTACGACGCTGTGCGTCAGCTCACTGCGGTGGCCGAAGCCGGGGAAGGAGCCGTTGCCGGATCCGTTGCCCGACCCCCGGCTGGTCTGGTCGGCGATCGCGGGCGCGTTCACCGCGAGCGTGGCGACACCGGCGGCGCCGACGCCGGCCGCGCCGATCGCGAGCACCTTGCGGCGGCTGAACGCGGACCGCATCACGGTCTGGATGTGCTCGTTGCCGGACGTGTTCGGCTCGGAGTGGTCGCACTGGTTCGCGCACTTGTACTCGCAGGTGCGCAGGGAGCGGGACCCGTGGCGGGTGCCGATCTGACTGATCAGCGGCAGGAACTTGGTCACGATCAGCGACCCTAGGGAAGCTGAGAGCCGACCGAGTGAAGGTCAGGTGAACGTCACACGGCTTAGGTTGACCTAAGAAAGCGAAGCGCGGTCGAACAATCACACTGCGGAAGCAGTGACCGCGGCGCGTTCGAGGGCGAGGTTGCGGCGGCGGGTGTGCATGCTGTCGAAGGTGAACAGCGCCAGCGCGACCCACACCAGGCCGAAACCGAGCCAGCGCATCGGCGTCATCTGCTCGTGGAAGATCACCAGGCCGCAGATGAACTGCATGATCGGCGCGATGTAGTTCAGCAGCCCGAGCGTCGTCATCGAGACCCGGGTCGCCGCGGCCCCGAAGAGCAGCAGCGGTACGGCGGTGATCGGCCCGGTCAGCAGCACGAGCACGAGGTACGCCGTCCCGTGGTGGGTGACCGTCGCGTCGCCCTGCAGCCCGAGGGCGATGATCCCCACGACCGCGAACGGTACGACGGTGCCGGACTCGATCGCCGTGCCCTCGATCGCGCCGGCGCCGGCCTGCTTCTTCGCCAGCCCGTAGAACCCGAACGAGAACGTGAGGATGATCGCCACCCACGGCGGCCGCCCGTTCTCGACGGTCAGGCCGGCGACGGCCACGAAGGCGATCCCCAGCGCGGTCCACTGCACCGGCCGGAGTCGTTCCTTGAGGACGAAGACGCCGAGCAGGACCGTGAACAGCGGCGTGATGAAGTACCCGAGCGAGGTCTCCACGACGTGGCCGTTGTTGACGGCCCAGATGTAGGTGCCCCAGTTCGCCGAGATCAGGAACGCCGCGGCGATCAACGGCCACCGCCGCCGTGGTTCCGCGAGCAGGGCCTTCACGGCGGCGAGCTTCCGCAGTACGGCGACCAGGATCACGATCGTGACCAGCGACCAGAGCACCCGGTGGGCCAGCAGCTCGAGAGCCCCGGACTGGTCGAGAAGCTTCCAGTACAGCGGGAACAGACCCCAGATCAGGTACGCGGCGAACCCATAGGTAAACCCTTTTCGCTGTTCTGGCACGTCGGCCAGACTATGCCTGATCGACAGTCGCATCCAATCGCTTTGCTCATGACGTGAGACGGCCGCGGCCTCCCCGCGTGGATAGGCTGTGCGCACTTCGGCCACGGACCACAGGAGGAATCGCATGGCGCAGTCCCGCGGCAAGCTCATCGACGAGTTGACCGACGACGTCACACGGTCGGCGCTCGCATCGGCCAGTCTCACCGCTGAGGATCGCGTGCTGGCCGGACAGCGCGTTCGGCAGGCGATCGCAGCGGAGGCCATGGGGGCGCACCGCGATGTGGTCGCGGCGACCGTCGGCGACCAGGACAGTCCGGAAGCGGAGCCGTTCAGCGACTACCTGGCCAGCAACGATCGACCGCACGTCGAGCAGGACCAGGCGCGGCCGGAAGCATCGGCGGCGCGAACGCTGGCGGCGGAGTTGCTGGCCGCGGACGATCGGACGAACACCATGGACTCGGAGCGGACCGGGCGCGCCCAGGACTACATTGCGCACGCGGTTGTGTTCGCCGCGGAGGCGGCGGCCAAGAAGGCGCCCGGTGGACCGTCCCAGGCACCTGCTGCTGCCAAGGGTGCTGCTGCCGGCGCTGAAGCCGGCGCCGGTGCTGCTGCTGGTGCCGCCGGTGCGGTGGCCGCTCCGGTGGTTGCCGTCAAGAAAGGCGTGGATGCCATCAGAGCAAGGCAGGCGCCGGACAGGCGACCGTCCATCGGGTGACGCGTGAGGTGAGACCGCTGGTGTGATGCGGTTGGATGGAGGGGTGAACACCAGGAGGCGCGCGTGGGTGTGAGGACCGGTCTGGTCTCGGTGACGTTTCGCCAGTTGCCGGTCGACCAGGTGGTGGAGGTGGCAGCGAAGTCCGGGCTCGCGGCGATCGAATGGGGCGGTGACGTGCATGTCCCGCTCGGGAACCTGGTCAACGCCAAGCGGGTGCGGAACCTGACCGAGGTGCACGGCCTGCAAGTCGCGGCGTACGGCTCCTACCTGCGGGCCGGCAGCGTGGACCGCGAGGAGATGCGCTCCGCGATCGCCACCGCCGAGGCGCTCGGCGCACGCCGGATCCGGGTCTGGGCAGGCAACGTCGGTACGGCGGATGCGGGCGTCGGTGACCGGATGGCGGTGACCCGTGGACTGGGCGAGCTCGCCGACATGGCTGCCGGCGCGGGGATCGAGATCGCGATGGAGTTCCACCGCAACACGCTCACCGACGAGGTCGACTCGACGATCACCCTGCTGCTGGACGTCGGCGCGCCGAACCTCACGACGTATTGGCAGCCGCCGGTCGATCTCGACGACGCGGCGTGCCTCCAGCAGCTCGAGGCGCTGATGCCGTGGCTGAGCACGGTGCACGTGTTCTCGTGGTGGCCGTCGAACAATCGGCTGCCGCTCGCGGCCCGGGAGTCGCTGTGGCGGCCGGTCCTCGACCGCCTGGCCGCCGAGCCTCGCGAGATCAACGCGCTGCTGGAGTTCGTCGCGGACGACTCACCCGAGCAGTTCACCAAGGACGCCGCCGACCTGCACAGCTGGGTCTAGGACCTAGTCCGGTAGGTAGATCGCCAGGATCAGCGTTCCCTTGGTGGGTTTGCCTTCGGCGATCGTCAGGGTGGCGCGCTCGGAGGGGGAGGCACCGTGTGCGTCCCAGCCGATGCCCATGCCGCCGGCGTCCGATGCGACGCCGACGCCCGTCTCGGTCTTGCCGACCGTGAGGCTGGCCTGGAACCCGCCGCCCGGGCCGAGGGGCGAGCCTCCGTAGGCGACGACGTACGGCTGGTCCGCCGGGGTATCGGTCGCGAGGCGTCGGTCCGGCCCGGGCGCGGTCTTCACCTCCGCAAGCCGGTACCGGTACCCGGCCACCTCGGTCTGCTCCGGAAGCTCCATCCCGTCGATGACTCGCTGCGGCCCCTGGAAGTAGACGCCCAGACCCAACCGGACGTCCGCCGGCATCCCGATGAGGTGCGGGCTGGTCGACAAGACCTTCGCAACCACGTCGACACGTTGCCCGGCCGGCACCGGCGAGTCGATCGTGAGACTGCTGCCTTTCACGGCGTCGGTCGAGCTCGCCTCGCAGGTGGCCTTTACCGGCTGCCCGGAGCCGACGCGCATCTCCACGGTGTGCGGCGGGTTGTCGCCGACGTAGCCCGAGTTCGCCGTACAGAACGGGTGCAGGACCAGCTTGGCTCCGGTCGCAGTGAAGCTGAACCGCACATCGAGGCGATCCAGGTTGGCGACCTGCGCGGCGGCCAGGGTGTCGCCACCGACCGTCTTCCGGTAGACCACTCCGTCCTTTTGGTACGCGCCCGCATCCACCGGCGCAAGCCGTGCCGGTGCGCCGTTGCTGCTCGGCGGGTTGGGCGAGGTGGAGTAGATGCCGAACCAGATCCGGCTGTCCTTGCCGGCCGGCCGGCCTGACTCCAGCTCGATCAGATCGGCGGAGACCCGCGCCGCCTTGCCGACCGGGGAGGCCAGCCAGAAAGCCGAGTCCGGTGCGAGGGTGACGCCGCTGTCCATCGCCCACGCGTTCGGGCCGGCGTCGCAGCTCGCGTCACCGAGGTACCAGCCGTTGATGCGGAAGCGGATCGCGTACATGGCGCCGGCGGCCTCGCAGTTGGCGTGGATGGTGATCGAGTCCGTGGTCGGGGTCCACGCGAACGACAGACTGCTCTGGCCGCGGTCGCCGATCCATGCCTTGAGCAACTTGTCGCTGCCGACCGTTCCTGGGACCGTGAGGCCGTCCCTGGTGTAGTCCTCGGGTGGGTTGTCGGCTGGTGGCGTCGGGCTCATCGTGGGGACGAGGGTGGCGGCGACGGCCGCGAGTACGGCGACCACGCCGAGCGCGGTGAAGGCGCGGCGCTGCTTGGTGCGGCGGATCTTCTGCTGCACACCGGGCAGCAGGTCACCTGAGTGCTGGTCGGCGGAGGCGGCGCGGGTGGTGAGCTCGTCGCGCAGGTCCTGGAGGTTCATCACGGGGTCTCCAGATCTGCTGGGGTGGCAAGGGAAGGGTCGAGGCGGAGCTTGGCGAGAGCCTTGGCGGTCTGGCTCTTGACGGTGCCGACGGAACTGCCCATCAGCCGGGCGGTCTCGGCCTCGCTCAGGTCCTCGTAGAAGCGCAGGACGACGACCGCGCGTTGCCGGCGGGGGAGGCGACCGATGGCGTCCCAGAGGTCGAGTGCGTCCTCGCCGTCCGGGGTCGGGGCGTCGGGCAGTTCCTCGGTCGGGATCTCGCCGTTCCAGCGGCGGCGCCACCAGGAGGAGTACGTCGTGACCAGGATCCGCCGGACGTACGGCTCCGGGTTGTCCTCGCGGATCCGGGACCAGTGGAACCACGCCTTGGCCAGCGCGGTCTGGACGAGGTCCTCGGCCAGCGCATGGTCGCGGGTCAGCAGGTAGGCGGTCCGCAGCAGGGCCCGCGAGCGCGCGGCGACGAACGTGTCGAAGGTGTCCGTGCCGTCGTGCACCGCGGTCACCCCCGTCGCCAAGACGCCGTCGTCGATGCTCACATCCTGCTGGACCGGCTGGCCGTTGCGGAAAGTTGCCTGCCGGGTCGGAAAGTCGCGTGCGTGTCGGAAATTTCCGGTGAGCGCTGGCCAAGAGGCGGAAAATGACGGAATGCTGTTCGGGGACAGATCCCTTCACCGCCCCGGAGGTGTCCGATGTCCATCACTCGACCGTTGCCGCGGCTGTTCGCCGTACTCCTGCTGTTCGTGGCGACCCTCACCGCTTCACAGGTCGTGGCCACGACCGTCGCCCACGCGGACGGCTGTTACACGTGGGGCCGCACCCTCAGTCAAGGCATGTCCGGCGCGGACGTGCGGCAGTTGCAGATCCGGGTCTCCGGATATCCCGGATACGGTGCGCACCTGGCGATCGACGGTGAGTTCGGCCCCGCGACGAAGGCCGCGGTGCAGCGATTCCAGGCGGCCTACGGGCTGGCGCAGGACGGAGTCGCCGGTTCGGCCACGTTCACCAAGATCTATGCGCTGCAGGACGACGACTGCACGCCGATCCATTTCACGTACGCCGAGCTCGACGACGGGTGCGGCGGGTCGGGGTACGACGGCGGTCCGCTGTCCGAGGCAGCGACCAAGGCCAACGCGCTCGAGACGATGTGGCACCTGGAGGCGTTGCGGCACGCGCTCGGTGACCAGCCCCTTAACATCTCCAGCGGTTTCCGCAGCTACTCGTGCAACAGCCAGGTCGGCGGCGCCAGTGACAGCCAGCACCTCTACGGCCGGTCCGCGGACCTGGTCGGCGTCCACTCGCTCTGCACTCTCGCAAAGCAAGCTCGCTACCACGGCTTCGGCGGCATCCTCGGCCCCGGCTACCCCGGCCACAACGACCACACCCACGCGGACATCCGCACCAGCAACTTCTGGAGCGCCCCGAACTGCGGCATCTAGTCCAGCGGACGATCCCCGAAGTCGGTCAGCGGCGGTAGCCCAAGCGCTACCGCCGCGGCCTGCGGCCGCTTCCGCTTGCGGATGTTCGTCGGGTTCACAGCAGCTGGCTCACGGTGTGGATGGTGAGGCCGACGAGGGCTCCGACGACGGTGCCGTTGATGCGGATGAACTGGAGGTCGCGGCCGACGTGGAGTTCGATGCGGGCGGCGGCTTCGCGGCCGTCCCAGCGTTCGATGGTGTCGGAGATGACCGAGACGATCTCGCGGCCGTACGTGCGGACGACGTACCCGACGGCCTCGGCGGCGCGGCTGTCGACCTTCGCGCGCAGCGACTCGTCGTCCTGGAGCCGTTGCCCCAGCTCCTGCAGGGCCCGGATCGCCCGCGCCCGGAGGGTGCTGCTCGGGTCGTTGATCGAGTCGATCAGGGCGGTGCGCATCGCGTCCCAGACCGCGGTCAGGCTCGAACCCATGTCCGGGTGCGTCAGCATTCGCGCCTTCCACGCCTCGAACCGCGCCATCGTGTCCGGGTCGTGCTGCAGGTCGTGAGCCAGCTGCCCGAGCAGCCGATCGATCGCCCGCCGCGCCGGATGCGACTGGTTGTCCCGTACGTCGGCCAGCCACGCCAGCGCCTCGCGGTGGATCCGGTCGATCACCATCCGATCCACCCACTGCGGTGACCACCGCGGCGCCCGCGGCCCGACGACATCCGCCAGCAGGTCCCGGTTGTCGGCCAGCCAGTCGTGGGCCTCCACCAGCAACAGGTCGAGCAGCGCGTGGTGAGCGCCGTCGTCGACCACGGACCCCACGAAGTGCCCGGCGATCGGGCTCAACGGCTCCTTCACGAACCGCGGCAGCAACGACCCGCTCACGAACGCGGTCACGTCCTCGTCGCCGAGTTTCGGCAGCGCCGCCCCGACCGTGCGCGCGCCTTCGGCCACGATCCGCTCGGCGTGGTTGCCGGCGGCAAGCCACTCACCGGCCCGCCGGCTCACCTCGGCGGTCCGCATCTTCTCCCCGACGACTTCCTCGGACAGGAAGTTCTCGGTGACGAACTGCTCCAGGCTCTCGGCGAGGCTGTCCTTCCGGGTCGGCACGATCGCGGTGTGCGGGATCGGCAGCCCGAGCGGCCGCCGGAACAGCGCCGTCACCGCGAACCAGTCCGCCAACGCGCCCACCATCGCCGCTTCGGCCGCCGCGTTCACGTACCCCCAGCCGCCGCTGCGGTGCAGCGTCACCACGTAGATCACCGCGGCCAGCACCAGCAGCGCCAACGCCACCGATCGCATCTGCCGCAGCCCACGCCGCCGTACCAGATCGGCCGCGCCCAACGTCAAGGTCGCCATACCCCGATCTAACCAAGTCCGCGGTGAGGAAACCCTCAGGCAAGTACCTGAGTCGACCCTCTACGTTCCATCAGGCCGGAGATCACGGCCAGGATCAGGCCGGCGACGGCGAGTGCGGCGCCGAGGCGGCTGGGCCATTCGTAGCCGTAGCCGGCGGCCAGTACGACACCGCCGAGCCAAGCCCCGAGCGCGTTGGCGATATTGAGCGTGGAGTGGTTCAGCGACGCGGCCAGCGACTGGCCTTCGTGCGCGACGTCCATCAGGCGGGTCTGCAGCGCCGGCACCAGGATGCTCGCGGAGCAGCCCATCGCGAACACTGCAATCAGGGCGCCCGCCCGGCTCTGCGCGAGCCAGCCGAACGTTCCCAGTACGACGGCGACCGCGACCAGTCCGCCGTACACGCTGCCCATCAGCCACCGGTCGGCGAGGCGTCCACCGAGGACGGTGCCGACGGTCATGCCGACGCCGTACACGGCCAGCACGATCGTCACGGCGGACTCGGAGAAACCGGCCAGTTCCGTCATCGTCGGCGTGATGTACGAGTACGTCGCGAACATGCCGCCGAACCCGACCATCCCGACCAGCAGCGCCATCCACACCTGCGGCCGGGCCAGCGCGCTGAGCTCGCTGCGGATGTTGACGTCGCTCCCGACGGCCTGCGGCGGCACCCAGAACCAGACCGCGACCAGCGTCAGCAACCCCAGCACCCCGACCGCGAGGAACGGCACCTGCCACCCGAGTTGCTGCCCGAGCAGGGTCGTCAGAGGTACGCCGATGATGTTCGCGACCGGAAGCCCGACCATCGTCATCGACACCGCGCGCGCCCGCCGGTCCGGCGCCACCATCGACGCGCCGACCACCGCGCCGATCCCGAAGAACGCACCGTGCGGCAGCCCGGACAGGAACCGCGCGGCCAGCAGGAACTCGTAGCTCGAGGCAACCGCCGACAGCACGTTGCCGACCACGAACACCGCCACGAGCCCGAGCAGCAACCGTTTCCGCCCGGTCCGCGCGCCGAGCGCCGCGATCACGGGAGCGCCGACCACGACGCCCAGCGCGTACGCCGCGATCACGTGGCCGGCGGTCGGGATCGAGATGTGCACGCCGTCCGCGATCTGCGGCAGCAGCCCCATCGTGACGAACTCGGTGGTCCCGATCGCGAAACCGCCCGTCGCCAGCGCGAACAACGCCAGGCTGACGTGTCGCGCGGTCTCGCGATCGTCAGGAGTCACCGAACTTTTCACACCTGATTGTCGCAAAGGCCAGCAGGACCAGCGCGAGCAGGGCGAACACCGTGTTCCCGATCAGATCCACCGTCCGCGAGGCCTCGAAGACCGGCGTCTCCGGGAACGCGTGCCACGCGTACGTCAGCAGCGCGCCGCCGGCCGCGGCCATCGAGTGCCGCTGCGTCCAGCCGCTCCGCCGGGACCAAGTCGTGAGCATGGCGACCGCGATCAGTTCGAGGAGGAGCAGCGCGGCGGCGGTGATCCAGCCGTTGTCGGTCAGGTGGTCGGTCAGCATCCATCCTGAGCCGAGGACCAGGACGGCCGCTCCCGTGATCACCACGGACGGCACGGAGCCCGCCGTACGGCGAGACGTTCGACGACCGACCGACACCGCGATGCCCACCAGCGCGACGATCGCCACCGCCACGCCCGCGAACTGGGCCGGCGATGCCACGAACGAGTCGTTGTTGAGCTGGATGGCCGTCGTCGCGACCACGCCGAAGACGAACAGTACGCCGTACACACTCAGGCCGATCTTGCCGAGCCAGGGCTCGCGGGGCCGGCGCGAGATCGACTCGGTGAGGACGATCGGCACCGTGATGCTCCAGACCGTGTGCAGTCCGAGCACGAACAGCGTCCACGGCGCGCCCATCCCGAGGAACCCGATGTGCCCGGGGTCGAGGAGTCGCTGGTCGACGTAGTTCGGGTTGAACAGCGACTGGGTGGTGATGCCTTCCTCCAGTACGCCGTACGCCAGCCCGAGGATCAGCACGCTCGGGTATCCCCAGCCGCGGCGGCGAACGAGTTCGCGGATCAGGACCGCGCCGCCGCCGTACAACGGAGCCAGGCCGAAGAGCGCGAAGAGACCGGTGAGCGGGATGTTCCCGAGCAGGAACTCCGCAACCAGGGGAGCGAGGAAGAACAGGCCGAGAGCCGGCAGGCTGCGCTTCACGCTGCTCTGCCTTGGGGCGGTCATCGTCATACCTGTCACTCTCGTGGCCGGCGACCGCCCGCACGGATGCGATCCGTCCGGATCCTGTGCTGACGGATGTCATGGCGTTGTGGGAGCATCCGGCATGGCCAACTTCGGTGATTTCCAGTTGCAGATCTATCTGCAAGGGATGCTGCAGGGGGTGACGCCGGAGATCACGACCGACCTGGCGCGGCTGGAGTCGCAGGCGGCCGGGAAACTGCCGGCCGAGGCGATGGGCTACATCGTGCCGAGCGCCGGTGAAGGCGCGACCGCCCGGGCCAACCGATCCGCGTTCGACCGCTGGCGCCTGGTGCCGCGGATGCTCCGCGGCAGCACGGAACGCGATCTCTCCTGCACAGTGCTCGGCACGGCGATGCCGGCGCCGGTCCTGGTCGCGCCGATCGGCGTACAGACCCTCGCGCACCCGGACGGCGAGCTGGCGACCGCACGCGCCGCGGACGCGCTCGGCCTGACCTACACGCACTCGACCCAGGCGAGCCACGCGATCGAGCAGATCGAGGCAACCAGCAAGTGGTTCCAGCTGTACTACCCGACCGACCGCGACGTCTGCCTGAGCTTCTTGCAGCGCGCGAAGGCCGCGGGGTACGCCGTACTCGTCGTCACCCTGGACACCGGGACGATCGGCTGGCGCCCGGCCGACCTGGACCGCGGGTTCCTGCCGTTCCTGAAGGGGGAGGGGCTGGCGAACTACTTCAGCGACCCGGCGTTCCGGGCGAAGCTGGCCAAGCCGATCGACGAGGACCCCGGCGCGGCGGTGATGCACTGGGCGCAGATGTTCCCGAACGTCGGCCTGTCCTGGGACGACCTGTCGTTCCTGCGGGACAACTGGGACGGCCCGATCGTGCTCAAGGGCATCACCCACGTCGAGGACGCCAAGCTCGCGGCCGAGCACGGCGTGGACGGCCTCGTGGTCTCGAACCACGGCGGCCGCCAGGTCGACGGCGCGATCGCCTCGCTGGACGCACTGCCGGCGATCGCGGACGCGGTCGGTGAGCAGCTCACGATCCTCTTCGACTCCGGCGTACGCACCGGGGCCGACGCGGCCAAGGCACTCGCCCTGGGAGCGAAGGCGATACTTCTAGGCCGACCTTTGTTGTACGGCCTGGCCCTGGCCGGCCAAGCCGGCGTAGAGCACGTCCTCCGCTGCTTCCTCGCCGAACTCGACCTGACCCTCGCCCTCTCCGGCTACGCCAACCATCGAGAGCTCAACCGCGACTCGGTGGTCCGCGCATGAAGGCGGTTGTGTTTGATTTGGACAACACGTTGTTCGATCACACAGGGTGTGCCGTGGCGGGTCTGCGCAGCTGGGTGACGGAGCTGGGGATCACGCCGACGGATGAGCTGATCGCCGAGTGGTTCGTGATCGAAGAGGATCAGTTCAATCGCTTTCTGGCCGGGGAGCTCACGCACCAGGGCCAGCGGCGCGGGCGACTTCGCGCTTTTCTGCCGGTGCTCGGTCGCCCGGTCCCGGCGACCGATGCCGAGTTGGACGAGGTGTTCGAGGGGTACCTCACACAGTACGTGAACAACTGGATCGCGTACCCGGACGCGCGTCCCGCGCTGGAAGTTGCTCGGGGCAACGGATGGCGGATCGGCGTACTCACCAACGGCAGCACCCGGCAGCAGAACGCGAAGTTGCAGAAGATCGGGCTGGCCGACTTGATCGACGTCGTCTGCACCTCGGAATCGCTCGGTTTCAGCAAGCCCGACCCGCGGGCCTACCACCGGGTGTGCGAAGCGCTGGGAGTCGAGCCGTCCGATGCGCTGATGATCGGCGACAACCTCGAGCTGGACGTGGTCGCCGCGCAAGCGGCCGGCCTGACCGCGCGGCATCTGGACCGCGCGGCCGGGCAGACCTTGCTCGAACTGCTCTAGTTCACGGTCCAGGTGTCCGCGCCGGTGACCAGGGCCTGCAGGTCGCCGGTGCCCTGGGATTCCTGGGCGGTGGTGATCTGCTGACGGACCAGGTCGTCGTACGCCGGACGCTCGACGGACCGGAAGACGCCGATCGGGGCCTGGTGCAGGACACCGCCGTCGGTCAGCCGGGACAGGGCGAACGCGTACGCCGGGTCCTCGGTGTGGGCGTCGTGGACGACCAGGTCCGACTCGCCGCCGGGTAGGTCGGCGACCTCGCGGACGGCCAGCGAGGCGAAGCCGTCGCGCACCACGCCGAGGTGCCCGTCGGTGCCGAAGCGGATCGGCTCGCCGTGCACGAGCGGGATGATCGCGTCGTCCCGGGTCTCCGGGTTCTTGATCGCGTCGAACGCGTTGTCGTTGAAGATCGGGCAGTTCTGGTAGATCTCCACGAACGCCGTACCGCGGTGCTCGGCCGCGGCCCGCAGGACCGAGGTGAGGTGCTTGCGGTCGGAGTCGACGGTGCGTGCCACGAACGTCGCCTCCGCGCCGAGCGCCAGCGAGACCGGGTTGAACGGATTGTCCACCGAGCCCATCGGCGTCGACTTCGTCACCTTGCCCGGCTCCGACGTCGGCGAGTACTGCCCCTTGGTGAGCCCGTAGATCCGGTTGTTGAACAGCAGGATCTTCATGTTCACGTTCCGCCGCAGCGTGTGGATCAGGTGGTTGCCGCCGATCGACAGCGCGTCGCCGTCACCGGTCACCACCCACACGCTCAGGTCCGGCCGGGCCGTCGCGAGCCCGGTCGCGATCGCCGGCGCGCGGCCGTGGATCGAGTGCATGCCGTACGTCGACAGGTAGTACGGGAAGCGGGACGAGCAGCCGATCCCGGAGACCATCGCGACGTTCTCGCGCTTGATCCCGAGCTCGGGCAGGAAGCCCTGGAAGGCCGCGAGTACGGCGTAGTCACCGCACCCCGGGCACCAGCGGACCTCCTGGTCCGACACGTACTCCTTGCGGTTCTGCGGCTCGGTCGCGGCCGGGACGCCCTGCAGTCCGTTCGGCAGGCTCGGCATACCGAGCTCTACGGCGCTCATCGTGCACCTTCCGTCTTGAGATGGCCGTTCTGGTCGGCCAGTGCCTCGCCGTGCTTGACGGCGGCCGCGGCCGCCCCCAGGTGGCGGGCGTCGTCGTCGATCCCTTCGGTCTCCTCGACCAGGTTGCCGATCACCTCGGCCAGTTCGGCGGCGCCGAGCGGCATGCCGCGGACCTGCGCGTACGAGACCACGTCGACCAGGTACTTGGCGCGCAGCAGCATCGCCAGCTGGCCGAGGTTCATCTCCGGCACGAGGACCTTGTCGTACGACTTCAGCACGTCGCCGAGGTTCGACGGGAACGGGTTCAGGTGCCGCAGGTGCGCCTGCGCGATCTTGCCGCCGACCTTGCGGACCCGGCGGACAGCGGCGCCGATCGGGCCGTACGTCGAACCCCACCCGAGCACCAGGACCTTCGCCGTACCGTCCGGGTCGTCGACCTCGACGGGCGGGACAGTGATCCCGTCCACCTTCGCCTGGCGGGTGCGGATCATCAGGTCGTGGTTGGCCGGGTCGTAGGAGATGTTCCCGGTCTTGTCCTCCTTCTCCAGACCGCCGATCCGGTGGTCCAGGCCCGCCGTACCGGGAACTGCCCAGGCACGGGCGAGGGTCTCCGGGTCGCGCAGGTAGGGGAGGTACTTCGGGGCGCCCTTGTCGTCGGTCGCGTTCGGCTCGACGGTGAAGTCCGGGTCGATCGTCGGCAGGTCCTCGATGACCGGGATCTTCCACGGCTCGGAACCGTTCGCCAGGTAGCCGTCGGACAGCACGATCACCGGTGTCCGGTAGGTGATCGCGATCCGGGCCGCCTCGACCGCGATCGCGAAGCAGTCCGCGGGGGACTGGGCCGCGATCACCGGCAGCGGCGCCTCGCCGTTGCGGCCGAACATCACCTGCAGCAGGTCGGCCTGCTCGGTCTTGGTCGGCATACCCGTCGAGGGGCCGGCGCGCTGGATGTCACAGACCACCAGCGGGAGCTCAAGCATCACGCCGAGGCCGATCGTCTCGGACTTCAGGCTGATGCCCGGACCGGACGACGTGGTGACGCCGAGGGCGCCGCCGAACGACGCGCCCAGGGCGGCGCCGACACCGGCGATCTCGTCCTCGGCCTGGATCGTGGTGACGTTGAACCGCTTGAGCTTGGACAGCTCGTGCAGTACGTCGGACGCCGGGGTGATCGGGTACGCACCGAGGACCAGTGGCAACCCGGCCCGCTGGGCGCCCGCCACCAGGCCGTACGCCAGCGCGAGGTTGCCGGAGATGTTCCGGTAGGTGCCGGTGGCCATGTGAGCCGGCTTCACCTCGTACCGGACCGAGAACTCCTCGGCGGTCTCACCGAAGTTGTAGCCCGCGCGGAAGGCCGCGATGTTCGCGTCCCGGATGTCCGGCTTGGACGCGAACTTGGTCTGCAGGAAGGTGATCGTCGACTCGACCGGCCGCTGGAACAGCCAGGACACCAGACCGAGCGCATACATGTTCTTCGCCCGGGACGCGTCCTTGCGGGTCAGGCCGAACTCCTTGACCGACTCCACCGTCATGCCGGTCAGGTTCAGCGGGACCACGTGGTACCCGTCGAGCTCGCCGGTCTCCAGCGGGTTCTCGTCGTACCCGATCCGCTTCAGGTTGCGCGCGGTGAAGTCCGCGGTGTCGACGATCAGGGTCGCGCCGCGCGGCACGTCCTTGAGGTTCGCCTTCAGCGCCGCCGGGTTCATCGCGATCAGCACGTCGGGCGCATCACCCGGCGTGAGGATGTCGTGGTCGGCGAAGTGGAGCTGGAAGGACGACACTCCCGGCAGAGTTCCGGCTGGTGCCCGGATCTCGGCGGGGAAGTTGGGCAAGGTCGACAGATCATTGCCGAACGATGCCGTTTCCGCGGTGAACCTGTCCCCCGTGAGTTGCATCCCGTCGCCGGAATCGCCGGCGAAGCGGATCACCACGCGGTCGAGCTGCTTGACCTCGATGGTCACTGTTCTGTTCATCTCCAAGTCGAAGCTTGGGTCGGCTTGCCACCTTGTGGGTGACACGTCGATCCCCCCGTCAGGGCGATAACCCCAATATTAGTTCGCCCTTAGAACGGAATCATGCGGAAGCCCCGGAGGTCCACAGCCTGGGACGCGGTGTTACAAGGCGATCGGGTGCGGTAGGCGCGAAACAGTTCGGTGTCACCCTGCGCAAGCGCTCGCTTGCGATCCGGAGTGAGAACCGGCAGGGTGGCGTACCTAGTTGCGAATTCAGGGAGTTGCTTCATGCGCCGTGTGCTGATCGGACTGCTGACTTTGCTGATGCTGGGCTGCGCTGTCCCGATCGCGACCGCGGTCCCGTCACCGGCGCGGACCGCGAAGATCTACAGCATTCGTACGACGGACGCGACCAAGGGCGTGATCACGGTCGTCGGGACGTTGTCGCCGGCGCCCGCCGCGGGCACGAGGATCCCGTTGCACCAGTGGATCCCGTCGCTGAAGCGCTGGCAGGAGGTCGCGCACGGGTACTCGTCGGGCAGCAGCGTGACGATCACCACCGTGCAGCCCGGGTCGATCCGGACGTACCGGATCGCGGTCGGCCCGCAGGCGCGGTACGCCGCGGCGATCTCGCCGATGATCAGCTTCAAGCACTACGTGTGGCGCGGGATGTTCAAGAAGGGGCTGGTGGCCGCGGGCGGGGCGGGCCAGCCGCAGTTCACCGTCGTACCGCCGAAGGACGGGCCGCGGCGCTCCGAGGCGGACCTGCTGGCGAACCAGGGCGGGTACGTCTGGGGTGACGTCGACTCGGCCGGGTGCCGGTACTCGCGGAACTGGCTCGGCAACCTCACCGACGGGCTGGTCCGGGTGTCGCTGCACAACGGGACGAACGCGCTGACGTCGGTCCGGATGCAGCAGGAGACCGAGACCTGGCTGAACTACGACATCACCGGCGTCACCCGCCTGCGCCTCCAGGTCGCCGACGTCCGCTCCGGCTACGGCCCGTACGTCTCGATCGACTCCCTCCTGCTCTGTACGAACTAGACTCCTCCCTGTGTCGGACAGCTATGGCGTCATCGCCGCGGTGGTCGCGCTCGGATTCGTCGGGCTGCTCGGCGCGTTCGCGCTGAACAAGGCGCTGACGGTCACGTATCCGACCGAGGGCAAGCTCAAGACCTACGAGTCGGGCGTCGACCCGGTCGGCGAGGGCTGGGCCCAGGTCCACATCAGGTACTACCTGTTCGCGTACCTCTACGTGATCTTCGCCGTGGACGCGATCTACCTCTTCCCGTGGGCGACGATCTTCGCGACCCTCGGCTTCGCGACCCTGATCGAGATGTTCGTCTTCCTGGCCTTCGTCGCCGTCGGCCTGTTGTACGCGTACCGCAAGGGCGTCCTGCGCTGGACCTGACCGGCCGACTTCGAGGGGGAGCGATGGACCTGCACCGCGACGCGGTGGTGGCGGATGCGCACAACGATCTGCTGATGCTGGTCGCGCGGCGGCCGAAGGAGGTCTGGTCCGCGTACTTCCGGGAGCGGTGGATCCCGCAGCTGCGGGACGGCGGTATCGACGTGCAGGTCCTGCCGGTGTTCATCGACTCGGAGTTCCTGCCCGAAGGAGCGCTGCGCGAGACGCTCCGGATGATCGAGGCCGCGCACCGGATCGCCGAGGCGAACGCCGACGAGGTCGCGCTGTGTACGGCGCCCGGCGACGTCGAGGCCGCGACCGCGGCGGGCAGGATCGCGCTGGTCCTGGCGCTCGAAGGCTGCCCGCAGATCGACACCGACCTCGAGCTCCTGCAGACCCTCCAGCGACTCGGCGTCCGGATGGTCTCGTTCACGCACTTCGGGCGCAGCGCGCTCGGCGACGGATCCGGTGAGGACGCGACCGGAAGCCGGCTGACGCACGCCGGCGTCGAGGCGGTACGACTCCTCGAGGAGCTCGGCGTACTCATCGACGTCTCGCACGTCGGCCGTGCCGGCACCGAGCACATCCTCGAGCTCGCGACCAAGCCGGTCGTCGCCTCGCACTCCAGTGCGTTCGCGCTGCGCGAGCACCACCGCAACCTGACCGACGAGCAGCTCCGCGCGATCGCCGCGACCGGCGGCGTGATCTGCGTGAACTTCTTCGCCGGCTTCCTGACCACCGCCGAGAAGCCGACCGTCGACCACCTGGCCGACCACGTCCTGCACATCCTCGACGTCGCCGGCGAGGACCACGTCGGTCTCGGCAGCGACTTCGTTGCGGAGGTCTTCGGCGAGAAGATCCCGGCCTGCGACCGGCCGGTGGTCATCCAGGGCCTGGACGCCGAGTTGTACGTCCCCGGCCTCGAAGGCCCGGCCGGGATGCCCCTGGTCACCGACGCCCTGCTGGCCCGGGGACTGCCCGAAGCAACCATCCGGAAGGTCCTCGGCCAGAACCTGGTCCGGGTTCTCTCATCCAAGGAGTGACGACGTGCAGAGCTGGCTGGACGACAACCTCGCGGACCTGATCACGAAGCACGGCGTACCGGCCGCCTCGGTCGCCGTCCTGGTCGACGGCGAGGTCAGTACGGCGGCCGCGGGCATCCTCAACCTCGACACGGGAGTCGAGGCGACCGTCGACTCGGTGTTCCAGATCGGGTCGATCACCAAGCTGTGGACAACCACCCTGATCCTGCAGCTGGTTGCCGAGGGAAAGGTCGACCTCGACCGGCCGGTGCGGGACTACCTGCCCGAGTTCAAGCTCGCCGACGAGGCCGCCGCCGTGGTGATCACGCCGCGGCAGTTGCTCACGCACTCCAGCGGGTTCTCCGGGGACGCCTTCACCCCGACCTCGCGGGGCGACGACGCGGTCGAGCTGTTCGTGCGGGACGTGCTGCCCGGGCTGGCGCAGGAGGTGTCGCCGGGCGCTGGGTTCTCGTACAACAACTCCGGCTTCGTGGTGCTCGGGCGGATCGCCGAGGTCCTGTTCGGGAAGCCGTTCCACCAGCTCGTCCGGGAGCGTATCGCCGTACCGCTCGGGCTGGAGCACGTCGCGACGATCGCGGACGAGGCTCTCCTGTACCGCGCTGCGCTCGGGCATGTGGCGCCGAAGCCGGGTGCTCCCTTGCAGACCGCGCCGGTGTGGAGCCTGGTGCATGCGATGGCCCCGGCCGGGTCGTTGCTGGCGATGAGCGCTCGGGACCTGATCACGTTCGGCCGCGCCTACCTGGACGCGACGCTGTTCGACCGGGAAACGGTCGATCGGTTGTGGCAGCCGCAGGTCGACGTACCGGCGATCGGCGGGTTCGCGCAGCACTGGGGACTCGGCTGGATGATCTTCGACGTCGAAGGCGGGCGGCTCTACGGCCACGACGGCGGGACCGTCGGCCAGTCGGCGTTCTTCCGGCTGGTGCCGGAGAAGGGCGTCGCGGTCGCGCTCCTCACCAACGGCGGCAGCACCGGACCCTTGTACGACGAACTGGTCGGCCACATCCTCCGCGAGACGGCCGGGGTCGAGTTGCCGGCCCGTCCGGTGCCGCCGACGGAGCCGGTCGACATCTCACCGGAGCTGGTCACCGGTCGGTACACCGGCGTACTCGCGCAGGCCACGATCAGCGTCCAGGACGGGGAGTTCTGGGTGCTCGACGAGGCGGTCAGCGACGAGGCGCGGCTGATGTACCCGGAGCCGCGCCGGACCAGGCTCGTCGCGCTCGACGACACCCGGCTGATCGCCGCCGAGGCCGAGCACGGGACGCACGAGGTGCTCGCCTTCCGCGGGGCGGTCGACGGTCGCGCGGAATACCTGTTCCGGGGTGGCCGGCTCACGCCGCGCAGTCACTGAAAGTAGTCGCTCCTGGGTTCCCCCGACTCGTTGCCCGGTCACCGTATGTGTTTGCAATGGGCAACAAAACGTAAGCTTCAAGCGCCGAGATGACGGTATGCGTACGCCCTGTCGCCAAGGGCCGACATCGGGGCTATGGTGATTACTCGGGGGAACGGGGCGAATACGTGGTGGTGAGGCTATGTCTTGGCAACTGTGGGTATTGATAGCCCTCGTTGCGGCCGTGCTGGTGGTGTTGGCCGCACTGCGAATGCGGCACGCCCGCAAGGTCTTCGACGACATCACCGAGCTCGATCGCCCCACGGCCGCGCCCCCCGCCGAATCGGCGTCGGTCGGCGACGACCTGAGCCGCGCCCGGGCTCGGCATCTGCAGGCCGAGGCCGACAGCCGGCACCGCCGGCACGGCTAGGGCTCTAGTCCCCGTCGAGGAGTCCGTCGCGGCGGGCTACCGCGGCTGCTTCCGTGCGGGAACGGACGCCGAGCTTCGCGAGGATGTTCGACACGTGCACGCTGACGGTCTTCTCGCTGATGTACAGCTCCCGCGCCAGCTGCCGGTTCGTCCGGCCCTCCGCGAGCAATCGCAGTACTTCGGTCTCTCGCGACGTCAGCGCACTGGCACCGCCGGTGTCGACGCCGCCGGCCTCTTCCAGGAGCGGGCGCGCGCTCAGCTCCCGGCCGACCTCGGCCGCCAGTGTCGTCTGCTCGTTCGCCTCGGCCACCCGGCCCGCGGCGCGTAGCGCGGCCGACAGGCGGATCCGCGACCAGGCCTGCTCGAAGACGTACCCGTAGCCGAAAGCGTCCGTCGTCCGCTGCCAGGCGGCGACGTGTTCCTCCGGCGTCGGCGCGTCGATCCCGGCCAGCCAGCGCAGCCGATCCCACTCCGACTCCAGCCGCGCGAGCCAGGCGAGACCTTCGACGCCCATCAGCCGCCCCGGAGGCATCCCCTTCTCCGCGGTCATCTGCCCGAGGTTGAGCAGCTCCGCGCCGCGCGCGACCAGCTCGGCCGCGGCCGACGGCTCACCGACGGCGCGGTGGCACAGGAGCTGCATCCCGAGCGTGGAGAACCGGATCCGTGCGAAGAACCATTCGGTCTGGAACACGTCGGCGCACAGCGCCGACACATCCGTGATCAGCTTCTCCGCCTCGGCCGGCTTGTCGAGTACGCGGTACGCGTCGACGGCCGGCTGCAGCCCGATGATCGGCAGCATCACGTCGAGGTCCCACCACTTCCGGGACAGCTCGAACTCCTCCGCGACCGCCGTGTCACCCCGCCCGCTGCGGACCGAGAACTCCACCGCCCGCAACGCCGCCGCGGCCGCCGCCGGCGTCATCGAGTCCGTCCGGGCGGTCGCCGCCGCCTCGTCCCACTCGCCGAGCATGAACTGGGTCAGCGCCAGCATCCGGCGCGCGTCGAACCCGTACGCCGCCCATTGCCGCCCGAGCTCACCGGCCCGCTTCGTCGCGAACGACAGCGACGCCTTCGCGTTCAGCAGGTCGCCCTGCTCGTAGTGCGTCGACCCGAGCAGGAACCGGCTGCGCACCTCCGCGGGGGAGTCGCCGGTGAGCTGCGCCCGTACGGCGGCCTCCTCGAGCTGCTTCGCGGCGGTCTCCGGATCGCCCGCCCGGCGACGGAGCTGGGCCAGCGTGATCCCGGCGTCGCTGGCGGCGGATTCCTGGCCGGCCTCGCGGGCGATCTCGAGCGCCTTGTGCGCCCAGCGCTCCGCATCCATCGGGCGGCCGAGCGCGTCGGACACCCGGGCGTAGAGCGACGCGACCTGCGCCTTGAACACGCTGGCCGGCTCGTCCTGGACCAGCTTGAGCGCCTGCGAGACGGCCTCGCTGGCCTCCTTGTCCTGGTCGATGACCAGCGCGATGTCCGCGAGCGGCAGCAGCAGCTCGGCCCGCTGCAGCTTCGGTGCGTCGGGCGGCAGATCGACCAGCGCCTTCCGGAGCAGCTTGACGGCGCGCAGGTGCTGGGAGGACAAGGTGGCCGCCATCGCCGTGTCGACGATCAGCCAGGTCTTGTCGACCGTGCTCGTCGGCGCGGCGTTCGGGAACAGCTCGAGGGCCATCTCGTAGTGCTTCAGCGCCTCCTGCGGCGCGGCGACCGAGAGCGCTTCCTGACCCGCTCGGACCCTCGCCTCGAACGCCGTGGCCAGGTCGTGCGACCGGGTGGCGTGCCCGGCCAGCTCGGCCGCGGTGCCCGCGACTGTCTGGCTCTCCAGCTCCTGCACGTACGCCGCGTGCTGGCGAACCCGCTCGCCCGGCAGCAGGTCGTCGTACACGGCCTCGGCCAGCAGGGCGTGGCGGAAGTAGTACCGATCGCTGGTCGGTACGTCGATGATGTGGGCGTCGATCAGCTCGCGCAGGGCGTCGTCGAGCTCGCGATCCGGCAGTTTGGCGACGGCGGTGAGCAGGTCGTGCGGGACGCGGCGGCCGGCGACCGCGATCACCCGGGCGACCTGGCGGGCCTCGTCGGACAGCGGGTCGAGGCGGACCAGCAGCAGGTCGGCGAGATCGGGCGGCACGGCGTCGCCGTCGCCCATCGAGGCCGCGGCGGCGAGTTCCTCGGTGAAGAACGCGTTGCCGCCGGCCCGCTCGAGGATGCGGCGCTCCTCGGCCGGAGACAGCGGATCGGTGAGCAGCAGGTGCAGCAGGGTGCGGGCCTCGTCGGCGTCGTGGGGGAGCAGGTTCACGCGACGTACCCGAGGGTTGCGGGACCACTCGGCGATCGGGCGGCGCAGCGGGTGCCGGCGGTGCAGGTCGTCGCTGCGGTACGACACCACGAGCGCCAGGCGCTGCGAGGTCAGGCGGGTGATCAGGAAACCGATCAGGTCCCGGGTCGAGTCGTCGGCCCAGTGGGCGTCCTCGATGATCACCAGCTGCGGCTCGCTGGTGGCGAGCGCGGTGAACGCGCCGAGGACGGCGTCGAACAGGGCGGCCCGGTCGAGCTGGCCCTCCTGCGGCACGGGCTGGGCGCTCAGCAGCCGGTGCGCCGGGAGCAGCCGGCCGATCGCCGGGAAGTTGGTGAGGACGCCCTCGACGAGGTCGGGGCGGTCGCCGGCCAGCCGGCCGAAGATCTCCGAGAACGGCTGGTACGGCAGGCCGGCGTCGCCGAAGTCGGTGCAGTGCCCGACCAGGACGCCGAATCCGCGCTCGTGCGCGCCGGTCGCCACCTCGTCCAGTAACCGGGTCTTGCCGACGCCGGCGTCACCGGACAGCAGCACGGCGCCGGCCCGACGCGTCTTGGCGTCGTCCACGGCGCTGAGCAGAGTGGCCATCTCGGATGAGCGGCCGACGAGAGGTGTCGAGTTCCAGGGCACGTCGTCCATCTTCGCCCCTGGTGCCGACACAAATCGACGGTATCCCGTCCGCTGGCTGCTCCCGGCCTTTCTCCCAGGCGCAGAAACGCCGTCCCTGATCGCGAGTTCTCGATCAGGGACGGCGGTTTCGGCGGTCATGCGGCCGGGCGGGGTCGGAGGGCCTGGCGCGGCTCGGACTGTGCGGTCCGCTCCGTGCGCTTCCGGCGGTTCGCGACCCGGAAGTCACGCTTGGCGCGCTCCAACCGGTAGGCCGATTCCGCCTTCATGGCGTCCGGGGTCAGTGGCATGTTGATCATCATGGTTTCCCTCCCTTCAGGCTTTCCGGCCGAACAGGTGGCTGATGGTCCGGCGGCTCCGGGTGTTCCGGGTCTGCCGGAAGTCACGGCTGAGGCGCTCCCTGCGGTAGTCGACCTCTGCCTTGACCGATGCGTTGGTGAACATGTGTTCCTCCGTTTGCTGGTGCCGGCTACCTGCCGACAGGTGTAAATCTGCTCGTCTGAGGAGGACCCGCACATCGGAAGTCCTCCCTATCCCCGCGGGTGGGCGGTACCTAGGTGTCCTGAGGGGGTCCTAGGGGGTGCCTGAGGACCCTGAAACGACGGTGGCGCGGCCGGCTCCGAAGAGCCGACCGCGCCTTGGGGGGAGGGGGTCTGGGGCGGTGATCGTGCGGTCACATCGCGGGACGGGCCCGAAGCTCGGGCGCGCAGGGCTGGGGCGGCCGCGGCGCACGCTTGGGCAGGAACCACAACGGACGCTGGTAGTCCCGCCGAATCCGCTCCTGGCGGTACTTGATCTCCGCCCGCACCGCGTCAGTCGAGTAAACAAACATGATGTCCTCCGAGCTCCTGTCGATGACTAGACAGTGCTCCCCTGAGGACACCCCCCACATCCGGACAACTCCCTATGCCCTGGGCAATGGACTCCCTAGGGGACCGCTACGCAGGCAAAACCTCGCAAAACGGCAGTGACACGCCGAGCGGGAGCTACTTCTGCCTGCGCGGCCGTCCGGTCAGTGCGATTCAGCTGCGGTAGGTGAGGTTCAGTTCGTAGTGGGTCGGGTCCAAGAGTTCGTCGGCGTGTTCGGCGAAGGTGTCGGTGGAGGTCCAGCTGGTTCGGGTGGTGTGCAGGAACCAGGTGCCGTGCGGGCGGGCCAGGTGGCCGGCTTCTACGGGGGTGAGGGGGCGCCCGCGGAGGCGTTGCTCGCAGTGGTCGAGGTAAAGGCCGGCGCGGTTCAGGGTGACGCTGATCGAGCCGTTGTCCAGGCCGCGTTCGGGCAGGTCGCGGAGCGACTCGAGCGCCGGGATCCGGCTGCGTTCGAGCGAGATCGCCGTACCGTCCGTGAGCTGGCGGACGCGCTCGATCACCACCACCTCGGACGACGGCAGACCGAGCCGGTCAGCCAGCGCGGGATCGTTCTCGAGCTCGATCCGCACCGTCCGCATCCGGGTCTCCACACCCTGCTCGGACAGCGCATGCGTCCACCCAAGACGCCCGTCCAGCGGTCGCCCGTCGAACAGCACGTACGAACCCTTGCCGGTGTGCGTGGCGATCAGCTCGTCCTCAGCGAGTACGGCGAGCGCGGCGCGGACGGTGTTCCGGCTGACCGAGAACCGTTTCGCCAGCTCGACCTCACCGGGCAGCTGAGTGCCCCGCCGTACGACGCCGGACTTGATCTCCCGCGCGAGCACCCGCGCGATCCGCTCGTGTTTCAGGGAGGTCCGACGGATCATCGCAGCTGCTCCACGCTCACGATCTCCAGCATCGGCGCGTACAGCCGCATCAGGTCGATCGCCTTGGCGTGGTTCTCCGCGGTCGACCCGGCGCACGCCTCCTCGACGACCTGGACCTGTACGCCGGCGTCCACCGCGGCAAGCGCCGTACTGATCACGCAACAGTCGGTCGCCACGCCGGCCAGCACCAGCCGCCCGTAGGTCCGCGCCGCCAGTTCGGGGCCCCACGCACCGAACGTGGTCTTGTCGAGAGTTGGAGCGCCCTTGAACTCGTCGACCAGTTGATAGTCCTCGGCGTCCGCCGGCTGCAACGCGAACGGAAACGCCTCGTAGTACCCGACCCACGCTCCGTCAGGCCGCTTCGGCGCGACGAACCGCGTGAACACCACGTTCGGTGCGAACAGCTTGATCAGCTCCCGCGTCGGCTCGACGACCCGCTGGAAATCCGGTGTCGCCCAGCCGGACGCCGGGTCCGCGAAGATCCGCTGCAGGTCGATGAGGGCCAGCACCATCAGGCCTCCTGACGCCGTACGGCGGACCGCCCGCCGAACCACTGCACGACGAAACCGAGAACCAGCGCCACCAGTACGCCGAGGTTCGCGTACGCCCACGCGCCTTCCTTGCCGCCGAGACCGAACGCCCCGAGCAGATACCCCTGCCACGTCAGCCACGACGCCAACGTGTTCGTGACGAGTCCCCACCCGATGCCGGTGGCAACGACCATCGTCGCCACGGGCAGCCACTGCACGTCGCCGTACCGCCCGGAAGGCCGGTAGAGGTCCTCCTCCGCGTAGTCGCGCCGCCGGGACGCGATGTCGGCGAGCATGATCCCGCACCACGCCGCGATCGGTACGCCGAGCGTGATCAGGAACCCTTGGAACTGCCCGAGGAACTCGCCGCCGTAGAACACCACGTAGACGGTCCCCGCGATCATCACCACGCCGTCGATGAACGCCGCGACGTACCGCTTCACCGGCAGCCCGAGCGAGAGCAGCGCGAGGCCGGACGAGTAGATGTCCAGTACGGCGCCGCCCACCAGCCCGAGCACCGCGACGATCACGAACGGCACCAGGAACCAGGTCGGCAACGCCTCGGCGAGTGCCCCGATCGGGTCCGCGCCGATCGCCTTCGAAAGATCCTCCGACGACCCCGCCAGCAGCAGACCGAACACCAGCAGTACGACGGGAGCCAGCGAACCGCCGAACGTGGTCCAGCCGACCACCCCGCGGCTCGACGCCTGGCGCGGAAGATACCGCGAGTAGTCCGCAGCGGCGTTCACCCAGCCGAGTCCGAAGCCCGTCATCAGGAAGACCAGCGCGCCGATCACCGCCTGCGCGGACCCGCTCGGCAGCGCGGACACTGTGCTCCAGTGAATCTGGTCGGCGACCAGGATGATGTAGACGACCGTGAGTACGCCGGTGACGATCGTGATGACTGTCTGCGCCCGCATGATCAGGTCGAACCCGAGAACACCGCAGGCGACTGTCAGTAGGCCGACCACGAGCAGCGCGATCACCTTGGTTAGCGTGCCGCCGCCCCAGCCGAGCCGCTCGAACACGGTGGCGGTCGCCAGTGTCGCGAGGATCGTCAGCACGGTCTCCCACCCGACGGTCAGCAGCCACGAGACGAGTGACGGCAGCTTGTTGCCCCGGACCCCGAACGCGGCGCGGCCGAGCACCATCGTCGGCGCCGACCCGCGCTTGCCGGCGAGCGCGATCAGCCCGCAGAGCAGGAACGAGAACACGACCCCGATCAGCCCGGCGATCACCGCCTGCCAGAACGAGATCCCGAACCCGAGCGCGAACGCGCCGTAGCTCAGCCCGAGCACGGACACGTTGGCGCCGAACCACGGCCAGAACAGCTGGTTCGGGCGGCCCTTCCGGTCCGCGTCCGCGATCACGTTCAGCCCGTTGCTCTCCACCGCGAGCGCACGGGTCTGCTGCCCCTCGACCTGGTCGGTCATGTCGGCTCCTCAATGAACCTGTTCAGTCCTGTTCAACAAGGTAGGCCTGCCCAACGAGGTGGTCAACAATGAATCCATGCTGAGTGACGCGGTGGACGGGTTCCGGCTCGCGTACGACCGGATCGGCGAGGGACCTTCGGTGGTGTTGCTGCACGGATGGCCGGGCGATCGCACCGACTACCGGCTGCTGGCGCCGATGCTGGCCGACCGCGGGTTCGAGGTGGTCGTGCCGGATCTGCGCGGGTTCGGCGGGTCGGACAGTCAGTCCATGGATCCGACCCAGTACGGCGTGGCCGCGCAGGGGCGGAGCGTGGCCGGTCTGATCGAGGAGCTCGGGCTGGAGCGTCCCGTGCTCGCCGGGTACGACATCGGGAGCCGGACCGCGCAGGGGATCGCGCGTTCGCGGCCGGAACTGATCGAGGGGCTGGTGATCGCGCCGCCCTTGCCGGGGATCGGGAAGCGGGTGTTCTCCGAGCAGGCGCAGGCGGAGTTCTGGTACCAGGCGTTCCACCGGCTGCCGGTGATCGAGGAGTTGATCGACGGCAACCCCGACGCGGTCCGTTCGTACCTGCGGCATTTCTGGACGCACTGGTCCGGGCCCGACTTCGAGCCGGAGCTGGATCATCTGGTCGAGGCCTACTCGGCGCCGGGTGCGTTCACGGCGTCGCTCCAGTGGTACCGGGCGGGAGCGGGGTCGGTCGCGACGTCAGCGGCAGAGAAGGTGCCACCGTCGTACGACCGGATCGCCGTACCGACCGTGGTGCTGTGGCCGGAGTTCGACCCGCTGTTCCCGCGGGCCTGGTCCGACCGGGTGGACGACTTCTTCAGCGACGTCCGGTTGCGGTACGTCGACGGCGTCGGTCACTACGCGCCACTCGAGTACCCGGAGATCCTCGCGGAAGAGATTGTCGGACTAGGCTGACGACATGACCGAGCTGGGGATGCCGACAGTGCGACCGGAAGTTGGCGCGCTGGCGAGGCTTGCGCCGCAGCCGGTTCGGTACCTGCTGAACTGGGGGCGGAAGTACTCGCTCTGGGTGTTCAACTTCGGCCTCGCCTGTTGCGCGATCGAGTTCATCGCGGCGTCGATGGGCCGGCACGACTTCATCCGGCTCGGCGTGATCCCGTTCGCGCCCGGACCGCGGCAGGCCGACCTGATGGTGGTGTCGGGCACCGTGACCGACAAGATGGCGCCGGCGATCAAGCGGCTGTACGACCAGATGCCGGAGCCGAAGTACGTGATCTCGTTCGGCTCCTGCTCGAACTCCGGCGGCCCGTACTGGGACTCGTACTGCGTGACGAAGGGCGTCGACCAGATCATCCCCGTCGACGTGTACGTGCCCGGTTGCCCGCCGCGGCCGGAGGCGTTGCTGCAGGGCATCCTCAAGCTGCAGGAGAAGATCGCCGGCGAGACACTGGCGAGCCGGTACGACGAGCCGTCCGCGGCCGCCCTCACCCGGGGGCTGGTGCAGCCTTGAGCACCGACGCACTCGAGGCGCTGACGAGCGCCGGGATCGCCGCGACGTCGACGGACAGCTTCGGGCCGACCGCGCTCGACGTACCGCCGGAGTCGTGGGTCGCGGCGCACGAGGTGCTACGGGATGCGGTCGGTCTCACGTTCTTCGACTTCCTGAGCGCGTCCGACGAGCTCAAGGACGGGTTCCGGGTGGTGTCGCATCTGGCGGACTTCTGGGGCGGATCGCATGTCGACCACGTGCTCGTGCGGACGTTGGTGCCGCGCGACCACGCCGTACTGGCGACGTTGTCGGAGTTGTACGCCGGCGCGAACTGGCATGAGCGGGAGACGCACGAGATGTTCGGGATCGCCTTTGACGGGCATCCGAACCTGACGACGTTGCTGCTGCCGGACGAGTTCGAGGGGCATCCGCTGCGGAAGGAGTTCGTGCTCGCGTCGCGGGTCGCGAAGCCGTGGCCGGGCGCGAAGGAGCCGGGCGAGTCGGACCACGCCCCGTCGGGCGCCCCGAGCCGCCGCCGCACCCTCCCACCCGGCGTACCCGACCCAGAGACCTGGGGCCCACGCCCACCCGGCTCACCCGACCCCGATCCTTTGGCCCCGGCTGAGGCCGCGGCAACCCCAGCCCGGCCCCGCCGCGCGGGCGCCGGAGGTGAACGCCGCACCCGCCGCCAGTCAACGCCCGCCGACCCCGCGACAGCCCCGCCTGCCGCACCGCCGACCGAGCCGGCTGCCGCGCCGCCCGCTGATCCGCCGACGGGTGATGCGCCGTCGGATGAGTCGTCGTGATTCCGGCTGCGGAGGAGCTGGCGCGGTACACCCTGGAGCGGCAGCATCCGATCACGCGGACCTGGGTGGACGACGCGCGACGGCTGGCAACGCTCGCCGAGGAGCATGCGGCGCTGGACATCCTGCTGGCCGAGGACCTGGAGATCGCCACCCAGCGCACCGAACGCCTTGCGCCGGGGAAGCCGCCCGAGGCCATGCTCAACCGCTGGCTTGCCATAGGCAACGACCTGCACGCGATGTTCAGCATGCGCTTCGAAAACCTGAACCCCGCAAGGCCGTTCGTCGACGCAACCCCGATGAGTCGCTCGCCGAAGCCGTCCGACCTACCCGCCCTGGCCGAAGCCGCGCAGGAGCACTACGGCGTCCACCACCCGCTCTACGTCCGCCTTTGGACCGCCGATGCAGGCATCGCCGGCACCGCCCCCGACCGCCGCTTCCTCGCCGCCCCGATCCGTGAGCTCCGTGCGTACGACGTACCGCCCGGCCTCGCGCTCCGCCCGGCGAAGACCGTCGACCACTACGACGAGGCCCGCCGCGCGTACGCCGCGGTCGACGCCGACCACCCGCACCACCCCGAAGAAGCGACGATCCAGGACCGCGAGGACCTCCAGGAGGCAGCCGACGAGGGCCTGCTGTTCGACGTCACGGTGAACGACGAATGGGCCGGGTACGCCGCCGCCATCATCAAGCCGTACGACGCCCTCGGCCTCCCCGCGTACGTCGTCCGCGAGCTGATCCTGGCCCCGGAACACCGCGGCCACGGCTACGGCCCGCACCTCAGCGCGCTCCTCGCCCAGGCCCTCCCCGACCCCACCCGCATCCTCATCGGCACCATCCACGAAGCCAACCACGGCGCCCGAACCGCCGCCCTCAAATCCGGCCGCCAAGACATCGGCGGCTGGCTTCAACTGCCGCTCGGTTAAGCCTGAGCGAGTCGCTCAGTCGGCTGACCGGTCAGGTTGGCGATGAGTTCGAAGTCCTTGTCCAGATGAAGAAGGACAAGGCCGGTCTGCTCCGCGGTTGCGGCGATCAGCAGGTCCGCCACCGAAGGCGCTCGATGCTGGCCGGCGGATGCGAGTTGCGACTGCACGACGACGGCACGACGCTCGGTCGCGGGGGTCACGTTCTCCACCGGCATTGCTGCGACGGGTGGCTGCTGGAGGAGAGATCGATGCTCGTCCGCGGATCGGGCCGAGAACCCGACCTCGAGCAACGTCACGGTGGTGATGTGCACCAGCCCGCGGTCGATGCGGTTCGCCCATTCGTCCCGATCGGGAGCCGCGCTCAGGCGAACCAGAGCCGACTTGTCGATCAGCCAGCGCCGGGAGTCGACTGCCGGCGTCATGACCAGGCCTGGTCCATGACCTCAGGGTCATCCAGATCGCGGGCGAGGTACGAAAATCGCTCTAGATCGGCAACGGTCACGGCAACCTCCGAGCGTCCGGCCTCTTGGCTCAGTTGCCGGCGGAGATACTCGCTCCTGGACAGTCCCAGGCCGGCCGCTCGGCGGTCGATCACGGCGAGCACCTCGTCCGGGACATCGCGAATCAGTACGTCGCTCATGGCGTCACCTCCTACTCGATATCTGATGATATCAAGGCTTCGGTGGCGTGTAGTAGAAGACTTCTTCGCGGGTTACTTGGCCGGACTCGACTGTGCAGAGGGAGAGTTTGGTGGTGTGGGAGCGGGTGCCGGTGCGGACGTCCAACTGGTCGAAGGTGAAGCGGACGGCGAAGTGGTTGTCGAGGAGGAGCGGGCCGACGATGTCGACGCCGAGATACTCGATATCGGCGCTCAGCCGGCGGGCGTTCTCGAGGATGGCGTCGGCGCCTTTGACCTCGATCTCCTCGCCGCCGGTCTCGAGCGGTGCGACGCGGACGACCTCGGGCGCCGTGAGGGCGAGTGCCTGGTCGAGGCGGCCGGTGGACAGCGCGTCGACGTACCGGTCCGCGACCTCGGCCGCGGACAGGACGCGGAACTCGGCGGCGTGTTCGTCCGCCCACTCGGCGAACGTGAGCGCGGGGCGGCCGGTGAGTTCGGTGACGGTGGTGGTGACCGGCTCGGGGTTGTCGACGAGCGAGGCCCAGTAGGCGACCGAGCTCTCGGCGAGGATCGGGTCGGCGCCGAGGTCGAGCATCGCCTGCCGCGCCTCCGCGTCGGACAGCGCCTCGACACGCATCTCGTTGCCGATCGCCCGCGCGATGGTCCGGATCTGCTCGGCCTGCGTCAGGACGGCGGGTCCGGTGAGGTCGTAGACCTGGCCGATGTGCTGGTCGTTCAGGAGCGCGAGTACGGCGACCGCTGCGATGTCCCGTTCGTGGATCAACGACCGGCCGGCCTCGGGTGACGCGACCCGGACGACGTCGCCGGTGCGGAACTCGGTCGCCCAGCCCTGCGCGTTGACCGCGAACCCGCCCGGCCGCACGAACGTCCATTCCTTGCCGACGTCCCGCAGCAGCTCTTCCACGTCGGCCCAGACCCCGCCGGACGACGCGCTCAACGCGGACAGGTAGACGACCCGCCGCGGCAGTTCGGCCACCACGTCGGCGGCTCCGTCGGCGCTGAACGACGGCCAGAGCAGGAAGGCAGCGTCGACGTCGGCCGCGGCCCGGCGTACGGCGGTGGGGTCGTAGATATCGCCCTTGATCAGTTCGACGTCCGGCGGGAGGCCGGCGAGGTCCGGCGTACGGACGAGGGCTCGGACGGTCACGCCCGCGGCGCGCAGCCCGTCGACGACGTGGCGGCCGACACGGCCGGTGGCTCCGGTGACAAGAATCGTGGTCATGCGAGCCAGCCTGTGACCTGAACGTTGGTTGAGGTCAAGCCGAAGCCACTAGGCTGGCGGTCATGCTGGAGTTCGTGGTGCGGGTGGTGGGCGTTCTGGTCGCCTTCCTGGTGGCGCCCTTGCTGGTCGGTCAGGCCGAGCACAAGGTGATGGCGCACATGCAGTCACGGCTCGGGCCGATGTACGCCGGCGGATTCCACGGCTGGGCGCAGCTGGTCGCGGACGGGGTGAAGTTCGTCCAGAAGGAGAGCGTGGTCCCGGCCGCCGCCGACAAGCGGGTATTCGAGTGGGCCCCGATCGTCGCGATCCTGCCGTACATGGCCGCGCTGGCCGCGATCCCGCTGGCACCGGGGATCGTCGGCGCCGACCTGGACTCGGGCCTGTTCTTCGTGCTCGCGGTGATGAGCATCGGTGTCCTCGGCTCGCTGATGGCCGGTTGGGGCAGCGGGAACAAGTACAGCCTGCTCGGCGGGCTCCGGGTCGCGGCGCAGCTGATGAGCTACGAGCTGCCGTTCGTACTGTCAGCAGCGAGTGTCGCGGTCGCGGCCGGATCGTTGAGCCTGACCGGCATCGCGCACGCGTGGAACCCGTGGTGGTTGCTCTGGCAGCTCCCCGGCATGATCGTGTTCTTCATCGCCGGTCTGGCCGAGCTGCAGCGGCCGCCGTTCGACATGCCGGTCGCGGACTCCGAGGTGATCTTCGGGCCGTACACCGAGTACACCGGGCTCCGGTTCGCGATGTTCCTGCTCGCCGAGTACGCCGGGATCGTCGTACTCGCGGGCCTCACCACGGTCCTGTTCCTCGGCGGCTGGAGCGGCCCCGGGCCCGAGTCGATCGGCTGGATCTGGACTCTGGTGAAGGTCGCCTTCGTTTCGGTCGTGGTGATCTGGGTGCGCGTCTCGTTCCCGCGGATGCGCGCCGACCAGCTGCAGAAGCTGGCGTGGCAGGGCCTGGTGCCGGTGGCGCTGGTCCAGCTCGCGCTCACCGGCATCGGCGTCGTCGTCTTTTAAGGAGTAGCCAGAGCCTCCGTTGGTGAAAGCCGGGACGCCCGGACGGCCGGGTAGAGACCGGCCAGACCACCGATCACCAGCGTCGCCGCGACCCCGCCGGCCAGTGCCCAGACCGGGATCACGGTCAACCAGTTCTGGTACGACGCATACGCCGCAGTGACCGCGGATCCCAGGACGGCGCCACCGACCCCGCCGAGCGCGGACAGCAGCAGTGACTCGGTCAGGAACTGGGTGCGGATCTGGCCGCGGGTCGCCCCGAGCGATCGGCGCAGACCGATCTCGGCGCGGCGTTCGAGTACCGAGATCACCATGATGTTCGCGACCCCGACGCCTCCGACCAGCAGCGCGACCGCTCCGAGGCCGAGCAGCAGCCCGGTGAAGGCCTGACCGGCGGCTTGCTTCGCGGCGAGTGCGTCGGAGGGCCGGGACACCTCGACCTCGTTCGGTGCCTCTGGGTTGGCCGTTGCGCCGAGCACCGATCGGACCGCCGGGACCTGGGTGTCGTCCGAGCGGGTGTAGATCGTGGTCGGGTGCCCGTCGAAGGCGAGGTCGCTCGCTGCCGGCCAGCCCATCAGTGCGGCGCTGTCCAGCTCGGGTGCGAGCGCGGCCGGTTCGAGGATGCCGAGCACGGTGAACCAGGTGTTGCCGATCAGCACCTGGGTGTCCGGGCCGGCGTTGGTGATCCCGAGTCGCTCGGCGGCTGCCGAACCGAGGACAGTCGCCGGGTACGAGCCGGTCGCGGCGTCGATCCACTTACCGCTGCGGATCGTCGCGCCGATGGTGTCGAGCAGGTTGGTGCGGGCGGCGTACGCGATGATGCCGTTGGTCTGGACGTCCGGGATCTTGTTGGTTCGGTAGACCGACGCGTCGTCGACCTTCCCGATCGCGGACTCGGCGCGCACCGGTGGGATCCGGCGGACCATGGATTCCGCGGCGAGCGGGAGTTGGGCCTGTTCGCCGGTCAGCCGGGTGCCGGGGGTGACGGTCAACAGGTTGGTGCCCAGGGCATCGAGTTGGCCGTCGAGCTCGGCCCGTGAGGACGACGAGATGCCGACCACCGCGACCATCGCGGCGATCCCGATCGCGATCCCCAACGCGGACAGGAACGCCCGCAGAGGCCGAGTCCGTAACCCAACCGCCCCCACGCGTACGACGTCGCGCACACCCAACGCCGCGGGTTTGAGTTCCCGGGCACTTTGTGCACGACGTCCGTGCTTTTCGTCGCTTGTCGTACGGACGCGGTGCACAAAGTCGCCGCTCATGTGTGTACCTCCTCGACGATGACGCCGTCGCGCATGCGGATCTGGCGGGGGAGGGCGGCTGCGATGTCGCGGTCGTGCGTGATCACGACGACCGTCGTACCGGCGGCGTGCAGGTCTCGGAGGAGTTGCATCACGCCTGCGCCCGATGCGGAATCCAGAGCCCCGGTCGGCTCGTCGGCCAGCAGTACGGCGGGTTCGCCGGCGACTGCCCGCGCAACGGCTACACGTTGCCGCTCGCCGCCGGACAACTCGTGCGGCTCGTGATCGAGGCGGTGCGCGAGGCCGACCCGTTCCAGGGCAGCCGCCGCGCGCTTCCGGCGTACCGACAGGCGGAGGCCGGAGTAGAGCAGGCCGTCGGCGACGTTGTCGACTGCCCGTACGCCGGATGCCAGGTGGAACTGCTGGAACACGAATCCGATCCGGGTCGCGCGCAACGCCGACAGTCCCGCGTCGGACAGCCGTGCCACGTCGTACCGGTCGATCCGGACCGTGCCGGAGGTCGGGCGGTCGAGGGTGCCGAGGACGTTCAGCATCGTGGACTTGCCGGATCCCGACGGGCCCACGATCGCAACCAGCTCGCCGGAGTCGATCCGCAGGCTGACACCGCCGAGCGCGTTCACGCCGCCCGCGTACACCTTGGTCACCTCGGTCAGCTCGATCACTTCGGAATCCCCACGGTGGTGCCGGCCGTGATGCCGGTGCCGCTGATCTCGACCTGGCCGCTTGCGAACAGGCCGGTCTTCACCGGCACGTACCGCGACGTCGTACCGTCCGTGACCTCGACGCCGAAGCCGCCCTCCCGGAGCGCGACCAGGGCCGCGACCGGAACGGTCAGCACGTTCTTGCGTTCGGAGGCCGTGAAGGTGACGTCGACGGCCGCGGACGACCACGCGGTCACCGCCTTTTGGTTGGCGATGGCAACGATCACCTCGACCTTGGTTTCCGGATCCTTGTCCGGGCCTTCCGCCGGAATGATCACCGTGGAAACTTTCTGGATCTGTCCGGGAACCGACTTTCCGTCCGGGAGTGCGACCGTGACCGCCGCGTTGAGCGTGGCCAGCCGCTGGTCCGCCGCGTCGAGCTGGACGGTGACGGCCCGGGTGGTGCCGGTGTAGCTGAGTACAGGCTGGTTCGGGCCGAGCGGTGAACCCTCCTCGGCCTGCACGCTGTCCACCCGCAGATGACCGGGCGCGAACAGGACGCTGCCGAGTTCGACGACGCCCGTCTCGTCCAGACCGAGATCCTCCTGCCACTCCTCGACCGCAGCAGCGGTCGCGTCGGTGTACTCGTCGTCCACGGTGAACCCGGTGTAGCCCATCGCCTTCAGGTTCTGCTCGAGCTGCAGGACGTCGGTGCCCTCGGTCCCGATCGCGAGCTTGCGGTACGCCGGGAGCGCGCCGTACAGCAATGTGGTCGGCTTGTTGTCGATGCTGTACACGGTGTTTCCGCGGCGCAGCTCCTGCCCGCTGTCCGGTACGGCGGTGACTGTGCCGGCGACCCGGTTGACCGCGGAGGACGACGTACCGAAGCCGAGTGTGCCGTCCTGGGTCTCGGTGTCCTTCAAGGTCTGCTGCGTGACCTTGGTCGTGTTGATCGGTACGGCCTGTGCGGCCTGATTCGTGGCCTGGCTGGTGTCGCCCCGGCTGACCAGGAACGCGCTCGCGGCGCCCCCAGCAGCCAGGACGACGACAGCCGTCAGTGCCTTTCGCATCAGCGTGCCGCCAGAATGCTCTGGCAGGCGTCCTGCGCTTTCTTGAAGTCAGGATCGTCCGCGACGCCGGGGCCGATCATGATGCCGCGCTGGTCCGGCTTCGGGTCCGGAAACTTCTCGACGCCGTTTTTCCGCATGCACTCGGCGTACTTTCTGCCGTTTTCCGCCTGCTGCGGGTTGGCGCTGCCCTGGGCCTGCGGGTTGTACTGCTGGCACGCCTCCATGGCCTTCTGGACCTGCTCCTGCGTGACTCCGGAGCTCTTGTCGAACTTCAGCATCGGCCCCTTGCCGGGTTCCGGGTCCGGGACGTTCAGGCCGTTCTCCCGCAAGCACTGGGTGAACTTGACCGCCATCTCGTCCTGGCTGAGGCTGGCCGGCGCACTGCTCGGCGCCGTGGACTGCGGTCCTCCGCTCCCGGAGGCGACCTGGGCATCGGGCTCGTCGGCTCCGCAGCCGGTCAAAATCAGGCCGGCGACCAGAACGGAAACGGCCAGGATGGTGTTGCGCATCGGTGCTCCTCTCGTTTCCGGAAACCTTTCTCGGTCGGCCGTTTCCGGACCGTTTCCGAGTGCGGAAACGCGGCGGAAACAGGAACGTCGGGGATCATGGGGTGCGTGCGGGTACTGGTGGTCGAGGACGAGCCGTTGCTGGCGGCAGCGATCGCGGAATGGCTGCGCGACGACTCACATGCCGTCGACGTGGCCGGTGACGGCGGCGCGGCGCTGGAACGGTTGTCGGTGAACGCGTACGACGTACTCGTGCTGGATCGCGACATTCCGGTCGTCCACGGGGACGAGGTGTGCCGCCAGTTGGTGGCTTCCGGATCTGCCACGCGGGTGCTGATGCTGACCGCGGCAGCTGCCGTGACCGACCGCGTCGAGGGCCTCGGACTAGGCGCGGACGACTACCTGACCAAGCCGTTCGCGTTCGCCGAACTGGCCGCGCGAGTACTGGCGCTGGGGCGACGCAGCCGGCCGGCCGATCCGCCCGTACTGCGACGCGCCGGCGTCACGCTGGACCCGGCGCGGCACGAGGTTTTCCGCGACGGCCGGTACGTGCCGTTGTCGAAGAAGGAATTCGCCGTACTCGTGGAGCTGCTGCGAGCCGACGGCGCGACCGTGTCGGCCGAACAACTGCTGGAGAAGGCATGGGACGAGCACGTGGACCCGTTCACCGGAGCGGTCCGGCTGACGATCCTGAAACTGCGCCGGAAACTGGGCGAGCCGGGACTGGTCGAGACCGTCACCGGCGTTGGATACCGCATCCCGTGAGGCGGCTGACGCTACGAGGACGGCTGACGCTGCTGTACGGCGGCCTGTTCATGGTCGCCGGCGTGGTGCTGCTCGGGGTGACGTATGCCTTGTTCACCGCGAACCTGGGTCAGAAGTACCAGGTGATCGTGAAGGGGACGTACCTGAGTCCGTCAGGCACTGCCAGTACGCCGCCGCGACCTGACCAGGCGTACGTGCTGAACAAGGACGGTGCTCTGCTGACGGGCTCAGACGCGGAACGGGTGATGGACGAGCAGCGCGAGCAGGTCCGGCAAGCCGCGATCAAGTCGCTGCTGACGCAAGGGAGCGTCGCGCTGGTCCTGGTGGGTGGGTTGGCGGCGGGGTTCGGGTGGTTGGTGGCGGGACGGGTGCTGGCGCCCCTGCATCGCGTCACCGACACGGCGAGGCGGATCGCTCTGACACCGTCCGCGTTGCACGAGCGGATCGCGTTGAAGGGTCCCGACGACGAGGTGAAGAACCTGGCGGACGCGTTCGACACGATGGTCGAGCGCCTGGACCATTCCTTCGACGGCCAACGCCGATTCGTCGCCAACGCCTCCCACGAGCTGCGTACGCCGTTGACGCTCGGCCGAGCGTTGGTCGAAGTCGCGATGCATCGACGTACGGCGTCCGCGGATGTGAAGGAACTGGGCGAGAGCCTGCTGACGATCAACACGCGGCACGAGCAGCTGATCGAAGGGCTGTTGATCCTGGCCGACTCGGAGAAACAGCTGACGGCGGTCTACCCGGTGAACCTCGCGGACGTGGTGGCCCACGTGACTGCCCAGCTCGCCACGGAAGCCGCTGCGGTCGGCGTCGAGCTGATCCGCGGCCCCGGCGAGGCACCCACCCGCGGCGACGCGTTGTTGCTGGAACGCCTGGTGCACAACCTGGTCGAGAACGGCATCCGCCACAACCTGCCGTCAGGTGAGCGGTGGGTCCGGGTGATCAGCAAAACAGCCGACGATTGTGTGCAGATCGTGGTCACGAACACCGGCCCGGAAATCCCGCCGTACGAAGTCGAGTCTCTCTTCAAACCCTTCTACCGCCTGGGCGCGGAACGCCTGGTCAGCGCCAAAGGCGCCGGCCTGGGGCTGTCCATCGTCCGCTCGGTCACCGAGGCCCACGCCGGCACCGTAACCGCCCTGCCCCGAGAAGGCGGCGGCCTCCAGGTCACCGTCACCCTCCCCCTCGACCCTGCTTGACAACGGTGTTGGTGGTCGGGGAGATTGGCGGGACGGCGTCGACCGGTCGCCGAGCTGTGGAACGTCCGCCCAGCCGGAGTTCCAGTGGCGAAGGGGATTTGCCCTCTCGGTCGTCGATGTCTGCAGGCCATCTCTCAACACCGCGTCGCTGGGGACGAGGGTGTCGGAGGAGGCTTGTCATGACCAGGGACAGCAACTTCAAGAAGGTCGTACGGCGTCACGCCGCGGCGACGGGGCAGCGCTACACCGAGGCGCTGACCGATCTCGAGGGGCTCGGTTCCCGCATGCACCACGAGCCCGTGGCCGAGCGGCTCCTCGCCCATCTTCGGGACCGCTACGGCATCGATCCGGTCGCGGCGACGAAGGTCAGTGTGCACAAGACCTACGTGTTCCGCATCGACCGGAACGACGGCGACCCGTGGATCGCGCGGGCGTTCCCTCCGGCCCGTCCGCGGGCCAGCGTCGAGGGCGATGCCGCGATCCTGCGATTCCTGGAGCGGCACGACTTCCCGGCGGAGCGTCTCGCGGTCGACGACGCGGTGTCCGACTTCGACGGGAGCACGGTCCTCGTGACCCGGTTCGTCGAAGGCGACCACCTTCCCGGTGGTGCCGAGAAGTTCGCGATCATGGGTGATCTGCTCGGACGGCTGCACGCACTACCGCTCGACGAGTCCGTCAGCCGCGCCGGTGGGGCGAGTGGTGAGGATCCCAGCCGCGAAGGCGCGCCGCGGCAAGACCTGCTGGCCGGCCTGGCCTTTCTCGACGCAGTCGACACGAAGGTTGCCGCGGCCGATCGCGAGCGATTCGAGCGCCTCCGGGACCAGGTGCGTTCGGCCGACGACGGTCACGGCCTTCCCGAGGGTCTGCTCCACGGCAACCTCCTGCACGCCCCCGATCATGCGCTGATCGGCGATCAGGGGCCGGTGGCAATCAACTGGAAGGCGTCCGGACGCGGACCGCGCCTCGCCGACTTCGCCTACCTCATCTGGGGAACCGGGGACTGGTCTCCGACGAGACTCACCAACGAGGAGTGCGTCGACGCGGCCGTCAACGCGTACCGCCGCCATGTCGAGCCGACCGACGAGGAGCTCGATCGACTCGAGGCAGTCATGTACGTCCGGACGCTGTACCTCGTCTGCTTCAGCTACCGGCGCGCGCTCACCAACGGCGTGACGTTCGACGAATGGAGCTTCATCGAGCCACCGGAGTACTACCGCTCCACCGCGGCCGCGACCCGAGCCGCGTTCCGCCGGTCATGAGGGTTCGCGGTGCCGCGGAGCACAACCTGCGGGACGTCGATGTCACGTTCGGACCCGGCCTGACCGCAATCGTCGGTGTGTCCGGCTCGGGGAAATCGTCGCTCGCGTTCGACGTGGTCTACACCGAGGCGCGGCGCCGGTTCGTCGAGTCGCTGGGACTGGGACGTCCGGGGACCCGCGTGCCGGCCGCGCAGGTGCGGAGCATCGACGGCCTGGGTCCGGCGGTGGCGATCGCTCAGAACGTACTGAACGTCAACCCCGCCTCGACAGTCGCGACGTCTGTCGGCCTGCACCCGTTCCTCCGCATTCTGTACGCGCGATTCGCAGATGTCGCCTGCCCGCGGTGCCAGGTGCCGGTACGCGCGGTGTCGCGCGAAGAACGACTCGCGATTGCTCTGGACCTGCTCGCCGCCGAGGGTCACCTTCCGGTGGAAGTGGCGGTCGTCCGCCAACTCAACGGAAGTCACGCGCGACTCCTCGCCGGCCTGCGTGGCCAGTTCGCCACGGTCACGATCGATGGGCGTCCGTGGGCCGCGAAGAGCAGCGTGCCTCGGCTCGACCCGATGATCCCGCACGATGTCGTCGTACGCGTCGCCACTGTGCGGGCGGGCGCGTCCGCGGCGGAGGTTCGAGGCATCCTCGAGCGTGCCGACGCGTTGGGCTCCCACGAGGTTCGTCTCGGTGGTACGCCGGTGTTGCGGGCGCCGATCTGTCCGCGCTGCTCGGACTGGGTCCGGCCGTTGGAGCCGTCGGCGTTCCGCGACGCTGCGATCGACACGTCGTCGCATCGCATCGCCGGGGTCGCCCTCACCGAGTTACTCGCCCGCTCGGTACGCGAGGTCCTCGAGTTCGTCGACCAGTTGGCGATCGGCCCCCGCGCCGTACGCGTTCAGGACGAGTTGCTGCGGCGACTGCGGCCGCTGGTCACGCTCGGGCTCGGTCATCTCACCCTCGACCGACCGATGCCGACGCTGTCGCGGGGTGAGGCGCAACGGACCCGGCTCGCGGTCGTACTCGGCGGCCGGCTCGAGGATCTGCTGCACGTCCTCGACGAGCCGACCATCGGGCTGCATCACACCGATCTCAAACCGTTGCTCGAGGCAATGGCATCGTTGCCGGGCCCGGTGCTGATGGTGGAGCACGACCGTACGGCGATCGCGCTGGCGGACGATGTCGTCGAGATCGGCCCGGCCGGCGGTCGCGGCGGTGGCGAACTCGTCTTCCAAGGGACACCCGCCGACCTGTGGCGCGCCGGCACCGCCTCCGGTCGCGGCTTCTCGGCGCCGACCCGGGTCCGGCGCGCGGGCCGTGAGATCGGTGATCGGCGGATCGGCATCACCGGCGCCGGCCTGCGCAACCTGCGCGACGTCGACTGCGAGATCCCGCTCGGGGCGCTGAGCGTCATCACCGGCCCGTCGGGAGCAGGCAAGACCACGCTGGCTCGCGACGTGTTGCTGGCGTCGATCCGAGCCGGCGCGCCGGTTGGTTGCTCGACCGTCGACGCGCCTGCGCTGCGCGCGATCGCCGTCGATCAGAAACCGCTGGGCAACAACCCGCGGTCGAACCCGGCGACGTACACGAAGGCGTTCGATCGGATCCGCGACGTGTTCGCGCAGGAGACCGGGCGGTCCGCGTCCGAGTTCACGTTCAACCGTGGCGAAGGCGCGTGCCCGGAGTGCGAGGGGATGGGTGCGGTCGCCATCAGCCTCAGGGAGTGGGCGCCGATCTGGGTGCCGTGCGAGATCTGCGAAGGCCGCCGGTACCGGCCCGAAGTCCTCGAGGCGACCTGGGAAGGCAGGTCGATCGCTGACGTGTTGGAGTTGAGCGTTGACGAGGCCGACGCGTTGTTCGCCGAGCACCCAGCGGTGACGCGCATCCTTCGGACCCTGCAGGAGGTCGGGCTCGGCTACGTCACGCTTGGGCAACCGTCGCCCAGTCTCTCCGGTGGTGAAGCGCAACGCGTTCGTCTCGCCCGCGAGGTGACGAAGGCGAAGGCCGGCAATCTCGTGCTGCTCGACGAGCCCACCACCGGGCTTCACCCTGGCGACCTGGACCGACTCCTCACTGTGCTCGACAAACTGACGGCCGACGGTTGCACTGTGGTCGTCGTCGAACACCAGGCGGACGTGATCGCTGCCGCCGACTGGCGCATCGAGCTCGGCCCGGGTGGTGGCCCCGATGGCGGACGCCTGCAGCACTGCGGCCCCGCCGTTGCCGAGCAGCGGCCGAGGGTGACGCCCCGCGCCAAGCCGCGCGCCGACCGGCGTTCGAGCGAGGTCATCCGGGTGCGGGGCGCCCGGGCCCACAACTTGCAAGGGATCGACGTCCAGTTCGCGAAAGACCGGTTCACGGTCGTGACCGGCGTCTCGGGCTCGGGCAAGTCGTCATTGGTCGGCGACGTACTCGCGGCGGAGGCCGACCGGCGGCTGCTCGAGTGTCTGTCGGTCTACGAGAGACAATCGGTGCGGGAAGGGCCGGAAGCTCCGGTCGACTCGCTCACCGGGTTGGGCCCGACGATCAGCATCGATGCTTCGGGCACGACCTTCCCACCGGGTGGGCCCGGGCGCTGGGATGCCGCCCAGACGACCGTCGGGCGGTCGAGCGACCTCGACCGTCTCATCTCCCTCGTCCTGGCGCGCGCCGGTGTGCGTTCATGCCTTGAGTGCGGTGGCGACAACGTTCACCGGTCCGCACCGACGTCGGAAGCAGTGTGGGTCTGCGGTGACTGCGCGACGAGCGCGGTGCCGATCGAGCCGCGTCATCTGATGGGGTCGCCCGCGTCTGTCTGTCCGCAGTGCCTGGGAGTCGGCGTTGAGCGGGAGTTCGACTTCGCCGCGATCGTCCGACCCGACGCACCACTCGCCCGCTGCTTCGGCGGGGGCCTGGCGTGGTTCCGTCCTGAGGTGGTCGGCAGCAATGACGTGATGCGGACCTTCGCGGAGCGGTACGAGTTCGACCCGAACACCACGCCGTGGTCGGAGCTGAGCGACGAAGTCCGGCACGCGGTCATGTACGGCGATTCGACCTGGGTCGGGCTGAACCACTGGGCCCGGCTCGACCTGGGCGGCCTGGAGACCACGGCGTTCCCGTGCCGGGAGTGCGGCGGCAAGCGGCTGCGTGCCCCGTACATGGCGATTCGCATCGAGGGTCGCGACCGCAACGACCTGTTCTCGGCCACGTTTGCCGAGCTCGACGACGTACTGGCGTCGATGGACGAGCCGGACGATCCGCACGCGGCGCACGCCCGTACCGTTGCGTCGTACCGGCTCGGATTCCTGCGCCGTGTCGGGCTCGGCTACCTCACGATGAACCGGACGACCTGGACGCTGTCCGCGGGTGAGGCACAACGGATCAAGCTGGCGTCGGTACTCGGCGGCGGCCTCATCGGTATGACGGTCCTCCTCGACGAGCCGTCCCGAGGTCTGCATCCGTCCGAGGTGGACGCGCTCGCCGGCACCCTGAGCGAGCTGCGCGACGCCGGCAACACCGTCATCGCCGTCGAACATGACGCCACCCTCATTCGTGCCGCCGACGACCTGATCGAGATCGGCCCCGGTCCCGGGCGAGCGGGCGGCCGGCTCGTCGATCTCGACAGCGCCGAGTCGGTCACCCGAGCCGTGCGCGACGGGCGCATCGCGATCCCGCATCGCGACCGCCGCGTGCCAACCGAGTGGATGCACGTCACGGGAGCGCGGGAGAACAACCTGTGCGGCCTCGACGTACGCGTCCCGCTCGGCGTGCGAGTCGGCGTGTGCGGTGTGTCCGGGTCGGGGAAGTCCTCGCTCGTCGTCGACACGATCGCGCTCGGGCTGGCGCGACCGGCGACCAACATCTCCGGCGGCGGCATCATCCGCGTCGAACCTGGGGTGCACCAGGTCATTTCGGGCGCTCCTGCTCGTACAGTCGTCGCCGACCAGGGCCGCGCGGAGATCGCGTCACCGGGTACCTTCCTCGGGCTCATCAACGCTGTCCGCAAGTCGTTCGCCGCGAGTGAAGTGGCCCGCGAGCAGGGCATCACGATGAAGGACCTGACCTACGGCTGCGACGCCTGCGGCGGGAGAGGAACGTGGCAACAGGGCATGTCGTTCCTGCCGTCGGTGACCCAGGCCTGCGAGGCCTGCGGCGGTTCCGGCTACCGCCGCGAGGTCGCCGCCCTCCGCGAGCGAGACCGGACGCTCCTCGACATCGAAGCCCTGACGATCGGTGAGCTCGTCGACGAGTGGGGTGACATCGACGCCGTACGGCGCGTCGGCGACGCAGCCCTCGCGCTCGGCCTCGGCTACCTCGTCGTCCGCCAACCTGGTTGGAGCCTCTCTGGTGGTGAGGCGCAGCGACTCAAACTCGCCAAGGAGCTCGCCCGTCCGACCAAGGAAGGCACCCTTTACGTACTCGACGAGCCCACCGTCGGCCTGCAGGCCACCGACGTCAGCGTGCTTCTGCGGGCGCTCGACGCGATCGTCGACGCAGGCAACACCGTCTTGGTGGTCGAGCACGACCCGATGGTCCTCGCCACCTGCGACTGGATCATCGAACTCGGCCCGGGTGGCGGACCGCACGGCGGAAAGATCGTCTTCGAGGGCCCACCCGAAGAGCTGGGCAAGGCCGACACGGCCACGGCGCCGTTCGTACTGGCGGCATCGTCATGAACACGCTCCTGCTCGGAGACCCGTCGGCGTCGCTGCGGTGGCGCGCGGCCGTCGAGCTCGAGGGCGCCGCCAACGACGATGACGACGTCATGGCCTGGCAGGGTGAGATCGCAGCGAGCCCCGCCGTCCAGTCGCTCCTCGGGCGGCTCGCGGGGGCTGAGCGGCCTCAGGACGCCGGCTACCTGCTCTGCCAGCTCGCGTACCTCGGCTACCGCGGCCCCGAGCTTGCCACTGCCGTCGAGGCGATCTTCTCCCATCAGCAGCCGGACGGCTCGTGGCCGCTGCGGCTCGACGACAGGCCCGCAGGCAAGCCATCGGACGGACCGCGGTTCATCACGATGCAGACCGTCGTACCGTTGCGGGGCATCGCCACGGCCGGGTTCGCCACCGATCCTCGCGCTGAACGCGGGTACGAATGGCTGCTGCGCGAACGACTCCACGACGGCTCCTGGCCCTCCGGACCCAAAGCCGACCTCGGTGGTCCGGGTCGGCCTCCGCCGCCGGAGAAGCAGTACCGGCGACTCACCCGCGGTGACGGTTGCCGTTCGGCGACCACCGGCGCGGTGGCCTGCCTCGCACTGCACCCCCAGCGCAACCGATCGGACGCAGCCCGCATCGGTGTCGGCCATCTCCTCGACCGCGAGATCCGCGACGAGTCGACCCTCGGTTGGGAAGTCTCCCGCCTCGTAGGCCTCGAACGCGCGATGGGGCAGATCACGTTCTACGTGGCCGTCGATCCCGCCTTCCTACTGGACCTCGCCTCCCGCTGCGGCGCCGCCACCGACGACCGCCGAGTACATGCCCTGGTCACCTGGCTCGAATCCCGCCGAGGCCCCTACGGCCTCTGGCAACACCCCACCCACCCCCAACTGTCTCGCTGGCTGACTTTCGACCTGGAATCCTCCCTCCGTCGAATGCGCGGGGTGTCGCTGCCTGTCGATCCGGGCTGAGGCTGTTCGTGTAGAGGGCGAGAAGGAGGCAAACGATGAACCAGTACATCCTCAGCATCTACCAACCCGACGGTCCGGTCCCCGAGCCGGAGATCCTGGACCCCATCATGCGTGACCTGGAGGCCCTGAACGCCGAGATGCAGGCTGCGGGCGTCTGGGTGTTCGCTGCCGGCATGCACCCGCCGGAGACCGCCACCGTGCTGAAGGCACAGGGCGACGACGTGCTGGTGACGGACGGGCCGTTCACCGAAGGCAAGGAGCACCTCGGCGGGTTCACGGTGATCGAGGTGGAAGATCTTGATGCGGCGCTGGGGTGGGCGCGGCGGTTGGCCGCGGTCCTCAAGCCTTTGTCGATCGAGGTCAGGCCCTCGCAGTCGTGACACCTGACCTCACTGCGATCTTCCGGGCCGAGCACGGGCGGGCGGTCGCTGTGCTGACGCGTGTGTTCGGCGACCTGGAGATCGCCGAGGACGCCGTCCAGGACGCGTTCGCCGCGGCGGTGGAGAAGTGGCCGGACAGCGGCGTACCGCCGAGCCCGGCCGGATGGATCATCACGACCGCTCGGAACCGGGCGATCGACCGCCTGCGGCGGGAGTCGGCACGGCCGGACAAGCAGGCCGAGGCGGCGCTGTTGCATGCGCAGGACGAGCCAGTGGAGGAGGGCGTCGTGCAGGACGACCGTCTCCGGCTGATCTTCACGTGTTGCCATCCGGCGCTGGCGCTGAACGTCCGGGTCGCGCTCACCCTGCGGATGCTCGGCGGGCTGACCACGGCGGAGATCGCGCGCGCGTTTCTCGTCCCGGAGCCGACGATGGCGCAACGCCTGGTCCGCGCCAAGGCCAAGATCCGCACCGCGGGCATCCCGTACCGCGTCCCGTACGAGGCGGATCTGCCCGAGCGCGTCCGCGGCGTACTCGCCGTCGTCTACCTGATCTTCAACGAGGGGTACGCCGCCTCGTCCGGCGAAACCCTGGTCCGCGACGAGCTCGCCGCCGAGGCTCTCCGGCTAGGCCGGCTGTTGGTCGAGTTGATGCCCGACGAACCTGAAGCCGTCGGCCTGCTCGCCTTGATGTTGCTCCAGCACTCCCGCCGCCCGGCCCGCGTCGCGCCCGACGGCACGCTGATCCGTCTCGGCGACCAGAACCGCGACTTGTGGGACCGCGCGTTGCTGCAGGAAGGCCAGGCGCTCGTCCGCCGATGCCTGCGCCGCAACCAGCCTGGCCCGTATCAACTCCAGGCCGCCATCAACGCTGTCCACGCCGACGCCGCGACTCCCGACGCCACCGACTGGCGCCAGATCCTCCAGCTCTACGACCACCTCCTCACGCTGGATCCCACGCCGGTCGTAGCCCTCAACCGAGCCGTCGCCGTCGCCGAGGTCGAGGGACCCGCCGCCGCCCTCGCCCTCGTCGACGCCCTGCCGCTCGACTCCTACTACCTCGTCCACGCCATCCGAGCCGACCTGCTGACCCGGCTGGACCGCACCTCCGAAGCCCAGGCCGCCTACCAGTCCGCCCTGGCCCGAACCCCGAACCAGGCCGAGCAGGACTTCCTCCGAACACGGATGAGATAGCCCGGCCCAGCCCGCCGACCTTCTGTAGGGTCCGGAGGGTGTTCGAGCTGATCTGTGAGGTGGAGCCGCCGACGCGGCCGGATCTGAAGAAGGTGCGGCATCAGATCGGGGTGATGAGTCCGATCGCGGACGGGTTCCTGATCCCGGACAACCACATCGGACGGGCGACCGTTTCGAGTGTTGCGGTGGCCAACGAAGTGCAGTTGATGGGCGCGCGGGGGATCGCGTGCCTCAACTCGCGGGACCGGAATCTGCTCGGTTTCCGCCGGGACCTGCTGACCGCGGCGGCGTACGGAGTAGAACGTTTTCTGTTCGTGCACGGCGACGACCCGGCGGAGGGCGCCCGCACGAGTCAGTTGACGGTACGGCGGATGATCGAGCAGACCCGCGAGACGACGTACCCGGGCTGTGACCCGTTCAAGGTCGGGGCCGCCACCCGGCTCCGGCCGGTGCCGAAATGGAAGGCCGAGGCCGACTTCCTGTACGTCCAGGTCAGCTACGACCTCGACGAGCTGCTCCGCTGGCGCGAGTCGGTCGAGCTCGACATCCCGGTGTACGCCGGGGTGATGGTGCTCGCCTCCGCGCAGATGGCCCACAACCTTGCCAAGCTGCCCCAGCTCCAGATCCCGGCCGATCTGATCGAGGCGGTGGAGCGGGACCGGGACGCCGGGGTGGACCACGCCTGTGAGCAGATCCTGAAGATCCGTGACTCCGGGGCCTTCGAGGGCGTTCACCTGATACCGGTCAGCCGGTACCGCCAGGTCGCGGCCCGCCTCGAACGCGACTTGTGAGGCGGCAGATCGGCTAATGTCCTGCTAAGAGACGGGAGGTGGAGCGTGGGACTGCCTGGCAAGGGCCTGGTCGAGGGGTTGAAGGTCACCGCGAAGACCCTGGCCCGTCGTTCCGTCACCGAGCAGTACCCGGACGTCCAGCCGGAGTTGCCGCCGCGCAGCCGCGGCGTCATCGCGCTGATGGAGGAGAACTGCACCTCCTGCATGCTGTGCGCCCGCGAGTGCCCGAGCTGGTGCATCTACATCGACTCGCACACCGAGACCGCGCCGTCGGTCGGTGAGCAGGCCCGGGAACGCAGCCGGAACGTGCTGGACCGGTTCGCGATCGACTTCAGCCTCTGCATGTACTGCGGGATCTGCATCGAGGCCTGCCCGTTCGACGCGCTGTTCTGGTCGCCGGAGTTCGAGTACGCCGAAACCGACATCCGGAACCTGACCCACGAGAAGGACCGGCTCCGCGACTGGATGTGGACGGTCCCGGCGCCGCAGCCCATCGACCCCGGTCCAGCATCCGAGGCATCCGAGGCATCCGAGGCATCCGAGGCCTCCGAGGACGAAGCGTGACCACTGCTCTGTTCTCCGTCGCCGGTGCGGTGGCGGTGGTGGCCGCCGTTGTCGTGGTGGTGTCCCGCCGGATTGTGCACGCCGCGCTCTGGCTGGTGCTCGCGCTCGGCGCGGTCGCCGGCTGCTTCGGCGCGCTGCACGCCGAGTTCGTCGCGCTGGTCCAGATCCTGGTGTACGTCGGCGCGATCGTCGTCCTCGTGCTGTTCGCGCTGATGCTCACCAAGGCGCCGACCAACCCGCTGCCCGAGATCACTTCCGGCCGCGCCCCGTTCGCGGCCGCCGTCGCCGCGGTGCTCGCGCTGATCCTCGGCGCCGGGGTGGTTCTTGCCTTCGGCAACGAGAAGATCAAGCCGGTGACCGACGGATCGGCCACGGCGGTGGGTACTCAGGTCTTCAAGAACTGGGTGCTCCCGTTCGAGGTTCTCTCGGTCCTGCTGCTGGCGGCCCTGATCGGCGCGATCGCCCTGTCTCAGCGGACCGAATCGGCCCAGCGGAAGAAGGAGGACTGACGATGCCGTTGGTCCTGCCGCTGCTGCTGGCGGTCGTCCTGTTCTGCATCGGCGTGTACGGCGTTCTCGCGCGCCGGAACGTGATCACGATGCTGATGTCGTTCGAGCTGATGCTGAATGCCGTGAACCTGAACCTGGTCGCCTTCGACGCGTGGCGGGTCGACGAGGCCACCGGCCAGACGCTCGCGATCTTCGTGATCACGCTGGCCGCTGCCGAGATCGGACTCGGCCTGGCGATCGTCCTGCTGCTGTTCCGCGGTCACGGCCACGTCGACGCCGATGCGGCCCGCGACCTTCTCGAGCACGAGGAGGCGTCGTGATCGCCACCGTCTGGCGGGTGGCCGGTGTCGGCTTCTCGCTGCTGATCCTCCTGTTCGCCGCGCTCCTGCACGGTGCCACCCCGGATCAGTACGCGTTCCTGAACTCGCAGGTCGGCGACCTCACCATCGGCTTCGCGGTCCGCAACGACGACCTGACTGTCCTGCTGCTCGTCGTCGTGGGTGTGATCGCGACGTGCGTCCAGGTCTACTCACTCGGGTACCTGCACCAGCGCGCGGCGTCGTACCACGCTCTCGTCACGTTGTTCACCGCGGCGATGGTGACCGTGGTGATCTCGGACAGCCTGTTCTTCCTGCTGATCGGCTGGGAAGTGATGGGCGCCTGCTCGTACCTCCTGATCGGCCACTACTGGGAACGCCGCGACGCGCGCTCGGGTGCGGTCAAGGCGTTCCTGATGACGCGGTTCGCCGACGTCGGGTTCTTGTTCGGAATCTTCGTGCTCGGTCTCGGTGCGCACACTTTCCGGATTTCCGAACTCGATCCGGCGCGGATTTCCCCCGGCGTGCTCACGACCGGGACGCTGCTGCTCCTCGTCGGGGTCGTCGGGAAGTCGGCGCAGGTTCCGCTGCAGACCTGGCTCCCGGACGCGATGCCCGGTCCGAGCCCGGTCAGCGCCCTGATCCACGCGGCCACGATGGTTGCCGCCGGCGTCTTCCTGATCGCGCGGATGTACAACGTTTTCTCCGCCGCGGAGACGACGCTGACGGTGCTGGCGATCATTGCCTGCGTGACGATGCTGTTCGCCGCTCTCTGCGCGTCCGCGGCGGTCGAGGTGAAACGGGTCCTCGCCTGGTCGACGGTGAGCCAGCTCGCGATCATGTTCTCCGCGTTGTCCCTCGGTACGGCGGACGGCCGGCACGCGGCGCTCTTCCACCTCGTCACGCATGCCGCGTTCAAGGGCCTGCTGTTCCTCTGCGCCGGCGTGCTCCTGCACCAGGTCGGCAGCGCGGCCCTCGTCGTACTGCGTCGGTACACGCGCCGCGGAAAGTTGCGGAAAGCACTGCAGGTCACGTTCCTGACGATGACGGTCGGTCTCGCGGCGTTGGCCGGCGTGCCCGGGTTCGCCGGGTTCTTCTCCAAGGACACGGTGATCGAAGCCGCCTGGGAGAAGGCTCACGACGGGTCGGGCGTCGGCTGGGTGGTGCTGGTCTCGGTCTGCCTGACGGCTGCGTTGACGGCGTTCTACTGCCTGCGGTTGTGGCTGTGGACCTTCTTCCGTACGCCGGCGCTCGCCGGCGGCATCGGCGCGTTCGAGGACGGCGACGCGGCGGCCGACCTCGACGATCCCGACAGCTCCAAGCTCCGCGACGCGCCCTGGGTGATGCTGGCGCCGCTCGTTCTCCTCGCGGTCGCCGCGATCGCGCTCGGGTACGCCGACGGCGTGCATCTCAACTGGGCGATCGGGCTGATCTCGACCGCGCTCGTGCTGCTCGGCGCGCTCCCGGCGTACTCGCTGTGGCGGCGTGGGGCAGATCCGCGGCCGATCCTGCTGGAGCGTGAGTTCGGCGTCGATCCGGCGTACCACGGTCTGGTCGTCGTGCCCGTGAAGTGGCTGGCGAAGCTGACGGTGGCGGGCGATCGCGATGTCATCGGGGCTTATGTACGCGCGGTCGGCCGGACTGGGATGCTCGCGTCGCAAGGGCTCCGGCGGCTGCAGACCGGGAACGTTCAGACCTATCTCACCGCGGCCGTCATCGGCGTGGTCGCGCTGGCCGTGCTGGCGGGGGTGATCGGCTCGTGAACGCAATCCTGCTGGCGATCCTCGTGTTGCCGCTCCTGGCCGCGGGCGCGCTGTGGTCGATCCCCGCGGCGATCGGGGACCGGTTGGCGGCGGCGTACGGATCGGTGATTTCCGGGCTCGTGCTGGTCGGGTCGGTGCTGCTCTGGCCGCAGAACGGCGGCTGGTTCGCGTACGGGCCGCAGGACGCACCCGCGACCGAGATCGACGTCGCGTGGATCCCTTCGCTCGGCGTCCGGTTCCACCTCGGCGTCGACTCGATCTCGGTGCCGCTGATCGTGCTCACCGCGCTACTGACCTTCCTGTGCTGCCTGTACTCGCTGAAGATCACACCGCGGATCGGCCGGACCCGTTCCCTGATCGCGCTGCTGCTGGTCATCGAGGCCGGCGTGATCGGGACGTTCTCGGCGCTGGACCTGGTGCTGTTCTTCGTCTGCTTCGAGATCGTGCTGATCCCGATGTGGCTGGTCATCGACATCTGGGGCGACCACCACGACCCGGCCGGGCGGAAACGCGCCGCGAACACTTTCGTACTGATGACCGTGTTCGGGTCCGCGCTGATGCTGCTCGGATTTCTGCTGGTGCAGCGGGTGGCGGGCACGCTCGACATCGTCGAGCTGACCAGTTCGCCGGTCGCCGGCGGACACGGGATCCCGTTGGCCGCGGCGCTGCTGATCGCGATCGGGCTGGCGGTGAAGGTGCCGCTCTGGCCGCTGCACATCTGGTTGCCGGACGCGCACGCGAAGGCGCCGACGGTCGGTTCGGTGCTGCTGGCCGGCGTACTGCTGAAGCTGGGGACGTACGGCATGATCCGGATCCTGGTGCCGGTGCTGCCGGACGCGACGGCGACGATCGCGCCGTACCTCGGGGCGTTCTCGACGGTCGCGATCGTCGCGGGCTCGCTGGCCTGCCTCGCGCAGACCGACGTGAAGCGGCTGATCGCGTATTCGAGCGTCGGGCACATGGGGTTCATCGGGCTCGGGATCTCGACGCTCTCGCCGGCCGGTCTGCGCGGCGCGCTGTTCGCGAACATCGCGCACGGGCTGATCACCGGGCTGCTGTTCTTCCTGGCCGGTGCGATCAAGGACCGTCACGACACCAGCGACCTGCGGACGATCGGGCGGGCGCTGTACGCCCGGCTGCCGCGGATCGCCGCGCTGCTGACGTTCGCGTGTCTCGCGTCGCTCGGGCTGCCGGGGCTGGCCGGGTTCTGGGGCGAGATGCTGGTCCTGCTCGGCGCGTACCACCCGGCGCCGTGGTTGCCGCGGACAACGTTCCTGGTGTTCATGGTGATCGCCGGACTCGGAACGGTGCTGACCGCCGCGTATTTCCTGCGGCTGGTCCGCAACCTGTGCCAGGGCGATCCGGCCGAGAACCCGCCGGCCGCGTTCGCGGTCGATCTCAGCCGCATCGAGCTGGTCACCTGGGCCCCGCTGATCACGTTGACCGTGCTGCTCGGCGTCTGGCCCGGTCTCCTCCTGCAGCAATGGGGTGCTCTATGACCCTGACCCTGACCTGGACCGATTGGCAGGCGATCGCAGTACCGCTGGTGCTGGCGATCGGCGCGGTCGCCGTACTGCTGGTCGACAGCTTCTGGAAGAGTGCCTCGGCCGAGCTTCGGCACACCGTCGTCACTCTGCTGACCAGTGTGGTGATCCTGTTCGGGCTCGTGTTCGTGTGGGCGCATCGGGACGACTTCAAGCCCGCGTTCTGCCGGCCCGCGGTCGAGGGACCGGCGCAGTGCAGCCTGGTCTTCGAACCGTTGACGGCCGGGTTGTGGGCGGTGCTTCTGATCGGCGGGCTCGGCGTCGTCGGACTCTCGGCGTACCGCTTGCTGGCGGCGGACGTGCCGATCGGGGAGTACCACTTCCTGCTGCTGAGCGCGTTGACCGGTGCGACCGTGCTGGCCGGTGCGCGGGATCTGGCGACGCTGGTGATCGCCCTCGAGGTGGTGTCGCTGCCGAGCTTCGCGATGGTCGCGCTGCGGCGGGACCGGCGTGGGTCCGAGGGCGCGATGAAGGCGTTCCTCGTGTCGGTGCTGTCGACGGCCGTGATGCTGTTCGGGGTTTCCTACCTGTACGGCGTGACCGGGTCGCTGTACCTGTCCACGATCGCGAACCGGCTGACCGGACTGGATCCGGATCTCGCGCGGGTGGCGTTCGCGGCCGGGCTGTTCGTGATCGTCGGCTTCGCGTTCAAGATCGCGGCGGTGCCGTTCCACGCGTGGTTGCCGGACACGTACGTCGGTGCGCCGATCGAGGTGACCACGTTCCTCGCGGTGGTGTCGAAGTCCGCTGGTGTGGCCGGGTTGCTCGTGCTGGTGACGTCCGGGATCGCGCCGACCGGTTCACAGTTGCGTACGGCGGTCGCGATCCTTGCGGCTGTGACGATGACGGTCGGGAACTTGGCCGCGCTGCGTCAGGTCGAGGCGGTCCGGCTGCTCGCCTGGTCGTCGATCGGGCAGGTCGGGTTCCTGCTCGCACCGTTGGCCGCGGGGGACGCGCAGGCCGTCGTCGGATACCTGGCGGCGTACGTCGTGGTCACGCTCGGCGCTTTCGGAGCGGTCGCCGTCGTCCAGCGGCATCGCCCGGGCGGACTCCTGACCGACTACCGCGGCATGGTCCGCTCCGAACCCGGTCTGGCCGCGGCCCTCATCTTCTTCCTGGTGGTCCTGGCCGGCCTGCCGCCGGGTCTCGCGGGCCTGTTCACCAAGTTCGCCGCCTTCCAGGCCGTCATCGACGCGCACCTCGGCTGGCTCGCGATTGTCATGGCCGTGAACGTCATGATCGGCCTCGCCGTCTACCTCCGCTGGGTCGCGGAACTCTTCCGCCTGCCCGCCGACGATCCGTTCTCGGTGGACATCGAGACCCCGGCCGTCACGATGATCTCCCTCTGCACCGCGGTGGCCGCCGTACTCTCGGTCCTCCCGAGCATCATGTTCGCGCTCGCGACCTGACAGGTTCCGGTCACAGCCGAAGCGGTCGTCGCTTCGCTCGGTAGCGTCTGACGGGTGATCACACGAGGAATCGCCGGGCTGGTGCTGTTGTTCGCCTTGGTCGCCTGCGGCGGGTCCGGCAAGAGCGGGACACCGACGCCTGGTGCGCCCGCCGGTACGCCGAGCAGCGCCGCGGTGCCCGCGGCCAAGGACGGGCAGAACTACCAGGCCTGTGTCGACGGCCTCTGTGAGGTGATGATCCGCAAGAAGGCCGTCATCAACCTCAAGGGGGCCAAGTTCACGGCGACGGTGGCGGACGGCACGCTCAAGCTCACCGACTCGAAGGGGTACATCTCCTTGAGCAGGAACGGTAGCGACGTCAGCCGCAGCGGTGGCGGCAGTGCCGGGGGTGTGGCCGGCGGCCTCGCCGCGGTCAGCTGGAGCGAGCAGGGCGGCCCACTGCACATCGCCACCTTGACGTACGCCGAAGGCGACGCCGTCATCGTGAGCCTCACGACGAAGTAGCCCGCGCCTGGAAGTCCTCGTACTGCGACCAGACGCGGCGCCACAGGGTGTCGCGGTCGGCGGCGGAGTAGTGCGGGAGCGGCAGCCGGAAAACGTCCGCGAGCGCGGTGAAGTAGTCCGTGGGGTTCTCGATCAGCGTGCTGTCGACGCGGTCGGAAAACGTTTCGCTCAGGCCGACGGAACGCAGTACGACAACGCTTTCCGGCGTCCGGCGGAACGCGGACGCCAACCGTACGAACGGGGACGCGGGGTCGGCGGAAAGCGCCGCATGCTGGGCTGCGAACGCATCGAGGGTGACCGGGGCCGACTCGAAGTCCATGCCGATCAGGCTCGCGCGCGGATCGTGGTCGAGCCGCCAGCCGTCGGTCTTCTCGGACGGGCGGAGCCGCAACGTGAACGGGTACTGCTCCATCTCGCCGGTCTCCAGCGGCATCGGGTAGCGCAGACCGTCGCCGAGGCCGGCGTCGACGAGCCAGAGGCGCTCGGGGTCCTCGGCCAGCCCGCTGACAGTCAGCACCAGGTGGCTGCCGTCGATGTCGCCGGGGCGATTGACGGTCTGTACGCCGCCACGGTGCATCTCGACGCGGTACCCGAGCTCGGTCAGCAGCAGCGCCAAAGTCCCGTTCAGCTGAAAGCAGTACCCGCCGGTCTCCCGCGCGATGATCCGCTTCGCCACGTCCTCCGGTTCCAGCGGACCACCCGGTGTGAGCTGGTACTGCACGGTCTCGTACGGCACTTGGTCCACGAACGCCGCGTGCAGCTGCGTCAACGCCTCCAGCCGCGGCGGACCGTCGTACCTGTCGATCCCGATTCGCTGCAGCAGCCCCTTCGTGTCCATGCGCCTTAGGCTAGGCGAGGTGACGTAGCCGACGACCGTCCGGCACCGCGCCTGTACCGACGGTTGGGATGGCAGCTCCTCGTCGCCGACCTCGGCTGGGGCTCGGCGCTCTACGGTCTGGACAGGGGTGTGCCCGTAGGCTCCTGACCTGGCAGGGTATGGGCCATGACTTCTGAGCGGATCTATGTCGGGAGCTACACCAGTCAGGCCGGTGGCGGGGACGGGATCGCGTTCGGTCCGCTGGACGGAATCGCGACGGTGGCAACGATCGCCGACCCGTCGTTCCTGGTCATTTCCGCGGACGGGCGGTTCCTCTACTCCACCGACGAGCTGGACAACGGCAGCGTCGCGGCGTTCGCCGTCCAGCCGGACGGCGGGCTCGAGCTGCTCAACCAGCAGCCGACCGGCGGTGTACACCCGTGCCACGTGGACATCGACCCGTCCGGCCGGTACCTGCTGTCGGCGAACTACACATCCGGGTCCGTTGCCGTCCACCCTCTGAAGGAGGACGGTTCGCTGGGCGAGCGCGCGTACTTCGTGCAGCGCTCCGGGACCGGACCGAACGCGGAGCGTCAGGAGGGGCCGCACGCGCACCAGATCGCGTTCGACCCGGCTGGTGCGTACGTGTTCGACATCGACCTCGGCTCCGACACGGTCTACTCGTCGATGCTGGGCGAGGACGGTGTGCTGCACGAGGTCGACCAGCTGCGCATCCACCCCGGCGCCGGTCCGCGGCACATGGTGTTCCACCCGACGGCGGACGCGGCGTACGTGATCAACGAGCTCGACTCGACGCTCACCGTCTGCAGCTACTCCGATGGGAAGCTGCAGGTCGTGCAGACCGCCTCGACCCGTCCGGCCGACTCGCCCGGCGAGAACTTCCCGGCCGAGCTGCTGATCTCCGCCGACGGCCGGTTCCTGTACGGATCGAACCGTGGCGACAACACCGTCGCGGTGTTCGAGACCGCCGCCGACGGGCTGTCGGTCGAACTGGTGCAGACCATCTCCTCCGGCGGGGACTGGCCGCGGCACCTTGCCTTCGGCAACGACGGGAAAACGCTGTACGCCGCGAACGAGCGCTCCGACCAGATCGCGACGTTCACCATCGCCGACGGCCGGCTCACCCAGGTGGGCGAGCCGGCCGGTTGGCCGAAGCCGGTGTGCGTCCTGCCGGTCTAGACGATCTTCTCGAAGAAGAACTCGTGCTTGAGGAAGGACACGTCGTACTCGTGACCCGGGTACGGCGGGTTCAGCTGGGACGCCTGGAAGAGGCGCCACCCGTCCTTGAGCGCGTCCAGCCCGGTCTCGTACGGCGGCACATCGCTGTCACCCGTCGTGGGGTGCGTCTCGCCTGTGCCGTCGTACGTCGACCAGCCGACCACGCGCGCGTCCAGCGCCGAGGAGGCCAGGTAGAGGACCAGCACCTGCTGGCGAAGTCCTGTCTGCAGCGGGGTCTCTGCGGTGGCGGTCATACCATCTCCCTCTTGACCTTGGTGTGCGGGTTGTTGGCGCGGTCGGTCACCACGCGCTGCGGACGGTTCGAGACCCGGGTGACCCAGTAGTTCGGGTCGTAGGTGTCGTCGCCGCTGATCGCGCGCCACAGCATGATGCGGTTGTACTTCTCCAACCTGCCGGTGGCGTTCTCGTACCAGGGGAAGTTCTGCTCCAGTTCGGCCGCGACCGCGTCGTCGTACAGGTCGTCGGTGTTCCAGAGCCGCACCTGGCGGACGGTCGGGTTGAACCGGATCTTGAACATGTAGCGGTCGAGATCGCTGTCGTTCTTGCGGCCGCCGTGCCAGATGCCGTGGTGCAGGAGCTGGACGGTGCCGGCCGGGCAGACCAGACGGGTCTGACCGCGCAGGTTCTGGTACCGCCCGGTGTCGGACTCGTTGGTCCGGCGCAGGTGGCTGCCGGGAACGCTGAGCGTGCCGCCCATCTCGAGCGTCACGTCCTGCGGGTAGTACATGAGCTGCACGTCGAAGGCGTCGGTACGGACGTCGATGATCGCGTCACCGTGCAGGTTCTGCGCCTCGCCCTCGTGGGCCTTGCGGATGTGGACCGCGTGGTGGTCGACGGTCGGCTCCGGGCCGACCAGGCTGTGGATCGCGCCGGCCACCTCGGGCAGCTGCACCAGCCGCTCGACGAACTCGCTGTCCACGAACGCCTCCGACAGCGGGGTGCCGTACGGAACGCCCGGAATGCCGGCTTTCAGGACCTCGATCGCCTGCTGGTTCATGTCGTCCGGTACGACGGCGTCCATCCGGAGCGCGCCGGTGGCCACGAAATGTGCCATCTGTACCGAGGTGAGCAAGTGCTTGCGATGCGGATGGGGCATGGAGACTCCCATGGTGGGTAGTGGTTGCTACTCCACCAGGCTAGGCAAGAACGCCGTTCCCTCGCGTTGGTTGTGTTCACCACTGCTGGTAATTTCTCACCATGATCGAGTTGCATCTCGCGCAACCGCCGGAGGTGGTGAACGCCGGCGCGGGGATCCACGGCGTCCGCGGGCTACGGGACAGGTTCCGGCTGCCGGACCTCTGGCAGCTGCACCTCTTCAACTACTCGGCCGAGCTGACACTGCTCGGTACGACGTATTCCGTGGCACCCGGCTACGTCTCGCTGACGCCGGCGGGGACCCAGGTGCAGTTCGACTACCGCGGGCGTTCCGAGCACCTTTACGCGCATTTCCGGCCGGTCGTCGCGGGCGATCCGTCGTACGTTCCCGCCGTACAGGATGCCGGCGCGGCCGCACCGCTGCTGTCCGGCCTGCTGCGATCCGCGATCGAGTCGTCCCCGTCCGGTTCGGCCCGCACGACCGCGGAGGTGTGGACGGCACTGTGGCGGATCGCCGAGCTGACGCCGCCCACCACCGAGGCCGGCCATCCGGCGGTGGCCGCCGCGATCTCGTACATCGAGGCCAACCTCGCCCAGCCGCTCGTCGTACCCGACCTGGCCCGGCTGGCCGGCGTCTCGCACAACCATCTGACCCGCCTGTTCCAGGAGGAGACCGGGACAACCGTCATCGCGTACCTCCGCCGGCGCCGGATGGCGCGGGCCCGGCATCTGCTGATCTCGTCGACGCTGTCGATTCCCGCGATCGCCGCTTCCGTCGGGATCTCCGACCTGCAGGCGTTCAACAAGACCTGCCGCCGGGAGCTGGGCGCGTCACCCCGGTCGGTGCGCCAGGCCGCGGGAGAAACTGTTTCCGGAACACGGAAAATGCAGCTGCGGAAAACGTTGCACGGCGACTAGGTTTCAGCGCATGTATGAGTTGATCCCGGTCGCCGATGGCCCGCAGTACGACAAAGAGGCCGAGCAGCGGTTCATCGAGGAGTGGCCGGAGTTCATCTTCCACGACGAGGGCGTGACGCCGTACCGGGAGCGGCGGGTGGAGTACTTCCGCGACTGGGAGTACTACCTCGTCGCCGAGGATCGGCTGATCGCGGGATGCTGGGGCGTACCGATCGCGTGGGACGGCACAGTGGCCGATCTTCCTGGTGGGTTCACCGATTCGCTGGGGCGCGCGGTGACGTCGTACGAGGAAGGCGTCGTACCCAACACGTTCGTCCTGATGGCAGCCGCCGTACGGTCCGACGAACAGGGCCGTGGGCACGCCGGCCGGGTGATCACCGCGATCCGCGACCGCGCGGTCGACAAGGGCCTGGGCCAGGTGATCGCCCCCGTACGCCCGACCCTGAAGTCGCGCTACCCGCTGACCCCCATCGAGACGTTCATGACCTGGACGCGTGAGGACGGTCTCCCGCTCGACCCATGGCTTCGCACCCACGTCCGCCTGGGCGCCACCCTCCTCGCGCCCGCTCCCGCTTCGCAAACCATGACCGGCACCGTCGAGGACTGGGAGAAGTGGACCAAGATGCTCTTCCCGTCCACCGGCACGTACACGATCCCGGACGGGCTGACGACCCTCGCCATCGATCGCGACGCCGACACCGGCATCTACGTCGAACCCAACATCTGGCTCCGCCACGCCTGACGCCTCAGCGGCGTGCCTGCCATTCGTCGGCCTCAGCCACTGCAGGTGGACCTCGCCGATCACCCGTCACCGCATCTCTCGAGGGGCAGCGGAAACTGCTAGCGCTGCTAGCCCCTCGGCGAGGATGCCCTTGGTCACCTGCAGGGCGTCGGCCTCGTCGGGGCCGGTGATGGCCTGATGGGACCAGCCGACGACGTCCTCGTACGCCCGGACGTGGCGGTAGTAGTGGACAGCGTCCTGATCGAGCGTGTGCGGTCCGTAGCCGGCCAGGAAAGCATCCCGCTGCGCGGGAGTCGTGGGGCCGACATCGCCCATGCCGCCGAGCATGAACATCAGGTCCTGCTCACGGGCCGCGTAGATGACATCGTCCCAGTCGATCAGATGCAGCCCGTCGTTGACCAGTACGTTGCCGAGATGCGGGTCGCCGTGGCAGACGACCCGCGGGCCGTCCGGCGCGGGCGGCCGGTTGGTGAGCAGGTCTGCGATCACGTGCTCGTACTGCTTCCACACCGCCGCGAGCTCCTCCTCGACCTCGCCCTCGGGGGTCTCGAGCCGCGTACGGACCTCCTCCGCAATCGCCGGCGTACGCGCGTCGATATGACTGTGTCTCGGCAGCGCGTCCCGCAGCCGAGGCGGCGGCTCCGCGTCGTGCACCCGCCGCAGCAGTACGCCGTACACCGACCACTGCTCGTCCGTCAGCCCGGACTCAGCCGCCCGGGGACCGTCGATCCACGGCGTGATCGTCAACCGCTTCTTCGCGTGCACACTCCACAGCCCGCCCTCGGACGTCCGGATCAACTCCAGTACGCCGGGCAGCCCGCTGTCAGCCAGGTACGCCGCGATCTGATGCCCCGTGTTCGTGCCCGCGCCGCTCCACTTGACGGCGTACGTGTTGGTCGCCGTGGTCGCCCGCCACACCTGCGCCGCGACGTCCGCGCCGTGCACGACCGGTGTGAGTTCCACCACCTCGAGCCCGAAATCCGCCAGCAACCACTTCCGCATCAACGTCTCACCCACACCCGCCAGCATGCCCGCCAACCAGCCCACCCGCGACCGATTACCGCCGGTGCCCTCGCGGGCTGGAACGATCGCTCGGGTGGAACACGATCATGCTGACTGGCAGGCCGTCGTAGACGCGGCTCATCACCGTGCCGCCGAGCGTCAGGAGCGCCTGATCGGGCGACTCGGCGAGGACGCGCAGTACTCCTGGGATCTCGAGCAGGGCGCCATCACCTGGTCGCGGGCGGGTGCCGAGTTCTGCCGTGCGCGGCTCACCCTGATCGGCACCGTGAGCTTGTCCGAGTCGACTTGGCTCTGGTCGTGGGCCAACGACTCGCTACCGCGCAGCGCGGTCGGCGACATGGACACAGTGCGCCAGTACGGCGAACTCCACGGGTTCCCGGTCTTGCCGTGGGAGTCGTTCGACCATCATCCGGGGCTGGTGAGAGAGGCCAGGCTGGTGTCAGCCGCCGTACTGGACGCCGTCGGCCTGTGGACCGACCAGGCCGGCGGCATCCAGCTGCACTTCCTGCTCCACGACCTCAGCTGACGGGTCGTTGTCTGCTCACCAGGAGCGGATCAGCGGTAGTTGACGAACTGGACGGCGAAGTCGAGGTCCTGGCCCTTGATCAGCGCCTGGACCGCCTGCAGATCGTCGCGGCTCTTGCTGGAGACACGCAGCTCCTCGCCCTGGATCTGGGCCTTGACACCCTTCGGGCCCTCGTCGCGGATCAGCTTGGACAGCTTCTTCGCGTTCTCCTGGGTGATGCCGGCGTCGATCGTGGCGTTGATCTTGTAGATCTTCCCGGACAGCTTCGGCTCGTCGGCCTCCAGCCCCTTGAGCGAGATCTGCCGCTTGACCAGCTTGTCCTTGAACACGTCCAGGACGGCGTTCACCCGCTCCTCGGTGCTCGCCTGCATGTCGATCGCCTCACCGGACCACTTGATCCCGGCGTCCACGTTCTTGAAGTCGAACCGCTGGCTGATCTCCTTCGCCGCCTGGTTCACGGCGTTGTCCACCTCCTGACGGTCCACCTTGTTCACGATGTCGAAGGAGGACTCCGAAGCCATGGGCACATCCTTTCCGATTTGCTGTCAGGGCCACTACCTGTTGTATCGTCTCCCACGCCGGTTCACGAACCGGCAGCACCCTGGCGGGTTGCCCGAGCGGCCAAAGGGAGCAGACTGTAAATCTGTCGGCGTATGCCTACGCAGGTTCGAACCCTGCACCCGCCACCAGCTTCTCGTAAGCGTGAAAATGGCCCCTGACCTGCGGAAACGCAGACCAGGGGCCATCGTCATGTGGGGGTGTCAGTGTCCGGCTGTGTCCGGCCAGCTACGGGGATCTACGGCTGTCTGTGCCATATACGTGCCAAAGTTTCAGGCGGCGTCTCCAGCCAGCGCCGCGGCTATGCGTCGCCTCGCCGCCTCGTCCTGGCCATCGATGCATCCCGCGTAGACCTGGAGCAGCACCTTGACGCTGTGCCCGGCCCACTCCGCTACCTGCGTGGCTGGGACTCCTGCGTTGAGCCAGAGACTGACCCCGGCGTGCCGCAGGTCGTACGGCCGCCGTGCCAGCGGTGAGGCGTACTGCTCTTCGCTCAGAGCCTTCTTGCGCGCCTTGTCCCAGAAGCGCGTTGAGGTGTTCGGGTGGACGGGGTTGCTGTACTCCACCAGCGGCACCACGTGCCCAAACGGGCCGGTGCGAGTCACGAACAGCCGCCCATCTGGCCCGGTGCCGAACAGCTCCAGATGCCGGCGCAGCAGTGCGCAGTACTCCGGGTATATCGGGACAGCCCGCGTGCTGCGTTCCGAACGATGCTTCAGTGGGCGGTCCTCTCGAACGGCGCCGGTGTCGCTCCAGGCTTGTCCGGTCTGCTGCGTTGAGCCGTCTAGCAGCAGCTCACCCCACTCGCTCTCGTCGTCGGGCAAGTGCAGGTGGTGCCTTGCGAGGTGCCGAACTTCAGCTGGCCGCATCGCGGCGTAGTACATGCCGCCGTAGAACGCTTCGAGCGACGGGTAGATCGTCCTCACTGCTCCGAGCAGCGACTTGATCTGCGTGGGGTTGGCCAGGACGCGGCGGTCCACCTCGTCGTCTTGGCGTGGCGCCGCCCAGCTGATCGACTCCATTGGGTTCACGACGAAGTACTTCAGCTCGACGCCGTACTGCAATGCGCCGTGGAACGTCGCTCGTCGTCGGGCGATCGTGCTAGCCGAGGTGGCCTTGCCATCCTGCCGAAGGGCGAGCTGGTTCAGCACGCGCCGGACGACGGCGCTGTCGGCGAACTCTGAGAGATCCGCGGTGTTCGATTCGAGCCAACGAATCACGGGCGCGATCCCTGCCGGCGGGTCTGCGTCCGCGATGTCCAGGCCACCTCGGTTGGCTCGACTGAACGCCCAGCTGTGAAGAGCTACCCGGATCGCGGCGTCGGCTGGCCTGCCGCGGTCGGTGGTAAGTAGCGCGAACGTGGCCTGAGTCAGCGTCTCGGAGATCCCCCGCCGATGCCCCGGTGAGATGCGCGGCCACTTCAGGTCCACGTACTCACAGGCATGCCGGTACCAACTGCGCCGGTGCAGATCCTTGGCCATCGGCAACGGCAGGCCGGACGCTACGTCGAACGCGGTTCCCTCCCGTGCCGCGGTAGTCAGCTTGGCCAGGAACGATTCAGCGAGCTTCTTGGTGGCGAACGTCTCCTTGAAACGGACTCCTGCCACCGACCAGCGCACTCGGTAGCTGGTGGTCCGCTTGCCCTTGTAGACCTCGGTTTTGAAGGTCCTGACGTCGTAGGAGAGCTTCATTTCGATGCTGCTTGTCACGCGGCGTCCTCCAGACTCTGAAGCCAGTTGTCGAAGTCGGTACGGCGGATGCGAATATCGCCGTTGGGGAGCTTGATGCAGCGGGGCGCCTTCTTCGCCGCGCGCCAGTCGTAGAAGGTCGATCGAGCGATGCCCAGCTCGGCGCACAGCTCGGGGATGGTGAGGTGCGTCCGCTTGATCGGGGTGACCGTTGCCACGGGTGCGACTCCTTCGGTGGAACTGCGGATCTGGTCGGATTGCTGGGACACCTGGGACAGGACCTCCGTATGCCTGTCCCAGGTGTATGCGCAGGTCACGCGGGGTTCTGGGACTCTGGGACAGCTGGGACAGTCGCGGTGTCGGGTGGGTAGTACCGGCCGCCGTCGCGGCGTCTGAGTTGGCCGTCGTCGGCCATACGCCCGCACGTCTTGCGGACGGACTCGCGGTCGCCTCCGAGCGCGTCGGAGATGGCCTTCGGTGTGGCTCCGGGAGCCTGCCGGACGTACGCGAGGATGGCCGCGCGGCTGTGGTGCAAGGTGTGGTCGACTGCTGCACCGGCAAGCAGCGACCAGGTGCCGGTGTCGGGGTCGAACCGCATCGCGCGTTCGGCTTCGTCCACATCGCGTCCGGTGATGTGCAAGACGCCGTCTGCCTCACCGCGGGGCCGCTTGAGCGCCATGATCGTGTCGGCCGCGCCCACGATGCCGTTGGTGCCGGACAGTTCTGCGGTGAAGTCGTCGGCGCCCATCTTGCGCAGGTGGTGCACCAGCACGACGGCGATGCCGTAGTCGTCGGCGATCCGCTTGGCCCGGCCCATCGCGGCATAGTCGGCGTCATAGGGATTGACCCCTGTCGGGCTGGCGCCGCGGATCTTGGCGAACACGTCGATCACGACCATGCGCGCGTTGCGCCGGCCACTGAGCCAACCGCGAATCGCGTTCGCACCGCCCGCGGGCAGGGTGGGGAACTCGGTCAGCAAGGTCAGCCCGGCCGGGGCGGGACGATCGCCCAGGATCTTGCCCATTCGGCTCTGGAGCCGCCGCGGAGTGTCTTCGAGAGCGAGGTACAGCACCTCTCCGGGATCAACCGACACCTCCCCGAGAACAGGTGTCCCGGCCGCGATGCCCAGGGCGAGGTTGAGCGACAGCCACGACTTGCCCGCCTTGGGTGCACCGGCCAGCAGTGAGAGCCCTTCAGGGATAAGCCCGGGCACGGCCCATCGCGGCGGGGCGAACTCTTCGGCCATGAGCCGATCCGCGGTCCACGCGTTCGCGAACGGGTCGACGTGGGTCGGCCGCGACGGTTCGGCCCGCGGGTCGTCCGGGGGTTCGAGAGGTGGTGGCCATTCGGGGTAGATCACCTGTCCGAAACGGTCGAGGTGGCCGCTGCTGGCCGCGGTCATCAGGCAGCCACCTTCCTCGGTCGCTTGGCCCCGCCCCGGAGTCCAGAGCTGATGGTTTTGTCGGCCTCCAACAGGGTGTAGGCGCCGGCCGCGATCTGGCTTGCGGCCGCATCGGTCAGTGCCGCACGGACGTCGGCCTCCGACAGCGCGCCACCTGCAACCAACTGACCCAACGCGACGGCTGCTGTGTAGAGAACGTGGTTGCGCTGACCCTCAACAGCCGTCGTCACCCGCTCCGTCTCCGCACGAATCGCTGCCGCGAGGTAGCCGGACTGGCGGCCAGCGTGCAGCTGCACCGGTAACTCCTGCTGCTGGGGCGGCGGCGCGGGCGTCAGTGCCGCCAGAAGCCATCGGGGAAGGTCTAGGGCTTGTGCGTTATGGACGGTGGTGTAGAGGCGTCCATCGACCAGAGAGCCCGCACCGACGACGTACCCGCCGTGTGCTCTGGTGTCGACGAGCCATCCCAACCGGCCTTGAGTGTTGCGCAGCTCGGTCCCGACCGGCGCGGTGAAGTACAGGTGTTCGCCCGCGCGGCCGGTCCGGACGGTGTGGGTGGTGCAGGGGTAGGGCTGTCCGGCCTTGTCTGCAAGGGATGCGAGCACATCCGCACCAGATGTAATGCCCGGCTGACGCCATGCCTCGGGCGTTACTTGTCCCGGCTTGGCCTTGTCGAGGTCGACCACCACAAGGCCGGATGGCCCGCAGGCGATGCCTACGCCGTATGGACCTGCCGACCAGCACCGTTGTATCCGGCCTGCGTTGGTGGTGGCACGGTTCTCCCAGTCCTTGACCGCGGGGTGCTTGCCATTGGGTTGGAGCGGAAACACGTGCCAGCCACGCTCGCTCGCCGCGAGCGCGGCGGTCAGCAGGGCGTTCATCGGAGATCTCCTCTCGAGTGCAGGCGTTCGGGGGTCAGGCGGCGTGCGGGTAGTTGGCCGCGTCGATGCAGTCCACGCACCGACCGTCAGAGGTCGGGATGCAGTAGCTCGTGACGGCCTTGCAGAGTCCGCATGTCCGGCGTGCCCGCATCGCCTTGTCCAGCGCGTTCAGCTGCGCCGGCGACGCCACGCGGGACTGCCTAGCGAGATCGAGCCGGTACAGCCACGCCCACCGCATCCCGTTGCGCCAAACCAACAGCGCGTACGGCTCCTGCCCGCCCGGACACATCTGCATCGCCCGCAACTGACGGCGGGTGGCGAGCCCCGCGGGAGCCCACCGGAAGCGGAACACCGGCGTGCCGTGGCAGTCCCAGCCGAGCGCCTGCTGCCCGTTCCACAGCTCGATCCACCGGGCCGCGGCCGGGTGCAGCGTGACGCGGTCCAGTGCCGTGCTCATGCCGCCGCTCCCATCGTCAACGTGACCGCGGTACCGGCGGTGTCGGTGGCGGCGATGCGGTTGGCGAGCCATTCGAAGACCGGGACAGCGACGCTGTTGCCGAGCTGCCGGAACCGGTGCGAGTCGGCCTGGCGGCGGTCATTGCTGATGGCGGTCCAGCCGTCCGGCAGCCCTTGCAGCCGTTCGCACTCCATCGGGGTCAGACGGCGTACGGTGCCGTCGCTGTAGACGATGAGCTGCCCGCCCGCGGCCATTTCGGCGTCCAGCCGGTCACCGCGCCCGTCACCGGCAGCCTGCAGCGTCGAGGCCTGCTCGGCGACGTAGCTCAGTCCTGTGTCGTGCTCGCTGCGAGATGTTCCAGCGCTGCCGCTAACGGTCCGGGCAGGGTCCGGCGCCGGCGGGCGGCTCGGCGCAGGATCCCTGAGGCTGCTTGCGGGCTCAAGGAGTACTTGTGCAGGTGCTCCCCGCAGCTCTCCAAGATGTCCAGCAAGGACGAGGCGGCGGCGCCGCTGGGGGACTCCGAAGTACGAAGCGTCCAGTACCCGCCAGCAGAACTCCATCCCGAGCTCGGCCAGGTCCCCGGCGATGACGGCGAAGTCGCGGCCGTGGTTGACGGAGAGAAGGCCAGGGACGTTTTCGCCAACAAACCAACGGGGACGTAGCTCAGCCAGCAGTCGCGCGACGTGCACCCACAGGCCCGACTGTGCATCACCCAGGCCGCCACGACGACCTGCCACAGAGTTGCCCTTGCAGGGCCAGCCGGCAGTGAGGACGGTGCGGTTTGGAACAACTCCAGCTGCGGTGAGGTCATCAGCAGTCACCTTCGTCAGGTCGTCAAACAGCACGGTCTCGGGGAAACGGTCAGCCAGCACACCGCGGGCAAACGGATCGATCTCGACAGCAGCCCGGGCCGGGATGCCGGCACGGTGGAACGCGAGGTCAATGCCGCCGATCCCGGCGCAAAGTGACACGACATGCAGACCGTCGGTAGGGTGCTCGATGGATGCAGGCACAGTGCCCTCCTCTCGTCAGCGGGTCTTGTTGGTGTGATTGAGCAGGCGCCGCCCGAGGCGCTCGCGGCGTCCGGCACCCTTGCAGCGGGGGCAGTTGCGGAACTTCTTGCCGGACGGCGACCGGGACTTGCCGGACCCGTCGCAGCGGTCGCAGTTGGCGTACGGCCAGACCGCGCAGGCGAGCAGGTACAGCCCGGTCAGCAGTAGCCCGGCGACGACCAGGACGGCGATCCGTTCGGGGCGGCTGAGGGCGTCGGCCTTGCCGGCTGCGTCGGCGATCGCGGCGGTCGGGGTGAGGATCAGCCCGGGCCCACCGATGAGTACCGCGTGGACAGGATCAGACATTGCCGTCACTTTCTGTAGTCGGTTGAGAGTATGGCGAGCCGAGGCAGTGGCCGTGATCCGGTCTGCCTGGTTCGGTGAGGTTGGGTGGTTAGGTGCCGGTGATCGGGTTAGGTTCCTAACTCCGACCGTCCGGCAGGGCTAATGTGGGCGTGACCTGCGGAAAGTTAGCGAATGAGCCGAGTTAACCGGGGGCCGGAGACCGCTGGTCACAGCCGGTTCTAGGCAGTTTCCGGCCCCGAGAGTGGGCTAACTCGCCAGGTCGCCGGCGTCGTGTCCGCTCTCCTCCGCGTCGTCGGCGGCCTGCTCGCGCCGCACGATCGCGTCACGTATGGTGACCGGGTCGAGCGGATAGCGGTTCCCGGTCGATGGGACCTTGATGCCGTGCTCGCGCTCCAACAGCTCGCGCAGCGCCTTGCCGGTCAGGCCCTGGTACGGCGTCCAGGTCGGCGCGTGCCGCTTGAGCAGCGCGGGCACGTCCGCGATCGGGCGAGGGTCGTCGCCGAGGACTTCGTCTAGGTCGGCGAGCAGATCGCGGGTCTCGATCTGCACTGGGCGGGAGTCCGGGACGGTCTTGCCGAGCTTGGCGATCGCGTCCAGCGACCGCTTGATCAGCGGCGTGACCTGGTCGTGGCCCTTCGCGACGTCGAGGTAGTACCACTGGAGCATCTCCGACCGCTCCCCGGTGAAGCCCTTTACGACGGCGGTTCCCTTGTCGGTGCCGGGGATCAGCTCGGTCGCCCGGTGGCCGGCGCTGTAGGCACCCTGACCCAACAAGGCGTCGTTGGCGACGTGGTCTCCGACCGCGAACGCGATCCCGTTCGAGCAGTTGCGGGTCACGTCACGCGGCATGGAGTCCTTCGTCGGCGCCTGCGTGGACACGATCATGTGAATGCCGCGCTTGCGACCGAGCTTCACAATGTCCACGAGCAGTTGCGCGATCTCCTTGCCGTAGGTGCCGTGCTGGATCGCCACGTGCGCCTCCTCCAGCAGACACACCAGCGGATGCAGCCCGACACTCGCGCTGGCGAGTTCACGAGTGACCGAGGGCACCTCGTACCGCAGCAGGAGTTCGCCGCGCCGCTGGACCTCTTCATGAACGTTCACGAGCTGGTCGCGGATAGCTTTCATGGAATCGTCGTCGGCGCCCATGATGTAGCTCGAACAGCGCGGCTTGAACACCTCGAAGTCGTAGTTCACGTCCGGCACCCAGATCCGCAGTTCCGCGGTCGGGTCCAGCGCGCAGCCGACCATGATCGCCCGCGCCGCGCTCGACTTGCCCTGACCCGGCATCCCGCCCGTGATCGTGTTCCGCTCCATCACCGGGGCGACCAGCGCGTCACCGCGCAGCGTCTTCCCGGCCGGGACGCCCTTGAACACGTCCACCAGACCGCCGCCGATCAGCGGGTACTCGCCAGCGCCCTCAGCCAGCGCGCCCTTGTCAGCGATCCACAGATCCATGATCCCGGCCTCAGCACCGGTGGTCGGCCACACCTCCTTCGCCGCCCGGTGCAGACCCGTGGCGAGGTCGCCACGGCGCCGGGCGATCTTGTCCGCCGTGACACCGGCAGGCAGCCTCACCACGGCATGCGTGCCGCGCCCGTCCACGCGGGCCGGGGTGATGAACTGGAGCTTCAGACCGGCTTTCAGGTACTGCGTGATCGCCGGGATGCGCAGCGCCTCCAGCGCCCGCGCGATCGTGGTTTCATCGATCGTCGCGTCCCACTCGGTGTCGGCAGTCGTGACCAGCCACGCCGGCGGCTCGGCACGCCGCTTGCCCTCGCGCCACGCGGCGAGCACGATCAGGAACGGTGCCGCGATCGATACGCCGGACCAGACGACGGCGCCGGCCGCGATCAGAAACCCGATCAGTGCGAAGAACCCCAGCCACACGCCGGTGAATGAGCCGTGCCCGGTCATCTTGGTCAGGACCGCGACGATCAGAACCAGCAGCGGTACGCCGACCGTGGCGACGATGACGATCAGCAGGAGCGCCCACAGCAGCTTCGGAATGTCCAGGAGCCGCTTGTGGCGCCGTTCGGTGGCTGCCTCCTTGCGGTCGGTCCACTGCTTCAATTCCTCGCGGTCGCCGACCGCTTCTGCGGCCTTGATCTGGCGCCGGTAGACACCCATCGTGGACGCGTCCCACGCCCGCTTCGCCCACGACTCCAGGCCCTGTACGACGGTGAACGACTCCCGCAGCAGCACCTTGCCGGCGGTCTTAGTCTTGTCGTGCGTCGCGACCGTCTTCGACGCCCGCGCCACGACCTGTGTAGTCGTCACCGCACGGCGTACCAGTGCGCCACGATTCGCCAGCCGCTGATCCAGCTCGGCCGACTGCTCATCGGTCAGGATCTCGCCCTCGATAACCTCGCCCTCAACTGCGTCAACAGAGGTGTCGACCCGTTCGGCCGACTCGTGAACGATGCCCTGCGCATCGTTCTGCACGCCCTCTTGTACCGCGTCCTGCGGGCGGTCGCCGTGGTCGTTGTCGGGGTGAAGCTTGTGCACGTTGTCCATGCCTTAGCGCTCCTATCGATTCAGGCCGCGAGCGCGGCGGTCTCGCCCGGCGCGTCCGTGTCGTTTGTGCTCGTCTGAGGGGTGGTGGTCAGCTCATGGCGGACAGCCGCCGCGACCTTCGCCGACAGGCCGGTAGAGCAACCGGTCGTGTGCCGCGCCCACGCCGGCGTGATCTCGTCGGCCGCGGTCGCCGGCTCGAGCGCCGCCAGAGCATCGGTGACGTAGTCGGCCAGCAGCTTTCGGCCGGTCTTCTCCGCGGCCTTCTTGCGTGGCTTCCGCGGTTCTTTGCGGTCCGAGCCGTTCTCGGCAGCGCCCGGCTGCTCATCCGGCTTTCCAGCGTCCTCAGGGCTTTCTGTTGCCGTGGTCTCCGCAGGGCCGTCGAGCCGTTCGGCGGCCTTCTGCGGGTCCGCCAGCGCTGCCGCTCGCTCGGCCCCCAGCACGGCTTCGGTCAGCCGATCCCGCAGTACCGGCGCCGTTTCGGCCGCGCAGAACACCAGCACCGGCGGGACCGAGTGCAACACGATCCCCGCCGCGTCCAGATGCGCCCATGACTGCCAGGTGTTCATAGCGAAGGTGGCTGCGAACGCGAACAGTTTCGTGCCGTCGATCCACCAACTGATCTTGGGGACTTGATACCGAGCAGTGATCTGCTCAGCACGCAGAACCGCGATCAGCACCAGCGACACCATCGGGTCCAGCAGCCAGGCCGCCACCCACGGCAGCGACCAGGCCGCCGCGTTGCGCGCAGCGAAGTCCTGAACGTTGACCATCGTGAACGCCAGACCAAGCACGATCCCGACCCACATCAACACGTCAACCTGCGTACGTACCGACTCCACCCGCAGCGCCACCACATCCGGGTGCGTGGACAGGGCGCGCACCTGCGAAGCCTCGACCGCGGACGCCCGAAGCTTGTCCACCCCAGTCGCCTTGCCGTTGCCAGCTGCAACCATCTCAGTCGTGGTCATCGCGTCTCACCTCCGCTGAGATGGGTGACGACCCAGCCGCCGGCGTGCGGCAGGGTGTCGGTGGTGTGCAGGACGTGGTCGCCATGCCAGACGATCCACGCCGTCCCCAGCGCGGTGCGAGGTGAGACGACCTGAACCAGGTCGTAGCCCGCGACCTTCCACCAACCCAGATCGACCTGGACGAGGTCCGGCACGGTCGCACGGGCCGTTTCGGGAACAAGGTGCGCGGTCATCGGGCGCCCCAAGCGAGGAGCAGGGCCCAGCCGATCAGGTTGGTTCCGGCGAGCGTGGCCCACATCGAAACCTGCAACAGCCGGTGCTTCAGCCAGCTCAACCGGACCAACAGCACCGCCTGTGCACAGACCGCGTGGGCTGTGTCCTCGCCGACGATCCGGACCAGCAGCGCGGCCGCGGTGAGGTGCCGGACGGTTCCGAAGTCCAGGAAGCCGGCGCTCGTGTGCTTAGACTTCCGGGCCCGCAGGATCGGCAGCACCACGGCGACGGCGAACATGAGCGCTAGCACCAGGAGAATCGCGCCGATCGTGACGAATACACGGGCGGCCGGGCCGAGCCGGTCCAGGGTGAGCACACCGGCCAGGACGGCGGTGTTCAGGCCCGCGACGAACACGGCTTTAGCGTCGGCCTTTCCAATCGACTCGGCGATTTCTCGGAGCACCCGCCACGACGACTCAAGACGTCCGGCATCGTCGGAGTCAGTGTCGTGGCGCTCGATCTGCGCCAGGGTCGCCTCGACCAGCGCGCGGCGCAGGCGCGCTGTGTCGCTCGCGTCCGACGAAGCTCGCTCGGCGGCGTCCAAGCTATCCAGCGCCGCGTCGTACTGGTTGACCTTCAGACCCGCCGCGCCGGTCATGCCGCGCCCTCCGACTCCGGGCCGCGGGCGGCCAGCTCCCGGCCAACCTCCAACACCCGACGCTCCGCACGCCGGATCCGGCGCGTCTCCAGTTCCGACGCGTGCGGCCCGGCGTTGATGAACGCGATCTGCGCATCCAACAGGTCCAGCTCGGCCGCGATCAGCGGCCATTCCGCCTCGATACCGGCCAGATCCGCAGCGGTCGGCTCCTCGCTGCTGACGGCCGACAGGTGGATGATGCTCATGGGTTGTGCTCCTCTTCAGATGACTAGTACGACCCAGGCGTCTCGGCGGGTGCCACCGCCGAGACGCCACCTGGCTAGTCGACTAGCCTGCCTAGCCAGGTCGTGTAGACAGCAAGCTACATAGGCTGGCTAGCCAGGTCAAGTATCTGGGACGCAACTGCCCTAGCCTGCCTAGTCAGCTAGTAGGCTTGTCGGTATGGAGCCGCAGCTAGATCCGTCTGACCCGCGCCCCCCGTTCAAGCAGGTTGCCAACGCACTCCGGGCGGCGATCCTCACGAAGAAGGTGAAGGCGGGGGAGAAGCTTCCGTCTCAGAACGAGCTGGCGACGCAGTACGGCGTTGCGCGGATGACAATTCAGCAGGCTCTACGGATCTTGCGCGATGAGGGCTTGATCGTCTCGCGCATTGGGAGTGGGGTTTACGTCCGCGAGCAGGCAGACCAGGCGGTCGGTCTGCGTCCGCACATTGAAAAGGCATTCGAGCAGGACGCCGTACGCGTCGACTTCGCTGGTCTAACCGGCGAAACGCTGCTTGGTGCGCTTGAGGAACCTATTGACCGCATTAGGCGCGGTCGACTGACTCCCCAGTCGATCAGTATCCGTATGCTTCTGCCCGACCTCGATCAACCAATCGTAGTCCCATCGCGGGCCGGCAATAGGCCTGGGGACGACCCGCGCGTTCGAGCGCGAGTCGCGGCGATTGCCCATCGGTCAGCAGGAGAGATCACTCGATCCATCCGTGAGCTGGGCGAGCTGGGTCTCGTCCCGAAGGTTGAGGTGGAGGCTCGTGTCATCGCTGGTCTCCCCATGATGTTCAAGCTCTACGCGTTGAACGGCGAAGAGATCTTCTTCGGCTTCTATCCCGTCAGGGAGCGCGAGGTCGAAATCGGAGGTGAAGCTGTCCCAATATTCGATGCCGTCGGCAAAGATACAGTTCTTTTTCATCACTCAACCGGCGACAACGACCAAGCGACGGGCTCGCAATACGTCGACCAGGCACGGCGATGGTTCGAGAGTCTTTGGGGCACGCTAGGCCAGGTTCGCGAACTGTGATGATTGACCAACTCGAGCAAATGCTCGCCTCCGCAGAAGCGGTTCTATTCGATTTCGACGGACCGATCTGCTCCGTCTTCGACGGTTACCCGGCTCGGCAGATCACAAGGGAGCTCCGTGAGCTGGCGGGAACGGTTCGGCACGACCTTGACGACGCTTTACATAAAGCGAACAGTCCTCACGACCTATTACTTGCCGCCGCCGCCGACCCGCAGCTCGCCGCAGTACTCGAGAGGGCTCTGCAAATCGCGGAGCTGAGAGCGGTTGACACGGCACGTCCGACGCCTGGCGCAGCGGAGTCGCTCACCGCATGCCAGAGCAGTGGAAAGTTGGTCGCGATTGTGAGCAACAACTACGCCGATGCCGTGGCGCATTACCTCGCCAACACTGGCCTGGCGACCCGCGTAGATCACGTGGAGGGTCGCGACCCCACCGACCCGACGTTGATGAAGCCGAGCCCACACCTGATCGACAATGCGGCAAGGGCGCTTGGCGTCCCTCCGTCGGTGTGTGTGTTCGTTGGCGACCAGACTAGCGACATGGAGGCTGGTCGCACGGCTGGAGCGCGGACGATCGGGTACGCCAACAAGCCGGGGAAGGCGGACGCACTAGCGATCGCCGGCGCCGAGATCTTGATAGCGACGATGGCCGAAGTCGCTGCCGCGATTGACTGAACGAACGCGACCGTATGGGCCTTGCTGGCCATCCAGCGGATGTAAGGGGCGGCCGGGCGCCCGGCCGTGAGCAGGTCTGGCGAAGTGTTGGTACGGCAAGTGGGGCCAGGTGCCGGCCGTTGTCGGCGTCCGGACCAACCGGGCCGCTCGATCCACAGGCGCGCATGCGCGTGGGACTTTGCCGAGAACGGTGAGCGGCGATGGCGGCGCACGGTCTCGTCACTTGGCGATACGACTGGGGCTCTTGCCCCGCGTGTCCGGGTTCGGGAGACTGCCGCGGTGGCGATCAACAATTGGTGGGCGGACGATCCCTCACAGCGGTACTGGATGGAGATCACGACTCGCGCAGCGCCTGGGTATGACCTCCTTGCTCCAAAGCTGGACGGTGGTGGACTTCCGCAGTGGTCCTACACCCTGGTCTCGCACGTGCAGCCGGGGGACCGTGTTCTGCATTACAAGACGAATCTGGCCGGCGGCGGCGCCGTGATTGGCTGGTCCGAGGCCGTCACGCCACCTTCAACAGGAACCATCACCTGGCAGGCGCGAGGCACGCGCGGCCGTGCAAGAGCAACCGCGATCACTGGTCCCAGCTGGTTCGTTGCACTGGGAGGATTCAACGAGCTCGATGCTTGGGTTCGCGGGCGTGATCTGGCAGCAATCGATCACCAGCTCTTCGCGGTTCGTGATCGGCTTGAGCAGTCGTACGGCAGGCCAGTCTATTTTCCGTTTTTCAGGTATCGGCCCGGCGAGATCCGCGCTCAGCAAGGCTACCTAGTGAAGTTTCCGCTAGAACTGTTCGGCCTCCTGCCGAACCTTGCGTCCGCGTCGTCAGCAGCCGTCAGCGAGGCAAACTTAGTCGAGGACGAAGAACGGCCCGGAACACGAGCGCCACGTGGGGCGGCGGCGCGCGCACAGGACCCTGTCCTGAGGGCCGCGATTGAGCGACGGTCCCTTGACGTCACAAAGGCTCATTACGTCAGCCTAGGAGCAGTTGATGTCGATGAGATCGGCAAGCCATATGACCTCGCCCTGACACTCGATGGTGTAGAGCGGCACATTGAGGTCAAAGGCAGCTCCTTAGAAATCGATACGGTTGAGCTGACGCTCAAGGAGGTATTGCATGCTGAAGACTTTCAGCCTACCGATCTAGCTGTCGTCGACGGCATTTCTTGGAAGCGCATGAGGGACGGATCGATCAAAACTTCCGGTGGTCGGCTTCGCTTGTGGCGCGACTGGGCTCCTAGGGACGACAGTCTTTCAGCGCGGAAGTTTGCCTACTCCCTCCCGAGCTGAGGGACAGGGCTAGTTCGTCGGACAGCGCGAGTCGCCTCACCGCAGAAGCCTTGTCGCTGACATCAGCATTCAGTCACCTTGGGAGAGCACCGCCGGGTGATGGGCTTTACGGTCCAATCGTATCCGCGGTACGTTGCCCACGTGACTACAGCAGGCAGTCCGAACGGCCGTCCTGCCGCTAAAGGGCCGGCATCCCTTGATGAGCACGAGCTGGTCGAACGGCTAGAAGACTACGGAGAGGACGACGAGCCTCTCGAGACCACGCTGAAAACAGACGCACGAGTAATAGCCCGGGTCACCGACGGGATCTACCGTCAGCCGGGATCTGCCCTACGAGAATTGATCTCTAACGCTTACGACGCCGACGCCAGCCGGGTCATGATCCGGACCGACAGGCCCCGGTTCGCGCGGATGAGCATCGAAGATGATGGGGTGGGTATGAGCCCGAAGGCTCTCGCTCACCTCTTGCATCATATCGGCGGCAGCGCGAAACGCACCGCGTCGGGGGCTGAGCTCGGTATCACCAGCAGCTCTGACCCAAATAGCAGCCCTGGTGGTCGGCCGCTGATCGGCAAGATCGGTATCGGGCTCTTCTCGGTCGCTCAGCTCACTCAGTCATTCCAGATCATCACAAAAGTCGAGGGCGATCCGTATCGAACGATCGCAAGGGTGGTGCTGAAGCAGTATTCAGATGTTCCCTTGTCCGAAGAGGATGAAGAGCAGGAATACGAGGCCGGACAAGTCAGGCTCTGGCGTGAGCCAGCGATGGACGAATCTGCGCAAGGGACGACCATAATCCTGGATGCGGTTAGGCCGCAGACCGTTGATACTCTCCGGAGTAAGGCTCTATGGGAGGCCGTCTACCCGCCCGACAACAACGATGAAGAAGAAGCCGGCATAGTGGCAAGAATTCCGGCACCTCGCTTCAATGTCGGCGTCGTTCAGGCGGATTCAAGCGATAAATTAAGAGGTTCAGAGGAAACATACGATCGATTGCCCTGGACTGCTGAGGACAAGCCCCTGACAGCGTTCAGGAAACTTGTCGACGCTGTCTGGCAATCTCAGCGGGAAGGAAATCCCAATCCTCGCGTAAGTAGCCTCTTTGATTACTACCTCAACATGGTGTGGCAGCTCAGCTTGTGGGTGCCTTTGCCGTACGTCGAGAGCCATCCGTTCGATGTAACCTGTGGCAGAGATGTGACTGTCCTCAAGATCACCAATCTCACTGGGCAGCCGACGGAGCTAATTGAGGGATCGAATCTTCGCATAGAGGGAAAACTCGGAAACACCGTCGAGTCACCTTCCGACTTTGTCGTGGTCATTGACGATCTCGAGTTGCGTCGGCCGATCGACGTGACACAGCGCGGCCATACGTATGGAGCGATGTCGACGCCGCTTCTATTCGGAGCTGAATTCCGTGAGAACTTCGAAAGCTATCAACGTGAGATAAGTGGTGGTCCGCTTGCCTTCCAAGCCTACATTCTGTGGGCTCCAAAGATCGTGCCTACGGAACATCAGGGCGTGCTTGTTCGCGTGCACGATGCTAGCGGCACATTGTTTGATGAAACCTTCATGCGTTTCCCTGTTCGAGAGACGCGGCGGTTGCAGCAGATTAGCTGCGAGATCTTCATAGTTGAAGGATTTGATGGCGCACTCAATATTGACCGAGAGTCGTTCAATTTCTCTCATCCCCACGTCGTGCTCCTCACGAAATGGCTGCACGGTGCTCTAAAGCGAGTAATCGCCGAACAAAAGCGGCGCGCCAGCGCTGCCTTGCGAGACCGCCGCGCAGATTCCGCAGCGAGAACACAAGATGCTGCGGAACGTATCGTGAATGCAGTCTGGAACGCTCGGACAGACGACAGTGGAACGGACCCGCCCACCATTGTCTTCTCGGATGATGAATCCGCTCAGACGAACGACAATCAGTACCTATTCAACCGCAAGGCTGTGATTGGCGAGTTCTCCGGTCCACTTGCGAGAGATCGACAAGCCGCGCTCGAACGAGAACTGGAACAGATAGCTCAAGTGCTTGCCGCCTACGGACTGCTTGATCAACTGCCCAACCAGGACATCGAACGGCTCCTCGGTTCGATACGCCAGATTCTGCAGGTTTACGACCAGTGACCGACGAGAATAGCGATGACAGCGTCCGTGACGTGACCGCTGCGCGAGGTGAGCTCAATCCCGGAGATATCTTCGCGCTGCCCGACTACAAGCTTCCGGCCAGGACGAAGAAGCGGCGTTTCAAGCCTTGGCATAAGCCACGTAAGCAATATATTCGCGACCTGCAATGGAATCGAGAGATAGCTTGGCTTCTGCGCAATCGATCGCCGGATAAGCCTCTTCGGTACCTTGGACTGCCAGGCACGGATCTCTTAGACCTTCGCCATTTTTACAACACGTTCTGCCGAAAGTCGGAAAGATATCCTGATGGTCGCGAGCTTCGATTCTTGGGATTCGACACCGCCGCGCATAGCCGGTCAGCGGAAGGCGACGCGTTAAACGTCTCTCTTGACGAAATGGTTGGCTCCGGCCGTTTAGTGGATCCGCTGTCCGACGTTCGTGGAGACCGCTTCCAAACGCTGGCAACCTACGACTCGGTGGCCTGGCGACAGGCGCGTCAATTGGGGCCGTACGACATCATAAATGTTGACCTGTGTGGCAGTGTGGGCGAGGAGGAGGTGACTATTGATTCCTCGATCTATTCGGCGCTGCATAATCTAGCCCACATGCAACTTCGAAATGATGAGCCATGGGCGATATTCTTGACCACGCGCGTCAAAGCGGACCTGTTCTCGGAATCTGCGCTCGCTAAGCTGATCGAGTTTGTCGATAGAAACCTATCTGACTGCGCCGAATTTCGGGTAGCTGCCGATGACTACCTGGATGGCATGAGGCATCTTGCTGATCCGATTGATCAATGGGGATGCCAACAGTTCTTCGACACAGCGACGCTCGGAATCCTTAAGTGGCTTCTCGAAATGGTCGGACGATCTTCGCGCTGTGTGGTAAGTGTCTCGAGTGCGGCTGCTTACAAGGTCGAGGGAAGCGCGCCTTGCGTCGACATGCTCTCAGTCGTCCTGCGTTTCGTTCCCATCGCCCACCCGCAGCCTGACAGCAGCGGAATGTCTGGGATCGGCAGAATCGGTGTCAGTGAGTGTGAGCAGGCTGCGCATTTCCCGCAGGCCGTGGCCGCGACGGTGGACGTTGATAAACTACTGGCTGAAGATGCGCAAGTGCAGCAGGTATGCATTGAACGTGCGTCCCTCCTTATGCAGGAGGCGCGATATGACGGCGATGATTATGAGGAATGGATTAAGCACGGCTATCCCTCTTTATAGTCGGCGCGGGCAAGTTGGTCTGATCCGTAGACGCAACGCGAGCAGGAGCTGCTAATGGCTGGACGCAATTCGCGATTCGTTGTGTCCCTGCCGCGTGAGAGAATTTCGCTCCGGTTCGCTGGCGTGTACTACTTCGCGGCGCAGCTCGACGCGCTGATGTCTCAAAAGGAGATCAACAATCGCGAGCTATCCGAATATTTCGCTAGTAGAGTGGCTTACTACGCCATGCCGTTCCAGAAATGGACGTCCTTGCATATTTTCAGCTCACATTTTGTGGATGTGACATTTGCTGAGGATCTGAGTCGCGCGCTGCGTATCAAGTACGCTAGACGCGGCGAATGCGCCAAGCCTTGGTGTCAAGCGCGGCCTGCCCATCTATTGGCCGTGGATCTGTTTGCTGCTCATGGATTCGACTCACCATTGCAGCATGAGCTGGCCGACTGGGTTGAACCACGAGAAGGCTGCTGTCCTCCAGTCGATGAGGCGACGTGCCCACCGATCGAGGATATGTGGGAGGAGTGGGTGGAGGACCGCCAATACTGGCTATTTGTGGAGCAGATCGCTGAAGAGCTGTTCTACCTTCTGTTTGGAAATCGTAGCTTCCTTGCGAAGTTCCACGACCGACTCGCCGACTGGATGCGCCTGAACAACGCTCACCTGGCGTCCGGAGAACTCTTTCGCAAGGATGCCGGCGGCCAGTATGTTCTCAGGAGGGTCGGGCCGCCGGAATGGGTAAAGCGGGCTGTCTTTTTCCGGGACCGGGGATACTGTTGCAGCTGCAATCGGGATCTAAATGGGGATCAGAGTCCGCTCAACCGTAGCCAGTTTGATCATATTGTCCCCCTCGCTCTGGGCGGACTGAACGACGTGTCAAATCTGCAGTTGTTGTGCAAGGATTGCAACAACCAGAAAGGCGGTCGAACTGTCCCAGTCGGCGACGTGTATGAACGCTGGTATCCAATTGATCGCCTCCCGAGAGACGACCCTCTGAGGTTGGTATGACGTTTCACGCCGCGCTGTCGGCCTTCGCTAGTGGAGGCACTTTTGCAACGGTGAGCCCTCGGTGCTGATTCCTTAACGGGCCGCTGAAATATCAGATGACTGTGCCATTTGCCGAGAGAGTAGGTCATCGATGAAGCTAATTGGCAATAGCGGCAAGCTGCTCGAAGCCGAATTTTTGCTTGAAGGAGCCGAAGGTGAACGGTTGGACGTCGTCCTGCAGAGCGCTGGAGGCACGGGCGGCTCTGCCAGCTCGAGGAATCGTGACTACCCGCTGGTCCTGAAGACGTTGCTGGAGCGGCTGCGGCTGGTTGATGCCCTTCTGGAGGATGCCGTCGTGGACTCGCAGAGGACTCGCACGCTGCCCCGGAGCGACCGACGGATTCAGCCGAAACCTTGGGAGTATCCGATTCCGCTGCAGCAGGTCGAAGACTTCGAAGTGCTCCGCAAGGCGCTCACGCGCCCACAAGGCAACATCGGATCCACGGGGAGGGGTGGTAACGAGAGGAAGAGGATACGGATGACCTTTGCGGTCCTAAGCCGAGCAGATCTGGGTCAGGTCAAGCAGGTTCTTCAGGCCGTTGAGGCGGATGCTCCCAGGCGCTCGGATATCACCGCTGGTCTAACGGCGGCGGACATCAATTCGGCGCTCGCCGAATGGCAGCGGGTCGGCCGTGACGCGTTCTTCGAGCGGTATGGCGGCCGGCAGGCGCAGAAGTACCTCATTCTGGTGGGCTCCGATGAGTTCGATGCAATGGCTGTCCTCCGAGGCGCCCGCGCCTTAAGAGGTCTTGATACGAGCGGTCCGTTTCGCGGAGACCGGCGAGCCGTCGCTGACCCACTGCGCAGCATGGGGTTCGTAGTGGACGACCCAGAATCTGATTTGGAAGGGCCGCTAGGGCCAGACCCGTCGCCCTATGTCGCGTGGACAGGATCCTTTTCCGGCGAAACTGACGGTATGACCTTGCGGTCCTACCGCCGTGAACAACGGATCCTGCGCGGAGCCCTGGGCATCGGGACGGGCGATCCTGACCGTGTTCATCAATGCGGAATCTGCGGACTATCTGTTCCTGAACGGCTGCTTGCGGCCGCCCACATCAAGCCTCGCCGCGACTGCACAGACGAAGAACGTCGGGATATGTCGAACATCGCAATGGCTGCATGCACGCTTGGCTGTGATGCCTTGTACGAGTATGGATACCTGACCGTGCAGGAGGGCGGTCAGCTCCTCACGGATCACACCGCGTCCGTCGATCTTCACCGCTTCCATGGCCGGATCGCGCCGGCCTGGAACCGCGGGCGCGAACCATACTTCGCCTGGCACCGAGCCAATAGATTCCGCCTAGCCTCGAAACAGCGGACTTGCGTCTGAGGCCGGACGAGGAGCCGCCCATCGCCGGCCGACTCTCCCCCGTGGTCGGCGAGAGGACGTGGGCTAACTGCCCCACTTGTCCCAGCTTCCCAGGCACCTTACCGGGGCAGATGCAGATGCCAGCCCCAGAGCTAAAGGCCTTGCCGTCCGGCGGCTGGTGATCCAGCCTCGTTACATGCGCCAAAGCTCCAAGCCGCTGGACTTCGATGAGTCCTACTACGAGTCGATGCGGGACGCGGTCGAGCGTCTCATTGCAAAGGGCATGAGCCCTGAAGAAGCAATCGATGCTGCAGCAGAGGTCTCGGGCGAGGTCCTGAACGGCATGGGTCCATCCGTCGCAGCGACACTGATTCGCACCTCACCGCGGATGTTGCGTGAGCATCGAATCCGCGCCGGCAGATTTGAGCGACACCTGCAGCGGTACTGGGGTAAGGCGCTCGATTTGTTTTACAGCATCCTCGTGTGTGCAGAAGAGGCCGGTAGAGAGTTCGATGAACGTAACAGTCCCGCTACAAGAGAAGCGGGGGATGACGTATTCGAGGTTCTGACCGGTCTCCACGCACGGGCGATCCGGACGGCAGGCGAGGTGTATGCCTTGCTAACGCAAGGATTTCCATTAGGTGCTCTAGCAAGGTGCCGGACACTGCACGAACTTGCTGTGACGGCTGTGGTCATTGCCGAATTCGGGCGCATGCCGGAGTATCCAGACCTTGCGCAGCGCTTCATTAGCCATCGCGTCATTGCGCGGGTTGCCGACGCGGAGGTTTACCAGACGAATGCGGCTGCGCTCGGCGAGGATCCATTCTCCGAGGAGCAAATGAATGCCTGGAGATCGGAGCGAGAGGCTCTGATTTCGCAGTATGGCACAGATTTCAAGAAAGATTACGGTTGGGCAATACCCCTATTTGGCTTTGCGCCGAACTTTCGCCAGCTGGAGGAGCGTGCTGGTCTGGATCATCTCCGCGGGTACTACCGGTGGGCCAGTCATGAGGTTCATTCTGGTAGCCGGGGTTGGTCGCTGAATACTTTTGAACGGGTCGATGGCTCTCTATATCGCCTTACCGGCCGGACCATTGAGGGCTTCACTGAACCTGGCACGATGGCCATCACCTCGCTTGTGCAGACGATGACCTTTCTCCTGACGTCAGGAAACGATGAAGCGCTTTCACCCAGAGATCTCGTTGGGTGCACGGCAGTCAAGCTCTTGGCTGAGCGGTGTGACGAGGCGTTCTTAGCGGCGGAAACTGAGGTGGCGGAGTGGATAGAGCGCAGGGATGCCAGGGGCTCAGGTCGATTCTCTGGGCCAGCGCTCCGCGTTGCCGGTAAGGCGAGGGCCCGGGTGGAGCGGATTGCTTCTGGTCTGCCACGGCCAAGGCTCTGGTGAGCACGTGAGTGGGTGGGGCGGGTGAACTGTCCCAGGTGTCCCGCTGTCCCAGGGGTGCACTGATCAGGGCAAACGCCTGGGACAGGTCGGATCGTTGAGTGTCCCAGGTTTCCCGCATGAGGTCGCCTTGCTGCCGTGGCGACCCTGAAGCTAGATTCGAACGTATGAGCGGTTGGTCTTCACCGTTTCGCTACCTAGACCGGTGGGACCCAGATGCGCCGGAGGGCAGTGCGCCCTTCCACTACGGCGTGTGGGACCAGACGTCGAAACAGTGGGTTGCCCGAGGGCTTCGAGGTCCGGACGCGGGCATGCACGCGGCGTGCCTCAGTCTCAGGTACTGCGTGACTGGGGAGCGTTCCGCCGGTCAGGCCAGGTGGGTGGATCCGCCGCGTTACGTAGAGCTGACGGTCGGTCCGGGGCGTACCGAGGTAGCTCACCTGCACATGTGGGCCCGGGAAGGTGATCAGGGCTGGCATGGCTTTGTCACCTACCTTGAGCGGCACCCACTGGACCCAGGTCGGTGGGCGCACAGCTCGAAGCTACTGCCCATGAGTCCGGGGGAGGTCCGGACCTTCGAGAGGGTGTCGGCCGGCGGGCACGGATACGAAAAGGCGACGTCGGGTGGTCTGCAAGCGGGGTCCCCGGAGCCTGTTCCGAGGTCGCACATGACGGGTCCTGACTTGTGACCGTGCCCGAGGTCGCCCAAGTCAGCATGACCAAAGTCGGGGACGCGGCGTCGGCGTTATCCACAGGGTGCCGACCGCCCGCGTGTTTCAGCTGCGGTCGACTCCGCTGAAACACGCGGGGCGGGGCGTATCCGGGTGCCCTGTGCCACCCCTGTGCCAAACTAGGTCAGCTCTCTGGTCTTTCCGCAGGTCAGCGAGGCGGTGCACGGTGTCTGTAAATCTGTCGGCTTATGCCTACGCAGGTTCGAACCCTGCACCCGCCACAGGCTGCAAACCAGCCCCTGACCTGCGGAAACGCAAGTCAGGGGCTGCTTCGTTGTGTCCGGCTGTCCGCCAGCAGCACCGAACCAGCTCCTGATCTGCGAACATGCAGCTCAGGGGGTGTTTCGTGGTGGTGGGGGGATTGATGGGGAGGGACGCGTTCGCTGAGAGGTACCAGAGGGCCGTTGAGTGGCCGTTGACGGGAGTGGCCGTCTTGTTTCTGGTCGCCTACTCGTGGCCGGTTCTCGAGCCTGGGATGGCGGGGTCCGTGCGGCGGGTCTGTTCGGTCGCGACGGTTGTGATCTGGGTGGTGTTTGCCGGCGACTTTCTTCTTCGGCTGGGGCTTGCTCGGCGGCGGATGCGGTTTCTTCGGGAGCATGTGGTTGATCTGGTGGTGCTGGCGCTGCCGCTGCTTCGGCCGTTGCGGGCGCTGCGGGTTGTGACTGCGTTCGGCCAGCTGAACCGGCGGGCGGCCTCCCTGCGTGGGCGCGCGATGGTTTACGTGGTTGGTGGGGTCGGCCTCTTGGGGTTCACCTCGGCGGTTGCGGTGCTGGATGCAGAGCGCTCACAACCGTCGGCGAGTATCAAGAACTTCGGCGACGCCACGTGGTGGGCGGTTACGACGATCACCACGGTCGGGTACGGGGATCGGTATCCGATTACGGGCGCTGGCCGCGTTGCTGGTGTCGGGCTGATGCTCGGCGGGGTCGCGCTCCTTGGTGTGGTGACCGCCGCGCTGGCTTCTTGGTTCGTCGAGCATGTCTCGCGCCAGGAACGTGAGGAGGCGGATCTGCGAGTGCAGGTTTCCGCGCTCGTCGAAGAGGTACGGGCGTTGCGCGTCGAGTTGCGCCGTACGCCGAGTGAGCCCCCGGTGGTTGGGTCTGTCGGGTAGGTCACCGAGTGCGGGGGCTGGTTCCGGGGCGGCGAGGGTTGGTGCTTGGGCGGCCGGCGTTGGGGGTGGCGTTTGGGCGGTGGACCTCGGGGTGCGGTAGGTCGACGAGCCGGCGCAATGCGGTGATCTCGTCGTCGGAGGGCTCCAGTTGTGGCTGGGGTGCGGTCGCGAAGCTTACTGCTGGTAGGACCAGGCCATTTGGTACGCCGGAGTCGTGGTAGAGGCGGTTGGTTTCCGCTAATGCCTTGTCTAGTTGGGCTTGGAGGTGGGCTCGGGAGTCGGGGGTGCCGTGGAGGGTGTGGTGGTCCAGGGCGTTTGCGGTGTTGGTTAGGTGTTCTAGGGCGATCAGGCGTTCGGGGAGGAGGGGCTTGCCGGGAGGCTCTGCGGCTAGGCGGCGTACTGCTTGGGTTGTGGCGGCGCGGATTTGGTCGGTGGGGCTGCTGGGGATCCGTTTGGGGTCGGGGGAGTGCGTCGGATCGATGACTGACTCGGCTTGCAGGGTGAGTTGAGTGATGAGGTAGCGGGTGATTGCTCGTTGTTCCAGTAGGTCGGACTGGTTGACGGCTCGGACTGCTTTGTTTGTCTCTAGGGCTTCGTGGACCTGGAGTTCGCGGCTGCGGAACAGGTAGCGCGCGGCGGGGGTTGCGGTCATGGAGCCTGCTGCTCCGGCGGCCGTTAGGACTACGGCGAGGTCGGGGAGGTCTAGGAGCAGGTCGAGGCCGACCGCGCCGGCTACTCCGCCTAGCGATCCGGCGGCGGCTTGGACGGCGTACGCCGACCATGGGGCTCGTGCCGAGGGGCGTAGGCCCTCTGGTGGGGTGGTGACTGTCGGCAGGTTCCGTAGGGTGCCGCTGGACGTGCCATTCAGTTCCTCCAGGTGGTCGACGAGTTCGCGGAGAGCTCGGAGTTGTGGTTCGAGGGCGCTGGCGAGTTCTGCGGCCTGGGTGGCCTCTTGATGGCTGCGTGACCACTGCTTGGAGGCGTCTCGGGCGGGTTCGTCGCGGTTGAGGAAGTACTTGTCGCCCATCGCGCCCGTCACCGCACCGAGCAGGCCGGGGCCGGCTGCGCTCAGCAGTGCCTCCAACTGCGGGTGGTCGGTGCCCGTCGTACGTTTTCCGCCGAGCAGGGCACGGCGCGCGCTGCCCGATACGTTCTCGATCAGCTGAGCCGCAAGCGCCACGGTGTACGGCGGAGACCCCGGCACGTCCGCAGAGGCCTCGCCGGTCGTCCCATCAGGGGTGCGGATCTGAGTGAGGCGAGTCTGCAGGTGGGTGAACTCGGCAACCAGTTGGTTGACGTACAGGGTGGGGTCGGCGAGGCGGAGACGTTCGGTGGCGTCGATGCGGCGGAGCCGGAAATCGAGTTTCTTGGTGTCGACCAGGCGTTCCGCGAGGGACTTGGCGAGTGCCGACGACGCGATCACCAGGGCCGTCGACAACGCCGGTACGCCGAGCGGCGTGAGCACGCCCGCGACCGCGGCGGTGGCCAGGGTCGGCATCGCGTACCGGCGCAGGTAGTTGCGCCAAGCCGTTGCCCGCGGCATCTTTACCGCCGCCGGCCGGACCGGTTCCGCCCCGTCCAGGAGCGACCGCAGGCCCGGAAAGTCGTACTCACGCTGTTTCCGGTCGGCCGTGTACGCCGGTTTCCGCCCGGACATCTTCTGCTCGTCCAGGCGCCGCTCGGCGATCGAACCGACGGCCGCGTTGACGATCGTCGGCACCGCGATGCCGAACCCGACGAGCGGATTGCCGGTGAACACCGCCGCCGCCGTACCGATCACCGCGGCGGAAACTCCGGATCCGCCGAGCGCTTTCGCGAGGTACCCCGACCGATCGACACGGTCCTCCAAGGGGCGTGCCGCCGGGTCCGCGGCGCGGTCGAGGATCGTGCGCTCCTCCTCGGTGAGGAGGGTCCGGAGCAGTGCGGCGTTCGGCTGCCCGTCGGCGACGCCCATCGTGAGGGCAAGCTGTCGGACGGCATGAATGTGGCGCTTTCCGGCGAGCAGCCGACCGCGCTGCCGCAACTCGGCCCGGAGACCGGCGTCCGCGGGCCGCTGCACAGCATCCACATCGGGTGTACTGCCGGGGGAGAAGACCCGATCGCCCGCACCAGCAGGCGCCGTGGACTCGGCCAGGGCCCTGGCCAGAACCGGTGCGACCTCGTCGTCGGCCAGCCGCTCGGAGAGCGTGAGCGCAACAGTCGGTACGTCGTCCTCGAAGTCGACGCCGTACTCGAGCCGCACGCCCGGAGGGAGCGGCCCGACGCGCTTGATCAGCCGGATCGTCTCGCTCGCACCGGTGGTGATCGTGTAGACGCCGTTGCCGTTGTGCTGCACGTCGGCGAGGTCGACGGCCAGCTGGCCCGGGTTCTCCAGCAGCCGCCCGGACTCGGCGCTCACCATCACCCAGCCGGGCAGGAACCGGGCCGCCATACGCCTCCTCGATCAAGTTAGTGCAGCCTAACCTAATCAAACTGCTGAACCCGGGGCTCTGCCAGTATCGGCGGGTGGCTGGACTACGGGGAATGTGGGATGACACTGTCCCTGGCGCGCTTGGTGATGAGTTGGTCGGGCGGTATGGCGGGAAGCGCGTCGCTTATCGGGAGCGGTATCTGGTCGGTGTCCTGACTGCGCTGGAGTTGTTGGAGCAGTTGTGCACTGATCCGGTGGCGGTGCGGTTGGCCGCCTGGTTCCATCGGGCGGAGCATGCCAAGGCGAATACGGCGCGGGAGGATGCTGAGGCGTCGGCGCAGTTGGCGGAGGAGCTGCTGCCGACGTACGGCGTGACCGCGGTGCGAACCGCTGAGGTTGCCCGCTTGGTCCGGCTCACCGGCGGCGATCCAGCCCACGAGGCGCAGGGACGCGATGCCAATGCGGACGTGCTGTTGGACGCGGTGGACGCGGTACTTGCAGGTTCGCAGTCCTCGGCGCATGCGTCCGAGCTTCGCCGCGACACCCGGTTCGACGAGAAGGCTCGGCGAGCGCAGATCCAGGCCATGCTGGCGTCCGAGCGCATCTACCGGACCCAGCTCGCTCACGAGCGGTACGACGAAGCGGCCCGGGCCAGTCTCACGGCCGAGTTGGCGTTGCTGGAACAGTTGACGCCGCCTGTGTGGCGCGGCTGGCAGCGGACCGGTCTGTCGGTGTTCGCGGTGCTGATCGCGTTCCTGGCTTTCGTAGCGGGCGTCGCGGCGATCGGGCAGCCGTGGCGGATTCCGGCGTTCGAGAGCGATCCGAAATGGCAAGCGATCGTCATGGCGCTGCTCGCGGCGGCGGCGTTCGCCGGCCTCTGGTGGGCGGTACGGCGTGCCGATCGCAAGGCCCGCATCCTCACCGCCGTACCCGCAGCGATCGGACTCGTCTGCCTGGTGACCGTTCTGCTGACGGTTCCGCCGACGACCGGCGCCTCAGGGGTCGGACAACGTGTTCCGCTCCTGGTGATCCTGTCCGTCCTGCTGATCCTGGCCAGCGCGGCAGCCTTCGCCGCCACCAGGTTCGCCCCCGGCGTCACCAGGAATCGCGGCCAGATGCTCGCCGCGCTCGCCGCCGTCGTGGCCGTGGTCCTCGTCACCCTCTACGTCATCGACCCGCTCCAGCGTGCCTACATGTTCAGCGCGAACGAGCACCTCGAAGGCGACCATCAGCCGGCGAACCTCAACGTCGCCTCCGTCGTGAACGGCGGCGACCGGCTGTGGACCAACACCGGCCGGCTCGACCTCGGCGCGACTGTCGCGACCGCCCACGGGATCGCGATCGCGCGCGGCCGCGGCACCGTCGAGATGCTCGATCCCGCGACCGGCCAGACCCGCTGGCGGTACATCCGCGCGAACACGGACGACGAGCCGAAACTGTCCGTCCTGGACGGCGGTCAGCAGCTGCTCGTGTCGTACGACGACCTCGGGTACTTCGTCCTCGACGCCGACACCGGGAAACGTACGGCGGGCTGGCGCAACCGCACCCGCGACTACGACATCGAGGACAACGACCCGCTCATCACCGGCAAGTCGGTCAGCAAAGGCTCCGACAAGCTGTACGGGACGAACCTCGACGGCTCCAACCGCTGGACCTACGAACCCGGCCGCTGCACCAGCATCAGCGCTGAGGCCACTGCCGACATGGTCGTCGTCGAGCTGGGACACAGCTGTGGCGACCTCCCCGACCAGCTCGTCGGCCTGGATCTGAAGAGCGGCGGAAAACGCTGGATGCGCGACGGATCGCTCAGCAAAATGATGACGGTCGGGGGCCTGGTCGTCGGCCTCGAGGGCAGCCGCGACAACCCGCAGCAGCTCACCGCGCTCGATCCGCATTCCGGCGAGGTGCGGTGGCACTCCGAGATCCCGCAGGAGTGGGCGTGTTCGATCCGGATCGAGGCGGCCGCGAACCGCGTCGTACTGCTCAGCTGTCCGAGCGCCGCCACGAAGGACACCCACACCGTCGTCCGGTTCGTCGACGCTGCGAACGGTCAGGTCGTTTCGACCGTTGAGCCGAGCGTCCGGTGGAGCTCCACGTTGAACCCGCAGTACGCCGTGACGCCGAGCGGCCGGGTGTTCCTGGTGGACGACGAAAACGTTTGCCGGATCGCGAAGGTCGCCGAGGGCGCCGCCGTCGCGTTCTTCGACCTCGATCCGGCGGTCAAGTGCAGAAATGGCGTGATCGCCGCCGGCGAGCTGATCCTGGTCAGCGGCAGAGACAGCCTGATCGCGCTGAGGTAGGGGGAATAGGCTCAGCTCGGGCGGGAGTTGAAGGTTGAGTCCGAGTGTCTGAGCGAGGAGAACGATGAAACCCACCGAGTTCGTGAAGGTGAACAGTCAGTTCTGGGGGGAGCACCTCAAGGAGGCCGCCGGGCATCTGCCGGTGAGTCACCGGACCGAGCTGCCCGGGCCGATGCTGTTCCCGCGGATGATGGTGCTGACCGAGACGCCGGACTGGAACATCCTCGAGCTCGTCGGGCTGAGCCGTGAGTACCGGACGCTCGAGGTCCGGCGGCAGAAGGTCGGCAGCGTCGAGGAGTACTTCGGAATCGGCGACGGCCGCACCGTGGTTGCGAACCTCAAAGGACAGAACTGGTTCAAGGACGCGACCATCACGACCGAGGCCGGCAAGAGCGCCCTCGAACAACGTTTTCCGAGCACCGGGAACCTCCTCGGAGACGTGGTGGTCGGTCCGGCGGACGAGCTGCTGCGGTTCGGGCCCGGCAACTACTCGACCTTCGACCGCGCCCTGCTCGTGCACACGGCAGGCGAGTCGCTGCGCGCGCACTGGGTGTTCTTCGCGCTGGCGATCCACCGCTCCGAGCCGGCCGACAAGTACCTCGACTTCCTGCGGAACTACTCCAACGCCAGCCCGCACCTCGACCCGATCGGCACGGTCAGCCTGCCGATCGACCCGGCCGTGCTGAAGGCGGACGCGTTCGAGAGCACGTACCTCGCGCACGGTCTGCAGGACAGCGGAGTCGACGAGTTCCTCGACAAGCACGAGAGCATCCTGCTGTCGGCGTTCGACGCGACCAAGCTGGTCCGCCAGCCGGCGCTCGGCGACCTGCACCCGGACTTCATCCTCGAGCGCGCGGACGGCAGCCACATCGTCGGCCGGCTCGAGCTCCCGGTCGTCGACACGGTCAACGGAAAGAAGCGCCGCCGCGTTTTCCGTACGCCGGTGCAGGACAGCGCGACCGAGCTCGCGCAGTACGCGGAGTACCTCGCCAACCCGGAGAACCGTTCCCAGGTGAAGTCGAAGTACGACGTCGACGTCAACGACCTGCGCCAGCTGGTGATCGTCGCCTCCCAGGAAACCGTCACCCCTGCGGCCGGCGTCGAGGTCATCGACTACGACACGATCCTGCGCATCCACCTGGCCGCCACGGTCTGATCCCCGCCACGCGTAGTGCGTACGGCGACCCCGTCGTACGCACTACCGCCTGTGCTTTCACTGTCCGGAGGAGCTGAGCATGGAGTACTTCGTCTACGGGTGTGACAAGCCGGATGGGTTCGAGATCAAGGTCGCGCTGAACGAGGAACACTGGACGTTCATGGACGGGTACGTCGGCGGCCTGATCGCCCGCGGCCCGACGCTGACCGAGGACCGCGAGCGAACCACCGGCAGCCTGCACATCGTCGAGCTGCCGGATGACGATGCGGCCGGCAAGTTCGCGTACGACGAGCCGTACTACCGCGCCGGCGCCTTCGAGACCGTGGAAATCCACCGTTTTCACAACCACAACCCCGGCCGCACGATGTGGGACTTCGCCACCGCCGTCGAGGGCTACCACCGCTACCTCGTCCTCACCAAGGACGCCGCGCGCCCACTCACGTCGGACCACCTGATCATGTACGGCGACCTCCTGAGCAACAACACTCACGTAGGAAGAGCCGCCCTCCTGGAAGCACCAAACCCGGAGGCCGCCGCAGCCCTGATCCAGGCCGACAACGCCGAAGTACACCCGTGGGAGTTCGGCGGCAGGCGGTAAGTAGTCTTCACCCTGCGCCGCGACTGAGCAGCTGATCCGCCACCGTCTGGGCGACGTGCCGGCCGTCGGCCGACTCGTCGCCCAGCCCGCACGAGCTATGGCTCAATCCGTCGAACTCCAGGTAGCTGAAGCCGATGCCTTCCAGGACCGGCCGCAGTTTCCGGAGCCGGCGGATCGCCGGATCGGCAGTACCCATGTACGCCACCTTGGTTCCCGCATAGCACCTGAGCTCGTGGTGCCAGTCGTACGAGCGATAGCTCCGCCAGAACTCCAACGAAGCCTTGGGCAGCCGCGGCTCCCGCTCCAGCCGGCGCATCGTGCCGTCGGTCGGAAAACCGATCGGTGGTACGCCGCCCATCACCAGCGCAGCTGCCCGATCCGTCGACCGGGCGACGATCGCCGACATGCAAGCGGGCTGTGAGAAGCCCCAGACGGCGAACCGATCGATGCGTTCGTGATCGAGTACGGCGAGCACCTGCCGGTCGATGCTGCCGAAAGCGTATTCCTCCGGCCGGTCGCTGGCGCCGAAGCCGACGGGGTGGATCTGCAGGACCCGGAATCGCCGGGAGAGCACGTCCGCAACCGGGTAGTCCAACGGGCGGCGGTTGTTCTTCATCAGCACGAGCGCCGGCCCGGAACCGCTTGCCCGGTAGGCGGTGCGGGCACCGGCCACAGCGACGTACTGATAGCTCATCGCGTCAGGATCGACTGCAGTGCCGTGGTGATGGTCGCGCGCGTGGCGCGGGGAAGATCGGCGGTCAGGGTGTTGATGCGGTCGACGACCGCGTTGTGAGCCTCGTGCGCCAGGGCCAGACCGTCGGGGGTCAGCTCGATCTGGCTGGCTCTGCGGTCGGTCGGATGGGGAGTGCGGGCCACCAAGGTACGGCGTTCCAGGCGGTCGACCATGCTGGTCAGGCTGGAGCGCTCGATGCTCAGGATGCGGCTGAGTTCGGTCATGCCGAGAGGGCCGGCGAGCAGCACGCACAGCAGATGCGCCTGCTGCGGGGTCAGCCCGAGCGGCCGGCTGGTCTCGGCGTGCAGGTCCTGCAGCCGGTGCATCGTCTGCACCAGCGCGCTCGCGAGATCGGTGTCGCGGGCAGCCGTCGTCGTCACCATGTCCCCATGATAGTCCGTTGGCCTAATAGTTTGCAGTTCTAACATTTCGTGCTACAACTAGTTAGAACAACGAACTATCTGAGGAGTCGACATGAACGTGCGGTTCGGATACGGGTCGCCGGACGCAGTGCGCGAAGCCGCCGGGATCGTGCGGCTCGCGCAGCAGGCCGACCGGGACGGTCTCGATCACGTCAGCCTCGCCGACCACCCGTACGTCCAGGACATGCTCGACGGGTACGCCGCGATCGCCTTCATCCTGGGGCGAACGGAGCGACTGTCGGCGTTCGTCAACGTGACCAACCTGCCGCTGCGGCCCGCGCCGGTCCTCGCCCGTACGGCGACCTCGTTGTCGGCGCTGTCCGACGGCCGCTTCGTCCTCGGCCTCGGCGCCGGCGGAGCCTGGGACCGCATCACGATGATGGGCGTGCCGGAACTGCGTCCGGCCGCGGCGGTCGAGGCGTTCGAGGAGGCGATGCAGCTCGTCCACTCGATGTCCGACGGCGGTACGCCGGCGCCGACCAAGCACTACCCGATCGGTGCGCTCCGCCCGGCCGCCGTACCCGCGCCGCTGATCTGGACCGGCTCCAACGGACCCAAGTCGCTCGCCGCGACCGGCCGGAACGCCGACGGCTGGATCCCCGGTCACGCCGCCGACTGGCTCAGCGATCGCTTCCGCTGGTCCCGCCCGATCATCGACGAGGCGGCGCTCTCGGTCGGCCGGAAACCGTCGGACGTCGCGACGATCTACAACTTCCCCGGTGCGATCACCGCGACCCCACTGCGCCGTACCCGTGATGAGGACGGCCGCTGGCTCGGCGGCTCCCCGGCACAGTGGATCGAGGAACTCACCGACGCGATCCTCAACCACGACGCCGCCGGTTTCACGCTCTTCCCGCGCGGCTCCGACCCGTTCGAAGTCCAGCTCTCCCGCTGGTCCCAGGAGGTCGTGCCCGCAGTCCGGGCAGCGGTCAGTTAGTCGAGGGTGGCGAGTTCCTCGGGGCTCAGGTGCAGCGAGCCGGCGGCGATGTTCTCTTCGAGATGGTCGACGTTGCTAGTGCCGGGGATGGCGAGGATGTTGGGGGAGTGATGGAGGGTCCAGGCCAGGCGGACCTGCTGAGGTGTCGCGTTGTGGGCCGCGGCGATCGAGTCGACAGCAGCTGAGTCGTCGGCGCCGGTGATGGTGCCGAACGGGACGTACGCGATGTCGCGCTCGGCGCAGAAACGGATGATCGCGTCCTCGTCGCCGCCGCGGCGGTCGACGGCGTAGCTGTTCTGGACGCAGACGATCGGCGCGATCGCGAGCGCCTCCTCGACGTGGGCGAGCCGAACGTTCGAGACGCCGAGCTGCTTGATCAGCCCCTCGTCGCGCAGCTCCACGAGCCAACCGAAACGCTCCGCGAGCGAGCCGTCCCCGGTGATCCGCAGGTTCACCACATCCAGGCAGTCGACGCCGACCTGGAGCAGGTTCGTCTCGACCTGCTCCCGCAGCTCCGCGGCCGTCGTCGCGTTGTAGAACCCGCGGTCCGCATCAGTCCCCGGCCCGACCTTCGTCGCGATGATCAGGTCGGCAGGGTACGGCGCCAGCGCCTCGCGGATCAGCTCGCTCGCGAAACGTTTTCCGGACGCGTAGAACGCAGCCGTGTCCAGGTGGTTGACCCCGAGCTCCACCGCGCGACGCAGTACGGCGATCGCTTGGTCGGGATTCGCCGTGATGCGCATCGCGCCGAACCCCATCCGCTCGACGGCGACCTCACCCAACTGCCACGTGGTCATTCCTCGATCGCTCCTCGCACCGCGCGCAGGTGCTGGCGGAAGGTCAGCGACGGATCGACAGCCCGGCGTTCGAGGTACTGCTTGAAGCTCACCTGCTCACGCAACGACCGCCCGGCCCGGATCTCGTCCGCCTGCCGGTGCTCGGTGTCCCGGATCGACTCCGCCATGTCGAACAGTTCCGCCAGACGATCCGCGGGTACGAAGACCGCCCCGTCCTCGTCCGCGAGTACGACGTCGTCCCGGGTCACCGTCCACTCACCGATCGTTGCCCTGGACAACGCATCGGCCGGCTGCGGGTCGAGCCGCAACGGTCCGGTCGGCAATGCGCCGAGGCTGAACACGGGCAACCCGATCGCGGTGATGTCGGCCGTGTCCCGATGCAGTCCCCAGATCACGATCCCGGCGACACCGGCCGCAGCAGCCTCCAGCGCGGCCAGGTCGCCGACGCATGCCTCGTCCCGCCGACCACCGTTGTCCACGACCAGTACGTCGCCCTCGGCAGCGGACTCGAACGCCTCCAGGAAAACGTCGACACTGCCGACATGCTGCGCCGGCAACACCCGCCCCGCGACCCGACCCCCGGCCACGGACGTCAACGACACCGTCCGCACCGGCACTCCCGCCCGCACACAAGCATCCGCAACGTGTGCAGTGGTCAACCCCGCAAACCGTTCAAGCATGTGGACCCCTCGGCGAAGCGCTAACGACAGGAGGTAGTTCACCACGCCCGTCGGCTCCCCGCGTGCGCGCCCCGAACTCGGCCGCTCCGACGCGACTACCTCCTGTCGTTAGCGCGACAGGAACGCGAGAACCTTCTCCAGCGGTGGCTCGCTGGTGGTGTCCACAGTGAGCGAAGGAACGGGGAGATCGATGGGCTGGAAGGCGTTGTGGGTGCGGAGGCGGGCGTCGGCGCTGATCTGCGCGTCCTCGTGTGCGGCGCGGCGCGGGTCGTTGGACGTCCGGGCGACGATCCGCTCCAGCGCGACCTCGGCCGGGACCGTGCAGTGCACGATCCGGACGTCGGCGCGCTGGAGCAGCGGGCTCAGGCCCGGGTTCCACAGCCGGTCCTGGAACGCCGCTTCCGCGACCACCGTCGTACCGCGGCCGATCAGCAGGCCGAGTACGTCGAAGAACGTCGACAGGGTCCGCATCGTCAGCGGGTCGCCGGGGCCCGGCACGAAGTCCGGCGTCGCGTGCGCCATGCCTTCCTTGATCTCGTCCCGGCAGATCGCCGGGCAGCCGATCGCGGCTGCGATCCGGTGCGCCAGCGTCGTCTTCCCGGTCCCGGGCGGACCACTCACCACGACCAGCATCGGTTTCGACTGCACCCGCCGTACCTTAGCCGTCACGGTGGGCACTCGGTGTAAGACGCGTGTCAGAACTGTCGGCGGCCCCGCCTAGCGTGTTCTCGTGACCACCTATTCCGCGGTCCGTACGACGGGGATCTACTGCCGGCCCGGGTGCGGGGCCAAGCCGCTCGCGGAAAACGTCAGCACGTTCGAGTTGCCCGCCGCCGCGGAGGCGGCCGGGTATCGCGCCTGCCTGCGCTGCCGGCCGTACCGAGTGGCGGGGACGGTGGCCGACGAGGCGCCCGAGCTGGTCTGCCGTGCGGTGCAACTGATCATCGCGGGTCTGCTCGACGAGTCCGGTGAGGAGGCGTTGGGGGCGCGGCTCGGGGTGTCGGCGCGGCACCTTCGGCGCATGTTCCACGAGCATCTCGGCGTCACGCCGGATCAGTTCGCTCGCTCACGGCGGGCGCACTTCGCGCGGCGCCTGCTGGACGACACCGATCTCGGCGTCGCGGACATCGCGTTCGCGTCCGGTTTCGGCAGCCTGCGACAGTTCAACCGGGCGATGCGCGAGATCTTCCGGGCGTCACCGCGTGCGTTGCGCGACCGTCGGCGTCGCGGCGATCGCCTCGCGGCCGACGGTGGTCTGGTGCTGCGGTTGCCGTTCACCCCGCCGTACGACTGGGAAGCGATGAGCACGTACCTGGGGGCGCACGCGGTCCCGGGCGTCGAGTCGGTCGAGGACGGTGTGTATCGGCGGACGATCTCGCTCGACGGCGAGCCCGGCCTGCTGGAGATCGGCGCCGGCGGAGAGGATCATCTGATCCTGCGCGCGCATCTCCCGTTCTGGGAGGGCGTCATCCATGTCGTCGACCGGGCGACCCAGCTCGTCGGACTCGACCATGAGCCGATCCGCGCTCGTGCGCACCTGTCCGCGGACACCGATTTCGGGCCGCTCGTGGCCGCGCGCCCCGGAATACGTGTTCCTGGCGCATGGGGTCCGTTCGAGGTCGCTGTCCAGGCGGTCGTCCGGGACCGGCTCGCTCCAGATGAGGCGACCGAGGCGTTGCGCAAACTCGTCGAGGTGTACGGCGTACCGGTCCCTGGGCTCGGGCACGGACTGACGCACGCGTTCCCGGGACCGGAGGCGTTGACCGGGGCCGAGCTGGTCGGCCCGCTGGCGCGAGAAGTTGTTGACGGCAACATCGTGCTCGAGGCCGGCGCGGAGCTCGGATCCCTTGAGGCCATCACGAGCCCGCGCGCCGCGCAGGAGATCGCGTTGCGCCTCGGGGCCCGTGACGCCTGGCCGTTCAACGGCGAGAGCGACCACCTCACCCCCTGGCGGTCACTTGCCGCCGTCTATCAACAGCTCAGGCTGGCCTAGAGACTGCGCAGTGCCTCATAGGTGCCGGTGGTCAGCAGTTCCTTGGCCGCCGCTGTCGCCAGCGCGTACGCCGCACTCGTGATCGCCGGCCCGACGCTGATCCGCACGACACCGAGGTCCGCGAGTTCGGCGACCGTCGGCGCACCCGGACCGACCATCACGTTGAGCGGCAGCGGCGAATCCTTCACCAGCTCCGCGATCGTCGGCGCGTCGACGACGCCCGGCACGAACAGCACGTCCGCACCCGCGTCGGCGTAGATCTTCGCACGTTCGATCGTGCCGGTCCGGTCTCCGAACAGGTACGTGTCGGTCCGCGCGTTGATCACGAGATCGATGCCGCTGGCAACCGCTACGGCGCGTGCCGCCCTGATCCGCTCGGCATGCACCAACGGATCGTCGAGGACCCGTGCCGTGCTGTCCTCGAGGTTGATGCCGACGGCACCCGCCTCGACGACAGCGGTCACCGTCCCCGCGACATCGCCGTACCCGGCCTCGATATCGGCGGTGACGGGAACGGAAACCGCCGCGCAGATCGCGCGCAGGGCAGCGATCGCGGACTCCTGGTTCAGGCCGCCGGCGTCGTCCACGCCGGCGGCCCAGGCGACACCCGCGCTCGTCGTCGCGATCGCTGCCGCCCCCGCGGCCTCGATCGCCCGCGCCGAGCCGGCGTCCCACGCGTTCGGCAGTACGAGCGGCGGCTGCCCGTGCAGTTCGCGCAGCCGCCGAGCCAAGTCGTTCACAGGCTGACCAGCAGCTCGTGGTCGACCTCGACGAACTCGACGATCAGGTCGGCGAACCGGCCCGCGATCAGTTCCTCGTACGCCGCCGACCCGGTGTGCGCGTCGTACGCCGCCTGGTCCGCGAAGTGCTCGACGAACAACAGGTAGTCAGGGTTCGACGGGTCGCGGTACACGCGGAACGACAACGTGCCCTCCTCGGCGCCCGGTCCCTTCGGTGCGAACTCCTGCACGATCGCCTCGGCGGCGGCCTGGTTGCCGTCCTTCAGCTTGATCGGAAACACCTTTGCCAGCATCGGAATCCTCCTGGGTTCTGTTCGAAGTACCTCAAGGTTCGCCCGCGGACACAGGCCCGGTCTGGCCATATTCGGTCATGAACATCGTCTCGTATCGCAAGATGATATGTCTCATTCAGCAAGATTCTGGATTAGCGTGAGGATCGTCGAGAAGGCAAAGGAGCCTGGGATGAACAACGTGTACACGCACGGCCATCACGAGTCCGTACTGCGGTCGCACAGCTGGCGGACCGCCGAGAACTCGGCCGGATACCTGCTTCCGCACCTGCGGCCCGGGATGTCGTTGCTCGATGTCGGCGCCGGTCCCGGCACCATCACCGCGGACCTGGCCCGCCTGGTCGAGCCCGGCCGGACGACCGCGCTGGAGGCGAACGCCGCCGCACTCGACATCACCAGGACGGCGTTCGAGAACCTGGACCTCGACGTGGAGTTCGTCGTCGGCGACGTCCACGCACTGGATCTGCCGGACGATACGTACGACGTCGTGCACGCACACCAGGTCCTGCAGCACGTGGCGGATCCCGTGCAGGCCCTGCGGGAGATGCGGCGCGTGTGCAAGCCCGGCGGCATCGTCGCGGTCCGCGACTCGGACTATGACGGCTTCGTCTGGTACCCGGAGGTTCCCGAGCTGGACGAGTGGATGGCGCTCTACCAGCGGATGGCGCGCGCCAACAGCGGCGAACCGGACGCGGGCCGGCGCCTGCTGTCGTGGGCGCTCGCGGCCGGCTTCGAGCAGGTGGACGCGACCACGTCGACCTGGGCGTTCGCCAACCCGGAGGATCGTGCGTTCTGGGGCGGCATGTGGGCCGACCGCATCCTCAAGTCGGCTCTGGCGGATCAGGCGCGCGCATCCGGCGTACCGGAAGAACGACTCGAAGCGATCTCACAGGCGTGGCGGACCTGGACCGACACCCCCGACGCCTGCATCTCCATCCTGCACGGCGAACTCCTCTGCACCGCCTGACCCTCCCCCGATTTGCTGGGTAGGCCAGGCAATTTGCTGGGTGGGCCAGGCAAATTGGGGGTTAGTGACCGAAACTCAGGGTGTGGAACCCGGCATTTCGCTGGCTGACCCATCAAATCCGCTGGCTGACCCATCAAATGCCGACGACGGCTCCGGCCGCGCCACGTACGACGGCTCCGGCTGCGCGGATTGTGGTGTGGGTGGTCAGTGGGGAGGGTGTGAGCGCTGGCGGGAGATCTCGTAGAGGACCGCGGTTGCGGCGTTGGCGGCGTTGAGGGAACTGGCCGATCCGGTGATCGGGATCCGGACCAGGTGGTCGGCGGCTTCCTTCCACGCCGTACTCAGGCCCGCGGTCTCGTTGCCGATCAGCAGCAGGACCGGCTGGGTGAAGTCGAAGTCGTAGACGTCGGTCGACCCGTGCTCGTCGGTGCCGACCACGGCGACCGGCAGTGCGGACCGGCGTACCCAGTCGAGGACTTCGCGATGAGAGGCCGCGCGTACGGCGGGAACCGCGAACAGCGATCCCGTCGTCGCGCGGACCGCCTTCGGGTCGTAGACGTCGGCCGCATGCCCGGTCACGATCACCCCGTCCGCGCCGAACGCGTCGGCGGACCGGATGATCGACCCGATGTTCCCCGGCCCGGTCGGCCGGTCGAAGACGACGCCCAGGAACTCCGGCCCGACCGGGATCCGATCGAGATCGTCGGCCGGCAGCTCCAGTACGGCGATCAGCTCGGGCTCCTCCTTCTCGCCGAGCTCGGCCAGCAACTCCGGCGCCATCGCGACCCGCTCGACGGCCGGCAGTCGCTGCAGCAGGTCCGCAGCCCAGCGGGACAACGGTCGGGACGCGTCGGTGATGACGGTGCGTACCGGCCAACCGTTGTCCACGGCAACCGAAATCGGTCGCACGCCCTGGACCAGGAACTCGCCGGACCGCTGTCGTTTGGTGCGATTGGTCAGCGACGCCTGCCACACCTGGAACCGGGCATTCCGCGAGGAGATCCGTTGCACCGACCCACCCTACGACGGCGGCGCGGTCGACTCGCGGACGATGAGTTCCGGGCGGAACAGCAGCGACTGGCCCTGGGTCGGTCCGGAGTCGTCGAGCCGGGACCGGAGCTGGGTGAACGCGGCCGCCGCCATTTCCTTCATCGGCTGCCGGACCGTGGTCAGCGTCGGCGCGTACAGGTCCGCGAGCACGATGTCGTCGAACCCGACCACCGACACGTCCTTGCCCACCTCGAGACCGCCGTCCCGCAGCCCGCGGCAGACCCCGAGCGCGCACATGTCGTTGATTGCGACGATCCCGGTCGGCGGTTCCTCCAGCGCGAGCAGCTCGGCCGCGGCCGCACGCCCCAGCTCGGACGCCTCGACGTCCCCGAAGTCGTCCGCGTCGCCCTTGACCGGCGCCCGGACCGAGGTCGCCGGATCGATCCCCGCCTGTTCGAGGCCGGCCGTGAACCCGCGGTACCGCTCCTTGCGGTTGACGCTCGCCAATGCGCCGGACACGAACGCCAGCCGGCGGTGCCCGAGGTCCGTGAGGTGCTGTGTGGCGAGCTGGCTGCCGATCGCGTTGTCGACGCTGATGCTGACGAGCGACGCCGGGTCCCCGGCCTGCGACGTACGGTCGAACGCGACGAGTTGCAGTCCGCGCTCGACCAGCGGCATCACATGCTCGAGCGACGGCAGCGACGAGCACAGTACGACGCCGTGTACGCCGTCGGCCCACAACTCGTCGACGTAGTCGCGCTCGCGCCGGGGATCGCGCTCCGAGTTGCACAGCAGCACGTGGTACCCCTCGGCCAGCGCCGCGGACTCCAGGTGTCGCGCGAGCGCACCCCAGAACGGGTTGCCCACCGACGGGACGACGAGTCCGATCGTGGTGTTCCGGCCGGTGCGCAGTTGCCGGGCGGCCCGGTTCGGCCGGTAGCCGAGCTTGTCGATGGCGCGCTCGATCCGCTGCCGGGTCTCCGGCAGCATCCGGTGGTTGCGCCCGTTGAGCAGGTTCGACACCGTGCTCGGCGAGACGCCCGCCTCGGTCGCGACCTGCTGGATCGTCACCTCACCAGTTCTCAATTCACCGCCCACCCGCGCATTCTGTCACCCCGTTGGTGCTGCCGTGTCGCAGTGCAACGATGCATCAGGTCGCGACGAAAGTCCAGCTTCAAGTTCGTGGGCGTCAACCTCTTGACGGGCCGTGAAATCCGTTCCTAGCATGCGGTGCATCGTTGCACCAGCCTCGCATAACTGCGCCGTTCCGGCTGGTAGATCGTTGCACCACTCCCTTCCGCAGCACCACGAAAGGCGCGCCATGGAGTACACCCGCAGATCAGTCCTGACGGCCCTCGGGCTCGGCGCGGTCGCCGCCGCCACCGGGTGCTCCGCGTCGTCCGGCAACAGCCAGGCGGCCGCCGACGGACCCGTCGAAGGCGAGATCAGCCTGCTCACCCCGCTGTTCGAGGGCAGCACCGGCAAGGACTTGCTGGAGGGCAAGCTGCTGCCGGCGTTCAAGCAGAAGAACCCGAACGTCACTGTCAAGGTCGACTACACGACGTACGCCGCCCTGAACGAGAAGATCACCACCAGCCTGGCCGGGGGCCTGATGCCGGACGTGGTGATGCTCGGCGTCGGGTGGATCCCGCCGTTCGCGCACAAGAAGGTGCTCGCGCCGCTGCCCGACGACCTGGCCAAGCGGTACGAGTACGAGGACCGCGTCCTCGAGCCGTCCCGGTACGACGGCAAGCTGTACGCGTTGCCGATGGTCCTGGACACCCGGATCGTCACCTACCGCAAAGACCTGTTCGCCGAGGCCGGGATCAAGGCGCCGCCGAAGGACTGGGCCGAACTGCGGGAGCTGTCCAAGGAACTGGCCCGCAGCGACGGCTCCGGCAAGCTCACCCGGGTCGGCTTCGACCCGTTCTCGATCGATCTCCGGCAGTGCTGGGAGACGTTCCTGTTCGCCAACGACGGCAACCTGTTCGACGAGTCCGGGCAGCAGGTGAAGTTCAACGACGACCGCGGCGTCGAGGCGTTGCAGCTGTTCCTCGACGTGATCAAGGACAAGTCCGCCGACTACTCGTTCAAGTCGTCGGCCGGTCAGCCGACCACCCTGCAGCAGGGTCGTTCCGCGATGATGATGTCGAACAACTCGCTCTGGGTGCAGCTCAAGCAGCAGACCCCGGAGCTGCTCAAGGAGGACAAGGTCGGCGCGTTCATCCTGGCCAACAAGGTGCCCGCGATGCTGCAGGGCGGCACCATGGTGGCCCGGTCGGCCTCGTCCAAGCACGCCGCCGCGGCCCAGGCGCTGGTGGAGTTCATGGGTACGCCGGAATCCATCCTGCCGACCGCGCAACAACGCGGTTCCGTGCCCGGCGTCCAGGACCTGCGGACCTCTGACTATGTCAAGGAAAACGGTTTCGTGAAGCTTGCCCTGGACAACATGAGCAAGGCCCGGTCCGAGGGCGGTACGGCGGCCTGGATGGAGATCCGGGAGAAGATCAAGACCACCCTCGAGACCGCGGTGGTCGGCAAGCGGACCGCAAGGGAAGCGATCGACGAACTCGCGAACCTGAGCAAGGAAGCGATTTCGCGCCTGTGAGCGGGACCATGGTGTCGACGCGGGACCGGGTGCGCGCAGCCGCATCCGGGCCGTCGGCTGCTCCACCCCGGCGCCGGGGGCTGCTGCGTGCCCGCCGCCGGGCGGGTCTGCTGATGGTCGCGCCCGCCGTGCTGCACGCCCTGATCTGGATCGGTATCCCGCTCGTCGCGGCGATCGTGCTGAGCTTCACGTCGTACGACGTGCTCACGCCGCCGCGTTTCATCGGGCTGGAAAATTTCCGCGATCTGCTTTCCGACAACGTTTTCCGGCGTGCCGTACTGAACACCAGCATCTACACGTTCTTCACCGTTCCGGTGGCGATGGGCATCGCGTTGCTGATCGCGCTGATGCTGAACACGCAGCTGGCCGGACGGGCGATCTTCCGGACCGCGATCTTCATTCCGCAGGTGACCGCGACGATCGCGGTGGCGCTGGTGTGGCTGTGGATCTACGACCCGCGGAGCGGTCTGGCCAACGCCATCCTGTCGTTCCTCGGCCTGGACGGCCCGGCATGGCTGTCGTCGACGGACTGGGCGATGCCGGCGGTGATCGTGGTCGGGATCTGGCAGGGGATCGGCCTGAAGATGCTGATCTATTTGGCCGCGCTGCAGAGTCTGCCGACCGAACTCTACGAGGCGGCGTCGGTGGACGGCGCGTCGAAGTTCCGGCAGTTCTTCAGCCTGACCCTGCCGTTGCTGCGGCCGGCGACGTTCTTCGTCTTCGTCACGTCGGTGATCGGCGCGTTCCAGTCGTTCGACCAGGTGTACATCCTGACCGACGGCGGTCCGGCCAACAGCACGACGATGATGACCTACGAGATCTACAAGTCCGCTTTCCGGGAGTTCCGGATGGGATACGCGTGCGCGCAGAGCCTGGTGTTGTTCGCACTGCTGCTGTTCCTGACGTTGCTGAACCGGCGGATCACCGGAGGCGACCGTGCCACCCGTTGAGACTTCTGCGCGGTTCCGGACCGGCCGGATCGCGCTCTACCTGACCCTGACCGCGATCTCGCTGGTGATGATCGTGCCGTTCGTCTGGATGCTGCTCACTTCGGTGAAGACCCCCGGCGACATCGCCGCGGTTCCGCCGCGGTTGTTCCCGACGGAGTGGGCCTTCGGCAACTACGTGGACGCGTTGCGCGCCGCGCCGTTCGCGACGTACGCGCGGAACAGCTTCGTGATCGCCGCAAGTCACACCGTGCTGAACGTGCTGATCGCCTCGATGGCCGGGTACGCGCTGGCGCGGCTGCGGTTCCGGGGCAGTTCGCTGATCTTCCTCGGGTTCGTCGGGGCGCTGATGATCCCGACGTACACGAAGATCCTGCCGGAGTTCCTGATCGTGCGGTTCATGCCGCTGTTCGGCGGGAACGACATCACCGGGCAGGGCGGCACCGGCTGGCTGGACACCTGGTGGGCGCTGATCATTCCGGGCGCGGTCAGTCCGTTCTCGGTGTTCCTGTTCCGGCAGTTCTACCTTGACCTGCCGGTGGAACTGGAGGAGGCGGCCCGGCTGGACGGCCTCAGCGAGTTGGGCATCTATGCGCGGATCATGACGCCGCTGGTGAAGCCCGCGTTCATCACCGTCGCGCTGCTCACATTCGAGGGGTCGTGGAACAACTTCCTCTGGCCGCTGCTGGTGACCAAGAGCGACAGCCTGCGGGTGATCCAAGTCGGACTTTCCGTTTTCCGCACCGAGAACGACACCCAGTGGGCGTTCCTGATGGCCGGGACCACGCTGGCCACGGTGCCGATGGTGGTGCTGTTCCTGATCGGGCAGCGCTACTTCGTCCAAGGTTTCGCGACCGCGGGCATCAAATGACACTCACCTGACACTGAGCTGACAATGACCGAAGGGACTGTTTCTATGACCGGGGAACTGCAGGGGACGCGCGCGCTGGTGACCGGTGCCGGGCACGGCATCGGCCGCGGGATCGCGCTCGGCCTGGCGGCGGCCGGGGCGGACGTGGTGGTGCACTACGGAAAGTCCGCCGCCGCGGCCGCGCAGACCGTTTCCGACATCGAGGAGCTCGGTCGGAAGGCGATTGCGGTCGGTGCCGACGTGACGAGTACGGCGGACGTCGACCGGCTGCTCGACGAAACGGCCGGTTTCCTCGGCGGACTCGATGTCCTGGTCTGCAACGCCGGTCATCTGATCGGGCGGGTCAAGGTCGAGGAGATGACCGACGAGCACTTCCAGCAGGTCGTGGACGTGAACCTGGGGGCGACGTTCCGCACCACCCGGGCCGCGATTCCGCACCTCACGCAGTCCGCGAACCCGCGGATCATCACGATGGCCTCGCTCGCCGCACACAACGGCGGAGGTCCCGGGTCGGTGATCTACGCGGCGGCGAAGGCCGGGGTCCGCGGGTTCACCAAGGGCCTGGCGAAGGAGCTCGGGCCGCAGGGGATCACGGTCAACTCGGTCGCGCCCGGGTACATCGCCGAGACCGCGTTCCATCAAACGTTTTCCACCACCGCGGCGCAGGCGAACATGGTCGCGGGCACGCCGATCGGCCGCGCCGGGCAGGTCGAGGACGTGGCGAACGCGGTCCGGTTCCTGGCGCTGCCGGCGTCCGGGTACCTGACCGGGATCACCATCGACATCGACGGTGGCACGTGGCCGCGTTAAACGGAAATCCGCCGACGGAACGCGGTGGCTGGTGGCACGAGTACGTGTGCCCGGCGCACGGTGTCGAGCTGGCGCACGTCGGATTCGATTCCGGAAACTTTCCGGCGGGCGGGGTGCCGTGTTCCTACGGTTGCCGGGTCGACACCCCTGCGGTGCGCGGCGCGTGGACCGTGCTCGCGCATCACTTCTGGGCACGGCGGATCCGGTTGCTCTCGTACGACGGCGGTGGGACTGACCTGCTCACGTCGTACGCGCGGTTGTATTCGGACCTCACGAAGGCGGGGGAGCACGAGCAGGCGCAGGGGTGGATGCAGCGCGGGCGGCTCTTCCACCAGGCACTCACGGATGCGGTGTGGGGCGTGCCGATCGCGCACTCGATCCTGAACCTGGCTGGACGCGCCGAGCTGCGTGAGACATTGCCGATGCTCGATGACATGGTTGCCGGGGCGCAGCGGGCGCGCGACGCGATGGTTGCCCAGGACAAGTTCTCGTCGAACTACACGGCGTGGTTCAACGCGCTCGGTACGACGGTGAGCCAGGCGGCTGCTGCCGTTCGGGGCGAGGTGTGGTCCGGTGAGAAGGAGTGGTTGACCGGCGAGCACGGGCAGTTCGCGCATCTGGAGACGGCGACCGGCGAAGACGGCTGGGAGTGGGAAGCCAGCACGTACTACCACGGCTTCGTGCTCCGCGCTTACCTACTGAGCCTGCGCGGCGTCGACCCGTCCTTGGTGCCTGACCGCCTGGAGAAGATGATCGCGGCCCTCGCCTCGATCGCCACTGACGGCGGTATTCTCCCGGCCCTCCACGACGGCCCGTACCTCCGGGTGCCGCTGGCGCTGGAGTGGTTGGAGATCGTCGCGCTGGCCCGCCAGTTCACAACCGCTCACGGCCTGGATGCCGTCGCCGCTCGAGCACTTGCAGAGGTCGGCCCGGAGTACGACGGGCTGGAGGACAGACTTACCGGATGGTTCGGCGGCCCACCTCGCACCTCGGCGCTCACTTCGTTCCAGGGCGCACACCTCGGTTCCACCTATGCGGTGATTCGTGTGCCCGGGATCCACGCGATCCTCGACCACGGACCGCACGGTGGCTCCCACGGGCACCACGACAAGCTCGCGCTCTACCTGTACGGCGCAACTACGCCGTGGCAACCCGATCCTGGGCAGGTTCCGTACGGACATTCCCAGTGGCGCGCCCACTACAAGTCCGTCACCGCACACCCGACGATCCGCATCGACAACCTCGAGCCCGCCGAGGCAACGGGCCAGTTGACGCACGACGAGGACTCGGTGACGGCCACCGTCGACGGCTGGTACGACGGCGTACGGGCGACCCGAAAACTGATTGCTGGAGACAACTACCTGGTGGATGTCGTCCGGGTGGCGGCGGATCGTGAGCGTGAGATCGTGCTGCAGTTCCGGCCGGATGTCGAGCTGACCGTGGAGGTCGGGCCGGATGTGGTCCGGACAATCTGGGGCGGCGACGAGACGCTGTACGGCTACCACGCGTCCGGTGACGCTGTGCCGGTGGCTCGGCCGGGTGCCGGGCCGGCTGATGATCCGCAGCGGGTGCGGACCTGGCTCGACTGGACAGTTGTCGGCGCGGCCGCGACGTACTGCTCCGTCTACTCGACGACGCCCGTCGACGTGCAGCTGACAGGGGACGTGATCACGGTCGACGGGCATGAGCACTCGATCGGAGGACTGTGATGTTCGACGATCGGCTCGCGGAGGTGCGCGACGGTCTCGACGGGCGGTATGCCGCGCAGTGGCGGCGGTTGCGGGAGCAGTGCGACTGGTACCGGACGCAGACCCCGCCGACCGAGCACCCGTCCGCGAGCATCACGTACTTCGGCCCGGCCGCCGCGAACCTCGCGCTGGCCTACCGCCTGACCGGCAACGAGGGCTACCGCTCCGAGGCGGCCCGCTGGATCTCGGCCGCAATCGGTTTCCCCCACTGGGGCAAGGCGCACCTGCCGGACCACGATCTCGACGCCGGCTGGCTGCTGCACGGCTTGTCCCTCGCGTCCACCTGGCTCGGCGACGACTTCGAGCTGGCCGACGAGTTGCGCGCCAAGCTGGAGTTGCAGGGATCGCGGCTGTACGAGTTCGCCGTCGAGTCCGAGGGCTCGTGGTGGAGTTCGTCGTACTGGCAGAACCACAACTGGATCTGCTACACCGGGCTCGCCGCGGCCGGGTACGCGTTGGGCCGCACCGAGTGGACCGACCGCGCCCGGCGGAACTTCGAGACAGTCATCGAGTTGCTGCCGGCGGACGGGTCGGACATGGAGGGCGTCGTCTATTGGCGGTACGGCGTTCCGTGGCTCGCGACGTACCTGGATCTGTTGCAGGTCCAGGAAGGGCTCGACTGGTGGGAGCGCTGCCGGTTCCTGGCGAACACGTTTTCCTACCGGCTGCAGCAGTGCGCGCCGGGATTCGAGGAGAACATCGACCACGGCGACTGCCACGACCGGCGGAGCGGACACAGCGTCGCGCTGTACCGGAAACTCGCGTCCGCGTACCGGATCGGTGAGGCGCAGTGGCTGGCGGACCTCGTTTCCGAACGTTTCTTCTGGCGGGAGGCGTACGCGAGCGGCGTGAAGCCGGGCGTCATGCCGGAGGCGTACCTCGAGCTGCTCTGGTACGACGACTCGCTGCCGCCGGTCGATCCCGCGAAGACCGCGCCGCTGTCCGCGTACTTTCCGGACCTCGGCCTCGTCACGGCGCGGACCGGATGGGACGACGAGGCAACGATGGTGTCGTTCAAGGCGGCGCCGGGCGGCGGGCACCAGGCCTGGGAGACGTCGCACCGGCTGGACCGTGAGCGCGGGTGGGACACGTTGAGCGCCGGGCATCATCATCCCGACTCGGGATCGTTCGTGCTGACGTCGCGGGGCGCGTTCCTGGCCGTGGACGAGGGGTACAGCAACCGCAAGCGGGCGGGGGACCACAACCTGATCCTGGTCGACGGCTTCGGGTACGCCGACGAGGACCGATACCACGTCTACAAAGGGATTCCGTACGAGCGCCAGGCGCGGATGGTCGACGTCCACGCGGTCGACGGGATGGCGCACGCCACCGCGCAGATCGCGGCGATGTACCCGCCCGAACTGGGTATCACGCGGCTCGACCGGACGCTGGTCTTCACCCCGGCCGGACGGCTCGTCCTGCTGGATCGCTGCGCGGCCGACTCTCCGCGTGACTGGACCCTCCTGCTCCACGCCGACTGGCCGATCGAGTACGCCGACGAGATCGCGCTGCGGTCCGGGTCCGCGCAGGCCTGGGTCCGCTTCCACACCCCGCTGACCGTGGAGTCCGCGGTGACCGAGGTCGAGGCCAACCCGACGTCCAGCACACCGAGCCTCCGCCTCACTCGCACTATGCACACCCTCCGCGCCACCGTCCACCAATCGACGACCGCAACCCTCCTCACCACGATCGAACCGACCTCCGCCCTTCACCCGACCCCGCCGACGGCTCGCCGACTCGACCTTGCCCGCGGCTTCGGCGTCGCCTTTGACGACGAGACCGTGCTGCTCGCCGACGACGAAGGAGCCCTGGACGCCCAGGCCATCAGAATTGCCGCCGATGCGGCGCTCGGAGCGGGCGACGACCCGCAGCGAGCCGATTGTGATGGCGTGGCGGTCCGCGCCATCATCCGCACCGCAGACAGGACGGTCACCCTATGACCCGCCCCGCGGCCCGCGGCCCGGTCCACGGCGCGGGTTCGGGCCGGCGGGACGGGGCGGGAGTTAGCCGGCGGGAGGAGGCGGGGGCTAGTCGGCGGGAGCGGGCGGGGTTTGGTCGGCGGGCGCTGGACTGGTTGGGGTGGGTCGCGAATCCGGCAGCGGCGGGGGCGGCGTTCACGATCCTGTGCTTGGGGATTGTGACGTGGTTGCCGGCGCTGGCGGCGGTCGGGTTCGCGCTCAATCGGTGGCGGACCGACGGTGACGCGCGCTGTTTCACCGGCGTGTTCGTCGGCTGGCGCAAGTACTGGCGTCCGCTGCTCCCGCACTCGGTGCTGATGACCATCGCAGCAGTGATTGCCGCCAGCAACTTGTCGTTCCTGTCCGGCCGGTCCGGGCCGCTCGTCCTGACCCTGTTCATGATCCACGTCGGTCTGGTCGCCGCCGCGGTCACCTATCACCTCGCGCTCGCGGTCGCCGCGGGCCGCGACCCATCCGGATCAGCGGCCGATTGGCGTCGTACGGCGTTCCGTCTCGCCTTCACCTCCGTACCGCGCGGCACCGCACTCCTCGGTGCCGCCGTCGCCGCACCGGTCTTCTCACTCGTCGTACCAGCAGGTCCCCTACTCCTCGGCACCACAGTTCCGGTTCTGGCCGGCCTACTCGTCGCCGACCACTCCTAGACAGCACTCATAGGCAGCAAACCGCCCAAACCAGGAGGACCACCATGTCCCGAGCTGTCCCGATCCTGCTTCTCGGCGCCGCGCTGGCGATGCCCGCGGTCCCGGCGCATGCCGCGACCGACTACTACGTCGCCACCACCGGCAGCGACGCGAACTCCGGTACGTCGACCGGTACGGCGTTCGCGACCATCCAGAAAGCGCTTGATACCGCGCCACGCGGGGCGACCGTACATCTTGCCTCCGGCACCTATCTCCAGGACGCGGTGACGATCAGATCCGGTGTCACGATCACCGGCCCGTCGACCGCGGTCGTGAAAGGCGCCGGAAACTCGCGCATCTTCCAGATCCAGCACGACAGCGTGACGCTGGACGGGTTCACGATCGACGGGCTGTTCGGGTCGTCGTCGAGCAAGGACGGGTACCGGGACAAGCTCGTGTACGTGATGAGCACGTCGCCTGGTGACGGCGTGGGCACGTTGACGATCCGGAACATGCAGTTGAAGAACGCGGGTGGGGAGTGCCTGCGGCTGCGGTACCTGATCACGAACGCCGACGTATACGACAACACGGTCGGTCCGTGCGGGGTGTACGACTTCAAGTTCAACGACGGTGGGAAGAACGGCGAGGGGATCTATCTCGGGACCGCGCCGGAGCAGCAGGGCGAGAACGGTGCGCCGGACGCCCAAGCGGACCGCAGCCGGAACAACCACATCCATGACAACACGATCGCGACGTACGGCAACGAGTGTGTCGACGTGAAGGAGAACTCCACCGCGAACGTGGTCGAGCACAACGACTGCAGTCAGCAGAAGGACTCGAGCTCGGGCGGGCTGGACGCCCGGGGCAACGGAAACACGTTCCGCTACAACACGATCCACGACAACACCGGCGCCGGCGTCCGTCTCGGCGGCGACACGGAAACCGATGGTGTCGACAACAGCGTTTACGGAAACACGATCAAGAACAACGCGTCGGGCGGCGTCAAGTTCATGCGCACGCCGCAGGGGCAGGTGTGCGGAAACACCATGTCCGGAAACACCGGCGGAGATTCCGTCGGCACCTACGGCGCCAACTTCAACCCCACGGCGGCCTGCTGATGGGTGAGGTGTCGCGCCGATCGATCCTCGGCGGGACAGCCGGTGGAGTGCTGGGTGGCGTCCTCGGCAGCACGGCAAGCGAGGCAGCCTCGGCTGACGCAACCGCCGACGCAACTTCAGGCCAGACAACGGCGGCCTCGGCGCGGCTCCAGTGGGCTGCGAGTTGGGCGACTGCGCAGACCGCTCCCACCGCCGCGGACGCTGACGCAACGGGTGGCTTCACCGACACCACTCTCCGATACAAGCTCCGACTCTCCGCCGGCACCACGTCTGGGACGGGCGAGGGTGCGGCGGTTGGTGGTGCGACCGTGGCCGGCGGCGCGGGAAGGCCTGCGGTTCGGTTGCGGTTTGCGAATCCGTTTGGTTCTGCGCCTGTTGTCGTGGGGTCGGTGACGGCGAATGCGAAGCCGGTGTTGTTCGGCGGTGAGAAGGATGTGGTGCTGGCCGCGGGGGCGACCGTGGTGAGTGATCCGGTAGGGCTGGTCCTGCCGGATGGCGGGGATCTGGTGGTGAACATGTACCTGCCAGGTCCCACCGGCCCGCTGAGTTTCCACCGGAACGCGCATGCGACCGGCTACATCGGGGATCGCGCCACGAACTCGGTGTTCCTGCTCAACGGCGTCGACGTGCCGACGGCCGGACGTCAGGTGGTCGCGGTCCTCGGCGACTCGATCACCGAAGGCGTCGGCACGCCGGACAACGCCAACCTCCGCTGGCCCGACCAGTACGCCGCGCGGTTCCGTCGGCGCCCCGCGGTCGCGAACCTCGGGATCAGCGGAAACCGTGTTCTGCTCGACGACGCCCGCTTCGGGCCCGGCGGGCAGTCCAGGTTCGACCGCGACGTACTCGGCCTGCCGAACGTCGGGACGCTGGTGATGTTCCTGGGCATCAACGACATCCAGCAACCACCCAGCCAGACCGACCCGACGCGCATCCTCGACGCCTACGAGCAGTTGGTACGCCGTGCGCACGACCACGACCTCGAGGTGATCGGCGCGACCATCGGCCCGTTCAAGGGCTGGATCCGCTACACCGACGCACTCGACCAGGTCCGCAACGACGTCAACGCCGTACTCCGGCAAGAACGTCTCTTCGATCGCCTACTCGACGTCGACGCCGCGCTCCGCGACCCGGCCGATCCCGGTCGGCTCCGCCCCGACTTCAACAGCGGCGACGGCCTCCACCCCAACTCCGCCGGCGCAAAGGCGATCGCCCTAGCCCTCTGAGAGGACTCACATGCCTGACCTCACGCTTCGCCGCCGGACTGTGCTCGGCGGAATGATCGGCGGGGCCACCCTGCTCGCCCTCCCCACACCGACCTGGGCCGACGCGTCCACCGACGAGCTCCGCCTCCGCTGGCAGACGCTGCTCACCGGCGGCCCGACCGTCGACCCCGCCGACCCGGACCTCGCCGTCGCGATCGCCCGCGTCGACCGCCTGGCCCAGTCCGCGCTCGCCACCCTCGACCGTTCGGCGAACCGCACCACCCTCTGGCCGGATCTCGCGAGTACAACGCTTTCCAACCACGTCGCCTCGAACTTCCGCCGGATCAAGCAGATCGCGGTCGCCTGGGCCACGAACGGCTCGGCCTACCAAGGAAACACGTCGGTTGCCGACGATATCCGCGGCGCCCTCGAATGGATGCACACGAACCGCTACAGCCCCACGCTCCCGCGGTACGACAACGACTACGACTGGGAGATCGGCGGCGCCTCCGCCTTCGCCGACACGCTGGTCCTGCTGTACGACGTGATTCCGGCGGACGTGCGTACGACGTACACGCAGGCCATCAACTACTACACGCCGGATCCGAACCTGTGGCGCGCCGACCGCCAGATCGCGACCGGCGCGAACCGGGTCTGGATCGCCACCGTGGTGGCGGTCCGCGCAGTCCTGGACGGCGACACCGCCGCGCTCGTCCGCGTTCGCGACGCGATCAGTGACGTCGAGGGCAGCGGTGCGAACAGCGTGCTCGCGTTCAACGACGCACCCGGCCGGGTCGACGGAACAGGCGAGGGGTTCTACAGCGACGGATCATTCCTGCAGCACTACAAGCATCCGTACAACGGCGGGTACGGCAAGGAACTGCTCGGAACGCTTTCCTCTCTGCTCTACCTGCTCGGCGGTACCGAGTGGACCGTCACCGATCCGGAGCTGGAGAACATCTACGGCTGGATCAACGACGCCTTCGACCCGCTGATGGTGCGCGGCGACCTGATGGGATCGGTCTGCGGTCGTGAGATCGCCCGTCCCAGCAAGCAGAACCACGCGCCGACTCAGACGATCATCGAGGGCACGTTGCGCCTGATTCCGGCCGCGCCGGCGGAACGGGCCGCGCAGCTGTCCGCGCTGGTCAAGCAGTGGATCACCGAAGATACTTTCCGGGATTTCCTGACCGTGACCGATCCGGCCTCGCTCGTGGCGGCCCGGAACATTCTCGCGTCGTCGGCAACGGCTCGCGGTCCGCTCGTCCTGCACAAGCAGTACCCGCGGATGGACAAGGTCGCGCACCACCGCCCGTCGTTCACGATCGGACTGAGCGCGTACTCGTCGCGGATCTACAACTACGAGTCGATCCAGACCGAGAACCTGCACGGCTGGCACCTGTCCGACGGGATGGTGCTGCTGTACGACGACGACCTCGGTCACTACTCGGGCGACTACTGGCCGACGGTCGACCCGTACCGGTTGCCGGGGACAACCATCGACACCCGGCGGCTGGCCGACTCCTACGGTTTCCGCAGCACCAGCGAGGCCGACTGGGTCGGTGGTGTGTCGGTTCCGCAGCACACGATCGGTGCCTATGGCATGGATCTGCGCGGGTACGGGACGAACCTGCGGGCGTTGAAGAGCTGGTTCCTGATCGACGACGTGATGGTGTGCCTCGGGTCGGACATCACCGGCGACGGCACGGTCGAGACAGTCGTCGAGAACCGCAAGCTGCGTACCGGCGACGAGACCTTCACCGCCGCTCCGGGCTGGTGTCACCTCGAGGGCACCGGCGGCTACGTGTTCCCCGATCGCACCCCGGTCCAGACGCTGCGCGAGAACCGGACCGCGACCTGGCGGGAGATCAACCTCAAGTACGGCACCGACACCCCGGTGACCCGGCCGTACCAAACCGTCTGGTTCGCCCACGGTACGGCGCCTGCCGGGCAGGGCTACTTCTACGTGCAGTTGCCGACCGCAACACTCGCGGAGACGAAGTCGTTCGCCGGCAAGCTCCCGGTCCAGAAACTGCGGGCCGACAGTACGGCGCACGCTGTCCGGCTGCGCAACGTCCTGGCGGCCAACTTCTGGACGGCAGGCGCCGTCGCCGAACTCACCGCCGACGGCCCGGCCTCGGTCGTGGTCTCCGGAGGAACGGTCGCGATCTCGGATCCGACGCAGACCCGTACCTCGGTCACCGTCGACCTGGACAAGCCCGACCTGCTGCTGACGAAGGCCGATGCCGGCGTCACGGTCAGTCGGCGTGGTCGCGGTTGGCGCATCGTCGTCGACACGACCGAACGCCACGGCAACTCAGCCACAGCCTGCTTTCACTGAAAGGAAAACTGATGCTCGTCGACATGCCCCTGGACCGGTTGCGTGAGTACCGGCCGGAGCCGGAGGAGCCCGCGGACTTCGACGCGTTCTGGAAGCAGACGCTCGACGACGCGGCCGGCCGCCCGATCGACGCCCGGTTCACGCCGTACGACGCACGCCTTGCGACCGTCGAGGTCCAGGACGTCACGTTCAGCGGATGGGGTGGTCAACCGGTGAAGGCATGGCTGCTCCTGCCACGCCATCGCACCGGTCCGCTGCCCGCGGTCGTGCAGTACATCGGCTACAACGGCGGCCGCGGCATTCCGTACGAGTGGCTGACCTGGAGCGCGGCCGGGTACGCGCACCTGATCATGGACAACCGCGGTCAGGGTGGTGGCGGAAAAACCGTTTCGGAAACTCCGGACATCGCGCCGGAAGGACACGGATCGTCGTCACCGGGTTTCCTGACCCGCGGAATCGAGGATCCGGCCAAGCACTACTACCGCCGGCTGATCACCGACGCGGTCCGTGCGGTCGACGCCGTGAAGAGCAGCCCTGACGTCGACAGTGATCGCGTCGCCGTGGTCGGTGGCAGCCAGGGCGGTGGGCTGGCGATCGCGGTCGCCGGTCTGCGCGCCGACCTGTCCGCCGCGATCGCCGACGTACCGTTCCTGTCGCACTACCGGCGGGCGTCGCAGATCACGGACAACGGTCCGTACGCCGAGATCGCGCGCTGGCTGAAGGGGCACCGGTTCGAGACCGAGACCGCGATCGGCACGCTGTCCTACTTCGACGCGGTGAACTTCGCCGCGCGGGCGACCTGCCCGGCGTGGTTCTCGGTCGCACTGATGGACAACATCTGCCCGCCGTCGACGGTGTTCGCGGCATATCACCGGTACGCCGGTCCCGCGGAGATCGAGGTGTTCACCTACAACGGGCACGAAGGCGGCGCGGAGTACGACCTGCCGCGCAAGCTCAGTGCCCTCGCTTCCGCCTTCGGCCGCGATGCCTGAGCCGGAGCGCGCCCCAGAGGATCAGCGCCGGTAGCCAGAGCAACACCAGCCAGGGAAGCCGCCACCAGCCGGACTCGCCGTCGAACTCGACCTGGTCGCGACTTCCCTGGCCACCTCCCTGGTCGGCGGCGACCATCGGGCGAGCGGACGTCGACCAGGCGAGGAACGCGTCCCCGATCGGCACCGCGCCGAACAGGTACCGCTTCGTCTTCAGCCCGCTGAACGGCATCCCGACCAGCTCACCCTCGCGCGCCAGCCGGTCCGCGAGCGGATCATGATGCACCCGCGCCGCGCCGACAGTGACCACGGTCGCGGACAGACTCCTCCCGAACACCAGCGGCCCGGAATCGACGTCGCCCTGTCCGGTCGAGCCCTTCGGGTACTCGCGAACGCCGAGCCCGGTGACGAACTTGTCCTTGAAGATCTCGTACTGCGTTCGCGCGAAGGCCGGATCGATGTCGATCAGAAACCGCTGGATCATCGCCTGCGACGAACCGCGCGCGCCGGACACCTGCGGAACCACCTGATGGGGCAGCAATCCGGTCGCCGGATCCAGCTTCGTCTTCGCCGTCGTCACCCAGTTCCGCGCGATCTGCCCGAAGCGCGGTACGACCAAGGCGTCGTACAACCGCAGTGAGGCGATCGCGACGACCGAGTCGACCGGCCAGGCCTGCCCCGGGTACGCCGCCAGGAACGGGGTCTTCGCGGTCCGGAAAGCGGTGGCGATCTCCACCGATTCGCTGGTGAAGGTGTCGCGGTCGGCGGCATCCGAGTGGCCGAGCGCGATCAGCCCGCCGCGCAGCCAGTTCGTCCAGCCCGCGTAGAAAACGCCGTACTGCGGCTGCAGCGACTCGTCGAACGGAGCGGTCCCGTCCGTGGACTCGATCCGGTCGAGCGCCCACCGCACCTGCGCGGTCGCGTCCGCGGAGCGTGCGGGATCGTCGATGCCGACCTGGACCCAGCTCAGGCCGTACAGGACGTTGAGAAAGAAATAGCCCTCCGGAAACTGTTTCTGCGCAGCCAGGTCCGCGCCGCCCTCGAGCTCGGCACGCAGGAACGCCAGCTGCTTCACCACGCCACGGGCGGGATCGGTCCACGGAAGAACCAGACGCGCGGTCCCCACCCCCGCCACCAGCGTGGCGATGACCGCCACGCCGATCATTAGCTTGCGCAGCACCCGCATCAATCTAGAGGGTTTTCGGCAACCAACGGCGGTCGTGCGGGTGACTATCCGAAGACTGGACGCGCGAGGCTCAGGTGCCGAGGGTCGACTCGCGGGTGATCAGGCGGGTGGGAAGGATCAGTTGACCGCGGCGGGGTGAGCCGGCGATGACGTCGAGGAGCAGATTGGCGGTCCGGCGGCCGAGTTCTTCGAGCTCCATGTCGACGGTGGTGAGTGGTGGGCGGCTGGCCAGTGCCATCACGGACCAGTTGTCGTAGCCGGTGACCGCGATGTCGTCGGGGACCGAGCGGCCGAGCTCGCGCAGGCGGTCGCAGACGCCGCGGGCGATCTGGTCACTGCCGCAGGTGATCGCGTCCACGGTCGGCTGCGCCCGGAGCAGTACGTCGACCGCGTGCCGGCCCCAGCGCTCGCTCCACTCGCCGTACAGCGGCTGGCCGACGAACGCCTCCCGCGCGGCCCCCATGGTCGCCGCGGCCCGGATCTGTGCGCTGAGGTGTGACTCCGGCCCGGTGACGTGCGCGATCTGCTCGCGGCCGAGGGACAGCAAGTGCCGCGCGGCCGACGCGGCGCCGCCGTGGTCGTCGACGATCACCGACGTGTCGTCCGGATCGGTCGACGGACTGAACGCGTAGACGACCGGGATCGGCACGTCGATCGGCTCCCGCGCCTCGGTTCGGCGACCGGTCACGATGATGCCGTCCACCCGGCGGGACACCAGCGACTTCAGGTAGTGCTGCTCGCGGAGCGGGTCGTCGCGGGTGTCGCAGAGAACCAGCGCCATCTCGCCCGCGCTGAGCGCGTCCTCGGCGCCGAGCATGATCGGGATGCTGAACCGGCCGGAGCTGTCCGTGGTGATCAGACCGACCGTGAAACTGCGCCCGGACGCGAGCGCGCGGCCGCGACTGTCCGGGGTGAAACCGAGCTGTTCGGCGGCCTGCCGGACGCGCTCGCGGGTCGCCGCGCGGAGCTGCCCGGTGTCGTTCAGCGCCTTCGACGCCGTGCTCGCCGAGACGCCGGCCAGCGCGGCCACGTCCTTGATCCCGGGCGTGCGGATGCTCCGTGACGGCATGCGGCAACTCCTTTCCTGAGGTTTCCGGCACAGTACCCCACGGATCGCGGCCGGCCCGGAGTTTATCCACAGGTAGGGGTTGACCTGGCGCTGCAGGCTCTCTACCTTCGTCCAGGAAAACGTGTTCCGGATTTTCCTAACTCAGGAGTCACGGCAGATGAGCGCTTCCCCGGAAACTGTCACTACTTCCCGCAGCCCGGCGGCCACCACGAAGGGCCGCCGGCACCCCCTCGGACTCGGCCAGGCCACGATCACCGGCGGCTTCTGGGCGCCGCGGCAGGCCCGCAACGGCGCGGACGCGATCCCGAGCGGCCAGGACCAGCTCGAGAAGGCCGGAAACCTGCAGAACCTCCGCCTCGCGGCCGGCCTCGGCGAAGGCGAGGCGATCGGCCCGGTGTTCGCCGACTCCGACGTCTACAAATGGCTCGAGGCCGCGGCGTGGGAGTACGGACGCAACCCCGACGACGACCTGCTGCAGCGCATCCGCGATCTGACTGCGGTCGTCGCGGCCGCCCAACGCGAGGACGGCTATCTCGACTCGGTCGTCCAGCTCCGGTACGGCGATGAGGGCCGCTACCAGCAACTCGTCTGGAGTCACGAGCACTACTGCGCCGGCCACCTGATCCAGGCCGCGGTCGCCCAGGTCCGCTGCACCGGCGACCGGGCGCTGCTCGATGTCGCGACCAAGCTGGCCGACCACCTGGTGGCGACGTTCGGCGACGACAAGACCGTCGACGTCGACGGCCACCCGGTCATCGAGATGGCCCTCGTCGAGCTCTATCGAGAAACCGGTACGACGGCGTACCTGGATCTCGCGAAATGGTTCGTCGAGGCTCGTGGGCACGGGATCATCGAGCGGCACGGGCACTCGCCGGCGTACTTCTCCGACCGGGTCCCGGTCCGCGAGGCGACCTCGGTCGAGGGGCACTCGGTCCGCGCGGTCTACCTCGCCGCCGGTGCGGCCGACGTCGCGCTGGAGACCGGCGACTCCGAGCTGCTGGATTCCCTGAAGTCGCAGTTCGACCACATGTGGTCCACGAAGACGTACGTCACCGGCGGGCTGGGTGCGCGCTGGGAGGGCGAGGCGTTCGGCGACGAGTACGAGCTGCCGCCGGATCGTGCGTACGCGGAAACGTGTGCCGCGATCGGCGGAATCCAGTGGGCATGGCGGATGCTGCTCGCGACCGGCGAGGCGGCGTACGGCGATGCGATCGAGCGGATGCTGTACAACGGTTTCCTTGCCGGCGTTTCGCTGACCGGGACCGAGTACTTCTACGTCAACCCGTTGCAGCTGCGCGGATCGGCGTACCCGGACACCGGCCGGAGCCCGGCGCACGGACGGCGTGGCTGGTTCGACTGCGCGTGCTGTCCGCCGAACATCATGCGCACCCTGTCGAGTCTCGACGGCTACCTCGCGACGACCACCGACGACGCCGTCCAGATCCACCAGTACGCCGCCGGTGTCATCACGTCCGGCGACGTCGAGCTGACCGTCGACACCAACTACCCGTGGGACGGCTCGGTCCGCATCACCAGCGCGACGCCGGTGGCGGTTGAGCTGCGCATTCCGGGGTGGGCCGATGGCGCGACGGTGAACGGGCAGCCGGTGGAGGCTGGTGGATACGCCCGGGTCGAGGCCGCCGACATCGACCTGCAGCTGCCGCTCACGCCGCGCCTGGTCGGTGCGGACCCGCGGATCGATGCTGTCCGCGGCTGTGTCGCCATCGAGCGGGGACCGCTGGTGTACGCCGTCGAGCAGGTGGACAACACCGCGAACGTCGACGACCTCCATCTGTTGCCTGAGGCACCTGTCGCGCAGGACTCGGAACTGCTCGACGGGGTCACGGTCCTGTCGGCCCGGGGACGTACCGGCACCGGGCATCGCGAGGGCTGGCCGTTCACCGGCGATGCGGAGGACTCCACCGGAGACGAGGTCGAGGTGACGGCGATCCCGTACTACGCATGGGCGAACCGCGAGATCGGTGCCATGCGCGTCTGGCTGCCCCGGGCCTGACGATGCTCACCCGGCGGAAGTTCCTCGGCGTAGGCGCCGCGGCGACCACGGCCGGTCTGTTCCCGGGCTGTAGCTCGGTCCTGCCCGAACCCGACGTCCAGGCGGCGGGTTTCGGGCAGGACGCCACCGGCACCGTGCAGGTGTGGTGCCGGGCGGCGACGCAGACCGGTCTGACCGACCTGGTGAAGAAGTTCAACGCGTCCCAGAACCGGCTCACCGTCGAGCTGACACCGGTCCTGGACGCCCAGTACGTGACCAAGCTGGCGACCGCGATCCGCGGCCGGACGGTGCCGGACCTGGTCGACATCGACGACATCAACTCGATGCTGTTCATCTACCGCGACGCGTTCACCGACCTGACCGACCCGCTCGCCGCGCTGGACTTCCGGGACAAACTCAGCCCCGGCCATCTCCGGCTGGCGACGAAGAACGACCGGGCGTACGGCGTTCCGTACCTCGCGGACAACTCGATGTTCTGGTTCAACACCGAGCTGTGCGACCGGGCCGACGTCGATCCGGACGAGGCGATCAAGTCGTTCGACAATCTGCTGGCAGCAGCCCGGAAGTTTCGGAAACTCGGCGACGACATCTATGCGTGGAGTTTCCCGGCGAACAGTCCGGGAGCACTCGGTTTCGTCGTACAGCCGATGATCTGGGCGGCGGACACCGATCTGATCCAGGGCACGATCGGCGAGCAGTCCGGACACATCGTCGGAAACGATGTCGTTCAGCAGATGCTCGAGCTGCATCGTCAGCTGTGGGTCGACGGCCTGGTGCCGCGGGCGAACTTCTCCGACGACGCGTCCCGTTGGGGGAGCGATTTCCGGGCCGGCAAGATCGGCATCTTCCCGTCCAACTACAGCGTGGTCGTGTCCGCGTCCGACGAGGCGTTCCACCAGAAGGTGGCGCCGCGGTTGCTCTCCGGGCCCGACGGCGGTGCGGCGTTCTTCGACGGCGGCGACAACATGTGTATCCCACGCGGCGCGCGCAATGCATCGGGGGCGTGGGAGTTCGTGCGGTTCGCGCTGGACCTGCCGCAACAGATCGATCTGCCGGCCGGTGGGTACACGCCGGTGCGGTCCGACGCGCGGACCGCGGAGTTCGCGAAGAAGTATCCGTTGGCGACGCTGCCGCTGGAACGCATCCAGGAGGGGTACGCGCCGACAACGCTTTCCTACAACCTCCTCTACAACCAGCCGGACGGGCCGTGGCTGCAGATGTTCCGCCGCGCCGTGTTCGACGGCGAGCTGGAGGCCGCCATGAAGGAAGCACAGCAGAACTACGACCGCATTCTGAAACAGGGGCAGGCATGAGCACGCCACGTTCGCTCACACATCCTGGCCGCACGGGGCTGCTCCTGGTGAGTCCCGCCGTACTGTTCGTCGGGGTCTTCGTCCTGATCCCGCTCGGGTTCGCGCTGGTGATCTCGCTGACCAACTGGCCGTTGATCGGCACGGTGAAGTTCAGTGGGCTGAAGAACTACACCGCGATCGTGTCCGACGCCGCGTTCGCCAAGTCCGTCCTCTACACCCTGCTCTACACGGTCATCGTGACCGGGCCGATCCTGGTGCTCGGCTATGCGCTCGCGGTCCTGGTACGCCGGAAACGCCGCGGCTCCACGGTGCTGCGAACGGTCTTCTTCCTGCCGTTCGTCGTCGGACTGTCCACGCTCAGCTTCGTCACCGTCCTGGAGGCGCAGCCGGAGAGCGGCGTGATCAACATCGTGCTCCGCAAGCTCGGCATCACCGACGGTACGACGGCCTGGCTGGTGGACGGGCCGCTCGCCACCGGACTGATCTGCGTGCTGGTGATCTGGGCGGTCAGCGGGCTCACGATGATGCTGCTGATGGCCGGCATGCAGGCGATCCCGCGGGAGTACTACGAGTCCGCCGAGCTGGACGGCGCGGGCTGGTGGAAACAGGAGTGGGAGATCACGATCCCGATCCTGCGGCGGACGATCGCGATGGCGGTGATCATCTCGGTGATCGGCTCGCTGCTCGCGTTCTCGCAGTTCTACATCCTCACCCGCGGCGGTCCGGGAACCGACACCACGACGGTGGTCCAGTACATCTACAACCGGGCCTTCGTCCAGCTGCAGCTCGGCGCCGCGACCGCGCTGTCGATCGTGCTGGTGATCGTGGTCGGCCTCGTCACCGCGGCCCAGTTCCGCCTGCTCCGGGAGAAGGACTGACGATGCGACTCAAGAACACGTTTTACGTGATCGGCGGTGGCGGCGCGTTCCTGGTCTTCGCCGTACCGTTGCTGTGGGCACTCTTCCGCTCGGTGCAGCCGAACGACGTGATCGTCGCGGCTCCGGACGGGAAAACGTTCTTCGACCTGACCTGGGACAACTTCCGGACACTGATCGAGGGTCCCGGAAACCTGGTCCGGGCGGTCGGAAACAGCCTGATCGTCGCCGTCAGCACCGCCGTACTGACGGCCCTGCTTGCCACCTTCGCCGGGTACGGGTTCGCACGCTTCCGATTCCGCGGCGGGCCGCTGCTGTTCGCGCTCGTGGTGGTGTCGATGATGATCCCGTTCCAGGCGATCCTGACGCCGCTGTACCTGGAGATGAACGTCCTGCGGCTGACGGACAGCCTGCTCGGACTGGTGCTGTTCTACACCACGGTCAACCTGCCGTTCGGGGTGTTCGTGATGCGGAACTCGTTCGCGTCGGTGCCGGTGGAGCTGGAGGACTCGGCGCATGTCGACGGTTGCGGAACGTTCCGGATGCTCGGTTCCGTCCTGCGCCCGCTGATCACGCCGGGCGCCGCGACCGTCGCCCTCTATGCGTTCCTGGCGGCCTGGACGGAGTTCCTCGGTGCGCTCACCTTCCTGACCAAGGACGAGCTCTACACGCTGCCGGTCGCGCTCGTGAACGTCCAGGCCGGCGCGTACGGCGAGATCAACTTCGGATCGCTGGTCGCGGGATCGGTGATCGCGATGATCCCGTGCGTGGTGCTGTACGTGGGGCTGCAGCGGTTCTACGTCAGCGGTCTCGCATCCGGGGCCGTCAAAGGCTAGGGCGGATCTCGTGGTCGGCGTGGGCGGCGGCGTGCGCCTCGCCGACCTCGCGGCACAGGGCCATCAGATCCTCCTCGTTCCACACCTGCTGCTTGGCCTTCGGGCCGAGTTCGGTGATGTGGTCGCGGGCCCGCAGCAACCGCTGGAACACCCGCTCCCGCTCCGCCGGGTCCTCGGTGTACTCCGGATCGAGGTACGCCGTCGCGTCGCGGCGGATGTGGGCCATCGCGGTCTGCGTCCGCCCCCGGGTGCTGAACAGGGACGCGAAGATCGTGATCACCAGCACGGCCAGGATCACGACCAGGGACAGACCGGTGCTGATCTCCACCACCTCGACGTGGTCGCCACCGTTCACGAACGGCAGGTTGTTCTCGTGCAGCGCGTGCAGGATCAGCTTGGCGCCGATGAACGCGAGGATCGCGGCGAGCCCGAAGGACAGGTAGATCAGCCGGTCCAGCAGCCCGTCGAGCAGGAAGAACAGTTGCCGCAGGCCGAGCAGGCTGAACGCGGTCGCGGTGAACACGACGAACACGTTCTGCGTGAGGCCGAAGATCGCCGGGATCGAGTCGAGCGCGAACATCAGGTCGGTGGCGCCGATCGCGACCATCACCAGCAGCATCGGCGTGAGCATCCGGTGCCCGTCGACGACCGTTGTCAGCCGGTCCGAGTCGTACTCCTCCGAGGTCCGGAACAGCCGGCGGCTCAGCCGGACGACCAGGTTCTGCGCCTGGTGTGACTCCTCGGTCTCCGGCTTGAGCATGTTTCCGGCGGTCAGCAGGAGCGCGATCCCGAACAGGTAGAACACCCAGGAAAACGTGTTCAGCAACGCGGAGCCGATGAAGATGAACCCGGCCCGGGCGATCAGGCTGACCACGATCCCGACCAGCAGGACCTTCTGCTGGTTCTCCCTGGGCACCCGGAAGCCGGTCATGATGATCAGGAACACGAACAGGTTGTCGACCGACAGCGCCTTCTCCGTGATGTACCCGGCGAAGTACTCCGAGCCCATGTCGCCGCCGCCGAGGACGAGTGTTCCGAGTCCGAACAGCACCGCGATCCCGACGTACAGCGCGGACCAGACGGCGGCCTCGCGAAGGGTCGGGACGTGGGCCGATCGCACATGGAAGAAGTAGTCGAACAGCAGCAGGCCGACGATCGCCAGCAGCGTCAGCACCCACACCAGCGGGGACACGGTCATGGGGCCTCCCGGCCTGGACTGAGGAGCGGAGGGAGCGAAGCGACCGGAGCGACGAGGGAAGGTCGGGAGTTAGAGCCCCATGACCCGCCGCGCGGCAGCGCGGCATTCAACACCGTCATGGGCTAACCCAACCATGGTCCGACTCTCAGTTCTGCCAGGTCGGAAGAAATTGCCTAAAAGGCATCTTTGCTCTTTAGGCAACTTCTGTTACGGTCGAGACATGGCCGACGGATTGCGGGAGCGGAAGAAGCAGGAGACGCGGATCGCGTTGAGCTGGGCGGCGGTCCGGCTCGCCGTCGAGCGCGGGTACGGCAACGTGCGGATCGAGGACATCGCCGCCGAGGCCGGTGTCTCGCTGCGGACGTTCCGCAACTACTTCGACAGCAAGGCCGATGCGATCGCCGCGCGCGAGGTGGATCGCAGCCTGCGGATCGCCGAGGAGCTCCGGGCGCGGCCGGCCGACGAGCCGTTGTGGGTCGCGGTCCGGGCGGCGATCGAGAAGCACTTCGCCCTCGGCGAGGAAGGCCATGGCAGCCGGCGGCCACCGGACGAGCAATGGCTCACCGGAATCCGGTTGATGATGAGCGAGCCGGCACTCCAGGGCGCGGTCGCGCGCGCCTACGCCCGCGTCGGTGAGGAACTGGCGGCCGCGGTCGCCGACCGGACCGGGACCTCGGGGATGTATCCGCGGCTGGTCGCCGAGGTGATCGGCGCGACCCGCGCGGTCGTGACGGCGGAGTGGCTGCGGGCCGATCCGCCGCGCTCGATCGCCGACCTGCTGTCGTCGGCGCTCGACCAGGTCGAAGCCGGCCTGCCCGTCCCCGAATAACAGCCCGGACAACCAACAGAGCTACTCGACCCCGGTGAGTCGCCGGGGCGGTCAGTCACGCCTAAGTGGAGGAACGTCATGGACGCAGAAGTTGTCATCGCCGGGGCCGGACCGAACGGCCTCATGCTCGCCAGTGAACTCCGCTTGGCCGGAGTCCGGCCGATCGTGCTGGAGAAACTCCCGGAGCGCAGCACGGTGCCGCGCGCCAACGGCCTGGTCGGCCAGGTCATCAGAATGCTCGACCGGCGCGGACTGTACGAGCGGTTGAGCGGTACGCCGGGTCCGCCGCAGCCGGCTCCTGGATTCGTGTTCGGCGCGATGCCGTTGCCGCTCCACGTACTCGAGGAGAATCCCGTCTATCTGCTGCAGGTTCCGCAGGTACGCATCGAAGAGGTGCTGCAGGAGCGGGCACTGGAACTCGGCGTCGAGATCCGGCGTGGTCATGAGCTGACCGGGTTCACGCAGGACGCGGACGGCGTCACGGTGTCTCTGGCCGGGCCGGACGGGGAGTACCAACTGCGGGCCGGCTATCTGGTCGGGGCCGACGGCGGGCGCAGCCAGACGCGGAAACTGGCCGGAATCGACTTTCCCGGCGTCACCAACGACTCGATGGTGTCCCGGACCGGAAGCGCCGCGGTGCCGCCCGAGTACCTCGAGGACGGGCTGCTGAAGATCCCGGGGTACGGCGTCGTGCCGCCGTTCCTGCACCAGCGGACGGAACGTGGAATGTTCGTCTGGGCGCCGTTTCCGAATCGGCTGCCCGCGATCAGCACGGGAGAGTGGGACACGCCGCCGGACGTCGAGATGAGCTTCCAGGAGTTGCAGGAGAGCGCCGACCGGGTGCTCGGCGTCCATCTGCCGTTGGTCGAGCCAACGGGTGAGGGGGTCCGGCAGCTCCGGCGGGTGGTCGGGGGAAACAGCCGGCTGGCGTCGAGTTTCCGTTCCGGACGGGTGTTGCTGGTCGGCGACGCCGCGCATGTGCACTCCGCGATCGGCGGGCCGGGACTGAACCTCGGGCTGCAGGATGCGGTCAATCTCGGGTGGAAACTGGCGGCCGAGGTGCAGGGCCGGGCGCCGGCGGGACTGCTCGACACGTACGAGTCCGAGCGTCGGCCGGTGGGGGAGCGGGTCGTGATGCAGACCCAGTCGCAGTCCGCATTGATCGCGCCGGGCGCCGACGTGACGGCGTTGCGGAAACTGTTCGGAGAGTTTCTGACCGATCCGCGGAACGTGCAGCGAATTGCGGAACTGATTTCCGGCGCGGACATCAAGTACCACGAAGGTTCGAACCCCCTGGTAGGCCGATGGGCGCCGGATCTGACGATCGGCTCGGTGCGGCTGGCTGAGCTGATGCGGTCCGCCCGCCCACTCCTCGTCGACCTCACGCCTGACGCCTCGTTCGCCGACCTCGTGTCGGATCCCATCGAGGTGGTCACCGGCCGGGGTGAGACTCCGATCGCCTTGCTGATCAGGCCGGACGGCTACGTCGCCTGGGCCGCCGAGGAGGACGGAGCCGCGGAACGGGAAGGTCTGCGTGACGCCGTGGCGCAGTGGTTTCAGCCGCGCCCCTTGACCAGCGCGACAAGGTAGCGGCACGCCGACGTACCCGGATTGTGGAAGGTCGTCGGTAGCGGTGGGCCGAGTTGCAGGCAGTCGCCGGCGTGCAGTTCGTGGACCTGTGACCCTTCGTGAAAGCGCAGGCGTCCGTCGAGGATCCACAACTGCTGATACTTGAAGATGTAGGCGTCGGCCGGGTATGAGACCGATGCTCCCGGAGGTAGCTCCACCTCCACCAGTTCCAGTGGCCCGTCGGTCACCGGGGACACCGCGCGCCGGCGGTACCCGGTGACCGGATCGGTCCAGACCGGCTGGTCGTCCGCTCGACGGAGCAACTCGCCCGTGTTCTCCGCACGGGCGACCAGCTCGGACAACGTCATGCCGAGCGCACCGGACAGCTTCCCCAGCAGTACGGCGGTGGGCTGCGCCTCGCCCCGCTCGATCTTCCCGATCATCGCGCGCGAAACCCCCGACCGCTCGGCGAGAGCGTTCACGGACAGGTCCTGCGCAACCCGCGCCTGCTGCACGGTCGCGGCCAAGGATCGAGACAGATCATCCATCACGCTTGCCACTATAGCGGCAGTTGTGGCTACTATCGTGTCATGGTTCAGGTCAGAGACGCTTCGGCTGCGGACGCCGAAGCCTGTGTGGCGATCTACGCGCCCTATGTCGCCGGTACTGCGATCACGTTCGAGCTCGATCCGCCGACGGCCGACGAGATGGCCGAGCGGATCACCAAGGCCCAGTCCACCCATGCGTGGCTGGTTCTCGAGGACGACGACCAGGTCGTCGGATACGCGTACGGCGGCCCGATGAAGCCGCGCCCGGCGTACCGCTGGTCCTGTGAGGTCAGTGTCTATGTTGCCCCCAGCCACCATCGCACCGGCGCCGGCCGAACGCTCTACAACGCCCTGTTCGACCGCCTGTCCGAACGCGGTTTCCGCACCGCCGTCGCCGGCGTGACGCTGCCCAACCCCGCCAGCGAAGCGCTGCACAAATCCCTCGGCTTCGACCCGATCGGCACCTACCGCAACATCGGCTGGAAACTCGACGCCTGGCACGATGTCGCCTGGTCCCAACGCCCCCTCGCCAAACTCCCCGATCCCCCCGAAGAACCGGTCTGAGTGGTCCAGGCCGGTGAGCCGGTAGGGACCTAGCCTTTGCCGGGTGATGAAACGAGCGCTGGCGACGGTTTCGCTCTGCGGGCTACTACTGGCCTCCATCTCCTGCGGTGCGGAGCAGGGTTCGGGCGGCGCGAGCCCCTTGCCGAAGGCAACACATCCGGCGGTGCCCCAGAATCCCGACCGTGACCAGGCCGCGGTCGTCAACACGCTCAACCGGCTCAACCCGTGCGATCTCCTCCCAGCGGTCGCGTCCCTGCCGGCGACAACACTGGAACCGCTGAACTCGCTGTCCATGTGCGCCCGCTCGAACGATGAACTGTCGGTCTTCGCCGACCTCGGCGAGACCAGCACGCACCAGACTCGCTTCAGCCAGCAACCCGTCGCCATTGCCGGTGTGCACGGATATCTGTCGCCGACGGACCGGAATCATTGCGCGCTCGTGCTCCCGGTGAGCTTCACCCAAGCAGTGGTGATCGGTGTGACCGACAAGCGCGCGTCCGCGGACGCGTGTGCGGTCGCCCGCGCCTCGGGGACTGCGGCCGTCCCCGTCCTCGCCGGCCCACGACTCCAGCCGGCTGCACGGTGGGACGCCTGCTCGGCGTTGTCGCGGGCGCTCGGCGGCGGGAGCGAACTGGAGCGAAGGAGCTTCGGCGTCTGCGCGGCGAAGACCACCGACGAGCGGCTGAGTCTGGATTACAGCGTGCCTCCGGACGGGAAAGATCCGTTCCGGATCGCCGGAAAGCCGGCGAGACTTCGCTCTTACGACGACGATTGTGAGGTCTTCTGGGAGCAAGGTCCGGTCGGGCCGGGCGGCAACCCTGCCATGAGGCTGACCGGCAAGGTGCACGCTGCCACCTGCGACCGCGCCACTGCCTTGGCGACCACGACCGCCACGGTCATGAACAGTCCAGCACCCAGCGCCCCGGTCATCAGCGGTGCTCTCACGCTGCGCGCCGACCAGCCCGACTCGCCGTACCCGGGCGGTTGCGACGACCTCCGGCACCCGCGCGACTGCGAGCCGTACCACCCGGTTGACCTCCCCAAGGGCGCGGACGAGATCGCCCGCCAGGCAGCGGCCGATCCGCACGTCAACTGCGCCCTCGCAGTCGCCGCCGTCGGGAAACACGTCGGAACGACTTTCCGTCCCGTGTACGTCGGCACCCGCGAAGGTCCGATCCCGTGCACCTTCGTCGAACCGACCCACGTCCTGGAACTGAGGGTCGAACTCACCCTCACCAACTCGCGTCAGGCGCTCAACGGATCTCCGACCAGCTTCACGCTGGCCGATCGTCCTGCCGACCGCACCGACAAGCCCACCTACACCACCATCCGCGTGGCGCCGACCGACAAGACCCTGCTCACTCTGACGCTCACCCATGGCCCGGTCCGTGGTCCTGACATCCTTCCGCTGGCCAAAACCGTCGTCGCCAACCTCTAACCTCTCGGGTCGGTCATGGGTGGGCAGGTTCCGCCCGGGGTGGTGACCAGTTCGAAGTGCCAGATCTCGTTGGAGAGGGTTTGGCAGAGGCCGTAGCGGCTGCCGTGGCGGATCAGCCAGTAGTCGGCGTCGGTGGGGCCGATGTCGACGGCGTTGCCCGTGACGTGGTGCGATTCGTCCGGGTCGGCGACGTACTCCTTGGCCTTCTTCTTGCTGCCGTACTTGCGGATCGCCTTCTCCATCAGCTCTTCCTGGTACTTCTTGCTGCGCCAGCCCGTCGTCACCTGCATCTTGATCCCGTCCGCCTTCATCCCGGTCTCGGCCTTCTGGACGGCCTCGCGGAGGGCGGGATCGAGCTTCGTGACCCCGGGCAGGCTGGTGTTGTACGCCGACGTGTGGTCCGGCAGTACGCCGTCCGCCGCGCCGGGCGGTCCGCTCCGGGTCGAGCCGGACTTCGATGACCGGTCGGATCCGGTGCTGGACGGTGCCGAGTCCTGCGCGGAAACCGCTGTACACGAGGTCAGCGCCAGACTGATGACGGCGGCAACGATCGCCAGGCGGCCGGGTACGGCGGGCCGACGGTCGCGCCTCAGGTGATTGGTCAGCATGCCGACAGTTCATCCAAGGCGATGTTGCAGCAGCGTCTGCGATTTCCGATACGTTTTCGATACCGTCCCCGGAACCTGACCCCGCAGGCAGGTGGCCCGCACGGCGGGCGAGGATGGTGCGGTGAGTGACGACCGCCGATCAGGCGACCAGCAGGTGACGGTACGACGTGCCGTCGAGGAGGACGACGCGGCGTTGCTCGCGATCGAGCGGAGCGCGTGGGACGCGACGTCGGGATTCCCGTCGTACCAGGACACCCTGCAGGACACGTTCTTCAGCCGGAGCGGGCCGGAGGCGCATCTGGTGGCGGAGCACGAGGGCGTCGTGGTGGGGTACTTGCGCCTGCAGGACAAGTACCCGTTCCCCGAGGGCTCCGGCGTACTGACGATCAACGGCCTCGCGGTCGCCCACGAAGCGCGCCGTCTGGGCGTCGCCTCCGCTCTCCTGGACGCAGCCACCGCCGAAGGCCGCCTCCGCGGCGCGCGGAAGATCAGCCTGCACGTCCACAGCACCAACACGGCCGCCCGCCGCCTGTACGAACGCCACGGCTACGAGCTGGAAGGCACCCACCCCAACGAGTTCCTCATCGAGGGCGACTACATAGCCGCCCTCGACATGGCCAAGATGCTCTAGCGGCTGATGCTTGGTGTGTAGAAGTCCCAGACGGACGTCGAGGCCGGCACGTACACGCGATATCTGCGGGTCCGGCCGGGGTAGTAGGTATACGACGCCTGCCCGCTGACGTTCGTGGTGACGTAGGCGAGACCCTTCCAGGTCGTCGTGCCGATCTCCTGGTACTGCAGGAGGAGCTTGCGACCGGCCCAACGCGCATAGGTGTTCGTCGTCGGGTTGAAGTACCAGACGGTCGTCAGGAACGCGGTCCTCGTCCCCTTCCGTCCGGCGTTCACGCTCGCCGACGAGCCGAGCCTGACCTCCGTGTAGGCCGGCAGCAGGGTCGCGACCTTCTGATTGTTCTGGTCGACTCCGCCTTCGGGAGCGCCCACCCAGGTGACCTTGCCGACCGGGACATACTTCGTCTGCAACGAGACCCCGGGGCATGAGCCCTGGCGGCAGTCGACGGTCTCGCTGAAACCGTTCTTCCAGGTCGCGGTCCAGCGAGCTCCGTACATGGTCGACGGGCAGTCGGCGCCAAGCGGCACTGCGTAGTGCGTGTAGGCCGCCGTCATTGCAAGCTTCGGCGGCACCTTGAAAGAGCACGTCGCGGTGGCTTGCTGAGTGGTGGCTTGGGCGGGTTGCGTGGTGACCAGACCTGACGCCAGGAGGGCAGCGGCCAGGGCAGGCTTGTAGAGCTTCAAGAGTTCCCCCTCTTGGAAGTGTGTGGGGGAACGCTAGCGGATCTACGGGTTGAGGCCGTGCTTGCGGAGCCAGGGCTCCGGGTCGATCGGGGAGCCGCCGCCGGGGAGGACCTCGAAGTGCACGTGCGGGCCGGTGGTGTTGCCGGTCATGCCGATCCGGCCGACCATCGTGCCGGCCTCGACCGAGTCGCCGACGGAGACGTCGAACTCGGACATGTGGCTGTACGACGTGACGGTGCCGTCGGAATGCCGCACCTTCACCTGGCGGCCGTAGGCGCCTTCGAAGTCGGCCTGGATGACCTCACCGGCCATCACCGAGCGGACCGGCGTACCCATCGGGGCCGCGAAGTCGAGACCGGTGTGGTTGTGCGCCCAGCGGCCGCCGGCCTGGTTGAAGCGGGCGGTCAGGTGGTAGCCGGTGGTCGGCAGCACGATGTCCGGGGCAGCGGCTGCCTTGATCGCTGCAGCCTTCGCGAGGGCTTCCTCCTTCGCGGCGGCGAGAGCCTTGGCGTTCGCTGCGGCCTTCTTCGCCGCGGCTGCCTTGGCGGCGGCCAGGGCGAGCGACCGGCGCTGCGTCAGCGTCGCGTTCGCGGCCAAGCGTGCGGCCCGCTGCTTCGCGGCGGTCTCGGCCGCTGCCTTCCGGGTCGCCGCGAGCGACAGGTCGATCCGGGACGCGTCCCGGGACCCGAGGTCGCGCCGGTCGATCCGGGCGGCGGTCAGAGCCTCGGCCTGTGAGGGGTTCAGGCCGGTGCTTCCGGATGCGTTGGCCGGACCGGTCGCGGACGAGCTGAGTCCGACGGTCGTGGTCCCGGCCGCCGCGGCCAATGCAGCGGTCAGGCCGATCAGCTGGGTACGGCGGGTCGCGTTGCGGCCGGAGGAGCGGTGCTTTGCCACCCGGCGCGATGCAGCCGGACGGCCGGACGGCTGCCGATCTGCTTGCGGCGCGTCTTGGTGAGTGGGCACGGGGAGCCTTCCAGGGGAGGGGGGAGGGGAGGGGCGGCGATTTGCCGTTGAGGGGGTACGGCGACTGAATGACCATAACGAGGAGGTCACGGCCGCCTCAAACACGGATTGCGAAAAGATCAACGAAATCGAACACGCTCGGTGAGGGCGTCCTGCCGTCCGGTACATGCTCAGGCGTGAACCGGCTGGGCAAGAAAGTCGCCGCCACCGTGACGCGGATCACCCGGCGTTTGGCGTCGAGCAGGCCCTCCAGGCCGGTATAAGCCGTCCATATATTGAGAGCTTTGTCGACCGACTTACTAATCTTTCAGTCTCGTCCCATACTGAAATGACACGACCGACGAGAGGAGACGGGCATGACGCGCAAGCCGCCGTACTACCGCCTCCACATCGACCTCCTCCGGGTCTCCAGCGCCCTCTGTCTGCGCTGACCTGAGTCTTCTCACGTCCTGTCAAGGCGTCCGCTTCCGGACGCCTGTTGCCCGCTGCCGCCCTCCGCCGTCGCAGGGCCCGCGAAGCCTGCCCACCGCCAGGGAGTGTCATCGTGTCCACCACTTCAGTCACGTCCGCGTCCGGTACCACCGGACCGCCGGCGACCGCAGTACCGCTCGAAGCCGATCTGACCGTCGTCGCCCGGCGGCATCCGTGGCGCTGGGTCGGCGTCGGCGTCGTCCTCGTCCTACTCGCGATGTTCGTGCACGGACTGGCCACCAACCCCGGCTGGGACTGGCCGACGTTCTTCCAGTTCTTCGCCACCCGGACCGTCTTCTCGGCGCTCTGGGTGACCGTGCAGCTGACGGTGTACGGCACGGTGCTCGGCTTCGTGCTCGGCGCCGTCCTCGCGTCGATGCGGTTGTCCGGCAGCCCGTTCCTGCAGGTAGTTGCCTGGGGCTACATCTGGGCCTTCCGCTCGATCCCGTTGATTGTGCAGCTGCTGTTCTGGTTCAACATCGCCTACCTGTACCAGGAGCTCAGCCTCGGCATCCCGTTCGGCCCGGAGTTCGTGCACTTCAGTACGAACAACCTGTTCGGTCCGCTCGGCGCCGCCGTACTGGGACTGGCGTTGCATCAGGCGGCGTACGCCGCGGAAATCATCCGCGGTGGAATCATTTCCGTCGACGCCGGCCAGACCGAGGCCGCCGCCGCGCTGGGCATTCCGAAACGGCGGCAGTTCTTCCGGATCGTGCTGCCGCAGGCGATGCGCTCGATCCTGCCGAACGGCGCGAACGAGGTGATCAGCCTGTTCAAGGGCACCTCGATCGTCTCGGTGATGGCGATCCCGGAGCTCTTCTACCAGGTGCAGGTGATCTACGGCCGGAACAGTCGCGTCGTACCGCTGCTGATGGTCGCCACGGTCTGGTACATCGTCCTGACCACACTGCTGTCGATCGTGCAGTACTACGTGGAACGCCGCTTCGCGCGAGGTACGACGCGATGATCGACGTGAAGGGTGTGCACAAGAGCTTCGGCGATCTCGAAGTACTGAAGGGGATCGACCTCGAGGTCGAGGCCGGCGCGGTCACCGTGATCCTCGGCCCGTCGGGATCGGGGAAGTCGACGCTGCTGCGGTCGATCAACCATCTGGAGAAGGTGGATCGCGGGCTGATCCGGATCGACGGCGAGCTGATCGGGTACAGACGCCGCGGCGACAAGCTGCACGAGCTGCGGGAGCGCGACATCCTGCGGCAGCGGTCGCAGGTCGGGTTCGTGTTCCAGAACTTCAACCTGTTCGGGCATCTCACCGCGCTGGAGAATGTCGTCGAGGCGCCGGTGTCGGCGCAGCGCCGCAAGCGCAGCGAGGTCGAGCCGTTCGCGCGGGAGCTGCTGGAGCGCGTCGGCGTGGGTGAGAAGGCCGATGCCTACCCGCGGCAACTGTCCGGCGGTCAGCAGCAACGTGTCGCGATCGCACGCGCGCTGGCGCTGAAACCGAAGGTGCTGCTGTTCGACGAGCCCACCAGCGCGTTGGACCCGGAACTCGTCGGCGAGGTCCTCGACGTGATCAAGGAGCTTGCTCGCGACGGTTCCACGATGGTCGTCGTCACCCACGAAATCGGATTCGCCCGGGAGATCGCCGACACGGTCGTCTTCATCGACGACGGCCGGATCGTCGAGTCAGGTCCTCCGAAGGAAGTGCTCGACAACCCCGTCCACGAGCGCACCCGTGCGTTCATCTCGAAGGTGCTGTGATGAAACGACTTCTTGTCCTGTCCCTTGCACTGCTCACGCTGGCCGGTTGTGGCGCGCAGGCCACCGCGGCCTCGGACACCGGGGTCAACACCTCCGCCGAGCAGAACCGGGTCACCACCACTCGCAATGAGGCTGCGGCCGCGTTGCTGCCGGCGAAGGTCCGCGACCGCGGCACGTTGGTCGTCGGAGCCGGCTTCGGCAGCGGCAGTGTGCCGCTCGGCTTCTACGCCGACGACAACAAGACGCCGATCGGGCTGGAGGTGGACATCGCCTATCTGGTCGCGCAGGCGCTCGGGCTGCAGCCGGAAATCGAGGTCACCAGCTGGGAGAACCTGTTCGTCGGTCTCGACTCTGCCAAGTACGACGTGGGCTTCTCGAACATCACCGTCACGGAGAAGCGCAAGCAGAAGTACGACTTCGCGACGTACCGCAAGGACGACATCGCGTTCGAGGCGAAGAAGGGCGGGACCTGGCGGGTGACCGGCGGGAAGGACATCGCCGGGAAAACGATTGCGGTCGGCTCGGGGACGAACCAGGAGAAGATCCTGGTCGACTGGAACGAGGCCAACGTCAAGGCCGGGTTGCCGGCGGCAACGATCAAGTACTTCCAGAAGAACACCGACACGTATCTGGCCCTGAGTTCCGGGCGGATCGACGGGTACTTCGGTCCGAACCCGTCGATCGCGTACCACGTGAAGACGTCCGGCGAGACCGAGACGATCGGCAAGTTCTCCGGCGCCGGGCCGACGCTGCAGGGCCTGATCGCGGCCACCACAAAGAAGGACAGCGGCCTGGTGAAGGCCTACCAGGCGGCGATCAACGGCGTGATCGCGGACGGCAGTTACGCCAAGGTCCTGGAGCGCTGGAACGTGTCGACCGAGGCGGTCGGCAAGTCCGAGATCAATCCGCCCGGCCTTCCCCTGACGAGCTGAGGACAGCTGATGAGAAAACGTTGGAGCGTAGTGCTCGGGGTGGTTCTGCTGGCAGCGGCCGCTTGTGCGGATCCACAAACTCAACCCGCTGCCAAGAGCGGTGACACGTCGGCGGTGGCGTTCGACACCTCGGCCGACCAGCAGCACATCACGTCGGCGAAGGTGGACAGCATCGCGGCCGAGTTGCCGGCCTCGGTGCGGGAGTCCGGGAAGCTGGTGATCGGGAACGGCTCGGCCGGCGGCGGTCTGCCGCCGCTCGGGTTCACGGCGGACGACAACAAGACGCCGATCGGCGTCGAGATCGACGTCGCCTACCTGGTCGCGAGCGTCCTCGGGCTGAAGGCGGAGATCGACACCACGAGCTGGGAGAACCTGTTCCTCGGGCTCGACTCCGGGAAATACCAGGTCGGAATCTCGAACATCGGAGTTTCCGAGCTGCGCAAGGAGAAGTACGACTTCGCGACGTACCGGCTCGGGCTGCACGCGTTCGAGGCGAAGCTGGGGTCGGGGCTCAAGATCACCGGTCCGGCGGACATCTCCGGAAAGAACGTCGCGGTCGGTTCCGGAACACTGCAGGAAGCGATCCTGGTCGACTGGAACAAGCAGAACGTCGCGGCCGGGCGGAAACCCGCGAACCTCAAGTACTACCAGCAGGCTGCGGACACCTACCTCGCGCTGCAGTCCGGCCGGATCGATCTGTACCTCGGCCCGAACCCGAACGCGTCGTACCACGTCGCGACCCAGCACAAGACCGAGATCGTCGGCACCGTCTCGTCCAGCTATCCCGTGCAGGGCCTGGTCGGGATCACGACGAAGAAGGACAACGGTCTCGTGAAGCCGCTCGCGGACGCGCTGAACGCGGCGATCGCCGACGGCAGCTACGCGAAGGTGCTGGCCAAGTGGGGCCTGCAGGGCGAGGCCGTCCCGAAGTCCTTGATCAACCCGCCCGGTCTGCCGAAGAAATAGGAGAACTCGATGGCGACCATTGCAACGATCTCCAGCAGCCCGTCGGTCCCGTCGCGGACCGACGCGGTGCTCGACTATGTCACCAAGCGCCTGATCAGCCACGGCCACACCGTCACGCCGATCGTGTTGCGCGATCTTCCGGCCGAGCCGTTGCTGCGGGGTCAGGCCGACGATCCAGCGATTTCCGCGGCGGCCTCGGTGCTCGAGAACGCGGATGCGGTCGTGGTCACGACCCCGGTCTACAAGGCGGCGTACTCCGGTTTGCTGAAGGTGTTTCTCGACCTACTGCCGCAGTACGCGTTGAAGGGCAAGACAGTGTTGCCGCTGGCAACGGGTGGCACGCCGGCGCATGTGCTGGTGATCGACTACGCGCTCCGGCCGGTGCTCACCAGCCTCGGCGCGGGCGCGATCGGGCAGGGCTGGTTCGTCCTGTCCTCGCATGTCCAGCTGTACGACGGTGGCGGGCTGCTGCTCGATCCGGTGGCATCGGTCCCGCTGTATCAGGTGACTGAGGCGTTCCTGGCGACCGTCGAGGGCGGGCAGCCGGTGGAGAGTACGCCGGTGCAGATCGCCGCGGTGGAGGCGGTCCGGGCGCGGCCGGAGGATCCCGAGGCGGCGCCGTTGCTGGCGGATCTGGTCGTCGAGTACAGCACGCGGTACGGGCGTACGAACGAGAACACGCAGCTGACCGAAGTACCGCCGTCGGACTTCCACGTCGAGCGGGGCGGCGCGTTCGTGCTGCTGCGGTACGGCGACCAGACGGTTGCCGGCGGTGCGATCCGTCGGTACGACGACGAGACCGCCGAGGTGAAGCGGATGTGGACGTCGCATCTGCATCGTCGGCAGGGTCTGGGGCGTCGCGTGCTTGCCGAACTGGAGGCGGCGGCGCTCGATCTCGGGTACAGGCGGTTGTATCTGACGACCGGTCCGCGGCAGCCGGAGGCGGCGGGGCTGTATCTGGCGGTCGGGTTCGAGCCGCAGTTCGACACCGAGGCCGATCCCGAGTCGATCGGTCCGTTGCCGTTCAGGAAGGACCTCCCGGTCGCGTTGAAGGTGGCGTCATGAGCCGGGGGTTGATCACGGCGATCGAGATCGACGGGGCGGGCGGAGATCCCGGGGCGTGGCGTGGCCCGGAGGTTGATCCGCGGGCGATTCTGACCGGTGAGCTCGCCGTACGCGCGGCCCAGCGGGCGGAGGCGGCGGGAGTCGATCTCGTGACGTTCGCGGATGCGCTCGAGGCGCCGGACGACGTACTCGATCAGGTGAGCGTCCGGCTGGATGCGCTCGGGCTGGCCGCGCGGGTCGCGCCGGTGACGCAACGGATCGGGTTGCTGCCGACGATCACCGTCACGCACACGGAGCCGTTCCACGTGCAGGCGTCGGTCGCGACGCTCGACCACATCTCGGGTGGCCGGGCCGGATGGATCGCGGACGTCTCGACGTCGGCCGAAGCGGCCGCGGTGATCGGGCGGCGCGAGCCGGCGCCGGCCGCCGAGACGTGGCGCGAGGCGCGGTACGTCGTCGACGCCGGGCGTCGCCTGTGGGACTCCTGGGAGGACGACGCGATCATCCGGGACGCTGCCACCGGGCGGTTCGTCGACCGGGAGAAACTGCACTACGTCGACTTCGAATCGCCGACGTTCAGTGTCAAGGGCCCGTCGATCGTCCCGCGGCCGCCGCAGGGGCACCCGATCACCGGGATCCGGGTCAGCGCCTCGGAGGCGCTGGAGGCGGCCGCCGATGCGGAACTGGTGTTTCTGCCGGATTCCGACGATCTGTCGACTCAGGTGCAGGAGCTGCGGGAAAACGCTCGTCGCAGTGTGACGCTGACTGCTGGGGACGCCGGTCGAAGCGTGACGTTGACGTCGGGCCAGGTGGTCGGGCCGCTGGTTCTCGTGTCCGCCGCGGTGCAGCCGCATGTCGACGGTGTCGAGCAGCTCGCCTCGTTGATCGAGGCATGGGCTGCGGCGGGCGTTGACGGCGTACAGCTTCGGCCTGCGTCGCTCGAGCTGGACGTGCCGGTGATCGCGGAGCAGTTGCTGCCGGTGCTGCGGGAACGCGGGTTGGTCGGGTCCGGGGAGCGAGGCGGGAGTTTGCGCGGCCGGCTCGGACTACGGCGGCCGGTGAACAGGTACGCGAGGAGTGCACGATGACCAAGCAGATCCACCTTGCCGCGCACTTTCCGGGCGTGAACAACACGACCGTCTGGTCGGACCCCGCGGCCGGGTCGCAGATCGATTTCGGATCGTTCCGGCAACTCGCGGAAACCGCGGAACGCGGGACCTTCGACTTCTTCTTCCTGGCCGAAGGGCTGCGGCTGCGCGAGGTGAAGGGGAGGATCCACGACCTGGACGTGGTCGGCCGGCCCGAGTCGCTGACCGTGCTCAGCGCACTGGCCGCGGTCACGACGCACCTCGGCCTGGCCGCGACCGTCAACTCGACCTTCAACGAGCCGTACGAACTGGCGAAACGACTCTCGACCCTCGACCACGTCTCCAACGGCCGCGCGGCCTGGAACGTCGTGACGTCCTGGGACGCGTTCACCGGCGAGAACTTCCGCCGCGGCGGATACCTCGACAAGGGCGACCGGTACGTCCGTGCGCAGGAATCGCTGCGGATCGTGCGGAAACTCTGGGACTCCTGGAACGGTGACGAACTCGTCCTCGACCAGGCGGCGGGTGCGTTCGCCCGCGAGGGCGCTGGGGCCTTCGCGGACGACGGCGCGCACTTCACCATCCGCGGGCGGTTCGGTCTGCCGCCGTCGCCACAGGGCCGGCCGGTGATCATCCAGGCCGGCGACAGCGACGAGGGGCGCGAGTTCGCGGCGTCGAGCGCGGACGTGATCTTCAGCCGGCACGGGACGTTCGAGGGCGGGCAGACCTTCTACAAGGACGTGAAGTCGCGGCTGGCGAAGTACGGGCGGACCGACGAGTCGCTGAAGATCATGCCCGCGGTGACGGTCGTGGTCGCGGACACGGACGCCGACGCGATCGAGAAAGCGGCGTACATCCGGGAGCAGCAGGTTTCCGGTCCGACCGCGTTGGTGCTGGCCGAACTGCTCTGGGGACGCGATCTCTCGGCGTACGACCCGGACGGTCCGCTGCCGGCCGAGGACCCGGTCGTCGGGTCGTCGGTGACACAGGGGCGGGTCGGGTACAACGATCCGTTTCCGATCGTTTCCGAGTGGCGAGCGCAGGCGGAGGAGCACGGCTGGTCGCTGCGGCAGACCGTGATCAACCAGCAGAACCGGCAGACGTTCGTCGGTTCGCCCACCACGGTCGCGGAGGCCGTCAACCGGCACGTCCAGGAAAACGCTGCAGACGGTTTCGTACTCGTTCCGCACCTCACCCCGTCCGGCCTCGACGACTTCGTCGACCGCGTCGTCCCGCTGCTCCGCGAACGCGGCGTTTTCCGCTCGGAATACGCCGGCACAACGCTCCGGGACCACCTAGGGCTCCAGCTATGACCGTGGCCGATCTGCATCCGTGGAAGGAGCCGCCGGCGACGGTGGTGTTCGTGGGTGGTGGACCGCGGACTGCAGGGTTGCTGGAACGGTTCGCGGCCAGTTCCGGAGAGTTCCTCGGTGGCCGACGGGTCGAGATCCACGTGGTGGATCCGTTCCCGGCCGGTGGCGGGCGGATCTGGCGGCGCGAGCAGTCGCGGCTGTTGTGGATGAACTCGATGACGTCCGACGTCACGATCTTCACCGACGAGTCGGTCGAGTGCGAGGGACCGATCGTGCCGGGGCCGGACCTCGCCGCCTGGGTCGCCGGCGAGGGCGCGGTGATCCTCGAGAAGGCCGGGCTCGAACCTCCCGGCCCGATGGACTTCCCACCGCGTCAGGTGCAGGCGGAGTACCTGGCGTGGGTGTGGGAGCGCGTCGTCCGCGATCTCCCCGCGACCGTCATCACCCATCCGGAGCGAGCCGTCGAGCTCACTGCGGACCAGCGGGTGATTCTCGGGTCCGGCCAGGAGATCGCGGCCGACGCGGTGGTGCTCGCGCTCGGCTACCTGGATCGGTTGCCCACGGCATCGGAATCGGCGTGGGCGGCGCAGGCCGCGGACGCCGGCCTGACCTACATCCCGCCCGGGTACACCGCCGACGTCGACCTGGACGGGCTGTGGCCGCAGGCGCCGGTGATCGTCCGCGGATTCGGGCAGGCGTTCGTCGACCTGATGGTGCTGCTCACCGAGGGCCGCGGCGGCTGGTACGACGAGTGCAACGGCCTGCTCAGCTACCACCCGTCCGGCGACGAGCCGATCCTGTACGTCGGTTCGCGCCGCGGCGTCCCGTACCACTCGAAGCTCGGCTACACCGTCCCGGGAACGAAGCCGGTCCCGACGCGCTACCTGACGAAGGAGGCGTTGGGCGAAGGCGTTCTCGACTTCGACCGTGACGTGGCGCCGTTGATCGAGAAAGAGTTGGCCTACGCGCACTATCAGCAGCTGTTCACCGCCCATGCCGAACGAACCCGGTGGCCGTGGGAACGGTTCGCCGAAGCGCTCGACGCCTGGTCGCCCCGATCCGGTGCGGGGTCGGATGCGGAGTTCGAGGCCGCCGTCGGTGCCGCTGTGCCGGCTGCTAACGACCGGTTCGTCCGGCACGAGGTGGATCGGCCGTTGGCCGGGCGGTTCTTCGCGGACCGGGAGGGGTTCGAGCGGTTCCTTACCGAGCTGATCGAGAACGATCTGCTCCGGCGCGCGGATTCGGCGTATTCCGCGGATCTGGCGGTGTTCAACGCGCTGCTGAGTATCTACAGCGTGTTGTCGCGGGCGATCACCGACGGGCAGTTGTCGGACGAGGATCGGGTGCGGCGGGTGGAGAGCGAGTGGCACAGCTTCTTCTCGTTCGTGGCGAGCGGACCGCCGCCGCGACGGCTGGAGGAGCTGCTCGCGCTGCATCGGGCCGGCATCGTCCGGTTCGCCGGGCCGGATCTCGATGTTGCTATCGACAACGATCAGTTCGTTGCCACCAGTCCTGCGGTGGCGGGTGAGGTCAGGGCGCGGGCCTTCGTCGAGGCCCGGTTGCCGCGTCCCGACGTACTCGCGACCGCCGACCCGTTGCTGCGCGGTCTGCTGGACTCGGGTGCGCTGGCGGCGGACGAACTGTTCGCGGCCGACGGAACGAGTCTCGGCGGCGGTCAGCTCAAGGCGGACTCGCAATGCCGCGCGATCCGTGCCGACGGATCCACGCAGGAAACGCTGTTTCTGCTCGGGCCGTCCGTTTCCGGATCGGCCGGCTCGTCAGGTTTCTCCCGGCCGCATTTCAACGGTCCCGGCTTCCGGCAGAACGACGCCGTCGCCCGCGACCTGCTCAAGCTGCTCGCACCCACCGTACGGAAGGAAGAACGCCATGCCAGTTGAGTTCCTCGGCATCGCCGGAACCAATCCGGCCAGCGAGGTGACGCCGCGAACCGGCGGCCCGCTGGACCTGGAGTACACCAGCAAACTCGCGCGCGCCCACGAGGACAACGGATGGGACCGGATCCTGTTCGCCTACCACTCGGGCTCGCCCGACCCGGCCCAGGTCGCGGCGTACGTCGCCGGCCGCACCGAGCGGATCAACCTCGTCGTCGCCCACCGGCCGAACGTCGCCTATCCGACGCTGACCGCGAAAACGTTTGCGACCCTGGACCACCTCAGTGGCGGCCGGTTCGAGGTGCACGTGATCACCGGCGGGTCGACTGCGGACCAGGCCGCCGAGGGTGACTTCCTGGCGAAGGACGACCGGTACGGGCGGACGGCCGAGTTCATCCAGATCCTCAAGCAGGCCTGGACCTCGGACACCCGGTTCGACTTCGACGGAAAGCACTATCGGTTCGAGCAGTTCCTCGCCGACATCAAGCCGGTTCAGCAGCCGCGGCCGCGGATCTCGTTCGGCGGCTCGTCCGCGGCGGCGTACGCGGTCGGCGCGGCCGAGGCGGACATCTTCGCGCTCTGGGGTGAGCCGCTGGCCGGGACCCGGGAACAGCTCGCGACCATCGACGCCGCGGCGGCGCGTGCGGGGCGGACGGACCGGCCGATGCTCCAGATCGCGTTCCGGCCGATCCTGGCGCCGACCGAGGAACTCGCCTGGGAGAAGGCGGAACGCATTCTCGGCCGGATCAAGGACGTGCAGGCCGGCGGTGTTCCGGCGAGTACCCGGCTGCGGTCGAAGACGCCGGAAAACGCTGGATCGCAGCGGTTGCTGAAGGCGGTCGCGGCCGGTGAGCGGCACGATCGCGCGCTCTGGACCGCGCCGACCGGCCTCACCGGTGGCGGCGGAAACTCCACGGCACTGGTCGGAACGCCGGAAACGGTTGCTGCCGCGCTGCTCGACTACTACGACCTCGGGATCCGGATCTTCTCCGCCCGCGGCTACGACATCTACGACGACGCGATCGACTTCGGCCGGTACGTGATCCCGCTGGTCCGCTCCGAGGTAGCCCACCGCGAACAAAGGAAAGCATCATGACGGTCGTTTCCGATCTGGAGCAGGACTGGCAGACCTGGCACGCGGCGCGGGAGCGCGACCTGGACACCGACTACGGCTGGCTGTCCGTCGTCGCCTTCAACTGGCTGTCGGACACGCCCACCGCGATCGACGGTCTGGCCGGAAAATGGTGGGCCGACGAACAGGCTCACGTCACGGCCTCCGGTGAACTGACAGCGGGCGGAGAACCAGTCCACGGAACGGTTTCCGCCAGCGTTCCGGAAGCCGGCTCACTCAGCTGGCTGCTGCACGGAAACCGTTTGGCGGAACTCGTCCTGCGCGGCGGCCGGTACGCCGTCCGGCAACGGGACCCCGCCGCTGCGACGCGGAAGGGCTTCAAGGGCGTACCGACGTACCCGATCGACGATGCGTGGACGATCACCGGGTATTTCAGTCCGTACCCGAAGGCGCAGCGGGTGGAGGTGTCGACGGCGCGCGACGATCTGCGTCAGCACATCACCGCGGTCGGCACGGTGCACGTGGCGTTGGGAGGTACGGCGTACGAGCTGGTCGCGACCGCTGCGAGTGACAGTCGGCTCAACCTCTCGTTCCACGACAAGACGAACGGCGAGGAGACGGCGCCCTGGCGGACGGTGACGACCGGGCCGGTGGAGCGGGACGGGTCGGTGCGAATCGACTTCAACCGGACCATCAACCTGCCGTTCGCGTTCACGGCGTACGGGACCTGCCCGGCGCCGGTGCCCGGCAATCGCCTCGGTCTGCCGGTGACCGCGGGCGAGAAGAAGGTGCGGTGACACTCGGGTGAAGTTCTGTACGTACACGCTGATCGACAACTCGCCGGACCCGATCAGCGGCGTGCAGCTCACGCCGTCCGAGCGGTTCCGGCGCGTCGTCCAGCAGGCGCAGTGGGCGGAGGAGCTGGGCTTCGACGCGTACGGCGTGGGGGAGCGGCACGCGCAACGGTTCATCTCGTCGTCGCCGCCCGTCGTACTGTCCTACATCGCGGCAGTGACGTCACGGATCCGGCTGTTGACCACGGTGACGGTGCTGTCGCTACTGGACCCGGTGCGGGTGGCGGAGGACTACGCGACGCTCGACCAGCTGTCGGGTGGACGGCTCGACATCATCATCGGGAAGGGAAACGACCCGGAACAGAACGCGCTGTTCGGGTACGAGCTGGACGGGCAGTGGGAGCGGAACCGGGAGAAGTACGAGCTGCTCCGGCGACTGCTCCGGGAAACCGAAGTTTCCTGGTCGGGGCGTTATCGCCCGGCGCTGACGGACGCGACCACGCAGCCGCGGCCGTACCGACCGGACGGCATCCCGCTGTGGCACGGGTCGGCGTCGTCGACGGAGTCCACCGAGCTGGCGGCGCGCTGGGGCGACCCGTTGTTCTCGGCGAACGGGTTCCATCCGTTGGAGAAGTACGCCGGTCTGATCCGGCACTACCGGGAGCGCTGGGAGGCGTACGGACGGGACCCGGCGGCTGCTGTGGTGGGCGCCGGGTTCAACGGGCTGTACGTGAAGAAAACGTCGCAGGAGGCGGTCGATGGGTACCGGCCGATCTTCGACGCGTTCATGGACTCACCGGGTGCCCGGCACAACCAGCTGCCGTTCCGGACGCTGGAGGAGTTCCTCGACGGCGGATCGGTGCTGGTCGGGTCGCCGGAACAGGTGATCGACAAGTTCGGCCGGTACCAGGAAACGTTCGGGCACGAGCTTTCCGGCATCTCGCTGGAGGTCGCGGGACTCCCGGAGGAGGAGAACCGGGAGTCCGTCGAGACCTTCGTCACAGAGGTCATGCCGGTACTGCGGACGTCGTACCCGAGCCGCGTCTGGACCTAGCCGTACGTCGGCGCCTGCGGCCAACCTGCCGGGGAGTCCTCCCAGTCCTCCTGGCGGCCGTACACGGCGAGGTCGGAGACGTTCGTGCTGAACAGCAGCCGGTCGACGCCGCGCTGGCCGGTCGTGTAGGTGCGGAAAACGTTGTCGCCGTCGCGCAGGAACAGGCTCAGCAGGAAGCCGCCGCCGACGCCGCAGTCGGCGGAAAACGTCGTACCTGCCGAGGACGCGAACGGGATGTGCTCCCAGCCCATCTGCTTCCAGTACCCGGCCATCTGCTCGATCGGCATATCGGAAACGGTCGCCCAGGCCACGTCGTTGCCGGCCAGGCCGGCGAGGTTGGCGACGTTCTTGGTGAAGTACGTGCAGCCGCCGCAGAACACGTCCGGACCGGCGTTCATGAACTGGTACAGCGCGAGCTGGCGGTGCTCACCGAAGAGCTCCCGCAGCGTGACCGGACCGTCGGCCGCCCTGAACGTGTACTCGTCGAACCGCACCATCGGCAGCCGCCGCCGCTGGGCCGCGATCCGGTCCAGAGCGCGCGTGGCCTCCTTCTCGGCGACCAGCAGTTCGGCGCGGGCCGCGGCCCATTCCTCGGCCGGCACCACCGGCGGCATTGCTGTCTCGGACATCCGTGCTCCTCTCGTAGGTCCTGCCAGTACGACGGAGCCGTGCGGCGATTCTCGACATCCGGTGTCTGCCGATCGCAGACGAACCTAGGACCCGAGCGCCCGGACCGGTAGGACTGTGTTCATGCGGATCGCGATCTTGGGTGGAACCCAGTTCATCGGCCGGGCCGTCGTCGAGCGGCTGGCTGCGGAGGGGCACACGCTGCTGGTGGTGCATCGCGGCGACCATGAGCCCGATGATCTGGTGCCGGTCGAGCACGCGCACGTCGACCGGCACGACGGGACGGCGTTGGCCGCCGCGCTGAAACCGTTCGATCCCGAGGCGCTCGTCGACATCTCGGGCATGAACGCGGCGGCCGCCGACGCGGCCCTCGGCGCGGTCGGCCCGTCCGTGAAGCTCGTCGCCATCTCCAGCGGCGACGTCTACCGGGCGTACGACGGTCTGCACTCGGACCGTACGACGGACGCGCTGCCGCTGACCGAGGAATCACCGCTGCGGGACCGCCGCTTCGTCGACGGGCCGAAGTACGAGAACCTCGAGGTGGAGGAGCGGTATCTCCCGCGGGGCGCGACCGTGCTGCGGCTCGGAGCCGTGTACGGCGAGCACGACTATCAGCGGCGCTTCGAGTTCGTCCTGCGGCGCGTCCGGGCCGGGCGGCGCCGGATCCCGGTCGGTTCCGGGCAGTTCCTCTTCAGCCGGGTGTACGTCGGCGACGTCGCAGCCGCAGTGTCCTTGGCGCTGGGTAGTGACGTCCCCGGTGCCTTCAACGTGGTGGAGCCGTCGACCGCGCCGTACCGGCTGTTCGCCGAACAGATCCTGGCGGCGGCGGGAACCGAGGACACGGAGTTGGTGCGGGTGCGGGACGACCTGCTGCCGTCGGACCTGTCGCTCACAGGGGCGATCGACCAGCACCTGCTGATGGACCCGTGGAAGGCGCGCACGGTGCTCGGCTGGGCTCCCGTGGATCCGGCCGAGACGCTCCGCGCGTCGGTTCAGTGGCATCTCGCGCATCCGCCGACGGACGCCTCGGACGACTTCTCCGAGGACGACGCCGTACTGGACTGAAAATGGTCAAGAGCACTCCGCCGGACCCGGTATGATTTCCGGGACGGACTGAGGGGCCTGCACAGTGCGGTCGGCTCGATTTCACATCGGGGCGGCGGACCGTGTAATCTCTCTCCTCGGCCCGCCCCTTTAGCTCAGTCGGCAGAGCGTCTCCATGGTAAGGAGAAGGTCTACGGTTCGATTCCGTAAAGGGGCTCTGAGAACGGCATCCCACCTCCGGGTGGGATGACGAACTCACCCGGCGGGGTAGCTCAGGTGGTTAGAGCACACGGCTCATAATCGTGGTGTCGCGGGTTCGACTCCCGCCCCCGCTACCTGGCAAGGCAGTATCTCGAGAGTGCGATCACCTCAGTTGCGCACTCCTGAACAGAAGAGGCAGCAGTGGCCAAGTCAACCGACATTCGCCCGAAGATCACGCTGGCATGCACGGTCTGCAAGGAGCGGAACTACATCACCAAGAAGAACCGGCGGAACGACCCGGATCGTCTTGAGCTGAAGAAGTACTGCCACCGGTGCAACGACCACACGGACCACCGCGAGACCCGCTGACCTCAGGTCTTTCGCAAGGGCCGCTTCGGACTACCGAAGCGGCCCTTGGCCGTTCCTTCAGACGGTGAGAATCGGGCGGCCGCCCTCGTAGGCGGTGAGACGCTCGTCACGAGGAGTGAGGCAGCAGGAGCCGCAGAGGGTCCCGTTGCCGACATCGCTCGTGTAATACAGACAGCAGGTGTTCCGTAGGTAGACGAGCTTCCCGGCCGCCACCTCCACCTCGCCGAGCCGCGCGAGCCCGCCCGGGGCCTTCGCCACGAACGTCCGCCACCGCTTGAGCAGGTGCGCCGGTTCCACCGTGACGTCCTCGCGTGTTGCGGCACAGAATCCCATCGCGACGCCCGCCGCGACGCCGCCGTACACCTGCCGCAACCCGGCCCGCGTCCGCTGGTGCAGCTCCTCGGCTAGTGGAAGCAGGTGCTGTCGCAGCACCACGTCGTACAGCGTCTCCAGCCCGCCGGGGAGGAAGTCGGCGGAGCGTACGGCGACCGCCGCGATGCCGTGCCCGTCGTGCGGGCGGACCCACAGGTTCTGCGGGCGGATGTCGAGGACGTGGCCCTCCAGGGCCCAGAGCAGGAGCGCGGTCGCGGGCGCGCGGCCGGCGTAGAACGACATCATGCTGAGCGCGTTCGCGTGCGCCGTACGGTGGCAACTGGCCTCGTCGTCCCGCTTGAGCAGCTCGGTGAGCTCGGGGCTGCCGGGCTCCAGGATCCGGTCCACCCGCAGCCACTCGGAGCCCTCCGGCGCGCCGATCTCCAGCCGGTACCGAGGCGCGTACTTCGCCAGCGCCGCCACTGCCGTCACGTTCAACCTTCTCCGTCACAATCGTGGGCAGCGGAAACCCGGACCATAGTCTGCCAGTAGGGTTAGCGGATATGACGATCGACGCCACGATGGTCGGCCGGAGTTACGCGGCCGCCGAGTCCTACCAGGTCGGCCGGGAGAAGATCCGGGAGTTCGCCGACGCGATCGGCGACCGTAACCCGGCGTACCGGGGCGATGACGCGATCGCGCCGCCGACGTTCGCGTTCATGGTCGGCAGCCGCGCCCTCGAGGAGCTGCTGAACGACGAGGAGCTCGGCCTGCGGCTGGACCGGATCGTGCACGGCGCGCAGAAGTTCAGCTACACCCGCCCGATCAAGGCCGGTGACGCCATCGCCGCGACCGCCACCATCACCACCGTGCGCAAAGCCGGTCCCGTCGAGGTGATCATGTACGAGACCACCCTGACCACCGTCGACGGCGAGCCGATCGCCACGGCGACGTCGACCCTCTCGCACAACCGGGCGGACGCATGACCGAGGTAGGAACCGAGCTGCCGCCGTTGACGGTCACGCTGCGGCGCGAGGACCTGGTCCGGTACGCCGGGGCCAGCGGGGACTTCAACCCGATCCACTGGAACGACCGGATGGCCGCGGCGCTCGGCCTGCCCGGTGTGATCGCGCACGGGATGCTCACGATGGCGTCCGCGGTGCGCGTGGTCACAGACTGGATCGACGATCCGGCCGACCTGGTGGAGTACGGCGTACGGTTCACCAAGCCGGTCGTCGTACCGGACGACGACAAGGGCGCGAGCGTGACGTTCACGGCCAAGGTCGACAAGGTCGCGGACGGGTTGGCCGAGATCGACATCACGGCCCTCGCCGGCGAGGAGAAGGTGCTCGGCCGGGCCAGGGCGGTCGTGCGGGTCCGGTGAGTACGCACGTTTCGCTGGCCGACTACACCACGCTGCGGATCGGTGGTTCGGCCGACAAGTTCGTCGAGGTCAGTACCGAGGACGACCTGATCACGGCAGTCCGGGACGCCGACGCGGCCGGGGAGCCGGTGCTGCTGCTCTCGGGCGGCAGCAATGTGGTGATCGGGGACGACGGGTTCCGCGGGACCGTGGTGAAGATCGCGACGTCCGGCATCAGCGTCGACGCGGACATGTGCTCCGGGGCGATGGTGCACATCGCGGCCGGGGAGGACTGGGACGGCGTCGTACAGCGCGCGATCGCGGAGGAGTGGAGCGGGCTCGAGTCGATGTCCGGCATCCCCGGGCTCGCCGGCTCGACTCCGGTGCAGAACGTCGGCGCGTACGGTCACGAGGTCGCGGAGACGGTCGCGTCCGTGCGGGTGTGGGACCGGGTTGCCGGCAAGGTCGAGACGATCTTCGCGGGCGACTGCGGGTTCAGTTACCGCAACTCGCGGTTCAAGGCCGACCCGTCGCGGTACGTCGTACTCGAGGTCACGTTCCAGCTGACGCTGGGCGACCTGTCGGCGCCGGTCGGGTACGCCGAACTTGCCCGCGTGCTCGACGTCGAGCCGGGTTCGCGCGCGCCGATGACCGAGGTCCGGGAAGCCGTCCTCGGCCTGCGCCGCAGCAAAGGCATGGTCCTCGACCCCGCCGACCACGACACGTGGAGCGCAGGCTCCTTCTTCACCAACCCCATCCTCGACACCCCCGCCGAGGTCCCCGCCGGCGCTCCCCAATGGCCGCAACCCGACGGCCGCGTCAAAACCAGCGCCGCCTGGCTCATCGAACACGCCGGCGTCTCCAAGGGCTTCACCATCGGCAACGCCGCCGTCTCCACCAAACACACCCTGGCCCTCACCAACCGGGGCCAAGCCACCGCCAAGGAACTCCTGACCCTGGCCACCCACGTCCGCACCCAAGTCCAACAATCCTTCAACATCACCCTGATCAACGAACCCGTCCTGGTGAACTGCACCCTCTGACCCACACCTCGGACCCGCCCGTGGATAACACGGGCTGTTCGTGGCGCCTTGGGTTGTGAACCGAAGGACGGGTAGTGGTGGCTGTTTCGGCTGGGTGGGCCGCGCCGGGGTGCGTGGCTTGGGCTGGCGGGGCGGAGCACTACCCGTTCTTCGGTACCTGTGGACAACTTTGGGCGGGGGTCGGCGGGAGCGGGCAGGATGTCTTGGTGGTGTCCGTCGTCGAGGTGCTTGCTCGGTTGGGTGGCTGGGCCACGTCCGCCGAGCTGGTGCGGGCGACCTCCAGGCGATCGGTGGCGGCGGCTGTTCAGCGTGGCGATGTCGAGCGGCTGACCCGCGGGATCTACGGGTTGCCGGGTCTGGCGCCCGACCTGACGACCGCCATCGCCTACGACGGGGTCCTGTCGCACACCAGCGCAGCCGCGCGCTGGCAGTTGCCTCTCCTTGCGTCGCCGACCAAGCCGCACATCACGCTGCCGACAAACAGGAACACCAGGCCCGGTCCGCCGGCGATCTTCCACTGGGCGGATCTACCGACAGCGGATCGGCGTACGCGCCGAACCTCGCTGCTGCGAACCGTCCTGGACTGTGCCCGGCTCCTTCCGTTCGGCGAGGCTTTGGCGGTGGCCGACGCTGCGCTCGCCACGGGTCGGGTGAACCAGGACGAGCTGGTTGCGGCAGCGGTGGGGATGTCCGGGCTCGGCCGGCCGAACGCGGTGCGGGTCGGGGCCGCCGCTACGGGTCTCGCCGAAAGCTTCCTCGAGTCGATGCTGCGGAGTCTGCTGGTGACGGCCGGCATCGAGGGATTCGAACCGCAGCTGCTGATAGATGTCGGGGAGTTCCGGGCGCGAGTCGATCTGGGACACCGTTCGGCGCGCGTCGTCCTGGAGGCTGAGGGATACGAGTTCCATGGATCGGCTGCGAAGTTCGCCGCCGACTGCCGGCGGTACGACGAGCTCGTCGCCGCCGGGTGGCTCGTTTTGCGGTTCACCTATCAGCAGGTGATCGGCGATCCCCGGTGGGTGGTGGCGACTGTCGAGAGTGCCCTGCGGCGTACCGAAGAACGGGTAGTGGCCGCGGCTTGATTGCCTGGTGAGGCGTGGGTCGGGGTCGGGTGCGCCCGGGTCTGGGGACCACTACCCGTTCTTCGGCACGTGAAAAAGATTTGCGTTGGGGGTAGGCAGGAGGGGTTGGGGTCGCTAATCTTTTGCGCAATCTGGTGGGAGGTGGGTTGTGAGGCGTAAAAGATTTTCTCGGCGGGAGGTGTTGGCCGGGGTGGGGGCAGGGCTGGCGGCTGCTGTGGTGCCGGGGTGTTCCGGTGGCGATGGTGGGCGGTCGGGGGCTCTGCAGGTCTGGGGCGGGGTGCCGGCGGCATCCGGGCCGGCTGATGTGGTGAAGGCGTTCCAGGAGAAGTTTCCGCAGTACAAGGTGAACTACACGCGGTTCGTGAACGACGACCGCGGCAACCTCAAGCTCGACACCGCCCTCCAGGGTGGCGTCGACATCGACGTGTACTTCACGTACTCGCAGGGCGCGATGGCGTTGCGGGCCGGGTCCGGACTGGCGGCGGACCTGACCGATCGGGTCAAGGCGGATCCGGACCTGCAGGTGTTCCTCGACACCGAGCAGCCGCGGTCGTACATCGACAACGGCAAGGTCAAGGCGCTCGCCACCGCGCGGGAGCCGTTCTTCGTGCTGTTCAACGAGAAGCTCCGGCAGCAGGCCGGCGTCGAGCTCCCGCAGTCGTGGACGATCGACGAGTTCCGCGCGACGGCGAAGAGGCTGACGACGGACAAGACGGTCGGCACGTACACGCTGCCCGACGTCGCCCGGATCGCCCTCGGGCCGAACTACTGGTACGACGGAAACCGCTCGAACTTCGGCGATCCGCACTTCGAGCAGGGCTTCCGGCTCGGCCGCGAGATGATCGCCGAGGGAACGGCGTTCCCGTGGACCGAGGTGCTGTCCCGGCACCTCGACGCGTACCAGCAGAACTCGTTCCTCGGCGAGGAGTTCCACCTCTGGTCGACCGCCCCGTTCAACCTGCGCTACCTGTACGACGCGAAGAAGTACCCGCACGACTTCAAGGTCGCGTTCGCGCCGTCGCCGACCGTCGACGGCCAGAACTGGAACGGCGGCTCGTTCAGCAACTTCATCATGGTCAACCCGAAGTCGCCCAAGTTCGAGGCGGCCTGGGCGTTCGTGAAGTTCTGGCTGACCGAGGGCGCGACGCCGATGCTCAAGGGCGGCAAGATGCCGGCGCTCGGCAACGTCACCGACGAGCAGATCGTTTCCGGAATGCTCGGAAAAGAGCCGGAGAAGTACTTCGATCTCGAGTCGTTCCGGCGCGTCGTCCTGACGTCCGATCCGAAGCTCGCGACCGACACCCGGCTGACCGGATTTCCGGAGATTTCCCTGGCGGTGAAGCAGCAGCGCGACCTGTGCTGGCTCGGCGAGAAGGACCCGGGGGTCGCGATCCGAGAGGTACGGCGGCTCGCCGACGCCGCGATCGCCCGAAACGAGAGGAGGCCCTGATGGCCACCGCCACGGTCGTCGCGGCCGGTACCAAGGCCCGCACCGAGCAGGGCTCCGGGATCCGCCCGTCCGGCTGGATCGGGTTCCTGTTCATCGCCCCGAACCTGCTCGGCGTGATCGCGTTCACGCTGATCCCCCTGATCAGCGTGGTGGTGCTCGCCTTCACGGACTGGAACCTGGTGTCCGGCCTCGGCGGCATCACCTTCAACGGCATCGACAACTTCGTCGCGATCGCCCGGGACCCCGGGTTCTGGCACGCGATCGGCCTGACGCTGGTGTACGTCGTGGTGTCGGTCCCGCTCACCGTCGTACTCGGACTCGCCCTCGGGATCGCGCTCAACCGGCCGCTCCCGGGTCGCGCTGTCCTCCGGGCGATCTTCTTCCTGCCGTACATCGTCAACGTGGTCGCGATCGGCATGACCTGGCTGATGTTGATGAACCCGAAGGCCGGCCTGGTGAACCAGGTCCTCGACGCGTTCGGGGTCCAGCCGGGGTGGTTCGCCTCCTCGCACTGGGCGCTGCCGGCGTTGATCGTGATGGCGGTGTGGGGCGGTGTGGGGTACTGCTCGCTGATCTACCTGTCCGCGCTGCAGGACGCGCCGCGGCAGCTGTACGAAGCGGCCGACATCGACGGTGCTTCCGCCTGGTCGAAGTTCCGCGTGATCACCTGGCCGTCGTTGCTGCCGACAACGATCTTCCTGCTGGTCACGCTGATCATCGGGGCGTCGCAGGGCTTCGGCCTGATCGCGCTGATCACCGCGGGCGGTCCGGGCGACGCGACCACCACGATCTCGTACTACATGTACCAGACCGGCTTCCAGTTCTACCGGTTCGGCTACGCGTCGGCGATCGGCCTGGTGACCTTCGTCGGCGTACTCGTCCTGACCCTGCTCACCTGGCGGGCGCAGCGAGGGAGGGCCCTCAATGACTAAGAAGTACAGCAAGTGGATCTGGGGCGTTCCGCTGTGGATCCTCGCCATCGCTTTCCTGGCGCCGTTCGCGTGGATGATCTCGACCGCGCTGAAGCCGGACGTGGACGCCTACAAGATCCCGATGCAGTGGATCCCGAGCCCGTTCCAGTGGGACAACTTCAGCACGGTCCTGAGCGGGGCGACCTCGGTGCTTCCGGCGTTCGGCCGCTCGGTGTTCGTGGCGCTGCTGCGCGTCGCGGGGGAGCTGATCACCGCGACAATGGCTGGCTACGCGTTCGCCCGGATGTCCTTCAAGGGCCGGGACAAGCTGTTCCTGCTGTACCTGGCAACGGCGATCATTCCGGCCCAGTTGCTGCTCGTTCCGCGGTTCATCTACTTCCAGAAACTCGGGCTGTACGACACGCTCTGGGCGCTGATCCTGCCGGGGATGTTCACCGTGCTCGGAACGTTCCTGATGCGGCAGTTCTTCGTCAGCCAGCCGGCGGAATTCGCCGAGGCGGCCCGGATGGACGGCGCCAACGAGTGGCGGGTGTTCACCCGGATCTACTTGCCGTTGGCAACGCCGGTGATGAGCGCCCTCGGCATCCTCGCGTTCGTCTGGTCCTGGAACGACTACGAGACGCCGCTGGTGCTGATCAGCAACCCGGACCGCTACACGCTGCCGCTCAGCCTGACCAACTTCGTCGACGAACAGGGCCAGATCGCGCCCGGCCTGACGATGGCCGCCTCGGTGATCTCGATCGTGCCGGTGCTGATCGTGTTCGTCGTCCTGCAACGCCGCTTCATCGCCGCCATGACTCATACAGGGATCAAATGATGCAGAACGTGTCAGGTGTCTTTCCGCATCTCGCGCAGATCGGCGACTTCGGTCCGCCGCGCAGCGAGCTCGGCATCGGTTCGCTGATGCCGTGGAACGGGAAGCTCTACGTCCAGAACTACAACTCCCACAAGGCGCCGTCCGGCGCGGGCGTCAGCCTGCGCCGGGTCGACGCCGACCTGTCGATGGAAATCGTTCCGGAAACTCTCGGCGTGGACGGAACGTACACCAACCGTTTCGTGCATTTTCCCACGTCGAAGCTGGTACTCGGTCCGCACGTGATTTCCGCGGACCACAAGATCGTGACGGTCCCGGAGCTCGCGCCGCTCAGGGTCTGCGGTACGTCGCGGCACCTGACGAAACCGGATACGCACGTCTATGTACTCGCGATGGAAGGCGAGTTGTTCGAGCTCGACGTCACGACGTACGAATGCACGCAGCTCTTCGACCTGAACGACGAGCTCGGGACCGACGGCGAGATGAAGGTCCACTACAAGGACTGCTACACGAGTTTCGGCCGGCTCGTGGTGTGTTCCAACGAGTACGCCGAGCCGGAGTGGGCCGGCGAGCGGTCCCGCGGCCGGCTGGCCGAGTACGACGGTACGTCGTGGAAGATCCTGCGGGACGATCCGTTCACCGCGATCGGCGGGCGGCACGAGTTCGGCGGGACGATCTTCGCGACCGGGTGGGACCGGGCCTCGGCCATCCTCGAGGTGTTCACCGAGGCCGACCAGCAGTGGACGCGGTACCGGCTGCCGAAGGCCTCGCACTGTTTCGACCACAAGTGGCAGACCGAGTGGCCGCGGATCCGCGAGGTCGAGCACGAGCGGCTGCTGATGGACCACCACGGGATGTTCTACGAGGTGTCGCCGTGGGCGTACGGCGGCCGGATCTGGGGTGTCCGCCCGATCTCGACGCACCTGTGGGTCCTGGGTGATTTCTGCTCGTGGCGCGGGATGCTGGTGGCGGGTGCGGACAACGCTTCACCGAGTCACGGGCTCAATCCGACGACGGCCGAGCCGCAGTCCGGGTTGTGGTTCGGGAAGACCGACGACCTGTGGAGCTTCGGAAAGCCGGCCGGGTGGGGCGGGCCGTGGTGGGAGACACCGGTTTCCGCCGGCGTTCCGTCCGATCCGTACCTGATGACGGGCTTCGACGGAAAGTGCCTGCACCTGGAGAACTTCTCCGACACCCCGCTGACGATCACGGTCGAGATCGACTTCCACGGGCACGGCCGGTTCGGCGCGGTGGAGACGTTGACGGTCGAGCCGGGGCAGGTGCGGTCACACGTTTTCCCGCCTGGTTTCAGTGCGCACTGGGTGCGGGTGGTGAGTGACGCCGACGGCGTCGCGAGTGCCCAGTTCGTCTATACGTGATGATCACGGAATGGATTCCTCGATGGAACGAGCCGGCAGTCCGAGTCCGTTGCAGCTGGTCAAGCGGGCGCTGCCCGAGCTGAACGGTGCGATGCAGCGGGTCGCCGAACACATCCTGGCGAACCCGGACGAGGTCGCGCGCGGTTCGATCACCAAGCTCGCCGAGGCCGCGCAGACCTCGGCCGCGACGGTCACCCGGCTGTCGACCCACCTCGGGTACGTCGGGTACCCCGCGCTGCGGGCCGCGCTGGCGATGGAGGTCGGACGCGGCCTGGAGGCCGGCTGGGCGAGCGACATCGGCATGGCGATCGGTCCGGCGGATCCGCCCGAGCAGGTGCTGAACGTGCTCGCGTCGACGCAGGCGAACGCGCTGCGGAACGCGTTGGCCGCGATCGATCTGACCGCGGCCACCCGGGTCGCGGACGCGATCGCCGGCGCCCGGCGGACCCACATCTACGGCGAGTGGGGCGACGCGATCCCGGCCCGCGAGCTGTACATCCGGCTGCTGCGGATCGGGATTCCGGTGGGGTTCTTCGACGGCCCGCAGTCCTCGCAGATCGGCGCCGGCCTGCTCGGCGAGGGTGACGTCGCGCTGACCGTCTCGCGGTCCGGCACCGATCCGACCACGCTCGACTTCATCGAGCGCGCCCGCGAGCAGGGTGCGCTCGCCGTCGCGATCACCGGGATGCCGGACGCGCCGATCGGCCGGATCGCCGACGTCACCCTCGACACCGGTACGCCGAACGGCGCGAACTGGACCGAGTTCTTCGCCGGCCGCGCGAGCGATGTCCTGACGGCCGGCCTGTTGTTCGTCCTGGTCGCACAGCGGGTGCCCGACCACCTGACCGCACATCATCCGAACGGGCCCGGGCAGCCCGTCGTCCAGCGAGATACCTGAAAGGTCCATGCATGCAGCAGCTCGAGGTCCAGTCCGATCTGACCGTTGTCGGCGGCGGGCTCGCCGGGATCTGCGCGGCGATCGGCGCCGCGCGGCAGGGGAGCACCGTGGCGCTGGTGCAGAACCGGCCGGTGCTCGGCGGAAACTCGTCCAGTGAGGTCCGGGTGTGGGTGTGCGGGGCGACCGCACACGGCACCCAGAGTTTCGCCCGCGAGACCGGCATCATGGGTGAGCTGTTCGTCGAGAACCAGTTCCGGAATCCTCTCGGAAACCCGTACTACTGGGATCTCGTGCTGCTGGAGGCGGTCCGGGCCGAGCCGCGGATAACGCTGTACCTGAACACCGACGTCCGGTCCGTGGAGGCCGCGGACGGTGAGATCCGGTCGGTGACCGGCTGGCAGATGGGGTCCGAGAAGGAGATCCGGTTCGTCAGCCCGGTGTTCGTGGACTGCTCGGGCGACGGCCTGGTCGGCGTCCTCGCGGGAGCGGAGCACCGGACCGGGCGGGAGCCGCGCTCGGAGTACGGCGAGTCGTGGGCGCCCGACGTACCGGACTCGAACACGCTCGGCAGCACGCTCCTCTTCTACAGCAAGGACGCCGGGGAACCGGTGCGGTTCGTGCCGCCGTCGTTCGCCCGGGACGTCACGGAAACTTCGATTCCGGAACGCCGCGTGATCCGGTCCGATATGAACGGGTGCGCGTTCTGGTGGATCGAGTGGGGCGGTGAGCTGGACGTCGTCGACGACAACGAGGCGATCCGCGACGAGCTGCAGGCCGTGGTGTACGGGATCTGGGACCACATCAAGAACTCCGGGCGGTTCGACGCGGACAACCTGACCCTGGAGTGGATCGGGTCGGTGCCCGGAAAACGTGAGTACCGGCGTTTCCTCGGCGACCACGTGCTGACCCAGCACGACGTGCTCGACCAGACGGACTTCGACGACCGCGTGGCCTTCGGCGGCTGGTCGATCGACCTGCACCCGCCCGGTGGCGTGTACGCGGCCGAGCGCGGTTCGAAGCACTGGCATCCGGACGGGAACTACCACATTCCGCTGCGTTCCCTGTACTCACGGAACGTCCGGAATCTCTGGATGGCCGGACGGAACATCAGCGCGAGCCACGTCGCATTCGGTACGACGCGGGTGATGGCGACCTGTGCGCTGCTCGGCGAAGCGGCCGGGGTCGGCGCAGCTGTTGCCCTGCGCAACGGGCTGACGCCGCGGGAGCTGGCGCACGACCGGTTCGGGCTGATGCAGCACGCGCTGACCCGCGCCGACTCGTCGATCCTCGGCGTGATCGACGACGATCCGGAAAACGTTGCACTGTCGGCGACCGTCACCGCGTCCTCGACTCTGACCCGGCCGGCGCTCGAGGTCTCCTCCGGAACGCTGCCGCTGACCACCGACCTCGGAATGGTCATCCCGGTCGACCCCGCGCTCGATGGTTTCGAGCTGCTCGTCGACTCGACGGGAGGTTCGCTGACCGTCGAGCTCCACGACCCGGTCAAGGCGCAGAACTACCTCCCGGCCAAGCTCGTCGACTCCTGCACCGTCGACGTGCCGGCCGGCGAGAAGCGCTGGATCAACGTCCCGGTGGCCTGGCGCCCGTCAGCTCCGTCCAACGCGTTCGTCGTACTGCGAAGCACACCGGACATCTCCGTGCACACGGCTGAGACCGGTCTCCCCGGCACGGTTCACTTCGCCCATCGCGACCCGGCGCCCGACGAGCAGTGGACAGAGCAGTTCCGCGCCTGGAAACACATTCTGCCCCGCGGCGGCGTGTGCATCCGCCTCGGCGAGACCGCGGCGTACGCACCAGAGAAGGTCATCGGCGGCTACGCCCGCCCGTACGGCGGCCCGAACCTCTGGTCGTCCGAAGACCTGGCCTGGGATTCCGAGCCCTGGCTCGAACTCGCCTGGACTGAGGCGGTCGAGCTCTCGGAGATCGTCGTCGTCCTGGACGCGGACGTCCAAGAGGACCTCATCAACCTCCACCACCACCGCACCCCGTTCGAGTCCCTCCCCACGCTCGTCGCCGCCTACGACGTGGAGGTCCGCGACGGCGACGGTCCGTGGCAGTCAGTCGCCCAGGTCACCGAAAACCACCACCGCACCCAGCACCACTACCTGGAGACCCCCACCCGAGCCACCCACCTCCGCCTCACCACCCACCACACCAACGGCGCCCCACGAGCGCACGTGGTGTCCATCCGCGCCTACTCGTCGGCTCAGTAACGCCACTCGAGTTCGTGCTGCAGCATCCAGTGCGTCAGGGGATCAGCGGCTGCAGGGGACTTGGCAGCGCCCGTCAGGAGGTCTGACACGACCTGAGCGGGTGCCGCCAGACGGAGGCCACTGTCGAGCTTTCGGGTACGGGTGTACGCGAGATCGGTCGTGGGCTGGGCCAGGATGATCGACCTGCCCCTGGCCGGCACCAGCTCCCAGAGCCGGGCGGCTGCCTGGGCATCCGGTGTGTAGATCACCGTTGGCCCGACCGGGGTTTCCGGTGCCCAGTGCTGGGCGGCCAGAGTGCCGCTGAGCGCGTGCCGGACCGCCGTACCCGGAATGCGGTCGAGGAGGGCCCGGACGTCGTGCTTGCTTCGCCAGTACGTCAACCGAACGTTGCGGCTGAACTGGAAGTCCTCGTTCCAGCGACGGAGCAGTGCGAGCCAGTTCGGTACGGCGAAGACGCCCGGGGCCTGGCGCTCTACTAGTTGTTCCTGATGAAGCTGGTCGATCACGCGGCGGACGGACGGTGCGGTGACCCCGCTGGTCGTCACGAGATCGTGAGTTGTCCACAAGGTGCGGAAGTCCAGGAGGGCACGAATGATCGATGCCGCTGCGAGATCGGTGGTCGCGTTCATCGGCCTGCTCTGGTGTCGTCGGAGGCGGTGGGCCGGGCGCCGAGGCGGAGGGAGGCGTAGGTGGTCCACTCGTACTGGTTGTGGTCGCGGTTCAGGTTGATGAGGCTTACGCGGGTGATTTCGGTCCTGGCGACGCCGCCGGCCAGGGCGTTGACGCGCTGGCGGAGCGGCTCGGCGGGGGCGGGCTGGTTCCAGTAGCCGAGTGAGACGTGCGGGTCGAGCTCGGGCAGCGCGGGCACCGAGTCGCTGCCCCAGACGTCGGTGATCGCGGCGCGGAGCTGGGCGCGCAGACGGCGCAGGCGGTCGACAGGGGAGACCGGGAGCTGCAGACTCTCGACGTCGACGATCGCGGGGCCGAGCTTGATCTCGAACGGCCGGAAGTACTCGAGCCGCCGTTGCGCCGCGTCGATGATCGGATCGAGGTCCGCCTGCGGGACCTTGTCGACGAACCCGATCCCCTGCAGCGTGAGATGCAGCCATTGGACCGGCACCGGTGTGATGCCGGGCAGCGAACCGACCAGCCGCTTGTACGCCGCGTGCACGTCGGTCAGCACGGCGTCGTTCGGGAAGACGACGTGCCATGTGTAGAACGACCGCCCGGGACGCCAGTTCGGGCGCCAGTACCAGTGATCGCGGACTTCCCTGATCATCTGTGCTCCTCGATCACGCGTCGTCGGTTCGGGGTGGTCAGGCGGGCCGGCAGTCCCGGCTGCTGGGTGAACTCGGCGATCCGGTCCCGCAGCATCCGGCCCTTCGGGCTGCGCGCGTACGGCGCTGTCAGGGCCGCGACCTCCGCGAGGCGCTGGATCAACGGGCGAACGCGGTACTCCGGCTGGAGCTCCAGCACCGGGTCGACCGCCTCGATCGCACCGTCGAGGTGTCCGAGGAGCAGTCGCGCCTTCGCCTGCTGCAGGCGGGCCATCCGCTCGGAACCGGCGTTCCGGAGTGCGTACGGGACGGCCTCGAACAGGGCGATGCTGTGGTCGGCGTGATCCGCGGTGCGTTGTGCGTCGCCGAACGCCAGGTGCGTGTCCGCCCACAGTCCTTCCGCGCGTTCCGGCGTACAGAGCAGGACTCCGCCAGGTTCGGAATCGGCTGGGCGGACGGCGAGAGTTCGGGCGACGTCGAGGAGATCACGGGCCCTGTCCGTGCGTCCGGCGCGGGCGAGGTCGACCGAGGCCGCGCTGGCGAGGAAGAGTCGTGCCGTGCCGGCGTTGTACCGCAGGCCGTCCTCGGCGTACGCCGCCGCGCGGGCGAAGTCCTCCTGCCAGAACGCGGCGGTGTGCTGGGTGGCGCGGATCCAGCCCCGCAGTACGTCGTGGTCCGCGGCCTCGGCGCAGGCCCACGCCGTCCGGGTATGGCCCTCGGCGATGTCCGGCCTTCCGAGATCGACCGACATCCAGGCGAGCAGCGTGATCGCCCAGCCGGCGGCCGCATACAGGTCACGGGACTGGCGCGGCGACTGGTTGCCGGCCAGCAGTCCGAAGGCGCGGTCCCGGATCGCGCGGCTCTTCGCGAACAGCGGTTTGATCGGCGTCCGCAGGTAGGACTGCGCGATCCGCTCGATGTCGGCGTGCAGCTGTTCGACGGTGAGCTCGCCGACATTCGACTCCTCGGCGAACGACAGCAGCGCGATGGACTCGTCGCCCGCGTTCACCAGGTCGTCGTCGTGGCCGGCCATCGACGCCGGCGGCGTCAGCTCCGGCTCGGTCAGGGAGACGCCGGACGGCGGGAAGAACCCGAGGTCGTTGTCGGAGGCAACGCCGAGCACGTGGCGCAGCCCGGAGCGGTACGCCGCACCGGGCCAGCGGACCGCGCCGCGCTCCAGCTTGGCGATGTAGTGGCCGTCGAGCCCGTACTTGATCTCGGTCGTGTCCCAGAGCCACGCGCAGATGGTGTCGGCCAGCTCGCTCCGGGACATGTGTTCGCCCGGCGCGCGCCGTGATGGGGTGCGTTCTCGCGCCTCGCGGAGAAACTCGTTCGGCCCTGACATGGCGGTAACTGTAAGGCGCTGAACACCCTCCGCGACCACGAAATCGGGCCTTGTGGACGATCTGCCCCATGCTGCCCCGATCTGCCCCGAATCCCTGTGGAAAAAGGGGTTCTCGGCCGCCGTGAATGGTTCGCGGCGGCCTATCGACGGTGATTTCGCCGCGGGGAGACGGTTGCTGAGCGTGAGGGCGGCGGGGCATCCCGGGGCAGATAGGGGCAGCCCCCTCGACGGCGGACCTCTAAAGTTGTGGGATGCCCGAGGAAGCCGTGACGACGTTGCACGCCGAGCTGGATCGGTTCGGACGGGTGGAGGAAGGGTTCGCGCTGCTCGAGGTGTTCTTGGAGGTGGCGCGGCCGCGGCTGGGTGCGGTGGTGCTGGATCCGGTGGGACTGCAGCTGCCGGCGAAGCTCACCGACGATCGCCCCGTTGTGCAGAAGCTGATCGACGAGATCGAGCAGGAGCCGCAGGGACGAGGGCGCGTGGTCGAGCGCCCCTTCGACATGGACGACGAGCAGGCGCGCTGGGACTACGTACGCCTCGCCTACAGCTCGAACCAGGCGACGGTGTGGAGCCGTCGCCAACGGACGACGTACTTCGAGGTGTCCGGCCGCCACAAGGCGACGTACTGGCTGCCGGACAGCCTGAAGGTGCAGTACTTCGACGCGCTGACCTCCCGCGAGTGGGCCATCCCGGAGGACTGGCTCACCGCGGTGGCGAAGCGGCCCAAGCCGTGGTGGAAGCGCGGCGGGCGCTGACCTGTCAGCCGATCGCGGGCAGGTGGGTCAGGGCCTCGGCTACTGCCGACTGGATCTCGGCGTCCTCCCAGGTGCGATCGGTGATGGCGTTGGACAGGTGGGCGTCGTACGCGGCGAGGTCGAGGTGACCGTGTCCGCAGAGGGCGGTGAGGATGACCTTCTCCTCGCCGGACTCCTTGCAGCGTTGGGCTTCTTCGACGGTGACCGCCAGGGCGTGGGTGGGCTCGGGTGCGGGGACGATGCCTTCGGTCCGCGCGAACTGGACTCCGGCGGCGAAGCACTCGGACTGTGGTTTGGCGACGGCCTCGATCTCGCCGGTCTCGTAGAGGTGGCTGATCAGCGGGCTCATCCCGTGGTACCGCAGGCCGCCGGCGTGGATCGGGTCGGGGATGAAGTCATGGCCCAGCGTGTGCATCTTCATCAACGGCGTCATCCCGAGGGTGTCGCCGAAGTCGTACGCGTACCTGCCCTGGGTGAGTGACGGGCAGGCGGCCGGCTCGACCGCGCGCACCACCGGTGACATCCGGCCGGCCCATTTCTCCCGCAGGAACGGGAATGCCAGGCCGCCGAAGTTCGACCCGCCACCGGTGCAGCCGACGATCAGGTCGGGGGTCTCACCCACCATTGCGAGCTGCATCAGCGCTTCCTCGCCGATGATCGTCTGGTGCATCAGCACGTGGTTGAGCACTGAGCCGAGCGCGTAGTGCACCTCGGGATCCTGCACGGCAGCCTCGACCGCCTCGCTGATCGCGATCCCGAGCGATCCGGTGGAGTCCGGGTCACCGGCGAGGATCTTCCGCCCGGCCTCGGTCAGGTCGGACGGGCTCGGGTGCACGGTCGCCCCGAACACCTGCATCATCGTCCGCCGGTACGGCTTCTGGTCGTACGACGCCCGCACCTGCCAGACCTCGCACTCCAATCCGAACTGCGCGCAGGCGAACGCGAGCGCCGTACCCCACTGGCCGGCGCCGGTCTCGGTGGTGAGCTTCCGGACGCCGGACTTCGCGTTGTAGTACGCCTGGGGGACCGCGGTGTTCGGTTTGTGCGATCCCGCCGGTGAGACGCCCTCGTACTTGTAGTAGATCCGGGCCGGCGTATCGAGCGCCTTCTCCAGCCGGTGCGCGCGATACAACGGGCTGGGTCGCCACAGCCGGTAGACGTCGAGCACCTCGCCCGGAATGTCGACGTACTGCTCCTGCGAGACCTCCTGCAGGATCAGGTCCATCGGGAACAGCGGCGTGAGATCGTCCGGCCCGATCGGTTGCCCTGTGCCCGGATGCAGCACCGGCGGCGGAGGCGTCGGCAGGTCGTGCAGCACGTTGTACCAACGGGTCGGCAGCTCGTCCTCTGGAAGCAGGATCTTCGTCGGCGTCATGCACGCAAAGTTAGGCCCGCGCCGACCCCCGGACAATGACCTGAACCGGAACGCAACCAGCACTTGTCCGGAACTCAGGCCGGGACTGTGGCGGGGGTTCCTAGCCATTCGTCGATTTCGGTCAGGAGGGTCTTCTGGACGTCGGGTGGGGCGGTGGAGGCGAGGACCGAGCTGCGGGCGAGGTCGGCCAGTTCGGGGTCGGTGAAACCGTGGACGGTGCGGGCGGATTCGTACTGTTCGGCCAGGCGGGAGCCGAAGAGCAGGGGGTCGTCGGCGCCGAGGGCGATTCGGGCGCCCGCCTCGTAGAGCTTGCGGAGGGGGACGTCCTCGGGGCGCCGGTAGACGCCGAGCGAGACGTTGGACGCGGGGCAGACCTCCAACGCGATCTGCGCGTCGACGACCCGCTTCAGGAGGTCGGGATCCTCGACGGAACGGACGCCGTGGCCGATGCGGCCCGCGCCCAGCTCGTCCAGACAGGTCCGCACAGTCGCCGGACCGCACAGCTCACCACCGTGCGGCGCCGCGAGCAGCCCGGCGCTGCGCGCGATGCGGAACGCCGGCGCGAACTCGGACGTCGTACCGCGCCGCTCGTCGTTCGACAGGCCGAACCCGACCACACCGCGTCCGACGTACTGCGAGGCCAGCCGTGCCAGTGTGCGGGCGTCGAGCGGGTGCCGGGTCCGGTTGGCGGCGATGATGACCTGGACGGCGATTCCCGTCGACGCCGACGCGTCGCGGGCGGCGTCCAGCACCAGGTCGGTGAACTCGGTGATCCCGTGGAACCGGTTCGCGTACCCGGACGGGTCCACCTGGATCTCCAGCCAGCGCGAGCCGTCCGCCCGGTCGTCCTCGGCCGCCTCGCGGACCAGACGCCGTACGTCGTCCTCCGTGCGCAGCACCGAGCGCGCGATGTCGTACAGCCGCTGGAACCGGAACCAGCCACGCTCGTCGGCCGCCGACAGCTCCGGCGGCCAATCGGTCCGCAGCGCGTCCGGCAGCCGTACGCCGTGCTTGTCCGCCAGCTCGACCAGCGTCAGGTGCCGCATCGACCCGGAGAAGTGCAGATGCAGGTGTGTTTTCGGCAGCACCCGCAGATCCCGCTGCGTCATTACCGAAGGTTACCGATCCCCTACCCGCCCCGCGAAATCAGCTCAGCAACTTGGCAACCCGGCCGAGGCCCTCGGCCAGGTCGTCGTCGCCGAGCGCGTACGACAGCCGCAGGTACCCGGGCGCGCCGAACGCCTCACCCGGCACGACCGCCACCTCGACCTCGTCGAGGATCAGATCGGCCAGCTCCGAGGACGACGTCGGCGTACGCCCCGCGATCTCCTTGCCGAGCACACCCTTGACCGACGGGTACGCGTAGAACGCGCCGGTCGGCTCCGGGCACTCGACACCGGGGATCTCGTTGAGCATCCGGACCATGGTCCGTCGGCGCCGGTCGAACGCGGCCTTCATCTCGTCGACCGCGCTCAGATCGCCGGACACCGCGGCGAGCGCGGCCCGCTGGGCGATGTTGCAGACGTTCGAGGTCTGGTGCGACTGCAGGTTCGTCGCGGCCTTGATGACGTCCTTCGGCCCGATCAGCCACCCGACCCGCCAGCCGGTCATCGCGTAGGTCTTGGCGACACCGTTCAGTACGACGGTCTTGTCGGCCAGTTCCGGTACGGCGACCGGGATCGAGGTCGCCCGTACGTCGCCGTACGTCAGGTGCTCGTAGATCTCGTCCGTGATCACCCACAGGTCATGCTCGAGCGCCCACCGGCCGATCGCCTCGACCGCCTCCGGGCTGTCGACCGCGCCGGTCGGGTTCGACGGCGAACAGAACAGGAGCGCCTTGGTCTTCGAGGTCCGGGCCGCCTCGAGCTGCTTGACGGTGACGCAGTAGTTCTGCGACTCGTCGGCGAGCACCTCGACCGGTACGCCGCCGGCCAGCCGGATCGTCTCCGGGTACGTCGTCCAGTACGGCGCGGGCAGCAGGACCTCGTCACCCGGGTCGAGCAGCGTCGCGAACGCGTTGTAGACCGCGTGCTTGCCGCCGTTCGTGACCAGGACCTGGGACGCCTCGATCTCGTAGCCGGAGTCCCGTTTCGTCTTGTCGGCGATCGCCTGCTTGAGCTCCGGCAGGCCGCCGGCCGGGCTGTACCGGTGGTTCTTCGGATCCCGCGCGGCCGCGACCGCCGCCTCGACGATGTAGTCCGGCGTCGGGAAGTCCGGCTCACCCGCGCCGAACCCGATCACCGGGCGCCCGGCCGCCTTGAGCGCCTTCGCCTTGGCGTCGACCGCCAGCGTCGCCGATTCACTGATGGCGCCGATCCGCGCCGAGATCCTGGAACCCATGCGGCCCATCCTGGCACCACGCCGTACGGCGGTGCTCGCGGGTTTCACGGGGTGGGCGGGGAACGCGCCGGGGGCACTGTCCGTTGGGACCATCTGGAGGCTGTATGGTTCTGACCGCGGTGCGGCGCCCGATGGGGGGTCGTGCGGGCAGGGCCAGGGCGAAGGATGCCGAGAGGCTGAGTTCGACCAGGTGGCTCCGACCCCGTACACTTCTCTAGGTCCGGGCGTTGGTGGCCCTGATCCGGCATGCCCGAGATCAGGTCCGACGCGGCGTCCGGATGGATTGCAGAGGGCACTAGCTCAACTGGCAGAGCATCGGTCTCCAAAACCGAAGGTTGGGGGTTCAAGTCCCTCGTGCCCTGCAAATCCTGACCGGCGCAGGGCCGGTCAGGCCGCCGCTAGCGAAAGAGGTAGGTCGTGACGGAGACGCGCACCCCGGCACCGTCCGGCGCCGGCAAGCCTGCGGAAGGCAAGCAGGGCAGGGGCCTGCTGCGCTTCTACCGCCAGGTGGTTGCCGAGCTCCGCAAGGTCGTCTGGCCGACCCGCAAGCAGCTCTCCACCTACTTCGCGGTCGTCCTGACCTTCGTGGTGTTCGTCATCGCGATCGTCTCGGTCCTCGACCTCGCCTTCGGCTGGGCGATGTTCAAGATCTTCGGCTGAGGCCGCCCACCACGATCCCGACCGTAGGTCCCGGGCTCCTGACCCGACCCGAAGCAGACAAGACCCCGAGCCACAGATGACGGAGTACGACGTGTCCGAGCGCGACGACGAGGTCCTCGACCACGAGGACGAGTTCGACGTATCCGACGCCGACCTCGATCTCGACTTCGACGAGAACGCCACCGATGACGATCTGTTCGCTGACGACGACGATGACGACGACGACCCGTTCGCGGGTCTCGACGACGACGCCGCCGGCGAGGACGAGGACGATGTGGACGACGACGAGTACTCCGCCGACGACGAGGCGGAGACGCCCCGCGCGGACGCCGACACCTCCGACGACGAGCCGGTAGTGGTGGTGCCGGCGGCCGACGAGTCCGAGGCCGCCGAGGTCGTGACCGAGGACGACGTCGAGGACGCCGCCGAGGAACTGGCCGACGAGACCGCCGAGACCGCTCCGCTGACCACCGCCGAGGCGCCTGCCGCGGCCGACGAGGTGGTCTTCTCCAGCGGTGACGACGAGTCCGGTGACGACGAGTCCGAGGACGACGCCGACGTGGACGCGCTGGCCGCGGCCGCCGCCGCGACGGACGACGACGAGGACGACGCAGCGGCCGAGGAGGCGGAGCCCGAGGAACCGGGCGACCCGCTCGAGGAGCTGCGCAGCCGGCTGCGGTCGCAGATCGGCGACTGGTACGTCGTCCACACGTACTCAGGGATGGAGAACCGGGTCAAGGGCAACCTGGAGAACCGGATCAACTCCCTGAACATGGAGGACTACATCTTCGAGATCATCGTGCCGACCGAAGAGGTCGCCGAGATCAAGAACGGTCAGCGCCGGATGGTCAAGCGCACCGTGCTCCCCGGCTACGTGCTGGTCCGGATGGACCTGACCGACGAGTCCTGGTCGACCGTGCGGCACACGCCGTCGGTGACCGGCTTCGTCGGGAACAGCCAGAAGCCGGTCCCGCTCAGCCTCGAAGAGGTTGAGAAGATGCTCGCTCCGGCTGTCGTGGCGGCAGCCGAGGCGGCGGCAGCCGAAGCCGGTGCCGCACCCGCCAAGACCGCGGCGAAGAAGAAGGTCGAGGTCGCCGACTTCGGTGTGGGCGACTCGGTCATGGTGGTCGACGGGCCGTTCGCGACCCTGCACGCCACAGTCACGGAGATCAATGCCGAGGCCCAGCGGATCAAGGCCCTGGTGGAGATCTTCGGCCGGGAGACCCCGGTGGAACTCAGCTTCAACCAGATCCAGAAAGTCTAAGGACCCGACAGAATGCCTCCCAAGAAGAAGATCGCTGCCCTGGTCAAGGTGCAGCTCCAGGCCGGTGCAGCGACGCCGGCCCCGCCGGTCGGTACCGCGCTCGGCCCGCACGGCGTCAACATCATGGAGTTCTGCAAGGCGTACAACGCCCAGACGGAATCCATGCGTGGCAACGTGGTGCCGGTCGAGATCACCATCTACGAAGACCGTTCCTTCACCTTCATCACCAAGACGCCGCCGGCGCCGGAGATGATCAAGAAGGCCGCCGGTCTGCAGAAGGGCTCGGCCGTCCCGCAGCGCGACAAGGTCGGCAAGATCACCAAGGACCAGGTCCGCGAGATCGCCACCACCAAGATGCCGGACCTGAACGCCCGTGACATCGACGCGGCGATGAAGATCATCGAGGGTACGGCGCGCTCCATGGGCGTCACCGTCGACAAGTAGTAGTCCACCCGGCCCACACCGGGTCAGCAGGAGTGGAAGGGCGACGATCGCCCGATTCACCACAACCCGCGAACGACGAACACCGTTCGCACCAGGAGACAAGCAATGGCACAGCGTAGTAAGGCTTACCGCGCAGTCGCGGAGAAGATCGACTTCGATCACCTGTACACCCCGCTCGAGGCGATCAAGTTCGCCAAGGAAGCGGCCGGCAGCAAGAAGTTCAACTCCACCGTGGACGTCGCGATGCGTCTCGGGGTCGACCCTCGTAAGGCCGACCAGATGGTGCGTGGCACCGTCAACCTTCCGCACGGTACCGGCAAGACGGCACGGGTCCTCGTCTTCGCCACCGGTGAGAAGGCCGAGGCCGCGAAGGCCGCCGGCGCCGACTTCGTCGGCGACGACGACCTGATCAAGAAGGTCACCGACGGCTGGCTCGACTTCGACGCCGTCGTCGCGACTCCTGACCTGATGGGCAAGGTCGGCCGCCTCGGTCGGGTCCTCGGCCCGCGTGGTCTGATGCCGAACCCGAAGACCGGCACGGTGACCCCGGACGTGGTCAAGGCCGTGAACGACATCAAGGGCGGCAAGATCGAGTTCCGGGTCGACCGGCACGCGAACCTGCACTTCATCATCGGCAAGGCGTCGTTCGACGAGGCCCAGCTGGTGGAGAACTACAGCGCCGCGCTCGAGGAGATCCTCCGGTTGAAGCCGGCCAGCTCGAAGGGCCGCTACATCAAGAAGACGGTCTTCTCGACCACGATGGGGCCGGGCGTCCAGGTTGACCCCAACCTGAGCCGCAACCTCACCGAGGACGCGGACGAGGCCTGAGCCTCCACCCCTCATCAACAGAAAGCCCCCGGGACTCCCGGGGGTTTTCTGCGTCTTGGGACTCCCCAGGTGGTCAGTGCGTGACGAGGTCCGGTGTCAGTGACGACGGTGTGGAGACGCCTACCAGCCGCAGGGTGTGGTCGAGTTCGGTGCCGAGGTCGGTCAGCAGCCGGGTGACGCCCTCGGACGAGCCGACAGCCAGGGACCAGAGGGCAGGACGGCCGACGAACACCGCGCGGGCGCCGAGGGTCAGTGCGGCGAGGACGTGCTCGCCGCGGCGGATGCCGCCGTCGACGTACACCTCGAGGTTGCTTCCGGCGACGGCTTCGGCGACCTCGGGCAGCGCCCGCGCTGTGGGGACCGAGCCGTCGAGCTGACGGCCGCCGTGGTTCGAGACGATGAGGCCGGCGGCGCCCGCGTCCGCGCAGCGTTTGGCGTCGTCGCCGCGGAGGACGCCCTTCACCACCACCGGTAGGCCGGTGCGTTCCGCGAGCCAGCCGATCACGTCGGGGTTCAGGTCGTCGGCCTTGTCGAGGTCGTCGTCGGTCCACTCGCCGTCGGGCAGGTTGGCCAGGAACTGTCCGGGTTGCGCGACGTCCCAGACCGTCTCGCCGTCGTCTTCCTTGCGCCCGACGACCGGGGTGTCGACGGTCAGCACGACCGCCCGCGCTCCGGCCTCGACGGCGGCGTCGAGCATCCGGACGGTGATCTCCCGGTTCCGCACGACGTAGATCTGTAGCCACCACGGAACGCCGGTCGCTCCTAGCTCGGCGAACGTCGTACCGGCGTTGCTGGACACACCGAGGATCGACTTCGCCGCGCGGACGCCGCGCGCCATCGCCAGTTCGCCGTCCGGGTCGGCCAGCCGCTGCATCGTCGACGGCGCGACCAGGATCGGCGCGTCCACGGGTGTGCCGAGCACCGTCGTACTCAGGTCGACGGTGGACACGTCGTTCAGCACGTGCGGACGGAACCGGTACGCCGACCAGGCCGAGGTCGCCTCGCCGACGCTGACCCCGCCGGCCGAGCCCTGCCGGAAGTAGCGGTGCACGGCCTCGGGCAGCTTCTCGGCGGCCGCGCCTTCCAGGGTGTCGATCCATCGCATGCGGCCCATCGTCGCACTCCGTGGTTCGGCTGCGGGCCGAATTTCGCGGCGGAAGCTGGTGGCCGGACGGTACAGTGGACGACATGACGCAGTACGGGCAGCGATTTCTGCGCCCCGGCCGGCACGACGGTGCCGACGGGGTGAGCTGCTGCTGCGCTCTCTCCTGAGGTGACCGCGGCCGACCGGGGTGGACCCCCGTCGAGACCGTCATTCTGGAGAGAAACTCATGTCTGTCCTCGCTGTTGAAGAACTGCACTCTGCCCTCGCGCTGCGCGATCTCACCGACCCGGCCCAGGGCCCGCACGCCGTCCAGCTCGTCGTCGACTCGATCCGTACGGCGCTCGGTGCCGCGTGGCCGTACACCGAGATCTGGACCCGTCGCGACCATCCCGTCGTACCGCTGGCCGACAACTACGACAACCTCGGCTACGCGTCGGACGCGGTGACCCGGGAGGCTCGGTACACGCGCTACGCGTCGGCTTCCGAGGTCCTTCGAAGTCACACGTCGGCGATGATTCCGCCCGCTCTTCGTGAGCTCGCCGGGTCGGAGTCGTCCGATGTGCTGATGATCTGCGCGGGCATCTGTTACCGCCGGGACTCGGTCGACTGGCAGCACACCGGTACGCCGCATCAGCTCGACCTGTGGCGGGTCAGCCGCAATGTGACGCTGGGCGAACCGGAGCTGGAGGACATGATCGCCCGTCTGGTCGACACCGTCCTGCCCGGCCAGACCTACCGCACCGTGCCGGCCGTCCACCCGTACACGATCCACGGCCGGCAGATCGATGTCCTGCTGGACGATCAGTGGATCGAGATCGGTGAATGCGGGGTCGCCGCGCCGCACGTCCTCCGCATGGCCGGCCTGGACGACAGCTGGACCGGCCTCGCGATGGGCCCGGGCCTGGACCGGCTGCTCATGCTCCGCAAGGGGATCCGGGACATCCGCCTGCTCCGCTCGACGGATCCTCGTGTGGCGGGCCAGATGCTGGATCTCGCGCCGTACAAGGCGGTCTCGTCGATGCCGCCGGTACGACGTGATCTGTCGGTTGTCGTCGACGAGTCGGCGGACGTATCGGCGGAGGTTCTCGGTGACAAGGTGCGCGCCGCGCTCGGCCCGGATGCCGATGCCGCGGAGTCGCTGGAGGTGCTGGGCGAAACGTCGTATGACGACTTGCCGACGGGTGCCCGTGAGCGTCTCCAGATGACTCCCGGTCAACGGAACCTCCTGGTCAGACTGGTCCTGCGGCCGGTTGACCGCACCCTCACCGACGCGGAGGCGAATGCCTTGCGCGACAAGGTCTACCGCGCGCTGCACGAGGGTCCTGTGCTCGAACTGATCGGCTAGACCCGGCGGAGCTCGCGCGCGGCGACCACGAAGGCGCACACGGCCAGCGGCAGCTCCAGGAGGAGCGCCTCGGTCACCGAGAGGGTGCGGTCGAACCCGGCCGCCGCCGTACTCATGTCGAACCAGGCGTCGGCCGTCAGCAGCGTCCCGGCGGCCATCGCGGTCAGAGCGGCGTACCTGTTGCGAGTGTGCAGCAGGTACGCCGTGAGTCCGGCGGCGATCGCGGTGCCGCAGTCGAGACCGATCCAGGTCAGCTTCCAGTGGCCCGCCTGGTAGGTGCTCGGCAGCGTGGCGGCGAGGATCAGGCACCAAGGAAGCAGCACGGCGGCGACACCGGCGGCGACCAGAGCGGCCAGACCTCCGGGTGAGCGACGCGCGCGAATCCTGCCGTCCAGCCGGCCCTCGGCGATGTAGTCCTCGAGCGCATCGGCCACGCGGTCGTCGATCGCGTCTCCGATTCTCCCGTCCAGGTTCCGGCCGATCTCGCCGGTGCGAGTGCTGCTGATCAGGGGCGTCGTCATGGTTTCGAGGATCCCGGCGGCAGCCGCCCGGCACAGTCCGGCCAGCCCACGAACAGGGGTGGGGATAACCCCCGGTCGGGTCCGTGGGCTGTCCTCATGCCGTCCGGCCACGGCGACGACGTAAGTTGTGACGGCAAGCAGGCGCTGACACGGGGAGGTGGTCCGGATGACGGTTGCTGCGAATCCGGTTCCCCGGGCGCCCTGGCGACTCTGGCGGTCGCCGTACTTGTGGTTGGCAACCATTCACATCCTGGGTGACGCGGTCGTGGTGCTGACCTCCGGACTGCTGGCGCTGGTCACGGTCCTGGTCGCCTTACTGGCTTGGCCGCTCGGGTACGTCGGGATCCCGCTGAGCGTCGGCGCGAACCGGTTCGTGTACCGGGTGGCCGGATGGGAGCGAGCGCGGGCACGGATCACTCGCGGGCAGGTCATCGCGCCGCTGATCCCGCCGCCGCCGGGCGGATCACGGGTCGCCGACGCGACGCTCGCGGTGACCGACCGGGGGATGTGGCAGCAGTTCCTGTACTACCTCCTGCTGTTGCCGCTGGCAATCGTTTGGCTGGTGCTGATCCTGGCCGCGTGGTCGGTGCCTCCGGTGCTGATCGCGTTGCCGCTGTACTACGACCGGTTCGCGGCCTCGCAGGCGCAGCTCGGGCCCTTCGTGATCGACTCGCCCAAGTCCGCTGCGATGGTGGCGATCGTCGCGGCCGTGTTCCTGATCGTGGTGTCGCCGTGGCTGATGCGGCTGGCGTCCGCCCTGGACGCGGAGCTCGCGCGGAGGTTGCTCGGCCGGTCGGAGAGCGGTGCCCTGGCGGAGCGCGTCACGCAACTGGTGACGAGCCGGCAGCAGGTGGTCGACTCCGTCGAGGCCGAGCGGCGGCGGATGGAGCGCGACCTGCACGACGGTGCCCAGCAGCGGCTCGTCTCGCTGGCGATGACGCTCGGCCGGGCCAAGAACCGCCTCGGGGACAAGGAGCCCGCGGTGCGCGCGTTGATCGAGGAGGCGCATTCGGAGGCGATGCAGGCGATCGTCGAGATCCGCGACCTGACCAGAGGACTGCATCCGCCGGTGCTGAGCGATCGCGGTCTGGACGCGGCTCTGTCGGCGGTGGCGGTCCGATCTCCGGTGCCGGTCCGCCTGCGGATCGGCGTACATCACCGGCCGTCGCTGACGATCGAATCGATCGCGTACTTCGTGGTGACGGAGGCGCTGGCCAACGTGGCCAAACATGCTGAGGCGGCGCACGTGGAGGTGTCGGTGGTGCGGGACGGCGACGTACTGCGGGTCGAGGTGCGGGACGACGGGCGAGGTGGCGCCGATCCCTCCAAGGGCACCGGGTTGCGCGGGCTGACCGACCGAGTGGCCGGCGTCGACGGACGACTCACGGTGAACAGCCCACCGGGCGGCGGGACCACGCTGATCGCGGAGGTGCCCTGTGCCTGAAAACACTGTGGTTGAGGACGCTGTGGTTGAGGAGACTGAGCGGATGCGGGTGGTGATCGCCGAGGACTCGGTGCTGTTGCGTGAGGGCATCGTGCGGCTGCTGGAGGAGCAGGACTGCGCGGTGGTCGCGGCAGTCGGGGACGGCGACGCGTTGCTGAAGGCGGTCGAGGCGCATCGGCCGGACGTGTGCGTGGTCGACGTACGGATGCCGCCGTCGTTCACCGATGAGGGACTGCGGGCGGCGCTGGTGATCCGCGAGCAGTACGCCGAGGTCGGCGTACTGGTGTTGTCGCAGTACGTCGAGGAGCGCTACGCGAGTGAACTGATCGGTGGGAACCCGGGCGGTGTCGGGTACCTGCTCAAGGACCGCGTGGCGGATGTCGATCAGTTCATCGACGGGCTGCGCCGGGTCGCGGGCGGTGGCGCGGCGCTGGATCCGGAAGTGATCTCGCAGCTGCTGGTGCGCTCGCGGAAGGTGGATCCGCTCGCGGTGCTGAGTCCGAGGGAACAGGACGTTCTCCGGGCGATGGCGGAAGGCAAGTCGAACGCCGGGATCGCCCAGGCACTCGTCGTCGGCGAAGGCGCCGTGGAGAAGCACATCAGCAACATCTTCCTGAAGCTCCGGCTGTCGCCGACCGACGGTGAGCACCGCCGGGTGCTGGCCGTGCTCAAGTACCTGGACACGTGATGACGACCGCGCAGCGGAGGATGCTGATCATCGGACTGGTGCCGGTGCTGGTGCTGGTGCTCACCGGCGCGGCGGTGACCGTGTCGTTGATCCGGGGGAAGCTTCCGTACGAATACTCGGCCTCCTTCACGCCCGGACCGCAAGGAGTGAAGGTGGTGTCGGGCGTCCCGTTGCAACTGCTGGCGAGCGCCGACGGACAGGTGCATGTGACAGTCGACGGGACGTACGCGGTCGCACAGCCTGCCGTAAAGGTGGCGACGGTTGGCGGAGTGCTGGACGTCGACACCACCTGTCCCGATGTGCACTGCGACGTAGAGCTGACGGTGGAGGTGCCGAGTGCGGCCGCCGTCCACGCGAAGGCCGACGGTACGTCGATGTCTGCGACCGGCGTCGCGTCGCCGCTGACCGTGGAAGCCACCGATGCTTCGGTCACCCTGACCCGCCTGCGGAGCCCGCGGGTTTCGGTGGACGCGGTGCACGGTTCGATCAACATGCTCTTCGACAGCGCGCCGGATCAGGTCACCGCCACGGCCAGCGACGGTTCTCTCACGGTCCAGCTCCCACGTACGGCGACGTACGCGATCGATGCGCTCGCGGCCCAAGGCTCCACCGAGGTCGACGTACCGAACGACCCCAGTTCCTCGAACCGCCTCTACCTACGGACCAGCTACGGCAGCATCACCGTTCAATAGCTGCGCAGAAGTTCTTGGCTTTGGTGGTGATGGACTCCCAGCTGGCGGCGGCTACGTCGGCGGGGGAGACGACGTCGGTGCCGGCACTGACGGCCAGGGCGCCGGCGGCCAGGAAGTCGTGGGCGTTGGTGGCGTTGACGCCGCCGGACGGGATCAGCGGGACGCCGGGGAACGGGCCGTTGAGGTCCTTGAAGTACTTCGGGCCCAGCTGGTGGGCGGGGAAGATCTTCACCGCGGCCGAGCCGAGGGCGAGCGCGGTCATGACCTCGGACGGCGTGAAGGCGCCGAGGACAACGGGGATGCCGGCGGTACGCGCGGCTTCGGCGATCGCGGCGGCCTCAGGGCCTTGGCCGGGCGTGACGAGGAACTGGGCGCCGGCGTTGATCGCCTGCGTGGCCTGGTCGCCGGTCTGGACGGTGCCGGCGCCGACGACCGCGCCGGTCTCGGCAGCGGTAGAGGCGGCGCGTTCCAGGTGCCTGGGGAGGTCCGGGGTGGTGTAGGTGAGCTCGACGACGTGGATGCCGCCGGCAACCAACGCGGCGCAGAGGTCGCGGGCGTCCGAGATCTCCGGGGCGCGGACGACAGTCAGAACCCGATCGGCTCGGAGCAGCTCCAGGGTGTTCACAACAAGTTCCTCTCAGCTCGAGGTACGGCGAATGGCGCGGCCGGGCAGGGCGGCCGTTCGGTGGGAGTCGTCGATGACGGGGGTGCCGTTGACGAAGACGTACGGGATGCCTGCGGCTTGCCGGCGGGGTTCGGGGAACGTGGCGGTGTCCTGAACCGTGGCGGGGTCGAAGAGGACCAGGTCGGCGGCGTACCCCTCGCGGACCAGCCCGCGGTCCGGGAGCCGGAGGCGGCGGGCGGGACGGCCGGTGAGGTGGTGGATGCAATCGGCGAGGTCGAGTACGCCGAGCTCGCGGACGTAGCGGGCGAGGTACCGCGGGAACGTGCCCCACGACCGCGGGTGCGGCTTGCCGCCGACCAGGATCCCGTCCGAGCCGCCCGTGTGCGACGGGTGCTGCATGATCGCGCGCACGTTCTCCTCGTGGCCGACGTGCTGCAGGATCGAGGTGGCGAGGTCGTCGGCCAGCAGGATCTCGAAGAAGACCTCCGTGGCCGGCCTGCCGGTCCGTGCCGCGAGGGCCGCGACCGTGTTGCCGACCGCGTCGGACAGGGCCGGGTTGCGGACGCCGCCGATCTCGATCGTGTCCCACTCCACCACGCAGCCGTGGCAGCCGTCGGACCCGACCTGCTCCAGTTCGTAGCTGATGCGCTCCCGCGCGGACGGATCGCGGAGCCGGCCGAGCAGCGCGTCCGGTCCGCCCTCGGCCGTCCAGCTCGGCAGGATCGCCGCGAGGGTGGTGGCGCCCGGCAGGTACGGATAGGTGTCGGTGGTGACATCCACCCCGGAGGCGAGGGCCTTGTCGATCATCTCGACCAGCTCGGAGCCTCGGCCCGCGTTCGGGGCGAAGTTCATCACCGCGTGGGTCAGGTGCAGCGCACACCCGGAGCGGCGTGCCACGTCGACCATCTCGGCGTACGCCTCGAGCGCGCCCTCGCCGTACGAGCGTTGGTGCGGCGCGTAGTACCCGCCGTACGACGCGACGACCTCGCACAGCTCGACCAGCTCGTCGGTGCCGGCGAACATGCCGGGCGTGTAGGTGAGCCCGCTGCTCATCCCGACCGCTCCGTCGCGCAGTCCGTCCGCGAGCAGCTGTTTCATCCGCGCGAGCTCGTCGCCGGTCGCCGGACGGTTGGAGGTGCCAACGACCATGAGGCGCAACGTGCCCTGCGGGACCAGGTACGCCGCGTTGCAGGCGATCCTCTGGTCGAGGCGGTCGAGGTACCCGGCGACCGTCGACCAGGAGAAGTCGAAGTCGTCCGGTTCCCCGTTCCAGCCGGCGATCTGGCGGCGTACGACGGCCCGCGTCGGATCGTCGATCGGGGCGAAGGACAGGCCGTCCTGCCCGAGGACCTCGAGTGTGACGCCCTGGCTGACCTTGGCGGTGTGGTCGGGGTTGACCAGGATCTGCAGGTCCGAGTGCGAGTGCATGTCGATGAACCCGGGGGACAGCACCAGTCCGTCCGCATCGATCGTCCGGTGCGCGGCCGGGAGGTCGTTGCCGATGGCCACGATCCGTCCGGCGTCGACCGCGACGTCGGCGTGGTACCCGGGTGCGCCCGAACCGTCGACGACCAGTGCCCCCGTGATCAGCAGATCGCTCATGTCAGAAGAACGTCCGGACCAGGTCGACGATGACGGGATCCACGGCGTCCGGGTCGTCGACGACCGGGATCAGGCCCCACTTGTCGAAGGCCGTGCAGGGGTGCGACAGGCCGACGCGCAGCTCGTCGCCGATCACCACGTCCTGGTCGTCGCCGAACTGCAGATAGCCGTGCTGGTCGTTGAGGTTCGTCACCTTCATCCCGGTGGCTGGAAGGATCGGCGAGCCGTCCGACCGCGGCCGGATCAGTTGCGGCTCGGGAAAGTCCTGGTCGAACGGGAAGTCGCGGCGTCCGCCGTCGAAGATCGCCAGGCCCGGCTCGGGCTGCGACGTGATCCGCATCCACCCGTGCATCGCCGGTACGAGCTGCTCGCCGTCCGTCCGCGGGTGCTCGCCGAGCGGTGACAGCCGACGGTAGAGCCCGTCGTCGTGGGCGATGTACGCGCCGGACCGCAGTACCACCCGGGCGCCTTCGCCGGCCTCCGAGGCGAGCACCTTCGCGACCTGCTCGAAGTACTGGCTCCCGCCCGCACTGACCACCGGTACGACGTCCTCGTCGTACAACGGCCGCAGCCGGTGGTGAACGGTCGCGAGCTCTCGCAGGTACGCGCGGACCTCCTCGAGGTTGGCCTCGTCGACGCCGTGCCCGATCGCGCCCTCGTACCCGGCCACGCCGATGAGACGCAGCGTCGACGCGTTGGCGATCGCGTCGCCGACGGCGAGCGCGGTCTCGAGATCCCGGGCGCCGGTCCGGCCGCCGATGCCGCCGACCTCGACCATCACGTCGAGCGGTCGCGCGTCCGCGCCGACGTACGCCGAGCGGGCCGCCTCCATGATCTCGACGGTGCGGACCGAGTCGGCCCACACCAGCACCTCGAACGACGGGTCGGCCGCGAGCTCGTCGGCGATCCAGCGCAGCTGCAGGGGCGAGATCACCGCGTTCGCGATCAGCACTCGCTGTACGCCGTACGCGCGGGCGACGCCGAGCTGGAACCCGTTGGCCAGCGTGATCGCCCAGGCGCCGGCGTCTAACTGCATCGCCCAGAGGGCAGGCGCCATCGTGGTCTTGCCGTGCGGCGCGAGCGCGACGCCGTGCCGGGTGCACCAGGTGGCGAGGGTGTCGACGTTGTGTCGCAGGCCGGGAGCCGACAGCGTCATCAGGGGAGTGGGCAGCTGGGACAGCCGAGGCCGGTCGGCCAGCACCTCCGCGACGGTGCGGCCCCAGAAGGCGGGCGGCAGGGCCTTGTCCTGCCAGCTCACCTGCTGATCGGCGAGAGCGGCGACGGTGTCGGCATCGTAAGCAGGCATCTGACCCCCTGGAGTTGGATTGCAAAATACGCAACGCTCATTGCGTATTCTGACTCGTCGGTTGTAGCATCGCGCCGGAAGTCGCGTCAACGCGCATGCCTATCCCATCACCCCGCCGCCAAGGAGTGCCGATGCCCGAACCGCTTCCTGAGACGGCGGCGATCTGCCTGGGTGAGGCGATGATCATGCTGGCGGGCGGGCCGGGACCTCTCGAAGACGTGGAGACGTTCCGGCGGTCGGTCGGCGGGGCGGAGTGCAACGTGGCCGGTGGGCTGGCGGCTCTCGGCGTACCGACCGGGTGGATCTCGCGGCTCGGGGACGACGGCTTCGGTCAGCACGTACTGCGGGATCTGCAGGCGCGTGGTGTCGACGTCGGCGGTGTCGAGCTGGACCCGGTCCGGCCGACCGCGCTCTATGTGAAGGAGTCGGAGGACGGGCGCTCCCGGATGCACTACTACCGGGCCGGCTCGGCGGCGGCTGCCATGGACCCGGGGTTCCTGGAACGGCCTGAGGTCAGCGAGCGACTCAAACAGGCCAAGCTGGTGCACACGACCGGAATCACTGCAGCGATCTCCACCACCAGTGCGGAAATGCTGGAGCGGCTGGCGACCGAGCCGCGTGAGTTCCTGCTCAGCGTGGATCTGAACTGGCGGCCTGCGCTCTGGCGGGACAGGGACCCTGAGCCCCTGTGGCGGTTGCTGAAAGCGGCCGACATCGTGCTGATCGGTGCTGACGAGGCGGAGGTCTTCGCCGGCACGGGGGACCCGGACGAGCTGTACGAGCGACTGGAGACACCAGTCCTGGTTGTGAAGGACGACGCGCACCGGGCGATGGTGCTGGAGCCAGGCGGTCGCACTGAGGTTCCGGCGCTCACGGTGGACGTAGTGGAGACGGTCGGGGCCGGTGACGCGTTTGCGGCGGGCTTCTTGGCCGCGACGCTGCAAGGTCTGCCGATGACGCAGCGGCTCCGGCTGGGGCACCTGAACGCTGCTGCAGTCCTGACGGCTCCAGAAGACCACGCGCCGCCGCCGGCGCGAGAGGTGCGCGAGCGCCTGCTGAGCTGCACCGACGAGGAGTGGGCGGCAACGAAGATCGGTGCAGCATGAGTCAGAGCCTCGGCAGGGCGTTGCAGATCCTCAAGAGCCTCGGCGAGGGGGAGAGGTCGCTCGACCAGCTCGCGACCGAGCTAGGCGTGCACAAGACGACAGTGCTGCGTCTGCTGCGCACCATGGAGGCAGAGCGGTTCGTACGGCGTGACTCGGCGCACCGCTACCGCCTGGGCTCGCGGCTGTTCGCGCTCGCGGACGTTGCGCGCGAGCAACACGTCGTACGGCAAGTTGCTGCACCGCATCTGCGTGAGCTGAACCAGAAGACCGGCCAGACGGTTCACCTGGCCGCCTGGGAGAACGGTGAGGTCATCTACGTCGACAAGCTCGACAGCGTGCGCTCGGTGCGTATGTACTCGCAGGTCGGCGTACCGGCGGCTCTGCACTGCACTGCGGTCGGCAAGGTGCTGCTGGCCGCGCAGCCGAAGCGGCAGCGGGAGGCGGTGCTGGCGACGCTGGACTACAAGGTGTTCACTCCCAACACCATCACCGACGCGGACCGGTTGCGGGACGAGCTGCAGGTGACGAAAGAGCGTGGCTGGGCTCAGGACAAGGCTGAGCACGAGTCGTTCATCAACTGCATCGGTGCGCCGCTGACCGACAGCACGGGGCGTGTTGTCGGGGCCGTGTCGTTGTCGGTGCCCGACGTACTGCTGAACTATGACCAGGTGCTCGAGCTGCTGCCCGAGTTGCTCGCCACCGCCAATGCGATCAGTGCCGACTACAACTGAGAGGTGTCAGACCTGATGTCCGACAAGACCGCAGTCTCCACCACCGACGCGCCACCGCCGATGCCGGTGTTCTCGCAGGGCGTCCGCAAGGGCAACATCCTGCAGGTGTCCGGCCAGGGCTCGGTCGACCCGGCCAGCGGCGACTTCGTGTTCACCGGTGACGTGAAGGGCCAGACCACGCGGGTCCTGCAGAACATCGAGGCGATCCTGAAGGCCGGTGGCGGGAGCATCGACGACGTGGTGATGCTGCGCGTCTACCTCACCCAGCGCGAGGACTTCGCCGCGATGAACGAGGCGTACGCCGAGTTCGTGTCGACCCGTACGCCGAGCGGCGTGCTGCCGTCGCGGACCACCGTCTTCACCGGCCTGCCGCTGCCGGACATGCTCGTCGAGATCGACGCACTCGCCGTCCTGAGCTAGTTCTCGACCGGTACCCGGATCAGTGGCTCGTCGTTGACGGTCCGCTGGTCCGGGCCGAGGTCCCACCAGAGCTCCTGGTGGGTGGTGAGGTACGGGTACCAGCCGTTGACGCCGGTGCCGTGGTGCAGGGAGTGCACCACCTCTGAGAGGTACGACGTGAGGTCCGGCCAGGCGGCGTCGAAGTCGCCGGTCCCGTCGTGAGCCGCGATGCCCAGTCGTCCGCGCGACGGGCCTGGGCGCAGGTCGATGACCTGAAGATCGCCGTCACCGTCCGCCCATGGGATCCAGGCCGGATGCCAGTAGGGCTCCGGTTCCGGCTGATGAACGGCGAAACCGTCGACGTCCGCGGCGAGGTCCATCCGCATCTGCCAGTTCTCGGCGATCTGAGCTGCGCTCGACGGCGGCGCCTCCGGTAAGAGGTTCGCCCAGGACGTCAGGCCGTTGTGGCACCTGAGCGACTCGATCAGCTCGGGCGGCAGTTCGACCACGCGCCGAGCCGTCTCCAGCTCCGCGTCGGTGGCCGGCGGTGCGAGTACGGCGTACGTCGTTGGAGCGTTCTGGGCGAGCCATTCGTCGAACCGGCTCCAGGCGGCGGTGATGCTCACCGGCTGGACACTACCTCGACAGCTTTCCCGTATCGCGGGATATGGTTTCACCATGCAGGAAGCGCGCGGTTCGGTGCAGTCGATCGACCGCGCTGTGGCGATCCTTCGCTGCTTCGACGCGCGGACGCCGGACCTCGGGATCAGCGACCTGGCGCGGGCGACCGGTCTGTCGACGAGCACCGTGCACCGGCTGCTGCTCGCCATGCAGGAGAACGGCCTCGTCCGGCAGACCGCCCACCGGCGGTACGCGATCGGCCCGCTGGTCGTGCAACTGGCGCACAGCGGCGGAATTCCGGCCGGCCTGCGCGACGCTGCCCTGCCGGTGCTGCGTGCACTCCGCGATGACACAGGGGAGACCGCGGCCGTGCACGAGTTGCTGCCGTCAGGGCAGCGCGTCGTCCTGGACCAGGTCGAGAGCCATCACCAGTTGCGCCGTACCTACACGGAGTTCGGTCTGCCGGTGGCGCTGCCACTCGGTGCACCGGGGAAGGTGTTGCTGGCGTTCCTGCCGTTCGAGAGGCAGCAGGAGGTCCTGAAGGGCCCGCTCGAACAGGTGCAGCCGGCAACCATCACCGACCCGGAGGTGCTCGCGGAGCAGTTCGCTGCGATCCGTCGGCGCGGGTACGCGATGTCGCGGACCGAGCGGACGCCAGGGATCTGCAGCGTCGCGGCGCCGGTGTTCGGCTACTCCGGTGAGGTTGCCGGTTGTCTGAGTGTCTCCGGCCCCGAGATGCGGATGCCGGTCGAGCGGATGGAGGAGTTCGGGATGAGGGTCGCCGAAGGTGCCTGGTCGGTGTCTGAGTTGCTGGGGGCCACCCCAGCTGCCCGGGACCGCAGTACGGCGCTGGCCGGCGGCCGGTGATGTCACAGGCCCGGAGCCTCTGGAAAATCGCACCTGCGGTCTATCTGCCCGCTCTGCTGTACGGAATCGGTCAGGGCGCTATCGCACCCGTAGTAGCGCTGTCGGCCACGCACCTGGGCGCCTCGGTCGCTGTAGCCGGTCTGGTTGTTGCTGCAGCCGGACTGGGCCAGGTGATCGGTGACATCCCAGCTGGTGCACTCACGAACCGCATTGGCGAGCGCAGCGCGATGCTGTCGGCCACCGTCCTCGTAGCGTTTGCATTGGCAGCCTGCCTGGTTGTTCCGACGGTCTGGGGTCTGGCCATCGCCATCGGCTGCACCGGACTGGCCGGTGCGGTCTGGGGCCTTGCCCGACAGGCCTACCTGAGTGAAGCCGTACCTATCGAGCTACGGGCCCGCGCGCTGTCCACACTGGGCGGCGTACAACGCATCGGCTCGTTCATCGGCCCGTTCCTCGGCGCAGGCGCGATGAAGTTCCTCGGTACGGACGGCGCGTACTGGGTGCACCTGGTGGCCGCCGTACTCGCCTGTGGGGTCCTGGTGAGCCTGCCGGACGTCGCCAACAGACGCGGTAGGGGACCGATCGCGGCACAGTCGACCTGGGGTGTCATCCGCGATCACTTCCCGGTACTGCGGACTCTCGGTGTCGGAGCGTTGCTCGTCGGGGCGGTGCGGGCGTCGCGACAGGTGGTGATCCCGCTGTGGGCGTTGCACATCGGACTGGACGCGCAGACGACCAGCATCATCTTCGGACTGTCCGGTGCGGTGGACATGTTGCTGTTCTATCCGGCCGGTTCGGTGATGGACCGGCTCGGTCGCAAGTGGGTCGCCGTACCGTCGATGATCGTGCTGGGGCTGGCGCATCTGCTGCTGCCGTTGACGCACACCACGGCCACACTCACCGCGGTCGCACTGCTGATGGGGATCGGGAACGGCCTGGGCGCCGGGGTCATCATGACCCTCGGCGCGGACGCCTCACCGCCGGTCGGACGGGCCCAGTTCCTCGGCGCGTTCCGTCTCTTCGCCGACACCGGCAACGGCGCCGGACCCCTCTTACTCGCAGGCGCGACTGCGCTGCTCGGACTGGCGCCGGCGATCGTGATCATGGCCGGGACCGGATGGGCGGCGGCAACGGCGATGCACCGCTGGATCCCGCCGCATCCGCGAGCAGAACAATCGGCCTGACCGCCGATTTGGTTGCCAAGCTAGACGTTGATACTGTTATCGAGCCGAAGACCGCTGGTTGCTGCCCTAGGTAGCTGAAAGTCCCACTCAGGTGGGCGGCCCGCGCAGGTGACTTGGATAGTGACATCTGTATGTTCACGCCCCTTGCGCCTGCGCAGGGGCGTTTTTCATTGTCAGGGGTCTGAGGCGTGGAAGCCGAAAGAAGGAGACCCCCATGGCGAGGCCGGACAAGGCAGCCGCTGTCGCGGAGCTGACGGACGAGTTCCGTAGCTCCAACGGCGCCGTGCTGACCGAGTACCGCGGTCTCACCGTTGCGCAGCTCAAGCAATTGCGAGTTTCGCTCGGTGACGACGTGAACTACGCCGTGGTGAAGAACACGCTGACCAAGATCGCGGCCAAGGATGCGGGAGTCGACTCGTTCGACTCGCTGCTCGAAGGCCCCTCGGCAATCGCCTTCATCAAGGGCGACCCGGTGGTTGCGGCCAAGGGTCTGCGTGACTTCGCCAAGGCGAATCCCCTGCTCGTCATCAAGGGTGGAGTGCTGGAAGGTAAGGCACTCGGCTCTGACGAGATCAGCAAGCTCGCTGACCTGGAGTCGCGTGAGGTCCTCCTCGCGAAGCTCGCAGGTGCGATGAAGGCGGCCCCGCAGCAAGCGGTGTCGTTGTTCGCTGCTCCGCTGTCGCAGGCCGCGCGCCTGTTCGCGGCGCTGCAGGACAAGTTGCCGGCCGAAGCCCCTGTGCAGGATGCAGTGGCGGACGTCCAGGACACCGTCCAGGACACGGTCGAGGCACCTGCCGAGGCGAGCACCGAGGAGACTGCCGCAGCGGACAGCTGAGGCAGCTCACGCAACACCCCCATCAGTGATCACCAAGCACCATTGTTAGGAAGGACCGCCACCATGGCGAAGCTCAGCACCGAAGAGCTCCTCGGCCAGTTCAAGGAACTGACCCTGCTGGAGCTGTCGGAGTTCGTTAAGGCGTTCGAGGAGGAGTTCGGCGTCACCGCCGCCGCCCCGGTCGCCGTTGCCGCCGCTCCGGGCGCGCCGGCTGCCGCTGCCGAAGAGGCCGCGGAGCAGGACGAGTTCGACGTCGTTCTCGAGTCGGCCGGCGACAAGAAGATCCAGGTCATCAAGGAGGTGCGCGGTCTCACGAGCCTCGGCCTGAAGGAGGCCAAGGACCTCGTGGAGTCGGCCCCGAAGCCGATCCTGGAGAAGGTCGACAAGGCTGCCGCGGAGAAGGCCAAGGAGGCCCTCGAGGGCGCCGGCGCCACCGTCACGCTCAAGTGACCTCCGTTACGTTCCGCTGCGGGACGTAACGAATGTGTAGAGAAGGGCGGTCCCCGCAAGGGGGCCGCCCTTCTGGCATTTCGGATCGCTAGGATCTCATCCGCTTGACTTTCAGGGGTTACGCAAAACCGTACTCGTGCGTAACCTAGGCCACTGCCCCGTCGTTGGGACGGCAGAACGTCGTCGGTCGGGGGCCAGCAGACATTCCCGTGAGGAGGGCCGGTGGGCGTAGAAGTCCGCGTCGAAGGTCTCACCAAGTCCTTCGGCAGCCAGCTGATCTGGGGCGATGTGTCCCTGACGCTGCCGGCCGGTGAGATCTGCGTGATGCTCGGCCCGTCCGGTACCGGCAAGTCCGTGTTCCTGAAGACGCTGATCGGTCTGCTCAAGCCCGACAAGGGCCACGTGTACATCGAGGGCACCGACATCGCCACCTGCAGCGAGCGCGAGCTGTACGACGTACGGCGGCTGTTCGGCGTGCTGTTCCAGGACGGCGCGATGTTCGGCTCGATGAACCTGTACGACAACGTCGCGTTCCCGCTCCGCGAGCACACCAAGAAGTCCGAGTCCGACATCCGCTCCATCGTGATGGAGAAGATGGAGATGGTCGGCCTGGTGGGCGCGGAGAAGAAGCTACCCGGCGAGATCTCCGGCGGTATGCGCAAACGGGCCGGCCTGGCCCGCGCGCTGGTGCTGGACCCGCAGATCCTCCTGGTCGACGAGCCCGACTCCGGCCTGGACCCGGTCCGTACGTCGTTTCTGAACCAGGTGATGATCGACCTGAACGAGGCGTTCAGCCCGACGTTCCTGATCGTCACCCACGACGTCAACACCGCACGCACCGTGCCGGACAACATCGGCATGCTCTACCACCGGCACCTGGCCATGTTCGGCCCGCGGGAGATGCTGCTGTCCAGTGAGGAACCGGTCGTCCGCCAGTTCCTGAACGCGCAGATGGTCGGCCCGATCGGCATGTCCGAGGAGAAGGACGCCGACGAGCTGGCCGCCGAGGCCGGCCAGGAGCTGCCGCCGCTGCCGCCGATCCCGATCCAGCAGTTGCCCAGCAGCGGCATGCTCCGGCCGACCCAGCGGGAGCCGGGCGCATGGTGCCGGGAACACGGCATCACCCCGCCACCCGGCTCGTTCGCCACCGCGACGGTGGGGGCCCGGTGACCGTTTCCGCGACCGCCCCGCTGAAGCAAGCCGGTTCGCTGTTCGCCTTCGCTCTCGACACTGGCCGGGCCACGTTCCGCCGGCCGTTCCAGGTGAAGGAGTTCCTCCAGCAGGCCTGGTTCGTCGCGAGCGTGACGATCATCCCGACCGCGCTGGTCGCGATCCCGTTCGGCGCGGTGATCGCGCTGCAGGTCGGCGGCCTGATCAAGCAGTTCGGCGCGCAGGCCTTCACCGGATCCGCCGCGGTGCTGGCCGTCGTACGGGAGGCGTCGCCGATCGCGACCGCGCTGCTGATCGCCGGGGCTGGTGGCTCGGCGATCTGCGCGGACCTCGGCTCGCGCAAGATCCGCGAAGAGCTCGACGCGATGATGGTGCTCGGTATCGACCCGATCCAGCGCCTCGTCGTACCGCGGGTGCTGGCGACGATGCTGGTCGCGTTCTTCTTGAACGGCTTCGTCAGCGTGGTCGGCGTGATGGGCGGCTACGTCTTCAACGTCGTTCTCCAGGACGGCACCCCCGGTAGTTACATCGCGAGCTTCACCGCGCTGGCGCATCTTCCTGACCTGTGGCAGGGGCAAGCGAAGGCGCTGGTGTTCGGGGCGATCGCCGCGATCGTTGCGTCGTACAAGGGCTGTAACGCGGGCGGCGGGCCGAAGGGTGTCGGCGACGCGGTGAACCAGTCGGTCGTCATCACGTTCATGCTGCTGTTCGTCGCGAACTTCTCGATGACCGCGATCTACTTCCAGCTCGTTCCGCCGAAGGGGGCCTGACGTGTCGGCCTGGGTGGACGTGCTGGTCAAGAAGCCGCTGAACTCGCTCGACCATCTCGGTGAGCAGCTCGCCTTCTACATCAAGGCGCTGGCCTGGTCCGGCAAGTCCGTCACGCGGTACCGCAAGGAGATCCTCCGGCTGCTCGCCGAGGTCACGCTCGGCAGCGGCGCGCTCGCGGTGATCGGCGGCACCGTCGGCGTGATCACGTTCCTGGCGTTCTTCACCGGCACCGAGGTCGGCCTGCAGGGCTACTCGGCGCTGAACCAGATCGGTACCTCGGCCTTCGCCGGCTTCGTGTCGGCCTACATCAACACCCGCGAGATCGGCCCGCTGATCGCCGGTATCGCGCTCGCCGCGACCGTCGGCTGCGGGTTCACCGCGCAGCTCGGCGCGATGCGGATCAGCGAGGAGATCGACGCCCTCGAGGTGATGGCGATCCCGTCGCTGCCGTTCCTGGTCACCACCCGGATCATCGCCGGCCTGATCGCGGTGATCCCGCTGTACGTCGTCGGCCTGCTCTCGTCGTACTTCGCGACCAGACTCACCGTCACCACGTTCTACGGGCAGAGTACGGGCACGTACGACCATTACTTCCACCTGTTCCTGCCACCCGGAGACGTGCTCTGGTCGTTCGGCAAGGTGCTGGTGTTCTCGGTCCTGGTGATCCTGGTGCACTGCTACCACGGCTACCACGCCAGTGGCGGCCCGGCCGGTGTGGGCGTCGCCGTCGGTCGCGCCGTACGGACGTCCATCGTCGTGATCAACGTCGTCGACCTGCTGCTGTCGATGGCCATCTGGGGTACGACGACCACCGTCAGGCTGGCGGGTTGACGTGACCAGACTCATCTCGCACAAGGTGCTGGGCGTCGCGTTCATCGGCGTACTGGTGTTCCTGCTCTGGCTGACGTACGCGTTCTACGCCAAGGTCTTCACCAAGACCGTGAACGTCGAGCTCAAGACCAGCCACATCGGCCTGCAGCTCAACGAGCACGCGGACGTGAAGCTCCGCGGCATCATCGTCGGCGAGGTCCGCGGGGTCTCCACCGACGGCGACGAGGCGACCGTCAACCTGGCCCTCAAGCCGGACCAGGTGGCTGAGATCTCCGCCGCGGTCAGTGCCCGGATCCTGCCGAAGACGCTGTTCGGCGAGAAGTACGTCGCGCTGGTGCCACCGACCGGTGCCGAGGGCCCGCACATCAAGGCCGGCGATGTGATCAGCCGGGACAAGACCGCGGTCGGCATCGAGATCGAGAAGGTGCTGAACGACGCGCTGCCGTTGCTTCAGGCCGTCGACCCGGCCGACCTGAACGCCACGCTGAACACCCTCGCGACCGCGCTCGAGGGCCGCGGCGCCGAGATCGCCGGCACCCTCACCCAGCTCGACGGGTACCTGAAGAAGCTGAACCCGCACGTCCCGAAGCTGATGGACGCGCTCGCCAAGCTGACCCAGGTCTCGGACATCTACGGCGATGCGACGCCGGACCTGGTCCGCGCGCTGCGGAACCTGACGATCACCGGCAACACGGTCGTCGAGAAGCAGAAGCAGCTCCAGCAGTTCTTCGTCGACGTGCAGACGCTGTCCACGACCGGGGACACGTTCCTGAAGGCCAACGAGGACCGGGTGATCCGGCTCGGCCAGGTCACGCGTCCCGTCCTCGACCTGCTGGAGCGGTACTCGCCGGAGGTGCCGTGCTTCCTCCAGGTGATGACCGACACCGCCCCGATCCTGAACGACACGTTCCGCGACGGGCGGCTGAACATCAACCTCGAGCTGATCACCAACCAGCCGACGCCGTACGAGCCGAACGAGCTGCCGGTGTACAAGGACCACCGTGGGCCGACCTGTGTCGGCAAGAACTACAGCCACCCGGGTTCGAAGCCAGGCCCGTACACCCAGGAGAACCCGGCGCCGTACATCACCGGTGACGACGGCGTGATCGGCGACCACAACAAGAACCAGCGCTTCCCGCTCGACGTCAAGCTGAACCGGGCGATGCCCGGGTTCGCGATGGACACCCAGGGCGTCGGATCGCCGGCCGAGCAGAAGGTGATCGACTCGGTCGTCGGCCCGGAGATGGGTGTCGCGGCGAACGACGTACCGGATCTGACGACGCTGATGGTCGGGCCTCTCCTCCGCGGCGGGCAGGTGAACCTCAAATGAGCTTCTTCGACAGGAAGACCACGTTCGACACCGTCCGGCTCGGGATCTTCGTGGTGATCACGACCGTCGCGACCGCGCTGCTGGCGGTGACGATCGGGAACATCAGCTTCAACCCGACGACGAAGTACAAAGCCGTGTTCACCGACGCGGTCGGGCTGAACCAGGGCGACGACGTCCGGATCGCCGGTGTGAAGGTCGGGCAGGTCGACAAGATCGCCCTGTACGAGAACACGCTGGCGATGGTGACGATCAGCGTCGACTCCGACCAGGTGATCGACACCTCGACGCATGCGACGCTGCGCTACCGCAACCTGGTCGGCAACCGGTACGTCGCGCTCACCGACGGCATCGGCGGCGGCGACCGGCTGAAGAAGAACGGCGTCATCCCGAAGGAACGCACGACGCCGGCCCTCGACCTGTCGGTGCTGTTCAACGGTTTCAAGCCGCTGTTCACCGCGCTCACCCCGGCGGACGTGAACCAGTTCGCGTTCGAGGTGATCAAGGTGCTGCAGGGTGAGGGCGGCACGATCGAGTCGCTGCTGGCCAAGACGGCGTCGCTGACCACCACGCTCGCCGACGCCGACCAGGTGATCGGCGACCTGATCACGAACCTGACCTCGACGCTGCAGATCGTCTCCCAGCGGCAGGCGAACTTCTCCCAGCTGCTGGTCAACCTGCAGCAGTTCATCACCGGCCTGAGCCAGGACATCAACCCGATCCTCAGCTCGCTGACCTCGATCAACTCGCTGAACACCAAGACCGCCGGCCTGCTGCAGCAGACCCGGGTGCCGATCAAGGCCGACCTGGACAAGCTGCGCGCGGTCGCCACCACGCTGGACGACACCCAGTCGATCTGGGTGAAGACCCTGCAGTTCATGCCGGAGAAGCTCAACACGATGACCCGCACCGCGTCGTACGGCTCCTGGTTCAACTTCTACCTGTGCAACTTCGACGGCAACGTCACACTACCCACCGGCACCCGCATCCCGGTCGCCTACGACCTGAACTCGGCGAGGTGTAAGAAGTGAAGCCTTTCCGCGAACAGAACCAGGTCACGATCGGTGTGGTCGGCCTGACGGTCATCGGGCTGATCATGCTGGCCGCGTTCAAGGCGCAGGACCTGCCGCTGATCGGCGGCGGGACGAAGTACTCCGCGCAGTTCTCCGAGGCCGGCGGCCTGAAGCCGAACGACGAGATCCGGGTGGCCGGCGTGCGCGTCGGCAAGGTTCGCGACGTCGAGCTCGAGGGGACCCACGTCCGGGTCGACTTCGTGGTCGACAAGGGCGTGAAGCTCGGCGACCAGACCGGCGCCGAGATGAAGATCAAGACCCTGCTCGGCCAGAAGTACCTGAAGCTCAACCCGGCCGGTCCCGGCGAGCTCAAGCCGGGCTCCGAGATCCCGCTGGCCCGGACGATCTCGGCGTACGACGTCGTGGACGCCTTCACCGACCTGGCCAACACCACCGAGCGGATCAACACCGCCCAGCTGGCGAAGGCCCTGGACACGTTGTCGGCGACGTTCAAGAACACGCCCGAAGAGGTGCAGGCGTCGCTGACCGGCCTGTCCAGGCTGTCCCGGAACGTTGCCAAGCGCGACGAGCAGCTCAAGCTGCTGCTGCAGCACTCGAACGTGGTCACCAAGGTGCTTGCCGACCGCAACCAGCAGCTGATCAAGCTGATGAAGGACGGCAACAAGGTCTTCCAGGCCGTGCAGGCCCGGCGGGCATTGATCCACCAGCTGCTGGTGTCGACGCAGAAGCTGTCCGCGCAGATCACCGCACTGGTCCGGGAGAACCGCAAGGACCTCGGGCCGACCCTGCAGAAGGTGAACGCGGTGCTCGCGGTCCTGCTGCAGAACCAGACCTCCCTGGACGCGAGCATCAAGGGTCTGGCGCCGTTCGTCCGGGTCTTCACGAACACGCTCGGCACCGGGCCGTGGTTCGACACGTACCTGCAGAACCTGGCGCCGGTGCCCGAGATCCCGCTGCCCAAGGTGCTGCCCACCGGGATCCCCCCGATCCTGGGAGGTGGCGGCTGATGCGGGTCAATGCGATTTCGCGGCTGATCGCGATGGCAGTGGTCCTGGTGATCATCGTGGTCGGCGCCGTGTCCCTGTGGCCGAAGCCCGAGCGGGTGACGGCGACGGCGTACTTCCCGCGTGCGGTCTCGGTGTACCCGGGATCGGACGTCCGGATCCTCGGCATCAAGGTCGGCGAGGTGGAGAGCGTCACGCCGGCCGGCCGCAGCGTGCGGGTGAAGTTCTGGTGGGAGGCCAAGCACAAGGTGCCGGCCGAGGCGAAGGCGGTGATCGCCTCGCCGTCGATCGTCGCGGACCGGTACGTGCAGCTCTCGCCGGCGTACTCCAAGGGCGCCGTGATGGCCGACGGCGCGCAGATCCCGCTCGATCGGACCGCCGTACCGCTGGAGCTCGACCAGATCTACCAGAGCCTCAACGACCTGTCCGTGGCGCTCGGGCCGAAGGGCGCCAACGACCAGGGCGCGCTGGCCCGGCTGCTCGACGTCTCGGCGAAGAACCTGAACGGCCAGGGCGCCAAGCTGAACCAGACCATCACCGACGTCTCGAAGCTGACCAGCACGCTGTCGGGCAACTCGTCGGCACTGTTCAACACGATCCGGCAGCTGCAGACATTCGTGTCCGCGCTCGCCGCGAACGACCAGCTGGTCCGGCAGTTCAACACGAACTTCGCCGCCACCTCGACCACCCTGGCGGGCGAGCGCAAGGACCTGGGTACGGCGCTGTCGCTGCTCGCCACCGCGCTCGGCGAGGTCGCGACGTTCGTCAAGGAGAACCGGACGCTGGTGAAGAACACCGTCACCGGCGCCACCAAGCTGTCGCAGATCCTGGTGAACGAGAAGGCCGCGCTGGCCGAGGTGCTCGACACCGCACCGCTCGGTCTCGGCAACCTTGCCCGGATCTACAACCCGCAGTTCGGCACGCTGGACCAGCGCATCAACCCGGGACAGCTCGACGACCCGGCGACGTTCGTCTGCTCGCTGCTGCTGCAGGCGAACCAGCCGATGTCGATGTGCTCCACGCTGAAGCCGGTCCTGGACGCGCTGGCCAAGCTGCCGCTGATCGAATCGCTGACCGGCACCGGGCCCGTCAGCGGCGGCCCTGCCGGTACGCCGTGGGCGCCGACACCGAAGGCCCCGCTGAACAGCCCCGACCCCGTGGACCCAACGCTCGGGGGGTTGGTCAAGTGAAGCTCCCCAGAATCCAACGCCGTACGTCGATCGTCGCCGGAGTCGCCGCGCTCGCGATGCTGCTGAGCGGCTGTGACTTCTCCGTCTACTCGCTCCCGCTGCCGGGCGGCGCGAAGATCAAGGGGCCGTCGTACACGGTCACCGTCGAGTTCGCGGACGTCCTGGACCTGGTGCCGAAGTCGTCGGTGAAGGTCGACGACGTCACCGTCGGTACGGTCGAGAAGGTCTGGCTGGACGGGTACGTCGCCAAGGTGCGGATCAAGCTGCCGAAGAGCCTCGAGTTGCCGGACAACACGCACGCCACGATCCGCCAGACCAGCCTGCTGGGCGAGAAGTTCGTGTCGCTGGCCCGGCCCGCCGGGTCCGAGAAGGCGCGCGGCAAGCTCGACAACGGCGAGCTGATCCCGCTGTCCAGGACCACCAGCAACGTCGAGGTCGAGGAAGTGCTGTCCGCGCTCTCGCTGCTGCTGAACGGCGGCGGCGTCGCGCAGTTGCAGATCATCACGCAAGAGCTGAACAAGGCGCTCACCGGCAACGAGCCGGCCATCCGCAGCGTGCTGACCCAGCTGAACACGTTCGTCGGCACCCTGGACCAGAACAAGGCGCGGATCGTCACCGCGATCAAGTCGGTGGACGCGCTCGCCAAGAAGCTGAACGCGCAGAAGGCGACGCTGGCGACCGCGATCGACTCGCTACCGACGTCGATCGCGACCCTGGACAAGCAGCGCGCCGCGCTGGTCAAGACGCTGCAGGCGCTGGCCACGCTGGGCAACACCGCGACCCGGGTGATCACGTCCGCGCAGAAGGACCTGGTCGCCAACCTGCAGTCGCTGTACCCGATCCTCACCAAGCTGGCCGAGGCGGGGGAGAACCTGCCGAAGTCGCTGGAGCTGCTGTTCACCTATCCGTTCCCCGACAACGCCGCCAAGGCCGCGAAGGGCGACTACACCAACCTCGGGATCACGGTGGACGTGAACACCAAGAAGGCACTCGACAGCCTGCTCGGGATCCAGCTGCCGACGGTCGGCCCGACCGCGCTGCCGACCGGCCGGATCAGCCTCCCGGTGCACCTGCCGACCAGTCCGGGGCAGGGCAGCGTGTTGCCGTCGCTGCCGGTTCCGACCGGGACCGCGACGACCTGCATCACGGTGCTCGGCCTGCCGGTCTGCTCACCGAAGCTGAACCGGTCCGGGTTCGATCCCGACCTGGCCAAGGCATTGATGCCGGGGGTGGTCGGATGATCACCAAAGCGGTCCGGATCCAGCTGATGGTGTTCCTGCTGATCACCGTCGTCGGCGTCGCCTTCGTCGGCGCCCGCTACGCCCAGATCGACAAGCTGATCGTCGACGATGACTACACGGTGAGCGCCAGCTTCGCCGAGTCCGGCGGCATCTTCAGCGGCGCCGAGGTGACCTACCGCGGCCAGCCGGTCGGCCGGGTCGGGGAGCTCAAGCTGCTCTCCGACGGTGTCCAGGTGAACCTCGACATCGACAAGAAGACCAAGATCCCGAACGACCTGCTCGCGGTGGTCGCGAACCGGTCCGCGATCGGCGAGCAGTACGTCGACCTGCAGCCGCGCCGCGACGGAGCGCCGTACCTGCAGGACAACTCGAAGATCGAGCGCAAGGACACCGCGATCCCGATCGACACCACAGAGCTGCTGCTGAACCTGGACCAGCTGGTGAACTCGGTCGACAAGGAGAGCCTGCGGACCACGGTGCGCGAGCTCGGGGCGGCGCTGAAGGGCAAGGGCACCGACCTGCAGAAGATCATCGACAGCTCCGGCAAGCTGATCGACGACGCGGACGCGAACGTGCTGCAGACGATCAAGCTGATCAACGACGGCGACACCGTCCTCGCGACCCAGGTGGCCAGCGGCGACGCGATCAAGACCTGGGCGAAGAACCTGGCGCTGCTGTCCGACACGCTGGTCAGCTCGGACAGCAACCTGCGCAAGGTGATCGACCAGGGTTCGCTCGCCTCCACCCAGATCACCGGCCTGATCCAGGACAACAGCGCGTCGGTCGCGGTGCTGCTCGGTAACCTGCTGACGGTGAGCGAACTGACCGCGGTCCGGCTGGACGCCGTCGAGCAGCTGTTCGTGGTGTACCCGGCGGTGTCGATGGGCGGGTACGTCGTGCCCGCCAAGAACGCCGAGGGGCACTACGACGCGCACTTCGGCCTGGTCGTCGGGCTCCAGCCGCCGGCCTGCCGGCCAGGGTACGGCGGGACGAACAAGCGGGTCCCGCAGGACGTCAAACCCACCCCGGCGAACACCAAGGCCGGTTGTACGGCGGATCCGTCGAGCGGGATCAACGTGCGCGGCTCGCAGAACAAGCCGTCGCCGTCGTCGAGCGAGGACCTGAACAGGTCCGGCTACGGGCTCGGGTACGACCCGGCGACCGGCGCCGCCGGCGGGACCGACGGGATGCCGGGCATGATCCTCGGCTCGACCGGCGGACAGCAGGAGCTGCTCGGCAGCGACTCCTGGAAGGCACTCATCCTTGGACCGGTGACCGGCAAGTGATCGCACGGAACGGCCGGCTGGTGCTGGCCTGGGCTCTCAGCGTGCTGCTCGTGGTGGCGATCGCCGGCCTCACGCTGTCGGTGGTCGCCCTGAGCAAGCAGCGGGCCGACGACTCGCAACGCGACGGCGCGATGAAGGCGGCGCGGCAGTTGGCGCTGGACTTCACGACGTACGACTACCAGACCTGGGACGCGGACTCGAAGCGGGTCCTGGACGACTCCACGGGGCAGTTCAAGCAGGAGTTCCAGTCCGGGATCGCCGCGGTGAAGACCGACGTGGTGACGAACAAGGCGACCTCCAAGGGCGACGTCAAGGAAGCCGCCGTCGTCTCCAACGACAAGGACTCGGCTCAGGTGCTGGTGATCGTGAACGCGGTGGTGACGAACACGGCCTCGGCCGACGGCGTTCAGCGCCGGTACCGGATCAAGCTGGACATGGTCCGCGAGAAGGACCGCTGGCTGACCGCCGACCTGCAGGTGGTGGGCTGATGTCGGACCGCCGCAGCCGCCCACGGATCGCCGGCCAGCGCCGTACGGCGAAACCGGACCAGCCGGACGCGCCGGCCCCGGGCGCGCCGGTCGTCGTCGAGGACGAACTGGTCGAGGAATCGGTCGAGGAGCCTCGTCCGCAGGATGTGACCCCGGCCACAGACGACGCCAATGACGGCGTTCTCGAGAAGTCGCCGGCCGCCGAAATCTCTACGGAGAGTGAGCAGAAACGGGGTCTGGGGACCGCGTTGACGGCCGCGCTCGGCGTCGTCGTCGTACTCACTCTGACGGTCGCAGCGGTGCTCGGGATCAAGGCGTGGCACGGCAAGCAGGCCGAGGACGCCCGCAACCAGGCCTCCGCCGCGGGCCGGAAGGCGGCCGAGACGGCGCTCAGCTACGACTACCGCGACCTGGACAAAAGCTTCGCCGCCGCGCGGGCGACGATGACTCCGGAGTTCGCCGCGAAGTTCGACGAGACCGCGAAGGTGGCCGGCGAACTGGCCACCAAGACCAAGGCCACGGTGAAGGCCGACGTCCGCGAGGTCGGGGTCCGCGACGGCGACGCCGACCGGGTCACGCTGATCATCTTCGTCAACCAGACGACGACCAGCACGATCACGAAGGGTAGTCCCCGGGTGGACCTGAACCGGACCCGGTTCACGATGGTCCGAAACGGCGACCGATGGCTGGTCCAGGAGATCGCCGGACTGTAATCTCTAGGTAACTCCGCACCAGAGGGGCGCTGGGTGTCTCGTGGGCGATCTGCCCACTGGAGACTCCGGGTCGGTCCTTGACGGAGATGGTGGTCCGACGGCAGACTATTGGACCCCATTGGACAGGCTTGCCTGGATCATGTAGCCTATTGCTTTGCGCTGCCTTTTCTCTCGCCCTCGCTCGAGTTCTCAACTTGACTGGGGCGGCTTGGCGTGCGCTCCCAGCACCGATGTGATTTTGCGAGCCCGTGGAAGGACGCCCCTTGGTCGCCTCGCGCAACCCCCAGTCCGACAGCATTTCCAACGTCACCGGCCCCCGCCGCATCTCCTTCGCAAAGATCTCCGAGCCTCTCCAGGTTCCGGATCTGCTTGCGCTTCAGGTGGACAGTTTCGACTGGCTGGTCGGTAACGAAACGTGGCAGGCCCGTGTGGCCGCCGCCGAGGCCGAGGGGCGGTCGGACCTGTCCGGCCCCAGCGGCCTAGAAGAGATTTTCGAGGAGATCTCCCCGATCGAGGACTTCAGCGGCACCATGTCGCTGTCGTTCCGCGACCACCGCTTCGAGCCTCCGAAGAACACGGTGGACGAATGCAAGGAGCGGGATGTCACCTACTCCGCGCCGCTGTTCGTCACCGCCGAGTTCATGAACAACGAAACCGGTGAGATCAAGAGCCAGACCGTCTTCATGGGCGACTTCCCGCTGATGACGCGCAAGGGCACCTTCGTCATCAACGGCACCGAGCGGGTCGTCGTGTCCCAGCTCGTCCGCTCGCCCGGTGTGTACTTCGAGCGCACCCCGGACAAGACGTCCGACAAGGACATCTTCACCGCCAAGATCATCCCGTCGCGCGGCGCGTGGCTGGAGTTCGAGGTGGACAAGCGCGACATGGTCGGCGTCCGCCTGGACCGCAAGCGCAAGCAGAACGTCACCGTCCTGCTCAAGGCGCTCGGCTGGACCGACGCGCAGATCCTGGAAGAGTTCGGCGACTACGAGTCGATCCGGCTGACCCTGGAGAAGGACCACACCTCCGGGCAGGACGACGCGCTGCTCGACATCTACCGCAAGCTGCGTCCGGGTGAGCCGCCGACCCGCGAGGCCGCGCAGGCGCTGCTGGAGAACTACTACTTCAACGGCAAGCGCTACGACCTGGCCAAGGTCGGTCGCTACAAGATCAACAAGAAGCTCGGCCGTGACGAGGCGCACGACATGGCGGTGCTGACCGTCGACGACATCGTCGCCACGATCAAGTACCTGGTCGCGCTGCACGAAGGCAAGACCGAGCTGCCGGCCCCGAAGGGCGAGATCGTCGTCGAGGAAGACGACATCGACCACTTCGGCAACCGTCGGCTGCGGACCGTCGGTGAACTGATCCAGAACCAGCTGCGCACCGGCCTGGCCCGGATGGAGCGCGTGGTCCGGGAGCGGATGACGACCCAGGACGTCGAGGCGATCACGCCGCAGACCCTGATCAACATCCGTCCGGTGGTGGCGGCGCTGAAGGAGTTCTTCGGTACGTCGCAGCTGTCGCAGTTCATGGACCAGACCAACCCGGTCGCGGGCCTGACCCACAAGCGCCGGCTGAACGCGCTCGGCCCGGGTGGTCTGAGCCGTGAGCGGGCCGGCTTCGAGGTCCGTGACGTGCACCCGTCGCACTACGGCCGGATGTGCCCGATCGAGACGCCGGAAGGCCCGAACATCGGTCTGATCGGCTCGCTCGCGTCGTACGGCCGGGTGAACGCGTTCGGCTTCGTCGAGACGCCGTACCGCAAGGTTGTCGACGGCCAGGTCACCGACCAGGTGGACTACCTGACCGCCGACGAGGAGGACCGCTTCGTCATCGCTCAGGCCAACGCCGCGCTGAACGACGACAACCGGTTCGCCGAGGAGCGCGTGCTGGTCCGTCGCCGTCACGGCGAGGTCGAGCTCGTGCCGGTCGACGACGTGGACTACATGGACGTCTCGCCGCGCCAGATGGTGTCGGTGGCGACCGCGCTGATCCCGTTCCTCGAGCACGACGACGCCAACCGCGCGCTGATGGGATCGAACATGCAGCGCCAGGCGGTGCCGCTGATCACCTCGGACGCCCCGCTGGTCGGTACCGGCATGGAGTTCCGCGGTGCGGTCGACGCCGGAGACGTGGTTGTCTCCGACAAGCCCGGTGTGGTCAAGGAGGTCTCGGCCGACCTGATCGAGATCGCGGCCGACGACGGCACCTACCAGACCTACCGGATGGCGAAGTTCCGCCGGTCGAACCAGGGCACCTGCATCAACCAGCGCCCGCTGGTGGACGCCGGTCAGCGGGTCGAGATCGGTACGCCGCTGGCCGACGGTCCGTGCACCGACGAGGGCGAGATGGCCCTCGGCCGCAACATGCTGGTCGCGTTCATGACGTGGGAGGGCTACAACTACGAGGACGCGATCATCCTCAGCCAGCGCGTCGTACAGCAGGACCTGCTGACCTCGATCCACATCGAGGAGCACGAGGTCGACGCCCGCGACACCAAGCTGGGGCCGGAGGAGATCACCCGGGACATCCCGAACGTCTCCGACGAGATGCTGTCCGACCTGGACGAGCGCGGCATCATCCGGATCGGCGCCGAGGTCACCACCGGTGACATCCTGGTCGGCAAGGTCACGCCGAAGGGCGAGACCGAGCTGACTCCGGAGGAGCGGCTGCTGCGCGCGATCTTCGGTGAGAAGGCGCGCGAGGTCCGCGACACGTCGCTGAAGGTCCCGCACGGCGAGGAGGGCACCGTCATCGGCGTCCGGGTCTTCGACCGGGACAACGGCGACGAACTGCCGCCGGGCGTCAACCAGCTGGTCCGGGTGTACGTCGCCCAGAAGCGGAAGATCTCGGTCGGCGACAAGCTGGCCGGCCGGCACGGTAACAAGGGCGTCATCTCGAAGATCCTTCCGGTCGAGGACATGCCGTTCCTCGAGGACGGCACCCACGTCGACGTCATCCTGAACCCGCTGGGCGTGCCCGGCCGGATGAACGTCGGCCAGGTCCTGGAGACCCACCTCGGCTGGATCGCCAGCCGCGGCTGGGAGGTCGACCCGGAGAACGAGGAGGAGTGGGCGCAGCGGCTGATCAAGATCGGCGCCGGTGCGGCCGAGCCGATGACGAACGTCGCCACTCCGGTGTTCGACGGCGCCACGGAGGAGGAGGTCACCGGCCTGCTCAGCTCCACGCTGCCGAACCGGGACGGCGTCCGGATGGTCAACGGGCAGGGCAAGGCGAAGCTGTTCGACGGTCGTTCGGGTGAGCCGTTCCCGGACCCGATCGGTGTCGGCTACATGTACATCCTGAAGCTGCACCACCTGGTCGACGACAAGATCCACGCTCGTTCGACCGGTCCGTACTCGATGATCACGCAGCAGCCGCTGGGTGGTAAGGCCCAGTTCGGTGGCCAGCGGTTCGGCGAGATGGAGGTGTGGGCCCTGGAGGCCTACGGTGCCGCCTTCGCGCTGCAGGAACTGCTCACCATCAAGTCGGACGACGTGGTCGGCCGCGTCAAGGTGTACGAAGCGATCGTCAAGGGCGAGAACATTCCGGAGCCGGGTATCCCGGAGTCCTTCAAGGTTCTGGTCAAGGAAATGCAGTCCCTGTGTCTGAACGTGGAAGTGCTCTCGTCCGACGGAAGCCGGGTCGAGATGCGCGACAGCGAGGAGGACGTCTTCCGTGCAGCGGAGGAACTGGGCATCGACCTGTCCCGGCGCGAGCCGAACAGCGTCGAGGAGGTCTGAGCGGGTTGCCGCTTGAGATCAACAACCAACTCACTCAGACCATTTTTAGCAACGGGAGATAACACATCGTGCTCGACGTGAACTTCTTCGACGAGCTTCGGATCGGCCTGGCGACCGCGGATGAAATCCGCCAGTGGTCGCACGGCGAGGTCAAGAAGCCCGAGACGATCAACTACCGGACGCTCAAGCCCGAGCGTGACGGCCTGTTCTGCGAGAAGATCTTCGGTCCCACCCGGGACTGGGAGTGCTACTGCGGCAAGTACAAGCGCGTTCGCTTCAAGGGCATCATCTGCGAGCGGTGTGGCGTCGAGGTCACCCGCTCCAAGGTGCGCCGCGAGCGGATGGGCCACATCGAGCTGGCCGCGCCGGTCACCCACATCTGGTACTTCAAGGGTGTCCCGTCGCGGCTCGGCTACCTGCTCGACCTCGCCCCGAAGGACCTGGAGAAGGTCATCTACTTCGCGGCGTACATGATCACCGACGTCGACGAGGAGTCGCGGCACCGCGACCTGTCCTCGCTCGAGGGCCGCGTGGACGTGGAGCGCAAGCAGCTCGAGAACCGTCGTGACAACGACATCGAGACGCGGATGAAGAAGCTCGAGGAGGACCTGGCGCAGCTCGAGGCCGAGGGCGCCAAGGCCGACGTACGCCGCAAGGTCAAGGAAGGCGCCGAGCGTGAGGTCAAGCAGCTGCGCGACCGCTCGCAGCGTGAGATCGACCGCCTCGACGAGGTCTGGACCCGGTTCAAGAACCTGAAGGTCCAGGACCTCGAGGGCGACGAGATCCTCTACCGCGCCATGAAGGAGCGGTTCGGCAAGTACTTCGAGGGCGCCATGGGTGCCGCCGCGATCCAGCGCCGGCTGGAGACCTTCGACCTGAAGGCCGAGGCGGACAACCTGCGCGAGACGATCAAGACCGGTAAGGGCCAGCGCAAGACCCGCGCCCTGAAGCGGCTGAAGGTCGTCACCGCGTTCCTGGCCACCAACAACAGCCCGATGGGCATGGTGCTCGACTGCGTTCCGGTGATCCCGCCGGACCTGCGGCCGATGGTCCAGCTCGACGGTGGCCGGTTCGCCACCTCCGACCTGAACGACCTGTACCGCCGGGTGATCAACCGGAACAACCGGCTCAAGCGACTGCTCGACCTGGGCGCGCCGGAGATCATCGTCAACAACGAGAAGCGGATGCTGCAGGAGGCCGTCGACGCGCTGTTCGACAACGGCCGCCGTGGCCGTCCGGTCACCGGCCCGGGCAACCGGCCGCTGAAGTCGCTGTCCGACATGCTCAAGGGCAAGCAGGGCCGGTTCCGTCAGAACCTGCTCGGCAAGCGCGTCGACTACTCCGGCCGTTCGGTCATCGTCGTCGGCCCGCAGCTGAAGCTGCACCAGTGCGGTCTGCCGAAGGCGATGGCGCTGGAGCTGTTCAAGCCGTTCGTGATGAAGCGGCTGGTCGACCTCAACCACGCGCAGAACATCAAGTCCGCCAAGCGGATGGTCGAGCGTCAGCGCGCCCAGGTCTGGGACGTGCTGGAAGAGGTCATCACCGAGCACCCGGTCCTGCTCAACCGTGCACCAACCCTGCACCGGCTGGGCATCCAGGCGTTCGAGCCGCAGCTGATCGAGGGCAAGGCGATCCAGATCCACCCGCTCGTCTGCTCCGCGTTCAACGCGGACTTCGACGGTGACCAGATGGCGGTGCACCTGCCGCTGTCGGCCGAGGCGCAGGCCGAGGCCCGGATCCTGATGCTGTCGACGAACAACATCCTGAAGCCGGCCGACGGTCGTCCCGTCACGATGCCGACCCAGGACATGATCATCGGCATCTACTTCCTGACCATGCTGAAGGAAGGCGCCAAGGGCGAGGGCCGGGCGTTCAGCTCGGTGGCCGAGGCGATGATGGCCTTCGACCGCAGCGAGCTGGCACTGCAGGCCAAGATCACCATCCGGCTGAGCGGTTCGGCGGCTCCGCAGGGCGCGCTCGAGCTGGACAACGGCGGCTTCGCGCTGGAGACCACGCTGGGGCGGGCGCTGTTCAACGAGGCGCTGCCGGCGGACTACCCGTTCGTCGACACCGAGGTGGGCAAGAAGCAGCTCGGCGGGATCGTCAACGACCTGGCCGAGCGGTACACCAAGGTCGAGGTCGCGCACGCCCTGGACGCGTTGAAGGACCTCGGTTACTACTGGTCCACGCGTTCCGGCGTGACGGTGTCGATCGACGACTTCAGCACGCCGCCGTCCAAGCCGGAGATCATGGCGCGGTACGAGTCCCAGGCCGAGAAGGTCCAGAAGCAGTTCGAGCGGGGTCTGATCACCTCGTCCGAGCGGCGCCAGGAGCTGATCGAGATCTGGACCGGCGCCAACGCCGAGGTCGGTAAGGCGATGGAGGAGAACTTCGCCAAGGACAACCCGATCTGGATGATGGTGCACTCGGGCGCCCGAGGCAACATGATGCAGATCCGGCAGATCTCCGGTATGCGTGGCCTGGTGGCCAACCCGAAGGGCGAGATCATCGCCCGGCCGATCAAGTCCAACTTCCGTGAGGGCCTGTCGGTGGTCGAGTACTTCATCGCCACCCACGGCGCCCGGAAGGGTCTGGCCGACACCGCGCTGCGGACCGCCGACTCGGGGTACCTGACCCGTCGTCTGGTGGACGTGTCGCAGGACGTCATCATCCGCGAGGAGGACTGCGGCACCGAGCGGGGCCTGCCGAAGCAGATCGGCGAGAAGGACCCGTCCGGCAAGGTCGTGCACGCCGAGAACGTGGAGACCAGCGCGTACGCGCGGACCCTGGCCACCGACGCCCTGGACGCCGACGGCAACGTCGTGCTCGCCGGCGGCGCCGACCTGGGCGACGTGTCGATCGCGAAGCTGGTCGCGGCCGGGCTCGAGGAGGTCAAGGTCCGGTCGGTGCTCACCTGTGACGCCAAGACCGGTACCTGCGCGAAGTGCTACGGCCGTTCGCTGGCGACCGGCAAGCCGGTCGACATCGGCGAGGCGGTCGGCATCATCGCGGCCCAGTCCATCGGTGAGCCGGGTACGCAGCTGACGATGCGGACCTTCCACACCGGTGGTGTCGCAGGTGATGACATCACCCACGGTCTGCCGCGTGTGGTCGAGCTGTTCGAGGCGCGTCAGCCCAAGGGCAAGGCGCCGATCTCGGAGGCCGCGGGCCGGATCGCGATCGAGGACACCGACAAGACCCGGAAGCTGGTGCTCACCCCGGACGACGGTTCCGAGGAGGTCGCCTACCCGGTGTCGAAGCGTGGCCGCCTGCTGATCGAGGACGGTCAGCACGTCGAGGTCGGTCAGCAGCTGACGCAGGGTACGCCGGACCCGCAGGAGGTTCTGCGGATCCTGGGTGTCCGCAAGGCGCAGGAGCACCTGGTGGACGAGGTCCAGGAGGTGTACCGGTCGCAGGGTGTGGCCATCCACGACAAGCACATCGAGATCATCGTCCGGCAGATGCTGCGCCGGGTCACGGTGATCGAGTCCGGCGAGGCGAACCTGCTGCCGGGCGAGCTGGCGGACCGGATCATGTTCGAGGCGGAGAACCGTCGCGTCGTGGCCGAGGGCGGTACGCCGGCCTCGGGCCGTCCGGTGCTGATGGGTATCACCAAGGCCTCGCTGGCGACCGAGTCGTGGCTGTCGGCCGCCTCCTTCCAGGAGACGACCCGCGTCCTCACCGAGGCCGCGATCCACGGCAAGTCCGACTCGCTGGTCGGTCTGAAGGAGAACGTCATCATCGGCAAGCTGATCCCGGCCGGTACGGGTATGGACCGGTACCGCAACATCCGGGTGGAGCCCACCGAGGAGGCGAAGGCCGCGATGTACTCGATGGTCGGCTACGAGTCGTACGACTACGACTTCGGCCCGTCCAGCGGTCAGTCGGTCCCGCTCGACGACTTCGACCTCGGTTCGTACAAGAACTGAGCGCAGTCACTCCGCCGAGGGCGGCGCTTCCCGAACCGGGAGGCGCCGCCCTCGCGCTGTATCCGAACCCCTGAGCAGTGGCCGCCCCAAACCGGTTTGGGGACGGCCGCCGCCCGATTTGGGGAGAACAATCTCCCCAAACTGGCTAGGCGGCGCTGCGAGCGACGGAACAACCGGCCGAGCAGGCGCGAGCGGTGCCGGTCCAGCCTCGAAGGCGGAGGGCAGTAGCCACCTGTGCGGCTGCCAGGCATGGCTGGCCGATCAGTTGGTAGCCGAATCGCAGGGTCAGGTTGCCGCTCATCGCCGTGGAATTGTCCCGGTGCATGTCGCGCCACCGCGACTCGGAGTCCGAATGACCGGCGTGCCCGTCGAGCTCGATGACGAGTCCGTAGGGCGAGTACAGGACGTCGCGATATCGGACGCTTCGGCCAGACCCGTCTGTCGACTCGACCCGGGCCTGCCGCTCAGCGCTCGGCAGGGCATGCGCCCGCTCGACTCGGCGCAAGTAGACCTGCTCCAGGAACGACTGCACACCGTCCGCAGCGTCCAGCACGATCCGGCGGAGCACCTGGCGAGCGGGCAGTCTGGTGAGCGAGTCGAGTTCGGCGAGCAGACGCTGGGGAGTAGTAGCGCGCTGGCGGCAGACATCGAGTAGCAGAGCGGCCTGCCGGGGCGCGTTCGGGTCTGCACTCGCTCTCATCAGAGCCGCGACTTCGAGCCGCACGATCGGGGGTGTCCGGGAGCCGTGTAGTTGCGCTGCGAAACCGCGATGGCGGCTGACGAGAACCCCAGCCCGCTGGTCGACCCTGCGCGAATGCGGTACCGCGAGGTGAATGCGATCGTCTCCTGGAACTCCCTCGACGCCGTACCAGCGCAGCGCCGTGGCTCCAGTGAGGGCGGCATCCGGGCCGTAGGCGAGCCAAGCGGCCCAGACCCGGGTCTCCCACGGCAGCGGCCCGGTGAAGTCGACGTACACACCGCCGTGGATCTGCTGGATCTGCCGCGCACGACGCCGCCGCGAAAGGACCTTGTCCGTGATCCCGTGCGCGACCGCCTGATGTCTGCTGAAGGCGCCCGACTGCCGGTGACGCAGCTCCCTGAACGATCGGGTCAGTCTCTGGTCCGTCTCGTCAGGTGGGTCAGCGTCCCGCACCGCTTCGACGTTTCGCATGGCAACTCCTCTCGACGGATCGCCCGCGGATCCTCTGCCAGAGAAGATGCACCGCCGACCACCTGTCCCGCCCGACCATTTGCCTCCTGTGCAAACCCGATGCGAGCCACCACCGCTTCGACGCCGAGCTCTCGTGGCGCCCTCCGTCGCCCAAACCGGTTCGGGGAGGCGAGCAGCTCGATCCGGGTGGATGATCCTCCCCAGTCTGGATTGGTCTCGTCCCCGAACCGGTTTGGGGAGTTCTCCCTCCGGGAGTGGATGGGGACTCTTGCCGGGCCGATGGAGAGGGAGGGGACGGGGGTGATCGTGCGGCGCGTGAGGTTTGGGCGGGGTGGGGCGGCACTTCCCTGCTGGGAGGTGCCGCCCTCGGCGTATTTACGCGCCAGTACGACGGGTGCCGGAAAAGACACTCGGGGTGGCGGCTGTAAAGGTGCCCGTCATGCGCCAAGATTGGTGCATGACGGATCTGCCGGCCTACCTGCGGCCTTTCGTCTTGGGGGTTCTGGAAGGTTCTGACGTACGCGTCGATCGCCTGGGGGAGATCGACCTGTACCGCCCGCCCGGTACCGCCCGAGGCGGAGCAATTCTCTTTGTGCACGGGGGACCTGGACCCGCCGGCCTCGAGGTGATGCCTCGGGACTGGCCGGTCTACAAGGGCTACGCGACGGCTGCCGCCAGGCGGGGCCTGGTGGCCGCGGTCGTCGACCACAGCCTGATCCACGGCCTCGACCGACTGGTCGTGGCCGCGGACGAGGTGGAGGCAGCGGTCGGCGTACTGCGTTCCGACCCACGGGTCGACCCCGATCGGGTCGGACTGTGGTTCTTCTCCGGCGCCGGCCTGCTGGCCGGGGAGTGGCTGGACAGCCGCCCCGACTGGCTGCGCTTCGTCGCCCTGACCTACCCCCTGCTCGCCACCCCGCCCGGTGTCGACGATTTGGTAACCGCCGCCGAAGTGATCGGCAAACACAAGGACCTGCCGGTGCTGCTGACCAGAGCTGGACTCGAGCGTGAGGAGCTCGCCGGTCCGGTAGCGGAGTTCGTCTCCGCGGGCGGCGCCGCGCTGGACATCATCGACGTACCGAAAGGGCACCACGGGTTCGACATGCTCGACCACACCGAAGAATCACGCGCCGCCGTGACCAAGGCTCTCGACTGGGCGATCGCCCACCTCGGCGAAGAGCCTGGCGCCGACGGCAAGCTCCTCGTCCCACCCCCGGCCAAGAAGAAGACCACCACGACCCGCCGTACGACGCCTGCAGCCAAAGCAGCCGTCGCGGTGCAGGAACCCCTGACTCCGGCTGAACCCGCTACTCAGCCGCCCGTCACCCCCGCACCCAGCACCCCCGCCCCAGCCGCTCCTGTCGCGGCACAGCCCCCGCTGGTGGGCCTGGGAGCCGCGACGGTCGCGGCCGTCACTGCCGACACCCCGGCCGCGCGGGTGATCGGCCGTGAGCACGCGGCGTACGACGCACACGACCTCGAGGCCTTCCTGGCCATGTACTCGCCGACCGCCCGGATCCTGCTCGCGGACGGCTCCGAGCTGAAGGGCCGCCGGTTCCTGCGCGAGTTCTACCGCCCGCGCTTCGCCGCCGGCCGCTGCAAGACCGAGGTCGTCCAGCGGCTGATGGTGGGGGAGTGGGTGGTGGAGCATGTGGTCGCGTACGACGACGGCGAATCCACCCCGCAGCTCGCCCTCTACCGGGTCGCCGACGGCCTGATCACCGACGTCGAGTTCCGTGCCTGACCCGATCGACCATCTCACCGAGTTCGAGCGGGCGGCCGAGGACTTCGCGGCCGCCCTCGGATGGGTCGATCCCGGTGCGGACGTGCCGGCCTGTCCGGGCTGGACTGTCGCCGACCTGGCCCTGCACGTGGGGTCAGGTCAGCGCTGGGCCGCGTCGATCCTGCTCTCCGGCACCGCCCAGAAGGTGCCGGAGGTGCTGCGGACGACGATCTCCTGGCCGGATTGGTACACCGGTACGGCCGCCGCGTTGGTGGCCGCGATCCGTGCGGTCGACCCGGACGAACCGTGCTGGAACTTCGCTCCGGTGGAGCAGCGGGCGGGATTCTGGGCCCGGCGGCGCCTGCATGAGACGGTGATCCATCTGGTGGACCTGATCCAGGCCGGGGTTGCGGCGGGGGAGCAGGTCGACAGTGGTCTGGCCGTCGTACCTGCGGCGGTCGCGGCCGACGGCGTGGACGAGGTGTTCGAGGTGTTCCTGCCCCGGCTGCTGGCCCGCGGGTTCGCGCCGGCGGTGACCCGGCAGGTCGGCGTACGGGCCACCGACACCGGGCACGAATGGACGCTGACGCCTGTGTCACAAGGCGATCCACCGCACGTCGAGCGCGGCAAGGCGGCCGGAGAAGCGGTCCTGTCGGGCACCGCCTCCGAGCTCGACCTATGCCTGTGGAAGCGCTTGCCGGGAACGGCTCTGACGGTCGAGGGAGACGCCGCGATCGCAGCGGAGTTCCTGGCCGGAAGGGCCACGGCGTAGACCCTGTAGACTAAAAGCGCGGAAGCCTCTCTACTGCGGTCAGTTACTCATTTTGACCGTGCTTGAGGCACCCGCTAGTCTTAACGATCGTGCCCGGGGTCTTTCCTGGGCCGTCATGCGTGCCCCTCGTCCAACGGATCGGGCCGCGTGGCACGGGACTCCTGCCGACAGTCTGGAAGATTACGGCTTCGGTCTGCTCGTGCGCACGCGACACACCCGACCGCGGGGGTCAGGCAAAAGCTACAAACCCAGCCGGACGACAGAAAGAGACCCACGCGGTGCCCACCATTAACCAGCTGGTCCGCAAGGGCCGCCAGGACAAGGTGTCCAAGAACAAGACGCCCGCCCTGAAGGGTTCCCCTCAGCGTCGTGGTGTGTGCACGCGCGTCTACACGACCACGCCGAAGAAGCCGAACTCCGCGCTTCGTAAGGTTGCGCGTGTCCGCCTGACCAGCGGTATCGAGGTCACCGCCTACATTCCCGGCGTCGGCCACAACCTGCAGGAGCACTCGATCGTGCTCGTGCGTGGCGGTCGTGTGAAGGACCTCCCGGGTGTCCGGTACAAGATCATCCGCGGTTCGCTCGACACCCAGGGTGTGAAGAACCGGAAGCAGGCTCGCAGCCTCTACGGCGCGAAGAAGGAGAAGAGCTAATGCCGCGCAAGGGCCCCGCCCCGAAGCGCCCGGTCATCATCGACCCGGTCTACAGTTCGCCGCTCGTCACGCAGTTGATCTCCAAGATCCTGGTCGACGGCAAGAAGCAGATCGCGCAGAGCATCGTGTACAACGCGCTCGAGGGCACTCGCACCAAGACCGGCACCGACCCGGTGATCACGCTGAAGCGTGCGCTGGACAACGTGAAGCCGAGCATCGAGGTGAAGAGCCGCCGCGTCGGTGGTGCCACGTACCAGGTGCCGATCGAGGTCAAGCCGGGTCGCTCGACCACGCTCGCCCTGCGCTGGCTGACGTCGTACTCCCGTGCGCGTCGCGAGAAGACCATGTCCGAGCGCCTGATGAACGAGATCCTGGACGCGTCCAACGGTCTCGGTGCGTCGGTGAAGCGCCGCGAGGACACGCACAAGATGGCCGAAGCCAACAAGGCTTTCGCCCACTACCGCTGGTGATCCGGGGTCCGATCCGGACCCCAGCGCTCACCCCTTTGACGCAGTACAGAATCGAGAGGTAGACCACCGAGGTGGCCGTACAAATCACCACCGACCTGGCCAAGGTCCGCAACATCGGGATCATGGCCCACATCGACGCCGGCAAGACGACGACGACCGAGCGGATCCTCTTCTACACCGGTATCACCTACAAGATCGGTGAGGTCCACGACGGCGCCGCCACGATGGACTGGATGGAGCAGGAGCAGGAGCGCGGCATCACGATCACGTCCGCCGCGACGACCTGCACCTGGAAAGACCACACCATCAACATCATCGACACCCCGGGCCACGTCGACTTCACCGTCGAGGTGGAGCGTTCGCTGCGTGTCCTCGACGGTGCCGTCGCGGTGTTCGACGGTGTCGCCGGCGTGGAGCCGCAGTCGGAGACCGTTTGGCGTCAGGCCGACCGGTACGGCGTACCCCGCATCTGCTTCGTGAACAAGCTGGACCGCACCGGCGCCGAGTTCATGCGCTGTGTCGACATGATCGTCGACCGGCTGGCCGCGGTGCCGCTGGTGCTGCAGCTGCCGATCGGGGCCGAGGCCGACTTCATCGGCGTCGTCGACCTGATCGGGATGCGCGCGCTGACCTGGCGCGGCGAGACCACGATGGGTGAGGACTACACCGTCGAGGAGATCCCGGCGACGCACACCGAGATCGCCGCCGAGTGGCGCGACAAGCTGATCGAGACGCTGGCCGAGGCCGACGACGAGATCATGGAGATGTACCTGGAGGGCGACGAGCCCACCCAGGAGCAGATCGTCGCGGCGATCCGGCGGGCGACCATCGCCAGCAAGCTGACCCCGGTGCTGACCGGCACGGCGTTCAAGAACAAGGGCGTCCAGCCGCTGCTGGACGCGATCAACGCCTACCTGCCGAGCCCGATCGACGTCCCGGCCATCGAGGGCCACGACGTCAAGGACGCCGAGCAGGTCGTGCTGCGCAAGCCGGACGACAGCGAGCCGTTCTCGGCGCTGGCGTTCAAGATCGCGGCCGACCCGCACCTGGGCAAGCTGACCTTCATCCGGGTGTACTCGGGCAAGCTCGAGACCGGCACCCAGGTGCTGAACCCGACGAAGGGCCGCAAGGAGCGGATCGGCAAGATCTACCGGATGCACGCGAACAAGCGTGAGGAGATCGCGTCGATCGGCGCCGGCCACATCGTCGCCGTGATGGGCCTGAAGGACACCACCACCGGTGAGACCCTGTGCGACCCGGCCAAGCCGGTCGTGCTGGAGTCCATGCAGTTCCCGGCCCCGGTCATCTCGGTCGCCATCGAGCCCAAGTCGAAGGCCGACCAGGAGAAGCTGGGCGTCGCGATCCAGCGGCTCGCCGAGGAGGACCCGACCTTCCAGGTCCGGACCGACGAGGACACCGGCCAGACCATCATCGCCGGTATGGGCGAGTTGCACCTCGAGGTGCTGGTCGACCGGATGAAGCGCGAGTTCCGCGTCGAGGCCAACGTCGGCAAGCCGCAGGTCGCCTACCGCGAGACCATCAAGAAGAAGGTCGAGAAGGTCGACTACACGCACAAGAAGCAGACCGGTGGTTCGGGTCAGTTCGCGCGCGTGATCATCAACGTCGAGCCGACCTCGGTCGAGGCCGGCGGCGAAGGCGGCTACGAGTTCGTCAACTCCGTCACCGGTGGCCGCATCCCCCGGGAGTACATCCCGTCGGTGGACGAGGGCGCCCAGGAGGCGATGGAGTTCGGCGTACTGGCCGGCTACCCGATGGTGGACGTCAAGGTCACGCTGACCGACGGCGCCTATCACGATGTCGACTCGTCCGAGCTCGCCTTCAAGATCGCCGGTTCGATGGCCTTCAAGGACGCCGCCCGCCGGGCGACTCCGGTCATCCTCGAGCCGATGTTCGCGGTCGAGGTCATCACGCCCGAGGACTACATGGGTGAAGTGATCGGCGACCTCAACTCGCGCCGTGGCCAGATCCAGTCGATGGACGAAGGCCCCGGTGGCAGCCGGGCCATCAAGGCCCTGGTGCCGTTGTCCGAGATGTTCGGGTATGTCGGCGACCTGCGGTCCAAGACCCAGGGCCGCGCGTCCTACTCGATGCAGTTCGATTCCTACGCCGAGGTTCCGAAGAACGTGGCGGAAGAGATCATCAAGAAGGCCCGGGGCGAGTAACTTCTCGCTCCTGACCACCACACCCAAAGCGCGTCGGCGTACGGCGTAGTCAACATTTATCCAGGAGGGCCCCAGTGGCGAAGGCGAAGTTCGAGCGGACCAAGCCGCACGTCAACATCGGCACCATCGGTCACATCGACCACGGTAAGACCACGCTTACCGCGGCGATCACCAAGGTGCTGCACGACAAGTACCCGACCCTCAACGAGGCGTCGGCCTTCGATCAGATCGACAAGGCGCCCGAAGAGCGTCAGCGCGGTATCACCATTTCCATCGCGCACGTCGAGTACCAGACCGAGGCCCGGCACTACGCCCACGTCGACTGCCCGGGTCACGCGGACTACATCAAGAACATGATCACCGGTGCGGCTCAGATGGACGGTGCGATCCTGGTCGTCGCCGCCACCGACGGCCCGATGCCGCAGACGCGTGAGCACGTGCTGCTCGCCCGTCAGGTCGGCGTGCCGGCGATGGTCGTCGCCCTGAACAAGTGCGACATGGTCGACGACGAGGAGATCCTGGAGCTCGTCGAGCTCGAGGTTCGCGAGCTGCTCTCGGAGCAGGAGTTCGACGGCGACAACGCACCGGTCATCAAGGTCGCGGCGCACCCGGCTCTGCAGGGCGACGCCAAGTGGGGCGAGTCGATCCTCGAGCTGATGGACGCGGTCGACAACTACATCCCGCAGCCGGAGCGCGAGATCGACAAGCCGTTCCTGATGCCGGTGGAGGACGTCTTCACCATCACCGGTCGCGGCACGGTCATCACCGGCCGGATCGAGCGCGGTGTGGTCAAGGTCAACGAGACCGTCGACCTGATCGGCATCCGCGACGCCAAGCAGACCACCACGGTCACCGGCATCGAGATGTTCCGCAAGCTGCTCGACGAGGGCCAGGCCGGTGAGAACGTCGGTCTGCTGCTTCGTGGCACCAAGCGCGAGGACGTCGAGCGCGGCATGGTTGTCATCAAGCCGGGCACCACGACCCCGCACACGAACTTCGAGGCGTCGGTCTACATCCTCTCCAAGGAGGAGGGCGGCCGTCACACGCCGTTCTTCCAGAACTACCGCCCGCAGTTCTACTTCCGTACCACCGACGTCACCGGTGTCGTCACGCTGCCCGAGGGCACCGAGATGGTCATGCCGGGCGACAACACCGACATGTCGGTCGAGCTGATCCAGCCGATCGCCATGGAGGACGGTCTGAAGTTCGCGATCCGTGAAGGTGGCCGCACTGTCGGCGCCGGCCGGGTCACCAAGATCATCAAGTGATCCCACGAGGTCCGCGAGGGCTCCAGTACTGAGCCTTCGCGGACCTCTGCTTTGCGCCTGATCCGGCGCTCAGGTGGTTCCGGATCGGGCGTGAAGCCACCCGATTGGCGTTCCGGCGCCCATCGATGGCACAATATTCAGGTTGCTCAGGCGAGGCCGCCGGGGTGCGCCCCAGATCTTCTTGATCTGGCTGGTGCGCTGGACCGGAGACCATGCCGAGGTTCCGGTCCGAGACCGGGCCCCGATCTCCAATCCAGGTCGACGAAGCGGTGGGTCACGCGCGTTCCGCGCACGCGACACACCCGACCGCGGGGGTCGGAGCAACGAAGGCGAAGACGATAGAGAAGGACAAAGCGAAGCGATGGCGGGACAGAAGATCCGCATCCGGCTGAAGGCCTACGACCACGAGGTCATCGACAGCTCGGCACGCAAGATTGTCGACACGGTGACGCGTACTGGTGCGAAGGTTGCTGGCCCGGTGCCGTTGCCGACGGAAAAGAACGTGTTCTGCGTCATCCGCTCGCCGCACAAGTACAAGGACAGCCGCGAGCACTTCGAGATGCGCACCCACAAGCGGCTCATCGACATCATCGACCCCACGCCGAAGACCGTCGACTCGCTGATGCGTCTCGACCTGCCGGCCGGCGTCGACATCGAGATCAAGCTCTGAGGGACGCGAACAGCCAATGAGCAAGCTAAAGAACACGCGCGGTCTGCTGGGCACCAAGCTCGGCATGACCCAGACCTGGGACGAGAACAACCGCGTCGTCCCCGTGACCGTGGTCCAGGCCGGCCCGTGCGTCGTGACCGAGGTTCGTACCTCGGCCAGCCACGGGTACGACGGCGTCCAGATCGCCTTCGGCGACATCGACCCGCGCAAGGTGACCAAGCCGATGCGCGGTCACTTCGACAAGGCCGGCGTGACGCCGCGGCGCCACCTGCTGGAGCTGCGCACCGCCGACGCCAGCGAGTACACCCTGGGCCAGGAGATCAAGGCCGAGGCCTTCGAGGCCGGTGAGCGGGTCGACGTTTCCGCGACCAGCAAGGGCAAGGGTTTCGCCGGTGTCATGAAGCGGCACGGCTTCCACGGTCTGCGCGCCACCCACGGTGTGCACAAGAAGCACCGCTCGCCGGGTTCCATCGGCGGCTGCGCCACCCCGGGCCGGGTCTTCAAGGGCCTGAAGATGGCGGGCCGGATGGGCCACGAGCAGGTCACCACGCAGAACGTGTCTGTTCACGCGATCGACGTCGAGCGCGGCCTGATCCTGATCAAGGGCGCCGTTCCCGGCCCCAAGGGCGGCCTCGTGCTGATCCGCAACGCCGCGAAGGGAGCTGCGAAGTGAGCACGGTCGACGTCGTCGTCGTGAAGGGCGACAAGGTCAGCAAGAAGGGTTCCGCCGAGCTTCCGGCCGAGCTGTTCGACGTCCAGGTCAACGTGCCGCTGATCCACCAGGTCGTGGTGGCCCAGCTGGCCGCGGCCCGCCAGGGTACGCACAAGGTGAAGTCCCGGGGCGAGGTGTCCGGCGGTGGCGCCAAGCCGTACCGCCAGAAGGGCACCGGTCGCGCCCGCCAGGGCTCGACCCGCGCGCCGCAGTTCACCGGTGGTGGCGTCGTCCACGGCCCCACGCCGCGTGACTACAGCCAGCGGACCCCGAAGAAGATGATCGCCGCCGCGCTCCGCGGTGCGCTGTCCGACCGGGCCCGTGACGGCCAGGTGTTCGTGGTCGAGAGCTTCGTGGACGGCGACAAGCCCTCCACCAAGTCGGCCCTGAAGGTGCTGGGCGAGGTGACCGAGCCGGGTAAGGCGTTGGTCGTCGTCGACCGCGCCGACGAGCTCACCTGGCTGAGCCTGCGCAACGTGCAGCACGTGCACCTGATCGCTGCCGACCAGCTGAACGCGTACGACGTTCTGGTCAGCGACGCGATCGTGTTCACCAAGAGCGCGCTCGACTCGTTCGTCGCCGGCGCGCCGAAGGGCAAGTCCGTCAAGGCCGTCGCAACGTCGACTGAGGCCGAGGAGGTAGAGGCATGAGCCACGGAGTCAACAAGGACCCGCGTGACGTGCTGCTCCGGCCGGTCGTGAGCGAGAAGAGCTACGGCCTGCTGGACGAGCAGAAGTACACGTTCGAGGTCGCACCGGACGCCAACAAGACCGAGATCAAGCTCGCGGTCGAGAAGGTCTTCAAGGTCAAGGTCAGCGACGTCAACACCCTCAACCGCAAGGGCAAGCGGCGCCGGACCCGGTCCGGCTTCGGTAAGCGCCCGGACACCAAGCGGGCGATCGTGACCCTCAAGGGCGACGACCGCATCGACATCTTCGGAGGCCAGTCGTAATGGGAATCCGCAAGTACAAGCCGACAACGCCGGGCCGTCGTGGCTCGAGCGTGGCCGACTTCGTCGAGCTCACCCGTTCGACCCCCGAGAAGTCGCTGCTGCGTCCGCTGCCGAAGAAGGGCGGCCGGAACAACTCCGGCAAGATCACCACCCGGCACCACGGTGGCGGTCACAAGCGGGCGTACCGGCTGATCGACTTCAAGCGGTACGACAAGGACGGCGTGCCGGCCAAGGTCGCGCACATCGAGTACGACCCGAACCGGACCGCGCGGATCGCGCTGCTGCACTACGTCGACGGCGAGAAGCGCTACATCCTCGCCCCGACCAACCTGAAGCAGGGCACGGTCGTCGAGAACGGCCCGGCCGCCGACATCAAGATCGGCAACAACCTGCCGCTGCGCAACATCCCGGTCGGCTCCACGATCCACGCTGTCGAGCTGCGTCCGGGTGGTGGCGCCAAGATGGGCCGCTCCGCCGGTACCAGCATTCAGCTGGTCGCGAAGGAGGGTCGGATGGCAACCCTGCGGATGCCGTCCGGCGAGGTCCGGATGGTCGACGTACGCTGCCGCGCCACCCTCGGTGAGGTCGGCAACGGCGAGCAGTCGAACATCAACTGGGGCAAGGCGGGCCGGATGCGCTGGAAGGGCAAGCGCCCGACCGTCCGCGGTGTCGCGATGAACCCGGTCGACCACCCGCACGGTGGTGGTGAGGGTAAGACCTCGGGTGGACGTCACCCGGTGTCCCCGTGGGGCCAGCCGGAAGGCCGGACCCGCACCCGCAAGGAAAGCGACCGAATGATCGTCCGGCGCCGCAAGGCCGGCAAGAAGCGCTGATAGGGAGCCGGCCACAATGCCACGCAGCTTGAAGAAGGGCCCGTTCGTCGACCACCACCTGGCAAAGAAGGTGGAGGTGCAGAACGAGAAGGGCACCAAGAACGTCATCAAGACCTGGTCTCGCCGATCGATGATCGTGCCGGACATGATCGGCCACACGATTGCGGTGCACGACGGCCGCAAGCACGTGCCGGTGTTCGTGACGGACTCGATGGTCGGGCACAAGCTCGGCGAGTTCGCCCCGACCCGGACGTTCAAGGGTCACGAGAAGGACGACCGGAAGTCACGGCGTCGCTGATCCCGCTGGGACAGTGACGAAGCGAAAGCAATCTACGGAGAGATTCGAACATCATGAGCGTTCAAGAGCGTAGGGCGATCAGCGCCCGTCGCGAGAGCCTGCTGGGCGAGCAGCCCGGGGCCTTCGCGGTCGCGCGCTTCGTCCGCGTGACGCCGATGAAGGCGCGCCGCGTGGTCGATCTGGTGCGCGGTCTGGGCGTCGACGACGCACTCGCCACTCTGAAGTTCGCCCCGCAGGCCGCTGCCGCGACCGTGTACAAGGTCGTCGACAGCGCCGCGGCGAACGCCGAGGGCACCGAACACCTGAACCGCGCCGACCTGGTCGTGGCGAAGGCCTACGTGGACGAGGGTCCGACGCTGAAGCGTCACCGCCCGCGTGCACAGGGCCGGGCCACCCGGATCGACAAGCGGACGAGCCACATCACCGTGGTCGTCGCGCCGCGCGTCGAGGCCGAGCCGGTCGAGAAGGCACCGGTCAAGAAGGCAGCCGCGAAGAAGTCCGCGGACACCGCTGACACGGCGAAGAAGGCACCGGCGAAGAAGGCAGCCAAGAAGGTCGCCGACAAGCCGGCCGAGGCCGCCGAGAAGCCGGCCAAGAAGGCGACCGCCAAGAAGGCGGCCACCAAGAAGGCCACCGCTGAGAAGAAGGAGTCCTGACGTGGGACAGAAGGTAAACCCGCACGGGTTCCGTCTCGGCATCAGCACCGACCACAAGAGCCGTTGGTACGCCGACAAGCTGTACAAGGACTATGTGGGCGAGGACGTCAAGATCCGTCGTCTGCTGAGCAAGGGCATGGAGCGCGCCGGTATCTCCCGTGTGGAGATCGAGCGCACCCGTGACCGGGTCCGGGTCGACATCCACACCGCTCGTCCGGGCATCGTCATCGGTCGCCGCGGCGCCGAGGCGGACCGGATTCGGGGCAGTCTGGAGGAGCTCACCGGCAAGCAGGTGCAGCTGAACATCCTCGAGGTGAAGAACGCCGAGGTCGACGCTCAGCTGGTCGCACAGGGTGTGGCCGAGCAGCTGTCCGGCCGCGTGGCGTTCCGCCGCGCGATGCGCAAGGCGATGCAGACCACCATGCGTGGCGGCGCCCTGGGCATCCGGATCCAGTGCTCCGGCCGGCTCGGTGGCGCGGAAATGTCGCGGTCGGAGTTCTACCGCGAAGGCCGCGTCCCGCTGCACACGCTGCGGGCCGACATCGACTACGGCTTCTACGAGGCCCGCACGACCTTCGGCCGGATCGGCGTGAAGGTCTGGATCTACAAGGGCGACGTCGCCGGCACTCGCGCCGAGCGTGAGGCGCAGGCCGCTGCTCGCGCCGCTACCCAGCAGCGTGGCCGTCCGGCCCGTCGTGACGGTGGCGACCGCGGTGACCGTGGCGGTCGCGGTGGTGACCGTGGCGGCCGTCGTGACGACCGCCGTGACAACCGTCGTGACAACAACGCGGCCCCTGCGGCCGCCGAGGCGTCCGCGCCGGCGGCTGACAAGCCTGCCGAGACGACCGGAACGGAGAGCTGAACAATGCTCATCCCCCGCAAGGTCAAGCACCGCAAGCAGCACCACCCGACGCGCTCCGGCGCGGCCAAGGGTGGTACGACGCTCGCCTTCGGTGACTTCGGCATCCAGGCGCTGGAGAGCCACTACGTCACCAACCGGCAGATCGAGGCCGCGCGTATCGCGATGACCCGGCACATCAAGCGTGGCGGCAAGGTGTGGATCAACATCTACCCGGACCGCCCGCTGACCAAGAAGCCGGCCGAGACCCGGATGGGTTCCGGTAAGGGTTCGCCGGAGTGGTGGATCGCCAACGTGAAGGCCGGGCGCGTGATGTTCGAGCTCTCCGGTGTGCCGGAGGACATCGCTCGCGAGGCGATGCGCCGCGCGATCCACAAGTTGCCGATGAAGTGCCGCTTCATCACCCGAGAGGCAGGTGAGAACTGATGGCTACCCTGACCGCCGCCGAGCTGCGGAACCTGGGCCGGGACGAGTTGATGACGAAGCTCGGTGAAGCCAAGGAGGAGCTGTTCAACCTCCGGTTCCAGGCTGCCACGGGCCAGCTGGAGTCTCACGGTCGGCTGCGCGCCGTCCGCAAGGACATCGCCCGCATCTACACAGTGCTGTCGGAGCGTGCGCTCGGCATCACCGAGGAGGTGGACGCTCCGGTCGAGGCCGAGGCGGCCGCCGACGAAGCTGCGGACGACAGTGAGAAGGCCAACGCATGACCGAGAACGTGAAGGACGAGACCGTGAGCACGACCACCGAGGCGCGAGGCAGCCGGAAGACCCGTGAGGGCCTGGTGCTGAGCGACAAGATGGACAAGACCGTCGTGGTGGAGGTCGAGGACCGGGTCAAGCACAAGCTGTACGGCAAGGTCATCCGGCGTACCAGCAAGCTCAAGGCGCACGACGAGCAGAACGCCGCCGGGATCGGCGACCGCGTCCTCCTGATGGAGACCCGGCCGCTGTCGGCGACCAAGCGCTGGCGCGTCGTCGAGATCCTCGAGAAGGCCAAGTAGTTCCCGGTCCAGGGCTTCGGCCCGGTCCGGCAACCAATCGAAATTATTCGTTCCGCAAGGCTCACCTCGGTGAGAACCAGCGAGACAACCAGGAGATCAACAGATGATCCAGCAGGAGTCGCGACTGAAGGTCGCCGACAACACGGGTGCCAAGGAGATCTTGTGCATCCGCGTTCTCGGTGGCTCCGGTCGGCGCTACGCCGGTGTCGGTGACACGATCGTCGCCACCGTCAAGGACGCGATCCCCGGCGGTGGTGTGAAGAAGGGTGACGTCGTCAAGGCGGTCGTCGTGCGTACCGTGAAGGAGCGCCGGCGTCCGGACGGCTCCTACATCCGCTTCGACGAGAACGCCGCGGTGATCCTGAAGGCCGACGGCGAGCCGCGCGGCACCCGTATCTTCGGGCCGGTCGGCCGGGAGCTGCGGGAGAAGCGCTTCATGAAGATCATCTCGCTCGCGCCGGAGGTGCTCTGAGATGGCCCAGCAGAAGAAGCTGAACGTGAAGAAGGGCGATCAGGTTCGCGTGATCGCCGGTAGGTCCAAGGGCCTCGAGGGCAAGATCATCCAGGTCTTCCCGGACGACGAGAAGGTCATCGTCGAGGGCGTCAACCGGGTGAAGAAGCACACCAAGGTGCAGCAGGCCCAGCGCGGCGGCACCACCGGTGGCATCGTCACCCAGGAAGCCCCGATCCACGTCTCGAACGTGGCGCTTCTTGTCGAGGTCGAGAAGGACGGCAAGAAGGAGAAGGTGACCACGCGCGTCGGCTACAACCGCGTCGAGGTGCAGAAGCGCCGTCCCGACGGTTCGACGTACACGGGTTACCGGAGCGTCCGGATCGCCCGGCGTACCGGCGAGGAGATCTGATGACCAGTACAGTAACCGAGGCTGCGTCCTCCCCCCGGACCCAGCCGCGGCTGAAGACGAAGTACCGCGAGGAGATCGTCGGCCAGCTGCACGAGCAGTTCAAGTTCGAGAACGTCATGCAGGTGCCCGGGCTCACCAAGATCGTGGTGAACATGGGCGTCGGCGAGGCGGCTCGCGACTCGAAGCTGATCGAGGGCGCGGTGAAGGACCTGGCCGCGATCACCGGCCAGAAGCCGCAGGTCACCAAGGCCCGCAAGTCGATCGCGCAGTTCAAGCTGCGTGAAGGCATGCCGATCGGCGCCCACGTGACGCTGCGCGGCGACCGGATGTGGGAGTTCCTGGACCGGCTGCTGGCGCTCGCGCTGCCCCGGATCCGCGACTTCCGCGGCCTGTCCGCGAAGCAGTTCGACGGCACTGGGAACTACACCTTCGGTCTGACCGAGCAGGTGATGTTCCACGAGATCAACCAGGACCGGATCGACCGGGTCCGGGGCATGGACATCACCGTGGTGACCACCGCGAAGAACGACGACGAGGGTCGGGCCCTGCTGCGGGCGCTCGGCTTCCCGTTCAAGGAGAACTGACGTGGCGAAGACAGCACTCAAGGTCAAGCAGGCCCGGAAGCCGAAGTTCGCGGTGCGTGGCTACACGCGCTGCCAGCGCTGCGGCCGGCCGAAGGCGGTCTTCCGCAAGTTCGGCCTGTGCCGGATCTGCCTGCGGGAGATGGCACACCGGGGCGAGCTGCCCGGCGTGACCAAGTCCAGCTGGTGACCGTCTCCACCCCCGAACTTCTCCCTATTCACCACCATCTAGTCACCGTAGGTCGCCGCACGGCGAAACCACGGCGGGAAAGAGGCCCCAGGCCATGACGATGACCGACCCGATCGCAGACATGTTGACGCGTCTGCGGAACGCCAACCAGGCGTACCACGAGTCGACCACGATGCCGTACAGCAAGATCAAGCAGGGCATCGCCGACATCCTCCAGCAGGAGGGCTACATCGCCTCCTACCAGGTCGAGGACCCCAAGGAAGGGGCTGTCGGCAAGACTCTGACCGTTGACCTGAAGTTCGGCCCGAGCCGGGAGCGCTCCATTGCGGGCGTCCGCCGGATCAGCAAGCCGGGCCTGCGGGTCTACGCGAAGTCGACCAACCTGCCCAAGGTCCTCGGTGGCCTGGGCGTCGCGATCATCTCGACGTCCCAGGGACTGCTGACCGACCGTCAGGCCAAGAACAAGGGCGTCGGCGGGGAAGTCCTCGCCTACGTCTGGTGACGAAGAACCGGAAGGAGGACCACAGAAATGTCTCGCATCGGTAAGCTCCCGGTCACGGTCCCGTCCGGCGTCGACGTCACGATCGACGGCCAGACGGTCACTGTCAAGGGTCCCAAGGGTCAGCTCTCGCACGTCGTCGCTGAGCCCATCGTGGTCAACCGGGAAGAGGACGGCGCGATTGCCGTGACCCGCCCGGACGACCAGCGCAAGAGCAAGGAACTGCACGGCCTGTCCCGCACCCTGATCGCCAACCTGGTGACCGGCGTGACGGACGGCTACGAGAAGAAGCTCGAGATCGTCGGCGTCGGGTACCGCGTCCTGTCCAAGGGACCGACCCAGCTGGAGTTCTCGCTCGGGTACAGCCACACGATCACGGTCGACGCCCCCGAGGGCATCACCTTCAACGTGGAGGCACCGACCCGCTTCTCGGTCATCGGCATCGACAAGCAGTCGGTCGGTGAGGTCGCCGCCAACATCCGCAAGCTGCGCAAGCCCGAGCCGTACAAGGGCAAGGGTGTGCGGTACGCGGGCGAGCAGGTGCGCCGCAAGGTCGGAAAGGCTGGTAAGTAACCATGGCGATCGGACTGCGTCCGCACAAGCACTCCGCCAAGAAGACGGCCTCCCGGCTGCGTCGGCAGATCCGGGTCCGGAAGAAGATCAACGGCACGGCCGAGCGGCCGCGCCTGGTGGTCTCGAAGTCGTCGAAGCACCTGTTCGCACAGGTCATCGACGACGTCGCCGGCAAGACGCTGGTCTCGGCTTCCACCATGGAGGCCGACCTGCGTGGCGCGGAGGCGAACAAGACCGACAAGGCCAAGACCGTCGGCGGCCTGATCGCCGACCGGGCCAAGGCCGCCGGCATCGACTCGGTCGTCTTCGACCGGGCCGGGAACAAGTACCACGGCCGTATCGCGGCCCTGGCCGACGCCGCCCGCGAGGGCGGGCTCGGCTTCTGATGGCGACAAGGGAAGAAGGTAGTTCGAAATGAGCGGAGGCCAGCAGCGTCGCGGAGGCGGCGCCGGTGGTGAGCGCCGTGGCCGTGACGGTGGTCGCGGTCAGCAGGCGGACAAGACCGCCTACATCGAGCGTGTGGTAGCCATCAACCGTGTCGCCAAGGTCGTGAAGGGTGGTCGTCGCTTCAGCTTCACCGCCCTCGTGGTCGTCGGCGACGGCGAAGGCACCGTCGGTGTGGGTTACGGCAAGGCCAAGGAGGTGCCCGCGGCGATCGCCAAGGGTGTCGAGGAGGCCAAGAAGGCATTCTTCAAGGTGCCGCGGATCCAGGGCACCATCCCGCACCCGGTCCAGGGCGAGAAGGCCGCAGGCGTTGTCATGCTGCGTCCGGCCGCTCCCGGTACCGGTGTGATCGCGGGTGGCTCGGCGCGCGCCGTACTGGAGTGCGCCGGTATCCACGACATCCTCAGCAAGTCGCTGGGTTCGTCCAACTCCATCAACGTGGTGCACGCCACCGTTGAGGCGTTGCGCAGCCTGGAGACCCCGGAAGCCGTGGCCGCGCGCCGTGGTCTGCCGGTCGAGGACGTCGCCCCGGCGGCCCTGCTGAAGGCGCGGGCGGAGGCGGCTTCCTGATGGCACGCTTGAAGGTGACCCAGATCCGTTCGGGCATCGGTGGTAAGCAGAACCAGCGCGACACGTTGCGCACCCTGGGCGTCAAGCGGATCGGCGACAGCGCCGTCCACGAGGACAAGCCCGAGGTTCGCGGCATGGTGCGTGCGGTTCGCCACCTCATCACCGTCGAGGAGGTCGACTGACATGGCGCTCAAGGTTCATCACCTGCGTCCGGCGCCCGGCGCCAAGACCGCCAAGACCCGCGTGGGTCGTGGTGAGGGCAGCAAGGGCAAGACCGCCGGCCGCGGTACCAAGGGCAGCAAGGCGCGTAACAACATCCCCGAGTGGTTCGAGGGTGGCCAGATGCCGCTGCACATGCGGCTCCCGAAGCTGAAGGGCTTCAAGAGCAGGAACCGGGTGGAGTTCCAGGTCGTTAACCTGGACAAGCTCGGACAACTGTTCCCCGAAGGTGGCGAGATCGGCATTGCCGACCTGGTCGCCAAGGGCGCGGTTCGTAGCGGTCAGCCGGTCAAGGTACTGGGTGACGGCGAACTGACCGTGGCACTGCAGGTCTCGGCAAACAAGTTCTCCAAGTCCGCCACGGACAAGATCCAGGCGGCTGGGGGAACCACGACCGAGGTGTGACACGAGGTCCAGGGCTCGTAACGCCCGGTGCTTGATATCCTGCGCCGGTCGGACGGGCCCTGGTTCGTCTCTTGCCCAGCGGCTTAGCTAGGCCCCTGCCGTGCCCGCGGTAGGGAAACTTGTGGGAGGACAGGGTGTTAGGCGCCTTTGCCAACGCGTTCAAGACTCCGGACCTGCGCCGGAAGATCTTGTTCGTGCTCTTCATCGTCGTGATCTTCCGGATCGGCTCCGTCGTTCCGGCTCCCGGTGTGAACGTGCAGTCGCTGCACACGTGTATCAAGATCTCGCAGGGCGGCCAGAACGCCAACCTGTACAACTTGATCAACCTGTTCTCCGGCGGCGCACTGCTGCAGCTCGCGATCTTCGCGCTCGGCATCATGCCGTACATCACCGCCAGCATCATTCTGCAGCTGCTGACCGTGGTGATCCCGCGGCTGGAGTCGCTGAAGAAGGAAGGCCAGGCGGGCCAGGGGAAGATCACGCAGTACACCCGCTTCCTGACCGTCGGTCTGGCGATCCTGCAGTCCACCGCCTTCGTGGCGCTGGCCCGGACGCCGGGACGGCTGTTCCAGGGCTGCAACGAGCCGCTGCTCTACAAGGACGACTGGTTCACCATCACCGTGATGGTGCTGACCATGACCGCCGGCACCGGCGTGATCATGTGGCTCGGCGAGCTGATCACCGACCGTGGTGTCGGTAACGGTATGTCGATCCTGATCTTCACCCAGATCGTCGCCACCTTCCCGACCCAGCTGTGGAGCATCCGCAAGCAGAAGGGCATCACCACCTTCGTCGTGGTGATCGCGATCGGTCTGGTCATCATGGCCGCGGTCATCTTCATCGAGCAGGCCCAGCGCCGGATCCCGGTGCAGTACGCCAAGCGCATGGTCGGGCGGAAGATGTTCGGCGGCACCTCGACGTACATTCCGCTGAAGGTGAACCAGGCCGGTGTCATCCCGGTCATCTTCGCCTCCAGCCTGCTGTATCTCCCGGTCCTGATCAGTCAGTTCCAGCAAGGCAAGGGCTGGTCCAACTGGATCCAGGGCAACTTGGTCAAGGGCGACCACCCGATCTACATGGCGACGTACGTCGCTCTGATCATCTTCTTCACGTACTTCTACGTCTCGATCACCTTCAACCCGAAGGAGGTCGCCGACAACATGAAGAAGTACGGCGGCTTCATCCCGGGGATCCGGGCGGGTCGGCCGACCGAGGAATACCTGAAGTACGTGTTGGACCGCATCACGCTGCCCGGCGCGATCTACCTCGCGGCGATCTCGATGATCCCGCTGGTCGCTCTCGTCCTGCTGAACGCGAGCCAGAACTTCCCGTTCGGCGGTACGTCGATCCTGATCATGGTCGGCGTCGGACTCGACACGGTGAAGCAGATCGAGAGTCAGCTGCAGCAGCGAAACTACGAAGGGTTCCTGCGCTGATGAGAATGTTGCTGATGGGTCCGCCCGGGGCGGGCAAGGGCACGCAGGCAAAGGTGCTTGCGGAACGCCTGAAGATCCCGGCCGTGTCCACCGGCGACATCTTCCGTGCGAACGTGAAGGACGAGACGCCGCTGGGTGTCGAGGCCAAGCGGTACATGGACGCCGGCGACTACGTCCCGGACGAGGTCACGAACGCGATGGTGCGCGACCGGTTGTCCGAGGCCGACGCGGGCGAGGGCTTCCTGCTCGACGGGTACCCGCGGACGCTGGCCCAGGTGGGCACGCTGGACGAGATCCTGGCCGACCACGGTCACAAGCTGGATGCCGTGGTCGCGTTGGTCGCCGACATCGACGTACTCGTCGAGCGGATGACGAAGCGGGCGCACATCGAGGGCCGGACGGACGATTCCGAAGAGGTCGTCCGGCACCGGCAGGACGTCTACGCCGCCGAGACCAAGCCGCTGCTGCAGGTGTACGCCGAGCGCGGCCTGCTGGTCGAGGTCGACGGCGTCGGCGAGATCGACGAAGTGAGCGAGCGGGTGCTCGCCGCCCTCAAGACGGTCACCGAGTAACACGATGATGTGCTGTGATGTTTAGGGACCGCGGTATCGAGATCAAGACCCGCGAGCAGATCCTCTCCATGCGTAAGGCCGGCCTGGTGGTCGGCCGCACGCTGGAGCTGCTCCGCGGTGCGGTCCGGGCCGGAATCACCACCGGCGAGCTGGACGCGATCGCGGAGGACAACATCCGGTCCTCCGGCGCGACGCCGTCGTTCAAGGGATACCACGGGTTCACCGGCTCGATCTGTGCGTCGGTGAACGACGAGATCGTGCACGGCATCCCGGGCGACCGCGTGCTGGCCGACGGCGACCTGATCTCGATCGACTGCGGTGCGATCGTGGACGGGTGGCACGGCGACGCCGCGATCACCGTGCCGGTAGGCGAGGTGGACGCGGAGCTGCTGGAGCTCGCCCGGATCTGCGAGGAGTCGATGTGGCGCGGGTTCGCCGCGGCCCGGCTCGGCGGCCGGCTGTCGGACATCTCGGCCGCGGTCGAGGCGCATGTCCGCGCGAACTCGTCGTACGGCATCGTCGAGGACTTCGTCGGGCACGGGATCGGTTCGGCGATGCACCAGCCGCCGAACGTGCCGAACTTCGGCCGTCCCGGGCGCGGCCCGAAACTGGTCGAGGGCATGGCACTGGCCGTCGAGCCGATGCTCACGCTCGGCAAGCAGGACAACCACACGCTCGAGGACGACTGGACGGTCGTCACCGACGACGGCCGGTACGCCGCGCACACCGAGCACACCTTCACGCTGACCCCGACCGGTCCGTGGGTGCTGACCGCGCTCGATGGCGGCGAATCCCAGCTCGCGGACCTCGGCATCAAGTTCGGCGCCCTGGCCGACTGACGGAACCCGCGGGTCCACCCGTTGGGGGACGCGGAGGGGACCGGGGCTGAGGCACACTTGGGACATGCCTCAGTACCAGCCGCACCAGCGTTTCACCGAAGCCGACCGGGACAAGATCGCCGGGCGGTTGCGGGACGCGTTCGCGGATGGCCGGCTGGACCAGCCCGAGTTCTCGTCCCGCCTCGACCAGCTCTACACCGTGCAGACGTACGGCGAGCTCGAGCCGCTGGTGCGGGACCTGCCGGCGGTCCGGACGTACGAGACGCCCAAGGCGGTGCAGGACAGCAAGCCGGCGCCCGAGCCGGGTAATTTCCCGGAGCGGAAGAAGGACAACCACCCGAATCACGGCCGCGGCGGAGCGATCGGTGGCTTCACCGGTGTCGTGCTGATCAACGTGCTGATCTGGTTCGTGATCGGGCTCGGCAACGGCGGGCACTGGCCGCACTTCTGGCCGGTCTGGCTGCTGATCCCGTGGGCGATCATCGCCCTCGGCGGCCTGGGCCGGCGCCGTTGACGGCGGCCCAGGTGAGTCGCCGCGTCGTCGGTCCCCGGCTGCGGCCGGATCTGGCGTGGCAGCTGCACCAAGGGGCCGCGATCGTCTACGTGATCTGGTTCGCCGTCGCCGTACCGCTGGCGATCGTGGGGCTGCTCCTGGAGCCGCGGTGGGTGGGCTGGATGGTGCTGGCCTGGTTCCTGGTGCTGATCGGGTTCACGGTGCTGCTGCGGATCCGTGACGGCCGCCGGCGACGGGCATGGGCCGAGGCCGCCGGGCAACTCGGCTGGCGGATCAGTGCGTCCGGGACCGAGTTGCTGGATCGTTGGCCGTTCCCACCGTTCGACGTGGACCCGAAGGCCGAGGTCGTCGACGTGACGTCGGGCCGGCATCGCGGCCGGGAGTTCTGGACCGGGCGGTTCCGGCACAAGGTACGGCGACGTGAACTCGGCTTCGACTTCCTTGATCTGCACGTGGATCGGCCCCTGCCGCCGCTGCAGGTGCTGCCTTCGGGGCTGGCACCGGTCGCGGCAGCGAGCTTTCTGCCGTTGCCGTTGACGATCGATGGGCTGACGGCGCAGTACCGCTTGTTCAACGGACGCGAGGACCACGCGATGGCGGTCCTGCATTCGCGGGCGGTCGAGACGCTGGCCGACGTACCGGCGTTCGGTTTCAGCTGTGAGGGCCGGCGGTTCGTCGCGATTCTTCCGGCGTACCGGGACGCGACGACCGCCCTCGCGCAACTGGACGCGGCCTGCGACCTGCTGGACCTGATGCCCGAACAGATGTGGCGCGAGGGCGAGCAGTGGGCCGCTACCCAGCAGGAGTCCTGAGCAGGCCGACGAGCGCCGCGAGATCCGCATCGCCGCGCCCAGCAGCAACGGCCTTGCGCAGCAAGGTGCCCATCGGCTCCAGCAACATCGGGTCGATGCCCTGGGCATTGGACGTGTCGGTCAGGTTGTCGAAGGCGGCTGCCTGCATCGCGAGATTCGAGCCGGCCGTGTCGGACGGACCGTTGTCGAGATCCTTGGCGATGCGGGGCAGGGAGCCGAGCATCGCGGTCAGCCACGGGAGCAGGAAGCGTTCCGTGAACGGTTCGGCCGGGAGGTTCTCGGTGCCGATCAGTGCCAGCGCGTGCTGCGCGCCGCCGAACATCCCGTACATCGCGCTCAGCAAGGCGATGTCGTGGAGCGCGGCGAGCCCCGGGTCGGTGCCGACGTACTCGGGGCGTGCCAGTACGGACAGGGCGGCGCGGTGCTCCTCGAAAGCTTCCGGTACGCCGCTGTAGAAGATGAAGGCCGCGGGGCCGCCGATCATCGCGGGGACGGCCATGATCCCGCCGCCGACGTACTGCGCTCCTGCGGCCGTGACTCGTTCCGCGGTGGCCCGCGCCTGGTCGGGCGTGCTGTTGGTGAGGTTGACGATCGTCTTGCCGGTGAGGTCGATGCCGTCGAGCGTGCTCCGGACGGTGTCGTCGACGAGCAGGCAGACGACGACGAGTGGACTGGCCGCGATCGCCTCACCGGCGGTGGCGGCGCGGACTACGTCGAGTTCGGGGGAGCGGCCGGGCGTGCGGTTCCAGACGGTGGTCGGATGGCCGGCGGCCAGGAAGGCCCGGGCGAGGGCGGTCCCCATCGCCCCGAGCCCCAGGACGGTGACAGGTGTCTTCATGCCGTCCACCCTGGAGCCAAAGCTTTAGGATGGACAAGTACTCACTAAATAGTCAGGTACTGACGGAAAGGTAAGTATGCGCGCCTACACCTGTGGTCTGGATGCGGCCGCCGATGTGATCGGTGGGAAGTGGAAGCCGCGGATCCTGTGGGCGTTGCACCACGGGCCGATGCGGTTCGGGGAGCTGCGACGGGAGATCACCGGCGTCACCGAGAAGATGCTGATCCAGCAGTTGCGGGAGCTGGAGTCGCGGGACATCGTGCATCGGGAGGTGTTCCACCAGGTGCCGCCGAAGGTGGAATACTCACTGACCGCACTCGGACAGTCACTCAACGAAGCGCTGATACCCTTGGATACCTGGGGATCGGATCATCTGACCGAGCTCGAGGCCTCACGGGTGCGCTGACCGGGTCTCGATTGGGTTTCGCCTGGGTGTGTGGCGTAGACTCTTTCCTTGGCTACTTTGTGGCCATAGCCAGTCACGTCTACAGAAGTGCGAGGACATGCCCAAAAAAGAGGGAGTTATCGAACTCGAGGGCACCATCGTCGAGGCCCTGCCGAACGCGATGTTCCGTGTTGAGCTGTCCAACGGGCACAAGGTGCTCGCGCACATCAGCGGCAAGATGAGGCAGCACTACATCCGGATCCTCCCCGAGGACCGGGTCGTCGTGGAGCTGTCGCCGTACGACCTCACCCGGGGTCGCATCGTCTATCGGTACAAGTAAGACCCACCAACACCTGTCGAAGAAAGTAGCTCGATGAAGGTCAATCCGAGCGTCAAGAAGATCTGCGACAAGTGCAAGGTGATCCGCCGTCACGGCCGGGTCATGGTGATCTGCGAGAACCCGCGGCACAAGCAGCGGCAGGGCTGACAAAGCCTTCACGCAGTAGCACAGCACTTTCGCACCACAGCGCGCATGCTCGTCCGGGATCCGTCCCGGACGTCGCCCCTGGAACAGAGGCCGGGGCCTTGCCGGTGAAGCACAACGAGTCACCGAGGCGGGCAAGGACGCAGCGCGCCACCACACCTCTGCTGACGAAAGGAACACCGCCACATGGCACGCCTCGTAGGAGTCGACCTGCCGCGCGACAAGCGCATCGAGGTCGCTCTCACCTACATCTTCGGTGTAGGTCGTACTCGCGCCCTGAAGACGCTCGAAGCCACCGGGATCTCCGGTGACAAGCGCGTCCACGAACTGGGCGACGAAGAACTGGTCAAGCTCCGGGACTTCATCGAAGGCAACTACAAGATCGAAGGTGACCTCCGTCGCGAGGTGACCGCGGACATCCGCCGCAAGATCGAGATCGGGTCGTACCAGGGTCGCCGGCACCGCAGCGGGCTTCCGGTGCGCGGTCAGCGCACGCGGACCAACGCCCGTAGCCGCAAGGGCCGCCGTAAGGCGATCGCCGGCAAGAAGAAGAAGTGACCCGGATGACTTTCGACCACCCCAGGAGCAACTGAATGCCTCCCAAGAGCCGCAGCGCGGCCGGCGCGAAGAAGGTGCGCCGCAAGGAGAAGAAGAACGTGGCCGCGGGCCACGCGCACATCAAGAGCACGTTCAACAACACGATCGTGACGATCACCGACCCGACCGGCGCGGTCATCTCGTGGGCTTCCGCGGGCACCGTCGGCTTCAAGGGTTCACGTAAGTCGACCCCGTTCGCCGCGCAGATGGCCGCCGAGGCCGCCGGGCGCCGGGCGATGGAGCACGGCATGCGCAAGATCGACGTGTTCGTCAAGGGTCCCGGCTCCGGCCGTGAGACCGCGATCCGTTCACTGGGTGCGGTCGGCCTCGAGGTCGGCACCATCCAGGACGTCACCCCAGTCGCCCACAACGGATGCCGCCCGCCGAAGCGGCGCCGGGTCTGATCCCAGAGAGAGGAAGGTAGCGAACCATGGCCCGTTACACCGGACCTATGACCAAGAAGTCGCGCCGTCTCGGGGTCGACCTCGTCGGTGGCGACAAGGCGTTCGAGCGTCGTCCGTACCCGCCGGGTATGCACGGCCGCGGCCGCCCGAAGGAGAGCGAGTACCTGCTCCAGCTGCGCGAGAAGCAGAAGGCGCGTTACTCGTACGGCGTCCTCGAGAAGCAGTTCCGCCGGTACTACGAGGAGGCCTCGCGGCGCTCCGGCAAGACCGGTGACAACCTGCTGCAGATCCTCGAGTCCCGCCTGGACAACGTGGTCTACCGCTCCGGCCTGGCCCGGACGCGTCGGCAGGCCCGTCAGCTCGTCGTCCACGGTCACTTCACCGTGAACGGCCGCAAGGTGAACATCCCGTCGTACCGCGTGGCCGCGCACGACATCATCGATGTCAAGCAGAAGTCGGTCGAGACGACGCCGTTCATCATCGCCCGGGAGACGCACAGCGAGCGCGTCGTACCGGCATGGCTCGAGGTGATGCCCGAAAGGCTGCGGATCCTCGTCCACCAGCTGCCCACCCGGCAGCAGATCGACACCCAGGTCGCCGAGCACCTGATCGTCGAGCTCTACTCGAAGAACTGACCCGGCTCCGGCCGGCGGCCTCCGGGCCGCCGGCCGGATCGGTGTGTTCTTCCTTCGCGACCTCAAATAGTGGTCGTCGCGGAACAGAAAGAAGACAGAAGTGCTTATCGCACAACGCCCCACCCTGACCGAAGAGGTCGTCGACGAGTACCGCTCGCGGTTCGTGATCGAGCCGCTGGAGCCGGGCTTCGGTTACACCCTCGGCAACTCGATCCGCCGGACCCTGCTGTCCTCCATCCCGGGGGCTGCAGTCACCAGCATCAAGATCGACGGAGTTCTGCACGAGTTCTCCACCGTTGCCGGGGTCAAGGAAGACGCCACCCAGCTGATCCTGAACCTGAAGGACCTGGTCGTCTCCTCCGAGCACGACGAGCCGGTCACCATGTACCTGCGCAAGCAGGGCCCCGGTGACGTCACCGCCGCCGACATCGCGCCGCCGGCCGGTGTCGAGGTGCACAACCCGGACCTGAAGATCGCCACCCTGAACGAGAAGGGCCGGCTCGAGATGGAGCTGGTCGTCGAGCGGGGCCGCGGCTACGTGTCCGCCGTACAGAACAAGTCCGCCGACGCCGAGATCGGCCGGATGCCGGTCGACTCGATCTACTCGCCGGTCCTCAAGGTCACCTACAAGGTCGAGGCGACCCGTGTCGAGCAGCGCACCGACTTCGACCGCCTCGTGGTCGACGTCGAGACCAAGCCGTCGATGCTGCCCCGCGACGCCGTCGCGTCGGCCGGTAAGACCCTGGTCGAGCTGTTCGGTCTGGCTCGCGAGCTGAACGTCGAGGCCGAGGGCATCGACATCGGCCCGTCCCCGGTCGACGAGCAGATGGCCGCCGACCTGGCGCTGCCGGTCGAGGACCTGCAGCTGACCGTCCGGTCGTACAACTGCCTGAAGCGCGAGGGCATCCACACCGTGGGTGAGCTGATCTCGCGCAGCGAGCAGGACCTGCTGGACATCCGGAACTTCGGCTCCAAGTCGATCGACGAGGTCAAGCTGAAGCTCGCCGAGATGCAACTGTCGCTGAAGGACTCCCCGCCCGGGTTCGACCTGCGCGCCGCGTCCGGTGCCTACGGCAACGAGGCGGACGACGAGGACGAGAGCTTCGCCGAGACCGAGCAGTACTGAGCTGACCAAGGCCCGTCGGGCCCTACCCTCAACGGCCCGACGGGCCTGAGATTCCTGGAGTAATGAGATGCCTACCCCCACCAAGGGTGCCCGGCTGGGCGGCAGCCCGGCGCACGAGAAGCTGATCCTCAGCAACCTCGCGACGTCGCTGTTCGAGCACGGCGCCATCACCACCACCGCGGCCAAGGCCAAGCGCCTGCAGCCGCTGGCGGAGCAGATGATCACCAAGGCCAAGCGTGGTGACCTCAACTCGCGCCGCCAGGTGATGAAGCGGATCAAGGACAAGAGCGTCGTGCACGTGCTCTTCACCGAGATCGGCGAGCGGTACGCCGACCGCCCGGGTGGCTACACCCGGATCACCAAGCTCGGCCCGCGCAAGGGCGACAACGCCCCGATGGTGAAGATCGAGCTGGTCGAGGCGCTGTCGGACTCGCCGAAGGCGAAGAAGACCGCTGCCAAGAAGGCTCCGGCCAAGAAGGCTGCCGAGACCAAGGTCGAGGACAAGGTCGAGGACGCGCCGGTTCAGGACGTCGTGGCCGGCAAGTTCGACAACTCCGCTGCCCCGCTCGAGGACGGCTCTGCGCCCGAGGGCTTCACCATCAAGGGCAACGAGAACTCGATGAAGTACCACACCACCGAGTCGCCGTGGTACGACCAGACGGTCGCCGAGGTCTGGTTCAAGACCGAGGCTGACGCCGAGGCCGCGGGCTTCGCCAAGGCCGGCGAGACCGAGGACGACGACAAGTAAGTACTCCTTCAGAGCCCCCTCACCGCGCGGTGAGGGGGCTCTGCTGCGTTAGATTGGCGTGTGCGTTGGCGGATTGACCTGAGGTACGACGGAGCGGCCTTTCACGGGTGGGCCCGTCAGGAGGGTCTCCGTACCGTGCAGGGGGAGCTCGAAGAGGCGGTCCGCGTCGTACTGCGACTGCCGGAGCCGGTGACCGTGACGTGTGCCGGCCGGACCGACACGGGCGTCCACGCCCGGGGACAGGTCACCCACGTCGACGTCGAAGGCGCTGTGGACCCGCTGAGGCTCTTGAGAGGACTGAACGGCGTCCTGCCCGAGGATGTAGCTGTCACGGCCGTCACGGCGGCTCCTGAGGGCTTTGACGCCCGGTTCTCCGCCCTGGCCCGGCGGTACGTGTACCGGCTGTGCGACGACCCGGCCGGCTGGGACCCGCTCACCCGCGGACATGTCCTGCGGGTGGGGCGGCCGATGGATGTGGATCGTATGAACGCTGCCGCGACCGGTCTGCTCGGAGAGCACGACTTCGCGGCGTTCTGCAAGAAGCGGGAAGGCGCCAGCACGGTGCGCGCGCTGCTGGAGTTCTCGTGGCAGCGGACCGGTGTAGGGCAGCTGGAGGGCACTGTGATCGCAGATGCCTTCTGTCACTCGATGGTGCGGGCACTGGTGGGGTCGATGATCCCCGTGGGCGACGGACGTCGGGACGTCGAGTGGCCGGCCGCAGTACTGGCTGGGAAGGTGCGGGACTCGGCTGTGTCGGTCCTGCCGGCGCACGGGCTGACCCTGGAGGAAGTGCGCTATCCCGCCGACGACGAGCTGGCCGCACGGGCATTGCAGGCCCGTCAGGTCAGGGGAGAGGTGCACCAGCGTGGCTGACCACTACTTCTCGGCGGAGCCTGGCTCTGCGGACGTACGACGTACCGTCGAGGCCCGGATCTGGGGACGGGAGTACACGTTCACCACCGCGACCGGAGTGTTCTCGCGGGACCGGCTGGACATCGGTACGGCGGTGTTGCTGCGGGAGGTGGAGCCGCCGCGTAAGGCCGGGACGTTCCTCGACCTGGGAACCGGCTACGGGCCGATCGCGTGTGCACTCGCGGTGGAGGTGCCGGAGGCAACGGTGTGGGCGGTCGACGTGAACACGCGCGCGCTCGAGCTGACGGCGGAGAACGCCAAGGCCGCGGGGGTCGCGGACCGGGTGCGGGCGGTGCTGCCGGACGACGTACCCGAGGATGTGCGGTTCGACGAGATCTGGTCGAACCCGGCGATCCACATCGGCAAACCCGAACTCCACAAGATGCTGCTGCGCTGGCTGGGACGTCTCGCGCCGGGTGGGACCGCCCGGTTCGTTGTCGGAAAGAATCTGGGTGGTGACTCCCTGCAGCGGTGGATGACCGAGCAGGGCTATCCATGTGAGCGGACGGGCAGCGCCAAGGGTTTTCGGGTCCTGCGGGCCCGCCGGGATTAATTTGCCTTAGGCATCCATGTCCGGGATATCGTCGCGGGGATGACAGAAACGGGGAGCACGGAGCCGGACCCGCACTGGTCGTTCGACGACGAGCGGGCGTTCGAGGCTGCGCGGAATCGCATCGGTGCGGTGATTGCGGCGTACAGCGCCCGCATCGGTGTCGCCGACGACGCCGGTGACGACGCCGAGGCCGATCGGCTGGCGGACGTGTCGGCCGGGTACGAGGAGCTGCGGCGCGGTCTGTCGCCCGACGACAAGGCCGAGATCGCGCGGATCAACGCGGAGTTCCCCGAACTACTCGCCCGGGTCCGCGCCGGTCAGCAATGAGCCGGCTGTCGAAGGAGAAGCTGGGGGAGTTCTACCAGCGGCGGATCCGGCCTGGACTCGCCCAGCACGGCCGCGGGCGCCCGCCGTGGCGGCAGCAGCCCACTGTGCTGTTCATCATCGGGCAGCCCGGCGCGGGCAAGACGACCATGCAGGCGGCGGCGATGGATCGCCTCGGTCTGAAGAAGGCGTACGTCCTCGACCACGACGAGCTGCTCGAGAAGCACCCCGAGTATGCGGGTGCGGCGCTCGACGACGACTACAGCGCGACGGTGGGCCACGCGGAGGACGCGGCGCAGTGGCGTGGGTGGGCGCTGCACGACGTGCAGGAACGGCGGATGGACGTCGTCGTGCCGTACCCGATCGGCAACCTCGAGCTGATGCGGTCGTTCCAGGAGAAGGGGTACCGGGTCGAGGTCGCGTTCGCCGCGGTGCACGAGTCGCAGAGCCAGCTCGGGATCATGGAGCGGTTCAACGACAGCCGGCAGGAGGTCGGGTACGGGCGGTGGATCGATGCGGCGCAGCACGATCAGCTCTACCGGGACATGCTGGACACGGCTGATGCGATCGAGGCGGAGGGGGCCGCCGATGCCGTGCACGTGTACCGGCGGGGCGAGGCCGAGCCGGTGTTCACGAACGAGCAGAAGAACGGCGTCTGGCGGCACCAGCTCGGGTCGAGCCGCTGGGCCATCGAGACCGAGCGGAACCGGCCGTGGACCGACCGGGAGGTCAACCACTTCGTCCGCGGCTACAACAGGCTCGCCGCCCTCGCCAGCCGGCCGCTCAAGGACCACTTCAAGGCGATGCCCCTGATGGCCACCCCGGAGGGCAATCGCCTCCTGGCCAAACTCCACCAAACAGCCGCGCCCAAAATAGCCGAGCACCAACGCCTAGCCACCCAAAAAGCCCAAGCCGAAGCCGCCAGAGCCCAAGCCGCCCAGCAACCGGCCCAGCAACCACAAGCCGTTCCGCAGCAACCCACACAACACCCGAACCAGGTCTGGCAGCAGCAGCCCCAGCAACCAGCGCAGCAGACTCAGCAAGCGGGACGGGGCTGGGGCCAGCAACCGAGCCAGCAGCCCCAGCAGCCGTCTGGGCAGCAAGCTGTTCGGCCCCAGCAGGCTCAGCAGCAGCCGCAGCAACCCACCCAACCGCAGCAGCCGAAGCAGATGCCTCCGCCGCCGCGGCATGCTCCGCATCAGCAGCATGTGGCCCAGTCGTGGCAGGAGCAGGCGACGCAGCAGCAGCCGCAGCAGCCGCCGTGGGCGCAGCAGACTGGGCAACAAGCCGTTCGACCCCAGCAGGCTCAGCCGCAGCAGCCGCAGCAGCCGCAGCAACCGGGGCAGGTTTGGGCCCAGCAGCCCCAGCAACCCGCGCAACCCGCGCAACCCGCGCAACCCGCGCAACCAGAGCACCTACCTCAGCATCCCCAGCAACCGAGCCAGCATCCCCAGCAACCGCAGCATCCCCAGCAGACGTCGTGGGCGCAGCAGCAGGCGGTGGCTGGTTCGCAGGACACGCGGTGGGCGGCGGGGGTGCAGGGTGGGCCGCGGGCAGTGGGTCAGCAGCAGGTCCCGCCGCCGCAGCACGCACCGCATCAGCAGACGCCCCAGCAGTTGCCGCAGCAGCCGCAGCAGCCGCAGCAACCGCCGCAAGTGGTGAACCCGACGCCTCGGCATGCTCCGGATCCGCGGCAGGGGCATGACTGGGAGCAGTTTGCGGTGCGGTTGCAGGCTGAGCAGAGCCCTGCGTCTGGTATTTCTGTGCCTGTGGTCGAGGCGCACTCCCAAGCTGAGGGTGAGCAGCGGCCGCATCGGGGACAGGGTGCGTCTCGTGACGAGCGCGGTGGCGGAGACAACGGTCGGTTGGCTCGGTGACCTCGGCCGGACCGTGTCGTACTGCAACGGACAGCGGCACACGGGCGTCCTGAGGGGTATGGAGGCAGTCTTGGCGGCAGCTGAGGTTCGGACGGGGCCGCTCGACTTCGAGGCGTGGGTCACCGAGAAGGCGGATGCCCTGCTGCGGTTCGCGTATGTCCTCACGGGCGACTCGACCCTGGCCGAGGACGCCGTACAGGACGCTCTGACGACGGCGTGCGCGCGGTGGGGCCGGGTGAGCCGTGCCGACGACCCCGAGGCGTACGTGAAGCGGATGGTGGTGAACGCGCACATCTCCTGGTGGCGGCGGTTCCGCCGGCGGGAGTCGCCGGTCGACGACCCGGTGCGCACGGCGCGCGCCGTTTCGGACGGTACGGCGGCCCGCGCGGAGGCGGATGCCATCTGGGACCTGTGCGCGACGCTCCCGGACAAGCAGCGAGCTGCCGTCGTACTGCGGTTCTACGAGGAGCTGTCGTACGCCGAGATCGCCCAGCTGCTGCACTGCGCGGAGGCGACTGCGCGGTCGCACGTACACCGAGCACTGGCCGCGTTGAAGACCACACTGAGCACGGAAGGAGCCGAGGATGCCTGAGCAGCACGACCCTGAGCAGGAGCTCGGCCCCAAGATCACCTCTGCGTTCCAGGACCACGCGGGCGCCCAGGGGATGGAGAAGACCGGTCTGGCGCGTGAAGCACGTCGACGGGTGCACCGCCGCCGGCAGGCGTTGTCGATGGCTGCTGGTGCAGTGCTGGTGGTTGCGGCCGTTGGTGGTGTGTGGGGGCTGCTTGGTGGTGAGTCACCAGTCGCCACCAGCAGTGACTCTGCTTCCGAGGGCAAGGCTGCCTCAGCGGAGCGGCCCTCACAGGGCATAGTGCCGAACTCCGAGTCCGAGAAGGCAAGCTGTCCGGTCCAGCACCCGATCCAGCAGGCCGCGGCGCCGAACGACGTACCGACAGGGACCGGGCTCGACCTGAGCACTCAGGTGACCGGTCTGCGCGCGTGCCGTTACAGCACGGGCCAGGGCGGTCTGCTCGGACAGCAGGAGTTCGACGCTGCCGTTGCGCAGCAGGTGGTTGACGCGATCAAGGTGCTCCCGGAGCGGAACCCGGGCCTGCCGGTGTTCAAGTGCGCTCCGCAGGCTGCCAAGCCGTCCGAGGCGATCGCGCTCCGCTTCACCACCGCAGCCGGGGTCAAGGAGATCTGGGTCGTGTACGACGGGTGTACGTCGGCCGGCTTCTTCACCGGTAGCCACGTCTACGGGCTGTACTCCGCGCCGCTGAAGCTGTTCATGACGGGCACTGTCCGCCCGTCCGGCGGCACCTACCTGAGCGCTCTCAAGGACTGGTAGCTCACTCGATCCCGCGGTCGGGCTTGCGGGCCGAGCCGATCTGCCGGACGTTGTCGGGCCGCCCGCCGGCGTCGACTGCCGAGTCATTGCGCTGGCTCGGCGCCGTGTGCGACCAAAGGAACTGCTGCAGCTTGGCGATCTCCTGCTCGCGCGCGTTCGGGTACAGCTGCTCCGGCAGCCGCTCGTAGTACTCCTTCTCGCGCCCCGCGACCGGTCGCTGCGCCGGCCAGCCCTTACTGGCCCAGTCCTGCCGGGTCGCTTCCTCGCGGTCGCGGAACGTGTCGCGCAGCGAGTCCGGCAGCTCCGGCGGCTCGATGTCCGGGTGCTCCGCGTTCCAGGACTCGTAATGGTCCGTGATGTCGTCCAGGTTCGAGCCGAACTCCGTCGCGGTCACCTGTCCCGAGTCCCAGCCCCACCTCTGTTTCGACCCGGGGTTCGTGAGTTCGCTCATCTCCGTCATCGTGAGGCCGCCGAGTCCGCGGCGGAGCGGCCCGGTCAGGTCCTCGCGCAGTTGGGCGCGGTGCGACTCCGGGATCAGCCCGCCCACCTGACGGTCGAGCGCCCGGTCGGCGATCGCGTTGAACCGCTGCGTCCGCGCGGTGCTGTCGATGAGGTCGCCGAGCTGGTCGCGATTCATCCCGAGGTCGCCGCCCAGCGAGTACATCAGCCGGTCCGTGGCCGCCGAGTATGCCGGGAACGCCGGAGCCTGAGCGCCCAAGGGCAGCGACTGTTCGGTCATGCTCTCGGCGATCCGGCCGCTGTACTCCCGGCTGAACTGGTCGCACCGTGCGTTCTCGAGCGCGACGTCCTCGAGCGACTGGATCGGTGTCGCGCCCGGCACGCTGTCGTCCCCTACCTCGGACATCGAGAGCCGTGCATTGAACACCGCCATCGTGGTCGCGCTTGCCGCCGCGAACCGCTCGTCGTGAGTCAGTGTTCGATCTGAGGTGTAGGCGGGGCGGGCCGGGTCGAGCACGTGTTCGCGGCTGATCGTCATGCTGCCGTCAGGAAGGCAGATGCCTGCGACCGGTCCGGGCTGCTCGTACAGCTTCCCGTTCCAGCGGGAGGGCCGGCCGGCGTACTCCGCGGCCTTGGCGACGACCGACGAGACCCAGTCGTGCTCCCAGGTACCGGCGGGGATCTCCGGTCCGCGCTCGAGGACCTCGTTCATCGGCTCTCCTTCGGCAGCCCGGCAAGCCGTTCCGCGAGCGAGCTGTTCATCAGCAGTAGGGCGGAACGCTGCTCCGGCGCCGCTTGTGGCAGCAGTTCACCGATCCGCTGGAGCGTCCGCTCGAGCTCGGCGACCAGCTCCTGCCCGGAGGCAGTCGACATCATGACTTCGGCGTACATCCGCTGCGCTTCACGATAGGCGTCCATCCCTGCCGATCATTCCTTTCCAAAGGGTCGACTACCGCCCGGGCGAGACCTGTCAGCACGCCACCCACCCCAGGCCACCCCGGCAGCTGCACCACTCGCGGCAGCACCTCCAGCCGCAGCCCCGGCTCCAGCCGCAGCCCCACCTCCGGCAGCAGCACCTCCTCCAGCTGCAGCCCCACCCCCGGCTGCGGCTCCTCCTCCTGCGGCAGCTGCTGCTCCACGCCCAGCGTCGGCCGCAACTGTTGCTGGGCCGGTGGTTGGTGCGGCTGCTGCCGGCGTGGGTCGGACGGAGGCGGTCGAATGGGCAGTGAGGAACTGGCGTAGGTGGTCGGTTTCCAGAGTGGACGGGCGGCCGTAGTGGGTTTCGATCCGCTCGACGAGGCCCCGCTGCTCGGGCGACATCGGCATCCGTGGCGGGTTGTCGCCGTGCCGCTGGTAGTGGCGTTCGATGTCGGCCAGCTCGCTTTCCAGGCGTTGCACAGCTGTCCCGGCTAGACCGCCCGCCTGGTCCGACAGCTCGTTCGGGAGGTCGGTCTTCGGGTCGTAGTCCGCGAGCTTCGCAAGCTCCTCGCGCAGCGGCCGGGTCAGCCGGAGGCGGATCTGCGACCGGTGCTCCGGCGGCATCAAACCGTCCAGCCGCGAGTCGATCACCACGTCGGCCATCGCGTTGTACCGCTGCGCGAACGGCGCCCGGTCGACAGCGGCCAGGACCTCTTCCGGCGACCGGCCGCTGATCTGCTGCAGGCCGTCCAGCACACCCTGTACGCCGGTCTGATACCCGGCGTAGAAGGTCCTGGCCGTCAGGTTGTTGATCCGCGGAACCGCTTTGTCCATGCCGATGTCTTCGATGACCTGGTTGACGACCCGGTCCCGGTTGATGTCCGCGAGCCCCTCGGTCAGGGCCACGCCCTCCGGCGACGTGTAGGCCACGGCGTCCGGCGCGGTCTCGTCGCCCACCGAGTTCTGGTGGTGATCGGTCTCGTGGACCACGTGCATCGCGCCGACCCGGGCCGCGCCGGTTTCCTTGAGGCTCAGCGGCCCGGTCGCGTCGTACGCGTGCATCACCGCGTCGATGACGTCCCGGCGGATCGTCATCGGTCCGTCGATCTGCGCCGTCCCGGTTGTGTCGCCGAGCTCCTCGAACAGCTGGCGGTTCCAGGAGGAGGGGCGGCCGGTGCGGCGTTCTACTGCGTCCACGATGGCGGCCACCCATTGGTACTCGCGGGTGCCGGGCAGGATCTCCGGGCCGACAGATGTCGTCACGCGCGCCACGATAACTGGTCGCGTGGGGGTTGCCGGGGCCGTCAGACTGGGGGGATGGGTCACGTGGATGTCGCCGGTGTGGGGTTCGAGCTGCCGGATGGGCGGGTGCTGCTGGACGACGTCACGTTCCGTGTCGGGGACGGCGCGAAGGTTGCGCTGGTCGGGGCGAACGGTTCGGGCAAGACCACCCTCACCAGGATCGTCGCCGGCGACCTGAAACCGCACAGCGGCAGCATCTCCCGGTCCGGTGGGCTGGGTGTGATGCGGCAGTTCGTCGGCTCGGTGCGCGACGCGTCGACCGTGCGCGACCTGCTGCTCGGTGTGGCGCCAGAGGCGATCCAGCAGGCCGCGGCCAAGCTGGACAAGGCCGAGCAGAAGATGATGGAGGCGGACGACGAGAAGACCCAGCTCCGGTATGCGCAGGCTGTGGCGGACTGGGGCGAGGTCGGTGGGTACGACGCGGAGGTCCTCTGGGACGTCTGTACGACGGCCGCACTCGGCGTACCGTTCGACCGCTGTCGCTGGCGTGAGGTGAAGACGCTGTCCGGTGGTGAGCAGAAGCGACTGGTGCTGGAGGCGTTGCTGCGCGGGCCGGACGAAGTACTGATGCTGGACGAGCCGGACAACTACCTCGACGTACCGGGGAAGCGGTGGCTGGAGGAGCAGCTGCGTAGCTCCGACAAGACCGTGCTGTACATCAGCCACGACCGGGAGCTGCTGGCCAACACCGCTACTCGGATTGTCACCGTGGAGCTCGGTGCGGCGGGTAATACCGCGTGGACGCACGGCGGCGGGTTCGCGACGTACCACGAGGCCCGGCGGCACCGGTTCGAGCGTTTCGAGGAGCTGCGCAAGCGCTGGGACGAGGAGCACGCCAAGCTGCGCGCACAGATGCTCATGTACAAGCAGAAGGCGGCGTACAACTCCGACATGGCTTCGCGCTACCGGGCCGCGCAGACGCGGCTGCGCAAGTTCGAGGAGGCTGGTCCGCCGCAGGCCTTGCCGCGCGAGCAGAAGGTCAGCATGCGCCTGACCGGCGGCCGCACCGGCAAGCGGGCCGTGGTGTGCACTGCACTCGAGCTGACCGGGCTGATGAAGCCCTTCGACCTAGAGGTCTGGTACGGCGAACGCGTCGCCGTACTGGGGTCCAACGGGTCCGGGAAATCGCACTTCCTGCGGCTGCTCGCCAACGGTGGTTCGGATCCGGATGTGGAGCACCAGCCTGTTGGCGACGTACAGATCCCGTCTGTGGCGCACACCGGCAACGCCAAGCTCGGTGCGCGCGTGCGGCCCGGCTGGTTCGCGCAGACCCACGAGCACCCGGAGCTGGTCGGTCGGACGTTGCTGGAGATCCTGCACCGCGGTGACGACCACCGTGACGGTATGGGGCGCGAGCTGGCGTCGCGGAAGCTGGACCGGTACGAGCTGGCGCACGCGGCCGAGCAGACCTTCGACAGCCTGTCAGGCGGTCAGCAGGCCCGCTTCCAGATCCTCCTCCTGGAGCTGTCCGGTGCGACCCTGCTGCTCCTCGACGAGCCCACCGACAACCTGGACGTCGAGTCGGCCGAAGCGCTGGAAGAGGGCCTCGACTCGTTCGACGGCACCGTCCTCGCAGTGACCCACGACCGCTGGTTCGCCCGGGGCTTCGACCGCTACCTGGTCTTCGGCGCCGACGGCTCGGTCTACGAACCCGACGAGCCGGTCTGGGACGAAGGTCGCGTCCAACGCGCTCGCTGAGCCTTACAGTTCTTCCACACCGTGGAGGGGGACTGCGATGACAGGCGATCTGGCTGCCCGCTGGGCCGGCACAGTCGTTCCGAGCTGGCTCTACCGCTGGCTCCTGCCGGTTGTCTGGCTCGGGGCGATCGTGGCGTCGGTCGCCGGTGACACGGGCGGCTGCTCGATCGACGACCCCAGGGTCTGCGGCCCGGACCGGACGTTCTCACTGGCGATGATCGCCTGCTTCGCGTCCCTCGTCCTGCTGTGGTGGCGGCCGATCGTCGCAGCGGTTGCCGGTGTGCTGTTCATGGTCCTAGACCTCCGGTACGACGACATCACCTCAGCGCGGATCGGCTGGAGCGTGTACGGCGTCCTGTGCGCCGTACTGCTCCTCTGGAGCTTCACGAGCCGCAGTAGACAACGGTCCCTGGCTGCGCGGATGCCACGACAGCAGGTGCAGGTGCCGGCTGCAGCAACGATCGGTGTGACCAGCAGACTCCTCGTGGCGGGCGGTCTGGTGCTGGTGGGCGCAGCCGCGCTCGGTCTGATGCACTGGCAGGACCAGCGCGAGGAAACGCATCTACGACGTGCCGTCGAGCAGACCGCTGTCGTGAAGGGCATGAACAAGGACGGAGACCTCGTTCTGCAGCTGCCCAGCGGCAGCAGTCACACCGTGACCGTGGTGGACGACTACGACACCGGAGCGGACGTCCCGGTCCTCGTCGACCCTGCGGACCCGGACTGGCTCCGGCTGCGCGCAGAGCTCGCCGACTACACCCCTTGGTACACGGTGGCCGGTGGCGCCTGGGTGCTGGCCGTCCTGTTTCTGCTGCGCGACATCCGGCTCCGCAGAGCCCGTCCGCGCAGGTCCTGGAACGGACAGGCCCTGCCGGTCCGGATCGCGCCGGACATCTCCTCTGCGTTCGCGGTCCGGTCGGCGGACGGCGCGGTCCTGCTGGGCTTTCTCGAGACCGATCTGGACGACGAGGAGAGCGACCTGCGGTTGTTCGACGCCTTCAGTGCTCTCGACGAGGACGAAGACGACGCACCGGCGAAGCTCAAGCGGGAGTGGGCGGAAACACTCAAGCGGTACCGCGGCGACGCACTGCTGGTCGGTGACCTGGCTGAGGGCGGCTGGCCGACGCTCGTGCTCGGTGATCAGGTGCTCCGGCCGGTCAGCCCGTTCCGGGCCCCGCGGAGCATGCCGTGGCGTGCCGAGTCCACGCAAGGCCTGGCAGAGCAGGACCCAGACAGCAGCAAGCCGTCCAAGCCGAGCGTAGATCCGGCGCTGGAGGTGCCGACGCTGCCGTGGGAGGTACCGCTGCAGGCTCGGTCCTGGTGGAGCCTGCCGGCGCTGATCGGCGTACTGGTGGTTGGGCCGGTTGCAGTCGGGACCCTTGCGAACTGGGGCGAATGGTTCCCCGCCTTGATGGCGACGGCCGTCGGTGCGCAGCTGGTGCACTCGCTCGGCTCACGTGCGTTCTTCCGGGTGACTGCGACTGCCACCGACCTGTGGATTCGCACCGGCTGGTTCGAGCGGCGCCTGTCGTGGCGGGCCGTGGAGGCGGTCGAGGTCGAGGACGAGGGGCTCAGCCTGGAGGCAGGTGACGACTGGCACGTTGTCGGCGGTATCGCGAACAGGGACCTGCCCAAGGTCGCAGCCGTGTTCGAGGCGCTCCGTCTGCGTTCGCACACCGGCCTGCCGGAGGAGCCCATCGCTCGCCGGTTCTCACCGGTCCTGCTGATCAACGCGGTCTACGTGGCCATCTGCGCACTCATCCTGTTACTGAGCCGCTGGAACCCGTTCTAAGGCGCCACGCACCAGCCGTCGCGGTACGCCGCCCAGTGTTCGTCGGTGGCCGCGAAGTCGACGTACAAGGCCAGACCGAAGTTCTGACGAGGCGAGTCGCCCAGACCGAGGCGTGCGCCGCGGACTGCCGCGCTGACGGTCTCCGCGTTGCCCCAATGGCTCGGGTTGTTCTCCCAGTACGCCGGGAGGCCCATGAGGAGGTCCGTGGCCGGTGGGGTGACCTCCAGCGCCAGCTTGGTCTGCTTGGCGACGTACCCGCCGTACAAGGACTCCAGCGGCTGCGCGGTGTCGTAGGACATGACTGCGACCTGGTTGACCCGTTCCGCGACCTGGCGGAAGTAGTCCTGCGACCACCACTTGTCGACAGGGATCGCGTGCAGGTACCAGAGCGGGTCGATCTGCGCCGCCGCGACCGACAACGTCGTACCCAACGCACGGGTCTCGTCCAGCACGGCCAGGTAGCCCTTCGACCCGGACCGCACCGGCTCGAAGTCGTAGTGGATGCCTTGAAACCCCTGCTGCAGAACGGTGGACGCCGACGCGACGACCCGCTGACGGACGGCCGAATCATCGAGGTTCATACCGGGGTCCTTGCCCGGCTGTACGACGTCACCGAGCCAGGCCTGCACTCGTACGGCGGGAGCCGCGGCATGCACCGCCTCGACGAACCAGCGCGCCTTCGGAGAAACCTTTGCCAACGGCAACGAGCCGTCGTGTTCCAGCGGACCGGTGTGCACGTAGAGATCGCGGATGCCGGTGCCCTGCAACCGTTGCGCCAGCGCGGTCACGTCGGCGGCGGTCTTCCGGCCGTCGACCCAGGCGTGACCGAGCCAGATCGCGTCCTGGTTGCGGGTCCGGGCGGACGGGTCGCCGGCGTACTGCACGCGCAATGAGATCGCGTAGGCCCCGAGCGGGAGGATCAGGAGCAGCAGCAGGGCAACGACGATCTTGAGGACGCGTTTCACCGGCGAGGCTTCAGGCCGTCGTAGATCAGCGCGAGCATCCGGTCGCGGGTCTCGGGGTCGAGCTTGGCCGCGGTCGCGCCGCGGGACGCGCCGATCAGCAACGCGTACACCTCGGGCATCTCCGCATCGGCACGGACCGCGCCGGCTTTCTGGGCCGCGGTCAGCAACCCGCTGAACGCCTCCCGCATCCCGCGACCGGCCTCCCGCGCCTCTTCGCCGGCCGCCGCCCCCGCCGCGGTCAGCGCTTCGGCGATCGCGAGCTTCGACGCGGACTCGGACACGACCTGCGTGAAGAACTCGAAGAACGCCGGACCTGGGTCGTCGCTCCCAGCCAGCTCCAGGGCCCGGTCGCGGATCCGCTCCAGGCGCAGCGTCAGGACGGCCTCGAGCAGTTCGGTCTTGGTCGCGAAGTGCCGGAACACGGTCGCGATCCCGACCCCGGCCAGCCTGGCCACGTCGTCGGTGGACGCCCCCGGCGACTGCCCGAAGACGTCGTCCGCGGCCGTCATGATCCTGGCCCGATTGTCCCGCGCGTCTGCCCGCACCCCAGCTCCCCTCCGTCGCACCTCAGCCTAGAAGACGCCAGGAACTCTCAAGAGGTTGTAAACGAAGTTGTGACTCCATATATTCGAAGTCGTCACTCCGCTTATCTTGTGAGGAACCCGATGACTCCTGAAGAGGTCTTCCTGAAGCTGGTGCACGGCGTCGCCGACCGCGACTTCGCCGTCCTGCCCGAGCTGTACGCCGAGCAGACCGACGTCCGGCACCCGATGAACCCGTACGGCGACCACCCGCTGCTCAGCCGGGACGCGCTCCGCAAGCACTTCGGCGGGGTCGGCCCGCGGGTCACCGAGGTGGTGCGCTTCCAGCCGGACAACCTCCGGGTGCACGAAACCACCGACCCCGAGGTGATCGTGGCCGAGTTCGAGTACGCCGGGACGATCGTGGCGACCGGCGAGCCGTTCCGGGTGCCGGCGATCTTCGTACTGCGGGTGCGGGACGGGCTGATCGTGGAGTCCCGGGACTACATCGACCACCTGGCGATGATCCGCGCCCGCGGTCAGGTGGACCAACTCGTCGCGCACCTCCGGGAACCGGCCGAGGCGCCGGCCGCGTCCTAGTCCGCAGAGGCGCCGAACGGCCCCGGACCGCGACCCATCGTCCGCCCGGGGCCGTTTCCAACGACACCGCTCCGCGGCGGGCATCCTTGTCGACAAGCAACGCTCAAACGCGTGTGAGCCCGGATGCCTGGAATATCCGCTCCTGGCCTGTGCACGAGACGACGCCGATCCGGGTTGTGTCTACGAAGCCTCCACCGACGGCTATCTCGTCGCCTGGCCGGCAGGCCACCTGTCCAGTTGCATCAACCAGGGCGAGTGAGCCGTCACGGAGTGCGACACTCCAGCCTGGAGGCCAGGCGACATCGATGTCGACGAGTCTGTCGGGGACGGCAGGAGTGCTCATGACGGTGCGGACTACCAGGCAGTTTGTTGAGGTGTCGATCCCGAGGGTTCCGATCAACTGAGCCTGTAAATCCACGGTAGGGGCTTTACGTTGAACTGTGAGACCAGGCATCGCCGCTCCAAGTCTTGATCAGGGCAAGAGAGGCGAGGCCCGCACCTTGCTGCTGATGTAGGTGACCGGTACCCAGACGCATCCCTGGTATCCGGGCGCGGCCACAAAAGAACAGCCGCCGCGAAACGGTGTCCGTTTCGCGGCGGCTGCTCTAGATCTTCTTCCGGGGTCAGCGGTCGCCCATCGGGACGTACTGGACGCCTCGCGCGCCGGTGTAGATCTGCTTCGGCCGGGCGATCTTCTGGTCGCCGTCGCCGAGCATCTCCAGCCACTGCGCCAGCCAGCCGGAGGTCCGCGGGATCGCGAACAGCACAGTGAACATGTCCGGCGGGAACTGCAGCGCCTCGTAGATCAGGCCGGAGTAGAAGTCGACGTTCGGGTAGAGCTTGCGGGAGACGAAGTACTCGTCCTCCAGCGCGATCTTCTCCAGCTCGACGGCGATCTTCAGCAGCGGGTTGATCCCGGTGACCTCGAAGACGTCGTCGGCGGCCTTCTTGATGATCTTCGCCCGCGGGTCGTAGTTCTTGTAGACCCGGTGGCCGAAGCCCATCAGCCGCTCTTCGCCGTTCTTCACGCCCTCGATGAACGACGGCACATTGTCGACCGAGCCGATCCGGCGGAGCATCTTCAGCACCGCCTCGTTGGCGCCGCCGTGCAGCGGGCCGTAGAGCGCGCCGATCCCGCCGGCCACCGCGGTGTACGGGTCGACCTGGGTCGAGCCGATCGCGCGGACCGCGTTCGTGGAGGCGTTCTGCTCGTGGTCGGCGTGCAGGATGAACAGGATCTCCAGCGCCCGCACCAGGCGGTCGTCGGCGGCGTACTTCGGCTCGCTCATCTTGAACAGCATCGACAGGAAGTTCGCCGTGTAGCTGAGCTCGTTGTCCGGGTACACGTACGGCTTGCCCTGGGCGTGCCGGAACGCGAACGCGCCGAGCGTCGGCATCTTTGCGATCAGCCGCCGGATCTGCAGCGCCCGGGACTCCTCGTCGAAGATGTTGCGCGACTCGGGGTAGAACGTGGACAGCGCGCCGACCGAGGCCAGCAGCATGCCCATCGGGTGCGCGTCGTACCGGAAGCCCTGCATGAAGGTCTTCAGGTTCTCGTGCACGAACGTGTGATACGTCACGTCGTGCGCCCAGGCCTCGTACTCCGCCTTGTTCGGCAGCTTGCCGTTCACCAGCAGGTAAGCCACCTCGAGGTAGTTCGACTGCTCGGCGAGCTGCTCGATCGGGTACCCGCGGTACTCCAGGATGCCCTTGTCGCCGTCGATGAAGGTGACGGAGGAACGGCAGGACGCGGTGTTGACGAAGCCGGGGTCGTAGGTGGCCAGGCCACCGTCGCCGTCGGATGCGCTGATCTGCTTGAGGTCTGCGGCACGGATGGTGCCATCGGTGATGGCAAGGTCGAAGTCCTTGCCGGTCCGGTTGTCCCGGACGGTGAGCGACTGTTCGGTCACAATGCCCTCTTCGGAAGCTGGCGTCATCGCCTGGATGAATGAGGGTAGATCAGCCGGCGGGACGCGGGTTCGGACTGCAATCTTCACCGCTAAACTAGTGCGGTCCTCAGCTGCTTCCAAGCCGGGGGCCCCTCGGCGTGTGGGCTCGCTTTGACCCGAACGTGGCCGCGCCGGTATTCTGGGCTGCTGTTGTGCGTTCCAGGTCCGGTACAGACACTGTCTTGTCGGCTGACCGCTCGCCGACGTCCAGTTTTGTTCAACCTCTGAGAAACGAAGGTCAACGACCGTGCGCACGTACAGCCCGAAGCCTGCTGACGTCACTCGCGAGTGGCACGTGATCGACGCCACCGACGTCACGCTCGGTCGGCTCGCCGTCCAGATCGCCACCCTGCTGCGCGGCAAGCACAAGCCGACGTTCGCTCCGCACGTGGACGGCGGCGACTTCGTCGTGGTCGTCAACGCTTCCAAGGTGGCCCTGTCCGGCACCAAGCGGACCGACAAGCTGGCGTACCGCCACTCGGGTCACCCGGGTGGTCTGACGGCGACGCCGATCGGCGAGATCCTCGACAAGGACCCGCGTAAGGCCGTCGAGAAAGCCGTCTGGGGCATGCTCCCGAAGAACCGCCTGAGCCGGAAGCTGCTGACCAAGCTGAAGGTGTACGCCGGTCCGGAGCACCCGCACACGGCGCAGCAGCCGAAGCCGTTCGAGATCACCCAGATCGCCCAGTAAGCGATCGACGAACCAGGTAAACGAGGATTCACAGCGTGAGCGACATCACCACCGAGACCGAAGAGTTCGACACCGAGGTCCCCATCGACACCGAGGGCCCGGTCGCCTACACCTCCGAGACGAACCCGGCTCCGGAGCAGCGCGCCGAGACGGGTCGGGTCGCGGTCATCAACCCGGCCGGCGCCACCGGCCGTCGCAAGGAGGCCGTCGCTCGCGTTCGGATCGTCCCGGGCAGCGGCAAGTGGAAGATCAACGGGAAGGACCTCGACGTCTACTTCCCGAACAAGGTCCACCAGCAGCACGTGAACGAGCCGTTCGTCGTCGCGGGCCTCGAGGGCTCGTACGACGTGATCGCCCGGATCAACGGCGGCGGCATCACCGGCCAGGCCGGTGCGCTGCAGCTCGGCGTGGCTCGCTGCCTGAACGACGCCGACCGTGAGGCCAACCGCAAGGGCCTGAAGTCGGCCGGTCTGCTCAGCCGCGACGCGCGGATCAAGGAGCGCAAGAAGGCCGGTCTCAAGAAGGCCCGTAAGGCGCCTCAGTACAGCAAGCGCTGATCACCTGATGGGACGTTTGTTCGGCACGGACGGAGTCCGTGGCCTGGCGAACGTGGACCTGACCGCGGAGCTGGCGCTCGACCTTTCGGTCGCGGCAGCTCACGTACTCGGCGAGGCCGGTGCCTTCGAAGGGCACCGGCCACGCGCCGTTGTGGGCCGGGATCCGCGTGCCAGTGGTGAGTTCCTGGAAGCCGCCGTGGTGGCCGGTCTGGCCAGCGCCGGCGTCGACGTGGTCCGGCTCGGCGTACTGCCGACACCGGCCGTGGCGCACCTGACCGGTTCGACCGGCGCCGATCTCGGCGTGATGCTGTCCGCCAGCCACAACCCGATGCCAGACAACGGCATCAAGTTCCTGGCCCGCGGCGGGATCAAGCTCGACGACGTGATCGAGGACGCCATCGAGGCCCGGATGGGCGAGGAGTGGCAGCGCCCGACCGGCGCGTCCGTCGGCCGGGTGACCGACGACGGGCAGGGTTTCGAGACGTATGTCTCGCACCTGGTCCGCTCGTCACCGAACCGGTTCGACGGTCTCAAGGTCGTGATCGACTGCGCGAACGGCGCCGCCTCGCAGACCGCGCCGGAGGCACTGCGCCGGCTCGGCGCCGAGGTGATCACGGTCGCCGCCGCCCCGGACGGGCTGAACATCAACCTGAACTGCGGCTCCACGCACATCGACGGCCTGCAGCGTGAGGTCGTCGGGCACCGCGCCGATGTCGGCATCGCGCTCGACGGCGACGCGGACCGCTGCCTGGCGGTGGACGCGAACGGCGAGCTCGTCGACGGCGACCAGATCCTCGCGATCCTGGCGCTGGCGATGCGGGACAGCGGCAAGCTGTCGAACGACACCGTGGTCGCGACCGTGATGAGCAACCTGGGCTTCGTGCAGGCGATGGTCCGGGAGCGGATCGCGGTCGAGCAGACCAAGGTCGGCGACCGGTACGTGCTCGAGGCGATGAAGGCCGGCGGCCACAAGCTCGGCGGTGAGCAGTCCGGGCACGTGATCCTGTCCGACCACGCGACCACCGGCGACGGCACGCTGACCGCGGTCATGCTGCTGGCCCGGGTGGCCCAGACCGGCAAGAGCCTGGCCGATCTGGCCGGTGCGATGACCCGCCTCCCGCAGGTCCTGGTCAACGTGAAGAACGTGGACAAGTCCCGCGCGGGCACCGACCCCGCGGTGCAGTCCGCGGTCGCCGAGGCCACCACGCGCCTGGGCGACACCGGCCGAGTCCTGCTCCGCCCGTCGGGCACCGAGCCCCTCGTCCGGGTCATGGTCGAAGCCGAGTCCTCGGACACCGCCGACGAGATCGCCCACTCCCTCGCAGACGTAGTCGCTTCCTCGCTGAAGCTCTGAAAGCAGCAAAGTACGCCGGAGAGCCACCTGGTTCTCCGGCGTACTTGTCGTTTACGACCGTCGTTCGGCGAGGCGGCGCTCCGGGGCTGGGGCGGCTTCGGCGAGGAGTTGGGTGTATTCGTGCTGGGGGTTCAGGATCACGTCGTCCGCGGGACCGCGTTCGACCACGACACCGCCGTACAGGACCATGATTTCGTCGCTGAAGTGGCGGGCGGTGGCGAGGTCGTGGGTGATGTAGAGGACCCCGAGGTTCTCCTCGCGTTGCAGGGTTGCGAGGAGGTTGAGTACGCCGAGGCGGATCGAGACGTCGAGCATCGACACCGGCTCGTCCGCGACGAGGATCGCCGGTTCGGGGGCGAGTGCCCGGGCGATCGCGACGCGCTGCCGCTGACCGCCCGACAACTCGTGCGGCTTCCGGTGGGCGAAGTCCTCGTCCAGCCGGACCCGCCGCAGCAGCTCGAGCACCCGCTCGTCGACCTGCTCGCGGGTGAAGTCCGGGTGATGAAGCTTCACCGGCCGCTCCAGGTGATGGCTGATCGTGTGGTACGGATTCAGCGACGCGAAGGGGTCCTGGAACACCATCTGCACAGCCTTCCGGTACGCCGCGGCAGGCGCACCGTGGTACCGCATCGGCTCGCCGTCCACCAGGATCGCTCCGGACGTCGGCCGTTCGAGCTGCATCAGCAACTTGGCGATCGTCGACTTGCCCGACCCGGACTGCCCGACCAGCGCGATCGTCCGGCCCGGAGTCAGCTCGAAACTCACCTTGTCGACGGCGCGCAGCCGCGTGGTCCGCAGACCGTTGCGCAGCCGGTACTCCTTCACGACATCGCGCATCTCCAGCACGCTCATCCGGCCTCCACGGTCTGATCTGTCTCATCCAGGGCGACGTCGGCGACCTCGCCGGTCCGTATGAAGCCGCCGCGCTCACCGGTCAGGCTGGGGAAGGACGACAGCAATCGCTTCGTGTACGGGTGTTTGGGCTTCGTGTAGAGGGTCAGCGCATCGTCGAGTTCGACGATCAACCCGGCCCGCATCACCGCGATCCGGTCGCTGATCTCGAGCAGCAGCGGCAGGTCGTGGGTGATGAAGATGACCGCGAACCCCAGCTCCGACCGCAGCCGCGTGATCTCACGGAGGATCTCCCGCTGCACGACCACGTCGAGCGCGGTGGTCGGCTCGTCCATGATCAGCACCTGCGGATCGAGCGCCAGCGCCATCGCGATCATCACGCGCTGCCGCATCCCGCCGGACAGCTCGTGCGGATAGGCGCGAAGCCGGTTCCGGTCGACGCCGACGAGTTCGAGCAGCTCGCCGCAGCGGCTGCGCCGCTCTGCCTTGCTCAGCTCGGGCCGGTGCGTGATGAACACGTCTTCGAGCTGCTCGGAGATCCGCAGTACCGGATTGAGCGAGTTCATCGCGCCCTGGAAGACCATCGCGATCTTGTCCCAGCGGAACGCGCGCAGGTCGTCGCCGGCCAGGCTCGACAGGTCGATGTCGTATCCCTCGCGGGACGAGAACACGACGCGTCCGCCGGTGATCGTCGCCGGCGGCTTGAGCAGGCGGGTGATCGCGTACGCCAGCGTCGACTTCCCACAGCCGCTCTCACCCGCGAGACCGAGGATCTCGCCGCGCTCCAGGGTGAGTGAGACCTCGCGTACGGCGTGCACGGTCGTCTCAGCGCGGTAGTCGATGCTCAGGTTCTCGATACTCAACACACTCACGCTTTCACGCTCCACTTGTTGCGTTCGGCACGCGTCTGCGAGCGCAGCTTCGGGTTGATGATCTCGTCGATCGAGAAGTTGATCAGCGACAGGGCCGCGCCGAAGAGGGCGATCGCCAGGCCGGGCGGCGCGAACCACCACCAGGCGCCGAGCCGGAGCGCGAGCCCGTTCTGCGCGTAGAAGAGCATCGTGCCCCAGGTGAACGATCCGGACGCGCCGAGCCCGAGGAACGACAGGCCCGCCTCGCCGAGGATCGCGAAGATCACCGCGAACACCACCTGCGACGCGAGCAGCGGGATCAGGTTCGGCAGGATCTCGACGAGCAGGATCCGCCAGCGCTTCTCGCCGCCGATCCGGGCCGCGAGCACGTAGTCGCGGCTGCGCACGCTGAGCGTGAAGCCGCGCAGGACGCGCGCGGATCCGGCCCAGCTGGTGATCGCGAGGACCGCGGCCACCAGCCAGATCGACTTGTTCGGGACGTAGCTGGAGATCACGATCACCAGCGGCAGACCGGGAATCACCAGCATGATGTTGGTGAACAGCGAGAACGCCTCGTCGGTCCAGCCGCCGACGAACGCGCCGACGATGCCGAAGAACGACGACAGCAGCAGTGTGATCGCACCGACCACGACGCCGATGATCAGCGAGCCGCGGGTCGCGTACGCGAGCTGGGCGAACACGTCCTGACCGCTCTGCGTGGTGCCGAGGAGGAATCCGTTCCCCGGCGCGGTCAGGCCGATGTCCCGGACCGCCGACGGATCGCCGACCAGCAGCGGACCGATCACTCCGAACAGGATGATCAGACCGGCGATGCCCAGGCCGACGGCCAGCTTGACGGTCATCGGCGGTAAGGTCCGGCGGCGGATCGGGGCCGCCACGGCGACTGCGCCTTCAGTGGTTGCTGTCATGTTCACCCCTCTCTAGGACCGCGCACGGGTGCGTGGGTCGATGACGCCGTACAGGAGGTCGACGAGCAGGTTCGCGCCGAGGACCGCGAGCGTGATGATCAGGAAGACGCCCTGCATCAGCGCGTAGTCGTTGTTGCCCACAGCAAGCAGTAGTGCCGAGCCGATCCCCGGGTACGAGAACACCGCCTCGGTGACGATCGACCCGGCGACCACGAAACCGAGCGAGATCGCGAACCCGGAGATGGACGGCAGGACCGCGTTCCGGGCGACGTACCGGGACCGGATCCGGCCCGGCGTCAGGCCTTTCGCCTCGGCAGTCACCACGAAGTCCTCGGACATCGTCGAGACCATCATGTTGCGCATCCCGAGCATCCAGCCGCCGACCGACGAGATGACGATCGTCAACGCCGGCAGAGCTCCGTGGTACAGCACGGACTGCGCGAACGGCAGACTCCAGCCCGGCGTCACGGAGTACACGTCGTACCCGCCGCTCAGTGGGAAGACCGGCCAGGTGCTGCCGAGCAGGAAGAGCAGCAGCAGTGCGAGCCAGAAGTACGGCACCGACTGCAGCATCGTGGTGACCGGGATCAGGTTGTCGACCCAGGAACCGCGCCGCCAGCCGGCGGCGCGTCCCAGCAGGATCCCGATCGCGAACGAGATCAACGTCGCGAGACCGATCAGGCCGACGGTCCAGGGCAGCGTCTGGCCGATGACCTGGGACACCGGCGCCGGGAAGTACGCGATCGACGTACCCAGGTCGCCGGTGACCAGGTGATGCAGGTAGGTCCAGTACTGGCTCCACAGCGACGAGTGGGTGTCCGTGCCGAGCAGTGCCTCGATCGCGTTCCGGGTGGTCGGCGTGACCGGTCCCTTGGTCGCGAGCTTGGACAGCATCAGGTCGACCGGGTTCCCCGGCATCAGCCGGGGAACCAGGAAGTTCAGCGTCAGGGCCGCCCAGAGTGCGACGACGTAGAAGGCGAGTTTCCGTAGCAGATAGCGCACGGCCGGCCCGCGCTCAGCTGGCGGGCTTGATCGTCTTGAGGACGATGCCGGCGTCCCAGGCCTTCCAGGCCGCGGGCAGGACGTACATGTTGTCCTTGGTCGGCCAGCCGGTCGCTCGCGAGGTGTTGAACTCGGTGAGCATCGAGTTCACGTAGACCGGGATGTAGGGCAGCTGGTCCGCGATGATCGACTGGATCTTCGCGTACTCCGCCTTCTGCGCGGCCTGGTCCGTCGTACCGGCGGCCGTCTTGAGCGCGGCGTCCACGGCCGGGTTCGAGAACCGGGACTGGTTGCCGGCCGACGCGGACTTGCCGACCGGTGCGGTGTTCGTCGTGGCGAGCTTGCTGTCGTAGGTGAAGTACGGGTTCGTGGACGCGCCGAGGCCGACAGAGTCCAGCGACAGCTGGAACTTGCCGTTGGTCTGGGCGGCGTTCCACTCGTTCCAGGACACCTGGCTCGGCTTGAGCTCGATGCCGGCCGCGGCTAGCTGCTGCTTGAGGGTGTCGTTGATCAGGATGTAGTCGCTCCACCCGGTGACGGTCTGGACGGTCAGCGACAGCCGCTTGCCGTCCTTCGTCCGTACGCCGTCACTGCCCTTCGTCCATCCGGCCGCGTCGAGGAGCTTGCCGGCCTCGTCGGCGTTCGCGCTCTGCGGGAGTTTCGCCGCACCGGCGTCGGCGATCCAGTTGTCGTCGCGGCCCGGGAGCAGCATGGTCGGCGAGCCGACGCCCGCGACACCGCCGCCGGCCAGCTTCGCGAGCTGTTCGCGGTTCATCGCCAAGTAGATCGCCTTGCGGACGGCCGGGTCGGTCTGCGGTCCTGCGCACCCGAGGGCGGCGTTGGAACACGTCACGACGACCGTCGTCATCACCGGCGTGTTCACGTAGGTCAGGTTCTTGCCGGACTTCATGATGTTGTCGATGCCGGGCAGATAGGCGCTGGCCCAGTCGACCTTGCCCGCGACCAGGGCGGCGCTGGCGGCGTCCGCGGACGCCACCGGCAGGTAGCGCACCTCCTTGATGGTGGGCTTGCCCGCCTCCCAGTACTGCTCGTTCTTCGTCAGCACGAAGCTCTGCGGCGTGTACGACTTCACCTTGAACGGCCCGGTGCCGACCGGGTTCTTGTTGAGGTCCGTCGTCGGGTCCTTGATGTCCTTCCAGATGTGCTCGGGCACGATCGCCTGGTTGGCGAGCACGGCCGGCTCCTGCATCAGGGACTTCGACTTGAAGGTCAGTACGGCGGTGTCGTCCGACGTGGCCTTCGCGATCGCGGCGAGGCCGGACGGGTTCAGCGCCGGCGTCTTCGCGACCAGGTTGAACGTGAAAGCAACATCCTTCGCGGTGAACGGCTGGCCGTCGTTCCACTTCACGTCGTGCCGGGTCTTGATGGTGAGCTCGGTCCCGGCGGCGTTCCACGAGAAGCCCGAGGCGAGCACCGGCGTCGGGTCCGACTGCTTCGCGAAGTTGTACCAGTACAGCGGCTCGTAGATGACGCCCAGCGTCGGCTGCAGCGCGGTGCTGCTGAACGGGTTGAAGTTCTCGGTGGTGATGTCGCCGGCTGCGACCGTGATGGAGGCGTCCTTGGCGGCGGTCTGGTTGCCGGCGGCGGCGCCCTCGCAGGCGGCGAGCAGGAGCGTGGTGGCGGTGGCGGCAGCTGCGGCGCTCACCAGGCGCCGCAGGCGTGGGCGTTTCGTCGGGTTCCGGAGCATTGATCGATTCCTTTCCAACGCGGTCGTCGAACGCGTCACCCGGCACCCGCCAGGGAAGCTGGCCGTAACTTAGTTCGCCTAATAAACAAGGCGCAAGGGGTCAGAAACGTAACGATTCGACAGCGGAGCGTAGGAGAGGGCTCTGGCTAGGCGGAGATCGCGAGATCCGAGCGGAGCATCATCAGCGCCGCGCCGATCGCGGCGGCGTCATGACCGCGCTCGTCGAGCACCACTTCGGTGTTCACGGCACGCCCGAACGCGGAGCTCAGGATCCGCTCCTGGATGATCGGCAGGTAGATCGTCCCGGCGACGGCGAACGCCGGCCCGGTCAGCACCAGCAGCTGGACGTCGTACATGTTGGTGATCGTCTGCGCGCCGAGCGCGAGCCAGGACGCGGAGTCCCGCAGGATCGCCTCGGCCCGGGAGTCCCCGGTCAGCGCCAGCCGGGCGATGGCCGCGAACGCCGCGACCCCGGTACGCCGCGGTGATCCGAGATCGAGGCCCGCCGCGCGCGCCTTGGCGACGACCGTGGCGGGACCGGCGATCGCCTCCAGGCAGCCGGTGCTCCCGCACCAGCACTGCGGCCCGCCGATCTGAACGCAGATGTGTCCGACCTCGCCGGCGTTGCCGTGGGCGCCCTGGTAGACGTTCCCGTTCAGCCGCAGGCCGGATCCGATGCCCTCGCTCATGAACAGCGCGGCCATCACCGAGACGTCGTGGCTGGTGGTGAGCCGGGTGCCCGCAGCGGCCGCGGTCGCGTCGTTCTCCAGCAGCGCGGGCAGGCCGAGCCGTTCCTCCAGCCGGCGATGGATCGGGAAGCCGACCCAGTGCGTCATCGACGGCGGCGCGGACGTGACGCCGCGGTTGCGGATCAGCGGCCCGGGACACACGAAGCCGAGCCCGAGGACGAGCGACGGGTCGACGCCCGAGCGCTCGATCAGCTCGGTCGTCTCGGCCGCGATCCGCTCCACGACCTGCTCCGGATCGCTGTCGTCGCCCGGCCCGGCGCGCCGCCAGCGGGCCACGACGGCGCCGGCGTAGTCGACCAGCACGTACGTCAGGCTGTCGGCGCTCAGATGGACGCCGACGACGTACCGGGCTGCTGCCCGGATCCGCAGCATCGTGCGAGGCTTGCCACCGGTGGACGAGCCGCGACCGGCCTCGTCGACGAGGCCGTCGTCGATCAGCCGCCGGACCAGCGTGGTGACCGAGGGGGCGGTGAGGCCGGTGATCTGGGTGAGTTCCACCCGGCTGACCGTGCCCGCGGAGCGGATGCTGTCCACAATGAGGGCACGACTGTTCGTCGGTGCCGGGTCGTAACCCGGTGATCGCGACGCGTCGCTGACCTGCTGCATCGGGACATCCGCTCTCTGCTGAGTTTGTTAGGTCTGTGAATATAGTGGCTTCGATGGCCTTGGAGGGCAGTGTATGCAGCAGGTGACGCGGGAGCGGATCGCCGGGCTGGTGCTGGCGCGTCCTGGGCGATTGCTCGGGATGGAGCCGTTCATGGCCGACGTCGTCCAGGGGATCGAGGAGGTCTTCGACGGGCGGCGGGTGAGTCTGCTGATCGAGTTCGCGGCGGATATCGCCGACGAGATCGCGATCTGGCAGCGCTGGGTGGCGAACGACCACGTCGACGGCATCGTGATGGTCGACCTCCGGGCGAAGGATCCGCGGCTCGCCGAGCTCGAGCGGCTGGCGGTGCCGGCGGTGCTGCTCGGCGGGCCGGAGCTGCAGGCGCCGATCACCAACGTGCTCGTCGACAACGCCGAGGGCGCCCGGGCGGCCGTTCGTGCGCTCGCGGATCTCGGGCATCGCGATATCGCGCGGGTGAGCGGCCCGCGGGACATGCTGCACTGCCAGGCGCGTGACGACGCCTTCATGGAGACCTGCGCGGAGCGGGACGTCCAGGGCCGGGTCATCGAGGGCGATTACTCCGAGGGCTCGGGCCGGGAGGCGACCCGGCAGTTGCTGACCGGCAGCCAGGTCCCGACGGCCGTTGTGTACGACAACGACCTGATGGCGATCGGCGGTCTCGCCGCGGCCAAGGACCTGGGCGTTCGCATCCCCGACCAGTTGTCCGTGATCGCGTGGGACGACACGGCCGTCGCCCGGTTGGCGCATCCGCCGTTGAGTGTCGTCACGGTCGACGTCCACGGTCTCGGCACGATCGTCGGCGAGGCAATCCTCACGGTCATGCAGGGCGGCGACGTTACGACGTACCAGGTCCCAAAACCGACGATCCGCCTCGCTCAGTCAACGGCGAAACCGGGGACACGACTCCCAGCAGGTCCGTGACCGCCTGGTCGTGCTCGCCGGCCGGCAGCCCAACACGAGGGGATATCCCGTCCCGTTGGGGGTTCTCCCTTGGTATGCGAGGGGAGAACCCAACACGCGGACGGATATCCCCTCGTGTTGGGAGGCAGCGGGCGATGCTGGTGCGTGGGCCGGCAGACCCGCGTGAAGGTCGAGGCCTGAGGTGATCCCAGAAGTGAGTGCAGAGCATCGTGAGTTGGAGTTGTTCCTGCATTTGGCGCGGACGCTCAACTACGGGCGCACCAGTTTGGAGTGTCATGTCAGCGCGGCCACGCTGACGCGGACGATCCAGCGGCTGGAGACCCGGGTCGGCGCGCAGCTTCTCGACCGGGGGCCGCGGGGCGTCGTGCTGACGGCGGAGGGGCGACGGTTCACGACGTACGCCGAACAAGCGCTGGGACTGTGGGCGGACTACCGGTCCGGCTCCGCCGAGCCGATCGGCCTGACCGGCGAGCTCCGGATCTTCGCCACCGTCACCGCCTGTCAGACCCTGCTGCCGGACCTACTGGCCCCGCTGCGTGAGGAACATCCTCAGATCCGCCTCGACATCCGCACCGGCGACGCGGCCGCGGCCCTCGCCCGCCTGGACGAAGGCGAGGTCGACGCTGCGGTCGCGGGCATTCCCAAGCGCCTCCCGCAAACCCTCGTCAGCCGGCCCGTCGCAGTCACCGACCTCGTCCTGGTGAAAGCCCGTGAGAGCCCGTCCGGCGGGCCGTTCGTTGTGCCGGCTCGCGGGCTTGTCCGGGACGCAGCGTTCCGGTGGTTCCGGAAGACCGGGACGAAGCCGGTGATTGCTGCCGAACCGGACGGGCACGAAGCGCTGCTCGCGCTGGTGGCCCTCGGCTGCGGCATCGGCGTCGTACCGCGACTCGTGCTCGAGTCGTCCGTGGTCCGCGATCAGCTCGTCGAGCTGCCGGCCGACCTGGAACCGCTCACGATCGGGCTTTGCGCGCGCCGCGCCGACCTGCACCGGCCTTTGATCGCGGCGCTCTGGGACCTGCGACCGTAGCTCCGGGGTGGAGCTTGGCGGGGACGAGTTGCGGCGGGAGCGGGTCGTCGCCTTCGAGCTGGCGGAGGAGGGCCTGGGTTCCCAGTTGGCCGAGCTCGGGGCCGGGCGTGCGCATCATGGTGAGTTCGGGATCGGCCATCGCGGCGGTTTCGGGGACCGTCAGCAAGGACAGGACGGAGATGTCGCCGGGGATGTCGTGACCGGTGTGCTTGAGGCCGGCGACGACGCCCAAGGCGGCGTACTCGTTGAGGACCAGGATGGCCGTGGTCTCGGGGTACTCGGTCAGCACCCGAGCGGCGGCGGCCTTGCCGGCCTGGGTGGTGTCGGAGCAGGGGATGATCCTGATCGGCAGGTCGTACGACGCGACGACGCGGCGGTATGCCTCCTCGGTGCGCACCCACGGGCCGTAGTCGTGGAACCGCGGATCGTCCAGATCGCCGGAGATCAGCACGAGCTCGTGATGCCCGTGCTCGCGCAGGTGCCGGACCGCGTCCTCGACAGTGGCGTCGAAGTCGATGTCCACGTGCGACAACCCGTCGAGGTCCGTCGTACGCCCGATCAGCGCGAACGGCGTACCGGACTGGCGCAGTACGTCGACCCGCGGGTCGACCAGCTGGACTTCCATCAGTACGACGCCGTCCACCAGGCCCTGCCCCAGCAGCTCGCGTAGCTCGACGCCGTCGTTGCCGACCGGCCACAGCACCAGGTGGTAGTCCTCCTTGCGCGCTGCCTCGGCCGCGCTGGTGAAGAACTCCGAGGTCGACATCCCGAACCGGTGTTCGAGCGCCGGGTAGGCCATCGCGATGATGTGGGTCCGCCGGCTGGCCAGCGCGCGAGCGACCATGTTGCGGCGGTACCCGAGGTCGAGCATCGCCTGCTCGATCCGCGCCCGGGTCGCCGCCGTGACCGGTTTGGTGTCGTTCAGCAGGAACGAGACGGTCGCGATCGAGACCCCGGCGCGCTGAGCGACGTCTTTCATCGTGACCATCGATCGACCCCCTCCGAACTCTTGACAGCGGTGTGACGTACGGAACATAGTCCTTCAACGCCTCAGTTAAGCGGTTTACCGCCCACTTCACAAGATACGACCGCGTTCCTCATGTTCCTCGGTTAAACGCTTAGAAGGAGTCCGATGTCATGATCAGCAAGCGGATCGCCGCCGCGCTGGCGGGTGCGACGACGGTGTCGCTCCTGCTGGTCGCCTGCGGTGACAACGGCGGCGGCCAGTCGTCCACGTCCGGCGACAGCGTCAAGAGCCTCACGATCCTGGACTACTACAACAACGACCCGGACAAGTCCCTTGTGCAAAAGGGACTTGACTCCTGCGCGTCGAAGCTCGGCATCACGATCCAACGGGAGACGGTGCCTGGTGACACCTTGATCCAGAAGGTGCTGCAGCAGGCCTCGTCGAAGACGCTGCCCGACGTGCTGATGCTCGACAACCCCGACGTACAGCAGATCGCCGCGACCGGTGCGCTCGCGCCCTTGAACGACATGGGTCTGAACAGCGACGGCGTCATCCAGGGCATGGTCGACGCGACGTCGTACGAGGGCAAGCTCTACGGACTGGCGCCGGTGACGAACACGATCGCGCTGTTCTACAACAAGGACATGCTCGCCGAGGCCGGTGTCCAGCCGCCGAAGACCTGGGACGAGCTGAAGGCCGCGGCGAAGAAGCTCACCAAGCCCGGCCGGTACGGGATCGCGTTCAACGCCAACGCGACGTACGAAGGCTCCTGGCAGTTCCTGCCGGCGATGTGGACCAACGGCGGTGACGAGACCGATCTGACCAGCCCGCAGGTGGCGGAAGCCCTGCAGCTGTGGGTGGATCTGGTGAAGTCGGGATCGGCGTCGAAGAGCGTCATCAACTGGACGCAGGGCGACGCGAAGGACCAGTTCGCGGCCGGCAAGGCTGCGATGATGGTGAACGGCCCGTGGCAGATCCCGGCGTTGGAGAAGACCCCGAACGTCAAGTGGGACGTGGTCACGTTCCCGCTGAACAAGCCGGACCAGACGCCGGTCGCGCCGCTCGGTGGTGAGGCCTGGACGGTCCCGCTGAACAAGGACCAGGCCAAGCAGCAGAAGGCCGCGGACTTCGTGAAGTGCCTGAACTCGGACGAGAACGAGCTGGCCTGGGCGAAGGCCCGGTTCACCCTTCCGACCAAGACCGCGCTGCTCGACCAGTACGCCAAGGAGGTGCCGTCGATGAAGGCGTTCGCCGAGCAGGTGAAGACGGCCCGCGCCCGGACCGGCAAGCTCGGTGACAAGTGGCCGGACGCCGCGAAGGTGATCTACCAGGCGATCCAGCTGGCGCTGACCGGTAAGGCTTCGCCGCAGGATGCCTTCAAGCAGGCCTCCGGCGGCTGACGGCATGGTGACGCTCACACGGACAACGGTGGCCGGCCGCGCGAAGTCGCGCGGCCGGCGCCACCGGGGCGAGACCCTCACCAAGGTGCTGTTCGTACTACCGGCTGCGGTGGCGATGGTGGCGCTGTTCGGCTACCCGGTGGTGAAGAACCTGTTGATGAGCCTGCAGGACTACGGGCTGAAGACGTTCTTCACCGGGGTCGCGCCGTGGGTCGGGCTGCAGAACTACAGCACGGTCGTGACGGACAAGCTGTTCTCGGACGCGATGGTGAACACCGCGCTGTTCACCATCGGGTCGATCTCGTTCCAGTTCGCGATCGGGCTGGGGCTGGCGCTGTTCTTCCACAAGAAGTTCCCGTTGAGCGGTCTGCTGCGTTCGCTGCTCCTGCTGCCGTGGCTGTTGCCGCTGATCGTGTCGAGCGCGACCTGGCGCTCGATCCTGGAGCAGGACAGCGGCATCCTGAACCGGTCGCTGATGGGGCTGCACCTGATCAACGATCCGGTGCCGTGGCTGAACTCGCCGTCGGTCGCGCTGATCGCGGTGATCGGCGTGAACATCTGGATCGGCATCCCGTTCAACGTGACCCTGCTGTACTCCGGTCTCGCGGAGATCCCCGACGAGCTCTACGAGGCCGGCCAGCTGGACGGCGCGACCGGGTGGCGCGCGTTCTTCTACATCACCTGGCCGAACCTGCGGTCGGTCGCGAGCGTGGTGCTGATGCTCGGTGTCGTCTACACGATCAAGGTCCTGGACATCATCCTCGGTCTGACCGGCGGTGGACCGGCGAACGCGACGCAGACGCTGGCGACCCAGTCGTACGAGAAGTCCTTCATCGACTTCAAGTTCGGCCAGGGCGCCGCGCTCAGCAACATCCTGATCGCGCTCTCGTTCCTGTTCGCGATCTTCTACCTGCGCGGCACCCGCCGTGCCGTCGACGAGTAGGGGGAAGAGCATGATGCGACGTACGGCGTACACCGTGATCGGCGTACTGATCCTGTGCGTGATGCTGTTCCCGGTCTACTGGATGCTGAACGCCTCGCTGCAGCCGTCCGGAAACACCCTGACTGCGGGTTTCCTGCCGTTGCATCCGACGTTTTCCGGCTACAGACGCGCTCTCGACGAGCAGGGCGGAAACCTCGTCACCAGCATGATCATCGCGGCCGGGACCGTGGTGCTGAGTCTCGCGATCGCGACCCCGTGCGCGTACGCGTTGTCGCAGTTCCGGTCCCGCTGGGTGTCGGTCGGGCTGCTCGCGATCCTGATCTCACAGATGATTCCGGGCATCGTGATCGCGAACGCGCTCTACACGGCGTACGAGCGGATCGGGCTGCTGAACTCGATCCCGGGGCTGATCGTCGCCAACTGCAGCAGCGGGATCCCGTTCGCGATCCTGATCCTGCGGTCGTTCATGCTCTCGCTGCCGCCGTCGCTGGTGGAGGCGGCGCGGGTGGACGGCGCCGGCTTGTTCCGGGCGTTCGTCTCGATCGTGCTGCCGATCAGCAAGAACTCGCTGATCACCGCGGGGCTGTTCAGTTTCCTGTTTTCCTGGAGCGATTTCCTGTTCGCGCTGACGCTGACCACGAAGGGCGGCGTCCGGCCGGTGACGCTGGGGATCTACCAGTATCTCGGCACGCAGGTGCAGAACTGGAACGCGGTGATGGCGACCGCGGTCCTCTCGGCGGTCCCGGCCATCGTGCTGCTGATCGCCGCGCAGAAGTACATCGCCGCCGGTGCCATCGGCGGAGCCGTCAAATAACCCTTAAACACAAGGAAGAAACTATGACGATTCGCGTACTCGTCTGGGGCGAGAACCGGCACGAGCAGGTCGAGCCGCACGTTCGGGAGATCTATCCCGACGGCATGCACGAGACCATCGCCGCCGGTATCCGCGAGAACCTCGAGGCGACCGTCACCACCACGACCCTCGACGAGCCGGAGCACGGCCTGACCGAGGACGTGCTGGCGGAAACCGACGTACTGGTCTGGTGGGGCCACGCCGCGCACGGCGAGGTCGAGGACAAGGTGGTCGACCGCGTGTACCAGCACGTGCTGTCCGGAATGGGCCTGATCGTGCTGCACTCCGGGCACTGGTCGAAGATCTTCGGCAAGCTGATGGGTACGACGTGCACGCTGCGCTGGCGCAGCGAGCGGGACCGTGAGCTGGTCTGGACGGTCGCTCCGACGCACCCGATCGCGCAGGGCGTCCCGCACCCGATCGTGATCGAGCAGCAGGAGATGTACGGCGAGTTCTTCGACATCCCGGTCCCGGACGAACTGGTCTTCGTGTCGTCGTTCTCCGGCGGCGAGGTGTTCCGCTCCGGCTGCACGTTCCGTCGCGGGCACGGCAAGATCTTCTACTTCTCGCCGGGCGACCAGGACTTCCCGGTTTATCACCACAAGGACGTGCGTAAGGTAATTGCGAACGGTGTCGCCTGGGCCCGTTCCGACCGGCCCGAGCGCGCGGTGCCGACGCTGCTGCGCTACGAGACCGGCGACTTCTTCAACGGACATGGGTACACCGGACCCATCGAGGAGCCTGCCGATGCCTGAACCCTTGCGACTGCTGCAGGTCGGAGCCGGCGGGATGGGGCGCGCCTGGCTGCGCACCATCGCCGCCAACCCGGACGTCGTCCTCGCGGGGCTCGTCGACCTCGATGTCGACGTGGCCCGGACCGCGGCCGACGAGAACGGGTTCGGCGACGTACCGGTGGCGGCATCGCTCGGCGAACTGGCCGATCGAGCGGATGCGGTCATCGATGTGACGGTTCCGGTCGCGCATCCGAAGGTGAGCGTGGACGCCTTGCTGCGTGGGCTTCCGGTGCTCTGCGAGAAGCCGTTGGCCGAGACGGTGCGCGAGTGTCTGCAGATGGTCGCGGCGTCGGAGGTGAGCGGACAGCTCCTGATGGTCTCGCAGTCCCGCCGGTACTTCCGGGCCATCGCGGCGTTCCAGCGTCAGCTCGCCGAGCTCGGGCCGATCGGGACGCTGTCGTGCGAGTTCTACAAGGCTCCGCACTTCAGCGGGTTCCGGGAGCGGATGGCCGAGCCGCTCCTGGTCGACATGGCGATCCACCAGTTCGACCTGTCCCGCAAGCTGATCGGGTCTGAGCCGGTGTCGGTGTACTGCGACTCGTACAACCCGCCCTGGAGCTGGTTCGACGGCAACGCGGCCGCCTCCGCGATCTTCACGTACGCCGACGGCTCTCGCTTCTCCTTCACCGGCAGCTGGTGCGCGCCGGGACTGGAGACGTCCTGGAACGGCAGCTGGCGCGCGAGCACCCCCGGCGGTACTGCGACCTGGGACGGGGACAACCCACCGGTCGCCGAGCTGGCGTCCGGTGAGGCACTGCCCGCGGTGATGGCCGACGAACCACAGGAGATCGCGGGTTCGCTGGTCGAGTTCGTCGACGCGGTCCGCCGTTCGACAACGCCGCAGTCCGAAGTCCACTCCAACGTAGTCAGCCTTGCCATGGTCGAAGCCGCCGTACGATCCGCCGACACCGGCGCGCCCGTCCACATCGCTGACGTCATCACCGCCGCCCACACCGAAGCGCTGGCAACCACCCAGGACGCAGCCCTGCACGCGGCGCTCAAGGCCTGGCCCGATCCGTTGAAGGCAGTCGGCCTGCAACCCTGATCTTTCAGTTCCTGCAACGGGGCGGTGCGGACATTGCGCTTGCTGCAATGGCCGTGCCGCCCTTTGACTTGAGGCATGAAGAGTTCGGTGTTTCGGGTTGAGCGGATGGATGTGCCGGGCGGGTCCGAGGACATCGTGCGCGGTGGGCGGGACCTGTTCGGGTTACTGCCTGCGGCGCTGCACGGTGTGGAGCGGATCGGCGTACTGGGCTGGGGACCGCAAGGACGTGCGCAGGCGCTGAACCTGCGCGACTCGCTCGCCGGGACCGGGATCACTGTGGCGGTGGGGTTGCGCCCGGGGTCCCGGTCCGTCGAGGACGCGCGCACGCAGGGGTTCACCGAGGAGAACGGGACGCTGGGGGACTGGCTCGAGGTCGCCGCGGCCTCGGACCTGGTGATCCTGCTGATCGCGGACGCGGCGCTGGCGGCGCAGCACGAGGAGATCTTCGCGGTCCTGAAGCCCGGCGCGACCATTGGCCTGTCCCACGGTTTCCTGCTGGGTCATCTGACCTCGATCGGAAGCGCCTTCCCCGAGGGGCATCCGGTGATCGCCGTGTGCCCCAAGGGCATGGGGGACTCGGTACGGCGGCTGTACCAGCAGGGCGCGACCGTCAACGGGGCCGGGATCAATGCGAGCATCGCCGTACACGCGGATCCGGACGGGCATGCGTGGGACCGGGCGCTCGCGTGGTCGATCGGACTCGGGTCGCCGTACACGTTCGCGACCACGTTGCGGTCCGAGTACCTGTCGGACATCGCCGGTGAGCGGGCGATCCTGCTCGGAGCGGTGCACGGTCTGGTGGAGGCGCTGTACCGCTACTTCCGGATCGAGGGCGCGGACCCCGTGACGGCGTACGTGCGGTCCACCGAGGCGATCACCGGGCCGATCGCGCGGACCATCTCGACCGACGGCCTCGCGGCGGTGCGGGCGGCGAGCGGGGACGAGGAGCTGTTCGACCGGGCGTACTCCGCGGCGTACGGTCCGGCCCGTGACCTGGTCGCCGAGGTGTACGACGAGGTTGCCGACGGCACCGAACTGCGCAGCGTGATCCTGGCCGAACGCCGGCTCGCCACCCGCCCGATGACCGAGATCGGCGGCAGCCCGATGTGGTCGCACAGCGCCGAGGTGCACGCCCGCCGCGGCACCGCACCGGCCCGCATCGATCCACTGACCGCGGGGCTGTTCGTGGCGACGATGATGGCGCAGGTCGACGAGTTCGCGGCGCGCGGTCACGCGTGGTCCGAGATCGTGAACGAGTCGGTGATCGAGGCCGTCGACTCGCTCCTCCCGTACATGCACGCCCGCGACGTCGCCTACATGGTCGACAACTGCTCCCGCACCGCCCGGCTCGGCACCCGGCGCTGGGGTCCGCGCTTCCAGGCGGCGTACGAGCAGATCGCCCTGCCGCACCTCGACCGCCCCGCCGACCCGGCCCTGATCAAGGGCTTCCTCGACAACCCCGCCCACGACGCCCTGGCCGCCGCCGCCGAGCTCCGCCCATCCGTGGACATCTCCGTTTAGCCTAGGCGCCATGACGCCCTCTACGACGCGGTTGCGGCTGGTTCCGATGCGGCCGCGGGACCCGCACGAGCCCGGCCGGACCGCGTCGTCGCTGGAGCTGTTCTTCGACCTGGTGTTCGTGGTCGCGGTGAGTGTCGCCGCGGCCCAGCTCCACCACGCGCTGTCCGAGAAGCACATCGCCGACGGCGTGATGTCCTACGCGATGGTGTTCTTCGCGGTCTGGTGGGCGTGGATGAACTTCACCTGGTTCGCCACGTCCTTCGCGACCGACGACTGGTTGTACCGGGTGCTCACGATCGTGCAGATGAGCGGCGTCCTGGTCGTCGCCGCCGGGATCGAGCCGGTCTTCGCCGACCACGACTTCACCGTGGTGGTGTTCGGGTACGTCGTGATGCGGGTCGCGATGATCGCCCAATGGCTACGGGCATCCCGCTCGGCCGGGGAGAGCCGGCAGGTGACGCTCCGCTACGCCGGCGGGATCGCGATCGTGCAGGTGCTGTGGCTGACAACGCTGGTGATGTCCGAGACGATCGTGATCATCGCCTGGTGCGTGTTCGTGCTCGCCGAGCTGGCCGTGCCGCTGGTGGCGGAGCGGCGCTGGTCGACGCCGAGGCATCCGCACCACATCACCGAGCGGTACGGCCTGTTCACGCTCATCCTGCTCGGCGAGAGCCTGCTCGCCTCGGCGAACGCGATCTTCGACGCCGTCCATGAGCACGAGCACCTCGGCGAGCTGATCGCGCTCTCGGTGCTCATGCTGGTGGTCACCGCCGCGCTCTGGTGGATCTACTTCTGGCCGCCGCACCACACCGCGATCACGTCGTTCGCGCGCTCGATCCGCTACGGCTACGTGCACTACTTCGTGTTCGCCGCGGCCGGCGCGTTCTCGGCCGGGATCGAGGTGGAGATCGACAGCATCACCCACCACACCGAGCTGAGCGAGATCGCCGCGTCCTACACGGTGACGATCCCGATCGCGATCTTCGTCATCGGCATCTGGTGGATCGCTCTTCGCGACAACGCCGACCGCGTGGTCAACATCGTCGTACCGGTGGGCGCCGTACTGGTGCTGCTGGACCCGTTGATCCCGGTCCCGTTCGCGCTCACCGCGCTCTTCATGGCCCTGATCGTCGTGACGCTGGTCCTGCGACCACCGGTGGAGCGGTCAGCCTAGTTCGGCGAGGGCGGTGGCCACGCGGCCGTGAGCTGCCTCCAGGGCGGCTCGGGCGGCGGGGATGGGGGTGCCGGTCAGGAGGTGGATGAGGGCGGGTTTGAGCTCGCCGTCGGCTTCGGCCAGGGCCGCCTCGCAGGCGCCCTCGTCGGCGCCCGTCGCCTCTGCGAGGATGCGGAGCATCCGGCCGCGGAGCTTCTTGTTCGTCGCGACCAGGTCGACCATCAGGTTGGACCAGGTGCGCCCGAGCTTGATCATCAGCGTCGTCGAGAACGCGTTCAGGATCATCTTCTGCGCGGTGCCGGCCTTCAGCCGGGTCGAGCCCGCGATCACCTCGGGGCCGGTGTCCGCGGCGACCACGACATCGGCCAGCGGCGCCAGCGGGGCGTCCGGGTTGGACGTGACCAGCACGGTGGTCGCCCCGGCCGCGCGGGCGGCCTTCAGGGCGCCGGCGACGTACGGCGTGCTCCCGGAAGCAGCGAGGCCGACGACGAGGTCCTGACCGGTGACGGCGGCCGCGTCCCGGGCGCCGCCCTCCTCGGAGTCCTCGACGTTCTCGACCGCGCGGAGCAGCGCCTCCGTGCCGCCGGCGTGGTGGGCGACCACCAGTCCGTCCGGGACGTGGAACGTGGGCAGCAGTTCGGCGGCGTCCAGGGTCGCCAGGCGTCCCGACGTACCGGCGCCGAAGTAGTGCACCCGGCCGCCGCCCCGGACCGCCTCGACAGCGGCGTCCACGGCCTTCGTCAGCTCCGGGATCACCGCGCTGACGGCCCCGGCGACCAGGGCGTCCTCGTTGTTCAGCAATTGGAGGATTTCGGACGTGCCCACCGCATCGATGGCCAGCGTCCTCGGGTTGCGCTGCTCGGTCGGTGAGGTCACGGGATCGATGTTAGTTTTCTACTGAAGGATTTTCAATTCCGTTCATCGTTGACGGAAGTGATCGACCTCAGTCGGATCCTTTGAGCCGGTGCCCGCGGACCGCGCTGGCGGTCTCCTCGAGGGCCTTCCGGGCGTCCGGCAGCACCTGCTGTGCGACCCCGATGAACAGGCAGTCGATCACCGTCAGTTGCGCGATCCGGCTGGCCATCGCGCCCGAGCGGTACGTCGTCTCACGCGCGGCCGTGGTGAGCACGAGGTCCGCGGTCCGGGCCAGCGGCGAGCGCGGGAAGTTCGTCACCGCGACCGTGGTGGCGCCGTGCTTGGCCGCCTCCTCGAGGGCCTCGACGACCTCGACCGTGGTGCCGGTGTGCGAGATACCGATCGCGACGTCGCCCTCGCCGAGCAGCGCAGCACTCGTCAGCGCGATGTGCACGTCCGACCAGGCGAACGCGACCCGGCGGATCCGGTGCAGCTTCTGCTGCAGGTCAAGGGCGACGAACGCGCTCGCGGCGAAACCGTAGAGGTCGACCCGCGATGCGTTCACCACCGCGTCGACGACCTTGGCCAGCGCGTCCACGTCGACCTGCTGCGCGGTCTCGCGGACCGCCCGCTCGTCGGCGAACGCGACCTTGCTGACCACGTCGGCCAGCGAGTCACCCGGCTCGATGTCGCCGCCGACCTCCGGCCGGATGCTCTCCTGCGCCGATTGGGCCGCCAGTTGCAGGCGGAGCTGCGGATAGCCGGGGACGCCGATCTGCTTGCAGAACCGGATGACCGTGGTCTCCGAGGTGGATGCCACCTCGGCCAGTTCGGAGATCGTCATCGCCGCCACTCCGCCCGGGTCCGCGAGGACCGCGTTCGCAACCCGCTGCTCGGCCGGCGCCAGCGCGGGCATCACCGCGCGGACCCGGACCAGCAGCGGCCCCGTGGGTTCTGGAGAGGTTGTTGAATTCATGGCAGCCACGGTACGGCGACTATGCACGAGATGGGGTCACCGACGCGAAAGTCTCCAACCTGTTGCGGTAAATGATTCAGGCGTTCGTTCACCGTCGAGAAGAAGACCAGTCCCGCTCGTGATCTTCACACCGTCGACGTACACCCCGCGGCCTTGGTACAGCGGGTCGGACGTGTACCGCCAGCGGATCGTCTGCTCGCCGGCTGTGAGATCGGCGGTGACCTGGTGCCAGTGCCGGTCGCCGGAGCCGCTGATCGAGCCGTCGGTGTCGATCACCGACCCCCGGTCGCGGACCGAGAACGGAACCTTCGTCCAGGTCGTTCCGTCCGTGGACGTCTCCAGATACAGCAGGTCGGTGTCCTCGGTGTCGACGAACAGGTCGAACGCGAGCTTCGCACCTTCGGCCGGTACGGCGACCTTGACGTCGAGCGTGCTGGTCGCGTTGTCCGTCGTACCGGAGAACCAGGCGTCCTTGCCGTGCCGTGGGCCGACGCCGAGGGCGAGTGCCAGGCCCTGGGCGACCGCGCGGCGGGCCGGATTGTTGCTGCCCCAGTTGCGGCTCGGGTGCACGCGGTTGGTGAGCAGGATCGCGAACGAGCGGGAGTCGAAGTCGATCACGATCGACGTACCGGTGTAGCCGGTGTGGCCGGCAGTGCGCGGTCCGGACAGGCCGCCCATGTACCAGCGCTGGTTCAGCTCGAAGCCGAGGCCGTGGTCGTTGCCGGGGAAGCCCTGGTTGAAGTTCGTGATCATCGCGGTCACCGAGGATTCCTTGAGGATCCGGGCGCCGCGGTAGCTGCCGCCGTTCAGGAACGTCTGCGCCAGGACGGCCATGTCGTCGGCCGTACTGAAGACGCCCGCGTGGCCGGCGACACCGCCGAGGGACCAGGCGTTCTCGTCGTGCACCTCGCCCCACACCATGCCGCGCGGCGGCGAGGTCTGGTACTCCGTGGCGGCGATCCGCGGCTTCTTCTTCGGATCCGGGTTGTAGCCGGTGTCGCGCATCTGCAGCGGCTTGGTGATCCCGTCGGCGACCAGCTTGTCCAGCGTTTTCCCGGTCACCCGGTGGGCGAGCTCGCCGAGCGCGATCAGGTTCAGGTCGCTGTAGAGGTACGTCGTACCGGGTGCGTTCAGCAGCTTGGCGGTCAGCGCCATGTGCAGACGGGACTCCGGATCCGGCTGCGCGCTCCACAGCGGCAGCCAGGACGGAAATCCGCTCGTGTGCGTGAGTGCTTGCCGGACCGTGACCGTTTCCTTGCCGTTTTCCGCGAACTCCGGGATGTAGGTCGCGATCGGCGCGTCCAGGTCGACCTTGCCCTTCTCGACCAGTTGCAGCACGACGATCGACGTGAACAGCTTGGACACCGAGGCCATGTCGAAGATCGTGTCGGTGCGCATCGGAATCTGCTGGTCCGGCGGCAGCTCGGTGCCCTGCCCGTCGGCGTACTTCAGCGCCAGACCGGTCGCCGTCCGGGTGACGATCTGCCCGTCGTGGCCGAGCAGCGTGACGGCGCCGGCGTACAGCGGTTTCGTCGCACCGCTCGGCTGGGTCCAGGCGGCGACCTGGGCCAGCGCGGCGTCGATCGGCGCGGGGTCCAGGCCGGCCTTCGCCGGGGTCGCGTCACGCAGCAGCGTGGTCTTCGGCGCATAGCCGTCGTACGGCCGGTCGAACCGGCCGGAGTTGTTGCTGCCAGCAACAGCAGGGGAAGCCATTGTGAGTATCACCGCCGAAGCTATCGTGAGCGCGCCGAGCCGTCTCATCGGTGCGCGCCCTTGTACAGAAGGTCCTTCGCCCGCCGAGCAGTCCAGGCGTCGGTCTCGGACTTCCAGGCTGCCACGATCTGCTCGGCGGTCGCATCCGCCAAAAGCATGGTCCGGAACCGGTCCGATCCGGTGAGCAGGTCGATCCACCGGCCGGGTGGGGTCTCCGCCCGCCAGGTGAATTCGGGGTAGAGCTTACGGGCCTCGACGATCATGTGCGTCGCCGCGGTGATCGCCTCGACCCGGTGCGGGTCGGTGATCTGCACCTGGACGCCGCCGCACAGGACGTTCGCGTTCTTGCTGATCGTCGGGGTGAAGTACGCCTCGCGGAACGCGACGCCCGGGATGTTCTTGGTCTGCAGCGCCTGCGCCCACTTGTAGTCGACGTACGGCGCGCCGATCAGCTCGAACGGTCGCGTCGTACCGCGGCCCTCGGACATGTTGGTCGCCTCGAACAGGCACAGGCCCGGGTACAGCAGTGCGGTGTCCGGGGTGGGCATGTTCGGACTCGGCATCACCCAGGTGAGGCCGGTGTCGTCGTACAGCTGGTCGCGCTTCCAGTTCTTCGCCTCGATGACGGTGAGTTGTTGCAGGCGCCCACCGTTCGGTTCCAGCGGGAGGTACTCGGCGTTGAACATCCGGGCCAGCTCGCCGACGGTCATACCGTGCTGCTGGATGATCTCCTTCTTGCCGACACCGGACGTGTAGCCGGGTTTCAGCATCGGGCCGCGCGCGTACCCGCCGACCGGGTTCGGGCGGTCGAGAACAACGAAGCGGGCGCCGGTGCGGACCGCGGCCAGCATCGCCTCGAACATCGTCCAGATGTAGGTGTAGAACCGGGCGCCGACGTCCTGGATGTCGAAGACAACGGTTTCCACGCCGGACTGGGTGTAGAGCTGCACCAGCTTGTCGGCGTTCGCGCCGTACGCGTCGTACACCATGATCCCGGTGCGCGGGTCGACGTGGTCGCCCTCCGAACCGCCGGCCTGCGCGCTGCCGCGGAAACCGTGTTCTGGACCGAACACCGCGACGATGTTCACCTTGCCGGACGCGTGCATGGTGTCCACGACGTGCGTGAAGTCCGGCAGGATCCCGGTCGGGTTGCTGATCACGCCGACCTTCTGGCCGGACAACGCGCGCCAGTCGTCCTTCGCGAGCACCTCGGCGCCGGTCATCACCTTGCGGCTGGACACGGTCTGCCCAGCGTGGGCCTGGGGTACGTCGATCAGCGGGGCGGCGGCGACTGCACCGGCGCCGGCGAGCAAACTGCGTCGCTTCATGACAGGTCTCCTCAGGAACGGAACGAGAGATCGGCGATCGTCGGACGGTGGTCACTGGCGGCCTCGGCGACCGGGACCTCGGCTGGTACCTCGGCGCTTCGCACGGTCAGCCCCTTGCCGACGGTGACGAAGTCGATCCGCTTGTTCGCGGCGACGGCCGGATAGGTGTTCGGTCCGCCTGTCGTCTCATCGGCCGCCGTCCACGAGTCTGTCAGCCGCGTCCAGAGCCCGGCCAGCTCCGGCGCGTCGGCCTCGGCGTTGAAGTCACCGACCAGGACCTGCAGATCCTGCCGACGGTCCTGGGCCAGGATTTTGACGGTGTCGGCGACCTGCATCGTCCGCACGGTCGGATCGCCGCGGTAGTCCAGGTGGGTGGAGTAGACGTGCACCCGCCGCCCCCGGACGTCGACCTCCACCTCGAGGAATCCTGGCGCCGGAGCGGGCACCGGATTCGGATCCTGCGTCGAGAGTCGCGTGATCGGGTGGTTCTCGGTCCGCACCAACGGGAAGCGGGACAGCACGCCCACGCCGTACTGGCGTCGCGGCTGACCGGCCGCCAGCGGGTCGAGGTCGTAGATCGGCGCGAATGCCGGGTACATCCCGAGCTTCGCGGCGAGTTCGGCGATCGTGTCCAGCCACTGGCTGCGGTCGCCCCAATGGACGTCGACCTCCTGCAGTCCGACGATGTCCGCGTTCAAGGCTTTTATTGCCTGCGCGGTGCGGTCGAGGTCGAAAACGTTGTCCTCGCCGGCGCCCGCGTGGATGTTGTACGAGGCAACTGTCAGGCGGGTCACCCGCGGATCGAACGTGAGCCCCTGACCGAAGGGGTGCAGAACCGGCGCCGGGTCAGGGTTGTTCGGGTCCGGCTTGGCGGGAATTTCGACCGGCAGCTTGCCCGTCGGTGCGATCTCGCCGTACAGCACCTTGGCGAGTGCTTCCATCGACACCACGGTGCTTCCGTACGTGACCAGCGTGGTCGACGGAGCGTCGAAGTACGCGACGTCGTACGGGTCGCGGACCGGGACGACGATCACCGGGCGGCCGGTGGCGAGCAGGCCGTTGACGAGTTTCTGCTGTTTCGCCAGCTTGTCGGTGACCTCGGTGTCCCAGGCCTTGTTGGTCAGCACGATGGTCAGGTCCGCGGCGGCCGAGGCTGCCAGGGCGTCGGCGATCTTCGCGTCGGTCGGCGTGGTGCCGGTGTCCTTCACGGCCGTCGTCGCGCCCCGGTTCTGCAGGGCGGTCGCCAGGTTGGTGGGGCTATAGCCGGTGACGACGATCTTGCGCGGCGCGGGGGAGAGCGGGAGTAGATCGGCGTCGTTGCGCAGCAGCGTCGTACTGCGGTCCGCGATGCGCTGGGCCTCGGCGTAGTTGGCCGGCGTACCGACGATCTTGGCGATGCGGGACAGGTCGACGTACGGGCGGTCGACGAGACCGCCCTCGTACTTGAGCGCGAGGATGCGCGTGACGCTCTCGTCGACGCGGGCCTCGGAGATGCGGCCGCCGCGGACGGCGTCGAGGACCGAGTTGTACGCCAGTCCGGGATCGACCGGCATCAGCAGCTGGTCGACGCCCGCCTCGATCGCCCGGAGCGGGATCTCCGCGTCGCCGTACTTGTCCCGGACCCCCTTCATCCCCAGCGAGTCGGTGATCACCACGCCGTCGAACCGCAGCTGCTGCCGCAGGATCCCGGTCAGGATCGGCCGGCTCAACGTCGCCGGGTCGCCGGACGGGTCGAGCGCCGGTACGACGATGTGCGCGGTCATGATCGACTTGATGCCGGCCCGGATCGCGGCCTGGAACGGCGGCAGGTCGATCCGGGTCCACTCCTCGCGGGTGTGGTGGATCTCCGGGATCCCGACGTGGCTGTCGGTCTCGGTGTCGCCGTGGCCAGGGAAGTGCTTCGCGGTCGAGACGATCCGGCCGTCGCGCTGGTAGCCCTTCACCTGGGCGGCCACGATCTCGGCGGCCAGTGCAGGGTCGGAGGAGGCGGAGCGGACGCCGATCACCGGGTTCAGCGGGTTCACGTTGACGTCCGCGTCCGGCGCGAAGTCGGTGGTGATGCCGAGGGCCTTCAGCTCGCGACCGGCGATCGCGCCCGCTTCGCGCGCGAAGGCGGCCGAGCGGGTCGCGCCGAGCGCCATACCGCCGGGGAACTGCGTGGCGGGCGGTCCGACGCGGACGACCGAGCCGTACTCCTGGTCGGTGCTGATCTGCAGCGGGATGCCGGTGTTCGTCAGCGATGCTTTTTGCAGGCCGTTCGACAGGCCGGCGATTTGCTGCGGGTCCTTCGTCGAGTCGGTCCAGGTGAAGTAGATGACGCCGCCGAGGTTGAACTTGGCGACCACCTCGGCCGGCGTCGCAACGCCGTACAGGCTGGTGTTGCGGGCGTCAGCGGTGTCGGCCGCCGGCCCGTACGCGTAGCAGACGAACAGCTGGCCGACCTTCTGCTCCAGCGTCATCCGGCGCAGGGTGTCGCGGACCCAGCGATTGGTGTTCGCGCTTGCGGTCGTGGTGGCTGCGACCGTCGATCCTGCGACGGTGGCCGCCGCTAGGCCGAGAGTCTGGCGTCGGGTCAGTTCCATCGGTGTCACCAACTCAGTCCGGGCGGGCAGGGGCGAGCGCCAAAGTAATTGAATTACAGATACTCCCCCGCGACGCGAAAGTTACCCACGCGCGCACGGTGGGTCAAGAGTCGGTGACCGCCGGCCGACCTCCACGTCACGCGCCGCCCTCGTGAGCACCGCGTGGCCGGCTGGCGCCGCGACCGCGAGCACCGCGCCCGGCCAGGGCAGGTGCGTCACCACCAGACCGGGCGCCGACTTGACCGCCCCACCCCCGAGGGGCATCTCACGACGCAACCCCGACCCCCGAAGCCCCTGCCCAAGCGCCTTCCCCACCGCCTCCTTACCCGTCCACAACTGAAGAAACGCGACCAGCTCGTCGCCCTGCCGCCTCATCCACTCCAGTTCACGTGGGGCAAACCAACGGCCGGCAAGCGCCTCGAAGTCCCGCGCCCGAACCTCCTCGAGGTCGACCCCAACCGGCCCGCTGTACGCCGCAGCCACGGCAATCAGGTGCTGCGTGTAAGAGATGCTCACCGCCAACCCAGGGATGTGCGGCCGCCCGGCCTCGTCGTGGACCAGCATGGGCCGGTCAACGAGCGTCCCCGCGAGCTCAAGCAGGAGGTCGTGGGCCGCCGCTCCGCGCTCGACGCCAGCAGCTGCCAGCCACACGTAGACAGAACTTCCCACCAACCGAAGGTATCGCGCCGAGCCCGACGCGATGGTTCGGTACGGGGTGAAGGGAGGATGCTGAGCATGGGACTTTCGGACGAACTGAGACTCTTGGTGTCACTCACTGGCGCCGGGGAGGTCGACCTGGAGGATGAACATGCCCGGTTGGATCTCTATCGCCGGTCCGTTCAGTTGTCCGCCGCTCGCGAACATCTTCTCGCCGGTCTGAAGCTTGAGCCCGTCCAGAGTCTCGCCGCTGCCGTAGTGGTGGAAGCTTTTCCGTGTATTCCGCCGGCTGATCGCGTGGCGTGGGTGAGGAATCTGAAACCTGAGGTTCGGGACTTCCCCAGCAAACGCATCCGAGAATTGGAGATCCTGGAAGGAATAGCTGACGGAAACCCGAATGTGAGCAATCTGGATGTGGACGACTGGTCCGACTGGCTTCAGCGCCGTGTGATCGAAGCAGCAGACGACGCGGACATCCTGCAACAGCTCGCAGACGCGGGAAGGACAAAGGCCATCCGAGCGAGAGCCCGCGAACGACTAGGCCCCGCAGCGGGCTGAGTCTGGTGGCTGGCTGCTGTGTCGCGACCATCTGACTGGATCCCACGATGGGTTTGTCGACAAAGTGACGTGAGAACTGGTCCTCCCTGGTGGTGGGGAACTGGATCTGTAGGGCGTACCGGTATCGCTTTAGCTTCTAGGTATGACCACAGCGTGCGAGATCCCGACAGTCAGCGTCAGCCCGCTCCTGAGCAGGCAGTTCGTGCGGTTGTTGGTGATGGTGTTCGGGTCGGGCCTGAGCATGTATCTGCTGACCTCGGTGGTGCCGATGTACCTGGCAGCCAACGGGTCTGGGGGTGTTGGGGCGGGGCTGTCTACCGCGGCGATGATGTTTTCTGCGGTGGGTGTGGAGTTGGTCGTGCCGCGGATGTTGGCGCGGTGGGGGTATCAGGTTGTGTTGGGGCTGGGTCTGGTTCTGCTTGGGGCGCCTTCGCTCATGCTGTTGGCGTCGGCTTCGCTGCCGGTTGTGCTTGCTGTGTGCATCGTGCGTGGCGCGGGGCTGGCGATCCTGGTTGTCGGGGCCGTGGCGCTGGTTGCTGACCTCACCCCGCCGGCTCGTCGTGGTGAGGCGCTTGGGGTGTACGGCGTGGCGGTTGGGGTGCCTGCGGTGATCGGGCTGCCGCTCGGGGTTTACCTGATCGACGTGGTCGGGTTCGGTGCGTTGTTCGTGCTGGCGGCCGTCGCGTCGCTGGCGGGGCTCGTGATGCTGATCGGGTTGCCGGCGCGGATCGCTGTCGAAGAGCAGCACGTGAAGGTGCTTGGCGGCGTACGGCGGAGTGGGTTGTTGATGCCGACTCTCGTGTTCGCGGCGGTGACTGTTGCGGCGGGGATCAGCGTTACGTTTCTGCCGCTGGCTGTTGCTGGGGACAGGCAGTCGATGGTCGCGTCGGCCCTTCTGTTGCAGGCGATCGCGGCGCCGGCGGCGCGTTGGCTGGCTGGTCGGTACGCCGATCGTGTCGGGCCTGCGAAGCTGCTTGCGCCGGCGCTCGTGCTCGCCGCCGTCGGGGCCGGATCGCTCATCTTCCTGCCCAGCCCGATCGCGATCCTGATCGGCTCCACGTGCTTCGGGGCCGGCTTCGGCGCCGCGCAGAACCTGACGCTGACCCTGATGTACAACCGCGTCGACCGCTCCCGCTACGGCCAGGTCAGCGCTCTCTGGAACCTCGCGTACGACGGCGGCTGGGGACTCGGTGCACTGGCCTTCGGCGCGATCGTCGGCGGCACCGGCTACCCGGTCGCGTTCGCCCTGACCGCCGCAGTCGTCGCGCTGGCCGTCGTACCCGCAGTCAGAGCTTCCGCAGCCTGACCCAGCGGACGGCGTGGTCGGCGCCTTTGCGGAGGACCAGGGTGGCGCGGGAGCGGGTGGGGAGGATGTTCTCGCGCAGGTTCGGGCCGTTGATGCCGTCCCAGAGCGACTCCGCTTTCTTGATCGCTTCGTCGCGGCTGAGCTCGCCGTACCGGACGAAGTACGACTCGGGGTTGCGGAATGCTGTTTCCCAGAGCTTGAGGAAGCGGGCCACGTACCAGGAGCGGACGTCGTCGGCGGCCGCGTCGACGTACACCGAGAAGTCGAAGAAGTCGCTGACCGCCAGGCCGCTCTTGCCGTCGGCGTGCCGGGGCGCCGGCTGCAGGACGTTCAGGCCCTCGAGCAGGAGGATGTCGGGCTGCTCGACGGTCGTCCGTACGTCGTCCATCCGGTCGTAGTGCAGGTGGGAGTAGACCGGCGCCTCGACCGTGTCGATTCCGGATTTCACCTCGACCACGAAACGGAGCAGTGCCTTGCGGTCGTACGACTCCGGGAAGCCCTTGCGCTGCATCAGGCCGCGGCGCTCGAGCTCGGCGTTCGGCCAGAGGAAACCGTCGGTGGTGACCAGCGCGACCCGCGGGTGCTCGGGCCAGCGGGCCAGCAGTTCGCGCAGCAGTCGCGCGGTCGTGGACTTGCCGACGGCAACCGATCCGCCGATCCCGATCACGAACGGGGTGCGGGTCTCGGCCGGTTTGCCGAGGAAGCTCTCGGTGTCGGCGTGCAGCGCGCGGGCGTGCCGGACGTAGAGCGAGAGGATCCGCGACAGCGGCAGGTACACCTCGCGGACCTCGTCCATGTCGATCTCGTCACCGAGACCGCGCAACCGCTCGACCTCGTCCGCCGTCAGCGGGGAGACGGTGGTCTCGGCCAGTTGCGCCCAGGTGGCCCGGTCGAGCTCGGTGTAGGGAGTCACCTCCCGCGACGGCTGCAGCATGTGGCCCATTGTTCCCATCGGCGCCGGATGCACCCACATCGGGAGGGCGTGGCCTTGGTCTCAGAGTGTCCCAGAGTGTCTTCAGTGTGTCTCAGCTACGGTACGGTTTCGAAACTTTCGGTCACCAGGTGGTGACCGTCTGGTGTGTAAGTATCGCGCTCGATGACCGCCGATTCCGCCTGGCTGGGTACCCAGCGCCTGCCCGAGGTGACTGTGCATGCGTCGGGCGTGCTCGCGCAGACGATCCGGGCCGAGGTCCGGCAGACGCGCCGTTTCCGCACCGACGTGCAGATCGCAGTCTGCACGCTGACCCGGGTCCGGGAGACCGCTCTCTGGCAGGAGGTCGAGGCCGCCGTGCCCGAGCACGGGCTGGGCGTCGAGGGGTTCGTGGTGGTGCGACGGGGCAACGACCTGGTCGTCGCGGCCGAGGGCGGGCACGGCTTGTTGTACGGGTACTTCTACGTGCTGCGGTACTTCGAGTGGATGAGCGGCGACTTCACCGTCGTCGAGCAGCCCGCCGTACCGATCCGGATGCTGGACCACTGGGACGAACTCTCGGGCGTCGTACGGCGTGGATACTCGGGCGGATCGCTCTTTTTCCGTGATGGTGCGGTGGTGCCCGACCTGACCCGGGTCCGGGAGTACGCGCGGTTGCTGGCGTCGATCGGGATCAATGCGGTCGCGCTCGCTACCGCCGAGCTGCCCGATGTGGCCCGGTTGGCCGGCGTTTTCCGTGAGTACGGGATCGCGGTGAGCCTCGCGGTCGACTTCATCGACGACCCGCGCGACGAGCGGGTCGCGCGCTGGTGGGCCGCCACGGTCGCCCGGGTGTACGACGTCGTACCCGATCTCGGTGGGCTCGTGGTGCGGACGGCCGGTGATGCCGAGGGCGCGAACCTGCTGGCGCGGGCAGTGGCGCCGTACGGCGGAAGCGTTTTCTGGCGATGTTCCGGCGCGGAACCCGAACAGGACTGGCGGGACCGGCGGGCGGATCGGGCGCGGGCGGCGTACGACGCGTTCATCCCGCTGGACGGACGGTTCGAGGAAAACGTTGTCTTGCAGGTCAAACACGGGCCGCTGGACTTCCAGGTCCGGGAGCCGGTCTCGCCGCTGCTCGGGGAGTTCCAGGAAACCGTTTTCGGTGTCGAGCTGCAGGTCACGCAGGAGTACTCCGGCCAGCAGCAGGACCTCTGCTACCTGGGGCCTTGGTGGCGGGAGATCCTGCAGTTCGACACCACCGGTGGCGGTGGCGTGAACGTTGCCGACCGCATCGGTGCGATCGTTGCCGTGTCCAACGTCGGCGACGACCTCAACTGGACCGGGCACAAGCTTGCGCAGAGCAACCTCTACGCGTTCGGGCGGCTGGCGTGGGACCCGGCTGCGGATCCGGTCAGCCTGCTGCACGAGTGGGCGGCCGCGACGTTCGCGATGGACGACCGGACCCGGAGCGAGCTGGTGACCATCCTGTCGGGCTCGTGGCAGACGTACGAGCGGTACACCGCGCCGCTCGGGGTCGGGTTCATGGTGACGCCGGGGACGCACTACGGGCCGAGCGTGAACGGGTACGAGTACTCGGGCGCTGGGACGTACCACTTCGCGGATCGGTACGGCGTCGGCGTGGACCGGACGGTCAAGACGGGATCGGGGTTCACCGGGCAATATCCGGAGCCGCTCGCGAGTCTGTACGAGGACGTGTACACCTGCCCCGACGAGCTGCTGCTGTTCTTCCATCACGTGCCCTACGACCACGTGCTGCAGAGCGGGAGCACCGTGCTGCAGTACATCTACGACACGCACTTCCAGGGGTACGCCGAGGTAGAGGCGATGGTCGCGCGCTGGCGGGTGATCGCCGAGCGTTTCGAGCCGACCATCCGCGCGAACATCACGTCCCGCTTCGAGACCCAACTGTCCAACGCCCGCGAGTGGCGCGACCAGGTGAACACGTTCTTCTACCGGCTTTCCGGCGTACCGGACAGCCACGGGCGCACGATCCATAAGTAGGCGTCCCGTGAGTGACGCTAGTCTGGTTCGAAAGTTTCGGATCGGGAGGCGTTGTGGCCGAGCGGCCGACCATTGCGAAAATTGCGGAGCAGGCCGGGGTGTCGGTGCCGACCGTCTCCAAGGTGCTGAACGGGCGCGCGGACGTGGCGGCGGCGACCCGGGCGCGGATCGAGAGCCTGATCCAGGAGCACGGGTACCGGCGGCGGAGCTCGAGTACGGCGGCCGGCCCGATGATCGACCTGGTGTTCAACCAGCTCGGCGGCGAGTGGGCCATGGAGCTGATCCGCGGTGTCGAGGAGGTCGTCCGCGCCGAGGGCGTCGAACTCGTGCTGTCCGAGTGCGGCGGTGCGCTCCGGCCGCGGCAGGAGTGGATCGAGTCCGTGCTGAACCGGCGGCCGCTCGGCGTGATCATGGTGTTCTCGGACCTGGACACCGACCAGCGCGCACAACTGGAGGCGCGGCGGATCCCGTTCGTGGTCGTCGATCCGGTCGGCGACGTGGGGGACGACGTACCGTCGATCGGCTCCGCGAACTGGAACGGCGGCCGGCTGGCGACGACCCACCTGCGGACGCTCGGGCACGCCCGGATCGGGATGATCGGCGGTCCGATCGAGACGCTGTGCTCGCGGCAACGCGTCGACGGGTACACCGATGCGCTGCGTTCGGCGGGTATCGAGGTCGATCCGGCGCTGATCCGGTGGGCCGACTTCGAGGTCGCCGGCGCGCATCGCGAGGCGCTCGCCCTGCTCCGGCTTGCCGACCGACCCACGGCGATCTTCGCCGGGAGCGACATGCAGGCGTTGGGCGTCTACCAGGCTGCTCGTGAACTGGGGCTGGAGGTGCCGCGGGACCTTTCGGTCGTGGGGTACGACGACCTGCCGGTGGCGCAATGGGTGACTCCGACCCTCACCACCGTCCATCAGCCACTCCACCAGATGGCCGAGCTCGCGACCCGCGTCGTACTCGACCTCTCCCGAGGCCGCACCCCCACGGCCCTCCGCCTCGACCTGGCGGTAGACCTCCGAATCCGCCAGTCCACAGCTCCCCCTTCGCATTGAGGTTGGGGAGGATCTTGTGCCGATTCGGGCGGGAAATCCTCCCCAACCCGGAAGGTGTGGGGCGGAAGTGGGCGGTTAGGGTGAGGGACATGATCGTCGGCGTGGGTATTGATGTGGTCGACGTGGATCGGTTCATGCGGACGCTGGAGCGTACGCCGGGGTTGCGGGATCGGGTGTTCACGGCCGTGGAGGCGGTGAAGCCGCCGGCGTCGCTGGCGGCTCGGTTCGCGGCCAAGGAGGCGTTGGCGAAGGCGCTCGGGGCGCCGGCGGGAATGCACTGGCACGACGCCGAGGTGCAGACCGACGAGACCGGGCGGCCGTGGTTGGAGATCACCGGCACCGTGGCGGCGCAGGCGGCCAAGCTCGGCGTACAGAGTCTGCATCTGTCGTTGAGCCACGACGCCGGCATCGCCTCCGCCGTGGTTGTCCTGGAGGGCTGAGCATGCGCCGCTCGCGTCCCGTCGAGCCGTCGCCAGTTAGCGCGGCGGCACTTGTCGTGGAGGTTTGAGGATGCGTAGCGCGCACACGGTCGAGCAGGTTCGGGCGGCTGAGGCGGAGTTGATGGCGAGGCTTCCCGAGGGCACGCTGATGCAGCGTGCGGCGACCGGGCTGGCGGTTGCCATCAGCAACTTCCTCGGCGGCACGTACGGCGCCCGCGTGGTCCTCCTGATCGGCTCCGGCGACAACGGCGGCGACGCCCTGTACGCCGGCGCCCAACTGGCCCGCCGCGGCGCCCAGGTCACCGCCGTCCTCCTCTCGACCAAGACCCACCAAGCGGGCCTCGACGCCCTGAAAACAGCCGGCGGCCAAGCAATCCCCGCCGCCGCTTCCGCTGGTGTCTCGGGTGGTGTGGTCAGGGAGATCGCGGGTGCTGATGTTGTGGTGGACGGGATTGTCGGGATCGGTGGGCGGCCGGGACTGCGTCCTGAGGCGCTTGCTGTGGTGCAGGTTGCCGAGGAGTACGGCGTACCGATCGTGGCTGTTGACACGCCGTCCGGTGTCGACGTGGACACCGGTGAGACGCCCGAGCCGCACGTGAACGCAGCGTTCACCGTCACGTTCGGCACTCACAAGATCTGCCATTTCGTCGACCCCGCCGCCACCGCCTGCGGCCCGGTTCACCTCGTCGACATCGGCCTCGACCTCCCACCCGCGGAAGTGCAAGCGCTCCAGGCTGCGGACATCAAAGCGCTCTATCCCGTCCCGCGCGGCGAGTCCGACAAGTACTCCCGCGGCGTCGTCGGCCTGATGGTCGGCTCCACCCAGTACCCAGGCGCCGCGGTGATCGCCACCGCCGGCGCCCTGGCCGGCCCCGTCGGCATGGTCCGGTACATCGGTCCGGACGCGGTGGCGAGCGCGGTCCGCGAAGCCCACCCGGAGGTCGTCGGTGACGGCCGGGTGCAGGCGTGGACCATCGGCTCCGGACTCGGCGACGAGCTCGACATCCCCCGGATCCGTGAGCTGCTCGACGCCGAGGAGCCCGTTGTCCTGGACGCGGACGGTCTGAAGGCGCTCGACGACGCCGGTGACCACGTCGACGTACTGATCACACCGCATGCCGGCGAGCTCTCCCGACTGCTCGGTGTCGATCGCGCGACTGTCGAGGCCGAGCGGCTGAAGTACGCGCGCCTCGCGGCCGAGCGCTTCGACGTGACAGTCCTGCTCAAGGGCGCCACCACGGTCATTGCCAGCCCGGACGGTGAGGTTCGGGTGAACACGAACGCCACCCCATGGCTCGCGACCGCGGGCGCCGGCGACGTGCTCGCCGGCCTGTGCGGCGCCCTCCTCGCCGGCGGTCTGACGCCCCTCGACGCGGCGAGCGTCGGCGCGTACCTGCACGCCGCCGCAGCCAACCTCGCATCCGACGGCGCACCGATCACCGCCATCACCGTCGCCCAAGCCCTCCCCGAGGCCACCCGCCGGCTTCTCAGCTGAACCGGCCGGGAGTTGTCAGCGGAGTCCGATTCGTTGCAGCCAGTCGGTGACCTGGGGCCGGGCCTGCTGGACTTGTTCACCGCGTACGGCGAGGCCCTCGGCGATGGTGGCGCCGGGGCAGGACCGGGCGTAGTCGCGTTCGGTCGTGCCGAGGCCGCTCATCGCGTACGTGGTGAAGGGATGCACGGTCTTCCCGGCGAAGTCGAGCTTCTCGGTGAAGGTCGACATGATCATCGGGGCGCGCACGTTCCAGATCGGGCTGCCGAGCAGAACCACGTCGTACTGGTCGATCGCGGGCAGCTGCTTGGCGATTGCGGGACGTACGTCGGCGTTCTGCTCGCGGACGTTGCGGGCGACGGTGTCGTCGTACTTGTTCGAGTACGGCTCGGTGGCCTCGATCCGGTACACGTCGCAGGCGATGAGGTCGGCGATCATCGTCGCGACGACCTCGGTGTTGCCGACCTTCAGCCAGGTGCGGCCGCCGTTGTCGTAGTTCTCGCCCGGGCGGGAGAAGTACGCCACGAGCACCTTCGGCCCGGCAGCTCTCGTGGAAGGCTTCACCGCTGGCGATTCTCCTTCGTTGGATCGGGGTTCTCGGCCGCATCCGGCCAAAGCCGTCGCCGCGAAGGTTCCGATGGCGAGGCCGAGCCCCACAGCAGAGGGACGCGCGGTAAGCGGTTGCGCGGCTCGGCGGTGCGGACGTAGGACTGGAGCGTTGCCTCCGCCGCCTTTGGAGTGTGCACGTGAAGCGATTCGCCGGGTTCGTGATTCTTGTCCTGCTCGCCGTGCTGCCGGTTCCGGCCGTGGCGAAGACCCAGCCGTACGTGGCTGATCGTCAGACGAAGATCGACGTGATGGGGGAGTGGGCCCATCCGGACGACGACACCAGCATCATCGGGCCGTGTGGTGTGTGGCATCAGCAGTACGGCGTCAAGTGCGGCGTGATCATGGTGACCCGAGGTGAGGGCGGCGGCAACGCGACCGGTCCCGAACTCGGGCCCGAGCTCGGTCTGCGGCGCGAGAACGAGGACCGTGTCGCGCACTACCGCTCCGGGACGGTCGACATCTTCAACCTCGACCGGATCGACTTCTTCTACAACCAGAGCGCGCCGCTGACGCAGTACTTCTGGGACGAGCAGGAAACGCTCCGGAGGGTCACGCGGGTGATCCGCGAGACGCAGCCGGAGGTCTATATCGGCTTCACACCGACCCTTGCCGCCGGCCACGGCAACCACCAGCAGGCCGGCCGGCTGATCTGGGAAGGCGTGCTCGCGGCCGCGGACCCGAACATGTTCCCCGAGCAACTGAAGGGCCCGCACGCCCTCAGCACCTGGCAGGTGAAAAAGGTCTTCTCCGGCGGAGCCACCGCAGGCACCGGCGGTACGACGACCTCGGCGAACTGCACCACCGGATTCACCCCGACCGGCCTCGACACCGTCGCGGGCGTGTGGACCGGCTACAACTCGCCGTACACCTGGCCGGCCGGTAACACGCAGGGGCAGACCGCTGGTACGCCGAAGATCTGGCAGCAGGTCGCGGACGAGGGCCGCGCGGCGTACCCGACCCAGAGCCGGGTGATGTACAAGGGCACGTCGGTTCCCGCTTGTCCGCGCTTCGGGATGACCGAGTCGTTCGTACCGTTCCAGCCGAACAGCAATGCGGCGGCCGGCCGTGACGACGCGATCCTGTTCGGCGCGACCAAACCCGACCCTGGTGGACTGCCGCTCGGAACGCTCGAATACCTAACCTTCGAAAGGTTCTACAACGTCGCCGGTGAACCCTTCCAGGCCACCCTGCACCTCCGCGGAAAGCTTGCCAAGGGCAACGTCGCGCTCACGGTCCCGGCCGGCTGGTCGACCGACGGCCCGAAGCCGGTTCGCAAGGGATCGAGCGCCGACATCACCTTCACCGTCACGCCCGCCGCCACCGCGACCGTCGACCAGAACGCGAAGGTTGCCGCGCTCTACACCACCGAGCACGCGACCGGCTACACGGAAAACGTTGTACGGATCGTTTCCGCCGCCGAAGGACGCTTCCAGCGCTGGGGGAACTGGCAGGAGTACGACGAGTGGCTGCAGAACACCGCGCCGCAGGCGAACCGACTCGGCCGCTCACAGGCGATCCAGTCGATGGGCATCGGCCAGACCATCGACGTACCCGTCGTCGTCCACAACTGGTCCGCGAAGCAGCAGACCGGCGCGGTGTCGCTCGACCTCCCGCCGGACTTCACCATCGACGCCAACGCGAAGCCGTACGACCTCGCACCCGGCGCGGACACCACCGTCACGTTCAAGCTCACCAACACCGACACGACCTTGCCCGCCCAGCAGAACGTCAACATTCCGATCCGGACGGCGACCGGCAGTGAAACGCTGACCCTCACGCTCGTCCCGACGACCGTGATCCCGCAGGCGACGCCGGTCGTCGACGGCAAGGCGAACCCGGGCGAGTACCCGGGCCCGACGCTCGACCTCGGCCGGATCTGGCAGGGTGCGAGCACCTGCACCGGCGTCGACGACTGTGGCGTTTCGTCAACAGGGGAAGGCAATACGGCCAAGGTCAGCTGGTCCGACGACGCGCTGTACTTCTTCATCCACGTCCGCGACGACTACCAGTCGTACGCCGTGACGCCGGAGGAATGCGTCGGTCACTGGCAGGCCGACTCGGTCGAGATCCTGCTCGACCCGCGCGGCACGGCGTCGCAGGACCTGAAGGACACCGCGAACACGTTCAAGCTCGGCATCTTCCCGTTCACCCAGAGCGGTGGCCCGTGCTGGGAACGCGACGCGGACAATCACCAGGGCTACTCGAGCGGCGCCCTCGACACCGGCAACGCACCCGGCGTGCAGGTCGCGTCGACCGCGCAGTGGGTCGGCAGCAACGAGACCACGGTCCCGCACGCGTACGCCGGTGGAGGTTACGACCTCGAGGTGAAGATCCCGCTCGCCGACCTCCCGTCCGCCGTCGACCCGGCACGGCTCGGGCTGAACATCACGCCGTACGACAACGACGACACCTCGGCGGCCGGTACGACGACGTTGCGGCATATCGACATGAGTACGCGACTCGGGTGGTCGGCGCTCGGCTCCGTGCAGTCCGACCCGTACCGCTGGGGGCTCGCCACGCTGCCCGGGTACACGCCGCCGGCGGACCGCCCGACCACGCCGGCGCCGCCCGACGTGTCGAACCCGAACCTCGACGGCGCCCTGTCGCCGCAAACGATTGCGCAGTCCGCGCGCAACGGCGTACCGATCTCCGGCCGGGTGCCGACCGACGACCTCAAGATCCTGTCGTCGGCTGTCAGCGGCGACGCCGTACACCTCGTCACGTCGTCGAAGGGAAACGGCACTGCTCGCGCGTTCCTGACCAGTGGTGAGCTCGGTGCGATCCCGGTGTGGACGACGTCGTGCACGACCGACCCGCCGCCGGACTACGGGTTCACGCCGTGTGCGATCACCGACGGCGCAACACCGCCGTGGTCACCGGACATGAGCGGTCACCTGGTCAAGCAAGCCACGCAGCAGGTCACCCGCGGTGTGCAGCACTGGACGATCTCGTTGACGGTGGCCCAACGGCAGCAATTGAAGGACCGCGGCCACCTGCTCGTCTCCTACGAAACAACAAAGAACGAGGTCCAGGCCTTCGACATCCGGATCGCGTAGTCGGCCGCTTCGCGGACCTGTTCGCTCGGGTGCTCCAACGCCGGTTGCAGCAGGTCCGTGGTGGCGGGTTCGGGCGTCGCGCCACCTGTTGCCATCAGCAACGGAATGAGGCCGTACGGATCCGTCTCCAATGAGAGCCGCGCGCGGGCTCCTCACTCACTTGCGTCAGCGTCGCGCGGTGAAGTCCAGTCCGCCGTCGGAGGAGCGCAGTTGCAGTGTCGAGCCGTCGATCTGGTAGGTCAGGTCGCCCTTCAATCCCTTCAGGACAAGGGATTCCACCGTCGCGGCGTCCCCAGCACAGGCCCGCCGCGTGGTGGCCAGTTCGCCGAAGGTGACCTTGCCGGTGGCACGCGCGACCATGCCCTGGAACTCGTTGCAGCCGGTCGACCCGGTGACGCGTTCGCCGTTCAGCGTCAGCCAGACCTTCTCGAAGCCGGCCTGGTGCGACGCGGCCTCGCCGGTGACGACCGTGGTCAGGTTCCACTTCGTGCCGTCGAGAGCGAGATCCGGCTCCGCGGTCTCCTTGTCGAGCAGCGAGATCGTCGTGTTCTCGGTGCTGAGTACAAGCTTGTCGCCGTCCAGCTTCCAGGCGGGCTTCGCCAGGAGAACGCCGCCGATCCAGGAGTCCTGACCCTGCAGCGGTCCCATGCAGCCCATCGCCGTCGACGCGATCTCCTTGCCGAGACTCAGCCGGCCGTCGGAGGTCGACACCGTGGTGTCCGACGAATTGCAGCCGGCGTTCCACGAAATCCGGCCGTTGGTGGTGAACTGCAGCCGGACCTTGGTCTTCGCCGCGAGCGGTCGCGGTTTCCCGTTCTCGGTGATCGAGGTGGACAAGAACGTCCGCCCGGCCAGCGACGCCCCGCCCCCGGTCCCCACGTCGTTTCCGCACGCGCTCAACAGCAGCAGTAGTCCGGTCGAGGCAAGCACGATCATCCGTTTGTTCACTACCAGAGGACGCCGCCTGGATTGCTACCGTTGCAGGTGAAGGGTTCGTTAATTCAGGCCCCGGGGTTGGCATCCCTGATCACGGTTCGATAACGTCACCGCCGTAGCGAGAGCGAACAAGTCACGACAAGGCCAGTCCAACTGGCCCTTCTGGGGACAGTCAATCGATCAGTTGAGGCCGCGCTGTAGTTCTGGGGCACGCAGTGCGACCCGTCGAACACACTAAGGAACTCTTCGCATGCCCCCCACCCGAACTGCCCGGAGTCGCGTGATCCTTCCTGCGGCCCTCGTCGCTGTCGCCGGTCTGGTAGCCCTACCGATCGTCGTACACGCGTCCAAGGACTCGCCGGTCGCGACCGCGAACGCGGCGGACAGCACGGTGACCGCCCTGCCCAACGTTGGACGCGTCGAGACCTGCGTCCTTGATGCCTATTCCGGTTGCACCGTCCTGCACGGCTTCGGACAGAAGCCGGTCGCGATCACCGCGACCGCCTCCGGCCCCGCGATGCTGTCGATCGACCCGCGTCGCACCACCGACAAGAGTTACCGGCTGCGCGCGATCCGTTACGACGGCGCGCGGTACCAGGCCGGCACCAAGGTGACCTACACCGCCCACTACGACTTCGTTGCCGTGGCGGCTCAGCCGACGACCCCGGCGCCGACCACCGCCCCGACCAGTGCCCCGACCAGTGCGCCGACGACGAGCACCCCGAAGCCGTCGCCGACGCCGACCAGCACGACGACCAGCACCAAGCCTCCGACCACGGAACCGACGACGACCAAGCCGACGTCGACCTCGACGACGACGAGCACCCCGCCGGCGTCGGGGACCTGCAAGAGCCCGTTGTGGTCGTCCTCGGACGCCTTCGGGACCTGGAACACCAGCGGCTACCTGGTCAACAACAACAAGTGGAACGAAGGTGAGTCCGGGCCGCAGACCATCCACGCCTGCGGGTTCAACAGCTGGTACGTCACCTCGGACCAGAAGGAACTGGCGAGCAACCCGGGATCGGTCAAGACCTACCCGGACACCCAGAAGAACTTCCCCGACAAGGCCATCAGCTCGTTCAACAGCATCAAGAGCACGTACGCCAACTCCCAGTCCGCCCCGTCGTCCGGCGAGTACAACTGGTCCTACGACATCTGGCTGAACGGGCTCGGCAACGAAGAGCTGATGATCTGGACGAACTACAAGTACCCGGCCTCGTTGCCGCCTGGTGACGCGGCCGACAAGGCGACCGCGACCATCGGCGGCCACACGTTCACCGCCTGGAAGCGCGGCGCCGTCGGCAGCAGGTACATCGCGCTCGCGATGACCGACCAGAAGGCCGTGAGCTCCGTCGACCTGAAGGCGGTCTTCGACTGGCTGGTCTCGAAGGGCTGGCTGTCCGGCACGGACAAGGTCAGCGCGATCGAGTACGGCGTGGAGATCTCCTCCACCAACGGTCCGGCGACCTTCCGGCTGGACGACTTCTCGCTCACTACGTCCTGACCTCAGCTCGCTCTCGCAGACCCCGGCGGCCACCGCACTCGATGCGGTGGCCGCTTAGGGTTTCGGTGTGACGGGACTTGTGATCTTCGACAACGACGGCGTGCTGGTGGACTCCGAGCGGCTGGCCAACACGATTCTGGCCGAGCTGCTCACGGAGGCCGGGCTGCCCTACACCTTCGAGGAGGCGGTGCGGGACTTCATGGGCGGGTCGATGGCGTCGATGCGGCAGAAGACGGAGGCTCAGCTCGGGCGGCCGCTGCCGGCGGATCTCGAGGACAGGTACCACCAGCGGCTGTTCGACGGCTTCGCACACCTGCTGGCGATCGAGGGCGTCGAGGCCGTTCTCGACCACCTGGACGAGCGCGGCATCAGGTACTGCCTCGCCTCCTCGGGCACCCATCGACGGATCCGTACGGCGTTGACCGCGGTCGGTTTCCTGCACCGGTTCGAGGGCCGGATCTTCAGCGCCGAGGACGTCGCGCACGGCAAGCCCGCCCCCGATCTCTTCCTGCACGCGGCCGCCTCGCTGGGCGTGAAACCGGCCGACTGTCTGGTGGTCGAGGACAGCCCGCTCGGCGTCGCCGCCGCGGTCGCCGCCGGGATGAAGGTCTTCGGGTACGCCGGCATGACCGACCCCGCGAAACTTTCCGATGCGAACACGGTTTTCCACAACATGACCGCCCTCGCCGACCTGATCGACGCCACCTGAGACACTGGAACGACCATGTCTACTCCTGAGTCACGTCCGGTCCGTGCTGAGGCCGTGGTCGATCTGGCTGCGATCCGTCACAACGTGACGACGCTGCGTGCCCGCGCTGAGGGCGCGCAGCTGATGGCTGTGGTCAAGGCCGACGGATACGGGCACGGGATGGTCCCGGTTGCCCGGGCCGCCCGGGAGGCCGGTGCGGACTGGATCGGCGCCGCGGTGCTCGAGGAGGCGCTCGCGCTGCGGGCGGCCGGTGACACCGGGCCGATCTTCTGCTGGCTGACCACCCCCGGCGAGCCGCTGGCCGACGCGATCGAGGCCGGTATCGACCTGTCCGCGGGCGCGCCCTGGGAGATCGACGAGCTCGTCGCCGGGGTGCAGGACCGCCCGGCGCGGGTGCACCTCAAGATCGACACCGGGATGTCCCGCGGCGGCGCCGTACCGGAGGAGTGGCCGGCGCTGATCCGCGCCGCTGTCCGCGCGCAGGCGACCGGGCAGATCGAGATCAAGGGCATCTGGTCGCACCTGTCCTCCTCGGACGAGCCGAAGAGCCCGGCGAACGAGTCCCAGCTCGCGACCTTCACCGAGGCGATCGAGGTGGCCGAGTCGTTCGGTATCGACGCCGAGTTCAAGCATCTCGCGAACTCCGGCGCCACGCTGGCGTTGCCGGAGACCCATTTCAACCTGGTCCGTCCGGGCGTCGCGACGTACGGTCTGTCGCCGTTCGGGCATGCGCTGCCGTCGGCCGAGCTCGGGTTGCGGCCGGCGATGACGCTGAGGGCGCGGCTGGCGATGGTGAAGCGGGTGCCGGCCGGCGCGGGCGTCTCGTACGGGCTGACCTGGACCGCGCCGCGGCCGTCGACGCTCGGCCTGATCCCGCTCGGGTACGGCGACGGGCTGCCGCGGCACGCCTCGAACGGCGGCCCGGTCCAGGCGTACGGCGTACGGCGAGCGATCGTCGGCCGGATCTGTATGGACCAGTGCGTCGTCGACCTCGGCGACGACCAGGCCGCGGCGGGCGACGAGGTCGTGCTGTTCGGCCCGGGTACGGCGGGCGAGCCGACCGCGGACGACTGGGCCGACGCGGCCGGGACCATCAACTACGAGATCGTCACTCGCCTGGGCGCCCGGATCCCACGCAGGTACGTCGACAGCGAAAGGTAGATCGGCATGTCCAAAGCAGGGCGGACTGCTGGTCTGATCGGGGCCGCGGTCGGAGTGCTGGCCGCAGGAGCCGCGGCCGGGGTCGCGGTCGAGCGTCAGGTGATCGGCCGGCGATCGGGTCAGCGCAAGCAGTTGGAGGCCGAGCCGTTCGGGTCGCTGCGCGGTACGCCGCACATCTTCACCGCCGACGACGGGGTCGAGCTGTACGTCGAGGTGGACGAACTGAAGCGGTCCCGGCGACCCGCTCCGCCCCCGAAGCGCAGGCTCGGCCGGAAGCTGCCGCTGCCGCCCGAGGACCTGACGGTGATCTTCGCCCACGGCTACGGGCTGAACATGGACCTGTGGCACTTCGAGCGCCGCGACCTGGCCGGCATCGGCACGATGGTGTTCTACGACCAGCGTTCGCACGGACGCTCCGGGCGGTCGCCGAAGGCCAACATCAGCATCGACCAGCTCGGCCAGGACCTGTACGGGATCGTCGAGCGGTTCGCGCCGACCGGACCGGTGATCCTGATCGGGCACTCGATGGGCGGCATGACGATCATGGCCCTGGCCGAGCAGCATCCCGAGCTGTTCGGCGACCGGGTGATCGGCGTCGGCCTGTGCTCGACCAGCGCCGGCGGGCTGGACCAGGTGCCGATCGTGTTCCCGGGCAAGGTCGGCATGCTCGCGCGGGCGCTGGCCACGCCGACGGTCGCCGCGCTGGCCCGGATCCCGGACGTGGTCGAGCGCAGCCGGAAGGCCGGCACGGACATCAGCTACCTGCTGACCCGGAAGTACTCGTTCGGTTCCGAGGTGCCGTCGGCGTTCACCGAGTTCGTCAACGAGATGATCGCGGCGACGCCGATCGAGGTGATCGCGGACTTCTACCCGATCTTCGCGCTGCACGACAAGTACGACGCCCTGGAGCCGTTGCAGAAGGTCGAGTGTGTGGTGATCGGCGGCGACAAGGACCACCTGACGCCGTTCGAACACGCCGAGGAGATCGTCCGGCGGGTCCCCGGCGCCGAGCTGGTCGAGGTGCAGAACTGCGGCCACCTGGGCCTGATCGAGCACCACCGTGAGTTCACCGCCGCCCTCCTTGGGATGATCGAACGAGCCGAACAATCCCTAGGACACCAATGACAGACCTGCACGTCGTCGACGCCACCGAGGAACACGTCGACGACATCGTCAATGTGATTCACCATGCCTTCTCCTCGCGCCGGGTGCTCGACCCGCCGTCGACCGCGTTGTCCGAGAACGCGACGACGGTGGCGGCCGCGATCGCCGAGCACGGCGGGCTGCTGGTGCTGAGCGACGGCGTACCGCTCGGGGCGGTGCTGTTCGAGCAGGTCGGTGACGTCCTGAACCTGCGCCGGGTGTCGGTCGACCCGCGGTACCAGGCCCGCGGCGTCGCGTCGGCGATGGTCGGTTGCGCCGAGGAGGTCGCCGTACGCCGGGGGCTCAGCCGGGTGAGCCTCATTGCGCGGGTCGAACTGCCGGACACCGTGGAGTTCTGGAGGCGGCGTGGGTACTCCGTCGTCGACCAGCAGGCGCACAACCTGACCTACGCCAAGGCGATGCCGATCGAGTTGACCGTGCCGACCGCCGACGAGATGCAGGCGATCGGCGAGGAGCTGGCCGGCCAGTTGCGTGCGGGCGACGTACTCGTGCTGTCCGGTGACCTGGGAGCCGGCAAGACGACGTTCACGCAAGGGCTCGGCGTCGGGCTGAAGGTGCGCGGAGCGATCACGTCGCCGACGTTCGTGATCTCGCGGGTGCACCCGTCGCTGGCAGGCGGTCCCGCACTCGTCCATGTCGACGCGTACCGGATCGGTGGGTTCGCGGAGCTGGACGACCTCGACCTGGACGCGAGCCTCGAGGACGCGGTCACGGTGGTCGAGTGGGGTCATGGGCTGGCCGAGGCGCTCGCGCCCGATCGGTTGGACATCGTGGTGACCCGAGGCGACGACGACACCGACGAGACGCGGTCACTGCGGATCACTCCGGTGGGTCCGCGGTGGGCCGCATCCGGCATTCAGCTGTCCGTACTGGAGAAGAACTGACATGTTGCTCGCCTTCGACACCTCGAGTGCCGCCGTCACCGTCGCGTTGGCCACGCCGGCCGGCGAGATCGTCGCCTCGTCGACGACCGTCGACGCGTTACGCCACGGGGAGCTCCTCGCGCCGGCGATCGCAGCGGCCTTGGAAACGGCGGGAGTCACGCCGCGCGACCTGACCGGGATCGCGGTCGGTGTCGGCCCCGGTCCGTTCACCGGACTGCGGGTCGGACTCGTCACGGCTCGGACGATGGGTGAGGTGCTGGGGATCGAGGTCTCCGGCGTCTGCAGTCTCGACATCCTCGCGCGGCAGTCGACGCTGACGTTGCCCGTCGCGGTCGCGACGGACGCGCGGCGCAAGGAGATCTACTGGGCGCTGTACGACGGTCCGGCCGCGGACGGCAGCCGTCGGCGGCTCGAGGGACCTGCGGTCGACAAGCCCGCCGAGGTCGCCCACGTGCTCTCCGGGCTTCCCGTGATCGGCCGCGGCGCGGTGCTGTACGCCGAGGCACTGGGCGTGTCCGCTGTCGAGGTCCCGGAGTACCCGTTGGCCGACGTACTGGCGACGGGTGTGGCGACCGGGACGCTCGAGGTTGTCGCGCCGGATCCGCTGTACCTGCGCCGGCCGGACGTGACCATGTCCAGCAGGCCGAAGAGCGTGCTGTGAGACCTGCCATCAGAGCGGCGCGTTCGGACGACCAGGCCGAGCTGGTCGCGTTGGACGAGCTGTGCTTCGGCCCGGCTGCCTGGAGCACAGGCGCCTGGGCGGACGAGTTCGACCGGCTGAGCGAGGATCGGGTCGTCCTGGTCGCGGACGAGGGCGCGCTCGTCGGGTACGTCGTACTGCTGCTGCCGCAGGTCGCGCTCGATGTGGTCGAGGTACTGCGGATCGCGGTGACGCCGGCGGAGCGCCGGACCGGGATCGGCGGGCAGTTGCTGACGGCGGCGCTGGCCCGGTGCGCCGGGCGGACGGTGTTACTGGAAGTTGCTGCGAGCAACGAATCGGCGATCGGGTTGTACCGGGGCTTCGGCTTCGAGGAGATCAGCCGGCGCAGCGGGTACTACGGCGGCGGCGAGGATGCGGTGATCATGCGGTGGCGGGAGACAGTATGACTTCGAATGAGCCTTTGATTCTGGGGATCGAGACGTCGTGCGACGAGACCGGGGTCGGGATCGTGCGCGGGCAGACGCTGCTCGCCGACGCGATCGCGTCCAGTGTCGAGGAGCACGCCCGGTTCGGCGGTGTCGTTCCCGAGGTGGCCAGTCGCGCGCACCTCGAGGCGATGGTGCCGACGATCCGGCGGGCCTGCGAGACGGCCGGTATCAAGCCGACCGACGTGGACGCGGTCGCGGTGACCAGCGGGCCCGGCCTGGCCGGCGCGCTGCTCGTCGGTGTCGCCGCGGCCAAGGGCTTGGCGTTGTCGCTGGACAAGCCGCTCTACGGCGTGAACCACCTGGCGGCGCACGTCGCGGTGGACACCCTGGAGCACGGCGATCTGCCGAAGGGCTGCGTCGCGATGCTGGTGTCCGGCGGACACTCGTCGCTGCTCGCGGTCGAGGACATCACCGACGGCGTCGTACCGATGGGCAGCACCATCGACGACGCGGCCGGTGAGGCGTTCGACAAGGTCGCGCGGGTGCTCGGGCTGCCGTTCCCGGGCGGGCCGTGGATCGACAAGGCGGCGCGCGACGGCGGGGACCGGCTGTACGTGACGTTCCCGCGCGGGCTGACGTCGCAGCGGGACCTCGAGCGGCACCGGTTCGACTTCTCGTTCTCCGGGTTGAAGACCGCGGTCGCGCGCTGGGTCGAGGCGAAACGGCGCGACGGCGAGGACGTGCCGGTGAACCACGTCGCGGCGGCCTTCCAGGAAGCGGTCTGCGACGTACTGACCCGCAAGGCGATCGACGCGTGCAAGGACCGCGGCTTCGAGCACCTGCTGATCGGTGGCGGCGTCGCGGCGAACTCGCGGCTCCGGGTGATGGCCGAGGAGCGTGCCTCCGCGGCGGGTATCGCCGTACGGGTGCCGCGGCCCGGTCTGTGCACCGACAACGGCGCGATGGTCGCCGCACTCGGCTCGGAGCTGGTCCGGTCCGGGAAGGCGCCGTCGCCACTCGATCTCCCTGCCGACTCGTCGATGCCGATCACGGAGGTACTGAACAAATGAAGTGGACCGGAGCCGACGGCTTCGAGGCGGACGACAACGCCGAGCGGATCGACGTCGACGTGGTGCAGGGCTTCTTGAGTACGTCGTACTGGGCCGAGGGGATCCCGCGCGAGGTGGTGGACCGCGCAGTCGCCGGTTCGCTGAACCTCGGGGTGTACGGCGCGGACGGGGCGATGGTCGCGTACGCGCGGATGGTGACGGACCGGGCCACGTTCGCCTGGCTGGCCGACGTGTTCGTGCTGGAGTCGCACCGTGGGCACGGTCTCGGGCGCTTCGTCGTATCGACCTTGCTCGAGCACCCGGAGCTGAAGGGCCTGCGGCAGGTCCTGCTGGCGACCGCCGATGCGCACGAGCTCTACCGGTCGTACGGCTTCAGCGAAACGCCGCCCGGACGGATGATGTCGATCCGCAAGGAACCGGCCGAGTTGTACGCGCAGCCGTGAGGCGTCCGGGTGTCGATCTCGTCCGGCACCCGGCGGGCGCGACCGAACTGGTGCTGCTCGCGCACGGCGGCGAGGAACACTCGCACGCCGACCCGCACCTGTGGCGCCCGGCTGTGCTGCGGATGTGGCCGTTCGCGCAGGCCGCGCGGCGGGTCGCGCCGAACTCCGCGACCGGGTTCCTCCGGTATCGCTTCCGGGGCTGGAACGACGACGGCCACGCGGCTACTGATCTGCGGACCGTTCTCGACGAACTGCCGCCGGTGATCTCGCGGGTGTTACTGATCGGGCACTCGATGGGCGGGCGAGCGGTAGTTGCCGCCGGCGATCATCCACGGGTGGCAGGCGTGCTCGCGCTGGCGCCGTGGCTGCCGCGCGACGAGCCGCTCGTCGCGCTTCGCCCACCCGTCACGTTCGTGCACGGGACCGACGACACGATCACCTCTCCTGCGGGCACGACGGCGTACGCACAGCGGCTGCGGGCGGCCGGGGTGGAGGTGACGACGTACTCCCTCGCCGGGGAAGGGCACGCGATGCTGCGCCGCGCGAAGGACTGGGACCGGCTGGTGAGAGAGTTCGTCGGAGGGATCCCTGCCGGTGGTGGTGACGAGCACTTGCCGGCGGTGCGCGATCAGGCGGCGTCGGCGGTCGGCGAGATCGCGATAGCTCGATTCCGGATGCCGGTGAAGGAACGATTCCGGGCAAGTTAGTGGCGGGTCTCCGGGGAGTTGCAGCAGCAGACGCAGCACCTCGCCCGCCGGCTTGTCGCCCGGAGACCCGCTCGCGAGTCGATCATATGTTCGAATGTACGTCGAGCGCAAGTCCGGATTGTTCCGTGCGATGACGGTTGGCGGCCAACGGGCATAGCTTGGCATTCTATCGGTGGTCAGCCACGCCGGTCTGCGGCGAGAGTGAAGGCATGAGTGCGACGATGCGTGCCGCGGTGTGTGTCCGAGCGGGTGGCCCCGAAGTCCTGGAGCTCCGCGAGTTGCCGGTGCCGGCGGTTCGGGACGGCTGGAGTTTGGTGCGGGTAGCGGGAGCCGGTCTGAACCGGTCGGAGTTGCGGACCCGGCAGGGGCATTCGCCGACGGTGCGGTTCCCGCGGGTCCTCGGGATCGAATGTGTCGGCGTCGTGGTTGCCTCGACCGATCCCGCCGTACCGGAAGGGACAACGGTCGCGGCGGTGATGGGGGAGATGGGCCGGGCGTACGACGGCGGCTATGCGGAGTACGCATTGTTGCCGAACGCAACGTTGATGCCGGTCGCCAGCACGCTGCCGTGGGACCTGCTGGCCGCGCTGCCCGAGACGTACTTGACGGCGCAGGGCGCGTTGGACGCGTTGGGGATCGAGCGCGGCGGCCGGCTGCTGATTCGCGGCGGTACGTCGTCGGTGGGGATGGCGGCTGCGGCGATCGCGGCTGGGTACGGGGTCGAGACCGCGGTCACGACGCGGCAGGCGGGCAAGGTCGACGCGCTGACCGCGGATCATGTGGTGCTCGACGACGGCGGATCGCTGCGGGAGATCTGGCCGGACGGACCGGAGTACGTTCTGGACCTGATCGGCGCGCGTACGGCGGTGGACTCGCTACGGCTCGTCCGTCGCGGCGGCACGGTGTGCGTCGCGGGATCGCTCAGCGGGTGGTTGATCCAGGACTTCGAGCCGATCGCGATGATCCCGTCCGGAACCCGGCTGACGGCGTTCCACAGCGAGACGATGAAGGGGCGCACGGACGTGCTGCAGCGGATCGTGAGCGAGGTCGAGAGCGGCGTCTACCGGCCGAACGTCGACCGTGTCTTCGACCTGGAGGACATCGTCGCGGCGCACCGGTACATGGAGGACGATCAGGCGACCGGCAAGCTGGTCGTCACCCTGCGGCACGAGTAGGCGACGGCGTCGCGGCCGATGCGCGTGATGATCAGGGTCGCCGACGTCGAGCCCTTCGGTGCGAGCTTCTTGCGCAGCTGGGCCGGATCGAGATCGACGCCGCGCTTCTTGATCTCCAGCGTCCCGATGCCCTGGTTGCGGACCCAGGAGCGCAACGCTTTCTCTTTGTAGGGCAGCTCTTCCAGTACTTCGTACGCCGAGGCCAGCGCGGTCGGGATGTACGTCGACGCGGTGACGTAGGCGATGCGGGGATCCAGCAACCACCCGTCGACCGCTGCCGAGACCGCGGTGACCAGACCGGCCCGGACGACCGCACCGTCGGGCTCGTAGATGTACCGACCGACCGGACCACTGTCGGCCTCCGGTGCATCGCTGACACTCGCGCCACCGGGGAGCAGCGTGGCCCGTCGTGGTGTGCCGCCGTACAGCTCACCGGACCAGAGCGCGGCCTCCTTTACTTCACCGGCGTCACTGATCCACTCCGCTTCCACCCCTTCGGGGATCGCGTCGTGCGGGATGCCCGGCGCCACCTTCACGCACGCGGTGCGCTGCAGGAGCTGGGTGACGAAGGACCACGGCGGCGAGTAGGCGTTGTGGTCGAACACGCGCCGTCCATCAGCCCGGCGCGCGGGGTCGGCGAACACCATGTCGTACGGCGTGAGATCCGTCGTCTCCGCATCGCCGACGAGGACCTCGCCAGGCAGGTCGAACGCAGCCAGGTTCGCGCGGGCGACGACTGCGGTCTCGGGGTCCCGTTCGACACCGGTGACCAGCAGTCCCGCACGGGCCATGACGATGAGGTCGCCGCCGATGCCGCATCCCAGGTCGACCATCGTGTCGATCTGGCTGAGCGCCACGCGTGCGGCTCGGTGGGTGCTGACTGTGGTGCGGGTGGCTTGCTCCAGGCCGTCTGGGGTGAAGTACATGCGTTCTGCGTCCGGACCGAACTTGGCGACGGCGCGGTGGCGCAGTGCGGCCTGGGTGACCGCAGTCGTGACAAGCGTTGCGTCGTACCGGCGTCTGAGCTTCTCGACCAGCTGGAGCTCCTTGCCGGGGCGGTACTCGGCGCAGGCGGCAGCCAGCACCTCAGTGCCCGGTCCATCGAGCAGCGCGGCGACACTCACCCGGGCAACATTAGACGTCTCACGCTGAGAATCCTTTGGCACTCGAGTTGACCGAGTGCTAATCGCGGCCTAGATTCGGTGTTGGCACTCTCGATGCGAGAATGCCAGCGGTCCGGCCCTTGACCCCCGCGACGGCAGGGGAGCGCGACCACCATGAACCGCAAACAGCACATCGACCGTGGAGGTCAGCAAGTGTCGGTCACGATCAAGCCGCTCGAGGACCGTGTCCTCGTCGCGCCGCTCGAAGCCGAGCAGACCACGAAGTCCGGCCTGGTGATCCCGGACACCGCCAAGGAGAAGCCGCAGGAGGGCGAGATCCTCGCCGTCGGCCCGGGCCGGATCGACGACAACGGCAACCGCGTCCCGCTGGACGTCGCCGTCGGCGACAAGGTCATCTACTCCAAGTACGGCGGCACCGAGGTCAAGTACGACGGTCAGGACTACCTGATCCTGGGCGCCCGCGACATCCTCGCAGTCGTCAGCAAGTGACGAACGCCCGCCGTTCCTGACTGACACCGCCCCGGGGCCTTCGGCGCCGGGGCGGAGTGGGTCCGGCACCCGACCGGGGTGGTGGGGCGGGGGAGTTGGACACAGGGCTCGCTCCTGCAACGAGACATACGGAAAAGGACTGGTTTTCTTCATGCCGAAGATCCTCGAGTTCGACGAGAACGCGCGGCGCGCGCTGGAGCGTGGCGTCGACAAGCTCGCGAACACGGTGAAGGTGACGCTGGGCCCGAAGGGCCGCTACGTCGTCCTGGACAAGAAGTGGGGCGCCCCGACCATCACCAACGACGGTGTCACCGTCGCCCGTGAGGTCGAGCTGGACGACCCGTTCGAGAACCTTGGTGCGCAGCTCACCAAGGAGGTCGCCACCAAGACCAACGACATCGCCGGTGACGGCACCACCACCGCGACGGTGCTGGCGCAGGCACTGGTGCACGAGGGCCTCCGGGCGGTCGCCGCCGGCGCCAACCCGATGGGCCTCAAGCGCGGTATCGAGGCGGCCGTCGAGGCCGTGTCGGCCAAGCTGGTCGAGACCGCCCGCGCGGTCGACAACAAGGGCGACATGGCCCACGTTGCCACCATCTCCGCCCGGGACGCCGAAATCGGCACCCTGATCGCGGACGCGTTCGACAAGGTCGGCAAGGACGGTGTGATCACCGTCGAGGAGTCGAACACCTTCGGGACCGAACTCGAGTTCACCGAGGGTATGCAGTTCGACAAGGGCTACATCTCGCCGTACTTCATCACCGACGCCGAGGCCGGCGAAGCGGTGCTGGAGGACCCGTACATCCTGATCCACCAGGGCAAGATCTCCGCGATCGCGGACCTGCTGCCGCTGCTGGAGAAGGTCGTGCAGTCCGGCAAGACGCTGCTGATCATCGCCGAGGACGTCGAGGCCGAGGCGCTGTCCACCCTCGTGGTGAACAAGATCCGCGGCAACTTCACCTCCGTCGCCGTCAAGGCTCCGGGCTTCGGTGACCGCCGCAAGGCGATGCTGGAGGACCTGGCCGCGCTCACCGGCGCGCAGGTCGTCGCCCCCGAGGTCGGGCTGAAGCTCGACCAGGTCGGCCTCGAGGTGCTCGGTTCGGCGCGCCGGATCGTGGTCTCGAAGGACAACACGACCGTCGTCGAGGGTTCCGGCAAGGCCGAGGACATCGAGGGCCGGGTCAGCCAGATCAAGTCCGAGATCGAGCGCACCGACTCCGACTGGGACCGCGAGAAGCTGCAGGAGCGGCTGGCCAAGCTGGCCGGCGGCGTCTGCGTCATCAAGGTCGGCGCGGCCACCGAGGTCGAGCTCAAGGAGAAGAAGCACCGGATCGAGGACGCGGTGTCCGCGACCCGGGCCGCGATCGAGGAGGGCATCGTCGCGGGTGGCGGTTCCGCTCTCGTGCACGCGTCCACCGTGCTGGACAAGGACCTCGAGCTCGACGGTGACGAGGCCACCGGCGTTCGGATCGTCCGCAAGGCGGTCGTCGAGCCGCTGCGCTGGATCGCCGAGAACGGCGGCTACGAGGGCTACGTCGTGACCGCGAAGGTTGCCGAGCTCGAGTCCGGCAGCGGGTTCAACGCCGCCACCGGTGAGTACGGCGACCTGCTGGCGCAGGGCGTCCTGGACCCGGTCAAGGTGACCCGGTCCGCGCTCGCCAACGCCGGCTCGATCGCCGCGCTGCTGCTGACCACCGAGACCCTGGTGGTCGACAAGCCCGAGGAAGAAGAGCCCGCCGCAGCCGGTCACGGCCACGGCCACGGCCACTGATCCCTCAGCAGTAGTAGTTCGACAGCACACAGCACCGCCCGGCAGGTCCTCGGACCCGCCGGGCGGTGCTCTGTTGCGCGGCGGTTCGCCGCCGCACAGAGCCGCCCGAGCACCCTCAGCCGCACTCCGACACAAGGCCGGTTATCCCCTCGTGTTGGGGGTTCTCTGCTGGTGTGCGAGGGGAGAACCCCCAACACGGGGGGATATCCAGTCCTGTGCCGACCCCATCCGGTCGGTCTGATGGGATGGGTGGGTGTGGATACGGGTGCGGGGCGATGAAGACCTGGGTGTTTGCGTGGAGTTGTTGCGGGCTGTGCATGAGCGGGCGGCGTACCCGATCAACTGGCCTGCTGACCCGCGGGACTGGCTGACGCCGGAGAACCGGCTGGGTTGCTGGGTCGCGGTGAGTGACGCGCGGGTCGTCGGGCATGTGGTGCTGACTGCCGTCGGTGACGACGCCGAGGTGGAGCGGTTGTTCGTGGACCCGGAGGCGACCCGGCAGGGGATCGGGCGGCAGTTGCTCGACCATTGCGTGAAGACTGCCGCCGAGCTCGGGCGGAAGCTCTCGCTCGAGGTGGTCGACAACCGTGGCGCCGCCGTACATCTCTATCGACGGGCCGGGTGGCTCGAGACCGGTCGTACGCCGATCGACTGGGCGGGCGAGCACGCGTCCGAACTGATCCGTTTCGTCGGGCCCTGGACCTAACTGGCTGGTAGTGACAGATTGTGATCAAGAGCGGGGGCCTGACCACGAATTGCCACTATGCAACGAGAGTTGAGCGCCGTACCATCTTTCAGGCTGACCGGTCCGAACACGAGGGGGCGAGGGGTGACAGAGGTCCGAGTACCTGACACCCACGACCGGGTCGAGCTCAGGGATCTTGCCGCGCTGGCCGGCGACGGGGACCGCACAGCTCTCAACGACCTGCTCACCAGAGTGCGCGCAGTCGCGCACAGATACGTACGGTCCCGTTTGTGGACCTATCCCGGCGGCGCCGACATGGTCGACGACGTCGCACAAGAAGTTTGTGTCGCGGTGTTCGGCGCGCTGGGCCGGTACCGTGACGAGGGGAGGCCTTTCGAGGCTTTCGTCTACGGCATCGCGGCCCGCAAGGTCGCCGATGCCCAGCGCGCGTTCGCGGTCGCCGACGTCTCGACGCCGGACCTGCCGGACGGCGCGGACGAGTCACCGACGCCGGAGGAGCGCGCGGTTCGGCACTCAGAGGTCCAGCACATCATGGGCCTGCTGGACAAGTTGCCGGAGAAACTGCGCGAGATCCTGCGCCTTCGCGTCGTTGCGGGGTTGTCAGCCGAGGAGACCGGCCGGGCACTGGGGATGACACCGGGGGCGGTGAGGGTCGCACAGCATCGGGCGTTGAACACGCTCAGGGGGTTTGTGGGGCATGAAGCACAGCTGGAACGAGGAAGAGCGGGGGAGGGGCATCATGGCTGACCGTTTCGACCTGGACGCGATCGAGGCCGATGACGCGCTACTCGATCTGCTCGCTGCCGGAGGGGAGTCCGCCCGTGCGGCGGGCGAGCACGACCCCGCCGTCCAACTACTGGCCGATCTGCGGCTCGCCGTGGAGGTCGAGGACGAGCTCCCGGTAGAGACCATCGACGATCCGGAGAGCTTCCTGGCGCGTTGCGCCGCGCTCAACCCGATCAGCGACCCGTTCGCCCGCAAGATGGCGACGCGTGGTCTGGCGTTCGGTGTTGCCGCGGTAGCCGCGCTGTCGGTCTCCGGAGTGGCCGCGGCGGTCACCGGTGACCCGTTGTCGCCGTACGAGAAGGTCATCGAGAAGATGGTCGACGCGGTCCGCCCGCAGACCAGCTTCCCGAAGGAGGACCTCGACGGACTGCCGGTCGTGGACCGGAGCAAGATCGTCAAGGTCGGCAAGGACTTCAAGGACAAGGCGAAGGCCGAGCACGCCGCCGAGAACGGCAAGAACGGCTCCGCCGGCGACGACCCGCAGGCGCAGGAGATCAAGGGAACGCCGGACGTCGTGGCGCCGCCGGAGGACAAGCCGGTCGCGAGCCGTGAGTGGCCGTGGAAGGTGCCGACCGAAGAGCAGAAGACGCTGGATCCGGTCAAGCCGACGACCGAGGTGACGCCGACGCCGAGCGACACCAAGACGACGGAGCCGACCGAGACCAAGACGACCGAGCCGACCGACACCACGACGACGGAGACGCCGCCGGACACCCCGACGACGACGCCGACGGAGGAGCCGACCGACACCACCACGCCGACTCCGACTCCGACGGATCCGACCACCACGACGCCGCCGACGAACGTCGACACCGGCACGGGCGACAACACGGGCGACGACACGGTGACCGGCAATCCGACCGGCAATCCGACGTCGACGCCGAGCTCGGGTTCCGGCGAGGGCCAGACGAGCGACGGGGACACCACACCGGGTTCGGACACCACCACCACGCCCGGCGGTGACACCGGCGGTACCGGCGGCTCGGACACCAGCGGTACGGACACGAGTGGTTCGGACACGTCAGGTGACGGCGAGACGCCGGGCGGCGAGGTCACGCAGGTCCCGGCCGAGGTCAAGGAACTGGTGAACGTCGTCGAGGCGATCGTGTCGCCGGTGCTGCCGACGCCGAGCGGTGAGCCGGTCACGAACGAGACGACCGAGCGGTTCTTCGGCACGCCCGAGGCGGTCAAGAAGGCGTCGACGACCAAGAAGGCTGCGACGACCAAGAAGGCGACCAAGGCTGCGACGACCAAGGCTGCGACGGCCAAGGCGAAGAGCCGGACGGCCGCGAAGCACTCGACCGGGCAGGAGGCCGTGGGCTCGGTCCGCAAGGCCTACCCGAAGGGCAAGCACTCCAGCGGCGCGTACCCCGAGGGCAAGCACGCCGCCATCGCCCGGACCTACGGTTCCACCACCGACGCCAGCCTGTTGCAGATCCTGGACGTCGTGAACAAGCCGATCATCAAGTAACCGGCCGATCACCGACCGCCCGCCGCGAACCGTGGCGGGCGGTTGCCTGTGTGGGGGCCTGTGGACGGCGGATTCGGGGCCTGGTGGCGGCGCGGATAGGATGGGGTTCCGTTGTCGCCGTACAAAAGGTGCTCGTTTTCCCCATGGACATCACCCCAGCTGGAGTTCCCGACAAGTTCGCCGTCCTCGGCCTCACCTTCGACGACGTACTGCTGCAGCCGAACGAGTCCGACGTCATCCCGTCCGAGGCCGTCACCCGGTCCCGGCTGAGCCGCAATGTCGAGGTGAACATCCCGCTGGTGTCCAGCGCGATGGACACCGTCACCGAGGCCCGGATGGCGATCGCGATGGCACGCCAGGGCGGCCTCGGCGTCCTGCACCGCAACCTCTCGCTCGAGGACCAGGCCCAGCAGGTCGACCTGGTCAAGCGCTCCGAGTCCGGCATGATCGCGCAGCCGATCACCATCGGCCCGGACGCCTCCATCGGCGAGGCCGACGCGCTCTGCGCGCAGTACCGGATCTCCGGCGTCCCGGTGGTGGACGACGCGGGCGTGCTGGTCGGCATCGTCACCAACCGCGACATGCGCTTCGAGACCGACCTGTCCCGGCCGGTCCGCGAGGTGATGACCAAGCAGCCGCTGATCACCGGCAGGCAGGGCATCGCCGCCGACGACGCGATGGCGTTGCTCAGCAAGCACAAGGTGGAGAAGTTGCCGCTGGTCGACGAGGCCGGCAAGCTCACCGGCCTGATCACGCTGAAGGACTTCGTCAAGCGCGACAAGTTCCCGCTGTCGACCAAGGACGGCTCCGGCCGGCTGATGGTCGGCGCGGCGATCGGCTTCTTCGGCGAGGCCTACAAGCGGGCCATGACGCTGGTCGAGGCCGGTGTCGACGTGCTCGTGGTGGACACCGCGCACGGTCACTCCCGGGCCCAGATCGAGATCATCCGCAAGCTCAAGGCCGACCCGGCCACCCGTGGCGTGGACGTCGTCGGCGGCAACGTCGGCACCCGCGCGGGCGCGCAGGCGCTGGTCGAGGCGGGTGCGGACGGCGTGAAGGTCGGCGTCGGCCCGGGCTCGATCTGTACGACGCGGGTCGTGTCCGGCGTCGGCGTGCCGCAGGTGACCGCGATCTACGAGGCGTCGCTGGCCTGCAAGCCGGCCGGTGTCCCGGTGATCGGCGACGGCGGCCTGCAGTACTCCGGTGACATCGCCAAGGCGCTCGTCGCTGGCGCGGACACGGTCATGCTGGGCTCGCTGCTCGCCGGCTGCGAGGAGTCGCCGGGTGACCTGGTGTTCATCAACGGCAAGCAGTTCAAGGCGTACCGCGGGATGGGTTCGCTCGGCGCGATGTCGTCGGCCGGTGGCCTGCGCAAGTCGTACTCCAAGGACCGCTACTTCCAGCACGACGGCGGCTCCGACGAGAAGCTGATCGCCGAGGGCGTCGAGGGCCAGGTGCCGTACCGGGGCCCGCTGTCGGCCGTCGCGCACCAGTTGATCGGCGGCCTGCGGCAGTCGATGTGGTACACGGGCGCTCGGACCGTGCCGGAGCTGCAGGAGAAGGGCCGCTTCGTCCGGATCACCTCCGCCGGCCTGCAGGAGTCCCACCCGCACGACATCCAGATGACGGTCGAAGCCCCGAACTACTCGGGCCGCTGACCCGCCTGCTACCTGTAAGGACACCAGATGACCGAGATCGAGATCGGCCGCGCGAAGCGGGGCCGGCAGGCGTACGCGTTCGACGACATCGCGATCGTGCCGTCGCGCCGCACGCGGGACCCCGAGGAGGTCTCGGTCGCCTGGCAGATCGACGCGTACCGGTTCGAGCTGCCGATCCTGGCCGCGCCGATGGACTCGGTGATGTCGCCGGCCACCGCGATCGCGATCGGCAAGGCCGGCGGTCTCGGCGTCCTCAACCTCGAAGGTCTCTGGACGCGGTACGAGGACCCCACCAGCCTGCTCGAGGAGATCACCAGCCTCGAGACGCAGCAGGCCACGCACCGGCTGCAGGAGATCTACTCGGCGCCGATCAAGCCCGAGCTGCTCTCCCAGCGGGTGCAGGAGATCCGCGACTCCGGTGTGACCGTGGCCGGCGCGCTCTCGCCGCAGCGCACCAAGCAGTTCGCCAAGCATGTCGTGGACGCGGGTGTCGACCTGTTCGTCATCCGCGGTACGACGGTGTCCGCCGAGCACGTGTCGGGGCAGGCGGAGCCGCTGAACCTGAAGCAGTTCATCTACGACCTCGACGTACCGGTGATCGTCGGTGGTTGTGCGACGCACCAGGCGGCGTTGCACCTGATGCGGACCGGCGCGGCCGGCGTGCTCGTCGGGTTCGGCGGCGGCGCGGCGCACACCACGCGGAAGGTGCTCGGGGTCGCCGTGCCGATGGCAAGTGCGGTGGCCGACGTCGCTGCGGCGCGGCGGGACTACATGGACGAGTCCGGCGGCCGGTACGTGCACGTCATCGCGGACGGCTCGGTCGGGCGGTCCGGTGACGTGGCGAAGGCGATCGCCTGCGGCGCGGACGCCGTGATGGTCGGCTCGCCGCTGGCGCGCGCGAGCGACGCCCCGGGCGGCGGGTACCACTGGGGCGCCGAGGCCTGGCACCAGGACCTGCCCCGCGGTGAGCGGGTCGAGGTCGGCGTGACCGGCACGATGGAGCAGATCCTGTTCGGCCCGTCCTGGGTCCCGGACGGCACGATGAACCTGGTCGGTGCGCTCAAGCGCGCGATGGCCACCACCGGCTACACGGAGCTCAAGGAGTTCCAGCGGGTCGAGGTCGTCGTCGGTTGAGTACCGGCGTACTACTTCTCCATGGTTCGAGCGGTGCGCCGGACCTGGACCGGGCCCGGCTGCTCGAGGCCGAGGGGTACGACGTACTCGTGCCGCGCTGGCCGGTGACGCACGAGGTTCCGCTGGAGTCGTTCCCGCTGGCTGAGCTGGCGGGCAACGATCGGCTGGTCGTGATGGGCAGCTCGTGGGGTGCCGAGGCGGCGTTGCTCCTCGGTGCGCTCGACGAGCGGGTGGACTCGGTGGTCGCGTTCGCCCCGAGTGCCTATGTGTGGGCCCGGAGCCTGGAGGACGGTAGTCAGCGGTCGGCCTGGACCTGGCAGGGCGAGCCGCTCCCGTTCGTGCCGTTCGACCTGGACTGGAAGTCCGAGGAGGATCCGCCGAGCTACACCGGGATGTATCGCCAGAGCCTGCGCGCGGCTCCGGAGCAGGCGCGGATCCCGGTCGAGCGGATCCGGGGCGAGGTCCTGCTGGTGGCCGGTGGCGACGACAAGGTGTGGCCGTCGGTCGAGTTCGCGGCGGAGATCGAGCGGCGTCGCGGCGACCGTCCGACGCGGACCGTGACGGTCGCGGCGGCCGGGCATCGTGCGGTGCTGCCGGGTGAGGAGCCGAAGACCGCGGGGCAGCGGATGGCGCGCGGCGGGACCGAGGCGGCCGACCGCGAGCTCGGTGCCCACGCCTGGTCCGAGATCCTGCAGCTGCTCGCGGATTAGGCCCGACTTGCTTCGAGTTCACCCGGTTTGACGGGTTCTGGAAGGATTGCCGCATGGGATTGTTCAGCCGTCGGAGCAGCCAGGACACGGACAATGTTGCCCTCGCCGCGGCGCGAGGCCAACTGTCCCCGGACGATGTCGATCAGGTGCGGTTCCTGATCACCACGAAGAAGGCGGTGCATGCGGTCAAGCTGATCCGTGATCGCACCGGCCTCGACCTCAAGCAGTCCAAGGAGCTGGTCGACGACATCCGCCTCGGGCGGTACGTGCCGCCGACGACCGGTACGCCGTTGGTCCGCCGCCCCGGCACCAACCTGGCCGAGCGCACCCGCGCCCTCAAGGCCGCGGGCGAGCTCCACCAGGCGACCGCCCTGGTCGTCTCCGAGACCGGCATGACCGACGAAGAGGCAGGCCTGTTCGTCGGCGCCCTCCGCGCCGAACTGCAGGACTAGGGGGTCCACCCCGGGTCGCGGCCGAAGGCGGCGAGCAGTGCTTCGGTGGGATCGGTGAAGCCGTCGAGGTGCTTGCCGACCATCCCGGCCGATCGGTAGAGCTCCTCGCGCTGCGCGAACCAGTCCGCGACCTCGCTCACGAGTTCGGGGTCCATCCGCGGCGGTACGTCGATCGCGACGGCCAGGTCCCACCCGTGGATCAGGTGATCCGCCGCGAGCTGGCGCAGGTACTCGTGCGGATCCTCGTCGCCGTACGACAGATGCACCTTGTCGATCGGCCAGGTCGCCGCGACCTCCGCCTCGCGGGCGGCGTACGACGCCGCGGCGGCCGGGTCGTCCTCGAGCAGGTCACCGTCGAGGGTGTCCCCGACCTCGGCGATCGTCTTGCCCGCCATCAGCGGCACGGTCCAGCGCTCCTCGCCGACGACATGGTTGACCAGCGCCCGGACGTCCCAGTCCGAGCACGGCGTCGGCGCCGACCAGCGATCGGCCGGCACCTTCGAGACCAGGTCCGCGAAGTTCGCGACCGTGCGATTGTGTAGCTGTACAGCGTCCATAATCTCCCCCTCCAGCGTCAGCGTCCGCCGGAGAGGGCTGGGACGTCAACGGCCGAGCTGGAGTTGCTCCGCCGCCTCGTGGGCGTGGTGGGACGCGGCGAGGTCGCCGGTGGCGGCCAGGAGGTTGCCGTGGTGCCGGTAGCAGGCCCCGGCCAGGTCCTTCATCAGCTCGTTGTCGTCGGCGTACGGGATCAGCGCGGTCGCCACTTCCGCGCACCAGCCGCCGAGGTCGAGCGCGATGTCGGTCCGCCCGGCCTGGAAGTACGCCTCGGAGATGTCCAGCAGCAGCTGCGCCCAGATCGGCACGTACGTCGCCGTCTGGAACCGCATCCGGTGCGACTCTCGCTCGGACGAGATCGCGAACAGGTAGTGCGCCTCGAGCCCGAGCGTCAGCGCGGCGTTCCCGTCCTGCGACAGCAGCGGCTTCACCAGCTCCGCGAGCTCGGTCGCGCGTTGCGCCGCCGACTCCGGGTCCGTCCGGCCCGACACGGTCGCCAGCGTCATCCCGGGCGCGGGCTCGCTCAGCGCCACCAGCCGGTGGTACTGCTCGAACGGCCCGAGCTTGATCTCCGCGTTCTCCAGCGCCGCGACCAGCGTCAGCGGCAGACCGCGGTCCAGCTCCTCGACCACGCGGGCCGCCGTCTCGGCGTCGGTGTCGTACGCCGTCCGCAGGCAGGCCTCGCCCTCCAAACGGCCGACGATGCCGAGGTGCTTGCCCTTCCTGACCAGGGCCGCGACCAGCGTGCGCATGTCGGTCGCCGAGTCCGAGTCGGCGAGCGTGTCGGCCGTGGTCAGCCCGATCTCGTCCGCCTCGAGCGCGAGGTCCAGTCGCCCCTCGGCCGCGTGGACATCGGCCGATACCGCGGTCGCCGTACACAGGTAGCGGGCGTACGACAGCGACTGCGGGCTCTCGTTGATCTGGTCCGCGAGCTGCAGGAACAGCTGCGTCGCCGCGTCCGCGGACGCGACCGCGAGCGCGGGGTCGCCGTACCGCCGCAGGATCAGCGCGTTCATCGCGAGCACCCGGGCGAAGTCCGGCTGGTGCTTGAGACCGTCCTCGCCGCCGACGAGCTGGCCGTACGCGATCACCGCGCCGTCCATCTCCAGTACGGCGGTGGCGCCGTGACCGCGGTGCGCCTGGGTCATCGCGCGCCGGGCGCGGACGTCGGCCAGGAAGCAGGTCGCGTCGAGCACGCCGGCGTCCTGGAGCTCGGTGTACCCGAGTTGCGCCTCGTGCAGTGCGGCGAGTGCCTCCTCGTGCCGGCCGGACGCGTTCAGCGATCCGGCCAGCTCGTACTGGGTCGCGGCCATCAGATGCTTGGCCTCGTAGTGGTTCGGGTGCCCTTCGGCCCGTTCCCTGGCCAGCTCGATGACCCGCTGCTGGTACGGCCCGGCCTCGTCGGCCCGGCCCTCCTCGATCAGCACCTGGGCTGTCTGCAGCGCCTCACCGAGCTCGTCCTCAGGAGGCGTCCAGAGCCCCCCGCTGTCCACCATCTGTACGTTCCACCCCTTCGCAGGTTCAGCCGCTCAGCTTAACGGTCCCTTGATACTGACAGCCGCTATTACCGGCAGGTAGCCTTTGTGTATGAGTGAGCAGACTTCGATTCCTGCGGATCCGGAGCTCGACCCGACCGCGTCGTACGCGACCGATCAGTCGGTCATCCGCCGGCTGTCGGGGCTGCTGCGCGCGACGGCCGGCACCCGTACGTCGTACGCGCCGGCCACCGGGCAGCCGATCGCGGACCTGCCGGTGTCGAGTGAGGACGACGTGGTCGCGGCCGTCCGGGCCGCCCGGAGGACCCAGCAGACCTGGCGGCGGGTGCCGCTCGCGGAGCGCGCGGCGATCCTGCTGCGGTACCACGACCTGGTCCTCGATCACCGGCACGAGCTGGTCGACCTGATCATTCGCGAGTCCGGCAAGGCACGGAAGCAGGCGTTCGAGGAGCTCGCGCACGTCGCGCTGACGGCGCGGTACTACGGCCGCAAGGCGTTCGAGCTGCTCGAGCCGCAGCGCAAGCTCGGCATCTTCCCGGTACTCACGCGCGCCGAGGAGCGGTTCGTCCCGAAGGGTGTCGTCGGCATCATCTCGCCGTGGAACTACCCGCTGACGATGGCGATCTCCGACGGCCTGCCCGCGATCCTGGCCGGCAACACCGTCGTCCACAAACCCGACAGCCAGACCCCGCTGACCGCGCTGCGCGGCATCGAGCTGCTGTACGAGGCCGGCCTGCCGCGGGAGGCCTGGCTCGCGGTGAACGGCGACGGCCCGACGGTCGGCGGCGCGCTCATCCAGAACGCCGACTACATCTGCTTCACCGGCTCGACCAAGACCGGCCGGCTGGTGGCGAAGCAGGCCGGCGAGCGGCTGATCGGCTGCAGCCTCGAGCTCGGCGGCAAGAACCCGATGCTGGTACTGCGGGACGCCGACATCAACCGAGCGGCCGAAGGCGCCGTACGGGCGTGTTTCGCGAACGCCGGCCAGCTGTGCGTCTCGATGGAACGGCTGTACGTCGCCGACCAGGTGTACGACGCCTTCGTCACGGCCTTCGTGGACCGGGTGAAGAAGCTCCGCCTCTCGGCCGGCACCGGCTGGGACGTCGACATGGGCTCGCTGATCTCGAAGGCGCAGCTCGAGACGGTGACCCGGCACGTCGAGGATGCCCGTGAGCAGGGCGCTACGGTGCTCGCCGGCGGCAAGGCCCGTCCGGACATCGGCCCGCTCTTCTACGAGCCGACCGTGCTGTCCGGGGTCACGCCGGCGATGGAGTGCTTCGACAACGAGACGTTCGGGCCGGTCGTCTCGATCTACCGGTTCTCCGACGAGGCCGAAGCGATCCAGCGCGCGAACGAGGGCGAGTACGGCCTGAACGCCAGCGTCTGGACCCGCGACGGCCGCCGCGGTCGCGCGGTCGCCGCGCAGCTGATGGCCGGCACGGTCAACGTCAACGAGGGGTACGGCGCGACGTTCGGCTCGATCGACACACCGATGGGCGGCATGCGGTCGTCCGGTCTCGGCCGCCGGCAGGGTGTCGAGGGCATCCGCCGGTACGTCGAACCGCAGGCGATCGCCACCCAGCGGCTGATCCCGATCGCTGCCTCGCACGGACTCTCCGACGAGAAGTTCGCGGAGCTGATGACCGGCGCACTGCGGATCCTGAAGAAGATCGGTCGCCCGTGAGCTTCGACTACGACGTCGTCATCGTCGGGTCCGGTTTCGGTGGGTCCGTGAGTGCTTTGCGGCTGACCGAGAAGGGCTACCGGGTCGCCGTACTGGAGGCCGGTGCGCGGTTCGACGACGCGGCGTTCGCGAAGAACTCGTGGGACACCAAGCGGTTCCTGTTCGCGCCGAAGCTCGGGATGTACGGCATCCAGCGGATCAGCGCGCTGCGCGACGTGATCATCCTGTCCGGCGCCGGGGTCGGCGGCGGCAGCCTGGTCTACGCGAACACGCTGTACGAACCGCTGCCCGCGTTCTACACCGATCGCGCGTGGGCGCACATCACCGACTGGCAGTCCGAGCTGGCGCCGTACTACGACCAGGCGAAGCGGATGCTCGGCGTCACGACGTACCCGGGGTTCACGCCGGCCGACAAGGTGATGAAGCAGGTCGCCGAGGACATGGGCGTGGGGGAGACGTTCCACCCGACACCGGTCGGTGTCTTCTTCGGTGAGCCGGGTGTCGAGGTCGACGACCCGTACTTCGGCGGCGCGGGCCCCCGCCGTACCGGATGTATCGACTGCGGCGAGTGCATGACGGGCTGCCGGCACAACGCGAAGAACACGCTGACGAAGAACTACCTCTACCTGGCCGAGAAGGCCGGCGCGGAGGTCTACTCGCTGACCACGGTCACCTCCGTCGAGCCGCTCGCTGAGGAGACAGGCGGCGGGTACGCGATCGACACCCGGCGTACGTCGAACAAGAAGTCCACGCGCCGGTTCACCGCGGCACAGGTGGTGTTCGCCGCGTCGGCTCTCGGTACGGCGAAGTTGCTGCACCGCCTGCGCGACGAGGGCAAGCTGCCGCGGCTGTCGAACCGGCTCGGCGTGCTGACCCGGACGAACTCGGAGTCGCTGCTCGGCGCGATCTCCCGCGACACCGACGTCGACTACAGCCGCGGGGTCGCGATCACGTCGTCGTTCCATCCCGACGACATCACGCACATCGAGCCGGTGCGGTACGGGAAGGGCAGCAACGTGATGTCGCTGCTGCAGACCGTGCTGACCGACGGCGACGGGGACAAGCCGCGCTGGCGGACGTGGGTGCGCGAGCTCGGCGTCCAGCGGAAGAACATCCGGAAGCTGTACGACCTGAAGCACTGGTCCGAGCGGACCGTGATCGCGCTGGTGATGCAGACCGCGGACAACTCGATCACGACGTTCGGCAAGCGCGACCGGCTGGGCCGGTGGAAGCTCACGTCGAAGCAGGGGCACGGCGCCCCGAACCCGTCCTGGATCCCGGTCGCGAACCAGGTGGTCCGGCGGATGGCGAAGCTGATGAACGGTACGCCGGGCGGCACGATCGGGGAGCCGTTCAACGTGCCGATGACCGCGCACTTCATCGGCGGCTGCGCGATCGGCGACTCACCTTCGTCGGGGGTCGTGGATCCGTACCACCGCGTCTACGGGTACGACGGCCTGCACATCGTCGACGGCTCGACCATCTCCGCGAACCTCGGCGTCAACCCGTCCCTGACGATCACCGCCCAGGCCGAGCGGGCGCTCTCGTTCTGGCCGAACAAGGGTGCCGCCGACCCGCGCCCGGCGGCCGGTGCCGAGTACAAGCGGATCCAGCCGGTGAAGCCCGAACACCCGGTCGTCCCGACGGATGCGCCCGGTGCTCTTCGGCTCCCGATCATCCCTAAGCAGGCTGTGACGGATTCGTAACAGAACAGCGAGAAATTAAGCAAATGAAAAAGCCTCAGCAGTAAGTTGCTGAGGCTTTTCGCAAAAGGTCCGGAAAAGGGAGCAGGTCCCTCGGGAACGTTTCCGCCCAAATCGTTTCCCGAGGGACCCACTCAAGCCGGGGTGAGGCGCCCGGCGCTTTGGGATCGGGTCACCAGCCATAGCTGGCGACCCGAGCTCTTGGTTACTACCTTACATCCGATTTCCGGGGGCTTCGGGCCTTGTGACCACTCTGCGTGCTGATCGTAATGATCAGCATTTGTAGCTCCTGGTAACCGGGTGGCGGTCTTCCTTGCGGTAACCGCCTCTGCACACATCAACGAGCCCATCTACGGGGGGTTACGAGGTTCCGGAGAAAATCCAGAAATCTTTTCCCGGGGAGTGCGGAGAGTGGCGCTGAGTCACAACGGCCCGATGTGTTCCACGTGACGCCCGCCGCAGCCCCGACGTACCGACCTGACCTACTGTGAGGCCGACCGTTGAGATGTGAGGCAGGAGAACGATGAACGACATCCTGGACGTGGCACGTGAGCAGGTTCTGGAGCAGGGCACCGGGCTGAGCCAGGAGCAATTGGTCGAGGTTCTCACCGTGCCCGACGAGCGGCTGCCGGAACTGCTCGCGCTCGCCCACGACGTCCGGGTGAAGTGGTGCGGTGAGGAGGTCGAGGTCGAGGGGATCATCTCGCTGAAGACCGGCGGCTGCCCCGAGGACTGCCACTTCTGCTCCCAGTCCGGCCAGTTCACCTCGCCGGTGCGCGCGGTCTGGCTGAACATCCCCGAACTCGTCGAGGCCGCCAAGGAGACCGCGAAGACCGGCGCCACCGAGTTCTGCATCGTCGCCGCGGTGCGCGGTCCGGACGAGCGGCTGATGTCGCAGGTGAAGGCCGGCATCGACGCGATCAACGCCGAGGTGGACATCAACATCGCCTGCTCGCTCGGCATGCTCACGCAGGCCCAGGTCGACGAGCTGAAGTCGTGGGGCGTGCACCGCTACAACCACAACCTCGAGTCGGCCCGCTCGTACTTCGGTGACGTCGTCACCACGCACTCCTTCGAGGAGCGCTGGGAGACCTGCCTGATGGTGCGCGACTCCGGGATGGAGCTGTGCTGCGGCGGTCTGGTCGGGATGGGCGAGTCGCTCGAGCAGCGCGCCGAGCTCGCCGCGCAGCTCGCCGAGCTCGACCCGCACGAGGTCCCGCTGAACTTCCTCAACCCGCGGCCGGGGACGCCGTTCGGCGATCTGGAGATCATGGACGGCAAGGACGCGCTACGCACCATCGCCGCGTTCCGGCTCGCGATGCCGCGGACGGTCCTGCGGTACGCCGGCGGTCGCGAGCTGACCCTCGGCGACCTGGGTACCCGCGAGGGCCTGCTCGGCGGGATCAACGCGGTGATCGTCGGCAACTACCTGACCACCCTGGGCCGCCCGGCGACCGCCGACCTCGACCTGCTCGCGGAGCTGAAGATGCCGGTGAAGGAACTCCAGAAGACGCTGTGACCGAGACGTACTGCGGCCACTGCGGCCGCGAGCTCACCGACGGCAGCCACGAGGACTGCCGTCGCGCACTGGCCCTCGAACCACCGAGGTACTGCGCCGGCTGCCGCCGCCGGATGATCGTCCAGGTCCACCCGATGGGATGGTCGGCCCGCTGTTCGGTCCACGGCGTACTGACCGCGGGCTGAGTGGCACTGAGTGGTACTGCCAATCGCTTTGGGCTGACCCGGGATTTCGGATATCGTCCAGGCGTGGTTAATGTCGCCGTTTCCAAGGTCCTCCCGGAGCTGGGGAAGGCGAGCTGGACGGCGGCGCAGCTGTTCGCGTACGAGATCGCCCTGGAGGGCGTGCGGCAGTCGGTCGGGTACTACGCCCAGCAGCTCGCCGCGGCGGAAGCCGCCGACGTACCCGATGCCGACGTGATCGACGCGTTGCGCGCGGAACAGGCCGCCTGGGCGGCGCGGGGGCAGGATCTCGACGTACTCGACGTGAAGGCTGTCGCCGGCATCCGTAAGGACGCCGACGAGCTGCTCAGCGTCGACGAAGACGAAGACGATGGGTAGCTCGGCGAGGACGACGGATCCGATGAGCAGGATGATCGACGCGCAGGACCGGTTCCGGCTGAGCGACGCGGACAACGAGCGGATCTTCCGTGAGCGGATCGTCCCCGACCGGATCGCCGGCACACCGCAGGAGCACCCGACGGTCGTCTTCGTCGGCGGCCAGGCCGGCGACGGCAAGGCCGCGATCACCGCACTGGTCAAGGCCATGCTGGACAGTCCCGTGGTCCTCAGCGCGACCGCCCTCGAGGCGTACCACCCGCGCCTGAACGAACCCATCACTGACGCTCCGACGACCTCCGACCGGTACGTCGAGACCGACGGCCTCCGTTGGCTGGCCCGCGCCGAGGAACTGGTCGTCCAGCAGCGGTACGACGTCGTCATCGAGACCGAACTGGTCGACCCGGAGGCCTTCGCGACGTCGGCCCGCGCGTTCAAGGCGGCCGGCTACCAGGTGGAGGTCGCGATCCTCGCGGTGCACGAGGCCGTCAGCCGCCTCGGCGTACTGCAGCGGCACATCCGCGCGCTGGAGACCTACGGCTTCGGCCGGCTGGCCACGCAACGCCGCCACGACGCCGGGTACGCCGGCGTACTGCAGGCCGCCGAGATGATCGACGAGGGCGACTGGGTGGACCGGGTCGCCGTACTGCGACCGGACGGGCAGCTGGTCCACGGCAACGAGTACGACGGCTCGTGGCAGCGTTCCGAACGGGCCGCGGACGCGATCACCTGGGAGCGCGAACGGACCTGGTCGGTGCCCGAGTCGCGGGACTTCCTCGACGCGACCAGCGCGGTCGAGCGGTTCGGGCTGTCGGCGCCGGTGCAGTGGATCCGGGACGAGTCGGTCGAGGGCGCCAAGGAGCTGATGGCGCTGGCGAAGCCGCGACTCGATCCGGTAGCCGTCACGTTGCACATCGCAAAGGCCGGAACGGCGTTCTAGGGGTACTGCTCACATACCGGCCACCTGCGGGTCGGGTCGGTGCGAAGACCGATTACCGTTGGGACTCCTCAGGACGGAGGAGGACGGTGTCACAGTCGGTCAATGGGTGGCGACAGCGGGACGCGGAGCTGCTCTGGCATCCGTACTCCTCGCTGACCGAGCCGTCGCCGGTGCGGGTGGTCAAGGGTGCGTCCGGCGTACGGCTGCAGCTGGACGACGGTACGGGCGGGACTGTCGAGGCGATCGACGCGATGGCGTCCTGGTGGTGCATGATCCACGGCTACCGGAACCCGGTGCTGGACGCTGCGCTGAAGCGCCAGGTGGACGAGTTCAGCCACGTGATGTTCGGTGGGCTCACCCACGAACCGGCGGTCCGGCTGGGCGAGCGGCTCGTGGAGATCACGCCGGAGCCGCTGCGGCACGTGTTCTTCTGCGACTCGGGGTCGGTCTCGGTCGAGGTGGCGATCAAGATCGCGCTGCAGTACCAGGTTGCGCGCGGCAACCATGGCCGCACGCGGATGCTGACTGTCCGCGGCGGGTACCACGGCGACACGTTCGCGCCGATGAGCGTGTGCGACCCGGTGAACGGGATGCATTCGCTGTTCACCGGCGCGCTCAAGGAGCAGGTGTTCGGGCCTCAACCGCCGGCCGGCTTCGACAGGCCTGACACGGATCCGGAGCTGCAGGCCTGGGCCGACGAGTTGGCCGCAGTGGCCGAGCGGCATGCGGGCGAGATCGCCGGCATCATCGTCGAGCCGGTCCTGCAAGGTGCGGGTGGGATGTACCCGTACAGCCCCGCCTGCCTGCGCATTCTCCGCGAGCTCGCCGACCGGCACGGCTTCCTGCTGATCTTCGACGAGATCGCCACCGGGTTCGGCCGCACCGGCACGCTGTTCGCCTCCGAGCACGCGGGCGTCGACCCCGACATCCTGTGCGTCGGCAAGGCGCTGACCGGCGGCTACCTGACGCTGGCCGCGATGCTGTGTACGTCGGACGTCGCGCACACGGTCTCGAACGGACCGGGTGGTGCGCTGATGCACGGGCCCACGTTCATGGCGAACCCGCTCGCGTGTTCGGTCGCCCTCGCATCGATCGACCTGCTGCTTTCCCAGGACTGGGCTTCTCGGGTGGCTGCGATTTCCGCAGGGCTTTCGGCGGGGCTTGCTCCGGCGGCCGAGTTGCCTGCGGTGAAGGACGTGCGGGTGCTGGGCGGGGTCGGCGTCGTACAGCTCGGTGGGCCGGTGGATCTGCCGCGCCTGACCGACGCCGCGTTGCGCCGTGGGGTCTGGGTCCGGCCGTTCCGCGATCTCGTCTACACGATGCCGCCGTACATCTGCACCGACGAGGACATCGCCACCATCGGCGCAGCGATCACGGGCGCGGTCGAGGAGGCCGGCTGATGCTGGAGGACTGGCTGGCTCCAAAGGCGGCCGCGCTCGAGGCCCGGGGCCTGACCCGACGGCTCGTTGCCCGGGCCGCGGACGGTGGCCTGATCGACCTCGCGGGCAACGACTACCTCGGTCTCGCGCGCGATCCGCGGGTGGTGACGGCCGCCGCCGACGCCGTACGCACCTGGGGCACAGGCGCCACCGCGTCCCGCCTCGTCACCGGTACGACGGAACTTCACGAGGAGCTCGAATCCGCGCTGGCGGCGTACGCGGGGCAGGAGTCCGCGCTCGTGTTCTCGTCCGGGTACCTCGCCAACCTCGGTGTCGTCACCGCCCTCGGCGGACCGGGAACCTTGCTGGTCTCCGACGAACATGTGCACGCCTCGCTGGTGGACGCCGGCCGCCTGGCGCGGTCCCGGGTCGAGATCGTCCCGCACAACGACGTCGACGCCGTCGAGAAGGTACTTGCCGAGCGCAATGAACCGCATGCGGTGGTGATGACCGAGTCAGTGTTCAGCGTGCTCAGCGACGAGGCGCCGCTGCTCGAACTGGCCGCGGTCGCCCGCGCGCACAACGCCGTACTGCTGGTCGACGAGGCACACGGGTTGGGAGTCAGCGGCAACGGTCATGGTTCTGTGCATGCGGCGGGTCTCGCCGGGCTCGAGCACGTCGTCGTCACCATGACATTGTCCAAGTCCCTGGCCTCCCAAGGCGGGGTCGTGCTGGGGCCGTCGGTGCTCCGCGAGCACCTCGTCAACCGGGCACGTCCGTTCATCTACGACACCGGTCTGAATCCGGCGGCCTGTGCGGCGGCCCTTGCTGCGCTTGAGGTTCTGCAGGTCGAGCCTGACCGTCCCGCGGCGATCCATGCGGCCGCGGCGCGGCTGGCGGCTGCCTGCGAGGTGCCGCCGTCGCGTGGTGCGGTCGTCTCCGTCCCGATGCCGGGTCCGCGCGAGACCGTGCGTGCGGCCGAGTTGTGCCTGCGGAACGGCGTACGGGTGGGAAGTTTCCGGCCGCCGTCCGTCCCGGACGGCATCTCCCGGCTGCGGCTCACCGCGCACGCCGGGTTGTCCGCCGCCGATCTCGATCGGGCGTGTGCTGTCGTCGTCGACGCGATCGGAGCGGTCTCATGATCACCTTCGTCACCGGGACCGACACCGAGATCGGCAAGACGATCGTCACGGCCGCGCTCGCGGTGCGTGCCGGCGAGTCGGTCGCGGTGGTCAAGCCGGCCCAGACCGGAGTCGGCCCCGACGATCCCGGCGACCTCGCCGAAGTCGTCCGGCTCAGCGGCGTGACCGCGCTGCACGAGGGCGTCCGGCTGCCCGAGCCGCTCGCGCCCACCACCGCCGCCCGACGCGCCGGGATCGCGCTGCCGTCGGTCGAGGAGTACGCCGCGTCGATCGACGACCTCGCCCGCAAGTACGACACCGTGCTGGTCGAAGGCGCCGGGGGACTGCTCGTCGGACTCGATGCTGATGGCAACAACCTGGCGGATCTCGCGGAGCATCTGACGTCGCCGTTCAGGTTCGTGGTGGTGACACGCGCCGGGCTCGGCACGCTGAACCACACCGGTCTGACCGTCGAGGCGCTGCGGTCGCGGGAGCTGCCGGTCGAGGGCCTGATGATCGGGTCGTGGCCGGCCGAGCCGGATCTCGCCGAGAGCTGCAACCTGGAGGATCTGCCGGCGACGACCGGGGTCCCGGTGATCGGGCGGATCCCGGCCGGGGCGGGCACCTGGAGCCGAGAGGAGTTCCGGGCCGCCGCACCGGGATGGTTCGAGTGACCGGCTGCCCGGCCAGGTACGACGAGACGCTCGGGTACTGGGTCGTCGACGACCCGGCGCTGGCGCGTGAGGTGCTGCTCGACCCGCAGACGTTCCGCCCGGACAACGCCGTACTCGCTCACACGCCGCTGTCTGTGAAGGCGCTCCGTGTTCTGTCCGGCGTCGGCTTCGCGCTGCCGCCGACCCTCGCGAACAACGCGGGGGAGTCGCACCGCCCGATCCGTGCCGCCGTCGCTCGCTTCTTCAGCCCCGCCCGCGTCGCCGCCGCCGAACCGCTGACCCGGGAGCTCAACACCGTCCGTGTCACGGCTGCTTTGAGAGCCCTTGCTGATGGTCAACAGGTCGATCTGGTGCAGGCGATCGCCGCGGAGCCGCCGGCGCTCGTCGTACTGCACCTGCTCGGCCTGACGGATGTCGACGTACCTGCACTGAAGGCTTGGAGCCTGGACTCGCTGGAACTGTTCTGGGGTTGGCCCGATGAGGACCGGCAGCTGGAGCTGGCGCACAGCGCGGCCGAGTTCTACGCCTGGTTGCGCGCGCGGACGACGGCCGCCCGGAAGGCGCCGGGTGACGATCTGTTCGGTGTGCTGGTCGGTCTGGGGCTGACCGATGAAGAGGTGTGCGCGGTCGGCTACTTCCTGCTGATCGCCGGCCAGGAGACCACGACCCAACTCATCTCCACCGCCTTCCAGCGTTGCCTGGAAGATCCCGGTACGACGGTGGATCAGGTTCTCCAGGAGGCGTCGTCGGTTCCCACCTGGCGCCGCATCACCGCCGAGCCGACGACCCTGGCCGACGTGGAGCTGCCAGCCGGCGCACCCGTCCTGCTCGGCCTGAGCGGCCACGGCGGCCCAGCCGACCTCGCATTCGGCATAGGCATCCACCGCTGCCTCGGCGCCGCCCTAGCCCGAATGGAAACCCAAGTCGCCCTGGACTGCACCCGCGAGCTGCTCCGCGGAGTACAGCTAGTCGAGCACCCGCAGACGATCGACCTGCTCTCGTTCCGCGCCCCGGCGCAGTTGGTGGTGGCTTCGCGTCCCAAGGCGGTTTGATTTGCTGCTCGCCTTGATCGACCGAGTGAGCGGGGAAACCATTCGTCATCCAGCGATGTTTTCTTTCCCACCGCGACGGGCCCTCAGCATGCCTGCGGAGCTCGTCTTCGGGTTGTAACTATCGGTAACACAGTGGACAACTAGCGTCGCTAGCGTCCGGGTTGTGAGCTTTCCGACTCGATGTCGTGTGCGGCTGTGGTTCGGTGTGCATTTGATCTCTGACTACATCGGCGAGCAGGCGGGGGCGGCTCGGTACGAGGCTGCTATGCGGCGGCGGTTTCCGGGGTTGGAGGTCACCAACGAGGTGCTGCCGGTGACTGCCCGAGCCGCGGATTACAGCCCTGCTGACCTGCACCGATAGGCTTTGCGCGTGGCAGAGCATGAGTTGGTCCTGGTCGTCGATTTCGGGGCGCAATATGCGCAGTTGATCGCGCGCCGCGTGCGCGAGGCGAAGGTGTACTCCGAGATCGTGCCGCACTCGATGCCGGTCGAGGAGATGCTGGCGAAGGGGCCGAAGGCGATCATCCTGTCCGGCGGCCCGCAGTCGGTGTACGCCGAGGGCGCGCCGCGGGTCGACTCCGGGCTGTTCGAGGCCGGCGTACCGGCGTTCGGGATCTGCTACGGCTTCCAGGCGATGGCGCAGACGCTCGGCGGCGAGGTCCGGCGTACCGGACTGCGCGAGTTCGGCCGGACGCCGGTCACCGTGAGCGAGGCGGGGACCCTGCTCGCCGACGTACCCGAAGACCTGAACGTGTGGATGTCCCACGGTGACGCGGTGCACGCGCCGCCCGCCGGATTCGCCGTACTCGCGGCGTCCGAGGGTGCGCCGGTGGCGGCGTTCGAGGATCTGGACCGGAAGTTCGCCGGCGTGCAGTGGCACCCGGAGGTCCTGCACTCGCAGGCCGGGCAGGCCGTCCTCGAGCACTTCCTGTACGAGATCGCCGGCTGCAAGGGTGACTGGACCACGACCAACGTCGTCGAGGAGCAGGTCGCGCTGATCCGCGAGCAGGTCGGCGATAAGCAGGTGCTGTGCGCGCTGTCCGGCGGTGTCGACTCGGCGGTCGCGGCGGCCCTGGTGCACAAGGCGATCGGCGACCAGTTGACCTGCGTGTACGTCGACCACGGTCTGCAGCGGGCCGGCGAGTCGGAGCAGATCGAGAAGGACTTCGTCGCCGCGATCGGGATCCGGCTCGAGGCGATCGACGCCGAGGAGCAGTTCCTGACCGCGCTGGCCGGGGTGACCGACCCGGAGCAGAAGCGCAAGATCGTCGGCCGCGAGTTCATCCGGACCTTCGAGGCGACCGCGCGCAAGGTGGACGCCGAGCGGCACATCGAGTTCCTGGTCCAGGGCACGCTGTACCCGGACGTCGTCGAGTCCGGCGGCGGTGCCGGCACCGCGAACATCAAGTCGCACCACAACGTCGGCGGGCTGCCCGACGACCTGCAGTTCAGCCTGATCGAGCCGCTGCGGACGCTGTTCAAGGACGAGGTCCGCGAGCTCGGCCTGGCGCTCGGCCTGCCGGAGACGATGGTCTACCGGCACCCGTTCCCGGGCCCCGGCCTGAGCATCCGGATCATCGGCGAGGTCACCCGCGAGCGGCTGGACATCCTGCGCGCCGCGGACCTGATCGCCCGCACCGAGCTCACCGCGGCTGGTCTCGACCGCGACATCTGGCAGTTCCCGGTGGTCCTGCTGGCCGACGTACGGTCGGTCGGTGTCCAGGGTGACGGCCGCACGTACGGCCACCCCGTCGTACTGCGCCCCGTCACCAGCGAGGACGCGATGACCGCCGACTGGGCCCGCCTGCCGTACGACGTGATCGAGCGCATCTCGACCCGGATCACCAACGAGGTCGACGAGATCAACCGCGTCACCCTCGACGTCACCAGCAAGCCCCCGGGCACCATCGAGTGGGAGTAATACGTCACGGTGGGTGACCCGGACCGCTGTTACGGTCTTTATGTTGCCCGTTGACCACGGCGGGTGACTTTCCTCGGGGGAGGAGACCGTGGTGTTCCGCGTTCATTTCGAGTGTGCGGATCTGGCGAGGACGACGATCGCGCAGGAGCCCGATCCGTTGTGGGAGGTCCTGCTGGGGCTCCACGTCCTGCAGACCGATGACGAGCCGGAGACGTTCGGCACCTGGCGGGAGCGGGCGAGGGCCCGGCTGAGCGCGCTGGAGCAGGAGCTGCTCGCGCTGGCGCCGCCGGTCGGCTATTCACCGGATTTCCTGACACCGCGCGCCGCGGGTCAGGGACTCAAGGCGGGACTGGCGGCGGTCGCCGCCACACCGCCCGGTCAGCTGAGATCCGAGTTGGGCAGATTGTCGGACAGCGTCCGGCTGCCCGCCTGGAGCCGGCGGCTCGCGGCCGGTGAGAACGGCGTGATGACCCGGCTGGTGCACGGGCTGCGGTCGTTCCACCGGACCAAGATCGCGCCGCAGATGCCGATGATCACGCCGGCGATCGAGTCGACCGTTGCCAAGCACAACGACACGGTCGCCAACGACGGGTTCGAGTCGCTGATACCGCAGCTGCACCGGACGCTGCGCTGGGAGGCGCCGGTGCTGTCGGTCGACATGCCGCACATCGACCGGGATCTGCACCTGAACGGCCGGGGGCTGCGACTGGTGCCGTCGTTCTTCTGCTGGAAGTACCCGATGATGCTGCTCGATCCCGCGCTGCCACCGGTGCTGGTGTACCCCGTGCGGCACGCCGGCCGGCCCGAGGCCGTCGTACGCCGTGCGGACCGCGATCGCGCCGTGGCCGACCTGCTCGGGAAGACCAGGGCGCGGGTGCTGAAGAGCATCTCGAGTGGTGCGTGCTCGACCAGCGAACTGGCGGCCCGGGCCGGGATCTCACTGGCCTCGGCCAGCGAGCACGCCCGGATCCTGCACAACACCGGCCTGGTGACGACGCATCGCATCGGCAGTTCGGTGCGGCACATGCTCAACCCGGTCGGCGCCGACGTACTCACCGGCGCCCGGAGCTAGGGCTGGATGCCGTCGAGGAGGCGGTCCAGGCCGTAGCGGTAGGAGTCGGCGGCGGCTTCGCGGGTGGACGACTGGTAGCCGTCCGCGTGCCAGATCGTGGTCATCGCGGGGTGCCGGTCGACGTCGAAGTACGTCTCCCACAGCTCGTTCCGCTCGTACCACCAGGCGTCGTTGGTCTGACCGGTCGCGCGCTCGACCAGTTGGCTCTCCGCCTCGAGGCTCGCCGCCGAGTCGACGTACGTCGTGATTGCGAGCGCAGCGGTGTTCGTCTCGAGCGCTCCGAGTCCGAGACCGAGTAACGCGGACAGGAGGTACTCGCGACCCGCCAACATGCCCGGTCCGACCGGCGGGCGGATCGTCGAGACCTGTGACAACCACAGGTGCCGCTGGAACATCGCACGGGTCTGCTGGGAGTAGAGCTCGACCTGCTCCCGCCAGTCCTCCGGTCGCGGCTCACCCGGGCCGGGGAGCTCCCGCTCGCCGAGCACCTGGTCGACCATCAGGTCGAGCAGCTCTTCCTTCGACGGCACGTACGTGTACAGCGTCATCGTGCCGACGCCGAGCTCCTTCGCGAGTCCTCCCATCGACGCGGCCGCCAGCCCCTTGTCGTCGGCGAGCTGGATGCCTGCCTGGACGACGTCGTCCACGTTCAGCGACGGCCGACGGCCGGCGCCGCGCTTTCTCGCCACCCCGTCGACGGGTTCGGCAGCGGTCGGCTGGCGGTGGTTGCGCCACAACAACGCCAGCGTCTTGTCCGGCTGCCCCTCGCCACTCCGCCGCTCGCTCACGGGGCCAACGATAGGCGCTTCCTTGAATTCTCGTATACCCTACGGGAATTCAGGTAGAGAAGGGAGCGAGATGACGATCCTGGTGACGGGTGCGACCGCGAGTGTCGGCCGCCTGCTGGTCGACGAGTTGGTGGCGGCGGGTGCGCCGGTGCGGGCGCTGACGAACAAGACGGCCCGGGCCGCGCTGCCGGAGGGTGTGGAGGTCGCGCGCGGGTACCTCGGCAAGCCGGAGACGCTGCCCGCGGCGCTCGCCGGCGTCGACACCGTGTACCTTGCGCCGCTTCCGGCGTACGTCGACGACTTCGTCCGCTGTGCGCGGGACGCCGGCGTGCGGCGGGTCGTCGTACTGTCGGGGGAGCCTGCGGACTACGAGGCGCAAGGGGATCCGTCGACCTGGCACTACTACCGGATCGAGCGGGCGATCGAGGCGGGCGGCTTCGACTGGACGTTCCTGCGGCCGGGGCAGTTCATGAACAACACGCTCGACTGGGCTCCGTCGATCAAGGCCGACGGGGTCGTGCGAGCGCCGTACGGCGACGCGGTGCAGACGCCGATCGACCTCGCCGACATCGCGGCGGTGGCGCGGGTGGTGCTGCTGTCCGAGGAGTACGGCGGGCAGAAGATCACCATGAGCGGACCCGAGGGGATCACGCCGCCGGAGCAGGTCGCCTGTATCTCGGAGGTGCTCGGACGAGAAGTGCGGTTCGAGGAGCTGACGCCGGACGAGTACGTCGAGGGGCTGGCGCCGGTGATCGGTCGCGAAACGGCGCAGTGGCTGCTGGACGGTTTCCGGATGATGGCCGAACATCCGATGAAGCCGGAGCCGGCGGTGTTCGACCTCACCGGCCGCCCGGGTACGACGTACCGCGAGTGGGCCCGTGCCAACGCGGCGGTCTTCGGCTGAGGCATGATTCGCGGTTGTGAAGGAAAAACTGCACGACTACCTCCGCGAGGCCCGCGAGGCGATGGTCTGGAAGCTCGACGGGCTCGGCGAGTACGACGTCCGCCGGCCGCTGACGCCGAGCGGGACCAACCTCCTCGGCCTGGTCAAGCACCTGTCGATCGTCGAGGCCTGGTACTTCGGGAAGACCTTCGACCGGCCGTTCGCCGAAGAGTTGCCGTGGTGGGACGACGACGCCGAGCCGAACGTCGAGATGTGGGCGACCGCCGACGAGACGCGCGCCGAGATCGTCGACCGCTACCTGCGGGCGTGCGCGCACGCGGATGCGACGATCGAGGCGCTCGACCTGGACGCGCCGGGCCAGGTGCCGTGGTGGCGCAACCCGTCGGTGACGCTGCACGGCATCCTCGTCCACGTCCTCGCCGAAACCAACCGCCACGCCGGCCACGCCGACATCCTCCGCGAACAACTGGACGGCGCCGCCGGCATGAGGCCGACCAACTCGAACCTCCCCGAGCAGGACGCGGAGTGGTGGGCGGCGTACCGCGCGCGTGTCGAGGAGGCTGCGCGGGCCGCCGCCGTTTGACGGTCACGGGAACATGTGTTCGACTATGATGCATGAGGTGGGCCGGTCAGCGGGTTGACGCCGAGACTCCGGGGACGTTGCCGGGGCTCGGGTCGATCGCGGGGCTGGTCCGGTCGGTGACGACGCCGGAGTTCCAGGGCATCACGTTCCACGAGGTGCTGGCGCGGTCGGCGCTGAACTCCGTGCCCGGTACGGCGCTGCCGTTCAACTGGACCGTCAACCCGTACCGCGGGTGTTCGCACGCCTGCCGGTACTGCTTCGCCCGACCCACCCACCAGTACCTCGAACTCGACGCCGGCCGGGACTTCGACCAGCAGATCGTCGTGAAGACCAACGTGGCCGACGTCCTGCGTCGCGAGCTGGCCCGCCCGTCCTGGCGCCACGAACAAGTTGCCCTGGGCACCAACACGGACCCGTACCAGCGCGCCGAGGGTCGCTATCGCCTGATGCCCGGCATCATCGAGGCCCTGGCCGGCTCGGGCACGCCACTGTCCATCCTCACCAAGGGCACCCTGCTCCGCCGCGACCTGTCCCTGCTCTCCGAGGCCTCCACCGAGGTCTCCGTCGGCATCGGCCTCTCCCTCGCCCTGGGCGACGAAGCACTCCGACGTCGCCTCGAGCCCGGCGTCCCCTCGATCCGCGGCCGCCTCGACCTGATCCGAGCCGTCCGCAACGCCGACCTCCCGTGCGGCGTCATGGTCGCCCCCGTCCTTCCCTGGCTCACCGACTCGACGGATGAGTTGGACGATCTCCTGGCCCAACTGTCCGCGGCCGGCGCCACCGGTGTAACCCCGCTGCTCCTCCACCTACGCCCCGGCGTCAAGGAGTGGTTCATGCAATGGCTCGCCCACGACCACCCGGACCTCGTCAGCCGCTACAACTCCCTGTATGCCCACGGCTCCAACGCGTCCCCGAGCTACCGCAAGGCCTTCGACCAAAAACTCCGCCCACTACTGGCCAAACACGGCTTCGCCCGAGGCTCCACCCACCGCCCAGCCCCCATCAACGGCATGCACCGCCCTGAGCCCACCCAAGAAGCCCTCTTCTGACCCACGCCGTCATGGCGCGAATCCGCGCTCGGCTCATGAAGTCTCGTCGCGGAGGTTTCCGGCGTGAGGTCATGCTCAGAGGTTCCTCTTCCATGAGCGAACCATAGTGTCCGGCGCCAGATCTGGGGAGGGCCGATGGCCGCGGTGATCGTAGCGCCGGCCGGCCGTTGGTTTGGGGACTTCTGCTGGCCGTTTCAGGTGGGTAGGACTCCCCGGATCCCTATGTGCTGCGGTGCGGGAGAGTCCGCTCGGCCAGTGTTCCCGATCCCCGAGTTCGACTACGGCAGGGTGAGGATCTGGGGGCCTTCGGGGGTGATGGCTACGGTGTGTTCGGCGTGGGCGCCGCGGGTTCGGTCGGCGGAGCGGAGGGTCCAGCCGTCTTCGTCGATGCTGTAGGTGGATCCAGGACCGGACCAGAACCAGGGCTCGATCGCGAAGACGTGGCCGGCGCGGAGTTTGAGGCCCCGGCCGGGGCGGCCGCCGTTGGGGATGTGCGGCTCCTCGTGCATGCGGCGGCCGACGCCGTGGCCGCCGAAGTCCAGGTTGGTGCCGACGCCGGCGCGGTTCCCGACCTCGCCGATGGCGGCGCCGATGTCGCCGATCCGGTGGCCCTCGACAGCGGCCGCGATCCCCGCGGCGAGAGCCTCTTCGGTCGTCGCGATCAGCTCCAGGTCCTCGGCCCGCGGCGTGCCGACGCAGAAGCTGATCGCCGAGTCCGCGCACCACCCGTCGATGGAGGCGCCGCAGTCCACGTTGAGCAGGTCGCCGTCGGCGAGCCGCTGGTCGGACGGCAGCCCGTGCAGTACGGCGTCGTTCACCGACGTACAGATCACGCCGCTGAACGGTGAGGTCGCGAACCCGGGCTGATACCCGTCGAACAACGACACCGCTCCGGCGGAACGCAGTACCTCACGGGCCACCTCGTCGAGTTCGCGCAGGGAGACGCCGACCGCGGCTTCCTTCTTCACCGTTGCGAGCGCGGTGCCGACGACCTGCCCGGCCGCGCGCATCTGCTCGATCTGCGCCGGCGTCTTCAACTCGACCATGATTCCTCCGGGATAGTTATACCGGTACTACTACCACACCCCGAACTAACAGGACCTGGGCGGCGTCTTCAACGACAACTAGGGTTTGGGGGACGGGGATGGCGGTACGACGACGCGCGGTGCTCGGGGGAATGCTCGCTGGAGCCGCGGCGGTGGCGACCAGCGGATGCATGGCGGACACCTTCGCGAACACGACAGGTGATCGGCCGACGAACACGGCGGAGCCGAAGCAGAGCAAGCAGGCTGACCGGATCACGGTCGTCGCGACCGGCGACGTACTGCTCCACGAACGTCTGTGGACCACCGCGAAACGCGACGGCGACAACGGCCGCTGGGACTTCGCGCCGCTGATGGGCAGCGTGAAACCCCTTGTCCAGAAGGCGGATCTCGCGATCGCGCACCTGGAGACGCCGCTGGCTCGCGAAGGCGGGCCGTACCACGGCTACCCGCTCTTCCAGGGGCCGCCGCAGATCGCCACCGCGCTCAAGCAGACCGGCTACGACCTCTGCACGACCGCGAGCAACCACAGCTTCGACGGCGGCGCGGCCGGCATCGACCGGACGCTCGACACCCTGGACAAGGTCGGGCTGAAACATGCCGGTACGGCGCGGTCGCGGGCCGAGGCCGAGCAGATCACGATCGTCGACGTCGGGGGAGTGAAGGTCGCGTCGCTCAGCTTCACCTTTGGTTTCAACGGTTTGCCGTACCCGAACGGCGAGACCTGGCGGGCCGGCAAGATCAGCGCGAAGACGATCAAGTTGAAGGCCCAGGAGGCCCGCGACCGCGGTGCCGACCTTGTGCTCGTCAGCTGTCACTGGGGTACGGAGTACTCGAACAAGCTCAACGACCAGCAGCGCGAGGTCGCTCCGGAACTGCTTGCCGATAGCAACATCGACCTGGTGATCGGTCACCATGCGCACGTCGTGCAGCCGATGGAGGAGATCGACGGCAAGTGGGTCGCGTACGGACTCGGAAACCTGGTCGCCGCGCATCGCGAACCGAACAGCACCAAGGCCGAAGGTCTGCTGGCCCGCTTCACGTTCACCCGCACCGGCGATCGCTGGACGACGGCGGCCGAGTACGCGCCGCTGCTCATGACGGACGTGCTCCCGGTCCGCGTTCTCGACGTACGCCGGGAGCTCGCGAAGGGCGACTCGGTGGCGAAGCAGAGCCGGCTCGAGCTGGCACAGCGTCGTACGACGGAGACTGTGACGGCACTGGGCGCGACGCCGAAAATGCTTTGAGTCAAGGCGTCGCTGCGGTCTAGGGTCGGGCGCATGATTACGTACTTCGTGATGGTCCGTCGTGCCCGCCTCCGGGCAGGCGAGGGGTGCCTGGGGATGGCATCCGCTCGATAGTCGTTGGGCCGAACGGGTTGTGGACGCGGCCGGGATCACTCCCGGCGAGCTCGTCCTCGATGTCGGGGCCGGACTCGGCGCGCTGACCGCGCCGCTGGTCCGGGCCGGCGCCCGGGTGGTCGCCGTCGAACTCCATCCCGGCCGTGCCGATCGGTTGCGCCGGCGGTTCGCGGACGCGCCGGTGACGGTGGTCCGGGCCGATGCCGGTGAGCTGCGACTGCCGTCGCGGCCGTTCCGGGTGGTGTCGAGTCCGCCGTACAACATCTCCACTCTGTTGCTGAAGCGTTTGCTGACGCCGGGTTCACGCCTGGTGTCGGCGGATCTGGTGCTGCAGCGGCAGGTGGCGAATCGGTGGGTTCGCGGTGACGCACCCGGGGCGAACCGGTGGTTCCGCCACTACGACCCGTCGATCGGACTTCGCCTTCCCCGCAAGGCTTTCACCCCACCGCCGCATGTCGATTCAGCAGTCCTGGTACTGCGCAAGCGCTAGAAGGAGCGCAACCCCCGCAAGGTCAGAGGTGACCTTGCGGGGGTTTCTGCTGTCAGCCATGCCAGGAGTTCCACAAGGCGGCGTACGAACCTTGGCGGGCGACCAGTTCGTCGTGACTGCCCAGCTCCGAGATGCGGCCGTCTTCCACCACTGCGACGCGGTCGGCGTCGTGGGCGGTGTAGAGACGGTGAGCGATCGCGATGACCGTCCGGCCTTCCAGTACGGCGGCCAGCGAGCGCTCCATGTGCCGCGCGGCCCGCGGGTCGATCAGCGACGTCGCCTCGTCGAGAACCAGCGTGTGCGGGTCGGCCAGCACCAGCCGTGCCAGCGCCAACTGCTGCGCCTGCGCCGGCGTCAACGCCAGCTGACCTGAACCGACCCGGGTGTCGAGCCCGTCCGGCAGGGCCACGGCCCACTCTCGCGCGTCCACTGCGCCGAGTGCGTCGAGCAGCTCCGCGTCCGTTGCCGACGGACGCGCCATCGAGAGGTTGTCCCGCAGCGTTCCGACGAAGACGTGGTGCTCCTGCGTGACCAGAGCGACCTGCTTGCGCAGCTCGTCCAGCGGCAGCTCCGTCATCCCCACACCGCCGACCGTCACCGAACCGGTCCGCGGCGGATGGATACCCGCGACCAGTCGACCCAGTGTCGACTTGCCCGCACCGGACGGACCGACCATCGCGATCCGCTCGCCCGGCTGGATCGTCAGGTCGACACCGTGCAGTACGTCGCGGCCCTCGACGTACGAGAACCGCACGTCACGCGCCTCGACCAGTTCGCTGTCCGGCGCCCGCCCCGACGGCGTCCGGTCGTCCGGTACGTCGCTGATGCCGAGCAGCCGCGCGAACGCGGCACCGCCGGACTGGAGCTCGTCCAGCCAGGACAGCAGCCGGTCGACCGGGTCGATCAGCTGGTTCACGTACAGCACGGCGGCCGTCACGGCGCCGAGCGAGGCGTGCCCGTTGAGGTGCATCCAGCCGCCGAACAGGAGCGTGCCGACGACCGGCACGAGATATCCGAGCTCGGCGGCCGGGAAGTACACGGTGCGCAGGAACAGGGTGTACCGCTCAGCCAAGTAGCTTCCCCGGATGTCCACGTCACCGCGCCGCACACGGTCGTCGTACCGGCGCAGGGACTCGACCGTCCGCGCGCCTTCGACCGTCTCCGCGAGCGAGCTGGTCATCTGCGCGTACGCCGCGTTCTCGCGGAGGTACCCGTCCTTGGCGCGGCGCAGGTACCACTTCGTGCTCAGCCAGAGCAGCGGGACCATCGCGACCATCGGCACCAGCACCCAGACGCCGACCAGCAGCGTGGCGACCACGGTGAAGATCACGGTCACGAACGCGATGATCGTCTCCGGTACGGCGAACCGCACGGTCCGGGACAACGTGTCGACGTCGCGCGACGTCCGCGACAGCAGGTCACCGGTGCCCGCCCGCTCGACCGTGCCGATCGGGAGCGCGAGCGCGTTGTCGACGAACTCCTCCCGCAGCTCGGCCAGCACCTGCTCGCCCAGCGCGAACGACCGGTACCGCGCCCAGCGGGTCAGCAGCGACTGCGCGACGATGAAGCCGGCGATCACGATGATCACCACGTTGATCTTGGCGGCGGTCGTGCCGTTCTGCACGCCCTCCACCAAGTCGCCGATCAGCCGCGGCGCCGCGAGCCCGCTGACCGCCGCGAGCCCGTGCAGCACCAGCGCGATCGTCAGGTTGCGCGGGTGCCGCCGGGCCAGTCGCCGGGCATGCCGCCGAATCTCGGCCGACCCGGCCACGGGCAGGATCTGCCTCATCGGAGGGCCTCCTCTTCTTCGGTCTGGCGGGTGACGGTCCGGCGGTACTGCGGTGTGCTCTCGAGCAGCTCGCGGTGCTTGCCGGTGGCAACGACTCGGCCGGCGGCGACGAAGATCACCTCGTCGACGCGGTCCAGCAGCAGTGGGCTCGCGGTCAGGACGACGGTGCTGCGGCCGGACCGGTGGTCGCGCAGCCGCTCCGCGATCCGCGCCTCGGTGTGCGCGTCCACGGCCGAGGTCGGCTCGACCAGGACCAGCACGGACGGGTCGGCGAGCAGCGCGCGGACGAGGACCAGCCGTTGGCGTTGTCCACCGGAGAACGAGCGGCCCTTCTCCTCCACCTCGGAGTCGAGTCCGTCCGGCAGCGCAACGAGTACGTCCTCGGCGGACGCCGTACGCAGCGCGGCCATCAGCTCGTCGTCAGTGCGACGACCTGCTGGGTCCAGCTCCGTGCGCAACACACCGGTGAACAGCTGGGAGCCTGTGTCACTCACCAGGATCCGCTCCCGGACATCTGCCCGCGTAGCGCTGGCCAGCGTCACACCGCCGTACCTGACTTCGCTGGTCTCGTCGTACCGACCTAGGCGGTCCGCGAGCTTGTCGTTGCTGTCCGGTTCTGCGGAGACGACTGCGGTGAGCAGTCCGTCGCGGGCGCGGACGCCCGACACCGGATCGACCAGGTCGCCGTGGTCCGGTAGCCGCACCGGTGTCTCCGGGTCGGTGATGTCGGTCTCCAGCTTCAGGACCCGGATCACCCGGCCCGCTGCGACCAGTCCGCGCATCAGTTGGTTGGCGAACTCGGTCGCTGTACGCAGTGGCAGCACCAGGAACGTCGCGTACCCGTAGAACGCGACCAGTGAGCCGGCACTGAGGTCACCGCGCAGAGCGAAGTGCGCGCCCAGGCCGACCACCAGCACGACGAAGATGCCTGGCAACAGCACCTGTGCCGCGTCCAGCACGGACTGGATGCCGGCTACCCGTACGCCGGCCTTCCGCACCTGCTGCGACTCGCTCCGGTAGCGCTGGGAGAACGACTCCTCGCCGCCGATCCCGCGCAGCACGCGCAGACCGGCCACGATGTCCGAACCCAGCGAGTTCAGCTCGCCGACCGCCTCGCGCTGTGCGGACTGTCGCTTGTGCAGCGGCCGCAGCATCGGCCCGAGGCAGAACAGCATGATCGGTACGCCGATCAGCACCACCAGACCGAGCACGGTCGACGACGACAGCAGGATCGCCGCGACCACCACGAACGCGACGATCGCGCCGGCGAACCGGGCCGAGATCTCCATCAGGTTCCCGATGTAGGACAGGTCGCCCGCGCCGATGCTGACCACCTCTCCGGTGGCCAGCTGCTTGGGCAGCGTCGCGCCGAGGTCGGCCGACTTCCGCGTCACCACCTGGACCGTCCGGTACGCCGCGGTCAGCCAGTTGGTGACCGCGAACCGGTGCCGCATGATGCCCGCGGTCGCCTGCACCACGCCGACCGCGAACAGCAGCGCGGTCCAGCGCAGCAGCCGCTCGCCGTCGCGGGCCGCGATGCCCTCGTCGATCGCCCGCCCGAGGATCGCCGGGATGAACGCCTGCGCCGCCATCCACAGGATGCCGAACGCCATCCCACCGGCCAGCGTGCGTGCCTGACCGCCCGCGACCCACCACAGGTAGCGGGCCGGCGAGCGATGATTCGGGACGCCGGGATCGGCGAGCGGCAGTTGTCTCATAGCCTTCTCAGGCTAGGTGTCGCCCCCGACAGTCGCATGCGAATTAATCGCACCTGCGGCGCGGCCGGACACACGCGGTGACGGTGACGGTCGGTAGACCTTCACCTTGCGTTGGGCAACGGGTTCCCACCGGGTCATGTCCGGCCCCTGTCCTGGTTCCATGTTGGTGATCGCGCATCGGGGAGCGAGTGGCTACCGCCCGGAACACACGCCGGCGGCCTACCGGCTGGCCGCGGCTCAGGGAGCCGACTACCTGGAACCTGACCTGGTCGCCACCCTCGACGGCGTCCTGGTCTGCCGGCACGAGAACGAGATCTCCGGTACGACGGACGTCGCGGAGCACCCGGTGTTCGCCGACCGGAGGATCACCAAGATCGTCGACGGGACCGCGGTCACCGGCTGGTTCGTCGAGGACTTCACGTTCGCCGAGCTACGGACGCTCCGGGCCCGGGAGCGGATGCCCGCGCTCCGGGCGGGCAACACGGCGTACGACGGGCTGGAGGAGATCCCCACCTTCGACGAGGTGGTCGCACTGGCGCGCCGGGAGTCGGCGCGATTGGGACGGCCGATCGGGGTACTGCCGGAGATCAAGCACCCGACGTACTTCCGGCGACTCGGCCTGCCGCTGGAGGAGCTGCTCACCGAGCGGATCCTGGCGCTCGGGCTGCGTCCGGACGAGATCATGATTCAGTCGTTCGAGCCGACGAGCCTGCGGCGGCTGTCGGTGATGACACGGGTGCCGCTGGTGCAGCTGATCGACTCCGAGAGCGCGCCGGACGATTTCCTGCGGACCGGTGACGGGCGCACGTACGCCGACCTGATCGAGCCGCGGGGGCTGCGGGAGATCGCGACGTACGCTCAGGTGCTGGCGCCGTACAAGGACCTGGTGGTGCCGCGCAACGCGGACGGTTGTCTCGGGGAACCCACCCACCTGGTCGACCACGCCCACCGTGCCGGTCTGGGCGTCCAGGTCTGGACGTTCCGCGCCGAGCGCCGCTTCCTGCCGGCCGGGACCGATTTCACCACCGAACTCACCCGCTTCGCCGCTCTGGGCCTGCAGGGTGTCTTCTCCGACCACCCGGACCAGGCGGTCGCCGCACTCCGCAAACCCGCCCTCAACGTGTGACCCCTGCCAATTTCCTGGCTGACCCAGCAATTTGCCTGGCTGACCCAGCAGCTTCGGGGTTCTACACCGTGAATACGGGTCAAGAACCCCCGAGTTCGCTGGTCAACCAGGCAAATGTGGGGTCGGGCGGGCGACCGGCGCCGCGGGGATCACGCCGCCGGGGGCTTGTTGTTGGTGTCGTCGTAGAGCCGGGAAGCGATGTCGTCCTCGGTCGTGTCCTGGTTCTGGTTCTGGTTGACCGACTGCTGGACGTTCTGCCAAACCGCCTTGCCGTCGGACTCGGGGATCACGATCCACGCGACCGCATAGCCGATCAGGGCGGCGCCGCCGGTGATGAGGGTGAGGCCGACCCAGCCGAGGCGGACCAGGGTCACGTCGACGTTCAGGTACTCGGCGATGCCGCCGGACACGCCGGAGAGCATCCGCTGGTTGCCGGAGCGACGGAGGACCTTGCCGGAGAGGTTCTGGAACGGTGCGTTGGAGTTCGTCATGGCTCTACTGTCCCGTTCTGGGCCCCTCCAGCACATCAGGATCGGTACCGACCGACCCCTGACCCGCCCCTGACGACTTTCGTGGAACCCACCGCATCCCCCAGCCTGTCTCTAAGGGTGAGGAGGGGTATGGACGAGTTCACCGAGTACGTCACGGCACGCTGGCCCACGCTGGTCCGCTCCGCGGTTCTGCTCGGCTGTACGCCGTCCGAAGCCGAGGACCTCGTCCAGTCCGCGCTGGAGCGCTGCCTGCTCAAGTGGAACCGGGTACGGGCAGCGGAAGACCGTGACGCGTACGTGCACCGCGTACTGGTCAACTGCTTCCGCTCCTCCCGCAGGCGTCGCTGGCACGGGGAACTGCCGTCCGCGTCGCTCCCGGAGTCCCCGGGCAGTGACCAGACGGCAGGTGTTGACGACACAGACGCCGTGATGCGCGCACTCGATCGCCTGCCGGGCGACCAGCGCACAGCCGTCGTACTGCGGTACTACGCGCACCTGACCGAGCAGCAGATGGCGTCCGTACTGGGCGTCGCCGCCGGCACGGTCAAGAGCCGACTGTCCCGAGCGGTGAAGGCCCTGGCACAGGACCCACACCTGGCAGAACTGCGAGAACCCCGATGACCGACCTGACCGACCTCCTGGCCCGCACCGCCGACCAGACCCCCGTAGGCCCACCCCCGCTGGACGCCCTCCGAGCAGGCGCGACCCGCCGACGCCGCCGCCGTACGACGGCACTCACAGCCACTGCCGTGGTTGCTGTCGCTGCGGTGATCGGCGGGACGACCCTGCTGACCTCCCACGACCCAACCACCCCCGTGACGTCCCCAACCCCAACCCCGGCGCCCCTCCCACCTGCGACCCGCCTGGTCGGCTTCGGCCACGCCGCCATCGCTGTCCCCGCAGACTGGCCGACCAACAAGAGCATGTGCGGCACACCAAAACAGGACACCGTCCTGCTCGACGACCCGAGCGCAGCGCAGTACTGCATGATGCATCGCCCGGTGGGCGTCGAGAGCGTGGGGTTGTACTACGGGAGGCCTAGAGCCGACTTCCACGCCGACGAGGCGTTCGAGATCGACGGTGTGCGCGCCGAGCGGCAGCGGACGACCTGCTCGACGTCCAACTACCCCAAGGCCAACACAACGACCTGTGGCAGCACGGTGAGCATTCCGTCGCTCAAGGTGTGGTTCCAGGCGGAGTCGTCGACGAGCGCCGAGCAGGTCGACAGGATGCTCGGCTGGATTCAGATCGTGCCGGACCGGTCCGGCGTCCCTAGCTACTCGTCGCTGGCGGGTGCGCCCATCAACCCCGTCAGGGAGGCCTACGCGCCGCTGCTGGCGGCCGCCGGACTCAAGATGCAGTACAAGCGGGTGAAATCCCCCAGCTACCCGTCCGGCACCATCCTCGGCGTATCACCCGCCGCGGGCACGATGCTGCCCGTCGGCTCGACCGTGACCGTGACGGTCGCGCGCTGATCCGAACTGTCGGTGGGGCCACCTAGCGTGCTGGGTATGGATGTGCGGGCGGTGGTGAAGGTGATGGCGGGGTTGCCGGGCGCCGAGGAGCAGGAGGGGTGGGCGGGGCAGCCGGTCTTCAAGGTCCGCAACAAGAGCTTCGCGTACCTGTCCGAGGACCAGACCCGCCTGCACCTCAAGGCGCTCCGCGAGGAGCAGGAGGCCCTCGTCGCCGAGAACCCGGAGGTCTACACGCCGTCCTGGGCGGGCGGCCGCTTCGCCTGGATCCTCATCCAGGTGGACCTGGCCGACGAGGACGAGCTCCGCGAACTGGTCACCGAAGCCTGGCGCCTCACCGCCCCGAAGTACCTGATCGCCCAGCTGGACAGCTGACCGCTGGCCGGGGGCTGGCTTGCACTCGTTTGGGTCGAGTGCTAATACTTGGTTAGCACTCCATGGGTGAGAGTGATAAGACTCGCGCCCGGCGGAGTGTGCAAGAAGACGGCCTCGATGAGGTGCCGTTGCGCGGCGGGACATGAGCGTCGCGGATCGGTGCCGTCCGTCGCGGGCATCCGGGCCGGCTGAACCACAAAGACTCGACGCGGGAGGACTCGCGGAGAATGCCCAAGCTGATTGCTTTCGATGAAGAGGCGCGCCGCGGCCTCGAGCGGGGAATGAACACCCTCGCCGACGCCGTCAAGGTGACGCTCGGCCCGAAGGGCCGCAACGTCGTGCTGGAGAAGAAGTGGGGCGCCCCCACGATCACCAACGACGGCGTCTCCATCGCCAAGGAGATCGAGCTCGAGGACCCGTACGAGAAGATCGGGGCCGAGCTCGTCAAGGAAGTTGCCAAGAAGACCGACGACGTCGCGGGTGACGGTACGACCACCGCCACCGTGCTGGCCCAGGCCCTCGTCCGCGAGGGGCTGCGCAACGTCGCCGCCGGCGCCAACCCGATGGGCCTGAAGAAGGGCATCGAGAAGGCGACCGAGGCCGTCAGCGAGCAGCTGCTGGCGCTGGCCAAGCCGGTCGAGACCCGTGAGCAGATCGCGGCGACCGCGTCCATCTCGGCCGCGGACAACCAGGTCGGCTCGATCATCGCCGAGGCGATGGACAAGGTCGGCAAGGAAGGTGTCATCACCGTCGAGGAGAGCAACACCTTCGGCCTCGAGCTCGAGCTCACCGAGGGTATGCGCTTCGACAAGGGCTACATCTCGCCGTACTTCGTGACCGACACGGACCGGATGGAGGCCGTCCTCGACGACCCCTACATCCTGGTCGTGAACAGCAAGATCGGCAGCATCAAGGACCTGGTCCCGGTGCTGGAGAAGGTCATGCAGACCGGCAAGCCGCTGGCGATCATCGCCGAGGACGTCGAGGGCGAGGCCCTGGCCACCCTGGTCGTCAACAAGATCAAGGGCACCTTCAAGGCCGTCGCCGTCAAGGCGCCGGGCTTCGGTGACCGCCGCAAGGCCATGCTGGTCGACATCGCCGTCCTCACCGGCGGCGAGGTGATCTCCGAGGAGGTCGGCCTCAAGCTCGACACCGTCGAGCTGGAGCTGCTCGGCCAGGCCCGCAAGATCGTCGTCACCAAGGACGAGACGACCATCGTCGAGGGCTCGGGCGACGCCGACCAGATCACCGGCCGGGTCAACCAGATCCGCGCCGAGATCGAGAAGTCGGACTCCGACTACGACCGCGAGAAGCTGCAGGAGCGTCTGGCCAAGCTGGCCGGCGGTGTTGCGGTCATCAAGGTCGGCGCGGCCACCGAGGTCGAGCTGAAGGAGCGCAAGCACCGCATCGAGGACGCCGTTCGCAACGCGAAGGCGGCCGTCGAGGAGGGCATCGTCGCCGGTGGTGGCGTGGCGCTGCTGCAGGCGTCGGTGATCGCGTTCGAGAAGCTGGACCTCGAGGGTGACGAGGCGACCGGTGCGGAGATCGTCCGCAAGGCCGTCGAGGCGCCGCTGAAGCAGATCGCCGTGAACGCCGGCCTCGAGGGCGGCGTCGTGGTGGAGAAGGTTCGCAACCTCGAGCCGGGCTGGGGCCTCAACGCCGCGTCCGGTGAGTACGTGGACCTGATCAAGACCGGCATCATCGACCCGGCCAAGGTGACGCGCTCGGCGCTGCAGAACGCGGCGTCCATCGCGGCCCTGTTCCTCACCACCGAGGCCGTCATCGCCGACAAGCCGGAGAAGGCAGCAGCCGCTCCGGGCGGCGCGCCCGACATGGGCGGCATGGACTTCTGATCCAGTAGTCCAACAGCACACGCAGTACACCAAAAGGTCCCGGGCCCCGGCCCGGGACCTTTTGCGTAGCCGTTGAACAGGAACTGGTGCCGGTGCATCGGTTATTACCTGTTCACCGGCACCGGCGCGCCGGGGTCGGCCCAACTCTCGGCAGTCAGATGCCGGTGATCAGGCGATGGGCCAGCACAGGGGAGAACGTGCGCGTGGGGAGATCCGGCGTCAGCCCGCACGGCCCGTCGGACTCTCCCGGCGTACGGAGCCAGAGATGCAGGTCCACCGGGGCGGGGGTGCGCGCCGGGGGAGTGCCGAGTTTGCGGGCGGGCGGGTTGCAGGAGCTGCCGTCGGAGCCGTTGCCGTTGCGGCTGGTGTCGATGACGTAGTGGGTGCCGCCGCCGAGGGCCTGCAGGATCTCGGTGCCGCGGGCCACCGACTGCTCGGTGGTGAAGTAGTTCGCGGTGTTCAGGACGAACCCGCGGACCTTGCCGATGTCCGCGAGCCGCAGCCGGCGCGCCATCTCCTTCGCGTCACCGGACGTCACGTTCCCGGCGTCGAGGTACGTCCACGTGTTCGGGTTCTTCGCCGCGAGCACGCCCACGGCGTACTTCAGCAGCGCGATCCGCCCGTCCCACTCCGGCGTCGGGTAGCAGTCGAGCCGCGCCAGCGCGTCCGGCTCGAGTACCACCACCGCCGGCCGCGTCCCGATCCCGGCCGACACCGCCGCGATCCACGTCCGGTACGCCGCGTCCGACGCGGCCCCGCCGCCGATCCCGCACTGGCGTCCCGGGAGGTTGTCCGTCACCAGCACCGGCAGCTTGCCCGCCTTGTCCGCTGCCGTCGTGTACGCCGTGACTCCCGCCTGCACGTCCCCGCTCCAGGCGCCGAGCCACCGCGCCGACGCCTGCGCGGCGATCTTCGACGCGAGTTCGGCGTCCTCCGGGTGCCGTCGTACGTAGGCAGCCGCGGGCGAGGCCGGATCGACGTAGAACCCGGTGGTGAGCTTCAACGGATCGCCGGTCGCTTCGGCCAGCCCGGACTCGGGCCGGCCGAAGACGAGCAGCGCGGCGGTCAGCACAAGGAAGGCAACTAACGGACGCGTGGTCGGCATCGTGAAGGATCCTCCTGATCACTCAACGTGCCGACGACATTACTCGCAGCCAGCTCAGCTGTCCTCGTCGACCTCGCAGAACGAGGCGTAGTGGTCGCCGGTGTAGTAGACGTGTTCGGGTGTGGTCAGCGCGCCGCCGCCGACCAGCCGGCGGGCGCCGCGGTCGGGTGAGCCGGGCGTAATCACGGTGTACTCGTGGTAGTACCCGCTGGATTCGTCCGGGAGGATGCCCTCCCGGTTCGAGAAGACGGTGCCGTCCTGGTCGTACGGGAACGGTCCGCCGGAGTGGATGAGGTCGAGGGTGTCGGCCGCCTGGGACGGCAGCGAGCTGAGCGCGCAGGTGTCGATCGCAGTGACCTGCGGCGCGGCGACGTACGACGAGGCGACGTACGAGGTGTGAGAAGGGGTCGGGGCGGCGTAGGCCGTGGAGCCCAGGGCTGCGGTGGCAGCCAGAGTCACGGCGGCGATGAGGGTTCTCATGCCCGGAGGCTTCCCGCCCGAAGTGTCGCTGGTACATCCCAGCTGTGAATAACAGCTGGACTATGACCCCGCCGTACCCCTAAAGTCTGGCCCGGCGAGAGAGATCCCGGAGCGGAAGGAGCGACCGATGAACACACTGACTTGTTTCCCGGCGCGCCCGATCCGCTCGCACAGCTCGCACTGAGCGGAGCAGCGCGCCTCCTGCTGGAGGATCTGTGACCATCCGCAACACCGTCGAGGACGACCTCGACACCATCCTTGCTCTGATCGAGCAGAAGTCCGTCAACACCGTCACCGTCGAGCGGTACCGCGAGTACGTTGCCAGCGGCTACTACAAGCACGACTGGAACTGGGTCGTCGAGGAGAACGGCGCGATCCAGGCCCTCGCGATCTGGTGGGGCGTCCCGGGCGAGAGCCACCCGTACAGCATCGACGGGCTCTATTACGCCGGTGACGGTGACCCGGTCCCGGTGTGGACCGAGCTGCTGAAGTACGCCGTCGCGTCGCGGCCGGCCGATGCCGAGCCGCCGGAGTACCACTTCTTCCTGGACAGCGACTGGCAGGACAAGCCCGACGTCGTCACGGCGCTGGAGGTACGGAGCCAGGCGGCCGCTGCGGTCGGGATGACCGGGATCACCGATCGGCTGCGCTACGAGTGGAAGCCGGAGTTCGGCCTGCCGGAGCGGTCCACCCGGCTGAAGTTCGAGCCGGCCGACGACGAGGCGTTCGTCGACGTGTTCATGCGGGTCAGTGAGGGCAGCCTGGACACCGCGACCGCGCGGGAGATCGCACGCCTCGGCGCCGAGGGCGCGGCCCGCGAAGAGTTGGCGATGTACAAGTCGATGCCGGGCGACCGGGACTGGTGGCGGCTCGCGTACAACGGTGATGGCGAGCTGGTCGGGTTCGAGGTCCCGTCGGCGAACGCGGGCGGGCCGGTCGTCGGGTACCTCGGGGTCCTGCCGGAGCACCGCGGGCACGGGCTGAGCGACGACCTGCTGGCCGAGATCACGCACCAACTGGCGGAGACCGGCGCCGAACACATCCGGGCCGACACCGACTTCGGCAACGTCCCGATGGCGAAGAGTTTCGAGCGTCAGGGGTACCGGAAGTTCGCGGTCCGCCGCGTTTTGGCGTTCCCGGAGAACTGAGCGCCGAAGTACAGACGCGCACGCCCCGAATCCCTATGCTCCCTGACATGTCAGAGAGTCCTAGGGGAGCGGGGCGATGCGTGACATCGCACTGATCCTGCACGTCCTGGCAGGTGTCCTCGCGGTCCTGTTCGGCCCGTTGGCGGTTGTGCTCACGCTGCGCCGCCGCGGGCTGAACTGGGCCGGCGAGGTGTACCACTGGGCGATCGCGCTGGTCTGCCTGACCGCGCTGGTGATGGTCCCGTACGACTGGGACCGGCTCTGGTACTTCTGGCCGATCACGATCGCGTCGTACCTGTTCGTGTACGTCGGCCAGCGCGCAGCCGAGGCACCCGGGGGACTCTGGTACCGCGGCGTCCTGCGCGGGTACGGCGGCAGCTGGGTGGCACTGTGGACCGCGATCGCGGTCGTCTCCTTGCCGCGCCAGTGGTGGGCCTGGGCGATCCCGATCGTGGTCGGTTCGGCCGTGATCGAGTGGCTGTGCTTCAACCCGTCGCCGAGCTGGACCCGACAGGCCCAGCCCGGCACGACACCCTAGGCCTGCCCGGCCTGCTCTTCGGGGGTTGCCTTGCGGACCACGAGCCGGGTCCAGGCGCCGACGTAGACACGGTCGTCCGGGTTCAGCTCCTGGCGCTGGCCCGGGACGATCGGGGTCTCGGGGAGCGGTCCGGCGGCGGATGCGACGTACGTGCCGTTGGAGGACTGCAGGTCCTCCACCCACCAGCGCTGGCCGTCGGTGGTCAGCTGGGCCTGCCGGCGGCTGACGCCGGTGTCGTCGCCGCAGTCGATCTCCGGCGAGATGCCGCGGCTGCGGGACGGCCGGCCGATCAGCAGGCTCTTCTCGGTCAGCGGGATCACAGTCGGCAGCCCCGGTGACGGACACGGGTCGTCACTCTGCTGTACGGCGTACCAGTCCGGGTCGACCCAGCGCTCGACGACCCACTCGGCCAGCGCGGCCGGTGCCGACGGGGTCGCCGGTGGGGTCGCCGGAGCCGGATCGGCGGACAGGTCGAGCGACGAGGCCGGTCGCGGCATGGTGCCGGTGGTGAAGTCGTAGCCGCAGTTCTCGCAGAACAACGCGTCGGTGGCGGCGGCCTCCGAACAGTTGGGACACGCCTGCGCAGCCGGGGCCGCCGGAGGGGCGGCCGCCGGATCAGGGGCAGGCGCAGCCTCCGGTGCGCTGGCCGCCGCGGCACCCATCGGGAGACCGCAGACGTCGCAGTAGTCGGTGGAGGTGGAGGGGTGTCCGCTGGGACAGTTCACGGTCATTTCCGCACCCGGGTGGTCTTGGTGGAGGCCGTGTCGAGAGCCATCTCATCGGCTTTCTCGACCGTCCGCTTCAGCCGCACCGTACCCGTATCCTGGTCGTCGATCTCGACAACCTTCCGCAGCCGTGTCGTGGCCTCTTCGTTGCCGGTCTGAGCGGCGAGCTGCACCGCGCGACCGAGCTTCGTGGTCGCCGTCGCCGTGTCGCCGACCGCCTTAGCGGCCAGACCGTCCTGGATCGCCTGCGCCAGCTCGGTCTGTCCGGTGTAGTGCGCGACCTCCGGGTTGATCCGGGTGGTGAGGGCCTCGTCCGCGGACCACAGCGCCTTCACCAGGCCCTGCGCGACCGTGTCGTTGCCGAGCACCAGTTGTACGCGTGCAGCGAGCTGCTCCTGCCCGACCGCCTTCGCGGCCAGCCGGATCGCCACGTGGTAGTCGCGGGACTCGTCACCCCACGAACCGGTCGGGTACGACCCGGTCAACGGGTTGATCGACGTACGCCGGGATGTCAGGTCCTCGACTGTCGGCGCGACCTGCCGGACGAACAGCACCTCGGCACCCTGCGGCGCCCAGACCCGCAGATCGGCCTGCGCGACACCACGGCCCATCGCGTTCTGGATCAGCTTGGAGAACTCGGCGGCCAGCTGGTCCGGCGCCGGGATGATGTCGACGGTACCGAGCAGGGCCTGCGCGATCCGGCGTACCTCGTCGACCTGCCAGGCCACGCCGACGCCGCGGGTGTCGCACTGGAACTGGCCGGTCACCGCCTCGATCGTCTGGGTCAGCGCCTCCGGCGTCTCGTGCTGGTTCTCGCCGTCGGTCAGCAGGATGGCGTGCTTCTGCGTCAGCGACGGCACCGTGGAGAACACCCGCGACGCGAGCCGCAGCCACGTGCCCATCGCGGTCCCGCCGTCGGCGTAGAACCGGGACACGGCGTCCTTCGCGGCCTGCCGGGTGTACGGGTCCATCTTGACCATCACCGGCTCCGCCGACGGCGGGAACGCCAGCTGTGCGCGGTCGTTGCCGGAGATCACCGCGAACCAGACACCGTCGAGGATCTGGTCGAGCGCGGTCTGCGCGGCGTACGCGGCCGCCTGGACACCGTCGCGACCCATCGAGCCCGAGGTGTCGACGATGATGATCTCGCCCGCGTCGCCGCTGCCGGACTGCCCTGCGGCGCCGGCGCCGGTGCAGTTCACCGTGACGATGGCGTGCACGTCGGTCCCGCCGTCCGGCAGGAACTCGTTCTGGTAAACGGAGGCGGTGAAGTCGGCCATCTCGGTCTCTCTCCTTAGATCCGCGCCGTCAAATACGTGCGAGCGCGACGGTGATGTTGTCCTGACCGCCCTGGGCGTTGGCCCAGTCAACCAGGGCGGACGCGGTGGCCAACGGCTCGCCGCCCTTGTCCGCAGCTGTCTGACGTACGAGCTCGGCCAGCGGTGCCGCCTCCGAGCAGTAGTTCCACAGGCCGTCCGAGCAGACCAGCAGCCAGCCCGGACCGCTCACCTGCAGGGTCGTGGTCCGTGGCGTGTGGTCCGGCGCGTCCTTGCCGAGCCAGCGCGTGATCGCGTGCGCGTGCGGACCGGACTCGGCCTCCTCACGCGAGACCCCGGTGGCGATCAGCTCGGCCGCCCACGAGTCGTCGACGGTCAGCCCGACCGGCTCGGCCGCGTCCGGGAACCAGTACGCGCGGCTGTCGCCGACACTGCCCGCCACCAGCATCCCGTTCTCCAGGACTGCAGCGACGAAGGTGCAGGACGCCGGGTTCGGGCTGTCCGGACTGGTGCTGTCGAGTACGGCGTCACTCGCCGCGTCGGCCGCCGCCTTGAGCCGGGCCGCGATCGCGCTCGCCCGCGACGAGTCCGTGCCGAGGCCTTGCGCGTGACCGGCCTCGAGCACCTCACGCGCTGCCCGGGCGGCCGCGAGTGACGCGACGTCTGAGTCGAGTGACGAGCTGACGCCGTCGCACACCACCAGTAGCGCGCGGCTGCCCGGCTCGGCGTCCGCGGCGATGGCCATCGCGTCCTCGTTCCGGCTGTGCCGGATGCCGCGGTCGCACACCCCGGCCACCCACGGAGCGGGCTGCTCCTCGAAGTGGTCGCGCGGCTTGGCTGCCTTGGTGCCACAGGTCTCGCAGTACCCGTCCGCGCCGACGGTGCCGCCGCACGACCGGCACGGGCCGGCGCCCGCAGCCTCCTGGCCGGGTACCGCGCCGATCTCCACGGTCGGCTCGGTGTCGGTGTCCAGCGCCGGTGAGGTCGGGGCGGTCCCCGGCTTCAGCTCGGCGCCGCAGGCCTCGCAGAACAGGTCCGCCTCGGACACCGCCCCGCCACAGCTGGGGCAGACCGTGTCGGTCGTACTCGTCATCGCAACGTCCATCCTCGAACCTCGTTGGCCTGGTCGACCAGGGCGATCCGCTCCGGCCGGGTCTGCGCCTGGTCGGCCAGCTGCCGGTAGGTGGCCTCGAGCCCGTCCCGCAGGGAGGTCTCGGTGGCTGCCCGTCCGTCGATCCGCAGAGCTTCCTGCGGACCGGACTGCTGGACCTCGGCCAGCGCGGTCCGGAACACGTCCGCGGCCAGGTTGGCCCGGTCGACCGGGTCGATGGTCAGCGTCGCGATGCTGTCCATCGCCTGGGCGAGCGCGGGAAGGCCACGCCCTGATCCTGCCAGTAGACCGGCTCGCTGGCGACGGGCGCGCACATACGCACCGCTGGTCCGGGGGACCAGGTCCAGTGCGTTGAGCGCACCGTCCACGTCGTTGCGGGAGGTCCGGATGTTGGCCAGACCGAACGCCGAGGGTGCGATGTAGTTGGCGTCGGTGCGCGCACAGGTCAGGTAGAGGCCCTCGGCAACGTCGAACTCGCCGCTGTGCTCACACGCGATCGCGAGCGCGAGTTTCGGGCCCAGCTCACCCGGCACCTGGCCGTAGACCGCATTGAACGCGGACTGTGCGGCCTTCGAGTCGCCACGGGCCAGAGCGACCAGTCCGGCCATCCAGACCGCACGCCACTCCCACGGGTCCTCGCTGAGCAGGTCGTTCACCGCGGTGTCGACCATGTCGTAACGCTCCGGTCCGACCTCCAGGGCGGCCTCGGCGACCTCCAGCAGTGTCTGCGCCGACTGCTCCGGCGCATCGACCAGCAGTTCCAGCTTCTTGGCCGGGTCCGGCACGCTGACCGTCTTCAGCCAGCTGGCCATCTTGTCGCTGTCGTCCGGTGCCAGTGACGGCAGCTGCTGCCACGGCTGGGCCGCCTCACCCAGTCCGGCGGACTTGTCGCCGGGTGTACCGAACAGGAGCGACGACGCCGAGTGCTGGGCCGCCTGGACGCCCTGCTTGTCCGCCACGACCTCACGCAGTACGCCGAGCAGTTGCACGCGGAACTCGTCGGCGGACTGGAACCGGTCCGCGGGGTCCTTCGCGCACGCCTTGGCCAGCAGGCGGTACACCGAGTCGTACTTCTGGAACAGCGGCACCTCGGCCACCGGCGGCAGCGAGTCGATGTACCGGCTCTGGTAGCCGCGGAACTCCATCGCCAGCACGCACAGCGTCCGGCCGAGCGTGTAGATGTCGGAGGCGACCGACGGGCCGACCTCGGCCACCTCGGGCGCCTGGAAGCCGACCGTGCCGTAGATCGCCGAGTCCAGGTCGTCGATCCGCCGGACACCACCGAGGTCGATCAGCTTGACCGCGTCACCGACCTGGATGATGTTGTCCGGCTTGAAGTCGCAGTACACCAGGCCGAGGTCGTGCAGGTACGAGAAGGCCGGCAGGATCTCCAGCAGGTACGCGATCGCCTGGTCGATCGGCAGCGCGTCGTACTGGCCGTTGTTGGCGGCCATCCGCTGCTTGAGCAGGGTCTTCAGCGAGGTGCCGCCGACGTACTCCATCACGATGTAGCCGGCGCCGTCGTGGGTGACGAAGTTGTAGATCTCGACGATCAACGGGTGCTCGACGCGGGCCAGGAAGGTCTGCTCCGCGATCGCCGACGCGACGGCGTCCGGATCCTCCGAGTTCAGCAGGCCCTTGAGGACGACCCAGCGGTCGGACACGTTCTTGTCCTTGGCCATGTAGATCCAGCCGAAGCCACCGTGTGCCAGGCAGCCGGCCACCTCGTACTGGTCGTTGACCAGGTCGCCCGGCTGCAGCTTCGGCGAGAACGAGAAGCGGTTGCGGCACTTCGGGCAGAAGCCCTCGGTCCGGCCGGGCTGCCCGCTGCGGGAGCGGCCGACCGGATTGCCGCAGCTGGGGCAGTTCCGGCGGTCCTCCGGGACCATCGGGTTGGCCAGGATCGCCTTGCTCGCGTCGATCGCCGGGATCGTCGGCACGTGGGTCAGTCCGGCGCCGAGCCGGGCGCCGCGCAGCCGGGTGGACGACGTACCGAGCTTGCGGGTCAGCTTCGAGCCGGCCTGTGCCGCGCGCGCCGAGCCGAGTGGCGTGGACGCCAGCCGGTTGGAGGCGCGGGAGACGGTCGACACCGTGCTCAGCGCGTCCGGTTCGCCGCTGGCCGCCGTACCGCCGCCCGGCGCGGGCGAGCCGCACACGTCGCAGTACCCGTCGACATAGGTCCCCGTGCAGCCAGGCTGCGTGCAGGCACCGGTCGCCGAGGCGGCCGCACTCGGGGCAGCCGCACTCGGGGCGGCTGCGCTCGCCGCCGCGGGGGAGCCGCAGACGTCGCAGTAGCCGTCCACGATGGAGCCGGTACAGCCCGGCTGGGTGCAGGCGGTGTTGGTCGTCATTTCGTCCCTTCCAGGTAGGCCTGGTAGGCCGCTACCAGTGCGCCGAGGCGAGCCAGTTCCACCGGCTCGGTCTCGCTCACCGCTCGGCCGCGCCGGTACAGCTCGGCGAGATCTTCGTTGCCCGGGGCAACACTTGCCGCCTTCACCTGATAGGCGTCCAGCAGTTGGGTCAGCTCGTCACGTCGTTGCAGCGCAGCGCCGTACGCCGCCTGCGCCTGACCGAGCGCCCGCCGTACGGCGTCCAGCCGGGTCAGGTACTTCTCCAGCTCGGCCGGGGTGTTCGGCACCGACCCGAGCGCGGTCACATCCGGTACGGCGAGACGCGGGGCCGGACTGACCGTCGCGACCGCCTTGTCCGCCAACGCGCGCACAGCCGTGCCTTGAGCTTCGAGCTCGCTGCGTACGGTGCGGGCCCGGGCAACGTCGGCGGCACGTTCCTTACGGGTGGCGGCGCCGACGATCAGATCTCGCTCTGTGCGCGCCGCGTCCATGTCCAGCGGGCCGATCAGCCCGCCGATATCGGCGCCACGCTTGTTGCGGTCGGTCAGGTCGACGAGCCGGCGGTCGAGGTCGTGGTGCTTGGCGAGCGCGTCGTTGCGGACGTTCGCCGGCTCCTGCTTGACCAGGTCGCTGATCCGCTCCACCTGCGCACGCAGCTGCCGCAGCCGGGCGGCCAGGTCGGCGTCGCCGGGCTGGAGCATGAGTTTCGCCCGCAGACTGGACGCCAGCGCGTCCGACAACTTGCAGGCCTCGGGCAACGAAACGGCGAGCGAACCACCGGCGCCGCCGGCGTCCAGGCCGCCCCAGATCAGCGTGGAGATCCGTTCGGTCTCCTGCTGCCCGACCCGGCCCGAGTCCCAGGTGACGAGGATCAACTCGTACCGGTCCGAGACCGCCTTCCAGACCGTCATGCTGAGCACGATGTCGGCACTGAGGGCGTCCCCGTCGGGCGAGTGCAGGGCGGCCTGGTCCAGCTCGTCCAGCTCCGCCTTCCGCCGGTCCCGCCACTCCCCGAGCGCACCGAGGTAAGAGAGCAGCTCCGTAGCAGGAACACTGCTCCCCATCCGCCCCGGCGGCGGAGGCGCCGAGACAATCGGCGTACGAACGGTCATCGGCCGTAAGCGGGCGTCGGCGGGGCCGTCAACTTGCCCAGGTCCGCGCCGAGCCACTTGTTGTAGGACTCCATCCACGGGCTCACACCGCCCGGGGCCGGAGGCGTCTTCATCTGCGCGAGGACGCCGTTCACGAACCGTACGAAGTCGACGTTCTCCTTGTTGATGCCCAGGCCGTACGGCTCGTCGCTGATGCGCTCCTTCAGCACCTTCGCGTACGGATCCTGCGCGGCGTCACCGGCCAGCACCGTGTCGTCACCGCTGATCCCGTCCGCCTTGCCCTGCTGGAACAGCACCAGGCAGCCGGTGTCGGTGTCGGCCGTGACGGGCTTGATCGCCGGGTTCGCCTTCTTCAGGTTGTCGAGGCTGGTCGACCCGGCCGGTGCGCAGATCGTCTTGCCGGACAGGTCACCTAGTTTGGTGGCCGTCGAGTCGCGCTGGACGAGCGTCTTCTGGCCGGACCGGTAGTACTCCGCCGAGAACGCGATCCGCTTCCAGCGTTCGCAGTTGATCGTCATGTTCCGGGCGACGATGTCGACACTCTTGTTCTCCAGCAAGGGGATGCGCTGCGGGCTGGAGATCACGCGCAGTTCGAGGTTGGCCGGCTGGCCGGGGCCTCGCTTGCCGAAGATCGCGTCGGCGACGGCCTGGACCATGTCGATGTCGAAGCCCTCGATCTTGCCGCTGAGCGGGTTCCGCGAACCGAGGTGCAGGCTGTCGGCGGAGACACCGGCGATCAGCCGGCCGCGAGCCTGGATCTTGTCCATCGTCGAACCGTCCGGCATCTGCCCCGGCGCCGGCAGCGTGCCATCGGGCGCGTAGGACTCCAGCTCGGCGGCCTTCTCAGCTGCCGTGCACGGCACCGCCGCGGGCGCGGCGGACGTCGCCGGCGACTGAGGTGCTGCGGGGATCTGGGTGGCGGCGTAGTTGCCGTCGCCGCAGGCGGTGAGGAGTAGGGCGGTGGCGACGGCGAGTGGGATCAGTTTCTTCATCGGTACTCCTCCAGACGCTGCGACATGCCCCAGGCGACCAGCAGTGCGGCCAGGATGCCGATCGGTACGCCGAGCCAGCCGATCGGCGGGAGCCCGTCGCGCGCATCCTTCAGTTCGCTCTGCACCGCCGTACTCGTCCGGGTCAGCTGCTGGTTGGACGAGGAGTCGAAGGCGCCGAACGTCTCGACCGAGTTGTTGGCCTTGTCCTTGCCGACGGCCATCGCGACGGCGGCATCCCAGTTGCCCTCCGTGCCGTCGGTCGTCCGCACCTTGGCGTGGACCGTCTTGTAGGCACCCCACAGCTGCTTCAGGTTGCCGCCGTTGCCGCCGACCTTGTCGAGTTGCTCGTCCACCTGGCCGGCCGCCGCTGTGTACGCCTTGTCGAAGGCGTCGCCGGAGCCGCGTGCGATCAAGGTCAGGCTCTCGTTCGAGCGGGCGTCGTACGCCGCGATCCGGGCGCGGGACAGCGCCAGGGTCCGCTCGTACTCGGAGCTTCGGGTGTCCTTCGCGGAGCTCGACGCGGCGGCGAGTGCGACTCCGCCGACGACGGTGGTCAGCAGGACGAGAGCGGCGCCGGCGGCGATCGGGACGTTGAGATAACGGTGCGTACGGCGGGCCAGCCAGCGCAGCGTGATCGCGAAGACCACCAGGCTCAGCAGGCCGCCGACGAGGACCCAGATGGTGCCCTTGCTGATCCCGTCGAACTCGGTGTCGACGCGCTTCTCGTTCGCCTCGACCAGCGCCTTCAGCAGGGGCAGCGAGTCGTCCTGCAGCACCGAGTTCGCGTCCTTCAGGTACTGCGAACCAATCGGGAGACCCTGGCGGTTGTTGGCCCGGGCCTGCTCGATCAGGCCGCCGTACGTGATCAGCGTCTTGTTCAGCGCGCCGAGCACGTCGCGGTCCGCGGGCTGCGCGGACGCGGCCTCGGCGATCAGCCCGGCGGCCGCGGCCAGCGAGTTGACGAAGTGCGCACGCTGCTCCGGCGGTTCGAGACCGCCGACCAGGAACGCGTTGGTGGCGTCGGCGTTCGCGCTCACCAGGTTGGTGTGGATCGCCTGGATGCGGACCAGTTGCGCGGTGTTCGCCTGCGCCCGGTCGAGGGCGCCGTCGGACTGGCTGAAGCCCTGCGCGGCGGCGAGGCCGAACACGACGCTCATCGCGGCGGCCAGGATCAGGAACGCGCGCATCCGGCCCGGCGTACCCGCGAACCACTGCGCGACGGCGCCGCGTGGACCGGCGGTCCTGGCGTTCGGCGCCTGCAGCGTCGTGCCCGGCGGGGCCGCCGACACGGTCGCGGGCGGCGCACTCTGCGTCTGGGTCACGCCTGTTCTCCTTGTTCGATCTCCGTGACGTCCGAAGTACTGACGGTCGCCACCTCTTCGGGCTCGACGGCGTCGGCGGGCTGCTCGGTGAGGTCCTCGGCGAGGATCTGACGCAGCTGGGTCGTCGTGGGTGCCGGTACGTCGCGGAGCCGCCAGGCGTGCCGGCCGATCGCGGCCTCGAGCACGTTGCGCGCGAACCGGCCGTTGCCGAACGAACTGTTCCGCGCGGTCCCCGCAAGCACCTCGTGGAACTTGTCCACCGCCTCCGGGACCAGCTCGTAGTCCGCGGCCTCGGCGAGCCCGGTGAGAATGTCGGTGAGCTCGTCGTCGCTGTAGTTCTCGAACTCGATCGTGGTCCGGAACCGGCTGGCCAGCCCGGGGTTCGCGGAGATGAACGCTTCCATCGGCTCGGGGTACCCGGCAACGATGACGACCAGGTCGTCGCGCCGGTCCTCCATCTCCTTGACCAGCGTGTCGACGGCCTCCCGCCCGTACTGGTCGGCGCCCAGGTCACCCGCGGTCAGGCTGTACGCCTCGTCGATGAACAGCACGCCGCCCACGGCGGAGGCGACCACCTCGGCGGTCTTCGTGGCGGTCTGCCCGAGATACCCGGCGACGAGCTCGGACCGGTCGACCTCGACCAGTTGCCCCTTCGACAGCAGGCCGAGCGCCTTGTAGATCCCGCTCACCAGCCGCGCGACAGTCGTCTTTCCGGTGCCCGGATTCCCCACGAACACCAGGTGCCGCGTGATCGTCGGGCTCTTCAGACCCGCCTCGGTCCGCAACTTCTCAACCCGCAGTACGGCGACCTGCCGGTGCACCTCGCGCTTGACCCGAGCCAGCCCGGTCAGTTCATCCAGCTCGGCCAGCAGCTCTTCAACCGTCTTAGCCGGCTGTTCCGCTACTACTTCTTCTTGCGGTGCTTCCTGGGCCTTCGGTGGCGGGGTCGATGCAACCTGGAGTGGACGGGCGCCAGCAGCTTGTAGCTGGGCTGCAGCTGCCACCGACGCGTTGCCGACGACCCGCATCGTGGGCTCACCCAACGTGCAGGCTGCGGACGCCACCTCCGCCAGCGCCTCGGCGTACGCCGCCTTCTCCGCCGAACCACTCGCGATCAGTTCGGTCAGGACAGCAGTCGGGGCGCCGCGCCAACGCCGGCCACGGACGGCGGCGTCGAAGAAGTCCTGCGTCGTCGCGCCCTCGAACACCTTGCCCCAGTCGGCGGGTGCACCTGGTGCCGACTCGGCCAGTGCGGCGGCCAGCGCCAGCGCCTCCGACCGGGCGCGATCGTCGGCGACACCGGCGCGGCCGGCGACCACGAGCAGCTCGGACAACGCCTGCTGCAGAGACTTTCCCCCCGCGCCGCTCATGACCCTCCTCGTCCAGGTGGTGGTGCCAGTGGTCCCGCCGGTCCCATGTCGGGCGGCGGGGTCGACCCGGTCGGGCCGAGTGCCAAGCCTCCGCCGGTGGAGCCGGTGCCGAACTTCTCCTGCAGGAACCTGCCGTGGGCGATCAGCGCCGCCGCGTCGGCGCGGTTCACCGCGTCGAAGACCTTGTCCATCGTCGCGGCCAAGAGGTCCAACTGATCGATCAGGATCATCAGCGACGTCTTGCCGCGGTCCACCGGACGCGTGTCGGCCCACTGCCGCGGCAGCCTCAGGTACCCGCCGATCGCCTCCGGCAGGTAGTCGGTCGCCGTCGCCATCACGGAGTACGCCTGCACGCTGCCGCCCAGGTTCCCGAGCCGCGGGATGGTCTCCCGTACGACGCGGACCACCCGGCCGACCCGTGATGCGACGGGGGCCGGTACGGCGCCGCCCGCGACCAGCTGCTCGACGCGGACCAGCGCCGCCAGCAGGTCGTCGTTCGTCGGCGGCCGGGGCACCGGGGCAGGCTCGGGCTCCTCCTTGCGACCGGTCAGCCGCGCAAAGAAGTCGCCGAGCGCCATGCAGTCCCCCGTCTCCAGGTGGTGGTGTGGATCAGCGATCGAGGTTGAGGTCGAGGCTGCCGTGGACGACCTGCTGGTTCTGCTGGGAGACCCGTTCCAGGTAGGACCGCGACTTGGTCACCTCGTTCTCCAGCGTGCCGATCGTCGCGGCCATGTTGTCGAGCGCCTCACCCTTGAACGTGTCGATCGCGTCCATGGTCGCGTAGATGTTCGCGAACGCGGCCTGCAGTTGCGGCAGCCCGATCGTCGCCGACGCGGCCTGCTGCTGGATCGCCACCGAGTTGTCGCGCAGCATCTCCGAGGTGCGCTCGATCATCCCGCTGGTGGTCGTGTTCAGTGCGGTGATCTGGTCCAGCACGAGCTTCTGGTTGCCGAGCGCCTGCGCGACGATGACCGCCGTACGCAGCGCCGAGACCGTGGTGGTGGACGCGCGGTCGACGCCCTTGATCAGCTCGATGTTGTTCTTGATCACGATGTCGATGGCCAGGTAGTTCTGGATCGACACGGCGAGCTGGGTGAGCAGGTCCTGGTGCTTCTGCCGGACGTAGAACAGCACGTCCTCGCGGAAGGCCTTCGCCTTCTCCGGGTCGGTCGTCTGCAGCTCCGCGATCGCCGCGGACAGTCGCGCGTCGAGGCGCTCGGCGACGTACACGTACTGGTTGAGGCGCGTCATCGCGTCCCACAGGTTCTGCTTCTCCAGGTTCAGCGCGGCGTTGTCCTTGCCGAGCTCGTCCTGGCCGTTGCGCAGGCTGTGCAGGATGCCCTCGAGGTGGCTCTGCGCGGTCTGGTACTTGCGGAAGTAGTCCTCGATCTTGTCCCCGAACGGGATCATCCCGAGGAGCTTCTTGACCCCGGTGGCTTCCTTCGGGTCCAGGTCCTCGACCGTACGGCGCAGCTCGAGCAGCGTCTTGCCGACGGTCGAACCCTCCGACAGGCCGCCTTCCTGCAGGGCCCGCACCGGCGACTGGAGCAGCCGGTTCGAGCTCTCGGCCGCGGCGCGGATGTCGACGTCGCCCATGCTGCGCACGTCACCGGCCTTCGACGCGAATTCCGGCGACCGCGGCTCGGCTGCCATCAGCGCGGTCAGGAAGGTGTCCACCTTCGTGTCGAGCCCTGGCAGCGCGGCCGGGTCGACAGCCGGCGCCATACTCGGCGCGGCGGTTTCGGCCACCGGCTGTGACGGCGGTGGTGCGGTCAGTATCAGTCCCGGCGCGGTGGCCGTCGGCGGCTGCAGCGGTGCCGCAGCGGGCTGCGCGGCAGCGGGCTGAGCAGCGGTGTTGTCGGCTTCAGTCATCGTGTTCCCCTCCGAGAGGCGCGCCTGGATACCTCCGTGACGCGCACACAATCTACGCGGTTCCAGGTCTTCCTGGTCACCTCGTTGCCTACTCGTTGTTAGCTTCTGCGGTAGCTAACGAAGGAGAAGCCGTCGTGGGGGTCGCGGGCGGTCTCGATCCAGGTCGTCGGGTCGAGTTCCGGGAAGGTGACATCGCCGTCGGGGGACTGGTCGACCTCGGTGAGTTCGAGGGCGTCGGCGTACGGGAGGGCCTGGCGGTAGATCTCGCCGCCGCCGGCGACGTACAGCGTGCCGTCGTACTTCAAGGCCTCTTCGAGGGAGTGCGTGACGTCGACGCCGTCCGCGGACCAGTCGGGTCGCCGGGTGACGACGACCGTACGGCGGCCCGGGAGCGGGCGACCGATCGAGTCGTAGGTCTTGCGGCCCATGACGAGGGTGTGGCCGAGGGTGAGCTGCTTGAACCGCTGCAGGTCCTCGCGGATCCGCCAGGGCAGGTCGTTGTCCCGCCCGATCACACCGTTCCGTCCGACCGCGGCGATCAGAATGACCGTCATACCGCGATGGGCGCCTTGATACCCGGGTGCGGGTCGTACCCGATCAGCTCGACGTCGGCGATCTCGTAGCCGTCGATCGAGTCGCGCTTCGCGAGTTGGAGGGTCGGCAGCGGTCGCGGCTCGCGGGTGAGCTGCAGGCGGGCCTGGTCCAGGTGGTTCAGGTAGAGGTGCGCGTCGCCGAGCGTGTGCACGAAGTCGCCGACCTCTAGCCCGGTCTGCTGCGCGACCATGTGGGTGAGCAGCGCGTACGACGCGATGTTGAACGGCACGCCCAGGAAGATGTCGGCCGACCGCTGGTACAGCTGGCAGGACAGCCGGCCGTCCGCGACGTAGAACTGGAACATGGTGTGACACGGCGGCAACGCCATGTCGTCCACGTCGGCCACGTTCCACGCGTTCACGATGTGCCGGCGGGAGTCCGGGTTCTGCTTGATCGACGCGATCAGGTTGGCGATCTGGTCGACGTGCCGTCCGTCGGGCGTCGGCCAGGACCGCCACTGGTAGCCGTACACCGGACCGAGCTCACCATCGGCGTCGGCCCACTCGTCCCAGATCGAGATGTTGTTCTCGTGCAGCCACTTGACGTTCGTCGAGCCGCTGAGGAACCAGATCAGCTCCCCGATCACCGACCGCAGGTGCAGCTTCTTCGTCGTCACCGCCGGGAACCCGGCCCGCAGGTCGTACCGCGACTGGTACCCGAACACGCTCAACGTGCCCGTCCCGGTCCGGTCGCCCTTCTCCGCCCCGTTGTCCAGCACATGCCGAAGAAGATCCAGGTACTGCTGCATGAAGCCAACCTACAACTCGGCCGGACGTGTCACCGAGTCAGACTCGCGCGCGCCTCCTCGATCAGCCAAGGCAGCTCGGAGCGCTCGCCGAACCGGAGAGCGAGCTCGTACGTCGCCTTGGCGCGGCTCCCCGTGTGCAGGTCACCGACCTGCAGCGTCATCCCGCCGAGGTGCCCGGCCAGGTCCGGGGTCACCGTGAGCACCTCCTCGAACGCAGCCTCGGCCTTGGCAGTCTTCCCGCGGACGACCTGTCGCCCGCACTCCGCGGCCGCGCGAGCATCTCCGACCGGCCGCTTCCACGCCTTCTCGCCGTCCTTGAAGTTGCCGCCGTTCACCAGCCGGCAGCCGAACATGAACCAGGCCCGCGGCGTCAGGTCCGCCCGGCCGATCTCGGCGAGCCGCCCGATCGCGGCCTCGGCGCCGTGCATTCCTTCCACCTGGTAGAACGCCGCGGCGACCCAGGCGGCGCCCTCGGGCGCGTGGACCGGGTGACCGGTGTCCATGGCCTTCTCGAAGGCACGGAGTGCGGACTGCAGGTCCCCGTCGCCGAGGTACTGTTCGCCGGCGGCGACCGCGCTCCCCCCGACCAGGTCGGGGTCGGTCAGATCCAGCTGCTGGGCACGTGCGTGGACCTCGTCCAGATCACCCAGTGCGGCGAGCTGCTCCAGCAGACCATTGCCCTTGGCAACGTCATCGGGATCGCCCACCTCGACTGCCAGGCTGTACGCCGCGTGGGCGCCGCGGACATCCATCTGCTTGGACAGGACCAGGCCCAGGTTGATGGCGGCCTGACCGCTCACACGCGGCCGGCGAAGCTCGGCCGCTTGCCGGTAGGCGGTCTGTGCTCCGGCCAGGTCTCCGTTGTCCTCGAGCAGATTGCCCAGCTCGAACGCTGCGGCCGCGGCGATGTCGGGGACCGGGCATTCGGCGGCCTGCTGCAGAACCTCGGCCACGGCGCCGGCGTCACCTTCGGCGCTCAGCAGTAGGACCCGGGCGATGGCGGTGCGACCGACGACCTCCTCGAGGGTGGCCGGCTCCGTGCGTGTCGGCACCTCGTGCTCGGCCAGGATGCTCAGGTTGTCGGCGGCGATCTCGGCGACGTCGCCGGTCCCGTTGTCGGCGGCGTACCGCAGTGCGGCCTGAGCAGCCTCCAGGTCGTCGTCGACGAGCAGCCCGGCGATCCGGAGTGCCGCGTGCGGCCCGAGCTCCGGCTCGCCACCCTCGACGATGCGCGAGAACCATTCCAGTGCGTCAGCGGTGTGGCCGTGGGTGGCCAGGTCCTCGGCGCACTCCGCCATCATCTCCGCCGAGTTGCGGTCGCCGGGCAGATCGGCCGCCATGGCCAGGATCGCCAGGTTGACGCTGCACTCCGGGGACAGCTGGGGAACTCTCGTGATCTTCCGCGTCATCGTCTTGCCGTGGCCTCACTGTCGAACGTTCGTTTCACTGAGGTCGGTCACCGTAGTGCATCGGGGGTCCTGGCAGACTCACGCCGTGGAACAGGTGCTGACGCTCGTGGTGCGCGTCGAGAAGAATGCGCGGCCGACTCAGACCGATGCGCTGGAGACGGCGGCTCGGGCGGTGCTTGCGATCCTGGCCGACGAGCGGTCGTACGGCGAGGGCGAGTGGGCGCCGGCGATGGCGGCCTGGCAGGACAACCGGATCCGGAAGATCACGAAGCGAGCCCGCGGAGCGGAGTGGCGCCGCGCCGAGGCGCTACCGGGCATCACGATGCACGGAGACACGGCGGAGGTTCGGGTGTTTCCGCCGACGGGGGTGGACGACGTACCAGCAGAGTTGTTCAAGCTCCAGGTCACAGGTACCGACTTCGAGGACACCGCCGACCTTCCGCCCCTCGAACCCGGCGTACCCGTGCTCTGGGTCAACCCCGCCCTGGAGATGTCGAGCGGCAAGGCGATGGCCCAGTGCGGCCACGCCGCCCAACTAGCCTGGTGGGCCCTCTCACCACAAGCCCGCAAGGAATGGGAAGCAACCGACTTCGCCCTGGCGGTCCGCACCGCAACCCCACCTCAATGGACCCACCTCCTGACCACCAACCTCCCCGTAGTCCAGGACGCCGGCTTCACCGAGGTCGCCCCGGGCTCCCGCACCGTGATCGCGGATCATCCTTTGCTGACGCGGTAGTGCAGGTGGGTGACGCGGTCGCCCTCGATGACGTTCGGGTCGTCCAGCAGGAGTTGGTCGCCCGCGTAGTCGCCGAAGAAGCGCTTGCCGGTTCCGAAGATCACCGGGACCAGGTTGTACGAGAGTTCGTCGATCAGACCGGCCCGCAAGGCCTGGCCGGTCAGGTTTCCCGCGGCCAGCGAGATGTCGCGGTCGCCGGCGAGCTCCTGAGCCTTCGCGACGGCCTGCTCGATCCCGCTGACGAAGGAGAACGGCGCATCGGGGAACGGCCAGTCGGTCGGCGGCTGGTGCGTGGCGACCACGACGTGCTCGCCGAACGGCGGGATACCCTCCCAGCCGTTGGTGATGTTGAACAGATGCCGGCCGCACAACACCACACCGACATTGCCCCAGGCCGTGCTGATGTAGTCCGCGCTCGCCTGGCTGACCTGGAACGGTCGTCCCGGATCGGTCCCGTAGATCTCGACCGGGCCGTTGTTGTACCAGTCGAACAGCGGCCCGACCTCGTCCTCGGTGGTAGCGACGAACCCGTCCAGCGAAACGACGGCCGACGCAATGACGTTTCCCATGACTACTGCCCTTTCACTACTCGATAGGTGAGGTGCTGGGCGGCCGGTGTCGACACGGCCTCGATCAGCTCGAGCGCGTACGCCGGCGCAGCCTCGGCGGGGAACAGTCGGGTTCCGCCCCCGAGTACGACGGGAGCCAGGTGCAGCCGCAGTACGTCGGCCAGCCCTTCGGAGAGCACCGCGTGGCAGATCTGCCCGCCACCCATCACGTAGACATCCTTGCCGCCGGCAACTTCCGCGGCCTGTGCGATCGCCTCTGCGGGGCTGCTCACGAACCGGAACCGGTCGCCCAGACGAGTCTCGGCAGGCGGCGTGTGGGTGACGACGAAGACCGGTGGGTTGAGCTCGCCGGTCGGCTTCGCGCCGTACCCCATCTCGTCGCTCCACCCGCCCGGGGCGTCGATCACGTCGAACAGGTTCCGGCCCTGGACGACCGCACCGCTCGATTCGAAGGCGGCGTCCAGGACGGCGCGGTCCGCGTCGGTGCCGTGGAAGACCCAGTCGTGCACGGCCTCACCGCCGTCACCGAGCCCGTTGCCGATGCCGGCGTTGGGCCCGGTGACGTAGCCGTCCAGCGACACCGAGATGTCGACAACGACCTGGCTCATGATCAGCTCTCCTTCGCGAGCAGTTCGGCCAGGCGGTCCATCGAGTCGTTGATGCCGCTCTCCATGCCGTACTCGATCGACTGGTCGCGGGCCTCGACGGACGGGAACACCGACTGCTGGTGCAGGCGGACGCCGTTCTCGGTCGGCTCGAGCGTCATCTTCTCGATGCAGACCTCGGCCGGAGCGCCTTCCCACTCGAAGGTCTGGATGATCAGCTTGTCCTGCTCCACGGCGTGGAAGACCCCGCGGAACGCGTACTCGCCGGAGTCGTCGCGGTGGATGTACCGGTACTTCCCGCCGGTCCGTACGTCGTACTCCTCGACCGTGGCGTCGAGGTCGCGCGGGCCGAGCCACTCGGTCACCAGCTCGCGGTCGGTCATGACCCTGAAGAGCTGCGCCGGCGTGGCGGCGAACTCGCGCGTCACCTCGACGAACGGGGTGCCGGCAGGGGTGTTGATGGTGGTACCGCTCATGATCCTTGCTCCTTGTCTCTCACTACTTGTCTTCTGTCTTTGCTTCTGCGCTGTTCAGCAGTGCTTCCATCCGGCGGAAGCGGCGTTCGGTTTCGAGCCGGTACTCGTCGATCCAGCTCGTCAGTGCTTCGAGGGCGGCCGGCACCAGGTGGCACGGGCGGCGCTGGCCGTCCCGGGTCCGGGTGATCAGCCCGGCGGTCTCGAGCACCTGGATGTGCCGCGACACCGCCTGCTTGGTGATCGGGAACGGTTCGGCCAGCTCGTTCACGGTGGCCGGGCCGCGGGACAGCCGCGCGATCATCGCTCGCCGGACCGGGTCGGCCAGTGCCGCGAACGACCGGTCGAGCTGATCATCGTCAACCATCATCTTTATCAACCATTCCCTTGATCAACCGATATGTTGACTATAGGCAGAGCCGCCGACGGTCGTCAACCCCTTCGCCGGGCACAACAGAACGACCCCGGCGGCTGGTCGCCACCGGGTTCGTCTCGAGGAAGGCCGGCTAGATCGTTTCGAAGGCCGCCATCATGGCCATGTCCTCGTGTTCGAGGTTGTGGCAGTGGATCAGGTACTTGCCCTTGTGGGCGCTGAACTTGACGAGCACCTCGACGACCTCGGCCGGGCGGATGTCGACGGTGTCCTTCCAGCCGTGGTCGTACGCCGACAGCTTGCTGCTCCCGCCGCGGGTGAGGACCTGGAACGGCGCGAGATGGACGTGCACCGGGTGGTGTACGTCGGTGACGAACGACCAGATCTCGTACTGGTCCAGCTTCACCTGCGCCTGCATCACCACGGGATCGAACGCCTTCCCGTTGATCGTCCAGCCCCGGTGGTCCCCGGCGTCACCGCGCCGGAACCGCCACTCCCGTCGTACGACACCAGCCGGCCGGGGCGTCACGGCGTACGACGAGAGCGTCGCCGGGATGCGCGTGTCGTCGGGGGCCTTGCGGGCGATCTTGAAGCGCAGTACGCCGGAGTTGCTGTCGAGCTTGTTGACGACCGTGACCTCGTCGCCGGGCTGGTACTGCGAGAAGTCCACGATGACGTCGAACCGCTCGGCGGGCGCGATCACCAGCGTCTTGTGCTCGACCGGCTTGTCGAGCAGCCCACCGTCGCTGCCGATCTGCACGAACTTCGCGGGGCCCTTGTCGAAGGCGAGCTCGTACCGGCGGGCGTTGCTGGCGTTGAGAATGCGGAAGCGGTACCGGACCGCGTCCACCTCGTGTACTGGCCACGGCGCGCCGTTCACCAGCGTGACGTCGGCGACGACACCTTCCATGTACGCCGACTCGACGCCGGGGCCGTCCTTCGCGGCCGGGTACAAGAACGACCCGTCCGCGTCGAACGCACGGTCCGCGATCACCAGCGGGATCTCCCGATCGCCCTTCGGCAGCGGGAGGTTCTCCTCCTCGTCGTCCCGGATGATGTGCAGGCCGAACAGTCCGCGGTAGACCTGTGGTGCGGTGTAGTCCATCGTGTGGTCGTGGTACCAGAGGGTCGCCGCGCGCTGCTGGTTCGGGTACGTGTACGTGCGCTTGCCCATCGCCATGTCGCCGCCGGACATGTGGTGGCCGGCGTGCTGTCCGTTCGCAGGCATGATGAGGTCGAGCGGCCAGCCGTCACTCGGTGCGGGGGTGTGGCCGCCGTGCAGGTGGACCACGGTCGACACGTCGAGCTCGTTGACCTGCTCGACCACGGTGGTGCGTCCGCTCCGTACGTCGAACGTGGGGCCGGGCAGTAGGCCGTCGTACCCCATCACCTCGGTCTTGAGGCCGGGGAGGATCTCCAGGCTCGCCTTGCGCTGGACGACCTGGTAGTAGTCGGCCTTCGCATCGGAGCGGGTCGGTTTCTTGACCGGTGGGACCGGCAGCGGGACCTGGAAGGGTGTGGGCAGTTTCGCCTTGCTGCGCAGGAGTTCTCCGGACTGTGCGGGCTTGGCCTCCTGGCCGCAGCCGCTCAAGGTCAGGGCGGCGCCGGTGACGGCTATGAACCCGCGGCGGGACATCTTCATTGCTTGGCCTCCCGGCGGCTCAGGTGTGCGGTGGGGCGGAACGACCAGACCGTCATCCAGCAGACGGTGCCGACGATCGCGGTCCCGAGCGGGACGTGTACGGCGAAGTTCTGCAGGTAGCCGAAGGTGAGTTGGACGAACTCGGCGACGACCAGGAGCGGGGAGATCAGCGCCGGCCAGATCCGGCCGCGGCCGACGAGCGTGTAGCAGGCGGCCGCGACGGTCTGGAGGAACGCGAACATCCAGATGGTGCCGCCGACCGTGCTGTGCACATTGGTCATCGCGTCGACGTTGCCGGCCAGGAAGTAGCCGGCCGCGATCGGCTGTGCGATCACGAACGCGGCGTGCAGAACCAGCGTGATCCGTAGGACGTGCAGGCTGACGCGCGGCCGACGTACCTTGGCCACCGGCTGCGGTTCGAGGGTGATCATGCGACGACCACCTGTCGCTTGTTGACCCAGAATGCGAAGACGACCGTTGCCGCGACCAGCGCGATGCCCAGCGGGACGTGGATCGCCATCTGGCGGCTGTAACCCATGGCGATCTGGACGACCTCGCCCGCGAGGATCAGCAGACTCGCCGCGGGCGCGGTCCAGCGCCCGCCGGTCGTCCGCCACCAGGCCGTTGCCAGTAGCAACTGCCCGAGTCCGAGGAAGGCCAGGGCCAGCCCGATCGGTTCGTGCATCCGCAGGCCGGCGGGGGAGCCGTTCAGGTAGACCCCCGCGACCACGGGCTGCAGGCAGATCGCCAGCGCATGGACCCCGGCGGTCGCCCGGAGCACGTTCAGGACCTTCATGTAGACAGACAATAGTAGTCTGGCTACATGTAGAGCAATCAGGTATTACCCGGAGGGGTCAGGTGAGGCGCCCCAGGGGTGAGACGGAGATGCCGGCGCGTTCGCAGACCCACTGCGGGTCCGGCCCGAGCTCCGGCTCGATGCGGAGCTCGTGGTCGTGCAGGTCGTCGCAGGCGGTGCAGCGCGGCCAGCGCACCCCGGAGTCGACCAGGCGGTCCTGGACGTCCTGCGCGACCAGTCCGGCGATGTGTTCGGCACCGTCCGGCCACTGGTCCAGCCACCACTGACGTCCGGCGACGGCATCCTCGAGCAAAGACACCATCACCGCGTCGTCGAAGCCGCGCGCGGCGAGGTCGTGGAGCACCATCGCCCGCGCGGTCAGCAACACCCCTGGCTCATTCATCGCCCTTCAGAGTGCCAGACAGCTCCGACAAATCCACGCGGCCGGCTCTTTGAGCACCCACCAACCGGATTTCCGTCGCGGATTTGGTTGGTGGGTGCTCAAAGTGGGTCAGCTGACCGAGCAGGTGGGGTCGATGCGGTTGGCGAGGCGGACCTCGCGTTCGGCGGCGGCCCGCAGTACGGCGCTGATGCGGGTGCGGACCGCGAACGTGCGCCGCGGGGCGGGCTCGTCGTACGGCTGCTGGGGAGCGTTCGGGAGGGCCGACTGGGCGAGGCTGAGGGCGTTCTCGACGGCGGTGTTGCCGGCAATGAAGTACGTCATGGTTCTGCTCCCTCCTGAGAGCGTGATTGTTCGACCCGGGAACCGAGTGGTCCCAGGGAGGTGTGTGGAGTTGTCAGTGCTTGGGCGCGGGTCCGCTGCTGGAGCGGACGATCAGCTGCGTCGGCATCAGTAGCCGGCGCTCGGTCGTGGCCGGGTCCAGCAGGATGCGACCGACCGCGCGCCCCTTGTCCTTGATCGGCTGCCGGACCGTCGTCAGCCCGGCCGCCGACGCGGCAGGAATGTCGTCGAATCCGGCCAGGCTCAGATCGCGACCCGGGGTCAGTCCCCGGACCTTCATCGCCTCCAGTGCACCGAGCGCCAGGATGTCGCTCAGTCCGACGATCGCCGTCGGGCGGTGCTGCGAGTCGAGCGCGAACTCCGCGCCCCGCAGTCCGGAAGCGATCGCGTTGTGGCCGCCGGAGACGATCCGCAGCCGCGCGTCCGGCATCGCCTTCTGCAGGCCCTGGATCCGCAGCTCGCAGTCGGTGTACCCGACCTCGTCGAGCGTCAGCTCCACCGGCCGGCCGCCGGCTGCCTGTGCGTTGTCGACCAGTACGACGACGTCGCGGTGACCGAGCCGGGCCAGGTGCTCGCCCAGTTGTGCGGCCGCTTCGGTCTCGTCGATCGCGACCCAGGACAGGTCCGGGTGATCGCCCCGATCGGTCGACACCGCGGGGATCCCGCGGTTGGCGAGGATCTCGAGCGCCGGATGACCGCCCGGCACGCAGAAGATCGCCGCCGCGTCGATCGCGGCCTGCTGTACGGCGGTGCTGCCGCCGGCGATGTCCGTGGAACTGAGCGGCATCAGCAGCAGGCTGGTCGCGAACTCCTCGGCGACCTCCGCGAGCCCGGCCAGGAAGCCGACCGCGTACGGGTCCGAGAAGGCGTAGGCCAGTTTGTCCGTGAACAGCACGCCGACCGCGCCGGCCTTCCCGCTGCGCAGGGCGCGCGCCGAGGCGTCCGGTCCGGCGTACCCGAGCTCCTGGGCGGTGGCCAGGATCCGCTCGCGCAGTGCACCGGAGAGCTGGTCGGGCTTGTTGTAGGCGTTCGAGACGGTCGACGGCGACACACCCACGGCCTTCGCCACGGTCTTCAGCGTCACGCCCGGCATCTCGATCACCTCATCTGTATCGTTCTTCTAAATCGTTCTAGAAAAACGATACAGAAGCTCGGCGGACAGTGCAACACCAATTTGGGAGGAGTGCGAGAGGATGTCCGCATGGGTTCGTTGCTGGAGATCATCGCGCTGCATCCGGCGGATGCGGAGGCGGCACAGGAGGGTGGGGCGGACCGGCTGGAGCTGTGCGCCTCGATGGAGGCGGACGGGTTGTGCCCGTCGGTGTCGACCGTCAGCGCGATCCGGCGGGTCACCGACCTGCCGTTGCGGGTGATGCTGCGGCTGGAGAACTCGTTCACCGCGAACGGCGCCGACCTGAACCGGCTGACCGCGACAGCACAGTCGTTCCTGTCCGCAGGTGCTGACGGCTTCGTGCTCGGGTTCCTGACCCCGGACAACCAGGTGGACGTCGAGTCGGTGTCCGCACTGGTCAGCACGTTCGCCGGTACGCCGTGGACGTTCCACCGCGCTGTTGACGCAGTACTCGACCAGCAAGCTGCCTGGCGTGCACTGCGCACCCTGCCCGGGCTGGACTGCGTGCTGACGGCCGGCTCGTCGATCGGTGTCAGCCATGGTCTGGACGACCTGTGCAAGCTGGCCAAGGAAGACCCCGCGGTTGCCGGCGTGATGATGGCAGGTGGCGGTCTGCAGCCGGAACACGTGCCTTGGCTGTACCAGAGCGGCGTACGGCGTTTCCACGTCGGTACGTCGGTGCGCCAGGATGGCTCGTGGACGAAGGCGTACGTGAACTCCCGGTTCGTCCGCTCCTGGCGCAACCTGCTCGACGCCCAGGACGCTCGCGAATGATCCTCATCGATCCGCCCGCCTGGCCGGCCTGGAACCGTGTCTGGTCGCACCTGGTCAGTGACGAGTCCTACGAGGAGCTCCACGCCTTCGCGAAGGCAGCCGGCATTCCGGCCCGCGGCTTCGACCGCGACCACTACGACGTACCCAGTGACCGCTACGACGACCTCATCGCCGCCGGCGCCGTACCTGTCACCAGCCGCGAGCTCGTGCAGCGGCTGATCACCGCGGGTCTACGGCACAGAAAGCGGCCCCCGACCGAGTAGATCGGGGGCCGTTGTTCAGTCGAGCAGTTCGGTCACGGTGCCGGCGGCGACCGTGTGGCCGCCTTCGCGGACCGCGAAGCCGAGGCCGACGTTCATCGCGATCGGCTTCTCCAGCTCCACCCCGAGCTCGATCGTGTCGCCGGGCATCACCAGGGCGATCTCACCCAGGTCGATCCCGCCGGACACGTCCGTGGTCCGGAAGTAGAACTGCGGCCGGTAGTCCGCGGCGAACGGCGTGTGCCGGCCGCCCTCGGCCGTGGACAGCGCGTGCAGGTTCGCCCGGAACCTCCGGTGCGGCTGCACACTGCCCGGCAACGCCACCACCTGGCCGCGACGGACCTCGTCGCGCTTCACGCCACGCAGCAGCACCGCCGCGTTGTCGCCCGCGTCCGCGGACTCCAGCGACTTGCCGAACGTCTCCATACCGATCGCCGTGCTGGTGACCGTCGGGCCTAGACCCACGACCTCGACCGCGTCGCCGAGCTTCAGCGAACCGCGCTCGACCGCACCGGTGACCACGGTGCCGCGGCCGCTGATGGTGAGCACGTTCTCGATCGGCATCAGGAACGGCTCGCCCAGCTCACGGTCCGGCACCGGCACGTAGTTGTCGACCGCGTCCAGCAGTTCGCCGACCGCGGCGGTCCACTTCGGGTCGCCTTCCAGCGCCTTCAGTCCGGACACGCGAACGACCGGTACCTCGTCGCCGGGGAAGCCGTACTCCGTGAGGAGTTCACGGACCTCCAGCTCGACCAGGTCGAGCAGCTCCGGGTCGTCGACGGTGTCCGCCTTGTTCAGGGCGACCACCAGGTACGGCACGCCCACCCGGCGCGCGAGCAGCACGTGCTCCCGCGTCTGCGGCATGGCGCCGTCCTGTGCGGAGACGACCAGGATCGCGGCGTCCACCTGGGCGGCGCCGGTGATCATGTTCTTCACGTAGTCGGCGTGCCCGGGCATGTCCACGTGCGCGTAGTGCCGGGTCGCGGTCTCGTACTCGACGTGCGAGATGTTGATCGTGATCCCGCGCTGCATCTCCTCCGGCGCACGGTCGATGCCGTCGAAGGCGACGAAGCGGTTGACACTCGGGTTGCGCTCCGCGAGCACCTTGGTGATCGCGGCGGTCAGCGTCGTCTTGCCGTGGTCGACGTGACCCATCGTCCCGATGTTGAGGTGCGGCTTGGTCCGCACGAACTGGCTCTTGGCCATGAGAAATCCTTTTGTATGTCAGAAGATTCGGTTGGAAGCCAGGACCCTCCGGCAAGCCCTCACAGCGCTGTCACCGCGTGGAGGGGGCCGGTGCGAGCCACCCTCCTCCGCGGGTCCTGCTCAGCAGGAGGAGGGTCAGCTTCGAGTGGCTGAATCGACTGACAGTTTCCACGTGGGAGCGCCCGTCAGGCTCTTGCCTGACAGGTCGAACTCGAAAACCACGCGGAACATGCTGATCACGGTAGATGTCAACGCTGCCTACAGCAACGGAAATTCCCGGGGCTCAGTTGAGTGCGAAGAGGCGGGTGCCGTCGGAGAAGATCGGGCGGGCGGCGGCCACGGTGACGGCCGGTTTGTTGCAGGTGACTTCCTCGGACTTGGCGACCGACTGCGTGTTCGGGCTGGGCAGGATCGGTCGCGACTGGATGCCGGTGGTGCCGATCATCACGGGAGAACAGCTGCCGTTCGGCTGCGGCATCAGTGTGACCACACGGCCGTCCGGCAGCAGTCCGAACCCGTTCCGCGGGTACTCCGGTTGCTGCAGCCGCGGCGGTACCTGCAGCAGGTGATGCCACTGCGGTGTCCCGTCAGCAGGGTTCGACGACGACACGTCGTACGTCTGCGGCTGTCCAGGGTCGTTTCCGGTCCGGCAGGTGATCAGCACCAGTGACGCGTGCGTGGCGGCCAGTTGTGCGTCGCAGGACGAGGACCCGAGCCGTGGCCGGGGCGTGCCCGGCACGGGGGTTGTCCAGATCAGGTGGCCTTCGCCGATGTCCACGGACCACTGGTAGAGAGTGCCGCCCGCGGCGGCCGTCCAGACCAGCCCGGAGACCTCACGGGTGTCAGGTACGGCGACCAGCTCGCCGACCCACGTCGACGGGTCCAGCTCCGCGCTCAGGTCGATCCGCGCGCCCAGGTCGACCTCCCACCGCTGTGCCCCGGTCTTGATGTCCAGACCGCGTACGACGGCACCGTTCCCGGCGCAGGCGTCCACGACGACGGCCTGGTCACCGACCAGCTCGCCTTGCGTCACGCTGCAGCGCACCTGCGCGCGCCAGTGCGTCGGGCTGCTCACGCCGTGCGCGACCACGTAGTTGCCTTCAGCGACAAGCAGCTGGTCCGAGTTGACGGCCAGCGCAGTCCCGTCGGTGTCGACCTCGGTCAGCACCTCACCGCTCACGGCGTTCAGTACGGCGTACGTCGGCAGCTTGATGCCCGCGGGTTCGCGGTACTCCGAGCGGGGGAGATGCGCGACGATGGTTCGCCCGTCCGCGGACACCACCAGTCCCTTGGCGCCACTGGAGGCGGCGTCCTGTACGTCGGCCCGGGCGTAGCGCCACCGGATCTGGCCCGTGGCCGCGTCGGACATGACCACGCCGTCCGAACGCAGTTCCGCGACTCCACCCGCCGTACCGGTGATGGCGCCGGTGGCTGGCACCTCACGGCTCCAGGCCAGCGTTCCGTCGAGCTGGACCGGCAACTGGGTCGGCTGGGCGGTCGTGGTCGTGCTGACCGTGTTGGCAGTCTCCAACCGGGCCTGTACGAAAGGCTCACCAGCCGACACCACGATCCACGCCAGCAGCGCACCACACACAGCTGTCGCGGTGACCCCGAGCCAGCGCGGAGGAGCCTGTGCGTACGGCGGTGCGAGCCGCAAGCGTCGTGCCAGCGCCAGCAACGCGCCGGCCAGGACCAGTGCGACAGAAGCGAGCAGCAGGTACGGCCAGCGCTCCGACATGGCTGCACCGGGCTGAGCGACCGGCCAGCGCCACCAGCACACGCCGATCGCGATCAGGCCGACGGCCGCGAAGACAATCGCCGGGACAGCCACCAGACGCTGCTGGGATCGCCGGAACCATGCGCAGGCCAGTGCGGCGGCCGCAGCGGTACCGGCGATCGGTGCCCAGACCGGGAAGCCGCCGATGTCGGACGGCTCCGCCGGCCACTTGGCAGCCGCTCCGAGACCGCGGCCGAGCAGGACCGAGGATGCGACGACCGCACCGAGGGCAGCACCGAAGTAGATGACCGGGACCAGCCCGCCGATCGGCCGGGCTGCCTTAGGGCCCAGCGACCCGACCTCCCGGGTCAGGTTCTCCCTGGCTGGTCGTTCCCATTCCTCATAGCCCTTGGGGGTCGCGTACAACCGCGTCTCGCTCAGGCTCTGCAGGAAGGACATCCGGCCGCGGGCGAAGTCCCGGTCGGCGACGTGCGCGTACTCCTGCCGGATCCCGGCGGCGTACTCGTCGTACCGCGCTGCCGGCAGGCTCAGGATCCGCAGGTCGGCGTCGCAGAGCACCGCGCCGTTGCGGTCGTCCGCGGCGCAGTCGTGCTTCGCGGTCAGCCGGACCAGGCGGCCGATCTCCTCGACCCGCTCGGCCTCGACGCCGTACGCCGCCAGCTCGAGCTCGGCCAGCTGGGCCGAGACCTCTTCGTTCTCGCCGGGGTCGGCCTGCGGGTCGTAGATCGCGTCGTGGAACCAGGCCGCCAGCCGGACCGTGTCCGGATCGTCGGCGTACTCGGCCAGCTCGTCGACGGTCTGCAGGACCTCGGTCAGGTGCTGCTGGTCGTGATAATGACGATGTTGCTCTGCGTAACGAGCCAGCAGATCGTCGCCCAACGGCTGCGCGTGCGGCAGCAGGCGATTCCACCGGTCGCGCAGGTCCATGGCTAAGGAGTCTGGCACCGGTAAGGAGCCTCGGCCGACCGATCCGGGGTTCCCGGATCGGTCCGTGGCCAAAGCGATATCGGCTCGTCACCTGACCGCTCCGACAGGGGCGTTTCGCAACGAATTGCAGCCGTGGAATTGCGTCCTACGTCACACTCCGGCGTGGGCCGGAGGGCCTCCGCCAGCTGTCGACTACGCGGAGTTACTAGCGCAGGGCGATGACGGTGTTCGGTCCGGAGGTGAGGACAAGGTTGCCGACGGCCCGCGGATCGCGGCTGCAGGAGATGCCGGTCGGCAGCCTGACTTGCCGGAATCCGGCGCGGCTGACCACGTTCGCGACGCAGCCTCCGGCGCCGCGACCCAGCGAGACGACCCGGCCGTCGGCCGTCACGGTGACCTTCGTCCGCGGGCTCACCGGCGCCAGGGTCTGCCAAGCGGTCAGGCCGGTGTTCGCGTCGATCGCGGTGACGACGGTCCGACGGTTCTCCTGGGTACTCGGCCCAGGGCAGTCGACGACGATCAGGTACTTCCCGGCCGCGTTGAGCAGTGTGCGGCAGGCCCAGGCCTTCGGCACATCCCAGCGCCAGCGGATGTCGCCGGTGCGCGGCTCGATCGCGGTCAGCGCGGCAGGTGCGTCGGAGTCGCCGCCGGGCTCGGCCACGACCACCAGACCGGCCACGACGACCGGGCGACGGTAGGTGTCCGCTGAGGTCCTGGTCCACAGCTTCTTGCCCGACTGGACGTCCAGTGCTGTCATCTCGTCCGGACGGTCGTCGCAGGTGTGGCTGACGAAGGTGAGCACGGTCTCGGCGGTGGCGATGGCGCCGAGCTCGGTGCAGTCGCCGGAGTCGTAGGTCCAGCGCTCGTGACCGCCGGGATCGACGCCGTGGAGCTTGCCGGAGCGTTCGCCGGTCAGGAGTGGCTGGGTCTGCAGGATGTAGCGGTCACGCGTACGACCGGGCCACGCGGCCTTGCGGCGACCTGTGTTCGCGTCGAGCAACAGGTAGCCGACGTCGGCGAACTGCGCCAGTACGTAGTCGCCGTTGCCGGTGGCCGCGATCACTGGCTTCTCGTCGGAGTCGGAGCGGCTGTAGCGCCAGCGCAGCGCACCGGTGGCCGCGTCGAGCATTTCGACCACACCGCTCGGACGGGGGACCGCGACGCCGTACCTGGTGCCGATCGCTTCTTCCGCACCAGTGCCCGCGACGGAGTCGCTGACCCACGCGACGCTGCCGTCGAGGACCGACGGAACGGCCTTGCCTGCGTCGCGCGGTGTTCCCTCGACCCGCTCGTTGGAGCTGAGCACGTAGCTGCGGGACAGCGGCTGGACGATCAGCAGCAGGATGAGGGCGACTGCTCCCGGTACTGCCAGCCAGGCGAGTTGCTGACCGAGGTTGCGTGCAGGGAGGAAGCGGGCCGTCCGCGTGCGGAGGAGCGAGGCTACGAGGGCTGCTGCTCCAGCAACCAGCAGTAGGACCAGTGCAGAGATCAGCAACGGGACGCGGAGGCCCACGCCGACGGCCACGTTCGTTCTCGGCGCTTGGGCCCAGGCGATGAGCAGTCCGGTCACAGCAATCGCCAGTACGGCGCCTGCGATGAGGCGGGCGCGCTGGCTGGCACTACGGGCGCACCGGAAGAGGACTGGTGCGCTGAAGAAGGACAGGACGGCCAGCGCGACTGTCGGCCAGCCGGCCTCGTCTTGTGCTGCTGGTGTCTGCCAGGACGCACCGGACGCGGCGATCGCGACCACTGCGGCCGCAATGGCGGTGAACGTGGCCGTGGCGGTCAGCGCAGCTTGTTGCCACCCGCGCCACGGGGCTGGGAGCTCACTGTCCAGTCCGGCGAGCTCTGCCTCCAGATTGACCCGGGCGACCGGGCTGAGGCGTTGCCGTGCCAGCTGCGTGCGGTAGAGGTGTCCGTCGAGCAGCTCGCGGACTTCGTCGTACCGGTGCTCGAGGGCGATCTTGCGGTCGCCGGCATCCCGTCGTACCTCGGCCGTGTGGACGGCGTACCGGCTGGGGTCGGAGGCGAGGATGGCGTTGACGGCGTCCAGCAGTACGTCGCCGTTCGCGTCGCGGCGAGGTGGGGCGTAGGCGTCCGGAGGTGGCGTGGCGAGGTCGCTGGTGAGACGGATCAGCCGGGCGACCTCGGCGATGCGGATCGGCGGTACGCCGTACTGCGGGAGGAGGCGCTCGGCGAGCCGGGCCGACGCCTCGGCGTCCTCGGACGGGGTGCCGCCCGGCTCGTGGACGGCGCGGTGGAACCAGGCGGCGAGACGGACGCTGGTGGGGTCCGTGGAGAGCTGGATGAACGAGTCCAGCGCGGTCAGGACGATGCCGAGGTAGTGGTCGCGGTACGCGCGCCGGGTGCGTTCGACGTACCGCGCGACCAGCTCGTCCGCGAGCGAGGCAGATTCGGGCACCAGGTCGTCCCATCGCGCCCGGAGCTCCACCGCTTCAGTCTGCCAGCCGCACTTCTACAACCACCCAACCGCAACCTTGCGGTTGGTTACTGCTTGGCCGACAGAATGCCCGTCAGCAGACCTGGATAGAGGGCCTCGAGGTCTTCGCGGCGCAGCATGCTGATCCGGCGGGTGCCGTCGGTGTGCGTGGACAGGACGCCTGCTTCGCGCAGGGTCTTGAGGTGGTGGGCGCGCGTGGACGCCGTCACCGGCAGCTCGATCTCGCCGCAGCAGACGCCGGCCGGGTTGTCGGCGAGCGCGCGGACGATCGTCAGCCGGACCGGCTCGCCCAGCGCCTGGAGAACCGCCTCGACGCGGATCTCGTCCCGCTCCGGCTGCGGGAGGACTTTGGTGGCCATGTGTCCATAGTACGACGCCTGTCGAAGTTCGACGATGATCGTAGTACGATGACGATCGAACTACTGAACCTCGACCGGAAGGTCTTCGATGTCCGCACGGATCTACCTGCTCGGCGCCGGTGCGTTCGCGGTCGGCACCAGCGCGTACGTCGTGTCCGGTGTACTGCCCGACGTCAGCTCCGAGCTGCACGTCTCGCTGACCGCAGCCGGCCAACTCGCCACCGCGTTCTCGCTGTCGTACGCGATCGGTGCGCCGATCCTGTCCACGCTGACCGGCCGCTGGGAGCGCCGTACCCTCCTGATCGCGGCACTGGTGCTGGCTGCGCTCGGCAACCTGATCGCCGCGCTGGCTGTCAATTACCCGATCCTGATCGTCGGCCGCGTCGTGGCTGCGTTCGGCGCCGCCGTCTACACGCCGGCCGCCACCCTGTTCGCCACCAGCCTGCTGCCACCTGAGGAACGCGGTAGAGCAGTGGCCATCGTGTTCGGCGGACTTACGTTCGCACTGGTGCTCGGCGTACCCGCAGGCACACTGCTGGGCCCGACACTCGGCTACAAGGGTGTGTTCGCACTCATCACCGCTGTCGCCGTACTGGTCGCCATTGCCGAGCGCGCCGCGCTCCCGAAGGTCGACGCACCTCCTGTGGTCAGCCTGCGCGAGCGCTTCGCCGGTGTGGCGGACCGACGGGTGCAGATCATCCTGGCGATCACTGTCCTTGCCGTGCTCGCGGCGTTCAGCGTGTACATCTACATCGTTCCGCTGCTCAAGCACACGGCCGGCCTGACCGGCAACGTCACCGGTCTCCTCCTGCTCCTGTACGGCGTGGGTGCAGTCGTCGGAAACTTCCTCGGCGGACGGATCACCGACCGGTTCGGCAGCCTCCGCACCCTGGTCGTCCTGATGATCGGCATCACCGCCGTCCTCGCCACGCTGGACCTGACGCTGACGACCGAGATCGGCGCCGGAGCCGCTCTGGTGGTGTGGGGCATGCTGACCTGGGCCTTCAACCCACCGATCCAGAACCTGCTGCTGGAGCTCGGCGGCGGGCTGCTCATCTCCCTCAACGCGTCCGCGATCTACCTGGGCGCCGGACTGTCCGCTGTGGTCGGCGGACTGGTCATCCAGACGCTCGGCGTCGGCTACCTCCCCGTGCTGGCCTCCGCACTGTCGTTGGTCGTACTGGGTCTGGTCTACGCGCTCTGGCGCGACTCCTCCCTGCAGCGGGTAGAGGAGCTCGAGCGTGACGAGGACATCTACGTCACAGCAGCCGCTGACTGAGGAGGACCTCTAGTAGGGCACTCTTTGGCCCATGCGTCTGCTCGCCGGTGTGCTGTTGCTCGCCACCACCCTGACCGGGTCCAACGACCCCACCGGGGTGGTTGACGGGTGGAAGACGTCACCTGTGTACGTCGACCCGACGCAGCGCGCACTGGTATCGGACAAGGACGCTGCCGAGCTGGCTGAACGCGTGAGCGGGCACGACCCGGCGATTCGCATCGCGGTCGTGCCCGCCGCCGTACTCACTGCCGGTGACAAGAGCACGGCCGCACACACGTACGTCGACCAACTGGTGGACCGGCAGCAGGCCGATGGCATCTACCTCGTCGTGTTCGGTGGTGCGATCGCCTGGGGGAGCGCGGTCGGAGTCGACACACCGATCGCGGGCATCCTCACAAGCGAGCTGGACAAGCACAGTCGCTCCGACCCGGTCGGCACGCTGAACGGAGTGCTGGACCAACTCGGCGTACAGAAGGCGTCCAAAGGCACACCTGGTTGGCTGTGGCCGTTGCTGATCGCCCTGGTCGTGCTGATTGCCGGTGGACTCGCCTTGTGGTGGTGGAGGACGCGATCGCGCAAGGACGAAGGGCCCGCGCTCTACCGTCCGTCGTACGACGTGTTGCCGGACGAGGTCGACTCGCTGGACGAGCGGCGCGCGACCGCGCGGGAGGACGTCACGCGGTTCGGCGAGGAACTGGATGCCGCGGACGTGCGTCTGGACGGCATGGATACGGCAGCGGACGTGCAGGCGGCGATGGACGCGTACGCCGACGCCGGCCGCGTGGCCGACGGGGAACCCGACGACGACAAGCTGCGCGAAGTGCGAACCACGGTCGAGTACGGGCGGTGGCGGCTGGCCTGTGCGCAGGCCAAGATCGCCGGAACACCCGCACCTGCCCGCCGTTCCACCTGCTTCTTCGACCCCGGCCACGGCACCTCCGTGACGGACTGGATGTACACGCCACCTGGCGGGCGGCCCCGGGAGGTCCCGGTCTGCAACGCCTGTCGTGAGCGGCTCTCGGGAGGAGCACGATGAAACGTCTGCTCGGCGCGCTCGCCGTCATCACCCTGTGGGTCCTGCCCGCGCCACTGGCGCACGCGGCCGGCGACCCCGACGCGTACATGAACACCGTGGCCGGTCAACTCGGCGACCCAGGCGTCTGGGTCGACCCGGACGTGTCGGAGCTGAGCCCCAGCGAGACTGCCCAGCTCGACGCGGCCGCGAAGAGCGCCGGCGCACCGATCCGGATCGCGGTCATCCCCGCGCAGAAGATCAACAAGTCGGAGAGCAAGTACTACTCGCGGCCCGCCTGGGAAGGCGAGGAGATCGCGGACCAGCTGTACGACCGCGTCGGCGTCGAGGGCGTGTACGCCGTACTGGTCGATGCGTCGTCGCAGTCCAACGGCCGCGGGCTGCACGCCGTACAGCGTGCCGACCACGGGCCGACGTACTTCGTGGGCGATGCGGTGGACCAGGCGGTCGACTGCTGTGCGCCGGACTACGAGTCGATGCTCGAGAGATTCATCCAGCGTGCCCAGGTCGTGAACAAGCCGTTCTACGTCGACGCCGCGCCGTACGCCGGTGGCGTGGCCGGGATCATCGGGCTCTGGGTCACCGTGACCGGGCTGGGTGCCCGGCGGGCCCGGCGGCAGGACGAGAAGGCCCACCTGAAGGTCGCACAGCCGCTGCTCAACGAGGAGATCATCGCGCTCTCGCAGCAGGTCTCCGCGCTGCCGACGACCTCGGACCCCCAGCAGTCGAAGCTGTCCAAGGACGTGCTCGACACCGTCGAGAAGGCACGGCAGCGGCTCGACCAGGCCAAGGGCGACAAGGACATCGAGGCGGTGACGACACTGCTCGGCTCGGCCCGCTACGGTCTTCGCTGCCTGGACGCGGTGCGGGCAGGCGAGCCGATCCCGGAGCCGACCGCGCCCTGCTTCTTCGACCCGCGGCACGGCCCGAGCGTGGCCGAGGTGCAGTGGAAGCCCGAGGAGGGCGCTGCGCGCAACGTGGACGTCTGCGCGGCGTGCAAGCAGCGTGACGAGGCCGGAGAGAAGCCCGAGATCCGGATGGTGAAGGGCTGGCAGCTCGAGCGGCCGTACTGGGAGCACGCCGAGGACCTCGCGGCGTACGTCGACGGGTACTGGTCGCAGGGCGACGGCCGTGTGTGGTGGTTCCCGGACTCCGACTTCCGGCGTCGCGGCGAGGAGATGCGGTCGCGTTGGCGGTCCCGTCGACCAGGTGCGCGCTTCGGCCGGTTCAGCTCGAATGTCGGCAGCTCCGTCGGTGACTGGACGGCGTCGTCGAGCAGCGGTTCCGATGACGACGGCGGGAGCAGTTGGTACAGCGGCTCGAGCCGGCGCAGCTCGTATTCGTCGCGGACTCGCTCTAGCGGTGGCGGGTCGTCCCGGCGCTCGTCGCGCCGGTCCGGCGGGTCACGGGGCTTCTAGCACCGCAGGCAGGTCTTCGCTGTGCAGAACGACCAGTGAGGTGACGGCACGGGTCAGACAGACGTAGAGGCGCCGGAGTCCGGTCCGCTCATCAGCTTCACCAGAGACGATGCCGGCCGGCTCCACCAGCACCACGTGGTCGAACTCGAGACCTTTGGCGAGAGACGCCGGCACGACGTCCAGGTGGGCGTCCACGTCGTCTTCGTCGCCGAGGACCGAGAAGGCGATGCCTTGCAGGGCTTTCCGGGTTGCGGGGACCAGTGCGTCCGGGACGATCAGACCGATCGAGCCGAGGCGTTCTGACACCTCTCGGACCGCTGTCACCGCAGCAGCCAGGCTGTCCGGTACACGAGTGATGGTCAGCTCACCGCGCGCCCGCCGTACCGCTGTCGGCGGTTTGAGGTGCGGGGCGATCGTCGGGAGGAGGCGGGCGGCGTACTCGATCACCTGACCGGGGACGCGGAAGCCGGCGGTCAGCTCCTCGGTGTGGGCGCTGGTCTTGCCCAGGTGCTTCAGCGCCTCGTCCCACGACGGTGTGGCCCACGGTGTGGTGCCCTGCGCGATGTCACCGAGCACAGTCATCGAGCCGGTCGAGCAGCGTCGACCGACCGCACGCAGCTGCATCGCGGACAGGTCCTGTGCCTCGTCCAGCACCACGTGTCCGAGTGACGGCGTACGGTCGACCAGGTCGGCGATCTCGTCGATCAGAGTGGCGTCGGCAACGGACCACTTGGCCGCACCGGGTGACCGCGGCACCTTGTCCCAGAGCAACAGCGCCTGCTCATCCGCAGTGAGGATGCCGTCGGCGTACTCGGCGAGTAGCTCGGGGTCGGTGAAGAGGCGGAAGAGCAGCTTTGCCGGGTCCACAGCCGGCCAGAGCGCGTCGGCGTACTGCTTCACCGGACGGCTGCGTGCGACCGAGTCCTGCACGCGGTCGTCGGGGGAGTCACCGGCCGCTTCCATCCGCAGCAGCACGGCGTGGGCCAGCCGCTGCGGCAGCATCGCGCGGCCGGCGCCGTAGCGGATGCCGCGGCTTCGCAGCTCGGTCACGAGCTCCTCGGCCTGGTACGCCGCTACTCGCCAGCGGTGCGCTCCCCGTGGCACTACCAGCGACTCTTCCGGGAGCTTGACGTGCGACCAGACGGCCCGGTGCAGTAGTTCGGCCATGCGGGCGTCGCCCTTGAGTACGTCGACCAGCGCCGGGCCCGGACCAGCCACCTTCACGCGGGCGACCAGCTCCTCGACGGTGGTCTGCTTCGCCTCGATCTCGCCCAGTGCGGGGAGGACGTCCCCGATGTACCGCAGGAAGCTCGCGTTCGGACCTACGACGAGCACACCGGCCCGGCTGAGCTGGTCGCGGTACGCATAGAGCAGGTACGCCGCCCTGTGCAGCCCGACCGCGGTCTTGCCGGTACCAGGTGCCCCCTGCACACAGATGGTGTCGTCGATGCCGGCCCGGACGATCACGTCCTGCTCCGGCTGGATGGTCGCCACGATGTCGCGCATCGGGCCGGAACGCGGACGCTCGATCTCAGCGTCCAGGATGTCGCTGTGCTGTTCGTCCTGACCGGTCGCGGTGAGGTCCTCGTCCTCGAACGCGGTCATCTCGCCATGCGTGAAGCCGAACCGCCGACGTACCCCGACACCCATCGGCTCGGTCTTGCTGGCCCGGTAGAACGGCACCGAGATGTCCGCCCGCCAGTCCACCACCAGCGGCTCGCCCAGCGCGTCGTTCACGTGCCGGCGACCGATGTGGAACGTCTCGTCGGTCGGCTCGAGGTAGTCCAGCCGCCCGAAGAACAGCGGCACGTCCGGGTCGTCCTCCAGCTCCTTCATCCGCCGGAAGATGGCGGCCTGCAGGTACTCCTGGTTGACCCGGTCCGCGCTGTGGATCTCGAGTGCGCCGGTCTTCTCCCGCATCAGCGCCAGCGCCGTCCGGGAGGTCTTCAGGTAGTCCTTCTCGGCCTGGAGAGTGTCGGACGTGTCTGAGGGCATGCTGAAACCTCCGGCGAGCAGTGGGGGAGCCCAGCCACGTTACTTGAGCACCCTGCTCGGTGGAACTGAATTACGGGTCCGTGGCCTGTCGCCGTGCAGACCGGGCCGGAGCAGGAGGGGCAGGCTGGCCGCCAGCAGGACCAGAGCGACGATGCCGTCCAGCCAGTAGTGATTGGCGGTCACCACGACGACGCCGAACGTGATGATCGGGTGCAGCAGCCACAGCCACCGCCAGCGCGACTGGGTGATCAGGATCATCGACAGCGCGATCAGGGTGGCCCAGCCGACGTGCAGGCTCGGCATCGCGGCGAACTGGTTCACCGCGCCGTCGGTGTGGTCCGGCCCGTACACGGACTGGCCGAAGCGCAGGCCGGTGTCCACGAAGCCCGGCATCATCCGCGGCGGCGCCAGCGGGAACGCGATGTGACCGATCAGTGCCAGTCCGGTGAGCGACACCATCGTCCACCGGACATGCGAGTACGCCTTCGGCCGCCAGATGCTCAGCCAGAGCAGTACGGCGGCAGTCAGTGGGGCGTGCACGCTGGCGTAGTACAGGTTCGCCCCTTCGACCAGTTGCGGGAACTGCAGCGCCCAGTGCTGGATCGACGCCTCGTTCGGCAGATGCAGCCAGTTCTGCAGCGACAACACTTCGTGCGCATGGTCGAACGCAGACCCGGTGTGCCGGGCCGCGATCTGCCGGCCCGCGCTGTAGACCAGGAACAGTGTCGCCAGCAGGACTGCTTCCCGTACCACCCTCCAGAAGGCTTGTGCCCGGCCTTCCCCCACCCGTTCGACAGCAGCTATCCCCATACCGTTCGACGGTACCCGCCGTTCCCACAGGGTTTGCCCAGGCGCAACCCTGACGTTGCCCTGGGCAACCCCCGACACCGGGTTGGGACGCGGCTGTGATCAGCCCTTCACGGCACCGGTGAGGACGCCCTTGGCGAAATGCCGCTGCAGGAACGGGTAGATGATCAGGATCGGCACGATCGAGACGACCAGGATCGCCATCTGGATCGACGCCTGCGGCGGAAGCAGTTCGGTGCCGAGTTCGGCGCTGCCGAGTTGGGTGTCGTTGATGACGTACGTCCGCAGTACCAGCTGCAACGGCCAGAGCTTCGAGTCGTTCAGGTACAGCAGCGCGGAGAAGAACGCGTTCCAGTACGCCACCGCGTAGAACAGGCCGATCACCGACAGCACCGCCTTCGACAGCGGCAGAACGATGTTGGTGAACGTCTTCAGCTCACCCGCGCCGTCGATCCGCGCGCTCTCGGTGAGCTCGTTGGGCAGGTTCATGAAGAACGCCCGCAGTACGACGACGTTGAACGCGCTGATCATCGTCGGCACGATCAGCGCCCAGATGCTGTCCAGCAGCCCGACGCCCTTGACCGTCAGGTACAGCGGGATGATGCCGGGGGAGAACAGCATGCTGAACAGCACGACGAGCAGGATCGGCCGCCCGGCGACGAAACTCGGCCGCGACAACGCGTAGGCGAGCAGACACGACACGGTCAGGCTGAGCAGCGTGCCGACGATCGTCACGAAGATGCTGACGAACAGCGCCCGCGTCACCACGCCGCCGGCGAACAACGACTCGTACGCCGCGAAGCTGATCGACTTCGGCAGCAGCACCAGCCCGCCGGACTCGTTGATCTGCTTGTTCGGCGCCACGCTGGTCGAGATCACCCCGACGAACGGGACGATCACGACCGCGCAGAAGATCAGCAGTACGAGGCCCTTGAAGATCCGCATCGGCCAGCCGGGCATCGGCACGCCCTGGACGATCCTGGTACTCATCGCTGGTACACCCCTTGCTCGCCGAAGATGTGCGCCACCTTGTTCGCGGTCAGCACGAGGATGACGCTGACGATGCCCTTGACCAGGCCGACCGCCGCCGCGACACCCCAGGCGCCACCGAGTACGCCGTTGTTGTAGACGTACGTGTCCAGCACTTCGCTGATGTCCCGGCCGACCGCCTGCTGCTGCAGGATGATCTGCTCGAAACCGACGGTCAGCGAGTCACCGAGCCGCAGGATGAACAGCAGGATGATGATCCCGCGCAGTCCCGGCAGCGTGACGTGCCACAGCTGCTTCATCCGGCTCGCACCGTCCACACTCGCCGCCTCGTACAGCTGCGAGTCGATCTGGGACAGTGCGGCCAGGAACAGGATCGTCGCCCAGCCGGTGTCCTTCCAGATGATCTGCGACGTCAGCAGCACGTGGAACAGTTCGGAGTTCCCGATGATGTTGATCGTCGACAGGTCGTGCGACCGCAGGTAGTTGTTCAGCAGGCCGCTGCCGCCGAGCATCTGCTGGAACAGCGCGACCACGATCACCCAGGACATGAAGTGCGGCAGGTACAGGATGCTCTGCGCGATCCGCTTGATCCGCTCGGAGAACAGTGAGTTCAGCAGCAGGGCGAGCAGGATCGGCGCCGGGAACACGAAGATCGACTGCAGGCTGGTGAGGATCAGCGTGTTCTTCAACGCCCGCAGGAACGCCGGGTCGCCGTTGAAGATCACACTGAAGTTCTCCCAGCCCGACCAGTCGCTCGCGTTGATCCCGAGGAACGGTTGGTAGTCCTTGAACGCGATCATGTTGCCCAGTAGCGGCACGTAGTGGAACGCGATGATCAGCGCGACCCCGGGCAGTGCGAACAGCAGCAGCACGCGGTCCCGCAGCAGCCGCCGGCCGAGGCTCAGCTGCTGCTGCGGACGCGTCTTGGATCGTTGCAGCATCTACTTCCCTGCCGTGTCCGAGAGGGCCTGCTCGAGTTCGGTGCGGATCTTGTCGCCGCCGGACGACTTCCAGGTCTGCACGGCCGTCTTCCAGTCCGAGACCGGCTTCTTGCCCTGCACGATCTGGCCTTCCAGGTCTGTCATCGTCTTGGCGAGCTGGGCCTGCTTCTTCGATGCCGTGTCGGAGTACAGCCCGTACGACGCGTCGTACACGAGCCGCTTCGAGACCTTCTCCTGGATCGCGTGCTGCTTCTGCGGCACGTCCGGCTTGCCGGCCCAGTACAGCGCCAGCGTCGAGTCGCTGATGTACTGCAGGCCGATACCGGTCTCCACGGTGCCCACCTTGGTCGGCACCGGGTCTGTGCCCTGCAACGAGTAGTGCCGGCCCGCGACGCCGTACTTGCGGAACAGGTACTCCTCCGTGCCGAACGGCGCCGCCATCCAGTTCGCGATCTTCAGCAGCGTCTCGGCGGAGTGCGTGCTGTCCTTGCTGAACGCCGTCACGTTGTTCAGCGCCCCGCCCATCCAGGGTGCGCCGTCACCACTGTCGAAGCCCGGTACGTCGAGCATGTTCACGGCGAACGCGTCGCCGGCGCTGTTGTCGTTGTAGTACTGGTTCCAGGCCACGAAGCTGTCGTAGTCGAACGCGGCGATGCCGCCGTTGAACCACTGCTTGCGGGCGCTGGCCTTGTCGTTGAACGCGTCCGGGTTGACCACGCCGGCGGCGACCATCTTGCGGCCGGCCTCGAGGGCCTGCTCCTGCGCCTCGTGCTCGTACATCGAGGTGAACTTGCCGCCCTCCTCCTTCCAGACGTTCGGGATCGCCAGCATCATCCGGATCGTCGACATCGGCACCCGGGTCCAGGCCCACTTGTTCTGCTTGGCCGCGGTCATCTCCTTGGCCAGGTCGAAGAACTCCTGGAAGTTCTTCGGCGCCGGGTCCTTGATGCCCTTCGCGGCGAGCAGGTCCTCGCGGTAGAGCGCGAGCGACGTACGGGACATGCCGCGCGGCACCGGGACGCCGTAGATGGCGCCGTTGAAGACGCAGCCCTTCCAGAACTCGGTCGGGATGTTCGCCAGGAACGGATACTTGCTGATCGCGTCGCCGGACAGGTGCTCGGTCAGGTCCATGCACTTGGCCTTCACCAGGCCGGGGATCTGCGGCGTGTCCGGCGGGATGTTCAGGATGTCCGGCAGGTCGCCGCCCGCGATCCGGGTCGCGAACTTGTCCTTGTACTCGTCGTTCGACGCCATGCTGATCTGCAGCTCGGAGCCGAGACGCTTGTTGAGCTCCTGCCAGAACTGGTTCTTGTCGACGGCGGGCGGGATGGCGCCGGGGATGTTCGTCATGAACGTGATCGGCTTGCCGTCACCAGGAGCCTCGGCAATCGCCTTCACCGGGTTCGCCGGGTACTTCAGGAAGCCGTCCAGCACCACGTCGGTGCCGGGCAGGTCCGGCTTGATCTCGCCGTACTTCGTGTACGTCGGCAGCTTGACGGCCGCGTTCGCCGCGGCGGCGTTCTTCTTGTCGGACGCGCACCCCGCCAGCAGCGGCGTACCCGTGACCGCGACAGCGGCGGCGGCCAGACCACCGCCGAGGAATGTTCTTCTGCTGACCGGCATGAGGCCTCACTTCCATCGGAGGGCCACACCATGACATAGTACGTCCTATGTCTTCAAGAGTCGGCGCGACGGAAATCGTCTTCGACCCTGCCGGTAGCGGGTACCACACGTTCCGTATCCCGTCCGTCCTGGCGCGGGGTTCGCTGGTGCTCGCCTTCTGCGAGGGCCGGCTGCACGGGGCCGGTGACGCAGGGGAGATCGAGGTCGTACTGCGTCGTTCGCTCGACGGCGGCCGGACCTGGCTGCCGCTGCAGGTGGTGTCTGCGGCGCCGGGCAAGACCTGTGGAAACCCGGTTCCGTTGGTCGACCCCACGAGCGGTGACATCGTGCTGGTGACGGTGGAGAACGGCGCCGATGCGGTCGAGATGTCGCTTGCACGGGGCACCGATCCTGAGTCCGGCCGTCGTGTGTTCGTGCAGCGGTCCGCTGACGACGGTGCGACCTGGAGTGCGACTCGCGAGATCACCGCGCAGGTGAAGCCGGGTGACTGGGGCTGGTACGCGACCGGTCCGTGCCACGGCATCACGCTGCGCTCCGGGCGTCTCGTCGTACCGGCCAATCACTCTTTCGTGCCGTCCGAGCCGGTGGACGACCTGATCCGGCTGAACGGCGGGCACTGCATCTACAGCGACGACGGCGGTGCTTCCTGGTCGCTCGGCTTCGTGGACCGCAACGACGGCGCGGAGATCAACGCGAACGAGACCGCCGTCGCCGAGCTGCCGGACGGACGGCTGTACTTCAACGCCCGCAACCACCAGGGCACCGGACCGGCCCGCGTGCACGCCTGGTCGTCCGACGGCGGTCAGACCCTCGATGCGCCGTACGCCGGCATTCCCGAGATCACCGCACCCGGTATCCAGGGCAGCGTGCTCTGCCTGCCGGACGGGCGGTTGCTGTTGTCCACGCCGGTGAATCCCACATCGCGCCGGGAACTGACCGTTTTCGTCAGCGCGGATTCCGGTGCGTCCTGGAAGCCGGCTCTGGTCGTGCACGAGGGCATGGCCGGGTACTCCGACCTGGTGCTGCTGCCCGACGGCTCGATCGGGATCTTCTACGAGGCCGGTGAGACGTCCTCGTTCGCGACCTTGCGCTTCGCCACATTCGCCCTTTGAGGTTGGGAGACCCCTTGACCGCATCCGCCCATCTGACCGGCGTCGTACCTCCGCTGGTCACCCCGCTCACCCCGTCGTACGACGTCGACACCGCATCGCTGGCCCGGCTGATCCAGTACCAGTTGACAGGGGGTGTGGACGGGGTGTTCGTGCTCGGCACCTCCGGCGAGGGCACGTTTCTGACCGACGAGCAGCGGCAGGTCGTGCTGGAGACGACCGTCGCGGAGGTGGCCGGACAGGTGCCGGTGCTGGCCGGTGTTATCGACACGTCGACCAATCGGGTCGCTGCGCATGTTTCTGCCGCGTTGAAGGCTGGTGTGGACGGCATCGTCGCCACGGCTCCGTTCTACGCCGCCACTCACCCTGCTGAGATCGAGCGCCACTTTGTGCGGCTGGCGTCGCTTGCGGGCGACACGCCCCTCTACGCGTACGACATCCCGCCGCGGGCGGGCACCAAGCTCCCGGCTGCTCTGGTTCTGTCTCTTGGTGAGCAGGGTGTGATTGCCGGTGTGAAGGACTCGTCCGGGCAGGAGACGTCGCTGCGAGAGCTGGTGCTCTCCCGTCGGGAGAAGGCGCTCGACGACTTCGTGATCATGACGGGCTCCGAGGTGACGGTCGACTCGGCGCTGGCGTTCGGCGTGGACGGCGTCGTACCTGGTCTGGGGAACGTGGATCCGGCCGGGTATGCGCGGTTGTTCAAGGCTGCGGTGGCCGGTGACTCGGCTGCGGCGCGGGCTGAGCAGGACCGGTTGTTCCGGCTGTTCGACATCATCAACGTGGCGGACCGGTCGCGGATGGGGGCCAGTTCGGCTGCGCTCGGTGCGTTCAAAGCCGGGCTCTACCTGTTGGGCGTGATCGACTGCCCGGTCACGGCGTACCCCTCCATCCCGTTGAACGACACGGAGATCGCCGCGGTCCGGCCGTTGCTGGACCGCGCCGGATTACACTGAGCGGTCCAAGGGGGTGTCTGATGGTTCCACGCCTACTGCGCGGTACTCAGCACGGCACCTCGCCGCACGGGTGCAAAGGCCACGATGCTCCGCATCGAGACCTTCGCCCCCGCACGCCGAGCTACCGCACTGAGCACCTGCTCGCTACGGCGTGGAACCATCAGACACCCCCTAGCCAAAGGGAGGCCGGCAGTGACAACGGGTGGGCTCAGCCGGGCACGTGGTGCGGCAGGGAATCAGTCTTTTATCCGGGACGCGATGAAGTCGTACATCCTGGAACGCGGCCTGAAGGCGGGTGACCCGCTGCCCAACGAGCAGGACCTGATGGCGCAGCTGGGCGTCGGCCGGCACCCGCTGCGCGAGGCGATGAAGGCGCTGCAGGCGGTCGGCATCATCGAGATCCGGCACGGGTACGGCACGTACGTCGGCGAGGTGAACCTGCAGTCCCTGGAGGACGGCCTCGCGTTCCGCATGTCCCAGTCGATGGCCGGCGACCTCCGCGACGTCCAGAACGTCCTGGAGGTCCGCCAGGCCATCGAGGTCGGCCTGGCCGACGACGTGGTCGGCCACTTCAAGCAGCACGGGTACGACGCCCTCGAACCGATCGTCGAACGCATGGAAGCCAAGGCCGCCGAAGGCAACTACTTCCCCGACGAGGACTGGGCCTTCCACCAAGCCCTCTACGAACCGTTGGGCAACGCCCTGGTCATAGACCTACTCTCGGTCTTCTGGCGAACCTTCGCCCAGGTGGACGCCCGCCTCCCAGGCGCCCGCTACACCCCCGCCGACGCCGCCGCCTGGCACCGAGACCTCCTGAACGCCCTCGAGTCAGCCAACCCCGACACCTACGCCCACTCCATGAAACGCCACTTCAACGGCATCCACACCCGCCTCGGCGAATAGCGCGTGCAAGCTCGACAGGACGTATACGTCCACTGAAGAGCATCTGCTAGCCAGCTGAGCGTGTATTGCCCCCTCGGGCCGGGACATGTCCTGTCGAGCTTGCCCCTGTGGATAAGCCAAATCACCGGTCGACCCATCTGAGGCACCATCCTCGGATGGAACCGGTCGGTGAGGTCCTCGCGCGCCACGGCGGCTGGGCGACCCGGGCCGAGCTGGTCGGGGCGACCTCCCGCCGCGCCGTCGAGGCTGCGCTGGAGCGGGGCGAGGTGCAGCGGATCGCGCTGGGGATCTATGCGCTGCCTGGCCTTCCAGTCGACGAGGCGGCCGTGCTTGCGTATGACGGAGTCCTCTCGCACGTGAGTGCCGCGAAGTCGCTGGGGCTTCCGTTGCTGCTGACACCGCCGAAGCCCCACATCATCGTCCCGCCCAAACGCCGCCCGCGTCCGGGACCACCCGCCGTCCTGCATTGGGCTGAAACCAGCTCCGGTGAGCGCCGGAACCGGCTGACCTCACTGCTGCGGACCGTCGTCGACTGCTCCCGCATCCTCCCGTTCAACGAGGCATTGGCGGTGGCGGACGCAGCCCTCGCCACCGGCAGGCTCGGCCAGGACGAGCTCCTTGCCGCTACTGCCGCGATGGGTGGCTACGGCTGTCCGAACGCGCGCAAGACAGCCGCAGCTGCGACTCGCCTCTCGGACAGCTTCCTCGAGTCAATGCTCCGGGCACTTCTGATCAGTGCGGGCATCAACGGCTTCGAACCGCAGGTCCTGGTGACTCATGGGCCGTTTCGGGCCAGGGTTGATCTCGGGCACAGAAAGGCCCGGTTGGCCATCGAGGCGGAGGGCTTCGAGTTCCACGGATCTCGGCGGGACTTTGCCGCTGACTGCCACCGGTACGACGAGTTGGTGGCGGCAGGGTGGCTCGTGCTCCGGTTCACCTACGAGCAGGTCGTCGGAGACCCGGCCTGGGTTGTCGCGACCGTCCGGGCCGCGTTGGCTCGGCGTCTTGCGGGCTGACTGCGTACAACCTCGACAGGAGATGTCCCTCGAACCCCGCCTGAAACCGCAGGCGCTGAGCGTGGCGACGAACTGTTGACTCCGACATCTCCTGTCGACCTTGCACATCACGCAAACAGGTTCTCCGCGTCCACGATTGTGTAGGCGTAGCCCTGTTCGGCTAGGAAGCGTTGGCGGTGGGCGGCGAATTCTGCGTCGATCGTGTCTCTTGCGACTATGGAGTAGAAGCGGGCGGTGCGGCCGTCGCCTTTGGGGCGGAGGACTCGGCCGAGGCGTTGGGCTTCTTCCTGGCGGGAGCCGAAGGTGCCGGAGACCTGGATGGCGACCGACGCCTCTGGGAGATCGATGGAGAAGTTGGCGACCTTGCTGACCACCAGCCGCTTGATCTCACCGGTGCGGAACGCCTGGAACAGACGTTGCCGTTCCTTCACCGTGGTCTCGCCCTTGATCACCGGGCACTCCAGGCGTTCACCCAGCTCGTCCAGCTGGTCGATGTACTGACCGATGACGAGCAGCGGCTCGTCGGCGTGGTGCTCGGCGATCCGTCGTACCAGCTTCGACTTCGCCGGGGTGGAGGCGGCCAGGCGGTAGCGGTCCTCGGGCTCGGCGGTCGCGTACACGAACCGCTCGGTCTGCTCGAGATCCACGCGCACCTCGATGCAGTCCGCCGGCGCGATCCAGCCCTGCGACTCGATGTCCTTCCACGGTGCGTCGTACCGCTTGGGGCCGATCAGGGAGAACACGTCGCCCTCGCGGCCGTCCTCGCGGACCAGCGTCGCGGTCAGTCCGAGCCGGCGCCGGGTCTGCAGGTCGGCGGTCATCCGGAAGATCGGCGCGGGCAGCAGGTGCACCTCGTCGTACACGATCAGGCCCCAGTCGCGCGCGTCGAACAGCTCCAGGTGCGTGTAGACACCCTTCCGGCGCGTCGTCATCACCTGGTACGTCGCGATCGTCACCGGCCGGATCTCCTTGCGCGCACCGGAGTACTCGCCGATCTCCTCCTCGGTGAGGCTGGTGCGCTTCAGCAGCTCGTCCTTCCACTGCCGCGCGGACACGGTGTTGGTGACCAGGATCAGCGTGGTCGCGGACGCCTGCGCCATCGCGGCCGCGCCGACGATCGTCTTGCCGGCGCCACAGGGGAGTACGACGACACCTGAGCCGCCGTGCCAGAACGAGTCGGTCGCCTGCTCCTGGTACGGGCGCAGCTCCCAGCCGTCGGTCACCAGGTCGATCTGGTGTGCCTCGCCGTCGACGTACCCGGCCAGGTCCTCAGCGGGCCAGCCGATCTTTAGCAGGGTCTGCTTGAGGTGACCGCGCTCCGACGGGTGCACCAGGACGGTGTCGTCGTCGAGCCGGGCGCCCAGCATGGGCTTCACCTTGTTGCTGCGCATTACCTCTTCCAGCACCGGCCGGTCGGTCGTCACCAGCACCAGACCGTGCTGCGGGTGCTTCTCCAGCCGCAGCCGCCCGTACCGGTCCAGCGTCTCCGCGATGTCGACCAGCAACGAGTGGGGGACCGGGTACCGGCTGTAGCGCAGCAGTACGTCGATCACCTGCTCGGCGTCATGCCCCGCGGCCCGCGCGTTCCACAGGCCCAGCGGTGTCAGCCGGTAGGTGTGCACATGCTCCGGCGCCCGCTCCAACTCGGCGAACGGAGCGATGGCCTTCCGGCACTCGCTGGCCTCCGCATGCGCCGTCTCCAGCAACAAGGTCTTGTCCGACTGCACGATCAAAGGACCGTCCGACACCCGCAACTCCTATCCTCGCCCCGACCCTCCATTGTGCCTCGTCCCCGCAAACGGGCTAGGACCTGGCGGCCTCCATCACTCGACGGGGCGGGCTGTGGAGATTCGGTGGAGGGCGTAGGTGCGGGGGGTTTCGGTGGTGTCGTCGTAGGCGGTGAGCCAGCCGTCGGCTACTCGGACGGGTTCTACGATGCGTTCCGAGGAGTGGCCGTTGTGGTCGACGTACGCGATCCAGGTGCGGGTGTGGGCCTCGGCGGCGTTGGTGAGGACGGCGATGGTTTCGGCGGGGGCGGCGGGTTCGACCAGGCCGTCGTCATCGGGGCGTTCGGCGGCGATCCGGTCGCCGGCGCGGACCTTTTCGATGACCGCCTTCACCTGGTCGTCGGTCAGATCGAACGCGCTCTCGTTGAAGTCCCGGCTGGTCCGTCGACGCGGCGCCTCGCCACGCCGCGGCGCACCGGTCACGTGCAACGCACCGTCGAACGTCTCGGCCAGCGGAGCCAACCCAGCGTCCCGCAACCGGCTGAGCACCATGTCCGGCGGTGAAGGCGACACCACCACGGTCGGAGCCAACCGACGGAACCGCACACCGGGCAGGTTCGAGTTGAGCAGCTGGGTCAGCACGTTCTCGTCATCACACCGCAGGTACGTCGACGCAGTCCCCAGCCGCAGTACGCCGTGCCGTCGGGCAACGTCGTCGACCAGGTACGCCAGCGGCTGAGGCACCGGCGTACGCGAATGCTCCGCCAACCACGCGTGCAGCTGCTCCGCGGTACGCCCGAGGTCGAAAGCACGACGCACCGAGCTCTCACTGAACCGGTAGACGCCAGCGCCACCGTCCGACTCCACGTCCGCCATGGCCGACAGCTCGTCCTGCACGGTCCGCACCAACGGGCCAGGAGCCACCGCGGTGAGGTCTGCCTGCAGCAGCACCTCAGACACCGGCTGTGGCATCAGCGAACTGATCGCTTCGGCCAGCTCGTCAGCAGTCGGCTCTGGTCCCAGCAACGGCTTCGCATGTGCCGCCAACGCGCCCAACCCGGTCAGCCCGAGCAGTGCGGCCTCTGACACGCTCCACTGGACCAGGTCGTCCCGGAACTGCCCGCCGCGGCGTGGACGATGCCAAGCCACCCACATCACCACAGTCTCCGGAGCCGGCGCATTACCCGCACCAGCCTCAGCCAGCGCCTGCAACGCCAGCACTCGGATCTCCGGTGCCAGCAACCGCTCCAGGTCCGGTGCCAACGCGTTGATCAGCCGCTCCCGCGCAGCCGCAGTACTGCCCGTGCTGTCCCGCCGCCCGATCAGTCCGATCGCCCTGAGGCCTGAGAACCACGCCATGACGAGCTGAGCCCATCGATGCGCCAGGTCCAGCTCCAGCCAGTCGTCGTAGGCACTGGTCGGCAGCCACAGCTCACTGTTTCCCACTTCCACGGCAGCAACGAGACCAGCGGCGTACGCCATCTCCAGCACTGCAGCAGCGGTCTGCTCTTCCGCACCGATCTTTCCGGCCAGACTGCGCACCTCACGGACGCCAACGCCACCTGTGCGCAGCACCGGCGGCGGCTCGGTCCCCAGCTGCTCCAGAGCCCGGTCAACCAACCGCACCAAGTCGAGCGCAGCACCAGCCGCAGCTCGGTCAGCAATAGCAGCCGACACCTTCTTACCGTCCAGCGGCGGCGGCACCGGACGCGTCGACGCCAGGACCCGCCCGCCCCGCAGGTGCAGCCCGATCTGGCGCGGCAGCACGACTGTGTTCGCATCCTTGGGTACGACGAGACCGCGCGCCAGCAACCGCTCCACCGGCGTCCGGGCCGACGCGATCGTCACCGGCCGGTCGGCCTTCTCCACAGAACCGGTCGGCGGACCCCAGGTGAGTTTGTCGAGTACGGCGCGCGCGTCCGGGCCGGCGTCGTCGATCAGCTGGTCCAGATCACCGAAATGTCGCGTGGTGATCGGACCGAGCCCAGCCGGTGTCGGTCCCAGCAACTCGTGCACCGCACGGATCGGCCGCAGGTCGTCCTCGGTACCCCAGACCAGGGCGAGATCCAGCAGCTCACTCACCCGCGGCCGGACCACCTCCTCCGGCTGGCCGACACCCAGCGACAGCAACTTCACGTCCACCGGCTCCGGCAGCGCGGACAGCGACTCCAAGAGGTCCACACCGAACTCGTCCAGCCGGTTGATCGCCCGTGCCGCCGACGCGTTGCTCGTCACCCGCGCAGCCAACTGCCCGGTGTCGGCCGGAATCGGCAGCGCCAGGTCAGGTCGTCGCCGGAGCAGTTCACCGAGCGCGGCGTCGCCCCAGCCCCGCAACGCCTCAGCGAGGGTACGGGGGCGGGTCGGCTCGGTCGTGCTCATCCCTACAACGGTACGGGATCCGCCCCGAGGTCGGTCAGGATCTGGGCGATGGTCTCGTCCAGTGCACTGTCCGGGCCGATCACGGTCTGCTTGATTCCGTCGAGTACGTCGTGCTCCCGGTACCAGTCCTGCATCATGTCCGGCCCCACGCCGGGCATGTCCCGGGTGCCGTGCCGTACGACGGTCTCCGCGAACGGGATGTCGAAGTAGTAGTGCAGCGTCGTCCCGCGGTGGTCGGACGTGAGCCGCCGCAGCATGTCGCCGTACCGGCCGGCGTCCATGATGCCCTCGAGCACCACGTCGTACCCGTGGTCGAGGGCGTAGCGAACGTTCGTTTCGATCAGTCCGATGTTCACGCCGCCCGGGAGGTCGTACTCGCGGAGCAGGATCCTGCGGAGGTAGTCCTGCTCGACCCACGCCGTACCGCGGCCGAGACGTTCACGCAGCGTCCGGGCCGTTGTCGACTTGCCGGAGCCCGAGTTCCCGCGCAGTACGACGAGGCGGGTACTAGGACTCCCGGTCACTCAGCTGCTCCGGCGTGTCCGATCCGGTGGAAGCCGACGCGCTCGTAGACCGCTGCGACCGCGTCCGACTCGGCGGACAGCAGCACCAGGTCCACGCCGTTGTCCAGCGCGTGCTCGACCAGCGCCGAGGTCACGGCGGCTGCAAGGCCGCGGCGACGCATGGAAGGCAGCGTGCCGACGCCGACGATCTCCGTGATGGAGTCGACCGGCTGGTGCGTCCCGCTGGCCACCATGCCGTCGTCGGTGAACGCACCGGCAGTTACTGCTACGCCGCGGAGCGCCCTGCTCTGCAGCGCCAAGACCATGTCAGTCGACATCTCAGCAGCCGCTGAATCCCTCTCGGCCGGTCCAGCCGTGCCGACACCAGTGCCTGGCTCACTGAACGCGAGCCCGGCGACCGCACGCGCCTGCCGGACCTCCTCTTCGTCAGCGGAGAGGATCTCGCAGCGGGCATCAGCCTTGGCAGGGCGGAAGTCCGCGCGCTCAAGCACCAGCAACGGGTGCTGGACCACGCTGAGGCCCGCTGCGGCCGCAGCGTCGCCTAACGAGGGACAGGTCTCCACGACCCACTCGAAGCTCAGCGGGATGTCCAGCTCGGCGCACCGCGCGCGCACCAGCTCAATGTCCGCCGGCTCGATCGTCACCCCGGAGCCGGGCACCGGGCGCGCGTAGTACGGCCAAACCGTCGTACTGCGGAACAAAGTGAACGGTCCGACCTGTTCGGCGACCGAACCGGACAACGGGACCCTGTGCAGGTAGTCATCGACTCTGGTGATCATCGCGAAGCAGTGAACCACCCAGAAAGTCCAGACGCCACCAGATATGTCGAAGTGTCCCGAACGGCTCCGACGTCCCGTACGTCAGCAACGACGACGGAGGAGCAACAGATGGAGAAAGTGACGTCTGCGGACGGTACGACGATCGCCTACGACCGCCTGGGCAGCGGACACCCGCTGATCCTGGTCGGGGGAGCACTGTGCGATCGGCACTCGCTCCGGCCGCTGGCCGACGAGCTGGCGAGTCACTTCGACGTAGTGACGTACGACCGCCGCGGCCGCGGTGACTCCGGTGACAACACGCCGTACGACGTCCTGCGCGAGGTGGACGACATCACCGCGCTGCTGACCGCCGTCGGTGGTACGGCGGCTGTCTACGGGCACTCGTCCGGTGCGGGACTGGCGGCGATCGCGGCGAGCATCGGTCTGCCGTTCACGAACGTCGTGCTGCACGAACCGCCGTACGGGCCGGACGACGTCGACCCGTCCGACGACGGCGAGCGCGTGCTCGAACTGATCCGGGACGGCCAGAACCGGGAGGCGGTCGAGCTGTTCCTGCTGATGACAGGCCTGCCCAAGTCCGAGGCGTTGCAATATGCCGCTACCCCAGGCCTCGCTGAGCGGGCGCCGACGCTCGCCTACGACTTCGACGTCATGGGATACGAGGGCACCACCCCGGTCGAAACGCTCCGAGCGATCAAAGCGCCGACCCTCGTCATCGCCGGGACCGCGACCGCGCCGTTCATGCTCGACGCCGCGCACCGCATCGTCTCGATCCTGCCGAACGCGACACTCAGAGAACTACCCGACCAGCATCACGTCGTACCGCCGGAGCTGCTCGGCCCGGAGATTCAGGCGATGATCTCGATCGACACCTTGCCGGGGTAGAAGGCGACGTGGTCGCGGATGTCGGCGACCGCGTCGTACGGCTGCTCGTACGTCCAGACCGCGTTCTCGCCGTCCGCCCCGGCGGGGAGGACGCTGTAGTACGACGCGTCGCCCTTGTACGGGCAGTAGGTCTGGTGCTCGGTGCGCTCGAGCTGCGTGAGGTCGACGTCCTCGCGCGGGATGTACTGCACCGCCGGGTAGCTCGCCTCCTGCAGCGACAGCGCGTCCCGGGTGTCCGCGATGACCCGGTCGCCGACCGTCACGACCACACGGTCCGGGTTCTTCTCCACGGTGATCGGGTGGTCCGGTCCAGGAATCTTCACAGTCTTGTCCGCCATGACCGCTGACAACCCCGCACGAGCCCGCCCCATTCCCGGATCCGCGATGATCATCAGATGGAGTTACGGCAGATCCAGTACTTCGTCACCGTCGCCGAGGTACTCAACTTCGGTCGCGCCGCCGAGCAGCTCGGCATCGGCCAGCCGGGCGTGAGCCAGCAGATCGCCCGCCTGGAGCGCGAGCTGGACGTCCTCCTCTTCGACCGCTCGGCCCGCGCCATCCGCCTCACCGAAGCGGGCCAACGCTTCCTCCCCGCCGCCCGCGCCGTACTCGCGTCCGTCGAAGCCGCCCGATCCGCGGCCACCGGCAACCCCGGTCGCAGCCTCCGCCTGGGAACCAGCACCGGACTGGGCGAACGGCTTGAGACCGTTGTCGTGGAGCTCTCCTCCGAAGGGCTCCAAGTCGAGCTGATCAGCACCTCGACCCGCGCCCGCCTGGACCGCGTCCGCAGTGGCCAGCTGGACGCGGCCTTCGTCCGAGGACTCGACGAGGCGGCCGGCCTGGAGTTCGTCCCGGTCTGGGAAGACGCACTCCTGATCGCCCTCCCCAGGTCCGCCGCGCCGGACCACGAGATCCCACTGAAGGACCTCCGCGAGCTGCCGCTCAGGATCACCCAACGCCGTACGAACCCACCACTCGTCGACCTGGTGATGTCGGCCTGCGCCGCCGAGGGGTTCGAGCCGGTGCTCGGCCCGCGCTCCAGCAGCCTGCAGGACACGCACGCCGCGATCGGTGCCGGCAGCCCGAGCTGGACGGTCATCTACGAGTCACACGCTCGCCTGCTCCGCGAAGGACGAGTGGTGTTCCGGCGGCCAGACCCGCCGCTCGCGCTGACCACGAGCCTCGTCGTCCCGGCCGGGACGACAGTCGGCGGCGACCTCGCCGTACTGCTCGAGGCGTGCCGGAAGGCGTCCGATCAGTTCGAGTGATGGGAGGACATCGGATCTGCGTCTCGTTCCCGGCGGCCGGGAGGACTGGAATGGGCTCAGAACCCAACAACGAAAGGAAATCCGATGCCCATCGTCACCGTCCTGCAGGGCCCGCGGACCCCGGAACTCAAGCGCGAACTGGTCCAGAAGGTCACCGACGCGTTCGTCGACAGCCTCGGCGTCCCGGCCGAGAGCGTCCAGGTCTGGATCCAGGAGACGCCCCCGGACAGCTGGGCCGTCGGCGGCACGCTCACGGCCGATAAATAGTTCCACCCGCGGCCTCCGCGAGCGCTCAGTGGAGCTCCGAGAGCAGGCGCCCGGTCTTGACGCTCTTCGGGTATTGGGTGAGGCAGGACAGCCACGCGGGCCGCGTGCGCACGGCTCGGACGGTCTTCATGTGGAGGCCGGACGGGCGGCGCGTGGTCGATCAGCTTCCGGACGATTTCGCCGCCGCGCTGGAGGCCGAGGGCATGGAATTGCGCTGATCGAACACCTGTTCTATTTTGGATTCTGGAGCGCATGGCCCGGGATCGCAGATACCCCCGCGATCCCGGGCCGGGCAACCGTCGGCGGCATGTGTGGGTGTTGGGTACGGCGTGCGAGTGCGGCCCGTGGCCGGGCCTCGTGCTCGAGTGGAGGCGGACGTCGTCGGGTGACCGGCAAGCCTGAGCGGTGTACGTGCCGGACCCGAGACGGAACCACTCCTCGAAGAGCGGTTCGCGCCGAACCTCCTGAAGCCCATAGACACAAAACCGCCGGCCCGGGCGTCCAAGTCGGCGGCGATGTATGGGCGGGCGACGAGTGGCTAGGTCGCCGTCGATCGACGGTCGTATCAGGGATGCGGGTCGTGCTCGAGGGCCTTCGGCGCCTCGGGAGGCTGCTCGCGTCGTAACTCGAACTCTAGGGAGTTCCACTTCACGCTGAGTCTCAGGCTCTCCGGCTTCACCCACTTGAAGCCGACGAAGACGAGGGAGATCACCAGCACGACGCCGAGGATGACCATCGCGGCGGCAGCGATATTCACGTCGTGCCCTTCTTCCCGGAGCCCCTGGCGATCTACTCCGCCAGTGCCTCGTCCTCGGTATCGACTGCCAGGCCCTGAATGAACCTGACCAGGCGCTGCGCGTCCTTCTCGGAGAGGATCTCGGGCAGCGTCAGGAGCGCCCGTACGCCCTGTCGAAGCGCCACCTGATACTCAATGAGCGCGGCGTGACGCGGGACGAACCCAGCCGGTTCGCGCTTCAGTTCGGCGATGCCGTCCGGCGTCGGCGCGGGGGTGGTGCCGGCAGACTTCTTGACTCCGGTTCGTGACGACCTGGAGTTGATTGCGCTCTTGGGCTTCCAGTTGGGCTCGTCGTTCAGCCAACGCCTGTACGACTCGATGCCTACGCGAGTGCGGCTCTTGTAGGCGTCCATCGAGCCGCTGGTGTACGACGTACGCTTCAGAAGGGCGAACCGGGAGAGGTGGGCGTCAAGGTCGAACTCCGCCACGTTCAGGGCGTGCCAGTCATCCTCGATCTCAAGCACTTTGGTCGAGGCGTTGCGCCAATTCTGAACGGTGCTGGCCTTAAGCTCCCCCCTCAACTCGGCCCAGTTCAGGAAGTGCATGTAGTGCCCGGCGGTCCCCCGCTCGGGCTTGACTTCCGTCTCAGCCTCGGTCATGGCGGAGGTTCCTTTCAGCCGGAGAGTGTGACCTTGAAAGCATGCCGCATCCGTTCGCCGTTCGCAACTCGCCGAAAGAACTTCAGAATGGACGAACCTTGACGTGCTCCCTGAAGGCGTGCCGATGGAGTGCGACGCGAGCGTGAAGGTCCGCGACGATCTCGGCGCGGGCGGCCCCAGGGCCGAGGTGATGGGCCGGGCAGCGGAGGTTGTGGGCGAGGAGGGCGGCGGGCATGAGCAGGGCCGCGCCGGCAGCGATGAACAGAGCCATGATCAGGCCCTCTCAGAAGCTGCGGATGGAGTCGACAGGGCTCCTCGGCCGAGGACGACGTACACGCGCGGCCGGGCGGGGAGTGGGCGCCCTTGCAACGGCGGCCGTCGGCGGCGACGCGGGCGCGGATCACGCGGCTACCTCGCGGAAGTGGCAGAGGACACCGAGGTACGCCGGGCCGTGATCGCCGCGAGTCCCGAACTGCAGGAGCGCGAGCGGACCAAGCTCGCGTCCGTCACCGCCGCGCTCCGCGACGGGCTGGAGGAACGCGGGCTGCCGGCCGAGAACGCCGCGCTGATGGCGCAGGTCGGCTCGGCCGTGCTCCAGAACGCCTTCAGCCGGTGGATCGACGGCGGCGGACAGCGAACGTTCCGGTCCTGTGTGGATGCGGTCGTCGAGTCACTTCGCGGTGAGCTCGACAACTAGGCACGGGCCGCCGTCGAAGGCGCCGCCGTCGATGCCCAGGGCGAGACCGTCCGCGTACAGGTACGGACCGGTGAGGAACTGCGGGTCGATGCCGAGCTGATCGGCGACGATGCTGTGGCCGTGCACGATCCGGCGTCCGCCGAGGTGCTGGAGGAGGATCCGGGCCACCTCCGGACCGGTCGGCCCGCGGAACGCGTACCGCGACGTCGTCCGGCGCCAGATCTCCCACCAGACCTCGATGTCGTCGGAGTGCAGCTCGGCCCCGGCCGTGGAGTTGATCTGGTCGATCGTGTCGCCCCACTCGACGTACTCGGCGGTGTCGGAGTGCATCAGCAGCTGGTCGGCGTCCAGTCCGAGCAGCGGCTGGTCGAGCAGCCAGGCGACGTCGTCGTCGGTGAGCAGCTCCTGGTCGCGGTCCTGGCCGCCGTTCAGGGCCCAGGAACGCTCGAAGCTGCGCAGCGTGATCCCGTCGTGCGGGACGAACGTCTCGCCGAACTTGTACATCCCGAGCGCGAGGATCTCGTGGTTGCCGAGCAGCATCCGGATCGCGCCCTCCGGCGCCTGGTCGATCAGGCCGCGGACGTACCGCAGTACGCCGATGCCGTCCGGGCCGCGGTCGAAAAAGTCGCCGAGGAACCACAGCCGGGTGTCCTCGCCGTCCGCACCCGTGCCGGTCCAGTTGCCGTCGGCATCGGTGAGGCCGGCGGCGTGCAGTGCGGCAGTCAGTTTCTCCAGGTGGCCGTGGATGTCGCTCACGGCGAACACCCGGGTCACGTCATCCCCGCAGAGTCAGCACGATCAGTACGACGTTGAGGGCCGTGACGGCGGTGGCTACCAGGCATGCGGCGAGAGTAGTCGCCTTCCGGTTGACCAGGTCACCCATGACGCGCCGGGAAGCGGTCAATCTCACCAAAGGCCACAGCGCACACGGGATGCCGAAGCTCAGCACCACCTGCGAAACCACCAGTGCGCGGCTCGGGTCGATGCCGATCGCAAGGATCAGCAGGGCGGGGATCAGGGTGATCAGCCGCCGGACCGGGAGCGGGACGTGCCGCTTCCAGAAGCCGTCCAGGATGACCGAACCGGCGTACGTCCCGACCGAGGAGGACGCGAATCCGCTGGCCAGGAGGGCGAGTGCGAACAGCAGGGCCGGGAGCTGGCCGAGCCGGTCGCCGATCGCGACGTGGGCGGCGTCGAGCGAGTCAGCACCGCTGCCCTTCAGCGCGGCCGCGGCCACCACGACCATCGCCAGGTTGACCGCTCCGGCCAGCGCCATCGCCACCGCCACGTCCACCCGGGTGGCACGCAGTACGCGCGACTTGCCGCTCTCGGAACGGATCGTCTTCCAGTGCCGGTCGGTGACCAGTGCGCCGTGCAGCCAGATCGCATGCGGCATCACCGTCGCGCCGAGCATTCCGGCCGCCAGCACCAGTGAATCGGTGCCGTCGAGCCGCGGCACCAGTCCGCCGACCACGCCGCTCGCGGACGGGTCCGACTTGACCGTCGACACGACGAAGCCGACCAGTACGACAGCGAGCAGGCCGATGATGGCGGCCTCGAACGGCCGCTGGCCACGCTTCGACTGATAGATGAGCAGCCCGAACGAGACCACGCCGGTGATCACGCCGCCGACCAGCAGCGGAATCCCGAACAGCAGGTTCAGCGCGATCGCGCCGCCGACGACCTCGGCCAGGTCGGTCGCGATCGCGACCACCTCGGCCTGCGCCCACAGCCCGGTCGACGTCGACCGGCGGAAGTGGTCACGGCACAGCTGCGGCAGCGTCCGACCGGTCGCGATGCTCGCCTTGGCGGCCAAATACTGCACCAGGACGGCCATCAGGTTGGCGCCGACGACCACCCAGCACAGCAGATAGCCGTACGTCGCGCCGGCGGCGATGTTGGTGGCGAAGTTGCCCGGGTCGACGTACGCGACGGCAGCGACGAACGCCGGTCCGAGCAGTAACAGCCCGGACCGACTCAGTTGCCGCCGCAGCGGAGCCGGTGCATACATGAGAGCAGTCTGTACGACGCCGCCGACAACGCAACCCCTGTGCTCGATTTGAGACGCGCGTTACGCCCAGGCAAAGAGCACCTGGAGAGAGACCACGACGTTCTGGTCGTCGGGCACGATGTTGATGGCCGAGTCGTACGCCTTGGACGCTGACATCCGCGTCTCCGGCCCGAGTGGCGTGTGGCCGTGGTTCTCGGAGATCGCGGTGACTGAGCCGAGGGAGAACCCGGCCAGGCCGGCCAGGTGCGCGGCCTTCGTCTTGGCCTGCTGGAACGCCAGCTCCCGGGCCTGGACCAGCAGCTCGGTCTTGTCCTCGATGTCGAACTGCAGTCCGTGCAGCGCGAGACTGTTGCCGACAGCATCCACGGCAGCGTTCAGCAGCGCGCCGAAGCCGGTCAGGTCCTTCGTCTCCACCAGGACCGTGTGCGACGCCCGGTACGCCGCGTCCGTGCCGGGCTCCCGGTACTCCTGGAACACGTTCACCGAGCTCGTGCCGAGCTGCGACTCCTCGACCCCCTGTGACCGCAGCGCCGCGATCACCGCGTCCGTGCGCTCGCCGACCGTCGCCACAGCGGCCGCGACATCCGGTGCGACCTGCTCGACGCCGAACGTGACGCGCAGGATGTCCGGCGTACCACTGACCTGCCCTGACCCGACAACACTCACCCCTGTGTCCATAACGGTCAGTCTGGCATCACCTGCAAGTCATCTGGGCATCTCACACTGCAGCATCGACTTTCGAGCTGAGGAGACCATCAATGCGCAGACGACTGCTGACTGTTGCTGCCCTGGCCGGTGTGTTGCTCACCGGCCTGACCACCGCCCAGGCCACCGGGCGGGACTCTGACGTCACACGTGCCTTCCAGGCCACAGACCGCAGTACGGCGTGGTCGCTGGCGGAGCGGGTGCCGTTGAAGTTCCCGACGTACCACCCGCAGGGTTTCGCACTCGTCGGGGACTTGATCTTTCTGAGCAGTGTCGAGGTGCTGGAGGCGCCGGTGAAGTACCCGGTGCCGGTGGATGGGTACGACCGGACACCTGGGAAGGGAATCGGGCACCTGTTCGTGCTGGACCGGCAGGGCAACCTGAAGAAGGACATCCGGCTCGGCGAGGGTACGGCGTACCACCCGGGCGGACTGGACTTCGACGGGAAGGACCTGTGGGTGCCGGTCGCGGAGTACCGGCCGAACTCGCGGGCGATCGTCTACACGGTCGACCCGCAGACGTACCGGGTCACTGAGCGTTTCCGGGTGAAGGACCACGTCGGGGGAGTAGTGCGCGACCGGACGACCGGCCAGGTGCACGGGGTGAGCTGGGGCTCCCGGACCCTCTATGACTGGACCCCTGCCGGCAAGCAGCTCGGCAAGGTCGCGAACGAGTCCCACCTCCTCGACTACCAGGACTGCGACTACGCCGCCCGCGGCAAGCAGTTGTGCGGCGGAGTCACCACACTGCCCGGCCCCAACAACACGACGTACGACCTAGGCGGGCTGGCCCTCCTGGACCTCCGCACCAACCGCATCCTCCACGAGATCCCCTTCCCTTACTTCTCCCCCACCACCAACCACAACGCCACCCGCAACCCAGTAGCCCTGGAAACCACCAACAACAAACTCCGCCTCTACACAGCCCCCGACGACGGCGAAAACCCCGGCGGCACCGAACTCCAGATCTACGAAGCACCGCTCAACTAGCTCGGGGGATGATGCGGGCGGGGATGTCGTGTTCGTGGCAGAGGGACAGTAGGGCGGTGCCGTCTATTAGTTGGAGGGGTTTGCCGTTGGCGAACTGGTAGCTGGTGGGGCCGAAGCCGGAGGTGGTGATGAGGATGCCTTTGGTGGCGCCGGCGTCGAGGACAGTGCCGAAGAGGTCGCGGACGGCCGACGGTGGCACGGTGCGGGTCCAGAGCTTCGCCTGGACGACGAACTTGCCGCCGGTGATCGGCCGCGGGTCGTAGGCCACGCAGTCGATCCCGCCGTCCGTGCCGCGCCGGAACAACCTGGTCTCCAGGCCCATCCGCGTCAGCAGGTTGTGGACCAGGTGCTCGAAGGACTCCGGGCTGAGCTCCAGCAGGTTCGGGCGGGCGTCGATCTCGCTGATCACGTCCACTGCCTCGACAGTGCGCGGATCAGTCAGGTCGAACTCCAGCACCGGCTCCACCGGCTGCAGCTCCTCCGGGTGCTGTGACACCTCAGCAGCGAAGTAGTGCCGTACGCAGGCCACCGGGTCGAGCTGGTCCAGCACCAGCGCCTGGTACTGCTCCCGCGTCGCCCGCAACGTGATGAGGCACGGCCGCACGGTCTGCCCAGTAGTGAGGTCCACTGACTCCACCATCCCGTTGAACACGACCGTCTCGACCACGCCGTACCTGTCACTCCCGAAGACCAGATGTAGCGCCCGCAACGCCAGCTGCGCCACCAGCTGTTGATACAGCCGCCGCAGCTCCACCTGCTCCCGCGGAACGGCCAGCACTGCATCCACCGCACGGTCATAGCGGTACGACGCCTCAGCCGGCACGACGCTGACGTCGGGTAGATCCCACTCCACCGCGAGCAGTGTCGACTCGGGGACGTACCCGACCTTGCGCCGGCGTGGAAAGTCCAGCGGCTCGGGTACCCGGTCCAGCGCCTTCGTGAAGTAGCGCGTCACGGCGGCCCGGTCGTGGTTCTGCACCGCGCGTTCGTACGCGTCGATCCGCGCGTGCTGTTCCGCGGTCGCCTCGTCGAGCCGGCGCTGGTGCTCGGCCTGCTCCCGGACGGCGCGCGCGGTCCGCTCCCGGCGGGCCTCCTCGTAGGCGCGGTGCCGTTCGATCGCCTCCGCGAACCGGTCCTCCGCGTCGGCGAGTCGACGCGCGAACCTGCGCTCGGCGCCCCACCAGCGGAACCGGCCCGGCGGGTGCGGCACGAACGCACCCCAGACAGGTCCGGGATGCGCCTCGAGATCGGCCGGCGACACGGTCGGCGGCGCGCGTCGCGGTGCCCGTTTCAGGCTCTGCAGATCGGTGCCGTGGACATCGACGGCCAGCGCGTCGGCCAGGATGCCGTTCAGAACCTGGACGCGTTCCTGTACCGCAGCGGTACGTTGCGCCGCTTCGGCAGTACGCCCGGGCGGACGGTCGCTGCGGGCGTGACCTTCCACCGATCGGCCCATCGCCTCACACCTTTCCACTCCAAGGTAGCCGTCCAACCACGCTCTGCGACCGAAGATGACAGAGAGTTGGTAAGGACATTGCTTGCCGTCCACTCCCTGTTTCCTGCCGCGCGTGCCCCCAAGGGGCTGTTGCCTCGCCCCCTGCGTGCTGCGCGGCACTCGGCGGCGCATCTCGCTACACCCCCGAGCACCTGCTCGCGACTGCAGGGGGCGAGGCAACAGCCCCTTGCAGAGGCATCTGACCGGCGTGAACATGGCAACCATGAGCCAGCCGTCGTACGCGTCCGGGGTGTCCGAGGTTCCGTTGCTGGGCGAGACGATCGGCGCGAACCTGAGACGCACGATCGGCACGTACGGCGACCGCGAGGCGCTCGTGGAGGTGCAGACCGGACGGCGCTGGACGTACGACGAGTTCGGCGCCGAGGTCGAACTGGTCGCACGCGGACTGATGGCCCGCGGGATCGCGAAGGGCGATCGGGTCGGCGTCTGGGCCCCGAACCAGGCCGAATGGACGATCACGCAGTACGCCACCGCGCTGATGGGCGCGATCCTGGTGAACATCAACCCGGCGTACCGCACCCACGAGCTGGCCTACGCGCTGAACCAGTCCGGCGTCCGGCTGCTCGTCTCCGCGACCGAGTTCAAGACCAGCAACTACCGCGCGATGGTCGAGGAGGTGCGCCCGAACTGCCCCGCGCTCGAGGAGACGATCTACCTCGGCACCGGCGACTGGGACGCTCTGCGCGACGACGCCGCGCGGATCCCGCTCGACGACCTGCACGCGCGCGAGGCGGAGCTGTCGTTCGACGACCCGATCAACATCCAGTACACCAGCGGTACGACGGGATTCCCGAAGGGCGCGACGCTCAGCCACCACAACATCCTGAACAACGGCTTCTTCGTCACCGAGACGATCGCGTTCACCGCCGATGACCGGCTGTGTATCCCGGTGCCGTTCTACCACTGCTTCGGCATGGTGATGGGCAACCTCGGCTGCACCACGCACGGCGCGTGCATGGTGATCCCGGGGCCGGCGTTCGACCCGGCCGCGACGCTCAAAGCCGTTCAGGACGAACGGTGCACCGGGCTGTACGGCGTACCGACGATGTTCATCGCCGAACTCGGGCTGCCGGACTTCGCGGACTACGACCTGACGTCGTTGCGGACCGGCGTGATGGCCGGATCGCCGTGCCCGATCGAGGTGATGAAGCGGTGCGTCGCGGACATGCACATGGCCGAGGTCGCGATCTGCTACGGCATGACCGAGACGTCACCGGTGTCCACGCAGACCAGGCGGGACGACGACCTGGACCGCCGTACGTCGACGGTCGGCCGCGTGATGCCGCATGTCGAGGTGAAGCTCGTCGACCCGGCGACCGGGCTCGTCGTCGAACGAGGTGAGCCCGGCGAGCTGTGCACCCGCGGGTACTCCGTGATGCTCGGGTACTGGGACGAGTTGGAGAAGACCGCGGAGGCGATCGACGAGGCGCGCTGGATGCACACCGGCGATCTCGCGACGATGCGCGCGGACGGGTACGTGAACATCGTCGGCCGGATCAAGGACATGGTCATCCGCGGCGGCGAGAACGTGTACCCGCGGGAGATCGAGGAGTTCCTCTACACGCACCCGTCGATCGCCGACGTCCAGATCATTGGTGTCCCCGACGAGAAGTACGGCGAGGAACTCTGCGCCTGGATCAAACTCAAGCCAGGCATGGACCCGCTTGACGCGGAAGCCGTGAAGGCCTTCGCCACCGGCAAACTCGCGCACTTCAAGATCCCGCGCTACGTCCTGCTCGTCGACGACTTCCCGATGACCGTCACCGGCAAGATCCGCAAGGTCGAGATGCGCGAGAAGTCCGTCGAACTCCTGGGGCTGTGACCTGTACGGGTGTGCCGTCGCCTGGGACGGTGGGTGGTAAGTCACGTGTCGCGAACGGGGCGCGTTCGTGGGGGGAGCAGTACTGACTAGGGGGCACCATCCATGAAGTTGCGACATCGAACACCCATGGCCTGCGCGGCCGCCCTGCTCGCGATGACGGTCGCCGTCCCGGCGTCGGCCGCACCGATCGAGCGCGGACACTTCGAGGACGCCGGCAACGGCGTGATCGAGGACTTCTGCGGCAGCGGGGACGACGTGCACTTCGACTTCACGAACTGGGGATCGTTCCAGTACCGCACGAACCCGAGAGGCGGACTGCCCTACTTCCGGGAGAACTCGCACCTGACCAACACCCTGACGAACCTGTCCAACGGCAAGGTCGTGACTCATGTGCTCGATTTGGTGCACAAGGACACCCAGGTGACCGACAACGGGGACGGCACCCTGACGATCCGGATCCGTGAGACGGCCGGTGACAGATGGTTCGACTCCCGCGGCAGGCTGGTCCTTCAGGACAGCGGGGCCGTGTGGTTCGACATCCTGGTGGACAACGGCGGTACTCCCGCGGACCCGTCCGACGACGAGTTCATCGACTCGCTGGGAGATGTGAAGGTCGTCGGTCAGGAAGGCAACGCGACCGACGAGAACTTCTGCGACAAGATCCTCGCCATCATCGGGTGAGCGGTGCGGATACCCGGGCCGTTGTGAGTACGGAGCCCAGCCCGAAGGCTGCGCCGAGGATGCATACGCCGGTCCAGCCGGCGCGTTCGTAGAGCATGGTCGATGCGATCGCGCCGGTGCCGCTGCCGAGTGAGTAGAAGATCATGTAGCCGCCGATGATCCGGCCGCCCGCCTCCGGCCGGAGCGGGTAGATCCGGCTCTGATTGGTGACGTGCACAGCCTGTACGGCGAGGTCGAGCAGGATCGTGCCGATCGCCAACGCCACCAGGGATCTCGGCGTCCAGACGGTGATCAGCCAACTCGTTGCCAACAGCACCGAAGCGGCCGTTGTCACGACACGTCCGTACCCTCGATCCGCGAGCCGTCCGGCCGGACCGGCAGCGAGTGCGCCGGCTGCGCCGATCAGACCGAACGCACCGATCTCGGTGTGCGACAACGAACGCTCGGACAGCGGCAGGGTGACCGAGCTCCAGAGGGTGGAGAACGACGCGAAGATGAAGAATGCGCGGATCGCGCTCTCGCGGAACAAGGGCTCGGTCCGCCACAGCGCGGTCGTCGATCGGAGCAGAGCGCCGTACCTCAGTCCGCTCCTGGATCGTGGCGCGGAACCGTTCAGCAGCAACGTCATCAGTAGGCACAACGCGCATGCGGTCAGGTAAACAGCACGCCAGCCGGCGAGGTCGGTGAGGACTCCGGACGCGGTGCGGGCCAGCAGGATGCCGAGCACGATGCCGCTGGTGATGGTGCCGACCGTGCGGCCGCGCTCGGCCGGATCGCTCAGCGCGGCGCCGAGCACGACCAAGGACTGGGTAACGACCGCAAGTGCGCCGACGGCGGCGAGTCCGATCATCAACATCGCCGCGTTCCTGGCGAGAGCAGTGGCGAGCAGCGCGACTGCCAGCAGCAGGAACTGGACCTGGACGAGTCGTCGGCGGTCGAGCAGATCGCTCAACGGGACGAGGAAGAACAGACCGAGGCCGTACCCGATCTGCGTCACGGTGACGATGACGCCGACCGTCCCGGGCGCGATGCCGAGGTCGCTGCCCATCGTGACGAGGAGCGGCTGAGCGAAGTACACGGTGGCGACCGCGATGCCGGCCGCTGCTGCGAGAAGCAGCCTGTTTGGTTGCATGTTGCTACCGTAAGAGGAGTTGGTAGCATGTTGCAACCAGGAGGTGTGGGATGGTCAAACGGACCAGGTTCGACGGTGAGAGCTGCCCGGTTGCGCGGTCGGTGGACGTGGTGGGCGACTGGTGGTCGTTGCTGATCGTGCGGGACGCGTTCGACGGCAGCCGACGGTTCGGCGACTTCCAGCGCAGCCTCGGCGTCGCGAAGAACATCCTCAGCGCGCGGCTGCGATCCCTGGTCGACAACGGCATTCTCGAGACCGTCCCGGCCGGGGCGCGGCACGAGTACGTCCTGACCGCCAAGGGCGAGGCGCTCTTCCCGGTCGTCGTGGCGTTGCGCCAGTGGGGCGAGGCCTTCGCCTTCGACCCCGGTGAGCCGCACTCACAACTCCTGGACCGCCGCGATCAGCAGCCGCTCCGACCACTCGAAGTACACGCCGCCGACGGCCGTATGGTCACCGCGGCTGACACCGAGGTACGCAAGGTTGACTAGGCCTTCAGGTGTTCGGCGAATGCCCTGACGGAGGGTGTCTGTTCGCCGCGGCGCCAGACGAGGGCGAGAGCGGAGTCGGGGAGGCCGGTCAGGGGGACGGTGACGATGCCGGCGCGGCCGTTGAGGGCGGCGGTGGGTTGGCAGACGAGCATCGCGCCACGGTTGGCGGCGATGAGGGAGAGGCCTTCCTGCAGGGTGTTGACGTCAGGGCCGCGGTGGATGAGTGCGCCGCTGGGCGTTTGGGTGGGCGCCTGGGCCTGACGCCAGTAGCCGGGCGCCGGGCCGGAGAAGGCGATCAGGGTCTCGCCGGCCAGGTCCTCGGCGTCGATCGAGGCCCGTTCGGCGAGCCGGTGCCGTTGGCAGACCGCGAGTGTTTGCGGGTGGCGGGAGAAGACCGGGCCGACGACCAGGTCGTCCTCGGCGACCGGCAGCAGTACGACGGCGGCGTCGACGGTGCCGCGACGGAGCGCTCCGAACGGATCGTTCAGCGGGAGTTCGCAGACGTCGATCAGGCAGTTCGGGTTGCGTGACTGGAACGCCGACACCGCCCGGAGGATCTCGTCGTTCGCGGCGCCCTGGAACCCGATCCGCAGCTTGCCCTTCACGCAGGCGGCGTACTCGCGAGCGTTCTCGACCACGCGCTCCAGTGCCGCGTACGCGGGGCGCAGTGACGTCAGGAGCTCCTTGCCCAGCGGCGTCAGCGCCACCCGGCGGCTGGTCCGCTCGAACAACGGCCCGCCGATCCGCCGTTCCAACGACTGCAGCAGTTGGCTGACCCGGCTCTGCGAGAGGTAAAGGCGTTCTGCGGTACGTCCGAAGTGCAGCTCCTCGGACAACACCAGGAAGCACTCCAGTTCACGGACCTCGATAGCCACTGCCGATCCTCCGATCGATTAGCTCAGCTAATACAAGCATGACCAGATCGCCGTTGTTCCGCACCACCTCGCGGCGGCTCACTGGAGACATGACAACGATCTGCGTCGACCAGCCGGCCACCGACGCGCGCGCGTGGGCCGCGTCCGTGACCATGGCCGCCACGGTCTTCACCGTGGTCACGGCCGAGATGCTCCCGGTCGGCCTGCTCACCCCTCTGAGCGACACCCTCCACATCACCGAAGGCACCGCCGGCCTGAGCCTCACCGTCACCGGCATCGTGTCCGCGGTCGCCTCACCCGTTCTTCCGTTACTGCTCGGCAAGTTGGATCGCAGGACAGTACTGAGCGGTCTGATGGTGCTGCTCGCCGTCGCCGCGTTCGTCGCGGCAATAGCCCCGGTCTACTCGATCTTCATCGCAGCCCGAGTCCTGATGGGCATCTCCATCGGCGGCGTTTGGCTCTTCACGGTCAGCCTCGCCCGGCGCGTCGTACCCGAACACGCTGCCGGACCAGCCACCTCACTCATCTTCAGTGGCATCGGAATCGCCTCCGTGCTGGGGATTCCGGCCGGCGCGTACGTCGGTGAACTCGTCGGCTGGCGCTGGGCCTTCGTCGGTGTCGGCCTGATCGCACTCGGGCTAACTGTTGCTCTAGGCATCTTCCTGCCCAATCTTCCGCCGGAGCGTGCGATCCGGCTGGCAGACGTACGGGAAGTGCTGCAGCTCAAGCAGGTGCGGGTCGGCCTGGTCCTCGTCGCGCTGATCGTGACCGGCCACTTCGCGGCGTACACCTACATCCGCCCGCTCCTCGAGCCGCACACCGGCCCGGCGCTGATCGGTACCCTGCTCCTCGCGTACGGCGTGGCGGGCGTGGCCGGCAACTTCCTCACCGGCGCCCTCCGCCCGGCGCGTGCCCTGACCGTCATCGCCGGAGGCATCGCCCTGACGGCGCTGGCCATGCCCGTGCTCGGCACCACCCTCGCCGGATCCCTTGTCCTACTGGTGATCTGGGGTCTCGCGTACGGCGGAACGAGTGTCAGCACGCAAGCGTGGGGACACGCGGCGGCGCCCAGTGCCCCCGAATCATCGTCCGCTGTCCTGGTGGGGGTGTACAACGGATCGATCGCACTGGGCGCCTTCACCGGCGGCCAGGTCGCCGACCGCGTCGGTACGACGACGGTCACCTGGCTTCCCGCGATCCTCGCGACCGCGGCGCTCCTTGTTCTATTAGCGAACCGCCGCGAGCGCGGCTGAGTCCTCGTCGCCGAAGTCGTCCTCGAGCTTCTCGGGGGAGTAGTCGAAGTCGATCCCGGCCACGTCTGCGCCGACGGCCGACTCGATCGCACCGAGCCGGCGGGTGGCGCGATCACCGGCGTACGTCATCAACGCGGTCGGGTTGATCTCCGGCGGGAGTGCGGGGGAGTTGTCCATCGCCCACTGGATCTGCGTCAGCGCGTGCGGGAGGAGTTCCTCCATCGTGTCGGTGACGACCTTCCAGTTCGACGCGTCCCCGGCGACGTGCCGGCGGCAAGTGAACGTGCCCCACGCCATGTGCCGCCGCTCGTCGTCGCCGATCCGGCGGATCAGTTCCTGCATCCCGGGCAGGACGCCGCGCGCCGTACAGAGCAGGTTCCAGGCGTGGTAGCCGGTGAGCGCCAGAGTTCCTTCCACCACGTGGTTGTAGGTCACGGATGCGCGGACCTGGTTGGCCGGTGACGGGTCATCGGCCAGCGACTTGAGCGCGACCGGCAGCGCCTCGTAGAAGATCGCGCGGTAGCCCGGGTTGTTCTCGACGTACCGGTGCAGGTCCTCGGTGACGCCGACGGCGTCCAGCCAGAGCCGGAAGACCGCGGTGTGCTTGGCCTCCTCGAAGCAGAACTGGGTCAGGTACATCTCGTCGCCGAACCGCCCCTCGGCGGCCATCGCCTGCAGGAACGGCTGCAGGTCCTCGGTCACCGCTTCTTCACCCGCGATGAACTGCGAGCAGAGCATCAACGCGTTGTCCTTGTCGTTGTCGCTCAGCTCCTGCCAGTCCTTGGCGTCCTGGCTGAAGTCGATGTCGCGTGGGTTCCAGAACTTGCGGTTGCCCTTGTCGAACAGCCGCAACGGCAATGCGTCCCAGTTCAGCCCACCGGCCCGGAGCGAGGTGAAACCTTGCCTGTGCAGCTCGTTCATACGTGCAACCTCCGTGACTCGGCTAAGAAGGGCGAGAGGACGCGAGCCAGCTGCGCCGCCACCACCGCCGGGGGAGGGCCCGGGGTGACGATGTGGCTGATGACGACGCGCAAGGCGACGTCGACGCAACTGGTCGCGTCCTCTGCGGGAACCTCCGGCCAGTGCTCTCTGACATGGGCATCCAGCCGAAGGTGTGCCAGCTCCAGCACCTGCTGTCCCCGTGTCGTCAGCAGCTGACTGGCCTGGTCCGATCCCGGCTGGCCCAGCGCCGCCTTCACCAGCTGGTTCTCCCCGGCCAGCGTGAGCGCCCGCTCGACCGCGGCCCGCAGACCGTCGATCGGATCGGACTGCTCGGCGAGCGCCGCATTCACATCCAGCAGGAACCGCTCGGTCTCGCGTGCCGCGACGGCCTCCAGTACGCCCCACTTGTCGCCGAACTCGTTGTAGACGGTCTGCCGGGACACCCCGGTACGACGAGCCACTTCGGCCATCCGAAGCCCGTCGTACCCACCTGTCTCGATGGCGTCCTGCGCAGCGTCCAGCAACTCGTCACGCAGCCGGCGTTTGGTTCGATCGGCAAACGAGTCCATGCGGATGAGGGTTTACAAAACTGCTCCGGATGTCAAGTGCTCGGACATCGCGTCTTCAGTTGTCAAGTGCGGAGAAGTGCGAGGCGTCGCCCGTTCGCGGCGTACTGCGGACGCCGCCCGCGAGCGTGATCCGGTGCAGCCGGCGCGGCAGGTCGTCGTAGTCGGCGACGCCGTAGTGCTGCGTCGCGCGGTTGTCCCAGATCGCCAGGTCGCCCGGCTGCCACTGCCAGCGAACGGTGTTGTCGAGGTTCGTGACCCGGTTCTGCAAGAGCTGGAACAGCGCGGTCGTCTCGGTGCTGCTGAGCCCGACGAACCGGCGGACGAAATGACCGAGGACAAGCGCGCGCTCGCCGGTCTCGGGGTGGACGCGGACCACCGGGTGCTCGGTCTCGAACACCTTCGACTCGAACTGTTTGCGATGCTCCTCGACCTTCACGTCGACGCCGCCGATGCGCCCCTCGTCGGCATGTCCGGCGTAGTCGTACTTGTTGCTGTGCACCGCCCACAGCCGATCGACGAGCGCCTGCAGGGACTGCGGCAGATTCGCGTACGCCGTGACCGTGTTGGCCCAGGCGGTGTTCCCGCCGTACGCCGGGAGCGTGACAGCGCGGAGCAGGCTGATCGCGGGGATCCGGTCGATGAACGTGACGTCGGTGTGCCAGCTGTTCGCCTTGCTGTAGTCGGAGTCGATCGGCAGCACGTTCGCGGCGCCGTCGAGGCTCTTCGAGGTCGGGTGCGCGAGCGTCGGCGTACCGAGCAGCTTCGCGAACGCGAGCTGGCCGGCGTCGTCGAGGTGGTGCTGGTCGCGGAAGAAGATCACCTTGTGGTCGAGCAGCGCCTGCCGGATCGCTGCGACGGTCTCCGGCGCCAGGTCGCCGCCGAGTTCGACGTTGCCGATCACCGCGCCGATCGCCCCACCGGCCTTGGCGACGGTGATCTCCGGTGCTTCCAGTTGCGTCGTCATGAGTGCTCCCTTGTAGTAGATATGTCCCATAATCCAACTGATTTAGTGGACTTTGATGGGGTATCGGGATGCGGACCGCCACGCAGGCACAACCCCCGGTTTCGGCCGGTTCGGGGCCCGTGGGCGGGGTTCTGCCTGCAGGGCGGTTCATCGGCGCTTGTTAGGGTTGGGGACGTGTCAACCGCCGAGATCCAGTCCGCTCCCGATACCGCCGACGTTCCGGAGTTGGTCGTCGGGTTCGACCTGGACATGACGCTGATCGACTCCCGGCCCGGGATCCAGGCCGTCTGGGACCTGCTGGCCGCGGAGACCGGCGTCCCGATCGACACCGACCTGGTGGTGAGCCGGCTCGGGCCGCCGCTGACCTGGGAGATGGCGAACTGGTTCCCGCCCGAGCAGGTCGACGCGATGGTCGCGCGGTACCGCGAGCACTATCCGTCGTACGCGATCACGGGCAGCCTGCCGCTGCCGGGCGTGGCCGAGTCGCTGGCCGCGATCCGGGCGTTGCGCGGGCGGACGATGGTCGTCTCGGCGAAGTACACCCCGTCGGTCCGGCTGCACCTGGAGCACCTCGGCCTGGACGTCGACGAGCCGGTCGGTGACCTGCACGGTGCCGAGAAAGGTACGGCGCTGCGCGAGCACCAGGCGATGATCTACGTCGGCGATCACACCGCGGACATCGACGGCGCGCACGCGGCCGGTGCGGTCGCGGTGTCGGTCGCGACCGGCCCGTTCACCGCGGACGAGCTGCGCGCGTACGGCGCCGACGTCGTGCTGAACGATCTGACCGAGTTCCCGGCCTGGCTCGACGAGTACGTGCTCGAGCAGCGGCTGGAAGCGCTCATGCGGCGGCTGTCGTCGTACGACAAGATGGTGGTCGCGTTCAGCGGCGGCGCCGACTCGGCGTTCCTGCTCGCGGCGGCGGCGCGGGCGATCGGCCCGGCGAACGTCGTCGCGGCGACCGCGGTGTCGCCTTCGCTCCCGGCGGCGGAGCTCGAGCCTGCGGCGCGGTTCGCGGACACGCTCGGGGTCCGCCACGTCACGCCACACACGCACGAGATGGAGCGCGAGGGATACCAGGCGAACTCGGGCGCCCGGTGCTACTTCTGCAAGGCCGAGCTGGTCGAGACGCTGCAGCCGATCGCGGACGAGTTCGGGATCACCGCGATCGCGACCGGGACGAACGCGGACGACGCGATCGCCGGCTTCCGGCCGGGGATCCGGGCCGCCTTCGAGCGCGGCGCGCTGACGCCGCTGAAGGACGCGCGGCTGACCAAGGCGCAGATCCGTACGGCGTCGCGCAGCTGGGGTCTCGAGACCTCGGACAAGCCGGCCGCGGCGTGCCTGTCCAGCCGGATCGCGTACGGCATCCGGATCACCCCGAACCTGCTCGCGCGCGTCGACCGCGCCGAGCAGGCGGTCCGTTCGCGGCTGGCGTCGTACGGCGTCCAGAACGTGCGGGTCCGGGACCTCGGGGAGAGCGCCTCGATCGAGATCGACGTCGCGCTGCTGGACCAGGTGGACCAGCAGTCGCTGGTGAATGCGGTCATGGCCGAAGGGTTCCCGGCGGCGCGGGTGGATCCGCGCGGGTTCCGGTCCGGATCCATGAACGAACGGTTGCCGGAGCCCGAAAAGTACCGGAACTTGTAAGGGGTGCGGGAAGTCTGCCTGATCAGGTAGTTTCCCGGAGGCGCCGCCGCGCCGGTTCACGTACGCTGGGTTTTCAACCGGATCCTGCGGGGTTCGGTTGCTTCCGAACGAATGACGACTGCTGTGCTTGATCTTAAAGAAGAGGTCTCCCGTGCCCGTTGGCAAGGTGAAGTGGTATGACTCCGAGAAGGGGTTCGGATTCCTCAGCAAGGAGGAGGGTGGGGACGTCTACGTCCGCGCCGAGGCCTTGCCGTCGGGTGTCACCAACCTGAAGCCGGGCCAGAAGGTCGAGTTCGGTGTCGTCGAGGGACGCAAGGGTGAGCAGGCTCTCCAGGTGCGGCTGATCGACCCGCCGCCGTCGGTGGCGAAGGCGATGCGCCCGAAGCCCGAGGACATGCAGGTCGTCATCGAGGATCTGATCAAACTTCTCGACCGCCTCGGCGAGGGCTACCGCCGCGGCCGCCAGCCCGACAACAAGTCCGCCCGCCAGGTCGCCACCGTCCTCCGCGGCGTCGCCGACAAACTCGACGTCTGACCCACCCCGCCCCCCGCATTTGCCTGGTTGACCCACCAATTTGCCTGGCTGACCCACCAAGTGCTGCCTTCTGGACCCTGGTCAGGGGTCAGGAACCCCCGACTTGCTGGGTCGACCAGGCAAATGCGGCCGAGGGGGATCAGGGGGTTTGGCGGGTGATGCGGGTGTGGATGCCGTCGAGCACGGTGTTCAGGCCGAAGGTGAATTCGGCGACGTCGAAGTCGCCGGCGTAGCCCTCGTCGAGCGGCTGCTCGAGCGTGGCCGCGATGCCGGGGAAACGGTCCGGGGTTGCGAGCATCGTCAGGCGCTGCGTGTAGAGCCGGTCGGCCTCGCGGACCTCGTCCGGTTCGGTGAGCATGTTCGCGGTGAGTTGCGCCGTACCGCGGACGTAGATGTTCACCAGCAGCATCGCGGACAGCCGGTCCTGCGGCGCGAGCGGCGTACCGTCGAATGCGTCCAGCCCGGACTCCATCCAGGCCAGCTGGTTCGGTGACAGCGGCGGGTCCTGGATCGGGATCTGCAGGATCCACGGGTGCCGCCGCAGCCCGTCGCGGAACGCCTCGGCCCAGGCGGTGATCCGGCCGCGCCAGTCGAGCGCCGGGTCCAGGACCGGCGGCTCGGCGAAGGCGTACTCGAGCATGACGACGTACAGGTCGTCCTTGGCGTCGACGTACCGGTAGAGCGACATCGTGGTGAAGCCGAGCTCGGCCGCCACCTTGCTCATCGAGACCGCGGCCAGCCCGCCCGCGTCGGCCAGCTTGATCGCGGCCCGCGCGATGTCGCTGATGTGGAACGCCGGCTTCGGCCCCGGGCGGCTCCGCCCCTCGATCCCCCAGAGCTGCTGCAACACCCGCGGCAGTTCGTTCTCGTCCATGACCACCATCCTATCTGTTTACAGCATAGACAGTCTTGTGTATGGTCTGTGTATGGCGCACACAGTGTGCGGCGTAGACAGATAATATCGGAGGGGTGTCATGGGTTCGACAGAACGGGCGGGACGCAAGGAGTGGATCGCGCTCGGGGTGCTCGCGCTGCCGCTGCTGCTGGTCTCGATGGACGTGTCGGTGCTGTACTTCGCGGTCCCGTTCATCAGCGCGGACCTCGGCGTGAACGCGACCGAGCAGCTGTGGATCTTCGACATCTACGGGTTCGTGCTGGCCGGCCTGCTGATCACCATGGGCTCGCTCGGCGACCGGATCGGCCGCCGCCGGCTGCTGCTGTTCGGCGCGATCGGATTCGGGGTCGCCTCGATCGCGGCGGCGTACGCGCAGAACCCGGAGCAGCTGATCGCGGCCCGCGCCCTGCTCGGGATCGGCGGTGCGACCCTGATGCCGTCGACTCTGGCGCTGATCCGGAACATGTTCCACGACCCGAAGCAGCGGTCGAAGGCGATCGCGTTCTGGAGCGCGGTGATGATGGGCGGGATCACCCTCGGTCCGGTGCTCGGCGGGTTCCTGCTGGAGCACTTCTGGTGGGGCTCGGTGTTCCTGATCAACACCCCGGCGATGGTTCTGCTGCTCGTCCTCGCGCCGGTGCTGCTGCCCGAGTTCAAGGCGCCGGTGCGCGGGCGGTTCGACCTGCTGGGTTCGGTGTTGTCGCTGGCCGCCGTACTGCCGGTGATCTGGGGGATCAAGGAGCTGGCGGCGCACGGTGTGTCCGCGCTGCCGGTGGTGGCGATCGTCGCCGGGCTGGTGTTCGGGGTGCTGTTCGTCCAGCGGCAGCGGACCGCGGCGCACCCGATGGTCGACCTGTCGATGTTCCGGAACCGCGCGTTCAGCGGGTCGCTGGCAGCGAACACCATCGGGACTCTCGCTCTGGTGGGCAACGCGGTGTTCCTGACTCAGTACCTGCAGTTGGTGCACGGTCTGAGCCCGTTGAAGGCGGCGCTGTGGTCGCTGGCCCCGTCGGTGCTGGTCGGTGGCGCGGCTCCGTTGGCCACCGCGCTCGCCGGGAAGCTGGACCGTGCATACGTGATCGGCGGAGCGTTCGTCCTCGCGGCATCGGGGTACGGCGTACTCACTCAGGTGCACGTCGACTCGTCGCTGGCGGTGCCGCTCGCCGGTGCCGGTCTGCTGGCCGCCGGTCTGGTGATGGTGATGACTCTGGTGACCGAGGCCGTCGTCGGTTCGGTTGCTCCGGAGCGCGCCGGCTCGGCGTCCGCGGTGATGGAGACCTGCGCGGAGTTCGGCGGCGCCCTCGGGATCGCGGTCCTGGGATCGATCGGTACTGCGGTCTACCGCGCCGATGTCCCGTCGAATCTGCCGGCCGGTGTCGCAGCCCCCGTCCGCGAGGGTCTGCCCGCGGCGACTGCCGCAGCCGCCCACTTGCCCGCGCAGTTGGCCGACACCGTCTTGGCCACCGCCCGCCACGCCTTCACCCACAGCATGAACGTCGTCGCCCTGGTCGGTGCCGTCCTCCTGCTCGCCACCGCGGTCGCCACCACCCTCACCCTCCGCGGCACCACCCACAGCACCGCTCCCGCCGAGGAGGCTGACTTAGTCCCTTCAGCCTGAGCCAGGCAACGAGCGGCGGTCGAGTGGAAGCTCCACTCGGCCGCCGCTCTGCTGTGTTCTGAAGCCGGGCGTGGGTGTCAGCGGGGTGGGCGGCGCGGGGTCTCGCCGCCGGGGCGGCGCTTGAAGGGGTGGTTCCGGTCGCGTTCGACGGTTGGTTCTTCGGACCAGGGAGCCGTGTTCTCGCCGGTGTTCTCGTCGTCGTCGGTCTGACCGCTCCACCAGCGGCCCATGGGTTGTTCGGGCGGCGGCTTCTGATCCGAGGAGCGCCACTCGATGGTCGGCTCGTCGTGCGAGCTCGAACGGCGCTCGCGGTTCGCGCGCTGCTCGGCGACGCTGAGGATCGTCCGGGTGGTGCTCTCCGGGTGCTCCTCGCTCGCCGGACGCCGGTGCTCCGTCGGGTGCGCGTGGGGCCCGTGGTCGGTGCGGGGTCCGCCGAGGCCGCCGGGGCGCAGCGGGCCTTGGGTCGGGCGGTTGGTCGGGCGCATTCGCAGTACCAGGAACACGACGACCAGCAGTACGCCCGCGAGGAACCCGAACCCGAGGCGCGGGATCAGCGGCAGCACGATCCCGCAGCCACCGCCGAGCACCCACGCGAGTTGCAGCACCGTCTCCGATCGCGCGAACACCGACGTACGCACGGATTCCGGGACGTCGCGCTGGATCATCGCGTCCAGCGACAGCTTGCCGAGTGAGCTGCACAGACCTGCGACCAGGCCGAGCGCGATCAGGATCGGCAGGCCGTACAGCACGGCGACCGCGACCGCGACGGTCACGTCCGCGAGCAGCACCACGAGCACGACCGTTTCCGGTTTACGTGCTTTGAGCAACGATCCGAGGATGGTGCCGAGACTGTTCCCGATCCCGGCCGCGGCGATCACCGCGCCCGCCGCGACGGCGCCCTTGACGCCGCTGATCGGCTGGTCGCGGAGCAGGAACGCCAGATACATGGTCAGGAACCCGGACACGAACCGCAGTCCCAGGTTGCACCGGATCCCGCGGGCCACCGCGGAGGTGATCGCGCGGCGCCGTGCGTCCCGTCCCGCCGTACCCGTCACTTCCTTGTCGGCGGGGGAGTCGACCGCGGACGGCAGCCGGATCGCGAGGACCAGGCCGACGATGTACACCAGCGCGGCCCAGCGCAGCGACCACTGCGGCCCGATCGCGGCGAACGCCGCGGCGATCCCGGCGCCGATGGTCGCGCCGGCGACACCCGCGAGCGAGATCCGCGAGTTGGCCGTGACGAGCGTGATCTGCTGGGGAAGCAGCCGCGGTACGGCGGAGGCACGCGTCACGCCGTACGCCTTCGAGGCGACCAGGCAGCCGAGCGCGGCCGGATACAGCCAGGCGGAGCCCTGGCCGGAGATCGACGACGCCAGGCTCCAGACCAGGAACGCGCGGACGCCGAGGGTCGCGCCGATCGCCCAGCGGCGACCGTGCCGGAACCGGTCGAGGATCGGGCCGATCAGCGGCGCCATCAACGCGAAAGGCGCCATCGTGAGCACCAGGAACAACGCCACCCGGTCGCGGGCCTGATCGCTCGGCACGGTGAAGAACACCGTCCCTGCCAGCGAGACCGCGAACGCCGTGTCGCCCGCCGCGTTCACCGCGCCCAGTTCGATGAGGCGCGAAAGGCCTGACTCGCCGGCGCCTTGAGCGCTCGTCAGGCCGCGGATCCGGCGCCCGGTTGCCCGCCCGACCTTGCCGCCGGCCTCAGCTGCCTTCTTGGATGCCGAGGCAACGCCCTCGGCCCCGACCTTCGAGGCGTGGCCCACCTTCTTGCTTGCGGTCCCCATCCGGTCGCGGGCATCGCTGAGCCGCTCGCCCGCAGACTTCCCAGGCGCAGCGTCCGCCTTGCCGTTGCCGGCCTGCGCCTGGCCGGGGCCGGCGTCCGCGCGCGGCCCTCCGACGGCGGGATCGCCGTCGCGGTGGCCTCCAGAGGCGTTCGGGTCGCGGGGTTGCATGAAACCATCCTGCCTCGTGCCGGGGACAGACGGCAGACACCGCGCGTAAGGGCACCGGATCGCGGGTGGGTGACGGCGGTTCGGTGTACGGCGAGCGGCGTGCGAGAATGGGCGATTGTGACTCCTGTCAAAAGCCCGGAATCGGTACGTGCGAAGCCCGACGCCGTCTGCGTCGCGGCGGTCGAACCGGCCCGCGAGGCCGCGATCGCCGAGGCCGGCGCCGCGCAGGTCGGGGAGCACCTCGGTCATCTGGTCGAGGGCGAGCGCCTCGTCACCCACTATTTCGCCTCCACCCACCCCGGGTACCGCGGCTGGCGCTGGGCCGTCACGGTGACCCGTGCGTCGCGTGCCAAGACCGTCACGGTCAACGAGGTCGTGATGCTGCCCGGCGACGCGGCAGTTGTCGCGCCCGAGTGGGTCCCGTGGTCGGAACGCGTCCAGCCCGGCGACCTCCGCCCCGGCGACCTGTTCCCGACGCACGCCGACGATCCGCGGCTCGAGCCCGGGTTCACCGACACCGCCGATGCGCCGGAGGACGTGCTCACGGTGGTGGAGGAGCTCGGCCTCGGTCGCGAGCGCGTGCTCTCGCCGTTCGGGCGTGAAGACGCCGCCGAGCGCTGGTACGGCGGGGAGTTCGGCCCGACGTCCCCGATCGCACAGGCCGTCCCGTACAAGTGCTTCTCGTGCGGCTACTGGATCCGCCTCGCCGACAGCCTCGGCCAGGCCTTCGGCGTCTGCGCCAACGAGATGGCCCCCGGCGAGGCCCGCGTCGTCGCCTACGACTACGGCTGCGGCGCCCACTCCGACGCCACCATCGACCTGGCCGAGCCCCCCACCCCGGACCACGCCTTCGACACCACCGGCTACGACACCCTCGAGCTAACCCCCACCGAGGACTGAACCCCAACCACAAGCCGGGCCGTTGCACACTCCGCGGCCCCGGTGAACAGGTAATTGCCTGTTCACAGGCACCGGGCGGTGGGCTCCGGCCCTACTCGTGACGCGCGGGGTCAGGCTCGCGGGGTCAGTCTTCGGTGGCGGAGCGGTGGCCGGCCTGGATAGCGGTCCAGCGGCGTTTGCAGTACCAGAGGCCGATGAGGCCGAGGCCGAAGCCGGCGACCGGGACCCAGAGCCACCAGTCGAGGCCGTCGTCCTCGAGGCGGTCGCGGAAGACGAAGAGTACGACGAACGCGACGGCCCACATCGCGATACCGGTGATCACGCTCGGGATGCCGGACAGGTCGAGCGGCTTGACCTCGGCGTGCACCAGTTCGCCGCGGGCGAGTTGGCTGGTCGGGTCGGTGCGCTTCTTGTCCGCGCGCTCCTTGGCCGGCTCCTGCTCCTCCGTCACGTCAACAGCTTAGCTTCGTTTGCGATTAGTGCTCGCAACTCCCCGGTAGGAACTGGCACGATGCGGTCATGAGCTCGCCCCAGGCCGCGACGGCCCGCTCCGGTTCCGGTCCTCTGGACTCGTTCTTCAAGATCAGTCAGCGCGGATCCACGCTCGGCCGGGAGGTCCGCGGCGGGCTGGTCACGTTCTTCACGATGGCGTACATCGTCGTGCTGAACCCCCTCATCATCGGCACCGTCAAGGACGGCACCGGCCAGTTCGTCGGCGGCGGCACCGACCCGGTGGCGGCGATCGCCAAGATCGCGGTCGCGACGGCGCTGGTCGCGGGGGTCGTCACGATCCTGATGGGCGTGTTCGCGAACTTCCCGCTCGCGCTCGCCACCGGCCTCGGTCTGAACGCGTTCGTCGCGTTCTCGATCGCGACCAAGATGACCTGGGCGGACGCGATGGGCCTGGTGGTCCTCGAGGGCCTGATCATCCTGGTCCTGGTGCTCACCGGCTTCCGGAAAGCGGTGTTCGAGGCGGTGCCACTGCAACTGAAGATCGCGATCAGCGTCGGCATCGGCCTGTTCATCGCGTTCATCGGCGTCGTCGACGCGGGCTTCGTACGGCGTCCCGCCGCGCTCGGCGGCCCGCCCGTAGAACTCGGTGTCGGGGGCAACCTCCGCGGCTGGCCGGTGCTGGTGTTCGTGGTCGGCCTGATCCTGATCGTCACGCTGTACGCCCGGAAGGTGAAGGGCGCGATCCTGATCGGCATCCTGGCCGCGACCGTCCTGTCGATCCTGATCGAGTCGATCGCGAACATCGGCGCCCGCACCGACAAGAACCCCGGCGGCTGGGGTCTGAGCGTGCCGAAGTTGCCGGACCAGTGGTTCACGAAACCGAACCTGGACACGGTCGGTGAGTTCAACCTGTTCGGCTCGTTCGACAAGATCGGTGTGGTGTCGGCGCTGCTGCTGATCTTCACGCTGATGCTCGCCGACTTCTTCGACACGATGGGCACGATGACCGCGATCGGCGCCGAGGCGGGCCTGAACGACGCCGACGGCATCCCGCCGAACTCGCAGCGGATCCTGGTCGTGGACAGTCTCGCGGCCGCCGCCGGTGGCGCCGCGTCCGTCTCGAGCAACACGTCGTACATCGAGTCGGCCTCGGGCGTCGGCGAAGGCGCCCGGACCGGGCTGGCGAGTGTGGTGACCGGGATCTGCTTCCTGATCTCGATGGTGGTCGCGCCGCTGGTCACGCTGGTCCCGTACGAGGCGGCGACGCCGGCGCTGATCCTGGTCGGGTTCCTGATGATGACGCAGGTGAAGGGCATCGACTTCGACGACATCGAGGTCGCGTTCCCGGCGTTCCTGACGATCATCCTGATGCCGTTCACCTACTCGATCTCGGCCGGTATCGGCGCCGGTTTCGTCTCGTACGTGATCCTCAAGACCGTCCGTGGCAAGGGCCGCCAGGTGCACCCGCTGATGTGGGTCGTCGCCGCCCTGTTCGTCCTCTACTTCGCCATCGGCCCCCTGAGCGACTGGCTGACCTGAGTTACTGATTGCCGAAGGCACGCAGAAACGTCTGCACGGCGTTCTGCGTGACGTCGGCGAGTTCTTTCGCCGGAATCTTCCGCGTGCCGAGGCGGGACCGGGCGTCGAAGGGTGCGGTCAGTAGCGCGCCGAACTGTTCCGCCGCGACGGCCGGGTCCGTGATGCGGAGGTGCCCGGCCAGCGCGAGCCGGGCGAGCCGGTCGGCGAGGGCGTCGTTGACCTTGTCCGTAGCGCGCTCCCGCACGATGTCCTGCAGTTCCGGCATGCTCGCGAGCTCGGCGTGCAGCAGCCGGCGGAGCGCCCACGACTTCTCGTCGCAGTAGCACTCGGCGAGCTTCCGGCCCACCTCGGTCAGCGCCTCCGCCGGATCGCGGTCCGGGCGCAGCGACTCCACGGCCGCCAGGTTGCGGGTCAGCGCATCGTCCGCGAGGGCGCTGACGGCTGCCCGGAACAGCGACTGCTTGTCGCCGAAGTGGTTGTAGATGGTGTGCTTCGCGACCCCGGCGGTGGCGGCGACCGTGTCCACGCTCGCGGTCCGGTACCCGTCCCGGGCGAAGACCGTGAAGGCCGCGTCCAGGATCGCCTGCCGCTTGTCGATACGTCCGCGCGTCATTGTCACCTGGTCAGGGTAGCTTGCTGAACTTCGGCGTACAGTAGAATGCACTGACCAGTGCAGTTCTAAGGAGAGCAGATGATCGTCAACGTGTTGCGGATCCGGTTCAAGGACGGCGTGAGTGTCGAGGAGCAGGAGGAGGTGCTGGCGGTGATGCGCCGGACCGCGTCGCTGGACTCGGTCGCGTTCGGTGCCGTCGGCAAGGACTTCGGCAATCCCGCGGACGGCTTCACGCACTCGTACCTGGCGGCGATCCCGGATCTCGACGCGCTCGAGCGGTACATGCACGACCCGGTGCACCTCAGCGGCGACGACCTGATCCTCGACAAGCTCGAGAAGATGAGCGCCGTCCGCTTCAGCGACGACGGCGATCCGGAGATCGGCAAGGCGGTGTACGGCGTTGCCACCCGCAAGATGGAGCAGTACCCGGACTGGGCCCGCCGGATCGACGAACTGTTCGGCGCGAACGTCTAAGCGGTACGCCGAAGTTCGAGGTACTCGGCGCGAGCGGTGAAGAGTTCGCGGAGCTCGTTGCTGACGTGGTCGAGGAACTCCGTGCGGTACGTCGAGTCCGTGAGCAATGCGATGGAGTAGTAGAGCCCGGTGAAGTTCGCGATGCCGACGGCGACCTTGATCAGGGAGGCGCTGAGGACGAGCGGATGGTTCAGCAGCTCGACGTGGTACGACCACGAGCCGGCGTCGACGCCCCACTGCCGGTAGATGTGTTCGCTGATCGCGAGCATGCCGAAGGCAACGAAGAACAGGCCGACGCCGGCGCTCACCACGAGCACCTGCATCCACTGCCGGATCACCAGGCTGACGCTGACGTTGAAGCGCTGGCTCCGGCTCAGCGGCGGACCGGAGCCGGCGGTGCGCTCGATCGAGTCCACCTCCAGCGGCAACCGGATCAGCAGGAACACCGTGCTCAGCAGGGCGAAGGCGATCACGGAGAAGACGATGAAGGCGGCGGGCATCCACGCGAACACCTGCCACATGTCCGCGGTCATGAACAGCACCAGCGAGAAGACCAGCAGGAGCGGCAACGCCCGGACGAAGCTGGCGACCGAGTTGGCCAGCTCGCGGGCCAGTTGGCGGAATCCCCAGACCACGGTTGCGATGAAGCCGTAGCCGACCACGACGTACACCACGCCGACCAGCAGCAAGTTGCCGAAGGCGACGCCGAAGAACTGCTTGACCTGTCCTTGCGTGACTACCGGGAGCAACGCCGGCAGGAACACGAACACCGCCAGCTCCGGGGTGCCGAAGCGGGTCGGCAACGAACCGAAGGGTCGCCCTCGTAGCCCGTTGAGCAGGCCGAACCCGGCGACCAGTGCCACCAGACCGCCGAGCGCGGCCAGCAGGTTCTGCCACCAGTCCCATTCGAGCGAGGTGGCGCCGAGCATCTCGGCCAGGAACACCAGCACCAGCAGCGGCGCCGCCCGCGTGAAGATGTCGTGCGTCGGCGAGAAGTCCTCGATGAACAGCGGCAGTCCAGCCCGCCGGAATCGCTGCTCGTACCGCTCCAGCTCGGCCGTCGTCCCCATGACGGCGAACTCTATCGGCCGCCCGGGGTCCGGGAATACCAGCTGGTGGTCCAACGTTTTTAGTTAGCAAAGGTAATGAGTTAAGGTAAAGACATGCCCGAAGTCGTAGCGCAGCAGGTGAAGAGTGACGTCGGGCTGGCGAGTGCCCTGCGGTCGTCGACCCTGCGGCTGTCCCGGCAGATCCGCCGGCAGCGCGAGCCCGGTCACGACCTCACCGCGAACCAGCTCAGCGTGCTCGGCGCGCTGGCCAAGCACGAGGCGATGACGATCGGCGAGCTGGCCGCCCACGAGCAGGTGAAGCCGCCGTCGATGACGCGGATCGTGACGAACATGGAGGAGGCGGGCCTGGTGGTCCGTCGCCCGCATCCGACCGACAAGCGGCAGATCGTCGTCGAGCTGACCGACCGCGCCGACGAGCTGATCCTGGCGAACCGCCGGCGCCGCGACGAGTGGCTGCAGACCAAGCTGAAGCAATTGACCCCGGAGGAGCGCGACATCCTGCGCAAGGCAGCACCTGTTCTCGAACGACTGGCGGCTCGATGAGCCCCACCTTCCGCGCGTTCAAGGTCCGGAACTTCCGGCTCTACGCCTCGGGCGCGATCATCTCCAACGTCGGCACGTGGATGCAGCGTGTCGCCCAGGACTGGCTGGTCCTGGAGCTGACCCATTCGGGTACGGCGCTCGGCATCGTCACCGGACTCCAGTTCCTGCCCGCGCTCCTGCTCGGCCCGTACGCCGGTCTGGTCGCCGACCGCTTCCCGAAGCGGACCGTGCTGACGATCACCCAGGTCGCGATGGCCACCGTCGCCCTGACCCTCGGTGGTCTGACGATCGCCGGTGTCGTGCAGACGTGGCACGTGTATCTCCTCGCCCTGCTCTTCGGTGTCGGCACGGCGTTCGACGCCCCGACCCGGCAGGCCTTCGTGGTCGAGATGGTCGGCCGCGACGAGCTCTCCAACGCCGTCGGGCTGAACTCGGCCTCCTTCAACGCGGCCCGGCTGCTCGGCCCGGCGCTCGCCGGTCTGCTGATCAACTGGATCGGCACCGGCCCGGTGATCATGATCAACGGGTTCACGTACGCCGCGGTGATCGTGTCGCTGCGGCTGATGCGCACCGGCGAGCTGCACACGCCGAAGCCCGCGGCGCGGGACAAGGGCATGATCCGCGACGGCATGCGGTACCTGTGGCGGCGGCCCGACCTGATGATGGTGCTGGTCGCGGTGTTCTTCGCCGGCACGTTCGGGCTGAACTTCCAGATGACCTCGGCGCTGATGGCGACGAGCGCATTCCACAAGGGCGCGGGGGAGTACGGCATCCTCGGCTCGATCCTCGCGATCGGCTCGCTGTCCGGCGCGCTGCTCGCGGCCCGGCGGGTCCGGATCCGCGCGCGGCTGGTGATCGGTGCGGCGGTGGCGTTCGGTCTGCTCGAGATCGTGAGTGCGCTGATGCCGACGTACCTGACCTTCGCGCTCGTGCTGCCGCTGGTCGGGCTGACCTCGCTCACCATGCTCACCTCGGCGAACGCGACCATGCAGTTGAGCATCGAGCCGACGATGCGCGGCCGGGTGATGGCGCTGTACATGACGGTCCTGATGGGCGGCACGCCGCTCGGGTCGCCGTTCATCGGCTGGATCGGGCAGGTGATGGGCGCCCGCTGGTCGCTGATCGTCGGCGGTGGGCTCACCGTCCTCGGCACGGTCGGCTCGGTGCTGTACTTCTCCCGCCGCCGCGGCCTCGCGATCCGCCCACGGCTCCTCCCGCGCCCACACCTCGAGGTCCTGCCCCAGACCGAACTACTCGGCGAGAAGGCAGTCGTCGACGCACCCGAGGTACCGAAGAAGCCGCAGGTCGCGTAGGAGCGGACGGGCATGCAGGCAGAACCCCCGTTTGCGGGCTCGACACGCCGCGATCGTCGGGGTTCTGCCTGCGCGGCGGTTCGGCTACGGGCGGATCCGCGTCAGTAGGCGGGCGGCGAAGAACAGGGCGTCGGCTTCCGCTGCGCGCCGGGTCAGCATCGCGGCCGGATCGTGCTTCGGCTTCGGGCGTACGTCGGGGGTCGCGGCTGTGCTGATCCGGAGGAATCCACGCGCGCCGAAACCGACCGCCGGTGCCCACTCCACGTCGACGATGTCCCCGAGTGGCACTGACCAAGGATCGCCGAACGCCTTCTTCTTTCGGCCCGCGGACCGGTGGTAATTGAACGTGAGCTGCCCGCTAGCCACCGCGAGCGTCGCGTCCCGCCCCTCGATCCGGTCGGGCGCGGGCGGCGGCGCGACCAGCCATGCGGTGGAGGCCGTCGCCGGTACGTCGCGACGCACGAGCGCCTGGCCGATGTCACGGGCGATCCCCTCGGCGGCTTCGTGGTCGACGCCCGGGAAGTCGTAGAGCTCGATCGGCTGAGTCACCGACTGCAGCGGGTCGGCGCCGTCACGCAGGACGAACTGGAGCCCCGCATCGGTGACCTCCACGGCGCGCAACGCTTCGATGGGCACGACCCGCTCACCCAGGCGAGATCGTAAGGGCGACCCGCCGTACCGGATCCGGAGGGTGCCGATGCCGTCCCAGACGACCGTGCCGTACCTGCTCGTCAGCTCACCACCTGCCACTCGCCCTATCTTTCCTCGTCCGCGGGTCCAGCGCAGGTCCTTGCGGGTAAGGGTCAGAATGGATCGTGACCCATTACGACCTCGTCATCATCGGGACCGGCTCCGGTAACACCATCGTCAATCGGCGGTTCGCCGACTGGAAGGTGGCGATCGTCGAGCGCGGTACGTTCGGCGGCACCTGCCTGAACGTCGGGTGCATCCCGACCAAGATGTTCGTGCACGCCGCCGACGTGGCCGCGACCCCGTCGGTGAGTTCGCGGTACGGCGTCGACGAGCAGCTGCTCGGCGTCCGCTGGACCGACGTCCGGGACCGGATCTTCGGCCGGATCGATCCGATCGCGGAAGGCGGCTCGGAGTACCGGCACCACAACCCGGACAACGCGAACGTCCGCGTGTACGACGGGACCGGCCGGTTCACCGGGTTCAAGGAGCTGACCGTCGACGGCAAGGACGGCTCGACGAGCGTGTTCAGCGCGGATCGGTTCGTGATCGCCACCGGCAGCCGGCCGATCGTGCCACCGATCCCGGGCCTCGAGGAGACCGGGTACCACACGTCGAACACGATCATGCGGCTCGAGGAGCTGCCGCGCCGGATGGCGATCATCGGCGGCGGGTTCGTCGCGGCCGAGTTCGCGCACGTGTTCGCGTCGTTCGGGGTCGAGGTGACGATCGTCCTCCGGTCGAACGAGCTGCTCCGGCTCGAGGACGGCGAGATCTCCGCGCGCTACACGGAGATCGCGCGGGACAAGTACGACGTACGGCTCAACCATGAGACCGTGCGGGTCGAGCGACGTGACGACGGCTCGATCCTGCTCGGGATGCTGAACCCGGACGGCGCCGACGAACTGATCGTCGACGAGCTCCTGGTCGCGGTCGGCCGGGAACCGAACTCGGACCTGCTGAACCTCGACGCCACCGGGGTCGAGGTGGACCGCGAGGGGCGTGTGGTCGTGGATGCGTACCAGCAGACCACCGTCGACGGCATCTACGCGCTCGGCGACGTGACGAGTCCGCTCCAGCTGAAGCACGTCGCGAACCACGAGGCGCGGGTGGTGAAGCACAACCTGCTCAACCCGGACGACCGGATCGAGGCCGACCACCGGTTCGTCCCGCACGCGGTGTTCAGCGCGCCGCAGATCGCGTCCGTCGGCCTCACCGAGGAGCAGGCGAAGGAACGCGGAATCCCTTATGTGAAAGCGGTTCAGCGGTACGCTGACATCGCGTACGGCTGGGCGATGGAGGACACCACCGGGTTCGCGAAGGTCCTCGCCGACCCGAAGAGTGGGCAGATCATCGGCTGCCACGTGATCGGCCCGCAGGCGCCGACCGTGATCCAGCCGGTGATCCAGGCGATGAGCTTCGGGCTGGACGCGTACACGATGGCGCGCGGCCAGTACTGGATCCATCCGGCCATGCCCGAGGTGATCGAGAACGCCCTGCTGAAACTCGATCTAGACCCGGAACGCTGAGATCACATCGGCGACCGTGTCGAGGGTGGCGAGGTCGGGGAGGCTGATCATCACCTCGGCCACGCCCACCTCGGACAACTCGCGGAACCGCCCGATCTGATCGTCGACGGTGCCGGCGTTCACGGAGGCGGCGTACTTCGCCGGGTTCACGTTCCGCGGACGCAACCGCCGTACGAGCTCGTCCAACTGCTGCGAGTCCTTGCCCACCAGGGTTGTCGACAGATGCGTCAGCTCAACCGGCCTGTCGCCCAGATAGCCGGCCGCCTTCCGAACCGCGGCGACGTCCCCGAACACATTCACCGCGTCCGCGTACCGCCCGGCCAAGCGCAGCGTCCGCGGCCCACTCCCGCCGACGAGCACGGGCAGATGTTCCTGCAGCGGTCGCGGATAACAAGTGGTGTCCGGTACGTCGAGAACCTTGCCGCGGAACGGTTTGTTGCCAGGTCCCCATAAAATCGGCAACACCTGCAAGGCGTCCTCGAGCAGCGCATAGCGTTCGCTCACCGAGGGAAACGGCCAGCCGTACGCCTTGTGCTCCGCCTCGAACCATGCGAGCCCGACCCCGCACACCGCCCGCCCACCACTCAACACATCGAGCGTCGCGGCGATCTTTCCGAGGTGGGCGACGTTGCGGTACGTGATGCCCGAAACCAACGTCCCCAACCGCACTCGGGTCGTACACGCGGCGAGGTACCCGAGCGTCGTCCAGCTCTCCAGGAAGTCCTCCCACGCCCGCCCCACCTGCGGGATCTGCCGGAAGTGATCCATCACGTAGATCGCGTCGAACCCCACCGCCTCGGCCCGCTCCGCCACCTCCCGAATCCACGAAGCCAGGCCTTCCCGACCGCCTGGATATCTGCTCAGTTGCAACCCGAACCGCAACCCCATCGGAGCTTCTGATTGCCGCGCGTGCGCCGCAGTCGACTCCACGAAGGCGTTCGGCACCACCCGCACCGCGGTCGGCTGCAGTACGTCGTCGTACCCCTCCGTCGGGAGCTCTTGCTTCACCGAAGCCCATGACCGCAGCTGCGACGTCAGTACGTCAGCCGGGATCCGCTTCGCCGTACGCTCCCGATTCCGCCGCCGGCACTCGTCGGCCGGCGTATCGAAACCCACCGCCACACAAGGCATTCCGGCCTCGCGCGCCAGTTCCAGCCACCGCACCCGCCGGTCCCTGTCGAGCCCGAGTGTGTCGATGACGGTCGTCAGCCGCCGCCCGATCCGCTGCCGCACGACCTCCTCCAGCAACGCGAACGCATCGGCACTCGCCGCGATGTCGTCCTCACCGGCCCCGACCAACGCCCGCAACCGATCACTCGACACCACCAACTCGGCCTCGAAATGCTCCGCCGCCCACGTCGACTTCCCGGACGCCCCCGGACCCACCAGGATCACCACACACGGCGAGGGCAGCTTGAACTCGGACACAAAAGCAGTTTCCACCACCGATAGCATTTTCGGATGCGATTGTTCGTGGCCGTAGTGCCACCTCAAGAGGTAGTGGAGGATCTGAGCGAGTTCGTCGAGCCCCGCCGGGACCATCCGGACGACGACATCCGGTGGGCGGCGGACGAGCACTGGCATCTCACGCTGGCGTTCCTCGACGAGGTGCCGGACTGGAAGACCGAGGAACTCGAGGAGCGGCTGGAGCTCGCCGCCAAGCGACAAAGACCGTTCGAGCTGCAGCTGGCCGGCGCCGGCGCCTTCCCCGGCGTCCCCGACGCGCGGGTCCTGTACGCCGGAGTGCGCGACGAGACCGAGTCGCTCAAGCACCTGGCGATGACCACGCGGTCGGCAGCGAGTCGCGCCGGAGTGACCGTGGAAGGAAGGAAATTCACCCCGCACCTGACACTGGCGCGAGTGCGCCGACCGATCGACGTCACCAAGTGGGTCAGGGTTTTCGACACCTACAACGGTCCGGTCTGGACCGCCGGCAGCCTGCAGTTGATCGAGTCCCGGCTGGGTGAAGGACCGGGCCACAGTGCGGCGTACATCACGGTAGGCGAATGGGACTTCTTAGGTTAACCTCAGGAAGGTTAGCCGTACCTAATGCAATGAGAGAGTCCCGCCATGCTCGCGAACTACCTGATCGGACTTCGTGAAGGACTCGAGGCCTCGCTGGTCGTCAGCATCCTCGCCACCTTCCTGGTCAAGTCGGGGCATCGCGATCGACTCAAACTGGTCTGGATCGGTGTCGCCACGGCGCTTGCCGTGGCGGTCGCCGCCTGGGGTCTGCTCCAGTTCGTCACCGCGCTGACCGCGAAGTCGTTCACGACCCAGGAGACCGTCGGCGGGGTGATGTCGATCCTCGCGGTCGGCTTCGTCACCTGGATGATCTTCTGGATGCGCAAGGCGTCCCGCAGCATCGCCAAGGAGCTGCGCGAGCGGATGGGCCAGGCCCTCGAGGTCGGCTCCCGCGCGGTGGTCGTCCTGGCGTTCCTCGCGGTCTTCCGGGAGAGCATCGAGACCGCGTTCATCGTGTACGCGTCGGCCGCCACCGCGACCACCGCCGTACCGTTCGTCGGCGTCCTGCTCGGGCTCGCGACCTCGGTGCTGCTCGGCGTCGCCATCTACAAGGGCGCGGTGAAGATCAACCTGGCCGTGTTCTTCAAGTGGACCGGCGCGGTGCTGATCCTGGTCGCGGCCGGCATCTTCGCCTACGGCTTCCACGACCTGCAGGAGGCGAACATCCTGCCCGGTCTGCACACGCTCGCCTTCGACATCTCCCACGTGATCCCGCCGGACAGCTGGTACGGCGTACTGCTGAAGGGCATCTTCAACTTCAACCCGGCACCGTCCGTGCTGGAGGCGATCGCGTGGGTCGCCTATCTCGTCCCGGTGATGGTGCTCTATTTCCTTCCGGTGAAGAGCTCCACACCGCCCGCCGTACCGGCGACGACCGCCCACAAAGCGGCCTGAATCCCCAGGAGAAGCAATGCGCACCACTCCCGTCTTTGTTGGCACAGCCCGTCGGGTCTCCATCTTCGGTACCGTCGTCGTCATCGGCCTCGCCGCGCTCACGGCGTGTGCGAAGGACGAGCCGGCGGCCAAGGACGACGGCACCGGTCCGGTGTCGGTGAAGGCGTCCGACTCGGGCTGCGACCTGAGCCGCCGCGACGTGAAGTCCGGCACCAGCACGTTCTCGGTGACGAACGGCGGCAGTAAGGTCACCGAGTTCTACGTGTACGCCGACGGCGACCGGGTGATGGGTGAGGTCGAGAACATCGGTCCGGGCCTGAAGCGGGACCTGATCGTCGAGCTGCCGACCGGCAAGTACCAGGCGGTCTGCAAGCCCGGCATGGTCGGCGACGGGATCCGCGGCGACCTCAACGTCGCCGGCGACGCGCCCGCGCAGGTCGACACCGACACCGCGCTGAAGCAGGCGACCGAGAGCTACCAGCGGTACGTGAACTCGCAGGCGGTCGCGCTGGAGCAGAAGACCACCGAGTTCGTCACCGCGGTGAAGGCCGGCGACGTCGCGAAGGCGAAGGAGCTGTTCCCGGTCTCGCGGACCTACTGGGAGCGGATCGAGCCGGTCGCCGAGTCGTTCGGCGACCTGGACCCGAAGATCGACGCGCGCGTCAACGACGTCGAGCCGGGCACCGAGTGGACCGGGTACCACCGGATCGAGCAGGCGCTCTGGGTCTCCAACTCCACCAAGGGCATGGAGAAGTACGCGGACCTGCTGCTGACCGATGTGAAGACCGTGGTCGCGAAGGCGAAGGTCGTCAAGCTCACCCCGCTGCAGCTGGCCAACGGCGCCAAGGAACTGCTCGACGAGGTCGCGACCGGCAAGGTCACCGGCGAGGAGGACCGCTACTCGCACACCGACCTGTGGGACTTCGAGGCCAACGTCGAGGGCTCGCAGGCCGCGATCCAGGCGCTCCGCCCGGCCCTGCAGAAGCGGGACGCGGCGCTCGTCACCCAGCTGGACGCTCAGTTCAAGGCCGTCTTCGCGTCGCTGGACAAGTACCGCGACGGTGACGGCTTCAAGCCGTACACCGCGACCGAGGCCGAGAAGAAGGCCCTCGGCGCGGTGGTCGACGGGCTGGCCGAGCCGGTCAGCAAGGTCGCCGGGGTGCTGGCGAAGAAATGAGCGACCGTAAGGGAATCTCGCGCCGCGGTCTCTTCGGGGCTGCGGGCGCGGCTGTCGCCACCGGAGTCGCCGGGTACGCCGCACACTCGGCGCTGACCGGTGAAGAGTCGCAGGCCGCAGACAACAACGGGCCGGTCGAGTTCCACGGCCCGCACCAGGCCGGGATCACCACGCCGGTCCAGGACCGGCTGCACTTCGCCGCCTTCGACGTGACCACGACGAAGCGCGACGACCTGATCGCCCTGCTGAAGGAGTGGACCGCCGCGGCGGCGCTGCTGACGGCCGGTCGCGACATCGGTCAGTACGGCGCCGTGAACGGACCGGGGGAGGCGCCGCCGGAGGACACCGGCGAGGCGGTCGGCCTGCCGCCGGCACGGCTGACGATCACCGTCGGGTTCGGGCCGTCGTTGTTCGACAAGCGGTTCGGGCTCGCGTCCAAGCGTCCCAAGGCGCTGGTCGACCTGCCGCACTTCATCGGCGACGACCTCGACCCGGCGCGGTCCGGCGGCGACATCGCCGTACAGGCGTGTTCCGATGACCCGCAGGTCGCCGTACACGCGATCCGGAACCTGGCGCGGATCGGGTTCGGGCGGGTCGCCGTACGGTACTCGCAGCTCGGTTTCGGCCGTACGTCGTCGACGTCGCGGGCGCAGGCGACGCCGCGGAACCTGTTCGGGTTCAAGGACGGGACGAACAACCTCAAGCTCGAGGAAGCCGACAAGCTCGAGCAGCAGCTGTGGGTGCAGCCCGAGGACGGACCGGAGTGGATGGTCGGCGGCGCGTACCTGGTGTCGCGGCGGATCCGGATGAACATCGAGATCTGGGACCGTACGTCGCTCGGCGAGCAGGAGACGATCATCGGCCGCGGGAAGGGCACCGGCGCCCCGTTGGGCAAGGCGGACGAGTTCGACGCGATCGACTTCACCGCGAAGAACTCCGACGGCGACCCGAGGGTGCCGATGGACTCGCACGTGCGGCTCGCACACCCGCAGTTCAACAACGGCGCCGAACTGCTACGCCGCGGCTACAACTTCGTCGACGGCTCGGACGGCCTCGGCCGCCTCGACGCGGGCCTGTTCTTCCTCGCCTACCAACGCGACCCGCGCAAACAGTTCATCCCCGTCCAGAACCAGTTGGCCAAGAGCGACACGATGAACGAGTACATCCACCACGTAGGCTCCGGCATCTTCGCCTGCCCCGCCGGCGTCACCCCCGGCTCCTACTGGGGCGAAAAGCTCTTCGCCTGACCCACTTGGCGGACCGCCAGCACTCATCAATTGCGCCTGACGACCGATCGCCACGCTCAGCCGGTCCGCTGAGACGCAATTGATGAGTGCTGCAGATCCGCTACTTCACCGCACCTGCCGTGACGCCCGCGACGAAGTGGCGCTGGGCGAGAAGGAAGCCGATGACGACGGGGACGCTGACGACCAGGGCGGCCGCCATGATCTGGTTCCAGTAGATGTTGGTCTGCGTGGAGTACTGCCGCAGGCCGACCGACAGCGTCCGGTTGGCCTCGGTCGTCATCACCGACGCGAACAGGACCTCGCCCCACGCGGTCATGAACGAGTAGATCGCGACCGCGATCACACCAGGTCGCGCCGCGGGCAGGACGACCCGCCAGAGCGCGCCCATCGGACCGCAGCCGTCGACCAGCGCGGCCTCGTCCAGCTCGCGCGGGATGCTGTCGAAGTACCCGGCCAGCATCCAGATCGAGAACGGCAGGCTGAATGTCAGGTACGTGATGATCAGCCCGAGCCGCGTCCCGACCAGCTGCAGCCCGAACGAGTTGTTGATGTTCACGAAGATCAGGAACAACGGCAGCAGGAACAGCACACCCGGGAACATCTGCGTCGACAGCACCGTGGTGGTGAACACCGTCCGCCCGCGGAACTTGAACCGCGACACCGCGAACGCGGCCAGGATCGCGATCGCCACCGAGAACACCGTCGCCGCCACCGACACGATCGTCGAGTTCACGAAGTACCGGGCCAGCGGCACCGTCTTCCACATGTCCACGAACGGCGCCAGCGTCAGGTTCGACGGCCACCAGGAGAACGCGCCCTGCACGTCCTTGAGCGGTTTGAGCGACGAGGTCACCATCACGTACAGCGGGACCAGGACGAACAATCCGAGCACTGTGAGGGTGACGCCGCGGTAGATCTTGAACCCTCTGGTCTCACGCACGACGCGACCTCCTTCCGGTGACGAGCAGATACGCGCCGGTGACGATCATCAGGAAGATCAGCAGCAGCACGGACATCGCCGCACCGGTGCCGAAGTTCCAGGTCAGGAACGACGCGTTGTAGATGTGGAACGTGATCAGGTCACCGGCCGGCGGCTGCGCCGTACCGAACAGCACGTACGGCGTGTTGAAGTCGCTGAACGTCCACAGGAACAGCACGAGCACGAGCACCAGGTTCACCGGCCGCAGCGAGGGCAGCGTGATGTTGCGCCACTGCCGGATGTTGCCGGCGCCGTCCACCGACGCGGCCTCGTAGAGGTCCCTCGGGATGCTCTGCATACCGGCCATCAGGGTGAGGAACGCGAACGTCCACAGCTTCCAGCCGGCCACCGTGATCAGCGAGATCAGCGCGTTGCCGCCGATCAGCCAGAACGTTTTCCCGTCGGTCAGGTGCAGCTGGTTCAGCACGTGGTTCACCGCGCCGGTGTCGCGCTGGAGCATGAAGTTCCAGGTCAGGATTCCGGCGTACGCCGGGAGCGCGTACGGCACCAGGAACAAGGTGCGGACGATGCCCCGGCCGCGGAACTCCGGCTGCAGGGCGACCGCGGCGGCCATCCCGAGCACCCACGAGAACGCGACCGTGACGAGCGAGAAGACGACCGTGACGCCGAACGACTTCAGCAGCCCCTGCCCGACCGCGTTGTTGAAGTCGAGCGCGACCTTGTAGTTGCCGAGCCCGGCGCTGGGCGCGGAGGACCAGTTCGCGATGAAGAACTTGGTCAGTTTGACGAAGCTCATCCAGATCCCGACCAGCATCGGAATGATGTGGATGAACAGTTCCAGCAACACTGCCGGGGCCAGCAGCGCGTACGGCAGCCACCGGTTCAGGCCGGGCCGGTGCTCGAGCCGGCTCCGTGGTTTCGGCGGTGCCGGAGCGGCAGTTTCGGTTGCGACGGACATCCGGGTGGTCGCCCTCCTGTCTCGCGGATCGGCTGACACGTGCGTCGCGTCCGAAGAGCCGGAGGCCGGTTCTTCGGACGCGAACGCCCGTACGTCAGCTACTGGCGGCTACCTGGTCCTCGGCGGTCTTCAGCGCCGCCTTCACGTCGTCGGCGGTCACCGTCCCACCGGTCGCGATCTTGGCGAACATCGCGTTCATCGCCTTGCCGACAGTGCTCTCGAACTGGTCCTCGGCCGGCACCAGCGGCAGCGGCTTGGACTTGGTGTTGTAGACGTCCTGGAAGGTGGCCGCCTCGGCCGCGTCGGTGGTGAACACCGGCTTGGCGTCCTTCAGCACCGGCAGCGAGGAGAACGGCTTGCCCAGCGTGGTCTGGGTGTTCGCGTCCGTCATGTACTTCACGAACTTCAGCGCCGCGTCCTTGTGCTTGGTGTTCTTGAAGACCGACAGGTTGATCCCCGCCACGTGGCTGGCCACCTGCTCGCCGCCGGCCGGAGCCGGGAACGGTACGACGCCGTACTCGCCGGCCTTCATGCCGTTGGCAACGATCGAGGAGTCGGCGTTGTTCTGGTTGATGACCATCGCGACCTTCTTGGTGGCGAAGTCGTTCACCGACTTGGTGCCGTTGTCGTACTGCGCGTTCGACGGGTTCGCGACCTTGTCCTTCTGCATCAGGTCGAGGTACCGCAGCACGCCCTGCACGTTGCCGTCACCGGTGAACGTCGGCTTGCCGTCGCTGTTGAACCAGTCGGCCTTGTTCTGCGCGGCGTTGATGAACGCGAAGTGCACGTTCTCGGTGTAGCTGCCGGCCGCCAGCGCCATACCCCACTGGTTCTTCGCCGGGTTGGTCAGCTTCTTGGCCGCGGCGACCATCTCTTCCCAGGTCTTCGGCGGCTGCAGGCCGGCCGCGGCGAACATCGCCTTGTTGTAGTACAGGCCGTAGGCCAGACCGTAGAGCGGGACCGAGGTCGGGTCGGTGCCTTCCTTGCCGCCGGTCGCCAGAGCCGTCGGCACGAACTTGTCCTTGCCCCCGATCGCGGTCATCGCGTCGCCGTCGAACGGCAGGAACGCGTCGGTGGCCTGCAGCGAGGCCGCCCAGGTGTTGCCGATGTTGACCACGTCCGGCGCCTGACCCGAGGTGATCGCGGTCTGGATCCGGGTCTGCAGGTCGTTCCAGCCGATCACCTCGAGGTTCACCTTGATCCCGGTCTCCTGGGTGAACTTCTGCAGGACCGGGGTCAGGACCTCCTTGTCGTTGTCCAGGCTGGTGCCCTGGTTGCTGGCCCAGTAGGTCAGCGTCTGGTCACCGGTGCTGCCGCCGGAGGAGTCATCCTTGTCGCCGCCACCACAGGCGGCGAGGCTGATTCCCATGGCGGTCGCCGCAACCGCGGCTACAAGCGAACGCAGTCTCACGTCGGACTCCCTCGTCCCGTCTCGAGCCCCCGCAGACCTGCGGAGGCGGATCGGCCCCATACTGGCCTAACCGGTTAAGTTCCGTAACCCTAACCGGTTCAGTAGAGGCGTGTTCGTTACGACCTCGTGACCCGGCCAATCTTCACCCGGCGCGCGGCAAGCGCAATCCAACACTCTCTGCGAAGACTCGATTTCACACAGTCTTCAAACTGAGCTCAGGAGTGTGCGGGACCTGAGGATTCGCGGTGCCGGAGTTCGCCGGCCGGGGCCTCTTCGTGCAGGGTGTGGTCGCCGGTGACGATCCGGAGCAGGAGGTCGGCGGCGGCGCGGCCGCGTTCCATGGTCTTCTGGTCGACCGCGGTGATCCCGGGCCGCGCGAGTTCGCACAGGGGCGAGTCGTCCCAGGCGACGATCGAGACCTCGCCGGGCACCGCCGTACCGAGATCCATCGCGACCCGCAGCGCCGCAACCGCCATCAGGTCGTTCCCGAGCACGATCGCGGTCGGCGGATTGGGGCCGGTCAGCAGTTGGCGCGTGAGTTCCGCGCCGTCGTCGTACCGGTAGCTGCCCTCGACGTGCCGCACCGTGATCCCGTGCCGCGCCGCGTGCTCCTGCAGCGTCTGGACGCGGAGTCGCTCGTGGATGAACGTGAACGGGCCGCTGATGTGCGCGACGTTCGTGTGCCCGAACCCGGCCAGGTGGTCGAGCAGCAGCGAGACGGTCTCGTCCGGCGAGCTGATCAGCCGTCCGACCGCATCGTCCGGTGCGTTCGAGCTCACCACCACGCACGGCACCCCGAGTTCCTTCAGTACCGGGATCCGCGGGTCGTCGTCGTGCTCGTCGAACAGGATGAACCCGTCCACGCGCCCCTGTCGCGACCACCGCCGCAGTACGTCGAGGTCCTCGCCGTGCTCGCCCGTCAGCCGGAGCAGCAGCGACGAGTCGACCTCGTTCAGGTACTGCTCGATGCCGACCAGCGTGCGCATGTAGAACGCTTCGGTCGAGATCAGCGCGGGGTCCCTGGCGATCACGATCCCGATCGTCCGGGTGCGGCTCGCGGACAGTGCGACCGCGGCGGAGTTCGGGTGGAAGCCCAGTTCCTCGGCCAGGTCGAGCACCCGCTGCCGCGTCTCGTCGCTGACCCCGGCGCGGCCGTTCAGCGCGTACGAGACAGACGCCTTCGAGATGTGCAGTCGACGCGCGAGATCGCTGATCGTGACCCGGTGGCTCCGGCGGGTGCTGCCCGCCGTACCGTCACCGCCGCCGTCAGTCGTGCCGTCACCGCCGTCGTCGCCGTCCGCAACGGGTCCGCTCGTCGTCATCGCCCGGCCGCCCCTCGCACAGACGGAAAAGTGTTCATGTCAGACGGGAGATTAGCAGCGGCCTTTCAGGGCTGGTCTGCGTCCCGGGAATTGGATAGCGTTTTCCCATGGTGTCGAACGAGCCGTTGCGACTGGATTTCCTGCCTTGGGAGTACGCCCGGAAGGCCTCCGAGGCCGAGCGTGACCGGCAGGCCGAACGACAGGCAGGCCTCGGCGGGTCGGTCGAGCTCGCCCCGGACGTGTACGTCGCGGAGTCGGCCGCGGTGTACTGCGACGAGCTCCGGATGGGGGACCGTTCGTACATCGCCGCCCACGCCTACGTCACCGGCCGGATCGCGCTCGGCTCCGACTCGACGATCAACCCGTTCGCCGCGGTGCGCGGTGTGGTGACGATCGGCGACGGCGTCCGGATCGGCGCGCACACGTCGCTGCTCGCGTTCAACCACGGCACCGCGCCCGGCGAGCCGATCTTCAAGCAGCCGCACACCGCCGTCGGCATCACGATCGGCGACGACGTCTGGATCGGCTCCAACGTGACGATCCTGGACGGCGTCACGGTCGGCCCGCACACCATCATCGGCGCCGGCGCGGTCGTCACCAAGGACATCCCGGCCAACTCGGTCGCGGCCGGCAACCCCGCCCGAATCCTCCGCTCGCGGACAGGAGCATCCATGTCAGGTGATCTACCGACCTTGCTGAAAGACTTTGCGGCTAAGGCTCGCGAGCAGATCGACGACGTACTCGCGCGTTGCTGGGACGGTTCCCGCTTCGTCGACCGTCCCGGGATCGATCGCGATCCGGAGATCCGCCCCTGGTGCGACGCCATCGAGATCGCGGACCTGCTGGTACGCCGGACGCCGGCCGGCCACACCCGTGACGATCTCGTCCGGCGACTCCGCGCGCGCCAGGATCCGGCCACCGGACTGGTATCGCCTGGAGACCTCTCCGACGACGGACTGGGCAAGCCGTCGGACGCCGAACTGTCAGTCCTGGAAGGGTCCGCGAGCTATCACGTCCTGTGTGTCGGCTATGCCCTCCAGGTGCTCGGCAGCAGCTTCGAGCACCCGATCACCACGGAATTCACCCTCGACGACCTCGATAACTTGCCCTGGGCAAGGAGGGCTTGGTCGGCCGGTTCCGGCATCGACGCGCTCGGTACGGCGCTCGCCCGAAACCTCCATGATCACAAGGAATCTGGCGCGCTCGAACCGCTGATGGGATGGCTGCTCACCCGGGTCGACCCGGCGTCCGGGACCTGGGGTTCGCCGCATCCCGACGACGGACTGTTGCAGGTCGTCAACGGTTTCTACCGCCTCACGCGCGGCACCTACGCCCAGTTCGGCCTCCCGCTGCCGTACCCCGAGCAGGCCGTCGCCACGGTTCTTGCCCACAGCAACGACAGGCGGATGTTCACCGGCGACAACTACAACGCGTGCAACATTCTCGACGTCATCCACCCACTGTGGCTGGCCCGCAAGCAGACGACGTACGGCGAGCAGGAGGGCCGTCGCTGGGCCGAGGCGCAGCTGCGCGCGATCCTGACTCGCTGGGTCGACGGCGCCGGCTTCGCGTTCGCCCCGGACGGCACCGACGACCGCGCGATCCCCGGCCTGCAGGGCACCGAGATGTGGCTGGCCATCATCTGGCTGCTGTCCGACTACCTCGGCCTGTCCGACGCCCTCGGCTACCGCCCCCGCGGCGTACACCGCCCCGAACCCCTGATCAACCTCCACTGACTCCCCTTTCCGGTACCTGCTTCAGCGAGGTGGACCTGGCGAGACTGCGGGAGATCAAGCAGCGGGTCGACCCCGATGGCACGTTGGTCGGGAACTTCCGCCTACCCTGACCTCGTGGACCCCCGCACGCGCCGACTGGTGACCTCGCTCGTACTGGCCGCCTTGGTCGCCATCGTCGTGGTCGCGGCGCTCGTGCGCTGACGCTAACGTGTGGCCCCATGAGTACCCCCGCCACCGGTGAGCGTTCGTCGTACCTGATGCGGGCGGGGCTGGTCCGCAACGTGCGGTCGGGGGAGCACCTGACCACGTTCGTGGTGTCCGGGGTCGCGACGGTTCTGATCACCCGGCTGATCCTCAGCCTCAGCGGGTACCCGCAGATCGGCGGCAAGGGTCTGCACATCGCCCACGTGCTGCCCGGCGGGCTGCTGATGCTGATCGCGATCTCTCTGCTGCTCGGGTACGTCGGTCCCGTGGTGCGGCCGGCCGCGGCGACGGTCGGCGGGATCGGGTTCGGGCTGTTCATCGACGAGGTGGGGAAGTTCGTCACCTCGGACAACAACTACTTCTACAAGCCGACGGCCGCGATCGTGTACGTCGTCTTCGTGCTGATCGTGCTCGGGTTCCGTTTCCTCACCACGCGGCGGCCGATCGACCCGCGGGAGGAGCTGGCGAACGTCATCGACCACACCGTCGAAGGAGTCGCGGGCGGTCTGTCCCGGCGGCGCCGTGCCGAGGCGGCGGAGCTCCTGCGCGCCGTACCCCGGCAGATCGAGGGACGCCGGGAGACGTCCGAGCTGCTCGCCGCGTGTCCGCCTGACGAGGTCGAGTTAGCCGCTCCGGTGGACGCGGCCTGGCGGGCGCTGCAGCGTGGGTTCGAGCGGCTCGCCACCCACCCGAAGGCGCCGCCGATCGCCGTCGCCGCGCTGGCGATCCAGTTCGTCGCCGCGCTCGTCATCGCCGCTGTGCTGGGTGAGGGTCTCAACCACCTTCCGGTGCTCGGTGTGACGGTGGGGAGTTTGCTGTCAGCAACGTTCACGGTGCGCGGCGCTCTGGCGTTGCGGAAGCGCAATCGGGCCCGTGCGGTCCGGCTGTTCGAGCTGGCGGTGCTGGTGTCGTTGCTGATGACACAGGTCTTCCAGTTCGCCGCTACGCAGTTCGCGGCCGCCGGCGGGATGTTGCTGGACCTGGTGATGCTCGGGCTGCTGCGGGCGGAGCGGGAGCGGATGCGGCGCGAGCTGGACAACGCCACGAAGGTCAAGGCGCTCCGACTGCCACCCGATCTGGGTCTGCCGCCGTTTCCGGAGGATCCGTCGGACCCGGTGTAGCCCTCCATTGCTCGTGCCGGCCGATCAGTACCGGTGACATGGTCGCGACCAGGTAGATCGCACCACCTGCGAGCAGTGCAGGTGCCAGGCCCACGACAGCGACGGCCGCACCGGCGACGAGACCGCCAAGGGGTACGCCGGTCCAGCAGACAGCGTTGGACAGTGAGTTGACCCGTCCGAGCAGGTGGCTGGGGATCCGTTCGATCTGGATCGCGCCGAGCACGGGGTTGATGAAGCCGGCTCCGATGCCGCCGACGGCGTACACCGTCATCAGGGTCCAGACCGGTGCATCAGTGGCCATCGCCACGAAGCGCGGCGCTCCGGCGATCAGGAACGCGACCGTGAAGACGAGCTTGCGTGGAATGCGGTCGCCGATCGCGGACGCCAGCAAGGCGAACAGCGTCGCCGTCACTCCGAACGACGTGAGGATCAGACTGGTGTGGCCGGGGCCGTAGCCGTGCTCCTTGATCCAGACGGGCAGCAATACCGTGCTGGTCGCGGCATCGAGCAGGTTGGTCACTGCGATCATGACGACCAGCGGCAGCAGGAGCTTGTCGGTACGCAGGAAGGTCCAGCCCTCCAGCAGCCGGCGGCCGTAGCCCTGCTCCTCCTTTGGCGCGGCCGTCGCGTACTTCGGGATCCATCGGGCGATCAGTACGGCGCAGATGCCGAAGGACACCGCGTCGATCCAGAGGGCGTTGACTGCTCCGACCAGGGTGATGAGGCCGCCGGCGAGCGCGAACGCGAAGAAGCCCGCCAGGCGTTCCGTCGTACTCTCCAGCCCTGTCACTCGCTCCAGGGGGACTCTGGCCACGCGGGCGATGTCCGGGATCAGTGTCGACTTGGCGGCGTCGCCTGGTCCACGGAGCGCGCCGGCGATCGCGACCAGTACCAGCAGGGTCGGGAAGTGCAGCATGCCCAGCTCGTGCAGGAGGGGGATCAGTGCCACCACCGCCGTACTGGCGGTGTCTGCCACGACGCTGATCCGGCGTGCCCCGACCTTGTCGATCAGTGGGCCGCCGATTGCCTTCACCACGACCAGCGGCGCCATCTCTGCCAGCGCCACGAGACCGGTCTTGACCGGGGACCCCGTGGTGATCAGGACGAACCACGGGATCGCGATCGCGCTCACCCGGGTGCCGCAGATCGACACCACGTTCGCCACCAGGAACGCCGCCAACGGCGCCCGGTTGCCCTTGTCGCTCATTGTTCGCCTCACCCCCTGTGCCGCTAGCGCGTCTCGCGTGGGAACGCCTGGATCTGGACGGTGACCTGCTCGGCGCCCTCCGGGAGCGGAGCGGTGAGGTCCGGCGTCTTGTACTTCTCCAGGACCGCCATGACCTCGTGCATCATCGCGTCGAGCTGGTCGGCCCGGAGGTGGAAGAAGTAGTCCGAGAGCACGCTGGCGTCGCGCCAGTCGTCGGGCATCGTCTGCATCGCGTCGATGAAGCCGAAGATGTTCTCCGCGTACGTCTGGCCGACACCGTGCAGGAAGCCCAGGGCCAGCTCGGGCTCCTGGTCCAGCAACTCCGCGGCGTTGAACTCGGTGCCCTGGTGCGCCGACTTCCACCAGCGGTCGCGGGCGTTGCCGCGGCTGTCGTCCTCGACCACCAGACCGGCGTCCGCGAGCTGGCGGAGGTGGTAGCTGGTCGCGCCGGTGTTCACGCCGAGCCGTCCGGCCAGGGTGGTGGCGGTCTGCGGGCCGTAGACCCGGAGGAGGCCCAGGATCCGGTTCCGCATCGGGTGGGCGAGAGCGCGCACGAGGTGGCGATCCAGTTGGACCGTCCGTGCGGGCTCCACGCTCTGGTTCTCGTCGCTCATGGGTCTGAGCATAGGACTACAAAGACTTTTTGCAAAGTAATTTTGCAAAGAAGGTGTGCGGTTGGTTGTCCACAGGTTGCGAATTGATGCGCTGCGGGCTGCGGGATCGCGGCATCTTCTCTGTCGACCACGCATCCACCGAGGAGACGGAGAGAACCAGCGATGATGCGCGTGATGCTCGAGGACGCCGACTACTGCGACGTGCCGGCCGACCTGATGACGTTCGACGACGGGGCAGTGGTGTTCTGGCGGGAGGGCGAGGAGGTCGGCCGCCACCGGCAGGCCCGGATCCGGTCGCTCGAGCCGATGAACCTGCGCTCGATGACCCACAAGATCAAGCGCGCCCGGAAGACCCACCCGAATGCGTTCCGCCAGTGGAGTCCCGACGACGAGCAGACCCTGATCGAGATGTACAACAACAGCGCGACCCTGGAGCAGCTTGTCGAGGCCTTGGGCCGTCAGGAAGGCGGCGTCATCACCCGCCTCAGAGGGCTCGGGCTGCTCGCCGACGACCAGCAACTCCCATGAGCCGGCGGGGGGTGACTGCGGCGAGTTCATCGGTTGCGACGGTGGGTGGACGAGACCCTTTTGTGATCGACCCGATCGGTCGGGGACAATGGCGCGGTGCAGCCAGAGGTGCGGTCGGACGAGTCGGCGCTGCCGGAGGAGTCCGGTGCGCGGGCAGTGATCCGTGCTGCCCTGCTAGAGCAGAGTGGTTTGGTGCGTGGCCTGGCCTCGGGCCGGCGCCGTGGCCTGGAGCCGCCCTCGTACCTCCGGGCGGAGCTGCGGTACGTCGATCTGAAGGGTCAGCGGCACCTGCAGATCACCGAGTTCGACGAGCGCCAGGCGCACACGCGGAACGTGGCGGGTGCGGATCTGGAGAAGGCGGTCGACGAGCTCCTCGACCTGCCGTACGGGTCGTGGCACGTCGAGACGACGAGCGAGACGCTGCGACTGCGCTATACGAAGAAGGGCAAGGAGCTGCTGCACCGGCAGGAGGACCTGCGGGAGCAGGAGACCGGCCACGACCGGGTGAAGCGCCGGGTGCTCGATCCCGCGGCGCCGTTCCTGATCGAGCTCGGGATCAGCGACCACCAGGGCCGGGTGAAGCCGTCCCGGCAGGCGAAGTACAAGCAGATCGAGGAGTTCTGCAAGCTGCTCGCGCCGGCGCTCGACGACGCGGTGTCGGCCGGGCGGATCGCGACCGGTCCGCCGCTGCAGGTGGTCGACCTCGGCTGCGGGAACGCGTACCTCACGCTGGCGGCGTACCACCTGCTCACTGCGGCCGGTCACGACGTCCGGATGACCGGTATCGACCACAACCCGGCGGCGCGGAAGCGGAACACGCGGGTGGTCGAGGCGCTCGGCTGGCAGGAGCACCTACGGTTCCTGGACGCGACCATCGAGGGCGCCGAGCTGGACGTCCGGCCCGACGTTGTCCTGGCGCTGCATGCCTGCGACACCGCGACCGACGACGCCCTGGCGCGAGCCGTCCGCTGGGAGGCTTCACTGGTGCTCGCGGCCCCATGTTGTCATCACGACATCCAAAAGCAGCTCAAGAGCGTCACACCACCGGCGCCTTATGCGCTGATGACGAGATATGGCATCGTTCGTGAGCGGTTCGCCGACGTCCTGACGGACTCCCTGCGGGCGGCGGTGCTCCGACAGGTCGGTTACCGGGTGGAGGTCGTGCAGTTCGTGGACAGTCAGCACACGCCGCGCAATCTGTTGCTCCGCGCTGCGCGGACCGGTGCCAAGCCGACCGCGGACCTGCGGGCCGAGTACCGGTCGATGGTCACCGAATGGCAGGTGACGCCGCGGCTGGCCCAGCTGCTCCTCCCGCCGCCCGAGCAAACTCCGGTCACCGAGGTGGTTTCGTGAGACAGGTCCGGACCGCGCTCGCTCTGCTGGGGGCGACGCTCTGCACGCTCGCGGGTGCGGCGCTGCCTGTGTCGCCGGCCGCGGCGAGCACGGACGCGGGGCCGACGGCGCCGGCGCCGAAGAAGCTCTTCACGATCCAGGACGACCGGATCGAGGAGTCGTCCGGGCTGGCGAAGAGCGTCAAGCACCAGGGGATCTACTGGACCGTGAACGACTCCGGCGACACCGGGCGGGTGTTCGCCGTGGACGCCACCGGCGAGGTGAAGGCCGTCCTGCGGTTCGGCGCGAAGGTCACCGACGTCGAGGCGCTCGGGGTGGACCGGGACGGCACGATCTACATCGCGGACATCGGCGACAACAAGGAGAACCGGGACCAGATCGAGATCTACACGATCCCGGAGCCGGCAACGCTCGAGGACGAGTCGAACGTCAAGTACCACCGGTACGACTTCAAGTACCCGGACGGTGCGCACGACGCCGAGACCCTGCTGATCGAGCCGGGGACCAGCCAGCTCTACATCGTGACGAAGGCGCTCAAGGGCACCGGCGCGATCTACGAGGCGCCGCCCGCACCCTCCCGCGAGGGCACGAACGACCTGACCAAGCTCGCCGCGGCGCCATCCGGGGTGATCACCGACGGTACGTTCCTGCCGGACGGCCAACGGGTCGTGCTGCGCACGTACGCCGACGTGGCGACCGTGGCCTGGGGCGAGACCCCCAACGCGATCGCCCGCGGCGCCGCACCGCTGGGTCAGGGCGAGACCGTCGCCGTCGGTCCCACCGACAACACCGTCCTGGTCGGCAGCGAGGGCGCGAACTCGGCCGTCTATCAGGTCCAGGTGCCGGCCAAGGCAGCCGCCTCCACGCCTCCCACAGGCAGCGCCACCCCCAAGACGGCGACCACGCCCGACAGCAACAGCTCCGACTCCGGCAAGAGCCACAACCTCCGCTGGATCATCATCGGCGCCGCCCTCTTCGCCCTCATCATCACCGTCATCACCTTCCCGCCCGGCCGCCGCGAACGCCAGGACCGCCAAGCCGAAAACGCCCGCCTGACAGGCCAATCCCAACCCACCCCCCACCGCCGCCAACACTCCTGACCCCAGCGGACCAGTCGCTCCAGCTCGGCCTCCGGCCCGGCCCGCATGTGCCGCGACTGCATCTGCCGCGGCGATCCGGCCCGCGTGTGTAGCGACTGCGTCTGCCGCGGCGATCCGGCCCGCGTGTGTCGCGACCGCAGTTGCCGCGGCGATCCGGTCCTGCTGGCGTTGGGCGGATCGCCACCACTCACCAACTGGCCGGCGTCGGTACGCCTGACGCTCAGCGGGCGGCGCGAACCGGCCGACAGACGCGGTTCGTGAGTGGTGAAGATCCGCTGGTCGCGAGAGTGGTGAAGATCCGCGGCTCTTGTGACTGATGTGTGGGTGGCCGACGGACTCCAGGGCGGCGTCGGGTCTGGTGCGATCTGCAGCTCGACAGGATGTGTCAGGTGGCCGGGTAGTGCACCTGAGCGTGAACGCGTGCCTGCGTACAGCGTCTCGCCGGTGCACTACCTGTCGAGCTCACACATCACCCAGCCGCCAGGAGCCGCGCCGCCACCAACCCGATCATCCAGCCGGCCACCGGTGCGGCAGCCTCATGCCAGCCCGCCTGCAGGTCACCACTAGCGGGCTATGTCACTAGTAGCGGGCTATGTCACCGCTGGCCTCCTGCTTCCCGCCATCGCACACATAACCCGCCAGCCAGCGACACACCACCCACAGTTCCGGCAAGAGAGCCGGATATCCCCTGGTGTTGTGGGTTCTCCCCTCGCATACCAACGGAGAAGGCACAACGCCGAGGGATATCCCCTCATGTGCGGGGCTCGGTGTGTGCGAGCGAAGTGTGTGGTGGGGAAAGGGACAGCCGCCGGCCCGGGTGGGGTCGGCGGCTGTGGGGGTACGGGTTACTTGAGGTTTTCGACTACGTAGTCGATGGACTGGGTGAGTTTCTCGACGTCTTCGGGGTCTACCGCGGGGAACATGGCTACGCGGAGCTGGTTGCGGCCGAGTTTGCGGTAGGGCTCGGTGTCGACGATGCCGTTGGCGCGCAGGGTCTTGGCGACCGCGGTGGCGTCGATCGAGTCGTCGAGGTCGATGGTGCCGACGACGAGCGAGCGGGCGTCGGGGTCGGTGACGTACGGCGTGGCGTAGTCGGACTTCTCGGCCCACGTGTACAGGCGGTTGCTCGAGTCCGTCGTACGGGCGACGCTCCACTCCAGGCCGCCCTGGTTGTTGATCCAGTCGGTCTGCTCCGCCATCAGGAAGAGCGTGGCGAGCGACGGCGTGTTGTACGTCTGGTTCTTGCTGGAGTTGTCGACCGCGGTCGCCAGGTCCAGGAACGCCGGGATCCACCGACCGGACGCGGCGATCTCCTCGACCCGCGCGAGCGCGGCCGGGCTCATCAGGGCGATCCACAGGCCGCCGTCGGAGGCGAAGCCCTTCTGCGGCGCGAAGTAGTAGACGTCGGCCTCGTTGAGGTCGACGGGCAGGCCGGCCGCGCCGGAGGTGGCGTCGATCGCGACCAGCGCGCCCTCGTCGGCGCCCTCGACCCGCTTGACCGGCGCCATCACGCCGGTGGAGGTCTCGTTGTGCGGCCACGCGTACAGGTCGACGCCGGCCTCGGCTACCGCGACCGAGCGGCTGCCGGGGTCGGCCTTCACGATCGACGGCTCGCCGAGGTGCGGTGCGAGCTGCGAAGCCTTCGCGAACTTCGAGGAGAACTCACCGAAGCTCAGGTGCTGGCTCTTCTCCCGGATCAGCCCGAACGTCGCGACGTCCCAGAACGCGGTCGAGCCGCCGTTGCCGAGCACCACCTGGTACCCGTCCGGCAGCTGGAAGAGCTCGGCGACGCCTTCCTGAACCCGCTTCACCAGGTTCTTCACCGGCGCCTGCCGGTGGGAGGTGCCGAGCAGCTTCGCGCCCTCGGTCGCCAGCGCGGCGACGGCTTCCGGGCGAACCTTCGACGGCCCGGCGCCGAAGCGTCCGTCCGCGGGCTTGAGCTCCTCAGGAATCTGAATTTCGCTGGTCACCAGCGTGTCCCCTTCGTCGTCTGCAACAAGAAGGCCGACGACGCTGTCAGCGCGATCCATCTTCGCACATCCCACCCGACCCCCCACCCGGGGTCCACTTTGTGCACCGGCTCCGTACGCCGAGCGTCCCGCCGTATGGATCCGGTGCACAAAGACGTTACTCGTGCTTGCGGGTGGTGCGCTCGGTGCCGGTGAGGAGGGCTACCGGGCCGTCGGGGGTGTCGGTCCACTCGCCGCAGGCGCCGCCGCCTTCGGCTACCTCGAGGGTGAGTTCGGTCCCGTCCATCCGCAGCGCCGGGTGGTAGTACTGCGCGACCCGCTCCGCCTCGCCCTCGATGTAGTGGCCGATGAGCGCCCGCCGGAAGCGGTCGGTCGTGATGTTCGGGTTGCTGCCGTGGACCAACGCGCCGTGGAAGAACAGGACGTCACCCGGCTCCATCTCCACGGGTACGGCGGCGCCCGCCGACGGGAGCGGGACCGTGACATCGGTGAAGCTGACCGTGGTGTCGGCCTTCTCCGTGCACAGGATCGGCCAGCGGTGCGACCCGGGGACGACCTCGAGGCAGCCGTTCGCCTCGTCGACCCGGTCGAGCGCCATCCACGCCGCGACGCACGTCCCCGGATCGGCCTTCAGGTAGAAGTTGTCCTGGTGCAGCGCCTGCCCACGGGAGCCCGGCGGCTTGAAGTAGAGCATCGTCTGCACCGCGTACGGCGACCTGCCGAGCAGCGCCGTCATCACCTGATCGATGCGCGGGTCGATCATCCACTGCAGCGACGCGTCGTCCCAGCGGTGCATCTGCGCCAACCGCGGGTACCGCCTGAGCGGGTCCCGGTCGGTCGACGTGTGCCCCGCGAACGCGTGCGCCTGCGGCCCGCTGCGCCGTACGTCCATGTAGTGGTCCCGCAGCCGCTCGGCCTCGTCCGTGGAGAACAGTCCCCGCACCAACGTGTACCCGGTGCGTTCGAACTCTTCCTGATGTACGTCGACAACATTGGATGAAACGCTCATGCACGGCTCCCGCGAATCTGCCTTAGTCTTCCGGTGAACCCCATTTTCCTGCGGTAGCACTGCACCGGACCACGGACGATTCACGCGAGGACTTGAACTTTTGTTGCACCGACTCCGGCTCGAGCGGATGACCGCCCCGACCTTCTGGCGCTGCGAACCCAGCTGGTCCTGGACCTCGCCCGTGCTGCAGGACCATCTGCTCTGGTGCGTCGTCGACGGTCGCGGCGCCCTCGAACTCGACGGGAGACGCCAGGAACTGCGCCCCGGCGTGTGCGCGGTCTTCCAGCCCGGCGACGCCCCGCGAGCCACCCACGACCCGCACCGCCGGCTCCTGGTCTTCGGCATGCACTTCGAGACCACCACGACTGCAGCGCCGGATCCGCGCTGGGGTGAGGTACTCGACCGCGAGCTGCTCGGCGTCCTCGCGCGGACCAGCGACGCGTCGTACCGCCGCGGTGACGCCCTCGGCCGGCATCAGGCCGAACTGTGCCTCGAGCAACTGGTCGCGCTGATCTGGGACGCCGTCCACCATCCGGGCCGCAGCGTCACCGACACCGCCGTCGACGGCATCGCGAGGCAGCTCCGGCAGGACCCGGGCCGGGACTGGACCGTCGCGGAGATGGCACGCGGCGCGTCGCTCAGCAGGGCCCAGTTCACCCGCCGCTTCGTCGCCCAGTTCGGGATGTCACCCGCGCAGTACCTGATCCAGGCGCGGATCGACCGCGCGCACCAGCTGCTCACCGAGAGCGGTATGACCGTCACCGAAACGGCCGCCGCCCTCGGCTACACGGATGTCCCGTACTTCAGCCGCCAGTACAAACAACGAACCGGCCGAAACCCCAGCCAGGATCGTGAGGGCCTGGCTTCCAACTCCACGCCTACTGCGCGGCACTCGGCACGGCAACTCGCTCGCTACGGCGTGGAGTTGGAACCCAGGCCCTAAGCCCAGTTGGGGTTCCAGCCCTCGACCGCGTCGGCCGGGCGTGATGCCGGGCCGGAGTAGATCGCCGACGGGCGGATCAGGCGGCCGGTGCGTTTCTGTTCCAGGACGTGGGCGCTCCAGCCGGCGGTCCGTGCGCAGGTGAACATCGACGTGAACATCGGCGGCGGGACCTCCGCGAAGTCCAGGACGATCGCCGCCCAGAACTCCACGTTCGTCTCCAGTACGCGGTCCGGACGCCGCTCCCGCAGCTCCGCCAGTGCGGCCTGCTCGAGCGCCTCGGCGACCTCGTACCGCGGTGCGGCCAGTTCACGCGCCGTACGACGAAGTACCCGGGCGCGCGGGTCCTCGGCCCGGTACACGCGGTGCCCGAAGCCCATCAGCCGCTCGCCGGCGTCCAGCAGACCCTTCACGTACGAGCGCGCGTCACCGCTGCGCTCGACGCCCTCGATCATCGTCAGCACCCGCGCCGGCGCGCCGCCGTGCAGCGGCCCGGACATCGCACCGACCGCACCGGACAGCGCCGCGGCGACATCCGCCCCGGTCGATGCGATCACCCGTGCGGTGAACGTCGACGCGTTCATGCCGTGCTCGGCCGCGGACGTCCAGTACGCGTCGACCGCCCGTACGTGCTTCGGGTCCGGCTCGCCGCGCCAGCGGATCATGAACCGCTCGGTGATCGTGGTCGCCTTGTCCACCTCGCGTTGCGGCACCATCGGCTGCCCGATCCCGCGCGCCGCCTGCGCGACGTACGACAGCGCCATCACGGCCGCCCGGGACAGGTCCTCACGCGCCTGCACGTCGTCGATGTCGTACAGCGGCCGCAGACCCCAGGCGGGTGCGAGCATCGCCAGCGCGGACTGTACGTCGACCCGCACGTCGCCGGTGTGCACAGGCAGCGGGAACGGCTCGGCGGGCGGCAGGCCCGGCGTGAACGCGCCGTCGACGAGCAGGCCCCAGACGTTCTCGAACGGCACTCGGCCGACCAGGTCCTCGATGTCCACGCCGCGGTAACGGAGCGCCGAACCTTCCTTGTCCGGCTCGGCGATCTGCGTGTCGAACGCGACCACGCCCTCCAGCCCGTGCTGCACCTCGGTCCTCGGATCAGACATGCGACTCCCTCGTCCTCGTGTCAGGACGCAGGCCCACCAGGAGAGCCCGCGCACCCTGGGCGCTCAGGCAGCATAGTTCTCCACATCGACGCGCGGACAGTTTTGTGACCGGTTCGGAGGTTCCGGGGGTGGACCGTACCGAGGTCTAGTCTCGGTTCATGACAAAGCCCCTCCCCGCCCTCGGGCTCGTGATCGGCGTCATCGCCACCTACGTCGCCGTGGGTACCTCGTCCTACGCGACGCCCCGGCTGATGCGGCGCCTGCAAATGTTCCGCGACGACCTCGGCGATTCGCTGCCCTGGCTCGCACTGCTGGTCGTGATTGCGATCGTGCTCGGCCTGCTGATGATGGCGCCGGCCATCGGTGCGGGTGTGACGACCGGGGCCGGTTTGTTGCTCACTGTGGTCGGTCTGGCCGCGATGCTGCTGCCGCTGCGGCAGACGATCGACATGATGAAGCTTTTCGAGTTCCCGGGGTCGCGTGTCGGCTCGTCCCTGCTGCTGTACGACGGGTCCGTCGTCTTGTTGGGCATACCGCTGTTGCTGGTCGGTATCCGGCGCTGGGCGCAGGAGTCCAAGCTGGCCAAGCTTCCGACGCCACCTGGGCTCGCGCAGGACAGCAGTGGCTACCAGTCGACGTACCCGCAGCAGACCCAGCAGTGGGGCGGCTACCCGGGCCAGCAGCCGTACCAGCCGTCGCAGCCACACAGCCAGCCGCACAGCCAGCCGCAGGACCAGCCGCAGCCCGGCCGGCCACCGCAGTACCCGGGCCAGCAGCAATAACTTTCCCAGCGGGGCCTGCATCAGGCTCTGCATGGAAACGCTGATCGCCTACACGTTCGCGCACGACAGCGTCGCGCGGGCCGCCGCCGGTCGCGCCCGTGTGGAGGCGTACTACGGCGATCTCTGGAAGCACGAGGCCAAGCACCAGGGGTACGACGGCCTCACGGTCGGACTGCACATGTGGGATCGCCACGACGGCACGTGTCTCTGGCCGTCCTGGCACGACATCGGCGACGTCCGCGTGGCCAGCGTGCACGCCCCACTCGGCTACCAACGTGTGATCGGCGACGTCCAGCCGTACGACGCCCCAGCCCAACTGGCCAAGGCGGTACGGCGTACTCCGGCAAGCTTCCTCGAACTGGCGCCACCGTTCACGATGGCGGTCCTGGACCCGAGCGAAGAGCGCCTGGACCTGTTCACCGACTCGATCGGTGTCGGACGGCTGTTCCAGCTGCGGTTGCCGAACGGGTGGGTTTGGAGCAATCGGCCGGCGGCCGCCCTGCTCTTCGCGGGCGTCCCCGCTGTGGCAGCGCCGCGCGGCTGGAGTTTCGCCGCGGCCTGCGGCTGGTTCATGGACGACAGCACGCCGTACGACGGGGTGCTGACTGTGCCCGGGGCGACACATATCGTTGCCGATGGCTACCGTCAGCAGCGGACCGTCAGCCGGATCGAGACGACCAGTGTGTGGTCGACGGACAATGCGGACACAGCAGAAGAGACAGCAGCCGCGCTGCAGGACGTAGCGCGATCGGTGGGCCGCCTGTGGCCGGGGCAGCCGACCGTCGACCTCAGCGGCGGCCGCGACTCACGTGTGGTCGCAGGCGCGTTCCTGGCCGCTGGGGTCGATCTGAAGCTCAACAGCTACGACGCGGTCCCCGGTGAGCTGGAGGTCGCGGAGTCGCTGGTGCAGCTGTTGAAGCAACCAGTCGAACACGTGGTGAGCCGGAAGACCCCAGGTACGCCGGTCCCGGCCAAGCCCATCGCCAAGCCGCAGCCGCTCGAAATGGTCAACCGAGCGCTGCGCTGGCACCGGTACGCCGAGGGCTTGCGCCCAGCCAGCTACCTCTTCCACACGCCTCCCGCAACGCTCGCGGGCGTTGCGCACCTCGCAATCGGTGGTGCCGGCGGCGAGGTGGCGCACGGCCACTTCTACCCACGCGACGTGCTGCAACTCGACGCGCTACCGCTGCCACGCAAGCTGAATGCCTTCAGCAACCACCTCCAGGCGCGTCTGGTCCCGGCCGCAGGCCCCGCGGACGAAGCCCGTGCCGCCGTCGCCGAGCAGGTCGAGCGTGTACTGCGGACCGCCGTCCACGGCGGGATCCAGAACGCGACGATGCTCGACTACTTCTACGTCGTCGAACGCCTTCGCCGCTGGGGTACGACGGGGGAGCGCACCGGCGTCGTCTCGCCCCTCCTGATCCCCACGTTCGTCCGGTCGGCCTTCGCGCTCGACCCCGCGCAACGCGTCGACAACGCACTGCACCGCGAGCTCGTCCGGCGGCTGGTGCCCGCCTGGGCCGACGTACCGTTCTTCAAACCCAGCCCGACGGTCAGCACACGCAGGAGCCCGGCGAAGGTCCGCTGCCTCGCTGACGCCGCCGACCGCGACCTGATCGAGCAGCTCCTCCAGGACGTCGAAGGGTTCGAATCCCTCGACACGCTCTGGGCTGCCTCCGTAGCCGGCGCCAGCTCGGCCACAGGTGAGGCCACGCTCCGTCAGGCGCTGTGGCGAGCCACCTTCGATCAGCACCTCGACGAGGTCAACCGCCACCTACCGAGCGTCCCGGCTCCCAAAGCTCAACAGCAACCAGTCCCTAAGCCACCAACCGCCAAGAGACGCCGCAGTCCGCTCGTCCGAACGATCGGGCGCACCAAGTTGTGGCGGGCCTATCGACGGAGCAGGTTCGGACGTAAGTAGGCTCGAAGCGTGGACCTTGCGGAGATGCGGCGTACGTACGGGCTCGGTGAGTTGCTGGAGAGCCAGGTGGCTCCTGACCCGGTTGTGCAGTTCCAGACCTGGCTGGGGCAGGCCCGGGAAGTCGGCCTTGCCGAGCCCAACGCCATGGTGCTCGCGACCGCCGACCAGGACGGGCGCCCGTCAGCGCGGACCGTCCTGCTGAAGCGTGTGGACGAGCGCGGGTTCGTCTTCTACACCAACCAGCAGTCCCGCAAGGCAGATGACCTGGCTGCGAACCCGCACTGCGCCCTGGTGTTCCCGTGGCACGCGATGGAGCGGCAGGTCCGCATCGAAGGCACCGTCACCAAGCTGCCCGGCGACGAGGTCGACGAGTACTTCGCCGGCCGCCCGCGCGAGTCACAGCTCGGCGCGTGGGCGTCCCAGCAGAGCCAGCCGGTCGAGTCCCGCGAGGAGCTCGACCTGCAGTACGAGTCGTACGAGCGGCAGTGGCCGGAGGGCACCGAGATCTCCACGCCGTACTTCTGGGGCGGCTACCTGGTGGCCCCGGAGGCGTTCGAGTTCTGGCAGGGCCGCATCGGCCGTCTGCACGACCGCCTGGCCTACCGCCGGACCAGCTCCGGCGGCGACTGGGAGCTGTCCCGGCTCCAGCCCTGAGGCTCTTCCCGGAAGCCGTGAGACTTCCACCAGCGCACCAGCGGCGCGGGCGCCCACCAGTTCGCACGTCCCAGTAGCCGCATCGTCGCCGGCACCAGCAACGCCCGCACGATCGTCGCGTCCAGCGCGATCGCGATCACCAGCCCGACCCCGATCATCTTCACGAACACGATGCCCGACGTGGAGAACGCCGCCACCACGATGATCAGCAGCAGCGCCGCACTGGTGATGATCCCGCCGGTCCGCTGCAGCCCGAGCGCGACCGCCTGGACGTTGTCGCCGCTCTTGTCGTACTCCTCCCGGATCCGGCTGAGCAGGAACACCTCGTAGTCCATCGACAGCCCGAACAGGACGGCGAACAGCAGTACCGGGTTGGTCGCGTCGAGGAACCCGGCCGGCGTGAAGTCGAGGAACCCTGACAGATGCCCGTCCTGGAAGATCCACACCATCGCGCCGAACGCCGCGGACAGCGACAGCACGTTCATCAGCAGCGCCTTCGCCGGCAGCACGAACGAGCCGAAGGCAACGAACAGCAGCAGGAACGTCACCACCACGATGAATCCGGCCATGTACGGCGCCCGCTCCTTCAGCACGTCGAGCAGGTCGATCACCGCCGCCATCTCACCACCGACCTGCACGTCGGTCCCGGACGGCGCCGGCACCGCCCGCACCCCGTGCACGACATCCCGCGCCGGCAACTCCTGCCCGGTGAAGCGCGTGTGTACGACAACCGACGCGACGCCGTGCGCATACCCACCGATCCGCACGTTCTCCACGTCCCGAACCTGCTGCAACCCAGCGATGTACGGCGCCAACGCCGCAGACGGATCACTCGGGGCAGCGTCGAACCGCACCGCCGCGTAGATGTCCGACCCGCCGGCCCCCGGGAAGTCGCGCTGCAGCGTCTCGGTCACCGTCCGCGAGGTGGCACCGGGCGGCAACGAGCGGTGGTCGACACCCCCGAGTTGCGCGCTCAGGAACGGAATCCCCAGCACGAGCAGCACCGGGACGAGCACGACGACGTACCGCACCGGGCGCCGCATCACGCTGTGCGCCAGCCGGTACCAGGCGCCGTGATCACTGGAAGCCTTGCGGGGCTTGAAGATCCGCAGGTTGTTGACCCGGTGCCCGAGGACCGCGAGCAGCGCCGGCAACGCGGTCAGGGCCGCGATCATCGCGATCGCCACCGCGGCGGCACCGCCGTACGCCATCGACTTCAGGAACATCACCGGGAACAGGACCAGGCTGCTGATCGCCACCCCGACCGTCACACCGGAGAACGCCACCGTCCGCCCGGCCGTCGCCATCGTCGCCGTCAGCGCCGTCTCGACATCGTTGCCGCGAGCAAGCTCTTCGCGGAACCGGGTGACGATGAACAGCGCGTAGTCGATGGCCAGTCCGAGACCGATCATCGTGACGATGTTGATCGAGAAGATCGACACGTCGGTGACCGCCGACAGGCCGCGCAGCAGCACGAACGCGCCGAGGATGGCGAGCGCACCGACGAACAGCGGCAGCGACGCAGCGACCAGGCCGCCGAACACGACCACCAGCAGCACCAGGACGATCGGCGTCGAGATCGTCTCGGCCTTGACGATGTCGTGCTCGGTCTGGGTGTTCACCTCGTCGAAGACCGCGACCTCGCCGCCGACCTTCGTGTCCAGACCGGCCGGTCCCGAGCGGACCTGCGAGGCGATCTTGTGGAACGTCTCCAACCGGTCCTCCGGCGTCGCGCCGGCCAGCGTGAGCACGGCGTACGTGCTGTGCTGGTCCTTGGACACGAGTACCGGGGACTTGGTGCTCCAGTACGTCGAGACCGCGGTCACGTCGGCGGTCGGCAACTCGGCCAGATCGCTCTCGACGGACTGCCGGAAGGCCGGATCGGCCACGGTCGACGACGGGCTGCGGTAGAGCACGATCACGTCGGTGCCGGTGCGGCCGACGTTCTGCTCGATGGTCTTGACGGCGTTCGCGGCCTCGGTGTCCGGCGCGTCGAAGCCGCCGTTCGCCAGCGAGCCGAACACGCCGGTGCCCCAGACGAGGCCGAGAGCGACGAAGACACCGGTCAGGGCGAGCACCAGACGGCGCCGCCGGTAGGCGAAGTGGCCAAGCGTCTCGAACACGAAACTGTCCCCCAGGGCGTAGATTGAGCGGCAGGAGCTTGAGTGAACAGCGTTAACTGTTAACGGTGTTCACTCTAAGGTCGTGCCCCACGGCGATGTCAAGGAGAGTTTTGAAGGTGGACAGCCGAGACCGGCGGCGAGCGGCGACGCTGGCGGAGATCAAGGCGGCCGCCCGTCGGCTGCTGGTCAGCGGCGGATCGGCCGGGGTCGGCCTGCGCGCGGTGGCGCGCGAGCTCGGCCTCACCCCGCCCGCGCTGTACCGGTACTTCCCGAGTCACGAGGCACTGATCGGCGCGCTGATCGCGGACCTGTACGACGAGCTGACCACCGCGTTGATGGACCTGCAGTGCGCGGACGAGGACGCCGACCTGGGCGCCCGGCTCTACCTGCTCGCGAACGGTCTGCGCGACTGGGCGCTCGCCCATCCGGCCGAGTTCGGGCTGCTGTTCGGGACCGCCGTACCGGAACCCGACGGCGATGGGCACGAGGAGACACCGGGGCATCAGGCGGCGATGCGGTTCGGGGCGCTGTTCAAGGAGCTGGTGGCGCAGATCTGGCACCAGAAGCCGTTCCCGCACCCGGCCGACGACGAACTCGGGACCGTGCTGGTCGAGCAGCTCACGGCCGAGTCGGAGCACTTCCACGGGATGCCGCCCGGCGCGATCTACCTGTCGCTGAACTACTGGACCAGGCTCTACGGCCTGATCTGCATGGAGGTCTTCGGTCAGCTCCACTGGGTGCTGCCGGACGCCGCGGCGTACTTCGAGGCGCAGCTCTTCGAGATCGGCCAGGCCCTGGGCCTGGACTGCCCGGAGCCAGAATAGAAAAGCCTGCGGGCGCTTCCAGAGACACGACCGGGTGGCCGAACTCAGGGTCAGGCGGACTACCTGACTGCCCGCAGGCCCGGTGGCTGGCGTTGGTTTCGGCCGACCACTTGCCCACTTAACTGTGGTTGGCGGTTAGCCCGCCGCCACCTCACGAGTCCGATAGCAATTCATGCGTTGGACCACCTCCCTTCGCGTGTACTCAGAACCTACTGCCGACCGATTCGCGGTTCAACAGAATTTCGCCCTGGGATGAACCACAATCGACGGCATGATCAGACTCGGACTGCCGGCAATCGTGTTGTTGATCGGTGCCGCCTGGTTCGCGTGGTCCTCGTACCGCCGGGCCGTGAACGCGGAGCAGGCACTGGCCACGCTGAACGCCGAACATCGGGCGCTGATGCAGGAGGTCAGGGCACTGGAGCGGGCAGTCGCGGCTGCGGAGCAGGGTCTGCGTACGCTCAGCTCGCATCCGTCGGTGCCGCGGGACGTCGCGGTCACCGCCGACCTGACCCTCGCCGACGTCCGGCGACTGCTGGAAGAGCACAAGGAGCTAGACGACTGATGGTAAAGCTGGGGACTGCCGCGGCGGCGATCAAGCCCAAGGGGGGCGGCGGCAAGGCGAAGGTGATCGGCGTTCTGATCCTCGTGGTGATCGTGATCATCATCTTGTTCAACATCTTCAACTTCGCGAACACCGACGCCAACCGGATCGGTCTGCACTACGGCGGCGGCGTGATCGAGGACAAGAAGTTCAAGTCGGTGGTCCCGCCCGGCTCGACGAACAAGCTGATCGGCCCGGGCGACACGTTGTACACGTACCCGATCGACCAGCGCTCCTACATCATCGGCGGCGACGGCGCCGACACGGACGCGGCCGACGAGGTCACCGTGGTCAGCAAGGACAACGTCCGGCTCGGTGTCCGCGTCCAGGTGTACTTCACACTGAACCGCAACAAGGACGTGCTGAAGTCGTTCCACGAGCGGATCGGCCTGAAGACCGAGGCGTACGAGGAGAGCGGCTGGAACGACATGCTGCAGAGCTACTTCCGCCCGCAGATCGACCGGGCCCTGTCCGCGGTCGCGACCAACTACGGCTGGGCGGAGCTCTACAACAACGAGAAGATGAAGTCGGCGTTCCAGTCCGCGGCGGCCAAGGAGTTCACCCGGCTGCTGCCGGCCGCGGTCGGCGGCGACTACTTCTGCGGCCCGGGCTACAACGGCAGCAACGACTGCGGTGAGCTGTCCTTCACGGTCCAGAAGCCGATGCCGCTGGACAAGGGCATCATCGACGGCCTGGAGGCCAAGCAGCGCGCCGAGCTCGCCAAGGCCACGCAGGAGCAGAAGAACCAGCAGGTGAACGTCGAGCTGCAGTCGGTCAAGCAGCAGGTCGCGATGCTCGGGGCGCAGGGCTACCTGCTGAAGACCGCGATCGAGTCGGGCAAGATCCAGTTCATGGTCATCCCGCAGAACGGCAACGTCAGCATCCCGGTGCCGACCACGACCAACCAGCAGCCGACCACCCAGCCCACTACGCCGGTCAGGTAGTCCGATGAGCGCGCTACCGTCCCACCTCGAGCTCGTGCAGGGCGTCGTCCTGCCCAAGCCGGTCGGCGCGCACCCGGTGCTCGACTTCGTCAACACCCGGTCCGAGTGGACCACCCGTGGCGCCGCCCGGACCGAGTGGCTGACGTCGTACGAGGCCTTCCTGATCTGGAACTCGTACGTCGGCCTGCTGCCGCCGGCGACCGTGTTCCGGCTGATCGAGCGGGCCGGGAGCAGTCCGACCGAAGTGGGACGGCGGCTGCAGACCACACTCGATTTCCGCAGCGATCTGTACGACGTACTCACCGGGCAGGCGACCGATCACACCTTCGAGGCGGCGGCCCGGCTGATCGAGAAGGCCTCCGGGCGACGCCAACTCGTGCGCTCCGGGGACGGGCCGGTGTGGGAGCTGCCGGAGGATCTGGAGCTCCCGCTGCACAATCTCGCGTTGCTCGCGGGCGAGCTACTGACCGGCTCGTCTCGCGAGCACGTGCGGACCTGCCCGTCGTGCGGCTGGCTGTTCGTCGACGCACGCGGCCGCCGCCGCTGGTGCTCGATGGCCACCTGCGGCAACCGCGCGAAGGTCCGCGCCCACGCCGCCCGCACCCGCTAGGTGGACCGCTGTGCAGGCACAACCCCAGCGGGACCGGGTTTCGGGGTCATTTGGGCGGGTTCTGCCTGCGTGCAGGGACGAAGCTAGTTGAAGGCGGCTGGGTCGACCGAGATCCAGGTGTGCTTGGCGCGGGCGAGGACGCGGCCGTCGGCGTCGTACAGGGTGCTCGCGGTGAACGTCTTGCGGCCGTCCTCGCCGAGGTAGCGGCCGAGCGCGACGCATTCCTCGCCGGCCTCCGGGCGCGCGTCGATGCATGCGGTCAGCTGGCCGAGGACCGACGGGCGTCCTTCGAGGTCGATCGTCCAGCCGCCGGGGCAGTCCAGCGCCGCCCACAGGAACACCTCGTCGACCAGGCCGTCGGTCGCGAGGTCCGCGGCCGGCGTCCAGGTGCACGCCGTACGGCCGCCGCCGATCGGGCCGGGTTGCAGGCGCAGACCGTTCTGGTTCGCCGGCCCGCAGACGAAGCAGGTCGGGAACGGGTGGTCGTGCAGCCCGCGGTACGCCGCCTCGGCCGCGCGAGCCTCTGCAGGCAGCACCGGATCGATCGTCGCGTCGGCGAGGAAATCGCTGTCGACCGGCGCCGCTTCTGCCACCACGGCGTCACCGTCCGTCAACCGGCCGGCACCCAGTTCGAGGTCCTTCTCCAGTGGCGGCGGCATCCGCAGCGTCACCTTCGGCACCGACTCCGGCCCGAGGCCGGCTGCCAGCGCGGTCCCGACCAGACCGGCGACGTACCCGCCGTTGCCCGACCGCTCCGGCCCCTGGAATCGCCGCTCGACCCGCACAAAAGTCATGGCCCAGGACCCTAATGCACTAACAGGAATCACTCGTTTGTGTACATGCCGTGGTGGAGGTGTGAAGGAAGAGAGTGCTGGGAAGAAAAGGGTTTCAGAGAAATCTGAGGAATTCTCGGAACAAGTGAGCTGAGCCCTCCAGTTCAAACGACCGTTTGAACTATGCTGACTGCAGGCTACTGCGCGTGAGCAGGTGGGGTGCCTGCGCGAGCGGTAGCTGGGGGGAAGGAGAACTCTGTGGAGACAACGGTCGAAACGACCCGGGAGAGGTTGCTCAACGTCGCCGAGCAACGATTCGGTGAAGGGGGTTATGAGGGGACGTCGCTGCGGGCCATCACGGTCGCGGCGGCGGCGAACATCGCGGCGGTCAACTATCACTTCGGCTCGAAAGAAGCCCTGCTGCGCGCTGCCGTGGCGCGGGCGATGGCGCCGGTCAACACCGAACGGCGGCGCCGGCTGGACCAATTGGAGGCGGGCGCTCCGCCGACACCGGAGGCCCTGATCCGGGCCTTCGTCGAGCCCGGACTGGAACTGGTACTGCGCCGCGGTGAGCGCGGTGCCCTGATCGCACGGTTCATCGGCCGGATCGCGTTCGATCCGAGCCGGCGGATCCGTGAGTTGTACGCGGTCGAGTCGGAGCCGATCGAGAGCAGGTACCTGGCCGCGCTGCAGCAGGCGTTGCCGAAGGCGTCACCGGACGCGGTCGCGTTCGGGTACATGAACATGCTCGGCCTGCTCGCGCTCCATCAGTCGCAGGCACTGTCCCCGACGCCGGGTGCCGCCGGCCCCGAGGACCCGAGCAAACTGGCTGAGAACCTGGTCACCTTCCTGGTGGCCGCGTTCGACCACGGCCTGAGTTCCTGACACCTGGAAACCGTGGATTCCCTGCCCACGGTTCCCAGTCAGTTCTAGGACCAGATTGCGCACTGGTCCGTGTGAGTTTGTCCGGATTCTGCTCATGGATGTTCGGACTGCCAGGTAACGCTGCATAATGGCGCTCCGTGGACCCCTGTGAAGTCGTGGTTGCCGTCGACCTCGGTGGAACCCGGATGAAGTGCGGCCTGGTCGCCGCCGACGGTGCCGTGCTGCACCGCGAGACCAGGCCGACGCCCCGGGCCGACGCACGAGACGGTGGCCGTGCCGTGCTCGACGCCCTGCTGGAGACCGTCGTCGAGCTCAGCCAGAAGGCGACCGCGGAGGGTCATCGCGTGCGCGCCATCGGTGTCGTCGTCCCCGGTGTCATCGACGCCGAGCACGGCACGGTCGGCGCCGAGAACCTCGAATGGACCGGTACGCCGGTCCTCGCCGAGCTGACGGCCGCGGTCGGTGACGGGGAGCCGATCGTGCTCGCCCACGACGTCCGCGCCGGCGGGTACGCCGAACTGCGGCACGGCGCGCTGGCCGGCACCACGAACTCGATGTTCCTCCCGCTCGGCACCGGGATCGCGGCCGCGATGATCGTCGACGGCTCGCTGGTCAGCGGCGACGGGTACGCCGGTGAGCTCGGCCACTCGAAGTTCATCCACGGCGACGCCGCCGAACTCTGCGCCTGCGGTCAGTGGGGCTGCCTCGAGACGGTCGCGTCCGCGGCCGCGCTGGCCAGGCGGTACGCCGCCCGCACCGGACGGACCGTCGACGGCGCCCGCGAGGTGATGGAACTGCTCGCGGCCGGAGACCCGGACGCCGAACACGTCTGGCGCGACGCGCTGGCCGCCCTGATCGACGCGCTGGTGCTCTACACGACCCTGGTCGCCCCGACCCGGATCGCGATCGGCGGCGGTCTGGTGGGCGCCGGCGAGACACTGCTGCAGCCGCTGCGCGAAGGTGTCCATGCGCGACTGACGTTCCAGCGCGAACCGGAGATCGTGGCAGCCGTCCTGGGCGAGGAAGCCGGCATGCTCGGCGCCGCCCAGATGGCCTGGGACCGCGCAGGCGTCGACGAGGAGGAAACGGTATGAAGTTGCACATGCCACGACTCCGTCGCGGCGGGTCATGGGGCTGGAACTCCCGGTCTTCCCTCGTCGCTCCAGTCGCTTCGCTCCCTCCGCTCCTCAGTCCAGATCGGGAGGCCCCATGACCGTGTACCGCGTATGTCGCGTGGTGACGCCGGACGACGTGCTGGAGAACGCCTGGATCCAGGTGGAGGGTGAGGACATCCGCGCGTTCGGGCGGCGCTCCGAGGGGATGCCGGCCGACGGCAAGCGCCCGGAGGACCTCGGCGACGTGACGGTCGTACCGGGCTTCGTGGACATCCACACGCACGGCGGCGGCGGGTCGACGTACTCGACCACCGATCCGGAGGAGGCGCGCAAGGTCGCGGCCTTCCACGGCAAGCACGGTACGACGACCACGCTGGCCAGCCTGGTGACGGCGCCGCTCGACGAGCTGGTCGCGCAGACGGCGTGCCTCGCGGAGCTGATCACCGACGGTGTCATCGCGGGCGTCCACCTCGAAGGACCGTTCCTGTCCGAGGCGCGCTGCGGGGCGCACGAGCCGTCGCTGCTGCGGCCGCCGCTCAAGGACGATGTCGCGAAGGTGCTGAGCGACGCGGTCAAGATGGTCACGATCGCGCCGGAGCTGGAGAACGGGCTGGACGCGATTCGCCAGGTCGTCGACGCGGGCGCGGTCGCCGCGCTCGGGCACACGGACGCGACGTACGAGCAGATGGTCGCGGGCGCTGACGCCGGCGCGACCGTGGCGACACACCTGTTCAACGGGATGCGGCCGTTCCACCACCGCGACCCGGGCCCGGTCGGCGCCGCGCTGAACGACGAACGGCTGCTGCTCGAGGTGATCAACGACGGCATGCACCTGGACCCGCAGGTCGTCCGGGTCGCGCTCGCGGCGGCCGGGGTGAACCGGATCGCGCTGATCACCGACGCGATGGAGGCGACCGGGATGGGCAACGGCCGCTACAAGATCGGCAGCCTCGAGGTCGACGTCAAGGACGGTCTGGCAACGCTCGCGCACGGCACTCATTCGATCGCCGGCAGCACGCTCACCATGGACGTCGCGTTCCGGAACGCGGTGCAGGCCGGTGTCTCGCTGGTCGACGCGTCCCGGATGGCGTCGACGACGCCGGCGCAGACGTTCGGCTGGTACGACGTGGGCTCGATCGAGACCGGGAAGCGGGCGGACCTGGTGCTGCTCGACGACGAGTACGCCGTCCAGCGAGTCATGCGGGCCGGGTCGTGGCTGGACTGATCGGGACCGTCACCCTCAACCTCGCGCTGGACGTCACGTACGAGGTCGACGAACTGCGGGTCGGCGGGAGTCATCGCGTCGACCGGATCCGGCGGCGCGCGGGCGGCAAGGGCGTGAACGTCGCGCGGGTGGCGGCGACCCTCGGGCACCAGGTGCTGGTGCTCGGATTCGTCGGCGGGGTCACCGGCGAGCTGGTCGCCGAGGAGCTGTTCGACGCCGGGCTGACCGCGCTGCTCACCCCGATCGGCGGCGAGACCCGCCGTACCGTTGCCATCGTCAACGATGCGGACGGGGACGCGACGATCTTCAACGAGGCCGGGCCGACGGTGACCGCGGACGAGTGGCGCGCGTTCGGCGACCGGATGCCGTGGGGACGGCTCGGAGTGCTCGCATGCTCGGGCAGCCTGCCGCCGGGACTGCCGGCCGACGCGTACGCCGAGCTCGCGGTCCGCGCGCGGCACCACGACGTACTGACGGTGATCGATGCGGGTGGCGATGCTCTGAACGCCGCTGCGCGGGCTGGTGCGGTGGTACGCGCGAACGCTGCCGAACTGCGTGCTGCTGTTGGCGAGGTGGCGGTCGAGGACGGGGCGTCGGAGCTGGTCGCGCTCGGTGCGACCGCGGCCGTGATCACCGACGGACCCCGCGGAATGGTTGCTGCTAGCAAGAAAGGCGTCTGGCGGGCGTTGCCGGTCGAGACCGTGCGCGGTAACCCGACGGGTGCGGGCGACGCGTGTACGGCGGTTGTCGCCGCGGCGATCGCGGAAGCGCCGGAGCCGGACTGGTCCGCCGTACTCAAGTCTGCTGTTGCCGCTTCGGCTGCTGCCGTGCTGATGCCCGTTGCCGGCGACATCGATCTGGCCGCTTATCGGCGTTGGCAGCCTCAAGTGACTGTGAATTAGGAGGACTCATGCCGTTGGTATCCGGTGCCGAGGTCGTGCTGGCCGCGGCCAAGGCCGGTCGTGGGGTCGGCGCGTTCAACGTGATCCAGCTGGAGCACGCGACCGCGCTGATCGCGGGTGCCGAGCAGGTCGGTGCGCCGGTGATCCTGCAGATCAGCGAGAACGCGGTGAAGTACCACGGCGCGCTCAAGCCGATCGGGGTCGCGACGCTGGCCGCGGCGGCCGCCGCTACTGTGCCGGTCGTCGTACACCTGGACCACGCGATGGATCGGGACCTGGTCACCGAGGCCGTCACGCTCGGGTTCACGTCGGTGATGTACGACGCGTCCAAGCTCGAGTACGCCGACAACGTCGCGGCGACCACCGAGGTGACGGCCTTCTGCCACGATCACGGTGTCTTCGTCGAGGCGGAGATCGGTGAGGTCGGCGGGAAGGACGGCGTCCACGCGCCCGGCGCCCGTACCCGTCCCGACGAGGCCGTCGCCTTCGCCGAGGCGACCGGTGTGGACGCGCTCGCCGTCGCGGTCGGTTCCTCGCACGCGATGACCGAGCGTACGGCGACGCTCGACTTCGACCTCATCACCCGCCTGCACGAGGCCGTCGCCGTACCGCTGGTCCTGCACGGCTCGTCCGGCGTCGCGGACCCCGACCTGACCCGCGCGGTCGAGGCCGGCATGACCAAGGTCAACATCGCGACCCACCTCAACAACGTCTTCACCGACAAGGTCCGCCAGGTCCTCGCCGACAACCCCAAACTGGTCGACACCCGCAAGTACCTCGGCCCGGCCCGGGACGCCGTCGCCACCGAGGTAGCCCGCCTCCTCGGCGTACTGAACGCGGTCTAACCACCCACCCCGCCGCCGTCAGCCTCCCCAACACGAGGGGATATCCCGTCCCGTTGGGGGTTCTCCCTTGGTATGCGAGGGGAGAACCCAACACGCGGACGGATATCCCCTCGTGTTGGGAGGCAGCGGGCGGGCTGATGATCAGAGGGTTGCGCTGCCGCGGATCCAGTTGGCGCGGAGGTTGTCGCGGGCGCGTTGGACCTGGTCGCGGGCGGCCGGGTCGGGGACCTCGAAGTCCTCGATCAGGCGGGTCAGGGCGAGCTCCAAGGCTGCGACCAGGGCGTCCTCCTCGGTGAGGTCGGACTCGGCCACTCCCCGCAGACCGGCTGCGAGCGCGGTCAGTCCGGCTCGCTCGTGGTCGGTGAACCGCACCTGGATCTCGGTCCTGGTCTCCACGCTGTCCTCCCTCGGGGGTTGGTACAGTCATGGTGCAGTGCAACAACCTCGTTGCACAAGAGTGAGGGGCCGCGGATGACGGTGGCGGTGGACGAGACGCTCCGGACGGCGACCATCGCCGTGCTGGCCGAGCACGGCTGGACCGGCGTGACCCTGGAGCGGGTCGCGGAGAAGGTCGGGCGGTCGCGGGTCACGCTGTGGCGGCAGGGACTCACCGTCGAGACGCTGCTGAACTCGCTGCTCGACGCGCTCGCCGAGGACTACCGGGATTCGTTGTGGCCGGTGCTCGCGGGAACGGGGTCCGGTCGTGAAGGCCTGATCCGGACGCTGGAGGCGCTCTTCGACGTCATCGACCGGCATCTGCCGCTGATGCTGTCGTCGGATCTGGTCTTCCACCAGGAGCAGGCGCGCAACGGGCCGGTCTCCTTCCTGGACCCGTTCGAGCGGTTCCTCCGCGAGGGCGAATCGGACGGCACGCTGCACCCGCACGGCCGGGTCAGCGACGTTGCCGAGGTGTTGATGGTCTCGGCGGCCTTCACCTACGTGCACATGCGCGGCCGGCACCACTGGTCGCGGTCCCGCGCCCGGCGGCTCACCCTCGACCTGGTCCTCCGCGGCGTCCTCGAAGCATGAAACATGCCTGTTGCATCTGATGTAACGGGCATGTTTCACTAGGCGCATCATCACCTCCTCACACCGGAGACCGCCATGACACTTCCGTACGCCGAACCGCTGGTCCGCCTCGAGCCGCAGCCTCGCGTGATCCCCGAACCGCCCCGCGTCGGTGAACCCGGCGGCCCGCACTGCGGCCTGTGTGACTGGCTGGCCGACTTCGAGAACTCCGAACACGAACCGCCACTCTGGTACGACGACGACTGGGCGCTGTGCCGCGCCACCGGGGTGACCATCCCGGGCGTGGTGTGGCTGGCCAGCCGGGGGCATCACGACTCGTTCTCCGACCTGCCGGACAAGGTCGCGCAGAGCTACGGCCCGGTCGTCGCACGCATCGAGCGGGCGATCCTCGCGCTCGGCGACATCGCGCGGGTGCACGTCTATCGTTGGGGCGACGGTTCGGCCCACTTCCACGTCTGGTTCTTCCCGCGTCCGCTCGGCATGCTCGAGGCGCGCCGGGAGATGCTGCCGCTGTGGGCGGACCTGCTCCCCGAAGCCCCCAAGGAGGACGTCGCCGATGCCGAAGCCAAGATCGCGGCGGCTCTGGCGGCGGACAACTGAGATGACGGCGCCGCCAGCCGGGCCGGGACTGGCGCGGCGGCTGGGGCTGAGCGACGCGGTGCTGATCGGGCTCGGGTCGATGGTCGGGGCCGGGGTCTTCGCGGTCTGGGCGCCGGCTGCGCAGGCCGCCGGATCCGGTCTGCTGCTCGGCCTCGTCCTCGCCGCGATCGTTGCCTACTGCAACGCGGCGTCGTCGGCCCAGTTGGCGGCCGTCTACCCGGTATCGGGTGGCACGTACGTCTACGGGCGTGAGCGCCTGGGGGAGTGGTGGGGGTTCGCCGCCGGCTGGTGTTTCGTGATCGGCAAGACCGCGTCGTGTGCCGCGATGGCGCTGACCTTCGGCACCTACGTCACCGACATCAACTGGTTGCGGCGGTTGATCGCCCTCGCAGCGGTCCTCGCGCTGGCGGCCGTCAACTACCGGGGCGTGACGAGGACGGCACGCCTCACAAGGATCCTCGTCACCTGCACCCTCGTCGTACTGGCCCTCGTGCTCGTCGTCCTGTTCACGGGAACCCCGCAGCATCACGAGATGACCAGCACCTCGCCGTACGGCGTTCTGCAGTCGGCGGGCCTGTTGTTCTTCGCGTTCGCCGGCTACGCACGGATCGCCACCATGGGGGAGGAGGTCCGGGAACCGGCGAAGACCATTCCGCGGGCGATCACCGTCGCGCTGGTCATTGCCATTGGCATCTATCTCGCCGTCGCGCTGGCCCTGCTGCGGACCGGCGACCCCGCGTCGACCACGGCGCCCCTCGCGGCCGCGGTCGACGGGGTCGGTGCGGTCTGGGCGGTACCGGTCGTCCGGATCGGTGCCGCACTCGCCAGCCTCGGCGCCCTGCTCGCCCTGATCGCCGGCATCGGCCGCACCACGCTCGCCATGGCCCGCAATCGCGACCTGCCCACCTGGCTGGCCGCCGTACATCCCCGCTACCAGGTCCCGCACCACGCCGAGCTCGCGCTCGCCGCGGTGGTCGGGATCCTCGTACTCACCACCGATCTGCGGGGCGTGATCGGCTTCTCGTCGTTCGGCGTCCTGCTGTACTACGCGATCGCGAACGCCTCCGCGTTCACCCAGCCGGCCGATCAGCGTCGCTGGCCGCGCGCCGTCAACGTGATCGGCCTGACCGGGTGCGTCGTCCTCGCGGTCACGCTCCCGTGGACGTCGGCGGTCGTCGCCGCGGCCGTCCTCGCCGCAGCCCTGCTGGTACGGCGTTTCACGACAGGTCGCGCCGGATCCGCCAGAAGCTGAACCCGCTCAGCAGCAACGCCAGCAGCATGAAGAATCCGAACTCACGCCACTGCAACGCCCAGAACTTGTCCGCCGCGAAGTACTTGATGTGCTGGTGGTACCCCTCGTCCGCAAGCCGCTGGTAGCAGGCGTCCTGCTCTTCCGGACTGCGGACCGGGGCGTTCGGGCTCGGGTCGCGTGGTGCACATTTGACCGCCCATCCCGGCAGGGTGCTGATTTCCTGCCCGGCCTTGTCGACGGTCTTGTCGGCGAACTTCCAGGCCCCGACGGATCCGCTCGCCACCTCCAGTTGTTTGAGCGTCGGACTGCTTTGGTCGCCGGACATCATGAAGCCGCGCACGTTGTCCTTGGTGAGGATGATGTTCTGCTCGGTCGGCGCCATCAGATGCGGCCGGAGGAACACCGGCGTGAACACCTGTACGAGGATCACCACGGTCAGCGTGACGGCGAGTCCGACGACCGTCCGACGGACCGCGAGACCCACCGCGACACCGAGCGCGAACGCGAACGCGGCGTACCCGACCGGTACGAGTCCGCGGGCGGCGAAGGTCGGCGGGAACATCCGCGGCAGGTAGTCGTTCGAGTCCTGGCCGGCGTTGATCGCGTCGTCGATCGGGTCCGACCACCAGGTCACCGCGAGGCTGAGCAGGCCGGTGATCGCCATGGCGGCGAGCCCGGTGATCCCGACTTTGGCCGCCAGCCAGCGCGTCCGGGAGATGCTCTGACCCCACACCAGCCGATGGGTGCCGCTCTCGAGTTCGCGAGCGACCAGCGGCGCGCCCCAGAACGCTCCGATCACCGGCGGTACGGCGTACAGCAGGATCAGCCCGATGCGATACAGCCACATCTGGATCGGATGGGACGGGAGGCTGCTGATGAAGTTGTCGGCCAGTGTGCGGGAGTCGTCGAGCAGGCCGGGACCCGTCGCCGCCAGGAAGATCGCCGCGGCCAGGATCACGGTGGCGACCACCAGGAGCTGGACGCGGAACTGTCGCCAGGTCAGCCAGATCATCGCTGCACCTCCAGGACCGGGCGCTCGGGCTGGACGTCGCGGCCCATGTAGGCCAGTACCAGGTCCTCGAGCGTGAGTTGGGTGACCGTCCAGGCCGGATCCAGGATCGGCTTGTCGGTCCGGATCAGGTACGTCGACTGCCGGTCGGTGTGGCTCGCCGTCACGACATGCTGGTCGCGCGGCAGGTCCTTCTGGTCCCGACGCGGACCGGTCAGCCGGAAGTGCGTCGCCAGCAGCGTGTCGATCTCGCCGCTGACCTGCACCCGCGACTCCACCAGCACGATCAGGTAGTCGCAGGCCCGCTCCACGTCGGAGACGAGGTGCGAGGACAGTACGACGCTCAGCTCCTGCTCGGCGACCGCCTCCATCAGGTCCTGGAGGAACTCGCGCCGGGCGAGCGGGTCGAGCGCCGCCACCGGCTCGTCGAGGATCAGCAGATCGGGGCGCTTGGCCAGCCCGAGCGTGAGCGCGAGCTGCGCGCGCTGACCACCGGACAGCCTGCCCGCACGTTGCTTCGGATCGAATCGAAGATGCTGGAGTCGCTGCTGTGCAAGGGATTCGTCCCACGCCGGGTTGAGCCGGGCGCCCAGCCGCAGGTGATCCGCGACGCTCAACCGTGCGTACGTCGGCGTGTCCTGGGCGACGTAGCCGACCTTGGCCTGCTGTGCTCCTGGCGGCCCTCCGAGCACCTCGACGGACCCCGCGGACGGCGTGATCATCCCGACCGCCAGATTCAGCAACGTGCTCTTACCGGCGCCGTTGGGCCCCACGAGCCCGACCACATGTCCAGCCGGCACTTCCAGTTCACAATCGGTCAGCGCCCAGCGCCGCCCATACTTCTTCCCCAGCCCATGGGCCTGCAGAACGCTCGTCATGCTATGTGCTCCTCCTGAGAGGCGGACCGAAAGGTGGTAAGGAACAACGCCTCGATGCTCTCGTCGTCGAGCCCCGCTTTGCGGGCCTTGGCCAGCCAGCGGCGAAGGTCCTGGCGGAGCGGGCCGTGGGCGGCGAGCGTGTTGTCGGTGAGGGTGCGGGTGACGAACGTGCCGCGCCCGGGCCGGGCCTGGACCAGGCCTTCGTGCTCGAGCTCGCGGTACGCCTTGAGCACGGTGTTCGGGTTGATCGCCAGCGCCGCCACCACGTCCTTCACGGTCGGCAGCTGATCCCCCTCCCGCAGCAGTCCGAGCCGCAACGCGTTCCGGACCTGCTGAACGATCTGCTGGTACGGCGAGACCCCCGACCGGCCGTCCAGATGGAACTCGATCATCGATAACCCCATTCATCTATGTAACTAGCACTATAGATGTATCGGTCAAACGGGCGTCAAGAGCGAATCGCTGCGTACCTCCGGAGCGCCTCGCTGCGCGCCTCGGCGTGGTCGACGACGGGATCCGGGTAGCCGTCGGCGCCGCCGTGCTTCCACGGCTCATGAGCCGTCCGGCCGTCGAGATCGCGGAGCTCGGGGACCCAGCGCCGTACGTAAGCGCCGTCCGGGTCGAACTTCAGGCCCTGGCCGACCGGATTGAAGATCCGGAAGTACGGCGCCGCGTCCGCGCCGCAACCGGCGACCCATTGCCAGTTGAGCGAGTTCGAGGCGAGATCGCCGTCGCGCAACGCGCGCATGAACCAGCGCGCGCCGAACTTCCAGTGCACGTGGAGATCCTTGACCAGGAACGACGCGACGACCATCCGGACCCGGTTGTGCATGAACCCGGTCGCGGCCAACTGCCGCATCCCCGCGTCGACGAACGGGAAGCCCGTGCGGCCTTCCTGCCAGGCCTCGAGGAGCTCACCCGGTTCGTCGTACTGCATCCGGTCGAACTCGGGACGCAGCGGTTTCCAGGCGGCGTGCGGGTGCCGCGCCAAGAGGTCGGCGCAGAACTCGCGCCAGGCCAGTTCGCGACGGTACGCCTCCGCGCCGGCGCTGCGCTTGCGGGCCAGGTCGGCGAGCATCGTCCGCGGGTGGATCTCGCCGTACTTCAACGGGATCGACATCCGCGACGTACTGTCGAGATCGGGCCGATCCCGCTCGTCGTCGTACGCCGCAACGTCGTAGGCCCGCCATCGCTCGAGGGCCGCCTGCTCACCCGCGACCTGCGAGCTCTCCGGCAGTTTCTCGCTCTCCGCCTCGATCCATTGCACGCGTTCCGGCGCCTCGACCGGCTGCCGCCACCCGTGCGCCAGCCATGCCTTGAAGTACGGCGTGAACACCTGGTACGACCGCCCTTGCTGATTGAGCACCCGCCTCGGCGCGACGGCGTACGGCGATCCCGTCCGCACCAACGGACACTTCAATGAGGCTTCAACCTCTTCATCGCGTTGCTGTCCGTACGGCGCATAGTCCGCGCTCACGTGCACGCTCGCCGCCCCGACCTCGGCCGCGATCGCCGGTACGACGGTCGCCGGGTCACCCCGCCGTACGACAAGCCGCCCACCCATCGACTCGGACAAGCTGCGCAACGACGCGGCCAACTGGTCCCTGCGCGGATCGCCGGATCGTCCCCACAGCAACGGATCCACCACGAACAATCCGAGTACCCGGCCATGGGTCATTGCGTCGAGAAGTGCGGGGTTGTCGCCCAATCGAAGGTCCCGGCGGAACCACATCACCGCTGTCACCGTGCTCATCGTGCCCCGGTACCCAGCTGAATTGGGTAAGGCTTGCCTCAATAGGTGAGAATGGTTGTCGTGAGCGAGCTGATCGATACCACCGAGATGTACCTGCGGACCGTCTACGAACTGGAAGAAGAGGGCATCCTGCCGCTGCGCGCGCGGATCGCCGAGCGCCTGCACCAGTCCGGTCCGACGGTCAGTCAGACGGTCGCACGAATGGAACGCGACGGTTTGATCAAGGTGGAGGGCGACCGCCACCTGGAGCTCACCGACGTCGGCCGCAAGCAGGCGGTCCGGGTGATGCGCAAGCACCGCCTGGCCGAGCGGCTGCTGGTCGACGTGATCGGGCTCGAGTGGGAGGACGTGCACGCCGAGGCCTGCCGGTGGGAGCACGTGATGAGCGACGCGGTCGAGCTGCGACTGCTCCAGCTCCTCGGCAACCCGACGGAGTCGCCGTACGGCAACCCGATCCCGGGCCTGGAGGAGCTGCAGAAGGACCACCAGGTCAGCAACATCGGGGACTTCCGGGTCGGGGTCGAGCCCCTGGACCAGGTGCTCGACGCGGCCACCGGGGAAAGCGTGCGGGTGCTGGTGCGGCGGATCGCCGAGCCGGTGCAGACCGACGACTTCGCGATGGCGGTCCTGCGGCGGGCGGGCGCGCTGCCCGGCCGTGAGGTCGACTCCACCCTGGACGCCGAGGGTGTCCTGGTCGGGAGCCGCGAGGCGGGCGGCGTCATCACCGACGAGACCGCTGGTCACATCTTCGTCAGCAGAGTCTGACAGTCAACAATGCGTTAACGCTGAGCACCCGGCGAGGCACGCCGGGTCGCCAGCCGGTAGGTTCGGGCCGCGATGTCTGAGAATGCGATCAACTGGCCGGAGTACCTGCGGGAGTTCCACACCGCGGCTCCGGGCAGTACCGAAGCCCTGTTGTCACGTGCGGTGGCCGGCGACCACACGCCGTACCGCTGGCTCGTCCGTGCTGTCTCGGGTGAGGCCCGCAGGGTGCTCGACCTGGCCTGCGGCAACGGGCCGGTGGCACGCGAGCTGTACGGGCGGTGGGTCGTCGGGGTCGACAACAACGCGGCCCAGCTCGCCGGTGCGCCCGGCCCGAAGGTACGGGCGGACGCGCTGCACCTGCCGTTCGCGAACGAGGTCTTCGACGTCGTCACGTGCTCGATGGGCCTGATGGTCCTCCAGCCGCTGGCGGACGTGCTCGCCGAGGCGGCGCGGGTACTGCGGCGGGGCGGCGTACTGGCCGCGATCGTGCCCGCCGTACGGCCGCTGCGGCGCGGTGACATCCGCACGCTGAGCGGTCTGACCACCCGGCTGCGGTCGACGCCGCAGTTCCCGGCCGGCGGTGAGATCACCGAGCTGAAGGATCAGCTGAAGCACGCGGGGTTCGATGTGATGGAGAGCCAGCGCGAGCGGTACGTGTACATGATCCACAGCCGGGACGACGCGATGCGACTGGTGAACGCGCTCTACCTCCCGGGTACGCCGGACGTCCGCCGGGACACCGCGGCGGCCTGGCTCGCGGACCGCGCCGAGTCCAAGGACGGCCTTGAGGTCGCGATCCCGATCCGCCGGATCACCGCGATGCGGACCAAGGTGGCGCTGACCACGTCCTGATCCGCGCCCACGAATCGGCACGGGCTCGGTACCGTGTGCGTGTGAGTGCGCTGCGTTGGTCCCTCCGGACGCTCGACCGGGCGCTCGACGGTGAGACTGTCTACCGCGAGCTGCTGGCCGCCGAGCCGGTCGCGTACTGGCTCGACGGCAGCCTGACCGATCGCACGGCCCGCAGGATTTCAATCCTCGGTACGACGACAGACGACGTCATCACCCGGGACGTGGCCGACAGCGACGTCTTCGCCGAACTGAACGAGCTACTGGCCGCCCGCGCCGCGGAGCCGCCGCCCGAGCTCGCCGGGCTGTTCTGCGGTGGGTACGTCGGTTACTTCGGCTACGAGCTGAAGGCGCTGACCGGAGGAGTGGCGGCGCACGAGGCCCCGACGCCGGACGCGCTGTGGATCTGGGCGAACCGGTTCGTCGTCATCGACCACGACCGCGACGTCACCCATCTGGTGGCGCTCGACGAGCCCGGCGCCGGCGAGGACTGGTTGGACAAGGCGCAGGAGGCCGCGTCGAACTGGTGGATGGGCAGCGTCGACGTACCCGCGATCGCGCGGCTGGATCTCGAGGCGCACCTGGAGCAGGACCGCGCGACATACCTGGCCGGAATCGCGCGGGTGCTGGCCGAGCTCGAGGCGGGCCAGACGTACGAGGTCAACCTGACCAACCGGGTCCGCCTGCCCGCGGTCCAGGACCCGTTCGAGTTCTTCCGCTGGCAGCGGTCCGCGAATCCGGCGCCGTACGCGGCCTTCCTCCGGTACGGCGATCTGGCGGTGGCAAGCTCGTCGCCGGAACGGTTCCTGACCGTGGACGCGGACGGCTGGGCCGAATGCCGGCCCATCAAGGGGACGGCGCCGCGGGACCTCGACCCGGCGGAGGACCAGCTCGCGGCGAAGGCGCTGGCCGAGGACGACAAGACCCGCGCCGAGAACCTGATGATCGTCGACCTGATCCGCAACGACCTCGGACGGGTCAGCGTGCCCGGGACCGTGAACGTGCCGCAGTTGATGCAGGTCGAGAGCTATCGCACCGTGCACCAACTGGTGACGACCGTCCGCGGCCGGCTTCGCGCCGACGTGACCGCGGTGGACGCCGTCCGGGCGTGCTTCCCGCCGGGGTCGATGACGGGTGCGCCGAAGATCCGCACCATGCAGATCATCGACGAGCTCGAGGAGAGCGCCCGCGGGGTGTACTCCGGTGCGCTCGGCTACCTGACCGTGGACGGGCGGGCGGACCTGAGTGTGGTGATCCGGACGGCGGTGCTGACGCCGGACGAGACCGTGGTCGGGGCCGGGGGTGCGATCGTGCTTGACTCCGACCCGGTCGCGGAGTACGACGAGATGGTGCTGAAGGCAACGGCTGCCGTCGGCGGACAAGGTGGGGGACAATGACAACACTGTTGGTGGCGGATTCATTTCTGGTTGCCAATGGCAAGGTTCGGGGACTGGAGCTGCACCGGGACCGGTTCGTCCGGTCGTGTGCCGCGGCCGGGGTGCCCGCGGAGCGGTTCTGGGACGAGCAGATCGCGCGGTTGCCCGGGTTCGGGCGGTGGTTCCCGCGGTTCGAGCTGAAGGCGCCGGGGGAGCTGGCGGTGCAACTGCGACCGGCGCCGCCGATCGGCGGCCGGCTGCGGGTCGCAGTCCACGACGGGCCGGATCCGCGGACGGCGCCGCGGGTGAAGGGACCGGACCTGGAGCTGCTCGGCAAGCTGAAGGAGTCCGCGGCCGACCGCGCCGACGAGATCCTGCTGCTGGACACCGACGGGACGGTCCTCGAGGCGGCGTACTCGGCCGTCACGTGGTGGGAGGACGACACCCTCTGCTTTCCGGAGCCGGACCGCCCGTTGCTGCCTTCGGTCACCGCCCAGCTGCTGCGCCGGATCGCCGCCAACCAGGGCATCGAGGTCGCCGAGCACTCGATCACCCCCGACGCCCTGCAGAACACCACCGAGGCCTGGCTCGTCAACGCCCTGCACGGCATCCGCCCCATCCACGCCTGGGGCCCCTCCGCCATCGACCCCCTCCCCAACTCCCACTCCGCCCTCTGGCAGTCCCACCTCGAGTCCCTGGCCACTCGCCTCCCCTGATCTCGGCCTCTCCCGGTCCGCGCGGAGCTGTCTTGCAAATGTGATATCACTTTGCTACCTTCGAGCTATTCGAGAGGAGCTTGTGATGGTGGATGTCGCAGTGGAGATGCCGGCGCCGAAGGTGGCCGAGCGCGTGGGGCGGGGGCTGAACGGGTGGCCCATGGCGGTGCTGGCCTTCGTGCTGGCCGTGGCTGGTGTCGTGCTGATCGTGATCGGCGTTGGGAACAGCAACGGCGTACTGATCACGCTCGGGATCCTGGTGTTCGTGGCCGCGCTGATCGTCGCGGGCGGACTGACCGCGGTGTCGCCGGGGCGAGCCCGGGTGTTGCAGATCCTCGGGCGGTACGCCGGGACGATCCGGACGGACGGTCTGCGCTGGGTGAATCCGATCTCCACACGACGTGAGGTGTCGACCCGGATCCGCAACCACGAGACAGCCGTTGCCAAGGTCAACGATGCCGACGGCAACCCGATCGAGATCGCCGCGGTCGTGGTGTGGCAGGTCGAGGACACCGCGCAGGCGATGTTCGAGGTGGACGATTTCGTCGAGTTCGTGGCGATCCAGACCGAGACCGCCGTACGGCACATTGCCAACAGCTACCCGTACGACGTACACACCGAGGACGGCGGGTTGTCGCTGCGGGACAGCACCGACGAGATCACCGAGACGCTGTCGGCCGAGATCGGTGCTCGCGTGCAGGCGGCCGGTGTCCGGGTGATCGAGTCCCGGATCACGCATCTCGCCTACGCGCCGGAGATCGCCCAGGCGATGCTGCGTCGCCAGCAGGCCGGTGCGATCGTCGCGGCCCGGCAGCGGATCGTCGAGGGCGCGGTCGGCATGGTCGAGCTGGCGCTGGACCGGCTGTCCGAGCACGAGGTGGTCGAGCTCGACGAGGAGCGCAAGGCGACGATGGTCAGCAACCTGCTGGTGGTGCTGTGCGGCGATCGCGACGCCCAACCGGTGGTCAACGCCGGCTCCCTCTACCAGTGAGTCTGCGGTGCCTGCCGAACGGAAGAAGATCCTGCTCCGGCTGGATCCCGCGGTGCACGACGCGCTCGCCCGCTGGGCGGCCGACGACCTGCGCAGCACGAACGCCCAGATCGAGTACCTGCTCCGCCGTGCCCTGGCCGACGCCGGCCGTCTTCCGACCGGCGTGACGAAACAACGTCGCCCGGGCCGCCCGTCCAAGGAGGACAACGATGAGTAGAGCTGTGGTGACGCCGCTGCGGCGGCCGGAACGCTCGACGTCGGCCAGGCAACCGGCTCGGCCGCGAAAGACAGTTGCGCTCGGCAACGCAACTGCCCCGAATTCCTTGGCGGCAAGGGTCTTTCTGCTGGCCTACGATCCGGAGCGCGGTCGGCTGACGGCCCGGCCGAAGCTGGGGAAGGTGTTGCGGGCGGCCGTGCTGGTCGACCTGCAGCTCAGCGGGAACATCGAAGACGACGGCGGGCGGGCGCGGGTGACGACGCCGGGATCGCGCTCCGCCGGATCGGGCTCCGCGCCGGCGCCGGTCGACCCGGTGGCCGCGGCAGTGCTCGAGGAGTTGCGTGCGGCGGGCCCGCGGCGATGGCGGCACTGGATCGATCGGCGGACGGGTCTGACCGTCCGTCAGGTTCGCGACGAGCTCGCCCGCGCACAGCTGATCAGGGTCGAGCCGCATCGCGTCCTCGGCATCTTCCCGGCGGCCCGCATCACGCTGCGCCATCCTTTGGTACGCCGACATGTCCTGCAGAGCGCCCGCGACACCCTGCGACCGTCCCGGCTCGTCTCGCGAGTGGACCTCCGCGATGCCGCAGTCGTCGTACTGGCGTCCACGGCGGATCTGCGCACGGTCGTCACCAAGGAGCAGCGGGTCCGGCACAAGGATCGCCTGGCTCAGCTCGCGGTCCGCGTCGGTCCCGTCGTACCGGCCTTGAAGAAGTCGCTCCAGCAGTCTTCCGCGGGCGGGTGAACCTGTGCGGCGCTATGGTTCGTTACTCAGGTAATGAACCGATGAAGGGGGTGGATGGTGTTCGACGACCGGAGTCCGATCTACCTGCAGATCGCCGAGCAGATCAAGAACGACATCGTGACCGGCGCGCTGGCCGAGGACGAGCAGGTGATGTCGACCAATCAGTACGCCGCCTTCTACCGGATCAACCCGGCCACCGCGGCCAAGGGGTTCGCCCAACTGGTCGACGACGGCGTGCTCTACAAGAAGCGCGGGATCGGCATGTTCGTCGCGCCGAACGCCCGCGACCTGCTCCGCACCGGCCGCCGCGACTCGTTCTTCGCCGACGTCGTCGACCCGATGATCCGCGAGGCCAAGGCGATCGGCATCCCCTTGAAGGACATCGTTCAGCACATTCGCTCGTACGGAGAAGCCTGATGACCGCCGCCCTGACTGTCAGGACCGAGGACCTCTCGGTCCGGTTCGCCGGTGTGCCCGCGCTGGACCGGCTCGATCTGCGTCTCGCGCCGGGGAAGATCCACGGGTTGCTCGGCCGGAACGGGTCCGGCAAGAGCACGCTCGCCGCGACGCTGGCCGGTTTCCGGCGGCCCGACGAGGGGCGGGTGCTGATCGAGGGCGGCGACCTCGGTACGGCGCAGGAGCCGTACGAGAACGCGGTCGTGACGAGCCGGGTGTGCCTGATCCGCGAGTCCGGTGACCGTCCGGACGCCGTACCCGTCAAGCACGCGGTCGGGCTCGCGGCGGCGCTGCGCCCGTACTGGGACGCCGACCTCGCCGGCGACCTCCTGGACCGCTTCGAGGTCCCGCTGAACAAGAAGATCCAGAAGCTCTCCCGCGGTAAGAAATCCGCGCTCGGTGTCGTCCTCGGCCTCGCCAGCCGCGCCCCGCTGACGATCTTCGACGAGAGCTACCTGGGCATGGACGTGCCGTCCCGGAACCTCTTCTACGACATGCTGCTCGCCGACTACGCCGAGGTGCCGCGCACGATCGTGCTCTCCACCCATCTGGTCAGCGAAGTGAGCGCGATGCTCGAGGAGGTCGTGATCCTGGACCAGGGCCGCCTCGTCACCCAGTCGCCGGTGGACGCGCTTCGCGGGCGTGGCGCCTCGATCGTCGGTCCGGCCGCGGCCGTCGACGAGTTCACCGGCGGCTTCACCGTGCTCGCGGAGGAACGGCTCGGCGGCACCAAGTCGTCCACGGTCCTCGGCGACCTCGACCCGGCGCTGCTCGCCCAGGCGACCGCCGCCGGCCTGGAGATCGGCCCGGTCGGCCTCCAAGATCTCTTCGTCCACCTCACGGGGGTCAAGTCATGAGTACGGCGGTCCAGACCAAGGCACTGCCGCGTGGTGTTACCGACTGGCATCGGCTCAAGCATGTGCTGCGGGCGTTGGCGGTCGGTCTGCGGCCGATGCTGCTCGGCTACTGGGCGGTGATGGTCTTCGCGTTGTTCCTCGTCGGGGTCCTCTTCCAGGTCCTGGCCAACGGCGTCACCAGCAGCGCGTGGGACTACGGAACCCAGTCACCGAAGTACTTCTCGATGGCGCTCGGTATCACCGTCACGCCGGCGTACTTCGCGCTGCTCATCTCCCAGGGCATCACCCGCCGGATGTTTTCGGTTGCCGCAGGCATCTATCTTGCCGGCGCGGCGGCGGCCACGTCGCTGCTGTGGGTGCTGGTCTACCAGGTGGAACACGTTCTGTACGCGTGGCAGGACTGGCCCGACAAACTGGCCAACCCGCACCTGTTCACGAGTACGTCGCAGGTCGGTCTGGTGTTCGCCGAGTTCTTCCTGATGATCGTCGCCCACGAGGTGACGGGCTGGCTGCTCGGCATCACGTTCGTCCGGTTCGGAACCTGGCGCGGCATCTTGCTGCTGCCGCTCGCCCTCGTGCCCGCGGCGGCGGCCGAGTTCCTGCTCGTCGCGCAGTGGCTCGCGGACGCGCTCAACAACATCGGTTACCACCGTCCGCCACTCGCCGTCGCCGTACCCGCCGTTCTCGTGGTCAGTGTGCTCGGCGTGTACTGCGGGTACCGGCTCCTGCAACCGATGGGAGTCAAACCACCTAAGGGCTAAGGGGGTTATGCACAGGGGGTGTGTATAACTCGGACGGTTTCTGTGGATGGCTGCGGTAACACTGTGGACGACCGAAACTGTTGCCTGGAAAGGGTTGTGCCGGGCCCGCCGACAGCGGTAGAAAGGTCGACACGCTGCTTCGATCGGAGCGGCGGGTCGAACGGAAACCGAGGGCCCTCGCGGTGGGGATCCCCACCGAGGTAGACCGGTGACGGGGTCTGCCGGCCTCCACGGACCCGTATCGGGAAGCTGGAGACGTCACCTTCCTTCAGCTGTGCGGGCCCCTCCGACTCATACTCGGAGGGGCCCGCCTTCTTGTGTTCATCAAGACTCCGCAGTACCGATTACCGGGCATGACAAAGCCGGCCGGTGCGCAGAACGGTTGCGCACCGGCCGGGGGGTTCCTCAGGTCACTTGAGAGTGATCGTCAGTGACGTCCGCGCACCGCGCGCCGGCACCTGGACCTCTGTTCCACGGCTCGTCGTCACGAGCTTGTACTGCGCTGCGTGACCGTCGACCGCCACGCTCTGCACCTGCGCGCCGGTCGGCAGTACGGCGCCGACCGTGAGCGCCGCGCCGACGCCCTTCGCGGTCACCTCGGTCGACAACGCCTTACCTGTAAGGCGTGCCGACACGTCGACCGAACCGCGACCGACCCGGATGTTGCTACCGGCCACCTTCTGCTGGCCTTCCGGGAGTTGCGGTACGACGGCGATCCGCCCGTGTCCCAGATCGGGATCGACGCCGAGCTGCTGGTGGACCACCGGCCAGAGGATGCCGTACGCGCCCCAGGCCTGCAGCGCCATCGAGCGGTCGTAGAACGGCCGGCCGATGTTCGCCGGCGAGTCCGGCGACGGAGCGATCTCCGGCATCGCGCCGGGTGTCTCCCAGACCGACGGGTCGAGCTGGATCCGGGCGTTGCCGGTGGTGTACCGCTGCTGCTGCTTCACGCCCAGACGGCCGAAGTTGCCCTCCGCAACGGCCATGATCGACGTGTTCAGACCGAACATGGTGCGCTCGCTCTGGACCTGGGAAACGATCGGGTCACACGCGTCGCCGCGGTTGCCGCCCTCGGCGGACGTCGGGCCGCTGCCGGTGTGGAAGAGTCCGAATTCCCCTGTGTAGCAAGAGGTTTCGCGCTGGTCGAGCGCGGTCTTCGCGTGCTCGGCCGACGCGAGCGGCGACGTCTGGCCCGGACGGGTCAGTACTGCTTCCATCGGTGTGACGCCGATCCAGTGCCGCTGGAAGATCGGGGTGTTGTCGTTCGCCGGGTTGGCCGGGTCGTCGACCGAGTCGGCGTACCCCTTCGCCGCCGGCACCCACCACTGCGCCTCGAACTTGGCCTCGAGGTCGTTGGCGCGGCCGGTCGCCCACTGCTGCACCTTCGTGTCGTGCTTGGACGCCGCGAGGTCGGCCAGGTCCCGCAGACCGCGGGCGAGGTACACGGTGCTGTCGAGCTTCTCGACCCCCATGCCCGCGCGCTCGACATTCGCCAGACCCTCGGGCCAGCCGTCGTTGTCCTTGTCGAGGGTCTTGTAGATGTACTGCAGGTTCCGGACGCTGAAGTCGTACATCTCGTCGCGGAACTTGTTGTCACCGGTCCACCGCCACAGCAGTGCGACAGTACTCGGGAACTTCACCGTCTCGTCGGTGTTGCCCGCGCTCTGGTTCGAGCCGAAGTACACGTCACCGGTCGGCGTCACCTCGTGCGCGACCTTGCCGCTGCGGTTGTTCAGAAGGTCGCTGACATCGCGGAGTGCCCGCAGGTGCTCCTTCACGGTGTCGAACTGACCGGCGGCGACGGCCGCGAACGCCGTGTACTCACCATCGGTCGCGAAGAGCCACGGATAGTCCGGGAAGCCGGCGCCGAACCAGCGGGCGGTCGGCACCGTCCCGACCGGTGCCGGGTAGTCCTTGCCTTCGTTCACGTCCCGGATCTGCAGGTTGCGCGCCTCCTGGACCGAGTCCGCGAGGTTCTGCTTGCTCCACTCGACGCTCTGCTGCAGGAGACGGTCACCAGGAAGGTCCACTGCGGACTGCGCATCGATCTGCTGCCGCGCGGCAGTCTTTGCCCGCAGCAACTTGTCCGGGTTACTCAGGGCCTTGCCGTACTCGCGTTCCGCGGCCGGGCTGCCTTGATCGGATCCGGCGACGGCGAACCAGATCGTCTTCTGTTGACCGGCCGCCAGCTGTACGTCGTACGTGAGCCGGCCGCCGGTGCCTTTCCCGACGAGCGAGTCGTCGCACCGCGCGGGCGTCGTACCGTCGGCCGGGCACGTCACCGCCGGGCTCTGCGGTCCGCGGTGGTCCGCGCCGAGTTGGTGGCTCGTCGGACGCAGGGACGATCCGACGAACGCGGCGTAGTCGTGCGCGGTCGCGTTCGGGTACGACGGGGTGCCCTGCTCGCGGAAGCGGAGCGCGCCGTCGCTGAAGTCGCCGGTGTCGGGCAGGTTCGCGTCCGCGGCGCTCGGTTTGGTCCAGCCCCACGGGTACGGCTGCATCAGCTCGGAGTGCGCGTCGACGTCGAGCTTGACGGTCTTCGCCGTACTCGAACTGAGGGTGAGGCCGACCAGCGTCGCGCGGATGCCGTCGGGGACGAAGTCGGTACGGCGTACGTTCACGGCACCGGAGTAGTCGATCCGGCTGTAGCCGTGGCCGCTGGTGTACTTCGCGGCGGGCACCTGCTTGCCGAGCCAGTTCCCGTCGAGCCCGAACCAGATGCCGTCCAGGAGCTTGATCGGCTGCGACCAGAAGCCGCCCATCTCACCGCGGACGTGCCACCCGGTGGCGGGGTAGAGACCGGACTCGTCGCCCATCGCGTAGGCGCGGTCGCCGACGACGAGCGAACGGCGGTCGGCGAGGCGGGTGGTCTCCGAGAGTTCGGAGGGTGTCGTCGCCCGGGTTCCTCCAGTTGCGGCGGTGCCGGAAGAGCCGGCGGTGGCCGAGGCGGTGCCGGCCAGCACGACGGCGGTGGCCAGCAGAGCGACGCCGGCCACCTTGCGCACCGGTTTCCGGCGGGGTGGGGTTCGGTTGATCGGATAGGGAGTCATGGCGGTTCCTCCTTCTCGCGGCGCCCGGGGAGAAGCGCCGAAAATCAGCCAGGGGCCGAGCTGCCCCTGATCACCAGTTCTGGCCGCAACAAACGTTCGACCGGGCTCCCGTTGACGGTGCCGGTCAGGATCGTGATCAGCTCTTCGGCGATCTGGTCCATCGGTTGCCGGAGGCTGGTCAGGCCGGGGGAGACGACCTCCGCGAGCGGGGAGTCGTCGAAGCCGGTGACGCCGACGTCGTGGCCGGGGGTGAGGCCGCGGCGGGTGAGCTCGCGGAGCGCGCCGAGCGCGAGAATGTCGCTCAGGGCAACGATCCCGTCGACGGTACGGCCGGTGTCGAGCATCCGCGCGGTGGCGCGAGCGCCTTCCTCGATACTGTCCTCGCGGCACCGGACAGTCAGCCCGGTCGTCGGCAGACCGAGGTCCTTGCACGCGTCACGCCAGCCGCCGAGCCGGTCCTCGCCCAGCCCGGACAACTTCGGCCAGCCCAGGAAGGCGATCCGGCGACGGCCGCTCTCGTGCAGGTGCCGGACGGCCATCGCGGAGCCGGCCGCGCCGTCGACGTCCACCCACGGGCCGGGTTGCGTGGTCTGCTTCCACACCCGGCCGAAGCTGACGAACGGGATGTCCTGTTCCTTCAGCCAGCCGTGCCGCGGGTCGTGCGTCTCGGTCTGCGACAGGACGAACCCGTCCACCATCCGGCGGGCGTGCAGGTCGTCGTACGTCGGCATACCGTCGACGCCGCCCGGTGCGGTGAAGAGCAGGATGTGCCGGCCGGTGCGTTCGGCTGCGGCGCAGAGGGCGTGCAGGAACTGGTCCATCACCAGGTGCGTGTGGTTCGGCCAGCTCGGCACGCAGTACCCGATCAGCTCGACCGCGCTGGTGCGGAGACTGCGGGCGTTACGATTGGGCCGGTAGTTGAGCAGCTCGATGGAGCGGTTGACCCGTTCGAGCGTGTCCGCACGCAAGCGGTGCGGGGCGTTCAACGCGTTCGACACCGTCTGCACGGAGACCTCGGCGTGGGCGGCGACCTGCTTCAAAGTAGCCACAGCGACCTCCCACGGACGTTTTGAACGTTAAAAACATCCGCAGTCTCTCTCGACGCCCTTCGCGCTGTCAACGGTTCAAAGTGTCGGAGGTCCTTGCTCGATGATGGCTCGCGTCTCCGCGACGGACAGTGGTGGGATCCACCGGCCCCACCAGGTGGCGCCGGCCTCGGCGAACGCGGCCGGGTCCCCGCCGCTCACCTTCACGTCGAGATCCCGGCGGCTGTCGGCTCGTAATTCGCGGACGTCGTCCGGCGTGATTTGCTGGGGTGCGTCGGTGCTGCCTTTGTACGCGCAGGAGCCGTCCCAGCGGAGAATCCGCCGCCGTACGGCGGGCACGAGAAAGTTGCCTCCTACCCAGATCGGAATCCTCGGCTCCTGCACCGCCCGCGCCGTCAGCTGCACGTCCTTCAGCGTGTAGTGCTTCCCGCTGAAGGACACCGGCCGCCCGGTCCACAACTCGTCGATGACCGCGAGCCCCTCGTCGAGCATCTCCGCGAGCACCCGCGGACTGCTGCTCTCCTGGAACGGATCACCCGGGTCCCCGATCCCGACGCCGAGGATCATCCGCCCGCCGGACAGCTGATCCAACGCCACCGCCTCCGCCGCCACCTTCCACGGTCGCCGCCGAGGCAGCGGCGTAACGGTCGTCCCGATCCGGATCCGCTCGGTACTCATCGCCATCGCCGCCAGGCAGATCCACGGGTCGTACGTCGGCTGGGCCGCGTCCCCCTGGTAGACGAGGTAGTCCTCCAAGAACAACCCGTCCCACCCGGACCCCTCCACAACCCGGGCAAGCTCCGCCAGCCCCCGCGGGTCCCGCCCGAGTCCCACCGCCCCAACCGTCACCGAAAACTTCACCCACCCGACGCTAACCCCACCCACCGACACCCGAGGGGATAACCCGTCCTGTTGTGGGTTCTCCCCTCGCATACCAGCAGAGAACCCACAACGCGGAGGGATATCCCTTCGTGTTGGCGCGGGTTTTGGTGAGGCGGCGGGTGGGTTTGGCGGCGTGCGGAAGAACGGGTAGTGCTGGAGCGGGACGGTCGGCAGGCGAGGGCTGGGGCGCTTGAGTGCGCCGTGCACCGGGTTCGTGGTGCAGTCCGTCGGGGTGCACTACCCGTTCTTGGGTGCGTTAGGCGGTGTGGCCGCCGTCGATGGTTAGGGCGGTGCCGGTGATGTATGTGGCGTTCGGGCCGGCCAGGTAGGTGATGGCGGCGGCTACCTCCGCAGAGGTGCCGAAGCGGGGGAGGGCCAGGTTGGTCAGTTGGGCGGCGGCGAACGGGCCGTCGGCCGGGTTCATGTCGGTGTCGATCGGACCCGGGTGGACGATGTTGGACGTGATGCCGCGCGGCCCGAGTTCGCGGGCGAGGCTCGTGCTCAGGCCGGTCATCGCGGACTTGCTCATCGCGTACAGCGTCATCCCCGGACCGGGCACCCGCCCCGTCACGCAGCTGCCGAGGTGGATCATCCGGCCGCCGTCGGACAGCCGCGGTACGGCGGCCTGCGCGGCCGCATAGGCCCCGCGGACGTTGACGGCGATGACTCGGTCGACGTCCTCCAACGTGAGGTCGGTGATCGGGGCGATCGCGCCGACGCCGGCGTTGTTGACCAGGATGTCCAACCCGCCAAGGGATTCCGCGGCCCGACGTACGCCGTCACCGACCGCCACCGCATCACCCGAGTCGACGGCGTACGCGAACCCGCGCCGCCCGAGTGCCTCGATCTCCTTCACCACCGAAGCCGCGGCGTCCGCAGACGAGTGGTACGTGATCGCGACGTCCGCGCCACGCTCCGCCAGTGCGACGGCGGTCGCCGCGCCGATCCCGCGGCTACCGCCGGTGACCAAAGCCTTCTTGCCAAGTAGTTCGTTCATGCCTTCAAGTTCAGCCGCGCGACGACGGCGAAGCTGGCGAGAATCGGCCACCGGATCCTCGCGTCGCAAAATCGCGACCGCTGTACCTCCATGTCGCAAAACCGCTAGGAACTGTCGGTGGCGGCAGGGATGCTGGAGGGCGTGTACGAGTGTAGGGAGCGATGCATCCGGGCGGTGCAGTCCAAGGACGCGCGGTTCGACGGGTGGTTCTTCACGGCGGTGCTGACCACCAAGATCTACTGCCGGCCGAGTTGCCCGGTGGTGCCGCCGAAGGTGGAGAACATGCGGTTCTACCCGAGCGCGGCCGCTGCCCAGCAGGCCGGGTTCCGCGCCTGCAAGCGGTGCCGTCCCGACGCGAGCCCGGGTTCACCCGAGTGGAACGACCGCGCCGACCTGGTCGCCCGGGCGATGCGCCTGATCGCGGACGGCGTCGTCGACCGCGACGGCGTACCGGGCCTGGCCGGTCAGCTCGGGTACAGCGTCCGCCAGGTGCAACGCCAGCTCCAGGCCGAGCTCGGCGCCGGCCCGCTCGCGCTCGCCCGGGCGCAACGTGCGCAGACCGCGCGGCTGCTGATCGAGACGAGTGAGCTGCAGATGGCCGACGTGGCGTTCGCCGCCGGCTTCTCCAGCGTGCGGACCTTCAACGAAACCGTGCAGGAGGTCTTCGCGCTCGCGCCGACGGAGCTGCGCCGCCGAGCCCGCCGGGGTACGACGTCCGCCGCGCCCGGCACGATCTCGCTCCGGCTCCCGTTCCGCGCCCCGTTGACGCCCGACAACCTCTTCGGTCACCTGATCGCGACCGGCGTACCGGGGGTCGAGGAATGGCGCGACGGCCACTACCGCCGCACGCTGCGACTTCCGCACGGTCACGGTGTCGTCGCCCTGCGGCCGATGCCGGACCACATCGCCTGCCAGCTCTCGCTCACCGACCAGCGCGATCTCGCGATCGCGATCAGCCGTTGCCGCCGGATGCTCGACCTGGACGCGGACCCGGTCGCGGTCGACGACCTGCTCGGCACCGACCCGGTGCTCGCTCCGCTGATCGTGAAGGCGCCCGGCCGCCGGGTCCCGCACACGGTCGACGGCGAGGAGTTCGCCGTACGCGCGGTGCTCGGCCAGCAGGTGTCGACGGCGGCGGCACGGACGCACGCGCATCGCCTGGTCCTGCAGCACGGCGAGCCGATCGAGGACGCGGCCGGCGGACTCACGCATCTGTTCCCGACGATGCAGGCGCTCGCGGAGCTCGACCCGGAGACGCTGGCGTTCCCGAAGTCCCGCCGTACGACGCTCACCACGCTGATCGCGACGCTCGCCCGCGGTGAGATCGACCTGGGCGCCGGCGCCGACTGGGATCGCGCGCGCGAGCAACTGGCCGCGCTGCCCGGGATCGGGCCGTGGACGGTGGAGTCGATCGCGATGCGCGCGCTCGGTGACCCGGATGCCTTCGTGGCCAGCGATCTGGGCATCCGGTACGCCGCGCGTGACCTAGGCTTGCCCGAGGCCCCCAAACCTCTGACCGACCACGCCCGCGCGTGGCGGCCTTGGCGTGCGTACGCCGTGCAGTACCTGTGGGCCACCGGCGACCATGCGATCAACAAGATCCCCACGGAGTGACGAATGACCGAACTGACCACCGACCGGCTGCTGCTGCGGAACTGGCGCGACTCGGACCGGGAGCCGTTCGCGGCGCTGAATGCGGACCCGGCGGTGATGGAGCACTTCCCGGCGACGCAGACGCGGGAACAGAGCGACGCACTGATCGACCGGAGCATTCCGATGATCGACGAGCGCGGCTGGGGGCTGTGGGCACTGGAGGTGCGGGACACCGGTGAGTTCATCGGGTTCACCGGGCTGTCGGTGCCGAGCTTCGAGGCGCCCTTCCTGCCGGGCGTCGAGATCGGCTGGCGGCTCGCGAAGGGTGCCTGGGGCAACGGCTATGCGACCGAGGCGGCGCGGGCCGCCCTGGCGCACGGGTTCGGGCCGGGCGGGCTGGACGAGATCGTGTCGTTCACCGCGGTCCCGAACGTGCCGTCGCAGCGCGTCATGCAGCGAATCGGCATGGTGCACGACGAGCCCGGTGACTTCGACCACCCGCGCATCGCGGACGGCCACCGGCTGCAGCGGCACGTGCTCTACCGGATCGACCGCGCGCAGTGGGAGTCCACCAGGTGACGTACGCCGTCGTCGACAGCCCGCTCGGTCCGCTCACGGTGGTGGGGACCGATGCGGGCGAGTTGACCGGTCTGTACATGGACCGGCAGCGCTACCGCCCGGAGCAGTCGGGCTTCGGTGATCGCGACGACGCGGCGCTTCCCGCGGTGGTCGAGCAGCTGGATGAGTACTTCCATCACGGCCGCACGACCTTCGACGTACCGCTGCACCTCGTCGGTACGCCGTTCCAGCGCGAGGTCTGGGCTGCGCTCCAGGACATCCCGTACGGCAGGACCACGACGTACGGCGGTCTCGCGGAAACGCTCGGCCTGAAGCCGGGGTCGGCTCGGGCGGTCGGGCTGGCGAACGGGAAGAACCCGGTCAGCATCATCGTGCCGTGCCACCGCCTCGTCGGCTCGACCGGCAACCTGACCGGGTACGGCGGTGGCATCGAACGCAAGCAGGCGCTGCTCGATCACGAACGCGGAGAAAAACTGCTCACTGGATGAGCACTTATCCGGCGCATGCTGGTCTCATGAACGAAGACGAGGCCCTGAACTGCGCGGATGTCGACGAGTGGCGTGCCTGGCTGACCGCCAACGGCCGGAGTGAGCGGTCCGTCTGGCTCGTCGTGCACCGCGAGGCGGCCGGCCTGAACCTCACGGCCGCGGTCGAGCATGCGCTGTGCTTCGGGTGGATCGACAGCAAGACGATCCGCCGCGACGACCGGACGACGTACCAGTGCTTCACGCCGCGGAACCCGCGCAGCACTTGGAGCAAGGTGAACCGCGAGCGCGTCGAGCGACTGACCGCGGCGGGGTTGATGATGCCGCCGGGCGAGGAGCTCGTGGCGCACGCCCGGAGTACCGGGACGTGGGATCTGCTCGCCGACGCGCAGAACCTGATCGTCCCGCCCGACCTGCAGGCCGCACTGGCGGCCGACCCGCGGGCGGACGAGAACTTCCGGGCCTTCTCGCCGTCGGCCCGCCGGACGATCCTCGAGTGGATCACGCTCGCCAAGCGCGCGGAGACGCGCGAGCGCCGGATCGCCGAGACCGTCGACCAGGCCGCCGCCGGCAACCGGGTCCGCTGACCGCCGGAATGTCGGCCAGCTTCAGCCGGCTGTGTTGGCGGTGTCGTCCAGCCGTTCCGCGGCCGGGGCCTCGATCGGCCCCGCCGGCTTGGCGGCTTTGCGGGTGAGACGGCGCGCGAGCGGCTCGGTGTAGCGGGCGGCGACCGGGCCGAGGATGACCAGGATCAGCACGTACGCCGTAGCCAGCGGACCGAGCTTCGGTTCGACACCGACCGCGAGACCGGCGATGACGATCGAGAACTCGCCACGCGCGACCAGTGTCCCGCCCGCTCGCCATCGACCCGCGGTCGAGATGCCCGCGCGTCGAGCGGCGTACCAACCGGTGAGGACCTTCGTGAGTGCGGTGAGGATCGCCAGCCCGAACGCGATCGCCAGCACCGGCGGGATCTTTGCCGGATCGGTGCTCAGGCCGAAGAACACGAAGAACACCGCGGCGAACAGGTCGCGCAGCGGGCTGAGCAGATTACGAGCGCCGTGGGCGACCTCGCCGGACAACGCGATGCCGACCAGGAACGCGCCGACCGCCGCCGACACCTGCAACTGCTGCGCGATTCCCGCGACGAGCAGCGTGAGGCCGAGGACGACGAGCAGCAGCATCTCCGGATTGTCCGAGGAAACGGCCCGGCTGATGACGCGCCCGTACCGGAGTGCGAGGAACAGCACGATGCTCACCGTGCCGAGCGAGATCAGCAGCGTGATGCTCCCGCCGGCCAGCCCGACGCCGGCCAGCAGCGCGGTGAGGATCGGCAGGTAGACCGCCATCGACAGGTCCTCGAGCACCAGGATCCCGAGGATCACCGGCGTTTCCCGGTTGCCCAGCCGGCCGAGATCCCCGACGACCTTCGCGATCACGCCGGACGACGAGATCCAGGTGACGCCGGCCAGTGCGACCGCCGCGACCGGACCCCAGCCGAGCAGCAACGCGACGGCTGCGCCAGGCAACGCGTTGAGCAGGAAGTCGACCGCTCCGGAGATGTACTGCGTCTTCAGTGTGCTGACGAGGTCGGAGGCGGTGTACTCGAGACCGAGCAGCAACAGCAGCAGGATCACGCCGATCTCGGCGCCGGTGGCGACGAACTCCTCGCTCGCGGCCAGCGGCAGGAAGCCGCCGTGCCCGAACGCCAGCCCGGCCAGCAGGTACAGCGGAATCGGCGAGAAGCCGAGGCGGCCGGCGATCCGGCCGAGGATGCCCAGGGCAAGGATGACCGCGCCCAGCTCGATCAGCAGGGCGGTGATGTTCTCGTGCATGCTCAGCCCCCCGCGATCAGCTCGGCCACGGCGTCGACGCCCTCACGGGTGCCGACCACGACCAGGGTGTCGCCGATCGCGAACCGGAAGTCCGGCGTCGGCGACGGGGTAGCCCCGGTACGCCGCAGTACCGCGACGATCGACGCGCCGGTCCGGCTGCGGGCCTGGGTGTCGCCGAGCGTCCGGCCGGAGTACGGCGACTTGGCGGTGATCGGGATGTGTTCCGTGACCAGGTCGATCTCGATCTCGCCGCGGACCGGGTCGAGCTGCGCCGGGAGCAGCAGTTGCGCGAGCGCGGCCGCTTCGCCCTGACCTAACGGGACGGTGGCCTGGCACTCGTCGTCGTCCTCGGGATTGTGGAAGCCGAGGAACCGCCGGCCGTCGTTGTGCACCACCACCGACACGTGCTTACCGGCCTCGGTGACCAGGTCGTACCGGGTACCGATCCCCGGCAACGTCGTCTTGGTCGGGTGGGCCTGCGCGTCCATGGTGCTCCGATCAATAGCTGGCGTCTGCAACCATTCTCTCAAACTCCACCAAGCTTGTTCGGACAAGTGATGTGAGCTGGGATGCAATCAGGTGCAGTGCAACTGGTTGCATAGGTAGCCTCAGGGTCATGGCGCTGGAGCACGCGATTCTGGTTTCGCTGACCGAGCGGGCCGGGTCCGGGTACGAGTTGGCCCGGCGGTTCGACCGGTCGATCGGGTACTTCTGGCCGGCCACGCACCAGCAGATCTACCGGGTGCTGCGGCGGATGGACGAGGCGGGCTGGGTGAAGCACACCGAGATTGCCCAGGACGGCCGCCCGGACAAGAAGGTCTACCGGGTCGCTGCGGCCGGGCGTGCGGAGTTGTCGCGCTGGCTGGCCGAGCCGGAGGATCCCGCCGTACTGCGCGACGGGCTCGGGGTGAAGCTGCGTGGAGCCTCGCTGGGTGCCGCGGACGTGGTGCTCAAGGAGATCGAGCGGCACCGGGCGGAGCACGCCACGCGGCTCGAGGTGTACCGCGGGATCCAGAAACGGGACTTCCCGAAGCCGAGCACGCTGCACGGCCGCGACCTGCACCAGTACCTCGTACTGCGCGGCGGGGTCCGCGCCGAGGAATCCTTCGTCGCCTGGTGCGACGAGGTGATCGACGCCCTCCGGAAGGACAACCGATGAGTTCGTACCCGCACCTGCTGGAGCCGTTGGATCTCGGCCATGTCGTCCTGCCGAACCGGGTGATCATGGGGTCGATGCACACCGGGCTCGAGGACCGGTTGAGCGATCTGCCCAAGCTGGCGGCATACTTCGCCGAACGGGCTCGCGGTGGTGTCGGCCTGATGGTGACCGGCGGCTACGCGCCGAACCGCACCGGCTGGCTGACGCCCTTCGGATCGACGTTGACCTCCAGGCGACAGGCCCGAAAGCATCGCCTGCTCACCGATGCCGTGCACGCCGAGGGCGGCCGGATCGCGCTCCAGATCCTGCACGCCGGCCGGTACTCGTACCACCCGTTCAGCGTCTCGGCCTCCGCCCTGAAGGCCCCCATCAACCCCTTCAAGCCACGTGCCCTGTCCGATCGCGGCGTCCGCCAACAGATCGAGGCGTACGTCGACTGTGCGGCACTCGCCCGCGAGGCCGGGTACGACGGCGTCGAGATCATGGGATCCGAGGGGTACTTCATCAACCAGTTCCTGGCCGAGCGGACGAACAAGCGGACCGACCGCTGGGGAGGCAGCCCGGAGAACCGGCGCCGGCTCGCGGTGGAGATCGTCCGGCGGACCCGGGAACGGGTCGGCGAGGACTTCCTGATCATCTACCGGCTGTCGATGGCCGACCTGGTCGAGGGCGGGCAGACCTGGGACGACGTGGTTGCGCTGGGCAAGGAGATCGAGGCGGCCGGTGCGTCGATCATCAACACCGGGATCGGCTGGCACGAGGCACGGGTGCCGACGATCGTCACGTCCGTACCCCGAGCCGCGTTCACCAGCGTGACCGCGGCGTTCAAGCCGCACGTGAAGATCCCGGTCGTCACGTCGAACCGGATCAACCTGCCGCAGGTCGCCGAAGAGGTCCTGGCCCGCGGTGACGCCGATCTGGTCAGCATGGCCCGACCGTTCCTGGCCGATCCGGAATGGGTGCTCAAGGCAACGACCGATCGGGCCGACGAGATCAACGTGTGTATCGCCTGCAACCAGGCGTGTCTGGACCATGTGTTCGCGAAGAAGAAGGCGAGCTGCATGGTCAATCCGCGCGCAGTCCGGGAGACCGAGCTGCAGTTGCTGCCGACCCGGCGTACCAAGAGTATCGCTGTCGTCGGGGCCGGACCGGCTGGTCTGGCGGCGGCGGTGACGGCGGCCGAGCGCGGGCATCACGTCGAGCTGTTCGAGGCGGATGCGGAGATCGGCGGGCAGTTCGGCATCGCCCAGCAGATCCCGGGCAAGGAGGAGTTCGCCGAGACGATCAGGTACTACCGGCGGCGGCTCGAGCTGACCGGCGTCAAGCTGCACCTCGGCGGCCGCGCCGGGGTCGACGACCTGGCCGGGTTCGACGAGATCGTGCTCGCGACCGGCGTCGTGCCGCGGGTGCCCGCGATCCCCGGCATCGATCACCCCAAGGTGCTCTCGTACGTCGAAGTCGTCCGCGAACACAAACCGGTCGGGGACACGGTCGCGGTGATCGGGGCCGGCGGGGTCGGGGTGGACGTCAGCGAGTTCCTGACCACGACCTCGCCGGATCTCGCGGCGTGGAAGGCGGAGTGGGGTGTCGGCGATCCGACGCTCCTTCCGGGCGCGCTCGCCGTACCGCAGCCGGAACCGTCCCTGCGCAAGGTGTATCTCCTGCAGCGCAAGGCGGGGAAGATCGGCGCCGGGCTCGGGAAGACGACCGGGTGGGTGCATCGGGCGGCGTTGAAGAACAAGCAGGTCGAGCAGTTGCGTGAGGTGAACTACGAACGCATCGACGACGAAGGGCTGCACGTCACGTTCGGTCCGAAACGCGAGAAGGCGCGCGTGCTGGCCGTCGACACGGTCGTCGTCTGCGCCGGCCAGGAACCGGTCCGCGACCTCGCCGACGCGCTCCGCGCCACCGGCCGTCCCGTCCACCTGATCGGCGGAGCGGACGTAGCCGCCGAACTCGACGCGAAACGGGCCATCGAGCAAGCGACCCGTCTGGCTCTCACGCTCTGAGCGAACCGCCACGCAGGCAGAACCCTCCGATTCGGGGTCGAAGGGCGTCAATCCGGGGGTTCTGCCTGCAGGGCGGTACTAGTGCACCCAGCCCGGTGCACTAGTGCGCGCTGGCGTCATCCCTTCACCTAGTGCACCGTGTACAGCGTACGCGCACTAGTGAGAGGGAGCTGGGATATGAAGACTGTGCTGATTTCCGGTGGTGGGATTGCGGGGCCGGCGCTGGCGTTCTGGTTGCGGCGGTTCGGGTTCGCGCCGACGGTGGTGGAGATCGCGCCGGGGCCGCGGCCGGGTGGGCAGACCGTGGACCTGCGCGGGGTGTCGCGGGTGGTGGCCGAGCGGATGGGGCTGATGCCGGCCGTCGGCGAGCGGCAGCTGCACGAGCGCGGGCTCGCGTACGTGAAGGCCGACGGGCGGCAGGCCGCGGCGATGCCCGCGGAACTGCTCGACGGGGCCGGGCCGGTCGCGGAGATCGAGATCCTGCGCGGCGACCTCGCCGAGATCCTGGCCGACGCGACGAGTGAGGTGGAGTACCTGTACGGCGACTCGGTCACCGAACTGACGCAGGATCCGAGCGGTGTCGACGTCACGTTCGCGAGCGGGACGCGGCGGCGGTTCGATCTCGTGATCGGCGCGGACGGCGTGCATTCCCGGGTACGGCGGCTCGCGTTCGGGCCGGAGGAGCAGTTCGTGCACCACCTCGGTGGCTACACGTCGTACTTCACGGTTGAGGCTCCGGAGGATCTGGAGCACTGGATGAAGATCCACACCGCACCGGGCGGGCGCTGGGTCGGCCTGCGGCCGGATCGCGATCCGCGGTTCGCGAAGGCGCTGTTGAGCTTCCGGTCGCCGCTGCTCACCTATGACCGGCGTGATGTGGAGGCGCAGAAGCGGCTGGTGCGGTCCCGCTTCGAGGGGCTCGGCTGGCACACCGCGCACATCCTGAACGGGTTGGACGCGTCCGACGACTTCTACTTCGACACCATCAGCCGGGTCGAGGTGCCGGAGTGGTCCCGCGGCCGGGTCGCGCTCGTCGGTGACGCCGGGTACTGCGGTTCACCGATGGCCGGCCACGGTACGGCGCTCTCACTCGTCGGCGCGTACGTGCTGGCGGGCGAGCTGGCCGCTGCGCAGGGCGATCACGTCCGCGCGTTCCCGGCGTACCAGACCCGGATGCAGGCGTACGTCGAGCAGCGGATGGAGCTGCCGCCCGGCGGGATCAAGATGGCGATGCCGATGAGCGCGTTCGGGATCGCCTACCGCGACTTCGTGCTGCGGGTGATGACGTCGCGGCTGCTGGCCGGCGTACTGGCGAAGTCGGCCGTGGCGAAACCGGACGCGATCGACCTGCCCGACTACCGAGCTCGTGTCCGGTGATCCAGCGCCTACTGCGGGGCACTCGGCACGGCACCTCGCCGCACGGGTGCAAAGGCCACGATGCTCCGCATCGAGACCTTCGCCCCCGCACGCCGAGCTACCGCACCGAGCACCTCCTCGGTACGGCGCTGGATCACCGGACACGAGCTAGTCGAGCGGGCTGACCCACTCCGGGTTGCGGCCGAGGAGGCCGAGTAGCTGGTCGAGGTCGGGGGCCGTGCCGGAGACCTTGACGCTGCGCTCGAACGCGTAGCCGGAGCCGCGGTTCGCCTCGGTGTCGGGGATCCGGCGGGCCAGGGTGAGCGCCAGCTCGACCATGTCCGGCGGTGGGTTGTACTGGACGTCGATCGCGCGGGCCAGGTCCCAGGCGTGCACGATGCAGTCGAGCTGGTGGAAGGTCAGCGCGATCCGGCGCGGGAACGAGCCGAACTCGCGGACCTCCACCAGCCGGTCCAATGCGCCACCGTCGGCGAACGCGTCCGCGACCCGGACGTTCGAGCGGCGGTAGGCGCCGGCCGGGTTGTCGCCGAGGCGGCCGCCGGTCCAGACGTGGACGGAGGCGGATCCGTTCAGCGCGGCCGCGGCGAGGCCCTCGTTCTGGCTGACCAGGTGGCGCATCAGCCCTCGCACCGTCCAGTCGGGGCACGGGGTGGGAAACCACAGGTGCTCTGCCCGTACCTGCATCACGACTTCCCCGAGCACTGCGCCGGCCCTGCGATCCAGATCCCGGATATCCATCCGCGCTCCTCCCATCGCCTTAAGGAGCATAAGGCGGTACGGCGGACTTCGCAGGGAATCGCGTGGAGTACAAGGGAAATCCCCGTTGACTCCCGCGTCCGGCCTGCAACAGACCGGGCGCAACTGTCGCGCCGATCAGGCCTTCGCGGCTGCTTTTGCGGCCTTCTTGAAGGAGCGGACCTCGGCGAGGGATGCGGCGTCGGTGACGTCGGCGATGGATCGGCGGGAGCCGGCGTCGCCGTAGTTGCCCGCGGCCTCACGCCAGCCCTTCGGTGCCACGCCGCGCTGCTTGCCGAGCAGGGCCAGGAAGATCTTCGCCTTCTGCTCGCCGAATCCGGGCAGTGCCCTCAACCGCTTCAGCACCTCGGCGCCGTCCGGCTTCGGGCGGCCGGAGAGCCAGATGTTCGCGGTCTCACCGTCGTACTTCTCGATGATCTCCTGCGCGAGGGCGTGCACGCGGCGGGCCATCGAGCCGCCGTACCGGTGGATCGCCGGCGGGGTGACGCAGAGTTCGACGAACGTCTCCAGGTCGGTCGCGGCGATCTTGTGCAGGTCGAAACCGTCCATCCGGTTCGCGATCTTCAGCGGACCGGAGAAGGCGTGCTCCATCGGGTACTGCTGGTCGAGGAGCATGCCGACCAGCAAGGCGAACGGGTCGTCGTTGAGCAACTTGTCGGCGTCCGGATTGCCGGTGAGGTGCAGTTCGCGCAGCATGCGCCCCATCTTGACATGGAGCTCAGCGCACCGGCACCCGCGTTCTCCAGAGCAGGTAGACGAAGTACGGCGCGCCGATCAGGGCGGTGAGGAGGCCGGCGGGGATCTGGGCGGGGGCGAGAACCGTGCGGCCGAGGCTGTCCGCGAGGCTGACCAGGATCGCGCCGAGGAGTGCGGCGACCGGGAGGATCCGGGCGTGCCGTCCGCCGACGAGTGCGCGGGCGGCGTGCGGAGCGACCAGACCGACGAAGCCGACCACACCGATCGCGGACACGGCCGCTGCCGTCAGGAGCGCGGACGCTAGCAGTGCTAGCAGGCGGGTCCGCTCGAGGCGTACGCCGAGGATGCGCGGTACGTCGTCGTCCAGCGCGAGCAGATCGAGATCACGCCGTACGTGCACGATGAACGGAGTGAGGACTAGCAGTGCTAGCGCGACAGGGGCGACCTGCGGGAGCGTCCGGCCGTAGGTGCTGCCGGAGAGCCAGGTCATCGCGAGACTCAGGTTCCACGGATCCGTAGCGACGATCAGCAGCGTGATGATCGCGGTCGCAGCCGACGAGACGCCGACGCCGATCAGCACCAACCGATCGGAGCTGAGTCCGCCGCGCCAAGAGATCAGGTAGACGAGCCCGAACGTAATCACCGCAGCCGCCGCTGCGACCCCGGACAGCAGCCAGATGCTTGCTGATGGCAACAGGATGAGCGTGGCGATCGCGCCGACCCCGGCGCCGCCGGTGATCCCGAGGATGCCGGGTTCGGCGAGTGGGTTGCGGCACACGGCCTGCACCGTCGTACCGGCGATCGCGAGCGCCGCACCGCACAGTACGGCGGAGACGACGCGGGGGAAGCGCTGGTCGAGGACGTAGGTGATCGCGCGTCCGGAGCGGCCGTTGATCCAGTTCACCAGGTCGCCGGTGCGCAGGAACGCGTCGCCGGTGAGCATCGCGGTGAGCACGGCGGCGATCAGGAGAACGACCAGTCCCACGGCCACCAGCAGGAACGTACGGCGGCTGCGGAGTCCGCTGCCGGTTCCGGCGGGGGAGCGGCTCGGACCGGAGTCGCGATGCTTGCGGGCCAGCCAGATCAGGACGACCGCACCGACGACCATCGTCATGATGCCGGTCGGGATCTCCACACCGGCTTGGCCGCCGAACGCCGCGCGCAGTGCGACGTCCGACGTCAGTACGACGAGAAAGCCGGCGAGACCGGAGAGCGGGAGCAGGACGCGGTGCCGGAGCAGACCGGGAACGAGCGGGGCGAGGAGCCGGATCAGGACCGGGGCGACCAGGCCGACGAAACCGACAGGTCCTGCGACCGTGACGGCTGCCGCGGAGAGCAGGACGGTGACGAGGGTGGTGAGCACGCGCGTCCGGCGTACGTTGACGCCGAGGACCGCGGCGGTGTCGTCGCCGAGGGTGAGGATGTCGAGGTTCGCGGCCAGGAGGAAGGCGCCGACGATGCCGACGGCAACGACCGGCGCCATCTGGGTGACCGCGTGCAGATCGGTCTGGACGAGCGTGCCGGCTCCCCAGGCGAAGGTGCCGACGGTCTCCTCGCGGAAGAGCAGCAGCATCAGCGTCGTCACTCCGCCCAACGCCATCGCAACCGCCGATCCCGCGAGGATCAGCCGTGTCGGCCCGGTCGATCCACCGGCGGACAACGCCAGTACCAGACCAGCGGCCGCAAGCCCGCCGACGAACGCGACCCCACCTGCCGGCAGTACCGGCAATGACACCCCGAACGCCGCGACCACCACGACTGCGAGGTAGGCCCCGGAGTTCACCCCCAACGTGTCCGGCGAGGCGAGCGGATTCCGGGCCAACGACTGCAGCCCGGCACCCGCTACACCCAACGCCACACCGACGAGCACCCCGGCCAGCAACCGAGGCAGCCGCGAGGCCACCAGTACGTTCGCCGCGTTGTCGGTCCCCTGACCGAACACCAGCCGCACCAGGTCGCTCGCGCCGACCGATGAGGTCCCCTGTGTCAGATGTACGGCGGCGAGCACCACGATGGCGACGCACGCGAGCACGAAGACGCCCGCGACCCGAATCCTGCGTACCGGTTGCCGGAGGCTTTCGACCTTCGGCACCGGCGCCGTCAACTGGGTCAAGAGGTGACTGCCTGGACTGCGGCCTCGATGAACTGCTCGGTGGACTTCGGGCCGCCGAACATCCAGATGCCGTCGGGGAGACGGTGGACCTGGCCCGACTTCACGAACGGGAGGTTCTTCCAGATCGCGTTACCGGCCAGGTCGCCGTCGAACACGTCGCCGCCGTCGTTCTTGTTGGCAATGTAGAGGAAGGCGCCGTCGGGCAGCTTGGTCAGGCCCTCGAGGTCGGTCTGCGCGAGGCCGTAGTCCTTGTCGCCGGCACCGGTCCAGCCGTTCTTCAGACCCAGTTCGGTCGTGACCGCGCCGAGCAGCGAGCCGGTCGTGTACATCCGGATCGAGATCGTGCTGCCCTGCTTGTACCCGTCCGCCATCGTGAAGCCGGTGCCCGCCTTGCCCGCGTCCGCGATCTTCTGTTTGCCGTCGGCAACCGCCTTGTCGAAGTCGGCGGTCAGCTGCTTGGCCTGCTCCGACTTCCCGACCGCCTGTCCGATCAGGTCCAGGTTCGTCTTCATCTGCGGGATCGCGTTCGCGGCATCCGCGCCGCGGATCACCAGCACCGGCGTCGCCTTCTCGATCTGCGCGATCGTGTTCGCCGCCTCGTCGGTGGTGGTGATCACCAGATCGGGGTTGAGGGCAACGATCGCGTCGACGCTGGCCTCACCGCGGGTGCCGACGTCCTTCACCGACGGGTCCAGCTTGGCCGCGGTGACCCAGTTCGTGTAGCCCTTGGTGTCCGCGACCCCGACCGGCATCACGCCGAGCGAGACCAGGTTCTCGGCCGCGCCCCATTCCAGCGCGACGACCTTGGTGGCCGGCGCTTTCAGGTCGAGCTTCTTGCTCCGGCCGTCGGTCAGCGACACCGGCTGCGCGGCAGCGTTGCTGGCGTCGTCGGTTGCGGCGGGCTCACTGGTGCCGCAGGCCGTGAGGCCGAACAGGGCAGCAGCGATCAGGGCGATGGCGGTTCGTCTCATCAGGATGACCTCAGATAGTTGTGACGCGGGTCAGGTGTTTGCCGACCGGGCGGGTGCTGACCAGCCCGGTGGCCGGGTCGGTGCCGACCTCGATGGTGATGCCGTACGTCTCGGTGAGTGCGTCGGCCCGCAGTACCTCTTCCGGCGTGCCGGTCGCGCGTACTCGCCCCTGATCGAGCAGCGCGATCCGGTCCGCCACCGCGGCGGCCTGGTTCAGGTCGTGCAGTACGACGCCGACCGCGACCCCGTGCTCGTCGGCGAGCTCGCGCATCAGGTCGAGGATCTCGATCTGGTAGCGCAGGTCGAGGAACGTGGTCGGTTCGTCGAGCAGGAGTACGCCAGTGTTCTGGGCGAGGCACGTGGCGAGCCAGACCCGCTGCAGTTCGCCGCCGGAGAGTTCGTCGACGCCGCGCTCGGCCATCGCGGTGACTCCGGTGACGCTCATGGCGTGCTCGATCGCCCGCGGACCGTCGGTGTCCTCGTTGCGCCAGCGGCTGCGGTACGGATGCCGCCCGTACCCGACGACGTCGCGGACGCTGACGCCGTTCGGCGTCGGCCGGGACTGCGACAGCAACGTCACCTTGCGGGCGAACTCCTTCGCCGACAGGTCGAGCGCGTTGCCGCCGCCGGGGAAGGTGATGCTCCCGGCGTCCGGCTGGTGCAGGCGGGCGAGGGCGCGCAACAGCGTCGACTTCCCGCTGCCGTTCGGCCCGACGAGCGCGGTCACGCTCGCGGCCTCGATGTGCAGCGAGGCGCCGTCGACCACCTGGCGGCCGTGGTACCCGAGCCGCAGGTCGTCGCCTGTCAGCCCCACGATGCCTGATTCCTGCATGGCGCTGAGGATAGCCTTACCTTAGCTGACCTGTCAGTAGCGGGTCTCGATCTGAGATAGTGCGCGTACGATGTACGTGCACTAGTCGAAGGGGACCCATGAGTGAGGCGCCGTACCAGGTGATCGCGGCCGAGTTGCGGCGGCGGATCGAGGCCGGGGAGTTGCTGCCGGGGGACCGGGTGCCGTCGACGCGGGCGCTGGTCCGCGACTTCGGGGTGGCGATGGCGACCGCGACGAAGGCATTGCAGGTGCTGCAGGCCGACCAGTTGGTGCATCCCGCGCCGGGGGTCGGGACCGTGGTGGGTCCGCCGCCGCGATCCCGGCGTACGGCGGTCGCTCCTGATGGAGTGCCGGATCTCAATCGCGACGAGGTCGTGCGGATGGGGATCGCGATCGCGGACGCCGAGGGGCTGGCGGCGTTGTCGATGCGGCGGATCGCGGCCGAGCTCGGGGTGTCGACGATGGCGCTCTACCGGTACGTCGGCGGCAAGGATGCGCTGGTCGTGCAGATGGTGGACGCGGCGCTGGGGGAGTTTCCGTTGGGGGAGAGTCCAGCGCACTGGCGGGATGCGGTGACGGCCGTGGCGCGCGTGCATTGGGCGGCGTACCGGCGGCATCTTTGGCTGGCGAGTGCGATCAGTCTGAGCCGGCCGCAGTTGGTGCCGCGGTTGCTGCCGCACACGGACGCGATCCTGCGCGCGTTGCGCGGGTTCGAGAAGAGTGCGGCGTTGTCGACGACGATCAGCCTGTTCGCGTACGTGCGGGGGATCGCGCTGGTGATGGAGTCCGAGGCGCAGGCCGAGCAGGACACCGGGGTCACCGCGGACGAATGGGCCACCCGGCAGGGTGACCAGTTGGCGGCGATGATCGCAGCCGGGAACCTGACGGCGTTCCAGGAGTTGCTGGCCGACGGCTTCGACTACGAGTACGACCTGGATCAGTTGTTCGAATTCGGCCTCGGGGTCTTCCTCGATGGTCTGTCCGCACGGCTACGCTGAGTGCTGACGACTTCTCCGGAGGTGGCAATGGAGCCTGTGTTCGCGCCGGGTGTGCCTGTTGGCGTGCGGCGGTTGTACGAGCACCGGCCGGAGTTGTTCGTGGCGGCCGACGCGCCGCGGCCGAAGCGGCAGACGTCCTGGTCGGTCGCGCCGGGCAACACGTTCGGCACGTTGCTGGTGTGGATCGCGGTGTGCGTCGGTGGGTGGATCCTGGCGCTGATCATCATGGCGGCGACGCTGCCGACCGCGGTAGCGGCGTGGGGCGCGGTCGCACTCGCGGGCGTCGCGGCGCTCGCGACCGGCGGGATCCTGGTGAAGTCGGCGGTCGAGGACCGTGGGCACAGGGCTGTCCGCGTGCAGCACGGGAAGTACCTGCTGCCGGAAGACTTCGACGAGCCGGCCGCGCGGCTGCTCGGGCGGGCGCAGCGGGCCGTGAAAACGGTGCTTGAGGCAACGGTTACCCGGCGTGGCCTGCTGGACGACGTACAGAACGAGCTCGTGCTGCCGGAGCAGTTGTGGGACATCGCGCAGGTGCTCCGCGAGCAGACGGTACTGCGGGCCAGGCAGCAGGACGTCGCGCGCGGAATGGCGACCGCCGAGCTCGACGCCGTACTGGGACCGCAGCGTCGCGCCCTCGCGCTCTCGGTGGACGCGATCAAGCGCAAGGTGGATCTCCTGGACCGGTACGCCGACCGGGTCCGCTCCGCCGACGCCGCCCTGCGCGCGGAGGCAGCGCTGGACGACGGCGACCGCTACATCGAACTCCTCGCCCGCACCGAACCCGTCGGCGACACGTCCGTCGTCCAGGGCTTCGCCGACGAGGCCAGTGCCCTGAAAGACACCCTCACCCGCTCCATCAACGCCGCCCGAGACGCCGGCCGCACCCTCGCCCTACCGGAGTAACCCTTCCCCGACCGCATTTGCTGGGTCAACCAGCGAAATGAGGGGTTCCACACCCGGAACCACGGTGTAGAACCCCCGAGTTGGTGGGTCAGCCAAGCAAATTGGTGGGTCAGCCAGGCAAATTGGTGGGTCAGCCAGGCAAATTGTGCTGGGTGAGGAGGGTGGCTTCGGCTTCGGGGGTGAGGCCGATCGTGAGGGGTGGGGTGCCTCGGTCGTGGTCCCACTGGAGGACGTCGGCAACCGTCGTGCGGAGGGGTGTGACGGGCATGCCGGCCGCGCGGGCCTTGGCCGGGTTGCGGCGGCGTTCGCCCCATTCGGCCTCGGGGTCCATCAGGGGGAAGCGGCGCGGTACGGCGTCGAACGGGACGGGGACGATGTCGACGGTGCTGCCGGACAGCTCGGCCGCGGTCCGGATCAGTTCGGCGATGGTGGAATCAGGGCCGATCGCGTTGTAGGCACCGGCGCGGTTGTCCGTGACGAGTCGCGTGATCAGCCCGGCGACGTCGCGGCTGTCCACCAGTTGGAGCGGCGCCTCGGGCTTGGTCGGGAGCGCGACCCGTCCACCGCGAGCGCCGCGCCGGATCCAGTAGAGCGCCGTACCGGACGAGTCGCCGGGGCCCGTGACCCGACCAGGGCGGACGAGCGTCGCGCGATCGCCGTACCGCTCGACGACGTCGTCCTCACACGCGACCTTGCACCGGCCGTACGTGTCGTTCGTGAGTACGTCGGCATCGCGCAGCGGCTCGCGGCGTGGTGCGGTCTCGTCGGTCCCGGCGGGCAGATCCCGTACGTAGACCGCGTGGCTCGAGATGAACACGTACCGCCCGACGCGGTCCCCGAGCACGTCCATCGCCTGATCGACGTCCCGCGTCCGGAAGCCGCTCGTGTCGACGACCGCGTCCCATTCGCCCGTCCGCAGCGCCGAATAGTCGCCCGTCTCCCGATCCCCGATCAGCTGCGTCACGCCCGGGGGGAGCGGCGACCCACTCTTCCCGCGACTGAACGACGTGACCTCGTAGCCCTGCGCCAACGCGTCATCCACGATCGCGCGCCCGACAAAACCGTTCCCACCTAGCATCAGAATCCGCACAACCGCTCAACTTAGTCCCCGCAGTCCGATTAGGCTCGCGGATATGACCAAGACTGTGGTGGTTGCCGGTGGCACCGGCGCGCTCGGCGTCGCGGTGACCGCCGAGTTCCTGCGGGCCGGCTGGCGGGTCGTCGTACCCGGGCGGTCCGAGGAATCCCTCGCTCGCCTCGGTGCCGACCCGGCGCTCAACCCGGTGGTCGCCGACCCCTTCGACCCGGCCGGTACGGCGGACGTCGTCGCGCTCGCCACCTCGGACGAGAACGCTCCGCTCACCGCCCTGGTCAACCTCGTCGGCGGTTTCGCGTCCGGTGCCCGGGTGCACGAGACGCCGATCGAGGAGTTCGAGAAGCAGCTCCGGCTCAACCTGCGTCCGACGTACCTGATCACCCAGGGGGTCCTGCCGCATCTGCTCGCCGGCGGTGGCGGAGCGATCGTTTGTACCTCGAGCGGCGCCGCGCTGCGCCCGTTCTCCGGGGCGGCCGGGTACATCACCGCGAAGGCCGGGGTGATCGCGTTCGCCGACGCGCTGCACGCGGAGTACGCGCGCGACGGCATCCGGGTGAACACCATCCTGCCCGGCACCATCGACACCCCCGCGAACCGCACCGCGATGCCGAACGCCGACACCAGCAAGTGGACGCCGCCGGACCGGATCGCCGCCGTGGTCCGCACCCTCGTCGAGACCGAAGGCTTCAACGGCGCTCATCTGACCGTTTGACAACCGATTGACCCTGTAACACGTCTGAAGAGGTAAGGGCGCGGGTACTTGACGCACACTTGCATCAGGGGACGACGGGGCGACAGGGGTGCCAATGGGGAGTGCACGCGCGACGGCGAGGCGGCCGCGGTCGATGCCGAAGTTGCTGGGGTTCACCCTGTTGGGCGCAGTGATCCCAGGACTCGGACTGATCGTCGGCGGGCGCCGGCGGATCGGCGCGTTCGTGCTCACGCTCTTCCTCGGCCTGATCGGGCTTGTGGTGTACGTCGGGCTCACCCGCCGGGACGAGGTGCTCGCGGCCGCCGTCGTACCGAGCCGGCTGCTGATGACGTCGGTGGTGATCGGCGCGGTCGCGTTCTGCTGGATCGTGGTGATCGTGGCCTCGCACCGGTCGTTGCGCCCGGCAACGGGTGGGGCCGGCGGGCGGGCCTTCGGCGCGACGTTCGTCGGGCTGCTGTGTTTCGCGATCGCGGCGCCGGCGGCGGTCGGCGTACAGAGCGTGCTGGCGCAGCGGTCGCTGGTGCAGGACGTGTTCCAGGCACAGGGTGAGAGCAAGAGCGCGACCCGGCCGTCGACGGTCAACGTCAAGGACCCGTGGGAGGACAAGCCGCGGCTCAACCTGCTGCTGCTCGGCGGGGACGACGCACCGAGCCGCGAGGGCGTGCGCACCGACACGGTGATCGTCGCGAGCATCGACACCAAGACCGGGAACACGGCGCTGGTCTCACTGCCGCGGAACCTGACCTTCATGCCGTTCCCGGCGGACTCGCCGCTGCGCAAGTACTACCCGAACGGCTTCGGCAAGGAAGGGCTCAGCCTCGACGGACGGCTGGAGTGGATGCTGACCGCGATGTACCAGAACGTCCCGGACGCGCATCCCGGCATCCTCGGACCGTCCGACAACGAGGGCGCGGACGTGGTGAAACAGTCCGTCGGCGAGGCGATCGGGCTGAAGCTCGACTACTACCTGCAGGTCAACCTGCAGAGCTTCCCGGAGATCGTCGACGCCCTTGGTGGGATCCGGGTGAACGTGAACGAGCGGGTCGCGATGGGTGGCGTCAGCAGCTCGCACATCCCGCCGAAGGAGTGGATCGAGCCGGGACCGAACCAGTACCTCGACGGGCGGCACGCGCTGTGGTTCGCCCGCGGGCGGTACGGCGCCGACGACGACCAGCGGCAGGTCCGGCAGCGGTGCGTGATCAAGAGCATCGTCGACGCGGCGGATCCGCAGACGCTGGTCACGAAGTACAAGGCGATCGCTCGCGCCGGCCGGCACCTGCTGCGTACCGACATCCCGCAGGAGCTGTTGCCCGCGATGGTGCAGCTGGCGCTGAAGGTGAAGTCGGGGACGGTCTCGAACGTCACGCTCGACTCCGACAAGCTGCGCCTGAAGTACCTGCACCCGGACTACCAGGCCCTCCGCGACACCGTCGAGAACGCCCTCGAGTCCGCCCCGGCCCCGACCCCGACGACCCCCACCACGCCGACCACACCCGGCACCACGCGTAAGCCCACTACGGCAACCACCACCGCACCGCCCGGCCCGACCCAGAACCTCGCCGACGCCTGCGCCTACAACCCCAACGGCGACCAGCCGAACTAGTTTGCGCGGACCGCCGCGCAGGCAGAACCTGGCCGCAGCGGGGTGTTCACGTCCAAAACGAGGGGTTCTGCCTGCATGGCTGACCGCTATTCCGTCGGGACGGGTCGACCGAACAACGCCTCGGCGACCGCGGCGAGGTGCGGGAGGAGCTCTTCCTCGGTGGCCTTGGTGAGGGTGGGGGTGCCGACGGCGGTGCGGAGGATGCCGATGCCGAGGAGCCACGCGGCGAAGAGTTCGGTGCGGAGGTTCTTGTCCTCGTTGCCGTCGGCGAGCTGGGACAGTACGTCGAGATAGCCCTCGCAGACCTGTTGGCGGAGGCGGTCCTTGGTGTCCTCGTGACCGGACGAGCGGAGCATCGCGATCAGCGGATGCTCTCCGGCGTACTCCGACCAGTCCTCGAAGACCAACTGCCGCAACAGCTTCGCGGGCAACTCCTCGACCGGCCCGTCCGGCAGTACGACGGGAGCGGACGATCCCGCCATCGCCTCGGTGAACAACCCGGACTTGGACCCGAAGTACCGGAACACCAGCGCCGGGTCGACGCCCACGTCGCCGGCCACGTCCCGGACGCTCGTCCCGTCGTACCCGTCCCGGGCGAACCGGAGCCGCGAACACTCCAGCAGCCGGGCCCGGGTCGCCTCCCGATCCCGCTTGTGCGCCATCTGCCCTCCAAGTCATCGATCGTTGACATGTTACCCGGACGCCCTCTACGGTCTAAGTCACCGATCGATGACTTAAGGGATGACAGAGATGAAGAACGTCGTGGTGGCCGGCGGTACGACCGGAATGGGACGGGAGATCGCGCTGCACTACCTGCGGCGCGGGGCCCGCGTGACCGTGGTCGGCAGTACGCCGGCCCGCGGGGAGGAGTTCCTGCGCGCAGCGGAACCGCTCGACGGGGAGGCCGCGTTCGTGCGCGCGGACCTGCTGTCGATCGCGGAGAACCAGCGGGTGATCAAGGAGGTCGCCGCGCGGCACGACGCGCTCGACGCGCTGGTGCTCGCCGCGATGCTCCCGTTCGTGAAGCGCCGCGAGACGCCCGACGGGCTCGAGGGCACGTTCATGCTCTACTACCTGAGCCGCTTCATCCTCAGCTACGGCCTGACCGATCTGCTGGAGCGCGGCGAGACGCCGATCATCACGAACCTCGGCGCCACCGGTATCACCAAGGGCGCGGTCAACTGGGATGACCTGCAGTTCACCAGGAAGTACAGGGTGGTGCAGGCGGTCCTCAGCGGCGGCCGGGCGAACGATCTGCTCGCGGTGCACTATCTCCAGAACCACCCGGACGGCCGGACGAAGTACCTCGGCGTGCAACCGCCGTACACGCGAAGCGGCACCAACCACCTGCCACAGCCGCTCCGGACCATGGCCAAACTCATGTCCACCCTCTTTGCCAAGCCCCCGTCGGAAAGCGTCCGCGACACCCTCACGGTCATGGACTCCCAACCCGCCGAGCGCCTGATCCTGCGAGCGGTCGGCAAACCGGTGGACCCGGAGCTCGAGACTTTCGACCCGCGGAACGCGCGCAAGCTGTACGAGCTGACCAGGGAATTGATCTGAACTCAGGGTGTCGATCTGGTGGTGGCCCGCTCGACGTGAGAGTAAGTGATCGACCGAAACGACGAGGGAGCATCAGCGATGCGCTACATGATCATCAACAAGGCCGACGCCGACAGTGAGGCCGGGAACTTCCCGCCGCAGGAGGTAGCCGAAGGCGTCGGACGGGTCGTCGAGGACCTGTCGAAGGCCGGCGTACTGCTGTTCGCGGAGGGCGTGCACCGCAGTTCGCTCGGCGCGCGGGTGAAGGTCGACGCCGGCAAGCGCACCGTCACCGACGGCCCGTTCGCCGAGACCAAGGAGCTGATCGGCGGCGTGATCGTCGTCGAGGTCCGCAGCCGCGACGAGGCGATCGAGTGGGCCGCCCGGCTGGCCGAGGCGCTCGGCTCCGAGGTCGAGGTACGCCGGGTCGTGGAGGAAGCCGACTTCGGACCGGATTCGGACGTCTTCGCGAGCTGACTGTCCATAGCCGGCAGTCCCGTTCGTGGTAGTGCCATGAACAACACACTGAAGGTTTCCGACGCAGAGCTGTACTACGAGGTGCGCGGATCAGGACCGCTGCTGGTCCTGGTCGGCGCCCCCATGGACGCGGACGCGTTCACGCCCCTGGCCGACCTGCTGGCACCCGACTACACGGTCCTCACTCTGGACCCGCGCGGTGTGAAGCGGAGCAAGCTCGACCCGGGCGGTACGTCGCGACCCGAGCAGCGAGCCGACGACCTGGCCGCGTTGATCCGACACGTCGACGCCGGGCCGGCCGTCGTACTCGGCTCCAGTGGGGGAGCGGTGAGCGCGCTCGCGCTGGTGCAGTCCCACCCCGAGGTCGTCCGGACCGTCATCGCGCACGAGCCGCCGCTCGACCGGCTGATCCCGGACGCGGACGAGGTGCTCGCGAAGTCGGAGAAGCTGATGGCCGACTACCTCGCCGGCGATGTGACCGGTGCCTGGAAGCAGTTCTTCGCGCTGGCGAACATCCACCTGCCCGACGAGGTCGTGGAGATGATGTTCGGCGGTGAGCGCGACCCCGAGCAGGAGGCGACGGAGCGGTTCTGGTTCGGCCATGAGATGCGCGAGTCGATCACCTGGCTCCCGGACGTCGACAAGCTGCGCGCCGCCGACATCGTGGTCGGAATCGGCGAGGAATCCACCGGTCAGCTCTGCGACCGGACCTCCACCGCCCTCGCCGACCGCCTGGGCCTCAAGCCGACCCGCTTCCCGGGCGACCACACCGGCTTTGTCGACCACCCCGAGGCCTTCGCCGACGCTCTGCGCGCCCTGCTGGGAGCCGTCCAGCCGCGGAGGTGAGACTCGCCCGTGGGTCGTCGGGTGGAGTATGTGAAGCTGGGGGTGTCCGGTGCGTGCGCTGGGGTGTGAAAGCGGTCGCGCCGGGCACCGGTCTGCTGCGTTCGCCAGCGTGGCGTCTTGACCTCAACCGTGGTTGAAGTTTCAAGCTGGTGTCGCTGACCCAGGACATCGCAGATATCGGCCCTCGCGGGGCCCCGACGAAGGAGCAGAGTTGACCACGTACACGCTTCCCGACCTCCCCTACGACTACAGCGCGCTCGCGCCGAGCATCGCGGGCGAGATCATGGAGCTGCACCACGACAAGCACCACGCGACCTACGTGAAGGGTCTGAACGACACCCTGGACAAGCTGGCCGAGGCCCGCGACAAGGGTGACTTCGGCGCGATCGTCGGGCTGGAGAAGACGCTTGCCTTCAACCTCGGTGGGCACGTGAACCACTCGATCTTCTGGAAGAACCTGTCGCCGGACGGTGGCGACAAGCCGGACGGCGAGCTGGGTGCGGCGATCGACGAGTTCTTCGGGTCGTTCGACTCCTTCCAGGCCAACTTCACCGCGAGCGCGACCACGATCCAGGGCTCCGGCTGGGCGATTCTCGGCTGGGACGCGCTGGGTGGTCAGCTGCTGATCCACCAGCTCTACGACCAGCAGGGCAACCTGCCGGCCGGCCAGATCCCGATCGCGATGCTGGACATGTGGGAGCACGCGTTCTACCTGCAGTACAAGAACGTGAAGCCCGACTACGTCAAGGCGTGGTGGAACGTCGTGAACTGGGCGGACGCCCAGGCTCGCTTCGACGCGGCCCGCTCCGGCGCCGGCGCCCTGATCACCGGCGCCTGATCCACCGCGGACGCCCAGGCCATCACAATTCATCGCGCCCGCCGGTTCCCCGCTCACGCGGGGCCGGCGGGCGCGATTGTGATGGCGTGGGCGACCGTCACTTACAGAACTCAGCGATCACCGGAGCGATCGCTCCAGCCTTGATCACGTGGTTCTGACCCGGTACTTCGGTGTGCCCGGCGCCCGGCACCGCCGCCGCGAGCGCCCGCGTCGAGGTCTTCATCCACCCGGGGCTCTTCCCGCCGTTCACCACCAGCACCGGCTGCTCGATCGGTGTCCACTGCTCGGTGTCCATCGGGTCGCCGAAGCAGTTCTTGCCGAGCACCTGGGCGTCGTACGGCAGGGTGTGCGCGATCGCCTTCATCGGTTTCCAGGCCGGCATCAGCTTCATCATCGTGACGAAGATCCCGGGCAGCCCGATTCCCTTCGTGAAGAAGTACTTGATCGCGTCGCCCGGCTCGAGCGCCTGCAGGTCGGCGACCCAGTTCCGCGGGATCTGCTTGCGGCTGTCGTCGACGACGTACGGCGGCTCGAACGCGACCAGCTTCTCGATCGGCACCCCGGCCGCCGCCGCCCGCAATGACAGGGCCGCGCCGGACGACGAGCCGTAGACGTACGCCGATCCACCGGCCGCCTCGATCACCGCGGCCAGGTCCTCGATCTCCCGCTCGACCGCGTAGTCGCCCGCGTCGCCGGAGTCGCCGCGCCCGCGCCGGTCGTAGTTGTAGACGGTGAAACGGTCCGCGAGCGCCTCGGCGACGTCGGGCATCGGACCCTGTGCACGGGAGCAGAGCGCGCCGTCGACGAGAACGAGCGCCGGCCCGTTCCCGCGCCGGTCGTAGGCGATGGTGGTGCCGTCCTTCGATACGACGGTATTCATGGTGATTCCTCCTGGTCGGTGACGATCTCACCACTGCGTCGAACGGTGGACGACCACTCGACACCATGTGACGCAGATCACTTCGCCGGCCGTTCGTCGCGTGGCTTTCGCCCCATCTGGGTACCGGGCGGGCAACCGAGCACGGGAGGCGGTCATGACAGCACGTCCGGAAATGGTCCGGCGTGAGGCTGGACCGAACGGTCAGAGCGTGAACATCGGTGGCCTCGTCAGCGAGGTGACCAGCGACCTCAGCCAGTTGGTACGTGATGAGGTGCAGCTCGCCAAGGCCGAACTGAAGGAGAAGGGCAAGGAGGCCGGCGTCGGTGCCGGGTTGTTCGGCGGAGCCGGCACGCTCGCGCTGTACGGCCTGGGCGTCCTGATCGCCGCGGCGATCCTTGGACTCGCGACCGCGTTGCCGGCCTGGTTGTCGGCCCTGATCGTCGCGGTGGTGCTGTTCGCAATCGCGGCCGTCGCCGCTCTGCTCGGCAAGCGGCACGTCAGCCGTGCCACTCCGCCCGTTCCGCAACGTGCCGTCGACGGCGTGCACGAGGACCTGGAAGCGCTCAAGGGACACCAGCCGGAAGGGAAGGGCATCGCATGACCACCACGAAGAACGCCACGGATCGCGAGCCGATGACGGACAGCGAGACGCTGCGCGAGGATCTCGAGCACACCCGGCAGCACCTCGCCGACACCGTTCAGGAACTCACCCGGCGGCTGAACGTTCCGCACCGGATGAAGGAGACCGCGTCGAGCGCGGGCCATCGGATGTCGGACGCGGCCGGACAGACGGGTCAGAAGATGAAGCAAGTACCTGGGGCGATGAAGGAACTGCCCGCGACGAGCAGGCGCCACCCGAAGGCCGCAGCCGCCGTCGGCGGAGTCGTGGTCCTAGGTGCCGGCGTCATGGCTTGGCTGGTCCGCCGGCACAAGTAGACAGCTGGTCAGCAGGCCGCGGCGCGTTCCAGCAGGAGCTTGCGTTCGCGTTCGTTGCGGGTCAGAGCCGCGGCCTTCTCGAACTCGGCGCGGGCCTCGTCCATGCGGCCGAGCTTGAACAGCAGGTCGCCGCGCACGCTCGGCAGTAGGTGGTAGTCCTTCAGCGACGGGTCGTCCGCCAGCAGGTCTACCGCGGCCAGTCCACGTTCCGGGCCGAACGCCATCGAGATCGCGACGGCCTGGTTCAGCTCGATGACCGGTGACGGGGTCACTTGTGCGAGGACGGCGTACAGGCCGGCAATCCGGGCCCAGTCGGTGTCCTCGGGGTCGGTCGCGCGGGCGTGACAGGCGGCGATCGCGGCCTGCAGGAGGTACGGGCCGGGCGGCTTCTCGAGTGCCCAGGCGCGTTCGATGCCCTCGAGACCGCGGCGAATGAGCAGCCGGTCCCAGCGGCGGCGGTCCTGGTCGAGGAGCAGTACGGGCTCGCCGTCGCTCCCGACGCGTGCGTTCGCGCGGGACGACTGCAGCTCCATCAACGCCAGCAGGCCGAGTACTTCGGGTTCCGTCGGCATCAGCTCGACGATCAGCCGGCCCAGGCGCATCGCCTCGTTGCACAGGGCCGGCCGCATCCAGTCGTCGCCGGCGGTCGCGGAGTACCCCTCGTTGTAGATCAGGTAGACGACCTCGAGCACCGCCGACGTCCGCTCCAGGAGCTCCGGCCCGGACGGCACCTCGAACTCGACGCCGGCCTTGGCCAGGTTGCGCTTGGCGCGGACGATGCGCTGCGCGATCGTCGCCTCCGGAGCGAGGAACGCGCGCGCGATCTCGTCGGTCTTCAGGCCGCCGAGCAGCTTGAGTGTCAGTGTCACCCGGGCGTCCATGGTGAGCACCGGGTGACAAGCGGTGAACACCAGCCGGAGCAGGTCGTCCTCGATGTGGTCCTCGAGGATGGCCTCCACGTCGTCCTCGACGCTGTCGCCGTCGATCTCCAGCTCGTGGCCCATCTCGGCGAGCTTGCGCTGATAGGTGTCCTTGCGCCGGATCAGGTCGATCGCCCGCCGCTTGGCGATCGCCATCAGCCAGGCGCCGGGATTGTTCGGTACGCCGGACTCGGGCCACTGCTCCAGCGCGGCCACCAGCGCGTCCTGCGCCAGCTCCTCCGCGAGTCCGACGTCCCGCACGATCCGTGCGACGCCCGCGATGATCCGCGCCGACTCGATCCTCCAGACCGCGTCGACCGCCCCGTGCGCATCCGTAACCGTCACCCGCCGATAGTAGACACGAATCCGGTGGACCGCAGTCGCCATAATGAGGTCGTCTCGCCGTCCCGCGCCCGACGGTGCCGAGGTACGACGTCGGCCCGCCCGGCGACCTGCAGTCCACCGGCGCGAAACATCTCCAGCAGCTCGCCCCGTTCCCGGAGCTCGAGCCGCTCGGCCAGATCGGACAGAATCAACCACACTTCGCCGCCCGGTTCGAGGTGTTCGCGGACGGTTCCGAGAAACGCGCGGAGCATTCGTCCGTCCGCGTCGTACACGGCCTGGTCGAGGAGGGTTGTCGGCGGCACGGGGATCCACGGCGGGTTGCAGACGATCAGATCCGCCCGCCCCGGCGGGAACAGATCGGTCTCGACGATCGTGGCGTTCACCTGCAGTCGTTGGAGGTTCTCGCGGGCGCACGCGATTGCCCGCGGGTTGTTGTCCGTGGCAACTACCCGACGAAGGCCTCGCCTGGACAGAATCGCGGCGAGCAGTCCAGTCCCGGTGCCGATGTCGAACGCCGTGTTTCCGGTCGGCAACGGGCAGTCAGCGACGAGGTCGGCGTACTCCGATCTGGTGGGGGCGAAGACGCTGTAGTGGGGGTGGATGCGCTCGCCGAGGGCCGGTACGAAGACGCCGCGGAGCCGGAGCTGGTGCGCGCCGATCACCCCCAGCAACTCCCGCAGTGGCACCCACCGCTCGCCGTCGGGCGCGCCGTAGGCCTCACGACAGGCTGTCCGTACGTCGGGTGCGCGGCGCAGCGTGATGCGGTGGTCGATGAGCGGAACCAGCAACGAGTTCAGGACGCGGACCCGTTCTGCCTGGTGTCGGCGCTGGTCGTGGAATGTTCCGCCGCTCGGCGCCGGGAGTCGGCGGCCGAGGGCGGCGAGGAGTTGCTTGGCGTTCTGGAAATCACCCTCCCAGTGAAGTGTCGATCCGCGTCTGATCAGGCGCAGCGCCCGATCCGCGGAGATGGAGTCGTCGATCGTGATGACCTGGTGCAAGAGTCGTCCCTGCCGGTGCGAAGCGAAGATGGGCAGCACGGCTCACCCGAACGCCGGATCGGCATCGGGGAGCGGACGACGGAACTAGCGAACTACCGCCGCATGTCTGGGCGAGGTCACCGCACCACTGTAGACAGAAGGGCGGTCGTCCGGTCCTGCTCCTCCGGCGTACCGATCGGTGCCAGCATCAGGTCGGTCACGCCGGTGTCGCCGATCTGGGCGAGTTGCTTCGCGATCGAGCCCTCGTCGCCGACGATCAGTACGTCGGCCGGCCCGTCGACACCTTCCCGGTCGAGCATCGCGCGGTACTCCGGGACCTGCCCGGCCAGCCCGAACTGCTCGGCGAACCGTGCTCGTACGGCGTCCTCGGCGGACGTGAGACACACACCAAGCCCCGCCACGATGCGCGGGGTGCGGCTCCCGGACGCTCGGGTGATCGACGGTACGACGTGCTTGCTGAGTGTCTGGGGTCCGGTCATCCAGGTGATCGTGCCGTCGGCGAGCTCGCCCGCGACCTTCAACATCGCGGGGCCGAGCGCCGCGAGCAGTACGGACGGAGCCTCGGTCCCGGGAAGGTCGATCGCACCGACGGCCGTGTACGTCTCGCCGTGATGGTCGACCGTCTCGCCGCGGAGCAGCGGCCGCAGTACTTCGAGGTACTCACGCATCCGTCGCGTCGGTCGATCGGTGGGCAGCCCGTACATCGTGCTGACCATCCGGGCGATGCCGGCGCCGATGCCGAGGGTGAGCCGGTTGCCGATCGCCGCCTGCACGGTCAGTGCCTGCTTCGCGAGTACGAGCGGGTGCCGCTGGGGGAACGGTACGACCGCGGTGCCGAGCTCGATGCCGGGAGCCGTCGGGCCGGCGACCGCCAGTGTGGTGAGGGCGTCCCAGCCCACCCCGTGCGTCACCCAGGCCGAGGCGACCCCGGCCGTGGCCGCCTCCTGGATCTGCCGGGTGATCTCGGTCAGCGGGGCCCGTCCACGGACGTCGCCGAACGCCATGCCAATGCGCATCACAAAGTCTCCTCGATCTAAGTGGGGTGGCCCCCCGCTTACCTTCGGCTACGATATGGGGGACCACCCCACTTACGTCAAGGGACGGGCACGATGCGCGCTGACGCTCAGCGGAACCGGGACCGCCTGGTCGCGGTCGCGGCCGAGGTGGTGTCCGAGCAGGGCGCGGACGCGTCGCTGGAGGAGATCGCCCGTCGGGCCGGCGTCGGGTCGGCGACCCTGCACCGGCATTTCGGCGGCCGGATCAGGTTGCTGGAGGAGGTGTTCCGGAGCAGCGTCGACGAGGTCTGTGCACAGGCGACCGAGCTGCTCGACGATCCGGATCCCCTGCGGGCGTTGACGAACTGGCTGCGTGCGATGGTCCGGCATGCGACCAGCAGCCGCGGTCTGGCGACGGCGCTGGTGATGAGTGGGGACTGTGGTTCGGACACACACGCGCGGGTGATCTCGGCCGGCCGGAAGCTGCTGGAGCGCGCTCAGAGCAGTGGCGTCGTACCCGCGGAAGTCCGGATCGAGGACCTGCTGAAGCTGGTCAACGGCATCTCGCTGGCCAGTGCCGAGGACACCGCTCAGGCCGACCGGTTGCTCACGCTGGCAATCCGGGGGATAGCACCGGCGTCGGCCTAATAGACTTCGGGCGAACACCACCCCGGAAGATGGCTTGAGGTTTGTTGTGCTCACCATGCAGGACGCGCTCATCGCGCTCACGAAGTACTGGACCGACCGAGGCTGCATGATGGTGCAGCCGTTCAACACCGAGGTCGGTGCCGGAACGCTGAACCCGGCGACCATCCTGCGGGTGCTCGGTCCGGAGCCGTGGCGGGTGGCGTACGTCGAGCCGAGTGTGCGGCCGGACGACAGCCGCTACGGCGAGAACCCGAACCGCCTGCAGACCCACACCCAGTTCCAGGTGGTGCTCAAGCCGGACCCGGGTAACCCACAGGAGTTGTTCCTGGACAGCCTGTCCGCGCTCGGAATCGACATCGACGCGCACGACGTACGGTTCGTCGAGGACAACTGGGCGAACCCGGCGACCGGTTCCTGGGGTCTGGGCTGGGAGGTCTGGCTGGACGGTCTGGAGATCACCCAGTTCACGTACTTCCAGCAGGCCGGCGGGATGACGCTCGACCCGGTGTCGGTGGAGATCACCTACGGCATCGAGCGGATCATGATGGCGCTGCAGGGCGTCTCGCACTTCAAGGACATCGCCTACGCGCCGGGCATCTCGTACGGCGAGGCGTTCGGCCAGGCGGAGTACGAGATGAGCCGGTACTACCTGGACGACGCGGACGTGGAATCGCAGAAGCGCTTGTTCGAGGAGTACGCGAACGAGGCCCGCCGGATGATCGACGACCGCCTCCCGGTGCCGGCGCACATCCAGGTCCTGCGGTGCTCGCACACGTTCAACGTCCTCGACGCCCGCGGTGCCGTCAGTACGACGGAACGCGCCAAGGCGTTCGGCCGGATGCGGACCCTGGCCCGCGAGGTGTCGCGGCTGTGGGCCGAGCGCCGCGAGGAGCTGAAGCACCCGCTGGGCCTGGCTGAACTGCCGCCGGCCGCGGAGGAGCCGACCGAGTTCCCGGCGAGCACCGGCACCCGGCAGCTGACCTTCGAGATCGGCACCGAGGAGATGCCGCCGTCCGAGGTCACGAAGACCGCCGCGGCGGTGCAGGCTGCGCTGGAGGAGAAGCTGGCCGCGACGCGGCTCGAGCACGGCGCAATCACGACGTACGCAACCCCGCGCCGCGTGGTCGCCTTCGTCGCCTCCGTCCAGGCCGGTGAGCCGGATGCCGAGCGGGTGGTGCGTGGTCCGAAGAAGGCGGCCGCGTACGACGCCGACGGCAACCTCACCAAAGCCGCCGCCGGGTTCGCCCGCGGTCAGAAAGTGGAGCCGACCGAGCTGCACGACCTGGATGTCGACGGCGTCGAGTACGTCGCGGTGACCAAGCCGGATCCGGGCCGCGGTGCGGCCGAGGTGTTGAGCGGCGTACTGAGCGAGATCGTCGCGGGCCTGCGTTCGGACAAGAACATGCGGTGGAACGACGCCAAGCTGTCGTTCACCCGCCCGATCCGCTGGCTGGTCGCGCTGCTCGGCGACGAGATCGTCCCGGTCTCCGTCTCGAGCCTCGCGGCCGGACGGACGACGCGGGTGCACCGGACCGCCGCGCAGCCGAAGGTCGAGATCGCGTCGGCCGAGGGCTACCTGGACCTGCTCCGGATCCACGGGATCGAAGCCGATCCGGCTCGTCGGCGGGCGCAGATCATCGAGGCCGCGGCTGAGTTGTCGAAGGGTGTCGGCGGTACGGTCGACGTCGACGGCGAGTCCGCGCTGGTCGACCAGATCGTCAACCTGATCGAGGAGCCGACGCCGATCCTGGGCGGCTTCGCGGCCGACTACCTGGACCTGCCGAGCGAGATCCTCACGACCGTGATGCGCAAGCACCAGCGCTACCTGCCGGTCCGCGACGGTGACGGCAAGCTGTTGCCGCACTTCGTTGCCGTGGCCAACGGTTCGGTCGACGAGGACCGGGTCCGGACCGGCAACGAGGCGGTACTGCGGGCACGCTACGAGGACGCCGCGTTCTTCTGGCGGGCCGACCTGGAGACGCCGCTGGAGTCGATGAAGAGCGAGCTGGAGAAGCTGGCCTTCGAGGAGCGGCTCGGCTCGATGGCCGACCGCGCCGGCCGGATCGGGCGGATCGCTACCAAGCTGGCGTCCACCGTCGACCTCGACGGCGACGACCTGACGACACTGAAGCGGGCCGCCGAACTGGCCAAGTTCGACCTCGGTTCGCAGATGGTGGTCGAGCTGACCAGCCTGGCCGGCACGATGGCTCGCGAGTACGCCAAGCGCGCCGGAGAGACCGAGGCCGTCGCACAGGCCCTGTACGACATGGAGCTGCCGCGGTCGGCCGGTGACCCCGTCCCGTCGACGACCCCGGGCTCGCTGCTCGCGCTCGCCGACCGGTTCGATCTGCTGGCCGGTCTGTTCGGGATCGGCGCGAAGCCGACCGGAAGCTCCGACCCGTTCGCGCTGCGCAGGGCCGCTGCCGGTGTGGTCGCGATCCTCCGCGAACACCCGGAGCTGCGGGCGATCACGTTGCCGGTCGGGCTGAAGGCGGCCGCTGACGAGATCGGTGCGCAAGGCATCGATGTACCGGCGGACTCGCTCGACGAGGTCGCCGACTTCACCGTTCGGCGGTACGAGCAGCAGCTGATCGACCGCGGAGACGACCACCTCCAGGTCGCCGCAGTGTTGCCATTGGCAACTGCCCCGGTGGTCGCGGACGAGACGCTGAAGACCCTGCAGGGCCTGGTCGGCAACAGCGACTTCGCCGACCTGGTCGCCGTACTCCAGCGGGTCCGCCGGATCGTTCCGGAAGGCACCGAGGCGGAGTACGACGCCGGCAAGCTCACCGAGCCCGCCGAGGTCGTGCTGCACGAGGCGGTCCAGAAGATCGGGCAGGCGCCGACCGGGCTCGGCGACTTCGTCTCCACCGCGTCGGTCCTGGTCGAGCCGGTGAACGCGTTCTTCGACGAGATCCTCGTGATGGCGAAGGAGCCGGAGATCCGCGCCGCGCGGTTGGGGCTGCTGGCAACGATCAGCAAGCTCGCCGCACCGGTCCTCGACTGGCAGGCCCTCGGCACGAGCCTCAACGCCGCGGAGTGATGACCCCCGCGGAAGCTGCCGCACGGGCCGAGCGCGTCGCGCCGGCCCTGCGGGAGCACCTGCCGCCGACACCGTTCGTCCGCTACGGCGCGTTCAGCGACGAGCTGGGCGCCGAGGTGCTCGTGAAGTGCGAGCACCAGCAACGGACGGGATCGTTCAAGGCCCGCGGTGCGCTGGCGAAGATCCTCACGCTGACCGAGGCGGAGCGTGCGGCGGGCGTGATCACGGCGTCCACCGGGAATCACGGGCTCGGCGTCGGCAACGCGCTCGCGACACTCGGGGGCCATGGCATCGTCTACCTGCCCGAGAACGCCGCGCCGGGCAAGGTCGCGGCGCTGCGCCGGCTCGGTCTCGAACTACGGGCCGAGGGCAACGACACCGGTGTGCTCGAGATCAAGGCCCGGGCGTACGCCGCGGAGCACGGGCTGGCGTACGTCCCGCCGTACAACGACCCGGACATCATCGCCGGGCAGGGGACGGTCGGTGTCGAGATCGTCGAGCAGTTGGCCGGTGCGTCACTCGATGCGGTCGTCGTCGCGGTCGGTGGCGGCGGGCTGATCAGCGGGGTCGCCGCGGTGCTCAAGAAGCACCTGCCCGGGATCCGCGTGTACGGCGCGCAGCCGGCCGTCGACGACGCGATGGCGGCCTCGGTACGGGCCGGCGAGATCGTGCAGGTCGACGCCGGGCAGACGTTGTCGGACGGTACGGCGGGCAGCGTCGAGCCGGGGAGTATCACGTTCGACCTGTGTCGTGAACTGGTCGACGACTGGGTGCTGGTCGAGGAGGACGCGATCCGCGAGGCGCTCCGGACGGTGATCGACACCGAGCACCAGTTGATCGAAGGCTCGGCCGCGCTGGCGTTCGCGGCGGCGAGCGCACGACGTACCGAACTGGCCGGGAAGCGTGTCGCGGTCGTGTCCTGCGGCGGCAACATGTCGTCCTCCACGCTGGTGGCTGCCCTTGCGTGAGCTCGTCGTACTCGGGACCGGCAGTCAGGTGCCGTCCCGGGAACGTACGCAGAACGGGTACTTCCTGCGCTGGGACGACGAGGGGTTCCTGTTCGATCCCGGCGAGGGGACGCAGCGGCAGATGATCTACGCCGGGCTCGCGGCCCGGGCGATCACGCGGCTGTGCGTGACGCACTTCCACGGCGATCACTGTCTCGGGGTGCCGGGAGTGGTGCAGCGGTTGTCGCTGGACGACGTACCGCATCCGGTGCGGGCGCACTATCCGGCATCGGGGCAGACCTACTTCACGCGGTTGCGATACGCCGCGTCGTTCTTCGAGCGGGCCGAGCTGCTCGAGGAGCCGATCGAGGAGGACGGGCTGCTGTCCGTCGGATCGTTCGGGCAGTTGTGGGCGCGGCGCCTGGAGCACCCGATCGAGTCGTTCGGGTACCAGCTGATCGAGCCCGACGGACGCCGGATGCTCCCGGACAAGCTCGCGGCGTACGGCGTGACCGGGCCTGACGTCGGCCGGCTTCACCGAGCCGGATCGCTCGACCTCGGCGATCGCACTGTGCACGTGGACGACGTCAGTGAGCTGCGGCCGGGGCAACGATTCGCGTTCATCATGGACACCCGCTTGTGCGAGAACGTCCTGCGCCTCGCGGACGGCGCCGACCTGCTCGTCATCGAGTCGACGTACCTGTCGTCCGAAGCCGAACTGGCCCGCCGCTTCGGTCACCTGACCGCCCGTCAGGCCGCGCGGGTCGCGGCCGAATGCGGCGTCCGCAAGCTCGTCCTCACGCACTTCTCCCAGCGCTACCTCGAGCCGGAACGCTTCTACGAAGAGGCCGCGGCGGAGTTCTCCGGCGAGATCGTGGTCGCCTCCGATCTCAGCCGGCTCTCAGTTCCGGCTCGCCGCTAACCGAACCGGTAGGCGTAGCGGACGAACAATGCGTGACGGACCGGCGAACAAGCCCGAACCCGGGCGATCCCAGGATTAGCATTACCGGCGAATGTAAATTGCCGATCTTCAGGAGCGACCTGTCGTGCGCACTCCCCGTCCGGTGCCGACGGCTGTCGCATTGGTCGTTCTGAGCGCAGCGGCGGGGGTCACGGTCTGGCGGCCCTGGGAAGGTTCCGCCGACGCGACCGGCCGCCCGTCCGGGATCGCCGTGTCCCGCAGCCAATGCGGACAGGGGTGGACCGACGCGAGGACCGGCCGGCAGACGCTCGTCGTCCACAACACCGGCGACGCGGCCGCCGAGGTCGACCTCGTCGAGGTCCGCAGCAACAAGGTGTACGGCGAAGTGGAAGGCCTGGGTCCGAACACGAGCGCGTCGATGGACGTGCAACTCGGCGCCGGGCAGTACGCGATCCGCTGCCTGATCGAGGACACCGACGCGATCACCGGGCCGACGGTCACGCTGGCGGGTGACGCGCAGGGCGGTCCTGCCGTCGTCCCCGTCACCAAGAACGACATGCTGCCGCTGGTGAAGAAGTACCAGGCCGGGGTCGCCCGCGGCATCGCGGACCTGGCACTCAAGACGGACAAGCTGCGCGCCGATGTGGATGCCGGCAACCTGGACGCCGCCCGCACCGACTGGCTGTCCGCGCACCTTGCGTACAACTCGCTCGGCGCGGCGTACGACGCCTTCGGAGACTTTGCCGACAAGATCGATGGACCCTCCAACGGTTTCCATCCGCTGGAGAAAGGCCTGTGGCACAAGACCTCTGGGCTGAAGCCGATCGCGGACCAGTTGGCCGCCGACGTGCACGGCCTGCAGAAGGATCTGCCCAACGAGCAGGTGGATCCGAACGATCTCGGGCTGCGCGCCCACGAGATCATGGAGAACGCCCTCCAGTTCGAGCTGACCGGCGAGAACGACCAAGGCAGCGGTACGTCGCTGAACACCGCGCTGGCGAACCTGAACGGCACGGCGAACGTGCTGGCCATCCTGGACCCGGTCCTCAAACCGCGCTACCCCGACCTTCCCGAGGTGCAGAAGTGGGAGAGCCGCGTGCGCACGCTGCTGACCGCGCACCGGAACACACCGGTCGACCAGTTGGACCGGACCACCCGGGAACAGTTGAACGGTGCGGTGGGGGAGCTGCTGGAGAAGCTCGCCCCGGTCGCCGCGATCTGCGAAGTCCGGAGGGGGTCATGAGCGACGTCGGCCGCCGATCCTTCCTCCGCGGCGCACTCGCCGGGGCGGGCGCGGCCGCAGTCACCGGGGCCGGTGCTGTGGCAGCGACTGGGATGCGCGCTGACGCAGCGACGCCGACGTCCGTGCCGTTCCACGGCGTACATCAGGCCGGCATAGCCACCGATCAGCAGAAGCAGGCGATCTTCGCGTCGTTCGACGTGATCGCCGCGAACCGGGGCGAGCTGACCGACCTGTTCAGGACTCTGACCGATCGGGCGCGGCTGCTCACCGCGGGTGGTGCGCTGCCGCCGTTGGGTATCACGGCCCCGCCGGCCGATTCCGGCGTACTCGGGCCGGAGATGCCCGGCGACGATCTGACGGTGACCGTCGGAGTCGGGGCGTCGCTGTTCGACGACCGGTACGGCCTGAAGGATCGCAAGCCCGCGAAGCTCACGGCGATGAAGGAGTTCCCGAAAGACAGTCTGGACGACAGCCTGTGTCACGGGGATCTGAGCCTGCAGTTGTGCGCGTCGGAGACCGACACCGTGCTGCACGCGTTGCGGGACCTCGCTCGGCACACGCGCGGCGCGATGCAGTTGCGCTGGCGGGTCGACGGCTTCCAGAGCTCGCCGCGCCCAGCCGGCGCGCCGCGCAACCTGATGGGCTTCAAGGACGGCATCGTCAAACCGGCGTCGGCCGACCACGACAAGCTCGTGTGGGTGGGCAAGGGCAACGGCGAGCCGGCCTGGACCGAGGGCGGCAGCTACCAGGTGCTGCGGCAGATCCGGATGCTGGTCGAGTTCTGGGACCGGGTGTCGGTCGGCGAGCAGGAGAACATGTTCGGCCGGCGCCGGGACTCCGGTGCGCCGCTGGACGGCAGCAGCGAGACCGACCTCCCGAACTACCCGGCCGATCCGACCGGCGGGGCGATTCCGCTGACCAGTCACATCCGCAGGGCCAACCCGCGCACCGCGGACACCGCGGCCAGCCAGTTCCTGCGCCGCGGCTACAACTACGACAAGGGCACCGACGCGGTCGGTGACCTGGACATGGGGCTGCTGTTCTGCGCTTACCAGCAGGACATCGCCCGGCAGTTCGAGGCCGTGCAGACCAGGCTGGCCGACGAGCCTCTCGTCGACTACATCCGGCCGGTCGGCGGCGGCTATTTCTTCGTGCTTCCCGGTGTTCGGGACGGCAACGACCACTTCGCGCGGTCGTTGCTCGGATGAGTTATTCAGGAGGAGAAGGCATGCGCGCAAGACTTCCTGTCGCCGCCACGGCCGTCGCGGCCGCGACGGGGTTGTTGCTGGCCGCCTGTGGCGCCCCCGGCGCCGCCCAGCAGGTGACCAACGCCGGCGCGGCGTTCACAGCGGCAGACGCCGCTTCGTACCATCCGGCGGGGACGACCACGCCGATCAAGCACGTGGTGGTGATCTTTGGCGAGAACATCTCGTTCGACCACTACTTCGGGACGTACCCGAACGCGACCAACGCGGACGGTACGCCGTTCACGGCGGCCCGGCACACGCCCAAGGTGAACGGTCTGTCCAAGAAGCTGCTGACGGACAACCCGAACGCCTACAACCCGAAGCGGCTGGCCCCGTCGCAGGCGCTGACCTGCGACCAGAACCACGGCTATGGGCCGGAGCAGAAGGCGGTCAACGGCGGCAAGCTGGACAAGTTCGTCGAGAACACCGAGACCGACAAGTGCACCGGTCAGCCGGTGCTGTTCGGCGAGCCGGGCCTGGTGATGGACTACTACGACGGCAACACCGTCACCGGGCTGTGGAACTACGCCCAGCACTACGCGATGAGCGACAACTCGTTCGACACGGTGTACGGCCCGTCGACCCCGGGCGCGCTGAACCTGATCTCCGGGCAGACCCACGGCGGTCAGGCCTACGACCCGAAGACGGGGCAGCCGACCACCGACGCGTACGCCGTACAGTCGCCGGACCAGAACGGGATCGGCACCATCACCAACGACCCCGACCCGATCTACGACGACTGCTCGAACAACAACGGCAAGTCGACCAACAACCTGGCCGGGATGCACGGGCAGAACATCGGTGACCTGCTGAACCAGCGCAACGTCACCTGGGGCTGGTTCCAGGGCGGCTTCAAGCCGACCAGCACGGTCGACGGCAAGGCAGTCTGCGGCGCGCAGCACGCCAACATCGGCGGTATCGCGGCGAACGACTACAGCCCGCACCACGAGCCGTTCCAGTACTACAAGTCGACGGCGAACCCGAAGCACCTGCCGCCGACCTCGACGGCCGCCATCGGTCACACCGACCAGGCCAACCACCAGTACGACACGTCGGACTTCGACGCAGCCCTGGCGTCGAACAACCTGCCGGCGGTCAGCTTCCTGAAGGCCGGCGAGTACCAGGACGGCCACGCCGGGTACTCCGACCCGCTGGACGAGCAGGCGTTCGTCGTCAAGGAGATCAACCAGCTGCAGAAGTCGAAGGAGTGGTCGTCGACCGCGGTTGTCCTGGCGTACGACGACTCCGACGGCTGGTACGACCACGTGAAGCCCCTGACGGTGAACGGCTCGAAGGACGCGGCGCTCGACCAGTCGGCAACGTGTGGCAAGGCTCCGGTGTCCGGCGGGTACGCCGACCGTTGCGGCTACGGCCCGCGCCTGCCGCTGCTGGTGGTCTCGCCGTACGCCAAGAGCAACTACGTCGACCACTCGCTGACCGACCAGACCTCGGTCCTGAAGTTCATCGAGGACAACTGGCGGACCGGCCGGATCGGTGACCACTCGTTCGACCAGCGCGCGGGCAGCCTGACCGGCATGTTCAACTTCTGGCGGCCGAGCAAGCAGAAGGTGATCCTGGACCCGAAGACCGGGGCTGTCGTCAGCTAAGCCATTCGTCAGCCAGACGGGGTCGCGCTCTGATCGGCGAGGAAATCGTCGATCAGGGCGTTGACCTCTTGCGGGGATTCGAGTGCCGCCAGATGGGCGGACTGCTCGAGTACGACGAACCTCGCGCCCGGGATGGAGTCCGCCATCTCCTCGGTCTCGGCGACCGGGAAGGTGGCGTCCTCCGCACCGGCCACCACCAGGACCGGTGTCCGGATCTTGCCGAGCAGCGTGCGCTGATCGGGACGCCGCGGGACCACGCTGATGACGGCGTGCCGCCCCGACGTGATGTCCACCTTGCGTGCGAGTTCGTTGACCGTGGCAACGACCTCGGGCTTCTCGCGTTTCGCGGTCGGGCCGAGGAAGGCGTCGCGCACGGGCCCGGTGAGCGGTCCGCGCATCCCGCCGAGCAGCTGCGCCGCGCGGATCAGGACGCCGTACTCGATCTTCTGCCGTCGTCCGGCCGGGGACGCGGTGGCGTTCATCAGTACGGCGATGCCGATCCGGTCCGGATGCAGCGCGGCGAAGGTACCGCCGATCATCCCGCCCCAGCTGTTGCCGATCAGGTGCACCCGATCGACCTGCAGGTCGTCGATGATCGCCAGGATCACCTCGGCGCACTGCTCGAACGTGAACGGCCCGGTCAGCGGATCGCTGCCGCCGTGCCCGGGCGGATCGACCAGGATCACCTGGAAGCGGTCCGCGAAATGCGCGGCCTGAGCCGACCACAGCGTGCCGTCCATCAACAGGCTCGGCCAGAACAGCATCGCGGGTCCGGACCCGTCGACGCGCAACCGGATCCGGCCGAGCACGGTCTCGACGTAGCGATCCTGCATGCCTGAACGGTACAGGGGCGTGGCCCCGTCAGGACGCCGGAATCGCCGCCGCCAGGCGCGTCGTGAGCTCGCGGATGTGGTCGATCAGCTCCGGCGGTGACTGGATCTCGAGCGGATAGCCGAGCAGGCCGAGGTGCAGCGCGAGCTCGTCGAGCGAGTTGGCCCCGGTCTCGACCAGCGTCGTCGTCGCGTCGACGGGCGTCACCGTGGCGACGCTCGGCGCGAACTTGTCCGCGACCTGCTCGACCGGGGCCTGGACGAGCAGTCGTGACTGGTAGCGGTAGCCGCCGTACGCGACGCCGCGGTTCGTGGTCGCGAGATCAGGTACGTCGCGCGGGGTGAACCGCGGGCCGGTCGGGATACGCGGCTCCACCCGGTCGACGCGGAACGTCCGCCAGTCGTCGCGGTCGAGATCCCACGCGACCAGGTACCACCGGCGCCCGGTGTGCACGAGCCGGTGCGGCTCGGTCGTCCGCGTGGTCGCCGTACCGTCGTGGTTGCGGTAGTCGAACCGCAGCCGCTGATGGTCCCGGCACGCAGCCGCGACCGCCAGCAGTACGTCGGGTTGCACCGACGGACCGCCCGAGGGCGTCACGGCGATCTGCTGGAGGAGCTCGATCCGATGGCGTAGTCGTGACGGCAGCACCTGCTCGAGCTTCGTCAGCGCGCGGACCGACGACTCCTCGGTGCCCGCGACGGTCCCGCTCGCCGCGGCCCGCAGTCCGATGGCGACCGCGATCGCTTCCTCGTCGTCGAGCAGCAGCGGGGGGAGTGCGGCGCCCGCGCCGAGGCGGTAGCCGGCGACACCGGGGATGGCGTCGACGGGGTAGCCGAGGTTGCGGAGCTTGTCGACGTCCCGCCGTACCGTCCGAACCCCGACGCCGAGCTCGCCGGCCAGGGCGGTGCCGCTCCACTCCTTGGGTTGCTGCAACAGGGAGAGGAGCTTCAGCAGTCGTGCCGAGGTCTCGATCATGTTTTCAATTCTGTCAGGTTGTTAGGACTGAAGGTGTCCTAGGTGGGTGACAGAGTTGTGGACATGATCAAGCCGTTCAGCATCGACATCCCGCAGAGCACGCTCGACGAACTCGCCGCCAAGCTGGCGAGCACCCGGCTTCCCGCACCGCTTCCCGGCGACGACTGGAACACCGGCGTACCGGTCGCCTGGCTTTCGTCGCTGGTCGAGTACTGGCGTACGACGTACGACTGGCGCGCCGCCGAGAAGGAGCTGAACTCGTACCCGCAGTTCACCACCGAGATCGAAGGCCAGCGGATCCACTTCATCCACGTCCGGTCCGCGGAGCCGGACGCGCTGCCGCTGATGCTCACGCACGGCTGGCCCGGGTCGATCGTCGAGTTCCTCGACCTGATCGGGCCGCTGACCGACCCGGTCGCTTTTGGTGGGCAGGCCTCGGACGCTTTCCATGTCGTGATCCCGGCGCTGCCCGGGTTCGGGTTCTCCGGGCCGACGGCGGACGACGACTGGACGTTCCCGCGGATCGGGCGCGTGTGGGCAGCGTTGATGAACGAGCTCGGCTACGAGCGGTACGGCGTACAGGGTGGGGATCTGGGTGGATCGGTGTCACCCGAGGTCGGGCGGGCCGCTCCGGAGCACGTCGTCGGCGTCCACACGAACGGCGGGACGAACCTGCCGCCGCTGCAGATGTCCGACGAGGAACTGCAGACGCTGACGCCGCTGGAGCAGGACAAGATGGCGCGGATCGCGCAGTTCATGCAGGACGAGTTCGGCTACATCTCGATCCAGTCGACCCGGCCGCAGACGCTGGGCTACGGCCTGGTCGACTCGCCGGTCGCGCAACTGGCCTGGATCATGGACAAGTTCAAGGCCTGGACGTACCCGGCCGAGACCTTGCCCGAGGCAATCATCAGCAAGGACCGGCTGCTGACGAACGTGATGATGTACTGGCTGACCGGGACCGGCGGGTCGGCGGCCTACATCGGGTACGCGCAGCCGCGCGACTGGTCGCCGCGGCCGAACTCGGGTGTGCCGACCGCTGTCCTTGCGATGGCGCACGACGTCGCGATCCGCAAGTACTGCGAGACGTCGAACACGATCACGCGGTGGACCGAGGTTGACCACGGTGGTCACTTCGCGGCGCTCGAAGAGCCCGAGTTGCTGGTCACCGACGTCAGAGAGTTCTTCCACGACCTCCGCGGGTAGTGCAGCGTTCGCTCAGCTGAAGTCGGTTGAGGTGGTGAGGTGCGCCCAGGCGGTGGCTTCGGCGGCGCGGGACGTCGACGCGGACTCGGCGAGCTTGAGGGCGTCGGTGCCGAGCAGCAGCCGGAGCGGCGGGTTGTCGAGGCCGACGATCTCGAGGATCGCCTGCGCGGCCTTGGCCGGGTCGCCGGGCTGCTTGCCGTCGGTCTCCAGACGGCGCCGGTGCATCTCGCCGACGGTGGACTCGTAATCCGGGTGCACGTCGGCGAGCTGCATCGACGAGCCGCCCCAGTCGGTCCGGAAACCGCCCGGCTCGACGATCGTCACCTTCACGCCGAACGGGCGCACCTCGTTGTTCAGCACCTCGGAGAAGCCTTCGACGGCGAACTTCGCGGTCTGGTACGCACCCATGCCGGGTGTGCCGCCGGCCCGTCCACCGATCGACGAGAACTGCAGGAAGTGCCCGCTGCGCTGCTCGCGGAACACCGGCAGGGCGGCCTTCGTCACGTTGACCACACCGAACAGGTTGGTCTCGACCTGCGCCCGGAAGTCGTCGTCGGCCATCTCCTCGATCGACGCGCTGTTCGCGTAACCCGCGTTGTTCGCCACCACGTCCAGCCCGCCGAACTCCGCCACCGCGGTCCGTACGGCGGCGCGCGCGGCCTCGGCGTCCGTGACATCGAGGGCGACGGCCCGCAACTGGTCGCCGTACTTCGTCACCAGGTCGTCGAGCTGCTCGGGTTTGCGAGCCGTGCCGACGACGCGGTCGCCGGCCGCGAGCACTGCCTCGGTCAGCGCGCGACCCAGGCCGCGCGAGCTGCCGGTGACCAGCCAGATCTTGCTCATTGTCGTTCCTAACTAACCGTTCGGTTGGATACGTCCTCTATGTAACCAAACGGTTGGTTAGAAATCAACCAACCGGTTGGTTGGTAAGCTGCCGGTATGCAGCAACGGAACGCAGACCGGACCCGGGCCCGCATCCTGGAGGCCGCCACCGAGGAGTTCGCGGCGCTCGGGATCGGCGGTGCGCGGGTCAGCCGGATCGCTGAGGTGGCCGAGTGCAACAAGGCGATGCTGTACGCGTACTTCGGGAACAAGGACGACCTGTTCGACGCGGTGTTCAGTGCGTCGGTGGAGAAGTACCTGGACGAGGTCGGGTTCGACGTCGACGACCTGCCGTCGTACGCGGGCCGGGTGTTCGACTACTTCGAGGAGCATCCGGACCGGCTCCGACTGTCGGTCTGGTACCGGCTCGAGCGGCCGGACGGTCAGCCGTTGGAAGCGATCGTCGCGGTCAATCAGCGCCGGCTGGAGGAGATCCAGCGGGGGATACGGCGCCGGGTGGTGTCGCGCCGGTTCACCCCGGTCAGTCTGCTGTCGCTGATTCAGGCGATCGCGACGAGCTGGTCGTCGATGAATCCGGAGTACGGCGCGGAGCTTCCGGACCGGTCGCTCCGGCGGACGGCCGTTGTGATGGCGGTGGAGCGGATTCTCAGCTGATTCATTGGTGGGCCCGATGGAGTTCTCAGTCTGGCGAGCTCTACTCGAAGGCAGAGGGAACTTGCCGAGGAGGGCGACACCAGATGAACGAGAGCGCTGGACCGGGACCGTACAACGGCGGACAGGCGCCGCAGAGCGGGCAGCAGCACGGCGGGCAGTCGCCGCAAGGCGGGCAGCAGCCGCGGCCGCAGTACGGGCAGCCGCACGCGCAGCAGCAGCCAGGGTCGCAGTACGGGCAGCCGTATGGGCAGCCGCAGCCGTATCCGCAGTACCAGCAGGTGCCGCAGTACGGTCCGCAGTACGGTCCGCCGAACGGGCCGCAGTTCGGGGCGCCGTACCCGTTCGGTCCTCCGCCGCAGCCGCCGAAGAAGCGTGGGCGGCGACTGCTGGCCGCCGGGGCGTTCGGGCTGGCCGCGGTGCTGGTCGCCGGGTCGGTTGCCTGGGGCATCGACCAGCGCGCCGGCGCGAACAGCTCGCAACTGTCGCAGCAGGCGTTCGATCCGGCAGCCGTGGCGGCGAAGGTGTCGCCGGGGCTGGTCGACGTGAACACCGTCCTCGGGTACGAGAACGCGCGAGCGGCCGGCACCGGGATCGTGCTCACTTCCGACGGCGAGGTCCTCACCAACCACCACGTGATCGAGGGCGCGACGTCGATCAGCGTGACGGACGTCGGGAACGGGAAGACGTACAGCGCGAGTGTCGTCGGGTACGACGAGGATCACGACATCGCCGTACTGAAGCTGAAGGACGCGTCCGGGCTGGAGACCGCGAAGACCGGGAACTCCGACCAGGTGAAGCTCGGCGACCAGGTGGTCGGGATCGGGAACGCGGGTGGCGACGGCGGCACGCCGAGCTACGCGGCCGGGAAGGTGACCGGGCTGAACCAGTCGATCACCGCGACCGACGAGAACGGCCAGGACCCGGAGAACCTGGAGGACCTGATCCAGACCGACGCGAACATCCAGGCCGGCGACTCCGGCGGCCCGTTGGCGAACGCGAACGGCGAGGTGGTCGGCGTCGACGTGGCCGGCAACGGCGGCAACAACGGCGGCCAGGGTCGTCCGGGGCAGACCTCGGCGTCCACCGCGCAGAGCGCCACCGCGACGCTGGCGGCCTGGGGCGACGGCAACACCGGTACCGGGAACGGCAGCGGCTACGGCGATGGGAACGGCACCGGCGGCTTCCCGTTCGGCGACGGCTCCGGTTCGGGTGACGGCTCGGGTTCCGGCAACGGCTACGGGAACGGCTCGGGCAACGGCTACGGGGACGGCTCGGGCGATGGGTCCGGGAACGGTTCTGGTGACGGGTCGGGGCAGGGCAATGGGTCGGGGACGACGACCGAGGGGTACGCGATCCCGATCAACCAGGCGCTCGACATCGCCGAGCAGATCGAGGACGGGAAGGCGTCGGCCGACGTACACATCGGCGACTCGGCGATGCTCGGGATCTCGGTCGTGACCAGCACCGGTACCAGCGGAGCGGTCGTCGGCGACGTGGTCGCGGACGGTCACGCGGACGAGGCCGGTCTCGAGGCCGGTGACGTGATCACCTCCTTCGCCGGGCACGCCGTCACCTCGCCCGACACCCTGTCCGAGCTCCTCAACAAGCAGCACCCGGGCGACAAGGTCGAGGTCGGCTGGACCGACCAGTCCGGTCAGACCCACAAGGCAACCATCGAACTCATCACAGGCCCGGTCCGCTGACCTCAGCGCCCCCCCGCTGCCGGCGGACCGCCCAGATCGGGCCCGACGCTTCCCCTCCCCCTCGGAGCGTCGGGCCCGGTCTCTTTGCACCCGCCGAGTCGCGAGAATCGGCGCCGAACCTCAACCACAATCCACGACTCGCGATCCGGGCCGCCAGCCAAACACCACGACTCGACGAGTCAGGAGCCGAAGCCGGTACGCCAGGTCGGGTGAGCAGGTGACCAGCCGAGCGAGCGGGCGTAGTCGTTGGACGCCCCACGAGCCCAGGGCGTACGCGCAGCAGCCACCTCATCCGGTACGTCGCCCGCAGCCCCACCGTCCGCGGCTGCAGCGGGGGAGCCGACGGATTCGGCGAAGGCCGGGGCCCAGGTTGAGGCGGGGGCGGGAGTGTTGTCGACGACGTTTACGGCTCCGGTGGGCCACGTGAGGGCGGCTGCTGCGGCTGTGGCGGCGTCGTCGATGTGGAGGAAGCTGGTGATGTCGGGGCCGGTGGGGAGGTTGCCGGTGGTGGCGAGGTCGGCCATCAGGGCGCCCTTGGTGTACCAGGTGTCGGGGCCGTAGACCATGCCGTACCGGAGCGCGACCCACTCGGGTGCTTCGGCGGTGATCGCCTCCAGTGTCGCGACCGCCTCGACCGTGGCGCGGCGGGTGGCGTCCGGGGCGTGCAGGTCGAGCGGGGTGGATTCGTCCGCGGGCGTCGAGCCGGGCTCGTATGCCCACGCGATGCTCTGCGACACAACCCGCCGTACGCCGGCGGCCAGGGCTGCGTCCACCAGGTTGCGCGTGCCCTCGCGGCGGATGCGGCTGTTCGCGGCGAAGTCCCGCGACGCCAGATCGGTCAACTGATGCATCACCACATCCGGCCGAGCCGCCATAACCACGTCCCGCAACCGCTCCGCGTCGTACACATCCCCCACAACGGTCGTCACGCCACCACCCGCGCCGGGGTGGGTGCGGCGGCTCAGGGCTGTTACGTGGTGGCCCTCGGCCGCTAGGAGGGGGACGAGGCGGCGGCCGACTGCGCCGGTGGCGCCGGCGATGAAGATCCTCATGCTGCCCACCGTAGGGAACCGGGTACCGGTCGCGCTGGGCCAATTGGTGAACGGTTTCCCGGGCCACTTCCGATCGGGGTGAACAAGCGTTTACGATGCCTGGGTAAACAACCGTTCACCCCCGTGAGGACTCCGCTTGACCGTCCGTCCTGCTGCCCGTCCACGTCTGGTCCTGGCAGCGCTAGCGTTCTGCGGCGTACTGGTGTCGATCAGCCAGACCATCGTCGTGCCACTGCTCCCTGTACTCCCCGCGATCACGCACAGCCCGGCGGCGGACGTCAGCTGGCTGATCACGGTCACGCTGCTCACCGGCGCGGTGTTCACGCCGCTGCTCGGCCGCGCCGGCGACATGTACGGCAAGCGCCGCGTCCTGCTGATCGCGCTGTCGTCGATGATCGTCGGCTCGCTGCTCTGCGCGAGCAGCTCGAACCTGACCGTGCTGATCGTCGGCCGCGCGTTCCAGGGCGCCGCGGTCGCGGTCGTCCCGCTCGGGATCAGCATCCTGCGCGACGAGCTGCCGCCGCGCCGGGTGATCCCATCGATCGCCATCATGAGCTCGACCCTGGGCATCGGCGCCGCGTTCGGCATCCCGGCCGCGACGCTCGTCGTCGAGTACGCGAACTGGCACACGATGTTCTGGATCAACCTCGGACTCGGCGTGCTCGACGTTGTGCTGGTCCTGCTGATCGTGCCGGAGTCCGCAATCCGCACCAGGGGCCGGTTCGACATCCTCGGTGCCGTCGGCTTGAGCGCGTTCCTGGTCTGCCTGCTGCTCGCCGTCTCCAAGAGCAGTGCGTGGAGTACGACGACGATCGCCGGCCTGTCCGCCGCCGCGATCCTGCTGGTCCCACTGTGGGGCTGGTACGAGTTGCGTACGAAGAGCCCGCTCGTCGACCTCCGCGTGTCCGCGCGCCCGGCCGTTCTCTTCACGAACCTCGGCGCCCTGCTGATCGGCTTCGCCTTCTACGCCAACTCGCTGTCGACGGCGCAACTCGTCCAGGAGCCGACGTGGACCGGCTACGGCCTCGGTGAATCCATCGTGGTCAGCGGCCTGTGCCTGCTCCCGGGCGGTGTCGCGATGGTGCTGCTCTCGCCGGTGTCGGCCCGGATCTCGAGCGCGCGCGGCCCGCGGTTCACGCTCGCGATCGCGTCGGTGCTGATGGCCGCCGGGTACGTCGTCCGCCTCTTCACCAGCAGCAATGTCGCCGGGATCGTGATCGGCGCAACGGTCGTAAGCGCTGGAACCGCCGTTGCGTACTCGGCGCTTCCGGCATTGATCATGCATGCTGTGCCGGTGACCGAAACAGCTGCGGCGAACGGCCTCAACACGCTGATGCGCACGATCGGGCAGGCGATCTGCAGCACGATCGTCGCGAGCGTGCTCGCCGGCGTCACGATCTCCTCGGGCGGCCGGGTCGCGCCCGCGCTGTCGGCGTACCTGATCGTGTTCGTCATCGCGGGCATCTCGGCCCTGGTCGCGGCGGGCCTGGTCATGTTCATCCCGGCGAGGCGGCCGGAGCCGGTGCCGGTCAAGGTGACGACGGCGTGACCGACCCGGGGCGGACCACGATCCTCCGCGCGGCGCGCAAGGCGTTCGCACGGGAGTCGTACGACGCGGTCACGCTCCGCGGGGTCGCCGCGGACGCCGGTGTCAGCGCCGCCCTGATCGTCAAGTACTTCGGCGGCAAAGAAGCGCTGTTCGAGCGGGTCGCCGACTTCACCGAGGCGGCCCAGTTGCTGCTCGCCGCACCGAACGAGCGGCTCGGCGAGCACGCCGTCCGCACGCTCGTCGAGTACCGCCGGGAGAACGATCAGGACCTGCTCGTCCGGGTCGTGTTCGCGGCCGGCAAGGCCGACGAGCGGGCGCAGATCCGCGAGCACTTCCGCGACCAGGTCACCCGCGCCTTCGCCGCCCGGCTGACCGGACCGGACGCCGAGCTCCGGGCGGGCCTGATCACCGCGCAGCTGCTCGGCCTCGGCGCCGCGATCGCGATCGACAAGACCGGCCCGATCGCCACCGCGGACCTGGGGACCGTCGCCGGGCTCTACGCCCCGGCGATCCAGCAACTTATCCACTGATTGAACGCCCGTCCTACAATGTGGACAAAGCGCTTGGTGCTGAGTGTGACGCCACTAACATGGGGCATCCAGGCCGAGAGGCGCTGCAACGGACCCAGGTCCGCCACGCTCGACCTGGAGCACTGATGCAAGGGCGCCTCCGGAGAGTTCTTCTGGAGGGGTTGGCAGATGAGTGAAGCCGCGCTGCGGGACCTGCTGGATCAGCGGATCGCGGTCCTCGACGGTGCCTGGGGCACGATGCTGCAGGGCGCGAAGCTACAGACCGCCGATTTCCAGGGCGATCGCTTCGGGAGCCACACGCACGACGTGACCGGCGACCCGGACGTGCTGAACCTGACCCGGCCGGATCTGATCCTCGACGTCCACCGGCAATACCTGGCGGCGGGCGCGGACATCACCACCACGAACACGTTCACCGCGACGAGCATCGGCCAGGCCGACTACGGCCTGCAGGAGTACGTCCGCGAGATGAACGTCGCCGGCGCGCGTCTCGCCCGCCAGGCGGCCGACGAGTTCGGAGGTAGGTTCGTCGCCGGTTCGATCGGCCCGTTGAACGTCACCCTGTCGCTGAGCCCCCGCGTCGAGGACCCGTCGTACCGCGCAGTGTCCTTCCAGCAGGTGAAGGACGCGTATGCCGAGCAGATCGCGGCGCTCGCCGAGGGCGGCGTCGACCTGCTGCTGATCGAGACGATCTTCGACACCCTGAATGCCAAGGCCGCCGTCGCCGCCGCCCGCGAGGTCGCGCCCGACCTGCCGCTGTGGATCTCGGTGACGATCGTCGACCTGAGCGGGCGGACCCTGTCGGGGCAGACCGTCGAGGCGTTCTGGAGCTCGGTCGAGCACGCCAAGCCGCTCGTCGTCGGCGTGAACTGTTCGCTCGGCGCCGCCGAGATGCGGCCGCACGTCGCGGACCTCGCCCGGTTCGCCGACACGTACGTCGCCTCGCACCCGAACGCCGGCCTCCCGAACGCCTTCGGCGGGTACGACGAGACGCCCGACGAGACCGCCGGCATGCTGGAGGAGTTCGCGCAGTCCGGTCTCGTCAACATCGTCGGCGGCTGTTGCGGTACGACGCCTGCCCACATCAAGCAGATCGCGGCCGCCGTGAAGCCGTTGCCGCCGCGCACCGTCGTACCCGCTGATCTCACCACCCGGTTCTCCGGGCTCGAGCCGTTCAAGATCGGCAAGGACACCGGGTTCGTGATGATCGGTGAGCGGACCAACGTCACCGGGTCGGCGAAGTTCCGCCGGCTGATCGAGGGCGACAACCACCAGGCCGCGGTGGACGTGGCGCTGGAGCAGGTGCGCGGCGGCGCGAACCTGCTGGACGTGAACATGGACGCCGACCTGCTCGACAGCGAGCAGGCGATGACCACGTTCCTGAACCTGATCGCGACCGAGCCCGAGGTGGCCCGGATCCCGATCATGGTCGACAGCTCGAAGTGGACCGTGCTCGAGGCCGGCCTGAAATGCGTGCAGGGCAAGGGCGTGGTCAACTCGATCAGCCTCAAGGAGGGCGAGGAGGAGTTCCTCGACCGGGCCCGCCGGATCATGAGCTACGGCGCCGGCGCGGTCGTGATGGCGTTCGACGAGCAGGGCCAGGCCGACACCGTCGAGCGCAAGGTGGCGATCTGCGGCCGCGCGTACGACCTGCTGACCGGGATCGGCTTCCCGGCCGAGGACATCATCTTCGACCCGAACGTCCTCGCGGTCGCGACCGGCATGTCCGAGCACAACGGCTACGCGCAGAACTTCATCGAGGCGTTGCCTCTGATCAAGGAACGCTGCCCGGGCGTCCACATCAGCGGTGGTATCTCGAACCTGTCCTTCTCGTTCCGCGGCAACGACATCGTCCGCGAGGCGATGCACTCCGCGTTCCTGTACCACGCCGGTCAGGTCGGCCTGGACATGGGAATCGTGAACGCCGGTCAGCTCGCGGTCTACGAGGACATCCCGAAGGACCTGCTGGAGCTGGTCGAGGACGTCATCTTCAACCGCCGCGACGACGCCACCGACCGCCTGGTCGCCTTCGCCGAGAACGTGAAGGGCAAGGGCAAGCAGCGCGAGGTCGACCTGACCTGGCGTGAGGGCACAGTCGAGCAGCGGCTGTCGCACGCGCTCGTGCACGGCATCGTCGACTTCATCGAGGACGACACCGAGGAGGCCCGGCAGAAGCTGCCGCGGCCGCTGGAAGTGATCGAAGGCCCGTTGATGGACGGCATGAAGGTGGTCGGCGACCTGTTCGGCGCCGGCAAGATGTTCCTGCCGCAGGTGGTGAAGAGCGCCCGGGTGATGAAGCGCTCGGTCGCCTACCTGGAGCCGTTCATGGAGGCGGAGAAGGAGCAGGCTCGGCTCGAGGGCCGCGCCGAGGCCGTCCGCGGCCAGGGCAAGGTGGTGCTCGCGACCGTGAAGGGCGACGTCCACGACATCGGCAAGAACATCGTCGGCGTGGTGCTCGGCTGCAACAACTACGAGGTGATCGACCTCGGCGTGATGGTGCCGGCGGCAAGGATCCTCGACACAGCGGTGGCCGAGGGCGCGGACGCGGTCGGCCTGTCCGGGCTGATCACGCCGTCACTGGACGAGATGGTGTCGGTGGCCGACGAGATGCAGCGGCGCGGGCTGAAGCTCCCGTTGCTGATCGGTGGCGCGACGACCTCCAAGCAGCACACCGCCGTCCGGATCGCACCGGCGTACGAGAACACCACTGTGCACGTGCTGGATGCCTCGCGCGTCGTTGGTGTGGTGTCCGATCTGCTCGACGCCGACCGCGCCGTAGAGCTTGCCAAGAGCAACAGCATCGAGCAGGAGCGGTTGCGCGAGCAGCACGCGAACAAGCAGCGCGCGCCGATGCTGACGCTGGCCGAGGCGCAGGCGAACAAGGAGACAGTCGAGTACGGCGAGTTGCCGGTGCCGGAGTTCACCGGGCTGCGGTACGTGTCGCCATCCATCGAGACGCTGCGCGAGATGATCGACTGGCAGTTCTTGTTCCTGGCTTGGGAATTGAAGGGGAAGTACCCGGCGATCCTGGATCAGCCGGTCGCGCGGGAGCTGTTCGACGACGCGAACACGTTGCTGGACGAGATCATCGCGAACGGGTCCTTCACCGCCGACGGCGTGTACGGGTTCTGGCCGGCGCACAGCGAGGGCGACGACATCATCCTCGACGGGCTGGACCGGTCGTTCCCGATGCTGCGGCAGCAGACCGCGAAGCCGGCCGGGCGGGACAACCGTTGCCTCGCCGACTACATCGCGCCGTCCGGTGATCATCTCGGCGGGTTCGGAGTCGCGATCCACGGCGCGGAGGCGCTGGCGAAGTCGTACGAGGAACGCAACGACGACTACCGGGCGATCATGGTGAAGGCGCTGGCCGACCGGCTGGCGGAAGCGTTCGCGGAGTGGATCCACCTGGAGGCGCGGCGGGCGTGGTTCGAGCCCGACGTACAGCCGGTGCTGGAGGACCTGCACGCGGAGCGGTTCCGCGGCATCCGGCCGGCCCTCGGGTACCCGGCGAGCCCGGACCACAGCGAGAAGCAGGAGCTGTTCGAGCTGCTCGCGGCGGACAAGATCGGCCTCGGGCTGACCGAGTCGTTCGCGATGACGCCGGCCGCGGCGGTGAGCGGTCTGATCTTCGCGCACCCGGCGTCGCGCTACTTCAGCGTCGGCCGCCTAGGCCGCGATCAGATCGAGGACTACGCCGTACGGCGGAATCTCCCGGTCGCTGAGGTCGAACGCTGGCTCCGGCCGAATCTGGCGTACGACCCGCAGTGACCGGGGCCATTGCAGGATCCTCCACCAGCCGGCGCAGCTGTGGGTCGATCCGCTCCGACGCCCTCCGGACGGCAGTGGCCGCGAGCGACGGGTCGCCCTGTGCGACGGCCTCGGCGAAGCCCCTGCGGAGGGCGGCCTCGGCCGAGAACGTGTCGGACGGCGACAGTTCGTCGGTGCCCGGCAGCAGCTTGAGGACCTCGCCGAACCGTTCCTCGGGTTTCGTCGCGATCAACGCCTCGGAGAGGGCGGCGTAGTCCTCAGGTCCGACCGGTGCGCCGGGGCCCTGCTGCCGGACGATCTCCGTCATCAGGTCCCGTGCTGCCGCGGCCGCCGCCGGGTTCCGGCCGGCGAAGGCGAAGTCCGGCACCTCGTCGGCGGGGAGGAACCTTCCGGAGTCGGTCTTCGGCCAGAGGTCGGCCAGTCGTTCCTGGGTCCAGACGTCGGCCAGCGCGCCGTCCAGGACGGCCTCCTGCTCGTGGAGCCCGCCGATGTTGTCGAACAGCGGGCTGCTCAAGCCGGCCGACTGCGACATCGTGTGCCCGGTGGCCCGGACCAACCGTTCCGCATCGCCCCGTTTCGGCTTACCGGCGTCGTACCGGCGGACCGCGTCGGCCAGCTCCTCCGGCAGGAACAGGGGACTGTCGTTCGACCGAAGCGAGTGGACCGCGTTCGGCTCTCGGCCGTTCGGCTGGACGACGAAGTCGATGCCGCGCCAGCGGACGACGCGATCGGTGGTCTCGCTGACGGCTTCGACGATCGACTCTCCCCAGGAGACGCACGGATCGTCGGTCCTGACCAGGCCAGTGGCCACGGCGTGTTCTCCTTCGTGAGGGAAGCGGAACGCAGCAAGCGTAGGGGCGCGGCGGGTTCACCTACGCTGGCCGTATGACCGTGAGACCTGCTGTTGCCGAGGATGCCGATGCGGTGGCTGCGATCTGGTACGCCGGTTGGCAGGACGGCCACCTGGGACATGTGCCCGACGAACTGGTTGCGATCCGGACCAAGGAGTCGTTCTGGACCCGTGCCGCACAACGGGTCGCGGACACCACAGTTCTCGTCGTCGATGACGAGATCGCCGGCTTCGTCATGGTGGTGGGCGCCGAGGTCGAGCAGGTGTACGTCGGGCGCGACCACCGCGGATCGGGCGTCGCCAGGACGCTGCTCACCGAAGCCGAGCGGCAGGTGAAGGCAGGCGGTCACCAGGAAGCCTGGCTGGCCGTGGCGACCGGCAACGCGCGGGCCCGCCGGTTCTACGAACGCAGCGGCTGGACCGACGGCGGCCCCTTCGACTATCCGGCGTCGGTCGAACGCGGAACGTTGCCGATCCCGTGCCATCGCTACCTGAAGCAGGTCTAGCGAACGCAGGATTCCCCTCAAGTTGCGGCGTGCGGCAGATACATCGGCAGCGGATGGAGTTAGCGTGCCTTTCGCAAGCATTCCTGTTCTTGAAGGGGTCACCATGGCATTCCGTTCCTGGCGCCGGCCGTCCCGCCGCATGGTTCTGACCAGCGTCGCCGCGGTCGCGATGACATCGGTCGTCGGCGGAGTCGCGTACTCGGCCGGCGCCGCGACGCAGCAGCCGGCGATCCAGACGTCGACACCGCACAGCGAGAAGCAGGTCACCAACATCGACGTACTGCGGCAGCAGTTGCGCAACTACTACGGCGACCCGCTCGGCTCCGGCAACTTCGCGGCGGACAGCAACTACGCGAAGGAAGCGCAGAAGGCCGCCGCCGCGGGGACCCGCTGGATCTCGCTGCCGCACCACACCACCAAGACCAAAGCGATCCTGCTCGACGTCGACGACACGTCGCTGGCCACCTGGAACTACGAGATCGCCAGCAACTGGGCCTACAACCCGACCACCAACGCGGACTTCGTGCTGAACCAGAAGTTCCCGGCCGTTCCCGGCATGGTCGACCTGGTGAAGACGGCCGAGCGTGAGGGCTACGCGATCTTCTTCCTGACCGGCCGTGGCGCCGCGCAGGAAGCGGCGACGCTGGGCAACCTGACCGCGGACGGTGTCGGCGTCGACGCCGGGTATCCGAAGCCGACCGCGCTGAGCAACGGCGAGGACGGCCTGTTCACCAAGCCGGCTGTCGCCGACTACCCGGACTACCTGAAGAAGGCCTGCGCGGCAGACCCGAACGGATCGTGTACGACGATCCACTACAAGTCGGCCACCCGCGCGCACATCGAGTCCCTCGGCTACGACATCGTCGCGAACTTCGGCGACCAGTTCTCCGACCTGAAGGGTGGTTTTGCCGACCGCACCTTCAAGCTCCCGAACCCGAACTACTACCTGCCCTAAGCGCAGCCGTCGGCCGGATCACCCGTTGATCCGGCCGACCAGCTCACTCCGTGACGCGCGGCAGAGCGCCGTACAGCAAGGTGCGCAGGGCATCGGTCAGCGCCGGCTCGAACTCCATCCGGATCGCGCTCAGCGCCGGGTCGGTCTCGTAGGCCGCGAGGATCGCCGGCACCGGATGGGCGTGGGTCCAGATCGCGCCTGCCAGCAGGCTGGCGGTGGCGATGAACTGGCCGGCTCCTTCCGGGCCGAGCTCCGGCAGTACGCCGACGACCACCGCGATCAGCTGTTCGTACGCGACTACAGCCGCGCGTTTGAACGTGAGCGCCGTTTCGGTCGTGATGTTTCGCTCCAGCACCGCTGCCTGCGTACTGATCAGGTCGCAGAGCACCGGCCGCTTCGCCAGCGTGCCGACGATCGCCGCGATCAGCCGGTCGGCCCGCTCGTCGGTCGCCTCAGGTGACCGGTCCGGCAAGGCGGTCGCCAGGTCCTGCACCCAGGCCGACAGCTCGCTGCTCGACAACTCGAGCAGGACGGCCTCGCGGGAGTCGAAGTAGTTCAGCACGTTCGACTTCGCCAGGCCGACGCGACGACTCAGCTCGTTCAGGCTGACGTCCGCGACCGGCATCTCGGTCAGCATCGCGGCCGCGGTCGCGAGGATCGCCCGCCGCCGCTCGGCCCGCTGCTCCGGTCTGCGCGCGCGCTGGAAAGTCATGGACCCAGTCTACAGACCAGCGGTCTGTTGTTATCGGACCGCTGGTCTGATAACGTCGAAGTCGTAACAGACCACCAGTCTTTTAATGGAGAGTGGAACATGTACGACGTCCCCGACCAGACCGGCAAGCTCGCCGTCATCACCGGCGCCAACAGTGGGACCGGCAAGGAGGCCGCCAAGCGGCTCGCAGCCGCGGGTGCGAGGGTCGTGCTGGCGGTCCGGACTCCCGCCAAGGGCGAGGCGGCGAAGGCCGAGATCCTCGCCGCGCACCCGGGCGCCCAGCTCGAGGTACGGCGGATCGACCTCGCCGACCTCGCCTCGGTCCAGGAGTTCGCTGAGCAGCTCACCGCCGACGAGCCGCATCTGGATCTGCTGGTGAACAACGCCGGCGTGATGAACCCGCCGGACCGAATGGTCACCAAGGACGGCTTCGAGCTGCAGTTCGGCTCGAACTATCTCGGCCCGTTCGCGCTCACCGTCCGGCTGCTGCCGCTGATCCTGGCCGCTCCGGCGCCGCGGGTCGCGACCATGGCCAGCGGTGCGGCGAACTTCGGCCGGATCCACTTCGACGACCTGCAGTGGGAGCGCCGCTATCGGTCGACGGCGGCGTACTCGCAGTCGAAGCTCGCCGACCTGATGCTGAGCAACGAACTCGCCCGGCTGTCGACCGAGCACGGCTGGGGCCTGCGCAGCGTCGCGGCCCATCCCGGCTTCACGAACACCAACCTGCAAACGACCGGCGCGAGCCTCGGCCGCGACCGGATGCCGCTGGCGACGCGACTGCTGTACCGCCTCGCGCCGCTCCCTTCGCAGGGCGTCGAGACCGGAACCGAACCGCTGTTGTTCGCCGCGGCGGACCCCGCGGCCGAGCACGGTGCGTACTACGGCCCGTCCGGACGGTTCGGCCTCGTCGGCCCCACCGCTTTGGCCAAGCCGCCCAAGGCTGCCCTCGATGCTGAGACCAGCGCTCGGCTGTGGACAGTCTCCGAAGGACTGACGGGGGTCTCGTTGCCGTCTATCCTGCGCAAGTGAGCGAGTGGTCGAGTGGGGGAATCTACGAGTCGTACGTAGGCCGCTGGAGCCGCCTCGTCGCGCCGGAGTTCGTCGGCTGGCTGGAGCAGCCGGCCGGACTGCGCTGGCTCGACGTCGGCTGCGGTACGGGCGCTTTGACCGGCACGATCCTTCGTACGGCGGATCCGGCGTCCGTGCTCGGTGTCGACCCGTCGGAGGGCTTCATCGGCTATGCACGACAGGCTGTCAAAGATGAGCGGGCAGCCTTCGAGGTCCGGTCTGCGGCCGAGCTCCCGGACGGTCCGTACGACGTGGTCGTCGCCGGGCTGGTGCTCAACTTCATCCCCGAGCGGGTCGAGGCGCTGCGCCGGATGCGCGAGATCGGTACGACGGTCGCGGTCTACGTGTGGGACTACGCCGGCGGCATGCAGCTGATGCGGTACTTCTTCGACGCGATGGCCGACGTACGCCCGCAGGACCGGGACCACGACGAAGGCCGGCGCTTCCCGTTCTGTACGCCGGAAGGCCTCGAGGGGCTGTTCCGCGAGGCCGGGTTCACCGAGGTGCGGACGCGCGAGATCGTCGTACCGACCGAGTTCGAGTCGTTCGACGACTACTGGCGGCCGTTCCTGGGCGGGCAGGGCGTGGCGCCGGCGTACCTGCGCAGCCTGGACCCCGCAGACCAGGAGGCGCTGCGGGACGCCGTACAGGCGCGGCTGCCGATCAAGCCGGACGGCTCGATCAGCCTCACGGCCCGGGCGTGGGCGGCCGTCGGCTGAGGTAGTCCTCCCGGAGCAGCCCGAACACCAAGTCGTCGGTCCACTCGCCCTTGAACCAGGTGTTCGCCGGCCGCTCACCCTCGCGGGTGAAGCCGACGCGTTCGAGCAGCCGGGCTGACGCGGTGTTGCGGGCATCGCATTCGGCCGAGACCCGGTGCAGCTCGCGGTCGACGAACAGGTGGTGGAGCAGTCCACGCACGGCCTCGGACGCATATCCATGGCCCTGGTACTCCGACGCGAGGGTGAAGCCGAGGTCGGCCTGCATCAGGTTCTCGTGCAGATTCAGGCCGAGGTCTCCGATGAGTACGCCGTCCAGGTCGACGGCGTACTGGAACCAGCCGGGCGCTTCCGGATCGCCTTCCGCGAACCGTTCGACCGTCCGCTGCGCCTCGGCGAGCGGCACCGGCGCATCCCAGGACTGGAAGCGGGCGACCTGCGGATCTGAGCGGTACGCGGCGAACTGCTCGGCGTCCGTGGGCTTGAAACGGCGCAGGGTCAGGCGGTCGGTGCGGGCGAACATCCGGACATCATGTCAAGACTGCGCGCTCGGCTCCGTCGTACCTGTGAGAGGAGAGCGCCGATGAAGTTTCTACTGATCCTGCAGGGTGACGGTGAGGCACGTCTGCAGCGCGACGAGTTCGAGCGAGTCGCCCACGACGCCGGTGAACTGGTCGGCGGGGAGCTGCTCGCGGACGCCCAACTGTCCGTCCGGCTGCCCGACCGCGAGCCGACCCAGATCGACGGGTACTACGTGATCGACGTGGAGAACCGCGACCGCGCCGTCGAGCTCGCGCGCCTCCTCCCGGACGCCCAAGCCGCCGGCCGCTCGGTCGAGATCCGGGCGGTCATGCATCCCGCCGCCGTCGATTTCTAGACGACTTTGAACCAGAGGCTGGTGGCCAGTGGGGTTTCGGTGACGCTTATTCGCTCGAGCGGGACGGTCCGGCCGTCGGGGTGGGCGAACAGGCGGGTGCCGTCGCCGAGCATGACCGGGGCGTAGAAGAGGAGGACCTCGTCGAGTTGGCCGGCCTCGATGCACTGTTTGGCGATGTTCGCGCCGATCACGTTCACGTACTTGTCGCCGGCCGCCTCCTTGGCCTGAGCGAGTGCCTTCGTGAAGTCGGCGACGTACGTGACCCCGGCCTCCGGGTCGGACGGTGGGCGGTGCGTGACGACGTACGCCGGTCCGCTCCAGCCGCCGCCGAACGCCTCGCCCTCCCCGGGCTCGCCCTTGTGCGGGTCGTCGCCGTCGTGCGACCGGCGGCCGATCAGCAGCGACCCGATCCGGGGGAGCAGGTCGTCGACCTCCGGATTGGGGCCGAGGTACGGGCGCATCCACTGCATGTCGCCGTCCGGGCCGGTGATGAAGCCGTCCACCGACAGCGTCACCGAGTACAGCACCTTCGCCATGGTCGTTCCTCCTCGTTCGGTTGGTGTTGAGACGAACGAAGCGGGGGAAACTCATCGCCGGCTGCCCCGGTGCGTGCTGCCGGTGGCTGCCTGGATACTCTTCCGGCAATTCAGCTTTTCGCATGACGGAGCGAGGTGCGGTACGGCGATGCCGGAACACGATGACGCGCACCGCCCGCTGCGTGCCGACGAGCCGGCCACCATCGACCTCGAACGGGCCTCGCAGGCCCGGGTGTACGACCTGCTGCTCGGCGGCAAGAACAACTTCGAGGTCGACCGGCAGTTCGTCCAGGAACTGCTGAAGATCGCCCCCGAGATCTCCGAACTGACCCGGCAGAACCGCCGCTGGGTGGCCGACGCGATCAACCGGATGAGCACCGAGGGCCGGATCGACCAGTTCCTCGACCTCGGCGCCGGGCTCCCCACCGCGCAGAACACCCACGACATCGCCCTCCGGGCCAACCCGGCCGCAACCGTCGTGTACGTCGACAACGACCTGACCGCGATCTCCCACGGCCAGGCACTGCTCGCCGACGACCAGCACAGCTTCTTCGCCGACGCGGACCTCAACGACCCGGCCGCCGTTCTCGCGCATCCGTCCGTGACCGGGGCGCTCGACCTGAGTCGCCCGGTCGGGATCCTGCTCGGCCTGGTCCTGCACTCGACGCCGGACCCGGTGCCGGTCGTCGCGGACTACCTGGCCGCCGTGCCGTCCGGCTCCTACCTGGCGCTCACGCATCCGCTCAACCCGCGGGACGGCGGCCGGCTGGCCGAGTTCTCGACCACGATCGAGGAGAAGCTGCAGGACGCGTTCCCGCACATGCAGTTCCGGACCCGGGACGAGATCGCAGAGCTGGTCGCGGGGCTCGAGCTGGTCGCGCCAGGGCTCGTCGACCTGACGTCCTGGTGGCCGGAGGACGAGCAGAAGCTCAACCTGACCGGCGCCGGCCAGCTCCTCCTGGTCGCCCTCGCCCGCAAGCCGTAGGAATTCACTGGTGTCCGGCGGCTGGCCGGACCATCATGGGTCGCATGTCTGCTCAGGCTGCTGCCGCTTACTGATCGTCACCGCGCCCCGATGACTCCTGGCGCGTCCGATCAAGCCCGTCCCGAGGACGGGCCCCGCAGCGTGCAGTCCTTCAGCCTTGGAGCCAGCCTTCCCATGACTTCTGAGTCGCCTTGGGTCGAGGTCGCGTGTGACGAGTCGGGGTTCTCCGGAACCAACCTGCTCGACCCCGCCTCACCCGTCATCACCCATGCCAGCGTCGATCTCGCCGTACCCGCAGCCGCCGACGTGATCGACGTACTGCGAGCCCGTCTGCGCCGCCGGACGGAGTACAAGTCCAACCAGTTGCTGCGACCCGAGCAGCGGCCCGCGCTCGAGTGGCTGCTCACCACCCTGCGCGGGCATGCGCACGTCCTCTCCATCGACAAGACCGCGTACGTCGCTGCCCGGGTGTTCGAGCTGTTCACCGAGGAGCCGTCGTACGGCGCCGGCACCAGCCTCGGCACGGACCACGCGGAGGTGGCCGCGGCGCTGCGGCATCGGACCGGGTTCCTGGCGGCGTTCGTGGATCTGGCCCGGACGAAGCGCGTGCGGTTGATGGATCACGACGCGGTGGACCGGTTCTTCGCGACGATGCCGGCCGATGTACCTGCGTTGCGTCCGGTGACGCGGGCTCGGGTCGAAGAGGTGATGCAGCGGTTGATCGACGAGGATCCGGAGCTCCCGCCGCCGTTGGAGCCGCTGGTGCCGGCGCTCGCCGAAACGGTGCTGTATTGGAGCGCCGGCGGTCGTTCGGTCGCCGTGGTGCACGACGAGCAGAGTGCGTTGACGCCGGGCCGAGTGGCGCGGCTGGGCGCGTTCCTCGCCTCCCGCGTGGAGCCGGCGCCGTTGCAGTCGTTCGTCCAGGTCGACTCCAAGCACGATCCGCGGGTGCAGGTGGCCGACTTCCTGGCCGGCATCGCGCGCCGCCGTACGCCGGACTTGGTTGAGCTGCTGGAGCCCTACACCTGTGCGGCGACGAACTCGTCCCAGGTGTGAGTGCCGACGTCGGCGCCGGTGAGGGTGAGGTTGCCGCCCGCGCGGTACACCTTGCCCGCCTTGCCAGGAACACGGATCGGCAGCGACAACCGGTGCTTGCCGGTGGCCCGCAGGTAGTCGCGAGCCAGCTCTGACAGGCTGTAAACCTTAGGGCCGACCAGGTCGGGGACGAGGCCCTGCGGTTCACCGAGCGCGAGTTCGGCGAGCCGTTCGGCCACGTCCCGGCCGTCGACGGGCTGGAACCGGAGGCCGCCGGGCGTCGGCAGGACGGGCAGTTTCGCCATCGCCCGCACTGTGTTCCAGACGAAGTCGTGGAGCTGGGCGACCCGCAGTACCGTCCAGGGCACCGACGACCCGCGGACGGCCTGCTCGGCGCCGAGCTTCGACTTGAAGTACGTCAGCGGCAGCTGGTCGACCGCGGTCACCGAGATGTGCACCAGGTGGCCGACCTTCGCCTGCTCGGCCGCCTTGACCAGGTTGTGGGTGCCGAGGTCGTCACCCTTCGGGCCGCCGGCCAGGTGCAGGATCACGTCCACGCCGTCCACGGCCCGGTCCAGACCCTCGCCGTTCAGGAGATCGACGGCCAGGTACTCGACGCCGTCGCCGCGATCGCCCGCGTGCCGGCTGAGGACACGGACCTTGCTGCCGGCCGCCTGGAGCAGCGGAACCACCAGACGGCCGATCGTTCCCGTACCGCCTGTCACCAGGATCGTGCTCATCGAACTTCTCCGTTCTCGTCATGGTCTCTGCAGCGCTGACGGAGCCCGGGTGGGTGAGTGTGACCGAATGTGAGCTGGAATACATTCAGGCAAAATGTCGAGGGCCTGTCGGCGCCTCCGACGTCCGGGGTGCACGGGCGCAGTACGGCGTACCGGCACGACACAGGAGGTTCTCTCATGAAGTACGTGGTCCTGATCCACTCCCACATGCAGCCGTGGGGCCACCCGACGATCGACTTCACCGAGGTCGGCCGTGCGATTCCGGCGGACGAGCGGGCCGCGATGGGCAAGGAGTTCGACGAGATGCTCGCCGAGCTGTCCGCGTCCGGCGAACTGGTCAGCGGCCTGGCGTTGGACGCACCATCAACCGCCCGGACCTATCGCTGGGAGGGCAAGCGCCCGGTCAGCACCGACGGACCGTACGCCGAGTCCAAGGAGCAGCTCGCCGGGTTCTTCGTCCTCGACTGCGCCACCCGTGAGCGGGCCGAGGAGCTCGCCGCGAAGTTCGCCGGCCCCGGTGACGTCATCGAGCTCCGCCCGGAAATGGAGTTCTGAGGGCGATTCCGGACAGTAACGAGCGACTGTGATCCACCCGGCGATCCGGAGTGACGTACGCCGTACCGCCGGAGCGGAGGCTCCTTTATTCTGTGGGACTTACCGAGAGTCAGGAGTGTGCCGTGACCACTGTCTTGCTGATGGGCCCTCCTGGGGCCGGTAAGGGTACGCACGCGGGTCACCTGGCCGCCCATCTCGGTGTGCCCGTCATCTCCACCGGTGACCTGTTCCGCCGCAACATCGCGGACGGCACCGAGCTCGGCAAGACGGCGCAGGGCTACCTGGACGCGGGCGAGTACGTGCCCGACGAGGTCACCAACGCGATGGTCCGCGACCGGCTCGCGGACGCCGACGCCCGTCCGGGATTCGTCCTGGACGGGTACCCGCGCACCCTCGACCAGGCCGGCGTCCTGGACGAGATCCTCGGTGCGCAAGGGCGCGGGCTGGACGCGGCCCTGGTCCTGCAGGTCGAGGCCGACGCCCTCGTCGACCGGCTGCTCCGGCGCGCTGAGATCGAGCACCGCTCGGACGACACCGAGGAAGTCATCCGCCGCCGCTTCGAGGTCTACCACGAGCAGACCGCGCCACTGATCCACTTCTACTCCGGCCGCGGCATCCACCACGAGGTCGACGCATCGGACGACATCGACACGGTCCGCGCCCGCGTCTGGCAGGTCGCCGTACAGCTCAAACCCGCCGCGTAGTTCACTGCGTACTGCCAGGAAAGCCGGACGGCTTTCCCAGCGGGGATTCCTACGGTCGAGCCTTCGGTACGAACGAAGGGGATCGCAGTGGAAGACGACGACAAGCCGGTCGGCCGGATCCTGAGCCGGCGCCGCGCGCTGGCGGTGTTCGGCGCCGCCGGGGTGACGTTCACGGCAGTTGGTACCGCAGTGGCGACCAACGCCGACGCGGCAGCGGAAACGACGACGACGCCGAGTTGTGTCGCGAAGCCGGAAATGACCGAGGGCCCCTATTTCGTGGACGAAGGGCTCAACCGCTCGGACCTCCGGGTGGACACGTCGGACGGCTCCGTCGTGGCCGGCGCGAAGTTCCACCTGGTCCTGCACGTCCTGCAGCTGGCCGGGTCCCAGTGCAAGCCTTTGCCTGGGGCAACTGTCGACATCTGGCACTGTGACGCGGCCGGCGTGTACTCCGACATCGCGGCCGAAGGGACGACGGGCAAGAACTACCTGCGCGGTTACCAGGTGTCGAACCGTGGCGGGATCGTCAAGTTCACCACGATCCTGCCGGGCTGGTACCAGGGCCGGACCGTCCACACGCACGTGAAGATCCGCACCACCGGCACGGACGGGAACGCCTACGAGTTCACGTCGCAGCTCTACTTCACCGAGCAGTTCAAGACCGCCTACCTAGCGCAGGCGCCGTACGCCGCCAAGGGCACTCCGGACACGACCAACGACACCGACATGCACTACGCGGACATCGGCGACCAGATGCTGCTCACTCCGACGCGAACCTCCGACGGCTACGAGGCGGCCTTCGCGATCGCCCTCGACCTGTCCGACACCGCGGTCGGCGCCGACGACTCGTTCCAAACCCCCGGCGGCCCGGGCGGCACGCCGCCTACTGGCACTCCGCCGACTGGGACTCCGCCCACCGCTACTCCGTCGGCATGATGCGGATGCGGACCGCCACCACTCACTAACCTCCGTCGGAGACACGATGCGCCGCTCGTGTGAGCGCAAACTCACGCGGGCGGCGCCAGTTGATGAGTGCCTGAGGTCCGGTCGCTCGCTTACCGGTTGAGCGTTCGCCAGGTGGGGGCGACTGACTTTCGGTAGGAGCGGCCGAAGATTCCGAGGATCACGGTGAGGACGGGCTTGGGGACGGTGCTGGTGATGGCTGCGGACTCCGCGGGTGTGGCGCCGTCGAGGGCCCAGGCGAAGAACGTGCCGCCCTGCGCCGGGCCGACCTTGGCGAACTCGCGGCCCATCGCCTTCAGCTCGGGCGTGCCGACGTTGGCCTGGTAGACGGGCTCGATCTCCGCCTCCTCATGGTCGAGATGCTCGACGGTGACCCGTTGCAGCTCCTGGATCGCAGCGCGTGCGGTCGCCGCGTCCGCCGCGCTCGCGGAGTTCTGCAGCGCACCCAGCGCGGTCCGCGATGCCGCCAGCGCGCCCGCCATCGTGTCGTGCTCGGCATCCAGTTGTGCCAACAGCTCCGCGCTCACGCCGAGCTTCTGCAACGCCGGCCACGCGATCTCGTGCTCACCCTCGTGGTGCCGCGTGAGCTGGCTGTCGAAGTTCTGCCAGGCCGCGCCCAACTGCGCCGCGCGCGTGCGGTCCCCGTCCGGGAACTGCTCCAGTGCATCCAGGAATCGACCCAGGTCCCGTCGAACGGCCGCATGGATCGCCTTGTTCATACTCATTTCCCCCATGGCCCGGAGTATGCGTCCGGGAACAACCGTTGACCAGAGCAAGTTGATCGTGAATATGCATGGTGAGTACAAGGTCCCGGGCGGAAAGCTCGTCGTGGCCGACCTCGATGTCGTCGACGAGCATGTCCGGAACGCCCAGATCTCGGGCGACTTCTTCCTCGAACCGGACGACGCCCTGGAGCGGATCAACGGGGCCCTGGCTGGTCTGCAGGTGGCCACGTCCGCGGCTCAGATCGCTGCGCGGGTGCGAGGTGCGCTCGGCGACGGCGTCGAGATGCTCGGGTTCTCGCCCGAGGCGGTGGCTGTCGCCGTACGGCGTGCGTTGACCGGCGCGACCGGTTGGCGTGACCACGAGTGGGAGTTCGTGCACGACGTACCGCGGGAGCCTGCGCTGCAGATGGCGCTCGACGAGGTGCTGACCGAGCAGGTCGGATCAGGAGAGCGCCCGCCGACGCTGCGGGTGTGGGAGTGGGCGTCCAACGCGGTCATCATCGGCAGCTTCCAGTCGTTGCGGAACGAGGTCGACCTGGACGGCGCGACCCGTCACGACGTCACCGTCGTACGGCGGATCAGTGGCGGCGGCGCGATGTTCGTCGAGCCGGGCAACACGATCACGTACTCGCTGTACGTCCCGGAATCGCTCGTCTCCGGCCTGTCGTTCATCGAGTCGTACGCGTTCCTCGACGACTGGGTCATTGGTGCGCTCAACGATCTCGGGATCGCGGCGACGTACCAGCCGATCAACGACATCACGTCGCCGGCCGGCAAGATCGCGGGCGCCGCGCAGAAGCGGTTCGCCGGCGGCGCCGTCCTGCATCACGTGACGATGGCCTACGACATGGACGCGGACAAGATGGTCCAGGTACTGCGGATCGGCCGGGAGAAGCTGTCCGACAAGGGCACGAAGAGCGCGAACAAGCGCGTCGACCCGTTGCGCAGCCAGACCGGTCTCGACCGCGCGGACGTGATCTCGCGGATGGCCGGCACGTTCCGGAACCGTTACGGGCTGTTGGACGGCACGATCTCGCCGGACACCGTCGCGCTGGCCGAGGAGCGGGTCGCGGCGAAGTTCGGCACCGAGGAGTGGCTTACGCGGGTGCCGTGATCGGTACGGCGTTGCCGCTCACCCGCACGCGGTTGTCGTCCGGCCGGAGCTCGACCGTGATGAGGCTGGGCCGTCCGAGGTCGTCGCCCTGATGCAGGGTGATCGTGGGTTGTGCGAGCCCGAGCTCCCGCAGGTACGCGCCGAACGCGGCTGCGGCGGCACCGGTCGCCGGGTCCTCGACGACACCGCCCACGGGGAACGGGTCGCGCACGTGGAAGACGGTCGGCGATTCCTGCCAGACGAGTTGCAGCGTGGTGAGGTCGCGCTCGAGCATGTACGCGAGCAGGCGGTCGAAGTCGTAGTCGAGCGCGGCGAGTCGTTGCCGGGTCGCCGTACTCAGGACGAGATGCCGCGCCCCGGCGTACGCGATCCTCGGCGGCAAGGCGGGGTTGAGGTCGTCCGGTGACCACCTGAGGATGTCGAGTACGTCGCTCAGGTCGCCGGCTTCTTCTACAGACGGCTCGACGCTGGTGAGAGTTGCGCGCAGGGCGTCGTCGACCGTGACCGGGACGTGGCCGGCCTGCGTTCCGAAGACGATCTCGCCCGGGCCGTTGCGCTCCGCCAGAGCAACGGCGGTCGCGACGGTGGCGTGACCGCAGAACGGAACCTCGGCCTTGGGGGAGAAGTACCGCACCGGGCGCACACCGCTCGCGTCCGGTCCGTCGGTGAACGCGGTCTCGGAGTACCCGACCTCGGCCGCGATCGACTGCATTGCGGCGTCGTCGAGCCCGCGGGCGTCGAGCACCACACCGGCCGGATTGCCCCCGGCCGGATCGGACGTGAAAGCCGCGTAGCGGAGAACGGTCACCATCTGCTCATCCAATCATCGCGTCCAGTCCAGCTGCGCCTCGGGGATCGCCAGGCCCCGGCCGAACTCCTTCGCCTCTTCCCGCGCCGCGTCGTCGCCCCGCCGGTACCGGAACACGCGCCCCGGGAAGATCACGAAGATCTCGTGCTCGTCATGAAAGTCGGCGTACCACCCAGGTCCGTCGAGAACCCCCGCCAGTACGTCGGCCAACTCCTCACCACGCTCGACGGTGAACTCCAGCAACGACCACACCGCAGGTTGATCAGCCGACGTACCCCCAACAGCCACCCGACTGACCTTCGTCACGGTCAGCGGGATCCCGTCCAACACGGTCCCCACCTTGAGACTCTCAAGAATCAACACACCGTCATACACGCAGGCGACCGTACGCGGCGGCACCGACAATTGCGGGTATGGAGATCGGGTACGTCATCTTGTATGTCGGGGATCTGGGGGTGTCGGTGGGGTTCTACCGGGATGTGGTGGGGCTTGCGTACAAGTTCACGGATGCGGGGTATGCGGAGTTCGACGCGGGTGGGGTGCGGTTCGCGTTGTACGAGCGGCGGCGGGCGGAGTGGTTGACCGGGCGGGCGGTGACGCCGGGCGCCGGTGGGGAAGTGGTGGTGATGGTGGCGGACGTGGATGCGTACGCCGAGCGACTGCGGGCGGCCGGCGTACCGGTACTGAGCGGGCCGGCGGACCGTCCGTGGGGACACCGGACGGTCCACGTCGCCGACCCGGACGGGTTCGTCGTCGAGTTCGCGGAGGAGATCCCGCGGGCTCGCGAGCGGCGGTAGTTCAGCGGTTGGAGTTCAGCGGTGGTGGTGCCAGCGACGGCGGGACACGCCGCTGATCATGACGATCCAGAACATGCCCCAGAGCAGCCACGGGGCGGTGAGTGCGACCGAGGTGATCACCAGACCGATCATCAGGAACGGCGCGAGCATCATGAACGGCGGCGGCGGACCGGGCCGCCGACGGAGGTTGGCCGGGCCTGGCACGACCTGCAGTTCCCTCGAGCTCGGCAGATCGTCGAACAACGGCTCGAGATCATCCCCGTACCGTGCCCGCGTCACCACCTCGCTCCGCTCCTCGAACTCGGCCTGCGTCAACCGCCCGGCCACGAAGTGCTCACTCAGCAACGCAACGGCCTGGTCCCGCTCCGCGTCACCGATCCGCACCCGCTTCCGAGGTACGTCGACCCGCTGGGACTCCGGTGGCTGATCCCAGCCGGCCTGGTTCCACGTGCGACCGCGCCAGTCTCCGGCGGACTCGTCGTACCAGCCCGGACCACTCCATCCCGGGCCGTTCCAGCCCTGCCGCCTGCCGGGACCGCCTCGGCGTCGGCGGTCTCGGTCGGCGGAGCTCATGAACGATCCTGCTGGTCCGTGCCGTCGTCTTCCTCGGCGAGGATGCCGTACAGCTTCCGGCGCAGGTCGGCGACCGCGTCGCGCGCCTTCGCCTGCTGCTCCGGCGTACCGCTCGCGAGGATCTGCCACATCGCCGTCGCAACCTGCCCGAAGAGTGGCTTGAACCCGTTCTCGTCCTCATCCGCCGGCGCGCTCATCGCGGCCCACGGCGCGGACACCTCGTCCTGGTGCTCGGCGACGTACGTGCGACCCTCGTCGGTCAGCCGGAACGTCCGCCGCCCGACCTCCGCGTCCGCCGTCACCAGCCCCTCGTCCTCGAGCTGCTGCAGCGTCGGGTAGATCGAGCCCGGGCTCGGCTTCCACATGCCGCCGCTGCGCTCGGCGATCTCCTGGATGATGCCGTAGCCGTTCATCGGCTGCTCGGCGAGTACGGCGAGAATCGCTGCCCGTACGTCGCCGCGCCGGGCCTTCGGGCCCCGCCAGCGCGGCGGCGGTCCCCACGGCGGACCGAACATCTGCCCGCCGCCGAACATCGCCCACGGCGGCCCGAAGTGCTGCTGGGGACCGTGTCCCCGGTGCCCGCGGTGGCCGCTCATCGCCGCGCGCAACTCGTCCTTGATGTCGTCGAAGGTTGAACAGTGCCGCGCGAACTGCGCCCAAGGCCAGCCCGCGGCGTATGCCGATCCGGTCATCTGGACCACCCGTCCCTCACGAAAGTGATTGCGATAGTTCGACGATATATCGCGAACCATCGCAACCCAAGAGACTCACGCGTTGAACTTCAGGTCCTTCACCACGGCGGTCAGGACGACGGAGTTGTCGACGACGCTGATCCCGGTGAGCTGGGCGCCGAAGGGCAGTTCGGGGATCGTGATGCCGCTGGCGAGCTGGCTGCGGATCGCGCTCTGCACGTACGACGGGATCGAATCGGACAGCTGCCCGAGCGTCAGCGCGACCCGCCCGTCCTTGACCTGCGGCGTGATCGGTACGTCGATGCTGATACCGCGCACCGTCGCCTTCGCCTGCAGTTGACCGTTGACGACCGACATCGACAGCCCCTCGAGCCCGGTACTCCGCACCGCGAGGCGAGCGAGCTCCCGCGGCGACAACTGCAGCCGCAGATCGGTCGCGTCGACGGTCACCGCGCCGGACTGCTGCGTCAGCAGCGACCGCGGCACGTGTACGTTCCGCAGCTCGACCTTCAGATCCTCACCCGGTACGCCGGAGAACGTCGGCTTCTCCATCGTCAGCGTGACCTTGGAGAAGTCCTCGTTGACCAGCTGCGGCAGGAACCCGAAGCCCCCGATCTTCACCGAGGTGCCGGCCGAGCGTACGTCGTACTGCTTGGCCTCCTTCTCGGCCATCGACGCGAGCTGGTTCTCGGCCACGTACGCGGCGGCGCGGTCGACGACGATCGCCAGGACCGCCAGCACCACCAGCGTGACAACGAGGCGGCGCAACCACCGGCGCGGTCTCCTAGAGCTCATTCCTGCCCTTTCCGATCATTTCCCGGAGCGCGTCGGCGGCCGGGGTCGCTTTGATGCCGAAGGCAACAGTCGCGGCGGTCGAGTCGACCACGAACGGCCGCTGCCACTGGTACAGCATCTCCACCATCTCCCGCGCGGACGGGTCGACGAGTCCCGCAAGCCGCAGTACCAAGGTAGGCATCGACGCAACCTTCGCCGGCGGCGCACCCGCCAGCTCGGCGGCTCGGGTCGCCAGTTGGCGCACCGACAGCGGTTCCGGCGTCGGAACGTGCCAGGCCCGTCCCCACGCGCTCTCGTCGTCGGCGACCGCGATCAGTAGTCGCGCGACATCACCGGCGTACGTCCAGCTGTGCGGTGCGTCGAGATCACCCGGCATCATCCCGCGCTTCCCGGCAATTACCTTCGGCAACACCGTCACACTGAACGGTGACACTGCTCCCGCACCCAGGTAGTCGGACCCGCGTACCTCCGCGGTCCGGATCCGCCCTGCCTGATGCGCAGCCAGGGCGGCGGCCCAGACCTTCGCCCGTACCTGCCCCTTCACGGTGTTCGGCAGCAACGGAAGGTCCTCCGTCATCGGGCCGTCCACCGCGCCGTACCCGTAAAGGTTCCCGGTGCTCACCAGCACCGCTCCGGACGCCTCGGCCGCCGCAAGCAGAGCCGCACCAAGCCGCGGCCACTCAGCAGCCCACTTGTAGTACGCCGGACCTGCGCACGAGTAGATCGCCGTCGCACCCGCGACGTAGTCCGTCAACCCGTTCTTGGCGTCCGCGGCGATCCGCTCCGCCCCGTCCGGTCCGCTCCCGGACCTCGTGATCACTCGGACCTGCTCACCCCGTGCCAGCAACAGCCGGGCGACCACACTCCCCACGGCCCCAGCTCCGACGACAACCTGCACGCCTGCCCCCTTCGACTCGATGAGGGCCTCAGTCTTGCTGATCCCGGGGGCGCAGGGTCTGTCAGGACGGCAGCCCGCTGCGCAGGCGAAGCTCGTCGCGGATCACGGGCGGCACCGGCATCCGGTACTTCTCCAGGGCCCTCGCGTAGGCACGCAGCGACGTCGCCAGTCGGCCGGTCTCGCTGCGGGCGTTCTCGCCCTGACGCCGCGGTCCGACGCGCGCCAGCCGCTCGGCGGCGCGGGCGGACACGACCTCCGCGAACAGGTGCGAGAGATCGTCGTTCATGACTGACCGGCGGCCGACATCGGCCAGGACGTGAGTTGGCCGTATCGAAATCGACATCGGCATCGCCTCATAAGGGCCACGGGTTCCCGACACGCCGCCTGGTATGCCATCGCTCCGGAATACTGCCAGTCTATCCCACCGCCACTAAGGCCAAGGTGGCTCGCCAGACGCTGGGTTGGAGGCTTGGAAGCGATGCTCCCCTAGTCCGAACGGCCTTTCAGTCGTCGGCTGACCGCGCGCTCGACCTCCCGGGTCGCCTCGCGTTCGGCGAGCGCGTGCCGCTTGTCCCAGGTCTTCTTACCGCGCGCCAGGACGATCTCCACCTTGGCGCGACCGTCTTTGAAATAGAGGCTCACCGGGACGATCGTCAGCCCACCCTCGTTGACCTTGCGCTCGATCTTGTCGATCTGGGCCCGGTGCAGCAGCAACTTCCGCTTACGCCGCGAGCCGCCGTTGAACCAGCGAGACTGCGAGTACTGCGGGATATGCACACCGTGCAACCAGATCTCCCGCTCCTCGACAACAGCGAACCCGCCAACCAGCGAAGCCCGCCCAGCCCGGAGCGCCTTGACCTCCGGCCCCTGCAGAACAAGCCCCGCCTCCCAGGCCTCACCCAGGTGGTAGTCATGCGCAGCCTTCCGATTCCGCGCAACAACAGGCTGAGCCTCAGGCTTCTTCACAAGCCAATTCTCCCCCAGCGGGCGTTACTCGCCGCGCTGTGGGTTGGGGTTGGTCTGACGGCCGGCCTGCTTGCCGGCTTGTTTGGCGCCGCCCGAAGATCCCCGGCTCCCGAACCCGCTCTCGCTGAGCGGCCGCGAACCGGACAGGGGTGTCTGGCCGTCGAAGGCGTGCGCGATGGCGCGGTTCGCGTCCAGGACGGGGTTGCGCTGATGCGCCTTGCCGCCACTGCCGACCTGCGCCTCACCGAACCGGTCAAGGTGCGGAAGGCTCTGGTCGGCCGACCGCCCGAGGCGCATCGCCGTCTGCTGGTAGGCGTTGTTCTCGCTGGCGTGACGAGGACCGATCGCGATGACGTCGCGTGCATCCTTCCCGCCGGCGTTCCGTCCGGGAATCTCGCGGAACGTCAGGCGATGGTTGGGTTTCCCGGTGCCGTCCCCGATCTTGGACACGACAATGTCCCGGCCGTCACCGAGGCCTTTGTGCGCGCCGAGCACATGGTGCCCCTTGGACGATCCGCTCTCGAGATCCTGCAGCTCCCGGAGGACGCCCTTGTAGAGCGTGCGGTTCGCGTTGTTCGCAGGCGACTTGTCATTGGGATACTGCTTGGCTTCCGCGGCAGCCGCGTCGCGCATTCGGTTGAGGTCCTGAACGGCGCCCTCGCTGAGCAGGACCTGGAACGGCCGTTCTGGCTGGTTCTCAGCCATCGCCCGTCCCGCGTTCCTGCCGGATCTCTTCCAGCATCTGCTGGGTGAACGGGTCGTCCTTCGCCCACTCGTCCACGCTGAACGGGGTGCTGCCCGGAGTCGGCGACGAGTCGTAGGTCCGGACGGTCGGATCGTCGATCACGCCTGGCGGCGGCTCGTCGTCGCCGCGCATGGTGCGGTACTGCTGGGTCGACATCACCACCAGCACGGGGTCGGTGCCTGTGCCCACGAGCACCGGAGGACCGAAGGTTCCGCGGCGGATCGCCTCGACCATCTCCGGCAGTTGCCGGCCGAGCACCTCGGGAGCGACCACGGTCCGGTACTTCCCGAGGGTGTCGTCGCCGCCAAGCTCGTCGTACTGGTCGTAGCTCGCGATCACCGCCTCGGGGACACCACCGTCGCCGAAAGCGAACGCATGGGTCTCACCGTGCGTGAATCGCTCGACCACACCGGCGATGTCAGCAGCAACGTCGGCAACGGACGGCAGATCAGGATACGGCGACGCAGACATGCATTCCAGCGTACGTCTCCACCGGGGTCGACGCAGCGCTGCCGCCGCCTGCCGCCCGACGTTCCGATGACAGCATCTGGGTGCCCCCGGCAGGATTCGAACCTGCGACGCACGGTTGAGGAACCGACGCACCTCACCTACGTACGGCCCCCGTCGCCGCGACTGGGATCGGCGTCCGGCGCTGCCGATCGCAGGTCGCTTGAGTCGTCACTCGACGCCGAGAGCCGGTCTGTGGCCGACCGCCCGGCATGCCTCCAGACCACCTGCGGGTCGCCTGTCGCCCGATCAGATGCTCTGCGGCCCGCCAGTCATCCGCTGAGGGTGAGGCGCGGCAGTGTCGGATCGAACAGTCTCGGTGAGGCAGCCTGGGCGATGCGATGTGCACGCCGAGGGGCCCGTCCACCCAAGGGAGCCGATCATGGGCAAGTCGTTCAGGGGCGTTGTGAACACCGACATCCGTGACTCGGTGCCCGACTGGTCGCCTTTTGAGCCGCCGAAGGCGCCCGAGGGAGCGGCGAGCGTGGTGTACATCGTGCTCGACGATGTGGGGTTCTCGGCCATGGGTTGCTATGGCGGTCCCGTCGAGACGCCGAACATCGAACGAATCGCCGGCGCCGGGGTGCGGTATACGCAGTGGCACACGACGGCGCTGTGTTCGCCGACGCGCTCGTGCTTGCTGACGGGCCGCAACCACACCCGTAACGGCATGGCGTGTATCACCGAGTGCGCCAGCGGGTTCCCCAACGCCAACGGGGTGATCCCGCCCGAGAACGGCCAGATCCAGGAGATCCTCGGAGCCCACGGGTGGAACACGTACATGGTCGGCAAGTGGCACCTGTGCCCGGAGGCCGAGATGAATCTGGCCTCCTCGCGGCGCAACTGGCCGAGTGGCCGGGGCTTCGAACGGTGGTACGGGTTCCTCGGGGCCGAGACGAACCAGTGGTATCCGGACCTGGTGTACGACAACCACCCCGTCGACCCGCCGAGCTCGCCCGAGGAGGGCTACCACCTCACTGAGGATCTCACCGACCGGGCGCTGGAGTTCATCACGGACGCCAAGGTGATGGCCCCGGAGAAGCCGTTCTTCCTCTACTACGCCCCGGGCGCCTGTCACGCTCCACACCACGCGCCCAAGGAGTGGATCGATCGCTTCAGGGGACGCTTCGACATGGGCTATGAGGTCCTGCGGGAGCAGACGCTGGCTCGTCAGAAGGAGATGGGCATCGTCCCAGCCGACACGAACCTGCCGCCGCTGAACCCGATCGGGACGCCCGAGAGCCGCACCGGCCCGAACGGTCAGCCCTACCCGGCCCTGGACTACACGCGGCCGTGGGACTCGCTGTCGGGTGAGGAGCAACGGCTGTTCAGCCGGATGGCGGAGGTGTATGCCGGCTTCCTGGCGCACGCCGACGCGCAGATCGGCCGGCTGCTGGACTACCTCGAGGAGACCGGCCAGAGCGAGAACACGATGATCATCGTGGTCTCCGACAACGGTGCCAGTGGCGAGGGCGGACCCAACGGGTCGGTCAACGAGAACAAGCTGTGCAACGGGATCCCGGACGACCTCCAGGAGAATCTCGCCAAGCTCGACGAGCTCGGCAGCCCGGCGACCTACAACCACTACCCCAACGGCTGGGCGATGGCGTTCAACACACCATTCAAGATGTGGAAACGCTACGAGTTCGAGGGCGGCACCTCAGACCCGTGCATCATCTCCTGGCCGCGGGGTGTCGCGGCCAAGGGTGAACTGCGCGAGCAGTATCACCACGCCATCGATATCGTCCCGACGATCCTCGACGCGCTCGGGGTCGAGCCGCCCGCCACCATCGGCGGCCACCAGCAGAGCCGCTTCGACGGCGTCAGCATGCGCTACAGCTTCGACAGCGCGCCGCTGCCCAGTGCACGGCAGACGCAGTTCTACTCGATGCTCGGCTCACGCAGCATCTGGCATCAGGGCTGGAAGGCCGTCACAACCCACCCGACCATTAGCGGCTGGAGCAACTTCGGCAACGACACCTGGGAGCTCTACCACACCGATGTCGATCGCTCCGAGCTGCACGACCTCGCCGCCCAGGAACCCGAGCGCCTCCGCGATCTGATCAACCTCTGGTACGCCGAGGCCGGAGCCAACGACGCCTTCCCGCTCGACGATCGCGGCCCCCTGGAGCTCATCACGACGCCGCGACCGGTGCTCTCGCCGGCGCGCAACCGCTACATCTACTACCCGGGCGTCGCCGACGTGCCGGAGTCGCAGGCGGTCAGCATACGCAACCGCTCCTACGCGATCGCAGCCGTCGTTGAAATCCCGGCGTCCGGGGCTCAGGGTGTGCTGTTCGCGCACGGCTCGCGTTTCGGCGGCCACACCCTCTACGTCAAGGACAACCGGTTGCACTACGTCTACAGCTTCGTGGGCAGCTTGGAACAGAAGATCGTCGCGGACGAGCAACTGCCGACGGGGGAGGAGCTGATCCTGTCCGCCGCCTTCGAGAAGGACGGCGAGGACCCGCCCGGCGTCGCAGTCGGAACGCTGTCGCTGTTCCACGGCGACGTCAAGGTCGGCGAGGGCCGGATCAAGACCCAGCCCGGCAAGTTCTCGCTCGCCGGCGACGGCCTGTGCGTCGGACGCGACAGCAGCGACCCGGTAACCCAGGACTACCCCGGCGAAGCGCCGCACCGCTTCACCGGCGGGACGATCAAGCGTGTAGCCGTCGATGTCAGCGGCGACCCCTACGTCGACCTCGAGCGCGAGGCCGTCGCGATGATGTCGCGAGAGTAGCCCGACACCGCGGCGCAGGCCGCGCCGGCGCAGTTGATGGACACCCGACATCTAACAGAGGAGTTGTGCGTCCAGGTACGTCAGGCCGCCGATGATGCGGGCGACCAGGACCGCGATTCCTCGGGCGGCCGCTGAACCGCGGTCATGGCTCGCCGCCTGGTGATCGAGCGTCGGGGCGGAGGTGCGGCCTCGGCGTCGGAAGGCATCGTTGATCACCAGTGCAGGCGCTCGGCGCGGTCGCCGACCGCATCGTCCAGGCTGGATGATCGACGCCGACAGCCAAGGGCCCGTCCAGGCAGCGATGCCTAGCTGCCCGCACCGTTCGTGAGGCGCTCATCCAGCCAGGCCCGACCCGCCCGCGACCACCAACCCACCAAGGAGAAACAGGTAACCCACGAATCGTGGGGTCCACCTGCCGCCGACGACTTCAGACATCACACGGTGCATGGTACGAACCGTTGCAGGCGGGTACAGCCCGGGTAGTTCGCCCGGGCGCGTGGGACAGCGGTCCCCGCTCGATGCGGGCCACGCGTTGTGAGCCGTTACCTCCGGCGGGAGACACGCCGCGCGGTGCGGCGGGCGGTTCGGCGCGCGACCCTGCGTGATCCAAGCATCGGGTTCCTCCTCCCTGTGCGGTGGCCAACGCCGGCCACCCTGTCAGCGGGCGGCGCCTGCTGTTTCCATCTCGTGCAGTTCCTTGGCTTCCTCAGCCGACACCAGCCCGATCTCGATGAGGTCAAGAGGGCTGATGAAGCCGTCGCTGATTCGGAACCCCCCGGCCCGGGCAATGGCGTCTCGGAGCGGCACAGCCCAGTGGTGCTCCAGCAGGATGAGCGCCGCGGCGGAGTCGTTCGGGATGTCCTCAAGCACATCCCAGGCCTCGTCCGCGGTGAATACGCCCACACCGCCCTGCTCGGCAACCGCCTCGGCGCCGGCTTCCGCGCCGGCCACCATGCCCTCCTCGCCCTCGAAGCCCAGGCCGATCAGCGCCCCGATTTTGCTGCCCAGCTCGATCGCTTCCTGCTCGGACAGGTTGCTGAGATGCTCCGCCTCCAGGTCGCCGTCCGCGCTTTTGTAGATCGCCAACGAGTCGATCACGCGGATGGTGTCGCTCGCCCGGAGTCGTTCGAGTTCGGTGATGATCTCACCGTGGAAGTCAGGGTGCTGGAACCCCAGCACAATGAGCTGTACTGGCCCGATTGCCATGCTCCACTCTCCCTCTCCTCTCCTTAGCACCCGCTCAAAGCCGCAAAGTCATCTCGGGTAGCGGTCCGTGAGTACTGACAGGAGGAATCCATTTGCCTGCGCCCCACACTGGTGCGCGCGTCACCATTGCGCGTCATCCACGACGGATGAGCGTGGGGCCGACCCGGCGTGGCACGGGCCGATCAGGCGCTGCGACCTTGCCTGCTCATGCTCGAACTCGGTTGAGGTCATGGCCGTGATCGGTTTAGGAAACCGACGCGCCCACTCACATACGCCTCTCCAGGCGTAGCCAGCCATCACCAGTTCTGCCTCTCGTCACCCTGCAGGGGTGATGCCGTGCTGCCCCTCTCGGTATCAGGGTGGGGGGCGCGGTCCAGGGAACGATGCTGCCCCGCGGTTCCCGGTCCTGGGGCGCGATACGTGCCCGATGCTCTGGTTGGTCCAAGAGTCCCACGATCCGCTGGATCTGCTTCGGCACTCTCGATGGCGTGGGGCGGAAGGGGGAGCTATGACTGTGAAGACTGGGGATGGCAGATTGGCGAGCCCCGCCGCGCGGTCGTTGCGTAGAGATTCGAAGCTGGCCGGGACACTCGGGCAGTGGAGCCGGGCGGACCGGGTCGCCTTGGGGAAGGATGCCCGGAGGGTCACGCCGCGGGAGTCGCATGCGGAGTTCCAGCCTGGTGTGGCGCGGGATCCGGGTGGGGCTGTTGCTGGAGCAGTCGAAGTCGCGGGTGCCGGAGCTGGTGCCGATCCGGCACGGGCGGATGCCGGTGTCGGCGTTCACGTTCTACCGGGAGGCTGCGCTGCCGATGGCGGTCCCGCGTGTGCGGATCGACCCTGGCCCGCGCCCACGCGCGATCCGCGACCGCGTCGCCTACCTCGGCGGCTCGGACGCCTTCGACCAGGCAATCGCCGAGTTCGCCGAACCTACGCCGACCAGAACGAACGCGACTACGCCGCGCTCCAGAGTGCCGTCAATGACGGCAGAGCCGAAGCGACCACCGACATCTGAAACCGAACCTGGCGGTCCAGCCCGGACGGCCGAGAAGGAAAGGGAAGCGCGCCATGGTAGAGCCTGCCATCGATCCGGATGCTGAGCGCAGGGCGTCACTCGGGCGCCGGTACTTCGTCCGGTTCGAGGAAGACACCTTGCGGCAACGGCCGTTGTGGATCCGGTTGATCATCGAGTTTCTGGGCACCTTCGTCCTGGTGACGGTGGCGGCCGGATCGGGTGTGATCAATCATTACGTCGGCAACGACCCGATCAGCAGGACCTCGGCGGTGATCGCGCCTGGGGCGGTGGTGATGGCCATGATCTACGCGTGGGGCCCGCTGTCGGGACTGCACATCAACCCCGCGGTGACTTTCGCGTTCTTCGCCCGGGGAGTGTTTCCCTCCAAGTGGGTGGTGCCGTACTGGGTGGTCCAGTTCGCCGGGACCATCTGTGCCGCGCTGTTCCTGGAGTTGATGTTCGGCGACGTCAGCACGGGCGGGAACTACCCGATCAACACTCCCGGCGGGGAGTGGAAGTCGCTGGTGATGGAAACCGTCCTGACCGCGATCTTGGTCAGCATCATCCTCAACACTGCGACCGGGGCCCGCAGCATCGGCCACAACGCGGCTATAGCGGTCGGTTCGACAGTGGCGCTGCTCGGCTTGTTCGCCAGCCCGATCAGCGGCGCGTCCATGAACCCGGCCCGCACCCTCGGGCCCGACATCGTCGGCAACGATTACACGGGCTGGTGGGTCTATGTCGCAGGTCCGGTGATCGGGGCCGCCATCGCCGTGGCGATCATCGGAGCCGTGCGCGGGCTCCCCGACAAGGAGGAGCGTGAGGCCGCTGAGGGCGGTGCCCTGCCGATGACCGGCATCTCCTCCCCCGACAGCCACTGAGCAGACAGCCCGACAGACATTTGGCATCCGGCCTGGTTCGTCAGACATGTGCTGCGGTGCAAGCGACAGGTGCCCCCGGCAGGATTCGAACCTGCGACGCACGGTTTAGGAAACCGACGCTCTATCCCCTGAGCTACGGGGGCGCACGCGGGGACAGCTTAGCGGACGTGAGGGGTGGTTCAGCCGGTCAGGGCGGTGACGCCGAGGTGGCCGGTGATGGAGTTGTAGCGTTCGGCGTAGAGCGTGGTGCAGCGGGAGGCGGCGCAGCCGGCGCCGGCGAAGGCGATGCCGCGGACGGTGGCAGAGCTGGTGCCGCGGCGGGAGTAGACCGGGCCGCCGGAGTCGCCGCCGACGATCGCGACCAGACCGCCTCGGGTGGCGCGGATGACGTACGTCGTGCAGCCGTCGGTGTCGCAGTACTTCGCCGACGTCGAGCGGACCGTGAGACTGCAGAGCGACGTACTGAAGCTGCCGGACTGGCAGATCACCGTGCCGACGCCGGGGTCGCCGCCGCCGGTGACGGTGCGCGTGTTGACGGTGTCGCCGGGGCCGTCGGTCCAGATCTTGGCGCCGTACGCGCTGCCGGTGACCAGGGACTGGTCGTAGTCCGGGTAGTTCGTGCGCACCGTCGTGGTGCCGTAGTAGTTGGTGCCCGACTTCCACACCGTGCCGGGGCCGCCGCAGTGGCCTGCGGTGACCGATCCGCGCTGGCCGTTGGAGCGCCGTACGACGGAGAAACCGGCGGTGCAGTTCTTGAGCGCGGACGTGATCCGTGCACCGCCCCAGTGGCCGCCCTTCGGGGTGTCGCTCAGCCGGGACGTGCGTGCGAGTGAGCCGGCGACGAGCTGTACGCCGGACAGGTCGCGGAGACCGGCCAACGAAGCGGGGGAGGTCGTCGCCTGGTCGTACTCGACGACGACGTTCTCACTCACCGGGTCGAGATCGGCGGCGTACGTCGTACGCGACGCGTCTGAGGACCATGAGCGGTCGCCGACTGCGTTCCAGGCGTCGGCGATCGACTGGGCCGAGCGACAGCTGCGTTCCACCTTCACCAGTGGCTTGCCGGCCGCGGGCAGGTTGCGGCTCATCGCGGACTCGTACTTCTTCGCGTCCAGCTTCGCGGAGTCCACGACCACCTTGTAGCCGGTCGTGGCCGAGCCGACCACGCCGATGACGCCCTGGCTCAGCCCGTACGGCAGACCGGACGTCGGGCGGCCGGTCGCATCGAGCGGTTCGAGGGAACGGACCGCGGCGGAGATGCCGTCACCGAGCGACTCACCGAGCGGTCGCGCATCGGACGCGGACGTCGGCTGCGCGAGCCGTGTCGCCTCGGTCGAGCTCACACTCGGTTGCGCGTGGGAGCACGCCGCGGCACCCGTCACCGCGCCCGAGGAGGGTGCGGTGAGGGCGACTGCGAAGAGTGAGATGGAGCCGAGTGTGACCAGCGGGACGGTGACAGAGAGTCGCACAAAGCTCCCCAGATTGGTGGACCAAACCACTAGATGGTCCGTTCAAGGACTCCGTTCCGTCAAGACCTGGTCACCGTCCGCGAACAGATTTGACTACCGTGCGCGAGCGTAACTCGCAAGTTGACGCCCGTCGGCGCCGAAGAACTGCAGCGTGTCGGCGCTGATCGCGATCCGCTTGGCGGCGTGCAGTACGCCGGTGTGCGGCACGTTCTCGCAACCGACCAGGTGTTGCGGACCGGAAGTCGCGCTGAACGCACCACGCTGACCGATGCTGTACGTCCCCTGCAGCCCGTTGCAGCCGTCGGAGCCCGTCCACGTCCCGTCCGCCTTGAACACCAGCACCGGGTCGTCCGGGCGCGCGGCCTGGAGCGTCTTGGCGCCGACCATCTGCACCGGTCGCCAGGTGCCGGCCACGGTCTGGGCCGAGACCACCTGCGGTGTCGGCACGGCCGAGGCCGATGCCTGCCCGGATGCGACCTGCGGTTGTGTCGGCTGGTTCCGCGAGCCGGCCAGCCCGAACCCGGCGACGGCGATCGCGGCCACCGCGACGGCGGCAGCGCCGGAGACGATCCAGGTACGCCGCTGCGCGCGACGGGCGCCCGTGGTGGCGCGCTCGGTCAGGTCCACGGCCTGCGGCACCGAGGCCGCGGCGCGTTCGAAGGTCCCTCGCAGGTCATCCTCGAGATCGGTGTTGCTCACGACAACCTCTCATCAACATGGTTGGACTCGCCGGCCCCTGAATAGGCCGGCCGCCGCCGGAGCGATGCGAGCGCCCGGCTCGCGGTCGCGCGCACGGAGGACGGTTTGATGCCGAGCACGTCGGCGATCGTCTGGTCGTCCAGGTCCTGGTAGTAGCGCAGGACCAGAACGACCCGTTCCCGGGCGGACAGCGTCGCCAGCGCGCGCCACAGGTCGTCGGAGTTGGCGACGTGCGTTGCGTGGTCGGGCACGGTGCGCTGCGGGTCGAGGTCGGCCGTCGGCGCTTCGGTGAAGGAGCGCCGGCGCGTCATGGACAAGTACTCGTTCACCAGGATCCGCCGGACGTAGTGATGCGGATCGTCCGCGTTGCGCACCTTCCGCCAGGAGCGGAACGCCTGCATCAGCGCGATCTGCGCCAGGTCCTCCGCACGCTGGTAGTCGCCGGAGACCGTGAACCCGAGCCGCACCAGTTCCTGTCCACGGGCGGACACGTACTCCTCGAACTCCACTCGCCACTCCCTGGCTGGGCGTACAACTCCTCACACCTATTAGACGCATCCAGTCGCCCACGTGCTGCAACCGTTCGCGCACAGTTCGATCTCTAGTCCAGCAGGAACTCCCGCACCGCCGCCTTCCCACGCGGGTCCCGCTGCACGCTGTGACCGCTTCCCGGTACGACGACCAACTCGGCGTCCCGTGCATGCGCCTTCTCCCACCTGGCCCAGTCGAGCGGGCAGAACAGGTCGTTGGTCCCGTGCAGGATCAGCGTGCGCGGCGTCAGTTCCTGTCCGGCCGGGTACGTCGACACGCGGTCGGCCGGCCAGCGCAGACAGCCCTGGATCATCAGCTGGTCGCGTGCGGTCGCCACGTCGTACGGGTACACCTGCTTCGGGTCCAGGCGCCGTACCGCGTCGTCGAGGGCGGTCTTGCGGTCGGGCTTGCCGGACCAGGGAAAGCGGAGGTCCGAGCAGAGCGTGGCCATGTGCAGGCCTGCGGACAGCGTGCCGTAGGGAAGGCCCTTGCTGGTGGTCCGCTGGAACAGCTCCTTCAGACCGGTGTCGTCGCCGTTGCGTGCGGAGTGCAGGATGGCTGGAATGCCCTTGAGGGACGGGTTGACCGAGTTCAGGCTCGCGACTGCCAACGACTCCATCAGGTCGGTGCCGCTGACGCCGTGCTGCACCAGCCATGCCACGTCCGCAACCGGATCCGTCGTGCACGCGGGGTCCTGGCGGCAGGCGGCCTCGAGCACCCCAGCGCTCGCGGCCATCAGATCCACGCCCATCGGGTCGAATCCCTGGTGCGGTACGACGGAGTCCAGCACGAGCGCCTGCACGTGGCCGGGGTACTTCAGCCCGTACTGCGCTGCAGTGAAGCTGCCGTACGACGTCCCGTCGATCGTGAGCCGGTCGACCTTGAGGAACTGGCGCAGCTGCTCGATGTCGTCGACGGTGTCAGGCGTTCCGTAGTACCCGGCGCCGGACCCGATGTGCTGGGCGCACTCGTCGACAGCCGTGGCCGGTGGGGTCAGGAAGTCCGAACCGCCCACAGTCTCTTGCAGAGAAGGGCAATTGATGCCGTCAGGACCTGTGCCGCGCTGGTCGAACATGACGAGTCGGTACTCGCGCAGCACATCGGGGTGCACGTTGCGACGCAGGTTGGGCAGGAGCGGTACGCCGGGCTGGCCCGGGCCGCCGGTGAGTAGCAGGAGGACGCCGCGAGACGCGGCGACGTTGTCGGCGGCGATGACAGCGAGGTCGAGCGACGGGCCGTCCGAGCGTTGCCGCTCGAGTGGGACGTGCAGCGTCGTGCAGGTGAAGCCCGGCGTACAGGGTTTGTTCTCCGCTGCCGGAGCCGAGCAGGCGGTGCAGGCGAGAGCGAGCGCGCAGAGCAGCCGGATCGTTCGCATGCGCCCTCCCTCAGTGCGAGGGTGCGGCACACGCGGCGGCCGCCGCAACCTGCCTCGCGGGTCGACCTCGAAAGGGACCCGCAAGGCAGGCGCGGGTAGACCCCACTTCGGACGGCTTCGGGGTGCGCGTCCGGCGCAGGGTCAGCGCAGGCCGAGCGACTTCGTCAGCTCGGCGGTCACCTGGCGCGGCGCCGGCAGCGTGCCGGGCTTGCCCTGACCTTCCAGCGAGGTCGCCACCAGACGGTGGCAGCCGAAGGACTCAGCGGTGAACGACAGGACGCCGCGGTCGTTGTCAGTGAACCGCAGCACATACGTGGGGCCTAGCTCCTTGGTGCACATGCTCGGCTTCTTCGCGACGGGTTTCGCCGCGTTGACCAGGGCGAACAGGTCGGTCGCCTGCTTGCCCATGCGCTTGGTGGTGATCGTCGCGTAGTTCTGCCCGGTCGCCTGTGCGTCGTACTGGCAGATCGTCACGCTGACGGGGTTGAACTTCGACGTGGCCGCGCCCTGGCCCCACACCGCCTTGTCGGTGGCGGTGCGGACGGCCGTGATGGTCTCGGGGCAGTCCGTGCTCGGCGTACCACTGGGGCTGGCTGACGGGCTCGGCGACGGGGTGGTCGACGATTGGGTGGGCTGGGCGGCGGGCGGGGACGAGGCATCCTCGGTGCCGCAGGCGGCGGCAACTCCGAGTACAACCACGACAAGCGTCGCACCGATCAGGCCCCGTGTCCGTTGTGCACTCACGACTCGGTCCTTCCGGGTTGGCAAGGTCCACCATGATGGTGGAACGGGGTCACACCGCGCGTGCCGGAACATCACGGCGGCGCGTCTTTCCGGTCACGCCGCGGGATCGAGCCCCAACCGTGGCACAGCTGTAACGTGCGCGCACTGGTCGGCCGCACCTCCGTTGCGGGTGCCGATGTACCGGCGCCGATCCCGGAGGGCCGCGCCGAGTCGGTAATCTGGAGGTATGACGAGCCCGTACGAAGACGACGAGCCGCTGTTGCCGGAGCAGACCCGCGACGACGACCCGCGGACCTGGGGTGACAACGACTTCGGCAGCGACGACGACGAGCGCATCCTGAACGAGGTCCCCCCGCACCACGGGTGACCGCGTCGGCGTTCCTCGTCCACGGCGGCCTCTGGGACGCCATGGACGCCGAAGCGTTCTGGGGTACGACGGGCATCACCGACGGACTGTCCGCGGCGCTCGCGCCGGAGGACATGGAGGTGCTGGCGCCCGACCGGCCGCAGCGAGCCAGCGCGTGGGACATCGAGGTCGCGGCGCTGGGTGAACAGTTGGCGAAACGTTCCGGACCGGTAAGAATCGTTGGAGCCTCCAATGGATGTACCGTCGCGGTGCGGCTGGCGTTGAGGTTTCCGGAGCTGGTCGATCGCCTCCTCCTGGCGTGGCCCGCAACCGGCGACGACGCCGCCGCGAACGAGCGCGCTCACGCCGGAATGGTGAAGCGTGGGTGCCCGCCGGCGGCCGCGGACGAACTGCTCGCGGGCGGCATCCTGCGTGGCGTAGCGGATGCGGAGGTGGCTTCGCTGACACGAATTCGGGTGGCGGTCCTGCCGTCGGTACCGGAGAATCCGTCGCATCAGCGGAAGACGGTCGACGCCTTGCTGCGATCGATCCGGGGGAGTCGTGAGCTGGCCGGGTGTCCCGAACCGCCGACACCTGCCTTCCGTACGAAGAACGACCCGCCGTACCTGGATCAGCTGCTGCGAACGATCGTGGAGTTCGTCAACTGAGGGGATGAGCGTGGAGCTTCGGGGGTTCGACGACGGGTACGGCGTGCAGGTCGCGGGGTGGGCCGCGAACGCGAAGGAAGTGGCATTGCTGTCCGGGCGGGTGACCTACCCGTTCCCGGAGGAACTACGGACGAGCTGGCGGACGGCCGACTCGGACATCCACTCCTATCTGCTGTTCGACGGCGATCGGCCGGTCGGGTACGGCGAGGTCTGGCTCGACGACGAGGAGGACGAGGTCGAACTCGCCCGGATCATCGTGGACCCGAAGGTCCGTGGTCGTGGGGTCGGTGGCGAACTCGTGCGGGCACTGCTCGGGCCGGCGCTGGATGCCGGGTACTCGGAGGTGTTCGTGAGGGTCCGTCCGGAGAACGCTCCGGCGATCCGGGCCTATCACGGCAGTGGCTTCGTCGACGTCCCCGCCGCCTTGATGGAGGAGTGGAACGACGGCCAGCCGGTCCCGTACCGCTGGATGCGTTATGCCGGTGAGCAGGTGGGCGCCGGCGAGCTCAGGGGCTGAGGATGTGCGCCCACCTGCTGCGGTTACGACTGGCGGGCGCGCAGCAGGTCCCGGATCTCGGTCAGCAGCTCCTGGTCGGCGGTCAGCGGGTCCGGCTCGGGCTCCTGACCACGCGCGCGGCGCTCGGCCAGCTTGTTCAGCGGCATCACGATGAAGAAGTAGACGGCCGCGGCGACGAACAGGAAGCCCAATGCCGCGTCCAGGATCAGGCCGATCGAGAACTGAGCGCCGTTGATCGTGAAGTTCGCGACGCCGGTGAGGTCCGCCTTGCCGAAGATCGCCGCGATCAGCGGATTGATCAGCCCGTCGACGACCGCACCGATGATCTTGGTGAACGCTGCGCCGATGACGACGGCGACCGCGAGGTCGACGACGTTGCCGCGCATGATGAATTCCTTGAAGCCCTTGAGCATGTGGTGCCTCCACGAAGCGGGTGGTTGTACCCGGACAACGTAGGGCTGCACTCCCGTCAGGGCGAGCGACCGCGCCGGAACGCGACACATCGTGCCGACACAATCCCGAAGAGTGATCAGCTCGTGTCGCGCGTCAGTGCCACGGTGATGCGTGAGTTCGAACTGGCCTGGGCCAGTCGGGTGGCGATTTCCGGTGTGGTCGCGACGACGATCAGTGCTCCGGACGTCGTCGATCGAGGCGTCGGCAGGGCGACCACGGGCACGGCGCGGGCGAGTTGGCTCGCGGCGCCTGCGGTCGTGCTGTCGGCGGCGTACAGATTGATGCGGTCGCCGACCCGGAGGAGCGCGGTGATGTCGGCGTCGTCGACGCGGAACGGGTAGGCGAGTGAGCCGGGCGGCACGGCGGGTGGTGCCAGGAATCTGGCGTCGGTGAGTGGTTCGCCGGCTCTGACCGGTCCGCTGAGCACGCGCGTGGTCAGTTCGCTGCCGGGTCTGAGCGCACCGGCCGGCACGGAGCCGGGTGGCAGGTCGACGGTCCGCAGGTCGTCGCGTGTCGGCGCGACGCCGCCGGTGAGGTCGCGCGCGGCGGCCAGCACCGCGACCGTCGGTGGCGGCGCGGGGGAGAGGGCGAGAAGTCCGAAGTACAGGGCGGCCGCGGCGGCGATGCCGGCGAGGAGCCGACGGTGCCACCGGGCGGCACGGAGCAGATCACGAAGCAGGGAAGGGATTTTCATGCCGGAGAAGATACGAGTTTCGCCGGCCGCCGCCCTTCAGTTATCCACAGGGGGTGCGGTCAGGCCGCGCTGGTGCCCGAGGACGAGCTGCTCGAGGACGAACCGGACGACGAGGAACCCGAGGACGACGACCCGGACGAGCCGTTCGACGACGACCCGGAGGACGTGGAGCCCGACGAGGACGATCCGGAGGAGGACGACCCGGACGAGGACTCGGACTTCGCCGGCACCGAGCTCTTGCCGGACGACCGGCTGTCGGTCCGGTAGAAGCCGGAACCCTTGAACACGACGCCCACGGCGTTGAAGACCTTGCGCAGGTTTCCCTGGCAGTTCGGGCACACGGTCAGAGCATCGTCCGAGAAGCTCTGGCGCACCTCGAGCGCTTCACCACAGTCGGTGCACTGGTACTGGTACGTCGGCACGGTCGGTTCCCTTCAAGCCGCTGGCACTCCTACTACCCGACTGCTAATAATGCGCCAGGCGACCGAAGTATTCCAAACCCGCCCTTGCCTACCTCAACTCTGCGTCCCTGTCCAGCCGACGCAGAGCAACGCAAAGTTGTGAGGGACCCCATTTGGGGAGGGCGGGGGGATTCTCTACGGTTGGTCCGTGCCACGCCTGCTTCGAGTCGTCGTCATCAGCGGAATCGCCCTCGCCACGGTCCTCCTGGTGATCGCCGGTACCGTCGTCTTCGTCGTCCGCCACTCGTTCCCGACGTACGACGGAACGATCGAGCTGAACGGCCTGGACGCCGAGGTCAGCGTGGTCCGGGACACCAACGGAATCCCCCAGATCTACGCCGACACCCCGGCCGACCTGTTCGCGGCACAGGGCTACGTGCACGCGCAGGACCGGTTCTTCGAGATGGACTTCCGCCGGCACGTCACGTCCGGCCGGTTGAGCGAGCTGTTCGGCGAGACCGCGCTCGAGACCGACAAGTTCGTCCGGACGCTCGGCTGGCGGCGGGTGGCGGAGAAAGAGCTGCCGCTGCTCAGCCCGACCACCCGGCAGTACCTCGACGACTACGCCCGAGGCGTCAACGCGTACCTCTCCTCGCACAGCGGCTCCGGCCTCAGCCTGGAGTACGGCGTGCTGTCTCTCCAGCCCGGCGGGCCGAAGAACTACACGCCGGAGCCGTGGACCGCTGCCGACTCGCTGTCCTGGCTGAAGGCGATGGCGTGGGACCTGGGCGGCAACCTGGACGAGGAGGTCACCCGGACGAAGCTGCTGGCCGCGATGCCGGCGCGCAACGTCGAGAGCCTCTACCCGCAGTACCCGTACGACCGGAACCAGCCGATCATGTCCGCCGGCTCGATCGGCAGGGACGGCAAGTTCACCACCGCTCCGGTCAGCAACGAGGTCCGGCGGAGCATGCTCACCCAGGACCTGCTCAAGTCGCTGGACTCGGTGCAGAAGGTCGCCAAGGGTCTGCCCGAGCTGCTCGGTCAGGGTGACGGCGTCGGGTCGAACTCGTGGGTGGTGTCCGGTGACCACACCACCACCGGCAAGCCGCTGCTGGCCAACGACCCGCACCTCGGCGCGACCATGCCGGGTATCTGGACGCAGGTCGGCCTGCACTGCAACAACGTCGGCGAGGCGTGCCCGTTCGACGTCTCCGGCTTCAGCTTCTCCGGTCTGCCCGGTGTGGTGATCGGCCACAACAACGCGATCTCCTGGGGCTTCACCAACCTCGACCCGGACGTCCAGGACCTGTACCTGGAGCGGATCGAGGGCAACAACGTCCTCTACAACAACAAGTGGCGCGCGATGTCCACCCGCGAGGAGACGTTCAAGGTGGCCGGCCAGGACGAGCCGGTGAAGATCACCGTCCGCGAGACCAGGCACGGTCCGCTCATCTCGGACGTCGACGAGGACGAACGCAAGCTGGGTGAGTCGGCTGCGACGCAGGCGAAGTACCCGACCGCGTACGGCGTCGCGCTGCAATGGACCGCGCTGAACCCGGGCCGGACCGCGGACGCGCTGTTCGCGATCAACACCGCGCAGAACTGGAGCCAGTTCCGCGCCGCCGCGCAGCAGTTCCAGGTGCCCTCGCAGAACCTGGTGTACGCCGACACCGACGGCCACATCGGCTACCAGGCGCCCGGACTGATCCCGATCCGCGCCACCGGCCGCGGTGACTGGCCCGTCCCTGGCTGGGACCCGAAGTACTCCTGGAAGGGGTACGTCCCGTTCGACGCGTTGCCGAGTGAGTTCGACCCACCGGACGGCATCATCGTCACCGCGAACCAGGCGGTCGTTCCGAACACGTACACGTACTACCTGACCAACTCCTGGGACTACGGCTACCGCTCGCAGCAGATCCTCGACCGGATCAAGGCGGCCGGGAAGCTGGACGCGAACGCGATGGCGTCGATCCAGCTGGACACCAAGAGCAAGGCCGCCGAGATGCTGGTGCCGTACCTGTTGCGGATCAGCATCGACGACGCGTTCGACAAACAGGGCCAGGACGTCCTGCGGAACTGGGACTTCACCCAGCCGCCGGACTCGGCGGCCGCGGCGTACTTCAACGTGGTCTGGCGCAACCTGCTCGCGCTGACGTTCCACGACCAGCTCCCCGAAGGCACCTGGCCGGACGGCGGCTCACGCTGGTTCGAGGTGGTCCACACGCTGATCGGGCAGCAGAACAGCGGCTGGTGGGACAACATCGGGACGCCGCAACGGGAGAGCCGGGACGACATCCTTCGTGAGGCCCTGATCAACGCGCGGACCGAGATCACCCAGAAGATGGCGCGGGAGCCGGCCAACTGGCAGTGGGGCCGGCTGCACAGGCTGACGCTGACCAACCAGACACTGGGCAAGTCCGGTATCGGAGCGGTCGAGAAGATCTTCAACCGTGGGCCGTACGAACTGGGCGGCGGTACGTCGATCGTGGACGCCACCGGCTGGGACGCGGCGGAGGGGTACGACGTGACGGCGACCCCGTCGATGCGGATGGTCGTCGACCTGTCGGACTTCGACAAGTCCCGCTGGGTCAACCTGACCGGTGTGTCCGGCCACGCGTTCTCGTCGAACTACACCGATCAGACCGACCTGTGGGTCAAGGGCGAAACCCTCCAGTGGGCCTACACCAAGGGCGCCGTGGAGGCGACCCGCAAACACTCCCTGACGTTCACCAAGCCGGGCAGCTAGCAGCCACCCGCGAACGGCATGTCCCGCCACTGTGCGGCGAACATGCGGATGCCGTCGGCCAGGGCTGGGAACTGTGGGACCAGGGGAGTGCACACCAGGACCTGCAGTGCGCGTGCCAGGTCCATCACCTGCTGGACCTGCGGGTCCAGCGTCGGGAGGCCGCGGGAGCGCGCGCCCTCGTCGTACGCGTGGCACAGGTCGGGGCCGAAGCCAGCGAGGTCCCACTCGAGTGGGCCGATCGTCACGTCCTCGAAGTCGGCCCACAGCGGGCCGTCGACGGTGGTGATCAGGTTCCACGACGGGGCGTCGCCGTGCAGCGGCTGCACGGTCGCAGACGGGAAGACCGCCTCGAACCCGGCCCTGCTGGTCAGGATCGGCTCCAACACCTTCCACTCGGCTCTCGCCCGGTCCACGTCCTCCTGCTCGAGCAGACCCGGTACTGCCTCGGCGGCTGCCAGACCCGGGCTGATCAGCCGCAGGGGAGTCATCCAGGGCAGCTCTCCTGGATACTTCGCGAGTTGGGCGTGCAACTCGGCGACGCGGGCGGTTGCCCCGACGTAGTCCGGTTCAGCAGCCTTGTCCACCTCGACGTACGTCCAGAAGGTCATGGACAGTCCGTCCTGCTCCGCCGGCTCCAGCGGCACCAGCGGACTCGGCGGCACCACGGGAAGCCCTTGTCCCGCCAGCCAGCTCACCGCGTCCAGCTCGCGCTGCTGGCGTCGTACGGCGGGCTCTGGTTCCTGTAAGCCGCCTGGGAGGTTCATCGGTACCCGTGCGACCACTGGTGAAGGCAGCAGGTGCACGACCGTCGAGAACGCCTCGTAGAGGACAGTCGGGTCAGTGACCGTGAGGCCGAGGGTGCGTGCGGCTGTGGCTGCGGCTTGGACCGCCGTCTCAGTCATCCCCCGATCCTCGCAGTGGGATCAAGCGATTTGGTGTGAGCGCTGCGTCCACCGGCCTGTCGTGGGCGTCGGACGGCAGGGCGTCGACGATCTCCGTGTCGTACACGGCGGCCCAGACCGGCGTACCAGGGCGGACGCGGGCGAGCGCACGGTCGTACGAGCCGCCGCCGCGGCCGAGGCGTACGCCGTCATGGGTGACAGCCACGGCCGGGCAGATGACCAGATCGGCGGTAGCGATCGCGTCGGAGCCCAGGTCGGTCGGCGGCTCGGACAGGCCGAGCCGACCGGGCACCAGGTCGGCTGCACCGGGTGCAACACCCCAGCCCAGGTCGTTGTCGGCGTACAGGATCGGCAACAGCACCTCGCGGTTGGTCGCGAGCAGCCAGTCGATCAGCGCACCGGTCTGCGGCTCAGGTCCCATGGACACGTAGAGAGCGACGCGGTACACCTCGGGCAGCACCTGTTGGGCGCTCGCCAGCAGTCCTGCCGCGTGAGGCCGCAGCCTCCGCGCCTCCAGGAAGTGCTGCCGCGCCGCGGCCTTCGTCTGAAACACGTTCTGATCGTAGGAGCGTGACGCGCGCAACACTGGGATTGCCTGCCGTCCCCTAGGGTTGGTGCATGGGTGAGGTGGGTCTCAGACAAGCGCAGGAGAAGATGCGCGCGGCCGGTGCTGCCGACGTCGCGATACGTGTCTTCACGCACTACTACCGGCTGCTCGAGTCCGGACAACAGGGAAAGATCCGCGAGGACGACATCGAGCCGGTGGGCGACCTGCCGCACTTGGACCACCTGGACACCGACCCGGAGGCGCTCCGCGCCGCCCTGGCCGAGACGGTGGTCATCAAGCTCAACGGCGGCCTCGGTACGTCGATGGGCGTCACCGGCCCGAAGTCCGCGCTGCCGGTCAAGGACGGGCTGAGCTTCCTGGACATCATCGCCCGCCAGATCCTGAGTACCCGGCGCGCGTACGACGTACCGCTGCCGCTGGTGCTGATGAACTCGTTCCGCACCAAGACCGAGTCGCTGCAGATCCTCAGCGAGTACGACGGGCTCGCGGTGGACGGCCTGCCGCTCGACTTCCTGCAGAACATGGAGCCGAAGCTGCTCGCCGACGACCTGACGCCGGCCGAGTGGGAGCCGGACCCGGAGCTCGCCTGGTGCCCGCCCGGGCACGGCGACCTGTTCACCGCGTTGGTTGCCTCGGGCACCCTCGACGCGCTGCGGGATCACGGTTTCCGGCACGCGTTCATCTCGAACGCGGACAACCTCGGTGCCACCCCGGACCCGCGGATCGCGGCCTGGATGGCGGAGCACGACGTACCGTTCGGGATGGAGGTCTGCCGGCGGACGCGGTCCGACCGCAAGGGCGGGCACGTCGCGGTGCGGAAGTCCGACGGGCGGCTGATCCTGCGGGACAGCGCGCAGGTGGCCGACGAGGACACGCAGTACTTCCAGGACGTCACCCGGCACCGGATGTTCAACACCAACAACCTGTGGATCGATCTTGACCGGCTCGCCGAGCTGATGGACGGGCACGACGGGATTCTCGGGCTGCCGATCCTCGTGAACCGCAAGACCGTCGACCCGGCCGACCCGTCCTCGCCGAAGGTGATCCAGCTGGAGACCGGGATGGGGACCGCGATCGAGACCTTCGACGGGTCGCAGGCGGTGATCGTGGACCGCAGCCGGTTCAAGCCGGTGAAGACGACGAACGACCTGCTGGTGCTGCGCTCGGACGTGTACGAGCTCGACGAGACCGGCGACCTGACCACGACGCACGAGGGCGACGAGCCGTACGTCGACCTGGACCCGAAGTACTTCAAGATCCTCGCCGACTTCGACGCCCGCTTCCCGGCCGGGTCGCCGTCGCTGGTCCGGGCCGACCGGCTGGAGGTCCGCGGCGATGTTGCCTTCGGCAAAGATGTGGTGGTGATCGGGGACGTCGAGGTGACAGCGCCCGACGGTGAGCGCCGGGTGATTCCGGACGGGACCGAACTGCGTTGAGCGTGGGCGACCTGCTCGTCCGCCCGCTGGAGCCCTACGACACCGACGAGGCCGCTGCGGTCTGGTGGCGCTCACGGCACACAGAGGACTCCCAGCTGCCGCCCGCGATCCACACCGCGGAGCAGGTCGCCACGTGGTTCGCCGACGTACTGCTCCCGGACGCGCAGACCTGGGTCGCCCTCGACGACGGCCGGATCGTCGCGGTCCTCACCCTCGACGGTGACGACCTCGACCAGTTGTACGTCGCCCCGGACGCGGCCGGCCAGGGCATCGGCTCCGCGCTCGTCGACCTCGCCAAAGATCTTCGCCCCGGCGGTCTGGCGTTGTGGACCTTCCAGACCAACACGCGCGCGCAGACCTTCTACCGGCGGCACGACTTCCGTGAGGTACGCCGTACCGACGGCTCGGCGAACGAGGAACGCGCCCCGGACGTCCGCATGGTCTGGGGCAATCACCCGGAATCGGAACCCACCTAGACCTCAACCGGACTTCTTCGCGCACCCGTCCGGAACTTGGCGCTGAAACAGCGGATGGGTGGATTAGGGTCGAGCTCGTGAGACGGAGTGTGGATGAGCATCTAGAGGTCGTACTCGGACGGGTGGCGGCCCTGCCGGCGTTCGACCAGCCGTTGATGGACGCGGTCGGGCTGGTGCTCTGCGAGGACATCGTCTCGGGGGTGAGCCTTCCGGGGTTCGACAACTCCGCCATGGACGGGTACGCCGTTCAGGCGGGTGACCTGGCCGGGGCCTCGGACGAGAACCCGATCGGCCTTCCGGTGGTCGGGGAGTTCCGGGCCGGGCGCAGTGAGCCGATCGTCGTGACCCCCGGGACCTGTGTGCGGATCATGACCGGTGCGCCGATGCCGCGTGGGGCGGACAGTGTCGTGCCGGTCGAGTGGACCGACGGCGGGACGGTCACCGTGCGGATCACGCAGCAGCCACCGCTCGGTGGCTCGGTGCGGCGCGCGGGTGAGGACGTGACGGCCGGGACACAGGTGCTCGACCGCGACACCGTCCTCGGTCCGCGGCAGATCGCCGTACTCGCAGCGGTCGGGCGGGCCCGGGTGAGGGCGCGTCCGCGACCACGGGTCGTGGTGATCTCAACCGGGGCCGAGCTGCGGGAGCCGGGGAGCCGGCTGGGCGACGGGCAGATCTACGACTCGAACAGCTACACCCTGGCGGCGTGCGCGCGGGACGCCGGGGCGGTGGTGTACCGCGTCGGCATCGTCGACGACGACCCCAAGCGGATCATGGACACGCTGTCCGACCAGTTGGTGCGTGCTGACCTGGTCATCACCACCGGCGGCGTCAGCATGGGTGCGTACGACATCGTGAAGGAGGAGCTCTCCAAGCTCGGCACGGTGGACTTCCCGCAGGTCGCGATGCAGCCGGGCAAGCCGCAGGGTTTCGGCGTGATCGGTGAGGACGAGGTGCCGATCTTCACGCTGCCCGGCAACCCGGTCTCGGCGTACATCTCGTTCGAGGTCTTCGTGCGGCCGGCGCTGCGCAAGATGATGGGGCAGATGCCGTACCGGCGGGTCCTGGTGCCCGGCGTGACGCTGGACGGGTTCAGCTCGCCCGCGGGGCGGCGGCAGTTCGTCCGCGCTGCGGCCACGTCCGGCGACGAGGGCTGGATGGCCAGTACAGTCGGCGGGCACGGCTCGCACCTGCTCGGCGGGTTGAGCCGGGCGAACGCACTGATCGTGGTGCCCGAGGACGTGACCTCGGTCCGCGCCGGCGACCAGGTCGAGCTGATGCTTCTGGATAAGGAGACCGGATGACGCAGGACCCCGGCGCGACGACCGCCGGCTCCGGTACGCCGGGAGCCGGTGGGCTGACTCACGTCGACGAGGCCGGGGCCGCGCGGATGGTCGACGTGTCCGCGAAGGACACCACGGTCCGGCGAGCCGTTGCCAGCGGCAAGGTTCTGGTTTCCGCCGAGGTGGTGGCGGCGCTGCGCGGTGATGGAGTACCGAAGGGGGACGCGCTCGGTGTCGCCCGGATCGCCGGGATCATGGGCGCGAAGCGGACGCCGGACCTGGTTCCGCTGTGCCATCCCATCGCGATCACCGGGGCCAAGGTCGATCTGGAGGTCGCGGACGACGCCGTACTGATCCAGGCTCAGGTGAAGACCACCGACCGGACCGGTGTCGAGATGGAGGCGTTGACCGCGGTCGCCGTCGCCGGGCTCGCCGTGATCGACATGGTGAAGGCGCTGGATCCGGCTGCGGTGCTGACTGACGTGCGGGTGGAGCTGAAAGAAGGCGGCAAGACCGGGCACTGGGAGCGGCCGTGAGGGCTCTCGTCGTCAGCGTCTCCAATCGAGCGGCCGCTGGGGTCTACACCGACACCACAGGTCCGCTGATCGCGGCGCGGTTGGCGGAATGGGGTTTCGAGGTGTCGGGGCCTGACGTGGTCCCGGACGGTGCGCCGGTCGGGGAGGCGCTACGTGCGGCGGTCGAGGCGTCGTACGACGTAGTGCTGACGACAGGTGGTACGGGGATCTCGCCCACTGATGAGACGCCCGAGCAGACGGCTGGTGTGCTGTCGAAGGTGGTGCCGGGGATTGCTGAAGCCATCCGGGCGTACGGCGTGGCGAACGGCGTACCGACGGCTGCCTTGTCACGTGGGCTGGCAGGCGTCGCGGGTACTACGGTCATCGTCAACCTGCCTGGTTCGCGGGGCGGTGTGAAGGACGGTCTCGCTGTACTGGAGCCACTGCTGCGACATGCGGTCGAGCAAGTGCACGGTGGGGACCATGTGCGGACGGACGTCGACTGATGGCGGTCGTGCAATGGCCTGTGGAGCTGAAGCACGGGCAGGTCGGGTTGCGGCCGTTGCGAGCCGGCGATGGCAGCGAGTGGGCCGCCGCGCGCCAACGGAACGTCAGTTGGCTGCGGCCTTGGGACGCGACCCAGCCACCCGGTGCGGACGACGGCGCGCGAACGTTCCGCGCGATGGCACGCGACTGGAACCGGCAAGCACGGTACGGACGGATGCTGCCGTTCGTCATCACGTACGGCGGTGCGGCGGGCGCCGGCGCGCGATCGAAATGGCCGCTGGTCGGACAGCTCACCGTGTCCGGGATCACCTACGGATCGGCGCGCTGGGCGAACCTCGGCTACTGGGTCGACGAGCAGTACGCGGGTCGTGGCATCGTGCCCACGGCAGTCGCGATGGCTGCCGACCACTGCTGGTTCACCCTTGGCCTGCATAGGATCGAAGTGGCGATCCGCCCGGAGAACAAGGCAAGTCTGCGCGTGGTCGAGAAGCTCGGCTTCCGGTTCGAAGGCGAGCGGCCGCGGTTCCTGCACATCGACGGCGACTGGCGCGATCACCGCATCTTCGCGCTCAATGTCGAAGAGGTCGGGCCCGGTCTTATTTCGCGATTGGGCTGACTACGGTGCGTGCTATTCACATCAGTCACACGAGTCTTCTTGCGACACACCGTCCCACGTACCTCATCTGGCCCTATCCGCACCTTAGCGTCGTCGCATGGGGACGACAGGGCTGATCTATGTGGCGATCGTCGCCGCGTGGGCCGCCTACCTCGTCCCGATGTGGCTGAAGCGGGGCGAAGAAGCGCGGCGCCGTCCGGTCGTGCCGTCGTCCGACGAGGCGCGCGTGCTGTCCCGCGACTCGTCGCGGACCCGGTACGTCGTACGCCCGGCCGGAACCGTCGCCGCCGACGACTCGTCGCCACCCAAGCGGTACGTCCCCAACCGAGCCCGCCGGGTGGCCGCCATGCGCCGTCGGCGGGTGCTGTCGATCCTGACCCTTTCACTGCTGTCCGTCGTGGCGCTCGCCGGTCTGGCGATGCTGCCGTGGTGGACGGTGGCGATCCCGGGCACGTTGATCGCCGGCTTCGTCGTACTCACCCGGGTGCAGCTGCGGCGGCAGGCCCGTACGCGGACGCAGACCGCGGCCGAACGTCGTGCTCGCGCGCAGTCTCGCCACGACCGCGGCCCGGCCGGCAAGCCGGCGCCGTCGCCCGACGAAGAGATGACCATCGAGGTCAAGCTCCCCGCCGAGCCCGCTCCGAAGCCTGCCGCGGCGAAGGAGGAGAAGCCGGCCGCCGAGGGCCTGTGGGACCCGGTGCCGGTCACGCTTCCGACGTACGTCATGAAGGAAAAGGCACCCGACCGCACGGTCCGGACCATCTCCCTCACCGACGACGAAGTCTTCTCCAGCGCCCGTACGACGGACCCGTCCGAGAAGCCCGCAGCCGCCGAAGCGCCGACCCCTCAGCCGGCCGAAGAGATCGAGGTCAAGCGGGCCGTCGGCGACTGATATCCGGTTTTAGTCTGCGGGCCTCTACGTGTTAGAGTTTCGCGGTCGCCAGGGAAACCAGGCGACCAGCTTTGGGGCTGTGGCGCAGTTGGTAGCGCGCTTCGTTCGCAACGAAGAGGCCAGGGGTTCGAATCCCCTCAGCTCCACGAAGCCGATAGGCGAGGTGTGTCGCGCAGTTCCTGCGCTGACCGCCTCGCCTTCGTCATTTTGTGCGGCTGCGCTGCGCTTGCCGCCAGCGGGGGCTCCGCCACCCGCACCCCCTTGCGCCTTCGCTTCGCTCGGCTCCGTGGTCGGGTTGGGCAGTCACCTCGGCCGCGGTGGTTGGGTTTCGCGGTTGGCTCGGCTGCTGGGGTTGGGTCGGGTTTGCTTTAGCCGAGGGCTGTGGTTGCTGTTCTTAGGTCTTTTAGGGCTGCTGCGACGTGGGGGGCTAGGCCTGCTTCGTCTTGTTCTAGGGCTGTCCAGGTGGCGTAGCCCTGTTTGAAGGCCAGGACTCCTAGTTCTGCTGCTAGGTGGGCGATGGGGTCGGCGACGCCTCTTGTTTTCAGGGCGTCTGACATGGCTTTGGCTAGGCCTACGGTTTTCAGGGCGTCGCGTTCTTGGAGTTCGGTGCTGGCGGCTATGGCTGCTTTCAGGCGAGGGGCCAGCTCTCGGTTCAGGGGGCCCATGGCGTTCGAGGCGCGTTCCAGGCCGGCTGCTACTGCTTCTAGTGGGGTGGCCGATTCGGGGGCTGTGGTGATGCCTTCGACCAAGAGGCGGCACAGGGTTTCCTGGCCTGCCACCAGGAGCTCTCGCTTGTCGGGGAAGTGGCGGAAGAACGTGCTCTTGGTGACGCCGGCGCGTTCGGCGATCTGGGCGACGGTCGTGGCGTCGTACCCCTGGTCGGCGAACAGGTCGACCGCGGCCAGGACCAGCCGATCGCGCGCACCGGGTTGCCATCGAGCCATGAGACCCATTCTAGGTGATGGGACCTTTGTCCCGTCGAGTGCTACGGTGATGAGACAAAGGTCCCATCACCTATGAGGAGCGTCCCATGCAGGTCTTCATCACCGGCGGTACCGGGCTGATCGGCTCGGCCGTCGTTCGCGAGTTGCTCGACAACGGCCACTCCGTGCTTGCGCTCGCCCGTTCCGACTCGTCCGAGGCGGTCCTTCGCGAGGCAGGTGCTGCGACCGTTCGCGGCGGCCTTGTCGACCTGGATGTCCTGCGTACCGGCGCGGCCAAGTCCGACGGCGTGATTCACCTTGCCTTCAGCAACGACTTCAGCAGCCCAGAGGCACTGGCGGCGGGGATCGCCGAGGAAGGCGCCGCGCTCCGGACCTTGGGGGACGAGTTGGTGGGAAGTGATCGTCCGCTCGTCACGGTGTCGGGTACGCCGTGGGTGCCTGGCCGGACGTCTACGGAAGCCGACCCGCTGCCGACCGACGGACCGGTCGGCGGCCGTAGCCGCTCCGTCATGGCGACGCTGGACCTGGCGTCGCGCGGTGTCCGGAGTGCGGCTGTGCGGATGCCGCGCACCGTCCACAATCAGGGTGATGGCGGATTCGCCGGCCTGCTCACGCAGATCGCGCGCCAGACCGGTGTGTCCGGGTATCCCGGTGACGGCACGCAGCGCTGGCCCGCCGTACACGCACTCGATGCAGCGGTCCTGTTCCGGCGGGTGCTGGAGAACGCGCCGGCAGGAACCGCCTGGCATGCAGTGGATGACGAGGGTGACGCCGTACGCGACATCGCTGCGGTCATCGGCCGGCGCCTCGGCCTGCCGGTCGAGTCTGTCCCGGAGGCGACGTACGGTCCGCTCGGCCCGATCTTCGCAACCGACCAGCCGTCCTCCAGCGCCCACACCCGCCAGGCACTCAACTGGCACCCCCAGCACCCGAGCCTGCTCGAGGACCTGGAGAACATCGACTAGTTGCTTACGGCAACGGGGTGCTGGGCCAGAGGCCGCCCAGCCCGCCGGCCAGGAGATCGAAGGCCTGGTTGGCGGCTGCGGCGGCGGCCGGGTATGCGTCGTCGGCACGGGCGCCTGCGAGGGCGCGGTCGTAGTTGGCGATCGAGAGAGTCCACTGGACCGAAACGATCTGGGCGGCGGCCAGGCGGGCGGGGAGTTCGGCGGTGTCCGCGGTCTCGTGCAGGGCCGCCGCCAGTTGAGTCTCGGAAGTCTCGTTGAACTGCAGCATGCGGGCCATCAGCTGCGGTGTGGATCGCAGCAGGTCGTACAGGTGGAGCACTTCCGGCACGTCGGTGAGGCCGGTCATCGGATCCTGTGCATGGAGGGCGTCCAGGTAGTGCTCGCGTAAAGCGGTCAGAGGTGACTGGCCGGCCGGACGGGCGCGCACCACGCGCGCGGGCTCGTCCTCGTGGTCGGCGAACCGGTGGACGACCAGGTCCTCCTTGGTCGGGAAGTACGCGAACAGGGTCCGCCGCGAGACGTCCGCGGCCTCCGCGACCTGAGTGATCGACACCTGGTCGAACCCGTGCTCGATGAACAGCGAGATGGCCGCCTCCGAGATCGCCGCCCGGGTCCGCAGCTTCTTCCGCTCGCGCAACGTCATGAGGCGACTTTAGCACTCAGTGCTACTCTGCACTTAGTCTACTTTTGCACTGAGGGGAGTTCTCATGGACGTGGTGATCGCGGGCGCGGGCCCGACCGGACTGATGCTGGCGTACGAGTTGGCGCTCGCCGGAGTCGACGTGACCGTCCTCGAACGGCTGGACGCGCGGCTCGAGCAAACAAAAGGCGGCGCGCTGCAGGCCCGCACCGCCGAGGTGCTGGACATGCGCGGGCTGCTCGGCCCGATCCAGGCGCGCGAACTGCCGCGCGAGCAGGTCGGCGGGCACTTCGCCGGACTTCCGGTCCCGCTCGACGCATCGCCGTGGAACACCCGGCATCAGTACCCGATCTCCGTGCCGCAGTGGATCGTCGAGGAAGAGCTCGAGTACGCCGCTGTCGGACAAGGAGCCGTCGTACGCCGAGGCGTGGAGGTCAGCGCGGTCGAACAGGACGACGACGGCGTGACTGTCACCGCCGGAGGAGACACAGTGCGGGCGCGGTACCTGGTGGCGTGCGACGGTGCGCACAGTACGGTTCGCAAGCTTCTCGACGTACCGTTCCCCGGCCGACCCGGAACGTTCCGCGCGGTGCTCACCGACGTACGGCTGTCGTCGGCGTCCGATCAGGTGCCGGTGACCGCTGGGCACTTCAGTACGTTGACGAAGCAGGGAGACGACTACTGGGGCATGCTCGTGCCGGTCGGCGAGCGGAAGTACCGGTTCACCTTCGGGCGGGACGGAGTCGCGTCGCCGGATGAGACGCAGGATGCGCTGACCGCTTTGTACGGCGAGGAAACCAGGCTTGCGGAGGTGCTCAACTCGTCGGAGTTCGGTGATGCCACGAGGCAGCTGGAGTCCTACCGGTACGGGCGGATCTTCTTCGCCGGGGATGCGGCGCACATTCATCCACCGTTCGGTGGGCAGGGCCTGAACCTCGGCGTACAGGACGCGTTCAACCTCGGCTGGAAGCTCGCCGCCGCGGTCCATGGCACGGCTGACCTGCTGGACACTTACCAGACCGAGCGGCATCCGATGGCTGCGCGCGTACTGCGCCACACCGCCGCGCAACGGGTCTTCGCCCTCCCGGGCGCGAGTGAGGACGTCGTCGAGCTGCGCGAGATCTTCACGGACCTGATGCGGTTGCCCGACACGAACCGGTACCTCGCCGGCATGATGTCCGGTCTCGACGCACCGAACCGAATCCCCGACCTCGAGCTGATCACCGACGACGGCCCGACCTGGCTCTCCACCCTGCTGTACCCCGGCCGCGCTCTCCTTCTCGACTTCGGCGCCCGCACCTGGCCAACCGCCCGGTCCTCGCGCGTGAACGTCGTACAGGTCAAACCCGACGGCGAACACGACGCTCTCCTGATCCGCCCCGACGGGCTGCTCTGCGCGTCAGGCGAAGCAGCCATCCTTCGGATGATGGACAGCGCGGAGTGAGGGCGGTGTAGTGGTCCTGAAGTCTGCGGGAGGGGGTTTGTGGTGCCACGACCTAAAGCCGTTACTGATGATGCGAGTGCAAAGCAGTTTCTTGATGCCGCCGCTCAGTTGATCGATGCGATGTTCGTGACATCGCCGGAGGAGCGACCGCGGCGGTTGAGTTCGATCGACTTTCCGGCGACCTTGGAGTGGCTGCGGAAGGAGGACGTGGTTCGGCTGGCCCGGGACGGCGGGCAGCCGGGGGTGAGCCGGAAGTCGTTCGACAATCGGTGGGAGTCCAAGGAGGACTTCGTCAACGACGCGGTGATTCACACGATGCTGTACCGCGACGCGCCGAACGCCAATCCGTCCTTGCAGCTGGCCGACATGGCGAGTCTGGTGGAGGCCGACAACGTCGCTCAAGCGATTGCACAATTCTGTGACGCGATGCTTGCGAGTCTGCTGTCGTACCCGCGGTCGTTCCTGCTGCTGCATATCGGGCCCCTGCTGGAGCAGCATCCGAAACTCAAGGCCGCGATCGTCGAGGACATGCTGCAGGCGTTGGCGCCGTGGTACGAGGGCTACGGGCAACTGTTCGCCGCGTTCGGTGTCAGGATGCGACCCGGTTGGACCATCGAGCGCTACGGACTGACCATCCAGTCGATGCTGGACGGGTTCCTGCTGCGCTCGCGCGTACAGGACGAACAGATGGAGGCGTACAGCTCGGACGACGCCAGTCTGTTCGCGGACGCCGTGGTCGCCTTTACGCTCGGCGTCATCGATACCAGCGAAAGCAGCGGCCTGAGCTCACGAGAAGCCCTGAACGCCGGCGTCGGCCAGGGGCCCGGGCGTAGAGAGACCCAGGTCGCTCCCTAAGGCCGTTGACTGAGCTTTACCCCCGCTCGATGCTTGATGTGGCTCGGGGGGAACGAGCCGGGGAGCCATCCGCGGTAGCTGTCAGCCCGGGGGCTGGACCGTTTGGCCGATGGGGATGTTGGTGAGGGCGTAGCCGTACGCGGCGGTGCCGGGGCGGGGCATGCGGGTTTGGTCCAGGAGGTAGAGGATCTCGGTGCTCACGGGCCAGAAGGCTCGGAGGTGTGCGGGGGCGAAGGCGTCTAGTTGGTAGACGGTTGCTGCGGGGTCGAGGGCAGTGCCTCGAGTGACGGTCCAGGTGCCTTCGTGGGTTTCCCTGGTGTTGTCGCCGGTGCCTACCCGGATGATGGAGATGAGGTACGTCGACGGCGCGGCGGGGGTGCCGTAGAGGACGATGCCCAGCTTGACTCGTTGGCAGTCGGCCACGGGGGGATTGTCGATACTGCAGGGGACGTGGTTCTCGAAGTCCGCGGACGCGCGGGCGCCGGCCTGGTTGGTGAGGGGATACCACGGGCCGAAGGTCTGTGGAGCGTCCGGACCTCGGGTGAGGATCAGCGCGACGAGGACGGCGGCGAGAGCGAGTACGCCGACGCCGGTCGTGAGCCTCCAACCCCTGAGCCGCCCAACCACAGGCATGAAATCACTGTAGGGGCCGTGCCCGCTGATGTCTCAGGTTGAGAAACGCGTCAGCTAATCTTGACTCATTCCAGAAACCGCGGAAGACTCTGGAACGTGCCGACGATGGAGGAGCTTCAGGGGCTGTTGCGTGGGGTTTCGCTGCGGGTGACTCGGCCGCGGCTGGCAGTGCTGGCCGCGGTGTACGGGCATCCGCATGCGGATACCGATTCGATTATCGGTGCCGTGCGCAACGAATTGCCCCAGGCGTCGCACCAGGCGGTGTACGACTCGCTGCACACGTTGACAGCGGCGGGCCTGGTGCGGCGGATCCAGCCGTTGGGGTCGGTGGCGCGGTACGAATCGCGCGTGGGTGACAACCATCATCACGTTGTCTGCCGATCGTGCGGTGCCATCGCCGACGTCGACTGTGCGGTCGGGCACGCGCCCTGCCTGACCGCGTCCGACGACCACGGGTTCGTCATCGACGAGGCCGAGGTCATCTATTGGGGCCTGTGCGCGGACTGCGCACGACGTACCTGACTTCCTTTGAAAACGTCCAGTCCTGGAAGGAATCTGATGTCCGAGAACCATGAGCCCCTGCCCGGCGAGGCCACCGCGGAGAGCCGCGGCGAGACCAGCGGCGAGACCGGTGGCTGCCCGGTGAACCACGGTCAGGGCGTGCACCCGACCAGCGGGAACGCCAACCGCGAATGGTGGCCGAACCAGCTGAACCTGAAGATCCTGGCCAAGAACCCGGCCGTCGCGAACCCGCTCGGCGAGGAGTTCGACTACGCCGCGGAGTTCGAGACCCTGGACCTGGCCGCCGTGAAGGCGGACATCGCCGAGGTGCTGACCACCTCTCAGGACTGGTGGCCGGCCGACTTCGGGAACTACGGCCCGCTGATGATCCGGATGGCCTGGCACAGCGCCGGCACGTACCGGATCCACGACGGCCGCGGTGGCGCGGGCGCCGGTCAGCAGCGGTTCGCGCCGCTGAACAGCTGGCCGGACAACGGCAACCTGGACAAGGCTCGCCGGCTGCTGTGGCCGGTGAAGAAGAAGTACGGCCAGAAGATCTCCTGGGCCGACCTGATGGTCCTCACCGGCAACGTCGCGCTGGAGACCATGGGCTTCAAGACCTTCGGGTACGCCGGTGGTCGCGAGGACGTGTGGGAGCCGGAGACCGACGTGTACTGGGGTCCGGAGACCACCTGGCTCGACGACAAGCGGTACTCCGGTGACCGCGACCTCGAGCGTCCGCTCGGTGCGGTCCAGATGGGCCTGATCTACGTGAACCCGGAAGGCCCGAACGGCAACCCGGACCCGATCGCGGCGGCCCGCGACATCCGCGAGACGTTCGGCCGGATGGCGATGAACGACGAGGAGACCGTCGCGCTGATCGCCGGTGGTCACACGTTCGGCAAGACCCACGGCGCCGGCCCGGCGGAGAACGTCGGCGCCGAGCCGGAGGCCGCGTCGATCGAGCAGCAGGGCCTGGGCTGGAAGAGCACGTACAACACCGGCAAGGGCAAGGACGCGATCACCAGCGGCCTCGAGGTCACCTGGACCACGAAGCCGACGCAGTGGTCGAGCGACTTCTTCGACATCCTGTTCGGCCACGAGTGGGAGCTGTCGCAGAGCCCGGCCGGCGCGAACCAGTGGGTCGCGAAGGACGCCGAGGCGATCATCCCGGACGCGTACGACGGCCCGAAGAAGCTGCCGACGATGCTGACCACGGACCTGTCGCTGCGGTTCGACCCGATCTACGAGCCGATCTCGCGACGGTTCAAGGAGGACCCGGACGCGTTCGCGGACGCGTTCGCGCGTGCTTGGTACAAGCTGACCCACCGCGACATGGGCCCGGTCGTCCGGTACCTCGGCTCCGAGGTCCCGAGCGAGGTGCTGATCTGGCAGGACCCGCTGCCGGCCGTGGACCACGAGCTGATCAACGCCGACGACGTGACCGCACTGAAGGCCGCGATCGCAGCGTCCGGTCTGTCGGTGGCGCAGCTGGTCTCGACCGCGTGGGCGTCGGCGTCGACGTTCCGTGGCAGTGACAAGCGCGGTGGCGCCAACGGTGCCCGCATCCGCCTGCAGCCGCAGAGCGGCTGGGAGGTCAACAACCCCGACGAGCTCGCGCAGGTACTGCGGACGCTCGAGGGCATCCAGCAGTCCTTCGCGAAGCCGGTCTCGCTGGCCGACGTGATCGTCCTCGCCGGCGGTGTCGGTGTGGAGGTCGCGGCGAAGAACGCCGGGTACGACGTCGTCGTACCGTTCACGCCCGGCCGCGTGGACGCGACCGCGGAGCAGACCGACGCCGACTCGTTCGCCGCGCTCGAGCCGGTCGCGGACGGGTTCCGCAACTACAACGGCAAGGGCAACCGGCTCCCGGCCGAGTACCTGCTGCTCGACCGCGCGAACCTGCTCAAGCTGAGCGCTCCGGAGCTGACGGTCCTGGTCGGCGGTCTCCGCGTTCTCGGTGCGAACTACGACGGTTCGAAGTACGGCGTACTGACCGAAAACCCCGGCACGCTCACGAACGACTACTTCGTGAACCTGCTCGACCTCGGCACCGAGTGGCACGCCGCCGACGAGAGCGAGGAGACGTTCGAGGCCACCGTCAACGGTGAGGTCAAGTGGACCGGCACCCGCGCCGACCTGGTCTTCGGCTCGAACTCCGAACTCCGCGCCCTCGCCGAGGTCTACGCCAGCGACGACGCCAAGCAGAAGTTCGTCGACGAGTTCGTCACCGCGTGGCACAAGGTCATGGAACTCGACCGCTTCGACCTCCACCGCTGACAAACCTGAACAGGCTCCCCCACAAGGGGGAGTCTGTTCGCATGTCCGCCGACCTATCGGCACCTTTTGCTACCGGCCCGCGCAGGGGTTGGGGAGGATTTCCCTCCCGATTCGGGAAGAAAACCTCCCCAACTCGACCCGACGTCGCGAAACACCAGCCGGAGGGCCGGCCCTCCGGCTGTATGCATGGTCGCGGCCCAGCCTCAAACAGAACCAGGCCCAACGTCAGGCCGAACTCGATGCCAACCGCGCGATTGCGCACGCCTTCTCCGGCCAGGTGCCGTTGGCAACTTCGCGCCGATTGGTGACGTCCGGAGCCGGACACCATCGCGCAAACTTCCCACCACGACAGAACCACAGCCTCGACCGCTGACGACGGCAAGCGGCCCGGAGGCCGGGTGGGACGTCCAGGCCCTCACAATTGCGGCGTGGCGCGCGGGGTGAGCGTGCGCGGGCGTCGTGTGCGGCACTTGTGATGGCCTGGGCGTCCGTATCGACGGCCGGGAAGCGCCGGTGGACAGGGCCTTGCGCTGTACCTTCCCTGTCCGCGTGTGAGTCGAGGGTTTGAGGTACGTTCGCGCCATGGCGAAATACCCCAGGACCCGCGAGCAGCACATCGCGGTTTTCGGAGAGAGCGGCTCCGGGAAGACGGTGCTTGTTTCCTCGTTCTTCGGCCCGACGCAGGAGGGCTCGTATTCGAATGATCTCTGGGACCTCGTCGCAGACGACACCGGCCAGGGCAACCGGCTCTACCAGAACTACCTCGGCATGAGGGACCGCGCGAGGGCGCCGATGCCTACGCGGTTCGAGGCCACGACCTACTACTTCTCGGTGAAGCTCAAGGGCGGGGACAACGCCGCAGCGAAGAAGCGGCCTTTCGATGCCCTGCGACTCGCATGGCACGACTACCCGGGGGAGTGGTTCGAGGAGTCTCCGAGCAGCGAGGAAGAGGCCAATCGCCGTGTCGACACCTTCCGGTCGCTGCTGCGTTCCGATGTCGCGTTCCTGCTGGTGGATGGCCAGAAGTTGCTGGACTACAAGGGCGAGGAGGAGCGGTACCTCAAGTCGCTCCTGACGAACTTCCGCCAGGGCGTGCTGCGACTCAAGGACGACCTGCTGGACGACGAGGACCGCCTGGTCGAGTTCCCGCGCATCTGGATCATGGCTTTGTCCAAGGCGGATCTCTTCCCGGACTGGGACGTCTACTCCTTCCGGGACCTCGTGATCGAGAAGGCCGCCAGTCACCTCGACGACCTGCGCTCGACGCTCAAGGACCTCGTGGACACGCCTGACGCGCTATCGGTGGGCGAGGACTTCATGCTGCTCTCCTCGGCCAAGTTCGAGCTCTCCGCGGCTGGTCGGGAGCCGTTGGAGATTGATGTGACCCAACGGGTCGGGCTCAACCTCATCCTGCCGGTCGCCTCAATACTTCCCCTCGAGCGCCGAGTGCAGTGGAACGAGCGGATGGAGATCCCGAGGCAGGTGCTGGACACCCTGGCGGACGGCGCCGAGACCCTGGCTGCGGTCCTGATGGGCGGGAAGTCTCTTGGTGTCGACAAGCTGGTTGCGATCCTGCCGAAGGTCGGCCCCCTCGCGAGCTTGGCCGCGCTCCCTGTCCTGACTGCAGCGGCCAAGATGGCCGGGTCGCAACTCAGGGAGATCAATGCCCAGGCCCGGGACCACCACGACTTCCTGACCGCGACGCTCACGCAGTTCAAGTTGGACCTGGACCAAGGCGTCAAGGACAAGCTGCTCATCAGGAGTCTCAAGTGAGCCCTGGGAACCCGTTCAAGAACCTCATCTGGGCCACTCGAGGGCGTTCCTGGGGGTTTCGGTTCCTCCTCAACGGAGGGGGGTCCGACCCACTTTTGGACTACGAACGTAGCTTCGCGGGTCTCGAGGACGAGCCGACGACGTGGCGCCGTACAGCCGGGAAGGTCGCTCTGCGCTTTCCCGACCCGTTGGGGCGGAAGGATTCGGCTGGTCGCGTCATCCCGCACGAGTTCGTCGTGTCCGGAGACTTGGCTGATGAGATCGAGTCGGTCGAAGACGGCCTGCATCAGATCTGGCCGCTCGTTGCAGGAGCCTATGCCAGAGTCTGGGATGCCAAGGGTCCACCCTCGGTTGCAGACCTCGAGTCATTTCGTCCCGATCGGTAGACGTTGCCTGTCCACCGCAGTACAGCGGGCCGTACCTTCAGAATGCTTTCATTCTGGTCGGGTGCGTGGCAGGCTGGCTGGGTTTGGACACGGGCGGAAGGGGTCTGGCATGCGGTTTCACCATGATCGGGAGCCGGCGGGAGATCTGACCTTCAGCGACGTGTTTCTGGTGCCCAATCGGTCGAGGGTGGCGTCCCGGCTGGATGTGGACCTGGCGACCGCGGACGGGACCGGTGCGTCGATTCCGGTGGTTGCGGCGAACATGACCGCGGTGTCGGGACGGCGGATGGCCGAGACGATCGCGCGTTGTGGTGGCCTCGCGGTGATTCCGCAGGACATCCCGGTCGACGTGGTCGCCGACGTGGTTGCCTGGATCAAGGAACGGGATCCGGTCCACGACACCGCCCTGACGCTGCCGCCGACCGGGACCGTCGGCGAGGCGCTCAACCTGCTGCCGAAGCGCAACCACGGCGCGGTGATCGTGGTCGACCAGGGCCGGCCGGTCGGCGTGGTGACGGAGGCCGACTGCTCCGGCGTCGACCGGTTCACCCAGCTGGACGCGATCATGTCCCGCGAGCTGCTGACGGTTCCCCACGGCATCGACCCCGAGACGGCGTTCGACCAGCTGCACGACGGCCGGCACCGGCTCGCGCCGGTCGTCGACGCGGACGGCCGGATCGTCGGCATCCTCACCCGCCAGCGCGCTCTCCGCGCCACGCTGTACGAACCGGCCCTCGACGCCGGCGGCAAGCTCCGCGTCGCCGCCGCGATCGGGATCAACGGCGACGCCGAGCAGAAGGCGAAGGCGTTGCTGGACGTCGGCGTGGACGTCCTCGTCATCGACACCGCACACGGTCACCAGGAGCGGATGCTCGAGGTGGTCGAACGGGTTCGGGCTCTTGGCCCGCGGGTGCCGATCGTGGCCGGGAACGTCGTCACCGCCGAAGGTGTCACGGACCTGGTGAACGCCGGCGCGGACATCGTGAAGGTCGGCGTCGGCCCGGGTGCGATGTGCACGACCCGGATGCAGACCGCCGTCGGGCGTCCGCAGTTCTCCGCCGTGCTGGAGTGCGCGACCAGGGCGCGTGAGCTCGGCAAGTACGTCTGGGCGGACGGCGGCGTACGGCATCCGCGTGATGTCGCGCTCGCGCTGGCCGCGGGGGCGTCGAGCGTGATGATCGGGTCCTGGTTCGCCGGTACGTACGAGTCGCCCGGCGATCCGCACCGGGACAGCCAGGGCCGGATCTACAAGGAGAGCTTCGGGATGGCGTCGGCCCGCGCCGTCCGGTCCCGGACCGTCGAGGACTCGCCGTTCCAGCGGGCCCGGAAGAGCATCTTCGAGGAGGGCATCTCGACCGCCCGGATGTACCTGGACCCGGAGAACCCGAGCGTCGAGGACCTGCTGGACTCGATCGTCTCGGGCATCCGTAGCTCCTGCACGTACGTCGGCGCAGCCAACCTGACCGAGTACCACGAGCGCGCCGTCGTCGGACTGCAGACGGCCGCCGGGTACGCCGAGGGCAAGCCGCTCGACACCAGCTGGCTGTAATCGACTGCAGTGCCCTCATCCCCGGGGTGAGGCTCCGAGCCCGGCAAGATCATGCGCCGGGCGATGGTCACGCTGGGCGATCGGTGGCACGGTGTAGGCAACAGGGGGAGGAAGGGCACCGAACCATCCGTCGGGGGGTCGGGGTCACGCCGGGGGCGGCGGGACCGATCGACGCGGGTGCTCAGCAGTCACTGGTGTCCTGCTCATGGTCGTGGGTGGTGCAGAGGTTCGGCCGAGGCTTGGGAGGGCGACTCGGGAGCCTGCAGGCACCACCCACGATCGTCTTTTCACCACATGTCCACTGCATCACTTGGCAAGTCGCTGGGTACAGCGCGATAGTCGAGTGATCGGTACAGCAGAGGTATGTGTGGGGAGCCGACGTTGTGGAGGCAGACAAGGTCGCCCCGCTGAGGGTTGACGCGGAGACCGCGATCATCCTGCGCGAGGCGTACCACAAGATCGAGGCGTTGTTCCGGTCCGACCATTACAGCCTGTACGACTACGTCCGGGTGGTGGCCGGGAAGATCGCGCGCGTCGACGCCTTCTACGTCGGGTTCTTGCAGGGCAGCAGCCGGGTGCGGTTCCCGTACGGGTACGACGACGGTGAGTACGCGAACCCGGACACCCACATCTTCGGGCCGAACGGGCAGACGGCCTGGCTGCTCAAGCACCGGCACACGTACCGGTTCGCCTACGACAACGGTTCCACCCTGCACGCCGGCGTACCGGTGGGGGACCTGCGGCGGCGGTCCGAGGACGCGGTGACCGTGCCGATCTTCCGGCCGGCCAAGGACGGGCCCGATCAGCTGTTCGGGATGCTCTCGATGCAGAGCTACGAATCCGGGTCGTACGACGACAATGCGGTACGGGCGTTCGAGTGGCTGTGCGAGGTGGTCGAGCGCGTACTGACCCGTGAGGGCGAGGACCGGGAGTCGTTGCGCCGGCTGCCCGCGGGGGACGTCGGCCCGAACCTGCTGACGTCCGACCACGTGATGGAGTACCTGACGCACCGGGTCGCCTCGATCCGGGAGATCGCGGCCGAGGCGCTGGACGAGCCGGACGTGAGTACCGCCGTACACACGCATCTGGGGCGGATCGTCGACGCCGCCGAGCACATCCAGTCCGAGCTGATCGAGATGCTGATGGAGACCGACGAGGGCCCTGAGCGCCGGTTCACCAGCCTGACGAAGGCGCAGCAGACCGTCGCCGTCCTGCTGACCGACGGTCTCGACAACGACCAGCTGGCGGCGGAGCTCGGTGTCAGCCTCAACACCGTCAAGACCCACCTCAGCGCGATCCTCCGCAAATACGGCTTCCGGTACCGCTCCCAGGTTGCCGACGACGTCCGCAGATACCTGGCCCGCTAGGCCGCTAAGGTCACCAGCTCCCCGACCTTGGAGCGCGTATGCCCCTCGAGGCACCTGACCTCTCCCGCTACTTCACCCACGGCCGTACCTACCGCGACATCGGTACGACGATCATCGGCGATCCGTACGACTTCCAGCAGACGCTCACCGTCGAGTCGCTCGGTGAGCTGCCGATGCCCAGCGGGCGCTTCGTGGTGTGCGACCCGTCGATGGTCGGGGACTCCGACCTGCCGACGCTGGCCGAGCAGGTGGAGCCAGGGTCCTATCCGGCCTCGGCGGCTCGGCTCACCACGGCGTACACGAGTGATCCGGGGCTCAACTGGTCCGAGATCGCGGCGTTGCGCGTCGAGGTCCGGGACACCCCGGTGGTCGCGTGGGAGGTGGCGATGCTGGACGGGCAGGACCCGGACAAGCAGTACGGCTACCCGGTCGACACGGGCCTCGCGTGCATCGTGGACGCGGCGGCGAACGAGGCGTTCGGGGACGGAGCCTGGGACCGCCTGGCGGGCGCGTGCGACGACTGGAAGGCGGTGCCGGCGGTTGTCACCGATCCGGTGAGCGGGCATGCCATCGCCGTGACGAACTCGGGTGCCGGCGATGGCATGTACCCGTTCTGGCTCGGCCGGGATGCCGAGGGGAAGGTGGTCTGCGTGGTGACCACCTTCATGCACGACATTCAGTAGGAGCGCGCGACGTACGCCGTCAGGTCCGGCTCGTTGTCCTCCACCGGCAGCCCGCCGTCCGGGCGTTGTAGGCAGCGGACCGTGATGCCGGACTCGCCCAGGCGGTCCTCGCCCTGTTCGCCGACGGCGTCGTACGGGATGCGCGCCCACCCGGTGGCTGCGGCGTCAACCGCCTCGTCAACGGTGGACACGGTGGTGATGCGGGCGGTCTGGCGTGCGGTCGCCTCGGCCAGCAGATGTGTCTGGTCCGCCTCGATCGCATTGACGACGTGTGCGGTGAGTTCGGTCAGGTTGACGGCGGTCTTGGCCGAATCGCGGAGGCGTCGTACGACGGTTGCGTTGTTGGCGGCCAGGTCGCGGGGGCCGACCTCAATGCGGATCGGGACGCCCTTCAGCTCCCAGTTCACCGCGCGGCGCCCGAACGGCTGGTCGGCCCGGTCGTCGACGGTGACGCGCAGACCTTCCGCGGTCAGCTCGTCGGCGATGGCGTGAGCCGCGGTGATCGCCTCGTCCTTCACGGCGAGCACGACGACCTGCACCGGCGCGACCGCAGGCGGGACGCGGAGGCCGTTGTCGTCGCCGTGCACCATGATCAGGCCGCCGACCATCCGGGTGCTGCTGCCCCAGGACGTGGTCCACGCGAGCTCACGCCGTCCCTCGCTCGACAGGTATCCGATGTCGAACGCACGCGCGAAGTTCTGCCCGAGCTCGTGCGACGTACCCATCTGCAGGGCCTTGCCGTCACCCGTCATCGCTTCGAGCGTCATCGTGTTCACCGCGCCCGCGAACCGTTCCCGCCGCGTCTTGCGGCCGACCACGACCGGGATCGCGAGGACGTCGACCATGACCTGGCGATAGACGTCGTACAGGATCTTCGTCGCGAAGGCGCGGGCGTCCTCGGCGGAGGCGTGCGCGGTGTGGCCTTCCTGCCAAAGGAATTCGGTGGTGCGCAGGAACAGCCGCGGGCGTAGCTCCCAGCGGACGACGTTCGCCCATTGGTTCAGTAGCAGCGGGAGGTCGCGGTAGCTCTGGATCCATTTCGCCAGATACTCGCCGACAACGGTTTCCGATGTCGGCCGGATGACCGCGGGCTCCTCGAGTTGCTTTCCGCCGGCATGTGTCACGACCGCGAGCTCCGGGCTGAAACCCTCGACGTGCTCGGCCTCGCGCTGCAGGTAGCTCTCCGGAATCAGCAGCGGAAAGTACGCGTTCTGCGCTCCGGTCGCCTTGATCCGGCGATTCATTGCCTCCTGCAACAGTTCCCAGATCCCGTACCCGTACGGTCGCACGACCATGGTCCCCCGCACCGGCCCGTTGTCAGCGAGCTCGGCCTTGGAAATCACGTCCTGGAACCATCGGGGAAAGTCCGTCGCCTGCGCGGCAAGCACGGATCGGGTCGCTGTCATGCCTGCCAGTCTAGGAACGAGATCGTAGGCACTGCCACGCATTTCTAGCCGTACAGGCGGCGGTACTCCTCGGTCGCGCCGTCGTGCAGTGGGATCGGCGCAGTGACGACCAGCGACTGGAGATTCAGGAACTGCGCTCCGACGGCGGACGGCGGGACGAGATGAACCGCCTGGCGAGAAAGCGTTTTCGCGACGCCGCGGGCAACGTCCGCGGACAGCTCCGGACGGCAGAGCAGGAGGTTCGGAATCCCGATCACGCTCACCGGCGCCGTCGCGCCGTACACGCCGGTCGGCACGCGAACGTCCTGGTACACGGCGCCATACGTACGTCGAAGCGCGCCGAGCGAACTGTCCAACGGCAGCAGCCGGATCGGCGTCTGCTTGCTCAGCTTGTCGAGCGTCGCGGTCGGGACGCCGCCGGACCAGAACATCGCGTCGATCGATCCGCTCGCGAGCGCGTCCGCCGCCTGGGCCAGCGGAAGGTGACTGGTGGTCGCGTCGACCTTGGCGGAAACGAGCAACCGCGACGCGGTCAGCGCCGCACCCGATCCTGCTGCCCCCGCCGAGATCGTCGCACCGCCAAGATCTCGTAGCGACTTGTACGAGCTGTCCGCGCGCACCACGCACTGCAAGTAGTTCTCATAAACCCGCCCGATGGCCCGCACGCCTGGACCCGCGGTCACAGCATCCGCGAGGCTCAGCGCCAGATCCGTCTCGCCCTTCGCCAACAGCCTCAAGTTGTCAGCGCTTCCCCCGGTCGACTTCACCTGAGTCTCCCGAGCCACCCCGCTCGCGACCAGTTGCCCCGCCAGCAACTGCGCGAACTCCAGGTAGAACCCACCAGGTTCCCCGGCCGCGATCGTCAGCCGGTCGACAGCAGGCCCACGTCCGGAACACCCGGTCAGCCCCAAAGCGGCGACCAGCAAGGTACGGCGTTTCACGGCACCTCCTGCAGCCGGACGACCGCGGTGAGACCGTGCGGGTCGGTCCTGGTGAGCTCGAGACTGCCGCCCACCGCGAGTGCGGTCTGTTCGGCGATCGCCAGTCCGAGCCCGGTGCCCATCGCCGCCGCGCTGCCTCGCCAGAACCGGTTGGTCGCGGACCGCAGCTCTTCCTCCGACAGTCCCGGGCCGTCATCAGAAACGGTGACGACGACACCCGGATGGGCTGTGAGGGTGACGCGAGCGCCTTGTCCGGCGTACTTGATGGCGTTGTCGAGGAGGGCGCCGAGCAGTTGTCGCAAGTCGTGTTCCGAGGCGGCCGCGATCAGGCCCTCGGTGGTCTCCACGTGGATGGTGATGCCGGCCGCGTCCGCAGCGGGGAGCCAGGTCTCGACGGCATCGTGGATCACCGCGTCCAGGAGGCAGTCCTGAGGTTCAGCAGGTGTGCGGTCGGTGAGGCGGGATTCGAGGGCGGCGAGCGTGAGGAGGTCGGCCAGGACGTCCTCCAGGCGTTCCAGGTCGTGCTGGACGTGGGCGAAACCAGGGCTCGCCGGGTCGCGGAGCTCGGCGGCCAGCCCGTCGATGCGCAGGCGGAGCGACGCGAGCGGATTGCGGAGCTGGTGGGACGAGTCCGCGACCATCTGGCGCTGGACGTCGATCGAGCGCTGGATCGTCGCGCCCATCTCCTCGACCGCGCGGGACAGCCTCCGCAGTTCGGGCGGCCCGCCGGCCTCCAGGGGCTGGTTCCACGTGGCCGACCGGCCGAGCTCGACGACCGAGTCCTCGAGCCGCTTCACCGGGCGGATCACCCAGCGACTCGTCTGCGCGGCCAGGAACAGCAGCAACAGCTCGGCCACGACTGCGGCGGCGCAGATGATCGCCCACAGCCGCCGTACCTGACCGATCGCGGACGACGCGTCGACGGCGAGCACCACCGCGCCCTCCGGCTCGTGCGGGGATCCGACCGGTGTGGCGATCAACGTCCGCGGCGAACTCCAAGGCAGCAAGGGGTCGATCGACAACTGCGGCAGGTCCCGCGCCGCCAGATCGGCCACCTGCCCGACACCCGGCGACGCCTTCGTCAGCCAACCCGTCGACACCATCACCTGCCCCGCCGAGTCCGTCACCAGTACGGACTCGCCGTACAACTCCTGATGCCGCTGCGCCTCCAGTCGCACCCCGCTGTAGTCACCCTCCGCTGCGGACCGCCCAGCCAGCCCTGCGAACCGATCCAGCGCCGCGCTCCGCGTCAACTGCAACCGCTGCGCTTGGGAGTCCGACACCGCCAGCAGGAACGGGATCACCAGCGCAGCCATCAGCACGAGCGACACCAGCGCGAGGACGCTCATCAACCGGGTCCTCATGACTCGAGCCGGTACCCGTAGCCGCGGATCGTCGCGATGAACTGCTTCCCGAGCTTCATCCGCAACTGGTGCAGATGGACGTGCAGCGCCTTCGACTTGGTCAGGTACGCGTCACCCCAGACCTCGTCGAGAATCACCTCCCGGCTCACCGCCGTACCCGCTCGCCGCGCGAGTACGGCGAGCAGGTCGAACTCCAGCGGGGTGAGATGGACCAGCTCGCCCGCCACATGCACCTGCCGCAGCCCGAAGTCGATGCGCAGTCCGCCGGCGTCGTACGTCGTACCGTCCGGAGACGACCTGCGGTACCGCCGCGCCGACGCCTCGATCCGGGCCAGCAGCTCGGGCAGCCGGACCGGTTTGGTCAGGTAGTCGTCCGCGCCCAGCCGCAGCGCGTGGACGACCGACCGCTCGTCGTCACGCGCGGTCAGCACGATGACCACCACGTCGTCGACCCGGCGGAGCTTGCGCAGCACATCCAGCCCGTCGAGGTCAGGGAGGCCCAGGTCGAGCAGTACGACCTGGGCGTCCCCGTGCCGGAGCAGGACATCGGCACCGCGAGTCACGAGTGTGACGTCGTACCCGTTGGCGCTCAGTACGTCTCGCAACGCCCGACCGACGAGCTCGTCGTCCTCGGCGATGAGAGTGCGCATTGGGTCATTGTGCCGTCGGAACGCGCCGCTTGCCGCTCGTGGCCCCGACCGGCCGCTGGCCGGTCTTCGCGTGCAGCGCACGGCCGCGGGTCTCGGCCATGGTCAGGTAGACGATCAGGCTGACCAGCGCACACCCGCTGACGTAGTAGTAGAAGGTCGCCTCGTGCCCGGCGTTCTTGAGCCACAGGGCGACGTACTCCGCCGTACCGCCGAAGATCGCGACCGTGACGCCGTACGGCATCCCGACGCCGAGCGCGCGGATCTGGGTCGGGAACAGCTCGGCCTTCACGATCGCGTTGATCGACGTGTACCCGGTCACCAGGACCAGGCCGGCGAGCATCAGCAGGAACGCGCCCACCACGGTCGCGTGTTCCAGGGCCGTGAGCAACGGAACGGTGAGCAGCGTGGTGCCGATCCCGAAGAAGATCAGCAACGGCCGCCGCCCGATCCGGTCCGACAGCCAGCCACCCAACGGCTGCAGCAGCACGAAAACCAGCAGTGCCAGGAAGTTGATCCAGGTCACCGTCGTCTTCGGCAACCCGGTCGTGTTGACCATGAACTTCTGCAGGTACGTCGTGAACGTGTAGAACGCGACCGTTCCGCCCAGCGTCAGACCGACGACCGTGAGGATCGCGGCCGGATGCTTCGCGAGCTCCCGCATCGACCCCTGCTTGAACCGCCGGTTGGCCGGCTGCGCCTCGAATGCCTCCGACTCGTCCATCGTCCGCCGCAACCAGAACACGATCACCGCGGCGACCGCACCGATCGCGAACGGGATCCGCCAGCCCCACTCGGCCAGCGCCTGCTTCGACAACGTCTGCTGCAGCAGGATCTGTACGGCGAGCGCGACCAGCTGCCCGGACGCGAGCGTCACGTACTGGAAGCTCGAGAAGAAGCCCCGCCGGCCCTCGGTCGCGACCTCGCTCATGTACGTCGCCGACGTACCGTACTCACCGCCGACGGACAGGCCCTGCAGCAGCCGTGCTGTCACCAGCAGCACGGGCGCCGCGAGGCCGATCGTCGCGTGGCCCGGTGTCAGCGCGATCACCAGGGAACCGGTGGCCATCAGGGTCACTGAGAGCGTGAGCGCGGCGCGGCGACCGTAGCGGTCGGCGTACCGGCCTAGCAGGAAGCTGCCGACCGGGCGCATCAGGAACCCGACGGCGAAGACGCCGGCGGTGTTGAGCAGTTGGCTGGTGTCGCTGCCTTTGGGGAAGAAGACCGGCGCGAAGTACAGCGCGAAGGCGGTGTAGACGTACCAGTCGTACCACTCGACCAGATTGCCCAGTGACCCTTTGAAGATGTTGCTGACGACTCGTCGTGTGTCCACGATGCCCTCCAGATGTGAGTTGCCGCCACTCTCCGAGCGAACGGAGAGTGGCGGCAACACCACCTACGGCATCATTACCTCGCCTTAAGTTCAGAGCGTGGCGAGGGCGTCGTTCCAGGTCTTTGACGGGCGCATGATGGCTGCTGCCTTGGCCGGGTCTGGCTGGTAGTAGCCGCCGATGTCGGCCGGGCTGCCCTGGACCGCGATCAGCTCGGCGACGATGGTCTGCTCGTTCGCCGCGAGGGTCTCGGCGAGCGGCGCGAAGGCCTTGGCCAGGTCCGCGTCGTCGGTCTGGGCGGCCAGCTCCTGCGCCCAGTACAGCGACAGGTAGAAGTGGCTGCCGCGGTTGTCGATACCGCCGACGCGACGGGTCGGGGACTTGTCCTCGTTCAGGAACGTGGCGGTCGCCCGGTCCAGGGTGTCGGCCAGAACCTGAGCCCGCGCGTTGCCGGTCGCCTGGGCCAGGTGCTCGAAGCTCGCGGCCAGCGCGAAGAACTCGCCCAGGCTGTCCCAGCGCAGGTAGTTCTCCTTGACCAGCTGCTGCACGTGCTTCGGCGCCGAACCGCCCGCACCGGTCTCGAACAGGCCGCCGCCGGCCATCAACGGGACGACCGACAGCATCTTCGCGCTGGTGCCCAGCTCGAGGATCGGGAACAGGTCGGTCAGGTAGTCACGCAGCACGTTGCCGGTCACCGAGATGGTGTTCTCGCCGCGGCGGATCCGCTCCAGCGAGAACTTGATCGCGTCGACGGGCGCCAGGATCCGGATGTCCAGACCCTCGGTGTCGTGGTCGAACAGGTACTTCTGGACCTTCGTGATGATCTGCGCGTCGTGGGCACGGGTCTCGTCCAGCCAGAACACCGCCGGGTCGCCGGTGGCGCGGGCCCGGTTGACGGCCAGCTTGACCCAGTCCTGGATCGGGGCGTCCTTGGTCTGGCAGGCGCGGAAGATGTCACCGGCCGAGACCGCCTGCTCGAGCACGACGTCGCCGGCCTCGTTCACCAGCCGGACGGTGCCGGTGGTCTGGATCTCGAAGGTCTTGTCGTGCGAGCCGTATTCCTCGGCCTTCTGCGCCATCAGGCCGACGTTCGGCACCGAGCCCATGGTGGCCGGGTCGAACGCGCCGTTCGCGCGGCAGTCGTCGAGGACGACCTGGTAGATGCCGGAGTAGCTGTGGTCCGGCAGTACGGCGAGGGTGTCGTGCTCCTCGCCGTCCGGGCCCCACATGTGCCCCGACGTACGGACCATGGCCGGCATCGACGCGTCGACGATGACGTCGGACGGGACGTGCAGGTTGGTGATGCCCTTGTCCGAGTCGACCATCGCGAGCTTCGGGCCGTCGGCCAGCTCGGCGTCGAAGGAGGCCTTGATCTCGGCGCCCTCCGGCAGGCTCGCGATCCCGTGCAGGATGCCGCCGAGGCCGTCGTTCGGGGTCAGGCCGGCCTTCGCGAGGACGTCGCCGTACTGCGCGAACGTCTTCGGGAAGAAGGCGCGGACGACGTGACCGAAGACGATCGGGTCCGACACCTTCATCATGGTGGCCTTCAGGTGCACCGAGAACAGCACGTCCTCGGCCTTCGCCCGGGCGACCTGGGCGGTCAGGAACTCGCGCAGCGCCGCCACGTGCAGGACGGACGCGTCGACGACCTCGCCCGCCAGGACCGGGATCGACTCGCGCAGCACCGTCGTCGTGCCGTCGTCACCGGCCAGCTCGATCCGCAGCGAGTCCGCGGACTCGATCACGGCCGACTTCTCGGTCGCGCGGAAGTCGTCGTTCTCCATCGTCGCGACGTTGGTCTTCGAGTCGGCGGTCCAGGCGCCCATCCGGTGCGGGTGGGTCTTGGCGTAGTTCTTCACCGAGGCCGGGGCGCGGCGGTCCGAGTTGCCCTCGCGCAGCACCGGGTTCACCGCGGAGCCCTTGACCTTGTCGTAGCGGGCCTGGATCTCCCGCTCCTCGTCGGTCTTCGGCTCGTCCGGGTACTCCGGCAGCGCGTAGCCCTGGGACTGCAGCTCGGCGATCGCGGCCTTCAGCTGCGGGACCGAGGCCGAGACGTTCGGCAACTTGATGATGTTGGCCTCGGCGTGGTGCGTCAGCTCACCGAGCTCCGCGAGCGCGTCGGCGACCCGCTGATCGTCCTTCAGGTGCTCCGGGAAGAGCGCCAGGATCCGGCCGGCCAGTGAGATGTCCCGGGTCTCCACGCCGACACCGGCCTGGCCGGCGTACGCCTGGACGACAGGGAGGAACGAGTACGTGGCGAGCGCCGGAGCCTCGTCGGTGTGGGTGTAGATGATCGTCGAGTCAGTCACGGGCCCACCTTATCCGGCGTACGTCGTACTCCTACGTGGGCCGGATCACGCTCACCCGAGGTCGTCGGGATGCGCCAGCGTGATGCCGGCCGCGATGGTGACCGCGCTGGTGAACGCCAGCGTGTCGATCGGGGAGGATGCCGCCACGGTCGCACCGGACAGCGAGGCGAGGCCCTTGGCGCCGTCCCAGGTGCAGTCCACGAACACCGCCTTGGCCGCCTTGACCTGGGAGAACTCCACGCCGGACAGGTCGCAGCGCCGGAACACGGCACCGGTCAGGTCGGCCGAGACGAAGTCGGCGCTCTGCAGCCGGCAGTCGGTCAGCTCGACCTTGAAGAACTTCGCGAACCGGAACGACGCGAAGTCGAGCACGGTGTCCTGGACCGTGACGTGCTGGAGGTTCGCGCCCGGGCCGGCGAACCCGATCATCCGGGAGCCGGTGATCGCGACCCGGGTCAGGGCGGCGTCGGACCAGCGGGAGTTCGCGAGGTCGCACTGGGCGAGCTCGGTGTCGACCAGGATCAGCTTCTCCAGATCGGACCCGGCCAGCTTGCTCCGGGTGAACCGGCAGCCGCTGATCTCGACGTGCTCGGCCTCCAGATCACTCAGATCCACGTCCTCCAGCCCCAGATCGAGCAACCGCTCCTCGTCCTCGATCTCGTCAGGAAGGCTGGACTCGAGCTCGGCGCGTAGTCGTGGCGCCGCGATCGGGGCGGGTTTCCGGGATGGCATGGCGTCAACCTAGCGGCGTCCACCGACAACAGCCGGACGCCCAGGCCATCACAATTGCGGCGTTGGAGCGGCCGCCCGCGGGGCGTCGCCGGATTCGGGCGATTGTGATGGCCTGGCGGTCCGTCATTCGCTCCGCAGGTAGTGGGCGGCCGCCCCGACGAGAGCCGAGTGCTCGGTGTCGTGCGTGGCGGAGGCGGGGAAGTCCAGGACTGACTCGACCAGGTCGAAGGCTCCGGAGATCGAGCCGCCGAGGACCGTCTGCGTTACGCCGAAGCGCTCCAGCCAAGGGTTCAGTGCGGCGGCCAGGTCGGTGAAGCACGCTGCCAGGACCTCCTGCGCGGCGGTGTCGCCGGTGCGGGCATGGTCGGCGATCTCCTTGACGCCGGGGGCTTCGGTTCCGGTGCTCTCGGCGTACCGGCGGAGGATCGCGCGTGCGGAGATCGAGTCCTCCAGCGGTTTCCCGGCGTACGTCGTCTTGTAGAGCTCACCGCCCGGCGGGACCATGTCGCCCTCGCGGACCACACGGCCGTCGGCGAGGAACGCCGTACCGATGCCGGTGCCGATCGTGACGCCGACGCAGCGTTCGACGCCGCGGACCTCGCCCGCGGTCCACTCGCCGACCGTGAACGCCTCCGCGTCGTTCATGAACAGCAACCGGTCGATCCCGAGTTCGCTGCTCAGCGCGGCGCCGAGGTTGAACCCGTACAGCTGGTCGAACTTGCCCTGCCCGCGGTACCACGCGACCCCGGTGGCGAAGTCGAACGGCCCCGGCAGTGCGACCGCCAGACCGTTTGCCAGCGGCAACTTCCGGGCCGTCTCCGCGAGCTGCTCGACCACCACCTCGGCCGCCTGCTGGGACTCCAGCTTCGCCCGGTCCACCTCGGTCACGTCCCACGTGCCGGGCGCCACCACAGCCGCCGTGACGTGGCTTCCCCCGATCTCCAGCACCGCTACGTCCATCCGCACATCATCGCAGGACGTCAGTACCGCTCCTTGAAGACCTGCTTTCCAGAGGCGTCGTACATGGAGATGTAGATCGGGTCGGGGTCCGAGTTCCTGATGTCGTCGGTGTAGACGCGATGCACCCAGTACCCGTCCTTGATGGCGGCGTCGGCACGCTGCCCGAGGCCGGTGAACGCGATCCGGGTGACTCCCTCCGGCACCCGGCCCGCGTAGCTGTACCGCACACCCCTACAGCTGCTCTGCTTGTAGCTCCTCTCCACCGGTGCGTTGCCGCACGCCAGGCTCCAGTAGCGCTGGATCTGGTACCCGCGGGTGACGATGCCGACGTTGAGCAGCGCCGAGCCGAACCCACCCAGCGGTTGCCCTTGGATCGGCACCCCCGCCACGCAGTACGCGTACTGCGACCCGTCCGGCGACCGGCGGACTGTCATCGCGCCGTCGGCATCGGTCACCTCGACGACCTTGTCCGTCCAGTTGGTGACCACCTGCCGTCGCCAGGCGTCGTCGTTCGCGGTCCGGAAGAAGTCGTCGGACTTCGCGCACAGATCGGTGATCGCGGCAGGCCGATCCGCGGCGGTAGCGGCCGGCAGCGGTTCGGTCCGTGTCGCGCCGATCCGGCCCACCAGCAGTACGGCGACCACGGCAGTCGCGGTGCCGACGGCGGTGGCTGCGCTCAGCATCACGCGGCGGCGCCGGGTCCGGTGCCGGCCGGCCGCAACCAGTTCGGTCACGTCGGGCGCGAACGACGTACCGCGCTCGGTGGCCTGGTCCATCAGGGTCTTCAGTTCGCCCGTCATTTGATTCCCACCAGGTCGGAGAGCTCGGCCAGGGACGGATGGGTGCGCAGCTTCTCCAGGGCGCGCAGCGTCTGGCTCTTCACGGTTCCGGGGCGGCAGTCGAGGGCGATCGCGGTCTCGTCGACGGACAGTTCGTCGAAGTACCGCAGTACGACGCACGCGCGCTGGCGGGGCGGTAGCTCGGCGAGGGCCTTGGTGATCACCATGCGGTTCTCGAGGACGCCCAACACGTCGGCCTCGGCTTCGTTGGCGAAGTACTCGTCACCGCCGACGACCTCCTGGCTGGATTTCCGGCGGAGCGCGTCGAGCGTGGTGGAGACGACGACCTTCCGCGCGTACGCACCGACCGCGCCCTTGCGCTGGATCCGGCCCCAGACCCGGTAGAGCCGGATCAAGGCCTCTTGGGTCGCGTCCTCGGCGCGCCGCCAGTCCCCGCACAGAAGGTAAGCGGTCCGGCACAGAGAGTTGGCATGATGCGTGACGAACTCGACGTAGTCCTGCTCCGTCTCGGGTCTCACGCGCGGCCCTCCCCAGTCATGCCGAGTGAAACGTGGTGGGCTGCATGAATGGTTGCATGACTACGGCACACTTTTTCCCGTGACCGAGAGCAGGACGACGTCCGCGGTCGCGGCGCTGAGCGTCGCGGTGGCGGTGGTCGGTCACGCGCTCGTCGGGGGTGGCGGCGTGCCGCTCGGCCTCGTACCTCCGCTGGTTGCGTTGGCCGGCGTCTGCTGGCTGCTCGGCGAGTACCTGGCGGGGGAGCTGTTGCTGACGGGGCTGGTGCTGGCCGGGGTACAGCTGTTCGTGCATGTCACGTTGGACTCGGTCACCATGCATCACGGGATGTCGATCGGCAGCAGCCTGATGATGACGGCGACCCACCTGGGCGCGTTGCTGGCGGGCGTCCTCGCGATCGGGCAGGCGCATCGCTGGGTCCATCGGGTACGGCGGGTGTTCGCGCGACTGCTTCCGGAGTTGCCGGTACTGCGTCCTGTGCTGCTCGTCCCCGCAGCCCCCGGCTTCTTCACGTCGTGGACCCCGACCGGATCCCGGCTCGGCACGAGCGTCTCCGGGCGCGGACCTCCCGGCGTACGAGTACCTGCAGCTTTCTGAGCCGGCCGATCGTGCCGGACTACTCGTATGCCTTGAAAGGTTTCTCTCATGCCCAAGAGATTCGTCCTGCGCGCCGGCGCGATCGTCGCGGCCTCCGCGCTCGTCGTGATCGGCGCCGCGAGCTCGGCGTCGGCGCACGTCACGGTGTCGTCGCCGGACGCCAAGCCCGGTGGGTACGCCAAGCTGGTGTTCCGCGTGCCGACCGAGTCGGACAACACCAGCACCACGAAGCTCGTTGTCTCGTTGCCCAAGGACCATCCGTTCGCGCACGTGGGTGCGCAGGTGAAGGACGGATGGAAGGTGGAGAAGAAGGAAGAGAAGCTGCCGGCCGCGGTGAAGGTCGGTGACGTCACGCTGACCAAGGCGATCACCACCATCACCTGGACCGCGACCGCGGCCGGGATCCCGCCGAACGACTTCGACGAGTTCTCGCTGTCGGTCGGGAAACTGCCCGAGGGCGTGGATGCGTTGAGCTTTCCTGCGGATCAGACCTACAGCGACGGTGAGGTGGTGAAGTGGGCCGACGTCGCCACGGACGGTGCTGAGGCCGAACACCCGGCTCCCACGTTGAAGCTGGCGGCGGCAGTCACCCCAGTCGCAGCGTCCACCGATTCCTCCGACACGTTGGCGCGCTGGCTCGGCGGTGGCGGTCTGCTGGTCGGGCTGCTCGGTCTGGCCTTCGGGCTGCGGCCACGTCGCGCCGCGGCGGTTCCGGCGGTTCCGGCGGTTTCTGCGGAGAAGCAGTAGCCGTGCGCCGATTGATCGCAGTACTGGTCGCGTCGCTGTTCACGCTGGTGGTTTCCGCCGGCGTGGCAGCGGCGCACGCCAAGCTCGAGTCGATGACGCCGACCGACGGTTCGTCGATGGCCGCGCCGCCGACGAAGGTGGTCCTGACCTTCAACGAGCCGGTCGGGTCCAACGGGACGCAGGTGCAGGTGAAGTCGCCGAGCGGTACGAACGTTGCGAACGGTGACGTCCAGGTGGTCGACAACACGGTCACCCAGCCGGTCGGCGCGATGATCGAGGCAGGCAAGTACACGGTCGAGGCCCGCGTGGTCTCGGCCGACGGCCACCCGATCACGGTCAGTGGCGCCTTCACGGTCACCCACGCCGGTCATCCCGCCACCCAACCGGCCGATGCTCCGGCGCAGCCCGAGGGCAACTCGAACACGGTGACGATCGTCGCGATGTGCCTGGTGATGCTCGTGGTCGTCGCGTTGGCCGTGGTGATCGTCCGCCGCCGTCCAGCGTCATGAAGCGTGCCCTGGGGATAGTTGCTACCGGCATCGTTGTGATGGTGGTCGCGCTGCTCGCCGCCGGCGGTGCGCCGAAGCGGGCGGCGGACGGCCTGCTCGGCGCCGGTCTCGCTGTTTCCTGGGCGGTTCCGGTACTGCGGATCCTCGCGGATGCGGCCGCGGTGGCAACCGGTGGAGCCGTGCTGGCAGTCGTACTGTTCCTGCCCGCGAAGGACGGAAAGCTCGGTAACAAAGCGATCCGCGCCTGTCAGGATGCCGCCCTGGCCGCCGGGATCTGGGCGGTCGCGAGCATCGGCGGACTGATTGCGACCGCCACCGTGATCCTCGGCATCCCGCTCTCACACCTTGCCGAGCACGCCGAACCGGCCGGCCAACTGAGCCAGGTCCGCGCGCTGGCAGTCGCCGTGGTGCTCACCGCCGTACTCGCCGTGATTCTCAGCGGCACCAAGACATTGCGGACCGCCCGACTGGCCGCCGTACTCACGATCGCTGCCCTTATCGGACCGCTCCTCACCGGTCACGGCGCGATCGACCGCACCAGCCTGTGGTCCGTCCTCGCCACCGCATCGCTCGTCGTCCACGTCGTCGCGGCGACCGCGTGGATCGGCGGCCTAGGTGCCGTACTGCGCTACACCCGCTCCCGCGAGGCCGTCGAGCTCTTCAGCACACTCGCGTTCGTCTGCGCCGTGACGATAGGCACCACCGGGCTGCTTACCGCGGAGATCCACCTCGGCGGCCGGCAGGACGGCTGGGGGCTGATCACGCAATGGGTGACGACCGGGTACGGCGTTCTCGTGCTCGGGAAGACGCTCGCGTTCGCGCTGCTGGTCTTCATCGGCTGGCTGCATCGGCGCAGCACGATCCCGCGCGTGGCGACTGGCGACCCGGGGGCGTTCCGGCAGCTAGCAGTGCTAGAACTCGCGGTGATGGCCGGCACCATCGGCCTCGCGGTGGCCCTCTCGCGCACCCCTTGACGCGAGTCGGTGACATGTCAACGTCCGTCCGTACAATGGATGGATGAAGGAACCGGAGTGGCTCGGGGCGCAGGAGGCGGGGCTCTGGCAGTCGTACCGTGACACGCATCGCGAACTGATGCGGGCGCTCGAGGCGCGGATGATCACGAACTCGGGCCTGTCCGGCGCCGACTACGCGCTGCTGCACCCGCTGTCCGAGGCCGAGGACGGCCTGCTCCGCACCCGCGACCTCGGCCGCTCGGTCGGCTGGGAACGCAGCCGCCTGTCGCACCAGGTCAGCCGGATGGAGAAGCGCGGCCTGGTCACCCGTGAGGAATGCACCTCCGACGCGCGCGGCTCGATGATCCGCCTCACCGCACTCGGCCGCAAGGCGATCGACTCCGCCGCCCCCGACCACGTCGCCGCCGTCCGCACCTACTTCTTCGACCACCTGACCGCGGACGAGCAGGCCCAGCTCACCACCCTCCTCAACCGCATCGCGGCCAACCTCCCCAACACCTGCGCCACCCCCGACTGCGACGAGTAGCCCGCCCACTCGCCCCAGCACTCCGGCGAGGCGCCCGGCGCCGGGCCTGGTGTGATCTGCAGCTCGACAGGACATGTCGGATGGCCGGGTAGTGCACCTGAGCGTGAATGTGCCGGTGCGTACACCGTCTCACCGGTGCACTACCTGTCGAGCTTGCACATCACACCGCCGAGAGGGCCGTGCAGCCACCAACCCGATCATCCGGCCGGCGGGACGGACTGGGCGGTGCGCACCGGGTGCGTGTGGTGCGGTGCGTGCGGAGCCTCGACGGGTCGGGTGAGGTGGCGGGGTGCGGTGTGGTGGTGACACGCCGTTACGGCGGGCGGTGGGTGGAGTGGGACCGAAAGAATGATCGCGTCGGGTTCGGATGCGCGCTGGATTTGACAATCGTTTTCACTAAAGGTGAGGATGTGGCGCGTGTCCGAGGCTTTGGGTAGGCGTGGGTTTCTGGGGATGGCGGGGGTTGCCGGGCTGGCGGCGATCACCGGATGTGGGGCGGACGGGGGTGCGGCCGCGCAGCCCACGCAGGGCGGGCGGTTACGTGCCGTGTACGCCGGTGGCGGGGCGAAGGAGGTGCTCGACCCGCACGTGCAGAGCCTGTTCGTGGACATCGCGCGGCACAAGGCGATCTACGAGAAGCTGGTCGAACTCGGCCCGGATCTGAAGCCGGTACCGCGGCTCGCGTCCAAGTGGGAGCACGACGGGACCGCGACCACCTGGCGGTTCAGCCTGCGCGACGCGACCTTCCACGACGGCGCGAAACTGGTCGCTGAGGACGTGCTGTACAGCATTGCCCGGATCGTGGATCCCGCCGTACCGGAGCGGGTCGCGCAGTCGTCGCTCGCGACGCTGGATCTCAAGCGCAGCAAGGCGATCGGGCCCGCGACGGTCGAGTTGGTGCTGACCCAGGCGAACGCGGAGTTCCCCGCGTTGCTGGCAGGAATCGGCACGCAGATCGTGCGGAACGGGTTCAAGGATCCGGCCAAGCCCGTCGGCACCGGCGCGTTCCGGTACGTGTCCTTCGAGGCCGGCCGCTCGATGGTCGCTTCGCGGTACGACGGCTACTGGGACGGGCCCGCGCGGATCGAGGAGCTGCACGTCCTGTCGGCCGATTCCGAGGCGCGGGCGAACGCTGTCCAAGGTGGTCAGGCGGAGTACGCCAACGACATGACCGCGACGTTCGCGCGGACCGCGGAGGCCGGGAAGACGGTGCGGATCGTGGCGGCGAAGGCCAGCACGATGCAGGCGTTCGTGATGAAGGTCGACCGGCCGCCGTTCGACAATCCCGACGTACGGCTCGCGTTCAAGCTGGTCGCGGACCGGCAGCGGCTGGTGGACGTCGTACTCGCCGGGCGGGGTGAGGTGGGAAACGACCTGTTCGGCAAGGGATATCAGTACTACCCGGCCGATCTGCCGGCCCGGGAGCGTGATGTCGACCAGGCGAGGAGCTTGCTGAAGAAGGCCGGGCTGGCGGGCAAGGAGGTGGAGATCTTCACCGCGGACGCGTCGGCCGGATTCGTCGAGGCGGCGACGTTGTTCGCGGAGCAGGTCGCCGAGGCCGGGGTGCGGTTGAAGGTGACGACCGGGAGCCCGCAGACGTACGCGAAGGACCTGCTGACGAAGGGTGTTATTGGCAACCATCGGTCGGGGGCGATGCCGATTCCGCAGTACGTCACCGATCGGTTGCTGTCGCATTCGCCGTTCAACGTGACGCATTGGCGGCGGCCGGCGTTCGATACCGCGTTCGCGGCGGCGCGGGCGGTGACGTCCGAGGACGAGCGGTCGGCGAAGTACGGCGTACTGCAGAAGACTGTGCGAGACGAAGGCGGGATCCTCGCGTGGGGTCTGCCGGATTACCTGATCGCGGTCTCGTCGAAGCTGCAAGGGGTGCAGGCGGTGCCGCCGAACACGTTGGACCAGGGCCGGTTCGACAAGGTGTGGCTGGCCTGAATGCGGTCGTACGCCGCTCAACGCGCGGGGCTCGCGATCGTTCAGTTGGCTGTGCTCTCGGTGCTGGTGTTCGTCCTGACGTCGTTGCTGCCGGGGGACGCGGCGGACTTGCGGTTCACCGAGACGCTGACGCCGTCGCAGGTCGCTGCGCTTCGGGCGGAGCTCGGTCTCGACCAACCTCCTGTCGAGCGGTTCGTGCACTGGTTGGGCAATGTCGTGACGGGTGATCTGGGTACGTCGTTGATCAGCGGGGGACCGGTGGCCGACATCGTGCGGAACTCGATCGGCGCGACGCTCGTACTCACGCTGGCAACGCTAGCGATCGTCGTACCGCTGGCCGTTGCCCTCGGCATCGTGATGGGTACTCGTGAGAACGGGCGCGTCGACCGTACGATCACGTCGATCACGCTGGCGTTGTCGGCGATTCCGGACTTCGTGATCGCGGTGGTCCTGGTGGCCGTGTTCTCGCTGAAACTCGGCTGGTTGCCGGCGACATGGATCGGCGGCAACCTCCTCTCCTCGCCGGCCTTGTTGATCCTCCCCATCGCCGTACTCTTCGGCCGGACCGTCTGCCTGTTGTCGCGTCAGGTCCGCGCCGGGACGGTTGCTGCTCTGAACGCCGAGTACGTGACGCAGGCTCGACGGCTCGGTGTCCCGCGCCGCCAACTCCTGCTGCGTCACGTCCTCCCGAACGCGGCAGTTCCCGGCGTACAAGAACTGGCCCGCACCGGCGACACGCTCCTGGGCGGCGTCCTGGTCGTCGAAGCCATCTTCGCCATCCCCGGCTTCGCCACGGCCCTCGTGGACGGCGTGGAAACCCGAGACATCCCGACCGTCCAGGGCCTGACCCTCGTGCTGGCCATCGCGGCCCTCCTCATCAACCTCGCCGCAGACCTCGTGTGCAACCGCCTCGTCCCTCGAACGGAAGCGCTCCGATGAACGTGCGTGAGGGTGTCGCCAGCAGTCGACGCCTGCGGATGCGGCGCGGCGCGGCGGTGGGCGTGTCGGTGGGATTGGTTGCGGTGCCGTTGGTTGTTGCGGTGCTGGGACCATTCCTGCCGTACGACGCGAGGCCCGGCCTGCCCTACTCGTCTGAGGGCGTGTTGGGGACGGATGGGTTGGGCCGGGACGTTCTGGGGTTGTTGCTCGTGGGCGGGCGGTCGGCCTTGGGGATGGCGATCGGTGCGGTGGTGCTGGCGTATGTCGTGGGCGGGCTGATCGGGCTGACGGCCGCGTCGACCCGGCATCGGTGGTTGGACGAAGGGATGATGCGGCCGCTCGACGTACTGCTGCCGCTCCCGTCCCTCCTCGTGATCAGCGTGGTCGCCGTCGGCTGGCGCGCGTCCGCGCTGGCGATCACCGTCGCCGTAGCGATGGTGAACGTCCCGACCGTCGCACGACTCGTCCGAGCGGCTGCCTTGGATGCGGCGAGCGGGCCGGTGGTCGAGGCGCTCCGGATGCAACGGGAGTCGTGGCTCACGATCCAGCTCGGGTACGTCGGACGCTCGGTTCTCGGCCCGGTCGCGGCGGATCTCGGTACGCGGATCACGCTTGCGGTGTTCCTCGTCGCCTCGGTCAACTTCCTCGGGCTCGGGCTGAGCCCGACCGCGCCGGACTGGGCGGTCAGCGTGTCCCGCAACCGCGAGGGCCTGCTCCTCCAACCGTGGTCGGTGCTCGCCCCGGCGCTTCTCCTCGTGTCGTTCACGTTGGGCTTCAACCTCCTCGCCGACCGCCTCGTCCACCGCTCACGCCGCCTCGTGGAGAGTGCGCGATGACGCTGGTGGTGCGCGTGACTGGGCTGTCCGCGACCGCGGGGGACGCGGTGCTGGTGGATGGGGTCTCGTTCGAGGTCGTCGCGGGGGAGGTGACCGCTCTGGTCGGCGTCTCCGGGTCGGGGAAGACAACCTCGGCGCTAGCGCTGCTAGGTGAACACGGTGACGGCGTACGACTCGCCGGACGGGTCGAGGTCGCCGGGCAACTGGTTGTTGATGGCAACGGAGTGACCGCTGCGGCGTCGACGGTACGCGGCCGAGTCGTTGCCTACATGCCGCAGCATCCCGGCAGTGCACTGAATCCGGCCCGGCGCATCGGTACGACGCTGCAGGAGCTCGCGAAGCTGCACGACGGCGATCCCCGCGAAGCCGTCCGCGCGGCTCAGCTGCCCGGAGATCGCGCAACCCTCAAACGTTTTCCGCATCAGTTCTCCGGTGGCCAGCGGCAACGAGTCGCACTCGCGCAGACGCTCACCTGTCGCCCGAAGGTCCTCGTGCTCGACGAGCCCAGCACCGGCCTCGACTCGATCACCCGGCTGCAACTCGTCCACGAACTCAGGGAGCTCGCCGCCACCGGCCTCGGCATCTTGTTGCTCAGTCACGATCTCGACCTGGTCCGCGCCCTCGCGTCCCGCGTCGTCGTGCTCGATGCAGGTCAGGTGATCGCCACCGACGTACTACCACCTGCACCGGACCTGGAGACGGCGGGAACCTCCGCCGCCGGGCAGCCGTTGCTAACGGCAATGAACCTGTCTGCCTCGCTGCGTCCCCGCGGCCGCGACGTCGTCCTGCACGAGGCCGACCTCGCTGTCCGCGCCGGCGCCTGCCTCGGGGTCGTCGGCCGCTCCGGCAGCGGCAAGACGACCTTGGCCCGCTGCCTGGCCGGCCTGCACGAGCGCTACACCGGCACCATCCTGCTCGACGACGAACCGCTCCCGGTCCTGCGGAAGCGCACCCGCGATCAGCACCGCCGCGTCCAGTACGTCTGGCAGGAGGTCCGCGGCTCCTTCGACGAACGCCGCCCCGTCGACCAGCAGGTCGCCCGTACGGCGCAACGCCTCCGCGGACTCACACCGGACCAGGCCCACGCCGAAGCCGTCGCCATACTCGCGCGCCTCGGTGTCGCCGCGATCACCGCCGCACGCCCGCCGAGCCGCCTGTCCGGCGGCGAGCTGCAACGAGCCGCCCTTGCGCGCGCAGTGCTGGCGAACCCCGACGTACTGATCTGCGACGAGATCACTACTGCCCTCGACGACCACGGTACGGCGCTCGTCCTCGACCTTCTGACCGAGCTCAAGGATCGCGGTACGGCGCTGATCTGGATCGGCCACGACCTGCGCCTGGTCGCAGCCGTCGCGGACCGGGTCCTGGTCCTCGACGCCGGCCGGGTGGTCGAGCAAGGCCCGCCCGCGACGATCACGACCGAACCGCACCACGAGCTGACCCGGCGGCTGGTCACAGCCGCCCGGATCGGCGACCCCCACTCTCCGCCCGTGCTGACCACCGACTCAAGGAGCGAACCGCGCCGATGACGCGACTGCACGACCACCTGGCGGAGGCCATCAAGGACCCGGACCCGATCCGCGTCAGTTCCGGCACCGGGGACGACCTGATCTGCCTGCGGTTCGAGACCATGAAGGTGTACTCCGCACTCGGCGCCGTCCGCCGGCTCCTGGAGACCGGGCAGGTCCGGCCCGGTGACACGCTGATCGACAGCTCGAGCGGGATCTACGCGCACGCGCTCGCGCTGGCTTGCCACCGGTACGGGATGAAGTGCCACATCGTGGGCTCGACCACGGTCGACCGGACACTGAAGATCCAGCTCGAGATCCTCGGCGCGACCGTCGAACAGGTGCCGTCGTCGAACAACCTGCAGCTCGACCAGAACCTCCGGGTCCGCCGGATCGGCGAGATCCTCCGCGACAACCCGACGTACCACTGGATGCAGCAGTACCACGACGACATCCACTACCTCGGGTACGGCGCGATCGCGGATCTCGTCGCGGAGCTGGTGCCGACGGGTCCGCTCTGTCTGGTCGGCGGCGTCGGTACGGGCGCCTCCACCGGCGCGATCGCGGCGTACCTGCGGGAGCGCGGACGGGACGTGAACCTGGTCGGCGTGCAGCCGTTCGGGAGCATCACGTTCGGGGCCGGGCATACGCAGGATCCGGAGATGATCATCGCCGGGATCGGGAGCTCGATCGAGTTCCGGAACGTGCGGCACGAGCTGTACGACCGGTTGCACTGGGTCTCGTTCGACTACGCGATGTCGGCGGCGGTGGATCTGCTCCGCACGTCCGGCGTGTTCGCGGGGCTGTCCGCCGGGGCGGCGTACCTGTCGGCGTTGTGGGAGCACAACTGCGACCGCGGGCGGAAACACGTTTTCCTGGCTGCGGACACCGGGACGCGGTACGTCGAGTCCGCTTTCGCCCGGCATGCCGAGGCGCGGCCGATGGCGTCGATGCGGCCGCGGGAGATCGATTCGCTGGACGAGCTCGCGGTGCCGTGGTCGGCGATGTCGTGGGACCGGCGGGAATCCGCGCAGGTCCGGCGCGAGGAGTTTCCATCTGCGACTCCGTCGCATTAATGTGATCCTGTGAGTGGGTATGTGCTGCTTCCGGAGTTGTTCACGGCAACCGAGGTGGATCGGCTGCGCGACGTGGTCGAGCAGGTGCACGCGGAGGTCGTGTCCGCGGCCGAAGCCGGCGAGACGACGGTGAACGTCTGGCCGGACGGCCACCGACTGGAGACGGTGCACGGCACAACGGTCCACTGGGAGCCGGATGCGGTTGGGAAGACGGTGCGCAGTCTGTCGCCGGTGGCGCATCTGCATCCGGCGCTGGAAGCGTTGTGGAGTGTGTCGCGGTTGGTCGAGCCCATGAGTTCGTTGATCGGGGCAACGGCAGGGCGGTTCACGGCGAAGCTGAACTTCAAGCGCGCCGGGGTCGGGTCGGAATTCGCGTGGCACCAGGACTTCCCGTACTGGTACGGGTGCTGCGGCGAGGCGGCGTACGACATCGCGACCGCGATCGTGATGCTCGACGACAACACCGCCGCGAACGGCGCGATGACCCTGATCCCAGGCAGTCCCTCGGAGGGTCCGGTACGTCGTGATCCGCTGGACCCGACCGGACTGCTGGTGGATCCAACGGCCGTCGACGAGGCCCGCGCGGTGACGGTGGAGGCCCCGGCCGGCTCGGTCCTGATGTTCCCCGGCCTGATGGTGCACCGCTCCGCGCCGAACCGGACGGCCACGGATCGTCGCTCCCTCCTGTACTGCTTCCAGCCCACAGGCCGCCCCGAACTGTCCGCCCTGCAGTACAACCCCGAAAGGCTGGCCGATCTCCCATGGGCGCATCAGTGGCTGATCTGACCGCAGAGGTACTCGCCGGATCGCGTGGTCCGTCACCGGCCGACCTCGACATCACCAGCGCGTTCTGGCTGCACCACACGACCCGCCTGCCCGGCGCCGACGTCACGTACCGGAACTACTACGTGCTGTTGAGAGTGCGAGAGGTGTTCGGCGCCTGCTCCTTCGAGTCGGGTGAGCTCGACCCGGCGTACTGCGCCGACACCTCCGGCCGCACGCTCGCCGACGTACTCTCCTCCAACGACCCGTTGGCCGTGCGGATCGCCGCACTCGACGCCTACCTGGCCGCGGTCGAGCCGCACCACACCGCGCCGTACGCCGAGGAAGTCGTCCTCCCCGCCGGTACGCCGGACGTTCGCGCCCGCGCCCGTGACGCGGCCGTCGCCGGACTGCTCGACGTTGCCGAAGGCACCAAAGTCGCGCTGATCGGGGTCGTGAACCCGCTCGTCGACGCGATCACGGAACGCGGCGGGAGCTGTCTCCCGTGCGACTTCAACCTCCGCGAGACCGCCTCCGGCCTGCCTGTGTCCCGCGACATGACCGAGGTGATCGACGCGGCCGACGCGGTCGTAGCCACTGGTATGACGCTGTCCAACGGCAGTTTCGACGTACTCCTGACTCGTTGCCGTGAGCAATCGAAGCCGCTGGCCATCTACGCTCAGACCGGCAGTGCGGTGGCCCGTGCGTTCCTCGGTGCCGGCGTCACCGCGCTGTCCGCGGAACCCTTTCCCTTTTCCCAGTTCAGCTCCCGCCCGAGCAGCCTCTATCGCTACAGGACGGATACATGACCACGCAGCAGAACCTCACCGCGCCCGCGGCGGAAGTCCCGGGCGATCTTCGGATGGCCCGGCGGCTGTGGCCGTTCTTGCTGGCGTCGACGGTGAGCCTGATCCCGTTCACGGTGTTCGGGATGTATCTGGTGCCGATCTCCGAGGCGGCCGGCGGGAGCGTCGCGGAGATCGGTGGACTGCGCGGACTCGGAGGGCTAGCGGCGCTAGCTGTCGGTGTGGTTCTGGCGCCGCTGATGGACCGCGCACCGCGGGAGCTGGTCGCTGCGGGCGGGCTCGCACTGCTGGGTGTCTCGGCGGCGTTGGGGGCTGTGGGCAACGTATTTGCGCTGGCCGCGTTCTGCCTGCTGATCGGGGCGTCGACGTCGATCCTCGCGCCGTCGATCGGGGCTGCAGCCGCGGACCGGTTCAGGTCGCCTGCAGCGGCGGGTCGCGCGGCGACGCTGGTGTCCGCGACGACGTCGGCGATGGCGATGCTGGCCGCTCCGGTCCTCGCCGGGCCGGGACTCATCTGGGGCTGGCGAGGCAACCTGATGGCGGCGGCAGCGATCTCGCTCGTCCTGGCGGCGGCCTTCTTCTGGCGCGGGCGCGGGCGGAAGGCGCCGATCACCAACAGGGAGCGAATGAGCTACCTGGCGACGTATCGCGAGCTCGGTCGGATCCCTGGGGCGCTCCCGCTGCTTGCTATCGCGATGCTGCGGACTGCTGCCTTCATGGGCTACCTCGCTTACCTGGCGGCGTTCTACGACGAGAAGTTCGACCTCGCGCCGGGCTGGTTCGCGCTGGTCTGGTCGCTCAGCGGCGCGTCGTTCTTCCTCGGCAACCTCCTCTCCGGCCGGTACCTCGCCACCGATCGCCCGTGGATCACCCCCGAACGGCTGCTCGTCGGCGGCATCACCGTCGCCCTGCTCGCGGTCTCCGCGTTCTACTTCTCGCCGACGCTCCCGCTCACGCTGCTCCTCACCGCTCTGATGGGTGCCAGCCATGCGACGGTCGCGGCCTGTGTCACCACGCTGTTGGTCCGTCGCAGCGGTGACCTCCGTGGATCCGCGCTCAGTGTCAACGCGGCCGGCATGAGTCTCGGCACGTTCCTCGGCGCCGCGATCGGCGGCCTCGGCCTGGGCCTCGGCGGCTACCCCGGTACGGCGATCACGTTCGCAGGCATCACCCTCGTCGCAGTCCTCCTCGCTCTCCGCATCACTGAACCGCGTCCTTGAGCACCCACCAACCATTTGGGCCGCCCGAAAACGGTTGGTGGGTGCTCAAGGACGGCGTCCGTCAGGGTCGGTTCCGGGACTAATCGGGGTCCTCACCGAGCCCGCGACGATATATCGTTCCGTCTTATGGAGAACCTGCCCGACCGCCCGCACCCGCACGCGCATCTGCGGGCGTCCGACATCGATCGTGACCAGGTGGTCGACGTACTGCGGGAGGCCCTGATGTCGGGCCGGTTGACGCAGGACGAGCACGCCGAACGCCTCGAGCAGACCCTGGAGGCGAAGACCCTCGGCGAGCTCGAACCGATCACCCGCGACCTTGTCGTACCCGGTCAGCCGACGCCCGTGGCGCAGTCCGCCGCGGCCGCGTCGACCAGCCTGGTGCCGATCGAGGAGCCGGCCGACCCGGAGCAGAGCTTCGACACGATGGTGGCGATCTTCGGCGGCGGCGAACGGAAGGGTCGCTGGCGGGTGAAGCGGCGTACCAACGCGTTCGCGGTGTTCGGCGGGCACGACCTCGACATGACCAACGCGGTCTTCGAGGGCCGCGAGGTGACGATCTGGGCGTTCGCGGTGTTCGGCGGCATCGACATCACCGTCCCCGAAGGCGTGACGGTTCGCAACGAGGGCGTCGGCATCTTCGGCGGCTTCGGCGCCCGCGGCAGCGACGACCCGGACCCGAACGCACCCGTCGTCGTGGTCAAGGGCCTCGCCCTGTTCGGCGGCGTCGGCGGCCAGTCCTCAGTCAAACGCCACGGCAAGAAGCTCAAGGGCAAGGGCCACCACGAGCTCCACTAGCTAGGACCTGTCCTAGATCCAGGACTTGAACCACATGCGGCTGAGCCAGTCCGGGTGCGGGAGGACCTCGTCGGTCAGGATCGGCCAGATGTAGGCGAAGTTCAGCACCACGAGGACGACGAACGCGCCGACCACCGCGGTGCCGATCAGCCGGCGTGGGGTCGCCGTACTCATCTCTGCCCGGGCCGGGCCGAGCACCTTGCCGAGGATCAGCGCCAGCGCCATCACTGTGAACGGGATCATCGTGACGGCGTAGAAGAAGAAGATCGGCCTGTCGTCGAACGCGAACCACGGCACCCAGCACGTCACGAACCCGACGATCGGTATGCCGAGCCGCCAATCGCGCGTGCCTATCCACAGCACCAGCGCCGCGATCAGTGCGAGCGCACCTCCCCACCACAACAGCGGCGTACCGAGGGCAGAGATCACCTGCAGACAGTTGGTCCCGGTCGGTGCGTTGCAGCCTGGCGTACCGGGTTTGATGTCGTTGACCGCGTCGAAGCCGATCGGGCGGGCGATGATCGGCCAGCCGGCCGGGTTCGAGGCGTACGGGTGGGTGGCGTGCTTGATGTAGTCGCCGGTGTGGAAGGCGAGCACTTCCTTGTGGTACGCCAGCAGCGACCGGAAGTCGTCCGGCACGACCTTCATCACCCCGTGCGCCGGGTTGCTCGCCGCCCAGTTGTGGTCGTAGGCGTTGTCGTGCAGCAGCCAGCCGGTCCAGGTCGCGACGTACGTGACGACCGCGACCAGCACCAGGCTGACGAACGCCGGGATGCCGTCGACCAGGGCCGACTTCACGAACGCGAACCGGACGCCGAGCGCCCGCCGGGCCCCGAAGTCCCAGGCGAACGCCATCACGCCGAACGCGGCGAGCACCCAGACCGCCGACCACTTGGTGCCGAGCGCCAGGCCGAAGCAGATCCCCGCGGCGATCCGCCACGGCCGGATCAGCAGCCAGCGGCCGATCGTACGGCGCTCGCCGTCGCTGACCGGCTTGTCCAGGGTCTCGGCGTGCCGGCGGCGGGTCCAGTCGCGGTCAGCGACCAGGCAGGAGACCGCCGCGACCAGCCAGAACGCGAGGAAGATGTCGAGCAGTGCGACCCGGGACATCACGAAGTGCAGGCCGTCGACCGCGAGCAGCAGTCCGGCGATGCAGCCGATCAGGGTCGACCGGGTCATCCGGCGTACCGTCCGGATCAGCAGCAGCACGGTCAGCGTGCCGAACAGCGCCGGCATGAACCGCCAGCCGAACGGGGTCATCCCGAACAGCTGCTCCCCGGCGGCGATCATCCACTTGCCGACCTCGGGGTGCACGGTCAGGCTCGGGGTGTCCTTGAAGACGTCCAGGTTGCCGGCCAGGATCGCCTTGTCCGCGGCACCCTCCGGCTGGTCGATGAACTGCCGTGCGTAGCCGAACTTGAGCAGGCTGTACGCGTCCTTGGCGTAGTACGTCTCGTCGAAGACGAACTTCACCGGGTTGCTGAGGTGCCAGAACCGCAGTACGCCGGCCAGCACGGTGATCGCCAGCGTGGCGATCCAGCCGCCGTCGAAGTCCCGCGGCATCGCCGGGTACAACCGCTCCTTGAGCGGCGGCAGCCGTCTCCCGAGCACGTCCCGCCCGAGCGTCTCCCGCTCCGCGCCGGCGTCATTCCGCCGTACCGTTCCGTCCTCGATCACAGCAGCCACGCCCGCCATCGTACGGACGCCCTGGTACCACCGCCTCCCCGCGTCGGTGCGAGCGGCTGGGATGATGACCGGATGAGCGGGCGGCTGGTGTTGGCTGGGAGTCCTATTGGGGACGTGTCGGATGCTTCGCCGCGGTTGGGGCGGGCGCTGGCGGAGGCGGACGTGGTGGCCGCGGAGGACACGCGGCGATTGCGGCGGCTGACGTCCGGGCTGGCGATCCAGCTGAGTGGGCGGGTGGTCAGCTACTTCGAGGGGAACGAGCGGGAGCGTACGCCGGAGTTGCTGCAGGCGCTCCTGGACGGGCAGACCGTCGTTGTGGTGACGGACGCGGGGATGCCGAGCGTGTCGGACCCGGGGTACCGGCTGGTGGCGGCAGCGATCGAGGCCGACGTCGAGGTGACCGCCGTACCGGGGCCGTCGGCGGTGCTGACGGCGCTCGCGTTGAGCGGGCTTCCGGTGGACCGGTTCACGTTCGAGGGGTTCCTGCCGCGCAAGCCGGGGGAGCGCGCGCGACGGCTCGGTGAGCTCAAGGACGAGCCGCGGACGATGGTGTTCTTCGAGGCGCCGCACCGGCTCACGCAGTCCCTCGAGGCGATGGCCGAGGCGTTCGGCGCAGACCGGCGTACGGCGGTGTGCCGGGAGCTCACGAAGACGTACGAAGAGGTGAAACGCGGCCCGCTCGACGAGCTCGTGACCTGGTCCAAGGAAGGCGTCCGGGGCGAGATCACCCTGGTGGTGGCCGGCGCGGACCCGCACAAGGTCCTCACCCCGGAGGACCTGGCGCGGGAGGTGGCCAAGGACGAGGAGGCCGGTACGCCGCGCAAACAGGCGATCTCCGACGTCGCGAAGCGCTTCAACGTCCCGAAACGGACCGTGTACGACGCCGTACTCGCTGCTCGGGACCCCGGTAAATAACACTGGCGCACGCCACTACCCTTGTTGACATGTCCGAGAAGGCCTATTACGTCACCACCCCGATCTACTACGTCACGGCTCCGCCGCACATCGGCAGCGCCTACACGACGGTGGCCGGGGACGTCCTGACCCGTTGGCACGCCCAGAGGGGCGAGCGCAAGTGGTACCTGACCGGTACCGACGAGCACGGCGAGAAGGTGATGCGCAGCGCTGAGGCGCAGGGCATGTCCCCGCAGGCGTGGACGGACAAGCTGGTCGAGGAGTCCTGGAAGCCGGCCTGGGTCGACGTCGACATCGCGTACGACGACTTCATCCGGACCACCGAGCAGCGGCACACCGAGCGGGTCCGCGAGTTCTGGCAGACGCTGTACGACAAGGGCGACGTCTACAAGGGCGAGTACGAAGGTCTGTACTGCGTGGGCTGCGAGGAGTTCAAGCTCCCCGCGGACATCCGCACCGACGAGGACGGCACCCAGCGGTGCATCATCCACGGCACCGAGCTGGAGACGGTCTCCGAGACCAACTACTTCTTCCGGCTCTCGGCGTACGGCGACAAGCTCCTGGAGCTGTACGAGTCGCAGCCGGACTTCGTGGCGCCGGCCAGTGCACGCAACGAGGTGATCGCGTTCGTGAAGCAGGGCCTGCAGGACCTGTCGATCACCCGGTCGACGTTCGACTGGGGCATCCCGGTCCCGTGGGACGAGGACCACGTCCTCTACGTCTGGATCGACGCGCTGCTCAACTACGTGACGGCCGCGGGCTACGGCACCGACCCGGAGCGGTTCGAGGAGCTGTGGCCGGTCGACGTACACCTGGTCGGTAAGGACATCCTCCGGTTCCACGCGGTGATCTGGCCGGCGATGCTGATGGCCGCCGAGGTCGCCGTACCGAAGCAGGTGTTCGCGCACGGCTGGCTGCTGGTCGGCGGCGAGAAGATGAGCAAGTCGAAGCTGACCGCGATCGCGCCGCACGAGATCACCGACCACTTCGGCTCGGACGCGTTCCGGTACTACTTCCTCCGCACGATCCAGTTCGGGTCGGACGGTTCGTTCTCGTGGGAGCACCTGAGCGCGGTCTACACGTCCGAGCTCGCCAACGGCCTGGGCAACCTGGCCAGCCGGATCGCGGCCATGGTCGGCAAGTACTTCGACGGCGTGCTGCCGGAGCCGACCGACCACGGACCGGCCGAGCAGGCGCTCGCGGACAAGCTCGCGCAGACCGTGGCGACCGCGGACAAGGCTCTGGACACGCTCGCGTTCCAGGACGCCTTGGCCGCGATCAACGAGCTGGTCGGCGCCGTGAACGGGTATGTCACCGAGCAGGAGCCGTGGAAGGTCGCGAAGGACGACTCGCAGCGGGACCGCCTGGCGACGATCCTCTACTCCGCCGCCGAGGTCCTGCGCGCCGTCGCCGTACTGCACAACCCGACGATGCCCAAGGCCTCCGCCAAGCTCTGGGAGCTACTGGGCGCCGAGCAGAAGCTGGGTGCGCTGACGGACCAGCGAGTGCAGGACGCCGGCACCTGGGGCCAACTCCCCGCCGGGGCCACCCTCACCAAGGGCGACCCCCTGTTCCCCCGCCTCGAAGAGTCCTGATCGCCCGGCGCGCGCCGCGCCATCCTCCTGACCCGGCGCGCGCGTTGGTCAGATCCGAAAGATCTGGCCTGGCGGACCTTCCTGCCAGTGGATCGGCAGGAAGACGCGCTCCTCGTGCCGGCAGACGCCGCCACAGACCGGACATGTCGCGGTGGCGCAACCGAAGACCACCCACCGGCCGTACGGCTCTTGCGTGAGTGCCTGCTTCTCGGTCAGGCCGACCTTGCAGTGCAGGCACCGTGGTGTCGGTGTGCCGGCCGGACGAGTAGTCATCGGACGCGTCGATCGCCGGAGCGGCCGCTGCAGCCCGCTCGGAGTTGGAACGCACTGCGGAGACGGTACGGCCTGGATGCCGAAGACGCGGCAGGCAATCGACCAGATGGACCTCAGAAGACGGATGGGTGCTGGCCCGACGGCAAGCCGGATCGGACGGTCCGTCGGACGGAGTCCGATCGGACGGACCTCCACTGCTCGGACGTAAGCGGCCGGATACCGCCTCGGTCGGTTCGGATATGACGTAGGACGACGGCTGGTCATGGCTCCCCCAAATCCGTGGTCCGGCCCCCCGACCGGACCACCGCTCGTGATCGAGCTGTGTCAGGACCAGAGTTCGGCCGTGACGCGCGTGCAGGGAAGAGACGTAGAGATGTCCGTACAAGCCCGTACAGCCGACGTACAGCGCCGTTAGGTTCGGACGGGTAACGTGATGACTACTCACTGTCGAAGCGTGCTATTGGGGGGACGCTGCGATGAGCCAGGTGAACGAGCACGACCTGTCGTTGCCGGAACGGGTGCGGAACCGGAGCGACTTTGCCCACGAATTGAGAACGCTGCGGCTGAGCGCCGGCCTGAGTGTCCGCGAGCTGGCCGGCAGGGTCAATGCACGGCACGCGACCAGCACGATCGGGGAATGGTTCGCCGGGCGGAGTGTGCCGGCGATCTCCTCGCGAGATCTCTTCGTCAACGTACTGCGTGCGTGCGGCGTCGGCAGCGACGAGGCGGTCGCGGAGTGGGTGCAGGTCTGGCAGTTGGTGCAGCGCGCTCCGGGCCCGCGCAGTGGCCACGAACCGTACCGTGGTCTCGCCAGCTTCCAGCCTGAAGACGCCGACTGGTTCTTCGGCCGGGAGGCCCTGACCGAGCGAGTCGTGGTGAAGCTTTCCGAGCTCCACGCCGCGGGAGGCGGGCTGCAGATCGTCGTCGGGGCGTCCGGTTCGGGTAAGTCGTCCCTGCTCCGGGCCGGTGTGATCCCGGCCCTGACCACCCACGCGGCACCCGGCCGTCCCGTCTGGCCGCTGATCCTCATGACCCCCGGCGCCGATCCGATCCAGGAACTAGCCGTGGCGCTGACTGCACGCAGTGCGGAGTCGGCGGGCGACCTGGCTGCATTGCTCAGGTCCGATCCGGTCCAAGGCATGGTCCGCGGCACCCGTACGGCGGCCGAGGAGTCCGACCGGTTGCTGGTCGTGGTGGACCAGTTCGAGGAACTGTTCACTCTCTGCGCAGACGAGAAGGAACGGGCGACCTTCATCGCGGCGCTGGTGGCAGCGACTGGATCGCCGGCGCAAGCGCTCGATTGGCGCCCGCCGGTCGCGGCCGTGATTGTGCTCGGCATGCGAGCCGACTTCTACCCGCACGCGCTGGCGTACCCCGATCTCGCCAGGACGTTGCAAGAGGCTCAGTTCGTCGTCGGCCCGTTGAGTGAACCCGACCTGCGCCGCGCCATCGTCGAGCCCGCCAACAAGGCGAACCTCGGCATCTCCGACGGCCTGGTCGAACTCGTACTGCGTGACCTGGCACCGGCGGCTGCGGCCCGGGGTGACGACCCCTCGCAGGTCGGTGCGCTCCCACTGATGTCGCATGCTCTGTTGGCTACGTGGGAGGGCCGCCGGCGCGGACAGCTGACCGTTGACTCCTACTTGTCGACCGGCGGTATCGAGGGCGCTGTCGCCCGTACGGCGGATGCTGCGTACGGCGAACTGACGCATGCCGAGCGCGTGATCGCCCGCAGGCTGTTCCTCCGTCTGGTGAACCTCGGGGACGAGACCGCCGACACCCGGCGGAAGGTCGGCCGTGCCGAACTCGAGGACTCCGGGGACGGCGTACCGGATCTGGCGCGGCGACAGGTGATCGAACGGTTCGTCGAACGACGTCTGCTCACCGCGGACTCGGACTCGATCGAGATCAGCCATGAGGCTCTGCTGACCGCCTGGCCGCGGCTGCGGAGCTGGATCGAGGCGGATCGTGACGGCCTTCGGCTGCAGCGTCAGCTCGCGAGCGCGGCGCGCGAGTGGCAGGACAACGACCGCGATCCCGGGTCGCTCTACCGTGGCGGCCGGCTGGATGCGGCGCGGGAGCGGGGCCGCGACGCCGAGCTCACGCCGATGGAACGGGATTTTCTTGCCGCGAGCAACGAGCTCGAAGAGGCGGAGAAGCGGTCGGGCCGGCGGCGGACCCGGCGGCTGCAGCGACTGGTGGCCGCGCTGGCCGTCTTGTTCCTGGTTGCCGTTGCGTTGTCGGGCTACTCGTACCAGAAACGCGAGACCAGTAACCGCGAACGCGACCTGGCCTTTTCCCGTCAGGTAGCGGGGGCGGCCGATCGACTGCGGGCGACGGATCCGGCCTTGGCGGCGCAGCTGTCCTTGTCGGCCTATCGGATAGCACCCACGATGGAGGCGCGGTCAAGCTTGGTGAACTCGACCGGGGCTCCGTCGGCCACGCGGATCGTCAGAGCATCGAGAGGGCCACAGAACGTCGTACTGACTCCCGACGGACACACCATGATCGGAGTCGGTGCGGGTCCGAGCGATACGGCGATCTTGATCTGGGACATCACCGACCCTCGGACGCCGAGATCGCTGGGGTCCCCGTTGACCGACCACACCAAGCCGATCTTCGGACTGGCAGTCAGCCCCGACGGACGACTACTGGCGACGGGTGGGATGGACCGGACGATCCGACTTTGGAACATCTCTGTCCCGGCGCACCCTGTCTCGCTCGGAGTCGTTCCGTCCGGACCTTCGAGCACGGTGTATTCGCTGGCCTTCAGTCCGGACGGAGCGCGCCTGGCGGCGGGGAGTGCGGATCGGACCCTTCGGATCTGGGATGTCACTGATCCCACGCATGCGCAGCCGCTCGGACCGCCGCTGGTCACCGCAGCAGGCCCTGTGCAATCGGTCGTCTTCAGTCCGGACAGCACAGTCATGGCCGCAGCCGATGCCACCGGAGTACTTCGACTCTGGGACGCCAAGGAATCGCGCCGGCCCCGGCTTGTCGGGCAGGTACAGACCGGCCAGGTGCAACTCAACACGCTTGCCTTCGCGCCAGACAGCAAGGTCCTGGCCGTCGGTGGTGCGAAGGGATTGCTGCAACTGTGGGACGTGACCGAGCCTCGCACGGCAGTCCGGGTCCGGTCATCGATCAAGGTGCCCGACAACTGGGTCAACGCGGTGTCGTTCAGCCCGGACGGCCGGATGCTGGCGGTCGGCAGTTCGGACAACTTGGCCCAGGTCTGGGAAGTGGCAAGCGGCCGTCTCGTCGCGTCCCTTCCGCACACCGAGCCGGTCTCTACGGTGAGATTCCTGCGCGACGAGCGGACGCTCGTCACCAGTGGATCGGACGGTGTGGCGCGGCTCTGGGTAACGCCCGGACCAGTGATGACAGGTGCGACCGCAGCCGTGGCCGCGACCGCCTTCACCCCGGACGGCCGCTCTCTCGCGATCTTCGGCGGGCGAGTCTCCCAGTGGGATGTCACCGATCCCCAGGCCCCAGTGCCGCAGACGGAGGCTCTTGAGCCACTGCCGGGTGGGGATCCGATCAGTGGTGCCGGGACGCTGAGTCCGGACGGCAAGATCCTGGTTGCCGGCACGTTCGGGACATCGGTGCTCGCCTGGGACGTGACGGATTGGAAGCGGCCCCGTCGGCTCGGCGCACCACTGACCGGGCCCACAGCCCTCGTCGAGTCGCTGGCCTTCAGCGCTGACGGTCGGCTGCTCGCGTCGGGCGACGACGCCGGCAAAGTCCATCTCTGGGAAATGGCCAGTACAGGCCGTCCAGGGGCCGTGCCAGCTGGGCTCGATGCCGGGAATATCGTCAACATGATCGCTTTCAGCCCGGAGCGACGTCTTCTGTCCGCGGTGACCGCGGACGGTCTGATCTGCCTGTGGGACCTGACCGATCCACGGCGGCCGATATCGTTCGAGCCGATCAAGGGATCCGCGGATCTCCTGTACTCCGTCGCCTTCAGCGTCGACGGCCATACGCTGGCCACTGGCAGCGCGGATGGAACCGTGCGGCTGTGGGACGTGACGAATCCCGACCGGGTGAAGCCGCTCGGCGAGCCGCTGACAGGACCGGACGGCACAGTCTCATCTGTTGCCTTCGGCCCCGACAGCCGGACGCTGGCGGCCACGACGCGAGCGGGCCAGGTATGGCTGTGGGACGTTGCGGTCCCGCTCCATCCGAGTACCGTGGCAATCCTCGCCGCGTCGAGTGCCGCCGTCTGGTCAGTCGGCTTCAGTCCGGACGGGCACACGGTGGCAACTGGTGGTTCCGACCGGACAGTGCGGATGTGGGAAACCGACCCGACTCGGGCCGCTGCCCTCGTCTGCGCCGTCGGCGGTGATCGAATCACCGAGGACGAGTGGCGGAAGTACGTTCCCGGCGTTCCCTATCGACAGGCTTGCTGAGCTCAGTCCTAGACCGCTGTTGCGTGGTAGAGGGCGGCGGCTTGGGTTCGGGTGGCTACGTCTAGTTTGGTGAGGATGTTGGCTACGTGAAACTTGACTGTTGATTCGCTGATGTGGAGGGCGTCGGCGATTGAGCGGTTGCGGTGACCCTGGGACAGGCGCTCGAGGACTTCTAGTTCGCGGGCGCCCAGGGCAGCCAGGGGGTCGGAGGTGACGATGAGTGGTGCTTGTGACGTGCGGAGGGTGATCCGGGCCGTGAGGCCCCAGCCGGGTACGGCGTCGAGGTCCAGGTCGCCTTCGTGCAGGCGGAGGCGCTCGGACAATTGCCCGAGATCGAGGACGTTCGCCAACCGTCCGGGGCCGTCGTCGCGGACCGTGGACAGCAGTTCCTTCCCGTCCCAGCGCCAGGCCACGCGGATCCGGCGTACGTCGTCCTGGGTCAGCATCGCCAGTACGACCGAGCGGACCGCGACCCGGGCGGCGTGCGCGACGGCCGCCGGGATCAGCTGATCGTTGCCCGGGGCATCCAGTTCGAGCTCGACCGGGCCGTGCCGGAGCAGCGCCCGCAGCGAGTCCGCGAGCCGGTCGAAGGCGCGGCCGGCTGGTTCCTCGCCGCTGCACACCCGATCCCGCTGCGTGTCGGTCCGCAGATCGGCGAGGCCGTTGAGCGCCATCTCGACGGCCATCGTCCGCGCTGCGGCGTCGTCGATCCGCTGGTTCCGCAGTACGCCGAGAATTGTCGCGAGCGTTGCCGCGTGAGCTTCCCCGAGCTCGGCCGCCAGATCGTTCCGCGCTTCCGCAATCGCGCGGTTCTGGGCCAATGCGCCAGGCTCACGTTCGAGGGTCAGGCGATACATGTGGGCCGTGACGAGATCCCACAACGCCTGCAACATCCGGTCGGCGGTCGTCGGAGCGTCTTCGGTGCGGAGGAACACCACCACCGAACCACGCGACGCCCGGTCGCTCGAGACCGCGAGGACGGGATGCCGGGCACCGGCGATCGGGATGACGCCCTGCCACGGCTGGCCGGCGGTCACCGTACCGAGGAGGCCGGCCAGGTCGGCTCCGGTGATCGCGCCGCTCACGGCCGGATCGCCGTACGCCGTCACCGGTGTGGACGCGCACTGCGAGGCGAGCTGGGCGACCGCGCGGTGCGGGACCAGGTCCGCGGTCGCGAGGGACAGCCGCTGGAGCAGCTCCTCAGGCGGCCCGTCGATCACCTGGGCTGCCGCCGCCAGTACCTCCGCCGCCTCCATGTCCCTCAGAGTACGTCGGTTGACGCGTCCACCCGAGCCCGTCTTTCGGACGGTGGACAACTGTCCGATCGGCCAGTCGGGAATGACTCGGCAGCCTGCAGCATTTATTGAAGCGACAACCAATTCATGGAGGCAGTGCTATGCGAGCGGTCGTGTTCGAGGAGTTCGGCGGTCCCGAGGTACTGAAGGTGCAGGACGTCGAGGAGCCGCACGCGGGTCCCGGCCAGGTGCGGGTCAAGGTGCACGCGGCCGGGGTGAACCCGATCGACTTCAAGGTGCGCCGCGGCTGGACGAAGGGCTTCATCGACCCGGTGTTCCCCGCCGTTCCGGGGCTCGAGGTGGCCGGTGTGGTCGACGAAGCCGGTGAGGGCGCCGAGTTCGCGGTCGGCGACGAGGTGGTCGGCTGGGCCGACGGCGGCGCGTACGCCGAGTACGCGATCGGCGGGAACGTGGCGCGCAAGCCCGCGAGCGTGAGCTGGGAGCAGGCCGTCGGCGTACCGGTGGCCGGCGAGACCGCGCAGCGCGTGCTCGATCAGCTCGGCGTGAAGTCCGGCGAGACGATCCTGATCCACGGCGCCGCGGGCGCGGTCGGCTCGGTCGCCGTACAGCTCGCCAAGACGGCCGGTCTGACGGTTGTCGGTACGGCGTCGCCCGCCAACCACGAGTACCTGCGCTCGCTCGGCGCGGTCCCGGTCGAGTACGGCGACGGCCTGCTGGAGCGGGTGCGTACGGCGGCTCCGGAGGGTGTGGACGCGGTGTTCGACGTGGCTGGCCTGGGGGGTCTACCGGAGTCGGTCGAGCTGCGCGGCGGCACTGACCGGATCGTCACGATCGCGGATTACGCGGCGTCCGAGGCGCTCGGCGTCGAGTTCTCCGGCGGTGGCGGCGACCCGGAGTCCATCCGGTCCGGCCTGGAGTCACAGCTGCAGGCGGCGGCCGACGGCCGGCTGCGGCCCCGGATCGCCCAGACGTTCGAGCTCGCGGACGCGGCCAAGGCCCAGGAACTGAGCGAGTCCGGCCACGCCCGCGGCAAGATCGTGGTGAAGCCTTAGATGTAAGCGAAGCGGGACGGCGGTGTCGGTACGTCGTCCACGCGCGGGTCCCAGCGATCCACGAACTGCACCCCGGCCGGGACCTCGACGCACTCCGTCGAGGTCCAGCCGCGGGTGAGGGTCGCGAAGTCCGGAACTTCCGGGTGGTAGTGCGGCTTCCCGGTGCCGAGCAGGTCGCGGGCCATCGGCGCGCTCACCGCCTGGTACCGGAAGTCGGCCGACAGGCGCAGCTGCTTCGTCTGGTTCGGCATCGCGCCGTGCACGGTCAGACTCCCGAACAGCAGCACATCCCCCGGCCGGTACGACGTCGTACGCCACTCCGGATGGTTCTCGTCCGCCTCGGCCCGCATCATCCCCGGTCCGTCGGACGCCTTCACCGGCAGTACGCCGAGCCGCGGCGACCCGGCCAGCACCCGCAACCCACCGATCTCCGGCGGTGCCGCACTCAACGGCAGCCAGGTGGTGAGCGTGTCCACAGACCCCTGGATGAACCGGTAGTCCTGATGGATCGGGGTCGGATTCGCCCCGGGCGACGGCGGCGCGATCCGGCAGATGTGCGCCGGATGCGCGAACGCGTCCTCACCCAGCAGCCGGCCCGCGAGCTCCAGCAACTCAGGCCGCACCGCCAGCCGGTGGAACGCCTCGGTGCTCTGGATCGCCGTGTAGGCCCCGAAGAACCCTGCCGACCCTTCCTCCACGGCCCGCCCCGATGCGACCAGCTCCCGCGGATCAGCATCCCGCGCCAACCAGTCACTGTCGTAGAGGATCCGTGCCAACTGCTCGTGAACGTCCGCGACCACGTCCCGCGGCAGCAACCCCCGGAAGAACAGGTAACCGTCGCCCGCCAGGCGCTCACGCAGTACGGCGGCGTCCTGGAAGTCGTCGTGCGAGTCGGTCAGTTCTTTCACTTGTCGTTTCCGATCTTGTCCATGGCCGCTGCGATATCGGGGACCGCGACCTTGTCGAGGTAGAGGTCGTTGACGGTTTTGTTGATCTCGGGGGACTTGGCGGTCCAGCCTTCGGCGATCGGGAGGTTGACGGTGCTGCCGGCGGCGGAGTCGATGAACGGCTGGACGTCGATGCCCTTCTGCTTCCAGAATGCCTGGTAGCCGGCGCCCGCGTTGTTGAGCGCCGGGATGATGTACCCCGCGTCGCCCATCAGCTTCTGCGCCTTCTCCGAGCCGAGGAAGGCGACCAGCTTGCCGGCCTCGTCGGGGTGCTTCGTCTTCGCGAACATCGCCTCGGACAGGCCGTTGATCACCACCGTCCGCCCGGCCGGGCCGGCCGGCATCGCAGCGACGCCGATCGGGAACTTCACCTCCGGCAGCGCGAACGGCAGCAGTGCATTGTTCGCCGGGAACATCGCGACCTCGCCCCGGTAGAACATCTCGGTCGCCTGCCCGGTCGGTGGGTTGGTCCGGGTGCCGTCCGGCGACACCTTCCACTTGAAGACCAGGTCCCGCGCGAACTGCAGGGCCTCGACCGACTTCTGGCCGGCGAAGTCGAAGGCGCCGTACGGCTTGTCCATCGCGTGGCCGCCGTTCGACGCGATCCAGTTCAGCCACTGGGTCTGGCTGTGGTTCCAGGAGCAGAAGCCCCACTGCTTGCTGCCGACGGTCAGCTTGCGAGCCACCTCGAGGAAGCTGCCCGAGCCGTCCGGCGCCCAGGTCAGTTCGGCCGGCATCGTGACCCCGGCCTTCGCGACCAGGTCCTTGTTGTAGAGCAGTCCGACGATCCCCAGGTCCTTCGGCATCCCGAGTTGCTTGTCCTCGAACTTGTACGACTGCACGACGTTCGGGTGGTACGAGTCGAGTTTCAGTCCGGCCTTCGAGATCAGGTCGTCGAGCGGCGCGAGAACGCCCTTGCTCGCGAAGTCCGGGAAGTAGTCGACGGTCAGCCAGAACACGTCCGGCGCCTTGCCGCTGGCGAGCTCAGTGGTCAGCTTGGTCCAGTACTGGTCCCACGGCAGCACCTCCATCCGGACGGTGATGTCCGGGTTCTGCTTGGTGAACTCCGCGAACACCGCCTTGTAGCCGACCTCCTGCTGCTCGTCCCAGAGGCGGTACACGAGCTCGACCTTGCCGCCGCCGCTGCTCGCCTTGTCGTTCGACGAACCGCAGCCTGCCAGGGCGAGGACACTGCCGGCGCCGATCAGGAATGTCCGCCGGGAAACGCTTCGAGACATCAGAACCTCCGCATTACTTGAGCCCGGTAACCGCGACCGAGCGGACGATGAAGCGCTGGAAGACGATGAACAGCACCAGCAGCGGCGCCAGCGCGATCAGGCTGCCGGCCATCACGGCGTTGTAGTCGACGCCGATTTCCCCCTTGAACAAGGCGATCCCGACCGAGAGCAGCCGCTTGTCCTCGCTGCTGGTGACGATCAGCGGCCACAGGAAGCTGTTCCAGTTCGCCACCACGGCCAGGGTGGTGACGGTGACCAGGATCGGTTTCGACAACGGCAGCACGATCGACACCAGCGTCCGGACCCGCCCGGCGCCGTCGATCCGGGCCGCGTCCTCGAGATCCGCGGGGATACCGCGGAAGAACTGGCGGAGCAGGAAGATCGCGTACGGCGTACCGAGCATCGTCGGCAGCATCAGGCCGGCCCACGTGTCGACCAGGCCGAGCTTCTGCATCATCAGGTACAGCGGGATCATCGTGACCACCGGCGGCACCATCAGTGTCGACAAATACACCCAGAACAGCGCGTCCCGGCCCGGGAACGACAGCCGCGCGAAGGCGTACGCCGCGAGGATCGCGAACACCACCTGGCCGAGGGTGATCCCGGCCGTGACCAGCGCGGTGTTGACGAGGTAGCCGCCGAAGCCCGAGCTGAACAGCCTCTCGAAGGCCGCCGTACTCGGTGGCAGACCGGGCTCCCACGGCATCGTCTCGGACAGTTGCCCGGGGCCCTTGAAGGCGGTGAGCACAGTCAGGAAGTACGGGAAGATCGCGAACAGACAGCCGGCCACCAGGACGGCGTACGTGAAGATGCGCAGTCTCATCCGGACACCTCGTAGGTCGTACGGCGTTCGAAGTAGACGAACTGGGAGATCGTCGCGATCAGCACCACCGCGAACAGCAGCACCGAGATCGTCGACGCGTAGCCGAAGTCGAACTTGCGGAACGCCTCGTCGTAGATCAGGTACGTCGCCACCTCGGTGCTGTCACCGGGGCCGCCCTCGGTCATCACGAAGATCGTGTCGAACGCCTGGAACGAGCCGATCACGTTGGTGATCAGCACGAACAGCATCGTCGGCCGCAGCAGCGGCAGCGTGATCGTGAAGAAGTGCGCGACCGGGGACGCGCCGTCCAGCGACGAGGCCTCGCGCAACGACCGAGGGATGTTCTGGAGTCCGGCCAGGAAGAACAGCATGTTGTACCCGGCGAACTGCCAGATGTGCACCGCCGCGACGCTCGGCATCGCCAGCACCGGCGACGACAGCCACGCCGGACCGTCGATCCCGAACACGCCCAGGAACTGGTTCAGCGCACCCCGGCCCGGGTCGAAGATCCAGCTCCAGACCAGGCCGAGTGCGACCGGCGTCGCCATCCACGGGATCACCAGCAGCGCCCGGAAGTACTTCATCCCGCGCAGCTTGCGGTCGACCAGGAGGGCCAGGAGCAGCGAGAGGATCGTCGTACCGGGCACGCAGATCACCACGTAGTACACGGTGACCAGCAGCGAGTGCCAGACGTCGGAGTCGGTGAACAGCTTCTGGTAGTTGGCCAGTCCAACGAACTCGGGGGTCGAGAGCAACTTCCAGTCGAACAGGCTGAGCACCAGCACGATCACGCCCGGCGCGAGCAGGAAGCCGAGGACGCCGACCAGGCTAGGCGCCAGCAGGGCGTACGCCACCGCTGTCTGCCGCCCGCGTCCGATCCGGCTGGTACGCCGGGGCGCTCGCCTAAGCATCAGGATCCTTCAGCGGATGCGGGCGCGGCGAGCTCGGGACGAGCAGTTCGCGGGTGCGATCGAGCCCCCACCGGTCGAGCTCGCCGATCGGGTCGCTCGACATCCGCAAACCTGGACCTTGAGAGATGTGTTGTGCCCAGAGCTCGCGCTCCTGGACGTCGGGCCGCACGATCAGGCAGTCGGAGTCGTTCGCCCACCAGCGGCCGTGCAGGAACTCACGCGCCACCGAGGTGGAACGGGCACCGCGCTGACCGGGCTGGCTGATGTCGCCGGACGGTGGGTCGACCAACGGATCGGTGTCGGGCGAGATCCGCATGCAGTCGACGAGTCCGAGGCTCGGGAGGATCGGAGCGCCGCACCCGTGCAGGATCCGGTTGGGCCCGACGGCCTCGCGTAGCAGCCGCATTCCGAGCCGGTACGCCCCGACGCCGTCGATCTGCTCGTGCCGCGGTCCGTCGATCGCGCCGGCGTACACGAAGTCGAGCTTGAAGTGGTCGTACCCCTGGCGGCAGAGCTCGGTGAAGACGTCCTGGATGTGGTGCGCGGCGCCCGGGTGCGTCACGTCCAGAACCAGTTGCTCCTGGCCCCAGTTGGTGCCGGCGCTGATCCCGGGGACCAGCCATTCCGGGTGCTTGCGCGCTGTCTCGCTGCCACTCGCGACGAGGAACGGCGCGACCCAGATGCCTGCGCGACGACCGCTCGAGCGGATGTCGGCGGCGAGCCGGACGGTCGATCCGAAGTCGTCCCGCGGTGTCAGCCAGTCGCCGATCGCGGACTGGTACCCCTCGTCGAGAAGGACCAGATCAACGCTCAGATCGTGCTGGTCGAACTGGCGTACGTCGGTCATCACGTCGCGCTCGGTGACCTTGCCCCAGTACGCGTACCAGCTGCACCAGGACGGACCGAACACGCGCACCGGCGGCGCGCCGGCCGCGAAGGCGTCGGCCCAGTCGGCAAGCGCCTGATTGGGGTTGGCCTGCGTACTTGTTGTCTGCTGTACGGCGCCATCGGCTGAGATCACCAGCCGATCGCCGCGAAGGTCGGCACGGATCGACGGGACGTCGTCGGGACTGGTTGCCGCGATGACCGTGACCTCGTCGGCGGTCGCAACCGCGAGCAGGCCCTCGCCCTGGAAGCGGCCGGCGTCGACGCCGGGGCGGTAGGCCATCACGTGATGATTCGGCGCCGTCGGACGCGGCGGATGCGCGTCGAGCCGGTACCAGCCGCTCGGGCTCCACGACTGCCATCCATGCTCGAAGAGCAGCGTGGAAGCGTCGTACTCGAGCTCGGCGACGGTGCTGAAAGGCACGGATCCCTCGTTTCCCTCGGGTGCAGGATCTTGCTGACGTTCCGCTAATCTTGGGGTGCCTACGAGGAGATCCACCATGACGGAGCCTGCTGACTTCGAGCACGATCTTGCTACCCAGGTGCTCATCGAGCTGTACAGCGAGATCCCGCCGCCGAGCAAGTTGGTGACCGGCCACTTCCACAGCGGCGGCGACTATCGCGTCGTACGGCCGGACGGGGTGGGGAGCTGGTACCTGCTCTACACGGCGTCCGGTACGGGGCGCTACGTGATCGGCCAGAACACGCTGACGCTGCGGCACGGGGACGTCGTACTGGTCAGTCCTGGGACGCCGCACGACTACGGGACCGTCGGGACGTACTGGGAGTCCTGGTGGGCGCACTTCCAGCCGCGGCGCGAGTGGCACTCGTGGTTGTCGTTGCCACAGGCAATGCCCGGACTGTCCTACGTGCGGTTGACCAGATCCTCGGAGACAGACCGCGTGGTGTCCGCGTTCGATCGGCTGCACCGCGACGCGCAGCGCGCCGGGCTGTCCCCGACCGGCGACACCGAGCTGCACCTGCTGGAGAAGAGCGTCGCCACCGAGCTGACCATGAACGGCATCGAGCAGGTGCTGCTGACCGCGGTCGCGAGCCTGCGCCGGGAGACGCAGCAGTTGGACGCCCGCGTGCACCTGGTGCTCGAGGCAATCACCGCCGACCCGGCCAGGCCGCACACCCTGACGTCACTGGCCGGGCTCGCGCAGGTGTCGGTGTCCCGCCTCGCGCATCTGTTCAAGGAGCAGGTCGGTGACTCGATCATGAACGTCGTGCTCGCGCTCAGGTTGCAGCGCGCGGCCGAGCTGCTCGGTGCCACGGACATGTCCGTCGTACAGATCGCGGCGGCGGTCGGGTTCGACTCCCCGCACTACTTGAGCCGCCAGTTCGGCCGCCGGTACGGCATGTCCCCGACGGCCCATCGCGCTGCCGTCAGGAAGCCGGAGCTAGAGCTATATTGAGCTCGGTCGCCGCGGCGTAGTCCGCCCCGCCGGCCAGTCCCACGAGCCGCACGTAGCGTGCCGTCGTACCCGCCGGGAACCGGGCGATCTTCGCGTCGACAGTGCCGTCCCACGATCCCTTCGTCACCGACGTGAACGTGGTGCCGTCGGTGCTCGTCTGGACGTCGTACGACGAGATGCGTCCGTTCGGTACGTCGGCGTCCTGGCGCGGCGTGTAGATGAGCGCTTCGATCGCACGGGGTGTCTTCAGGTCGAGGGTGATGTACTGCGGGAGCGGGGCATGGGGACTCCAGTTCGAGTGCCACATGGTCGTGCAGCTGCCGTCGATCGCGGCGGATGCGCTGTACGCGGACGATCCCTGGCTCGTGGCAGTCGCCGTCATCTCGTTCTGCGGCAGCAGGGTCAGCGGACCGAACGGTCCGTCGGCCGGTGGCGGCGTACCCGGGATCGCGGTCACCCGGCCGAGATCGGGTGCCTTGAGCAACGGATGGGTCCGCAAGTAGTTGAGGAAGACCTCCTGGCCCATGCGCGGCGCCCGGTCGAGAGCGGTGAACTGCTGGAACCCCGGATAGCCGTACTGCGCGCCGTGCAAGGGCATCGCCGCGCTCGTCGTCACCCGGTAGGTCCTGTCGAGCTGTAGCGGTTTGCCGTTGATCAGGACCTTGGCCGGATCGACGCGGTCGCCGACCGGCCGGCCGAGGTCATAGATGTAGCGGAAGTTGGCCGAGGTCGCGAGCGCGGACAGTCTGCTGCACCCGTACGCCGGTGGGATCCACTGCTGCTCCAGGACCGCTTCGACCGTCGAGCCCTTCATCGACAGCGTGGTGATCGGCGAGATCCCGGCGACCGGCCACGCCTCGCCGTACGTCACCGTGCCGGCTTCCAGACCGGCGGCGATCACGTCGATCCCGAGATCGGCTGGTACCAGCGCGAAGTCGCCGTCCGCCTCCGCTTTGTAGAGGTCCGCGACCAGGTTGCCGGTGCGGCTCTCCGCGGTCCGCGCGAAGTCGAGGTCCCGATCGAGCTTGGTGAGCGGTTCCTGCTGCCGGGCCGTCCACTTGTCCATCCAGTACTTCACGATCTTCTGGATCCCCGGGTCCGGCGTGACGTCCTTGGTGACTGCGTGATTGGTGGCCGTGGTCTTCGAGCGGATCACGTCACCGGTCGCCGGATCGAGTTCCAGGTTCACCTCGCCGAGCACCCGCCCGTGGTTGCTCGCCTCGAGGACCGGCCGCGGTACGCCGTTCGGGTCCGGGATCATGCAGTTGAACGCGGTGTGCCAGTGGCCGCCGAGGATCACGTCGATGTCGGGGGACATCGCCCGGGCGGCGTCGAAGATCGGACCGGTCGGGTTCTTGCACTCGTCGTACAGGCCGCCCTGCTGACCGCCTTCGTGCATGCTGACCACGATCGCGTTCACGCCTTGGGCCTTCAGCTCGGCCGCGGCCCGGTTCGCCGCGTCGACGAGGCCCTGGAACTCGAACCCCGACCCCTCGATCGACAGCGTCTCGGTCGGGGTCCCCGGGAAGCCGAGCCCGATGAACCCGATCCGCTGCGAGCCGGCCTTCGCGATCCAGTACGGCGGGAGCACCGGGCGCTTCGTCCGCGGGTCGACGATGTTCGCCGCGTGGTACGCGTAGTCGGTGCCGTGGAAGTTCCGGCCGGTGGAGTCCTTGAAGCAACTGTCGAAGCCGGGCTTGCCGTAGCAGGCGCCGGTCGTCATCCGGCGCAGGAACGGGAACTCGCGGTCGAACTCGTGGTTGCCCGCGACATCGAAGTCCATCCCGAACGCGTTCAGCACCTCGATGGTCGGCTCGTTCGCGAACGCCTGCGTGTAGTCGGGCCAGCCGCTGAACTGGTCACCCGAGCCGATCAGGAAGCTGTTCGGCTTCCGGAGCCGGTCGAGGTGCGCCTTCAGGTACCCGGCGCCGCCGACCTGCTGGGTGCCGGACGGGCCGGCGATCGTCAGGTTCTCGGTCTCGGACAGGTAGCCGTGCAGGTCGGTCAGGCTGAGGATCTGCACCGGGATCGGTGCGGCGGCCTCGGCCGGTAGCGCGGTGGTTCCCACCACCAGGCCGAGAAGGGCGAGAACTGAGCTGATCCGGGACATCGGCTGCTCCTGTCGGTCGGGGCGGAACCTCGCTGCAACGTACTAACCGCCGTACCGCGGAGGACATGGCCTCGAGTGCTGACTTCCTGCACGATCCGGCTGACGCTTTTCTACAAGCGCATGGGGGAGGGGAACCGTACGGTCGGGGGCAGGAAAGGAGTTACACGATGACTGGGTATCTGGCCGTGGCCGAGGTCGACATCGACGCGCCGGCCGCGCGAGTGTGGAACGTACTGACGAGCCCGGACCAGCTGAAACAGCTCTGGTTCGGCGCCGAGGTAGAGACCGACTGGAAGGTAGGCAGCCCGATCACCTGGACCGGCGAATGGGAAGGCAAGCCCTACCAGGACAAGGGCAAGATCCTCGCCATAGAGCCGGAGCGGTTACTACAGCTGACCCACTTCAGTCCGCTGACGGGCCAACCCGACGTACCGGAGAACTACCACACCCTCACCTACACCCTGACCGCCAACACCCACCTAAAACTCGAGCAGGACAACAACTCCTCAGAAGACGAAGCCAAACACTCCCAAGACATGTGGGAGATGCTCGTAGCCAAGGTCAAGGCCGCCGCCGAAGGCTCCGAATAGCGGGTTGTTTCACCACTGACGGGTTACATCGCGCTAGCGGTGACATAACCCGCCACCGGACCGGAGCGAGACCTTCTCCGCGATCAGGGCAGCACGGCCGCCTTCGCCGTACTTGACGGCGCCGTCGAACTCGACGATCACGCCGTACCGCTCGAACAGGAAGTCGACGCGTGCGACGAGTACGCCGTACTCGTCGCGGATCTCCGCCTGAGGTAGTGGTGGCGGGAAGCCGAAATCCGCCAGGGCTACTCGTAGCCATGACTCGCCGACCGACTCGGCCCGGCCGTCGCCGAACTCGACCGCGCGGGTGGCCTGGCGGATCCCGCCGCGCCCGGCGAACGGCGTGAGCGCATCCGCCAGCTGCTCGGGCGTGGCAACCCGCAACCGCAGCGTCTGATCCACAACCGAGACCGCCACTGGGTAACTGGTCGCTCGCACAGTCTCGACCACAGCCCGCGCGGCGTATGTCGTCCGTACGCCGTCCATCTCGCACACCACGTCGACCGATGGCCGAGCGGCATGCTGGCAGACTGCCCTGTCGGACCGCCCGGCTCCGAGCAACCTGGTCACATGTACCCGGCGCAGATCCAGCTCCGAGACCCGTACGCCGTGCAGCAGCAACGCCGACTGATGACTCACGACCGCGCGACCGTGGAGGCGGTGGTAGACCGCTCGCGCCGTGCGGAGATGAAGCCAGACAGCCCGCTCCCACGACGGCATCTCCTCGACGGCAGCCCCGCGTTCGGCGTAGGCACCGCGTGTGAGCCGCACCCACCGCCCGGACGCGACGTGTCTGCGGAGATCTGCATCGGAGTACCCGGCAACAATCGCGTCCCGCCGCGAGAACCACCCACCGCGCCCCGCAGCCGCCACTTCCAGTTTGAGATTCATGCCTGAGAACATGCCGCGAACCGGTCCTCGCCGCCGCCCGTCTTTGGCGCCTGTGGACAACTGCCGGTGGCGGGTTGTTGGTTCGCTGAACTGCTGCAATCCGCCAGCTGTGAAGCAACCCGCTAGTGACTCAGTAATCTGGGGCGTATGGGTGATGGTGTGGAGGTGGGTCGGCCGACTCGGGAGCGGGCTGCGGTGGGGGAGGACGGGCGGTCGCGGGATCGGAGTCGGCCGGCGGTTCCTGATCCGTTGCCGATGAGTGTGGTCGATGCGCATTGTCATCTTGATATCGCCGATGGCGAGGACGGGGACTGGCTGAGTCCGGCGGAGGCGATCCGGCTGGCCAAGTCTGTCGGCGTGACCCGGATCGTCCAGGTGGGTTGCGATCTGCCGGGCGCGGTGTGGGCGGTCGAGGCCGCCGAGCAGCACCCGAACCTGATCGCCGGCGTCGCCCTGCACCCGAACGAGGCGCCGAAGCTGAAAGCAGCCGGCGAGCTGGACAGTGCACTGGCCGAGATCGAGCGGCTCGCGGCGAGCAGCGACAAGGTCCGGGTGATCGGTGAGACCGGGCTCGACTACTACCGCACCGGTGAGGACGGGCAGGCCGCGCAGCACGAGTCGTTCGCCGCGCACATCGAGCTGGCGAAGCGGCTGGGCAAGACGCTGATGATCCACGACCGCGACGCGCACGACGACATCCTGCGGATCCTGGATCGCGAAGGCGTGCCGGACCGGCTGGTGATGCACTGCTTCTCCGGCGACACCGAGTTCGCCCGCGAGTGCGTGAACCGCGGCGCGTACCTGAGCTTCGCCGGCGTCGTCACGTTCAAGAACGCCCAGTCCCTGCGCGACGCCCTGGCCGTCACCCCCCTCGACCGCATCCTCGTCGAGACCGACGCCCCGTACCTGACGCCCTCGCCGTACCGCGGCAAACCGAACGCGTCCTACCTGATCCCGCACACGGTCCGGAAGATGGCTGACGTCCTCAACATCTCGGTCCCAGAACTCTGCACAGCCCTGAACGACAACGCGAACCGGGCGTTCGGAGGGCCTTGGTAACGGCCCGCGACTGACCATTCGGGCGGATACGCTGCGTTCGTGGATTTCGAGACCTTCGACGCGCGGTTGCTCGAGCTCGCCGACTCGTTGCAGGGTGCGGACGAGACCACGGTGGCTGCCGAGGCCGTCCGGATGAAGGCGTCGGCGGAGCAGATCGCGGACGAGAGGTCCCGCCGGTTGGCGCTGATCAGGGTGCAGAAGCTGCCCGAGTTCATCAGCGGGCCGAAGCCTGGCACCAGCCCGGAGTATTGGCGTGCTGCCGGCCTGCTCGCGCAGGTAGTCAACGACAAGGGCTCGGCGGCGGATCGGATCGCCCACGCCGAACGCGCGAAATCCGAGATCGCCGCATTGTCGAAGCGGGCCCCTGCGCGCGAGTCCATGACGATCCTCAAAATGAACTCCACCCTGGTCAGGCTGATCGAGCGCCTCCGAAGCGAAGGCGTGGAGGGCGGATCGTGACCGACGAAGACGACATCGAGATCTCACCGCAGTCCTGGGAGTACCGGCTGGTGGCCGCCGTGGTGTACGCGGTCGAGCAGCGGGTCGGTGGCGGCGCCGGCGGTCCTCGAACCCGGTGGAACGGGGAAGTGCTGGCGGAGACCGACCCGGACGACGTCGGCGGCGCCTTCAGTGACGGCAGTATCTCGGTTTCCGTCCGGCATGTCTTTGATCGGTTGCGCGAGGCACGGGACCTCGATCGGCCGTTGACCGACTACGAGGCCTGGCTTGTTCGCGATGCGATGGACACGCTGACTCACGAAGCCGCGCACCTGATGGCCCCTCTCAGAGACGAGACGGCACCGGAGACCTATCCGTACGACAGCGCTGCGACTGCTTTCGACGAGGGTCGTACCGAGCACTGGACGAAGCGCAACCTCGACAACGTCATCAGTGATGTCTTCAGGGACGCGGGGCTGGACCACGTTGAGGACGCGGTCCTGGCACAGCCGAATCTCGATACCCTTCCCGCCTACACCCCCGCTACCCGGCACCTCGACCAGGCGTTGGCCGAGCGCAGCGGGCTGACGAGCGCCGAGGTCACCCAGAAGTTGCTGTGTGCCGACGACGGTCAACGCTGGAACGTCGCGGTCGACCTGGTGATCGACAAGCATCTTGCCGAGCCAGGCCTCATGCCTGAGGCGCACCGTGCCGAGGTGCGGAGACAGTTGGTCGCTCCCCTACGCGATGCGCTGTCCGGCCTGGAGGCGGTCCAGGCCGACGAATCGCTCGGGAGCGAGCAGAAGTCCGATGAAGCCACCACGGCCGCTCAGAACGCGGTCGCCGGGCTGGACACGGAACTCCAGCGCATCGAACGCAAGTACCGCATCGAGAATGCGCAGCGAGTTCAGCCGGAGTCCCAGCGTCCGGAATCGCGGCTGAACCAAGCTGTTCGCCACGCCCAGGAGAATCTCTCGCCCGACCTCGAACGGTTGCGGGCCCTGTCCGATCCCCAGGCGCCCGCGGCCGGCGCGCCCAAGCGTCGCGCGGGTGTCACCGACCACGCGCCGTCACGACCGGACGACGGCTCCCGCGGCCAAGAGGCCACCCGGCCACGCCCTGGGCCGCACGCGCCCGGCCTCGGCTGATTCCCGCCTGATAAACAGGGCGTCATGGAGTTCAGTGACGTCGTACGGCGGCGGCGGATGGTGCGGAACTACGACCCGGATCGGGCGGTGCCGGACGACGTCCGGGAGCGGATTCTGGAGAACGGGTTGCGGGCGCCTTCGGGTGGGTTCAGCCAGGGGTGGGCGTTCCTGACATTGGAGGGGGAGGAGCGGGAGCGGTACTGGCGGATCGCGGCCGAGGATCCGGATCCTAAGTATGTTGAATGGGTCACAGGGCTGCGCCGGGCGCCGTTGCTGATTCTGGCCTTCGCGCACAAGGACGCGTACCTCGATCGGTACACCGAAGCGGACAAGGGCTGGACCGATCGCGACGAGGGTCGCTGGACCGCGCCGTACTGGTACGTCGACACCGGGATGGCGGTCCTGCTGATGTTGCAGACGGTCGTCGACGAAGGCCTGGGAGCCTGCTTTTTCGGGCCTCCTGCGGACAAGGTGGGCCGGTTGCTGAAGGAGTTCGGCGTACCCGAGGGGTTCGATCTGGTCGGGGTGCTGTCGGTCGGTCACCGGGCCCCGGACAAGCGTTCGCCGTCGCTGAAACGGGGGCGCCGGACGACCGCCGAAGTGGTGCATCGGGGGCAATGGGGCAATCACACGGTGTAAGGAAGCCGTTACACCTTTTTACGACTCGCCGACCAGGGGATTGGCGCTTCCGCTACTTCTTCGTTATGGTCCCGTGATGTTGGCCGGGATCGGGGAAGGTTCCGGGAACAGCACGCCCCTCGGCGTTGACCACAGGCTCCAGGCCTCCAGCCTGGCGCTCGCGGCCAGTGCCTGTGCTGTCCCACCCCGTGCCCGGGTAGCCCTACCTGGGAGCGTTAGTGCGTAAGTCCATCATCGTGGCCGTCGGTGCGACGGCTGCGTTCGCCGTCGCAGGCGGCTCCGTGGCGTATGCCGCGAAGAGCAAGACGGTCAGTCTCTCCGTCGACGGCCAGGTGCGGAAGGTTCACACCTTCGGCTCCACCGTGGCAGACGCCCTGAAGGCCGAGAAAGTTCAGGTCGGTGAGCACGACGTCGTCGCGCCCGGCGTGGACGCCAAGCTCAAGGACGGGCAGGAGATCGCCGTGCAGTACGGGCGGCCGCTGACTGTCAACGCCGACGGCGCCAAGAAGGCCTACTGGACCACCGCCGACAGCGTGAACGAGGCGCTGGCCGATCTGGGTCTCCGTTACGACGGCGCCCAGCTGTCCACCAGCCGGAGCGCTCCGCTCGGCCGCCAGGGTCTGGAGCTGACCGTCACGACGCCGAAGACTGTGCAGATCGTGCACCTCGGCAAGACCGTGACCATCAAGTCGCTGGCCGGCACCGTCGGTCAGGCCCTGACCGAGGCGAAGGTTCGCTGGGACTCCGACGACCGGATCACCCCGGCCGCCGCGACCCCGCTGAAGCTCGGCGTGAACAAGATCGGTTTCGTGCAGGTCCTGCAGAAGACCGTCACCAAGACCGAGGCAGTCGCGCACGGCACCGACGAGACCAAGTCGGCGACGCTGGAAGTGGGCACCAAGAAGACCACGACCAAGGGCACCGACGGCTCCAAGACCGTCACGTACCTGTACACCTACCTGGATGGCAAGCTGTCGGCCACCAAGGTGGTCGGGTCGAAGCTGGTGGCCAAGGCGGTCGACGAGCAGGTCGTCGTCGGCACCAAGCCGAAGCCGGCGGAGCCGACCACCACGACCACCGAGACCGACACGCCGACCAGCAGCAACGTCGGTGCGTGGGATCGGATCGCCGAGTGCGAGTCGGGCGGCAACTGGTCGATCAACAGCGGCAACGGGTACTACGGCGGTCTGCAGTTCGACCACGGCACCTGGGCTGCCTACGGCGGTACGGCGTACGCCGACAACGCGAACGGTGCGTCGAAGGCGCAGCAGATCGCGATCGCGGAGAAGGTCAAGGCCGACCGCGGTGGTTACGGCGCATGGCCTGTCTGCGGTAAGCGCGCCTGACTGGGGCGGTGGGGCGGGAGAAGGTTTCGGCCTGCCAAACTGACGGGGTGACCTCGTCTGATTCATCCACGTCCGCCGGACCGAGACTTCTCGGTCCGGCGGACGTGCGTTCGCTGGCCGCGTCCCTCGGGGTCCGTCCGACCAAGCAGCGCGGCCAGAACTTCGTCATCGACCCGAACACGGTGCGCCGGATCGTTCGCGCCGCCGAGCTGACGGAGAGCGAGACGGTTCTCGAGATCGGGCCGGGTCTCGGGTCGCTGACGCTCGCGCTGCTCGCGGAAGGGCACCGGGTCACTGCGGTCGAGATCGACCCGCTGCTCGCGCAGGCGCTGCCGTCGACCGTCGCGTCGTACGCGCCACACCAGGCATCCAGGTTGACCGTGGTCGAGGCGGACGCGATGGACGTGACGCCCGCGGAGATCGGCGAGCCGACCGCCTGCGTGGCGAACCTGCCGTACAACGTCGCCGTACCTGTGCTGCTGCACCTGCTCCAGGTCTCGGACTCGCTGCGGCACGGCTTGGTGATGGTGCAGTCCGAGGTCGCGGACCGGTTGGCGGCCGGACCGGGTTCGCGGACGTACGGCGTACCGTCGGCGAAGGCCGCGTGGTACGCCGAGGTGCGGCGCGCCGGGCCGATCGGACGGAACGTCTTCTGGCCGGCTCCGAACGTGGACTCGGGCCTGGTCGCGTTCGAGCGCCGCGAACCGCCGGCGACGGAGGCGAGCCGCGAGGAGGTGTTCGCGGTGATCGAGGCCGCGTTCTCGCAGCGCCGTAAGACGATCCGGTCCGCGCTGGCCCGCTGGATGCCGGATCGTGCGCGGCTCGACGAGGTGCTCAGCGCCGCCGGGATCGACCCGAGAGTGCGCGGCGAGATGCTCGGGATCACAGAATTCGCTGCACTCGCAGGTGCAGGTCGGACTGTGTAATGCCCTAGCCTGTGCGACGTGCCACCTTCTGCTGAGGTCACGGTGCGGGCGCCGGCCAAGATCAATCTCGGTCTGTCGGTCGGTCCGCCGCGCCCGGACGGGTTCCACCCGGTCGCCACGGTGTACCAGGCCGTTGCCCTGTACGACGACGTGACCGCGGTACTGCGGGACGACGACGGGGAGGTCTCGGTCGAGATCTCCGGCGACTTCGCGGACGACGTACCGACCGACGAGACCAACCTCGCGGTGCGGGCGGCGCAGTTGCTGCAGGCGGAGTACGACGTCGACGAGGGCGTCGACCTGACGATCCGCAAGACGATTCCGGTGGCCGGCGGGATGGCCGGCGGCTCGACTGACGCGGCAGCGACTCTGGTGGCGTGCAACCGGTTGTGGGGCCTGCAACTGACCCAGACCGAGCTTCAGCACCATGCGGCCGAGCTCGGCAGCGACGTGCCGTTCTGCCTGGTCGGCCACACGGCGCTCGGTCAGGGACGGGGCGAGCAGGTCACCGAGGTGATGTCCCGCGGGACATTTCACTGGGTGTTCGCGATCGCTGACGGCGGGTTGTCGACGCCGGACGTCTACCGCGAACTGGACCGGATGCGTCCGCTGCGGCGCGTCGAGTCGCCGCAGGTCCGTCCGGAGTTGATGTCCGCGCTGCTGTCCGGGCAGCCCGGCGCACTTGCCGTTGCGCTCAGCAACGACCTGCAGGCCGCGGCGTTGTCGCTGCGTCCCGAGCTGGGCGAGACGCTCCAGTTCGGCCTTGACCAGGGTGCGTTGGCCGCGCAGATCTCCGGCTCCGGCCCTACCTGCCTCTTCCTCGCCGCCGACAGCCGCAGCGCCGTCGACCTGGCCGTGGAGCTCGCCGAATCCGGCCGCTGCCGCATGGTCCGCCAGGCCGAGGGGCCCGTCCCGGGCGCCCGGATCCTTCCGGCGATCGTGAATCGGTAGCAGATCTTATGAGCGAGCCGCCGAAGTGGGGAATGCAATGCACCTGGAAGGTTCAGCAGGGTTCCCCAGTCGCATGCGTATTTCAGGTCTCACGACACGAGTTCCTCACCCGCACATGCATCACAAGAGCCTGAAAATCGCTCGTCCCCGGACTCGGGTGGTGTTACCGTCCGGGAAGAGACCCCATCGACACCGACAGGAGACCGGGATGCGCCGCGGATCGATCCACCCCATGGGTACTGATCGTTTCGACGCATTCGCGAGGACTCTTGAACTCTCTGACGATGGGCATTGTGGCGCATGTCGACGCCGGTAAGACCAGCCTGACCGAGCGGCTGCTGTTCGCCGCCGGAGTCATCGACCGGGTCGGCCGGGTCGACGACGGGAACACGCAGACCGACTCGATGGACCTCGAGCGGAAACGCGGCATCACGATCCGCTCCGCGGTGGTGTCGTTCGCGCTCGGTGACCTGCCGGTCAACCTGATCGACACCCCGGGACACTCCGACTTCATCGCCGAGGTCGAGCGCGCGTTGTCCGTACTGGACGGCGCGGTGCTGGTGATCTCCGCGGTCGAGGGCGTGCAGCCGCAGACGCGGTTGCTGATGCGCACGCTGGACCGGCTGCGGATCCCGACGTTGCTGTTCGTGAACAAGATCGACCGGGTGGGCGCGCGGTACGACGAGCTGCTCGCCGACATCCGGCGGTTGCTGACGCCGGCCGCCGTACCGATGGAGTCGGTGGCGGATCTCGGTCTGCGCACGGCGTCGGTCGTATCGCTGCCGGTGCAGCGCGGCGAGGTCGGCGAGATGCTTGCCGAGCGCAATGATTCGTTCCTGGAGCTGTACCTCGAGGGCGCCGAGGTCGACCAGGCGGCCGAGCTGCGGCGTCAGGTCGCGAAGGCCGAGATGTATCCGGTGTACTTCGGATCCGCCATGACCGGCGTCGGAATCGCCGAGGTGATCGAGGGGATCCGCACCTGGTTGCCGCGGGCAATCGCGGCACCGGAGGACCAGCTGCGGGCGCGGGTGTTCAAGGTCGAGCGGGGTGCGGCCGGGCAGAAGATCGCGTCCGCACGGATCGTCAGCGGGACGCTGGCTGCGCGTACGACGGTCCCGGTGCATCCCGTCGACGGTCCGGCGTACCAGGTGCGGCCGAGCGGGATCGACGTGTTCGAGGATGGCGGCCGGCACTCGGTGGATCGGGCCGAGGCCGGTCAGATCGTGGCGTTGCGGGGACTGAAGAGCATCCGGATCGGCGATCAGCTCGGCGTCCGGACGGCGCAGGTCGGGCGGCTGTTCGCGCCGCCCACGCTGGAGACCGTGGTGAGTGCGCGGGACCGGGTGAAGTTGTTCCAGGCGTTGACGCAGCTCGCCGAGCAGGATCCGCTGATCCGGGTCCGGAAGGCCGACGAGATCACCGTGAGCCTGTACGGCGAGGTGCAGAAGGAGGTGATCGCGTCGTTGCTCGAGTCGGAGTACGGCGTCGGCGTCACCTTCAGCGAGACGACGCCGATCCATGTCGAGCGGTTGATCGGGGTCGGTGCCGCGACCCGCGAGATCACGGAGGGCCCGTGGGCGGCGGGGGTCGGCTTCCGGGTCTCACCGGTTGCCGATGGCATTGAGTACAACCTGGAGGTGGAGCTCGGGGCGCTGCCGCGGGCCTTCCACACGGCGATCGAGGAGACGGTTCGGCAGACGTTGCACCAGGGCCTGTTCGGGTGGGAGATCCCGGACATCCGGGTGGATCTGACGCACACGGCGTACTGGAGCCCGGTCACCGTGGCCGCCGACTTCCGCCGGTTGGTGCCGCTCGTCCTCCTGCAGGCGATCGCCGAGGCCGGTACGACGGTCCTGGAGCCGGTGAACCACTTCGAGCTCGATGTTCCGTCCGATACTGTCTCGCGAGTCTTGGCTCACGTCGCAGAACACCGCGGCATCGTCTCCCAAACCACGCTCACCGAGACCCAGGCCCACATCGAAGGCACCATCCCGGCCGCCACCACGCACCTCTTCGAGTTGATGCTCCCCACCCTCGGCCGAGGTGAGGCACTCCTCGCCACCAGCTTCGACAGCTACAGCCCCGTCCCAGGCCCAGCCCCCAGCCGGACCCGCACGGACGGCAACCCCCTCAACGAGAAGCAGTACGTCCTGAACCTCAGTCGAGTTGTTTGAGGATCGCGCTGATTTCGGTGACGGCTTCGGGGCGGTCGGGCCAATGGGCGGTGATGCAGATGAGCTCTCGGAGGTGGAGCAAGGGGAGGCGGTCACGCCAACCCGGGGCTAGTGGGTGGAGTTCCTCGTAGGCGTCGAAGAAGGTCTCCGACAAGTGGCCATAGATGAGGAGGGTGGCCAGTTCGGCCTCGGGCCAGCCGTAGTGGACGGCGGGATCGATCATGGCCGGGCCGCCGTCCGGGGCGGGGAGGAGGTTTCCGTGCCACAGGTCGCCGTGGAGCAGGGACGGAGGCTGCGGCGGGATCAGCTCGGGGAGGCGGTTGGCGACGCGTTCGAGGCGGCGCCGATCAGCCTCCGGGAGCTGGTTGTGGCAGTTCGGCTCCTCCAGGTAACGGAGCAGACGGTGCTCGGCGAAGAACGCGTGCCCGTCGCTCGTCCACGGGTTCCGCTGCAGGAGGGTGCCCAGGTAGTTGTCCTGGTGGTACCCGAACTTGTCCGCGGTCTGCTGATGCTGCAGCGCCAGCGCCCGCCCGGCGTCCTCCCAGTACGTCGGCGACGGTTCCGGCGTACCGAGGTCGGACAGAACGATGAACGCCGGCGTCACCCGAAGGACCTCTGGTACGGCGAACCCGCCAGGTGCACGCAGCGCGTCGAGACCGTCGGCCTCCAGCGCGTACAGGTCCGGTGGCAGATCGTCCTGCGTCTTCACGACCACCGATTCGCCCAGCGTCGTGCGGACGCGGAACGTCTTGCTGGCGTAGCCACCTTCCAGCGGATCGGCGGCGATCGCGTCGCCGAGGGACAGTCCTTCGAGCCAGGCGGGAGTCAACACCTGGACGATCCTGGCACGATCCCGGGAACGGTGTCCGCGTCAGCTACCCTTGGGCGCGTTATGGCGGCACCTAACTTGGTCAATCTGGAAGCTGTTTCGAAGGGCTTCGGGACCCGCACACTGCTCGACTCGGTCAGTCTCGGCGTAGGCCGTGGTGAGCGCATCGGCGTGGTCGGGCGCAACGGCGACGGCAAGTCGACGCTCCTGCAGGTCCTGGCCCGGCGTGAGGAGCCCGATAGCGGCCGGATCACCCACAATCGCGACCTGCGGCTCGGGTACCTCGGTCAGGGCGACGATCTCGACCCGGACCAGACCGTGCTGCACGCGGTGCTCGGTGATGTCGAGACCTACACCTGGGCGGCCGATCCGCGAGCGCGCTCGGTGATGGAGCATCTTCTCGGCGAAGTCGACCACCAGGCGCAGGTCGGCAGCCTGAGCGGTGGCGAGCGGCGCCGAGCCTCCTTGGCCAGACTCCTGCTCACCGAGGTCGACCTGCTGATTCTCGACGAGCCCACCAACCACCTCGACATCGAGGCCGTCAGCTGGCTCGCCGAGCACGTCGTCGACCACGCGAGCGCGCTGATCGTCGTGACCCACGACCGCTGGTTCCTGGACGCGGTCTGCACCAACACGTGGGAGGTGCAGGGCGGCCGTGTCACGTCGTACGACGGTGGGTACGCGGCGTACGTCCTCGCCAAGGCCGAGCGGGCCCGCACGGCGCAGGTCACCGAGGCCAAGCGGCAGAACCTCCTGCAGAAGGAGCTCGCCTGGCTGCGCCGGGGTGCTCCGGCCCGGACCAGCAAGCCCAAGTTCCGGATCGACGCCGCGAACGCGCTGATCGAGGACGTGCCGCCGCCGCGGGACAAGCTCGCGCTGTCGCAGTTGGCGACCGCGCGGCTCGGCAAGGACGTGTTCGACGTCGAGGACGTCAGCCTGAGCTTCGGCGACCGGAAGATGCTCGACCACGTGACGTTCCGGCTCGGTCCGGCTGACCGGATCGGGCTGCTCGGCCCGAACGGCGCCGGCAAGACCACGTTCCTCAGGGTCCTCACCGGGCAGCTCGCGCCGGACCGCGGCCTGGTCAAGCAGGGCAAGACGGTCCGGATCGCCAACCTGTCGCAGACCCTCGAGGAGATCGACACCTCGGTCACCGTCCTCGACCACATCACCGCGATCCGTCGTACGGCGGCGCTCGCCGGGCGGGGCGGTGAGCTGACGTCGTCGCAACTGCTCGAGCGGTTCGGGTTCACCGGCGACAAGCTGACGACGCGGATCTCGGACCTGTCCGGTGGTGAACGGCGCCGGCTGCAGTTGCTGCGCATCCTGCTCGACGAGCCGAACGTGCTGATCCTCGACGAGCCGACCAACGACCTGGACGTCGAGACACTGACCGTGCTCGAGGATTTCCTGGACAGCTGGCCCGGCGTCGTCGTCACCGTCACCCACGACCGGTACTTCCTGGAGCGGGTCAGCGACATGGTTTACGCGATCATGGGCGACGCCCGGGTCCGGCATCTGCCGCGCGGCGTCGAGCAGTATCTCGAGGAACTCGAGGCCGGAATTCCGCGACGGGCGGCGTCGAATGCGTTGACGCCGGCCGCAGTTGTGTCCACCGATTTGTCAACAGCACAAAATGGCCAGGTGGTTGAACGTCCGACGGCTGACGCGGCAGCGGCCCGGGCGGCGAAGAAGGAGCTGAACCGGATCGAGCGGCAGCTCGCGAAGATCACCGAGGCCGAGACGAAACTGCACGACCAGCTGGCCGTAAGTGCGAGCGACTACGAGCGGCTCTCCGAGCTGGACGCCGAGCTCCGCAAGCTGGCCGACGAGCGTGGTGAGCTGGAAACGGCCTGGTTCGAAGCGGCGGAACGCGCGGAGTAGCAGGGGTTCGAGCCGCGGCGCCCCCTCCGATCCCCTGTGATTCGGAGGGGTGCGCCGAGCTCCTGGGTGAGCGGGCCCCGTGCCGGCCGCCGTTGTTCGGGCCCCGAGCCCCGGACACCGTGCGGCCACTTTCGGCGAACCACCTCTTGCCGCCGAAGTCACCGTGTTCTGACATTTTGTAGTCGATCAACCACCGACGGTGATGACCCTAGTAGTGGGCCCGTCCGGTGTCGATAGTCGTCGGCTACAGCAGTCTCTCGATCTCGTTGCAACTAGCAACGATCGGACCAGGGTAGAAGTGACGGGTCGTCTTTTCGGATAATTCCGGGTCATTTCGGCCGCGCTTTGTCCGTACGAACAAGCGGCTTTGTCGGTGACGCGAACCGAGTGTTTTCGGTTAGTGCTTTTCCAGGTCGAACGGGCGGACCAGTTCCCGTAACACCCGGGCGATCTTCTGCTGGTCGCCGTCGCTGAGGCCGCCGAGCAGCGTGCGCTCATGGGTGAGCAGGTCGGCCATCGCGGCGTCGACCTTGTCCCGGCCCGCGGGTGTCAGCTGGACGAGCACACCGCGCCGGTCATGAGGATCCGGCAGCCGCTCGACCAGGCCGCGGGCGGCCAGCCGGTCGACCCGGTTCGTCATCGTGCCGGACGTGACGAGGGTTTCCTTGAGCAGCTTGCCGGGGGACAGCTGGTACGGCGTACCCGCTCGGCGCAGCGCCGCGAGGACGTCGAACTCCCAGGACTCCAGGCCGTGGGTGTCGAAGGCCTGGCTGCGGGCGCGATCGAGATGCCGCGCCAGGCGGCTGACCCGGGACAGCACCTCCATCGGCGCCACGTCGAGATCGGGGCGCTCGCGGCGCCAGGCCTGAATCAGGCGATCGACCTCGTCCTCCATGGGTTCGAGAGTACCCATCAAGACTCTTGACATCAAGACAAGTTGTGGAGTTAGAGTATCTCGACGTCAAGATAAATCAGTGTGAGAGGGGCAGTCCGATGCGTACGTCACCGGTGTGGAGTCCAGAGCAGTACGGCACGTACGCCGACGAGCGTGCCCGGCCGTTCCGGGACCTGGTCGAGCGGGTCCGGGCGACCGACGTACGGACCGTGGTCGACCTCGGCTGCGGTCCGGGCGCGTTGACCGCGACTCTGCGTCAGGTCTGGCCGGAGGCCGAGATCCGCGGGATCGACAGCTCGCCGCAGATGCTCGAGGCCGCGGCGGAGTACGCCGACGACCACTTGAGCTTCGAGCTCGGTGACGTCCGCGAGTGGAGCGTCGAGCCCGGGTCGCTGGATGTGATCGTCACGAACGCGACGCTGCAGTGGGTGCCCGAGCAGCTCGACCTGCTGCCCGGGTTCGTCCGGGCGCTCCGGCCGGGCGGGTGGCTGGCGATCCAGATCCCGGGCAACGGCGATGCGCCGTCGCACGCGATCCTGCGGGAGCTGGCCGGCACCGAGCCGTACGCCGAGTACGCGAAGGACACCTCGCTGCGCCCCGACGTACCCGGTCCGGCAGGGTACGTCGACGCGCTCAGCGCGGAAGGGTGCGTGGTTGACGCGTGGGAGACCACGTACTTCCACCTGCTGTCCGGCGACAACGCCGTACTGGAGTGGGTGAAGGGGACCGGCGCGCGGCCGGTGCTGCAGTCGCTGCCGGACGACGTACGGCCGAAGTTCGAGGCGGAGTACGGCGCTCGGCTGGCGGAGGCGTATCCGCAGCGGGACTACGGGACGCTGCTGCCGTTCCGGCGGATCTTCGCGGTGGCCCAGAAGACGGCGCAGAAGAAGGGATGAGCATGCGGCTCGATCATGTGCAGGTGTCGTGCCCGCCCGGTGGCGAGGACGTGGCGCGGGCGTTCTACCGCGATGCGCTCGGGATGACCGAGGTGGAGAAGCCGGAGCTGCTGAAGGCGCGCGGCGGGTGCTGGTTCAAGGCCGGGGCGGCGGAGATCCACATCGGGGTCGAGCAGGACTTCACGCCCGCGAAGAAGGCACATCCGGCGTTGGCTGTCGATGATCTGGACGCTCTGGCCGCGCAGCTCGAAGCGCTGGGATACCCGGTGACCTGGGACAACGAAACGATCCCAGGCCGCCGGCGATTCCACACCGCCGACGGCCACGGGAATCGCGTCGAGATCGTGTGAAAGCGGCTCGCCCGGCCCCCTCAAGCCGGGCGAGCCGCTGGCTCATTCGGTCGTCAGTGCGCCGGCCGGTGCGACCTTGGCCGCACGGCGGGCGGGCAGTACCGAGGCGAGTAGGCCCGCGACCGCGGCCACTGCGGCGATGGCGATCAGCAGGGTCCCGGGTACGGCGTACTCCACGCCGCCCTCGACCGTCTGGCCGCCCATCAGGGCGCTCGTCCCGGTCCAGCCGTAGAGCAGACCGAGCACGATCCCGAGACCGGCCGCGACCAGTGCCATCAGCAACGATTCGATCGCGAGCATCCCGCGCAGCTGGCGGCGGGACAGGCCCATCGCCCGGAGCAGCGCGTTCTCCCGCGTCCGCTCCAGCACCGACAGGCTGAGCGTATTGCCGACGCCGACCAGCGCGATCAGCACCGAGACCCCGAGCAGACCGATGCCGACGATCAGCAGTACGTCGAAGATCTTCGTGTAGCTGGTCCGCTCGGCCAGTCCGCCCTGCACCGACAGATCCTTGACGGTCGGGATCGACTGCTCCACGGCGTCGACCACGTCCGCGCCGTCCGCCTTCGGGTCCGACGCCAGCCAGAACCCGGTCACCGGCGCGCTCGGCGTCAGCTTCGCGAGGTCGGCCGACGTCGTGGTGATCGGGTCGACCCCGATCGCCAGCCGGGCGGTCAGTGTGACCTTGTGCTGTCCCGACACGATCGTCAGCGGCGAGCCGTCCTCGAGCTTCAGCCGCTTCAGCACCGGGTAGGTGACCAGCGCCGTACCGGGCTTCAGCTTGTCGCTCAGCGCCGCGTTGTGGATCACCGAGCCGGCCTTGCCCGCGTCGACACCGGTCACGTCGATCTCTTCGCCACCGGCCTTCGCGGTCACCGTGCTGATCGGGACGACCTGGGTGATGCCCTTGATGTCGCGGAGCTGCTGCTCGGCGCTCGCCGGCATCTTCTCCTTGTACGTCGTGACCATCAGGTCGACCGGGTACTGACCGTCCATCGACACATCAAACGTTTTCCGCACCGAGGCGATCCCGACGCAGGTGAGGCTGATCAGCGTCACGCCGATGAGCAGCGCCGACGTGGTGGCCGCCGTACGCCGAGGGTTGCGGACCGCGTTCGCGACGGCGATCCGGGCGGGTACGCCGCCACTCCGGGCGGGGAGCGCGCCGATCACGCGGATCAGCGCCGGGACGAGCAGCGCACCGATCGCGAGGATGCCGAGGAACGAGATCGCGCCGCCCGCGACACCGATCAGTACCTCGTGCTGCTTCGCCCCGACCCCCAGCAGTAGGCCGCCGCCGGCGAGGAGCAGGAAGCCCAGCACCAACCGCAGTATGCCCGCCTTGGTCGCGGCCGCCGGAGCCGCCTCCGGACGGAGCGCGGCAAGTGGCGCCACCTTCGTCGCCCGCCGAGCCGGTACGACGGCCGCGACGAGCGTGGCCAGCGTGCCGAGCAGGAGCGGCAGGAAGATCGACGACAGGTCCAGATGCAACGGCACCGGGGGGATACCCCAATCGAACTCGCGGGACAGCGCCAACCCCAGCGCGGAGAGCGCGACGCCGAAGACGACACCGATCGCCGACGCGATCACGCCGACCACGGTGGCCTCCGCGATGACCGAGGAGAAGACCTGCCGGCGGGACGCCCCGACGCAGCGCAACAGTGCCATCTCGCGGGTGCGCTGGGCGATCACGATCGTGAAGGTGTTGCCGATCACCAGGCAGGCCACGAACAACGCGATCACGGCGAACATCCCGAACACTCCGCCGAGGACGTCGATACCGTTGGTCAGACCCTTTACCTCGTGCTGGATGAACGCCTCACCGGTGTAAACAGTGAGACCGCTCGCGACCACGGCTTGCGCGGCTGAAGTGAGTTGCTGCTGGGAGACGCCGGGCTTCGCGGCCAGTGCGATCCCGCGGGTGTACGCACCCGGGTCGAAGATCTTCACCGCGGCCGGAGTCGCGACGGCGGAAGCGCTGCCGACATACTTCGAGTCGTCCAGCAGACCGACGACGGTGACGGTCCACGACTTGTCGTCGTACGAGCTGATCCGCAAGCTCTGGCCGACGGCGATCTTGTGCTTGGCCGCGGTCCGGGCCGGAAGCGCGATCTCGTTCGTTGCGGTCGGCAACCGTCCGGAGGAGGTGCCGGGGCCGGCGATGTGTTGGGTGTCGTAGAGGGCGTCGATCGGAACCGTGGTCCCGCGGACCAGATCGGGGAACGCGACGTCCATGTACGCGGTCGTCAGCGTGACGGCCGCCGCGGCCTGCGGCAGCTTCTGGACGGTGGCGATGTCGGCGGGGGAGATGGTCGCCTGGTCGGGGTAGACGACGGCGTCGACGCCCTTGTACTGCGCGCCGATCGTCTCGTTGACACCGTGTGACGCGGACGCGTGCACGATCATCGCGAGCGATCCGAAACCGACCCCGAGGACGATCGCCAGACAGGCGGCGACCAGGCGACCCATGTGGGCCCGCAGCGAGGAGAGGAGCGAACGTCGCACGTCAGGCCCCCAGTTGGCGCAGCGCGTCGAGAACGCTCTCCGGGGTCGGCTGCCGCAGCTCGCCGGCCAGCTTGCCGTCGGCAAGCATCACGACGCGGTCGGCGTACGACGCCGCGAGCGGGTCGTGCGTCACCATCACCACGGTCTGGCCGAACTCGCGGACCGAGCGGCGCAGGAAGCCGAGCACCTCGGCCCCGGACCGCGAGTCCAGGTTGCCGGTCGGTTCGTCGGCGAACACGACCTCCGGGCGGCCGACCAGGGCCCGCGCCACCGCGACCCGCTGCTGCTGGCCACCGGACAGCTCCGACGGCCGGTGCGTGAGCCGGTCGCTCAGCCCGAGGACCTCGATCAGCGTGCTCAGCCACTGCTCGTCGGGCTTGCGGTTGCCGAGCTCGAGCGGGAGCAGGATGTTGTCGTTCGCGGACAGCATCGGGAGCAGGTTGAACGACTGGAACACGAAGCCGACCCGGTCCCGGCGGATCTTGGTCAGCTCGGCGTCCGGCAGCCGGGTCAGCTCGGTCTCGCCGAGCAGCACCTGGCCCTCGGTCGGAGTGTCCAGCCCGGCCAGGCAGTGCATCAGCGTCGACTTGCCGGACCCCGACGGGCCCATGATCGCGGTGAACTGGCCGACCCCGAAGTCGACCGAGACCCCGTCGAGCGCGGCGACCGCGGTGTCGCCCTGTCCGTACACCTTGCGCAGTTCGTGCGCCCGGATCGCGGTCCGCGGCTCCCCGTCCTGCGGCAACCGCCCGGCCGCAAGCTCTCCGGTCTGCAAGCTCATGTCACTCCTTGGTTCAACTCCGATGTTGTCCAAGAAGTTAGTGATTCCGCGCCCCGGTTTCGTCGGACCAGGGTGGGGACCCCAGGTCCTACCTGGGTATTACTTGGTGGGCCGGACGAGTCCGGTCTCGTACCCCAGGACGACGAGGGCGACCCGGTCCCGCAGACCGGTCTTGGCCAGGATCCGGCCGATATGCGTCTTGACCGTTGCCTCGGACAACGTGAAGAGCCTGGCGATCTCGGTGTTCGACAGGCCGCGGGCGACCTCGACCAGCACCTCGCGCTCGCGGGCGGTGAGGTCGGCCAGGTCCGGACGCTCGGTCTGCTCGTCGGGCAGGGACCCGGCGAAGTGCTCCAGCAGACGTCTCGTCGTACTGGGGGAGACGACGGCGTCCCCGGAGTGCACCTGGCGGATCGCGCTCAGCAGGTCGGCCGGCGGCGTGTTCTTGAGCAGGAAGCCGGCCGCGCCGGCCTTGATCGCGGCGAACGCGTACTCGTCGAGGTCGAACGTGGTCAGCACGATCACCCTCGGTGCCTCAGGCAACGACTGCAGCCGGCGGGTGGCCTCGACGCCGTCCAGCCGCGGCATCCGGACGTCCATCAGGACGACGTCGCACGCGGTCACCTGGATCTTCTCGAGCGCCTCGCCGCCGTCGCCCGCCTGGCCGACCACGCGCATGTCGGCCTGCGAGTCCACCAGCATCGTGAAGCCCGCTCTGACGAGTTCCTGATCGTCCACGAGGAACACCCGGATGTCGTCCATTACTCTCCAGTCGGCAGGTTGTACGGCAGTCTGGCGATCACCTCGTAACCACCGCCCGCCTTCGGTCCGGCGCTCACCGTACCGCCCGAGACCGAGGCGCGTTGCCGCATCCCGACCAGGCCGTGACCCGGGTCCGAGCTCGGCGCGACGCCGGCGCCGCGACCGTCGTCGGTGACCACCACGGTCAGCATCTCGCGCCCGAAGTCCAGGCTGACGGAGGTGCGCGCCCCCGGCCCGGCGTGTTTCAGCGTGTTCGTCAGACCCTCCTGCACGATCCGGTACGCCGTCAGTCCGAGCAGCGCCGGCAGGTCGCGGGGTTCTCCGGTGACCTCGTAGCTGACACTGAGCCCGGCCTCCCGGACGTTCTCGATCAGCTCCGGCAGGCTGGAGACGCCGGGCTGCGGGCGGGGCTGGTTCGGGTCGAGCTCGTTCTGCTCGTCCTGTTTCAGCAGGCCGAGCATCTTGCGCATCTCGGTCAGGCTCGCGCGGCCGGTGTCGCCGATCGTGGCGAGCGCCTTCTTCGCCGCCTCGGGCGACTGGTCCGCGGCGTACAGCCCGCCGTCGGCCTGGACGATCATGATCGACAGGCCGTGCGCCACCACGTCGTGGATCTCGCGGGCGATCCGGGTCCGCTCGTTGCTCACGGCCAGTTTCGCCTCGCGGTCACGGTCCCGTTCGAGCTGGGCGGCCCGCTCCTCGAGCTGCGCGACGTACAGGCCGCGGGTACGGCGGCGCTCGCCGAACGCCCAGACGCCGAAGACGAGCGCGCCCAGCGCGACCATCATCGTGACCTGCTGCTTCCAGTCCGAGTTCGACCAGTACCGCGAGGTTGCCATCAGGACGCCGAGACCGCCGATCCCCAGGGCGATCCGGCTCAGCCGTAGGTCGCCGTACACGGAGATGGCGTAGAGGGCGACGAGCAGGCCGACGTTGCCGGGCATCAACTCGACGGCGGCGAGCCATTGGAGAGCGGCGACCGAGCAGACGCCGAAGAAGACCAGTTCGGGGTGGGTGCGGCGCCAGATCAGCGGGACCAGCATGCCGAACGCGAGGACGCCGCCCCAGTGCGCCTGGGCCAGCGACAGGAAGCCGAACATCATGCACAGGCCGCCGGCCAGGAACAGGTCGAACGCCTTGCTCCGGGCAGGCAGCGGCCGCGCGGTCAGCATCCCCGTCATGCTGGCCAGGGTACGGGGCCCGGCCTTGGCGGAGGTCATTCCACGGTCGGATCTCGGCGTACGACCAGAGGCTGTTACTTGTGCGGGCGGGTCGCGAGAACCGGCTTGACCTCGAGGCCGGACAGGCCGTTCCAGGCCAGGTTGACCAGGTGTGCGGCGACGTCCTGCTTCTTCGGTTTGCGGGCGTCCAGCCACCACTGGCCGGTGAGCGCGACCATGCCGACCAGCATCTGGGCGTACATCGGGGCGTTCTTCGGGTCCAGACCGCGGCGCTTGAACTCCTCGGCCAGGATGTGCTCGACCCGGGTCGCGACGTCGCTGAGGATCGAGATGAAGGAACCGGTCGCCGACCCGACCGGCGAGTCGCGGACCAGGATCCGGAACCCGTCGGCGTTGTTCTCGATGTAGTCGAGCAGCGCGAGCGCCGCCTGCTCGACGAGCTCGTGCGCCCGGCCGGCCGTCAGCGCGCCGGTGACACCGTCGAGCAACGCCCGTACCTCGCGGTCGACAACAACGGCGTACAGGCCTTCCTTGCCGCCGAAGTGTTCGTAGACGACCGGCTTGGAGACCTCGGAGCGGTGGGCGATCTCCTCGACCGAGGTGGCCTCGTACCCCTTCTGGGCGAACAGGCCGCGGGCAATGGTGATGAGCTGTTCGCGACGTTCGGCACTGGTCATCCGGATCCGGCCGGACCGCCGCGGTTTGGGTTCCGTCACGTCGTGATCACGTCAGCATCATGCCGCACTTCGGGTATTGCGGGTGGGAGTTTTCGGGTTCAAGCAGCCTTGAGCGTACGGGGCGAAGAGTCCACACGTCGGGCCTCCAGCCGCTCTTTGACCGGCCAGCGGACGTCGGACACCCAGCCGCTCTTCTCGAAGATCCAGATGCAGCGGGCGGACGTGTCGAGCTGTCCCTTGAGTACGCCGTGCCGGGCGCAGGTCGGGTCCGAGTGGTGCAGGTTGTGCCACGACTCGCCCTGGCTCAGGATCGCCAGCCACCACACGTTGCCGGACTTGTCGCGGCTCTTGAACGGCCGGTCGCCGATCGTGTGGCAGATCGAGTTGATCGACCAAGTCACGTGGTGCAGCAGGGCGATCCGTACCAGGCTGGCCCAGAAGAACGCGGTCAGCGCGCCGGTCCACGACCAGGACCAGAGGCCGCCGATGACCGCGGGCGCGAGCAGGGAGACCGCGACCAGCAGCGGGAACATCCGGGACACCCTGACGACGTCCTTGTCCCTCAGCAGATCCGGCGCGTACTGCCGCTGCGGGGTTTGTTCGGTGTCGAACAGCCAGCCGACATGCGCGTGGAAGAAGCCCTTGGTGAGCGCGCCCAGCGTGTTGCCGTACTTCCACGGGCTGTGCGGGTCGCCGTCGCGGTCGGAGAACTTGTGGTGCTTGCGGTGATCGGCCACCCAGCGGATCACCGGGCCCTCGATCGCCAGCGAGCCGGCGATGGCGAGGGCGTACTTGAGCGGGCGGTTCGGCTTGAACGACTTGTGCGTGAACAGCCGGTGGAAACCGATCGAGATCCCGTGACCGGCGACCGTGTAGAAGACCACCGCGAGTACGACGTCCCGCCAGCCGAGGAACCCGCCCCACGCGATCGGCACCGCTGCCAGCACCGCCAGGAACGGGATGCCGATGAACAGCGCCAGCGCGACCTGCTCCCAGAGCTTCTTCTGCTCACCGCCGAGCGTTCCGGTATTCACGTCCTCGTCGACCGGTGCGGTACGGGTGGGCGCATCCGGAGCGGCAACGGCGGGTGGAGTCATATTTGTTAATCCCTCAGCTCAGCGTGTCCTTACCTACGCCACCGTAACCTACGGGACCGTAGGTAAGGAACCCCTCAGCGTGTCATCCACCCCACTCATGGCAAACTGTCCCGGCAACCACGATCCCCCGTGGGGTAATCGGCAGCCCGCGAGACTTTGAATCTCGAAGACCAGGATCGAAACCTGGCGGGGGAGCAGCACGAACCCCGGCTCGGGACTTCTTGAGCCGGGGTTCTGTTCATCCGGACGAGCCGGGGTTGTTCATTCGGACGAGTGCCGGGCCTGCTCCAGGTTCGACTGGTGTGGGCCTTTGAGCCAGTCCTGGGCGAGGCGTGCGTCGGTCGGGTCCTCGCCTCGCTTTATCGCGTCCATGTAGGCCCGATCGGCGGCCAGGCGGGCCGCGACCTCGGGACCCTCGGCAACTGCGCCGTGACCGGGGATGAGGACGTCGACGTGCTGGACTGCCTCGCTGAGTCGGTCGAGTGCGGCTTCGTAGGCGCACACCTGATCGGGGCGGCGGGCGTCGAGGAGTGGGATCAGGATGTCGGAGAGCATGTCGCCGGCGATCAGGACGCCGCGGTCGGCGAGGAGTACGGCGGCGTGGCCGATGGCGTGCGCCTGATGCTCGACGATCTCGCCCGGTATGGGGCCTCCGTCCGCGGGCAGCGGGCTGAGGAGCCCGATCAGCTCGAGTGGGACGCCCTCCGCGCTCTCTGCCGCCATCGCCTGCGCCCGCTCTCGCACTTCACCGGCAACCTTCGCGCAGCCGAGGGTGGCGTACCGCGGCACATCACCGAACCGGGAGTGCCAGAGCAGGTGGTCCCAGTGCGGATGAGTCGAGAACCCGGCGACCACCGGAAGCCCGAGCCGATCCACGTCATCGGCGAGCTCATTCAGATCGGACCCGTCGATCCCGGGATCGACCAGCACCAACCCACCCTCCCCCCGCACCACGACAGCATTACTCCAAACCCACTCACTCTGCCGCACCCAAACCCCATCACCCACCTGCGTCAACATCCGCTCACTGTGTCAGCTGTATTCGCCCAGCGCGAGGTGTCGACAGACCGCTGGCGGGTTGTTTTACAGCTGGTGTGTTGTAGGACAGCAGCGGTCAAATAACCCGCCAGCCGCAGCTAGATTGTGCGGCATGGGGCGGATGAGGGGGCTGCGGTGCGGGTTGGGTGGGGTGCTTGCGGTCTGGTTGGTGGTTGCGTTGGGTGGGTGTGGGGGCGGTTCGGCGGAGCGTGCGGGGGAGGCTGCGGTGGAGCAGGTGCATGGGCGGTTCCGGATCGTTCCGGACGACTATCACGTGCCGTACGCCGGGACTGCTGAGGACGGGCGGAAGTTCTTTCTCAGCGATGAGTTGTTCGGTTCCGGGGCGGCGTACGTCGGGTTGTTCCTCTGGAAGGCGGACGGGACGTTCGACGAGGTGAAGGTCGACGAGGTTCGCCGGCCCGAAGGTGTTCCTCCTGGACAGGCTGCTTCGGCCGGCGCCGATCAACTTGTTGCCTCGCGGTTGGCTGAGCTCGGCAAGTACGTCCTCGAACCGATCGACGTGGCGCCGTTCGCCGTCGACAGGAACGGCGTGACCTTCGGCTGGGTGGGCACCGAGTACGAAGGCACCTACTCGCTCCACATCGAACCAGGCGACTTCATCGCCTACTACGAACCCTGGGACGGCCTCGAATACGACACGTGACTGCAGCTCAGGTCAGGGTTTTCTTGTAGAAGGTGGCGGAGTCTTCGTAGCCGAGGGTTAGGTAGAACGGGCCTGCCCGGCGGCTGGCTAGGGCGAGGTAGGCGGCGCCTGTGGACTTGGCCCATTGCTCGGCGTGTTCCATTAGGAGGCGGCCGATTCCGGACTGCCGCTGGTTTGCGTCGACCATGACTTCCTCGACCCAGGCGACGGGGCCGTTGGCGAGGAAGGTGAGGTGGGTGTTGCCCAGCAGGTAGCCGACGATTCTGTCGTCAGCGGTCTCGGCGACGAGCAGCAGAGTGTCAGGTACGTCGACCAGTTGCTTCCAGGTCGCGTCGAACGCGGACCGTTCGGGAGTGAACGACGTCGCGAAGGCCTGCGCGAGCGGCCAGACGTGCTCGCCGTCTTCGAGACGGGCTGGACGGATGACGACCGATGGATCAGACACGACCTCATTCTCCTTCGGCGGGCTAGCGAGTAGGTCGGTGAGCAGCTCTCCGAGTTGTGGTGGGAAGACTGTTTCGGGTGTCTCGATCAGCTCCTGCGCGGTCCACCAATGGAAGCCGAGGATCGTGGTGGTTTCGTAGTCGCTCAGGTGCGCCGGGGCCGGTGTGAAGTGGTCGACGCGATGCAGGAGCCATTCCTCGTGTACGTCGACGGTCTCGCCGTTGAACTCGTACGTGTGGTCCCGCGTCCACACGTGGATCCCCGTCGGCAGATCGCGCAGACCGGTCTCCTCGTACGTCTCGCGCGCGGCGGCGGTCTGAAGGGACTCGTCGGCTTCGACGCCACCGCCGACCGGGTACCAGCACTCGGCCTGGGTCTTCGGGTCCTTGGCGTGGATGAGGAGTAGGCGGTCGTCCTCGTCCACCAGCAGGAGTTTCACCGCGAGCCTTGCCATCAGAGGCTGACCCAGCCCCGGTACTTGTCCAGGTCGACGTTGCTGCCGCACACGATCGTGAACACCTGTCGTCCGGCGAAGCGGTCGCGGTCTTCGAGGACTGCCGCGATGCCGAGCGCGGCCGATGGTTCGACGACGAGGCCGGCGTGGTCGAGCAGCATGCGCAGGCCGGTGATGATCGAGGCTTCCTGGACGAGTACGGCGTCATCGGCGACGAGGAGGAGGTCGTCGAGGACTTCCGGGATGGGGATGCGGCCGGCGACGCCGTCGGCGATCGTGTTGGTCGCGTCGGTGGTGACGACGCGGCGCTGATGCCAGGAGTGCGTCAACGCCGGTGCGCCGAGCGGCTGGACGCAGATCACCTCGACCGCGGGCGCGAGCGTCTTCAGTACGTATCCCACACCCGTCGCCAGTGCGCCGCCGCCGAGCGCGATCAGCACGGCGGGACGACTGCTCGGGTCGATCCGCGGCACCAGTTCCAGTCCGATGGTTGCCGCGCCCTCGCATGTCTCGAGGTCCAGGCTGTCCTCGAGCAGCCGAATCCCGTCGTACTGCGCGATTGCGGCGGCTCGTTCGCGGGCGAGTTCGTGGTCGCCGTCGACGAGTTCGAGCTTGGCGCCGAGTGCGCGGATCCGGTCGAGCTTGGTCGCGGTCGCGAACCTCGAGGCGACGACCGTGACGTCGAGGCCGCGGTCGCGGCTGGACCAGGCGAGGGCTTGGCCGAGGTTGCCCGCACTCGCGCACACCACGGCACGCGAGTCGCTGCCGGCGAGCTGACTCGCGACGACCTCGGTACCGCGACCTTTGAAGCTGCGGACCGGGTTCGCCGTCTCGAGCTTGATGTTGACCGCACAGCCGAGTAGCGGTTCCAACGCCTCGCAGCGATACAACGGGCTGTCCAGAAACACCGGATCGATGACCTTGCGCGCCGCACGAATCCGATCCAGGTCGAGCCGCGTCCTCTGCACAACACTGGATGCTACGCAATCGTCCGACATCGAGGTTCTGGGAACACCCAATGGAGTCTGGGCACAGGCAATACCTTGTTCCCCGTCCCCGGCGGGTGTCCCCAGTACCTCGCTGACGTCAGCTCAAGGCGGGGAGCCACTCGTGGTCGGGATAGCGCGGGGCGATGCGGTCGTGCAGCCAGGCGCGGCGGGTCGGGTCGAGGTCGGTGGCGACGTCGTTGAAGTCGTCGGTGTCCTTCGGGCGGTCGCTGCGGGACTTGAACAGGAGCACGAGCTCCGGGGCGAGGTACGGGATGCCGTCGGCGGTCGTGAGCGTGATCTCGTCGAGCGGTTTGCGGAGTGTGCCGCGGCCGCGGTGGTAGACCCAGTCGTCGCCGTCGGACGCCGCGAGCATGATGCGGACCGGTGCCGGGAACAGGTCGTCGGGGAACGCCAGTACGCCGGGACCTGGCGTCAACGTCTCGCCCGGTTCCCAGGGGCGTTGGTCGCCGGTGTTCGGGTTCTCGACCGTCGGCCGCGGGTCGGTGAACGTTGCGGCGACCAGGTCGAGATCGCGGGCCAGGACGAGTACGTCGACGTCGGTGTGCGGTCGCCGTACCCGATCGACGAACAGGTCGAGCGCCCACCCGCCGGCGATCCAGTAGCGGCCGGGGTAGTCGGCGAACAACGCCCGTACGGCGTTCAGTACTTCGAGATGCATCTGGGACTCCCTCGCATGAGGTCGGATGCGGTGAGCCCCGGTGAGAGTCAGAGCCGCCAGAAGATCCGAGGCGGCACCGCGCAGGAAACGCGCACAGCAACCACCTCCTCCTCGCCCTGACACTCAGCGCACGATCGTAGCGACGCCGCGAGAGCCTGGCACCCGGTTTTCAGTCGTCCAGGAACGTGCGGATGTGGTGGGCCCAGGTTTCGGGTTGTTCGAAGTGGCACATGTGGGCGGTGGCGGGGATGACGGCGAGTTGGCTGGGGACGGCTGCGTGGAGGCGGTGCGCGAGTTGGACGGGGAAGCCCATGTCCTTCTCGCCGTGCAGGATGAGGATGGGTTTCGCGAAGCCACGGAGGATCTGTTCGGGGTCGCCGGTGATCCACGGGTGCATGAGGCCGTTGATCGCGCGTTCCTCGGACCAGTCGCCGAGGTCGGTGTCCAGGGACTCGAGCAGTTGCAGGTACGCCGGCGCGCGGGCGAGGTCCCACACGAAGATCGTCGAGTTGCGCAAGGCACCGTTCGCCTCGTCCTCGACCCGTTGGCGGCGCTGGTACTCGTCCCAGTCTGCGAGGTAGACGGCACCCTCCGTGGACGAGTACGCCGACGTCGACGCGAGCACCAAACGCCGTACCTGCTCGGGATGCTGGTGCACGAACTCCATCGCCGCCCGCCCACCCGTCGAGAACCCGACCAGGTCGACCGCCCCGAGCCCGAGTCTCTCGATCAACCGATGCGTGTCCTGTACGACGTACTCCGGCTGCAGGTCGTCGTCGGGCAATCCCCGACTGCTCCGCCCGCACCCGCGGAAGTCGAACAGCACCACGTGATGATCCCGGGCCAACGGCTCGAACCCAGGCACCAGGTACCCGTGCCCGACATCAGGCCCGCCGTGAATCACCACCACAGAAGGCCGATCACCCCGCTGCCCGAGCTCCCGGACGAACAGCGTGACGTCCCCGACATCCACCAGCGAATCACCCATACCGCAAGGATTCCAGGCCCTTCCGACAATACTGGTGCGATGACGGAGCTGGAGAAGGCGACCTGGACGGCGGCCGACTTCGAGGTGATGGGCTGGCACGACTGCCGCGTGCACGCGGTGAGCATCGGCGTACGTGAGGACGACGGGTTCCCCTGGCAGCGCGTCCTGCTCGATCTCGACTACATCGTGCGGTGGGTGGATCCGGCGTTCGCGCGGCGGAACTTCACGTTCTGGATCGCGCCGGCGACGTTGGTGTTCGACGAGGCGTGGGACATCTCGGGAGAGCTCGAGCCGATGAACGACCTGCTCGAGATCGCCGACCTGCACCGGCTCGACCCGCCCGACGACCGCCCGGACCCGTTGTGGCACGTCGAGGGCCACAACTTCGACCTCCGCCTCCGCGCACCCGGCTTTACGCAGTACGTCCGCACCCCGGCCGTCCACAGCAAGGCCCAGTACCTGACCCACCCCGAACGCGGCGGCCTCAGCTTCGCCGAACGCTCGTACGACTGAGCCTGCGCCGGGCCAAAATCGACAGACACCTTGCGAGGAGTGCGACTAGGGTCTCTCGGCATGTCGTTGTCGGACGCTTTTCTGCAGGAACAGCTTCACAGCCTGGGGTACCGGGAGGTGGAGCAGGTTGCGATCGGGATGCAGGGAGCGGTGTTTCGGCTCGGTGGGGAGAAGGTCGCGAAGATCTGGTTCCACGCGGGCGAGAGCGAGCTGCGAACGCTGGGGGAGTTGTACGCCGCGCTCGACGGCCGTCTGCCCTATCGCACGCCGCGCGTGCTGGACCTGCACCGCCCAGGGCCCTACTGGGTGACGATCGAGGAAGAGCTGCCCGGAGTCCCGCTGCACACCGTGGCGCCGCAGTTCGGCGATGCCGGCTGGGAGCGGATGCGGGACTGCGTCGTCGAGGTGGTCGAGGCACTCGCGCAGGTCGAGGCGCCGGCCGTCCTTCGCCGTACGACGGTGCTCGACGAACCGGACCCGTTCCGGCCGGATGGCGTGTCGTGGATCGACGCGCTGTCGGGTCTCGTCCGTCGGCGAGTGGCGCGCTTCGGCGATCAACTGAGCCCGGTCATCGACGACTTCGAGACGAAGATCGAGAACCTCTTCGGGCTGCTGTCCGACCTCAAGGAACCGGAGACACGCCTGGTCCACGGCGACGTCACCGCCGGAAACATCCTCGTGGACGGGAACCTCCGCCCCGTAACGCTCCTCGACTTCGGCCTCCTGACCGTGCCCGGCGACCCGGTCTTCGAAGCCGCTGCCACCGCAACCGTCATCGACCTCTGGTCACCCCGGGCCCGCGAGGTCGAAGCAGCCTTCGACACGGAGTTCGCCGCCCGGCTCGGGTACGACACCGAACAGCTCCTCGGCTACCGCTGCGCCTACTCCCTGATCATCGCCAACGCCCACGACCAGGACCCCTACAACCGCGACACCCACGTCCCCCTGACCGCAAACCTCCTCAACAGCCCGCAGGTCGCAGCACTGCTCAGCTGATGATGCAGAAGATGGTGCCGTCGGGGGCTTTCAGGACTACGAAATCGGCGTTGGGTGGGTAGGTCCAGTCTTCTACTCGTTCGGCGCCGAGGGCGATCAGGCGGTCCACTTCGGCTTCCGGGGTTGAGGTTTCCTTGTCTACCCAGAGGTCGAAGTGGGTGCGGTCGGTGCTGTCGAGGTGGACGCTGGTGGCCGGGGTGCCGGGCGGTGGGGCGAGGTAGTCCGGGTTGTGTGGGTCGGCGGTGAGGCCGAGGGCCTCGCGCCAGAAGTCGGCGGCGGGGCCGGTGTCCGGGACGTTCAGGACGATTGCTCCGAGTGTGAGGGCCATGCCTTCCAGGGTTGCAGAAAACGGGGTGTAACGCAGTGGGGGTGCCGCAGCGTCGGGAGGGATGTAGGAGACGCTGACTCGGAGGGGATCGTTGTGAGACTGAAGAAAAGCATGTTCGTAGTGATGACCGGGGCCCTGGCGACTGCGGTCACGGCAGGTACCGCGGTCGCTCGCCCGGCCCAGGAAACGGCCCAGGAAACGGCCACGCAAGGATCGTTGCAGTGGACAACAACCGCGACTCATCGGCAGCCGGCCACGTTCAACGACGTGGCCACCGGAGCAGGTGGGACCTGGGCTGTCGGCGGCGACCAGGTGGACGACTTCGCCGTCCAGCGCCCGCTGGCGATGCGCTGGGACGGCAAGGCCTGGAAGGCCACGACCCAACCGGTGAAGACCAACGCGAGCCTGGAAAGCGTCGCGGTGGGTACGGCGAAGAACGTCTGGGCCGTAGGTGAGGACCGCACCAACCCGGACCAGCCCAAACCGCTCGCCCTGCACTGGAACGGCGCCAAGTGGCAGGTCGTCAAGCCTCCCGCCGTACCCACGGGATCGTTCGACGACGTCGTGATCGCGCCGGACGCCTCGGCCTGGGTCACCGGCTGGGCGAACGTCGGTGGCAAGGAACGCGCCGTCGTCTACCGCTACGCCGCCGGGAAGTGGCAGGCCCTCAACACCGGCCTGGAGGGATCGATCAACGGCAACGTGCTGACCGTCCTGTCCGCGAAGAACGCCTGGCTCGGCCTCAACGCCGGCCTCGCGCACTTCGACGGAAAGCGCTGGACGCTGGTCAAGGACCTGCCGACCGACGGCTCGCAGATCCCGACCGGTATGGCGGCTGCCGGCCCGAAGAACATCTGGCTCGTCGGCGTCCAGTACGCGTCCGGCATCGCCCCGCTCGCCCTGCACTACAACGGCACCAAGTGGACCAAGGTCGCGGTCCCGGCCGGCATGGCCCAGCTGTACGACGTTGCCCTCCGCAACAATCTGCCCGTCGTCGTCGGCGAACGATTCGAAGGCGCCGACCAGATCGCGAAACCGTACGTCCTCCAGCTGAGCGGCTCGAAGCTCGTCGCAGGCCCGGCGCCCAAGGCTGCGACCGGAACCCTAACCGGCGTCACGACCACGAAGGATCGCGTCTGGACGGTCGGGATGTCCGCCGCGTCGGCGCAGTCCCCGTTCGCCGCGCTCGCCGCGTTCAGTCGCTGATCTGCCCCGGCGTACGGCCGAAGGTACGACGGAACGCCGCGATGTACGCCGATGCGCTCGAGTAACCGACCCGGAAGTCCCGTTGCAGCGTCTTCGCACTCATATGCAGCCGGCCCGCCCATTCGTCCAGACTGGTCGGGTCGGCTGGATCGTTGGTGAGGGCTCGCGCGACCCGCAGCCCGGCCAACCCCACCGGATCCTCACGCAGGCACAACCGGTAGACCGTATGGCGTGTCGGCCGGATCGAGGTGGGTTTCGCCTGCACGGAGTGACTGACCGCCCGCTGGCTCGACGAGGCCCCGAGCCACCTGAGCGCCGACGTCGTCGTCGAGATCGACCACCCGGACGAGTCGGCGTACCCGCTCGCCAGCCGCGCCAACACGAAGGTCCACTGGATCCCGCGCGGCACGCTCGCCACGCACGTCCTGTCCCTCGCGGTCCCACCCCGGACCTTCCTCTTCGCCGCCGGCGAGGCCGATGCGCTTCGTCCGCTCCGACCCTGACCCATGTCCGACGCCGTCATCCGCGGCTACTGGAAACGCGGCGAAGCGGACCCCGAGGATCACTGAGAGTCACCAGCCGCGCCGATTGCTGTTACGGCAGGGGTGACATCGGTCTCGCCGTCCCCGTGCGAGCGGGCATCCGGTAAGCAAGTAGGCTTGCGCGGGCGCTGTTTCGGGTGCCCATGCTGATACTTGTCGAAAGAACTCGCAGGGAACTCGAGGAGAAGACCGCGTGACTTCCCATCGCCCCACGGCGGTCGTCATCATGGCCGCCGGTCTGGGCACCCGGATGAAATCGGCGACCCCGAAGGTGTTGCACGAGATCGGCGGGCGCAGTCTCGTCGGGCATGCCGTGCTCACCGCCCGGGCGCTCAGCCCCGAACACCTCGTGGTCGTGGTCGGCAACGGCCGCGAACTGGTCGAGCAACATCTCGAGGCCGTCGACCCGCAGGCCCGCACCGCCGTCCAGGAGCAGCAGCTGGGCACCGGCGACGCGGTCCGCGCCGGGCTGACCGCCGTACCGGCCGACTTCGACGGCTCGGTGATCGTGACCTCCGGCGACGTCCCGCTGCTCGAGGCGGAGACGCTCCACGACCTGATCGCCGAGCACGACAAGCACGGCAACGCGGTCACCGTCCTGACCGCGCGGGTCCCCGACCCGACCGGGTACGGGCGGATCGTGCAGGGGCCGGACGGCACCGTCGCCGCGATCGTCGAGCACAAGGACGCCACCGCGGAGCAGCGGGCGATCGACGAGATCAACGCCGGGATCTACGTCTTCGACGCGGCCACCCTGCGGGACGGTCTCAGCCGGCTCACCACCGACAACGCCCAGGGCGAGCTCTACCTGACCGACGTGATCGGCATCGCCAGGAACGACGGCAAGCGGGTCGGCTCGCACGTCACCGGCGACGAGATGCAGACCGAGGGCGTCAACGACCGGGTCCAGCTCGCCACGCTCCGCGCCGAGCTGAACCGCCGTACCCTCACCCGCCTGATGCGCGAGGGCGTCACGATCGTCGACCCGAACACCACCTGGGTCGACCAGACCGTCCAGGTCGCCCGCGACGTCACCCTGCTGCCGAACACCCAGCTGCACGGCGCGACGACGGTCGGCAGCGGTACGACGATCGGCCCGGACACCACCCTGACGGACCTGGAGATCGGCGAGAACGCGACGATCATCCGCACCCATGGGACGCTGGCTGTGATCGGGGACGGCGCATCGGTCGGCCCGTTCGCGTACCTGCGCCCGGGCACCAAGCTCGGCGTGAAGGGCAAGATCGGCACCTTCGTGGAGACCAAGAACTCCACCATCGGCGACGGCGCCAAGGTCCCGCACCTGACGTACGCCGGCGACGCGACGATCGGCGAGGGCGCGAACATCGGCGCCGGCACGATCTTCGCGAACTACGACGGTGTCGCGAAGCACCCGACGCACGTCGGCAAGCACTCGTTCATCGGCAGCAACTCGGTGCTGGTGGCCCCGCGGACGATCGCGGACGGCGCCTACCTGGCGGCCGGTACGGCGCTCACCGAGGACGTCGGCCCGGGCGAGATCGCGGTCGCACGCGGCCGGCAGCGCAACATCAAGGGCTGGGTCGCGCGGAAGCGTCCCGGCACCAAGACCGCCGCGGCGGCCGAGGCGGCGCTCGCCGACCAGCCGGACGAGCAGGCCTGAGCGGTACACGCGAAACAACGGGAGGCGCGCGCGATGAGCGGGATGAAACGAACCACCGAGAAGAACCTGATGGTTTTCTCCGGCCGGGCGCATCCCGGTCTCGCCGAGGAGGTGGCCACGGAGCTCGGGTCCGGCCTGGTCCCGACCCAGGCGTACGACTTCGCCAACGGCGAGATCTACGTCCGGTTCGAGGAGTCGGTCCGGGGCAGCGACGCGTTCGTGATCCAGAGCCACACCTCGCCGATCAACGAGTGGATCATGGAGCAGCTGATCATGGTCGACGCGCTGAAGCGGGCGTCGGCCAAGCGGATCACCGTGGTGCTCCCGTTCTACGGGTACGCGCGGCAGGACAAGAAGCACCGCGGCCGGGAGCCGATCTCGGCCCGGCTGATGGCCGACCTGTTCAAGACCGCGGGCGCCAACCGGCTGATCTGCGTGGACCTGCACACCTCGCAGATCCAGGGCTTCTTCGACGGGCCGGTGGACCACCTGATGGCGCTGCCGATCCTGAGCGACTACGTGCGCCAGAAGTACGGCGACCAGCAGCTGGCCGTGGTGTCGCCGGACGCCGGCCGGATCAAGGTGGCCGAGCAGTGGTCGGCGCGGCTGAACAACGCGCCGCTGGCCTTCATCCACAAGACCCGCGACATCGACCGCCCGAACGAGACGGTCGCGAACCGGGTCGTCGGTGAGGTCAAGGGCCGGGTCTGCATCCTGGTCGACGACATGATCGACACCGCGGGCACCATCACCAAGGCGGCCGACGCGCTGTACGCCGAGGGCGCCGCGGGCGTGGTCATCGCCGCGACGCACGCGATCCTGTCCGGCCCCGCGGTGGACCGGCTGAAGAACTGCCAGGCCAGCGAGGTGATCGTCACCAACACGCTGCCGATCGCCGAGGAGCGCCGCTTCGACAAGCTCACCGAACTGTCGATCGCGCCGCTGATCAGCCGAGCCATCCGCGAGGTCTTCGAGGACGGCTCGGTGACCAGCCTGTTCGAAGGCCGCGCCTAGACAGTGCCGACGGCGGCCCGGCGCCACGCGTAGTACGCGATGGCGATCCCACCGGCCGCCATCGGGATCTGCACGGCCAGCCCGATCCACCCGTTGCCGGGGACCACGAAGCTGACCACGATGAACAGCACGAGCAGCGGCACCCAGCGCGGTACGGCGTGCGACCGCCACAACCCGACCACCTGGATCACCGTTCCGACGGCAACCATCAACGCGCCGGCGAGCATCGGGCCGAACAGGTGGAGCAGGTCGTCGTTGGCGTTGTCGATCACCGCGCCGCCCGTCGTGGCATCGACCCCGGTGGCGACGTAGTACGTCGCTGCGAGCCCGCCGACACCGACCGCCTGGAACGCGATCCCGATCCACATCAGGAATCCGCCGGTCGTGGCCCACGCCGCACCGCGCTCGCGGACGAGGTAGCTGGTGAGGAAGGCCTGAGCCGCGACGCCGAGGAGCGCGCTGACACCCAGGACGACCAGCAGGCCCCACCAGCGGTCCCGCAGCGGCTGGATGTCGGCGTACGAGTAGGTCTCGCCGCCGCCGGACGGTTCGGGCCAGAGCACTCCGCCGGGCGTCGCGATGACGTTGCTGATGGTGAGTACGAGGCCGATCGCGCCGATGCGCCGGCGGGTGACAGGATCGGCCGGTACGACGTTCGGCCGGACAGTTGTGGTGGACATCGGGACCCCTCCCGCGAGTAATTCGGACGGTTCCAGGGAACGTCCGCACGGCGGGTCGGCACATCGCAGAGAGCACGGACCCAGTTCTCCGTGCTGGCTCGGAGTCATCCGGCCGAAACCGGCCTTACCCTGACGACATGCGGTGGCCACGGTGGGTCGCGCTCGGTACCTTCCTGCTCGTTCTGACGCTCGTGGCGGGAAGCTCCTGGCTGTTGGTCGCGTACCGCACCGGCCCGCACACGCTGCGGAACTTCATCGGTCTGGCGGCGATCGGAACCGCGATCGCGGCACTCGGGCTCGCAGTCGCTCGCCGGCAGCCGACCAACCCCGTCGGGGCGATCCTTGGCTGGATCGGCGCGATCGCCGTGTTCCTGACCGCACGCGACGTCTACTACAACGCCGTCGTACACGATCCGGGGCGCCTGCCGCTGGACAGCCGGGTGGTCGCCTGGCTCGGCGAGAGCGGCTGGTGGCTGCTGGCCGCGGTCGCCTTCCTGTTGCTCTACTTCCCGACAGGTCAGCTGGTGAGTCGTCGGTGGCGACCGGTTCCCCTGGCGCTGCTGGTGCTTGGCGTAGGCCAGCAGGCCTTCGGTGCGTTCACCTCGGAACCGTTCCTGTCGCCGCTCCAGAACTTGCCTCGGCCGTACCTGCCGCTAACCGGAGTCCTCGGCGTGGTGAGCGAGGTCGTGTTCTTCGGGTTCCTCGCGCTCTGCCTGACCGCGGTCGTTCCGGTGGCGATCCGGTACCGCGGCTCGACCGGCACCGTCCGTGCGCAGCTGAAGTGGCTGTTACTCGCCGGCCTGGCCGCCGTGGTCTACCCGCTCGTGTGCCTGGCCGAAATCCTGGTCTCGGGTCACAGCGGAATCGTCGCGACCGTCTTCGGGATCGTGACGCTGGTGTCCCTCCCGGCCTCCGTCGCGGTGGCGATGCTCCGGCACGACCTGTACGACGTCGACCGGGTGCTGGCCGACACCGTCAGCTACAGCATCGTGATGGTCGTCCTGCTGGGCACGTACGCCGTCGCGGCCGTCTCACTCGGACTGGTACTGGGACGCGACTCGGCTGTTGTCGCGGCTGCCGCGACGGCCGTCTGCGCGTTGATCCTGGCGCCGTTGCGAACCCGGCTGCAGCGCGCCGTCGACCGGCGGCTCTACCCACCGCGACGTGCCGCACTGCTGGCGATCGAGGATCTGCAGCGTCGGATCCACACCGAGCAGGCCCAGCCGGAGGACCTCGAGTCCGCGCTGCGGAGTGCGCTCCGCGATCCGGCCCTTCGCGTCGGCCTGCTGATCCCGGGAGCGTCCGGCTTCGTCGACGCCACAGGTTCGCCGGTGGCAGGGCCGCGGTTGGTCCCGGTGCTGCTGGGCGGTGAGCAGATCGGCGTACTCGCATCCCGACATGACCTCTCCCGCCGTACTGAAAGCAGTGGCGGCCGCGGCGGCCAGTCTTGTGGAGGTGACGCGGCTGCGCGCGGAGCTGGCGGGCGCCCTTCGCGAGGTGGCCGCGAGCCGCGCGCGGCTGGTGCAGGCGGGTGACGAGGAGCGGCGGCGGCTGGAGCGGGATCTGCACGACGGCGCGCAGCAGCGGCTGGTTGCGTTGGGGATGGCCATGCGGCTGGCCCAGCGGCATCTGGACGACGGGACGGTCGACGTGAACGGGTTGCTCGATCAGGGCGTCGCCGAACTCGGGACCGCGGTCGCCGAACTGCGACAGATCGCCCACGGCCTGCGCCCGACCAGCCTCGACGACGGCCTGCACGCCGCGTTGAGCGCGATCACCCAGTCGCTGCCGATACCGGTCCGGCTGCAGATCCCGGCCGATCTGCCCGAGGAGCTCGCGACGACGGCGTACTTCGTGGCCGCCGAAGCGGTGACGAACGCGGCGAAGTACGCGAACGCCACGGCGATCGTGGTCCGGGTGGCGCGATCGGCCGATGCGATGCGGGTCCGGATCGAGGACGACGGGTGCGGGGGCGCCGTACCGCGGCCCGGCTCGGGGCTGAGCGGACTGCTCGATCGGGTCGCGGCGGTCGGTGGTGCGCTGGAGCTGCGGAGCCCGGCCGGCCGGGGTACGACGGTGGAGGCGGTGCTGCCGTGCGAATCGTGATCGGCGAGGACTCGGCGCTGTTCCGGGAAGGGCTGGCGCGTCTCCTGGCCGACGCGGGCCACGAGATCGCCGGCCTGGCCGCGGACGCCACGAGCCTGCTGACCGTGATCGCGGATACCCGGCCGGACCTGGCCGTGATCGACATCCGGATGCCGCCCGACGGGACCGACGACGGTGCCCGGGCCGCCCGCCGGCTTCGGGTCCTGCACCCCGAACTCGGGATCGTGCTGCTCTCCCAGCACGTCGAGACCCGGCACTCCGTCGAACTGGTCGCGACCGGTCGCTTCGGCTACCTGCTCAAGGACCGCGTGCTGGCAGTCGACGAGTTCCTGGACGCCCTGGACCGGGTCGCGGCCGGTGGGTCGGCCCTCGACCCGGAGGTCGTCAGCCGGTTGATCGGCCGGCGGCAGGCCGACGACCGCCTCGCGCCGCTGACCCCGCGCGAGCGCGAAGTGCTCGCGCTGATGGCCGAGGGCTGCACCAACGTCGGCATCGGCCGGCGGCTGTTCCTGACCGAGCGGACCGTCGAGACGCACGTCGGCAGCATCCTGGCGAAGCTCGGCCTGCTCACCAACGACGAACAGCACCGCCGGGTGCTCGCGGTTCTCGCCTATCTTGGAGAGCATTGACCGCTCTCCCGAAGGACTGGCGCCATGCGAATCGCTGTCTTCCATCCCGGTGCGATGGGCTCGAAGCTCGCGGCGCAGCTGGTCGCTGCCGGCCACGAGGTGCGCTGGGTGCCGGAGGGTCGCAGTGATGCTTCCAAGGCGCGGGCCGACGAGGCCGGGCTGATCGGTGCGTCGTTCGCCGACGCGGTTGGCGGCGCCGAGGCGGTGCTGTGTTCATGCGCACCGCAAGGGGCGGTCGACATCGCCAAGCAGGTCGGCGCTGCGGGCTTCGCGGGCTTGTACGTCGAGGCGAATCCGCTGTCCCCGACGTCGCTGCGGGAGGCTCAATCCGCCGTACCCGATGCGACGTTCGTCGACGCCGGTGTGGTCGGGCCGCCGCCGACCGGTGGTCCTAGCCCGACGCATCTGATGCTGTCCGGTACGGCGGCTGACCAGGTCGCGACGTTGTGGGCCGGTACGGCGGTCACCCCGATGGTGGTCGGCTCCGAACCAGGTGCGGCCAGCGCGGCGAAATCGTCGTACGCCCTGTACAACAAGGGCAAGGCGGCACTGGCGGTGCTCGCTTTCCAGCTGGCCGAGAAGCACGGTGTCACCGAGGCGCTCATCGCACAGCAGACCCGCGCCGACGGCGGCTCCTTGAAGGATCCCGCCCTCCCGGAACATCTCCGTAGCGTCGCCTGGCGCTGGGGCCCGGAGTTCGACGAACTGGCCGAGACCTTGGACGCAGCCGGACTCGAAGGCGACGCAGCCCGAGCCCTCCGTCAGGTCTGGACCAGACTCAGCTGAACGTCGGCTGCCCGTAGTCGCGGAGTACGAACGGTGGGATCAGGTCGATCAGCCGTGTCATCGCGTCCAGCCGGGCCAGCACATCCGGTACGGCGAAGCCGTTGGCCGACCAGGACACGAACGCGCTTCCGGCGACCTGCCACTCCAGGCCCGGGTTGAACAGGACGCACTCCATCATCCGGGGGTGCATGACGGCCGACGCGTACCGGTCGTCGAAGCACTCCACCCGGAACTGGTCGTTGAACTGCTGGTTCTCCAGTTCGAGATCGCGCCCCCGGAACATCCGCAGGCCCGATTCGTGCCTCACCGTGAGCGGTGGCAGCGCGACCGGGAGGGTCAGCGCGACCAGGTTGACGGTGTGCGTCTGCTGGCTCTTGCCGTTGCTGGTGACGTACGTGTAGTCGAGCACGCACAGGCCGCGACCCTGGTACACGCCGGCGTACGTCTCACCGGGCTCGCCCTCCCGGAACAGGTTGGCGGCGATCTGCGCCAGCCACGGGTTCGGTGGGACCGGGTACCACCCGACCGACGCCACCTGCGCGGCGCGCTGCCTCAGCCTCGCTCGCCGCCGGCGCGTGCTCCAGACGATCAGCCACGTCATCGCACCGATGAAAACCACCGGAAACAGCAGGCTGAGAACGGAGTACGGCGAGATCACCCCGGCAACGTACCGAACACCGGGGCCGGATTTCCCGTCTGGCCGCGCTCGTGGGTAGACTGTTTTGGTTGCCTCGGCGAGGGACGCCCCCCGTGAACTGTTGGGCGCGGCTCCGTGATCGACGCGGTGGTTCGTTGCCTGACGCCTTCTCGGGGTCAGCAGGCGCCCGCTGAGGCCGCAGCCGAGTTCCATCCAGACAACTGATCACCGCAACGCTTTTGAGGAGTTCATCTCGTGGCCGAGGTCAAGATCCACGCCGAATCGCGTACGGAGTTCGGCAAGGGAGCTGCCCGCCGAATCCGCCGGGACAACAAGGTTCCCGCCGTCCTCTACGGCCACGGCAGTGACCCGGTGCACATCACGCTGCCCGGTCACGACACCATGCTGGCCCTGAAGACCGCCAACGCCCTGCTGCTGATCGAGGTCGAGGACGGCGAGTCCCACCTGGCGCTGCCGAAGCAGGTCCAGCGCGACCCGATCAAGGGCTTCATCGAGCACGTCGACCTGGTCATCGTCCGCCGCGGCGAGAAGGTTCAGGTCGACATCGCGGTGCACCTCGAGGGCGAGGCCGTCAGCGACACCCTGGTCGTGCTGGAAGCGCAGAGCATCCTGGTCGAGGCCGAGGCGACGCACATCCCGGACGGCGTCACCGTCTCCATCGAGGGCCTGGAGGTGGGCGCCCAGATCCACGCGTCCGACCTGACCCTGCCGACCGGTACGACGCTGGCCATCGAGCCGGACACCCTGATCGTGAACATCACCGCCCAGCAGACCGCCGAGCAGGCCGAGGCGGAGCTGGCCGAGGCCGAGGCCGAAGCCGGCATCGAGCGCGCCGAGCCGGAGGCTGCAGCCGAGGAGCCGGTGGCCGCCGCGGCCGAGTAACCTGCTGCCGCAGCACCAGATATCTTCGGGAGGGCCGGGATCCGTGGCGGACGACGTGTGGTTGGTCGTCGGACTGGGGAATCCCGGCCCTTCGTATGCCCGCACCCGGCACAACATCGGGCACCTGGTCGCCGACGAGCTGGCGGCCCGGACCGGTGCGAAGTGGAAGCAGAGCAAGCAGGTGAAGTCCGAGGTGATCGAGACCCGGATCAGCGGCCTGCGGACGGTCCTGGCCAAGCCCCGCTCGTACATGAACGAGTCCGGCGGACCGGTCTCCGGGCTGCTGAAGTTCTTCAAGCTGGACCCGGCCAACCTGGTCGTGGTGCACGACGAGCTGGACATCGACTTCGGTGTCCTGCGGTGCAAGTTCGGCGGCGGCGACAACGGCCACAACGGGCTGAAATCGCTGCGCAAATCGCTTGGCACCGGTGAGTACTATCGAGTTCGGTTCGGTGTGGGTCGTCCACCGGGCCGGCAGGCGCCCGCCGACTTCGTCCTCAACGAGTTCTCCTCGACCGAACGCAAGGACCTTCCGTTCGCCGTGGACCGGACCGCGGACGCGGTCGAATCCCTGCTCACCGACGGCCTAGAGGCAACTCAAGGGAAGTACAACACGTGAAGCTCAGCGGTCTGGTCGACACCCTGATCACCGATCCGGTGGTGGCCGAGGCCGTCCGAGACGCCCGCGGTGACGGCGTCACGACCCTCGACCTGAGCGCGCCGACGCCGGTGCGCCCGGTCCTGCTCGCCGCGATCGCCGCGGCCCAGAACGGCGCCGACCGCCCGGTGCTCGCCGTCACCGCCACCTTCCGCGAGGCCGAGGAGCTCACCGAGGCCCTCCAGTGCCTCGTCGAGGAGCCCGGCACCGTCGCCTACTACCCGGCCTGGGAGACGCTCCCGCACGAGCGGCTGTCGCCTCGCTCCGACACGGTCGGCCGTCGGCTCGCCGTACTGCGTCGGCTCGTCCATCCAGATCCGTCCGACGAGACGACCGGCCCGATCCGGATCCTCGTCGCGCCGGTGCGGTCCGTGCTGCAGCCGCAGGTCGCCGGACTCGCGGACCTGCGGCCGGTGCAGTTGCACGTCGGCGACTCGGTCGAGCTCGAGGACGTCGTCGAGCGGCTCGCTGCCGCGGCGTACCACCGGGTGGACCTGGTCGAGCGGCGCGGTGAGTTCGCGGTCCGCGGCGGCATCATCGACGTCTTCCCGCCGACCGAGGAGCACCCGCTGCGGGTGGACTTCTTCGGCGACGACGTCGAGGAGATCCGGTACTTCGCGGTCGCCGACCAGCGCTCGCTGGAGATCGCCGAGCACGGTCTGTGGGCCCCTCCGTGCCGCGAGCTGCTGCTGACCGAAGAGGTCCGCGCGCGGGCCGCCGTACTGGCGAAGGAACACCCCGAGCTGGCCGAGCTGTTCGAGAAGCTCGCCGAAGGGCATGCCGTCGAGGGCATGGAGTCGCTGGCGCCGGTGCTCGTCGACGACATGGAGCTGCTGGTCGACCTGATGCCGGCCGGTACGCACGTGGTTGTGAGCGACCCCGAGCGGGTGCGCGCGCGGGCGCACGACCTGGTGGCGACCAGTCAGGAGTTCCTGGAGGCGTCCTGGGCCGCTGCCGCCGGTGGTGGCGAGGCCCCGATCGACCTGGGCGCGGCGGCGTACATGTCGCTCGGCGACGTCCGGTCACAGGCCCTCGGCAGGGGCCTGGCCTGGTGGAGCCTGTCGCCGTTCGCGGCCGCGCCGACCGACGCGCCCGACCTGCGGGACTCGATGGGCGCGCGGGTCGCGTTCGACATCGACACCGAGGCCGGTGCGGTCACCAGCAAGATCCTCGCCGTCCACGAGGTCGACCCGTACCGCGGTGAGACGGCGGCCGCGGCCGAGGACATCCGCGGCTGGCTGCGGGACGGCTGGCGCGTTGTGTGCGTCACCGAAGGACACGGCCCCGCGCAGCGGCTGGCCGAGGTGTTCTCCGAGGCCGAGCTGCCGGCGCGGGTGGTCGAAGGGATCGAGGAGATCCCCGAGCCCGGCGTCGTGCTGATCTCGCAGGGCCAGCTGGAGCAGGGGTTCATTGCCGACGGCATTAAGTTCGCGGTGCTCACCGAGAACGACCTGGCCGGCCAGCGTTCGGCGGCCGAACGCCGTTCCCAGCAACGGATGCCGTCGCGCCGCAAGAAGACGATCGACCCGCTGGAGCTGCAGCCCGGCGACTACGTCGTGCACGAGCAGCACGGCGTCGGCCGGTACGTCGAGATGATGCAGCGCACCGTCGGCACCGGATCCCAGAAAGCCACCCGCGAGTACGTCGTGATCGAGTTCGCGCCGAGCAAGCGCGGACAACCCGGCGACCGGCTGTACGTGCCGACCGACCAACTCGACCAGGTCACCCGGTACGTCGGTGGCGAGCAGCCCTCGCTCGACAAGATGGGCGGCGGTGACTGGGCCAAGCGCAAGGGCCGCGCCCGCAAGGCGGTCCGGCAGATCGCGGGCGAGCTGATCAAGCTGTACGCCGCGCGCCAGGCGACCAAGGGCCACGCGTTCGCCAAGGACACCCCGTGGCAGCGTGAGCTGGAGGACGCGTTCCCGTTCGTGGAGACGCCCGACCAGCTCGCCACCATCGACGACGTCAAGCACGACATGGAACGCGTCATGCCGATGGACCGGATCGTCTGCGGCGACGTCGGCTACGGCAAGACGGAGATCGCCGTACGGGCGGCTTTCAAGGCCGTGCAGGACGGTAAGCAGGTCGCCGTACTCGTGCCGACGACGCTGCTCGTGCAGCAGCACTACGCGACGTTCGCCGAGCGGTACGCCGCCTTCCCGGTGAACGTGGCCCCGCTGTCGCGGTTCCAGACCGACAAGGAGGCCAAGGCCACCATCGACGGCCTGGCCGACGGGTCGGTCGACGTGGTGATCGGGACGCACCGGCTGTTCAGCGGTGAGGTTGCGTTCAAGGACCTCGGACTGGTCGTGGTCGACGAGGAGCAGCGGTTCGGCGTCGAGCACAAGGAGCAGCTGAAGCGGCTGCGGACCGCGGTCGACGTACTGACGATGTCGGCGACACCGATCCCGCGAACGCTGGAGATGTCGATCACCGGGATCCGCGAGATGTCGACGATCGCGACCCCGCCGGAGGAGCGGCACCCGGTGCTGACCTTCGTCGGCGCCTACGAGGAGGGCCAGGTGACCGCCGCGATCCGGCGCGAACTGCTCCGCGAGGGTCAGGTCTTCGTCGTCCACAACCGGGTGAACACGATCGAGAAGGCGGCCGCGCGGATCCGCCAGCTGGTGCCCGAGGCGCGCGTCAGCGTCGCGCACGGCCAGATGAACGAGCACACGCTCGAGAACGTGATCCAGGGCTTCTGGGAGAAGCAGTTCGACGTGATCGTGTGTACGACGATCGTCGAGTCCGGGATCGACATCTCGAACGCGAACACGATGATCGTCGAGCGCGCCGACCTGCTCGGCCTGTCCCAGCTGCACCAGCTCCGCGGCCGCGTCGGTCGCGGCCGGGAGCGCGCGTACGCGTACTTCTTCTTCCCGCCGGAGAAGCCGCTGACCGAGACCGCGCACGACCGGCTCGCCACCATCGCGCAGCACTCGGACCTGGGCGGCGGTATGGCGGTCGCGATGAAGGACCTGGAGATCCGCGGCGCCGGCAACCTGCTCGGCGGCGAGCAGTCCGGGCACATCGCGGACGTCGGCTTCGACCTGTACGTCCGGCTCGTCGGCGAGGCGGTCGCGGAGTACCGCGGCGACACCCAGGCCGAGGAGCCCGAGGTCAAGATCGAGCTGCCGATCGACGCGCACCTGCCGCACGACTACGTCCCGTCACAGCGGCTGCGGCTGGAGATGTACCAGCGGCTGGCCGCCGTCCGCGACGCCGAGGGCATCGCCGAGTTGGTCGAGGAACTGCACGACCGGTACGGCGACATTCCGCAGGCGGTGCTGAACCTGATCGAGGTGGCGAAGTTCCGCAACCACGCCCGCCGGGCAGGGCTGCACGACGTCACGCTGCAGGGCAACATGATCCGGTTCGGGCCGGTCGAGCTGCCCGACTCGAAGGTGCTCCGGCTCAACAGGCTGTACCCGAAGAGTCTGGTGAAGCCGCAACTGCATACCATTCTGGTGCCACGACCTGCCACCCGGCAGATCGGCGGTCAGCCGCTCCGCGACCAGGAGCTGCTGCAATGGTGCACCCGGTTGATCGACGACGTGATCGCCGAACCTATTGTGGTGCCGGCGTGAAACTGACAGGGACTGGCGAGGAGATTCGGTGAGCACACGGCTTCGGGCTCTCGGTGTGGTGGTGGCGACGGTGCTGCTGACCGGCGGCTGTGCGGCGGGAACCCACCCGGGCGCGGCAGCGATGGTCGGTGGGACCGAGATCAGCATCGGCGACGTCGACCAGACCTCGCGCGCCGTCGGCGCGGCGCTCGGTGAGGCGTACCCCGACCAGGCCGCGCTGAACGGGATGGTCAGCAACGAGCTCGCGGCGCAGGTCCGGCAGCAGAAGGCGATCTCGGTCAGCGACGCGGAGATCGCCGACGCGGCCAAGAACGGCGTGGCGCCGAGCGCCGAGGCGTACCAGAAGCTGCAGGCCGATCCGGCGTCCCGCGCCTTCCTGGACAACCTCGCCGCGACGCTGATCGTCACGATCAAGCTCGCCGGCGGCAAGGGCATCCACGACGCGGACGGCCAGCAGAAGGCACAGGAGGGGCTGCAGGCCCTGAACGCCGCCTCGAAGGACATCAAGGTCACGGTCGCACCGCGCTTCGGTCAGTGGAGCGACGGCCGGCTCGACACGTCGATCTCCGGGTCGCTGTCCAAGGAGTCCGACCAGACCGCGGCCAAGCGCAAGGCGGCCGAGGACGCCGCCCAGCAGCAGCAGGGCCAGGGCTGACGGCGAATGCCTGACGAGTCCGCGGGTGGCATCAAGGTCGTCCTCACGAGTCCTCGTGTCGCCCCCGGGCTCCTCACCCGCGCCACCTGGCAGGCCCTCGAAACTGCCGACGAGATCGGCGCGGCCGGAGGACCGGATCGCCCCGACGTACAGGCCGTGATCGGTTCCGGCCTGGTCGTCACGCAGGTCGACGCCGGTGTCGAGGCAGCCTGGTCGTGGCTCTCCTCCGCGGCCGAGGCCGGCCGTCAGGTGGTGTGGCTGACCGGCGACGACGGCGAGCCGGGGCTGCTGCGGGTCGTCGCCAACGAGCGGACCCGGGACCCGCAGGCGGCGTACGGCGTGGAGATCCTGCACGGGGCGTACGACGTACCTGGGGCGCGGCTGATCGATCTGGTCCGGGTGATGGACCGGCTGCGGCGGAACTGCCCGTGGGACCAGGAGCAGACGCATCAGAGTCTGGCGAAGTACTTGCTCGAGGAGACGTACGAGACGCTCGAGGCGATCGACACCGGCGATCAGGAGCACCTGCGCGAGGAGCTCGGGGATCTGCTGCTGCAGGTCGCGTTCCACTCCCGGATCGCGGAGGACGACGCCGACGAAGGATTCTCGATCGACGACGTGGCCGGCGGCATCGTCGAGAAGCTGATCCGGCGGCATCCGCACGTCTTCGGGACGGTCGACGCGGCCGACGCCGCCGCGGTCGAGGCCAACTGGGAAGCCATCAAGGCCACCGAGAAGCAGCGCTCGTCGGTCCTCGAAGGTATCCCGCTCGCCCTGCCCGCTCTCGCTCTGGCCGACAAGGTCCTGGGCCGGGCCGACAAGGTTCTCCCTGCCGAACTCCCGCCCGCCGGCGACTCGGACCTCGACCGAATCGGTCACCAACTCCTGGCCGCTGTCCGCGAGTCGCGCGCCCTGGGCATCGACGCCGAACAGGCCCTCCGTCTCGCTGTCCAGCAACTCACCACCGAGATCCGGACTGCCGAGACCAACAGCTAGTTCGGGCCGTCCAGCAAAGTGCGGAGGGCGTTGCGGTGGGCGGTGTAGGCGTGTTCGCCGGCTTTGGTCATTCGGTAGGTGGTGGTGGCGCCGCGGCCGTGGCCGGTTTTTGTCGTGGCGACGTAGCCGGCGTTCTCCAGGGCCGACATGTGTTTCGAGAGGTCGGAGTCGGTGACCTCCAGGTAGTCCTTCAGGAAGCGGAACGTCACCGTGGTGGCGTTCGCCAGTACTGCCATCGCGGCCAGGCGTTTCGGTGCGTGGATGACCGGATCGAGTCCGTCGATCATCCGAGACGCTCCCGTACCTGCGCCGCGGTGACGGCGTACCGGCGCTCGTAGTACCAGAGCCCAACGGTCACCAGGACGAACGCGGTCGCCGCGGCAGACCCTACGCCGACCAGCCACCAGACCAGTGCAACGATCACCACGACCACCGGGGCTGTCAGGAAGTACCGCTTCCAGAGTCGCCCGATCTCCCGCGGCGGACGCCCGCGCCCGGGGAACGGCATCGCGCCGTGCCGCCGCTGCATCCAGGTCAGGAACGCGACCTCCAGGCCCAGCAGCACCGCCAGCGCCGTGAGGAACAGGGCGCTGTTGTCCCGCCACCAGGCGAACGCCCCGATCAACGCGGCCGCCCAGAGCCCGACGACCGGCGGGTACCACCACGGCGTCTTCGGGTAGCTGACATACGGCGCCGCCTCGGCCCGCTCGATGATCCGCAGCTGCTCTTCCGCATCACTTTCCATACCGGAAAGCTAACAGATAACTTTCCATGTCGGCAAGTACGTTGTCGGTGTACCTAACGACAGGAAGTGTGCGGTGGTTGGGTAGTGCACCTGAGCGTAGGTGTGGCTTTGCGTACGGTGTCTCGGTGGTGCACTACCTGTTCTTCGGTACACCAGCAGGTCGTCGAAAATCGGCTGCTTAGGGTGCTGGGCGGCTGAGAAGGTGGGTGGGTGGATGTTGCTGAGGTGCTGCGGGAGTGCTGGGATCTGAAGCCGGCGCGGCTGGAGGTGCTGACCGGCGGGATGAACTCGGCCGCCTGGTTGGCGTCCGGTATCGACTGGCGGGTGGTGCTCAAGTCGGTTGAGCTCTCGGACTCGGCGTTCGAGCCTGGCCTGGAGTTGGCGGCCCGCCTCGACGACGCCGGTATCTGCACCGGTCGCCCGCGTGTCAGCAAGCACGGCCGCCTCGTTGAACGCGTCGATGGGCGGCAGGTTGCCGTGCTCGAGTACGTCGACGGCGTTGAGCTGGGTCCTGCGGATCAGGTGGCGATCGGGGACCTGCTTGGACGCGTGCACTCGGCCGCTGCGCTCGATGCCGGTGAGCTGACCGAGTGGTTGCAGTTCCTGTTGCCGTTCGAAGACAGCCTGGACCTCGAGCCCTGGATCCGCCCGGCGGTCGAGGGCGCCGTCGCCGACGCTGCTGCGCTCGGGCCGGTGTCCTGGGCCTGGTTGCACGGAGATCCGGCCGCGGAAGCGTTCCTGCGGCGGGCTGACGGCGAGGTTGCCCTCATCGATTGGGGGAGCGCGATGCAGGGCCCGATCCTGTACGACGTCGCGTCTGCCGTCATGTACAACGGCGACCCGGTGGTTCCGGCGTACCTGCGCCGGCGCCCCGACCTGGCCGACGAACTCGAGCGCGGCCTGCCTACGTTCCTGCGCGTGCGGTACGCCGTCCAGGCTGGGTACTTCGCCTGGCGAATCACCAACAACGTCCTGACCGGCATCTCCACCCCAGCCGACAACCTGAAGGGTCTAGCCGACGCGCGCCGCTCGTTCGGCCTGTAGATCCTGCAGTACGGCGGCCTCCGTCGTCTCCCAGTCCTTGAAGAGGTAGCGGTACGGCACCACCGGCGTGATCGCAGCGATCACGTCCGCCTTGTCGTCGACGAAGTGCGTGATGCCGAGGTCGGCGCAATGGATCGCCTTCTCGGGACGGCGTAGGCAGAAGCGCACGTTCCCCGCGGGAATCCCGGTGTGCTCGAAGAAGCGGTGATGACGCAACCATTCCAGCGACCGCTCCTGCACCCGCGGCCCGCACTTCGACACCAGCCACGCCTCGGCGAACAACGGCACCAGCCGTGCGATCGCGTCAAAGTCACCCGGTACGGCAGGAGTTCGCAGCATGGCTGTGGTGTCGCCGGAGAAGAACGATGTGTCGCCCGGGCCGGACCCTCCGGCGATGATCACTCGTCCGATATCGATTCCCAATCTGTTCATACCTTCATCGTCGACACGACCAGCTATCCAGCAGAACTAGTTCTTATCGACATAGCTATAGTTTCTGGTGATGGATCTGGTGGCGGAGGATCTGCAGGCGTTCGCGGTGTTCGCGGGGCACCGCAACTTCACGCGTGCCGCCGAGGAACTGCATGTCAGCCAGCCCGCGCTCCACGCCCGAATCCGCAAGCTGGAGACCCGCCTAGGTACGCAGCTCTATGCGAAGCAAGGGCGACAGCTGCTCCTGACCGACGCGGGCGAACAGCTCGCCGCCTTCGCCAACGACACCCGCGACCGCACGGCCGACTTTCTTCGCACCCTGGATGCCGCCCCACCGCGACCGCTCGTGCTGATCGCCGGCTCCGGTTCGTACCTGTACCTGCTGGCCGACCCGCTCCGCCGCTACCTCACCCGCGGTCGTGAACTCCGCCTGCTCACCGGCGACGCAGCCGAGACGCTGACTGCCGTCCGGGGCGGTACGGCGGACGTCGGCGTGACCGCACTGGGCATCCCGCCCGACGACCTCGACTGCGAACTCCTCGCACAGTTCCCGCAAACGCTCATCGTGCGCAGCGACCACCGACTGGCGGGACGTCGTACCGTCCGGTTGAAGGATCTGCAGGACGAGGCGCTCGTCGTACCGCCGAAGGATCGCCCGCACCGGCAGCAGCTGGAGCGGAGCATGCTCGACCAGGGCCTGCGGTGGTCCGTCGCGGTGGAAGCGGAAGGGTGGGAACTGTTGGTCCACTTCGTGCGTCTCGGTATCGGGCCGGCGGTCGTCAACGGTTCGGTCCGGACGACGAGCGCCGTACGGAAGATCCCGGTCAAGGATCTGCCGCCGGTGCGGTACTACGTCGTTACGCGACCGGGGCGCGACGACCGGGTGGACGGGCTGAGGAGGGCGCTGACATGAGCCGCGACAGCAGGGCGATCTCCAAACTGCTGCGCCATACAGCGGGTGAACGTGGGCTCACGATGAGTGCGGACGGGTGGGCGGCGATCACCGACGTACTGCGGGTTCTCGGGCTGACCCGTGAGCGGCTGGACGTCGCTGTGCGGGAGAACGACAAGCAGCGGCTGCAGGTCGACGGGGAGCGGATCCGTGCGTGTCAGGGGCATTCGCTCAAGGGGATGCCGGTGACACGTGAAGCGTTGGAGAACAGTTGGGAACGCGTCTACCCCGACGATCTCCTCTGGCACGGGACGAATCACGCGGCGCTGCCTGCGATTCGACGGGAAGGTTTGCGCGCGGGACGGCGTACGCACGTTCATCTGGCGCCGGCGAAGGACAGTCACGTGGGGCGCCGTACGGCGGTAGAAGTCTTGCTGGGCGTGGATTGCGCGGATTTGGCGGTCTATCGGGCGCCCAACGGAGTGTTACTGACGCGCGAGGTACCTGCGGATGCGATCGTTAGGGTCGACGCGGTCCACTGAGCTTGCTGGTCTGGGGACTAGGCTCAGCAGCGATTCGTCATCGAGAATTTGGGAGTCAATGTGGCCACCATCGAGGCCGTCGGCGCGCGCGAGATCCTCGACTCGCGCGGCAACCCCACTGTCGAGGTCGAGGTTCTGCTCGACGACGACACCATCGCCCGCGCGGCCGTCCCGTCGGGCGCCTCCACCGGCCAGTTCGAGGCCGTGGAGCTGCGTGACGGCGACAAGGACCGGTACGGCGGCAAGGGCGTGCAGAAGGCCGTCACCGCGATCCTCGAGGACATCGACAAGGAGATCGTCGGGTACGACGTCCACGAGCAGCGCCTGATCGACCACGCGCTCCTCGACCTGGACGGCACCCCGAACAAGGCCAAGCTGGGCGCGAACGCGATCCTCGGCGTCAGCCTCGCGGTCGCGAAGGCGGCGGCGGAGAGCTCCGGCCTGCCGCTGTTCCGGTACGTCGGCGGCCCGAACGCGCACGTCCTGCCGGTGCCGATGATGAACATCCTCAACGGCGGCGCGCACGCGGACAGCAACGTCGACGTCCAGGAGTTCATGATCGCCCCGATCGGCGCGGCGACGTACGCCGAGGCCGTCATGCAGGGCGCGGGCGTCTACCACGCCCTGAAGGCGGTGCTGAAGGAGCGCGGCCTGTCCACCGGCCTCGGCGACGAGGGCGGCTTCGCGCCGAGCCTGGACAGCAACCGGGCCGCCCTGGACCTGATCGCGGTCGCGGTCGAGAAGGCCGGCCTGCAGCTCGGCAAGGACATCGCGCTGGCGATGGACGTGGCCGCGAGCGAGTTCTTCACCGACGGCGTGTACGCGTTCGAGGGCGGCAAGAAGTCGGCCGACGAGATGATCGCCTACTACGCCGACCTGGTGGCGTCGTACCCGATCGTGTCGATCGAGGACCCGCTGAACGAGGAGGACTGGGACGGCTGGAAGGCCATCACCGGTGAGCTCGGCAGCAAGATCCAGCTGGTCGGCGACGACCTGTTCGTCACCAACGTCGAGCGGCTGCAGCGCGGTATCGACGAGAAGTCGGCGAACAGCCTGCTGGTCAAGGTGAACCAGATCGGCTCGCTGACCGAGACCCTGGACGCCGTGGACCTGGCGCACCGCAGCGGCTTCACCTGCATGATGAGCCACCGCTCCGGCGAGACCGAGGACACCACGATCGCCGACCTCGCGGTCGCGACCAACTGCGGCCAGATCAAGTCCGGCGCCCCGGCCCGGTCCGACCGCACCGCCAAGTACAACCAGCTGCTCCGGATCGAGGAGGAGCTCGACGACGCGGCGACGTACGCCGGTCGCTCGGCCTTCCCGCGCTTCCAGGGCTGACGCTGGCCTGATTCAGGAGGTCGTCTGTATGCCGTCCCGTCGGGATTCCGGTGCACGCCCCGGCTCGCGTCCGTCGAGCCGGACCCAGTCGCGTCCACCGGCCCGGCGGGGCGACCAGCCGAAACGGCGTACGACGGGAACCCAGGCGGACCCGGAGCGGACCCGCGGGTCCCGCAACCTGACCGGGCGGGCAGCCGTCGTGCTGCTGGTGCTGGGAGCGTTGATCGTGTCCTACGCGCAGAGCCTGCGGGTGTGGTTCGACCAGCACCAGCAGGTCAGCGCGCTGCAGCAGGAGATCCGCGACCGGGAGAAACGGGTCGCGGAGCTGAACGACGAGATCACCCGCTGGGACGACGACGCGTACGTGAAGGCGCAGGCGCGGCAGCGGCTCGGCTGGGTGATGCCCGGTGAGGTCGGGTACCGCGTGATCGGTGCGGACGGGAAGCCGCTGGGCGCCCCGCCGGAGCCGTCGGCGCCGTCGGACGGTACGACGGAGGAGCAGAAGCCGACCTGGTACACGAAGCTGTGGGGGAGCGTCGAGGGTGCGGGGACACCGCCGGCGCCGGCCACGACGCCGACCCCCGCCAAAACCGCCCCGAAGCCTCTCATCACACCGTCACCTAAGGTGACCAGGTGAGCGTCAGCCCTTCCGACCAAGAAGCAGTCAGCAAACAACTCGGCCGGACGGCCCGCGGCATCCGGTCGATCGCGCACCGCTGCAGCTGCGGCCTCCCGGACGTTGTCGAGACCGAGCCCCGGCTACCGGACGGTACGCCGTTTCCCACGACGTACTACGTGACGTGTCCGCGGCTCGCGTCCGCGATCGGCACGCTCGAGGCCTCCGGCATGATGAAAGAGATGACGGACCGCCTGGCTGACGACGAGGAGCTCGCCGCCCGGTATCGCGCCGCGCACGAGTCGTACCTCGCGCACCGCGAGTCCATCGAGCATGTCGAGGAGATCGCGGGTATCACCGCCGGCGGCATGCCCACGCGGGTCAAATGCCTGCACGTCCTGGCCGGCCACTCGCTGGCCGCCGGCCCCGGCGTGAACCCGCTCGGCGACGAGACCCTGGAAGCGCTTGAAGACTGGGGCCGCAGAGGTCCGTGTGTCTGACCGGGTCGCCGCAATCGACTGTGGGACCAACTCGATCCGCTTGCTGATCGCCGACCTCGTAGACGGTCAGCTCGTCGAGGTCGATCGCCGCATGACCATCGTCCGCCTCGGCCAGGGCGTCGACGCGACCGGCGCCTTCGCTCCCGAAGCCCTCGCCCGCGTCTTCAGCGCGTGTGAAGACTTCGCATCTGTCATCCGGTCCAAGGACGTCACCAGACTCCGCTTCGTCGCCACCTCCGCCGCCCGCGACGTCAGCAACCGGGATGCGTTCTTCGCCGGCGTCGAGGAGCGTCTCGGCGTACGTCCGGAAATCATCTCCGGCGCGGAAGAAGCCGAACTCAGCTTCCGCGGCGCCACCATGTCGCTCGACCTGTCCGCGCCGTACCTGGTGGCCGACATCGGCGGCGGCTCCACCGAACTGGTCCTCGGCGACGCAACTGGCGTGATCGCGGCCGAATCCCTCGACATCGGCTCGGTCCGCCTGACCGAACGCCACGTCACCACCGACCCCACGTCCGAAACAGAACTACGCGCGATCGCCAAGGACATCGACGCCCTCCTGGACGCCACCACCGTCCCGCTCGCCGACGCCCGCGCGTTCATCGGAGTGGCCGGCACCTGCACCACCGTGGCCGCGGTGGCGCTGCAGCTCCCCGAGTACGACCGCACCGCCGTCCATCACGCCCGCCTCAGCACCGACCAGCTGCGCTCCGCGACGACCTGGCTGACAACCACCACCCGCGCAGAACGCTCCGCCGTACCGGCGATCCACCCCGGTCGAGTAGACGTGATCGGCGCCGGCGCCCTCATCCTCCAGCGCCTCTACGATCGGCTACCCGTCTCCGAACTCACCGTCTCCGAGCACGACATCCTCGACGGGGTGGCGCTCTCCCTCGGTTAGCACCAGACAGGGCCTAGTGCGCGCGGACGCCGTCGAGGGCGATGGCGAGGACCCGGTCGCGTTGGGCCTGGTCGACAAAGCCGGCGGCGGTCAGGCCGCTGACCATGCGGAGGAGGTCGTCGAAGGAGACGTCCGCACGTGCCTCGCCCGCGGCCTGGGCGCGTTCGAACAGCGGCGTTCCGGCGGCGTACATCGCCTCGCGGGCCGCCTTGAAGCTGTCGGCCTCCCGGTTCAGCGACTCCCAGATCGCGCGCTTCGTCGCGGCGTACCCGACGAAGCGGTGCAGCCACGTGGTGAGGCCTTCCCACGGCGGCAGTTCGGCCGCCTCCTCCGCGGCGATGCACAGCTCCTCGATCTCGCCGAAGTAGACCGCGTTCAGCAGGTCCTGGCGGTGCGGGAAGTTCCGGTACAGCGTGCCGATCCCGACGCCGGCCTGGCGCGCGATGTCCTCCAGTGACGCCTCGACGCCTTTGCTCGCGAACGCATCCCGGGCCGCGCCGAGCAGGGCGTCGAAGTTCCGCCGGGCGTCCGCCCGTTGCGGCCGCCGTACGTCGACCCGCAACGCGGGCCTGCTCTCACCGGTCACCATTTGCTCACCTTAGCCAGTTGATAGCGGAGGCGACCCTCCGCTATAGTGGAGGCATACCTCGACTTTAGCAGGCCGGGGAAATCCCGCGCCCACGTTCTGGCGCGTTCCCACCCTTTCGAAGGACTTCTGCATGCCTGTCATCAGGTCTGGAAACCCTCGCGTGACCCTGGCGGTCCTCGCCACGGTCGTCGCCTCTTTCTCTATGTTGCAGTCACTGGTCAGCCCGGCGCTGCCCGTCATCCAGCACGACCTGCACACCACCCCCGGCACGGTCACCTGGGTGTTCACCGCGCTTCTGCTGTCGGTGTCGGTCGCGACCCCGCTGCTCGGCCGGATCGGCGACATGGTCGGCAAGGAGCGCACGCTGTTCATCGCGCTGGCCGCCCTCGCCATCGGCTGCCTGATCGCCGCGCTCGCGCCGAACATCGGCGTACTCATCGCCGCCCGCATCTTCCAGGGTGTCGGCGGAGCCGTGTTCCCGCTGTCGTTCGGGATCATCCGGGACGAGTTCCCGGCCGAACGCGTGCCGTCCGTGGTCGGCGTGGTCTCGGCCATCATCGCGGCCGGCGGCGGGCTCGGGATCGTGCTGGCCGGCCCGATCGTGGAGTGGCTCGGCTGGCGCTGGCTGTTCTGGATCCCGATGGCGGTCGTCGCGCTCTCGACGGTGATGGTACGGCGCTACGTCCCGGAGTCCCCGAACCGTGTTCCCGGCCGGATCGACTGGCTGGCCGCCGCGTTCCTGTCCGGCTGGCTGATCGCGCTGCTGCTCCCGCTGAGCACGGGCCGGTCGTGGGGCTGGGGCTCGCTGCGGACGACGGGACTCTTCGGGCTGGCCGTCGTACTGTTCGCCGGCTGGATCACGGTCGAACTGCGCTCGCGGAATCCGCTGATCGACATGCGGATGATGCGCCGCCCGGCGGTGTGGACGACGAACCTCGTGGCGCTGCTGTTCGGGGCGGCGATGTTCGCGGTGTACGCGTTCGTCCCGCAGTTCCTGCAGATCCCGACGGCGGCCGGGTTCGGCTTCGGCGCGAGCGTCACGAAGGCCGGGCTGCTGATGCTGCCGATGCTGGTGACGATGGCGGTCGTCGGGTCGTTGAGCGGCCCGCTCGCGCCGCGGTTCGGCGCCAAGGCGCAGGTGGTTTCCGGGTCGGCGTTGAGCCTGGTCGCGGCGCTGATGTTCGCCGAGTTCCACGATGCGCAGTGGCAGGTGGCGGTCTCGACGGCCGTGTTCGGTGTCGGGCTCGGCCTCGCCTACGCGGCCATGACCAGCCTGATCGTGCAGAACGTCCCGCGTGAACAGACCGGCGCCGCCACCGGCATGAACGCCAACATCCGCACCATCGGCGGCTCCATCGGCACCGCCCTCGCCAGCTCCATCATCACGGGCCACATCCAGCCCTCAGGGCTCCCCGCGGAGGCCGGCTTCACCGACACCTTCCTCCTCCTGTCCGCCTTCGCCGCGGCAGCCGTCGTACTCGCCCTGGCCATCCCGAGCTCACGTCGTACCGCCATGACCCCGCAACCCGTCGAGCAGCTCGCCGCCTGACCGGTCGGGGTTGGGGAGGATATTGTGCCGAATCGGGCATGAAATCCTCCCCAACCTCCCGTTTAGGCTGGGTGGGTGAAGCTTCCGCATCCGTTGACCGGGGAGATGTTCGAGAGTCCGGTGCCGCCCGGGGTCGGGTGGCCGGAGGACCCGGCGGTACGGCGTACTCCGGTTGCCCGCGACGCCGGGGAGGTCGTGGAGCTCGCGGCGACGGGTGAGCTGAAGGAACTCGAAGCGCGGGTGTCGGTGTGCCGGGCCTGTTCGCGGCTCGTCGAATGGCGCGAAGACGTTGCTGTCGGCAAGCGAAAGTCCTTTGCGGATCAGCCGTACTGGGGACGGCCGATCCCGGGCTGGGGTGTCGCCGAGCCGCGGATCCTGATCGTCGGGCTGGCGCCGGCGGCGAACGGCGGGAACCGCACCGGGCGCGTGTTCACCGGCGACCGCTCCGGCGACTGGCTGTTCGCGAGCTTGCACCGCGTCGGCCTCGCCAACCAGCCCACCAGCGAGCACGCCGGCGACGGCCTGCACCTGATCGGCACCCGGATGATCGCCGCCGTCCGCTGCGCCCCGCCCGCGAACAAACCGACCCCGGAGGAACGCGACACCTGCGCCCCCTGGTACCGCCGCGAGCTCGAACTCGTCCTGCCCAGCACCAGGTCGATCGTCTGCCTCGGCAAGTTCGCGTACGACGCTCTGCTCGCGGCGCTGATCGCGCTCGGAGTCGACGTACCGCGGCCGCGCCCGAAGTTCGGTCACGCGGTCGAGTACCGGATCCCGACGCCGTACGGCGAGGTCACCGTCCTCGGCTGTTTCCACCCCAGCCAGCAGAACACGTTCACCGGCAAGCTCACCGAGCAGATGACCGACGCCGTACTCACCCGCGCCAAGACCCTGGCCGACGTGTCCACAGGTCCGGAAAACCAGAGTTGACCTGGGTAGGTGACGTGTTGGAGGCTTCCGACTATGTATGCCGCCGCCCCACGCCGCTGCCCGCATGACTCGTGACAACCTGCCCGAGCAATCTCGGGGACGTCCGGCCGCGCAACGGCCCGCAAGTGGTGGCGTGGAGCGCGCACCGGCCGCGCCGTCGATGCCTGCCGCGCACGAGGCCGCGCCGTTGGGGTTCGTCACCAGCCCGGACCGGTTCCACTGGTGGGGCGAGCTCCACGACGACGTCAAGGCGTACCTCGAGCGCAAGGTAGGACCGGCGATCGAGTGGTGGGCGGACCTGCACGAGCGGGAGCGCGACCGGCCGTACGCCGTCGTCCTAGGGCCGAACGGGCTCGCGGTGACGACGCCGCGCGTCAACAACCAGGGTCAGAAGACGCAGAGCGTGCGGATCGATCCGTTCGTACCGTCGAGCATCAAGCACGCCGTCGTACAGCAACAGGCCACGAAGCCGCGCGGTGGTCTCCGCTCGCTGGTGTCGCGTGGCCGGGACGAGCAGTCCCAGCCGTCGGTCCCGCCGCAGTTGAACCTCACGGAGGAGATGCGTGGCATCCTCGGCAACCTGCCGCTGGAGGCGCAGCAACGCCTGCAGACACCGTTCCTCGGGACGCAAGCCATCACGCACTACCGGTCGTACTACTACGGGAACGACGAAGAGCTCGACCTGTGGTGCTATCTCGCGGGTGACAAGACCGTCACGTTCGCAACCGGGCACCGCACGCTGCCCAACGGTGTGGACCCGCAGCACGCCTCCTGGCGACTGACCTGCTACCAGGCGGACGTCACTCGATGACTTCGAGCCGGGACTTCCGGGACCTCGACGGAGCCGATCCCTGGAAGCTGCTCGGGGTCAGCCGGTCGGCCGGCGCCGAGGAGATCAAGCGCAGCTACCGCCGCCTGTCGCGAAGCCACCACACCGACGTCGGCGGCGACTCCAGGCAGCAGGTCAAGCTGAACCGCGCCTACGAGATCCTGACCGACCCGACCCGGCGCGCCGACTACGCACTCCTCCTGCAGCGCAAGGAACGCCCCCAGGACTTCGTCCGCCCGACGGCCCGCACCGAGCCCGAACCCGACGAGCCGGTAGCGGATCCCTTCGACTGGGCCTCCGGCCCGGGTCGCACCGGGACACCCCCGCGCCAGGACCGTTACACGGCACCGCCGTACGAGCAGCCCTATCAGGATCCGTACACCGAGTCCCCGTACGCCGATCCGCCCTACCGCGATTCGTACACCGCCCCGCAGTACCGCGACTCCTACACCGCCCCGACGTACCGGCCGCAGCGTCGCCGCGGCGTGAGCGGGCAGGCAGTCGGAGCGGTCCTCACCGCGTTCATCTGCTCGCCGGTCTCGATCTACCTGTCAATCTCGGTCCTCCGCAACAACCGCCCCGGCAGACCCCTCGCCTGGCTCGCAATCCTGATCAACGTAGGCCTACTCGCCTTCTCAATAATCGGCGCCCTAACCCGCGGTACCTAACCAGTACCCAGGGCGGGATCCGAACCCGCACGCCTGTAAGGCCGCCAGGTTGAGCTTGACGTTCGACTGTCCCCTGACGTCCGTGGTGGGTTCGCTAACGGTCGTCGCCCGACGTCGGAGACCGGCACGGTCTGATGCGAGCCGGAGCGAACTGCAACCAGCGCGGACCTGTGCGGGCGGTAAGCAGCTTGCCGAGTGGTGGCAGCGCGTGTGGGCTCAGGGACGCTGTGCAGTCGGCTCGGCCGAGGGCAGGACCACGACCGTTGTGCGCCGAACAACCGGCATGCAGAGTGGTATATTTTCCGGCATGTTCTCGTATCCGACTCCCGATGAGGTCCTCGCTGGTCTTGGCGACAAGGTCGTCGGAGGACTCGCGAACGCCGTTGTAGCTGTTGCGGCTGATCTGGTGGAGTACCGCCGGATCGCCCCTCACTTCGTGTCGAGGCACAGTGAGCGGGGCCTGGCGAACTGGATCCACGACCAAATGTGGTCTCATGTCCTCCGTGAACTGGACAGCATCCCGAACGTTTCGTTCGTCGACAAGGAGCCGACGAGGGACGTGTATGTCGGGCTCGACTACCGTCTCCGTGTTAAGCGGCACAGCCCGACGGGGGCAATCCGGTCGTACCCGACACAGGAGGCGCTGAGCTTCGTCACCCAGCAGCCCGACTTGTTGTCCGAGGACGGCGCGGGGATCGTGAACCTGTGCGTTGGATACGAGTGGGACGCGGGGAGTCGGACCATCGGCGGCCCGGTGATGTCACTGCGCGATGGGTCGTTTGATGAAGTGATCTGGGTCATCGACGTGTCCGCGGGCTCGGGTGGTGAGGGGACGGTCAGGCCGATGTTCCCGACAGGTGCTCCGAAGCCGCCTACGATCGGTGGCACCCCGAACCAGGAGACCAACAAGGAAGAGGGAAGCAAGGAGTCATGAACTTTCTCGGCGAGGCAATCACAGTCACTCGCCGGGCTCGCGGCCTGACGCAGGGGGAGTTGGCCGAGATGGCGGGTGTCACCCAGGCGGCGTTGTCTCGCTATGAGACCGCGATGCGAGAGCCGGACAACGAGGTGCTCGGGCGTATCGCTGATGCGCTTGGTGTCACGCCGCGATTTCTAGAGCACGCCGGCCGAGCGCGGGGGGCGATGGCTGTCGACGCGCATATGCGAAGACGGCAGACTGCAAAACCAACAGTATGGAAGAAGCTCGAAGCGCAGCTAAATGTGTATCGGATGCATGCAAGCATGTTGTTTGAAGAGATAGCACTTCGTGCCGAGCAACGCATTCCTACGTTTGATCCCATCGCAACCAATCCGGCAGATGCAGCACGCTTGGTTCGGATGCAATGGAGAATGCCGATAGGTCCAGTACGTGGACTAATGCAATGGTTGGAGGCCGCAGGATGCCTGATTATCGAATCAGACTTCGGCACGTCCAGAATTGATGGTTTATCTCAGTGGGTCGATGGGCATCCAATTATGTTCATCAACTCTATTGCTCCTACCGATCGCAAGCGATTGACGCTAGCGCACGAACTGGGGCACCTCGTCTTGCATTCGGAGGAGGTGGTCGAAGACGTTGAGAGTCAGGCGAATGCCTTCGCCGCCGAATTTCTTATGCCTCTTGATGTGATTCGACCTCAGCTCCGGAATCTCCAAGTCAACATTCTCGCCGACCTGAAGCGCGAATGGGGTGTTTCAATGGCAGCCATCGTTGAGCGGGCCTATGACGCTGGCTTAATCAAGGCTGATCGCAGAACGAGCGTATACAAGCTGTTCTCGGCGCGCGGCTGGAAGACGAGTGAGCCTGTCAGTCAGGAGCTAACGCCTGAGCGACCAAGCCTTCAATATGACATTTCAGCCGCATTGTCCGATCGAGGTTTGCATGAAAATGATATTGCTTCAATGGCTGGTTTCACGTCGTCAAAACACAATGATCTAATCCCTCCCCGTCCAGGCAACCTTCATCGGGTTGTCTGATCCCTGGTTCCGAATTCTGCGCATCGTTGACGGCTACGTGTCAAGCGTGCGGGCAATCCTCCGGACTGACCCGGTAGTTGCCGACCTCAGGTTCGGAGCGGGGCCGTGGTCGAGCTTGCTCGATCGCGCGTGATGCCGGAGGCACCCTTGACGCGTGCCGGCCGGGCCGCACTTCTCGATGATTGTTAGCGGCGATGCGGAAGCCGATGGTCAGATGGATGCGAAGGACAACGGCGTGAGGCGGGCCGCCGGCCATTCCGCGAGTCGTGGCGGCGACAGGGTGTCGAGAGTTGATGGCGAGTTCTGCTGTCTTCGGCCCGACATCCTGTGCGCGCCAAGCCAAGGGACGCGACCAGAACGTAGCGAAGCGGAGTGGCGGGTGGCCCGCCCTGTGGTGGCGGCTTTCGGGCCCTGGAGGGCCCGACTTGAAGACGTGGAAAAACTTGTCAGGCAACCCAAGTCGCGATGGACGTCCGGGAGTCGATCCAGACAGGAGAGCATTGGGCGTGCTGGCAGCACGGGGAACTGTCAGGTGGCAGCTGCAATCAACATCTCGCGGAGCCGTCGCAGGTGATTAGTAGCGATCTGCCATTCGCTACGCCAGCGCGCATCGAACGGCTCGCTCGGCTGCATGATGTGGTCGGCAACTGCTACCAATTCACGAACGTCGGTCTCCGATACGCCAGGCGGCGCTTCGTCGAGCACCCACCTCGTGACCTCGAAGACGGCCCGGCCAAGGCGGGCTCTGAGAGGGTATGCGTCCGCGGGCGTTTGTTCCATCTCAAGAACGCGGTCAATCCGACGGAGAACACGATCACTTGCGCGCATGGTAACTCCCCACGGCGTCAACGAAGTGCTTGGCGGCATCAAGCCACATCAGCGCCTCCTCACCACTCGGGTGATCTTCAATCCGAACTTTTCGGGCTCTCGCAATGCGATATTTGTAGATCTCAAGAGCGCCCTGCGCAAATTTATGCATTCCAAAGCGCTCCAATGCGATTGGAATAGATTTATCTCTTGAGAACTCCGGCTCTCCATCGAGATAGCAGGCAAGAACACTACAATGACGAATGACAGTTGCAATTACGCTCAATTCGTACGCCGGGTCGCCTCCGTCAGCCAAACTTTCAGCCACGTCGTCCAGGGTCGCGCTGAATCCGCGCAGATCCCGGTGCGCTAGGCGATACGGCTGCAAGGTGCCCAAGAGATTCACGAGCCCCGCAGCGTCGTCACCACGTCGGTGCAAGAGCCGCGCTTCCAATTTGAGGTGTAGCAGGAAGAGTGACCCGTATGCTGACATCTGTGCCAGTTGCGGCCAGGTGTACGAAGTGATCGATCGGTGCTCGACTTGAGGCAGTCCAGCAACTATCGGTTCAAGCTCGATCTCGATGGGACACTGCGCGTCGGATGCCACAAGCAGATCCAGATCACTCTGCGGCGTGAAGGTGCCGCGAGCGACAGACCCATACAGCCAAACTTCGGTAACGGTCATCGTCGCAGCAACGCCTTAACCAAAACCGTCACGAACATGCCGGTAAAAATGATGCCAGCCAAACCTTCAAGCGTGGAAACGAATCGCATATATGTCGACTCAGGGTTGAGCTGTGACAATCGATCGAGCGAAATGAAATTGCTCATGCTCATCCAGATTAATTGCCCGTACGAAGGTAGGGGCCGAAGATTGAAGCTATCCCGATCGAAGTAGAGGAGAACCGGGAAAACGAGTAGAGTCACGACAATTGCACTAGCGAATAACACTGCAGCGCTCTCGCCGTGCCGCCATAGATATTTATTCAAGTAGTGCCATCCGAGTCGAATGACCGACTCAGCGCGTCGCACGAGGTCGTAGTGCTCCTTGTGCCATGCAGATTCCCCCAGAATCGCCGCCTTTAGGTTCTCATTCTCCGCCTCAATTGCTGCTAGCCGGTACTTGCGTGCTTCAACTTCATCCCCGGACAGTGTCGCAGCCCTGGAGAGGTTCGAGAATAGATCTTGCCGTAGATTGTGTTCCGGTGGTGCGTTGCGCCGAGCTTCCTTGAAAGGAAGGGCGGTGTTGCGGAAATCGGCGAACCGGAAATCTACATCGGTGATGCCGATGTAGTCGAACGTGCAATTTATGAAGCGACACCCGACAAACTGACTTCGCTTAATATCAGCCCGCCGGAAATAGCATTCCTCGAACACGCAGTTTTGGAATTCCGAGCCGGTGATCTTTGTGCGCAGAAAGCTGATGTTAATAAACGTCGAATGGCTAATGTTGAGTTTATTGAGGACGAGATTGTCGCAGCGCTGTGATGCAAATAGGAGATCGCTCCCGCTCTGAACATCTTTGAGTGTTGCTGGCCGTCGTCCGCTGACAAGGTCCCCCACAGCCATGTCCTATCTCTCTGCCGCTGTCAGCGGGTCCGCCATCGCGAGCTTGGTCGTAACTCAGCCTACGCAGTCTGTCAGACCTTGGCATCTGAGTCACCTGCCCCGCTTCACTCCTCGAGTGGCCTGTCATTCTCAGGTACCCGCCTGGTTCGAAAGATCGGCCGCGAACCCCATCATGCTGCCGGCCACGGCATCAGTTCCAGCGTTCGTCAGGTCCTGGACGTTTGCCTGGCGTATTGGTGAACCCAATACGTCGCGCACCGGCGGTGACACCAGCCATGACATCGCTGACTTGGTTGCTAATCAGCGCGCACCCAGCCGAATCCCTGCCAAGAATTTTCCGTTGCTCGCTGCAGGAGGTGCGGGCTCGGCTTCATGCGATCAACGTATTCGGGATCACGTGCTAGGACATGATCAACCTGGTCCGCCAATCCGTTGGCATCCACGATACTTCGTGGGAGCTCGTCAATGGCGTCTCAGATGAATGCGCGCAGTTCGTCCGAGACGTCAGGTGCGGGGATGGCGTGCGGAGATTGGCCGTCGAAGTCCAGGAGGACGGCTTGGGTTGCGCGCGTAGGACCGAGGCGGGGGAGTCGGTGGTCATGGGCTGTGGTCCTGCTGATGGTGCCCCAGAGACTGTTGAACCGGATGCGGGCTTGGTCGACGTACTGCGAGGCAGTGGTTCGGTCGTCGCCGCTCATGGAGTGATGGAAGAGCACAGTGTCTTTACCGGCCAATTCGGAGATGGGCGTGTCTTCTCATGTATCGGTACCTCCCGTTCAACGACGGGATAGAAGCCGAAGAAGGCCTCCTTCTCGTTGAGGAGGTACAGCCTGATCATCATCGGGAGATTGACAGCGCGGCTCAGTACTGCGCCGAGCGGCAGGGAGGCGAGTGGGAATTCCGTCCACCGAAGGGCGGGCAGACCAGGTGGAACGCCTTTCCGGAGCAGTTGATCCCGCATCTGCGGGCTCAGAAGGCTGCACAGTCGGCAGGACGTCTTGCGGCCGGAGATCAGTTGGAAGACTGGGCATGCTCCAGGCGGCCGGCCTTCGGGATGCTCGTCCTCATGACGCACGGCATACGGCTGCGACGCTGCTGTTGGAGCAGGGCGTCGACATCCGCGTGGTGCAGGAGATCCTCGGGCACTCGACCTTGGCAGTGACCAAGCGCTACACGCACGTGACGAGCAAGCTGGCTGAGGACACTGCGGCCAAGATTGGAAAGGCGCTGTGGGCATGATCGGGCAGGCAACTGCAACCGCTAGTGCAACCATCGCACGACTGATGCAATCGCTGCTTATATTCCGGCTTGGTTATCTTTGCAGGTCAGTTCATGGTGCCCGGGACGGGATTCGAACCCGTATGCCTGTTAGGGCCGCGAGGTTTAAGCTCGCTGCGTCTGCCGTTCCGCCACCCGGGCTGGAGGCTCGGGATGAGGGTACTCGTTACTGGTAGGTCTTTCGGGGGTACACGGCGTGGGCGCCGGCTACCCGGTCCAGGAACAGCTGCCCGTTGCAGTGGTCGATCTCGTGCTGGAGCGCGCGGGCCTCGAACGCGTCGGTGGTGATCGTGACCTCGTCCGTCGTACCGGGGAGGACTCCGGTGACCGTCAGCCGGGTCGCGCGTTTGACGTCGCCGGTGAAGTCCGGCACCGACATGCACCCCTCGCGCGCCTTCTCATTGCGCGAGGCCTCGACGACGACCGCGTTGCACAGCACGAAGACGCCGTGGCAGGTACGCGTCTTCGGGTGATTGGTTACATCGAGCGAGAACATCTGCGCCGCAACACCTACCTGCGGTGCCGCGAGACCGACGCACCCGGGGGAGACCCGCATGGTCGCCACGAGATCCGCGGCGAGCTGGATCATCTCCGGGTCGAGCGGGTCCACCTCCGCGCTCTCCGTTGCGAGCACGGGGTGCGGCGCGCGGACGACCTCGAGAACAGCACCCTGGACATCCAGACGTGCAGGGGACCAATCCGTGATCACAGTTCGTCGCTCTCGGCCGGGCGCAGCGTGACGCCCACTCCGAGTTCCTCGGCGGTGATCTCGAGCGCCCGGTCCAGCATCTCCAGCTCCGCCGTCGGCGGCAGCTCGACCTCGGCGGTCAGCACATACAGCCCGCCGCTCAGCCGCGTCGCCAGGTCCGTGATCGTGCCTCCGGCGGCCGCGATCATCCGCGTCACCGCCGCCACGATCCCGGGCCGGTCCGCGCCGTGGACGCTCAGCATGTACGGCGCACCGATCGGCGCGTGCTCGTGCTCCGGGCCCATCTTGCGGACCGTGATGACGAGTTCGCCCCGCAGCGGCTCGAGCGCCGACTTCACCTCGTCGAACGGCCCGGCGCAGACGATCATCATCGCGAAGTGGCCGCGCAGCAGCGTCATGGTCGAGTCCTCGAGGTTGACCCCGGTACCGACCAGGGCCTCGGTGACGTCGGCGATGATTCCCGGGCGGTCCGGGCCGATGACGGTGACAGCGAGCTGACTCATGCCCGGCAACCTACCGCCGACCTAAGTACCCGATCGCACCGACTTCGGTATCCGGACACCCGCACCCGCCCCGGAGATCGCTTACTCACCGCTACATTCAAGGCATGAGCTCACGCCGTACTGCCCGGAACTGGGTCGTGGACAGCGTGTCGTTCGTGCTGGCAGTTCTGATCGGGCTTCTCGCCTACAGCGAGGGTGAGTCCGACCCGGTGTCGCAGACGTTGCTCGCGGTCGACCTCTGGTCGGGCATGGTGCTGTGCCTGACCTTGTGGTTCCGGCGCCGCTGGACCGTCCCGTTGGCGCTTCTCGGGGCTGCAGTCTCGGTGTACGCCGATGCCGCGGCCGGGGCGACGCTGGTGCTGTTCATGACCGTCGCGGTCCACAAGCCGTGGCGGACATCGATCTGGGTCTTCGCGGTGAACTGCGTCGCCACGCTCAGCTATCTCCAGGTGCGGCACAAGGACGACTGGAAGACGCAGCTCGTCATCGGCATCACTCTGTACGCCGCCATGGCGGGCTGGGGGTTCTACATCCGGTCCCGGCGTCAGCTCCTGCAGACGCTGCGGGACCGGGCGGATCGGGCTGAGACGGTGGCGACGCTGCAGGCCGAGCAGGCGCAGCTCCGGGCACGCGAGGAGATCGCCCGCGAGATGCACGACGTACTCGGGCATCGGTTGTCGTTGCTCAGCGTGCATGCCGGCGCGCTGGCGTACCGCCCGGACGCGTCCACCGAAGAGGTGGCCGGCGCTGCCGAGATCATCCGGGCGAGCGCGCACCAGGCGCTGCAGGATCTCCGCGAGGTGATCGGCGTACTGCGGGCTCCGGTCGGCGAGCTCCCGCAGCCCGCGTTCGCCGACCTGCCCGCGCTCGTGGAGGGTTCGCGGGAGGCCGGCATTCCGGTCGAGCTGACACTCGAAGCGCCGGGTGCGATGCCGGAGCACGTCGGGCGTACGGCGTACCGGATCGTGCAGGAAGGTCTGACGAACGCGGTGAAGCACGCGCCGGGCGAGCCGGTGTCGATCAGCGTGACCGGTGCCCCAGGCAACGGACTGTCCGTCGAACTGCGCAATCCGGCGCCGAACCGGCGGCGCGGCGACGGCCAAGGTCTGAAGGGCCTCAGCGAACGCGCCGCCTTGGTCGAAGGCCGCGTCGAACACGGCCGCACCCCCGAAGGCGACTTCCGCCTGTACGCCTGGCTACCGTGGCCCGCATGACCATTCGGGTGTTGATCGTCGACGACGATCCTTTGCTGCGGGCCGGGCTGAAGTTGATGCTGGGCGGCGCCGAGGACATCCGGGTGGTCGGGGAGGCCGGTGACGGGTCCGGCGTACACGGTCTGATCGACCGGCTCGCGCCGGACGTGATCCTGATGGACATCCGGATGCCCGGCACCGACGGCCTCACCGCGACGGAAGCGGTACGGCGCCGCTCGGGCGCACCTGAGGTCGTCATCCTCACCACCTTCGACGCCGACGAACACGTCCTGCGCGCCCTCCGCGCCGGCGCCGCCGGGTTCATCCTGAAGGACACCCCGCCAGCCGAGATCGTCGAGTCGGTACGCCGGATCGCCGCCGGGCAGCCCGTCCTCTCACCGGCCGTCACCAAACGCCTGATCACCCGCGTCGCAGACTCCGGCCAGGACGACCGCAAGACCAAGGCCACCGCCCGGCTCGCGGACCTGAACGACCGCGAACGCGAGATCGCCGTCGCCGTCGGCGAGGGGAAGTCGAACGCCGAGATCAGCGCGACCCTCTACCTCAGCATCCCGACCGTGAAGACGCACGTGTCCCGCATCCTCACGAAACTCGACCTGAACAACCGCGTCCAGATCGCCCTCCTCGTCCACGACGCCGGGATGCTGCACGACTAACCACGACTAACCACGGCTAACCACGACTGACCACGACTAGCGCGGTTCGAGCACCACCACCGCGGTCGTTCTCGGGCGGCGATCGGCGTACTCGTCGAGGTTCTTGTCGAGTTCCTGCCAGCGGGCCCAGAGCCGCTGACGTTCCTCGCCCTCGGCGGGGCGTCCGCGGACCGGTCGTTGCCCGTCGGTGAGCACCGCGTCGGCGTCCGGATGGGCCAGCAGGTTCAGCCACCAGGCAGGTTCCGGCGCGCCCCATCCGTTCATCGCGAGGGTGACCAGGTTCGGCCCGTCCTCGACGTACCCGAGAATCACGCTTCGCGGTTCCCCGGTCCGCCGGCCGGGCACCGTGAGCCGCAACAGGCCGTATTTCTTGCCCCGCGGTCGTGAGAGACCTTTGCGGCCATTGCTGGCGTTGTAGAGACCTCGGTGGACCTTCCAGGCCGCGCGGATGAACCAGCGCGGCGGCAGCATCGCTTTACTCATGTCCCCCTCCAGACACTCGCGCACAGCGTCGCAGAGCGGGACCGCGAAAAGAAGGCCGGGCCCCCGGCGAGTTGGGGGCCCGGCCGATCAAGTGACGGGCTACGACTGGGTCGCCCGGCGGAACTCCTCGTTCGGCGTCTGCAGGCTGCCGAGGCTGGTGACCTCGCGGCGGAAGAACAGCGCCAGGGTCCAGTCGAGGATGACGCGGGCCTTCCGGTTCAGGGTAGGTACGCGGGACACGTGGTAGGTCCGGTGCAGGAACCAGGCCAGCCAGCCTTTCACCTTCACGCCGTACAGCTGGGCGACACCCTTGTGCAGGCCGAGGCTCGCGACCGAGCCGACGTACTTGTGCTTGTAGTCCTGCGGCGGCTGACCGTCGACGACCCGCAGGATGTTCGCGGCCAGCCGGTTGGCCTGCCGTACGGCGTGCTGCGCGTTCGGAGCGCAGTACGCACCGGTCTCGCTCGTCAGGTCCGGTACGGCGGCGTTGTCGCCGGCGGTCCAGGCGTCGTCGACACCCTCGATCCGCAGGTTCGGCAGCGTCTTGACCCGGCCCTTCTCGTCCAGCGGGAAGTCGGTCGCGGCGAGCGCCGGGTTCGCCTTTACACCGGCCGTCCAGACGATCGTGTCGGCGTCGAACTCGTCGCCGTCACTGAGGATCACGTGGCCCTTCTCGCAGGACTCGAGCCGGGTCTCCAGCCGGATGTCCATGTTCCGCTTGCGGAGCTGGTCCACGGTGTACTTGCCGAGATCCGGGCCGACCTCCGGAAGGATCCGGTTGGTGGCCTCGACGAGGACCCAGTGCATGTCCTCGGGCTTGATGTTGTCGTAGTAGCGGGTGGCGTAGCGGGCCATGTCCTCGAGCTCGGCGAACGCCTCCACACCGGCGTACCCGCCGCCGATGAAGACGAAGGTGAGCGCGGACTTGCGCAGCGCCGGGTCGGGCTGCGACGACGCGACGTCGAGCCGGTCCAGGACCTTGTTGCGCAGCGCGATCGCCTCTTCGACGTTCTTGAACCCGGTCGCTTCCTCGGCCAGGCCGGGGATCGGCAGCGTACGGGCGATCGAACCGAGCGCGACCACGACCTGGTCGTAGGCCAGCTCGTACTCCGGGCCCTCCTCGGGCATCACCTTGGCGACCTTGTGCGCGTGATCGATCCCCGTCACGCGTCCGGTCACCACCCGGCAGCCCTTGAGAGTCTTGCGCAGCGGCACCACGACGTGCCGCGGCTCCACCGAACCGGCCGCGGCTTCCGGCAGGAACGGCTGGTAGGTCATTACCGACCGCGGGTCGACCACGGTCACGCGGATCCGGCCCTTGCGGGCGGCGCGGCGCAGGCCGTACGCGGTGTACATCCCGACGTAACCGCCTCCGACGACGAGGATGTGCGGCACCTGGGCTGTCATGCGGTTCACTCTCCCTGAGTGGTTCTCAGACTTCATGTTCGCTTCAACGCTAAACGCTCGTGAAAGATTTCACAAACCCTCCCGAGAGTGATCTCACCCACCGAACATCCCCTGCCCGAGGGAGCTCTCATCTCTTCATGGTGGGGTCCCTCGAGCGGTACCCACCACCCCCGACACACAACCGCAAGCCAGCCCTTGCCGGGCTGTCCGGGGCGTCCTAGCGTCGCAACGAGGGGAAGGGGAGGGTCATGAACCGCGACGAGATGGTGCGCATCGACGAGGCAATCACCGATGCGATCGGCGCGGGTGACCTGGGGGCACTCGACGCGCTGATGAGCTCTGAGCTGGCAGCCGACTTCAAGAAAGGCATCGGAGAGATCCGCGAGGCCTTTCCGGACTACGCATGCACCTCAGCGGAGCGAGTCGTCGAGGGCGACCGGCTGGCAGTCCGCTTCGACTATCAAGGCACGCACCGGGGCGAGTGGCTCGGAGTCCCCGCGACCGGTCAGCGCGTGACCTTCAGAGGCATGTCCCTGGACAGGTTCGCGAACGGCGTGATGGTCGAATCCGACGTCGTCATGGACTGGCTGGACGTCCTCGAACAACTAGGCGGCTACCCGAACACCGCCCGCTGACTGCCCAGCTATTCGGACTCGCCCTCCAGCGCCAGGCGGTAGCCGCTTGGCGTGCGGAGGAGGAGCCGGCGGTAGGTCCAGCCGGGGGCGGGGTCGTTCTGCTCCAGCTCGAAGTCGAGCCCGGCCTCGCGGCAGCGGGCGGCGGCCGCGTCCACGTCGGAGACGGCGATCTGCCAGGTGAGGACACTCGGCGGGTCGTTCGGCGCGGAGGCCTGCTGGATGCCGAAGTGCACGGAGTCGGTCCCGAAGGCGATGAAATCCGGGTACTCCGGGCCTTCGTAGATCACCGGAAGGCCGAGCTTCTCGTAGAACGCACGTTCCGCGGGCAGGTCGGAGACGTTCAGGACCGGGGCGAGGCGGGTGAACAGCGGATCTGAGGTCACGGGCACCAGCCTGTGTTATGTGGGCGGTAGGCGGTAGACCGAGATGTGGGAGGGGGAGTCGGCGGTGAACTCGGTGTTGGTCCAGTCGGCGTGGCGGGATTCGAGGGTGAAGCCGGCCAGTTGGGCCATCAGGTCGAGTTCGGCGGGCCAGATGTAGCGGTGCGGGGAGCGGAAGAGTTGGGCCTCGGTGCCTTCGCCGAAGTGGAAGTGGTGGGAGACGACGTGCTGCTTCAGTACGTCGTACGTGTCCAGCAGGATGTAGCCGGGATCGGCGACGCCGACGGTGGCGGGGAGGCTGGGTGGGAGGCGGCGCAGTTCGGGGACCCAGAGCTCGATCACGAAGCGGCCGCCGGGGGAGAGGTGGCGGGCGGCGTTCCGGAAGCAGGCGACCTGCTCCTCCTGGGTCAGCAGGTTCGAGATCGTGTTGTAGACCAGGTAAACGAGGGTGAACTCACCCGGTACGCGCGCCGTCGCCATGTCGCCGGAGACGACCGGGATCGTCTCCGCGTCGGCCTTCGTCCGCAACTGTTCGAGCATCGCGTCCGACAGCTCGATCCCGCTCACCGGTACGCCGTACTCCGACAGCGGTACGGCGACCCGCCCGGTGCCGATCGCGAACTCGAGCGCGCGCCCACCGTCGGCGAGTCCGGCCAGCCGCTCGACCGTCGGCCCGAGCACGTCCGCCGAGAACATCCCGTCGCCAGGCGTGTCGTACCGCTGCGCGACGTCCGCGTTCCACAACCGGTTCTGCTCCGCGGCCTTCGACCACTGCATGACGTCCTCAGCTCCATCCTCGCCGGTCTTCGTGAACCCGAGGCGCTCGTACAGGCGGCGCGCGTTCGGGTTGTCCCGCTCGACGTTCAGCTTCAGCGGTACGCCGTACCGCGCGGCCTCGGACTGCAGCGCGGTGATGATCGCCGTACCGATGCCGCGATTCTGGATGTCCGGGTGGAGCTGGATCCCGTTCAACTCGACGGCTTCCGGCGTACGACTGACTCGCAGGCGCCCGGCGCGGCTACCGTCGACCTCGACGACGTACAGATCGGTAGCGGGATCCTCGATCGACTCCCGGCTCCAGGTCTCGAAACCGGCCAGCCAGGCGGGCTCGTCGAAGTCCGCGGCCAGCCGGCCCTGCGCGCGGGTGGCAGCCAGCGTCACCTCAGCCAGGAACACGACGTCCGCGACCGTAGCCAGTCGGATTCGGTACATACGAGGCAACTTACGCAGGCGATTGTCCGAGGGCGACGGATTATTCGGAGGTGAGTGGGGAGGAACCCTGCCCGGCGGGAAGCAATCCTCCCCACCGCCCAGCCCTCAGTTCCCCGGCTCCCGGGGCACCGCTCACGGACCAGTCACACGAACGGATATCCCCGCGCGTTGGGGGTTCTCCCCTCGCATGCCAGGGGAGAACCCCCAACACGAGGGGTTATCCGTTCGTGTGCGCGAGGTGCAGTTCCGGGCGCTGCTCGGTCGGAGGGCTGGCGCACGGCGTACGTCGACCTGCATTGCGTCGAGTCGTGGCGTTTGGTCGGCCACGGGAACGGCGAGTCGTGGGTCGAGGCTGCGTTTGGCCGCCGAAACCCACGACTCGATGAACCACCAGGGCCGGTTATTCGCCGGTCAGGCCGTCGGTGGATTCGCGGAGGAGGTCGAGGTGGCCGAGGTGGCGGGCGGTTTCCTCGATGATGTGGGCGAGCGCGTAGCGGAGCGTGAAGGTCAGGCCCTCCGCCGAGCGCGCCCGATCGTCGAGCGAGTTGGCCGCGACGATCTCCCGGGAGCGGGCGCATTCGGTGCGGTACGCCGTGAGGATCGAGTCGAGCGTGTCGCCGGGCTCGATCGGGAAGGAGCCGTGCGGATCCTCCTCCGTCCAGGGCCACGCGATGTCCTGTCCGGCGAAGTCGATCGCGAACCAGAACCGCTCGACCCCGGTCAGATGCTTGACGATTCCGCCCGGAGTGAGCGCGGACGGGTGGACCGGGCGGGCGAACGCCTGCTCGTCGGTCAGGCCGGTGGCTTTGAGTTCGACGGTTGCGCGGAGGAAGTCGAGCAGGCCGGTCAGCGTGCCGCGCTCGTCGGCGTCCTCGGCGGGCCGGATGCGGGCGATCTCGGGCATGCGACCACGGTACGGATGACAGACCTTTGTGAGAACTGTTGATCCGGTGCGGGCGGTGCGCATCAATAGAGGGGTGGAGAACTATCGAACTCCGGTACTGACGGCCTCGGTGCTGGCGCCTCCGGCGGTGTGTGCGCTGCTGACGCCGTTCCGGGCGCACTTCGACAACGCGAACGCGGCGTTGCTGCTGGTTGTGGTGATCGTGGCGGTGGCCGTGTTCGGGATCCGGCTCGCCGGGGTGATCGCGGCGGTGTCGAGCGCGGTGTGGTTCGACTTCTTCCTGACCGTGCCGTACGACAGCTTCACCATCAACAGCAGTAACGACGTCGAGCAGGCGGTGCTGTTGCTGGTGATCGGGATCGCGGTGACGCAGATCGCGATCTGGGGCCGGGAGCAACAAGCGAAGGCGTCCCGGCGCGCCGGGTACCTGGACGGGGTGATCACCACCTCGCAGGCGGTTGCGGCCGGCGGGTCGACCGACGACCTGATCGACCAGGTGCGCGCCGAGCTGACCGCCGTACTGGGGATCGACGGTGCGAAGTTCGTTGCCGGCAGCAAGCAGACCCAGGCGCCGCGGCTGAATCCGGACGGCTCCGTGACCCGCGGATCGCACGTCCTGAAGGTCGAACGCGACGGCCTGCCGACGAACGCCGAGATCGAACTCACCGTCCAGCACGCCGGCGAACCCCGCGGCCGCTTCCTCCTCACCGCCGCGAGCCGGATCGCCCGCCCCGACCTGGAACAACGCCTGGTAGCCGTAGCCCTCGCCGACCAGGTCGGCGCCGCCCTCGCCACCCAGGAACCCGCCCGCCCGCACATCTGAACCTTGTATTGAAGGCAAATACATCGGGAAGCGATGGATATTCGCCGATTTTCGGTGCGGAATGGTTGATGGATTCTCAGACGTTGTTAAGGGTGGGATCGTAGTATCTCGATACGGCCCCGGATGTGGGTCATCAGGAGGAAGAGATGCAGAGCAGTAACCCGGTGCTGAACCGGTCGAGTGCGTTCGCGCCTGGCCACGGCCAGGCCTATCCGGGGGCCGCTCCGTACGGTCAGCAGAGCCCACAGGGCTACGGCGGATCGGGTATGCCGCCGCAGCAGCAGTACCCGGGGGCTCCGGCCTCGAGCCGCCCCATGACGTTGGACGATGTGATCGTCAAGACCGCCATCACCCTGGGCGTGGTCGTGGCGGCTGCCGCGGTGGCCTGGTGGACGGTCCCGACGACTCTGGTCACGCCGGCGTTCCTCGCCGGCGCGCTGGTCGGGTTCGCGCTCGCCATGGTGCTGTCGTTCTCCCGCAAGGTGAACCCGGTGCTGCTGATGCTGTATGCCGTCGCCGAGGGCGTGTTCCTCGGGATCGGCAGCAAGTTCATCGCCGGCTGGGTCGGTGACTCCGCGATCATCGTGCAGGCCGTGCTGGCCACGATGGTGACGGCCGGCCTGACGCTGGCGACGTACAAGTACTTCGCGATCAAGGTGACGCCGAAGTTCACCAAGATGGTGATCATCGGTACGGCGGGCTTCGCGGGTGTGCTGCTGATCAACCTGGTCCTGAGCCTCGTCGGGATCAACACCGGCATCAGCGGTATGGGCCCGATGGGCCTGCTGTTCGCCGCGCTCGGCGCCGGCCTCGCGGTGTTCAACCTGATCCTCGACTTCGACATGATCGAGCAGGGTGTCCGCCAGGGCGCCCCGCAGAACGAGGCCTGGCGGGCCGCGTTCGGCCTGACCGTCACCCTGGTCTGGCTGTACTGGAACATCCTGCGGATCCTCGCCATCCTCCGCGGCGGCGACTGACAGCGGGTACCGAACAACGGAAGGGCCGGTCCAGGTGGGCCGGCCCTTCCGGCATTTCGGACGCAGGTCGTCCGGTTCCGGTTCTACGGTGGTTCCATGACCACTGCCTGGTACGACGCTCCCTCGCACGCCGCGGGCGCCGCGCTCGCCGAACGCCTCGCGCAGCACGGAATGCCGGATGCAGACGTCCGGTCCACCGGCGTACGGGTCCGGGCTGCTGACAACGCCCTGGTGGCAGCCGCGGCCCAGGAGCTCGGCCTGACCGCGAACCCGGCAGGCGTCCAGACCCTCGACGTCGTGATCGAGGCGTCCGATCCGGCCGCGGTGCAGCCATTCTGGGACGCCGTCCTGGGCTCGGATCCGCTGCGGAGGGACCCGACGTTCACGGTACGGCGTCTCGCGGAGCCGCGACCGCTGCGGAACCGGATCCACGTCGACGTGGTCCGGCCGTCGGCCGCTGTGACCGAGGCGCGCGAGGTGACGGGTCGGGAGCCGTCCGGGGCATTCGGCGTGATGCTGCCCGACGACGAGGGGAACGAGGTCGACCTGGTACCAGGGGACCCGCTGCCGGGGACGACCGACTGGCTGGCGCTGTTCGCCGCGATGACGTTCTACCCGACGTCCGCACCGGCGCAGCTGGCGACCACCGTGGCTGAACTGGCTGATGCCGCGGGCATTCCGCTGATGATCGACGTACGGGCGGAAGGCGTCGTGATCGACAGCGGGAAGGACCAGTGGGAGGACACCGACGGCGCGGACCCGAAGTTCATCGCGCTGGCGACGCAGGTCGAGGCCGCGGCGAAGGAGCTCGGGCTGCGAGCGGACCCGACGCGGTTGCGGTTCGTGCAGTTCGGGATCGACGCGCTCGACGTGGCGGCGGTCCGGGCGTTCTGGGCGGCGCTGCTGGGCTATGCGGAAGACGACCGGCCGTTTCTCTCGGACATCTACGACCCGCGGCGCTTGAACCCGGTGCTGTTCTTCCAGCAGCTGGAGGAGCCCCGGCGGCAGCGGAATCGGATCCACTTCGAGCTCGCTGTACCGGAGGATTCGGTGGCGCACAGGGTGCAGGCAGCGTTGTCAGCGGGTGGGCGGCTGCTGTCCGAGAAGCCTTACCTGGTTGCCGATCCGGAGGGCAACGAGGTGGTCATCAGAACGTGAAAGACCTGCCCCTCCACCTGAAAGGGCAGGTCTTCTAGTCGACTCCTTTGCGGCTCAGCCCATTCGCCGATGCGCCTTGACCAGGTCGAATTCGTGGACGATGGCGGTAGCGTGCCCGTGCGCGAGTGCGTACTCGCCGGCGAGCCATCTCACTCTGTCGTCGAAGCGCAGGAACGACGGTCCGTCGTTCATCAGCTGGAACCACTCGGTCATTGCGCGTCCGGTGCATCTGGGCACAGCCTCCACCAAACGCTGATGCGTCTCTTCGGAGTGGTTCAAGCCCATCTTCGCCTCCCGTTATCGGGGTATCGCGTCGTTATCGACTGTGCACCACATGGCCGCCCGGAGGCAAGACTCCCGACATGAAAGTCCCCGCTCAGCGGACGCACAAGCCAACAACTATTGACCGACGGGCACGGTGTCCGGGGTTTCCTCGGTGTGGTCCTCGACGCGGTCGACCTCGGCCTTGGGGTGCCGGCGCCGGTGTCGCAGCGCCGCCCATCGACCTCGCGGGCCGCGCTCTCGACCGCCGACCTCAGTGGCCGCGACCTCGGTGCCCGCCCGGCGAGCAGCCTGTACGGCGGCCTCCGCGATCGGCAGGATCGCTTCGCCGCGGAACAGCTCCGGGTGCACGAACGACTCGGTGCCGACGCCCATCGCGGCCGCCACCGACGGCAACAGTGCGGCCGACGCGGCGGCGTACCCGGTGGCCGACGGGTGGAAGTTGTCCCGGCCCCACATCGTCGGGTTGGTGCGGAACACCTCGCCGAGCAGCGTGCCCAACGACACGGAGCGGCCGCCTGCTTCGACGACTGCGATGGTCTGAGCGGCGGCCAGCCGGTGGCTCCAGGACCGGGCGACCTGCCGCAGCGGCGGCATGATCGTCCGGACCACGCCCAGGTCGGGGCAGGTACCCACCACCACCTCACAGTTCGCGGCGCGCAACCGGCGGACGGCGGTGGCCAGCAATCTGACCGAGGTCGACGGGGGCATCTTGGCCTTCACGTCGTTGACGCCGATCAGGATGACGGCCACGTGCGGACCGTCCTGCAGGGCGGCGTCCACCTGAGCCGCCAGGTCCGTCGACTTCGCCCCGGTCCTGGACACGTCGACCAGCCGGACGGGACGTTCGGCGAGGTCGGTCAGACCGGAGGCGAGAATCACCCCGGGTGTCTCGTCCGGCGACTCGGTGCCGTACCCCGCGGCACTGGAGTCGCCCAGCATGGCGAAGGTGATCGGATGTCCTGGATACCGGCCGTACAGGCCGTCGCCTGAAGTGGGGTAGAACCTCGCCGGTCCGATCACGCGCTTCGCATACTCGGCCTCAGCGGTCAGTACGCCATACAACGTGGCACCGATGAGTCCGAGTCCCCCGCCCCCGTAGGCTGCGGCCTGGGCCAGCTTCTTGGCTGCCCTGGCTCTACTCATGGGTACAAGGATTACACGCTGTTACGCCGACGCAAGTGAAAATAGGGGAAAGACGCGCGCATCACTACAGTGAAGAACGTGCGCTACGCAGAATCACTCCTGGACCTGGTCGGCAACACCCCGCTGGTGCGGCTGACGAAAACGACAGACGGCGCGAAGCCGCTGGTGCTCGCCAAGGTCGAGTACTTCAACCCGGGCGGCTCGGTGAAGGACCGGATCGCGGTCCGGATGATCGAGGCCGCGGAGGCCTCCGGCGAGCTCAAGCCCGGCGGCACGATCGTCGAGCCGACCTCCGGCAACACCGGTGTCGGGCTCGCGATGGTCGCCCAGCAGAAGGGCTACAAGTGCGTCTTCGTCTGCCCGGACAAGGTCAGCGAGGACAAGCGCAACGTGCTCAAGGCGTACGGCGCCGACGTCGTGGTCTGCCCGACCGCGGTCGCCCCTGAGCACCCGGACTCGTACTACAACGTCTCCGACCGTCTCGTCCGCGAGATCGAGGGCGCCTGGAAGCCGAACCAGTACGCGAACCAGAACAACCCGCGCTCGCACTACGAGACCACCGGCCCGGAGCTCTGGGAGCAGACCGACGGCAAGATCACGCACTTCGTCGCGGGCGTCGGCACCGGCGGCACGATCACCGGCACCGGCAAGTACCTCAAGGAGGTCTCCGGCGGGAAGGTGCAGATCGTCGGCGCCGACCCCGAGGGCTCGGTGTACTCCGGCGGCACCGGCCGGCCGTACCTGGTCGAGGGTGTCGGCGAGGACTTCTGGCCGGAGACGTACGACCGGAACATCTGCGACCGGATCATCGAGGTGTCGGACGCGGACTCGTTCGCGCTCACCCGTCGGCTCGCCCGCGAGGAGGCGATGCTGGTCGGCGGCTCGGCCGGGATGGCCGCCGCGGCCGCGATCCGGCTGGCGCACGAGGTGGATGACCCCGAAGCCGTCATCGTCGTCCTGCTGCCGGACGGCGGCCGCGGTTACCTGACCAAGGTGTTCAACGACGACTGGCTGGCGCAGTACGGCTTCCTCGCGCACACCAAGCAGGGCACGACGCTCGGTGACGTGCTGGCCGGCAAGGACGGCAGCCTGCCGCCGCTGGTGCACACCCACCCGCACGAGACGATCGCCGAGGCGGTCGCGATCCTCCGCGAGTACGGCGTCTCGCAGATGCCGGTCGTCCGTGCGGAGCCGCCGGTGATGGCGGCCGAGGTGGCCGGCGCGGTGTCGGAGCGGACGTTGATGGACGCCCTGTACTCCGGCAAGGCGCGGCTGGCCGACATGGTCGAGCAGCACATGGACGCGGCGCTCCCGTCGCTGGGCGCGGGCGAACCGGTCACGAAGGCGGTCGAGCTGCTCGAGGGTAGGGACGCCCTGATGGTGCTGGACGACGGCAAGCCGGTGGGCGTACTGACCCGGCAGGACCTACTGGTCCACTTGTCCGCCGACTGACCTTATCGGTCTACAACTGATGGGATGATGGCGATCAGCGCCGTGATCACGATGCCGATCACGATGACTGCCGCTCCGGCGATCTGAAGGATTTCCATGTCTCAAGAGTCCTTCAGCGGTGCCCGCGAAACATCGGCCTCCGGATCGGTCTTTCCTTCATCCCAAGGTCGTACGCCGGGCCGCCCGGACTCCTACTGAAGGAGTCCGGGTCATCCCCTAGTGGACTACTGCGAAGTCCGTTGGATCGAGCCGCCGGGTGCGGCGCCAGTACGACATCGTCCACTCCGGCCAGATCGTGGAGTTACGCCCGGCCGCGTCCAGGTACCAGCTGGTGCAGCCCGACTGCCAGACGGTGGAGCCGAGTTCGCCCTGGACGGTATCGACGAACCGCTCCTGGACCTCCTCGCGGACCTCGACGTACGACGCGTTGCGCCGCCGGAGCAGGTGCAGGGCCTGCATCACGTACCGGACCTGGGCCTCGATCATGAACACCATCGAGGAGTGGCCGAGGAGCGTGTTCGGGCCGACCAGCAGGAACAGGTTCGGGTACCCGGAGACCGTGATGCCGAGGTGCGCGCCGATCCCGTTGCGCTTCCAGTGGTCGGCGAGGTCGACACCGTCCTTGCCGAGGATCGGCATCCGGGTCAGGTTCGCCGAGACGTCGAAGCCGGTGCCGAGCACGATCGTGTCGCAGGCCCGTTCGGTGCCGTCGGCGGTGACCACGCCGTTCGGGGTGACCCGCGTGATCGGCGTGGTGACGACGTCGACGTTCGGCCGGGCGAGCGCGGGGTAGTAGTCGTTGGAGATCAGGATCCGCTTGCAGCCGATCTGGTAGTCCGGGGTCAGTTTCGTCCGTAGCTCAGGGTCGGTGACCTGCTTGTGCAGGTGCCGTTTCGCCTGTATTTCCAGGCCTTTCATCAACTTGGGGTTCCCCGCGAAACCTGCGCCACGACCCTCGAGACCCCAGTAGATGACGTTGCGGATAGCCCGCTGGCCGGCCGGGAACCGTGCGTGCAGCCCGCGTTCCCAGCGGCCGATCGCCCGGTCCGGTTTCGGCGTGACCCACGGTGGCGTCCGCTGGTACACGTCCAGCTGGGCGACCTGCGGAGCGATCTGCGGCACGAACTGGATCGCCGATGCGCCGGTCCCGATCACCGCGACGTTCCGGCCGCGCAGGTCCACCGAGTGATCCCAGACGGCCGAGTGGAACGTCGTACCGGCGAACGAGTCGAGGCCCGGGAGGTCCGGCAGCTTGGGCCGGTGCAGGCTGCCGACGCCGGCCACCAGGGACTGGGTCTCGATCGTCTCGTCGCCGTTGACCGTGACGGTCCAGCGGCCGGTCGCCTCGTCGAAGACGGCTTCGGTGGCCTCGGCGCCGTACCGGATCTTGTCCGCGATCCCGTACTTGTCCGCGCAGTGCCGCAGGTACGCGAGGATCTCGTCCCAGGGCGCGAACATCCGCGTCCAGCGCGGGTTCTGCTCGAACGAGAACGAGTACAGGTACGACGGGATGTCGCAGGCGCAGCCGGGATACGTGTTGTCCCGCCAGGTGCCGCCGAGGTCGTCCGCCTTCTCGAGGATGACGAAGTCCTCACACCCGGCCTGCTGCAGTTTGATTCCCATGCACAGCCCGGCGAACCCGGACCCGATGATGACGACCTCAGCCATACCGCCTGAGGTTACCGGCGGGTCACTGAAGCCGGTAGAGGGTCTCGCCGGCGTTCGGTACGACGAAGGTCTCCGGATCGGACTCGTACGCGGCCAGGTCGACCGTCGCCGGGTCGAGGTAGTCGAGGTTGGCCCGGCGGACGACGTCCTCGGGGATGCCGGTGGCGAGCGTGACCCGGACGCGGAGGTGCTCGCCGTTCGCCGGGTCCCAGGTGCCCGCACCGCGCAGGTGCGTGGAGTGCGCGAGGACGCCCCAGTGCAGGTCGCGGAACTTGTCCCATTGGCCGACGAAGTAGTCGCGGCAGTGGTAGCCGATCTCCTCGATCTCGGGGTGCATCGCGGCCAGCTGGGTGACGTGCGGCGCGTAGAGGATCACCTCGCCGCCGTCCGCGACGATCGGCTCGACCTTGTAGAAGCCCTTGGCCGCGGTCCAGATGTCGGCGTACTTCGGCGGCATCACCGAGACGACCCGCCGGACGGGATGCTCCAGGTAGCGGACGTGGGTCTGCGCGGAGATCTCGGCGGCCGCCCGCCAGGACGAGATCGTGTCACCGAACGCGACCGCGTGCAGCGCGTCGGTCCCGGACTGGGCGACCACCGACAGGGCAAGCTTCTCGGCCGGGATGAGCGCGGCGGCCTCGTCGATCAGGGCGCGGACCGGGGTGAGGCCCGGCGTACCGATGATGTTCGCGCTGGTGATCAGGGCGCCGAGCCAGTGCGAGAAGTCGATGACCTCCTGCCCGGCGACACCCGGGAAGAAGTACTTGTTGCCGCCGGAGAAACCGACCACCTCGTGCGGGAAGACCGGCCCGACGACCAGGGCCACGTCGTGCTCGACGACGGCGCGGTTGAGCCGGACCGGGACCTCGTCGCGGAGCATCTCGTCCGAGATCTCCCCGACCCGGTCGGGGCCGATCGTGCCGAGGTCGGCGAACGTGTCGGGTTTCCACCACTCGTGGTTGATCACGTTCGGGTAGTCACCGCCCAGGTGCTCGCGGAGCTGGTCCGGCGTCATCTCCGCATGCGTGCCCAGGGCAACCAGGATCGTGACCTGGCTGTCCTTCAGGGCCTCCGTGACCGCCTTCAGGAGCAAGGGAAGCGGGCAGCTGCGGGTGGCGTCCGGGACGATCACGCAGACGCTGCGGCCCTCCAGACCCGCGCCGGCCAGGACACCGCCGACGAACGCCGTCACCTCGTCCTCGGTCAGGACCTGACCCGCACCACCGATCACCGCCGCATCAGTCACACTTCGAACCCTACCGACGTACGGCGGGTGAGCCCAGATCGTCTCGGGGCGTGATCGCGCGAAAGCCCTTGGTGGACAGCCGTTCGTGTGATCGCGCGGTAATCGGCCGGGCGTTGACCGCGGGCGGGGTGCGATGGACGATCGGTGAATCGCCTGGGGGAGTGAGCAAGGGGGAGATCCACCATGTCCGAAGTCACCGAACAGCTGCGGCCACCGGGTTTCGGGGGACTGTTGCTGCGCGACACCGACGCGGCGTACGACGAGGCGCGCACGGTCTTCAACGGGATGATCGACAAGCGTCCCGCGATGATCGCCCAGTGCGAATCGGTGGGTGACGTCCAGGCGGCGCTGCGCTACGGCGCTGATCGGGAGCTGGAGATCGCGGTCCGCGGCGGCGGGCACGGGGTGGCCGGGACCGCGGTCACCGACGGCGGCCTGGTCGTCGATCTGCGGCGGATGAACAGCGTTCAGGTCGATCCGTTCGCCCGGATCGCGCGGGTCGGCGGCGGCGCGACCTGGGGTGACCTCGATCGGGCCTGCCAGAAGTACCTGCTGGCGACGACCGGCGGGCGGGCGTCGACGACCGGGATCGCGGGCCTGACGCTCGGCGGCGGATCGGGCTGGCTGGAACGGAAGTTCGGGCTCGCCTGTGACGCGCTGATCTCGGTGGAGCTCGTCACCGCGGACGGGCGGCTGCTGATCGCGGACGAGACGAAGAACAGCGAGCTGTTCTGGGCGCTGCACGGGGGCGGCGGGAACTTCGGGGTCGCGACGGCGCTGACGTTCCATCTCCAGCAGTTGCCCACGACAACGTTGGCGTTGCTGATGTGGCCGGCGTCGGCGGGTCCGACGGTACTGCGCGCCTACCGGGACCTGATCGACTCGGGCGCGCCCGAGGAGCTCGGTGGCGGCGTGATCTATCTGACCGGGCCGCCGGAGGAGTTCGTGCCCGATCACCTCCAGGGGCAGCTGATCGTGGGTGCGGCGGCGGTGTACGCCGGCAGTGAGGCGGAGATGCGTGACGTGTTCGCGCCGCTGTTCGCGCTGGAGCCGGAGGCCGAGTTGGTCGCCGAGATGCCGTACGCCGACATCCAGTCGGCGCTCGACGATCCGCCGGGATTCCGGAACTACTGGTCCGCGGAACATCTGGCGTCGTTCCCCGATCCCGCGGTCGAGGCGTTCGCCGGCCGCGCGGCGGACATGATCTCGCCGTCACCGTCGCAACAGGCGATCGTGCCGTGGGGTGGCGCCGTACAGCGGGGTGCGGACAAGTGGCCGCAGCCGCATCGCCAGGCGGCGTGGGTGGTGCACCCGTTCGGGTTGTGGTCCGATCCGGCCGACGATGCGCGCGGCATCCGGTGGGCGCGGGATGTGTGCTCGGACCTGGCCGAGTGGGCGACCGGGTACGTGTACCTGAACTTCATCGGCAACGAAGGACAGAACCGGGTGATCGCGGGGTTCGGCGAGGAGAACTACCAGCGGCTGGCGCGGGTGAAGTGCCAGTACGACCCGGAGAACGTCTTCCACCTGAACCAGAACATCGAGCCCAGCTGGCCCTGCTGATCAGGTGTCCGCACCGGCGATGGACAGAACCGCGTCGGGAGCGGATGCTCGGGCACATGGACGGCAGGACAGTTCTGATCACCGGCGGTACGTCGGGGATCGGCAAAGCGACCGCGCTGGGCCTGGCGTCGATGGGCGCACGGGTGCTGATCACCGGCCGCGACACCAGGCGCACCGAGGACACGGCGCGGGAGATCCGTGCGGCCGGTGGGACCGTCGAGGTGTTCGTCGCTGATCTGTCCGTGCAGTCGGAGGTCCGTCGACTGGCCGGGGAGGTGCTCCGGCGGGAGCCGCGGATCGACGTACTGATCAACAACGTCGGCGGCTACTGGAACAGCAAGCATGTGACCGCGGATGGTCTCGAGCACACCTTTGCCGTCAACCACCTCGCGCCGTTCCTGCTCACCTATCTGCTGCTCGAGCGGCTCGAACAAGGCGCCGCGGCTCGTGTCGTCACGGTCGCGTCCAACGCGCACACGCTCGGGCGCATCGACTTCGACGACCTCCAGGGCACCCGGTCGTACTCCGGCTCCCGCGCGTACAACCAGTCCAAGCTCGCCAACGTTCTGTTCACCTACGAGCTGGCCAGAAGGTTGCACGCCACGGCGATCACCGCCAACGCCTTACATCCGGGTTTGGTGAGTACGGCGTTCGGAGCCGATGACCCGGGCCGGGTGCAGCGGGTGTTCGTGCCGCTGCTGCGCCCGTTCATGAAGTCCCCGGCCGGGGGTGCCGCCACGTCGATCCACCTGGCTTCCGCAGCCGGCCTCGATCGGACGACCGGTCAGTACTTCGCCAACGGCAAGCCGGCGCGATCGTCTCAGCGCAGCCACGACGAAGCGGTGGCGGCGCGCCTTTGGGCGGTCAGCGCCGAGCTGGTCGGACTGTTCATTCCGTAACCAGGCCGGCAGGGCGTCCGGCGCGCGACCATTGCGCGGCGGCGATCACGGCGTACCCGATCGCGCCGAGCGGGACCGCCCAGAAGCGGAAGAACGGGAGCTGGCCCGAGACGGCGGTCGCGGCGAAGACGATGCCGAAGGTCCCGAGGCCCGCGACCGTGCCGCGGCGGCGGGACTCGAGCTCGCTGCTCGGGAGCGGGCCCATGTGCCGGTCGAGCATCGTGCCGAACGCGCTCAGACCGACGAGTGCGGTGAGGATGAACACGATCGCGCCGGGGAGTCCGCCGAACACGATCGCGAACGCGTTCAGGAACGTGACGAACGCGAACGCGACGCCCATGTCCAGGGCCCCGAACGTCAGGTGCGACCGCCGCCGGCGCTTGAGGTCGTCGCCGGTCCTGATCGGGCCGGGCTCGCCGGTCAGTCGTCGTACGGTCAGGATCAGGCCGGTCGTGATCAGGATCAGCAGCAGTACGCCGACGATGGACAGGACCACCGAGCGGGTGGTCGACATGTACTGGCGGACCTCGTCGCCGGACACGCAGCTCGCCGACGGCGGGAACCAGCTGGTGCGCGCGACCGCATCGACCGCGCCGACCTTGCGCCCGCAATCCTCACCCGGGGCGTACCAGCCGGGCATCGACAACGTGACGACCGTCGTCCACACCATCCCGCCGATCAAACCCAGCCCCAGTAGGGATCCCGCCCTCCGCCGCACCCAGTCCACAGCCCTACCCTCTCATCCGTGGACTCCTACCTCGCCCAGCTCCGCCGCGACGTCGGTTCCCGGCTGCTGTTGCTGCCCGGAGCTCAGGTTCTCGCGATGGATGCGGACGATCGCATCCTGTTCCAGAGAAGTCGCGACTCCGGTCTGTGGGAGCTCCCTGCGGGCGGAGCAGAACCAGGCGACAGCTTCCGACGTACGGCGGCCCGCGAGTTCTCCGAGGAGACCGGGCTGGTCGTCGCGGAGGAGGACCTGATCCCGTTCGCGAGCGTGTCGCGCGCCGACATACACACGCTGACCTACCCGAACGGCGATGTCGTCCAGTGCTTCGCCCTCTGCTTCGAAACCCGCCGCTGGACCGGCACCCTCAACCCAGGCGAGGACGAAGTACTGGAAGCTGCCTTCTTCGTGACGCCACCAACTCCACTCCATCCACCGACGGAGCTGGTCCTACGCCTACACAGCGCCTACCGGCAGACGGGCCTCTTCCAGGCCTGCTAGGTCAGGTGGCGTACTGCTTCGCCTGGGCGCGGAGAAAGTCGGTGGGGGAACGAGGGACGATGCCTCGGGCGCGGAGCGGTTCGTCGGTCCAGGTCGCGTCGTGCAGGGATTGTAGAAGGCCGCCTCCCACGACCGAGGCCAGGCCGTCCTGGGTTCTGCCGAGCAGGCGGATCGCGAGGCGCGCAGCGGGAGTCGGCATCCGCGTGACCTTGATCCGGCGGTGCAGGAGTTCCTCCGCGACAGCGATTGCCTCGTTGCGGCTCAACGCCTCGGGGCCGCCGAACTCGATCAGCGCGGGCGGCTCGGGCTCGGTGGCCACCGCCGCGACGAGTGCGGCGGCGTCGTCCGTGCCGACCCAGCGCACCTTGGCGTCGCCCTTGCCGATCACCGAAACCTTGCCCCGAGCAAGGTCGAAGCGTCCGACCGGGCCGAGATGAATCTCCTGGAACGCGTCCGGCCGGACGATCACCTGCGCGAGCTTCGCCTGCCGGAGCCGCTCCTCGACGGCGACCTTGGCCCGTTCGAGCGGCGTCCCGAGACCTGCGTCGACCCCGGCGTACGAGACGTACACGAACCGCCGTACGCCGGCCTCCTCGGCGGCGTCGACCAGTGACAGCATCCCCGCTTCGTCGACCGCGCGGATCGAGGGTCCGGGCAGGCGGGCCAGCCGTCGTCCGATCGCGGTAGCGGACGCGACCACCGTCTCCACGCCGCGGCACGCTGCGCGCAAACTCGCGGGATCCGTCAGATCGCCGCGGACCACGGCCGCGTCGGTCATCTGCGTGCCGGTGCGCGACAGACACCGAACGTCACTCCGCCGGGCGGTCAGCAAGCGAACCACGCGCCCACCCAGATCCCCGGTCCCGCCGACTACCAGCAGCATCGCACCCACCCCCACCCCTGACGGTGCTCCTCGCCTTCGGTCGGCGCAAGACCGCTGCCGCTGGATCGGCCTCGAAAAGGCCGAGCGGTGCCGGGTCCCGGATGAGATATTGCCGGGGTGCGTGCAACGAATGTCGTCACCGAACCCGAGCTCGTCGATGGGCTGCGGCAGCTTGGGCTGGGGCGGGCGTCCGAGGTGATTGTGCACTCGTCGCTGAGTTCGTTCGGGTACGTCGACGGTGGCGCGGAGGCGGTTTGCTCGGCGCTGACCGAGGTGTGCGGGACTGTACTGATGCCCGCCGGCACCTGGGATCTCACCGGTATCCCGGCACCACCAGGACTGGTTCGGCCGGACAACGACTACTGGAACGCGGAAGACTGGCCGGACTTCGACACTCGGTTGTCGCAGGCAACCAGTTTCCGTGCCGAGCTCCCGATCGACCGCTGGCTCGGAACGATTCCGGAAACTTTCCGCCTGACCTGCTCGCCGTTCCGCACCGAGCATCCGCTGTTTTCCTACCAGGCCGTTGGCCCCGCGGCCGAACGCCTGCTGGAAGCCCAGCGCCCCGACTGGCCGCTCGGCCCGATCGAGGCCATCGACGGCGACGTCCTGCTGCTCGGCGTCACCCACACCTCGAACACCACGATCCACCTCGCCGAGCAACACCTGGGCCGCTCGCGCTTCTACCGCTACGCGAAATCCGCCGACGGTCTGTGGGTCGAGCTCCCGAACATCCCCGGCGCAAGCCACCGCTTCGACACCATCGAGCCGGTACTGCGCTCTGCGACCAAGGAAATCCAGATCGGAAACGCCCGCGTCCGGCGAATCCCCAAGCAGGCAGTACTAGCAGCGACCCGTCAGCTCGTCGAAGCCGATCCCGCCGCCCTCCTGTGCACCGACGACCCAACCTGCCGCTGCGCAGCCGCTCTGCAACAACGTTTGGCTGCCCTCGCCGAGTAGGGCATGCTCGGCCGGGTGACCCACGTCAGAACTGCTGATGAACTGGCCGACGTCGACGATCCGGCCTGGGCCGTGCTGCAGGAGGCGCTTGCGGAGGCGGCCCGCCCCGCCACGGTACTGCCCGTCGATCCGGCGGCAGGGCGAGATGTCCTCTTCCGCCTGCAGGTCACCGCGCGGTCGATGCTCGGTGCGCTCGCGGTGAACTGCGGCGGCCTGGTGATCGACGACGGCTGGCTGCGCATTCTCGGCGGCGGTGGCTCCGGTCTTCCCGATCTCGCGACCGCCAACAACCTCGACGACCCGGAGCAGGTTGCCGTGCCACCGCCGTACCTCACTGTTGCCTACGACGTGCTCGGCGGACGCTTCGCCGTCGACGGCGGTGGGCTGGGCATCCAGCCCGGTCAGGTCTGCTACTGGGCGCCGGACACCCTCGACTGGGACGGCCTCGGCGTCGGGCACACCGACTTCGTCCTCTGGTCGCTCACCGAAGGCCCGACGCAGTTCTACGCCGGCCTCCGCTGGCCGACCTGGGCCGAAGAGACCCGCGCAATCCCTTTGTCCCAAGGGATTGCCATCTACCCGCCGCTGTTCTCCGCCGAGTCCCATCCGCTCGAGGACACCTCGCGCAGACCTGTTCCCTTCGAGGAACTCCTCAGCCTGGAATGACGTCGATGAGGACCTTGCCGACGATGGCGTCCTCTACGGCGGCGTGAGCGTCCGCAGCCTGGTCGAGCGGGTAGTGGTGCAGCGGGAGGCCGGCATCCGGGCCGATGCGGACGGCACCGGCCTCGACCGCGGCCGAGACGTCGGCCAGGCCGCGCGGGCGCCAGGACTCCGGCGCCGTGTAGAGCAGGACGAACTGCCAGCGGGCGTTCGGCACCATCGACGCGCGCACCGGAAGTTCCATCGTCGCGCCGCCGTCGGTCGCGTAGACCGACACCGAGCCGTGGGGCGCGATCACCGCGGCGTCGATGGCCGCGTTCGCCGCCGGCGACACCTCGACGATCGTGTGGACGCCGTGGGGTGCGATCGCGCGGACCTCAGCGACCACGTCCTGCTGCTTGTAGTCGATGACGTGGTCGGCGCCCGCGAGCGCGGCCAGATTGCCCTTCTCCGGACTGCTCACGGTGGTGATCACGGTCGCGTCGGACCACCGGGCCAGCTGGATCGCCGCGTTGCCGACCGCTCCGGCGCCGCCGGCCACCAGCACGGTGCGGCCGGCGAGCTTGCCTGGACCGAGGCGATCAGGGCCGTCCTCGGTCACGGTCAGGCATCGATGAGCGGTCAGGAACGGTACGCCGAGCGCGGCGCCGAGATCGTACGACGCGTCGTCGGGCAGCGGCACCACATGGCGGACCGGGACCACGGCGTACTCCTGCGCCGTACCTCCCGAAGGCCGTTGGTACGCGGCCTCCCAGAGCCAGACCCGGCGACCGGTGAGGGCCGCGTCGACGCCCTGGCCGACAGCGTCGACGACACCGGATCCGTCCTGGTTCGGCACCTGCGCCGGGTGCACCGGCGTACCGGCCTCGCTGCCGCGGCGCGACTTCCAGTCGGTCGGATTGACCCCCGACCGGTGGATCCGCACCCGCACTTCTCCCGGACCGACCTCGGTCAGCGGCCTGTCCACGAGGGCCAGGACATCGGGCTCACCGGTCACGGAGTACTGGATGGCGCGCACGTCATCGACGCTACCTCAGTTGCTTGGTGAACATCAGCGTCGCGCTGTCGTCGTTGCGGATCGTCTCCATCGGCGGCACCTGTCGACCGTCGTAGATCAGCCCGCGGCCGTCGGGGAGGTAGCCGCGCCGGACGTACATCCGCTGCGCCTGGCCGTAGTCCGGGTAGAGCCCGACCCCGATCCCCACGATCGGGGAGCGTTCCGCCACGAGGGCCTCGGCCGCGTCCATCAACGCGCTCCCGATCCCGCGCCGCCGGAACTTCGGCAGCACATTGAAGTCCTGGACCTCCGGAATCCCGTCGAACGGCTCGTACGGCGACACCCAGCGCACCGTGACGTAACCGGCGAACTCGCCGTCGACCGTGGCGATCAGGACGTCACGCGTCCCGGCCTCCTGCTCGCCCAGGTACCGCCGGTACTGGCTCTCCGGCTTGTTCCACCCGATCGCGTCGAACGCCGCCGCCAGCACCGGCGGATCCTCGACTCGCAACGGCCGGATCTCCAACGCGTCGTCCATCCGCGCAGCGTAGCCGCGCCACCACCGCAGGTCGCCCGAATTTCCGGACGACCTGCGGCGGGTGTCACCGGGTGGCGCTCTCACCTCGCGTCACGGAGTCGGGTCCACGTAACTGCCTCCGAGGATGTCGGTGTTGCCAAAGGTCGCCGGGCAGGCGACGAGGACGTTCGGCGGTGCGCCGGGGGTCGTGGTGTAGAGCGACGCCCGGTAGGTGTTGATCGCCGTGCAGACGCCCGCGTTGAGGGTGTCGTTCCAGACCGCGACGGCGCGGTCGTTCGTCGCGGCGGCGTACACGTAGTCGCCGAGGAACTCCGAGATCAGCGCGTTCGCGCTGCTGCCACGTGGGTCACCGCCCGGCGCTCGTTCGAGCGTGGTCCAGCCGGACGGTACGCCGCCCGCCACGTTCGCGTGCCGGACCTCGCCGACCAGGCCGCGCGGGTCCGTCGTGTTGCCGCTGTACGGCGTCGTGAACGAGTTGTGCACGATGTACAGATCGGTGCCGTCCGGGGACACCGCGGGCGCGGTGTAGACCGGGCGGTCGCCGGTGGTCAGGGCGAGCGGAACGGGCGCGACCCAGGACGTGCCACCCCTCGGCGACCAGGTCAGCATCAGTTGCTCGTGGTTCAGGCCCGCCCCGCCGTCCGACCAGGTCATGAAGATCTCGTCGGTCGCGCCGGCACCGGTTGGCCGGCCGTTCGCGATGTCGACGTTCGGTCCGCCGGCCAGGTCGACCCGCGCGCCGGCGATACCGTCCATGACCGGGCGACCCTCGACCGGGTCGAACACACCGGGCTTGACCACCGGAGCGACCGCGGTCGGGCCGGTCCAGTGCGCGCCGCCGTCGGTCGACTTGTACATCAACTGGAGGTTCGTACCGCGGCGGGCACCGACCCCGAAGACGTAGACGTTGCCGGTGCTGTCCGTGCGTACGACGCAACCGTCGGGCTGCTGGTTGATGCCGTTGTTCGTGGCTGGGCCGACCTGGCTCGTGATCCAGCTACGGCCGCCGTCGGCCGATCGCGCCACGGTCAGTGGTACCGGAAGGGCCTGCCCGTGGCTGTTGCTGCGGAAACTCGCCCAGCAGGTGTACACCCGGCCGAAGAACCGGCTGCTGGACGCGTTGTCGGCGTAGATCTGCTCCTTGTCGGAGAAGGTCGTCGACGACTGCTTCGAGATGATGGTCGGCGCGGTCCAGGCCGATGCGTCGCCGGCCGCCGCAGCGTGGACGTCGTCGGTGGTCGACACCGCGATCGCCTCGAAACCACGGAACGTCTCCAGTCGCCGGTTTGCGGAGAAGTTCGACGTCAGGTTGGCGTAGTACAGCCGGGAGCCGTTGTCCCACGAGAACGTGCCGTCCGGGCCGGGCCGCGGCCCGAAGGCGACGGCCGGATCACCGTCGGAGACCAGCCCGGCCTCGAAGTAGCGAGGCAGCGTGCCGATCGGGCCCACCTGCGGTGTGCACGCCGCAGGGCCCAGGCAGTTCCGGGCGCTCCAGCCGGTGTACGTCGGCTGGGTCCAGCTCTGGCCGCTGTCGAAGGAGAAGTACACCCCGGAGACACCGACACCGTCGGTGAACGGACACGTGCTCGGGGCACCTGCCGCGCACGACTCCATGTCGATCTCTTCGTTCGCCCCCGCGACCATCACCGCCGGATCGTGCGCGTCGATCGCGACGGCGGGCTCGTTCTGCTTGTTCTGCGAGAACGGCGTCGGTGGGCTGCCTACCGTCACCTGCGTGGCCGGTGCGGCATAGGCAGCGACGGCGGCTCCGCACAAGGCAGCTGCGAACGCAGCGACGGAAGCGATGACGAGGCGTGGTCTGCCCATGATCCCTCCCCGGGACGTCCATCGGTCCGGGACCGTTCCCGGCCCGTCTGGACGTCTCCGACCTAGCATCCGAGCCGGTGCCGCACAACACCTCGCAACAGGTCATGACGGCTTGCGTACCGTCGTACGCAAGCCGTCACGGATTCGCTGAAGGTCACCTGGTGGCGCGGATCGCGGTCTTGACGACCTTGGTGATCGAGTCGGGATCGGTGATCAAGCCGGGAGAAGGTGAGCTACGACTGGAAGAACTCGAGAAGGTCGGCGTTGACCACGTCGGCGTGCGTCGTGGGCAGGCCGTGCGGGAGGTCCTTGTAGGTCTTCAGGACCCCGTTCTTGAGCAGCGCGGCCGACTTCGGGCCGGCATCGGCGTACGGCACGATCTGGTCGTCCTCGCTGTGCACCACCAGGACCGGGATGGCGATCGTCCGCAGGTCCTCGGTGAAGTCGGTCTGGGAGAACGCGACGATGCCGTCGTAGTGCGCCTTCGCGCCGCCCATCATGCCCTGGCGCCACCAGTTCGCGATGATCGCTTCGCTGGGCACGGCACCCGGACGGTTGAAGCCGTAGAACGGCCCTTCCGGGAGCGCGCGGTAGAAGGCCGACCGGTTGGCCGCGAGCTGCGCCTGGAGATCGTCGAAGACCGCCTTCGGCAGGCCCTCCGGGTTCGCATCGGTCTGCACCATCAGCGGCGGGACCGCGCAGAGCAGCGCGGCCTTGGCGGCCCGGTCCTCGCCGTGCCGGGCCAGGTAGTGCGTGACCTCGCCGCCGCCGGTCGAGTGGCCGACGTGGATGCAGTCGCGCAGGTCGAGGTGGTCGACGACTGCCTTCAGGTCGTCGGCGTAGTGGTCCATGTCGTGTCCGTCGCCGGTCTGCGTCGACCGGCCGTGCCCGCGGCGGTCGTGCGCGACGACGCGGTACCCCTTCGACAGGAAGAACAGCAGCTGGTTGTCCCAGTCGTCGGCCGACAGCGGCCATCCGTGGCTGAAGACGATCGGCTGGCCCGTACCCCAGTCCTTGTAGAAGATCTCCGTACCGTCGCTGGTCGTGATCGTTCCCACGTCAACCCCCTTGTGCAATGGGCTCGGCCCAGTCGCCGCCCTACGCCAAGCTAGTCGCCAGACGCCTCGCGGAGGAGTGTTCAAGGGTTCAATTACGAACGGACCACGCGCCTCGGCGGCCGGAACCACGGTTCGAACCACGAATTTCTATAGAGGACAGAAACTGGCCGCTATGGCGATTAGAGTCGCAGTATGACGACAAACGAGCAGACCGTGTCCGGAGAGCGGGCCGACATCCTGGACCTTCTCGGGAAGCACCGGTTCTTCCTGCGGCACACAGCCCAGGGCCTGACAGACGAGCAGGCGAGCGCCCGCCCCACTGTCAGCGAACTGACGATCGGCGGCCTGATCAAGCACGTGTCCTCGGTCGAGCGGCACTGGATCGAGCGCGCCCAGGGCAAGGGCTCCACCGAGCCGATCACCGAGTTCACCCCGGAGATGGTCGCCGCACGGCAGGACGAGTTCCGCCTGGTCGACGGCGAGACGCTCGCCGACGTACTCGCGGAGTACGAGAAGGTCGCCGCCGCCACCGACGACCTCGTCCGCACCCTCGACCTGGACGCCAGCTACGAGCTCCCGGCCGCGCCCTGGCAGCCGCCGGGTGTGTTCTGGTCCGTCCGCCGGGTGTTCCTGCACATCGCGGCCGAGACCGCCCAGCACGCCGGTCACGCCGACATCATCCGGGAAACGATCGACGGCCAGAAAACCATGGGCTGAACCAACAAACCGAGCGCCAGGACTCCTCCGGGGTCCTGGCGCTCTGCTGTTCCCGGAAACGCAACTTTCCGCGGTGTTGCTGCATCGAGGCAGATAAGGGGAACAAAACCTCGGTGAGCTGACCGCCCCCGCGGACTTCGCGGGCTGCCCGAGGTATGGCGTGCCGCTGGCGCGCCAGTCCGGTCAGTAGACCGTCGCCCGGTATCCGGAGGCGGTGGGGGAGAGGTACAACTTCATGCGATTCAGGGGTACGGCCGTTGTAGCCGTGGGACTCGCTGTTCTGGTTCTGGGGGCGGGAACGGCAACAGGAGACACCCGTGCAGCGGGAGAAGGTCCCGGTATCGAGATCGTGCCAGGACCGGACGATCCGGGCGGGTCCCAGTTCGTGCCGGGCGAGAGCAACGTCGTACCACCGGCGGCCCCGCCGGCGACCGACATCGGTACGAACACCAACAAGATCCAGGCGCTCACGGCACCGTTCTACGCGTGTCCGGGGTTCAGCGGGATCGAGACGACGAACCCGCTGACGAACCTGTACAGCGACAAGTTTGCCTGGGGCCCGTATGCGGCGTACAAGGTCGGCAACGGCGGCGGAAACATCAACTGGGCGGCGAATCCGTACAAGAATGCCAGTTGGTACATGTGGTTCCACTCGCTGCGCTGGCTCGGACAGGGAATCGTTGCTGCAGGCAAGGGCGATCTGACCGCGCTGACGCGGGTCAACACGATCGCGTACGACTGGTACCGCGACAACCCGTACTCGTGGAAGGCGAACGTCGGCGCGTGGGAGTCCACGATGCACCGGACGAACGTGCTGAACTGCTTGCGCCAGGCCATCCTGACCGGGCTGCATGTGACCACGGTGCCGGCCCGGTATGCGTGGGTGGACGCAGCGCTGCTGAGTCACGCGCGGTTCCTCACCTACAACTGGAGCGGTGCCTGGAACCACGGCACCGACGAGAGTATCGCGCTGTTCGGGGTCGGCTGCGTGCTCGGCCGGACCGACTACAAGAACCTCGCACAGCAACGATTCGCGGCCGGCATCACGACCTCGATCGATGCCGAGGGTGGGACCAACGAACAGTCCACCGGCTACGCATCCTTCAACTACTCGCTCTGGGGTCGCGCGATCGCCGTGATGCAGAACTGCGGCGTCAACCCCGGTACGACGATCGCCACCCGGCGCGCGTTGCTGGCCAAGTTCCTGACGCTGGCGACGAACTCGCTCGGGAAGCTCCACCAACTCGGTGACACCGAGGTACAGGCGACGTACCCGTGGACAGGCACGCCATTGGAGTTCGCCGGTTCGAAGGGTACGGCGGGCACGGCGCCGCCGTGGCGGGTCGGGGTCTATTCGGCCGGCTACGTCTTCGGTCGCACCGGATGGGGAACTGATCCCGCCAGAGGCTTCACGGGCGAGTCGGCGTACAGCATCAGGTACGGTCCGGCGCGGGCGTTCCACGGCCATCTCGACCACACCAGCATCACCTACACGGCGCGCGGCCGGGACATTCTGGTCGACGGCGGGTACGCCGCGTACAACGCCGGCGCGTACCGCACGTGGGCCGTCAGTCCGAGCGCTCACAGCGTGATGACGACGCCGATGTCGACGTACCTGAACCCGGTGACTCGGCTGACTGCCTTGTCGGTGAAGGCCAACGCGGAGTCGTACGTGTTCGCGGATGCGCCGGGGAGCGGGATCAGTCGGGCCCGCTCGGTCCTGGCACTGAAGGATCCAGATCTGCTCGTGGTGTGGGACCGTGCGTCGGCGAAGACCGCCCAGGCGTTCCAGACACTGTGGCACCTGCCGTCGGATCAGCGGGCGAGCGTGTACTCCCGGACGACCGCGGTCGCGATGGCACCAGGAGACGCGACGAAGACGGTCCTGTTCCAGGTGCCGTTCAAGCAGGCGCTGCCGGCCGGCGCGATCCTGATCAAGCAGGCACAGACCAACCCGATCCAGGGCTGGCAGTACCCGAGCAGCTACGTCCGCAAGTCCGCGCCGACGCTGATGCTGGCCCGCTCCGGCACGACGGCCTCGATCCTGTCGTTCATCGTCCCGGTCCGATCCAGCGGGTCGGTCACCTACACCGTGCGACAGGTCGGTACGACGTTCATCGTCAACCTCAACGTCGGCGGCCAACGCACCAGCATCGCCATCTCCGCCGGCGGCTCCCTGTACCGCGCCGGCTGAACCCAAAGGGGCGCCTCTGATCTGGGGGCGCCCTTGCTCAGATCGCTCGGAGTCGATCGAACGCTGTCGGTGCGCCTGCGTCGAGGCGGTCGCGGATCATCGCAGCGCATTCGGCCGGGGTGCTGTGTTCCGAGTCCACCTCCACGTCGTACACGCCGTGCTGGTGGACGATCGGGAACTGCGCCGCGGCTCTGCCGATCGTGCGGTTGCCGCGCTCGCGTTCGCGTCGCTCGAGTTCGGGCAGCGAGCAACGAACACCGACGAACAGGACCTGCAGCCCGCCGAACACCGTCAGGCAATCCGCGAGCCGCCACCTCTCACCGACGATGTGATCCACCACCACGTCGTTCCCCGCCGCAGCCATCCCGGCAACGGCCCGGTGGAATCCGAGCACCGTTCGCTGGAACACGGACAGGAACGCCTCGTCCGACATCTCCCGCTTGGCCCGGATCCGATGGAACTGGTCGATCGCCAGATGAAACCAGGTGCCGTCCAACGAGCCGAGCAGTTCCGCCGCGATGCTCGACTTGCCGGAACTCGACGTACCGTTCAGCAGAATCAGCCGGCCAGGGCGGCCAATGTTCGTTTCGGGAGTCAGCTCATGGCTTGCGGTGATCGACACCGGCCAATCATCCCCGACGGCAGGACAGGACCTTCTTCCCAGGTACGGCGAGGAGTAACGTCCTGAGCCAGGACTGCGGACCGTGACGCGGGGGGAGCCGCCGCCCATCTCAGATGGCGGGGGGTCGTCGTGCCTGCAATCACCAGTTCACAGAGGTCGTCTCGATCGGCCGCGGCGCTGCTCGCTGCGGTGTTGGCGGGATGCTCGGCCGAGGTCACCGTCGGGGGCGGTACGGTCGATTCGGACCGGACGGCTGCGGCAGTCACGACGTACCTGCGCGAGCACGTTCCCGACATACAGGTCGGCGCTGTCTCCTGCCCGAAGGACGTGAAAGTCGCCGAGGGCAAGACCTTCCAGTGCACAGCCGATGTGGCCGGCACCCAACTGCCGGTGACCGTGACGTTGAGCCATGTGACCGACGGCGACTACACCTACGAACTCAAACCGGCCAAGGCCCTCATCGACACCGGAAAGGTCGTCACCGAGATCCGGTCCAGGCTTCCGGCGCAGGCCGCGGGTGCCTCGATCGACTGCGGTACGCCGCTCATCCGGGTCGTCGAGGTCGGCGGGAAGATCCCGTGCACCGTCTCCTTGGCAGGCAAGCGACAGGCCGTCCAGACCGTGGTCGACGACCTCGGCGGGACCGTGCACTTCGAGCCCGCCACGGTGTGGGTGGTGACGCCACCTTCGATCGGAAAGATCGGCGACAAGCTGACGGTGTACGGCGAGTCCGGCGCCGCCCAGCTGGAGGTCACCGTCACGCGTCTGAAGTTCACAACCGGCGACGACTTCGACCAGCCCGAACATGGCTTGTACATGGGCGCGTACGTGACGCTACGAGCCCTCATCGACCAGCAAGACCTGATCGAGATCACCGCCGTTGCCAACGGCACCACCTACAGCGGCGACGCAATTGTCACCTCAACCACCTTCGACCCACCCCTGGCCGCGGCAATCCTCAACCAAGGCGAACAAACCGCAGGCTGGCTGATCTTCGACGTACCAACCCGCCACGGCCAACTAGTAATCCACGACACCGACAACCACCAACTAGGAGCCTGGAAATACTGAGCGCGGTCGCCAGCGGCGGCGAACCGGGGTGGGTCGGACGGCGTCCAGTAGAGGGTGGACGAGTCAATGACGAGTGAGCGCAGTACCCGTTACCTCTACCTGGTCAGGCATGGTGAGGCGATGGCGGATGGGAGTGGGTTGACCGAACGGGGGCGTCGGCAGGCGGTGTTGCTTGGGCGGCGGCTGGGAGACGTTCCTTTCGCCGCTGTTCATCACAGTCCGCTTCCGCGGGCGGTTCAGACTGCGCGTCTGGTGCGGGAGGAACTGGAGTTGGAAGCCCCGCTTGAGGTTTCGGAAGTGGCTGGGGACTACGTCCCGTATGTGCCGGAGAGGGACGAGCTGCCGGCGGAGTCGGCTGACGACCTGCTCCGCTTCCTCCAGCAGGCAACACCCGAGGAGCTCGAGCGCGGACCTGAGCTTGCTCGTCTGGCTCTGGAGCGCTTTGCCGGTCCGGTGGACGGCGCGGACGAACGGCGCGAGCTAGTGGTGACCCACAACTTCCTGATCGGCTGGCTGGTCGGACATGCCATGGACGCGCCGAACTGGCGGTGGCTAAGCCTCAACCACTGCAATGCCGCCCTGACAGTCATCCGATACGCCCCCGGCCGCCCCTCCTCGGTCCTCGTCTACAACGACATGCAACACCTACCCGCTGACCTCCGTTGGACCGGTTTCCCTGCAGAGCAGCGCATTTGAGCGCAACTCCACGTCAGCCGGAGTTGCAGTTGCTACGCTCGAGGCGGGTTCGTCGGATCCAGGGGGCGATGCTGCGGCGCTCGGCCTTCGGGTGCAAACGGAGTGTGGGGGTAGGGATGGCAGATGTGAGGTTCACCGGCATCCACCACGTCAAGCTGCCGGTCAGCGATCTGGCCCGCAGCCGCGAGTGGTACGAACGGGTGCTCGGCTACACCGTCGAGCTGGAGTTTCCTGACGACGACGGCGTCGTACGCGGCGTCGGCGGGCGGTTGCCCGGTGCGGGCGTCCCGGTAGCCCTGCGGCAGAACGCGCAGGCCGCGGTCGGCAACGCCGGATTCGACCCGGTGAGCTTCGCGATTGCCGACCGTACGGCCGCCGAGGCGTGGATCGCGCACTTCGACGGTCTCGGCGTACGACACTCCGGGATCAAGGGTGGCACCCGTGGCTGGGTGGTCGACGTCTACGACCCAGACGGGCTGACAGTCCGCCTGTACAGCACAGGTGACGACGCCGGCGACCACACCAATCAGCCGGGCTACGCCCACACGGTGTAGCCCCGTGAGTTGTTCATAGCCGGCGCCCGCGCCGACGGTCGTTGGGTTGCGGTCCCCGACGGGCTCGACAAAATGCCAAGCAGTAGTGGTGTGGAAGATGCCAGGATGCAGGCATGGTTGCGCGCGCGTTGAGCTTTGGGACAGTGGCGGAGGCGTACGAACGGTTCCGGCCTGGGTACCCCGTGGAACTCCTCGATCTGGTGACGGCGTACGCCGGTGCGCCGATCCGGACCGCCCTCGAGATCGGCGCCGGGACAGGCAAGGCGACGCGCCTGTTCGCGCAGGGAGGAATCGCGGTCACGGCGACAGAGCCTGACGCGGCCATGCTCGCGGAGCTGCGCAAACACCTGCCGGCAGACGTCCCAACCGTGCAAGCCGCATTCGAGGACCTGCCGCTGGATTCGTCGTACGAGCTGGTGTATTCGGCGGCCGCGCTCCACTGGACCAACCCTGAAGGCCGGTGGGAGCGCATGGCCGAACTCGTCCAGCCGGGTGGCGTGTTTGCCTCGTTCGGCGTACCGATCCAGCTCGCCGACCCGGCCCTCAAGGAGGCCGCGCGGGCGGCACGTGCGCCGTACCTGCAGGACGACGGTGTCCCGTCACCCGACGGCACCCCCGAGGATCGCCCGATGCAATGGCCTGGCACGGAGCTCCAGCAGTCCGAGTGGTTCACCGACGTCCGTCAGGCGGTGATCGAACGACGCCTGACGATGAGCGCCGCCGACTACATCGGACAACTCTCGACGGTCTCGGCGTACGTCATGCTCCCACCCGCCGACCGAGACGAAGTCTTCCGCCGAACCCTCCAGACCCTCCCCGAAACCGTGGAAATCGACGGCCAGATCCATGTCCACCTCGCCCGCCGCCACCTCTGATCAGGAGCGCCGAGCTCCTCTCCGGCGTTCAGCGGTCCAGAGCTCGCAGATCGTCGATGCTCTCGTCGAGCAACCGTGCCGACGGGCCTAGCCTTGCTCCAATTCCCCTGGGCACGATCGTGGCGTCCAGTTGGGCAGGCGTGCGCAGGGCGTCCGGCGTGCGCAGGGTGTCCGGCGGCGAGACGCCGTACGAGACCGGTGCCAGCAGAACCGTCCCCTCAACTGTCAGGAGCCGCAGTCCGAGCAGTCGCGCGACCAGCGACGTGTGTACGACAGCGCCGCCGGCCAGGGTGCTAGTTCCGGCTGGTCTCGTCCAGATAGCTGTCGAGCCCGTCGCTCCCAGCTCGGGAAGGCTTTTCACGTTGACGGCGGGCCTCGTCGAATCGCTGCGACGCTGTCTTGACCGCTTCGACCATCTGTACATAGCGTTCACGTCCCGCCTTGGCCCCGAGCACGTACCCCACGCCGAACACCACGAGACTGCGCAGCTTCATCGCTTGTCCTTCTGCCGCCGTGAGGAGACCGCCGCGCTGGCAGCGCTCATGCCGATCGCGGCAGCGGCGGCGGCAAGGCTGTTGCGCACGGCACTACGGCGCATCGCTTTCGTCGCGCCGGTCGCGATCGGCTCGACAATCCGCTCCCACCGGCTCTTCCTGTGAAACAGTCCCATGGTCGTCTCCACTCCTCGCTAGTTCCGCTTCGTTCCGGTCGAGCGTTTGAGGGCGGTCACCAGTTCGGTCTTGCTCATCGCCGACCTGCCCTTGACGTCCTCGGTCGTCGCAAGGTTCAGCAGGTCCGTCTTGGTCATCTCGTTGAGGTCGGCGGCGCTTTCGGTCCGTCCGTTGCGCTTGCGCCGTGTGCTGGCGCGAGACCGGACCCGCTCGGCCTCGCGGACCCGTTCGTCGGCGCTCTTGGCCTCGCGATCGGCGTTCGCGGCCAATTGCGCGGCCTGTCGGTGTGCCTCCTCGGCAGCCGCCTTCGTCGCTTCGGTGGCCTCGTCCGCCAGCCGCCTGGCCTCCGCAAGGCTGGCCGTCGCGTCGGCCATCGTCTGCTTGGCCTTCGACTGCGCCGCCTCGGCCTCCTCACGTGCCTTCGCGACCCGGTCGTCCGCTTCCGCCTTCGCCCGTTCCACCACGCGGTCGGCGTCCGCTTGCGCCGAAGCACGAGCCCGCTCGACCCGCGCATCGGCCTCACGGCGGGCCTCGGAGACCTTGTCGCTGACCTCCTGCGCCTGCTCCCGTTCGACGTCGCGCACGTACGCCCGGCATCGCTCGGCCACCTGACGCGCCTCGTCGCTGCGCGCCTTCGCCTCCTCGGCCTCGCGTACTGCCTTCTCCTCCGCCTGCTGGGCCTCGTCCGCCGCGGCTCTGGCGCGCTGAAGCCTGAGTTCGATCGAGTCGCCGACGGGCAGCGCGTCCAGGACAGAAGCTCCCGCGTGGCGAGCGATGTCCACCAGTCCGCTCCCCGCCACGTGCGTCGCGCCGCCGGCCGCGTCCTTCGTCGCCTCCAGCGGCGTCAACGCCTTCGACAGCAGCCAGGACGTGTTTCGTGGTAAGTCCTTGACCCCGGTCCCCCAGGCCTTCACCAGTCTGCCCGCGACGCCTGTTCCGGCCATGTCCCTGCCTCCTGATCCTGATCATGTACTTCACGACCACATACCAGGCCCCCAGCCACTCCGCAGGTACCCGGCGACCGGCCCCACAAACTCAAGGTCGGACGTCGGCAGGAAACGGGACACTCGTGTTGGCGGCTAGCGGCCGTAGGCGGTGAGGAAGCGGTCGCGGAAGGTGTCCATCGGCCAGACCGGTGCGTCCGTGTTTGGCCGCAGCCCGTCCCGCCAGCCCCAGTCCGCTACCCGATCCGTCACGGCTGGGTCGGCGGCGATGATGCTCACCGGTACGTCGTGGCTCGCCCCGTTTCCCGACACGATGCTGGCCGGTTGATGGTCGCCGAGGACCACGAGCACCAGGTTGGGGTCCTGGAGTTGTTGTACGAATGAGGTCAGGGCGTCGAGTGAGTACGCGATGGACTGGGCATACGCGGCCTTCACCCGGTCCGGCTGCCGCCAGACGTCTTCCGGCGAGTCGCCCTCGGCCGGCATCGGGTCGAAGACCGAACCGTCACCCACCCGGCTCCAGTCGACGAGCCGGGGGAGCGGTGCCCAGGGCGTGTGGCTGGAAACCAGATCGACCTCGGCCATGACGGGAGCGCGGTTCTGCTTCCCCAACTCCAGCCGCTGGAGCGCGGCCAGGGTGTACTGGTCAGGCATTGAGGCATAGCTGAACGACGGCCCGGCGTACCCCACGTTCCTGCGGTCGTAGACCATGTCGTAGTGGTAGTACCTCTTCGCCACCGACCAGTCCTTGTTGTTGGACGGTACGTCGGCGACTGTCCGCCAGCCGGCGCGACCGAACGCGTCAGTGAGTGTGAGCCGGTCGAGGGTGACGAGGTGGTCGTACCGCTGCTGGTTGTTCACCCACAGCCCGGACTGCAGGGTGGAGTGCGCCAGCCAGCTGATGCCGCCGAAGGTCGGCGAAGTGAGGAAGCCGCTGCGCGAGGAGAAGCCGGCCTGCTGCAGCCGCCGGTCCCCGGCCTCGAGCGCCGACCCGACTACAGGAGAGTCGAGCGCCGTGCGTCCGTAGCTCTCGACGAAGACGAGGAGCACGTCCTTGCCCCTCAGACCGGTCAGCAAGTCGTTGCCCGGGGTGTCGCGGAAGGGATCCTGCTCGAGCGCCCGTACGAACTCCCGCTGGTCGCGGAGGTCGTCACCGACCTGCGTGGCGAGCCGAGCTGCGGAGGCCGAGGCGAGCTGTCGTACGGGCCAGGCGCCGGTCAGCGCGGGCACGATCGAGATCGCGGCCAGGACGGCTACGACCCGGATCGTCGGCCACCGATGTCTCGCCACGAGCCGGGTCACCCGCACTGCCGACAGCGGCAGCAGGGCGAGCAGGGCCACGCAGAGGACTCCGGCTCCGATGAAGACTGCGAGGGCGCCGACGCGGCCGATCGAGTCGCCGAGCACCTCCAGCGCCGAGCCGGCGTACGCCGCGTCGTAGACGGGGTGGAAGGGGCGGTCGAAGGCGAAGTAGAAGCCTCTGTCGAGCAGCCGCGTGATCATCAGCACCCCGGCGAGGAGACCGCTGATCAGTGCGAGGATCCGCGCGAGTCTCGACGGCAGTACGCAGACGAGGACGATCAGCACCAGGCCCTCGAGCGGGATCCGGAGGAAGGCGGCCGGTGACAGGTCGCCGGTGTGGTCCGGCACGAGGAGCGCAGCCCAGACCAGGAGCACGGCCAGCGCCGTCGTCACGGTGGCACGAGTGCCCGGCGGGCCTCCGGCGACGCGCCAGAGCCCCCAGGTGTGACGGCCGAACGACTCAGCCAGCAGTCCCAGCGCGATCAGCAGCATCACCGTGGTCACGGCATCGGGCAGGATGCGGGCAGCCGCGACGGTCAGCGCGATGCCCACGATCGCGGCGACGACCTTGGCCCAGTAGCGGGGCGGGAGCGAGCCGCGCAGCCATGGCAGCGCCCAGCCTGCAGCTACGAACACGTAGCGGGCTGCACCGAATGCGATCACCCACCAGCCCATCGTGTGTGCGACGTACACGCTCAGGACCAGAACGAGGAACGAGTCGACTTCCATGTCGAAGCGCGCGCCGAACGCCGAAGCGGTGCCGGTACGCCGAGCGACCTGACCGTCCACCCCGTCGAGGACCAGCGCGATCGTCGAGATCGCCACGAAAATCGTCACCGGCGTCTGGCCGCCGAACGAGTCCGCCGTGAGCGCCGCGACCCCGCAGGCGAGGACCGCGCGAGCCAGTGTCACTCTGTCCGCGGGCCCCAGCCCGTCACGACGGTGATGCGCCATAGAGCGGGCGGTCAGCGCGGCAAGGCCGGCTCCGGAGGCGACGCCGGCCGCCCAGCCGGCGACGTCGAGGCCAGTGGTTGCCGCGAGCACACCGAGGAGCACGAGCAGACAAGCGAAGCCGGCGAGCTGGCCGGTCAGGATGCTGCGCACTCGACCTTGAACCAGACGCACAATGCCTCCGTATCTGCGGGTACGACGGTCATACGAGAACAGCGTCGCACCGGTTCATCCGGTTCCAACTACGAGATCGGAATCGCCATCAGCCGAAGCATCTGGACCTGGGCGCGCATGGCAGGCGGCGCTGTGATCCTCGCCGTTCTCGTGTGGCGGGTGGGTACGGGTCCACTGCTGGACGGGCTCCGACTGACGACGGGTTGGCCGCTCGCCGCGGCCATCGCGATCACGTCGCTGACCACGTTGTGCTGTGCATGGCGGTGGAGGCTCGTCGCGGGCGGGCTCGGCGTCGAGATACCGCTGAGCACCGCGGTGGCCGCGTACTACCGGTCCCAGTTCCTCAACTCCACGCTGCCCGGCGGGGTGATGGGCGACGTACACCGCGCTGTGCGCCACGGGCGCGAGGTGGGCGACCTGGGCCGGAGCCTGCGGGCGGTCGCGTGGGAGCGGGCGTCGGGATTTGCGGTACAGATCGTGCTGACGGTCGGCGTGCTGTTCCTGCTGTCCTGGCCTGCTGGCTCCTTTGTTCCGTCGGTCGCCGTGACGGTCGTGGTCGTCGCCGCTGTGGCGCTGATCGCCGTACCCCTCTGCCTGAACCGACGTCGCCTCTCCTCGCGGATCGGACGCGCGTTCACCAGCGACCTCCGCGACGCGGTCCTCGCGCCGCGGGCCTGGCCGGGCATCCTGGTCGCCTCCACCGTCGCCGTGGTCGGCCACGCCGCTGTGTTCCTGATCGCGGTGCGAGCCACCGGGGCGGACGTGTCGCTGGCTCGGTTGCTGCCTCTGGCACTGGTCGTGCTGACGGCCTCGGCGGTGCCGACGAACATCGCAGGCTGGGGCCCGCGCGAGGGCGCGGCCGCATGGGCGTTCAGCTCGGTCGGGCTGGGCGCGACGCTGGGCGTCACCGTCGCGGTGTTGTACGGCGTACTCGCGCTGGCCGCAACTCTGCCTGGAGCCGTCGTCCTGGTAGTTGCGCGTCGGCGCGCCCGAGACAGCGCGCCCGACCAGCAGTCGGAGCAACTCGAAAGTGCCGTAGATGCCTGATGCCCCCGAACTCAGGGAGTCCAGGGGCATCGCGGTGAATCTGTCAGGCGTCAGCCGGGAACTTCGCGCCGGTGTTGCTGTGGCAGCGGTAGCCGTTCGGGTTCTTGTGGAGGTACTGCTGGTGGTAGCCCTCTGCGTAGTAGAACGTGGTGGCGGGGGCTATTTCGGTGGTGATGTCGTCGTAGCCGAGGGGCTTGATGACGGGGGCGTAGAGGTCGCGGGTGCGTTCGGCCTCGGCGCGCTGGGCGTCGGTGGTGTAGTAGATCGCCGAGCGGTACTGCGAACCGAGGTCGTTGCCCTGCCGCATGCCCTGGGTCGGGTCGTGGGTCTCCCAGAAGACCTTCAGCAGGTCGGTGAAGGTGGTCTTGGTCGGGTCGTACACGACCCGGACGGCCTCCGCGTGACCGGTGCGCCCGGTGCACACTTCCTCGTACGACGGGTTCGGGCTGAAACCGCCCGCGTACCCGACGGCCGTGGTGTACACACCCGGCTGCTGCCAGAAGATCTCCTCGGTGCCCCAGAAGCATCCGGTGCCGAACCAGACCTCCTCGAAGCCCTCGGGTGCGGCAGCGGTCTGCGGCGTGTGCAGGACGATGTTCTCGTCCGGTACGGCGAAGCCGGGGGTGGGCCGGCCGGGCAGTGCGGCCTGCGGCTCGACCATGGCGGTGTTGCGGGTGAAGAACGACATTCTCACGCCTCTCGCAGTGTGACTCTCATAGTCCCTCAACGCCCCTGACCGGGTGAACCTTCCCCGTACCCCTTACGGCGCGATGACGTGCGGACCGCCACGCCATCACAATTACGCGCTCCGGGGGGCGCCCCGCGGGCGCGCGGCGGGCGGGGCCAATTGTGATGGCCTGGGCGTCCGCCTTACGGGACGATGGCGTAGCGGGCGGACCTGCGGCACTCACCAACCGCCCCAACGGGCCGCTCCGAGCGGGCGCCTGAGCGTGGGCCGACCCGGCCGCGGGAGGTTGGTGAGTGGCTGGCGTCCGCCCTAGGCGATCATCACCCCAGTCCGGCGGGTGGGAGCGCCGCTGGTGGTGAGGGAGGCGTACGACGTGGCGAGGCGGGTGACGCCCTCGCGTAGTGAGTCCACGTCGAGCGTGAACGGGAGGCGGATGAACGACTCGAGGCCGCCGTCGGGGGAGAAGCGGGACCCCGCGACCAGGAGCGCGCCGTTGCGCTGGGCGACGCCGACGAGGCTGGAGCCGACCGGTTCGGGCAGCTCGCACCAGAGCGACAACCCACCCGACGGCAGCCGGAACCTCCACGACGGAAGCTCGGCGGACACCGCGGCGGCCAACGCATCTCGCCGCGCTGCCAGCGACGCCCGGCGCTCCGGCAGCAATTCGGATCGGCGCCGCAGCAGGTCCGCGACGACCAACTGCTCCAGCACCGGCGCACCGAGATCCATCGACGCGCGCGCGTCCAGAATGCGCGCGACCAGCGCCTCCGGCACCCGCATCCATCCGATCCGCAGCCCGCCCCAGAACGACTTGCTCACCGACCCGACCGTGATCACGCCGTCCGGGTCGTACAAAGCGAATGGCGGCGGCATCTCCTGCCCGTCCAGCGACAGCTCGAACAGCGTCTCGTCCACGATCGCCGTCGTCCGCGACCGCGCGAACGCCAGTGCCAGCCGCTGCCGATCCGCCGCGGACATCAGGAAACCGGTCGGATTCTGGAAGTCCACCACCATCCACGCGGCCCGCGGCGCCGTCTGCCGAATCGTTGCCTCCAGCAAGGGCAGGTCCCACCCGCCGGGCGACATCGGTACGGCGACCACGCGGCAACCGCTGCGCCGGATCGCGTCCACCGAGTTCGGATGTGTCGGGCTCTCGGTGAGGACCCGGTCGCCGATCTGCGTGATCGCCCGGACCGCGATCGATGTCGCGGCGAGCGCCCCGGCGGTGACGATGATCTGATCCGCCGACGTCGGCAACCCGCGTTCGCAGTACGCCGCCGCGATCTCGGAACGCAGTACCGGCAGGCCCTGCGGGTGGTACCCGGGCGTGGCGAGGTGCATCGGCAGCTCGCCGGCCGCCGACGCCACCGCCGTGCTGATCCCCGGCACTGCGGCCGGCGCCGCGCAGGTGAAGTCGTACAGCCCGTCGGTGTCGATCCCGGGCGCGTGGTGCCGCCCGAGCTCCGGCTCGATCTTCGACGGCAGCGCGGTGACGCTCCCCGAACCACGCCGGCTCGTCAGGTACCCGCTGTCACGCAGCTCGCGATAGGCGGACGCCACCGTCGTACGGCTCACCCCCAGCGCCTCGGTCAGTTCGCGCTCGCTCGGCAGCCGCGAGCCGGGCATGATCCGCCCGTCCGCGATCAGCAGCCGGAGCCGCTCGGCCAGGACCCGGTACGCCGGACCGGTCCCGTCGGCCCACTCGCCGAGCAGGCCGCTTAACGTGCTGGCGGGAAGATATCGGGCTTGCATGCAGTCCACTATCGCGCAACTGGCTATCGAATACCAGGCCACTTACGCCGGACACTGGATCTCGTGACTGCCACCTCCGATGCCCCGCCGCGTCAGCTCGCGCCCCTCAACCCGATCCAGCAGCTGAAGGCAGGCCACCTCCCGCGCCGCCTGGTGCAGCTGTACGTCGGCCTGACCCTGTACGGCGCCTCGATGGGCCTGATGATCCAGGGCAACCTCGGGCTCGACCCGTGGGACGTGTTCCACTCCGGCATCACCAAGCACATCCCGCTCAGCTTCGGGACCGTGGTGATCGCGATGAGCTTCGTCGTACTGCTCGCCTGGATCCCGCTGCGCCAGTGGCCCGGACTCGGCACGATCAGCAACGCGATCGTGATCGGCCTGGTCACCGATCTCACCCTGGCCACGGTCGACCGCCCGGACGCGCTCTGGCTGCGAATCGTGTTCATGCTGTCCGGCGTCGTCCTCAACGCGCTGGCCGGCGCCCTCTACATCGGCGCCCAGTTCGGCCCCGGCCCCCGCGACGGCCTGATGACCGGCCTGGTACGCCGTACCGGTCTGAGCGTCCGGCTCGTGCGGACGTCCCTCGAGCTGACCGTCCTCGCAACCGGCTTCCTGCTCGGCGGCTCGATCGGCGTCGGCACCGTCGTCTACGCCCTCTCGATCGGCCCACTCGTCCACGTCCTGCTACCGATCTTCACCGTCCGCCTCAAGCGTAAGTAGACGGGTCCCGGACCAGTAAAGGTCCGGGACCCGTCATTCTCGCAGGACCCCTCAGCCTGCGGGTTCTTGTCAGCCGACCGGTTGGAGCTCACGCTCCTCGGGGGCAGCTGAGCTGACCTTCATCCGGCGCGGCCACCAGGCGCGGGGGCCGAGTAGCGCGATCACACTCGGCACCAGGAAGCTCGACATCACGAACGCCGAGATCACGATGCCGGCCGCGACCGAGAACCCCATCTCGGTGAGCAGCGCCATACCGGCCAGCATCAGTGACGAGAACGTGCCGGCCAGGATCAGCCCGGCCGCCGCCACCGACGGGCCGCCGTGCTCGATCGCGCGGTCGGCCGCGGTCCGTGGATCCGTGCCGCGTTCGGCCTCCTCGCGCAACCGGGCGATCATCAGGATGTTGTAGTCGGTGCCGATGGCAACGACGAACAGGTACAGCATGATCGGCAGCGAGAACGTCACGCCCGCATGGCCGGCGGCGCCCTGGAACACGAACACCGTCGCGCCGATCGAGCTGAAGAAGCTCAGCGCCACCGCGAACATCAGCACCAACGGCGCGATCAGCGACCGCAGCAGCAGCGCGAGGATGACCGCGATCAGCCCGCCGGCGACCGGGAAGATCACCGAGAGGTCCCGGCTGTTGGCGTCCCGGATGTCGGTGTAGCTGGCGGTCACGCCGCCGAGCAGCGTGGTCGTCCCGGCCGGCGCCTCGGCGTGCGCGGCATCCCGGAGTTTTCCGTCGACCAGATCCAGCGACGCGTTCGCGTACGGCGCGTTCTTGAGTACGACGTTGAGCTGGGCAACGGTCTTGTCCTTGTTCAGCAACGCCATGCTGCCGTCCGCGCCGGCCGGAAGCACTCCGCCGACACCGTCGACCTTCGCCAGCTTCCCGGCGTACGCCGAGAGCTCGGCCGGATCCAGCGGCGTACCGTCGTTGCTCTTGACGTAGACCGTGGTCGGGTTCAGCGCGCCGGCCGGGAAGCCCGCCTGCAGGTCTTTGATCGCGCGGGACGACTCGGTGCCGTCCGGCAGCTGGCTGAACGCGTCGTAGTCGACCTTCATCCCGAGCGAGCCGAGCGCGAGCACGACCATCACGCCGCCGGAGATCGCCGCGACCACCGCCGGACGCCGCGCGGTGAACGTGCCGAACCGCTTGAACATCGCGCCCTTCGGCGTCTTCTGCCACGACTTCGACGGCCAGAACACCTTCGGGCCGAGCAGCGAGACGACCGCCGGGACCAGGGTGATCGCCGCGAACGCCATCACCGCGACCGCGATCGCGAGACCCGGGCCGAGGCTCTTGAACCCGCCGAACACCGCGAGCAGCAGGGCGCTGAACGCGACGACGATCGCGCCCGCCGCCGACACGATCACCTCGGCGACCCGGGCGACCGCGTTCACCAGCGCTTCCTTCGGCTGCTCGCCGGCGCGCAGGCGTTCGCGGAACCGGAACAGCAGGAACAGGATGTAGTCGGTGCCGACGCCGTACAGCACGACGGTCAGGATCGTCTGGAGGTCCTGCGTGACCTGCAGATCGGTCGCCTTCGCGACCAGTGCGATCAGGCCGGGCGCGATCGCCGACACCAGACCGACCGTCAGGATCGGCAGGAACGCGGCGACCGGACTGCGGTAGATCACCAGCAGCAGGCCGATGATCAGCACGACGGTCGCGATTCCGACCACGATGAAGGCGTTGTTGAACGCGTCCTGGTTGTCGAGCATCAGCGCCGCGTCGCCGGTCACGCCGTACTCGAGATCGGCGCCGGTCAAGGTGGCGCCGGTGACGTCACGGATCTTCTGTACGGCGTCCAGCACGGCCTGCTCGTCCGGCGTGCCCTTGAGGCCGACGCTGATGATCTGGACCTGCTTGTTCGGCGAGACCGCCTGCGGGCCGGTGATCGCGGCGGTGACCCGGTCGATCTTCGCCGCGGTGATCTTGGCCGCCACTTCGGTGACCTTGGCCTGGTCGGCCGCGGTCAGTTCGCCGCCCGCGTTCCGCTTGACGACGATGCTGGCGGTCGCGTCGTTGGTCTGCCCGAACGCGTCGACGGCCAGCTTCTGCGCCTGCACCGACTCGTACTTGTCGGGCAGCAGCGCCGCCTGGTCCTTGGTCGTGACGTCCGCGAGCGTCGGCGCGAACGCGATCACGGCCACCGCCGCGACCACCCAGGCGGCGATCACCTTCCACGGATTGTGGACGACGAAGCGTCCGAGTTTGGTGAACACCCCGAGACCCCTCCCTGAGGGTTGGAACACACTGTCTACCTGCCGGTCGGTAGGTAGACTACCTGCCGACCGGTAGGCGAGTGAAGGTGAGAGGGTGGTGACGTGCAGCACGCGACCAGTTCCCGGGACACCAAGGCGGAGATCCATCGCGCCGCGGTCGACCTGTTCTCGACCCAGGGGTACGACAAGACCAGCCTGCGCGAGATCGCCGAGCAGGTCGGCATCACCAAGGCGTCGCTGTACTACCACTACTCGTCGAAGCAGCAGCTGCTGCGCGCGGTCGTCGGCACCTTCCTGGACGATCTGTTCGAGGTACTGCGGCTGACCGAGACGATGGAGTGGTCCTCGGAGAACGAGCGTGAGGCGCTCGGCGCGTACGTCGACGTGGTCATCGCGCACCGGGCGACCGGTCCGACACTGCTCCGCGACATCGCCGCCGTACTCGCCGCCTTCGGGGACGACCTCGACGAGTTGATCGCTCGGAGCCGGCGGTTCCAGCTGTGGCTGGCCGGGCCGGACCCGACGGCCGCCGACCGGCTGCGCGCGGCGGCCGCGGTGGAGACGATCGGGGCGGCGATGTCCGCCGAGCTCGATCTCTCGGTCAGCGAGGCGGAGATCCGCGCGGTGCTGCTGGACGCTGCCACCGCCGTTCTCGCTCGCCGCGGCACCCCGGTGGGCGAGTGAGCGACTACCGGTTCACGACGCCGCTGTGGCAGTACCCGGGCGAAGGCAGTTGGTACTTCGTCACGGTGCCGGAGGACATCAGCGACGAGATCACCGACCTCACCGAAGGTCGCCGCAAGGGCTTCGGGTCGGTGCGGGTCACCGTCACGGTAGGCACCACCACCTGGCAGACCTCCGTCTTTCCCACCAAGACCGGCACCTACGTCCTCCCCGTCAAGAAGCCGGTCCGAACCGCGGAGAACCTCACCGAAGGCACTCCAGTAGAAACGCAGCTGACGCTGACCGACTTCTGACAGGTGCCTCCGGTCGACCGCGAGTGTACCTACAGCGCGGCAGTGTCCGTGTCACTTTTCCGAAGCAGGGCCGCGGGCCGTAGGCGACTGCCGGCCCGGCATCTGGTGGTCCGGCCTGGCGCCCTGGCTCGACTGGCCCGACTGGCCCGACTGGTGCAGTGGCGCGGTGGACGCACGCGGCGGCGCGCTGGCGCGACCGGTCAGCGATGTCGCGTCGGCGTTCAGGTTCTGCGCGACCCCTTCGCTCGAGGTGCTGATGGTTGCGTTGCCAGATATCGAATCGGCGCGGACGATCCTGGGCCCGTTCGCGGCCTGGTCGACAACGTGGATCCGGGCGTTGCCGGACATGGAGCCCACGCGCGCTGTCCCGCCGGCGAACCGGTCGACCGAAACGTTCCCGCTCTGTGTCTTCGCCCTCACCTCGCCCTCTGCGCGGCCGACCGACACGTCCCCGCTCTGTGCCCTCGCGTCGAGGTCCTGGACCCGGCCGACGGACACGTCTCCGGACTGGGTGTCAGCACTGACGGTCCTCGCGACGTCCACGTTCACATCACCGGACTGGGTCTGTGCGTCGACGGTGTCGAGGCCTCTCGCCTCGATGTCGGCGCTCTGGGTCCGTGCGCTCAGCGCACTCCCGGGCGGCACGACGGCGGTCACCTCGATCGGCGACGGGGCCGGGCCCACCGTGAGGTTGGAGCCATTGCCGTTGATCTGCGTGCCGTTGACCATGATCGAACCGCTGTATCCGGAGATCTGGATGCCATTGTGCCCAGTGCTGATCACAGCGCCGTTCGAGGTGCCGGCAACCTTCGCGGAGAGTACGCCGTCGGGGCTCTGCCCGAGCGTCGCGCGCTGCACCGCCTCGGCCGAGGGCCCCTCGGTGTCGGTGGTCGAGATCTCCAACCTGGCTTGCGTGCAGTTCGGGTCGACCCTGACCGTGACATTGCCGGCAGATCGCATCAGCTCGGCATCGATGGTGACGGGCCCGGCTGTGTCTGCCACGAGTTCCCGACGGGTCGAGGGCGTGCTCCTCGGCGTCTCCCCGGCTGCGGGCTCCTGCAGTCCCTGCGCGTCGGCCGCAGCCTCCCGGGGATCGGCCCCACGCGGCGGCTGCCCGTTGACCCCAGGCCCCTGCGGGGTGACGCCAGGCTGTTGGGGGTCGGTGCCGGGCAGTTGCTGGGGGTCGACGGTTGGTGCTGGGGTGCTTGCCGGGTCCTGCGAGCTGGCTGCGGGTGCGTCCAGTTCGCCGGTGGGCTGCAGGCCTTCTTGCGCTTCGGCGGTCCTGACGGACTCGCCCTGGGTTTCGGACGAGACGGTCCAGGCCTCGGAGGGGTTCTGCCCTTCCGCGCCTTCGACCTCTGGGCCTGCCTGGGGCGTCTGCGGTTCTCCACCTTCACCGAGCTGCGGCCCGTTGTCGTCGCCGACCTGGGCCTCGCTCGCCGGACGATCGCCGGTCTCGGCCTGCTCACCCACAGCCTGAGGCTCGCCCTCGCCAACCTCGGCCTTGCCCTCGGCGCGGGGCTCGCCTTCTGTGCGGGCCTCGGCTTCGCCTTCGGTGCGCTCGCCTGGTTCCTGGTCGTTGCCCGCCTCGAGCTGGTTGTCGCCTTCCCGTTGCTGGTCCTGGCTCGGTTCAAGAGCAGGGTTGGTGTTTTCCTGCTGGAGTTCCTGGACGCGCGCCTCGAGCAGTTGACGCATCTCCGCCTGGAGGCGGTTGTTCTCCTGCATCAGCGTGAGGGTCTGCTGCTGGCTCTCCAGGATCGACTGCTGCAGCGCCGCGATCCGCAGGGCCATCTGCTCGGACTGCTGCGGCGACGGCGCCTGCCGGACCGCGTCCCGGGACTGGATGCCCTGCCCTTGCCGCCCAGCGCCGTTCTGCTGCCCCGGCATTCCGTGCAACCGGCCCTCCGGCCGGAACACCTGATCCATCCGGCCCGAGGCCAGCGCCGCCAGGTCCGCGCTGTTCAGCGTCGATCGGCCGATCGCGACCTGCACTGCCGGATCCGTGCGTTTCACGTCCCGCGCCGCCTGCTTGAGCGCGGCCTTGAGGACCTTCGTCCCTTGACGTTCGTTCCGTCCCCAGCGTGAGTACCGGTTGACGACCCGGCGTAACGGGTTTCTGGGGCTGGAGATCCTGGGTTGCCTGGGTGCGGGACCGGCCGCCTCCAGCCGGGCGCTCGCCGCCTGGCCGAGCCGCTGCGAGAGGTCGCCGTACGGCCCGGGCCGTACGGTTGCGTCGACGTGGAGGCTCGCCAACTGCTGCAGGTCGGACTTCGTCATGTTGGCGCGACCGATCCGCTCACGGACCGCTGGGTCCATGCGCTTCACGTCGCGGGCCGCCTGCGTGTACGCCGCCTTCAGCGTCTTCCGGCCGCGCCGTGCGGCATTCCACCGAGAGGCCCGCGCGCGCAGTCCGCCGGTTTCCTGGGAGGATTCGCTCATCGGGTCTCCTAGTCGATGTACACGGCGTAGTTGACCCCGACAGACGTCGTCAGCGGGTCCTTGCTGGGCTTGGTGCTGTAGAGGTGGATCTGGGCGCCCGGGCGCAGCCAGACGGCGAGGTGCCGGCGGCCGGTCCCGGCGCCGGGCTCCCACTCGTCCGCGAACGTCGGGCTGCCCTCGTCACCGACGTAGTCGGGTTGCCCCCAGTGCCTGGTCGCGAGCGCGAGGTGGTCCGGCCAGTGCGCGTCGAGCCCGGACTCGGCGGCGGCGATGTCGTCCGGGCCGATCTCGTACGCCGACCAGCCGCTGTCCGGGCAGTCCGGGAATGCCAGGCCGTCGAACACGATCATCGTGGTGCCGCGCTGCGTGGTGAACCCCCACGAGACCATGTCGGCGCCGATCACCTCGCCGGCCTGCAGCGGCCACGGCTGCCAGGCGGTCTGGCCCATCACCCGGTGCACCAGGGCGCGCACGACCTCCGGCCCGGCCTCGTCGCCGTCCGGCCCCGCGATCACGGTCCAGTCCGGAATCTCGGCGAGATCCGCCATCGCCAGGTCGTCCTGGTCGAGCGGCCTGTCCTGCGTCTTCATCCGGCGCCGTCGTCCTTCCTTGCCCGGTTCCATGACCGCAACCCTTTATGACCCGATACAACCCCCTGTGCGCAACCGTAGGCGGCGCAATGGGTCATTCGCCACCCAGTACGACGCGGCTGTGGACAAGTCGGATCCCCCGGATGGTCTCAGCACCGGACGTCCTGCGGGTCCCGAGCAGACCAGGCCGTACGCTGGTCCGGTGAACACGGAACACCACTACGGCTTCGAAACACTCGCGATCCACGCCGGGAACGAGCCTGACCCGACGACCGGCGCGGTCGTACCGCCGATCTACGCGACCAGCACCTACAAGCAGGACGGCGTCGGCGGGCTGCGCAACGGATACGAGTACTCCCGCTCGGCGAACCCGACCCGCACGGCGCTGGAGGAGTGTCTGGCTGCGATCGAGGCCGGCACCCGCGGCTTCGCCTTCGCCAGCGGTCTCGCCGCCGAGGACACCCTGATCCGCTCGCTGTGCGTGCCGGGTGACCACGTGGTCTTCCCTGACGACGCGTACGGCGGCACGTTCCGCCTGTTCGCCCGCGTTCTGGGCACCTGGGGTGTGGAGATGACGCCGGCCGCGGTCACGCACCCGGAGGCGATCCGGGCCGCGATCCAGCCGGGCAAGACGAAGGTCGTCTGGCTGGAGACCCCGACCAACCCGCTGCTGAACGTCGCGGACATCGCCATCGTCGCCCAGATCGCGCACGACGCCGGCGCCCTGCTGGTCGTCGACAACACGTTCGCCTCGCCGTACCTGCAGCAGCCGCTGGAGCTCGGCGCGGACGTCGTCGTGCACTCGACGACGAAGTACATGGGCGGGCACTCCGACGTGGTCGGCGGCGCGCTGATCGTGCGGGACGCCGAGCTGGCGGAGAAGATCGCCTTCCACCAGAACGCGATCGGCGCCGTCGCCGGGCCGTTCGACTCGTGGCTGGTGCTGCGCGGCATCAAGACGCTCGGCGTCCGGATGGACCGGCACAGCGACAACGCGGAGAAGGTCGTCGAGTTCCTGCAGCGGCACCAGTCCGTCAGCCAGGTGCTGTACCCGGGCGTCGACGGGCACCCGGGTCACGAGACCGCCGCCAAGCAGATGAAGCGGTTCGGCGGGATCGTCAGCTTCCGCGTCACCGGCGGCGAGGCGCAGGCTCTGGACATCTGCAACAAGGCCGAGGTCTTCACGCTCGGGGAGTCTCTCGGCGGTGTCGAGTCCCTCATCGAGCACCCCGGCAAGATGACGCACGCCTCGGTCGCCGGCACCCCGCTCGAGGTCCCAGCGGACCTGATCCGGCTCAGCGTCGGCATCGAGACGATCGACGACCTCCTGCTCGACCTCGATCGCGCCCTCTCCTAACTGCCCGCCCACGCCAGTCCCGGCAATGTGCTGGGTAAGCCAGCGAATTTGGTGGGTTGGCCAGCCAAATGCGGGGTTTGCCACCCTGAACGCCGGTGGCGAACCCCCAATGTGGCTGGTTGACCCCAGCGAATGTGCGCGGCGGGTGGGTGGGACCGGTTGGCTGGCTGCGGATGGAGAGGTGGGGTGAGCGTGGCTCTTGTAGTGGCGGTCGACTTCGGGTCGACTTTCACGAAGGCGGTTGCGGTGGATTCCGGCTCGGGTGAGCTCGTGGCCCGGGCCGAGCACCGTACGACGATCGACACCGACGTCATGGACGGCTGGCAGGCCTGCCGCGCCGTACTCGAAGCGGCCGACCGCGGCGTGCGGAACGCCGAGGTGCTGGCCTGTTCGAGTGCGGGCGGCGGCCTGCGGATCGGTGTCGTGGGCAACGAAGAGCTCGTGACCGCGGAGGCGGGGAAGCGGGTGGCGTTGTCCAGCGGCGGGCGCGTCGTGGCGGTCGTCAGCGGTGGGCTGAGCGCGGCGAGTCAGAAGGAGCTGCGCAAGGACCGCCCGGACGTCGTCCTGCTGCTCGGCGGCACCGACGGCGGCAATTCGGCCGTACTGCTCAAGGCCGCCGAGACGCTGGCGAAGTACAAGTGGCGGAAACCGGTCGTTGTCGCAGGCAACATCGAGGCCCAGACGGAAATCACGGAAACGCTGACCGCGGCCGACGTACCGCATGTGCTGGCGGAAAACGTCGTACCGGAGATCGGGGTGTTCGCGCCGGACAGCGCCCGCGCCGCGATCCGGGAGATGTTCCTGGAGCACGTGATCGGCGGGAAGAACCTGTCGCGTGACCCGTCCTTCGCACGGATGGTCCGCGCCGCGACGCCGGACGTCGTACTGCGGGGTGTCGAGGTTCTCGCCGCGTTGCACGGTGACGTGGCGGTCGTGGACATCGGCGGCGCCACCACCGACGTGCATTCGGTGATCGAGCTCGACCCCGAGGACGCGAACCTCGGTCGCGAAGTAGTCGCGCCGCATCCCGTGACCCGGACCGTCGAAGGCGATCTCGGGATGCGTTGGAGCGCCGTACCTGTTGTTGCGGCCGGTGCCGAGGCGGGGCTCATCGCGAACGCGGACGAGGTACACGCGGCGGCCGAACGCCGGCGTGCGGACCCGTCGTACCTTCCGGACAGCGGGCGTGAGGCGTCGTACGACGAGACGCTGGCGAGCGTTGCCGCGACGGTCGCGCTGCGCCGGCACGCGGGGCGGCAGCGGATCGTCTTCGGGCCCGGTGGGCGGGTGATCGAGCGCTCCGGGAAGGACCTGCGCGAGGTCGATCTGCTGGTCGGGTCCGGGGGAGTGCTGCGGCACAACCCGCCGGAGGTCGCGGCGCGGATCCTCGGTTCGATCGGGACCAACGCGCAGGAGGAGGGCTGGCTCGTCCCGCAGCGCGCCGAGGTGTGTGTCGACGCCGACTACGTGCTCGCCGCGGTCGGTCTGCTCGCGGACGACGCCCCGAAGGCCGCCGAAGGCCTGGCCGCCCACATTCATGGAACAGGCCCGAGCGGGCACTAGTGTCATCACCACATCAGCTTGCGGAGGTGGGATGAGCGAGTCGGGGCGGGACGAGACCAGGGCGCAGGACCAGAGTCCGGTCGCGGACAACGAGGTGCTGGAGCCCTCCAGCGAGTCGGTAACCGGGCCGGTAGTCGAGACGGTCGAGGCGCCGGCGGCGACCCGGTCGACGACGAAGACGGACCACGGCGTGACGCCGGCGATGGAGATCGCCAGTGCGTGGGCCTGGCGGTTCCTGGTGATCGTCGCGGCCATCGTCGTGATCGGCTACGGGATGCGGTACCTGTCCGAGGTCGTCGTACCGGTGACTGTCGGCGTACTCCTCACCGCCCTCCTGATCCCCGTCACCACCGGCCTGCAGAAACTCCGCCTGCCGCGCGGCGCCGCGGCCGGCATCACCGTGCTCGCGACGATCGTGGTGGTCGCGGGTCTGCTGACGCTGGTCGGGACGCAGATCGCCGGGCAGTTCGAGGACCTGTCCAACCAGGTCGGCGAAGGTGTGCAGAAGCTGCGCGACCTGGCCCGGATCAACTTCGGCCTCACCGACGCCGACATCACCAACCTTTACAAGCAGCTGCAGGAGCTGGTCACGTCCGGCGGCGCGCTCGGTCAGCAGGCGGCAGCGGTCGGTACGACGGCGACGCACGTGGTGGCCGGGCTGTTCATCTCGCTGTTCTGCCTGTTCTTCTTCCTGTACCAGGGCGAGCAGATCTGGTCGTGGCTGGTCCGGCTGTTCCCGCGCCGCGCCCGCGACAAGGCCGACTCGTCGGGCCGGAAGGCGTGGGTCTCGCTGACCGCGTTCGTCCGCGCCACGGTGATCGTCGCCGCTGTCGACGCGATCGGGATCTCACTCGGCGCTGCGATCCTCGGCCTGCCGCTGGTGAGCGCGATCGGGATCCTGGTGTTCGTCGGCTCGTTCGTCCCGGTCGTCGGCGCCCTGATCAGCGGTACCGTCGCGGTCCTCGTCGCGCTGGTTGCCAAGGGCCCCCTCATCGCGATCATCATGCTCGCCGTCGTGATCGGCGTACAGCAGCTGGAGGCGCACGTCCTGCAACCGTTCCTGCTCGGCCGCGCGGTCAGCGTCCACCCGCTGGCGATCATCCTCTCGATCGCCACCGGCGTGGTCATCGCCGGCATCGTCGGCGCCCTGGTCGCGGTCCCCACCGCCGCCGTCCTGAACGCCATCGTGAACCACCTGGCCGGCCACGACGTCGACCCCGAACCGCCCAGACCCCTCCCCAGACGCCGCCCCCGCCCGGCCCCCACGGAATAGCCGCACACAAAGACGCCGCCGAGCCAGGCTCGGCGGCGTCTTCAGTGGTGCTTCGGGTGATCGAGGTCAGCGACCGCCGATGCCCTTGTTGTCGGTGTTCTTCTGCAGGTTGGTGCTGGCGGTCTGCTCCGTCGGCTGCTGCGTCTGCGTAGCCTGCCCCTGGGGGATGGCGCCTCCGGCCGGGGCCACGCCACCCAGGGCGCGGAGCGCGGAGTTCTGCGCGTCCACCTGGGCCTGCGACGACTGGGCCATGCCCTGGATGATCTGGTTGCGCTCTTCCAGAGTCGGAGCGGACATGGCGGCGCTGAACTTCTGTGCCATCTCCGTACGGTCCTTCGGGCTGACCGTGTTCGCGCCGAGCTCCGGGTCGTGCCGGCCGGCGTTGTAGCTTGCCAGCGAGCTCTCGGCCTTCACCATGGCGTTGTTGAACTTGCCCTCGAACCAACGGCCCGCCTTCGCGGCAGCGTTCCGCCCGGCCGCCATCGCGTCCCGGCCGGCGCCGACGACCGCGTCGCGTCCGTCGCGCGCGCCCTGCACCACAGTGTCCCGCGCGCCGCGGGCACCCTGGACAACCGAGTCGCGCATCTCGCCGACGCGGTCGGCGCCACTCTGCCAGGCCTGGTCGAGCCGGACCTGCCCGCGCTGGGCCGCGTCCACAACCCGCTCCCGGCCGGTCTCGTACGCACCGACGGCCTGCTGGCCGAGCTCGGTCGCCCGGTCGCCGACGTTGCGTGCGCCCTGCACCACCGCGTCGCGGGTGTCCCGGGCGCCCTGTACGACGGTGTCGCGCGTGTCGCGGGCACCTTGTACGACGGTGTCCCGAGCGTCCCGCGCACCCTGTACGACGGTGTCCCGCGCGTCACGGACGCCTCCGACCGCGGCGTCGCGGTACTGGCGGCCCTGGGCCGCCAAGGACGTGGCCATCTCGCTCAGCCGCTCCTGCGTCCGGTCGTACGTCAGGTGCACCCGCGCGACCGCGCCGCGGATCGCGTTGGACACACGGTCCTTCAGCGGGTCCGAGTTCGCCGCCCGCATCAAGTTCGCCTGCTGGCGGTCGTCGAGGTTCACGAAGGCAGTGGCGGCCTGCCGCTGATCCGGGGTCATCCCCACGAATGCCTGAAGGTTCTGCTGCTGCTCCGCCGACAGGTTGCTCAGCCAGTCCATGGACTGGCCCCAGCTGCCCTGCTCCCAGCCGGGGCGGCCTTCCGATGGTGTCGTCATGGCGTCTCCTAGTCGATGTAGATCGCGTAGCTGACACCGACCGCGGGGGTCAGTGGGTCCGGGCTCGGCTTGGTACTGAACAGCCGCAGATGGGCGCCGTTGAGGAGCCAGGTGGCGAGGTGGCGCTTGTCCGCGCCCGCTCCCGGTCCCCATTCGTCGAGGAAGTTCGGGTTGCTGTCGTCACTGACGTACTCCGGCTCGCCGAAGTACTTGCGGGCCAGCGCCACGTGGTCCGGCCAATGCGCGTCGAGCCCGGCCTCGGCTTCGGCCGTGTCGTTCGGGCTGAGCTGGTAGGCGCACCACCCGCTGTTCAGGGCATCGGCGTAGGCCATGCCGGGGAACACGACGATCGTGCTGCCGCGCTTGGTGGTGAAACCCCACGAAGCCAGCACCGGGTCGATCTGCTCGCCCGGCGCGAGCGGCCAGGGCTTCCAGTCGGTGGCGGCGGTGACGCGCTGCACGATCGCCCGGACGACGTCCGGCCCGCTGGCGTCGTTGTTGGGGCCCGCGATGGCACGCCAGTCGGTGACCTCGGCGAAGTCGGCGAAGGCCGCCTCGTCCTCGTCGAGTGGCCTGTCCATGGTTTTCATTCCGGGCTTGTTCCTTCCGTTCGTGCTCAAGCCGTCGTCGGCCACCGTATGGCGCGACGAGGTCAGTCCGACCTGCTGATTCGGGGTGTTCTGGTCTAGCGTTCGGGCGACTTGTTGCCGGTGCCTTTGCCGTGCTCGAACCGGCTGGACTCGTGGCGTACGCCGGACGTGTCGACGGTGCGCGCCTGGCCTGGGGCGATCGGAGGAAGCGCCGCGGCCTGCATGGTCTTGGCCTGGTCCGGGGACAGGCCGGCCGGCCCGCCCGCGGCTGCGAGGCGTTCGTGCCTGAGGCCGGTGAGCGTCGCTTCCGAGACACTGCCGGTGGGGGCGGGTTCTGATCCGTTCGTGAACTTGAGGTCCCGCTGGCCTTCTCGGAGCCTGTGGTCTGCTGTCCTCATGTCCCCTCCTCGTTGAGGTAGACGGTGTAGTTGATTCCGACCGACACCGACAGCGGTCTCGCCGTCGGCTTGTTGCTGTACAGGTGGATCTCGGCGCCCGGGGGCGTCCAGACCGCCAGGTGGCGGCGGTCGATGCCGGCGCCGGGGGCCCAGTCGTCCTCGAAACCGGTCTTGCTCTCGATTCCGACGTACGACGGCTGTCCCCAGTGCCGGCAGGCGAGGTCGAATTTCGCGGGCCAGTGCTCGTCGAGCCCGGCGGCCGCGGCTTCGACGTCCCCGCGCTCGATCGCGAACGCGACCCAGCCGCTGAACGGGCTGTGCGGCAGCACCTGGTCGTCGTACACCGCGAGCTCGGTGTTGCGGCGGGTCAGGAAGCCCCAGCCGTCGAGCTGGTCGTCGATCACCGTACGGCGGTTGATCGGCCACGGCTTCCAGTTCGTCCCCGACTTCACGCGCCGAATCAGGCGGCGGACCGGGAGTGGCCCGGTCTCGCCCGCCTGCGGGCCGGCAAGGCGCCGCCAGTCGCGGACCTCGGCGATGTCGGCCATCGCGCGGTCGTCGTCGTCCAGCGGCCGGTCAAGTGTCTTCATCCGTGCGGCAGTCCCTGTCGTTGCGGTACGTGTCGAAACTAAGTCCCCGGAGGGGTCAGGCGGACGTCCTGCTCGTGGCCAGCACAAGAACAGCCGCCCTGGGAAGCTTCCCAGGGCGGCTGTCGGGTAGGTCAACCGAAGTTCGGTCTCAGTTCGGTGACGCGCCTCAGTGCATTGCCGCCGCGGCCGACGATTCCAGCGATTCGTCGCCCTCGGCCTTCGGGCCGTCGTTGCGGCCGGCCAGCCGCTGCTCCGGCGTGATGACCGCGAGGATCAGCGCGATCGCCAGGAACGGCAGGGAGACCAGGAACACGTCGCCCATCGCGTCGACCAGACCCTGCAGGGCCCAGCCCTTCATCGGCGGCTTCAGGGCGTGCAGCGCCTGGACGCTGTTCGCCGCCTTGGCCAGTCCGTCGACCATGCCCTGCGCGGCGTTCGGGACGATGTCGGTCAGGTGGTCCTTCAGCCGGGTGGTCAGTACGGCGCCGTAGACCGCCGTACCGATTGCTCCACCCATGGAGCGGAAGAAGGTCATCGACGAGGTCGCCGTGCCCATGTGCTGACGGGGCACGCTGTTCTGCGCCGCGGTGACGGTGATCTGCATCGACAGGCCCAGTCCGGCGCCCATCACGAACATGTAGATCGCCAGCTGCCAGTACGGCGTGGCCATGCTCAGCGTGGACAGCAGCACCATCGCGGCGCCGACCATGACCGCGGAGATGATCGGGTAGATCTTGTACCGACCGGTCTTGCTCATCAGCTGGCCGCTCGGGATCGAGGCGGAGAAGATACCGACGATCATCGGCAGCAGCGCCAGGCCGGAGCGGGTCGGGGACATGTCCTTGACCGCCTGCAGGTACAGCGGCAGGAAGATCAGCGCACCGAACATCGCGAAGCCGAGCAGGAACGCGAACCCGGCGTACCCGGAGAAGATCCGGCCCTTGAACAGGTCCATCGGGATGATCGGCTCGGACACCCGCAGCTCGATCAGCACGAACGCGACGGCCAGCACGACGGACGCGACCAGCAGAGCGATCGTGGTGGTGGTGCCCCAGCCGTTGCTCGGGCCGCTCCAGGAGACGGCCAGCAGCAGCGAGGTGACCGCGGCGGCGACCGTGGAGGCGCCGAGGTAGTCGATCTTGTGCGAACGCTTCACGTGCGGCAGCTTCAGGACCGCGGCGACGATGCCCAGGGCAACCAGGCCGATCGGCAGGTTGATCCAGAAGATCCAGCGCCAGCCGGGACCGTCGGTGAGCAGACCGCCGAGCAGCGGGCCGGCCACCGAGGACAGGCCGAAGACGGCACCGAAGTACCCCATGTACTTACCGCGCTCACGCGGCGGGATCACGTCGCCGATGGTGGCGAACGCGAGCGACATCAGGCCGCCGGCACCCAGACCCTGGACGGCCCGGAAGCCGATCAGCATCTCGATGTTCTGCGACAGTGCGGCCAGCACGGAGCCGACCAGGAAGGTGACGATCGCCGCGATGAACAGCGGCCGCCGGCCGTAGAGGTCGGAGACCTTGCCCCACAGCGGCGTGGAGGCGGTCGAGGTCAGCAAGTACGCCGTGACCACCCAGGACAGCTTGTCCAGGCTGTTGAACTCGCTGACGATCCGCGGCAGCGCCGTACCCACGATGCTCTGGTCGAGGGCGGCGAGGAACATGCCGGCCATCAGTCCACCGAGGACGACCAGGATCTGCTTGTGGGACAGGTAGTTGGGACCACCGTCGGTTGGTGCAGCCCCGCCGGCGGTGGCGGGTTCTGTGGTGCTCATCTGGTGCTCTCCAGGTTGTTGTCGTTGTTCTCGCGGGCAGGGTCGCTGCCGGTCGCGGAGTCTTGGTCGGTACGGCGCTGTGCCGCGGCGGACTGCAGTCGCGGGGCGACCGCGGCCCAGCCCTTGTCGGCCCAGGCGGCGCTGCTGGGGGCTTCGGTGTGGGCGGCGACGCCGTCCGCGAAGCGGGTCATCAGCCGCTCGAAGGTCTGCACGTCCTCCTCGGACCAGCCCTCCATGGCCGCGCTGAGCAGCTCCATCCGGTGCCGGGCACTGGCCTCCCACTGCTCGATGCCCTGCTCGGTGAGCTCGACGCGGAACGCGCGCCCGTCGTCCGGGTCGGGGGAGCGGCGGATGAGTCCGAGCTGCTCCAGGGACCGCACGTGGCGGCTCGCGGTGGAGGCGTCGAGCTCCAGCTTTCCGGCGAGGTCGGACAGCCGCAGGGCGCCGTTGCACCGCAGCGCGAACAGCACGACGTGCGCGCTGTGGTCGAGCGTGTCGCCGGGCTGCTTGGCCTTGAGGCGGCGCCCGATCCGGGTGAACGCGTGCATGACGCCCTCGATGGGGGTCTGTGGGGTGTACGCGTCGTTTACTTGCATGCTGCAAGCATATACATGCTTGCGTGATACACGCAAATGAGTTTCCAAGGTGTTCAAGTGGGTCGCCACTTATTTGCACTCGGTCGTCGGATGATCACTGTCCGCAGTTGAGCGGAGGTGTGGACAGTAAGTCGACGGCCGACGGTGGCGTTTTGTGACGCGGATCGGTGCGAGGTAGTGCTGGCACCACGGCGAAGGGTCGGTCCAGCACCCTCGCCGGTCCGCTGGTCCGGCCAGGAGGCTAGGGCGGTGATCAAGCGGCGGCTGTTGGAGTTCGGTGTCATCTGTCTCGTCCTGACCTGGGTGCCATGGGGCGTGCTCGGCGTACTCGGAGTGGATCCGGATGAGGGTGCAGGCAGTCTCGTGTTCGCGCTGGCGGCGTCGGGGCCGTCGCTGGCCGCGTTGGTGATGTGGCTGCGGTACCGGGAGCGGAGGCGCGTCGTCAGGTGGTCGCTGGTGTGGCCGGTCGCTGCCGTCGTACTCGGTGTGCTGCCGCCGCTCGTGGCGACGGCGGTGATGGGGAACCTGCCGACGTTGCCCGATCACGCCGCTTCGGTGATCTCCGGTGCTGGGGGAGTCCTCGGCGCTGCGGCGTACACCTTCCTGGCTGGGCCGGTGTCGGAGGAGTTCGGGTGGCGTGGGTACGTGCAGCCGCGGCTGCGTGAGTACTTCGGGCCGCTCGGGACGACTGTGGTGCTGGGGGCGGCCTGGGGCGTGTGGCATCTGCCGCTGTACTTCCTGAACGGCACAGGTCAGCACGACGACGGGCTGTTCACGCAGGAGGGGCTGACGTTCTTCCTGGAGCTGTTCCCGCTGACGTTCGTGATGCTGTTCGTCAGCGAGCGCCTGCGAGGTGGCGTGCCGGCCGCGATCCTGCTGCACGCGGCGTGGAACCTCACGGAGGAGCTGGTTCCTCCACTCGGCCAGGGGGTCTGGGTGGAGTTGCTGGTCCTCACCGCGGTCGCTGCGGCGGTGCTGCCATCCTGGACGGCAGTCCGGCGAGATAGAAGGGTGGCGGCATGACGCGGGTTGCGGTGGTTACTGGTGGTGGGTCAGGGCTGGGGCGGGAGATGGCTCTGGCGTTGGCGGGGGCCGGGTTCCAGGTGTGGGTGACCGGGCGGACGGAGGACAAGCTGCGCGAGACGGTCGCGCTCGGCGAGGGCCGGGTCGATCTCGCCGTACTGGATGTGGCCGACGGGGACGCGGTACGGCGGTTCTTCGGGGGGCTCGAGCGGGTCGACGTACTCGTGAACAACGCGGGCACCGGTTCCCCGGCCGCGGCGGTGCAGGACGTGCGGGAGGAGGACTGGCGGCAGGTGGTGGACACCAACCTGACCGGGTCGTTCCTCTGCGCGCAGGCGGCGTACGACGTGATGCTGCGGCAGGACCCGAAGGGCGGGCGGATCATCAACAACGGGTCGATCTCGGCCCACGTACCGCGGCCGCAGGGGATCGCCTACACCGCGAGCAAGCACGCGATCAGCGGTCTGACCAAGGGCCTGGAGCTGGAGGGGCGCGCGCACGGCATCACCGCCTGCCAGATCGACATCGGGAACGCCGCGACCGCGATGACCGCCCGGATGGAACAGGGCGTGCTCCAGCCGGACGGTTCGATCGCGGTCGAGCCGACCTTCGACCCGAAGATCGTCGCCGCCTTCGTAGTCCAGATCGCCGAACTGCCAACGTCCGTCGCGGTCCCGACCCTCACGGTCATGGCAGCCGGAATGCCTTACGTCGGAAGAGGCTGACGGCCGGAGGACCGGATCAGGTCCGCCCAGGCGTCCGGGTCATCTGTCGGCGACGACCAGCCGGGGCTCGTCCACATCGGCCAGTCGCGGGTGTGCTCCCGCAGGCGTTCGCACAGGTCCGTCGGCGGGTCGAACGGCACGCCCAGCCCCAGACAGACGTCGTACGCGTGGAAGATCAGCTCCAGGCCCGCGCGGGGTGGAAAATCCGCCGGTCCGCGGATCTCGACGTGCGGCCGTCGCCAGATCACCGCGCGCGCATCCGGGCCGGCCTCGCGGACCACTGCGACCAGGATCCTCGTGGCGGTCTGCAATGCCTCGACAAGAACCGAGGGAGACGCGTCCGGGCCTGGTGTGCCGATCCCGTACGCCGGGTAGCTGTCCAGCTTCCGTGATGCCAGAAAGACAGCCGGGGCGATCACGGTGTCCACGGTGTGATCGGCCGTCGTTAGACAGTTCCACGTCAAGCCGCCGGCCGGGGCCGACCAGTCCCGGTCGATGCCGTCCTGCCAGGCGCTGACCGTCAGGTCGCTCAGCTGCCGGAGATCGTCAACAGTGAATGCCATCCCGCCTGCCCAAAACGACAAGAAAACTGTCCGGAGGTGCGTCTAGTGTCAGGCAGGTGAGTGAGCAGCGGGAGTCTTTGGTTCATGTTCGTGGGCTGCGCAAGTCGTACGGCGACTTCGAGGCGGTTCGCGGGATCGACCTGGACGTGTGGCGGGGTGAGGCCTTCGGGTTCCTCGGGCCGAACGGTGCGGGCAAGTCGTCGACGATGCGGATGATCGGCGCGGTCTCACCGATCAGCGGCGGAACGCTCGAGATTCTCGGCCTGGACCCGGCCACCGACGGGCCGTCGATCCGCGCCCGGCTCGGCGTCTGCCCGCAGGACGACACTCTCGACACCGAGCTCTCCGTCCGGGAGAACCTGACGATCTACGGGCGGTACTTCGGTCTCAGCCGGGCCGAGTGCCGCGAGCGCGCGGACGAGCTGCTCGAGTTCGTCGCGCTGACCGAGAAGGCGAAGGTCAAGGTCGACGAGCTGTCCGGCGGGATGAAGCGCCGGCTGACGATCGCGCGCTCGCTGGTCAGCAAACCCGACCTGTTGCTGCTGGACGAGCCGACCACAGGACTCGACCCGCAAGCCCGGCATCTGTTGTGGGACAAGCTGTTCCGGCTCAAACAGGCCGGCGTCACGCTGATCATCACCACGCACTACATGGACGAGGCCGAGCAGTTGTGCGACCGGCTCGTGGTGATGGACGGCGGCCTGATCGCGGCCGAGGGATCCCCGGCCGAGCTGATCCGCGACTACTCGACACGTGAGGTGACCGAGCTGCGATTCGGGCCGGACGTGATGCTTGCCGACCACGACGCCCTGGCCGGCAAGGTCGAGGACCTCGCCCAGCGCGTCGAAGTACTGCCGGACCGGCTGCTGCTCTACACCGACGACGGCGAGCGCGCGGTCGCCGCCGTCCACGAGCGCGGCCTGGAGCCGGCCGCCGTCCTGGTACGCCGTTCCACTCTCGAAGACGTGTTCTTGAGATTGACCGGCCGGACGTTGGTGGACTGACATGGCAGTGCACATGACCGGCGCGGTGGAGAACGGTCGCCGGATGTTCGACTACTGGCTGACCGTCTACAAGCGGACCTGGAAGGGCACGATGATCAGCAGCTTCCTGCTGCCGATGCTCTACCTGGCCGCGATGGGGATCGGGCTCGGGTCGTTCGTGGACAGCAACGGGACCGGTGCGCTCGGCGGGGTCAGCTACCTGCAGTTCATCGCGCCGGGGCTGCTGGCGTCCACCGCGATGCAGATCGCGGTCGGCGAGGCGACGTACCCGGTGATGAGTGGGCTGAAGTGGCAGAAGTTCTACCACTCGATGATCGCGACGCCGCTGCGGCCGGCGGACGTGGTCTACGGGCAGCTAGGGTTCATCGCGTTCCGGGTGTTCACGTCGTGCGCGGTCTTCTTGGTGATCATCACGTTGTTCGGCGGGCTGAAGTCACCGCTCGGCGTGCTCGGGTTGCCGGTGGCTCTGCTGCTCGGGATGGCGGTCGCCGGTCCGATCGCGGCGTACGCCACGGTCCTGGACAACGACTCCGGTTTCGCGATGGTCTTCCGGTTCGGCGTGGTGCCGGCGTTCCTGTTCTCCGGGGCGTTCTTCCCGGTCTCGCAACTGCCGGATTGGATCGAGTGGCTGGCGTACGTGAGTCCGCTGTGGCACGCGGTCGACCTGTCCCGCAGCCTCAGCCTCGGCACCGTGAACCCGTTGCTGGCCCTCGGCAACATCGTCTACCTGCTGGCGTGGTTCCTCGTCGGCACCCGCCTTGCCGTCCGCGGCTTCACAAGGAAGCTGATCGGCTGATGGCGACCATTGCAGCCCGGGTCATCCCGGTCCCGGTTCGGCTCGGTGGTGGGCGGCACATCGTCGAGCGGAACTTCCTGCTCTACCGGCGGTCGTGGGTGGTGTTCCTCTCCGGCTTCTTCGAGCCGGTGTTCTACCTGCTCTCGATCGGCATCGGCGTCGCCCACCTGGTCGGCGACTTCACCCTGTCCGACGGCACGAAGATCGCGTACGCCGCGTTCGTCGCGCCGGCGATGCTCGCCAGCTCCGCGATGAACGGTGCGATCTTCGACTCGACGTACAACATCTTCTTCCGGATGAAGTACGCCAAGCTCTACGACTCGATGCTCGCGACGCCGCTGCGGCCGTGGGACGTCGCCACCGGCGAGGTCACCTGGGCGCTGCTGCGCGGAGGCATCTACTCGGCGATGTTCATCGTGGTGATGCTGATCATGGGGCTGATCTCGTCGTGGTGGGCGCTGCTCGCGCTGCCGGCCGCGGTGCTGATCGGGTTCGCGTTCGCAGGCGCCGGGATGGCGCTGACCACGTTCATGCGCAGCTGGCAGGACTTCGAGTTCGTGCAGCTGGCGATCATGCCGATGTTCCTGTTCTCGGCCACGTTCTACCCGGTCGAGACCTATCCCGGCGCGATCCGCTGGCTGGTCGAGATCACCCCGCTCTACCAAGGCGTCGTCCTGGAACGTGCCTTCAGCACAGGCAACGTCAGCTGGTTCCTCCTGATCCACGCCCTCTACCTGGCAGCCATGGGCACCCTCGGCATGTACGTCGCTTCACGCCGCCTCGGCAAGTTGCTCCTGAAGTAGTCGGAACCACAACACCCCAAGCGCCCGTCGGAGCTGGCATGGACATGTCCTTCCGCGATCTCGTGCGGGCGCCGAAAGTCGAGTTGCCCGGTGGGTCGGCGCGGTGGGTCGAAGAGTCGTTCCGGCTGCTCACCGATCATTTCGGCACCGACCCGCTCCGGCGGCCGGCCGTCGTACCGGGTGAGTTCGTGCCGGCCGGGTACGACGGGTCGGAGGCGGCTGCCCGCGACGTATGCCTGAAGGTGAGCGAGCGGATGGGTATCCCGTCCGAGCGGATCCGGTTCAGCTTCCAGCTGGAGAAGGTCGTCGAGGCCGGTCAGTTGCTCGGCGCCACGATCGTCGACGCGTACGTCGCGCAGACCCATCCCGCGCTCCGCGGCGCGGCGCCGGAGGACATCGCCGCCGTACGGAAGTACTCACGGTTGCTCGGCGCAACGTCCGACGACCGGTTGGAAGAGCTGCTGGAGGACGACGGGCTGCTGCCCGAGATCCAGCGGTTCGCCTTCCTCGACTTCCTCACCGAGCTCGTCCGCTGCCGGGAAATCGCGGCCGAGCCGGACCCGGCGCGACAGGCCGAGCTCGAGCAACAGCCGGATCGCCCGGACCCTGAGGCGGCCGCAACCGAGTCGTCGGCGGCCGGGCGCTGGACGGACCTGACCTACTGCCTGCCCGGTGTCGAATTGCTCCCCGGATACACCGCGGTGATGCTCGGCTCCGACATCCTCACCGACCCGACCGTGCTGATCGCGACCGCTTCGCACGAACTCGGCCACCAGGTCCTCATGTCCTCCGACGTGCCCGGCGGCGCCGGTCCGCTTCGCGAGCCGCTGACCGACCTGTACGCCGTACTGCACGGGTTCGGGATCGCCCACGCGAACGCCGCGCTCGACGAGACCACGCTCGGCACGCCGACCGTCGAAACCTTCGGCTACCTCGGCGAACGAGCAGTGGCCGAAGCGCTTGCCGTGTACAGATTCCAGCAGCACCAGTTGGTCCGCGACGGACCGCTTCTCCCGGCGTGGCATCAGGCTCTCGATCCGGATCCGCGGGCCCGTTTCGTGTCCCGTCTTGACGAGCTGGTCGGCGGTCCGCCGACCGTGTTGGGTTGGTGATCCAGCTGCAACATTCCTGATGGAACGGGCGTTCGGGCGACCGCGTCAGTTCTGGTATGAATCTGATCGGTGCTTGGCGGCGCCGGCAACGACACCGAGAACAGCTGTACGGACCGAAGGTCCTGCTGCCCGGTGGGCCGGAGCAGTGGATCGAGGACTCGCTGGACTGGCTGATCGGCCGGTTCGGGGTCGAGCCGCTTCGCCGGCGGCCGGTGCTGCCCAGCGAATTCGTGCCTGTCGGGTACGACGGCTCCGAGCGCGCGGCGCGCGAACTCTGTCTGCAGGTGTGCGCGTGGATGGAGGTACCCGACGACCGGATCCGGTTCAGCTTCCGGATGGAACAGGTCCGCGCCGCCGCCCGCAGCGCGGCCGTGCACCGGCTGAATGCCGAGCAGGGCAGCGACCTGATCGCGATCTCGGGGCTGCGGGCAACGATGACGTCGGCCGAGGTGGACGCGCTGGCCGTTGCCGGGTTCGCGCCCGAGATCAGCGTGCTGGCCGAGCGCGAGCTGCAGGCCGAGCTGAAACGCAGTACGGCGATCCTCCAGGAGACCGACCCGGACCGCCGGGCCGAGCTGTGCCGGCGCGCCGAGGCGATCTGGTCGACGCCGGCCGGCAGCGGATCGCGGGCGGCCTGGCTGGACCTGCGGACCGGCGGCATCGAGGGGACCGCGGTGATGCTGTCGGCAACCACTCTGGCCGACCCGGCCGCGGTGGTTGCCGCCACTGCTCATGAACTCGGGCACGAGGTGCTCTGGGGGTATCACCTGATCGACCGGAGGCGGGTCGACGCCGAGGCGCTGACCGATCTGTTCGCGGTGTTCCACGGGTTCGGGATCTTCCTCGCCAATCAGGCGGTCGAGCGGGTCCCCGGACGGCGTTCGGCGTTGCAGACGCTCGGGTACCTGGGCGAGCGCGGTGCCTCCGACGCGCTGGCGGCGTACTGCTTCCGCCGGCACCTGTTGTGGCCGGAATCGATCCTGCCGGTGATGCCGACCGAGGTCGACCGGGCGGTCCGGATCCGGACCTTCGCCCGGCTCGCGTCGCTGGTGAAGGACGCCGAGATTGCGTCGATCCAGGAAGGCGCACCGCTGACCTGATGTCAATGTCCGGTGACGCTGTGGAACCGAGAGGTTTGCCGCGGCGTCGGACAGGCATGATCCGGCGGGTGAGGAATCCGATCGGAATGATCCGCCGCAGTCAGCAGCTACGGTCCCAGCTGAAGGCGCCCCGCGAACGGTTGCCGGGCGGCAGCCGGCGCTGGATCCGTACGTCGATGGACTGGCTGGTGGCCGAGTTCGGCCGGGACGTCCTGCTCCGCCCGATCGCGGTGCCGGCCGACCTGATCCCGGACGGGTACGACGCCAGCGTGGCCGCCGCGACCGAGCTGTGCGGCCGGGTCGACAACCGGATGGATCTCCGGCCCGGCCAGTGCGGGCTGAGCTTCGAGCTGAACGGCGTACGACGCCCGGTCGGTGGACTCGTGGTGAAGGAACAGTCCGGGCGGTGGATCCGCGGGAACGGCCGGAACCAGATCGAGCTCGCGCCGGCGCTGACGGCCGATCCGGTCGCGCTGATCGCGATCTACGCCCATGAGGTCGGCCACGAGCTGCTGCTCGGCAGCGGCCGGATCTCGCTGACGCGCCGGCCGGACCACGAGCCGCTCACCGACCTGATCACGGTGTTCTACGGACTCGGGATCTTCACCGCGAACGCGGCGTACGAGCGCCGCCCCCGGCCGAACGGGCGCGGCAAGCAGCCGCTCGCGCGCGGGTACCTGCGCGAGGCCGCACTGGCCGAAGCGCTCGCGCACTACGCGAAACTTCGCGGCGAGCGGCATCCGGAATGGGACCGGTACCTCGACCCGCCCGTCCGCCGCGGCCTGCGCAACCAGCTAGCGATCCTGCACCGCTAACAACTTCTGCAGCCAGTTCGCGCCGCCGCGGAACATGGAGTTCTTGCTCGGCCCGGACAGGTGGTCGACGAGGTGCAGGTAGGTGATCGTCTGGTAGAGCGTGCCGAGCTCTTCGGCGAGCGTCAGCGCGCGTCGCAGCTCGGACGGGGCGGCGTACTCAGCCCACTCGTTCAGATACGCGTCCAGCACGCGTGGATCGCTCGACAGCGGCGACCGCGTCTCCACGAACGTCACCCAATCCAGGAACGGGTGTGCCAGCGCCGCATCCGTCCAGTCGAAAGCGAACACCTGGCCGTCGCGTACCGCCAGGTTCCGCGGGTGCAGATCGCCGTGCAGCAATGTCTCCGGTACGCCGATCTCCGCCAGCTCGACGATTGCCTCGCGCAACTGTTTCGCGCGCTCCGGCAACCCGGACAGTTCTGTCGGGTCGAGCTGTGCCGTCAGCGAGTTCGGTTCGAGCAGGCGATCCAGCTCGGCGTCGAGGACGGCGAGCCGTCGGTCGGCGCAGCCGTACTCCAGCAGCCGCTCGGGTTCCGTGACATAGCTGCGCTGCAACCGGGCATGGTTGCGCACGGCATCGATCCACACCGCGACGTCGCTCTCGCCCTCCAACGGCGAGCCGAGGTCGGGCAGTAGCATCCACGCGCGCTGCTCGTCGATCGCCAACGGCGCCGGCACCGCTCCGGGACGGTCGGCGGAGGCGCGCTGCAGGAACAGCGGTTCATTCGCGAACAGGAACGGCAACGCGTCCGGCTCGGTCGACGCCTGTGAGAGCGCCTTGAAGTACACGTCGCCGTCGGCGGTCGGGATGCGCAGGACGTTCGACAGGCCCCACGACTTCACCTGCGACCACGGGCCGGTCGCCTTCAGACGCTCAGCGATCCACTGCGGCGCTTCGCCGTACCACTCCGGGCGCGTCCAGGCGGGTAGGTCGGATGAGCTCACGGGGTGGTCGTGCACCCAGCGCGTGCCGGCCGGCGGCTCGCCGCTCGGGAGCATCAGGTAGGTGAGCGGATCGTTCGAAAGACAGGTGAGTACGACGGCCTCAATGCCGTGCTGGTCCCGCAGCGCTTGCAGCACCGCCTCGACATCCGGGAACCAGAAGTCGTCCGATTGCTCGACCTGGGGGAGCCCCGACGGCAGCATCAGGACCGCCTGGTCGGACGGACGCACCACGACAGCCGTAACCTTCACCTGCTGAAGCGTATGTACCGGACGCAACTGCTTTTCCTGCTTATGGTGATGCCGTGATCGATGCCAGGGATGTTGCGCGGGCGGCCGATCTGCTGCACAACGTGGTCGCGCCGACGCCGTTGGAGTACTCGCGGTGGTTGAGCGATCTGGTCGGCGGCGACGTGTTCCTCAAGTGCGAGAACCTGCAGCGGACCGGGTCGTTCAAGCTGCGTGGGGCGTACGTGCGGATGGCGCGCCTCTCGAAGGCCGAGCGCCGTCGCGGCGTCGTTGCGGCGAGTGCCGGCAACCATGCGCAGGGCGTTGCCCTGGCGGCGCAGTTGCTCGGCATCAAAGCCACGGTGTTCATGCCGCACGGCGCCCCGATCCCGAAGGAGAAGGCGACCCGGGCGTACGGCGCGGAGATCCACTTCGCCGGTACGTCGATCGACGACTGCCTGATCGCGGCGCGCGCCTTCGAGGCCGAGACCGGGGCGGTGCTGATCCATCCGTTCGACCATCCCGACATCGTGGCGGGGCAGGCGACGACAGGACTCGAGATCGTCGAGCAGTGCCCACAGGTACGAACGGTCGTCGTACCGACCGGTGGCGGTGGCCTGCTGGCCGGGATCGCGGCGGCGATGCAGCGGGACGGGATGCCGGTCGAGCTTGTCGGCGTACAGGCGGCCGGCGCGGCGGCGTACCCGGCCTCACTGGCCGCGGGGGAGCCGGTCCAGCTGGAGCAGATGACGACGATGGCGGACGGGATCGCGGTCGGTCTGCCGGGGCAGGTGCCGTTCGAGACGGTGCAGCGGTACGTCGGTGAGGTGCGGACCGTCGGCGAGGACTCGTTGTCGAAGGCGCTGTTGCTGGTGCTCGAACGCGCGAAGCTGGTGGTCGAACCGGCGGGTGCCGCCGCGGTGGCCGCCGTCCTCGACGAGCCGAGGCGGTTCAAGCCGCCGGTCGTGGTCGTGCTGTCCGGCGGCAATATCGACCCGGTGCTGCTGATGCGGGTGATCCAGCACGGCATGGCCGCGGCCGGACGGTATCTCTCGCTGCGCGTGCGGATCCCGGACACGCCCGGCGGGCTGGCCACGCTGCTGACCCGGATCGCCGCTCTGGACGCGAACCTCATCGAGGTCGTGCACGAGCGCATCTCGGCAACCCTCAGCCTGGAAGAGGTCGAGGTCGCCCTGCAACTGGAGCTTCGCGGCGAGGACCACCGCGATCGCCTGCTCGCCGGCCTCACCGCCAACGGCTACACGTACACGCTCAACTGACCAGCGGGCGCACGTAGGTCAGAAGACTGACCAGGAACTTTCCCGGCTCCTCCCAGGGCGCCAGGTGGGCCGAGTGCTCGAACCAGACGGCCCGCTTGTACGGCGCTTCGACCGCTGCGATCCACTCCGCGGGAGGCTGCGCCGGTGTCGTGTAGTCGTGCCGCCCGAGGAACATCAGCACCGGGATCGGGAACTGCGTCACGCCTGTGTAGTCGACGGCCAGCATCTCGTCGAGCACCCGACTCAACGTGAACTCGTTGCCCTCGCCAATGGTTTCGGTGTCCTCGGCCGTGTATTCCGGCGACAACTCGGGCGCCCCGAAGAAGTACTGGGAGTCGTCGCGGTACGCCGACAGTCCGCCGCGGTACTGCGCCCACTGCCGGGCGATGATGATCCGCTCGCGGGTGACCGGCTCGTCACCCGGGTACGGAGCGATCGACGCGAGCTGCTCGAGCGCTTCGGTGTGGTTGTGTTCGCGCGCCTGGTCGAGCGCGTACTCGAAACACAGCCGCTCGTTGGCGCGGGCGTCGACGACCTGCCCGACCCCGACGTACGCGTGGAACAGATCGGGCCGGTCGAGCGCGGCCTGGGTGGCGATGATGGTGCCCCAGCTGTGGCCGATCAGGATCACCTTCCGGACGCCGTACCGCTCCCGGACCTGCTCGGCGAGCTCGATCGCGTCAGCGACGTACCGCGCGATCGTGAGCGTGTCCGCGATGGATTCGGGCTCGACCGTGCGCAGCGTGCGTCCGGCGCCCCGTTGGTCGTAGGTGACGACCGTGAAGTACTCCTCGATCGGCCGCTGGAACTGCCAGGCCGTCGGAGCGAGTGGCGACGCCGGTCCGCCGTGGACGAACAGGATCACGGGGTTGGAGCGGTCCTGACCGCGGGCGTAGACCCAGTGGTCGACGCCGCCGGCGGGCAGCTGGAAGTTCTCCTGGACGCCGTTCGGCGTCACGATCCGGTGCAGGTCTGCGATGACCTCGCGTGCTTCGTCGTACGCCTCAGGCATCCACCGAGGGTACGGGTTCACAGGTCTTCACCAGGGGTGCGTGAAGTCGCTGGGACAGCACCTGGCGCTGGGTTGGCTGGGCCTCGGTCTGGCGCCGGAGGCCTTCGTCGGTCAGCCGGACGTTCACGGCGCGGCGGTCCTCGGGGCACATGTGCCGCTCGACCAGGCCGGCGACCTCCAGGCGGCCGATCACGCGGGACAGCGCGCTCTGGCTCAGGTGCACGGACTTGGCGATCGTCGCCACCTTCGCAGACTGCTCCGGCAGCTCCGCGAGCCGCTCGAGCACCTCGTACTCACTCATCCCGAGTGCATGACCGGCCTGCAGCGCCCGGTCCAGGGCGCAGGTCAGGTCCGCGTGGCGAGCCAGCAGCTCGCGCCATTCCCTGACGTCTGCACTGGCATCGGCGCCGGTCTCACCAGGTCCAGCGCTGACCTTCGTAACGGTCATGTCGGTGACCATAGCATGCACGCGCATTCAATGCAAACGCATTTAATGCCTAGACATTAGATGCACACGCATGCAATAGTCTCTCCTCGTGACTACGCAAACCACATCACCAGCCCGTATGACTTGGGATGCGCGCCTCTGGGGAGCGCTCCTGGTGGTCTGCGGCGTGATCTTCCTCGACGGCCTGGACGTGTCCATGGTCGGTATGTCCCTGCCGTCCATCGGCGCCGACCTCGGCGTCTCCCTTGCCTCTCTCCAGTGGGTCGTGACCGGCTACGTGCTCGGGTACGGCGGCCTGCTGCTGCTCGGCGGCCGTACCGCCGACCTGCTCGGCCGGCGCCGGGTCTTCCTGATCGCCCTCGCGGTCTTCGCCCTGGTCTCGATGCTGAGCTCACTGGCGACCAACCCCGAACTGCTCATCGCTGCGCGGTTCGTGAAGGGCATCGCCGCGGCGTTCACCGCCCCGGCCGCACTCTCGATCATCACCACCACCTTCCACGAGGGCCCGGATCGCAACCGCGCCCTCAGCATCTTCACCACCTGCGCCGCCAGCGGCTTCTCGATGGGCCTGATCCTCGGCGGCGCGCTGACCGAGGTCGGCTGGCGCTGGACCTTCCTGATGCCCGGCCCGGTCGCCCTGATCGTGCTGCTGTTCGCGATCAAGCTGATCCCGAACAGCCCGCGGGAGGAGTCCACCGGCGGGTACGACGTACCTGGTGCGGTCACGGTGACCGCGGGCATGCTGTCCCTGGTCTACGCGGTCGTCGGCGCCGAGCAGGCCGGCTGGGCCTCGGTGCAGACCATCGGCCTGTTCGTCCTCGCCGCCGTACTGCTGGCCGGCTTCGTGGCGATCGAGCTGCGCACCAAGCACCCACTGGTCCGGCTCGGCATCCTGCGTAACGCGTCGCTGCGGCGCGCGAACCTGGCCATCCTGACCGTCTTCGGTTCGTACGTCGCCTTCCAGCTGATCGGCACCATGTACCTGCAGAACCTGCTGGGCTGGTCGTCGTTCGAGACCGCGCTCGGGTTCCTCCCGGCCGGACTGCTGGTCGCCACGCTGTCCCCGAACGTCGGCAAGATCGTCGACCGGGTGGGCACCGAGAAGATGATCATCGTCGCGATGGCGCTGTTCGTCGCCGGGTACGCACTCTCGTTGCGGATCGGCCCGGAGTCGGCGTACTTCTCGACCGTGTTCCCGACCATCATGCTGCTCGGTCTCGGGTTCGCGATCGGGTTCCCGTCGCTGAACATCCAGGCCGTGTCCGGGGTCCCGGACCACGAGCAGGGGCTGGCCTCCGGTCTGTTCAACACCTCCAACCAGGTGGGTGGCGCGGTGGTCCTCGCGATCGTGACCGCGGTGATCAGCGGCCAGACCGTCGGCGTCACCGCGCCGACCGGGGTGCTGTCGGCGTACAAGTCCGGCCTCGGCGTCGTGACGGGGATTGCGGCCCTCGGCCTGGTCATCGCACTGACCGGTCTCCACGGCCTCCGGGCCCGTCGGGCCGCCGAAGAAGAAGAGGCTGCCGAGTTGGCCGCCGTACAGAACGAGCTGGCGGCGGAGGAGATGACGCCGGCGGCATGACAACAACCAGCTCTCCATGGGCTGTGCGGTTATAGAGAGCGCAGCGCGGGTCCAGGACTACTCTCCTGGGCCCGCACTGCTGTGTTCACAGCGGTCTGGCCAGCACAGTGGCGAGCGCGATGGCCACGGCCATCACCGTGAGTTCGACGGTCGCCAGTGTGGCGAGGGCGGACCTCTCCTCACGGCGTACGGCCGGCAAGAGGATCTGACGGATCGCACCGCCGGTCGCGGCCAGGATCATCAGAGCTGCGAGCTTGCCGAGCACCAGCCAGCCCGCAGGGGTCTCGAGTAACGCGTGGAGTAATACGGACAGGTGTGGGGTCAGGTCCTTCGTCAGACGTGGTCCCGCGAGCAGTACGCCGGTGAGCCCGACCGTGGCGATCGCTCCACCAGCAACGGTCGAGAACCGCGGCAGGACCAGGGCCAAAGCGGAACGGTTGCCGGCGACAAGCGCGGTGACTAGTGCGAGCCCACCGACCCAAAGGCTCACCGCGCACATGTGGGCGGTGATCGCGGGCGTGGTGATCCAGGGAGCCTCACTCTGCGAAGCGTGCCCTGTGACCGGTACGGCGATCAGTCCGGCAAGTGCTGCGGCGAGGCCGAGCGCCGGTCTGCGTTTGACGGCGGCCAGCGTGTACGCGCCCGCGGCGACAACGGTCACCACGAGCGCCGTACCCGAGGAGACGTCGACGACGTACGACGCCATGCCTGCGAACGGCATCTTCGAGCCGGACTGCGAGATCGCCGCTGCCTGGAGCCACCACGTCGTCGTGGTGGCCGTGACCCAGGCGGTGCCGGAGGCGATGCCGATGATCCGGGCGCGGCCGGCAATGGCGCCGTACCGCTCCCGGCCCTGGGCGCCGAGAAGCAGGAGCAGCAGTACGGCGCCGACGGCGAGGATTGACGTTGCGTTGGTGACGAAGCGGGCGACCGGGGTGGTGTAGAGGATGCCCGGACTGGTCGTGATCAGGCCTGGCTCGGGCGTCGGACGGGTGACGACGATGGACCAGGCCAGAGCCGCCGTGCTCAGGGTGGCGATCGCCCCGACGACGACCGGGCGCCGTGCCTTGAGGGACGGGACGGCGACATTCATCGCTGGTCCCTGACGACCGCTTCGGGTGGAGCGGTCAGATCGGATCGCCAGCGCCGGAAGCCACGCACCAGGAACAGGACGACCGCGAGCTCGGCGAACCACAGCCACGCCGGTACGCCGTCGGTCGGCAGCACCATCGCGTTCGCGGCCCGCGAACCGGGATCGGGCCGGTCGAGGGTGATCGTGATGTGGCCGGCGATCGGGTGGCCGTCGCCGGAGATCACCCGGTAGCTGATCGTGTAGACGCCGGCGGTGCCGAGCCGGTCGCAGGTGGCGTGCAGTGTCTGGCCCTCGATCCGCACCGAGCGGGCGGGGTGGCGGTTCCCGTCGGGCCCGGTCACCAGGACCGCGTCCCAGCCGGGGACCGGTTGCAGGGTCTGGTCGAACGTGAAGGCGAGCGCGGACGGGGTGGACGTGAGCCGGGCGCCGTTGGCCGGCGTACTCGCGGAGAGCTTGCTGTGGGCGGCGGCGGGGACGGCCGGTGCGAGGGTCAGGGCGGCGGTGAACGTGACGACGGCGAGTAGCGGTGCGCAGTTCCGCCGCAGTGCAAAGAGCCAGGACGTCATGGGCAAAGACATCCGGATCCTCCTGTCGGAGAAATATCGGAAAATGTTCTATTAAATGCAGATCGGTCATTGTGCCGTAACAATTCCGGAGCCCTGGGAAATGCGGTCGAAACCTCTCGGGGTTACTTTTGAGGTGTGAGGACGAATCGGCCCCGGATGTGGATCGCCCGTGGTCGCGGGGGAGGTTCCGCGGCCACGGGCGATCGGGGTGCCGCGGCGCCGGTCATGCGAGCCGGCGCCGCAGCCGGTGGATCAGTGGTCGTGCCCGTGACCGGTGCCGTCGTCGACGGACTTGTGGCCGGAGAGGGTGAGCGACACGACGTTCACGCCGACCGGGACCACGTGGCTGGTCGTGTAGCCGAGCGGGTTCTCCACTGCGGGGTACAGGCCGAGCGCCTCGTCGTCCACGTGCAGCTGGACCTGGTCGGTGGCGTAGTCGACCGCGTCGCCGACGTTCGCGACCGGGGTGGGGTGCTCGTGCGCCGACGCGGTGGTGGCGGTCAGGGCAGCGCCGCCGGCGGCCAGCGCGAGGCTCGCGAGCGGCAGGGTGATCAGGCGGGACCTCAAATTGGGCATGACGAATTCTCCTTGCGGGAGGGTGGGACAAAATCGGTCGTCGTTGACCGGTGAAATGGTGCGGCGGCGGCGCCCGATGGCCAGTCAATGCGTCGCTTGAAATGAATGTATTGAATCCGCCGGGCGAACCACAAGCAATTCGTGGTTTTTTGCTCACGGAACGAAACGAACGCTGCTTCGTCAAGCTCCGGCGTCCTCCGGCGGGCCGTTGTTCAGGGTGCGGGCCGGCAGGGTTCGGGGCGATCCCCGATTGGTTTCGACCCGGCGGGGTGCTGGACTGGTGGCATGAGCAACCAGAGCTACGACGAGAAGGTCAAGGACATCCTGGACCGCGTCGCCAAGGGGCACCTCTCGACCGAAGAGGCCACCACCCTGATCGCCGCCCTCAAGACCGACCCTTCCGAGGCTGCCGGGACGGCAGAGCCGGCGGCTGAAGCTCCGGTTGCTGACGACGGGGACGCAGCGTCCGAGGGTAAGCCGCCGTGGCCCTGGCCGTCGGGCGACGACGTACCGTCCCCCACCGTGTGGGCCGACGCCGTCGATTCGCCGGCAGCGGCCGATGCCGCGGGTGCCCGGCACGCCGCCGAATCTGTGCAGGACACCGTGCAGGACGCTGTGCCTGCGGACGTGGTCGAGGCTGACGCGGAGGAGGAGCCGGTCGAGGAGCAGCACAGCAACGTGCCGATTCCGTCCGGGGTGCAGCGGGTGACCGTGCGGGCGATCGGGCGGCGGGTGCGGCTGATCGGTGAGCCGGCCGTGAACGGTGTCGCGGTCGACGGTCCGCACGTGATCAAGCGCGACGGCGACACGCTCGCGATCAGCAGCGAAGGCGACATGGGCGTCTCGATCGACGGCTTCAGCATGCTGCGCAACCCCACCGACCTGAAGGCCCACGTCAACGGCCTCGCCAAGGAGCTGTCGATCCGCGTCAACCCGAACCTCCAGGTCGAGGTCGAGGTCACCGGCGGCAGCGTGAACGCCGAGCGGCTGCCCGGCCTGACCCGGGTCCGCGTCACCGCCGGTACGGCGAAGGTCGCCGACGTCGACGGCCCGATCGACGTCCTCGTCCAGGCGGGTTCGGCCAGTCTCGACGCCCAGATCACCAAGGGCCGCTCCCGCGTCCGCGTCGAGTCCGGTACGGCGCAGGTCGTGCTGCGCCGCGGCTCCGACGTACACGTCCACACCGAGTCCCAGCTCGGCCGCGTGACCTGGAGCGGCGCCGTCTCGGGCCAGTCCAAGGACGTGGAGATCGGCCGCGGCCGCGCCGCCCTCGACGTAGAGGTCCTGGTAGGCACCGCCCAAATCACCTCGGACTGACCTCCTCGGCGGGGATCGTGCGCAGCGTGCGAATGGGGGAGAGGTAGAGGAAGGCGTTTCCGGCCAGGGTGCCTAGGCCTGCTATCCACAGGGTGGTGTGCAGGCCGAACGCTGTGCCGAGCGCGCCGCCCAGGAGGCTGCCGATGGGAGCGGCGCCCCAGCTGACGAAGCTCATGGTGGCGCTCATGCGGCCCTGCAGGTCCGGTGGACAGAGGCGTTGCTGCGTGCTGACCTGCAGGATGTAGCTGACGATGATGCAGAAGCCGGCGAGCAGCGTGCCGACGACGAACCAGCTCACCATCCAGCCCGGTGCGGTCAGTGCCTGCACCGTGAACGCGACGCCGATACCCGTCGACGACAGCAGCAGCGTGCGCGCATCGCCGTACCGGGTGCTGAGCTTTTCGGTAACGGCGGAGGCGACGATCGCGCCGAGGAGGCCGATCATGCTGAGGACGCCGATGGTGGCCGGCTGCAGATGGACGCCGCGCACCAGATAGACGACCATGATCGCGCCGGCGGCGGCCTGGAAGAGCATGGTCGTCATCGTGTTGAGCGCGAGCGGCCGCAGCAGCGGATGTTTGAAGACGTAGCGCATGCCTTCGCCGATCTCGCGGCGCAGGTTCGGCAGTTCCGGCTTCACCGGCTCCGCCTCAGGTGCCCGGATGGAGCGGAGCCAGAGCGCTGACCACAGGAAGCTGAGCGCGTCCAGGCCGATCGTCAGCCCCGCACCGAGCCATTGGACGAGCAGTCCGCTCGCACCGGCGCCGATGACCGCGGCGATCGAGTGGTTCGCGGCCAGTTTGGCGTTGCCCGGCAGCAGGCGGTCCTGCTCAAGGAGCCGCGGCAGGTACGACGTGTGCGCGACGTCGAACAGGACCGTGAGGATCCCGGCCGGGACGAGTACGACGTACACCTGCGTGAGGGTGAGTACGTCGAACCACCAGGCGATCGGGATCGACGCGAAGAGGAGCGCCCGGAGCAGGTCGGCGTACACGAGGACCGGGCGGCAGCGGATCCGGTCGGCCCAGGCGCCCGCGAACAGGCCGAGGACGAGCCACGCGGCGGTCTCGCAGGTCCTGAGCAGCGACACCTGGAGCGTCGAGGCGTTGAGGGTGAGTACGGCGAGCAGCGGGATCGCGCCCATGCTCAGGCGGGACCCGAGCTGACTGAGCAGGTCGGCGGCCCACAGCCGGCGGAAATCGGGGTGGCGAAGGATGCCCATTCCGCGACCGTAGAACCAAACTTGAGCCGTGTCGACTCAACTGTCAAGAAAGTTGAGTTGACCCTACTCAATATAATTCGGGAGTGAAATTGTCGGCGTTCTCGGGCAGGATGGTGGCCTGCGTCACATCCAGAAGGGGGACGTTCGGATGGCTGCAATCGAGGCAACCGGCCTCGTCAAGACGTTCAAGGGCAGAAAAACGACAGTCAAGGCGCTCGACGGGATCGATCTCGACGTGCCGGAAGGGACCGTCCTCGGCCTCCTCGGGCCGAACGGGGCGGGCAAGACCACCACGGTGCGGGTGCTCACGACGCTGATGGAGCCGGACGCCGGCTCCGCCCGGGTGCTCGGCCATGACGTGGTGACCGAGGCGGACACGGTCCGGTCGCTGGTCGGGCTGTCGGGGCAGTACGCCGCGGTCGACGAACTGCTCACCGGCCGGGAGAACCTGTGGATGTTCGGCCGGTTCGCGTTCGCGATGCTCTGGGTCGGCGCGCTGATCGGGCTGTCCGTGGGCGGACCCGAGGTGGCCTCGTCGGCGGGGCTGATCTGGCTGTTCCCGCTGACGTTCCTGTCGAACGCGTTCGTACCGACCCCGCAGTTGCCGAGCGCCTTGCAGCAGATCGCCGAGTGGAACCCGATCTCGTCGATCGTCGCGGCCTGCCGGCACCTGTTCGGCAACCCGTCCCCGTTCGCCAGCCCCGACGGCTTCCCGGCCCAGCACCCGGTCTGGCTGTCCCTGATCTGGTGCGTGGCGATCATCGTCGTGTTCGCGCCGCTCGCGGTCCGTAAGTACCGGAGTGCCACTGGGCATTGACAAGACTTATACAGCGTGCAAATAATCCGAACTGTGTTAAAGAGTTCGGACGGTGACTGGCGCGCGGCCCGCCGGGCCAATGCCCGGGCGGCCGTGCTGGAGGCCGCCTGGGGCCTGGTGCGGGACGACGGGCTGGCCGCGCTGTCGTTGCGCGAGCTGGCCAAGCGCGCCGGGATCACCACGCCGACGCTGTATGCGTACTTCGAGTCCAAGAACGCGATCCTGGACGCGATGTTCGCGCAGGCCGCGCAGTCGTTCGTGGAGCTGATGAGATCGTTGCCGGCGAGCGACGATCCGGTGGCGGACATGATCGCCTCGGTGCGCAACTTCGCCGACTTCTGCGTGTCCGACGTACCGAGGTACCAACTGTTGTTCCAGCACTCGGTTCCCGGCTTCACGCCGTCGCCCGAGTCGTACGGGATCGCCGTCAGTGCACTCGCGCTGGCCCGCGACCTCCTCGCACGCAACGGCGTGCACGATCCACGGCACCTCGACATCTGGACCGCCATCACCGCCGGCCTGGTCGACCAGCAGATCGCCAACGACCCGGGCGGCGACCGGTGGACCGGTCTCATCGAGGACGTGACCGAGATGTTCCTCGCTCACTACGCGCGCGGGGAATCCACGGAGTACAAGGGGGAATCATGACCGCTGTCACGCAGCCCAGACTCCATCATCTGGCTCTCACCGTGACCGACCTCGAGTCGAGCGTCGAGTGGTACGGCGAGGTGTTCGGCGTCCATCCGGTGCTCGACGTACCGCACCAAGGCGGTGTCGGCCGCATCCTCGCCGACGACGACCGTCAGCTGATGATCGCCCTGCACCGGCACGACACCAACGACGGCGCCCTGTGCAACGAAACCGTCACCGGCCTCGACCACGCAGGCTTCGCCGTCGGCTCCCGCGCCGACCTCGAACAGTGGCAGGACCACCTCGAGGCCCACGGCGTAGTCCGCGCGGACACCGCCGACAAGCCGCTCACCCAGTCCCCGATCGCCGACGAGCCCTACGCCTCGGTGCTCGTCTTCCGCGACCAGGACAACATCCAACTAGAACTCTTCGCCCCGAACCACTGAGCCCCACCGGGGGAACGAGAAGCGCCCCGGTGGGATCCACCGGGGCGCGAGCTGTGGTGGGGGTCAGCCGGTGAAGGGTTCCGCGCCGACGATCTCGACGGTCACGTCCTTGCCGTTCGGGGCCTCGTAGGTGGCCTTGTCGCCCTTCTTCTTGCCAAGGATCGCGGCGCCCAGTGGAGACTGCGGCGAGTAGACGTCGATGTCGACCGACGCGTCCAGGGCGAGCAGTTCGCGGGAGCCGAGCAGGAACGTCTCGACGTCGTCGTCACCGGCGAACTTGATGGACACCTTCATGCCGGGCTCGATCTTGCCGCCGGCCTTCGGGGTCTCGCCGACCCGGGCCCGGCGGAGCATGTCCTCCAGCTGCCGGATCCGCGCCTCGATCTTGCCCTGCTCGTCCTTGGCGGCGTGGTAGCCGCCGTTCTCCTTGAGGTCGCCCTCGTCCCTGGCCTCGCTGATCCGCTGGGTGATCTCGGCACGGGCGGGGCCCTTGAGGTGCTCGAGCTCGGACTTCAGCTGGTCGTAACCGTCCTGCGTCAGCCAGACAACGCTGTCCTCGTCGATCTTCTGCGTCACGGGCTGCTCCTTGTGTCGGTGGATGGGCAGGAAAATACTGCTGGCCGCCGTCGTCGACGGCGACCAATCAAACGAGCCTAGCAAGAGACCGCCGAATACGCAGGGGCTCCAGCCGGTCACAAAGGCTTGGAAAACGTTTGCCGCCGAGGAATTCGGACCGCAGCGGCAATCGGTTGCCGCATCAGGTACGTCGGGCGCCGGGCCGGCGTCAGCGGGGGCGGTGCTGGTCTGCCGTCGTACAGCCGACCAGGACGACCGAGGTTGCTGAGCGTTGCGTTGTCAGGGTTACCGGGAGGACCTGGTGACGGGGTGCGTCGGCCGGGACTGTGACCGTTACCTCGCCGACGATCGAGAAGTCCGCGGACTTCGCCTGGAGCCGGCAGTTCGCCTCCACCGACTTGCTGCGGTCGACCTTCAGCGTCGCCTTCGCACTCGTCGCCGAGACGATCTCGAATCCCTGCAGTTGCGAGGTCACCGGCGGGTTCGACTGCACCCAGGCCACCCAGATCAGCCAGGTCAGACCGGCCAGGACGACCACGCCCACGGCGCCGATCAGCAGCGGCCGCCGGGACCGCCCGCCGCGGCCGTAGCGGGCGTTCAGATCGGAGGCCGGAGTGGCGGCAGAAGACTCGGTCACAAGGGTGTCCAGGGGGTCGGTCGTGGGTTTTCGCATGCGTTGGAGGACCATTGTGTCTTGTGAGTGGAGATCTTCGGTTGTTGCATGTGCACGCCCACCCGGACGACGAGTCGAGCAAGGGCGCCGCGTCGACCGCCCGGTACGTCGCTGACGGCGTGGAGGTGATGGTCGCCACGTGTACCGGTGGGGAACGCGGATCGATCCTGAATCCGAAGATGGACCGCCCGGAGGTGCTGGCGAACATCACCGAGATCCGCCGCAAGGAGATGGACTCGGCGCGCGAGATCCTCGGGATCCGGCAGGAGTGGCTGGGCTGGGTGGACTCCGGTTTCCCGGAGGGCGATCCGCTGCCGCCGCTCCCGGAGGGCTGCTTCGCGGCGCAGAAGGTCGAGGACGCCGCCGCCCCGCTGGTGAAGCTGATCCGCGAGTTCCGCCCGCAGGTCGTCACGACGTACGACGAGAACGGCGGCTACCCGCACCCGGACCACGTCATGTGCCACACGATCACCGTCGCCGCGTTCGAGGCGGCGGGGGACAAGGACGCGTACCCGGAGCTCGGTGAGCCGTGGCAGCCGCTCAAGCTGTACTACCACCACACGTTCCACTACGAGCGGATGAAGGCGCTGCACGACGGCATGCTCGCGCGCGGCCTGGAATCGCCGTACGCCGAGCGCCTGAAGGACTGGAAGCCGGACCCGGAGAACGAGCGCCGCATCACCACCCGGGTCGAGTGCGCACAGTACTTCGAGGTGCGGGACAAGGCGCTGCTCGCGCACGCCACCCAGATCGACCCGGACGGTGCGTGGTTCGCCGTACCGCTGGAGGTACATCAGGCGGCCTGGCCGACCGAGGACTACGAGTTGGCGCGCAGTCTGGTCGAGTCCGAGCTGCCCGAGGACGATCTGTTCGCGGGGCTGCACTGACGGGGGCTGCGGACAATGAGAGAATGGTGGCGTGACAGCGATGATCTCCCTTCAGACGGCCGAGATCGACCCCAACGTCGTGAAGCCGGGATGGGTCGCGCTGCTCATCGTGCTGGCTCTCGGTGCCGCCACGGTGCTGCTGTGGCGCAACATGGCCAAGCAGCTGAAGCGGATCGACTTCGATCGCGATGGTGCGGACGACCCAGCACCGTCCGACGGCCCAGCGAGTCCGGTCGACTCGCAGTCCCCGGCTGGCGATGCGGAGCCGAAGACTTCGGACCCGACCCCGACCCCGACCCCGACTTCGGACCCGACCTCGGCCCCGAATGACTCCAAGGAACACTCTGAGCACTGACTTGATGTCAGTGCTGTCACCGATTCCTGGGAGCTCGGAAACACCCTGGTCACGAGATGGTGTCGGACTGGGCAGCCCACCTTCGGCTGACCCTATAGTGAGCCGCGTGCTGAATGGTGCCCACGACCTGTCTCTCCGGTGACCGCGACCCGCGCCGCCAGGCACCGCATGCCCGGACGCCTGGTAGCGGGTGGGGTCGGTGCTGTCCTCGTCGCCTCGGCGGCGCTGGTGGTGGCGCTGTACGCCGCCGACAGCGAGCCGCATGACGCCGGCGGAATCGGCGGGCCGGGTGCGTTCGTCGCCTGGTTGCTGCCGCTGTTCCGGCTGATCTCCACGCTGGCCACGGTCGGCTGTGCGGGTGCGCTGCTCGCGGCGGTCGTCCTGCTGCGGATCGAGGGCGGACCGCTCGGCGTGCAGGGCCGGCGTGCGGTCCGGGACGCGAGCAACTCGGCGATCATCTGGGCGGTGTGCGCGTTCGCGGGTGCGATCGTGACGGCGGCGCTCCTGCTCAACACCCCGGTGCGGCTGCTGCGGCTACGCCTCGACGACGCGCTCGGCGTCCCCGAGGTGAAGGCGCTGCTGATCACCGGCATCCTGGTCCTCGCGCTGGCGATCGGCATCCGCCGGGTGCAGACGTCCTCGGCCGCGGCGCTCGGCGTACTGGTCGCCGTCGCCGCACTGGTCCCGACCGCGGTCACGGCGTACCCGCGGAACGAGTCGTACGTCGTCCTCGCCGGAGCGGCCCTGGTGATCCATGTGATTGCGGCGACGACCTGGGTGGGCGGGCTCGCGGGCCTGGTCCGCTACGGGCGGGCGAGCCGGACCGGGCTGCCGATCGTGCTGGAGCGGTACGGCCAGGTCGCGTTCATCTCGGCGATCGCCGTACTGATCAGCGGCCTGATCAGCGCCGCCGGCCGACTGGCCGCGAGGAGCGGCGGCTGGGGCTCGGTCATCGACTCCCTCACCGAGGACGGGTACGGCGTCCTGCTGCTCGTGAAGGTGGCCGCGTTCCTGCTCCTGATCGTTCTCGCCGCTGTCCACCGCAGCCGCTCCGACACCGACCTACTCGACGCGGGCCGCGGCTTCTGGCGCGTCGTAGGCGTCGAACTCCTGGTCATGGCCCTGACCCTCGGCCTCTCGGTAGCCCTGTCCCAGACCGCCTGACCTCCCGCTGGATCTCCGATGGAAGAAAGCGTATACAGGTAGTGTTATCTGTAGACGAATCGGATCGGAGGTGAGTCATGGAGGCGCTGCGACCCAAAGGTGCGCCTGACGCCGGCCTGTCCAAGAGTGCTCTCTACCGTGCTGCCCGCGCGGGAGAGTATGACCGGATCGCGCGCGGGATCTACCGTCCGGCAGACGCCCCGGCCGCCGACTGGGACTGGATCGAGGCAGCCGCCCGCCGCGCAGACGCGACGATCTGCCTCACTTCCGCGCTCGCGATCCACGACCTCACCGACACGATTCCCGACACGCTCGATGTCGCGATCCCGCGAGGTGCCCGTATCCCAGCGACGCAGGCTGCTATCAGTTGGCATCTGTTCGCCAAGGAGACATTCGATCTCGGCCGAACGCAGATCCCGATTCCCGGCGCTGAGCTTCAGATCGGGCTCTACTCTCCTCAGCGGTGCATCGTGGACGCGTTCCGCCTGCGCGGCGATGTCGGGCACGACCTCGGCCGGGAGGCGCTGCAGGAGTGGCTTCGCCGGGGCGGCAAACCGGCCCAACTCATAGCGATCGCTGCCCGTCTTCCCCGGGCCAAGGGCCCGATCCTGCAAGCGCTGGAGCTCCTCGCATGACCGACGGTGAGGCGGTGTTCCGGCAGATCCAGAACAAGGCGCGCTCGGATGGCGCCAAAGAGGGCCGGCCGACACCGACGGCCGAGTACCTGACACGGCATGCACTGGACTCGTTCCTGGACCGGCTCACTCACACCGAGCACAAGGACGGCTTCGTGCTCAAGGGAGGCATCCTGCTCGCGACCTACGGGATACGTCGGCCGACCAAGGATGTCGACGCCGAGGTGGTCGACGGCGACCTGACCGCAGAGCGAATTGCTCAGGTTGTCCGTGACATCGCTGCGGTCGACGTCGCGGACGGGCTCCGGTTCGATCTCGCGACGGTCAGCTTCCAGGAGATTCGCGACGAGGCCGAATACCCGGGGCTGCGGATGCGTGTCGACTGCTACATCGGCCCGCAGAAAGTCGTGGTCGCCTGGGACATCTCGGCCGGGGATCCGATCGTTCCGCCTGCACGGCTCATCAAGGTCGGCCGTCTGCTCGGCGGCGAGATCGAGCTCCTCGGCTACGCGCCGGAAACGACGATCGCCGAGAAGGGCGTCACGATCCTGGAGCGTGGCATCACCAGCACTCGCTGGCGCGATTACGTCGACATCGTCCAGCTCGCTCGCCGGCATCACATCAACGAACGGCAACTCCTGGAGGCAGTCACCGCCGTCGCCAGGTATCGCAAAGTCGAACTCGGCCCAGTTGCGTCCGTGGTCGTGGGGTACGGCGCCGTTGCGCAGACCAAGTGGGCCGCATGGCGACGCAAAGAACGTGTCGAAGCGATCAGCGAACCCGATCTTGACGACCAGATGGCGAAGGTTGCCGCGGTGCTCGATCCGGTGTTTGTGCACGAGGCGACAGATGCCCGGCCGTTCGGTCCAACCTAGTCCCAGGGGGCGGTTCGTAGGTCGGTGGTGGTGCGGCGGTCGCGGGAGGGTGGGCGGTCTTCGGCGGGGCGGCCGACGGCGATCATCGAGACGATGTGCCAGCCGGGGCTGGGGTTCAGGTCGGTGGTGAGGGTTTCGAGGTCGAAGGCGCGGAACTGGCGGCAGGCCAGGTCCATGGCGTGGGCCTGCAGGGTGAGGTGCGCGACCGATTGCCCGAGGTCGTAGTCCGCGAAGTCGGAGTAGGCCCAGTCGGTGTCCTCGACGTACCGATGGGCGATCGTCACGATCAGCAGCGAGGCGCTCGGCGCCCAGCGGGCCGAGCTGCGGGCGAGGTGCCGGACGATGCGCTTGTGGTCGGGCTCGTCGCGGCGAGCGACGAAGTACGCCCACGGCTGCGAGTTGCCCGCGGACGGCGCCCAACGAGCCGCGTCGAGGAGCACCTCGACGTCCTCCTCCGTGACCGTCCAGCTGGGGTCGAACAACAGTGGGCTGAAGCGGCTGGCGAGCAGTGGATGGACCGGCATGCTCCCATTCAACTGCCACCCGGTCGGGCTCATTCCGCGGGACGCATACGGTTGGGGTATGGCGAACGAGCTCGGACAGTCGACCAGTCCGTACCTGCGGCAGCACGCGGGCAATCCGGTGGAGTGGCGGGAGTGGTCCGAGCGGGCGTTCGCCGAGGCCCGGGAGCGGGACGTGCCGATCTTCCTGTCGGTGGGGTACTCCGCTTGTCATTGGTGTCATGTGATGGCGCACGAGTCGTTCGAGGACGCCGAGACGGCGGCGTACCTGGCTGAGCATTTCGTGAGCGTGAAGGTGGACCGGGAGGAGCGGCCGGACGTCGACGCCATCTACATGGCGGCGACGGTGGCGATGACCGGGCAGGGCGGCTGGCCGATGTCGGTGTTCCTGACGCCGGCGGGGGAGCCGTTCTTCTGCGGGACGTACTTCCCGAAGGATTCCCGGGGCGGGATGGCGTCGTTCCGGCAGGTGCTGGAAGCAATCACCGACGCGTGGCAGAACCGGCGTGAGCAGCTGGACGGGATCGGGAAGCGGGTCGTCGAGCAGCTCGGCGCGCAGCAGCCCGCGGGCCAGGAGACGTTCGATCTGGCGCAGGCTGTCCAGTTGCTGAAGCTCGACTTCGACCCGGTCGACGCCGGCTTCGGGCGGGCCCCGAAGTTCCCGCCGTCGATCGTGCTCGACTTCCTGCTCCGCCACCACCGCCGTACCGGCGACGAGGACGCGCTCGCGATGGTCGCGCACACCTGCGATCGGATGGCCCGCGGCGGGATGTACGACCAGCTCGCCGGCGGCTTCGCGCGGTACTCCGTCGACGGCCAGTGGATCGTCCCGCACTTCGAGAAGATGCTGTACGACAACGCGCTGCTCCTCGACGTCTACACGCACTGGTGGACGATCAGCGGCGACCCGCTCGCGAAGCGCGTCGCCGAGGAGACCGCCGGCTTCCTGCTCGCCGAGCTCCGGACGCCGGAAGGCGGCTTCGCATCCGCTCTCGACGCCGACACCGACGGAGAGGAAGGCAAGTACTACGCCTGGACGCCTGAGCAACTCCGCGAAGCCCTCGGGGACGACGCCGACTGGGTCATCGACCTCTGCGACGTGACCGGAACCTTCGAGCACGGTACGTCGGTCCTCCAGCTTCGGCAGGACCCGGATGACCTGGACCGGTGGAACCGGGTCCGCGAAACGCTCGCGCAGGCGCGGAGCAGCCGTACCTACCCGGGGCGCGACGACAAGGTGGTGGCCGCGTGGAACGGTCTGGCGATCACGGCACTCACACGTGCTGGGGTCGTGCTCGGCAAGCCGCAGTACGTCGAGGCCGCGGAGGCAGCGGCCCGCTTGATCCGCGACGTGCATCTGGACGGTGCGCGGTTGTACCGGACGTCGCGGGACGGTGTGCGGGGGAGTGCGGACGGCGTCCTCGAGGACTATGCGGCGGTTGCCCAAGGGTGTCTGACCTTGCTGGGCGCGACTGGTGACATCGAGTGGTATCAGGTCGCGGAGACCTTGCTGGAAAGGGTTCTGGAGCAGTTCGTTGCTGATGGCTCCTACTTCGACACGGCCGCCGACGCCGAGCAGTTGGTGTGGCGGCCGCAGGACGCAACCGACAACGCGACCCCGTCGGGAGTCAGCCTCGCCGCCGAGGCCTTCGCCACGCTCGCGAGCCTGACCGGATCAGACCGGTATGAGACCGCGGCCCAGCAGGCGCTGCAGGCCTCGTCCGCCATCGCGCACCGTGCACCTCGCTTCGCCGGCCGGGCCCTCGCGGTCGCCGAAACCATTGCCACCGGCCCGCTCGAGATCGCGATCGTCACCGCCGCTCCCGGCGTCGACGCGGCCGCTGCGCAGGGGCTTGTGCGGGTCGCGTTCGCCGACGCGCCCTGGGGTACGCCGATCGCGTCCGGCGCGCCCGGTTCCGCCGTACCGCTGATGGCGGGACGGGACCTGGTCGGCGGCGTGCCGGCGGCATATGTATGTCAGAAATTCACCTGCCGGCTGCCCGTGACGTTGCCGGAACACCTTCGCCGGGAGTTGCGCCCCACGGACTGAGGCCGTCCCGGGTGCGGGTTTTCCCTGCGGTTTCGCCGGAATCCCTTGACGCGCGGCGAGCGGACGGCAACAGTCGGTCCTCAGTCGGATGTAACAGAACTCGCATGTTCCGACACGAAGTGTCACAAATGAGGCAGTGGCACTGTTGCGTCACATCCGGTGTCCCCAACTGAATTCGGTCGCTGCGCCCAAACAGCGACCACACCGTGAGGAGATGTTGTCTTGAAACGACTGACATCAGCAGGGGCGGTGGCTATCGTCGCGGCAGCGGGTCTTGCCACGACGTTCACCGCTTCGAACGCGGGTGCCGCCGACCGGACGGCTCCGCTCCCGGCATCCGGCTTCAACCAGCCGGCCGCCGTCCAGGCCGAGCAGGCGCTGACCGCGCAGACGGCCGCCGCTCTCGGTCTCGGCACCGGCGAGCAGCTCAAGGTCCGCGACGTGATCAAGGACTCGGACGGTACGGAGTACGTCCGCTACGACCGTACCTTCAACGGCCTCAAGGTCGTCGGAGGTGACCTGATCGTCAAGCGCAAGGGCGAGTCGATCGGGCAGGTCACGTACAACCGCGGCGCCAAGTCGGTCGCCGTCGCCACCAAGCCGACTCTGTCCCAGTCGGCGGCGCTCACCAAGGGCGCGCAGGCGGCCAAGTTCAAGGCCACCGGCAACAAGGGCGCGTTGGTCGTCTTCGTGACGCCGGCCAAGCCCGTCCTCGCGTACGAGGTGGTGACCACCGGTGTGAAGCCCGACCAGACCCCGTCGGTGCTGCACTCGTTCGTCGACGCCAAGTCCGGTGCGGTGCTCGCACAGGACGACGAGGTCAAGACCGGTACCGGCAACTCGATGTACTCCGGCACCGTCAGCATCGGTACGTCGGGCAGCTACACGATGACCGACCCGACCCGCGGTGGTAACTACACCACGGACCTGAACGGCTCGACGTCCGGTAACGGCACCACGTTCACCGACGCCGACGACACCTGGGGTACCGGCGCCGCGTCGAACCGCCAGACCGCCGGTGTGGACGCGCACTACGGAGCCCAGCTGACCTGGGACTACTACAAGAACGTCCACGGCCGGAACGGCATCTTCAACAACGGCCAGGGCGCCCGCTCGCGCACGCACTACGGCAACGCGTACGTGAACGCGTTCTGGGACGGCACCCAGATGACGTACGGCGACGGGTCGGGCAACACCCACCCGCTGACCGCGATCGACGTGGCCGGTCACGAGATGAGTCACGGTGTCACCGAGGCGACCGCGAACCTGGACTACTCCGGCGACGCGGGCGGCCTGAACGAGGCGACGTCCGACATCTTCGGTACGGCGGTGGAGTTCTCCGCCAACAACTCGTCCGACCCGGGTGACTACCTGATCGGCGAGAAGATCAACATCAACGGCAACGGCACGCCGCTGCGCTACATGGACAAGCCCTCGAAGGACGGCCGCAGCGTGGACTGCTGGTCGACCAGCACCGGCGGCCTGGACCCGCACTACTCGTCCGGCCCGCTGAACCACTGGTTCTACCTGGCGTCGGAAGGCACCGGGAGCAAGGTCATCGGCGGCGTGACGCACAGCAGCACCGCCTGCAACGGCGCCACCATCACCGGCATCGGCCGCGACGTGGCCGCCAAGGTCTGGTACCGCACGCTGAGCACCAAGCTGAGCTCGGGCAGCACCTACAAGGACGCCCGTGAGGGTGCGATCAACTCCGCGAAGGAGCTGTACGGCGCGGACTCGGCGCAGTGCAAGGGCATCGAGGCCGCGTTCAACGGTATCTCGGTCCCGGCCGGCGCGGCCGCCTGTGGCGGTGGCACCGACCCGGAGCCGCCGACGGGTGACAACCTGCTGCAGAACCCGGGCTTCGAGTCCGGCGCGGTGAACTGGACCGGCACCTCGGGCCCGATCACCAACAACACCGGTCGCCCGGCGCGGACCGGCACCTGGAAGCTGTGGCTGCAGGGCAACGGTCGCGCCACCACCGAGAACGTCGGCCAGTCGGTCGCGATCCCGGCCTCGGCGACCGCCGCCACGCTGTCGTTCTGGATCCGGATCGACACCGCCGAGACGACTGCCTCGACGGTGTACGACACGGCGAAGGTGCAGATCGTCGACGGGTCGACCACGACCACGCTGGCGACGTACTCGAACCTGAACAAGAACACGTCGTACGTCCAGAAGACGCTCAACGTGACGCAGTACAAGGGAAAGACCGTCACAGTGAAGTTCGTCGGCCAGGAGGACTCCTCCCTGCAGACCAGCTTCGTCATCGACGACACCTCCCTGACCGCGAGCTGAGCTCACGGTGAATCGTCCGGGGCGTGCGTGGCCTTCCGCCCAGGCCCGCGCGCCCCGGATTTCCTTTGCCCGAAGGAGGTCCACCCATGCGCAAGTCCCTTGTCCCAGGACTCGGCGTAGTGCTCGTCGCCGCCACACTGCTTGCTACTGGCAACAGTGCGGTCGCGGCCGATTCACCCGACATCTCGGTCACCAACACCAAGGCCCATCTGGACCAGTTGCAGTCCATTGCCACCAGCAACGGTGGTAACCGGTACACCGGCCGGGCCGGGTACAAGGCTTCGGCCGACTACGTGAAGGCCAAGCTGGACGCGGCCGGGTACACCACGACCCTGCAGTCGTTCAGCACCTCGGCGGGTACGTCGTACAACGTGATCGCGGAATGGCCGCACGGCGACGCGAACCACGTGGTGATGAGCGGCTCGCACCTGGACAGCGTCAGTTCCGGTCCGGGGATCAACGACAACGGCTCTGGGAGCGCCGGCGTACTCGAAACCGCCCTCGCTTACGCTGCCAGTGGCCAGACCCCCAAGAATCGCTTGCGGTTCGGGTTCTGGGGTGCCGAGGAGCTCGGACTGCTCGGTTCGAAGTACTACGTGAACAACTTGCCCGCCGCCGAGCGGGACAAGATCGAGCTGTACCTGAACTTCGACATGATCGCGTCGCCGAACCCGGGGTACTTCGTGTACGACGACAACCCGGCCGGCAACGGCGCTCGTGACGACCTGGTGGCGTACTTCACCGGGAAGAGCGTGCAGACCGAGTTCATCGACGTCCAGGGCCGCTCTGACCACGCGGCGTTCCGTTCGTTGGGGATCCCAACGGCCGGTACGTTCTCCGGTGCCGAGGGCACCAAGACGTCTGCCCAGGCGTCGAAGTGGGGAGGTACGGCGGGCCAGGCGTTCGACCCGTGCTACCACCGGTCCTGCGACACCATCAACAACCTGGACCTGACCTCGCTGGACCGCCAGATCGATGCCATCGGCCACATGATCTGGACGTACGCGCAGAAGGACTACACCGGTGGGCCGCCCCCGACCGGCGACAACCTCCTGCAGAACCCGGGCTTCGAGTCCGGTACGGCGAACTGGACCGGGAACACCGGTGTGATCACGAACAGCACCTCACGCCCGGCGCGCACCGGTTCGTACAAGGCGTGGTTGCAGGGGAACGGCCGCAGCAGCACCGAGAACCTCGGTCAGGCGGTCGCGATCCCGGCCACGGCGGCAGCGGCTTCGTTGTCGTTGTGGATCCGGATCGACACCGCGGAGACCACGGGCTCCACGGTGTACGACACGGTCAAGGTGCAGATCGTCGACGGGTCGACCGCGACCACGGTGGCGACGTACTCGAACTTGAACAAGAGCACGTCGTACGTGCAGAAAACGCTGGATGTCACGCAGTACAAGGGAAAGACGGTCACGGTGAAGTTCGTCGGCCAGGAGGATTCCTCCCTGCAGACGAGCTTCGTGATCGACGATGTAGCCCTGACCGCCGGCTAGAGCTGCTTGCAGAGTTTGCCCGGCGGGATGGCGGCTTCGGTGAGCAGTTTGGTCACCGGGGCCGCCAGTGGCTGCACCTTCGGGTCCTCGATGCGTGCTGTCCGGCCGTTCGCCGAGACCGCGACGATCATGTCGTCGGGGTGCTTCGTGGCCGGCTTGGTCGCGACCATGCTCGCCCAGTCGACCTGCTGAGCGGCCGTGGTGATGGTCGCCAGGAGGGTCGGGTCGAGCTTGCACCGGATGGTTTCCTTGCCGCGCTTGCTCACGGTCGCGACGCCGTCGGTGCCGATCTGCACCTGGTCGTCGAAACCCGCGAACCCACCGGTCCTGGACACGGTGAGCGGCAGACCGGTGCCCACCGGCGTCGACTGCGTCACTGACGCTGTCGGCAGAGTCGGCGCGCTGGGCGACGGTGTGCTCGGGCTTCCGGTGCCGGATTCGCTTCCGCATCCGGTCAGCACGAAGCTTGCGATGACGGTTGCTGCTGCGTATCTGCTCAGGTTCCTCACGCATCATGGATACACGGAGGGGTGCCGTTCGTTGCAGCTGTGACACGACTGAAATGTGATCGCGTCAAACGACAGGGGAAACCAGGTCGACCAGCGCACGGGTCAGCTCGACCCGCTGCTCGAACAGCTCCAGTGAAGCGTTGGCCGTGCCGAACATCTCCAACGGCAGCGCGGTGAACGTGGCACGGATCAGCAGCGAACCCAGGTACCCGTAGAGGACCTCCTCCTCGGTCACCTGCATGCCGTCCGCCGCGAGACCCTCCAGGAACCCCTTCAGGATCACCTTGTGTACTGCGGGCAACGCCCCCGGCGCCAGCTCGCCCGCGTGCGCCAGTCCGATCAGCAACTGCCCCAGATCGAACCCGACCGCCTGTGGGCAGTCGAAACCCCAGTCGATCGCCACGAACTCGTCAGGGCTGTCATGGGGGACCAGCAGGTTCTGCGGGCTCGCATCACCGTGCTGGTAGCACTGCGGCAACGCCTCGAGTGCATCGAGTACTGCGGGGACGCGCTCGCCCAGTTCGAGCAGGTCGTCCCGTAAACGGTGGTCGCCCAGGTGACAGACCGCTGCGCTCAGCAGTGGGTGCCGCCAGGTCTGCGGATCGGTGAGCACAGGTAGCGCAGACTTCATGACGCGGCCGTCGGCGTAGTACCGCAGCGCCGTACCAGGTGTGCTGGAGACGACCCGGTCGAGCAGGGGCGCGACGAGATGGGGTTGCCGGCGAGCCGACAACCGGCCGAGCAGGTACGCCGCCCGCTCGAAGCGGTCCATCGGCCACGGGCCCCACTCCTGGATGACGTTCTCCATCCACAGGGTCGCGCGGTCGTCGTCGTACTCGTCGATGCGGTAGGCGTGCGCCAGTCGCAGGCCCGGCGGCATCAGGTCGCCGACGCCGCTCTGGTGAACGGCGACCTCCAACTGCCAGGGCATGTAGTCGATGAAGCTCTGCCGGTACTCCATGGGCACGAACTCGATGATCGGCGAGTGCCTGACGGACTGCAGTTTCTTCACGAAGCACGACCAGTCGGCGCCGTCGAGCGTCGTACCGAAGACGCGGTGCAGCGACTCGGTGCTCGGCGTACCGATCGGATAGTCGACAGGCTCGACCCGGACCGCGCCCGCGACGGCCGCCGGGTCCCCGGTGATCGTCCGCGCGAGCGCGGTCAGGTCCTCCTCCCCCAACGCGTCCCGGCCCAACGGTTCCAGTCCGGTGATCATGTTCCCCCCAAGGAAGTAAAGTCACCTTACTGATGTGATAGTAAAGTTGCTTTATGACTTCCGTCAACGACGACCCCCGGGTCGGGACCGATCACATCGCCGCACTGCTCGGGCTGGCGCTGCGGAGGATCCGGTCGGAGATCCTGGCCACGTCCGAGGAACAGTTCCCCGGGCTCCGGGTCTCGCACTACCGCCTGCTCGAACTGATCCCGCCCGACGGCGCCCGGATCACCGACCTGGCGGAGGTCGCGACGATGACGAAGCAGGGCCTCGGCCAGCACGTCGACTACCTGCAGAAACTCGGCTACACCGAGTCCGCCCGCCTCCCCACCGACCGCCGGGTCCGCCTGGTCCGCCGTACGCCGCTGGGCGACGAGGCCGTCGCCTTCAGCCGAGCCGCCATAGCCCGAGTAGAGGAATCCTGGTCCACCCAACTAGGCCCCACCCGCTACGCCCACCTCCGCCAAACCCTCCACGAACTAGGCACCGACCCGTAACAGACACAGACCGGACACGCCTCCGGCGCGACTGCCCGTTGCCCGGCTCCGCCGGCGCGAGGGGTGTGTGGGACGAGCGGATGCGCTCGGCGGAACAAATGTCGCAGCCGGCGACAGAAACGTTCCGGAGTACCCGACTGGATCGGACTGGGGACAGGCGATGGGGTGTGGGGACAGGCTATTGCTTGTTCCCGGACCCCGGCGGGTGTCCCGGTGGGCGAACCGTGGTGAGGGCCGACGCACTCGGCGGGCGTGTGGTGGCGGGGGATGCAGACCGGACACGCCTCCGGCGCGACTGCCCGTTGCCCGGCTCCGCCGGGGCGCGGGGTGTGTGATGAGCGGGGGTGCTTGGCGGGCGGATGTGCCGCTCGGCTCCGCGGTCTACGGGCGGTTTGCGGAACAAATGTTGCAACTGGTGGCAGAAATGTTCCGCAGTACCGCACTGGATCGCACCAGGGACAGGCGATGGGGTGTGGCGACAGGCTATTGCTTGTTCCCGGTCCCCGCCGGGTGTCTCCGGCGCGGGGTGGTGGTGTGGATGTAGATCGGGCACGCCTTGTGGCTGTTTGTTGGCCGGCTTCGCTGGCGCGCGGGGGTGTGCGACGAGCGGGGGTGCTTGGCGGGCGGATGTGCCGCTCGGCTCCGCGGTCTACGGGCGGTTTGCGGAACATATGTTGCAGCTCGTGGCAGAAATGTTCCGGGGCGCCCGACTGGGGACAGGCGATGGGGTGTGGGGGCAGGCTATTGCTTGTTCCCGGACCCCGGCGGGTGTCCCCAGTGGCCGAACCTCGGCTGAGGCGTGTGGTCTGTGGTCGCGGGTGGTTAGCCCGCGCGGTAGGTCGCGATGCTTACTGCGATGTAGTGGCAGATGAAGGCGGCGACGGTGAAGGCGTGGAAGATTTCGTGGAAGCCGAACCAGCGGGGGGACGGGTTCGGGCGCTTGGTGCCGTAGACGACCGCGCCGATCGAGTACAGGCCGCCGCCGACGGCGATCAGCGTGACGACCGCCGCGCCGCCGGAGTGGTAGATGTCGCCCATCCAGAAGATCGCGACCCAGCCCAGCGCCAGGTAGAGCGGGGTGTAGATCCAGCGCGGCGCGCTGAGCCAGAAGATCCGGAACAGGATGCCGAGCACCGCGCCGCCCCAGGCCAGGCCGAGCATCAGCACCCGGTCGTTGCCGTGCAGCAGTACCATGCCGAGCGGCGTGTAGGTGCCGGCGATCAGCAGGAAGATGTTGCTGTGGTCGAGCCGGCGCAGGATCGCCTCGCCGGTCGGGCCCCAGTAGAACCGGTGGTACAGCGCGGAGATGCCGAACAGCAGCATCGACCCTGCGGTGTAGACCGCGGCCGCCCAGCGCGCGTTCGCGTGCGGTGCCAGGCAGATCAGCACGATGCCGGCGGCGGTGGCGAACGGGAACGTCCCGGCGTGCAACCAGCCGCGGAGCTTGGGCTTGAGTGGGCCGAGGCGCCCGGAGAGCCGGTGACCGAGTTCCTGGGGTGGTGCGTCGGAAACGGTCATCGCCGTCCTTTCGAGGGGTGTCCGGGCGGTTCGTACCTACGCAACCGTAACCTACGGAACCGTAGGTTGCATCGGTCGGAAGAATGAAATGTAGGCGAAGTCACCCGGGTGATGCAGCACCCCCACGTTTACGATGCACGAACTTCGCAGAAAGTTCGACCTTTCCGGCAGCTTTCTGTGAGCCACTCCAGGGCCTCTCGTACCGGGCGTTTCTGGGCTAGCCTCGTGACCGAGAGTCTTCGAGGAGAGCACCCTGCCCATGCGGACACCTGGCAAGCAGAAGCTGCGCGACGCGGTCTACCGCCTGTACGAGCGGCGGCTGACCCGATCGCTGTCGCTGGACCGGATCCCGCGGCACATCGGGGTCATCATCGACGGCAACCGGCGCTGGGCCCGCCAGGTCGGCGACCCGGTGTCGCGCGGCCACGAGGCCGGGGCGAACAAGATCTCCGAGTTCCTGAACTGGTGCGACGGTGTCGGCGTCAAGGTGGTCACGGTGTGGATGCTGTCCACCGACAACCTGACCCGCCCGGCGGACGAGCTGGAGCCGCTGCTGCGGATCATCGAGCAGACGGTCGAGGAGCTGACCGCGATCGGCCGCTACCGGATCCACCCGGTCGGCGCACTCGACCTGCTGCCCGGCACCACCGCCGAGGCGCTGAAGGCGGCGGAGACGGACACCCACGACGTCGAGGGGATGCTGGTCAACGTCGCGGTCGGGTACGGCGGACGTCGCGAGCTGGCCGACGCGGTCCGGTCGCTGCTCCTCGAGGAGGCCGCGAAGGGCATCTCGATCGAGGAGCTGGCCGACCGCGTCGACGTGGAGCACATCGCGCGGCACCTCTACACCAAGGGCCAGCCCGACCCGGATCTGGTCATCCGGACGTCGGGTGAGCAGCGCCTGGGCGGCTTCCTGCTCTGGCAGAGCGCGCTGAGCGAGTTCTACTTCTGTGAGGCGCTCTGGCCGGACTTCCGTCACGTCGACTTCCTCCGCGCCATCCGAAGCTACGCCCAACGCGAGCGCCGCTTCGGGACCTGATCTGCACGGCCGACGGCGTTCCTCGGCCGCAGCGGGTACAGGTGGTGCGGCGCCTGAGGTAGTACGCGTACGTCGCCACGCCCAGCGCCGTACCCCAGAGGATCCAGAGGATGCCGGGGCCGTTGGTCGCCCACATGTCGCCGCCGAGTGGGGCCTGGGTGTTCATCAGGCCGGCGGGGATCAGTACGACGGCGACGATCGAGGCCGGGATGATCGCGAGGCGAGGTGGGACGCGCCGGCTGGCCTTGAACCAGATCCAGCGGGGGTAGATCTCGCCCCACCGGTGCACCAGTCCGTGGGTGAGGACGCCTCCGCCCAGGCCCATCACGGCCAGGCCGAGGCCCATCTCGAGCATTCCGGGCGTGTCGGCCATCATCTGGTGGAACTCGTCGGTGATGCCGACCGGCCAGCCGAGGTACCAGGCGATCCGGGTGAACTCGTACGGAAGGTTCGCCACCACAGCGACCGCGACCGCCCACCTGCCCCACCGGAGCGCAGCCTCCGGTCGCATCCAGGCCGGATCGCGGGTGCGCCGGCCGCACGAGACGCAGGCATTGCGGCTGCGCCGGTGGTAGGCGAGTGCCGTCGCCGCCCAGAGCAGGCCGCCGACGAACAGGATGATCAGGTTCACGCGGTGCCAGTACAGGATGTCGCCGACGCCGTCCTGCGGCCCCGGTACGCCGGTGAACGCGAACACGATCAGTGCCGGGGCCATGGCGACCACCGCGATCAGCGTGTAATCGGGGATGACGAGGGCGAGACCGACCGCGAGTACGGCGGCAATCGCCTGCAGGATCGACCCGCGCGGCCTCATCCGGGTCATCACGAGCGCGAGTACGGCGCCGCCGAGCCCGATCGCGACCATCACGGGCGCGACCACGTGTACCGGCGTACCTTCAAGGATCGATGCCGACGCCTGATCGTCGGCGACCCGCGCGAACGGGTAGCCGGCGCCGCCGAGGGTCCAGTAGAGGCCGAGTACGCCGTACACGAGGGACCAGAGCGCGGTGAGGTACCCGGTCCACGTCGGCCAGTTCTTCGTCATGCACCGAGCCTCGCCGGGCGCCCCGGCGTACCGGATCACCCCGCGGAGTGACGTGGCTCCCTCGGGTGGGGGGAAGGCGTAACACCGTGTTAACCCCGTGGCCGGGCGTGTCGGGCTGCGCCGTTTGCACGAGGCTCCTACCCTGACATTGACGGTCGGAGGGGAAGCCGGCTGTCACGGGAGGCCCGATCAGTTTGAGAATCTCGTTCCAGCCGGTTGCCCCATGAGGGGCCGAACGGAGTACCCGAGACCTCAGGTCTCGAGCTCGCTGATCGCCGTTGCCGCTCATGCGGTGGCGCGGACGGGGTCAACACCGGACCCCGAGGGCGGCACCCGACCCATCACCTAACCACTGGCGGGCCGGGGCGAGGGTGTACGTCACGGCCTAGAAGAGGACGTGCGACATGGCCATCCACGCCAAGGCGTCAAGTACCTCATCCACACCGGACCAGCGCACCTTCGTGCTGGACACCTCAGTGCTTCTCTCGGACCCGCACGCGATGCTGCGGTTCGACGAGCACGAGGTGGTCGTTCCGGTGGTCGTCGTCACCGAATTGGAGGCCAAACGGCATCACCCGGAGCTCGGCTACTTCGCACGTACGGCGCTACGCCTGCTCGATGAGCTCCGGATACTGCACGGACGACTGGACGCGCCCCTGCCAGTGGGGGAGAAGGGTGGAACTCTTCGGGTCGAGCTGAACCACACCGACCCGGAGACCTTACCGGCCGGTTTCCGGCTCGGTGACAACGACAGCCGGATCCTGGCCGTGGCCTGCAACTTCATGGCCGAGGGCAAGGACGTCACGCTGGTCTCGAAGGACCTGCCGATGCGGGTCAAGGCCTCGGCGTGCGGCCTGGTTGCGGAGGAGTACCGTGCCGAGCTCACGCTCGAGTCCGGCTGGACCGGGATGGCGGAGCTCGAGGTCGAGACGCACGTGGTCGACGACCTGTACGAGAACGGCGCGGTCGAGCTGACCGAGGCAGGCGAGTTCCCGACCCACACCGGGCTGGTGATGCTGTCCGACCGGGGTAGCGCGCTCGGCCGGGTGATGCCGGACAAGCGGATCAGGCTGGTCCGCGGCGACCGGGAGGCGTTCGGGATCCGCGGCCGGTCCGCCGAGCAGCGGGTCGCGCTCGATCTGCTGCTGGATCCGGACGTCGGGATCATCTCGCTCGGTGGCCGGGCCGGTACGGGTAAGTCCGCGCTCGCGCTGTGTGCCGGCCTGGAGTCGGTGATGGAACGGCGCCAGCACAAGAAGGTCATCGTCTTCCGGCCGCTGTTCGCGGTCGGCGGGCAGGAGCTCGGGTACCTGCCGGGCAGCGAGGCCGAGAAAATGGGGCCGTGGGCCCAGGCCGTGTACGACACGCTCGGTGCGCTGACCAGCAGTGACGTGATCGACGAGGTGATCGACCGGGGCATGCTCGAAGTGCTGCCGCTGACCCACATCCGCGGGCGGTCGCTGCACGACGCGTTCGTGATCGTCGACGAGGCGCAGTCGCTGGAGCGGAACGTGCTGCTCACGGTGCTGTCGCGGGTCGGGGCCAACTCGCGGGTGGTGCTCACCCACGACGTCGCCCAGCGGGACAACCTGCGGGTCGGCCGGCACGACGGTGTGGTCGCGGTGGTCGAGCAGTTGAAGGGGCACCCGCTGTTCGCGCACGTCACCCTGACCCGCTCGGAGCGGTCGCCGATCGCGGCTTTGGTCACCGAGATGCTGGATGACCTGCAGTTGTAAGGAGTGTTCGTACGGTTAGGTAATAAACGTCTGTAAAGCAAAGGTAAGAACGGTGCGGTCGCCACGCGGTGACCGCACCGTTCGTTCGTGACCTGCTTGTGATGACGGACGGTTTACGTCAGAGTATGTTCTCGTTGCAGCCGACGGGGGTCGGGTTTTCTCGGAAGGACAGATGAAAGCGAAGCGCTCCGTCGCGATTCTCGCAGTGACCGGAATCGCCGTGGTTTCCGTTGTCGCCGGTATCGACCTCTTCAGCTCTCCTGGGAGCAGCAGTGCGTCGGAGAAGGTGTCCGGGCGGGCCGAGATGGCCGTGCTGAACAGTGGGAAGGCGATCCCTTCCGCGACCACACCGTCGGCCAAGCCGCAGTCGGCCGCCGAGATCGCCGCCGAGGCGGTCCGGATGCGGAACCAGGTCGAGGCCATCGAGCAGCAGCGCACCGCCCTGCAGGACGCGGCCGCGGTGAAGATGAAGGCCAAGAACGCTGCTTTGCTGCGCTATCAGGCACTCCGGGAGGCCCAGCGCTCGTCGAGCGAGGAGCGGGCCAGCCGGGACGCCGAGCGGAAGAAGTACGAGGGCACGCCGAAGGAGGTCGCGATGAACCTCCTCCCCGACCACGGCTGGAGCCAGAGCCAGTTCAGCTGCCTGGAGAAGCTCTGGAACAAGGAGTCCCGCTGGAAGGTCAGCGCCGACAACCCGACGTCGACGGCGTACGGCATCCCGCAGGCGCTCCCCGGCAACCGGATGGCGGCGTACGGCAAGGACTGGCGGACCAACCCGGTCACCCAGATCAAGTGGGGCCTGGACTACATCGAAGCCACCTACGGCTCCCCCTGCAGCGCCTGGGGCCACTCCCAAGCCAAGGGCTGGTACTGACCCTCACCCGATCCGGAACACCGGACCGTAGCTCCCGTCGCCGGCCGCCTTCAGCAGGGTGCTCTGACCGGCTGTAGTCAGCGTGATCGGGTTGCCGCCCACACGTGCTGCCTGACCGGTCAGCTGGACGTCCTTGATCACGACGTCCCCCTTCGGCCGACCCAGTACGACGGCGTACACCGTCTTGCCCTTCTGGGTGAACATCACCTGGTCTCCAGCGGTGGTGGTCGCCGAGGAGCGCGTCCACGGCCGGGTGCCGTCCAGTGCCTCCCGGTTGACCTTCAGCCAGGCTCGGATGTCGGTGAGCCTGCTCAGCTGCTCCGGGACGATCGCACCGTCGCCACCGCTCGGTCCGACGTTCAGGAGCAGCGCACCGTTGTTGGCCGCCGCCCTGGTGAGTGAAGCGATCAGATCGGTCGACTCGGCGTAGTCCTGGTTGTTCTCTTCGCGGTTGTAGCCGAACGAGCCGCCGATACCGCGGTCCTGCTGCCAGAACTTGTCCTGGACGGTGTCGAAGTCCGTGTACTCCGGTGTCCGGAAGTCACTGTGCGGAGCGGGCTTCTGGGTGTTGATGCTGTCCGCCACACCAGGCAGCTTGAACAGCCCCTTCATGACCTGGTCGAACCCCCAGCGCATCGGCTTCGGGTTCATCACCTGCCGGCCGAACGACGCCGTACTCCAGCGGTCGTCGACGACACCCTCCGGCACGGTGTTGTAGTAGTCCGCCAGCACCGAGTAGAGCCGCTTGGAACCCGTCGGCCAGGCGATGTCGTTCCACAGGATGTCCGGCTTGTACCGCGTGATCAGCTCGCGCACCTGCGCCACGGCGTACTCCCGGTAGTCCTCGCCGTAGTGCAGGTAGGCGTAGTCGCCCAGTGTCTTCACAGTCTTGCGCTGGAACGTCCAGTCGACCCCACCGGAGTAGTAGACGCCGAACTTCAGGCCCTGCCGGCGGACTGCCGCGGCCAGCTCACCCATCAGGTCCCGCTGGGCGTGGAAGTCCGGTGCGTGCGGGTTGCGGACCTTCGTGGGCCACAGCGAGTACCCGTCGGCGTACTTGGCCGTCACCACGATGTACGACGCTCCGGCCGCTTTGAACTGCGCAGCCCACCGGTCCGGGTTCCAGTTGGCCAGGCCGGCGTCGAACTGCTTGGTGAAGGCGCTGTACGGCGCGTCGCCGTAGTGCTCGCGGTGATGGATCGCGGTCGGCGACTTCGGGTCCTTCATTGCGTTCGCGTAGTCCTCGGCGTACGGGTTGTGGGTCATCGCGTGCCCGTACTGCGTCTCGAGCAGCTTGCTGAACGTGCTGCCCTTCGGCGCGAAGCCCGGCACCGAGTAGAGGCCCCAGTGGATCATGATCCCGAACTTCGCGTCGGCGAACCACGTCGGCAGCGGATGCTTGTTCAGCGACTCCACCGTGGCTTCGTACGGCCCGTCGGTCGTCATCTCGGCCTTGCGGTCGTCCTGCCACGTCCAGACCACCGAGCCGCCGGCGAAGATCAGCACCAGGACGACGACCACCAGTACGAACCGCAGGAGGAACCTGCCGATCCTGCGGAAGATGTTGTGCACGGCAACGAGAGTCATCGGCCGGTCTCCGGAGTCGGGCGGTTGCTCTGGTTGGTGGCCAGCCATTGGGTGAGGCGCCCGGCCCACTGGGCGTTGTCGGTGCGTTCGGTGAACCAGCGGTGGTTGACCAGCAGGTAGAGGACCGTCCCGGACCGCAGTTCGAGGATCAGTGGCGCGCCGAGCGTCTTCGACCCACCTCCGAGAAATCGGCCGTAGAGGTCGGTGAAGTCGTTGCGCACCGACACCAGTTCGGCGGGATGGATCGTGATGTCGCGGCCCTGGTCCCAGCCGTTCAGCTCCAGGTGGCTCGGGTGCAGCCGAAGCGTGCCGGATCGCGGAAAGACAGCTCTCTGGTCCACAGCGGCCCTGAGCGAGTCCCAGCGGGTCCGGGCGGCCAGGTCCGCGGCGGTCGTCCCACGGAAGATGCTTTCGGCAAGGATCATGTCTGCAACCCTGCCGTCGTACGTCGGTCCGCGGATCAGCCCGCCGTACGCCGTTGCCGTCGTTCGGCGGACCCGCGCCTCCACCGAAAGTCTCGCGGTACGCCGTCGCACGCACGTACCGAGCTGTCCAGGCGCTACCGTCGATCAGGTGGACACGGGGATCTTCGCCGCGCTGATCGCGCCCGGATCGCGTGCTGCGCCGGGCTACGGACGGCTGACCCCGCGGGACCGGGTGGTGGACGTCGCCTGTGTGCTGATCGCGTTCCTGGTCGGGCTGCTGGCAGTGGGGGACGTAGAGCCGCCGCCTCGGATCGGTCCGCTGCCACACTGGCTGGATGTGTCGCTGTGCGCCGCCGGTGCGCTGTCGCTACTGCTCCGCCGGCGCTCGCCGGCCGGTCTGGCCGTGCTGATGATCCTGGCGTCCACTCTGGTGCCGTCAGTGGGTGCCGCGGGCGGTCTGGCCCTGTTCAACGTTGCTGTGCACCGTCGGACTGCTGTCAGCCTCTCGCTGGGTGCGGCGGCGATGGCGTCCTGCATGGTGCAGTTCTGGCTGTATCCGGTCGCAGACGTGCCCAACGGCTACTGGATCGCTGTGACGCTCACTGCGCTCGCCTGTCTGGTGCTGGTCGCGTGGGGGATCGTGATCCGGACCAGGCGGCAGCTGATGGCGTCGCTGACCGAGCGTGCGGTCCGCGCCGAGTCGGAGCAGCAGTTGCGGGTTGAGCAGGGGCAGCGGCTGGAGCGGGAGCGGATTGCCCGGGAGATGCATGACGCGCTCGGGCATCGCTTGTCGTTGCTGAGCATGCACGCGGGTGCGCTGGAGTTCCGACCGGACATGCCGTCCGCTGAGCTGTCACGTGCCGCTGGTGTGATCCGGTCCAGCGCACGCGACTGCGTGGACGACCTGCGCGAGATTGTCGGCGTACTGCGGTCTCGGCCCGCCGCTGACGGGCCACGACGGGGCATAGCCGAGCTGGACGAACTGGTGGCCGAGTCACGGACTGCTGGGATGCAGATCGAGCTGGAGGTGGCGGCTGAGCTCGGTGCGGTGCCGGACTCGATCGGGCGGCACGCGTACCGGATCGTCCAGGAGGGTCTCACGAATGCGCGGAAACATGCCCCTCACCAGGCGGTTCGGGTGGCGGTGAGCGGTGTGGCCGGTGCCGGCCTGTCGATGGAGGTGTCGAACCGGCTGGAGCCCGGTGGGGCCGGTCCGGGCTCGCGGGTTGGGCTGATCGGACTGGCAGAGCGGGCTTCCCTGGCTGGTGGGCGGTTCGAGCACGGGCCGACGGCGGATGGCGAGTTCCGGCTGGCGGCCTGGTTGCCTTGGGTGGCCTACGATGACGGGCGTGAGTGAACCGGTCCGGCTGTTGTTGGTCGACGACGACCCACTCGTCCGGGCGGGGCTGTCCAGCATGCTGTCCGGTGCGCTGGAGCTGGAGCTGGTCGGTGAGGCCGCCGACGGGCAGCAGGCGGTCTCCGCGGTACGTGATCTGCGGCCGGACGTCGTACTGATGGACATCGGGATGCCGGTGCTGGACGGGGTTGCTGCTACTGCTGCGATCCGTCGGCGAGCTGGCGCGCCGGAGGTGGTCATGCTGACCACATTCGGGTCGGACCAGGCCCTGCTGCGCGCACTGCGTGCTGGTGCGTCGGGGTACCTGCTCAAGGACGCTGCACCAGCTGAGATCGTTGCCGCTGTGGTCAAGGTGGCATCTGGCGAGTCAGTGCTGTCGCCACAGTCCACCCGGCAGCTGATGGACCACGTGGGCGCAGTCGACCAGGACGGACGCCGTACGACGGCTCTCGCGGCGCTGGCGCAGTTGACGGAGCGGGAGCGGGACGTCGTACTGGCCGTCGCTGGGGGCAGGAGCAACGCGGAAGCGGCTGCTGCACTGGAGGTCGGGGTCGCTACGGTGAAGACGCATCTGACGAACGCGCTCGCGAAGCTGCAGCTCACCAACCGCGTGCAGCTCGCGCTGCTGGCCCACGACGCAGGGCTGGTGTGACGGTGGAGCTGGCACGGGCGCTCAGCCCGCGTGGCGAGTTGGTGCTGCGGCGGCGGGATGACGGGGCGCTGGAGTTGCGGGTCAACGGGGTCTTCGTGATGGACGATCGGGAGACGTCGAGCGAGGAACTGCTGGCGTCGGCTACGCTGGAGGCGGTGCGGCGTCCCGACCGGGTGCTTGTCGGTGGGCTGGGACTTGGGTACACGGTCCGCGCGCTGCTGGCCGACTCCCGCCTCGGTCAGGTGGTCGTCGCGGAGATCGAGCCGGACGTGGTGTCCTGGATGCGCTCCGGCCTGGTCCCGTCGATCCTCGACGACCCTCGCGTCGAGGTGGTGGTCGGTGATGTCCGGGCCGTCGTCACGGACCTGCCCGACGCATCCGTCGACGCGATCCTGCTGGACGTCGACAACGGCCCGGACTTCCTTGTCTACAACGAGAATTCGGCCATCTACTCGTCCGACTTCCTGATCACCTGCCGCACCAAGCTCCGCGCCGGCGGCGCCCTGACCGTCTGGTCCTCGTCCGCGTCAGCCGCCCTGGAAGCAGCCGTCGGCTCGGTCTTCGGCACCTGCGACGTCAAACCCGTCCCGGTCGACCTACAGGGCCGCCCCGAGCTGTACTACGTCTATCAAGGCAGCTCGTAGTCCACAGTGACACGAGCCCCCTGCTCGTCGTGCTCGTAGACGATCGTGCCGGTCAGCCCGGCCAGGTCGCCCTCCGCGGCGACGATCCGGCCGGGTGACGACGTCTGGTCGGCACTCGCGCCGTGCACCATCACGAACGAACCCTTGCGTCCGCCCAGCGTCCCGGTGAACCGTTCGACCGCGGTGTACGCCGCCGGACCGTCGGTCGTCCCCACCAGCAGCAGCTCGGCCGCGCTGGTGCCGTCGAGATCGTTGCCGGTGAACGTCTTTCCCACGGTCGCGCGGCCGAGCTGGATCGTGCCCGCCTCGTCGTACGCCGCCTGGTCCCACTGGGTGATCTCGAACGTCTGGGTGAACTTCATCCCGTTGCCCCTCCGGTTGTGTCGTTGTCCACAGCTTGTCTATCAGGGCGTTCCGACAGTGCCGATCGACGTACTCTTTTTGGTATGGGTGATGACGTGGAATTCAGGATCGAGCACGACACGATGGGCGAGGTGAAGGTGCCTCGGGACGCGTTGTGGCGGGCGCAGACGCAGCGTGCGGTGGAGAACTTCCCGATCTCCGGGCGGCCGCTGGCGCCGGAGCTCGTGCACGCGCTTGCGCAGATCAAGGCCTCGGCCGCGGTCGTGAACGCCTCGCTCGGGGTGCTCGACGCCGACCGGTCGGCCGCGATCGTGGCCGCCGCGGACCAGGTGGCGGCGGGGGAGTTCGACGCGGAGTTCCCGATCGACGTCTTCCAGACCGGTTCGGGTACGTCGACGAACATGAACGCCAACGAGGTCCTGGCCACCCTCGCCACCCGCTCGCTCGGCGCGGACGTGCACCCGAACGACCACGTCAACGCGTCGCAGTCCAGCAACGACACCTTCCCGTCGGCGATCCACGTCGCCGCCACGGCCGGTGTGGTGCAGGAGCTGCTGCCGGCGCTGGAGCACCTCGCGGATTCCCTGTCCCGTAAGGGATCCGAGTTCGCCGAGGTGGTGAAGTCCGGGCGGACGCACCTGATGGACGCGACCCCGGTGACGCTCGGCCAGGAGTTCAACGGCTACGCGCAGCAGATCCGCCGCGGTGCCGCGCGCGTGCGGGCGACGCTCCCGCGGGTCGCCGAACTGCCGCTGGGCGGGACAGCGGTCGGGACCGGGATCAACACGCCCCCTGGGTTCGCGGCCGCGGTGATCACCGAGCTGAACCGCCGGACCGGGCTGGAGCTGACCGAGGCCGAGGACCACTTCGAGGCCCAGGGCGCCCGGGACGGGCTGGTCGAGCTGTCCGGGCAGCTGAAGACGATCGCCGTCAGCCTGACGAAGATCTGCAACGACCTGCGCTGGATGGGTTCCGGGCCGCGCGCCGGGCTCGGCGAGATCGCGCTGCCGGACCTGCAACCGGGGTCGAGCATCATGCCGGGCAAGGTGAACCCGGTGATCTGCGAGGCGACGTTGATGGTCGCGGCCCAGGTGATCGGTAACGACACGACGATCACCGTGGCCGGTGCCGGAGGCAACTTCGAGCTGAACGTGATGCTGCCGGTGATCGCGCGCAACCTGCTCGAATCCATCAGCCTGCTGGCGAACAGCTCGCGCCTGCTCGCCGACCGCTGCGTCGACGGCATCACGGCGAACGTCGACCACGCCCGCGCGCTGGCCGAGTCGTCACCGTCGATCGTGACCCCGCTGAACCGCTACATCGGGTACGAGAACGCGGCCGCGGTCGCCAAGAGTGCTTTGAAACAAGGGAAAACGATCCGCGAGGTCGTGATCGAGAACGGTCACGTCGAGAAGGGAGACCTGACCGAGGAGCAGCTGGACGCGGCCCTCGACGTACTGTCCATGACCCGGCCGGCGCAGTCGTGACCGATGGCGTGACCGATGGTGTGACCGACGGCTTGACGCGGTACTGGGAGCCGGGCACGACGATCGAGTGGGTGTACGAAGGCACCGGACGGCACGCGGACAAGCCGAACGTGCGGCCGATGACGGTGGTGCGTGACGACGCCGACGGACTGGTCGCCTGGCTCGCGCCGGGGACGCCGCTGCTCAAACCGGTGCTCACCGACGGACGCGAGACGCGGCACGCCGGACCGGTCGCGATGTTCACCGCGGACCGGGTGCTGAAGCTCGATGTCTGGCACGGGACCGGGATCCTCAAGGTGTCACCGCCCGGGAAGCCGTGGTCGGTCTGGTACTTCTGGGGCGCGGACGGGACGTTCCGCGGGTGGTACGTGAACCTCGAGCGTGAGCATGTCCGCGACTGGGCTTCGCGCCGTACCGGCACTGTCGATCATGTGCTCGACCTCTGGATCAACCCGGACCGCAGCATCGAGTGGAAGGACGAGGACGAGCTCGAGGGCGCCGTCACCGCCGGGCGGTTCACCGCGGCCGAGGCGGAGCAGATCGTCGCCGATGCGCACACGGCGATCCGTGACATCGAGGCCTGGACGTCGCCGTTCTCGGACGACTGGCAGTTCTGGTCCGCGCCGCCGGCCTGGCGACTGCCCGTCGCGCCGACGACCCACCAGCCTGACCTGATCGCGGAGGAGCTCCATAGCGGCTGACAACACAGGTGGGTCACGGGCGGGTCCAACTGGCCGGTATGGACTTAGCTTGGAAGTATGTACACCATCGAGTTGCAGGCAGAGGAGCTCCAGCTGCTGCGATCTGCCCTCAGGAGCTACCTCCAAGCCTTCGGCCACAACGAAGCCGATCTCGTCCAGGCCGCGAAGACACTCATGCTCAAACTGCCTGAAGTCGTCGAGAGCAAGGCCGGCTGAGAGTCAGTCCGGGTTCAGGACGGCGACGGGGATCGTCCGCCGGGCCTTCGCCGCGTACCGGGCGATCCGCGGGTCCTCGCGGAGGATGACGTCCGTCCACACCGTGTCCCGCTCGGGATCGTTCAGTTCCCGCGCGCGCATGGTCGTGTGCACGGCGCCGATCTGTACGTCGGTCGTCTGCGCCGCTCGGAGGTTGCGGAACCAGTCCGGGTCCCGGCGGGAGCCCGATCCGGTGCCCCAGACGAGCAGGCCGTCGGGCGTATCGAGGTACCGCACACACGTCGACCGCGGTACGCCGGAGCGGCGGCCGGGCGTGGTGAGCATCAGGACATGCACGTCCTTGCTCCCGCTCGCCATCCGCCCGTCCAGCGTCTTGTACATCCACACGCCGATCCGGTTCCCCGCCCGCAACATCCGCTGGCCCATCGCCACCACCCCCACCTCCGAGGGTCCGACGATCCCCCAACCACGTCAACCACCCAGCTGGGCGGCCAGCGGGCTACTGTTTCAGCTGCGCGGCCGCACGGTAAGGGGAACCGGCTTTCTGGTGTCGGTGAAGAAGTCGTTGCCTTTGTCGTCGACGACGATGAAGGCCGGGAAGTCCTCGACCTGGATCTTCCAGATCGCCTCCATGCCGAGCTCCGGGTACTCGATCACGTCGACGGACTTGATGCAGTCCTGCGCCAGCCGCGCCGCCGGCCCGCCGATCGACCCGAGGTAGAACCCGCCGTGCTCCTTGCACGCCGCCGTCACCTTCGCCGACCGATTGCCCTTGGCAAGCATGACGAACGACCCGCCGGCCGCCTGGAACTGATCGACGTACGCATCCATCCGCCCCGCCGTCGTCGGCCCGAACGACCCGGACGCGTAACCCTCGGGCGTCTTCGCCGGACCGGCGTAGTACACCGCGTGATCCCGCAGGTACGACGGCATCGGCTCACCCGCGTCCAGCCGCTCCTTGATCTTCGCGTGCGCGATGTCCCGCGCCACCACCAGCGGCCCGGTCAGCGACAGCCGCGTCTTCACCGGCAGCTTGGACAGTTCGTCGCGGATCTCGCTCATCGGCCGGTTGAGGTCGATCCGCACAACCTGCGTGTCGTCGGACAGGTGCTCGTCGGTGGTGTCCGGCAGGAACCGCGCCGGGTCGCGCTCGAGCTGCTCGAGGAACACACCCTCCGGCGTGATCTTCGCCAGCGCCTGCCGGTCCGCCGAGCAGGACACCGCGATCGCGACCGGGCAGGACGCGCCGTGCCGCGGCAGCCGGATCACGCGGACGTCGTGGCAGAAGTACTTCCCGCCGAACTGCGCCCCGATCCCGAACTCCTGCGTGAGCTTGAAGACCTCCTCCTCCAGCTTCACGTCCCGGAACCCGTGCCCCACCGGCGATCCCGCGGTCGGCAGCGTGTCGAGATAGTGCGCGGAGGCGTACTTCGCAGTCTTCAGCGCGAACTCGGCCGACGTACCGCCGACCACGACCGCCAGGTGGTACGGCGGGCAGGCCGCCGTACCCAAGGACCTGATCTTCTCGTCCAGGAACTCCATCATCCGTGCCGGGTTCAGGACCGCCTTCGTCTCCTGGTACAGGAACGACTTGTTCGCCGAGCCGCCGCCCTTGGCCATGAACAGGAACTTGTACGCCGGGTCGCCGGAGCCGGCCGGGGTCGAGTACAGCTCGATCTGCGCCGGGAGGTTGGAGCCGGTGTTCTTCTCGTCCCACATGTTCAGCGGGGCCATCTGCGAGTAGCGCAGGTTCAGCTTGGTGTAGGCGTCGTACACGCCGCGGCTGATCCACTCCTCGTCGACCGCGCCGGTGAGGACGCCCTCGGACTTCTTGCCCATCACGATCGCGGTGCCGGTGTCCTGGCACATCGGGAGTACGCCGCCGGCCGAGATGTTCGCGTTCTTCAGCAGGTCGAGCGCGACGAACCGGTCGTTCCCGGATGCCTCCGGGTCGTCGATGATCCGCCGCAGCTGCGCGAGGTGCGCGGTCCGCAGGTAGTGCGAGATGTCGTGCATCGCCTCCGCGGTCAGCGCCTGCAGCACGTCCGGCTGGACCTGCAGGAACGTCCGATCGCCTGCGGTGAACGTGCTGACACCCTCCGTCGTCAGCAGCCGGTACTCCGTCTCGTCGGCACCCAACGGCAACAGGTCGGAGTAGTTGAAGTCGGCAGACACCGGGCATACCTCCACACAGACTGGACTGGACGCCCAAAGCCTAACCCTCGGTATCAGGGGCGGGATCAGGGGTGAATCGGGGAGGAAACGGGTCTGCGAGCGGGGGTGGGCGCGCGTATGGTTTTGGCGTGGCTCAGGATGACGTTCCCCAGGAGAACCGCCCGCAGGATGTCGTGCCCGCGCAGGGCGGTGACGATCCGGCGCTGCGGCGGCGGGTGTCCGACCTCGAGCGGGAGGAGGTCGCCGACATCCTCCGCGACGCCGCGGGCGAGGGCCGGCTGTCATACACCGAGCTCGAGGACCGGCTCGAGACGCTGTACGCGTCCAAGACGTACGGCGAACTGGTCGAGCTGACCGCCGACCTGCCCAGCGGTCCGCGGGCGCAGAGCGTGCCCTCCACCACGCCGCAGTACGGCGGCGCGCTGGTGGAGACCGGTCCGGTGCTCAACGTGTTCATGTCCGAGTCCAAGCGGATGGGCAACTGGCTGGTCCCGCAGCGCCAGGAGGTGAACGCGGTCCTCGGCGACGTCACGCTCGACTACACCGAGGCGCAGATCCCGTTCGACGAGATCACGATCGACGTGAAGTCGATCCTCGCCGACGTGAAGATCCGGGTCCCGCAGAACGCGATCGTCCTCCTGGACAGCAACCCGATCCTCGGCTCCGTCTCCGAACAGGAAGCCGGCCTCAAGGCCGTCCCCGACCCGAACGCCCAGCCGGCCGCCCCCAAACGCTTCCACATCCGCGGCACCGCCATCCTCGGCGAAATCAAGATCAAAAGATGCCCCCGCCTCTCCAAACGCCTCGGCCTCACCTGACCCACCGGGCTGGGGAGGGTAACTGCCCGATCCGGGTGCAGAATCCTCCCCAGGTTCGTAGCACCCACTCCTGCGGCTTAGCTGCTGGGGGAGTCCTGGTGGTGGTTCGCCAGGAGGGTGTTCAGCCAGGTTTTGAGGGCTTGTAGGTCGTTGACGTGTTGTTGGGTGAGGGTGAGGTTTTTGGCCCAGATGTTCCTGGGGTGGATCTGGAGTTGGCGGGCCATCTTGGGGCCGGAGATGGGGCCGATGGAGCCGATCTCGGTCCAGGGCATGAAGCGGCGGCGGCCTTGGTGGATGCCTCGGTGGTCGATGACGAGGGTCGGGCGTTGGGTGACGAGCTGCCAGACCAACGCGATCCCGGCGCCGGCGTACACCGCGATCAGCAGATAGGCGAGGAAACGCCAGTTGCCGTCGGCGAGCATGTCCGGAAGGCTGCCTGCCGACAACACCGACAGTCCCAGGATCGGGAGCACCGGGACTTGCAGGAACGACCAGCGGCGGAGCGGGAACTCGACGCGGCCGTTGCGGTGCAGTTCGACCATCCAGGCCTCGGGTAGTCGCTCGCCCATCACAGTCATGTCGCCCCCAGCTCTCACGACTCCACCCCCGGAGCTGGAATCACTGTAATGCACCAGACTTGGTTCATGGGACGGGTCAGAACAGCCTTGAGCTGGGCGTTCGTGCGCGGTCCGGCGGCGGCGTACGAGCTGGCCGATTCCGGCTCGTCCCTGTTCGGGATCGGGGCCCTCGCGGCGATTGTTCTCGTCGGTGCGCTCGGCAGCGGAGTCGGTGCTCTGGTCGCGCTCGTGGCGCACAGTCCGGTCGGTGACGCGGCCTTCGTCGGCGGGATGATCGGCCTCGGCGTGGTGATGGCGTGGCTGGTGCTGATGCTGGTTGTCGTGGCTGTGCTCTGGGTCCGGGGCGTCAGGCCGGTGGAAACCGCGACAGGCGAGCTCTCGGCCGGGCGGCATGCTGCTGCCCATTCCTCCGGTTGGCGGCGGCGAGGCGAACCGCTTGTTCCGTTGAGCCTCGTGCTGTTCTTCGTCATCATCACAGTCCCGTTCGGAGCCCTCGGGTTGCAGGCGCGGAGCGCGGCGCGGCCGGCGGAGCAACCGACCGCGACGACCAACGGGACGGTGGTCGCGATCCACGAGCCGTCGTGGTTCGACAAGGGGTCCGGGACGGTGGACATCCGGTACGCCGTCAGCGGCGTGGAGCACACGTTCAACACCGGGCGCGACCCCGGCGACGAGCACTTCTTCCGGCTCGGCGACGTCGTACCGGTCGAATACGTCGTTGCCGAGCCGGGGAAGGGTCGTTGTACCTGGACGGTCGAGTCGGCGCGATCGGACCAGACGTTCTGGTTGTGGCTCGCCGGCGGATGCGCCGTACTCGCACTGCTCAGCGGTGCTGGGTACCTCGGTGGGCGGTTGCGGTCCAGCGGCCGGCGTGGCGGTTGATCTCGATCGGATGGTCGAAGGTCGCCGAGATCAGTTCGGTGGTGACCACGTCGTCGACCGGGCCGGCGGACAGCACACGGCCCTCGCGGAGGAGTGCGGCGTGGGTGGTGCAGGTGGGGAGCTCCTCAAGGTGATGGGTGACCAGGACCCACGCCAAGTGCGGGTGGCTGAGGTGGATCTGGTCCAGCGTCTCCAGCAGCTGCTCGCGCGCCGCGACGTCCAGCCCGGTCGACGGCTCGTCCAGGAGGAGCAACCGCGGGTCCGAGATCAACGCCCGCGCGATCAGCGCGCGCCCACGCTCGCCCTGGGACAGCGTGGTCCAGTGCGAGCCGGCCAGCCCGCCGATCCCGAGCAGGTCGATCAGCTCGAGAGCACGATCCTCCTGCGCAGGCGTCGGCTCCCAGCGCGGCATGCGTTCGATCGTCCCGGTGAGACCGGTCAGTACGACGTCCCGGACGCTCAGCGGCGATCGCAGCGGGTGGCGCGGATTCACGTGCCCGATGGACTCACGCAGGGTGCGAATGTCGACCGTACCGAGCCGGCGTCCGAGAATCTCGACCGTACCGCGGGTCGGATGGGTGACCGCGCCGCACAACCCGAGCAGCGTGCTCTTGCCCGCGCCGTTCGGCCCGAGCAGCGCCCACCGCTCACCCTCGCCCGCGGTCAGCGACACCCGGGACAGCAAAGCCTTGCCGTCCCGGATGAAGTCGACGTCCTTCAGTTCGAGCACCCGTAAACCTCCTCGTACAACGCCTTCAGCTCCTCCGCACTCGCTTCCCGCCCGGTCGCGTCCGTGTGCCGCTGCACGTGCCCCGCGAACTCCCGCTCCTGCTCCGGAGTCAGCCGAATGCCGTACACAGACTCCAGCACATGCGCGATCCCACCCTTACCGGACTGGCTGTTCACCCGTACGACGGCCTCGTACCCACGCCCGACGTCGGCCGGATCGATCGGCAGATAAGGCACTTCCCAGACACCAGGCCCCTGGACGGCGAACCCCTTTCGGATCGCGTCCTGATGGGTCCCCGAGAACGCGGTGTAGACGAGCTCCCCGACGTACGGATGCCGCGGATGGATCGGCATCCGCGTGCAGTACTCCACCACCTCGCGGATCCCGTCGATGTCCGAGAAGTCGATCATCGGGTCGACGCCCTGCGCGTGCAGGTTGAGCGCAAGGGTGGCGATGTCGACGTTGCCGGTGCGTTCGCCGTTGCCGAAGACGCAGCCCTCGACGCGCTGCGCTCCCGCTAGCACTGCTAGCTCCGCGCAGGCGACCCCCGTACCGCGGTCGTTGTGCGGATGCACCGACAAGATGACGCCGTCGCGGCGCGGCAGGTTCTGGTGCATGTACTCGATCTGGTCGGCGTACACGTTCGGTGTCGCGGCCTCGATCGTCGCGGGCAGGTTCAGGATCACCGGCCGCTCCGGCGTCGCGTCCCACTGCTTGGTGAGGTGATCCGCCAGTTCGAGCACGTAGTCCGGCTCGGTCAGGTTGTAGACCTCGGGCGAGAACTGGAACCGCACCGAGTCCCCGGCCAGCCGCAGGATCTCCTCGGAGCCGGCGTAGATCATCGACGCCAGTTCGTCCCGCGTACGGCGCAGTACGACGTCCCGCCACACCGGCGCGGTCGCGGCGTACATGTGGATCACCACGTCGCCGCGCATCCCCGCGACCGACTCCACGGTCCGCTCGATCAGGTCGCGGCGGGCCGGTGTGAACACCACGATCGTGACGTCGTCCGGGACCAGGTCGGACGTGGCCAGCAGTCGCACGAAGTCGAAGTCGGTCTGGGACGCGGACGGGTAGCCGACCTCGATCTCTTTGTAGCCGATGGCAACCATCAGCTCGAAGAACCGGAGCTTGCGCTCGGGGTCCATCGGGTCGGCCAGCGCCTGGTTGCCGTCCCGGAGGTCGACCGGCACCCAGAGCGGCGCCGTCGTGATCCGGCGGTCGGGCCAGGTGCGTTCGACGGGTGCGACCGGGACCCTGCTGAAGATGTCGCGGTAGCGGTGGCTCGGCATGGGGGAGGGCTGCTGACGATTCATGAGAGGTGGTCCTTCCGAGGAGCGGGGGAGGACCGGCGGACGACTGCACTCCACGAAGGGAGCGCCGGTCGAATCAGCTCCCGCCGTGGCGGCCAAGAAGGAGGAGACCCGGGAGCAAGCGCATGCCCAGCACCGTATCAACTCCTCAGACAAGCTGACAACCTGATCACCTCTAGACTGTCCTCCATGATTCGCCGTCATCCGCTCGCCGAGCAGGCAGCCGAGGAGTTGCTGCGCCGGATCGGGAGCGGCGAATGGGCGCTCGGCGCCAAGCTTCCCGGCGAGACCACGCTGGCCGCGCAGCTCGGCGTCGGGCGGTCCACGATCCGCGAGGCCGTGCGGGAACTGGCCGGCCGGCGGGTGCTGGAGAGTCGCCAGGGCGCGGGCGTGTTCGTGATCGCGCTACAGGTCGCCGAGGACTGGGACAAGGTGCTGCGGAAGGCCGACATCACCGACGTACTGGAAGGCCGGCTGGCGATCGAGACCGAGGGCGCCCGGATGGCGGCGATCCGTCGTACGCCGGCGGACCTGAAGAACTTCCGCTACACGCTCGCGGACCGCCAACGGGCCGCCGTGAAGGCGCCCGACGACTGGTACATCGAGGCCGATCTCGCGTTCCACCGCGCGGTGGTGACGGCCGCGCACAACGCCGTACTCACGGAGCTGTTCGACACGTTCGTACCGCGGATCCGGCGCGCGATGATCGACATGCTCAAGCTCGACGAGGAGCACCGGCATCGCCACGACCAGGCCGCCCACGAAGCGATCGCGGACGCCATCCGCGCCAAGGATCCGGACCTGGCCGCAGCCCGCTCCCGCGAACACCTGAGCGCAGTCCGCAGCGCGGTGAACTAGTCGCGGTGCTGTTCGTGGAGTGAGCGCAGCCAGGGGGCGAGGGCGTCCAGGTCCCCGACGTGATCCTGCGGAATCGAGATCGGCCGCGTACGGCGGTCCGCCGGGTTGATCTGCACCGCGCGCGCCAGCGGCCAGCCGGCGGGCTCGTCGATGCTGGTGATGCCCGACCACTGCAGGCTGCGGCCCCGGGTGACGCCCTCGGCGTCCACCGTGATGACCGGGCGGTTCGTGATCAGCTGCCAGGTGGTCAGGCCGGTGCCGTAGACGAACGCCGCGAGAGCGGTCAGCCGCAGTACGCCGAGTGCGCCGGACACACCGTCCGCGCGCAGATGCTCGACGTTCGTCCAGGCCGACAGCACCATCAGCAGCCCGAATCCGGCCAGCCGCACCGCGAGCCTGCTGCGGCGCGGCCGGAAGTCCACGCTGCCGTTGGACTCCAGTTCGGAGCTCCAGGTTTCGGCAGACACCCTCAGGAACCCCATTTCTCCGTGTGCTCGGCCGCCGTCGGCGGGTCGGCGCCGTGCCGGGTGCAGGTGATCGCCGCCGCCTTCACCGCGTAGTCCACGACGTCCCGCAGGTCCTCGGAGGTCAGCCCGACCAGCCGCCGCTCGCCGAGCAACTCGCGTGCGTCCAGTCCGGCGATGAGCGCCGACATGAACGAGTCGCCCGCGCCCACGGTGTCCACGACCTCGATCACCGGCGCCGTCACGTCGACGTGGGCGTCCCGGGAGATTCCGAGCGCGCCGTCGCCGCCGCGGGTGATCACCACGCACTGCGTCCGCTCGGCGGTCAGCAACTCCTTCGCGATGTCCACCGGCGCCAGCCCGGGCCGCAGGAACTCACAGTCCTCGTCGCTCAGCTTCACCAGATCGCTCAACGCCGCAAGCGCCCGTACGGCGTCCCAGGTCGACACGGGATCGGGCGTGATGCTCGGCCGCGCGTTCGGGTCGAGCGTCACGGTGACCGGCTGGTCGGCGACCGACGCGAGGAAGTCGTGGATCGACGCCGCGCCGGGCTCGAGCACGGTCGCGATCGAACCGGTGTGGATGGCCGGGCAGCCGCGGGACAGCGACAGCGCGGGCGGTTCCCAGGTGATGTCGAACTGGTACGTCGCGACGCCGTCCGCATCCAGCGTCGCAGTCGCCGTACTGGTCCGGAAGTTCGGGTCGACCGATCCGGGTGCGAGCTGGACACCGTTCCCGAACAGGTGCGCACCGAGCTGATCGCCGTACGCGTCGGTCCCGATCCGGGTCACCAGCTCGGTCGGTACGCCGAGCCGCGCCAGACCGACCGCGACATTCGCCGGCGAACCACCCGGCGTCGCGTTGCTCTTCCCGTTGCCGTTGCGGGACTTCGCGGATCCGACGATGTCGACCAGAGCCTCGCCGACGACGAGGAGCGGAGCGGTCATCGGGCGTGCTCGAAGTCGATGGCGGAGTAGGCGCGGAGCTTCTCCAGCTGGTGGACGCTCTCGATGGAGCGGATCGTGCCGCTGCGGGAGCGCATGACGAGCGAGTGGGTGCGGGCGGTGGAGCGGCCGTAGCGGACCCCGCGGAGCAGTTCGCCGTCGGTGATGCCGGTCGCGACGAAGAAGCAGTCGTCGCCGCTCACCAGGTCGTCGGTGTCGAGCACCTGGTCCAGGTCGTGCCCGGCGTCGAGCGCCTTCTGCCGCTCCGCGTCGTCCCGCGGCCAGAGCTTGCCCTGGATCTTCCCGCCCAGGCACTTCATCGCGCAGGCAGCGATGATGCCTTCCGGCGTACCGCCGATGCCGAGCAACATGTCCAGACCGGTGTCCGGGCGGGCCGCCTCGACCGCGCCCGCCACGTCGCCGTCGGAGATGAACTTGATCCGCGCGCCGGTGGCCCGGATCTGGGTGGCGAGCTCCTCGTGCCGCGGCCGGTCGAGCAGTACGACGGTGACGTCGTCGACCGAGCTGCCCTTCGCCTTCGCGACCCGGCGGATGTTCTCCGCGACCGGGAGCCGGATGTCGACCACCTCGGCCGCCTCCGGGCCGACGACGAGCTTCTCCATGTAGAAGACCGCGGACGGGTCGTACATCGAGTTCCGCGCGGACACGGCCATCACCGCGATGCCGTTGTTCATGCCTTTCGCGACCAGCGTCGTACCGTCGACCGGGTCGACCGCGACGTCACACTCCGGGCCCTCGCCGGAGCCGACCTGCTCGCCGTTGTACAGCATCGGGGCGTTGTCCTTCTCGCCCTCGCCGATCACCACCACGCCGTTCATGCCGACAGTGCCGATCAGCGTACGCATAGCGTTCACCGCCGCGCCGTCGGCGCCGTTCTTGTCGCCGCGGCCGACCCAGCGGCCCGCTGCCATCGCCGCGGCCTCGGTGACCCGGACCAGTTCGAGGGCGAGGTTCCGGTCGGGCGCGTGCGCGTCGACCTCCAGATGGGCCGGCGGTGTGGTCGGGTCGCTCATGCTTCCGCCTCGCTGGCGCTCGGCTCCATCATGAGCGACAAGGTCGGCTCTGCTTTTGTTCGCTCGCTGCGCTCGCTCATGCCAACGGATCGTAGCCAACGGCTGTGGCCGCTGTTCGGGCGGATTGCACCTCGCGAGACACTGTCGTCATGAGTTCGACAGGTCAGGACGCTTCCGACGAGGCTGCAGCCCAGGAGAAGGCTGATGCGAAGGCTGACGGGAACGCGGACGTGAGGGCGCAGGAGAAGGCGCGGGAGCGGGCGCAGGTTCAGGCGGAGGCGAACGAGTACCGGCAGGCGTACCGCCGGGACAAGAGGAAGTCGCAGACCGTCGGGAACATGGTCTTCGCGCTGGTGATCTGCCTCGCCGTGGTCGCGTTCCTGATCACCGTCACGTGGCGCCCGAAGAAGGAAGAGAAGCCGACCGCGGTCGAATACACCGCCCAGTTGCAGGACGCCCGGAAGGCCGCCGCCTGGGTCCGCGGACCGGAGCCGATGCCGTCCGGGTGGACCGCGACCAGCGTGGAATTCCGTACCCCGCAGCAGGAGCCGATCACCTGGCATCTCGGGGTCGTGACGAACGAGATGAAATACGTCGGCCTCGAGCAGTCGAATGTCAGCGGCGGAAAATACGTCGCCGACAAGCTCGGCCGGACGTCGGACGACGGTACCGCGTCGGTCGGCGGCGTGACCTGGCAACGCAAGGTGCTGCTCGACCGGAAGAACGAGAACGCCTTGCTCCTGGTGGGTTCCGGGGTGACGACGATCGTCGCCGGAAATGCCGGATATCCGGCGCTTGAAGCGTTCGCTTCGGCCCTGCGCTGACATTTGTGCTGACCGGCGGTAACCGGCTCACTGCCCATTTTCCGGTCAATTCCGACCACTTTCCGGACGGTCGTTGACACGTGCCCTCGGCAAGGGGTTCGATCGAGGCTCGGCTTGCGTACGCTCGGGGACCAGCAGAAGGGTCGTCGAATGGTCGCGCCGTCCCGGGCAGGGAGTTGACCCGCAAATGTTCATCACGGGGCTTTTGCTGGGCGCAGACAGCTCACCGCATCTCGGTTCTCCCTGGCAGTTGCTGGCCTATCAGGGCAGCACCCTGTTCGGCGCCGCCCTGGAGAGCGCGCGGGAATGCGCTTTCGACCAGTTGGTCGTGACGCTGGGCAGCGCGTCGGAGCAGGTCCACGACCGGGTCGATCTCGACGGGGTGCGGGTGGTCGAGTCGCCGCATTCCGACACCGGTAGCTCGTCGATCGTGCCGGCCCTGGACGCGGTCGACCGGCGCGCCGACGGGATCGTCGTACTGCTCGGTGATCAGCCCGGGATCACGTCCGCCACCGTCTGGTCGCTCGTCGCCGAAGCCTCCACGCCGATCGGCGTCAGCCGGTACGACGACGGCGAGAGCTACCCGTGCTGGTTCGGCCGCGAGCTCTTCGGCGAACTCCGGGACCTGCGCAGCGACGCCGACCTGTGGGACCCGATCCACGAAGGCACCCACCCCGTCACCCGAGTAGATGCCATCGGCAACATCCCGCCCCGCGCCACCACCTGGTCCGCCTACCACCAACTCCTCGCCGGCGGCCCGGCCCCCACGAACGACCTCCCCCTGGACACTCGCCACCTCCCCACAGGCCCCCGCTCCCGCCGCCGACGCCGCACCAACACCTGACCCCTCCGCCTTCCGCATTTGCTGGGTTGACCAGTCAAATTGGGGGTTTGTGACCGGTTACCAGGGTGTGGAACCCACCATTTCGCTGGCTTACCCAGCAAATGCGGCACGTGAGGGGTGCAGGTCCGCCTACTCGGCGCCGGCTAGGCGGAGGCCTACTACGCCGGTGACGATCAGCGCGATGCAGGCGAGGCGGGTCGGGGTGATCGGCTCGTGGAACAGGACGATGCCGAGGATCACCACGCCGACCGAGCCGATGCCGGTCCAGATCGCGTACGCCGTACCGACCGGGAGGCGATCGAGTGTCTTCGCGAGCAGGGCGACCGAGATCACGCCGAACACGAGCACGCCGAGCGTCGGCCACAGCCGGCTGAAGCCCTCGCTCGGTTTCAGGCTGAGCGCGAACGCGATCTCGAACGCCGCCGCGGCGAGCAGGATGAGCCATGCCATCAGGCCGCCAGTGCTCCTCTCAGATGCCGGTGCGTGACGGTCGCGACGCGTGCGCCGAGCGCGGCCGCGGTCCGCAGGTCGGTGGCCGGCGGCGCCTTCTCCGCGGACAGGTCCGCGTCGGACTGCGCCATCGCGCCGAGCCAGCTGCCGAGCCGGTTGAGGTCCTCGATGCTCGAGGTGCTGTCCGCCCAGCCCGGGTAGATGTCCAGGCCGACCCAGATCATCCCGTGCTGCGCGGCGAACACGGCCAGGTCGACCAGGCTGTTCAGCTTGTCGCCGGACATCGCCTTCGAGTTGGTGAACCCGGCCGCGATCTTGTCCCGCCAGCCGAGGTCGGCCGCCCAGATCCGCACACTCTCCTCAGCGAACTTCTTGAACACCCAACTCGGGCTCCCCATGTACGTCGGTGCGCCGAAGATGATCGCGTCGGCAGCGGTCAGCCGCTCCCACACGTCCTCGGTCAGCTCGTCCAGCGGCACCAGATCGGTCGTGGTCCCCGGAACCGACGCGGCGCCCGCGGCCACCGCTTCGGCCTGCTTCGCGGTGTGCCCGTAGCCCGAGTGGTAGGCGATCGCGATCCGAGCGTTGCTCATGTCTGCTTCCTCCAGAGTCTTTAGCGGACTACAGTCCGTCTTATGAACGACAGTACCGGACCGCGGTCCGCTTTACAACGGAGCCTGCCGGTCGTCGGGGAGCCGCGGCCGGAACGGGCGGATGCGCGACGCAATCGGCTGCGGGTTCTGGAGGCCGCCGAGCGGCTGTTCACCGAGCGCGGCGTGAAGAACGTCTCGCTGGATGCGATCGCCGCGGAGGCGGGCGTGGGGAAGGGAACGGTGTTCCGCCGGTTCGGCGATCGAGCCGGGCTGGCGGTCGCGCTGCTCGACGAGCGCGAGCAGGAGCTGCAGGCGAAGATCATCAGCGGCCCGCCGCCCCTCGGGCCAGGCGCGCCGCCCGCCGTACGGGTGCTGGCGTTCCTCGACGCGTACCTCGATCTACTCGATCGGCACGTCGCCCTGTTCATGGACAGCGAGAACGCGTCGGACGGCGCGCGCTACCGCATCGGCTCGTACCACCTCTGGCACCGCCACCTGTCGCACCTCATCGAAGCCGCCCGCCCCGAACTGGACGCGGACTACACAGCTCACGTTTTGCTAGCACCGCTAGCAGCCGACCTGCACAACGCGCTCCGCGAGCAGGGCTACGACCTCGACCGAATGAAAACCGGCCTCCGAGCGGTAGCAACGAGCCTGTTGCCCGCGTGACCCGAAGCGCCGGGCGTGCAGAAGGACAGGTAGTGCACCGCCGAGACGCCGTACGCGCGGACCTCGCCACGCTCAAGTGCACTAGGTGCGGCTCTGGTACGTCCTGTTCTTATGCACAGGTCGCTAGTGCTTGAACTTGCCTTTGATGGTGAGGATGTCGCTTGCCTTGCCGGTCAGGGTTTCTGCCCATTCGAGGGCGTCGGCCATCGTTGGGCGGCGGGTCTTCTCGTAGGCCCTGTCGAACGACCAGTAGAACTTCCGTTCCTGCCGTGGCTCCTCGGCGAGTTCGGCGATCGCCAGCGACGCGGGCAGCGACTGGCCGGCCAGGAACGCCTGCCACTGCGGGCGCAGCATCCTCAGGTAGCGCAGGCTGGTCAGCTGACCTAAGGCGGACACGTCGGCGGCCGGCGCGTCGGCCAGGTCGAGGGTGTGCAGGTTCGGGCAGGACGCCAGTGGTCGCAGGTCAACCGGCTTCGCGCTGCGCAGAACGACCTGGCCGACAGCCGGATGCCCGTGCAGCCCGGACAGATCGATCGTGTCGGTTGCCAGCGACAGCACCTCGATCGACGTGTCCTGCAGCGGTGACAGGTCGAGCCCCGCGCAGTTGTGGATCGAGAACTTCACCAGCGCCGGTGCCTCACGTACCGGTCCGAGATCGACCCAGGGCGCGTCGTGCACCAGCAACTCACGCGTCTCCGCGGTGACCCCGCGGACCGGCCCCGCGTCCCGGCCGCTGACAGTGAGCCGGCATGTGTCGTCGTACCGGCGCTGGTAGTGGTAGGCGTCGCCCGAGTTGATCCACAGTCCGCCGTCCTCGTCGCGCTCGATCCGGTCGGAGCGCAGCGCGTCCGCGTGTCTGCGGATCAGTTCGGTCACCGACTCCGCGACGTAGATCGGACCGTCGTGCTGGTGACGCCCGATCATGATCACCTGACCGGGCCGCCCGTTCGGGCCGGGGGACAGATCGACGGCGAGGTAGTCGCCGAAGGTGTCGGTGGCGAACGGGATCCAGGCCGGATGATCGCCCACCCGCCGAATCGCCCCCGGCGGCCCGAACTCGGTCACGAACGAGTTGTGGACAAAGCGCCGCCACCCTCGCGTGACCCACCAGTGGTCCGAGCTCACCTCGCTCAGCATCTCCAGACCGAACCACGCGAAGCCGTGGAACTGCACATGCCCGCCCCCGCCGTCGGCAACGGCGTACAGCGCACTGAGGTCGCGGGGCAAGGCGAAGTCGAGGATGATCTCCTCGCGTTCCCATTCCTCCAGCGGCGGTGGAAGATCCGGCACGTCCGGCAGGTCCAGCGCCGCCTGCAGCAGCCGTTGGTATTCGTTGAACAGGGCAACGGCTTCGGCCGGATCCCCGGCCTCGCCGGCGGCGGGATGCGGGGTGTCGAGAGCAGGCGGCTCGGCTTGCGGGTCCAGCAGGTACCGGTAGCCCCGGTCGTCGGCGCGATCGAGCCGCTCGCTCAGAATCGCGCGAAAACGACCGCGGGCTTCCAGTTCCAGATCGATCGTGAGGTGATCTGTTGCCCCGAGCAACGTATGCAGGGCGCACAGATTCGGGTGGACGTCGATGTCGCTCGCGCCGTGCCCGTTCAGGGCGTCGGGCAGGAAGCCGAAACCACGATGCCCGGACGCGCCTTCGCCGAGCGCATACCCGTGCAGTTCGGCGCGCTTCCACCCTCGAGGGGCGGCACCGGCGATCTGCTCGGCCAGCTCGGTCAGTGCGGCGGCCGCGGCGTCCTCACGATCTGTGTGCACGCAACTAGCCGCGGTTTCCCAGGAGCGCCAGCGCGAGCTCGTGCTGTTCCTGCGACGGCGGCCGCGTCCACGTGTACCCGGAGCGCCCGTCCTCCAGCATCTGCGCCATCACGACGGACAGTACGTCGCGCGGTTCGGCGTGCTGCATCTGCGGCCGCGCGTCGTTGTAGTGCTTCACCACGCGGTCGAAGCAGAAGACCAACGTGTTGATGTACTTGCTCTTCTCCGCCTCGGCCTTGTTGTACGCCGCGACGTACTCCGGGTCCTCCGCCTTCATGACCTCGCGCATGACGTCCAGCCGGTTGTTCAGCTCGGGCTGCGGGCCGGAGGTCGCGTACGCGTCCTCGTACATCTGGGCCACGTGCGACGGGCTCTTGGCGAGGACGCCCATCGTGACGAAGCCCTTGTCCTCGTCCGCGTAGCCGCCGGCGAACTCGTGGTCCACTCCCTGCGCGCGCGTCGCGGACATGATCGCGTCGGTGAAGGCGTACTTGTCCATGCCGTCGACCTGCTCGACGTCCTCGCCCATCCACTCGTCGTCGTAGTAGAGGATGCCGTCGGTTTCACCATCTGCGGCGTCCGTCATCAGCTGCTGTACGGCGCCTGCCGGATCCTGTACGGCGGCCGGCCCCATCGCGGCGAACCGCTCGGTCATCCAGAACAGCGAGATCAGCATCATCGGGCTGTACACCCGCAGGATGCCCTCCTCGCGCATCGGGTAGCAGCCGCGCTCGTCGTCGTACGCCTCGAGGCCGGCCATGAACGCCTTCTCCTGCTCCGGCGTCAGCGTGAGCTCCCACGCCCACTTCTGCTCGGCGTGGAACTTGTAGAAGTCCTCGCCCTTCAGCGGATCGCGGATCTTCAGGAACCAGAAGACGAAACCGGCAAGTCCGAGGACGAGTACGCCGATCACGATGAGCGCGATCATATTGGTAAAACCTCCACATGATGAACCAGATCTAGGAAAGTGGTTCACCGTAGTGATGGATCAGGTCACCGTCCGAGGAATCGTTCCGGTTTTGCGGAACCTTCACACCAGGGGTGCGGTCAGCCTGATCTCGGGGAGGTTGCCGAGCGAGGAGTGGGTGCGGTCGGGCGTTTCCGTGAACCCGTAGCGCGTGTAGAAGCGGCGCGCGCGGATATTTGCCTCGAGCACCCATAGTCGGACAGTGGTGCAGCCGGCATCGCGGAGATCAACGCAGGCGGCGTCGGTCAGGGCGCGGCCGGCGCCAGTTCCCCAGTGGTCGGGATGGACGAAGAGTGCGTACAGCTCACCGGTGTTCGGCGGCGCTGCCTCATCACGCTCCGACCCCACACCGGCGTACCCGATCACTTGCTCGCCCGCGACTGCGACGTACAGGCGTGAGCGTCCGGCTGCGATGCTGTTCGCCCACGAGGATGCGATGGAGGCCGGGTCCATGGCGTCCAGGAAGTCCTGGGGGACGAGACCTGTGAATGCCGCTCGCCAGCTGGCCACGCGGGCGTCGGCGGCGCCGAGCAGATCCTCCGGCCGTGCCGGTCGAATCGCGAGGCTGCAGGGCGGGACGGGCATCGGTTCCGCGGTGGTCAGTTGGTCTTTTCCTCGTGGGCGGCTTGGGCCTTGGTGAGGCGTTCGCGGGCGCCGTCCAGCCACCGCTGGCAGGTGCCGGCGAGTTCCTCGCCGCGCTCCCACAGTGCGAGGGACTCCTCGAGGCTGGTGCCGCCGGCCTCGAGTTTGCGGACCACGTCGACGAGCTCCTCGCGGGCCTGCTCGTAGGTCATCTCGGGTCGGTCGCCGCTCACTTGTCCTCCTCGGACTTGACTTCGACCGCGAAGCGGCCGTCACTGACCCGCGCCTGCAGCAGATCACCCGGCGCCACCTGCGCCACTTCCCGTACGGCGGTGCCGTCGGCCAACTGCAGCACCGAGTACCCGCGCTCCAGCGTCGCCTTCGGGGACAACGCCCGCACGCTCGCCAACCGGTGCGCGATGTCGTCGCTCGCCCGGTCGAGCCGATGCGTGAGCGTACGCCGATTGCGCTCGACCAGGGCCGTGATCTCGTCGGACCGCCGCTGCAGGTCCGACACCGGCGCCGCCAGTGCCGGCCGCGAACGGATCGCCGCCAGCGCGTGTGCCTCGCGATCCAGCCAGGACCGGATCGCCCGGAGACCGCGCTCGCGCAACTGCCGTACGCCGTCGAGTTCCTCGCGCACGTCCGGCACGATCCGCTTCGCCGCGTCGGTCGGTGTCGACGCCCGCAGGTCCGCGACCAGGTCGAGCAGCGGCGAGTCCGGCTCGTGCCCGATCGCGCTCACCACCGGCGTACCGGTCTTGGACACCGCTCGGATCAGACCCTCGTCGGAGAACGGCAGCAGATCCTCCAGCGACCCGCCGCCGCGCGCGATCACGATCACCTCGACCGAGTCGTCCGCGTCCAGCTTCCGCAGCGCGGTCATCACCTCACCGGCCGCCGACGGGCCCTGCACCGACGCGTACTCGATCCGGAACGCGACCGCCGGCCAGCGCCGCTTCGCGTTCTCGAGTACGTCGCGCTCCGCCGCCGAGTCCCGCCCGCAGATCAGCCCGATCGTGTGCGGGAGGAACGGCAGCTTCTTCTTCCGGTACGGCTCGAAGAGGCCCTCGGCCGCGAGCAACTGCTTCAACCGCTCGATCCGGGCCAGCAGCTCGCCGATCCCGACGTGGCGGATCTCGCTGACCGCGAGCGCCAGCGTGCCGCGGCGAGCGAAGAAGTTCGGCTTGGCGTGCACCAGCACCCGCGAGCCGTCGCGGACGTCGACCGCCTCGAACACGCGCCGGTTGCAGGTGAACCGCAACGAGATGTCCGCGTCGGTGTCCCGCAACGTCCCGAAAACCGTCGTCGTACCGCGCCCGATCGAGACGTCCGTCAGCTGCCCCTCGACCCATACGGCACCGAGCTGGTTGATCCAGCTCGCGATCCCGTTCGCGATCGTCCGCACGGCCGCAGGCGCTTCCGGCGAGGTCTCCAAAGCCACCCCCAGACCCTACGACCCCGCACCGACATTCCCTAAGAGGCTGTCTGAGGGACTCTAACGTTGAGTAATGCGCCCACTCCTGCTGCTGGATTTCGACGGCCCGCTCAACCCGCACCGGGCCGAGGGAGTCCCGCCGGGGTACGAGCGGCACGAGATCACTGAAGGTGTGAAGACCTGGCGGATTCTGCTCAATCCGTTGCACGGGGTGGAGCTCAACGCGCTCGCGGACAGCTTTGACCTGGTGTGGGCCAGTAGTTGGGAGCACGGCGCCAATCGCCTGCTTGGACCCCTGCTCGGTCTGCCTGAGCTGCCGACGATCCTCTGGCCCGATCGCACCCCGGTTCGCCGGGGTTCCTGGAAAGCGCCGTACGTCGCGGACTGGGTCGGCGACCGTCCGTTCGCGTGGGTGGACGACGAGGTGGGCGACGTCGAGCGAGACCGCTTCCCGGAGGCATTGATCCTTCCGGTCGACGCGCGGGGCGGGCTGACCGATCGGCATTTCGGCGTACTGCGGGAGTGGGTCCGAAAACCCTTTGCGTACAAGGCGTTTCCAGGCGATTCTTGAGGAGCAGGTACACCTCCCGCGGAGGAGCCGTCCGGATAGGGCGGACGGCTCCCCGACGTACGTTGCCCTGGCCCCTGGTATCGCAGCTGCCGTGACGCCGCTCACAAATCACGGCCCGTACCATGGGGACGTGACTTCTCAGCCTGGTGACACCGGTACCGCGACCGCGACGAGGACCAAGCGGGTGCTGCTTGCGGCCCCCCGTGGGTACTGCGCGGGTGTTGACCGGGCCGTGGTGGCGGTGGAGAAGGCGCTCGACCTGTACGGGCCGCCGGTCTACGTGCGCAAGGAGATCGTGCACAACAAGTACGTCGTACAGACGCTGCAGAAGCGTGGTGCGATCTTCGTCGACGAGACCGACGAGGTGCCCGAGGGCGAGACGGTGATCTTCTCCGCGCACGGCGTCGCCCCGGTGGTGCACGAGGAGGCGGCCGCGCGGCAGCTGAAGACCATCGACGCGACCTGCCCGTTGGTCACCAAGGTGCACCACGAGGCGAAGCGGTTCGCGGCGACCGACTACGACATCCTGCTGATCGGCCACGAGGGCCACGAGGAGGTCATCGGCACCTCCGGCGAGGCCCCCGACCACGTCCACCTCGTCGACGGCCCGGACGACGTACCGAACGTCACCGTCCGTGACCCCGAGAAGGTCGTCTGGCTGTCCCAGACCACGCTGTCGGTCGACGAGACGATGGAGACGGTACGGCGCCTGCGCGAGCGGTTCCCGCACCTGCAGGACCCGCCGAGCGACGACATCTGCTACGCCACCCAGAACCGTCAGGCCGCGGTCAAGAAGCTGGCCCCGGAAGCCGACCTGATGATCGTGGTCGGCTCCCGGAACTCGTCGAACTCGGTGCGCCTGGTCGAGGTCGCGGTCGAGCACGGCGCGAAGGCCGGCTACCTGGTCGACTTCGCCGACGAGATCGACGAGGCCTGGCTGGACGGCGTCGACTCGGTCGGTGTCAGCAGTGGTGCGAGCGTGCCGGAGGTGCTGGTCCGCGACGTCCTGCGCTGGCTGGCCGAGCGCGGGTACGGCGACGTCCAGGAGGTCACCACCGCGGAGGAGAGCCTGACGTTCGCCCTCCCGCGCGACCTCCGCACCGACCTGAAGGCCGCCGGCCTCCCCACCACCGGCACCTCCGACCACGCCTGGACTATTTGACCGTCACCTTGGCGGTCTTGGTGGTCGTGAACCCGCCCTTGGTGTTGCAGTACGACACGACGTAGCGCAGCGTGTACGTCCCCGGCTTCGTGTAGGTGTGCGTCTCGATCGAGTACGTCTCGCTACCGGTCCTCCGGGTCTTGCCGCCGCACTGCACCGCGCCGCCGTCCGAGCCGCCCTGCTCCCCGTCGCCCCAGTAGTACTGCGTGCCGCCGGAGAGGTTGAGGAACGAGGTGTCGGCGGGCAGGTCCTTCCCGTCCGCCCTGGGCACGATGACGGTGCCCGAGACCGTCACCTTCACCGCGACGGTGCGGCCGGTGATGGTGGGCTTGAGAACGACGCCGACCTGGATCGGGTGCGCCGGCGGCTGAACCGGTGGCGGCGTGTTGGTGGTGCCGGCCCCGGTTGTCGTCGTACCGGTCGGCCGCTCGGAGCCCGTGGGGGTACCCGGCGTACCGGTCGTCGTCCGATGCGTGCTCCCGGTCGTGGCCGAACTGGCCGTGGTCGGTGCGGTTGTCGACGGCGTACCGGTCGGCGGGCCCGTGACGACCGTCACGGGTGCGCTCGGGCTGTTGGTGATCGGCGGGCTGCTGTTGAAGTCCGCGAGGTTGCCAGCGGCAACAGCGACGGCAACTACCGCGGCCGCGGCCAGGGTCAATGCGCCGGCCGTACGACGGCGCCGGGCGGTCCGGACCCGGGCGAACACGGACTCGCTCGGCATCGCGCTGGGTGGCGGCGGGTCGGCGACGAGCCGTTCGAACTGCTGCTTGAGATCGTCGGTCATGGTTCAGCCCTCCTTCTGGGCCGGAGCGGAAACGGCGGCGACGAGGTGGTGCTCACGGAGTTTGGCCAGTCCGCGGGAGACGTTCGACTTCACGGTGCCGACCGAGCAGCCCATGATCTGGGCGATCTCGGCCTCCGGAAGGTCCTCGAAGTACCGCAGGACCAGCGTCGCGCGGGTCCTGCGGGGGAGTCCGGCGAGTGCCCGCAGCAACAGGTCCCGGTCGTCGACCGAGCCGTACTGCTCGCGTGCCTGCGGTTCCGGCAACTGCTCGGTCGGTGTCTCCCCGCGCCACTTCCGGCGCCACCACTGCGTGCTGGTGTTCACCATCACGGTCCGGGTGTAGCTCTCCAGCGCGCTGCTGCTGCGCAACGAGTTCCGGTGGAACCACACCTTCGTCAATGCGGTTTGCACCAGGTCCTCGGCCAGGTGCCATTCACCGGTCAGCAGGTAGCCGAACCTCTGCAGTGCGGTGAACCGCCCGTCCACGAACTCAGCGAATTCGTGGTCGCGTCCTGGATCCATTCCAACCCCCATCTCACTCAACTCGGTCAGCCTTGAGATGGCGTGACCCGAAGGAAAGGTTGAGCGGTGAGCTGGATGATCTCAGGCGGGTTCGTCGTACCGCTGCTGCGCCCTGGTGATTGCGGGCACGTGGGTCTCTGCCCAGTCGGTGATCACGCTGATCGGCTCGATCAGGGACGCGCCCATCGGGGTCAGGGTGTAGACGACGCGCGGCGGGATCTCCGGGTAGACCTCGCGGGTGATCAGGCCGTCGCGCTCCATCCGGCGCAGGGTCTGGGTGAGGACCTTGGGCGCGACCCGGCCGATGCCGTCGCGGAGCTCGGTGAAACGGAGCGGGCCGCTGCGCAGGCTCAGGACGACGAGCACCGTCCACTTGTCGCCGATCCGGTCCAGGATCGTGCGGGTCGGGCAGTTCGGATCGAACGCGTTGCCTTTGGTTACCACAAGGTACTTATAGCACGTTGAAGTAGCCAGTTACCAATAGATACCGTCGAGGTCAGGTCAACAGACAAGGAGTAGAGATGAAGATCGCGGTCTTCGGTGCGAGTGGAATGGTCGGCAGCCGGGTGGCGGCCGAGGCGGTCGGTCGCGGGCACGAGGTGGCCGGCGTGACGCGCTCCGGCGGAGAGCTGCCGGACGGCGTCCGCGCGGTGCAGGGGAGCGCGAACGACGTCGCGACCGTCAAGGAGCTGGCGGCGGACTCGGACGCGCTGGTCGCGGCGATCGGGCCGAGCCGCACCGGCGGCGACCACCAGGAGTACCTGGACGCGGTCGACACCCTGATCGCCGCGGTGCGGGGGACGGCGACCCGGTTGTTCGTGGTCGGGGGCGCCGGCAGCCTGGTGGTCAACGGCAACCGGGTGGTGGACGGGCCGGACTTCCCGGCCGAGTACAAGAACGAGTCGCTGACCGTGTCGCAGGCGCTCGAGAACCTGCGCGCGAGCGACGTGAACTGGACCATGCTGTCCCCGGCCTTCGTGATCGCCCCCGGTGAGCGCACCGGCGTCTTCCGCCTCGGCCAGGACGAGCCGATCGGCGACCACATCTCCGCCGAGGACTACGCAGTAGCCGTGATCAACGAGGCGGAGCAGCCGGCCCACAACCGCCGCCGCTTCACGCTGGGCTACTGACTGGGGATAGGCGTGGGGGACTGGGAACAGGCTATTGCTAGTGCCCAGTCACAGGCGGGTGTTCCCGCTTCAGGTGCTGAGCGGCTTGCCGAGGTAGCCGCGGGCGAGCATGGTCACCCATTGGTAGACGGCGTCCTCGGCGGGTGCCAGCGGGCCGGGGCGGAAGTGCGGGGACTCGGCGCCGCGCTGGACCGACTCGCAGGCGGCCCAGTCCTCGCGGTTCGTGATGTCCCAGAACTCCACGGCGTACGACGGGTCCGTCACCTCGGGCCGGAAGTACCAGGAGCACTCGATCGCGGTCAGGCCGGGTGTGCGCGGCTCGAGGCGATGGGTCATCACGTAGTCGGGATGCAGTGAGATCAGCAGGTTCGGGAACAGTCCGAGGTAGTTGACCTGACGCGGGTCGACGCCGGGGATCGGGACCCCGAGCGACCGGCCGTCGAGCGACATCGTCTCGGCGTCCGGTCGCAGGTCCATCAGCCCGCCGACCCACGCGCCGGGCAGGTTCCAGTTGTCGCCCGACGTCGGCGGCGACACCTTGCACAGCTCGGGATGGATCAGCGGGCAGTGGTAGCACTCGTGGTAGTTCTCCACGATCGTCTTCCAGTTCGCCGCCACGTCGTACGCGTGCCGCGCCTTCAGTACAAGGGTTTCCGGCGCGTACGGCGCGACGAGGTCGGTGAGCCCGCCGACATGCTCCTCGAACGCCGCCGCCGTACCGGTCGCGTTCACGAACAGCCAGCCGTGCCACACCGCGGCCGGCAGTTCGACCAGCCCGTACGGCGACGTGTCGAAGCAATCGCCCATCCGCGGCGCGGCCTTCACCGACCCGTCGAGCTCGTACGACCACCCGTGGTATGGGCACACCACGGCTCGCCGGTCACTCGTCTCGTCCCGCTGGAGCAGCTCGTGACCGCGATGCCGGCAGGTGTTCGCGAACGCCCGCGGTATGTCCCCGAACGTGACGACGGTCGCGATGTCGCCGATGGTGACCTCGCGGTACGTCGTACCGTCGGACAGCTCGTCGACGCGGCCGAGGCACGTCCAGGTGCCGGCGAAGAAGTGCCGGCGTTCCCAGGCGAGCACCTCCGGATCGACGTACGCCGCTCGCGGCAGCATGACCGATTCACCATGCGGCCGCAGCGAGGCTTCCAGTGCGCGCGCGTCAACGGGAGGATTCGCCATCCATCCACTATCGGGCGTGTTCGACGTACTTGCCCAGCACAAAGTCCCAACCCGTGTCGTAGCTGAGGCGGGCCCGGCCGCCGTCGCCGCGGCGCTCCCAGCCGGAGTGCACGAGCTGGACCTGTGTGCCGCCGTCGGTCGCGTCGAACGTCACCGTGACCTGCCCGGCTTCCGACGGGTCCTGGCCGGGGTGCCAGCTGAAGCTCAGCGACTTCGGCGGATCCCAGTCCGACAGGGTGCCCCAGGTGGCGATCTCGCCGTCGGCGCCGTACTCGACGATGCGCCCGCCGACGGCGCCCTCCAGCCGTACCTCGTTCGCCGCTGCCGCGCCGACCGAGTGGCTGAACAACGGCCACCACGCCGACGTCTCCGCGGTGAACGCCTCGAACGCCCGGTCGACCCCGACCGGTACGACGACGGTCTTCACCAATGGCGAGATGTCTTGTTCCACAGTCATTTCCCCTCCTCGGTCCGCTGTACGTGGTCGGCGTACGCCTGCAAGGCGTCGCCCCAGAACTGGTCGAGCCAGCTGCGCAGCTCGCCGAGACCGGCCTGATGGACCCGGTAGATGTTGCGGGTCCCGCGCGACTCGTGCTGCACCAGACCGACCGCGCCGAGCACCTTCAGGTGCTGCGAGATCGCGGGCCGGCTGACGGGCACGCGCTCGGCCAGTCCACCGACCGAGCACGGCCCGCCAGTACGCAGCGTCTCGAGGATCACCCGGCGCGTCGGGTCGCCGAGCGCGTCCAGCACCGGTCCGGCAGCTTCGAGTGATCCGTAAGTTCCCACGAACGGTAAGTTGCCACTAACCGAAGCAGGTGTCAAGCCTCAGTTGAACGGATCGAGGATCAGTCCGGCCTGCTGCGGGTTCCCGTCGTGGACGAGTGCCTCGTGGTTGCCGACGTCGTCGAAGGCGAACCCGTACGCGTGGCCGTCGGCCATCTGGGAGTGGATGATCTTCGAGTACTGGTTGGTGACCGCGTCCTGGTAGAAGTTCGCGTCGTTGGGGTCCGGCTGGTTCGGGTTCGTCAGCAGCGTGGAGCGGTTGTAGCCGGCGCACAGGGTGCGCGAGATCGGGCCGCGGATCTGGTCGTTCGGTGCGTCGAGCAACTTGAAGCAGCCGAACACGCTGGCCGAGTCCGGCTTCTGGAACGACGTCACGACAGCGCCGGAGCTGTTCGTGAAGTTCATGACGCCGCCGGACACGCGACCGAAGTACTTGGTGTTCGGCTGGTCGCCGAACGGCGTGACCGTCAGGGTCTCCGAGCTGTACTTCGACCACACACGGTTGATGTAGTCGTCCATGGCGCTCGCCGGGAGCGCCCCGGTCTCGACGCCGAACAGCGGGGAGAGCGCGCGAAGGACCGAGCCGTCAGGTGCCGTCTGGATCAGGCCGCCCCATCCACCGGGGGCGTTGCGGAGACCGTTGTAGACGGCGTTGTAGCCGCCGGACTTGAGGTGGCCGGTGGTCTTCGTGGACCCGTCGCCGGCCTTCACGCTCACGGCGTACGGCGCCGAAACCATGTCGACCTGCGTGCTGTTGATCCACAGGCCGCTGTCGTTGAGCGTGTACTCCGACCAGTGGAACAGGATGTTCCGGTTCGGATCGCTCGGGTTCTGTACGGCGGGCTGCACGAGGCCGCCCGTGGTGAGCTGGAAGACGAGCTTCTGGCCGTAGGAGAAGTACACGCGGCCGGAGAACTTCGGCATCTGGATCGTGACGGACTGCCCGTTGGCGGGTCCGGCGATCGACGCGTCCGGCGCCGGGGTCGGCGGGTTGCCGCCGGCCGGCCAGGCGTGGAACGTGCCCGAGGTGTCGGCCCAGCCCTGCTGCCCGGTGGCCAGGTTCGTGCCCAGGTTGTAGATGTAGACCGCGTCGCCGCGGCCGGAGTTGTTCGTGATCGTCAGCGGAATCGTCGCCGGTACGGCTGCGTCGGCCGACCGTTCCGGGGCCGCCGACAGCACGCCGGCCACAGCCACCGCAGCCGCGACGACACCCAGGACTCTGGTTCTGAAGCGCATTCTTCCTCCTCACGTCGCCCCCCGAGAGAGCGCTCTCATCGTTTCGCGAGAAGGACACCGACTGTCAACACCTCACTACTGTCGGCTTTCCGACAGCAGGCTGGTCAGTTGCCGCTGCCGCCGAGTGGAGCAGCAGTGCTGTCGCGGACGATGTCGAGGGTGGTCAGGGCCTGTTCCCTGACGGCGAGATCGTTCTCGGTCTCGCTCACGTAGGTCAGCAGCGGCACAAGCTCAGGCCAGTCCAGAAGAGAGGCGGCGAGCAGAGCGTTCCGCCGGACCAGAGGTTCGGGGTCGTGCAGGGCCCAACGCAGCAACCCGTACGACGTACTGTCGAACGCCCTTCCCGCGTAGTTGACGCCCAGGCGACGCAGAGCACGCATGAGGGCCGCATCGTCGCGGGTGCTCGCCGTCAACTGTGCCAAGGACTGGTCGGAATGAAGGGGCAGTTCGCCGCGCAACCAGTCGGCGAACGACTCTGGATCGTCTCCTTCGACCGCCAGATAGTCGACCTGGAAGCGCTGGTCCTCGATCCAGTGGACCACCACTGTCTCGATCTCTTCGCTGTCCTCGGGACTATCGGCGTCGACCAGTCCGAGAACCCACGCCAGCTCCTCGATCGGTCCCTCGGGCACGGTCACCTCCGCAGGTGTCCAGCCCTGTTCCTCGGCGAAAGCCTGGATGTCCTCTCGTCCGAACGGACCGCGGGGAATGAGTTGGATGAGGGGCGCCATCTCGGCACCATACGACCCCTCAGGAGTCACCCCACGAGGTCCTTGAGGCGCTAGGGGGCGGGTACGCCTTCGCCGGTGAGGCCGTCGATGGATTCGCGGATCAGGTCGGCGTGGCCGGTGTGGCGGGCGTACTCCTCGATGAGGTCGACGAGGATGTAGCGCAGGCTGGGAGAGTCGCCGTTGCGGCCTTTGTATTGGGCCAGTTGGTCGACGCCGCCGTTCGCGAGGACCTCGGCGACCGCGGCGCGGGAGCGGGCGACCGCCGCCTGCCACAGGTCCATCAGTTCCTCGGGCGAGTCGTCCGGCGCGCTGTGCCACTCCCAGTCGGGGTCCGCGTCCCAGTCGACCGAGTCCCAGGGAGCGCCGAGTTCTTTGCCGAGGAGCCGGCGGGTGAAGTACTCGTCCTCGACCAGCGCCAGGTGCTTGAGCAGCCCGCCGAGCGTCACGGTCGACGGCGGGTGCTGCTTGTTCAGGCCGGCCGAGTCCAGGCCGCCGCACTTCCAGGCGAAGGTACGCCGGTTGCGCTCGAGCGCCCCCAGCAACGTGTCGGCCTCGGGTCCGGCGACCGGCGGCTCGGTGAGCGGTGCGTTGTCCATGGCAAGGACCCTAGTGCCGGTTCCGGACGATAACCGTCCGGAACATTCAGCCGGTCTGTGACGGTGGCCACCGCCTCGTGGTCGGTGACTCGTCCAGCGCGACGAACTCGGGTGCCGTGAGCGGTCGCACGGACGCTTCGATCGACTCCATCGCGGTCAGCTCGGACTCGGTGACGTGCAGGTCGCGGAGCTTGCGCGCGGTGATGAACACCCGGCGCTCGAACGACCCGACCGTCCCGTTGTAGGCCTCCACCGCCGACGTGAGCGACCGCCCGACGCGGCCGAGGTGGTCGCCCATCGTGCCGAGTCGCTCGTACAGCTCCCGGCCGAGCTCGAAGACCTGCTGCGCAGACTCTGTCAACGCCGACTGGTTCCACGCGTACGCCGCCGCGCGCAACGTAGCGATCAGCGTGGTCGGCGTCGCGAGGATCACCCGGCGTTCAGCGGCGTACTCGAGCAGCGAAGACTCGACGTCGAGCGCAGCCGACAGGAAGGACTCGCCCGGCACGAAGAGGATGACGAACTCCGGCGACGGGGACAGCCGGGTCCAGTACGCCTTCGCGGCCAACTGGTCGACATGGGTCCGCAGGTGCCGCGCGTGCGCCCGCAACCGGTCCTCGCGGTGCTCCGCGTCGTCGGACTCGCTCGCGTCGAGGAACGCGGCCAGCGGCACCTTGGAGTCGACGACGATATTCTTGCCCTCGGCAAGCCTCACCACGAGATCCGGCCGCAGTACGCCGTCCTCGGCGACCGTCGTCGTCTGCTCGGTGAAGTCGCAGTGGGCAACCATTCCGGCGAGCTCGACGGTGCGACGCAGATGCAGCTCACCCCACCGGCCGCGCACCTGCGGCTTGCGCAACGCGGTCGACAACGAAGCCGTCTCGCGGCGCAACGCCTCGCCGCTCATCCGCACCTCGTTCACCTGCTGATGCAGCTGGCTCTGCCACGCCGCGCGGCCCTGCTCGAGCTGATTCAGCTGTGCGTGCAGGCGATCCAGCGCTTCCTTGACGACGGCCTGCCCGCCCATCTGCTGGCCGACACTCGTCCGCTCCTGCGTCAGCTCGACCACCCGATCCTCGGCCGCATCCCGCTCAGCCGTGATCCGCGCCAGCGCAGCACCGTCCCGGCCGCGCACCCACAGCACGCCGAACACAGCACCCAGCAACAGCCCCACCACGAGGAAGAGCAGGATCAGTAACACCGTCGTACCGGTCATGTCACAGATAGTGCCGAACGCCACCGACAGTTTCTGCGAACCACGCCTATGTGCGCGGTGCCGCCTCGAGGATGAATGCTGTGCCGGCGGTGGGAACTGTGGCGACGAGGTCGAGGTCGGCTGCGGCGAGGAGGGCGCGGTACTCGTCCGTCGTCCGCTCGCGGCCGCCGGTCATCACGAGCATGTTGAGGTCCGAGAACGCCGTACGCACGGGATCCGGCGACTCGTCCAGCAATTGCTCCACCAGCAGGAGCCGGCCGTGGGCAGGCATCGACCTCCGGCAGGTACGCAGGATCTCGATCGACTCGGCATCCGCCCAGTCGTGGATCACCGCCTTCAGCAGGTGCGCGTCACCCTCGGGCACGGCATCGAAGAAGTTGCCGCCGACCACGAGACAACGCTCCGCCAGGCCCGCTGCGGACAGCAGGTCGTGGGCGCCCGCGACCACGTCAGGCTGGTCGAACAGCACGCCGCGAACCGATTGGTACCGCGACAGGATGCCGATCAGCAGGCGGCCTCGCCCGCCACCGACGTCGACCAACGTCTCGTACCGGCTGAAGTCGTAGGCGTCGACGACCGCGTCGGCCATCGTCTCCGACATGGAGGTCATGGCCGCGTCGAAGGCCGTTTGCTCCTCGGGATGCTTCGCGCGGTACTCCCACACCGCCTCGCCGTGGACCGCCGGGAACGCGGTCTCACCGGTCCGGATGCTGTCCTCCAAACCGGTGTACGCCTGCCAGTGGGAGCCCTTGCCGATGAAGCGCGCCCAGCCGGCGACCGAGCGCGGTACGTCGGTCCGCAACGCCGTACCGAGCTCCGTGTTGGTGTACTTGCCGTCGTCGACGGCGTACAGCCCGAGAGCGGCCAGCGCGTGCATCAGGCGCGTCAACGCCCCGGTGTCCGTTCTGGTGGACTCTGCGAGCTGGGCGAGGCTCTTCGGGCCGTCAGCGAGTACGTCGCTGATTCCGAGCGTGGCGGCGACGTGCACCGCTTGAGATACCTGATACCCACTGGTCAGGCGGTGCAGTTCCCGGGAAGCATCCATGGCTCAGTGTGCGGCCCGGAGCGCCCGACGTCAGCAGTTCATCGCGGGGAACGTGTAGCCCTGCGCCTTCAGGAGTGGGAGGACCTTGTCCAGGGCGGCGACGGTCTGCGCGCGGTTGCCGCCGCCGTCGTGCATCAGGATGATGTTGTGGTTGTGCGCGTGGGTGAGGATGTTGTGCACGATCGCGCTCGTCCCCGGTCGGGCCCAGTCGCGCGGGTCGACGTCCCACAGCACCTGGACCATGCCGGCCGCCTTGATGTCGGCGCGGACCTTCGGGTTCGAGGCGCCGTACGGCGGCCGGAAGCAGGTCGACTCCGGTCCGTCGAAGATCTCGTGGTGCCGCTTCGCCGGTGCGACCGCGGTCAGCTGCGGGTGCGTGATCGAGTGGCTGCCGATCGTGTGGCCGGCGGCAAGCACCTGCTCACGCAGCCCCGGGTGCGCGGTCTGCATCGAGCCGAGCTCGAAGAACGTCGCGTGCGCGCCGTACTTCTTCAGGACCTGCAGAACCTTCGGCGTCCAATACGGGTCCGGCCCGTCGTCGAAGCTGAAGAACAACACCTTCTTGTTGCCGGAGGCAAGTGCTGCGGTCGGGTTCGGAGCCGGCTTGCGCGGTGTCGACGGCGGCGCGTTCAGCGTCGGCGTCTCGGTGGGCGTCGGGCTCGGCGTCGTGGTCTGCGTGGTCGCGGCGGCCGGTCGTGGTTGCCGTTCGTGCCCGAGCGCCAGGACCAGCAACGAACCGATGACGACGGCCAGCGCCACCCCGGTCGCGACGAATGCGGCGAACTTTCGGGACATGACTTTCCCCTTGCAGCTAAGGCGGTTCCCCAGTTGCGCCCCCTCAGGCGCCCTCACACTCCTGAAGACGCCTTACCCCTCAGCTTGGTTGGCCTTTTCGTGTTGCGGTGAGATCTCGACTGTTGCGGTTCCGCCGCGGTGGTACAGCCGGCCCTCCAGTGACTTCACGCTCGCGACCAGCACGAAACTCATGCTCACCAGCAACGACCACGCGCCGAACTTCGCCGGATGCACGAGGCGCCACACACTCACCTGGTCCGGATAGTTCCACGCGTCGAGGAACGTGCCGAAGTTCTCCGCGATCCACAGGAAGAATCCGATCAACGCGAACGACAACGCCAGCGGCATCCGGTAGCGCCGTACGCCGACCGTGAAGAAGACCCAGGTACGGCGCAACACGAAGAGCAGACCGAGCGCGATCGGGATCCGCAGGTCGGGGATCCACTGATGGGTGAAGAAGTTCGCGTAGATCAGCACCGCGAAGACCGTGGTCAGGATCGGGCGGTAGTTGCTCACCCGGAGGTCGAACCGGCGCCACGCCTGACACAGGTAGCTGCCGACCGCGGCGTACATGAACCCGGCGAACAGCGGCACTCCGGCGAACTTCGTCACCGCGTCGCCCGGGTACTGCCACGAACCGACCCGGACCTTGAACAGCTCCAGCCCGAGCCCGACCAGGTGGAACCCGAAGATCACCGCGACCTCACGCCAGGTCTCCAGCCCCACCACCCAGAACAGCAGCGTCAGGCCGAGGCAGTAGATCAGCAAGGCGTCGTACCGGGCGATCGGCAGGTCGACGTACTTCGAGATCGCCAGGCCCGCGAACAGGAACCCGGGAAACAGGCACGACACCACCTCCAGCCACCCGAAACGCAGGAACTGCAGGCATCCGAACACGAAGCGTGAGGGAAACCCGATCCGATCCGTCCAAGTGGTCACAGGATGGAGACGTTGCTTGCGATCGCCTGGTTCGCGGAAATAGGAACAGCCTTGGGAGGTGGCGAGCATGGTGGTCTTCGAGACGGATCGGCTCGTGGTGCGCGAGTGGTCGGACGCTGACGGCGACCGCGTGTTCGACATCTACCGGCGCTGGGAGGTGTCCCGCTGGCTGGGCGCCGAGCCCCGGGTGATGACCGATCGCGGTGCGGCGTCGAAGGCCATCATGCGGTGGAACGAGCGCAGCCGCGAGGCGCCGTACGGCGTCTGGGCCGTTGAGGAACGGGCCACCGGGACGATCGCGGGGACCGTACTACTCGTCCCGCTGCCCGACCCGACGGACGGCACCGCCGGCCGCGGCGAGGTCGAGGTCGGCTGGCATTTCCACCCGGACGCCTGGGGCCGGGGGCTGGCGACCGAGTCGGCGCGGGGCGCGATCGAGCACGGGTTCAAGGCCGGGATCGGGCAGATCCACGCGGTCGTCCGCCCGGACAACAGGGCGTCGCTGGCCGTCTGCAACCGCCTCGGCATGCGCCCGATCGGCCGCACCAACCGCTGGTACGGCGCCGAACTCGAGGCCTACCTGATCTGACGGATTGGGGTACGACGGGGTTACCCGCGTAACCTTGCCTCCCGTGGCACTCACCATCGGAATCGTCGGGCTCCCGAACGCGGGCAAGTCCACCCTGTTCAACGCGCTGACCAAGAACGACGTACTCGCCGCGAACTACCCGTTCGCGACCATCGAGCCGAACGTCGGAGTGGTCGGTGTCCCGGACCCGCGGCTGGGGAAGCTCGCCGAGCTGTTCAGCTCGCAGAAGGTGATTCCCGCCACCGTGCAGTTCGTCGACATCGCCGGCATCGTCCGCGGCGCGTCGGAGGGTGAGGGCCTGGGGAACAAGTTCCTCAGCCACATCCGCGAGTCGGACGCGATCTGCCAGGTCACCCGGGTGTTCCGCGACGACGACGTGACGCACGTCGACGGCAAGGTCTCGCCGGCCGACGACATCTCCACCATCCAGACCGAGCTGATCCTCGCCGACCTGCAGACCGTCGAGAAGGCGATCCCGCGGCTGGAGAAGGAAGCCCGCCTGAAGAAGGAGTCGGCGGTCGTCCTGGAGGCGGTGCGGGAGGCGCAGAAGCACCTCGAGGCGGGTACGCCGATCATCGCCACCGGAGTGGACCGGGACGCGATCCGCGAGCTGATGCTGATGACCGCCAAGCCGTACCTGTACGTCTTCAACTGCGACTCCGACGAGCTCGCCGACGAGGACCTCAAGCAGAAGATGCGGGACCTGGTCGCGCCGGCCGAGGCGATCTTCCTCGACGCGAAGTTCGAGGCCGAACTGGTCGAGCTCGGCGACGAGGACGAGGCCCGCGAGATGCTCGCCGAGATGGGCATCGACCAGCCCGGTCTCGACGTACTGGCGCGCGTCGGGTTCGACACGCTGGGCCTGCAGACGTACCTGACCGCCGGTCCCAAGGAGTCCCGCGCCTGGACGATCAAGCGCGGCGCCACCGCCCCCGAGGCCGCCGGTGTCATCCACACCGACTTCCAGCGCGGCTTCATCAAGGCCGAGATCGTCTCCTTCGACGACCTCATCGACGCCGGCTCCATGAACGCCGCCCGCTCCGCCGGCAAGGTCCGCATGGAAGGCAAGGACTACATCATGCAGGACGGCGACGTAGTGGAGTTCCGCTTCAACGTCTGATGCTCGAACCTTCTTGGATGGTCTAGGAGACCAGGCGTTTTGGTTCGGTTCGGTTGACCTCGGTCCACAAGGTGTCGAGGGACAGGCCGAGGACGTCGGCGATGGCGGCGATGGTGGGGAAGGCCGGGGTGGCTACGCGGCCGGACTCGATTTTGCGGAGGGTTTCGGGGGAGACACCGGCGTCGAGGGCGGTCTGGAGCATCGAGCGATCGCCTCGGGCGCGGCGGAGCAGGGTGCCGAGGCGCTCTCCGCGCTCGACCTCCGCGGGGGTGAGCGGGAGCCGGACCATGATCCGATGATAGTACCGGGATAATATGGCCGGTATAGTTATTGGATGGACACGAGAGGCCGCGCATGATCGAGATCCTGGACCCCCGCCAGTTGGCCCAAGCGAAGGAATCGGGCGCCTTGGTCGGTGGCATTCTGCAGACGCTGAAGAGCCGGACCGCGGTCGGCACGAACCTGCTGGACATCGACCAGTGGACGAAGGCCCTGATCGCCGAGGCCGGCGGGCAGTCCTGCTACGTCGACTACGAGGCGTCGTTCGGACGCGGCCCGTTCGGTCACTACATCTGTACGGCGGTCAACGACGCCGTACTGCACGGAAAGCCGTCCGACTACCAGCTCGCCGACGGTGACCTGCTGACGCTCGATCTCGCCGTCTCCCTGGGTGGGATCGCGGCGGACGCTGCGATCAGCTTCATCGTGGGTGAATCGAAGGCGCCCGAGGACGTCGCGATGATCACCACGACCGAACGCGCACTGGCCGAGGGGATCGCGGCCGCCGTTCCCGGGGCCAAGATCGGCGACATCTCGCGGGCGATCGGGACTGTGCTGAGCGCGGCCGGGTACCCGATCAACACCGAGTTCGGCGGCCACGGCATCGGTTCGACGATGCACCAGGACCCGCACGTCTCGAACACGGGCCGCCCCGGCCGCGGCTACAAACTCCGCCCCGGCCTGCTCCTCGCCCTCGAACCGTGGGTCATGCAGGACACCGCCGAGCTCATCACCGACGAAGATGGCTGGACCCTCCGCAGCGTCACCGGCTGCCGCACCGCCCACACCGAACACACCATCGCCATCACCGACAACGGCCCCGAAATCCTCACAAAGGCGCAGAGCTGAGTGTCAGTGGGAGTTCGCGATCTGCTGGGCGGCGTTGTGGACCAGGGTTATCAGTTCCGGTGGGGCGATGACTTGGGCTGCGCCGGCTTGGGCTAGGACGGCGGCTTGGGCTTCGTAGAGGTTCTCGAGGTCGGCGTGGACGATCCACCAGTTGTCGTCCGCGGGCAGCATCGGGGCGGTTGGGCGGAAGCGGCGGACGGCGTGGTCGCGGACCTTCAGGACGATCGGGTACGACGGGCGCGAGGCCTGGAACTCGCGCTGGGACTGGGCCCAGTAGGCGGCGAGGTCGAAGTCGGCTGGTCTGGTGAAGATGTTGTTGGTGAGCTCGGCCGAGGTCAGGCGGGACAGGCGGTAGGTGCGGAGGCGGCCGTCGGTGCGGGCGGCGACCAGGTACCAGGTGCGCGCCTTGGCGACCAGCCCGAGAGGCGAGATCGCAAACGGCCCGCGCCGCGGACCGTCGTCGGTGGATTCGCCGTAGCTGATTTCGAGGCGGCGTTCCTCCCAGACGGCTTGGCGGCAGAGGTCCAGCCAGCGCGGGGTTTCGCGGCGGTCGTCCCAGCCGGCGTGGTCGATCAGGAGACGCTGCCGGGCGTACTCGGCCTCGCGGCGAGTGCCTTCAGGAAGTGACGCGATCAGCTTCGTGACCGCAAGGTCGCTGGAGGCGTCGAGGCCGAGGTCGGCGAGCACGTGGGCCGTCGCGCCGACGAACACCGACATGACCTCCGACGGCGTCAGCCCGGTCAGCCGGCTGCGGTAGTCGGGCAGCAGCGTCCACCCACCGGCGCGCCCGCGGATCGAGTACACCGGAACACCGGCGAGGCTCAGCGCATCCAGGTCGCGCTGGATCGTGCGTGGCGAGACGTCCAGCGCGGCGGACAATTGCGCGACCGTCGACTGACCGCGTGTCTGCAGGTGCAGCAGCAGTCGGAGGAGCCGTTCGGCGCGCATCCTCCGACTATCTCAGGAAAACAAGCCAGAAGCTGGCGTCTTTTCCTCCTACGGTCGCCACCATGACTGCTGCAGTGGAGGTGGAAAACCTCTCGATGTCCTACAAGGCTCCGGTCCGCAAAGGCGGGCTGCGGGCGGCGTTCGGTTCGCTGGTACGCCGCGAGTACAAGACGGTCCAGGCCCTCGACGAGGTGTCGTTCACGATCGCCCCGGGTGAGGTCGCGGGGTTCATCGGCCCGAACGGCGCCGGCAAGACCACGACGATGAAGATCCTCTCCGGGATCCTGCACCCGACCGGCGGCGCGGTTCAGGTCCTCGACACTGTCCCGTGGCAACGCCGCTCCGCCTTCCTCAAGCGGATCGCGTTCGTCCGCGGCAGCCAACCGGTCGGCGGTTCGCAGGAGCTGACCGTGATGGACTCCCTCGAGTACCAGCGCCTGCTGTACGACGTCCCGCGCGCCACGTTCCGCCGTACCCTGGCCGAGCTCGAAGCGCTCCTCGACCTCGAACCGCTGCTGGAGCGGCAACTTCGCGCGCTCAGCCTAGGCGAGCGGATGCGGGTCGGGCTCGCGATGGCGCTGATCTACCGCCCCGAGGTGATGTTCCTGGACGAGCCGACGATCGGTCTCGATGTCAGCGCCGCGAGCCAGATCCGCGAGTTCGTGCAGGAGTACGTCGAACAGACCGGCGCGACCGTGCTCCTGACCAGCCACTACATGGCCGACGTCGCGTCCCTGTGCCCGCGCCTGATCCTGATCGACAAGGGCAAGGTCCAGTACGACGGTCCGCTCGCGGAGCTGTCCGCGCGGCTGTCGCCGTACAAACTGATCCGGATCTCCACGCAAGGGGACCCGTCACCGTTCGGTGAGGTGGTCGACAAGGCGGACGGGCGGTGGGTTCTCCGGGTGCCGCGGGACGAGGTCGCGGGTACGACGGCCCGTTTGCTGCAGGCGTTGGAGGTCGTGGACCTCGCGGTGGAGGAGCCGCCGCTGGAGAAGGTCATCGACCAGGCGTACCGCGAGGGGTTGCGATGAGAACCGCGGTACTGCTCGGGTTCCGGCTCCGTCAGGAGGTGCTGGAGTGGTCCGGCGCGTGGTGGTTCCTGCTGACCCTCGTGGTGCAGGCTGTGGTCGCGCCGCTGATCGGGTTGTTCGTGTGGTCCGCGGTCTATCCGGGTGATCCGGCGATCGCGCGGTACTACGTCGCGATCATCCTGGTCACGCTGATGACCGAGTCGTTCGAGCAGCACACGTTTTCCGAACGGATCTACAACGGGACGCTCAGCCACGAGCTGCTCCGCCCGCAGCCGGTGGTGGTCGGCGTGATCGGCATGAACCTCGCGATTCGTGCCTGGCTGACGTTGCTCGGGGCACCGATCGTGCTGCTCACGGGGATCGCGTTGCAGGTCGGGTTCGACTGGTGGGCGGTGGTGCGGAGTACGCCGTACCTCGTGCTGGCCGCGGTGCTCGTCTTCCTGTGGACGTTCCTGTTGTCGCTGACGGCGTTCTGGACGGATCGGGTACATGCGGTGGTGGGGTTCGGTAGCCAGTTGGTGTTCCTGTTCGGCGGTACGGCGGCGCCGATCGGGTTGCTGCCGGACGGGTTGCGCCGGGTTGCGGAGGTGCTGCCGTTCTACGGGATGAACGGTCTGCCGGCCGAGATCGCCGCCGGAACGCGGAGCGGTGGATCGCTCCTCTATCAATTGGTGTGGGTGGTCGTGCTGGTCGGTGTGGTCATGGTCCTGTGGAGAGCCGGCATCCGTCGGTACACGGCGGTGGGCTCATGAAGCTCCTTCGTCTGCTGGCAGCAGGCTTCTCGATGTCCCTGCGCCGAAGTGTGGCCTTCCGCGTCAACCTCGTCTTCGATGTGGTGCTTGCGTTCACAGGTTTGGGTACGGCGATCGCGGCCGTGCTGATCGTGTTCACCCGGGCCGACACGTTGGCGGGCTGGTCGAAGGCGGAGTTCCTCGTCCTGATCGGCACATATCAGCTGATCACCGGTCTGCGGACGACGTTCATCGATCCGAACCTGTCGTGGTTCCCCGAGACCGGGATCCGCGAGGGGAAGCTGGACGGCTACTTGCTGCAGCCGGCTCCGAGCTTGTTCCTGTCCAGCTTGTCGTTGTCGTCACCGCTGCAACTGATCCAGGTTGTCCTCGGCGCCGGCGTGCTGACCTGGGGGATCGGGATTGCCGATCGGTCGCCTGGTGCCGCTGGAGTGGTGAGCTGGTTGGTGCTGGTCGTGGCAGGGACCGTAGTGACCTGGGCGTTGAGCGTGCTGCTGGCGTGCTTGGCGTTCTGGGCGCCGAAACTGCAGTTGGACGTCTTCTACCACTCGGCCTGGCAACTCGGCCGCTACCCGACGGACGTCTTCGCCCGCCCGCTTCGCATCCTCCTCACCTACGTCTTCCCGATGGCGCTCATCGCAAGCGTCCCGTCAACCGCCCTACTCCGCGGCCCTCAACTCGGTGTACTACTCGCCGGCGTGCTCGCAGCAGCAGGTGCAGCCGCGCTAGCAGCGCTGGCTTGGCGCGCCGGGTTGAGGAGATACACCGGCGCGACTTCGTGAGAGGCGTGCGCTAAGGACAGGAGGTGTGCCCGATTCGAGGGCGCTCCGATGTCCGGTCAGGCGTGCCGGCGGCTATACGTAGACATGTACGTCCTGTTCTTAGGTACAAAAACAGTGGATGGACCGAGGGCATCGGGTTACGGTCGCGGGCATGGTTGACGCTTTGTTCGGGGAGCCTCGGTTGGCGGCGGTTTATGACGCGCTGGATCCGGATCGGGGGGATCTGGAGCACTACGCGGCGATCGTGGGGGAGTTCGGCGCCGCGAAGGTCCTGGATGTGGGGTGCGGGACGGGCGAGTTGGCCTGTCTGCTCGCCAGTAGCGGCGTGGACGTCGTCGGAGTGGATCCGGCGGAGGCTTCACTGGTGGTTGCTCGGGGCAAGGAGTTTGCGGAGCGGGTGCGGTGGATCCACGGGGATGCGACCACGTTGCCGCCGTTGCAGATGGACCTTGCGCTGATGACGGGGAACGTGGCGCAGGTGTTCCTGACGGACGAGGAGTGGTCGGCGACGGTGCGTGGGGTGCGGGCCGCGTTGACCGAGGGTGGCCGGTTCGTGTTCGAGACGCGGGATCCGGCGCGTCGCCAGTGGGAGGAGTGGACCCGCGAGCGTACCCATCAGGTACGGGAGGTTGCGGGCGAGACGGTGGAGGCCTGGGGCGATCTGCTGTCGGTTGAGTTGCCGTTCGTCACCTTCCGCGGCACGTACGTGTTCTCGTCGGACGGCGCCGTACTCACGTCGCAGTCCACCCTGCGGTTCCGCGAGCGGGACGAGGTCGAGGAGTCGCTGGTCGCGGCCGGGTTCGTGGTCGACGACGTACGGGAGGCTCCGGATCGGCCCGGGAAAGAATGGGTGTTCGTCGCTAGGGCGATTTGAGCAGTGCGGTCAGAGTGTGGTGCGCGGTGCGGGACATGATCGGGTTGGTTTCGACGTAGTACCAGAGGCAGCCGATGGCCTGGGCGAACGACCAGCCCATGCCGCGGCGCCACTCGGCCTCGTCGCTGCCGAGCGCAACGCGGAAGGCCGACCGGGCGGTGGGATCGAGGAGGTTCCACGCGGGCTGTAGATCCATCGCGGGGTCCGAGACCGTGAAGGTGCCGACGTCGATGACACCGGCCAGGCGGCCGTCCTTCGCGAGCAGGTTGCCCGGCATCAGGTCGCGATGCGTCCAGGCGTCCGGTTCGGTACGCGGCGTCGTCCGTAGGTCGGCCCACAACCGGGCCAGCTCGTCCACGTCGATCATCCCGCGGCTGCGCTCCAGCCCGTCCGCGACGTACTCGTCCTGCGAGGTCAGCACCCCGCCGCGCCACGAGCCCGTGAACATCCGCCCCTCGGTCGGCTGCGCCCGCAGCGCCAGCACGAACAGTGCGAGATCCTCGGCGAAGGCGGCCGACCCTGCGACGTCCGCGTCGTACGCGATCGTCCCGTCCACCCAGGTCTGCACCGCCCACGGCAGCGGATAACCCGAGGCCGGCGCCCCGATCGCGATCGGCTCCGGAGTCGGGTACGGCGACATCGCGTGCAACCGCCGCGCGGCATCCGCCTCGTCCTCGAGCTCCCGCTGCACCGTCGCCACATCGCCGGGCAAGATCGGGAACCGGGCGACCAGTTCATCGCCGATCCGGAACAACGCGTTGACGGTCCCGTGGGACGGTACGGCGCGGACCGCGAGCTCGCTCCACTGCGGGAACTGCTCCTTGACGAGCCCTTCGACCAGTCCGACCGTCACATCCAGTTGCCCCTCGTGCATCACGCCCAGAAGTATCCGGGAGTGCCCAGAGCGGCGCACACGATTTAGATGAGCACTGCAGGAGCGACCCGCGCCGACCCGATACCGCGATCCGGCTTGCCTAGGCGGAACCGGACCTTGCCCTTCAACACCGTCCCGGACTCGGCCTGCCCGTCGACCAGCTCCTCACCGGGGAACAGTGTGAATGTCCACCGCTCGTTGTCCTCGCAGTCCGGCGGCGTCGCGCCACATTGCAGGACTCGCGTACCCCAGACCTGACGGGTCATCCACTGCCGGGTGTCCTGCCCGTCGACGATGAAGTCGCCCGAGGCGATCACGTCGTTGTAGCTGCCGAGCGACGGTCCGTACGACCCGATCACGCTCACCACCAGCTGCCACGGGCGACCGCCCGGCAGGGCGACCCCGGCGGGCAGGCGTTCGTCGAACACATCGGGCGACGGCGTCGGGCGGACCTCATCCGGCAACGGGCCGCGGGTGTCGAGCTTCGTGGGGTCCGGAACCAGGAGTACGCCGTACTCGACCTCGTCGGCGAAGCGGGCACCGGCGAAGTGCTTGGTCAGCGCCCGCGTGGCATCCTCCGCGTCCTGCCAGGCGAACGTGTCGAGCAGGTACTCGCGGGTGATCGCGGGCAGGCTGCGGTCGCGGACCAGGGCGGCGACCGGCGTGGTGCTCCAGGCGGCGACGAGCCGATCGACGGACGAGACTGCGAAGTCGTTCATCCCGGACGAGGCTAGTCGGCGGGTCGGACAGTTCTCAGCGAGTCGGCGGGGCCGACAGCTCTCAGTGGGTCGCGAGCGGGCGGGCGCGGTCGGTGGCGAGGCGGATCGCGAAGACCGCCAGGGCGGTGCCGGTGAGGTAGCGGTGGATGCGCATCCAGGTCGGGCGGCGGGAGAGGAACACGGCGACCGAGCCGGCGGTGATCACGAAGACGGCGTTCATGGCGACACCGACGGTCAGCTGGGTGAGGCCGAGGATCAGGCTCTGCACGCCGAGGTGACCGCGGGACGGGTCGAGGAACTGGGGGAGCAGCGAGATGTAGAGGATCGCGATCTTCGGGTTCAGCAGGCAGGTGAGCAGGCCCATGCCGAACAGTTTGCGCGGGCGGTCCGGCTCGAGTTCCTGGGTGGCGAAGACCGACGCGCCGCCGGGGCGGAACGCGTTCCAGGCGAGCCAGAGCAGGTACGCCGCGCCGGCCAGCTTCAGTGCGACATAGATCTCAGGGACCAGCGCGAAGAGAGTCGCGAGGCCGGCGCTTGCCGCGAGCAAGTACGTGAGGAAGCCGAGTCCGACGCCGGCCAGCGAGATCAGGCCCGCGCGGCGGCCCTGGGCGATCGAGCGGGAGATCAGGTAGATCATGTTCGGTCCCGGCACGATCACCAGGCCCAGCTCGACCAGGGCGATCCCGAGCAGTGCCTCGTTGCTGACCAGCATTCCGTGTCCCTCCCTCGACGTACTCCGAACCTAACAGCGGCTCCCGATCCGCCGCCGGGGATTTCCGCGAGCTGGAATGCACTCGCCTGCGGTACTCACCCTCGGTTAGCGTGGGGTCCGTACGCCTACGGTTTGAAGGAGACGGTATGAGCGACAAGTCCAGCGAGCCGGCGGACGATCTGCAGAAGAAGTTTCGGGAAGCGCTCGAGAAGAAGAACGCCGGGAAGCACACGCATCCGGGATCCGGAGTGCGTGGGCAGGGCGTCGGCGACGCGCACAACGACAAGCAGAAGCGCCAGTTCCGGCGCAAGTCCGGCAGCTGAGTTCCGCCAACTGTCCATCCATCCGACAGGAGCCCCGGGTTGCCGCCCGGGGCTCGACCTTTTCTCCGCGGGACACGCTGGGGCCTCGACTATTGTCGGCAGTGTGAGTGAGCCGCTGCATTTCGTGGTGAAGACCAAGCTGGTGGACGTGCTGGAGCGGCTGGGCGAGGGAGCGGCGTTGCCGCCGGAGCGGGTGCTCGCCAAGGAGTTCGGGGTCTCCCGGTGGACCATGCGGCAGGCGATCCGGGAGCTGATCGCCGACGGGCGGCTGCGGGCGCGGCAGGGGCAGGGGACGTTCGTCGCGACGCCGAAGCTGGTGCAGCCGCTGGCGCTGGTGAGCTACACCGAGGCGTTGCGGGCCCAGGGGCATACGCCGGGGCGTGAGGTGGTCGCGTTCGAGGAGGTGATCGCCGACGTCGAGCTCGCGGAGCAGTTGAAGGTCGCCGAGGGGGATCCGGTGCACCGGCTGGAGCGGGTGCTGTTCGCGGACGGGCAGCCGATCGGGCTGGAGACGACGCACCTCTCGGTCGCGCGCTTCCCGACGCTGCGTGAGGTGCTGGAGCCGACCGGGTCGCTGTACCGGTGCTTGACCGGTCGTCTCGGCGTGCGGTTCGGCGAGGGGGAGGAGCTGGTCGAGACCGTGATCGCGACCCCGCGGGAGGCCGAGCTCCTCAAGGCCACCCAGTCGCTCCCGATGCTCCTGCTGCACCGCACCAGCCGCGACACCGACGGCCGCCCGATCGAAGCGGTCCGCTCCCTCTACCGCGGCGACCGAGTCGGCTTCCGCGCCACCCTCCGCCCCTAGCGCCCCCCGGATCCCCAGGCCATCACAATCGGCCCCTCCGAGGCGATCGCCGCGGAGGGCTCCTGCGCGAGCGCAATTGTGATGGCCTGGCGGTCCGCCAAACCGTTCGCCGGCCGTTCACGCGGTGGTCGTCCTTCTCCTATGCTGACTTCATTGGTCCGGACCAATCTTGGTCGCGACGAGAGGAGTCAGCGTGCGGGTGGTTGTGGTGGGTGGCGGCGTGCTGGGCACGTTTCACGCCTGGGAAGCGGTACGGCGTGGGCACCAGGTGCTGCAGCTCGAGCGGGAGCTCGAGGCGCGGGGTGCGAGTGTGCGGAACTTCGGCCTGGTCTGGGTCAGCGGACGCGCCGACGGGGCCGAGTTCGAGCTGGCGCAGCGGGCCCGTGACCTGTGGGCCGAGGTGCCCGGCGTCGGCGTCCGTACGGTCGGCTCGCTGACGGTCTGCCGTACCGAGGCCGAGCTGGCGGTCGCCAAGGAGGCTGCGGCCCGACCGGATGCGGTGGCGCGCGGATTCCAGGTGCTCGACGCGGAGCAGACCCGAGAGCGCAACCCCGCGCTGAAGGGCGACCTGCGCGGCGCGTTGTGGTGTGCGCGGGACGCGATCGTCGAGCCGCGTGAGGTCCTGCCGGCGCTCCGGGCCGAGCTGATGAAGTCGAACCGCTACCAGTTCCTCGGTGGACGCGAAGTGCGCAATGTCAACACGGGCTGGGTCGTCGACGACCACGGGGTGACGCATTCAGCGGACGTCGTCCTTCTCTGTACAGGCGCCTGGCACAGCGGGCTGATCCGCGAACTCATCGACGACCTTCCGGTACGCCGGGTGCGCCTGCAGATGATGCAGACGGCACCGCTCGGCGACACGCTCACCACCGCGGTCGCCGACGGGGACAGCTTCCGGTACTACCCGGCGTACAGCGGTCCCGCAGTCCATGACCTGCCGGCGCAGGCCCCCGTTGCCGAGGACCACAAGATGCAACTGCTGATGGTGCAGCGGACGCACGGTGGTCTGACGATTGGTGACACCCATGAGTACGCCGAGCCGTTCAGGTTCGACGTGCAGAGCGATCCGTACGACTACCTGCGGGACACCGCGGAGAACCTCCTCGGCCGCAAGCTGCCCAAGATCGTGAGGCGGTGGGCCGGCGTGTACTCGCAGGCGACCGGCGACGAGGTGATCGTCCGGCGGGAAGTTGCCGACGGCGTGCACCTGGTGACCGGCCCCGGCGGGCGCGGGATGACCATGTCGCCGGCGATCGCCGAGGCGACCTTCGATGAGATCGGAAGGACAACGACGTGAAGGCAGTCAAGACCCTGCTCGCCGCCGCTCTTGTGCTCGCTGGGACCGCCGCCTGTGGTGGCACCGGAGCTGCATCCACCGGCGACGGCGCCGCGAAGACCGTCACCGTCTACACCGCGGACGGCCTTGCCGATTGGTACAAGACCCGGTTCGACGCGTTCACCCAGAAGACCGGGATCAAGGTCCAGACGGTCGAGGCCGGCTCCGGTGAGGTGGTCTCGCGGCTGCAGAAGGAGAAGTCGAACCCGCAGGCAGACGTCGTCGTGACGCTGCCGCCGTTCATTCAGAAGGCATCCCAGGACGGTCTGCTGCAGAAGTACGCCGTACCGGGCGCTGATCATGTGAAGGGCGTCAAGGGCGACGACTATGTCGCGGTTGTCGACAACTATCTGTGCTTCATCGCCAACCAGCAGGCGGGTACGCCGAAGACGTTCGACGAGCTGCTCGACCCGAGGTTCAAGGGGAAGCTGCAGTACTCGACGCCGGGGCAGGCCGGGGACGGTACCGCCGTACTGCTGCTGCTTCAGCACCTGCTGGGGAAGCAGGGCGCGCTCGACTATCTGAAGAAGCTGGAGACCAACAACGTCGGCCCGTCGGCGTCGACCGGCAAGTTGCAGCCGAAGGTCAGCAAGGGTGAGCTGCTGGTCGCGAACGGCGACGTCCAGATGAACGCGGCGTCGATCGCGAACGACAAGTCGGCGTTCGGCATCTTCGTCCCGGCGGGCAAGGACGGCAAGCGTACGACGCTCGCGCTGCCGTACGTGATGGGTCTCGGTGCCGGTGCGCCGAACGTTGACGGTGGCAAGCAACTGATGGAGTACCTGCTGTCGACCGACGCGCAGCAGACGGTGTCGCAGGACGCGTTCGGGATCCCGGCGCGGGACGACGTGAAGCCGACCGACGCGAACTTCCAGACGGTGGAGAAGGCGACCCAGGGCGTCGAGGTCTGGCAGCCCGACTGGTCCGCGGTCCTGACCGATCTGGATGCCGACGTGGCGGCGTACACGAAGGCCGTGGGATGACGGTCCAGCTCCAGGACGTGACCGTGCACTTCGGTCGCACGTGCGCGCTGGAAGGGCTTGATCTGAGCGTCGCGGCCGGTGAGACGGTCGCGCTGCTCGGGCCGTCGGGCTCTGGGAAGTCGACCGCGTTGAAGGCGGTGGCGGGGTTCGTGCGGCCGAGTCGGGGGCGGGTTCGGTTGGCCGGGAACGACGTAACCGATCTTCCGCCGGCCAAGCGGGGGATCGGGGTTGTGGTGCAGCAGTACGCGCTGTTCCCGCATCTGCGGGTCGCGGACAACGTCGCGTTCGGGCTGAAGGCAGCGCGCAAGCCGAGGGCCGAGGTGGCGGAGCGGGTCGGCGAGATGCTCGAGATGGTCGGTATGACGGCGTACGCGCGGCGCTTCCCTCGCGAGTTGTCCGGCGGTCAGCAGCAGCGGGTTGCGATCGCGCGGGCGCTCGCGATCCGGCCGCCGGTGCTGTTGCTCGACGAACCGCTAGCAGCGCTAGATGCGCAGTTGCGGGCGGACATGCTCGGCGAGCTGCAGAAGTTGCGGCGCGAGGTGCCGGACATCGCGATCGTCTACGTGACCCACGATCAGTCCGAGGCGCTGGCGTTGGCGGACCGGATCGCCGTGATGCGGGATGCACGGCTGGTCGACGTCGCTCCGGCCGCTGAGTTGTACGCCGCTCCGCCGTCGGCCTTCACCGCTTCGTTCCTGGGTGGGGCGAATCTGCTCCCGGTCGAGCCGGTTGAAGGCGGCGTGAAGGTGGCCGGCCACGTGGTCCCGGGTCTGCAAGCAGCACCCGGCGAGAGCCTGCTGTGCATCCGCCCGCATGCGATCCGGCTGGAGGCCGATGCCGTCCCCGGCGGAGGCGGCGCTGCCGGACGCGCAGGCGTCGGTGGCGAGGTGTTGGGGGTGCAGTGGCGTGGGGCGTTCAACCAGGTCACATGCTCGGTCGACGGGTTGGCGGGTGTGACGGTGCGGGTCGACGTACCGGCCGATCGGCGGGTGCCCGAGGTTGGGGCGGACGTTTCGCTGGTGTTGCCGGTGGAGGCGTGCAGTCTGGTGCTGGCTGATGGCTGTTGAGGCGCTCGGAGTCGGTGCTGTCGTCAGCAATCGACCGCGGCCGGACGGCCGGTGGGTGTGGGTATTGCCGCCGCTCCTCCTGATTGCGGTCCTGGTCGTCTACCCGTTGGTGCTGGTCGCCGTGGAGTCAGCCCCGGCGTGGGGTGAGGTGATCGCGTCGACCGAGTTCCGGAGCGCACTGTTGCGGACCGTGCAGATCGCGGTGAGTTCAACCGCAGGCTGTCTCGTGGTCGGCACCTTCCTCGCCGTCGTGATCAGCTTCGTGCCCTTCCCGGGTGCCCGCATCGTCGCCGGACTGGTGGACACGATGCTCGCGCTGCCGTCATTCCTGGTCGCGCTCTCCTTCACGTTCATCTACGGCAGTACCGGCATCCTGCGGGCAGGTGGGTTCCTCACCTCGCCATGGGCGGTGGTGCTCGCCGAGGTCACGTTCTACACCCCGTTCGTGATGCGGCCGTTGCTGGCGGCAATGAGTCGGTTGCCGCGCGCACAGCTCGACGTGGCCGCCAGTCTCGGCGCGGGTCCGTGGCGCGTACTGCGGCAGGTCGTGCTGCCCGAAGTACGTCCTGCCCTCCTCGCGGGCGGCAGCCTGACGTTGCTGCTGACGCTGAACGAGTTCGGCATCGTCCTGTTCCTCGGCGCGAAAGGCACCACAACGTTGCCGATGCTCGTGCACACCAAAGGCATCGTGATGTTCGACTACCCGGGTGCGTGCGTGATCGCCGTCGTACAGATCGCGCTCTCCCTCGGCCTGTACGCCGTACTGCGGATGGCACTGGGAGGTCGTCGTGCTCGTCTGGACTAAGCCCGGGAAGGCGATTGTCTGGCTCGCGTTCGCCGTGGTGTTCGGGCTGCTTGTCGTCGCGCCGTTCGTGGTCGTGATCGCGGCCGCGTTCGCCGGCTCGTGGAACGGCGTGCTGCCCTCCGACCCGACGGCTGATCACCTCCGACAGGCGTTGTCCGGTGATGAACTGGCGTCGCTGTCGGTCAGCCTGCAGACGGCGTTCCTGGGCGGCCTGCTCGCGGTCGTCTTCGGGAGTTGGGGCGCCTTGTCGGCCGCGGACACCCGGTTCAAGCGGCTCGCGGACGCGATGCATCACCTGCCGATCGCCGTACCGTCCGTGGTGGTCGGGCTCGGGCTGCTGGTCGCGTTCTCCCGCCAGCCGCTGCTGCTCAACGGTACGAAATGGATCGTGGTGATCGCACACCTCGTCCTCATGGTTGCCTTCAGCTACGGAACGGTGTCCGCGGCGCTGGAACGCATCGATCCCTCGTACGCCGAGGTCGCGGCCTCGCTCGGGGCGTCGCCGGCCCGCGTGCTGTGGCGGGTCCGGCTGCCGATGCTGCTGCCCGCGATCGCCTCGGCCGCCGGTTTGTCCGTCGCGCTGTCGATGGGCGAGGTCGGCGCGACGATCATGGTCTATCCCGCGTCGTGGCGGACGTTGCCGGTGAGCATCTTCGCGCTGACCGACCGCGGTCAGGCGTTCGTCGCCGCGGCCGAAGCCGTGGTGCTGCTCGCGACCACCGTCGTACTGGTTCTCATCCTCGATCGGCTGCGGGGTCGGGCTGCCGAGCGTTGAGCAGCTCGACCAACCGGCGTACCTCGGGATCCCAGCCCATCCGGTGGTTCGCGGCGTCCTCGGCGTTCGCGAACCCGGTGTGGCTGAGCAGCATCCGGGTGCCGTCGAGCATCTCCGTCAGCTCGACCTCGACCCGCGTCGGCTCGTCGTCGGTACCGTCCCACTTCCAGCTGAACACCAGCCGGTGCGGCGGCGCCACTTCCAGGTAGGTGCCGCGCACCACGTGCGGCCCCATCTCCACGACGTAGGTACCACCGGTGCGGACGTCGGCCTGTACTTTCAGTTCGAGCTCGGGGTTCGGGCAGTACCACTGGACCAGGAGATCGGCCCGCGTCCAGGCGTCGTACACCCTGTCGATCGTTGCCGGGAGCACCCTTTCGATCCGGATCTCAGTGTCCATCGCCGTCCCCTCGCAGGAGTTCTTCCAACCGGTCAACGGTGCTGTTCCAGTACGCCGTGAGGTCGCCGACCCACTGCTCCACCTCGGCGAACGCCTCCGGCCGGAGCGAGCACACGACGGTCCGGCCGACCCGACGCCGGCTCACGAGACCGGCGTCGACCAGCACCGTGACGTGCTTGGTCATCGCCGGTGGCGTGATCCGGTGCGGCTCGGCCAGCTCACCCATCGTCGCGTCGCCCCGACTCAGCCGGCCTACGACAGCCAGCCGAGTCGGGTCCGCGAGCGCTCCGAAGGTCGTCGTCAGCACACGTGATACTTCACCAGTTGGTGAACTGTTGTGTCAAGGGCGGACCTCGAACACCAGGTTGAACGGCGTCTGCGCGACCGTGCGGAACCTGCTGAACCCGGCTGCCGTGGTGACGTCCTGGATCCGGGCCGGGCCGGCCTGGGTACCGAGGGCGAGACCGACCGGCTGGGACAGCGAGGCCGGCGTGCACAGCAGCGTGGAGAAGCCGTAGTACGCCCGGCCGACCGGGTTGAGGTTGTCCTCGACGTGGTCGCCGGCCATCGGCTCGACCAGCAGCCAGGTGCCGTCCGGAGCGAGCGCCTCACGGACGTGCTTGGCTGCGCCGACCGGATCACCCATGTCGTGCAGGGCGTCGAAGGTCGTCACCAGGTCGTACCCGGACCCGCTGAACTGGTTGGCCGCCGCGACCTCGAAGGTCACCCGCTCGCCGAGGCCCGCGGCCCGCTGCCGGGCGGTCTCGATCGAAGCCTGGTGGTAGTCCGAGCCCGTGAACCGGGACTTCGGGAACGCCTCGGCCATCAGGACCGTGGACGCGCCGTGCCCGCAGCCGATGTCGGCCACCTTCGCGCCGCGTTCCAGTTTGGCCACCACGCCGTCCAGCGCGGGCAGCCAGCTGGGCAGCAGGTTCGCGTTGTACGACGGCCGGAAGAACCGCTCGCAGCCGACATGCACGTCGGACGTGTGCTCGTGCCACCCGACGCCGGCACCGCTCCGCGCGGCCTCGATCGTCTCCGTCGTGTGCTGCACCGTGCCGAGCGCGATCTGGAAGAAGCCGGGCAGGTACGCCGGGCTGTTCGGATCGGTCATCGCCACGGTCTGCTCCGGCGGCAGGGTGTAGCGGCCGGTACTCGCGTCGTACTCGACGAATCCGCCCGCCGCCTGCGCGTTCAGCCACTCCCGCGTGTAGTGCTGATCGGTGTTGGTCCGCTCGGCGAGCTCGGCCGGCGTGGTCGGGCCGTGGTCGGCAAGCGACTGGTAGAAGCCGAGCCGATCGCCCATCACGACCAGCGCCGCGTTCAGTGTCGCCCCCACCTCGTCGACCGCCTTGAAGACGAAGCCCATCAGTTTGTCGCTGTCGATTGCAACAGTCATTCGCTTGCTCCCCCTCGAATGGTTGGTACGGCGAACCTAGGAAGAGGAGCCGGACCATCGCATCAGGTGGGGCTCCTGGTGCACACTGCGAGACATGCTCATCGGGCGGGACGCGGAGCGCCAGGTGATCGAGCAACTGATCGCGGGGGCGCGGGTCGGAGCCGCAGGTGTACTGCTCATCACCGGCGAGCCCGGCATCGGCAAGACCACCCTGCTGGATGAGGCCGCCGAGCTGGCCGGCGGACTGCAGGTCCTGCGAGCACGCGGTACCGACGCCGAACGTGAGTTGCCGTTCGCAGCCCTGCTCCAACTGCTGCGACCTGTGCTGGACGGCCTCGACCGCATCCCCGGACCGCAACGGACAGCTCTCGCATCGGCACTGGCACTAGGATCGGGACCCGATGCGGCCAGCCCGGCGGATCGCTTCGCCGTCGGAGCCGCAACACTCAGCCTGATCTGCCGGTACGCCGAGAACACGCCGCTCGCACTGATCATCGACGATGCGCATCTGCTGGACCGCCCGTCCGCAGAGGCCCTGTTGTTCGCAGCCCGGCGCCTGGTGGCCGACCCGATCGTCATGCTGATCGCGGCTCGCGTCGACGAACCGCATCCGTTCGAGGCCGACCTGCCACGGCTCCAGCTGGAGGGCATCACGCTGGAGGCCGCGCGACAGGTCGTGCAGCATCTCCCGAGCGACCTGGTCGAGCAACTGCACCAGACCGTGGCCGGTAACCCGCTGGCGTTGCTTGAGCTGGCTGATGATCCGGCCCGCTTGCACCGGATGCCGCCGGGCGTACCGTTCCCAGTCCCCGCGATGCTCGCAGAAGCCTTTGCCAGCAGGGCAGACCGGCTGAGCCCGGATGCGCGCACCGCCCTGCTCGTCGCGGCCTTGGACGGTGAGCTCGGAACGGTGTCCCGAGTGTGCGCAGAGCTCGGGGTAGACGTCGCTGCACTGGAGGAGGCCGAGGCAGCCGGCCTGGTCGCCATTCGCGACGGTGAGGTCCAGTGGCGACATCCGCTGGTCCGCTCGGCGATCTACACCGGCGCTGACCCGGCTGCACGTCGTACGGCGCATCGTGCGGTCGCACTGGCCACGCCGGACCGGGACCGGCGCGCGTGGCACCTGTCAGAGGCAGTCCTCGGCGCTGACGACGAGGTGGCAGCCGGACTGGTCCTTGCAGCGGAGCATGCTGCTGCTCGTGGAGCACATGCGGTCGCGGCAACGGCGTACGAGCGTGCTGGGCGGCTGAGCCAGGGCCTGCCGGACCGTGCGGTCAGACTGGTCGCGGCCGGTGCAGCGGCGTGGTCGGCCGGACTGGCGGAGCGTGCAGAGGCGTTGCTGGGTGACGCGCTGATCCTGCAGCCGCCGTTGCCGGTGCGGATCCGCGCGCAGGAGATTCGCGGCGACATCGAGGTGAAGTGCGGGTCGCCGCGCCGGGCCCGCGACATCCTGGTCGCGGCCGCAGCCGAGTCCACGGACCCGGCAGTTGCCACCGGTCTGCTCGCGGATGCGGTCGCGGCCTGTTTCCGGCTGTGCGATGCCGCGGCCGGCCTTGAGGTGGCGTACGACATCGACGTCCTGCTGCCGACGGTCGATCGGCTCGGTCCGCGCATCATCGGCATGCTGGCGAGCGGCGTCGCCAAGGTGCTCGCCGGGAGCGGTGGGACGGACCAGATCCGTGCAGCGATCGCACTGGCCCCCTCCGACGAGCTGGACCGGGACCGCCGTCGCCAGGTGTGGATGGTGCTGGCTGCGTTGTTCCTCAGGGAAACAGGAACCGGCCGGACGCTCCTGCAGCAGGCGATGCTCGAGCGACGCGAGCAAGTCGCTCTCGGGACGCTGCCGGGCCTGCTGTTCGTGCTGGCCCGCGACGACGCGACAACCGATCGGTGGCCCGACGCGGAGACGTCGTACGACGAGGGGATCCGGCTGTCGCGGGAGACCGGTCAAACGACTGAACTGGCGATGAACCTGGCCGGACTGGCGTGGCTGATGTCCCACCAGGGCAGAGCGGAGTGCCAGGAGCTCGCACTGGAGTGTTTGCGGATCTGTGCGGAGCATGAGATCCGCCTCGGCACGGTGTGGTCCCTGTTCGCGCTGGGAGACCTGGAGCTGGGACGGGGCGACCCGGCGGCGGCGCTACCGCAGTACGAGCGGTTGGTCGACGTACTGGCTGAGTACGGGCTGAAGGATCCGGACCTGTCGCCGGCACCGGAGCTGGTCGAGGTCTACCTGCGGCTGGGGCGGTCGCACGACGCGCAGCGGGTAGTGCGCGAACACTCCGCATTGGCAGAGGCGAAAGGCCAGCCGTGGTCGCTGGCGCGTGCAGCACGTGCGCGGGGTGTAGCCGATGAGAGCGAGTCGGACTTCGTTCTGGCGCTCGGCTGGCACGAGGAGACGCTGGACGCGTTTGAGCTGGCCCGGACCCGGCTGGCTTATGGCGCCTGGCTGCGACGGGCACGGCGGCGCGTGGACGCGCGTACGCAGCTGCGGCTCGCTGTGGAGGGTTTCGACGCTCTCGGCGCACTCGGGTGGGCAGACCAGGCGGCGGCGGAGCTCAAGGCGACCGGTGAGACCGCACGGCGTCGCGTGCCGAGCACAGCGGACGAGCTGACGCCACAGGAGCGACAGATCGCCGTACTGCTTGCGGACGGGAACAGCATCCGTGAGGCCGCTGCGCGACTGTTCCTGAGCCCGAAGACCGTCGAGTACCACCTGCGCAAGGTCTACGCGAAGCTCGGCATCCACTCGCGCACTGAGCTGGCAGAGCACCTCGTTCCGGGCCGAACGTAGGCTGGCTGCATGAGGCAGCCGTTCACGGAAGTCAGCGGAATCGCCCGGCACTGGGGCTTCGAGGACCTCGCGTCCACCGGCCCGGTGCAGCGCCTCACGCTGTTCACCGGCGTACCCGTCCAGCTCATCACCGGGTACGCCGAGACGCGCGAGCTGCTCGCGCATCCGGACGTGGTGCGTTCGCCGATGGACGGTCCGCACCGCGACAGCGTCATGGACGACCTGATCGCGCGCACCGAGCAGCACATGCTGAGTGCGAACCCGCCGGACCACACCCGGTTGCGCAAACTCGTCACGGCCGCGTTCACCCGGCGCCGGATCGAGGCGCTCGAGCCGCGGATCCGGGAGATCGCATCCGGCCTGCTCGACGAGATGGCCACCGCGGACGAGCCGGTCGACCTGGTGAACGCGTACAGCTACCCGCTCCCGATCACGGTGATTTGCGAGCTGATCGGCATCCCGGCGGTACGGCGGGACGACTTCCGCCGCTGGTCGTCGGTGTTCGTGAACGCCGCCGTGTACACCGCCGAGGAGTACATCGAGGCGACGACGTCGATGCTCGCTTTCGTGCACGAGCTGATCGTGCAGAAGCAGCAGGCGCCGACCGACGACCTGCTGTCCGCCCTGATCGCGACCCGCGACGGCAGCGACCGGCTCAGCGAGGACGAGCTCACCTCGATGGTCTTCCTGCTGCTCGCAGCCGGCCACGAGACGACGGTCAGCCTGATCACCAACGGCGTACACGCTCTGCTGAGGCATCCCGACCAGCTCGAGCTGCTGAGGAACGAGCCGGAGCGGCTGCCCACGGCCGTCGAGGAGCTCCTCCGGTACGACGGTCCGCTGCAGGCCGCGATCCCGTACGTCGCCCGCGCGCCGATCGACATCGCCGGAACCCGGATCGACGCCGGCGAGATGATCGTGTTCGCGCTGCTCCCGGCGAACCGCGACGTCCGGAAGGTCGAGCGTGCGGACGAGCTCGACATCACCCGGACCGACACCGCGCACCTCGCGTTCGGGCACGGCATCCACCACTGCCTCGGCGCCCCGCTCGCGCGGCTGGAGGGCCGGATCGCGCTCGGCCTGCTGTTCGAGCGGTTCCCGCGGCTGCGGCTCGCCGTACCCGAGCAGGATCCGCCGCGGCACCCGAGCCTGCTGATGAACGCGATCCGCGAACTCCCCGTGCTGCTCTGACCGCAGCCAGTGGCATCGACTGAACATCGGGTGAATCACGCCTGAATGACATCGATGGGATTGCGGCTCGCTTGACAATGAATGGCATCCTTTCGGGGTGACGGAGTTGATGGAGGTCGCGCGACACCTGCTCGGCATTGCGATGGCCTCGCATTGGCTGCTGCTCATCCTGTTCGCCGCTGCGGCGATCGATGCGGTGTTCCCGGTGGTGCCCAGCGAAGGCATGGTGATCACCGCCGGCATGGCGGCGGCCGCCGGTCACCAGAACCTGCTGCTCGTCATCACGGTCGCGATGGCCGGCTCTGTCATCGGCGAGTCCGTCTGCTACTTCCTGGGCCGCGGCTCCGGACCCGCGCTGCACCGCTGGATGAAGCGCCAGGAGCGCCGCCAACGGCTCTACGAGAAGGTCTCGGCCGCGCTGCACTCACGCGGCGGGCTGATCCTGATGACGGTCCGCTACATCCCGGGAGCCCGGATGGTCGCGACGCTGACGGCGGGCGCGACGCGGTACTCGTTCAAGAAGTTCATCGTGTTCACGATCGCCGGTGTGACGGTTGCCTACACGTACGTCGCCCTGCTCGGATACCTCGGCGGCGACGCGTTCGCGCACGACCAGCTGAAGGGGCTCGCGTTCAGCCTGAGCCTGGCCGCGGTCATCGGTCTCGTCGTCGAGACGTCCCGCCGGATCGTCGTGAAGCGCCGCGCGGCGAAGGTCACGGCCGCTTAACGATCCCCGCCCCGGTTTCCGCGCACGCGCGTGTCCCGGGCCAACCTTTGACGGCTTCCATGCGTCAGTAGACCCGTGGTGAGGCCTGGGGCGAACCTCGCGGCCGTCGCGCTCGTAGCCGCGGCGGTGCTGGCCGGATGTGCCGACGTACCGCTGGAAGGTGCTGCCAGCCCTACCGCTCCCACACCCACCGGCAAGCCGAAGCCGAGCACTCCGGCGCCCAAGCCCAGCTCTCCAGCGCCGAAGCCCACTGCATCCGCGTCGACCACGAAGCCGTCGACACCACCACCTTCGACGCCTTCGACGCCTCCGACTGCTCCGCCAGGGAAGCTGCCCGCGGCGGCTCCGGTACTACGATCCTTCCCGGGACGGCTGCCCGACGGCAAACCGCCGTTGTTCGTCGTCGTCTCCTTCGACGGCGCGGGCGATCTTGCACTCTGGGCCCGCTGGCGTGCCGTCGCGAAACAGGTCAACGCGCGGATGACGTTCTTCCTCTCCGGCCCGTACCTGTACCCGGGCGACCGGCGCACCGACTACAAACCGCCGTACAAGAAGCCCGGCGCCTCCGACATCGGCTGGGGAGACACACCCGACATCCTCGGCCGCACGAAGGTACTGCGCGAGGCGATCGCCGAGGGCCACGAGATCGGCACCCACGCGAACGGGCACTTCTGCGGCACGACCGGCATCGGCCGCTGGACGACCGCGCAGTGGAGCGCCGAACTGAGCGCGTTCGACCAAATGGTGCGGACCGGCCCGTCACTGGCAACCGGCAAAACCGTCGAGCCGCCGTTCGACCCAGCCACCGTGAAGGGCATGCGGACACCGTGCCTGGAGGGCAACCGCCCCGCGTACCGGCTCGCGATGGCACAGCGCGGCATGCTGTACGACGCCTCCGCGCCCGGGTACATCGCCTGGCCGAAGAAGGCCGACGGCCTGTGGAACTTCCCGCTGGAATCGGTGACGCTGGCCGGCACCGCCAAGAAGACGCTGACGATGGACTACAACCTGTGGTTCGCGCAGACCCAGGCACGCAAGGCGCCGATCGCACAGGCGCCCGCGCTGAAGGCGCAGGTCCTCGCGACCTACCGGCAGGCGCTCGCGAAGTCGCGCGCGAGCGGCAACCCGCCACTGTTTCTCGGTAACCACTTCAACCGCTGGAACAACAGCGTGTACTCGGATGCGCTGACCACCTTCGTGACGGAGACGTGCAAGCAGCCCGACGTACGGTGCGTGTCCAACATGGAGCTGGCGAGCTGGCTGCAGAAGTACGGCGTACCTAGCGGCCAGAATCGCCCGTCATAGCCGGGTGTAGCCGTACGCGCTCTGCCAGGTGCCGCCGTCCTTGATCCGGCCGACGACGAGCCGCTGCAGGCGGGTGTCCTGCGGGAGCTCGTCGAGGTGGTCCAGGCCGTGGGTGCGGAACGTGAAGAAGATCGCGCTGTCCTGGCTGTCGTTCGGCGTCCCGTACGGCGTGAAGCGGCGGCCGAACTTCACCATGTTCGAGTCCTGCGGAAGATTGTCGAGCAGGTACGGGTCAAGCAGCCAGGACCACAGGTTCGCCGTCTGCACCGGGTACTCCGGGAAGTGCCGCGGGAAGAACTCGCGGGCCTGCTGGATGCTGTCGTCGACCAGCTCCGGCGTCAGCGGACCGGTCTCCGGGATGTGCACGCCGATGATCCACTCACCGGGCTGGGTGCCGGGCACCGGCTTGTCCTCCGTGACCTGGAACAGCATGTACTGCAGGCGCCCGAGCCAGTAGATGTTGCCGACCCAGAAGTTCGTCAACCACCAGTGCGTCTCCAGGCTGTACTCGCCGTGCGTACGACGACTCACCTTGAGCTGCTGTCCCAGATCGGCCAGCGTCGCCCAGCTGATGTCGTCCGGAATGCCTCGCTCCGTGTGGAACCGGCGGATGTCCGGCACGGTGTCCAGGAAGGCCTGGACCGAGTTCCGCGGGTCCTCCGGCATCGTGAACTCCGGCTCGCTGCCGAGCTTCCCGATTGCGCCGCGGATCTGGTCCGCGAGCTCCTTCACCGCCGTCTGATCCGGCGTGAACGCCTCGGCCGCCTCCCGGTCGGCATCGGCGAACCCGAGCAGGCGATATTCCTCAACACTCGTCACTCATCAACGGTAACCGATGTAATCGAGCCAGGGACTTACGATCTCAGGCGCGAGGCGCGGACGTCCACCACTCACCAACCACCGACAGGTCGCGCTGTCCACGCTCAGCCCGGTCCTCGGAGCGCCCTTGGGCGAGGGTTGGTGAGTGGCGCAGGTCCGCCCTACCTCACCGCTCCTCGGCGAGCCCCAGGTAGAGGATGCTCGGGTTCGAGGGGTTGAAGGCGAGGGACGGGATGCCGTCGTTCTTGTTGTGGTTCTTGGTGAGGGCGCCGGTGGAGGGGACGAAGCGGTAGAGGTCGGCGCCGAAGTTCATGAAGGACGTGCCGTAGCTGAAGTAGAGAAGGTCCGGGTCGACCGGTGAGGCCCACATCTTGTTGCCGTTGACCAGGTCGGCCCGGCTCTGGTCCAGCACCTCGCGGAACTTCTGCCCGCCGTCGGTCGACTCCCAGATGAACCGGGTCGACCGGTCCCGGTCGTACCCCTCCATCCACACCTTCGACGGGTCGGCCGGCGACATCGCCAGGCTGAACGCGTTCACCCGCTCGACCGGCACCGACCGGGTCCACGTCCGCCCGCCGTCGAACGTCAGGTACACACCGTCCGACATCACGCCGACCACCACGTGATCCGGGTTCCGCGGATCCACCACGGCGTCGTACAGGAAGAGATCACGAGCAGGCGGTACGCCGACGCGCTGCCAGGTCTCGCCGTCGTTCGAGGAGTCGTAGAGCTGCCCGTCGCCGGCCACGACCCGCAGTTGTCCGGGCCGTGCGTCCAGCGCGGCCAGTCCGCCGCCGGCGACCGGCCCGAGAACCGTGGTGACCTGCGAGCCGTGCACGCGATGGATGGGCTGGTCGTTGACGCTGTAGACGTACGCCGAGTCGCTCGGACCTGGCTGTACGTCGTACGTGCTCAGGTCGTCCGGTGTCTTGTCGAGCAACTGCCAGCTGCAGCCGGCGTCACTGGAGCGCTGGATCGTCTGCTGGCCGATGCTCACGAGCGTGTTCGGTTCCTGCAGCGCGGCGACCTTCGCGTACGTGACGGCGCGCAACTTGCCGGTCGTGGGGGCGAGGGTCGCGCCGTCGGACTCGGTGATCGTCACCGAGCCGTCGCCGTACACGGTGTCGCAGTGCGGACGGTTCCAGAACCAGCCGGGGTCCGCGGCACCGGCGTACGGAGGAGTCAGCGCGAGAAGGACGGTCAAGGCGGTTCCGAGGACGGTCATCCCTTAGGTGTAAGGGATTTCAGGCACACCGAACCAGCGCTCGCCGTGGCCGACAAGCGCCATGACGGAAACAGGTCAGCCGGCGCCTAGCCTGCAGCCGTGTCGATGTGCCGCGCGAGCACGAGGTCGTCGTCGGTGATGCCGCCGGCCTCGTGGCTGCTGACCCGGAACGTGATGGTCGTGTAGCGGATGTCCATGTCCGGGTGGTGGTTCATCGACTCCGCCAACTGCCCGACGGTCGCCACCAGCCGGATGCCGTCCAGGAACGTGTCCCTCTTGACGCTTCGGACCAGCTCGTTGTCCACGACCTTCCACTCCGGGATGTGGTCGCGCAACGCAAGGTCGATCTGGTCGTCGGTCAAGAGCTCACTCATGCGCTCACTCTAGACCCCTGATGGTGGTGAGGGTGGCGATGACGTCGGTGCGCCAGGCGCGGTAGCGCGCCGGGTCCTCGGTGAAGGTGCGCTGGTTGGTCACCACGGCGTCGGCCGCGAGCAGTTTGGCGGCGTGTGCCTTCAGCGGCGCCGGGAGATCCGGGTTGCTCTGCAGGTCGTGCTGCAGGAGCCACAGGAGGTTGTAGTCCTCCATCCCGTCGCGGAAGTTCTCCAGCCGGATCGACGCCATCGGGCCGTTCGGCCCCGGGTAGAACATCGACCCGTCACCCGCCGTACCGTTGAACGTCGCTGCCTTCCACGCGGACAGGATCCCGTCGTTCACCAGCAGCTGGTTGGCGTGGTCGGAGCGGAGCCAGCGGTTGGTCGCGTAGTACAGAACGCCTTCCACGCCAGCCTTGTAGGACATTGGACCGACCAACGTACGGGCATCGATCGGCCGGTAGCCGTTGAACCAGTTCGGCAACGGCGAGCCGGTGGCGATGTCCGGGTACCACCAAGCCTGGTCGCCACGGGCCCGGGTTCGCTCGGCGACTGACTGGTCGTACAGGTCCTGCTGCGGCGCCCAGATGTCGACGAGGCCGGCCAGCCCGGTGTCGACGCCCATCGAGTTGTCCCGCAGCGTGGTGAGGATCGGCAGGTCCGGGAACGCCTGCTTCACGGCGGCGAAGGTCTGCTTCGCCGCCTGCAGCAGCGGGCCGTTCGCCTCGTCGAAGCCGTACACATATGCATATTTGTCGACACCTGCCGCGCGGTAGCTGTCCATCGCGGTCCGTAACTGGGCGATCCACGTGTCGATCTGTGCCTGCCACGTCTCGGGCTTGGACGGGTTGAGCAGGCCGGCCCACAGATAGAACGCGTTGAAGTCACGCAGTCCGTAGTGGTCCCGGATGTAGAGCACATCCTCGACCGGGGTCGGCACGATCACCGGGTTCGCGTTCGAGGGGATGCAGGCGCAGGTGTAGAGCTGGTCCGGCTCGATCTTGTAGTCGTGCAGGAAGGACCAGTACTGATGCTTGGCGGCCTCCTGCGCCGCCGGGTCGGTGATCCCGTAGAGGTCGTTCACGATCGCGGGCGTGAACTGGAACGTGGTGTTGAGCTTCGGCGCGTCGGGCACCGTCACGGGCCAGACCTTGGCGGCGACGGACATGGTGCGGGTCCGCTTGCCGGCTGCGGAGAACGCGACCGTGACGTGGTACGTGCCAGGGGCGGCTGTTGCCGCTGCCTTCAGCCTGATCCAGTACGGCTGGAACGTGTCCGCGGGTACGTCGACCGACGTCAGGTCATCACGGATCGGGTCTGGCGTCCAACCGGCGTACGTCGGCCGGTGGTACACGTTCGTCGGCGTCACGTTGAGCGAACCGACCGGAGCGACCGTGGCCTGCAGCGCACCTTTGCCGGACACGGACGTCACTCGGGCCTGTACGCCGGTCAGGGGTTCGGCGAACGGCAGTACGACGGCCTGCACGTTCTCGTACTCGCCACGGGTCAGCGACACCGTCGGCGCCGTACCGGTCGAGGTGAACGGCAAGTCCTTCGGGTAAACCAACGCCATCGAGTCGGCCGACTCCACACCGAAGTCGGCGCCGCGGTCGTGCGCCCGCGCCTGGATGGTGTTCGACAACCGCGGCACGGTCCGCTGCAACGCGGTCACGCCTGCGTTGAACGGCTGGTACTCCGCATACGTCATCGGCCCCAGCTTCTGCCGCAGTTCGGCGCACTGCGCTTCCGCGGCCCGCACCTGAGCCCGCAACCGCTCGTCAGTGGACCCGTGCCCGAGCGACCGACCGAGACCCTCGATCTGCTCCGCAAGCTTCGTCAGTACGCCGTTGAAGTCGACCAGCCGCAGTAGCTGGGCGGCTGCCTTGTCGCCGTACGGCGTTTGGTCGTACGGGTAGCTGTCGACGAGCCGGAAGGCGTCGTAGTGACCGATGACGGGTGTCTTGGACCGCGGCATCGAGAAGCTGAGGTAGGCGATCCGGGTGATGTCGACACCGGCGGCCGCGATTGTGCTCATCCGTAGCGTGATCGGCGTCCAGTCGCGGGCCCGGATCGGGTAATCCATGCCCCATGCCTTGTTCGACTGGTCCCGGACCGTGATCCGTCCGACGGTCGTGTAGTCCTGCTCGGTGAAGAAGTCGAAGCCCAGCACGGTGTGACCGGACCAGTCCGACACCGGGAGGCTCGGCGTTCCGGCGTACAGGTTGATGGCGGACGACGCACTGGCTCCCGGAGTGTTGGACGGGCCAATGGTGAACCTCACGCCGGAGTTGCCGTGGGTTGGGTCAGCGGTGCGCTCGATCCTGTCGACCTGCGGCAGAGTGACGGTCGCGCCCTGCAGGTCGCCGTCGGCCTCGAAGTCCTGGAACACGCCGGCGGGTGCGGCGGCCTGCGCCGTGCCCACCTGGACCAGACCGATGACCAAGGTGATTGCTGTCAGCAACAAGCTGGGTTTCCTCACGAGCGGGCTCCTCTCGCCGGAATTACGGTCCTCACCGTAAAGCGAGCGGAATGCCCCGTCAAGGTATCGGACAGGGGTTACTGGGAGCGACGGGCGCGCGGTGCGGCGAGGAATCCGAGAAGGGCCAGTACCGATCCCGTGGTGACGATCGCGCCGAACACCCACGGCTGCGGGTCGTCGGCGTTGAACGCCAGCAGGGTGCCGCTGATCGCCAGCGCTGTGGCGATGCTCATCGTCGCGGCCATCTGACCGGCGCTGGTGTTGCGGCCGGAGTTGCTCTGATCCGAGAGGTCGAGCGTGAGTACCGACAGGCTCGAGGAGCTGAGCCCCATGCCGACGCCCGCGAACCCCCAGCCGATCAGGCCGATCCAGGTGGTCGCGTCGGTCCAGGCGAGCAGCGAGGTCACAGCCAGTCCGAGCGTCATGAACGCCAGCCCGGTCCGCAGTACGACGACCCGCTCGATCCCGTGCTCACGACCTTGCAACCACGATCCGAACGCCCAGCAGACGCCGGTGATCGACAGCGTCACGCCGGCCCGCGACGGGCTGAAGTCGTGCTGCAGCGTGAGCAGTAGCGGGAGGTACGCGCCGACTCCGGCGAACGCAGCCCCGCCGAGTCCGCGGACGGCGACCACTGCGGGGAAGCCGCGTCGTGCGGTGAACGTGCCGGCCGGCATAACGCGTACGGCGGCTCGTCCTAGCACTGCTAGCGCCACGACAACCGCCGTACCGCCGAGGATCGGGTGCGCTTCCAGATGGTCGCCGGCCAGCGTCATCGAGAACAGGGCGACGGATGCGGCGAGGGCCCAGGGGAGTGCGGCTCGCCACGCCGCGAGCTCGGCCGCGTCCTCGGCGGTGCGCTCCGGCGCGGGGGCGTCGGCCGATTGACGCATCGCCGGGCGGAGTAGCAGCCAACTCGGGACCAGCAGGATGAGCGCGCCCAGGAAGACCCAGCGCCAGCCGAACTGCTCCGTCACCACACCGGTCAGGACCGGTCCGAGGACCGACGGCAGGATCCACATCGCGGCGAACAACGAGAACATCCGCGGCCGCAGTACGGCGGGCAGTGCGCGGGCGACGAGCACCATCAACGACACATCGAGCAATCCCTCGGCCAGGCCGCTGAGCAGGCGTCCCGCGATCACCATCGGCATCGCGGTCGCCGTACCGACCAGGAGTTGCGCGAGGGTGAACGAGATCGCGCCCGCGCGCAGCGTCGGGATCGGGCCGCGGCGGTCCGACCAGAGGCCGGCGATCGCGAGCGAGATCAGGTAGCTCGCGTTCGGCGCCGCGTTCGCGAGACCGAAACTGCCGAGCGCGTCGAACTCGCGGACCATCGTGGGCAGCGCCGTACCGACCGCGCGGTTCTCGAACGCGCCGAGCGTGACGAGGCCAATCACCCCGAGCACCAGTGGCAGGTGCTGTCCGGTGAACAGCTTGGGGCGAGCCTCAGCGGTCGTCGTCATGCCGCCTATGGTTGAAGTTCAAGTTAGGTTGAAGTCAAGTCGCTCGGTTGCCGGGTAACCGGAAGATCAGAACCAGGACGCGGAGCACGAGCACCGCGCAGATCACCAGCAGGTTGTAGCCGAACAGCTGGAAGAGCGTCATCGAGTCGGTGACCTTCGGGCCGCCCGGCGTACCGAGCAGCAGGACAGCCATGATGCCCGCGGTCGCGCCTAGCACTGCTAGCAGCGCCTGGTGGAGCAGGCCGGTGAAGTGCCGGCGGTCGCGTTCGTCGGCGAACAGGCGGACGTTCACCCCGAGCCGGCCGCTCTCCGCCGCGGCCGCGATCCGGTCGATCCGGCGCGGCAGCCGACGCAACATCGGGAGCAGCGTGGCGAGTTCTTCGGTCGCCGTACGGCGGAGCGCATCAGGCGCGAGGCGGTCGGTGACGTGCGCGGAGGCGAACTGGCGAGATGCCGCGACCAGGTCGAACGTGGGGGAGATCCGGGAGATCGTCCCTTCGACCGTGGCGAGCGCGCGGAACACGGCGGCGACCTCGGGCGGTACGCCGAGCTCGTGCGACGTGATGATCTTGAACAGGTCGTTGAACATCGCGGGGCCGAGCGTCACACCGGCCGCGAGGTGTTTGGTCATGAACTGGCCGACGGAGCGCTCCAGCGCGCGTTCGTCGATCACGTCCGGGCGGTAGACGATCTCGAGCAGGGCGTCGGTGGCCGACACCGGGTCGCCGTGGTCGATGGCGAGCAGGAAGCGTTGCAGGGCCTCGCGGGTCGCGGGGTCGAGGCGGCCGACCGAGCCGAGGTCGAGCATGCCGATCCGGCCGTCGGTCAGCAGCAGGAAGTTGCCCGGGTGCGGGTCGGCGTGGAAGATCCCGTCGATCGCCACCTGGCCGAGCAGGCATTCGAACAGCGCCCGTCCGAGGCGGACCGGGTCGAGGCCGCGGTCGGCGATCGCCTGGCCGGCGTTGCCGAGACCGATGCCGTCGAGCCGTTGCATGGTGAGGACGCGGCGGGTGGAGCGCTCCGGGTACAGCCGCGGTACGACGAGGTCATTGCTGGCGGCAACGGATTGGCCGGCGGCGACTGTGGTCATATTGCCGGCCTCGACGGTGAAGTCGAGCTCCTCGCGCATCGCGTCCGCGAACCCGTCGGCGAGCGCCCGCACCCCCATCGAGCGGCCCCAGTCCGTGTTCCGGTGCAGCAGCCTGGCGAGCCGCCGGACGATGTCGAGATCGCGGTCGACGAGCCCGGCGATACCGGGACGCTGCACCTTCACCACCACGTCGATGCCGCCGGTGCGCGGCTGGTGGACCGAGTCCCCGGACGCCGGGTCTGCGGTCGGCAAGCCAGCGGGTGCGGCGTCTGACTCGTGGAGGCGAGCGGTGTACACCTGGGCGACCGAGGCTGCGGCCAGCGGTTCGGTGTCGAAGGCGGCGTACACCTGGGACGGTGGGGCGCCGAGTTCCTCGGTGAGGATCTCCTCGATCTGCAACCAGGGCGCCGGGGTGACCTGGTCCTGGAGGCGGCTGAGCTCGGTGGCGACCGACTGGGGGATGATGTCGCTGCGGGTGGACAGCACCTGGCCGAGCTTCACGAACGTGACACCGGCTTCGTCCAGCGCGAGCCGCAGCGACCTGGCCAACTCGGCCTGGCCCGCGGCGTTCTCCCGGCCGGGACGACGGCGGCCACGCAGGTACGGACCGAGGCCGTGCTTGATCGCGATCCGCAGAATCTGCAGGTACCGCCGGGTCCGCGCGATCCGCCCGCCCAGATCCCGCCGCAGATCACGGGCCCGCGGCAACGACCCGGTCGGCACCATGGCCTCGGCCAGGACAAGGAAGACCAAACCGGCGAGCATCGAACACACTGCCGTCAACGCGAGGAACGCGACCGCGGCGGTGTTCGAACCCTCGAAGGGCAGCTTGCCGACCAGCGCGTTGGCGATCGGACTGAACACCGACAGCGTCAGCGCCGCCCCCAATGCCAGCCGCAGCACCCCGAACCGCACCCCGAGCAGCCGCTGCGAAACCGGCACAAAGATCACCATGAACACAAACAGACTGAACAACCCCGCCGCCACAATGCCCATGCCCGGAACCCTAGGCGCTAACCGCCCCGCCGCGACTCACCCACGCGAGTGACCACCCCCGGACCCAACCGCCCCCCCCCCACGAGTGACCCCCACTCGCCCCCGCGCACCACCCCACTCGCCCCGCGCACCACACCACGCGCACCCGCGCACCGCACCACGCGCACCCGCGCACCACCCGCACCCGCGCACCACCCCCACCCGCACCCGCGCACCACCCCACCCGCATTTCATGGGTAGACCCAGGAGGTGGTGGGTTCCCCACCCTGATTCAGGGTCACAAACCCACCATTTCGCTGGTCAACCAGCCAAATTGGCTGGTCAGCCAGGCAAATTGGCTGGTGGGCCAGGCAAATGGTGAGCCCCTGGCCGGGTGGGGCCAGGGGCTCGGGTACTGCGTTTGCGCTTGTTGTACTGCGGTCAGGCGGGGCGGCGGCGGATCTTGTTGCCCAGCCAGACCAGGGGGTCGTACTTGCGGTCGACGACGCGTTCCTTCATCGGGATCAGGGCGTTGTCGGTGATCTTGATGTGCTCGGGGCACACCTCGGTGCAGCACTTGGTGATGTTGCAGAAGCCCAGGCCGTGCTGCTCCTGCGCGGCGTGCTGCCGGTCGGCGGCGTCGAGCGGGTGCATGTCCAGCTCGGCGACGCGCATCAGGAACCGCGGACCGGAGAACGACTCCTTGTTCTCCTCGTGGTCACGGATCACGTGGCAGGTGTCCTGGCACAGGAAGCACTCGATGCACTTGCGGAACTCCTGCGAGCGCTCGACGTCGACCTGCTGCATCCGGTACTCGCCCGGCTTCAGGTCCGCCGGCGGCTTGAAGGCCGGCACCTCGCGCGCCTTCTGGTAGTTGAACGAGACGTCCGTGACCAGGTCGCGGATCACCGGGAACGTGCGCATCGGCGTGACCGTGACGACCTCGTCCTCGGCGAACGTGTTCATCCGGCACATGCACATCAGCTTCGGCATGCCGTTGATCTCGGCGCTGCAGGACCCGCACTTGCCGGCCTTGCAGTTCCACCGGACCGCCATGTCGGGGGTCTGGGTGGCCTGCAGCCGGTGGATGACGTCGAGGACGACCTCGCCCTCGTTCACCTCGACCTCGTAGTCCTTGAGCTCACCGCCCTCGGAGTCACCCCGCCAGACGCGGAATTTGCCCTTGTAACTCATTTGGCCGGCAGCTCCTCATCCGTCAGGTACTTCTTCAGCTCGTCGAGCTCGAACAGCTCCAGCAGGTCCTCGCGCATCGAGATCTGCTGTTTCTCGGTGACGTTGACGACGCCGTCGGCGTCGAGCCCGCACACCAGCAGCTTCTTGCGCCACTCGGGGTTCATCCCGGGGAAGTCGTCGCGCGTGTGCCCACCGCGCGACTCCTGCCGCATCAGCGCCGCCCCTGCCACACACTCCGACACGGTCAGCATGTTGCGCAGGTCGAGCGCGAGGTGCCAGCCCGGGTTGAACTGCCGGTGACCCTCCACCGTCATCTTCGCGATCCGGCTGCGGAACTCGGACAGGCGACCGAGCGCCTGCTCCATCTCCTCTTCCTTGCGGATGATGCCGACCAGGTCGTTCATCGACTGCTGCAGTTCCTGGTGGATCGTGTACGGGTTCTCGCCGCCCTCGAGCTCGAACGGCGCCAGCGCGTCCGCGGCCGCCGCGTCGACGTCGGCCTCGTCGATCTTCGGTCGTGCCGCTCCGAGACCGTCGACGTACATCGCGGCTCCCATACCGGCCCGCCGTCCGAAGACGAGCAGGTCGGACAGCGAGTTGCCGCCGAGCCGGTTCGAGCCGTGCATGCCGCCGGCCACTTCACCCGCGGCGAACAGGCCCGGTACGACGGACGACGCGGTGTCCGGGTCGACCTCGACGCCACCCATCACGTAATGGCAGGTCGGACCGACCTCCATCGGCTCCGCGGTGATGTCGACGTCCGCCAGTTCCTTGAACTGGTGGTGCATCGACGGCAGCCGCCGGGTGATCTCCTCGGCCGGGAGCCGCGAGGACACGTCCAGGAACACGCCGCCGTGCGGCGTACCGCGGCCGGCCTTCACCTCGGAGTTGATCGCGCGGGCGACCTCGTCCCGCGGCAGCAGCTCCGGTGGGCGCCGGTTGTTGTCCGGGTCCTTGTACCAGCGGTCCGCCTCGTCCTCGGACTCGGCGTACTGCGCCCGGAACACGTCCGGCACGTACTCGAACATGAACCGCTTGCCTTCGGAGTTCTTCAGTACGCCGCCGTCGCCGCGGACCGATTCCGTGACCAGGATCCCCTTCACCGACGGCGGCCAGACCATGCCGGTCGGGTGGAACTGGATGAACTCCATGTTGATCAGCGTCGCGCCGGCCCGCATCGCCAGCGCGTGCCCGTCACCGGTGTACTCCCAGGAGTTCGAGGTGACCTTGAAGGACTTGCCGACGCCACCGGTCGCCAGTACGACGGCCGGCGCATCGAAGAGGATGAACCGGCCGGACTCACGCCAGTACCCGAAGGCGCCGGAGATCGCGTCGCCGTCCTTCATCAGCTCGGTGATCGTGCACTCGGCGTACACCTTGAGGTTGGCCTCGTAGTCGCCGGTGGCCTCGAAGTCCTCCTGCTGCAGCGAGACGATCTTCTGCTGCAGGGTGCGGATCAGCTCGAGGCCGGTGCGGTCACCGACGTGTGCGAGCCGCGGGTAGGTGTGACCGCCGAAGTTGCGCTGGCTGATCCGGCCGTCGGGCGTGCGGTCGAAGAGCGCGCCGTACGTCTCCAGCTCCCACACCCGGTCGGGGGCCTCCTGCGCGTGCAGTTCGGCCATCCGCCAGTTGTTCAGGAACTTCCCGCCGCGCATCGTGTCGCGGTAGTGGACCTGCCAGTTGTCGTTGGAGTTCGCGTTACCCATCGCGGCCGCGCAGCCGCCCTCGGCCATCACGGTGTGCGCCTTGCCGAACAAGGACTTGCAGATGATCGCGGTCTTCTTGCCCTGCTCGCGGGCCTCGATCGCCGCGCGCAGGCCGGCGCCGCCGGCCCCGATCACGACGACGTCGTACGAGTGTCGTTCCAGCTCAGTCATGAAATCCTCAATTGATGATGCGCAGGTCGGAGAACCACCCGGCGGAGACCGCCATGATGTAGAAGTCGGTCAGGATCACGGTGAACAGCGACGTCATCGCGAAGGTGCCGTGCTTCGGGTTCAGCTTGGACACGAAGGTCCAGTACCGGTAGCGCACCGGGTGCTTGGAGAAGTTCTTCAGCCGGCCGCCGACGATGTGCCGGCAGGCGTGGCAGGACAGGGTGTACAGCCACAGCATGACCAGGTTCAGCCAGATGATCACCGTGCCGAGGCCGATGCCGAATCCGCCGCCGTCGCCGTGGAAGGCCTGCAGGCCGTCGTAGATGTTCAGCACACCGAAGATCAGCGCACCGTAGAAGAAGTAGCGGTGCAGGTTCAGCGCGATCAGCGGGAACTTGGTCTCACCGGTGTAGTTCTTGTGCGGCTCCGGCACCGCGCAGGCGGCCGGCGCGAAGAACAGCGACCGGTACCCCGCCTTGCGGTAGTAGTAGCAGGTGCCGCGGAAGCCGGCCAGGATCACGAACGTGATCAGGCTGAACGGCACGAACCGCGGGAAGTCGCCGAACCAGGTCCCGAGATGGCTGGAACCCTCGACACAGCTGCTGGTCACGCAGGGCGAGTACAGCGGCGTGAGGTAGTGGTACGCGTCGACCCAGTACCACTTGTTCATGAAGATCCGGATCGTCGCGTAGACGATGAAGAAGCCCAGGATCACGCCGATGCGCAACGGCGCGAGCCACCATCGATCCGATCTTGCCGTCTTGAGGCCTATTTGAGCGCGGCCCGGCGCATCAACTCCCGTCGCCATCAGAGTCGTCCTCGCTTCGCTGCGGGCGACTCTGATGCCGATGTCGCGCTGTGTTCAATTGTTCTCTCGCTGCGCTCGTTCACGGGGCGTGCCTGTCAGGCGCGCCGAAGCCTTCGTGTTCCGCGTCGGTCCACATGGACGCGTCATACTCCACGTCGGGAATCTCCTCGAGTTCCTCCGGAACGGGTCCGGGCCTGTGCCTGGGGTCGGGCGGGCCGAGCTCTGCGAGATCGTCGCTCAGCCGGGCCACATCGGACACCAGGCGGCGGATGCCGAGGGTGTCACCGTACTCCTGGCTGAGTTTGCCCACCGCCGCATGCAGCCCTTCGAGCGCGCGGACGACTGCGGCGATATTGCGCTGGCCGCTGTTTGCCCCCGTGTTCAACTCAGCACTCATGCCCACTCCAGTGATGGTTATGTAGCTGTCAGTATGGGCACACTTTGCCCCTGCCGAGCGCCCAACGGAAGACCCCTCGGTACGGCGTGTTTCCAGTTAGGCTTACCTCAGTTGCGAGGGCGCCGACGGGTGGAGTAATGGGGCGAATCCGGCCTGTAGGACAACGAGATTCGCCGGCGGCGTGAGTACTTCGACCTCGTGCAGACCAGGTGGCCGGAGCCGTTCGCCGTACCCCTCCCACGACCACGGCAGCACCTGTTGGTCGAGCACCAGCGCGGGTCTGCCGTCGAACCGCACCATGGCGCCGTCCGGTAGTCCGGAGAAGTCCTGGACGCTCGTTCGCTGCCGCCTGGTGCGCGATTCGACCCGCTCATGGTGCAGTACGGCGTCCATCTCGGCGGCCCGCGGTCGTTCGGGCAGGCCGCGGCCGCTCGCCCACGCACCGGCGTACAGCAGGAAATCCCTGCGCCGGCAGTAATGACAGGGCCGATGGCCGGCGGCGAGCGCGACCGCTTCGTCGAAGAAGAACAGGGCGGTCCAGCGGCCGGGCGGCATCGGATCGCGGCGGATCCCTTTCCAGTCGAGCACACAGCAGATCCACGCCTTCGACCGCCAGCGCGTCGTGCCGAGGCGGCGGTCGGCGCCGTGCAGGCTGCCGCGATTGCCCATCAGCAGTCCGCGGCCGGAGTCGGCGACGATCTCCTGGGTGGGCAGAACCCTGTTCTGCAACGGCATACCGGCATCATGCCGGACGCGAAGGACAGTTTCTGGCAGAGTCACGACGTGCAGATCGTCGTGGGTGTTGCAGTGGTGCGGGGCGGCCTGGTGCTGGCGGCGTACCGGCCGGGGCCGGACGGTGGCTGGGAGTTCCCGGGCGGCAAGGTCGAGCCGGGGGAGACCGACGAGCAGGCCGCGGTCCGGGAGCTCCGCGAGGAGCTGGACCTGGAGATCAAGGTCGGCGAGTCGCTGGGGCCCGGCGTGGACATCTCGGATACGTACCGGCTGCACGTCTACCGGGCGGTGATCGTCGCCGGCGATCCGGTACTGCGGGAGCACTCGGAGCTGCGGTGGTTCGCGCCGGCGGATCTCGACGAGGGCAACTGGCTGGTACCCGATCGGCCGTTCGTCCGGACGCTCCGAACCCGGCAGTAGTGGCGGAAGTCACACCGGTCACGATTCGGTGACTAGCGTCGGCTTCCCATGGCGTCCACACTGCGAGATACGTAGGGTTCCCGGCAACCCGGCGAGCTCGGGTCAAAGGTGCGGGGTGCATCACCATGAAGGACGGGTGACGGGCGATGACGCTGGGGGTATCGGAGACGCAGTCTCCCGATGAAGGGCTGCCGACAGATGCTCTGGTCGAGACTGCCGAAGCGAAGGAGATCGAGGGCCGCTCGCCGGGGGAGATCGCGTGGGCACGGCTGCGGAAGGACAAGGTCGCGATCATCAGCGCGATCGTGATCCTGCTGATCATCGCGGTGGCGCTGTTCGCACCGCTGATCGTGAAGCTGAACGGGTTCCCGCCCGATCAGTTCAACAAGGTCGACGCGAACGGGAACCCGTTGCTGAACACGCGTGACGGCGGCATCCCGATCGGCGGGCTGTGGGGGAGCGGCACGAGCTCCGAGCACTGGCTCGGAATCGAGCCGCAGAACGGCCGTGACATCTTCTCGCGGCTGGTCTACGGCACCCGGGTCTCGCTGCTCGTGGCACTCGGCGGCACTGTCATCGCGGTCGTGCTCGGCACCGTGATCGGGATGGTGTCCGGGTACTTCGGCGGCTGGGTCGACACGCTGCTCAGTCGGCTCATGGACATCATGCTGAGCTTCCCGTCGCTGCTGTTCGTGATGGCGCTGACACCGGTGGTCGCCTCGCGTGCCCAGGATCTGTTCGGCATGCCCGACAACAACACGCTGCGAATGGGCGTGCTGATGTTCGTCCTCGGCTTCTTCGGCTGGGCGTACCTGGCGCGCATCGTCCGTGGTCAAACGCTGTCGCTGCGTGAGCGGGAGTTCGTCGAGGCAGCCAGGTCACTCGGCGCCGGGCCCAACTACGTGCTCTTCCGGCAGATCCTGCCGAACATGCTGCCGACGCTGCTGGTGTACACGACCCTGCTGCTACCGACCAACATCACCGCGGAGGCGGCGCTGTCCTTCCTGGGCGTCGGCATCAAGGAGCCGACCTCGTCGTGGGGCCGGATGATCTCCGACGCGTCAGCCTGGATCGAGAGCAACCCGTTGTACTTGTTCTTCCCGGGGATGGCGCTGTTCATCACTGTGCTGGCGTTCAACCTGCTCGGCGACTCGGTCCGGGACGCCCTTGATCCGCGCGCCGGAAGGAGCTGACCGGTGGGCCGCTATCTCATCCGCCGCCTGATCCAGGCGGTGTTCGTGCTCGTGGTGATCAGCGCGATCACGTTCTTCCTGTTCTGGGCCACGCCGGCGAACCCCGCGCTGCTCATCTGCGGCAAGAACTGCAACGCGGAGACGGTCGCACAGGTCAATGCGACGTACGGTTTCGACAAGCCGCTGGTCGTGCAGTACGGCCAGTACATGCAGGGCCTGGTGAGCCCGGGCGGACGAACGATCGGCTCCGAGGGCAACGAACGGAACTGCCCGTGGCCGTGCTTCGGTGAGTCGTACCAGAACGGCATCCCGGTCTGGAACTCGATCAAGGACGCGTTCCCGGCGACGCTGTGGCTGGCCCTCGGGGCCGCGGTCCTCTGGCTGGTGGCCGGCGTGATGCTCGGCCTGATCGCCGCGCTCCGCAAGGGCAAGTTCATCGACAAGCTGAGCGTCGGCCTGGCTCTGTTCGGGGTGTCCTTCCCGACGATCGTGTTCGGCTACCTGCTGCTGTACCTGTTCATCGTGAAACTCAACTGGATCCCGTTCCCCGACACGGCGAACGCCGCCTTGTTCTCGGTGGGCCCAGTGAAATGGCTGCAGTTCTACATCCTGCCCTGGATCACGCTCGCGCTGGTGTTCGCGGCGCTCTACACCCGGATCACCAGGGCCAACATGATCGACACCATGAACGAGGACTACATCCGGACGGCCCGGGCGAAGGGCCTGGACGAGCGGACCGTGGTCTTCAAGCACGGGCTGCGGTCCGCGCTGACCCCGATCGTGACCATCTTCGGCCTGGACGTCGGCGGCCTGCTCGGCGGCGCGGTGATCACCGAACAGATCTTCAGCATCACCGGCCTCGGCAAGTTCTCCATCGACTCCGTGCTCAGCAACGACCTGCCCGCGATCATGGGCGTCGTGCTGTTCGCGGCGATCTTCGTGGTGCTCGCGAACATCGTCGTCGACGTCCTGTACGCCGTCATCGACCCGCGCGTGCGGCTGGCTTGATCAGGTGAGGGTGAGATGACCGAATCCGTGACCAGTGCGCCGCCGGCGGACACACGCGCCGGAAAGCCGTTCCTGGAGGTCAAGGACCTGCAGGTGCACTTCCCGACCGACGACGGGATGGTGCGGGCCGTCAACGGCCTGAACTTCACCCTCGAGCGGGGCAAGACGCTCGGCATCGTCGGCGAGTCCGGCTCCGGCAAGAGCGTGTCCAGCCTGGCGATCATGGGCCTGCACAAGGGCAGCAAGGCGAAGGTGACCGGCGAGATCTGGCTGGACGGCGCCGAACTGGTGGGCATGTCGGTGCCCGAGATGCGGGCGCTGCGCGGCCAGCAGGTCGCGATGATCTTCCAGGACCCGCTGTCGGCGATGCACCCGTTCTTCCGGGTCGGTGACCAGCTCACCGAGGCCTTCCTGGTGCACAACGACGCACCGAAGGCGGTGGCCAAGAAGCGCGCGATCGAGCTGCTCGACCGGGTCGGCATCCCGTCGCCCGACAAGCGGTTCTTCGACTACCCGCACCAGTTCTCCGGCGGTATGCGGCAGCGCGCGATGATCGCGATGGCGCTGATGTGCGACCCCTCGCTGCTGATCGCCGACGAGCCGACCACCGCGCTCGACGTCACCGTCCAGGCCCAGATCCTGGACCTGATGAAGGATCTGCAGAAGGAGTTCAACTCCGCGATCATCCTGATCACCCACGACCTCGGTGTGGTCGCCAAGATGACCGAGAACGTCGTGGTGATGTACGGCGGCCGTGTGGTCGAGTCGGGCAACGTCCGGGACATCTTCTACCGGCCCGAGATGCCGTACACCTGGGGTCTGCTCGGCTCGATCCCGCGGGTGAACCGCTCGGGCGACGGGCGGCTCAAGTCGATCCGGGGTACGCCGCCATCGCTGATCAACCTGCCCAAAGGATGCCCGTTCCAGCCGCGTTGCGACTACCAGGAACACGTCGAAGGGGCGAACTGCTCCACCGAGCTGCCGGAACTGCTGCAGATCGGCCAGGAACAGCATCGGGTGCGGTGCCACATCAAGTCCGAGGAACGCAGGCAGCTGTTCACCGAGCAGATCAAGCCGAGCCTCTGATGGCGGGGGAGCGCTGGTGAGTACTACGACATCTGCCGAGCAGACCGGCAAGGAGGTTGCGGGCGGCGAACTGCTGCTCGAGACCCGGGGGCTGCAACGGTATTTCCCGGTGACCCAGGGGATCATCTTCCAGAAGCAGACCGGTGCGGTGAAGGCGGTCGACGGCGTCGACCTCAGCCTCCACGCCGGCGAGACGCTCGGCGTGGTCGGTGAGTCCGGCTGCGGGAAGACCACTACGGGCCGGCTGGTGACCCGGCTGGACGAGCCGACCGCAGGCTCGATCTCGTTCCTGGGTTCGGACATCAGCCATCTGAGCCGGGCCAAGATGCGCCCGTTCCGGCGGGAGATCCAGATGATCTTCCAGGACCCGTTCTCGTCGCTGAACCCGCGGCAGACCGTCGGCACCATCATCGGGGCGCCGTACGACATCCAGAAGGTGAAGACCGAGACCGGGACGAAGAAGGCGGTCCAGACCCTGATGGAACGGGTCGGGCTGAACCCCGAGCACTACAACCGCTACCCGCACGAGTTCTCCGGCGGCCAGCGACAGCGGATCGGAGTCGCCCGGGCGCTTGCGCTGCGGCCGAAGCTGATCGTCTGCGACGAGCCGGTGTCGGCGCTCGACGTGTCGATCCAGGCACAGATCGTGAACCTGCTCGAGGACCTGCAGGAGGAGTTCGGGCTCGCCTACCTGTTCATCGCGCACGACCTGTCGGTGATCCGGCACATCTCCGACCGGGTCGCGGTGATGTACCTCGGCAAGGTGGTCGAGACCGCGGACCGCGACGAGCTCTACAACCACGCCCGGCACCCGTACACGCACGCGCTGCTGTCCGCGGTGCCGGAGGCCGACCCGGACGCCGAGGACGCGCGCGAGCGGATCCGGCTGACGGGCGACGTACCGAGCCCACTGAACCCGCCCTCGGGGTGCCGCTTCCGGACCAGGTGCTGGAAGGCACAGGAGATCTGCGCTGCGGAGGAGCCGCCGCTGATGCAGATCGGAGCCCCGGGCCATCAATCGGCCTGCCACTTCCCTGAGGAACGGGACGTGGTCTGACGACTACACAGAGCGTTGGTCTGGTGTACCGACGGCATTGAAGGGATCACGATCCGGTCAAGCGGCCACATCCGCATTGCGCAGTTTGTGAACACGTGAGTTGATGACCGCCAAATGACGTAGATCACTTTCTTCAATGCCGCCGTGACCCGGCGACAAGTGTCAACACAAGGAAGGAAACACTGGCCATGGATCACCTCAAACGAACCGGAGTGGCGATCGCCGTTGGGTTCGGACTGAGCCTGACCGCGGTTGCCTGCGGCGGGGGAAACAGCGATACGCCGAGCGGGCAGGCTTCGGCCGGTGCCAAGGGGGGCACCGTCACCGTCTACTCCGTCACCGACGTCGAGCACCTCGACCCGGCGCGGAACTTCGTCACGGACTCCGGCATGATCGGCAAGCTGATCACCCGGACCCTGACGGACTACCGGTACGACGCCAAGGCGAAGAAACTCATCCTCGAGAAGGACCTCGCCGAGAGCTACGAGGCCAGTCCGGACTTCAAGACCTGGACCTTCAAGCTGAAGGACGGGCTGAAGTACGAGGACGGTACGCCGATCGTCGCCGCCGACATCAAATACAACGCCGAGCGGTCGTTCGCACCGGACATGGCCGAGGGTGCGCCGTACGCGCACGAGTACCTCGACTGCAAGGGTTACAAGGGTCCGTACGTCGCGGACAACAACGGCGGCAAGGGCTGCACCGCGATCGAGGTCCCGGACGAGAAGACGATCGTCTTCAAGCTGAACCGCCCGGTCGCCTCGTTCGACGGTACGGCGAGCATGAAGGTCTTCTCGCCGGTCCCGAAGGCCAAGGACACCAAGACGCAGTACGACAACCACCCGGTCGCCAGCGGCCCGTACAAGATCGAGTCGTACACGCGGAAGAAGCAACTGGTGCTGGTCCGCAACACCAACTGGGACCAGAAGACCGACCCGCTGCGCGACGCCCGGCCGGACAAGTTCATCTTCAAGTTCGGTGACGCCGAGGCGACTGTCGACCAGCGGCTGATCGCGAACGGCACGGCGGACCAGAGCTCGCTCAGCTTCACGGGCGTGCAGCCGGAGAACATCGCCAAGACGAACCAGGCGAGCGTCAAGGACCGCGTCGTCGAGGGCACCGACATCTGCCGCCGGTACATCGCGTTCAACCAGCAGAAGAACCCGTTGCTGAAGAACCAGAAGATGCGCGAGGCGCTCTACTACGGCCTGGACCGGACCAGCTACCGCGACGGCCGTGGTGGCGAGCGGCTCGCCAAGGTGGTCGACTCGATCATTCCGCAGGACATGGAGGGCTACAAGCCGGAGGAGAACTTCAAGGCTCCGGATGAGGGTGACCCGGCGAAGGCCAAGCAGCTGCTGACCGAGGCCGGCTACAAGGGCGAGAAGCTCGTCCTTGGTACGGCGGACTCCGGTCTGGCCGTGAAGGCTGCCGAGGCCGCTCAGGCGTCCTGGAAGGCCATCGGCGTCAACGTGGAGATCCAGAAGATCCCGGGTGACAACTACTACTCGACGCAGCAGCAGGACACCTCGGCGACCGACCTGATCACCGCCGGCTGGTGCTACGACTGGGCGAGCCTGACGACGATCGTGCCGTCCGTCTTCGGGCCGGACACGACCGCGCCGGGTAAGGCCGCGCAGAACAACTACGCGCGCAGTCAGGCCGGCTGGGACAAGATGGCCGAGCTGACCAAGGAGACCGACAAGACGAAGATCGAGTCCGGTCTGTCCGACCTGTACGTCGAGATCATGAAGACGGCTCCGCTGGTGCCGACCGTTCAGGACCTCAACGTGTACGTCGTGGGCTCGAACCTCGACAACGTGGTGACCGACCCGAACACGGGTGGTTTCCCTGACCTGACCCAGATCGGTGTGAAGAAAGTGAGCTGATCGCAGCACACTTCTGAGGAGGGCGGTGCCTGACGGCGCCGCCCTTCTCGCTGTTCACGCACCGCAACTGTATGGGTGGTTTGTATGGGTTGTACCTGGCAAGTGGTCTGACCCGGGGACGAGAATCCTTTCCTGAACTCTTGGGGAGGAGTGACGCATGTCGGTGTACCCGGCAATATCTGTGGTGCGGCTCGAGGCCATTCAGGAGCAACATGGCGCACCGGAGATCGTCTGTGAGGTCTACGAGCTCGGATCGCACCGACGGACTCCCGCCGCGGTCGGGGAGCTGACCAGCCGCCAGGTGACGATCGGCCGGATGATGTCGACCGGTGCGAAGGACGCCGCGATCGCGCGCGACCTCGGATTGTCGCTGCGGACCGTGCGCTCCGAGATCAGCGCGCTGATCGCCGGTCTCGGCGCCAAGTCGCGGTTCCAGGCCGGCTGCCTGCTGGTCCGCCGCTTCGGCTGACCCGCTGCCGGGAGACTGCCGGGAGAACTGCCGGGAGAACTGTCCGGGGGCCGACGTAGGCTTTCGGCATGGTTGAGCTTGCTGAGCGCCGGCTGCTGCTGGTGCACGCCCACCCGGACGACGAAACCATCAACAACGGTGTGACGATGGCGCGGTACGTCGCCGAGGGCGCCCACGTCACCCTGATCACCTGCACGCTCGGCGAGGAGGGTGAGGTCCTCGTCCCCGAGCTGTCCCATCTGGCCGCCGACCAGGACGACGGCCTCGGCGAGCACCGGATCGGTGAGCTCGCGAACGCGATGGCCGAGCTCGGTGTCACCGACCACCGGTTCCTCGGCGGCCCGGGCAAGTACCGCGACACCGGGATGATCTACAACGACGAGGGCAACGCGGATGTCCCGCCGCAGACCCGGAAGGACAGCTTCTGGCAGGCCGACCTGGTCGCCGCGGCGAACGACCTGGTCCCGGTGATCCGTGAGCTCCGCCCGCAGGTCCTGGTGACCTACGACGAGTGGGGCAACTACGGCCACCCCGATCACATCAAGGCACACCGCGTCGCGACGTACGCCGCCGATCTGGCCGCCGCCCGGTCGTACCGGGAGGACCTCGGCGCGGCCTGGGACATCCCGAAGATCTACTGGACCGCGATGGCCGAGTCCCGGATGCGTGAGCAGCTCCGGGCGCTGCGTGACTCCGGTGACACCACCACCTTCGAGGGGATGGACCCGGACGGCCCGATGCCGCCGATGATCACGCCGGACCGGCTGATCGACTGCGTGATCGAGGGCGAGGAGTTCATCGACCGGAAGATGAACGCGATGAAGGCGCACGCCACCCAGATCACCGTCGACGGACCGTTCTTCGCGCTGTCCAACAACAACGGCAACCAGATCTGGGCCTCCGAGCCGTACCGCCTGGTCAAGGGCACCCCGGCGCCCGGCCCCGACGGCCTGGAGCACGACCTGTTCGCCGGTCTGTGAGGTGACCGTTCCCACACGCTCGGTTGAGGCATCAACCTGTCAGCGGGCATAACCTGCTGAGGTGTCCTCAACCGAGTCGAGTGGGAGCGTCCCGCCTGCGGAGTTCCGCGCTGCGCTCGGCCAGTTCGCGTCGGGGATCACGATCATGAGCACGCTGCAGGACGGCGTCGCGCACGCGATGACCGCCAACGCGTTCACCTCGGTCTCGCTCGATCCGCCGCTGGTGCTGGTCTGCGTCGACAAGGGCGTCCGGATGCACTCCGCCGTACTGGACTGCGGCTACTGGGCCGTGTCGGTGCTCTCCGGGGCGCAGCGGGAGATCGCGGACCGGTTCGCGCGGTCCGGGCGGGACCTGTACAGCCAGTTCGACGGCATCGGTACGGCGGCCGGCCCGAAAACCGGGTGCCCGACCGTCGACGGCGCCCTGTCGTGGCTCGAATGCCGGACCTGGGCGACGTACGACGGGGGAGATCACACGATCGTGGTGGGCGAGGTGCTCAGCCTCGGGACGGGCGATCCGGGCGACCCGAGCGCGCTGATCTACCATTCCAGTCACTACCGGGAACTGCCCGGAAACTGATCGTTACTGCCGGGGCAGCGCGGGGCAGCCCCGACGGTCGATGAGGCCTGTCCTGTCCCGTAGGATGTGCGCTTGTGCCCTGACCAAGCGCTCGAGCGGGAGGACTCTGTCCGGTGGGGAGAAAGCAGCTCGCGGGGATCATCGCCGCCGCGGGGCTCGGTGTATTCGTCGTGGGGTACGGCGCGGCGTTCGCGTTCGCCGGAGCCAAGATCCCGACGGACACGACCGTGCTCGGTATCCCGATCGGCGGCCTGTCCGAGGACGACGCGAAGGCCAAGCTGACCGCGGGTCTCGAGGACCGGGTGAGTGCGCCGATCGCGCTGAAGGCCGGCGACGCCAAGTTCCAGGTGCTGCCGGCCGACGCCGGCCTCTCGGTGGACGTGGACAAGACCGTCGCCGCCGCGGGCGCGGGCCGCAGCCTGGCCCCCGGCCGGATCTGGCACGCGCTGACCGGCGGGGACGTGGTCGAGCCGGTCGTGACCAAGGACGACGCGAAGCTGAAGGCCGCCGTCGACAAGCTGGCCGGCCAGGTGAACCGCAAGGCCACCGAGGGCACGATCACGTTCAAGGGCACGCAGCCGGTGAAGCACGATCCGGCCGACGGCCTGCAGCTGGACACCGCGAAGGCGGTCGACGCGGTGTTCGCGGCGTACCCGTCCGACGGGACCCCGAAGGAACTGCCGGCCGGCGTGACCAAGCCGCAGGCCGCCACCGAGGCGATCGACAAGGCGCTGAAGGAGTTCGCCGAGCCCGCGATGTCGGGTCCGATCCGGTTGACCGTCGGGTCGAAGTCGGTCGAGCTGGAGCCGGCCGAGATCGCACCGGCGCTGGCGGTCAGCGTGCAGGAGGGCAAGGTCATCCCGGCGCTCAGCACCAAGGCGCTGGAGCCGCTGTTCGTGCAGCGGTTCAAGGCGCTGGAGACGCTGCCGAAGGACGCGACGGTGCAGATCGTCGGCGCCGGGCCGAAGGTGGTTCCAGCGGTCAACGGCATGGTCGTCGACCGGGCGAAGGTCGGTGCGGCGATCCTGGCGATCCTGCCGAAGCCGACCGGTGAGCGGCGGGCCGCCGTACCGCTGACGGCGACGCCGGCGAAGTTCACCACCGCGCAGGCGACCGCGCTCGGGATCACGCAGAACATCGGCGACTTCAAGACCGAGTTCCCGCACGCGCCGTACCGCAACACCAACATCGGTACGGCGGCGGCGAAGATCAACGGCACGCTGCTGAAGCCGAACGAAGAGTTCAGCCTGAACAAGGTCGTCGGTGAGCGGACCAAGGAGAACGGGTTCGCCGAGGGGTACATCATCAGCGGCGGCAAGTTCGAGAAGGACTTCGGCGGCGGTGTCTCGCAGTCGGCGACCACCACCTTCAACGCGGCGTTCTTCGCCGGGCTGAAGATCGTCGAGCACAAGGCGCACAGCGTCTACATCAGCCGCTACCCGGTCGGCCGGGAGGCGACGGTTGCCTGGGGTTCGGTGGACCTGAAGTTCCTGAACGACTCCGGGCACGGCCTGCTGGTGCAGACGATCTTCAAGCCGTCGACGCCGGGCAGCAAGGGCAGCATCCGGGTGATCATCTGGGGCACGAAGTTCGTCGACATCACCGCCGGACAGTCGGAGAAGACGAACTTCCGCCAGCCGGGCCTCGTCTACAACACGGCCGCGAAGTGTGAGCCGCAGGCGCCGACCCCGGGCTTCGACATCACCATCTACCGGTACTTCGCGAAGAACGGCGTACGGCAGAAGACCGAGTCGTTCACCACGAAGTACAACGCGGCCGCCGACATCCGCTGCGGGCCGAAGCCAGGCACCACGGTCACGCCGCCGCCGGGCGGGATCACGACCCCACCCGGCCGGAAGCCGGGTGTCACCACGACCACCCGCCCGCCTAGCTGATCCTTCAGCCGCGGTTGAGGTTGTGCAGGCCGGCGGCGACCTGGTTGAAGACGCCTTCTTCGATCACGGCGCCTTCGCGGCGGACCTGTTGCGGGTCGATGCGGAGCACACGGTCCAGGCGGACTTCGCTGGGCCGGTGCTCCTTGTCCCAGGAGCCGCTGCCGATGTCCAGCCAGACCCGGCCCCAGCGCGCCTCGTCGGCGGCGTCGCGGTCATGGTCCTTGCTGGTGAGGATCAACGCGAGCAGGAACGGCTCGTCCCAGCCGACGACCAGCACGGGGCGGTCCTTGCCGCGGCTGAAGTCCTCCTCGAACGGCACCCAGGTCCAGACGATCTCGCCGGGATCCGCGACCCCGTCGTCCGGGTGCGGCGTGTACTCCACCCGCACCGTCCCCTCGAAGTCCCCCGCGTACTCCGGCCGCTCGACCACGTGATCCGCCATGCCACGGGAGCCTAACGCCCTCACATCTCGGCTACCTCACACCGTTCCAGTGACGTGCTCACTCCGCAGACAAGAACGGTCCGTCGGGACGCGATCCTGGCCGTCCTGCTCACCGGTCAGCTCATGGCCAATATCGATACCGCGGTCGCCAACATCGCCGGGCCGTCCATCGGCGCCGACCTGCACGCCTCCGAGGGCGCCGTCGGCCTGGTCGTGTCCGGGTACGTCGTCGCGTTCGCCGTACTGCTGATCACCGGCGCCCGGCTCGGCTCGTCGCTCGGGTACCGGCGGACGTTCCTGCTCGGCCTGACCGTCTTCACTGCGGCGTCCCTCGCCTGTGGCCTCGCCCCCGGACTCGCCACCTTGGTCGTGGCCCGCTTCGTCCAGGGTGCCGGCGCCGCGCTGATGGTCCCGCAGGTACTGAGCGGCATCCAGCTGCACTTCCAAGGTCGCGACCGACTCAAGGCGCTCGGCTACTTCTCGATCGCGCTGTCCGGCGGCGCGGTGGCGGGCCAACTGCTCGGCGGCGTCCTCATTGCGGCGGATCTCTTCGGCACCGGCTGGCGCCCGATCTTCCTCGTCAACGTGCCGATAGGCATCGTCCTCGCCGTGGCCGGCCGTCGCCTGCTTCCCGCTGACCCGCCCGGACGTCGCGACCGCCTTGACCTTGGCGGCGTACTCGCCTTGTCCACAACGGTTCTGCTCGTCATCGTCCCGCTCCTGCTCGGCTCCGAACGCGGCTGGCCCACCTGGTCCTGGCTGTGCCTCCTACTGAGCGTCCCGGCGCTGGCCCTCTTCGAGTACGGCGAACGTCGCGCAGCAGGCCGTGGTGGTCGCCCACTGATCGCCCGTCAGGTCCTCGGCAACCCGTCCGTCCGCGCCGGTCTCCTCGCCCACGGCTGTACGTCGGGCACGTACTTCGCCCTGCTCTTCGTGCTCGCCCTCTACCTCCAGGGCGGTCTGCACAAGGGACCGGCGTACTCCGGCTTCGCGATGGTCGTTTGGGTCGCCACGTTCGGTCTGGCCGGTCCGATCCTGCCCCGACTGCGACGGGGACTGCGGTGGATGCCTGTCATCGGCTGCCTGGTCCTGGCGGTCGGCTACGTGTCTGTGCTGGCGTACCTGCTGCTGGGCGGCAGCGCTGGGCCGCTTCTGTTCGCGTTGCTCGGTATCGGCGGGCTGGGGCTCGGGATCACCTCCAACACCCTCATCGGCGCCGTCACGTCCAGCATGTCGTCGCAGTACGTCGCTGACCTGTCGGGAGTGGTCGCCACGAACGCACAACTGTCTGGAGCACTAGGTGTCGCGATAGCCGGTTCTACCTACGCTGCGCTGGCTGACGACCCCAGTCGTGCGCTGGGGGTTGTACTGGCCGGATTCATCGTGCTGACGCTCATCGGTGCGGGTGCGGCTCACCGACTGGTCAGGTAGCGGTACCGATAGGCCTCGCGGTAGCCAAGACGGGTGTACGTCGCCATCGCGGCGGTGTTCTCGAGGAGCACCTCCAGATACGTACGGCGGCCACCCAGGGAACCCGACCACCGGGCCAGGCCCTGCAGAACGGCGGTGCCCAAGCCGCGGCGGCGGTACGCGGAGTTCACGCGGATCGCGTCGACGCCCAGCCAGTGACCGGTCATCGAGCCACGTCCGACGGCCACGATCCGACCGTCCAGGGTGATCGAGGCGAACATGGCCTTCGGTGCACCCTCCAGCACCTTCGACGCCGGCGCGGGCACCGGCCCCTCGAAGGCAGCGGCGTACCAGGCGTCACCAGGATGCTCGTCGAGCTGTACGTCGTACTCCGGTGCAGCGTTCACGTGGTCGAGCGTGGTGTGCATGACGAGTACGTCGGACTGCCCGGGTCGCGCGTCGACCCACCCGCACGCGCGGAGTGCCTCGTCCTCGGGGCTTCCGATCCGGATCAGCGCCAGCGGCGGCAGGTCGCGCTCGTCGTAGAACGTCTCGGCGTGCTTGAGCGCGTCGGCCACGGGCATCCCGGGGCTGCCCGCCGGGAGGAGCGAGTTGCCGCGGCCCGTCCAGCCGGAGGATGCCCGGAGCAACCAGTGGCCGACGTGTGCCGTCTCGACGGCTGGGCGGCCCAGTGCGGTGGTGAGGAAGAGCTGGTCGACGTCCACCGGGCGGAGCGGCATCTCGGGGATGGTCTTGGCCGCGGTCACGTCGGAGGCCGGGATCTCGTGTAATGCGCCGTCGGCGTGGCGGACAGTGACGAGTTCGGGGGTCCAGGCCTGCAGAACGCCGATGACGTCGGTCAGACCGCCCGGTATCCGGTGACGGACGACGACACGGTGGCCGATATCACGGACTCGCAGGCCTGACACGATCCGGACTCCTGGCACAGTGGGCGACGTACTACCGTGATACTAGAGACACCGTGCACCACCGCATCGCAGCACCCCAGTCCCGGTCTGCGCTTGCCTGCCATAGGAGGAGTAGCAGTGACCTACGTCATCGCGCAGCCGTGTGTTGACCTGAAGGACCTCGCCTGTGTCGAGGAGTGCCCCGTCGACTGCATCTACGAGGGCAACCGGATGCTGTACATCCACCCCGACGAGTGCGTCGACTGCGGAGCCTGCGAGCCGGTCTGCCCGGTAGAGGCGATCTATTACGAGGACGACACCCCGGAGCAGTGGAAGGACTACTACACCGCGAACGTCGACTTCTTCAACGACCTCGGTTCCCCGGGCGGTGCGTCCAAGCTCGGCAAGATCGACAAGGACCACCCGTTCATCGCGGCCCTGCCGCCGCAGGAACACGACGAGTAAGCACTTCATCACACAACGTCCGAAGATTCGTGGCCTGGAGCGCACGTTTCTTCGGACGTTGTGTTATTGGTCGAGGACGTCCACGTGGACGTGGTCGAGGTGGCGGAGGATCTTCGGGTCGCCGGAGCGTTCGGGTGGGGTGTAGTCCCGCCAGCCGGAGTCCGACCGGCCGCCGGCGGTCCAGATCTTGTCGCTGAAGATGACCGTCTTGATCTTCAGCAGGTCCGCCCGGGCGACCAGGTACTGCGCCATCGCCCAGCCCTTCGTGGTGTTGGCCGTCGAGATCGGCCGGACGAACACGTCGACCGCCCGCCCGTCGTAGTGCGCCGATCCCTCCATGTGCCCGGAGTTCACCCCGCCCACGGCGTACCCGCCGGTCGACAGCGTCCCGAACGTCCGGATGAGGTCCTTCCGTACGGCGTCCGCGCGCGGTGTGAGCCCGTTGCTGCCCATCGCCTCCTGCTGCACCGCGTCGGTGTTCACGGTGCAACTGAAGACGCTCTTCGACTGCCCGGTCAGCGCCGACGCCAGGACGCGGGCGTCCGCCTCGTGGTCGGCGTACGCGTTCGGGAACGCACTGCGCTGCACCCGGTCGGCCGCGACCGTGATCGCGAGCTTCTGGTAGTTCTTGATCTTCACGAGCGCGTCGTAGAACTTCCCGGCCGCGTAGTGCGGGTCCCGCACCTGAGCCGCCGTACCCCAGCCCTGTGACGGCCGTTGCTGGAACAGCCCGAGCGAGTCCCGGTCACCGTGCGCCAGGTTGCGCAGTCCGGATTCCTGGTACGCCGTGGCGAGCGCGATCGTCGCCGCGCGGGCCGGGAGACCCCGCCGTACGGCGACGCCCGCGATGATCGCCGCGGACTCGGCCTGCTCGAAGTCGACCACGACCATCTGCCCGCCGACCGTCGCCGTGCACTCCTCGGTCGGCGGCAGGAGGTTCCCGACGTGCTTCCCGCCGAGCCAGGCGATGCCGACCCCGACCGTCAGGGCGAGCACGCCAATGCCACCCACGGCCACCAGGGCACCACGCTTCACCGGCATACCGCTCCGAACGTCTGGGGGCGGGGGACTAGTTCCGCGTTCACGATCTGGTTGACGTGTGCAGCCTCACGACGGTTCGCAAATTCATACTTTCGGACGGTCAGGCGTTGGCGTGCAGGGCCTCGTTGAGGGTGATGCCTTCGCCCTTGCGTGGGCGGGCCTCGACGGCGCCGGTGACCGAGTTGCGGATGAAGAGCAGTCCGGGCTGTCCGGACAGGTCGCGGGCCTTGACCACGCTGCCGTCCGGGAGGGTGACCTTGGTGCCGGCGGTCACGTACAGCCCCGCCTCGACCACGCAGTCGTCGCCGAGCGAGATGCCGGTACCGCCGTTCGCGCCGAGCAGGCAGCGCTTGCCGATCGAGACGACCTGCTTGCCGCCGCCGGACAGCGTGCCCATGATCGACGCGCCCGCGCCGATGTCGCTGCCGTCGTCGACCACGACACCGGCGACGATCCGTCCCTCGACCATCGACGTACCGAGCGTGCCGGCGTTGAAGTTCACGAACCCCTCGTGCATGACCGTCGTACCTTCCGCGAGGTGCGCGCCCAGGCGGACCCGGTCCGCGTCGCCGATCCGGACCCCGGACGGTACGACGTAGTCCGTCATCCGCGGGAACTTGTCCACGCTCGTGACGCTCAGGTGCTGACCCGCCGCGCGGGCCCGCAGCCGCACGTTCTCGATCTCCTCGACCGGGACCGGGCCGTGCGACGTCCACGCGTTGTTCGGGAGGGCGGCGAAGATGCCGTCCAGGTTCACGCCGTGCGGGCGGACCAGACGGTGGCTCAGGAGGTGCAGCCGGAGGTACGCATCCGCCGTACCGCTCGGGGCCGCGTCCAGCGCGATCTCGGTCGCCACGACCTCACGCCGTACCTGCCGGAGCTCGTCGTTACCCTCGGCCGCGACCAGCTCCGCTGGGGCCTTCGCGTCCTCGGGCTGCGTTCCGAGCTCGGGCGCCGGGTACCAGACGTCCAGGACGTCCCCAGCGGTCGTAACGGTGGCGAGGCCGAAGCCCCAGGCGTGCGTGGCGTTCTCCGTCATACCCACACCCTAATTCGGCGGCGCCCGGCGGTCGGACCATGGTCTACTTTTCGGATGCTTCCTGCTTGGCTCGATGACGTGTCCGATCCGGTTCTGGAAGCCACCAAGGCGCCCGCCGTCGCGGAGCTGCACGGGGAGTTGCTCCGGCAGTGGGGATCCTCCGAGGTGTGGCGGCTGTCGTTCGGGCTGAACAGCGTGATCGTCAAGCGGGGCACCGACGGGCAGGCCGACGAGGCAGCGGCGTACGAGCGGTTCGTCGTACCGCTGGAGCTGCCGGCGCCTGCACTGATTCACCGGTATCGGTCCGGCGGGGCAGGCGTGGTGGTGTTGGAGGATGTCGGGCGGGTGACGCTGGAGCAGGAGCCGACCGCCGAAGGGTTCGCGGCGACCGCGGAGCTGCTCGCGAGGATCCGGAAACGCCCGGTGGACGGGCCGAGCGAGTTCCCGCCGGAGCGGGTCAAGGAGCTGGCGGACCGGATCGGACGGATCGGGTTCGATCTCGGTCCGCTCACCGAGGCGCTTTCCGGACTGCACCGGGACGCGCCGACGGCCGTGGTGCACGGCGACTACGTGCCGAAGAACCTGGTCACCGACGGAACGCGGTGGACCGCGATCGACTGGCCCGGGGCCTATGGGGCGCCGCATCTGAGCGATCTCTACACCCTGGTTCGCGACGCCGTTGCCCTCGGCCACGACCGGGCGCCGATCGTTGCCCACTACCTCGATGCGGCCGGCGGGAATCCTGCGGTGGTCGAGCGGCAGATGCTCGTCGGTGGTGGCTGCTTCTACCTGGTGGCGCTGAGATTCATCGTCGAGGAAGGTCTGCGGACGATCCCCGAGTCCGCGGGCTGGATCGACGGGCTGCTGAGCGAACTCGAGGACGTCGTCGGGGCGCTGGCATGAGGCTGCTCGTGCTCGGGGGCACCAAGAATCTCGGGCGGCACGTCGTCGAGGCTGCTTTGTTGGACGGTCACGAGGTGACGCTGTTCAACCGCGGGCAGACGAACCCCGGGCTCTTCCCGTCCGTACGCCGGATCGTCGGCGACCGCGCCGCGCCGGAGGCCCTCGCTGACGGCGAATGGGACGGCGTGATCGACATGTCCGGCCTCCTGGTCCGGGACGTCTCGCTCAGCGCGTCCGTACTCCGCGACCGCTGCGGCCAGTACACGTACATGTCTTCGATCGCCGTGTACGCGAGCAAGACCACGCCCGGTATGACGGAGTCCGCGCCGCTGCTGCCGTGGCCGGCCGACGCCCCCGAGGACCACTTCACGATGGACCTCTACGGCCCGTCGAAGGTCCGCAACGAATCGTTGCTCACCGCCACCTTCGGCGACCGCACCGCCGCCGTACGCTCCGGCTTCGTCGTCGGCCCCTACAACCCCGACTTCGGCAACTGGGGCTGGGCGCTGGCCCACAACCTCCCGCTGGAATGCGCCGCCCGCCCCGACCAGCCCATCCAGTACATCGACGCCCGCGACCTGGCCGCCTTCCTCCTCCACCTCACCACCAACCGCATCCCCGGCCCGTTCAACGCAGTAAGCCCCACCCACACGATGACCGAGTTGGCCGAGGCCTGGCGCTCCGCCGTACCCGATCCGCAGCCCGTCAACTGGTCCCCGACCGAAGACCGCTTCCACCTCCCCCACGACGGCACCAACGACGGCACCTTCCAACTCAACAACACCAACGCCCTACACGCCGGCCTCCACCTCCGCCCGCACGAGCAGATCGCCCGCGACTACGTGACCTGGATCCAGGCCGGAAACACCTCACCCGATCCACCCCACTGATCGCTGGTACGGACGATCTCCGGAACATTTCTGCCGCCAGGTGCAGATTTCTTTCCGGAAAGCGGGCCATCCAGTCCACGATGGAAACAGTTCGCCGGGGGTGGGGCGGTGGTTCGTAGGATTGTGGCGTGATGATTGAGACTGGTGGCGGGCCCGGTGGACCGACTAGTTCGCGGGCGGGGTTCACGAGCGTTGACGGGACTCGGTACTCCGGGACGACGGGTGGGCGGCGCGAGGTTGAGCTGCCTGGTGGGGGACGGGTGGTCGCGGCGGGGGATCGGTTGCGATACAAGGTCTATCCGGAGCTCGACGCGGGGCTGACCTACTCGGCGACGTACGTGGCGGTCGAGGTGGTGTTTGCGGACGGGACGCGGCTGGACGGGGCCCTGGACCAGTACGGGAAGACTGCTGACGCCGCGGGGCAGGGCGCCGCGAAGATCCTGTACGCCGACCAGTGGAACGACGTACAGGTCGATCTGACCGCGGCTGCGGGGCAGACGATCGCGCAGGTCGTACTCGTGGTGGATGCGCCCGAGGCGGGCCACGAGTTCGCGGGATGGATCGACGACGTCGAGATCGGCCCGGCGCCGGCGGAGCCCGATGGGTCGGACCTGGCGGCGTACGTCGACACGCGCCGCGGGACGAACGCCAGCCACGACTTCTCCCGCGGCAACACGCTGCCGATCACCGCCTGGCCGAACGGGTTCAACTTCCTGACGCCGGTCACGAACGCCTCGACGCACCGCTGGCCGTACGAGTACCACCGCGCCAACAACGCGGACAACCGTCCCGAGCTGCAGGGCCTCACGTTCTCCCACCAGCCGAGCCCGTGGATGGGCGACCGCGATCAGCTGACGATCATGCCGGTCGCCGCCGCCGAGCCGCTGGGCGACCCCGCCGAGCGCGCCGCCGCTTTCAGCCACGACGACGAGACCGCCCGCCCCGATCTGTACGCGGTCGACCTCGCGAACGGTGTCCGCGCGGAGCTCACCCCGACCGACCACGGCGCGATCTTCCGCTTCACGTTCCCCGAGGACGCGCCCGGACGGCACCTGATCTTCGACACGATCGACGAGAACGGCGCCTTCGAGTACGACGGGAACGCGGTCACCGGATGGGTTGAGAACGGCTCCGAAACCGGTCGCACCCGGATGTACTGCTACGGCGAGTTCTCGACGGTTCCCACCGCCTTCGGCCAAGCGCGCGGTGGTCGCGCCAACGCCCGCGCCGCGACGTTCGACGTACCTGAGGTGACACTGCGGATCGCGACGTCGTTCATCGGCGTCGACCAGGCGCGGCACAACGTGTATCTCGAGCTCGAGGGGCGGTCCTTCGAGGAGATCCAGGCCGCCGCCAACGCGGTGTGGAACGAGCGCCTGCAGGTGATCCGGCCGGAGGGCGCGACACCGCCGCAGCTGCGGACCGTGTACGGCAACCTGTACCGGCTCAACCTCTACCCGAACTCACACTTCGAGAACGCGGGTACGTCGGACGCACCGGAGTACCGCTATGCGAGCCCGGTCCTGCCGACGGACGGTACGGCGACCGCACGCGAGACCAATGCGGTCGTGAAGGCCGGGAAGATGTACGTGAACAGCGGGTTCTGGGACACGTACCGGACCGCGTGGCCGGCGTACGCGTTCTTCTACCCGGCGCTGGCCGCGGAGCTGGTCGACGGGTTCGTGCAGCAGTACCGCGACGGTGGCTGGATCGCTCGCTGGTCCTCGCCCGGGTACGCGGACTGCATGACCGGGACGAGCTCCGACGTGTCGTTCGCGGACGCCTACCTCAAGGGCGTGGCGTTGCCGGACCCGTTGGCGACGTACGACGCCGGGCTGCGGAACGCGACCGTCGCGCCGGAGGCGACCGAGGTCGGGCGGAAGGGCGTCGAGACCGGGTTCTTCGCCGGGTACGTGAGCACCGACACCGAGGAGAGCGTGTCGTGGTCGCTCGAGGCGTACCTGAACGACTTCGCGCTGGCGGAGATGGCCGCTCGCCTGGCCGACGTCTACCCCGAGCGTCGTGATCAGCTGCTGGAGGAAGCGGAGTACCTGCGCCGCCGGTCGCTGAACTACGTGCTGCTGTTCGACAACGACATCAACTTCTTCCAGGGGCGTCGTCCGGACGGCACCTTCGCCAAGGCGCCCACCGACTTCGACCCCGAGGAGTGGGGCGGCGACTTCACCGAGACCGACGGCTGGAACTTCGCGTTCCACGTCGCGCACGACCCACGCGGCCTGGCCAACCTGTACGGCGGGCCACGCGGTCTGGAGGCGAAGCTCGACGCGTTCTTCGCGACGCCCGAACTCGCGATGAAGAAGGGCACGTACTCGATCGTCATCCACGAGATGGTCGAGGCCCAGGCGGTCCGGATGGGCCAGTTCGGCTTCTCGAACCAGCCGGCGCACCACATCGCCTGGATGTACAACTACACCGGTACGCCGGCCAAGACCCAGGCGATCGCCCGCGAGGTCCTCGACCGGCTGTACGTCGGTGAGCAGATCGGGCAGGGGTACCCGGGCGACGAGGACAACGGTGAAATGTCCGCGTGGTACCTGTTCGCCGCACTCGGTCTCTACCCGCTCCGGGTCGGTGCTCCCGAGTACGCGATCGGCTCGCCACTGTTCCGCCGTACGGTCGTCAGCCCGCTCGGCGGCACGCCCATCACGATCACTGCTGCCAACCCCGAACACCCTTATGTGCAAGAGCTCCAGGTCGACGGCAAGCAGTTGTCCATAGCATCAATCACCCACGCGGACCTGACTGCCGCCGGTCAACTCCACTTCACGCTGGGCGCCGAGCCGTCCGACTGGGCGACGCTGGAACTCCCGCCGGCGCTCACCTCCGACGACACCGTCCCCACGCCCCTCCTCGACCTGATCCCGGTAGACCCGAACAACCCCCTGTTCGACGACACGTCCACCACCGAAACCACCATCGACCCGGTAACCACGTGGTCCCTCCCCGCCCCCGCAACCCCGACCCTCTACACCCTCACGTCGGGCTCCGCGGCGGCCCCCACCACCTGGCAACTAGAAGCCTCCACCGACGGCACCACGTGGACCGTCCTCGACGAACGCACCAACCAAACCTTCCCCTGGCCCCGCCAAACCCGCCCCTTCACCATCAAAACCCCCGGCGAATACCAGCACTACCGCCTAACCACCCCGACCCCAACAACCCTCGCCCAACTAGAACTCCTGGACTGACGGCCGGACTACTTCTTGGGGGCTGAGGTGGCTCGGATGTGGAGTTCGGTGCGGAGGGTGACGGTGGAGGGCGGGCGGCCGGGGGAGGCGGTGCGGTCCTTCAGCAGCATGCCGGCGGTGCGGCCCAGCTCGTAGGTGGGTTGGGCGACCGTGGTGAGGCTGGGGATGACGAGGTCCGCCCACGGTATGTCGTCGAAGCCCACGATCGCGATGTCGTCCGGCGCGCGCAAGCCCTTCTTCGCCAGGCATTCCAGGGCGCCGACGGTCATCAGGTTGTTGGTGGCGAACAGCGCCTCGGGCGGATCGGGGAGTTCGAGCAGGCTTTCCATCGCGGCGTACCCGCCGGCCTCGCGGAAGTCGGCGTGCCGGACCAGGTCCTTGTCGTACCGGATCCCGCCGGCCCGCAGCGCCGACCGGTACCCGGCCAGCCGGTCCATCGCCGTCGACACCTTGCGCGGGCCGGTGATGCAGGCGATCCGCCGGTACCCGCCGTCGATCAGGTGTTTGACGCCCTCGAAGGCGCCGTGCTCGTTGTCGACCAGCACGGTGTCGGCCTCGACGCCTTCGACGCGGCGGTCGATCATCACGAGCGGGATCTTCGCGTTCGCGAGCAGGTGGACGCCCTCGGCCGTCGACGTCGGGGAGATCACCACGCCGGCCATCTGGTCGGTCAGGACCGCCGACGCGTACGCCGCTTCCTTCGCGGAATCCTCGTCGGAGTTGCAGAGGACGACGTGGTACCCCTCGGTCTGCGCGACGTCCTCGAGCCCGCGGACGAGCGAGGTGAAGAACGGGTTCTCGATGTCCGAGATGACGACCGCCCAGAGGTTCGTCGACGACTTGCGCAGGTTCCGCGCGACCCCGTTCGGGCGGTAGCCGAGTTCCGCGACCGCGGCCCGGACCTTCTCGGACAGCTCGGGGTCCACGTTCCGCCGGCCGCTCAGCACGCGTGACACCGTCGCCGGTGACACCCCCGACCTACGCGCTACGTCGTAGATCGTCGTCATACCCGCTCCCCGCTGGAGATCCGATGGTCGTCTGGATCGCACTCTAACTCCGATCCCGACCAAAGGATCTCATGATGCCGACGTAACGCCTTCCAGTAGTGCGAGCGCCGCGGCCTGGGAAGGTGCGGAGTCGGCGGCGCCGTGCACTGTGGTGGACAGGGCACCCGCCGCGTTCGCCAGTCGTACGGCGTCCACCAGGCCGGCCCCGTCCGCGAGTGACGCGGCCAGGGAACCGCAGAACGCGTCGCCGGCGCCGACCGTGTCGACGGTGTCGACCTCGTGCGCGCTGATCCGCTCCTCGAACCCGCCGACCCGGTCCAGGACATAGGCACCCCGAGCTCCGAGCGTCACCACACAGGCCCGCAGGTCCCAGTCCTCGGCGAGTTTGCGCGCGATCATCGGCACCTGCGACTCGTCGTCGCAGTTCAGCCCGGTGAGCGCCGCCGCCTCCACCTCGTTCGGCACCAGGATGTCGACGTACGACCCCAGCGTCGGGTCGACCGGGCCGACCGGCGCAGGCGTGAGGATCGTGGTGACGCCCGCGGCCGAGGCGAGCCGAAGGGCGGTGTGGCTCGCCTCGACCGGGAGCTCGAGTTGCACGCTCAGCACCTTGCTCGCGGTCAGTACGTCGGTGGCGGCCTCGACGTCCAATGCTGTGATCGCCGCGTTCGCGCGGGACACGATGATGATCGAGTTCCCGCCGTCCGGCAGCACCAGCGGCAGCCCCACCCCGGTGCCGAGCGACGGGTGTCGCACCACCCACGAGGTGTCGACCCCGTTCGCCGACAGCAGTTCCAGGAACTCCTCGCCGTACCGATCCTCGCCGATCGTCCCGACGATCGCCGTCCGCGCACCCATCCGGGCCGCCGCGATCGCCTGGTTCACGCCCTTGCCGCCGAGGAATTCCGCGAACCCGGTGCCGTGCAACGTCTCGCCCGGCAACGGCCGCCGCTCCGCCGACGCGACCAGGTCCTTCATGAACGATCCGAGCACACAGACATCGGTCATGCCTGGTCCTCCGAGAGACGCTTGCCCAGGGCACCGGACGGATGGAACTGCGCGAAGTCGTGATGACTGAACTCCCGCAGTACGACGAGCGCACACGCCAGCGCGTCGCCCATCGCCAACGAGGCGGTCGTCGACGCGGTCGGCGCCAGGTTCAACGGATCCGCCTCGCGGAGCACCATCGTGTCCAGCGTGTACGTCGCCAGCTGCGCCAGCGTCGACTCCTCGCGACCGGTCATCGCGATCACCGGGATCTGCCGGTCCCGCAACATCCGGGCGAACTCGCACACCTCGGCCGTTTCTCCGGACGCTGACAATGCCAGCACGAGATCGCGGGTCGTCACGGCGCCGGAGTCCCCGTGCAACGCGTCGCCGGAGTGGATGAACGTCGCCGGAGTACCTGTGCTCGCGAGCGTCGCGGCGATCTTCCGTCCGACCAGGCCGGACTTGCCGAGGCCGGTCACCACCAGGTGGCCTTCGCACCGGGCAACCGCGGTCAGTACCTCCAGGAACACCCCGTCCAGGCGGTCGGCGAGCGCCGAAACAGCAGCGGCCTCGGTCTCGATGGCGTCCCGCGCCGCCTGCAGTCCCCGTGCCACCAGGTCTCTGGACAGCTCGTCGGCCGTGCGGTGGGCGGACGCACGGTTCGGCACAACTGACATCCCAGTGCCTCTCATCTCAGAAATCGATTTCCGCAGATTAGGCAGTGGGATCGGGTGGTGTCAACGGCTGCGCCCAGGTCGAAAGCCTTGTGTACACGCGGGAATTGCCGGAGTTGATCACATCGTCTCCCCGTCGCCCCTTGACCGCCCCGGTCGCCGATCGTAGATTGCGAGAAATCGATTGCCCCTCGAAGCGCACGGTCGTGGTGTTCGTCGCGGGCCGGCGCCGGTTCGTCGACGCGATGAAGGCGACCGGACTCAAGGAGAAGGCTCAGGTGAAAGGCTCATATGTACGGCGACTACGGGAGCAGTCTTCGTGATCTGCCTCGACTACGGGACTCCAAGCGCCGCCGGGCGTCCAGCTGGGACCGGACGGGTGGCAACGACGACCGACTGACGATCCGTCCGGGTGAGACCGCCGTACTGGCGGAGATCGACGGGCCCGGATCGATCAACCACATCTGGTGCACCGTCGCGCGAGACAGTGCGTGGGGTCCCGACGAGGTCGATGGGGACTACCTGCGGAAGCTGATCCTGCGCATCACCTGGGAGGACTCCGATCAACCCAGTGTGCTCGCGCCGTTGGGCGACTTCTTCGGCGTCGGGCACGGGAAGACCGTCAACTTCGTCAGCGCACCGCTGCAGATGAGCCCGCAGGACGGGAAGGGTTTCAACTGCTGGTTCCACATGCCCTTTGCCTCCCGAGCGAAGGTCGAGATCGTCTCGGAGCTCACGGCGGCTCCGGTGTTCTTCTACTACTACGTCGACTACGAGCTGTTCGACGGCGCGCAGGACGGGCTCGGGTACTTCCATGCGTCGTACAACAGGCAGCATCCGACGGACGGCGTACCGCAGGGCTCCGAGACGTTGCGCCAGTACCAGGTCGAGGGGACGAATCTGTCCGGCGACGGGAACTACGTCGTCCTCGACACCGAGGGCAAGGGGCATTACGTCGGGTGCGTCGTGAGCATCCGGAACCTGCGCGAGTCGGCCGAGTGGAACTGGTACGGCGAGGGCGACGACATGATCTTCATCGACGGCGAGCCGTTCCCGCCGTCACTGCACGGCACGGGGACCGAGGACTACTTCAACACCGCATGGTGCCCGAGTGAGCCGTACTCCGCGCCGTACCACGGGATCACGCTGCCTGGCGGAGCCAACTGGAGCGGCGAGATCTCGCTGTACCGCTTCCACGTCGAGGATCCGATCACGTTCTTCAGCTCGATCCGCGTGACCATCGAGCACGGGCACGCCAACAAGCGCAGCGACGACTGGTCGTCGGTCGCGTACTGGTACCAAACCTTGAAGGGATAGCTCATGAAGCGTGGGGCCTTGCTCGCTGTCCTGCCGCTGGTCTTCGGAACGGCGACACTCCTGACCCAGTCCTCGAATCCCCAGGAGGTCGCCACCGTGAACGCGATCGGCACTGCCCAGGTGGAGGCGAAAGGCACGCCGAGCAAGAGCGACGGCGACCTGTGGCCGTCGTGCTGGGCCGGCAACGACAAGCTCTACGCCGCGAACGGTGACGGCAAGGGGTTCAGCGTCGACGGCGACTTCGCCGACATCGCGGTCAGCGAGATCACCGGTACGCCGGGAAACTTGTCCGGGGCAACGATCTCTCGTGGGGATCAGGTCGGGTCCGTCTGGAGCGGTGCCGGGTACAACCGGAAGCCGACCGGGATGGTGTGCGTCGGCGACACTCTGTACCTCGCCGTCCAGGACCTCGCGCTCGACTTCAACGACGTACCGGCGGCGACGATCCTGAAGTCGACCGACCACGGGCGGACGTGGACGTGGGACAAGTCGAAGCCGATGTTCGCGGACCATGTGTTCACGACGATCTGGTTCGCGGACTTCGGCAAGGGCGGAGCCGCCGGGCCCGACGGCTATGTGTACGCGTACGGGCTGGACGGGAACTGGCGGGACTCGTTCGACGACACGGTCCCCGATCCGCAGAGCGTGTTCCTGGCGCGGGTGCCCAAGCGTGACGTGCAGGACAGGAGCGCGTGGAAGTTCTACACCGGGTCCGGGTGGTCCGCGAAGATCGCCGATCGCAAGCCGGTGCTCAACGACCCGCGGCGGTTGTACGCGCAGACGTACGGGACGAACGCCTCCAATCTGAGCGTGATCAGTCAGGGCGGCGTGACGTACCTGCCCCAGCAGAAGCGGTACGTGTACACGTCGTGGACGGAGTACACCTTCGAGTTCTACGAGTCGCCGACGCCGTGGGGGCCGTGGAAACACTTCCTCTCGAAGGACTTCGGCGGGTATCCGTGGTCGACCTCGAAGTACGGCGGGTACGGCGTGACGATCCCGTCGAAGTTCGTGCAGCCGGACGGTAAGACGATGTACCTGCAGGCGAACGTGTGCCCGTGCGGTGGAGGCGGAATCGGTACGTCGGTCTACAACTTCAACCTGCGCAAGCTGGTCCTGACGCCGTCCGTCGGTACGCCGGCCTCGAACCTCCCGGGATCGGACAACCTCGCTGCTGCTTCGACCGGCGCTGTCGCGATCTCCAAATCCACGCAGTCGGGCAGTCTCGCGGTGCTGAACGACGGCTCTCGGGCTGGGAGCGAGTCCGACTTCGACGACGAGGTGAAGGGTGCGTCGTGGTGGGGGTACGAGTGGCCCGCGCGGCACAAGGTGAACAACGTGGAGTTCACGTCCGGGGCGGTGTCGGCCGAGGGCGGGTACTTCACCGGGCGGCCGCGGGTCCAGGTTCGCCAGAACGGGCAGTGGGTCGAGGTCGGGTCGCAGACCGTGTCGCCGACGTACCCGGGCGATGCGTCGGCCGGTGCGAACACGACGTACACGATCACCTTCCCGGTGCAGGAGACGGACGGGGTCCGGGTGTTCGGCCTGCCCGGTGGGACGCGTTCGTACTCGACTGCTTCTGAGGTTGCTGTTCGCTACGTGTCGCAGTTCGCCGACGGTGGGTTCGAAGGCACCGTCGGCGGCAAGCCGGCGTGGCTCTTCGAAGGTAAAGCGGCCAACGGCGTCGACCGCGGCCTCGGCTTCGCGCACTCCGGCGCCAACAACGGCTGGATCCGCTGCACGTGTACGGGATGGAGCGCGCTGTACCAGACCGTGCCTGTTGTCCCCGGTACGACGTACACGTTCGGCTCCTGGATCAACGCGTCAGCGAACCTCCCCGCCGACCAGGGCCGCTTCGGCGTCCGCGCCGGAACGACCGACCTCGCAAGCACCACCTTCGGCGCCGGCACCGGCTACGTGCACCACGAGGTCACGGTGAAGGTCCCGCCCAACGTCCACGAACTCACCGTCTACGCCGGCTTCAACGCCCCCAACCTCGACACTTGGATCCAGCTAGACGACTTCACGGTGAACTAACCGCTTTCCGGAAAGGTCACGGCCAGGCGAGGAGGTCCGGGGTTGAGCCTGTGATGGGGCCTGGGGTTGGGCGGCCGGCGTACCAGGCGGTTAGGTCGGTGAGGGCGCCTTCGAGGGTGATGTCCTCTCCGGTGCCGTTGTCCCAGGTGATGGTGGGGGACTTGAGGATCAGGTGGGTGTTGTCGGGGGTGCGGGCGCGGAGGAAGTCGAGCAGGTGCAGGCAGAAGTCGTCGGACCAGGTGGTGGCGGTGATGCCGAGGTCGAGGTCTGTGGTGTGGATGGTGAGTTCGCGCCACGTGGCCTGCAGGCCCGCGGAGAGGTTGCTGTTGCGGTGCAGGATCGGGAGCGGCCAGTCGGTGGGGCCGACCTTGTCCCAGGAGGCGAGCAACGTGGTGACGGCCTGCGTCAGGTGGGACCGGAGCTCGGCGGCGGGACGGTCGGCGCCGGCCTCGATCGCGGCATCCCGCGCCGGGCGCCCACCGTCGTACACCTCGATGAGGCGTCCCTGCAGCGCCTCGTCGACCTGACGCGTCATCGCCTCGGAGAAGTTCGCGACGTGGGTGATCACATGACCACGCGACCACCCGGGCAGGCCCGACCCGGCACGTGCGGCGTCGTCGTCGAGATCTCCCGTCAGCGCGAGCAGCTGACCGGCAATCGCACGTACTTCATTCAGGGCCACAGCAGCTCCTTCATTCACATGCCATCAGTCGAATATCCCATTAGTATCATCAGATGACCACGCTCGCCTTCGCTTTAGCCGCCACGATCAAGCACGACGGTCACGGTGGCGTCGCGGACCTGCTCTCCACTCCGGAGGAGGCAGCTGCCTGGCTCACCGAGCACGACCTGTTGGTTGCGCACGTGTTGGGGGCCGAGTCCGACTTGGGGAGGTTTTTGCGCCCGGATCGGGCAGAAATCCTCCCCAACCTGTGGGAGGAGCTGGTGCGGATTCGGGGGGCGGTGCGGGCGTTGTTTGCTCGGGCGGTTGCTCCTGGGGCTCCTAGTAAGGCGGATGCCGCGCGGTTGATGACGGTCGAGGATGCGCTGCGGATGGTGAACCGGGCGGCGGAGCGGTTGGGTACGACGGAGTTGGAATGGGTGGACGAGCCGGTTGTGCGATGGGCGTACCGGACCGAGGACCCGATCGCGTTGCTGGTCGGCGCGGTCGGGCGGTCGGCGATCGACTTCCTGGCGAGCCCGGACCGCGCACGGCTGCGGGCCTGCCCGGCGGCGCGGTGTGTGAAGTACTTCCTGCAGGACGACCCGCGGCAGACGTGGTGCTCGCCGGCCTGCGGGAATCGCGAGCGGGTGAACCGGCACTACCGCAAGCGCACCGCCGGATAATGTGTGCGGTATGAGCGTCGCGCGGTTCAAGGACCTGTGTGTGGACGTGGCGAGCCCGAGTGAGATGGCTGCCTTCTGGGGACGGACGATCGGGCTGACCGCGCCGGCCGACAACCCGAACGTGCTGGTCGGCGACGCCCCGGAGAAGACCATCTGGATGTGCAAGGTCCCGGAGCCGAAGACCGTGAAGAACCGCGTGCACCTCGACGTCATCGCCGGTGACATCGCGGACCTCGAACGCTCCGGTGCGACGATCCAGTCCCCGGAGACCGAGGCCCAGCAGTGGACGGTGCTGACCGACCCGGAGGGCGGTGAGTTCTGCGGGTTCGTCCGCGAGACGGTCCCGGCGTACCGGCTGATGGAACTGATCGTCGACTCGGCTGATCCGGAGGCGCAGGCCCGCTGGTGGGCGAACGTGGTCGGCGGCGACTTCTCGAGCCGTCCGGGCCGGCCGTACTACTGGCTCGAGAACGTCCTCGGGCTGCCATTCAGGTACTGGGTCTTCAACCCGGTCCCGGAGCCGAAGACGGTCAAGAACCGCGTGCACTGGGACGTCACCGCACCCGCCCTGCAGCCGGTGCTCGACGCGGGTGCGACACTGCTGCGGCCCAAGGACGACGAGATCGGCTGGCACATCTGCGCCGACCCCGAAGGCAACGAATTCTGCGTCTTCCTGCCCCCGACCGAGGACTCGCCATGACCAAGCTGGACCTGACCGTATCCGGGCCGGATCTGACCGAGGCGCTGGTGAACGTCTCCTCGGTCAGCGGGACGGAGGAGAAGCTCGCGGACAAGGTCGAGGCGGCGTTGTCGGCGTACCCGCATCTGAAGGTGTTCCGGCACGGCAACACCGTCGTCGCCCGCACCGACCTCGGCCGCGCCGAGCGGGTCGTCCTCGCCGGTCACCTCGACACCGTGCCGCTCAACGACAACCTCCCGGCCCGCCGCGCCGACGGCCTGATCCACGGCCTCGGCGCGTGCGACATGAAGGGCGGTGTCGCGGTCGGGCTGCGGCTCGCCGCGACCCTCGACGAGCCGAACCGGGACATCACGTACGTGTTCTACGACTGCGAGGAGATCGAGGCCGAGCGGAACGGTCTGTTCAAGCTGACCCGCTCCAACCCGGAACTGCTCGAAGGCGTGTTCGCGGTCGTGATGGAGCCGTCGAACGCGGTCGTCGAGGCCGGCTGCCAGGGCACGATGCGGATCGAGGTCACCACCCGCGGTGAGCGGGCGCACTCGGCGCGTTCGTGGATGGGTAGCAACGCGATCCACGCCGCGGGCGGGGTGCTCGCGCGACTGGCGGCGTACGAGCCGCGGCGGGTGCCGATCGACGGGCTCGAGTACCGCGAGGGGCTGAACGCGGTCGCGATCACGGGTGGCGTCGCCGGCAACGTCGTACCGGATCTGTGCACGGTGACGATCAACTACCGCTTCGCGCCGAACCGGTCCGAGGCGGAGGCCGAGGCGCACCTGCGCGAGGTCTTCGAGGGGTACGACGTGACCGTGACGGACTCCGCGCCGGGCGGGCTCCCGGGGCTCGAGCGGCCGGCCGCGGCGGCGTTCCTGCAGGTGGTGGGCGGGGAGCCGCAGCCGAAGTTCGGGTGGACGGACGTGGCGCGGTTCACGTTGCTCGGCGTACCGGCGGTGAACTACGGGCCGGGCGACCCGCTGTACGCGCACAAGCAGGACGAGTTCGTGCCCGAGGCCGAGATCGAGCTGTGTGAACAGCGGCTGAGGAGTTGGTTGACAGACCGCGCCTGAACGCGCCCGGTTACCGGCCAGGCAATAACCTGGACGCATGTCAGAACCATCAACCCACCCCGACCGTCCGGTCGGCCAGCAGCAGCGCGGGCCGGTCACGATGCGGCGCAACCAGGTGCAGCAGTCCACGTCCGAGCAGCGCCTCCTGGACAGTCGCGGGCCGTCGGACTGGGTGCACACTGACCCGTGGCGGGTGCTGCGGATCCAGTCGGAGTTCATCGAGGGATTCGGCATGCTGGCCGAGCTCGGGGCAGCGATCAGCGTGTTCGGGTCGGCGCGGACCAAGGTGGACGACCCGATGTACGCCGCCGCCGAGGAGTTCGGGCGGAAGCTGGTCGAGGCCGGGTACGCCGTGATCACCGGCGGCGGACCGGGCGTGATGGAGGCCGCGAACAAGGGCGCGTCCGAGGCCGGCGGGGTGTCGGTCGGGCTCGGTATCGAACTGCCCTTCGAGAACGGCCTGAACGAGTGGGTCGATGTCGGCATGAACTTCCGGTACTTCTTCACCCGGAAGACGATGTTCGTGAAGTACGCCCAGGGGTTCGTGGTGATGCCGGGCGGGTTCGGCACGCTGGACGAGATGTTCGAGGCGCTCACGCTGGCGCAGACCCGGAAGGTCACGTCGTTCCCGGTCGTCCTGTTCGGTACGTCGTACTGGGGCGGGCTGGTCGACTGGCTGCGCACAACCATGCTCGAGGACGGGAAGATCTCGGCCGCCGACCTGGAGATGTTCGTCGTCACGGACGACGTCGACGAGGCGATCAGCTACATCGTCAAGGCCGGCGAACTCGCCGACGAGGCCGCCGAGGAGGCCGCCGCAGCGGCCGCCCGCGAGGTCGACGCCGCGAACGAGCCGGCCCGCCGGGATCACCGCCTCGGCTCCGACGGGAGCTGAGAGGTCGCGCGAGGCGGTGACGCCTGCTGCGCGCCGTCCCGCGGGCACTGGGCGGCGTTGTCGTCGGTCGACAGGACTCCGTCCTGCCTCCCTCCTCCGCCTTGCCCAGCACTCCGCGGGACGACGCTCGCGACGGCGTCACCGCCTCGCGCGACCTCCAAATCCCGGGGGTTTTCGCGGTTGACTCGCCCGGCATGGCACGATCGGTCCCGTGATGTGGTTCTTCGGGCTGATCGTGGTGCTGTTGATCGGGGCTGTAGCGGTAGTGGCCTCGGGTCGTTGGGGTGCCATGAGCACGGCGTACGACGACCGGCCCGACATGACCGTGCCGGCGCGGCAAGCGCTCACGTCGACCGATATCGAGTCGGCGCGGTTCGCGGTCGGGGTGCGCGGCTACCGGATGGACGAGGTCGACACGCTGCTCGAACGGGTCGCGAAGGAGGTCGCCGAACGCGACCGCCGGATCGCCGACCTGGAGCGCGCCGTCGCCCCGATCGTCGAGGCACCGGACGGGCACGGCTTCAGCTCCCGGCCGTACGACCCGAGCGAGTTCGAGGACACCGGCACCCAGCCACCGATCCTGGTAGGCGGTCCCGACCCCATCGCCCAACCTGCGCCGGCAGCTGAGCCTGCCGCCCCGGAGGACACCGCGGAGCCGACCGACTCCGCTGGATCCGTTGGGTCGGCGCAGTCTGAGGGCGCGACGCCCGACGTACCGCAGGCGTCCGTAGCTCCCGACGCAGCGGACGACGAGCCGGAGACGACCGAACTGCCGCGGGCGATCCAGGCAGCCGCGGACGAGTACGAGCGCCTGCAGGCCGAGGCGCGCGCCGTACTGGAAGCCCAGTCGCAACCGGTGACCCCACGCCGCACGCCGGCTCCGCATCAGGCACCTCCCGCTCAGCAGCCCCAGCAGCAGCCGGACCCAGCGCCTGCAGAACCTCCCGCCGAGCCACCCACCGCGCACTGGACGTTGCAGCAGCCGCAGGAGCAGCCGCAGGAGCCGTCGCAACAGCAGCAGCCACCGCAACTGCAGCAGCCGCAGGCTCCGGAGGCACCGCAGGCTTCCGCTCAGTCGCAGTCGCAGCACTGGACTGCACAGGCGCCTGAGCAGACGTCGGACGAGCGCACCGCCGCACCTCAGCCGCAGGTCGAGCAGCAGACCCAGGAGCAGCAGGCCCCGGGACAGCAGGCCCCGGAGCAGGGGGCGCAGCAGGCTGGCGTCAACGGGGCGGCTGGGGACGGGGACGAGGAGGGGTGGCGGTTCTGGCCGCCTGCGGATCAGCAGGGTGAAGGGGCGTATCAGCGCCCCAGCTGATGGACGCGACGAGGAGCTGTCACGCAGAGGCGTCGGTCGAGTTGCTGCTGGCGCCTGAGGTCGCCTGGGACGTGGTGATGGACTGGGAGCGCCAGTCCCGCTGGATGCTGTTCACCCGCGTCTGGGGCACCGACAACGACGGCGTCGGCGTCGGTGGGGGAGTCGCGGCGCGGACTTCTGTCGGTGGCGTCGGGTTCACTGACGACATGGTCATCACACACTGGGATCCACCGCGCGAGTGCACGGTGAAGCATCTCGGCAAGATCGTCCGCGGCACCGGGACGTTCGCCATCGAGCCGAGAGTGTTCTGTGGCGTCGACCGCGGTACGTCGGTCTTCGGCAGCACGTTCACCTGGTCCGAGGACGTCGTACCGCCGCTCGGTCGCCTGGGCGCATTCGCCTGGCCGGTGGTGCGCCCGGCGTTCGAGGTGATGATGCGGATCTCGCTCCGGCGGCTCGTCAAGGAGGCCAACGCATGACGGTCGTCGGACCGGACGGGCAGCCGCGCTGCGGATGGGCGACGTCCGCACCGGAGTACGTCGAATATCACGACACCGAGTGGGGCAAGGAGATCCGCACCGATGTCGCGCTGTTCGAGCGAATGACCCTCGAGGGGTTTCAGTCGGGCCTGTCGTGGATCACGATCCTGCGCAAACGGGAGAACTTCCGGGCCGCGTTCGCACAGTTCGATCCGGAGACGATCGCGAAGTACGACGACACTGATTTCGAGCGGTTGATGGCTGACCCCGGCATCGTCCGCAACCGGTTGAAGATCAACGCGACGATCTCCAACGCCCGCGCGCTGCTCGACCTGGCCGAAGGCGAGTTCACCGACCTGCTCTGGTCGTTCCGGCCCGCGAAGCACGCGGCTCCGAAGACGCTGGCCGACGTACCGGCCACGACTCCTGAGTCCGTGGCGATGTCGAAGGCCTTGAAGAAGAAGGGTTTCGTCTTCGTCGGACCCACCACGGCGTACGCGTTGATGCAGGCCACCGGCATCGTGAACGACCACTTGAAGACCTGTATAGCCCGGTAATCCGCGTGCACGTGCAGACGCCTTTTGCAGATGCAAAAGGAACTTTGGCGGAATCAAAAGACAAACGGCTGAACGAGTTGTGCTTCGGACACTGAACGTGATGTGGTGTTCAGCGGGCTCCCCGACTGTCAGGTGGTTGTCCGGCCGTGACTCGCCCGGCCGGAACGCGGTCGTGGAGCCCACCAAACGTTCTACGGCAGCTTGTTCGCGCCGTCTGTGGTGAAGGTCGTCCGGAACACATCGGTTGCGGTCAGACCGGACAGTTGGGTCCCGACCGACGTCGTGGTGAGGTACAGATTCGCTTCGGCGTAAGCATCTGCCGCGTCATCGTCCGCCGTACCGAACTGTCGCGTCCAGCTGCGTGCATGGTCGGGTGAGTACTTCGTCAGTACGCCGTCGAACTTGCCCAGTGGGGTCTCCAACGATCCGTCCGTGAAGCCGCCGACATACACCGCACCGCTCGCATCTACCGCCACCGCGGCGGCCTTGTCGTTGCCGGTCGTTCCGAACTGGTCCCGCCACGTCAGTACGCCGTCTGCGTCGGCACGAGCGACCAGGATGTCCTTGTCTCCGCTCAACGTTCCCGCGAAATCGCCTGCTGTGTAGCCGGTCAGATAGACGCCGCCCGCCGGATCCGGCGCGACGCCCCACACCTCGTCGGACGCAGCGGTGCCGACCTGCTTCGTCCACACCGGATCGCCGTTGGGCGAGTAGCGCGCGAGGAATCCGTCGATGCCGCCGGCCGACGTACCGAGTTCGCCGGCCGTCATCCCGGCCAGGTAAACCGCGCCACCCGAGACCGCGACCGACATCCCCTTGTCCTCGCCTGCGCTGCCGGTCTGCCGCAACCACACCTGCTTCCCATCCGCATCGAGCCGCGCAACGAACACGTCCTTGTCGCCCTGGTTCGCTCCGCCCAGAGCGCCCTTCGTGTAGCCGCCGACGTACACCGCGGTTCCGTCGATCGCCACCGAGTAGCTCCGATCCGCCACGCCCGGTACGCCGAACTGCGTCAGCCACCGGCGATTCCCGTCAGCGTCGTACTGCGCTGCGAACGCATCGTCCGTGGCGTTCCCCGCATGTGCGCCGTCCAGATCGCCGTTCGTGTAGCCGGTCACCACGACCCGCCCGTCCGCGTCCACAGCAACGCCGTACGCGCGTTCCGTCCCAGCGGTTCCCAGCGATCGCGTCCACTCGCGCGACCCGTCGGCGCGATACTTGGTCAGCGCGACATCCGTGCCGCCGGCGTACGGCTGGCCGTCCAGCGCGCCCGCTGCCGCGACCGCCTGGTAAATGTTGCCTGAGGCATCTGTTGCGATTCCGCCGGCGCGGTCCTCGCCCGGCGTACCGGTGATCGCGGCCTGCATCGGCGTGGCCGGCGGCTTCCCGAGGTACTGGAAGATGTACTTCGCGCCTTCGGCGAACGTCGGTCCCCAGACGTCCCAGTCGTGCCCGCCGTCGACGACCCGGAACTCCGAGGTGAGGGTCGGCACCCGCGCCGCCTGGTTGAACACCACATGCGTCTCGAAGTCGAGGTCGTGGGTGGCGTCGATCGGCTTCGGGTTCTTGTACTCGTCGTCGCCGACCGCGAGGAACAGATGCGACTGCAGCCCGGTCGCCGCGAACGACTTCAGCGCGGCGGGCCAGTTCAGCTTCAGGTACGTCGACTCGACGAACGGGTCCTTACCCTTGCCGAAGGCACCGAAATCGCGGGTGCTCGAATCGCTCGGCGGCAACGGGAAATACACGGCCGGACTGAGGGCGATCGCTGCGCCGAACACGTCCGGATGTGCCAGCGAGTAGCGGAGCGCGCCGGCCCCGCCCATCGAATAGCCGGCGATGGCCCGGCCGGTGCGGTCCGCGATGGTGCGGTACGTCGCGTCGATCTGCGGCACGAGATCCTTGAAGAACGCGGTCTCGACGGGTCGTCCCGGATCGGTTCCTCGGTACGCCGAGTCGACGTACCAGCTCGCCCGGCTGCTCCACGGCGCGTCCGGCATGATCGCGATCGTCGGTGGGATCTCGCCGCTCCCGATCAGTTCGTCCAGCCGGCTCTTGACCTGCGTCCAGGCACTCATCGAGTCGCCGCGCCCGTGCAGCAGGTAGACGACCGGGTAGCGCCGGTCCGACGCGTCGTACCCAGCCGGCAGGTAGACGTTGTACTTGATGTCCTCACCGAGCGTCGCTGACCGCACGGCGGCCGGCTTGATGACACCCGGCTCGGCGGTGGGCGCGGCGGTGGATCCGGGTACGACGAGACTCCCGACCAGCGTGGCAACAGTCAGGACAGGCAGCAGCAGTTTCCTCACACGTCAGGTTGTAATCGCTTACGTAAACGATTACAAGACCTGGCGACACCGCGCATCCGGGCAGGTTGTCGGGGCTGCCCCCGCGCGCCGGGGGCGGTGAACAGGTTATTCCCTGTGCATCGCCCCCACTCCCTGTTCACACCCCCGGTGGGTGGCGCGGGGTGGCGGGGCGGAGGGGGGCGGGCTGGGCGGTGGGAGAGGTTTAGCGGCCGGTGAAGGTGGGTTTTTGTTTGGCTACGAAGGCGGACACGGCGTTGTGGTGGTCTTCTGTGGAGCCGGTTAGTTGCATTTTGGTGGCTTCGAAGACGAGGGCCTCGGCGAGGGTGTGGCTGGCTGAGTAGCTGAGGGATCGGCGGACGGAGCCGTAGGCGACTGTGGGGCCGGCTGCGAGTTTGGTTGCCAGGTCGGCGACCGCGGTTTCCAGGTCGGCGGCGGGGACGACCGAGGTGGCCAGTCCGAGGTCGAGGGCTTCGGCGGCGGGGACGGTGCGGGGGAAGTAGAGCAGTTCGAGCGCCTTCGCCTGGCCGATCAGGCGGGGGAGCGTCCAGGAGATCCCGGTGTCGCAGGACAGCGCGATGCCGGTGAAGGCGAGGTTGAAGCCCGCGGTGTCGGCGACGACCCGGAAGTCGCACGCGAACGCCATCGACGCGCCGGCCCCGGCCGCCACACCGTTGATCGCCGCGATCACCGGCTTCGGCATCTCGGCGAGCGCGAGCGCGATCGGCGCGAAGTGGTCCGGCACGGTGCTCCACAGCGCGGCCTGGTCGTTGGCCTGGAGCAGCCCGATGTGCTCCTTCAGGTCCTGCCCGACGCAGAACGCCCGCCCGGTCCCGGTCAGTACGACGACGCGAACCGCCGGATCGTCGGCGGCGGCCAGGACCGTGTCGCGGAGCAGGACCTTGGTCGGCGTGTCGAGCGCGTTCATCGCATCCGGCCGGTTCAGCGTGATAGTCGCGACACCCTCCGATACGGCGTACGTGACGGAATCACTCATCGTGGTCAGCTCCTTGACTGTCAGTGAAATTTTCAGTGCTGTGTCAGGCAGTCGTCGACGAAACGCCCGGCCGCGGGGCCCAATCGTTCTGCATGGAAATCGAAGAATTCGGCCGCCTTCGTCCCCGCCCAGTCGGCCGGCAGCAGCTCGTCCGGAAGCCCCGGATCCAGGAACAGGAACTTGCGCCACTCGTGCACCAGTTCCGACCGTACGGCGAACGCGTGCTCGTCGCCTGTGTCCGTGCCGGCGGCGTCCACGAGTGCCTTCGCCTCGATCAGCCAGGCGTCGTACGACGCGCCGAGCTCGTCGAGTTTCCAGACCCGCCGGGCGAACTCGACCGCGCCCGCGTCGACCGGGGCGCGGAACCGATCCGCGGCGATCCCCTCCACCCCGAGGATCTGGTCCACCTCGGCGTCGTTGCGCAACCCGACCCAGGCGCCGTCGGACAGCGGAGCCCAACCCAGAAAGGAGAGTTGGCTCGCCAGGTGGTCGCGGCGCCGGGCGTTCGGGACCTCGCGGAGAATGCCCAGGTGCCAGTGCCGGTCCCAGTCGCCCGGGCCCTCGGAACCGGTGACAACCGGCGTGCCGTCCGGCGCGGTCCGGTAGATGCGCGCGGCGGCGTCGTCGAGGCGGCGACGCGCCCGGGACGTCAGCGCGTACCCGGGCTGGCCGTCGATCCGGGCCGGCTCCAGCCAGCCCTGCCGGACCATCCGGGAGACGGCGGTCCGGACCGCGGGCGGGTGGACCCCGAGCGGCGCGAGCAGCCGGACGAGAGCCGCGACCGGAGCCTGCGCACCTCGCGCGCGCAGGTGGTCGCCGTACAGGTCGAAGAGGGCTGAACGGGCGTGCACAAGACTCGAGTCTGCCGTATGGTGCACGGCTCTGGCCTGGGATCGGGAATAATGGGGTCCGATACACACTGCGATACGCGCCGACGGCGCATCACCGCAACGGCGCCGGCGACGGTCTGCCGCGCGGTGTCGTCGCTCAACACCGACACTGGGAAGGGGTGCGCGCATGGCGGCGATGAAGCCGCGGACGGGCGATGGTCCGCTCGAGGTCACCAAGGAGGGCCGCGGGATCGTGATGCGGGTTCCGCTCGAGGGCGGCGGTCGGCTCGTCGTCGAGCTCAACGCCGACGAAGCGACCGAGCTCGGCAACGCACTGAAGGCCGTCGTCGGCTGATCACATCCTCCAGGGGGTCTGGTCGCCCCCTGCCTATCACCCCGACCCCGGTGGGTGCCCGAGAGGGCGTCTCGGGACTCTGCGCCTACTGCGCGGCACTCGGCGGGCACCTCGCTGCACTGGAGCGAAGGGCACGATGAAACCACATCGACCCCTCCGCTCCAGCGCACCGAGGCACTCCGCCGAGCACCTGCTCGCTACGGCGCAGAGTCCCGAGACACCCTCTTTGCGGCACCGGCCGGGGTCGTTACGGTTATGCAGCTTCTATCTGATCAAACAGTGAGGTTCGACCCAGTGGCTCGCCGCAGTAGTTCGTCTCCTTTTCCCAGTCTTCCGGTCGTTGCCTGGCAGCCCGGTCTGCCGGTGCACGGGTCGTCGACCTGGGTTGTTGTCGTCGGTGACGAGGACGGTCTGCCGGCCGCCGCGAAGGAGGCCGGGGGGCGGCTCGGCGTCGACCTCGACCGGCTGCTCGAGGTGCAGCGGGCGACCGGGTTCACCCCGTCCGCCGGTGCGGCCGCGGCGTACCCGCTGCTGACCGGTGAGGTGACCGAGATCCTGCTGGTCGGGGCCGGCGGCGGGAGCGCCAAGGACCTGCGACACGCCGGTGCGGCGATCGCGCGGTTCGGCCGCGGCAAGGACGAGCTCACCACTGTCGTTGCCGAGGGCATCGACGACGCGGCGCTGCAGGCGCTCGCCGAGGGCGTCGTGCTCGGCTCGTTCTCGTACACGCAGAAGACGGTCGACGCGGGCAAGCCTGCCGTCGGCACTGTCACGCTGACCGACGGATCGGCCGCGGTCCGGCAGGCGGTGATCGACCGGGGTGTCGTGATCGGGCGCACCGGCTGGCTGGCCCGGCAGCTCGCGATCACCCCGTCGAACGAGAAGGACCCGGCCTGGCTGGCCGCGCGCGCGACCGAGGTCGCCGCCGCGACCGGGCTCGAGGTGACGGTCTGGGACGAGAAGAAGCTCGCCGCCGACGGGTTCGGCGGCATCCTCGCGGTCGGCCAGGGCTCGACCCGGCCGCCGCGGCTCATCCGGCTCGACTACGTGCCCGAGGGTGCGAACAAGAAGACGCCGTACGTCGTGCTCGTCGGCAAGGGCATCACCTACGACACCGGCGGCCTGTCGCTGAAGCCGCGCGAGGGCATGGTGTCGATGAAGCGCGACATGACCGGCGGCGGCTCGGTGATCGCCACGCTGTCGGCGCTGCGTGACCTCGGAGCGAACGTCCGGGTCACCGGCCTGGTCTGCGCCGCGGAGAACATGCCGTCCGGTACGGCGTACCGCCCGGACGACGTGATCCGGCACTTCGGCGGCCGCACCACCGAGGTGAAGAACACCGACGCCGAGGGCCGTCTGGTGCTCGCCGACGGGCTCGCGTACGCCGTGCAGGAGCTGAAGCCCGACGTACTCGTCGACATCGCCACGCTGACCGGCGCGATCAAGGTGTCGCTCGGCGCGATGCTGTACGGCGGGATGTTCGCGACCGACGACGCGCTGGCGGACAACCTCGCGGACGCCGGCCGGGTGTCCGGCGAGGAACTGTGGCGGATGCCGCTGCCGGCCGAGTACGAGGACCTGATCTCGACGCCGATCGCCGACTCGGTGAACAGTTCGAAGGGCCCGGGCTCGATCACGGCGGCGCTGTTCCTGAAGGCGTTCGCCGGCGATCTTCCGTGGGTGCACCTCGATCTGTCGTCGATCGCGGAGTCCCCGGCCGACCGGTTCGAGTACTCCGTCGGCGCGACCGGCGCCGGCGCCCGGCTGCTCAGCACCTGGCTGGCGTCCGGCACGCCGACGTCCGGAATCGGCTGACGGGTGCTGTCGGCAACTATCTGAACCGCTCGCAGAGGAACTCGACGAGCCGGTCGCGGGCCGGCCGTGCCTGCGGTACGAGACCGGGCATGCTGATGAACGCGTGCCCGGCCTTGGAGTACTCGCGGACCTCGACCGTGGTGCCCGCCTCCCGGAGGCGTTCGGCGTACACCCGGCCGTGGTCCGCCACCGGATCGAGCACCGGGATCACCATCAGCGTCGGCGGCAGCCCGTCCAGGCGGTCGGCGTACAGCGGCGACAGCGGACGCGGATCGGTTTCTCCCGGTACGGCGAGACGCCGGAAGAACTCGAGTCCTTCGCGGGTGAGCGTCGGAGTATCGGCGTACTGCGTCACCGACTCGTAGTCGAGCGCGGTCGAGGTCACGTCGACGCACGGATTGACCAGCACCTGGGCCCGCAGCGACAGGCCCGCGTCCCGGGCCCGCAGTGCGGACAGAGCCGCGACCATCGACCCGGCGCTCTCCCCGGCGACCGCTACCCGGGTCGGGTCGACACCCCAGTCGGCGGCGTGCTGGAACACGTGCCGCAGTACGTCCCAGCCGTCGTCGACGATCGCGGCGAGTGGGGTGTCGTGGTCCATCAGCCGGTGCTCTACGGACACGACCACCGCGGACGCCCGGGCGGCGACGTGGCTGTTGATCCAGTCGCACTGCACCGCGGTTCCGACGTACCCGCCGCCGTGCACGTGAAGCACCAGCGGGAGCTTGCGCGCGGTCGGGTTCTTCGGGCGGTGGACGCGCACGCGGATCGTGCGGTCGGCGAGCTGGACCTGCTGCCAGGTGATCGTCACGCCGCTGTGCGGGATGCCGGTGAGCAGCCGGGCGAGGCGCGAGTTGACGATCCGGTTCGCTACTTCGCCGAACGCGGCCAGGTCCGCGGGCGACATCGAGCGGTAGTCGGGCTCCTTGCGTACGGAGTACACGAGGCGGACGCCCAGAGGTGGCCGCTGCGTGGGTGGGGCCATGGTGGCGGATCTGTGCATCGGGCACCGTCCCTGCGGTTTCGCTACGATTAGTATCGATACCGACGGTAGCATAACTAGTAGGATGGGCCCATGGCTCCCACCACCCGGCCGCCCGGCCGGCCCCGTTCCAGCGTCGACGCGGAGGTGTTCGCGGCGACACTGCGGACGGTTCACCAGCTCGGGTACACCCGGGCCACGGTCGATCGGATCGCCGCCGCGGCCGGGATCGCGAAGACCACGATCTACCGGCGCTGGCCGTCCAAGGGTGCACTCGTCACCGCGTGCCTCGTGGACACTTTCGGCCCGCTGCCACTGGTCGGGCACACTCGCGAGGAGGATGTGGCCGCCGCGGTCCGGTTCGGCGCGCGGCGGATCGCGGAGCCTGGGGTCGCCGCCGCGTTCGCCGGGGTGTTCACCGACGCGATCGGTGATCCGGGGCTGCGCGAGATCCTTTCCACGCAGCTCCAGGACCCGTACCGCCAGGTGCTCACCGAGTCGCTCGGTCTGTCCGAGCAGCGCGTCCTGTTCTTCATCGACATCGTCATCGGCACGCTGCTGCACCGGATGGGCATGACCGGCGAACCCATGGTGGAGTCCGACGTCGACGCCCTCATCCAGATGCTCCAGCGCGAACTCCGCTAGCTTTCCGCGCCGGAAATTCGTGCGATAAGTCCGGAGTCGACTGGGTGCCCGCCTCTTCCCCGGCCCCAAACCGGTTTGGGGAGCAATACTGCCCGAATCGGGCAGTATTGCTCCCCGGTCGGAGACAAGAGCCTCCCTGAACCGGTTTGGGGAGGCTGGTCGGGGCGCGGGGCGCGGGGCGCGGGGTCCGGGTCTGAACGGGCTGAGCGCGGGAGCCGTGATCGCACCGGGCCGGACTTACGACGCGGACTTGCGGCGCATGGCACTAGATTTCCGGAACTTTTGTTGCGCCAGGCGGCAGAAAAGTTCCGGAAAGCGGTGCCGGGGAGGTCAGGCGCCGATCGCATCAAGTTCGGTGATGGCGTCGGCGGGTAGTACGAGGTCCCGCGCGGCGACGTTCTCGCGCAGATGGGCCCGTGACGACGTACCGGGGATGACGACGCTGGTGGTGGAGCGCTGGAGGAGCCAGGCGAGGGCGACCTGCTGCGGGGTGGCGTCCAGACGGGCCGCGACCTTCGCCAGCGTCTCGGACTGCAGCGGGGTGAATCCACCCAGCGGGAAGAACGAGGCGTACGCGATGCCGTTGTCGGCGCAGTAGTCGACCACGTCGTCGTCCTGCCGGTTCACGAGGTTGTAGAGGTTCTGAACGGTCCGGACCGGAGCGATCGCCTGCGCCTCGCGGATCTGCGCGATCGTGACACCGCTGACGCCGAGGTGCCGGATCAGACCCTCCTGCTGCAGTTCGGCGAGCACGGTGAACTGCTCGGCGATCGAACCCTCGCCGGGACCGTCGTGGAACTCCGTCCGGAGGTTGACCACGTCGAGGACGTCGAGGCCGAGGTGCTCGAGGTTGTCGTGGACCTGGGCGCGCAGCGCGTCCGGTGCGAGGTCCGGGATCCAGCTGGCGTCGTCGCCGCGCCGGGCGCCGACCTTGGTGACCAGGACCAGGTCCGCCGGGTACGGGTGCAGCGCCTCCTTGATGATTTCGTTGACCACGGTCGGCCCGTAGAAGTCGCTGGTGTCGATGTGGGTGACGCCGAGTGCGACGGCCTCCCGCAGTACGGCGATCGCCTGATCGCGGTCCTTGGGGGGTCCGAAGACGCCTGGTCCGGCGAGTTGCATCGCGCCGTACCCCATCCGGGTGATGGTCAGGTCCTCGGCGAGGGTGATGGTTGAGTTCGTCATGTCTCCACTGTTCGCCGGCGCGCGCGGAACAGGGAGTACCTCGCTGTTCCTGGGAGTGACAGGGCACAGGCTGGGACGGTATCTGCGGTGCCGCTCGATCGGAGCGTCAGGCCCGGCGAGCGTAGGCCCGAATGATTTCCGGGTACGCCGTGAACGCCGTACCGAAATGGTCGACGGCGCCCATCGAATGCACCGTCACGTCCGCACCGCGCTGGTGCAGTGACTCCGCGCACGAGTCGGTGTTGGACGCGACCACGTCGGTGTCCTTCGTCCCGCTGTACAGGTGCACCGGCACCCGCGGCGTCCAGTCTCGGCAGACCTGATCCGCCGCCCGGAGGGCCCGCAGGAACCGACCGCTCGGATGCTGGAGCTTCGCGGCGAACTCCGGCGTGAACAGTTTCTCCGGCGAGTCCGGCAGGCTGGCCACGACCTCCTCGTCGGTGTGCGACCCGTCGAACAGCCCGTCGACGGTCGACGCGTACGGCGCCTGGAACGCCTCGCGCGGGTCGTCGTACAGCCCGACGGTCCGGTTCCACGCGGTCACGAAGTACCCGAGGTAGAAGGTCGCGGTCGGCGGGAGCACGCGCCCGTCGAAGGCCGCCGGGAGCTCCTCGCCGAGCAGGTCGTACGGTCCCGCGACGGCCCGGATCTCGCCGAGCCGGAACGGCCCGACCTCGCCGCGGCTGAGCGCGCGCCCGAACGCCAGCGATGCTCGCCCACCCTGCGAGAACCCGGTCACCAGCACGTCCCGTTTCAGCGCGACTCCGTGCCTGGCCGCGAACGTCCGCGTCGCGAGCAGCAGGTCGGCCGACGCCGAGGTCTCGGTCTTCGTGTCGATGTACGGATGCCGGCCGGGTCCCAGCCCCAGACCGACGTAGTCCGGCGCCACGCCGACCAGTCCCTGACCCGCGAACAGCGCCGTGACCAGCCGATCCGTCGACGTGTCGTCGACTGATGCCGCGTACGCCTTGGTCGCGTTCGTCCCGTGGAGGTACTCCGCGACGGTCAGCGCACCCCGGCGCCCGTCCGGCAGTACGACGATCCCGCTTGCCGTCGTCGGCCGCCCGAGGGTGTCGACCGTCCGATAGATCAAGCGGTACGCCGTGACGCCGTACGACGCCCGTGGCGTGCCGGGGAAGTCAGCGGCTGCTGCGTCGAGCTGAGCTGCGGTCAGCTGCGCGATCGGGACGGCCGAGACCAGCGCGCCACGCGGCGCATGCACGCTGGAGACCGCAGCCTCGGAGAGTGTCGGCTGGTGGACCGCGCCGAAGGCGGACAACGGGAACGTGAGCAGGGCAGCGGTCGCGAGCGTGGCGGCGACGGTCTTGATCAGGCGAGAAGTCATACCTCAACCCAACCGCCGCCGACGCGCTCACAGAATGGTGCGGATCCCCCGAACCAGGGTGGTGTTTCCCCTACCCGAGCAGGCTGTTGTACAGCTCGACGGTGCGTTGCGCGACGGCGTCCCAGCCGAACTCGGAGACCGCGCGTTCCCGCCCGGCCTTACCCATCGCGTCAGCTCGAGAAGGATCGTCGACCAGTGCGTTGATCCCGTCCGCCAGACCGCGCTCGAAGGCGTCCGGGTCGTTCTCGTCGTACGGGACCAGAGTGCCGGTCACGCCGTCGTCGACGACCTCGGGGATGCCGCCGACCGCGCTCGCAACGACCGCGGTCTCACACGCCATCGCCTCCAGGTTGACGATGCCGAGCGGCTCGTAGATCGACGGGCAGCAGAACGCCAGCGCGTGCGTCAGCACCTGCCGGACCTCTTCACGCGGCAGCATCTCGGAGACCACGAACACGCCGTCGCGGGCCAGCTTCAGGTCGTCGATCAGCGCGTCGGTCTCGGCCTTCAGCTCGACCGTGTCGGCCGCGCCGGCCAGCAGCACGAGCTGCACGGACGGGTCCAGACGCAGCCCCGCTCGGAGCAGGTGCGGCACGCCCTTCTGCCGGGTGATCCGGCCGACGAACGTCACGTACGGACGGTTGAGGTCGACCCCGAGCCGCTCGAGCACGTGCGTCGACGGATCCGGCCGGTAGAAGTCCGCGTCGATCCCGTTCGAGATCACGTGCACCTTGGCCGGGTCGATCGACGGATAGCAGTCGAGTACGTCGGTCCGCATCCCGCGGCTGACCGCGACGACCGCGTCGGCTGCCTCGTACGAGGTCCGCTCGGCCCAGCTCGACAGCCGGTACCCACCGCCCAGTTGCTCGGCCTTCCACGGGCGGCGCGGTTCCAGCGAGTGCGCGGTCACCACGTGCGGTACGTCGTACAGCAGCTTGGCCCAGTGCCCCGCCATGTTCGCGTACCAGGTGTGCGAGTGCACCAGGTCCGCCCCGCCGACCGCCGCAGTCATGGTCAGGTCGGTGGAGAGGATGCGCAGCGCCGCGTTCGCGGTCGGGATCCGCGGGTCGTCCTCGGAATGCGCGGTCGCGCCCTTCCGGGGCTCGCCCATGCACTGGACGTCGACGTCGATCAGCCGGCGCAGTTCGCGGACCAGGAAGTCCACGTGCACCCCAGCCCCGCCGTACACGTCCGGAGGAAACTCACGCGTCAGGATGGCGACCTTCATACCGCCCGACGATAGGTCATCAACTGACGTGTGTCGGCACCCAGAAGCGCAGCTTTCCGTGTCGTTCGTCTTCCAGTTCGCCACCAGCTGCCTCGATCACCTTGCGCGATCCGGCGTTGTCCAGGTCGCAGGTGACCAGGGCCGGCTCGATGCCGAGCGCGCCGGCGATCGGGAGCGACTGGGTGAGCATCTGGGTCGCGTACCCGTGCCGCCGGGCCGACGGGCGGACGCAGTACCCGATGTGCCCGCCGACCTCGGTGAGCGCCGGTGTCAGGTCGTGGCGGATCGAGAGCCGGCCGAGGAACTCGACGCCGTCCACGAACCACAGCACGGTCTGGTGCACGAGGCCGGCCGCCAGCTCGGTCTCCGGCTCGGCCTCCGTCCTGATCGCGTCGACCAGGCGGGCGAACTCGGCGGGATCCGCCGCCTGCCCGCGGGTCCACTCCTCCTCGGCGCCGGCGATCGACCGCGCACCCATCCACCGCTCATGATCCGGACCGAGCTCGTCCCAGGCCGCGAGAAACGATCGGTGAACGGCAGTGGTCGGTACGACGAGGATCGGCATCCCTCCAGTGTTGCGACGCGCGCAAACGCTTATGTCCGCGGGTCGTCGGAGCTAAGGTGCGGACATGGCAAAGGCGCCCAGAGTTCTCGGAATCGTGCTGGCCGGTGGTGAGGGGAAGCGGTTGATGCCGCTGACGGCGGACCGGGCCAAACCGGCCGTGCCGTTCGGCGGCAGTTACCGCCTCATCGATTTCGTGCTGTCGAATTTGGTCAATGCGGGTTATCGAAATCTCTGTGTGCTGACGCAGTACAAATCGCATTCGCTGGACCGGCACGTCACGCTGACCTGGCGGATGTCCACCCTGCTCGGCAACTACGTGACCTGCGTCCCGGCCCAGCAGCGGCTCGGACCGCAGTGGTACCAGGGCAGCGCGGACGCGATCTACCAGTCGATGAACCTGATCAAGGACGCCGACCCGGAGTACATCGTGGTCTTCGGCGCCGACCACGTGTACCGGATGGACGCGTCGCAGATGGTCGCCGCGCACATCGAGCGCGGGAACGGCGTGACCGTGGCCGGTATCCGGGTGCCGCGGGCCGAGGCGACCGAGTTCGGCGTGATCAAGACTGCCGCGGACGGGCACGCGATCGACGAGTTCCTGGAGAAGCCGGCCGACCCGCCGGGCCTGCCGGACTCGCCGGACGAGACGTTCGCGTCGATGGGCAACTACGTGTTCAGCCGGGACGTGCTGGTCGAGGCGCTGCGCAAGGACGCCGCCAACCCGGCGTCGCGGCACGACATGGGCGGCGACATCGTCCCGATGCTCGTTGCCGAGGGCAAGGCGGGCGTCTACGACTTCAAGGACAACGACGTACCGGGTGCGCTCGACCGGGACCACTCGTACTGGCGGGACGTCGGCTCGCTGGACTCGTACCACGAGGCGCACATGGACCTGGTGTCGATCCAGCCGGTGTTCAACCTCTACAACAACGACTGGCCGATCTTCACCTCGCACCCGCAGCTGCCCGGTGCGAAGTTCACCGACGACGCGACGGTCGGCGAGTCGATCGTCTGCCAGGGCTCGATCGTGTCCGGCGCGCACGTGGACCACTCGGTGCTCGGGTCGAACGTGATCGTCAGCGCCGGCGCCGACATCCAGTACTCGGTGATCATGGACAACTGCAAGATCGGCAAGGACGTCGTGCTGAAGAACGTGATCCTGGACAAGAACATCGTGATCCCGGACGGCACCGAGATCGGCGTCGACCAGGACTACGACCGGGAGCGCGGGTTCACGGTGTCCAAGGGCGGCGTGACGGTGCTCGGCAAGGGGCAGGTGATCGAGGCGCCCAAGGCCGCCGCCGACGAGGTCGCCGAGGCGTGACCCCTTCCGAGACGGAGGCACTGGGACTCGATGCCGCGGACCCGGGGCACCGGGGGCTGTTCGACGTACCGCCCGCGCAGGGTGGCGACTACCCCGAGGTGGCGTACTTCGCCGGCAACTCGCTCGGCCTGCGCCCGAAGGCGACCCGCACCGAGCTGCTCGAGGACCTGGATTCGTGGGCGGCGCTCGGGGTCGAAGGGCATCTGGACGCGGCCAGGCCCTGGTTGCCGTACCACGAGCTGTTGACCGGTCCCGCGGCACGGCTCGTCGGCGCGTTGCCGAGCGAGACGGTCGTGATGAACACGCTCACCGTCAACCTGCATCTGTTGATGGTGTCGTTCTACCGGCCGACGGGGTCCCGGCACCGGATCGTCATCGAGGATGCGGCGTTCCCCTCGGACAGTTACGCCGTACGGTCGCAGGTCGAGTTCCACGGGTACGACGCGGAGGACGCGGTGATCCGGTTGCGTCCGCGACCGGGGGAGAACAGTCTGCGTACGGCGGATGTCGTCGAGCAGCTCGGTAACGACGTGGCGCTCGTGCTGCTGGGTGGCGTGAACTACCTGACCGGTGAGCTGATGGACATCCCCACGATCACGAAGGCCGGTCATGCGGCCGGGGCGGTCGTCGGGTGGGACCTCGCGCACGCGGCCGGGAACGTGCCGCTCGCGTTGCACGACTGGGACGTGGACTTCGCCGCGTGGTGCTCGTACAAGTACCTGAACTCCGGCCCGGGCGCGATCGCCGGTGCGTTCGTGCACGAACGGCATCTCGGCGCGGATCTGCCACGGTTCGAGGGCTGGTGGAGCACCGACGCGAAGACGCGGTTCGAGATGACGCCCGAGTCCCGGCCGCCGGCGACCGCGGAGGCGTGGCAGGTGTCGAACCCGCCGATCTTCTCGATGAGCCCGGTGCGGACATCGCTGGAGATCTTCGACAAGATCGGCATCGAGGTACTACGGGAGCGGAGTGTGCGGTTGACGGCGTACCTTTCGGAGCTTCTGGCGGGGTTTGAGGTCATCACCCCGGCCGATCCGGCGCGACGTGGTGCGCAGCTGTCGCTGCGGGTCCGCGGCGGCGCCGGCGCGCTGTCGCGGCGGTTGCGGTTCGAGTACGGCGTGATCGCGGACTCGCGGGAGCCCGACATACTGCGGCTTGCGCCGGTGCCGTTGTACTCGACGTACCACGACTGCTGGCGGGCCGGGGCGGCGTTGGCCGAGGTGTTGGCATGAAGGTCGCGATCGTCGGCGCCGGACTGACCGGTTCGCTGCTCGCGTGCTTCCTCGCACGCCGCGGCCTGACCGTGACGCTGTACGAGCGGCGTCCGGATCCTCGGGTCGCACAGGTGGAACGCGGCCGGTCGATCAACCTGGCCATCTCCGAACGCGGGTTGGACGCGTTGCGGCGGATCGACCTGGTCGACGAGGTGATGGCGGACGCGTTGCCGATGAAAGGCCGGATGATCCATCCCGTGGCGGGGCCGCTGGACTTCCAGGCATATTCGGCGTCCGGCGACCGGGCGATCAACTCGATCAGCCGGGGTGTGCTGAACAACGCGTTGCTGTCCGCGGCGTCGGCGGCTCCGGGCGTATCGGTGGAGTTCGAGCACCGGTTGGTGGAGCTGGATTCGGCCGCCGGGCAGATGGTGTTCGCGACGCCGTCCGGGAAGGTGTCGGTCGCGGCGGACGTGGTACTGGGGGCCGACGGCGCCGGATCCGCGGTGCGGGAGCAGTTGCTTGCCGAGGGCATCGTCGCGGAGAACGTCGACTTCCTCGACTACGGGTACAAGGAGTTGTGGATCCCCGCGGCTTCAGGTGAGTTCGCGCTGGATCCCGGCGCGCTGCACATCTGGCCGCGCGGTACGTCGATGATGATCGCGCTGCCGAACCCGGACCGCTCGTTCACCTGCACACTGTTCTGGCCGGCCGGGTCGTTCGACGCGCTCACGTCGACGACCGCCATCGAAGAGCACTTCCGGGTGAACTACCCCGACCTGTTGCCATTGGCACCGGATCTGGTCGACGACTACCTGAACAACCCGGTCGGTGTCCTCGGGACCGTGCACACGCTGCCGTGGCAGGCCCATGGACGTACGGCGTTGCTCGGCGACGCGGCGCACGCGATCGTGCCGTTCTACGGGCAGGGCGCGAACTGTGCCTTCGAGGACGTGGTCGAACTGGACCGCTGCCTGGACGACACGGGCGGCTCGTGGGCGCGGGCACTGCCGTTGTTCGAGGCCCGACGGCGCGAGAACACCGAGGCGATCGCGGAGATGGCCCTGGCGAACTTCGTCGAGATGCGTGACAAGGTCGCCTCACCTGTCTTCCGCCTGCAGAAACGTGTCGAGCATCTGCTGGAACGGCTGCTCCCCGGCACGTACGTCTCCCGCTACGAGCTCGTGTCGTTCTCGACCACGCCGTACGCCGAAGTCCAACGCCGAGTCCAACGCCAGCACCAACTGCTGGGGGCAGGGGCGCTCGCCGTCGCCGGCGCGCTGTTGAGCCTCGTCCGCGCGAGGAAACGCCGATGAGCACGCCAGGCGTCTCGCTCGCCCCCACCCCGCCGCTGTGCCACGTCGGCGTGCCCGTCTACACACGAGGGGATATCCACTCGTGTTGTGGGTTCTCCCCTGGTACACCAGGAGAGAAGCCGCAACACCAGTGGATATCCCCTCGAATGTGCTTGAGGTCAGGGGAGGTGGCGGAGTGAGCTTGTGGTCGCCTGAGCTGTTGACCGGACAACCCAGTTCCGTGGGGTTGTTGCGGCACTTCGTCGGGGGATCGTTCGTGGAGAGCGCTTCGCGATTCGCGAAGGTCTCGCCGGTGACCGGGCAGCAGATCTTCGATGTCTGTGAGGCGGACGAGTCGACCGTGGACGCCGCGGTTGGTGCTGCTCGGCAGGCGTTGAGCGGGCCGTGGGGACGGATGAGTGAGCAGGAGCGGGCCGTTGTACTGCGGCGGGTCGCGGACGGGCTGGAGCGGCGGTTCGCGGATCTGGTGGCGGCGGAGGTCGGTGACACCGGGAAGTCGATCAGCCAGGCGCGCACGCTGGACATCCCGCGCGGCGCGGCGAACTTCCGTGCCTTCGCGGACTTCGCGACAACCGTGCCGACCGAGTCGTACACGACGGTCCTCCCGGACGGGCGGCGGGCGTTGAACTACGCCGTACGGAAGCCGGTCGGGGTGGTTGCGATCGTCGTACCGTGGAATCTTCCGTTGCTGCTGCTCACCTGGAAGGTCGCGCCGGCGCTTGCCTGCGGCAACGCGGTGGTGGTGAAACCGTCCGAGGAGACGCCGGCGTCGGCGACCGTCCTCGCCGAGGTGATGGCCGAGGCCGGCGTACCTGATGGTGTCTTCAACCTGGTGCATGGGTTCGGGCCGTCGTCGGCGGGGGAGTACCTGACCCGGCATCCGGGGGTGGATGCGATCACGTTCACCGGCGAGTCCGCGACCGGTACGGCGATCGCGAAGGTGGCCGCGGACCGGGTCAAGGCGGTGTCCTTCGAGCTCGGTGGGAAGAACGCTGGGCTGATCTTCGCGGACTCCGACCTGGACGCGGCGGTCGAGGGATCGGTGCGGTCGGTCTTCACGAACGGCGGGCAGGTCTGTCTGTGCACGGAACGCCTGTATGTGCAGCGATCCGTGTACGACGAGTTCTGCTCACGGCTCGCCCAGCGCGCGTCCGAGCTGACCTACGGCTGGCCCGCCGACGAGGCCACGATGAACATGCCGCTGATCTCCAAACAGCACCGCGACAAGGTCCTGTCGTACTACGACCTCGCGCGGGCTGAAGGCGCCGAGGTGCTGGCCGGTGGCGGTGTACCGACCTTCGGTGACGCGCGCGACGGAGGTTGCTACATACAACCAACCGTGGTCACCGGGCTGCCCGCCGACGCCCGCACCAACCGCGAGGAGATCTTCGGACCGATCTGCCACATTGCCCCCTTCGACACCGAGGAAGAGGCCTACGCCCTCGCCAACTCCTCCGACTACGGGCTGGCGGCAACTGTCTGGACCCGCGACATCGGCCGCGCCCACCGCGCCGGCGCCGCCCTGGACGTCGGCCTCTGCTGGATCAACACCTGGTTCCTCAGAGATCTCAGGACGCCCTTCGGCGGTGTGAAGTTGTCGGGCATCGGTCGCGAAGGGGGCCGCCACTCGCTGGACTTCTACACCGAAACCACCAACGTCTGCGTGGAGCTCACATGACCGTCGTGCCGGGGAAGGCGACGCCGCGGGGGCGGTTTCCGCATGTGAAGGTTTCTGGTGGGTTCGCGTTTGTTTCAGGGACGTCGAGCCGGCGGCCGGACAACTCGATCGCGGGCGCCTCGGTGGACTCGATGGGTACTGTCGCGCTGGACATCCGGGTGCAGACGCGGGCGGTGCTGGAGAACATCCGGGACGTTCTCGAGGCGGTGGGGGTGGGGTTGGAGGATCTCGTCAGCGTGACGACGTACCTGGTGTCGATGAACGACTTCGGCGGGTACAACGAGGTCTATGGTGAGTTTTTCGACGAGTCCGGTCCTTCCCGGACGACTGTCGCAGTACATCAGCTGCCGCATCCCCAGCTGCTGATCGAGATCCAGGCCGTAGCGGCGATCCCGCAGAGGAGCGAGTGATGGCGAACTTGGAGTCGACGAACTTTCCGCAATGGATCGAGGAGAACAAGCATCTGCTGAAGCCGCCGGTCGGCAACAAGCAGATGTTCCCGACCGGGGACGACTTCATCACGATGGTGGTCGGCGGCCCGAACCAGCGCACCGACTTCCACGTCGACCCGTACGAGGAGTTCTTCTACCAGATCTCCGGCGAGCTCAAGGTCAACGTCATGACCGACGACGGCCCGGCGACCGTCGCGGTGAACGCCGGTGAGATGTGGGTGCTGCCACGGAACATGCCGCACTCCCCGCAGCGCGGCCCGAACTCGATCGGCCTGGTGATCGAGCGAGTCCGGGAACCAGGTGTGCTGGAGAAGTTCCGCTGGTACTGCGGCAACTGCAACGCGATCGTGCACGAGGTCGAGCTCCAGGTGACCGACATCGTCGCGGACCTGCCGCCGGTGTTCAAGGCGTTCTACGAGAGCGAGGACGCACGCACCTGCCCGGAGTGCGGCACGCTGCACCCGGGTAAATGACCGTAGACGTCCACACCCATCTGGTCCCGCGCGGGTGGCCGGATCTTTCGGTGGCGTGTGGGGGAGACGGCTGGCCGTGGTTGCGGATCGACTCCGAACGGGCCGCGATGATCATGATCGGCGAGACCGAGTTCCGCCCGGTCGGACCGCAGGCTTGGGATCCCGCCGTACGTCGTGCCGATATGGATGCCGACGGCATCGATCTCCAGGTGGTGTCGCCGACCCCGGTGTTCTTCGGGTACGAACGCCCGGCGGCGCAGGCCGTCAAGCTGGCGGAGATCTTCAACGACCTCACCCTGGAAACGCTGGCCGGTGACGAGCGGTTCGTGCCGTTCTGCCAGGTGCCGCTGCAGGATCCGGACCTGGCCTGCGCCGAGCTGGACCGTTGCCGGGCCGCTGGGCATGTCGGCGTCGAGATCGGCAACCACGTCGGCGACAAGGACCTCGACGACGCCGGAATCGTTGCCTTCCTCAACCATTGCGCGGAGACCGGTACGCCGGTGCTGGTGCATCCGTGGGACATGCCGGGCGGGCCGCGGCTGGATCGCTGGATGGCGCGCTGGCTGACCGGGATGCCGGCCGAGACCCATCTGTCGTTGCTGGCGATGATCCTGGGCGGGGCGTTCGACCGGTTGCCGCCTGCCTTGAGGATCTGTTTCGCCCACGGAGGCGGGAGTTTCGCGTTCTGGCTCGGGCGGCTGGAGAACGCGTGGCACCGGCGCGGGGACGTCGTCCGTGGTTGCTCCGAGCACCCACCGTCGACGTACCTGGACCGGATCCTGGTCGACACGGTGGTGTTCGAATCAGCGCCTTTACGGCTACTTGTCGATACCTTGGGGGAAGACCGCGTTCTGGTCGGCAGTGACTATCCCTATCCACTGGGCGAGCGGCCGGTCGGGGAGGTGGTACGAAAGGCCGGATTCCTGACCGCGGAGCAGCAGCACAAACTGCTGACCGTGAACGCCCTGCGCTATCTCGGGAGGTCTGATGAGTGAGGACCGATCAGTACTGTCGCGTAAGGCGCCCGAGCCGGACGAGGAGTTGCGGTACGGCGACCATGCGGACCAGGTGATCGACTACTGGCACGCGAAGGAGTACCGCCCGCTGGTGGTGTTCGTGCACGGCGGGTTCTGGCGGCCGCAGTACGACCGGGTGCACGCCCGCTCGCTCGGCGCAGCGCTGTCCGACATGGGCTGGCCAGTGCTGTCCCTGGAGTACCGCCGCGAGCCCGGCAACCCTGATACGACGACCGGCGACATCCGTACGGCGCTGGACGCGCTACCGGACCTGGTGGACGTGCACGCGGGCTACGTGCTCATGGGCCACTCCGCGGGCGGCCAGCTCGTCCTGTGGGCAGCGTCGACGCTCAACCCGGTCCGGCTGCGCGGTGTGGTCGCCCTGGCCCCCGTAGCCGACCTCCTCAAAGCAGACCGCGACCGCATCGGCGATGGCGCCGTACAGGACTTCATAGGCGGCGGCGTGCGCAACGACCTGGACCCGGCCCACCTGCCCGCCTCCATCGCCCCCGTCACCCTCATCCACGGCACCGGCGACACTGTCGTGCCCATCACCATCACCGAGTCCTACTTCGCCGCCCACCCCACTGCCCACTTCCACCGCGTCCCCCACTGCGGGCACTACGAACTGATAGACCCCCAATCCGACCCGTGGCACGACGTAACCGCCGAACTGACCCGCCTGACGAGCTAACTGCCGGGATCTGGTGGGTGGAGACAGGAAATAACCTGTGCTCAGACCCCAGTTCCTGTCTGAAGCCGCTACTTCAGGCGTTTTGCGGCGGTTAGGAGGCCGTCTGAGGTGGGGAGGAGGGCGGAGACCAGGTTGTCGTCGTCGCGGACGGCGCGGATCAGGTCTCGGAGGGCCATGGTGTCGGGGTCACGGCGGGCGGGGTCGGCGACTCGGCCGCCGGTGAGGATGCCGGCGAACGCGACGATGCCGCCGGGGCGGAGCAGGCGCAGTGCCTCGTGCAGGTACGCCGTGTTCTCGCGGCGGTCCGCGTCGCAGAAGACCAGGTCGTAGTGACCGTCGGTGAGCCGGGTGACCACGTCCAGCCCGGCGCCGGCGATCAGGCGGAACCGGTTCGACGCGACGCCCGCGTCCAGGAAGGTCTTGCGCGCGAGCCGCTGGTTCTCCGCGTCGATGTCGACCGTGGTGAGCGTGCCGTCGGCGCGCATGCCACGGAGCAGTGCGAGGCCGGAGACGCCGGTCCCGGTGCCGATCTCGACGACCGCCTTCGCGCTCACGCCGGCGGCGAGCAGGCTCAGCGCGGCGGCCGCGCCGGGGCCGATCGGGGCGACACCGCTGTCCGCGGCGCTCGCCCGCGCACCGGTGACGACCTCGTCCTCACCGGTGTAGTCCTCGGCGTACGCCCAGGACGTCGGGTCGATGCCGGTGGCGATGGCGTCCTCCCAGTGGTCGGCGGAGTGGTGTGCGGCTGCGGTACCCATGCTGAACCGAAGCCTAGCGGCTGCAGGTCCGCATTCCGTGATGCACGCGCGGAGGTTGCGCACTCTTGCTCATAACAACCTTGCCCTGATCAGATATGATCGTCTCTTGGAGACGTGACTCACCTGTTGAGGGAGGTGTGTGGAGTGCTGTCAGGCGCGGATGACGTCGATGCCGGCTTCTTTGAAGACGCCGAGCTGGCTCTCGTCGGCCTGGGCGTCGGTGACGAGCGTGTCGATCTCGCTCAGCTCGCAGATCCGGGCGAAGGCCCGCTGCCCGAGCTTGGAGGAGTCGGCCACCACGACCACCTTCGCGGCCCGGCTGACGATCAGCTGGTTGATGTTCGCCTCGCCCTCGTGATGAGCGGTGGCGCCGGTCTCGTCGATCCCGTCGACGCCGATGAAGGCGATGTCCAGCGACAGGTCGGACAGGATCCGGTGCGACAGCGGGCCGATCATCTCGTAGGACTGCGGCCGCGCCACACCGCCGGTCAGCACCATCTTCACGTGCGGCCGGACGATCAGCTCGTTGGCGATGTTCAGCGCGTTGGTGACGAGCGTGAACGCGGGCTCGCCGTGCTCCGCGGACAGCTCCGGCCGGGTCGCCAGCGTCCGCGCCACCTCGGAGATCGTGGTCCCGCCGTTCATCCCGATCACCATGCCGCGACGGACCAGCGTGGCCGCGGCTTGCGCGATTCGCTGCTTCTCGGACGCGAAACGCGCAGTCTTGTAGCGCAGCGGCAGGTCGTACGACACCGCGTTGGCGACCGCGCCGCCGCGAGTCCGGGTGAGGAGCTGCTGCTTGCCGAGATGGTCCAGGTCACGCCTGATCGTGGCCGCGGACACATGCAACTGCTCGGCGAGCTCGTCGACGTCGATGGCGCCTTTCTCGGCGAGCGACTCGAGCAAGGTGTTGAGGCGTTCATAACGCTTCACCCGGGGCTCCTCCTTCACACAATCGGTCAGCCCGGTGGCGGCTGGTTGGCACCATTCGATCACGTTCGAGCAGTTTCGACCATGACAAGTGCGGAGACGACATGACCCAGCAGCCATTTGTGAGCACTGAGATCGCCACTCAGCCGGACCTTTGGCGACAGGTCTCGGACGGTTTCGCGCAGTACGGCGGTGCACTTCCGCAGGCCGGTCAGCGGGTCGCCGCGGTCGGCTGCGGCACGTCGTGGTTCATGGCGATGGCGTACGCCGCGCTGCGCGAGGACCTCGGCCAGGGCGAGACCGACGCGTTCGCCGGATCCGAGTTCCCGGCGGGCCGTTCGTACGACGTCGTGGTGGTGATCAGCCGCTCCGGTACGACGACCGAGGTGCTCGACCTGATCCGCGCGACCGACGTACCGACCGTCGCGATCACCGCGACCCCGGACTCGCCGATCGTCGAGCTGGCCGACCAGACCATCATGCTCGACTTCGCCGACGAGCAGTCCGTGGTGCAGACCCGGTTCGCGACCACCACGCTGGCGCTGCTGCGCGCGTCGCTCGGTGAGGACCTGTCGAAGGCCGCTGCGGACGCTCAGACCGCACTGACCGTCGACGTCGACGACCTGGCCAAGCTCGAGCAGGTCACGTACGTCGGTACGCGCTGGACGGTCGGCCTGGCGCACGAGGCCGCGCTCAAGCAGCGTGAGGCGGCGTCGGCGTGGACCGAGGCGTACCCGGCGATGGACTACCGGCACGGTCCGATCGCGATCGCCCAGCCCGGCCGCGGCGTCTGGGTCTTCGGCGAGCCGCCGGCAGGCCTGCTGGACGACGTGAAGGCCACAGGCGCGACCATCGTCCACCACGCCGACCTGGACCCGATGGCGTCCCTCGTCGTCGCCCAGCGCGTCGCGGTCGCCAAGTCCCTGGCTCTGGGTCTCAACCCCGACCAGCCCCGCAGCCTCTCCCGCTCCGTCATCCTCGGCTGACCGCAGCAGTCATCGGGGACCCGAGGGTCCACCCCAGCGCGGTGTAGAGCGCCCGCCCGTCCTCAGTCGCAACCAGTACGCCGGTGCTCGCACCGGCGTACTGCGCTGCGGTGGACAGTGCAGCCGTGGACCCAGGCGTCATGCGGCATGTAGCGGGGCCTTTCTTGAGATGGTCGTGGCACGGCCGAGGGTGGCTGCCGCTAGTAGGGCGATGGCGACGACCAGGAGGGCTTTGTGGGTGCCGATTGCCGGGACCAGGAGGCCGCCGGTGGCTTGGCCGATCGCCGCGGCGCCGACTCGGAGGCTGGCGGCTGTGGTGCTGACTCGGCCCTGCAGGGACTCCGGGCTGTACTGCTGGCGGGCGGCGAACATGGCAGGGAGGGTCGGACCTTCCAGGAGACCGCTGACAAAGGCCACAAGCAGGAGGGCGGCGAAGCTGGTCGCCAGGGGCCAGGTGGTCAGGGCGAGGCCGTAGGCCGCGACCGACACGATGACGACCTGCTCCGGGCGCCAGCGCGCTTGGAGGCGAGTCAGTAAGAGTGCGGTGGTGACGCTGCCGAGTTCGATGGCCGTCCACAAGTAGCCGGCCGCTGACTTGGGCATGCCGAGTGAAGCCATGTGCAGCGGCAGGGCGATCAGCAGGATGCCGGTGGACCCCATCAACAGGGTTGTGGTCACGGTGGATGCACGCAGCCGTGGTGTGCGGACCAGGTGAGTCAGACCGGCCAGGACGGCGGGCAGGAAGGGTTCTCCTGCGGTCTGCAACGGTGGCAGGGCAGGCAGACGGCTGATGGCGCAGATGCTGAGGGTTGCGGCCACGGCGATGACTACGACCGCGACCTCCACCGACAGCGTTGCTGCGATGGTGGCAGCGGTCGCGGGCCCAGTGATGGTTGCGGCACCGAAGCTCGCGGCCTCGAAGGAGTTGGCGCGGGCCAGTCGGTCCGGTGGGACCAGGCTCGGCAGCATGCTGGTGAATCCGCCGCTCACCATCGGCAGAGTTGCGCCGGCGACCGCTGCGAGCGCCGGTGTGATCCAGTGCGCGCTGTGGCCGACTACGGCCAGCAGGCTGAGCATGACCACGCCGAGCACGGCCTGGTTGAGTGCCAGCGCACTTCGCCGGTACGGCGTCCTGTCCAGCCATGCACCGAGCAGAGGCCCGGTTGCGACCGCCGGGAGCGCGTAGGCAGCCCCGGTGATCCCTGCCAGCGCCGGACTGTCCGTCCGCTCCAGCACGAGCAGCACCAGCGTGAACGCCACCATCTCGTCGGCAAGCCTGGCCAGCGTCGCCGCCCAGTAGTAGCTCGCCACGCCGCACACCTCCTGTAACGCAAAGTTGGCTGTTACGCGTTACGATCATAAAGGCGTTACGGAGGGAGTCCAGTGGATATTCAGACGCCGGACCGGCAGGTGCGGCTCGCGGTCGACCTGGTCAACACGCGCACCCGCGACCCGGAGCAGTTGACGGCGCCGGCCGACGTCCGCGCGTTTCTCCTCGAGCATGGTGAGTCGGACCCGATCACGCTGGACGAGGACGACCTGCTCGCGGTCCGAGAGGTCCGAGCGCGGGTCCGCCAGGTCTTCCATGCCGATCCGCGCGCAGCGGCCCGGACGCTCAACGAGTTGCTGGAGGAGTACGCCGTACGCCCGTATCTGTCCGACCATGACGGGTCGCCGTGGCACCTGCATGTGGCCAAGCCCGGAGCCAACTGGGCCGAGTGGCTCGCCGCGACGACTTCACTCGGGCTGGCGACGTTCGCGGCCGGTCACGGGTTCGACTCGCTCGGGGTCTGCGCGGCGGCGGACTGCGAGCGGGTATTCGCCAACGCGGCGGAGAAGCGGCCGCGGAGGTTCTGCACACCGCGGTGCTCGAGCCGGACGCGCGTCGCGTCGTACCGGGCCCGGCAGCACGCCCAGTAGCCGGGTCTTGGCCTTCCACGCCTAGGATCGGGAGTGGGTTCCGGGAGTGGGAGGAGTGCGAGTTGAGTCACACCGTGCTGGCCGAGCTGGTGGCCAACGTGCTGAAGGTCACCGCCAAGGCCGGGGACACGGTGGGTCCGGCCGACACGCTTGTCATCCTGGAGTCGATGAAGATGGAGATCCCGGTGCTGGCCGAGGTGGCCGGCACCATCGTCGAACTGAAGGTCGTCGAGGGCGAGGTCGTCCGCGACGGCGACCCGATCGCGGTCATCGAGGAGCAGTGACTCAACCGAAATGGCTGCGAGCGCGTCTTGTGTAGTGAAGGCACCGGCCGGGAACTTCCGTCCGGGGAGCCGCGTTGAGCCGTCGTACGAACAAACCAGGGTCCAACCCGGGTTTTCCCGACGTGCGCAGAGGACGGTGACCGCGGCACCATGGCCTTCACGCTTATTGCCGAGAGGACCCAGGGAGGCGTTGCGGTGAAGCCGTTCGACACGTCGACGGTCCCCGCACCCCAGCAGGTGCCGGACGCACTGCCGTCGTGGGACGAGATAGTCCGCACACACTCCGCCCGCGTCTACCGGCTGGCGTACCGCCTGACCGGTAACAAGCACGACGCCGAGGACCTCACCCAGGAAGTGTTCGTCCGGGTGTTCCGCTCGCTGTCGTCGTACACGCCGGGCACCTTCGAGGGCTGGCTGTACCGCATCACCACGAACCTGTTCCTGGACGGCGCCCGCCGCAAGCAGCGGATCCGCTTCGACGGTCTGCCCGAGGACGCGCACGACCGGCTCCCGGCCAAGGGCGAGGGCCCGGCCGAGAAGCTCGACTCCGACCTGTTCGACCACGACGTGCAGGACGCGCTCGACGCGCTGCCCGAGGACTTCCGCGCGGCCGTGGTGCTGTGCGACATCGAGGGCATGACGTACGACGAGATCGCGGACGTCCTGGACGTGAAGCTCGGCACCGTCCGCAGCCGCATCCACCGCGGCCGGTCGATGCTGCGCAAACATCTGGAGCACCGGGCCCCGCGGTCCGGCCAGACCCGGGTCGGCGGCCCGCCGGTCGACGGCGGCCTGTTCGGCGACGGAGGTGACCTCGCATGACGCACCCGCTGGACAAGCTGAGTGCCGTGGTCGACGGCCAGCTCGACCACGACTCCCGGGACAAGGTTCTGAGCCACCTGGTCGGCTGCGACACCTGTCGTTCCGAGGTGGACGCGCAGCGGCGGCTGAAGGCGCGGATCGCCGCGCTGGAGTCGCCGGATCCGTCAACCGACCTGATGCAGCGCCTGATGGGTGTCTCGTCGTTCTCGACCGAGCCACGGGAAGAGGTCCGCCCGGTGATCACGCCGGTCAACCTGTTCCCGCAGCGGTCCGCGTTCCCGGCCGGCCGCACAGGTGGCACCCGACCGGGACCCGCCCGCGGCACTCGCTCGCGTCGTCGCAGCGGCGTCCTGGGTGCAGCCGGCTCAGCTGCCGCAGTCGCCTCCCTGCTCGGTACGGCGTTCGTCGTCGGCGACCCGTCCCGCTCGGAGCAGCCGCCGACGCTGCAACCGCCGGTGGCGAGCTTCTCGTCCGACCACGCGAGCACCAGCGGCGGGGCGCCGTTCGCTGACCCGGTCGCGCTGCTGAACTCCTACAACGGTGCGGGGTACGCCGGGCTGAACCCGACGCTGCGCCCGGTGGCCCTGACAGGACGCTGACCGGTGAGCCTCTCCCGGCTCGCCGTCCTGGTCAGCACCGCCCTGATCGGCTTCGGCCTGCCCACGTCCGCTGCGGCCGTCCCGGCCCTGTTGCCGGCGCTGTCGAAGGCGGACTCGCCGACGGCGGTCAGCTGGCTGCAGCGGGCGGCCGTCGCGCCGAACCAGATCTCGTACCACGGCACGCAGGTCATCACCGCCTGGGGACCGCAGGGCGCCAGCTCGGCGATGCTGGACATCCTGCACGCAGCGTCGCAGGGCTCCGAGATCAGCGTGCTCGGCTCGTCCGCGCCTGGTGCGAAGGCCTTCGTGCAGCGCGCCACCACCACGGACGCCGCCATCGACGGTGGACCGCTGGCGTTGCTGCAGGCGACGTACCAACTGGTCGACAAGTGCTGCACGGATCTGATCGGCCGGACCGCTGTGCTCGTGGAGGCGCTGCGGGACGACCAGACGCTGGCGGCGAAGTTCTGGATCGACAAGGCGACCGGACTGCTGCTGCAGCGTCAGCTGTTCAGCGCGGACGGCAAGACCATGGTGCGCGCCACCGTGTTCACCGAACTCGAGATCGAGGGCTCCGAGTTCCTCGGCCACCTGCCGCCGACGGTCCCCAGTGGTGTCGAATCGCTCGGCATGGGCAAGGTCGACGGCCTGCGTTCCGATGGCTGGGTCTGCGCGCCGGAGCTGCCTGCTTCGCTCAAGCTGTACGACGTCCACCAGGACACCAGCAACGGCTCTCTGCAGTTCTCGTACTCCGACGGGCTGTTCAACGTCTCCCTGTTCGAGCAGCGCGGCACGCTCGATCCGGCCGCGGTCGAAGGCTTCAGCAGCACCGACAGCCCTGGCGTGTACCTTCGGTACGGCATGCCGTCGTACGTCGTCTGGTCGTCCGGTGGAATCGTCTACACATTGATCGGGGATCTGCCCCCGGATCAGCTCGGACAGGTGGTCAGATCGTTCCCGCACGAGGTCCCCGTCGAGCTGAGCGCGATCCAGCGACTGGGCACCGGGCTGGCCAAAATCGCGACCTGGCTCACTCCGATGGGTGCACTCTCGCCGAAGCTGGGATAATGAAAGGTGGAAGTCTCTCCCGGTTACCTCCGGAGGGCTCCACCGACGACCACGACGACGACGTGAGGCGGGCACCGTGACGAGCGACGACGCCGAGCCGACAGTTCCGAATCCGGCGACCACGGAACCGACCTCGGTCCTGCCCACCGCGGGCGAGCCCAACGGGAACGGGTCTGCGGCAGGCCCGCCGCTGACTGGATTGACCCGCCCGGCTCCTGGAGCGGGTGCGATGCCGCTGCGGACCCCCGGCTCGGATGCGGCGTACCGGCAGACGAACGGTGGCCGGTCCACCGCTCAGCGCAGCTTCGGACGTCCGGAGCCGCAGCAGGAGGCCTTCCGCCCGGTGTACCAGGGACAGGCCTGGCCTACGGAGCAGCCGCAGTACCGTCCGGCGTACGTGCCGCCGCCACCGCTCGACTGGCACCAGCAGCAGGCCCGCTCGTACGCGTCGGAGCCGCAGAAGCTCAACCGGGTCGTCACCATCGCCGCTCTGGTCGCACTGGTCATCGGTGTCCTGGCCGGCGCCGGTGCAGCCACCGCTGTCGTCGCACTCAGTGGTAACGGCACCCCCATTGCGCAGCAGCCGGACCCGCCGGTCGGCACTGGCGCCGACCCAAAGATCCGCACCGGCTCGGTGTCCGCGGTCGCGGCGACCCTGCTGCCGAGTGTGGTGCAGCTGAAGGTCGAGGGCTCGGACAACTCCGACGCCACCGGATCCGGGTTCGTGATCGACAACGCCGGGCACATCCTGACCAACAACCACGTCGTCGCGGCCGCGGCCAAGGGCGGCTCGATCCAGGTCGTCACGAACGACAACAAGACCGCCACCGCGCGGCTCGTCGGCCGCTCCCCGGCGTACGACCTGGCCGTCGTGCAGGTGGCCGGCCTGACCGCGCCCTCGGTGCAGTTCGGCCGGTCGGACCAGGCGGTCGTCGGGCAGGATGTCGTCGCGATCGGCTCGCCGCTCGGCCTGGCCGGCACGGTCACCTCGGGCATCATCTCGGCGAAGAACCGTCCGGTGACGACCGGTGACGACACCGGGCAGGCGTCGTCGTACATCAGCGCGCTGCAGACCGACGCCGCGATCAACCCGGGCAACTCCGGCGGTCCGCTCGTCGACATGAACGCGCGGGTGATCGGCGTGAACTCCGCGATCGCCACCGTCCGCGGTTCCGAGGAAGGGCAGAGCGGGAGCATCGGGCTCGGGTTCGCGATCCCGATCGACCAGGCCCGGCGGACCGCCCAGCAGCTGATCGCCACCGGCAAGGCGTCGTACCCGGTGATCGGGGCGAGTGTGGACATGATGTTCGAGGGTGGCGCCCGGGTCAGTGCGGTGAGCCCGAGCTCGCCGGCCGCGCGGGCCGGTCTGCGCGTCGGTGACGTGATCACGTCGATCAACAGTGACCCGGTGGACAGCGCCGAGGTGCTGATCGTCGCGATCCGCACCCACCAGCCGGGCGAGGCCGTGCGGCTCGCGTACGAGCGCGGCGGGCGGTCCCGAACGGTTACGCTCACTCTCGCCCAGCAGATCGGCTGACGAGTGCTACCCGGTGCCGGGATAGGCTGGGCGCAGTCCGGAACGAAGTACGGAGAGGTGGGGACATGTTCGGCATCGGGCCACTCGAACTGGTCGTGATCGCGATCGTCGCCGTACTCGTTTTCGGACCCGATCGGCTGCCGGAGTTCGCTCGTACGGCGGGACGTCTGCTGCGGCAGGTCCGTCAGATGGTGACCAACGCGCAGAACGATCTGCGCAACGAGCTCGGCCCGGAGTACGCCGACCTCGAGCTGCAGGACCTGAACCCGAAGAACTTCGTTCGCAAGCACCTGCTCGAGCCGATGGACGACGACGACAAGCCTGTCGCAGACTTCGCCGACAGCACCCCGCAACGCCTCCCGGCCGGCGCCAAGCCGCCGTACGACCCAGAGTCGACCTGACTCACTCCAGCGCGCGGGCGTAGCGGGCAGCGAGTTTGCGAACCTCGTCCACGAGTTCGGGCGCCTCGGCCACCGAGAAATCCAGGTCGAGCATGCTCAGGTAGCGCAGCAGCATCCCGGGACTGTCCGATCCGGCGTCGAGATAGCACGACGACTCGTCGATCTCGGTCAGTACGCCGGCCGTGGCCGGGAGGCGGGCCGCGACGACCGCCAGCGGAGCGAAGATCCTGATCCGCGCACGGAACTGCCACATCGCGGTCGACACACTCCGATCGACGTACGACGCCAAGCCCTCGGACGGCAGGTCGCGGGGCGGGAAGCGCGGCCCGGTGGGGATCTTCGGCGTCAGCCGATCCACGCGGAACGTCCGCCAGTCCGAACGATCCAGGTCGAAGGCGACCAGATACCACCGGCCTCGCAGGTGGGCGAGCCGGTACGGCTCCACGGTGCGTACCGACAACGCACCGGAGTGCGAGGCGTAGTCGAAACGCAGCCGCTCATGGTCGCGGCACGCGGCGGCCAAGGCCGTCAGCACTGACGGATCCACGACTGGCCCAGACCCCGGAATCGGCACGGTGTAGCTCTGCAGCGCATTGACCCGGTACCGCAGCCGCGACGGCAGGACCTGTTCCAGCTTCGCCAACGCCCGGACGGACGTTTCCTCGATACCTGTCACCGAGCCGCCCGCCGCCGTCCGCAGGCCGACCGCGACCGCCACGGCCTCCTCGTCGTCGAGCAGCAAGGGCGGTAGTGCAGCGCCCGCACCGAGCCGATACCCGCCGGCGACACCTGGAGTCGCGTCCACGGGGTATCCGAGACTCCGCAGCCGTTCGACGTCGTTGCGGACGGTACGGGTGGTCACCTCCAGCCGCGTCGCCAGCTCGGGTCCAGTCCAGTGCCGATGCGTCTGCAGCAGCGAGAGCAGCCGCAACAGTCGTGCCGAGGTCTCCAGCATTTCTCCAGAATCCTTCAGAACGCGGAACGTACCTTTCCGCAATCGATTCTAGTGTTTTGGTATGACGACGCACACCGCAGCGCAGAGCCAGATCAGTCCCTTCCGCATCGACGTACCGCAGGCCGAGCTCGACGACCTCCGGGCGCGGCTCGCCGGCACCCGCTGGCCCCGTGAGCTGCCCGGCCTCGGCTGGTCCCGCGGCGTCCCGACCGAATACCTCCGGCGGATCGCCGAGTACTGGCAGCACACCTACGACTGGCGGCAGGCCGAGGCGCGGCTGAACGAGCTGCCGCAGTTCGTCACCGAGGTCGACGGCCAGCCCATCCACTTCGTCCACATCCGATCCGCGGAGCCGGCCGCGCGGCCGCTGCTGATGGTCCACGGCTGGCCGAGCTCGTTCACCGAGTTCCTCCAGGTGATCGGGCCGCTGACCGATCCGGTCGCCCACGGTGGCAAGCCGGAGGACGCGGTGCACCTGGTGCTGCCGTCGATCCCGGGCTACGGCTTCTCGCCGGTCACCGAGCCCGGCTGGGGCAACCTGTTCCGGGTCGCGTCGGCGTTCGCCGAGATCATGACCCGGCTCGGGTACGAGCGGTTCCTTGCCCAGGGCACCGATGTCGGCTCGGGCATCGTCGGCATGCTCGGCATGGTCGCGCCCGGCCGGGTGATCGCCGCGCACATTAACGGCCCGGCGCCGTTCCCGTTCGGTCCGGAGCTCTCGCTGGACGGTCTCGAGGGGCCCGAACGCGAGCGTGCCGAGCGGTTCAACGCCTGGCGCGAGGACGGTGTCGGGTACCTGCACCTGCAGGCGACCCGTCCGCAGACCCTCGCGTACGGGCTCACCGACTCACCGGTCGCCCAGCTCGCCTGGATCATCGAGAAGTTCAAGGAGTGGACCGACGCGGACCGCGAGCTCCCCGAGGACGCCGTCGACCTCGACCAGTTGCTGACCAACGTGAGCATCTACTGGTTCAACCAGGTCGGAGCGTCGGCCGCGCACGCTGTCTACGAGGGCATGCAGGCCTACCGCGAGTTCGCCACCAAGGCGGCCGAGCCGGCAGACGGAGGCTGGGAAGCACCGCCGCTGCCGCCGACCGGCGTGGCGGTCTTCGGGGCGGACCTGTCGGTACGGCGTGAGGTCGACCCGTACGGCATGTACACGGTGTGGAACGAGTACGAGCGCGGCGGTCACTTCCCGGCGATGGAGGTGCCGGAGCTGCTCGTCGAGGACATCCGGGCCTTCTTCCGAAGCCAGTCGGAGGCCTGACTCACCTTCTCCGGAGGAGCAGGGCGGTCGCGACGGCACCGGCGACCGCGGGCAGGAGGGCGAGGACGCCCCAGAGCGGCGGGTACGGGTGGACGCCGTACTCGGACGCGACCAGGAGTGTGACGCCCAGCGAGGCTGTGAGTAGTACGACGAGTACGCCGACCCCTGCTGCGGCCAGGCGGTGTGAGCGGGCCAGACCCGCGACCAGCAACCACAGCAGGGCGTCCAGGACGGCAGCGCCGTACAGCAGGCCGTAGAGCGCGCCCTCGGACACGTGCTTGCCGTACGACGCGTAGCCCGATGAGGCGTGGTCGAACAGGCTGCGGCTGCCGGCCTGGTCGACGATCGCGATCGCGGCGAGCAGGACGGAGAGCCCGACCGCGAGCAGCGCCGTGCGCTTTTCTGAAAGTGACTGTCTCATGCAAGTGACTGTACGAACGTCGGCTCGGCGGGGTCAAGAGATTTAGACAGTGACTTGCTGAAGCGTGTAGCTGTCTCTTAGGGTCGGGGGATGGCTACCGGTCTGCGGGAACGCTGGCGCGAGAAGGCGCGGCGCACGATCCAGGAGTGCGCGCTCGACCTGTTCGACGAGCGCGGGTTCGGCGCGGTGACGATCGAGGAGATCGCCGCCGCGGCCGAGGTGTCGCCGTCGTCGGTGTACCGCTACTTCGGCACCAAGGAAGGTCTGATCGTCGCCGACGAGTTCGACACGATGAGTCAGGAGGCGCTCGAGGAACTGTTCGACCGCGAGGACCCGGTCGGCACGATGACCCGGATCGTCCGCGACTACGAGGCGGCGCCGGGCGGCGGTGAGCCGATCCCGTGGCGGCGGATCCGGTACTTCTTCAAGGAGCCGTCGGTGCGTACGGCGTTCTGCGCCTCGCTGGACCGCGCGAGCCTGCGTATCGCCCCGCTGATGGCCGGCGGCAAGCTCACCGAAACCCAGGCCCGGGTGGCCGCGAATGCCCTTGTTTTCGGGTACTTCGCGGCATTGGAGCAGTGGTACCTGGACGGCGGCGTACGTCCCGTCGCGGAGTACGTCGAGGACGGTCTGTCCCCGCTCCGCCCGATCTGGTCAGTCGGTGATCAGTAGGTCGTAGGTGATCTTGTCGTCGACGTGGGTGCCGATCTCGAAGGCGGCGCGCTCGGTGCCGACGTGCCGGAAGCCGGCCTTCTCCGCGGTACGGCGGGCCGCCGTGTTGGAGGCCGCCGTACGGATGAAGATCCGCCGCCCGCCGAACCCGCCGTCGTTCGCCGGAGCGAAGTACCACTGGGCGACCCCCTGGATCGCCTCGCTCATCACCCCGCCGCCCTGCGCCTCAGGGTGCATCCAGTACCCCACCTCGGCGTCGCGGACCGCGCCACGGACATGGATGCCGAACAGCGTGATGTTGCCCAGTCCCTGATCGGTCGCGGCGTCCGCCACGCACCAGTTGAAGCGCGTGCCGGCGGCCGCCTGCTCGGCCAGGTCCTTCAGCCAGAAACGCGCGTCCTCCACGGTGAACGGCTGCGGGATGAACGGCAGGAAGTGCGCCGTCGCCTGGTTCGTGCGAGCCGCGGAGATCCGTACCGCCTCGTCCTCACGCCACTTCCGCAACCGCAGCCGTGCCGTTTCCAGGACGGGATGGTCCACTTCAGCGGCCCGCGGGGGAGAGGCCCAGTTGGCGGCCGAGGAGGCCGCGGGGCTTGCCGCCGAGGGTCGACGCGATCTTGTCGAGGACCTGTGCGGCAGGAGTGTCAGGGTCGGCTGCCACGAGCGGCTGGCCGAGGTCGCCGCCGGAGCGGAGGCGCTCGTCGAGCGGGATCTCGCCGAGCAGCGGGATGCTGTAGCCCAGGCGTGCGGACAGGGTCTCCGCGACGCGCGTACCGCCGCCGCTGCCGAAGATCTCGATGCGGTGCTCAGGACCGCAGTGCGGGCAGGGCAGGAACGACATGTTCTCGACCACGCCGGCCACCCGCTGGTGCACCATCTGCGCCATCGTGCCGGCCCGCTCGGCCACCTCCGCGGCGGCCTCCTGCGGGGTCGTCACGACGATCACCTCGGCGCTGGTCAGCCGCTGGCCGACCGAGATCGCGATGTCACCGGTGCCGGGCGGCAGGTCGAGGAGCAGTACGTCGAGGTCGCCCCAGTACACGTCCGCGAGCATCTGGACCAGCGCGCGGTCGAGGATCGGGCCGCGCCACGCGACCACCTGGTCGCGCTTCGGCTTCAGCATGCCGATCGAGATCACCTTCACGCCGTGCGCGGGCACCGGCATGATCATGTCGTCCACCGCGGTCGGCCGCTCGTCCGCGACCCCCATCATCGCCGGCACCGAGTGTCCGTAGATGTCCGCGTCCAGGACGCCGACCGACAGCCCCTGCTGGGCCATCGCGACCGCCAGGTTGACCGTCACCGACGACTTGCCCACGCCGCCCTTGCCGGACGCGACCGCGAACACCTTGGTCAGCGAGTCCGGCCGGGAGAACGGGATCTCCTTCTCGGCCACGCCACCGCGCAGCTGCGTCTGCAGGGCCGCGCGCTGCTCGGCGGACATCACCCCGAGGTCGATCTCGACCCCGGTGACACCGTCCAGTTTGTTCACCGCGGCAGTGATGTCCCGGCGCAGCGTGTCCTTCATCGGACAGCCGGCGACGGTCAGCAGGATGCGTACGGCGACCACGCCGTCCTCGCGGACGGCGACGGTCTCGACCATCCCCAGATCCGTGATCGGCTTCTTGATCTCCGGATCCATTACGCCGCCGAGCGCCGTGGTCACCTGATCAGCAGTGGGAGCCATGCCCCCAGGCTACGTGCTCACCCACATCCACCCGACCACGGTCCATGTGACGTAGGCCCGGCAAGGCAAGCCTTACTTCAGAGGCCGGGGGCGCCGTAGATGGGGAACCAGCGGGAGAGGTCCGATTCGAAGTTCAGGTCTGCGCCTACGACCGACTTGATCTGGAGTTCCTGCGCGTTGTCGCGGCGGTCTGTGCCGACCGGGACGAACGGGTACCAGGAGCCGCGTTTGTAGAGGTAGACGAGGCCCACGGACTGGCTGCCATTGGTGAAGGCGACCAGGGTGCAGAGCAGGGCGTTGCCGAAACCGGCGTCGACGAGGGACGTGTTGACGGCGTGCAGGTCGGTGACCAGGGTCTCCAGGTCGTCGGGAGCCGTCTGCCGGACCAGCCAGGTGAAGCCGTACGAGTCCGTCGTACTGGTGAGCTTGCCGTTGTCCAGCGCGAGCAGCTTGTCGACCTCCTCGCGGAGTGCGGTGAACCCACCGCCCTCGGCCGCCTTGAAGCAGACCGAGCCGCTGCCCGTCGGACGGAAGCCGGCCGCGGTCTCCAGGGTGATCGCGGCCGACGGAAGCGAGAACAGCTGATCGAGGTTCGGCGGCACAGCCTTGCTGCGCCCGAGCAGGATGTCGAGAAGGCCCATGTGTCTAAGCTTGCTCGCCCAGCTCGCGGGAGAGGGTACCGAGGCGGTCGAGGCGTGTCTCCAGGGACGGGTGCGTGGAGAACAGCGACGACAGGCTCTTGCCGGTGATCGCCGGCGCGAAGAAGAACGCGTTGAACGCCTGCGCCTGGCGCAGGTCGCGCGACGGTATCTGTGCGATGTCCCCGCTGATCTTGGTCAACGCGGACGCCAGCGTCGAGGGTCTGCCGGTGAGCATCGCTCCGGCTCGGTCTGCGGCCAGTTCGCGGTACCGCGACAGGGCCCGGGTGAGCAGGAACGAGATCGCGTAGACGGCGATGGACACCGCGATGATCGTCAGCATGATCACGGCCGCGTTCTGGTCCCGGTTCCCGCGGCCGAGGCCGCCGTACAGGCCGAAGCGGGTGATCAGTCCGGCGAGTACGCCGAGGAACGACGCGATCGTCATCACGGCGACGTCCCGGTGCGCGACGTGCGAGAGCTCGTGCGACAGCACGCCCTCGAGCTCGTCGGCGTCCAGGCGGCGCATGATGCCGGTGGTCACGCAGACGACGGCGTTCTTCGGGTTACGGCCGGTGGCGAACGCGTTCGGCAGGTCGACGTCGGCGATCGCGACCCGCGGTTTCGGCATGTCGGCGAGCGCGCACAGCCGGTCGATCGCGCCGTGCAGCTGCGGTGCCTCCTCGGGGGTGACGATCCGGCCGTGCATCGCATACAGCGCGATCCGGTCGGAGAACCAGTACTGCGCGAAGAGCATGCCACCGGCAATCAGCACGGCCAGCACCGCGCTCTTGGTCAGCGCGATCAGTAGCGCCACGAAGCCGACGTACAGCAGTCCGAGCAGGAAACTGGTGATCAGCATCCGGCTGGACAGCCCGCGATCAGGCGCGAATCGAGTCTTCATCCCACGTCCTTCCTCACCTGCTAGCGAGAGTAGCTCGGTGTCAAACCCGGTCTTCCTCGCGCGTGTCGAGGTCGGCGAGCAGTGAGCGGAGCTCGGAGCGCAGGAAGTCGCGGGTGGCGACCTCACCGACCGCCATCCGCAGCGCGGCCACCTCGCGGGCCAGGAACTCCATGTCGGCCCGGGTGCGGGCGTCGACGTCGCGGTCGCGCTCGTACTGCACCCGGTCGCGGGCCTCCTGCCGGTTCTGGGCGAGCAGGATGAGCGGAGCGGCGTACGACGCCTGCAGGCTGAGCGCCAGCGTGAGGAAGATGAACGGGTACTGGTCGAAGCGGACGCTCTCCGGCGCGAAGATGTTCCAGCCGACCCAGAACAGGATGGTCGCGGTCATGTAGACCAGGAACTGCCCGGTGCCGAGGAAGCGCGCGATCCGTTCGGACAGCCGGCCGAACGCGTCGGCGTCGTACGCCGAGCGCAGTGCGATCGTGCGGCGCAGCTCGCGCGGGATGTCGAGGCGGTTGGTGCTCCGCATCAGGCGGCGTTCCTCGGCGGCGTTGCCGCGCTGGCGGCGGTCGTCGGTGCTGCGGTCGTCACGGGGCATCGTGGTCCACCTCCTGCGGCTCAGGGAGCTCTGCTTGCTCCAGGTGATCCGCGTGGTCGTGCTCCCGCCAGTCGCTGGGAAGCAGATGGTCGAGTACGTCGTCGACGGTCACCGCACCGATCAGCCGGCCCTCGTCGTCGAGCACCGGCGCGGCGACCAGGTTGTACGTCGCCAGGTACTTGCTGACCGTCTGCAGGCTGTCGTCCGGCCGCAGCCCGTCCAGGTCGGTGTCCAGTACGGCGGACACCAGCTCGGACGGCGGCTCGCGCAGCAGACGCTGGATGTGGCCGATTCCGATGAACCGTCCGGTCGGCGTCTCCAGCGGCGGCCGGCACACGTAGATCATCGCGGCCAGTGCCGGGCTGAGCTCTGCGTTGCGCACGTGGGCGAGGGCATCGGCCACAGTGGCGTCCGCGGGCAGGATGACCGGTTCGGACGTCATCATGCCGCCTGCAGTGCGCTCCTCGTAGGTCAGCAGCCGCCGTACGTCTTCTGCTTCCTCAGGCTCCATCAGCGTCAGTAGGCGCTCGGCTGTCTCGGTCGGTAACTCGGCAATCAGGTCGGCCGCGTCGTCCGGGGACATCTCCTCCAGCACGTCCGCAGCCCGTTCGGTGTCCAGACCGTCGAGGATCTCGACCTGGATGTCCTCGGGCAGCTCCTCGAGTACGTCGGCCAGTCGCTCGTCGTTCAGCGCGACGGCGATCTCCTTGCGGCGCTTGGGGGACAGATCGTGCAGTACGCCGGCGAGATCGGCCGGCCGCATGGATTCGAAGGCGGCCAGGATGTGTGTCGCGCCCTGTCCCTCCTCGACCTGGGTGAAGCCGGTCACGTCGATCCAGTCGAGCACGTGGGTCTGTCCGCGGCGCCGGAACCGTCTGGAGCCCTCCCGGACCGCCACCTTCGTCAGGAGCCAGTCCCGGGTCCGCCACTGCTCCATCGCCATGTCGTACACCACCGCAGTGGTGCCGGTGTCGGCAATGGTGACGGTCCGGTCGAGCAGCTCGCCCAGGACGAGTACCTCGGTGCTGCGCTGCTCGAAACGCCGCATGTTGAGCAGACCGGTCGTGACGACGTGGCCGACGTCGACCGAGGTGACCCGTGTCATCGGCAGGAAGATGCGCCGCCGGGTGAACACCTCGACGACCAGGCCGAGCACGCGGGGCGGCTGGTCGCCCTGACGCATCATGGCCACCACGTCCCGGACCTTGCCGACCTGATCCCCGTTCGGGTCGTACACCGGCAGACCCGCCAACCGGGCGACATAGACCCGCGACGGTGATCCACTCATGTCCGAAGGCTAACCCGCCGAGCCTGAGTCTCGGGGGAACTTTGGGCTAGCTCAGCTTGGGGCGGCGGCGGACTGGGCGGTGCAGTGTCATCGGTGGCTTGCCCCGGGTGGTGGCTCGGGTCGGTACCGGGGCCTCGGTTCGCAGTGCCGCGTCGTACCGCCCAGCCGACTCGCTGATCTCACCGGTGGGCTCCAGCACGAGGATGTCTGCCTCCACGCGCCACCGCTCCAGCTGAGTGTCCAGCTCGGCTGCGTTGAGCCGCTCGCTACGGAGTACCTGCGCGGCCGCTGTCCAGTCGTCGCTTCCGGGTTCCAGCCGCCGCACCGTCGCCTTCCAGCTCGCCAGACGGTTCGTGGCGGGCTTGGCCGGTACGACGACCTCGACCGCGGATGCTGCTGCGAGTCCGGGCAGCGGCTGCTCCGCACCGTCAGCTGAGTCGGCCAGGACGACGTACTGCCCGTCGACCGTCGCGAACCACGCCGGCACCGGTCGCCCGCCGTCCCAGGCCAGCCAGACGAGTCCGGCCTTCTTCATCACGCCGGCGATCTCGGCCACAGCCTCCTCGGTGCTCACAGACCCCAGCGTGTCACATCACTGCCCCTTGATCGCAGCTTGAGCGCCTGCCTGGAACCGGGTCCGTGCGCCGAGCTCCTGCAGCAGTGCGGCGATCTTCCGCTGTGCCGTCCGCTCGCTGACCCCCAGTTGCCGGGCGACGGCCTGATCCGTGAGACCAGCCAGCAGCAGTGCGACCAAAGCCTCGGCGCCGTCGGCCTTCACCGGCAGCGCGCGCTCCCACAGTGCCTCGAACAACTCGACGTACGTATCGAACAGACCGCACGGCTGCACCAGTACGGCGGACTCCTCGCTCAGCAGGACCAGCGCCAGCCGATCGTCGGCCAGGTACAGGTGGATCGGCAGCGACGGCAGCATGCGCGCCGTCTCGTTGCCATGCACATCGAGTACGCCGTGCTCGTACACGGTCCTGCACTCGGCCCGCTGCACCGGAGGATCGCCGTACGGCGCCTTGACGAGCCGACGTAGCTCGGTCCGCGCTGCCGCCTGCACCTGGTCGATCCGCTGCCGGACAGCTCCAGCACCTGTCACCAGCTCGACCAGCGTCGCGGTAGGCGTGCCCGTGTGGCTGCGGTACGCCGCTGACAGGTCGTCGATGTGTGTCCGTGCGTCACGCAGCAGGCGCTCCTGCTCCAGCAGCAGCACCTCCAACGCGATGTCCGGCGCCACCGCCACGTAGAGCTCGCCCACGCGACCGACCAGGCCCTTGGTGATCAGGCTGGCCAGTACGGCGTCCTGCTCGCCGTCGGACGGTCCGGACGCGACGAGAGCGCTGTAGGCCGCCTCCTCGTCCGGGGAGAGGCCGAGTGCCGTCAGGTCACCCACGGTGTCCCAGCCAGCCCCGCAGTACGGCCTGATAGCCCGCCTCGAAGCGTGTGTCGGCGCCGAGACGGTGCCGCATCCCGTCGATGTGTTTGCGGACGGTCCGCTCGCTCCAGCCCAGGTGCACCGCCATTTCGTTGTCGGTGAAGCCGGACATCAGCAGAGCGAGCAGATCGCGTTCAGCGGTTGTCGGACGGTCGGTGGCCGGCGGCTGGGGGTCGTACGTCGCCAACGGGACAGCCTTGCGCCAGTACAGCTCGAACAACGCGGCCAGACCCTCCACCATCACCGGGTCGTGGACCAGCAACGCGGTCTCGTGATGCGTCGCGTGCACGTCGAACGGGACGAAGGCCATCGGCGCGTCGGTGACGATCAGCTTCATCGGTACATCGCCGACCCGGGCCTGCTCGCCGTCCGCGATCCCCTGGATCAGCGCGGCCAGCCGCCCCGGCCGGTCCACCGAACCGCGGCGGTCGTAGATCACGCGGAACGACACACCCCGCTTCAGCTGGTCGATCTCCAGCTGATTCACCTGGTTCGGGTCGTCCCGGTACGGCGGCGCGTCCCAGCCGCACACCTCGTGCCGTGCCCCCAGCAACAACCTGCTCATGGTCTGCGCGATCTCCTGGTCACCGTGCAGTACTTCGACCAGGTCGGCAGGCTCGCGTCGCGTCGTACTCCCGTGGAACCGCACCGTCAGCTCCACCATCTTCCGACGGGCATCTGCCAGTTCTCGCTCGCGCCGTCGGGCCAGCACGTCCAGGGCGGTATCTGGCGGCAGTACGACGTACTTCGGGGGATCCGTGCTGACCAGGGTGACGAGATCGAGTTCGACCAGCTTGGCCAGCGCGGTGGAGCGGTCTGCGAGCTCTGCCGCGCACACCGGAGGACGGGACACGAGTTCCTCGTACAGGCCCTGTTCCTCGCGGTTCAGACCGAGTGACTCGAGCACTGATCGATCATCTCCGGTTTCCGCCATTGGCGGGAACTGCACAGCCAGACCGCTTCCGGACATGTCGCACCCCTGACAACCTCGGCGCCATGACCAAGTGGCGCGCCCCTGTCGCAGTGTTGTCGACTCTCGCACTCCTGCTCGGCTCTACGACCGCAGGTGCTGCTGCTGACACGCCTCCAGTTCCGCCGACGACGACGCAGCAGGTCGCGGAGCCGACCGGGAGCGAGCAGGTCACGCTGATCACTGGCGACCAGGTCACGTACCGGTTCACCGCGGACGGTACGCCGGTAGACGCCGACGTCACGCCGGCGCTGCGGGAGAACGGCCGTCCGGTCGTCTTCACCGAGCTGCATCAGGGCGACCAGTACTACGTCTACCCGTCCGACGCGTCCGAGCTGATCAGAACGGGCCGCCTCGACCGGCGACTGTTCGACGTGGCCTACCTGACCAAGTACGGCTACACCGACAGCAAGAGCACCACGCTGCCCCTGATCCTCGAGCGCAGCAGTACGTCGGCGCTGCCAGGGACGCGCAGCGTGCGGGCGCTGCCCAGCATCCGTTCGGAGGCGGTCACCCTCGGCAAGGCGCAGACGCGCGGCTTCTGGGCGGCTGTCGACACTCCGACGGCTCGCACGTTGGACGGTGTTTCGAGTGTCTGGCTCGACGGCAAGGTGCAGGCGAGTCTGGACGTCAGCGTGCCGCAGATCGGCGCACCGGCCGCGTGGCAGGCTGGCTACACCGGCAAGGGCGTCAAGGTCGCCGTACTCGACACCGGGATCGACCAGACCCACCCTGACCTGGCCGGCAAGGTTACGGAGGCAGTGAGCTTCGTACCCGGGCTGGACGCCACCGACAAGCACGGCCACGGCACCCACGTCGCCGACACCATCGTCGGCTCCGGCGCCGCGTCCGACGGGAAGTACAAGGGCGTCGCGCCGGACGCCACGCTGCTGGTCGGGAAGGTGCTCGACAACAGTGGTGGTGGTTTCGAGTCCGGCATCATCGCGGGCATGCAGTGGGCGGCCTCGCAGGGCGCTGACGTGATCAGCATGAGCCTGGGCGGTTGCTGCACCGATGGCACGGACCCGATGAGCCAGGCCGTGAACGACCTGACCGCGCAATACCACACGCTGTTCGTGATCGCGGCAGGCAACGACGCCGCGGCTGGGACGGTCGGTGCGCCAGGGGTCGCAGACGCGGCGCTGACCGTCGCGGCGGTCGACAAGCAGGACCAGCGCGCCTCGTTCTCCAGCCAGGGGCCGCGGCGAGTCAACTACGGCCTCAAGCCGGACATCTCCGCACCCGGTGTCTCGATCGTGGCCGCGCGTGCAGCAGGTACGTCGCTCGGCCCGCTCGTCGGCGACAAGTACACGAGCCTCAGCGGCACGTCCATGGCCACGCCACATGTCGCCGGGGCTGCAGCACTGCTGGCACAACAGCACCCCGACTGGACCGGCGAGCAGCTGAAGAGCCTTCTGATCAGCAGCACCAAGCAGATCGACGGTACGGCGTACCAGGTCGGCTCCGGCCGCGTCGACGTCGCACGCGCTGTCACACAAGGCGTCTACAGCACGGGCAACCTGGACTTCGGCATCCTCCCGGAGCCGTACGACGTACCGGCCACGAAGACCATCACCTACGTCAACACCACCGATCAGCCCGTCACGCTGAACCTGACCGCCTCCATCAAGGCGACCGAAGGTACGGCGCCGCCGAACGCGCTGCAGGTGCCCGCCACCGTCACGGTGCCCGCCCACGGGTCTGCACCGGTCACAGCGACGTTCGACCCCACTGGACCAGGCACCTGGTACCAGGGCTCGATCGTCGCCACCTCCGGTCAGACCGAGCTGCGCAACGCCGTTGCGGCGTACACGCACGCGGCGCGGCACAAGCTGACCGGGTCCATCAAGCTCCCGGCCGGTGCGACCGACGTGCAGTACAACACCTGGTACTTCATGCGCATCGACGACCAGAACGACCTCGACATCACCAACAACGTCGGGTACGCCGGGGGAGCGCAGAACATCAGCGGCACCATCGACGAGGGCACGTACAGCGTGCAGACGTCCATCAACTGGCGTGACGCCGCCGGCAACCCACAGGTCACGCTGCTGACCAGTCCGCAGGTCGACGTGCGCTCCGACCAGAACGTCGTACTCGACGCGAGTACTGCTAGCAGAGTGAGTACGCGGACCCCGCTGGCCGCCGTACCGGTCGACACGCAGGTTGGCTGGGCTCAGGCGTCAGCAACTGGCATGTGGACGCTCCGGGTCAGTGCCTCGTCGCTCTACAAGCAGGAGTGGGGGCTGTGGGTCACACCAACACAACAGGTCACCGTCGGTCAGTTCCTGTGGCGTGACGACCGGCTGCTCACCACACCGCCCGTAGCGATGTATGCCGGTGGCAGGACCCTCGATGCGAAGTACCTGAGCCTGGAAGCAGAGGATGCGCGTTTCGACGGTACGAAGGTGCTCCCGCTCGTGTTCGGTACGCCGGCACGCGGTGCCGTCGTACTGCTCGACCTATCCGACCTGTGTCCCGCCGCCGCGTGGACGTGCAAGTCCGGCGTACTAGCTCGCGCTCAGGCCGCGCAGAAGGCCGGTGCGGCCGGTGTGATCCTGTACGGCGCACGTGGTCGGGCGGTTCCGGTCGACGATGTCGCAGTACCGATCCCGGTGCTGACGATCCCGGCCGCGCAGGGGCAGGCGTTGCGGGCCCACCTGCCGCGGGTGGTGACTGTACGAGGCAAGGCGGCGATGCCGTACGTCTACGCGATGTCATACCCCACTGAAGGACGGGTGCCCGTCGTACAGAGGACGGTCAGCACACGTGAGGTGTTCCGCTTCGACAGCCGCTACCACGGTGGCGCGCCCGGCACGGTCTCGCTGAGCTGGAACGCGGCGAAGAAGTACGGCCGCAACCTGGGCAGCGTGAAGCTGACGATGCGCGGACCTGGCACGCTGACCGAGTACGTCGGCCCGATCCAGAACGACGTACGACGCAGCCGGGGCGCCGGCCTGACGTACGACGCTCCGGCTGACATGGAGGCGTTCCACCGCTCCGGATGGGTGCAGAGCCGCGGCGACGTACTCACGCGACCTGGCCGACGTACCGACACTTTCGGCGCGCAGCCGCTCGTGCACTCGGCCCTGCGGAACGTGACGCCCGAGGACAACGACTACACCTGGCAGCTGTGTCAGGCGTGCCGCAGCGGCAACATCTTCATGCCCTGGCACATCCAGAGCAGTGACGGGCTGACAGCGGGCACGCAGACGTACTACATACCGGAGATCCTGCGTGGTGAGCCGCAGACACAGCTCAAGCTCTGGGGACCGGACGGGAAGGAGATCCCCGTAGAACAGGGCTTCTGGGTGTTCTTCATCGCGGTCATCGGCGTGCCGTACTTCGTCCTGCCTGACGAACCTGGCCGCTACCGGATGACCGAGACCTACCCGGCGCCGTTCAAGCCGCAGAAGTGGTCGCGGACCGTCGCGTCGGAGTGGACGTTCACCACAGCCAAGCCCACCGACGGCTTCCCGTACCGCCCGCCGAAGGGGTACGGCGTGCACTGCGGGACGTGGGACACGATCACTCGCGTGGGGCAGGACAAGGGCAGCTGTGCGGCCAACAGCCAGCTGTACCTGGGCTACGACCTCGGACTGCGGCTGGACAACACCCTGCCCGCCGGACGCGACAACAAGATCACCATCAGCGGCTACCACCACTCGTACCTCGAGAGCGACCCGGAACTGACCAGCCTGAAGCTGTCGGTCAGCTACGACGACGGGGCCACGTGGCAGTCCGTGCGGGCGACGAAGTCGGGTCGGAGCGAGTACACCGCCGTACTGAAGCACCCGAAGCGCAGCACAGGCGCCGTCAGCCTGCGCACGGAGGGCGTGGACGCCGCCGGCAACACGATCAAGCAGACCATCACCCGCGCGTACGGACTAGGGCGTGGCTGAATGGCTCAGCGCCTACTTCACGGTGAATCGGGACACACTCGGAAAGGAAGTGAGCCGGGTCACCGGGACAGCGGCGGCGGACGCCGTACGCTGCCGGTGACCGGTGGGTAACCGAGTGGAGGTCGGCTGATGTCGGAACAGGTTTTGCGGAGCAGGCGGTCCTGCTTGGCCACGCCCGGGTCGAACCCGCGGTTCCTGACCAAGGCGAAGGGGCTGGATGCGGACCAGGTGTTCCTGGACCTCGAGGACTCGGTCGCGCCGATCGCCAAGCCGGACGCCCGCAAGAACATCGTCGCTGCGCTCAACGAGGGCGGCTGGGGCACCAAGCTGCGCGTCGTCCGGGTGAACGACTGGACCACCGAGTGGACGTACGCCGACGTGATCGAGGTCGTCGGCGGCGCCGGCGCGAACCTCGACTGCATCATGCTGCCGAAGGTGCAGACCGCTGAGCAGGTGGTCGCGCTCGACCTGCTGCTCACCCAGCTGGAGAAGGTGCACGGGTACGAGCCGGGCCGGATCGGCATCGAGGCGCAGATCGAGAACGCGCTCGGCCTGACCAACGTGAACGCGATCGCGACCGCGTCGCCGCGGGTGGAGACGATCATCTTCGGGCCGGCGGACTTCATGGCGTCGATCAACATGAAGTCGCTGGTGGTCGGCGAGCAGCCGCCCGGGTACGACGTCGGCGACGCGTACCACTACATCCTGATGCAGATCCTGATGGCCGCGCGGGCGCACGGCAAGCAGGCGATCGACGGCCCGTACCTGCAGATCAAGGACGTCGACGGCTTCCGCCGGGTCGCGGGCCGCTCGGCCGCCCTCGGCTTCGACGGCAAGTGGGTCCTGCACCCGGACCAGATCGCCGCCGCGAACGAGGTCTACTCGCCGCGCCAGGACGACTACGACCACGCCGAGAACATCCTCGACGCCTACGACCACTACACCTCAGCGGCCGGCGGCGGCCGCGGCGCGGTGATGCTCGGCGACGAGATGATCGACGAGGCCAGCCGCAAAATGGCCCTCGTCATCTCCGCCAAAGGCCGCGCCGCCGGCCTCACCCGAACCGACATCTGGCAACCCCCGGCCGATTAACCCACCTGGGCCATGAGCGCGAGTAGGTGGCCGTCGGGGTCCGGGAAGAACGCCATCCATTCCTCGATGCCGTTGTCGTGCTTGTGGATGAGGTGCGGGGCCTGCTCGAACTCCACGCCGCGGGCGCGGAGTTCGTCGTACGCCGTCTGGATGTCGTCGACACGGAAGTAGAGGACGGACGGTTCCGCGGGCTCGTCCGTGGCGCTCAGGAACAAGCGCGTGCCACCACAGTCGAAGAAGGCGAGATCGCCGAACGTGTAGAGGTGCGGAAGGCCGAGCACCTTCCCGTAGAAGTCGACCGCGGTCTCGATGTTGCTGACCGGGCGGGCGATCTGCCCGATAACACCTAACTCCATCGCCTGACCTCCTCGTCCTCGAAGGGCACTGTCCGCGGGCACACCGCGCCAGCTGCGAAGCTCGGCCCGTCGGTCCAGACCGAGCTTCATCAGCGCGTTGGCGACGTGGAACTTGACCGCGTCGACGCTGACTCCACGCCGCCGCGCGATCTCCCGGTTCGACATCCCGTGCCGCACCGCGTGCACCACCTGCCACTCGGCGGGTGTCAGTACGTCGGGGTGCCGGGGCCGTCCGCGTGTGCCCACACCCTCAAGTTAGCGGCGTACCGCCCGAATTACCCTCCCCCTCAGTGGATCCAGACCTTGTAGATGCGGATGGGCTTGACCGGGGGGCCGTCCTGGTCGGGGTCGGCGATGCCGGCGGCGACCATGCGGTCGAAGGTGGACATGCCGGCGATCACGTGGCCGAGGACGGTGTAGTTCGGGGCGATGTTCGCGAACGAGTGCACGACGAAGAACTCCGAGCCGTTGGTACCGGGACCCTGGTTGCCGTAGGCAACGGTGCCGCGCGGGTAGGTCTCCTGGCCGGTGACCTCGTCAGGGAACTTGTACCCCGGACCGCCCTCCTCCTGGCGGTAGATGTCACCGCACTGCAGGACACCCAGCCGGGTCGAGTTCGTCAGCCGGAAGCACTGCGTGGCGTCGTAGAACCGGCTCTTCACCAGGTGCACGAAGTTGTGCACGCCACAGGGTGCGTTGGCGCGGTCCATCCGGACCACGAACGGTCCGTAGTTCGTCACGAAGTACACGTCGACCGTGCCCTTCGCACGGGCAACCGGCGACGGAATCCGGACGGGCTTGGCTGCTGGGTTCTCAGGCGTCGGCGTGAACTCGCACTTGGCCACCGGCTTCGAGGCAGGAGCAGGGGCCGCGGAGGCTGTCGTCGTGGAGAGCGTCGTCGCGACCAGAGCGGCCGCGATCAGGGCGGTGAGTGATCGCTTCATCACCACACCGTAGTACGCCGCTTGCTCTCTGCAGAGGTTGTTCAAGGAATTGGCCGCGGACTCGAACATCCGGCACTTCCCGCCTAAGGTGATCCGGTCCGCTGCGGAAGGTGTTTTTTGTGAACGGCGAGGTACTGGCCGGTCGGTACCGGTTGCTGACCCTGCTGGGCAGGGGCGGTGCAGGTGAGGTGTGGCAGGCCGAGGACACGATCCTCGCCCGCCAGGTCGCGGTGAAACTGCTGCGCAGCCTCGAAGGCGACCCGATGGACGCGGTCCAGCGGTTTCGCGCCGAGGCTCAATCAGCCGCTCGATTGACACATCCGAACGTCGTCGCGACGTACGACGTCGGCACCGAGGGCGACCACGTGTTCCTGGTGATGGAACTCGTGCAAGGTCCCGATCTCGCCAAACTGATGCGTACGTCGGGCCTCCCGGCCGCCGCCCTGGTCGAGGACATCGCCCTGCAGGGCGCCCGCGCACTGGACGCGGCGCACGGGGCCGGGATCGTGCACCGCGACGTGAAGCCGGGCAACCTGCTGCTGGCTCCCGACGGCACCCTCAAGATGACCGACTTCGGGATCGCCAAGAGTGCGGGCAACGAGACGACCGGACTGGGCGTCCTGCTCGGTACGGCGTCGTACGTGTCGCCCGAACAGGTCCGAGGTGAGCCCGCGACCGCGGCCAGCGACTGGTACTCGTTCGGCTGCGTCCTGCACGAGCTCCTGACCGGTACGCCGCCGTTCACCGGCCCGACCGTCGACGTGGTCATGCGGCAGCATCTCGACGTACCGCCTCCGCCTGCCACACGTGCCGACGTGCCGGCTGAGCTGTCGAACCTTGTAATGCACCTGCTGGCCAAGGACCCGGCGGACCGGCCGTCGTCGGAGCAGGACGTGGCCGCACTGCTCGCACCGGCCAACCAGACCCAGGTGCTGGCCTTCACACCGCCTGCGGCCGCCGACGTGCTCGGTGTGGGCAAGTGGGAGGAGGACTCCGACGAACCGGCGCCCCGGACGCATCGAGCGGCCCGCGGTAGCTTCCCGTTGGCCAAGGCAGGTGTGGCTGCTGCCGTGGTGGTGGCGGGTGTAGTAGCGGCGCTCCTGTTGCGGGCAGGCGTGTCGAACGATCCGCCTGCACAGGCCGGCGGCACGCCGTCTGCTCCGGTGCAGAAGGCCACAGCGGCCCCCAAGACCACACCGAAGCCCAAACCGACCCCTACTACTCCTACTCCCACCAAGACGACTCCGACGAAGAAGCCGACTCAGAAGCCGACGCAGAACGCACAGGCGGTCCTGGTGCAGCGGCTGCGCTCTCTGGCGGCACAGGTACGCGCGACGCAGCAAGGCAGCCGTAGTAAGGCGCCGCGGGAGGCTGCGAGCGACCTGGACCAGGCTGCCCAGGCAATCGACCACGGCGACACCGAGTCCGCCGCAGAGCACTTCTACGACGCGCGGCAGCGGCTGTTCGAGGCACAGCAACGCCACCGCTGGCAGCCGACCCAGCAGATCGCCGCACTGTTCTTCACCATCAGCCAATCGCTCCCGCGTCCGGAGCACGACGGCAACGAGTGAGGCACGCGACCTTCGTCAGGTGGCCGGTGTCACAGCGGGTGTCGCCCTCGTACCGGGATGCTGATAACCGCGATACTCGCGGGTAAGCGACCCGATCGAAGGAGCCGAGCGATGAGCAGGTTGCAGCAGACCGAAGGGCTGACCGACATCCAGGAAGAGATCCTGAAGACGGTCCGGTCCTTCGTCGAAGCCGAGATCCTCCCGGTCGCGACCGAGCTCGAGCACCGCGACGAGTACCCGACCGAGATCGTCGAGGGCCTCAAGGAACTCGGCCTGTTCGGCTTGATGATCCCCGAGGAGTACGGCGGCCTCGGCGAATCGCTGCTGACCTACGCGCTGTGCGTCGAGGAGATCGCCCGCGGCTGGATGAGCGTGTCCGGGATCATCAACACGCACTTCATCGTCGCGTACATGCTCCTGCAGCACGGGACCGACGAGCAGAAGCAGAAGTACCTGCCGCGGATGGCGACCGGTGAGGTCCGCGGCGCGTTCTCGATGTCCGAGCCGGGCTGCGGGTCCGACGTCGCCGCGATCAAGACGAAGGCCACGAAGGACGGCGACGGCTATGTCGTCAACGGTCAGAAGATGTGGCTGACCAACGGCGGTTCGTCGAACCTGGTCGCCGTACTCGTGAAGACCGACGAGGGGCAGGACTCGGTCTACAAGAACATGACCACGTTCCTGGTCGAGAAGGAGCCCGGGTTCGGCGAGGTCGACAAGGGCCTCACGATCCCCGGCAAGATCGAGAAGATGGGCTACAAGGGCGTCGACACCACGGAGTTGGTGTTCGACGGGTACCGGATCGACGCGGGCCAGATCCTCGGCGGCGTACCGGGTAAGGGCTTCTACCAGATGATGGACGGCGTCGAGGTCGGACGCGTGAACGTCGCCGCGCGCGGCTGCGGTGTGGCGCGGCGGGCGTTCGAGCTCGGGATCTCGTACGCGCAGCAGCGCGAGACGTTCGGCAAGAAGATCGCCGAGCACCAGGCGATCCTCTTCCGGCTCGCCGATATGGCGGTCAAGGTGGAGGCCGCGCACGAGCTGATGGTGAAGGCGGCCCGGAAGAAGGACAGCGGTTCCCGCAACGACTTCGAGGCCGGTGTCGCGAAGTACCTGGCCAGCGAGTACTGCTCGCAGGTCGTCGAGGACTCGTTCCGCATCCACGGCGGCTACGGGTTCTCCAAGGAGTACGAGATCGAACGCCTCTACCGCGAGGCCCCGATGCTCCTGATCGGCGAGGGAACGGCCGACATCCAGCGGATGATCATCGGCCGCCGCCTGCTGGAGGACTACAAACTCTGACCGTGCGCTGGGTCGACAGGCGGGGCGGTGCCGGTCGGCCCAGCGCACGGCGGGGCAGGGTCTAGGCCGTACTGCGGGTCGGGACTTGCCGGGTTTTGCCGGAGCCGTGGCCGGAGAGCAGCCAGATGCCCAGCTGGGTGATCTCGTGGCGCACCGAGGCGCCGGCCCGGCGGGTGGTGATCAGGCCGGCCTCCCGCAGTACCGTCGCCTGGTGGCTCGCGGCGGCCGGGGAGATCCGGCAGCGTTTCGCCAGCTCCGTGGTCGTGCAGCCGCTGACGGTCGCCTCCAGTGCGGCGGCCCGGGTCGACCCGAGCAGGGAGGCCAGCGGATCACTCGACGGCGGGTGCTCCCTCGGCATCTGCCGCAGGATCCCGGGCGCATGCTGGATCGGGTACACCAGGATCGGCTTGAGATCCGGGTCCCGCAGCTTGGTCGGTACCTGCCAGCAGAAAGCCGAAGGCTGCAACTCGATTCCCCTGCCATCGAGATACAGATCTCGGTCGTTCATGTCCAGCACCTGCAGCACCGGTGCGACCCACCGGACCCGCGGATGCAGCGACGACAGCAATCGGTCCACACCGTGCCGGGCCAACGCCTCCCCTCGATGGGCGTGGTCGGCGGACACGTGCGTCCCGATCGATTTCCAGTACGGCGCGATCGCGGCGTCGTGGTACATCCGGATGGCCCGGCCGAGCTTCTGCATCGACGTACGGCCACCTTGTGCCAGCTCCCGTGTCCAGGGGGAGGCCGGCCGGTACTGCGCGAGCAGGTCGAGCTGGCTGCGGATCTGCTGCCGCGGTGTCGACAACGCCTGCTGCAGGGCGGTGTCGAAGTCCGGTGCGGGATCCGCCGGGGTGAGGAAGTCGGGGGAGTAGCCCTTCGACGGCGTCAGCTCGAGCAACAGCCGCATCTGGTCCGGTGCGACCGTGGTGCGCACGTGGCGCCGCCAGTCCTCGAAGATCAGCCGACCTTCCGAGTGCTGCAGCATGTGCAGGCTCAGCAGCACCTCCCAGAGCGGCGCCGGCGTGATGGCGACCGTGACCCGGGTCAGGTCGCGCGGCGTGAAATGAATGCGAAGCACCGCGATCCCCTCCCGTCCTGGTCGTCCCCCGGGTCGGCATTTGGTCGCGGAAAGTAATCAATTCCTGACCGAATGCGATCCCGGAATTCAATCAAGGGAGGAGATCGCGGGACAACCGTTTGAACATTCCAATCCGGGAGTAGTCCTGGCCATGGCAAAAGGTTGCCAACTCACCCGACCGGCCGGAGCGAATTCCAGGCTCAGAGCCAGTGGTTCCGCTTGAACAACCGGTAAAGGACGGTGCACGCGGCCGCCATCACTCCGAGTACGACGAAGTACGCGTACTTCAGCCGCAGTTCCGGCATGTAGTCGAAATTCATGCCGTAGATCCCGGCGATCATGGTTGGGACCGCCAGGATCGCCACCCAGGCCGAGATCCGCCGCATGTCCTCGTTCTCGGCCACCTGGACCTGGGCCAGCCCGGCCTGCAGGATCGAGCTGAGCAGCTCGTCGAACGAGATCACCTGCTCCTTCACCCGTTGCAGGTGGTCGTCGACGTCGCGGAAGTAGTTCTTCGTCTCGTCGGCGATCAGCGGGTGCCGCAGCGTGGCCAGGGCACGCATCGGGCCGGTCAGCGGCGCCACGGCCCGCTTGAGCTCCAGCACTTCACGCTTCAGCTGGTAGACCCGGTCGATGTTCCGCCAGCCACGCGGCGAGAACATGGACGTCTCGATCAGGTCGATATCGGCCTGTACGGCGTCCGAGACCTCCAGGTACCGGTCCACGACGTGGTCCGCGATGGCATGCAGTACGGCGCCCGGACCGGTGGCGAGCCGTTGCGGCTCCTGCTCCAGCTCCTGCCGCAGCCCGGCCAGCTCACTGTGTTCACCGTGCCGGACCGTGACGACGAAGCCGGGTCCGCAGAACACCATGACCTCACCTGTCGCGACCACTTCGCTGGTGGCGGTCAGGTCGTCGTGCGGGACATACGTGACCGTTTTGAACACTGCGAACAGTGTCTCGCCGTACCGCTCCAGTTTGGGGCGCTGGTGCGCCTCGTACGCGTCCTCCAGCGCCAGCGGGTGCAGACCGAACTCCGTACCGATGATGGCGAGCTGGTGGTCGGTCGGCTGGAACAGGCCGATCCACACGAACCCCTGCCCGCGCTGCGCCCGGACCAGCGCCTCGGTGTAGGAGTTGACCCGGTTGTCGCGGACGCCGTCGCGGTACAGGCCCCAGTCGACCAGGGCGCCCTCGAGCTTGCCGGTGACCACGTCGTCCGGCGGGCGTCCGGCACCGCCGCCGCGCCGGGCGAAGACCCGTCCTACACGGCGTGTCGCGCCCATGTCCCATCGTCGCCCGGCCATCACCGGCGAGGCTATCAAGACGCGGTAACCAGCCGTCGGCAATGATGGGGGTGGAAGCACGTGGAGAGGAACGACGATGACCACGCAGGGCATGCCCTCGATGGACCCCAGGCCGACCGGCCTGACGATCGGGACGTACGACACCTACCGGGAGGCACAGCGAGCTGTCGACTATCTCTCGGACGAGAAGTTCCCGGTCGAGCACACGACCATCGTCGGCAACAACCTCCGCCAGGTCGAGAAGATCACCGGCCGGCTCACCTGGGGCCGGGCGCTGACCGCGGGTCTGGCCAGTGGCGCCTGGTTCGGGCTGTTCGTCGGCCTGCTGCTGGGACTCTTCACCACCAACAACTGGATCGCGGCGGTGCTGACCGGCGTCGTCCTGGGTGCCTTCTTCGGGCTGGTGTTCGGCGGCCTCGGCTACGCGCAGTCGGCCGGCCGCCGGGATTTCACGTCGCGGACCGCCGTGGTGGCCACGACGTACGACGTACTCTGCGACTTCAAGTTCGCTGAAGAGGCGCGCAACCATCTCGCCAAGCTCGCCCTGAAGGGTGAGGTGCACCCGCTCCTGCCGGATCACCAGGCCCAGCAGGCCCAGCAGACAGCGCCACGGCCCACCGACTAGGGGGTGACCTAAATCTCCTGCCGGTGAGAGCCACGCCACGGCCCGGATGCGCCCGGACCCGGCAGCATGGGGAATCCAGCAGCCGAGGAGGAACCGAGATGCAGTTCGGGCGCAGCTACGAGGAGTTCGAGGTCGGTGCGGTCTACAAGCACTGGCCGGGCAAGACGGTGACGGAGTACGACGACCACCTGTTCTGCCTGCTCACCATGAACCACCATCCGCTGCACCTGGACACGCACTACGCGGAGGGCTCGACCCAGTTCGGCAAGAACGTTGTGGTCGGCAACTACATCTACTCGATCCTGCTCGGGATGTCGGTCCCGGACGTGAGCGGCAAGGCGATCGCCAACCTGGAGATCGAGTCCCTGCGGCACGTCGCCCCGACCTTCCACGGCGACACCGTGTACGGCGAGACGCTCGTCCTCGACAAATGGGAGTCGAAGTCCAAGGACGACCGCGGCGTCGTCTACGTCGAGACCAAGGGCTACAAGCAGGACGGCACCGTCGTCTGCCTGTTCCGCCGCAAGGTCATGGTCCCGAAGAACAACTACCTGGAGAGCCGGGGCGGAGAACAACCTGGCCGCCCCACCCCGGCCTCCTGACCACCGGCCGGTCCCGATTTGACTGGCAGACCCACCAATTTGGCTGGCTCACCCAGCAACTCGGGGGTTCCCCACCCTTTATCAGGGTGGGGAACCCAGCACTTGGTGGGTCTGCCAGGGAAATGCGTTTGGCGCGGGGTCAGAGGAACAGCTCGATCACCGGAACCAGGACGTTCGGCTTCTGGATCGGGAGCTTCAGCGTGAGTACGTCGGCCGAGACGCCACCCATCGTGGTGTTCTGAGCCGTGCGGTGCGGGTCGTTCTCGATGCGCTTGATCTCGGAGGCGTCGTTCAGGAGCTGGGCGTACTTCACCTTCCCGCCGAGGCCGGCCAGATGCACGTGGCCCATCGGCCAGGAGAACAGGTGCAGATACAGCCGGTTGCCCTTCTGCGTGTAGCGGGCGTCCACCGGCGGGGTGTACTCACTCGGGCGTGCGCCGCGGATCGACCGCTCGTGCAGCCGCATCCACCCACCGATGTCGGCCAGCGTCGCCAGCGCCCGCGGGTCGAACTCACCACGACCCGTCGGCCCCACGTTCAGCAGCAGGTTGCCGTCCTTGGAGACCGAGTCGATCAGCATCTTCACCAGCAGCTCGGGTGACTTCCAGTCCAGGTTGTCCCGGTCGTAGCCCCAGCTGCCGTTCAGCGTCTGGCACGCCTCCCACAACACCGGTACGCCGTCGCGCTGCATCGGCCCGTCCGGCTGGTACTGCTCCGGCGTCACGAAGTCGCCCGGGATGTCCAGCCGGTCGTTGATCAGGATGTCCGGCTGCAGCTCCCGGACCATCGCCATCAGCTCGACCGAGCGCCAGTCGTCCCGGCCCTTGCCGTGACCGTCCCGCCCGTCCGGGTACTTCCGGCCCGGGTAGGAGAAGTCGAACCACATGATGTCGATCGGCCCGTAGTTGGTCAGCAGCTCACGGGTCTGCGCGTGCAGGTAGTCGGCGTACACCTGGATGTCCCGCCCGGCCGCCTTCGCGATCGCCTCCTCGTCGTCGCGCTGCGGGTGCACGAGGTCGATCGGGAACTCGGGGTGGTGCCAGTCGATCAGCGAGTGGTAGAACCCGACCCCGAGCCCCTCGGCCCGGCACGCCTCCACGAACGGCCCGACCAGGTCCTTGCCCCAGGCGGTCTTCGCCACGGTGTAGTCGGAGACCTCGGAGTCCCACAGGCAGAAACCCTCGTGGTGCTTGGTCGTGAGTACGGCGTACTTCATGCCGGCCTCGCGGGCCGCGCGGGCCCACTTGGCCGGGTCGTACAGGTCCGGCTCGAAGTGGTCGAAGTACGGCTGGTAGTCCTCGTCGGTCAGCTGTTCGCGGTTCTTCACCCACTCGTGCCGGGCCGGCAGCGCGTACAGGCCCCAGTGGACGAACAGGCCGAACCGCCAGTCGCGGAACTTCTCGACAGAATGCGCGGGAGGCGCGTCGGTCATGTCAATCTCCTTGTGAGTTAGCGGCCGCCCAGACCGGTGACGAGCAGGCCGCGGACGAGGTGTTTCTGCAGCAGGACGACAAGCAGGACGGTGGGGAGCATGGCCATGATCGAGGCGGCCATCATCAGGTTCCACTGGGTGCCCTGCTGGCCGACGAACTGCGCCAGGCCGAGCGGCACGGTGCCCTTGTCCTCGACGCTGTTGATGATGATCAACGGCCACAGGAAGCTGCCCCAGAAACTGATGAAGGTGAAGACGGTGAGTACGGCGATGGCCGGCCGCGCGAGCGGCAGCATGATCCGCAGGAACGTGCCGAACGGACCGCACCCGTCCACCCGGGCCGCCTCTTCCAATTCGGCCGGGATGGTCAGGAAGAACTGCCGAAGCAGGAACGTGCCGAACGCGGTGAACGCCCACGGCAGGATCAGTGCCCAGTAGCTGTCCACCCACCCGAGCGCCTGCATCAGCCAGTACATCGGCACGATCAGCACTTCCTGGGGCACCATCAATGTCCCCAGGAACAGCACGAACAGTTGCTCCCGGCCCCTGAACTTCAACCGGGCGAAGGCGTACGCCGACATGCTCGACGCAGCGACCACCACCAGGGTGCCCGCGACCGCGACCAACAGGCTGTTCAGGAAGTACCGGTCGAACGGGGCGAACGTGAACGCGTCCGCGTAGTTCTTCCAGCGGATCTCGGAGCCGAACAGGTGCGGTGTCGCGGTGAATACCTCGTCGGCGGGTTTCAGCGACGTCGAAACGGCGTACACCAGAGGGCCGAGGAAGGCGATCGCGACGAGGACCAGGAGCGTGTGCGAGACGCCGCTGCGGACCTTGCGGGCGGCGCTGTTGGTCTCAGACGTCATAGTTCACCCACCGCTTCTGCCCGACGAACTGGATCGCGGTGATGCCCATGATGATCACGAACAACACCCATCCGGCCGCCGAGGCCAGCCCCATCTGGAGGAACTGCCAGCCCTGGTTGTAGACGTACATGACGATGGTCTGGGTGGCCACGCCCGGGCCGCCCTGGGTCAGGATGAACGGCTGTGCGAACACCTGGAACGAGGTGATCAGCGTCATCGTGGTGGCGAAGAACATCGACGGGGTGATCATCGGCCAGGTGATGTAGCGGAACCGCTGCAGCGGCCCGGCGCCGTCGATCTGCGCGGACTCCAGCTGGGACTGCGGAACCTGGTCGATCGCGGCCGAGAAGACCAGGAAGTTGTACCCGAAGCCCTGCCAGATCGACATCGCCACGATCGCCGGCATCGCCCAGTTCGACGAGCCCAGGAAGTTCGGCGCGTCGATGCCGAACCAGCTCTCCAGGCCGCCGTCGATCAGCCCACCGGGCTGGAACAGCAGCCGCCAGACCATCACGTTGGCCACCATCGGCGTCATCACCGGGATGAAGAACAGCACCCGGAACATCTGCCGGCCCCTGATCTGCGGGCCCAGCCAGACCGCGAGCCCGAGCGAGACGACCACGTTCAGCGGGACGTACAGCACCACGAACAGAACCGTGTTCAGCACCACCCGGCGGAACACCGGGTCGTGCATCAGGTGCGAGTAGTTGCCGAAGCCCTGGAACGTGCGCTCCCCGAACACCGGCCAGTCGAACAGGCTGATGCCCAGCGCCATCGCGGTCGGGAACAACGTGAACAGGGCCAGCCCGCCGAGGCTCGGAGCCAGGAAGACCGACGCGTACCGGCCGTCCCGGCGCAACGCGGGCCGGCGCCCCGCCCGGGGCGCACCTGCAGGTGCACCGGGCGGAGCGACGGTTGTGTCGGTTGCCATTACGAACCAGCGCCTGCCTGGTCCTGAATGGTCTTCAGCGCCTGGTCCGGCGGGATCTCACCGTTCAGCGCCTGCGTTCCGAACCGGTTGAGCAGGTCGGCGACCTGGACCCAGTTCTTCGAGGTGACCAGCGGGATCGAGTGCTCGGAGGCGTAGTCGATGGTCTCCTTCGCGCCGTCGATGTTCGCGGCGGTGAACCACGCCGGGTGCGCGACGGTGCGAGCCGGGTACGCGCGGCCGGCCTGGGCCAGTGTGGTCAGCGGCTTCTCGCTCGTCATCGACATGATCGCCTGGAAGGCGGCGTCCGGCGTCTTGCAGGACCGGGAGATGCCGAAGCCCGAGCCGGCGGTGTAGGTCTTCGAGCCGTCCGGACCGGCCGGGATCGGCGCGATGCCGAGGTTGAACTTGACCTTGCCCTTCGTGTCGATCAGTGACCACGGCCCGTTCAGCTGCATCGCGGCCTTGCCGCCGGTGAACTGCTGGGTCTCGAAGTCCGGGTTACCACCCGGCACCTGCGGGGCGATCTTGTCGGTCTTCACGAAGTCGGCGTACTGCGAGAAGCCCTGCTCGAACTTCGGGTCGGTGAAGTTGAGCTTGCCGTCGGCCAGCGGCTCGGCGCCGGTCATGGTCCGCACCCAGGACATGGTGCCCAGGTCGCCAGGGGTCGTCACCAGGCCGCTCTTCCCTGCCGCCGTGAGCTTCTTCGCGGCCGCCTTGAACTCGTCCATCGTCCAGCCCGGCTTCGGGTCGGGTACGCCGGCGGCCTTGAACAGGTCCTTGTTGTAGAAGATCACCATCGGGCCCGAGTCGTACGGGATCGCGATCTGTTTCCCGTCCGTCTTCAGGCCGTCCATGATCGGCTTGTCGAAGTCCTCGGCCTTCATGCCGTACTTCTTCATCAGGTCGTCCAACGGCAGCATCGCGCCGGCGTACGACGCCATCCGCAGACTCTGCATGCCGATGATGCAGGGTGCCTTGCCGCCCGCCAGCGTGGTCCCGATCTTCGACCAGTAGCTGTCCCAAGGGGCGCCCTGGAGTTTGACGGTGATCCCGGCGTGATCGGTGTGGGCCTGGTCAGCGACCTTCTGCCAGGCGGCCTGGTCCTCGGCGCCGGCGACCCAGAACGACCAGGTCAGATCGGCCTTGTCCGCTGCGCCGGAGCTACCGCTACTGCCACCGTTGCTGCCCCCACAGGCGGCCACCGCCGTGAGCGCCAGCACCGACAGAGTGGTGGTGGCCCAGCGGCGTGCCCGCACTGGTGTTGCTTTCATCGCTGACCTCCAGGGGATGTGCTTAGTCATCCGATCTATAGTCGGAAGCATTCGGCGTAGTCAACACCTCAGGGCCATAATTCCTGGCCTGAACCGGCAATTCGGCCCTAGACATCGGATGTATCTTGCTAGAACATCGGATGTCTCAGCGGATTCAGGAGGTGAGGCGATGCGCGTCACCGACGAGGCGATCGATCGGATCAAGCAGATGATCGTCGCCGGTGAACTGCGGCCGGGCGATCGCTTGCCGCGGGAGGCCGACCTGGCGGCCCGCCTCGGCCTGTCCCGGAACTCACTGCGCGAGGCGGTGAAGGCGCTCGCGCTGATCCGGGTGCTGGAGGTCCGGCAGGGCGACGGCACGTTCGTGACCAGTCTCGACCCGTCGCTGCTGATGGAGACGATGGGGTTCGTCCTCGACCTCCACCAGGACGCGTCGGTGCTGGAGTTCTTCGAGGTACGGCGGATCCTCGAGCCGGCTGCCGCGGCCCGGGCGGCGCTGCGGATGGCGGACGACGACATCGCGGCGCTGCGCAAGCTGCTCGACGATCTCGGTCCGCGGCCGTCCGTCGAGGATCTGCTCACCAGTGACGTGGAGTTCCACAAGCTGGTGGCGATGGGGAGCGGCAATCGGGCGCTTGCCTCGATGATCGACAGTCTGCGGCAGCCGACGTACCGGGCACGGATCTGGCGAGGGCTGACGCAGACCGACGCCGTCGCCCGGACGCTGGCCGAGCATCGAGCCATCCTCGACGCGATCGAGGGGCGCGAGCCGGAGGTGGCCAGGTCCTGGGCGACGGTGCACATCGCCGGTGTGGAGCGCTGGATTCAGGAGGCGGTCAATCTCGACGAGGACCAAGCTCCAGCAGAACTGCGGACGGCATCGGGAGGGTCAGTGCGACCGCTCCGTCGTGCAACTCCAGTGGAGTACTGACCATCCGACTGCGCTCGGCCAGGTCGGCGAGCTCGGCCTCGGTCGGCCAGTCGCCAAGACCCGCTGCGGCTGTGGCGATGTCACCTGCGCCAATGGCCAGCGTGGTGGCCTTCGCTTCCCAGGTCGGGTCCACGCCGGGCAGGTGGACCTGGACCGTTCTGGTCAGTTCTGCTGCCCCCGACGACTTGGTCTGATCGAGGGTCAGATTCCACAGCAGTACGGCGACACGATCGCGGTCACGGGATGCCCAGGCCTCTACCAGGCTCCCGCCACCATCTCCGTCGTACGTCACCGGCAGCTCGACCGGTCCGAGCCGACTGAGCAGCGTCATCGCGTGGTAGCGCGGTTTCGCCAATCCACCAACGGTTTGCAGCCCGAAGCCCCCGTGCAGCATCCGCGGCGGCCGGCCGAGCTCCTCGAAGTGGTCGGACGCGACCCAGTACGAGAGCGCGTCGATCCGGCCGGCCGCGGACCGCATGCCGCGGAGCAGGAACACCCCGGAGAACACCGAGTCGTTGATCGGGTTGAAGTGCGTCGGCGTCACGCCCCACTCGGTCCAGAGGATGCGCGCATCGCCGTACCCGTGCCGCTCCAGCGACGCCCGCACGTCGAGTGGCGGCGACCCGTACGTGTGCGTGGACACGAAGTCGACCGGCGTACCGAAGCGTTTGGCGTGGACGAGGAGGTCGTCCACCCATCCGGCTGCAGCGGACGACGGGCCGCCGACCGCGAGGCGTACGTCGACGGACTTCACGGCCGCCGCGGACACGTCGTACAGCTGGAGCCATTCCTCCTTGGTGCCGGACCAGAAGACCTCGAGGTTGGCCTCGTTCCAGACCTCGAAGTCCCAGGTCAGCACCTCGTCGAGGCCGTACCGGTCGACCAGGTGCTGCACGAGCGCGCGGACCAGGTCGTGCCAGCGCTGGTACGACGTGGGCGGCGAGATGATCGCGCCGTACTCGAAGACCGTCTTCGTCGGGTCGCTCGCGAGCTCCCGCGGCATGAAGCCGAGCTCGACCACCGGACGCAGCCCGAGCGCGAGCAGCTTGTCGTAGATCGCGTCCACCACGGAGAAGTCGTACGAATCACCGTCGATCACGTGGGTGTCGTCGTGGAAGATCGCGTGCGCGCGGACCGTGCGTACGCCGATCTCGTCGTGCATCTTGCGCAGCGCGTCCTCGAGCTCGCTGCCGATCTCGTGCCCGCCGGTCAGGTCCTTGCAGAGCAACTGGCTCAGGCGCTCGCTGCCGACCATCGGCTCCCACGGACGCTGCAGCTCGGTGCCCTCAGCAACCGTGTCCACGGTGACCGACACGGCCGGAACCGTGCTATCGGCAACCAGTGGTACGGCGCCGACTGTCTGACTCGGACGCCCGTGGGCCGTCACCTCGGGCACGCTCGCGACGGCGTAGCGGTACGGCGTACCCGGGGTGCACGTGGTGTCCACGTACGGCGGCGACGGGACCGACAGCACGTCGCCGCTGTGATGATCGACCGGCTCCAGCGGACCGCGCTCTCCGGTTCCCCTGAAGATCAGGTAGCCGACCGCGCCGTCCACCGGCGACCAGTCGATCGTCACCTGGCCGACGCCGCCGACCGCCGTGACCTCGTTCGGCGGATCGAGCTCGGGAAAGGCGAACGTGCGGTCCTCGTCGCTGCGGACCGCGATCCGCTCGTCCCAGTCGGTCTTGGCGTCTTGCTGCATCTAGCTGTCTCCCGTTACTCGAGGCCGGACTCGAACTGCTCCATCGCGATCAGCGGCCGGATCCTGCTCTCCACCGTCCGGCTCGCGAAGCTGCGCCGGATCAGGTTCCCGCCGAACACGTTGCCAATGGCACCCATCACCATCGCCTGGTCGAGTGACAGGTACCGGCGGGCGATCAGCCCGGACTTCACCGCGACCGAGTCGTAGAACCCGCCACCGCCGTACGCGTGCAGGGTCTTCTCGATCTTGCTCAGGTTGTCGATCGCCTGCCGCGGCGCGTACGACATCGCCAGGAACGCCGCATGCGGGGTGACGACCCCGTCGCCGTACGTCGGGTTCGGGTTGGTGCCTTCGCGGCAACCTTCGAAGCCCCCGTCGTAGTTGGTGCCCTCGAGGTCGGACGGGTAGCCGCCCGGGTCCATGCCGAGCGGTTCGACGCCATAGACGGAGTACCCGCCCTTGGGGTTCGAGGCCGGCGAGAAACCCCAGTAGCCGTACTTCGCGTCGTCCAGGCCGTGCTCGATGTGCGCGCGGACCGTGAGCGGGTGGTTGATACCCCAGCTGCGCGGCGCCCAGGTCGACTCGGGGACGAACAGGTCGGGCATCAGCGACTCGAACATGTCGCCGCCCCACGACGGGACGATCCGCATGCCGCGGTACGAATACGTGCCCTCGAAAACGTCGAGACCGAGGTACGTCCGGTGCACGCCCTTCGGCTTCTGCTCCACCCATGACCAGTCGCAGCTGTCCGGGAAGGTGCGGTACGTCGCGAAGTACTGCGTGTGCGGGACCTGGTTCAGCGCGAACCCGACGTACCCGGCGATCCGGGCCTCGGTGTTGCAGGTGTCGTAGTGGAACTTGCGGTAGTACACGTCCGGGCCGACGCCGGCGTGGTTGCCCTTGTCGGTTTCCTCGTCCGGCGGTGGCGTCTCGAAGAAGCCGCCGCGCATCAGGCCACCGGGCCGGGCCGCAGGGTTGTAGTAGAACGCGAAGTTCATCCTGTTCAGCAGGGAATCCGCGAGCGCCCGTGCTCTCGGCTCGGCGTTGCGGACGACCATCAACGCGCAGGCGAACCAGCCGTTGTCGACGCTCGAGACGAACGGCGTGATCGGCTTGGTCCCGTCCGGGTCGACGTGCCGGACCTCGCCGGTGGCCTCGTCGTACCAGTTGAAGAACATACCGCTCGGCTCATGATGTACGACGTTCTTCATCGTCGTCAGCGTTTGCGTGATGCGGCGCAGCGACTCCTGCGGCGAGATGATGCCGAGGTGCTTGGCGACGACCGTGCTCCACAGGTAGCCGCCGATGTTGGTGGGGGAGGTGTAGTTGCTGCGCACCGGGTTCGTCACCGATTCGCCGATGTTGTCGGCGGGCAGCCCGGTCTGCTCGTCCGTCATCGCGACGATGCTGCGCCAGGTGTCACGAGCCCACCGGCCGACGGTGGCTTTGTCCTCGCGACTCGGTTTCCAGCCGCCCTTCAAGGCCTCTGCCGGTGAAGGCGTCCCTCCGAAGGCGGGAGATGCGGTTCCGATCAAGGTTGCGGCGGTGCCGGCGGCTAATACTGTGCGGCGACTGATGATGGCGGTCATCTGAGGTCTCCTCTTTGAGTCCGGACCTGTGCTACTTGAGTCCGGTGATGGCTATGCCCCGGGTGACGTGGCGCTGGAAGGCCAGGAACATCACCAGCACCGGTACGACGACCACGACCGCGCCGGCCATCAACAGGCCGTAGTTCTGCGCGTTCTGTCCGGTCGAGTACAGCGCCAGGGCGACGGGAAGCGTGTACTTGTCCTCGGTCTGGGCGATCACCAGCGGCCAGAGGAAGTTGTTCCAGGATCCGAGGAAGGTGAGGATGCCGAGCGTGGCCAGCGCGGGCCGGGTCAGCGGCAGCATGATCCGGGCGAAGATGCCCAGCTCGCCGGTGCCGTCGACGCGGCCGGCGTCGATCAGGTCGTCGGGCAGCCCCAGGAAGAACTGCCGCATCAGGAACACGCCGAACGGCGAGACCAGGAACGGCAGGATCAGGCCGGGGTACGAGTTCGCGAGCCCGGCGTTGGTGACGAGGACGAACAGCGGGACGAACGTGACCATGCCCGGAACCATCAGCGTGGCCATCACCAGCACGAACAACGCGTTGCGGCCCTTGAACCGGAGCTTCGCCAGCGCGTAGCCGATCATCGAGCAGAAGACCAGGTTGCCGGCCGTGACGGCCAGCGCGACCAGGGTCGAGTTGAGGAAGTAGCGCGGGAAGTTCGCCTTGCTGAACAGCTCGTCGTAGTTCTGCGACGTCGGTTGGTCCGGCCACCACGTCGGCGGGACCCGGAGCAGCTCGCCCTGGGTCTTGAAGCTGCCGAGCACCATCCACAGGAACGGCGCCGCGACGGCGACCAGGCCGAGCACTCCGATCAGGTAGATCCACCAGGTACGGCGCATCACTTCTCCTTCAGCAGCCGGAACTGGATGAACGTGACGACCGCGATGACGACGAACAGGATGTACGCCATCGACGTCGCGAGCCCGTAGTTGCCGAAGCCGAACTGGTTGTAGGTGTACATCGACACCGACAGCGTGGTGTCCAGGGGACCGCCCTTGGTCATCACGAACGGCTCCTCGAAGAACTGCAGGTACCCGATGCCCATGGTCACGCAGTTGAACAGGATCGTCAGCCGCAGCAACGGCAGGATCAGGTACCGGAATCGTTGCCAGGGGCCCGCACCGTCGATCTGGCCGGCCTCCTCCACGGACTGCGGGATGCCCTGCAGCCCGGCCAGGAAGATGATCATCGCGGAGCCGAAGTTCCGCCAGACCGCCATCGCGATCAGCGACGGCATCGCCCAGGTCTTCGACGCCAGCCAGTTCGGGCCGTCGATGCCGACCCAGCCGAGCGCGGTGTTCAGCAGACCGTTGTCGGGCGACAGGACGAACCGCCAGATCACCGCGATCGCGACGATCGACGTCACCACGGGCAGGTAATAGGCGACCTTGAACAGCGCCTGGAACCGCTTGATACCACGATCCAGCAGCACCGCCGCGCCCAGCGCCACGACCAGCGTCAACGGGACGCCGACAATCACGAAGTACGCCGTGTTGAATGCCGCCTTGCGGAAGGTCTCGTCCGACAGCGCCTTCGCGTAGTTGTCGAAACCGACCCCGTTCACCGACAACGGCGTCCGCAGATCCCGCTGCTTGATATCGGTGAACGACATCCCGAACGACCCAAGCACCGGCCCCGCGGTAAACGCCAGGAACAGTACGACGAACGGCAATACGAGAACCCACGCCGCCGCAGCCTCACGGGTGATCCGGCGCCGCGGGTGCCCAGGCGGCGACTTACGCCGTACCGCCTGGGCTTGCCTATCGGTGACTGCTGTCATCGTGCTCAGCTACCGCCCGTGCCGATGGCGGATGCCTTGGTTTGAATGGCTTTGGCGGTGTCGGCGGGGGACTGGCCGGACTTGGCCATCTTCTCGACCTCGGTGTCGAACGCCTTCGCGACCTGTTCCCAGTTCACGATCGCCGGCGGCGCCTTGGCGTCCTCGAGTTGCTTGCCGAACACCGGCAGCAGTGGGTCGGACGCGATGCTCGGGTCCTGCCACGCGCTCTTCACCGCCGGCAGATCGGACGACAGCTTGAACCACGACGCCTGCGTCTTGGCATCGGACAGGAACTTGACCAGCTTCCAGGCGCTGTCCTTGTTCTTCGACGCCTTGAACACCACGAAGTCCGAGCCGCCGACGAACGACGTCGCCGACTTGTTCTTCGGGATCTGGAACACGCCGATGTTCGGCTTGATCGCGTCACCGCCGGCCTTCGCCACCGAGCCTGCCATCCACGGACCGGAGATGAACATCGGCACCTGACCGTTCACGAACTGCGCCTCGGTCTGGTTCGGCGGCAGGTCGGTGCCGGCCAGCTTCTCGGTGAAGAAGCTCTGGTAGTACTTCAGCCCCTCCTGCATCTCCGGGGTGTCGAAGGTGAACTCCTTCTGGTCGTCCCCGGTGATGTTCGCGCCGGCGGACCACGCGAACGGCATCACCGTCTGCCAGGAGCCGTCGCCGCCCGGCTGCAGGTTGATCCCGTACTTCGCGCCGGCCTTCTCCTTCATCGCCTTGGCCATCGCCTTCAGCCCGTCCCAGTCCGTCGGGGGAGTGCTGAAGCCGGCCTTCGCGGCGAGATCCTTCCGGTAGAACACCAGCCGCGTCTCGACGTACCAGGGAACTCCGTACTGCGTTCCACCGACCTTCGTCGTGTCCAGCGCGCCCTCGTAGAAGCCGGAGTTGTCGAAGCCCTCCGGCGTCGGGTCGAGCGCGCCGAGGTCGGCGAACTCGCCCATCCACGTGGTGCCGACCATGGCCGCGTCGGGCAGCGTGTTCGCGGTGATCGCGGTGGTGAACTTGTTGTGCGCGGCATCCCACGGGATCGGGGTGACCGTCACGTTGACGCCCGGGTTGGCCTGCTTGAACTGCTCCATCAGCTTGGGCAGGTTCTCGCCCTCGGTGCCCATCGCCCAGACGGTCAGGTTGCCGGTCGCCGGTCCCTCGCTGACGGTGGTGGTCGGTTGCGACCCGCCGCTCGGCGTGTCCGCTGACCGTCCACACCCGGCCAACGCGAGCGCTGTCGCGGTCAATGCAGCGCTGCCGATCACCAGCCGGCGGCGGATGCTGTGGGTGAACATGTGTTGTCTCCTCACGTATTACTGCGGAGTTCCTGCTGTGCATCCCCCGGGCTCGTGCCGCAGCTGTCCCGCAGCACCAGTTCTGTTGCCAGTACGTCGTTTCGCGCCCGGGTCCGAGCCCCGGTCACCCGCTCGTGCAGCCGTTCCGCGGCCACCCGACCCAACTCGGCCATCGGCTGCCGCACAGTCGTCAACCCCGGCGACACATACCGAGCCGCCATCACGTCGTCCCACCCGGTCACGACAATCTCCCCAGGTACGCCGATCCCGTTGGTGGCCAACGTCGTGAGCGCGGCAAGCGCAAGCTCGTCGTTCGCACACACCAGCCCGTCCGGTCGCCTCGTCCGCGGACCGGTGGTTGCCTGGAGCATCTTCTCGGCGACCGTCCGTCCCGCTTCCTCCGTCAACGGGACGCGGATCGGCTTCGGCACCTGCAGCCCGCGGAGCTCATGCGCCTTCGCGAACCCGGCGTACCGCTCGGAAACGTCGTACGAGCTGGCCGGGTCACCGACGAAGAGAAGACTCTCGCGGCCGTGGTCGAGCAGTCTGGTCGTGAGTTGTTCGGCACTCGCGGCGCTCTCGCTCCGGACCGAGTCGCACCCGGTGACGGGCGGATGCGCGATCAGCACCACCGGTACGCCGGCCTTCCGCAGCCCCTGCACCGTCGGCAGGTCGAGAGCGTTGCCGTGGACAACGATCCCGTCGACCCGCCCGGCCAGGTCCATCACGGTGCGCCGCGGATCCGGGTTGCCGTGGGTGACGGTGATGACGACGCTCTGACCGTGTTCACCGGCCCAGCGCTCGTACCCCATCAGCAGGTCGCCGTAGAACGGACCGGCGAGGTCCGGCAGCACCAGCCCGTGCGCCTCGTGCCGCTGTACGGCGAGACTCCGCGCGGCTCGCAGCGGTACGTAGTTCAGCTCCTGCGCCGCCTGGTCCACCCGCGCCCGCGCCTTCGCCGACACCGGCCCGGTCCCTTGCAGGACACGCGAAACCGTCGCGATCGACAGCTTCGCACGGGCCGCGACGTCGTAGATCGTCGCCGGCCGGCCGGTGGGTCCGGAAGGCACTGGGTTCGCTCCTGGGGAAAAGTGGAAGCGCTTACACTTTCGATACCCTGCCTTGGATCGTTCGAACGGTCAAGGGTTCGGCGCCGACGGATCTGCGGTCTGCGAGGATGCAGGCGTGACCACAGAGGAGCGAAAGGACCGGGTCTTCCTGGTCCGGCACGGGGAAACCGAGTGGAGCAGGTCGGGCCGGCACACGTCCGTCACCGATCTCCCGCTGACATCCGACGGCGAGCGCGTCGCCGCGAGTCTGCGGGAGCGGCTGGCGGGGGAGTCCTTCGACCTGGTGCTGACATCACCGCGGCAGCGCGCCCGGCGTACGGCGGAACTCGCGGGCTTCCCCGACGCGGAGGTCGACGACGACCTGGTCGAGTGGAACTACGGCGACTACGAGGGCATCACCACCGCCGAGATCCGCGAGACCGTCCCCGGCTGGACAGTCTGGGACGACCCGGTACCCCACGGCGAAACACCCGCCGACGTCGCCGCCCGCCTCGACCGCGTCAACGCCCGCCTGGCCGCCGTACCCGGAGACGTCCTGGTCTTCGGCCACTCCCACGCCCTCCGCGGCCTCACCGCCCGCTGGCTGGAACTCGACGTCACCGAAGGCCGCCACTTCGTCCTCAACACCGCCACCCTCTCCACCCTCGGCTGGGAACGAGGCTCCCCAGCCATCCTCCGCTGGAACAGCTAGCTCGCTCCGACGACGCATACGTGGTGGTTCCGCGGGAAATCCGGTGCCAGGAAACAGGAAGTCGTGCCGCAAGACCTGAAATACCAGGTCCCAACACACCACAACCTGTCCCACCCCACCACCCGCGCCCGCCCACGGCAGCCCCTCGTCCAAAACGCGCCGCAGGTACCGGTGAAGGGCCTCCCGGTGGTTCTGCGGGAATCTGGTGCCTGGAGACAGGAAGTCGTGCCACGAGACCCGAAATACCACCTCCCAACACACCACAACCTGTCCCACCCCACCACCCGCGACCCGACCGCGCCCGACCGCGGCAGCCCCCTCGCCCGACACGCCGCAGGTTCGGGTGACCGTCGAGTCGTGGATTCGGGCGGCCAAACACAACCGTGATCCACGACTCGCGATTTAGGCCACCAACCAAACGCCACGACTCGACGTGATGCCGGAAGCGCAGTGCTGTGGGTGGTGGTTTCTGCGCGGCGGCCGGGGCGGCGTGCGTGCGAGGCCGCCGCTAGCGGGTTGATTCACCGCTGACCCGCTACGACCCGCCAGCCGCACCACAACCCGCCAGCCGCGCAACAATCTGCGGGCCGCGCAACAACCCACTAGCCGCACAACAACCCACTAGCTCACAAACAACCCGCTGGCCGCACAACAGTCTGCAGGCCGCGCGAACAGCCGGCCGCGTTGCCTGAGAGCAGGCCTGTCACCTCGCGGGGGCTCTGCACCGGGAGCCGAGGGACACCGACAAACACGTCGGGGGAGTTGCGGCGTTGCCTATCTCGTCGACCATCTGATGGCGAGTCTCCTCGAGCCTGCGGATGTCAGGAGGTGATGACCTTGACGAGCAGGTCCGCGCGGGCGCTGGAAAGCTCGGGGCGGAGGCGGGAGGCATGGCTGAGGGTGGCTTGGCCGTGGAGGGCGCTCCAGAGGACCTCGGTGAGGGTTTCGAGGTCCTCGCCGGCGGCGAAGGGTTCGATGGCAGCCTGGAACTCGGCGAACGCGGTCTTCAGTAGCAACGGGCTATCAGTGCTAGCGAATTCCAGGTCGGTCGGGCGGACGAAGATCGCCTCGTAGACGGCTGGGTGGTTGGACGCGTACTTGAGGTAGGCCTTGGCCAGTGCGTTGAGTCCGGCTGTGGCGTCCGGTGTGCTCGTGCGGGCATGGCGCAGTACGTCGATCAGTTCCTCGATGCCCTGGATGGCGACGGCGTCGGCGATCGCGTTCATGTTCTCGAAGTGGCCGTAGAGGACTGGCTGGCTGTAGTCGATGGCCTCGGCCAGGCGGCGGGTGGTGACGGCCCCCCAGCCGATGGACTCGGCGAGCTCGCGGGCGGTGCGCAGGATCAGCTCGTGACGCTCGGCGCGGGCCCGTTCACGGCGTGACTGAGTCGGCATGTCCCGAATCCTAGCACTGCTAGACAATCTAGCAATGACAGGGTTAGCATTGCTAGGAAAGCTAGCGCTGCTAGATTCTTCCCATGCTGTTACCCCGTGCTGTTAAGGAGCCCTGCGATGTTGAGGAGTAATGCGATGCGCCGCTTTACCACCGTCCTGACCGTCCTGCTCGGTGTCTTCCCGCTGACGTTCGGAACCCAGTTCCTGTTCAACGGGCTGTTCGACGGGCACGGCGCCGCCGCGAACTTCGGGATCGACCCGTGGCCGACCGGCACCGCCGCCGGGTACTTCGCGGTGAAGGGCATCCGCGACATCGCCCTCGGGCTCAGCATCCTGGCCCTGTTCGCGCTCCGCCAGCGGCGCGCGACGGGCGTCGTGCTGGCGATCACCACGCTCGTCCCGATCGTCGACATGATCACCGTCTTCACGCACGACGGCCCCGCGGCGACGGCACTCGGGGTTCACGGGCTCACCGCACTCGTCGTCCTCTTCGACGCGGTCCTCCTCCTCCGCGAACGCCCCACCGCCGACAACGCCCAGACCGCCCAGACCGCCCAGACCGCCCAGACCGCTCAGACCGCTCAGACCGCTCAGACCGCTCAGACCGCCCAGACCGGCGAGACTGGCGGCACCAGTCAGACCGGCGAGCCTGGTGAGGCTGTTCAGCCGGCCCACTCGTAGAGGTCGACTGTGCAGTACTCGCGGAAGCCCAGGGATTCGTATACGGGGCGGCCGGCCGAGGAGGATTCCAGTACGGCGTACTCCGTGTCTGCTGCACGCAGTGCGCCGTACGTGATTGCTGCCCCGATCCCGCGCCGGCGGGCTTCCGGCACCGTCATCACGAAGTACAGCCCGGCGACGCCCGCCCCGAGGTACACCGTCGCGGTCGCGACCGGTGCGCCGTCCAGCCACCCGAGGTAGTGCTGCCACGGGTCGGCGTACCCGAGCTTCCGATAGACCGACGCAACCCACCGCGCCTCGCGCTCGCCCTCGCCGAACCCCTGCCCGAGCGTCGCCTCCCACACCGCCAATGACTCGTCGTCCCGCACCCGCGTCAACGAGAGCCCGGGTACGGCGCGGGGCGCGACCAGCTCCGAGATCCGCACCGCCATCCCCGGCTCCGACCCGGCCGCGGCGAACCCTGCCGCGGTCAGGGCCGCGCTATCGATCTGCATCGACGGCCCGACATGCCAGGTCCCTGGTACGCCGTGTTTCTTCAACTCCGCCAGGGATTCAGCAGCCACCTCGACAGAGGACGCCCGCACCACCGCGTTGTGATAGTCGATCGGCGAACCACCGATCGTCCACTCCGCGCGGTCGTCGACCCGCTGCGACCCACCGCCCGCCGCGCCCATCGCCATCAGCAACTCGGCCGCGTTCTCCTCGATCGCCCGCACCACGTCAGCGTCGTCCATCCGCGCCACCCGAGTCTCGTTCGCCATGCACGGCCTCAGAGTCGTCCACCTAGGCCTCCATCACAACGCACTGCTTCAGCGTCGTCCACTCATTAACTTTTGCTGAACAGAGCGCGATGCGTCTCAACCCAGTCCCGAAAGCTCCTGGCCGGCCGTCCCACCACCTGTTCCACGTCGTTCGTCAGCGTCCGCTCTCCGCCGCTCCGGATCAGCTCTGCGCCTCGCAGCGCGACGGACACCACCGCCTCGTCCAGTCCCGCTGTCCGCAACTGCTCCGCATAGATCTCCAGCGGTACGTCGACCACTTGCAACGTCAGCCCGAGCAGGTCCGACATCACCGCCACCTGGTCCGGAACGCTCAACAACTCGGGGCCGGTCAACGTGTAGATACGCTCATCGTGCGCACCCGAAACCAGTGCCTCGGCTGCCACCGCCGCGACATCCGCAGGGTCGACGAACGCGTGCTGACCGTCCCCGGTCTGATTGGGAATCGGTTGGCCGGCGCGCACAGCCGGCAACCATCGCAGCACGTTCGACGCGAACCCGGTCGGCCGCAGGATCGTCCACGCCAGACCGCTCTCCCGCACCGCACGCTCACCGGCCGCATGCCAGTTCCCCGGCAGCCCTTCGTTGGTGCTCCCGATCGCCGACAGCTTCACGATCCTGTGCACCTCGGCGTCGATCGCGGCCGCGACCAGAGCCCGGTCATGATCCGGCACCCATGGTCCGGGCGCGCTCAGCAGGAACACGGTGTCAGCTCCGTCGATTGCCTTCCGCAACGAAATCGGATCCTCGAAGTCGCTCTGTACGAAGCCTGGACGAGATTTTCGCGTCATCCTGCGCACCGGGACGCCGCGGGCCATCAGTTGCCGGCTGAGTTCACTGCCGATGGTGCCGGTCGCACCCGTGATCAGAATCATGCCGCCACCCTGACCAACCGGGCGCCGGGAGGATAGGAAGTTTCGGTACTACGGAACCCACCGACCGACTGACTACTCTCGAAGTCGTGCACCCGTGGATCGAGAACGTCACGCTGCAGGCGCCACCGACGCCGATCACCGTCCTCCCGCCGGATCCCGCGACCATGGTCGTCTGGCGGATGACGAACGCCGGCGAGAGCGACGTACTCGTAGCAGGACCGCGCACCAAGGCGGCGTACCACACCACGAAGGATCTCCCGGTGTGCGTGCGCCTCCGGATCCGGCCGGCCGCGTGCTGCCGTTGCTCGGCGCGGCCGCCGACGAACTGGTCGACCGCACCGTCCCGTTGAGCGACCTGACCGGGCCGTCGGCAAACGTTCTCGCCGAGCGCCTGGTCAGCCACAGAGATGAACCCGAGCAGGCCGTCGACGTTCTCGGCGACTTCCTGCTCGGGCAGTTGCCGCGCCGCCTCCCGGACCGCTTGGAGCTGGTCGGCGAAGCGGTCGCCGAGCTGGCAGCACCACGCACGGTAGGAGAAACCGCACAGCGCCTCGGAGTCAGCGAGCGGTATCTGCGGCGCGTGTTCCGCGAGGCAGTCGGCGTGTCGCCCAAGCACTTCGCCCGAATCACGCGCGTACGCACGGTGATCGCGCAGACTCGCCGCTCCTGGTCCGACGCCGCGGCGTACGCCGGCTACACCGACCAGTCCCACCTGATCGCCGACTTTCGCTCCCTGATGCGCGTCACCCCCGCGGCCTACGCGACCGGCCGCGTGCCCTTGAGCACCTGCTAACCGGGCAGCACGTTTAGCCCGGCAGGGCGTTCCACTGCTCCAACGTGGAAACGAGCAGTGTCGCGGTCGGGAGCGCCGCGATCTCCGAGCGGGTGACGAAGCGGGCGTCCGAGGCGTCATCACCCGCGGTGAGCGTGCCGCCCACGGCCGTCGCCGCGTAGTCGCGGATCACGTACAGCTGGCCGCGCGGACCGGGCCGTTCGACCTCGCCCACCAGATCGCCGACCTCCACGGTCAGCCCGGTCTCCTCTGCGACCTCCCGCGCGACCGCGGTCGGATCGTCCTCACCGGACTCGACCCGGCCGCCCGGGATCGACCAGAGTCCCCGGCCGGGGTCGTGCGCTCTCCGTACGACGAGCAGTCGGTGCTGCTCGTCGTACACCAGGGCACCTACGCAGTCGACGCGCTCCATGCACCCCGAGGATAGGGCGTCTGTGCACAAGTTCCAGGTCTCGTCGGTGAACGCGGATAGCATCAGCCCTGACAGTCCATCAGAAAGGACACGGCCAGCTCGTGCGCATCGACCTGCACACCCACTCGAACCGTTCGGACGGCACCGACACGGTGGACGTCCTGATGAGGCACGCGCAGCAGGCCGGGCTCGATGTGATCGCGCTCACTGACCATGACACCGCCGACGGCTGGGTGGACGGCCGGCGGGCCGCCGAGGAGCTCGGAATCGGGTTCGTCCCGGGGCTGGAGATCTCCTGCAAGCTCACCGGGATCAGCGTCCACCTGCTCGGCTACCTCCCCGACCCGACGTATGCCCCGCTCGCGAAGGACCTGCAGGTGGTTCGCGAGGGCCGCACCGACCGGATTCCGACGATCGTGGCCCGGCTGAACAGCATCGGCGTACCGCTCACCGTCGACGAGGTCCTGGCTCAGGCGACGGGTACGCCGTCCGTCGGCCGGCCGCACGTTGCGGACGCGCTGGTCGCGAACGGGACGGTTGCCAACCGCACTGAGGCGTTCGACCGGTTCCTCGCCGACGGCCGCGCCGGCCACGTCCCGCACTACGCGCTCGAGCCGGGTCATGCGATCGACCTGGTCCGCCAGGCCGGCGGCGTGCCGGTGATCGCGCACCCGTGGGGCCGGTCGAGCTACAAGGTGATGACCGAGGAGGCCCTGGCCGGTCTGGTCGCGGACCACGGCCTGGCCGGTATCGAGGTCGACCACCAGGACCACTCGCCGGAGTCGCGGGAAGCGCTCCGCGCCATCGCAACGAACCTCGGCATCATCTACACCGGCTCCAGCGATCACCACGGCGCCGGCAAGATCGACCACGACCTGGGCGTGAACTCGACCGAGCCCGAGCAGTTCGAGCGCCTGCTGGACGTTGCCAAGACCAACGCCGCCGCCTCCGACTCCGCTGTTCCCGAGGCCTACCTGCCGTGAACAGCGTCATCAACCTGGGCCTGTTCAGCTCGGTCTTCGTCACGCTGTTCGTGATCATGGACCCGCCGGGCACCGTGCCGCTCTTCATCTCACTGACCGCCGGCCAGTCCCGTGCGGTCCGGAAGAAGGCGGCGTGGCAGGCCGTGCTGGTCGCGTTCGGCGTGATCGTGGTGTTTGCGGCGTTCGGGCAACAGATCCTGCACCGCCTCGGCATCACGCTCCCGGCGCTGCAGTGCGCCGGCGGTCTGCTGCTCCTGCTGATCGCGCTGCAGTTGCTGACCGACACCGCCGAGGACCCGGTGCAGACCAAGAACGTGAACATCGCGTTCGTTCCGCTCGGTACGCCGTTGCTCGCCGGGCCGGGTGCCATCGTCGCCACGATGGTGTTCGTGCAGCGGGCGAACGGGTCGCTGCCGGACGTGGTCGCGATCTCGGTCGGCATCATCGCGATCCACCTGGTGATGTGGCTGACGCTGCGGTTCTCCGGCATCATCATGCGGATCCTCGGGGAGAACGGCGTACTGCTCGTCACCCGGATCGCCGGTCTGCTGCTGAGCGCCATCGCCGTACAGCTCGTGGCCGACGCCGTCACCGCCTTCATCGATCAGCACAGCATCAAGGCGGGGTGACGTGCTTCCCGGAATGCCGAAGCGGTTGTTCGTCGCGACGCCGACGAAGTTGCTGACGTTCGCGGACTGCAAGCGGAAGTACCGGTACACGTACCTCGAGTCGCCGCGGCCGCCCAAGGGCCCGCCGTGGGCGCACAACACGGTCGGCGCGATCGTCCACGAGGTGCTCGCCGACTTCTTCGGGCGCTGGCCCGCGTCCCGCCGTACGCCGGACGAGGTCGTCGCGAAGATGCGGTCGAGCTGGCGTAGCGAGGGGTTCCGCGACGAGCAGCAGTCGCTGGACTGGCGGGACCGGTCGACCGAGATGGTGCTCGGGTACCTGCGCGATTCCGATCCGTACTACGAACCTCGCGGAGTGGAGCGCACCGTTGCGTTCACCACGGAGCGGGCCTCGCTGCGCGGACGCGTGGACCGGATCGACGAGCGACCGGCGCGCGACGGGAGCGGTGGGACCGAGCTGGCGATGGTCGACTACAAGACCGGTCGCCGCCCGCTGACCGCTGTCGACGCCCGATCCTCGCTGGCGATGGCCCTTTATGTGCTCGGCGCGCGCCGCGTCCTGCACAAGCCGTGCACGCGGGTCGAGCTCCATCACCTACCGACCAACACCATCGCGGCCGCGGACCACGACGAGGCGTCGCTCGGACGGCACCAGAAGCGCGCCGAATCGATGGCCGACGACGCAGCCGCCGCCGAAGCGAAGTGGGCGGAGGGACTCACTCCAGCGGAGGCCGACGAGGCCTTCCCGCCGGAGCCGTCCCCGCTGTGCGGCTGGTGCGACTTCGCGAAAATCTGCCCCCAGGGCCGCCGCGAAGCCCCCACCCGCGACCCCTGGGCCGGCCTCGACGAGCCGTCACCGGTCCCGCTGAACGAGGTCGGCTGACATCGGTGCCAGCGCCGTGTGCGTGGGATGCCAGCGGATGGGTGAACCCTGAGGGTGAACGAAAGGGGATCGCCTGATGGGTGCGAAGACTGTGAACAAATTGGCGGTGCCGGGGGCAACGCTGCACTACGAGGTCGCTGGCTCGGGGCCGGTGCTGTTGCTGATCGCGGGCGGCGGGACCGACGCGGGCGTGTTCTGCGGGATGGTCGGGCAGCTCGCCGCGGAGTACACGGTCGTGACGTACGACCCGCGGGGCAACTCGCGCAGCGGGTACGTCGGCGACGCGACGGACGAGACCCTGGTGCAATCGGCCGCGGACGCGGTGGCCCTGATCGACGCGGTCGCCGGCAGCGAACCGGCGTACGTCTTCGGCAGCAGTTCCGGCGCGATCACCGGGCTCGAGCTGATCACCCGGCACCCCGAGCGGGTGCGGATGCTGGTCGCGCACGAGCCGCCGTGCACCGAGGTGCTGCCGGGCGCCGACGCGGACGACGCCCGGGCGTTCTTCGCCGACGTGTTCGAGACGTACCGCAAGGACGGGCTGACCGCGGCCGATGTGGTGTTCATGATGGGCACCGGCATGGACGACGACGCGATGCCGCCGATGGAGGACCTGCTGCCGGAGTACCGCGAGCTCGCGGAGCGGATGCAGGCGAACGCGGCCAACTTCTACGAGCACAAGTTGTTGCCGTTCACCCGGTACGAGCCCGATCTGGACGCGTTGAAGCGGGTGGCCGATCGGGTCGTCCCCGCGGCCGGGCTGGAGTCGTACATGCACCTTCCGGGACTGCCGATCGAGGTCATCGCGGACCACCTCGGCTGGCCGGTGGTGATGTTCCCGGGCGGGCACGGCGGGTACGCCAGCCACCCTGGGCCGTTCGCCACCCACCTCGCTCATCTGCTGAAGAGCGACACCCTGTAGGTTCCTGTACCTTCCGGGCACCGGTCCGGGCGTGGGTCTGAGGGGTCCCACGTCCGGACCGGTTATTTGTGTTGACGCTACGTCGGGCCCGGCGTAGCGTCCCTCTTCTGCCTTTGACAATCGGCGTGGTTCAGCCATGCCGTCACAGTGGTGTCCGAACCCCGGGTCCTTCTGGAACCGGGGCGGTTCTGCGTGCCGCTGTGCCTTTCGGACATCACCTGTTTCGAGAGGAGGTTGCAGGTGGGGGTCTACTGGGCGATCGCCGTACGGTCGTTCCGGCGGTTCTCGACGTACCGGATCGCCACCGCGTCCGGCGCGTTCACGAACTCGGTCTTCGGGTTCATCATGTGCGGCATCTACCTGACGCTGTGGCACGAGCGCCCCGGGCTCGGCGGGTACGACGCCGCGGACGCGCTGACGTTCGTGTGGCTGCAGCAGGGGCTGCTGATGCCGGTCGGGATCTGGGGCGCCACGACCACGGGCGAGCTGGGGGAGCGGGTCCGCAGCGGCGAGATCGCGGTGGACCTGTACCGGCCGACGCATTTGCTGCTCTGGTGGCTGTCGGTCGACCTCGGCCGGGCGCTGTTCCAGTTGCTGGTGCGTGGCGGGATTCCGCTGCTCGTCGGAGCGCTGGTGTTCGATCTCAAGTTCCCGTCGGGCCTGCTGGCGTGGCTCGCGGTCGCAGTCGGCGTGTTCCTGGCGATTCTGGTCAGCTTCGGGATCAGGTACCTCGTCGCGCTGTCCGGGTTCTGGATCACCGACACCCGCGGCATGGAGCAGTTGGCACTCGTGCTGTCGACGTTCTTCTCGGGGATGATCCTGCCGCTGGTGGTGTTCCCGGGCTGGATCGGTGGATTCGCGCGGGCGACGCCGTGGGCCGCGACCATGCAGGTGCCGATCGACATCTGGCTCGGCCGGAACCCGGGCGGTACCGGTTCGGCACTGCTGTTCCAGCTGGGCTGGGTCGCGGTGCTGCTGCTCGGCGCGCAAGTGGTGACGTCGGTGGCGACCCGCAAGGTGGTGATCCAGGGTGGTTGAACGTGTGCTCCGGGCGCCCGCGCAGTACTGGATGCTGATCATGATGTGGGTACGGTCGTCGATGGCGTACCCGGCGTCGTTCGTCCTGATGCTGTGCAGCTCGATGGTGCTGACGGTGATGGACTTCGTCGCGATCGTGCTGATGTTCAGCCACATCTCGTCGTTCGGCGGGTTCTCGCTGGCGGAGATGGCGTTGCTCTACGCAACGGCCTCGATGACGCTCGGGATCGCGGACCTGTTCACCGGGTCGATCGAGCGGGTCGGGGAACGGGTCCGGACCGGCGCGTTCGACGCGTACCTGATCCGGCCGGTGCCGGCGTTCGTGCAGGCCGCGGCGGACGGGTTCGCGCTGCGGCGGATCGGGCGGCCGCTGCAGGCGGGGATCGTGCTGGTGTTCGCACTGAACCGGCTCGACGTCGACTGGACAGTTGCCCGCGGCATCATGTTGCTGGTGTCGATGATCGCCGGATCGGTGATCTTCGCGGCGATCTTCGTGCTCGGCGCCGCGTTCCAGTTCGTGTCGGTGGACTCCGCCGAGCTGGCGAACTCGTTCACGTACGGCGGGCAGGCGATGACGCAGTACCCGCTGGTGGTCTTCGGTCAGCAGATCGTGCGGGCCGTCACATTCGTCGTACCGATTGCCTTCGTCAACTACTACCCGGTGCTCTACGTGCTGGGCAAGCCGGCCCCGTTGGGGTTGCCGTCCTGGATCGGGCTGCTCTCGCCGCTGGTCGCGGCGGTGATGGTCGCGCTGGCATCGCTGGCGTGGCGGGCCGGCCTTCGTCGCTATCGCAGTACAGGGAGTTGAGGTCGTGCCTGTTATCGAGTTGGCGGACGTTTCGCGTGCCTTCACCGTGACGTCGCGGACCGGGTTCCGCCGTACCCGGCGGGAGGTGCGGGCGGTGGACGGTATGACGTTCAGCGTCGAACCGGGGGAGGTGATGGGGTACATCGGGCCGAACGGGGCCGGGAAGTCCACCACGATCAAGATGCTGACCGGGATCCTGGTGCCGTCCGGCGGCTCGATCCGCGTGGCCGGGGTCGACCCGTCGCGGCATCGGTTGAAACTGGCGAAGCGCATCGGGGTGGTGTTCGGGCAGCGTACGACGCTGTGGTGGGACCTGCCGTTGAAGGACTCGTTCGCGGTGCTGCAGAAGATGTACGACGTACCGCTCGCACGGCACCGGTCGAACTTGGCGACCTTCGTGGAGCTGCTCGATCTCCAGGACCTCCTGGACGTTCCGGTGCGGCAGTTGTCGCTGGGGCAGCGGATGCGCGGTGACATCGCCGCCGCTCTGCTGCACGATCCCGAGATCGTTTACTTGGACGAGCCAACGATCGGGCTGGACGTGATCAGCAAGGCGCGGCTCCGCGAGTTCCTCGCACAGGTCAACGCGGAACGCCGTACGACGATCATCCTCACCACCCACGACCTCGACGACATCGAGGCGCTGTGCACCCGGGTGATGGTCATCGACCACGGCCACCAGATCTTCGACGGCACCCTGGACGGACTGAAGTCCAGCCAGTCCGCGCCGCGCACGCTGGTCGTGGACCTGGCCGCCTCCCTGCCACCCATCGAGGTCACCGGAGCGACGGTTGTGAAGGTCGACGGGCCCCGGCAGCACCTCACCTTCCCGACCAGCGCCAGCGCCGCGCCTCTGCTGGCCCAGATCGCCGCCAACTACCCGCTGGTCGACCTGTCGGTCTCCGAACCCACCATCGAATCCGTCATCACCCAGCTCTACAACTCCGCATAGGTGGTCTGATGGATGAGGCCGCTCGGTGGGGTCAGCGGGCGAGGCCGCCGCCGGGACGGGTTCTTGTGGGGACTGCTCGTTCGGTAGTGGTGGCTGAGGTTGGTCCGGTGCCGGTGGATGCTGGGGCGGGGCGGAGATGTTCGTGCATCACCCGGCTGAAACCTTCCTGGCCGCGCACCATCCCGTCCAGATCGATTGCCTGCGGCAACACCGGCGCCGCGTCGAACACCCGGGTGTGCGCGGTAGCCAGGAACGTCCGCATGATCGCATCACTCCCGCGCCGGAACTCCGGCCCCTGCACCAGGAAGTACGCCGCATCCGCGAACGCCTGCCGTTGCGCAGGATCCCGCACGTCCGCCGTACCCGCAGTCCGCGCCCCCTCCAACTCGGCCAGCGCCTCGAACGACGCCCGCCGCAGTACCTCCCGATCCGCGTACGCCGCGGTCTGGGTCCTCACCTGATCCGGATGCCCTGGAAACGGAGCGCCTGTAGCCGGGTCCCGCGGCGCCGCCACGTAGTGCAACAGATTCCCGTTCACCGTGGTCCCGTCGCGCAATGTCACGACGTTCTGCAGCTGATGCTCCCCGCCCAGCCGCTGCAGAGCAACCTGCTCCAACTCGGACAGCAACTTCCACGCGGGCGATCCCGGCTCCCGCGAAGCCGCACCGGGCGACAAGCGGTACCCCATCCACTCACCCTCGCCGATCGTCGCCTGAACGTCGTCGGCGTCCGCCCCCGGCCGCGTCCAAACGCCCTCCAGGGCGACCTGGTACCGCCACTCAGCCACATGCCGGTACGCCGCCTCGAACGCCGCAACCCGCTCCGCCTGTGAGCCAGCCCCCTCCAACCGCTCCGCCAACACCCCCAACGCCGCGTTGGCCTCCGCAGCCTGCACAGCAGCAAACCCACCCAACTGATCCCAAGCAGCCGGATTGTTCCCCGTCTTAACAACATCAGGCGTAGGAAAGCACCGCCCCGAAATCATCTCCACCCCCGCAAACTACAGCCCCAAAGGTCCCGGCAGCTCGACCATCTGGGGAGGATTGTCTACCCGAATCGGGCAGAAAACCTCCCCAACCCTCCTCCGCTAGGCGAAGTAGTCGTCCCGCACACCGTCGTTGCGATGAAACTTCCCGGTATTGGCGACGTACGTCCAAACGTCCTCATCCACCAACGCCGCCACCCAGATCCGCCGCTCACCCTGCCTCACGAGAAACAGCCGCGTCACCTCGGCCGCTACCCGTTCGAGCCGGCTGCCATGGAAAGGACATCGGCGGGCGCGAGAGGCTTCGGATCGGCACGCCACTTGACGAGGGCGTTGGGGTGGTCGGTTTCGTTGAGGGTGCCGATTCCCTGTCCGATCAACCGCCTGGCTTCAGCAGGCCCGATCTCCTCGTAAGTGAAGCGTCGGACCATGTAGAAGTCGTTGCGTAAGGCGTTGTTGTCGTGGAACTTTCCCGTGTTGGCGACGTACGCGTACATCGTCTCGTGCGCGAGCGCCGCCACCCAGACCAGGCGCTCCTCCTCGTCCTTGACCAGGTAGAGCCTCATCGTGCGATCCCGCCGTTTCTCTCGATCCTTGTGGGGTGTGGTGGCGCTTGTGGAGCGCTGCTCAGTGGGGGCTGCCCAGCCGGCATCCGATACTCAATGTAGTTGTTCACTTTGACGCGCTTTCCGCCCAACCGTGTGAGTTCGTCGATGCCTCGTGGTGGTTCAAGGGTTGCCGAGGCCTCACAGCAACGCTGCCGTGCCTCCGATCGCTCCACGGCCGTTGCGGTCGCGCTGCGCTCGATCTCGTACCACGGGGTTGTCAGCTCCTTCACCTTCGCCGAGGCGACCGAGTGGAACTGGACCTCGACGCGGGGCGAGCCTGGGACCGAGAGATTCGCGTGCAGTCCCTTGTACCGCGAACCTTCGGTATAAGAATGCATCGCGTAGCGGACCCGCCAGCCGCGATCGTTGAGCGAATCCACAGTCCGTCGGGCCGCGGCGACCACCTCGTCAGATTGGCCGGTCAGCACGGTGTAGCGCAGGAGGTCGTCGATCGCCTGGCGGTCGTTGACCTGTTCCCAGTCCGCGATCTTCCGAGCGAGCGACTCCGGCGACTTGACCCTTCGACTCAGCTGGTACGGCGACGCACTTGGCGGCAGCGAGTCCAGGAACTGGTCGGTGACCGCCGGCTCCACCGCGACGACCCGTCCGAGCATCGAGAGGCTCTGCTGCGTCGCGTCGGGGCCGTACTTGCGGGCGATTTCGTCTGCTGATCCCACCTTGTCGCCCCAGTTGAGGGGGCGGGTGTTGTTCAGGGCTTCGTGGAGGGATTTTGGGGTGGGTGGGAGGGCGCCTGGCATCTGGTCCCCCTGGTCGGTTGGTGGTTCTTCGACCGTAGGGAGTTGGGTGGTGGCTGTGGGGTGGGATTTGGGATCTGTGGATAACTCGGGTGGGTTACGGAATGGGTGGGGGTGGTGACCTTGGGGTGGTGGGGTCGTTGAAATGCGGGTAGGACCCAACCGGGTGGGTCGATCGGGGGTAGAGAAGGTATGCCGACGATGACGGGTGAGCCGGTGGTGGGGGTGCAGGGGCCGCCGGGGGACGGGCCTGGGTTCGTTGCGTGGGTGCGGCCGCATCTGGTGGCGATGGCGCGGTTGGCGGGGCGGCTTGCGGTGGGGGCGGATCGGGACGACATCGTGCAGGAGGCGCTCGCGCGGGCCTGGGCCAAGCGCTCGCAGTACGACGCCAGTCGCGGTACGCCGTCTGCCTGGCTGCTCGCGATCACCGCGGATCAAGCGCGGAAAGCGATACGCCGGATGCGCTCGGGCGGCGCGTCCTTGTCGCTGATCGACGAGGCTACGGGCGGACCGGTGTCGCGGCCGGATCTCGACGCCCGGATGGATGTCGACCACGCGATCATGTCGCTCTCGGCGCGGCAGCGGCTCGCGGTCGACTGTTACTACTTCGCGGACCTGTCGATCGCCGACACCGCCGCCGTCATGGGCTGCTCCGAAGGCACCGTGAAATCCACCCTCTCCGACGCCCGCAACCGACTCCGCACCCTACTGGAGGTGACCGAATGAAGCAGACCGATGAAGTCGACGACTTGTTGACCCGCGCTGGGGCTCGCTGGCGGGCTGATCAGGAGGCGCCCCCGGAACCTGATCTCGAGTACATGCTGAGCGGCGGCCGCAAGAACCGTCGCTGGGTGCCCGCGCTCGCGGCGGCGAGCGTTGCGGTGGTCGCGGCCGGTGTCATCACCGTGCTCCCGAACCCGAAGTCCCCGACGGCCGACGCCCCGGCCAGTCCCGTCGCCAGTGCGCCCGCCGGCGGTACGCCGAATGCCGGGACCCCGCAGACGTTTGCCCAAGGCAACGACGAGTTCCTGGTGAAGCCCGGCGACAAGGTGCAGGTGAGCGGCCAGATCGTCGCCGCTCCGGGTAAAACGCCCGTCTTCTGCCCGCCGTTGGCAGTCCACGCCATCGGCTACCCGCCCGGTAAGGAGCCGGCCCCGAGCTGCCCCGACGACTTCGCGGTCAAGCTCAACGGCCTGGACCTGGACAAGGTCCCCGGGATCAAAACGGTCAAGGGCGTCCGCGTCGGCGCCGCGGCGGTCACCGGCATCTGGCGTGGCGGCGCGATCGACGTCGAGGAGCAGTCGGCGGAGAAGCCGCTGTCCTACCCGGCACAGAACGAACTGCAGTGCCCGGTCCCGCCCGGCGGCTGGACGTCGAAGCCGAGCAACATCTCCTCGACCGCGGTGACCAAGTTCCTCACCGCGCACGCCGCCCAGATCGACGGCCCGATCTTCCGGTACCCGAACGGCACCAGCCGCGGCGCGCCCGTGGTAATCCTGATCGGTATCGCGCACGGTGACGCGACCGTGTTCCGGGAGGCCTTCGAGAAGGTGTACCAGGGGAACTACTGCGTCGTCCCCGTCCTGCTCAGCCGGTCCGACAACGAGCGCATCAGCAACGCGATCGGCGACCTGATGAGCAAGAACAAGACGCTCGGCATCTACGGCGCCGGCGGGTCCGGGATCTACGGCGGCGGTGCATCCGTCTCGCTCGTGGCGTACACCCCGGAGGTGAAGGCTGCGTTCACCCCGGTCGGCCTCGACCTGATCCGGTTCTCGCCGCAGGTGCGACCGGTCAGTTAGTCATCAGGCTCGGGTAGTCGTGGAAGAAGTCCACGAGGAGGCGGGCGGTCGCTGCGGGCTGGTCGATGGCAGGTGAGTGACCGGCGTCGGGGATGACCTCCGCCTCCACACCAAGAGCTACAGCCATCGCCTGCTGCACAGGGAGCGGCCAGCCGTCGTCGGTCGCTCCGTGCAGCACCTGCATGCGTACGCCGGACTTCGCGAGCTGATCGGTCTTGTCCTCCGCGTCCGTCAGCCGGCGAGTGATCTCGGCCAGGCTGGTCGGCACGTTGCCGGTGAATCGCTTCCGCAGGAACGCGGCGACGTCCTCCGGCGGAGCGACGTACCCGGGGGTCTTGCTGTCGTGGTCGAGCTTCATGTCGTACACCTGCTCGATCGGCAGGTTCTCGAGCCCGAACGCGAGCATCTGCAGGCTCTGGATCGTCGCCTCGTCGGTGAACGCGGCCGGTCCCGAGCAGAGCAGGCTGATCGTGGAGAACACCGACGGGTCGGTCAGCACCGCCTCACGCGCTACGAGCCCGCCGAACGAGTGCCCGACCAGCTGGCTGTACCCGCCCAGTGCCTTGCTCATCGCGACCACGTCCGCGCCCAGCTCCGCCAGCGAGTACGCCGACTTGTCGGACGGACCTGTGGTCTCGTACTGACCACGTTGGTCGACGGCCACCGTGCGCCACCCGTACCGGCACAGGTGGTCGACCAGGGGAGTGAAGTCCTCCTTGCTCCCCGTCCACCCCGGCACGAGCAGGACCGTGCCGAGCGGCGTACCGAGGTCCGGTACGGCGGTCAGTGTGGCGAACGCGCCCCGGTCGGTCTCGAGTGTCTCGGGGCGCACCCCGTCGGGCAGCGTCAACGTACGCGGCGTACTCACAAGAGGAGCGTACCGACGAACGGGTAGTGGTCGCCCGCAGGCGGGTGCGGCCCGCGTGTGTCAGGCGGGCACGGCGTCGGCGGGCCGGACCTCTACCCGTCGTTCGGTACGCGGTGCTGTCGGTGTTCCGCGGTACGGCACAATGGCCGGGTGCCTCGCACTCTCGCGGTCGCCAATCAGAAGGGCGGCGTCGCCAAGACGACCACCGTCGCCACCCTCGGCGCAGCCCTGGTCGAGCTCGGCCAACGGGTGCTGCTGGTCGACCTGGATCCACAGGCCTGCCTGACGTTCTCGGTCGGCATCGACCCCGAGGACCTGGACAAGTCGATCCACCACGTGCTGCTCGGCGGTGTGCGCGTCCGCGAGGTACTGATCGAGCTGGACGACGCCCCGGATCTGCTGCCCGCAACGATCGCGCTGGCGACCGCCGACGTACAGCTGTCCCGGGAGAGCGGTCCGGAGCAGGTACTGCGGACCGCGCTGCGCCCGCTGCGGACGTCGTACGACTGGATCATCGTGGACTGCCCGCCGACCCTCGGCCTGCTCACCGTGAACGCGCTGTCCGCGGCGACCGACGTCCTGATTCCCCTGCAGTGCGAGACGTTGGCGCATCGTGGCGTAGGGCAACTGCTCGACACCGTGCACGACGTACAGCGGCTGACCAACCCCGGCCTGCGAGTGCTCGGCGTCCTCCCGACCCTGTACGACGGTCGCACCACGCACGCCCGCACCGTCCTCGAGACGATCGCGGACACGTACTCGCTGGACGTCCTGCAGCCCTCGATCCCGAAGTCGATCCGGTTCGCGGAGGCGCCCGCGATCGGCGAGACCGTACTCAGCACGGCGCCGGCCTCGCCCGGCGCGAAGGCCTACCGGGCGTTGGCCGGCGCACTACTTCACTGACGGCTGCTTCACTGGCCGCTGGTGGGCGCCGGTGGCGGCAGGGTCGCCGGCTGCCGACGCAGCTTGCTCCGGAAGCGCCACAACGGTACGAGGATGATCGCCAGCAGCACCAGGAACGGCAGCAGCGCGCCGACCGCGGTGGCGATCGAGGTGAACGCCGTGGTGAACGCATGCCAGCCGCTCTTGAGGCCGGCCACGAAGCCCTTGTCCGGCTCCTGCACGGTCTGCACCGGCGGCTTGCCCTTCTCGGTCAGCGTCAGCGTGAGCGTCGCGAGATCGGTCTGCAGGGACAGGTTCTTCTGCTTCGCCAGCAGGGATTCCAGGTCGGCCTCCCGGCGGGTGAGCTCGCTCTCGACCGAGACGATCTCACCGATCGTGTTCGCCTTCGCCATCAGCGCGCGCATCCGGTCCAGGCTGGCGCGCTGGGACTCGATCCGGCTGGCCACGTCGACCACCTGCTCGGTGACGTCGGTCGACTCCTGGTGGATCTGCAGGCGTTTGCCGAGGTCCGAGAGCCGCTGGATCGCGGTCTCGAACGACTTGGTCGGGACCTTGAGTACAAGGTTCGACCGGGTGATCTTGCCGTCGGAGTCGCTGCCGGTGTCCTCGGAGGCCACCTGACCCTCGAGGCTGCCGATCGCGGCGACGGCCTTCTGCCGCATGCCGGAGACGTCCTCGCCTTCGACCGTCAGCGAGCCGCTCTTGATGATCGCCCGCGTAATCGCCGGCTGTTCGTTACCGCCGCCCGCTGCCGAGTCCGTCTTGCCTGCGGACGGTGCCTGCGGTTTCGCGTTGCCCGCGGCCTCGCCGGAGCCCTGCTTCGCGGCCGGCGCCGGCGCGGCGTCGCCGCTCGTGCTGTCGTTGCCGCTGGCACCACAACCGGCCAGCACCATGACCCCCACGACAGCCACCACGGCTGCTACCGCTCTGATCCGCCTCATCACCCAGCCCCTCTCTCGTGGTTTACCGCCCTAGGACGGCCCACGTGGGGCTGGGTGTTGCAGCTTCAGATCACCATTAGGTGACGTTCACTCCGGCGCGCTGAAGATCGGCGTCGTCGGCGCGGACTTCGGCTCGGTGGTTGCAGCCGCCTTCCGGGTCCGCGTCCGCTTCACCGGCTTCTCGTCGGCCGCAGCCTTGACCTCGGTCGGCTGATCGGCCTTGGCCTCGGCGGGTGCCTTCGCCTCGGCGGTCTTGCGCGTCCGCGTCCGCTTGACCGGCTTCTTCTCCGGAACCTCGACCTCGACGGCCGCAGTGTCCGGGGCCTCGGTCGCGGACGGTGCAGCCTCGGCGGTCTTCCGGGTCCGGGTGCGCTTGACCGGCTTCTTCTCTTCCGGTGCCTCGACAGCCGGTGCGTCGACGGCCGGTGCCTCGACCGCCGCAGTCTCCACGGCCGCAGTCTCGACGGTCTCCGCGGTCTTCCGGGTGCGGGTGCGCTTGCGAGCCTTCGGCGCCGGCGCCTCCTCCGGAGCCTCGGTCACGGCCGGTACTTCGGTCTTCGTGGTGACGTCGGCGAGTTCTTCGACCGGCTGACCGGCTCGCGTGCGCTTCCGGGACCGGTTCCGCTTCTTGGCGGCCGAGCGCTCGCCCTCGGACCGTCCGTCATCGCGACGGTCCCGCGACGGACGCGACTCCCGCGACTCACGGGGCTCGCGCGACCCCCGCGATTCACGTCCTTCACGCGGCTCGCGGGTCTCCTTCGACTCACGCGCCGCACGGATCCGGCCCTTCGCCTCCGACGGAATGCCGAGGTCGTGGAACAGTTCCGGCGAGGTGGAGTAGATCTCCTGCGGCTCGTCGTACGGCAGGTCGAGCGCCTTGTTGATCACCTTCCACCGCGTGAGGTCCGGCCAGTCGACAAAGGTGACGGCGATGCCGCTGGCCCCCGCGCGTCCGGTCCGGCCGATCCGGTGGATGTAGGCCTTCTCGTCCTCGGGGCAGGTGTTGTTGATGACGTGCGTGACGCCCTCGACGTCGATGCCCCGGGCCGCGACGTCGGTGCAGATCAGTACGTCGATCTTGTCGCCGCGGAACCGGGTCAGCGCCCGCTCGCGCGCCTGCTGGTTGAGGTCACCGTGGATCGCGGCCGCCTTGAACCCGCGGTCCTGCAGGTCATCGGTCAGCCGGGAGGCCTCGCGCTTGGTCCGGCAGAAGATCATCACCCGGCCGCGGTCGTCGGCCTGCAGGATGCGGGCCACCACCTCGGGCTTGTCCAGATCGTGCGCCCGGTAGACGAACTGTGCCGTGGTCGGCACCATCTGGGTGTCCTCGTGCGACTCGGCCCGGATGTTCAGCGGGTGCCGCATGTGGGTGCGGGCCAGCGCGATCACGGCCGACGGCATGGTTGCCGAGAACAACATGGTCTGGCGCAGCTCCGGCGTCTTGCGCAGGATCCGCTCGACGTCGGGCAGGAAGCCGAGGTCGAGCATCTCGTCGGCCTCGTCCAGGACCAGGACCTTGATGTGGCCGAGGTCGAGAACACCCCGGTTCGCCAGGTCCAGCAGGCGTCCCGGCGTACCGACGACGACGTCGACGCCGCTCTTCAGCGCGTCGAGCTGCGGCTCGTACGCAACCCCGCCGTACACCTTGAGGATCCGCACAGTGCGGACGGTGGAGGCGGTCTCGAGGTCCTTGGCGACCTGGATGGTCAGTTCCCGGGTCGGGGTGACGACCAGTGCCTGGGGCTTGCCCGGCGCGACCAGCTCGTCGTAGTCCGGCTCGTGCGGCGCGATCGTGCGCTGCAGCAGCGGGATGCCGAAGCCGAGCGTCTTGCCGGTGCCGGTGCGGGCCTGCCCGATCAGATCGGTGCCCATCAGGGCCACCGGGAGAGTCATCTCCTGGATCGGGAAGGGTTCGATGATGTTGACGCGGTCGAGCGCGTCACAGATCTCGGGGAGCACCCCGAGCTCTCGGAAGGTGGTCAGGCTGATCGCCTCTCACATGCTTGTGCGGACAGATGCTTCAGTGGCCGGGCGCCTGGGGCATGAAAGCCCCGATCGTGAGGCGCGGGGACACTGTGCAAGCACCTCGCACCAGCTTGCCCATCTGGGCGCGTCACCGGCGAATCGCTCACCAGTGTAACCGCAGCGGCTGTCAACGCCGCTTCGTGTGGCATGCGCCACTGTTCGTCGCGGCCCGATAGGGTGCCGGGCATGGAGCAGACGGCCTTTGATGATCCCGCCTACCGGGCCGCGGCGGTGGATCTGCTGGGAGTGCTCGCGTACGGCGAGCTGACCGCGTTCGAACGGATGGCGGAGGACGCCAAACTGGCGCCGACCCTGAACGACAAGGCGGAGCTCGCCGCGCTGGCGACCACCGAGTTCGGGCACTTCGTGCAATTGCGAGACCGGCTGGTCGCGCTCGGGGTGGATCCGATGGAGGCGATGACGCCGTTCGTCACCCCGCTGGACGCCTTCCACGACCACACCGCCCCGTCGGACTGGCTCGAGGGCCTGGTCAAGGCGTACGTCGGGGACGGCCTGGCCAACGACTTCTACCGGGAGATCGCGTCGTTCGTGGATGCGGAGACCCGGGCCTTGGTGCTGGAGGTGTTCGCCGACTCCGGTCAGGCCGAATTCGTGGTGGACCGGGTCCGGGCCGCGATCGACGAGGACCCGAAGCTCGGTGGCCGGCTGGCGCTGTGGGGTCGCCGCCTGGTGGGCGAGGCCCTCAGCCAGGCCCAGCGGATCGCCGCCGACCGCGACTCCCTGGCTGCTCTGCTGGCCGGCAGCGTGGACCGCCCCGGCCTGGACCTGGCCGCCATCGGCCGCATGCTCACCCGCCTCACCGAGGCCCACACCGCCCGAATGACCGCCCTCGGCCTCCAGGCCTGAGGCCCAATTTCCCTGGCTGACCCACCAATTTCCCTGGCTGACCCACCACATCTGGGGTTACTCACCCTGAACCAGGGTGGGTAACCCAGTACTTCGCTGGTGTACCAGCCAAATTGGTGGGTCTGCCAGGGAAATGGCAACGGCCGCCTGCCCGGTGGGGCGGCGGCCGTTTGGTGATGCCTGGGCTAGGCGGCTTTGGTTTTGCTGTTGCGTGAGGAGATGATCGCGACCACGATCGCGGCGCAGATGATCTGGATCAGGTACTGGATCCAGTCCGGGCCTGATGTGTCCTTGACACCGAGGAGTTTGGCGATCAGACCACCGATGAAGGCGCCGATGCCGCCGCCGAGGATGGTCCAGCCGAGGCTGATGTTCTGCTTGCCGGGGAGCACCGCCCGGGCCAACGGCCCGAAGATGATGCCCGCGATGAGGCTGACGATAATCATCCAGACCCAGTACACGGTTCCTCCTTGTGAGGGATGGTGAACCTGCGCCGGCCCGGTGCCCCGTGACAACCAGACCAGTTAGGCGCAGGTCTCACCGCAATCGTGCCCTGTGAGTGGCGCTCTGCAACCGGGACACGCGCGACTGTGTCCGGAACGCGATCAGATCGCGCCGAATCCGACCTTGCGGGTCGACACCTCGCCGATCTCGACGTACGCGAGCCGGTCGGCCGGGATCAGCACCTTGCGGCCCTTCTCGTCGGCCAGCTCGAGCAGACCGGACTTGCCGGTGAGCGCCGCCGCCACCAGTTCCTGGACCTCTTCCGGAGTCTGCTCGCTCTCCAGAACCAATTCACGATTGGCGTGTTGCACGCCGATCTTGACCTCCACGAAACCCTCCGGGCACGCTCCGACCGGCGACTCTCGCCGATGACGCTTCGAGCCTATCCGCTACCGATCCCCAGCTCTCATCCGTCCGCCCAAAGCAGAACCCGAGAGGCCGCTCAGTTGTCGGTCCGCGGGAAGCCGCGGATGCCGCGCCAGGCCAGTGATGCGACCAGGTCGGCGGCCTGCTGCTGCGGGAACGACGGGTCGCCGGCGCCGAGCCAGTAGCGGGCGCTGACCTGGGCCATGCCGACCAGGCTGACGGCCAGCACCATCGACTGCTCGCGGCTGAGGCCGGCGTCGGCGCTGATCACCTCGGAAACGGCCTCGGCGCAGGCGTGGGTGACCCGGTCGACGCGCTCCCGGACGGCCGGCTCGTTGGTCAGGTCCGACTCGAACACCAGCCGGAAGGCGCCCTGCGCGTTCGCCACGTAGTCGTAGAACGCGTGCATCGTCGCCGCGACCCGGAGCTTGTTGTCCTCGGTCGACTTCAGTGCGTCCTGCACCGAGGCGACGATCGCGTCGCAGGAGGTGTCCAGCAGCGCCAGGTAGAGCTCCAGCTTCCCGGGGAAGTGCTGGTACAGGACGGGCTTGGACACGCCGGCCCGGTCTGCGATGTCGTCCATCGCGGCGGCGTGGTACCCGTTCGCGACGAAGACCTCCTGGGCAGCCTCGAGCAGTTGCGCGCGACGGGCCAGCCGGGGCAGGCGGCTGCCACGCTTGGGTGCGGTCTCCGGTGTCGTCGACACGGTCGGCTCCTTCGAGGGTGCGCTCCGGCGGCAGTCTGCGTCGGCCGCCAGGTCGTTCTCCGAATCCTACCCAGCAGTCCTCCTCGCCAGTAGCTTCCCCGCCGAACAGTGTTCCATCGTGGTAGTCGTTAAAGCGGCTGTCAGGGGCAGCTGTCAGCGATAATCGTCGTCGTCGGAGTCGCCGACCTCGCGGCGCTGCTCCTCCACGTCCGCCGGGTTGGCATCGGCGGGTACGTCGGGCTCCGCCTCGTCCTGCTCGGTGTCGTGCTCGGCGTCGAAGGCCGGATCGTAGTCCGGGCCCTCGAAATCGGTCTCAGTCATGTCGCCTCCTAGCTCGGTAGCGGCTGCGGGTCGTCGTACAGCCCTTCCAGTACGTCGCCGTACTCCTCGATCCGGGCGAGGACGTCGTGCGGCAGGAACCGGAGATCCTCCGGTGACGTGGCGGATGCCACCTCGTCCCAGTCGATCGGTGTGGACACCCGGGGTTCGTCGGAGCCGCGGAGGGAGTACGGCGCCAGCGTGGTCTTCGCGCTGGCGTTCTGGCTCCAGTCGATGAACACCTTGCCGGGCCGCAGCGCCTTGGTCATGTTGGCGGTCACGTTCTCCGGCAACGCCTCCGCCAGTTGCTCGGCCAACTGCTTGGCGAACGCACTGGTCTGCCTGGACGACGCAGGTTCGATCGGCACGTACAGGTGCATCCCCTTGTTCCCGGACGTCTTGGGCCAGCCCTCCATGCCGTAGTGGCCCAGCAGTTGCCGCAGCGCCAGCGCCACGTCGCAGCACTCGACGATGCTCGCACCCGGCCCCGGGTCCAGGTCGAACACGATCAGGTCCGCCTGCGGGTCCCGGCCCTGGTCGGACAGCCCGATCCGCCACTGCGGGACGTGCAGCTCGAGCGCAGCCAGGTTGGCCAGCCACACCACGGTCTGTACGTCGTCACAGACCACGAAACTCATTTCGTCGCGGCCCGTCGAGCTACCGGGCGTGGGCAGCGTCTCGGTCCGTACCCAGGCCGGCGTACCGCGGGGAGCGTTCTTCTCGAAGAAGTACGCCGCTGCGGTGCCGTCCGGCCACCGTTTGCGGGTCAGGGGCCGGTCGGACAGGTGTGGCAGCAGCAACGCGGCCACCTGGTGGTAGTAGTCGATGACCTCGGCCTTGGTGAACCCGGTCTGTGGATACAGGACCTTGCTGAGGTTGGTGAGCTTCATCGTCTGCCCATCCACCTCGGTCGTCAGCTGCTGCTGCGCTCCCGCCATGCGTCCCAGTCTCCACCTGAACGGCGGCTAAGCGGGGTCTGGCGACTCTGCTTACCATGGTGCCGTGGAGAGTTACGGACCAGTAACCGGGGACGCCGAACCCGTGGAACTGCAGAAGTGGCCGGAGCGGCGGGTGCCGGTCGCAGGGGTGGAGCTGCTGGTCAGAGACGTGCCGCAGGCGGCACCGGACCTGCCGCCCGCTCTCTTCGTCCACGGCCTGGGCGGGTCGTCGCTGAACTGGACCGCTCTCGGCCTGATGCTCAACGACACGATCCGGGGCATCGCCCCCGACCTGCCGGGTTTCGGTCGTACGCCGCTGTCCGGTGTGACCGGGATCTCGGAGCAGGCCGACGTACTGATCCAGCTGCTGGAACGCGAGTACGACCAGCCGGTGCACGTGTTCGGGAACTCGATGGGCGGTGCCTCGTCGGTGGCGCTGGCTGCGCAGCGTCCCGACCTGGTGGCGTCGCTGACGCTCGTCTCGCCCGCACTGCCGCATCCGCGGGTGTCGGCGAGTGCGCTGTGGTTCACCGCGCTGGCGACGCCCCGGCTCGGTCCCGCCGTACTGGAGCGGACACAGCGGTTGCCGTTCGACCAGCGGTTCCAGGCGTCGTTGGCGATGGTGTTCGGGGATCCGCGGTCGCTGGCGCCTGAGGTGCGCGCGGCGTACGAGGAGGAACTGCATCGGCGCGACACCGACCCGTGGGTTCGGCAGGCCACTGTGGAGGCCGCACGCAGCATCCTGCGGTCGTCGCTGGCCAGGCCGCGCCGATCACTCTGGGCGGACGCCGCAACAGTCGAGTGCCCAGTGCTGTTGATCTACGGCGGCAAGGACCGGTTGGTCGACGCACGGATCCGTACCAAGGCCCAGCGCACCTTCCCGAACGCCCGACTCCTCTACCTCCCGCAGTCGGGACATGTCGCCCAGATGGAGCACCCGGATCAAGTGGCGCGGGCGTTCCGTCACCTGATCGCTTGATCGAGTCGAATCCGAGGCCCGGCTGAGACATGACTGAGCGGAGCGTCAGGTCAACTTGGGCGCGTGATTGGCAGAACCGCCCGAAATCTGTCGTTGGGGATCGCCGTACTCCTTGGTGTGGGGCCGCTGACTGCGACCGCCGCACCACCGGTTGTTGCTCAGAGCAACCAATGGGAAGTGCGGCCTGTTGCCAGCGGATATCAACTGACCCTGCACCTCGACGCGCCCGCACCGATGCGTGCATCGCTGCCGCTGCTGGAGGTCGACGGCGCGCCGCTCGGCGTTGCGAAGCAGTCGCCGGACCGGAAGACGCTGACACTCGTCAGCACCGATCCGGCTGTGCTGAAAGCGCGCGACGTCCGCCTGGTGTGGTCCGGGGACCTCGGCAAGGAGGCCGGTAAGGACCGGAGCATCGGCCCCGCCGGACCGACCGATGCCGACTGGCTGAAGGCGCGGCGTGGACCGCTGCTGCCGACGGATCCCGGCACGCTGGGCAAGTACAAGGTCGACACCGCGGAGTACAACCTGGGTGACGAGGCCGTCTACCTACCAGGTCTCGCGCACCGCTCGGAGCTTCGCGGAAAGGTGTATTCGCCACGTGGTGCGGTGGGCCCGCGGCCGCTCGTGGTCTTCCTGCACGGCCGGCACGAGGTCTGCTACGGCGAGCCCACCCACCCGTCCGACAACGAGAAGCCGTGGCCGTGTCCGCCGGGAATGAAGCCGATCCCCAGCTACCGCGGGTACGACGGTCCGGCGACGGCACTGGCCAGCAACGGGTATCAGGTCGTCTCGATCAGTGCCAACGCGATCAACGGCTGGGACAGCGAGGCGTACGACGCCGGCGCACAGGCGCGGGCCGAACTGATCCTGGACCACCTCGCACTCTGGAGGAAGTGGTCGACGATCGGCGGGGCACCGTTCGGTACCCGCTTTGTCGGCAAGATCAACTTGCAGAACGTTGGCCTGATGGGGCACTCCCGTGGCGGCGAGGGCGTTGCTCGGGCCGCTGTGCTCAACGCTGACCGCGGCGGCCAGTACGGGATCCGCGCCGTGCTTCCGCTGGCTCCCACTGACTTCGCGCGGGCCACGGTGCCCGGTGTGGCGATGAGCGTCGTACTGCCGTACTGCGACGGTGACGTGTCCGATCTGCAGGGCCAGAAGTTCTACGACGACACCAGGTACTCCGTTGGCGGTGACACCGCGCCGCGGTCCACCGTCACGGTGCTGGGCGCCAACCACAACTTCTTCAACACCGAATGGACCCCTGGTCAGTCGGTGGCCCCGTCGAACGACGACTGGTTCGGTGACGAGAAGGCGTCGCCGTGCGGAGCGAAGTACGCGGGCCGGTTGACAGCGAAGCAGCAGCAGGCCGTCGGTACGGCGTACGTCGCTGGGTTCTTCCGGCTGCAGCTGGGCCACGAGACGCAGTTTCAGGCGCAGTTCGACGGGTCGGACTCGCGGGCGGCGTCCGCTGGGAAGGCCGTCGTACGGGTGGTGTCGCAGGCACCACTCGGGTCGCGGCGGGACCTGACCCACTTCGACAAGGCGCTGCCGACCGGTGCGGTCGGCGGCAAGCTGTCTGCGACTGTGTGCGCGGGTGTGACCGCTCCGACCATGCGGGCGCCTACGCCGACGTGCATGGAGACCGAAGACTGGGGCAACGCGCCGCACTGGGGTACGGCGTGGTTCGCCGCGAGGACGCCGACCACAGCGGTCACCAAGCTGAAGTGGACGGGTACCAACGGGGTAGTACGCGTCGACGTACCTGCTGGGAAGCGCGACGTACGGCGGTTCGCGGCGCTGACGTTCCGTGCCGCACCGGACCCGGCTGGCGCGCCCAAGACTGACCTGAGTGTCCGGGTCGTCGACGGGCACGGCCGGGCGGCAGTAGTACCGGTGTCTGCGGTCAGTGATGCCCTGGTGCGGATGCCCGGCAACAACGAGGGCGGTCTGCCGAAGAACCTGCTGCGGACCGTACGTATCCCAGTGCCGTCGCTGAAGGGCGTGGACCTGCGGGACGTGCGTGCTGTGGAGCTGCGGACGGACAGGGTCGCCAGCGGGTCGGCGTACGTGAGTGATCTGGGCTTCTCGTCGCCCGGACTCGGGCTCTCGGCACCTGCGGTCCTGCTGCCGAAGCTGTCCGCGTCCAGCGTCACTGTGAAGGAGGGGGACAAGGGCACGCGCACTGTGGACTTCTGGGTGCGCATGTCGCGGCCGAGCATCCGCCCGGTCAGTGTGTACGTCGAGACGAACGGGGACCTCGGCGAGTCCGTCGGGGATATTGCGCGGCGGCTGGTGTTCAAACCGGGCCAGGTGCGGCAGAAGGTGACCGTGCCGATTACGGCGAACACCCGGGACAGCTACGACCTGCCGTTCAGCCTGGTGCTCTCCGCGCCGCGTGACGGGCTGCTGTACGAGTCGTTCGGGCACGGTCTGGTCATCGACGACGACCCGACGCCGACGCTGACGCTCGGCAACCTGAAGGCGACCGAGAAGGCCGGCGTCGTGAGCTTCCCGGTCAAGCTGTCCGCGCCGAGCGACAAGTACGTCAGCTTCTCCGGCGTCCTGAAGGACGGTACGGCGGTGATCCGCAAGGACTACCGCAGCGTCAGCGACGACGGCACCGGCCCCGCCGACCGGACCGTCGAGGGGTCCGTCGAACCCGGCAAGACCACCGGGGAGCTCCTGGTCAAGATCCTCGACGACAAGGCCAAGGAACCGGCCGAGACCTTCACCGCGGTGATCAACCAGATCGACGGAGCCGTTCTGAAACTCCCCAAAACCCTCACCGCCACCATCACCGACAACGACTGAACCCCTCTTTGAGCACCCACCAACCAAAAATCGCCGGTCGAAATGGTTGAGGGGTGCTCAAGGTGGGGTTGGGGGTGAGACGCGGGGACCGGGATGTGGACTGCGGTGGGGGCAGTTGGGATAGTGCGGGAACATGGGGGAGGGACAGATGGTTGAAAACCGGAGATCCCGTCCGACGTCTTCCTGAGGAGCCGACACGTGTCACTGCCACCGCTGGTCGAACCGGCCGACGAGCTGACGATTGACGAGGTGCGGCGGTATTCGCGGCACCTGATCATCCCCGAGGTCGGGATGGCCGGGCAGAAGCGGCTGAAGAACGCCAAGGTGCTGGTCATCGGCGCCGGCGGTCTCGGCAGCCCCGCGCTGCTCTACCTGGCCGCCGCCGGTGTCGGCACGCTCGGCATCGTCGAGTTCGACACCGTCGACGAGTCCAACCTGCAGCGCCAGATCATCCACGGCCAGTCCGACGTGGGGAAGTCCAAGGCTCAGTCGGCCCGCGAGTCGATCCTGGAGACCAACCCGAACACCAACGTCGTCCTGCACGAGGTGCGCCTCGACAACGACAACGTGTTCGAGATCTTCGAGCAGTACGACCTGATCGTCGACGGCACCGACAACTTCGCCACCCGCTACCTGGTCAACGACGCCGCGGTGCTGCTCGGCAAGCCGTACGTCTGGGGCTCGATCTTCCGCTTCGACGGCCAGATCAGCGTGTTCTGGGCCGAACACGGCCCGTGCTACCGCTGCCTGTACCCGGAGCCCCCGCCCCCTGGCATGGTCCCGTCCTGCGCCGAGGGCGGTGTCCTCGGCGTGCTCTGCGCGTCCGTCGGCGCCGCGCAGGTCACCGAGGCGATCAAGCTGCTCACCGGTATCGGCGACCCGTCGCTCGGCCGGCTGAACATCTACGAGGCGCTCGACCTGAACTGGCGCGCGCTGAAGGTCCGCAAGGACCCGAACTGCGCGATCTGCGGCGAGAACCCGACCGTCACCGAGCTGATCGACTACGAGAGCTTCTGCGGCGCGCTGACCGAGGAGGCGGCCGACGCGGCCGTCGGCTCGACCATCTCGGTGAAGCAGCTCAGCGAGTGGATCAAGCTCAAGGACAACGGCGAGAAGGACTTCGTGCTGATCGACGTCCGGGAGCCGAACGAGTACGAGATCAACAAGATCCCGGGCTCGGTGCTGATCCCGAAGGCGGACTTCCAGACCGGTGTGGCGCTGGAGAAGCTGCCGCAGGACAAGCAGTTGGTCTTCCACTGCAAATCCGGCGTCCGCTCCGCCGAGGTGCTCGCGATCGCCAAGGGCGCGGGCTTCTCCGACGCGGTGCACGTCGGCGGAGGCGTAGTCGCCTGGGTCGACCAGATCGACCCGAGCCAGCCTTCGTACTAAAACGGCATCCGGCAGGACGCGACCGCCTCGGTAGCGACGGGATCACCCGTCACCGCCGGGGCGTCGTCACGTCCGGACAGCGTCCGCATGTAGCTGACGGCGTCGACGGCGGCGCGACCTACGGGCTCACCCCTCCCGAGCTTGTAGGCCCCGCCGCCCGGTCCGGTGAGCACCACCTCGACGGCCGGCCGATCACCCCAGAACGGCCCAGAAGCCTCCAGGTCGTAGACCACCTGCGCGATCAGCTCAGCGGCGTACGGTCCGGCGTCGAACGGACGTCCGAGCGCCTGGCACACGTCGTCGCGGTGCATCCACAGGTCCCGCGCCAGCAGGATGTCCTGGACATAGCCGAACGACATCCGGGGCGCCGGGTCCACCTGCATCGACACCCGCCGGAGCAGCTCCGGGGTGCGCGAGACCTTCCGGGTCGCCTTCGCCCACACCTGGTCGAACAGCTCCCGGAGCTCGGCCGGCGGCGTACCGCGGTGTTCGTCGGCCTGCACCATCATGTGCGCGTCGAACCGGGGCACGCCGGGGTAGACCCGCTTGTTCTTGAGCCATCGCCGCGGGAACGAGGTCGGCTTGATCACGTCCTCCGCCTGCCCGATCAGGTGGCCGACGATGTCCGCGACGTCCCATTCGTCGCAGACGGTACGGCGATGCCACTCGTCCCCCTCGATCGACGCGAGCAGTTCGTGCCAGGTGCTGAGCTCGGAGTCCCGGTGGATCCGGCACTGCGGACGGTCGGCCCGCCCGATCTGCTCCGCGAGTACTGCAGTCATCTCTTCCCCCTGCTAGGTGCGTAGTGCTGGTAGAACATCTCGAGTACGACGGGCAGCAGCCGGCTGAACCGTCCCTCTTCGAACGGCGCGTCCGGCTCGTTCGCCATCTGCTGCGACAGCACGCCGGAGGTCACCGACGTGAACACCGCGAGCCCCTCCTCGGTCGCCGCGTCCGGACGCAACCGGCCCGCGTCGACCCCTGCCTGCAAGTGCCGGCGCAGGTCGGCGAGCGCCTCCTGAGCCGGCGCGAACGCCTCCGCGCTGGGCTCGAATCCGGGGATCGTCCGCCAGAACAACAGCTGTGAATAGATCGGGTTCCGCATCGCCCACCGCGCGAACGCCGTGGTGCCGATCAGGTGCAGCTCGACGACGTCGTCGGTCGGCGCGGCCGCGACGGCGTCCCGCTGCGCGGCCAGGAACAACTCGGCGCCCCGCTGGAACAGGGCGTCGTAGATCGCCATCTTCGACGGGAAGTACTGGTACAGCGAGGGCGGCTGCATGCCGAGCCGCCGGGCCACCGCGGACAGACTCAGCGCCGCGACCCCCTCGGCCTCCATCAGTTCGAGGGCGACGTCGAGGATCTCGCCGATCGTCTGCTGACGACGGCGGGTACGGCGGTCCGGCGCAGTAGTGCTCATGTCATGAGGAAAACCTAACGGCATTAGGGATGTCAATACCTCGTAGGTTGTCCCCGGTCGCGCGTACTGTTTTATGGCATGTGCAGAAACATCACCGTGCTCCGGGGACTCGAGCCGTCCGCGACCTCCGAGGAGATCTACGCGGCCGCGTTGCAGTACGTCCGCAAGGTGTCGGGAGTCGGCTCGCTGAGCGCGACCACCCGCGCCCCGATCGAGCGCGCGGCCACCGAGGTCGCCCGCATCACCGAGCAACTCCTCGAGGAGATGCCGGCCCGCCGCAACCCACCCCAGACGGTGCCACCCCTGCGTCGCCCCGAGGTCCGCGCCCGCCTCGGCCTCGACTGAGAGGGTGTCTGAGGACCCTCACCGTTCGCGCGGAGTAATGTCTCCCCTTGGGAAACGGTTGCCTTGAGGGAGGCGCGGATGCGGTTCGCGATCAAGACCAGGCCGGAACACACCACCTGGCAGCAGATGCGGGACGTGTGGGTCGCGGCGGATCAGTTCGAGATCTTCGAGTCCGCGTGGCACTGGGATCACTTCTACCCGCTCAGCGGTGACATGCAGGGCCCGAACCTGGAGGCCTGGACGACGCTGGCCGCACTCGCGCAGGCCACGTCCCGGATCCGGCTCGGCTGCCAGGTGACCGGGATGATCTACCGTCATCCCGCCGTGCTCGCGAACATGGCGGCGACCACGGACATCATCAGCAACGGCCGCCTCGAGCTCGGCATCGGCGCCGGCTGGAACGAGATGGAGACCGCGGCGTACGGCATCGAGCTGTACGGCCTGAAGGAGCGCTTCGACCGGTTCGACGAGGGTGCGCAGGCGATGATCGCGCTGCTCACCGAGAAGGTCGCGAACTTCGACGGCAAGTACATCAAGCTCACCGAGGCGTACTGCAATCCGAAGCCGGTGCAGACACCGCACCCGCCGATCACGATCGGCGGCAAGGGCCCGAAGCGGACGCTCCGCGCGGTCGCCAAGTGGGCGCAGCAGTGGAACGTCATCGTCCCGAACCCGCAGGAGTGGAAGGCGCTCAAGGACGTCCTCGTTCAGCGCTGCGAGGAGGTCGGTCGCGACGTCAGCGAGATCACCTGCTCGGTGAACGTCCGCATCGACCCCGACAGCCCGCTCGACAAGGCGGTCGCCGAGGCCGCGGCGTACGGCGAGGCAGGCGTCGACCTGGTGATCATGAACCTCCCGCTGGACGCGCCGCCGTCCGTCCTCGAGCCGCTCGCCAAGGCGCTCGCACCGCTTGCTTAGATTGGGGCTGTGGAAAGGGAGGAGTACGTCGAGGCCGTGCTGCAGGCCGTGGAGTCGATCCCGGAGGGCAGCGTCGCGACGTACGGCGACATCGCGGAGTACGTCGGGCAGGGCGGACCGCGGCAGGTCGGGGCGATCATGCGCGAGTACGGCGCGAGTGTGCCGTGGTGGCGGGTGATCCGCGCGTCCGGCGTACCGGCCGACGAGGTCGGCGACGAGCAACTGCACCTGCTGCGCTCGGACGGTGTGCGGGTCAGCAACGGCCGCGTCAACCTGCGTGAAGTCCGCTGGGCCCCGCAGAGCTGACACCGGCGACGCGGCGACCCCGCCCCGGGTCCCCACGCCGCCGATGGGCTTCTGCTACTCGCCGTTCAGCGACGTGCCTGCCTGCGAGGTGCGCAGGAAGTAGATCGGGTCGTTGAACGTGCCGGGCACCTTGCCCAGGCTCTGGATGGTCGTGGCGGTCCCGTTGGCGTGGCCGACGGCGTACAGGTACGCCGACCCGCTGTCCCGGTCGATCGCGGCGAGCAGCGTGCTCTGCGTGCCGCACTTCTCCGCGACGATCGCTTCGAAGCCCTGCCAGGTCGACGACCGGACGACCTTCACCACCGGCGTCAGCGGCGACGTGACCGGGATGTGGATCGTGTAGAGCGCACCGGCCTTGGTGGTCGCGAGGAAGGTGTCGTACGTCGCCGTCGTACTGATCATCGTCATCGTCTTCACGGCCGAGAACCCGCCGTACAGACCGAGCGGGTGGAACCCTTCGGCGTCCCGCTTCCAGCGCGCCAGCACGCCGTCGTCACGCATCGCGTAGAAGTACTGCCGTGTCGGCGAGTCGCCCTTCGGGTACGCCGCTCGCGCGATCGAGGTGTACCCGTTCATCTCGGACATCGCCACCCCGCGTCCCCACCAGGTCCCGTCCGGCAGGTTGTTGATGACCGTGCTATAGAGCGTGTCGCCGTACAACGCGTAACCGCTGTCCGAGCTGCCGCCTTCCGGTTCGGGCTTGAACTCCCACGTCGCGCTGCCCCGGGTCTCACCGGGCTGGGCAACCTGCGGTCCGACCCGGCGTTCGCTCGCGACCGGCGGGCTCGCGGCGGACAGAACCTGGTCGACATAGTTGCCTTCCGCGGTGATCGAGCCGAGATCCAGCGAGCAGATCGACTGGACCTTCGGATTCGCTGCGGTGGCAGTGGCGGTACCGAGACCAGCCAGTAGAACAGCCGCCCCCAGGAGGGCGGCAGTACGCCGCATCGTCCTCATTCGGTGCTCCTTGTTTGTCTGTGAAGCTGTCGAGGATCTCGATGCGGAGCGGAGTGGAAAAGTTACGGAGTGGCTCATTCGGAAAACGTCGGTGGGGTCTGTTGAGATAGGGCGGTGGTCAGCAGACAGAGGTCCCGGTACCGGTTGGTCCGGGAGGAGCGCCGGAGCGCGGAGGCACCTGTCCTCGATGCCGACCAGCAAGCCGTGGTGGATCACCCGGGCGGACCTCTGCTGGTGCTCGCGGGTCCCGGCACCGGGAAGACGACGACGTTGGTCGAGGCCGTCGTCGACCGGGTCCGCAATCGAGGGCTGAGCCCGGACGAAGTACTCGTGCTGACGTTCGGCCGGAAGGCCGCGACCGAGCTGCGGGATCGCATCACCGGTCGCCTCGGGCGGACGACGCGGGTGATGCCGTCGATGACGTTCCATTCCTTCTGCTACGCGTTGCTGCGCCGGTTCACGCCGGCCGACGCGTTCGACGTACCGCTGCGACTGCCGTCCGGGCCGGAGCAGTCGCTGCGGTTGAGCGAGGCGTTGTCGGGAAGTCGTGAGGTCGGCGCGGTGCACTGGCCGGGCAGTCTGCATCCGGCGTTGAAGACGCGCGGGTTCACCGACGAGGTGCAGGCGGTGATCGGCAAGGCGCGGCAGTTGGGTCTCGACCCGGAGGACCTGTCCGCGATCGGGCGTGCGGCGGAGCGGGCCGAGTGGGTCGCGGTCGGCGACTTCTTCGAGGAGTACTTGCAGGTGCTCGACGCCGAGCAGGTGCTGGACTATTCCGAGCTGATTCATCGCGCGGTGATCCTGGCGCAGCAGCCGCAGGTGCAGGCGAAGCTGCGGACCGAGTTCAAAGCGGTGTTCGTGGACGAGTACCAGGACACCGACCCCGGTCAGACGAAGCTGCTGCAGGCGATCGCGGGCGACGGGCGCGACCTGGTCGTCGTCGGCGATCCGGATCAGTCGATCTACACCTTCCGCGGGGCGGACGTGCGCGGACTGCTGCGGTTCACCGACGAGTTCCGGTCTCGCGACGGCGCGGAGGCCGCCCAGATCGCTTTGGGTACGACGCGACGTTTCGGGACGACCCTGCAACGCGTGTCGCGCAACGTCGTCAACCGGCTCGGCGTACCGGGGTCGCTGGATCGGGACACGTTCGAGCGGTTCCGGGCCCCGGATGCCTCGTCGTGTGTGTTCGGTCCGGGAAAGGTCGAGGCGAACCTGTACTCGACCAGCGGTGCGGAGCTCGAGCACATCGCGGACCTGCTGCGGCGCGCGCACGTTCAGGACGGCATCGGGTGGAACGAGATGGCAGTACTCGTTCGGTCCGGGAGCCGTTCGATTCCACCGTTGCGACGGGCGTTGGCGGCGGCCGGTATCCCGGTGGACGTCGCGGGCGACGAGCTGCCGTTGTCGCGTGAGCCCGCCGTACGGCCGATGTTGCTGGCGTTGCGAGCCGTGGCCGACCCGGAGACGTTGACCGTCGATGTCGTCCGGGCGTTGGCACTGTCGCCGTTGGGCGCGATGGATGCGGGGCAGCTGCGGCGATTGGCGCGGGTGCTGCGGCGACGCGATCGGGAGGCGGCGGGCGGGCTGCGGTTGCCGCGGTCGTCGGACGAGCTGCTGCGGGAAGCCATGCTGAACCCGTTGCTGCTCGACGAGGAGGCGTCACCGGCCGAGGCGCGGTTCGCGGCGCTCGGCGAGCGGTTGCTCAAGGCAAGGAACATCGTGACCGCGGGCGCGGCGCCGGACGAGGTGATGTGGTCGCTGTGGTCGGAGTCGCCGTGGTTGCGGCGGTTGCGCGGGCAGGCCACGTCGGGTGGTGAGACCGCGCGGACCGCGAACCGGGACCTGGATTCGTTGTGCGCATTGTTCGATGCGGCCGGCCGGGCGGAGGAGCAGGTCGGGTTCAAGGGGGTTTCGGCGTTCCTGTCGGAGTTGGAGTCGCTGGACATTGCGGGGGACAACCGGTTCGACGGGACGTACCGCGAGGCCGGCGTACAGCTGATGACGGCACACCGGTCGAAGGGCCTGCAGTGGCGGCTCGTCGTGGTCGCTTCGGTGCAGGAAGGTCAGTGGCCGGACCTGCGGCGGCGCGGGTCGTTGCTGGAGCCGGACCGGTTGGGGACGGACGGGTTGATCGACCCGTTGTCGGCGGGCGCGTTGCTGGCCGAGGAGAGACGGTTGTTCTACGTCGCGATCACGCGTGCACGGGAGCGGTTGATCGTGACCGCCGTACAGGCGCCCGAAGCCGACGGTGATCAACCCTCCCGATTCCTTGCCGAGCTGGACATTCCTTTGAAACTGGTCGCCGGGCGGCCACGGCGGCCGTTGTCGTTGCCGGGTCTGGTGGCGGACCTGCGCTGCGTGCTGGCGGATCCGGCGTCGTCGCCGGCGTTGAAGCGGGTGGCGGCGGACCGGTTGGCCCAGTTGGCCGACGCGATCGACGACCGTGAGCATCCTCTGGTCCCGACGGCCGACCCGTCGCGGTGGTGGGGCGTGCGCGAGCGGACGGAGTCAGTGCGGCCGATCGCTGATCCCGAGCAGCCGGTCCCGTTGTCCGGGAGTGCATTGACGACGATCGTGGACTGTCCGTTGCGGTGGTTCCTGACCCGACGCGCCGGTGGGGAGACGCCGAGTACGTCGGCGATCGGGTTCGGGATGGTGCTGCACACGCTGGCCGATGCGGTCGCGACCGGGACGCTGCCGCCGTCGGTCGACGAGCTGAACGGGTGGCTGGACAAGGTGTGGACGCAGCTCGAGTTCGAGTCCGCGTGGATCTCGGACCGGGAGCGGGGCGAGGCGGAGCAGGCGTTGCGGCGGTTCGTCGCGTGGCACCAGGGGCGGCCCGACCGGACGTTGGTGGGGACGGAGGTGGACTTCGACGTACTGCTGCCGGACGAGGAGCACCCGGCGGTTCGGGTGAAGGGCCGGATGGACCGCGTCGAAACGGATCCTGAAGGTACGGTCCGGGTGGTCGACCTGAAGACCGGGCGGAACGTTCCGACCAAGCCGGCGCTCGAGCGCCACGTGCAGTTGGCGATCTACCAGCGCGCGATCAACTCGCGGCAGCTGAAGAAGCTCGGCGAGGAGGCGGTCGCCGGTGGAGCCGAGCTCGTCCAGCTCCGCCACGACGACAACGGCGGTTTCCCGAAGGTCCAGCACCAGGGTCCGTTGGAGGCCGATGAGGACGGCCGCACCTGGCTCGACGACGCGGTCGACGACGCCGAGTCCATGATCCGCACCGAGCAGTTCACCGCCCAACGCAACGACGGCTGCAACCGCTGCGAAGCCCGCGCCCTGTGCCCCATCCAGCCCGAAGGCCGGGAGATCGTCTGATGGTTCAGCTGCGGTCTACGGCCGAGTTGTGTGATTTGTTGGGGATTCCGTTTTCGGATCAGCAGTTGGCGGCTATTACTGCTCCCTTGGCGCCGGGAGTGATTGTGGCGGGGGCCGGGTCGGGGAAGACGACGGCAATGGCGGCCCGGGTGGTGTGGTTGATCTGCACGGGGCAGGTGAAGCCGGAGGAAGTGCTCGGGCTGACGTTCACCAAGAAGGCGGCGAACGAGCTCGATGTGCGGATCCGCGAGGATCTGACGAAGGCCGGCGTCCTCGGATCGACGTTGCCGAGGGACCAGCACCCGATTCTGGCCGCGCACCTGCGCAGCAACATCCCCAACTGGGAGCCCGAGGAGCCGGGCGAGCCTGTCGTCTCGACGTACCACGCGTTCGCCGGCACGTTGATCGCGGAGCACGGCCTCCGAATCGGCCTCGAGCCGGACTCCCGCGTGCTCGCCGACGCCACCCGGTTCCAGTTGGCGGGTCGCGTCGTACGGCGGTCCGCCGGGCCGATCCGCTTCGCCTCGCATCACGTGCCGACGCTCGTCAACAGCCTGCTTGCTCTGGACGGCGAGCTCGCGGATCACCTGCTCCGTCCCGATGACATCCGCGACCACGACGACGCCGTACGGCAGGAGGTCGCGGCGGCGCGCAAGCAGACGGTGGAGGTCCGCAAGCTCGCCGAGACGGCGTTGAAGCGGGGGGAGATCCTGCAGCTCGTCGAGGAGTACCAGGCGTACAAGGGGGAGCGCGGCGTCGTCGACTTCGCCGACCAGATGGCGCTCGGAGCGCGGCTCGCCGAGGAATGTCCGGAGGTCGCTGCGGTCGAGCGGTCGCGGTACAAGGTCGTGCTTCTCGACGAGTACCAGGACACGTCTGTCTCGCAGCGCCGGATGCTCACCGCACTGTTCGCCGCGGGCGACGGACGCGGCCATCCGGTCACCGCGGTCGGCGACCCGTGTCAGGCGATCTACGGCTGGCGCGGTGCCTCCGTCGCGAACCTGGACGAGTTCCCTGCGCACTTCCCACAGGCTGATGGGTCGCCGGCTCAGCGGTATGTGCTGAGCGTCAACCGCCGCTGCGGCAGTCGCATTCTCGCGGCCGCCAACCAGCACGCTGCAGAGCTCTACGAGCAGCACCCCGGCGTCATCCCGCTCGAGGCCCCGGCGAACGCTCCGGAGGGCGCGATCACGGTCGGGCTGTTCGAGACCCGCTCGGAGGAGATCGAGTGGGTCGCCGACGCGATCGTCGCCGCGCACCGCACCCGGAACCGCCGCTGGAAGGACATCGGCATCCTGATGCGGACGAACGTCGACCTCAGCGCGGTGCACGAGGCGCTGATCGCGCGCAAGGTCCCGGTCGAGGTCGTCGGCCTCGGCGGTCTGCTCGCGCTTCCCGAGGTCGTCGACGTCGTCGCGACACTGCAAGCCGTCAACGACCTGACCGCGAACGCGGCGATGCTCCGGATCCTCACCGGCCCGCGCTACCGGATCGGTCACCGCGACCTCGCCCTGCTCGCCAACCGCGCCCGCGCGCTCGCCGACGCGGGGGAGCGGCCGGCTGCCGACGACCTGGTCGCGGCGCTCGACGCGGCCGTCGCCGGGATGGATTCGACCGAGGTCATCTCGCTCGCCGAGGCGGTCGACGATCCGGGTCTGTCGGCGTACGCGCCGGAGGCCCTGACCCGTTTCAAGGAGCTGTCGGTCGAGCTTCGCGAGCTGCGCGCGCATGCGGGCGAGCCGCTGCTCGATCTGGTCCGCCGGGTGATCAGCACGATCGGCCTGGACGTCGAGCTGACCGCGACCCCCGATCACGTCGACGCCGGGCGCCGCGATCACCTCGCCGCGTTCCTCGATGCCGTGGGCAACTTCGTGTCGACCGAGTCGGACGGATCACTGGACGGTCTGCTCGCGTACCTCGCGGCCGAGGAGGAGTACGCCGCCGGCCTCGACCTCGCCGTACCGAGTGAAGCCGACTCGGTGAAGCTGCTCACCACGCACCGGTCGAAGGGGCTCGAGTGGCCGGTCGTCTTCGTGCCGACGCTGGTGTCGAAGGTGTTCCCGTCGGACCGCGGGCGGGACAAGTGGACGACGAACGCGAAGGTGCTCCCGTGGCCGTTGCGCGGCGACGCCGATACGCTGCCGGACATCCACGACCTGTCGAACGCCGGGCTGAAGGCGTTCGCGGACGAGTGCAAGACCGTGAATGCACTCGAGGAGCGGCGGCTCGGGTACGTCGCGTTCACGCGCGCGAAGGAACTGCTGGTGGCGACCGGGCACTGGTGGGGTCCGACGCAGAAGCGGCCGCGCGGTCCCTCGTCGTACCTCCAGACGTTGAAGAAGCACGCGGGCGAGCGGGTCATCGCGTGGGCGGAGCAGCCGGAGCTGACCGCGGAGAACCCGGAGCTCGCCGAGCAGACACAGGCGCCGTGGCCGACGCCGTACGACGTGGATTCGTTCCAGCGGCGGCTGGAGTCGGCTGCTCTGGTGCAGCTGTCTCGTACGGAGGGTCCGTCGATCGAGGCGGAGGAGTCGCTGCTGCTCGACGAGCAGGCGACGGTCGCGCGCTGGGACTCGGAGCTCGAGCGATTGTTGTCCGAGGCAAGGGAAAGCCGGAGCCGGAAGGCGTACGACGTGGCGCTGCCGGCCGCGCTGTCCGCGACGCAGATGATGCGGCTGGCGAAGGATCCGGACGGTCTGGCCGCCGAGCTGGCCCGCCCGATGCCGCGCAAACCCAACCGGGCCGCGCGTTTCGGGACCCGGTTCCACGCGTGGGTGGAGAGCTACTTCGGTCAGCAACTGCTGCTCGACCCGGACGATCTCCCCGGTGCCGCGGACGAGGACATCGTCGACGACACCGACCTCACCGACCTGATGGACGCGTTCCGCGACGGGCCGTTCGGCGACACCACGCCGTACGAGATCGAGGCCCCGTTCGCTCTGGCGCTGGACGGCCGGGTCGTCCGCGGCCGCATCGACGCCGTCTACCAGATCGTCCGCCCGGACGGCTCCCGCGGCTACGACGTCATCGACTGGAAAACCACCCGAGGCGAAACCGCCGACCCCCTCCAGCTAGCCATCTACCGGGTCGCCTGGTCCGAACTCATGAACATCCCCCTCGACCAGGTGACAGCAGCCTTCTACTACGTCCGCACCGCCGACATCATCCGCCCCGAGAACCTGCCCGACAAACAACAACTCACCACCCTCCTGAACGGCTGACCGAACGCAACACCGGACCAGGTCCGTGCGTCAGGACCGGCGCATCGACCGCTTCTGTGTGATCAGTACGTCGATGCCGTCCAGGATTCGGTCGAGGCCGAAGGTGACGTCGGCGTCGTGGATCTCGTCGGTGTACTGGTTGCCGGCCATCAGGGCGGCCAGGGTCGAGTACCCGAGTTCGTGCAGCCGAGGTTCGAGGAATCGTGTCACCGCCGCCGGCTCGACGGAGGTCGAGGCGCTGTCGCGCAGATCGCGACGCGAGCTGGCGATCCGTCGGGCATACCCATCCAGCAGCAACGCGCACGACAGACTTTCGGTGGGACTCAGCCCGGCACCGGTCAGCACCTTCAGGATCGCCTCTGCCCAGCCGAGCAGGTTCGGCGTCATCGGCGCTCCGCGGATGGGAAGATCGCAGAGCCACGGGTGGACGTCGCACCGATCGACCATCGCCTGCGTCCAGACGGTCGCTGCCGCTCGCCAGTCCCGTGCGTCGACGACCCCGTCCGGTGCCGGACCCCAGGCTGCGTCACCGAGCAGTACCAGCAGCTCGTCGCGGGACCTGACGTACCTGTAGATCGCGTTGGCGGTCAGTCCGAGCTTGTGGGCGATCTTCGGCATCGACAACGCGGCGAACCCGTCGGCATCGGCCAGCTCGAGGGCTGCATCGACGATCTGCTCGACGCTCTGCGTCGGCTTCCGCCCGAGTCGGTTCGACTTGGCGGGCAGGCCCCACGCCAGCACGAGCCCCGGTGGCAGGTGCGCATCGTCGGTCAACGGCATCAGGTCGGCTCCTCGGTTGACTTCGTGTGTACCTTACACTTTATATTAGTGAGACCCACACACGAATTCAGCTGAGAAGGCGAGTACGACATGAGACGACCACGGTTCGACCTTTCTCGCCGGCTCGGAGTGCTGCTGACCGCGGCGTTGCTCGCGAGCTCGGCAGCGGCCTGCGGGGGAGCAGCCGAAGCCACGACGAACAACCGCAGTACGCCGGAGACTCCCGCGCACACCGTGGTCTCGACAGACGCCGGCGCAGTACGCGGCACGCTCACCGCGGATGCCCGGCTCTTCCAAGGAATTCCCTACGCCGCACCGCCGATCGGCGAACTCCGCTGGGCATCGCCGCAACGGGCCGCGTCATGGCGTGGCATCCGGGACGCCGCCAAGCCCGGGAATCGCTGTGCCCAGGCCGGAGGGCTGATCGACGAGGCCAGCACTACCGAGGACTGTCTCTACCTCAACGTCACCACGCCACGCGACAGCGGCGCACGCAAGCTGCCGGTCATGGTGTGGATCCACGGCAACGGCTTCATCAATGGAGCCGGCAGCCTGTACGACGCACAGCAGTTGGCGGACCGCGGCCAGGTCGTCGTAGTCAGCCCCAACTACCGGCTGGGCATCTTCGGCTTCCTCGCTCATCCGGCGCTGGACCACGGCGGAGCTCAGCAACTCTCGGGCAACTTCGGCCTCGAAGATCAGCAGGCTGCGTTGCGGTGGGTTCAGCGCAACGCGGCGGCGTTCGGCGGCGATCCGCGCAATGTCACGATCTTCGGTGAGTCGGCTGGAGGCACCAGCGTCTGTTCCCATCTGGTCGCGCCAGGATCCGCGGGCCTGTTCCAGAAGGCGATCCTGCAGAGCGCCGAATGCACCGGGCGGAAGTGGTCGCCCGGACCGCCGACCTGGTTTCCGCTGCCACGGTCCGAGCGCGAGCAGCACGGCCTCGACGTCGCGGCCGAGGTCGGCTGCTCCGACCCGGGTACCGCCGCGGCCTGCCTGCGGGCCAAACCTACGGACGAGCTCACCAAGTGGTCTGACGACGGTGTCGGATCAGGACCCACCGTTGGTGGCGGCGTGCTGCCGCTCAGCCCGGATCGCGCCTTCGCAACCGGGCGTTTCAACCACGTACCGATCATCCAGGGGACCACGCGGGACGAGCACCGCCTGTTCACGGCGGCAATCGAAACCGCGACCGGTCAGGTGACGACCCCGGCCAGCTATCGCGAAGAAGTCCACACGCTGTTCGGCCAGCAGGACGCCGAACGGATCCTGGCCCGCTATCCAGTGGAGCAGTTCCGTTCCGCCGGCGAGGCCTTGTCGGCCGTCGTTACCGACTGGGCGTGGGGCTGCCCAGTCCTCGATCGAGATCGTGTACTTGCCGCGCAGACACCGCTGTATGCGTACGAGTTCGCCGACGAGACTGCTCCGTGGTTCAGCACGCTCCCGAAGCCCAACTTCCCGACCGGTGCATTCCACGGCGCCGAACTGCAGTACCTCTTCACCGACGAGCAACTCCCAGGCCCGAGCACATCCGCCCAGGAACAACTTTCCGCGACGATGATGCGCTACTGGACGCAGTTCGCACGCACGGGCAACCCGAACGGTCCGGGCCAGCCACGCTGGCAGCCATTCCAGAACAAGGACCACGTCCAGGCACTCGCCCCTGCAAAGATCACCTCAGCCGACCTGGCCAAGGAACACCAGTGCGCCTTCTGGACCTCAATAGACTCCTGAGAGCTTCGCGGGTGTGAGATCGACCGGGAACGGGTTCCTGGCGTGAGCGGTTTCCTCGGCCTGGACTACGGCCTGACACTCGTAGCCGGTCGGGGTTAGCTCCAGGATGGTTAGTTCTTGGTTGGTTGGGTCGAGGAGCCAGTAGGACGGGACTCCGTGCTGTTCGTAGAGGGCTCGTTTGAGGACTACGTCGGTGGTGCGCGTGGCTGGGGAGAGGACCTCGACTGCCAGTAGGGGCGGCTGGATGACGGATGCGTCGCGGTGGCAGACGAGGACGTCGGGGCGGAGCGTGGTGTGGGTGGTCGGGCGGAAGGCGACCGAGCCGACGGAGACGAGTAGGTCGGGTGGGCTGGCGTGTTTCAGCAGGACCATGAGGGCGAGGACGGCCGCGTGGTGGGCGGGCGGTTGTGGGCCGGTGATGAGCAGGCGGCCGTCGACGATCTCGTAGCGGCGGCCGTCCCGCGTGGCTTCTGCTGTACGCACCACACCAGCGTGACGCAGAACGCCGTACCCCCGCCGAAGTTATCCACAGCCCACCGTCCGAGCCCAATCCAGCAGCACCCACGGCCACACCGACTCACCTCCAACACAAGAACGGATATCCCGTGTGTCGGCGCAGCACGCCCGTACTTCAGCTGGGTGAGGCGGTCAGCGGGTTCTGGAGGGTGCCGACGAACTGCAACGATCCCGCCACGTCCGTGAGGTCGACCATTTGCTGGTTATTGCGAAGTTGGAGGCGGTTCAGGCAGGAGAGGGCGAACTCCGGCGCGAAGATGTCGTACTTCGCGAACGCCTCGGCCAGTTCCGGTGTCGCCGACTGGTAGTCGCGGATCGCCTCCGCCACCACGGACCAGAACTCGGACGGTGTCAGCAGACCCTCCCGATCCAGGAGCGGGGAGAGGAACCGGAAGATGCAGTCGAAGACGTCGGTGAAGATCGACAGGAGCTTCTCGTCGTCCGGTACGTCGGCCCGCACCCGCTCCGCCTCGGCAGGTACCTCGGTGGACGGACTCAGTACGGCGATCTCCTCGGCGATGTCCTTCATGATCACCCGGATCGGGATCGCGTCCCGCAGTACCAGGATCAGGTTCTCGCCGTGCGGCATGAATACCAGTTCGTACGCGTAGAAGCTGTGCAGCAACGGGATCAGATAAGCGTCGACGTACGCGCGCAGCCAGTCCGCCGGCGCGAGGCCGGACGCCCGTACCAGCGCCGCGGCCACCGACGCGCCGTGCCGGTCGACGTGCAGCAGCGACGCCATCGTCGCCAGCCGCTCACCGGGCTCCAGTGACGGCACCGGGCTCTCGCGCCAGAGCGCCGACAGCATCTTCCGGTACGGCGAGGTCTTCTCGGTCGCGTTCTCGTAGTACCGGTTGTGGTACCCGACCGCCGCGATCTCGCGCAACACGGTGAAGCCGTAGCGCTTCAGGACAACGTCGTTCGAGACGACCGAGTGCACCCAGTCGTTGATCGCCGGCGTCGCGGCCATGTACGACGGGGACAGCCCGCGCATGAACCCCATGTTGAGCACCGACAACGCCGTCTTCACGTAGCACCGGGACGGCTCGGACCGGTTGAAGAAGGTCCGGATCGACTGCTGCGGCTGGTACACGTCGTCCGTCGATCCGAGGTGCACGATGTGCCGCTGGGCGATGTCGGCGGCGAACGTGATCGACGTCTTGTTGTCCCACTGCCAAGGGTGCACGGGCATGTAAACGTACTCCGCCGGATCAGCAACAACGGCGAACCGTGCGAGTACGTCGTCCCCCAACTCGGACCGCATCAACTCGTCGAACGCCAAGGAAGAACTACAAGAAACAGTGGTCCGGTCCCGCCGGGTCGCGATCCAGCTCAGCTGCACGCCCGCGCCGGTCTCCGGTGCATAGGCCAGATAGTCCGTGAGGCCGAACCCGAGCCGCCCGTTGTTCGCGACGAAGCACGGATGCCCCTCGGTCATCCCGGCCTCGATGGTCTGGAAGTCCGCGGTGACCAGGTCCGCCGCCGTCAGGTCCGGCTTCGACAGCTTGTACGCCGCCGACGCCAGCGTGCTGCTGATCTCCTCCAGGTACACCGGCAGCATCTCGCGCCCGATCCCGAGCTGCTCGTGGAACTCGGTGATGAACTCCAGCGCATCGACCGCCGAGCCGTCGTCGCGCACGACGTCTGAGATATCCCAATGATTCAAGGGATAATGCCGCGCTGTGAAGCTGTATCGGCCGACGGCATATCTGTCGCCAACAGCAACGGGTTCGAGAATGCGCTCGTGCGTGAACTCCGCCAAAGCCTTCCGCACCAACGCCTGGTTGACCACAGTCCAGTGATTCATCAGCCTGCCTCGTTCATTCGATGCGCCTCGGCGTACTGGTCACGCGTGCAGAAGCTCAACCACGCCTGCTTGTCGGGAAGCCGTACGACGCTGTGCTTGCGGAACCCCATCCGCGCGTTCAGCGCCTGGATCTTCACGTTCCGTACGTCGGGTTCGACCACCACCCGGTCGACCAGCGGATCGCTGAACAGGCTGTCCATGATCGTCTCGAACACGGCCCCGGTGAACCCGGGGATCGGCGCGGCCGGCACAGTCGGCGGCCCGATCAGGACGTGCATGCCGATGTCGCCCGGCGCCACGTCGTACGTCCGGCCGACCGCGTCGTACGACGGTTCGTAGCGCTCCATGAGGAACGCCGGCCGCCCGTCGTGCTCGCCGAGGAAGGCCTGGTGGTGCGTGCTCTCCGCGATCCGGAGGTACTCCGCGTGCACGTCGGCGACGGACGCGGTCAGCAGACCCCAGTACCGCGCGTACGGCTGGGTGACCCAACTGTGCAGCGTGGTCACGTCCTCGGCGAGGTCGAACGGCCGGAGGCTGAAGGTGCCGAGGCCGGCGACGAAGCGCCGGTACGTCGGCTCGGGCAGTGCTCTGGTCATGGCGGCTCTGCTTTCGAGATGGCGTACCTGATTAGCTAAGGCTTACCTTACTTGATAGCTGAGTCCGCATCGAAACCGGCCCGTATCCCGGCGGCGCCCGCAGTCGTCCACACTGGTAGGACGACCTCGGACGGGGAGCAGATGGCAGCTCGAAGCTGGTTCGCAGTCGGTTCGCTCGGCGGGATGCTGTTTCTGTTGGTGGCCTGTGGCAGCTCTGGAACGCCGGATTCACAAGTCACTGTCACTGCGACGACAGCGACGACTGTGACCGCCGCTTCGTCGCCCACTCCCACTCCCTTGCCGCCCACTTCGACCTCGCCTGCTCAAACAGCGGTGGTACCGAATGTGGTCGGGCTGAACCACCAGTTGGCCCAGGACACGATGCAGGCGGCGGGTTTCTACTATCTGACCGAGGAGGACGCCACCGGACAGGGCCGGCTGCTGATCAACGACCGCAACTGGGTCGTAGTCAGCCAGCAGCCCGCGGGCGGCACCCGTGCCGCGGCCGATGCCAAGATCGTCCTGCGCTCCAAGAAGATCGGCGAGTAGCCGGGGGCCTACTAAAGGCGGATGCGGCAGGTACGCCGCGCGGCGGATGTGCGCCAACCGCGGGCATGCCTAGGTTGGAGGCATGTTGATCGCCGAAGACCTCTTGTTGCTGCTGTACGACGACGAGACCGGCAAGCCCGTCGCCGGGTCGCCGGGCCTGGACTACGCGCTGGCCGGCGCGGTGCTGATCGAGTTGACGCTGAACCGGAAGCTCGACATCACCATCGACGGCAAGGCGGGCCGCCTGCAGGTGCTGGACGGCACGCCGACCGGGGACCCGATCCTGGACGAGCGCCTGGCGTACGTGGTCAACAAGCCTGGCAAGAAGCCGAAGGACCAGATCGGTGCGCTCTCGAAGCGGCTGCGCAACCAGTTGCTGGCACGGCTTGCGGAGCGGGGTGTGCTGGAGGAGGACCAGGGCAGAGTGCTCGGACTGTTCCCGGTCACGCGTTGGCCGGCCAAGGATGCGCGGCACGAGCAGGAGGTGCGCGCCGGGCTGGAGAGCGTGCTGAAAGTCGGTACGGCGCCGAACGAGCGCACCGCTGCGTTGATCGCTCTTCTCAGCGCGCTGAACGTCGTACCGAAGGTCATCACGGATGCGGTGGACAAGAAGGCGCTGAAGCAGCGGGCGAAGGAGATCGCCGACTCGGACTGGGCCGCGGCCGCGGTGAAGAAGGCCGTCGCCGAGATGCAGGCGGCCGTCACGGCAGCCATCGTGGTGGCGTCCACCGCAGGAGCATCAGGTAGCAGCTAGCCGGGCCTTGATGTCCGGCTTCACCACCTTGCCGACCTTGGAGCGTGGCAGGTCGGGCCAGACGAGCACCTCCTTCGGTGCCTTCACACTGCCGATGCGTGCCTTCGCGAACGCGATCAGCTCGTCCGGCTCGACCACACTGCCGGACTGGAGTTGTACGACGGCCACGACCCGCTCGCCCCACTTCTCGTCCGGCAGGCCGATCACTGCACAGTCCTGTACGTCGGCGTGCGCCATCAGCGCCTGCTCGACCTCGGTGGAGTACACGTTGAAGCCGCCGGTGATGATCATGTCCTTCGCCCGGTCGACGATGTAGAGGTAGTTGTCGTCGTCCAGGTACCCGATGTCGCCGGTGTGGTGCCAGCCGTACGCCGAAGCCGCTGCGGTCGCCTCGGCGTTCCGGTAGTACCCCTGCATCACCAGCGACCCGCGCACCACGATCTCGCCGCGCTCACCGTGCGGGAGCAGCGTGCCGTCCGCTCCCATGATCGCCACCGTGACCAGCGGGGACGGCCGTCCCGCGGATGACAGCCGTCCCCGCGCACTATGGCCCTTTGCGTCGAAGTGGTCACTAGGCGGCAGCATCGAGATCATCATCGGCGCCTCGGTCTGCCCGAACAGCTGGGCCATCACCGGACCGATCCGCCGCAGCGCCTCCTCGAGCCGGGCGACCGACATCGGCGCGGCGCCGTACCAGAAGCACCGCAGCGACGACAGGTCCGTGGAGTCGAGCTCCGGCGCTGCCAGCACCATGTAGATCAGCGTCGGCGGCAAGAACGTGTGGGTCACCCCGTGGCGCGGTATCAGCTCCAGGAAGGCATGTACGTCGGGAGCTCGCATGATCACGATCTCGCCGCCGGATGCGAGCACCGGGAAGCACAGCACACCTGCTGCGTGTGTCAGCGGTGCCAGCGCCAGATAGACCGGTCGCTCGCCGAACGGGTACCCGATCAGCGTGAGCGCGGTCATCGTCTCCAGGTTGCTGTTGCCGAGCATGACCCCTTTCGGGCGCCCGGTCGTGCCGCCGGTCCCGACGATCATCGCCAGATCGTCCGGGTCGGTCAGATCAGGTGCCGGCTGGGACGCGCCCCCGCAGAACGCGTCCCAGCCGACAGTGCTCCGGCCAACAGGGTGGGGGGTGGGGCCGGAGCTGGAGGGCTCCCCGTCGAGGCAGACAAACGTGTGCACCTTCGGCAGTGAGTCCCGAATGCGGTCCACCAGTGGCGCGAACGCCGCCTGGTAGATCAGTACTTCGCAGTCGAACTGGTCGAGCAGTTCACGGTTCTCGGCGGCCTCGTTGCGCGGGTTGATCGGGCACCAGACCGCACCGGCCCGGCTGATCCCGAACACGCAACTGAACGCCACCGGGTCGTTCGCGGCCAGGATCGCCACCTTGCCACCCGGCCGTACGCCGGTTGCCGCCAGCGCGCCCGCGATCCGGTACGAGAGCTGCTGTACGTCGGCGTACGTCAGCGTCTCGCCGTCCGTGGTCAGGCAGGAGGCGTCCGGCGCCAGCGATGCGCCCTTGTCCAGGTAGTCGACCAGCCGCACAGTAACTCCTCTGGAACTCCTCTAGTGCTGCACCGTCAGCTGCGGCTCGGACACCAGCCCGAAGCTCCGCAGTACGCCGAGCAGCTCGCGGTGACCGAATGCCTGGCAGCCGCTCGCGAAACCGACCCGCTTAGGTGGCGTCTGCAGCAGCGAGTACGCCGCGAACGCCTGGAGCAGACCGGTCTGCTGGTAGTTGCTGTTGCCGTGGATGACGCAATGCGCCCGCCCGAGCGGTCCGGAGGCGTGCACCGAGTCCAGCGTTTTGTTGACGCGCGGGTTCTCCCGGGGCGGCATCTCGTTCATCACCTGGCGAGCGGTCTCGGTCAATGCGGTGTTGCGGTCTTCGGGCGACATGTCCTTCGTGGCTTCCAGCGCCGCGGCAACGATCTGCGGGACCCCGTTCATCAGCGCGGCGTTGAACACACCGCCCTGCGCCTTGCAGTTCGCCACCCGCGGATCGCGCTTGAACCACACCGGGTGCGACATGCCACCCCAGGGCAGCGACAAAGCGAGCTCGTGCTGTCCGGGCACCACCAACGACACCAGGCCCTGCTCGGGGAACTCGGCGTACTGGTTGTTCTCCAGGTAGTGCGCCTTCGACGTCGCAGCGTTCACCAGAATCGTGCGGGTCGATGCGATGGTCGGGCTGCCGCCCCAGAAGACGGCGATGTCCAGGGTGTCCAGACCGGGCTGCTCGAGGCACAGCTGCGCGGCGATCTCGCTGGTGGTGTACATCTGCGCAATACCCGGTGCGAGCACCAGGTTGGCCTCAGCGAACTGCTGACCGTACTTCTCGTCGCAGGTCATCAGCCAGTCCTGCTCACCGGTCGTGTCGGTGTAGTGCGCACCTGCTGCGAGTGCTGCTTCCACAGCCGCCGGACCGAGCTCACTGAACGGTCCGACCGTGTTCAGTACGACGGAAGCGCCTGTGAACAGATCGGTGAGTGAAGCGACGTCGTGGTCGACTGCTGCGATCTCGTAGTCAGCCGTCTCGATGCCAGGGACATGTGACTCCATAGAGGCCTTGAGCTTCGCCTCGTCACGTCCAGCCGCCACAAAAGGGACGTGGTACTGGCGCAGGTACTCGCAGACCAGGCGGCCGGTGTAGCCGGAGGCGCCGTAGACAACAACAGGCTTCGCCATCACATCCCCATTCCGCCGTCGACCGGCAGTCCGATGCCGGTGATGAACCGGGACTCGTCGGACGCGAGGAAGACGACCGCATCGGCCATGTCCGCGACCTCACCGAGCCGGCCGGCGGGCGTCAGTCCGATCACCGCGGCGACCGCGGCGTCGGGCGACTCGAACAGTCCGAGTTGGGCCACGTCGTTCGCCAGGCCGGCGCCCATCGCGGTCGGGACCAGGCCGGGGTAGATGCAGTTGACGCGGACGCCGTACCCGAGCTTGCCGGACTCCATCGCGGCGACCCGGGTCAGCCGGTCGACGGCGGACTTGGTCGCGGAGTACACGGCGATGCCGGGGAACGCGATGGTGGCGGCGACCGACGCGACGTTGATGATCGCGCCGCCCTGACCGGCCAGGCCCTCGGGACGCATCGTCCGCAGGCCCCACTTGATGCCGAGCGTGGTGCCGAGGACGTTGACCTCGAGCATCTTGCGGATCTGGTCCGCGGTGACCTCGGTGAGCAGGCTGGTGATCTCCACCCCCGCGTTGTTCACCAGGATGTCGAGGCCGCCGAGGATGTCGTTGGCGGCGACCACCGCGTTCTCCCAGTCGCCGTCGTCGGTGATGTCGTGGGCGACGAAGCCGTTGCCTGCGCCGTACTCCTGGTCGAGCGCGTCGGCGACCGCCTCGCCGGCGTCCTTCTGGATATCGCTGATCACGACTTTGGCGCCGGCTGCTGCGAGGGCTTTCGCCATCCCCTCGCCGAGTCCCTGCGCTCCGCCGGTGACCAGGGCCTTGCGGCCGGAGAGATCGAGTGAACCCATCTGAAGCTCCTTTGCTCTGCACGGGTTGTTCACACTCTGGCCAGGCTTTTGACAGTCGTCAAGACTTTGTTTGACACTTGTCAAGAAATCTCCCCGCACCGGGACGCGCCTGGCCCGGGGCGGGGTACTCTGGCGCATCGGGCCCGCCAGGCCTGACCGTGTTCGAGCAGGTCCGAGCAGGAGAGTGGGTGATTGCCGTGGCGTCCGCTGCTGAGGAGCGGCCTGCCCGTGTCTCCGGGATCGACAAGATCGAACGCCGCCGGGTCGCGCTGGCGGAGTCCGCACTGAAGACGCTGGGTGAGCTCGGCTACGCGCGCACCAGCCTGCGCGAGATCGCGAACAACTCCGAGTTCACGCACGGCGTCGTGCACTACTACTTCCGCGACAAGATCGACCTGATCAGCTACTGCGTGCGCTACTACAAGACCAAGTGCGCCCGGCGGTACGACGAGGTGGTCGAGACCGCGACGTCCGCCGACGAGCTCGCGACCGGCTTCCTGGGCAAGATGACCCAGACGCTGGTCGAGGAGACCCCGATGCACAAGCTCTGGTACGACCTGCGGGCGCAGAGCATGTTCGAGGAGCAGCTCCGCCCGGACGTCGAGGCGATCGACCAGCTGCTCGAAGAGATGATCTGGCGGATCCTGTCCCGGTACGCCGATCTCACCGGCACCACACCGACAGTGGACGCACCGACGGCGTACGCGCTGATCGACGGCCTGTTCGAGCAGGCCGTGGTCGGCTACGCCGCGAACCCGGAGAAGGTCCCGGACCTGCTGACCGGCCGGCTCCTGCAGGTCCTGCCCAAGCTGGTCGCGGCGTAGCCACAGCCGTTACTCGGCCCCGCAGTTCGCCTTGCAGAGCTTGTCGGTGAGCGTGAGGATCGTGCCCGGTGCTTCGGAGTCGGCCTCGGTCGAGAACTCGACGTTCCAGTCGCCGAACGTCGTCTGCGCCGACGCCTTGCCTGACTGCTGCTTCAGCCAGTCGACGATCTGACCGCGCGGGTTCACGTGCGCCAGCTCCAGCGCCTCCGGTGCGAACTCGGCCAGCCGCGTCGTCGACTCGGTCGCCGGGCCGGCCGCCTGCAGTGAGATCACCGGTGGACGCGGGTGCGTGCCGATCAGCACCTGGACCGACCGCAAGCCGCTGCTGCAGGTCTCGTACGCCTCGTCGGTGCTGCACTTGTACTGCTTGCCCGTGAACGCTGCGACGACCTGTGCCGCCGTGAGGTCCGGCAGCGTCTCCTCAGGTCCTGACGAGCTGTTGCTCGCGGCAGGCGTACCTGAGGTGCTGGTGCTCGCAGATGTGCTCGGGCTCCCGTCCGACTCCGGCTTGTCGCCGGAGCAGGACGTGGTCCCTACGACGAGTGCGGCGCAGGCCAGAACGGCAGCGCCGTACCGGGGGTTCAGACCGGCACCTCGATCGCCGCGTCGAGGGCGATCGTGATCATCTCGGAGAACGTCGTCTGACGCTCCTCCGCGGACGTCACCTCGTGCGTGATCAGGTGGTCCGACACGGTCATGATGCCGAGCGCGCGGCGGCCGAACTTCGCTGCCAGCGTGTAGAGCGCAGCGGCCTCCATCTCGATGCCGAGCACGCCGTACTCCGCGGTCCGCGAGACCAGGTCCGGGCGGTCGTTGTAGAACAGGTCGCCGGAGAACACCTGGCCGACGTGCACGTTCAGCCCGGCTGCCTCGGCGGCGTCCACGGCCGCGCGGAGCAGCTTGTAGTCGGCGGTCGGCGCGTAGTCGATGCCGTGGAAGCGCAGCCGGTTCATCTGCGAGTCGGTGCTCGCGGACATCGCGATGATCACGTCGCGGACCCGGACCGCCTCGGTCAGCGCGCCACAGGTGCCGACCCGGATCAGGGTCTGTACTTCGTACTCCTCGAACAGCTCGTTCGCGTAGATGGAGGCGGACGCCTGGCCCATGCCGGAGCCCTGCACGGAGATGCGCTCACCCTTGTAGGTGCCGGTGAACCCGAACATGTTGCGGATCTCGGTGTAGCAGATCACGTCGGACAGGTAGGTCTCCGCGATCCACTTGGCCCGCAGCGGGTCGCCCGGAAACAGCACCCGCGGTGCGATCTGCCCCTTCTCGGCGGCGATGTGAATACTCATGCGGGGATGCTCTCACGGGCGCGGGATATGTTGAGGCATGTGGCCTACTCCATCGCACCTGGTTCGCTAGCCCTGTCCCGGCCCGTACTGGACCGCGCCGCCGACCGCCGCCGAGACGACGACTGGTTGGAGAAAGCCTGGGCCGCGCCCGAAACGCAGGTCGCGGTCGTGGCCGGCGACAAGATCCAGGTGGTCGAGGACCGCTCCGCAGTGCGGTTCGTGCCGCCGTCCGAGGCGCCGGAAGGTCTTCGGATCTTCCTCGGCATCGACCGCGAGTCCGGGGCCGGGATGACCGCGGAGGGCCGCGCGGTGTTCGGCGTACTGGTCGGCGGTGAGGGCGACGAGTCGTACGGCGGACTGCGCGAGCTCGGCGCCGTACTGGACGACCGCGAGGCCGGCATCGCCGTGCACCTGATCGGACTGTCCAACTGGCATGCCGTCTACACGCACTGCGGGAACTGCGGCGAGCACACCGAGGTAGTGGAGGCCGGACACGTACGGCGCTGCCCGGGTTGCGGGCTGTCGCACTTCCCGCGCAGCGACCCGGCGATCATCGTGCTGGTCACCGACGACCAGGACCGCGCACTGCTCGGCCGCAACGAGGCCTGGCCTGCAGGCCGGTACTCCACGCTGGCCGGCTTCGTGGAGCCAGGCGAGTCGTTGGAGGCCACCGTACGGCGTGAGGTGCTCGAGGAGACCGGTGTGGTCGTCGGGCCGGAGGTCGAGTACGCGGCCAGCCAGCCGTGGCCGCTGCCCGCGAGCCTGATGCTGGGGTTCTACGCGAAGGCGACGAACTTCGATATCGACGTGGACCAGGACGAGATCCACGAGGCGAAGTGGTTCACCCGGGAGGACCTCCGCGTGCTGGTCGAAGCCGGCACGATGGCCCTCCCGGGGGCGATCTCGATCTCCCGCCGCCTGATCGAAGGCTGGTACGGCGAGAGCCTCAGCGGGAGCTGGTGATCACCGGCCCACGTCGGACCGGGCTGCGGCGATCCTGATCAGGACGCCCTCCCAGCGCTCGACCGAGCCGTCCGTCTCGAGCTGCCTGAGCTTCCGGTTGACCGCTTCGACGTAGGCGCTGTGGCTCGGCCAGTCCGCCTCGGCATCCGGCAGTACGTCTGTCAGCGTGCAACCGTACGTCAGGAAGCGGTTCTGTACGTGGCTGTCGATGTTCCCGGTCCAGACCGTCGACCGGACGTCGGACTGCGGACAGGAGTCGACCGGTGGCGTGTACGAGGCCAGGTTGGTCGGGTTGATGTAGCCGTCCGGACGCAGCAGCGTGTAGTAGGTGCCGTCCGGCGTCTGGGTGAGCCGGTTGAGGCCGTGGTCGCGCAGTACGGTCGTGCGGCCGCTCAGGATGTCCATGACGAACAGCCGGCCACCGGTCACGCCGTACAAGTAGCCGTCGCGCCAGGACAGTGCCCCGTCCTGTGAGCCGGTGGCTCCGCTGAACACGGGCAGCAGGCGCTCCACCTCACCGGTGGACGGGTTGACGGCGAACACGATGCCGTCCGCGAGACCCCAGATGTTGCCGTCCGGTCCGGTGGTCAGCTCGTTGATGCTGGCCGCACCGGAGACCGGGACGACGTCGGTCAGCACCTCTCCCGTCGCCGGGTTCACCTTGACCAGGTGTGCCTCACTGGCCCTCGGGTCGGTGCCCTGACCGCCCTCGATGCTGGAGCCGACCCAGACGTCAGCACCGGAGGGCACGATGGAGGAGATCGTCTGGTCGGTCACCAGGTTGCGGTAGACCGTGTGGCTGCCCGTCGGTACGTCGTACACGGTCAGCGCGCCGCCGTACTCGCCGTACGCCGGTGTGGTGCCGACGTACACACGGTTGCCTGCGGGGACCACTGCGACCGGCCTGTTCTGGTGGTCGCTGTCGACGAGGCTGAACAGTTCCTTCGGGTTGGTCGGGCTCTCCGGTGCGGTCGGGTCCCAGAGCGAGAGACGGCCGTACGGGTAGATACCGACGTACATCTTGCCGGTGCCGTCCCAGGCCCAGCCCTCCACCTGTCCCTGCCTGGTGGTGACTGTGGACTTGCCGGTCGCCGGGTCGTAAATGGAGGTGGCGCCGTTCAGGTAGACGTTGACGAACACCTTGGCCGTGGTGGGGTCGGCCAGTGCGTGCATGAGCGGCGACGGCACGTACTGGAACGGTGAGCTCCACTGCGCGAGCGTCCCGTCCGCTGGGTTGTAGCGGAACGTTCCACCGGAGTAGTTGCCGGCCAGGCCGTACAGCACCGGTACGCCGTTCTCGGTCACCCAGCCGTAGCCGATGGATGCGCCACGGGTCAGTGTGCGCGGCGGCGAGACCGGACCGACCGTGTTGGTGTCCAGGTCGTAGTGCGTGAGGGACAGGGTGTTGTTGGTGAAGTAGACGCCACCTGGTCCGGCCGCGGAGACACCGCGCGCAGCGATCGGGTAGTCCATCACCTGCTGGCCCGTGGCGCTGTCGGTGTACTTGACCTGCTCACCGGTCACTGCGTCGACCACCACCAGGCGGCTGCTCGCGTTTGCGAAGACCTTGCCGCCGGCGTAGTCGAGGTCGATGAAGTCCTTCGCCGTCGTACCCGGGGGAGTGATGTCCTCGACCGCCTTGGTGTCCACGTCGATGCGGAGCAGCCTGGCGTTCGGAGTGGAGACGCCGACGAACAGCTTGTTGTGGTCGGGGTCGTAGACCGTGGACCGCGCGTACTGCTGCACCGGGTCGAGTGAGCCGTAGTCGGTGACATCTCCGGTCGTTGCGTCGTACTTGAACGCGTGGGCGGTCGGATACGTCCCGGCGTACACGTTGCCGGCCTGGTCGGCGGTGAGGCCGTAGATCTGGGACTCGCCCGGGATGGGCTGCCCCAGGTCGGTCACCTCACCCGTGGCCGGGCTGTAGCGGTAGAGATGCGCGTTGGCGTAGGTGCCGAGGTAGACGTCACCGTTCGGCACCACGACGATCGCCCAGCCGCCGGCGGCCCCGGGCAGCGGCACGGTGCGGATCAGCTCGCGGCTGTGCAGGTCGACGACGTTGAGCCGCGCGTTCTCACCCGCGGGTACGGCGTACACGACGTCGCGGCCGTCCGGCGTGTGGCCGATCGCGCCTTCCATGATCGTGAGCGAGCTGATCGGCGACCCGAGGTCCTTGATGACCTCGGCCGACGGCGCGATCGGTCGCGTCGGGGTGCCAAGCGGCCAGTTCTCCGACGGGAACGGGTCAGGCAGGTCCCCCGGCGGGGCCGCAGTGGCGTGCAGACCGCCCGTCGCGAGCAGGCCGAGCGTGACGGCGAGGCTCGTAAGGGCATAGCGGAATTGACGGCGCGAGAACATGGGCGGACTCCCTGCGGCGTAGTTCACCGCAAGGTATAACGGTCATGACCGTAATGTCCATAACTCAGGCGATATGACCTGAGCTATGCCTGGATCTCGTCAGGCGACGAGCTTGTCCGCGACCTGGGCGAGCGACGGGTTCGTCATCGCGGTGCCGTCGGGGAAGACCACGGTCGGCACCGTCTGGTTGCCGTTGTTGACCTTCTCGACGATCTTCGCGGCCTCCGGGACCTGCTCGATGTCGATCTCGGTGAACTCGATTCCGGCCCGCTTGAGCTGGCCCTTGAGGCGGTGGCAGTAGCCGCACCACGGGGTCGAGTACATGGTGAATGCCGACATCGGCGGACTCCTTGTGGAGTGGGGAGGGGTTTTGTCGGGCGACCCGTCTAGGGTTGCCTTCGACGTATCCGAACCATGATGCAGGTGGTGCTGTTCCCGCATGTCCCAGCCCGTGAGCGACTTCACACAATCTGCATCCGCCGAGAGCCTTCTGGAGGCTCTCGACCCGGAGCAGCGGGCGGTCGCGACCACGTTGCACGGCGCCGTCGCGGTGATGGCCGGCGCGGGGACCGGGAAGACGCGGGCGATCACCCACCGGATCGCGTACGGCGTGCGCACCGGGACGTTCGACCCGGTCCGCGTGCTCGCGGTGACGTTCACCCAGCGGGCCGCGGGGGAGATGCGCGGCCGGCTCGCGCAGCTCGGCGTCCAGGGCGTGCAGGCCCGCACGTTCCACTCCGCCGCGCTCCGGCAGGCCCGGTTCTTCTGGCCGAAGGTGTACGGCGGGGAGCTGCCGCCGATCGCGGACCGCAAGTTCCCGCTGCTGACCGAGGCCGCGTCGCGCTGCCGCGTCCGGGTGGACACACCCGCGCTGCGCGACCTGGCCGGCGAGGTCGAGTGGGCCAAGGTGAGCAACGTCCGGCCGGACGACTACGCGCGGCTGGCGCCCAAGTCGGCGCGGGCGCTGGCGGCCTTCGACCCGGCGACGATCGCCCGGATCTTCGCGGCGTACGAGGATGTGAAGCTGGAGCGCGGGCGCATCGACCTGGAGGACGTGCTGCTCTGTACTGTCGCGCTGCTCGCGGAGGACGAGCGGGTGGCGGCGGAGATCCGGCGGCAGTACCGCACGTTCGTCGTGGACGAGTACCAGGACGTCTCGCCGCTGCAGCAGAGCCTGCTCGACCTGTGGCTCGGTGGCCGCGAGGACGTCTGCGTGGTCGGTGACCCGGCGCAGACGATCTATTCATGGGCCGGCGCCGACCCGGAGAACCTGGTGCGGTTCGCGTCCCGGCACCCGTCGGCGACCGTGATCAAGCTGGTCCGCGACTACCGGTCGACGCCGCAGATCGTGGACGTGGCTAACAAGATCCTGGACGCCGCCGGTCCGACGGGGCTGCCCGGGCGGGTCACGTTGCGGTCGCAGAAGGAGGCCGGTCCGGTTCCGGTCTACCGCGAGTACTCCGACGAGGTCGCGGAGGCGGACGCGGTGGCGCGGGCCGTCGTACGGCTGAAGGACGAGGGCGTGGCGCTGCGGGACATCGCCGTACTGTTCCGGACCAACGCGCAGTCGGAGAACTTCGAGCAGGCGCTGGCCGAGCGGAAGATCCCGACCGTGCTGAAGGGCGCGGAGCGGTTCTTCGAGCGCGCGGAGATCCGGCAGGCCGCCGTACTGCTGCGCGGACAGGCCAAGGCCGGTCAGGCCGGCGACGACCTGGTGACCACGGTGACCGGAGTGCTGGGCGGTGCCGGCTGGACGCAGGAGCCGCCGACCGGGACCGGTGCGGTGCGGGACCGCTGGGAGTCGCTGAGCGCGCTGGTGACGATGACGTCCGACTTCGCCGCGGCGAATCCCGACGCGAGGCTGCCGGAGCTGATGGCAGAGCTGGACCGTCGGGCGACGATCCAGCACGCGCCGCTGGCGGAGGGCGTCACGCTGGCGACGCTGCACGCGGCCAAGGGCCTGGAGTGGGAGTCCGTCTTCATCGTCGGGGCGCACGAGGGGACGCTGCCGATCACCTACGCCCAGACGCCGGCGCAGGTGGAGGAGGAACGACGGCTGTTCTATGTCGGCGTGACGCGGGCCAAGCAGCAGCTGTTCATCAGCTGGTCCACCTCCCGCTCGCCGGGCGGCCGCGGTACGCGTGGACCGACCCGCTTCCTGGACCCGATCGGCGTCCGTACGGCGCGCTCCGAGTGGACCCCGTCGTCGTCCGTCGGCTGGGAGCGCCCATCCCGCTCCGAACGCGCTGAGAAGTCCGGCCGGCCGATCCCCAAGTGCCGGGTCTGCGGCCGCGGCCTGACCGACCCGGGCGCCCGCAAGCTCGGCCGCTGCGAGGACTGCCCGTCCTCGATCGACCAGAAGCTGTACGACGCCTTGATCGAGTGGCGCACCGAGCAGGCGGAGTCCGAGAAGATGCCGGCGTTCGTGATCCTCACCGACGCGACCCTGACCGCGATCGCCGAGACCAAGCCCGGCGACGCCCAGGCGCTCCGGCAGATCCCGGGCATCGGCCACACCAAGCTGACCAAGTACGGCGAGCACATCCTCAACCTCTGCACTCGCTGAGACCTCTGCACTGGCTGCCCTTTCAGGCAAACCTGTTGCCAGGCACGAGATCCGCGGCGCATCCTGGAGGACGTGCCGTGTTCTGCTGCTGGCAGACGTGGCAGTTAGGTGACAGAGGCAACGATCCCGGAGCGTGCGGATGGCGTCCCGGAGCGTGCTGGAAGGCTGCGCCGGCAATGAGATCTTGCCGCCTCAGCGGCAACTTCCGGCCAACTTCGCGAACTGGCGATAAATAGTTTGCGGGCTCCGGCGCGGACGGCGTACTGTTCTTTCTGCGGTCGAAGCCTGGCCGAAAACTTCAAACCACCATAGCGATCGAGCTAACCGCCCGCTTCGCCACAACGAGAGGAGGTGCCCTGGAAATGATCACCAACACGGTCAAGAAGCCGTTCAGCGACGCAACCGCGCTGCCGTGCGCCCCGATTCAGGGTGCCTCGCCGCGCCTGCATGTCGCGACCGTTGTGCTCATGGCCTCCGGCGCTGCCCAGATCAAGGGCGGAGCTGTCGGCGATGTGAAGTACGGCGGTTCGGGTTCTCGAGCATGGAGTCCACCGGTCTGACAGACGTCAGAGCCGGCACCTCCAGGCCGCGGAACCCACCTAGGGTCCCGCGGCCCTTTTGTTTGTCCCCAAGATTTGGCGGCCGTCACCCGGCAGCCGTCACCGACGACAAGAGATCAGCAACCAAAAGTCACTGGGAGGTGACCGGAATGAGCGTGAGCTTCCTCGATGTCTTCACCGAGGTCGCAACGTCGCAGGACCTGCCCTGTCGGTCCTACGCGCCAGAACTCTTCTTCGCCGAATCGCCGGCGGACGTCGAGTACGCGAAGTCTCTCTGCACGACCTGCCCGCTGAAGGCCGAGTGCCTGGCCGGAGCGCTCGAGCGTTCCGAGCCGTGGGGAGTGTGGGGCGGCCAGCTGTTCGTCCAAGGTGTGGTGGTTCCGCGCAAGCGGCCCCGTGGGCGTCCCCGCAAGAGTGACACCGTAACCGCAGCCTGACGACCTTCAACCCATCCGAAACGAGTCCAACGTGACCACTCAGACTTTCACCAGGAGCACCGAAATGCATTTACTTCACGAAGATCTCGCCCGTGCTCATTGTCGTAGCTTGCTGAAGGACGCAGAGCAGAACCGGCGCTTCCGCCTCGCTCACCAGATCGAGAAGGCGCAGAAGCAGGCCGAGCGGGCCGGCCGGCGAGCTGAGAGGGCCAGCGCACGCGCGCGCCTCGCACTCGCCCGCCTCGTCTGATCCACCAGAATCACAGCCTGACCAGCTGAATCACTGAGGGGCGGCACCCAAAGGGGTGCCGCCCCTCAGCCACGTTCTGACAGCAGCAGTTGCTGCAGACCGACCAGCGTGATGCCGCTGACGATCTCGTGGCGGTTGATCATCCCGGGTACGTCGGCCAGCGGGATCCACTCGATCCGATCCGACTCGTTCCGCTCGGTCGGCGGTCCGGCGTACTGCGCACTTGCCGCCCGGTACACAAAGTGCCGCGAGTCCATGATCCCGGCCGCCGGCTCCGAGCGGATGAGCTCGCTCAGCCCGTCCGCCCGCCACCCGGTCTCCTCCTCGAGCTCCCGCGCCGCGGCAGCCTCCGGACTCTCACCGGCCTCGATGATCCCCATCGGGATCTCCCACGCCCAGGTGTCGGTCAGGAACCGGTGCCGCCACATCAGCAGCACGCACTCGTCCCGGGTGACGACAGCCGCGGCGATGTCCTTCAGGCGTACCGCGTGGTAGTCGAACCGCTCCCCGTCGGGCTGCTCGACGTCCAACCGCCGTACGCTCAGCCACCGATTGGACCAGGCCTCTTCCTCACCATGGATCACCCAGCGCATGCTGAGGAGCGTAGGGCACGTCTCGAGCGGGGGAGGTCTCGGGCGATGAAGCTGGTCGACGTCGGCGGCCGGACGATGGCATACCACCGCGCCGGTGCCGGACCCGCGCTGGTGTTGCTGCACGGCGGGTGGAGCGACGGCCGTGCCTGGCGACCCCAGCTGGACGGCCTGGCCGATCTCTTCGACGTGATCGCCTGGGACGCGCCCGGCTGTGGAGCCTCCGACGATCCTGCCGGTCGGATGACGATGTCGGACTACGCCGATGACCTGACCGCTCTGGTGACCGAACTGGGCATCGGGGAAGCCCATCTGTGCGGCCTGTCCTGGGGTGGCGGCCTCGCTCTCGCCGTGTGGCAACGCCACCCCGAGTTGGTCCGCTCGCTGATCCTTGTGGGGGCGTACGCCGGCTGGAAGGGATCCTTGCCGCCCGAGGAGGTCGAGGCCCGGGTACGGCGGGTCCGGTCCGAGGTCGAGCGGCCGCCGGCGGAGTGGATGGACGACTACCTCCCCGGCTTTTTCGCCGGATCAGCGCCGGCCGGGTCGCTGGAACTGGTCCGGACGATGATGGCGGAGAGCCGTCCGACCGGGATGCTGCCGATGCTGACCGCGTTCGCCGAGGCAGATCTGAACGCGGTCCTGCCCACGATCGGGGTCCCCACGCTGCTGCTCTGGGGTGAACACGACCAGCGCTGCCCGCTCGGGACGGTCGGGGAGGCGCTGCGGTCGGCAATCCCCACTGCAGAACTCGTGGTGCTCCGCGGAGTGGGCCATGAAGCGAACCTCGAGGCACCTGAAGCGTTCAACACGGAGGTGCGGCGCTTCCTGGAGACCAGTGGTGCAACACTGATGCGCGTGACCAGAGCTACCTGTGTGTTGTGTGGTCAGCAGGCGGCGTCCGAGGACGTGCCGCTGACCTGGATGACCTCGATCGAGGACGGCCGCAAGCTGTTGTACTGCGACCGGTGTGCCCGGGAGAACGTCCGCAGCATCGAGGGAAAGCTCGACTCGGTCTACTGGTAGTCGTACCGGTCCGGGACGCGCATCGCGGGTCCGCCGACGTGGAGACCGAGCGGCTCGGCGCGTCCCTTCGGCTCCTCCCACACCTCTTGTCGTCCGAGGACGGTGAGGTCGAGGTACCGGTAGCAGTTGTGGAAGTCCTCGATGCCACGGCCGAAGGTCGAGTACGTGTGGAACACCTCGTCGTCGACCCGGACGAACGCGCTGATACCCGGTAGCTCCTCGCCGTTCATGTCAGCGGTCCACGGTCCGTCCGACCACGGCGTCCCCTTCTCGTTCGCCAGCTGCTCCTGCGTGCGGAAATGCAGCAGCACCGGCGCGACCCGGTCGTCCAGCGTGGCGTGGAAGTCGTAGTTGAAGTCGCTCCCGTACGACGAGTACCACGGAAACGTCCAACCCAGCCGCTCCTGGAACGCGGCGATCTTCGGGTACGGCGCGCGCGACACGGCGACCAGTGCCGTGTTGCGCACGTACAACTGGCGGAGGTTTCCGACCTCGTCGGCGGCGGACGAGCAACTCGGACACGCCTCGTCCCAGTCCGGGCCGAACATGAAGTGGTGCATCACCAGCTGGTCCCGCCCGCCGAACAGGTCCAACAGCCCGACCTCACCGTCCGGACCCTCGAAAACGTAGGGCTTGTCCATCCGGACCATCGGCAGCCGCCGGCGCTCGGCGTTCAGGCGGTCGCGCGCTCGCGTCACCTCCTTCTCCAGCCTCAGCAGCTCCAGACGGGCCGCGAGCCACTCGTCCTGCGTCACGACCTCGGGCAGATTGTCCATCGTTGTCATCCCGACCTCCTGAAAAGATCTGTACCCACTGTCGATCTTGCGATGTGCCGTCCGACGCAGTGAGTGACAAGACTCCTGTGGAAGGACCGGATCATGACCCTCAGCCTCGAGGCGGACCCCGTGGCCACCGGCAAGCGGCAGTGGATCGCGCTGAGCGTGCTGTGCCTCGCGTCGCTGCTCGTGTCCCTGGACCTGTTCGTGATGCTACTGGCCGTGCCGGCGGTCACCGAGGCGCTCGGCGCCACCGGTAGCCAGCAGTTGTGGATCCTGGACGTGTACGGGTTCATGGTGGCCGGCCTGATGATCACGATGGGCAGCCTGGGCGACCGCCTCGGCCGCCGTCGGCTGCTGCTGATCGCCGCTGCGGTGTTCGGCGTCGCCTCGATCGTGGCGGCGTACTCGGTCAGCCCCGGCATGCTGATCGGCGCCCGCGCGGTGCTGGGCATCGCCGGAGCAGCGATCGCGCCGTGCACCTTGTCGCTGATCTCCACGCTGTTCCCGAACGAGCGGCAGCGGGCCACCGCGCTCGGCGTCTGGGGCGGCTGCTTCACCGTCGGCGCGATCGTCGGCCCGATCGTCGGTGGCGTCCTGCTGAACCACTTCTGGTGGGGCTCCGCCTTCCTGATCGGCGTCCCGGCGATGCTGGTTCTGCTGGCAGTGGGGCGGTTCATCCTCCCGGAGTACCGGAACGAGAAGGCCGGACGGATCGACGTACCGAGTGTCCTGCTGTCGCTGGCCGCGATCCTGCCGGCCATCCACGGCCTGAAGCACCTCGCCTCGCACGGGGCCGGCACCCAGTCCATCGGGGCCCTGCTGATCGGCGGCACCTTCGGCTGGATCTTCGTACGGCGTCAGCGGCGGCTGGACGACCCGCTGGTGGACGTGCGGCTGTTCGCGCGGCGGACCTTCAGTGTGACGCTCGGCAGCATGACGGCGTACTCGATGCTGTCCGGTGGCGTGATGGTCTTCATTGCGCAGTACTTCCAGCTGGTCAAGGGGATGAGCCCGCTCGACGCCGGGCTGGCGCTGGTCCCGGGCATGATCACGTCGACGATCGGCTTCCAGCTCGCGCCGCGGCTGGCGCAGCGGATCCGTCCGGGCATCCTCATCCCAGCCGGTGTCGCGTTCACGGTGGCCGGCATGGCCGTGGTCAGCGTGACGACCTCGACCACGGTGCTGGTGATCGCGTTCGCGGTGCAGTGCCTCGGGCCGGGCGCGCTGGTCATTCTGGGGACGAACCTGGTCATCGGATCTGTGCCACCGGAGAAGGCCGGCTCGGCCGGCGCGCTGACCCAGACGGGCAACGAGTTCGGGTACTCCCTCGGCATCGCCGTCCTCGGCAGCGTGGTCACCGCGGTCTACCGCAGCCGTACCGACGGTCGTGGCGGCAACTCGCTGGGTGAGGCGGTCAGCCAGGGCGCGTCTGCCGACGTACTCGATCAGGCCCGGGACGCCTTCACCTCCGGACTTCACATGGCTGCCGGGATCACTGCCGTGGCCCTGGCCGCGATGGCGGTCCTGCTGGCGGTCACCCTGCGCGCGCTGCCCGCGCTCAGTCGTCGCTGAAGCCGGGCAGGAGCTCCTCCAGGACCGAGCGGAACGGGGCCTCGGCCTCGAGCTGGGAGAGCACGGCCATGCCGCCGATCCAGACGCGGTGGATCAGCAGGTACGACGGTGGCATGTTGAGGCGCAGGGCGAGGGACGCGTTGGGGGACCGGAAGTCGCCGGTCCGGTTCGCCTGCGCGCGCATCCACTCCCGGCTGAACTGGAAGCTCTCCTCGCGGGCCGGCTCCGCGAACGGCGCGAGGTAGTCCATCAGCTGGGCCGGGTCGATCTCCATCCGCGGCTTGATGAAGCCCTCGGCCTTGAGCCCGTCCCGGACCGCCAGGCCGTCGCCCTTCAGCGAGATCCGCAGCAGCCGTCCGATCGCCGGCGGCAGGCCGTCCGGGAGCCGCGCGCAGAGGCCGAAGTCGACCACGCCGAGCCGCCCGTCCGGCATCACCCGGAAGTTCCCCGGGTGCGGGTCGGAGTGCAGCAGACCGGCGTACTTCGGCCCGCTGAACATGAACCGGACGTACTTCAGCCCGATCGCGTCCCGCTCCTCCTTGGTGCCGCCGGTGATGTACGACGACAGCGGCCGGCCCTCGATCCACTCGGACACGATCACCGAGGGGGAGTGCTTGACGACCCGCGGGACCACGAACTCCGGGTGATCCTTGAACGCGTCGGCGTACTGCTGCTGGGCCTGCGCCTCGCGGTCGTAGTCGAGCTCCTCGCCGATCCGCTCCTGGAGCTCGGCGATGAGCGGCTTCACGTCCAGGCCGGGGATCAGGCTGCCGATCGTCCGGGCGAACCGCCCGAGCTGACGCAGATCGGCCCGCAGGGCCTCCGCGGCACCTGGGTACTGCAGCTTGACCGCGACCTCGCGGCCGTCCTTCAGCCGTCCGCGGTGCACCTGGCCGATCGACGCCGCGGCCGCAGGTACGTCGCCGAACTCGTCGAACCGGTCCCGCCAGCGCTTGCCGAGCTCACGGCTGAGGATCGTGTCCACGGTCGAGGCCTGCATCGGCGGGGCGGAGTCCTGCAGCTTGGTCAGGGTCGCCCGGTACGGCGCCGCGAGCTCCTCCGGCATCGCGGACTCCATCAGGCTGAGCATCTGCCCGAACTTCATCGCGCCGCCCTTGAGCTCACCCAGGACGGCGAACAACTGGTCCGCCGTACGGCGCTGGAACTCGGCGTACACGGCCTCGGCGGGGGCGCCGCCGATGCGCTTGCCCAGGCCGACCGTCGCCCGCCCGGCGGCACCGAGCGGCAGGCTGGCAAGTTTCGCGGTCCGGCTCAGCGCCTTACGAGGAAGGTCCGACACGTACCCATTCTGTCCGGTCACCCAAGCCCCGGTGGCGGTGGGGCCCCAAGTGTGTCGCTGTGTGTCGCTGTGTGTCGCGGTCCGGGTACGACTCCGGGTACGACTCCGAGGACGACGAGAGGCGGTGTCCGGCACGCGCAACGTGCCGGACACCGCCTCTACGACTTGGTGCTGGTGCGTCAGGCCTTGCCGAGGATCCGGTTCAGGTTCGTACCGCACTCGGGGCACTTGGCCTTCGCCATGCGCGTGCCCTTGTCGTTGACCTTGACCTCGCCGTCGGCGGTGCGCTTGGCCTTGCACTTGACGCAGTAAAACTCGCCGCTCCAGGTCTCTGCCATGAGGGCCCTCTCCTTGCTCTGAATTCCAGCCCGGGGTCTCGCCCCGGGCAGTCGTTGGATGCTAACGGCAGACCGTCCTGCCGTAGGCCGTTCGGCCCAGTCGGGATTCACCCTACGGCCTCCTGGCGCAGGCTCAAGCGCACCTGCTGGTCCGCGTGCCGCGTGATTCCCCCGAGGAAAGCCCTTACCGAAACTTTCGCCGGCGCAGAACAGGCTCCCGGTGATCCGCCTCCGTGACCACTCGGCTTCCCCTCCGAGCGGCCCCGGTAGCGGTCCGGGAGCCTGTTGCCGATGACGCTAGGAGGTACCGGCGGCGGTGGCAAGCCCGCGTTGTCCACCCCTGTGGATAACTCTGTGAGCAACCTGTGGGACGCGCCGCCGGACACTGTGGACGGGCGGGGGAACAGGATGTGAACAACCAGGGTCGGCAGGTTCAAGATCTGGCGTCTGACCTGCGGAAACGTCCATGCACAGGATGTGGACCGAAGAAAGTTGTCGGATTCGGGGGGTACATTTTTGAGCCATGGCCGACTCTCCACTGCGCCCGATCCCGCCTCACGTGGACATCCGCCGCAGCAAGCGCCGCAAGCGCACGGTCAGCGCCTACCGGGACGGCGACCGGGTGGTCGTGCTGATGCCCGACCGGCTGTCCGCCGCCGAGGAGGCGCGCTGGGTCGAGACCATGCTGGCGCGACTCGAGAAGCAGCGCAGCCGATCGCGCGTGTCGGACGAAAAATTGTTGGCCAGAGCACACGATCTCGCGTGTCGCCACCTCCCGGAAGTGCCCGAACCTGCGTCGGTGAGGTGGGTTTCGAACCAAAACAGACGGTGGGGATCGTGCACTCCGGCGGACCGATCGATCCGGTTGTCGACCCGTCTGCAGTCGATGCCGGCCTGGGTCGTCGACTACGTCCTGGTCCACGAGCTCGCCCATCTGATCGAGCCGACCCACAACGCCACCTTCTGGGCCCTGGTCCACCGCTACCCGAAATCCGAACGCGCCGAGGGCTACCTGGAGGGCGTCTCCGCCGCCTCATCCCTCGACCTCGAAGACTTCTAACCCACCCCGCCCCACCCCCAAGCCTGCCGCCCAACCTTGGGCCCGACCCACCCCGCCTCCGCCCGCCGCCTGCCCGCCGTTTCGACTTTGGGCCTCTACCAACCATTTGCGCGCGCCGGAAACGGTTGGTAGGGGCCCAAGGTTGAGCGGTGGAGTCGGTGGAGTCGGGGGTGGCGCGGAGCAGGGCGATGGAGTCGGGGGTGGCGTGGTGCAGGGCGGCCGGGCGCGTACGGCGTACTGCCCGGGCCGGCTCCACCCGCGCCCGCGCGTTCGTTCGACTTTGTGCACCCAGTCCGTGCGGATCGGCGAGCCGCGTACGGACGTCATGCACAAAGTCGGGCAGCCGCCCCACTCCCACCGCCCCACTCCCACGGCGCCCCGCGCCGTCCCGCCCACCGCCTGCCCGGCGGTTCGCGCGACTTTGGGCACCGGCCAACCGTTTGCGGGGGGCGGAAGCGGTTGGTGGGGGCTCAAGGTGGGTCGGTCGGGGCGGGTGTGGAGGGGTGGGCCGGGGTGCGTACGGCGTACGGGAAAGGGTGGGGTGGGGTTTGCCTCAGGGTGACCTGGGGGGCTTCCTGCATGGTCGCGACCGGGCCGCGGCAGCCAGGCTTCTTCCCGTAGCCAGCGCAACGCCAGGGAGCGCTGGGTGGGGCGCCGGTGGGTGCGCAGAGGGGCAGGGAACGTATGGCCAGGGGACAGATCACGGTCCGGGCAGCGCGCTGGAGCGCGACCCATCCGTGGCGGGCGATCGCGATGTGGGTTGTCGTCGTGATCGCCTGTTTCGCGCTCGGGCAGGTGACCGGGACGAAGGAGTCGAAGAACGAGGGTGACATCGGTGAGGTGACCCGGGCGGACAACATCGTCAAGTCCGGCAACTTCGACGACCCGGACGTCGAGAGCGTGCTGATCACGGCGCCGTCCGGACAGCTCGACCATGCCGCGGCGAACAAGGCGGCGGCGGTGGTGATCCAGCAGATGCGCGCCCTCGGTGGGGTCGCGGAGGTGGGTCAGCCGATGCCGTCGCCGAAGAACGACGCGGTGATCGTCCGGGTGACGATGAAGGACGTGCCGGACGGCTCGGACGACGACGCCCGGGTCCAGCCGCTGCTCGACACGACCGCCAAGGTCCAGCAGCAGTATCCGGATCTGCGGATCGAAGAGGTCGGTGGACTGTCGATCGGCAAGGCGCTCAACGAGACGCTGGGCAAGGACTTCAAACGGGCGGAGATTTTCAGCCTGCCGGTGACGCTCGCGATCCTCTTGATCGCATTCGGTGCTCTGATCGCCGCGTCCGTCCCGCTGGTGCTCGCGCTGTCCGCGGTGGCTGCCGCGATCGGCTTGTCGGCTGCGGCTTCGCAGTTGGTGCCGGCTGTGGATGCGGTCAACAGCGTGATCCTGCTGATCGGTATGGCGGTCGGCGTCGACTACTCGCTCTTCTATCTGCGCCGCGAACGTGAGGAACGCGCCAAGGGCCGCGGCCACGTCGACGCGGTCGAGATCGCCGCGGCGACCTCGGGTCACGCGGTCGTCGTGTCGGGTACGGCGGTCATCATCTCAATGGCCGGCTTGTTCCTCGCTCGTGACGCGGTGTTCTCGTCCTTCGCGGTCGGCTCGATCCTGGTTGTCGCAGTGGCCGTCGTCGGTTCGCTGACCGTCCTGCCTGCCGTGCTGGCGAAGCTCGGTCGTTGGGTGGACAAGCCGCGGATCCCGCTCGTCTGGCGGCTGACGGCCGGCAACAAGGAGCCGCGGTTCTGGCCGATGGCTCTCAAGCCGGCCCTGAAGCACCCGATCGCCACTCTGCTGGTCGCCGTCACCGCGCTGCTCGCGGTCGCGTCGCCGGCGCTGGGGATGACGCTGAAGTTCCCGGGCACCGAGGACCTGCCGCGTGACACCGCGGTGATGAAGGCGTACGACCGGCTGACCGCGGCCTTCCCGAGTACGGGTACCAGCCACGAGGTCGCCGTACGGGCGCCTGCGAACCAGCAGCCCGCGGTGAAGGCGGCGCTGGCCGAGCTGATGGAGCGGACCAAGGGCGACAGCCTGTTCGCGTCGGACGGTCTCGAAGAGCCGCGGTTCTCCAAGGACGGCACGGTCGCGACGCTCGAGGTTGCCACGCCGTACGAGGGCGGCAGCGACCAAGCACGGGACTCGCTGACCAAGCTGCGCAAGGAACTGATGCCGGAGACGGTCGGCAAGGTGCCGGGAGTCGAGTACGCGGTCGGCGGGTTCGTGGCCGCGGACGTCGACTATGCGGCGCACACGCGGGACAAGCTGCCGCTGGTGATCGGGTTCGTGCTGCTGCTGACGATGATCGTGATGATGGTGACGTTCCGGTCGGTGGTGGTCGCGATCACGGCGATCGGGCTCAACCTGCTGAGCGCGGGTGCGGCGTACGGCGTCGTCACCGCGGTCTTCCAGAACACCTGGGCCGAAGGATTGCTGGACTTCCGGTCGAACGGCGCTGTCGTCAGTTGGCTGCCGCTGTTCCTCTTCGTGGTGCTGTTCGGGCTGTCGATGGACTACCACGTGTTCGTGGTCAGCCGGATCCGCGAGGCGGTACTGCGCGGCGTCCCGACGAAGCAGGCGGTGGCCGAGGGCATCACCGGGTCGGCCGGCGTGGTGACCAGCGCGGCAGCCGTCATGATCGGCGTGTTCGCGGTCTTCGCAACCCTGAGCACGCTGGACATGAAGCAGTTGGGCGTCGGCCTCGCGGTCGCAATCCTGATCGACGCAACGATCATCCGCGCCGTCGTACTCCCCAGCATCATGACCCTCCTCGGCGACGCCAACTGGTGGGCCCCCAAGTGGCTCCGCGGCAACACCGCCAAGCACGCCACCCCGACCCCACCCGCCCCGGAAGAAGAACGCGAACTAACCCCGGTCGGCTAACGGACGATCGGACAGCGGGGCGACCGCCGCGGCCCACCCGGATTCTGAGTCCGGGTGGGCCGCGTTTGTACGTCTAATGTCTCCCCTGAGCACCGAACGTCGCGGCCAACCGCTGGCCGTTCTGGGGGAGTTGGCTGGAGAAGGGGCGGTTGATCGCGATGGCTGTCAGGGTCGAGTTGTGGATCGACGGCCGCGTGGTCGATGGGGCTGAGCAATGGTGGGACGACATCGAGGCCGCCCTCGCCACTGACGAAAGGACAGCTGAGTTTCCGATGCTCGGCCGGGTCGACGCCTACGGGGACGTGCTGTTCGAGCGCGAGGAGCTGGGCGCGCTGGCGGCCGAGATCCGGCGGTTCATGCCTCACGCTCGGGAGAGTGTTCGCCCCTTCCTGGACAGGCTCACCGAGCTGTGCGAAGCAGGCGGCCGCGGCACGGGGGCGGAACTGCGCTTCCTCGGCGACTGACCGTTCCGAAAACCGTTCGGCCGCGGCAAGGGTGTCGTTGGAGGATGTCGGTCGTGAACAACGAGGACCCGTCCAACCCGACCCTCACCCGCCGCTGATCCGGCTCGGACTCGGGACACCCGCCGGGGACTGGGGACACGTAATGGCTTGTCCCGGGTAGCCATTTCGTATTCCCGGTTCGGTCAGGTGGCAGCCTGGCGGGCTCGGTGGGCGGCGGCTTTGACGCGGCTTTGGCATTGGGGGGAGCAGAAGCGGCGTTGACCGTTCTTGGAGACGTCGACGAAGACTCGGTCGCACTGGGGGGCTGCGCAGACGCCTAGCCGGCCGGCCAGGTCGCTGCCGACGGCGAGTGCGAGGCCGGCGGCGCAGCCGGCAGCCCAGCCGTTCGCGAGCTGCTCGTCGGGGCCGTGGAAGTGCAGGCTCCACGGGCGGTCCTTGCCGCGGTCGAGCTGCGGGCGCGCGTTCGTGTCGATCAGCAACGCGTTGATCTCCGCCGCGGCGGTGTCCAGATCGCCGTCGTTCGCGGCCTCGAAGACGGTCCGCATCCGGCCCGCGAGCAGCTTCAGTCGCCGCGCGTCGTCGACCGGAACGGACTTCGGCGGATGGCCGATCGCGGTCAGCGCCTCGGCGACGGCGGCCTTGATCGCGTCCGGTTCGTCGGCGGGAGCGTCGTACGGGACACCACCGGAGTACCCGGGGGTCAGTCGGTTCACGTACTCGACCGACGCCGCCAGCACATTCCGGGCATGACTATCAAAAGACACTTGACCAGTCACGCGCCACCTCCGTAGGCTCAGGTTGCGTGACCGATCATAGCCACTTAGACAGTCATGAGGTGTCAGGATGAGTGCTGTTTCGGCACTGACAGCGCGCGGGCTCTCCAGGACCGTCTGGATCTTGGTCATCGCCCGCGCTGTGAATCGGATCGGCGCGTTCACGCTTCCGTTCCTGGGCGTGGTGCTCGCGGTCGAGCTCAAGGCTTCGCTCGGACAAGTCGGCCTGATCCTCGCGGTCTTCGGGGCCGCGACGATCCCGTCCCGGCTGCTCGGTGGTCAGCTGGCCGATCGCCTCGGGCGCCGCCGTACGATCGTCCTCGGTCTGGCGGGGTGTGCGGTCGCCCAGTTGTGGATCGCGCTCAGCCACGTCCTGTGGTCCGCCGTACTCGCGACGATCCTGCTCGGCCTCGCGTTCGAGATCTACGAGCCGCCCAGCCAGGCGATGATCGCCGACGTCACCGAGCCCGAGGATCGCCCTGCCGCCTACGGCTTGTACAGCGCGGCGCTGGCAGCGGCCGGCGTACTGGCAGGTCTGCTCGCCGCCGCGATCAGTCACTGGGACCTCCGCTGGCTCTTCGTCGCCGACGCGATCACCTGTCTGTCCTGCGCCGCACTGGTCGCGCTCGCGCTTCCGGCCGACGTACGCCGGGAACGCCCGGCGGATCGCCCCGCGGCAGTCTGGCGAGACAGGCGACTGCTACTGCTTCTCGCGGGCGGCACAGTCTTCGCCACCATCTACATGCAGCTGATCATCGGCGTACCGCTGACGCTGCTCGAACAAGGCCTCCCGAAGTCGGGCACCGGCATCATCCTCGCGGTGTCCGCGGTCACCTTGATCGTGGCCCAACGCGTGCTCCGTGTGCAGCACCTCGACGACTTCCGGGCCATCGCGATCGGCTACCTACTTGTCGCTGCTGGGCTGGTGGTCAGCGCGGTCGCTCACGGCCTCAGCGTGTTCCTGCTCGCCTCGGTCCTGTGGAGCCTCGGCGAGTTGTTCCTGCTGACCCGCTACCTGACCCAGGCGTCCGGCCTCGCGCCCGACGAGGCCCGCGGCCGCTACCTCGCCGTCTTCGGTCTGAGCTGGGGCATCGCCACGACGATCGCGCCGATCACCGTCACCCAACTGCTCAAGTCTGCAGGCCCAGCAGGACTTTGGCTCACGACCGCCGGAGCTGCCGTCGTGCTCGCGGCACTCCAGCCGTGGTTCAGGAAGCGACTGGCTCCAGCCGGACCGTGAGGCCCTTGGCGACCGGGGTGTTGCTGCCCTTCGCGAGGTCGTCGGCCGACATCAGCACATTGGTCTCGGGGTAGTACGCCGCCACGCAGCCGCGGGCCGTCGGGTAGGAGACCAACCGGAAGTGCGAGGCCCGCCTTTCGACGCCCCGGAACTCGCTCACGATGTCGACGTACCCGCCGTCCTCCAGGCCAAGCTCGGCCAGGTCGTCCGGGTGCACGAAGACGACTTCGCGGGTCCCGTGGATGCCGCGGTACCGGTCCTCGAGGCCGTAGATCGTGGTGTTGAACTGGTCGTGGCTGCGCAACGTCTGCAGCAGCAACCGGCCTGGCTCCGTCGGCAACCAGGTCAGCTCGTTCGCCGTGAACTGCGCTCGCGCGTCGGACGTCTTGAACTCGCGCTTGTCCCGCGCCGCGTGCGCGAGCAGGAAGCCGCCGTCACCGTCCCGCAGCCGCTCCTCGAAGTTCTCGTACCCGTCCGCGACCCGCCCGATCCGCTGCCGGATCAGGCTGTAGTCGTCGGCGAAGTCGGCCCACGGAATCTGCCCGACGTCCGGTACGACGGCCTGGGCCAGCCCGCACACGATCCCGATCTCGGACTTCAGCTCCGGCGCCGGCGGAATCAGGTTGCCCTTCGACAGGTGTACGGCGCCCTGCGAGTCCTCGACCGACACCGATTGCGGACCCGCCGCGGTGTGATCGTGATCGGTCCGGCCGAGTGTCGGCAGGATCAGCGCCTCGCGGCCCGTGATCGTGTGCGACCGGTTCAGCTTGGTGGACACGTGCACCGTCAGGTCGCATTGCCGCAGCCCGCGATGCACGACCTCGGTGTCCGGCGTCGCGGAGGCGAAGTTGCCGCCCATCGCGAAGAACACCCGTACGTCGCCGTCGCGGAGCCGCTTTACGGTCTCCGCGGCGTCGATGCCGTGCGCGCGCGGAGAGGTGAACGAGAACTCGTGGTCGAGCCGGTCCAGGAAGGTGTCCGGCATCTTCTCCCAGATCCCCATGCTGCGGTCGCCCTGGACGTTCGAGTGACCGCGCACCGGGCACGGGCCCGCGCCCGGCTTGCCGATGTTGCCCTGCAGGAGCAGCACGTTGACGATCTCGGTGATCGTTGCGACCGCCTCGCGGTGCTGGGTCAGCCCCATCGCCCAGCACACCACGGTCGCCTTCGACTTGATGAAGCGCTGCGCCAGCTCCTCGATCTCGGCCCGCCGCAGCCCGGTGGCCTGCTCGACCGCGGGCCAGTCGAGCTCGGTGTTGTGCTTGGCGTACAGCTCGAACCCGCTGGTGTGCGACTCGACGAACGACTTGTCCAGCACGGTGCCCGGGTTCGCGGCCTCGGCCTCGAGCAGAAGGTGGCCGAGGGCAAGGAACAGGGCCTGGTCGCCGCCGATCCGGATCCGCAGATGCTGGTCGGCGAGCTGCGTACCCTTGCCGACCAGGCCGCGCGGCTTCTGCGGGTTCATGAACCGCATCAGACCCGGCTCGGGCAGCGGGTTCACCGCGACGATCGAGGCGCCGTTGCGCTTGGCGGTCTCGAGGTGGGTGAGCATCCGCGGCGCGTTGGTGCCCGGGTTCTGCCCGACGACGACGATCAGCTCGGACTCTTCGAGCATCTCCAGCGTGACCGCGCCCTTGCCGCTGCCGATCACCCGCAACAGCGCCGTACCGGACGACTCGTGGCACATGTTCGAGCAGTCGGGGAGGTTGTTGGTGCCGTACGCGCGGACGAACAGCTGGTAGAGGAACGCGGCCTCGTTGCTGGTCCGGCCGGAGGTGTAGAAGACGGCGTCGTTCGGGTCGACGAGGGCCTTCAGGTGCCGGGCGACGACCTGGAACGCCTCGTCCCAGCCAACCGGCTCGTAGTGCGTGGCACCCGCTCGCAGCAGCATCGGCTCGGTGATCCGGCCGAGCTTGCCGAGGTCGAACTCGGAGATCCGGTCGATGTCCGCGACCGAGTTCTCGGCGAAGAAGGCCCGCGGCACCCGCTTGCGGGTCGCCTCCCAGGCCACCGCCTTCGCGCCGTTCTCACAGAACTCGGCGGTGTGCTTGTGCTCCGGATCCGGCCACGCGCAGGACGGACAGTCGAACCCGCGGTCCTGGTTCATCTTCAGGAAGGTGCGGCCGGTGCGCACCGGCCCCATCGAGCGGAGACCGAACTTGAACGACGACAGCACAGCAGGCACACCGGCGGCCTTCTGCTTCGGCTGTTCGATATCGACCATGTTTCAACAATAGGTCCACCTATCGTGGCGCGCTCCTTTGATAGCCACGGTTGTGGACAAGTGGCTCGTCGGGCCATGCGGCTGCGTTGGGTTGTGTGGCCGCATCCCATAGTGCGCCGGGGCGCGGATTTCTACAGTCATCGGCCATGGAGACCCGTCGAGCCCTCGTCACCGGTGCCGCGTCCGGTATCGGCGCCGCGTGCGCCCAGCGCCTGGCCGCGGACGGTGTCCACGTGGTGGCCGTCGACTTCGACCAGGCCGGTCTGGACGCGCTGGACGGCGTTGAGACGGTCGTGGCCGATCTGTCCGACCTGGAGCGGCTGTCCGACCTCCCTACGGACGTGGACATCCTGGTGAACAACGCCGGCGTACAGCAGGTCGCACCGGTCGAGCAGTTCCCGCCGGAGCGGTTCAGCTACATCCTCCGGCTGATGCTGGAGGCGCCGTTCCGGCTGATCCGGCAGACGCTCCCACACATGTACGGCGCCGGCTGGGGCCGTGTGGTGAACATCAGCTCGGTCCACGGGCTCCGCGCCAGCCCGTTCAAGGCGGCGTACGTCGCTGCGAAGCACGGACTGGAAGGACTCAGCAAGGTCGTCGCACTGGAGGGTGCTGCGCACGGGGTGACCAGCAACTGCGTGAACCCGGCGTACGTCCGGACGCCGCTGGTCACCGCGCAACTGGCGGACCAGGCTGCGACACACGGCCTGTCCGAGTCAGAGGTGCTGGACAAGGTCCTGCTCGAGCCGGTCGCGGTGAAGCGGCTGATCGAACCGGCCGAAGTGGCAGAGCTGGTAGCCGTGCTGTGCGGCCCCGCGTCCGCCTCCATCACGGGGAGCTCGTTCGTACTCGACGGCGGCTGGACCGCCCACTAACTGAGGAGTCCGCCCAATGACAGCTACAGAACCAGTGCGTACCCGTTCGTCGATCGTCCGGGTGGTCGGCGCGAGTCTCGTCGGTACGACGGTCGAGTGGTATGACTTCTTCCTGTACGGGGTCGCCGCATCGGTGGTGTTCGGCGACCTCTTCTTCCCCAAAGGCGAGGAGCTCACCGGAACGCTGCTGAGCTTCGCCACGTTCGCGGTCGGTTTCTTCGCCCGTCCGATCGGCGGCGTGGTGTTCGGGCACTTCGGCGACCGGCTGGGCCGCAAGCAGTTGCTGGTGCTGTCGCTGCTCATGATGGGTGTTGCCACGTTCGCGATCGGTCTGCTGCCGACGTACGCACAGGTCGGTGCGCTCGCCCCCATCCTGCTGACAGTGCTTCGGCTCATACAGGGGTTCGCGCTGGGTGGTGAATGGGGAGGCGCGGTACTGATCGTGTCGGAGCATGGTGATCCGGCACGGCGTGGTTTCTGGGCGTCCTGGCCGCAGGCCGGTGCGCCGGCGGGCCAGCTGATCGCAAACGGCGTACTGGCCGGGCTGGCTGCGTTCCAGACGGATGCGGCCTTCAACTCGTGGGGCTGGCGCATTCCGTTCCTGTTGTCCGCAGTACTCGTGCTGGTGGGGCTGTGGGTCCGGCTGCGCATCGAGGAGTCACCTGTCTTCCAGGAGGCGCGCGCTCGTTCGCAGGAGGAGCCGGCGGAAAGGCTTCCGATTCTCGAGGTGCTCACGCGGTACCCACGTGAGGTGCTGACCGCGATGGGTGCGCGGATGGCGGAGAACGTCAGCTACTACATCTTCACCATCGTGATCGCGACGTACGCGAAGGAACACCTCGGCATGGGCAAGTCGTTCGCGCTGAACGCCGTACTGATCGCCGCGGCCGTGCACTTCTTCGCCATTCCGCTCTGGGGCGCGCTGTCCGACCGCATCGGCCGGAAGCCCGTGTACCTCATCGGTGCGGTCGGTGTCGGCGTCTGGGGGTTCCTGTTCATCGCACTGGTGGACACGCGCAACTTCGCACTTGCGACGCTCGCTGTGACAGTCGGTCTGGTATTGCACGGTGCGATGTACGGACCGCAGGCGTCGTTCTTCACCGAGCTGTTCGGGACGCGGGTGCGGTACTCAGGTGTCTCGGTCGGCTACCAGCTCGCATCGATCGTCGCGGGCGGTCTGGCGCCGTTCATCGCGGTCGCGCTGCTGAAGGCGTACGACTCCGGGTACGCGATCGCTGTGTACGTCGCGGCCTGTGCGGTGATCTCGATCGTCGCGGTGACGTCGTACTCCGAAACACATCGCCGGGACCTCACTACGCTGTAGGACCATGGAGGAGCTTCTGCGGCTGCTGGCCGAGGATGCGTCCGGGAGCGAGCTGGCCCGGGCGGCGGGCGAGGACGCGGTGGCACGCGACCTCGCCCTGCGGATCCGGGCGGGCATGGACGCCAGCAAGAAGCGTGAGGCCGAGCTGTCCGCACTGGTCGACGTAGCGCGCGAGCTGGCGTCCGCCCGCGACCCAGGCGGCGTACTGCACACCATCGTCCACCGCGCCCGCACCCTCGTCGGCACTGACGTCGCGTACCTGACTCTGTACGACGAGACCCGTGGCGACACGTACATGCGGGCCACCGACGGCTCCGTCTCTGCCGCGTTCCAGCAGCTGCGATTGCCGCTCGGTGCAGGACTCGGCGGACTGGTCGCGGAGACCTACAAGCCGTACTGGACCGCGGACTACCCGTCGGACCGGCGCTTTCGGCACACCACTCCGATCGACGACGCGGTCGGCGAGGAAGGGCTGGTAGCGATCTGCGGTACGCCGTTGGTGGTGGATGGAGCGTTCGTCGGTGTGTTGTTCGCGTCCAACCGGACACGACGCCCGTTCAGTCGTGACGAGGTGTCGCTGCTCGGTTCACTGGCCACACTGGCCGCGGTGACTCTGGTGCAGGTACGGGCGGCGGCCGAGACTGCTGCGGCGTTGGACCAGCTGTCTGCTGCACACGCAGGCGTCGAGCACGCAGCCGCCGCGCATGACCGTTTTGCAGAGATCGTGTTGTCCGGCGGGGATGTGGACGCCATCGCCGCCGCACTGGCCGAGCTGCTCGACATGTGGGTCGTACTGGTCGATGCCAGCGGCAACGAGCTGGCAGCGGCCGGGAGCGTCCCCGGTACGCCCGTGCCGTGGCAGGAGTCCGAGTCCGGTCGATTGACTCGCATCGGTGACTGCTGGGTCGTGGCAGCGACCGCGAAGCGCGAACGGCTCGGCGCACTGGTCATTGGTGGTGCGGACGACCTGTCCGGCGCAGACCAGCGCATCGTCGAGCGTGCAGCCGTTGTCACCGCACTGGTCCTGCTGTTCCGCCGACAGGCCGCTGAGCAATCCCAACGTGCACAGGCAGACCTGCTGGCCGACGTACTGAGTGGAAGCGCCGATCCACGCGCTCTGACCGATCGACTCCGGTTGCTCGCGCCCAACCATCGGCACGATCGTCTGGTCGTCGCAGTGTGCCGTGGCGACCACACCGCCGTACGTGCTCGGCTGTCCGCACCACTGGAAGACAGACTGGTACTGGCTGGTCCGTACGGCGGGGACCTGGTGTTGCTGTTTGCTCGTACCAGCGCTGCGGCTACCGCCCGCGACCTGTCCGAGCTGGCTAAGCGCACGGGCGTGACGGTCGCTGTCACAGGGCCCGCGACGTGGGGAGAGCCCTTGGTCGAGGCACACCGACAGGCGTCTCGCCTGGTCACCACCATGGTCCGCCTGGGCCGCTTGTGCGAATCTGCCACACCTGACGACCTGGGTGTGGCAGGCCTGGTCGGTGCCTCCGAGATCGACGTACGCACCCACGTGCACCATGTGCTCGGCAAGGTCCTCGACTATGACACGCAGCGAGGCACCGACCTCATCGGCACGCTGCAGGCGTACTTCGCCGCCGGCCAGAGCCCGACCCGGGCCGCCACATCACTCCACATCCACCCCAACACCGTGCAGCAGCGACTCGACCGCATCACCGCCTTGCTGGGTGACGGCTGGCAGTCCCCGGACCGCGCACTGGACGTCCAGGTGGCGCTCCGCCTCCATTCCGCCGTCGGCTGATCTTCACGGCACCAGGACGAGGCGGCCGCGGACCCCTCCCGCGGCAAGGCGCTTGTACGCGTTAGCCACCTCGTCCAGGTGGTAGGTCTCGGCGACTCGAGTTGAGATGACGCCTGCTTCGACCAGTCTCTTGAGCTCTTCCAGGTCGTCGCGGTTGGTGTGGACGAACAGTTGCTCCACCGTGATGCCACGGAGCTGCGGTGGTCGTGGACCTCCCTGCAGGTGGACGTGACGGCCGCCGTTGCGCACTGCCTCCTGTGCAGCGATTCCAACGACGGCGGCGTCCACAACGCCATCCACGCCAGCGGGCGCGATCCGTCGTACCGCTGCCGCCACGTCCCCGTTCCGATCGACGAAGTGGTCCGCGCCAAGCCGTCGTACGAGCTCCTCGTCATGTGCTGCTGCGCTGGCGATCACCGTTTGACCGGCGTGCTTGGCGAGCTCCACGGCGTACCCGCCGACACCGCCGGCAGCCCCGGTCACGAGGACGGTCTCTCCCGGCAGCGCCTTGACGGCTTGTAGCGCAGTCAGCCCGTTGAGTCCGAACGTGGACGCTCTGGTCAGCTCTACGCCCTCCGGTGCGCGCACCACTGCGTCGGCGTCCAGTACGACGTACTCCGCGTGCGTCTTGAGCGTCTGGGCGAGAAGGTCCGCGACCCCGATCACGGTGTCACCAACCTGGGCCTGGGAGCCGGGGCCGACCGCGTCCACCGTGCCCGCCACATCCCAGCCGAGACCAAACTGCTCTCGCGGCGCCGTCAGGCCGAACTCGACCAGCACCCCGGTACTCACCGCCACATCCACCGGGTTGACCGCGGCCGCGGCGACCTTGATCCGGACCTGGCCCACGGCCGGCTCAGGTACGTCGGTCTCGATCAACTCGATCGCATCGGGCCCGTCGAGACGCCGGGCTACAACTGCGCGCATATCGTTCTCTCCTCGTGGTGTCTGGAATCTGCACCACTCTCGGAGAGCTACTCTCTCTTGGGAAGTACGCACTTCGGAGTGCGTACCGCACGACGAGGAGAGCCATGCCGACCCGCACCGCATCCCAGCTCCGCGAAGAGGCAGCGCGCGAGTACGACGCGTTCCTCGCGACCTGTCCCGCGCGGCAACTCCTCGACCGCATCAGCGACAAGTGGGTGACGCTGGTACTGACCGCCCTCGCGGATGGCCCGCAGCGCTACTCCGACCTGTCCCGCCGCATCGCCGGCGTCAGCCAGAAGATGCTGACCCAGACCCTCCGCTCACTGGAACGCGACGGTCTGCTGACCCGCTCGGTCACCCCGTCCGTCCCCGTCCGCGTCGACTACGACCTGACGCCACTGGGCCGCACCCTTATGCCGCTCATCGCCGCCATCAAGTCGTGGGCCGAATCCCACATGCCCGAAGTAACCACCGCCCGCACCACCTACGACGCGAGCACCCTCGCATGACCAACTCGAACAGCCCCGACGACCGCGTCGTGTCGGATAGCGCCGACCGGCGGATTGTGGAGTCGGACGGGTCCGATCGTCGGGTTGTGGTGGTTGTCGTGCCGGCCGCCGGGACCTGGGCTCCGCCAGGCCGGAACCCTGACGCGTGGCGGTTGGCGATGGCGGAGGACACGTACGAAGTCATCGCCGCGCTCGACCGGGTCGATGTCGCGGCAGCGGTCGCCGGCGACGAGAATGCAGTGACCGAGGTCCGCGCACTGACCTGGCCCGGCACTCCGACGTACGCCGTCGATCCCGATCGACCCGTCCTGCATGCGGTGGAACTAGCCGGACCCGCCGCCGCGGTGGTCGCCGTGTCGCACGACGTACCCGACCTTCCCGGGCTGCTCATCGGCAAGCTGTTCCGCGCCTTGAGCAACGCCGACGTCGCCGTCACGCCTGCCGAGGACGGCACACTGGCGGCGGTCGGCGTCAAGCTCCCCGTCGCCGACTGGGTCGTGGAACTCGCCCCGACCTTCGACACCCCGCTCGAACTCCTCGAGGCCCGCAAACCCCGCCGCCACGCCGTCGCGATCGGCCCCGGCTGGCACCGTCTGCGATCGAACGCTGACCTAGCGCGACTGGATCCCGGCCTTGAAGGCTGGGATGCCACAAGATCCCTACTTCGTCACGCCTGACCCGTCACCTTGTCCCCACCCGCTCGTTCACCATGCAACGGGGAAGCTCCAACCGATCGCCGATGCCGTTCAGGGGCGGCACCCGACGACAACCCGACCGCACCGGGGGGATGCGGCTCGGGCCTGCCACACAACGGGGATCGCACCACAACGGGCGTGCCGCAGTCGGGGGACTGCGCACACCGGCCGCACCACGGGGACACGGGGAACGCAAGAGAACGCTGTACCAACGGGGAATCACGGGGAACGCAGTACAACCAGGGACAGACACGGGGGTACCTGGAAGCGCTACGCCAGTAGTCGATCACTGCTCGGCGTAGCGCGTCGGTGGAACACACGCGGACGGCTGAAACCGCTGTACCAGCAGGTGATCACAACACGGGGGCAGTACGACGGGAGCTACCGGAACCGCCGTACGGCAGAGGAACACACGCGGACAGCCGAAACCGCCTGCACCAGCAGGCGACCGCGCCACGGGGGCGGCACGGCGGGGCGAAGGACGTACGGGGATGACGGGAAACGCAGTGTCAGCGGCGAGCACGGCGCGGGGGTGCGGTGCTTACGGGGGTGAGGTACGAGGGATCGCAGGGCTGAGGTGGGGAGTGCCCTGCTGTGGGGAGGTGGGCCGGCTGATTCGAGCCGGCCCACAAGCCTGTGCCCTTCCGCTCGCCCCGGCGCGCCCCACAGCCGCGTCGGTGGTGTGGGCGGCCGAGTTGCACGGTTCAGCCGGGTGACGTCAGGGCTGGAAGATTTGCTGGTGGGCTCGGGTTGCGAGGGCTTGGACGCTGGTGTCGGTGTCGGCCGGCAGGGCGTTCAGCGGGAACCACGCGAGGTCGTCCGACTCGTCGCTGACGACGTACTCCGTGGTTGTCGCGGTGACCAGGAACTGCACGTCGAGGTGGTACGCACCAGCGCACCCGCCGGCGTGGAGCAGATGGCGGGAGAGCTGGAGCGGTTCGCGGCTCACCGTCAGACCCGGGAGCCCGGACTCCTCAGCCGCTTCCCGTAGGGCAGCGCCGCTGAGTGTGGTGTCGCCGGGCTCGCAATGGCCGCCGAGTTGGAGCCATCGGCCGACTGTCTTGTGCAACGTCAGCAAGGTGTTCTGACCCGTGCCATCGACAACCAGAGCGCTGGCCGTCACATGCTCCGGCCGGCAACTGCGCCACATCCCGTCCGGATGCGTCGCCAGGTGCCGCAGGTAGTGCGCCCGCAACTCCTCCTGCTCCGCGTCGGGCGCACGCCACCCCTCCAAAACCTCAACCGCATCCCCATGAAGCATTCCGCAAGTCTCCCCACCCCCACCCGAACGCTCCCAGCCGGGGTCCTACAACCACTACTTGGTGGGGCTGTCTCCGTCGTCGTCCTGGGGCTTCTCTGACGTTTCTTCGTTGAGGAAGTCGCTGATGTCGATGTCCGAGAGTTCGCCGGCGTGCTGAGCGAAGCCGATCGGGTCGTCCAGGTCGCTGGTGCTCGGCATCAGGTCCGGGTGGGACCAGAGGTTGTCCCGGCCGTCGACACCGCGGGCGTCACGGACGGCGGCCCACAGGTTCGCGGCGTCACGCAGGCGGCGCGGCCGCAGTTGGAGACCGACGAGGGTCGCGAACGTCTGCTCGGCCGGACCACCGGCGGCGCGGCGACGCCGTACCGTCTCGGCGAGCTGCACCCCAGCGGGCATCCGGTCCTTGGTGGCCTGCCGGACGACGTCGTCGACCCAGCCCTCGACCAGGGCCAGCGTGGTCTCGAGCCGGACGAGCGCCGCCTTCTGCTGCTCCGAGTCCTCGGGCTCGAACAGGCCGCCGGCGAGCGCTTCCTGCATGGCTTCGGGGTTCTGCGGGTCGATGTCGGCCATCGCCCGCTCGATCTTGCCGGTGTCGACCTCGATCCCGGCCGCGTAGTCGGCGACCGCGGCCAGCAGGTGCTGGCGCAGCCACGGCACCCCGGCGTACAGCCGCTGGTGCGCGACCTCACGCAGCGCGAGGTACAACCTGACGTCCTCGTCGGTCAGCCCGAGGCCGTCGGCGAACTTCGCCACGTTGTCCGGCAGCAGGATCGCCTGGCCGGTCGGACCCAGCGGAAGCCCGATGTCGGACGAGCTGACGACCTCGCCGGCGAGTTCCCCGAGACCCTGACCGACTTGCGCTCCGAAGACGGAACCGCCCAGCTGCCGCAGCATCCCCGCCATCGGACCGGCGAACTGCTGCGCCTCGGCGGGCAGCGCGTTGCCCATCGCACCCGCGACGTGCTCCGCGACCGGATCGACGATCGTCTGCCAGACCGGGAGCGTGTTCTCGACCCACTCGGCACGGCTCCAGGCCGCGGAGGTCGCGGACACCTCGGGCAGGGTGGTCGCGTCGTCCAGCCAGTGCTCGGCGAGGCGGACCGCGTCGGCGACGCGATCGCTGTCGGCGGACGTCATCGAGCGGTCTCCGGCGGTGGAGACGGTCTTGCGGGCAATGTCCTTGGCCAGGTCCCAGTTCACCGGCTTGCCGTCGGTCGACCCGCTCAGCATCTGCTGGACCTGCGCGAAGATCGCGTTCAGGTCCGGGGTGCCGCCCGCGCCGGCCGCACCGGAGAACTGCTGGAACATGGCCTCGAACGGCGTTCCCTTGAACGGGTTGTCCGGGTTGTCCGGTTCGTCGCTCATCGGAGGGCCTTCCTGTGCGGGTGGGGCGTACAACTCCAACGTACTGGTTCCGTCCATCAGTTCCTCGCTCGGTGAACGCACAACCGTCCCTGTTCGCCGCCGGCAGAGCCCCGAACCCGGCGCGGCAGGTAGGTGAGGAAGGCAACAGTCTCTCCCGGTGCACGCCGCACCACGCACCGCAGCCCCGTACTCCGGGACGCGGAAAGGGAGGGGATGTCCTGGAAATGGAGGGCGGGAGGGAGAATTGCGATGCGGGGGATGCAATGGTGTGGTGTGAGCGTGGAGACCTGGCCGGAATGAGGAACGGATGAGCGACGCGATCAGACTGCTGGACATTCGCGACAGTGCGTTGTCCAGTGACGAGGTGCTGGCGGCTGTCGCGGACCCGACGGCGGGCGGAACCGCGCTTTTTATCGGCACTGTGCGCAACCACGACCAGGAGAAGCCGGTCGATCGCTTGAGCTACGAGGCGCACCCGGACGCGCTGGAGCACCTGCGAAAGGTTGCGCAGCGTATCTGCGACGACCCCGCGGTGACCGCGCTGGCCGCCGTCCACCGGACCGGGGACCTGGTGATCGGGGACGCCGCCGTGATCGTGGCGGTGGCGGCGTCGCACCGGGATGTGGCGTTCACCGCCTGCCGGCAGTTGATCGACGACCTCAAGGCGGAGGTCCCGATTTGGAAACACCAGCGCTTCACCGACGGTGGCAGCGAGTGGGTCGGCGCTCACTGACACGTACGCTGGGCGCATGAAGGTGGCCGGATGAAGGTTTTGGCGTGGCTGGCGTTCCCGCTGATCGCCACGCTGCTGGCGATGTGCTGGGCCGCATGGCGCGGTTGGCGCAGCCGTGAGCGCCGCCGGTCCGGCGGTGCCTTCGCCTCGGTCGAAGACTTCCGCCGCTTCAACGCCGCGCTCGCCGCGCCAGGCCCACGGGCCACTCCGGAACGTCGCCGTGGCCTGGGTCGTCGTAACCATCAGCCGGTCTCTTCCGAGGTCCGTAGCTCCGGCTCCAAGATCGCAGGGCAGGGTTCGTGACACGTCGTACCGCCACATTGGTCACCTCGATCGTTGTGCTTGTCGTCTCGCTGGGGCTGGTCACCGCGTTCCCGGTGCCGTTCGTCTCGTTCAGCCCCGGGCCGGTCAAGGACACTCTGGGATCGACGAAGAACAAGCCGGTCGTCGAGATCACCGGCCACGACACGTTCCCGACCACGGGCCAGCTCGACCTGACGACTGTGTCCGTGACCTCGCCGGACCGGCAGCTGACCCTGCCGCAGGCGATGCGGAACTGGCTCGACCCGCACCACGACCTGTTCCCGCGCGAAATCATCTATCCGCCGGACCAGAGTGCCGACGAGGTCGAGCAGCAGAACACCGCGGAGATGACCGGCTCGCAGGACAGCGCGGTCGCGGCCGCGCTGCAGGCGGCGAAGGTCCCGTTCCACACGAAGGTCTCGACGGTCGCGGACAACTCGCCGGCGCAGGGCAAGTTGAAGGCCGGCGACATCGTGCTGGCCGTCGACGGTCAGACGGTGACGCAGGTCCCGCAGGTCGGCGAGTTCGTCCGCAAGCACAAGGTCGGCGAGAACGTCGTCTTCCTGATCCGCCGCGGCACCGCCGAGCAGACCGTCCAAGTGAAGACCGCCGCGACGCCCGGTGACGAGACCCGGCCGATGGTGGGGATCACGATCGGCGTCGACTCGCAGGTGAAGGTGACGGTCAACCTCGGGCAGGACATCGGTGGTCCCAGTGCGGGCACCGCGTTCGCCCTGGCCATCTACGACAAGCTGACCCCGGGCGCCCTGCTGAACGGGAAGCACGTCGCCGGAACCGGCACGATCGACGCGCTCGGCCAGGTCGGCGCGATCGGCGGTATCCAGCAGAAGATCGCCGGCGCCAGGAATGACGGCGCGACGGTGTTCCTGGTCCCGGCGCCGAACTGCGCGGCCGCACTGCACGCGGACGTGAACGGCATCCAATTGGTGAAGATCAGCACGCTGACCGACGCCATCAGCGCCCTGCAGGCGCTCGCCGACGGCAAGGGAGATGTCCCGTCGTGCAGCCAATGAACGATAGGTACGAACCGGTGAGCCGAAGGGAAGATCTGCCGGCATGGATTCCGTAGGCACGCTGCCACCGGACGCGCTCAGCCGCGCGGTGGTCGAGATCGAGAAGCACGTGAGCAGCGCGGGCTGGGACCAGCCCGCGCAGTTGTTCGCGCTGGTTCCGACGGCGGACCTGCTCCGCGCCGAACCCAACCTTGCCGCCGAACTCGGCGCCGAGGACGCGTCGCAGCCGCTGACCCCGGTCGCCCAGGGCGAGCTTCCCGGCGGTGTCGAGGACGATCGCCTCGCCGACACGCTGGGCCGGATCGAATGGCCGGAGGGCGTCGCCGGATGCGCTTTGGCGATCGAGCGGATCGTGTTGCCGGCGGCGGCCGAGTCCGGCCTGTCCAGCGTCGAGTCGGACGCCGAACTGGCCCGGCTGGCCGGTAGCGATCCGCGCCGGCACGAGGTCCGGATGGTCGCGGCGGTGCTCCGGGAAGGCACCCGGTTCGGAGCCGTCCGGTTGCGTGCCCACGACGAGGACGGTGCAGTGCTCACCGGTGTCGACTTGGTCCCCACGCTGTGCGAAGTACTGTCTTTGACATTCGAACCTTCGGCCGGCATCCGGTCCGGCCAGGGTCCTGGGGTCGACGGCATGAGCGACGACGAGGAGAACCGACCATGAGCGACGGCGTCTATGACATGCCGGAAGAGCCGCCGGCCCGCAGGACCCGGCGAACAGGCGGACGCCCCCGCGCTCTGCTGCCGACGATCGCCACGCTGATCGTCCTGCTCATCCTCTTCAGCGTCTTCACCGACGTCTGGACCCAGCGGCTCTGGTACCGATCGGTCGACCTCGGCTCGGTGTTCAGCACCGTGCTCGGCACCCGCGTACTGCTGTTCGTGATCGTCGGTCTTCTGATGGCGGCCGCGGTCGTCGCGAACGTCATCGTCGCCTTCCGCACCCGGCCTCGGGTGGCACTCGCCCCGTCGCCCAGCCCCGGCTTCGAGCGGTACGGCGATCTGCTGCAGCAGCACGGGAAGATCGCGGTCGGTGTCGTCGCGACCCTGATGCTGGTCTTCGGCGGCTCGGCAGCGTCGGGGGAGTGGAAGGTCTTCCTGGCCTGGCGGAACCGGACCCCGTTCGGCGTCACCGACAAGCACTTCAACAAGGACATCGCGTTCTTCGTCTTCGACTACCCTTGGCTGCGCGTGCTGCTCGGCTTCGGCTACTCGATCGTCCTGCTGTCGCTGGTCGCCGCGATCATCACCCACTACCTGTACGGCGGCTTCCGCCCGTCCGCCAAGGGCCAGAAGGCCTCCGGCGCGGCGCAGGTGCAGTTCTCGGTGCTGCTCGGTCTGCTCGTCCTGCTCAAGGCCTTCAGCTACTGGCTGGACCGCTTCGGTCTCACGACCTCGGACGCCAAGCTCTTCACCGGTGTCTCCTATACCGGCGACAACGCCATCCTGCCGAGCAAGGAGATCCTGGCCGTCATAGCGGTCCTGTGTGCTGTCCTGTTCTTCGCCAACGTGGTCCGCCGGACCTGGCTGCTTCCCGGCGTGGGCACGGTCGTGCTGATCCTGTCGGCGATCCTCCTCGGTGCGCTCTGGCCGGCCGCGCTCCAGCAGTTGCGGGTGCGACCGAGCGAGCCGGTGAAGGAAGCGCCGTACATCAAGAAGAACATCGATGCCACGCGCCAGGCGTACGGGCTCGAGGACACCGACGTCACCGAATACAAGGCGAAGAGCACGGCGAAGCCGGAGGACCTGACGGCGGATGCCGAGGTCCTGCCGGGTATCCGGCTGATCGACCCGACCGTGATCGGACCGACCTTCGAGCAACTCCAGCAGGTCCGTGGCTTTTACTCGTTCCCGACGGATCTCGACGTCGACCGGTACAAGATCAAGGGCAAGGTCAACGACACGGTCATCGCGGTCCGCGAGGTCCAGGTCGACCGGCTGCCGGCCGGTCAGCGCAACTGGAACAACGACCACACCGTCTACACCCACGGCTACGGAGTCGTCGCCGCAAACGGGAACCAGTCGCAGGGCGGTACTCCGGTGTGGACCGAGAAGGACCTGCCACCGACCGGCGATCTCGGCGAGTACGAGCCGCGGATCTACTTCGGTGAGCAGTCGCCGGACTACTCGATCGTCGGCGCCCCTGAGGGCGGCCAGAAGGTCGAGCTCGACACGCCGGAAGGAAAGACCGGCGGCGACCCGACGCTGAACACCTATGAAGGCAAGGGCGGCGTCCCGATCGGCTCGTTCGGCAACCGGTTGCTGTATGCAACAAAATTCCGGGATGCGAACCTCCTGCTGTCCAGCCGGGTGAACCCGGAATCGAAGATCCTCTACGACCGCACTCCGCGCGAGCGGGTCGAGAAGGCGGCACCGTGGCTGACGCCGGACGGTGACCCGTACCCGGCGATCGTCGACGGCCAGGTGGTCTGGATCGTCGACGGCTACACCACCTCGGACAACTACCCGTACTCCGAGAAGGTCGACCTCGACGTCAGCACCAGGGACACCACGACCGGCCGCGGGACGATCGCTCAGCAACCGAGCGAGAAGATCAACTACATCCGCAACTCGGTCAAGGCGGTCGTCAACGCCTACGACGGCTCGGTCGAGCTGTACGCCTGGGACGACAAGGACCCGGTGCTGAAGACCTGGATGAAGGCGTTCCCAGGCACGGTCAAGCCGCGCTCTGACATCTCGCCGGACCTGATGTCGCACCTGCGCTACCCGGAGGACATGTTCAAGGTGCAGCGCGACCTGCTCGCGAAGTACCACGTCCAGGACGCCGGCACTTGGTACCAGAACAGCGACCTGTGGCGGGTTCCGGACGACCCGACCGCGGTCTCCTCCGGTGGTGACTCGGCGACGCATATCAGCCAGCCTCCCTTCTATCTCTCATTGCGGATGCCCGATCAGACCGAGCCGAAGTTCTCGCTGACGTCGGTGTACGTGCCGAACGGCGAACGGGAGAACCTGACTGCGTTCGTGGCCGTCGATGCCGAGGCCACCTCGCCGGACTACGGCAAGTTCCGGGTCCTGCGATTGCCGGGGAACCTGCAGATACCTGGTCCGGGGCAGGTCTACAACAAGTTCCAGACTGACGAAGGCATCAGACAGGCGTTGCTGCCGATCAACCAGCCGAACAGCGGAGCAAGAGCGCAGTACGGCAACTTGCTGACGTTGCCGCTCGGCGGTGGTCTGCTCTACGTCCAGCCGGTCTACTCGGTGCGCACCAGCGGGCAGGGTAGTTATCCCGTACTGCGGTACGTCCTGGTGTCCTTCGGCGACAGCGTCGCCTACGGCGGGACGCTGCAGGAAGCCCTCACCAAGGTCTTCAAAACCAGCGTCGACACCGGTGAGCTGCCTCCAGGAACCGAGAAGCCGCCTACGACACAGCAGCCGAACCAGACGGTCAAGCAGGCCATCGCCGACGCACAGGCCGCATGGACCCGGGCACAGACAGCCCTCAAGAACGGCGACCTTGCGGGCTACCAGACGAACCTCAACCAGATGAAGGCCGCGCTCGACCGTGCCGCTGCCGGTGCAGCGGAGACGCCGACCACGACACCATCGGCGTCGCCGTCCGCGAATCCGTCGAACCCACCGGGCTCGACGACACCGACGAGCCCACCGACCTCACCGACAGGCTGAGTCGCAAGGTGGTTCCCGGGGCGGCGACACCGACATCAGTCGGCGTCGCCGCCCCGTTGGTTTCGCCGTTCGTTTCGCCGGGGTGGTTGCCTACGGCATCAGGTCGTCGGCTCCGGGTGGAACCCGGCCGCGGTATCGAGAACGTCCTCGTCGGTGAAGCGATCGTGATCGATCGTGACCTCGGCCGCGACGCCGGGCTCGATGAAGTAGAACACCTCGTTGCCGGCGAACAGAGCGTCGTACCCGCCGACCTTGACCGGCTCGAGCTGCCAGTCGCCTGGCTCCTTCTCCTCGTACTCGACGAGGAAGTCCTTCACGGCTTCGAGATCGGTGAGTTTCTCGCCACGGAGGGTCTTCACGGTCAGGTCGACCTTGAACGCTCCCTCCGAATCCGGCCCGGTCTCCCAGACCCGGCTGTGGAAGGACACGTCCTCCCACTCGTACTCGAAGTCGCTCGGCGTGCCGAGGCCGTCGGGAAGGTTCTCGATCACGAAGCCGTCCAAGGTGCCAGCCCTTTGCTCGGTCGATGGATGTGCCGCGGAGTACGTCGACGACGGCGTGAACTCTGCTGCTGAGGCAGGAACTGTCGCCGAGAGCCCCAGTGCGGCCAGGAAGACCGCGCTCCCGGTCACGATACGGCGGGCGGACGGCACGGCTCGGGAACGAAGCGATGAACGCGACATGGCTGCCTCCTGGAAACGGCGGCGCCCCGCCTGCTGCGAGACGCCCTTCGTGACCAAGAAGGTGCAGCGATCGTCCCTCGCCTGAACCGACGAGTTCGGATCTGTGGACAACCTCGCGGTCAGTGCCCGATCAGCCGGTGCAGCCGGTGGAACGTCTGCTGGAACCCGAGCCGCGGCCAGGCTCGCGACGACAGCAGGTTCGTCACCCGCCAGTCGGTCACGACCGACGTGTACCCGGTCTGCGCCGACCACTGCAGCACGGCCTCGCCCAGCGCGCGCCCGGCCCCGAGCCCGCGAGCCGACGGCAGGACCGCCGCGAACCCGAGGAACCCCGCGTTGTCCGGTTTCGCGAGCCCATTGTGCGCACTCGACTTGTCCAGCGAGCAGCCGATCGACGAGCCGATGACCTCCCCGTTGTACGAGGCAACGAAGGTCGCGTAGTCGAGGTCGTCGATCGACTCCTCCCAGTCCGCCACCGCTTCCTCGAGAGTCGGCAGCTCCCCGGACGAGAACACCGGCGACAACCGCTGATGCCGGGGCAGTTCGAGATCGAGCTCCGCGAGTACAGGGATGTCCGCACGCACGGCACGTCGTACGACGAGATCCGGTGGCGGCAGGAGGGGAGAGTCAGGCACAGCGCGGACGGCGTGCGCATGCTGCGAACCGAACGCGAGGCGGAACCACGCGTCGATCAGCGCGGGGTCGTCAGGCACCAGCACGTACTGCGCGATGCGGCCGTCGTCGACCCACTTCGCTGCGGCGGCGCCGTACAGGTCGCGAATGTGTTCTGGCTCACGTACGGCGTGACCGGCGGCCTCGACCCAGATGTTCGGACCCCAGACCGGGGACTGCTTCGGAGCGGCCAGCAGATAACCGGTGATCTCGCCGCCTTCGACCATGACAGCGCCGGACGCGCCCTCGGTCTCCCAGGCAGCCGTCACCTCGACCAGCGCGAGCTGCTCGTCCTCGTAGTCAGCGGGAAGCAACGGGTGACGCTTGCGATGCTCCTGATGCCGCTCGGCGAGCAGGCCGGCCGCAGCCGGTAGATCCGCCTCCTCGAACGGGCGAATGACGTGTCGGGACATACTCGGACGGTACGCCGCCGCACCCTCGGCAGACACGGGTTTTCGCTGGTCCCCGGCCACGCCGGGAACCGATTTGGTTGCTCGGCCCGGATCCTCTAAACTAAAGACACAACGACGCGGGGTGGAGCAGCTCGGTAGCTCGCTGGGCTCATAACCCAGAGGTCGCAGGTTCAAATCCTGCCCCCGCTACGGAAGAAGGCCCGGACCAACAGGTCCGGGCCTTCGTCTTTACTTCAGAGGTCTGACCTGCGCGTTTGTCCTCGCTGTGATCTACCGAACATGGTGAGGTTGGGTCGTACTCTGTTGCTCACTCGGGCGGATCGCGGTCCGGTTCGGTGCCGTCGTTACCCAGATCATTACCCAACCTCGCTTCCACGGCCGTCTCGGAGGCCTCGTTGTCGGCCGCGAGACGCTCGATCATCGCGCCCATGGCGTCGGCCATGACTCGATCAGTACCCCGCGACCTGTGGGCGTAGATCTTCCCCGTCACGGTCACGTCTGCATGGCCTATCCGCTCGCTGAGCGTCTTGATGTTGTTCCCTGCGTCTTGGACCAGCGTGGCGTAGGTGTGGCGGACGTCGTGCAGGCGGATGCGCGGTACGCCTGCCCGGTCGACCATGCGGTTGAACCGCGCGGTGATCGTGTCGGGGTGCAACGGTCGGCCCTCCGGCCCCGCCATCAGGTAGTCGTGGTCCGGATAGCTCCTTCCGAAGTCCTTTCGCTCTTGGTTCATCTGGTCGATGAACCTCTTCAGATGGCGGACAGTGAACGCGTCGAGCGATATCTCTCGCTGACTGGCCTCCGACTTGCCATCGGATGCCTGCGCTCGCCCGGCGACGACAACTCGTGTGTCCTCGATCATCAGTTCGCCGTTCTCCAGGTCGACGCCCCGGCGCTCAACACCGGCCAATTCGGCACCCCGGTCTCGGCCGCGATCGGCTCCGGCCCCCGTCGCAGCCGCTCGAAACAGAGGTCGGAGACCGCCGCCACCAATGCGGGAGTCAGGGCTGGCTGTACTGACCCGTAGTACGTGAGATAATTACCTTTGTAGACAGGGCTTGCCTCCCACCTGCGGGTGGCCAGGAGGTCAGGGCTGGGATCCCCGGGTGAACCGGGACCCAGCCTTTGCGCGTGTTAGCGGACCTTCATATCGATCGGCTCGACGGGTCCGCTGAGCTACTCGAACACGGCGGCCGGCTGTGACCGTGCCAGCCGCCTCAGGCAACCACAGCATCGGCTCAGTCAGCGGTCGGTCGAAATCGACCCGCATCCCGCTGGGATGGCCTTCGAGCCACGCATGCTGCTGACGATCTTCCGATCCCCGCGCATCGAGTGACTCGGTGCTTGCCTCAAGCCATACCTGAGTGACGTCGACTACCTGCCGGCGCGCGCAGCCGATCCGTCACTGACCTTCCGGAATTCATCTCCGGACGATAAAAGGAGCAATTGAGGAATGAACATCACAGCAACCGCCGCCGGGGACTGGGCGCTCGGCGACGTCGTCGTTCACCGGATGGGCTTCGGCGCCATGCGGATCACGCCGAATTCCGATCGCTCGGTCGCGATCCAGGTGCTGCGCCGGGCGGTCGAGCTCGGCGTGAACCACATCGACACGGCCGCGTTCTACCGGTCGCCGGGTGGGACGCTCGGTGTCGGCGAGGGCGAGGTCCGATATGCCAACGAGTTGATCCGCGAGGCACTCGCACCGTACCCGGACGGTCTCGTCATCACCACCAAGGTCGGACCGGGTGAGGATCCCGAGCGCGGTTTCCACCACGCGGCGACCGCGGCCGAGCTGCGTGCTCAGGTTGAGACGAACCTGCGACAGCTTGGGGTCGACTGCCTGGACGTGGTGAACCTGCGGATCATGAAGAAGCCGGGCGCGGACTCGATCGTGGAGCGGTTCGGCGCGCTCGCGGACCTGCGCGGCGCCGGGCTGATCCGCCAGCTCGGGATCTCGAACGTGCGGACCGACCACCTCGACGAGGCCCTGGCTATCGCACCGGTGACGTGCGTACAGAACAGCTACGCGATCGACCTACGCCGCGAGGAGGACGAGCTGATCCGGCGGTGCGCGGAGCGCGACATCGCCTACGTGCCGTTCTTCGCGATCGCCGGTGCGCAGCGGGAGACCGGCACGGCGCCCGACCACTCAGGAGCCGTGGAGAAAGTCGCCGCACAGCACGGCGCCTCACCACAGCAGATCCGCCTGGCCTGGACACTCCACCAAGGCCCCAATGTCCTGGCCATTCCCGGCACCGGCAACCCATCCCACCTCGAGGAGAACATCGCGGCCGGCGCCATCCGGCTCTCCCCAGACGAGCTCGCCAGCCTCGGCTAGCTGGACGCCTCCATGGCCAGCCGTGCCGAGCTCCTAGCTGCTACCAACCTGATGGCCGGGTACAGCTAGATCCCGGTCGGTGGGCGCACTCGTCGGTTCTGACGCCGCTGTCGGAGGGTGAGATCGAGGCGTTCCAGCGCCAGCGGGAGGGGCGAACTTTGTACCCAGAACCGTACCCAGGACGTTAGGGACGGCGGAGTTCGGATGGGGTCGGATGAGACGAATCGGACACTCGGTGAGCGTGCAGCACTGGTCGGAGCGGGATCGTCGAGACCGGCTGAGACGTGTTCTTTCCTACTCATAACCCAGAGGTCGCAGGTTCAAATCCTGCCCCCGCTACGGAAGAAGGCCCGGACCAACAGGTCCGGGCCTTCGCTTTGTTCGTAGGGTCTGACCTGCAGGTTTGTGCCCGGTTCGTACAGCTCGCCGCGTGGGAGGTACTGACTCCAAGGCGGCCATTGGTCGTCGTCGTGGGGGGTACTCCTGGTACCTGACTCATCCCGAACGGCCCTGACAGACTTCTTGCAGGCCATCCGATCCACCTGGAGGGATCGGTGCGCACGGCTACAACACGCAAGAAGGAGCGCTTTGCCTGATCCCGGCGGAATACCGAGCCATCCGAACGAGACCGAGATGCCGCCGCCACAGGACCTGACACCTGCGACTGCGTCAGCCATCCCCGACGCCCCGCACGCGCGGATCGTCATCGCGATCGCGTCGCTGGGATTCTTCCTGATCACCTTGGATATCTCGATCGTCAACGTCGCACTCGCCCGGATCAGAGTCGAACTCGGCGGCGGAACGACCGGCCAGCAATGGACCATCGACGGCTACACCCTGCTGTTCGCGGCCCTGCTGCTGTACGCCGGGAACCTCTCGGACCGCATCGGCGCGAAGAAAGCTCTCGCGGCAGGCATAGTCGGGTTCGGTCTCGCCTCAGCCGCGTGTGCGGCCGCGCCCACCATCGGATCGCTGATCGCCGCCCGGTGCGCCCAGGGCGCTGCCGCGGCCATCATGTTGCCCGCATCAATGGCGCTGGTGCGCGAAGCGTTCCCCGATCCCCGTAGACGGGCCAGCGCGCTCGGCGTATGGGCGGTCGGCGGTGCCGTCGCCGGGCTGGTCGGGCAGCCTCTCGGGGGGCTGCTGACCACGCTCGACTGGCGTTGGGTCTTCACAATCAACCTGCCTGTCTGCGCCGGCATGGTCGCCTTCCTGGTCGCAGTGGCGACCTCGCCTACTCGGCCGTCCCGTTTCGACTGGGCAGGCCAACTCCTCGCCGTCATCGCCCTGGCCACACTGGTCTTCGGCCTGATCGAAGGCGGTCACCGCGGCTTCACGGGTCCTCCCGTGATCATCGCCCTCGGAACGGCTGCGATCACGCTCGCCGCCTTTGTGTTCGTCCAAGCCCGTGGTCAGCATCCGATGATGCCATTGCAGTTGTTCCACGCCCGCGGGTTCCGACTGGCCTTGCCCGTGGGGTTCGCGTTCATGGTCGGGAACTACGGCAACGTATTTGTCGTCAGCCTGTTCCTCCAGCAACACCTCGAGCTGACCCCGCTCCATGCCGGACTGGCGTTTCTGCCGTCAGCCTTCTTCGCAATTGCCGGGAACCTTGCCAGCGGACCGGTCACCAACAGATTCGGAGCCCGGGTGCCTGTCGTGGTCGGCTTGCTGTGCATGACCGGTGGCCTCCTGGCGTTGTTGCTCACCGCATCGTTGGAGTCGCCGGTCATCACCGCGCTGTGCGTCATCCCGATCGGCGCAGGCGGCTCGCTGGCCATGCCCTCGATCACAGGAGTCGTCCTTGAAGGCGTTTCAGCCGAACGAGCCGGAACCGCCAGCGCTGTGTTCAACACCTTCCGGCAGGTCGGCGGAGCAGTTGCCATCGCCGTCTTCGGAGCCCTCATCGCCAATCCCGATACCTTCCTCACCGGCATGCGGATCAGCCTCGCCTCTGCCGCCGCCCTCCTCCTGCTCGCAGCCATCAACAGCACCCGAACCCAACCCCGAGACTGACCAGCAGCAACCTTCAGCTGTTTCCACGCGGTCTCGGCAGGTCGATTGTCCGGCGACGGTTTGACGCACACGCCTAGCCGCTGACCGCGACCGTCCCTTCCAGCAGCGCGCTGTACGCCGCCTCCGCGGCGCGTCCTGGGGAGACGCCAGACGGGGTGTGCGCGAGAAAGGAGTCCGTCGACCCGCTGTGCACGATCCGGCCCCGGCTCAGGACGGTGACGTGCTCGGCCTCCTCGGCGAGGTCGGCGATGTCGTGGGTGGGCTCGTCGAGCAGCAGGACGCGCGCGTCGTCGCCAGCGTTGCGGCCACCCCGACCCGGCGCAGCTGCCCGCCGGAGAGCTCGCTCGTCCTTGTCCCGGCCCGGTCGGTGAGCTCGACCCGGGCGAGGGCCAGCTCGGCGCGGTCCCACGCGTCGCGACGGTTCATGCCCTTGATCAGCAAGGCGAAGTGGGGCGGGAATGCGCGAGCCAGTACGACGACGGCGAGCACGTGCGGCGAGCGGAACAGCCGATGCCGTGAGCTTTTTACCCGTGTTGCACCGCCGGAAGGCGACAGCTGCTACCCGCCGTGTCAAACCCTCACCGACGAAGCGCGACGCGGCAACCGGGGATAGGCGCGGGGGACTGGGGATAAGCCATAGCCTGTCCCCGGTGCCCGGGGGTGTCCCCAGTTCCAGTTGGCTTACTCGAGGTTTGTGATGACTACCTTGAGGGCTTCTTGTTCTGCGGCGTTGGCGAAGGTGTCGTAGGCCTCTTCGAACTGGCCGAACGGGTACTGGTGGGTCACGAACTTCTCGGGGGCGATGGCGCCCGTCTTGATGTCTTCGAGGAGCTCTGGCGCCGTGATGGCGTTGACCAGGCCGGTGGTGATGGTGAGGTTGTTGATCCAGTGCCGCTCGATCGGGAACTCGACGCTCTCGCCGTGTACGCCGACGTTGGCGACATGCCCGCCGGGCCGGACGGACTCGAGCGCGGTGCTGAACGTTACGGGAAGGCCCACCGCTTCGATGGCGACGTCGACGCCTAAGCCGTCGTGACTGAGTTCCCGCAGGGCCTGTACGACGTTGTCGCCGGCCTCGATCGTGTCGGTCGCCCCGAAATCGCGGGACCGGTCGAGCCGGAACTTGTTGCCGTCGACGGCGATGATCTTCGAGGCGCCGGCTGTGCGCGCGGTCATGATCGCGGCGAGTCCGACGGGTCCGGCACCGATGACGGCGACGACGTCCCCGCTCTTGACGGCGCCGTTGAGTACACCGATCTCGTAGCCGGTGGGGAGGATGTCGCTCAGCATCGCGCCCTGTTCGGCGGAGACTCCTTCGGGGAGCGGGATCAGGCCGTTGTCGGCGTACGGGACGCGGACGTACTCGGCCTGGGTTCCGTCGATGAGGTGCCCGAAGATCCAGCCGATGCCGCCGAGGGTCTTGCAGTGCGAGGGCAGGCCGGCCTTGCAGTAGTCGCACGTCCCGCATTTGCTGATGCAGGAGATGATGACCCGGTCTCCGACCTCCACGCTCTTGCAGTCGGCGCCGACCTCGGTGACCACACCGACACCTTCGTGGCCGAGGATCCGGCCGTCGGTGACGGCGGGTACGTCGCCTTTGAGGATGTGCAGGTCCGTGCCGCAGATGGTCGTGACCTCGACCTTCACGATCGCGTCGGTCGGGTCCTTGATCACCGGATTCGGGACGTCTTCCCAGGCCTTCTTGCCAGGTCCGTGGTAAACGAGCGCCTTCATCGGTACTCCCCTTCTCGTCGGCCAGCCGGTACCAAGGGTGCGCACCGTTACACCTCGGATGCTCACACCACAGGCCGACGCCGCCGGTCTCATCTTGAGACGGCAGGCGGAGTGAGGGATGGAAGTGAGTTCGAGGTGCAGCGGCTTCTAGACCAGCAGGCGGACGGTTAGGCCTAGGTGGTCGCTGGGGTAGCTGTCGTCGACTGCGGCGGATTCGACCGTTGGGCCGGAGAGTAGGACGAAGTCGATGCAGTGCGGGGACCTGTCCGGAGGGAGATAGGCCCGGTGGAAGGTCGGTGGGCAGTCGTCGCCGAACGCGTCGGTCAGGCGGGATTCGCGGAGGAAGTCGCGGTAGAGGGAGCTGTCGCGGGCGATGTTGAAGTCGCCGGTGAGGACGGCAGGCTCTTCAACGGTTCCGACGTACTGCGCCAGCGTCGTGAGCTGGGTGCGGTGGAGCCCGTGGTAGCGGTTGGCGGGGGACCAGTCGCCGTCGTGGTTGGCGGACAGGTGGACGTTGAGGATTGTGAGGCCCGAGAGGCTCGTGGACAGCACGCCCTTGAGTGATGCGGTCAGGCGAGTTTTGCGCGGCAAGGCACTGAATTCAGAGGCCGGGATCCGGCTGTACGTGGTAGTCGCGACCGGGTGGCGGGAGAACGTCACCAGGCCGCCTGCTGGGCCGGCCGCGGAGGGACGGAAGCTGGCTCGGTACGACGGCATGGACGAGCGCAGCAGGCGCAGGTGGTAGTAGGTGAGGACCTCTTGCAGGTTGACCACGTCTGTGTCGGACGCCTCGAAGGCTTCGGCCATCGCGGTGTACCGGGAGCGCAGGTCAGAGCTGAAGAGTGGGACTCCGCGGGTGTTGAGGGAGGCGACTGTCAGACGGGTCAATTGACGGCGAGTTCGCCGAGTTCGGACCAGCTGTCCTGGGGGAGTTTGAAGTTGACGATGCGGGGAGTCTCCACCAGGTGGGGTGGGAGGTGTTGCTGAGCGGCCTTGAAGTGGGCCGAGGTGACGTGGTGGGTGGCGGCGTCGTCGTCGGCGAACGCCTCTACGAGCACGTACTCGTTGGCGTCGTCTACCGAGCGGGACCAGTCGAACCACAGGCAGCCGGGTTCGGCGCGGGTTGCGGCGGTGAAGTCGGCGGTGATGGCCGGCCAGTCGTCGGCGTGCTCAGGCTTCACACGGAACTTCGCGGTGATGAAGATCATGAGGACAAACCTAGCGGCCACCGCAGCGGTGGCGGTCGCAATCTGAGATCAGCGAAGGGTGAACCCGGTACCCAGGGCGTCGCGTGGGTCCAGGCTGAACGTCGCGGTGCCGGTGCGGTAGGCGGTGCCGGTGACTTCGGTGATGACGCCGTCCGGGGTCTCCTCGACGACGCGGCCGAGGAACGTCGTATCGACGATGGAGTCGTGGCGCAGGACCTCACCCGTGCGCAGGCGTCCTTCGTCGTGCAGTAGGGCCAGGCGTGCCGACGTACCGGAGCCGCAGGGGGAGCGGTCGGCCTCTCCGTCGGCGAACACCGCAAGGTTGCGCTGGTGCGCCGGCCCGAGATCGTCGTACAGGATCGTTCCGTAGAGACCGCTCAAGCGAGGATCGTGAGGATGTACGGCGACCGCGTCCAAGGCCCACTTGATCTCGCGACCAATCGCGATCAGGTCCGCGTAACACGCCGGCGTCACCGACAGACCGACCGACGAAGCGAGGACCGAGGCGTAGAACGCCCCGCCGTAACTGATGTCCGCCAGCACCGATCCGCGCGCCGTCGGCACCTGCAGGCCACGGCTCAGCACGTACGACGGAACGTTGCGGAAGGCAACGCTCAACACCGAACCGCCGGCGCAACTGACCCGCGCGGCCACCCGCCCCGACGGTACGTCGATAACGACGTCCGTCTCGCCATCAGCCGCGACCTGGACCAGACCGGTTTCGACCGCCCAGGTCGCCAGCGCGATCGTCCCGTGCCCGCACGCGGTCGAGTACCCGTCCTTGTGCCAGAAGACCACTCCGAAGTCGGCGCCGTCGTCGTCACCCGGTACGACGAACCCGCCGTACATGTCCGCATGACCACGCGGCTCGTTCACCAGCAACCGCCGTACGGCGTCGATCGCCTCGGACGACTGCGCCGCGACCCGGCGGTCCGCCACGGAGGTTCCCGGAATCTCGACCGAGGTCACGATCCGGAAGGGCTCCCCGGCCGTGTGATAGTCCACAACGCTGACGTCATCCACAGACGTACCTTAAACAAGCGAAAGCCGCCGTCCGCCCCGATGACGGGGCAAGGCGGCGGCTGGGAGCGGCCTGGAACCGGGTTGGGTCAGGCGGCTTGGGGTACGCGGTTCCGCGCGGCCCAGACGGCTCGGCGCAGTTTGGCCTTGTCGGGGTAGCCGGCCTCGCAGCCGATCACGTACACGTCGTGGCTGCGCATGTTGACCATGCCGGCCACGTACCAGACCGGGCTCCCCTCGGCCAGCATGGTGACGATCATGTTCCGGATGTCGGTGGTGATGTTCATTCTGACCCTCTCCTTTGGTCGCTCTTACTGATACGTCGGACCAGAGGGGCCGGATTCGACACGTCCTCGAGAAGAAAATTTCGGCAAAACAAAGCGCCCCGATCGATGATCGGGGCGCTCGTCCGTGTGGGTCCCGGGGGGAGTGGGACCACCACACGTTGGGGGGGACTTTGACGTTAACCCGACGAAGGGGTCACTCTCGGCAGTCTCTCGCAACATCCGTCGCCGAACGGCACCAGACCTGCGCTCAGCGGTTCGTTCGTCGGCGATACAGCGAAGTCGCCAGCACGACGGAGAACAGGAGTAGACCACAACACCAGGCGAGTGCGATCCGGCCGTTGTTCTCCATCGGCGTTCCGATCAGCAGGCTGCGGACGGTCTCGATCACCGGCGTGATCGGTTGGTGCTCGCTGATCGGCCGCAACCACGACGGCATCGACTCCGGCTGCACGAACGCGCTGCTCAGGTACGGCAGGAACAGCATGAAGAAGCTGAGCGTGCTGGCCGACTCCACCGACTTGGCGATGACGCCGAGCCCCGCTGCGAGCCAGGACAGCGCGACGACGTACAGCAACAGCAGCCCGATCGCCGCCAGCCAGTCCACCACTCCGCCCTCGGGGCGGAACCCCATGGCGAGCGAGGCCAGGATGACGATCGCCGTCGACGTCGCGTTGCGCGCGACGCTCGCGACCACATGCCCGGTCAGTACGGCGAAGCTGTGGATGGGCAGCGAGCGCAGGCGGTCGATCATCCCGCTGTTCATGTCGTCGGCGACCACCATCGCCGTCGACGAGGCGCCGTATCCGGTGGTCAGCAGCAGGATCCCCGGTACGACGTAGTTCACGTACTCCGTCCCGGTGTTGATCGCGCCGCCGAACACGTAGACGAACAACGCCATCATCAGCAACGGCAGCAGGAGCGACACGAACAACGTGTCGACGTTGCGCCGCGCCAGCCGCACACTGCGGTCGATCATGGTCACCGCGTCCGAGCAGGCGGCGACGACTCCCTGGTGTGACATCAGCTACCTCTCAGGCGGTCAGTGCTAGGAACACGTCATCGAGCGTGGGCCGGTGGGACGAGACCCGCTCCGGCGTCAGCCCGTTGTCACGCAGTACGTCGAGGACCTGGTGCAGGTGCGCCGCCGTACCGTCCGACGGAACGTTCAGCACCAGCTGGTCGACCACACCGCTCAGTACGCCGGCAGCTTTCAGCAGCTGCACCTCGTCGGTGAAGCGCAGCTCGATCCGTTCGCCACCGATCTGGGTCTTCAGCGCGTCCGCAGTACCACTGGCAACGATGCGCCCCTGGTCGAGCAGGACGATCCGGTCGGCGAGCCGGTCCGCTTCCTCCAGGTACTGCGTGGTGAGCAGGATCGTCGTACCGTCGCGGACCAGCTCCACGATCGCGTCCCACATCGCCGACCGGCTGGCCGGATCGAGTCCGTTCGTCGGCTCGTCCAGGAAGATCACCTGCGGGTGCGCGATCAGGCTCATCGCCAGGTCGAGCTTCCGCCGCATGCCCCCGGAGTACGTCTTCACGCGCCGGTCCATCGCGTCGGTGAGTCCGAACTGTTCCAGCAGCTCCGTCGTACGCCGCCGCGCAGTACGCCGGCCGAGGTGCATCAGCCGGCCGACCATCACCAGGTTCTCCCGCCCGGTCTGGTTCTCGTCGACCGCGGCGAACTGTCCGGTCAGGCTGATCACGCCACGGACCCGGGCCGGTTCGCGGAGTACGTCGTACCCCGCGATGGTCGCCGTACCGGAATCCGGGCGGGTAAGCGTGGTCAGGATCCGAACCGTGGTGGTCTTGCCGGCGCCGTTCGGGCCCAGCAACGCGAGCACCGATCCCTCCGCGACGCTCAGGTCGACCCCGGTCAGCACCTCGGTCGCGCCGTACGACTTCTTCAAGCCGGTCGCTTCGACGATCATCGTCCCCTCCTTACTGCGTATTGAATACGCTAAATAGCGTAGCAGGTACGCAGTAATGGTCGGCAAGCCCTAAACTGACCCGGTGGAGAACAACGAGCTGCCGGCCGACGTCGCGCTGATGTGGCGGTTGCGTGAGAAGCCGCGGCGCGGGCCGAAACCGTCGCTGACGCTCGACGACATCGTCGCGGCGGCGATCGCGATCGCCGATGCCGAAGGCCTGGCCGCCGTCTCGATGGCTCGGGTCGCCGAGCGGCTCGGGAACTCGACGATGGCGCTGTACCGGCACCTGAAGAGCAAGGACGACCTGCTGGTGATCATGTCCGACGCCGCGATCGAGCGTCCGGAACCGATGCCCGAGGGCGTCGACTGGCGGACCGGGCTGACGTTCTGGGCGGACGGCGTGCTGACCGCGATCCGGCGGCACCCGTGGTACGCGAAGGTGCCGATCTCCGGTCCGCCCGCCGGTCCGAACAACCTCGCCTGGTTCGACTCCGCGCTCGGCGTGCTGAAGGACACCGGCCTGCCCGAGGAGGCGAAGGTCGGCGTGGTGATGGGCCTGATCACGTACGTGCAGGGGGAGATCCGGATGGCATTCGACCTGGCGGCCGGCTACGCGGAGAACCCGGATGCCTTTCAGCGGTTCGGCTCGACGCTCCGGCGGGTCGCGGATCCGCGGGTCTATCCGGCCGTGGCGCGCACGGTCGACGCCGGCGTGTTCGACGAGGTGGGGAGCTTCGAGGAGGACAACGAGGCCGACTTCGACTTCGGCCTGCAGCTCTACCTGGACGGGGTCGCTGCGTTCATTGACCGGGTTGGATGATCGCGTCGGCCGCCGATGCGGTCGCCGCGATCAGGTGCGCGTTGCGTTCGTCGGAGCCGTACGTGCGTTCGTGTGCTTCCTCGGGTGATCTGCCGAACGCCCGGTGCCTGGCTTCGAGGCGCGCGTGACGGAGCTCCTCGGGCACCTCGACGTACCAGCACTGATCGAGCAGGCTGCGGACGATCGACCAAGGCGCCTCGTTGAGCAGCAGATAGTTGCCCTCGGTGAGGACCAGCGTGACCTCTGGGGCGATTCCGATGCTGGCGGCGATCGAGTCCTCGATGCTGCGGTCGAAGCGCGGCGCCCAGATCTGCTCGTCCGGTGATTCCTTCAACCGCTTGAGGAGCGCGACGAAGCCGTAGCCGTCGAAGGTGTGCGGCGCACCCTTCACGTCCGCGAGTCCTTCGGCCTCCAGCACCGACTGCGCGAGGTGGTAGCCGTCCATCGGGACGAGCGCGACCTTGTGCCCGTCGGCGGTCAGCTTCGCGGCGAGTTGCTCGGCGTACGTCGACTTGCCCGCCGCCGGCGCCCCGGTGATCCCCAGGATCTGCCGCCGCCCTCGTGTTGCCAACTCGACGGCACGATCGTAGGCGGCGGCTGAGTCCAATGTGCGCACCCCAGTGATCCTAGGATGTTTGCGCCGCCGGCCGGCCACTGCGCGGCGATCTACCGTCAGGAGCCACGATGTCCGAACCGCCGACGTACGGCCGCCCCACCGAGTTCGGAGTCCTGAGTCCCTTCACCCTCGAGCGGACCGAGTACATCGGGGTCTCGCGGACGCCGATCTGTTGCCTGCCCGTGATGCTCGGCGGCAAGCTGCTCGGCTTCCTGTGGGGCTCGATCTCGGCGGACGAAGACGCTGCCGGCTTCCGGCCGGTCCATGGCGCCGGAGCCGTCGGATTCGATGCCGGAGGCCCCTGGCTAGGCCGGTTGAAGCGAGCCCGGGACAAGGGTGCCGCACCGGCCGACGCCGTACGGCGGTGGATCGGCGAGCCCGAGGATCCACGCGCCGGTGGCGTGCCGGCTGACGCGGTGGAGCGGATCCTGCCGGACTCGGACGCCGTCCTGACGCTGGCGGCGCAGAGCCCTCGATGGACTACGCCAGATACCCGTCCGGGCGGATGAGGATCTCGTCGCCGGCGGCCGCGTAGTAGTGGGTGAAGGCTTCCGGTGAGGTGTACGTCGTGCCGATGTCGACGGTACGCGGGTGGGTCGACGCGGTGGTGGGGGAGAAGCGCAGCAGGGTTTCGTGCGGGCCGCGGAACAGTTCGAAGAGCCGCACCTTGTTGCCTTCGGCATCGACCAGTGGTGCGTCGGGAGCCCGGTCGCCTGAGGTGAGGGGACGGGTGTCGGCCAGGTCGCGGTACGAGACGTCCAGTTGGCGGGTGTTCTCGCCGCGCTCGAGCGCCGACTCGTCGCCGTCGACGTGCTTCTGCATCAGGTCCTGACTGATACCGAGTACCCGCTCGGCGTTCGTCCGGCGTTCGGTCTCGTACGTCGCCAGCACCTCTTCCCGTCCGTCGGCCAGCTTCCAGCCGAGGTTGTACGCGTCCTGGACGCCGGTGTTCAGACCCTGACCGCCGGTCGGCGGATGCACGTGGGCGGCGTCGCCGGCGATGAAGACGCGACCGACCCGGAACGTCGCGGCGAGCCGCACGTTCGGACGCCACACCGTCGACCAGGTGAGGTCGCGAAGCTTCGCCGTACCCGGGCCGGCGAACTTGTCGACCACTTCCTGCAGCGCCTCGAGGGAGGTGTCCGCATCCTCGCCGTCGAGCGGGGCTCCGAACTGGAACTGGTCGCCGCCGGACAGCGGCGTCATCGCGATCCCGGACATCGGGTTGTCCTCGGCGCCGAACCAATAGCCCACCTCGTGGTCCAGCCCGTCGGCGGCGACGTCCCCGAGCAGCATCCGGATCGACTCGTCGGTCGTCCCCTCGAAGGCGATGCCGAGATGCTTGCGGACGAAACTCCTCCCACCGTCCGCGCCGACCAGATAGGCGACCTCGACTGTCTCGCCAGTGGACAGTTCGGCGGTGACGAAGTCGTCGACCTGGGTGAATCCGACGATGGCGGTGGCCAGTTCGACTTGCACGCCGTACTCCGCGAGCTTGGTGCGCAGGATCTGCTCCGTCTGGGACTGGCCGAGCATGTGCCCGTTCGGATACGGGATGTCCGGGGTCGGCTCGACCGGCTCGGCCATCCGGCGCTCGCCCACGAATCGGCCGCCGACGTAGATCTTCATCACCGGCATCGGTCGGCCCCGCCGCAGGACCTCGTCCAGTACGCCGAGGTCCTCGAAGACCTCGAGGGTCCGCGGCTGCAGGCCGTCGCCACGTGATCCGTTGAAGAACTCGGTCGCCTTGTCGATCACCCGCACCGCGATGCCGCGCCGGGCCAGCTCGATGCCGAGGGTCAGTCCGGTCGGTCCGGCACCCGCGATCAGGACGTTCATGGTGGTCTCCTTGACTGAACTATGATTCACTGAATTCAGATTCAGTCTGAACGTGACTAGGGTTCGGTGTCAAGGAGGTTGTCGTGACGGACACGGTGAGCCGCCGGCAGCGGGCGGCCGGAACCGAGGCGGCGCTGAAGCAGGCCGCGCGCGACGTCTTTGCCGAGCGCGGGTACCTGAACACGAAGATCACCGACATCACCGCGGCCGCGGGCCGCGCGACGGGGTCCTTCTACAACCACTTCGCGAGCAAGGAAGAGCTGCTCGAGGCGCTGCTTCGCGACATGCTCGCGGCAGCGGACGAGGCGGTCGTCGACGACGCCGGACACGACGCCGACTTCAGCAAACTGTCAGCCATCCGCTGGCACGTGGCCGCGTTCTGGCGGTTCTACCAGGCGCATCTGCCGGAGATGATCGCGGTGAAGCAGGCCGCGATGGTGGACCCGGAGCTGGGGCGGCGGCTGCAGCAGATCATGGCGGACGACGATCAGCACATGATCGAGCACTTCGCACATCTGCCGAACCCACCGGCCGATCCACTGGTCACGATCTCCGCGATGAACGCCCTGATGGAGGGGTTCGCCTACACCTGGCTCGTCGTCAACCCGTCCAACGGCCAGACAATCACCGACGACGCAGCCATCGAAACCCTTACCAACCTCCTGCACCACGGTTTGGCGGGGTAGGGGCGAACGCCCAGGCCATCACAATCGAGCGGTGGTGATCCTCGTCCGGCGTGGAGCCGGCGGCTCGATGCAATTGTGATGGCCTGGAGATGCGGACGTGAGCCACTCACCAAGCCGGGGCAGGAGGCTGCGGTCACGCTGGGGGTATGCGTCGCCGAGGCTCGGAAAGAGCAGTTGATGAGTGGCGCAGGTCCGCGCTCAGTCCTCGGGCGGTGCTTCCGCGCCTTCGCGTTCGTCGCGTTCGGCCCACTCGATCAGGGTGTCGAGGGAGTAGACGTTCTCGTCGATCGTGGCGTGCAGGTCGCCGAGTTCGGCGTACCGGGCGGGGACGGTGGCGATCGTGAAGTCCTTCGGGTTCACGTCGTCGATCTCGTCCCAGTGGATCGGGGTCGAGACCGTGCCTTCGGGATTCCCGCGGACCGAGTAGGCGCTCGCGATCGTGTGGTCCCGAGCGTTCTGGTTGTAGTCGACGAACACCAGTCGAGGGTCGCGATCCTTGCGCCACCACGTTGTCGTCACGTCCTCCGGCGTACGCCGCTCCACTTCACGCGCGAACGCGAGTGCGGCCCGCCGTACGTCGGAGAAGCCGTACGCCGGCTCGACCCGGACGTAGATGTGGATGCCCGAGCCGCCGGAGGTCTTCGGGTAGCCGACCGCGCCGAGCTCGTCGAGTACTTCGTGGACGGTGTGCGCGACCCGGCGTACCCGATCGAACGGGCAGTCGGGCATCGGGTCGAGGTCGATGCGCCACTCGTCCGGCGTCTCGGTGTCGGCGCGACGGGAGTTCCACGGGTGGAACTCGACCGTCGACATCTGCACCGCCCAGGCGACGTGCGCGATCTCGGTGACGCACAGCTCGTCGGCGGTCCGGTTGTACCGCGGGAACTTGACCCGGACCGTCTCCATCCACGGCGGCGCTCCGTGCGGCAGCCGCTTCTGGTGCACCTTCTCGCCCGCGACACCCTCCGGGAACCGGTGCATCATGCACGGCCGCTCGCGCAGCGCGTTGACGATCCCGTCCCCGACGGACAGGTAGTACTTCACCAGATCCAGCTTGGTCTCACCGCGCGCGGGAAAGTACACCCGGTCCGGATTGGAGATCCGCACCGTTCGCTCACCCACCTCCAGCTCGATCGCCGGAGACTTCGCCTTGGAGTCGGCCATGACGCCAACCTAACCGGCGGCGGGGACAAACGGCATCAGGCCAGGCGGGTGAGCCAGCCGCGGGTGTCCGGGGTGCGGCCGTACTGCAGGTCGAGGAGGGTGCTGCGGATCTTGGTGGTGACCGGGCCGACGCCGTGGTCGACGGAGTGGTCGCCGATGGTGAGATCGCCGTCGGGCCAGGCGACGCGGCCGATCGGGGTGATGACGGCGGCGGTGCCGGAGGCAAAGACCTCGGTGATCTCGCCGGAGCGGACGCCGTCCTTCCACTCGTCGGCGGAGATCCGGCGCTCTTCGACCAGGTAGCCGAGGTCGGCGGCCAGCTCGAGCACGGACGCACGGGTGACGCCTTCGAGGATCGAGCCGTTCAGCTCGGGCGTCGCGATCCGGCCGTCGGCGTACACGAAGAACATGTTCATGCTGCCGATCTCCTCGAGCCACTTGTGCTCGACGGCGTCGACGAACGCAACCTGCTCGCAGCCGTTCGCGACCGCCTCGGCCAGGCCGGCGAGGCTGGACGCGTAGTTCCCTCCGCACTTGGCCGCTCCGGTCCCGCCCGGCGTCGCCCGGATGGTCGAGGTCGTCAGCCAGATGGACACCGGCTTGGGGCCGGTGTCGAAGTACGGGCCGGCGGGGGAGGCGATGACGCCGAACAGCACCTCGTGGGCTGGCCGGACGCTCAGCACGGCCTCGGTGGCGATCATGTACGGCCGGAGATACAGGCTGGTCTCGCCGTCGTCGGCTGACGGCACCCAGGCCTCGTCAACGGTCACCAGTGCGCGTAGGGCCGCGACGAACTCGTCTTCCGGCACCTGCGGCAGCGCGAGTCGCTCCGCACTCGCAGTGAACCGGGCGGCGTTCCGGTCCGGGCGGAAGGCCCACACCGAACCGTCGGCGTGCCGGTACGCCTTGAGGCCTTCGAAGATCTCCTGCGAGTAGTGGAAGACAGCAGCCGCCGGACTGAGTGACAGCGGCGCGTACGCCGTGACCTTCGAGTCGTGCCAGCCGCGGTCCACCGACCAGTTCGCAACGACCATGTGGTCGGTGAACGACTGTCCGAACGCCGGATCCGCAAGCACGGCCGCCCGAGCTTCCGCACTGGCCGGATCGCTGCGCAGCTCGACTGCGAAGTCCCACGCGTCTGTCACTACCGTTGCTCGCTGTTCACCTGTCACTCGCCGCACGCTACCCCTGCTCTCACCTCCAGCTCGACCCGCCGCCCACACTCCGACCACTCCGGTACGCCGACCGCGCCAGCAGCTGCCGTAGCTCGGCTGCACCGGGCTCTGCCTGTACGACGTGCAGCACTCGATCGGCAGCGTCGTACACCAAGGAGTCGTGCCACTCGTCCGGCAGCTCGACCAGGACGCGGAGTGCCGTGGCCAGCCCGGCTGCGACCTCGCCCGCGACGACCAGGCACTCGGCCAGGCACAGGTCGAGTCGTGCGCGCTCGCCGATCCAGCTCTCCGGGCAGAGCTCCCTGGCACGCTCCAGCAGGACGCAGCCCGCTACGCCGTACCCCAGCAGGGTGCAGACTCGTCCCTCGGCCCAGTGCAACTGGTACTGCCGTGCCTGTGGGGCAGCGCGCAGGAGCTCGTCGCCGCCACCGATCAGCTCCTGCAAGGCGCGGTGCGCCTCCTGAGTGCGTCCGAGCTCGGCAAGGACGAGTGCCTGCGCTGTCCGCGGCACACAGCCTGCTGCGCCAGGCGTCTGCCGGTCCAGCGCGACCGACTCGTCCGCGAGCTCAAGCAGCTCTGCCAACGGACGCCGCTCGGCCAGACCGGTGATTGCTTCCCTGGCTCGCACGAACGCCGGCAGCGGGCCTTCGCCGGCGCTGTCCGCGGCCACGCGTGCGGCCCACCACCAGCGCCTTGCAGTGCTTCGCTCACCCAGCCTGGCGAGTGTCTCGGCGATCAGGATGCTCAGCTCGGCTGCCTCCACTCCGTCAGCGCCGTGCAGCTGCCTCACCAGCTCCGGTAGCAGCAAGGCCGGTGGGACACTGCGGAAGTCGTCGGGAGCCGGTCCGCCGGCATCGAGCGTCGCGACCAGCCCTCGCCACGCCGTCTCCAACGGGTCGGCCTCCGGCCGGAGCTGACCTGCGCGGGCGGGCCTTCGCTCGAAGGTGGCAGTCAGTCGGCCGTCAGTGCCGAGCTCCCGGTCGCAGAGCCGGGCCAAGTCCGCAGAGCCGGGCCGCTGCCCGCGCTCCACCTGTGACAGATAGCTGTGGTCGTACCCGACCCGTGCTGCGAGTTGGCGCAGGCTCAGCCCGACCGCCTGCCTGCACTGCCGCAGCAACGGACCAAACGATGTCCCAATCGATGTCTCGGTCACAGGACCACCCCGTTCGCGCTTCGAGCTCATGTGGTGCGTGCCGGACAAGTTACAAGCCCTCGCCGACAAAAACCGTGGAAAACAAGGGCATGTGGGCTGTGGGCTGTTCCCACAGCCCACAGCCCACACCTGTTGTGCGCACTGCGTTCTGGGCGACCCTGAGCAGGTGAACACGCTGAAGCGACAGGCTCGCCTCTTCCGTCTGGTCCGGCCCATCGCCGCCCCTGGTTCCCGGATGCTCGCGGAAGGTGCGGAGTGGTCCGATGGTGCCGTTGCGCTCAGGTGGCTCGGCCGCTGGTCGAGCACCTCGACCTGGGACGGCATCGAGTCACTGCTGGCGGTTCACGCCGCCGACGGCGACACCCGGCTGCACTGGCTCGACCCGCCGCCTGTCCGGCCGACCGCACCACCTCCCGAGCCGCCGGAGAAGACGGTCTGGCTGCCGGCGCCGACTCCCGACGGCCTCTGCTCACGCTGCGGCCGTCCCTGGCCGTGCATGGACTGCGGTCCGTAGCTGTCGGGCGGGTCCACCTGGCAGCGGGTGTGATCAGCGCGTGGCCGTCGCCAGCAAGTACTGCGCGGGGATGTGGACCTCGCCGGTCGGGCTGGTCCAGTTGTCGGTCAGTGTTTGGAGGAACTGGGTCCGTACGTCGTCCAGCCGGCCCGCTCGCTCCAGGAGCGGGAAGGTCGCGACACCCAGCGGGTGGTCGGCGATGCGGGTCTGCCAGTCCTCCGCGGAGGCGGTGACGATTGCGACCTCGAGCGTGGTTGTTGAGATCTGATAACCGTGCGGAGCGAATGCTGCGGACAGCGCGTCGGGGTCGTGCCAGTCGAGATGACCGGTTCCAGCGTTCTCGCCGGTCACGCCCCAGTCGATGTCACTCACGCGCTCACCCTAGGCCGGTTCCCGACAGCGTCGGATAGCCGCCGTCCCAGCGCATTGACCATGAGTTATGGAACGTCTCTACTAAATGGCTATGCGATGGCTTGCGGTGGTTCTCGGCGTCCTGCTGGCCGGTATTGCTGTTCCGGCGCAGGCCGCGAACATCCTGTCCAATCCCGGCTTCGAGTCCGGATCCCTGAGCGGCTGGAACTGCTCTGGCGGTTCAGTCGTCAGTACTCCGGTCCGCAGCGGCGGATATGCCCTCAACGGAGCGGTCACGAGCTCGGACTACGCCCAGTGCAGCCAGACAGTCGCGGTGCAGCCGAACACGGCGTACACGCTGTCGGCCTGGGTACGCGGCTCGTACGTCTACCTGGGCGTCACGGGTGGCGCGTCGATCTGGACACCGTCCGCGGCGAGCTACACCCAGCTGAGTCTGTCCTTCACCACGGGTGCGAGTCAGACGTCCGCACGGATCTACGTGCACGGCTGGTACGGCCAACCGGCGTACCAGGCCGACGACCTCACCCTGGACGGTCCGGGCGGCAGCGACCCCGGTGACCCCACTGATCCTCCTGATCCGGGAGATCCGCCTGCAGGGCTGGCGAAGCATGCGCTCATCGGGTACCTGCATGCGAGCTTCGCCAATGGTTCCGGCTACGTGCGGATGGCTGACGTGCCGGAGCAGTGGGACATCATCAATCTGGCTTTCGGGGAACCGACGTCGGTCACGTCCGGCGATATCAGGTTCAACAGGTGTCCGGTGAGCGAGTGTCCGAACGTCGAGAGTGATGCGGATTTCGCGGCAGCCATCAAGGCCAAGCAGGCTGCGGGTAAGAAGGTGCTGATCTCCATCGGCGGCGCGAACGGGCAGGTGCAGCTGACCACAACCGCGGCCCGGGACGCGTTCGTCAGTTCGGTGAGCGCGATCATCGATCGCTACGGCCTGGACGGGCTCGACATCGACTTCGAAGGACACTCGCTCTATCTGAACGCGGGCGATACCGACTTCCGCAACCCGACGACACCCGTGATCGTCAATCTCATCTCGGCGCTGAAGACATTGAAGGCGAAGTACGGCGCGAACTTCGTGCTGTCGATGGCGCCGGAGACGTTCTTCGTGCAGGTCGGCTACCAGTTCTACGGCGGCTCCAGCGGCGGCGACAACCGGACCGGTTCGTACCTGCCGGTCATCCACGCCTTGCGGGACTCGCTGACCGTGCTGCACGTCCAGGACTACAACTCCGGTCCGGTGATGGGGCTGGACAACCAGTACCACACCATGGGCGGCGCGGATTTCCACATCGCGATGACCGACATGGTCAAGGCCGGCTTCCCGGTGGCGAACACCGGTCAGACGTTTCCGGGACTGCGCGACGACCAGATCGGTTTCGGGCTCCCGGCAGCGGTCAGCGCAGGCAACGGCTACACCGCCCCGGCAGCCGTGCACGAAGCGCTCGACTGCTTGGTGAAGGGCCAGAACTGTGGTGGCTACAGCCTCCGCGGCGGTACTTCGCCGGGCTTCCGCGGGCTGATGACGTGGTCGGTCAACTGGGACCACTACTACAACTGGGAGTTCCAGAACAGCCACGCGCCGTACCTCGACGCCCTCCCGTAGGCCGCCCCTCTCGTCCGGTTCGCGATCAGCCCCTCGCGAACCGGACGAGGGCCTGTGGATTACCGATCCCTGTTTGTAGGCATCCGCTGGTATGAAGGAGGCATGACAGCGTCAACGACCCGCTCGGTGATCCTCACCGTCGACGACGATCCGGGCGTTTCCCGGTCGATCGCCCGTGACCTCCGCCGTCGGTACGGCGAGGAGAACCGCATCGTCCGGGCGGAGAACCCGGTGCAGGCGCTCGACGCACTGAAGGAGCTGAAGCTCCGTGGTGAGCCCGTCGCGCTGTTGCTGGCCGACTATCGGATGCCCCAGATGTCCGGCATCGAGTTCCTCGAGGCCGCGATGGACCTGTTCCCGCTGGCTCGCCGGGTGCTGCTGACGGCGTACGCCGACACCGACGCCGCGATCCAGGCGATCAACGTCGTCGACCTCGACCACTACCTGCTGAAGCCGTGGAACCCACCGGAGGAGAAGCTGTATCCGGTGGTCGACGCGATGCTCGACCTGTGGCGGTCGACCCCCGAACCGTCCGGCGACGAGACCCGAGTGATCGGTCATCGCTGGTCGGCGCCGTCGTTCGCGGCCCGCGACTTCCTCGCCCGCAACGCCGTGCCGTACCGCTGGCTGAACGTCGACGACGACGAGGCCAAGCGGCTCCTCGACGCCGCTGACGTGGACGGTACGACGCTGCCGGTCGTGATCACGCCCGACGCCACGGTGATGATCGCGCCGTCCGAGGCCGAGCTGGCGCAGAAGGTCGGTCTGTCGACGGCGCCGGCGAAGGACTTCTACGACCTGGTCGTGGTCGGTGGCGGCCCGGCCGGGCTCGGTGCAGCCGTGTACGGCGCCAGTGAGGGCCTGCGGACCGTGCTGGTCGAGCAGTTGGCGACTGGTGGTCAGGCCGGGCAGTCGAGCCGGATCGAGAACTACCTCGGCTTCCCGGACGGGGTGTCGGGCGCGCAGTTGACGGACCGAGCCCGGCGCCAGGCGGTCCGGTTCGGAGCCGAGCTGTTGACGACCCGGCAGGTCGTCGGGCTCGACACGCTCGGCAACGCGCGGCGGCTGGTGTTCGCGGACGGCAGCGAGATCTCAGCGCACTCGGTGATCCTGGCGACCGGCGTCTCGTACCGGACGCTCCAGGCGCCCGGTGTCGACGACCTGTGCGGTCGCGGGATCTACTACGGCTCGGCCACCACCGAGGGTCCGGCGTGCGCCGGCGCCGAGGTGTACATCATCGGCGGGGCGAACTCCGCCGGTCAGGCGGCGGTCTATTTCTCGAGGCATGCGAAACGCGTGCATATGCTGGTGAGAGGACCATCGCTCACCGCGACGATGTCGTCGTACCTCATCGACCAGATCGACGGGATCGACAACATCGAGGTGCACACCTGCACGCAGGTCGTTTCCTGTATCGGCTCGGAGCACCTGGAACATCTCACCCTGCTGAACAGCGAGACCGGGGAGAAGCGTGAGGTGGACACGGAATGGATGTTCGTGTTCATCGGCGCGGCCCCGCGGACGGACTGGCTGCCCGGTGACCTGCTCCGCGACGACCGAGGCTTCGTGCTCACCGGACCCGACCTGCACGGCAGACCGCCGGGCTGGCCGCTGGAGCGGGAGCCGTACCACCTGGAGACGAGCATGCCGGGCGTGTTCGCCGCCGGCGACGTACGGGCCGAGTCGGTGAAGCGGGTCGCCTCCGCGGTCGGCGACGGAGCGATGGCCGTGACACTGGTGCACCGATACCTGGAGATGCTCTGATGACTGACCAAGATGTGGAGCCGCGGCGGCTGACTCCTGACGAGTTGCGCACGCTGTTCCTCTTCGAGAGCCTCACCGAGGAGCAGCTGCAGTGGCTCTCCGAGGTCGGGTACGTCGAGTCCGTGCACGACGGGGTCGTGTTCAACGAGGGCGACGAGGCGACCTGCTGCTATGTCCTGCTCTCGGGTGAGATCCGGCTGTGCAAGCTGTCGCACGGCGAGCTCGTGGAGATCAACCGGACCGGCCAGCGCGGGGTGTACTCCGGTGCGTTCAACGCGTTCTTCGGCGCCAACGATCACAAGTCCTACACCGCGACGATGCAGGTGACCGAGCCGTCGGAGTTCTTCGTGATCAGCGCCGAGACGATGGCGACGATGATGAACACCTGGTTCCCGATGGCAGTGCACCTGATCGAGGGCTTCGTGATGGGCATGCGGCGGACCAACGAGACGCTCGGCGAGCGTGAGCGGTTGCTTGCCCTCGGCTCCTTGTCCGCGGGGCTGACCCACGAGTTGAACAACCCGGCCGCCGCCGCGGTGCGGGCGGCCGCGACCTTGCGGCAGCGGGTGTCCGGGATGCGGTCGAAGCTGGCGATGCTCGCCGACGGCACGCTCGACGCGACCAAGCTGCACCAGATCGTCGCGTTGCAGGACGACGCGGTCGAGCGGCTGGAGAAGAACAAGGACAAGGACATCCCGCCGATGGAGTTGTCCGACCGCGAGGACACGCTGACGGACTGGCTCGACGACCACGACGTCCAGGCGAGCTGGGACGTGGCGCCGGTGCTCGCCGCCGCCGGCCTGGATGTGCCGTGGATGGAGAACGTGCTGGCCGCGGTCGGGCCGAAGTACCTCGAGGGTGCCGTGCGGTGGTTGATGTACACCATCGACACCGAGTCGCTGATGAACGAGATCGACGACTCCGTGACCCGGATCTCGACCCTCGTCGGTGCGGCGAAGCAGTACTCGCAGATCGACCGGGCGCCGTACCAGACCGTCGATCTGCGCGAGCTGCTGAAGTCGACGCTGGTGATGATGTCGGGGAAGCTGCAGGGGTACGAGATCGTCAAGGACTTCGATCCCGAGCTGCCCGCGATCCCGGCGTACGCCGCGGAACTCAACCAGGTGTGGACGAACATCATCGACAACGCGGTGAGCGCGATGGGCGGATCCGGGACGCTGACAATCCGCACCCGCCGGGACGGCGCCTACGCTGTCGTCGAGATCGGCGACACCGGACCGGGTATCCCCGACGAGATCCGGCGCCGCATCTTCGAGCCGTTCTTCACCACCAAGCCGATCGGTGAAGGCACCGGCCTGGGCCTCGACATCTCCTGGCGCATCGTGGTGAAGAAGCACCACGGCGACCTGCGGGTCGAGTCCGAGCCGGGTCGTACCGTCTTCAAGATCGTCCTGCCCCTGGATCCGGAACGCGAACTGGAGTCCGACCCGGCCCTACTTGCTTAAGGCAACCAGTCGACGATCGTGGTGACGACTGCCGGGTCCAGGTGTCCGGGGACCTGGTAGTCGGCCATCGTCGACGGGCCGTCGCCTGGAAAGAACAGGTGATTGTCGGCGTCGAGGATCTTGATCGTGGCGTCGGGAAGCCCTGCGCGCCAGGCGGGGAGGTCGTCGGCAACGGTGACCTGGTAGTCGCGACCGCCTTGCAGGACAAGGATCGGTACGTCGAGCTTCGCCGCCGTCACGACCGGGTCGTACGCGCGCTGATCCAGCCAGAACGACGCCGGCGCGCCGAACGGCAGATCTGTCGCCGGAGTCTCCGGAGAGACGTTGTCGGCCGCGACCGCTTGCCGTTCGAACAGTGTCACGGTCTCGAGTGGGACCGCCTCGGGATTTGTTTGTGCCAGGTAGCGCAGGACGCGGACCGCCGCATGCTGCATCGGCTGAGTATCGCCGGCCATGATCACGACCCCGCCGACGAGTGGTTCCTCAGCAGCGATCTTCGGTGCGATCTTGCCGCCCATGCTGTGGCCGACGAGGACGACCTGGTCGACGTGCTCGGCCAGCAGCCGTACGGCGGCGATCCCATGCGGCACGTACTCCGCGGTCATCGTGTAGCCCGGCTCGGCCATCGCTTCGGGCCGGTTCGCGGTGACCTTGTCGAAGCGCAGGACCGCGACGCCCTGAGTCGCCAGGCCCCACGCGAGATCCTTCAACGGTTTGTTCGGCCCGCTGGTCTCGTCGCGATCGAACGGACCGCCACCGGTCAGCAGAACCGCACCTTGGCCGGTCGGGTGCGCGGGCAGTGTCAACGTGCCCGGGACAGTTCGGCCGGCCGCGTCCAGGGTGATGTCGTGTTCGGTGAAGCCGGCCGGATCGGCGTACGGCGGGGGAGTCCAGGTCATCGGCGTACCTTTCTCATGATTTGAGAAAGGTAGCACGGCGTGAGATTGTTGGGCCATGGGTCCGTTGGAACTGCTGGGGCATCCGGTGCGGTTGCGGATCGTGCATGCGCTGCGCGGTGGACGGTCGTTGACGACCGCTGAGCTGGGGGAGCGGATCGCGGATGTGTCGAAGGCGACGCTGTACCGGCACGTCGAGCTGCTCGCCGAGGGCGGCATCCTCGAGGTCGCGGAGGAACGGCGGGTGCGGGGCGCCGTCGAGCGACGCTTCCGGTTGCGGGTCGCGTCCGCTTCGATCACGCCCGAGCAGCTCGAGCAGTTGACGGTCGAGGATCACCGGCGCGGGTTCGCCGCGGCGATGGCCGCGCTGGTCGCGGAGTTCAACGCGTACGTCGAACGCGACGGAGCCGACCCGATCGCGGACCTCGTCGGCTACCGCCAGCACGGCATCTGGCTGACCGAAGCCGAACTCCACCAGCTGATCGAGGGCCTGCGAGCCGCGATCCTCCCGGTCCTGTCGAACGAGGCGACCCCGTCCCGCTCCCGCTACCTCCTCAGCCCGATCCTCTTCCCCACCGAGGACAACGCGTCTTAGCTCATCCAATCGCCCTTGCTTGACGTATTCCGATATGGGCATATGATTGCGGGCATGGCACGAGCAGCGACGACGTCGGACGTGTTCAACGCGATCGCGGAGCCGCAGCGCCGGGAGATCCTGGTGTTGCTGCGGGCGGGTGAGCGGCCGGTGACGGAGTTGGCCCAGGAGTTGGGGATGACTCAGCCGGGGGCGTCCAAGCATCTGCGGGTGCTGCGGGAGGTGGGGCTGGTGCGGGATCGCAAGGCGGGCAAGCAGCGGCTGTACGGGCTTGATGCGCGGGGGCTGCGGCCGGTTCACGAGTGGGCCGGCGGGTTCGAGCGGTTCTGGAACGAGAGCTTCGACCGGTTGGACGCGTACGTACAGGACCTGAAGCAGACACGGCTGGAGGAGTAGCTGATGGCAGAGGCCAGACAAGAAGCACCGGCGACGGCCGGGCGGGAGATTGTGATCTCTCGGGTGATCGACGCGCCGCGGGAGTCGGTGTTCGAGGCGTTCACCGAGGTCCGGCATCTGTCGCAGTGGTGGGGGCCGAACGGGTTCACCACGACCACTCAGGCGTTCGAGTTCCGCGTCGGCGGGGTGTGGGACTTCGTGATGCACGGGCCGGACGGGACGGACTACGCCGAGTGGATCACCTGGACCGAGATCGCCGTACCGGAGCGGATTGCGCTGCTGCACGGTGAGTCCAGCGAGGATCCGAACCCGTTCGAGTCGGTGCTGACGTTCGCGCCCGAGGGTGCGGCGACGCGGATCGAGATGCGCACGGTGTTTCGTACGAAGGAGTTGCGCGACGAGGCGGTCGAGAAGTACGGCGCGGTTGAGGGCGGTGAGCAGACGCTGGGCAACCTGGCTGCCTACGTCGGTTCGCGGTTGGGAGGGGAGAGCTGATGGCCGGGAAGGTGTTCTTCGGTGTGTCGATGTCGCTGGACGGGTTCATCGCTCCTGACTCGCCCGAGGAATTGATGGGGAAGCAGTGGATGGAGTTGCAGCGGTGGGTCTTTCCGCTGCGGTTCTTCCGGGAGAACCTGAAGCTCGGCAAGGGCGGTGAGGAGGGGCGCAACAACGACATCGCGCGGGAGACGTACGAGCGGACCGGCGTGAGTGTGATGGGCAAGCGCATGTTCGACGCCGGCGAGCGGATGTGGCCGGAGGAGGCGCCGTTCCATACGCCGGTATTCGTGGTGACGCATGAGAAGCGTGACCCTTGGGAGCGGCCGGGCGGGACTACGTTCCACTTCGTCAACGACGGGATCGAGACCGCTCTCGAACAGGCTCGTGAAGCCGCGGGCGACCGCGACGTACGCGTCGCGGGCGGCGGCGAGACGATCCTGGAGTACCTGAACGCCGGGCTGATCGACGAGTTCTCGATCGCCTTGTCACCGGTGCTGTTCGGTGCCGGAATACGCCTGTTCGAAGGCGTGGACGCGAGCCGCATAGCCCTCGAGCAGGTCCACGCAGAACACTCCCCGAAGGTCACACACCTGACCTACTCCGTCCGGGAGCGCTAGCGGAGGGCGTCAGCCTGGCGGTGAGGAAGGCAAGGATCTCGTCGCGGGCGCGCACGGTCGGGTGACCGGCCTCGTCGACGAAGTGCGCGGTCACCACACTGTGCGCACACCCCACGACCTCGCGGAAGAAGGGCGGCGGCGCCGGGTTCGCGGTCTCCGCGGGCAGCACGCGTCCGAGGAAGGCGTCACCCAGAAGCCGCTGGTACGCCGCGAAGCGTTGGCCGGTGCACCACCGGTCGCCCTGGAACCGGTACGCCAGCACCTGCAGGTCCTCGCGCCGGAACCGTTCCGCGAGCGTTTCCGCATCGGCCGCCGAGAGTTCGAGCTCGCCCGGTGCGTCCAGCGGAAGAGACGGATGGTTGACGACCGGCGCGATCACCGCCGGCTCGAGCGCCATCGTGAGTGCGAAGTTCCCGGTGAAGCACAGTCCGATCGCGCCTACGCCCGGTCCACCTGCCTCGTCCAGAGCAACCCTGGCCAGACCGCGCAGCCAGTCGCCGACCGGGCTCGTCCCGCCGCCGGCGAACACGCGGAACTCCGCACTCACACAGGCTCTCCGAACGATCGCCTCGCCCTCCTCGGCCGTCGGGTAGGCGCCGTCCACCCCGAACAACGACGGTACGAACACGGTGAAACCGGCGTCCCGCACCCAGCGCGCGAGTCGCGCGACGTCGGGGCTGATGCCCGGCATCTCCGGCATCACGACGACTGCCGGCCCGGAGCCGATCACGTGGACCGTCTTCGCGACCCCATCGACCTCCACGATCCGATGGTCGAAGTCGTCGAGGGGATCATCGGAGCCGGCTCGCGTCATGGCCTGAGAATGTCTGCCGTACGACGGCAGCCGCCAGTGGCGGGATCGCCAGGGATCTGGCTAATCTCGCCACATGCCGCCGCTCCGCATCTCGGTCCTTGCGTACCCGGGCTGCTTCGCGTCGGAGGTGCACGGTGTCCCTGACCTGCTCACGATGGCGACGCGCGTGGCCCAGGTGCGTGGATCACTCGACCCGGCGTACGACGTACGGATCGTTTCCCCACGACGTCGTGTGCTCGCCTCCGGAGAGGTCAGGGTCGACGTGTCCCCGTTGCGGCCGTCAGACGTCCTGGTCGTGCCGGGGTTCGAGGTCGGACCGGCCGTCGATGTCGCCCTGGTCCTGTCCCGCCTCGGTCCGGAGCTCGCAGCGATCCGTGCGCACACGGCCGGCGGTGCGGCGGTCGTTTCCATCTGCCTGGGCGCATTCCTGCTCGCCGAGGCCGGCGCGCTGGACCGCCGTACCGCCACGACATCCTGGTTGTACGCCGATCAGTTGGCGCGCCGGTACCCGGCGGTCGACGTCCGCGCCGATCAACTGGTGATCACCGATCGAGGGGTGACGACCACCGCCGCGTTCAGCGCGATGTACGACTTCGCCCTCACGCTGATCCGTCGGCACAGCGGTGCGTCCGTGGCGCGCGCAACCGCGCGGATCGCGCTTGTTGACGACGCCCGGACATCGCAAGCGCCGTACGTCGACCACTCGATCCTCCCGGCCGGGGGCTCGACCTTCGCGGACCAGGTGAAGCGCTGGCTGGACCAGCACCTCGATACTGCCTACGACCTGGAGCGACTCGCAGCTGAGCTCCATGTCAGCTCCAGGACACTGCTCCGCCGGTTCGGTGCGACGGCGGGTGTGACGCCGCTCGAGTATCTCCAGGCGGCCCGCGTACGCCGGGCGGGACAACTGCTGGAGACGACGGGCCGGACCGTCGCCCGCATCGCCGGAGAAGTGGGGTACCGGGACCCGGCCTCCTTCAGCCGCCTGTTCCGGCGTCACACCGGGAAGGCGCCGGGCGAGTATCGCGCCCAGTTCCGGCGAACCACTTAACGGAGAGCGGTGCCCTGGGTGTGGGTCAAGAGCGTCAGGTTCTCGCGGGTCGGGAGGGATTCCCAGTCGCCGTACGCCGTTACGCAGAAGGCGCCTGAGGTGGTGGCTCGGGTCAGACGGGCGTCCGGGGCGAGGTTGTCGAGGGTGGCGGACAGGTAGCCGGAGACGAAGGCGTCGCCGGCGCCGATGCTGTCGACGACGGTGACGGGGAGCGCGGGGCTGTGGATGGTGTGTACCTCAGGCGACGGCGCGTCGACGGATTCGGTGCCTTTGGTGTGGGACCAAGCGCCCTTGCCGCCGGCCGTCACAACGACGGTGCCGACAGATCTCAGCAGGTCGGCGATCGGGTCTTCTGCGTCGGTGAGGAGGTCGAGTTCGTCGTCGGACGCGAAGACGGTGTGGACGTGGGGGAGGAGTTCGCGCAGTGCGGCCGCTGCCTCGGGGCGGGTCCAGAGGCGGGCGCGGTAGTTCACGTCGAGTGAGACCTGGGTGCCTGCTGCGAAGGCCGTGCGTACGGCGGCCAGCGTCGCGGCACGTGCTGTGTCGGAGAGCGCCGGGGTGATGCCGGTGACGTGAAGCAGCGTCGGCGCTGTGGCGATGACGGCAGCTGTGGTCTCGTCCGGCGTGAGAGTGGAAGCGGCCGAGCCGCGGCGGTGGTAGCTCACACGGGTGATGTCGTGCGACGGCTGATCGAACGCGATGAACCCAGTGAACGCGTCGTCGGAGAACCGGATCCGGGTGCCGACGTTCTCGGCGCGGAGAGTGCGCTCGATCAGCCGGCCCGGTTCGTCGTTGCCCACGGCACTCAGCCAGGTGACGTCGTGCCCGAGCCGCGCGACACCGATCGCCACGTTGCTCTCGGAGCCGGCGATCGAGAGATGCGCGTCCCCGCCGAGCCGCATCGGGCGCGCAGTCCGCACCGACACCATCGTCTCGCCCAGCGTCAGCAGATCCGTCATTTCGGTACTCCGTTCAGTACTCCGAGAACGAGGGGCGACCCATCCGATCGCCCTTTGGCTGCGCCGGCTCCCCGCCCCTGCCGAGCCCATTTGCCTGGTCCACCCACCAAATGCGGGGTTCCGGAGCGTCGTGGAGGGTCCGGAACCCCCGATTTGCCTGGTTGACCAGCCAAATTGCCTGGTCAACCAGGCAAATTCAACGGGAGCGGGGGCCTTGGCGTCAGACGTTGAGGGCGGTGCGGAAGGTGCTTGCGCGGATTGCTAGTTCGGATAGGGAGCCGCCGGTGCCGGCGTCGCCGAGGAGGGGGGAGCCGACGCCGACCGCGAGGGCGCCGGCGGCGAGGTACTTCGGGGCGGATACCGCGTCGATGCCGCCGACGGCGATGAGTGGAGCGTCGGGGAGGGGTGCGCGGAGTTCGGAGAGGTAGCTGGGGCCGTGGACCTTGGCGGGGAAGATCTTGACGGCGGTGGCGCCGAGATCCAGGGCAGCCACGACCTCGGTGGGCGTGAGGGCGCCGCACAGCAGCGGCAGGCCGAGCTCGACCGAGCGGTGGGCGCCGCGCGTGATCGCAGGGGTGACGGTGAAGTCGGCGTTCGCGGCGGCCACCTCGTCGGCCTGAAGAGCGGTGACGACGGTGCCGGCGCCGATCAGGATGTTCGGGTCGTACTGCGCCCGCGCCTTGGCGATCGCCTCGACGCCGCCGGGCGTGGTGAGCGAGACCTCGAGCGCCGTGATCCCGGCCTCGACGAGGGTCTGGACGCAGGCGAAGGCGGTGTCCGCCCCGTCGGCGCGGATGATCGCGAGCAGTTTCCGGCTCCGGAGTTCGGCAAGCAGATCCATAATCCCCAACCTATGTGATCGATGAAGACATAGGACGTCCCATGAGGTCTGGCGTGGACGTCGAATGTGTGGCTAAATTTCGAAGTGGACAACCGCCCCGTTGTTTACTTTCAGGAGGCATCCGCTCATGCCTAAGCTCAAAGCCCTGCTCATAGCGCTGGCCTTGGCCACGCTCACCATCCCGGCGCCGCCGGCTCAAGCCGCCGTCACCCAGACCGTGCTCTTCAACAAAGGGGACGCCGGATTCGGCTGTTATCGCATTCCCGCGATCGTGAAGACCAAGGCCGGAACGCTGCTCGCGTTCGCCGAGGCCCGCCGCGCGTGGTGCGCGGACTCCCAGGAGATCGACCTCGTGATGCGCCGTTCCGAGGACGACGGCCGTACCTGGTCGGCGACCCAAACGGTCCTCTCCGGCACCGACACCGACCCGAACGCGGTCGCCACCCGCGGCAACCCGGCGCCGATCGTCGACTACGAGACCGGCCGGATCGTGCTGCTGAGCACGATGGACCCCGGTACGACGAGCCGCCCGCGCACGCCGTACGTCCAGGTCAGTGATGACGACGGGAAGACGTGGAGCAAGGCGAAGAACATCGGCGACCAGATCGACGACCCGGCCTGGGGCTGGTACGCGACCGGCCCCGTGCACGGCATCCAGCTCACCCGCGGTGCCCACGCCGGCCGCCTGGTCGCAGGCACCAACTACGACAACGGCGCCGGCAAGAACGCGGGCCAGCTCGTCTACAGCGACGACCACGGAGAGACGTGGCACAAGGGCGCGACCGACCTCCGCTCGGACGCCACTCCGCAGGAGATCAGCGTCGTCGAGAAGGTCGACGGCGGTGTGTACGCCGGTGCACGCAACAACGCCGGTACGTCGGGCGCGAGCCGGATGGCCGCGGTCAGCAACGACGGCGGTCAAACGTTTTCCGCGCCGTTCGCGACCATCGCCGGGCTGACCACGCCCGTCGTCCAGGGGTCGCTGCAACGCCTCAGGGCGGTCGACCAGGGCGACAAGTACAACCGCCTCCTGTTCGCGGCGCCGGCTGATCCGGATCGGCGGCGGTACATGACGATCCGGTCGAGCTTCGACGAGGGCAAGACCTGGCAGACCGTTGCCGAGGGCACCAGAATCACCAGCGACTGGTCCGGGTACTCCGACCTGGCGATCCTCGACACCGGCGAGATCGGCCTGCTGTACGAAGGCGGTACGGTCGACGCCCGCGACCAGATCCGCTTCGCCCGCTTCACCGAGAACGACATCGGTCACCCCGACGCGCCGCTCGGCACCACGACCCCCGACGTGTCCGGCCTGCACAACGACAGCTACCTGCGCGGCGGCACCACGGCCGTCACCGGCAAGTTCGGGCAGGCGAGAGACCTCGACGGCATCGACGATGCGATCCAGCTCCCGTTCGCCGAGTCGCTGGCGGTCGGCGCGGGTGACTTCACCGCGATGGCCTGGATCAAGTACGGCGGCAGTACCGCACCTCAGGCGATCTTCTGGGGCTACAACATCAACGAGTTCTCGCAGTTCTGGCTCCGCGCCGAGCCCGCGGACAGTCGCATCCGCGGCCTGATCACCACCGGCGGCAACACGGCGGCCGTCCAGACGACGAAGGCCTACAACGACAACGCCTGGCACCACGTCGCCCTGCAACGCAAGGCCGGCACCCTCTCGATCTGGGTCGACGGCGCCCAGGCCGCGAGTGTCACGGCCCCGGCCGGATCGGTCAGCCCCGGCCGACCCTTCAAGATGTACGTCGGGCAACGCCTCGACGGCGCGCACCACTTCGACGGCTCGATGGACGAGGTCCGGATCTACAAACGCGCCCTGACCGCAACCGAACTCAACAGCATCCGCACCACCAACAGCACGTCGGTGCCCAACGCCGTACTCGATCTGCCGCTCGGGTGACATCACACTGACCTGGCGGACAGCGTCAACCGCCAGGTCAGTTCACCGCTCTCCGGCACCACCGCGGCGTCGCCCGGACCGGCGGTCGCCAGGTCGAACACGCGGCCCAGCATCGGCTCGACCCCGAGACTCCGGTACGGCGCATCGTCCGGGAAGCCACCCTGGTTGCGCCACAGTGCGGTGGAGACTGGTTGCCCCGGGCAACTCAAGGTCAGGGTGAGCTCGGAGCCCCGATCGCGGACCGCGACAGTCGGGCAGTCCACCAGGACCGCGCCTGCAGCAGTCCCGTCGGTCGGGCCGAAGGTTCCGAGTTCGAGAGGGGTGGGCCAGACGGCGGTCACCCAGGGAGCGTCGCCCGGCCAGGTCCACGGCAACCACGGAGCGGCCTCGGGATACAGGCGGCACTCGGTCCCGGGTTGGACGGAGATGGTTGCGCCGGGCACGCAGTCGAGGAGCGCGTGGGCGGCCCAGATGAAGCGGTAGCCGGCCGGAGCCTCCAAGTGGTAGTCGACGCTGACGGTGTCCGCGCCGGCGGTGAACGCCCGCGTCAGGATCGCGTCGTCGTACGCGACGGTCCCGTCCCACGGCTGATTCCAGAGACCGCCGTGGTCAGGGAACCCGCGGACGGTGGGGAAGCATTCGTCGACGCCGCCCGCGTCGATGAAGGTGGCGAGATCGGTACGCGGGCCGGTGATCAGGCCGGGTCCGGCCCAGAGCCATTCGCGGCCACCGAGCTGCAGAGAGGTCCAGCGGCCACCGTCGGCAGCGTCGATGGTCACCATTCGGCGAATGATCCGTCTTCGTGGGTCCACACCGGATTGCGCCAGGCGTGGCCGGTTCGGTCCGCGGCGCGGACGGCCTCCTCGTCGACCGTGATTCCCAAGCCGGGCAGGGGATTCCACTCCGCGTGACCATTGACCCAGGTGAACGGCGCGGGATCCACGACGTACGACGTGAGGTCGCTCGTCACGTTGTAGTGGATGCCCCGGCTCTGCTCCTGGATCAGGAAGTTCGGCGTCGCGAACGACACCTGCAACGAGGCCGCCAACGAGATCGGCCCGAGGGGACAATGCGGCGCGAGCAGTGCACCATGGGAATCCGCGAGTACGGCGATGCGTCGCAGCTCGGAGATCCCGCCGGCGTGCGAGACATCGGGCTGCACGACCGCGACGCCGGCGTTCAGCGGCGCCATGAAGTCGGACCGGTGGTACAGGCGCTCGCCGAGAGCAACCGGCACCGTCGACGTCGCGACCACCTCGGCCAGGTGTGCCATCTGCTCCGGCAGCACCGGCTCCTCGACGAACATCGGCTGCAGGTCCTCGACCGCGTGCAGGATCCGCCGCGCCGCGGCCACGCCGACCCGTCCGTGCAGGTCGATCGCGACGTCGCGGGAATCCCCGAGGACCGCACGAGCGGCAGCGAGCCGGTCGACGATGTCGTTGACCTCGGCAACGGACGGCGAGGTCTGGATCTGCCCGCTGGCGTTCATCTTCACGGCCGTCATCCCGGCCGCGACCTGCTCCGCGACGGACTCACCGATCGCGGACGGTTCGTCCCCGCCGACCCAGGCGTAGACGCGGACCCGATCCCGGACCCGCCCGCCGAGGAGCGCGGCGACGGGAGCGCCGTACACCTTCCCGGCGATGTCCCACAGCGCATGATCGAGCCCGGCGACCGCGCTGCTCAGCACCGGCCCACCCCGGTAGAAGCCGCCCTTCGTCAGCACTTGCCAGTGTCGCTCGATCTGCAGCGGATCCTGGCCGATCAGGTACTCCGACAGTACGTCGATCGCGGCCCGGACGACCTCGGCGCGCCCTTCGACGACCGGCTCGCCCCACCCGACCACACCGTCGCTCGTCTCGATCCGGCAGAACAACCAGCGCGGCGGAACCAGGAACGTCTCGATCCTCTCGATCTTCACCGGCGCCGCCGCCGGGTCGATCCGCGGACCTCGGTGAGGTCCTCGGCCGCCTTCGCGAGCAGTTCCCGCATCGCGAGTTCGGCGGCCTCGGGATCGTGCGCGCGGACCGCATCCACGACGCGCCGGTGGCTCGGCACCGGATCGTCCGACGGCTTCAGCTTGTGCACCAGCCGATCGCGGTCGGCGAGCCCGGTTTCCATGATCACTTCCATCTTGGTCAGCAGTTCGTTGCCCGTTGCCGCGAGCAGCGCGCGGTGGAACGCGAGGTCCGCGGCCGCCGCGGCCACGTTGTCACCCGCGGATTCCATCGCCGCGAGTGCCTCGTCAAGTGCCGTGAGGTCCGCGTCGTCGGATCGCAGCGCGGCCAGCCGAGCCGCTGCCGGCTCGACGATCCCGCGCACCTCGTGCAGCTCCTCGAGCAGCTCGGGCCGGGCGTCGGCGTCCTTGAAGTGCCAACGGATCATGTCCGCGTCGAGCAGGTTCCAGTCGGAGCGCGGCCGGACGAACGTGCCACGCTTCTGCCGCGCGTCGACCAGGCCCTTCGCGGTCAGTACCTTCAACGCCTCCCGGACCGCGGTCAGGCTGACCCCGAGGTCGGACTGCAGTTCGGTCACGTTGATGGTCGCCCTCTCCGGGATCTGGCCGGACAGGATGCGCTCCGCCATCACCTCCACGATCTGCCCGTGCAGCCCGCGCGAAACCCCGCGCTGAATCCCCGTCACACCGCTCTCCCTCACGCCGAGTCCTTCACCGCGGACCATCCGCCGTCGACCACCAGGCTGGCTGCCGTCACGAACGACGCCTCGGACGACAGTAAGAACGCCACCGCCTGGGCGACCTCGTCCGGCTGGCCGAGCCGTCCGAGTGCCGTCGCCTGTGCACTGCGTTCGCGGCCCTCGGTGTCGACGCGGTCCCACATCGCGGTGACGACCGGGCCCGGAAGCACGGTGTTCACCCGGATCGAGTGACCGTATTCGACAGCCAGTTGGCGTCCGAGCGAGATCAGTGCGCCCTTCGTCGCGGCGTACGCCGGATGTCCGGGGAGGCCTGCGATCGCGTGGACCGAGGAGACCAGTACGACGGAGCCGGCGTTCGCGACCAGGTCGTCGTACACGGCCTGGAAACCGAGGAAGGCCGCGGTCAGGTTGACGTCGAGCTGGCGTTGCCAGGACGGCGGCGACAGCTCGTGAGCCGGCTTCACGTCGACGACGACCGCGTTGCTGACCAGGCCGTCGATCGGGCCGAGCTCGTCACGGCCGCGGGACCGGACCTCCGCCCAGGTGTCCTGCGACGACACGTCGCCGACGACGCTGATCGCCTTGCCCGGCACGTCCTTGCAGGGATGTACGTCGACCTGCACGACCTGCGCGCCCTCGGTCAGAGCCCGCTCGACGCAGGCCGCGCCGATCCCCGACGCGGCTCCGGTCACCACGATCACCCGCCCAGCCAGCCGCACCCGCGCCTCCTTCGATCCGCTCCTGCCCAAGCACGGAGGCAGGCCGCTTCCAACCGATGAACGAGGCATCAGTTGACCGTGAACCACAGTGCCCGGTCAAGCGATTTGCTAGTAATTTACGAATTAATATTGCCACCTGTGACGGCGGCTACAACGACCGCGCCGACTGGGCCGCACCTACTGCCACCTGCTGGCGACCTGAGTGGACTGGGCGCGGATCGCCAGGCCATCACAATCACCGCCTCCAAAGGACGGCCCGCGGGGACCGGCCCTGGGCGGGCGATTGTGATGGCCTGCAGATCCGGACGTGTGGCACTCACCAACTGCCCGTGGTCCCGCGGGCCCACGCTCGACAGCGTGTCGGCGATGCCCCGTCCGCTGGGTTGGTCAGTGGCACAGGTCCGCAGTTCCTACTTCCAGTCCACCTCGGTTGACTGCAACCAGGTCCAGGTGCGGTTGCGCCAGGTGGGGGACTGCTGGGCGAGCCGGGTGGCGTACTCGGGCCAGTTGGTGGTCTGGCGGGACCAGGCCTTTTCCGCGAGGCCGGGGATGCGGGGGAGCAGCAGGAGTTCCAGGTCGTCGGAACTGGTGACCGTTTCGCACCAGATGGCGGCCTCGATGCCGGCGATCTGGTCGGGGTCGACGATGTCGGCCGGGTCCCAGGAGATGCCGTGTTCGATGGAGGCGGCGCCGTAGAACTCGAGGCCCAGGCGTTCGCGGGCCTTCTCCTGTTCGGGGTCGGCGGATGTGTCGGCGTGCGGGCGGTCGAAGTACAGCCAGGTCACCGGGGAGACGATCAGCTTCGCGCCTTGCTCGAGCGCCTTCGGGGCGTCGTACTTCGCCTTGCGTAGCGCCTCGACCAGCACCGGCAGCAGGTCCGCGGGCGGCGTCGGGGCGTCCGGGTTCTCGCCCATTTTGTCGATGTCGAGATCCAGCCAGTACTGCACGACATCCTCGGAGTCGAGTTTCGCGCGCGCGATCTCCTGCCAGCCGACAACCTTCTTCCCGCGCTCCCGGACGAGCGCAGACGCCTTCTCGACGAACGCCGCGTGGTCCTCGTCGGCCATGCCCCAGGTCTCGTCACCGCCGATGTGCACGTACGCACTCCGCGGGAACTGCGGGATGACCGCGTCCAGAACCTCCTCGACGAACGCCCACGTCTCATCCCGGCCGGGATCGAGCGTGCCGAGATGCAGACTGTCGCCGTTGCCCAGGTCAATCGACTGCGCCTCCGACGGCCCCAGCTCCGGGTACGCCTTGAACACCGCCGACGTGTGCCCGGGCATGTCGATCTCGGGTACGACGGTCACGTACCGGTCGGCCGCATACGCGACGAGCTCGGCCAGCTCCGCCAGGCTGTAGAACCCACCGGGACGATCCCCGATCGCGCCGGTTGCACCCACCTCGGTCAACGCGGGCCGCGACGGTACTTCGACCCGCCAGCCCTGGTCGTCGGTGAGATGAAGGTGCAGCACGTTGAGCTTGTACAGCGCGAGCATGTCGATGATTCGCCGTACTTCGGCCGGCGCGTGGAACGTCCGTACGACGTCGAGCGACAACCCACGCCACGCGAACCGCGGCCCGTCGACGATCCGAGCGGCCGGCAGCACCGCCGTACCGTCCTGCAACTGAGCGGAGACGAGCTGGCGAAGCGAGGTGAGGCCTCGATGGACAGCTTCCGGCGTCGGCCCCCAGATCCGGACGCCCTCGACCGTCACCTCCAGCCCGTGGCGCTCGTCAACATCCGAACCGTCAGCACGCACACCAGCAGCCGGCGGTACGTCGTCCACCGGGCCGAGCTCCACGGTGATACCCGAGTCGCCGGCCAGCGCGAGACCGCAGTCGAGCTGCAGATCCTCGACGAAGCGGGCAACGGGGCCGGCGAGTTCAGGCGGCGCGGCGACTCCGGAGGATGCGGTGAGGGTGAAGGATCCGTCGGCGGGGGAGAGGAGAGCGGGTACAGGGATCATGGGACGAGTCTGCGGCAATACAACGCGTCCGGGGTACCACTAGCACCGATGTCACAGCGCCCCCACCCTCGACGAGGTCGACCTAAAACGCGCCGCGATGTCATCCGCCGCCACCACGGTCCTCCTGGCAGACAGCACGAAGTACGGCACCGCCTCGAAATTCCAGGTCGCGCCGCTGGAGGAGCTCGACGTCATCATCACCGACAGCGAGCTGTCCGAAGACACCCGCCAACGCACCGAGGACCTCGGAGTTGAACTGCGACTTGCTGACTTCGGGTAGTTGGTTCGGCATAGTCGGAGTGTGGTGCTTGGGTTTGGTGGGGACCTGGAGTTCGACCCGGCGTTGTTCGAGGTACGGCGGGGTGGGGCCCCTGTGCCGCTGGAGCCGCAGGCGTTCGACGTATTGGCGTATCTCGTCTCGCACCGTGATCGGGTGGTTCCGAAAGAGGAACTGATGGACAGCGTCTGGGGTGGTCGCTTCGTCAGCGAGACGGCCGTCACCAGCCGGATCAAGCAGGTACGGCGGGCGCTCGGGGACGACGGTCACAGCCAGCGGATGATCCGCACGCTGCACGGCCGCGGCTACCGGTTCGTCGCGCCGGTCGAGACGCAGTCCGGGCTGCGGCCGGCCGAGCCGATCAGGTACACGGTCAGCGATGGGCTCCACATCGCTTACCAGGTGACCGGCGGCGGCGATCTCGACATCGTGCTGGTGTCGGGTTTCATTTCGCACCTCGAGCTCGACTGGGCGGATCCCCGGCACGCGCACTTCCTGCACCGGCTCGGGTCCTTCGGGCGGCTGATCCGGTTCGACAAGCGCGGCACCGGGATGTCGGACCGGCCGTCCGGCATCCCCGACGTCGAGACGCGGATGCACGACGTCCTCGCGGTGATGGACGCGGTCGGCTCGCGCCGGGCCGTGCTGGTCGGGTACTCCGAGGGCGGCCCGATGTCGATCCTGGGCGCGGCTGCGCACCCGGAGCGGGTGGCCGGGCTGGTCCTGTACGGCACCTACGCCAAGCGGGTGTGGTCCGAGGACTATCCGTGGGCGCAGCCCCAGGAGGAGCGGGAGGCGTACACCCAGCTCCTCGTGAACAAGTGGGACTGGGAAGCCGACATGGTGCTGCGCTGTCCGTCGGCCGACGAGCCGATGCGGCGCTGGTGGGCGCAGCGGATGCGAGCGTCTGCGACACCGTCGACCGTCCGGGCGCTGATGGACATGAACTCGCTCGTGGACGTCCGCGACGCGTTGCCCGCCGTACGGGTTCCGACGCTGGTACTGCATCGGTCCGGTGACGCACTGGTCGACATCGGCGGTTCGCGGTACCTCGCGGATCGCATCCCCGGTGCGCGGTTCGAGCAGCTGGAAGGCAACGACCACTTCGTCTCCGGGAACCCGGATCAGATCCTCGACGCGATCGAGGGGTTTCTGCGCGATCTTCCCGATCCGGTTGCGCGCCCGCTGGCGCTCGCCGCGGTCGTAGTACCGGCCGGCACCCGGTCGGACGACATGGTGGCCGGCTTGTCCGCGGCAGGTGGCCGTCGCCGCGTCGGCCCGGCCGGCCGGCCGGTGGTGTTGTTCGACGGTCCGGCCACCGCGGTGCGCGCGGGGCTTGCCCAGTTGCGGGACGGCGACCGGCTCGGTGTCGCGATCGCCGAAGTACCCAAGGACGAACGCGAGCTCGACGCGTACGGCGTACAGGTCGCGATCGGGCTCGCCGACGACGCACCCCCGGGGTCGGTGTGGTTGACCTCGGGGGTACGTGACCTGCTGGCCGGCTCGGGCATCGCGACGGAGCCGGTCGCCGACGGCGTCTTCTGCGCGCCGCGGTGAGTTAGAGGTCCGCAAAGAGGTGACGCCTGCTGCGCGCCACCTCTTTGCGCGACCCCTCAGGCTGTCGCGACGTCGATCGATACCGGTACGCCGTGGGTGATCACGTCGTACACCGCCGAGCGGCTGCGGGACTGCTCGACGAGGGCGCGGAGCTTCTCCGCCTCGGCGTCGCCCTTCACGTGGAACACGACGCGGATCGCCTCGTACCCGTTGCGGACCTCGGGGTCGAGCCCGAGGATGCCGAGCAGGTTGATGTCGCCTTCGACCGTCGACGTGACCTCCTCGAGGTCGATGCCCCGCGCCGCCGCGATGTTGGCCAGACCCGCGGTCAGGCACGCCGCGAGGGCGTGCAGCAGGTGCTCGGCCGGGGTCGGGCCGTTGTCGCCGCCGACCAGTACCGGCGGGTGATCGGCGTCGAAGGTGAAGTCGGCGGAGCGCGTGTTCTCCTGGCCTGCTCCGTAGTACCCGTTGATCGTGCCGCGGTTGTGGGTGCCGCTGATCCACCGGTTGGTGGCGCGGAACTGGAAGCGGGCGATCTCCGGCTGGGCCTTGACGGCGTCGAGCGTTGCGAACAAGGTGGCGACGTCGACTCCGTTGCGGCTCTTGTCGGTCGTGGTTGCGGTCATGGTGCTGGTCCCTTCAAGCGGCAAGTGCGGTGAGTTCTGGAAACGAGGCGAGCGTGTCGGCCTCGCGTTCGAGCGCGTCACTGAGCTGCAGTTGCAGCTCGACGAAGCGCTCCGGTGCCGGGAAGGCGGTCAGTGCGCGGGTCAGGTCGAAGACCTCGCGAGCCATCACGTCCCGGATCCCCTGGTACGACGGCAGATCGTCCTGGTCGACAGCGGTCGCCAGCAGTTCGGCGTCCCGGAAAGCGTCGGTGATGCCGTGCCCGGTGATCGGGTCCCGGTGGTAACCGGCGTCTCCGACCAGCGCCCACCCCGGACCGTGGGATCGACGGCGGTAGTTCGGCAGGTTCGCCGTACCGCGGAGTCGCTCGGTGATGCGGCCCGCGCGCACTCGTTCGCCGAGGTCGGGAACGAGCAGGTCGAGTTGTTCGACGAAGGCCTTCGACCGGTGGGAGCCGGCCGTACGGACCGGTTCGAGCAGCGGGGTGGGCCGGATCAGCCAGACGCAGGCGGCGTCATTGGTCGGGAAGACACCGGCGAACGTGTCCTTCCCGATGTGGAACGCGTAGGTATCCGGTGCGAGACCGGATACATAGGTGTAGAAGACGGCGCACGGCGAGGTGAACTGCTCGAGCTTCTCGGCGCCGACGAGGTCGGCCATCCGTGACCCGCGGCCGTCCGCGCCGATCACGAGGCGGGCGGGCAGTTCGACTCGGCCGCCGTTCGCGTCATGGCCGGCGACGCCGGCGACCCGGCCGTCGTCCGAGCGCAGCAGTCCGGTCACGGTCACCCCGGTCCGGAGTTCCGCGCCCGACTCCACGGCGGCGTCCGCGAGTAGTTCGTCCAGCACGTACCGGCGTGGTGCGACCAGGCTGTCCACACCGGCCCGCTGCTTGATCCGCCGTACCTTCGAGTCCCCCTCGATGTCGAAAAGCACCTGCGTGATCGCGGGTGCGCCGGTCGCGAAGACGCGATCGAGCAGGCCCCAGCGGGACAGCTGGACCACGCCGCCGCGCAGCAGCCCGTGGGTCGACACCGTGTCGCTCGGCAGCCGCGCCTTGTCGACGATCACCACGTCGCGGCCGGTCCCGGCCAGCAATCTCGCGGTCGCAGCCCCCGCGCACCGGGCCCCGACCACCACCACGTCGTACATCGTCCGCCCCCATCCTCAAGTGATGGGGTCGACTCTCCGCCGCCCGGAGCCCCGAAACTTGGAGAGCCCGTGGAGACCACAATCTCCACGAGTTCTCCACATTCGCCAGCTAAGGCCTACTCGCTCCGGTGCCGCTCGGCGAGCTCCTTGAGGTAGTAGGCGCTGGCTTTGGGGGTTCGCTTCTGGGTTTCGTAGTCGACTCGGATGATGCCGAAGCGTTTGACGTAGCCGTAGGCCCATTCGAAGTTGTCCAGCAGGGACCAGGCCAGGTAGCCGCGGATGTCGGCGCCTTGGGCTATGGCGTCGGCTACCGCGCCGAGGTGAGACGTGAAGTACGCCGTGCGGTCGGTGTCGTCGACGTAGCCGTTCTCGTCGGGCACGTCCTCGAAGGCGGAGCCGTTCTCGGTGATGACCATCGGGAGGCCGGGGTAGTCGCGGGCGATGCTGAGCAGGAGGTCGGTGAATCCCTCGGGGACGATCTCCCAGTCCATTGCGGTGCGTGGCTTGCCCAGCGGTACGTCGCGACTTACTGGAAGGCCCTGAGCGTCTTCGGTGCTGCCGTCCTCGGCGTACCCGGTGAACTTCTGGCTGAAGTAGTAGTTCACCCCGAGGACATCGATCGGGGCCGCGATGATCTCCAGGTCGCCGTCCTCGATCGGCAGCTCGACCCCTTCCCGCGCGAGGTCCGCGACCACGTCGGCCGGGTAGTGCCCGTGCACCAGCGGGTCGAGGTAGATCCGCCGCCCCATCCCGTCCGCGCGCCGCGCCGCGTCGACGTCCGGCTCCGCATCGGAAGCGGGGTACGACGTCGCGACGTTCAGCGTGATGCCGATATCGAGCTTGCGCGGTGACGCCTCGCGCATCGCCCGGGTCGCCAGACCGTGCCCGAGCAGCAGATGATGTACGGCGGCCAACGCTGCCGGGTACTCGCGCCGTCCCGGAGCATGCGCGCCGTACGCGTAGCCGAGCATCGCCGAGCACCACGGCTCGTTGAGCGTCGTCCAGGTGTTGACCCGGTCCTTCAACGCGTCGAACACCAGCATCGCGTACTCCGCGAACCGGTACGCCGTGTCGCGCACGGGCCAGCCGCCCGCGTCCTCGAGCTCCTGAGGCAGGTCCCAGTGGTACAGCGTCACCCAGGGATCGACGCCCTGGGCAAGCAACTCGTCGACGAGCCGGTCGTAGAACCCGATCCCGGCTGGGTTCACCGGGCCCTTGCCGCGCGGCTGGACCCGCGGCCACGCCACCGAGAACCGGTACGTGTCCAGGCCGAGGTCCTTGATCAGGGCAACGTCTTGCGGCATCCGGTGGTAGTGGTCGCAGGCGATGTCACCCACGTCGCCGTTGTCGATCGCACCCGGCACCCGGCAGTACGTGTCCCAGATCGACGGCGTCCGGCCGTCCTCCGCGATCGCGCCCTCGATCTGGTAGGCCGACGTCGCGACTCCCCAGCGGAATCCGGACGGAAGCCCCGCGACCAGTTCGGCCGCCCCCGAGACAGATGTTGTGCTCATCCACGTCCTCGCTTCGCTCCGGGCGCGGATGAGACACGAGATGCTCTGTGCTTGATGATGAACTCGCTTCGCTCGTTCATAGGTCGCCCTTCTAAGCAGTGCGGCCCGGAAGCCAGCACGCGACGGAACGGTTGGGATCGTTGCGGGCCGAGGGAATGCCCAGGACAGGAATCTCGGCGGAGCAACGGTCGAACGCCTGCGGACAGCGCGGATGAAATGAACACCCAGAAGGCATTCCGCGGAGGTCCGGCGGGGAGCCTGGGATTCCGGCGAGCTCCCGGCGGGCGCCACGCAAGGCGGGGAAGGACTTGAGCAGACCTTCGCTGTAAGGATGCAGGGAGTCCTTGTACAGATCCGCAGAGCGGGCTTCCTCGACGATGCGGCCGCCGTACATGATGGCGATCCGGTCGGAGAACTCGACCAGCAACGACAGGTCGTGCGTGATGAACAGCACCGAGAACCCGAGCCGCTCGCGCAGCTCGACCAGTTGCGCGAGGATCTGCCGCTGCATCACGACGTCCAGCGCGGTCGTCGGCTCGTCCATGATCACGACCTGCGGCTCGAGGACGAGCGCCATCCCGATCATCACCCGCTGCCGCATCCCGCCGGACAGCTGATGCGGGTACGCGTCCATCCGGTCCGCGGAAATCCCGACGAGTTTCAGCATTTCCTGAGCCCGGGCGATCCGGGCCTGCGGCGTCAGTTGCGGCTCGTGCGCCTTGATCACGTCGAGCATCTGGGTCGAGACCTTGTGCACCGGGTTCAGCGAGTTCATCGCGCCCTGGAACACGATCGACGTCTCGGCCCAGCGGAACTTCCGCAGTTCCGTGTCGGTCAGCGCCATCACGTCGTACGGATCGCCGCTCGGCGGGTGGTAGACGACCGACCCGCCGCTGATCACGCCGGGCGGCGGCAGCAGCCGTGTCACGCCGTACGCCAGCGTCGACTTCCCGCTGCCGCTCTCGCCGGCCAGCCCGAGTACCTCGCCGCGGTGCAGTGTCAGCGTGACGTCCCGCACCGCCTGCACCGCTTCGTCCCCGAGCCCGTAGTCGACGTGAAAGTTCTTGATCTCCAGCACCGGCGTCTTCACGCGACCTCCTCCTCACGACGGGGTACGACGGGAGTCACCGGCGCGGCCTTCGACGACAGGACGGGCGTGAACCCGACCCGCATCCGCACCGAGTGCCCGTCTTTCGTCTTTACCCGGGTGTGACCGCTCGACCGCAACCGCGGGCTGACGAACTCGTCGATGCCGAAGTTGATCAGCGACAGCGCCGTACCGAGGACCGCGATCGCGAGCCCGGCCGGGACGAACCACCACCACGCGCCCTGCGCGAGCGCCTGCTGGCTCTGCGCCCAGAACAGGATCGTGCCCCAGTTCCATTCGGAGATCGTCGAGATTCCGATGAAGGCCAGAGTGATCTCGGACATCACCGCGAAGATCACCGTGCCGACGAATCCGGACGCGATGATCGCGGTCAGGTTCGGCATGATCTCGAACGTGATGATCCGCCAAGTGCTCTCACCGGTCGCCCGCGCGGCCTCGACGTAGTCCCGCCGGCGCAAGGACAACGTTTGCGCCCGCAGTACCCGAGCGCCCCACGCCCACGACGTCAAACCGATGACCAAGGCAACCATCAGGTCACCGGCCGACGGGATCGTCGAGGCGACGATGATGATCAGCGGGAGCGCCGGAATCACCAGGAAAACGTTGGACAACGCGGACAGGCTGTCGTCCGCGGCGCCGCCGAGGAAGCCCGCGCTGACGCCGATCAGGATCGACAACGTGGTCGCGACCAGGCCTGCCAGGAGACCGACGAACATCACGCCGCGGGTGCCGACGAGCACCTGGCTGAAGATGTCCTGGCCGAGGTGCGTCGTACCGAACCAGTGCTTGCCGGACGGAGCCTGGATCAGGTCGCTGCTCCGGGCGGACGGGTCGAACGGCGCGATCCACGGGCCGATGATCGCGATCAGGCAGAAGAACGCGAGTACGACCAGACCGGTCGCGGCCTTCGGGTTCGCGACGAACCGCAACCGGCGGCGCTTGGCCGGAACAGCCGCGACTTCCGGGCCCTCCGGCGTGACCGCGGTGATGGTGCTGGTGGGTGCGGACACGTCAGCCCTCCTTCCGGGTACGCGGGTCGAGGAGCAGGTACGCGACGTCGGCGAGCAGATTGGCCACCAGGACCGACAGCGTGATCACCAGGAAGACGCCCTGCATCAGCGGGTAGTCCTTCGCGCCGACGGCCTGGAACAGGTTGTAGCCGATGCCCGGGTAGGAGAACACGATCTCCACCAGCAGCGTGCCGCCGACGATGAAGCCGAGCGACAGCGCGAAACCGGAAACGTTCGGGAGCAGCGCGTTCCGGGCCGCGTAGCTGACCATCACACGGCGCTCGGGCAAGCCCTTGGCGTGCGCGACGGTGATGTAGTCCTCGGAGGCCACCGTCACCATCATGTTCCGCATGGTGAGGATCCAGCCGCTCACCGACGAGATCAGGATCGTGATCGCCGGCAGCAGGCTGTGCTGTACGGCGCTGCCGATGAACTCGGCGTTCCACGACGGGACCAACCCCGGTTCGTACCCACCGGACGACGGGAAGAAGCTGTCCGGTCCGGCGAGCAGCGTGATCGCCAGCAGACCGAGCCAGAAGTACGGGATCGACGACAGGAATGTTGTCACCGGCAACAGTCCGTCCATGATCGAGCCGCGCCGCCAGCCGGCCAGCACGCCGAGCGACGTACCGATCATGAAGCTGGCGAACGTGGTGATGCCGACCAGTGCGATCGTCCACGGCAGGCTCTGCCGGAGGATCTCCGAGACCGGGGTCGGGAAGAACGTGAAAGACAGCCCGAGGTCGCCGTGGAACACCTGCCCCCAGTAGTCGACGTACTGGCTCCCGATCGACGCGTTCTTGTCCAGGCCGAACAGCACGTACAGCGAGTTGATCGCGTCGGTGCTCATCTGGCCCTGGAACTTGTTGATCAGCGACGTCACCGGGTCACCCGGGATCAGCCGCGGGATGAAGAAGTTGATGGTCAGCGCGGCCCATGCGGTGAAGACGTAGAACGCCAGCCGCTGCAGGAGGAACTTCACTTCGTGGCCCCCTCTTCGTAGAGCCAGCACGCGGCCCAGTGACCCTGGGCCGGCAGCTCGAAGCGGGGCGGGAGATCGGTCGCACACTTCGGCATCGCGTGCACGCAGCGCGGATTGAACCGGCAACCGCCCGGCGGCGCGATCAGGCTGGGCGGTTCGCCGCCGGCCTGGTCCTCGGGCTTGCTCAGCTCGCCGAGTCGATCGGGATCCGGCGCGCTCTCGATCAGCAGTCGCGTGTACGGGTGCGCGGGGTTCTGCGTGACGGTCTCGGAGTCGCCGCCCTCGACCATGCGGCCGGCGTACATCACCAGCGTCTCGTCGGCGAAATACCGGGCCGAGGCGATGTCGTGGGTGATGTAGAGGATGGCGAGGTTGAGTCGTTCTTTCAGGTCCCGCAGCAGGTTCAGTACGCCGAGGCGGATCGACACGTCGAGCATCGAGACCGGCTCGTCGGCGAGCAGCGCCTCCGGGTCCGCGCCGAGCGCGCGGGCGATCGACACGCGCTGCCGCTGACCACCGGAGAGCTCGTGCGGGAACTTGTCCAGGTAGCGCTCCGGGGGAGTGAGTTGCACCTGCACCAGGAGGTCGCGCAGGTTGTCCTCGAGGTCGCCCGCGCGACCGTGAATGCGCAGCGACCGGGTCAGGTGGTACCGCACGGTGTGCGTCGGGTTCAGCGAGGCGAACGGGTCCTGGAAGATCATCTGCACCTGGCGGCAGTACGCGCGGAACTTGCGGCCGCCGCGTACCGTCACCGATTCGCCGTGCAGCCGGATGTCACCCGACGTCCGCGCGTACAACTGGGCGAGCAGCCGGGCCACGGTCGACTTGCCCGAACCGGACTCGCCGACCAGCGCGGTCACCCGGCCCCGGCGCAGCGTGAGTTTCACGTCGTCCACCGCGTGCACGGCCTTGTGCTCGCGGGTGAGCAGGTCGCGGAGTCCGCGCCGTACCGGGAAATGCTTGGTGAGGCCCTCGGCCTCCAGGACAACCTCGGTCTCGGTGACCGTCATAAGACTCCAATCACGGCTCGCGGCGCCGGAGGAGAGCCCTCCGGCGCCGCGGTCCGAATTACTGGCTGCCGGCCGGCTTGAGGTTCAGGATGATCTGCAGAGCGTTCTGCTGGGTCGGCTGTGCCGGCCCGTACTGGTTCTGCTCGTCGGGCCAGCCGACCCAGTTCTTGGTGCTGTAGAGACCGCCGACGTTGGACGCCGAGGTGGGGATGATCGGCATCTGCTCGACCATGATCTTCTGCAGCGTGTTCAGCGCGGCGGTGCGGGCCGCGTCGTCCGCGGCGTTCGCGTACTGGTCGAGCGCCTTGGTCGCCTCCGGGCTGTTGAACCGCCCGTAGTTGCCACTCACGCCGCCCTTGCCGACCGGCTTCAGGATCTTGCCGTCCATGATGTTCTGGTAGATGTCGTACGGCGTCGCGCCGCCGTTCGTCCAGTGCATCGCGGCGTCGAAGTTGCCCTCGTCGATGTTCTTGAACCAGGCGTCCTGGTTGGCCTTGTCGACGGTCGCCTTGATCCCGATCGTGGACAGGTTGTCCTTGATGATCTCCAGGTCGGTGACGTAGTCGGACCAGCCGGCCGGGTCGGTCAGCGTGATCGTCACCGGCTTGCCGGTCGGGTCCTTGAGCGCGTCGCCCTCGAGCTTGAACCCGGCGTCGGTGAGTTCCTTCTTGGCCGCGTCCACGTCGACCTTGTGCTTCAGATCCTTGTACTCCGGGGCGATGAAGGACTCACCGGCCGGCGTCGGGATGCCGGTCATGGACTCGACCTTCGGGTAGAAGTACCCGGCCTCGCCCTGCTGGAAGATGTCGTCGCGGTTGATCACCAGGTTCATCGCGCGCCGCAACGCCGGGTTGTCGAAGGGCTTGCGGGTGGTGTTGATCCACAGACCGTGGATGCCGAGGTTCGCCGGGAACCACAGCTTGTGGTTCTTCGGGTCCTTGTCCTGGTAGACGGCCTTCACGTTCGGGACGAAGACGAAGCTCCACTCCGACGCGCCGTTGGCCAGCGCGGTGGTCTGCGCGTTGTTGTCGTTGTACGACGTGTACCGCAGCTCCTTGACCTTCGGGAGGTCCTGCCAGTACGAGTCGCGCAACGTCAGCGTGGTGGTCTGCGGGGTGAACGACTTCACCGTGTACGGACCGGTGCCGATCGGGCTCTTCAGGGTGTCCTGGCTCGGGTCCTTGAGCGTTGACCACTGGTGCTTCGGGATCACGAACACGGTCAGGATCTTGTTCTGGTTGGTGAACTGCGACCGGGTGAAGGTCAGGTCGACCTTGTTGCCGGACGCGGTGATCGTGCCGTACGGGATCGCGTCCTGGTTGAGGCCCTCGTTGTCCTTGCGGATCTGGAACGAGTACGCCACGTCGTCGGCGGTCATCGGCTGACCGTCGGAGAACTTCACGCCCTCGCGGATCGTCAGCGAGAGCTTGGTGTAGTTGGCGTCCCACTTCCACTCGGTCGCCAGCCAGGGCTTGCCGGGCTCGGTCGGCTTGATCCCGTTGATCATCACCAGCGGCTCGAAGATCATCCAGCGGTAGCCCAAGGAGGCGCCCGAGGAGGAGCCGAGGAACGGGTTGTGGTTCTCGGTCTGCGGACCGTTGGGCATGCCGATGTTCAGAACGGTCGCGGCGGTGCCCGAGCCGTTGTCGCCGGAGCTGCCGGACTTCCCGTCCCCGCTGCTACAAGCAGCCAGAGCGGCTGCCGCGAGCAAGCCCGTGAGGGCCAGCGCGACTGTACGTCGTGCTCGCATCGGTTCCTCCTGTGAATCTGTTGGCGGATGCCCTCCCCTGAGCCGGGAGGGCGACTGCATCGTGGCGTGAGAACGCTCTCATGGGAAGAGCGGACGCCTTAACGGATCGATATCGAGGGGTACGCCGGCGGCGGGACAAGGGCAGCTGCCCCGCCGCCGGAGCTTCTAGTGGGACCGAGTCTTCGGGGCGGTTGAGCTGCGGACGATGAGGGTCGTCGGCAGCACTTGGGGGGTCTCGGGCAGCGGCGTGCCGCCGAAGTAGGCCATCAGCATCCGGGCCGCGGCCTGACCCATCTGGCGCATCGGCTGATGCACCGTGGTCAGCGGCGGCTCGGTGTGCTCGGCGTACGGGATGTCGTCGAACCCGACCACCGACACGTCGTTCGGCACGTTCCGCCCGGTCTCCCGGACGGCCTGGATGGCACCGCCGGCGGAGAGGTCGTTGTGGGCGAAGACCGCGTCGAACTCGAGTCGCTCGTCGAGCGCGTACTGGACGCCGCGGCGTCCGCTCTCGTGGGTGAAGTCGCCCTCGAACACGAGTCTCGGGTCGAGCTCGACGCCGGCTTCCGCGTAGGTGTCGCGGAAACCGTCCAGGCGTTCGTGGGTACAGCCGAAGCGTTCGACGCCGGTGATCACCAGTGGCCGGCGACGGCCGAGCTCCAGCAGGTGCCGGGCGGCGGACTCGCCGCCGGCGTAGTTCGTGGTGGCGACGGACGGGAACTGCGGGCGCTTGTCGCGGTCGTCGATCAGGACCACCGGCAGACCACGCGCGTGGAGTTGCTCGATGTAGGTGAGCGTGCCCTCGGGCTCGATCACCAGCAGGCCGTCGAACGACTGCGCCGAGACCTGGGACGCGAACTGCTGCATGGATTCCTCACCCCGGTTGAAGGTGAACAGCAGCAGCCCGTAGCCCTCGCTCTCGACCACGTCGACCGCGCCCTGCAGCACCTCGCCCATCCAGGGCCAGGTGAGCGAGGGGACCAGCATCCCGACGATCCGGGTCCGGCCGCGGGCCAGTCCGACCGCGCGGGCGCTCGGCACGTAGCCGAGCTCGGCGATCACCTGCCGGACCCGCTCGGCGGTGCGCAGATCCAGCTCGCCCTTGCCGTTGAGGACGCGTGACACGGTCGTCTTGCTGACACCGGCACGGGCCGCGACATCGGCGATCGTGATGGACATGCTGACTCTCCCCTCGGGCGGTCGGGGTGGTGCAACGTCTGCGGGCCGGAACCGGTTTCGGAAGCGGTTCCGTAGATCAAAGCCGAGACCGCAACGGGCCGTCAATCACGGAGTGGTAACGAATCGCGGCTTAGTTCACGAGTTGGAAGAAGGGACCTCTTCCGCCACGCGGGGCGGCATGATGAACTCGGGGTCGAGCAGCCTGCCCGGGGCCGCGCGCGATGCCAGGTGTGAGGTAGTGGGATGGAAGTACGCCGGACCACGGTGCGTGACATGCGCCGGTCCAACCGCTCGGTGATCCTCACCGGCATCTACCGCGAGGGCCCGCTGAGCCGCCAGGAGCTGACCGTCCGGACCTCACTCAGCGCGGCGAGCGTCAGCAACCTGGTCGCCGAACTGATCGCCGAAGGCGTGGTCGAGGAAGCCGGCTCGGTCGAGTCCGAGGGCGGCCGGCCGCGCGTGCTGTTGCGGGTGGCACCAACATTCCGGTACGTCGTGGGCGCCGAGGTCGGGGAGACCCGGGTCCGGGTCGAACTGTTCGACCTGGCTATGAACGTGCTGGCGCGCGCCGACCACCCGATCGCCACACCGACGCCCGAAGAGGTCGTGAAGCACGTACTGGAAGGGCTTTCGACCGTGGTCGCTGCCTCCGGCATCCAGTCCGAGCAGGTGCTGGGGCTCGGTGTCGCGGTCGCCGGTGTGGTCGAGGACAACGCGATCGTCGACGCGCAGACGCTCGGCTGGGAGGCCGTCCCGCTCGCCGAGCTGCTTGCCGAGGGCACCGATATTCCGGTGCACGTGGACAACGGCGCGAACATGCTCGGTCAGGCGGAGATGTGGTTCGGCGCGGGCCGCGGCGCGACCGACGCCGTCGTCGCACTGGTCGGCTCCGGTGTCGGATCGGCCCTGGTGGCCGGTGGATCCAGCTACCGCGGCGCACGCAGCAGCGCGGGCGAATGGGGTCACATGACGATCGTGTACGGCGGCCGCCAATGCCGCTGCGGCGCTTTGGGATGCCTCGAGGCGTACGTCGGCGCGGAAGGCGTCCTCGACCGGTACCGCCTCGCCGGCGGGACTGTCGACGGCGACGAAGAGACGGCGTTCGTCGAGCTGCTGGAGGCTACGACCGAGCCGGCGACGACAATCGTCAACGACACGATCGGCTACCTGGCCGCGGGGTTCGCGAACCTGGTCAACCTGGTCAACCCCGAGCGCATCGTCCTCGGCGGCTGGGCAGGACTGTTGCTGGGCGAGAAGCACCTGGACGAGCTGCGCACCGAGGTAGGCAAGCATGCGCTCCGGCGCCCGTACGCACAGGTGTCTATCGTCCTGTGCGAGCTGGGCCGCGACGCCGTCGCACTCGGCGCCGCGACCCTTCCCGTCGTACGACTACTTCGTGACGGAGGCGTGGTCCGTTAGACGGTCCACTTCTGGTTCGCGCCGCCGGAGCAGGTCCAGATCTGGGTCGGGGTTGCGTTGGCGGCGTTGTTGCCGGTGACATCGAGGCACTTGTTCGCCTGCGGATTCACTAGATCGTGGCCACCTGTGTAGGTCCACTGTTGGGCCGCGTTGCCGTTGCAGGTGGCGATCTGGACTCTGGTGCCGTCGGCGGTGGCGGCGTTCGCCACGTCGAGGCACTTGCCCAGGGCACGGATCGTGCCGTCGCCCGGACGGGTCCACTTCTGCGCGTTGGTGCCGTTGCAGTCGTACAGCTGCACCGTCGTACCGTCAGCGGCGTTCGCGCCGGCCACGTCGAGGCACTTGCCGGCGAGGCCGGTGATCTGCGAGCCGGTGCCGCCGGAGCTTCCGAGGGTGGAGACGCGGACGTAGTCGACGGTCATGGTCTGCGGGAACTGCGTCGTACCGTCCGGGTAGCCCGGCCAGTAGCCGCCGACCGCGAGGTTCAGGATCATGAAGAACGGGTGGTTGAAGACCCACGCGTTGCCGTTCAGGTCGGCCGGCGTACGGCGCTGGTACTGCACGCCGTCGACGTACCAGGTGATCGAGTCCGGGGCCCAGTCCACCGCGAAGGTGTGGAAGTCGTCGGCGAACGACCAGCCGTTCGGATGGTTGTACGCGGCACCGATCCCGCCGGCGCCGGAGTACCCGGGTCCGTGGATCGTGCCGTGCACGGTCGCGGGCTCCTTGCCGATGTTCTCCATGATGTCGATCTCGCCGTCGTTCGGCCAGTTGCCGCCGCCGAGCATCCAGAACGCGGGCCAGATCCCTTGCCCGCGGGGGATCTTGATGCGGGCCTCGAAGCGGCCGTACGTCTGGGTGAAGGTCTGCGCGGTGAGCAACCGGGCCGACGTGTACTGGCACGGGCCGTAGTGGCACTGGAAGCCGCCGTTCTCCTGCCGGGCGGTGATCACCAGGTTGCCGTTGCCGTCCAGCGCGGAGTTGCGGGTGCTGTTGGTGTAGTACTCCATCTCGTTGTTGCCCCAGCCGCTGCCGCCGATGTCGTACCGCCACTTGGCGGGATCGGGGGCCTGGCCGGACGGGCCGTCGAAGTTGTCCTCCCAGACCGTTGCGGTCGTTGCCGCGGCGGCCTGCTGGTGCGTGGAGGCCGCGGGCTGGAGGAGGGCGGTGCCGATCAGTGCGGCACCGATCCCGACGAGCGCGAGCAAGCGGGGACGCTTCATGAGTACCTCATTTCGGGGGCGTCTGAATGAGGGCGAGGAATGGCCCGCAGCGTGCCGTGAGAACGCTCCCACGTCAACCCCGGGACTAATTAAAAGATCTGAAAAAAGTCTCGGTTCCGGCGTTGACAGCGGTCAGCACGGATGGTTACCTCGTGCTGACCAGCTGTTGCGGCGCGGGCAGACGCCGACAACTTCACCGCCCCGAAACTCCTTTAATAACAGGGAGAACCGCCCCATGCCCGCGAAACGTCTCCTGCCGCTCGCGGTTGCTGCGCTCTGCGTGGCCGCCGCCGGGATCGGCTTCGGAACCGCCTCACCCGCCCAGGCCGCCGGTGAACAGGTCAACATCTGGCTGACCACCACCAACGACTCGGCCGGCCAGAACGTGACCCGCGGTCTGCAGCAGCAGACGCCGGTGAACTTCGGCCCGGCCGGCGGCTCGGCGAACCAGACCGTCACCGTCAACGAGAACACGACGTACCAGTCCTTCGAGGGCGGCGGTGCGTCGTTCGCCGACAGTTCGGCGTGGCTGCTGAACAGCAGCAACGTGATCTCGGCCGCAACCCGCGACCAGGTGATGAAGGACCTGTTCGACCCGGTCAACGGGATCGGCCTCGCCTTCGTCCGGAACCCGATGGGCGCCTCCGACCTGGCCCGGTTCAACTACTCCTACGACGACACCTGCTGCGACCTGAACGACTTCAGCATCCAGCACGACCTCGCGGACGTCGTACCGCTCACCAAGCAGGCGCGGCAGCTCAACCCTGCTTTGAAGGTCATGGGTTCGCCGTGGAGCGCGCCGGCCTGGATGAAGGACAACAACGACTTCGTCCACCGCGGCTGGCTGAAGTGGGAGTACGCGCCGACGTACGCGCAGTACTTCGTCAAGTACCTGCAGCAGAACGAGGCCCAGGGCAACCACATCGACTACATCTCGGTGCAGAACGAGCCGACCTGCTGCGGCTCGGACTCGACCGGGTACGCGTCGATGAACTGGAACGGCTCCGGCCTGCTCGAGTTCACCAAGAACAACCTGATGCCCGCGCTGCAGGCCGCCGGGCTGACCACGAAGGTGCTGATCCTCGACTACAACTGGGGCAACTACAACGACCTCGGTTCGGTCCCGATCGCGGACGCCGCGCTGCGCAACCACCCGAACTTCGGCGGCATCGCCTGGCACGGGTACGGCGGCGACGTGAACCTGCAGACCCAGGTGCACAACCAGTACCCGGGCGTGAACGCCTACATGACCGAGCACTCCGGCGGTACGTGGATCGCGAACCAGCAGGCCGAGGACATGAACAACCTGGTCGACTACACCCGCAACTGGGACAAGTCGTGGGTCAAGTGGGGTATCGCCCTGGACGAGAACCACCTGCCGTACGTCGGCGCCGGCTGCAACGTCTGCACCGGTCTCGTCACGGTGCACCGCAACGACAGCCAGCGCGGTCAGGTCACCAAGACCGTCGAGTACTACACGATGGGCCACCTGACGAAGTTCGTGAAGCCGGGCGCGCTGCGGATCGACTCGACCGCGAACAGCTCGGTGAAGAACGTGGCCTGGAAGAACCCGGACGGCTCCAAGGCCCTGATCGCCTTCAACACCACGGGGAGCTCGCAGTCCGTGCGGGTGAACTGGGGCTCGCAGTCCTTCGTCTACACGCTGCCGACCAAGACGTCGGCCACCTTCACCTGGTCCGGTTCGCAGAGCGGTGACAGCGGTGGCGGTGGCGGACAGATCACGGGGCTGGCCGGCAAGTGCATGGACGTCGCCGGCGCCAACGCCGCGGACGGTACGGCGGTCCAGCTGTACGACTGCAACGGTACGACGGCCCAGCAGTGGTCCCGCCCTGGCGACGGGACGATCCGTGCTCTCGGCAAATGCCTCGACATCAATGCCGGCTCCGTGGCCGACGGCGCGCGAGTGCAGCTGTATTCGTGCAACGGCAGCGCCGCCCAGCAATGGACCTATACGAGTGGGAGAGATCTGGTGAATCCACAGGCGAACAAGTGTCTTGATGTCACCGGCAACAATTCTGCCAACGCGACCCCGCTGCAGATCTGGACCTGCACGGGCGCTGCGAACCAGAAGTGGACCGTCTCATGAGGCGGGTGGCGGCGGCCGCCGCGGCCCTGGTGCTCGGCGGTGGTCTGTTGATGACGGCCAGTCCCGCGCAGGCAGCGACCGGGACGATCACCGGCCTGGCCGGGAAGTGTGCGGACGTAGCAGGCGCGAACAGTGCGGACGGTACGGCGGTCCAGCTGTACGACTGCAACGGGACGAGCGCGCAGCAGTGGACCCGGTCGAGTGACGGGACACTGCGGGCGCTGGGCAAGTGCCTCGACGTCAACGCGGGCTCCGTCGCCAACGGTGCGAAGGTCCAGCTGTGGACGTGCAACGGGTCCGCGGCGCAGCAGTGGACGTACACGTCCGGCCGCGACCTCGTGAACCCGCAGGCGAACAAGTGCCTCGATGTCACCGGCAACAATTCCGCGAATGCCACCCCGCTGCAGTTGTGGACGTGCACCGGTGCGGCGAACCAGAAGTGGAACGTGCCGGCCGCGGACGACGGGCCTCCGCCTGCGGGCGGTGCGCCGATGGCGGCGGCGCCGTACCTCTATCAGGGCTGGGGTGAGCCGCCGAACCCGGCGACCGTGATGAACGCGGCCGGGGTGAAGTGGTTCACGATGGCGTTCATCCTGTCCAACGGGTACTGCAACCCGCAGTGGGACGGGAACCGGCCGCTGACCGGTGGCGTCGACCAGCAGGCGATCAACACGATCCGGTCCAACGGCGGCGACGTCGTGGTCTCGGTCGGCGGCTGGTCCGGCAACAAGCTCGGGCAGAGCTGCGGGACGGCGAGCGAGCTTGCGGCGGCGTACCAGAAGGTGATCAACGCGCTGTCGCTGAAGGCGATCGACGTCGACATCGAGGACCAGGAGTTCTCGCAGCCGGCCGTCCGGCAGAAGGTCGTCGACGCGCTGAAGATCGTCGAGCAGAACAACCCTGGGATCGCGACGTACCTGACGTTCGGCACCACGACGTCCGGTCCGGACGGGAACGGACAGGACCTGATCCAGCGGGGTGCGAACTCCGGGCTGAACCTGGACGGCTGGGTGATCATGCCGTTCGACTTCGGCGGCGGGTCGACCAACATGGGCACGCTGACCCGGCAGGCGGCCGACGGACTGAAGAACCAGGTCAAGGCGAAGTACGGGCTGACCGACGACGCGGCGTACCGCAAGATCGGCATCTCCTCGATGAACGGCATCACCGACGTGGCCGGTGAGCGCGTCAACCTGTCGGACTTCGAGTCGATGCTGTCCTACGCGTCCGAGCACCACCTGGCCCGGTTCACGTTCTGGTCGGTGAACCGCGACCGTCCGTGCACGGGCGGCGGCGCCGACACCTGCTCCGGCGTCTCCCAGAACCCGTGGGACTTCTCGAAGGTGATCGGACGCTACCGGGGATAGCGGATCGCCAGGCCATCACAATCGGCCCGCGACGGCTCGCCTCCACGGGCGGCCGCCGCGGGCCTGCCATTTGAGATGGCCTGGGCGTCCGCGGTTTGACCCTCCGGCTACCGGAGGGTGGAAGCTTGTCGCATGACGGCGACGGTGACGGTGGGGGAGTTCTCCCGCCTGACGCATCTGAGTGTGAAGACCCTGCACCACTACCACGACATCGGCCTGCTCGCGCCGGTCGCGATCGACGCGTCGTCGGGCTATCGGCGGTACGGGACCGATCAGGTCGACACCGCCTTGCTGATCCGGCGGCTGCGGGAACTGCGGATGCCGCTGCCGGACGTCCGCGCGGTGGTCGAGGCGTCCGACGGTCCGGCCCGGGAAGAGACGTTGCGGGCTCATCTCGAGCGGATGGAGCAGGAGCTCGCCCACACGCGCGACGTCGTCACGTCACTGCGTGAACTGCTGACGCCCGGCCGGCCGGTCCTCGACGTGCAGTACCGGTTCATCCCGCCGTTCCGTGCGTACGGCGTGTCCGGGCATGTCGTACGGGACGAGATCGGGCCTTGGTGCGAGTACGCGTTCGGGAAGCTCGACGGCGTCGCCGGTGACATCCGGGCGACTTCCGGAGCGACGTACAGCGACGAGTTCTTCACCGACGACGCGGGTGAGGTGGTGACCTTCCTCCCGGTGGCCCCCGACCAGCCGCCGGCCGACGGGGTCGAACTCGTCGACCTGCCCGGCGGGTACTTCGCGATCGCCGTTCACGCCGGGCCGATGACCGACTTCGACCGTACCTACGGCGCACTCGGCAGCCACGTCGCGGAGTACTGCGAGGTCGCGCCCGGTCCGATCCGTGAGCTGTACCCCATCGGCCCGGGGGACGTCCCCGATCCGGCCGACTACCGAACCGAGGTCTGCTGGCCGATCCAGCGGATCCCCGTCCTGAAAGGCTGAACCATGTCTGTCACGCTCGAGAACATCGCCTTCGACTGCGCCGACGCGCAGGCGCTCGCCACCTTCTGGGCCGGCGTGCTGTCGACCGAGGTCGATGCCGAGGCCAACGAGTTCTTCGCCACCGTGAACCGCGCCGCGACCGGGCCGACGCTGATGTTCCTCCAGGTCCCGGAGCCGCGCAACGGCAAGAACCGCCTGCACGTCGACCTGGCCGCCGGCGACTGGTCCGCCGAGGTCGATCGCCTGGTCGGACTGGGCGCCAAGCGGCTCGACGAGCACACCGAGTACGGCGCCCACTGGATCACGCTGGCCGACCCGGAAGGCAACGTCTTCGACGTCGCCGAGCACAACTGAGCACGGCCCTTGCCAGCCATCTGATCCGGGAGGAGGGTGAGGAGTGTCCGGCGGCGCCGGCGGGGCGCTGCCCTGAGGGTAAGGGGGTGGATCGTGTACGCGCGCTCCACCACGATCAATGCCGCCCCGGCGTCGATCGACGCCGGCGTCGCGCAGGTGCGCGACGAGGTGATGCCCATGCTGATGACGATGGACGGCTGTATCGGCCTGTCCATGCTCGTCGACCGGGAGTCGGGTCGCTGCATCACCACCAGCGCCTGGCAGTCGGAGGAGGCGATGCGGGCCACGAACGAAGCACTGCAGCCGATCCGGGAAAAGATCGCAGCGGACATCGGCGGCAGTCCGATGGTGCAGGAGTGGGAGATCGCCGTACTGCACCGTGACCACCGTTCGACGGCCGGCGCGTGCGTCCGGGCGACCTGGGTGAAGGTGGACCCCGCGAACCTGGACCGGGCGATCGACGTCTACAAGCTCGCCTCACTGCCGCGGCTGGAGGACCTGGCCGGGTTCTGCAGCGCGAGCCTGCTGGTCGACCGGGCGTCCGGCCGAGCGGTCTCGTCGGTCACCTACGACAGCCACGAGACGCTGGACGGCAGCCGTGAAGCGGCCGCCTCGATGCGTGCCTCGACCGCCAAGGATGCCGGCGCCGAGATGCTGGACGTCGGTGAGTTCGAGCTAACCATCGCCCATTTACGGGTCCCTGAGCTGACCTGATCGCTGCGTCACGGCGCATGACCGAATGCCGCCGTGAACGCCTCGCGGAACAGTTCGGCCAGGTCGGGCTCGCCGTCGCCGGCAGCCCAACGGAGTAAGGCAGTGTGAGTTACGCCCAGTACGGCGCTTGCGGCGGCGCGGGCGCCGTACTCGAGGGTGGGGTCGTCGGCGCAGATCGCGCCGACGAAAGCCTCCTGGAGGCGGAACTGGCTGTCCAGGTGCCGGGCCTGGAGTGCCGGGGTCGAGATCATCAGCCGGAGCCGCGTGAGGAGCAGGTCGTGCTCGTTCGTGGCCGCCAGGTCGAGGATGGTCAGGACGGTCCGGCCGATCCGGTCGGTGAGTGATCCCGTCGCGGGCAGCTCGGTGAGCGTGGTCGCGGTCAGCTGGTCGAAGTCGTCGTACAGGACCAGATCTTCCTTGGTGGGGAAGTTCCGGTAGACCGTCATCGCCGAGACGCCGGCCGCGTCGGCGACATCGTTCACCGTGGTCGCGTCGTACCCGCGGTCGGTGAAGAGGCGGAGCGCCTGCCGCTGGATGCGTTGCCGGGTGTCGGCGCGCTGGCGGTCTCTCAAGTTCATGTGGTAGATACTAACAACATGATAGTTTCTAACATGGACGGCAAGGGTGCGTTGGTGACGGGCGCCTCCCGGGGCATCGGGCGAGCGATCGCGGAGCGGCTGGCCGCGGCGGGGGCCGAGGTGGCCGTGCACTACCACCAGGACAAGGCCGGTGCGGAGGAGACGCTCGAGCGGATCGGCGGTCGCGGGTTCGTGATCGGGGCCGAGCTCGGGGTGCCTGGGGATGCCGAGCTCGTCGTCGGTCAGTTGGCCGCGGGCCTGGCCGGCCGGCGGCTGGATGTGCTCGTGAACAACGCGGCGGCTTCGCCGGCGGGTCCGATCGGTGCGGACACGGAGGCAGCGTTCGACCGGTTGATGGCGGTCAACGTGCGGGCGCCGTACTTCCTGATCCAGCGGTTGCTGCCGGTGCTGTCCGACGGCGGCCGGATCGTGTCGATCTCGTCGGTCGCGACCCGGATGGCGAACCCGGCGCAGACCTCGTTCGCGATGACCAAGGGCGCGCTCGAGACGATGACTCTCAGCTTGGCGCAGGAGCTGGGAGCGCGGGGCATCACCGTCAATGCCGTCGCGCCCGGTGCGACCCGGACCGAGGCGAACGGGGCGATCTTCGAGACGCCCGGGTTGTCGGAGCTGATCGTCGCGCAGACGGCGCTCGGCCGGTTGGGCAGCGCCGACGATGTCGCCGAGGTGGTCGCGTTTCTTGCCTCACCCGCGGCGCGGTGGGTCACCGGGCAGGTCGTGGACGCGTCCGGTGGTTTGCACCTCGGGGTCGGTTAGGGCGTCGACTCGGCGTCCAGGAAGAGTTGTACGTCGGGGTGCGTGCGCAGCGCCGTACCGGGGTAATTGGGCCCGATCGGTTGCATGAGGGTGTCGTGGACGGCCTGGCGTTTGACTGATCCCGGGACCGAACCGATCAGTGCGTGCGCGTTCAGCAAGCGGGGGATGGTTACGGTGATCGCGTGGGTAGGTACGTCGGTGAGCGCCGGGAAATTGCCCTCGTCGACCTGCTGCTGGCGGCTGGTCTCGTCCAGCGCGACGAGCCGCACCGCGTCGGGGTCGGCGAAGTCGGCCGGCGGGTCGTTGAACGCGAGGTGGCCGTTGACGCCGAGGCCGAACAGGACCAGGTCGAACGGGTCGTCGCCCATCAGCTCCGTGTAGGCGTCCGGGCCGTCGTCGGGGGCGAGCGGGTGGAACGTTGCCTGCGGCACCTTGTCGAGGAAGCTCCGGTGCAGCCAGTTGCGGAACGACTGCGGTGCATCGGGCTTCAGGTCGACGTACTCGTCCATGTGGAAGCACTCGACCCGGCTCCAGTCGAGGTCCGGTGCGCCGGCGAGCGCGGCCAGGGTGGCTGTCTGGCTCGGCGCGGCGGCGAGCATGACGCGCGCCCTCCCGGTCGTTGCGATGGCCTTCCTCAGCCGCTCGGCGGCCGCGGCGCCCGCAGCGCGCCCGAGCTCGGTGCGATCCGAGGAGGTGCCGACCCGCGGAGCATGCTCAACAGTCATGGGGAAAGGCTCGCACACCCTCCGGATCACCGTCGCGCCATGCCGAACTGCGAACAACCGCCGGGGACCGGGAATAGGCAATAGCTTGTCCCCAGTCACCGGCGGGTCTGCCGACATCCGGCGTTCATCGGCCGGGGGTTAGCCCCCGGGTGGGCCGGTGGTTTGCCGGAGGTTGGGTTGGTGGCTGGCCGGAGTGTGCGGGGTTGTCCGCGCGAATAGCTTCGTGGGTATGACGAATCTGGTGCTGACGAGCGCAGTGCAGGAGCCGACTGGCGGAGTGGCAGGCTGGGCGATCGATCTCATGGAGCGGATGGGACCGGCGGGGGCGGGGCTTGCAGTGGCGTTGGAAAACCTGTTTCCGCCGTTGCCGAGTGAGGTGATCCTGCCGCTGGCCGGGTTCGCGTCGGCGCGGGGCGATTTCGGGCTGGTCGCCGCGATCGTGTTCACCACGCTCGGGTCGGTCGTGGGTGCGCTCGCCTTGTACGGCGTGGGCGCGGTGCTCGGGCGGGACCGGACGCGGGCGCTCGCCGGGAAGCTGCCGTTGGTGAAGCTGCGGGACGTCGACAAGGCCGAGGACTGGTTCGCCCGGCACGGTGCGAAGGCGGTACTGATCGGGCGGCTGGTTCCGGTGGTACGCAGCCTGATCTCGGTGCCGGCCGGCGTCGAGCGAATGCCGGTGGCGCTGTTCCTCCCGCTGACGGCAGTCGGGAGCCTGGTGTGGAACTCGTTGCTGATCCTGGCCGGCTATCAGCTCGGCGAGCGGTGGCATCTGGTGGAGTCGTCGGTGGGGGTGTTCCAGAAGCTGGTGATCGCCGTCGCGGTGGGCGCGGTCGGGTGGTTCGTCGTGGTGCAGCTCCGGGCCCGGCGTTCGGATTCTGAGAAAGTCAAGTAAGCGGCTCGACTTTGACTACGCTCGAGGTAGTTGCCGTCGAGGTTCAGGAGATGGGTCAGATGCCGTCAGTCGCGTTCGAGTCGCAGGTCGCGCCCCAGAGTGCGCAAGAACCGCCGGTCTGGCCGCAGTCGGTGGTCACGCTGGTGGGCAATCCGCGGGCGGGGTCGCGGACAGCGGCCGCGGCGGCGTCCGTCGCGGAGCTGCTCGCCTCCGAGCTCGGTACGCCGTACCGGATCGACGAGCTGATCGATCTGGTGACGATCGCCCCGGCGATCTTCCAGGGTGAGCATGCCGGCGCCGAGGCGCAGGCGGCGCTGGAGAGCGCGATCGATCTGGTGTCGTCGGCGTCGGTGATCGTCGTCGCGACTCCGGTCTACAAGGGCAGCTACACCGGGTTGCTCAAGAGCTTCCTCGACGTACTGCGCCCCTCCGCGTTGGCAGGCTCCGTGGTTGTGCCGGTGACGGTGTCGGCCGCGCCGAGTCACAAGCTGCTGGCCGATCAGCACATCCGTCCTGTGCTGGCCGAGCTGGGCGCGAGCGTCCCGGTGCCCGGCGTGATCCTGGAGGAGCGTGACCTCGAGGACCTGCAGGTCGTGCTGTCCGGCTGGATCCGAGACAACGCGGGCATCGTCCAGGCCACCACCATCGCCCTCCAGCCGGTCGCCGAACCGACCCCTGCCCGATAGCGCAAACCCACCGCACGCCGTGGCCCTTCGTGCGGGTGGCCCTGGTACCTCCTGTGCTTCCGCACACCGGCCCCGGTTCCTCGCGGCTATCCATCACCGACACAAACCCGGTTAGTCGGTATAGCTCGGTTGGGTGGGGGAGTGGCGGAGGGTTGTGGTGGCTGGGATGAGGGTTGAGGCGAAGGTGAGGAGGGCGGCGGCGCCTACTACTACGAGGTAGATCCAGATCGGGCCGGTGGGGAGGGCGTCGTTGGAGACCTTGGCGGAGAAGGGGAGGAGACAGGCCAGGGCGACTGCGGTGCCGAGGGTGACGCCGGTGAGGGTGACCAGCGTGCTTTCGGTGGTCAGCATGCGGAGCACCTGGAAGCGGGTCGAGCCGGTCAGCCGTTGGAGGGCGAACTCGCGGCGGCGGCGCAACGTGGTGGACACCAGCGTGTTGACGACCGAGACCGCGGTGTAGGCGATCAGCATGCCGACGAGCATGTAGTTGATCCACGCCTGAGTCTGCAGGTCCTCGACGTTCGAGGCGACCAGCGTGCTGCGGTCCGCGACCTGCACGCCTGGATGGGCGGACGCGACCTTGGCCAAGCCCGATCGTATGTCGGCACCCGGCGCGGATCGTACCAAGATCTGCTTGGTCAACCCGTCCGTCGTGTGTGCCGCGACCAGCGACGCAGGCAGGATGATCGTCTCGTACCCGCGCTCGGCCGCAAACGTCGCGACCACCAGCAGTTTCACCGTGGTCCCGTCGCCCAACGTCATCGTGATCTCAGAGCCGACGCCGCGGCCGGTCTTGGTCGCCATGTACTCCGGCACCGCGGCCGTCGACCCGGTCAGACCGGCCAGCGATCCGCTCGTCAACCGAACCGGCGCCGTACCGTTCGCGCCCTGCGCATCCACGCCGATCACCGGCGCACCGTCCTCGTCGAACGGCGCATTGCGAGGCTCGTCGACCGCACCCATACTGCGCACGAACGAGGAAGCACTCGCCACACCAGGCACCGCCCGAACCTGCGAGAGCACCGTCGGCGAGAGACCAGCGTCCGACACCAGTACGGCGTCCGCACGCAGATCCCGCGTGAACGCCTCCGAGGATGCGTGCACCTGCGTAGTCTGCATGTACAAGTTGGCGGTCGAGATGCCGACGGCAAGCATCACCGGCATCGCCGCGGCCGACAGCGCCACCGAGCGCGCCGACAGGTTGCGGATCGCGAGCCGACCGTTCACCCGGGTCAGGGCCTGGACCGGCCAGCGCCAGATGCCCAGCACAGCCTTGGTCCAGAACGGCCCGAGCACCGCGACACCGATCGCCCAGCAGAGGATGGACGGACCCGCGGTCGAGGCGGCGAGCGGCCCGGACATCACCGTCGCGGTGACGATCAGCAACGCCAGCCCGCCACCGAGGAACAGCAGGCCGAACAGCAACCGGATCCAGCTGAACCACTTCCGCTGTAACGACGCCTCGACCAGCGCCTCGACCGGCTTGATCTTCGCCGACTTCCGCGCCGCGATCAGCCCCGCGCCGATCGCCGCGAGGACGGCCGCACCGGCACCAGCCGCGAACGGGATCCACCCCTGCGAGAACTCGATCACCGGCGAGGCGACGCCGTGCGAGCTGAGCTGATCGAACAGGAACCGGCCGAGGAAGATCCCCGGTAGGCATCCGAGCACGACGGCCGGCAGCGAGACCATGAGCGCCTCGCCGAGGATCATCCGCCGTACCTGACCGGGCGTCGTGCCGATCCCGCGGAGCAGTGCGAACTCCCGCTCGCGGTGCTGCGCCGCGAGCGCCAGCGTGGACGCGACCACGAACATCATCGTCATCGCCGCGATCCCGCCGAACGATCCGGCGATCGCGATCAACGCCGTACGGTGGGATTCGGCGTCGGGGTGTTCCGCGAGGCCGCGGTCGACACCCGCGCGGGCAGTGAGGTTGCCGTCCAGCTGCTCCAGCCGGTCCTTCACGTCGTCGACATTGGTGCCGGGGGCAACTTGTACGCCGACGTCGGCGAAACGGGCCGGGTTGCGGACGAGTTGGGCGGCGTCGTGGTCGGAGAAGAAGGCGTGGCCGGCGGCCTGTGGGGCGATTCCGCTGATGGTGAAGGTCTTCGGCTCGCCGTTGATCAGGAGGGTGAGGTGCTCGCCGACCTCGCCGGACGACGCGACTACCTGACCGGAACGTGGCGAGCGCCCAGTGCTCAGGTGATAGGGGGCGAGGGAGGCGCTCGACCAGTTGTGGCCTTCGGTGATCGACGGGCCGACGGCGGTGAAGGTGTAGTCACCGACAGCGGACGAAACGCCTTGTACGGAACGGATCTTGGCAAGCTGGTCGATCGGTACGCCGACGCGCTCCGGCAGGGGAGTGGCGTCTTCGGTGCCCGGTCGAAGATGGGATTGCTTGCCGGTGACAACGAGCGAAGTACCCGCGAGGCGTTGCGGCTCCACGTTGGAGCGGATGCCGGTCTCCATCAGGCCGCCACAGGCCATCACGATCGCCGTACCGAAGGCGACCGCGATGAACGTGGCGATGAATCCGCTCTTGCGATGGCGCAAGGTGCGGACGGCGAGGCGCATCATCCCGCCACCGCCTGCAGGGTCGAGCGCGCGCCGAGGTGGGTCATCCGGTCGGCGACCGTTTCGGCGGTCGGTGCGGTCAGGCTGCCGGCGAGCGCGCCGTCGGCGAGGAAGACCACCTGGTCGGCGTACGACGCGGCCACCGGGTCGTGGGTGACCATGACGACCGTCTGGCCCTGGGTCCGCACCGGTTCGCGCAGGAGCTCCAGGACGTCGGCAGCGGTCTGGGTGTCGAGAGCGCCGGTCGGCTCGTCGGCGAAGATCACGGCCGGCCGGGCGACGAGTGCGCGGGCGATCGCGACCCGCTGCTGCTGGCCGCCGGACAGCTCGCCCGGGCGGTGCTTGGCCCGGTCGGCGAGTCCGACGCGCTCCAGGACCTGGCGTACGGCGGCCTTGTTCGCGCGGCGCCCGTCGAGCTCCTGCGGCAGGCAGACGTTCTGCCAGACGGTCAACGCGGGCAGCAGGTTGAAGGACTGGAACACGAAGCCGATCCGCTCCCGCCGGAGCTCGGTCAGCCTGCGCTCACTCAGCCCGGCCAGCGCCTGGCCGTCGATGTACACGCTGCCGGACGTCGGCCGGTCGAGCCCTGCGGCGCAGTGCAGGAAGGTGCTCTTGCCCGATCCGGACGGACCCATCACCGCGGTGAAGGTGCCGGGGGCGAACTTCATCGAGATCCCGTCGAGGGCGGTGACGGCGTTCCCGCCACGGCCGTAGACCCGTCGTACCTCCTGCAGGACGACCGAGTACCCGGTCCCGTCGACTGCTTCCTGCGTCCGTTTCTTCATGCCGCCGACGCTACGGATCAGCGGCGTACCAACCCATGGTGCTGAGCCACCCCTGATGGTGGACGAAACCCCACCTAGGGGCGGAGGAGGGCGCGGAGGCCGGCGCTGTAGGTCGCGGGAGTGACATCACCGATGATCAGTCGCTGCAGGACGAAGCCCGGGATCAGGCCGAACAGAACCTGGGCGACGTAGCGGGGATCGACATCGGCGTCGATCGTGCCGTCGGCCTGGGCGCGGCGGGCGACTTCTTCGAACCGGTCCCGCAGTTGGGTGTACTTGCCGCAGGCGGTGGTCATGATCGCCGGGTTGTGCAGCGCCTCGGCCCAGGCCTGGACGCCGACCCGCGTGACGTCGCCGCCGGGTCGTCCGGCCACCTCGACCACGTGATCGAGCGCTGTCTCCAGAGCCATCAGGGGCGTCAGCGGCGCTTCGGTGGCGAGGATGTTCTGGAAGACCTCGTCCACGGTGCTGAGCGCGTCCTCGGCGATCGCCGCGACGATCTCTTCCTTGCTCTTGAAGTACCCGTAGACGGCGCCCGCGGACAGCCCGGACTCGCGGATCACGTCGGCCATCGTCGTCTTGTGGAAGCCCTCCCCGACCACGCAGGTACGCGCCGCCGCGACGATCTGGGCGCGGCGCGCCAGCCGGTGTTCCTCGGTGACCTTGGGCACGCTCGCAACATAAAACGAATGTCCGTTCTTGACAAGTCGCCGAGCCGTTGCCAGGCTCGGATCTATAAAGAACGATCATTCGGTTTTTAAGCCTGAGGGAGTGCCAACCATGACCACTGAGGCGCACGCGGCCGAACGTCGCCGGCCGCCCCTGATCGCCGTCATCACGCTGCTGACCGCGGTCCTCACGGTGTTCCTGATCGCCTTCGCGTGGCCGTCCGCGCGCTCCGAGCCGCGGAACGTCCCGCTCGCGGTGTCCGGCCCGACGCCGGCGGTCGCGCAGATCGAGGCCGGGCTCGAGCAGGCGATGCCCGGTGGCTTCGAGATCACCGCCGTACCGGACCGGCAGGCGGCCGTGCAGCGGATCGAGGACCGGGACGCGTACGGCGCGATCGTGCTGGACGCGGCGCAGCCCGAAGTACTGACCGCCTCCGCGGGCGGGCCGGCCATCGCGCAGGTTCTGACGCAGTTGTCTGCCCGGATGTCGCCGGAGAACCCGGCCAAGGTGACCGACATCGTGCCGCTGCCGAAGGACGATCCGCGGGGTGCGGGTCTCGCTGCAGGCGCGTTGCCGCTCGTGCTCGGCGGGATCATCGCCGCCGCCGCGCTCACCCAGCTGGTGCGATCCGGGGCGAAGCGGATGATCGGCGCCGTCACGTTCGCGGTCACCGGCGGGCTCGCGCTGGCCGCCGTACTGCAGTACTGGCTCGGCTCGTTCGACGGCAGCTACCTCGGCAACGCGGGCGTGATCGCGATGTCGATCGCGGCCATCAGTCTCACGCTGCTCGGACTCGAGTGGCTGCTCGGTACGGCGGGACTCGCGCTCGGCGGCGCCGTGATGATGCTGCTCGGCAACCCGCTCTCCGGGATGACGAGCGCGCCCGAGATGCTGCCGAGCGGATGGGGCACGCTGGGTCAGCTCCTGCCGCCCGGAGCAGCCGGTACGGCGTTGCGCTCGGTGAGCTTCTTCGACGGCGCCGGCGCGGCCCGGCCACTCGTCGTACTGGCGTGCTGGTTACTCGCCGGAGTGGTGCTCTGCGGACTCGGCGCGCTGCGCTCCCGGGGACGCGCCGTACCGGCTCGGCGTGAGGCGTCCGCGGTCGCGGCCTGACAAAGTAGGGGTATGACAACGCGGTGACCGGATCGTTACGTCCCGGTCGCCGCGTTACCGTGCTCCTACCGCGACAACGTTGTCTGTCAAGCATTGACTTCGGTCGATGCGGCCTCCTACGGTCGCGGGAAAGCCCGCAGGGTTTGGGCCGTGGTACCGGGATGACAACGATTGCCCGAAGGTGGACGTGAATGATGTCTAGGAAACGTTTCAAAGTGGCAGCTCTGGCGAGTGCGCTGCTGCTCGCGGTGACGGCCTGCAGCCAGGGGTCGACGACCAAGCAGCCGGACGCCGGCAGCTCGCAGAGCGCCGGTCCGGCGCACATCAAGATCGCGTACCAGCAGTGGGGTCCGGGCACGGTGATGAAGAACTTCCTCGCCGGCGTGAAGACCGAGTACGAAGCCGCGAACCCCGGCTCGACGGTCGAGATCCTGCCGATCGTTGCGTCGGAGAACGACTACTACACCAAGCTGCAGCTGATGATGCGGTCGCCGAACACCGCACCGGACGTGGTCTACGAGGACACCTTCCTGATCAACTCCGACATCACCGCGGGGTACCTGAAGCCGCTCGACGACTACATCAACAAGTGGGACCAGTGGAGCCAGTTCCAGGACACCGCCAAGGGCGCGGCGAAGGCGCTCGACGGCAAGACGTACGGCGTCCCGGACGGCACCGACACGCGGGCGCTCTGGTACAACAAGCAGCTGTTCGCGAAGGCCGGCCTGCCCGAGGACTGGCAGCCGAAGACCTGGGACGACGTGCTCAGCGCGGCCCGGACGATCAAGCAGAAGCTCCCCGGCGTCATCCCGATGAACGTGTACTCGGGCAAGCCGATGGGTGAAGCGTCGGCGATGCAGGGCTTCGAGATGCTGCTGTACGGCACGAAGGACACGCTGTACAACAACGACCAGCAGAAGTGGGTCGTCGGCAGCCAGGGCTTCAAGGACTCGCTGAACTTCATCAAGACCATCTACGGCGAGGGCCTCGCGCCGTCGCCGAAGCAGGCGCTCGACCCGAACATGGGCAGCAAGGTCGGCACCGAGCTGCTGCCGCAGAGCAAGCTGGCGATCGACCTGGACGGCTCCTGGATCTACAGCAACTGGCAGAAGACCGGCGCGAAGCCGTGGCCGCAGTGGAGCACGGTGCTCGGCCAGACCGCGATGCCGACCCAGGACGGCAGCGGCAAGGGCAAGGTCAGCCTCTCCGGCGGCTGGACCTGGGCGATCCCGGCCAAGTCCAAGAACCCGGACGCGGCCTGGAACCTGATCAAGACCCTGCAGACGCAGAAGAACGCGACCAAGTACGCGACCGACGGCGCGCAGATCGCGGTCCGCAAGGACGTCGCCGACGACGCCGGCTACAAGAACTCGTCGAAGAGCACGAAGTTCTTCACCGACCTGGTGTCGGTGACCGTGTACCGGCCGGCGTTCGCGGAGTACCCGAAGGTCTCCAACGAGATCATCACCGCGATGGAGGCGGTGATGACCGGGCAGTCCTCGCCGGACAAGGCCGCCAAGAACTACGACGAAGCGGTCGAAGGCATCGTCGGCAAGGACAAGACGACTTCGGGCCAGTAGCCGAACCGACGAAGGAACCTTGCCTGTGACGACGACTGTCGCTCCCACGGCCTCCACTCCCGCTCCCTCCGGCAAGACGTCCGGACGGAGCGGGAAGCCGCGGGCCGCCAACCTGATCCGGATGCTGCCGCTGTCGCCGGCCATCGGACTCATGCTGGTCTTCCTGGCCGGCCCGATCCTCTACTGCGTGTACGCCGCGTTCACCAACATGGCGCTGACCGGAACCGGTGCCGCGAACGTGAAGTTCGTCGGCGTGGACAACTTCCGCAAGGCGTTCGGCAGCGGCGCGTTCACGAACGCGATCTGGCTGACGCTGGTGTTCACGCTGATCTCCGCGATCATCGGTCAGAACACGCTCGGCCTCGGCCTCGCGCTGCTGATGCGGAAGTCCACGAAGCTCGTCCGGAACTTCGTCGGTACGGCGGTGATCGGCGCGTGGGTGCTGCCCGAGGTGGTCGCGGCGTACCTGCTGAGCGCGTTCTTCAACGACGACGGCACGCTGAACGTGATGCTGCACGCGGTCGGCCTGCCCGGTCAGGACTGGTTGTACGCGGCACCGATCATCGCGGTCTCGCTGGCCAACATCTGGCGTGGTACGGCGTTCTCGATGCTGGTGTACTCGGCCGCTCTGAGCGAGATTCCCAAGGAGATCGAGGAATCCGCCGAGATGGACGGCGCGGGCGGCTGGCGGCGGCTCGCGTTCGTGACGCTGCCGATGATCACCCGCGCGATCATGACCAACCTGATGCTGATCACGCTGCAGACGCTGAGCGTGTTCGGCCTGATCTTCGCGATGACCCGCGGCGGCCCGGGAACCAAAAGCCAGACGTTGCCGCTGTACATGTACGAGCAGGCGTTCAGCTTCTCCCAGATCGGCTACGGCACCGCGATCGCGTTGGTGATGCTGGCGATCGGCGCGGTCTTCTCGCTGATCTACCTGCGTGGACTGAACTCGGAGGCCGCATGATTGCCCGCGACCGGATGAGCAAGCTGGCATCGAACCTGATCCTGCTGGCCATCGGCGTACTGTTCGTGCTTCCGCTGCTGTGGGTGTTGTTCGCCTCGATCAACCGGACCGCGGGGCTGCGGGTCGAGTTCCCGACGCATCCGACGCTCGGGAACTTCAAGGCGGTGCTGAACACCGACACGACGTACCGGCCGGTGCTGAACGGCATCATTCTGTGCGGTGGGGCCGCGTTGCTGACGATGGTCTGTGCGGTGCTGGCGGCGTACCCGTTGTCGCGGTTCCGGACGCGGTTCAACCGGCCGTTCCTGCTCACCGTGCTGTTCTGCACCGGGCTGCCGATCACCGCGGTGATGGTGCCGGTCTACGGGTTGTTCGTGCAGCTGAACCTGGTCGACACGCTCGGCGGCACGATCATGTTCATGGCGACGAGTGCGTTGCCGTTCGCGATCTGGCTGACCAAGACGTTCATGGACGGCGTACCGATCTCGCTCGAGGAAGCGGCCTGGGTCGACGGCGCCGGGAATATGCGGGCGCTGCGGGCGATCGTGCTGCCGTTGATGTGGCCCGGGATCGCGGTCGTGCTGATCTTCACCTTCATCGGCATGTGGGGGAACTTCTTCGTCCCGTTCATGCTGCTGCTGTCACCGGAGCGGTTGCCGGCGTCGGTCAGCATCTTCACGTTCTTCGGCCAGTACGGCGAACCGAACTACGGGCAGCTGGCGGCGTACTCCCTCATCTACACCATGCCCGTACTCCTCCTCTACCTCCTCCTCAGCCGCAAACTCGGCGGCGCCTTCGCCCTCGGCGGCGCCATCAAGGGCTAGTGAGGGTGGCGTGGGCTTCTCGCCAGGAGTTCAGTTTTTCCTGGAAGGTGGCTTCCCATTGGAAGTCGGAGACGCCCTGAGTGAAGCGGGCGAGGGCGATCGGGGCCAGCGCGCCGGCGGTTTCCGGCGCGGCCTCGACGACCAGGGCCAGGCGGATGGTGAAGGTCGCCAGGCGGGTCAGGCGGGAGTGGTCCGGGGTGGTCTCCAGGTCCTTCAGTTGGCCGTGGAGCTGTTTGATCGTGCGCAGCGCCGTACGGTGTTCGCCGCGGCCTGACGGCTGGTCGAGTTCGTCGGCCGGGATGCCCAGCAGTTCCGCGACGTCCTCCGACGGCTCGGCGGCAGGAGTTGCCTTGCCGAACAGGCGGGGCTTGTCGGCCTGGAGGCGGTTGGCGATCTCGTCCAGGAGCGTGTCGAGGCACTTGACGAGCTCAGGTACGGCCTTGTCGGCCGTCCTGCGACGGTTCGAGTCCAACGCAGCGACGCGCTTGTGCTCCGCCTCGATCGCCGCGCGCAGCGACTCCGGCCAGTCGTCGAGACCGTTCAACGCCTCCTGACGGGGCGCGGTTGCGTTGAGGGCGCTCGGGTCGAGCGGCTTGGCGCCGGAGCGAGCCGCGTCGATCTCTTCGCCGATCTTCTTCTGAGGTCCCGGAACGATTGAGCTCACACGTCCACCCTACGCAGGTTCCAAACCGAGGGGACCACGAGCGTGATGACGGTGATCAGGACGAACAGTGCGGCGCCGTACAGTTCGACGGCTTTCGCGCCGATGGACACGGCGACGTACCCAACGGTGAGTTGGCCGACGGGGCCGGCGATGAACGAGCCGAGCATGTCGTACGACGCCACGCGCGACAGCTTGTCGATGGGCACATGCTGGCCGAGTGCGGTCTCCCAGGTGATCCCGAAGATGTCGAAGCCGACCCCGAGAAGGAACGCCGCGATCGCCATCGCCCAGAGCTGGGGCACCAGCGCCAGGCACAGCATCACCGGGACCGTGAGGAGCATGCCGAGCATCCCGGTGCGGAGCGGGCGGCTTGGTTTGAGACGGAGCATGATGAGGCCGCTCGCGATGAGTCCGGCGCCGAAGCAGGCACTGACCAGACCCCAGCCGGCTCTGCCGAAGGTGCGGTCCGCGATCACAGGGCCGAGGACCTGGTAGCAGGCCGTGAAGATCAGGTTGAGCAGTGCGAACGCGAGCACGATCACCCAGACCCACTGCCGGGACACGAACTCCGTCCAGCCTTCTCGCAGGTCGGTGAGGACCGAGCTCGCCGCCCGCTCGATCCGCGGGATCGTCAAGCGGAACAGCAACAGCGCAGCGATCAGGAACGTCAGGCCGTCCACCGCGAGCCCGACCCCCGGACCGGTCAGGCCGACGATCACACCCGCGACCGCGCCGCCGCCGATCATCGCCGTCGAGCGTGCGAACCCGGCGATCGCGTTGGCCTGGGGGAGCTCCGACCGGTCCACGATCGACGGCAGGATCCCGGTCATCGCGGGCATCACGAACGCGGCCGCCACCCCGTTCACCGCTTCGATCGCTGCGAGCTGCCAGATCGTCGCGTGCCCGGTGAGGACGAGCGCAGCGGCCAGTCCCTGGGTGAGTCCGCTGATCGTGTTGGCCGCGACCAGCACCAGGTGCCGGGGCAGCCGGTCGGCGATCACGCCGCCGATCAGCAGGAACACGATGTTCGGGATGCTCCGCGCCGCCAGCACGGTCCCGACCGCACTGGCCGAATGCGACACGTCCAGCACTGCGAACACCAACGCCACCGGGGCGATCGCCGATCCGAGGATCGAGATGAAGCGAGCGGAGACGAAGATGCGGACGTCTCGGTGCCGGAGTACGGCGAGATCCTGCCGCCAAGTCACCGCATCCCCCTTGTTGCCCGACGAACCTGCAGAGCTTACGGTCTCCGGCGGGTCTCATGCGGGCGAATCTCCGGCTCGTCTGCCAGCCGCATACTCAGCTCGACCTCCCACCTCGTCTTACGCGGCTCGGTACGCGGATCGGTGCGGTAGGCCTCGTACCTACAGCCGAAGACATCGCCGGTCGCGATCTCGTGCCGGTCGAGGGTCAGCCCTTGGTCGGCAACCCAGTCGAGCAGCGCGCGGTTGGCCCGGAGCGAATGATTGCGGTAGGTCAGCGTCGCGTACCGTCCGGAGGGCAGCACGCCGGGCCGCACCCGTTCGTCGCCGGGCAGGGCGGTCGGTGTCAGGACGCCGACCTCCAGATCCATCGGCCCGCTCATGTCGATCACGTGCAACCGGAGAAAGAACGGGCCGGCATCGTCGATGCCCTGATCGGCGACCCAGGCGATGAGCTCGTCCAGGAGTTCGTTCCGCTTCCCCAGCATCCCCCGGAACGGCGTTACCACTCGGATCCCGACACAGGTCCGAGCCTCGTGCCGGACGACCCGGGTCGGCTCCACCACGTCCATACGCCCAGAGCATTCCACAACCGGTGCTGTTCGGTGGGCGGGCGGAGCGTTTTCGGTGTGTGGGGGATCGGCGTACGGTCAGTAGCTGTGAGGGGGCGTCTGGGTGGCTTTTGGGCGGCACGGGGAAGCGTGACGCTCGCTTTGCTCGTTGGCGGGATGGCTGCGGCGGCTGTCGCGGTGGGGCGGTGGGAGCGCGAGTTCGGGTACCAGAGCGCAGCGGCGTACCTCGTGCTCGAGACCGTGAACGCGTGCGTCGCGCTACTGCTCGCGTACCTGGTCTACGGACGGTTCCGGCGTACGAACACCTGGCAGGATCTTCTGCTGCTGCAAGGACTGGTGGTTCTCGGTACGGCGAACGCGCTGCTGAGCGTCACGCTCGCCAAGAACGAGCCGGTCGGCGGGTTCGGCAACTGGCTGCCGCCGGGACTGCGGATCGTGGGGACGCTGCTGATCGCCGCATCGGCCCTCGTCCCGGACCGTCAGACACGGCGGCGCGGCTGGCGGCACTGGGCGCTGGCACCGGTCATCGCAGTGATGCTCGTGATCAGTGCGGTCCTGTACTGGCGGAGGGACTCGCTGCCGGAGTTCTCCACCACGAATGCACCCCTGATCCCGGCACTCGTAACGTTCACCTGCTTCGCGGTGGCCGCGGTCGGGTTCACGATGCAGGCTCGCAGCCGGGACGACGTACTGCTGCGTTGGCTCGGTCCCGCCTGCGCGGTGGGTGCGTTCGCGCGGCTGAACTACCTGGTCTTTCCGCCGGCGCGCGAGGACTGGCTGTACTCGGGCAGCGTGTTGCGCACCGCGTCGTACCTGCTGCTGCTCGTCGCCGCGGGCCGCGAGATCAGCCGGCACTGGGCGCTGCAGGCGGAGGCCGCGGTGGTCGAGGACCGGCGTCGGCTCGCTCGCGAGATGCACGACGGCGTACTGCAGGAGCTCGGCTACATCCGCTCCGAGGTCTCGTCCTTCACCGACGATCGCCCGCGCGTCGACCGGATCCTCGGCGCCAGCGACCGCGCGCTGGACGAGGCGCGGCAGATGCTGGAGGCCCTTGGGCGGTCGGACGACGAGCCGCTCGGTCTCGTCCTGCACCGGGCAGTCGAGCAACTGGCCCAGCGGTACGGCGTGACGCTGGATCTCGAGCTCGACGAGTCGATCGTGGTCGACCGGGCGCAGCGGCACTCCCTCGTCCGAATCGCCCGGGAAGCCGTCCTGAACGCGGTCCGGCATGGCAAGGTGGATCGGGTCAGGGTCGAGTTGGGCCGTGACGGCGAGGGGAGCAGGCTGCGGATCTCCGACGACGGGGCCGGGTTCGATCCGGGGGGATCGCGGACCGGGTTCGGTTTGATCAGCATGCGGGAGCGTGCGGAGGCGCTGCCCGGGATGTTCGACCTGACATCGCGGCCGGACGAGGGGACGACGGTGGTGGTCAGGTGGTGAACGCGGATGCGAGCCGGGTGGTGATCGCGGACGACCACCCTCAGCTCCGGGCGCACATCCGGCAGGCCCTGGAGGCGGGCGGTTTCGAGGTCTGCGCCGAGGCCGGTAACGGGCCGCAGGCCGTCCGGTTCGCCGAGGAGCACCGGCCGGACGTCGTACTGCTCGACATCCACATGCCCGGCGGCGGGATTCGGGCTGCCGCGGAGGTCGCCCGGCTGCTGCCCGAGATCGCGATCGTGATGCTCACCGTGTCCCGCGACGACAACGACCTGTTCGACTCGCTCCGTGCGGGCGCTTCCGGCTATCTGCTGAAGGACACGGATCCCGGCCGGCTGCCTGCGGCGCTGCGCGGGGTGCTGTCGGGCGAGGCGGCGATCCCGCGGTCGCTGGTCGCGCGCATCCTCGACGAGTTCCGGGAGCCGGGGCGCCGGCGCACGGTCCGGCGATCGAAGGCGGCCCTGCTGACGTCCCGCGAGTGGGAGGTGATGGGCCTGCTCGGCGAAGGCCTCACGACCGAGGAGGTCGCCAAGCGACTGTTCCTCTCACCGACGACGGTCCGCGTCCACATCTCGTCCGTACTGCGCAAACTCCGGGTCAAGGACCGCCAGGCTGCCATCGACCTGCTGAAGGACGAACGCTAGGAGGTGCCGACCGTGCGGGCGATCCCCCCTCTTCACCGCCCCCACGATCGGACCCTCCCGACCGACCATGTGCACCCCTCCGCGCACACGCTCTGCGATCACACTAAGTAGCGAACGGCCGGAGAACCACCCCCGAGCCCCAACTTGAGCGTTCAAACAGCTAAACGCGGCAGGCGTGCGCTCGTGGGGTGGACGGTTGTCCGTCGTTGTCACTGGGGGTGACCGGGGGAATGCCGGTACCTTGGGGTATTGGTCCTCGAACTTGCAGGAGGCTCCGTGAAGATCAATGACGTACTGCGCGGTAAGGGCAACCAGGTCGTCACCATCTCCCCAGAAGCCACTGTCACCGAACTGCTCTCGCTGCTGGCCGAACGCAACATCGGTGCGGTCGTGGTCAGCGCGGACGGAGCGTCGGTGGACGGCATCGTCTCCGAGCGCGACATCGTCCGGCTCTGGAACGGTACGCCGGACGCGGGCGAGGTCCGGGTCAGCGCGATCATGACGTCGGAGGTACACACCTGTACGCCGGACGACCTGATCGACAACCTGATGCGGTTGATGACCGACCGCCGGATCCGGCACGTCCCGGTCGTTGTCGACGGCAACCTTGCCGGCCTGGTCAGCATTGGTGACGTGGTCAAGTCCCGGATCGGCGAACTCGAGTTCGAGACCGAACAACTCTCCAACTACATCAGCAGGTGACCGGGCGGTCCCGCTGCCCCCGACCGTGCCGGGGGCAGCGGAACCCCGATCAGCCCAGGTAGATCAGCTGAGCTCGATCAGGTCGCCGAGGTCGAGGGACTCCAGTTGCGGGCGGACGTCCTTGGCTTCTCCGACCACGACCACGAGCAGGCCGTCGGTGCCGACGTACCGGCGGTAGGCGTCGGTTGCCTCGGCCGCCGTGGTGGCGGCGATGTTGGTCAGGTACGTGTCGGCGAAGTCGATCGGTACGCCGTTCGCGATGTTGCTGCCGACCTGCTGGGCCACGGAGTCGGCCTGCTCGTAGCGCAGCGGCGCGGTGCGGATCAGGCTGTCCTTCGCCTCCTGCACCTCCTTCTCGGTGAGGCCGTCGCGGGCCTCCCGCAGGATCCGCAGCGCGTCACCGATCGCGGCACCGGTCACCTCGGTCCGTACGGCGCCGCCGAGGCTGAAGGTCCCGCCCTTGCGGGGAGCCGCGAAGCTGGTCCGCGTCCCGTACGTGTACCCCTTCTCCTCGCGCAGCACGGTGTCGACCCGGGAGGTGATCGTCCCGCCGACGACGTGGTTCGCGACCGCGGCCGCACCCCACGCCGGGTCCCGCCGGTCCGGACCGGCGCACCCGATCAGCAGTTGGCTCTGCACCGAGCCCGGCCGATCGACCAGCACGACCCGGTTGCCCGGCAGGTAGATCGGCTCCGGCGTGGCCAGCGCCGTACCGGCCGACGACGTCCAGTTGCTGAAGGCCGCGTCGATGATGCCGGCGACATCCACACCGGTCGCGTCGCCGGCGAACAGGATCTCCGCCCGCTCCGGGCCGATGTTGTTCCGGTAGAAGTCGGCCACCTCGACGTTCGTCAGCGGACGGATCGTGTCCGGCCGGCCCGCGGTCGGCCGGGACCGCCGCGTCGACGCGTCGAACAGGTGCGCCGCGAACGCTTCCCGCGCCCGGTACCCGGCGTTGGCCCGCTCCTGGTTGATCTCGCCGAGCCGGATCGTCACGTGCCGCCCGACATCGGCCTGGTTGAACGCGGGCCGCGTGATCGCCTCGGCGAGCAGCTCGACCGCCGGCGCGAGATGCGACACCGGCACCGAGATCTCCACGTGCAGGGCGTCCGAGCTGACGTCCACGCCGTACGCCGCTCCGTGCCGTTCCAGCGCGGCGGCGAACTCGTTGGCCGAATGCAGCTCGGTGCCCTCGTCGAGCGTCCGCGACATGATCGTCGCGACACCTTCGAGTTCGCGCGGTTCGGCGATCAGCGGCATCGCGATCGTCACCCGGACGGTGGCGACGTACTGCCCCGGACGGTCGAAGACGTGCACCGGTGCGCCGACGCTGGTCTGCGTGGTCACCGCCTCCGGGAACCTCCACGGACGCGGCGCGCCGACGGCCGGCGGGGTGGTCAGAACCTGGCTCATTCTTGTTCTCCCGACTCGCTGCGGCGGTAAGTGACCTGAACGCGCCCGGAAGCGCGGATCCACTTCTGCGCCGCCGCCTGCACCTGCTCGACGGTCACCGCCTGCACCTGGTCGATGCGCGTGTTGATCCGGTTCGCATCGCCGAACAGCAACGCGTGGTGCGAGATCTCGTCGGCCCGGCCTGCGCACGTCGCCAACTGCTCGAGCCAGTCCCGCTCGGCCTGTGCCTGCACCGTGGCCAGCTCTTCCGAGGTGACCCCGTCCGCGGCCAGCTTCTCGATCTCCTCGAGCAGCGCGTCCTCGACCTTCTGCAGCTCGATACCGTCCGACGCGATCCCGGTCAGCGTCCCGAACGACACCCCGCCGATCAGCGGCAGCGCACCACCGGACACCGACTGCGCGATCTGCTCGTCGCGGACCAGCCGCCGGTTCAGCCGGCCGCTCTGCCCCGCGGCGAGGATGTCGAGCGCGAGCCCGGCCGCGTCCAGTTCGGGCGTCCCGTCGACCGGGAGCCGGAACATCATCGTGATCAGGTCGGACGGTACGTCGGACTCCACGTCGTCACGCTGTACGTCGGTCATCGGGCCGATCGTCCCGTCCGGCGCCGGCGGCGGCGTGGTGATCGCGGGCAGGTGGCCGAAGTACCGCTTGGCGGCGTCGAACGCGTCCTCCTCGGACACGTCGCCGACGATCGTCAGGACGGCGTTGTTCGGGCCGTAGTACTTGCGGAAGAACGCGTGCACGTCCTCCAGCGACGCCGCGTCCAGGTCGGCCATCGACCCGATCGTCATGTGCGCGTACGGGTGGCCCTCGGGGAACGCGAGCTTCACGAGCCGCTCGTACGAATCGCCGTACGGGCGGTTGTCGTAGCTCTGCCGCTTCTCCTCCTTGACCACGTCACGCTGGTTGTCCAGGTTCTCCTGGTTGACCGCGTCGAGCAGGTAGCCCATCCGGTCCGCCTCGAGCCAGAGCGCGAGGTCGAGACCGCCGCCGGGCAGCGACTCGAAGTAGTTGGTGCGATCGAAGAACGTGCTCGCGTTCAGACTGGCGCCGGCGGTCTCCAGCAGGCTGAAGTGCTGACCGGAGGCGACGTTGCGCGATCCCTGGAACATCAGGTGCTCGAAGAGGTGCGCGAACCCGGTCAGCCCCGGTGGTTCGTGGCGCGACCCGACGTCGTACCAGAGGTTGACGGCGACGATCGGGACGGCGCGGTCCGAGCTCACGACGACCCGGAGGCCGTTGTCGAGCGTCTGCTCCGCGATGGGGTACGTCAAGGGCATACCGGCCACCATACGTGGTCCCGAAATTCGTTCGGGTGAGATGTCGATCTCGGCGGTGGTCGTGCATCGGGGTGGTAGATGCTGGGACCGACCCGCACAAGAGAGGTGACTTCAGTGGGCAAGTATTTGGTGATGATCTACGACGACGAAGCCAAGTGGGACGCGGCCGAGCCGTCGGTGATGGAGCAGAACCACAAGAACCACCAGGCCTTCGCCGAGGCGAACGGTGCGGCCCTGCGCGGCGGCGGGCAGCTCGACGGGAGCACCACCGCGACCTCGATCCGCGCTGACGGCAACGGCGGGTACGTCGTCACGGACGGCGTCTTCGCGGAGACCAAGGAAGTGATGGGCGGGTACTACATCATCGAGGCCGCCGACCTGGACGAGGCGCTCGCGATCGCCAAGCAGGTCCCGTCGCCGATGGGCGGTGTCGAGGTCCGTCCACTGGTCAACGGTGGCTGACCCGACAGCCCAGGAGATAGCGCAGGCGGTGGCGGCGGCCCATGTGACGGAATGGGCAGCCGTCCTCGCTGCAACTGCTCGCGTGGCGGCGGACCTCGACCTGGCCGAGGACTGTGTGCAGGACGCATACGCGAAGGCGCTGGTGCACTGGCGGGAACAGGGTGTGCCAAGGCGGCCGGGTGCATGGCTGACGACGGTCGCGACGAGGCGAGCGCTGGAACACCGGCGGCGCGCAGACGTCGTACGGCGGAAGTTCCCGTTGCTGATCCCGGAAGAGGACGTCGTCGACGAGACGTTCCCGGACGATCGTTTGCGACTGGTCTTCACCTGCTGCCACCCGGCGCTGTCGCAGGAAGCTCAGATCGCGCTGACGCTGCGCCTGGTGTGCGGTCTGTCCTCGGCCGAGATCGCGAAGGCGTTCCTGGTCAAGGAAGCCACAATGCAGGCCCGCATCACCCGAGCCAAACAAAAGATCACCCGCACCGGCATCCCCTACCGCATCCCACGCCTGACAGACCTCCCGGACCGCATCGACGCCGTGCTGGACGTCGTGCACTTGGTCTACACAGCCGGATACACCGCGAATGACACCGCAAGCCAGCGGGGGATCGATCTTGCACGGATGATTCGCTTGCTGTTGCCGGACAGCGCTGAGGCAGCAGGCCTGCTGGCGTTGCTGTTGCTGACCGAGGCACGGCGGCCCGCACAGGTCGACGGGCAGTTGGTGTTGATGGAGGATCAAGATCGGGCGCTGTGGGATCAGGCATTGATCGCCGAGGCGCTTGAGTTGGTGCCGGGTGCAGTGGGACCGGCTGGGCGGTTCGGGTTGATGGCCGCGATTGCCGCGGTGCATGCGGAGGCGGTGCGGTGGGAGGACACCGACTGGCCCGAGATCCTCGGGCTCTACGACGTACTGCTTGCACAATGGCCGTCGCCGGTGGTCGCACTGAACCGCGCGGTGGCACTCAGCTATGTGGCAGGCCCCGAGGCCGCGCTCCACGAGCTACCGGACGACCCGGCGCTGGCGACGTACCCGTATCTCGCGTCGACCCGCGCCGAACTGCTCCGCCGACTCGGCCGCACGGGCGAGGCACGCGCGGCGTACGAAGAAGCACTCGCCTTCACCACCAACCCCGCCGAAGCAGAGTTCCTGCAGCAGCGAGCACGACTTTGAGCCCCCACCAACCACGCCCCACCCACCTTGAGCCCCCACCAACCAAACTCCGCCGCGAGATCTGATTGACCCGTGCCCAAAGAGGTTTCCGGCTCTCCGGTCCTCTGCCGGACGTGCAGGTGTTGTGTTGCCCGCTGGCGGGGGGGGGGGTTACTCGAGGCGTTTGAGGACTTCGTCGTGGAGGCGGCCGTTGGTGGCTACGGCGTTCGGGCCGTTGGGGCCGGGGGCGCCTTCGACGGAGGTGAATTTGCCGCCGGCTTCGTCGACGATGATCGCCAGCGCGGCCATGTCGTACAGGTTGAGCTCGGGCTCGGCCGCGATGTCGACCGCGCCTTCCGCGACCAGCATGTACGACCAGAAGTCGCCGTACGCGCGGGTCCGCCAGACCGAGTCCATCAGGTCCGCCCACTGGTTCTTCTTGCCGAGCTTCTCCCAGCCTTTCAGCGAGGCGTAGGACAGCGACGCGTCCTCGATCTTGCTCACGTCGCTGACCCGGCACGGCTGCGACGAGTGCAGCGCGCGGCCGGTCCAGGCGCCGTCGCCGTACGACGCCCACCAGCGCTTCCCGAGCGCCGGGGCGGAGACCACGCCGACGACGACCTGGTCCTCGATCATCAGGCTGATCAGCGTGGCCCAGACCGGGACGCCGCGGATGTAGTTCTTGGTGCCGTCGATCGGGTCGACCACCCAGCGCCGCACGCCCCAGCCGCTGGTGCCGTCCTCCTCGCCCACGAACGCGTCCCGCGGACGGGCCCGGGCGAGCGTCTTACGCATCACGTCTTCGACCTTCTTGTCCGACTCGCTCACCGGGGTGAGGTCGGGCTTGGTGGCCACGTGCAGGTCGAGCGCCTTGTAGCGGTCCATCGTGGTCGAGTCCGCGTCGTCGGCAAGGATGTGGGCGAGCCGCAGGTCATCCGTGTGCGAAGGCATGCCGGAAGGCTAGCCTGAACCGCTCGTGAGCGGACCGGGTGTCCGGGATCAGTTGCGGATCGATTGCGGTGTGGATTGAACCAAACGCAGTCGTTGAACGTGCCATTAGTGTCTGATCACGTCACACGACTGCCATGGAGGCTGTCCATGTTCGAGCGCTTCGGGGACCTGCCGCTGCACGTGCTGGTGATCCATCTGACCGTGGTGCTGCTCCCGGTGGCCGCGCTCACCGTCATCGTGTTCGCGCTGGTGCCGCGGTGGCGCCGGCTGCTGCGCTGGCCGGCGCTGTTGCTGGGCGTCGGCACGGTGGTGTGCGCGTTCGTGGCGAAGGAGAGCGGCAAGGCGTTCGTCGAGGCGGTGCCGACGCTGCAGAAGGCCGTCGAACTGCACGCGAAGCGCGGCGATCTGCTGTTCTGGTACTGCCTGATCTTTGCGATCGTTGCCGTCGCCGCCTTCCTGCTGCTGGCAGGTATCAAGGGTGACAAGGCAACGAAGAGCCGACCGCTCGAGCTGCTGACGCAGGCCGCCGTCGTGGTGATCGGCGTACTGGTCATCTGGCAGACCATTCGCACCGGCGACGCCGGCGCGAAGGCCGTGTGGGAAGGCCAGCTGCCGGCTAAGTAGGTTCGTCGGATTCGCGCAGCTCCCGGCCTTCGCGGGAGGCCAGCAGCCGGCGGAAGGAGTCGACGCGGGCGGCGTCGGCGCGGCCCGCGGCCACGGCGTCGTCCAGCGCGCAGTCGGGGGCGTCGGCGGTATGGGTGCATCCCCGGGGACAGGTTTCCGCGATCTCGGCGAGATCCGGGAAGGCGTGGATCAGCTGTTCCGGCTCGACGTGGGCCAGGCCGAAGGAGCGGATGCCGGGGGTGTCGATGATCCAGCCACCCTCCGGCAGCCGCAGGACCAGGGTGTTCGTCGACGTGTGACGACCGCGGCCAGTGACCTCGTTGACGACGCCGATCGCCCGGTCCGCGCCCGGGATGAGGCCGTTGACCAGCGTGGACTTGCCGACCCCGGAGTGGCCGACCAGAACGCTCGTACGGTCGTCGAGCTGCTCACGGAGCTCGCTGAGGTCGCCGCCCTGCTGCGTGGCGACCGACTCGACGCCGAGCGGGCGGTAGATCGAGAGCAACGGGTCCGGGTCGGCCAGGTCGGTCTTCGTGAGGCACAGCAGCGGCCGCATGCCGGCGTCGTACGCCGCGACCAGGAAGCGGTCGATCAACCCGGTGCGGGGCTCCGGGTTGGCGACTGCGACGACGATGACGAGCTGGTCCGCGTTCGCGACCAGGGGCCGCTCGACCGGGTCGTCGTCATCGGCGGAGCGGCGCAGCAGCGTCGTCCGGGGGAGAACCTCGACGATCCGGGCCAGCGAGCCCTGGTCGCCGGTGGCGTTGCCGTCGAGCTTCACCCGGTCGCCCACGATCACGCCGGTGCGGCCGAGCTGCCGGGCCTTCATCGCGGTCACCTCGCGGCCGCCTTCCGGATCCTCGACCCAGCAGGCGTAGCGCCCACGGTCGCGGGTGAAGACGAACCCGATCGCGGCCTCGTCGTACGAGGGGCGGTCCTTGGTCCGTGGCCGGGTGTGGCGCCTCGGACGGTCGTACTTGGCCTCCTCGTCGTACCGCGACATCAGCCGGCGAGCTCCGACCACATCTGGGGGAACTCGGGCAGGGTTTTCGCCGTGGTGCCGATGTTCTCGATCTGCAGGTCGTCGACGAGCAGGCCGACGACGGCCGCGGCGTGCGCCATCCGGTGGTCGTCGTACGTGTGGAAAAGTCCGCCGTGCAAGGGCTTCGGCCGGATCGCCAGTCCGTCCTCGAGCTGCGTGACGTCCCCGCCGAGTGCGTTGAACTCGGTCTCGAGCCCCGCCAGCCGGTCGGTCTCGTGGTTGCGCAGATGCGCGATACCCCGCAGGTACGACGGTCCGTCGGCGAAGGCGGCCACCGCGGCGATCACGGGTGTCAGCTCGCCGACCTCGCTCAGATCGAGGTCGCAGCCCTGCACCTGTCCGGTCCCGCGCACGGTCAGACCGTCCTCGGTGCGGGTCACCTCGGCGCCGAACCGCGTGAAGATCTCGGGCAGTTGGCCGCCCGGCTGCGTGGTCTCCGACGGCCACCCGGTCACGGTCACCTCGCCGCCGGTGATGACGGCCGCGGCCAGGAACGGCGCCGCGTTCGACAGGTCGGGCTCGATCGCGGTGTCCAGCGCCCGAATGGGGCCAGGGGCAACCACCCACCGGTTCGGTTCCGCGTCGTCGACCGTGACGCCGCGTTCCCGCAGCATCGCCACCGACATGTCCAGGTGCGGCTGCGACGGCACCGGCTTCCCGTCGTGCCGGATGTCGACGCCCTCGTCGTACCGCGCGCCGGCCAGCAGCAGCGCGGACACGAACTGGCTCGACCCGGACGCGTCCAGGGTCACCTTGCCGCCACGCACCGAACCCGTGCCGGACACGGTGTACGGCATCCGGCCGGTCCCGCCGTCGTCGATCTGTACGCCGAGGCTCCGCAAGGCGCCCAGGATGACGCCCATCGGCCGCTCCCGCGCGTACTCGTCACCGTCGAAGGCGACCACACCGTCGGCGAGCGCGGCCACCGGCGGGACGAACCGCATCACAGTGCCGGCCAGACCGCAGTCGACGTTCGCTGGGCCTTTGAGCGAGCCCGGGGTGACGGTCACCGTCGTACCGCTCTCACTGATGCCGACCCCGAGGGAGACCAGGGCGGACCGCATCAGCTCGGTGTCGCGAGCCGCGAGCAGGCCGGTCAGGTGCGACGGGCCGTCCGCGATCGCGGCGAGGATGAGCGCGCGGTTGCTGATCGACTTCGATCCGGGCACCGTGACGGTACCGGTGACCGCTCCATCGACCCGCGGCGCCGGCCAGCCCTGCTCGCTCATCCCACTCCTCTGCTCAGGTTTGTACGCCCCTGAGCCTAGGGCATCGGGATCAGCTGAGCTCCGCCTTCGCGAGACGGGCGGCGTGCTTCGCCTCGCGGGCCAGCTGCTTCGCCTCGCGCTTGGCGGCCTTCGCGCCGCGCTTGGTCTCGCGCTTCGCCGCCCGCGCACCGTGCGTGGCGCGCCAGGCGACGCCCGGCTTGCCCTCGGTGTCGACCGCGGCGAGCAGCAGACCGCCGAGGATCCCCAGGTTCTTCATGAACGAGATGCGCTGCTGGTTCCGGACCGTCTTGTCCTTCTCCAGCCAGAACGGGTGGCCGGCGAGCGTCGTCGGTACCAGGGACACGGCCAGCACGCCGGCGGCGAGCCGACGGCCCTTGCCGCTTGCCAGCGCGACACCGCCGAGCAGTTGAGCCGCACCGTTCAGCCGGACGAGGTTGGCGGTCGTGTCGGGGATCCGGTCGCTCACCTGCGGCGGAGCGACCTTCTTCACCATCGGCATCATTCGGTCGGTCACCGGCTGCGCCTTGGGGACGAGCGGCTCGGGATTGCGGATCGCGTTAGCGCCTTGCACGACGAAAATGACGGACAGCAACGGCCTGGCCAGTGCGCGCACGACAGTCATGCCTCCTTCATACACCACGTTTCGTACGACTTCCGGTACCCACCGCTGAACCTGGTGCTCAGATGGGGCAGCCGTCCGGCCCGCATTCCACGTCACCGTCGGTCGTCGCGCCCGGTGCGGTGATGAGCGTCACCGGCTTGCGGTCCGCGTTCGCCCGGCGCAGTGCTTCCTTGAAGACGTCGACGGGCTGGGCGCCGCTCACGCCGTACTTCTCGTCGATGACGAAAAACGGTACGCCGTTGGCGCCGTACGCCAGTGCCTGCGCCTGGTCCGCGGCGACGTCGTCGGTGTACGTCGTACTCGCGAGAACCTCACGCACTCGCTCGGCGGGGAGGCCGACCTCGGTGGCCAGCTCGGTCAGCGTGGCCTGGTCACCGACCGGGAGGCCGTCGGTGAAGTAGGCCTTGAGCAGACGCTCCTTGAGGCGGCCCTGCGTGTCCGCGGGCACCTCACCGGCCTCCGCGAGGTCGCGGGCCAGGTGCAGGATGCGGTGCGCGTCGACGGTGTTGACCGCCTTCGCCTGGTCCAGGTGGTACTCGAGCCCGACCTCGGCCGCCACCTCGGTGACGTGGGCGTTCGCCTGCAGGCCCCACTCGCGGCCGCGACCGTACTTCTCGCCCAGCCGGGTCGGCAGGTCCCGCGGGTCGTCGTTCGTCGACGACGGGTCGAGCTGGAAGCTGTGCCAGACGATCTCGGCGCTCTCACCGCTGTCCGCGAGCGCCTCTTCGAGACGCCGCTTCCCGATGTAGCACCACGGGCAGACGACGTCGGACCACACATCAATGCGCATAACTGTCGGCAACTGTCCGTTCTCTGGACCTATTCCCAACCAGCCGCCGGTGTGACGCGTCTGACGGTCCATGGACGAGGAACTCGTGCGGACCCTGTTGAAAGAGCAGCACCCGGACCTTGCTGACCTGGAGCTGAAGGAGATCGTCGGCGGCTGGGGCAACCAGATGTGGCGCCTGGGCGATGACCTGGCCGTCAGAATGCCCCGCGGGAACCAGGGCCCCGAACCCCTCCGCAGAGAACACCAGTGGCTGCCGAGCCTCGCCGCCCAGCTCCCGCTGCCCGTCCCGACACCACTCCACCTCTGTGACCCGTCCGACGCCTTCCCGCGGACGTGGATGATCACCACCTGGGTGCACGGCGAACCCGCGGACCATGCGCCGATCACGGATCCGGCCGCTGCCGACGTACTCGCGGACTTCCTGAAGGCGCTGCACACCGAGCCGCCGGCCGGCGCGCCGGTGAGCGAACGCAGCACGCTCGCGCCGAGCCCAGGCTGGGACGAGGTACAGGCGCACCTCGGCCGCGCCGACGAGATCCGTGCGGTCTGGGACGACGCGATCTCGGCACCCAAGTGGGACGGGGCGCCGGTGTGGCTGCACGGCGACCTGCACCCGGCGAACGTGGTCGTTGCCGACGGCATGCTCACCGGCGTCGTGGACTTCGAGGAGATCGGCGCCGGTGAGCCGGCCAGCGACCTCGCGGCCGCCTGGATCCTGCTCCCGGAGCCGGAGCGTTTCCTCGACGCCTACGGAGCCGACGAGGCGACGGTACGACGAGCTCGCGGCTGGGCCCTGACGCGCGCACTGTTCCTGATCGCCATGGGCATCAACGGGGAAAAGGGCATCCCGGGCGGGAAGACCCACTGGGGCCCGATCGGGCACGCGGCCCTCGACCGACTGCTCTGACCGGCCGCGTCAGCGGCGGTGTCTTGTAGCGGTGTCAGTAGCCGTGTCAGGGCCGCGGCGGTCCGGTGTCAGGACGGACCTGGATCTTGGTGTTTGTCAGCAACGCCAAGCACACACCAGGAAGGCACCACCATGCCGACGTACAGCACCCCCGAGCCGATCTCCGCAGTCCTGAACATCCCCGCCGGACGGATCCAGCTTGCCGCCGACCGGGCCGACACCACCGTCGAGGTGCTCCCCGTGGACCCCACGAAGAGCCGCGACGTGAAGGCCGTCGAGCGGACCACGGTCGAGTTCGCCGACGGCGTCCTGCGGATCGCGGTCGTCACGAAGAACGAGTACTTCGGACCCTCCGGAGCCGTCGCAGTGACGGTACAGCTGCCGGCCGGTTCCCACGCCGAGGTGAAGGCTGCCAGCGCCGATCTCCGGGCGACCGGACGCTTCGGCGATGTCGTCATCGAGAGCGCTCAGGGTCCGATCGACCTCGCCGACGTGGCGAGCGCCCGGATCAAGAGCTCCGCCAGTGACGTGTCCGTCGGCCGCCTCAACGGTCCCGCAGACATCCGCACCAGCAAGGGCGACATCCGGATCGCCGAGGCCGTCCGCGGCGCCGTCGTACTGCGCACCGAGGTCGGCGAGGTGGAGATCGTCGCCGCCGCCGGAGTCTCGGCCACGCTGGACGCCGGCACCGCCACCGGCCGGATCAACAACGCGCTCAAGAACAGCGAGGGCGCAGGCGCCGAGCTCACGATCCGCGCGACCACCTCGGTCGGCGACATCGTCGCCCGTAGTCTCTAACCTGAACGTTTCAATCAAAGGAGCACACCACGATGTCAACGACTCCCTCCGGCTTCACCGAGGCCGGGTTGCGCCGACTGCACGACGTACTGGCCCGGCACGTCGACTCCGGGAAGATCCCCGGCGTCGTCGCCCTGGTCAGCCGCGGCGACGGTGAGCCGTACGTCGAGACGCTCGGGACGCTGCGTCACGAGGGCGGCGCGCCGATGCAGCGGGACACGATCTTCCGGATGGCCTCGACGTCCAAGCCGGTCTCGGTGTCGGCGGCGATGGTGCTGCTCGACGAGTGCCGGCTGCGGCTCGACGACACGATCGAGCCGTGGCTGCCCGAGCTGGCCGGCCGTCAGGTGCTGAAGCGGATCGACAGCCAGGTGGACGACACCGTGCCGGCCAAGCGCCCGATCACCGTCCGGGACGTGCTGACCTCCACGTTCGGGCTCGGCATGGACATGACGATGATCGGTACGCCGATCATGGCCGCCCTGTTCGAGCAGGGCATCACGCCCAACGGGCCGGTGCCGATGCCGGAGCAGGACGAGTGGATGAAGCGCCTCGGCACGCTGCCGCTGATGTACCAGCCGGGCGAGCGCTGGCAGTACCAGATCAGCAGCGACCTGATCGGCGTCCTCGTCTCCCGGGTCACCGGTCAGTCGTACGACGAGTTCCTGCAGGAGCGGATCTTCGGGCCGCTGGGTATGAAGGACACCGGGTTCTCCGTTCCCGCCGATCAGCTGCACCGGCTGCCACCGCTGTACGCGCCGGACCCGGCGACCGGTGAGTTCCAGGTGTGGGACGAGGCCGAGGGCGGCCGGCACAGCGCTCCGCCGGCCTTCCAGGGCGGTGGCGGCGGGCTGAACTCCACCGCCGACGACTACCACGCCTACTTCCGGATGCTGCTGAACCACGGCGTACACCAGGGCGAGCGGATCCTCTCCCGGCCGGCGGTGGAGCTGATGACCACCAACAGCCTCACGGCCGAGCAGTTGGCGGCCCGGGAGACGCTGGCCAGGGACAACGTGCACATCTCGTTCGGCCAGGGTCAGCAGGGCGGCTGGGGCTTCGGGATGGCCGTGCGCACCTACCGGGGCGACTACGCGCCGATCGGCCAGTTCGGCTGGGACGGCGGCGCCGGTACGTCGACGTACGCGGACCCGGTCCACCAGGTCACCGGCATCCTGCTCACCCAGGTCGGTACGACCGTGCCGTCCTCGGTCCAGCTCATGAACGACTTCTGGACCACGCTCTACCAGGCCCTCGAGGACTGAGTCGCCAGGTCTCGGCCGGGCTGCGCGATGGTGCAGCCCTGGCCGTGGCCGCGGGACGATTTGGCTCGGCGGTTATTCGAACGTATGATCGATTGCATGAGTGAGTGTCCGGTCGATCGGCCAGCCGACGAGGCCAGCGGCCCGTTGGGGGCGTCGGTCGGACCTGCGCTGTCTGTCGTGCCTGGTGTGGCGGGAGCAGCAATTGCGGATGAGGCAGGTCGGGGTGACGACGAGCACTGGGATGCCGCGTTCCTCGCGTTGGTCGACCGGGTGCGCACTGATGCGCGGCTCGCAGCTCGGCATGGACTGCTCGGCCGGTATGACGAAGAGGACGACCCTGAGCGCGGTGTCGGGTTGTTCGAGGCGGTTGCGTTCCAGGACACGTCTGAGTTGAGCGATTCGGGCTGGTTGAATCGGCAGGAGGCGATCGGCCGGTTGGAGGCGCGGCTGGCCGCGATGAAGGCAGAGGCGACCGCTGGGTACGAGGCCTCGTTGCATGGTGCGTCAGCCGACCTTGGTCACCGCTACCCCGAGCCTGGAGACAGAGCAGCTGCTCCTGGGGAGCGACGTTGGGTGGCAGGGGATCTGCGGTCGACTGCCGATGAGCTCGCGTTGGTGTGGCAGATGCACAGGGGCGCTGCGATGGCGCGGATTCATACGTCGTGCGAATTGGTGCACAATTTTCCGGCGACGTTGCGGGCGCTGGAGGTGGGGCAGCTGACCGAGCGGGCCGCGTTCACGATCGTGCGGGAGTTGTCGGTCCTGGAGGAGCCGGAAGCGAGGCGTGCGGCCGAGACGGCGGTGCTGGAGTGGGCCGGGAAGCATCCGTTGCAGAAGGTGAAGCAGGAAGCGCAGCGGGAGGCCGCTCGGCGTTCGCCGGACGCGCGGAGCAAGTCACATGCGCGGGCGATGGATGAGCGGTCGGTGCGGATCTTTCCGAGCAGTGACGGTACGGCTGAGCTGATCCATACCCAGGACGCTTTGGATGCGGGCGCGGTGATGAACAGTCTTACTCGCGCGGCGGCGTACCGGCGTCGTCACGGCGACCCCCGCTCCATGGATCAGCTGCGCGCCGACATCGCCCTGGACCGGCTCCTCCCCCGCACCAAGACCGGTAGCCACGCCGGATCGCAGACCCATCCCGCCGACGAGCCGGTCGATGAGAGTTCGGCCGTCGACGCGGCCGCAGAGACCGTCGACCAGGACGTCTGCGATCTGCGCGACGAATCCGCCATCGGCGCGGAGGCGAGTGTCGTCATCCACGCGACCGGCGCCGAGATCCGCGCCCTGATCAACGGCGAGAACAGCACCGGCGGGACCGCCGAACACTACGGGCCGATTCCTCAAGAATCCCTGCGCAAGCACCTCACACGAACCCTCGCCCGCAACCTCCTCGGAAAGCTCGGGCGCTCGGCTCGGTCCCACCTCGATGTCCGCATTACCGACGAACCGCCGCCCGGCAATTCAGACACCTATACACCCGGCGCGGCCGTCGATCGCTTCGTTCGACTGCGCGATCGCACCTGCCAGTTCCCTGGCTGCAACCGTCCGGCCGAGTTCGCCGATCTCGACCACCGCGTCGCCTTCGCGGCCGGTGGTCGCACCACCACAGACAATCTCCACTGCCTCTGCCGACATCATCACCGCCTGAAGCACGAAGGCGGATGGACGGTCGAACCGAACCGCGACGGCACTACCACCTGGACCGGCCCCACCGGCAGGCGTTACCGCACGCCCTCGCCTGAATCTGACGACCTGCCAGGGACTGCCTGACCGACCCTTGAGGGTCGACCGGATGCTTCCGGTGAGTTCGCGTTATGAGCAGCGGCGCACGGTGAGTAAGGCGTACGTGCGTGCGGCATGCAGCACGTCCGAGAGCACCACGTGCTCGTCGGCGGCATGCGCGTACCTCACGTCTCCAGGTCCGTACTGCAGGGTGGGGATGCCCGCTGCGGCGTATTGGCGTAGATCTGAGCCGTACGGCGCTCCCTTGACCGCTGGAACCGGGCCGCCCGCGTCGGTCACTGCCTGAAGGGTGTCGGCGAGGAGGGGGTCGCCTTCGGGGAGCAGGCCTGAGGCGAACTCGCCGCCCGGCCAGCTGACCGCAACGGGGTGCTCGTGCATCCAGTCGTCCTTCGCGCAAGCCTCTGCGATCGCGGTCTCGAAGGCGGTCCGTGCGTCGGCGAGTGATTCACCGAGGCGTACGCCGTATCTGCCCTCGGCGATCAGGTGGTCGGGGACGGTGCTCGCCCAGTCGCCGGCCGCGATGGTGCCGACCGACAGCGGGTTGGCGAGGTCGAGATGGGCGAGCAGTGGATGCGGGTCCCGGTTGCGCTCGCGTTCGAGCTCCTGCAGCGCGGCCTGGATCACGGTGAACTTCTCGATCGCACTCACCCCGCGGCTGCGGGTCGAACCGTGGGTGGCGAGTCCCGGCACCTCCAAGCGGAAGGTCAGCGAGCCTGCGTTCGCTGGGATCACCGTGCCTGCGGTGGGTTCCGCGATCAGGCAGGCCTCGCCGCGATGGCCGCGGCGCAGGGTCGCGAACGCGCCGACGCCGCCGTCCTCCTCGCCGATCACGGTGTGCACCGCCAACGGTTTCCGCAACCGAATGCCCGCGGCAACGATCGCCGCCACCGCGCCGAGGATCGCCGCGACACCGCCCTTCATGTCACAGGTCCCGCGGCCCCACATCACGCCGTCCTCGATCCGGGCGTCGAACGTGCCACCCGGAACCACATCGACATGCCCGTTGAGAATCAGCCCCGGCCTCGCATCGCCGCCCAGTACGCCGACACAGCCCCACGCCTCGTCGCGCTCGACTTCCATCCCGGGGAACTCCGGATCGTCGGGCGCCAACTCGAGCCGCCAGTGATCGACGGCCAGCCCCAGCGCCTCCAACCGCGCAGCACACCACGCCTGTACGTCGATCTCGGCCGCGGTCCCGTCCACGCTCGGGATCTGCACCAGCTCCCGCAATTCCGCAACGATCCGCTCGTCGTCGATCGCATCGAGAACGGCCAGCTCCACCTCGTTCAGCATGCGCCCATCATCTCGAGCAGCCGCCGGCCGCCGTGATTCACCCGCTCCTGCGAGTACGTCGTACGCTCGTGGACGAACTCCGCGACGCTCGCGAACGCCGCCGCCGCGCACACCGCGACCGCGGCGCGCCCATTCGCTCGCAGTGCCGCCTCGAGGAACAGTTCGTCGACGCCGGCCTCCGCACCGTCCCGTGCCGCGGACGTCGCCAGCCCGACGAGGTCGTACGCGCGCGCCCCGCCGCCGGCTGCCTCGATATCCACGATCCCGGTGATCCGCCCGTCGGCCACGAGCAGATTGCCCATGTTCAGATCCCCGTGCACGAAGTCGTGGCGGGGGAGCTCCTCGTCTCGATACGGGCGACAGAGTTCGCCGTACCGTTCGAGGAGCTCGGCGGCCTCACCGTCGTACGCCTGCACTCGCTCCCACACGCCGTCCCAGCCGTCGAAGACGACGCCGCTCGACCAGCCCGACCAGGTCACCTCGTGATTCTCCGGGAGCAGGTCCCGCTGGAGCTCACAGATCTCGATCAGCTGCCGTGCCAGTGCGTCGTCCAACGTCGGTGGGCTGCCGGGGACGAGCTCCTGCAGTTGGTACGGCGACCCGGCGGCGGTCGTGCCGACGGCAAGCCAGGCCGGCGTGGGATAGCCGACGGCACGCGCCCGGCGGACGAGCTCGGCCGCCTTCCGGACGCGTGGTGCCCACCCGGGGTTGTCGGTCCATTTCAGGACCACGCCGCCGGTCAGCTCGTACGCAGTCGACTGCAGACCACCGGTCAGTTGCCGCACGAGCTGATACTTGGTGCCGAGGGCAACGTTCAGCTCGGCGACAACCGACTCGGTGGTGTCCATCAGGGCGTCAGCCGGTGCAGGTCGCGGGGGAACAGCGTGACCTCGCGGACGTTCTCCGCCCCGGTCAGTCGCGCCACGAACCGCTCCAGCCCGATCGCGAACCCGCCGTGCGGCGGCATCCCGTGCTTGAACGCCTGCAGGTACGAGCTGTACGCCGGAGCGTCCGCCGACTCGCCGCGCGCCGCGAGGGCCGCGACGTAGTCGGAGTACCTGTGCAGGCGCTGGCCGCCGGTGACCAGCTCGACCCCGCGGAACAGGAGGTCGAACGAGTTCGACCACCGCGGGTCCGACGGCTGCGGATGCGTGTAGAACGGCCGCTTCACCATCGGGTAGCCCTCGACCGCGACGAAGTCGCTGCCGTGCTCACGCAGCGCCCACTCGCCGATAGCGCGCTCGTCCGCGGGCGCGAGGTCCGGCTCCTCCGGGTCCGCCCCGGCGATCTTCAGCGCCTCGCTGAAGTGCACCACCGGTACGTCGACCGGGATCTCCGGCACCGTCACCCCGAGACGCTCCAACGCCCCACCCGCTCGCGTACCCACCGCCGACAACATCTCGGCGATCACGGAACGCAGTACGGCGAGAACGTCGCGATGGTCGGTGATGAAGCCGAACTCCGCGTCCAGCGACACGTACTCGGCCAGGTGCCGGACCGTGTCGTGCGGCTCGGCCCGGAACACCGGACCGACCTCGAAGACCCGCTCGAACACGCCGACCATCGTCTGCTTGTAGAACTGCGGCGACTGCGCCAGGTACGCCGGACCGCCGAAGTAGTCCAGCGCGAACACGTTCGCCCCGGACTCGGTCGCCGTACCGACGATCTTCGGCGTCTGGATCTCCGTGAAGCCCTGACCGTCCAGCGCGGACCGGAACCCGTGCAGGGCGGCCGCGGCGATCTCCCACCCGGCCCGCACCGCCGGGTGTCGCAGCGCGACCGGTGCGTTGTCGAGGACGACGGGCAGCCCGGCGCCGACCGTCGGACGCCACAGCTCGATCGGCGGCGTCGCGGCCGGCTCGGTCAGCGGCTCGATCACCGGGTCGACGATCTCGGCGCCACCGGGAGCCTGCGGGTTGGCGGCGACCGTACCGGTCACCTGGACCACGGTCTCCTCACCGAGTTCGTCCAGCTGTGCTTGGGTCTCCGGCGCCTTCACGACGATCTGGCTGAGGCCGGACCGGTCGCGCAGGATCAGGAAACTGACGGCGGCGAGCCGTCGTCTTCGGTGCACCCAGCCGGCCACCGTAACGGTCTGGCCTACTGCTGAGGGGATCTCATGGCTGAGAATTCGCATCGCTGTTTTCACCTCCAGGTCTACATCCGAACCCCGGAGGTGTGGGCGAAGGGGAATCTCGCGGTGCCACCACACCTTCACCGGACCACGCCCTACGGCTCGGTCCGGCCTCTTGCACAACAGTCGCTCAGGAGTGTCTTCACGACCGCTCCACGTTTCGCCTTCCCAGCTACCGGCGACTCTCTCTGACGTGGCGTACGGCGTTACTTGGTTCCCTCAACGCGAACACCACCAGGATAGGCGACCCGGCAACCCCATTTCACCGCCGGGAGGTTGAGGGCGGGATCTGGGCGGTGTCGGTGTCTTCGCGGCCGCCTACCCGTGCGTGGACGGTGATGGCGTTACTGGAGCCGTTGCCGGGGAGCCAGGCGTTCCACTCGGAGTTCAGCGGCTTCTTGTAGTTCGTCGTCGTGCAGGTCGCGCGGCGGATGTCGCTGGTCCGCTCGCAGGTCCAGCCCTGGGCGTACGACGGCAGGAAGGTCAGGTTGCGTCCCCACGAGATGTCGAGAGTCACCGTCCGCCCTTGTGCGCCGTTGACCTTCAGGAACCGGTTGTAGACGAACGGGTTCGGGTCGGTCTGCGGCGTCGGCGTGAGGATCTGCAGCAGCGACTCGTCCTGCTGGAGCGCAGGCAGCACATCGGAGTCGGTGTCGCTGACCAGGTCCGCGGTCGCCGCGACGGTGAACGTCCGCGCCGCATCCGACGACTTGTCCGGTACGTCGAAGTCCGCCGCCAGCGGAGCGGGCTTGTCCGGGTTGGTCGCCGTACACGTCTTGGTCGACTTGGAGCACTTCCAGCCGGCCGGGGTCGCCGCGATCGGCCACTCCAGCGCCTCGCCGTACATGAGCTTCAGCGTGACGCTCTTGCGGTTGGTGCGCGGGGCAACGGTCAGGATGCGGTGGTGGACGTCCGGATCGGCCTTGCCGTCGAGGATCTTCAGCAGGTTCTCGTCGGTGGTCGGCTTCGCGTCGACGGTCGCCGAGTCGTCGTCGTACAGCCGGCCGGTCTTCGCCGAGACGGTGAAGGTGCGACCGGCGGTCGAGCCGCCGGTCGGGGAGTCGAACGTGATTGCCAGCGGTTTCGGGTTCGCCGGGTCGCTCGCCGTACACGAGCCGGACGCCTGGGTGCAGGTCCAGCCGGCCGGGTTGGACTTCAGCGGCCACTCGAGCTCGGCGCCGTACTTGAGCCCGATCACGACCGGATTCGCGTTCCCGGCCGGGGTCTTGATCGTGATCACGAACCGTACGCCGGCGGTGCGCGCCTCGGCCTGCGCCGACCGGGGCTGCGGCGCCGGGGTCTCATCGAGCACCGGGTTGCCGCCGCCCTGCGGGATGCTGATCGTCACCAGACCCTCGTCGAGCACCGGAGTGGTCGGGGTCGGCTTGGGCGGCGTCGGCGTACTCGGAGGCGGCGTCGGGACCGTCGGCGTCGGCGTGACACTGGGCTGCGTCGGAGCGGTAGTCGGGGCGGTCGTGGTCGGAGCCGTCGTCGGCGCGCTCGTCGGAGCCTGCGTCGGGTTGGACGCCGGCGGCTTGGCCGACGGCGGTTTCACCGGCGGCTTGACCGGCGGAACGGTGGGCTTCTGCGCGGGCGGCTGGGTCGGCTGCTGCGTCGGCTGCGTCGACGGCTGGTTGATCGCGGCCGGGGGAGTGTCGTTGCCGGTCAGCGCCATCGCGGCGAGTACGGCGGCGATCGCGACGACCACGACCGCGCCGCCGCTGACTGCCGCCCGGGTGCTGTTCTCGGTGGCCTTCTTCCAGCCGGTGACGAAGAAGCCGACCAGGCCGACCTTGGCGCCCGAAGCGGCGGCCAGGTAGCCGATGCCCGCGGTGCCCAGCAGGGCCGGGGCGAGCAGCGCCGGCAGCGCGCTGTTGACCTCGACGAGCTCGAGGTACACCGCGGTGCACTTCGCGCAGTCGTCCATGTGCTCGCGGACGTTCCGGTTCTCGCGCTTGGTGAGGCCGCCGCGGACGTACGCGCCGAGGCGCTCGGTCGTCCAGCGGCAGCGATCTCCGGCGACATCGGCCAGGTGCTGCTGCAGGTACGCCTGCCGCAGGCCCTCGCGGGCCCGGTAGGCGAGCGCGGACACGCCGTTCGCGGTCAGGCCGAGCAGGGGAGCGATCGCGGCCGGCTTCTCACCCTCGACCTCGGTGTGCCAGAGCACCGCCTGCCAGCGTTCCGGCAGGCTGGCGAACGCCTTCGCAGCCGCGCCGCTCTCGAATCCGGTGACGGTCGGGTCGTCGAAGGTCTCCGGCTCCCGCTCGTACGACGCGATGTCGTCGGTGGTCTGCACCTTCCTCCCGGAGCGGATCCGGTCGACGTGCACCCGCCGTACGGTCGTCAGCAGATAGGCGCGGAAGGAGACGTCCGGCCCACCGCCGGCCCGGAGCGCGTCCAGGACCTTGGCGAACGCGTCACTGGCCAGGTCGTCGGCGTCGTTGGCCGGGACCAGCTGGCGGGCCATCCGCTCGGCGGCGTGGTGGTGCCGCGCGTACAGCTCGCCGTACGCCTCGAGGTCGCCGTTGCGAACGCTCGCGATCAGCTCGGCGTCGCTCAGCGGATCGGGCTGGCCGTCCGGCGTCTCCATCCATCTCCCCCGTGGGCTCTGACAACTCTGTGTGCAGCTTTGTGACTAACCGTCACGTGCTGCCGGGAACAAGGTTCCCAGATAGGACGGTCGAGCGCACGTTTCCTGACGCGGAACTGTGCTCCTTTCCTTACGAGAACGCCAGGGCCGAAGTTACGCCCGAAAAAAGTTCTGCGAATCCGCGTCATGAACTCCGTCCAGCTCTGTCTCATCGCCGTACGACGCTTCCGGCCGACCGGTCGGGAGACTGACGGGGCTATTCGAGGAGGGCCATGTCGCTGTTCGCGGACATCCGCAGACGGTTCGACCTGCGTCCGGCCAAGTCCCTGAACCTGGCGGGGTCGCCCGCCCGGACCCGGCCGGAAGTGTCGTCCCCAGATCAACCGCGCGGCCGGAGGGAGCCGCACGGCACAGCTGGCATCGACCACAGCGCCTATCTCGCGATTGCCGAGGCGCTTCGGGACGGTGCCGATGTCGTGCCTGCATCGGACGAGACCGGACGCCGCCTCGCGGCCGACGGGATCTCGCTGGTGGAGGCACTTGATGGGCTGAGTGCGCTGTACCGCTCGATCGCCGGGGGCGAGCCGGCTTTCGCCGCGGTACGCGCACTCAGTTCCAGCTGGGCCGAGGCGTCCCTGGTCTACCTGCACTCGCTGTCCTGCGAGGACCCGCTGACCGGGCTGTCCAGCCTGGCGCACCTGCGGTCCCGGCTCGGCGAGCTCTACCGAGAGGCGGAACTCCGTGGAACTTCCGTACCGCAAACCCACGCACTGGTGGTTGTCGAACCGCTCCATCCCGCGGGTACGTCGCCGTTCGACCGCGAGCTCACGCTCGTCGACGTCGCGGAGTGCCTGCGGATCGTCTTCTGCGGCGGTGACGTACTGGGCCGCGTCGGCGCACGCCGCGCGGCGGCGCTCGTCGGCCGCGAGCCGAACCTGCCGGAGCAGGTCGCGACGGTACGAGCCCTGATCACCCAGTGGCGGCTGGACACCGACGTACCCCAGCTCGCCCGGATCTGGATCGAGGGACTGCCCGGTAGCGACGAGATGGCCGGGAGGTTGCTCGACGAGCTGGCCAGAACCTGAGGCTTGCGTCCGGACGCCTACAGGGGGGCGGCCGGGCGCATCAGTCCGGCGGCGGATCGCCTAACACGGGGTGGGCGATCCGCCGCCGCTTGCCGTCAGCAACCGGTCGACGAGTTCGCCGTACGTGATCCCCGCGCCCTTCGCGGCGACCGGGACGAGACTGCCCGGCGTGAGCCCGGGCAGTGCGTTGACCTCCAGGCAGTACGGCGTACCGGCGGCATCGCAGCGGAAGTCGACCCGGGAGTACGTCGTACCGAACCCGAGGGCTCGATGCGCTCCGATCGCGAGCTCCTGCAACCGCTCGGCGAAGTGTCCGGGGATGTCGGCGGGGGAGACCTCCCGCACCGCACCCGGCTGGTACTTCGCCTCGTAGTCGAACACGGCCGTGGTCAGCTCGATCTCCACCACCGGCAGCGCCGTCGCACCGATCACCGCGACGGTGAACTCCCGGCCGCTCAGGAACGGCTCGACGAGCAGCTCGCCCTCGGTCGGCAGCCCGTCCAGCGAGTCGACCTTGCGGACGGCCACGCTCGATCCGTCAGCGACTGGCTTCACCACCACCGGTCCGCTCGCCAGCAGCTGCTTGACCCCGATCGGCGGCTCAGGTTGCTCAGCGGGGTTGTAGAGCACCCGCGCCGGCACCGGGATCCCGGCGGCTTCGAGCACTGCCTGGCAACGGCCCTTGTGCCAGGCAACGGCGCAGACGTCATGGCCCGCACCGGTGAACGGGATGCCCGCCAGCTCGAGCAATGCCTGGACGTGCCCGTCCTCTCCCCAGCCGCCGTGCAGTGCGATGAAGACCCGATCGGCCCGCCGCAGCTGCTCCAGGGCGGGTCCGCCGGTGAGAGCGGCGTACATCCGCTGGCGCAGCAGGGCACGGTCCGTCGGCGCCGGGGGCTCCTTCGGCACGGGTACGACGGAATCGCCGGCCGGCACGGGATCAGCCAGCACCGGTTCCTCCGCGGCCGGATCGATCAGCACCACGTCATGACCGCGACCGGCGAGGGCCTGGGCCACCGCCCAGCCGGACGAACGCGACACATCGCGCTCCGAACTCTCGCCACCGCACAGCACCGCGACTCGCACGTCGTCTCCTCCTACTGCTGGTAGCTGTCCGCGGGAAGGCGTACGCCGCCCTGCGGTTTGACGCAGCAGACGCCGAGAAGTTCGGCCTAGGCTGTCGGTATGTGCGGTAGGTATGCGTCCAGCCGGGAGCCGTCCGATCTCGTTGCGGAGTTCGAGATCGAGGCGGGCAACGTGCGAGAGACGGTCGAGGAGCTCGGCGAGAACTACAACGTCGCGCCGACCAACCAGGTGGTCGCGGTGGTCGAGCGGAAGAATCGCGAGCAGCCCGACGAGACGATCCGGAAGCTCACCACGGTCAAGTGGGGGCTGGTGCCGTCCTGGGCCAAGGACACCTCGATCGGCTCGCGGCTCATCAACGCCCGGATGGAGACGGTCGCGGAGAAGCCCGCCTTCAAGAAGGCGTTCGCCACCCGCCGCTGCATCCTGCCCGCGGACGGCTACTACGAGTGGTACACCGCCGAGGAGAAGGTGAACGGCAAGCCGGTCAAGCAGCCGTACTTCATCCACCCGCCGGACGGCAGCATCCTGTCGATGGCGGGGCTGTACGAGATCTGGCGGGACAAGTCGGTCGAGGACCCGGACAAGGACGAGGCCTGGCTCTGGACCTGCACCGTGCTGACCACATCGGCCACCGACGACCTCGGCCGCATCCACGACCGGATGCCGCTCCTGGTCGAGCGCGAGCGGTACGACGCCTGGCTGGACCCGCTGTCCTCGGACACCGACGACGTGCTCGAACTCCTCGTCCCCGCCGCACCCGGCCGCCTCGAGGCGTACGCCGTGTCGAAGGCGGTCAGCTCGGTGAAGAACAACGGCCCGCACCTGCTCGATCCGCTGCCGCCCGACGGCGAGGACCCGCAGGACAGCCCGACCACTCTCTTCTGAGTTTCGTGCCCGCTCTTCACCGGTCGTGATGACAGGATGGGCCGGGTGACCGACGAACGGATTGTGGCGACGCCGCACGGAGAGGCCCGGATCGTGGCGCACCGCGCCCGCCGCCCGGTGGCGACGCTCGCCCTGGGGCACGGCGCCGGGGCCGGGATCGAGTCGGGTGACCTGGCCGCACTGGCCGCCCGGCTGCCGAAGCAGGACATCAACGTGTTCCTGATCGAGCAGCCCTGGCGGCGCGCCGGCCGCAAGCTGGCGCCCGCCCCGAAGGCGCTCGACGAGGCGTGGATCGCGATCATCGGGCAGCTCCGGGTCCGGACGCCGCTGGTGATCGGCGGCCGGAGCGCGGGCGCGCGGGTCGCCTGCCGCACCGCGAGCAGTCTGGGCGCTTCCGGCGTACTGGCGATGGCGTTTCCGCTGCACGCGCCGGGGAAGCCGGAGAAGTCGCGCGTCGACGAGCTCCAGGCGGCCGGGCTGCCGACGCTGGTCGTGCAGGGGGAGCGGGATCCGTTCGGTACGCCGGAGGAGTTCCCGCCGCTCACCGAGATGGCCGTGGTGCCGGACGCCGACCATTCCTTCAAGGTGCCGAAGCGGGCCGAGCTGGACCAGCAGGAGACGTACGACCTGCTGATCGAAGCCGTGTTCGAATGGGTGAGCCGCGAGGTGTCCGGATAGCGGCGCGCCGGGCGGGAATGCCCCCGCTGCCGGGCGTGTTGTGACGAACATGATGGCGACGAGAGTGGCTCCGGAGCGAACTGCTGGGAAGACCCCGGTATTCTCGATCCCGATGCCGACTCCCACCACGACCGAGACACCCGAGCAGCGCACCGCGCGGTTCGAGCGCGAAGCGCTGCCCTTCCTGGACCAGATGTACGCCGCGGCGATGCGGATGACCCGTAATCCGTCGGACGCCGAGGACCTGGTGCAGGACACCTTTGCGAAGGCGTACAGCTCGTTCCACCAGTTCACGCCGGGCACCAACCTGAAGGCGTGGCTGTACCGGATCCTGACCAACACGTTCATCAACGGATACCGGAAGCGGCAGCGTCAGCCGACGCAGTCGCCGACCGAGGAGATCGAGGACTGGCAGCTCACCGCCGCCGAGTCGCACACTCCCGGTGGGCTGAAGTCGGCCGAGGCGGTCGCCCTCGAGCACCTGCCCGATTCCGACGTCAAGTCGGCGCTGCAGGCCATCCCGGAGGACTTCCGGCTGGCCGTGTACCTGGCCGATGTCGAGGGCTTTGCGTACAAGGAAATCGCCGAGATCATGGGCACACCGGTCGGCACCGTGATGTCACGGCTGCACCGCGGCCGGCGCCAGCTGCGTGAGCTGCTCGGCGACTACGCCCGGGACCGCGGCCTGATCCCGGCGGACGACAGCACGGACGCGGCCGCGTCGAGCACCGACGAAGCTGCGGAGAAGGAGGAGTCGTGAGCTGCGGCGAGCACCACGACGTCGACTGCGGAGAGATCCTGCAACGGGTCTACGTCTTCATCGACAACGAACTCGAGGACGCCAGTACCGACGAGATCCGCCAGCACCTCGAAGAGTGCGCCCCCTGCCTCGACGAGTACGACCTGGAACGCTGCGTCAAGAAGCTGGTCCACCGCTCCTGCGGCTCCGACCACGCCCCCGACGCCCTCCGCCAGAAAATCCTCCTCCGCCTGACCCAAATCCAAATCGAAACCACCATCACGACGACGGACTGAGTTACCGCTAACCGCCTAGGTGGTCTGCGGATCTCTGTAACTGTAGGGCTGTGGCTGTTCCCGGCGGGCGACATCGAGTAATTCCCTGGCGGCGATCTCCAAATGCGGTGACAGGTCGTGCAGGATCTCGATGGAGTCCTGGAGATAGCGGGCGGCGGCGGTGAACTGACCCGCCGCGAGGCCGATCCTGCCGAGCTCGAGGGTGAAATACCCGAGGCGTACGCGATTGCCCAGCGGGCGGATCAGGTCGATGGCTTCTTCGACGGTCTCGTGAGCCTTCCGGTACTCGCCTCGAAGGGCGAAAACCGCGGCCAGGTGCTGCAGCGCCTGCGATTGCAGCTCCTTGTTCTTGCCGCGCCGGGCAACCTCCAAGCCCTGGAGGATCGGCTCGAGGGCGTCGTCCGTGCGGCCGACCAGCAGGTGTGAGAAGCCCGTGCTGAGGTATCTCTTCGCGACCGACCGTAGGTCTCCGGATGCCTCGGCCAGCGCGATGCCGCGCCGATAGGCATCGTCGGCCAGGGCGTAGTCTCCATTGCGGTCGTAGAGACCACCGAGTGCGAGATACGAAACACCTTCCACCGTGGTGTCGGCGAGCTGGCGGCTGATCTCCAGACCTTCGGTCGCGAGTTCGATGGCCTCCACCACACGGTCGAGTCTGCCGAGGACATGGGCGGCTGACGTGCAGCACCGGGCCTGACCGTGGAGGTCCGGGATCGCCCGGAACAGCTCCAGGGCACGCAGCAGGTGGTTCGCGGCGGCTTCGAGGCTGCCGGTCTCGACTTCCGGAATGGCGCTGTCGTGCTCCAGCCAGGCCGCCATCAACTGCAGCCCGGACGTCTCGGCGACCCCGAGTGCGGCACGGCACATCTCACCCATTTCCACCCATCGCGATCGGTACTCGTGGTAACCGAACAGCGCCAGTGTGAGCTCGGGAATGATCAGCGCCGTGGCCAGCCCGGACGCGATCGCCTGGTGATAGCGATCCATCAGATTACGGTGCTCGGCATCGAGCCAACCGGCGGCCGATTCGGCGCTTGTTGTTGCAGGCAACGGTGAGAAGGGCGTCGTCGCCATGGCGATGCGAGGGCTGGTCGGATGGCTCCTGCTCTGGACCGCCCAGGCGAAATCGGCGTAGAAGCGCAGGACGCGTTCGAGGACGGCGTCGCGTTGATCCTGATCGAGCGTGTCGTCGCTGCGTTCGCGCCCGAACGCGCGGATCAGATCGTGGAAGCGGTAGCGTTCCGGCGCCACCGCCTCCATCAGATTCAGGTCGACCAGACGGTCGAGGATCGCCTCCGTCCGATGGGCCGGGAGCTCCAGGATGCTTGCGGCGACGGCAACGACCAGGTCGGAGCCGTCCGGAATGCTGAGCAGGGCAAGGGATCGAGCAGCCTCGCGGTCGAGCGGACGCTCGCTGTGCTCGAGAAAGTCCACCGAGCTGGTGATGCTGGCGCGGACACCGGTCTCGTCCGAGCCGAAGCTGTCGAGCCGGCGCTCCTCGTCCTCGAGGAGCGTGACGAGGTGCTGGATGGGCCAGTTCGGCCTGGCCGTCAGCCGGCCTCCGATCAGGCGGACGGCGAGTGGCAGGCGACCCGAGATACCGGCCAGACTCTTCGCCGCCTGCGGCTCGGCCGCAATCCGTGCCTCGCCGACGACTCCGGACAGGAGCTCGACGGACTCCGCCTCCGAGAGCGCGTCGAGATGGATCTGCCGGGCGCCGGGCAAGGTCGCCAACGATCCGCGGCTGGTGATGATCACAGCCGACCCTGAACTCCCGGGCAGCAACGGCAGCACCTGCGAGGCGTCGGCGGCGTTGTCCAGCAGCACGAGCATCCGGCGGCCGGCGAGCCGGGACCGGAGCAGGCCGGCAGCTTCCTCCACATCGGCGGGAACGCGTTGCGGGTCCGCTCCCAGGGAACGCAGAAGTTGTCGCTGAGCGTCCGCGACGGACATCGGATCGCCCGGTCCGTAGCCGCGGAGATTGAGGTAGAGGTGGCCGTCCGGGTAGCTGTCGGTCAGCTTGTGCGCGGCTTGGACGGCAAGCGTCGTCTTACCGATGCCACCCATCCCGGTGACCGCGACCAGGCCGACCGGTCCGGTCCCGGTGAGGTTCCGCAGCACGGACAGGATGGCGTCGAGCTGGGCGGCGCGGCCGGTGAAGTCCCGTGCGGCCGGAGGTAGTTGCCATGGCACCAGAGAGGCGTCGGCGGTCGCAGACGGCTCGGGCCTCCTGGGTGCACCGGACTGCTTGCCCTTGCCGCGGGCAACGGAGAGGAACTGGTCGGCTTCGGTGGGTGTAAGGGCGAGGGCTGCGGTGAGCGAGCGGACCGTGTCGATGCGTGGGCGGCTGCGAGTGCCGCGTTCGAGCACGCTGATGGCCTGCTCACTGAGGCCGGCCTTCTCGGCGAGAGCGGCCTGGGTGAGGCCGGCGCGGATGCGGAAGGTGCGGAGGAGCTCGCTCAGCGTTGGCATCGCCGACTCGCTCAACGTCCTCACCCTCCTCGGACCCAGGCCCGATATCGGTCAGTACCGGAAACCTCCGGGCCCAACTCTAGGGGGATCCGCGGACGCCCGTCGGCCGTTGTCCACAGCGTCGGTCGAGAAGGCCACCGAATGCTAAACGGTCGTTTGAAAGATAGCATTCAGTATGCGATTGGGAACTCTCCGAATACAGAACCTCTGATAAAGGTGGTCTGCTGTAAAGCTGTGACCAAATCGCAAAGACCCCGGATTTCTCCGAGGTCCTCGCTGTCTGTAGCCGCCAACGGTCAGGCGTTCGGGCGCTTGCCGTGGTTTGCGCCCTTCTTCTTGCGTGCGCGGCGCTTCCGGCCGGTCTTTCCCATTCCAAAGCCTCCTTGAAACAACTGCAAAGAGTCACAGTCTCTCATATCCGGCCGGTCTTCGCTTGTCCTACGGGTAGGTCACGCTCTGGCTTACAGTGTTTCGGCGCAGTCGGTCTGAGCAAAAATACTGAAGAGTCAGCGACGTGCTGTCTGCCCCCCTGCGCCCTGTCGATCTGCGGGGCGTAAGACTGCGAGCGCTGAACGGAGGTGTGACATGTCTGGTGACGGTTGGGACTGGTAGTCCGCTCACGGAACTGCCCCGTTGCAGTGCCCTATCCCTACGAGTGTTGGGTGAAGGAGTTCCGTGGCTACTAGCGGTTGGGACTGGTAGTCCGATGATCGCTGTACGGGTAGCGTTGCGCCCGTGAATCGGCGCGTGCTGCTTCAGCTGGTGGTGGTCGTGACAACGATCACGGCTGTGGTCATTCTGGGCTTCGCCGTGGCGAATGCCCGGGTCGACGCACCCGCTGTGTGCCTTGGTCTCCTGATGCTTGCCGGAACCGTGCTCCGGCCTCGCGTTGGGCAGATTTACCGAACTTCCCTCGACTATGTCGTTGTCATCGCCCTGTATCTCCTGTCCGGTGTCAGCTCCGCGATCCTGGTCGGTGCGGTCGGCGCGCTGGGTCAGGACCGGCGGCATCCGTTGCAGAAGAAGATCTTCAACGGCGCCCAGTCCGTGATTTGTGCTGCGGCCGGTGGCGCGGTGTTCAACCTCGCCGGCGGACCGAGCGGCGACGACGTGCTGCGGCACCCCTGGGATGCCGTGTGGAGCACCACCGCTGCCAATGCCACCTGGCTCGTTGTCAACGCGCTGCTGCTGTGTGTCGTGCTCTCGCTCGAGCCCGGAGATCCGACCCCGCTCGCGTTCCTTCGCAAGGTCGCTCTGCCGACCTCGCCCTCGCTGCTCGGCTACGGCCTCCTCGGCCTGCTGCTTGCCGTCGCCTGGTTGTCCGGACTGAATTTCCTGTCCGTTCTGCTGATCTTCATCCCGCTGTACGTCAGCCGCTGGGCGTTGTCGCAGTACGAGGCCGAGCGCCGTGCGCAGGCGGCGACGATGCGGGCCTTCATCCAGGTGATCGAGACCAAGGATCTCTACACCCGTGGACATTCCGAGCGGGTGAGCGAAGGCGTCGGCATGCTGGGCCGCCAACTGCGGCTTCCCGAGGACAGACAGCAGGCACTCGAGCACGCCGGGTTGCTGCACGACGTCGGGAAGGTCGGCGTACCGACCAGCATCATTCAGAAACCCGGGCGCCTGGACGACTCCGAGATGGATGCGATCCGGCTGCACCCGGCGCGCGGCGTCGAGTTGATCGGGAACATCCCGTTCCTCGAGGAAGTGAAGTCCGCTGTCCTGCATCACCATGAGAAGTACGACGGGACGGGTTACCCGGCCGGCCTCAGTGGCGACAACATTCCGTACTTCGCGCGGATCATCGGGATCGTCGACGCGTTCGACTCGCTGACCTCGACCCGGTCGTACCGGCCGGCCCGCGACGTCGAGGAGACGCTGGACATCCTGATCCACGACCGGTACTCGCATTTCGACCCGGAGCTGGTGGACGCGTTCGTCGAGGTCATCCGGGCCCGCGGCTGGAAGACGGCGGCCGACCAGCCGGCGCCGGACGGCTCCGTGACGGTCGCGATCGATCACGACGACCTCAGTCTCGGCAGCGGCGGCGGTGCGTCCGGTAACGCGGCAGGACCTGCTTCATGACCGGGAACGCCATGACCGAGGGGCTGGAGCTCCGGCGGATGGGGAGCGGCGTCGTCATCGTCGCGACCGGCGGTGCGTTGGCGCTGATCGCGATCGTGCTGACGGCTCGGCACGGTGTCACCGAGTGGCAGTACGCGCTGGTGTTCGGGGTCCTGATCGCGGTGGGCGAGATGGTGCAGTTCCGCGTCGACAGGATTCGCAACCGCGCCCCGATCGCGACCAGCGCCGCGCTCGCGTACGCCGTACTGCGTGGGCCCGCGGTCGGCGTTCCTCCGGAGGTCGCCCAGATCATCGCCGTCACGGCGGTCGCGACGGCGGCCGGGATCGTGCCGCGGGCGATCGCCGGCCTGTGGTGGGACATCGTCGTGTCGTGCCGCCGTGGCATCTCGGTGGCCTGTGCGGCGGTCGCCTTCGCCGTGCTGACGACCCCGGACCTCGTCTGGACCGGCCGCTGGCAGGAAGCGATCTGGATCGCCGGGGCCATGCTGGCCGCCGTGCTGAGCGCAGGCATCAGTGACGCGTTGATCGGTGCCGGACAGGCAACAGAGCGCTACAACCGCCCGTTTCCGGCGGCGCTTCGTGATGAGTTGAGTGTCATGACGAGGATCGGGCTGGCGATGGGCATCACCGGGATGCTGCTGGCCGCGGCGACGGCGTTGCTCGGACTCTGGGGTCCTCCGGTCGTCCTCGTGCCGTTGTTGCTGACGCAGTTCGCGTTTCGGCGGTACTCGTCGGCGCAGCGGACGTATCGGGCGACGGTGCGGTCGATGGCTCGGAGTACGGAGATTGCCGGGTTCAGTAGTCCGGGGCAGAATGCGCGGACGGCGGCGTTGGCGGTGGCTATCGGCAACGATCTGGGGCTGACACCGGCGCGGATGGAGGCGCTGGAGTACGCCGCTCTGCTGTCGGGCGTCGGACAGTTGGCGTTGGCGGATCCCAGTCCTGGCGGTGCGTCGCTGCTCCGGACGCGGGAGGAGCGGCAGCGGGCCGCGGAGATCGGGGCGTCGGTCATCGAGCGGTCCGGCGTACTGGATCATGTCGCGGAGATCGTTCGGCACTCCAACGATCCGTACCGGCACGGGCGGGCGAACAACTCGGCCATCCCGGTGGAGAGCGGCATCGTGAACGTTGCCCTGGCCTACGAACAGCTCGTCGGCGAGGGGTCGGGACAGTCGCCGGACAAGGCGATGGAGTCGATCGGGCTGGGGATCGGCGCGGAGTACGACCCGGTCGTGGTCGAGTCACTCCGCCGGATCGTCGGCCGCGGCTTTCGGTTCTGAAAGCGCAGTCGGTTCTGACAGCTCCTGGCTCGCTTTCGGCGACAGGTGGAGCAGGGCCGGCGTACCGGCGCACGGTTCCAGTTCGGCCCAGATCGGGGCGGTCGTGGCCGGCACGCGGCCCGAGCCGCCCATCCCGGCGTACAGCAGCAGACCGGCGCCGGCGGCTATCAGTACGTCGCCTGGGCTGATCGCCTGCCCCAGACCGGGAAGCGCGACCGGTACGACGTCGCCGAGCCAGGGCAGTCGCGTCGCGGCGCCGGAGATCTCGTGTCGTGGATCGGTCACGCCTGCGCCGCTGACCCCGGCGCGCGCCAACGCGTTCAGCGACACCGGCATGGCGCCGTTCAACGCGACGACGACGGCGTTGCTGAAGAATCCCAGCGCCGTCAGGCCGACGCCCGGATGCCGCAGGTTCATCCGCAGGAAGACCGCGATGCAGACCGCCGACCCGATCAGGCCGACCGGGTACGCCGTACCGCCGAAGAGGGACCCGAGGAGCTGCCCGATCGCCGCCGCGGCCAGCCAGTGCACGCCGGTCAAGGTGTTGTCGGCCAATCGGCCGAACCGTCCGCCGGTCGCGACCGCCGCCCCGGCAGCGAGCACCATGACGAGGAGGACCAGCAGCACGTGTGCGATTCTGCCGAATCAACGGCCCGAAACCGGGCAAGCTGACCCCGCAGCGTGTCGACTTAACCGCAAAAGGTAACGGCGGCCCGGAACCTCCGGGCCGCCGTCCCTAACGCCTCAAGACTTGGCGGTTGCCGCCCCGCCGTCGTCGAGGATCTCCGGCAGGTCCTTCACACCCGGGTCGCCGCGGTCCGCGACGAAGTCGGTCGGGTGCGTGCTGTCCTTGCCGTCCGGCACCTTCAGCGCCCGGAACAGGAACGTCAGCGCGATCACGACGACCAGGTTCAGCACGAACGCGGTCAGCGCGATGTAGGCCGGCGTCTCGGTGCCCGGGATGTTCGCGATCGAACCACCGAAGTGCTTCTTGGTCGCCGGGTTCACCACGTTGTACGCCGAGATCGTCCCGAACAGCATCGCCACCGCCCAGCCGGCCAGCAGCGCGTAGCGGTGGAACCAGCGGGTGTACAGACCGACCACGATCGCCGGGAACGTCTGCAGGATCCAGATCCCGCCGAGCAGCTGCAGGTTCAGCGCGACCGTCTTGTCCATCCCGAGCACGAACACCAGCGCCCCGACCTTCACCAGCAGCGAGGCGAGCTTGGAGACCTTGGCCTCCTGCGCCGGCGTCGCGTCCTTCTTGATGAAGTCGCGGTAGATGTTGCGGGTGAACAGGTTGGCCGCCGCGATCGACATGATGGCCGCCGGCACCAGCGCGCCGACCGCGATCGCCGCGAACGCGATCCCCGCGAACCAGGACGGGAACTCCTGGTCGAACAGCCGCGGGATCGCCAGCTGCGGGTTCGCCAGGCCGTCCAGGCCCTTCACGTTGACGTTCGCCTTGATCGCCATGAAGCCGAGCAGGGCGAGCAGACCCAGCAGCAGCGAGTACGCCGGGAGCAGTGTCGCGTTCCGCCGTACGACGTTCCGCGTCTTGGTGGACAGCACCGCCGTCACCGAGTGCGGGTACATGAACAGCGCCATCGCAGATCCCAGTGCCAGCGTCCAGTACGACACGTAGCCGGCCTCGCCCGGGATGAACGTCCCGGTCGGCTTGCCCGTCGCCGGGTTCGGCTTGGCCAGCTTCTCCTGCGCTGCACCGAAGATCGAGTCCCAGCCGCCGAGCACGTGCGGCAGGTAGAAGATCGCGACCAGGATCACCAGGTAGATCAGGATGTCCTTGACGAACGCGATCATCGCCGGTGCGCGCAGACCGGAGGAGTACGTGTACGCCGCCAGCACCGCGAACGCGATCAGCAACGGCAGGTCCTTGGCGAGCGTGTTGTTGCCGCCCAGACCCATCGTCTCGAACACCGCCTGCATACCCACGAGCTGCAGCGCGATGTACGGCATCGTGGCCAGGATGCCCGTCACGGCCACCGCCAGTGACAGCGCCTTGCTGCCGTAGCGGCCACCGACGAAGTCCGCCGGCGTCACGTACCCGTGCCGGTGCGAGACCGACCACAGCCGGGCCATGAACATGAACACGATCGGGTAGGCGACGATCGTGTACGGCACCGCGAAGAAGCCGCTGATCGCACCGGTCGCGTACATGGCCGCGGGGACCGCGATGAACGTGTACGCCGTGTACAGGTCGCCGCCCAGCAGGAACCAGGTGATGAACGTGCCGAAGCTGCGCCCGCCCAGACCCCACTCGTCGAGGTTGTCCAGATGGCCGGCGCTCCGCCAGCGGGACGCCATGAAGCCCATGACCGTGACACCGCCGAAGATGACGACGACGATGATCAGCTGCACCCAGTCGACCGTGGTGTTCACTGGTCACCCTCCTTCGCCGCACCGGCGTCCGGCGCCTCGGGGTCACCAAGTCCCTGGGCCGCTCGCCGCCTGCGCTCCTCGGTGCGGAGCAGCTTGTAACTGATGCTGACCAGGATCGCGGAGAGGAAGACCCACATCAGCTGGTACCAGTAGAAGAACGGGAAACCCCACAGGTGCGGGTCCACCTTGGCGTACGTCGGCACCAGCAGCGGTACGACGACAGCCACCACCAGAAGCACACCGGAGATCCAGTACGCGGGTTTGACCGCGGACAATCGGGACACTGCAAACCTCCTCGGGACACAGGCGCAACGCAGCACGCTACCGTTCGACAAGAGCGGCCACTAGACCAACAGGTTGGTGCATGGATAACGAAAAGGCATGGTTCGTACGGCGCGTCGTGCTGTCCGTACTGTTCCTCCTCGTCGTTGCCGTGCCGCTGTATCCGGAGCTCTTCGGCCTGGACGAGGTGACGCCGTTCGCCCAGCTGGCCGCGTTCCGTCCGCAGGGCCTGGTCGTCGTCCTGGCGCTGGCCCTGCTGATGCTGGTACGCCGGGGTTGGCGGATCGCCGCCGCGCTGATCGCCGTACTGGCGCTGATCGGTGCCGCGGTGACTGCACCGCGGCAGTTCTCCGACGCGCGCCCGGCTCCGGCCGGGGCCCGGGTGCTGACGATCATGGTCGCCAACGTGCTGGGTGGCGGCGCCCGCGCCGCGGACGTCGCGCAGGTGATCCGGGACCGCAGACCCGACCTGGTTTCGTTGCCGGAGGCCCAGGTCGACGTCCGGGAGGAGATCCGGGCGCAGCTGCAGGACCAGCAGTACCGGGGATTCACGGCCCAGCCGAGCCGGGCGGTCGAGAGCGCGACGAGTGTGCTGGTCTCCTCGGCACTCGGCGACGTCGCGTTCGCCTCCGAGGCCGGCACGACCTTCGGCAACATCGTCGTGACGGGCGGGAACCTCGGCGCGGTCCGTCTGGTCGCGTACCACGGCTTCCCGCCGCTGCCGGACTCGGTCACCACCTGGAAGACCGACCTGCAGGCGGTACGGCGGTGGTGCGCACAGGATCCGCCGACGGTCGTCGCGGGCGACTTCAACGCGACCCTCGACCACGCGGACTTCCGGCAGGCGCTGGGCGGCTACTGCCGCAGCGTAGGCCCGACCGTGGGCGGTGGGCTGCACGGCACCTGGCCCGCGGATCAGCCGGCCGTGCTGCGGACGCAGATCGACCATGTGGTGGTGTCGCGGCAGCTCGAGCCCGGCCGGTTCACGACGTACCCGATCGAGGGGACCGATCACCGGGCCGTCGTGGCAACGGCCGCGGTAATGCCTTAGGACGAACTTGTTGCAGGGCGGTAGATGTACGGCTGTGAGGACTGGACCGCTTCGGTCAGCATCAGCAGCAGGTCGGCGCGTGCCTCGATCGGACGTCCGAACAGGTCGTCGTCGCCGGGGATCGGGAAGCCTTTCACGCCGATCGCCAGCTGGCTGAGCAGGACGTGCAGGACGCCGCGGGCGTTGAACACGTTCGGTGTCGGCCACTCCGGCAGCGTCTCGTGCATCAACGGCTGCTCGGCCGCGGTCGCCGCGATCGGCTTCAGCCAGCGCTCGAGCTCGTCGCTGGTCAGCATGTTCCGGTGCAGGATCGTCATCACCGCGTGCGCGACCCGGTCGTGCTCCTCGTGCACCCAGCGGTACGGCGTGTCCTTGACGATCCGGTCCGCGAGGACGTCGAGCAGCGCCCGCAGGACGCCGGCGTCGCAGTGCCGGGACCTCGCCAGCGCGCCGATCGCGTCGGCGCCGTGGGCAACGGCATGCGCCCAGCCGCAGTCCGCGACGTACCCGCGCAGGTCGCGTTCCCGCAGCAGCCAGGTCGCCAGCCGGTCGCCCCAGCGCATCACCACCTCGTCGTGCACCAGGAACTCGGCGTTGTCGCGGTGGATCACCTCCGCCAGCGTCAGCGCCGTGAACGAGCGCCGGAAGACCGTGTCCGTGCCGTCCTCACCGAGCCCGTAGTTCAGCCCGGCGCAGAGGCCGTCACCGAACCCCGGCAGCAGGTCGTCGTACACCCCGCGCTCCAGCCAGGTGGCGAGCGTCGGGTAGGCCAGGGCGTCGCGAACCTGCGGGTTGGTGCTCGCCAGGCCGCGCACGAGCTCCTCGGTGAGTTCGGTCAGCGTACGGTCGTGCGGTACCGCGTAGTCCGCGGCCATCACGTCCTGCCAGTACGTCGACTCCACCCGAGCATCCTTTCATCTGTGCCTGATCAATCAACACCTACACCCGCCCTCTTGTCGAGCGGACCACCGCAGCCGCTGGTATAAGCGCTGGGTAGCATCGGGTCGTGCCGTCTTTGACCGATGTGGCGCGCAACCACACCACGCTCGACCAGGCCGACCTGGATCGCCTGCAACTGCTCGTCTCGGACTGGCAGATGCTGGCCGACCTCTCGTTCGCCGACCTGGTGCTCTGGCTGCCGGACACCGAAGGACTGGGGTTCTGGGCCGGTGCGCAGATGCGGCCGACGACCGGACCCACGGCATACCTGGACGACATCGTCGGCAGTTTCATCCCGCGCGGCCGCCGCCATCTGCTGGACCAGGCGTACGACGGCGGCCGGATCTGCCGTGAGGGCGACCCGGAATGGCGCGACGACGTACCCGTCCGGGTCGAGACGATCCCGGTACGCCGAGGCTCCCGGGTGATCGCGGTGATCGCGCGGAACACCAACCTCCTCGGAGTCCGGACGCCGTCGCGCCTGGAGATCGCGTACCTGCAGAGCGCGACGGACCTGGCCCGGATGATCACCGACGGCATCTTCCCGTACGGCGGGGAACGGCTGCTGTCCACGACGCCAAGGGTCGGTGACGGCTGCATCCGGGTCGATCGGCACGGGATGGTGACGTTCGCGAGCCCGAACGCGTTGTCGGCGTACCGCCGGATGGGACTTGTCACCGACCTGGTCGGTTCGCGGCTGAAGGACGTCACCGCGGACCTGCTGCAGTCCGGGCACAAGGTCGACGACGTGCTGGCGTCGGTGGTCACCGGGCGCGCGGCCAAGGAGATCGAGATCGAGAACTCCGACGCCACGCTGTTCCTGCGCGCGATCCCGCTCCGGGCCGACGGACAGCACGTGGGGGCACTGATCCTGCTCCGGGACGTGACAGAGCTGCGCAGCAGGGAACGGGAGCTGGTCACCAAGGAAGCGACCATCCGGGAGATTCATCATCGCGTCAAGAACAACTTGCAGACGGTCGCCGCGTTACTCCGGATGCAGGCCCGAAGGATCACCGTCCCGGAAGGACAGGTCGCCCTGGCTGAGGCGGTACGGCGGGTCGGGTCGATCGCGATCGTCCACGAGACGCTGTCGGAGTCGTTCGACGAGCACGTGGACTTCGACGACGTCGCGGACCGGGTCGGCGCGATGGTCGCCGACGTGTCGACGGTGGCGACCGCGGTGGAGACGCGGCGGAGCGGGTCGTTCGGCGTACTGGACTCGGAGATCGCGACCCCACTGGCAATGGTGCTGACCGAACTGATGCAGAACTCGGTGGAGCACGCGTTCGGGGCCCGGGACGGGGGAGCGGCGAGCGGAACGATCGAGCTCACCGCCGAACGCTCGGTCGGCCGGCTGCACATCGACGTGATCGACGACGGTTCCGGCTTGCCGGCGAACTTCGACTCCGAACTGTCCGGAAATCTGGGCCTGTCCATCGTCCGCACCCTCGTCATCGGGGAGCTGGACGGCACCCTGGTGTTCGGCAACCGTCACGACGGCCACCCCGGCGCCCAGGTAACACTGGACATCCCGGTGAAGGACTGACCAGCTTCCCCTGCCCTGCGCTCCCCTCGTCTCCCCCACCCGCATTTGCTGGGTGAGCCAGGCAAATGCGGGGTTCCTGACCCTTGATACGGGTGTGGAACCCCGGATTTCGCTGGCCAGCCAGGCAAATTGGTTGGTCTGCCAGGGAAATGGGGGAGGGGGCTGGTGGTTGGACTGGAAACACAAAGGCCCCGCGGGTCTCCGCGGGGCCTCGAAGGAGGACTTGCTCAGGCGGTGCGGATGCGCTGGCGGGCGTTGCGGCGCTTGAGAGCGCGACGCTCGTCCTCGCTCAGACCGCCCCAGACACCGTGGTCCTGGCCGGCTTCGAGAGCCCACGCCAGGCACTGCTCACGCACGTCACAGCGTCGGCACACCTGCTTGGCCTCTTCGATCTGCATGATCGCAGGCCCGGTGTTGCCGATGGGGAAGAACAGTTCCGGGTCCTCGTCGAGGCATACGGCCCGGTGGCGCCAATCCATGGCGGATCCCATCTCTCTCAGTAGTTGACGTATGCTGCGGGTCAGGTCTGTACCCGAACAGCGGTGCTGTACTCGTCGGTTCGTGTAGCACGGGGGGTTTGGTGCCGCGTCCGTTGTGAACGCATTCACGAACGAGTCCATGTTCCCAATCTTGGGGGATCGAAACAAGGGTTATGCAGTTGTCGATCCGATCACAACGCTTCCTTAACACTTCGAACTGGAGCGCGGCGGTTCTCTCCATCCGGTTATCGGACGGAGCGGCCCTTCCGCAAGCACCCGTTCACTGCAAGTAACCGTTGCAACCTTCTTTTGGTTACGCACAACCTCAAATCCCTGTGGGGCTGGGGTTGGCGAACCTCTCGGGGACCGTGTACCGAGCCGGGCACTAAGCTGGCGAAGTGCCGACCGACTCCCCAGTTGCCGCCGTCCCGAGACCGCTCAAATTAGCCGCGGCAGTGGTCGCTGTGGAAGGGCTTGTGCTCATCGTTCTCGGAATTACCGAAGCCTTGACGATTCACAGCTCCCGGTTGGTGCTCGGTCTGACCACGAGCGGCTTCTTCATCCTGTACGGCGCAGGGCTCGGTTTCGTTGCTGTGCGGGGCCTGTGGAAGGCCCGGCGCTGGAGCCGCGGACCGACAGTCTTCACGCAGCTGATCCAGCTCCTGATCGCCTACAGCGTCTGGAACGGGGGCGGTCAGGCGATCGCGGTCGTGCTCGCCGTGCTGGCCGTCGTGATCCTGGTCTGCGTGTTCCAGAAGGCCTCCACCGACGCCCTGATTGGTGGCTCCAACGATCACCCGGTGCTCTAGGAGCACTACTCCTTGAGCAGGCCGGCCCGGAGTTCGGTCAGCGTCCGGGCGAGCAGCCGGGAGACGTGCATCTGCGAGATCCCGATCTCCTCGGCGATCTGGGACTGCGTCATCCCGCGGAAGAACCGCAGCGTCAGGATCCGCTTCTCCCGGGTGTCGAGCTGTGCCAGCAGCGGTTTCAGCGACTCCCGGTACTCCACACTCTCCAGCGCCTCGTCCTCGCCCCCGAGGCCGTCCAGGACCGTGGTCGCGTCCGTCTCGTTCTGATCGGGAGCGTCCAAGGACAAGGTGTTGTAAGCGTTCGCGGACTCCAGGCCCTCGATCACCAGATCCGGTGAGAGGCCGAGCCGCTCCGACAGTTCCGCCACCGTCGGCGCCCGGCCGAGCTCCTGGGTCAGCTCCGCGGTCGCCGCGGTCAGCGACAACCGCAGCTCCTGCAGCCGCCGCGGCACCCGGATCGCCCATCCCTTGTCCCGGAAGTACCGCTTGATCTCGCCGAGGATCGTCGGCGTCGCGTACGTCGAGAACTCGACGCCACGGTCCGAGTCGAACCGGTCGATCGCCTTGATCAGTCCGATCGTGGCGACCTGCACCAGGTCGTCGTACGGCTCGCCCCGGTTGCGGAACCGGCGCGCCAGGTGCTCCACCAGCGGCATGTGCAGCGCGACCAGGCCCTCGCGCGCCCCGGCGTACCCCGGATCCTCCGGACCGGCCGCCATCTGCCGGAAGAACGCGGCCGTCCGGGTACGCAGGTCCGGGGACTCCTGGGTTTCCAGGCCGCTCTCGTCCGTCACGCCTCCGCCTCGCTGGCGCTCGGCTCCGGCGCGACAGACAACCGTGCTCTGCTCATCGTTCGCTCGCTACGCTCGCTCACAGGCTCTCCGTGGCGGTCGCGGTGGCCGTCACGGTGATGGTCAGCCGGCCGTCGACGGTCTCGGCGGCGGCCGTCTCCACCAGCGCGGTCAGCACCGTCCAGCCGAACGAGGTGGTGTCGGGCTGCCAGCCGTTGGGTACGACGGCACTCGTCCGCACCGTCAACTGCGGCGGCGCGATCTCGAAGACGCACTCCAGCACCCCGTCGGCGGACTGCGGCAGCAACAGCGCGCACGCCTCGTCGACCGCGATCCGCAGGTCGTCGATGGCGTCCAGCGTGAAGTCGTTCCGGGCCGCGAGGTTTCCGACCACCGACCGCGGTACGGCGATGTAGGCACTGTCCGCCGGGATACTCAGGCGGACCTCAGCGGCTCGTCCCGTGCTGCTCACATCGTCTCCCTCGTATCGACCCACCACGCCGTACATCATCCAACCTCAACGAGCTTGATGCACGGCGAACGGGCCGACCGAGGGAAAGAACTTTCAGAGGGTGTCTACGGGTGTTCGTGCTCCGAGCGCAGGCGGGAGAGGAATGCCTGGGTCCGGGAGTGTTGCGGGTTGCTGATCACGTCCTTCGGCGGGCCTGCCTCGACCACGACGCCGCCGTCCATGAACACGACCGTGTCCGCGACCTCCCGCGCGAACGACATCTCGTGCGTCACCACGATCATCGTCATCCCGTCCAGGGCGAGCTCGCGCATCACCGCGAGCACCTCACCGACGAGTTCGGGGTCGAGGGCGGACGTCGGCTCGTCGAACAGCATCAGCTTGGGCTGCATCGCCAGGGCCCGCGCGATCGCCACCCGCTGCTGCTGGCCGCCGGACAGCTGGGCGGGGTAGGCGTTGCACCGGTCCGCGAGGCCGACGCGGTCGAGCAGCTTCATCGCCCGCTCCCGGGCAGTCTTGCGCGGCTCACCCTTGACCTGGGTGGGCGCCTCGACGATGTTCTCCAGTGCGGTCTTGTGCGGGAACAGGTTGAACCGCTGGAACACCATCCCGATCTCACGCCGCTGCGCCGCGATCTCCTTGTTCTTCAGCCGGTACAGCTTCCCGTCGCGGTCGGCGTACCCCATCAGCTCGTCGTCGACCCAGATCCGGCCGCCGTCGATCGTCTCGAGCTGGTTGATGCACCGCAGGAAGGTCGTCTTGCCGGAACCGGACGGACCGAGCAGACACACCACCTGGCCGCGGTCGACGTCCAGGTCGATCCCCTTCAGCACCTCGTTGTGGTGGAAGGACTTCGTCACGTTCACCGCATGAACGAGTGGCATCACGCACCTCCTGCGCCGGCCGGGCGGGCGGCCCGCGGGGCCTTGTTCCCGAAGCCGCGACCGAAGTGCCGCTCGAGGAAGTACTGCCCGACCATCAGCACGCTCGTCGCGAGCAGGTAGAACAGCGTCGCGGCGACCGCGATCGGGAACGTCTTGTAGAAGTTGCTGCCGATCGACTGCAATTGGTAGAACAGCTCGCCGATCACCGGGACCGCGAGCAGCAGCGAGGTGTCCTTCAGCATCGCGATCGTCTCGTTGCCGGTCGGCGGCACGATCACCCGCATCGCCTGCGGCAGCACCACCCGGCGCATCACCTTGCCGCGGCTCATCCCGAGCGCCTCCGCGGCCTCGGCCTGGCCCGGATCCACGCTCATGATCCCGGCCCGGGCGATCTCGGCCATGTACGCCGCCTCGGACAGCCCGAGCCCGATGACACCGGCGACGAGCCCGGTGAACACCTGGTTCGCGTCCAGGGTGAAGAACCGCCAGTCCCCGGACATCCCGAGCCAGTCGATGATCTTCCAGTCGAACGGCACCCCGAACGCGATGCCCTGCGGGAACAGGATCCCCAGCGTGCCCATCGTGAACAGCAGGATGTAGCGCGGGATGCTCCGGAAGAACCAGGTGAACACCCACGCCACCCCGGACAGGATCGGGTTGTCCGACAGCCGCATCACGGCCAGCAGCACACCGCCGCCGACGCCGACGATCATCGACAGCACGGTGACCAGCAGGGTGCCTTTGAGGAACCCGTTGATCACCGGCTGCTGGTTCATCGCCTCGAAGACGAACTTCCAGTCGAACGCCTTGTTGGTCACCAGCAGGTGCACCAGCATCGCTACCAGGACGACGATCACCACGATCGCCACCCAGCGACCGGGATGCCGCACCGGTACGGCGTTGATCGCACCCGGCCGCTCGGGCGCCGCGTCCGCCGGCCGGGCCTCAGCCTCAGTGCTCATCCACGTCCTCGCTTCGCTCCGGGCGCGGATGAGACACGAGATGGGCTGTGCTGTCTGATGAGTTCGCTTCGCTCACTCATGACGACTCACGGGTTGACGGCGAAGTCGGTGATCGCGCCCGAGTCGTTGTTCCACTTCTGCAGCGTGCTCTTGTACGTGCCTTCGGTGTTCAGCGCCTGCAGGGCCTGCACGATCCCCTGCGCGAACTGGGTCTCGGCCTTCGGGATCACGTACCCGTACGGCGCTGCGTCGTAGATCTCGCCGAGCTGCTCGAGCTGCCCGTTGGTCTGCTTGATCGCGTCCAGCACGACGGGGGAGTCGGCCAGCATCGCGTCGGCCTTGCCGGCGACGAGGTCCGCGGTCGCCTGGTCCTGCTTCTCCCGCACCACCAGCTTGATCTCCGGCTTGCCGGCCGTCTTGCACGCGGCCTGCCGCTTCGGGATGTCGTCCTCGAGCTGCGTCGTACCCTTCTGCACCGCGACCGTCTTGCCGCACGCGTCGTCGGCCTTGACGGCCTTCGGGTTGCCCTTCGCGGTCGCCCACAGCGTGCCGGCGCTGAAGTAGCTGACCATGTTGACCTGCTGCTTGCGCTTGTCGTTGATCGTGAACGACGAGACGCCGACGTCGTACTTGCCGCTCTGCACACCGGTGATGATGGTGTCGAAGCCGGCCGGCTGCCAGTCGACCGTGACGCCGAACTTCTGCGCCACCGCGTTGAACAGGTCGACGTCCATGCCGACCACGGTCTTCCCGCCCTGCAGGAACTCGTTCGGCCGGTACGTCGCGTCGACGCCGACGACGATCTTGCCGGCCGACTTGATCTTCGCCGGCAGCGAACCGCTGAGGTCCGGACCACTGCTCGCCGGTGCGCTGGAGGAGGCGCTCGACGACGAACTGGGCGTACTACCTTCGAGAGTGTTCGAGCCGCACCCGGCGGCTGCGAGAACCAGGACGCCGGACAGCACCAGCGTCCTCCGCAGGACAGACATCTAGTCCTCCAAGACCGGGCACCGGTCTGCCCGGTGCCATGTGTCCGCATCTTGACACAGCGCCCTGCAGAGCGTGCACGGACCAACCCCGAACAGAGACCGATTCGTAGCCGTCCCGCCTCAATCCCACCCCCCAGTCGCCACCCCACCACACACCGTAACGACGCCCCCCCGCCCCCCTCCGCCCCCCAACGGTCCAACTTTGAGAAGCCACCGACCAGAATCGCGGCGCGAAAATGGTTGGTGGCTTCTCAAAGTTGCCTCGGTGGGTCAGGGCGTCGGTTCGACGTGGGTTGGGTCGAGGACGCGGCGGAGGAAGGTGCGGGTGCGTTCCTCCTTGGGGTTGCCGATCACCTCGGCGGGTGGGCCCTGCTCGACGATGACGCCGGCGTCCATGAACACGACCCGGTCCGCGACCTCGCGCGCGAACGCCATCTCGTGGGTGACGACGAGCATCGTCATACCGTCGAGTGCGAGCTTGCGCATCACCGTGAGCACGTCGCCGACGAGCTCCGGGTCGAGCGCGGACGTCGGCTCGTCGAACAGCATCAGCGCCGGGTCCATCGACAGCGCGCGGGCGATCGCCACCCGCTGCTGCTGCCCACCGGACAGCTGCATGGGATAGGCGCTCACCTTGTCGCTCAGGCCGACCCGATCCAGGGTGTCCCGGGCGATCTGCTCCGCCGCGGCCTTGCTGCGCTTCAGTACGGTCGTCTGCGCCACCGTGCAGTTGTCCAGCACCGACAGGTGCGGGAACAGGTTGAACTGCTGGAACACCATGCCGATCTGCTGCCGGGCGGCGTCCAGGTGGCAGTCCCGGTCGGTGATGTCCTCACCACGGACGAAGACCTGGCCCTGCTGCGGTACCTCGAGCAGGTTGACGCAACGCAGCAGGGTCGACTTGCCCGAGCCGGACGGCCCGATCACGCAGACCACCTCGCCCTCCTCGACCGTGAAGTCGATACCGCGCAGGACGTGGTTGCTGCCGAACGATTTGTGCAGGTTCTGGATCTCCACCAGCGCCATCAGTGTGCCCTCGCAGCCTTGGCCTCCAGCCAGCGGACCAGCAGGCCGAGCGGCAGGGTGATGATCAGATAGCAGAAGCCGGCGGTGACGAGCGGAGTCAGGTTCGACTCGGTGTTGGCCAGGTCGCGGCCGAAACCGGTCAGCTCGTACGCCGCCGCGGAGGTACCGATGATGAAGACCAGCGACGAGTCCTTCACCAGCAGGATCAGGTCGTTGGCCAGCGGCGGCAGCACGATCCGGAACGCCTGTGGCAGCACGATCTTGCGGGTCGCGACGCCGGCCGGCATGCCGAGCGACCGGGCGGCCTCGATCTGCCCCTTCGGCACCGCCTGGATGCCGGCCCGGATCACCTCGGCCATGTAGGCGGCGGCGACGATGCCGAGCGCCAGCCAGACGGTGCCGTAGGGGTCGAGCGGGATGACCAGGTCGGCGAACGCCAACGGCAGCAGGCTGAACGCCACGAACACGACGATCGCCGGCAGCCCCCGGAAGAACTCGATGTAGGCCGTCGCGAGCCAGCGGTACGGCGCGACCGGGCTGAGCCGCATCAACGCGAGCAGGGTGCCGCCGAGCAGGCCGATGACGAAGGCCCCGGCCGTGTACTCGATGGTCTTCAGGAACGCTCCGGGCAGCCCGCTGGTGAACGCGGACTTCACGAACTCCGGTTTGAAGAAGACTTCTGCGATCTGGCTCCAGTTGGCGGTGAAGGCCGCCACCACGACGATGACGATCAGGACGGCGTACTGGATGCCGCGCGAGCGCTGGGCCCGTTGCCGCGGGCTGAGCCCGCGGCGCTTCTCGACTACCGCGTCGGAGACCGTCACTTCTTCGGCTCCACCCCGAACCACTTCTTGAAGATCTGGTTGTAGGTGCCGTCGGACTTGGCCTTGGCCAGCAGCTCGTTGAACTTGGTCAGCAGCTTGGTGCCGCTGGGGTCGTCCTTCTTGGCCGCGAAGCCGTACTGCTCGCCGGTGTTGAACTCGGCCGTCACCTCGGTGTCCGGGTTCGACGTGACGAAGTTGTACAGCGCGCCGTTGTCGTTGATGGCGGCGTCGACGCGGCCCGACTTGACGTTGTTGGTCTGGAGGGCGAGATCGTTGAACACCACGACCTCGAAGCCGATCTTCTTCGACGCCGCGTCGGCGTAGTCCTTACCGGTGGTGTCGGCCTGGACGCCGACCTTCTTGCCCTTCAGGTCCTCGAGCGACTTGTACGGCGCACCCTTCTTCACCAGCAGGACCTGGGTCGCGTCCATGTACGGGTCGCTGATCCCGATCGCGGCCTTGCGCGACGCGTTGATCGTCATCGCGCCCATGCCCATGTCGCACTTCTTGGCCTGGTAGGCGGCGCCGGACGTGACCTGGGCCCACTCGATGCTGATCACTTCCTGCTCGATGCCGAGGTCCTTGGCGAGCAGGTCGAGCAGATCGACGTCGAAGCCGACCACCTTGGTGCCCTCCTTGTACTCGAAGGGCTTGTAGGACAGGTGCGTGCAGACCGTCAGTTTGCCGGGCTTCACCAAGGTGATGCCGGCGGCTTTCGCTTTGTCCTCGCCTCCTCCACCGCTGTCCGAGTCGTTGCCGCAGGCCGATAGCGCGAGCGCGAACACCGCCACCGATGCAGCGGCGACAGTCAGGCGACTCTTGCGGAGGGTGGAGACGATGTTCATCGCTGGTACTCCTCGACACTGGTTGTGGAACGCCGGCCCGGACGGTACCGAGGCTGGATTCCCGCATCCTGACACAGCAAGCAACCGCGTGTCGGCTGTCGACTCCCGACGAGACTCGATCGTCACCGTCGCAGGCTCCTGTGGTGGCCCTCACAGAGCAGACCAGTGGGCCTGTGGTTTACTCGACTGACGGGTGACCCCCTGGCAACGGCGCCGTTCGACGCACCCTCATCGAACGCCCACCACCGCACGTTCCGCTCGATTTTCCCCCGAAGGGTCCCCGTATGGTCGCCCAGGCTGTTGAGCCCACCATTCCCTCCGATCAGTACGCCGGCGATGCCGTTTTCGAACTGCACCGCGGCGGAAAGATCGAGGTCACGTCCTCGATCCACGTCAACGACGCCGACGACCTGTCGAAGGCGTACACGCCCGGCGTCGCCCGGGTCTGCACCGCGATCGCCGAAGACCCGTCGCTGGTACGCCGCTACACCTGGAAGTCGAACGTGGTCGCGGTCGTCACCGACGGCACCGCGGTCCTCGGCCTCGGCGACATCGGCCCGGCCGCGTCGCTGCCGGTGATGGAGGGCAAGGCCCTGCTGTTCAAGGAGTTCGGCGGCGTCGACTCGGTGCCGATCGCGCTGGACTGCACCGACGTGGACGAGTTCGTCGACACGGTCGCGCGGATGGCGCCGTCGTTCGGCGGGATCAACCTCGAGGACATCTCCGCGCCGCGCTGCTTCGAGATCGAGCGCCGGCTGAAGGAGCGGCTGGACATCCCGGTCTTCCACGACGACCAGCACGGTACGGCGGTCGTCGTACTCGCCGCGCTCCGCAACGCGTTGCGAGTCACCGGGAAGTCCATCGAGGACATCCGCGTGGTGATCTCCGGAGCCGGCGCGGCCGGGGTCGCGTGTGCCCGGATCCTCTTGCAGGCAGGGGTTGGCGACCTCGCGGTCGTCGACAGCAAGGGTGTGCTGCACGAGGACCGTGCCGACCTGAACCCGGTGAAGCTGTCGCTCGCCCGGGACACCAACACCGGCGGGATCTCCGGCCGGCTGGTCGACGCGCTCGCGGGTGCGGACCTGTTCCTCGGCGTCTCCGGCGGCACCGTCCCGGAGGAGGCCGTCGCGCAGATGGCCGACAACGCGATGATCTTCGCGCTGGCCAACCCGAACCCCGAGGTGCACCCGGACATCGCGCATCGGCACGCCGCCGTGGTCGCCACCGGCCGCTCCGACTTCCCGAACCAGATCAACAACGTCCTGGCCTTCCCCGGCATCTTCCGCGGAGCCTTCGACGCGAACGCCTCCCGCATCACCGAAGGTATGAAACTCGCCGCCGCCGATGCCCTGGCAAGCCTGATCTCGGAGTCGGACCTCCGCCCCGACTACATCATCCCGTCCCCCTTCGACGAGCGCGTCGCCCCGGCCGTAGCCGCCGCGGTCGCAGCCGCCGCCGAAACCGACGGCGTAGCCCGAGCCTGACCCCCACCCGCCTCCCCCGACCGCCCCGCCCCATTTGCCTGGCCCACCCAGCAATTTGCCTGGTCCACCAACGCCGTTGGGGGTTTGTGACCCTGGTTAAGGGTCAGGAACCCCCAATTTCCCTGGTCGACCAGGGAAATGCGGCGCGGTGGGAGGCGGGGCCGGGGGCGGTGGCGAGGGGTGGGGTGGTGAGTTCGGTAACTGACTCTGTGCGGACCACCGCATAGGGTGGTCCGCATGCTTGCTGCTTATGCCGCCAAGTTCGACGCCGACAACCCGATCGCCGCGTTGGAGGTGGGGGAGCGGCCCGACCCGACGGTGCCCGAGGGATGGGTGACGATCGACGTACGGGCGACTGCGCTCAACCACCACGACCTGTGGTCGTTGAAGGGGGTCGGGCTGGCTGAGCAGAATCTGCCGATGATCCTCGGGTGTGACGCGGCGGGCGTGGACCCGGACGGGAACGAGGTCGTCGTGCACGCGGTGGTCTCGGACCCGGCGTGGAAGGGCGACGAGACGCTCGACCCGAAGCGGTCGCTGCTGAGCGAGCGGTACCAGGGCACGCTGGCGCAGAAGGTCGCCGTACCGGCGCGGAACGTCGTACCGAAGCCGGCCGGGATGAGTTTCGAGCAGGCTGCGTGCCTGCCGACGGCGTGGCTGACGGCGTACCGGATGTTGTTCACGCAGTCGGGGCTGAAGCCGGGTGACACGGTCCTCGTGCAGGGTGCGGGTGGTGGCGTGGCGACGGCGCTGATCACGCTGGCGCGGGCCGGCGGGATCCGGGTGTGGGCGACCAGCCGGGACGAGGGCAAGCGGGCCAAGGCGGTCGAGATCGGGGCCCACGAAGCGTTCGAGTCCGGGGCGCGACTGCCGGAGCGGGTCGACGCGGTGATGGAGACGGTCGGGCAGGCGACGTGGTCGCACTCGCTCAAGTCGCTGAAGCAGGGCGGCACGCTGGTGATCTCCGGCGCGACGAGCGGCCAGGCGCCGAAGTCGGCCGAGCTGAACCGGATCTTCTTCCTGCAGCTGCGGGTGCAAGGCTCGACGATGGGCACCCGGACCGAGCTCGCCGAGCTGGTGCAGTTCATGGCGAACGCCGGGATCTCACCGCACATCGACACCGTCCTGCCGCTCGCCGAGGCCCGCACCGGCTTCGAGAAGATGAATGCGGGCGACGTGTTCGGCAAGATCGTTTTTACTGTCTAGATGCAGCCTGAGATCCGGCCCGCCACGGTCGAGGACGCCGAGGCGGCCGCGTGGTGCCATCTGTTGTGCTGGCGGGACGCGTACGCCGGTCTGGTGCCGGCCGAGCTCCTGCTCGAGCGGACCTCCGACATTGATCGCCGTACCGAGCGCTGGGCGACCCGGCTGGGCGAGGGGGACACGCGCTGGATCGCCCTGAACCCGGATCCAGGCGCTTTGTTGCAGGACCGGGTGGTCGGTTTCGTCGGCACCGGGCCTGGGCGCGACGAGGACGCGCCGGTCCCGTTCGAGCTGGAGGCGATCTACACCCGCCAGGCGTTCTGGAAGACCGGCCTCGGCGCCCGGCTGCTCGATGTTGCCGTCGGCAAGCAGCCGGCCTTCCTCTGGGTCTTCGAGGGGAACGAGCGGGCGCAGCGGTTCTACCACCGGCACGGATTCGAGCCCGACGGCGTCGGCAAGCACGACCCGTACTTCGACCTGCGGGAGATCCGGCTGATCCGGAGATAGTGCCAGCGGCACATCTGTGACACCGAACCGGTGTGACGTTTCACGGCTGAAACATTGGCGTCGCACCGGGGCAACGCGACGGGGTCACTCTGTTCCTACGATCCGCCCGATCGACGAGGAGCGATGGAGCCCATGAGGCCTACTTTGACGGTGATTGTTGACCCGGCCGACAACTGGATGGCGAAGGCCGCGTGTGTCGGTCAGGCGCCGTCGTACGACGAGACGGCCAGCTCGTGGGAGCAGCGGAAGGCCCAGGCCATCTGCCTGACGTCGTGCCCGGTGATCGAGGAATGCCGCGAGTGGGCCCGCCGGACCAAGTTCACCGGCACCGCCGCGGGCGAGAAGTTCCTCGCCGGCCGTCGCCGCGGCCGCCCCGGCCCGCAGGAACGCCGTACCCGCCCGATCATCGAAGAGCAGCAGGCGAGCTAGACCTTGACGAGCTCGTCGGTGCGCTCTGCGTCGGCGGGCTCTTCGGTACGCCGGAACGGGGCCAGGATCGTCGGGACCAGCTGCTTGCGGTTGTGGATCGCCGCGCCGGCAGCGAGCACCAGGTAGATCACGCTGATCACATAGCGCCCGGTCTGACCCGGTACGGCGAACTGGATCGCGAACAGGCCCAGCAACGTCCACGCCGCCCACCGCGGGAAGCGCAGGTTCAGCAGGATCGCGAGGCCGAGCAGCGTCTGCGTGGCGGTCAGCAGGAACTCCTCGACCTGCCGCCCGTCCAGGTGCAGCGCGGCACCCCCGCCGCCGATCCCGTAGGCGATCGGCAGGCTCCCGATCAGCAGCGTCCACTGGTTCACCTTGGCCGAGATCAGCAGACCCAGCGCCGCGGCCCCCTTGCCCCGCCAGGCGAACAGGATCGCCACGATGAACTCCGGCGCCTCGGACGCCAGCGGAGCCAGCCACTGGACCAGCAGGAACTGGTCCATCCCCAGCGCCTGACCGCCCGCGACGAGCGAGTCCGCGAACGGCTCGGCCGCCGCCAGGATCACCCCGGCCGAGACCAGGAACATCGCGGTCACCGTGATCCGGCGCTGGAGCGTCGGTAGCGCGCCGATCGTCGCCGCCGGCCCGATCAGGTCCGGCTCGTCGTCATGCTCCGACATCGCCGCCCGGTACAGGTAGAACGCGAAGAACGCGAGCAGCAGGATCCCCAGCAGCAGGTGGATCTCGCCGGTCACCGGGATCACGAACGCGACCACACCGGCGACAGCGAGAAAGCCCAGCTCACGCCGGTACCCGGTCTCCAGTACGAGCGTCTTGACCGAGCGCCCGCTCCGCCGCGAAGCGACGTACAGGCTGATCAGGACGACGCTGGACCAGCCGAGGCCGAGCAGCAACCGGTTCGATCCGGTCATGTTGGCGGCGGCGTACTGCACGTACTCCGGGTTCGAGCCGGCGGTGTGCGCGAAGTAGAGGTCCACCGCGTACTCCGGCAGTACGGCGATGACCGCGAGCAGCGCGATCGCCAGACCGCCCGAGATGTCCATCTCCGCCGCTTCTGCCGCCCAGGCCAGCACGAACGACGCGGCGACCACGGCAACGCCGAAGATCAGGATCGACGCGAGCGCCGGGGGATGGGTGCCGGTGACCCGGAGGGCGACCGCGGGGATCGCCGCCAGGAGCAGCAACAGAACAGGGCGGAGAGCTCGGAACACGCCTTCCAGCGTGCCACCGTTTCGATACTTTCGCAATTGCGAAAGTGTGAGACCGTCCTCACGACGGCCCGGCGCACTGCCCGGAGACCGCCTGAGCGGTCACAATGACTGCGCGATGACCAACCGTGAACCGACGAAGGCGCAGCTCGATTCCGCCGCGGGCACCTTCGCCATGCTCTCCGCTCCGGTCCGGCTGCACCTGGTGTCGCTGGCCGCTCAGGGCGAGTACGACGTCGGCACCCTGGCGGAGCGGGTCGGCGTCAGTATCGCCACCGCCAGCCAGCACCTCGGCAAGCTCCGGCTGGCCGGGATCATCACCGCGCGCCGCGAAGGCCGCCGGCACATCTACACCGTCGACGACCCGCACGTGCTGAACCTGGTCGACCAGATCTTCGAGCACATCGCCCCCGACGGCACCCTGGCCCCCGACCCACCACGCCGTACCCGCCCGCCACACACGGACTAGAGCACGTGCCGCAGGTACCGCTCGGGTGCGTGTAGGTATGCCTTCCAGTTCTGCACGAGCTCCAGGTCCTCCCACGTCGTACGCCGGATGCCCCACTCCCCGACCTCGAGGATCGTCGCGCCGGGGAGGGCCGCGATCACCGGGGAGTGCGTCGCGCACAGGACCTGCGATCCGGTCTCGGCGAGACTGTTGAGTACGCCGACCACCGCCAGGCTGCTGGAGAACGAGAGCGCGGACTCGGGCTCGTCGAGGCAGTAGAAACCCTGGCGGGTGAAGCGATCGTTGATGAGGCTCAGAAAGCTCTCGCCGTGGCTCAGCTCGTGGAAGGCCGTGTCCTGCGGGCCGGACGGCCGCGGGTTCTGCTCCAGGTAGGTGTAGAACCCGTGCATCGTCTCGGCGCGGAGGAAGAACCCGGCGCGCTTGGAGCCGGCGCCGCGGGTCAGCTGCAGGTCGTCGGCGAGCGACGACTCGGTGGCACGCGTAGTCAGCCGGGCGCCGGTGGAGCCGCCCTCAGGAGACATCCCGAAGGCGACCGCGATCGCCTCGACGAGCGTGGACTTGCCGGCGCCGTTCTCGCCGACCAGGAACGTGACGCCCGGGTCGAGATCGAGCCCGTCGGTCAGCAGCTGGCGGACGGCCGGGATCGTGTGCGGCCAGTGGCCGGACATGTGAATGCCCTCCGCTGCGGCAACCCGTCGTACGGGCTGCGAGGCGAAGGGCATTCACTCAGGCTAGAGGATCAGTCGTCCTCGTCGTCCAAGCGGGCCAGCCAGGTGGCGAACCGCTCGATCGGCGTCTCGAACTCCGGGTTCAGGTCGACGAACTCGCGCAGCCGCTCGGCCACGAAGGCCAGCGTGACATCCTCCTCGCCACGCCGCTTCTCGAGCTCCTCGATCCCGCGGTCGGTGAAGTACACGTCAGCTGAACGCCTGCTTCAGCAGCGTCGCCTGCTCGGTGCCGTGCACACCGTGCGAGCCGACCGCCGGAGCCGACATGGCCGGCCGGGACACCCGGTAGAACGGCTTGCCGCCCAGGTGCTCGGTCAGGTTCAGCGCCATGAACGGCCACGGGCCCTGGTTCGCCGGCTCGTCCTGCACCCAGCGGATCTCGGTCGCATTCGGGTACTTCGCCAGCTCGGCGACGATCTCGTCGGCGGGCAGCGGGTAGAGCTGCTCGACCCGGAGGATCGCGGTGCTGATCTTGTCCGCCTCGACCTTCTTCCGCTCCGCGAGCAGGTCGTACACGATCCGGCCAGAGGCCAGGATCACCCGCTCCACTCCTGCCGCGCTCGCCTCGGCCTCGGTGTCGCCGATCACCGGCTTGAAGGTGCCGTGGGTCAGCTCCTCCGGCTGCGACACCGCCTCCTTGCGCCGCAGCAGCTGCTTCGGCGTGAAGACGATCATCGGGACGTGCTCCTCGCCGAGCGTGTGCCGGCGGAGCAGGTGGAAGTACGACGCCGGGGTCGACGGCTGCGCCACGGTCATCGCGTCCTCGGCGCACAGCTGCAGGAACCGCTCGATCCGGGCCGACGTGTGGTCCGGGCCCTGGCCCTCGTAGCCGTGCGGCAGCAGCAGCACGACACCGGACTTCTGGCCCCACTTCGCCTCACCGGACGAGATGTACTCGTCGATGACCGACTGGGCGCCGTTCACGAAGTCGCCGAACTGCGCCTCCCACAGCACCAGCGCCTCCGGCCGCGCCACGGAGTACCCGTACTCGAAGCCGAGTGCGGCGTACTCGCTGAGCAGTGAGTCGTAGACGTAGAAGTTCCCCTGGCCCTCGTCCAGGTGCTGCAGCGGGACGTGGTCCTGCCCGTTGACCCGGTCGATGACGGCGGCGAACCGCTGGACGAACGTGCCGCGGCGGCTGTCCTGACCGGCGAGCCGGACCGGGCGCCCGTCGAGCAGCAGCGAGCCGAAGGCGGTCATCTCCGCGCTGGCCCAGTCGAGCGGGCCCTCGGTGATCGCGTGCGCCCGGCGCTGCAGCTGCGGCTGCACCTTCGGGTGCACGGTGAAGCCTTCCGGCAGCGTGGTGTACGCGTCGGCGATCTTCTTCAGCGCCTCGCGGCTGATCGCGGTGGCGTCCGGACCCTCCGGCTTGTTCGGGTAGTCCGGAGCCGTCACGTACGGCGGCGGCGTGTCGGGCTCGTTCTTCGCGTCCCGCACCTCGGCGAACACCCGCTCCAGCCGCTGCTGGAAGTCCTGCATCGCCTGCTCGGCCTCTTCGATCGTGATGTCGCCACGACCGATCAGGGCCTCGGTGTACAGCTTGCGGACCGAGCGCTTCTGCTCGATCAGGTCGTACATCAGCGGCTGGGTGAAGCTCGGGTCGTCGCCCTCGTTGTGACCGCGGCGGCGGTAGCAGACCAGGTCGATGACGACGTCCTTGTTGAACGCCTGCCGGTACTCGAAGGCCAGGTCCGCGACCCGGATGCAGGCCTCGGGGTCGTCGCCGTTCACGTGGAAGATCGGCGCCTGCACCATCCGGGCCACGTCGGTGGAGTACATCGACGAGCGGGACGAGGCCGGCGAGGTGGTGAAGCCGACCTGGTTGTTCACGATCACGTGGATCGTGCCGCCGGTCCGGTAGCCGCGCAGCTGGGACAGGTTCAGCGTCTCCGCCACCACGCCCTGGCCGGCGAAGGCCGCGTCACCGTGCACCAGCACCGGCAGCACCGGGAACGCGGCGCCGCGGTCCAGGATGTCCTGCTTGGCCCGGACGATGCCCTCGAGCACCGGGTCGACGGTCTCCAGGTGCGACGGGTTCGCCGCCACCGAGACCTTGATCTTGTCGCCGAACTCGGAGACGAACTCGCCCTCGGCGCCCAGGTGGTACTTGACGTCGCCGGAGCCCTGCACGGTCCGCGGGTCGATGTTGCCCTCGAACTCGCGGAAGATCTGGCCGTACGACTTGCCGACGATGTTCGCCAGCACGTTCAGCCGGCCGCGGTGCGCCATTCCGATCGCGACCTCGTCCAGGCCTGCGCCGGCCGCCTCCTCGCAGAGCTCGTCGAGCAGCGGGATCGTGGTCTCCGCGCCCTCGAGCGAGAAGCGGCGCTGACCGACGTACTTGGTCTGCAGGAAGGTCTCGAAGGCCTCGGCCTCGTTCAGCTTGGCCAGGATCCGCAGCTGCTCCTCGCGGGGCGGCTTGGTGTGCGGGCGCTCGACCCGCTCCTGGATCCACTTGCGCTGCTCGGGGTCCTGGATGTGCATGTACTCGATACCGGTGGTCCGGCAGTACGAGTCGCGCAGGATGCCGAGGATCTCGCGGAGCTTCATGAACCGCCGGTCGTTGCCGCCGAACGAGCCGGTGGCGAACTCGCGGTCCAGGTCCCACAGCGTCAGGCCGTGGGTGGCGACGTCGAGGTCGGGGTGGCTGCGCTGCTTGTACTCCAGCGGGTCGGTGTCGGCCATGATGTGGCCGCGCACCCGGAACGCGTGGATCAGCTCCAGGATCCGGGCCTGCTTGCTGACGTCCTCCTCGTGGCTGTGCGGGAGGTCGGCGGCCCAGCGGATCGGCTCGTAGGGGATCCGCAGCGACTGGAAGATCTCGTCGTAGAAGCCCTCGCCGCCGAGCAGCAGCTGGTGGATCCGGCGCAGGAACTCACCCGACTGGGCGCCCTGGATGATCCGGTGGTCGTACGTCGAGGTCAGCGTCATCACCTTGCTGACCGCGAGCTTGGCCATCGTCTCCTCGGCCGCGCCCTGGTACTCCGACGGGTACTCCATCGCGCCGACGCCGATGATGCAGCCCTGGCCGGCCATCAGCCGCGGCACCGAGTGCTGGGTGCCGATCGTGCCGGGGTTGGTCAGGCTGATCGTGGTGCCCTGGAAGTCCGGCAGCGCGAGCTTGTTGTCCCGGGCCCGGCGGACGATGTCCTCGTAGGCCATCCAGAAGTCGGCGAACGTCATCGTCTCGGTCGCCTTGATCGACGGCACCAGCAGTTGCCGGGTGCCGTCCGGCTTCTGCATGTCGATGGCCAGGCCGAGGTTGATGTGCGCCGGGCGGACCAGGGTCGGCTTGCCGTCGGTCTCGTCGTACGACGCGTTCATGTCCGGCAGCGTCTTCAGCGCCTTGACCAGCGCCCAGCCGATCAGGTGGGTGAAGGACACCTTGCCGCCGCGGGCGCGCTTGAGGTGGTTGTTGACGACGATCCGGTTGTCGATCAGCAGCTTGACCGGCACCTGGCGAACGCTGGTCGCGGTCGGGACCTGGAGGCTGGCCTCCATGTTCTGCGCGGTCCGCGCCGGGGCACCGCGCAGGATCAGCCGCTCGGAGTCCGCGCCGGCCGCGGGGGCGGGCTTGGCCTGACCGCTGGGCGGCTGGTTCACCTTGCCTCCGGTCGGGGCGCCGGACTGGGCCGGTGCTTGCTTCGCTGCGGGCTGAGCTGCCGGCTGGGTCTTCGGCGCGGCGGCCGCTGCGGCGGCCGGCGTCGGCTGGGTCGCGGCGGTGGTCGCCGCGGGTGCGCTCGAGGCCGGCGCGGACGTCGCCGTACCGCGGCTCGGCGCCTCGGGCGTCTTGTTGTCGGACACGGCATCCGGCCGGGGAGCGTCGGCCGGGGCGGTGGTCACCGGCGTCGCGTCACCTGGCTTGTAGGTCTTGAAGAAGTCGAGCCACGCCGGATCCACCGAATTCGGGTCCTGCTGGTACTTCTCGTACAGCTCGTCGACCAGCCATTCGTTCGCACCGAAGGCTGCTAGGGGATTGGTGTCTGATGGCTCGGTGGCCACTTGGCAGTTCGCCTCTTCCGATTTCGGGTCCGGTACCGCGGTTCGTTAATCCTGATGTTATGGGTGGTGTCCCAAGCAAAGGCTAATAGCAGGGGGACCACTTCCACAGCTCGGGACCACCGGACCAGTGTGTCGAGTGGTCGGGCTCTCACGACCGGATCCATCGGCACCTGAAACACTGCCCACAAAGGTGTTTCAGGCCACACGCCGTCCTCTCACCGCCCGCCGGCGCGGAGAGCGACGGTCATAGCTCCGGGACGCCTTGCAGAGGTGGCTTTCCGGCGGTCCTCCGCGGGCCGGTCCGGACGGCGTCCTGAGCGTGGCTGCCCACTGTATGCAGTTGTCCACTCGCCACCCGTGACGATCACCACTGCGCAGAAGTGTGGTCAACGTCACGCTCCAAATCAGTCCACCTGGGCATGATTGGCCTTCATTGCCTGGACAGCCTCCGGACTCGGTGTGCTCATCAGCGGAGGCTGGGCGGTCGCCTCCTCAAGGGTTCGTAGCTCGGGGACGGCGTGGGTGCTGGAGACGCCGGCGGAGAGCGGGGTCTGCCAGATCTTCTCGAGGACCTGGACGAAGGCAGTGGCGTCCTCGCGGGTGTCGAAGTCGAGGTCGATGTGGACCGTGGCGGGGTCGTCGACGGGACGGCTGATGCGGTACGCGAGCACGTGGTGGTCGCGGCGGGCGCGGTCGTAGCGGTCGAAGGCCGCCTTCCACGCGTCGTAGTCGGCGATGGTGTTCTCGATGTGCAGTGTGATCATGCGATCAGCGTGAGCCTGCCGGGCGGCCTGTCCCATCCCCGATCCTGGGGATCTTTCGTACGCTCACGGTGTGCGGGATCGGGTGGAACGACTGTGTTCCGGCACGCTCGACGCCAAGGTGCTGCGCGAGCGGGCGCTGACCGAGCTGCGGCGTGCGGTGCCGTTCGACGCCCACGTCTGGACCCTCACCGACCCGGTCACCCGGATCGGCACCTCACCCCTGGCCGACATCCCGGGCCTGTCCTGGCCGGACCTCCCCGCCCTCATCCAGGCGCGGTACCTGAACCGAGGCACCCGCTGGACCGACCTCGTGGTGGGTGATGGGCCAGTCGTATGGCGTCGTCCGGATGACGTCGACGTGTTGACTGCGGTCTTTGCAGACCGCTTCGGCTGCTGGGCTTGGCTGGACCTGTGGCGCACGAGCAGCTCGCCCTTCACCTCGAACGAACGCGACCTGATCGCGTCCGTCGCACCATTCCTGACCACCGCCCTCCGAAGCGCCCAGGCAAGAACCTTCACCACCCCGATCCCGCCTCCAGCTGGCGGGCCGGCCGTTCTTGTTCTCGGCGCGGATCTGCAGGTCCAGGTCGGTACGCCCGCGGCTCGCGAAGCGCTGCACCGGTTGAACCCGCCGGATGATCCCGCCGTGGTCGAGCAGGCGATCCCGGCCGCGGCGTACAACCTGGCGGCAGCTCTCGTTGCCGCCGAGAACGGCGTACCGGTCGGGCCGCCCTGGTCGCGCGTCCACCTCGGCGCCGGCCGTTGGATCACCCTCCGAGCCGCCCGCACCGCACCCGACTCCGACATCGCGGTCACCATCGAGGAATCCACTCCCGCCGAACGACTGGAAGTCTTCGCCCTCGCGCACGCCCTGACACCCCGCGAACGCGAGATCCTCGCCGAGCTGACCACCGGCGCCGACTCCCGCCACATCGCCCAGCGCCTGGTCCTGTCCGAACACACCGTCAACGACCACGTCAAGGCGGTCCTCGCCAAGACCGGCGCCTCCACCCGCCCCACCCTCCTCGCCCGGGTCGCCGGCACGGGGTGATGTACCTAAGGACAGGAGGTGGTGGGTGAAATCGGCCCTGCGGCGGGCCGCCTCAGGCGGGAGGGCTTCGCCGGCCGAGCACTACCTCCTGTTCTTAGGCTCGGCTGGCGGCATACTGAACGGATGGCGTTGACGGATGAGGCGATCGTCAAGATCAAGGGGATGATCACCTCGGGGGAGCTCGGGCCGGGGGACCGGTTGCCGAAGGAGGCGGATCTCGCCGCCCGGCTGGGGTTGTCGCGGAACTCGCTGCGGGAGGCGGTCAAGGCGCTCACGCTCGTCAACGTGCTGGACGTCCGGCACGGCGACGGAACGTACGTGAGCAGCCTCGACTCGGCGCATCTGCTGGACGCGCTGAACTTCATGGTCGACCTGCACCGCGACGACTCGGTGCTGCAGTTCTTCGAGGTACGGCGCCTGCTCGAGCCCGGTGTGGCGGCGCTGGCCGCGACCCGGATCAGCCCGGAACAGGTCACCGAACTACGCCTGCTGACCAGCGATCTGGCGCCGGATGCCTCGGTCGAGGAACTGGTCGCGAACGACCTGCGGTTCCATCGCGGGATCGCCGAGGCGACCGGGAACCAGGTGGTCTGTTCGCTGCTCGACGGGATCTCCGGCGCCACCCAGCGGGCCCGGATCTGGCGCGGCGTCACCCAGGCCGGCGCGGTCGAGCGCACCCTCGCCGAGCATGCCGCGATCCTGGACGCCATCGAGATCCGCGACGCCGAGGCGGCCCGCGCCTGGATGACCGCCCACATCGCCGGCGTCGAAACCTGGCTCCGCAAGGCGTCCTAGGAGTACATCGGAGGTATGGCCTTCGAACCTCCTCCACCCCGGAGCGCATTGACGCTGCGGATCGTGCTGGCGACGTTCGGCCTGTTGCTTTGGATCGCGGCCGCCGTCCTGTCCGCCCTGCTCGATCTCCCTGGCGGGTGGGTGGTCGCGTTCGGGGTGCTTGCCGTGGTCGCGCTGGTCGACCTGGTGATCGTTGCCCGGCGCAAGCGTTCGGAAAATAGTTGATCAACCCAACCAGGATCCGTAAGCTTGGCGATGTCACATTCCCGAGGGCAGGGGTTCGAGTTGTCGAACTGAGGTCTTTCTCCGCAACTGATTGATCGCCACCTCATCTGGTGTGCGGTCTCGTTCGAGACCTCATCTGGAGTCGACACTCATGAGCTTTTCCTTGTCCTGTACCGACCTCTTCTTCGCCTGGCCCGACGGCGAAGTGCTGTTCGACGGCCTGACGTTCGTCGCCGGTCCGGTCCGTTCCGGCCTGGTCGGCCGCAACGGCGCGGGCAAATCGACGCTGCTCCGGTTGATCGCCGGCCGGCTCACCCCGCAGCGCGGGGCGATCCGGGTCAGCGGCGAGCTCGGGTACCTGCCGCAGGACCTGACCCTCGACACTTCGTTGCGGGTCGACCAGGCGCTCGGTATCGAGGCCGTCCGGCGGGCGATCACCGCGATCGAGTCGGGTGACGCCTCGGAGCAGAACTTCGCGATCGTCGGCGACGAGTGGGACGTCGACGAACGCGCCGAGGCGTTGCTCGGCAAGCTCGGGCTGGGGGCGATCGACCTCGACCGCAGCGTCGGCGAGCTGTCCGGCGGCGAGACGATCCTGCTCGGGCTCGCCGCCGAGTTGCTGCGGCGTCCCGACGTACTGCTGCTCGACGAGCCGACCAACAACCTCGACCTGCGGGCGCGGCGGCATCTGTACGACGCCGTCGACCAGTTCCGTGGTGCGTTGGTGATCGTCAGCCACGACCGCGAACTGCTGGATCGCGTCGACCAGATCGGGGACCTGCGCAAGGGCGACGTCACCTGGTACGGCGGGAACCTGACCGCCTACGAGGAGGCGGTCGCTGTCGAGCAGGAGGCCGCGGAGCGGATGCTGCGGGCGGCGGAGGCCGACGTACGCAAGCAGAAGAAGGATCTGGTCGAGGCGCGGATGAAGATGGATCAGCGCCGGGCCCGGGGGCAGCGTGCCTTCGAGCAGGGCGGGATCCCGAAGATCATCGCGGGCGGGCTGAAACGGTCCGCTCAGGTGTCGGCCGGCAAGCATCTCGGGATGCAGTCCGAGCGGCTCGACTCGGCGCAGGAAGCGCTCGCGGACGCGGAGGAGAAGGTTCACGACGACGACGCGATCCGGGTCGACCTGCCGAAGACCGCCGTACCGGCTGGGCGCGTCGTGCTGCGGCTGGAGGATCACGTACTGCGGACCGGGGCGCACGTCGACCTGGAGATCCGTGGTCCGGAGCGGATCGCGCTGACCGGGCCGAACGGCGCCGGGAAGACCACGCTGCTGCAGTCGATCGTGGCGGGGGAGTTGCCGGCTGTGCCGTTCCGGTACCTGCCGCAGCGGCTCGACCTGCTGCGGGACGACCTCTCGATCGTGGACAACCTGGCGTTGCTGGCTCCGAGCACGGAGAACCAGGAGCGGCGGTCGCGGCTCGCGCGGTTCCTGTTCCGTGGGCGGGCGGCGGATCAGTTGGTCAGCACGCTGTCCGGCGGCGAACGCTTCCGGGCGACGCTGGCGGCACTGCTCCTCGCTGAACCGCCGCCGCAGCTGCTGATGCTGGACGAGCCGACGAACAACCTCGACCTCGCCAGCGTGGCGCAGTTGAAGGACGCGTTGGCGTCGTACAACGGAGCACTTGTGATCGCCAGTCACGACGTGCCGTTCCTGCGCGACATCGGCATCACCCGGTGGGTCGAGCTGACCCCGGAGAACCTGACCGACATCGATCCGCTGTAGCCGGTTCGGGTGTCAGCCCCGTCACCTTCGGGTGGCGGGGCTCTTCCATGCCTTGATTTCCGATACCCCCTAGGGGTATCTTCTCGGGTATGAGCGAGCACGAGCAGCACGAACACGGTGGTCACGAGGACCACATGGACCACGGCGGACACGGTGGTCCTGGTGGTCATGGCGGGCACGGGGATCATGCGGCGCAGTTCAAGGACCGGTTCTGGATCAGCCTGGCGCTGGCGGTGCCGGTGGTGTTCTTCAGCGAGATGTTCGCGGACCTGCTGGGGTACATGCGGCCGGACTTCCCCGGCGCGGGGCTGATCGCGCCGGTGCTCGGCACGGTGATCTTCGCGTACGGCGGGCAGCCGTTCCTGACCGGTGGTTGGAGCGAACTGAAGTCGCGGCGCCCCGGGATGATGCTGCTGATCTCGATGGCGATCACCGTCGCGTTCGTCGCCTCGTGGGTGACCACGCTCCAGCTCGGCGGGTTCGACCTGGACTTCTGGTGGGAGCTCGCGCTGCTGATCGTGATCATGCTGCTCGGGCACTGGCTGGAGATGCGGGCGCTCGGCGCGGCGTCCGGTGCGCTCGACGCGCTGGCCGCGCTGCTTCCGGACTCGGCCGAGAAGGTGACCGACGACGGGGTTGTCGAGGTGTCGCTGCACGAGTTGCAGGCCGGTGACGTCGTACTGGTGCGTTCCGGCGGACGAGTGCCGGCAGACGGAACCGTCGTCGAAGGGCAGGCCGAGGTCGACGAGTCGATGATCACCGGCGAATCGAAGCCGGTATCGCGGGCCGTCGGCGACGCCGTCGTCGCGGGAACTGTTGCCACTGACAACGCTCTGCGCGTCGAGATCACCGCGGTCGGCGACGACACGGCGCTGGCCGGCATCCAGCGGTTGGTGGCCGAGGCGCAGGCCTCGTCCTCCCGTGCGCAGGCGCTGGCGGATCGCGCCGCCGCGTTCCTCTTCTACTTCGCGTCGATCGCCGGCCTCATCACGTTCGTGGTCTGGGCGTTGCTCGGCAAGCTCGACGAGGCCGTGACGCGAACGGTGACCGTCCTGGTGATCGCCTGCCCGCACGCCCTCGGGCTGGCCATCCCGCTGGTGATCGCGATCTCCACGGAGCGTGCGGCGAAGGCCGGCGTACTCGTGAAGAACCGGTTGGCGCTGGAGCGGATGCGGACGATCGACGCGGTCCTGTTCGACAAGACCGGCACGTTGACGAAGGGCGAGCCGGCCGTCACCGGGGTCGCGACGGTCGACGTGGTGTCGCACGACGAGTTGCTGGAGCTGGCGGCGGCGGTCGAGGCGGACAGCGAGCACCCATTGGCAAAGGCAATCGTTCGGGAGCGCGACGCCCGGGTGCTGGTCGGCGGCAACCCGGGTGGTGCGGTGGCGAGTGGCAAGCTCGTTGCGTCGGACTTCCGGTCGCTGACCGGGCGGGGTGTGCAGGCGACGGTCGGCGGTGCGGAGGTCGCGGTCGGCGGACCGGCGTACCTGCGGGAGAACGGTTTGACCGAGCCGGACGCACTCGACGCGGAGGTCGCGGGTTGGAAGGCTCGCGGGGCGGCCGTGCTGCACGTGGTCCGGGACGGGCAGGTGCTGGGTGCGATCGCTCTCGAGGACGAGATCCGCGAAGAGTCCCGGCAGGCGGTCGCCGCGCTGCACAAGCGTGGGGTGAAGGTCGCGATGATCACCGGCGACGCGCATCAGGTCGCCGAGGCGGTGGCCAAGGAGCTGGGCATCGACGAGGTGTTCGCCGAGGTGCTGCCGCAGGACAAGGACGCCAAGGTCGCGGAGCTGCAGGCCCGCGGGCTGAAGGTCGCGATGGTCGGTGACGGCGTGAACGACGCCCCGGCGCTGGCCCGGGCCGAGGTCGGCATCGCGATCGGCGCCGGCACCGACGTCGCGATCGAGTCCGCCGGTGTCGTCCTCGCCGCCGACGACCCGCGCGCTGTCCTTTCGGTCATCGATCTGTCCAAGGCGAGCTACCGGAAGATGTGGCAGAACCTCGTCTGGGCCACCGGCTACAACGTGATCACGGTCCCGCTCGCCGCCGGAGTCCTCGCCTTCGCCGGGGTGGTCGTCTCACCCGCCGCCGGCGCCCTCCTGATGTCGATCTCCACGATCGTCGTAGCCCTCAACGCCCAACTGCTCCGCCGCCTCAACCTCTCACCCACGCGGCTCGCTTCTTAGCCCGTCCAGCGTGACCATCACCAGGCGCCGTACCGCGGCTTTCGACGGTACGGCGCCTGCTGCTTGGAGAGCGTGCACGCAGTACGTCGCCAACTCCTTCGGCGGTACGTCGACGCGCACCTCACCCAGCCGCTCCGCGACAAAGGAAATCAGGTGCTCGCGGGCATGACTGACCTGCTCCGACCGATGCAGCGACTGGGCGGCCTCCGTCGGCGGATGTTCGTGGCAGATGAACGCGTACGCCTCCAGTACGTCGTCGATGCGGTGGGTCCGCTCCCAGATCTCGGAGAGCTGTTGCAGGTGCCCGGCGACCTGACGCTGGTGCCAGGCGGCGAGGGTCGAGTCGACGTCGGCGAAGTACTTGTAGAGCGTCGCCCGCCCGACACCGGCGCGGTGCGCGACCTCGGCCATGGTGATACCGGTCAGGCCGCGTTCGGCGACGAGGGCGGCGGTGGCGTCGAGGATCGCTTCCCGGACCGCGTGGCGGTGGGTGGCGATGCTGTCGTTCCACAACTTCGGCATGGCTGGATTCTAGCCGGACAGTCTGCCTATGATCGAGACACAGTGTCTCGAAAAAGGAGGATGCCGTGGCGGCTCTCGAAGCACGGCTCGGTACGGCGCGCGCGGATCGGTATCTCGTCCAGCTGACGAGCCACATGGCGCACGGCCCGGGCGGGTTGAAGGTGCTGTCCACGTCCGACGACGAGCTGGTCGTCGACCTCGGTACGGCGACCTGGTCGGTGCGCGCGACGCCCGAGGAGCTGGTCCTGCGGCTCGAGGCGGCGGACGCGGGCGAGCTCGAGCAGCAGAGCACCCGAGTCGCGGAGCGGGTCGAGCAGATCGCCCGCCGCGACGGGTTGCAGGTGACCTGGAGCCCGGCGCCCTAGCCCGCTCTCCGGAAAGAATTTGCCGCTGGGCGACGATTTCTTTCCGGAGAACGGGGCTGGTCAGGCGGTCGGCAGCCTGCCGAGGAGCCTTTGCATCGTGGCGATCTCGGTGGTTTGAGCGGTCTGGATCTTCTTCGCCAAGGCGACCGAGGCGGCGTCCTTACCGCTGGTCTGTTCGGTCTTGGCCATGGCGACCGCGCCCTGGTGGTGCTTGATCATCATCTCGACCCACATGCGGTCGAACATGCTGCCGGTCGCCTTGTTCAGGTCGTCCATCTCCTGCGGGCTCATCATCCCGGTCATGGTGTGACCGCTGTGTTCACCCGGCGTCGGCACCGGCTTGCCCCAGCCGGTCAGCCACCCGGAGAGTTGCTCGATCTCCGGCGCCTGCGCGGCCTTGATCGCGGTCGCGAGGTTCTTGACCTCCGCGGTCGTTGCCTTCCGCAACGCCAGGTCCGCCATCGTCACGGCCTGCTGGTGGTGCGGGATCATCTGCGTCGCGAACGCCACATCCGCGGCGTTGAAGGCAGCGGCGGCCGACACCGGCGTACTAGGGCTGCCATGGTTCATCCCCGGCATCGAGCCGGCCTCCGAGTCGCCACAGCCGGCGACGCCGAACACTGCGGCGAGAAGAGCGGCCGAGGCCGCGGTCGTACGGTAGACGTGCGTCATCACATTCCTAGGGGTCGTCGAAATCGGGTACGGCGGAACAGGCGCACGTCGGCCTATATCCGCAGTACACCCAACGACCGCGCCGACCCAGGCGGTGACCGCTCACCCAGCACGAACCGTGCACTCGTGGCAGGCAACGACACCGCCCGCCAGACCAGCTGACTCCGCAGTCCCAGCGCCAATGCGAGCAACAGCACGAGCCCGGTCAGGACCGCCAGACAGGCCCCGCCCATGTCGTGCATCTCGTCCATCGGATCGACATGCACCCCGGCCGGCTCGGTATGTGTCATCGCCATCGCCGGCGTGGCCATCGCGGCATCGTGGTGAGACGTCAGTCCATGCATGGCGAAGACACCGGCGACTACTGTGAGTACGCCGAGTAACCGCAGCATGTGACCGGGCATCGCGACAAGGGTAGCGAGTTGGGCCGGTTGCACAGTCGGCGCCCGTCGGGTGTGCAGATTCCACGGTGAGGCCAGGGATCAACCGTCGTACGTTCGATGAAATCCCAGGGCTGGAGGTTTCCATGGCCGGTACATCTGTTGGTGCGGACGACTACGCGCTCGCCAGGGTCCCTGACCACGCGCGGTACTCGTGGTGGTCGGTCGCGACCCAGCGCTTCGGGCAGATCTCGGCGCTCAGTCAGTTCCTGCTCGGCGCGACGCTCGGGTTCGGGATGAGTTTCTGGACCGCGTTCTGGGCGCTCACGCTCGGCGCGGTGATCCTCGAACTCGTCGCGATCCTGATCGGCGTCATCGGCGTCCGCGAGGGCCTGCAGACCTCGGTGATCGCGCGCTGGACCGGGTTCGGCCAGGCCGGCTCGTCGCTGATCGGCCTGGCGATCGGGATCAGCCTGATCGGCTGGTTCGGGATCCAGTCGGCGGTGTCCGCGGCCGGTCTGAGCCAGCTGATCGGCATCCTGCCGACCTGGGGCTGGTCGCTCGTCTTCGGCCTCGCCGTCACCCTCGTAGTCCTGCGCGGCTTCCACTCGATGGCCTGGGTCGCCTACGTGACCGTCCCGGCCTTCCTGGTCCTGGTCGGCTGGTCGATCATCAGCGAACTGTCCGACCACAGCCTCGGCTCGCTGGTCAACGCCGCACCGGCCGGTCCGCCCCTGAGCCTGCTGGAGGGTACGACGCTGGTCGCCGGCGGATTCATCGTCGGCGCGGTGATCACCCCGGACATGACCCGCTTCAACCGGACGGTCGGCGACGTGGTCAAGCAGACCGTGCTCGGCATCACCCTCGGCGAGTACGTGATCGGTCTGGTCGGCGTACTGCTGGCGCACGCGATCGGCTCGGCGAACGTGGTCACCATCGTCACCTCGTCGGTCGGCTGGGTCGGCACGCTGGTGATCATCCTGGGCACGATCAAGATCAACGACTGGAACCTCTACAGCTCCGGCCTCGGCGTGGTGAACTTCATCGGCACCGTCTTCGGTCGGCACGTCAACCGGGCGGCCGTCACGCTGGTCGTCGGTGTCCTCGGCAGTGTGCTCGCGGCCGGCGGGATCCTGGACAAGTTCACCGACTTCCTGATCGTGCTCGGGGTCGCGTTCCCGCCGATCGCGGGGATCATGGTCGCGGAGTACTTCGTGGTGAAGCGCTGGCGCCCCGACCTCGACGCGTCCCGCGCGAGCGGCACGCTGCCCGCGACCGCCCCGACCTGGGTGCCGGCCACGATCGTGATCTGGATCGGCGCCGCGCTGATCGGCAAGTACGTCGCGTGGGGCCTGCCGAGCATCAACTCGCTCGTCGTCGGCTTCCTGGCCTACGTCGTGGCAGGCAGGCTCGGACTGATCCGCGGCCTGGGGACCAGCCGCACGATGGACAGCGAGCCGGCCGGCGTCGACGCCGTACCCGCCACCAGCTGAGCAACTGAGTCATTCAACGGGAGGATCTGGAATGCGTATCGGCATCGATGTCGGCGGCACGAACACCGACGCCGTGCTGCTGGACGGCACGACCGTGCTGGCGGCGAACAAGTCGGCGACCAGCGCGGACGTGACGGCCGGCATCATCGACACCCTGGACCGGCTGCAGGCGGAGCGATCCTTCGACCCGGCGCAGGTGCAGGCCGTGATGATCGGCACCACGCACTTCATCAACGCGCTCGTCGAGGCGCGGCGGCTGGCACCGACTGCGGCGCTGCGGCTCGGGCTGCCCGCCACCGCGTCACTGCCGCCGCTGGTCGACTGGCCCGAGCGGCTGGTCGAGGCGATCAGCGGCCGCAGCTACCTGGCGCACGGAGGTCACGAGTTCGACGGCCGGCACATTGCTGAGCTGGACCCGGACGAACTGCGCCGGCACGCGGCGGACATGGTGGCGCACGGCGTTCGGTCGGTGGCGATCTCGTCGGTGTTCTCGCCGGTGAGCAACGAGTTCGAGCTCCGCGCGGCCGAGATCCTGCGATCCGAGCTCGGCGACGACGTGGCGATCTCGATGTCGCACGAGATCGGCCGGATCGGCCTGCTGGAGCGGGAGAACGCGACCATCATCAACGCCGCGCTCCGTGAGCTGGCGGCGAGCATCGTCGACGGGCTGTCCGGTGCGGTCGCCGGTCACGGCATCTCCGCACCGCTGTACCTGAGCCAGAACGACGGCACGCTGATGGACGTCGACTTCGCCCGCCGGTACCCGGTCGCCACGTTCGCGTCCGGCCCGACCAACTCGATGCGCGGCGCGGCGCTGCTGTCCGGTCTCGACACGTGCGCGGTCGTCGACGTCGGCGGTACGACGAGCGATGTCGGCGTACTCACCCACGGCTTCCCGCGGGAGGCGACGACCGAGGTCGACGTGGCCGGGGTGCGGACCAACTTCCGGATGCCCGACGTACTCAGCATCGGGATCGGCGGCGGCAGTCTGGTGGCCGAGGGCAACGACCAGGTGACGGTCGGGCCGCGGTCGGTGGGCTACCGGTTGACCGAGGAGGCGTTGGTCTTCGGCGGCAAGACGCTGACGGCGACGGACATTGCGGTCGCGGCCGGTCGGGCTGTCGTGGGTGACGCGGAAGCGGTCGCGGACCTGGATCCGACGCTGGTGAAGTCGGCTCTGGCGCGAGTGGCGGCGGACATCGCGGACGCGGTGGAGCGGATGCGTACGTCGCCGGATCCGCTGCCCGTGGTGGCGGTCGGCGGCGGGTCGATCCTGCTGCCGGACGATCTTCCCGGCAGTCTCGCCGTACATCGGCCGGACCACTTCGCGGTCGCGAACGCGATCGGTGCCGCGATCGCGCAGGTCGGCGGCGAGGTCGACCGCGTGTACGCGATCGACCCGGGCCGCCGGGACGCGGTGGTGGACGAGGCGCGGCAGGAGGCCGTCGACCGCGCGATCGCGGCCGGCGCCGACCCCGCGGCCGTGCGGATCGTGGACTTCGACGAGGTCCCGATCCCGTACCTCCCCGGCAACGCGACCCGCATCCGCTGCAAGGCGGTCGGCGACCTCCGCCTGGGGGAAACCCGATGAGCGCGGATCTCCAGCCCATCACAAATGAGCCGCAAGCGACCGGCCCCGCGGGACGGGCGGCGGAGCACGCAATTGTGATGGGCTGGGCGTCCGGGGTGGAGTGGTTGCGATGAAGTTGCGTGCTGAAGACCTGGGGCCCCTCGCCCGCGGTGCCGCCGTGCTGGGCACCGGGGGTGGCGGGGACCCGCACATCGGGCGGTTGCTGGCCGAGCAGGCGTTGCGCGAGCACGGGCCGGTCGAGATCGTTGCCGTCGGCGACCTTCCGGACGACGCGTGCGTACTGCCGGTGGCGATGATGGGCGCGCCAACGGTCATGGTGGAGAAGCTGCCGTCGGCCGATCAGATCTCGGTCGCGGTGCAGACGCTGGCGAAGTACGTCGGGAAGACGCCGACGCACCTGGCCTGTATCGAGGCCGGCGGGGTCAACTCGACCGTCCCGGTGATCGCCGCCGCGCAACTCGGGCTGCCGCTGGTGGACGGCGACGGCATGGGCCGCGCGTTCCCCGAACTGCAGATGGTGCTGCCGACGCTCGCCGGTATCGAGGCCACGCCGATGTCGATCGTCGACGAGAAGGGCAACCGCGGCGTGTTCGACACGATCAGCAACGAGTGGGCCGAACGGCTGGCGCGCTCGGCGACCGTCGACATGGGCTGCTCGGCGATCGTCTCGCTGTACGCGATGACCGGCGCGGACGTCCGCGGATCGTTCGTCGCCGGCACCCTCAGCAAGTGCGTCACGATCGGCCGCGCGATCGAGCAGGCGCAGCGTTCGCACACCGATCCGGTCGCGGCGGTCGTGGACGAGTTGGGCGGGCGGCTGCTGCACGTCGGCAAGGTCGTCGACGTGCAACGCCGTACGACGACCGGCTTCGCACGCGGTGACGCGGCGGTCGACGGACTGGATGCCTCACACGGCCGGTTGCTGGTGCTGCGGTTCCAGAACGAGCACCTGGTCGCGGAGCTTGACGGTACGGCGTTGGCGACGACGCCGGACCTGATCATCGTGCTCGACACCGAGTCCGGCGAGCCGATCACCACCGAGGCGCTGCGCTACGGCCACCGGGTCAGCGTGCTCGTCGCACCGGCCGACGAACGCTGGCACTCCCCGGAAGGCATCGAGCTGGTGGGCCCGCGGTACTTCGGCTACGACCTCGACCCGATCCGCGCCCTGGAGACAGCATGAGTTGGGAGCTCGGTCTCGAGCATTTGAAGGATCTCGCCCGCGGGGCGGCGATTCTCGGGACCGGCGGCGGCGGTGATCCGCTGATCGGGCGACTGCTCGTCGAGCAGGCGATCCGTGAGCACGGCCCGATCACGGTGCTCAATCCGGACGAACTGGATGACGACGCGTTCGTCATCCCGACCGCGCAGATGGGCGCGCCGACCGTGATCGTGGAGAAGATCCCGCGCGGCAGCGAACCGGTCGGCGCCCTGCGCGCGCTCGAGAAACACCTCGGCCGCCGCGCCGACGCGACGATGCCGATCGAGTGCGGCGGCATCAACTCGATGATCCCGCTGCTCGTCGCCGCGCGGACCGGGTTGCCGGTCGTCGACGCGGACGGGATGGGGCGGGCGTTCCCCGAGCTGCAGATGGAGACGTTCTCGGTGTACGGCGTCCCCGGGTCGCCGATGGCGATCGCCGGGGAACACGACGAGACCGTGGTGATCGACACCGGCGCGGACAACCAGCAGATGGAGTGGCTGGCGCGTGGGATCACCATCCGGCTCGGCGGGGTCGCGCACATCGCGGAGTACTCGATGACGGGCGCAGAGGTGAAGCGGACCGCCGTACCGCGGACGCTCTCGCTCGGGTTGTCGATCGGGCGGGCGGTCCGGGAGGCGCGGGCGGCGCACGAGGATCCGATCGAGGCTGTGCGGGCTGCCCTTGCGCCGACGCTGTACAACCACCTGCGGGTGCTGTTCCGCGGGAAGGTCGTCGATGTGGAACGCCGTACCGTCGAGGGGTTTGCGCGCGGGCGGGCGCGCTTCACCGGGTACGACGGGACGTCGCAGCTCGAGTTGCGCTTCCAGAACGAGAACCTGGTCGCGGAGGTTGACGGTGAGGTGGTGTGCACCGTGCCGGACCTGATCTGCGTACTCGAGGCGGATACCGCGGAGCCGATCACCACGGAAGGCCTGCGCTACGGCCAGCGCGTGACCGTGGTGGGGATCTCCACGCCAGACCTGATGCGAACCCCTGAGGCGTTGGCGGTGTTCGGCCCGTCCTGCTTCGGGTTGGACGTCGAGTTCAGCCCCGTCGAGCGCCGTACCGAGGCGCTCGTCCCCTGACCCTCGGCCCGCCGCGTTGACCCCTCCACGGCGGGCCGAGGTTCCACCACTCACCAACCGCCCTGATCTTGGGACCGCCACGCTCAGCTCGGCTCATTTGGCGCGTTTGCTGAGTGCCAGAGGTCCGCCGGTGGCAGGATCCCCCCATGGGCACGGTCATCCAGGAGCACGACCTAGGGGCACTGGTTGTCGGGGTCACGCTGCTCGGCTCCGGTGGTGGCGGGGACACGGGTGCGTTCGGCCGGATGCTGCGCCGCCGGCTCGGTGCGGGCGAGTTGGTGCTGCGGGACGCCGCGGACGTGCCTGGTGTGTCCGTGAGTCCGATCGGCGTGGTCGGAGCGACCAGTGTGCTGATGGAGAAGTTGCCGGGTGGTGGTGAGTTCGACGCGGCGGTGCGGGCGGTCAGCCGATGGACGGGTACCGAGGTCACCGGGCTGATGTCGCTGGAGGCCGGTGGGCTCAACGGGCTGACACCGTTGATCGCCGCGCTGGATCTGGGCCTCCCGGTCGTCGACGCGGACCTGATGGGACGGGCATTGCCGCGGCTCGACCAGTTCTCGTGGGCGGTGGCGGGCCGCTCCTTGACGCCTTGTGCGCTGAGCGAGCCGAGCGGCCAGGTGATCGTCGTGGACAACGTCGACGCCGCCGGTCTCGAACGCGCGGTGCGCAGCTTCGTCGCTCACACCGGCGGGTGGGCGGTACTGGCACTGGCGCCCACTCCTGTGGAGGCTGCGGCGGCAGACGCGGTGCAGGGCAGCCTGACCCGGGCGCTGGCACTCGGCCGAGCCCACGCCGGCCTCGAGCCTGGCGCCACACCGGCTGTTGTCGCCGAGAGTCTGGGCGGACGGTTGCTGGGCACCGGCCGCGTCGAGGAGGTCGCTCGGCATCTCATCGGTGACGGCGGTGCCGCGTTCGGTCGCGGCAGTGTCTGCATCGTCGACGCCGGCAGTCGCGCAGTCATCCGGATCGAGACCGAGAACGAGTACCTGCTCGCACTGGTCGACGGCATCCCCGTGGTCACCACACCGGACCTGCTCTGCGTCCTGGACCGCCGTACGCTCCAGCCCATTGCCGTCGACGCCATCCGCAGCGGCGACGAGGTCCTCGTCTTGGCCCTCCCGGGTCCCGCCTGGTGGCGGCGCCCCGACCGACTCACTCACGTCGGCCCACAAGCGTTCGGGCTCGCGTGCGCCCCGCAACTGCTGGAAGCGTCATGAGGGACCTGGCGCCGTCGCTGGCGGCGATGCTCAGCTCACCCGGCTGGACGAACGTGGTGGTGCTCGGCGCCGCGGCCGACGACGGTCCTCGGCTGACGGGCTCACGGGTGTTGTTGGAGGTGTCATCGCATCCGGAGTCGCTCGACGGGCAGTTGCTCGTCGTACTGCTGGCCGATGACCACACCGACTGGCGGATCGATGCCCTGATCAGTAGGGCGTCGGCTGCTGGCGCAGGTGCCTTGCTGCTCGCTGGTGTGGAGCCGTTGGGGCGGGGCGCTCAGTTGCTGGCGGAGCGGTTGCAGCTGCCGGTGCTGGGTTGCTCGGACCCGCTGGCAGCACATGAGTACCTCCGACGCGTGACAGCCGAGCCAGAGGTAGTTCGGTCGGATCTCGTACTGCGGGCGGTCGCAGCGTTGCGGCGCGCGGGCGGTGACCTCACCTCGGTACTGCGGACAACGTCCGACGTACTGGAACGCCCTGTCACGTTGGCGGGAGCTGACGGTGGCACGCTGGCCGGTGAGCCATTGGAGGCTGGTGAGCGTACGGCGTTGGTGGCTGAGTTGCCGCGTGTACCAGTGGCGTGGGCAGCGCCGTACCGGGTTGATCTGCCGAGTGGTGCGGTGATGGTCGCGGTTGCTGTGGTCGGTGTAGGGCCGGTGTGCTGGTTGGTCGCGCGGCTGCCCGGTGTGGTGCCGGCTGAGGTTGCCGCCGTACCTGATGTGCTGAGCGTCGTGGCACCCGCAGTGGGGGAGCGGTTGGCGTTGCGCCGGCTGGAGCTGGAGCGAGACGCCCGTCAACGTACGTCGTTGCTCGGTGAACTCCTGCACGGCGAGCCGTCCGAGGCGACGCGGCGGCGTGCAGTGGATCTCGGCTGGCAACTCGACGGGTGGCACACGGGGATCCGGATCGGCGCCGAGGGACAAGTGGACGTTGCTGGTCGACGGGCCGATGTCGTAGAGGCGTTCGACGCTGAGGGCTTGCGGGCGGTCGTGGTGGAGCAGGGCGACGGCTGGTCCGGGTGGATCACCGCCGTCCGCGAACCGACCGCGACCGAGGTGCAGCAGCAGGCTGCCGTGATCCGCCGCGTGCACCGCCGACTGGTGCAGACAGTGGACGCGTACGTCGGAGTCGGGCGAGTGCAGCCGGGTCCGAGCGGAATCGCCACGACGCTGGCCGAGGCGGGTGATGCGGCCGGTCTGGCGCGCGGGCGAGCGGAAACGGGTCGCTTCCTCCACGTGGACCGTCTGGGCCTGGCGCAGCTCCTCCTGGCCTGGACCCGCACCGACACGTTCCAGCCCGCCGCGCAGGCCCTACTGGCTCCCATCAAGGACCAGCCCGGTGACCTGGTCACCACGCTGGCCGTCTACCTGGACACCGAGTCGTCCCTGGCGGAAACAGCCGCAGTACTAGGCATCCACCGCAACACCGCCGCCGCCCGCATCACCAAGATCCAGCACCTGTTGGGCGTCGACCTCACCAACCCGGACGAACGCCTGGCGCTCCACCTGGCCGCCCGCACGACCCCTACGGAGTAGGTGCGTCCTCGCGTAGCAGGCCGGCCGACTTCAGGTCGGACCAGAGCGCCGCGGGGATCTCGGTGCGAGCGAGGGCCGCGTTGGTGCGGACCTCTTCCGCGGTGCGGCAGCCGACGGCGATCCCGGCGACCGCGGGGTGTGCCAACGGGAACGCGATGGCCGCTGCCGGAAGTGTGGTGCCGTGCGACTCGCACACGTCCGCGAGCTTGTTGGCCTTGTCGATCAGCGACTGCGCCGCGGGCTCGTAGTTGAACGTGGTCCCGGCCGCGGGCCGCGGCTGCGACATCAGCCCGGAGTTGAAGATGCCCACGGCAACGACCTGGACGTCGTTGTCCAGGCACGCCGGCAGTACGTCGTCCAGACCGTCCGGATCGATCAACGTGTACCGGCCGGCCAGCATGATCACGTCGATGTCGATCTCCCGCACGAACCGGGTCAGCATCGCCGACTGGTTCATCCCGGACCCGATCGCGCCGATCACGCCCTGCTCCCGCAGTTCGATCAGCGTCGGGAACGCGGTCGCGACCGCCTCCTCGAAGTGATCGTCCGGGTCATGCACGAACACCACGTCCAGCCGATCGGTCCCGATCCGCCGCAACGAGTCCTCGATGCTCCGCAGTACGCCGTCCCGCGAGAAGTCCCACCGCCGCCGACGCGTCGTACTGACCTCGAAGCCCTCGTCGTCGGTCGCGGCGTCGGAGGCCTCGTAGATGATCCGGCCGACCTTGCTCGACAGCACGTACTCGTCGCGCGGCTTGTCCCGCAGCGCCGTACCGAGTCGTTCCTCGGCCAGCCCAAGTCCGTAGTGCGGGGCGGTGTCGAAGTACCGCCACCCCTCGTCCCACGCGGCGGTCACGGCCGCGGCGGCATCGCCCTCGTGCACCTCGCCGAGCAGGTTGCCCAGCGGCGCACTGCCGAGCCCGACGCGCTGACCCTCCGGAAAGAGCTTCATCAGCGGGCCGCCGGAATCCGGAGGTTCTGCATCCCGCCGTCGACGGCCACCGCCGTACCCGTGGTGGATCCGGACAGCGGGCTGGCCAGGTAGGCGATCGCCTGGGCGACCTCGTCGGCCGACACCAGGCGGCCCATCGGCTGGCGGGCCTCGAGCGCCGCACGTTCCGCCGCCGGGTCCGTCGCGGCGTCGAGCAGACGTCCGACCCATGGCGTGTCCGCCGTACCCGGGTTCACGCAGTTCACCCGGATCCCTTCTCGTACGTGGTCCGCGGCCATCGCCATCGTCAGGGCCAGGACGGCGCCCTTGCTGGCCGAGTACAGCGCGCGGTTCGGCAGGCCGGCGGTCGCGGCGATCGAGCAGGTGTTGACGATCGCGGCCGCGTCCGACTTCCGCAGGTGCGGCAGCGCGGCCCGGGTCACGCGCGCGATCCCGACCACGTTCACGTCCAGCACGCGGTGCCATTCGTCGTCGTCGTTCGCGGTCACGTTGCCCTGCGCGCCGATGCCGGCGTTGTTCACCACGATGTCGATCCCGCCGAGCTGCAGTGCGGCCGCGGCGACCGCGTCCCGGATCGAGCCGTCGTCGGTGACGTCGGCGGCGATCCCGGTCAGCGGCTCGGCGACCTCCGGCTTCAGGTCGAACACGACCACCTGGGCGCCCCGGGAGGCGAGCAACGAGGCGGCGGCGAGCCCGATCCCCGACGCACCCCCGGTGACAACCGCACGCAGCCCGTCGAAGTCGCTCACTTGTTCTTCTCCTTGTTCAGGTCGGTCCAGATCTTGCCACCCGGGAACCGGAAGTCGGTCAGCGTCTCCGCGTCCATCTCGGCGCCGAACCCGGGCCGTACCGGTGCCACGTAGTGCCCGTCCCGGATCACCACCGGGTCCAGGAAGTGCTCGTGCAGGTGGTCCACGAACTCGATCACCCGGTCGTCCAGCGAACCGCTCACCGCGACGTAGTCGAACATCGACAGGTGCTGGACCAGCTCACACAGTCCTACCCCGCCCGCGTGCGGGCACACCGGTACGCCGAACTTCGCCGCCAGCAGCAGGTTCGCGATGTTCTCGTTGACGCCCGCGACCCGGGCCGAGTCGAGCTGCAGCACCGACAGCGCCTCGGCCTGGAGCATCTGTTTGAACACGATCCGGTTCTGCACGTGCTCACCGGTCGCGACCTTGATCGGCGCGATCGCCTTCGCGATCGCGGCGTGCCCGAGGATGTCGTCCGGGCTGGTCGGTTCCTCCACCCACCAGACGTCGTACGGCGCGAGGGCCTCGATCCAGCTGATCGCCTCGGCGACGTCCCAGCGCTGGTTCGCGTCGACTGCGATCCGGATGTCCGGGCCGACCGCCTCGCGGGCCAGCTGCATCCGGCGGATGTCGTCGTGCAGGTTCGCGCCGACCTTGAGCTTGATCTGCGTGAACCCCTCGGCGACCGCCTCGTGGCAGAGCCGGACCAGCTTCGCGTCGTCGTACCCGAGCCAGCCGGGGGTCGTCGTGTACGCCGGGTAGCCGCACTCCCGCAGTACCGCCTCCCGCTCGGCGCGACCGGCCTCGGCCTTGCGCAGGATGTCGAGCGCCTCGTCCCGCGTCAGCGCGTCGGTCAGGTACCGGAAGTCGACCAGGTCGACGATCTGCTCCGGGGTCAGGTCGGACAGCAGCTTCCACAGCGGTACGCCGGCGCGCTTGGCGGCCAGGTCCCACACCGCGTTGACGACCGCACCGATCGCCATGTGCATGACGCCCTTCTCGGGGCCCAGCCAGCGCAGCTGCGAGTCGTGCACGAGCGACTTCCAGAACCCGCCGAGGTCGTTCAGCGTGGCGTCCAGGTCGAGCCCGAGGACGTGGTCGCGGAGCGCCTCGATCGCGGTCGTCTGGATGTCGTTGCCGCGACCGATCGTGAACGCGAACCCGTGCCCCTCGAGCCCGTCGCCGGCGTCGGTCCGCAGGATCACGTACGCCGCGGAGTAGTCCGGGTCGGTGTTCATCGCGTCGGAGCCGTCCAGGTCCAGCGACGTGGGGAAGCGGACGTCATACGTCTCGAACTCGGTGAATCGTGGCATCGAGGACCCGATCTGCTGCGTGGGCGGACTGTCGGGACGGATCCTATAGGATATGGGGCTCCCGCGGTAGGTTGGCTTGGACCGCCATGCAGGCAGAACCCCGGGTTTCCTGCCCGTTGAGGGTCTGAAGTGGGGGTTCTGCCTGCGTGGCGGTCCGCCCACGTACAGTCGGTCGCGTGAACACGGGCGACGGGGTGCTGAGGCTGGGCAGCCGCTCCTTCGGGGCCGGCGAATTCGCGCTGATGGCGATCATCAACCGGACGCCGGACTCGTTCTTCGACCGCGGGGCGACGTACGCGACCGACGCGGCGCTCGCGGCGATCGACAAGGCTGCCGCCGAGGGTGCCGACCTGGTCGACATCGGTGGCGTGAAGGCCGGGTACGGCGAGCCGGTCAGCGAGGCCGAGGAGCTCCGGCGAACGGTGGACTTCGTGGCCGCGATCCGCGCCCGGCATCCGGACCTGGTGATCAGCGTGGACACGTACCGCAGCGGTGTCGCCCGGCAGGTCGCGGAGGCCGGCGCCGACCTGATCAACGACACCTGGGCAGGTGCCGATCCCGACCTGGTGAACGCCGCCGCCGAGGCCGGTACCGGGCTGGTCTGTAGCCACGTCGGCGGTCTCTCGCCGCGCACCGATCCGCACCGGATGGCGTATGACGACGTGGTCGCGGACGTGATCCGCACGACCACGGCCCTCGCGGACCGTGCGCTCGCGGCGGGCGTCCGGCGGGACGGGATCCTGATCGACCCGACGCACGACTTCGGCAAGAACACGTTGCAGTCGCTGGAGCTCACCCGCCGCCTCGACGAGCTCGCGGCCACCGGCTGGCCGGTGCTGGTCGCGGTGTCGAACAAGGACTTCATCGGCGAGACCCTCGAACTGCCGCCCGGTCAGCGCGGCAACGGCACCCTCGCGGCGCTCACCATCTCTGCCTGGTTGGGCGCCCGCGTCTTCCGCGTGCACGACGTACCGGCCGCGCGGCAGGCCCTCGACTTCATCGCCGTACTGCGTGGCACCGCGCAGCCCGCCGGAACCCGAAGGAGCCTGGTCTGATGCGCCGCCTGGACGATCTGAGCGACGAGGAGCTGATCGCGGCCTACGAGGTCGCGGACCGGGCGGTGCCGCACCTGCGCGCCAACTTCGTGAGCAGCCTGGACGGTGCGGTCGAGATCGACGGCCGGTCGAAGGCGCTGTCGAGCGACTCCGACAGCCGGCTTTTCAGCGTGGCCCGGCGGTTGGCGGATGTCGTCCTGGTCGGCGCGGGGACGATCCGCGACGAGGGCTACAACCCGCTGAAGTTGTCGGCGAAGGCCCGCGAATGGCGTACGGCGACCGGGCTCGCCGAGAACCCGACGCTCGCGATCGTGTCGTCGCGGCTCGAGCTGAGTCCGGTGAACCCGGTGTTCAAGTCCGCCGTACGGCCGATCGTCGTCACGCATGCGAGCTCACCGGAGGACCGCCGGGAAGCGCTCGCGGAAGTTGCCGAGGTGCTCGTGCTGGGGGAGGCCGAAGTCGATCTGCAGGCGGTCGTCGACGAGTTCGCTGCGCGCGGGATGCCGCAGATCCTGTCCGAGGGCGGACCGCATCTGCTCGGTGCGTTGACCGCGGCCGATCTGGTCGACGAGCTGTGTCTCGCGCTGGCGCCGTTGCTGGCGGGACCGGGATCCATCCGGATCACCGCCGGGGCCCCGTCGACACTCACTCGGCGGATGAAGCTCGGGTCGGCGCTGTCCGCGGGGGACGACTACCTCTTCTTCCGCTACCTCCGGGAGGCCTGAGTCGTGCCCGTCGTTGCCGCTGCGGTCTGCCCGCATCCGCCGCTCCTCGTGCCTGAGGTCGCGTCCGGCGCCGCATCCGAGCTCGACGATCTGCGCGCCGCCTGCCTGGCAGCCGCCGAATCGCTCGCCACCGCAACGCACATCGTGGTGATCGGGGCCGGCTCGGGCACCTATGACGCCGCGGCCGGTGGCTCGTTCGGTGCCTACGGTGCGCCAAGTGTGCGGGTCGGTTCGGGCCCGCCCGTCCTCCCGTTGTCGCTGGCGATCGGCGGCTGGCTGCTCGAGCAGACGAAGGCCGCGCGGCTGCCGCGCACCTACCGGGCCGTTGCGACCGACACCGCGCCAGATGTGTGCGTACGACTCGGGCAAGAGATTGCTGGCAGCAACGATCGCATCGGCCTGCTGGTGATGGGCGACGGGTCGGCCCGCCGCAGCGAGCACTCGCCGGTGCACCTGCATCCGCGCGCGGAGATCTTCGACACCACCGTCGCGAACGCCTTGCAGCACAGAGATCTCGACGTACTCAATGCCCTCGATGCCGATCTGGCGGGCGAGCTGCAGGCCGCCGGGCGCGCGCCGTGGCAGGTGCTCGCCGGAGCCCTCGAAGGTACGTCGCTGTCCGGCGACCTGACCTACGAAGCAGCGCCGTACGGCGTCGGCTACTTCGTCGCCAGCTTTACCTAGAGATACTGGCCAGGTGACTGAGGAACGTACGGGGTATCGGCGGTCGGCGAAGTCGCCGCGGGGTGAGGCGCGGCGGCGCGAGTTGCTGGACAAGGTGGCGGACGAGCTCGGGGTCAACGGGCTGGTCGACTTCTCGCTCCGGCGGGCGGCGCGCGCGGCCGGTACGACGCACAAGGTGCTGCTGTACCACTTCGACGGCCCCGAGGACCTGCTCACGCAGGCGGTCCTGCAACTGCGCGAACGCCGGATCAGCCGGGCGATGGAGGCTGCCGGCGAGGGGCCGGACCGGCCGTTGGCGGACCGGGTGCGATCCATGTGGCCGACTCTGATCGGCGTCGAGTCGGGGGTACTGGACCAGGCGATCGGGCTGGCGATGTACGACGCCGGACGGTACGCCGACCTCGCGCGGTCGGCCTCGCGCCAGTACCTGCCGGCGTTGCTCTCGCTGTGCCCGGACGCGTGGGAGGAACAGCGCAAGACCGAGGTCGCGGAGCTGATCCTGGCGACGCTCCGCGGGTTCCTGATCGAGTGGCGGACGAGCGGCGACGCGGCCGGAATCGAGGCCGGGTTCGCCGCGCTCGTGCGCGCCCTCGAGCGCGAGGAGCGGGCCTAGACAGTTTTGCGAACCACGTGGTTCACTTCAGATATGCGCGAGAAGGTGAGCTTCACGAGTGGCGGCGTCGAGTGCGCGGCCTGGCACTACCCGGGGACCAACGGCGGGTGCGTGGTGATGACCGGCGGCTTCGGCGTCACGAAGGAGCCGGGGACGGACCGGTTCGCGGAGCGGTTCGCCGCGGCCGGATTCGGCGTACTGGCCTTCGACTACCGCAACCTCGGCGAGAGCGAGGGCGAACCGCGGCAGGTGGCGCGCGTGTCCGATCAACTGGCCGACTGGCGGGCTGCGATCGCCTGCGCCAAGGCTCTTCCAGGCGTCGAACGGGTGGCGATCTGGGCGTTCTCGCTGCCCGGCGGGTACATCGTTCAGCTCGCCGCGGAGGACCTCGGTATCTCGGCGGCGATCGCCCAGTCCGCCAACGTCGACGGGCCGACCGTGACCCGCAACGCCTCGCGCTACCAGACGCCCGGCAGCGCGATCCGTCTGATCCGACGGAGCCTGCTCGACCTGGCCGGCAGCCTCCTCGGCCGTCCGCCGCGCCTGGTGGACCTCGCCGGCCCGCCCGGGACGGTGGCGCTGCTGAACACCCCTGACGCCCAGCTGAGCAACGCGACCCTCAACCCCGGCAACCGGTACCCCGAATGGCAGCAGGCGATCGCAGCCCGCTCCGTGTTGCCCGCTGCGCTCTACCGCCCGTTGAAGCACGCGGCGAAGGTCCGCTGCCCGATCCTGTACGTCGTCTGCGAGGACGATCAGTCCGCCCTAGCAGCGCCAACTCTGAAGGCCGCCGCCAGCACACCGAACGCCGACGTACTCCAGGTCCCCGGCAACCACTACGCGCCCTTCCTCGACGCCCACGAACAGGTCGTCGAGGCGGAACTCACCTTCCTCAACCGGCACCTGGTAGTTACCCGGACTCCACAGGCACAGTAGGCCAGCGCTCTGCGGTCGCAGCCAGGTCTTCACGGCCTGCTCCACGTAGCTGCTCCACCAATTCGGCACGTGCTTGCTGTACGGCGGCTACTGCTTCGTCGGGCGTGGTGTGCGGGCCTGACCAGTTGCAGACCGCGTCCCCGGCGTACCAGTCGCCTGCGGCGGATCGGCGTACGTGTGCTGTTGCCAACCGGGCAGCGGGGAGGGGGAAACCAGCGAGTTGTACGACGGCGTCGACCGCGACCACCGCCGCGGACAGGTCGAGGAGCGGACGCAGCTCGACCGCGTCCGTGAGGACGAACTCGTAGCCGGTCGGCGCGCGCTCGCCCAACCAGGCAAGGGCCTCCTGCGCGGTGTCGCGCAGCAGCCGGGCGTTGTCCGGATCCGCCAGCGTATGGACCCCGCACTGGCGCGTGTGCGTCGGCCGCAGCTCGTTCTGCCACAGCCGCACCTGCAGCTCGTCGCGCCCCGACAACCGTCGCCCGAGGATCCGCGCCAGCCCGACGACATCGAAGTTCAACTCGTCATTGGTCCGCCGCCGCCCCGGCACCGGCTCCTCACCGACCCGCGTCCCCCGAGTGGTCCACGGACCGACATGCCACCGCTCGAGAGCCGCCATACCCGCACCCTAACCGGCAGGTCAGGCGCCCTTGACGGGTGCGGGGACGTCGAAGGTCTTGGCGAGGTCGGTCAGGATCGACCAGGCGCCCTGGATGCCGACGGCGGTCATCCAGGTGAGGTCGGGGACGTCGTGGACCTTCGTGGCCAGCGGCTTCCAGAGGGGGTTGGCCTTGAACTGGGCTTCGGTCTTCTTGCTCAGGCCTTTGTCGTCGGCGTACGTCGCCACGAAGATCGCGTCGGCGTCGGCGTCCTTGATCCGTTCCGGGCTGATCTCGAGCGCGAAGCCGGCGACGTCCTGCGACTTCGGCCGCTTCAGGCCGACGTCCTTGAGCACGATCCCGGAGTAGCTCGCGTTCTGATAGAGCCGGGTCGGGCCGTCGACGAATCGCACCACCGAGATGGTCGGGTCACCAGCCTTGGCGTTGATCGCGGCGCCGACCGTCTTCGCGGCCTGCTCGTACGACGCGATCTCCTTCTCGGCCAGCTCCTCGGCGCCGACCGCCTTCGCCTCCAGCCGGATGTTGTCCTTCCAGGTCGCCCCGGTGGTCTCGGACATGATCGTCGGCGCGATCGCGGACAGCTGCTCGTACAGCTTCTCGTGCCGGACCTTCGCGCTGATGATCAGGTCCGGGTTCAGCTCGGCGATCTTCTCCAGGTTCGGCTCGGCGAGCGTGCCGACCGACTGGGCCTCGGAACCGTACGTCGTCCGGTCGTCGCCGAGGTAGTCCGGCAGCTTCCCGTTGATCGTGCGGTAGTCGGTGTACCCGACGACCGGGGTGTCCAGGATCAGCGTCGCGTCCACGTAGCTGGTGTCGAGCGCGACGACCCGCTTCGGCTTGGTCTTGATCTCGGTCTTGCCCATCGCGTGCTCGATCGTCCGCGGGAACCCGGCGCTCGCGGCACCGGCCGAATCGGCGGAATCGCCGGAATCGCCAGGGTCCGACGACCCGCAGGCCGACAGGGCGAGGGCCGCGACAGCGAGCAGAGCGGTGATGCGGGGCAGGCGCACAGGTGTCTCCAAGCAACGGGATAAGGTGACTCACGACCTCAGCGAAGTAAGGCAAACCTAACCATATGTGCTCCGCCGCTCCCACTGCGAGTCGACCGGTACGCCGTGCCGCCGCACTCCTCGCCCTGGTAGTCGTCCTGGTGGTCGCGTTCGCGGCCAGCCTCGCGCTCGGTTCGCGCTGGCTCGGGCCGGGCGCCCTGTGGCACGCTCTGACTGCGAACACCGGCTCGGACCCGGATGTGATCGTGCGCAGCCTGCGGTTTCCGCGGACGGTCGTCGCGGTCCTGATCGGGCTCTGTCTCGGGATCGCCGGCACGTTGATGCAGGGACACACCCGCAACGCGTTGGCCGAGCCGGGCATCTTCGGTGTGAGTTCCGGCGCGGCGTTCGCGGTCGTCCTCGGGCTCCAGCTCGGCCTGGTCGAGTCAGTCGCGTCGACGGTCTGGTTTGCCTTGCTGGGCGCGTTGATCGCGACATTCGCCGTACAGCAACTGGCGTCGCGAGGCACCGGATCGACTCCGGTCGGCCTGGCGCTCACGGGTGCGGCCGTCGCGGCGCTCCTCGGTGCCCTGACCTCCGCCATCGTGCTCCTCGATGCGGACACTCTGGACAGCTACCGGTTCTGGGCGGTCGGGTCCGTTGCCGGCCGCGGACTGGATGTCGCCGGCCAGGTCCTGCCCTTCGCGGTGATCGGTTTGCTGCTCGCCGCGATCAATGCCCGTGACCTCGACATGCTTGCCTTGGGCGACGATGTGGCCGCGGGCCTCGGCCTGTCGATCCGCCGGGCCCGGCTGCTCGGTCTGGGCGCGATCGGTCTGCTCACCGCGGCCGGTGTCGCGGCGTGCGGGCCGATCGGGTTCCTGGGCTTGCTGTCCGGCCACGTCGCGCGGCGGATCTTCGGCGCCCGCAACACCTGGCTGATCCCGGCCGCGGGGGTCATCGGCGCGACCGCGTTGGTACTCGCGGATCTCGTCGGCCGTCTCGTCGGCGGCGCGGGCGAGGTCCAGGCGGGTGTGGTCCTCGGCATCATCGGCGCCCCGATGTTCGTGATCGTCGTACGCCGCCGGGCGGTGGCGCTGTGAGATCCCGGACGGTCGTCCTCAGCATCCTGTTCGCGGCCCTCGCGATCGCCGTCGCGCTGGTCTCCTTGACCGTCGGTACGGCGAAACTCCCGCTCGCGGACGTGGTCGAGGTCCTCCTCGGTGGCGGCCGCCGCGGCACCCGGCTCGTCGTACTCGAACTGCGCCTGCCGCGCGTTGCCACCGGGCTGCTCGTCGGTATCGCCTTCGCCGTGTCCGGTGCGCTCCTGCAGACGCTGTCCCGCAACCCGCTCGCCAGCCCGGACATCGTCGGCGTGAACTCTGGTGCGTCCGCGGGCGCCGTCGCGGTGATCGTGCTCGCCGGCACCGGTGGCGGCAACATCTCGGGCATCGCGGCCAAGGTTGGCATCCCGCTGGCCGCGGTCCTCGGCGGGCTGCTGGCCACGCTGATCGTCGGTGCGTTGTCGATCCAGCGCGGGGTGGTGGACGCGGGAAAGGTGGTGCTGATCGGCGTCGGGATCGCGGCCGCGGCGAACTCGCTGGTCGCCTGGCTGCTCGTGATCGGCGACGTCAACGACGCCGGCCGGGCGGCTGCTTGGTTGGCGGGCTCGTTGAACTCGCGGGCCTGGAGCGATGCGATTCCGGTGCTGATCGCGGTTGTGCTGCTGTTGCCGGTAGCAATGATGTTCAACCGGGACCTGTCCGCGCTGGTGCTCGGTGACGACGTGGCGTCGTCGCTAGGCGTCAGGGTGGCGCGGATCCGGATGGTGCTGCTGGTGATCGCGACGGTGCTGGCCGCGATGGCGACTGCCGGGGCCGGTCCGATCGCGTTCGTCGCGTTGGTTGCGCCACAGGTCGCGCTGCGCCTGACCCGGATGGAACGACCGCCGTTGCTGACCACTGCGATGCTGGGTGCGCTGTTCGTCGTCCTGGCTGACCTGCTGGCGCGGAACGGGTTGCAGTGGGCGCAGGTCGGTCCGTACGAGTTACCTGTCGGCGTGCTCACGGCTGCGTGCGGAGCGCCGTACCTGCTTCACCTCATCGGCCGTCAGCAGAAGGGACGCTGAACCGTGCACGTCGAGAACCTGACCCTCGCGTACGACGCTGATGTGCCGGTGGTCGACGGACTGACGCTGGAGGTGCCGTCCGGTCAGCTGACTGCAGTTGTCGGGCCGAACGGGTCCGGCAAGTCCACACTGTTGCGTGGGATGAGCAGACTGCTCGCTCCGAAGAGTGGGCGGGTGCTGCTGGACGGCAAGGACATTCACTCGTTGCCGGCGCGTGAGCTGGCCCGTCGGCTCGGTGTCCTGCCGCAGGGGCCAGTAACGCCGGAGGGGATCACGGCTGCCGAGCTGGTGTCGCGGGGACGGCATCCGCATCGCGGGCTGTTCGGGCGGCTGACAGGCGAGGACGACGCCGCGATCAACGAGGCACTGCAGGCAGTGGAGCTGACAGAGCTCCGCGACAGGCCAGTCGACCAGCTGTCCGGCGGCCAGCGGCAGCGGGTGTGGATTGCGATGGTGCTGGCGCAGGGGACACAGCACCTGCTGCTGGACGAGCCGACGACGTATCTGGACCTGGCACACGCGGTAGACGTGATGAACGTGGTCCACGCGGCCGCAACGTCCGGGCGGACCGTCGTGGCGGTGTTGCACGACCTGACGCTGGCAGCGCAGTACGCCGACCATCTGGTGGTGATGGGGGACGGGCAGATCGCCGCGCAGGGCCGTCCGGTCGACGTGCTGACAGCGACGTTGCTCGACGAGGTGTTCGGGCTGAAGGCCACGGTGGTGGAGGTCGGCGGCGCTCCGGTCGTCGTACCGGATCGTAGGCTGGCTGGATGAGCTACACCGTGAGCCGTCTGGCGGAGGTCCTGGCTGACTCGGTCAGCTGGATGTCCGTGCGTACGGCGGATGCGGTGCCCGGACCGGACTGGGTCTCGTGTGCGGACCTGATCGCGGAACAGCAGGCCGGCGGCGACCCGACGTACTCGTGGCGCGCAGCCGCGGCAGCTGACTACGCGCGGGACTACTCGATCGAGCCGCCGGTGCAGGTCGCGGCCATGTTCACGCTCATGTGGTACGTCCAGGTGCCGTCGCTGGTCGCAGGGGTGACCAGTGCAGTCACCGGGATGTCACCGGACGTGTCTCCGTCGTCGTTGGCGTTCAAGCGGCACCCGGTCGCGCACTACCCGGCCGAGGTGGCGCTGCTGTCCGATGAGGTCGTGCCGTTGGCTACGGCGGCGGTGCAGCTCAAGGACCACACCAGGGCGTTTCTGGACGGCTACAAGCCAGGGGTGAAGCTGGGGTCGCTGCAGCGACTGGGGGCAGTGGACGACGAGGTACGGGCGGCGATCCGGCTCCCGGAGGAGGCGCCGTACGCCGAGGGCGCCGCGACGGCGTTCGGGGTGTCGCTGGAGGAGAAACTGCGCACGTCCTGCTGCTACTTCTACGTGCTACCGAACGTGACTGCCTGCACCACCTGCCCGCGTTTCCGCTGACCCGGTTTCGCTCAGAGCTGAACCAGGACCGGCTTCGTCCGGATCCGGCCGGAAACTGTCGGTGGCCTCGGGAAGCATGGTCGGCATGAGTCGACACACACCCCAGACGTCACCGGCAGGTAATTCCTGGTCGGTTGTCCAGCCCCTGGCCCGGAGCTAGGTTCGCTGACGTGACCTCGTCCGTTGGTTCTCCGGCGACGACCCCGATCGGCTCCCGGGCCGAGGCGGAGGGCTACGTCGCGATGGTCTGTTTCAAGCACGGTCCACCTCGGTTGTTCGGCGTCGAGCTCGAGTGGACTGTGCATCATGCGGATGATCCGCACCGGCCGCTCGACGCCGGCCGGCTGAGCAAGGCCCTGGGCGTGCACGCCCCCGCGACCCTGGTGAGAGGCAGTCCGCAACTGCCGCTGAGTCGGGGCGCGCTGGTCACCGTGGAGCCGGGTGGCCAGGTGGAGATCTCCGGCCCCGCGTCGGACTCGATCCCGCAGCTGATCGACGACACCGCCGCCGACGCGGCCGAGCTGACGGCTCTGCTGCTGGATGCGGACCTGGTCCCGGGCGACTACGGCCTGGACCCCTTCCGAACACCTCGCCGCATCCTCACCGTCCCGCGGTACGCCGCCCTGGAACACGCCTTCCAGCGCCTCGGACCGCACGGTCCGCGGATGATGTGCAGCACGGCCGGCCTGCAGATCTGCCTCGACGCCGGCACTGGACCAGATTCAAAAGGCGGGGACCAGACTGCACTGCGCTGGCGCGCGCTGCACGACCTCGGTCCCGCTCTGGTCGGCCTGTTCGCCAACTCCCGCCGTCGCGCCGGTGCGGACACGGGTTGGGCCTCGGCTCGCACGCAGGCGACGTTCGGCACCTGCGCTCCTTTCACCGAGCCGCCGCCGCTCGACACCGATCCGGCCGCTGCGTGGGCGCGGACAGCGATGGAGGCGCCGGTTCTCTGTCTGCGGCGTGGCGACACGTGGGACGCACCCACCGGGCTGACGTTCGGGGCCTGGGCGGACGGACAGCTGCCCGGCGACAGACCGACGTACGACGATCTCGAATACCACCTGTCCACGCTGTTCCCGCCGGTCCGGCCGCGCGGGTATCTCGAGGTGCGCTACCTCGACGCGCAGCCGGGGGACGGGTGGATCGCCCCGACCCTGCTGCTCACCGCACTGATGTCCGCTCCGATGGACCAGGTGCTGGCCGCGGCCGAGCCTGCTGCCGGCCGCTGGTTCCCGGCGGCTCGCGAAGGGCTGACCGACGCCTTGGTACTGCGTGCCGCGCGCGATGTGGTCGCGCTGGGTACCGAGGTGATGGACCGGACCGGTGCGGATCCCGAACTCATCGCTGCCGTCGCAACCCGGCTGCAGCGCGTCGTCGACAACACCCACGGAAGGCGAGCTTCATGAATCACCAACTGTCCGATCTGTCGCCTGAGGGCCTGCGCGCGTTCGTCGGCGAGCAGCTCGAGCGGTCCCGGGCACGGACGGTCCAGCTGACCGATGCGGTCGACACCGACGACCTGGTCAGGCAGCACTCCAAACTGATGTCGCCGCTGGTCTGGGACTACGCACACATCGGCAACCAGGAGGAGCTCTGGCTGGTCCGCGACGTCGGCGGGCGCGAGCCGGTGCGCCAGGACATCGACGAGCTGTACGACGCGTTCCAGCACCCGCGCGCAGAGCGGCCGGCGCTGCCGTTGCTGGGGCCGGTGGAGACACGTGCCTATGTCACCGAGGTGCGGGACAAGGTGCTGGATGTTCTGGACCACGTGAAGTTCGACCCTGGGGCATTGGGCGCTGAGCGTGAGCTGGTACACAACGCGTTCGCGTTCGGCATGATCACGCAGCACGAGCAGCAGCACGACGAGACGATGCTGGCGACGCACCAGCTCCGGGAAGGTGCGCCCGTGCTCGACGCGCCGCCGCCTCCCGCCGGCCGGCGGTTGCCTTCGGTCGAGGTGTTCGTTCCGGGTGGCGTGTTCGAGATGGGTACTTCGATCGAGCCGTGGGCATTGGACAACGAGCGGCCAGCGCACGCCGTACGTGTGAAGCCGTACGTGATCGACACCGTGCCGGTGACCAACGGGGACTACCTGCGGTTCGTGCTCGGTGGCGGGTACGAGGACGCGCAGTGGTGGTCCGAGGCCGGATGGGCGCATGTCCAGAAGGCCTCGCTGGTCGCGCCGCGGTTCTGGTCGCAGATCGACGGCGAATGGTGGCGGCTGCGGTTCGCGCACCGGGAGCTGTTGCCGCTGGACGAGCCGGTGATGCACGTCTGCTTCTACGAGGCAGAGGCGTACGCGAAGTGGGCCGGCAAGCGGCTGCCGACCGAGGAGGAGTGGGAGTTCGCGGCACGGTACGACCCATCGAGCGGCCGGACGCGGCGGTTCCCGTGGGGCGACGAGTCGCCCGGTGCGCAGCACGCGAACCTGGGCCAGCGGCACCTCCGGCCGGCACCGGTCGGTGCGTATCCGGCGGGCGCTTCGCCGCTCGGCGTCGAGCAGCTGATCGGGGATGTGTGGGAGTGGACGTCGAGCGACTTCCGCCCGTACCCAGGCTTCCGCGCATGGCCGTACGACGAGTACTCGCTGGTGTTCTTCGGACCCGACTACAAGATTCTCCGCGGCGGCTCGTTCGGCACCGACGAGGTTGTTGCCCGCAGCACCTTCCGGAACTGGGACTACCCGATCCGGCGGCAGATCTTCGCCGGCTTCCGCTGCGCCCGCGACGCCCGCCCCGACGAATTGCACGCCGAAGAACTGCACGCTGAGGGGCCGCACGCCTGATGTGCCGCCACCTCGCCTACCTGGGGCCGGCGGTCACGCTGGCGTCCCTCGTCCAAGAACCCTCCCACTCGCTGTTCGAGCAGAGCTGGTCGCCGCGCGACATGCGCGGCGGCGGCACGGTCAACGCCGACGGCTTCGGCCTCGGCTGGTACGTCGACGGCAACTCGGTCCGGTACCGGCGCAACGTGCCGATCTGGACCGACGACAACCTGCCGGAGCTGGCCGGCTCGATCCGATCCGGCGCCGTGATCGCCGCCGTCCGCAACGGGACCGACGGCATGCCTCATACCGAGTCCTCGGTGTCGCCGTTCAAGGTCGGGAACTGGCTGTTCAGTCACAACGGAAGGCTCCCGGGCTACCCGGAGTCGACTGTGAAGCTGGCTGAGCAGTTGCCGGTCGCCGAGTTGCTGAAGCTCGACGCACCGGTCGACTCGGCGCTGCTGTTCGCTCTCGTTTCCAACCGCCTGCGCGACGGGATCAGGCCCGCCGACGCGGTCGCGTCCGTCGTCCGGGAGGTGGAGTCGGTCGCGCCCGGGTCGCGGTTGAACCTGTTGCTGACCGACGGGGAGCAGATCGTCGCCACTTCCTGGACACATTCGCTCCGGGTCCGGCAGACCGCCGACTCGGTGACCGTCAGTTCGGAGCCGTTCGGGTCCGCCGACTGGGACGACGTACCCGATCGTTCGCTGCTCGTGGCTACCGCCACCACCTTGCAGATCACCCCGATGGAAGGACGAGAGTGACCCTCATCGACGTACATCTCACGCCGGACTACGCGGCTCGGGCATTGCGGGAGGATGTTCGGGCGGGGTTGGCGGCGACGCCCAAGTGGCTGCCGCCGAAGTGGTTCTACGACGCGCGGGGGAGTGAGCTGTTCGAGGAGATCACGCGGCTTCCGGAGTACTACCCGACGCGGGCCGAGCGGGAGATCCTGCACGCGCGGGCCGGGGAGATCGCGGCGCTCACCAACGCGCACACGCTGGTCGAGCTCGGGTCCGGGTCGTCGGAGAAGACCCGCCTGCTGCTCGACGGGCTCCGCGCCCACGGCACGCTCACGTCGTTCGTCCCGCTCGACGTGTCGGAGTCGGCGCTGCGGGACGCGTCCGACGCCATCAACGCCGACTATCCGAATCTCGACGTACACGGTGTGGTCGGCGATTTCACCGCGCACCTCGACAAGCTCCCGGGTGATCCGCCGCGGGTCGTCGCGTTCCTCGGCGGCACGATCGGCAACCTGATCCCGGCCGAGCGCGAAGCGTTCTTCCGTTCCGTGCGCGAGGTCCTCGAGCCCGGCGAGTGGTTGCTGCTCGGCACCGATCTCGTGAAGGACCCCGCGACACTCGTGGCGGCGTACGACGACTCCGCCGATGTCACCGCCGAGTTCAACAAGAACGTGCTCCGGGTGATCAACCGGCAGCTCGGCGCGGACTTCGATGTCGACGCGTTCGAGCACGTCGCGCTCTGGGACGCGGACAACGAGTGGATCGAGATGCACCTGCGCGCCACCCGCGCGATGCGGGTGCTGATCCCGGAGATCCACCTGGAGATCACCTTCGCCGAGGGCGAGGAGATCAGCACCGAGATCTCCGCCAAGTTCCACCGCTCCGGCGTCGAAGCCGAACTCGACAAAGCAGGCTTCACCCCAGCCGCCTGGTGGACCGACGCCGAAGCCCGCTTCGCCCTCTCCCTCTGGCAATCCATCTAGCGACAGCACCCCCCGCGCCTTCCCCGCGCCTTCCCCACCTGTCCCCATTTCCCTGGCAGACCCAGCAATTTGCCTGGCAGACCCAGCAAATGAGGGGTTCCCCACCCGGAATCCGGGTGGGGAACCCCTGACTTCGTGGGTCAGCCAGCCAAATTGCTGGGTCAGCCAGCGAAATTGGTGGGTCGGCCAGGCAAATGGAGTTAGCTGCCCTGCTTGATCAGGCCGTTGATCTTGTCGACGTAGGCCGGGAGGTCGGTGATCGGCTTCTTGCCGCTCAGGATGGGCTGGTAGTTGGCGGTCGTGAGGTCGCCGACCTGCGAGGCCCACTGGGTGGTGAAGCGGACGCCGACCGTCTTCTCCGCGGACAGGTCCGCCTTGACCGTGTCGACGACGGTCTGCTGCTGTGCCTTGGTGAGGGCGTCGAAGTAGCTCGTCTGTGCGGGCGTGTACGCCGGCGGCGCGACCGGCGATGCCGGCAGTACGGCGTCCCACACCTTGGTGTTGATGTACTCGAGCACCTTGTACGTCGCGTCCTGGTTCTTGGTGTACTGCGGCGTGCAGATCCCGACCGAGTCGTACAGCGTGGTCGGCGTCTGCACCTGCGGGAACGGCGCGAACCCGTACTTGATCTTCGGCTTGTCGGTCTGGAACCCGGCCGCCAGCCACTGCCCGCCGAACGTCATCGGCACCTTGCCGGCCGCGAACAGCGACTGCACGTTCGCCGCGTCGTACCCGGGCGGCGCGACCGACCCGTTCTTGATCGCGGCGGTCAGCTTCTCGACGCCTTCCTTGTACTTGTCGTCGGCCTCGGCCTTCGTCGGGTGGTTCACGTTGTCGGTGAACGGCGCGCCACCGGCCGAGACGGAGTACATGCTCATCGTGAACGGCCCGTCCGGACCGGTCAGCTGGTCGGCGACCAGGCCGTACTTCGCCCCGTTCTTGTTCGCCAGCTTCGCGGCCGCGGCGTACATGTCGTCCCATGTCCAGCCGGCCTTCGGCAGCGGCAGACCGGCCGCGGTGAACGCGTCGGCGTTGTACCAGACGCCGTACGTGTTCATCAGCGACGGCAGACCGCCCATCTGACCGTCGGCGGTCTTCCAGTTCTCGATCGCGGACGGCACGAACTTGTCGGCCTTGAAGTCGCCGTCGCCCTTCTGGAGCTTGTCGGCCCAGTCGACCAGCAGGCCTTGCGACGTGTACTGCTGCTCGGTGTCGTTACCGCACCAGAACAGGTCCGGCAGCTGCTTCGCCTGGGTCAGCGACGCGAGCTTGTCGCCGTACTGCCCGCTCGGGGTCTCGAGCAGCTCGACCTTGACGTTGTCGTCCTTGAAGTCCGCCAGGGCCTTCTTGATCGCGGCGTTCGTCTCGGCCGACTCCCAGGTCATCACCTTGACGGTGACCGGCCCGTCGCTCGAGCCGCCGTCCGACCCGCCGCTGCAGGCCGTTGCCGCCAGCAACCCGGCGCACGCCAACGCGGTCACACCCAATGTCCTCTTCACAACAATCCTCATTTCTGGTTCGTGCTGCCGAGAGCGCCGAGGCCCTGGATGAAGTAGCGCTGCGCGGCGAAGAAGATGATCAGCGGCGGCAGCATGTAGAGCAGGTTGGTGGCCATGTAGTAGCTCCAGTCCGGCGTCTTCCCGGCGAACGGGGAGATGAACGACGCCATACCGACCGACAACGGCCACTTGCCGGACGAGTACAGATAGACCAGTGGATTCAGGTAGTCGTTCCACGACGCCTGGAACGCCAGGATCGCCATCGTCAGCCAGGCCGGCCGGGTCAACGGCAGCATCACGCTGACGAAGATCCGCAGGTGCCCGGCGCCGTCGATCTTCGCTGCTTCATCGATGGAATAGGGGATCGCGAGAAAGTACTGCCGGGCCAGGAAGATGAACAACGGGTTCCCGCCGAGGAACGCGGGCACGATCAGCGGCAGCCAGGTGTCGTACCAGCCGATGCTCTTGTACATCTGGAACAACGGGATCAGTCCGACCACACCCGGCAGCAGCATGCTGCCGACGAACAGGTAGAACCACGTCTTGCGTCCCGGGAACCGCAACCGGGCCAGCGCGTAGCCGGCCATCATCGCGGTCAGCACGCCGCCGATGACGCTCAACCCGGTGATCACGAACGAGTTCAGCAGCAGCTTCGGGAAGTGGATCGCCTTCGGCCCGTTGATGAAGTTGCTCCACGTCCACTCGTGCGGCAGCAACTTCGGCGGGATGTCGAACACCGCGGTCCGGCTCTTCAGCCCGATCGTGATCATCCACAGCAGCGGTACGACCATCACCGCGCAGATGAACAACGCGACGACGTACCACGCCGTCGTACCGATCACGCGCGGCTTCTTCTTCGCCGGGGGGACGGCCTGCACCGTGTCGGGCAGGGCGGCTTCAGTCTGAAGTGCTGTCACTGTATGTCCAGAGCGAGGAGAACTTCGCGGTCAGGGCGATCACGGCGATGATGATCACGAACAGCACCCACACCTGCGCGGACGCGTACCCCAGTTGCGGGATCCGGCCCAGGGTCGGGAAGCCGTTCTCGTAGATCGAGAGCATCAGCACCTTGGTGCTGAACCCCGGTCCGCCGTTGGTCAGGATCTTCGGCTGGTTGAAGGTCTGCAGCGCGGCGGTGGTCTGCAGGATCACCTGCAGCAGCATGATCGGGCTGATCATCGGCATCGTGATCCGGAAGAACACCGACCACGGACCGGCGCCGTCGACCCGGGCGGCCTCGTACAGCTCGGTCGGCACGGCCTGCAGCGCGGCCAGGAAGATGATCATCGTCCCGCCGACGCCCCACAGCATCACCAGGACCACGGACGGCATCGACGTACTCGAACTCTGCAACCACAGGCTCGTCGGCAGGCCCAGCCGGTCGAGGATCGTGTTCAGCAGCCCGACCTGCGGGTCGAGCATGAACTTCCAGAGCGTGATCGTCGCGACCGCCGGCAGCACAACCGGCAGGTACGCCAGCGTGCGGACGATCCGTACTCCGGCGAAGCGCTGGTTGCAGAACATCGCGAGCGCCAGGCCGAGGATCAGCGACAACGGGACATAGAGCAACACCAGGTAGCCGGTCGCCCGCAACGCCGGCCAGAACGCCGGGTCGGTGGTGAACAGCCTCCGGAAGTTGCCGAGGCCAACGAAGACCGGGTCGGTCAACCCGTTGTACTTCGTCAGCGCGAGATAGAACGATCGAATCAGCGGATACCCCACGAAGACCAAGAACCCGATCACCGCGGGCGCGATGAACAGGTACGCCGCCCTCACGTCGGAGCCGGCGTTCCGGCTCATCCCACCGCGGCTGCGCCTTTTGGTGGTGAATCCGCCTGGAGAGACTGAATTCATCCGGCCTCCTGGACGGTAACGTTTCCAACGTTTTACTGTGGGGTGACGATGCCGTGTCGTGAAAAGGAAGTCAACCCCGTGCCCGAAACGTTTCCAAGCCAGCCAGAGGTCAGCCGGCCGACGATGATCGACGTCGCCCGGCGGGCCGGTGTCGGCCTCGGCACGGTGTCGCGTGTGGTGAACGGTGGCCACGGCGTCCGCGACCAGACCGCCCAGCGAGTCCGGGCCGCGATCGACGAGCTCGGGTTCCAGCGCAACGAGGTGGCCCGGGCGCTGCGGCCGGGCAAGAAGTCGACCAGTCTGGCGCTGGTGCTCGGTGACCTGACCAACCCGTTCTACGCGAGCATCGCGAAGGCGTCGCTCGAAGTCGCCGGGCAGTCCGGCTTCGCCGTCGTACTGGGAAGTGTGGACGAGGACCCGGAGGGTGAGAAGCGGGCGATCCAGGAGCTGGTCAGCCGGCAGGTGGCCGGTCTGATGATCGTGCCCGACCAGGGCGATCACGCGTTCCTGCAGGGCGCCGGCGTACCGGTCGTGTTCGTCGACCGCCCGGCGACCGGGATCGACGCCGATATCGTGATGGTCGACAACGAGGGCGGCGGGCGGATCGCGGCCGAGCACCTGCTGGAGCAGGGCCACGAGCGGATCGCGATCATCCTCGCGCCGTCGTACTACACGATCGGGCGCCGCCTGCGCGGGTTCCGGCGCGCGCACCGGGCCGCGGGGATCGACGTCGACGAGTCGCTGGTGATCCAGCTTCCCGAGGGCAACGCGGAGGCCGCGGAGAAGGCGACCCGCGAGGTGATGCTGCGGCCCAACCCGCCGACCGCGATCTTCTCCTCGACGAACTTCCTCACCGAGGGAGTACTGCGTGCTCTCGGTGAGCTCGGTCGGGAGCCCGCGGTGGTCGGGTTCGACGACTTCCGGCTCGCCGACATGCTGCCGACACCGGTCACGGTCGTTGCCTCCGACATCGCCGAACTCGGCCGCAGCGCGGCGCGGCTGCTGCTCGATCGCGCGTCCGGTGCGGACACCCGGCCGCCGCAGCGGATCGTGCTGCCGTGCGCACTGATCGAGCGCGGGTCGGGGGAGCGTCCGCCGGATTCTGCCGGGAAGAGAAGCAGCCGCTGACGGCCGGGCGCGCGGGTAGGGTCGCCGCGTGCACTACGAATCCTTCGGTACGGGACGGCCGATCGTCTTCCTGCCCGGCTGGGGCGGCGCCAACGGCGAAGGCCGCGACGTCCACGAGCCGGTGTTCGAAGGGCGTCCGGGATGGCGCCGGATCTACATCGACCCGCCGGGTACCGGGCAGTCGCCCGCCGTACCGTCGATCACCGACCAGGACGGCATGCTCTCGTCGATCGCGGAACTGATCGACGAGTTGGTCGGCGATGAGCTGTTCGCTCTCGCCGGTACGTCGGCCGGCGGCCTGCACGCCCGCGGCATCGTGAAGCGCGACCCGGCTCGCGTCCTCGGTCTGCTGCTGCGCGTGCCGGGAATCGTCGTCGACCGCACCAAGCGGACGTTGCCGACCGAGGAGTACCTGATCAAGAGCGCGGCGTACCAGGAAGCCTGGACCGACAAGCAGCGCCGCTACTACGACCCGGCCGAAGAGCAGGCGGACCTCGAGTTCCTGGGCCGGATCCAGGGCGACGTCGCGACCTACGCGCTCCGCGAGGATCCGGCCGTGCGTTTCGAAGGGCCGACGCTGATCGTGACCGGCCGGCAGGACACGATGACGGGCTATGCCGACGCCTGGCCGATCCTCGAGGACTATCCCCGGGCCACGTACGCCGTGCTGGATCAGGAGGGCCACGACCTGCCGGTGCAACGGGTGGGTCTGTATCGCGCACTCGTGGCGGACTGGCTGGACAGGATCGAGCACCCGGACGCGTGAGGGGCGGAACGCGCGTCCGGGTGCTGTCTGGGGAGGGTCAGAAGTTCGGCCAGGCCCAGCCGAGGTAGTTGTTGAAGTAGGGCAGCGCGCGGGTGCCGATGGCGCCGCTGACACTGGTGGCCCAGAACGTGCCGTCGCCCTTGGCCACTCCGACATGGCCGTAGGCGCTGATGTTCCAGAAGACCAGGGCGCCCTTCGGCGGGTTCAGATCGCCTCGGTGCGCGACGCCACGGGCCACGGCGTCGTTCCAGTCGGCGATGGCCGAGGCCCAGATCCCGGTCTTCCCGTACGAGTTCTCGGCGGCCATCTCGCAGTACCCCTGGAACGCGGTCGACCCGCTGCGGGCGGCGTACCAGGCGACGGCCTTGTCGGCGCGCGGGTTGCTCGTGCACAGCGGCGCGACCAGGCCGCTGCTGCCGGTGTTGACGTAGGCGTCGGTGATGAAGCCCTTGCCGGGGATGTGGTCCCAGATCAGGCTGCGGCCGAACTTGCCGGTCACCGGCTCGCCGTAGATCTGGCAGTCGATCTCGACCGCTCCGTCCGGCTGGGTGCCGACCGAGCCGAAGCTGGTGGCGTTGCCGGACCGGATGGTGACGCCGGCGCCGCTGTCGGTGACCACGGTTCCGGTCGCGGCGCTGGCCGGCAGGACACCGGTGCCGACGAAGGCGGCGCCGCTGAGGAGGGCGACGGCAGTGAGACGGGACGTGATGCGCATGAGGGCGGTACGCATGGTGGTGTTCCCTTCTGGAGTTGTAATCGCAGGGAACCAAAAAGTGACGGCGTTGTCGCAGTGGGCAACGAGGCGGGGCGGCGCCTCGGCTGCCCTCAGAAGTTCGGCTGCGCCCAGCCGAGGTAGTTGGAGAAGTAGGGCAGTTTCGCCTTGCCGATCCGGGAGTTGACGCTGGTGGCCCAGAAGTTGCCGTCGCCGGTGGCGAGGCCGACATGTCCGTAGGCGCTGATGTTCCAGAACACGAGCGCACCCTTCGGCGGGTTCAGGTCACCCTTGTGCGCGGCGCCCCGCCGTACGGCATCATTCCAGTTGGCGATGGCCGACGCGTAGATGCCGGTGGTTCCGTACGCGTTCTCGACGGCCTTCTCGCAGTAGCCCTGGTACGCGGTGGATCCGTTGCGGGCGGCGAACCAGGCGATCGCGTCGTCGGCCCGCGACTGCGGCCCGAACGCGGTGCTGGTGATCGGTGCCGGGGCCGGCGCGGGTGCGGCCGTGGCGGGGAGGGCAGTGCCTCCGAGGACCATTAGGGCGGCAGCGGCGGTCAGACGGGTGAACGAACGGTTCATGGTGGTTGCCTTTCGCTCTGAACTGCGATGGACGAGCCTGTTGTCTTGGAGAATCTCTTCCTTTGTGCAGACAATCAGAGCGTGATCGGATTGTCGCAGTGGGCAACGGAGCTGATTCACTGCGATTTGGTACTTTATGTAGATAAGTGACGGCGAGAGCGGAGAGTGCGCCGTGCGCCCAGCCCAGGCTCGGTACGTGATCGGAGCGCGCATGCGCGAGTTGCGCGAGGCCGCTGGGGTGCCGCTGACCCGCGCCGCCTCCGAATCCGGCTGGGACAAGGGGCACCTGTCCCGGGTCGAACGCGGCCACACCAAGCCGAGCCGCGAGCTGATCGAGTGGTACGACGACTCGTTCGGAGCGAATCAGGCTCTGGTCAACCAGCTGATGGAGCTCGACGCCGCCGTACGCGCCGGCCGGGACATGTCGCAGCGGGACTTGCGCCGGCATGTGCAACCGGTGCTGCTCGGCGGATCCGTACCGATCGATCATCACCCCGACGACCGGGCCGAGCTGGTCGGGGAGACGGTGCCCGACGGCACGCGGGTGTGCCGGGAGCAGGTGTTCGAGAAGACCTGGGAGCTCCGCAACAGCGGCGAACGCCCGTGGCACAACCGCTGGCTCACCCGCCAAGGCGCCGCCGGAACCCCCGGCTGGCTCCGCTCCCCAAACCGAGCCCCCGTCCCCGACGCCGCCCCCGGCGACATCGTCACGGTCACCATGACCCTCCAGGCCCCCTGCCAAGTAGGCGCCTCCACCGCCTACTTCAAACTCACCGACGAAGCCGGCCGCCTCTACTACCCCGGCCTAGAGTCCCCACCCCTGTACTGCACCATCTTCACCATCCACGACCCCTAACCCCGGCCGCCCGCCCCACCCCACCCGCGCCCCGCCCCACCCGCGTCCCGCGCGCCCGCCGCTCCACTCGCGCGCACCCGCCCCAACCCGCCCGCTGCACAGGAACTGGTGTGGGTGGAGTGGGAATAACCTGTTCACCGCCCCCGCCGCGCCGGCGCAACCCCGACAGGTGGCAGGCCTTGGCGAATGCGCTGGGCTGTGGTGTGCGGGTGGTCCAGGTCTGGCCAGCCGACGCGTATGACCTGGTAGCCGCGCGACCGGAGGTCGTCCTCGCGCCACCCGCGCCCCGCGCCCAACCCCGCCCGTTGCACAGGAAGTGGTGTGGGTGGAGGGGGAATAACCTGTTCACTGCCACCGCCGCGCCGGTGCACCCACAACGGATGGCAGGACCTGGCGGATGTGGTGGGTTGTGGTGTGCGGGTGGTCCAGGTCTGGCCAGCCGACGCGTATGACCTGGTAGCCGCGCGACCGGAGGTCGTCCTCGCGCCACTTCTCGGCCACGAGGTCGTCGGCGTTCCCGTACTTCATTGCGCCGTCGAACTCCACGACGCACACCCGCTCGAGCAACATGTCGACCCGCGCGATCAGCCGCCCGGATGCCTCCCGGATCTCGACCTGCAACTCCGGCTCCGGGAATCCGTGGTTCGCCAGCAGGACCCGGAGACGTGACTCGCCGACCGATTCGCTCAGCCCGTTCGCGAATCGCGCCGCCGCCCGCGCCGCCGGCGAACCGTGCCACACACTGTGCCGATCCGCCGTCGCCACGAGCGCCTCCGGACTGACCAGACGCGAATGAAGTGCGGCGTCGCCAAGCACGACTCCGACCTCGTACGACGACACGCACGCGGTCTCGGCGATGGCGCGGGCCGGTGTGACCACCTGCAAACCGTCGACGACCGTGAGCTCGCCTGGGTCGAAGCGCGATCGGTGTACGTCGGCGATGGAGTCGGAACGCGTTCTACCGCTGGCCTTGGTGACGTGGACCCGGGACAGGTCGAGGCCCCAGGTCGGTAGCCCGTGTAGCACGGCTGCGGACTGATGGCTCACCACAGCGCCGGGCCCCAAGCGGTTGAGGACGGCTCGGGTCTTCACTAGGTGCAGGCGTTTGGCGCGATCCCAGGCGGCCTCACCTGCGGGCGAGCCGGGTGGTTCGACGTACACATCACGCGACAGCCGCGACCACTGCCCGCACCGCAGCCGTCGCCGGAGCTCGCTGTCGCTGTAGCCGCAATCCACCGCGTCCGCCCGGGTGAACCAGCCCCCACGGGCGTCGGCCAGCACACTCAACTTTGGATTCATACGGGCAATGTGCAGTCACCACAGCCTGCATTTGCGCGCGAATCTGCGCCTGTGGACAACCACAACGCGGGCCGGTGCACTCCATCCGGGGGCAGCGCACAGGCAATAACCTGTACCGCACCACCACAACCTGTCCAGGCCCCCGGCGTACGGCGGGTTAGGGGTTGAGGGCGGTGTACTCCGCCGCGATTTCGGCGTCTAGTTCGGCTTTGCGTTTTACCCAGCGTTCGGTGAGGCCCTTGACCTCTTCGCTGATGAAGTCGATGAAGGCCAGGGAGACGCGGATGCGGTGGTGGGCGTCGGTGCCTTGGCCGGAGGCGTCGAGGACCTTGCGGAGGGATTCGGACCAGCGGACCAGTGAGGCGTCCTCGCTCATCATCGTCTGGTACCAGGCGTCGTCCTGGACGACGTACACGTCGCGACGGCTGCCGGGCTCGCGCTCGCGGGTCGCCAGGCGCAGTTGCAGGAGGTAGTTGACCGCGCCGGAGACCGCGGCGGGACTCGCCTGCAGCTGGTCGGACAGTTCGGCGGCTGTCATCCGCCCGTCCACGCTGGACAGGATCGCGGCGAACACCCGGGCGGCCATCCGCGGCCAGCCGGTCTCGGCCAGCAGGTTGCCGAACTGCTCGGTGTATCGCCGGACGGCGTCGTCGTCTCGAAGTGCACTCACCGCCCCATCATCCCCTCTGGGTCACTCGATTACCTGACATGTGAGAAACGTGTTAGCAAGATTCACAAACTTCTGAATGAAGTGTACGTTATGAATCATGACATCAGCCATCGTGGTCTCTGGACTGCACAAGTCGTACGGAAGTACGCACGCCCTCGACGGTCTCGACCTCGAGGTCACGACCGGTGAGGTGCACGGCTTCCTCGGGCCGAACGGCGCCGGGAAGTCCACCACCATCCGGGTCCTGCTCGGACTGCTGCGCGGTGATGCCGGCGATGTCTCGCTGCTCGGCGGGGACCCGTGGCACGACGCCGCGAAGCTGCACCGGCGGCTGGCGTACGTCCCGGGCGACGTGAACCTGTGGCCGAACCTGACCGGCGGCGAGGTGATCGACCTGCTCGGCCGGCTCCGTGGCGGGCTGGACGAGAAGAAGCGCGACGAACTGCTGCGCCGGTTCGACCTCGACCCGACCAAGAAGGGCCGGACGTACTCCAAGGGCAACCGGCAGAAGGTCGCCCTGGTCGCCGCTCTCGCGAGTGACGTCGAGCTGCTGATCCTGGACGAGCCCACCTCCGGTCTGGACCCGCTGATGGAGGAGGTGTTCCGGCAGTGCATCGAGGAGGAGCGTCAGCGCGACCGCACCGTGCTGCTGTCGAGCCACATCCTGTCCGAGGTCGAGGCCCTGTGCGACCGGATCAGCATCATCCGCCGCGGCAAGGTGGTCGAGACCGGCACGCTGGCCGACCTGCGCCATCTCACGCGTACGTCGATCCAGGCCGAGCTGGCCGGGTCGCCGAACGGCCTCGCGGAGCTGCCGGGGATCCACGATCTCGATGTGCAGGGCAACCGGGTCCGCTGCGAGGTGGACACCGCCAAGCTCGACGCCGTGATGCGACAGCTGTCCGCGAGCGGGATCAAGAGCCTGGTGGCGCAGCCGCCGACGCTCGAGGAGCTGTTCCTGCGGCACTACGAGGACGACGTACCTGCTGAGCCTGAGGCGGCCGTGCGATGAACGACTTCGTCGGTACCGGGGCGCTGGTGCGGCTCGCGCTGCGCCGGGACCGGATCCTGATCCCGATCTGGATCGTCGTGTTCGTGATGACGGCCGCCGGCTCGGCCAAGGCGACGATGGACCTGTACGCGGATCCCAAGGCGCTGGTCGACGCGGCCCGGACGTCGAACGCCTCACCCGCGCTGGTCTCGCTCTACGGGCGGATCTTCGACGAGTCCTCGCTCGGGGAGGTCTCGCTGTTCAAGCTCACTGCGTTCGGCGCGCTACTGGTCGGGTTGCTCGGCGGCATGCTCGTCGTACGGCACACCCGGAGTGAGGAGGAGTCCGGGCGTCTCGAGCTGCTGAGCGCCGGCGTACTCGGTCGGTACGCCGCTCTGGCCTCCGCGCTGATCGTGTCCGGGGCGACTGTGATCGTGCTCGGGTTGCTGACCGCGCTGTCGCTGATGGGCAGCGGGCTGGACACGAAGGGATCGTTCGCGTTCGGGTTGATGTGGGCGGCTGCAGGGCTGTCGTTCGCCGGCGTGGCTGCGGTGACATCGCAGGTCACCGAGAGCGCGCGGGCTGCGAACGGACTCACGGCAGTCGTGCTGGGCGTGGCGTACGTACTGCGCGCCATCGGCGACTCATCCGCAGACGGCAGCACGCAGTGGGTCTCGTGGCTGTCCCCGATCGGCTGGTCGCAGCAGGTTCGCGCGTACGCCGGTGACCGGTTGGCCGTACTACTGGTGCCGCTGGTGTTCCTCGCCGTACTGATCGCAGCGGCGACCGCACTGATCCGGCGGCGCGACCTGGGGGCCGGTCTGGTGCGGCCGCGGCCCGGACCGCCGCGGGCAGCCAAGTCGTTGCGCTCCCCGCTCGCACTGGCCTGGCGGCTGCACCGGGGCTCGTTGCTCGCCTGGGGTTTCGCGTTCCTGTTGCTAGGTCTGCTGGTCGGCAACATCGCCAGCAACGTCGACGGGTTCGTCACCAGCGACAGTGCGAAGGAGATGGTGCAGAAGCTCGGTGGCGTGGAAGGCATCACGGATGCGTTCCTGGCGACCGAGATGGGCATGGTCGGGCTGCTGGCGTCGGCGTTCGGGATCCAGGCGGCGTTGCGACTGCGGTCGGAGGAGACCGCGCTGCGGGCCGAGCCGTTGCTGGCGACCGGTGTCTCGCGGGCGCAGTGGCTGGCGAGCCACGTGCTCATGGCGCTGCTCGGCACCGGCGTACTGATCCTGGTCGCCGGACTGGGCTCCGGGATCTCGAGTGGTGCGTCGCTCGGCAACATGGGCCGTCAGGTGCCACGGATGCTCGCGGCGTCCGCCGTACAGCTGCCGGCGATCTGGCTGGTGACCGCGCTCGTCGTCATCCTGTTCGGGCTCGCGCCCAAGCTGGTGACCGGGGGATGGGCGCTGTACGGCGTGTTCCTGCTGATCGGTCAGTTCGGTGAGATCTTCAACCTGCCGCAGTGGATGATCAACCTCAGCCCGTACGGCCACACGCCGCGGCTGCCCGGCGGTGACTTCTCCGTCGCACCGGTTCTCTGGCTGACCGCGATCGCCGCCGCGCTCATCGTCGCCGGCTTCGCCTCGTTCCGCCGCCGCGACATCGGCTGAGATTTCGGCTGACGTTTTCGGCTGACCCATGATCAGCGCTGGTCTGAGGGGTCCAGCGCGCCACCGCCCCGCCCGGCCCCGTGCCGGGCGGGGCGGCTTGTCTACGATCGCTGGGTGTTCAGTGAGCAGCTGGTTGAGTTCTGGAGCGAGCGGCACCTGTGTGTGCTCAGTACGGTCCGGGCAGACGGGACGGTGCACGCGACGCCGGTCGGAGCGACCTTGGACGTCGAGGCGGGGCTGGTGCGGGTGATTTGCTCCGGTACGTCGTACAAGGCCCGCGCGATCCGGCGGCTCGGGGAGGCGGCGGTCGCGGTGACACAGGTGGACGGCCGGCGCTGGAGCACGATCGAGGGGCGTGCTGTGGTCAGCGACGACCCTGCGCGGGTGCACGAGGCCGAACGGCGGTACGCCAAGCGCTACAAGGAGCCACGGGTCAACCCGCAGCGCGTAGTCCTCGAGATCACCGTGACGAAGGTCCTCGGCAATGCCTGACCCCATCACCGTCGTAGGCCTGGGCGCCGACGGCTGGAACGGCTTGTCGACCGCAGCCCGCACGTCCATCGAGCACGCCGAGATCCTCCTGGGCAGCCCTCGCCAACTAGCTCTGATTCCCGAACAAGATGTCGTGCAGATTCCTTGGCCTTCGCCTTTGTCGGAGGCGCTTCCGCGGTTGCTCGAGGAGCACCAGGGCCGGCGGATCTGTGTGTTGGCGAGCGGTGACCCGACGTTCCACGGCATCGGTACGACGCTGGTCCGCATGCTGGGCGCCGACGCCGTACGCGTGATCCCGCAGCCGTCGAGCGTCTCGTTGGCGTGTGCGCGACTCGGCTGGGCGCAGGATCAGGTGCAGGTGGTGAGCCTGGTGAGCAACCCGGTCGAGCGGCTCCACTCGCACCTCCAGCCCGGCCGACGAGTCCTGATCCTCAGCCGGGGCGCACAGACCCCGGCAGAAGTCGCGGACCTGCTGGTCGCCCGCGGCTACGGCTCCAGCGAGTTCACGGTCCTCGAGCAGCTCGGCGGCCCAGCCGAACGCATCCGTACGGCGAACGCGGCCAACTGGTCCGACGACGTCGATCCGCTCAACGTCATCGCCGTACTGTGCCCGCCCGATGCCACCGCCCTCTCGACAGCACCCGGCCTGCCCGACGACGCGTACGAGAACGACGGCCAGCTGACCAAACGCGAGGTCCGCGCAGTCACGCTGTCCCGCCTCGCGCCTGTTCCCGGGCAACTGCTCTGGGACATCGGCGGCGGCGCGGGCAGCATCGCGATCGAGTGGTCCCGGCACCACCCGTCCTGCCACGCGATCGCCGTCGAACGCGACGCCGACCGGGCGAAACGCCTGGAACGCAACGTTGCCGCGCTCGGTGCAGCCGTAGAGATCGTGGAAGGTGCTGCTCCGACAGCGCTCGACGGTCTCGAATCCCCGGACGCGATCTTCATCGGCGGGGGAGCGACGGCCGCCGGCATGTTCGACGCCTGCTGGAATGCGCTCCGCCCCGGCGGTCGACTGGTCGCCAACGGTGTCACGCTGGAGACCGAGTCCCTGATCGCCCAGTGGTACAAGGCCGTCGGCGGCGACCTCGTCCGCCTCGACGTACAACGTGCCTCGGCGGTCGGCACGATGACCGGCTGGCGTCCGGCGATGCCGGTGACGATCTGGAGCGTGACCAAGTGACGGTTCTGACGCCGGGCCTCGACTCATGACGGTCCACTTCATCGGCGCCGGTCCGGGTGCGGCGGACCTGATCACCATGCGCGGGCGCGACTTGATCGCCGCGTCGCCCGTTTGTCTGTACGCCGGTGCGCTCGTGCCGATCGAGCTACTCGACCACTGCCCGCCCGGCGCCCGCAAGGTCGACACCGCGAACCTGACCCTCGACGAGATCGTCGCCGAACTCGCCACCGCGCACGCCGCCGGCCTCGACGTCGCCCGCCTGCACTCCGGTGACCCATCCGTCTTCAGCGCGATGGCCGAACAGATGCGCCGCCTCGACACCCTCGAGATCCCGTACGACGTGACGCCCGGCGTACCGGCGTACGCCGCGGCCGCTGCCACCCTCGGCCGTGAGCTGACGGTCCCCGAGGTCGGGCAAACCGTCGTACTGACCCGGATCGGCGGCAGCGCCAGCGCGATGCCGGCTGGTGAGGATCTCGCGACCCTCGGCGCCAGTCAGGCGACGATCGTTCTGCATCTTGCTGTGCAGCAGATCGACCGTGTGGTCGAGGAGCTCGTCCCGAACTACGGCGCGGACTGCCCGGTCGCGGTCGTCGCGCGTGCCTCCCGCGACGACGAGGTCGTCCTGCGCGGCACGCTCGCCGATATCGCGGAGCAGGTGAAGTCCGCGGGCGTCCGCCGTACCGCTGTCATCATCGCGGGAAAGGTGCTGTCGGCAACGGCCTTTCGAGACAGTCATCTCTACTCGGCCGATCGCAGTCGATGAAGGTTCTGCTGCTCGGCGGGACGGGGGAGGCTCGCGAGCTTGCGGGAGTCCTGGTCGGGGGCGGGGTTGAGGTCGTGTCGTCGCTTGCTGGGCGGACATCCGATGCTCGGGTGCCTGTTGGTGAGGTGCGGGTTGGTGGGTTCGGTGGGGTAGAAGGGCTTGCTAGTTGGTTGCGGGAGCATCCGGTTGATGCGGTGGTCGACGCGACGCATCCGTTCGCGGCGAGCATCACTGCGAATGCGTTTGCTGCGACGCGCGAGGTCGGTACGCCGCTGCTGGTGCTGCGGCGACCTGGTTGGGTGCCGGACCCTGACGACAACTGGCATTGGGTCGACACCACGTCCGCTGCCGCCGAGTTGCTGGCGGGACTCGGCACGCGCGCGTTTCTCACGATCGGTCGGCAGGGGCTCGAGGCCTTCGCTGGTACCGGGTTGTGGACGCTCGCTCGGTGCGTCGACCCGCCCGAACCGCGTCCCACCTGGTGCGCGCTGATCCTTGCCCGCGGCCCCTTCATGCTGGCCGATGAGGAGACGATCCTCCGCGACCACGACATCGACGTACTGGTCACGAAAGACAGCGGCGGCCCCGCCACAGCCGCAAAACTCACCGCAGCCCGTCGCCTCGCGATCCCCGTCATCCTGATCCACCGCCCACCCCTACCCGCGGGACTCGAGGTGGTCGAGACGGTCGAGGAGGCCGTTCAGTGGGTGATGCGGGCGAGCCACTCACCGAGTACGTGACGCTCGCCGTCCGTCAGCATCTCAAGCTCCGCCAGTTGCGCCCTTAGTGCATTCGCAGCCGTCGCCACCCCCGCACTCCGCCCAACACCCGCCCGCGCCCTGCCGTCCGCGCTCTCGCCGTTTGCGGTCTCGTGGTGTGCTGCGGGTGCTGTTGCGATTGCTGCGATCAAGGCGTCGAACATCGTGTCCGCCAGCCGTGGATCCCGGCGTTCCTCGGGGACGGCTAGCAGTGCTAGTACGGCGCCTGACCCGGCTGCCTGTACCAGTTCCGCGGCCAGGTTCTCGTCGACGCGCAACCGTCCGGCGGCTGCGATGTTGCGGATCCGGGTTCGCAGGATCGCCAGCCCGGCCTCGGCCGCCGCGGGGCGCCGGCCCGGCTGCGTGTCGGCGTACATCAGCAGGAAGAGTGCCGGGTTCGCCAGCCCGAACCCGATGTGCAGGTCCCACCCCGCGCGGAGGTCCGTGATCGGGTCTGCCGTCGGATCGAGCGGTGGTTTGTCCGCGAGGTACGTCGAGAACCCGTACTCCAGCACCGCCGCGAGCAGCCCGTCCTTGTCGCCGAACAGCCGGTAGATCGTTGGCGCCTGCGTACCCGCCGCGGCCGCGACCGCCCGCGTCGACACAGCGTCCCGCCCACCCGTCGCGAGCAGCCCAGCAGCGACCTCGACGATGTGCGCCCGCATCCGATCCCGCCCACTTACGCCGTCGCTGCTAGTGGTCGTGTCGTTGGTTTGGAGCTCCTCCACGCGCCAACCGTAGCGGTTGGCTCGCCGTGTTAACAGTGATAGCGTCAAGCTGTATCCACTGATAACGAGGAGCTGTGCATGATCATTGTCACCGGAGCGACCGGCCGCCTCGGCCGGGCTGTCGTCGACCGCCTCGCCGACCATCTCCCCACCGACCAACTCGGCGTCAGCGTGCGTGACCCTGAGAAGGCTGCAGACCTTGCCGCCCGAGGTGTCCGGGTACGGCGCGGAGACTTCGGCGACCAGGACTCGCTCGCGCACGCATTCGAGGGCGCCACCCAGGTGCTGATCGTCTCGGGCCCGGCCGACCCGGAGCCGCACCACGTCGCGATCGACACGGCCAAGACCGTCGGCGCCGAGCGCATCCTCTACACCAGCCACCAGGCCGCGAACCTGGACTCACTGTTCCTCGCGACCCGGGGCCACGCTGCGACGGAACAGGATCTTGCCGATTCCGGCGTACCGTTCACGGCGCTCCGCAACGGTTTCTACGCGAGTACGCCGGTCTTCCTGCTCCGGTCCGCGCTGGAGACGGGGGAGCTGATCCTGCCGGAGGACGGGCCGTTCTCCTGGACAGCGCACCGGGATCTGGCCGACGCGGCGGTGGTCGCGCTCACCGAGCCGGGGCGCCTTGACGGCATCACGCCGGCGCTGACCGGGCCGGAGCTGCTCGACTACGCGGACATCGCCGCGATCGCCTCGGACCTGGTCGGGCGGAAGATCACCCGGGTCACGGTGCCGGACGAGGAGTGGAAACGCGCGGCGCTCGGCCGTGGGATGCCGGAGTTCCTGGTCGACCTGACGCTGGGCATCTTCGCGGCCGCCCGGCGCGGTGAGTTCGCCGTCGTCGACCCCACACTGCCCACGCTCCTCGGCCGCCCGACCACGACCCTCCGTGAGGTACTCGCCGCTGAGCTCACCACCTGACGGGCGCCGGTGGGTGGGTCGATAGATTGACGCCATGGGGATTCAGATCGCGCCGAGCATCCTGGCCGCCGACTTCGCGCGGCTGTCAGAAGAGGCGACTGCTGTGTCGAATGCGGACTGGCTGCATGTCGACGTGATGGACAACCACTTCGTGCCGAATCTGACCCTCGGGATGCCGGTGGTCGAGTCGCTGGCCAAGGCGACCGACATGCCGCTCGACTGTCACCTGATGATCGAGGACCCGGACCGCTGGGCGCCCGGGTACGTCGAGGCCGGCGCGTCGAGTGTCACGTTCCACATCGAGGCCTGCCGGGCGCCGATCCGGACCGCGCGGGAGATCCGGGCCAAGGGCGCACGGGCCGCGATGGCACTCAAGCCCGCAACCCCGATCGAGCCGTACGAGGACCTGCTGGGCGAGCTCGACATGATCCTGATCATGACCGTCGAGCCCGGCTTCGGCGGCCAGAAGTTCCTCGACGTGTGCGTACCCAAGATCCGCCGCACCCGCCAACTGCTCGACAAGCACGGCCTCGACCTGTGGATCGAGATCGACGGCGGTGTCTCGGCCGACACCATCGAGCGCTGCGCCGAGGCCGGCGCCGACGTGTTCGTGGCCGGCTCGGCCGTGTACGCCGCCGACGACCCGAACGCGATGGTCGAGCAGCTACGCGGTCTCGCCGAGCAGTCCGCCGGCCGGTAAGTCAGGGCCACTCGGCTCCGGCTCGACCTCCGGCGGCACCCGCAGCAGCACCACCGTCGACACCACCGCGAGCAAGGCCGCCATCAGCCACACGTACCGCACGCCGAAGCCTTCGATCACCGCCCCCGCCACCGCGGCACCGATCGCCGCACCGCCGGTCGCCGCGCTGCCCATCCACCCGAACACCTCGGTTCGCGCGACGTCCGGCGTCAACGAACCCAGCCGCCCGTACAGCGCACCGATCGCCGGCGCCAACGTCAGCCCCGACACCGTCAACGCGATCCCCAGCGACACCGACGACCAGGTCGCGAACACGCACAGCAGCATCCCGACCGCGACGAGAGCAGCCCGCCGCCACAGGTACGACGTACGCCGGCCGGGCAATGCGCCCGCGACAGCGCCGCCGACCAGGCTGCCGAACGCCCAGACGGCCTCGAAGATCCCGGCGATCAGCCGCTGACCGTGGTCGTCGGCGAACGCGACGATGGCCAGCGAGATCCCGTTGAACGACATGACCCAGAGGCCGAACGCGAGGATCAGCGGCAAGCGGTGCCGATGCCAGAGCAACTGCCGTGCGGTCAGCGGCACTGTGGTGTGCTGGTCGCGGGGGAGCGGCTCGGGTTGTCGGAGCGCATACCACCAGATGAAGACGGCTGACATCACGGCTGCGAGCAGTACGCCGACGCGCGGGCTCGCCACGCTCACCGCGGTTGCCCCGAGCATCGGCCCGACCATGAACAACAGCTCCTGCGCCGTCGCATCCACCGAGTACGCCGTCCGCAGCGCCGGGCCCGAGACGACCCGCGGCCACGCGGCTCGCAACGTCTGCATGACCGGCGGCACCAGGGCGCCAGCGATCAAGGCCAGCAGCGGCAGCAACCGATGCAGGCCGGTCGGCAGGAGGGCGATCGTGAACAGCGCCAGACTCCAGGCGATCCCGGTCGCGAGCAGCACGCCACGAGGCCCGCGCCGGTCGGCCGTGCGCGACCAGAGCGGTCCTGCCGCTGCCGTGCCGACCGAGTAGGCGCCTGCGACGACGCCTGCCCACCGGAACGAGCCGCTCGCGTCCTTGGCGAGGAACGCGATCGGCACCATGGTCGCGAGCATGGGCAGCCGGGCGAGCAGCGAAGACACCAGCAGCGTCATCACACCGTGCGCTCGCCACAACTCGCGGTACCCGGCCAAATCCATGCCCGCATTCTTGCCCCCGCCGCCGACAGTTTCCGTGCGCCAGCCGGTCAGGCCTCTACGATGAGCGGGTGAGCGAGCACAAACCGGTGGATACCTGGCTGACCGACATGGACGGCGTGCTGGTGCACGAGGAGCGCGCCATTCCCGGAGCCAGCGAGTTCATCGCTGCGCTGCAGGCGTCCGGCAAGAAGTTCCTGGTCCTCACGAACAACTCGATCTTCACCCCGCGCGACCTCCGCGCCCGCCTGCTTGCCGCGGGCATCGACATCCCGGAGCGGTCGATCTGGACCAGCGCGCTCGCCACCGCGCAGTTCCTCGACGACCAGCGCCCGCGCGGGACGGCGTACGTGATCGGCGAGGCGGGGCTGACCACCGCGCTGCACGAGATCGGGTACGTGCTCACCGAGCGCGACCCGGACTATGTCGTCCTCGGCGAGACGCGGACGTACTCGTTCGAGGCAATCACCAAGGCGATCCGGCTGATCGCCGAAGGCGCCCGGTTCATCGCGACCAACCCGGACCCGACCGGCCCGTCACAGGAGGGTCCGCTGCCGGCGACCGGCTCGGTGGCCGCGCTGATCACCCGGGCCACGGGCGTGGCGCCGTACTTCGTCGGCAAGCCGAACCCGCTGATGATGCGCAGCGCGCTGAACCGGATCGAGGGGCACTCCGAAACCACCGTGATGATCGGTGACCGGATGGACACCGACATCATCAGCGGTCTCGAGGCGGGTCTGCGGAGCGTGCTCGTGCTGTCCGGATCGACCGGCGAGCACGAGGTCGAGCGCTTCCCGTACCGCCCGACCCGCGTGGTCCAGTCGATCGCCGACGTCGTACCGCTGGTGACCGCCCTGTCCTAGCAGGTCAGCACACGGAAGCCGTAGCCCTGGGCCTTGAGGTTCTTGAGGATCGTGGGCAGTGCCGCCACGGTCTGGGCGCGGTTGCCGCCGCCGTCGTGCATCAGGATCACCGAACCGCTGTGCACGTTCTTCAGCACGCGCTGCACGATCGCCGTCGTACCGGGTTTGGTCCAGTCCCGCGAGTCCACGGTCCACACCACGAGGTCCTTGCCGAGCGCCTTCGCCCGTTGCCGGACGGTCGGGTTCACACCGCCGTACGGCGGTCGCAGACAGGCCGGCGTACTGCCGATCTGAGCCCGGATGGCCTGGTCCGTCGACGTCACCTGCTGCCGGAACGCGGCCGCGCTGAGGTGGCGGAGGTCGGCGTGCGTCCAGGTGTGGTTCTGAACGCTGTGACCGGATTCGTGGATCCGCTTGGTCAGCTCGGGATGCTTCCGGACGTTCTGCCCGACCTCGAAGAACGTCGCCTTGGCGCCGTACTGCGCGAGGATGTCGAGCACCTTCGGGGTGTACTCGACATCGGGCCCGTCGTCGAACGTCAGTACGACGTACTTGACCGGCAGCGGGGTTTTCGTCGGCGTGACCGGTGCTGTCGCGGCCGGCGTGGGCGGCGTGGGCGTGACTGGTTTGGCCGGTGACCTCGCGGATGCGACCACGACCGTACCGATCACCGCGCTCACCAGCATCATCATCGCCAGGCCGACGGCCCGGTTCCCCGCGCGCGTCAAGCGAACGTCCATTGTCCCCCCAGGGCGGTGGGTGGTTCACGTCCTCACTGAATCCTCGGGGCCCACGCTAAGGCACTTGTGCCAGGAATTGACGTAACCGCGCCAAGGGTCAGGTGCAGGACATGGTGGTGAAGCTGTAGCCCCTGGCCTTCAGGGTCCGCAGGATCTTCGGCAGCGCGGCGACCGTCTGGCTGCGATTGCCGCCGCCGTCGTGCATCAGGATCACCGAGCCGGTGTGCACCTTCGCCAGTGCACGGCGCACGATCACCGACGTTCCGGGGCGGGACCAGTCGCGGGTGTCGATGGTCCACAAGCGGATCTGCTTGCCGAGTGCGGCGGCCCGTCGGCGGACCAGTTTGTTCGTCGCGCCGTACGGCGGCCGGAGACAGCGTGGGGTGTACCCCGTCTGGACCCGGATGTACCGGTCCGTCTTCTGGACCTGGGTCCTGAATGCTGACGAGGACACGTGCCGCAGATCCGGGTGCGACCAGGTGTGGTTCTGCACGCTGTTGCCCATTTGGTAGACGCGGCGGGTCAAGTACGGGTAGCGCGCGACATTCCGGCCGATCTCGAAGAAGGTTGCCCGTGCCCCGTAAGCCCGAAGAATCTTCAGTATCTGCGCGGTGTACGGCGTACTCGGGCCGTCGTCGAAGGTGAGATAGACGTACTTGGCACGGGCAGGCGCGGCCGCCACCGTGCTGGTCGTGCTGACCGTGCTGGTTGTGTTGGTCCGGGGCGTGGCGGTTGCCACGAGCCCGGATGTGGTGATCAATCCGACGGCGACTGCTGCGATCGTGAGTCGGCGAGTCGCGGCCGGTGAACGATGGAAGAACGACATGGCTACCCCCAGGTGTAGCTCAGCCCCAGAGCGGGACCACCTTCCATCGTGCGCCCTGGCAGTCCTTTCTGCCAGGGCTGGACTGTCTCAAAGCACCTGGGACAGGAACTGCCGCAGCCTCGGCGAGTCGGCCGCGTCGAAGATTTGCTCGGGTACGCCGGACTCGACCACGACGCCGTGGTCCATGAAGGCGACCTGGTCGGCGACCTCGCGAGCGAACCCCATTTCGTGGGTGACCACAACCATCGTCATCCCGGCCTCGGCGAGATCCGCCATCAGGGCCAGCACGCCCTTGACCAGCTCGGGGTCGAGCGCCGACGTCGCCTCGTCGAACAGCATGACCTCGGGCTGCATCGCCAGCGCCCGCGCGATCGCGACCCGCTGCTGCTGACCGCCGGACAGGTTCCCGGGCCGCGCTCCAGCCTTGTGGGCAAGGCCGACCAGCTCGAGCTGCGCCCGGGCCGCGGCCTGGGCGGCCTCGGCGTCGAGTTTCTTGATCTTGCGCAGCGGGAGCGTGATGTTGTCGAGCACGCTCTTGTGCGGGAACAGGTTGAAGTGCTGGAACACCATGCCGATGCGCCGTCGCAGTACGTCGGCATCGCCCCGCAGTACCGACTCGCCGCCGAGCTTCACATCACCCGCATCCGGTTCGAGCAGGCGGTTGATCGCACGCAGCAGCGTCGACTTCCCGGAGCCCGACGGGCCGATCACGCACGCGGTCTGCCCGGCGGGTACGACGAGATCGACGCCCCGGAGCACCTTGTTGCTGCCGAACGCGAGCTCGACACCGCTCACCTCCAGGCTGGCTGCCTCAACGGTTTGCATGCGCGAGCTCCTTCAGTTCTATGTCCTCCGACTCGACCGGCCGTCCTTCTCGCAGCCGCTTGTCGAAGTGGTTCACCAAGTGCGTCAGCGGGACGGTGATCACCAGGTAGAAGATGCCCGCAAGCAGCAACGGGGACAGGTTGCCGTTGGTCGCGGCTGCGTCCTGCCCGATCCGGAACAGTTCGCGCTGGCTCGCCAGTAGGCCGAGGAAGTAGACGAGGCTCGACTCCTTCACGAGCGCGATGAACTGGTTCACCAGCGCCGGCAGCACCCGCCGTACCCCTTGCGGGATGACGACGAGCCGCATGCCGCTGGTGTAGCTGAAGCCGAGCGCGCGGGCGGCCTCGAGCTGACCCTTCTCCACGCTCTGGATGCCGGAACGGAAGATCTCGCCGATGTACGCGGCGGCGATCAGCGAGAGCGCGAGGACGCCGAGCGGGTACGGGTTCGGGCCCCACCAGTGCCGCGTGATCGGGGACAGCCCCTGGCCGATCAGCAGGATGGTCAGGATCGCGGGCAGGCCGCGGAAAATGTCCGTGTAGATTTTCGCCGGCCAGCGCAGCCAGCGTTTGCTGGATAGGGCGAGGACCGCCACGATCATGCCGAGCAGAGTGCCCAGCACGACCGAGGCGGCCGCCAGAATCAAGGTGTTGACCAGTCCCACCTTCAGCATCTCGGGCAGGACCGCCTTCATCGACTCCCAGTCGAGGAAGGTGTCGCTCAGGGTGGACCAGATGTCCATCAGGCTTTGGGAGCCGTGAACTTGACCGATCCGCTGCCCGGCTTGAAGTTCGCCGGTACGGCGCGACCCGGGTAGTACTGCTCGACCAGCTTGGTCCAGGTGCCGTCGGCGATCACCTCGTCGAGCGCCTTGTTCACGGCCTCGCGGAGCTTGTCGTTGCTCTTCGCCACCGCGAACGCCATCGGCGCGTCACTGAGCTCCTTCGCGGCCAGGATCACCGTTCCGCCGCCCTGCTCCTTCGCCATCTTCTCGCCGATCTCGGCCGGGCTCACCCAGGCGTCCGCCGTACCGGCCTTGAGTTGGCCGAGCGCGGCGTTGTAGTTCGGGACGCGGACCGGGTTCAGGTTCTTCTGCGTCGCGTAGTCGTCCTGGACGGTGCCCTGGACGACCACGACGCGCTTGCCGGTGAGCTGGTCGAACGACGTGATCCCGGAGCTCTTGGTGGTGTTCAGGCCGAGGTAGCCGAAGTCGTACCCGTTGCTGAACGCAACCGTCTTCTTGCGGGCCTCGGTGACCGTGATCGACGAGCTGCCGAGGTCGAACTGGCCGCCGTTCACCTGCGACAGCAGCGCGGAGAAGTCGGTCCCGACGAACTCCGGCTTCAGGTTCAGCTTGGCCGCGACCGCGGTGATCAGGTCGTTGTCGAAGCCGGTGAACTTCCCGTCCTTCACGTAGACGTTCGGCGGCGCGTCGGTCAGGGTCCCGATCCGCAGCGTCCCCGCCGTCATCAGCCCCAGATCCTGGCCGTCCGCCGTGGAATCGTCCTGATTGCTGCCACAGGCAACCATCGCACTCGCCAAGGTGATGACCCCGACCACTGCGACAACCCGCCGAAAAGCGCCGAACGCGCGCACAACTGTCTCCTCACAACGTCAACGAAGGCAGGACGGTTCGCCCCGCCGAAGCAAGCCAACACCAGCCGCGCGACGCGCATTCCGTGCTGACGAAGCGTGAGACAGCGCCGAATGTCTACTCGGGTTGTGCTATATCAACCGTGGTGCTGCTCGTAGTGCGCCAGTGCATCCGCCGTTCTGCCGGTGCCGTAGGCAAGCAGCAACTCGGCGATCGCCGGCGAGTCCACGGCAGCCGCTGCTCGTTGGATCTCCTCGGCCGAAGCGACGGCGCGGAACAGGTCCTGGATCTCCCGTACGACGCTTCGCGCGGACGGTGACGGGGGCAGTTCGCCGGGGTAGGTAGTGGGTCGCAGGAAACGCTCCGGCGGACCGGCGGGCTGTCCTGAGGCATGTCCGGTGGGCTGACCGGGCGTGGCCGACCGGGCCAGGTGTGCTGTGGTCGGCCGGGTGTAGGCGCCGGTGGCGGCGCGGATCTCGTCCAGCTCGTGGGCGATGTGCTCCGGCTCGATCCCGCCCGCCACGGCCAGGTCGGTGAGCTCGGACACAGCCCGCAGGCGCGACACCACCGCGGGATTGCCGATCTTCACCCGCTGCGCGCTGACCAGCTGCGAGAGCATGGGCGCGGACAAGCCGATGACCTGGGCGAGCCCACCCTGGGTCAGGCCGAGCCCTCCGGTGATCCGCCGTACCACCTCGCCCAGCGGCTCGCCGTACAGGTCGACCTGCTGCTGCAGATTGTGTGCCGTCTGCTCCATGCAAAGATCTTCGCACTTGCGAACTCGAAATTCCAGCCTGAAACCGACTTGACATTTGCGATAGCAAACTGCAAAAGTTTGCGGCAGCGAATCTCACCGGAGGAAACGATGACGACTCACCAGGCACACCGCCGCCGGCCCGTGGTGTGGGCGCTCATAGCGGTCACGCTGGCCGCGGTCCTGGGTGGCCTGACCGCCCCAGCTGCGCTCGCGGACCCTGCTCCGAGCGGCGGCAAGCTCGTGCTGGTCCTCGACTCGTCCGGCTCGATGGCGGAGCCGGCCGGCGACGGACACACCAAGATCGCCGCCGCCCGGACGGCCCTGTCGAGTGTGGTGACCAAACTCCCCGAGGCGGCCGAGGTCGGCCTCCGGGTCTACGGCGCCACTGTGTTCAAACGCACCCAGGCGGGCGCCTGCACCGACACCCAGCTGACCGTCCCGATCGGGACCGCCAACCGGCCGCAGCTGCAGACGGCGATCGCCAAGTACAAGCCGTACGGCGAGACTCCGATCGGCTACGCCCTCCAGCAGGCCGCGAAGGATCTCGGCCCGGTCGGTCAGCGCACGATCGTGCTGGTCTCCGACGGCGAGGCGACCTGTGCGCCGGAGCCGTGCGCGGTAGCGCGTTCGATCGCCCAGCAGGGCATCGATCTGAAGATCGACGTGGTCGGCTTCCGGGTCGGGGGGAAGGCTCGCACGCAGCTGCAGTGTGTGGCTCGCGAGGGGCGCGGTGACTACTACGACGCCGACTCGACCGTCGACCTCGAGGCTGGTCTGGGCAGGTTGTCGACCCGAGCCTTCCGCCCGTTCCGGATCTCCGGTACGCCGGTGCACGGCGCGCCGCAGCAGGAAGGCGCACCGGTGCTTGCCCCGGGCCACTACTCCGACACGTTCGGTGTGGACAACACCTCGAAGCACTACCTGATCAAGCGGACCATGAAGGGTTCGACGCTGCGCGCCGGGGTGAGCTTCCGGCGTCCGGCCGGTGGCAGCTTCGTGATCCAGTCCGAGGTGCGGCTCAACACGCTCGCCGGTGAGCAGTGCGGCTGGAGCTACCCGCGCGGGTTCGACGGAGATCAGGGGCTGGCGACCGGTACGGCTGCCAGTTGGTCGAAGTACGAGAAGAAGAACGACGAATGCGCCGACTCCGATCAGCTGGTGCTCACCGTGAACCCGGGGAAGAACTATCTGCAGCTCAAGGGCGTGCCGTACGAGCTGCGGGTCGACGAGGAGCCGCCGGTCGACTCGATCGCGAACCTGCCGGCGGCGGCCGCCGACCCGGTCTGGACGCCGATGTCCGGGTCGACGCCGCGGGAGATCGTGCCCGGCTCCAGCTTCCCGGACGCGCCGCTGCTGCAGCCGGGCACCTACAAGACGACGCTGATGCCGGGCGAGCTCCAGCTGTACCGGGTGAAGGCCGACTGGGGCCAGCGGATCCAGGCGCAGATGACGGTCCCGGAGATGGCGGGCGCCGCAGCCGACGCCCTTGACGGGATCCGGTATCTCGATACTGCGCTGATCTCGCCGACCGGTGAGGACGTGTTCGCGATCTTCGCCAAGAACGTGCCAGGCGGCTCGTACACGAAGGCTGTGCTGACCAAGCGCGGGCTGGTGAAGGGGCTTACCACCAAGGAGATCCGGTACCTGAACCGCAACGGGGCGAACAACCAGGACACCGGCACGTCGACGCCCGGCGAGTACTACCTGGCTGTGTCGCTGACCCGGAAGGCCAACGACAAGGCGTTCACGATCCCGCTGAACCTCACGGTCGGCGTGGTCGGTACGGCGGGGGCGGGCAAGCCGGAGTACGTCGACGGCGCGACGCCGGTGTCGGGTGAGTCCGTGACACCTTCGCCGACCGAGACACCGAGCACGACGCCGAGTTCGACGCCGTCGGAGCCGGGGGACTCCGGGGACAAGAACCAGGCCGGTGGTCCGGTGCAGGGGCGCGCCGACTCGGATGACGGGACGCCGGTGGCGTTGGTCGCTGGGCTTGGTGGGGGTGGTGTGTTGCTCCTGCTGATCGGTGGGTTGATCGTCGCGCGGTTGCGGAAGAAGCCGGCTGCCGCGCAGTGGCCGCAGTCGAACAACTGGGGTGGCCCACAGGGGCCGCGGTAACCATCAGAAGCCCGGGATGCGATCCGTATCCCGGGCTTCGTGGTTTCAGCGCACCAAGATCCAGACAGCACTGCCGATCAGCCCCGCAGCCGCCACAAAACTAACGACCGCCAACCACACCAGCCCTCGCCGCGACCCCTCTACCGACCGCTCCGTCTCACTGGGTTGGGGAGGACCGGTGGGCCCGCCGGGTTGGGCAGGACCGGTGGATCGGCTGGTTCCGGCGGGCTCGGTGGTTCCGGTGAGCTGGACGGACCCGACCGCCCCGAGAGGCTGGGTGGACCTGCCTGACCGGGTGGAGTTGGCGGGGCCGACTGAGCTGGCGGGGGCGACTGAGCTGGCGGGCTGAGGGGGTGTTGGGGGGTGGGCTGGGCCGGTGGGGGTCCAGGTGGGTGGGAGCGGTGGGAGTTGGTCGAAGACTTCGGGGGCGTCGGGGTGGGTGGTCCAGGGGAGGGTGCCCGCGGGTGGGAGGGCGCCGGATTCGGACAGGAGGCGGGCGGCGGCGTGGGCTGTGGCGGGGCGGTCTGAGGGGTTGGTCGCCGTACAGGTGTGGATGAAGGCGGCTAACGGGCCGGCCGCGGGTGCGAGGGGGCCGGTGGGGGTGGGGCGGTCGCCGGTGATGAGTTCGTGGGCGACGGCGCCGACGGCGTACAGGTCCTGGCGGGGGTCGGGGTCGGCGCCGGACAGTTGCTCGGGGGCGAGGTAGCCGGGGGTGCCGAGGATCGTGCTGTTCCGCGTCATCCGCGGCTCGTCGATCAGGCCGGCGACACCGAAGTCCGAGAGGCGCAGATGGGGACGGCCGGTGCCGGTCGCGTCGAGGAGCAGGTTCGCGGGTTTGAGATCGCGGTGCACGACACCCGCCGCGTGCACAGCGGACAGGGCATGCAGGAGCTGGTCGAGCAGTACGGCGACGTACGTCGGCGGGAGCGGCCCGTGATCGCCGAGGAGGGTGGCGGCCGAGCCGCCGCGGACCAGGTCCATCGCGAACACGACCTTGTCGTCATCCGCGGCCCAGCCGTGCGGGGCGACGACGTGCGGGTGCTGGATCCGCAGCGACTGCTCCCGGACGAAGCGCAGCAGCGTGCCGGCGTCGTGCTGGCCGAGAACCTTGGCCGCGACGTAGGCCGAGCGCCGCAGGTCCCAGGCGCGCCAGACCGAACCCATCCCGCCGGTTCCGATCAGGTCGATCAGCCGATACCGCCCAGCAAACGCCTCCACCGGCAAGAAGGTACAGGGTCCGAGGACTGCCCGACCGAGCTCCGCAGCGCGGCCGAGCGCACCCAGGTGTCACCCCGCGGGGGCGGTGAACAGGAAATACCTTGTTCACCGCCCCCGCCGCGTGGCACTTGGGTCCGGGGACGGCTCACGATGTGACCTGGGTCGTGGTGTGGGTTGCGGGGAGGGGCATACTTGAAGCACGAGTGAACCCACTCGCGTGCTCCGGGGTCGGTGTAATTCCGAGCCGGCGGTAACAGTCCGCGACCCGGTCGCTGCGGTTTGGCGATCGGTTGACCTGGTGGAATTCCAGGACCGACGGTGAAAGTCCGGATGGGAGGCGCACGCGGTCGGCGGGTGTGCTCTGGCGCCCGACGGCGCGGAGCGTGGACTGCACAGCCCACGGGACGCGGCGGCGAGAGGTCCGGTGACGGACCGCGAGACCGGGCCGGACCAGTGGTCCGGACGGTAGGGCGACGGAGCAGACGTGCCGGTCGAGGCCCCGGAGTGCGTCCGTGACGACGAGGGGCCCGAGAAGTGAACGACGCGTCGCCGATCGACATCGCCTGGATGCGGCGTGCTGTCGAGTTGGCTGCGAAAGGTACCGGCAGCACCCATCCGAATCCGGTTGTCGGGTGCGTGATCACCGGCCGCGACGGGCATCCGGTGGGCGAGGGCTTCCACGCCGTTGCAGGCGGCCCGCATGCGGAGGTCGAGGCGCTCCGGATGGCCGGAGCACGAGCCCGCGGCGGTACGGCGTACGTCACGCTCGAGCCGTGCAACCACACCGGCCGGACCGGTCCGTGCGCGGACGCGCTGATCGAGGCCGAGGTCGCGCGCGTCGTGTACGCCGTACCCGATCCGAACCGGACTGCTTCCGGTGGCGCCGCCAAGCTGCGGAACAAGAACATCGACGTCGTGCAGGGCGTCCTGCAGACCGAGGCCGAAGCGGTCAACTACGTCTGGTTGCACAGTGTCCGGACGGGGCGGCCGTTCGTCACCTGGAAGTTCGCGACCACGCTCGACGGACGGTCCGCGGCCCCGGACCGGACCAGTAAGTGGATCACCGGTCCGATCGCGCGCGCCGACGTCCACCGGCAGCGGGCCGAGTGCGATGCGATTGCCGTCGGCACCCAGACGGTGCTGGACGACGACCCCGAGCTGACGGTCCGCGACGAGAACGACGTACCCGCGGCGCGGCAGCCGCTGCGGGTGGTCGTCGGCGACCGTGAGATCCCACCCACCGCGCGGGTCCGCAACGACCGCGCGGAGACGTTGCTGCTGCCGACCCACGATCCCGCCGAGGTGCTCCGGCAGCTGGACGACCAGCAGATCCGGCACCTCTGGCTCGAAGGCGGCCCGACCCTGGCCGCCGCGTTCCTGCGCGCCGGCCTGGTCGACCAGATCGTCGCGTACGTCGCCCCGGCCGTGCTCGGTTCCGGGTACGCCGCGGTCGGCGACCTCGGCGCGGAATCGATCGACCACCTGCGGCGGTTCAAGCTAGCGGACGTCACCCGCCTGGGCGACGACGTCCGGCTGACCCTGGTTCCTCTGGGAGGAAAGTAGATGTTCACCGGCATCATCGAAGAACTCGGCACCGTCGAGTCCCTGGACCTGCTCGATGGCGACTCCGCGCGGCTCACCATTCGCGGCCCGAAGGTGACCGAGGACGCCGACCACGGCGACTCGATCGCGGTCAACGGCTGTTGCCTGACGGTGGTGGAGTACGGCGGCGGCACGTTCACCGCGGACGTGATGCGCGAGACGCTGCAGCGGACCAGCCTCGGCGGTCTGCAGAAGGGCTCCCCGGTCAACCTCGAGCGGGCCGTCGCCGCGCACGAGCGGCTCGGCGGGCACATCGTCCAGGGCCACGTCGACGGCACCGGCACGATCGCCGGCCGGACGCCGGGGGAGCACTGGGAGGACGTCCGGATCGCGACGTCCCCGGAGATCCTCAAGTACGTCGCCGAGAAGGGCTCGATCGCGATCGATGGTGTCTCGCTGACCGTGACCGATGTCGACGACGCGTCCGGCACGTTCGGGGTCAGCCTGATCCCGACCACGCTGGAGCTGACCGTGCTGGGCGGTAACAAGGTCGGCGACACCGTCAACCTCGAGGTCGACGTGATCGCGAAGTACGTCGAAAGACTTCTTGCCGCAGGCAACGTGAAGGACAACATCCTGAAGGACGACATCGTGAAGGACAACGGAGGCGTGCGGTGAACCCGATCGACTGGTTGTTGCACTCGACGGTGACGATCGCCGGCTCGGAGGTCCTGGTCCGGGAGATCGTCGGCAACGTGTTCGGTCTGGCCAGCGCACTGTTCGGCATGCGCCGGCTGGTGTCGGCGTGGCCGGTCGGCATCGTCGGCAACGTCTTGCTGTTCACAGTTTTCGTCGGCGGGATCTTCGACACCCCGCAGGACAAGGACCTCTGGGGTCAGGCCGGCCGCCAGGTGTTCTTCGCGATCGTCAGCCTCTACGGGTGGTACCGCTGGTACCAGACCCGCCACGGCGGCGCCGCCACGGGCGTCCAGCCGCGCTGGGCGTCCGCGCGCGAGCGGCTCGAGCTCGGCGGTATCGCGGTGGTCCTGTACGCGATCTCGTACTTCGTTCTGCGCGAGCTCGGATCGTGGGGCCCGCAGTGGGATGCGTGGATCCTCACCGGGTCGATCCTGGCGACGTACGGGATGGCGCGTGGCTTCGTCGAGTTCTGGCTGATCTGGATCGCCGTCGACGTGGTCGGCGTACCGCTGCTGGTGCAGGCGAAGTTCTACCCGTCGGCGACGATGTACATCGTGTACGGGCTGTTCTGCGTCGTCGGGTTCGTGTCGTGGTGGAAGATTCAGAACCGTGAGCGGGTCCAAGCTCCTGAGCCGGTGGTGGTGGGTTAGATGGGTGACGTGCTGAAGCTCGACACGATCGAGCATGCGATTGACGAGATCCGCGCCGGCCGGCCGGTGATCGTGGTCGACGACGAGGACCGCGAGAACGAGGGCGACCTGATCTTCGCCGCGTCCAAGGCGACGCCGGAGTTGCTGGCGTTCCTGATCCGGTACAGCTCCGGCGTGGTGTGCGTGCCGATGGAGGGCTCGGAGCTCGACCGGCTCGGGATCCCGCTGATGACGCCGCACAACCGGGAGCGGATGCGGACGGCGTACACGATCTCCGTCGACGCGCGGGACGGGATCTCCACCGGGATCTCGGCCGCCGACCGGGCGCGGACGATCCGGGTGCTGACCGACTCGGCCTCGGAGCCGTACGACCTGGTGCAGCCGGGGCACGTGTTCCCGTTGCGCGGTCGCGAGGGCGGCGTACTGGTCCGTCCCGGCCACACCGAGGCGTCGATCGACCTGGCGCGGATGGCTGGGTTGACGCCGGCCGCGGTGATCTCGGAGCTGGTGAACGACGACGGGACGATGAAGCGCGGGCTCGAACTGCGGACGTTCGCGGACGAGCACGGGCTGGTCCTGGTGTCGATCGACGACCTGATCCGGTACCGGCGCCGTACGGAGTCCCAGATCCAGCGGGTCGCGACGACGATGCTGCCGACGCAGTACGGCGACTTCGTTGCCCACGGCTACCGCAACACGGTGGACGGGTCGGAGCAGCTCGCACTGGTACGCGGCGAGATCGGGAACGGGCCGACGCTGGCGCGCCTGCACTCGGAGTGCCTGACCGGCGACGTGTTCGGGTCGCTGCGGTGTGACTGCGGGCCGCAGCTGGACGAGGCGATGCGGCAGGTTGCGGCCGAGGGCGGTGTCGTGGTGTACCTGCGCGGTCATGAGGGGCGGGGGATCGGGTTGCTGCACAAGCTGCAGGCGTACGAGCTGCAGGACGCGGGCCGGGACACGGTGGACGCGAACCTGGACCTCGGGTTGCCGGCGGATGCGCGCGACTACGGGACCGGTGCGCAGATCCTGGCCGATCTGGGCGTCAAGGAAGTGCGGTTGCTGACCAACAACCCCGACAAGCTGGCGGGCGTGCAGGGGTACGGCATCGACGTGGTCGAGCGCCGCGGGATCTCCATCGACCCGACCGAGCACAACCTGCGGTACCTGCGCACCAAGCGCGATCGAATGGGCCATCACCTGCCGGGCGGCCTGCTGACCGAAGAGAACGGAGCCGGCTGATGTCGGGCAGTGGAGCACCCACCATCGAGGTAACCCGCGTGGAAGACGCCCGGGTCGCGATCGTCGCCGCCCAGTGGCACCCGAAGGTCACCGACGGCCTGCTCGCCGGCGCCCTCCGCGCGCTGGAGGACTCCGGCGTCACCGACCACACCGTCATCCGCGTCCCCGGCTCCTTCGAGCTTCCCGTCGCGTCGTTGCACGCCGCGAAGTCCGGGTACGACGCGGTGGTCGCCCTCGGCGTGGTGATCCGGGGCGACACCCCGCACTTCGAGTACGTCTGCCAGGCGGCGACTGACGGCCTCATGCAGGTCGGCGTCACTACCGGAGTCCCCATCGGCTTCGGCGTACTCACCTGCGACAACGACCCCCAGGCCCTGGACCGAGCAGGCCTCCCCGACAGCCGCGAAGACAAAGGCTACGAAGCCACCCAAGCAGCCCTCTCAACCCTCGCCGCAGTCCGCCAACTGAAGGTGTAGCCCTCGGTCATGCCTCGGTCGCGTCGAGCCTCAGCCGACGAACGCGATCGCGTTGCCGTCCGGGTCGCGCACGATGAAGTCGGTGCCGCCCCACGCTTGTTTGGTCAGCTTCTGCACGATCTCGGCGTCAGCGGCCAGATATTCCGTGTAAAGCTCGCGGACGTTCGGCGTATCGACGAACGCCATGATGAGCCCTTCTCGTTCCGCGGCACCGGCCGCGAACACCGGCTCGTCTACGAGCTTCAGGTGCAAGGTCGCGCCGCCGCGCGACACCGAGCCGTAGAACGGCGGGTTGCCGTGCAAGAAGTCGAGCCGGAAGCCGAGCTGCTCCCGATAGAACGTGGCCGAGGCATCGACGTCGGCGACGTACAGCACCGGGTTGGCGCTCGCGACTGCCGTGTCCTGAGTCTCCGGCTGCTCGCTGGTGGGCGGGGCCGCTTCCGTGCTCGCCTTGAGTTCGGCCCAGCTGGCGCAGCCCGCTTCGAGGGCGATGATCTCTTGGGCTTCGGTGAGGGGAAACTTCAATGCGAGTGCTTCGCGGTCGGACAACGTGCGATAGCGCGCGAGCTGTCGGATGCGACCGCCGATCGAGAAGTTCCCGTCGCGGTGCCAGCGAACGAGCAGTTTCGCTTGCTTCTTGTACGTTTCGAGCTTGGGCATGGCGCTCCCTCTTCGGTCTTGAAGTAGGTGGGCCTTGCCCTTTCGGCTTGCTTGCCGCTGCGCCCTACGACCGGGATTGAACCCGCGCCTGCGACGTTGAGATTACCACAGCGAATTGGCCCCCCGCGTGAGCGCCGTCCTTTCTCCGGTTCCGCGGGGAGGCCAGAATCATCAGTCGGTTCGGGTGTGTTCCATTTGCCAGTTGGTGGTCCAGGTTTTGCCGTTGTCGGTGGAGAAGGCTTGTTCCCAGGCGGCTTTGTCGGTGCCGGGGGTCCAGAGGAAGCGGACGTCTATGGGTTTGCCGTCCCATTCGTCCGGGCCTTCGAAGGTGCCGGTGCCGTCGGGGGAGAAGGAGCCGATGACGGGGGTTTCCAGGCGGCCGCGTTGGCTGTTGATCCAGTGGATGGACCACGCCTTCGTGGAAGGGTCGTAGAGACGGAAGGTCGCGCCGCGGAAGCCTTCGCTCGGGAACCAGCCTTCGTCGAGGCTGATCGCGCCGTCGAAGTACGTAGTGGCTTCCATCGTCGCGTCGTGCTCGTACCACTCGTACGGTTCGCCGAGGACCGGGCGCCGGCGGCGGTTGTGGAAGGACCACCGGCCGACCAGGAAGTCGAAGTCGTCGGTGAGCTTCGGTACGTCGAGCGCGGGCGGGGGAGTGTGGCGCCGGGTGAAGTCCATGGTCCAGTTGGTCTCCCAGGTCTCGCCACCGTCGTCGGAGTAGGCCTGCTCCCAGTGCGCGGTCTCCGAGGTGATGTCGGACCACTCGTAGCTGCACAGGATGGGCCGCCCTTCGTGCGAGTCCTCGCCGACCAACCGGCAGCGTGAACCGTCGGCGGCCCAGCCGCCGTGCACCGGCGGGTACAGCTGCATCGTGGTGCTGCTGACCCACCAGATGCTCCATTGCTCGGTGACCGGGTCGAACAGTCGCAGCGACAGCCCGTACGACCCCTTCGTCGGGAACCGCATCTCGTCGATGCTGATCTGCCCGTCGAAGTACGTGCGCGCGGTCGTCGTTCCGTCGTACTCGAGCCATTCGTCGCAGCCCGCGAAGGCTTTCTTCAGGGTTCGGTGGTGGACGTCGAAGTACCCGTTGAGGAAGTCGAAGTCGCCGGTCACCTTGGTCCAAGTCGTCATACCGCCCAGCCTGCGAGCAAAACCTGACAACCCATGGCAGTCATAAGGACTAACCTCGGAGTATGCGTTCGAGCCGGCTGCTGTCGATCCTGCTGTTGCTGCAGACGCGCCGGCAGTTGACCGCGCGCGAGCTGGCCGACGAGCTCGAGGTGTCGCTGCGGACGATCTACCGCGATGTCGAGGCGCTCGCCGCGGCCGGAGTCCCGGTGTACGCCGACCAAGGCCGAGCAGGCGGGTACCGCTTGGTCGAGGGCTACCGCACCCGCCTCACCGGCCTCACCGAACAAGAGGCCGCCGCGCTGTTCCTCGTCGGCATGCCGGGCGCGGCCGCCGCGCTCGGGCTGACCGCGGAGACGAGCGCGGCCGAACTCAAACTGCTAGCAGCGCTAGCGCCCGATCAGCGGGATCGCGCCGGCCGGCTCAAGAACCGCTTCCACCTCGACCTGCCCGCCTGGTACCAGGACGCCGAGGCCTCACCACAGCTCTCCGCGGTCGCCGACGCCGTACTCCACGACCGCCGCATCAAGGTCCTGTACCGACGCTGGGAGGAGCCGCGCGAAGTCGAGCGCGTCCTCGAACCGTACGGACTCGTGCTGAAGAACGGCAGCTGGTACGTCGTGGCCTCCACCCCCGGCGGACTGCGCACATACCGCGTCTCCAACATCCTCGAACTGACGCCGACCGACGAGCAGTTCGAGCGCGACGAGAGGTTCGAGCTGCAGCAGTTCTGGCAGGACCACCTGGAGGGCTTCGACCAGGTCCGCTACACCGCGGAGGCCGTCATCCGGGTGTCCACACGATTGGCCGCGAAGATGTACGACGTCTCGTACCCGGCGCTCGTCAAAGCCGTCGCCGCCACCGAACCTGAGGCCGACGGGAGCGTGGTGGTGACGATCCCGATCGAGTCGATCCCGAACGCGGCCGTCTCCCTCTGCCGATTCGGGGACGCGGTCGAGGTGCTGGAGCCCGCGGAGTTGCGAGCCGAGCTGGCGAACCTCGGCCGCACGCTGTCCGACCTCTACTCCTGAACTGAGCGCCCCAGCACACGCTCGCAGGCCTCGGCACTCCGCCGGAGGAACGTGGCGATCAAGTCGAGCTCGGCCTCGCTGTAGCCGGCCAGTAGGTCGTCCATCGCGCCGATCATCGGCTGGTACAGGCGGAACACCTCCATGCCGCGGTCCGGCAGGACGCGGATGGTGACACTGCGGCGGTCTGCCCCGGCGCGGTCGCGGGCGATCCAGCCGGCGCGTTCGAGTCGGTCGAGGATGCCCGTCAGGGTCGCCGGGTGCAGTCCGGCCTGACGGGCCAGGGCACTCGGCGTCAGCGGACCGCTGCGGGCGAGTACGTCGAGGCAGTCGAGGTCGATGTCCTTCAGTGCCAGCTCGCCGCCGACCTGATGGTTCAGCAGGGCGAGCTGGATCCGCAGGTCGCGGAGCGCGGCCTTGATCTCGTTCCCGGTCCGCCGGCGGTGGCGCATGTCACCTCCCTGTATCTGTTCCATATCTTATGAGTTCCATACTATATGAATCACAGAGAAGATTTCAGGGAGGCGGTCGGGATGAGGATCACGGTGTTCGGGGCGACGGGCGGGATCGGCGGTCACGTCGTACGGCAAGCGCTCGATGCGGGGCACAAGGTGACGGCAGTGGTGCGTACGTCGTCGGCGTACGAGGTGGAGCATCCGGCGCTGGAGGTGATCCGCGTGGACGGCCTGAATGCGGCGGAGCCGCTGCGGGACGCCGTGGACGGGAGCGAGGCGGTGATCTCCGGGGTCGGGGCCCGCGGGCGGAAGGACGGGCCGGTCGCGTCGGAGAGCACGCGGTCCATGCTGGCGGCGATGGAAGCCGTCGGGGTACGGCGCTTTGTCGCGGTGAGTGCCGCGCCGCTCGGGCCGGTGCCGGCTGATGAGAGCTTCCTCAATCGGCGGCTGCTCTATCCGATGATCAACGCGTTCGCGGCCGATGTGTACGCCGATCTGCGGGTGATGGAGGCGGACATCATGAGCAGTACGACGGACTGGACCATCGTGCGGCCGCCGAAACTCACGAACAAGGCGCTGACCGGGACCTACCGGACGGCTGTCGGCGGCACGGTGACGCGGGGCTACACGATCTCGCGGGCGGACGTCGCGCACCTGATGCTAGCGGCGCTAGATAACCCGGCGAGCGTCTGTCAGCCGGTTGGGGTGGCGTACTAATGACGCGGGTTGTTCGTGGGCTGAGCCTGTTGTTCAGTGGGGTCTTTGCCGGGTTTCTGGTGTGTGTGCTGGTGCTGGAGAACTCGTTGCGTGGGTTCGGAGCGTCGGTCTACACGCAGGTCCGACTGGTCGAGCTGGACGCGTTGGACACGCTCGCCTCGGTGACGTTGATCCCGGCGATCGTCACCACGGTGGTGCTGGCGATCAGGGCCCGGGGCAACGATCGGCGGATGGTGCTGGTGGCGGTCGCGCTGTTCGTCGTTGTCTTCGCGACGACGCTCGCGATCAACCTGCCGATCAACTCGGACCAGACCGCGTGGTCCGTGCAGAACCCGCCGGCCGACTGGGCCGCCGTACGCGATCGTTGGCAGCTCGCGCATCTGATCCGCACAGCAGCCGCACTACTGGCCTTCGGCACGCTGATCGGATCCGCCCTCACCCACCAAAGCCAGCGCCGCACCCAACCCACGCCCGTACTCGCCGATCGACCTTGAGCACCCACCAACCACTTCGCGACTCCGAAAATGGTTGGTGCGTGCTCAAAGATGGCTCAGGTTCGCGATGCGGTCGTGGGGTACGGCGTGGGCGGTGCGGGTTTGGTGGCCGGTGGTGGTGTGGGCCATGGTGAGGGAGTTGAGGAGCGCCTCTTCGACTGATTCGGTTAATGCTTGGAATGGTGGGCGGAGGTCGCGGTCGGGGAAGTTCGGCGTACGGGCGGTGGTGAAGGCGATCGCGTAGTCGCCGCTGCCGGGGGCGTAGTCGGAGCCGACTCGGCCCATCGCGAAGATCGCCCGGCGCGCGAGCCGTCCGAGCTGCCGGGAGTCGAGCGGGAGGTCGGTCGCGACCACGATCATGCAGGAGTTGCCGTCCGCATCGATCGGTCGTGCGGGGACCGGGCGCCCGAGCACAGTCAGCAGGCCGGAGAAGTTCGCCTGCACGAGTACACCAACGGTGTGTTCGGCGGACCCTGCACCATGGGCGGGTTCCGCCAGCACGGAGCGCGATGCAGTGCCGATTCCTGCCTTGAAACCTAGTGCGCAGGTGCCGGTGCCGGCTCCCACGCACCCTTCGGCTGGGAGTTCGCGGGAGGCGGTGTCCAGAGCGGTGTGGACGTGGAGCGGGGTGAGCGGGCGGCGGCGGATGTCGGAGAGGTAGCCGTCGTTGGTCTCGCCGACGATCGGGTTCAGACTGGTCGCGCGCGGGTCGCGGTCGAGGAGCCAGGTGAGCAGTGCATCGGCGACGCGGAACGTGCTGAGCGTCCCGGTGAGGAGGATGGGGGTTTCGATGACGCCCAGCTCGTCCAGCTGTGTCGAGCCGACCAGCTTCCCGTACCCGTTGCCGACAGCAATCGCGGCCGGCAGCGTCTCCGCCCAGCCGTCCGGGACAACCGCTGTCACCCCAGTATTCAGCCCGTCGCCCGTGATCGTCGTCTGGCCGACCCGAACCCCAGGTACGTCGGTGATCGCGTTGAGCGGCCCCGTGGGCAGGGTTCCGACGACAACACCCAACTCGCGCACTCTCCGAGGACTCTGCATCCGCCCATCATCTGCGACGCGGATATCGTCGGCGGCATGTTGCAGCACCTGGCGGGTCGGGTCTGGATCTACCCGCACGACCCCGATCCCGACGCGATCCGCCCGTCCGTCGCCGTGATCGCCGACGACCGCGGCAGCGTCCTCGTCGACGCCGGGAACAGCCCCGAGCACGCAAGAGCCGTCCGTACGGCGATTGCCGCCGCCGGCCTGCCCGCGCCGAAGTGGCTCGTCTACACCCACCACCACTGGGACCACACCTGGGGCGCCTGCGCCTGGTCCGACGTCACCGTCATCGCCCACGCGACCGCCGTCGAACTCCTCACGATCGAGGCCGCCCGCCCCTGGAGCCATCGCTACCTCCACGACCAGGTCGAGGCCAACCCCAAGCTCGCCCCGAGCTTCCGAGCCCGCGCCCTAGCCGTCCCCGACTGGACCGATTTCCGGATCGTCCTCCCGAACCAGACCTTCGACGACACCCTCACCCTCCCGACCGACGTCGTACTCCGGCACGTCGGCGGAAATCACGCCCCGGACTCCGTCATCGTCCTCGCCGACGGTGTCGCCCTCCTGGGAGACGCCTTCTACCCACCGCCGTACCACCTCCGCACACCGGAGGACACCATCGACTACGCCATGGTCAAGGGCCTGCTCTCCGAGCGCCACAACTGGTACGTCGACGCCCACTCGCCCCCGCGGCGGCTCTCCGAGGCGCTCGCGCAGTCCGGCTAGCGGACCTGGCAGCGGGGAGCGTGAGCGGGACCCGTAGGCTGGGCGCGCGATGAAGAGTTTTGAGGAGCTGTTTGCCGAGCTGGGTGAGAAGGCGGCGACACGGCCGGAAGGTTCCGGGACCGTGGCGGCGCTGGACGCCGGTGTGCACTCGATCGGTAAGAAGCTGGTCGAGGAGGCCGCCGAGTCCTGGATGGCTGCCGAGTACGAGAGCAAGGACCGGGCCGCGGAGGAGCTGTCGCAGCTCATCTACCACGCCCAGGTGATGATGCACGCGCTCGGCCTGGACCTCGAGGACGTGTACCGACATCTGTAGGAGCCCATCCCACAGATCACCGGTTCACACCTCCCAGAAAGGGCAGTCGCCATGCTGCGCGTCGCAGTACCGAACAAGGGCTCGCTGAGCGAAGCCGCCACCGAGATGCTCGTCGAAGCCGGCTACAAGCAGCGCCGGACCACCAAGGACCTCACCCTCACCGACGCGGCCAACGAGGTCGAGTTCTACTACCTCCGCCCGCGTGACATCGCCGTGTACGTCGGCGAGGGCACGCTCGACGTCGGCATCTCCGGCCGCGATCTGGTGCTGGACTCGCACGCGGACGCGGACGTGATCATGGGCCTCGGGTTCGGCTCGTCCACGTTCCGGTTCGCCGGGCGGCCCGGAGTCGCGGACTCCGTGAAGGACCTGGCCGGGAAGAGGATCGCCACGTCGTACGCCGGCGTACTGCAGGACCACCTGGCCGAGAACGGTGTCGACGCGGCGGTCGTGCGTCTGGACGGTGCCGTGGAGTCGGCCGTCCAACTGGGCGTCGCGGACGTGATCGCGGACGTCGTCGAGACCGGTACGACGCTGCGCCAGGCAGGGCTCGAGGTGTTCGGGGAGCCGATCCTGCAGTCCGAGGCGGTGCTGATCAAGCGGCACGGCGTCGAGACCCCGGCGAACGGCCTGCACCAGTTGGTCCGCCGGCTCGAAGGCGTCCTGATCGCGCGGAACTACGTGATGATGGACTACGACATCCGCGCCGAAGACGTCGACGCGGCCACCGCGGTCGCGCCCGGCCTGGAGTCGCCGACCGTCTCGCCGCTGCACCGGCAGGGCTGGGTCGCCGTCCGGGTCATGGTCAAGCGGGCCGACGCGCAGCGCCTGATGGACCAGCTCTGGGACGTCGGCGCCCGCGCGATCCTCACCACCGACATCCACGCCTGCCGGATCTGAAACCCGCCGCCGCGATGTCCGCAACGAAGCCAGGGGGCCGGTTGTTCGCGTTCCACCCGCGGATCATTGCGGGTATGGCGGCCGGGATGGGCTTGTCGTTGATCGCCGTGTTCGGGGTGATCTGGTTCCGCTTGTCGCCGGAGGACCGTGGGTCGTTCGACTGGTTCCAGCGGCTCACCCTCCTGGCGTTCTTCGGGGCGATCCTGTGGATCCTGTACCGGATGACGACGCTGCGCGTCACGGCGTACGCGGATCGGCTGCGGATCCGGAACGTGTTCAAGTCGTACACGCTGCAGTGGTCAGAGGTCACCGCGCTGCGGTTCCGGCCGGGCGACGCGTGGCTGCAGCTGTTCGATGCCGATGACAACCGGATCGGCATTCTCGCGGTCCAGGCCTCCGAGGGTGCGCGGGCGAGCCGCGCCGCCAAGCAGCTGGCAGCGGTCGCCCGCGAACACGGCGCCGGTCCGTCTAGACGGACACCTGAAAGCTAGTCGAGTGTGAGTCGCCGGGCTTGAGTACGACGAGGTCCTGACCGGTGCGGAAAGCGTCCGGTGGGCAGGTCATCGGCTCGACCGCGAGCGCCGTACGTCCGACCGCCTCCCCGGTGAACAGCTGCATCCAAGGCGTGTCACTCGTCAGCACCGACCGTGCGCCCGTGTCCGGATCGGTCAGCGACACCGACCACTCGCTGTTCAGCTCGGTGAACGCGTTGTCGATCGAGGTCGACCCGATCAGCCGGCCCTCGCGGAAGTCGTACGGCGATCCGTCGACCGGCGTCAGGCCCGTCGGAGACATCCGATCCGCCGATACCTCGAGGCGCTGCGCCGCGGTGAACTCAAGGACGCACTCGTCGATCAGGCGGCCGACGCTGAGGTAGGGGTGCGCTCCATAGCCGTACGGCGCTGACGTCCGGCCGATGTTGGTGGCCGTGGCGGTCACGGTGAGACGGTCGGTGAGGTGGTAGTTCAGGCGTAGTTCGAGCTGGTGTGGGTACCCGGGCTGGCCGAACAACTGGTGCCCGGCGACCACCGTCGACGGATCGGAGCCGTCGTCGACGCGCTGCCAGTTCGCCCAGCGGGTGAGGCCGTGGATCGCGTTCTGGCGGGCCGGTTCGGTCAGGTACAGCTGCTGGTCGACGCCGTCGAACGTGTACTGCCCGTCCGTGATCCGGTTCGGCCACGGGAACAGGTGCTGTCCGAGTCCGGCATGCGCCGCCTCGTCCTCGCCGTACGCGAGCAGGACCGGGCGCCCGTCGTACGTGAGCTCGCGCAGCCCGCCGCCGACACTCACCACCGTCCCCTCGTACCCGCCGCCGCGAAGGACCCACTGCTCACCCGAAGGCAAAACATTCATGACCCAATCCTGACGGACCGGTCCATCGGGGGCGACCCCGTTCGTAGTGATGCTGTAGACACGCTGACAGGAGGTACGACGTGAAGTACATGCTGCTGATCAACGCCGGCGAGCTGGACCTGCAGGACACGCCGGTGGGGTGTGAGCCGGAGGACTGGATGCGGTTCGACAAGGAGATCACCGACGCGGGCGTGGTGGTTGCGTCCGAGTCGCTGGCTGACCTGGTCACTGCGACCCGGGTCGAGGTTGCGAACGACGGCAAGCGGACCGTGACCGACGGCCCGTTCGCGGAGACCCGGGAGGTGCTCGGCGGGTTCTACGTGATCGACGTACCGGACCTGGACGTGGCACTCGACTGGGCCGCGAGGTGCCCGGGATCACGAGGGGGCGGCTCGGTCGTCGTCCGCCCGATCGCCGACTTCTGATGGAGCAGGTCGAGGCGGTCTTCCGGGAGGAGCGCGGCCGGTTGCTGGCGGCGCTGGCCCGGCGGTTCGGGGACCTCGACCTGGCCGAGGAGGTCACGTCGGAGGCGATCGAGGCGGCGCTCACGCGCTGGCCCATCGACGGCGTACCGCCGAACCCGGGCGGCTGGTTGATGACCACCGCCCGGCGCAAGGCGGTCGACCGCCTGCGCAGGGACCAGGTGTACGCCGCCAAACTCGCGATCCTCCAGGTCGAGGCGGACCGCCCCACGCCTCAGGCGACCGGGAACGAACTGCCCGACGAGCGGCTGCAACTGTTCTTCACCTGCACCCACCCGGCGCTCGCCGCCGAGGACCGCGGCGCGCTGACGTTGCGGTGCCTGGCCGGCCTGACCACGCCGGAGGTCGCGCGGGCGTTCCTGGTCCCGACCGCGACGATGGCGAAACGGATCGTCCGGGCGAAGAAGAAGATCCGGGAGGCCCGGATCCCGTTCCGCGTCCCCGGCCCGGACGAGCTGCCGGAGCGACTGCCCGGCGTACTGCAGGTGATCTATTCGGTCTTCACCGAGGGGTACGCCGCCAGCTCCGGACCGTACCTGCAACGCCTGGACCTGGCCGAGGAGGCGATCCGCCTGGCCCGGATCCTGCACCGCCTGCTCCCCGAGGCGCGCGAGGTCACCGGCCTGCTCGCGCTGATGCTGCTGATCCACGCCCGTCGGGACGCCCGCACCGGACCCGACGGCGAGATCGTCCTGCTCGAGGATCAGGACCGCAGCCGCTGGGACCACGAGATGATCGCCGAGGGCCGCGACCTGGTCGTCACCGCACTCACCGGCGGCCCGCCCGGACCGTACGGCGTCCAGGCCGCGATCAACGCGGTCCACGACGAGGCCGCCGAGTTCGAGAGCACCGACTGGCCCCAGATCGTCCAGCTGTACGACGTCCTCCTGGACCTCGACCCTTCGCCGGTGATCGCACTGAACCGCGCCGCCGCGATCGCGCTCCGCGACGGGCCCGAGGCGGGTCTCGAACTCCTCGACGAGCTGGCCGCCGAACCCCGGCTCCAGGACTACCACCCGTTCGCGCTGGCCCGCGCCGACCTGCTGCAACGCCTCGGACGTTTGCCCGAGGCAATCACCGCCTACGAACAGGCGCTCGCCCTGGCCGGCTCCGAACCCGAACGCAACCTCGTCCGCCGCCGCCTCGGGGGCATCTGACCAAGGCCATTGTCAGGTCGTGGCGATTGCGGCACCGTTGGGCCGTATGGAGACCGTTTACGAAGCGGCGGGTGGGGCCGAAGGCATGTTGCGGCTGGCGGCTGAGTGGCACGAGCGGGTGATGGCTGACGAGGTCGTCAGTCATGCGTTCCACGATGGGGCGCGGCCGGATCACACCGAGCGACTCGCGGCGTACTGGGGTGAGGCGCTGGGGGGACCGCCTGCCTACACCGAGGCGTACGGCGACGAGGCGTCGGTGCAGCGCCGGCACGCCGGGAACGGCGAGCACGACGAGATGAACCACCGCGCGATCGCCTGCTTCGACGAGGCGGTGATCGCGGCCGGCATCGACGACGAGCGCACCCGGTCCGTGCTGCACGACTACTTCGCCTGGGCGACCTTCAACACGATGTACCGCCACCATGCCGACGACATCGCCGACGACCAGCCCGTCCCGCAGTGGTCGTGGGACGGACTAGGAAGCAGCTGAGTCGTGAGGCGGTAGCGCGACCGACTTCGTGACGAGTTCGAGCGCCGGGTCGAAGGGCGTCGACGGGTCGCCGTCGACGATCACGTGGGCGCGGGAGCGGGTGGCCTCTTCGGCGAAGTGGTCGCGTTCCCAGCGCATCCACTCCAGCCAGTGGTCGCGGAGGGCCTCGCCGTCGCGTTCGATGCCGCGGTCCAGGCGGACCTCGTTCGACGTCTCCACCCAGAGCCGCAGCGCCTGCCAGTGCGCGGCGCCCCGGTCGCAGGCGGTGACGCCTTCGACGATCAGCAGGTCCACGGTGTTCGGTACGACGTGCAGCTCGGCGTACGCGCCCTGGTACCAGTCGTACCGGCGGTACCGTCCTTCGCGGCCGTCGGCCAGCCGTTGCAGGACGTGGTCGCGCAGCAGCGCGAAGCCACGCTCGGCTCCGGCCCAGCCGTCGTACAGGTCGTCCATGTGGATGACGTAGGTGTTCAGGTCGCGGGCCTTGGCCCGGGCCTCGAAGGCGGCGGCGACGGTGGTCTTGCCGGATCCGGCGGGGCCGTCGATACCGATCAGTCTGGTCCGGCCGAGGCGCGGCGCACCGGCCTGGACGTTGTCCAGCAGGGAGTCGATGGTCAGGGGGTTCGGGCCTTGGTCAAGGGCCTTGTCAGTTGATTCCATGGCGCTTCAGGATGTCCTCGATCTCGTCGAACTCCGACGATTCCTGCTGCTTCGCCTTCCCCTTTGACGGCTTGGCAGCTTTGGCGGGAGCGGCCGACGCAGGCGCGGGGCCTGTGGCGGTGAGCTCACCCGCGGGCGAGGCGGGTTTCTTTTCCTTGGGTGCCTTCGGACTGCGGCCGCGGGCGACGCCGGAAACGACGTACAGCACGACCGAGACGCCGAACAATGCGACTCCGGCCCACACGGTCGGGCTGAAGATCAGGTGCGTGACCCAACTCACGGCGGAGTGGACCACGTCCCAGACCAGTTCCAGCAGGCCGGTCAGGTACAGCGAGACCGGGAGCAGGGACCAAGCCACACCGCGCGTGCCGGCGGCGATCCCGCGGCGTCGCCAGGCGAACCACGAGCCGATCAGGCCGAGCAGCGTGAGGCCTACGCAGAGCGGGAGCATCGTCGAAACGTCGAAGTCAGGCACATACCCAGGCTCGCACAATTGGCGCGTGATCCAAGAGGGGAACAGCCCTGACGCACCCCTGAAACCGCGGTCCGGGGAGAATGAGCGCCGTGCAACCACCAGAGCGGCGATTGGCCTTCACCGGTTTCGACAACGACGACGGGTCGGCGGACCCGGCGCTGGCCGCTGCGCTCACCGACGGCGACGGGGGAGCGGTGCTGGCGGCGCTGACCAAGGCACGGCTACTGGTGCCGGTGGTCGCGATGCTCGGCGAGGTCGAGTACGACGAGAACGGGCTGGCGCACGACAAGACGTCGGACATGGCCGTCGCGCTGCTCCAGGGGCAGGACGGGCGGAACGCGCTGCTCGCGTTCACGGGCACCGAGGCCCTGACCCGCTGGAGTCCGGAGGCGCGCCCGATGCCGGCCCAGGCGCAGTTGGTCGCCACCGCGGCGATCCAGGAGGGCGCGGCCGCGATCGTGCTGGACATCGCCGGCCCGGCCGCGGGCGTGATCGAAACCGACGACGTACGGCGTTTGGCCGCCGGCTTCCAGGTGCTGCGCCTGGAAGACGGCGGCTACGCGTGGATCGAACCGGCCGGCTCAGACCCCTCCACCAGCTGAGCCGGCCGATCACGACCGCTTTCCGGAAAGAATTCGTCGCCAGGTGACGTTTTCTTTCCGGAAAGATCAGCCGACTGGTGAGCTGAGCGCGTCCATGGGCTTCGGACGCATCGCGATCCGGCCAGTGATCGCCGTGGTCGGGAGTACCAGCAGGAGGACGACCGCGATCCAGGCGACCAGGATCCACACCGGTCCGGACGGGATGGGCCAGCCGCGGGTCGCCATTGCGATCGGGAACACGGTGAACGCCGCGGTGACCAGCCCGGCGACCAGTCCGAGCGCCGCGATCAGCAGACCCTCCAGACGGAGCATCCGGGAGACGTCGCGCCGCGTCGACCCGGTCAATCGCTGCAGACCGAACTCGCGCCGCCGGTCCAGTACCGCGACGGAAATCGTGTTGATCGACGCGATGGCCGTGTACGCGACCGCGATGGCGGCGAGCAGATAGCCGATCCACGCGTCCACGCCGAGCCCGGTGTCCAAGCCTTCGCCGAGCAGTTCGCGTCCACCGATCGACGTACCCGGCCACTTCGACAGGTCTCGGTGCAGCTTGTTGTCGGTCTTCAGCAGTAGCTGGCTCGGCAGGCCGCTGGTCGTGTGGGCGGCGAGCAGTTGTGCGGGCAGCAAGAGCGACTCGTAGCCGGACGGTCCCTCGGCAAGGGCGACCACCTTGACCTTGACCAGGGCGTTGTCACCGAGACGCAGGCCGATCTCCGAGCCGACGCCCACCTTGAGCTTCTTCGCCGTACCCGGCGGGAGCGCCACGGTGTCACCGGTCAGGTCGTCCAGCGAACCCTGCTTCACCTTCCCCGTGTAGACCGGGCCGCTCAGGCCGAGCAGCGGCCAGGCGTCGCTGGTGTGCGACTTGTCGTACGGCTCCTCGATCCAGCCCTTGCTGCGGACCAGTTCCGACACTGCGGTGACACCCGGCATCGAACGCGCCGAGTCGGTCAGCGACGCCGGGATGCCGCCCGCGGTGGACGTGATCACCACATCGCCGGACAGGTTCTCGGTGAACGCGTCGACAGCGGCCCGCTGCTGTGTGGTCTGCGAATAGATGTTGCCGATGGCAATCGCCGTGGCAATGGTGATCGGGACCAGGATCGCGCCGAACTGCACCGCGCGGACCCGCAGGTTGATCACCGCGAGCGTTCCGCTGGTCCCACGCTTCTCGACCAGCCGCGTGATGCGGGGGATCAGCGCCCGCTGGATCACCAGCGGTGCGAGGATCGCGACCGCGATCGACCCAGTCAGGCCGGCCGGCCCACCGATCGCGGCAGCGTTGGCAGGGCCCATGAACGGCGTGGACAACGCGATCGCCGCTGTCGCACCGGCGAAGACGAGACCGGTGAGGATTCGTACCCGGCTCAGCGCCACGTTCGGTACGGCGGCCTCGGCCAGCGCCTGGATCGGGCGGATCCGGGCGGCCCGTCCGGCGGCGAAACCGACGGTCAACCGCAGTACGGCGTACGTGAGGACGGCAGCGCCGGCGAACGGCAGCGGGCCTTGGTCCAACCGCAGCTGTGTCGGCACGATCCCGCCGTCGGCCAGCATCCCGAAGATCCAGGTACCGGCGATCCGGCCGCACAGCAGCCCGAGCACCAGCCCGATCACACCGACCACCATCGTCTCGGCGATCACCATCTTGCCGACCTGGCGCGGGGTCGCGCCGCTGGCCCGGAGCAGCGCCAGTTCGCGGCGGCGCTGACGCACCGACAGCCCGATCGTGGCCGAGACCACGAGCGCCATCACCACAGCCACCATCCCACCGAAGACGCCGGACATGATGATCAGCGGCAGACCGGTCGCGATCCCGGAGAACTCCGCGACGCCGCGCTCGTCCCCTGTGTACGCCTTCACGCCCGTCGGCAGGTCGAGCCGCTTCGCGAGCTCCCGTACGGGCGTACCGTCCGCGGGAAACACCCCGATCGCATCCGCACCCGCCGGGATGTCCGCGTCGGCGAAGAAGACCGACGGTACGTCGACCTGGTGCTGGGCAACCGCGATACCCGCGAGGGTGTAGGTCCGGGGCGTCCCGCTGACCGTGACCGTCACGTGGTCACCCGGTTTCGCGGTGCCGGTCAGGCGCTGGTCGAGCACGACCTGCCCCGCCCGGGGTGCCTGGCCGGCGATCAACGCGTAGGGAGTCAGTGCCGCAGACGTCCACGCATGCCCAGCAAGCAAACCGGAGCCCGCGCTCTGGGCGGTTCCCGCGTTGGTCGAGGTGACGATGGCGGGGAAGGAGCGGTCGGGGATTGCTTTGGCGACGCCAGGCGTGGTGGCGAGCTTGGTGAGTACGGCCGGGTCGACGCGGTGGCGTTCCGGGAAGGCGGCGGAGCCGCTGCCGTTCGGTGGGTGGTACGCCGGGTCGCCGGTGACCACGATCGGGGCCGCGGACAGTCGTTGGGGTGGGGCGTTCAGGCGCAGCCCGGTCTCGAGCAGACCGCCGGCGGCGCTGAGCAGCGCCCCGCCGAGCAGGACCGCGACGAAGATCGCGAGGAAGGCGGCGGTCCGGTAGCGCAGGGTGGTGACGGCGAGGCGGAACATGGGTCAGCTCTCCGTGGGTGAGAGGCGGCCGGCGCTCAGCTGGGCGAGCTCGGCGGCGACAGCCGCGGCGGTGGGGTGGACGGCCTCGGACACGATCCGGCCGTCGACGAGGAAGACGACACGATCGGCGTACGAAGCCGCGACCGGGTCGTGGGTGACCATCACGATCGTTTGACCGAGCCGGCGGGACTGGTCGCGGAGCAGCGTGAGAACCTCGAGCGCGGTGGTGGTGTCCAGCGCGCCGGTCGGCTCGTCGGCGAACGTGATCGCGGTCCGTCCGGCGAGGGCCCGGGCGATCGCCACCCGCTGCTGCTGACCGCCGGACAACTCGCTCGGCCGGTGCTTGACGCGCTCGCCGAGACCGACCCGCTGGATGACCTCGGTCACCCAGGTGTCGTCCGGCTGTTTGCCGGCCAGCGTCATCGGGAGTACGACGTTCTGCCGCACCGTCAGCGCCGGCATCAGGTTGAAGGACTGGAAGACGAAGGCGACGTGCTCGCGGCGCAGCTCAGTCAGCGACGTCTCGTCGAGGCCCTGCAGCGACCTGCCGGCCAGCTGGACGTCACCGGTCGTCGGGGTGTCGAGGCCGGCCGCGCAATGCAGCAGTGTGCTCTTGCCGGAGCCGGACGGGCCCATTACCGCGGTGAAGCTGCCGGCGGCGAAGCCGTAGGTCACACCGGCCAGCGCGTCGACCGCGCCGGGTCCGGTGCCGTAGACCTTCCGGACATCATCCAGTCGCACTGGCGTGCTCACGGTGTCGTTCACGGTGCGACCAGTACGTCGTTCTTGCGGTGGTAGGACTCGTTGGTCCACCACAGGATCGCCACGATCGCGCCGAGACCGAGGTCCGACCAGAGCCACCACGGGCCGTCGAAGTGACCGAGGACCGCCAGGGCCAGCCAGACCACGAACTGGACCACGCAGGCGACCAGCCAGACACCGGTGAAGGCCTGGAGCGCCACGGTCAGCCCGCGGGGCGGGGCGGCGTTCGCGACACCCGACATGATGTTCCGCAGCTCGCCGCGAGTCCGGGCCGCGAGGACCTGCGCCTGGCGGTCGGTCGCCTGGGACGGGGTCAGCGCTGCCTGCCGTACGGCGCTTTCGAGCTTGCTGATCGCTGCGCGGCGATCGGCGTCGGTGAGCTGCACCTGGTCGGGCGTCAACAGGGGTTCGAGGATCGTGTTCATGAGAGGTGGTCCTTTCAGCGGGTCCTGAGGTGAGGTCCTGGTGTGAAACAGCGTATGGGTTGAACAGTTTCGGATCCCGGTGCTCAGGTCCCGTTTCCGAGGTAGACCTAGCTCCCCTGTTCGGCGTGGTCCGGTGTACGTCAGGATGGGAGGTATGACCGAGGACCGTGCGGACCTGCCGCCGGGGCTCGCCCTCTCGTGGGGCGTGCTGCCGGTGCAGCGGCGCGGGCCGAAGCCGGCGCTGTCGATCGAGCAGATCGTCGCCACCGGCATCGAGTTCGGTGACCGGTACGGGTTCGAGGCGGTCTCGCTGCAGCGGATCGCGGCGCAGCTCGGCGTCACCACGAACGCGATGTACCGCTATGTCCGGTCCAAGGAAGAGCTGATCGTCCTGGTCCACGACAAGGCGGTCGGGCTGCCGCCGGAGCTGCCGTCCGGCTGGCGCGCGGCGGCGATCGCGTGGGTGGATGCGCAGGTCAAGTTGTACGAGGACCGCCCGTGGCTGCTCGACGTACCGATCCGTGGCGCGCCCGTCACTCCCAACCTGCTGCGCTGGGTCGAGGTGATGCTGGCGGCGCTGGCGGAGACCGGGCTCAGTCAGCACGACAACCTCGGGTGCCTGATGCTGCTGGACGGGTGCGCGCGGAACTACGCCGGCCTGGCGCGGCAGCTCGGGGCGAGCGATCGCACGCCGGTGCAGTCGGAGCAGGTCGGCCAGTTCCTCGTCCCGCGGCTGATGGAGGGCGGGTATCCGACGCTGGTGTCGCTCTACCTCAACCAGGAGTACGAGGACGACCTCGACGACGACCTCGAGTTCGGGCTCGCCCGCATCCTCGACGGCATCGACGTACTGATCGCGAAGTCTCCCTAGGGCAGGGCGATCCGTACCGGTCCGTTGCTGCGGGCATCGACCCACTGCAGGTGGAACTCGCTGCCGGGGGCAACTTCCGCGCGACGTGCCGGCTCGGTGCGGAGGTTGATCGGCGCGGTCAGCGTGGTGGCGGGTGATTGCTGCGTCACGCCGTTCGCGCGCACCTCGGCGATCACGTCCGCGAGCGCCTGCGCGGCCGGTTTGCGCTGGTGGTCGACGGTGAACAGGCCGAGGTCGTACTCGCGGTCCGGGAAGTCGAGCAGCCGCCGGTCGATGTCGTGCGAGGACCACCAGGTCACGCCGTACAGGGCCGGGTTCGGCAGGACGGTCTCGACGGTCCGCCGGGTGAACTCGGCCTGCAGGTCGACGGGGATGTCGGGTCCCGGTACGCCGATCTCCTGCAGCCAGACGGGACGGTCGTGCTCGAGTGCCGTGGCCTTGGCGAGCTCGATCAGGTAGTCGGCGTGGGTGAGGGTGGCCGGACCCAGGGGACCGTCCACTCGTGAGACCCCGTTGAAAACCCACGAGTGGACAGTGGTCAGGTCACCCAGGTCCACCGCGTCGACGGGGTGGAACGGATGGTCGCCCTTGTACCAGGCGTCGTCGAAGACCGAGTGCAGGGCGAGTACGTCGGGTGCGGCCTTCTTCACCGTCGTCAGCAGTTCCTGAGCCCACGCGGTCGAGGTCTCGGGCGTGGTCGGGCTGTCCGGCCAGAGGTTGTTGACCTCGTTGCCGAGCGTGATCGCGAAGACGTTCGGCTTCGTCGCGACCGCGCGCGCCACGGCATCGACGTACGCCGTGAGACCGTCGCGGACCGTGCTGTCCTCGAACAGGCTGCTCTTGTGCCAGGTCAGCACCCACGACGGGAGGAAGTCGAAGCTGGACAGGTGCCCCTGGATCAGGTCGACCGCGACGGTCAGGCCGTGCTCCGCAGCGGCGTCGATCGTGTCCAGCAGGTCGGCGATCGCCTGCTCGCGGATGATCGCCCGGTTCGGCTGGATCCACGGCCAGATCGGGAAGACCCGGACGTGGTCCAGACCCATCCCGGCCAGGTCCGCGAAGTCCCGCCGGACCGCGTCGCGGTCGTAGTCCAGCCAGCTGTAGAACCATCCCGCCGAGGGAACATAGTTCGCACCGAACCGGGGCGTGACGGTCTCCGAAGCCATGCCGAGGATGCTAAATCGGTTTAGGCCGGAAGAGCAACTGAGGTGTCCGCATCAGGCCGGGGGTGCGGTGGACTCGCGGACGGTGAGGACCGGGTCGGAGGTGCGGCGGTTGATGACGGTGGCGGGGTCAGCGATGGTTTCGAGCAGGACCTCGGCGGCCTGGCGGCCGAAGTCGAAGGTGTCGCGGGACAGGGCCGTCAGCGCCGGGTGCATGAGCTGAGTGAGGATCGAGTCGTCGAACGCGACGATCGACAGGTCGCCGGGCACCGAGACGCCCATCTCCATCGCGACCCCGAGGCCCGCGACCGCCATCACGTCGCTGTCGTAGACGATCGCGGTCGGGCGATCGGACTGGGACAGCAGCTTGCGGGTGATCGCGGCGCCCTCCGCGTCGCTGAAGTCCGTGGTCAGCGAGGGGGCGTCGAGCAGTCCGAGCCGGGGCGCGGCGTCGCGGAGGGCCCGGATCCGGCGCTGCGTGTGCTGGAAGATCGGCGTACCGGCGACGTGGGCGATCCGGCGATGGCCGAGGGCGGCCAGGTACTCGACGATCGAGAGCATCGCGTCGCGGTCGTCGGCCCAGACCGAGGCGAGCGCGCCCTTGCCGCCGCGGCCGCCGATCACCACGGCCGGCAGCTCGAGTGCCTTGAGCTCGTCGACCCGCGGGTCCTTCACGGTCAGGTCGACCAGGATCACGCCGTCGACCCGGTGCTCCGACGCCCATCGCCGGTACACCTCGATCTCGGCCGCGGTGTCCTCGACGATCAGCAGCTGCAGCGAGATCGACTCCGCCGACAGCCCTGACTGCACGCCGGACAGCAGATGCGCGAAGAACGGCTCGACCCCGAGCGTCCGGGCCGGGCGTGCGATCACCATCCCGACCGAGTCGACCCGCGACGCCCCGAGCGCGCGCGCCGCGCTGTGCGGCCGCCAGCTCATCTGCTCGGCGATCTTCAGGATCCGCTCCCGGGTCGCGTCGCTGACCCCCGGCCGCCCGTTCAGCGCGAACGACACCGCACCCTTGGACACCCCGGCCCTGGTCGCGATGTCAGCGATCGTCGGTCTAACCATCGTGGTACCTCCTGCCCTTGACAGCGGATTCTACGATGTGGATAGTTCGGGAGCTATACCGGTTTATCAATTCCAGGAGATCCCATGCGTAGACGCCGTCCGGCGCTCGTGGCAAGTCTTGCCGCCGCCGCCCTCACCCTCGCAGGTTGCGGCCTCGGTTCCGAGGACTCCGGCAGCAGCGGCGGCGCCAAGCCGACCGTCGACGCCAACGCCCAGGTGACCGGTGAGGTCAGCTTCCAGACCTGGGCGTTGAAGCCCAAGTTCACGTCGTACGTCGAAGGCGTGATCAAGGCGTTCGAGGCGAAGTACCCGGGGACGCACGTCACCTGGCTGGACCAGCCCGGCGACGGCTACGACAAGAAGGTGCTGAGCCAGGCGTCGGCCGGCTCGCTGCCGGACGTGACGAACCTGCCGCCCGACTTCGCTCTCAGCCTGGCCAAGCAGAACATGCTGCTCGACGTCGCCGCCGCTGACCCGAAGCTGAACGAGGAGTACGTCGAGGGCGGCGTGCAGGCGTACCAGTACCAGGGCATGGACGGCACGTTCGGCTACCCGTGGTACCTGAACACCGACATCGACTACTGGAACGCGACGAAGTTCGCCGCGGCCGGCCTGGACGTGAAGAACCCGCCGAAGACGTTCGACGAGCTGCTCGCGGCCGCGAAGACGATGCACGACAAGACCGGCGGCAAGGAATACCTGATGAGCCGGCTGCCGGGCATCGGTGACTTCACCAACGCCGGGATCAAGATCCTCTCCGACGACGGCAAGAAGTTCACCTTCAACACCCCTGAGGCCGCGGCGCTGCTGGACAAGTACCGCGACGCCTACAAGGCCGGGTACATGCCGCGCGACATCCTGACCAACGAGTACCTGGGCAACTCCAAGCTCTTCACCCAGGGCAAGGTCGCCTGGACCACCGGTGGTGGCAACGCGATCCAGGACTTCAACAAGGACAACCCGTCGCTGAAGGGCAAGGTCGTTCCGTCGCCCGCGCTCGACACCCCGCCGCTGTACGTGCAGGGTCTGTCGGTCTCGGCCAAGACCAAGAACCAGGCCGCGGCGATCGCGCTCGCGCGGTTCGTCACCAACGCCGAGAACCAGGCCGCGTTCGCGAAGATCGTGAACATCTTCCCGTCCACCAAGGCGTCCGCCTCCGACCCGTACTTCTCGAAGTCCGACGGCACGCCGGAAAGTGACGCCAAGGTGCTCGCGTTCCAGTCGCTGGCCAAGGCCAAGGTGCTGCAGCCGCCGGTGATCAGCGGCGCGACCAACGACTTCATCGGGCAGCAGATCTCGCTGGCGATCTCCGGCAAGATCTCGTCCCAGGCAGCTCTTGACGCCGCGGTGGCCAAGGCCAACCAGCTACTTACTCAGTGATGCGTTACAACCGTTGGTTCACCCCGTGGGTGCTGGTGATCCCAGCACTCGTGTGGTTGCTCGTGTTCAACCTCTGGCCGTCGATCAACACCGTCATCCTGTCGTTCACGAACGCCAAACCGATCGGCGGCGGCCACTTCGTCGGGCTGAAGAACTTCGAGACCCTGCTGCACGACGAACAGTTGCGGTGGGCGCTGCTGAACAGCGTCATCTACATGGTGGTCTGTCTGCCGTTCCTGACCGTCCTGCCACTGCTGCTCGCCGTACTGGTGGAGAAGAAGCTGCCCGGGATCACGTTCTTCCGGACCGCGTTCTATACCCCGGTGGTGGCGTCGGCGGTCGTGGTGGCGCTGATCTGGCAGTGGATCCTGGACGACCGCGGCCTGGTCAACGGACTGGCCGAGAAGCTCGGCGTCATCTCCGGGCCGCTGCCGTTCCTGTCCGACCAGTGGTTGTTGTTGCTCAGCGCAATCAGTCTGACGATCTGGAAAGGGCTCGGGTACTACATGATCATCTACCTGGCCGCCCTCGGGAACGTCGGGCGTGAGCTGCACGAGGCGGCCGCGGTCGACGGTGCAGGACCGCTGCGGCGGTTCGTACACGTGACCATTCCCGGCGTTCGCGGGACGATGATCCTGATCTCGATCCTGATCTCGGTGTCGGCGCTGCGGGTGTTCTCCGAACTGTTCATCCTCAGCGGCGGCAAGGGCGGTCCGGGTGGCCGGGACAACTCGGTCGTGATGCTGATCCAGCAGTACAGCCAGGGCTTCGAGGGCAACCTGGGGTACGCGTCCGCGTTGTCGATCGTGCTGTTCTTCGTCACCGTCGTACCGATGCTGGTGCTGGCCCGTCTCAACCGCCGGGGAGCCGAAGCATGAGCGTTGTCACCGATCCGGCGCGGCCGGCCGTCGCGCCAGAGGCGCCGAAGTCCGTACGGCGGCGTCGTTCGTCAGGGTTCAACTCGGTGTCGCCGCGGGAGAAGGTCGCGCGGTACTTGCTGCTGGTCTTCGTGCTGCTGATCACGATCGGGCCTTTCCTCTGGCAGCTGTCGACGTCGCTGAAGGGATCCGGGGAGGACATCTACACCCGGATCCCGCGGCTGCTGCCGGCGCAGCCGACGTTCGACCACTACAAGGAGGTCACCGACACCATCCCGGTCTGGGACTACGCTCGGAACTCGCTCGTGGTCGCCTTTCTGGTTGTCGGCGGCAATGTGATCGGGGCGTCGCTGGCCGGGTTCGCGTTGTCCCGGTTGCAGTTCCGCGGCCGCAAGATCGTCCTTGGGCTGTTCCTGGCGACACTCGTGCTGCCGGGTGAGGTCACGATCATTTCGCAGTACGTGACGGTCCGGGAGTTCGGGCTGGCGAACACGCTCTTCGGTGTCGCACTGCCCGGAATGATCGGTGCGCTGAACGTGCTGCTGATGTACAACGCGTTCCGGTCCTTGCCGGTCGAAGTCGACCAGGCCGCGGTCGTGGACGGGGCGAACGCGTGGCAACGGTTCCTGTACATCGGCCTGCCGTCGGTGCGCGGGACGATCAGCGTGGTCGCGATCTTCGCGTTCATCGGCGCGTGGGACGACTTCCTGTGGCCGCTGATCGTGCTGACCGATCCGAACAAGTACACGCTGACCGTCGGCCTGCAGTATCTGTCCGGCACGTTCAGCAACAACCCGCGGCTGATCGCGGCCGGCACGATGATCGCGTTCATCCCGATCGTGATCGTCTTCGCCACCCTGCAACGCTTCTTCTTCAAGGGCGTCGAGGAAGGCGCGGTCAAGGGCTAGCCTCTGACCACAGCGAAACCGGCTCCGACCCTGCAAGGTCGGAGCCGGTTCCTGTTGTCGAACTACTTCACGAGCACGATCGAGTTGATCGGGGTGAAGTCGTACGGCAGGTACGCGCCGGTGTAGCGCTGCACCGGGTAGCAGTTCGTCCCGTTGTAGCCCTTGCAGATGGCGAAGCCCGCGCCCCCGGTCTGGCTGTTGATCAGGACCTTGGTGCCGGTCACGTTCGACAGGTTGTGCGCGCCGTAGCTGTACCAGATGTTCTTGCTGAGAATGCTGCCGTTGGGCTCCCGCAGACAGACCGCACCCGACGGGCAGGACGCCGTCGTCCCGGTCGTGGCTGCGTTCGCCGTCGGCGCCAGCGCCGCGCCCGTACCGATCACAGCAGCGGCGATCCCGACCACGCTCATCGCAATCTTGCGCATGGTTTCCCCTTAACCTCAAGGGCCCCCCGAGTGAAGACCCACCACCGAAACTAGTTCGCTGGCAGGGCCGCCGGCATCTGGTTCGAGCCCGTTTCGGCCAGGCCCGAAAAGGGTTGTCAGCTCATCCGAGTTTCGGTGAAGTCGAGCCACTGGGTGGTGTCGGCGGGGGTGTGGTGGCGGATGGACCAGTCGACCTGGCGCAAGGACATGTGGGCCCAGTAGAGGCGCAGTACGGCGGGGTCGAGGGTGCGCTCGAGGAGCTCGTCGTACCAGGTCAGGTCCGCGTCGGGGAGACGGACGTGGGCGTCGAACCGCAGGGTGACCAGCGCGAACAGGCGGTCGCCGCGGCCGATGCCGTCCCAGTCGACGATCCCGGTGATCCGTCCGGCGTCGGTCAGCACGTTGTTGGCGTGGAAGTCGAGGTGCACCAGGTCGTCGCCGGTCATGCCGCTCGGCTCGTCCCGGCCGACCTCGTGGATCCGGTCCAGGAGCCTCCGGGTGCGGTCGTCGTACCGCTGGAGGGACTCGTGCAGACAGAAGCCGGGACCGCTTTCGAGCAGGTACATCGACGGGACCGGCAGGTCGGGTGCCAGGCCGGTGAAGTGGTCGGTCAGGGCGATCATCGACTCCAGAAACGCGCGGTCGACCGTCTCCGGTGGCCGGCCCGGCAGCCGCTCCTGCACTATGCCGATGCCATCCGGCAGGTCCGCCAGTAGCTGGTACTGCGGGACAGCCAGCCCGCCCCGCCGCGCTGCCTCGAGAGCTTCCGCCGTACGCCGAAGGTCGGCGAGGGAACCGTATCCGCGCGTCAATACGCCGTCCCGCCCGTCCGGCCACCGCACGAACGCGGCACCGACCTCGCCCAGGCCCGCCTGCCCCAGGAACTCCAGCCCGGCACCGGTCGCCTGATTGACGTCCCGCAGCAACTGCCGCGCATCGAGCTTCGCCACCGGAGCCGGCACGCCGTCATGAGTCACAACGCCTCACCGTAGTTGACCTGGAGCGCACTCCAGGACACAGGATGGACCTCATGACTACGTACGCACCGGCCGAGGCGTCCGAGCGCACCGGTCTGAGTTTGGACACCCTGCGCTACTACGAACGTCTCGGACTGTTCGGTCCGGTACGTCGAACTACCACGGGCCGCCGCGTCTACAGCGACCATGACATGGCCTGGGTCGGGCTTCTGGTGTGCCTGCGCAACGCCGGACTCGGCATCAGCGACCTGCAGCGCTTGATGGGCCGGTTGCGGGACCGCTCGGGCGGCCCGACCGGTGTGGTCGAGCTGCTCGAGGAGCACCGGTCCCGGCTGCACGGTGAGATCGCGAAGATGAACCTCGCGCTCGGCGTACTGGACGACAAGATCGCCCACTACCGCGGAGAAGCGGGTCAGTCGAAGAAGTAGGGATAAGGGACCGACTCCGGCCGGCTGGCGACGTCGAGCCGCTCCTGGTGCTCCGGCGCGAGCGAGAACTCCGCGGCGCCGAGAAGGTCGTCCAGGTACTCCGGCGTTCGCGGACCGATGATCGGTGCGGTCACGCCCGGACGCTGCATGAGCCAGCGGACAGCGACCTGGGGGAGGGTGCGACCGGTCTCGGCCGCGACCGCCGTCAGTTCGTCGATCACGTGCCACGTGTGCTCATTGGCGTAGCGGTCCCAGGAATGGGTGCCAGGCGTGGTGACCTTGCTGTCCGTGGGCGGTGCGGTCATGCCGCGCCGGAACGCTCCGGACAACCAGCCTGAACGCAGGGGCGACCAGGTGATGACGCCGAGGCCCTCGTTCCTGCAGACCGGCAGCAGCTCCCACTCGGGCGATCGGTCCAGCAAGGTGTAGAGCGGCTGGAGGCTGGACAGCGGCTCCCAGCCGTTCTGCGCGCACAGGTCGACGGCCTTCTGCAGTTGCCAGCCGCGGAAGTTGCTGACCCCGATGTAGCGGACCTTGCCGGCCCGCACGAGGCCGTCCAGTGTCGACAGCGACTCGGCGAGCGGCACGCTGTCGTCCCAGAGATGGAGTTGGTAGAGGTCGACGTAGTCGGTGCCGAGGCGCCGCAGGCTCGCGTCGATCGCGTCGAGGATGTGTTTGCGGGACAGTCCTTGATCCGTCGGCCGCGGGCCGACCCGTCCCCAGACCTTGGTGGCGATGACGTAGTCGGAGCGTTGCTGCGTCTTCAGCCAGCGTCCGAGCACCTCCTCCGACGCGCCGGCGCCGTACACATCGGCCGTGTCGATGAACGTCCCGCCGACGTCGGTGAACTTCTGCAGGATCTTCCGGCTGTCCTGCTCGTCCGTCCGGTCGCCGAACATCATCGCGCCCAGGCAGAGCTCACTGACCTTCAGACCTGTCGTTCCGAGATTCTTGTAGTCCATCTCCCCGACGCTAGGAGCTGGAGCGCGCTCCAGCTCAAGACCCCTGCCTCAAGACCCCTGCCTCAAGACCCCTGCCTCAAGACCCCTGACTCAAGACCTCTGTGTGGCCGAGGGGTACACCGCGCCGGTGTACTTCTCGCCGGGACCCTGGCCGGCCTCGTCCTGGATGGTGCTGGCTTCGCGGAAGGCGAGCTGGAGGGAGCGGAGGCCGTCCTTCAACGGCGCGGCGTGGTGGTGGCCCAGCGAGGGAGCGGCGGCGTCCAGGAGGCCGGCCAGCGAGTCGATCAGCGAGCGGGCCTCGTCGAGGTCCTTGTGGTTCGGGAGGTCCGCGGCCAGGCCGAGGTTGACGGCGGCGGCGCTCATCAGGTGCAGCGCGGCGGTGGAGATGATCTCCACGGCGGGGACCTCGGCGATGTCGCGGGACGCGGTCGAGAGGGGGTCAGGCTGTGAGGTGGCATCTGCGTCGGTCATGCTGCTACTCTTGCATGGCGACCGACCCGGTCCATTGGTGACCCCTGAGCGGAATAGTTCAGGACCGCCAGTGGTTCGAGTCTAAGCGGAGGGCCACCTCCCACCCAGTCGATGAACAGTCGGCGGGTCCCGGTCACGCTGAGAGCCACTGGAGGACATCCGGAGGATCACAGCGACAGTACGGCGTACCAGCCGCAGGGTTGGGGCGACGTGCATCTGGGAATTGGGCCTTCGTGTGATCGCACGAGGGCCTTCGTGTTTTTCAGGGGGCTCGCGGTGATTGCGAGGTGGCACCCAGTACGAGTTCAACCCAGGAGGACCCATCACCACTGATTTGCGCGTCAACGAGCGCATCCGCGTTCCCGAGGTGCGGCTGGTCGGACCGAACGGTGAGCAGGTAGGCATCGTCCGGATCGAGGACGCACTTCGGCTGGCCCAGGAAGCCGATCTCGACCTGGTCGAGGTCGCCGCAACCGCCCGGCCTCCGGTCTGCAAGTTGATGGATTTCGGCAAGTACAAGTACGAGACCGCGCAGAAGGCGCGCGAGTCCCGCCGGAACCAGACCAACACCGTCATCAAAGAGATGAAGCTGCGGCCGAAGATCGACCCGCACGACTACGAGACCAAGAAGGGTCACGTAGTGCGGTTCCTGAAGGCCGGGGACAAGGTCAAGATCACCATTATGTTCCGCGGACGTGAGCAGTCCCGGCCCGAGCTCGGGTTCCGGTTGCTGCAGCGGCTGGCCGAAGACGTCACCGAGCTCGGCTTCGTCGAGTCCTCGCCGCGTCAGGACGGCCGGAACATGATCATGGTGCTCGGACCGCACAAGAAGAAGTCCGAAGCGCGCGTGGACGTGGAAGCCGAGAAGGCAGAGCGCAAGGCCGCGCGGGAGGCCGATGAAGAGGCCGAGCGCCAGGAGCGCGCCGAGCAGGTGCAGGCCCACGAGGCCGAACGCGCCGCCGGTGTCACCAAGAAGCCGAAGGGTCCGGCCGACAACCTCGACCCGGAGTGACGGAACGCTCCGGCCGCCCGAGGCAGCCGGAGCCCGTCGTACCGACGATCGAGTCAACGAAGAAAATCAGGAGCACAACAGCCATGCCGAAGATGAAGACCCACTCGGGGATGAAGAAGCGCGTCCGGGTCACCGGGTCGGGCAAGATCCGCCGTGAGCAGACCGGTGTCCGCCACCTCGCCGAGGCGAAGTCCTCGAAGCGCAAGCGCCGCCTGTCCGGCACCGTCGAGGTCGCCCCGGCGTACGTCAAGAAGGCCAAGAAGCTTCTCGGCATCTGAGGCCTCCGCCTCGCCCCTCCCGAACATCCCCCGCCGCGTGGGCAATCCTGTCTCCGGCGCAGAAATACAAGGAGTAACACCTCATGGCACGCGTGAAGCGGGCAGTCAACGCCCACAAGAAGCGCCGGGTCGTACTCGAGCAGGCCAGCGGTTACCGCGGCCAGCGCTCGCGGCTGTACCGCAAGGCCAAGGAGCAGGTCACCCACTCGCTGGTCTACGCCTACCGTGACCGCAAGGCGCGCAAGGGCGACTTCCGGAAGCTGTGGATCCAGCGCATCAACGCCGCGGTCCGCGCCGAGGACCTGACCTACAACCGCTTCATCCAGGGTCTGCGCCTGGCCGAGGTCGAGGTGGACCGCAAGATCCTCGCCGACCTCGCCGTCAACGACCCGGCCGCGTTCTCCGCGCTCGTGCAGCTGGCCAAGGCCGCCCTGCCGACCGACGTGAACGCGCCGAAGAGCGACGCCGCGGCCTGAGCCGCAGACCACTGAAGTAAGCAAGCAAGTGGCGAGTCCCGGTCTGCTGACCGCGCAATCCGCGCGGATCAAACAGGCCCGGCGGCTCGCCACTCGTGCGTTCCGGCGCAAGATCGGACGATTCCTGGTCGAAGGCCCACAGGCGGTCCGGGAGGCCCTCGAGCATCGCGAGCTCGTCATCGAGGTGTACGCCGAACCCGCGCTGGCGACCCGGCATCGTGACCTCTACGACCTCGCCGCGGCGGCCGGCGTCCCGTGGTTCGAGGTCGACCGCGCCGCCGTCGAGAGCTTGAGTGAGACCGTCACCTCGCAAGGGGTCGTCGCGGTCTGCTCGCTGGTGACCGTTCCGCTGCCGGACAGCTCGTTCCAGCTCGTCGCCGCCGGCGTCCAGGTCCGCGACCCCGGCAACGTCGGCACCTTGATCCGTACGGCGGATGCGGCCGGCGCCGATGCCGTCGTACTGACGTCGGAGTCCGTCGACCCGCACAACCCGAAGGCGGTCCGGGCCAGCGTCGGCAGCATCTTCCACGTGCCGATCAGCACGGACGTCGACATCGTCGCGGCCGTGGAGACCTGGCGTGCGCACGGGCTGCAGGTGCTCGCCGCCGACGGGTACGGCGCGACCGATCTGGATACCTGCATCGACGACGGCACGCTCGCGAAGCCGACCGTGTGGCTGTTCGGCAACGAGGCCCACGGCCTGCCGGACGGCATCAACGCCCTCGTCGACCACTCGGTGAAGGTCCCGATCTACGGCCGCGCCGAGTCCCTCAACCTGGCCACCGCCGCCGCGATCTGCTTGTACGCCTCAGCCCGGGCGCAGCGCCGATGATCTTCGATCTCCCGGGGCGGTTCTGGCGCGGGAACCTGCACACGCACTCGAACCTTTCCGACGGAGCCTTGTCGCCGGCCGAGACCGCGCAGGTCTATCGGGACGCCGGGTACGACATCGTGGCGATCACCGATCACTTCCGCGCGGAGTACGGGTTCCCGATGACGGACACGCGGGAGCTGCGGGCGGACGGATTCACCACGCTGATCGGCGCCGAGTTGCACGCGCCGCGGACCGAGGCGGGTCAGGCGTGGCACATCGTGGCGGTCGGACTGCCGCTCGATTTCGCGCCGCCGGGGGAGACGGAGACCGGCCCCGAGCTGGCGCGTCGTGCGCGGGCCGCGGGGGCGTGGGTCGGGATGGCGCACCCGTCGGCGTCGCTGCTGACGGTCGTCGATGCCGAGAGCCTGGACGCGGCCCACTCGGTCGAGGTCTACAACGCCCTCGCCGACCGCGAGAACCGCGGCGACAGCTGGCACCTCACCGATGTCCTCCTGAACCGCGGTCACCGACTGACGACGTACGCCGCCGACGACGCCCACCTGCAACCCCAGGACCCGCTGCCCTGCCAGGCCTGGATCCACGTCCGCGCCGAAACTCTCGCTCCGGATGCCCTCCTGACCGCGTTGAAGGCCGGCCACTTCTACTCCAGCACAGGCCCCGAGCTGTACGACGTACGCATCGAAGGCGACGAGATCACCGTCCACTGCTCACCCGCCACCAAGATCCTCCTATCTGGCGGCCACCCCGGCGCCGAGGTGATCCAAGGCGCCAACCTCACCGAGTGCACGTTCCCCCTGCACCTGTTCCGCAACACCCACTGCCGAATCACCACCGAAGACGCAACCGGCGCCCGCGCCTGGACCAACCCGATCCACCTACCGGGCGTTTGAACAGGTCGTGGTGGCGGCGCACAGGTTATTTCGGCTCTTCTCCTGATGTGTGGGTGGTCGACGGGTTCCAGGGCGGCGTCGGACTTGGTGTGATCTGCAGCTGGACAGGATGTGTCGGGTGGCTGGGTAGTGCACCTGAGCGTGAACGTGTTCGTGTGTACAGTGTCTCGCCGGTGTACTACCTGTCGAGCTTGCACATCACAGGGCCCGCGAGGGGCCGTGCCGCCACCAACCCGATCATCCTGTGTCGCGGCCCGGGCCGTGTGTCCCTGGCACGGCGGCGGGCGCGGTTGACGTTGGGTTGGGGGGCGTGTCAGCGTTGGGGTAGCGCGCACCAGGGCGCCTCCTCTTCGCGGCAAGCACCGAGTGCACCTGGATGATGAGAGCAGTACTTGTGTCGGCCGGTTGACCCTTCGGGACGGCCTGATTCAGCGGAGCGGGTTGTCCTGGAAGGACTGTCGATGTCGACCATGCCGCTGCCCGCGAAGGCGAGTCTCAGTCAGTTGCGCGCCCGGGCGAAGGAGCTCCGGAAGGCGGTCGCCAAAGGGCGGCCGGATGCGATCGAGCGGGCCCGCGTACACCACCCGGCGTACGACGAGGCCGGCTTCACGTTGCGGGACGCGCAGTTGACGATCGCCCGTGAGTACGGCCTGGCGAGCTGGCCCGAGTTGATGGAGAAGGTCGCCACCGAGCTCGTCGAGGGACGTGAGCTGCACAGGTACTTCGGGGTCGAGTTGAACAACGAGACCTGGGACCTGCTCGAGCAGATCGACGAGACCAGTCCGACGGAGGACCAGGAGCGGTTGCTGTACGGCGCCTACGCCGCCTGTCTGCACTGGCTCGAAGCCGGGAACGAGGCCAACCACGCCCGTGGCGAGCACCTGATCGCGCGGGTCGCGCTGCGGATCGGCAGGACCGAGATCGGCTTGCAGCACGCACGCCGCTGTCTCGAACTCGTGCAGGCGTTCCCGGAGCAGATGGCCGACTGGGACGAGCCGTTCGCGCGGGAAGCACTGGCCCGTGCGCTGGCGGCGACCGGACAGCCGGCCGCCGCACGCGCCGAGCTGGATCAGGCCCGGGAACTGACCGGGCACGTCGCTGGAGAAGGTGACCGCAAGGTGCTGGAAGACGAGCTGGCCAAGGGACCCTGGTTCGGCCTGACAAGCTGAGCAGGGGATCTATTTCTTGACGCGGGCCTGGAGGCCGTCGAGGAGGGCGTCCAGGCCGAAGACGAAGTTCTCGGTGAGCCCGGAGTCGAGGTCCATCGAGGTGCGGCGGCGGACCGACTTCTGCATTTCCGGGTAGTCGCCGGCCACGGCTTGGGCCTGTTCGAGGATGTCGGTGACCCAGTTCTCCTCCGAGCGGCCGGACTTGCGGACCATCTCGCGGGTGGCGACCTCGGCGCTGACCGTGCCGAGGACGTACGACATCACGCTGCCCATCGCGAGGTCGATCTCGTGCTCGGAGAAGCCGGCGGCTCCGAACAGCACCAGCCCGCGGGAGCCCATCGACATCGCGTTCGGGCCGATGCTCGGGCGGGTGTACATCACCTCGGGCAGCCACGGGTGCCGCAGTACGGCGGACCGCAGGCTGTGCCCGAACAGCAGTGCACCCGCCCGCCACCCGGCCAGCTCCGGCTCGGGTACGTCGATCTCGCCCCAGACCTCGTCGATCAGCAGGTCGACCAGGTCGTCCTTGGTGTCGACGTACCAGTAGAGGCTGGTCGCGCCGGAGCCGAGTTTGGTGCCCAGCTTCCGCATGCTCAGCCCGGAGACGCCCTCGGTGTCGAGGATCGCCATCGCCGCGGCCACGATCTGGTCCCGGCTGAGTGTCTCCCGCGCGGGCGCGGCCTTGCGCTCCCGCGTCCAGATCCAGTCCTTCATGAGGTCCATCCTACAAAGGACTCGCACACCGTACGAGATCGTCGTACAGTGTGCGAGTGACTAGTACACCGTTCGAGTCCGAAGCCTCCGGCACCGAGGGACATCCCCGGCGCTGGTGGATCCTGATGATCCTGTGTCTGAGCCTGATGGTGCTGGTGGTCGACAACACCGTCCTCAACCTGGCGATCCCGTCGCTGATGCGCGATCTGGGCGCGACCCCCGCGGACATCCAGTGGGTGATCGACGCGTACATCCTGGCGTTCGCGGGGCTGCTGCTGACCGCCGGAAGCCTGTCCGACCGGTTCGGCCGGCGGAAGATGCTGTTGCTCGGGCTGGTCGTGTTCGGCCTGGCGTCAATGCTGGCGACCCTGGCCGAGAACCCGTGGCAGCTGATCGCGTGCCGCGGCCTGATGGGTGTCGGCGGCTCGCTGCTGATGCCGAGCACGCTGTCGCTGCTGTTCACGGTGTTCCCGCCGGAGGAGCAGCGCAAGGCGATGGCGGGCTGGTCGATGGTCGCGATGGTGGGCGTGGTGGCCGGCCCGACGGTCGGCGGCGTACTGCTGAACCACTTCTGGTGGGGCTCGATCTTCCTGCTGAACGTGCCGATCGCGATCCTGGCGATCATCGGCACGCTCGCGATCATCCCGGAGTCGAAAGGTCCGGCCCGCGACGTCGACCCGGCGGGCGCCGTCCTGACGATCGTCGGTATGGCGTCGATCGTCTGGGCGATCGTCTCGATCCCGCTGCACGGCTGGGGTTCCGCCCGGGTGCTCGGCGCGCTCGCGGTCGGTGTGGTCGCGTTGACCGCGTTCGCGGTGTGGGAGAAGCGGAGCGCGCATCCGATGGTGCCGCTGGCCCTGTTCAAGGACCGGCGGTTCAGTGGTACGAGTTTCTCGATCGTGCTGCTGTCGTTCACCGCGGGTGGGTTGCTGCTGGCGTTGACGCAGTACCTGCAGTTCGCGCTCGGGTACACGCCGCTGAAGGCCGGCCTGGCGTTGATCCCGTATGCACTGTCCGCGGCGCTGTTCAACGGACTGGGGGCGACGCTCGGGAAGAAGGTCGCGGACCGGACGCTGATCTCGCTCGGTCTGCTGATCATCGCGGGCAGCTTCGGCATCCTGACGCAGGTGTCCGACACGAGCGGGTACGGGCTGTTGATCATCGGCCTGCTGGTGATGGGGATCGGCGGTGGCCTGGCCGGCCCGGCGGCGTACACGCTGTTGATGCAGGCCGTTCCGGCGGAGCACCGCGGTGTCGGCTCGGCGATGAACGACACCGTGCAGCAGACGGGTGCCGCGCTGTCGGTCGCCGTACTGGGCAGTGTGCTCGCCGCGGCGTACTCGTCGGCCCTGCCGGACTCCGTTCCGGAAGCGGCCCGCAAGTCGATCGCCGACACGCTGGCGCTCGGCCCGGACTTCCTCGGCGCGGCCAAGCATGCCTTCGTCGACGCCATGTCGATCGCGATGACGGTCGGTGCGATCGGTGCGATCGCCGGGGCGGTTGTGGCCCTGGCGGTCCTCCCGAAGGGCGAGAAGAAGGTGCAGGAGACGGCCCCGGCCGTGGATGACGCAGTGCACTGACACCGTGCACTGACAGCATTCAGGCATGACGCGACGGTGGCTGATCGACCTGCCGACCCGGATCCATCTCTGGTCGGCGGAGTTCCAGATCCGCCACCGTTCGTCTGCCGATCCCGAGCGGTTGCGGAATCTCGACGTACTGCGGGAGTACCGCAAGAGCCGTGCCTTCCCACGCAACGACACCGCCCTGCGCAGTACGCCGTACTTCGTGGACACCGACGGCCGGCACTGCGCGGTCGGTCACCTGATGCGGGAGTCCGGCGAGCACGCCGCCGTACGCCGAATCGCGGCCGAGGCGAATCTCGCACGGATCGACGACATGGACCCGGCCGACCTCGTCTGGGCCGGCCGATCCGGTCTGACCAAGCGGGAGCTCGCGCGCATTCAGCCGGAGTACGCGAGCACCGAGCAATCCGCCTTCAACCTGCTGGTCTGGGCCGCGCTGGTGCTGGTCCCGTTCGCCTTGCTGTCCGTCGCGCTCGGACGGATCCGGCTGGAGCGCGTCGCGCTGCGGGCGCGCCTGGCGATCGCGCCCGTGGCGCTGTGCACAGTTCTGTCGTTCCTGGCGTACACGCTGGTCGATCTGAGCGGGGTCGACAAAGAGGACCACCTCCCGCTGGTCGTGGTGGCGTGGATCGCCGCGATCGTCGGCCCGACCGTGGCCGCTGTGGTGATGGTCGGCCTCGTCCGGCGCGAGAGGGTTCGCACGGAAGTGGTCGCGCCGGTCACCGGAGTCACGGCCGGCGGGCTGATGACGATCCTGATGGTGATCTACCTGCTGGCCGGTGCGGTCGACCAGTTCACCTACGAGCCGGCCGGTCTTTGGGACGACGGATCGAGGTTCTTCTTCCCGATCGGCTTCGGGGTCCTTCTGATCGGTCTGCTGGCCCTGGTCTGGGCGGTGCGTGCGCTCCGCTGGAGGGTTCGTGTCTGATCAGGGGGTCGCGAACCTGGTCCTGATGTCGATGCTGATGCTGCTCCCGTTCGCGCTCGGCACCATGCTGTTCGGCCGGTCGCGCGGGAACCGTCGCGTGCTGAAGTGGGCCCGCGGCCTCGCGATCCTGACCATCGTCCTCTCGACCGCGTACGACGTGGCCGGAGCGGTCTACCTGCTCCTCGCCGAGCCCAAACCGGGCCACGAGCCCTGGGCCGACCCAGCCGCAGTCGTCGACTACCCAACCGTCTTCCTCCCCATCGGCATCGGCGCCCTCCTAGCCGCCGCCGGAATCCTGGTCGGAGTCATCCGCGCCCGCCACCGCCTGGGCTAACCCCGGCTTGGGGAGGATTTTCGTCCCGAATTGGGAAGGAATCCTCCCCAAGCTCGCTGTCCCCGCTGCCGTGGGAAACGAGAATGTGGGCGGCGTGGCTGTCTTGTGGTCCGAACGCGGCGTTGACGGGTCCGACCGCGCTCCGCAGGTACGGCGTTGCCGGGAGCTGGCGGGACGAGAGGATCCATGTCGCAGTACCGCATTCGCGTCGCGTGGAGCCGAAGTCCGGGGTCGTCGTCACCCGCCATCGCCACCTGTCCTCGCTCGTCCAGGCGTCTCGCGAACCGCCAACCGTGCGATTGGCGCTCTGCCAGTCGCTGGCGGGACATGACGAGGGACAACGCCGCCGCTCGCCGTGTCGCTGGGTTGGGGAGGATTTTGTGCCGATTCGGGAGCAAAATCCTCCCCGACCTCTCGGACAGGGCGGTGGTTGTGGACAGCCGATTCACGGTCTTGGGGTTCGGGTTTCTAGACTGCAATCCGCAGTAGTTCCGAATTGAGAGCGAGCCATGTCCGGTCCCAACACTGATTACGACCCGGTTGAAGTGACGCCGCTGCATGCCGAAGAGGTGGAGCGGACTCGCGACGAGGCGCTGACGGCGTTCAGCGGGGCGGCCGATCTGGCTGCTTTGCAGGAGGCCAAGACCGTGCACCTGGGCGACAAGTCGCCGATCGTGCTCGCCAACCGGGAGATCGGCGCGCTGCCGCCGCAGGCCCGGAAAGAGGCCGGTCAGCGGATCGGCGCGGCCCGGAAGGCGATCAACGATGGGTTCGCGTCCCGGCTCGCGGTGCTCGAGGCCGAGCACGAGGAGCGGATGCTGGACACCGAGCGTGTCGACGTGACGCTGCCGTGGCACACCCCGCAGCTCGGCGCGCGGCACCCGCTGTCGCTGATCTCCGAGCAGGTCGCGGACGTGTTCACCGCGCTCGGCTGGGATGTCGCGGAAGGCCCCGAGGTCGAGGCCGAGTGGCTGAACTTCGACGCCCTGAACTTCCAGCCCGACCACCCGGCGCGGCAGATGCAGGACACCTTCTTCGTCGAGCCGGCCGGCTCCGGCAAGGTCCTGCGGACGCACACGTCGCCGGTGCAGGCGCGGTCGATGCTGACCCGGAAGCCGCCGATCTACGTGATCTGCCCGGGCCGCGTGTTCCGCACCGACGAGCTGGACGCGACGCACACGCCGGTCTTCTACCAGGTCGAGGGCCTGGTCGTGGACGAGGGCATCACGCTCGCGCACCTGAAGGGCACGCTCGACCACTTCGTCGTCTCGATGTTCGGTGAGGGCCTGGAGGCGCGGCTGCGGCCGAACTTCTTCCCGTTCACCGAGCCGTCGGCCGAGGTGGACCTGAAGTGTTTCGTCTGCCGCGGCGCGTCCGTCGGCAACCCGGACCGGCCGTGCCGGACCTGTGGCAGCGAGGGCTGGATCGAGTGGGGCGGCTGCGGCGTCGTGAACCCGCGGGTCCTGCAGGCCAACGGCATCGACACCGACCGGTACTCCGGTTTCGCCTTCGGCATGGGCCTGGAGCGGACGCTGATGTTCCGCAACGGCGTCGAGGACATGCGGGACATGGTCGAAGGTGACGTGCGGTTCAGCCGCCAGTTCGGGATGGAGATCTGATGCGGGTCCCACTGTCATGGCTTCGTGAGTACGTCGACCTGCCGGGCGACGTCACCGGCCGCGACGTCGCGGAGAAGCTGATCCGGGCCGGCCTCGAGGTGGAGACCGTCGAGGAGTCCGACCTGACCGGCCCGCTCGTGGTCGGCAAGGTGCTCACGTACGAGAACGAGCCGCAGAAGAACGGCAAGACGATCCGCTGGTGCTCGCTGGACATCGGCAAGGACGAGCCGCAGTGGGTCGTCTGCGGTGCGCACAACTTCGAGGTCGGCGATCTCGTGGTCGTCGTGCTGCCGGGCGCGGTGCTGCCCGGCGGGTTCGCGATCTCGGCGCGGAAGACCTACGGGCACGTGTCGAACGGCATGATCTGCTCGAGCGCCGAGCTTGGTCTCGGTGACGACGGCATGCACGGCATCGTCGTCCTGGAGCCGGGCGAGGGCACACCGGGAGACGACGCGATCGAGTTGCTATCGCTGCGGGACGACGTACTGGACATCGCGGTGACGCCGGATCGTGGGTACTGCTTGTCGATCCGGGGCGTCGCGCGCGAGGCGGCGACGGCGTACGGCGTGGAGCTGAAGGACCCGGCCGACCTGACGCTGAACGGGTCCGGTGCCAACGGCTACCCGGTCCGGGTGGATGACGCCGAGGCGTGCAGTGTGTTCGTCACGCGGACCGTCACCGGGATCGACGCGAAGGCGTTGTCGCCGCGATGGATGCAGAAGCGGCTGCTCGCGTCCGGGATGCGGCCGATCTCGATCGGGGTCGACGTCGCGAACTACGTGATGCTCGAGCTGGGTCAGCCGATCCACACCTACGACCAGGCGCGGCTGTCCGGGGAGATCGTCGTACGGCGGGCGAACGCCGGCGAGAAGCTGATGACGCTGGACGACCAGACGCGTGAGCTGGACGCCGAGGACCTGCTGATCACCGACGACTCCGGTCCGATCGGTGTCGCCGGTGTGATGGGTGGTGCGTCGACGGAGATCTCGGACGCCACCACGGACGTGGTGATCGAGGCCGCGCACTTCGACCCGATCGTGATCGCGCGGGCGTCGCGCCGGCACAAGCTGTCGTCGGAGGCGTCGCGCCGGTTCGAGCGCGAGGTCGACCCGAACCTGCCGCGGTACGCCGCTCAGCGCGTCGCGGACCTGCTCGCCGAGTACGCGGGCGGCACGATCCTCCCGGACGAGACGGTCGTCGACACCCACCCGAAGCCGGCCCCGGTCACGCTCCGCGCCGACCACGCTGCCCGCGTTGCGGGTGCCGTGATCACGCTCGACGAGACGGTTCGGCACCTGACTTCGGTGGGCTGCACGGTCGAGGCTGCTGCGGCGGATGCGGTCGCGGCTCCGTTGGCCGCGGGTGTGCACGCTCCGGCGTTGGCCGAGGTCGGCGCCACCACCGTCGGGTCCACCCACGTCGAGGGCGCCGATCTGCTGACGGTCACCCCGCCGTCGTGGCGGCCGGATCTTCGGGACCCCAACGACTTCGCCGAAGAGGCGATCCGGCTGTTCGGGTTCGACAATGTGCCGTCGGTCCTGCCGGCCGCGCCGGGTGGGCAGGGGCTGACGGTATCGCAGCGCCGGCGCCGCCGGGTGGCGACCGCCCTCGTCGGTGCGGGGCTGACCGAGGTGGTGTCGTACCCGTTCACGGGTGACGCCGACTTCGACGCGATGGGCGTCCCGGCCGACGACGTCCGCCGTACGACGGTCAAGCTCGTCAACCCGATCTCCGACGAAGAGCCGTCGATGCAGACGACCCTGCTCGCGACCCTGCTCCGGACCGCCGAGCGCAACGTCGGCCGTGGCGCGAACGACCTGGCGATCTTCCAGACCGGCCTGGTGTTCCTGCCGAAGGCGGAGACGAAGCCCGCTCCGCTGCCGTCGGTCGCGCAACGGCCGAGCGACGCCGAGATCCAGTCGCTGTACGACGCGCTCCCGGACCAGCCGTTGCACGTCGGAGTGGTGCTGACCGGTGCGCTGACGCCGACCGGCTGGTGGGGCAAGGGCCGCCCGGCCGGGTGGGCCGACGCGGTACAGATCGCGCGGCTGATCGCGTCGGTGGTCGGTGTCGAGCCGGTCGTGAAGAACGTGGAGCTCGCGCCGTGGCACCCGGGCCGGTGTGCGGAGTTCTCGGTCGAAGGCACCGTGGTCGGTCACGCGGGTGAGCTGCACCCGAAGGTCTGTCAGGCGTTCGGCCTGCCGGCTCGGTCGAGTGCGGTCGAGCTGGATCTCGACGCGCTGATCGCGGCGGGTCCGGAGTCGATCACCGCGCACCCGTTCTCGTCGTACCCGGTGGCCAAGGAGGACGTGGCGTTGATCGTCCCGGCCGAGGTCGCGGCGGCCGATGTGCAAGCGGCGCTGGCCGAGGGCGCGGGCGAGCTGCTGGAGTCGGTTCGGCTGTTCGACGTGTACACCGGTGAGCAGATCGGCGAGGGCAAGAAGTCGCTCGCGTTCGCGCTGCGGTTCCGGGCGCCGGACCGGACGCTGAAGGAGAACGAGGTCGCCGACGCCCGCCAGGCCGCGGTCCAGGTCACCGTCGACCGCTTCGGCGCCGTCCAACGGGTCGGCTGACATGAAAGGCAGTCACCCGCGGGTGGCGGTGGCGGCGCCTAATGCGGCGGCCGCGGACGCCGGGGTGCGAGTGGCTGCCGAGGGCGGCAACGCCGTAGATGCCGCGATTGCCGCCACGCTCGTCACGATGGTGAACGAGATCGGGGTGGTGTCGCCGGCCTCGGGTGGGTTCGTCACGTTGCAGGTCGCGGGTGGGGACGCGGTCACCATCGACGGCTGGGTGGAGATGCCCGGCCGCGGCCTGCCGACGGACCGGTTCGGTCGCGGCGTCTGGGACATCACCACCGATTACGGCGGCGGTACGACGACCACCGTCGGCCACGGCTCCGTCGCCACCCCCGGTGGGATGAAGGCCCTCGACCTCGCCCACCGCCGCTCCGGCAAGGCACCGTGGCGCGAGGTCGTGCAGCCCGCGATCGACGTCGCCCGCAACGGCTTCCCGCTGAGCCGGACCTCGGGCTACTACCTCGGCTACACGCACGAGATCGTCTTCGGCTGGCACCAGCCGAGCCACGCCGTCGTGCACGACGAGGACGGCGTGGTGATCAAGGCGGGCAGTACGGTCGTGATCCCGGAGCTCGCCGAAGCGCTCGAACTGATCGCCCGCGACGGCGCCGAGACCATGTACACGGGCCAGCTCGCCGAACTCCTGATCCACGACATGGCCGCGAACGAAGGCATCCTCACCGCCGCGGACCTGGCCGCGTACGAGGCCGTCGTACGCCCGGCCCTCGTCGTCAACCAGCACGGCTGGCGCCTGGCCACCAACCCGCCGCCCGCGGTCGGGGGAGTAGCCGTCGCCGCGATGCTCTCGCTGCTCGACGGCGTACCGTCCGACGGCAGCTGGCGGCAGTCCGAGCTGGAGCGGTTGATCGAGGTCCAGTACGCCGTACTCGGGCAGCGGCTCGCCGAGCTCGACGAGGAGGACGTGCGCAAGCTGGAAGGCCAGAGGCTGCTCGACCTCGCCGCGGCCGGCGACCTCCGCGCGTTGACCTCACCGAGTACGGCGACCGTCTCGGTCGTCGACGACGAGGGCGACGCGTGCGCGATCACGGTCTCGTCCGGCTACGGGTCCGGCGTACTCACGCCTGGCACCGGGATCTGGCTGAACAACGCGCTCGGTGAGCAGGAGCTCCTGCACGGCGGCCCGCACAGCCTCGCGCCCGGCACCCGGCTCACGTCGAACATGGCCCCGAGCGTGGCCCGCCGCGACAGCGACGGCGCCGTGCTCGCGATCAGTTCACCCGGATCCGACCGCATCCCGACCGCGCTCGCCCAGGTGTACGCGCTGTACACCCATGGTGGTCTGCGGCTCCGCGAGGCCGTCGAGCACCCGCGGCTGCACGTCCGCGTCCGCGAGGACGTGGTCGTCGACTACGAGGACGACCTGCCGGTCTCCGGGTCGACCGCGCTCCCGACCCGCCCGATGCCGCCGCACTCGATGTACTTCGGTGGCGTCGCGGCCGCGCTCTGGGACCCCGCCGAGGGCCTGCTCGCCGTCGGCGACCCGCGCCGAACCGGTGCCGTGGCCATCTCCTCCTGACCGCGCTAGTAAGGTCAGAGCCCACCAGGATCCGAAAGGCAGCCGATGCGGGACACCCACCCCGAGCTCTCCGTCGTCGTACCGATGTACGACGAGGAAGAGGTGCTGCCGATGTTCTTCGAGCGGATGCACCCGCTGCTCGACGGCCTGGGGATCACCTACGAACTGCTGGTCGTCGACGACGGCAGCCGCGACCGCACTGCGGCGCTGCTCCTCGACGCCGCCAAGGTCTGGCCGCAGCTCCGGGTCGTCCGCCTGCTCCGCAACAGCGGTCACCAGGCCGCCCAGTCGGCCGGCTTCCGCCGCGCCCGCGGCCAGTACGTCGTCACGATCGACGCCGACCTGCAGGATCCGCCGGAGGTCGTCGCCGAGTTCCTGCAAGCCGTCCGTGAGCAGGACGTCGACGTCGTGTACGGCGTACGCTCCGACCGCTCGAGCGATTCCTGGGCGAAACGTACGTCGGCGCGGCTGTACTACCGGTTGATGTGCCGCCTGGTCGGCAAGGACATCCCGTTCGACGCGGCCGACTTCCGGCTGGTGACCCGCCGGGTGGTGGACGCGGTGAACGCGCTCCCCGACGACGGCCGGGTCTTCCGTCTGGTGATCCCGTGGCTCGGCTTCCCGAGCGCCGAGGTCAAGTACGTCCGGGCGGAGCGGGCCGCCGGCTCGACGAAGTACAGCTTCTCCAAGATGGTCCGGCTCGCGTTCGACAGCGTGACCGCGTTCTCGGCGGCGCCGCTGCGGCTGGCGACCTGGCTGGGTCTGCTCGGTGGCGCGATGTCCGGGCTGTTCGTGGTCGGCGCGCTGGTGATCAAGCTGACCGGCCGGAGCATCCCCGGCTGGACGTCGACGGTCCTCGCGGTCAGCGTGATCGGCGCGATCCAGCTGTTGTGCCTCGGCCTGCTGGGTGAGTACGTCGCCCGCTTGTTCCAGTCGAGCCAGCGCAGACCGCAGTTCCTCGTCGGATACGACAGCCTGACGGACCACGGGCATCAGGAGCCCGTTCACGAAAGCACTCAGTCCGAGAGAGCGTCTTGAAACCCAGCGCCTACTGCGCGGCACTCGGCGGGCACCTGCTCGCGGCGGCGCTGGGTTCCAAGACGCCCTCTAACAGATGAAGCGGGCTGCCCCGTGGCTGCTGCCGATCCTGGTGGCGGTCGGTGGGTTCGTATCGCTCGGCGACGTCGGATTCGGTCCGCTCGTCAAGTACGCCGTCTACTTCGCCGGAGCGATCGCGCTGCCGGGCACATTGCTGTTGCGGGCCGCGTGGCGCAGTACCGGTAACTGGGCTGAGGACCTCGGACTCGGGTCGGTCGTCGGCGCGACCTGGCAGTTGATCGGCTGGGCGATCTTCACCGCGCTCGGCTGGCAGCGCTGGTTGATCGTGTGGCCGGCGCTCGTCCTGATCGGCTTCGCTCTCGTCGGGCGGCAGTACTTCCGGATCGCCGAGCCCAGACCGCTACCAGTTGCGTGGACGGTCGGGTTGGCGGTGTCCGCGGCGGTGATGGTCGGCGCAGCCACGTTCGGCGTGATGGCGTACCACCCGATGCCGCCGTACGGCGAGGCGTACTACCCCGACCTCCTGTACCACCTGTCGATGGTGCAAGAGCTGACCCGCACCGTGCCGCCCCAGATCCCGCAGGTCGTCAACGAGCGGCTCGAGTACCACTGGTTCGCGAACGCCGACATGGCCGCGGCTGTCGACGTCACGCGGCTCACTCCGATGGTCGTGCTGTTCCGGCTCTGGGTCCTGCCGTGGCTGGTCGTTTCGCTGCTCGTCTGCGCGACACTCGCCCGTGTCGTCAGCCGCACCTGGTGGACCGGCGTGCTCGCCGCACTCGCGCTGGCTGCGCCGCAGCTGTTCCTGCTGGTCGACACGAGCGTCAACCTCGCACCACCAGTCAGCCTGCTCAGCCCGTCGCAAACGTTCGGCATGGTCGCGGCTGTCACCACATCCATCCTCCTCATCAACCTGCTGTTCAAGGACGGCAGCCACTGGCTCTGGCTGCTCATCGTGCCGGTCGCTGTTGTCGGCGGCGGCTCCAAGCCGACCGTGCTCCCGTTGCTGGTAGCAGGCGTTGGCCTTGCTGCCCTGTACCTACTAGTGACAACGCGACGGCTCCCGTGGCGCCTGATAGGCACGACGGTCGCACTGCTCGTCGTCGGAGCGATCACCTTCCTGACGGTGGCCGGCAGCACCAGTGGGTCGCGGCTGCAGTTTCTCGCCGTACTGAAGTCGCTGCCCGTCTACACCGCTGCCACTGGCGACAAGACGCAGCCGGGCGACGGCGGACTGATCCTGCCGGCGCTGGCGCACGGCGAGGTGATCGGAACGCTGAGCCTGCTGCTCGGACTGCTGCTGACTCTGCAGGCGATGTCCTGGGCCGGCTTCGGCGTCGTCGGCAGGAAGGACCCGATCGCGTGGTTCCTGCTCGGCGCGATGATCGCGGGGTGGGCGGGCTACCTGCTGATCGACCACCCGTCGGTGAGCGAGTCGTACTTCGTCTACACCGCGGCACCGTTCAGCCTGGCCGGAGCCGGCTGGTTCGCAGCGACCAGTGCGCGCGCCTCTGGTCGTCCGGTCCCCATTGCGATCGCCGCGTTCGTCCTGTCGATCGGTTATGCCGGTCTGATCGTCTGGGCGCGTGGTGTGCCGGCGGCGTCGACCGGTCGCCAGCTGTGGTTGAGCACCCGGATGTTGCTCGTCGTCCTCGGGATCACGCTCTTCCTGCTGCTCGTCTGGCGCCTGACGTTGCGACAAGCCGGTGGCGGCATGTTCGTCGTACTGGTGCTGCTCTCGACGGCACCGATCAGCTCCTTCCTGCAGAGCGCGGTACGTGGTGACACCGAGAAGGCGCCGACGTACCGGGCGGCGCGGTGGTGGGTGTACCCGGACGAGGCCGAGGCTGCGCTCTGGCTCGGGCAGCACTCCGCGCCGACCGACGTGGTGGCGACGAACACCTGGTGCCGTCCGGCGGGCCTGCCCGCGCCAGGATGCGACGCCCGGGGGTACCTGGTCAGCGGGATCGCCGGCCGCCGCACGCTGATCGAGGGCTGGGCCTACACGAACCAGGCGATGGCCAAGCAGGGCGACGGTGGCCGCCGCTACACCGAGCAGCCGTCACCGTGGCCGGACCGTGTCGCCCTCACCAACCAGGCCCTCACCGCACCGACCGCCGAGGTGCTGCGCAGGCTGCGCGACGAGTACGGCGTTCGCTGGCTGTACGCCGACACGCGCAACGGACCCGCTGCGCCGGCGCTCGACCAGCTCGCCGTACGACGACACAGCGTCGGCAAGGTCCGGATCTACGACCTCGGAGAGTGATTCTCCCGTAACATTGAGTCTGCGCAGACCGTTAACGTCTACGCAGGCCCGCCCGCCACGCGGCCGCAGCAATGCACCTGAATTGCTCGGGAGGGCGGGACACATGCGGGCAACCCGACCGGGGGCCATTCTTCTTGCCACCGGCCTCTTGAGCCTGGGCACCCTGACCGCGACCGCCTACCAGGTGCCAACGGCGCCTTTCACGGACAGCGCTACCACCGTGATGCCCGGCTCGGGGCTCCGGCAGACGATCACCGCGAGCGGGCTGACCGAGCTCGGCGACCCGACGACGGCCGGCTTCCGCACCGTCGGGCCGGCCACCTACCAGCCCGCGATCGGCAAGGACGCACCGGCGCAGGACGTGGTGGTGAACACCGGCGACTGCGCGTCCACCGGCGGCTGCGGCGACCGCGGCACGGTGACGATCGCGTTCTCCCAGCCCGTCCGCAACCCGGTGCTGCACCTCGGCGGCCTCGGCGGATCCGTCACCCGGACCGTGAACGGCCAGACGACCGCACAGTCCGAACTGCACTCGGTCCTGAAGCTCACCACCGCCGGACTCAGCCTCACGAAACTCGGACAGGGCAACAACCTCTCGGTGACCAGCGACACGATCACCGCCGCGAACCACGACGCCGGCCCGAACTGCGTGAACACCAAGTCCCCGTCCGGCCTCGACACCTCCGCGACCGCTGCCTGCGGATCGGTTCGCGTCAACGGCGTTGTCACCAAGGTCAGCTTCGACGTGTCGGCGCTGTTCACGAAGCATCCGAAGTTGCCCGCGCTGAACAACGGATCGTCCGGTGACGCGTTCTCGCTCCTCGCGTCCGCGCCCGAGGACTTCGGCGACGCACCGGCGTCGTACGGGGCGGCGTGGTCAGTGCTGAGCGACGTACAGCTCGGCAAGGATGTCACCGAGGACAACGCCGGCGTCGCGAACGGCACGACCGGCCCGGCGACACCGGATCAGGCCGACGACGGTGTCGTTTTCACACCGCTTCGTACCAACCAGACGACGTACACGGCCGACCTGCAGCTGGCCGGTCCGTCGAAGGCCGGGCGGGCGTGCGCGTGGATCGACGTCAACGGCAACGGAGCCTTCGACGCGGGCGAGCGGGCCTGCGCCGCGTTCGCCGCCAAGCAGACGACGGTCACGCTGCGGTGGTCCGAGCTCGCCCCGAAGGCAGGAGCGTCGTACGCGCGGGTGCGGGTCGGGTACACCGATGCGCAGGTCGAGAAGCCGACCGGCGCGGCTGATGCGGGCGAGGTCGAGGACTACCCGTTCGCGATCACACCGCCGCCACCGCCGGTCCTGACCGACGACGCGGCGACGACCGGGTTCAACACAGCGATCGTCGTACCGGTGCTCGGCAACGACAAGCCGGGCGACCCGAGTACGCCGCTGGCGCCCGCGACTCTCTGCCTCGTCGACGGCAACAAGTGCGTGCAGATGGTGAATGTTGTCGGCCAGGCGAAGTACGTCGCCAAGCCCGACGGCACCGTCCGCGTCGAACCGGTGCCTGGCTTCGTCGGAGCGGCCAAACCGGTCGGTTACCGCGTTGCCGACAGCAACGGTACGGCGGCCACCGCCAAGCTGACCGTCACGGTGTCCCTCCCGGATCGTCCGGTCGCGACCCCCGACACGGTGACCACGCCGCAGAACGTCAGCGTGGCCGTCAAGCCGCTCGCCAATGACCGCGCGGCCGCGGGCGTGCAGCTCGTGCCCGGTTCCGTCGTACTGCGTGATCCGGCCGATGCCGCGTTCAAGAAGAAGGTCGTGATCGCGGGCGAGGGCCAGTACGTCGTGAAGCCCGACGGCGGCGTGGACTTCGTCCCGAAACCGCAGTTCACCGGCGTCGGTACGTCGATCGGCTACCGCGTCACCGACACCACCCACCAGACGGCCGAGTCCACGCTCGCCGTCGCGGTCACGCCGGTGACGCCGACCGCCAACGGTGACTCGGTCTCGACCGCGTTCGACACCGACCTCGTCGTACCCGTGCTCGACAACGACCTTCCGGGGTCGCCGGACGCGCCGCTCGTGCCCGCGACGTTGCGGCTCCTCGACCCGGTCAGCAAGAAGCTCGTCGACAAGCTGACGGTCGCCCGGCAAGGCACCTACCTGGTGGCCGCCGGCAAAGTGACCTTCCAGCCCCTGCACGGCTTCACCGGAGTCGGTACGCCGGTGACCTATCAGGTGCTCGACAAGAACGGTACGGCGGCGCGCGCCGAGCTGACCGTCTCCGTCGCCGCCCCCGGCCCGCCGGTCGCGAACCCGGACCCGATCACCACGTTGCAGGGCCGCTCCGTGGTGGCCGCGGTCCTCGCGAACGACAAGCCAGGGCCGACGGGTGCTGCGCTGAAGCCCAGCAGCGTGCGCCTGCTGACGCCCACGCAGCCCGTGCTGTCGCTCGTCATCGCCGGCCAGGGCAAGTACTCGGTGAAGGCCGACGGCGGGGTGTTGTTCGAGCCGCTGCCGACGTTCAGCGGCACTGCGACCGCGGTCGGCTACCAGGTTGCCGACAGCAACGACGCGATCGGGAAGTCGACGTTGACCGCGCGGGTGACGAAGGTGCAGCCCGACGCGTCCGACGACACAACGGGTACGGCGTACGACACGAACGTCAGCGTGCCGGTCCTGTCGAACGACACGGCCGGCGATCCGTCGGTGCCGCTGGTTCCGAGCACCGTGCGGATGATCGACCCGACCACCAAGCTGCCGACCGCGACCCTCGTGATCCCCGGTCAGGCGACGTACACGACGAAGGCGGACGGGAAGGTCGAGGTCGACCCGCTGCCCAAGTTCACCGGCGCCGCGACGCCGGTCACGTACCGCGTCTCGGACGTGAACGGTACGACGACCACGGCAACGCTGACCGTCACGGTCGCCAAGCCGCCTGCGCCGACCGCGGCACCCGATACCGCGACCGGAAAGCAGAACCTCTCGGTGCGGGTCACGCCGCTCGCCAACGACAAGGCCGGTCTCGGGACGGCACTCGATCCGCGCAGCCTCACGTTGGTGGATCCGGCAGACGGCTCGCTGAAGAAGCTCGTGAAGATCCCGGGGCAGGCCGACTACCGGGTCAACCCGGACGGCACGGTCACCGTCGACCCGTTGCCGGGCTTCACCGGTACGGCGACCAAGGTGACGTACCGGATCGCCGACCTGTTCGGTCAGACGGCGCGGTCGACGATCACGGTCACGATCACGCCGATCACCCCGGTCGCGGCCGACGACGCCGCGCGGACGCCGTACGGCAAGAGCGTCACGGTGCAGGTGCTCGCGAACGACAAGCCGGGCGACCCGACCGCGCCGCTGGTGCCGGGCAGTCTGCTGCTCGTCGATCCGGCCGACGGGGTGCTGAAGGCAGCGGTGCGGATCCCGAACGAAGGCGTCTACACCGCGGCCGGGGGAGCGGTTCGCGCGGACCCGGGAGCGACGTTCCGCGGTCCTGGTACGCCGATCACGTACCAGGTGGCCGACAGCAACGGAACGAAGACGACCGCTCGATTGACCGTCACCGTCGGCCAGCCGCCGGTCGCGATCGCCGACAACGCGTCGACGCTGCAGAACGTGACCGTGACGGTGAACGTGCTGTCCAACGACCGGCCGGGCACTGACGCGCAGCTCGACAAGGGTTCCGTCGGGCTGAACGGGTCGGCCAAGAAGGTGACGGTTCCTCAGCAGGGCACTTATGCGGTGCTGCCGAGTGGGTCGATCGAGTTCGATCCGCTGCCCGCGTTCCGGGGCAAGGCGAGTCCGGTGCAGTACCGGGTCGCGGACTCGGACGGCAACTTCGCGACCTCGACATTGAGCATGACCGTGATACCGGTCAACCCGGTCGCGGTCAACGACTCCGCGATCACGCCGTACGGGCATGCGGTCACGGTGAACGTGCCGGCGAACGACAAGCCCGGTGACGCGTCGGCGCCGCTGAAGCCGGCGAGCGTGGTGCTGAAGGACGCGGCCGGTCACTACGGCAAGACGATGACACGTGCCGGTGAAGGAACGTACGCAGTCGATGCGTACGGCGCGGTCAAGTTCACGCCGGCCAAGGGATTCCAGGGCGTCACGACGCCGACGACGTACCGGATCGCCGACGCCAACGGCACGACCGCGGAAGGCCTGCTGCTGCTGACGGTCGGCAAGGGACCGAAGGCGGTCGCGGATCCGGTCGGCACCAAGCAGAACGTGACCGTCACCGTCGATCCGCTGGCGAACGACGAGCCGGGGACGGGCGCGCAGCTCGATCCGGCGTCGGTCCAGCTGTACGGCGGGACGTGGGGACCGAAGGCGGTGATTCCGGGGCAGGGCGTGTTCACGGTGAAGTCCGGGAAGATCACGTTCGACCCGGAGCCGGCGTACCGCGGGGTCGTGTCGGTCGCGTACCGGGTCAGCGACACGACCGGGAACAAAGCGAGCGCGTCGGTCACGGTGACGGTCGCGCCGGTGGTTCCGGTGATCAAGGACGACGCGGCGACCACGCCGTACGAGGCCGCGATCACGGTCGCCGTACTGATGAACGACAAGCCCGGCGATGCGAGTGCGCCGCTCGACGCGGGCGGCGTACGGCTGATCGATCCGGTGAACGGCGATCCGCTAGCAGTGCTGGCAGTGCCGGGGGAGGGGACGTTCACGGTGCAGCCGTCCGGTGCGATCCGGTTCGCGCCGGTGGACGGGTTCGCGGGGGTGGCGGTCCCGGTCGGGTATCAGGTTGCCGACCGCAACGGCACGGTCGGATCCGGTGCGTTGACGATCACGGTGCAGGCGCGTCCGGTCGCCGTACCGGACGAGGCACGGACCAAGCAGCACGTCGCGGTGACGATCGACCCGCTCGCGAACGACAAGCCGGGGCCGGGCGCGACGCTCGACCCGGCTTCGGTACTGCTGGTCGGGCCGGGTGGTGCATTGGTCGACCGGGTCACGATCGCGGGGCAGGGCACGTACGTCGTCGCGAGCGGCAAGGTCACGTTCACCCCGGAGGCGACGTTCACCGGCACCGCGCGACCGGCGGCGTACGACGTGAAGGACAGCAACCAGAACTCGGCCCGTGCGACCATCACCGTGACGGTCGTCCCGGTGCGGCCGGTCGTCACTAACGACAGTGCGGAGACGGCGTTCGGTACGGCGGTCGACGTGAACGTGCTCGCCAACGACAAGGCCGGTGACCCGTCGGCGCCGCTCCGCCCGAGTTCCGTCGTACTGCGGGATCCGGCGGACGGCAAGGAGAAGAAGTCCGTGACCGTGCCGCACGAAGGCACGTTCGTGGTCGGCGACTCGGTCAGGTTCACGCCGGCGAAGGACTTCGTCGGTACGACGCGGGCGCTGGCCTACCGCGTCACCGATGCGAACGGTACGTCGGACACCGCGCTCCTCGACGTCACGGTCGCGGGACCGTTGCTCGCGAAGGCGGCACCCGACACGGCAACCGGTACGCCGGGCAATCCGATCGCGGTGAACCCGTTGCTCAACGACAGCGGCACGATCAAGCCGAGCTCGGTCTGCCTGCGTACACCGGCCGGCACCTGCGCGAAGAGCGTCACGAACGGCGCGGGCACCTGGTCGGTCGGCACGGATGGCACCGTCACGCTCAAGCCGGTCGCCGCCTTCACCGGGACCGCGAAGGTCACGTACGAGCGGACCGACGAAACCGGCGAGACGGTCACCGCACCGGTCAAGTTCACCGTCGGCGCCGAGCCCACCGACAACCCCCGCACCCTCAACCGCGCCGAACTCCCGCCGACGGGCGGCCCCCCGGCCATCATCCTCACCCTCGGCACCCTCCTAGCCGCCCTAGGCGCAACCCTCATAGCCCTCGCCCGCACCCGCAAGTGATCATCTTTGGGCCCCCACCAACCATTTCCGCTGCTCGAAAATGGTTGGTGGGGGCCCAAAGATGATCAGAGATCCAAGACCAGCGTGATTTCGTCGCGGTAGTCGGTCGGGGACACGCGGATTGCGCGGGGGTGGGTGCCGACTACGCGGTAGCCGAGGGGGCCGTAGAACTTCTCCAGGCCGAGGCCGCTGCGGATGGTGAGCTGCAGTTGCTCGAGGCCCAGGTCGACGGCGGACCCGCGCAGACCTTCCATCAGGATCCGGCCGGCGCCGGTGCCCTGGCTCTCCGGGTGGACCATCACCCGTAGCACCGTCCGCCAGTGCGCCTGCAGCGCGCTGCCGCGGTTCACCAGCATGCCCATCCCGACGTACCGCTCACCGTTGTGAAGCACGCCGAGCAGATCCATTCCGGCCGCGACCCGGCCGAGGGCGCCGTCAAGGTTCTCCGCGATCTGCTCGACCGGCGCCGGCGCGGTGTACCCGACCGCGCCGCCTGCGTTCGTGGCTGCGACCCAGGTGTCCAGCAGATCCGCCCGCAACCCCGGACCGAGCGCTTCCTCAGGTTCCGTCACCAGGTATTTCACCGCACCTCCATCTGCGACTGAGTTGCAGATAGTCTACGGTCGGCTCACTGGACATGCTCCAGCTTGTCCGGGTTCCGAATCAGGTACAGCTCGCTGATCAGGCCGTCGTCGGTCTTGAGGAACGCGACGGTGTCCGGCTCGTCGCCGTCGTACGCGATATAGGCGATCTCGCCGTTCAGCGTCCCCATCCGGATCTCGAAGTCCGGGTTCTCCGCGATCACCGCGAACAGCCAGCGGGCGATCTTCTCCGCGCCGTGGATCGGCCGGAGCGCGGCCTTCTTCTTCCCGCCGCCGTCGCTGATCAGTACGGCGTCCGGTGCGAGCAGCGCGACCACCTGCTCGAAGTCGCCCGACCCGGCCGCCTGCATGAACCGCATCGTCAGCTCGTCGTGGCGCGCCTTGTCGACGTGATGCCGCGGCTGCCGCGCGTGCACATGTCCGCGGGCCCGATGCGCGAGCTGCCGTACGGCGGCCTCGGACCGGCCGAGCGTGTCCGCGATCTCGTCGTACGGCAGATCGAAGACCTCGCGGAGCACGAACGTGGCGCGTTCGAGCGGCGAGAGGGTCTCGAGTACGACGAGCATCGCCATGCTGACCGAGTCCGCGAGCTCGACCGCGGCCGCCGGGTCGTCGTCGGTCGCCAGCGGCTCCGGCAGCCATGGGCCGACGTACTGCTCCCGCCGCGACTTCTGCTCGCGCAACCGGTTCAGCGCCAGTCGCGTGGTGATGCGGATCAGGTACGCCCGCGGGTCGCGGATGTCGTCGTGATCGATAGCGGACCAGCGCAACCACGCCTCCTGGACCACGTCCTCGGCATCGCTCACACTGCCGACGACCCGGTACGCCGCCCCGACCAGGACGGACCGGTGCTCGGCGAACTCGCGCGCCAGTTGCTCGTCGGTCACTGGACCGGCCTCAGTTCGCAGAACTCCTTGTAGCCCTGGCTGGTGAGTCCGAGGGCGGCGTTGATCCGCGAGCGGTAGTTCTCCAGCGCCGCGATCGCGGTCAGCTCGACCAGCTGCTCCTCGCTGAGGTCCTGCCGCAGCCGCTCGACCTGCTCGTCGGTGACCTCCGGCGGAGTGGCTGTCATCGCTTCGGTGTAGTCCATCACCGCTCGCTCCAGATCCGTGTAGACGCCGCTGTGCCGCCACCTTGGCACATCGCGCAGCTTCACCGGATCGACACCCTTGTGATGGAACTCCCAGTACCCGAAGTCCATGCACCAGCTGCACCCGATCCGCGCCGACGCGACCATCACACTCAGCGCCTTCAGCTCCGGATCCAGCGCCTTCCACCGCTCCGCAGTGGCTTCCATCAGCGTCGTCGACAGCAATACCCGCCGGTTGTGCAACGCCACCTTCACCGGGTCCGGCACCTTCCGGAACTTCCGCCGGCTACCCCACTCCACCAACCGCACCACCAACGACCGCCGATGCACCATCCCAACCCGCGCCATCTCACCCTCCGAAGTCCGTAGTCACCCCGAGGACACGCCCCACCGCCGCCCTGTGACATGACCCCGCTCACACCCGCCAACCTCAACTTTGAGAACCCACCAACCACGAAACGGGCGGAAAAGTGGTTGGTGGGTTCTCAAAGTTGGATTTGGGGTACGAGGGGGATGGCGGGGGATTGGATATTCATCCGGGGCGTGGCATACTCATTCATATGAGTGTGATGGTGGCGGTGGCCGGTGCCAGCGGGTATGCGGGGGGCGAGCTACTCCGGTTGCTGAGTAGCCACCCAGAGGTGGAGATCGGCGCCCTGACCGCCGGCGGGAACGCCGGTACGGCGCTCGGCGTGCACCACCCGCACCTCGTGCCGCTGGCCGGGCGCATCCTGGTCGAGACCACGGCGGAGAATCTCGCCGGTCACGACGTGGTGTTCCTGGCCCTGCCGCACGGACAGTCCGCCGTCATTGCCGAGCAGCTCGGAGATGACGTCACCGTGATCGACTGCGGCGCGGACTTCCGGCTGATCGAGGCCGAGGCGTGGGTCGAGTTCTACGGCGGCGAGCACGCCGGCGCGTGGCCGTACGGGCTTCCGGAGCTCCCGGGTCAACGGGACAAGCTCCGCGGGACGAACCGGGTCGCCGTACCGGGGTGTTACCCCACCGTCTCCACCTTGGCCCTGCTCCCCGCCGTCCAGAACGGGCTCGTCGACCCCACCCAGCTGGTGGTCGTCGCCGTCAGCGGTACGTCGGGCGCGGGCAAGGCCCCGAAGGCACACCTGCTCGGCGCCGAGGTGATGGGATCCGCATCGGCGTACGGCGTCGGTGGCGTGCATCGCCATACGCCGGAGATCGAGCAGAACCTGACGCCGTACGCCGACAGGCCGGTGAGCGTCTCGTTCACGCCGGTGCTCGCGCCGATGGCTCGCGGCATCCTCGCCACCTGCAGCGCACCGGTTGCCGATGGCACCGACTACGCCGCGCTCCGGAAGGCCTACGAGGACGCGTACGCCGACGAGCCGTTCATCCACCTGCTGCCCGAGGGGCAATGGCCGCAGACGCAGGCCACCCTCGGCGCGAACACCGTGCAGTTGCAGATCGCCCTGGACCAGCGCGCCGGCCGCGCCGTCGTCGTGGCCGCGATGGACAACCTCACCAAGGGCACAGCCGGCGCCGCCGTGCAGTGCATGAACCTGGCCACCGGTCTCGACGAGACCCTGGCCCTGCCCCTCGTAGGAGTAGCCCCGTGACCGTCGCAGTTACCCCAGCCACTCAAGTCGATCGGAGCGCCGGGGTTACCGCGCCGGCCGGCTTCCGCGCGGCCGGGGTGATCGCCGGGATCAAACCAGCCGGTACGCCGGACCTCACCGTCGTGGTCAACGACGGCCCTGCTGACGTAGCAGCCGGCGTCTTCACCACGAACAAGGTGAAGGCCGCGCCGGTGCTCTGGTCGCAGCAGGTCCTGACCGCCGGCAAGCTGAAGGCCGTCGTGCTGAACTCCGGCGGTGCGAACGCGTGCACCGGACCGGAGGGTTTCCAGGACACGCACAAGACCGCTGAGAAGCTGGCTGAGGTGCTCGGAGTCGGGGCAGCTGAGATCGGGGTCTGCTCGACAGGCCTGATCGGCGAGCGGCTTCCGATGGACAAGCTGCTTCCCGGAATCGATGCAGCCGTCGCGGCTCTGGGCGACGACGCGGAGGCTGGTCTGGCCGCGGCGACCGCGGTCATGACGACCGACAACGTGCCGAAGCAGGCTGTGCTCAAGCATGCGGACGGCTGGAGCATCGGCGGGTTCGCGAAGGGCGCCGGGATGTGCGCCCCGAACATGGCCACGATGCTCAGCGTGATCACCACCGACGCCGTCCTCGACCAGCCGCACCTCGACCACGTGCTGCGGAACGCGGTCGGCAAGACCTTCAACCGGCTCGACGTCGACGGCGGTACGTCGACCAACGACACGGTCCTGCTGCTCAGCTCGGGCGCGTCCGGTGTCACGGTCACCCCCGAGGCGTTCGAGGTGGCCCTCACGGCCCTGGCTGCTGACCTGGTGAAGCAGTTGCAGGCCGACGCCGAGGGCGTCACCAAGCACGTCAGCATCACGGTGCAGGGCGCCGCGACCGAGGCGGAGGCGCTGGCCGCCGCCAAGATCGTTGCCGAGGACAACCTGTGCAAGACCGCGTTCTTCGCCGCCGACCCGAACTGGGGCCGGATCGCGATGGCGGTCGGCAACGCCCCCACCGCGTTCGACCCGTCGCTGCTCGACATCACCCTGAACGGCGCGCAGATCTGCAAGGCCGGCGGCAAGGGCGTCGACCGCTCCGAGGCGGACCTGAGCGGTCTGGAGATCGACGTGCTGATCGACCTGCACGCCGGCCCCGCGTCGGCGACGGTCCTGACCACGGACCTCTCACACGCGTACGTCGAAGAGAACTCGGCGTACTCCTCATGACCACGACGCACGCGGACGCGGTCGAGAAGGCCGCCGTACTGACCGAGGCCCTGCCGTGGCTGAAGCAGTTTCACGGGAAGACCGTCGTGGTGAAGTACGGCGGGAACGCGATGGTCGACGAGAAACTCAAGAGAGCGTTTGCTGAGGACATCGTCTTTCTCCGGTACGCCGGGGTGCGCGTCGTCGTCGTGCACGGCGGCGGGCCGCAGATCAGCGACATGCTCGGCCGGCTCGGCATCGACAGCGAGTTCCGCGGCGGGCTCCGGGTCACCACGCCCGAGGCGATGGACGTCGTCGGCATGGTGCTCGTCGGCAAGGTCGGCCGGGAGCTGGTCGGGCTGCTGAACGCACACGGCCCGTTCGCGGTCGGGATGTCCGGTGAGGACGCCGGCCTGTTCACCGCGGAACGCCGTACGGCGCTGGTCGACGGCGAGCAGGTCGACATCGGGCTGGTCGGCGATGTTGTCGAGGTGCGGCCCGAGGCGGTGGTCGACCTGATCGACGCCGGCCGGATCCCGGTGGTGTCGACGATCGCGCCGGACGAGGACGGTCAGGCGCACAACGTGAACGCGGACACCGCGGCCGCGGCGCTGGCTTCGGCGCTCGGTGCGGAGAAGCTCGTCGTACTGACCGACGTCGCCGGGCTGTACCGGAACTGGCCGGACAGCGACGAGATCATCACCCAGATCGACACCGACGAGCTCGCGGAGTTGCTGCCGTCGCTGGCGTCCGGCATGGTGCCGAAGATGGAAGCCTGCCTGCGCGCGGTCGAGTCCGGTGTCTCCCGAGCCACCGTCATCGACGGCCGTGTGCCGCACTCGCTGCTGCTGGAAATCTTCACCGACGCCGGAAGTGGAACCCAGGTGATCCCGTCATGACCGAACTGCTGACCGTCGACGGCACGCAGGCAGCGCTCACCGAGCGGTACTCCGGTGCGCTGATGAACACGTTCGGCGCGCCGAAGCGGGTGCTGGTCCGCGGCGAGGGCGCCTACCTGTGGGATGCCGACGGCAACAAGTACCTCGACCTGCTCGGCGGGCTCGCGGTGAACTGCCTCGGGCACGCGCACCCGTTCGTGGTGTCCGCGGTGACGTCGCAGCTCGCGACCCTCGGCCACGTCTCGAACTTCTTCGCCTCCGCACCGCAGATCGCGCTGGCCGAGAAGCTGCTCGGCCTGTTCGACGTCCCGGGCAAGGTGTTCTTCACGAACTCCGGCACCGAGGCGAACGAGGCCGCGTTCAAGATCACCCGGCGTACCGGGCGGACCAAGATCGTCTCCACCGTCGGCGCCTTCCACGGGCGGTCGATGGGCGCGCTCGCGATCACCTGGAAGCCGGCGTACCGGGAGGCCTTCGCGCCGCTGCCGGGTGACGTCGAGTTCGTCCCGTACGGCGACGCCGAGGCGCTGGCCGCGGCGGTCGACGACCAGACCGCGGCCGTGGTGCTCGAGCCGATCCAGGGCGAGAACGGCGTCGTCGTACCGCCGGCCGGATACCTGCAGGCGGCGCGGCGGATCACCCAGCAGCACGGCGCGCTGTTGTGGATGGACGAGATCCAGACCGGGATCGGGCGGACCGGGACCTGGTTCGGCTACGAGGCCGAGGGGATCACGCCGGACCTGGTGACCGTCGCGAAGGGGCTCGGGGCCGGGATTCCGATCGGTGCGTGCATCGGTCTCGGCGCGGCCGCGGACCTGCTGCAGCCGGGGAACCACGGGACCACGTTCGGCGGCAACCCGGTCGCGGCGATCGCCGGGCTGGCGGTGCTGACCGTGATCGAGCGGGACGGCCTGCTCGCGCAGGTGAATGCCGTCGGCAACCACCTCGCGTCGTCGATCATCGCGCTCGACCACCCGCTGATCGCGGGCGTCCGGGGTCGCGGGCTGCTGCTCGCGATCCAGCTGACCAAGCCGGTGTCGGACCAGGTCGCGGCGCTGGCGCTGGAGGCCGGGTTCGTGGTGAACAATCCGATCCCGGACGCGTTGCGGCTGGCACCGCCGTACATCCTCAGCAAGGCTGATGCGGACAGTTTCGTCGCGGCCCTTCCAGGGCTGCTCGACAAGGTGGAGGCGTGATGACCGTCAGACACTTCCTTCGTGACGACGACCTGTCGCCGGTCGAGCAGGACGAGGTACTGACGCTGGCCGCGCAGCTCGCGGGGGACCGGCACGGGCACAAGCCGCTCGAGGGTCCGAAGACCGTGGCGGTGATCTTCGACAAGACGTCGACGCGGACGCGGATCTCGTTCGCGGTCGGGATCTCGGAGCTGGGCGGCGTACCGCTCGTCATCGACGCGCAGACGTCGCAGCTCGGCCGGGGCGAGCCGATCGCCGACACGGCGCGGGTGCTGGACCGGCAGGTCGCGGCGATCGTGTGGCGGACGTTCGGTCAGGCGCGGATCGAGGAGATGGCGGCCGCGTCGTCGGTGCCGGTCGTGAACGCGCTGACCGACGAGTTCCACCCGTGCCAGATCCTCGCGGACCTGCAGACCGTGCGGCAGCACAAGGGGTCGACGGCCGGGCTGAAGCTGGTGTACCTGGGCGACGGCGCCAACAACATGGCGAACTCGTACCTGCTGGGCGGCGCGACCGCCGGCATGCATGTCGTGATCGGATCGCCGGCGGACTACCAGCCGGACCCGGAGGTGCTGGTGCGCGCCGCGGCAATCGCTGAGACGACCGGCGGATCGGTCGCCTGGACGGAGGATGCGATCGCGGCCGTCGACGGTGCCGATGTCGTTGCCACCGACACCTGGGTGTCGATGGGGCAGGAGTCCGAGGCCGCCGACCGTGAGGCGCCGTTCGTGCCGTACGCCGTGACGGAGCAACTGCTCGGCAAGGCGAAGCCGGATGCGATCGTCCTGCACTGCCTGCCCGCCTATCGTGGCAAGGAGATCGAGGCGGCCGTGATCGACGGACCGCAGTCGGTCGTCTGGGACGAGGCCGAGAACCGGCTGCACGCGCAGAAGGCGCTGCTGTCGTGGCTGTTGGCAAGGAGCTTTAGCGGATGAGCATCGCCGTACCGACCACCAAGACCGCGCGGCAGCAGCGGATCGTCGATCTGCTCGGGCGGCAGCCGGTGCGGTCGCAGACCGAACTGGCTGACCTGCTCGCCGCGTCCGGGCTGGTGGTCGGGCAGGCGACGCTGTCACGGGACCTGGTCGAGATCGGTGCGGTGAAGGTCCGCGACTCGTCAGGCCAGCTCGTGTACGCCGTACCGGGCGAAGGCGGCGACCGTACGCCGCGTGCCGGTGAGGCTGCTGCGTTCGAAGCTCGGCTGGCCCGGGTGGCGTCCGAGCTGCTCGTGTCGGCGGAGGGCAGCGCCAACCTGGTCATCCTGCGAACCCCGCCGGGGGCGGCCCAGTACTTCGCGTCGGCGATCGACCACGTGGGGCTGGACGACGTCCTCGGCACCATCGCCGGCGACGACACCGTCATGGTCGTCTCCCGCAACCCCACCGGCGGCGAGGCCCTGGCCGCCCGTTTCCTGTCCCTCGCAGCCCGCGAACCGAAGTAGAGGAAGTGTCTTGAGTACTGGAGAGAGCGGCGCCCGGGATTCGGCATTGTGGGGGGCCCGGTTCTCGGGCGGACCCGCCGACGCGTTGGCGGCGCTGAGCAAGTCGACGGACTTCGACTGGCGGCTGGCGCCGTACGACATCGCCGGGTCTAAGGCCCACGCCAAGGTGCTGCACCGCGCGGGGCTGCTGACGGACGATGACCTGGCCGCGATGCTGGCCGGTCTCGACGCGCTGCTGGCCGACGTGCTGTCCGGAGAGTTCCTCCCCGCTGCGGAGGACGAGGACGTGCACACCGCGCTGGAGCACGGTCTGCTCGTTCGGCTCGGTGCCGAGCTGGGTGGGCGGCTGCGTGCGGGGCGGTCGCGGAACGACCAGGTCGCCACGCTGTTCAAGAGCTACCTGCGGGACCACGGCCGCATCATCGGCCGGTTGCTGGTGGAGCAAGTGAACACGCTGGCGGATCAGGCGTCGCAGCACCTAGGTGTGGCGATGCCGGGGCGGACGCATCTGCAGCACGCGCAGCCGGTTCTGCTGTCGCATCATCTGCTCGCCCACGCCTGGCCGCTGATCCGGGACCTGGATCGGCTCGCCGACTGGGACGCTCGGGTTGCCGAGGACTCGCCGTACGGCTCGGGAGCCCTGGCCGGGAGCTCGCTGGGGCTGGATCCGCAGTTCGTCGCTGTCGAGTTGGGGTTCACGAACTCCTCGGCGAACTCGATCGACGGGACGTCCTCGCGGGACTTCGTCGCGGAGTTCGCGTTCGTCACCGCGCAGATCGGGGTCGACCTGTCCCGGCAGGCCGAAGAAGTGATCCTCTGGGCGACGAAGGAGTTCGGGTTCGTCGAGCTGGACGACGCGTTCTCGACCGGGTCGAGCATCATGCCGCAGAAGAAGAACCCGGACATCGCCGAGCTCGCCCGCGGCAAGGCCGGCCGGCTGATCGGGAACCTGAGCGGTCTGCTGGCGACGCTGAAGGCGCAGCCGCTCGCGTACAACCGGGACCTGCAGGAGGACAAGGAGCCGGTCTTCGACTCCATCGACACCCTCGAGGTGCTGCTGCCCGCGTTCACCGGAATGATCCACACGCTGCGCTTCAACGCGGACCGTCTCGAAGAGCTGGCGCCGCAGGGCTTCTCGCTGGCGACCGACATCGCGGAGTGGCTGGTCCGTCAGAAGGTCCCGTTCCGGGTCGCGCACGAACTGGCCGGCGCCTGCGTCCAGGAGTGTGAGAAGCGCGGCATCGAGCTCTGGGACCTGACCGACGAGGACCTCGCTGCCATCTCGCCGGACTTGACTCCTTCGGTCCGCTCGGTCCTGACGGTCGAGGGCTCGCTGGCCTCGCGGAACACCCGCGGCGGTACGGCGCAGGAGCGGGTGGCTGAACAACTTGCGGAGTTGCGGACCCGCGCCGGGGAGCACAGCACTCGTCTCGCTTAAAGTGCTGCGCATGCGCCGTTCTCTGCTGGCTGGTCCTGTGCTGGAGGTGGCGCCCAGGCTGTTGGGGATGGTGCTGCGCAGCACCACTTCCGAGGGGTCAGTCGCGGTTCGGCTGACCGAGGTCGAGGCGTACGACGGGCCGACCGATCCGGGATCGCACGCGTACCGAGGTCAGACCGCCCGCAACGCGGTGATGTTCGGACCGGCCGGATTCCTGTACGTGTACTTTACCTACGGCATGCACTTCTGCATGAACGTCGTCGCCGGCCCGAAGGGACAGCCGTCCGCTGTCCTCCTCCGGGCCGGCGAGGTGATCGAAGGCATCGAACTGGCCCGCCTCCGCCGCAACCAACCGGCCTCGAAGAAATCCGATCGCGATCTTGCGCGCGGTCCGGCGCGGTTGTGTGTTGCCCTCGGCATCGAACGTGAAGGCAACGGCACCGACCTGCTGGCGAAGAACTCACCCATCGAGCTGCTCGACGGCCCCGGCTTCGACGGCGAACCAGCTACCGGACCACGCGTCGGCCTGCGCGAGGCAGCCGACCGCCCATGGCGCTTCTGGATCCCGGACGACCCGACCGTCTCGCCGTACCGCCCGCACGTCCCGAAAAAGCGCGCCTAGCGGTTCGCCAGCTCGAGCACGTAATCCAGCTGCGGCAGCCCGTGCTCCACCTCCGGATCCGGGAACAGACCGACGTGCTGCACCCCGGCCGCCTCCAGCGTCTCCAGATGCGCGGCCGCGTCGTCGAGCGTCCCGACCGCCCCGATCGCGGTCCACCAGTCGCTCGGCATCCCCACCAGGCCCGCCTCGCCCGATTCGTCGTACAGCTTCGTCATCTCGTCGAAGAACGGCAACGCGGTCAGCTGCGGCGGCCGCTCACCGATCCGCCACCCGAGCCACGGCGCGGTCCACTCGTACGCCGACTTGCGGTCCGCGCGCACGCACATCGCCGCGAACACCGCGACCACGAACCCCTCGGGCGATCCGGCGTACTCCACCGACTGACGCACGTACGGCGCGGTCGCCGGCTCGGCCAGCACGACACCGCCCGCGACCCGGCCGGCGAGCGCCATCGACTTCGGGCCCTGGACACCCAGCAGGATCGGCGGCACCTCCGCCGGCGGCGCGTCCAGCTTCACCTTGTCGAGGACGACCGTCTTGCCCTCGAAGCTGACCTCTTCGCCGCCGAGCAGCCGGGTGACGCTGGTGGTCACTTCCTCGAGCGCCGTCAGCGGTGACTTCGGCCGAACCCCCATCTGGCCCATCCACGACTGCACGCCATGACCGATGCCGGGCAGGAACCGCCCCGGCCCGAGCGCCTCCAGCGTCGCGAACTCCATCGCGGTCACCGCGGCCGTGCGGGCGACCGCCGGCACGATCCCGAGACCGACGGTCAGCCGCTCGGTCGACGTCAGCGCGGCCGACACCAGCGACGGGCCGGCGGTGTAGAAGCAGTCCTCGATGATCCACAGCTCGTCCGCGCCACCACGGTCGAGCCGCCGGGCCACGTCCGTGACGAGCGCGGCCGGGTAGGTACGCGGGAAGCACATTCCGATAGCGGTCATGGGGAGACGGTAGGGGAGAGCGCCGACAGTTCGTGAAGGACGCGGCAAACGTGTCCGCGGACCGCGAGGCAGGGCGACTAGCGGCCCGTGCGGCGGGTAGGTTTCTGGTATGGCCCGTCCGCACTACTCGTCCCGTCTCGAGGACTGGTTCAACCTCGGGGTGCAGGCGGTACTTCGGCGTCGTGGCTGGCAGGAGCGGATCATCCCGCAGGTCGGTTACGGCAACACCGAGTTCGTCCGGGTGCTGGCCCGCGTGGTGCTTGGACGCGACCCGCGCAACCAGCCGCGGTACGACGAGGACCAGGTGATGCGCGGCTGGCGCGTGTTCGTGACCGCGCCGGCGACCAAGGTGCCGGTGACGGTGACCGTCAGCGGGCAGACGTTCGAGACCGTCACCGATCGCGGCGGGTTCATCGACCTGAACGTGCCGGTGGTGCTGCCGCCGGGCTGGCACGAGATCGTCCTGGGCGTCCACGGCGACCGGCAGGCGCGGGCGCGGATCTTCGTCCCGGATCCGGAGGCCACGTTCGGTCTGGTCAGCGACATCGACGACACGGTGATCCTGACGATGCTGCCGCGTCCGCTGATCGCGGCCTGGAACACGTTCGTCCGCGACGAGCAGGCGCGCCGCGTCGTACCAGGTATGGCCGGTCTGTACGAGGAGTTGCTGGCGGACCACCCGGGCGCTCCGATGTTCTACCTGTCCACAGGAGCGTGGAACACCGCACCGACGCTGGCTCGCTTCCTCGCACGGCACGGGTACCCACCGGGGCCGTTGCTGATGACGGACTGGGGACCGACGAACACCGGTTGGTTCCGCAGCGGCCAGGAGCACAAGCGGACCGCCCTGCGCCGGCTCGCGCGGGAGTTCCCCAACGTCCGGTGGGTGCTTGTCGGCGACGACGGCCAGCACGACCCCCAGCTGTACGGCGACTTCGCGCAGACGCATCCGGACCACGTGCTCGCCATCGGCATCCGCCAGCTCACCCCGGCCGAGCAGGTCCTGTCGCACGGTCTGCCGGTCCCTAACCCGGACCCTGGCGCCCACGACCCACACCGGCCGACCGCTGTCACGGTGCAAGGGCCGGACGGACATGCGCTCCGTCCACAGCTCCGCTCGGTGCTGACGCGTCCCGAACCCACCTGAGTCGCCCTACCTCGTCGGACAGGACATTTTGTGTCCCGTACGCGTTGGAGCTTGGCGCTATCGGCGCCCAGGCACGCACCTCGCGGCACTTGCCCAGCGCCCACGATGCTCCGCATCGAGGCCACTGACCAAGCACCCCGATGCACGCACCTGGACACCGCTATCACTCAAGCCCCAACGCGTACGGGACACTAGTACTGACCGACGTACTCGAGGAGAGAACTAGTGACCGAACGCCGCACTCAGGTGCTTGACGACCTGGAGAGCCGTGGCCTGATCGCCCACTCCACCGATCCAGATGCCCTCCGGGCGTCGATGGCGGCGGGACCGATCACCTCGTATGTCGGCTTCGACCCCACCGCGCCCAGCCTGCACATGGGCAACCTGCTGCAGCTGCTGACGCTGCGGCGGCTCCAGCTGGCCGGCCACAACCCGATCGGGCTCGTTGGTGGCGCCACCGGGTTGATCGGCGACCCCAAGGAGACGTCCGAGCGGGTGCTGAACCCGAAGGACATCGTCCACGAGTGGGTCGAGAAGGTCCGCGGCCAGGTGGAGAAGTTCGTCGACTTCGACGAGTCGCTGCCGAACCCGGCCCGGATCGTCAACAACTACGAGTGGACGAAGGACCTCAACACACTCGACTTCCTGCGGGACATCGGGAAGCACTTCCCGGTCAACCGGATGCTCGGCCGCGAAGTGGTGAAGGCGCGGCTGGAGCAGGGGATCAGCTACACGGAGTTCAGCTACGTGCTGCTGCAGTCGCTGGACTTCCTCGAGCTGTACCGGCGGCACAACTGCACGTTGCAGACCGGTGGCAGCGACCAATGGGGGAACCTGACGGCGGGTGTCGAGCTCATCCGTCGTGCCGACACCGGCAAGGCGCATGCACTCGCGACGCCACTGGTGACCAAGGCCGACGGGACGAAGTTCGGGAAGACCGAGTCCGGCACGGTGTGGCTGGACCGGGAGCTGACGACGCCGTACGCGTTCTACCAGTTCTGGTTCAACAGCGACGACCGCGACGTGATGCAGCTCGTGCGGTTCTACACGTTCCGTACGGCGGAGGAGATGGCCGCGCTCGAGCAGGCGACTGCGGAACGGCCACAGGCTCGGGAAGCGCAACGGGTGCTCGCGGAGGACGTGACGACCTTGGTCCACGGGGCCGAGGAGACTCGGCGGGTGCAGGAGGCTTCGAAGGCCTTGTTCGGCCAGGGGGAGCTGGGGTCGCTCGACGGCTCGACGCTCGTGGCAGCACTCCGCGAAGCACCGCACCTTGAGCTGGGCGCCGGCGAACCGATGCCGACGTACGGCGACCTGCTGGTGAAGTCGGGCCTGGTGGCGAGTAAGTCGGCCGCACGGCGGACGGTCGCCGAAGGCGGCGCGTACCTGAACAACGAGAAGGTGAAGGACGCGGAGTACGTGCCGGCCGCGGAGGACCTGCTGCCGGGTGGCGTGCTGGTGCTGCGCCGTGGGAAGCGTTCATTTGCAGGGGTTCTGGCGTCGCAGCCACAGGGCTGACGGCTCCGGTGTGGGGTGGCCTCCACTCCCACATCCGGGTTGCCGAAGGCAAATTACAAGCCTGTGATTCAGCACACCGGGAGCCGATTTGACCGGTCACCTGCGGGCCACGTAATGTTCTTCTTGTTGGAGCGAAGCGCGGGACGCGAAAGCGGCCGGCCGCTCCGAACCCCCCAAGGCTAGAGCAGCCGAAACGTGTCCTCGGACTCGGGTCGGTCGACTGGACGCGGGTGGAGGGTCAGAAAAATTGGGTCTTGACTCGGTGGATCTGATCCGGTAAAGTAATGCAGGTTGCCCCGGGAGCCTGGCTGCAAAGCCAAGCTGCGGTGTGCGTCCGATTCTTGAGAACTCAACAGCGTGCCGAAAGTCAATGCCGAAATTGAAGTATCCCCGTTCACAGGCATTGGGCATCTTTTTCACCC
>NZ_SJJZ01000009.1 GCF_004331345.1 Kribbella soli | reverse complement strand
CCTTGCCCTTGTACGTCGCGATCGCCCACGGACCGACCACGGCCATCGCCGCCGTACCGTCCACGAACGCGTCCCCGGTGTACTTCTCCTGCGACGCCAGCTTCTCCTTGTACATCGTCCGCCAGAAGTCAGCGACCTTCTTGCCCTCGTCGGACGCGAACGTTGCCTTGCCGTCGGCAACCAACTGCTTGCCGCCACTCTCGGCCGCGTACAACGGGTAGAAGTCGAACCAGGACTGGTAGAACTCGTTGCTCGGCGCCGGGTAGATCGCGAACTTCGCGGCCTTCGACGCCACCACCTTGCGCGACGCCGCGAGGAACTCGTCGTACGTCTTCAAGGACGGATCGGGGATTCCGGCCTTCGCGAAGATCTTCTTGTTGTAGAAGATCATCACCGGGTTCGACTTCCACGGCAGCTGATAGTACTTGCCGTCCGCCGACTTGTACTGCTGCGCGACGTCGCCGGACCGCTCCTCGATGTAGGACGCGTCCAGCGGCACCAGACCGCCCTGCTTCTGGAACTGCGAGACCGACGCCGGCGAGGTGTTGAAGATCAGGCAGGGCGCGTTCCCCGCGGTGATCGCCGCGCCGATGACCTCCTCCGACGACTTCCCGGTCGGGATCTCCTGGGCGGTGACCTTCTGGTCGGCGTGCTCGGCGTTCCAGGCCGCGACCATCTGCTTGCCCCAGGCCACTTCCTCGGCGTTGTTCGAGTACCAGATCGTGATC